>NZ_JARZHG010000045.1 GCF_029946505.1 Polyangium sp. y55x31
GCGCGGCGCCTGCGCTCGCGGCGCGCCGGGTTCTAGGCAGAAACGCGATCTCGGCCCCTCTCCTGCACAGGAGAGGGGCTTCTTCCTCCACGACGTCGCGCCGGGGCGCTGCCCCGGACCCCGCGGGGGCTGTTCGCCCCTCGACCCGAACCAGGGCAAGCCCTGGACCTCAGGGGGAAGAACTGCGCGTCGCGCAGTTCTTCCCACGGGCCGGTGGCAAGACCGTGAAGGTCGTCGCACGCAGCGGCACGTTGTCGGTTGAAACGTCAGCGCAGCCGTCTTGGTTGGCGGGGTCGTCGCTGGTCTCGACCTGGCCCGTTCGATGAACTGCGCATCGCGCAGTTCATCGACCCCGAGTCCAGCGCTTGCGCTGGTCCGGGGTGCAGGGGGCGGACAGCCCCCTGCTGGGGTGCGGGGCGACGCCCCGCTCTCCCCTTCAGCCCATCGCCGGCGTTGGCCGTCGTGACGGCCTTCGCAGGGCGAGCCCGGCGACGCGGCCGGCGAGCTCGGCGTCCGTCACGCTTTTCGATGCGTACCCGTGGGCGCCCACGCTCACTGCGAGATCTGCGAGCTCCACGTCGGACCTGTCTCCGACCAGCATGATCCGGGTTTGTCCGAGCCCGTAGGCGTCTCGGATCATCTTCACGAGCAGACCGCCGTCGAGCCGCGGCATGTCCACGTCGACGAGCACGATCTCGCAGCCTGTCTCGCGGACCGCGTGCAGGCTGCCGAAGGGACCCTCGTGGAAGCGCGCCCGCATGCCTGCTTTTTCCAGGCAACGCACGGCGCGCTGTCCGAAGCTCGGGTCGTCGTCGATGATCAAAACGCGGGCCATGCCCGATCCGGATGCAAAGAACGGACCACGATCCGGAATCGCTGGAAATGCGCGAAAGGAAAGGGATTCTTCGGGCTCGCACGTCCAGGACGTCTTGCAGGGCTAAACGGCGGGTGCGCGCCTGCTTTGCACTTTTGCGATCTCTCCGTGCAAAGCCCTCTCAGAACGTCCCGCGCACGCCTGCCGTGCCGATCCCGAGCACGGGCGTCCACGTGATATCGGCGGCTTTTCTCTCGTCCTTCTTGGGCTTCTGCGTCGGACCCGCGATGAGCAGCGGCACGCCCACGCCGAGGCCCACCACGCCGACCACGAGGCCCGCCGTCGTCGCGTAGCGAAGCGCGTCGAAGAAGTCTGCGTCTGCGTGGAACTCCGGCTGACACGTCCGGTTCGGGCACTTCGTCGCGAGCTCCTGCTCCTTCGAAAGCGCGAGCCCGCCCGTCACCCCGAACGCCACCATGCCGCCCGCGCCCACGCCGATCCCCACCCAGGCGATCGTCCTCCAGAACGGATCCGGCTCCGGCGGCTTCGGCTTCGGCAGCGGCGGCAGCACGAGCACGACCTTCTCGGTCTGCTTCACGACGAGGTCGACCTTCTTCTTCACCTTCGTCTCGCCGCGACGAACCTCGACCTCGTGTTGTCCCGGATCGATCGGGCGTTTCTGGCCGAGCAACGCGAGCGGGATCTGCGTGCCGTCGACGTACACCGTGATGCCGTCGCCCACCGGCCCCGTCACCTCGATCGTGAGGCTCGGGATGAGCGGCAGGAGCTCCTCGCGCTCCTTGAGCGCGTCGGCCTGCGCCTTGCGGAACACCGGCGTGACCTGCGTGCGCGAGAGATCCATGCGCGTCACCGCGAGGTAACGTTCCGTGGCCTCGACGAGGCGGCCGAGCTTGACGAGGCTACGCGCCGCGCGCAGGCCGAGCGTCGGCGCGGGGACGAGCTGATCGGCGAGGTTGAACTTCTCGAGCGCCTCGGCGTACTGGCCCTTGTCGAAGAGCACGATGCCCTCCTCGCCGAGCTTGCGCGCGGCGCTGCGCGTCGCGAAGTCCTGCCCTGCGCTCACGGCCGGCGAAAGCCACGCGAGCGCGGCGAAGGCGAGCGGCAGGCATGTCCTGGAGATCGCTCGCGTGGGCTTCGAGGGAGGGCGGTTCATCGGTTCGTCGGGGCTCGTGTTCGTCTCAGAAGCCGAGGACGTCTTCCTTCGTGTTCTTCTTGGTCCCGGTGCGAATCTTCGGCGCCGAGCCCGCGTCGGGCGCGCTCGGCGCGGGCGGCGCGCCTGCGTCTTCCGCGGGCGTCACCGTGACGGGCACGTTCGGCGCGGGGCTCGGCGCGGCGCTCGGCGGGCTCGCGGGAGGCAGCGCGCTCGCGGCGGGGCGGAGCGCCGAGGGCGTCGGGGCTGTCGTGCCTTCGTCACGCCCCTTCACGATCCACACGGCGCCGACCGCGCCCAAGACGAACACCGGGAGCACGGCGAGCGCGATCGTCAGCGCGCGCCGCGAGCTCGGCTTCGATGCGCCGCTCGACCAGGCCGTGTTTCGCCCCGTCGGCTCGGGCCTGCCCGACTGCACCATCGAGCCGAGTGGCACCGTGGCTGCGCCTCCTCCCTGGCTGCGCAGGAGCACGAGCGAGAGCCCTTCGGCGAGCTCGCGCGCGGACTGGAACCGCTCCTTCGGCTCGCGTTGCGCCGCGCGCGCGAACCACGCGTCGAAGCCGGGCGGCACGTTCTGCGCGACCTGCGAGGGAACGGGCAAGGGCGCCGAGCAGATGCGCATGAAGAGCTCGCCGAGCGTGCTGCCCGAGAACGCTCGCACGCCCGTCACGCACTCGAACGCGATCATCGCGAGCTGCCAGAGATCCGAGCGGGAATCGATCTCCTTGCCGAGCACCTGCTCCGGGCTCATGTACGCGGGCGTTCCGAGCACCGTGCCCGCGTGCGTCTTCAGGTGTGGATCGTGGCCGGCGTCGGCCGTCTTCGCGATGCCGAAGTCGAGGATCTTCACGACCTCGCGTCCCTCCTCGACGGAGAGAAAGACGTTCTCCGGCTTGAGGTCGCGATGCACGATCCCCTGCTTGTGCGCCTTCTCCAGGCCGCGCGCGATCTCGCGGAAGATCCGCACCGCGTCCGACGCGGGCAGCACACGCGTGCGCGAGAGCCGCTTCGCCAGGCTCTCGCCTTCGAGCAGCTCCATCACGATGTACGCGACGTGCCCTTGCGCGCCGTGATCCATCGTCTGCGCGACGTTCTCGTTCTTGAGCCTCGCCGCGGCGCGCGCCTCGTGGAGGAAGCGCGCCATCGTCTCCTGCGGGTTCTGCGACGACGCGAGATCGACGAGCTTCACCGCCACGGTCGTGCCGAGCGACGTGTGCTCGGCGCGCCAGACCTGCCCCATGCCGCCGGCCCCGATCGGCGTGGTGAGGCGGTATTTTCCCCCGATGATCGTGCCCGGCGCCCAGGGGCTCGGCCTCACGCTCTGCAGCTCGGGTTCAGGGGATCTCACGGCGGAGACCGAAGTCTAAACCACGACCCGTCGAAACGGGAAACACCCCGTGCGTGGTTCCGTCCGATCTACCGCGGGCCGCCGCTCATCCGCATCGGCACCTGGGCCGCCGGTCCCTGCGGCGGAAGCGCCTCGCGCACCTCGATCGAGCGCGTTTCGTCGTACTCCGGCTCGCCCCCGATCGAGAGGGAAGGCCAGTCGGGAAAGTAGGTCCCCGGCGCGATCACCACGGCGTACGTGGGCGGCGTGGACGCGAGCGGCGCCTCGGCAGCGCGCTGCGTCGCGCCGCGCCCGCAGCCCACGCCGAACGCGGCGAAACCACACGCGAACGCGAGCAGGGTGAACCGACACAGGGCCGAAGATCCCATGCCCCGGCCCCACGCAAGGCGCGGGCCGGGCCGGTGTGCAGGACGTGCGCGACGGGATCCGGGCCAGTCGGGGCGGATGTTTCGATCAGGACCCGCCGGCCTTCGCGGGGCCCGTGGACGGCGGGAGGAGCGGGAGCAGCCCGTGCGGCTGTGCCGGGGTCGCGACCTGCACCAGAGGCGGCGCGGTCGCGGCGCGCTCGCCGCGGTACCGCTTGATGCCGCCCGCGAGGATCTCGCCGATGAGCGTCCGAAAATCCATGCTCGCGACCTTCGCGATGACGCAGAGATCGCTGAAATCCGGGGTGAGCCCCGGCAGCGGGTTGCACTCGATCACGTACACCGTGCCGTCCTTCGCCATGCGCAGATCGATGCGCGCGACGTCGCGGCAGTGGAGCGCGAGAAACGTGTCGCGCGCGATCTTCTCGATCCGTTTGAGCTCCGCCGATCCGAGGCTCGCGGGGCATTCGAAGCGCACGCGCGTCGTGCCCATCTGCTTCTCCTCGAAGCCGTAGACCGGGTGCTCGGGCGGATCGAGGAAGACCACCTCCATCGGCGGCAGAACCCGCGGGCGGCGATCGCCGAGCAGGCCCACGGTGAACTCGCGTCCGTCGACGTACTCCTCGACGAGCGCCGGTTGCCCGTACCGTTCGAGCAGGACCTTCGCCGCGGCGCGCGCGCTCGCCTCGTCCGGCACCACGGACGCGCTGCTGATCCCCTTCGACGTGCCCTCCGCGTTCGGCTTGACGATCACCGGATACCGGAAGGCCTTGAGCTTCTCGCGGCCCGTCGTGAGCACCTGCCACTCGGGCGTGTCGATGCGCGAGGCGCGCAGGATCTGCTTCGTGAGGCCCTTGTCGAGGCAGAGCGAGAGCGTCGTCGGATCGCTGCCGGTGTAGGGGATGCCGAGCAGCTCCAGCATCGCGGGCACCTGCGACTCGCGGCCGCGGCCGCGCACGCCCTCGGCGATGTTGAAGACCACGTCGGGCTGCGAGGCGAGCAGCCGGTGCGGCAGATCCGGCTTCGCTTCGAGCGGGATCACCGTGTGGCCGAAGCTCTCGATCGCGTCCGTGATCGCCTGGATCGTCTGCGGCGAGTCGAACTCCGCCTCGGCGTCGCCCCCGTCGCGCTTCATGTTGAACGTGAAGCCCACGCGGAGCGTGGCCTTCTTCGCGCGGCGGTGCGGCGCGTTGTCGACGAGGTGCGAAAAACCCCGGCGCTTGCAGGCGCTCCGCACGATCGACCGGATCACGCCGTCGAAATCGATGCCGCCCTTCTTCGCCGCGACGAAGAGCGCCGCGCTCGGATCGAGCGAGGGGAGCGCGTCGACCTCGAGGAAGTGGACGTCGTAGCCCGTCTGCGGCGACCCTGGGGCCACGCGGAATTCGCAGCGGCCGAGGTCCTTGAGATCGAGCGCCCGCACGATCCTGCGCGTCATCGCCTGGATGCGATCGAGCACCGTCACCGGCAGCTCCGCCGGGCGGATCGTCACGTGCTCGGGCCGCACGTTCTTCAGGTGGAAGTCGTAGACGTTGTAAAGGTTCTGGTACCGAGGATCGATCACGTACTCGACCGGATCGAGGATCCCGTCGCTCCCGAGCCCCTCGACGAACGAGCACGACACATCCACGCCGCGCAGGAAGCGCTCGACGAGCAGGCCCGTGGGGAACCGCGAGAGCTGCCGATCGACGATCTCGGCGAGCTCGTGGCCGTCCTCGCAGACGCTGAAATCGCCGGAGATGCCCTTCGAGGAGCCCTCGAAGTTCGGCTTCACGATCACGGGGAACGTCACGTCGTCGAGCACGCCGCCCTCGATCGCCACGCGCGTCACGAGCCGCGCGCGCGGCGTCGGCACCCCGAAGCCTGCGAGCGTGCGCTTCGTGAGCGCCTTGTCGAGCGTGAGGCAGAGCGTGTACGCGTCCGAGCCCGTGTACGGGAAGCCGAGCTCGTCGAAGAGCGCGGGGTAGAACGCCTCGCGCATCTTGCCCTTGTGCCCCTCGGCCATGTTGAACACGAGGTCGGGCGAGATCGACTCGAGCCGCGCGATGACGCGGGATGCGGGGCCGGAGACCTCGACGCGCTCGACCTCGTGGCCTGCGCGCACGAGGGCCCCTTCGACCGCGTCGATGGTTGCTGGACTATCGAACTCCGCCTCTTCGGGGGAGCCCGTGATCTTGAGATTGTAGGTGAGCGCGAGGCGCATCGTTTGGAAAGGAGGGTGCCGAAGGAGAGGGAGGATGTCGCCGGTTTTTCGCGGGGAAAATGTGGCCCGGCGAGCGTGTCATGCGGGCAGCCGGACGCTGCGTCAAGCGTCTGGGCCTCCCATCGCGCGGGGGCACGTGCTACGGCCCCGTGCGTGACGGATCTGGTGGCATTTCCTCCGCCGACGTTCCCCGAGCCGGCGGACGAGCTCAACGAGCCCCAGGCGCGGGCCGTGGCCCACGCCGAGGGCCCGCTCGTCGTGTTCGCGGGTGCTGGCAGCGGCAAGACGCGCGTCATCACGTACCGCATCGCGAACCTGCTCGCCGGGCATCGCGTGCCCCCGTACCGCGTGCTCGCCGTGACGTTCACGAACAAGGCGGCCGGCGAGATGCGCCGCCGCATCGCGAGCCTCGCGGGCGACGAGATCGCCAAGGAGCTCTGGATCGGCACCTTCCACGCGACGTGCGCGCGCCTGCTCCGCCGCTTCCACGAGGCGGCCGGGCTCGAGCGCAACTTCGTCATCTACGACGACTCCGATCAGCGCGCGGTCGTCGCGCGTGTCTTGAAGGAGCTCTCGCTCGACGAGAAGCGCTACCCGCCGCGGCAGGTCCTCTCGCGCATCCACAAGGAGAAGCAGGAGGGCCGCGGCCCGGCCGACTTCGAGCCGCAGGGCTTCTTCGACGACGCGATCCTCAAGGTCTACGAGGGCTACGAGCGGTACCTCCGCAAGGCGAACGCCGTCGACTTCGACGACCTCATCCTCTCGGTCCTGCGCATCGCCGAGGATCCGAAGAGCATGCCCGGCGAGGATCTCCGCGCGCGCTTCCGGCACGTCCTCGTCGACGAGTTCCAGGACGTGAACCAGGTCCAGTACCGCCTCGTGCGTGCGCTCGCCGCGAGCCGCAACCTCTGCGTCGTTGGCGACGACGATCAGAGCATCTACCGCTGGCGCGGCGCCGACGTGCGCATCGTCCGCAACTTCCGGCGCGACTTCCCCGACGCCGCCGTGGTCAAGCTCGAGCAAAACTACAGGTCCACGGGCAACATCGTCCGGGCCGCGCTCGGCGTCATCAAGCCGGCGAAGGATCGCGAGCCGAAGGAGCTCTGGACCGCGCGTGACGGCGGCGAGCCCGTCGTCGTCGTCGCCGCGCAGAACGAGCACGACGAGGCCGCGTGGGTGGCCGACCGTGTCCGCGAGGCCCAGGCGCGTGGCGTCCCGCTCGGCGAGGTCGCGATCTTTTACCGCGTCCACGCCCAGTCGCGCGTGCTCGAAGAGGTCCTCCGCGCCGAGCGCATCCCCTACCAGATCGTCGGCGGCATGCGCTTCTTCGAGCGCGCCGAGGTGAAGGACTGCCTCTCGTACCTGCGCATCCTCGACAACCCGAAGAGCGACGTCGACCTCGAGCGCATCATCAACGTCCCCGCGCGCAAGATCGGCGGGGCCACGCTCGATCGGCTCACGCAGGTCGCGAACGCGCTCAACGTCCCGCTCTACGAGGCGATCCTTCCCCTCACGGATCGCGGCGGCCTCGGCACGGCCGCGAAGAAGAGCTTGCTCGCCTTCCGTGATCTCATCGAAGGCCTGCGCGAAAAAGCCGCCTCCGCGCCGCCGAGCGACCTCGCGCGCGAGGTCCTCGAACGCACGGGCTACGCGCGCATGCTCGACGAGGACGACAGCGCCGAGAGCGACGCGCGCAAGCAGAACCTCCAGGAGCTCATCGGCTCCATCCTCGATTACGAGGCCGAGGCCGCGGCGGCGGGCCAGGTCGGCACGCTCTCCGGCTACCTCGAGCGTGTCACGCTCTCGAGCGACATCGACGCGCTCGAAGACGCGCCGCGCGTCTCCATGATGACCGTGCACGCGGCCAAGGGCCTCGAGTTCGACACGGTCTTCATCACGGGCATGGAGGACGAGATCTTCCCCTTCAAGGGCCCGGATCCGAAGCGCAACGAGGACATCGAGGAAGAGCGCCGCCTCGCGTACGTCGCGGTCACGCGCGCGAGGGAGCGCCTCTTCGTCACGCACGCGGCGCGGCGCATGATCTTCGGCAACACGCGCTTCGGCGTGCCGAGCCGCTTCATCGCCGATTTCCCCGTGGCGAGCGTGAAACCCCTCATGACGGCCGCGGCGTCGAGCGAGCGCTCCTTCCGCGACGGCTACCGCGACGAACCCGCGCGCCCGCGCGGACCGTGGGTGCATCCCATGGATCGCAGCGAAGCCCCCGCGCGCTCGTTCTCCGCGCCCGCCCCGACCCTGCCCGCGCGCGCGCCGGGCGAGCGGTACATCGAGCGCGAGCCGGTTGATGCCTCCGGCGAGGGCGGCCTCGCGCGTGGGGCGCGCGTCATGCACGAGAAGTTCGGCGTCGGCGTCATCGTCGAGGTCGATCCCGGCGACGATCCGATCGCCACCGTGAAGTTCTCGGGCTGGGGCGTGAAGCGAATCAAAGCACGATTCCTGCGCACCGAGTAATCCAATACACCCTCTCGATGCCCACGCATGACCCTCGCAATGGGGGGACGACGTGGTGTACGCTGAAAAATCGTAGCGCCGCGATTTTCGAGCGAAGGAGGGCTTGAAGGATGAACACCGAAGCCGGACTGCTCCAGGAGCTCGTCGACGGAATGCCGGATCCGATGTTTTTCAAGGACCGGCAGCACCGCTGGATTGCATTCAATCGCGCCTTCTGCGACCTCCTCGGCCGATCTGCCGAGGAGATCCGCGGCCGCAGCGATCCCGATTTTTTCCCGCCCGATCAGGTCGCCGTCTTCTGGCAGCACGACGACCAGGTCTTCGCGTCGGGCGTTCCCGACCTCAACGAGGAGAAGATCACGCTCGCGAACGGCGGGCAAAGGGTCCTCTGGACGCGCAAGGTGCCGATTCGCGACGCGTCGCGGGCCGTGGTGGGCCTTTATGGCCTCATCATGGATATCACCGACCAGATGGAGCACGCGCGCAAAACCGAGCTCCTCGAAGCCGAGGCGGCGCGGCAGCAGGCCATCATCGAGGCGCAGGAGCGGGTCATCGACGGCCTCGTCGTGCCGGTGCTCGAAATATGGGAAGGCATCCTGTTATTGCCGCTCGTCGGCGCGCTCTCGCAAAGCCGGGCCGCCCACGCCACCGAGAGCGTCCTCGCCGCCGTCAGCGAGCGCGGCACGGAGACGGTCCTCATCGACGTGACGGGCGTGGGCTTGCCCGACGTGGCCGGGGCCGCGATGCTCGCCCGCGCCGTGCGCGCCCTCGCCTTGCTCGGCTGCCGCACGATCCTCGTCGGCATCAGCGCGGAGTCGGCCCGCACGTTCATCGAGGGAGGTCTGGATCTCGGAGGAATGACGACCTGCGCCACCCTGAAGCAGGGTTTGTCCCGGGCGCTCGCATTGCGACGGGGATCCTCGCGGCGCTGAGAGAGGCTTATCGCGCCTTGATCTGATTCGCGACGGCCTCGGCCTTGGCCTTCGCCGCCGCCTCGTCGCCGAGGTACCGGCGCGAGATCGGCTTCAGATTCGCGTCGAGCTCGTAAAGCAGCGGCACGCCCGTCGGGATGTTCAGCTCGACGATCTCCGAATCCGAAATGCCATCGAGGTGCTTCACCAGCGCCCGCAAGCTATTCCCGTGCGCCGCGACGATCACGCGTTTCCCGCTCCGGATCGCCGGCGCGATGTCGGACTCCCAGAACGGCAGGAACCGCGCCACCGTATCCTTGAGCGATTCGCTCGCCGGAATCTCCTCCTTGCGGAGCGAGGCATACCGCGGATCCTTCCCGGGCCAGCGCGCATCGTCCTCGCGCATCGCAGGCGGCGGCGTATCGTAGCTCCGGCGCCAGATCTTCACCTGCGCCTCGCCGTGCTGCGCCACCGTCTCGGCCTTGTCGAGCCCCTGCAGCGCCCCGTACATCCGCTCGTTCACCCGCCAGCTCTCGGTGACGGGGATCCACATCCGATCGAGCTCCTCCAGCACGATCCACAACGTCTTGATGGCGCGCTTCAGCACCGACGTGTACGCCACATCGAACGTCAGCCCCTCGGCCGCGATCATCTGCGCGGCCGCGCGCGCCTCCTCGATCCCTTTTTCGCTGAGCGGTACATCGACCCAGCCGGTGAAGCGGTTTTCCTTGTTCCACTGGCTCTCGCCATGGCGGAGGAGGACGAGCTTGTGCATCACGTTCTTCCCTTCAGAGAGCTGCATCCGGCCTCACAACGAGGCCGCCCGGGGGCATGACGCGGCCCCTCTCCGGCGTCAAGCGTCTCGTCCCGCCGAGGCGCCTCGCCGCGACGCGTCGATCCCACTCGCCTTCGAGGCGCTCTTCGGGTATCGGAGGCGATCCGATGAGCTCCACCGTCCACGCCACGTTCCTCGTCGCAGCCCCCGATCAGCCAGGCCTCGTCGCGCGTCTCGCCGGCTTCTTTTACAACGCCGGCCTGAACATCATCGACGCCGGCAACCACACCGACGTCCACGTCGAGGGCGGCCCGCGGTTCTTCATGCGCATGGTCGTCGACGTCTCGGGCCTCTCCGCCCCCGCAGCAAGCGCAGCCCTCGGCGGCTCCTCGACCCGCGCAGCCCTCGAGCGCGCCTTCGGAGACCTCGCCCAGACGCTCTCGGCGACCTGGTCCGTCCGTTACGGTGACCAAATCCAGCGCGTCGCCATCCTCGTCACGAAGGACCCGGCCTGCCTCTACGACCTCGTCCTGCGGCAGCGCTCAGGCGAATTGCCCTGCGAAATCCCGCTCGTCCTCTCGAACCACCCCACGCTCGAGCCCGTCGCCGAGAGCTTCCGCATCCCATTCTTCTGCCTGCCCGTCACCCCCGACACGAAGCGCGAGCAGGAAACACGCATCCTGGAGCTCTGCCGCCGTCACCACGTGGATCTCGTCGTGCTCGCCCGTTACATGCAGGTGCTCACCGAGCAATTCCTGAACGAGGCGCCGCCCGTCATCAACATCCACCACGGCTTTTTGCCCGCATTCCAGGGCGCCAAACCGTACCACCAGGCCCACGCGCGCGGCGTGAAGATGATCGGCGCAACCGCCCATTACGCGACGAAAGACCTCGATCAGGGCCCGATCATCGAGCAAGACGTCGCCCGCGTCACGCACGCCATGGGCCCCGACGAAATGGCCCGCACCGGCCGCGACGTCGAGCGCGTCGTGCTGTCGCGAGCCGTTCGCGCGCACCTCGAGCGGCGCGTCATTGTCGAGGGGCGGCGGACGATCGTGCTTTGATGGCGTAGCGCTGGGGTTTCACCCCAGGCCCGACCAGGGGTTGTCCACCCCTGGACCCGGACCAGCGCAAGCGCTGGACTCGGGGTCGATGAACTGCGCATTGCGCAGTTCATCGAACGGGCCGATGCAAGGACGGCGATGTCCGCTCAAGGTGCGCCGATCGCGAGCAGCTTCACCTCCGAAATGTTCACCTTGTTGAAGCGCCCGCCCTGGCCGCCCATGCCGTTGTACGACGCGAAATGGGCGAAGTCGCTCATGTTGCCGGACCCGGCGTCCTCCTTGATCACGATCGTGTAGGTATCTCCACCCACGAGATCGACGGCCACGAAATTCGAATCTCGCCAGTCGTCCCACTTCGCCAGGTGTGGCATCGTGAGCTGCCCGCGGCCCGCGAGCTGCCCCCCTCCCCAGACCTCGATGACCTTCACGCCGCAGGTGATGCCCGTCGTGTAGTCGCCGGCGCCATTGCCCGCCGTCACCTGGAGCAGGTGCCGCCCCGATTGCTTCGGGACCACGTTCGCGACCGTGATCGTGTGCCCGGGATCGCCCCAGTTCTCGTAATGCCAGCGGCCGTAATTGAAGACGAGCGCGCCTCCATTCGCCTGGAAGCTCTGCGCGCCGAACGACTGGATCCGCGTGTTGTTCGCCCCCCAGTAACACCACGGCCGCGCCCGCTGCGAGGCATTGCCGCTCCCCTTGAAGACGGCCTCCACCGTGTAGCAATACGTCTTCGTCGCGTGCTCCGTGCTGCCCGTGTCCACGTACGACGTCGTGCCGCCGGGCAGGTCCTCGGCGATCCGCTTCCCGTCACGGTAGACGTTCAGCGTCACGTCGTTCGGGCTCTCCGCCACGTTGAAGCTGATTTGCACTCGATCATTGGTGATCCCGACGGCCGTGATCGAGGGCGTGCGCGGGCCGAAGACATTCTTGTAATCGGCGAGCTGCGCGTCTCCGAGCGACGTGATCCCCTTCGTCGACGCCGCGCCCGGCCCGAGCTCGATCTCGAAGACGCTGTCCTGCCCGAGCACCTGCGCGTCGACGAAGGTGTCCTTGTCCAGGTCCTGCCCGTCGAGCCGCACCGCTGTCACGTCGAGCAGGCCATTGGTCCCGGGCGCCGCCGGGAGCTTCAACCGCACCGAGATACGTTTGCCCCGGTACGGGATGCCCGACAGCGTGATCTCCTCCATTCCGGCGAACAGCGTATTGCGCAGCCCCCGCGTGATCTTCGGCGAGAACCGGATCCCCCCGTACGTCGCCTCGAACCCGAAGATCACGTCGTGCACGACCCCGATGAACCCCGCCACGCTCCAGAGCTGCCGTTGCGAATTCACGACCGGCCCGCTCGTCGGCCCCTCCTCCTTCCAGTTCGCCCCCGTCACGGCCTCGAAGTTCTCCATGTTGGAGAGGTTCAGCGCCGCGCCCCGCACGAGCGAGCGCACCGCGTGGTCGATCGCGTCCGCGTTGCCCGCCTTCACCGCGGCCTTCGCCCAGAACGCCGTCACGAAGGGCCAGATCGCGCGGTTGTGATAGATGCGCGTATCCTGCTGCTGCGGCCAGATCACGGGCGCGCCCTTCGGCAGGTGCGGATACCGCGCCACGATCTCCTCCGCCTCGGCCTTCGTCGCCACGTCGAACAGCACCGCGAACGCCGAGCCGAGCAGATCGTATTGCAACGTCGGCGCCGGATCGAGGTGCGTCGTGACGAAGGTCGAGAACATCTGCCGCTCCGGCAAGAAGAGCCGCGACCGGATCGCGGTCCAGAGCTCCGTCGCCCATTCCGTGTATTTCTGGCCCGCCGCCGTGTCGCCCTTCTCGTCGGCGAGCTGCGCGGCGAGCCGGAGCATCACGAGGTGCCCGATGTTCGTCCCGAGCGCCTTGCTCATTCCGATCTGCACCGTATCCGTCGCCACCCACGCGGGATACGTCTGCTCGCGCCAGTCGAGGAACGACTGCTCGCCGCGATAGAGACCATCGGCCCTGTCCCACACCACGAGCCGATCCCGCTCCGCCGTGTTCAAGATCGCCTCGTACGCGAGATCCCGGAATGCCGTCCGCTCCTGCCCATCGAGGTGCTTCAGGAGCTCGCGGGCGCCCATCGCCCACACCACGCGATCCGACGAGATCGGATAACTCCCGCCCGTCCCCGTATCCTGCACGATTTCGCGCTTCGTCCCATCGCGCCGGAGGCTCGTCTTGAACTCCATCGAGTTCCGCGCCCGCGTCGGATCGAGCAGCGAGAGCCCGAGCGCCACTGAATACGACGTATCCCGCGTCCACACGTATTTCCAGAGCCTTCCTGTCTCGAAGCAGCCGCCTTGCGGGCAGGGGAGGGGATTGCCGCCGTTGAACGCGTAATCGCTGATCGCCGCGACAGAATTCTCGCGTGACTCCTCGACCGCCAGCGCATAAAGCGCGTCGAACATGTCGTGCCCCGTCCGGAGCACGGGTTGTCCGGGCACCTCCGTGATGGTCCGCGGGTTCGCCGGATTGTTGTCGCGCAGTGGCCCCGTGGTCGAGAGCACGTACGTCCGCGCGCAGCTCGCCGCGTTCTGCACGACGACCGTGGCCTGGTTCGGCGCGTCGTACCACGTGCCCGTCCCGGACGCCGGCGTCCCCGTGGGCGGCAAACATGCGGCGCTGCTGCCGCCGCCGCTGCCGCCGCTGCCGCCGCTCCCGCCGGCGCCGCTACCGCCGCTGCCGCTGCTGCTCGCGTTGCCGCCGCCGCTGCCGCCGCCGCCTCCGCCTCCGCTCCCGCTCCCGCTGCTGCTTCCGCTTCCCGAGCCTGTTCCGAGGGTCGTCCCCGAGGTCGTACCGCCCAATTCGTCACCTCCGCATCCGAGGGCCGCGAGCGCGGCGAGGGAGACGAAGCAAGAGCCGAGGGTGTTGCGAAGCCTGTTCATGATGAGAAAACACGTCGCGTTTTCGATCCGCTTGTCAAGCCCGAAGCGGTTTGCGGTATCGTGCTCCGCGCATGACCGCCCACGTCGCCGCCGTCCCTCGGGCCAGGCTCTCGCTTTTCAGCAAGCTCGTCTACGCCGCGGGGAACGCCGGGAACGTCCTCGGCTACCAGCTCGTCACGAGCTACGTCCTGAGGCTCTACGCGCCGCCCGACGACAAAGGCACCGCGCTCATCCCGGCGTTCCTGGCCGGCGCGATCCCGACCTATCTCCTCCTGAACCTCATCGCGCGTGGCTTCGATACCTTCTGGGACCCGATCGTCGCGAACTGGTCCGATCGCAGCAAGCACCGCCTCGGCCGCCGCCGCGCCTTCATGCTCGCGGGCGTCTTTCCCCTCGCGCTCACGGGAGGCCTCGTCTTTTTCCCGCCCACGGCCGCCTCGTCGCTGCTCAACGTCGTCTGGCTCGGCGCCATGCTCACGGCCTATTACGCGGTGTTCTCGGTGTACGTCGCGCCGTACCTCGCGCTCCTGCCCGAGATCGCGCCCGACAAGCAGGAAAACACCTCGCTCTCGACCCTGCTCGCGGCCGCGGCCCTGCTCGGCGCGCTCTTCGTGATGGTCGTCGCTCCGGCCTTGTTCCTCGGCAAAGGCGGTGATGATCGCGTCGAGCTCCAGACCATGGCCTTTGCCCTCGCCGTGCTCTCGTTCGTCCTGATGCTCCTGCCCGTGCTTTTCCTCGACGAGCGCCGCCTCTCGGTCCGCGCGGAGGCGTCGGATACCGAGCCGAGCCACCTCGGCCTCGTCGATTCGCTCCGCGCGACCTTCGCGGACCGCGCCTTCTTGCCGTACGTCTTCGGTTACACGTTTTATTTCTTCGCCTTCAACATGATCTCGACCGGCGTGCCTTTTTACGTCGAGGTGCTCATGGGCCGACCGCTCGCCGAGGTGGGCAAGCTCCTCGGCCCCATGTTCGGCGTGGCCGCGCTCTCGTTCCCGCTGCTCGGCGGCCTCACGCGGCGTATCTCCAAAAAAGGCGCGATGATCGCCTCGGCCCTCGTCTTCGGCGTTTTGATGGCCCTCATTCCGGTGGTCCACGACGTCCGGATCGGCATGGTCATCTTCGCGCTCGCGGGTGTCCCGGTCGCGATCTTCATGGCCATCCCGAACGCCATTCTCGCGGACGTGTGCGAGGCCTCCACGCGGCGCACGGGAGAGCGCCGCGAGGCCATGTTCTTCGGGGCGCAGGGATTTTTGCAGAAGATCTCGCTCGGCGTCTCGACCGGCGTCTTTCAGTGGGTGAAGGACGCGCTCGGCAGCTCCGCGGAGAACCCGCTCGGGGTTCAGGTCACGGGGCCGCTCGCCACGGCGATTCTGCTGCTCGCGGCGATCGCATTCGCGAGGTATCCGGAGGCGCGGATCACGAAGGAGATGGAAGGGGCGAGGTGATCACGGCCGCGGCACCACCGCGAATTGCGGCTCCGTGCTGTAGTCCGGCTTCACGCTCCGTGCCATGAACACGTCCCAGGCCTCCTTGGCACCCGGGATCCCCGATTCCGCCGCCACCGCGAGCGCCGGCTGCATATTCGACGGATACCCTTCGGTGCTGGGCGAGTAACCGACCATCTCGCCCTCCTGGAGCATGAGCGCGGCCGCCATCTCCGCGCCGCCGCAGGGCGCCGACTCCAGGGCCGTTTGCCCCTCGTGCACCAGCGTCGCTTTATACGCGTCGGCGAACGTCGTGTAGAACGTGCCCTGGGCCATGTCCTTCACGGGCAGGTGGTAGACGCTCGCGAAGATCCAGCAGAAGCCGGGACCGACCATACGCCCGACCGGGAACTTCGCCTTGTACTCGAGCAGCGGCCGCGCGTCCTCGAAGCCGAGCGAAACCAGGTGGCCGACGCTCCACGTGAAGAAATCATCCATCCACGGCGCCGTCGTCCCGTCTTCGTAGAGCGAATATCCATTCGTGAGGATGCCGAGCACGTTCGCATCCGCATTGTCGACGTAGTTCTTCTTGTACCAGTCGATGTTGTAGCCGATCCGCTCGGTGAAATACTTCTTCATCGGATCGGCGTCCGGCGTGATGTAGGCCGCCTGCCCCAGCGTCCGCAACGACCAGGCCTGGCCACGCGTCTGATCGAATTGCACGAGCCCCTTCTTGTTTTCGCGATAGCCCGGGTTCGACTGGAGCATGTTGAAGTTCGCCCAGAACTGGAGCTCCTCGAGGTAGTAGCGATCCCCGGTGAGCAGATAAGGCAAGTAGACGAGCGCGGGTTGGTGCGCCGAATCGGCCTCGTAGGGGCTCGAGCAATCGCCCCCGCAGGCGGGGAACGCGTCGGAGACGCCGGTCTCGGGATTGACGGCGTCACCGGGGTTGCCGAGCAACGTCATGTACGCGTGGTCTTCGAGCGACACGGGACGATCGGTCTCCTTGTCGCGATAATGGATGGGCCAGCTCCCGGCGCCGTCCGCGGTGCCGAGCGTGGCCCGCTTCGCGCGCGGATCCATGGACAGGAGCCACATGGCGCTCCAGCCCGGCATCGGTCCGATATCGGGCCTTCCCCCGGTGGAGGGCATGTAGGGGTTTGTCAAGCCGATCCCCATGGGCTCGTACGCCTTTTCGCTGTACGCCGCATCGAGGTTCGCGAGCGCCGTTTCGGCCGGCACCAGCGTGGGATCGAAGTGCGGGACGGCGCCGGTGGAGAGCAGATAAGGGATGTCGTGCTCGACGTCGACCTGCGGATCCTCCCCCCACCAGAACGCTTTGCGCCAGCGCGCCCGTCGAAGATGAACGAGCCCGCTCTTCGTGTAGACGGACTCCTTGTCGGTCGCGATCGCGAGATCGTAAGTGAAGTTCTGCGGGTCCGGCTCGTATGCCCAGTCGTTCTCGACGGTCACGCTCACGAGCACGCTGGGATTGCCGGCGTACGCGCGCACGTCGAACCGCGCCGTGAGGTGCGGGTGCGCGCCGTCGGGGCCAGCCACCGGCGCCACCACGGACCATTCGGAGACCAGGGGGCCATCGAGCCAGCGAGGTCCTTCCTTGGCTTCGAGAAGGGAGCGCGCGGACGCCTCGTAATGTTTGCCCGCGAGGTCCACCGATACTTTGGCGTCAAACGTCGTCGCGAGGAGATCCGCCGCCGAGACGGACGCGTCATCCTCGCCCGCCTCCACGGGGTACAGCTCGAGCGTCGTGCTGCCGCTGCCGGGCAGCGTGGGAATACGCGCCGTCAGCACGGCGTGGCGGAGCGAGCCATCGGCGTGTGTCGCTTTGGCGTCGACCTGGAGGGGGACGTCCACTCCATCGATGCGCGCCGCCACGGTGGCGCCGGGGGGAACGTCGCCGACCGCAAATGGCTGCGCGAACGTGACCCATACGTCCTGCCGATCGGACGCGCCGCCGCTCCGATCGACGACGACGACCTTGGTGAATGTCTCACCGAGCGGATTGTGACCGCCGGTGCCGCCGGTGCCGCCGGTGCCGCCGGTGCCGCCCGTGCCGGCAGGATCGGTCCCGCCGCAGGCCGCCAGGAAGGCGAGCGCGGCGAAGGTCGTGGTCAACGAAAAAGCAAGATTTCTCATCGAGCAATCTCCGAGCACACGGGCCCATGGCCGCAGCCTGCCGTGTGCTTGCAAAAGAAGGCGTTGCCGTCCGGACCGTCGACAGCACAACCACGTCCGATTGCTAAATGCAATGGTGACCATCGTTCATGTTCGCAATTTCGTGTGGTACCACATTATTCGTGTATGGATGTGGTTTGCGCCGTTGCCCCGATCCCTATCGGTGAGGTCGTCGAAATTGGCGCATGGCGAGGCATGGCCGCGCTTCCCAGATACGGACGCGACATGGTAGCGTCCGGCCATCGAAGTAAACGAGCCGATATCGAGGGAGGTATCGGCTCCGCATCCCGACGAGGGGTCATTGCCGTCGGGAGAAAGAGTTTTGGATATGCTGAAATCATCCTTGCTTTCCCCGCGGCTTTGGCTCCCGCTCGTCGGGCTCACGGTCTTGTTCGCGGCTTGCGGCGACCCGTCCGAAACGCCGAACGACCCGAGCGCCGCGTCTTCCTCCTCCGGAACGGGTGGATCGGGCGGCAGTGGTGGTGCCGGGGGTGATGGCGGCGAGGGCGGGGTGAAACCGCCGACGCCGCCCGGCCCCGACGCGGAATGGGGCACAGGGAGCGAGACCGGCACGCTCGAAGGCAACGTATGGACCCCGGGCCGCGACGAGAGCGGCCTCGTCAATGCCGACTCGTGGGCGCTCGTGCCCAGCGGGCAATGGATCGAGGTGAACGGTACGAGGCTCGATGCCCTCGACGCCGAGGTGAAGGAAAAGGTCCCGGGCTGGAACGATTATGGCTCGGGGGACTGGAACGCCGTCACGGTCGCGTGGAACGCCCCCGCGCACGACCCGGAGGGCAGCCGCGCCTGGTGGGTCTCCTCCGGCGGGCACGCCGATTCGAGCAACAATGGCATCTACCGGTTCGACGCATTCCGGATGGCCTATGCCATCGAGCACCTCCCCTCGGACACCACGCAGTGGAGCGAAGCCTACAAGTCGGTGAGCACATACACGAGCTGCCCGGAGTCGAGCGCGGAGTACGACGCCGCCGTCGCCGCGGGCACGTTGAAGGAGGAGAACGACTGGTTCTACGACGAGCTCTACTGGGATCGGCAGCCGACGGCGCGCCACACGTACTCGGGCGTGGTGTACGTCCCGAAGACCAACGAGCTCGTGATGGCGGTGCGGCGCCTCTGGCGTTACTCGCGCGACGAGGGCAAATGGGTTTACAAGCGGCTGCCTGCCATGGATTGGCAGAACAAGCTGGGCGAGGAGAGCCTCGCCATTTACGACGAGTACAAGGACCAGCTCCTCGTCGCGTCGTGTGGCTCCAACGGGCCGTGGAGCAACACCTTCGACATGAACACGTCGAACTGGACCGGCGAGGGCACCTCCTGGAATGGCTGGGACTGGAACGGCGCCGCCGATGCGCGCTTCGGTGATTTCGTCGGCATCTTCAAGGTTCCGGAAGATCCCGCGACCGGTCAGTACGCGGCCAAGGGCCTGTACCAGCTCTTCAACGTGAAGGAACGCAAGGTCGTGCAGAGCGGCACCGTGCAGTATGCCGACGGCCTCTCGGCGGTCGACTTCCCGGTGGGCGACAGCGCCGGCATGGTGTACATCCCGCCGCTCAATCGCTACTGGGTGGCGGCCAGGACCAAGGAAGCCAAGCTCGGCTGGTTCGAGCTCAATCCCACGACGGAACCGTGGACGCTCGGCCGGCTGGTGCAGGACGGGCCGACCCCCACGCTCACCGACGGCAACACCCTCGTGCGCCGCCGCATTCTCTGGATGCCGAAGCTCCACGCGCTCGTTTTCCTCGGGGCCGCGGAAAAGAACATCCAGGTCTATCGATTCTGATCGCCAATCGCAAAGCGGCACGGTACTCGGAGCCGTGACCGTCCGCCGGGTACGGCAGGCCTTCCCGGAACAGACCCCGGCGCCTCATGCGTTCCTGCGCGCCCGCGGCGGACACGACGCCGCGCTCGCCCATCCGAGACCATGCCCCACGACCCCCGATTCGTCCTCCTCGCCGCCCTGATGTCGGGCGTGCTCTCCGCGTGCCGCACTCCTCCTTCGCCCACGCCGCCGCCCCGCGACGCGGGCGAGCCCGCGGCGGTGGCGCAAAGCCCCGCGGTCGTGTTGCCATCAGCCGCGGATGCCGCCGACGCGAAGCGCTTCCTCTCCGAGCTGGAGGGCCGCCTCGATCAGGAGCACGTGCGCGCGAAGCTCGAATGCGAAGGCATCTTCGTGCCCGAGGGGCTGAAGCTCAAAGGCACGTACATCCCCGAGGGCATCCCCAGCTACGAGCCTTGCACGTACCCTTCGGCTGACGGGCGCGAGCGCCTGCGGCAGGCCGTGAGGAAACACGAGCACCGGATCGTGTCCCGCTTCGAGCGCGCGCACCGCGACGCGAAGGCGGAGGCGCCGAAGCACCACGTGGAGGTGCCCGAGCCGATCGACCTGTGGCAATTCAGTTGTCAGACGCCGCGCGGCGTCGCGGTCCACTGGAACTGGATGATCGACGGCCCCTATCGGCCGCATTTCGACGAGGGCGCCTGGGAGACCGTCCCCTTCGTGAGGAACAGCCTCGAGCGGCTGTACCTCGTCGACGGCGACAAGGTGAAGGTGCTCGATCCGGGCGGCAAACATGGGCACGACTGGTCGATTTTCCCTCTCGGCACGGCGGATCTCGACGGCGACGGCGCGGCCGAGATCGTCTGGGTGCAAGGCCGCTCCGACGAGCCGCGGTCGCACGGCGGGTCGAACACGCTCGAAATCGCCTGGAGCGGGACGCTCGTGCCGCTGCCCGAGGCCATCCGAGGGGAGCGCTGGGACGGCAATTTCGCGCTCCTCCGTGAGGGCGACGTGAAGATCATCCGCCTGGGGGACGGCTCGTCGGCGGAGGAGCCGGCCTTCACCGTCCGGGGAGGTCGGTTCATTCCGTGGAAGCTCGAGCGTGACAAGAGCAAACGGACCGGGCCATGCGCAGCCATCGAGCGCAAGCACGCTGCGCGGGAGACCATTCTGGATTTCGCCATGTTCGGCGCCGGCGTCGAATCATGCGAAGGTGATGCCGTCCCCTGCGGGCCGCTGCCGGAGCGAGTGCGGCGCCTTTACGAGGCGCTGCTCCAGGCGGATCTCTCCGAGCAGGAGGCCCGCCGGTGGACGGCGAAGCTTTTCCGGTTGGATGAGCGAGCCTTGCCGGGGGTGCCTGCTCCGGGGGAGGCGGGCAAGAGGGATTGAGGCAGGATAGGGGCCCCCCACCGACATCTCCCGAGCCGCCAGAGCCTCTTCTCGCCTCCGCTTCCCCTTCCGATCTCGCCTCCGCACCCTCGCCAGGGTGCATTCCTTCCGTGCACATTCGTCCCCTGCCCATCCCCAGGGTGGCTCGACGATGTCCACGTACATTCCCTACCCACCCCCAGGGTACCTCTCCGAGAGGGACACACCACGCATACCCCTCGGGAGGGAGCCGGGACGACGTGGCTCGATGGCCGCGAGCCTCCCTCGGGGTATCTCTCCGAAATGGACATGGGACGCCACGGTGGCCGGAGGATGGCTCCTGGCGATAGATCCATCGAGCACAGCCACCCTGGGGGTGGAGCGGCGCGTCGATGATTGTGGGGGCGGGGCCTTGCAGGGCCTCGTTGGTCTTGTCGATTCGTCGAGGGATCCCGGATCGGGGGCCGAGGGCGATAGGGAGAGAGGGCGCGGAGCCTATTCGGGCCATGGTGCCGGAGGCCAGAGAAACAGGGAGGCGGTTGTGAGGGGTATGTTGGGAAGTTGTCTGCTTTTGAAGTTTCGGATTCCTTGCCTTCATGGCTCGCCGCCTCGTCGCCTGGTGCCTGCCGCTCGCCCTTCTCGTCCTATGCCTGCCGATGGTCGCCCGTGCGGAGATCCCCGTCTGTGTGCGGCTCCCGGGGCAACCGAAGATGGACAGGTGGGCCCTCTCGGGGAGCGCGACCGTCATCACGAAAGACTGGGCGGTCTTCACGGCCAAGACGAGTGGCCTCACGGTCTTCGTCTACGACCCGTATGCGCCGCCCGAAAATGTGCGGTTCTTGCCGCCGCCCCATGACAAGCTGAAGTGTCCCGCGCCGCCGCCGCGTCCGAAGCCGGCTCCGCCGAAGGACGCGTCCAAGGCCCCGGCCGAGGAGAACAAGGCCGTGGCCTCCGCGTCCGCCGAAACCTCGGAGTCGAAGCCGCCGCCCCAGCCGGGGAAGGACGAGGAAGGCGACGTCGTGCCGCCGGGCGTGAAGAAGATGCCGGAGCGTCCATCGGAGAAGCCTCGGCCCGCGCCGCCTCCGCCCGAGGGGGTGCTGTCGAGCGAGCCGCAACTGCCGTCGGAGGGCGTGTTGCCGAAGCGGGACGAGGTGCACCCACCGAAGTGCCTGGACGAGCATTGCACGCTGGTGGATCGGGGCGGCGCATTGCCCGAGCGCGTATCTCGACCCGGAGCGCCGCTCTCCAGTGTGGCGTCCTGCGAGCAGACGAAGGAGGGTTGCAAGGGCAACGGGAAGGGCAAGGGGGACGGCGAGGGCGACGGGGAGGAGAAGACCACCGCGGAGGAGCTCGCGGAAGAGCTCGCCTTCCTCGCGGCCATGGTCGACGGGAACCTGAACGAGGACACGAAGCGGGCGGACGGCAAGCGCTTCGGGGTCATCGACGGAAAGAACCCGGACGGCTTCGACAATCCCGTGGCCCAGACCGTCGCGAGCCTCATCGTGCTCTCGGCGGCCGGAAGAGCCGAGGCGAGGGCATTTTTCAAGAAGTTACATCAAGCGGCGAAGAACAAGACGCGGCTTGTGCTCACGGAGACGGATCTCAGCGAGAAGACGGCGGAGCTCTTGAGCAATAGCAAGGTCGGGCCGGCGATCGCGGATGCGCTGCACAGTGTCGGAGCGATCGGGCCGTACAAGATCATGGGTAAGTTCACGAAGGGTCGGGGAGGCCAGTGGGAGGCGCACCACATCTTCGAGACGGCGAGGATGACCAGGCTCGGGTTCGACCCGAAGGACGGACCCTGTGTGCTCTTGACGCGGGAGGAGCACATCGCGATGGGGAAGAAACTGAGGGAGGCGGCCACGGAGCTGCTGACGGACCCCAAGAACAAGGCACAAATCAGGCAGATGTACCAGCGGGTCTACAAGGACCGCCCGCACTGGCTCAAGGCGATCGAATCGTATTTCGTCGAATGAGCATGCCGCGTACGACGTGGAAGGCGAAACCACAGTATGAAAACCAAGGTTCGATTCTTCGACAACGTGACGGATGTTCCAGATCCCAGGAAGAGCATCCTGGAACCAGCGGGCTGCGGGCCCGACGTGGCCGAGGTGGATGAGATCGTCATTCAAGGGACTCGCTCGGTTTATCTGCGTGCCGCGATGTACGTCGACGACCCGCGGCTCCCCATCCTGCAAGGGCGCTTCCAGGCGCTCGGCCTCGAGCCGCTCGAATCTCGCTGGGACGAGTTCACGGAGGCGGAGCTCGACGCCGCGCCGCTGCTCGTCATGTTGTACGACAACAATGACCAAGTCTTCGGAGGGCCCCGATTGGGCACGACGTACGACATGTCCGAAGCTTGTCCGCGCTGCGGCGCGGGGGCCCGGCAGACGTCGGCGATGATCATCGACGGCGAAGATCTGCCCAAGCTCGAAGGTCGGCGCGCGGCCGCGACCTACTACGACGATATGCTCGTCGACGAGAAGATGGCCGAACAGCTCGCGAGCGCTGGCCTTTCGGGGCTGTCCTTCCGCGGGGTGTGCGCCCGGATGGAGGACGGGCGGCGTGTCGAGCTTCCCTGGCAGCAGGTCTGCGCGACGCGCACCTTGCCTCGGATGTCGCCGCGTTCGACCGGGATCGAACCCTACAAGCCGTGCGCTTGCGGGCGGAGCAGCTTCACGAACCCTTCAGAGGTCCCTCTGCGCCTCACCTACCGCGCCAAGGACGTCGCCGATATCCGTGACGTGAACGTGACCTGGGAATGGTGCGGCGAGGTGAAGTTCAACGGCGACGTGAGCAAAGCCGTGTTCCCCTGTCCCCTGTTTCTCGTCACCCCCAAGGTCCGCCGTATCTACCTGGGCGCCGGCGTGACCGGGTTCAAGTGGCTTCCGATCCGCGTCGTCGAAGACTGAGGGGAATTGCAGCGCTGGACTGGGGTTCGTCCGCGGAAGGGTTCGTCCGCGGAGGGGGTTCGTCTTGACCGACCGATGCGCCTGCGTGTAGGCTCGTTCTCATGAAGCACCTACTCCTCGCAAGCACGGTTCTCCTCGCGGTATCGGCCTCCTCGTTGGCTCTGGCCGATGATCCGTCCAGGGCTATGGCAGAGCCTCTGGTCGCTCCTTCTCCCGCGCGACCCGTCAAGGTTCCCGAAAACCTCGTCATCCCATATACCAATTACAACACCGATCGAGCCCTCGTGTCGCTTTTTCACAGCGCGACCCGGAAGCGCCTCCAGGAGGCGCAGGCGCTCGAAAAGGCGGGCAAGACGCAGGAGGCGCTCGAAAAGTATCAGGATGCCCATGCGCACCACGGTCTGCCGGATACGCAGCTAGAGCTTGGCTTCGCCCAGGCGAGGGCCGGACTCTTCTTGCCCTGTGCTCGCAGCATCCAGGCGGTCGTGGCATTCTGGGCTTTACGTGACTACGCCCTGCATTCCCTCGAAGAGGTGCGAGCGGTCCAGGCCTACTGCGCCAGGCACGTCGGGACGATTGCCCTACGGATCAACATCCCCGGCGTTCGTATCAACGTGGACGGCGAGCTGGTGATGGACTGGCCCTACAACGACGAGATCTACGTCGAGCCAGGGAAACATTTCATCAAGGCGATCGCCGACGGATATTATCACAACCAGACGGATTTCGAGATCGAGGCGGGAGAGCGGAAGACTCTCAATATTGCCATGCAGCACCGGATCCAGAGTCAATACGTGGCGTTCCCGGCGGCGCCCCTGAACATCTCGATCAACGCGAGTCTATCGACGACCACGAAGGTCGACCCGCCGACCTGGCCCAAGAGCCTCATGATCGCGAGTGGAGTCGGGATGGCGGTTGGATTGGGTGCGCTCGTGACGGGTCTCGTCTTCGTGAACAATGCGGACTCGAAGTCGGAAGCCTCGACATGGACCGGGGTCGCCGCTGTGGGTGGTATCGTCAGCGCCATGTCCTTGGGTGGATTTCTGATCGGATTTGCCAGTCGTCCCGAGCCGCCCCCGCCGAACGTCATCATCACGCCCCAATTCGCCAAGGATGGGGGCGGCGTGCACTTCACGGGGGTCTGGAAGTAGGGGCCGGCGAGCTCTGCTCGGGCCCCGGCCCGGCGCGGACCTATCAGGGGCTGTTCGAGCCGGCGCCGCCTTCGGCCTTCTCCTTGGCGGGCTTCGTGCTCTCCCATTCGCGCACGGGCTTGAGGAGGGCCTCGGCGCGCACAGCCGTCTCGGGCTTGCCGCGCTTGACCGTGCCGGCCACCTGGATGACGTAGTCGCGAATCGAGTCGAGCAGGGCGCTCCTGCTCTCACGCACCTCCGGCGCCTCCTCGGGGGCCTCCGTGGTACCGATGACCGACCCATAAAGCGCGTGCACTTGCCTCAAGGTCTCCAGGACGGGCGCGGCGCCGATGGCAGCAATATGCGTCGCGAGCCCCTCCCGCTCGACGGTCGCGAGCTTGGTCGCGATGGCGGCCCATTCCTCTTTCACCTTGAGGTTCACGAACGAACGCCCCTCGGGGAAAAGTCGCTCGAGCGCGACGAGCGCGCCCTGGCCCTCGGGGACGAACTCGGCCATGGACGCCCACGCGGCAAGGATGTCGTGTAATGCCCCGCCGACCTTGTCCACCCGGCGATCGGCCTCCTTCACCGTCACGACGCCGCTTGGCGTCCTGGCAATGGCCTGCTGGAGGACGGCGCGATCGGCCGCGATTTGAGCGACGGCCTCGACGACGCTCTGCGGAAGATCAGGATACTTCGCCGCGGCCGCCTCGACGGCGCTGGCGAGGGCAATCGCGCCATGAGAATCGACGACAGGGAGCTGGACGAGATCGACAGGTGTGAATGTACGGGATATGACGCGGGAGGCTAGAAAAGGGGGGAGGGCGGTGTCCAGAGTTTTGTGAAGCCTCCCGGCTCAATCCACCTCCGCCTCCGTCTTCTCCTCGGTTTCCTTCTCCTCGCAGCACCGCTTGTATTTCTTCCCGCTCCCGCAGGGGCACGGGCCTTTGCGGGCGGGACCCTCGGGGGGCGCTTGCCTCCTGGCGGGCGCCACGTGATCCCGCATGGCGCGCAGCACGCCGAGCGCGAGCTCCGGCCGGAATGGCTCGTGCACCGCCGCGACGGCGGCCCGCGGCAGATAGAGCGCCTCCGGCGCGGCGCGCGCCGCCCACGGAATGAGCGTGTAGAGCCAGGTCAATGCATTCGCGAGCCCCGCCGATCCACGCAGATAACACTGGAACGTGTTCGCCGCGACCGCGCAGGCGAGATCCTCGGGGACGTCCTCCGCCCGCTCGTATCGGAGGGGGCCCGCGGGCCTCGATTTCATGATCCCGACCCAGAGGTGCGCGCCGAAATCCCGCACGCAGGCCTGCCGATCCTCCGGCGCGTCGCGCTCCATCTCTGCGATGGTGCGGGCGATCTTTCGTATCGCGCGCGTGACCTTGCCGTGCTCCGTGTCTCTCCACTTCTCCGGGATGTCCGCGCCGAGCGCCTTCTCCGCCTCGGCGCGGAGCCGCGCGTGGCGCATGCCAATCGCGAGGATCCCGAGCGCGCTGTCGATGTTCTGCAGCTCGCTCTCCGCGTCCTGGTAAAACCGTTTGTACAGGCCGAGCAGGGGTTTGCCGATGCGGGCCGTGGCCCAGGCGCCGCGGAGCGCGAAGGGCAAGAACCCTTGCCGCGTGGCGGGCCAGGAGAACGTGGTGGTCTCGCCGAGCAGCTCGAGGAAGCCCGGGGGAAAGGTCTCGCGGCCGTCGAGGGTCGCGAGGACGGCGAAATGGCCCATGGCCCAGAGCGTCCGCCAGTACGCATAAAGCGCGTCGTCGTAGACGGGCCTCGGCTTGTCGGTCTTGCGCAAGAGCGGCAGGAGCGTGGTCTTGCGCGCGTCGTCGAGCTCGGATGCGGCGTGGAGGTAGAGGCGCAAGAACTCGAAGGCGTACAGCGGCTGGAGCGCCGAGATCGCGACGAACTCTTCACGCGAGAGCTCGTCGGCGGCCTCGTAGATTCGCCGCAGCAAGCTCCGGACGCCTTTCCCCCCGGCGAGCGCCTTCGCGGACTCCAGGCGTTCGCGCAGCTCCTCGGCCTTGGCAGAGAACCCGTCGATCTGCCCGCGCGTGACGACGGGCAGGTTCGAGACCTTCATGCCTTCGCCGAGGCACGTGACGAAGCGCCCGCCGCGCGTGACGATCAGGAAGGGACCCTCTTCGGGGTGATCGAGCGAGAGCGCGACGCGCTCGGCGTTCTCGGGCACGCGGGCCCGGTCGAAGATGTACCGGAGGAGGCTCTCGTCGCGGTAGAGCGAGAGCGCGAGCTCGACGTGCGGGAGCGAGACGCGATCGAGCCGGGACAAGAAGTGGTGCGCGTGCCCCATCGTGGCGATGGAAGAGCAAGCACGCCCCCGACGCAACGAGGCTCTCGGGGGCCGCGAAAAAAAAACGCGCGAGGCATGTCGGGTCGGGGCCTCGTCTTGCGGACGAAGGGCGGAACGGCTCTCCGGCGCGCTCAGGGTGAGCGCTCCCGAGGGCTTTCACGCACCCCGGAGACGACCATGCAGCCCGAGATCCTGAAGACCTTCGCCCGCCTCGCCCCCTTCGCCGCCCTCCTCGCCGCGCCGGCGCCCGCCGCCGCCGCGCCCTCCTGCAGCGGCCCTGTCTGCCAGGACGCCGCGGGCTGGAGCGACGGCGGCTTCGGCGCCTCGTACACGTTCTGGACCGGCCTGCAGACGAAAAAGAACTTCCCGACGGATGCGAGCTACGGCGCCGATTACCTCAAGATGGGCGCCGACCTCCACGCCACGGCCAAGGCCTTCGGCGTGAGCAAGCCAATCGTCGACGCGTACGCGCTCATGTACAACAACAACGGCGTGAGCTCGGGCGGCGTCCATGTAGCCGCCGTCGGCGTCGTCCTGTATTCGGCCTCGATCACGAACGCCATCCCCTTCGGCGTGAGCCGGACCTTCTTCAAGGCCGACGAGGACATCAGCCTGCTCGGCGTCCACATCGACCTCGACGGCAAGGTGGGCGGCGAGCTCGGCGTCGACGTGACCCCCAGCATCACGAGCTCGTACATGAGCCTGATTGCCGAGCCCTACGCGAGGGCTTATGCGGACGCGGACGCGGACGTGGGCGCGGCCTGCGCCAGCGTCGCCGTGAAAGGCTCGCTCACGGCGCTCGATCTCCACGTGCCGGCCGTCATCACGGCCACGTACCCGCAAGACAATTCGATGTCCGTGCTCATGTCCCTCGATTACAGCCTGCATTCCCTGGACGGCAAGCTCAAGGTCGAGCTCGAATACTGCATGGACTCCGACAGCAAGACGCTCGTGAATTTCGACGGCTTCACCGCCGGAGGCCAGCTCTTCGCGAAATGGGGCAACATTTCCTGGTGATCCTCCCGCCCTGACGAACCCGACACGCACGCTGGAGGAGTCCCATGAAGCGACGCTTTTCCCCACTCGCCGCCCTTCCGCTGCTCGCGACCGCCCTGCTCGGAGGAGGTGCCCTCCTCCAGCGCGCGTGCGCTCCCAGCGCCGTTTCGCCCGCCGCCGCCGCGACGGCCGCCGAGGCGTCGATCGCGCCCTCGGCGCGCGCCGAGGCCTCGGAGCGGCGCGTCTATGCCGTGACGCTCGCCCAGCACGTCACGGTCGGCGGAGAGACGTTCGTCGAGACGCACCTCGAAGGCCGCATTTCGTTCTTGCCGATCCCCGGCACGAACCTCTGCGAGGCGCGCCTCGTCGATCCGTCGCTCGAGGTGTCGGGCGGCGAGGCGCCGAGGGGGGCCGATCTGCGCCGCCCGATCCTGCTCGCCTACGACGCGGAGGGCCGGCTCGAAGGCGTGCGCTTCGATACGCGGACCGACGAGGCGAGCCGCCTGCTCTTGACGAGCCTCGTCTCGGCGACGCAATACACGCGCGACAAAGGCCTGACCTGGTCCGCGGACGAGGTCGACGGCTCGGGCACCTACCGCGCCGATTACGAGCGAAAAGGCGAGCGCACGGTCGAGCGGCACAAGCGAGGCTACGTGCGCATGCACGAGGGCCTGACGCCCCTCGTGGCCGAGGGGGAGCTGCGTATCGTCGTGGATGGAGAGAATGGTATCGAGTCCGCGACGGCCCACGAGGCGACCCGCACGTCTCGGAAGACCGCGCTCGGGGACGTCGCGGGCGAGCTCCGGGTCTCGCTGCGCCTCGTCGATCGCGCAAAGGCTACGCGCGCCGAGCTCTCCGCCGCGCGCGCCCTCGCAGGCGCCTACGAGGAACCGAACATGGTCCCGCCGAAGCGGGATCGCAGCGCGAGCCGGCGTGAAATGGACGAGCGGCGCGCGGCAGGCCACGACCTCGACGAGCTCCGCGCCGCGTTCGCGGAGACGGACGGGCAGCCGAGGGACGAGGTCGGGCAGCGGCGCGCGACGCTCATCCACACGGCCGGCGCCCTGTTCCGCGTGCGGCCCGAGGAGGCGTTCGAAGCGGGCAAACGGCTCGCAGCGAGCGGCGTGACGGACGCCGAGGCGAACTTCCTCGCCGGCGGCCTCGCCGCGGCGGGCACCGAGGAGGCGGCGGACGCACTCGCGGACGCGCTCACGAGCCCGGAGGCGTCGATCGAGGCGCGCCGGCACTCCGCCGTGAGCCTCGCGATGATGCCCGTCGCCGACGAACACACCGTCGCCGCGCTCTCGAAGGGTGCCGCCGGCGACGATGAAACCCTGCGCAACCTGAGCACGATGGCGCTCGGCGCCGCGGGGCGCTCGCTCGCGGCGAGCGGCGACGTCGGCGAAGGGCTCGATCCGGTGGCCGACTTGCTCGCGCGGTATGCGAGCGCGACGGACGACGTCGAGCGCGACATGTTCCTCGCGGCGCTCGGAAACAGCGGCGATCCGCGGACCTTCGAGGTGATCCGCGGGGCGCTCGCGTCTCCCCGGCTCGCGCCGACGGCGGCCTACGCATTGCGGTTCATCGCAATGCCGGCGGTCGACACGCTGCTGCATACCCTCGCGACCACATCGCCGGATCCCGAGGTACGTCAGGCCACGTATCGCGCGGCATTCTTCCGGGACACGACCGTGTGGTTGCCCTGGCTCGAGTCCGCGCTCGCCAAGGAAAAAGACAACCAGGTCCTCGAAGCGATCCGGGCTGTGATCGTGCACATGGCCTCGCCGTGAAGGTTTTCGCGAGGGCGAATGCCGAGGGGCGCGCCACTGCTACGCTCTTTACACTCGCGCGCGAATCCCGTGATGATGGCCCCTTGCCATGCACCACGAGGTCACGCGGATCATTGCCGAGATTGCTGCGGGGCGGGACCAGGCGACCCAGGAGCTCTTGCCCCTCGTCTATCAAGAGCTGCGCCGCATCGCGGCGGCGCAGATGGCGCGCCTCCGGCCGGGCGATACGCTGCAGCCGACGGCGCTCGTGCACGAGGCGTATCTGAAGCTCGTGGGATCGCCGGGGCCCGGCTGGAACGGGCGGGGGCATTTTTTCGCCGCGGCGGCGCAGGCGATGCGCGAGATCATCGTGGATCACGTGCGCAGAAAGGTCGCGGCGAAGCGCGGCGGCGGACAGCGGGCCGAGCCCCTCGACGTGGAAATCGCCGTCGACGCGGAGCTCCTCGGGATCGAGGACGTGCTCTCGATCAATGCAGCGCTCGCGCGCCTGGAGGCCGAGCATCCCCGAAAAGCGCAGGTCGTCGTCATGCGGTTTTTCGGGGGATTGCAGGACCAGGAGATCGCGGAGGCGCTCGGCGTCACGACGCGCACCGTGGAGCGGGAGTGGCGCTTCGCCCGGGCCTATTTGCACGACGTGCTCTCCCGCGGAGCGTATACGTGACGACGGAGAGGCCGGATCCGCGGCGTGTCGAGGCGATCTTCGACGCCGTCGTCGATCTCGGACCCGAGGAGGCGCAGTTCCGGCTCGACGCCGCATGCGAGGGCGATAGGGCCCTGCGCGCGGCCGTGGATCGGCTCCTCGAGCACGATCGAAGGGCCGACCGTGATTTCCTCGCGCCGCGCCCCGCGCTGCTCTCCGCGGCGCTGCGCGAGCTGCCCATGCAGGCCGACGGGGCCGAGCGGCCCTCCGCGGCCTTCCCCGATGCGCCCCCGGTCGCGGCGCGCATCGGTCGGTTCGCCGTGGTGCGAAAGCTCGGCGAGGGGACGATGGGCGTCGTTTACATGGGGTACGACGAAATGCTCGATCGTCGCGTGGCCATCAAGCTCTTGCGCCCGAGCGTGGCCGGCGTGGGGTGGCTCCTCCGTGAAGGCCAGGCCCTCGGCCGCCTCGCGCACCCGAACGTGGTCGCGATTCACGAGGCCGGCGAGCACGAGGGCCGCGTGTACCTGGCCATGGAGTTCGTCGAGGGCCCCACGCTGCGCGCGCACCTCGCCGAGCGCCCTCGCCCCTTTCCCGAGGTGCTGAGCCTCTTCCTCTGCGCCGCGCGGGGCCTCGCCGCCGTGCACGACGCGGGCCTCGTGCACCGCGATTTCAAGCCCGAGAACGTGCTCGTCGGCAAGGACGGGCGTCCGCGGATCGTCGATTTCGGAATGGCGGCGCTCGCCCGACGTGACGCCGGGACGAACGGCGAGGCGGGACGCGACGCCGCGCCCCCCAGCCGTCGGCCCGGGGCGCTCGACGTGTCGATTTTGCCGCGCGGCGCGATTGCCGGGACGCCGGCGTTCATGGCGCCGGAGCAGCTCCGCGGGGAGCGCGCGACGGCGGCGAGTGATCAATGGAGCTTCTGCGCGGCGCTTTATCACGCGGCGTATGGCGTCCCGCCGTACTCCCTCGACGGAGATTTCGTCGCGCTCTCGCGCCGCGTCCTCGCGGCTGCGCCGGAGATCCCGGCGCAGCGCGGGAGAGCGCCGGCATGGCTCGGGCCCATTCTCCTCTCGGGTTTGGCGAAGGATCCCGCGGCGCGATTCCCCTCGATGCACGCCCTGCTCGCGGCGATCGAGGCGCATTTGCCGCGGGATCCGGAGAGCGACCGCCGCGTGATCCGGCGCGAGCTCGTGACCTTGCGCGTGGCGCTCCTCGGCGTCGTGGTCGTGACCTCGGGCCTTGCGTTTCGCCGGCTCTTCCGCGCCGAGGTGACCCTCGAGCTCGTCATTCTGGTCAATTGCGCAGCTCTCCTGCTGGTCCTCACCGTCATCGTGGTGCGGTGGCGAAGGCTCTCCCAGAACCGGATGGGGCGGCGGGCCGCGGGGATCGTCGCCGGGGTGGAGGCCGTGATGCTCGTGCACCGGCTCATCGGGATACGCCTCGGGACGCCGCTCGATCACGTCCTCGTGAACGATCTCGTCCTCCTCGCGACGGTTCTCGGGACGCTCGCATGGACCGACCGGCGGCGGATCGCGCTGCCCGCGGCGATCGCAATGGCAGGGGCGCTCCTCGGGCTCTTCCTCCCGAGCGCCGCGACCTTGATCCATCTCGCAGCAGGCACCCTCGTTCTCCTGCTTTTGATTGCGGACGTGATGCGCGAGCGGTAACCGATGGCGCGCCCCCGCGCACGTTCCCGCGCGGCGGAAGACGAGCCTTCCGGATTGCATCTTCCGGCGGTAACGGTTATGTGGAGCCGTGTTTCAGCGCCGCGCCATCGGCCTTGTCTTTTTCCTCCTCGGCTGCTCCGCATCGCCGCCTCCTCCGCCGCCGAAGACCACCCCTCCGCCCCCGGTCGTCGTCACGCCTGCGCCTACGGAGACGGCGACCCCTGCGGCGGCGAAGACGCCGCGCGCCGACCAGATCGAGCCCTTGCTCGAGGCATTGCGGCGCGCCGAGCATCCCGAGTGGTCTCGCCTGGTCGACGAGATCGGCGAGCGATTCGGCGGACCGGGCCTCGTCCGCGCGCTCGACGCCGTCGCGGCGACGCCGCCGGAGACGACGTATTTCCAGACGAAGTACATCATGGATGTGCTTCGCACGGCCTCCGACCCGCGCGGCGCCGATCCGCTCGTCGCCTGGGTCGAGGCGACGAAACCCTCGATGCACTGGCAAGGCGTGGTCGGCGCGCAGCTCGCGGAGATCGGCGACCTCCGGGCCGCGCGTTTGCTCGGCGAGCGCATGAAGCACAAGCCGACCAATCTTCATGACCAGGAACGCTGGTGGGAGGCGGATCAGAACGGTCACCTCTCCGGCAACGATTTGCAGCGCATCAGTGCGGCGCGCCTCCTGGGTGACCTCGCGGCCATGCACCCGGACAAGGTCGACGAGATCCGCGCGGCCGTCGAGGACGCCGTCATCGCGTGGGTCCGTGAGACGCGGGAGCCGCATTTTTATGGAATGCAGGCCCTCGCGGCGATTCGATCCGTCAGGGGACTCGGCCTCCTTCGCGGCTGGGCATTCCCGAAGACGCCGCTCCCGGCGAGAGGGGCGTTGCCGCCCTTTCCCGAGGGACTTCAGCTCGCGCAATCCGCTCTTCGATACATCGGGATGTTCCACGACGAGCCGTCGTTCCCGAAGCTCGTGGCCCAGCTCGAACGCAAAAAGGATCCCGCGCTCGACATCACCGAGGACGCGCTGAACAGGGACAACATCGTGATGCTCGGCATGGCGCTGCGAGCAATCGGTTACGGCGCGTCCGAGGGGCTCTCCCATTTCGCGGATCCGCGCGCGGTGCCGCCCCTCGTGAAGTTCATCGAGGACACGACCTGGCACGAAGAGGCGCGCCACGTGGCTTGTGAGGCGCTCGCGTGGTGCGCGGACGACGCGACGAGAGCGAGCCTGATTCCGAAGATCAAGGCACAGATCACGAAGGGCGGGCCCAAGGCCGAGTTCATCGCCTCTTGTTATGCGGTCGCCTTCTCCGAGCGCTCCGCGGCGGCGAGCGCCATGGATATGGTCGACTTCTTCGAAAGCACGACGCTCGGCAGCGTGCGTCGCTCCATGGCCTATGGGCTCGGCTCGATCGCGCTCGACCGTGCGGCGCAGACGAAGCTCCAGGCGAAGCTCGACGACAAGGCGCTCCGCGTCGATGCGGCCCTCGCGCTCCTGCGCGGTGGCTCCGGCCCCATGACGGGGCTGCTCTCGACCATCGACGGCTTCGACGCGCAGGAAAAAGAGCGGATCAAGGACGGCCTTGCGTATGGCACGAGCGAGATCGCGGACGACGAGCCGACGTTTGCGAGGCTCGTCCGCTTGGCGATACGCGCCGACGAGGCCGCGGACGTGGTGGTGCGCGGCGAACGGCAGACGTGGGTGCGTGACGCCGTCGCCACGGGGCTCGAAAGCGCCCGGTACGGCAGGAAACCACACGCCGTGACGCGGCCCGTGCTGCGATACCGTCTCTTCCGCGCGGCGCAAACCGACGCGACGAACCGTCGCGGGATCATCGCGCTGCTCGCGCTCCTGAAAGAGCGCGGCGTGCTCCTCGCGCTCGCCGATATGAAAGGTGATGTGGCCGCGCCGGCGGCGAAGGCGCTCGCGGGGCTCGGAAAAACCATACGCTGAAGCGCGGGTTCTTCGGCTCTGGAGAGGGTCGTTGGGGCGTGAGCGCCGGCCTCCTCAGCGGATCATGTATCCGCCGTCGATGGCCAGGTGCGTACCCGTCACGTACGACGACCAATCCGACAGCAGGAACACCACCGGCCTCGCCACCTCCTCCGACCGCGCATACCGCTGCATCGGCACGCCCTGCGTGAAGGCGGCGAAGACCTGGTCGCCCTGATTCACGTGGTTCCAGATCTCCGTCTCCACCGGCCCGGGCAGCACGGCGTTCACGCGGATCCCGGCGGCGGCGTAATCGACCGCCGCGGCTTTCGTCATTCCGACGAGCCCGTGCTTGGCCGTCGAATACGCGCCGAAGGCCGGCGCTCCGACCAGGCCCAGGATGGACGCGCAGTTGACGATCGCCCCGCCGCCGCTCTTTTGCATGGCGCGGATCTCGTGCTGCATGCAGAGCAGCACGGAATCCAGGTTGACATTCATGAGCTTGCGGTATTCCTCCACCGGCACGTCCGCGAGCGCCCCGATCGGCCCGGGGATCCCCGCGTTGTTGAACGCGCCGTCGAGGCGCTCGAACGCCTGCAGCGTGCGCGCCACCAGCGCCTCGATGTCCGCGGGCACCGAGACGTCCGTGCGCACGAAGAGCGCCTTCCCGCCCTCGCCGCGGATGCGCGCCGCGAGCGCTTCGCCCTTCTCCTCGCGCCGGCCCGCGAGGACCACCTTCGCCCCCTGGCGCGCGGCCTCCAGCGCCGTCGCCTCGCCAATGCCCGATGTTGCCCCGGTAATAATGATCACTTTATCTCTGAGAAGCATGCTCATTCCACCTTTTCTTGCCCCCGGGGGGGCCGCATACTCCGCAGGAGGGGCCAGGTCAATGCAATTATTGTCCGAAGCCGGTACGCTGGGGCTTTGCCCCAGGCCCCAGCAGGGGCTATCCGCCCCTGCACCCGGACCAGCGCAAGCGCTGGACCCGGGGTCGATGAACTGCGCGATGCGCAGTTCATCGAACGGTCAGGGCAAGACCAGCGACGACCCTGCCAGGCAAGACCGCTTCGACGGGCAACGCCGTGCCTGGTCTTGCCACCGGCCTGTGGGAAGAACTGCGCATCGCGCAGTTCTTCCCCAAATGGTCCAGCGCTTGCGCTGGTTCGGGTCGAGGGGCGAACAGCCCCCGCGGGGTCCGGGGCGGCGCCCCGGCGCGGCGGCTTCCCTCAAAGACAGGTCAGCCACCCTCGCCATCCGACGCACGCCGCACGCCGCTCCGTCGCGCGAGACGCCTCCGCCGCGAGCGGGTGCATGAAGCGCGCATAACAATCGCGCCGCAGCCCGAGCATTCGCTCGTCCCACGGCGGATGCGGTTCGAGCACCGAGAATGCCGCCACACACGCGTTTTCCTCGGGGAGCACTTCCGCGAGATCGACGCGCACGTTCCGCCGCGTCGATTCGAGTACCAGCACCGAGAAGGGCGTATCGAGCGCGGTGAAGAGGCGCCTCGCGTCGGCGGGCGCGCTCTGGCCGAGCTCGCGCGCGAGATCGAGGGCCCGGCTCATGATCACCGTCGACGGCCAAGGGTCACGCCGGTAAGCGGTGAATGCGTTTTCGAGCAGCTTCACCGCCTCGGCGCGCCGGCCCTTCGCGTATTCGTAGCGGGCGCGGATCACGTCGGCCTCGATCGGGAAATCACGGGCGTGCCGTTCGAGCAGCGGCAGGACCGCGTCGTCGCCCTTCCACGCGAGCCCCTCGGCGACGAGCGTGGTCTCCACCGGGCCGACCGGACCTTGTTCCTGGAATCCCCATTTCGAGAGCGCGCCTTCGAGGTTGCCGGCCGCGTAATTGACGAGCGCTTGCACCCGCACCTCGGCGTCGGGCGTGAGGTGCTCGGGCATGGCCGGGTCCGAGCCGTCGCCCGCGACCTGCGCGGCGCGGTCCTCGGCGACACGCACGAAATCGAGCGTGCCCGATTTCAGCGTCGGGCGGTCCTCCTTGCGCTTCCGGACGGGCTCGAAGAACGTGGACACCGAGCCGAAATTGCCGACGGCCCGCGCGAAGCCGAATTCGACGCGGTTTCTGTCGTCCGTGTTGAAGACGGCGCCGGGCACGTCGGCGAGGGCCCGCGCGAACGGAGGGCCGGCGACGTAATGCGCGAAGAGCCCCTCGATCCCCTCGGTGCGCCAGGCATTCAAGATCGCCCGACGATAAGGCTCGGCGGCGACCTTCGTCCGCAAAAGCTCCGGATCGTGCGCGAGCGGCGCCTCGGAGGCGACGAGGACGAGATCACTCCAGCCGAGATACCACGTCTCGACGGCCGGAAAGACCGAGGCGAGGGTCGCGTAAATCGTGCGCAGCGTATCGACGTCGATCTCGTAGATCTGCACCCATTGCAGGAAGAGCCCGCCCTCCTTCAGCCGGCCGCGCACGGCGCGGTAATACTCCTGCGTGAAGAGGCTCGCGACGCCCGCGCGATATGGGTTCGAGGGCTCGGAGAAGACGACGTCGTACTGGGCCGGCACGGTCGGGAGGATCTCGCGCGCGTCGCCGAGGAGCATACGAACCTTGGGGTTCGAAAGAACGTCCTCGTTCACCGGCGCGCAGCGGCGGCCGATTTCCAGCATGGAGGGCTCGAGCTCGGCGACGTCCACGCGCTCGATCGCGGGCACCTTGCCGAGCCATCCGGCGGAGCTGCCGGTGCCGAAGCCGATCACCATCGCGTGTTTCGGATCGGGGTGCAGCAAGGCGCCGAGCAGGCCGCCCATCACCTGCGTGGAGGCGTCGCCGCGGGCATTGCCGTCGATCTTGCCATTGACGACCATCGCGATGCCGTCGGTGCCGTCGATGGCGACGCTGCTCTCGCGCCCCTCGGCTTGCCAGAGGATCGCGCGCTTGACGTCCTCGATCCAGGAGCGCGTGAAGGCGGGTGTGTCGAGCAAGACCCGATCGACGCGGCCCGCGCCGATGGGCGTGTGCCGGAGGACGGCCGAGGGGCCCGGCGAGAGAATGGCGGCGAAGGCGAGGACGGCCGAGACCGGCGCCGCGATCATGCGCCGCAAGGCAGGGACACGAATCGCGAAAAACGCCGCGCCCGCGGCCATGGCGAGCAGCCCGAAGACGACGGCGCGCATCGAGCCGAGGGCGCCGAGCGAGGGGACGAGGAAAAAACCGCCGGCGAGCGAGCCGACCATGGCGCCGAGGGTATTGTGCGCGCCCACGGTGCCGAGGTGCGAGCCCACGCGCGCGCGGCCCTGGCCGAGCAGCGCGACGAGCAGCGGGTATTGCACGCCGGCGACGAGAGCCGCCGGAAACGCCATGATGGCCGTCAGCGCGATCCAGCCCGGCACGTAATGAAAGAGCCCCGCGCCGGCCTCGGGCCGGACCGCGAGCGCGAGCACCGCGAGCCGGTCGCCGAGCGCGAAAGGAACGGCCACGAAGAGCGCTTCGAGCGCCGCCGTGAGCGCGAGCCCCCGCGCCGACGGGGCGCGACGGCGAAACAGGAGCGGATACAAGAGGCCCCCGAGCCCGATCCCGAGGAGCACGACGGCGAGGATGACGCCGAACGTATACACCGTGCCGCCGAGCAGCGGGCCGAGGAGGCGATACCAGACGAGCTCCAGCCAAAAGAAGAGAAACCCCGAGAGCGCGGCGAATGCGAGCACGAACCGCGGCGGCAAGTTTGCGGGCGTGGCCGCGGCGCTCTCTTTTTCGTTCGTCGTGACGGCCGGCTCCTCGGTCATGGGGGCGAGCCGTTTGTCCACGAGGAGCGCGAGGCCCGCGACGATCGCATTGAGCAGCGCGGCGACCCAGAGCGCGCCGCGCGTGCCGAGCGTCTCCAGCAGGAGCAACGTGCAAAGCGTGGCGCCCGCGACCGCGCCGAGCGTGTTCGCCGCATAAAGCCAGCCGACGGCGCGCCTCTGTGTATCGGTCTGGCTCTCGGCCGATCGCGCGGCGGAGGGCAACGTGCCGCCCATGAGCACCGTGGGCGCGCCGATCACGAGGGCGGCGAGCGCGAGGCGCAGCGCCGTGCCGAGCGTCATTCCGAGCAAAAAGGTGCCGCCCGCGGCGCGATACACGATCCGCGCGAGGTCGATCGCGAAGGGGCTCGCGGCCGCGAGCGCCGCAATGGCGAGCTCGAGCCGCCCATAAAGGCGGAGCGGCCGCGGCGAGGCGTCGCTGCGCTCGCCGAAGAGCAAGCTGCCCGCGCCCGCGCCGCCGATGAAAATCGCGAGCACGGCCGCGCTCGCCGCCGTCGAGGACCCGAACACGAGGCGAAGCTCGCGTTGCCACGCGGTCTGGTACACCAGCGCCGAGAGGCCCGAGCCGAAGAGCAAGAGCGCGACCTTGAGCGGATGGGCCGAGGAGCTCGGCGTGGAGGGGCGTGGCTGGGTCATCGGGGGGCGCGCATCCTAGATCGGGATCACGAGGGGGTGGAAGCGGACCGGCGGCGCCAAACGCCATTTCTATTGCCAGGGCGGGAACGTCAGCTCCCAGAGGCGCCGGATTTTCCCGCCGGAGATCTGCGCGATCAGCATCACCTGGACCGTGGTCTCGGTGTCGTCGAGGTCGACGAGCGTGATGTCGACACGCGCGGCGACGCGATCGCCCTGGCCGAAGATGTCGTGGTAGCGGACCCGCAGCGCCTTGCGCTCCCGGAAGGCCTTTTGGTGGAACTCGTCGTAGGTCCGACGATCCCAGTGCACGTCGTTGCTGAACATCTCGAAGTCGGGCGTGTGGTAGACGTCGAGCTTCGAGGCGTCGAGCTTCGAGGCGAACTCGGAGAACATCTCGCGCACCAGGGCTACATTGCGCTCTTCGGGGGAGGCGTCGCGGGGCATTGTCCCCTTCGGGTACCACCGAGAGATCTGCACGTCGAAGCCCCTCCTTTCACCAGGTCGTCCGTCGTCCGGGTGGCTCGGATCGGTCGGCGCTGCGTCGGGGGCGCCGCGCGAGGATTTTTGCCTTGACAACGCCGCCGACCGTCCCCGAACCCTCCCGCCCCTCCATATTCCTCCTTCCTTCCATACATTTACACCACACCCTTGCCCGTCGAGCCCATCCCGCCCGATGCTCCCTGCGTGGCAGATTCCTATATCGATCAATATGAAACCCTCGCCTACGGCCGATTTGCCGTGGTGCAGATCCTCGCGCTCGTCGTCGGCCTCGACGTCGAGGCGGACGGCTTCGTCAAGCTCACCGCGGACCGGCTCGCGGCGGAAACGGACGCAATGGAGGTCGCGCTGAAGAAGGCCGGCGCGCTCGATGTGGTGACGTACAAGCCGGCCGAGGGGAAGCCGGACGTGGTGGGAAACGCCAAGAGCGTGCTGCGACGGCTCGTGGCATATGCCGAGTCGAGAGAGAATGGCGAGGCCATTGTGGCGGACATCCTCCGGCACGAGAACATGAGCACCGTGCTCCGGCGCAGGCCCGTCAAGCTCGCCGCGGCGCTCGATCAGGCGTTCAAGGCGATCGAGAAACACGAGGCGAGCCTGCCGGAATTCGCGAAATGGGCGCACGCCGTCGCGGCCGCGAGGGACGCGCTCGGCGCGCTCAATGAAGGCGTGCGCAAGGCGCGTGTGGATCGCAGGGAGGCGACGCCGGAGACCGAGGCGGCCCGCGTCAAATGGCTGCGGCGTTATGCGGCGACGAAATCGATCGTCGAGGGCATCCTGAAGCCGCTCGGAAAGGTCGCGATGATGCCTCAGATCTTCGACGATCTCGCGGAAGTGCATCGCGCCGAGGGCGTATCGGACGAGCCCGCGAAGGCCGACGCTCCGCCCGGCTCGCCGGGATAGCGGCCGTTCCGTGGCCATCCCGAGCCTCGGGGGCCGCGTCCGGGCCCGCAGAAGCGAGGGCGCTCCCCTCGGCGCCGAGGGAGCGCCGTGCAACTTGGATCAGCGGCGCCACGGCCGGCGAGGGCGACCTCGGCAACCATGAACATGTGAGCTCGCCCCCGGAGGAAGGAACGGGCGCCGCGGCGAGGCCGCGCTCGACGGGTGCGGGGAGCGCGCGCGGGAGAGCGGGGCGCGCCTCGCGGGCGAGGCGGCGTCGGGCAGGTCGGAGGACGGTGCCTGGTGGATCGAGGGGGCCGGAGGCGGGGTGCAGCGTCCTGCTTGCCTGATCCGCGAAGGCCGTCCACCTTCGTCTCCGCAGGAGAGACGCCTCCATGAACCGTGAAGACTCGCCCTTCGATCTCGTTCGTTACCCCCTGAAGGTTCGCCGTTTGGTCGTCGCCGGCGTCCGCGATCTCTCGCCGCGTATGCGTCGGATCACGCTCGGCGGCCCCGAGCTCGAGGGCTTCGTATCCCTGGCACCCGAGGACCACGTGAAGCTCTTGTTTCCCGCCGAGGGGGAGGCCGAGCCTGCGCTGCCCGTCGTCGACGAGCGCGGCGAAATTCGGCCGCCGCCGGGCGCGCGTCCCATCGCGCGCGATTACACCATCCGGGCGCGGCACGCGGATACCATCGACATCGACTTCTTGTTGCACGGGCATGGCGTCGCCTCCTCCTGGGCGGCGCGCGCGGCGCCGGGCCACGTGCTGGGCCTCGCCGGGCCGCGCGGCTCGCGCCTGCTCCGGATGCTCCCGACGTGGCAGCTCTTCGTCGGCGACGAGACGGCGCTGCCGGAGATGACACGTCGTATCGAGGAGACGCCGTCGGCCGTGCGCAATTTCGTGGTGGCGCTGGTGGAGGACGCGAAAGACCAGGTCGCGTGGCCCGAGCTCGCCCCGCCCCGCGTGGAGATCCGCTGGGTGCACCGTGCGGATGCAAGCGGAGCGGGAGACGTGGCAAAGCGGCTCGTGGACCTCGTGCGCGCGGCCAAGCTTCCCGATCCGCGTGATGGATTCGCCTGGCTCGCCGGGGAGGCCTCCGAGACCGCCGCGGTGATGCGCCTGCTCGTGCGCGAGCAAGGCTGGGAGCGCATACGCGTGCACGCCTCGGGGCACTGGAAGCGCGGCGTGGTCGCGCACGATCACCACGAGCCGCTGAGCTGACGCCCGTCCCGAGAGGAGGCGACGGGGCGAGCGGAGGCGGCGTTCAGGACTTCTTCTTCACGACACAGCTATAAAGCGTCACGAAGCCGGCCCCGTCCACCTTGCCCTCGATATCCGCGAGGTCGCCGATCTCCATCCCCTCGGGCTTGGGGATGTTCACGCATTGCAGCTTCATCTTCCCGTTGCCCGAGAAGGAGGCCGTCTTGCTGCTCGGGCTGTAGGACTCGAGCTTGCAACCGGTGAACTTCTTCGGGGTGTGGGTCAGGCGGCCCTGCTCGTCCTGCTCCTTCTCGAAGGCAGCGATGTCGCAGACGCTGCCCGAAGGGGCCGAAGCCGACGCGCCGGTCGCGGAGCCCGCGGGCGCAGCCGAATCCGACGACGATTTGCTACAGCCACCCAGGAAACCAGTCAATGCGAGCGCCAGGGCTGCGGGGAAAAAAGCCATCATCCGGCGGTTCGATTTCATGCTCGTCCCATCTCCTTACGGTTTGGCGCGCAAAGGATGAGCGGAACCCCTTCGGTCGGTCAACCGAGACGTCAGAATGCGAACAGGGGCCCCCAGCGCCGCCGCGAGGAGGCCGTCTTCGGCCCGTCGAAACCGAGAGAGCAGAACGCGAACAGGCGCGCCATCGAAGCAGGCAGGATCGGCCCGGGCGAGTGTGCTCGGCGAAACGCCGTCACTCCACTGTGGCCGGCGCCTCGCACGCTCGCAGGACGCGCCGCGACCTTTCCGTCTTTTCACGGGCCGCCGGGCGGCTGCGCTCTTGCCAGATCGACGCCGCCACGAGCACCGCAATCGACGACCACGCGAGGACCTGAATCTCGCCGAGGGCGTGGCTCGCGACGAGCCCGACGCAGCCGACGAGCGAGAGCAAGAGCGGGCCCAGGCGGCGTGAGCGGGCATAACGACGGCCGCTCACGACCAGCGTGATCACGACCGCGGCGACGAGCAAAAGGAGGTGCTGCGTCTCGGTGACCACGAATCCGACGCCGACCGCCGAGAGCGCCTGCGCCCACGCGCCGAGGCAGGTCGGGCACACGGCGCAGGCGAGCACCGGGAGCACCGCGCCGAAGAGCGACGAGCGGCCAGGCTTTTTCCCCCGCGGTTTTCGGCGGTGGCCTCCGCAGCAACCCTCGTGATGTTCCTCGGCGTGCCCGGAGAGGCTCGTTCGTGCGTCCACGATCCAAACATGACCGCGGGACCTCTCGGCGCAATGGCGCCCGTCACCCGAGATCAAACACGGGAGACGGAAAATCGAGGGGAAAGCGGAGCTCACGACGATTGCGGTTGCTTTTCCGTCGCCGCCGCGGAACGTTCGGTCCTGCCATGACCGCCGCCTCCTCCGAAGAATACGTGTTCCCCGTCGTCGCCTCGCCGGGCGACATCGACGAGCTCGGGCACGTCTCCAACGTGGTCTACGTGCGCTGGGTGCAGGACGCGGCGAAGGCTCACTCCGAGGCCGTCGGCTGGGACAGGGCGGCGTACCAGCGCGCCGGCGCGGTCTTCGTCGTCCGGCGTCACGAGATCGATTACCTCGCGCCCGTGTTCCTGGACGATCGAATCGAGGTCCGGACGCACGTCGCGAAATTCGGCGCCGCCACCTGCGAGCGCAAGACGCGCCTCGTGCGTGTATCCGACGGCGTCGAGGTCGCCCGCGCCGTCACCTCATGGGCGTTCGTCGCGATCACCACCCAGAGGCCCACCCGGATTCCCCAGGAGATCCGCGACGCCTTCCCCGCCGCCGTCGTGCGCGCCGGCGTCTGAGCCATTCTTTTTGCCGTCGCCCACGTCGAGCAGCACGGCGACCAGCATGTCGCTCATCACGTTCACGCCCGAACGAACGCGGGCAATGAGCCAGTCGACCGTCATCACGAGCGGAATGGCCGTGGCGATCAAGGCGTCCGGCAGCCCCGCGGCGCCGAGCACGAGCGGCAGCACGACGAGCCCCGCCTCCGGGATCCCCGCGATCCCCGCCGCCGCCATCACCGACGCGAGCCCGATCGTGATCTCGCCGCTAAGCCCGAGCGGCGCCCCCACCGCCTGCGTCAAAAAGACGGCCGTCATGGCCTCGTAGAGGAGAATGCCGTCGTTGTTGAGGTTCGTCCCGATACACGCCGCGAGGCGCGCCGACGCGGGCGAGACGCCCATGCGATCGAGCGCCTTCAGCGTGACGGGCACGGTGGCGAGGCTCGAGTTCGTCGAGAGGCCCGTCAAAATGGCGTCCGCGCCGATCCCGAGGTACACGCGCGGCGGCTTCTTCCCGATAAACCAGGCGACGAGCGGGTAATACACGAGCGAATGCAGCGCCATCGCCGCGAGCACCGTGACCAGGAAGATCCAGATCGATCGAAAGACCTCGAGCCCGGCCTTGCCCACGACGTCCGCGACGACCCCGAGCACCGCGATCGGCACGACGCCGACGACGATGTCGAGCGCCTCGACGAGGATCGCATACACGCCGCCGATCCCCCGCTCGACCACCGAAATGCCTCGCGCTGTCTCCTCGTCCCCCCGCGCCCGCGCGCGCCGCAGCGCGACGCCCGCGAGCAGGCCGAGCAGGACGACCGTGATCACGCTGTTCTCGGAGAATGGGTCGACGAGGCTCCGCGGGACGTACCCCGAGACATTGTCGAGGAGGCCGAGGCTGCCCTTCTTCGCCGTCGCAATGAGCTCCTGCGCCGCCGCGTCCGAGGCCACGGCGCCCGGCCGGTGGAGCGCCGCGAGCGCGCCCGAGAGGTGCCGGCCCGGCGAAAAGCCATTCATGATCGAGAGGCCAATGCAGAGCGCCACCGTCGCATTGATCGCGCATATGACGACGAGCCGCGCCCCCTTGCGGAGAGTGATGTTCGTTTTGACGAACGCGTCGAGGATCGCGAAAAACACGAGCGGGACGGCGAGCGCTTTGAGGAGCTTGACCACGAGCATCCCCAGCCGGCCGAGCTCGGCGTTGCCGACGGTGCCGAAGAGGTACTTTCGCTCCCGGAAGACGAGCCCGAGCACGATGCCGAGGACGACACCGGAGAGCACGCGCACGTAGAGTGGGATTCGTCGGTTGGGTTGCTCTCCTGCGCGGCTTTTTTGCTCCCCCATGGCACCCGCTGTCTTCACGCGGGTCGCGAGCGCCGTCAATTGTCATGGTGAGCCCCGTGCGTGAGGGCTAGCATGGCAGCATGCTCGCCCGTGTTTTCGCGGCGAGTCGCGGAGAGGATCGGGGCGATGAACGGGGAGCCATCGCGAGGATCGGGAGAGACGGAGCGAGGGGAACCCGCGACCAGCGCACCCCGGGCGAACGGCGCGGCGAACACGCTCTCGACGAGCCAGGCGCCGTCGGCGCTCACGACACACGTGCCGTCGTCGGGGCGGTGGAGCGCGGCGCGGCTGCCGCTCGTCGACCGGTCGAGTTATGCGGTGGACGGCGAGGTCGCGCAGGGCGGGATCGGGCGGGTGCTGTCGGCGCGTGATCAGCGGCTCGATCGGCGGGTGGCGCTGAAGGAGCTGCTCGACACCGGCTCCGCCGCCGAGGATCGGTTCGTTCGCGAGGCGCTGCTGACGGCGCGGCTCCAGCATCCGTCGATCGTCCCGGTCTACGAGGCCGGGCGCTGGCCGACGGGCGAACCATTTTATTCGATGAAGCTCGTCACCGGGCGCCCGCTGTCCGAGATCATCGACGGCGCCCGCACGATCAACGAGCGTTTGCCGCTGCTCACGCACGTGCTCGCGGTGGCCGACGCGGTCGCGTACGCGCACGAAAAACGCATCATCCATCGCGATTTGAAGCCGGCGAACGTGCTCGTCGGGGCGCACGGCGAGACGCTCGTCATCGACTGGGGGCTCGGAAAGGATCTGTCGGAGCCCGTGGTGGATGTCGCGCAAACCGCGGCGATCGAGGGCGGCGACGATGTGGCCTCCGAAGGCGAAGGCACGCTCGTCGACGGGATCACGCTCGTGGGCTCGGTGATGGGGACCCCGGCGTACATGCCGCCCGAGCAAGCGGCGGCCGAGCCCGTGGACGAGCGCGCGGACGTGTATGCGCTCGGGGCGATCCTGTATCACCTGCTCGCGGGGCGCGCGCCGTACGCCGGCGTGAATGGCATCAAGATCCTGCAGCGGGTGCTCGAAGGCCCGCCGACGCCGCTGCCCAAGATGCAGCGCGGGATCCCGCTGGATCTTCTGGCGATCGTGGACAAGGCGATGGCCCGGGATCCGGCCGCGCGGTACCCGACGGCGAAGGCGCTGGCGGAGGATCTGCGGCGTTTTCTCGCCGGGCAGCTCGTGGGCGTGCACGACTACACGACCTGGGAGAAGGCGTGGCGGTTCGCGCGCAAGCACCGCGCGACCCTGGCCGTAGCGGCGGCGGCGCTTTGTGTGCTCGTCACGGCCGGGGGGCTCTTTTTCACAAAGGTGCTGAAGGAGCGAGATCGGGCGACGCGCGAGCACGCGATCGCGGAGGAGGCGCGCAAAAAAGCGGTGGAAGCCGAGCACCGGGCCGTCGCGCACGCCGACGAGCTGACGCTGGTCCAGGCGCGCGCGGCCGTTCTGCGAGATCCGAACGAGGCGCTCGCATGGCTGAAGACGCTCTCGCCGGCGTTCGATCAATGGAGCTCGGCGCGCGTCGTGGCCGCGGACGCCTGGGTGCACGGGCCGGCGCAGGTGCTGCGCGATCAACGAGGCGCGGTCAATCGCGTCGATATCTCGAAGGACGGGAAGCGGCTCGCCGTGGCCAGCGACGATCACACGGCGCGCATTTACGATCTCACGACGGGCACGTCGATCGAGCTGCGGGGGCACGAGGACGAGGTCTGGTTCGTGGCGTTTTTCCCGGACGAACAGCGGGTGCTGACGACGGGGAAAGACCGCACGATCCGTATCTGGGACACGAGCACGGGCGCCGCGATCTCCACGCTGCGCGGGCACACGCGCCCCATCGTGTTCGCCCTGCCGTCGCGCGACGGCAAGGAGATCGTGAGCCACGCCGACGACGCCACCGTGCGAGCCTGGAACGTGGCGACGGGCGCGCACCGCGTGCTCGCGTCGAACCCGGATTTCACGCTCAAAGGGGCCTTTTCGCTGGACGAGCGCCATTTCGTGACGGCAGGGAAGAGCGGCGTCTTGACGCTGTTCGATCGGACGACCGGAGAGTCCTTCACGCTGCCCGAGATGCGCGTGCACGACGCCACCGCCCAGCTTTTGCCGCGGTTTCCCATGGGGTTTTCCCCGGATTCGCGGACGCTCGCGGCCGGCGGCCCGGACGGGGCCGTGTGGCTCTGGGACATTCAGAAGAAGGACAAACCACGAAAGCTCGAAGGACAAGCCTCGGCGATCCTGCGGCTCACCTTCGCGCCCGACAGCAAGCGGCTCGCGACCGCCGCGCTCGATGGAACGGTCCGGGTCTGGGATCTCCAGGCGGGTACGGCCACGACGCTCCCGACGTACGACGGGTCGGTGTTCGCGATGGCGTTCTCCCCCGACGGGCGCATGCTCGCGTACGGCGGCAACGATCACGCCGTGCGGCTCGTGCATTTCGGGACCGGGGAGCGGCGCCGGTTCGTCGGCATGCGCGACAACGTGTCGGACGTGTTGTTCTCGGACGACGGGACCCGCCTCGTCGTCGCGAGCGTGGACGGCACGGCGCGCGTCTTCCCGCTCGACGCCACGCCAGGCCGCGTGATCGGCCAGCACGAGGGGAGCGCCTTCGAGGTCGACATCTCGCCCGACGGCGATCACGTGCTCTCCGCCGGGGCCGACGGCGTCGCGCAGCTCTGGCCCACGCGGGGCAACGGCGGCGGGCCGGCCGTGACGCTCGCGGGGCACGTGGGTCGGGTGATCCACGCGGAGATTTCCCCGAGCGGCGACGTGATCGCGACCGCGGGCGAGGACGGCACGGTGCGGCTCTGGGACACGTTCGGCCACGAGATCCGGGCCTCGCACGTGGAGGGGGCGCGGGCGCCGGTGATCAGGTTCTCGCCGGACGGCGCGTCGATCGCGGTCGGGCACACGACGGGCGACGTGGCGCTCTGGGACGTCGATTCCGGCGAGATGCGCGCGCTCGGGCGGCACGAGGAGTCGGTCCTCGCGCTCGCGTTCTCCGCGGATGGATCGAGGCTCGCCACGGGCAGCGCCGACAAGACGGCACGTGTCTGGACGCTCGCCACGGGAAAGAGCCGCGTGCTCGGCGGCCAGGAAGAGGCCGTCGAGTCGGTCGCGTTTTCGCCCGACGGCAAGGTCGTCGCGACGGGCTGCCTCGATCACAAGCTGCGGATCTGGGACGAGGGCGCCACGACGCCGCGCACCTACGACGCGAGCGGATATCGCGTCGTGGGTTTGTCGTTCACGCCGGACGGCGAGACGCTGCTCAGCCTGGGCGAAGACGCCACGGTGCGGGTGTGGGACGTCGCGACGGGCGCGATGCTCCGCGTTTTGCGCGGCCACAACGGTCCCATCCGCACGCTCGCGCTCGCGGCGAACGGCGCGGCGCTCGTGACGGGCAGCGACGACAAGACCGTGCGGCTCTGGGACCTCGCGATCGGCGAGGGGCGCGTGCTCGGCACGCACGACGGCGTCGTGCAGGACGTGGACATCGCCCCCGACGGGAGCTGGGCCGTGTCCGTGGGCCGGGACGGCACCGTGCAGGTTTGGCCGGACGACCTGCCCCGCGAGCCCGAGGCGTTACGCGCCTGGATCGCCCGATCGGTCCCCGACACGGTCGAGCATTTCACCGGCCATATGCTCGTGCCCTGATTCCGCTCACTCGGGCGTGCGTCCGAGCGCCGCGGGCCGCCACGAGGGGCGTTCGGTCGCGCGTTTGCCGTGCGGGGACCGGGGCCTCAGGTTCTGGAGCGCGTCCTTCAGCGTCGCGCGGGTCTCGACGCGGCCGAGGCCGATCCCGAGCGAGACGATCGTACGCGCGACCTCGGGCTGGATCCCCACGATGAGCGCGCGCGCGCCGAGCAGCTCGACCGCGCGCACGAGCCGGAGCAGGTGCTCGGCCGTCACCGCGTCGACGCTCGCGACGCCCGTGAGGTCCAGGATGGCGCAGCGCACGGCGCGCTGGGTGATCGTGCCGAGCAGGACCTCCATGGCGCGCGCCGCGCGGGACTCGTCGAGGGCGCCGAGCACGGGCATGGCCACGACCCCGTCCCACACGTCGAGCAGCGGCGTCGAGAGCGTGCGGATGTCCTCGCGCTGGCGGTGGATGATCTCGAGCTGCTCGCGCAGCGTCTCCTCGGCGTGCTTGCGCGCCGTGACGTCGAAGAAGAAGCCCGAGAGGAGCCTTTGCCCGCCCTCGCGCTCGGCAACGCTGACGACCATGTGCAGCCACACGGCACCGCCGTCCTTGGTGCGCAGGCGGTACTCGACCCCGCAGGCGTTGTCGTCGGCCGAGGCGCGGGTGAAGGCCGCGAGGGCGAGGTCGCGATCCTCGGGGTGCGCGTGATCCCGGAGGAAGTTCGGCTTGTACCAGGCGCTCGCGGGCCAGCCGAGGCGCTCTTCGGCCTGCGGGCCGACGTAGGTGAAGCGTTCGGTCTCGGCGTCGGCCTCCCAGGGGATGACGCCGGCGATCTCGACGAGGCGGCGCATGCGCTCCTCGCTGCGGCGGAGCGTCTGCTCGGTGCGCCGCCGCTCGGTGTTCTCGCGGGCGAGGTCGGCGTAGAGCTTGGCGTGATCGATGGAGATCGCAGCCTGGGCGGCGAGGAACTCGAGCAGCGAGAGGCGCCGCGGGGTGAACGCGCCCGGGACGAGGTTGTTCTCCATGTAGAAGAGGCCGATGAGCTCGGTTTGCCGCGTGATCGGTATGCAGAGGACCGAGCGCGGGCGGGCGCGGGCGATGTAGGGATCGGCCGAGAACATCGGCTCGGCCGTGGCGTCGTCGAGCAGGATCGGCTCGCGCGTGCGGCGGACGTAGCCGATGACGGACTCGGGCAGGAGCGTCGCGAGCTCCCGGGCGCGGCCGCCGGGGACCTCGATGTCGAGGCCCTGCGTGGTGACGATGGCCCGGCCCGCGTGGGTGAGATCGCCGCCCTCCGTCGCGAGGAGCACGTGGCAACGCTGGGCTCCGCCGTGCTCGATCACGATGCGCATGAGCGTGACGATGAGCCGCTGCAGGACGATCTCCTCGGAGACGGCGTGCGCGGCCTGGACCGCGGCGAGGACATCGATGTCGAGGCTCGATCCACCGCGGAGCGGGGGCTTCGACGTGCCCGTGGCCGGGTCCTCGAAGAGCTTGGCGTAGCGGCGATCGATCTTCTCGACCTTGCCGCCCGCGCCCCAGCGCGCGTACGCGGCGCGCGCGAGGCGCAGGTAGGCCGCGGCGATCGTGGGGAAGCCACGATCGAGGTAAAACCGCACGGCGGCGTCGGCGGCGAGGGCCTCGCCGTGGGTGAAGCCGTTGTCGCGGGCGGCGGCGATGGCCTGGTCGTAGAGGCGCATCGCGTCGACGTCGCGGCCGGCGAGGCGGCTGCGCTCGGCGAGGACGAGGGCGTGTTTGTGCTGGAAGTTCTCGGGGCAACGGTCGGCCCAGCGCTCGATGTCGGCCGCGAGCTCGTCGAGCGTGGAGAGGCGGGCGGCGAGCGTCGTGGGCGCGCGGCGGCCAGCCTCGGCGAGGGCCGCGAAATACCGCTCCTCGGGGAGGAGGACCTGCGAGGCGAACGCGGGGGCGTGGGCCCGGAGCGATGCGCTCGCGAGGAGCGCGTCGTCGTTTTCGCCGGCGATGACGAGGGCGCCGAGGTCGAGGACACGCCGCACGAGCGTGCCGAAGCGCATCGGCGCCGGGGGGCGGCGCGTGCCGCGGTTCGGCTCGGGCGTGAGCTCGTCGCGACGGGCGGGCAGCGGCGCGGCGCGGCCCTTTTGTTGTCCCACGAATCGCTCGATCGCGTCGAGGAGCTCGCCGATGCCCTCGGGATCGCTCGGATCTCGCCGCGCTTCCTCGTGCTTTCGCACCTCGCGGGCGACGTCGTCGAGCGGGTCGCCTTTGAGGAGCATGAAGAGCGCGACGAGGGCGCCGCTGCGCCGCGCGCACGGCGTGTTGCCCGAGGAGAGGGCGGCCGCGTACGCCCGCCTCGAATAGGCGATGCTCGCGCGCAGGTGGTGCGTCCAGACGGAGATGTTCGTGGCGAAGCACGCGCCGACGATGCCCTGGAGCAGCGCCGAGCCCATCTGCTCGGCGAGGTCCATGGCCACCTTGCCGAAGCGGTAGCCGCCCCGGTGATCACCGAGCCGACCGACGAGCGCCGCGCCGAACGCGACGTGCCCCACCACGGACGCAGGCGCATTGCCGTGGAGGAGCGAGAGCTGGACGAGGTGGCAGGTGACGATGTCGGCGACGTCCGGCCCGAGGGCCAGCGCCGACGCGTGGACCGCGAAGAGCGCCGACGTGGCCGCGAGCGCCTCGGGGTTCGTCATGGGTTCGAGGTCGCCGATCTCCTCGATCGCGCGGTCCCCGAGCGCGTCCCAGGTCGCCTCGAACGCCGCCGCGACGTCGCCCGCGCTCGGTCGCTCGGGCAGGCGCACGCCGAGGGGCGCGAGGCAGGACGCGGCGCAGGCGTAGGCCTGCTCGTGCTCGCCGAGGCCCGCGTGCAGATCGATGAGGATTCGCGCGGCGGTTTGTCTGTCCAGCTCGTTTCGAGCGCGCCGCAGGAGCTCGGCGACGCGGGCCTCGGTCGTGCGCCGATCGCCGCGTTTGGAGGCACACTCGGCCTGCGCGAGGAGGATCTTCCAGGTGAGGTCGGGCGGGATCTCCGCGGGATCGTCGTGTCCTTCGAGCAGCGCGCCCGCCGCGCCGAGGTAGTCGGCCGCGACGCTCGAAGCGCCCGCGGCCCGCGCGCGCCGGGCGGCGGCGAACGTGAGGATGCAGAGCCGCGCCCTCTCCTCGGCCATGAGCGGCACGCGGGAGGCCACGGTTTGTCCGAGCAGGATGTGCCCGGCCGCCTCGTAGAGCCGCTCGTTCGGCTCGTCCTCGCCCATCTCGCGGCTGAGAAAGGCGCCGATGCGAAGGTGCATCGCCGCGAGGAGCGCGGGGTCGTCTTTCGTGGCCTCGCGCCGGAGGTCGCGCGCGGCGAGCGCGTCGGCGAAGACGTAGGCCGCGCCCTCGCGGCGGAGGAGACCGGCCTCTTCGGCGGGCGCGAGGCACGCGGCGGCCTCGTCCGGGGTCGTGCCCAGCGCGGCTGCGACGACGTCGAGAGCGGCGGCTCGACCGAGGCAAGCGGCGGCCGCGAGCGAAAGGCGCGAAGGCTCCGGGAGGCCGGAGGCGGCGGCGCGCCTCGCCTCCACCTCCGCGTCGTCCGGCGGGCCGAGGTGAACGCCGTCCACGCGGGGCACGCTGCTCCTCTGGAGCCAGGGCTCGAGCGTCTCCTTCCAGGCGCCGTGCGCCTCGTCCGAAAACGTGGCCGCGATCAGTAAGTAACGACACTCCGTGCTCTCCAGGAGGCGCATGAGGAGACGCAACGTCGCGGCGTCGGCCGCGTCGACATGCGAGAGCACGAGCACGAGCGGCCGTTCGGGCACGGCGAGCGCCGCGAACAGGCGGAGCAGGGTCGTGGTCATGCGTTCGTCGGCGAACGCGGGGGGCAGGGGTTCGACGGGACGATCGTCCGGCACGAGGGAGGCGAGCGCCGGGCAGAGGTCGAGCAAAAGGCGGCCGTTGCCGAGCATGGCCTCCTCGACGCGCTGGCGGAGCAGCGGGCCGAGGGAGCCGGGCTCCTGGCCGAGCGTCGGGGCGACATGGCGGAGCGCGGAGACGAGCGGGCCGTAAGGTTCGCCCGCGTGGATCAGGTTGCCCTCGCCCGAGAGCACGAGCGTGCATTGCCCTATCGCGCTTTCGCAGAACGAGCGCAGGAGCTCCGCGCGGGCGGCGCCGGTACCGCCGCCTACAAGAACCAGCTCGGGCGCGCCGCCGGCCGCGACGCGGAGCATCGCGCCTTCGAGACGAAGGTACGCTACGTCATTCGGGTGTGCCGCGCCGGGCGGCGTCGCATTGCGGTGGGACGCTGTCGATTCCACGAAAGGTTTCCTGGGACGCACCACGCGACGTTCGACCAATCGCGGGAAAGGTCGGGCTGCAGGTAAGCGACGGGGGACTCGTACGGTATCGAGCCCGTCACGTTCGCGTCAACGCCGCGTCAACGACGCCGGCGTGCGTAATCGTTTTCGCTCCCCAGAAACCCGATCAAATTCGCGTGGGGACGGCTTTTGCAGAGGTGGGACAGAATTGGAAGGGAAAGCGCGTCAGTGAATGGCGCTCGCCGTGGCCTCGGCGGCCTTGGCGCGGTCCTCGGCGGTCTTGCGCTGGGCGGCGTCGGTGAGGAGGGAGCCGGCCTCGCGGAATCGCGTGGCGACGTCGCGGAAATAGGCGGCGTCCGCGCCGATGGGAGCCGTGATCTGCTTGATGAGCGCGGCGTCGAAGGCCGCGGCGCCCGCGAAGGGACCTTTTGCCTTCGTGATCGCGTCGAGGCCTGCGATCTGCCCCATGCCGAGCATCGACACCGGCGCCGATCGGACCATCGTGGCCGCGTCTTCGGGCCCGTTGCGCAGCGCCGCGACGAGTGCCGCGAAAAACGCGTCCTCGTCCGTTCGTGCTCCCTCGGGGAGACCGGCGTACAGCGACGCCGCTTGATCGAAATCGACCGCACGCAGGTAGACGCGGCCGAGCTCGACGCGTGCACGCGCATACATGCGGCGCGCGTCATCGGCGAGCTTCTCGTTCTTCAACGCGGCGCGGTACGAGAGCGGCACGCCGCGCTCGATCAGGGAACGCAGCACGCCGGTCTTCGTCGCGGCGTCCTTCGGCAGGAGCAGCCCGGCGTAGAACGTGGGCAGCTTCGTCGCGAGCCGCTCGGTGACGTCCGCGGGCGTGGCCTTCGGTAGCGGCGGCACGACGAGCCCGTCGAGCGCGTCGATACGCCTTCCGCCGTAGAGACGCGCGAGCAGCCCGCGGGCGCGGTCGATCCGCGCGTCGCGCAAGACGCCCACGGCCGCGAGGTCCCGCAGGCCCACGAGCACCGCGTCGCGGCCGCGATCCTTGCGCGGATCGAGCGTCTGATCGAGCTCGGCGTAGTAGATGTTCCGGGCCTCCGCGTCTTTCGCGAGCTCGGGCGAAAGCGGCACCGCGCGGACGGCCTCGACGAGACGGAGATCGGCCATGCCGGCCTCGATGGCCGCGACGCCGCGCGCGTAATAGCGCAGGCCCGCGCCCTCGTTCGAGAGCGCCTGGATGGCCGTCGCCTGCTCGGCGACCCAGTCCTTCACCGGCCCGTTGATGAACGCGACGAGCTTCTTTTTGTCGTAGGGCGCCGTGATCTTGGGGGGCGCGTCGCCCGCGCGCGAGAGCCGCGCCGCCGTCGCGAGGCCACGCATCGTGGTGTAGACGGCGCCGTCGATGCCCTTCGGGGGCGCGGCGATCACGGGCTCCAGGATCACGTCGGCGCACGCGGTGGGCGCGAGCTCGGCGCGGAGTGCGCGTGTGAGGCCCGGCGGCAGGCCCCCGCACGACTCCAGGCCCGCGAGGGCTGCGTCTCGTTTGTCCGCGTTCTTTTCGGCGAGGGCCTTGTCGAGGGCTTCGAGCGCCTGCGCCCGCTCGGCGCACACGGGCGCGGCCGCGGGCTTTCGCGACGCGAACGCGTCGCAGGCCTTGGGCGCCGGGGCCAGGCCTTTCGGGGCCGCGGGCAGGGGCGTGATCACGAGATCGAACTTCGGCTCGGTGAGCTCCTCCTCGCGATAGGCCGCCTTGTCGCCGCCGGCGGGCTTGGCCTCGTCGGGCTTCGCCTTGGGCTCGGCCTTGGGCTCGTCCTTGGCGGTCGTGTCCGGCGGGGGCGTTTTCGAGGTGTCGGGGGTGGGGGTTTCGTTGCCCGTGTTCGCGGGCGTCTGGGGGCCGGGGGTGGGGGACGCGCTGCATCCGGCCATGGCGACGAGAAGAATCAGAGGAAAGAGCCTTCGCATGGGTATCTCGCTCTCGTTGTGCCTGGCTTAGGCTGGTCTTCGGAGCGCGACAACAGCTTGCTGTGCGGAGTTCCCGGAAGGCCGGGAGGGCGCGGATCCCGAGGGCCGCGGGCCCGAGAATTTGCTACAAGGGCCGCGATGCTGCGCCGAACACCGAGGAGGGTCGCCTTCGGGCTCGTGTCCCTCGCCTTGCTCGCCGTGCCGACGGGCCTGTCTCTGGCCCAGGTGGCCGCCCCCACGCCCTCGTCCAACCCCGCCGGGGCCCCGGGCATGCGCGTGGCTCTGCCTTTCGAGAAGTATGTCCTCTCGAACGGCCTCGAAGTGATCCTGCACGAGGATCACCGTACGCCCGTGGTCGCGGTGAACGTCTGGTACCACGTGGGATCCAAGGACGAGGGCGCCGGGAAGAACGGCTTCGCGCACCTCTTCGAGCACGTGATGTTCCAGGGCTCGCGCAACGTCGGCGAGGACCAGTTCTTCCGCTACCTCGAACGCGCCGGCGCGAGCGACAGGAACGGCACGACGAACACGGACCGGACGAACTATTACGAGACCGTACCGTCCGGCGAGCTCGGCCTCGCGCTCTGGCTCGAGAGCGACCGCATGGGCTTCCTCCTCGACCACGCCAACGAGGAGACGTTCAAGAGCCAGCGCGAGGTCGTGAAGAACGAGCGCCGGCAGAACTACGAGAACGCGCCCTACGGCCTCGTGCGGCAGTTCGTGCGCGCCGCGCTCTACCCGCCGACGCACCCCTATCACCGGCTCACGATCGGCACGCCCCAGGACCTCGACGCCGCGACCTTCGACGACGTCCGCGCCTTCTTCAAGCGGTACTACGTGCCGAACAACGCGACCCTCGTCATCGCAGGCGATTTCCAGCCGGCGAAGGCGAAGGAGCTCGTCGCGAAGTATTTCGGGGGCCTGCCGCGTGGGGCCGACGCGAAGCCCATTCGCGGGCCCGTGCCCTCGCCGCTCACGAAGCAGACCCGCCTCGACGTCGAGGCCGGCGTCACGCTCCCGCGGATCGTGATCTCCTGGACCACGCCGCCCCATTTCGCGCCCGGCGACGCCGAGCTCGACGTGGTCTCCGACGTGCTCGCGAGCGGCAAATCGAGTCGGCTCTACAAGCGGCTCGTCTACGACATGCAGATCGCCCAGAGCGTGTCGGCGTCGCAGGAGTCCGCGGAGCTCGGGAGCGTCTTCGAGATCACGGTCACGCTCCAGAAAGACAAGAACCTCGACGAGGCCTTCAAGGTCGTCGACGAGGAGCTCGACAAGCTGCGCGCCGCGCCGCCCGACGCCGCGGAGGTCGATCGGGCCAAGACGCGCGCGCTCTCGGGGCTCGTCTTCGGCGCCGAGCGCGTCACGGGCCGGGCCGATCTCTTGAACAACTACAATCGCCGCACCGGGGATCCCGGGTTTTTCGAGAAAGACCTCGCCCGGTACGAGAAGGTCTCGCCGGCCGACGTCACGAAGGCGCTCGCGACGTACCTGCCGAAGGACAAACGCGTCGTGACGTTCGTGCGTCCCGTCGCGGACGCGCCGCGCGCCGGTCGCCTCGTGGGAGGGATGCCGTGAAGAAGCTCGCTCGCCGCTCGCAGATCGGGGCCTTGCTCGGCCTCTCGCTCCTCTCGCTCGCCGCCTGCCAGACGCCCGCGCCCGTCGTGCCTCCGCCGCCGGATCCCCCGCCGGATCCCGTGGCCACCCAGGAAGCGCCGAAGGAGGCGGCCGCGGCTCCGTCCGAGGATCCGTCGTTCCGGAAGACGCCGCCGCAATCGGGGGGCGACCTGCCGTTCATCGCGCCGAAGATCGACGAGGCGCGCCTCTCGAATGGCCTGCGCGTGCTCTACGTGATGCGGCGCGAGATGCCGGTCGTCGCGGTGAACGTCGTGGTGAACCGCGGCGCGGAGCAGGAGCCCGCCCCGGGGCTCACGAGCACCATGGCGTCCATGATGCTCTCCGGCACGAAGCAACGCTCGGCCATCAAGCTCTCGGAGGAGCTCGGCGCCCTCGGCGTGCGGTACGGGGCCTGGGCCGATCACGACGGCGTGGGCCTGACGGCGCAAGCGCTTCGCGACAAGGCGCCCGAGCTCTTCACGGTCCTCGCGGACATCGTGCTGAACCCGGCCTTCGATCCGGCGGAGCTCGAGCGCGAGCGAACGCGGCGGCTCACGTCGATCCTGCAGCAGGCCGATCAGCCGAGCGTGCTCCTCCAGAACGCCATCACCGAGCGGCTCTACCCCGCCGGGCATCCGTATCGCGAGCCGCTCATCGGCACGGAGACGTCCGTCAAGGCGTTCAAGCCTGCGGATCTCGCGCGCCAGCACGCGGCGCTCTTCCAGCCGGAGCACACGACGATCACGATCGCGGGCGACATCGACAAGGCCGCGGCGCTCGCGCTCGTGGAGAAGAGCTTCGGCGCGTGGAAGGGGAGAGCGAGCGCGGCGAAAGCGCCGAAGGAGCCCCCGGCTGTCGGCAAGGGCGAGAAGCGGGTCTTCCTCGTGGATCGGCCGGGCGCGACGCAATCGTACGTCGCGGTGACCCTGGTGGGTGTGCCCCGGAAAAACCCGGATTTCGACGCCCTGATGGTCATGAACACGCTGCTCGGCGGGCAGTTCACGAGCCGGCTCAACCTGAACCTGCGCGAGAAGCACGCCTACACGTACGGCGCGCGGAGCGGCTTCGACATGCGCCACGGCTCCGGGCCCTTCACCGCGGGCGGGGCGATCATGACGCCCGCGACGGCCAAGGCCGTGACGGAGATCTTCGCGGAGATCGAGCGGCTGCGGAAGGAGCCGGTGTCCGCGGAAGATCTCGCGGACGCGAAGGCGAACCTCGTCCGGCAGCTCCCGGCGCGCTTCGAGACGGCCGGGGACACGGCGGGGACGCTCGCGTCGCTCTCGGTGCAAGGGCTGCCGCTCGACGAGCTGGCCACGCGCCCCTCGCGGATCTCGAAGATCTCGGCCGAGGACGTGAAGCGCGTGGCCGAGAAGTACCTGCGGCCCGATCAGATGCGCGTGATCGTGGTCGGGGACGCGGCCGTCGTGGAGAAGGAGCTCGCGGCGCTGGATCTCGGCGGCGTCGAGGTGCGAAAGGCGCCGGCGAAGAAGGACGGCAAGCCGGAGCCGAAGAAGGAAGCGGCGAAGGGCGCGCCGGTCGGGCCGACCGGGCGGCCGAAGGTCAACCTCGGGCGGTAGTCGAGCCCTTCCATTGCCAGTCGAAGCATTACAATCACCGGAGCCGGGCGCGCGCGTGAGCCCTCGAAAGGGGCTCTTCGCGCCCTCGCTCCGGCCCACGGGGCTGCCGGTCGAGCCCATCAAGCGGGCCGCCATGATCGGCGGTTTTTCGGCGGGCGTCGCGGCGTACGCCTCGTGGGGCGCGTTCGTGACGAGCGGCGGGGAAGAGGCGCCCTTCGTCTCGGCCCCGATCGTGTTCGTCGTGGCCACGCTTTTCTCGGCGGCGATCGCGCTCGTCTTGCCGTTTCTGCGGGCCTTGCGGGTCGAGCTCGTCCTCGACGAGGGCGGCGTGCGTTGCGCCGTCGACGATTTCGTCACGTATTACCCCTGGCCGCTCCTCGGTCCCGGGCTCATCGGGAGCGACTGGGTCGGCATTCCCACGTTGATCCTCACGAACGAGAGTGGGCGCGCGTTCGCGCGGATCCCGCTGCTCGGCAAGCGCGCGCATGCAAACGCGGCCGCGCTGCTGCAATCGTACGAGCGGCGCCGCTCGGAGCCGATCGCGCGGGCGCCGTCCGTGGCGCGGGCGCTCGCGCGGCAGGGGCGGCCGCTTTCGGCGTGGCTCGAAGGGCTCGCGGCGCTCGGGGCCGCGGGGGACAAACGGGCGGGCTACCGGGAGCAGGCGCCGATCGACCTCGGCGAGCTGCCGTCGATCGTGGGTGACCTCGGACAAACCCCGGAGATCCGCGCGGCCGCGGCGTATGTCTTGCTCGCGCAACGCGCGCCGGATCTCGACGCCGTGAAAAACGCGGTCACGGAGGCGGCGCCCCCGCTCGTCCAGCTCCTCGTGCACCTGTCTCCGGCGGGCAAGGGCATCGTCTCGCGGGATTCGATCGACGCCGTGCGGCCGTTCCTCGAGCCCGACGAGGCGGCGGCGATCGACGGCGCGGGCTGATCGATCGCACGAACGACGCGCTTTTCGCCCCTCGCGGGTTCTGGCATCATCCGGCTCCCCGTGAATTTCTTCGTTCGATCTCTTGTGATCTCAGGCCTCGTCGCCTCCCTTTCGGCGTGCTCGGGCGCCCCCGCGCAGAGCCGCCCCGCGGCCACTCCGGCGCAGGCAGAGGCGCCCGCGCCCGCGATTCCGCTGGGCCCCTGCGCGCTCCGGCCCTCGTGTGACACGCCATTTCCCGCGCAATCGAAGCGGGAGTTCCAGCATCACCGCTCGGCGGTGCTTTCGGCGCTGGGCGCGCGGCACCGGGGTCGGGATCTCTTCTTGCTCCCAGGTGCCCCGCAATGGGTGCTCGGGAAGTTCGCGTATGGGCCCTCGGACAAGGATCTCGAGGACGAGGAAATCGACGTGTATCTGCTCCGCGGCTGCGGGGCGTCATGGGAAAAGGTCGGGACGTACCGCACGACCGAGGACGACGGCTCGCACCCGGCGGTGCTCGGCGTCGCCGATCGGGGCGGGCAGATCTTCGTGAATCTCGCACAGGTATTGCCGGGTGGCCCGCTCGGCGTGGGGCGGCACCGGATCAAAATGGTGGTCGCGGGCGACGGGACGAGCGCGGAGTTGTTCCTCGAAGTGTTGCCGCCGAACGCGCGGATCGTGGTGACGGACATCGACGGCACGTTGACGGAGAAGGAAGAGGCGCTCGTGGGCGACGTGCTCACGGGGAACCATTCTCCGACGCACCCGGGCGCGGTGGACGTGATGCGGACGCTGTCGGGGCGCGGGTTTTTCCTGTTTTACCTGACGGCGCGGCCGCACTGGCTCGAACGGCGGACCCGCGAATGGCTCGCGCTGCGCGGATTCCCGCCGGGAATCGTGCACACCTCGGTGACGTCCACGGGGCGCATGGGCGGAGCTGCCGCAGAATTCAAATCGGGTGAGCTCAGCCTGCTGAAGACGGCGACGGGGCTCTTGCCGGAGCTCGCGTTCGGTAACATGCCGAGCGACGTGGACGCGTATACGAGTTCCGGGATCCCGAAGACGTTTTATTACAAGCTCGGAGAGGACGCGCGGGGCGGCGTGAAGCACGACGATTATCGAACGCTCTTGCCCTCGCTCGGCGAGCTGCCGGCGGTGTGTCCGTGAAGAGCCCGCGCAAGGCGTACGAGGACGCGAAGGTGCACCTCCACGTGCTCGGCGAGGAGCACGAGATCGAATGCAAGGTGCGGGTCGGGCGCACGCACGTGCACGAGCTCTTGCCGCTCGCGCGGTCACTCTCGGCGTCGATCCTGGCCATCGGGGCGGCGCACGCGCGGGCGCAGGGCAAGGACATTTCGTGCCAGAAGGGCTGCACGCATTGCTGTCGCCAGCTCGTGCCGGTCTCGCCGATCGAGGCGCGGCGGCTCGGGGAGGTCGTGGCCGCGATGCCGGAGCCGCGCCGCACGGAGGTGCGCGAGCGGTTTCTGCGGGCGATCGAGCGGCTCGAACAGGCGGGGCTCGTGGATCCGAAGGCGCCGAAGGGCCGGGCGGCGCTGGTGTCCAAGGAATCGACGTCGTCCGCGGCGTGGGACGACGTGAGCCGGCGATATTACGAGCTCCGGATCGATTGCCCGTTCCTCGAAGGCGGGCTGTGCAGCATTTACGAGGAGCGCCCGATCGCGTGCCGGGAATACAACGCGGTGACGGACCCGGCGCTGTGCGAGGCGCTCGATCCGGGCATCGAGATCGTGCCGCGGCCGTCGCCGATGGGCGACGTCCTCACGAAGGTGACGGGAGAGCTTCTGGGCAAACCTCAGGCGGGGATCCCGCTGCCGCTCGCGCTCGAATGGGCGCGCGCGCATGGAAAGACGCTCGAACGCGAGCGGGACGGCGAGGCGATGTTCTGGGCGCTGCTCCGCGTGATGGAAGAGGACGGCGCCTGACGGGCGCTCATTTCTCGACGACGCGATACACGAGCGTCTGCGTGGCCCCGCGCCGCTCGATCCGCACCTCGACCTTTTTTGCGGTCCGGAGCTTCGTATAGGCCTCGAACGCGGCGTCGGGGTTCGAGATCGCGTGTCCCCCGATCTCGGTTACGAGGTCGCCATTCTTCATTCCGAGCGTCGCGAGCACGCTTCTCGGCCGAACGGCAAAGAGCTTCAGGCCCACGGGCATTCCGTCTTTCAAGCTCGGAACGATGCGGGCCGAGCGGAGCAGCGCCACCTGGTCGACGAGCAGGAGATCGGCCGAGGCTTGCGTGATCTCGTACTCGGTCTCCGATATTTTTCGCACGCCGGCCGCGAATTTCTCCACCGTCTCGATCGCCGGGGTCTCGCGTCCCTCGGAAAGCGCGCCGAGTCGGCTCGTGTTCCCCGCGCAGGTATCGGGCAAGGGTTTGTCCGGGATACGGCGCACGACGATGCCGCCGGCTTCACTCTCGACGAGCGAGAGCCCGGCCGGCTCGAGGGCCTCGCGGAGGAGGCGGATCGTATTCGGGATGGGCACGGGTCCGCCGGTGAAGAGCGTGATCCGCGCGCAATGGGCGACGGCCTGGGCGTCGGCGTCGATGACGATGGGTTTACCGGCGGCGGACGCGAGCTTTTCGGCGACGGCGTCGACCGGCTCGTTGCGAAGCTCCAGGGAGACGGTGCCGGCAGGGATTTCCACGGCGGCCGCGGCGTCACCTGCGATCGGCTCGGACGGGGTCGGGTCGGATTTGTGGCAGGCGGCGAGGAGGAGCGCCGCGGTCAGGGCGAGGGGGAGGGAGGCGCGCAGGCGAGACGGGGTGAGCACGGGAAGGTAATGTGCATGGGGTTTCGGCGGGGGGCAATGGGCGTCGTGGGGGTCGCGGCGGAACGGTTCATTGCGGACGGCGCTTCTCTTCGAGGGTCGCCTTCAGCACGAGGAGCATCGCGCGATCCTTCGGCCGCGTGAGCTTCTCCTTGATCCGAATGAGGCGCTCGAGAGAAAGGACGCGGATCGGCGAGCCCGCGACTTCCAGCCACAATGCATCCGGCAGGAGATCCTCGTACGAGGTGTCCTCCTCGATCGTGCCGAGGACATCGAGCACGCCGTGGCGCGTCGAGAGGAGCTTGTGCCCGGCGGAGAAGAGGTGCGACTCGTTGGGCACGAGCCTTCGGGGATCCGTGCGGAAGACAGCGTCGAGGTCGTGCAGCGCGGCGAGCAAGCGCGCGACGTTGTCCTCGGCGCGCGAATACACGATGTCGATGTCGAACGTGTGTACGGGCGCCCCCTGCAGCACCGCGGCCATGCCTCCGACGACGACGAAATCCACCCTGTGGTGGAGGAGCGTCCGGAGAATGTCAGCCAGCGCCATCGGGCAGCGGGCGGACGCTCTCGACGAGGTCGATCGAGCCCTGCGCCACCGCGAGGCGCTCGGTCGGCGACAGGCTGAGCATCCAGCGGATGAGCGAGCGATCGATCCCGTCGGCGTCGTAGGGATCCTGATCTGCTCCTACGAGGTCTTGCGGCATCTCGAACACGGTCTGGAGGTTATCACGGGCGCGAGGGGCGGGGGAGAGCCTCACCGCAACCCCGCCCCCTTCCGCGTCACCCGTGGCAGCGCCGTCTTCGTCGAAGGCTCGAGCGCGAGGTCGTCCGCCTCCCCCGCCGCGAGCCGCAGCGCCCCCGCGTATGCGATCATCGCCGCATTGTCCGTGCAGCTCGCGAACGACGGCACGAAGAGCGCGATCTTCTGCCGCGCGCACGCCTCCGCCATCTTCGCGCGGAGCCCCCGGTTCGCCGCGACGCCCCCCGCGAGCACGATCCGCGGCACGCCCTCCACCTTCGCCGCGCGTACCGCCTTGTCCACGAGCGTGCCCACGACCGACGCCTGGAACGCCGCGCAGAGGTCCGCCAGCGCTTGCCCCTCGGGCGGCTTGCCCAGCAACGCGACATGGCGCATGACCGCCGCCTTCACCCCCGAGAAGCTGAACTCCAGGCTCTCGCGATGCGCCATCGATCGCGGCACCGCATCCTTCGCCCGCGAAGCATCTCCCGTCGCCGCCAGCCGATCCACCACGGGGCCGCCCGGATACCCGAGGCCGAGAAGCTTCGCCGTCTTGTCGAACGCCTCGCCCGCGGCGTCGTCGCGCGTCGCCCCGAGCTCGCGGATCGCCGAGAGCTGCGGCGCATCCACGCGGTAGAGCGCCGTGTGCCCGCCCGAGGCCAGGAGCGCGATGAACGGGTACGACGGCACGGGCGCCTCTGCCTCGGCCTCGCCGCGCCGCAGGAACACCGCGAGCAGGTGCCCGACGAGGTGGTCCACGCCGACGATCGGTTTTCCCGTCGTGAACGACAGACCTTTCGCCGCCGAAAGACCCACGAGAAGCGCGCCGAGCAGCCCCGGACGCGAGGTGACCGCGATCCCGTCGACGTCGCCGGGCTTCATTTCGGCCCGCGCGAGCGCCTCGCGGATCACAGGCACGATGGCGCGCGCATGGTCGCGCGAGGCGATCTCCGGCACCACGCCGCCGTAGGGCGCGTGCGCCTCGACCTGGCTGCGTACGACGTCGGAGAGCACCACGCCGGTCTCCGTCACCACGGCCGCGGCCGTCTCGTCGCACGACGTCTCGATCCCTAGAACCCGCATTGACCCTCCCGGCGCACCAGCGAAAACATGCCGAAGATCGGCCGCCGTCCCTCGTCCGCGCCCGGATCCTCGGAGCCCGCGCGCACGAGCCGTACCTCGACGCCGCCGTCGGAGCGGAGCGACAGGAACGCGAGCATCGACTCGGCCATGGGCTCGCTCGGCGAGACCGCGAAGAGCGTGTTCCGCTCCCGACCGTCGCCCATCTCGAACTGCGAGAGCGGATCGTGCGCGAGCGGCGGGATCGGGCGGAGCTCGGCGCCGTCAAAGAGCCGCCGCTCGGGCCGCGTCTGCGTCGCAGCCTCGAACGTCCAGAGCCTGCCCGGCGATTCGTCGCCGTCGAGCCGGTTCGCGTCGAGCGTCAGGCGCATCTGCACGCGGGGGCTGAGCCCCTCGCGAAAAGGGCTGCCGAGCGTGATGGCGCCGCAGTACGCCTCGTGCGGGCCCGTGGAGAAGCGCGCGACGTCGTTGCATCCGGAGGCGGCCCCAGCAGCGAGGATCAGCGCGAAAAGAGGGCCTCGTCGCGCCCGCTTCCTGCTTTCCCTCGGCCTACCCGTGAGCATCGGCGCGGATTGTGCCTTCGCCCCCCCTCTCCCGCCACCCCTCTCCGCGCGCCCTTGGTAGACTGCCCACCCTTCGATGGAAACCCAAGCCCAAGGCCCCAGGATCGATCCGCAGGAGTTTTTCGACAAGGCACCGGCCTTGTTCTGCGTCCTCGACTCCGACAACCGGATTTACCAGCCGAACGGGGCCTGGGAACGCGTGACGGGGTTCTCGCTCGAGGCCCTCGAAGGCATGCGGCTCGAAGACCGTTTGCACCCCGAGGACCGGGACCCGGCCCGGCGCACCTCGCGCATCTCGGTCGAGGCCCAGGGCGCGATCGTACAGGAGACGCGTTTCCGTTGCGCAGATGACACGTTCAAGTGGCTCGAATGGACCATGCGCGTGGTCTTCGAGCGGGGGCTCGTGTTCTGCTGCGCGCGATCCATCGAGCAGCCGCGGCGCGCCACCGTCACCGCCGCGCGGCGCCTCGAAGCCTACCTGCGAAGGGCCCCCGTCGCGATGATCGAGACCGAGGTCGGCCGCGGGGTCGTCGAGTGGAGCTCCGGCGCCGAGCGGATCTTCGGCTACACGCGGAGCGAGGCGCTCGGTCGAAAGCTCGTCGACCTCATCGTGGCCGAGCCGCAACGCGAGACGGTGCTCGACGCCGCATACGCGATCCGCGAAGGCCGCATCCCCTCGGGGCGCGCCTCCGCGTCGGAGAACATCACGAAGGATGGCCGCAGGGTCGTGTGTGAATGGCACAACGCGCCGCTCGCCGACGAGGAGGGGCGCGTGCGCGGGGTCCTCTCCATCGCCCTCGACCGGACCGAGATCGAGCGCGAGCGCGCGCGGGCCGAGGAGAGCCTCGCGCGGTTCGAGCTGCTCATGCGCGGCTCGAAGAACGGCCTCTGGGATTACGTGCCCACGGATCCGAAGAACCCCGCCGATCCCGATCAGCCGATCTTCGTGTCCGACGGGCTCACGCGGCTGCTCGGCATCACGGCGGAGGCCGCGCCGAAGGTGATCCGCGAGTGGGATGCGTTCGTGCACCCGGACGACCGAGAGCTCGCGGCGAAGCTCTTCGCCGAGCACATCGCGTCGCGCAAGGACGAGACGTACTTCGAGGGCCGGCTCCTCCGCGGGGACGGCTCGTACCTGTGGGTGGCGAGCACGTTCCAATCGCTCTGGAGCGAGAGCGGCGAGCTTTTGCGGCTGGCCAGCGCGATCGTGGACATCACCGAGCGCAAGGACACCGAGGCCGAGCTCCGCGACAAACTCGCGCTCATCGAGCGCCAAGCCGCGTCGATCCGGGAGCTCTCGACGCCCATCCTGGAGGTGCAGGAGGGCGTTTTGTGTTTGCCCGTGGTGGGCGTGGTCGACAGCGGGCGCGCCGCCGAGATGATGGATGCCGCGCTCGGGAGCGTGGTGGATCTGCAGGCGCGGTTCTTGATCATCGACCTCACGGGCGTGCCGGTGCTCGACACGAGCACGGCCGATCGCCTGCTTGCGATCGCCCGCGCCGCGAGCCTCGTCGGCGCGAAGACCGTGATCACCGGCCTCCGGCCCGCCGTCGCGCAGACCGTGGTGACCCTCGGGGTCGCGATGGGCGAGGTGAAGACGCTCAGGAACCTGAAGGACGGCCTCCGGTACTGTCTGCGCGAGGCCAGCCGGTGATCACCCCTCCGCGGGCGCCTGTTCCACCGAGCGCTCGACCCCGCGGCGCTGGAGCGCGAGCAGGAGCCCGAGCAGGCTGAAGCCGGCGCAGAGGAGGCCATACATCACGACCTCTCCGCGACCGATGAGCCAGCCGGCCGCCGCGGGCCCCGCGATCTGCGCGAGGCTGCCGAGCGACTGGCTCACGCCGAGGACCGTGCCTTGTTCGTCCTTGCTGACGCTCTTCGTGATGAGCGTCGTCACGCTCGGACGCACCACGGCCGCGCCAAACGAGCCGAGCACCACGAGCACCAGCAAAAACCCGAGGTTCGTCGCCAGGCCGAGCAGGCAATAGCCGAGGACCATGGTCCCGAGGCCAATCGCAGTGAGCCGCTCCTCGCCGAGCTTCTTGACGAGCCGCTTGAGGAGCCCGCCCTGCACGATCGCGCCGATGAGCCCCGAGAGGCCGAAGATGAGGCCCGCCTGGTGCAGCTCGTAGTTGAACTGGCGCTTGAGGTAGACGCCGAGCGCGCCCGTGAGCGCAGCAAACGAGATGCTGAAGAAGAAGAACTCGGCGAGGTGCTTGCGAGGCCCAGGGCGCGCGAGATACTCGGCCATCCCCGAGAGGCGCCGGCCCGTCTGGGCCGTGGGCTTGCGCGCCGGGAGGAAAAACGCCGTGAGCAGGATGGCGAGCAAGCTGAGCCCGGCGGCCGCGAGCGTGGGCGGCTTGTACTTGAAGAGCGGATCGGGGTCGTCGCGGAAGAGGTACGTGAGCAGCGCCGTGATGCCAGGGCCGAGCAAGAAGCCCGTGCCGAAGGCGATCCCGAAGAAGCCGAAGGCCTGCGTGCGCTCTTCGTTCGGCTTCGTGACGTCGGAGATGTACGCCTGAGCAATGCTGAGGTTGCCCGCCGTGAGGCCCGCGATGATACGTCCGACGAAGAGCATCTCGAGGCTATGGGCCGCCGCGAGCGTGAGCCAGCCGATGAGCGTGCCCGCCTGGCTGAGCAGGAGGACAGGCTTTCGGCCGATACGATCGGAGAGCCGGCCGAGCATCGGGCCGGAGACGAACATCGCCGCCGCATAAACCGAGGTCAAAAGCGTCGCCTGGAAATCCGACGCGCCGTAGTCCTTCGCGTAATACGGCAAAAGCGGGAGGATGAGCGTCAGGCCGAGGACGTCGACGAAGACGGTGAGGAATATCGGCAAAAGCGGAGATCGCATCAACGGCTCGCCTCGTTCGTACGGCGCGCCACGAGGCGGTTCGGGTGGCGCTGGGCGCGCATCCTGACACAGGCGCCACGAACATGCCCTTCCGTTGCGTGAACTTCTCGGGGGAAATGCCCCGATCCGCCAGGTCATCCAGGGCCGTGGAGCCGGGGCGCTGCCCCGGACCCCGCGGGGGCTGTCCGCCCCTCGACCCGGACCAGGCACGGCCTGGACCGAGGGCGGAAGAACTGCGCGATGCGCAGTTCTTCCGACGGGCCAGTGGCAAGACCTTGGAGGTGCGTTTCGAGCTGAACCGTCAGCGCGGCTGTTTTGTTGGCAGGGACGTCGCCGGTCTGGCCCGTTCGATGAACTGCGCATCGCGCAGTTCATCGACCCCGAGTCCAGCGCTTGCGCTGGTTCGGGTCCAGGGGCGAACAGCCCCTGGTCGGGTCCGGGGTGAAACCCCGGCGCTACCTCAGAAGCTCAGATACGTCTGATCTTTGAGGCCGCGCTCGTAATCGGCGAGCAGGCGCATGCCTTCGGTGGGCTTCAAGAGATCCTGCTTGATTGCGCCGTCGACCTGGGCCTTCACCTTTGCGATGAGGCTCTGCGTGTCGTACTGCGTCATCGCGAGGACCTCGCGGATCTGGTTCCCTGCGATCGTCTCCTCGATGTAGTAGCCGCACTCCTCGTCGTCATCGAGGAAGACGTGCACCTCGTTCACCCGGCCGAACAGGTTGTGGATGTCGCCCATGATGTCCTGGTAGGCGCCGGTGAGGAAGATGCCGAGGTAGTACGGCTCGTCGCCGCGTAGTGCGTGGAGTGGCAGCGTCTCCTTCACGTCGGAGAGGTCGATGAACTTCGAGACCTTGCCCTCCGAGTCGCACGTGATGTCGACGAGCGTGCTCTCTGCTCCAGGCCGCTCGTGCAGCCGGTGGATCGGCACGACGGGGAAGAGCGCGCCGAGTGCCCAGTGATCGAGCAGCGACTGGAACACCGAGAAGTTGCAGATGTACTGGTCGGCGAGCTTGTTGCGCAGCTCGACGACGTCCTCGGGGATCTCCGCGGGGTCGAGCGCCATGATGAGCTTCTGCATGCGCTCGGCCGTCTCCCAGAACAGGGCCTCGACTCGCGCCTTCACGTCGAGGTTGAGCAGGCCGAGCTCGAACATCTTCTGCGACTCCTCCTTCACCTGGAGGATGTCGTGCCACGACTCGGCGAGGTTCTGGACGGAGAGGTTGTCGCGCGTGTCGAGCAGGTTCCGGATGAGCTTGTGCTCCTCCGTCTGGATGTCGATCGGCGCCTCTGGGGTCTTCTCGATCGAGCCGAACGCTTGCACCACGAGCACCGAGTGGTGCGCGACGATCGCGCGCCCCGATTCGCTCACGATGTTCGGGTGCGGCACCTTCTCGTCGTCGCAGATGTCCGCGATGTTGAAGACGATGTCGCGCGCGTACTCCTCGACGGAGTAGTTCATCGACGAGTGGAACGTCGAGCGTGAGCCGTCGTAGTCGATCGCGAGGCCGCCGCCGACGTCCATGTACTCGATGCGATGGCCCATCTTGCGGAGCTTGGCGTAGTGCCGCGCCGCCTCGCGCACTGCGCGCTTGATGACGAGGATGTCGGGGACCTGCGAGCCGATGTGGAAGTGCAGGAGCTTGAACGCCGAGCTCATGCCTGCCTCTGCGAGGATCCCGCAGGCTGCGAGGATCTCCGCCGTCGACAGGCCGAACTTCGCGTGCTCGCCGCCGCTCTCGGCCCACTTGCCGGCGCCTTGCGTCATGAGCCGGACGCGGAGGCCGAGCATCGGCTCCACGTTCATTTCCTTTGCAACACGAACGATCGTCCGCACCTCGGAGAGCTTCTCCGCGACGAGGATGACCTTCTTGCCGAGCTTGCGGCCGATCATCGCGGTGCGGATGAAGTTCTCGTCTTTGTAGCCGTTGCAGACGATGAGCGACTCGTTGTCGGTGTGGACGCTGAGCCCTGCGAAGAGCTCGGGCTTCGAGCCGACCTCGAGGCCGTAGTGGTAGGTCCGGCCTGCCTCGAGGATCTCCTCCACGACCTCCTTGAGCTGGTTCACCTTGATCGGGAACACGCCGCGGTAGGTGCCGCGGAACTTGAGGTCGGAGATCGCGCGGTTGAACGCCTCGTTCAGCGTTCGCACGCGGTGGTGCAAGAGATCTTGGAAGCGGATCAGGAGCGGGGTGCGCAGGCCCTGATCACGCGCCTCTTCGACGACGTCGATGAGGGCGATCTTGCGACCTCGATCCTGGAGGGGCGCCGCCGTGATGTTCCCTGTGGGGGTCACGTCGAAGTAGCCGCGGCCCCAGCGGTCGATCATGTAAAGGGCCTTCGCGTCGTCGGTGCTCCACGCGTCGGTGTCGGTGTCGTGATGGCTGCTGGTCAACGTCTTCGTCTCCCTTGGGACCCGAGGGCCATGGCCCTTGCGCGACGTGTACGGGGCAGAGCTCCCTCGCAGCGCGCGAGGGAGCCAGGGGCGGCTTTGAACGTGAAATGCTGTGCGACGGACGTCGGTCTTCCGGTACGTCCGTGCTGCGGCTCAATACGCCAGGAAGGCCGAACCTTCAAGGGTAGGGTGTGGTGCCGAGAGGACGGGACAGACGGACGGGAGGAGGAGGCAGGAGAGGAGCCGGCTCAGGCCTTGGTGGCGGCGGCGGCCTTGGCGCGCTTCGAGGCGGCCTTGTACTGGTCGTACAGGCGCGGGACCGGGTAGGCCTCGAGGCGCGTGCGGTAGCCCGCGTCCTTCGACCGGTTCTCGGCCGTCAGGATGGCGTCGATGAGCTTGGCCCGGGTGCCGAACTTCTCCTTGACCTCGGAGAAGGTGGCGTGGAGGCGCAGGAGCTTGGCGTTCGAGACGTGATCGAGGCCCTTGTCGCCGCCGCGGTCCGCGTTCGTACGGCCGACCCAGAGGTCCTCCGTCATGAAGCCCTTGACCGCCTCGACGAGCTTGGCCTTGTCGCCGAACTTCTCCTTGACGATCGTGAGCGGTGCCTTGCGTGCCATGTCTTTCCTCCGGTGTTGCGCGAGATCACTCGCACGGTGATGGGGTAAGGGGCGCCATGTAGCAGACAGGTCGGGGGGAGCGCAAGAGAGGGCCGGGAGGGCGACCCGGGCACACGGTTTTGCCTGGGCTCGCCGGGCCTCGAAAGGCCGAGCCCGAGGGGCGAGTCTGGCAGGAAAAACCTTCGGGTGCGCGCGCGACGCTTGCGGGCGGTGCGTGGCCTCGCCACGTAGCCCCCCGAGGGCGTGGCGCCCTCCAGGGGACGAAAGGAAGAGCGGACATGGACGAGAAGATCATCCAGTGTCTGAACGAGCTCATCGCGCTCGATCTCGCGTGCGCAGCGGCCTACGAGGTCGCGCGCGGGGTCTGCAAGGACGAGGAGATCCAGGGGAAGTTCGCCGAGTTCCGCGAGGACCATCTGCGGCATGTGGCCGAGCTCGGCGAGCACGTGCGGCGCGCGGGCGTCGAGCCGCCGAGCGCGCTCGATACGAAGGGCGTGATCATCCAGGGCTTCACCACGCTCGCCTCGCAGGAGGATCGGACGGCGGTGCTCGCGATGCGCGGCAACGAGGAGCTTTCGAACAACGCGTACGCGTCGGCGCTGCAAGCGGGGGTGCCGGAGGAGCTGCGCTCGCTCATCGCGGCGAACTTCGAGGACGAACGGCGGCACATGAGCTGGATCCGCGGCGCCGTCTTGCTCCGCGGATGGGACGTCGAGCAGCCGGAGCTCCGCGAGCTCTCGGCTGAAGCTCGAGGGACCCGTCGGGCTGCCTGAGCGCCCCGCGCGAAGGCGCGTCGCGTGCCTTCGGTGATACGCTCCCACCCATGCCTGCGGTGTTCACGGCGAGGCCCGCCACGGCCGTCGATTACGACGTGTACGTGCGCCTGTTTCCCGAGCTCGGGACCGACGATCCCACGCTTCCGCGCGAGGTATGGGCCGCGGAGCTCATGCCCCACACGATGATCCTCGAGCAGGGGAGCGATATCGCGGGCTACGCGTACGTGGTGATCCTGAAGGAGACGGGATACGTGCGCCACGTGGTCGTCGCGCCCGAGGCGCGCGGAAAAGGGGCGGGGCGCGCGCTGATGCGGGCGAGCGCCGAGCGTTTCCGCGCGGCAGGCTGCGCGCGCTGGTGCCTCAACGTGAAGGTCGAGAACACCGTGGCGATCGCGCTGTATTCGTCGGTCGGCATGGCGAAGGTCTACGAGTCGACGCCGATGCGGCTCGGCTGGGACGTGCTCGCGCGCCTGCCCGGCGGGGAAGATGGGATCACGGCGCGGAGGATCGAGCCGCGCGAGGACGCGGCGCTGGAGGCGGCGTTTGGCATGCCCATCGGTTCGATCACGAACTGTCGCGCGCGAGCCGGGTGGGTGCTGCTCCGGCTCGTCGACGCGGCGCGGCCGGAGGAGGCGCGGGTGGGGTTTGCCTGCTTCAACCCGTCGTTTCCGGGGTCGTTCCCGTTCCGCGTGGCGAGGCCGACGCTCGTTCGGCCGCTGCTCGACGCCATCCGGCCTCACGCGCGGCCGGAGGACACGTTCACGCAGGTCGTCGTGGAGAACGATCCCGCGACGAAACGCGCGCTCGTCGAGGCGGGCGCGTCGGTGCGGATGGAGATCATGAACATGGAAGGGCCGATCCCCGAGCGGGTTTGACGGGACGGACCTTTTTGGGGGTCAGTTCGCGGCTTTCCCGGCGAGCAGGTCCGCGGCCATCTGGCGGATGCGGGGCTCGGGGTCGCTCGTGGAGAGCTTGCGCAGGATGGGCTCGGCGGCGGCGCGATCGAGCGAGGCCATCGAGAGGGCCGCGGCCTCGCGCACGAGGGCATACGAGTCCTCCTGCGCGATCGTGGTGAGCGTGTCGAAGGCGACCCGCCCGCCCGTGCCCGCGCCGAGGCGGCCGAGCGCTTCGGCGGCGCGCACGCGGAGCGGCCAGCTCGGCGCCTCGCGGCCGAGGCGCGCGACGGCGGCGATGGTGGCCGGGTGCTTGACCCTGCCGAGCGCGGCGAGCGCGGCGCGCCGCACGCTCTCCTCGGGATCGGAGAGCGCGTCGATCACGGCGTCCTGCGCCTCTTTTTCGGGCCTGCGCGCGAGGAGCTCGACCGCGCGCGTGCGGACCTCGAGCGCCGGATGGCGAACGAGCGCGACGAACGCAGGGACGACGGCCGCGGCGATGCGCTCGATCGCGGCGGAGCTCGCGCGGGCCGACTCGGGATCGAGTTTGTCGTCGGGGCCGAGCAGGGGCGCGAGCGAGAGCTCCACGTCGCTCGCGAGGAGCGCGTCGGCCACGACGCGGGCGCGATCGGGCGAGGTCGAGGCTGCGGCTACGGCCGCGCGTTCGAGCGAGGGCGCGAGCGCGACGAGGGCGCGGGCGCGGGAACCCGCGAGCCGCGCCGCGTCCGGGCCGAGGCCCGAGAGGATGTCCTTCATGGAGAGCGGGCCATCGGGCACCGGCAGCGCTTCGCCCGTGCGGGAGAAGTTTTTCGTGGCGAGCGCGGTCGCGGCGGCGACGGCGGTGCGGCGCATCGACTCATCGGTCGCGAACAGGCTCGACGCGAGGGCGTTCTCGGCCGAGGCGCTCTGCGCGGCGTCGCCCTTCGGCGCGAGGCGCGCGAGGGCGACGAGGGACGCCTGCCGGAGGACCGGCTCGTTCGCGTCGGCGAGCGCGACGAGCATGTGGAGGTTTTCACTCTGGGAGGCGCCGAGCTCGGCGAGCGCGTGCACGGCGGCGGCGCGCGCGGTGGCGCCGGCCTCGGGCGCGCGGGCGAGGGCCACGAGCGCCGGGGTGTACTTCTTGTCGTGCGTGAGCCCGAGGCCGAGGGCCGCGACGCCGCGCACCTCCGGCGAGGTCGAGCCGAGAAGTTTGACCAGCAAAGGTTCCGCCTTCTTGTCGCCCATGCGCGCCACGCCCCAGGCCGCGGCGACGGCGATGGAGTCGCTCGGCAGGAGCGCCGCGCCCGTGTCCTTCGGCGCGAGCATCTGCTCGTAGCGCGGCAGGATCGACGGATCCCTGAGGGCGCCGCAGGCGATCATGGCCCGCACGCGCAGGCTCTTGTCGGCCTGGCCCGTGGCGTAGTTGTAGAGGGCCGGCCCCGCGCTCTTGTTCTCGACGTACGCGAGGACCTCGATCGCGATCTTCTGCTGCGACTCCTTGTCGTCGGCGAGCGCGTCGAGCAGCGGCTTGATCGCGCGTGCGCCGATCTTCGCGAGCTCGGCGCGGGCCGCCTTCGCCGCGGGTGACGTGCCGCCCTCGTGGCGCACCTTCTGCACGAGCGGCAGCGTCATCGCGCCGTAGAGCTCGACGAGCAGGCGCCTGTAGATCGCCTTCTGCGGGTTGCCGACGGCGACGGGCAAGAGCTCGCGTTCGAGGGATTCGAGCGAGTTCTTGCCGAGGTTGATCTGCATGCTCATGCGCGCCGCGCGCGAGACCAGCTCCTCGTCGGGGGAGGAGCGCACGACGCGGCGGAAGAGGCGATCGGCCTCGTCGACCTGGCCGCTCGAGAGGAGCAGCTCGGCGAGGTCGAAGTAGACCGGGAAGAGCCGATCGTTCCTCTGGATGGCCTGCCGGTACTCCGCGATCGCGTGCGTGAAATCCTGCCGCCGGCGGTACATGTCGCCGAGCTTCTGATGGCCGTTCGCGTCCTCGGGCGAGAGCTCGACGGCGCGCGCGGCGTACTTGATGGAGTCGTCGTCGCGATAGAGCTCGGCCGCGTACTGAGCCATGCGCTGGTAGAACTCGCGGGCGCGCTTGGGGTTCACCTCGACGAGTTTTTCGAGGACACCGATCGCGCCGAGCAGGTTCTGTTCGAGCACCAAGATTCGTTCGAGCGCGAGCAGGCTCTCCTCGTCGCCGGGCGCGAGCTCGGTGACCTTGCGCAGCGTGGCCTCGGCGTCCGCGAGGCGATGCAGGCGGCGCTGCACCTCGGCGAGGAGCCTGCCGGCTTCGAGGTCGGGCGGGGTGCCGTTGAAGCGCGCGGTGAGTGCCGGGACGCGGCTCGGGAGTTCGTGCGCGAGCGACCACAAGCTCACGATGTGCGTGCGCGCCTCGCGCGCGAGCAGCTTGTCGTTTTGCGCCCCGGCGAGCAGCTCCTCCCAGATCACGCGCGCCTCGGCGTAACGCTGCGCGGCGTTGCCGAGTGACGCGGCCGTGCGCTCGATCGCGACGGCGAGGTTTTTCTTGTACCGGACGTTGGTCGGCTCGAGCTGAACGGCCTCGCGCAGGGCGTTCAGCGCTTCGAGCGGCATGTCGTGGTCGAGGTAGACCTCGCCGAGGATCGAGTTGGCCCGCGCGCGGTTCGGCACGACCTGCTTGATGCGCGCCCACGTCTCCAGGGCCTTTTTCTTGTCGCCGGCCTGGTAGTAGCGATCGCCGAGGTCGACGATGTACGTGTGATCGGCGCCGCCCGAGGCCGCGAGCTTCTGCAGGACCTTGAGGGCCTTGTCCTTCTCCTCGACGCGCTCGTAGAAGTCGGCGACGGCGGCCAGGATCTCGGGCTCGCTGCCGGCGCGCGCTTCGAGCTCCGTGAGGAGCTTCAGCGCCTTCGGGCGATCGCCGCGCTGGATGAGCGTCTCGCAGAGCTCGAAGACGAAGTCGGGATTGCCCGGCGCGGCCTTGATGAGCGCCTCGTATTCCTTGATGGCCGCGTCGAGCTCGCCCGCGGTTTGGAGCAGGTGCACGAGCTTCAGCCGCACGTCGATCGCGCGGCTGTCGATGCCGAGCACCTTGCGGTACGTGGCGATCGCCTTGTCGACGTCGCCCGTCTCTTCGTAGAGGCCGCCCAGCGTGGCGAGGCGCTGCGCGTCCTGCGCCTTCTCGGCTTCGAGGATCGGGATGAGCTCGGCGAGCTTGCCTTCGGCGCGGAAGGCGTCGGTCATGATGACCAGGATTTCGGCGCGCACGCCGGCCGCGCCGCCCGCGACCGCGAGCGCGCGCTTGAGCACGCTGAGCGCCTCCTCGGTCTTCTTTTGCCGCGCGAGGACCTGGCCGAGATCCCGGAGCGCAGGCGCGAGGGCGCGGTTGTCGCCGGCGGCGGCCTTCACGAGCTCGCGGAACTCGACCTCGGCGCGATCGTAGAGCGCCCGCGCGAGCAGCTCCCGGCCGAGCTCGGCCTTCACGAAGAGCGAGCCCTGCGCGGCCTTCACGAGCGCGTCGTGGTGCTTCTTCGCGGCCTCGAAGTCCTTCAGATCGAGGCAAAGCCCGAGGAGCGTGCGCGTCGTCTGCTCCATGTCCGGGCCGGGCTTGAGCAGGGCGAGGGCTTTTTCGTAGCTCGTGCGGGCGGCGGATTTGTCGCCGCGCTCGGCCTGGAGCTGCGCGAGGGCGAGGATGGCTTGCGGATCGTTCGGCTTCTCCGCGATCGCGGCCTCGTACGTCTTGACCGCGTCGTCGGGGCGACCGTCGAGCTTGTAGATGCCGGCGAGCGCGACCTTCGAGGCCCAGGCGTCGGCGCCCGGCGTGGCGGCGCGTTTTTCGAACTCCTCGACGAGCTTCTTGATGTTGCCGTCGCGCTCCCGATAGAGCTGCGAGAGCCGCTGGAGCGGGAAGGGCGCGCTCGGCTGCGAGATGACGATCGCCGTGTACCGCGCGATGAGCGCGTCGCTCCCCGGTCCCTTGCCCGCCTGCTCGCCGTCGCCCTGGGGCTGCTTCGGCTGTTTCGGCTGCTTCGGCTGGGCCGGGCCGGGCTGCGGGTTCTTGGGTGGCTTCTTGCGGTTGCGCCCGGACGGGTCGAAGTCCGCGGCCTCGGCGCTGGGCGGCGCGACGACGGCCAGGGCGAAGGGCAAGCCGAGGAGCAAGCAGCCGGCGAGGACGTGGGAGCGCACGAGCGGGAGGGTATCACGCGGAGGCGCGTCGAGCCTGCCCGCGGAGGGGAGCGGGAGCGGTGGGCTGTCAGTTTTTGCGGTGTTTGTTCGCGCTCGCCCGAGGCTTGATGATCTCACCGAGCAGGTCGGGTCGCGAGGCGTCGCGTTCCAGGTGCGGATATTTCTCCCCCTCGGTGTAGTTCACGAAATACGTCCTGTAAAACCCTGCATTTTCCACCAGCAGCTCGATGGGCTTCCGTGTCTTCTTGGCGGTCCGCAGGGCGCTTCGGAGCTCGTCGGCGGACCACTGCCGTTCATTCACCGCGATCAGCTTCATGCCGGGCGCAAGGCCGGCCAGCTCCGCGGGCATACCGTGGATGGCGTCCAGGATCGTCCCGTCCTGGTTGCGCGTGCGGACCCTCAACCCGATCGAATACCTGAAGTCTGCGACCCGTAGATACTCCCTGTCGTTGGCCTCCGCGAACTCGTTGGGTTTGTCGGTATAGGTCAGCTTCCACCCGCTCGATTCGATGCCCCCGAGGGGAGCGCGCGGCGCCGTGGAGCTCAATCGAGCGGCGAAGAAACCCTTCCAGTCGTAGGGAGCCACTGCATGGAGGGCGGCGACCAGGTCGTCGAAGGTGTAGGGCTTCAGCTCAGGGACGCCCTCGCTTCCGCCGAAAAAGAGGCGGATGAAGTCGTCGAGCGACCGCCGGTTCCGGGTCTGGCGGCGGATGATCCCGTCGGCTTCGAGCCAGATCAGCACGCCCTCCTCGTAGAAATCGGTGCTCCGCCGCCAGGATCTCCATTCCTGCGGCCCTTTGTAGAGGACCTGTGCCGAGATCGCCGTGTCTTCCAGGGGTCGCCACCTGCGTCCTGGGCGGGCGCGATCCAGCGTGGCGGCGGTGCTCGCAAGATCCTCCCGAAACTCCTCGGGCGTGTAGAGGCCGCTGCGGGCCGTGAGCACATTCCCCAGGTGTTCCGTGAGCCCTTCGTACACCCACAGCAGCTCTCCCTTCATCGGCTGCTGGAAATCGGGCGTCACCAGGCCGGCGGGGCGACGGTATTTGCCATTCCAGGAATGCACGAACTCGTGCGAGAGCACGTAGCCCGTCAACTGCCGCAAGCCGTCGGTGCGGAGGGAACGCTCCGGAAGCCGGTTGTCACTGGACTCATGGTGCTCGAGCCCGAGGAAACCACCCACGTGATCACTGAGCGTCACCAGGAAACGGTATCTGCGATAGGGATGGGCGCCGAAGAGGGCATGGGCCTCGGCGACCAGTCGTCCACAGTTTTCGACCATCTGCGCCGGCATTTCCAGCGCCGGCTCGGAATCGCCGGCCATGTCGATCTGGTGAGACGGCAGGCCCGAAACGCTGAGCGGGATTGTCCGAAAATGAGCCCCGCTGAGGACCGGGGAGTCCACCAGTGTCGTCAGAGAGACAGGAGCAAACGCGATGGTCTCCCCGCTCTGCTTTGCCACCGGTAGCGCGGTGCCGAACTTCCACCCGGCGGGTAGGCGCAACGTGGCGGCATAAGTCAGCTCGCCGGGCGCGCGGCCCTTGGGAGAGAGCAATACCTGGTTCCAGTTCAAGACAGCCACTTGCGCGCTGGCCGTCGAGCCCGCGTCCGCTTGGCTGGGTGAGAGGTAGTCGAGCTCGACCTCGAGGGCATTCGCTCCGGCAGGCGCCTCCAGATGGAAGGCATACATGTCCACGTCGTCGCGTCTCCAGGCGAGCGTCTTGCCCGCGGCGGTGAACTTCAGCCCAACGAGGTTCACGATCGGGCCGGTCGGGCTGTGCTCGCCGGGGATCCACTTGGGATAGACCAGCGTCAGAGGCCCCGGCGTCGCGGGGATCACGAGCCGGGCATGAAAGATTCGGCGAGGCGCTTCGCTCAGGTCCACGCTCAGGCGAATCGTCTGCGCCGCCGCGCTCCTGGCGCCGATCGAAACCAACGCCACCGCGACCCAACTCACCCAGGTTCTGGTCATGGAACCATTTCGCATGGATGCCCCCCCGAAAGGCTTCCTCCACGGTGCCCCACGAGAATGGTAGGGGGCTCGTCCGTGGTCGTCAAATGGGGCTCGAGGCGGAAGGGGCAGCGAAGGCGAGCAACGAGGGGGAAAGCGGAGCCGCGTCGAGAAACGCGCCGGCGCAGGACAACCGCAAAAAAGGATTGGCAGGTTCGCGGCCCCTTCGCCGGGCCACCCGGAGCAGATCCAGAAAGGTGTACTCGCAGGAGTCCTTGCCGGTCGCTCTCCGAGGCGCGTCAGCGCGCGGATCTCATTCGTATCCGGAGAGGCGCCAGTGCCCTTGCTCGAAGCGGAAGCGCATCGTCCGGCGCTCGCCCGAGCCGAGATCCATGCCGACGCGCACGAAGCCGCGATCCTCGTAATCACGCACGTCCTTCTCGACGACGCGCGAGCAGGGATCACCGTTGATGCCTTTTTGCCGCTTCAGGTCGACGTAGAGGTACGCGAACGTGAGCCCGCGCAGGTGCTCCATCACGTCGCCTTTTTTCACGGCGGACACGAGCTCGCCGAAGGCCTCCTCGTTGACCTTGGGCTTGCCCGGGACAATCTCGCCCGTCTCCTCGTTGCGCTGCGGAGGCTCGTTCTCGATGTACCGGAGCTCCCAGGTGGGCACGCCGCGCTCGGCGACGAGGCGATCCGAGACGAGCGAGACCGTGGAGATCGGGGGCTCGCCGCCGATGCTGAGCTCGTCCGTGAGCTCCTTGCACGAGGTCTGGATCTGCTTGATCGTCGCCTGGACGTCCGTCTTCGGCGGGACCTTGAAGGCACGCTCGAGCACGCCCTTCACCGTGGCGGCGGGGACGGCGCTGTAGAGGTTGTCGTTCGAGCGCATCGTCAGGGTGTTGATGCCGATGACCTCGAGCGAGTCCTTGCGGAAGAGCGGGCCGCCGCTGTTGCCCGGGTCGATCGCGGCCGTGTGCTGCAAAAACGAGGACTTGTGGCCGCGCACCGTGACCGAGAAATCGGCGTTCGAGATGGTGCCGCTCGTGAGCCGGTACGATTGCTGCTCGCCGACGCGCGGATACCCCGAGGCCTGGACGGCCTCGTCATTCTTCACGCCGCCGTCGGCGAGCGTGGCCACCGCAATGGCGCTCGTCGCCAGGCTATCGGGCACCTTCACCACGGCGACGTCGTATTTGTCGTCCGTATAGAGGACCTCGCAATCGTTGAGCGAGGTGTGCTCGTCGAGCACGATCGTGACCTTCGGCGCGCTGTCGACGACGTGCCGGTTCGTGATCAAGACGAGGCCCTTGCCGTCCGGCGTTTTGAGGAAAAAACCGCTGCCGGTCGAGGTCCAGCCCACGCCGACGGTGCCCATGGCGTCCGGGAGGCGCGAGCGTTTCACCGTGTCGACGAACGCCGTCTTCACGTCCTCGGGCAGCTCGGCCTTGACGCGTACGGTGGCCTTGCGCTGCATCTCGGGCACGTTGACCTTGGCCGCGGGCGCCTGGGGTTCCTTCGTCTCCGGAAGAGGCGCCCCGCCTCCGCAGCCCATCAAGAACAGAACCAATCCAAACGCGAGCCTGGGAGCCATCGGCACATTCCTCGTGAGGGTGGATGGAAATCGCGAAGCTCGATCAGACACGACTCCGAGGACGTTGGCAAGCCGTGCCACGAATCAGCGGCGGAACGTGGACAGGGCCGCGAGGAGCGCAAAGCCGAGCGTCACGAGCGTGATCACGAGCGCGACGCGGAGCGCCGGATGGCTGTCGCGTGCAGTCGCGACGATACGGCGTTGGTCCTCGGACGGAATGGGCGCGCCGGCTTCGTCGCTCGCTTCGGCCGAGACGGCCGCGGCGAGGTTTGCGTCGAGGTCACGTTGTGATCGACGCGTGCGTACGAGGATCAAGAGGACCTCCGCGAGGGCCGCGACGGCGAGGAGGAAGACGGCCGCGCGCCGCGCCGAGGAGGCTCTCGCGTGTTCACGTGCTTCGGCCGCGGCGGAGCCATCGAGCAAGGGCTCGAGGCGGGGCGCGGAGGCGGATAGGGATCGAGGCCCGAGGGGCCAGGCGATCGTGGCGTCGCCGCGCTCGTCGGGATCGCCGGAGAGGATGATCTGCGCGGGTCCTTCCGGATGCGTGAGGTCGAGGTGGCCGCGGAAAAAACCGGCGTCGTCGCGGGTGACGGGGACGACCGCGCCGAGGATGCGGCCCGCGTCGGTGACGATGGAGGCGTAGACGCGATCCCGCGGGGCGGGCGAGACGAACGTGAGGCCGGCGTGGAGATCGGGGTCGAGCCAGATCGCGCCCGGCCGCACGGGCAAGAGGCCCTCCCAGCGGCCTTCGTTTCCGCGGTAATCGCGGGCGACGAGGATGAGCTCGACGAGGTGCGCGAGGGGCGTGACGGTGAACGTCGCCGGACCCCGTTCGCGCAAGGCCACGTGTCCCGGCTCGATCGTGGCGCCGGACGCCCACGCCTCGATCGTGATTGCGGGAGCGCGACCGGGCAGGAGCGTGAGGTCCTCGGGCTGGCGCACGCGGACCTCGACGGCCTCGGGGAAAGGTGAGGCGAGCTGGCCTCGCGGCACGACCACCGAGATACGCAAATCCCCCGTCGCCACGCCTTGCACCGGCGGCCTGCCGGGCCGCGGGGGTTCTGCGGGCCGCAAGGGCACGGTCCCCTCGGCGAGGACCGTTTTTCCCTGGAGAACCCGGACATCGAGCGGGCCCGTGAGCGGCGCGTTTTTCTCGACCGAGACTTCGCCCACGCCGTCCGGGCCGAGCGAGACCTCCCGGGCCGCGAGGCGTGCCCCGGCGTCCGTCACCTCGACGGTCACGCCTTCGAGCGCGGCGACGTCGTCCACGCCGAACAGCCGCCGCGCGCCCTCCAGGCGGAGCGCGATCGTCCGGCCGCCGGCCACGGGGACGCCGCGCACCCGTACGAAGGGCGCGGGATTCGGTGAACCCGGGCCGAAGAGCACGAGGGCCGTGACGGTCACCGAGGCCGCGGGGACGACGTAGGTGGCCAGGCGACCGAGCATGCGAAGGGAGTTTACCGCGGCTCGTTTGCGTTCGGGCAGCGCATCCGATAGAGCAAGCGCGAGGGACGATGGGAGAGGCAAAGACGAAGAAGGGCGCAAAGAAGGCGCCTTCGCAGGACGAGGTCGTGCTGAAGCTCCGCTCGGATCCGCGCACGGAGAAGCGGTTCGAGCCGAAGAGCTCGCCGTCGGCGATCCTGTCGGTGCTGGCCTTCTCGGTGGCGGCCGTGCTCGTCGGCGCCGGGACGTACGGGCAATGGATGCGCGACGAGGCGCTCGGGCCGCACAAGGCGGCGCCGTACCTGCTCGCCGCCGGCGCCGCCGTGCTGCTCGTGACGGCGCTGTTCGGGCCGCGGCCGGCGTTGCCGATCCGCGTGGGCGACGCGGGCGTCGGGGTCGAGAAGGGCACGAACGAGATCGAGCGGATCGCGTGGCATGCGGTGCGCCGGATCGTGCTCGGCGATCGGTCGCTGACGGTGGAGGGGGAGGGGACGTCGATCGTGATCTCCCTGGCGGCGCTGCCGGAGGCGGCGGGCAAGGTGCTGCGCGAGGCGCGCGAGCGGATCCCGGCGAAGATGGAGGACGTCAAGGCGGGGGCGCTGGAGAACGCGACGGAGGGGGCGGCCGAGACGCTGCCGCTCGAGCCGGCGCAGGTCGCGGGGCTCAAGTGCAAGGCGAGCGGCAAGCTCATCGCGTTCGAGCGCGACGCACGGCTCTGCGGTCGGTGCGGCGAGGTCTACCACAAGGACTCCGTGCCGAAGCGCTGCGCGACGTGTGACGCGCGGCTCAAGTAGTCCGTCCACGGACATCAGGCCTCGGTTAACCTCGGGGCCATGTCGACTTCGCACCTCGAATCTCCGCGCAAGATCCTCGATCTCGGCTCGGGCACCACGGCGTCTGCGTGGCTCGGGAGTACGGGCCTCGTCGCGTTTTTGACGTCGAGGCCGGCTCGTATCGCGGTCGCGCCCGTGACGGCGACGAGCGGAGAGGCGATCGATCTCCCTCGCATCACCGCGCAAGAAGTGGCGCTGCTCTCGAAGGACGTGGCGCTCGTTCGCGACAAGGAAGGAACGGTCTGGTCCGTGCCGCTCGCCGACCCATACCGGGTGCGCGAGGTCGTGCGGGACATGCGGACGCTCTTGCCGCGTCCTTCGGGGGAAGGCGCGCTCGCGATCAGCGACGAGGGCAAGGTGCTTTCGCTATCGCTCGGTCGTGGCGAGGTCGGCGCGCGGCCCGTGGAGGTGCCGGGGCGCATGCGCGCGGGGGATGCGGGGGACGGCGTGACGTATCTCTTGGCCGAGGGCGAGCAAGGCGGGCAGCTCCGCGTGTATCCGGGCACGGCGCCGGAGCGCGGGCCGAGCGCGCGTGTGACGCTGCCGGTGGAGGCGGCGGAGCTCGATCAGGTGCGCGGCGGCCGCGTGTATTGCTTGGTGTTCAAGCGCGGCGGGACGGGGCTCTGCGTGGTGACGCGGGACGGGGCGCGCGCGGAGGCTTCGTTCGTCACGCTGGAGGCGCCGATCGCGGATGCGGTGGTGACGGATGCGAGCGTGGTCGTGGCGTTCGCGAATGGGAAGATCGCGCTGTACGGCGCGGCGTCGCTGGCGGCGCCGGGCGAGGGGCCGAGGGCGCCGGTGAGCACGACGGCGGCGGGTGGAAAGGGGCGGCCGCGTGTGCTTTTGGCGACGACGACGAAGGGGGCGACGTCGATCTGGATCGGGACGGCCGAGGGTGAGGTGATGCGGGCGGCGGTCGTCGAGGTGGCTGCGGCGCCGGAGCCGCCGGCCGCGGAGCCTTTGGCGCTGTTGGTGCAAGGGCCGTCGAAGGAGGAGGTCGAGGCGCTTCGGAAGGAGGTCGAAGCGCTGCGGGGGGCGCTCGATGCGCGGGCTTCCGAACTTGCCAGCGTGAAAGGGGAGCTTGACGCGCGGGTTGGTGACCTGGCCAGTGTGAGAGGGGAGCTCGACGCGCGGGCTTCCGAACTTGCCAGCGTGAAGGCTGAGCTAGGCGAGCGGGCTTCCGAACTTGCCAGCGTGCGAGGGGAGCTGGACGCGCGGGTGGGTGAACTGGCCAGCGTGAAGGCTGAGCTAGGCGAGCGGGTTGGTGAACTGGCCAGCGTGAAAGGGGAGCTGGACGCGCGGATTTCTGAACTTGCCAGCGTGAAGCGTGAGCTAGGCGAGCGGGTTTCTGAACTCGCCAGCGTGCAGCGTGAGCTCGATGCATCCAGGCGGGATCTCGCGCGTTCCCTGGAGGATCTCCGCGAGGAGCGTGCGAAGTTCGAGCGCAGCCTGGGCAAGCGGATCGACGGCCTCCTGCCGGAGCGCGTGCGTAGCGGCGTCGACTTCGTCGTGTCGCTCGTCGAGAACCGCCGCCGCTAGTTCCCTCTTGCATCGACCGCATCGCGGTTGATGCACCCGTGGGGCTTGCCCTGCAAAGGGGGGGTGGACAGCTACAAACAAAATTTCCCCGCGACGACTGCGCGAAGCGCAGTCGTCGCCCACGCGTCCAGGGCTTGCCCTGGTCCGGGTCCAGGGGTGGACAACCCCTGGTCGGGCCCGGGGTGAAACCCCGGCGCTACGCTCCGCTCAGAGCCCGAAGCGCCCTGCGTTGTCCCGCAAAAACGCGAGGTAGACGTCGGCGCACTGGTGCGACGGGACCTCGCCGCTGTCGACGGCTGCTTCCAGTGCCTTCTTCAGCTCGCCGATCTTGCGTGACGGCGGCAGACTGAAGGCGCGCATGATCTCGTCGCCGATGCCGCTCGGGAGTGGCGGGACGACGGCGTCGAGCTTCTGGATTTGCTCCACGCGGTCGGCGAGATCGCTGATCTGGCGCAGGCCTTTCTTCTTTTTTTCGGGGCGCTTCGTGGTGATGTCTGCGCGTGACAGGTCGAGCAGGTCCTGGAGCTGATCGCCCATCTCCTTTGCGAACCTTCGCACGGCGCTGTCCGTCCACGAGGGCTCGTACTGGCTTGCTCGCAGGTGGTGCAGGATCAGGAAACGCACGGAGCTCTTCAGCGCGGGCTCGGGGTTGAAGAGCGGGATGCGGCGATCCAGCCGGTCGAACATGCGCGCGCCTACCTCGGCGTGGCCGAAGAAGTGCACCTCTCCCGAGGGCGAGATCGTCCGGGTTTTGACCTTGCCGATGTCGTGGAGGAGCGCTGCCCATCGGACTTCGAGCCGCGGTACGGCTTGCCGAACCACTTGCTTCGTGTGTTTCCAGACGTCCTTGTGACGCCACTCGCCGTCGCCGAAGCCGACCATCGCTTTGACCTCGGGGAGCATCGCGGCGAGTGCGCCGCATTCGAGGAGCGCGTCGAGACCGTCTTCGGCGTCGCGCGACATGATGATGCGGTCGATGGTGCGGCGGACGTCGGGGAGGTAGAGCGACGAGGCGGCGCGGAAGTCTTCGCTGTCTGCGACGGGGTGCGTGGGCGCGGCGCCTGGCTCGGGGGGCGGCGGGGGTGTGCCTCGTTCGGCGCGTTCGACGGCCCAGGCGAGCGCCGTCATGGCGCGTTGCGGATCGGGGGTCTTCGCCTTCGTCTCTTCCTGCACGCGCAATCTCGGGGAAAATGGGGGAGGGAAGGGGGTAGCGCGGCGCGCCTTGCCTGTCGAGCGCGCGCGTCACCGGCCCGGGCGGAGCACCGTGGTCACGCGGAACGACCCGCCGAGTTGCGGTTTCGCGTCGGGCCTGCTCGGGCGCGCGATACCCACGAGCATGCCTGGATGCAGGCCGAGCGGAAGCTCCGCGACGTCTCGCACGAGCGTGCGCAGGAGCGCGATCACCATCGGGTGGTGGCCGACGAGCAGCGCGTCTGCGTCGGCTTCGGCGAGCTCGTGCAGGAGCGAGAGCGGCGGCGACTCGTCTGGTTCGAGCTCGGGGAAGGTCTCGATCGGGATCGACGCGGCGCCGAGCACGCCGGCCATGAGCTCTGCGGTGTGGTGCGCGCGCAGGTAGGTGCTCGTCACGATGCGGCCGAGCGTGGGCCCGTGCTGGGATCGCAGCGTCTTGCCGATTTCCTCGACGCCGAGGATGCCTTCGGAGGTGAGGGGGCGATCGCGGTCGCGCCCTGACGGCGAGCTGTCGGCCGCGAGGCCGTGGCGCATCACGTAGAGGTTCATGGTGACGAGAGGGAGCCTGCCACGAGGAAGGCCCCCTCGGGGATGGCTCAGTTGGTCTTTGCGGGCGCGCGGCGGCCTTCGGCGGGGGCGGCGTCCCCCTTCTTGCCGGCCGGGGCGGACGCGGCGTCGGCGGGCTTGCCGGGGCGCTGGATGCCGTGCTTGGCGAGCACGAGCGTCTCGATGCGCTCGAGCACGTCGGGGTGCTGCTCCAGGTAGGTGCGGGCGTTCTCGCGGCCCTGGCCGATGCGCTCGCCCTGGAAGGAGAACCAGGCGCCGCTCTTTTCGACGATGTTCGCCTCTGTCGCGAGGTCGATCACGTCGCCGGCGTGGCTGATGCCCTGGCCGTAGAGGATGTCGAACTCCACCTCGCGGAAGGGCGGCGCCATCTTGTTCTTCACGATCTTCACGCGCGTCCGGTTGCCGACCACGGCGGGCTCCTTGCCGCTCGCGGCCGCCTCCTTGATCTTGCCGATCGCGCGGATGTCCATGCGGACCGAGGAGTAGAACTTGAGGGCGTTGCCGCCGCTCGTCGTCTCGGGGTTGCCGAACATCACGCCGATCTTCAGGCGGATCTGGTTGATGAAGATGAGCAGGCAGTTCGAGCGGGCCACGGTGCCGGTGAGCTTGCGGAGCGCCTGGCTCATGAGGCGGGCCTGGAGGCCGACGTGGCTGTCGCCCATGTCGCCTTCGATTTCGGCCTTGGGCACGAGGGCGGCGACGGAGTCGACCACGATGATGTCGACGGCGTTCGAGCGGACGAGCATGTCCGCGATCTCGAGGGCCTGCTCGCCGTAGTCGGGCTGCGAGATGAGCAGCTCGTCCGTCTTCACGCCGAGCTTCTTCGCGTAGTTCACGTCGAGCGCGTGCTCGGCGTCGATGAAGGCGGCGACGCCGCCGGAGCGCTGGATCTGGGAGATCGCGTGCAGGGTGAGCGTGGTCTTGCCGGAGGACTCCGGGCCGTAGATCTCGATGATGCGGCCGCGGGGGTAGCCGCCGATGCCGAGGGCGATGTCGAGCGAGAGCGAGCCGCTGGAGACGGCGGCGACGTCGTCGTGCAGGCTCTGCCCCTCCTTGAGGCGCATGATCGCGCCCTTGCCGTATTCCTTCTCGACGCTCGCGATGGCGAGCTCCAGCGCGGCGAGCTTCTGCTTCGGGTTCTTCTCGTCACTCATGGCGACCTCGGGGGGCAGGGGGCAGTGAGGGTAATGGGTTGCGGCTGGGGGTTTGGGGGCGTAGCTAGGCTTGTCCTAGCGTAGCCCCCAAGCGTCAGAAAGCGCGCCACGAACCGTTCGTCTCGGCTGCGTATACTGTCCGGCTGTTCAGGAGGCAAGGCTGAACGGCGGGAGAGCGGACAGGTTATGTCCGATCCCAAATTTCCTTCAGAACAGGCCGATGGAGAAGTGGAAGGCGCCGATGTCCTCCCACTGGCGGCGGTTCAGGTTGAAGCCGTAGTCGAGCGCGACGGGGCCGATGGGGGTCGTGACGCGTAGGCCCGCGCCGAGGGCGTAGCGGAGGGTGAAGTCGATGGCCGTCGGCTCCTTCCAGAGGTTGCCCGTGTCGAGGAAGAAGCCGGCCTGGAAGAGGTCGGTGACCGGGACGCGCAGCTCGAGGCGCGGGTTGATCGAGAGGTCGCCGCCGCGGATCGGGACGTTCGCGAGGACGGCCGAGCGCGTGGTCTGGCCTTTCGCGATGAGGCCACGCGCGACGTCCTCGGGGACGAGGGCGTCGGCGAGGAAGGCGCGGATCGTGTCGACGCCGCCGAGGAAGAAGAGGCGGTCGGGGTAGGTGGAGCTGCCTTCCTTGAGCTGCAGGTTGTAGCCGGCCGCGAGGCTCATCGCGATGCTCGGGCCCTTCGAGCTGAGCTCGAAGTAGCCGGCGACGCGGCCGGACATGCGCAGGAAGTGGCTGTTGATCGTGGCCTCGCCCTCGTCGGTGGGCAGCGCGTTGACGTGCTCGACGCCGAGCGCGACGAGCGCGCCCTTGGTGGCGGCGAAGGCGCTGTTGCGGCCGTCCCACGCGAAGTTGACGCGCTCGGCGACGGCGAACGTGCTGCCGAAGGGGACGCGGAGCAGCGGGATGATCGGCGAGTCGATGGCCGTCTCGTTGAAGACGTCGACCTCGTTCACCTCCGCGGACGCGCCGAGGCGCATCGTGATCGTGCGGGTCGGGCGGTAGGCGAGCGTGGGCACGAGCGCTTGACGGCTGATGCCGAAGCCGCGCTGGTTGTCGCGGACGTCGATGCCGTCGACCGAGAGGCTCACGAGCGGGCCGAGGCCGATCTCGGGGAAGGTGATCGACGCGGTGTTCCGTCGTTCGAGCTGCTGGCCGACGCTGAGCTTCTTCTCGTAGTCGGCGCGGACGCCCGGATCGAGGACGATGAAGTCGAAGAGGTAGGAGAGCTGCACGCGCAGGGTGAGCGCGATGGCGAGGCCCGCGATGTTCTTGTGGCCGTACTCGACGGCGAAGCGGAGGCCCTCGCCCGTGGAGAAGCCGACGCGCGGATCGAGGTACTGCGGGACCTGTTCGGTGACCGTGACGAGCACGCGCTTCTGCTTCTGCGGGACCTCGGGATCTTCGAGGCCCACCGAGACGCTGGAGAACGCGCCGAGCGAGCCGATGCGCTCCTCGCTGCGCCGCGCGTCGCGCTCGACGAATGGTTTGCCTTCTTCGAGGGCGACGCGGCGCAGGATGAGCGCCTCGCTCGTGCGGAGCGCGCCGCGCACGACGAAGCCGCCGACGATGACCTGATCACGCTCGGTGATCGCGAACCGAGCCCGCGCCCGCGTGCGGTCGGGCGAGGGCTCGATCGAGGCCTTCACTTCGGCGAACGCGTAGCCACGATCGCGGTAGGCCTCGACGATGCGGAGGCGCGCGGCTTCGAGCTCGATCGTCGAGAGCGGCTTGCCGAGCTCGAGGCGGCTCGTCTCGAAGAGCGCCTGCTCCGAGAGCGTGCGGCTGCCCTCGAAGGCGACATCGTGCAGCAAGGTCTGCGGGCCGAGGTGCATCGGGATGCGCAGCGCGATCTCGCGCGAGCACTCGACGTGCTTCACGGGATCGGGGCGGCACACGAGCGTCTGCGGGGGATCGGGCTCGGGCAACGGGAGGCCGAGGGCGTCCTTCGCGCAGAGGGCCTCGCTCGGCTCGCGTGGCTCGGGGATGCAGCGGCCCGCGGGGGAGCGCGCGCTGCACGTCGCGCGCTCGACCTGCACGGGACCGACGACGGCGTTCAGGTAGCCCTTGCTGTAGGCGGGATCCTTCAGGTGCTTGAGCGCGCGCTCGTAGGTCTCGGGCGCGTACGTCTCGGCCGGGTTCAGATCGAGCGGCCTCGCGACGGCACGTGGCCCGCGGCCACCGAAGAGCGCCGAGACCGCGTTCGGATCCTTCAGCGAAAAACCTTTGTCGCCGGGCAGATCCTCCACGAGGAAGCTGTCGATCTCGCCGCGCACCTGCTCGGCGTTCCACGTCTTCGGCAAGCACGGGAAGATGCGCTGGACGACGCGCACCTGATCACCCTCGTCGATCCTGAGCACGAGGTGGTGGACCGGATCCTTCGGGCCGCCGCGCTCCTCGGCGACGACGCTCGCGTCAAGGAAGCCGCGCTGGACGTAGAAGCGGGTGAGCCTCTCGACGAGCTCCTGCGTCTTCTGCTCGAAACCCTTCTTGGGCGCGATCGCCGCGGAGAGCTCGACCTCGTCGACGGAGCGGTTGCCCTCGAAGACCGGGACGACGCGTGGCCCGGGCGTGACGTAGACGAAGAGCTCGCTGCTCGACGCCGAGAGCCGCACCGCGTGTTTGACGTCGGCGCGGTAGAAGCCGTTCTCCCGCAACGCCTCGGCGAGCTCCCGATCGGCCTCCTCGAGCAGCGGCTCGTCGATACGCGCGCCGACCCCGAACCGGTAGCGCTCTTCGAGGCCGTTCACCTCGCGCTCCATGCCGGGCGTGATCACGAAGTTGCGGCGCGTCACGGTGCGCGGCGCGCCCGCGTCGATGTCGATGCGCAAGACGACGCGGTTGGGATCGTCGGTGTCCGAGACGTCGGACATGACGTTCGCCTGCGGATAGCCGTGATCCGCGTAGTACCGGCGGATCCGCTGCCCCATCTCCGTCAGCATGGGCGCCGTGATCTCGCCGCCTTCGCGCACGTGCGCCGCGTCGAGCGTCGCCGCGCGATCCAGCGTCGCACCCGAGAGGCGGATCGAGGCCACGATGCGCCGAGGTAGCACGTGCACCCGCAGGACCACGCCATCTCCCTCGGCGATCACCTCCACCGTCACACGCGCGAACTGCCCCGTCTCCGTGAGCTCGCGCATCACGGTTCGCGCAGCCGAGGGCTGAAACGGTTCGCCCACGCGGACCTTCGTGACGCGCGGCGACGAGCTCCAGCGCGAACCGACGGTCACGACGTCGACACGCTTGATCGGTTTGCCCACGAGCGCGCTCGTGTCCGGCGGCGGCGAGAGCTGCGGCGCGGCAAGCGCGGCCTGCGGCTCCTCGCCGGCAAGCGCAGCGCTCTCGCCGGGGCTCGTGCCCTGGTTTTTCGCGGTCTGGGCCCCTGCCGTTCCCGCGCCGAGCAGGCAGACGAGCGAGCATGCCGCGGCAAGGCAGCGGGCTCGTTGGGACCGGGAAAAACGCGGGATGGGCACGGGCCGAGGTAGATGGGGGCACGGAGGGGCTCGCGGCCCTTTGGAGACGCCCGTCCCGATGCTACCGTCCGCCCGAGTTGCTCGCCAAAAGGTACGGCATGGCTGATCCGACGATCCTGATAGGGGCGGTCGCATACGACCCGAAAGTCGTGACCATCTGGGAAGGCATGCGTGAGCACTTCCAGGAGCACGGCGTGTCCCTCGATTTCGCGCTTTTCTCCAGCTACGAGCGGCAGATCGAGGCCCTGCTCCACGGGCACGTCGACATCGCCTGGAACTCGGGTATCTCCCACGTGCGTGTGAAGCGGCGCACCGAAGGCAAGTCCATCGGCATCGCGATGCGCGACCGCGACCGCGACGTTTGCTCGAAGATCCTCATCCGGCGGGAAGTCGTCGTTCGTAAGCTCACCGATCTACACGGCAAGGTGCTGGCCGTGGGGACGCGGGACTCGGCGCAGTCACGGATCCTGCCGCTCTACTACCTGAAGCAGGCGGGCGTGGATCTGAACCAGGTGAAGATCCTCGCGTTCGACTCCGACGTCGGCAAACACGGCGACACAGGCGCGAGCGAGCTCGCCGTGCTCGCAGCCGTACACGAAGGTCGAGCCCACGCAGGCGCCGTCGGGAGCCTCGTCTTCCAGGCCGAGCAGGCAATGGGGCACGTCGATCCACGCATCGTCGACGTTCTCTGGACGACGCCAACCTTCGACCTGCGCATGTTCGACGCGATGCCCACACTCGCCGCCGACAAGGTCGAAGCATTCAAGCGCATCCTGTCAGAGATGGCCTACGCGAACCCAAAGCACCGCAAGCTGCTCGACATGGAAGGGCTGCGCCGCTGGATCCCCGGTCGCGAGCAGAGCTACGCACCCGTGCGCGCCGCACTCGACGATCTGCCCGGCTTCGGCTGAGCGGGAGCGGGGCGTTGCCCCGCACCCCAGCAGGGGGCTGTCCGCCCCCTGCACCCCGGACCAGGCACGGCCTGGACCGAAGGCCGAGAAACCGCGCGATGCGCGGTTTCTCGGA
>NZ_JARZHG010000046.1 GCF_029946505.1 Polyangium sp. y55x31
CGAGGCAAATTGACCTTGGCGACAGGGGGCTTGGGGGGATGCGCCAGAGCTGATGTGGGGATCCGGAGAACCGGCGCTCGTGGCGCGGGCGGCATCTTCCGGCCCACGGTCGCGCTGACGAGGGCCACGACGGCCGCCGGGGCCCGGCGCGGCTCAGGTTTCGGGGCATGGCGAGCGAGCAGCTCCTCACTCGCCTTGCGGACCCGGAATGGCAGATCATCCGACAATGCGCTCAGCCTGTGGCTGACCCGGCGCAGGTAGTCGTTCGTGCCTGGACTATCGAACCACACCCGCAGCGCTTCGTCGGCGAGGAGCTCGAGCGGCGAGCGCGGAAGCGTGGCGAGGTCGACTCGGCGCTCGACGAAGCGGGCCTGGAGCAGCTTCGCCATGTCTGCGAGGTGGCCGGCCATCTGCGCTTCGGCGTCGCGGGAGAGGCGCTTGTTGGTCGGGCGCGCGTGGTAGGCGCGCTGAAAATGGCGGTCGTAGGCGGCGGAGAGGGCACGCCAAGCGTCGGCGTCGGTCGGGCCATGGGTGATCACGCCGGACGACGGTGGTTCGGGCGGCTGGCTCCTCGTGCTCCCCTCCTCCGGAGCATCCAACCGAACCAACGGGGGGGCGGTGGATCCCGGATCCCCCCCTACGGTATGGAGATCCAGAGCAGAGAGATCCCGTGGATCGGAGGTCATTCTGTCCACGGCGTTTGTGGTCTCCAAAGCCGGCCGAGCAGACACATCTGTCCGGGGCTCCCCCTGGACACCCTGACCGGGGGGCACGGCTCGTGCGAGACCGGGGCGGCGTGGTCTGGATCGGGAGGGCGCCGGGAGCTCCGCAGCCGGGCGGCCTTCGTGGAGCAACGTCAGGAGGTCTGGCGCCTGCCCGTCATCGCTCCGATCTGGCAGCGGAAACCCGAGCTCTGCTTGCACGAGCGCGAGCTTTTTGAAGGTCATCGCCTCGACTCGCAGGTAGCCCGCCTCGACGAGCTGCGGCAGCAGGCGGCGCAAGGTGCGCTCGCTACATCCCGCATGTTCGGCCAGCGCGGTCTGCCCCCACCACACGCGGCCCAAAGGATCCGAGAGCCGAAGCAAAGCGTGCAACAGGCCCCGAAGCTTCAACGATGGTCCAGCTTTGGACCAGAGGACGTCTTCGTAAGTGAGCTTCCATGCGGGACGTCCCGATTCGAAAGCTGCTGACTCCCGAGGAGACAGGCCAAGCTCGCCAAGCGTATTATTTGTTAAATTGCCAACCGCCGCCTTCTGAGGCGACACCACACCCGCTGACGCCGCGCGAGAACTTCCCGCACGGGCGGCACGTTGTGCTAGCATCCGTTCACTCCGTGCGCGTCGACTGCGCTGGCGCCCAATCCGAGAGCAGTCGACGCGCTGGTTTTTTTGTTGGTCCGCGCTCGCCTCGGGATCCTGCCCCGCGACGAGACGCGCGTTCAGATCAACTCCATTCTCCTCCCGCGATCCAGTGATTTTTTCAGGATCGCACCTGCACGCCTGTCTCCTCCCCGTTCGATGGCCTTTCGGCCGATCCCTCCACGACCCACCCGGCGAATCGACCTCCTCGCCGAGAACTCGAGGATGTGGCGGGTTCTACGGAGGGAGCGCGACCGTAGCCGCGCTATGTAGCCATCAATACTCGTGCCAGAGGCGAGTCACGTAGGAACCGCGGAGTTCTACGATGGAGGACAAGGGCGCCGACCCGCCGGGGACACGAGGTGATGGCTGGAGCATGCACCCCCCTGAGTAGGGGGCGTGCTCATGCAGATGTACGGATGTCCGTCCGTACATCCTCCTCCAAGCTACGATGCGCAGGCTCGCGAGACCGTTGGCGCGCGATGCATGCGCGATGGCGACGATCTGCCGCTCCGGAGAGATCGTAAGGCGGCAAGCCGATCATCGATCCGGAACGCGGGAAGAAGACGTTGCCGCAGGGTGCAAGCACGATCGTGTTCGCAGCCACGAGCCCGCTGCTCGCCGAAATCGGTGGGGTCTATCTGAAGGACAACGACATTTCGCCGCTGGACGACGAGCCGAAGCCCCTGACCGCGGATAGCATCCCCTCCGACGTCGCGTCCCACTCCATCGACCCGCAATCCGCGCAGCGGCTCTGGGAGCTGAGCGAGCGGCTACTGAAGGCGTGATCGAGAGGGTGTACAGATGGACGGACGTCCATCTGTACATTGAAATCTCCCTATTCTGACACCAGCCCCGCCTTCGGCCTCGGAATGAAGTCCGGCTGCGCGCTCATGTCCACCCCGTCGGCCTCGAGCAGCCGGAGGATGTACTCCTTGATCCCGCCCGGATACTCGACCGACCGCACCTTCACCTGCTTGTGCACCGCGGGCACGACATCCACCACGATCCGCTTCGTCCCCGCCTCGAGCCGCGCCGCGGCGGCCGACGGACGCACGACCGGCTTCGGTGCGGGCTGCGGAGCAGGCTTCGGCTCGACCTCCGCGCTCGTCGCGTCGGCCACTTCCTTCGGCTCCAGCTTCGGCTCGGCTTTGGGCTCTGGCTTCGGCTCCGGCTTGCTCGGCCTCACCAGCGACATCGTCAAGGCTTTCTTGCTCACGCTTGCCCCCTTCCCTTCTTCCGAGCGCCGCCGCTCGCCGGCTTCGCCGCCGGAGCGGGCGCCGCGGTCGCCGGCATGATCTCCTTGAACAGCTTCAACACCTCGGCTGCCGCGGCCCCTTTCGGGTCCGTCGTCAGCACGCTCTCCCCGATCGACGCTGCCTCCGGGTATGCGACCCGATGGCTGATCGACGTCTCGGCCACCTCCCCGCGCGCGGCCATCGCTTCGCGCGCCGAACGAGCCAGCACCGTGCGCGGCGCGCAGCGGTTCGCGACGAACAACCGCCGCACGGGCCCACGCCCGAACTGCTCGCGGATCGCGTCGGCGCGGTCGAGCTCGGCGAGCGTCTCGTGCGTCGCCCAGAGGTCGAACGGCCCCGGGGTCACGGGGATCACGACGATGTCCGCGGCGACTGCGGCCGCGCTGCTCTGATCTCCGGTCCACGGCGGCCCGTCGAGGACCGCGATATCGCGCCCCGCGGCGAGCTCGAGGAGCCTGGCCCGCGAGAACGCGCGATCATGTTTCGAGACGGCGAGCCCGGCGAGTTTGCTGTTCTCCTGCCTAGCGGAACCCCAGTCGAGCGAGGAGCCTTGCCGATCGAGGTCCACGAGGATCGTGGCCTGCCCACGCAGGTGAGCCGCGGCGGCGAGGTTCGTCGCGAGGGTCGTCTTCCCGACGCCGCCCTTCAGGCTCAGGATAGCGATCACGTACATGTGGACGGATGTACATCATGGGTTTGGCCGGGTGCAAGGGAAAGGTGAGCGGACCGTGGATGTGTACAGATGTAACTATGTACATGGAATCCACGCGCTGCTTTTGGGCCCAGCGTCGAGAGGCGGAACGACGGCGCACGTCGGGTAGAAGTGCGGCCGCGCATGGCAGAGGGGTGAATTCGTGAGCTTTTGGAGTTCTTCATCGGACGCGCGGACGTCTCCGCGCCTCCCGCGGACTGCGACCCTGCAAGTGCAAGGAAGCGACGGGCGCGTGCACGACGCTCCCCGAGACCATCGAGGTCCGCGCCTCGACGTGCTCAGGGGGACGTCGGCCTTCAGGAGTGCTTGGAAAGCCCGTTCAGCTCGGCCAGATCCTCGGCGCTCAAGACGATGGAGGCGCTCGCGAGGTTCTCCCTCAGATGCGCGATCGAAGACGTGCCGGGAATGAGCAGCACGTTGGGCGACCGCCGCAAGAGCCACGCGAGCGCCACTTGCATCGGCGTCGCCCCGAGACGTGCGGACACCGCGCTCAGCGTGCTCGATTGCAGCGGCGCAAACCCGCCGAGCGGGAAGAAGGGCACATACGCTATGCGGAGCGCGGCGAGCTCGTCGATGACGGCATCGTCGCCGCGGTGCGCCAGATTGTAGTGGTTCTGCACGCACACGATCTCCGTGAGCTTGCGTCCCTCCGCGATCTGCGCGGCCGTGACGTTGCTCAAGCCGATGTGCCGAATCAACCCGCGTCGCTGCAGTTCGGCGAGGGCCGTGAGCGGCGCTTCGATGGAGCCTTCCGCTGGGCCCTCGGCGCTGAACATCGCGCGAAGGTTCACGACGTCGAGCACGTCCAAGCCGAGGTTGCGGAGGTTGTCGTGAACCGCACGCTCGATGTCGGTGGCGGAGAGGGCGGGCTCCCACGACCCCGTCGGGCCGCGTACGGCGCCGACCTTCGTGGCGATGACGAGGCCGTCGCGATACGGATGCAGCGCCTCGCGGATGATCTCGTTCGTGACGTGGGGACCGTAGATGTCGCTGGTGTCGACGTGGTTGACGCCCTGCGCGATGGCCTCGCGCAGCACGGCGACGGCGGCCTTCCGATCCTTGGGGGGACCGAAGACGTTGGGGCCGGCGAGCTGCATGGCGCCGTAGCCGAGACGACGAACGGTGTGAGAGCCGAGGCTGTAGGTGTCTGCGATGGGGAGGTCGGTCATGTTGTTGGTCCTTGGAAGCGTGATTCGCCGCTGGATCTACGCAGAAATTCACTGCGCGACAATCCGTCGCAATCTGTACGGCCTGTGCGATAATCTGCACAGTCAATGGATGACCTCGCAGACCTCACCGCCTTCCTGACGGTTGCCCGTGAGGGTGGCTTTCGCAGCGCCGCCCGTGCGGCGGGCACGAGCGCGTCCCGCATGGGCGACGCGGTTCGTCGACTGGAGGCCCGGCTCGGAGTTCGGCTGCTCCATCGCACCACCCGCAGCGTCACACCCACCGACGCAGGAGCGCGCCTGCTCGAGCGGATCACCCCGGCGCTCGGCGAAGTGCGCGCTGCGCTGGACGTGGTCAACGACTTCCGCGATCGTCCCGCAGGTCGTCTGAAGCTCAACGTGCCGACCGCCGCTGCACGGCTCGTCCTTCCTCGCATCGTGCCGCCCTTCCTCGCGAAGTACCCCGACATCTGTCTCGAGGTGACCGCAGAGGAGCGCCTCATCGACGTGGTCGCCGAGGGTTTCGACGCCGGCATCCGCTACGAAGACTGGCTCGAGAAGGACATGGTGGCGGTGCCCATCGGCCCGCGCGTCCAGCGTTACGCCGCAGCCGCGTCACCCGCATACCTTTCTCGCCGTGGTCCTCCCACACACCCACGTGAGCTGCTCGAACATGAATGCGTACGGTGGCGCTTCACGAACGGCCCACTGCATCCGTGGGAGTTCGAACGGGACGGAGAGACCATTAAAGTCGACCCAAAGGGCCCGCTGATCGTCAGTTTCGGTGGCGGTACGGAGTTCGCTGTGGAGGCCTCTGTGGCAGGTAGCGGGATCATCTATCTGTTCGAGGATTGGCTACGTCCCTTCATCGACCGAGGAGAGTTGGTCCCCGTGCTCCAACCATGGTGGCTGAGCTTCCCCGGGCCTTTTCTCTACTACCCCGGTCGTCGGCATCTTCCGACGCCGCTGCGGGCCTTCGTGGACTTCGTCAGGTCGACGCAGACTGTGAATTCGTCGACGTGATGCTCGTTCGCTTCACGAATACGCCGGGACCGCGAGAACGAGCGGGTGGCCGCGTCGCGGTCTGCTCGATGGACCGCGGTGGCGGCGGACGCCGAGGACGAGGGCGTCGCCGCTCCCGGGCGCGTGGGCCGCGTGAAGGTGATGTTAACCTCGCGGCGTGTCCGATCCGTGATCGCTCGTCCCCGGGGGTGCTTCTGCCCTTCTGATGAGCGCATTCGCGGTGAAACGAGCGGTGTAGGAGCCACGTCCCAGCCCCCAGATGATGTGATGATACACCTCGACGGGCGCCGCCGGGGATGGGCACTCATGCGCAGGGACGCTGCCAGGGAGCACATCGCGCGAGTCGGTGACCTCGATCAACTGGCGTGGCCCGTCGTAGGCGAGCTCGTCGCGGTAGGCTCTATAGGTGGTGTTGCAGCGCCCCCGCTCGATGGAAACCAGCGGGAGCCGGGTCCTACGACCCTCCTCGGACGGCTGCGTCCCGGGGTGCCTCGTCGTCAAGACGAGCTCACCTTTGCCCAGATCAATGGCGAGCTCGGCGGCAGTGATTTTGACATTCTCGCCCCTCGTATTGCTGCTCTCGATAGGGGTGAGCTCGGCCCAAAGGACACCGTCACTCGGTTCCGGTGTGGCCTCGTTGGCTCGAGCCGCGACGGTCGCCAGGAGAGCCGCCACGCCGACAAGTCTGGGACTCACGAATCTCATGATGCAACTGCCCTCCCCTCATTCGCCTACAAGTTTATTTCTGGGATGCGGCAGGCCGGCCAGCCGCACCCCATTGCACAAACCATGAACATTCCCGAGCAAACCGAAGGGTCCACTTCGGGCGTGCGAAACCGCCCCGCTGCCGCGCAGGAGTGGAACGCACTTTCGCACCGCCTCATGCAGCGTTGATCGACCCTTGCTTCCCAATTGGGATCGTCTTCGCATTGCAATCGACGAGGGATATCCTCGGCATCGTTTGCATGGCTCGCCTTTGGCGCCGTCAGAAAAGCAGACGCCACGAACAATGCAGGGAGCCAACCGAAACCACGAACGACCATGGGAGCCTCCACCGCGGAGCAGCGCGCCCGTGACCAAACCTACATTTCCCACATGAGGACACGGAAACACTACGGCAAGGTCCCCACGCTGGCAGGCGCAGAGGGCTCTCTCACACAGCCTGTCGTCGATCAAAGGTACTTCCGGGAATTTAACCTTCCCGGAAGTACCCATCCGTGCTCACCGTCGACGCGTCCCTCCGGGCGACGCGCCAGCAGCCCTTGAGCGTGGCGACATTAGCGGTCCGATCATGTACATCCGTACACTTGTCCAAGTGGAGCCACGCGAGTAACCCATCGCCGCCGCCCCGCTCCAGTTATCGCTCCTCTGCGTACACTTGTCCATCCGTACATCCACAACAATGGAGTGGAGGACGCGCCGCCGCCGCCGCCAGCTTGGGCGCCACATCTGTTAGCCCCTTCCGCTCGCCCCAAAGACCCACGCAACTTCAGCTCCCTGGACCTAGCGCAGGTCTGTTCCGCGACCGAGCCTGGTGGAGTTGGTACAAATGGTCATTTGTACACAAGGTCAGTGTATCATTACAAAAGTACATTTGGACATGCACTCGCCTAGTCACGTGAACATGAAGTGTTCCAGTCGATGCCGCGGGCGCGAGGGCGCCTCGACCGCCGTGCGGTCTCCGAGGTCCACGCCTTACCAGTGGCGAACGTAGTCAAACTTTGGGTGCCTCCCCGGCAGCGCCGGGGGGACTCCCGCGGGACGTTAGGGCGTCCGGCTCGAAGGTCGTGCTGTTTTCATACAAATGTACGTATGTACGTACAAAGAGTACGCTTGCCGCGTCCCTACCGCCGCAGAGGAGGGCCGGCGCTGTGGCACTCACCTCGGAGGCGTGAGTTCATTCATGTACAGATGGACATATGTCCAGAATACCCGCCGGTCATCCCCTGGTGATCACGCCTGCTCGGGAAGATCTGAATGGCCTACGCGAGGGCTTCGGCGCGGCTCCAGGTCGATCACGCCGCGTGGATGACGAAGGGGTCCTCGTTTGCCTCGTCCGGAGCAGGACAGACCAGGAAAGGTGCCTATCCACGCCGCCGGCGGCCCGTGGCTCAGTCGACCAGGGAAGCGTCGTACGGGAGCCACGAGCGCATACGGCTCGAGCTCGGCGACGTTGCACGCGGGCTCCTCGTCCAGGCGGGTTGCTTCGGCGTAGCGTGATCTCGACGGTGCGCGCGGTGGCCGAGTCGGTCGAGCAGGTCGACGACGGCGAGTTCATCCCCCGCGACGTCGAGCTCGATGCACGCGACGAAGCGATCCGGCTGGAGCTCGTCCTCTGCGAGCGGCCCGCAGAGCCGTGGCTCGAGGGGCGTGAACGCGCGCAACCACTCGAGCGCGTAGGGCCGCAGCCCGTAGGCGCGCCGCTTCGTCAGCGGCGTGGACCATACGGAGTCGATCAACCACGGACCGCAGCAAAGGCACCGTGTCTGGCGCCACGAGGTTTTCGTGCGCCGGGATTCGCGAACGGATGGATGCTTTCAACGCTGCGGGCGCTGACTGCGGTGGGGCCGAGAACCCTCCACGGGTGGCCTCGCAGAGCCCGATCCGCAAGCGGCGGTGGGGGATCAATGCTGGTGCAGGGTCGCGCCCCTGAGCGCTCCGTCGGGGCATGAACGTACAATTGGACATATGTACATCAATGAAGACGCGTCTTTTCGCCGCTCTGCCCCTATCCATGCGCCTCCATCTGCTGTACACACGGACATCTGTACACCGTGGCAGCGCCGCTCCTTCCCCGGTCCTCCTCCACATCCGCGCTCACCGCGCCGCTCCTGCTCGAGGACCTCTCCCACGCCGCTGCACACGCCAAGAACGCACGCGCCTCCTCGACCCGCGCAAAGTACGCGCGAGCCTGGCAAACCTGGGAGGCATACGCCCTCGATGTGGGCGTATGCCCCCTCCCCGCGGATCCCCTCGTCGTCGCAGCCTACCTCGCCCACCTCGCGAACGAGGGCCTCGCGCCCCCGACGCTTGGGCGCATCCTCGCCGCGCTCGTCGATCGCCATCGTACCGAAGGACACCCGTCGCCGGGGGACTCGGCCGCGGTTCGGAACGTGATGCGCGGGATACGGCGAAGCCATGCTCGTCCACCCCGGCAGGTCGCGCCGCTCTCTGTGTCGCAGCTCCGCCGCATCGTGGAGGCGCTCCCGAAGAACCTGAACGGCCTGCGCGATCGCGCACTCCTGCTCGTGGGCTTCGGCGCGGCCCTGCGGCGCTCGGAGCTCGTTGCCCTCCAGATCGATCACGTCGCATGGATGCCCGAGGGCGTGCTCGTTCGCGTCCTCCGGAGCAAGACGGACCAGGAAGGACGCGGCGTCGAGGTGCCCATCCACGCGACCGGCGGCCCCCTCTGCCCCGTCGCAGCGCTTCGGGCGTGGATCGAGGGCGCGAGGATCAAAAGCGGGCCGATTTTTCGCAGCGTCGACCACCGCTGCCGGCTCGGGCGCAAGGCGCTGAGTGATCGATCCGTGGCGCTCATCGTGCAGAGAGCGGCGAAGCGGGCAGGGTACGACGCGGGGAACCTGGCAGGACACTCGCTGCGGGCGGGGTTCGCGACGCAGGCGGCGCGTGCTGGGGCCAACCTGGCGGAGATCGGGCGGGTGACGAGGCACGCGTCCGAGGGGATGCTCCGGAGGTACATCCGGCTCGGGACGGCGTTCGAGAAGGATCCGCTTCGGGGAGCACTGGGGCTGTAACCGCTCACGACGGCGTCGAGACGGGCACCGGGGACCTCACGGGCACCCGTTCTGCGTGAGCAAGGTTCTACGCGTCTCTCAGGGTGGGAACCTCCACTCCCTAGCTCTTCCTGAGGTTCGATCTCCAAAAAGAAGTGTGTGTGCTGGAGGCGCGTGCCCCCGTTTCAGGGGCGGCGCCCGCCGGGTCTCTCACTTCTTTGTACAGATCCCCCGAAGGGGGTTTTTGTTTGGCTCCACTTCCCGGGATCCAGGCTGACTGCCGAGCCAGGTAGCTACACGTAGGGCCCGAGCCGGGTGTGTACCTCTAACTACCTCATCGGGTAGGGACCTCCAGTTTCCTGAATAGGTAGCCACCCCTCCCTACCAAATCCGGCAAGGGGCCGGGGCGGAGCCCACGGGCGTTCGCGGGGCTCTCCGTTGGGCGAGGTCGCTCGGTACGCCGAGCGAACGGTTCTATTGCGTGTGTACATATGTACATTTGCACAACGAAGGCAGGTGGTGCCGCACGGAGGAGTGGTGCCCGCCCCCGAAAATTCGGACACCCACATTGGGAGCCATGAGCCTCCCTTTGCAGGATGTTCAAATGTACATTTGTGCGTAATGCAGTACTTTTGCGTCCGATCGTCGGAGCACGCGGCCGCACCTACGTCGAATTCGCCGTCGACGTGATCTGCCGAACGCTCGCGCCCACGACGGAAGACCCATGAAGCTGCCCCCAGCGATCCAGCAACCGCGCCGTCGCCTCCCAGAGCTCTGCCTGCAGCGCCGGATCGGCGCCGGGGGCCGCGGGCGTCAGCGGCCGCGCGCCCTTCACCGAGAAGTACCCTCCGCTCACCTCGCCGAACGCCGGGTCGGTGGTGAGGCGCACGATGATCCCCGCCCCGCGTCGGGGGTCGCCGATCCGCAGAAAGCGCAGCACCCGCTCCAGGCCGGCCGCAAAGCTGAGCTCACGGCCGAGGCCGGTCACGTTGAAGCCGGGGTCGAGGGCGTTGGTGATGACGCCGGTGCCCGAAAGCCGGCGGGCTAGCTCCGCGGTGAACATGATGTTGAAGAGCTTGGTCGTGCCATAGCGCAGCGACGATTCCCGCGCCGTGAAGGGTGTCGTGTCGGTCAGGTCGTCGGGGATCCGGAGCGCCCCGTGGCGGCGCGACGCCTCCGAGGCGACGTTCACCACCCGCGCCGAGCCCGCCGCCAGAAGGCACGCCCGAAGGCTCTGGGTGAGCAGCCAGGGCGAGAGGTAGTTCACCGCCACCATTTCGGGGAGGCCCTCGGCGGTGAGGCGCTGCTGGAACGCGTGGATGCCGGCGTTGTTGATCAGCACATCCACGCGGCCATAGGTGTCCGCGATCTGCGCTCCCATCCGGCGCACCTCCTCCATGAGCGCGAGGTCGCCGAAGATGAAGTCGACGCGAGCGCCCGGCGCGGCCGCGGCGAGGAGCGCCCGCGTCGCGTCGGCCCGGGCGGGGTCACGCGCGGTGAGGACGAGGTGTGCGCCGCGCCGTGCCAGCGCGATGGCCGCGTGCTGGCCCAGGCCACTCGTGGCGCCGGTGATGACGTGGATCGGGGGGCGCGGTATATTGATGGACATATGTCCACCATATGGCTATTGGTGGACATATGTCCATCAATTTGATGCCGGCAGCGGCCACGTGGCCACTCCGTCAGAGGCCAGCATGGTAGTGGATGCCACAGATCCAGAAGATGCACGCGGCGAGCTCGAGCGCAGACTCGGGGAACAGCTCAACGCGCTGATCAGCGCCGCCCACGCCCTGAGCGTCCGGGCGGCCGCGCATTTCGACGCCGGGCTCCAGCCGGCGGCGTTCCACCTGGCGCGCTGGCTCTACGCCTTCGGCCCGACCAACGCGAGCACGCTGGCCACGGCCGTGGCCATGGACCGCAGCGCCGTCAGCCGCCTGGTCGGGCAGCTCCGGCGGCTCGGCTTCGTGCGCAGCGATCCCGACCCCCAGGACCGGCGCGGCGTGATCATCGCGCTGACGCCCGCGGGGCAGCAGCGCATCGTGGCGGCCATCGCCGAGCGCGGGCTGGCCTTCCAGGAGCGGATCGCGCACTGGAGCGACGCCGATCTGGCGCAGCTCGTCGCGCTGCTGTCCCGGCTCAACACGCCCGGGGGCGCGGACCCGCCACGTTGAGCTCGCTCAGGTGGCCTCGCGCGCCCCCCTGACCGAAAGCCGGGGACTTGCCTCCCATTGCCGGGGGCCTTTGAAAAGATGTACATGTGTACATCTGTACGGACAAGCGGCATATTGCCCCCCCAGCTTCATCCGAATGGCGGAGGTTCTTCCCCGTCGTCTGCGCCGTCCTCCGGAGACACCTTCACCACGCGTACGCGTGCCGCGCGCACAGGCGTGTTCCCCCATCGCCGGGCCCCAGGCAGCCCCCTCGGTCGGGCTGGCTTGGTCTCGACCTGTAGCGGCTCGTTCTCCGCGCCCAACCCGTCTGGCTTGGGCGATGCCTCACCAACCGTCTCCAGCGCCTCGAGCACACTCCTGTAGACGGCGCTCGTCTTCGCCGCTGTGGTGGGCACCTTCAGGCGCATGCAGGCCAGGCTCGCGGCGTCGAGCGCCGCGACGACCTTCTCGGGCGGCGCCCCTCGTTCTCGTGCAAGCGTGAGCAGCTCGGCCGCGAGCTTCGTGTGCTCGGCGAGCTCCGCGAGCTCGGGACGTTCGGCGAAGCCGTCGAGCACGTGCTCGACATCAGGGGTGAGCTCGGCCCTGGGTATGAGGACGCGGTGCATGGTCCGGGTGTCGACGCCTTCGGAACGCACAGGCTCTTCGTGCGGGGCAGCCACGTCGTTCAGCGGCTCGGCTGGCGTTTCCGGGGGCACCAACTCCACGGCTTCGTCGTCCTGCTCCTGGACCGCCTCCGCGAACTCTGGCTCCGGGAGCTCCGCGAGCTCGAGCTCCTCGTCGTGCTGCTCGATCGGCGTCGGCGTGAGGAAGCTCGGAAGCTCGTGCACGTATCGATGCTCGCCAGGGACCATCGAGGTGCCCAAAAACTGCGTGAGCGCCTCCCGCGCCCCATGCATTTCTACGTTCTCGGCTGGGGGCACAGGTCGCCGCGGCGCGGGCGGGTTTGCTTTGACGAACTGCCCGACGAGGTCCTCGAGCGCCTCGCTCGCGCGAGCGTCGATCTCCTCATAGAGGCTGCGCAGGCGGTGCCGCGATTGGAGGAGATAGTTGTTCGTGCCCGGGCGCTTGAACCAGCGCACCATCACCTGCGCGGCGAGCTTCTCGAGCGCGTCGTTCGGCTCGAGCACGATGCCGGTACGTTCGCGCACGAGCGCCGCGAGCGTGATGGAGGTCGACGCGATGCAGCCGCCCATGGCCTCTTGCTCGTCCACGGGGATTTTTGGTCGCAGCGGGCGCACGCGGTAGACCGCCTCGGAGCGCGCAGCGTGGGCCTGCACGAGCGCGTCCCAGCCGCGCTTCCACGCAGGTTCGTCCGCCGGAGCTGTCGCGGGAGCGGGCTCGGGGGCGGGCGCGGGAGCAGGCGTCGCCAGCGATTCGTCCTCCCGGGACGCCTCGCCACGAGCAGGTGTCTCGATCCTCGCGCGACTCGGCGTCGTGCGGCGCGTGCCCGGATGTCCCTGACGCTTCGGCGACGTATCGCGAAGCTTGGGGCCAGCCTGTCCGAACGTCTCTGCAGCGGGACGGCCTTCACCATCGAGGAGCGTGAACAGGTATGTCGCCGTACCATCGGGCTCGGCGTGGTCCGGGATGCGCCAGCCAGGCAAGGCCGCTGCGAGCTCGCGCCAGGTCATCGGCTCGATGCGGAGCCATCGACCGTCTTCGTTCAGGGAGTGAACCACCCTACGGATGGTCTTCACGTCACCCCGCGAACGTGTGGCCAGAGATGCAAGCGACAAACTCGTTTGTCCCTGGCGGTTGGCGATCCGAGCCAGTGCAACGAGGACAGCGAAGCGAGACGTACGTCTCGGTCCGTCGGCGGAAATCCGCTCGAAAAAGCCTTTCTTCCACGCAGTTCCAGTTTCGCTGGAGGGAAGATGGGCTGTTCCGCGGTTCGTCCTGACCGGACTTGGCGTAGTTTGTCTTGCGCTGCTGGCATACTGCCCCGGCGCACAAGAAAAAGCACACGCCTCCTCGTCACGGCGGATTCCATCCGCCGCGAGTTGTGATAGCGTCATGGTTGTTCGAGAGCGCGTCGTTTCGGCCTGTTTGGCGACTGGTACCGGAACGGCGCGCTTGGTTTTTTGTGCGCCCGATGCAGGGACGCTCTGCTGACTCCTTCGCTTCAGCTCGGGACCAGCCCGAGGCCGAACGCCTGATCAGAGAGAACACCGTTTCAGGCGTGCGATCAAGGGGGAAGTTGACGCATGACGGCGGTTCGTCCCTACAAACCCCGTTGATCGAAAGCTGGATCGCGGCTCGCGGTAGCGCCGTTGGTCGTTCAGAACTCGAACGGCGTGGCCCGCGGAGCCCGGGATGGCGTGAACAGACGCGCTGCTCTGGCTCTTAATTGTAGTTACAACGGAATCCGTTCGGACGATTCGTTCGGGCAAGGTTCGGTGGAGACAGATAGGCCAACGACGGTCCCTCCGGTGCTCCATTGACTCGTAGGACCTGTTGACCTACGAAACCGAGGATAGTGGGGGGAGCGCGCATCGTGCGCCGCAGCCGTCCCCTGCCCAGCTACGGACCGTTGGATCGAGAAGAGGCGTTGAATGAGCGCACCGAAGCAGAAGCCGCCCGCCGCCGCCCCTCCGGCCCGGAAGACTCCCACGGACTACTTCAAGGTGTACGCGCCGAAGCTGTACAGGCGCGAACTACACATGGAAGCGCTCATGGCCGACAAGTCGTTGGCCCAGTACACGCGCGAGATCATCGACGAGCGACTGCCGCATGAACTGCGCATGGTGCTCCGCGAGCGGGCCGAGCGCGACGGAACCACCGTGCAGAAGATCCTGCTCGAGGGGTTGGTCGCCGTTGGGATCTCCGAGGCCAAACCTCTGCTCGCTGAAACGAAGAAGAAGCGGCCCTAGCGTCTTCTGCTGGGCTTGACCTGTAGGTTCAACGGGGACCAACGTCGGGGCCGAAAATGCCCACGGAATCCCCCGATAAAGCTCCGCCTGGCGGTCTGTCCGGATTAAATTGGACGCCTCCGACGCTGGCCGTGTGCGCGTCGCGGGTATCGAAGGGGAAGGAATTCTCTGCTTCGAGGCGAGCGCACAACCGGGCGAGCGCGGATGTACACGCGTGTCGGTCGCCCTGATGTACATAGGTCCATCTGTACGGGCGTCCGCGCCCAACGGCTCGAAGAACGAGCCGCCACGCCGCCACCGCCGCGCGAAGCCCCTGCACCCGTCCTCGGGGCCGCCGCGACGCCTGGCGTGGGTCGTGAGCGATAGAACTGGGGTGCAGGGGCCGTGGTCAGCTCAGGTTCGCGTACAGTTGTCCAAGTGTACATCGATGCCGATGTCACGGCCCGAGCTTTCCCACGAACCCATCGTACTGCGCCGCGACGAGCGGCCCGCTCCCGAGATCGAGCATGCCCTGGAACAATCCGACGACCACCCGTGCGCCGCTCGTCGCGTCGACCGCGAGGCAGGTGAGGTCGTCCGGCATTCCGTCGCCATAGCGGGCCGCGGAAAGGTATTCGCCCGCCGGCGAGAGCTTGGCGACGAAGAGATCGTTCGACAGGTCGCTATTGCCCGAAATGGGGCCGCCGCCGAAATCGACGGTTCCCTTGAAGGACCCCGCGAAGCTCGGATTTCCGGCCGCGTCGATGCCCAGGCCGTAGGCCATCTGCCCGTTTGCGTCGCCGAAGCGCTTGCTCCAGACGTGGGCGCCCGCCGGGGAGAGCTTGACGATGAAAACGTCGGTATCGCCGGCGCTCGTGAGCAGCCCGCCGCCAAAATCGGCCGCGCCCCCGAGGTGGCCGAGCACGAGGGCATTGCCCGCGGCGTCGATGGCAATCCGGGTCCCCTGGGTAAAGCCCGCGGCGCCGAAGCCCTTGGCCCAGAGCTGCTCGCCGCCAGGCCCGAGCTTGGCCACGTAGGCGTCCTGGGTTCCCACCGCGACGAGGGGGCCGCCGCCGAAATCGACCTGCCCCCCGAAGCGGCCCGTGACCCAGACGTTGCCATTCGAATCGGGCGCGATGCCCGCCCCGCTCGCCGTGGGAAAAGCCTTGCTCCAGAGGTGCTGTCCAGAAGGATCGAACTTGACGAGGGCGCCGAGTCCCTTGATGTATCCGCCGCCGAAATCGGCGTCGGCGTTCGTGAGCAGGGCGCTGAGGAGCACGTTGCCCGCCCCGTCGCAGGCGACGCCCCAGCCGTGCTGATCCGAGGACTGGAACGGGTTCGACTCGCCAAAGCTCTTCGTCCAGAGCACGTCGCCGGTGGGACCGAGTTTCACGAGGAAGACGTCGCCGAGGCCTTTCGAGGTGACCGGGCCGCCGCCGAAATCGAGCGTGCCGGTAAAGCCTCCGGTGACCACGACGTTGCCCAGCGCGTCGGTGGCAATGGCCCAGGGAACCGCGCCGCCCGTGCTCACGCCTTGCCGGGTCCAGAGGTGATTTCCGTCGGGCGAGAGCTTGGTGACGAAGGCGTCCTGGAGGGAGGCGGTCAGCGGACCCCCGCCGAGATCGACCGTGCCCTGGAAACGGCCCGAAAGGAGCACGTTGCCTGTTGTGTCGACGGCCACCGCCTCGGCGGCGCTGTCCGGGCCAAACCTCTTGCTCCAAAGCCCGGCGGTGAGACACCCGTCGTTGATCGTGCCGTCGCAATCCTCGTCGGCCGGTGTCGCGCAATCCTCGGGCTGGGGCAGGACATCGCCCGTGCAGGGGCCGAATGCCGTTCCGGTTGCGTCGCAGAGGGCCACGCCGGACTGGCAGATGCCGACGCCCTCGGTGCCTGCAGGGCCGCTGTAACAGGGGGCCTGGACTCCGGGGACGCAGAGGCCGCCTCCGCCGCCGCCGCTTCCGCCTCCGCTCCCGCCGCCGCCTCCGTTCCCGCCGCCGCCTCCGCTTCCGCTCCCGCCTCCGCCGCCGCTTCCGCTGCTGCTCGCCGTGCCGCCGAGCGAGCATACCAGGACGGCGAGCCCCTGCGCCAGGCATTGCGGGGACGAGGGGGCCTGGGTGGTGGCGCCGCATTCCATCGGCGTGGCGAGGACACAATCGAGGTACTCCTCGAACGCGGCAGCCTGGTCCGCGCAATTCGCCTGCTGCCGCGCGCAGCTCGCCTCGCAGGCGGCCTGGTCGTGCTCCCCCTCGGGGCAGCCGAGGGCGATGGACTTTTGGCACGTCTGCACGCACTCAGGGCTCACGGGGGCATCCTCGCCCCCGGAGCAGCTCGCGGGGCAACCAGCAAGGACCAGAAGCGGCAGGATCCAGGCAGCGTGGAGGGGGCAGAGGAAGGGTCGCATGTCGTCTCCTCGGGGCAGAATGATGGAGCGTACAGCCATGCTGGCTTTGGCTCGGCGCAGGTAGGAACGAACGGGCCAAAGTGTACATTTGTCCGGGCGTACATCTCACCCGATTCGCCCGGTTGCTTTCGCTCGACAGCGGAGTGCGCCGAACCCTGCGGGTGCGAGCTTTCTCAGCTTTCCGCCTTCGGGAGTCGCTGCTTCTCCCCGCGCCAGCGGCAGAGGTGCGCGCAGAGCGAGCAGGGGCCGGCCCGACAACCCGGACTCCTCTGGATAACGTCCCACGTGGACGAACCCTCCCCCGGCTTGGGCCTCCCTATCGTCTGATCGGCCGCTGCGCTATTTCGGCGGGATGCGGGCGATGACCTTGATCTCGAATTGGAAGCCCGCCAGCCAGGTCACCCCGACCGCCGTCGCGTTGGGCTTTGGCTCGCGGGGAAAGGCTTTCGCGACCGCTTCGAGCATGAAGCCGGCGGTGGCCTCGGGGTCAATGAGATACAGGGTCATATCGACGACGTCATCAAAAGTGCAGCCCCCCGCTTCCAGCACCCCACGCAGGTTGTCGAAGGCGAGTTGAACCTGAGCCCCGAGGTCGGGCTCAGGGCTGCCATCTTCGCGGGCGCCGACCATTCCGGAGACGAACAGCAGGTCCCCGGATTGGATGGCTGGCGAGTAGCCGTGCTGGGAATAGAGGGCGTGCGGACGTACTGGGAAGATGGCTTTGCGGGTGCTCATGGTCGCTTGCAGTGTCCCCGTACCGCATGCCCCGCTGGTCTGCAAGTGCGGCGCCGGCGTCGCTTCCCTGGAGGTTTCTTATTCGCGCTCGGGGAACCCCATCCCCTCGAGCGCCGCGGGCGCGAAATCCGCACGAGCGAAGCGGTCAAACCCGTGAGGGAGACGGAGAGCGCTTCACTGTGGCGAGGGCTCACCTGGACGGAGCCTTGCGGCGAGTGCCTCGGTGGGTCCTGGCAGCTTCGAGGCCGAGACGGACTGCGCGCACGGCGTCGAGCTGCCCGAAGGGCACGTCTCCCCGGCCGGCAGGGCGTTCGCGCTGGTGCACGAACCATCCCAGCCGGCCGGACCGTCAAAAGGGCGCGTTTCGATGCCCTCCTGCCCACAGCTACCAGCTCGGATCGTGATGCTCTCGGGGAGGCCCGCCGGGGGCGGAGCGCACGTGCCCGTGGACGGGGCGCAGTCGCACGGCTCGCAGGCGGCGGGCGGCGCGACGAGCTCCGCGAAGAGGCGGAACTGCTCGTTCGGCACGCTGTTCGGAGGGTCGCTGGGGCATTTCTCCGGCATGCGCTCCGGAGGGCCGAGCCAGACGGGGATCGGAAACGGACTCCAGTACCCGGCACCCCCGCTCGGCGCGGGGAGGCAGCGGCCGGGGCACATGTTCGAGGCTTCGGGGGGTTTTGCGTCGTCGGAGGCGTCGCTGGCATCAGTTCCGGCGTCGAGGCATTCTGGAGCTGGGGATAGAGGGTCCGGGTTGCATTCAGCCTCGTTAACGTAAGGCGGTGCTGAGCAGCCGTACCAAGCAATGGCCCCGAACGACGCGAAAATTATCAAGATCCCGTTTCGCATAGATCCTACAACTCCCATACACCTGCGATATACGCACCAATCACGACAGGGGGTTGCTCGAATAGAACAGTTTTCTGAGCAACAATCTGTACGCCTCGTGAGAGGCCAATTGCGTCGACGCCACCCTGTAACATCAGGGAACGCGTCATGCGGAGGTTCGCTCCGAGGCGCCCACCCACCCCAGCCAAGAGGTTGGAGTACGAGATAGGCTTATAACTTGCGCTGGAGAACTCCACGTTGAGCAGTCCGACGTGTCCAAGGGCGCAGACGAAAAGCCAGCGCCAATGACCACACGCAGACAGCAACCCCCCCGCTGTCATCGCTGCGACATTTCGGTCTGCCACGCCCGACGTCAGCCACGCCGCTCTTCCCTCGATCCCAATCGACACGTTCTCGTGCGGTCGCAAGCCCCCGGTCAGGACCAACCCTACCGCGGGGTTCCACGATGCCACGCCAAACACCACGACCGGCCCCGCGCCGACGAACCCGTGCAACCCGCGGCCCTGTTCCTTCTCGTCGAGCTTCTCCTCCGCGTAGGCGTACGGGTCCTCTTGTCTCGTGTACCTCGGGTCCTGGATAACGATCGCCGGCGCGATGTCGGACAACGGAGCCTTCGCAGGCGACGTTTCATCGAACACGACCGGCGCCGGCCGAGGCTTGAAGGTGACCTCGACCTCCCTGTCCCTGCCCTTCTCGACCGTGAACGTGACCTCCGCGTCCTCGAACCCCTCCAGGTTCCCGTGGATCGTGTGCTCCCCCGGCTCCATGAACACGAAAAACGCCGTCGGTCCGCCGACCCCGCGCCTCTCGTCGAGCATCAGCCGTGCCCCCGCATGCGACACGACGACCTTCACCCACGACCCCTTGGCCAGCACCTCGTTGTAGTGCGTCTTGAAGCTCTCCCGCTCGGCAGGCGACGCACCCCGGCCTCGCTGGAAACCATCGAGCAGGTGCTCGGCGGCCTCTTCGTAGAGGCCGAGTCGCGCGAGCAGCACCCCCAGCCGGCCAGCGATGACTGGGTCTCGGCGGATGCGCAGAGCCTTCTGATAGTTCATCGCCGCGGAGGTAAGGCGACCGGCAGCGCGCTTGAGGTCGCCCATCGCGGTGAGCGCCTCGAACATCGTGTCCGGGGTCACGGCGCCGGGGACGGCGCTCTCCTGCTTCGGGGGCGGCTCCTCCGCGCGCGCGGATCCGGCAAGACCGAGGAGCACGGCAAGAGTGACACCAGGACGAACCATGCAGGGGCGAGGATACCACAAAAGCGCCGTCTCCACGGGGAAAGGGGACCCCCCGGACGAACCCTCGATTCACTGACCGTTCACGATTACGGTCTGTCCGGCATTGCCTCTGCGCAGCTCCTCGCGCGACGGCTCGGCCGTCTCGCTGCGTTTGGCCGAAACGGGCGGTGGAGCGGGCGCGGTTTTTCTCGTGGTGCCGGCCGGAGCGGGCGTGATCTCGTTGGACGGAGCGGGGACGAGCTCGCCGGACCAGCCGCTCACCATGGTGGGCCAGGTCGGCAAATAGAGCCCCGCCCGCGCCTCGATCATCGGCCTCGACGGCAACGCGAGCGCCGTCACGAGGATGGCGCTCGCGAGATGGAAGAGTATCGGCATGCACTCGCTGAGCCGCTGTGCGAACGGGAGCGGGGGCGCCACGCTGAGGTAGTCGTCCGTCGAGCCGGGGAACTCGCGGCGTAGGTGCTCGAGCGCCGCTTGAAGTCTCGACTGCACGGTGCCGAGCGGGATCCCGAGGTACTCGGCGACCTCCTCATAGGACCAGCCGCCGACGTGAACGAGGACGAGGACAAGGTACTGCGCGTCCGACAGCCGGTCCATCGCTGCTGCGAGCTTCGCACGCAGCTCGCGCCGGCACGCGCTCTCTTCGGGCGAGGGGATCTGTGATGCCGTGCGCTCCGCGTCGCCGACGTCCGGGGAGAACAGCTCACGGTCATTCCGTTCGGCGCGGCGATCCTCGCGCACGACGTTGCGCCCGATCCCAAAGAGCCACGGCCTTGGGCCGTCCGGATGCTCCTCGTACACGTGCAGCTTGAAGAACGCCCGGGTCAGGGTCTCTTGGACGCGGTCTTCAAGGGTGCTGCTGTCACTGCAACGTTTGCGTGCCATGAGCCGGACTACGTCCGGTCGTAGGGCGAGGAGTTCGGCGAGAAGTGCGGATAAGGGGGTGGCGCGCGACATGAACCCCCCATGACGGGAGCGGGCGGTTTGTTCGGCAAAATCGACCGGACGCTAGCACTTACTTCGTAGCCATAGGCTGTAAAGCCGACAGGCCGACGGGTACCCGGACAGGGGCACGGTCATGAAACAATTCATCGCCTGGAAAAGGTCTTCCGTTCGGTGCGCTTGCCGTGCGATTCTGATCACCGTCGGTGGACGCGAGCGGGAGGGGGGCCCGGCGGTGTCGCACATCTCGTTTTCCATAGGGAGCCTCGACGTCCCGCTGACGGTCCAGCGCGCGGAGATCCGCGAGGAACTCTCGACGCCCATGGTCGCCATCGTCCACGCGACGACAGCGCTCCCTGCTTTGCCACCGGGGGCGCTTGTAGGACAAACCGCGACGCTCTCCCTGTCCGGCGGCGGTCTCTTCGAGTTTGACCTGCTCGGCGAACGCACATGGACCGGCGTTTGTCGGGACGTCGCCCTCGTGAAGGTCGAGCTCACCGGGGCGAGCACGTACCGCTTCGAGATCGTCGCACCCGTGGCCTTGCTCGCCCTGCGTCGTAGTTACCGCGTCTTCCAGGACCTCTCTGCGCCAAGCATCGCCTCGAAGATCCTCGAAGCTGCGGGGTTCTCCGCGACGGTCCAAATCGACGACGAAGCGCACCCCCGCCGGGAGCTACGCGTCCAGTACGGCGAAACGGACGCCGACTTCTTTCACCGCATGCTCGAAGAAGCCGGCGTGGCCTACGCCACCGCCGAATCTGGCGAACTCGTACTCTCCGACCACTGGGAGACCGGCGAATGTCGCGTCGTGCCCCTTTCATACGTCGATCACCCCGCAGAGGCCCTCGGGCGGCCCTTCGTGACGGAGCTCGAACTCGCGAGCGCACTCCGTCCCGGAGCCCTCGCGCTGGGCGACTACGACTTCCGGCGCCCCAACACGCCCCTCTGGGTCGAGGCTCCCAAGGCCGGCGAGATCGAGGCAGCGCTGGCGCAGCAGTTTTTCCTTCCGGGCGCCGCCCTCGTCGCGGTCGACCATGGCTCGGGGACGCCCGCGGCCGATGACCGAGGGGCGTTTCGTCATGACGAACGCGCAGCGAAGGCCGACGCTCAGCGGCTACTCGAAGCCCTCCGCGAGGGCCGTGACGAGCTCCGCTTCTCGACGAACGCGATGGACATGGCCCCGGGCGCGGTTTTTCGCGTCGAGGGCTATCCGCACCCTGCGCTTGCCAGCGCGCCCCGGTTGCTCTGCACCGCAATTCACATCGAGGCGGAGTTCGGCAAACCATTACATATCCGCGCACGGGCCGTCTTCGCCGACGCCCCGTACCGCCCGCCTCGACGTACCCAAAAACCCCGCGCGCTCGGCGTCGAGACAGCCGTCGTCGTGGGTCCCCCGAAGCAGGAGATTCACACGGACGAGTTCGGTCGCGTGCGTGTCCAGTTTCCCTGGGATCGCGAGGGTGGACGCGACGCGAAGAGCTCGTGCTGGGTGCGCGTGAGTCAGGCGTGGGCCGGGCTTGGCTACGGCGCTCTCGCGTTGCCGCGCGTCGGACAGGAGGTCCTCGTCGCGTTCCTCGCAGGCGATCCGGATCGCCCCGTCATCGTCGGCCGGCTCCACAACGCGATCGAGCAGACCCCGTACAAGCTTCCCGAGGACCAAACCGTGACGGGCATTCGGACGGCAAGCACGCCGGGCGGCGCGGGATGGAACGAGCTGCGCTTTGATGACCGCGCGGGCGCGGAGCTCGTCGCGATTCGGGCCGAGCGCGACCTCCAGAAGCTCGTTCGTCATGACGAACGCGAGAAGACGGGGCACAACCGGACGATTGGGGTTGGCGAGGACCTGCAGGTCGAGGTCGAGGGCGACGAGGCGCGGCGAACCGAGGGGCGCCGTGCCGTGCGCGTGGGCGGCGACGACACGCTGGACGTCGGCGGGAGCCGCAAAGCGACGATCGCAGGGAGCGACACGGTCGTTGTCGCGCAGAAGCACAGCGTGAGCGTCGGGCCATCGAAGACGGGGGCCGAGATCGTGGACAAGCGGATCTCCCTCGGTACGGGCGGAGCGAAGCTCGTGATGGACGGGCCAGACGTGACGCTGTCGGCGAGTGGGACGATCTCGCTGCGCGCGGATGGGGCGATCGTGATTGACGCGGCCGCGAGCGTGACGGTGGTGGCGAGCGGAGACGTGGTGATCGATGGCGGAGGCAACGTACGGGTGAAGTCGTAAGGGAGGGGCAAATGGGGGAGCGGGAGCCGGTCAGCGGACCGAGGCGTGTGGTGGAAGGGCCGCGAGCTGCGCGGATCGCAGAGGTCACGGCGGAGGGGATCGTGATGGTGCGGGTTGGTCAGGACGCACCACCCCTGCGAGCGTGGGTCGCGGCGTCGATATCGCTCGCGCGGCTCGTCGCGGCGGCGCGGGAGGGTGCGCCCGTGCTCGTGGACTTCCTTGACGGAGACCCGACGCAACCCGTGCTGATCGCGCTGCTCGTGGATCGCGTCGCGCCCGAGGCACCACCGCGCGCGGTCGCGCTCGAGGCGGCCGAGTCGATCACGCTGGCGTGCGGCGCCAGCGTGGTCGAGCTGCATGCCGCGGGACATGTGGAGGTGCGGGGGCGCGAGATGCGGCTCGAGGCCGAGGGGAACGTCACGGTGCGCGGTGTGCGCATCCACTTGAACTAGGGGGCGTGAGCGATGGCGGCGACGGTGTCGGTGAACGGCCGAACGGTCGTGCACGCGGGGAGCGAGGGCGTCAGCACGGCGTTCCCGGACGCGTGCGTCATGCCGAACGGCGTGGTCGTGCCGTGCTTCAACACGGCGTGCTCCGAGGACGTCGTGAACTGCGCGGAGACGGTGTTCGCCGATGGTTTCCCGGTGGCGACGTCGGCCTCGTGGTTCGATTCCAGCACGGGGAACGAGGCGACGCTCGGCGGGGTGATATCGGGGCAGATCAAGGGGAAGGCGAGCTTCGTCAACTACTCGACGAACGTGTTTGTCGAGGGAAAGCCCGTGCCGCGGAACGGGGATCCGATGGTGCACAACCATGGGAGCCCGCCGAATGCGTTCAGTCCGGCGCTCGTGCAGCCGGATCTCGCCGGCGGCAACGAGAAGACGATCCTGTGCGGCGTCTACTGCTTCTGCAAGGACAAGGGCAAGACGTACTGCGCCGCGCTCTCCATCGCCGAGCCGCGCTGGGTGCGGGGAAGCAAGCTCTTCCCGAAGCGGTACTGGGAGCCGCGGCATCCCAAGTTCTACGTCGAGGTGCCGTTCGACATGAGCGCACCGGGCGGGCCCGCGCCGATGATCGACGAGACGCAGCGAATGGCGAAGCCGCCGCATCACCCGCTGCCGCGTGCGGACTTTCCGCCGCTCGCGGGGACACGGAGGCCGGATGGCGTAATCGTGCGGAACCCGGCGCTGCCGCTGTCGCGGACAAACGTCAAGCGGGTGTTCGAGTTCAAATTTCCGGGGGACACGTGGCGGGAGAACGGACAGGAAGAGGCCTACAAGGAGATCGATCCAGGTTTGATGGTGCTCGATGAGAAGGAGTGCGGCGCGCAGTGCAAGCTCGAAGAGCGCGAGCGGGAGCCCGAGCCGGTGCGTGATCCGATGCGTGATGGGGTGCGTGATCTGCTGCTGTTGGCCCTCCTCGCGAAGAAGCGGCTGGCCACGCCGAAGCTCCGCCCAGTGCCCGTGGGTCCGCTCGTCCCGGTCTTCACTGCGGCGGGGCTCGGCGCGCTGCTCGCCCTGTTTGGCCGGACGCTCTCCTCCCCGGTCTTGCTCTTGCCCGTCTTGCCGCCGGGGGTACTCTCGGATCCGACCGCGGGGAAAGAGACATGAGCCCGGACGAACCTACGAAGATCGCGCTCCGAGATCTCCACGCGCTCGCAGCAGAGCACATCCGCATCTCGCTGGCGCTGACCATGTACTTCAAGGAGCCGCTGGCAAGCTTTCCTGACGCGATCGGGCAGGTTCTCGAGGCGTACCTCGAACACGCGGAGCCGCACCTACGGTGGTACGCGGACTGGGAGGACACCAAGTTTCGCCCGGCCGAACCCGAACGACTGCGGTTGCCGGCGCAGCTCCTCGAGCAGCCCAAGTTCAGGAAAAAAAACCTGGGTTGGCTCTACCTGGGTGGAGAGAGCTTCAACGACCTGACCGACTGGCATCTACACGGCAAGCATCAGGTCGAGTACCCGAGCAAGTTAAGCTTCCTGCGCCTGGCGTTCCCCGTCGATCATTGGTACCCCAACTACCAAGCGTTCGCGGCGTGGGTGAGGCGCGTAGCCGCGCTTGTGCCCGTGTTCCACGGCTACGCGGGGTTCATGTTCGAACCTCATCAGGATCCAGGGGGCGCTCGGCACGTGCAGTCGGAGCACATCTACCCGCTCGCCATGCGCTTCCATGGCATCGAGGTCGAGGCTCCTTCTTTGACCGATCGCTCCTGCTACAGCTCGATCAAGGGCGTCAACTGGATCACCCTCGTCTCGGAGCCGCTGCTCGATCCGCTGGGCGGGATCCACATGACGACGGCCGCGCTCGAGCGGGCCGGTGGGCTCACCGTCGATCGCATGCCCTGGGGCCTCTACATCCAGGCCGGCGACGAGCCCGGGATCGGCGACGTCAACCAGGACCCGAAGCCGCTGCCGCTCTACCGCAAGGTCAACAGGATCTTGCGCCCCATCCGCACGAGTACGCACTTTCAGCTCGGCGACGACGAGTACCATAAGTCCTTCGGGATGAGCGGGACCCTGCGATGGCTCCGGAGGTTCGATGACACGAGCTCGTAGGCTGCTCGTCGCCTGGATGGTCGTAATCGCGGTGATCGTCGTGGCCGCGTATCTCGGTCTCTTTGCGTCGCAAGCGCCCGCAGCAAGAAATGGAGACCATCGAATTGAGGCCGAAAAGGTGCACGCGACGATGCCCAGCGCTCAAGACCAGGGTGTCGCCCTCGTCCGCCAAGTCATCGAGAAAGTGAAGGCCCATGATCTCAGCGTGCTCGATCCCGAATTACCCACGAGCAAGCGTCGCCCAAGACCATTGTCGCGTGAGGTGATTGCCAAGCTGCGTCTTCCGGGCAATCGACCCGTATCTCCATCGCTTGCAGAGTGGCTCGCGTTCGACGCAAGCTTCCTCGGGTGGTTCGCGGACCTCGACCACCCTGTCTTGCAGGAGATGAATGTGGGAGCCGGGGCACTCGCGGCATTCAGAGGCAGCTACACCGAGCATGCCGCCTACTTCAACGGTCTCACCAAAGGAGCGCTCCCCAGTCTTTGCTTGCCCTTGCCCTTCGGCGATCAGTCACGCCGGCTCCTGTACTTTTCTGCGCCAGACGCGCTCGGCGAGTACCCCGTGCTGGTCATCGATGTTGATGACCAACCCTACGTTGCCCTGGAGTATCCCGGGATTGATGTGTACCTCGCCGCGCACGCCGGGATCATCGCTCCTCCCGAGGGCGTGGACGATCCCCGCTTCCGGCAGCGAATGACGCATCACCTCCGGAATACGCTTGGCCGTGATGTTCTGACGCTGGGCGACGAAGGTTTCCCAGTGGACCCCGCGAAGGTGCCGCCAGTGCCCTCGCTTCCCGCGCCCGGAGAGCCGGTTCCGAAGGGCTATCGCGTACGTGAGGCGATCAATCCCTTCACCAAGGAGCGGGTACGAATGCTGTTGCCGATCGACGAGCGTTACGAAGACGACGGGGGCGCCGGGCCGTGACCATCCAAAACGAGACCCCATACCCGTACGTCGCCGCCATTCTCCCCGACTTCGATGGCCGAAAAGCCTTTGTCCTCCTCGTCAAAGCCACCCTTCGCCTCACCACGCACGCCCTCACCCCCGCGCAAGAACCCATCCGCCGCGCGGACGTCTTCTTCCCCTCGGGCGCCCTCTGTTACCCCTGCGATCTCTCCCTCGACCACCCCGGCACCGACGTCATCGTCCACGGCACCGCGCACGCGCCCCACGGTCTCCCGCATGCGACGTTCACCGCATCGATCACGGTCGCCGACATCGGCTCTCGGATCCGCGTGACAGGCCCGCGCTTTTTTCGCCGGACGAGGACCGGGTTTGTCGTAACGGAACCCGACCGCGTCGGATCCGTCGCGCTCCTGCACGAGAACGCCTTCGGTGGCGCTCGATGCTCCGAAAACCCGATAGGCAAAGGCTCGTTCGCTCCCGGCGAACCTCCCGACGGCCAGCCCCTTCCGCTGCTCGAGGACGCCGACGCGCCAGCCGTCAACTCGCCGGGCGACCAACCACCCCCGCCCGCGTTCGGCGCGATCGCGCCGCACTGGACCCCTCGCAGCGCCTACGCCGGCACCTACGACGATGCCTGGCGCCGAACCCGCGCCCCGCTCGCGCCCTGGGACCTCGATCGCCGCTTCTTCTGCGCTGCCCCGCCGCGCCTTTGCACCGCGCGTCCCCTTGTGGGCGGCGAGCCCATCGAGCTCCACGCACTCTCGCCCTACGGCCCGCTCTTCTCCCGCGTCCCCCGCCTCCCGCTCCGCATCCTCGTCGACGGCGCCTCCCACCGCCCGCAGCTCGACCGCCTCGTCCTGGAGCCCGACGCGGACCGCTGCATCCTCACCTACCGCCTGGCGCTGCCCGCGCAGCCGAGGCGTACACGCATCGTCGAGAAGCGCCTCCTACCGAAGAATGCTGCATGAACGAGCCTGCCCTTCACATCGCCGCAGCCGGCGTTACAACCGCCGCGGGTTCCCGGCTCGCCGCGGTCGTCGACGCCGTACGCGAGGACCGTCGCTGCGCCGAGCCCACCTACCTCGTAGGGCGCGACGGCCGCAATCTCGTCGTCGCTCCCGTCTTGCCCATCCGCGGCGATCACGGCCCTGGTCGCGCGATTACGCTCGTCGACGCCGCGCTCCGCGAATGCCTGAACGAGGACAAACCTCCCTCGGGCGCGACGTTGCTCGTCCTATGCGCCTCGCGGCCCGACTTCGCACCAAGCTGGAAAGGAATGGGGCGCGGCGTCCGGAGCTTGCTGCACGAGCAGTACGAAATTTTCGTCCCGGATCCGCTCCTCATCATCTTTACGGACGGCAACGCGGCTGGGCTTCGCGCCCTTGCGCGCGTTCGAGAGGCGTTTCTCTCGGGTGAAGCGCGCGAAGCGCTCGTCGTCGGCGTGCAAAGCGATTGCGCTCCCGAGACGCTGTCGGTGCTCGACTTGTTTGGGATGAGCGCGTCGTCCCGCTTTCCGGATGGATACTTGCCGAGCGAGTCGGCGGCCGTCGTCCATGTGCGCCCCCGGCCGGCTGGGCCACGCATTGCCGGCTTTTCCTTCACGTCTGCGCCGAGCATCGACTTCGAGAAGGACGTGGATGCCGAGATGGCGCATCCCGAGAGCCTCGTCACAACCATTGAGGACGCCTTGGCCCAATGGCGGGGTGATCGACGGACGATCACGGAGGTCCTCTGCGATCTGAACGGCGCGGAATGGCGTGCCAAGGAATGGGCGCTCGCGTCGACCCGCGCCTTCTGGCAAGCCGGCGCAAACCCGTCCCTCATGGCGCCAGCGCGTACGCTCGGCGAGCAGCACGCCGCGACGATCCCTCTGCTGCTTGCCCTCGCCGTGCAGGCGGTCAACACGTCCCAAACCCCTCGCCTGGTCATGGCCAGCGACGCCGATGGGTTCCGCGGCGCGGCCATCATCGAACCATGAATGAAACCATGGATCCGAACGAGATGCAGATCGAGCTTTACGCCCGTCCGGGCACCCATCCGCGTACTCTTCTGATCTCGGCCGTCACGAATCGAGAGGACTTGTCAACCGCAGAGCCATTACCGGAGGAGTACGTTCCTCACGTCGAAGTGGAAGGCATGCTGGCTCGTTATGCCGCCGCGGCGACGATGGGATGCTTTGGTGGCACTGGCTCCGCGAGCATCACGCAGAGGGAGCGTAGGACTGAAGGAACAACCACGGTCGAACGACTCATCCTCTCGTTGCCCGCGCTGCCTCTGGAAGCCCTCGCGCCGCTCCTCTGGAAGGCCCGTTTCCCCGCATTCTTGGACCGCCCCCTCAGGTCGTTCGTCGTGACGGAGCAAGGTGCGGAGTCGATGGCCGCGGTGGACATCGACGCCCTCGCGCTGCTTCCCGAGCCGACGCTCCGCTTTACGGTGGCGTTGCCCGAAGACTTGAACGAGGAGTTGAAGGACGGTCGAGTTCTCGTGACGTTCGTAGAGGCAGTCCGCGAAGACACGCTCGCGCGTACACGTGATGCCTTCGAGGCGTGGGGAGGCTTGCTCGTCGGCGGCTTCCCAGGGCCCCACGAGGAGCTTCCTTCTGCTGGGTTCGTGACGGATGTGCAGCGACACCTTCCCACGGAGGTCGTTGCGTCGCTCGAGTTCGTGTCTGCGTCGAGGCCGGCGTGGGATGCACTTCTTCGAACTCTTGATAGGATTAACCGCGATCTTCAGCCCATCGTCAAGGTCGAGGTTTACTGAAAGGCCGATCATGCTGCGACCGGCGCCCACCCTCGGCGAACATCTGGCCTGCGCTTAGGTCGAGTGACGACAGTCAATCAGTTGCGTCGTTATGCTCCTGCCCGTGTCGACGCTCCTCGATAATCTCGAGTCTGCGAGCGTGCATCCGATCGTAAATCTGTAAAGCGAGCTGGGGTGTGGCTTCTTTTCCAAAGACGTCAAGCGCCGCTACCCAGGCCACGTCGAGTGTGTCCGTAACGTAGGTCATTGCCTCGATGATGTGCTCCGGCTTCCCCAACGCTTTGTCCAGAAGCGTTACCTTTGCATCGAAACTTTGCCGAGCGCGCTTCGGGTTCGAGGCGGATGCCTTCTCCCAAGCTTCGACTGCCTCCTCCAAGGCGTCTGACAAGCCGAGTCCGTTCTCGGTAGCCATGGTGGCCAGCTTCCGGTGCGGACCGGGTTTCACTTTCATCGTCACCAGCTTCTGAGGTTCGTTTGTCATACTAAATTGACTACACGTGGTACTAAATTTAGTCAACACAGAAGTGTCGCTCGGCGGGTCGACAAGCGATCCGCCGAACATTGTGCCAGCTTGTACGTGTCGCTGACTTACGGCGCCAACGCCGATCGCGCCACGAACCGCGCGATCGCCATCGCCCGGAGCACGAGGGGCCGTCGATCCGACGCCGCGAGGTCCTGCGCCAGGTCAACCTCCGCGACCATCCTCACCTGAAACCGCTCCGCCAGCGGCAAGAGCGGTCCGAGCGCCGCGGGCAGATAAACGAGCGTCGGCCCTTCCTCGGCGCCCGTGAGCAGCTCGGCGCGGAGCCACGGCCTGCCGAAGACGTCCTGCTTCTGGTACTTCCTCTGCGCCACGAGCGCGCGTTCCACCTCCGCATCGAGGAACGCCTGCGTCGGGCCCCGCTTGCACTTCGCCACTAGCTCGCGCACGTGCGAGAGCAGCGCCTTCGCGATCCCCTCGGCCCCCTCGAGCGCCGGATCGTCGAGCGCCCCGCGCGCCGCCGCCAGCGAGGCCGAGAGCGCTGCATCGTGCGTCACCAGCGGCGTCGCCGCGGCGATCATCGCGCGGACGCGCTCCCGCGGGTCGAAACACATCGTGAGCTCGCCCGCGACGACGACCACGGGCGGCGACAGCTCCCCGTGCTCGCCGAGTGCGCGCTCCACGACGCCGACGAGCGCGGACGAGGGGGCTGGCCGTGCACCTGAAAGGACCGCGATGACGTCGCGCTCCTCGCGCGCGCGTTCGTCGCGGATGGGGTCCACGTGCCGCGGCTCGGCCGATGGGGGCGGAGTAGGCGGGTCGCAGAGCTCCTCCCAGTCGGTCATCGCCCGAATACGCTTCACGACGGCCGGTTCGAACCAGAGCAGCCGTAGAATGGGGACTCCGGCTCGTGCACGCACGGCGCGCGTCGCCTTCCGCGTCGGCTTGGGTTTCGCCGGTGCCTCGGCGACAGCTTCTTCATCCGCCCCCGCGGCGTTCATCGCATCGAGCAGGTTCGGAGGCTTCTCGGAGGTGCGGTTGTTCGGCGGGATCGCGGGCGCAGAGGCCGCGGCGACCGGGATGGCCCCTTCGAGTACGCCGGGGCGCGGCGGCTGAAAGGGGAGACCGGCCATCGAGGGTGGCTTCGCGGTACGGCGCGATGAGCTTGTCGCCTTGAAGGGCAGCGCCGTGCGCAGGGAGGCCCTGTGCGACGGCGCCACCGTCTCGCGGCTCGGCGCTGGTGCCGCTTCGGTGTCGGGGTCATCGACGGAAGCTGTCATGGCACGAGCATCGTAAGGGCAGGAACCCGGTTCGAGGTCATCTCCGAAGACGAGCGAGTTGCTTTCTAGCTCGGACGGCCGGGCTCTCGCGGTGGTCGCACGACGCCGTCCAAACGTCCGGATGTACACCCGTACATGGCAAGCGGTCGCGCTAGCTCAAGCGCATATCAAGACCGGAAGACCTGGGTAATCGATAGACCTAACGCTCCTTCGGTCTTCCTCTCTCTTGACCCACAGATCGACGGATCTACCTTTGGGTTCGTATGACAGAACACGATTCCAAACGAGCGGGAGGGGTCCTCGGTCCGCAACAAAAGGTCCTTCTGTTGCGCCGGGGCGCCGCCGAGGGCGTCCCCCGCATCGACCCCCGCACCCCCGCTCGCGCCCTCGCCGCGCTCGTGGAGCAGGAGGGACAAGAGGCCCCGAAGGCGGTCTACCGAGCCTTCGAGGAGTACAACCGGGCGCATTTCGACGGCCGCCTCGGGCAGTCGATGCTCCTGATCACGCAGCCCGCTTCCCCGCGCACCCTCGGCGATTACGTGCCGCGGGACGCGCACGGAATCCCGAGTCGTATCCGGATCGCGCCGAAGTGCGAAACCATCTGCCTGGCGTACGTTCTCGACGTCGTGCTGCACGAAATGGTGCATGCCTGGCAGCACGAAGTTCTCGACAACCTCGAACAGGGATACGAGGGGCATGGTCCTCGGTTTGCGGAGAAGTGCAACGAGATCGGAGCGAAGTTCGGCCTTGCTGAGGTCGCGCCAAAGGGGCGAAGGGGCAAGGCGAAGGCTGCCCACTGGCCGATGTGCGTGCGGCCCGAGGGGTTTTACGGTCCTAACGATCCTCGGAAGCAATGCGCCGACGAGGAGGAGCAGGACGCCGCGGGGCGAGCGAAGCCGGAAGCGGGTTCAGCCATCGAGATGACCTCGGTGCTCGTCGAGGGGCTCGATAGGTGGGACCTCGCGTTTTTCCGCGTCGTTGCCGGTGCGAAGGGGCTGCCCGTGGCCGACGTGCTGCGCGAGCTGGCGATCGGGGAAGCTCGAAGGATGGCGCAGACCGGATCGACGCCGGTGGGGGCCGCGCTCGCCGCATACGGAAAATTGCGAGCCGCCGCGGCGGGGAAGGAGGACACGTGAGCGATCAATGGCATATCGCCGCGTGCGAATCTGGAAGCGCCATCATTCGCGACCAGAACGGCCTGTTCGTTGCCGAGGTGGTTGCCGCCGATGCCGAACTGGTTGCCGCAGCACCGGCCCTGCTCGCCTTCCTCGCGAACTTGCTCGATGACCCGCTGGCCGCGATCCTCGATGATCTCTCCGAGCCAGAAGCGCTCGTCGCCCGCTTGAAGGGTCTCAACCGGGACGCGGAGGCGGCCGTGGAGGCCACGTGAGAACCGTGTTCCTCGTGGGGTGCGCCGACACAAAGGCGGATACGGCACAGCCGGCGCGCACGCTCTACCGCTCCGGCCTGTTCCGCGACGCTTTGCAATACGCCGAGCTGCGACAGGGCGGCAGAGACGTGTTCATCTTGTCTGCCAAACACGGCGCCATCGAGCCCTCGACGGTTATCGAACCGTACGACCTCGTAATCAAGAGCCTGTCCGATGAGCAACGCCTCGAATGGGCGCGGTCCGTCATCGCGAACCTACGCGCCCGCTGGCCAGGGGAGGAGCTGCTCCTCGTTGTGCTTGCCGGGAAAGCGTATGCGGACGTGCTGGTGCGAGCCCGTCGTGGTTTGCGACCGCTCGTCGCGCTGGAAACCCCGTTGGATGGGAAGGGGTTGGGCCATCGCCGGAGTTGGTTCCGTCAGGATCTCGCGGCCCGTGGTATCGAGTGGACCATCGTACGACTGGGGCCGCGACGCCCCCGCGAGGGTGCGGCGTCGCCTCCTGCGGTCTCTCTGGCCCCTCCAAACGCCCTACCGCACGAGCCACAGACCCCCGACCGGTCCGAAACAAACCGGACAGAGAGCGAGCGACCAGCCCCCAGGCAGCCACGGCTTCCCAGGAGCGAACTCGTGCGGCAGAATGCCGCCCGCCTCGATGCGTTGGCGGCGGCTGGCCTTTGCATTTGGTGCAAGAGGAATCCGCGGGCTGAGGGGCGGTCGACGTGCCTCAATTGCAAGAACGGCAACGAGATGGTCGAGAAGAACGTTCGCGAGGAAAACCGGAAGCTGCGCGAGGCCCTCGTCTCCGCGCGGGCCGAGCTTGGTGCCGTCCGCCAAGACTTGGCGAAACTGCGGCGCGCTGCAGCCGACGTGGTCGCGGAGTGGCACGAGGATCCTCTAGGATCGGTCCACGTTGGTTTCGTCGAATACACACCCCATCGACGCGCGCAGCTCAGGGCGCCACCGCGACGCGCGCGGCATCGAGGGCGCCGAGCATTCGTCGCAGCGCGAGGGCGAGCTCGCCGTCCTCGTCGTGACGTGCAAGGAGCGCCTCGAGCATCCTCCGCGTCGCTGCGGGATCCGCGTCGACTTGTCGGGCGATGACGGGCATGAGCGCCGCGTCCGCGTCGCGGCTCATCGACCCGCTGCGGACCATGTGCTCGAGCTCCGCGCGCTGCCCATCGCCGAGGACACGGTCTTTGAGCCCGCGCAGCGCCATCGAGGCGACGGACGTTTCGCGATCGGCCGAGAGCGAGAGCAGCGCGCCCGTGGCCTCTTCCGACTTGATGTTGGCGAGCGCGCGGGCGGCCCCGATGCGCACCTCGGCGCGCTCGTCCGACGCGTACTGCTGGATGACCGGGGCCTGCTCCGGATCGTGCGTATTGCCAAGCGCGATCAGCACGGCCGCGCGCCCGGTGGCGTCTTCCGCCGCAGAGAGCTCCTCGTGCAGCCGGGACAGGGCGGCTTCACCGGCCCCTGCGCCGTCCTCTGACGCGAGGAGCTGCCCGGCCACGGCGCCGAGCGAGACCGTCGCGGCGTTGCGCGCATCCGGCGCGCCGCGCTCCCGGGCGTCGTCGATCGCGGACTCGAGGAACGCCGCGGTCTCGGGCGTCGGTGTGCGCAGCATGGCCATGCGTCGGAGACCGGAGAACAGAAGCGCCCCGTCCGCGCGCGCCGCCGGCGACGAGAGCGCGGCGCGGAGTGCCTCCTGCGCGGCGGGCGTTCCAGCGGCGACGAGCGCGTCGATGGCGAGCGTGCGCTGCGCCGGCTCGAGGTCGGCCCGCTCGAGCATCCTTCCGACCTCGGCGCAGGCGCTGTCATTCTCGTGGAGGAATGAGACCATCGCGCTCATCTGTCCGGGCGCGAGCGGCGCGCCGCCGTACGTAGCAATGAGGCTTTGGACTTCGCCGAGGTTCGTGCGCGCCGCCTCGCTTGCCTGAGCCGCCCGCTCCGCCTCCGCGACCCCGGCCGGGATCCCGATCGGGCGAGATCGGAGCCCCTCCGCCACCCGGGGCCCACCCTGATCCTGCTCGACAGTGCGGCGCACGAGGGCGAGCTTGCCGTGATATCGATAGGGCTCCGTGTCTTGCTCGCCCGCGACGACGATGGTCTCCTCGGCTGAGAGGGCCTTCAGGCCCGGTTGCCCATCGAGCGTGATCGAGCCCTGCCCGTCGATCTCCGGATCCGCGTCGCGCGCCCAGGGAGGCAGCCCGCGCAGCTCGCGGTACTCGTTGCGATTCCAGGTGATCGCGTCCTCGCGGCCGTCCTCGAAGGCATAGTGTGTGCGGGTGATACCGAGCGTCGAAATCTCTTCCCCCTCCCATTGTTCGGCCTTGGGCGGCGGGGAGGTGTATTGCATGGCCTCGACGACTCCCTGTACGAACTGCTGGAAAAGGACGGGGGCGTCCTGCTCGAAGAGGAAGCGGCGCACGCGCCCCCGATCATCGAACTCGAAGCACCCTTCGCGCGCCGTGAAGGCGTCGCGAATCTCCCGGTCGCCCGCGAGCACGTCATTGCCGAAGACGAGGGCGCGGTGCTCCTCGATTTCGGGGAATCGCGCGCAGAGGACGTCCCCGCCCTCACCCGTCTGCGCGCGGCGCAGGGCGAGCGCGCCCTTGAGATGGAGGTGGACGCTGACCGGGGTCGTGCCGGCCTCCCCGGCCTGCGACCCGCCGACACGCGGCACGTCCATATCCGTCTCGGAGGACCAGTCGATGCTGTAGATGACTCGCGTCCCGACAGGCGGTGCAGCCGCGAGGGTGCTTTCGGCGCTCGGTTCGCCATTTCGTGTGAACGCGCGGTACGCGAGCGGGAGACCCGCGAGGACGGCGAAAAGGGGAACGAGGAGGAGCTTGCGGCGCTTCATGATCGGACTCCGGAGGCATGAGAATGGGGTGTGTCGAGGAAGAAGGGGAGAGCGGAGGCGGGGGGCACCTCCGCTCCCTCCGGGTATGGCTCAGGGGATCGCGTAGAGGGGCACGATGGCCTCGGGCGACTTGAGCAGCGGGACCGTGCCGGAGACGCCGTCCCACTTGAACATGTTGACCTTGACGGGGAAGCCCAGGGCCTCGAAGGTCAGATCCACGCTGCCGGAGAGCGTCGACAGCTCGAGATTGGCGCTCGAATCGAACGTGATTGCAGCGACGTTCGGCTGTCCATGGTAGTCCGGGATGATGCCGACCTGCACCTTGCCGCGCACGGGCAGCGCGGCCTTGATGAGGTTCAGGGTGCCGTCGATGCCCACGGAGAGCACGCTCGGGATGCCTGCCGTGAGGTAGGCAATGCCGTTGACGTTGACGAACGGCGTGAAGGCGGACTCGGCCTGCAGCAGCTTGGCCAGCTCGGTGTTGGTCTGGTTGGCGATGCAGCTTTCGGGCGCCTTGAGCGTGGTCGTGAACTTGGCCCCGTAGAAGACCTCGGCCCTGGCCCCGACCTCGACCGGGATGGGTCCGGCGGTGAACCACTTCCTGAAGCCATCGTACGTCCTCTGTTCGTTTTCGTTGAGGTGCTCGATCTCCACGCCGTTGACGAAATCGTAGTCGTTGTCGACCTCGGGGAAGACGTTCACGCCAGCCACGCGCACGTAAGCATTCACGTGCCCATCGCCGTCGATGACGCTCGCCTCGCCGTGGGCGTCGAGGAGCTCCTGGTAGAAGCCGAAAATATGCGCGTAGACGTCGAGATCGCCCGTCGCGCTCGCGTTCATCCGGCAGATCTGACCGGACGAATTCTTGATGACGTCCGCGGTCCAGGAGACCGAGGTATTGTAGCCCGCCGCGAAGTTGCTCTTGTCGCCGATGAGCTCTGCGGAGGTGTAGGTCTCTCCGAACGAGCGGCCCGTGCTGTCGCGTCGCGGAACGCCCTCCAGGGTGCTCTCACGGGCGGCCTCTTCGTTATTGAGGAAGACCGCCATGGACAACCCGCTGCCCTTCGCTTGTCCGAAGGTCATACCTCCGCCCGGCGGGGCATAACTATCCGCGAACGAAAAGTTGTTGGTGAGCTTGTCGCAGCGCTTCAGCTCGCTCTCGCGCTCCTTCATGAGGAACTGCTTCTTGGCGAACCGCTCGGTGAAGTCTTCCGGCGCCCAGTCGCAGCCCTCGAAGTCTTTGGTGAGGCAGCCCCGGTCGCCCGTCGTGATGCTCTTTTCCCACTCCGTCAGGATCAAGTTGGTGACCTTGCAGGCCCGATCGGCGATCTTCGCCCAGCTCGTCGAGAGAATTTGCGTTTCGCCGAGGCACTGGAGCCGCCGGGGATTTCCCGGCTTCACGACAGGCGGGAAGTACGTGAACGCCTCCGCGACGGTGTACCCGAGGTCGCCGCTCGTGAACTGGAAGGCGTCTGCGACGTTGCTCGACGTCCCCGTGTAGACCCCCGTGACCATCGAGTGGACGGATTCCCGCTTCGGGCTGAGGTAATTGGTGCCCGCATTGTAAAGTTTCCACTCCGTGTCCTTGGGCTTCGAACCGATCGCGTTGATGAAGAGGCGCTCCGTCACGCCATCGAGCGGCGGATCATCGGTGTGCGAGGGGAGCGTCTGCGCGCCGCCGTTCATGACCTCCTCGTGGTAGAGCTGCATGAACTCCTTGATCGCTCGGGCCAGCTCCGCCTGCCGGGCCCGGATATCCTCGCGCTCTGCCTTCGAGATGCCGAGCTGCTTGATGCTGGACGTCATGCCGACGTGCCAGTCGATCTCGGTGTCATAGTGCACCTGCCCGGCCCCGAACGGGTTGTTGCCGATGACGTACTTCTTGCGGAGATGGAACATTCGGTCCCGCACCTCCGTGAGCGAGTGGTAAGCGGGGGCCGGATAAAGGTCGAGCACGTCGATCACGGAATCGGGGAGGAAGCCGACCGCGGCCTCCGTGTGGAAGACGCTCGCGGGGATGACCGTGTTCGTGAGCTGCTCGACCTGGTGACCGTCCGGGTGCACGGCGCCCCAGCGCGTACGCAGGTCGCGCAGGCCCCCCATCGCACCGGGCGCGACGTCATTGGCAAGGAATCGTTTGCTGGCCATGTCGGCGATGCACCAGGGATCCTGCTGGCAACGGTAGGCCGCGTCGAGGAAGCGCTCGTAGGTGTAGAACCGCTCGTAGACGAACTCATCGCACGACAGGATGGGGGCGGGGTTCGCCGCGTCGTCCCACGCAGGGTTGCGCCGCCACGTCTGGGCGATCAGCGCCACGGTCTTGGGCAAGCTCCACGCGGCGTCGCGGGCCTTGCGCTCTTCCTTCACCCAGGTATGGCCCATGGCATCCATGAGCTGCTCGAACGACGTACGCGTGGGCGTCACGTAGAGGAACGCGCGCTCCTCGCCGCTCACCAGGTTGCTCAAGGTCTTCGGGGCTGCGGGCCTGTAGAGGGGCACGGAGTCGCTCGCGGGCGCCCTCAGATCGGCGTCGAGGATATCGTCGCAGTAATTGCGCACGGTCGCCGTATCGCAGGCGAGGAGGAAGTTTCGATCCCGGCAGAGCGTCGCGGTGGGTGCATTGCAATCATAGGCGTGGGCGTCCGCGCCGCCGAGGCTCGTGGCGAGCCCGGCCGCGGTGGCCAGGACGAACGACGACGCGCGCAATGCGCTCGAGGAGCGCGCCTGGCCAAGGATGGAACGAAGATACGATTTCATGAGTCTCTCTCCGATTCTGGCTGGGTGTTCTATGCGGCCTCGACAAGCGCCATGGAGAGCGCCTCCGTGCCGAGCCGCCGTTGCCGTCGGCGAGCGATAGAGCAGCAATCGTGCCACTTGGTTGTCGCGACGGCCTCGAAGCGAAAACCCCGAGAAAATGGCTCATCCATGCGTCCGCGGAACGCGAATCGGGGCCGGACTGCAGGGGGGAACCATCAGCGTCCGCGGAGCGCGCCCTTCGCTCGACTCGAAAGAAATGGGAACGAGGAGCGCAGAGCAGCTCGGGACCGAGGCCGTGCGCAAAGAGAGGAACAGAGTGGGGGCATCGCGCCGGCTCGACCTGCCCTGCAGGGATCCGGAGCGTGGAGGAGAGAATGCGTCGAGGAGCTAATCGCGCCCGCGGCGGAGGCGCAGGGGCTCGTGGAGTGCGGCCGCTTCTGCGAGGGGTCCCTCGAGCTCGCCGCGCAGCAGGGGGTTTTCCCGCAAAGCGGCCTCGAAATGCTGTCGTGCGCGCTGCGCGCTGTCCGTCCGCTCGATGACGCGGTCGGACGCGTGGGCGCGCTCCAGCTCCAGGGCGCCGCGGACCGCCATCGCTCTCGGCAACCCGGGGCGCACCGCGAGCGCCTTCCCCACGGCCGAGAGGCCCTGCCGCACGTGGTCCTCGACGCGGCGCCCCTCGCGCCGCGCTCGCTCGGCCCGCGCGCGATGCACCGCGGCCATCGCCACCCATGCATCGGCCTGCTCCCCGTTGATCCACAGGGAAATTGACAGCGCCGCCTCGGCGCGCTGCAGCGCCCGCGCGAGCTCCTTCACCCGCAGCGCGCCGTCGCGCAGGACGGCGAGCTCGAGCTTCCCGAGCAGGAGGTGGCTCATGGCGTTACGGGGATCCAGCGCGATCGCCTGCTCGAGTGCGGCGCGCCCCTCGAGAAGCGCCTGCGCCCCATCCGCACGGGAGGCGTATTGCTGGATGGAGCACAGCGTATGCGCTGTGCCCAGCCGCTGGTATGCCTCGATATTCGCCGTGTTGACGTTCAGGGCCGCGCCCAGGCTCCCAAGGGCCTGCTCGAGTGCGGCGTTCGGGGATCTGCCACTCGTGAGCTCATACTCGGCGACGATGAGCTGCGCCCAGGCCAGGTTGAGGAGCGGGGTCGTATCCTGGGGGCTCGTCTCGAGGCGCCGCCGGCTGGCCTCGACAGCGCGCCCCGCGGAGGCGCGCGGATCCATCCCGTGCTCCAGCTCGTAGGCTGCGCGCGTCGCCTCTGCGGCGGCCAGGTTGCCGTACGGCACGCGATAGGACCCGTCTGCCCGCAGGGCGGCGTTGAATGCATCGACTGCGCGGTCGAGCGAGGGACGCGGGTCGATGCCGCGCGCCGCCTCGTAGGTCGCCCGCACGACGTGGACAATGCCAGCGTCATTGCGCGGCCAGGCGAACGTCGGATCGAGCTCGGCGGCGCGCTCGAAGCGCTCCTGCGCATGATCGAGCGCCCCCCTCGGATCCACTCCATGCCGGGCATCGTATTGTGCAATGAAGCTGTGGTGTTCCCCATGGCGTCGTGCGTGATGGGATCGTCGGGATCGATACGGAGGGCTGCCGCAGCGTTCTGCAGTGCCCTCTCGAAGACCGGGCGCGGATCCGCTCCTCGCTCGATTTCGTAGGTCGCCGCCAGTACGCCCAGGTTCGCGTGCCGTAGGCGCGCGCGCTCCGTGCCTCGATTTCGAGCGATGCGTCGCAGGCCGCGAGCACGCGCTCGAGGGCCTCCGCTGGCGAACGCCCGCGGGCGCCGTCGACCTCCATCCGCCTCCTGCTCGTCATGGCCGTACAAGAAGGATGCCAGCGCGCCGGCGACGATTTCGTGGGCCAAATTTTGGTGTCGAGGGGAGTCGGTGCAGGCGACACCCAGCAGCAGGAGCGGGCATGTGGCGTCGCTTCAGGCCCGGCCATTCGTCTCCTGGATGACGATCTTGGGCCTTTCTGGCGGTCCGTTTCACCCGGCACGCCTCGTGCTTGGGTCCCGGGCATGTCAGCCCAGCCCACCCTCAAGAAGCAGCCCGCAGAAACGGCACTCGTCTATCGTCAGCGAGAGTGCGCCATCGGCCGGTTCCGTGTCCGTGTCCTGTCAGGACCGAATATGGGGCGCGACAAGGTATCGGATGGCCAGGAGCTCTCGATCGGCAGCGCGCCTAGCAACCACTTGATCCTCACGGACGAGGCGGTCTCCCGTCATCATTGCGTCATCACCGCCACGGACAGTGGATTCTTGTTGCGGGATCTCGGCAGCAGAAATGGCACCAGGCTTGGAGGTATCAACGTGCTCAGCGCATACGTGAATCCGGGCGTCCCCCTCGCCATCGGGGGGTCGGTCCTCCGCTTCGAGGCGCTCCCCGACAAGATCGTCGAGCCGCTCAGCGACGAGGAGCGGTTTGGCCGGGTCCTTGGGCAGAGCACGGCCATGCGCCGCATCTTCGCGGCCCTGCCCCGCATCGCCTCCTCCGACTCGACGGTGCTCATCGAGGGCGAGACGGGCACGGGAAAGAGCCTGCTCGCCAGCATGATTCACGAGAAAAGCCCGCGGGCCAAGGGGCCCTTCATCGTGATCGACTGCAGCGCCATCCCCCCGAACCTCATCGAATCCGAGCTGTTCGGCCACGCCAAAGGCGCCTTCACCGGCGCCCACGCGGCGCGCGCCGGCGCCTTCGAGAGCGCAGCGGGCGGCACCGTCTTCCTGGACGAGCTCGGCGAGCTGCCGCTCGATATGCAGCCAAAGCTCCTGCGCGCGCTCGAGGAGCGCATCGTGCGCCGGGTCGGAAGCCTGGACCCGGTCCAACTCGACGTCCGGGTCATCGCCGCCACCAACCGCGACCTGCGCCAGGAGGTCAACCGCGGCACGTTCCGCAGCGATCTCTTTTATCGGCTCAACATCGTCCGTATCCGCCTCCCAGCCCTCCGCGACCGCAGGGAGGACATTCCTCTGCTCGCGTCCGCCTTTTATTCGCAGCTCGCCCGGGACAGCGAGACGCCGCCGGCCAAGCTGCTCTCCTCTTTTGCCCGCCACGACTGGCCGGGCAACGTGCGCGAGCTACGCGCGGCCGTCGAGCGCGCGCTCCTCGTGCAGGATCCGTCGATGTGGTTCGAGGCCGTCCTCGGCGCCGAGGCCGGGGACACGACTCCCGAGGTGCAGGCCTTCGATTATGATGCTGCCCTCGAGCTCGGCTCCTTCCGCCTGGCGAAGGAGCGGGTCGTTGCGCTGTGGGAACGCGGGTATCTCCAGACGCTCACGGGCAGACACGGGGGCAATCTCTCCCGGGCCGCTCGGGCTGCGCGGATGGACCGCAACCACCTGCGCGATCTGCTCCGCCGTTATCGGCTCCCGGGCGGGGATTCGACCCATTACGAGCCGAGCGCCGCGCTCCCCGAGGTCGATGGCGCCTAGCCGCGTCGGCCCAGCTCGAGAGCGCTGCGCGGACGCGTGCTCAAACGAGCTTGAGGAAAGACGGCACGTCCGGGAGGGGCTCAGCTTGCATGGAGAGCCCTTGCGTGATCTCGCTGGAGGCCATCACGCCCTCGCGCACGGCGGCGGGCACCCATGCCGAAGGCTCCAGGAGCCCGCCCCCCTGGAGCGTGCCCTCGGACGAAACGCGCAAGTGGCCCGCGTGCAAGACAAGCGCGACGCGCACGCGCGGATCGCGGCTGGGACGCGTGGAGAGCCGGTGCCCCGCCTCGATCGCGCGCTCCAGCACATTGCGCCGAAGCGCGGTGGAGAGCGCGGCATCGGGGGGCTCTTCAGCCACCATCAGCAGGTTGTTGCCGGTCTCCATGACCGCGATCAGGCCCGCCTCGGAAAGCTGCGCCGACACGAAGGACAGGGCGCCTTCGAGGTCCGTGAGCAGCGCATCGTCCGGATCCTCGAGCTCCGCTGCGTCGACGAATACCTCGGCGTACGCTGCGAGGGCCGGCCGCTCGAGACCTCCATCCGGCTGCGCCTGCGCATGGCGCGCCCGCTGCGCCGCCGCCTGTAGCTCGGCGACGAACGCGCTGGCCGAGTGGGGCCGGCCTTCGGGCTCGAAGCTCAGCGCGCCGAGCACGGGCTCGTCGAAAGCGGGATCGACGGGGCCGAGCGAGCTCGGTCTCGCGGGCCGGGCATGCAGGAGGACCTGGCGCGCCAGGGGGCTCGCCTCGGCGCCATAGGGCAAGGACCCGGTCAGGAGCACGTACGCGATGATGCCGAGCGAAAAAACGTCGGCGCGCGCGTCCACCAGACGGCCGAGCGATTGCTCGGGCGCCATGTAATGAACTGTCCCGACAACCTGACGGGAGCCTGTCAGGGCGGGACCTGCGTTGTTGTCCAGGAGCTTCGCCACGCCGAAATCGAGGAGCACGACCCGGCCGTCCGCGCACACAAAGATGTTCGAGGGCTTGACGTCCCGGTGGACGATCCCAAGCGCATGGGCCGCGTCGAGCGCGCTCGCGACGGGTTCCAGGATCGACAGCACCTCGGCAGGGGAAAGCCGCCCGCGCAGCATGAGCTGCTGCTTGAGGGTCATCCCCGAGAGCAGCTCCATCGTGAAATAGGGGCGCCCATCCTCGAGCTGACCTTGCTCGAGCACATGGACGACATTCGGGTGCCGCAGGTTACGGATGAGCTCCACTTCACGCGCGAAACGCAGGGGCGCATTCGCGTGCGAGACGAGCTCGCCATGAAGTACCTTCACCGCGCCGGGGCTGCCGTGCTCGGCGTGGTTCGCTCGGTAAACCACGCCGAAGCCGCCACGCGCGAGCTCCTCCTGCAGAACGTAGCTCCCGACGCGGGCACCACGCGGATGGGGCGCGCCCTCGGATGGCGCGGCAGGGGCTGCGCCGAGCGTCGGCTCGACCCCCACGGGTGACTGCGGCCCCCCGCCGTGCGGCGGGCGGTCCGAGGGCCGCTCGCTCGCTTCCCGTTCGGGAGGCGCGGCCGCGTGGCGCGGATCCACCGCGACCGCCGCCCCGCCTTCTGGACGGTGTTCCTTTTCCATGGCGCCCACCATACCATGACGCCGTCGCGCATGGCTCGCTGCTCCTTCTGCCATCGACGCCTCCTGGACGGAGGCACCTGCCCCCGTGACGGGGGCCAAACCTCAATCCATCATCCGCTCAGCAACACGGAAATCGAGCGGCCGCACCTGCCGGGATTTCGTCTCAATGGGCTGCTCGGCGCCGGTGGTTTTTCCGTCGTCTGGGCCGCGACCCGTGACGCCGACGGCGCGCCTTCCGCCGTCAAGGTGGGTCGGGTCAACGGCGGTACGCTGCAGGAGCGTTTTTCCCGGGAGGCCGAGGCCCTCGTCCGGATCGGGCCTCCGCATGTGCCGCAGCTCTTCGACGCAGGTCTCCTCCCCGATGGGCGGCCTTTCCTCGCAATGGAAAGGATTGCCGGCGCGACGCTCTCGGCGCGACTCGCCACGCTGCCCGGGCCGCCGGATCTCGCGTGGATCGCGCAGACCGCGGACGCCGTGCTCGCCGCGCTCGAGGCCATCCACGGCCATGGCATGTTGCACCGGGATATCAAGCCGGAGAACCTCATCGTCGCCGAACCTTCCGGGCAGATCGTCGCAATCGATCTCGGCCTGGGCAAGCGCGCGATGGGCGCACGCGCGGGTGCCGGCCTCCCGCGACTCACCCGGACGGGCGTGGCGGTGGGAACGCCCGAGTACATGGCGCCGGAGCAGATCCGGGGAGAGGAGAACCTCGACGAGCGCACGGACCTCTACGCTTTCGGGGTGATCCTCTGCGAGCTCGCAACGCTGCGGCCGCCGTTCGTCGGTGATGGTCCCACGCTCGAACACGCGCACCTGTCGCTGCGGCCGCCGCGGCCGAGCCAATTCGCGCCCGTGCCGGAGCCGCTCGAGGCGCTCATCCTTTCGTGCCTGGCCAAGGACCCTGCCCGGCGACCGGAGAGCGCGTCCGTACTACGCCGGGCGCTGCGCGAGGCGTGCGCCGCGGCGGCCGCGAGCCCCGCCGATGCGCCCTTCAGCAGCAAGATGGCATTGCCGCTTGCCGTGCCCAGGTTGATCGCCGAGGGGCGCCATCCCGTGGTGATCATGGTGGCAGACGTGAAGGGCTCTGCCGCGCCTCTTCTCGCCGCCGTGACGGCGAAGCGGGGCTGGCTCGCCCGGCAACGCGGGAGCCGCTACACGGCAGTGTTCACAGCGCTGGATTCGGACGATCCTGCGGGCTCGGCACTCTCGGCCGCACGACAGATCGTGGAGGCGTGTGAGGGGCGCGTGGCGTTGCACCTCGCGAGCGTCACGGTGCGGCGCAAGGACCGCGGCGCGCCGGCCTTCTACGGTGCGGCGGTGGAGCGGCCGGAGACATGGATCCCGCCGGACGCGGGGGACGGCATCACGATCACCGAGGTCCTCCGCGCGGCGCTCGGAACCCCGGAGGGAAGCAGCCTCGAGATCGCGCGCCGGACCGGCTCCGCGAACACCAACACGAGCGACGCGGCGCTGCCGCGCTCCTCGCCAGCGATGCCGCAGCTCGACGATGGATCGCAGGGGCTCGATGATGTGCCGCTCATCGGGCGCGATGATGTCGTGGCGTCGCTGCGCGCGAGCTTCGAGGCGGCCCGCGCGCAGCGTTCCCCGCGCCTCGCGACGCTCGTGGGGGACGCGGGGCTCGGCAAGAGCCGCCTCGCGTCCGAGGCGCCGGCGCTCTGCCGCGCGGCAGGCCCGGAGGTGCTCGTCGTGACGATATCCGCACCGCCGCCGGGCATGGCAGGGAGGCACGCCGAGGCGGCGGCGCTGCTCAAGGCGCTGGTCGAGGTCCCCGCCGAGCAGCCGGCGGATCCTGCGGCGTTCTGGGCCGCGGTGCTGGGCGACGAGATCGGGCGCACGTCCACGCCGGCGCTCGGCGCCCTTTTCGGCTGGGAGGGGACGGGGGGAGGCGAGCCTGGATCGGCTCCCCTCGTGCGCACGCTCGCGGAGGCGCTGCGGCGGCGGGCGCGGCGCGGGCCCGTGGCGGTGATCCTCGACGACGCGCACCGCATCGACGACGCGGTGATCGACGCGATCGAGTACGCGACGCTCGACGGGGAGGAAATGCCGCTCTGGGGGCTCGTGGCGGTGGCGCCCTCTTTCGAGGATCTGCGGCGCGCGTGGGGTCGCCGCACGCGTCATCACGACCGCGTGGAGCTCGCGCCGCTCGCGCAGCAGGCGGCGATGGAGCTAGCGGCGCGGCTGCTCTTGCCGGCGGAGTACCCGCCCGCGATCGTGCTGGAGCGGCTCGCGGCGTGGTCGGGGGGCAATCCGGCGGCGCTCCACGAGATCGCAGCCGCGCTCAAGCGCATGGGGGCGATCCGCAAGCGCCCGCAGGGCGAGAGCTACTACGTGGCCACGGCCGACGTCGATATGCTCCCGCCGGTGCCCGCGTGGCAATGGCTGGCGGCGCGGCAGCTCGGGACGATGCCGCCGGAGCTCGCGTCGTGCGTGCGCCTGTGCGCCGTGCTCGGGGCGACGTTCACGCGCGGGGAGCTCGAGCGGGTGCAGGACGCGCTGGATCGGGCCGGGGACGCGGGGACGACGCTCGACGTGGGGTACGCGCTGGATGCGCTCTTGCGGCGGAGGATTTTACGGCGGGGTGAGGGCGAGCTGTACGCCTTCCAGAACGGTGTTTTCCGGGGGGCGGTGTACGATCTGCTCGACCCGGCACAGAGGCAGAAGGTTCACCGGCATGCGTTCGAGCTGTGGCGGGCGGAGGTGGGGGTAGCAAAGCAGGCGAGCGAGGACATGCTGGCGCGGCTCGCGTTGCACGCGGAGGCGGTCGGGCAGCGGGAGGAGGCGGCGGAGGCCTATATTCACCTCGGAGATCTGGTACGGGCTGGACATCGAGATGCGGTGGCGGATCAGCATTACAGCGCGGCGCTGCGGTGTGCGGCGGCCGAGGACGCAGCGCGGCGGGCGCGGGCTCGATTCGGCCGGGGGAAGAGCCGGTATCGGGTCACCCGGGTGCGGGAGGCGATCGAGGATTTCGGGGAAGCGCGGAGCCTCGGGGAAGCGATGGGGGCTCCGCGGTTGGTGGCCGAGAGTCTGCTCGAGGAGGCGACAGCGCTCGATTGGAGCAGGGACTATGCTGCGTCAGCGGTGCGCACCGAGAAGGCGCGGGAGCTGATCGAGACACTCGACGGCGATGACCTCCGGATCCGGCTGCAGGTCGCCGTCGCGCGCGTGGCCTGGCGAGCAGGACGGACGCTCGAGGTCGTTCGCAGGTTCAAGGAGTTGCTGGCCGCCGACGAGATCGACTACGAGTCGCGCGTCATTGCGCTCTTGGGGTTGTCTTTTCACCTCATGTTTGTCGAGGGGGGGCTCTACGAGGCGGAGCTCCGGTTCGAGGAGCTCATCAAGCTCACGACTGAATCCGGCGATCGGGCTCATCTGTGCAACGCCCACCTGAACCGCGTGCCACTGTGGAGTCGACGCAGGGAGCCCCACCGGGCGATCGATGATTTGCAGCGCGCGGTCATGCTAGCGCGGGAAATTGGCAACCCCTGGCTGGAGCGAGTGGCGTCGCTCAGCGCGTCGATGGCCATGTACTGGCTCGATAAGCCCTTCGAAGGGCTGGAGTTAGCGCGCCGGGCCTGGTTGCTGGATCAACGATACGCCGAAAAATCCACGGTCATGTACCCGTTGATGGTCTTGCGTATTCTGATGGGAATGGGCGAGCGTGAGGAGGCTCGCGCGATTCTCGCGTGGATCGAGGAACGGTGTCCACCCGGTCCGGACAACATGCCCTGGGAGCGGCTCATCTACCGCTTGCTCCGGGCGGCGCTAGATTCGGAGAATTCGCAACCTGCTTCGGAGATGGCAGCTGCATGGCGTGAAGCGGTGACCCTGCGGGTGATGAGCGTCGAGTTGGTGATCGAGATCCTCTACTGGTGCGCGCGGCTGGCGCTCGATACTGGGCGCGTGGAGGACGCCGCGGCAGCGCTCGGCGAGGTGCGTGTCCGCCGCGCTCACCTCCCGATATGGCCCGCGTGGTTCGGGGACCTGGAGGCGCGCCTCGGCACCTTGCAGGCCGAAGGACGCAGCAACTAATGGCTGGAGCCCGCACCGATTCGCGCTCGGAGTGACTGCGCTCGGCGATACACGCGCGCCGTTTCGAGCACCCCAGGCAGCCTACAGTTGGAGGCGCACCTCGGTCCTCTGAATGCTGGAGCCCGCAGCGACTGATGGCTGGGCCGTGCACCCTGGGATCCGGAATATCGTATGCGTGCGCACGAGACGCCATCGGCAAACCGTATGCTTCTGCATGCTCGAAGAGCACCACGGACTGTCGCTGGCATCGGCACGGTTTCTGCAAAGCGAGTTGTCAGTCCTGAACGAAGGAGATCAACCATGTCGCACCGCCGATTCGCTTCCTGGGCCCTTCTCGCCGTATGTTTTTCCGCCGTGGGCTGCGGAGACCATTCCAACGGTACCCCCTACCTGGAGGGCGACCTGGAGATCCCGTTCGACACCTTGGACTGGCCATCCGAAAACGGCCTGGAGACTGCGTGCTTCTGGGACCACGATGTCCAACAGGCGCTGCGGGATCTTGGTTCGGGTGCGATCGTCGATATCGACGGCAGCCTACCCTCGATGCCCAACCTGCCGCCGCCTGGACAGGCGGACGAGTGCAGGGAGACCATCCTCAAGGATTTGGTCTTCTGCACCCTACCCGAGGGCGACACCGCGGAAGACCCGGATGACAACAGCATCTACAAAGGTGGCCTGGGTTTGGCCCCCGGCTGGCGAAACGGGGCTTTCACCACCACCGAGAAGGAATGGGTGACGGCGTGCTTGATGCAGCACGTCAACGGCCTCGGCGCGCCGATCAAAATCGTGCTCGAAGGCAACCATTCGTCGATATACGTAGATTCCGCGGCGGCAGCCGCCTATCCCGAGAAGGAGTCCACGACATGGGGCAACCTTTTCGATTCGTCCGTACCGCTCAACGTCCCGGGTGTTCCGCCGACGTACCCGGCCTTCACCGCCTACGTATGCCGCGAAGAGGGGCTCGATTGTGACGAGGATATGCCCGCCATCCTCAACGCTCGGTTTTGCGATGGGGCTGCGTCGCTTTGTGGCTTCTCGTACCAGGGCTCGTGCTCGAGCGCCTGCACGGCCAGCGGCCCCGGCAACAACTACTGGACCTGCGGCGGGCAAACGGAGACCATTCGCTCGAGAATGACCGCGGTCTGCCAATGAGCGCCTCTCCTCCCCCTGAGCAGGCGCACGTGCCCGCTCTCCATGTGACGCAACTTTGAAGCACGGGACCGGCGCGCGGGGGGGGGCTCGCCGGGGCGGGACTCGTGGTAGGGTCGACCACGATGACCTCGGCCCAATCCCCCCAGGAACATGCCACCGCAACGGCAGCCCTCGTCGTCCGTCCGCGTGAATGTGCCATCACCCGCTTCCAGCTCCAGGTCGTGTCCGGCCCCGATCTGGGGCGCGCGATAGCGTCCGATGGTCAGGAGCTCGCCATCGGCACCGCGGATGGCAACCACCTCGTCCTCTCCGACCGCTCGGTCTCCCGACACCACTGCGTGATCAGCGTCACGGATCAGGGCTTTTTCCTGCAGGATCTCGGCAGCAGGAACGGCACCACCCTGAGTGGGTTCCGCGTCGTTGCGGCCTACCTCAATCCAGGCGCGGTCATCGGCATCGGGGAGAGCACGCTGCGCTTCGAGCCACTTGCCGACGAGATTGTCGAGCCGCTCGCCGAGGAGGAGCGGCTCGGGCGGCTCCTCGGCCAGAGCACGGCCATGCGCCGTATCTTCGCCGCCTTGCCGCGGATCGCCGCGTCCGACTCGACCGTGCTCATCGAAGGCGAGACGGGCACCGGCAAGGGTTTGCTCGCCGAGCTGCTCCACCAGCAGAGCTCACGTGCGAATGGGCCTCTCGTGGTCATCGATTGCAGCGCGATCCCCCCGACGCTCATCGAGGCGGAGCTCTTCGGGCACGCCAAGGGTGCCTTCACCGGCGCCCAGAACGCGCGCCCAGGGGCCTTCGAGTCCGCCGCCGGGGGCACGGTCTTCCTCGACGAGCTCGGCGAGCTGCCCCTCGACATGCAGCCGAAGCTCCTGCGCGCGCTCGAGGAGCGCGTCATCCGCCGCGTCGGCAGCCTCGAGCCGGTGAAGCTCGACGTGCGCGTCATCGCGGCGACCAACCGCGACCTGCGCCAGGAGGTCAACCGCGGCGCCTTCCGCTCGGATCTCTTTTATCGTCTCAACATCGTCCGCATCCGCCTCCCTCCGCTGCGCGAGCGGCGCGAGGACATCCCCCTGCTCATCAGCCATTTCTACGCGCAGCTCACGCGCTCCGGCGACACACGGCCGCCTTCGGAGCTCGTCACGGCGTTCTCGCGGCAGGACTGGCCCGGCAACGTCCGCGAGCTACGCGCGGCCATCGAGCGCGCGATCTTGATGCAGGATCCGGCGCTGTGGTTCGAGGCCACGCTCGGGGCCGCGCCCAGCTCCTCCGCGCCGCCGGAGCCCACGGTCAATATCGCGGACGATATCGCCTTGGGATCCTTCCGCGCGGCCAAGGAGAGGACGGTCGCACGGTGGGAGCGCCGTTTCGTGGAGACGCTGCTCGGCCAGAACGGCGGCAACATCTCGCGCGCCGCCCGCGCCGCGCGCATGGATCGCAACTACCTCCGCGAGCTGCTCCACCGGCACGGCGTCCTGGCAACGGAGGAATGACGCGCACGCGCGCGGGAGCGCGCGCAGGCTTCCGTCATTGCATCAGCGCTCCTCCCGTCCCGAGGCGGGCCGAGGCGCGGGAGCGCTCCCCGTCCCCGGATCGAGCGCGTCGCGCAGCGCGTCCCCGAGCACGTTGATGCAATGGACCGCGAGCACGAGCAGCAGCGCCGGGAACACGAGCAACCACGGCCGCAGGTCCATCGCATCGGCGCCGCGCGCGATGAGCAGCCCGAAGCTCGAGAGCGGCTCCTCGGTCCCAAGCCCGAGGAAGCTCAGCGTCGCCTCGGCCATCATCGCCTCGGGGATGATCAGCGTCGCCTGCGCGAGGATCGGGCCCATTGCATTCGGTAGGACATGCCGGAGGAGGATGGCGGCATGACCCGCGCCCGCGGCGCGTGCAGCCTCGACGAAGAGTCGCCCGCGGAGCTCCATGACCTGACCGCGCACGACGCGCGCCATCCCGGGCCACCAGAATGCCCCGAGGGCGACGAACATCAGCACGACCCGGAATAGCGGGTAGTCGCCTGCGTCCGCCCCATCGGCGACGAACGGTGCGATGATCGCGCTGAACGCCCGGTGCAATATTCCCCCCTTCCGCGCGAAAAACACCTCGATCAGGATCACCGTCACCAGGAAAGGCAGGGCCTGGACGACCTGCATGACACGCATCATCGCGGCGTCGATCCGGCCGCTCCAGTATCCCGCGATCGCGCCGTACGGCACGCCGATCGCGAGGGAGAGAATCGCCACGACGGTCGCCACAGCGAATGAGATGCGGCCCCCGAGGAATGCGCGGACGAGAAGGTCGCGACCAAGATCGTCGGTTCCGAACCAATGGGCGCGCGAGGGAGGCAGCGCGCCCGCGGCAAGGTCTGTCTGGTCATAACGCCACGGGGAGAGTGCGGGAGCTAGAAGGCACGCGAGCACGAGCAGCGCGAGCACGAGGGCGGCGGCGCGCGCGGAACCTCGCGAAAGGAGGCGGCGCAGGACCTCTCGCCTGGGGTTCGGCGCGGCACGCGCGGGCTCGCCTGCCATCACCGGAGTTCCGTCCGCCGATCGAGCAGCGTGCGGGCGACGTCCGCGAGTGCATCGAGCACCACGAGGATCGAAGCATAAACGAGCACGACACCCGTGACCAGGTTATAGTCGCGGTTCGCCGCCGCGTCGACGAAATAGCGGCCCATACCGGGCAAATCGAAGATTCGCTCCACGACGACGGATCCAACGAGCAGCCCGCTGGCCGCCGGGCCGAGGAAGCTCACCACGGGCGCGAGTGCTACCGGCAGCGCATGCCTCAGGACAGCCTGCCGCTCGCTGAGCCCCTTGGCGCGCGCCGTGCGGATGAAATCGGCCCCGAGCACGTCCAGCATACCGGTCCGCGCGAGCCGCGCGATGTGCGCGCCGACCGGCAGGGCTGCGCAGAGTGCCGGCAAGATCGCATGACGCCATGTCTCCCAGCGCGCCACTGGGAAAAGGCCGAGGCCGAGCGCGAACACGAGTACGAGGAGGGGACCGAGGACAAGACGGGGAATGGACACCCCGAGCGTCACGGCCGCCATCAATACCGCATTCGCAGGGCGGCCACGCCAGACCGCACCGAGGACCCCGAGCGGCAGGCCGACCGCGAGCGCGAGAGCCAGCGCGAGGCTGCCGATCTGCAAGGAGACCGGCAAGCTTACCGCGATGATCTCGTTGACGGTCCGATTCGGGTATTTGAATGTGGGCCCGAGGTTCCCGTGTACGACGAGATCGACCATCCAATCGCGGTACTGGCCAAGGATCGGGGCGTCGAGCCGGTACTTGGCGCGCAGCGCGGCGTCCACCGCGGGCGGCACGGCGCGCTCGCGATCGAAGGGCCCGCCCGGCAGGAGCCGCACGAGGACGAAGACGAGCGTCGCCACGACGAGCAAGAGAAGAACGGACTCGAGCAGCTTCTTGAGGAGGAGTCGAATCACGGCAGCTCGCCCCCGATTTTCCCCGGCGGCGGGAATGGACGCGCTGGCGGCAGGGGCGCCCCGTTGCCCTCCGCCGAGAGCCAGCGGATGAGGTGAATGCCCATCCCGCTCGGCGAAAGCCCCTCGACCCACGGCTTCGTGAGCGTCGGCCGCGTATGGAAGTAGAAGGGTATCCGGCAGGCCCCGCGCACCGCCCGCTCCTCCGCGCGCCGGTAGAGGCGGATGCTCTGGTGCGCGTCCGCGGTCGCGGCTGCGCGCTCGACGAGCGCCTCGAATTCCGGGTCGGACCAGCCGGTCGTATTGGTCGGGCTCCGGGCGAGGAAGGTCGAAAGGAACGTGTGCGGATGGTCGTAATCGGCGGCCCAGCCGGACCGGGCGATCTGGAAGCGCCCGGCCCGGAGGTCCTGGAGCATGACGCGCCACTCCTCACTGCGCAGTTCGACCATGATTCCCAGATGGCGCCGCCACATGTCCTGCACGGCGACGGCGAACTGGCGCGAGTCGAGGCTCCCCTCGAACAGCAGTTCGAGCGAGGGAAAACCGCTGGTCCGGACCTCGCCGCTCTCGTCCGTGACGACCTCGTAGCCGGCCTCCCGGAACAACGCCCGCGCGCGCTCGGGGTCGAAGCCATCCCTCGGCAGGGCAAAGGGATCGATGCCGGCCGCCTGCTCCTCTGTCACGATATCGGCATAACCGCCCCCGATGCTCTCCGGGACGAAATGCGTGGCCGGGATCCCACCCCGCGCCACCGTATGGGCGAGCGTCCGCTTGTCGACCGCGAGGTCGAGCGCATGCCGGACGCGTTCGTCATCGAGCGGAGCTTTCCTCGTATTGAGGTCGTACCAGTAGGTCGTGAGCACAGGAGAGCGGCGGAAATCCCGCTTTTTCTCGAGCAGTCCCAGGTAGTCCACCGGCAGCGAGCCGTTATCGCCTGTCCAGTCGAGTTCCCCGGTCTTGTAGAGGTTCATGGCCGTGTGGCGGTCCTCGATTGCCATCCACACGATCCGGTGGACTCGCAGCGCATCGTGGTCCCAGTAATACGGGTTCCGCTTCATCGTGATCTCGTAGCGAAATCTCCACGTATCGAGGGTATAGGGCCCATTTACCACGATGTTCCCTGGCCGCGCCCATTGCTCTGGTCGCCCCTGACGCTCGAACGACTCGACCACGTCTCGTCGCACGGGGAAGGTGACCGGCATGGCGGTGAGCTGGATGAAATAGGGCGTTGGACGCTCGAGCTCGACCTCCAGCGTGAGGTCGTCGAGGGCGCGCACGCCGAGGGCGGCGGCATCGGTGTCACCGCGATGGAACGCCTCGCCGTTCCGGAGAATGAACAGATGCTCCGCCGCAGGCGAGGCGAACGCAGGGTCGAGCACCCGCTTCCATGCGTACACGAAATCGTGTGCCGTGACCCGCGCCCCGTCCGACCAGCGCGCCTCGGGGCGCAGGTGAAACCGGAAGACCCGGTTGTCACTGCTCTGCTCCCAGCGGAGGGCCACCCCTTGCACGAGCTTTCCGCCCTCGGGCCCGAACGCGGACAGCCCCTCGAACATCTGCGCGATGAGCACCCGGCTGCTCGTATCTCGCGAGCGCCCCGGATCCAGATGCTCGGGCTCGCTGGCGGCGTCTACGTGAAGCGTGTACGGGTCGCCAGCGCGGCGAACGGATGAACCGAACCATGGCGCTGCTCCCTCGTCCGCGCACGCACCGGCACATGTGATGAGCGCGCTCACGAGGCAGGTCCAGCGCAAGCGCGGCGTGCCCTGCGGCGAGGTTGCAGTGCTGTCAGGTGCCCTGACCATGGGTCGATGCTACCACGAACCTCGTCGACCCACGATCGGTCACCAGCACCGACGAAACGAACCTCATTTCTGCCCGATGCACGAAACATCGCGAAAGCGATTGCCGTGCGTGAGTTGTCATAAACGCAGCAGCATTGGCCGCGTGTCTGGCGTAGCATATGGGGCATACGCTGATCGCCCCGATATCATCATTCCGAAGAAAATGGCGTCAGGGTGACGTGTATTGGCGTATCCACGGCCAAACCACCTCCCCCGCCGGCACCTTCCTCTTCCTCGCGACCCTGATCAACGCCGCCCGCTCCCGTAACGCATTCCCCGCCCAAACGTGCCCCTTCGCCTCATATCCCCGCGCCACCGCCACCAACACCTCCGGCCTCGTCTCGAGCTGCAGCACCCCTCGAAACGCCCCCACCTCCTCATCCCGCATCAGCACATCCACCGGGGCCGCATACGCGTTCGCCCGATCCCGCAGCGCTTGCGCCGCAGATCCATCCCCGGGTCCAGGTACGGTCCCGGCCCCTTCGCGTACTCGTCGCTCCCGAGCACGTCGAGATCGTCGTACCAGCGTGTGTTCGGCAACCACGACTCCTGCACGGCTACCCTCCCGACTCACGCCACCGCCGCCCGGCCCTTCGTTCGCCGCTCATCCCACCCCATCGGTAACACGACCGTCAGCCCCTTCCGCCAAGGCCGCACCTCCTGGTCCTCGGGCCGCCACCCCTTTTCGACCCGCAATGCCGGGTTCACCGCGAGCAACTCCCGCCACCGCTGCCGATCCCCAGCAAACCACAACGCCAGCCCTGACGGCCGCTCCCAGTCGTCCCGGATCCGGTACACCTGCCCACCCACCGCAGCGACGCGGAGTGTATTGATCTGCAGTGCCCGCTCCCGCACGAAGTCCCCGACCTTCGGGAAGCTCGCGGTCTCGAGCTCTGCCGCAGCCGCGAGCATCCTCGGCACCTCGTCCGACAAGTACGCGAAAATCGCCACTTCCCGCAGCCGCGACGGCACCTTGTCGAATCGGTTTCCGATCGGAGGCGCCCGCGGGCTTCCTCGGGGAGGAACGAGGTCACGAGGTCGCGGAAGTCGGGCTGCTCGAGGAGTTCGCGCGTCTCGGGGTCGAGGTCGATGAGGTTGGCCGGAGTCTCGACGGGCAGCGCGGCAGCGGGCCCGGGGCGGGGCATCTCGGGCGGGGGCGGCGCCGCGGGAGCCGCAGGTGCCACCGGGGCCGCAGGAGGCGCAGGCGCCGGGGCCGGAGCCGGAGCGGGGGCAGGCGCCGGGGCATCGTCGGTCAGCGCGGCCCGGAGCTGCGCGCGGAGCGAGGGGTCTGCGAGGACGGTGCGCAGGATGGTGGCCGGGGTGAGGACGGCCGGAGCCGCGGGCTGCGCGGCGGGCACGGGGGGCTGGGCGGGCGCCGTTCCCTTCAGCGTGGTGACCAGCTTGAAGATCCCCGCGAGCTCGCCGAGATCATCGCCGCCGCCTCCCGACGCGCGACCGGTGCTGCCCTTGTACATCTCGCGGGCGAGCTGGATGCCCTGCATGAGGGTCTTGGCGCTGTTGTTCGCACCTCCGCCGGCCTGGAGGATCGGCACGAGCTCGCGGAGCATTTCGATGGGGTTCGGCGTGGGGGCAGGCGCGGGAAGAACGGGGGCCGAGGGGCGCTCGAGAACGGCGCGCAGGATCGCGGCTTGCGCGCTCGAGTTCGACTCGAGGATTACGCGCAGGAGGCTGACCATGTCGCCCTGGTTGTTCGCCGGGGGCGGGGGTGGCGGCGGGGGCGCGTAATATGCCGGATGCGCGTAGGTATTCGGGGGCGGGGGCATGGGAGCCGCCGCTGCCGCGGGGGCTGCCGCGGGAGCAGGCTCCGGGCGCGGGGACGTGGCGCGCGGGGGCTCACTGAAGGGTCGGCGGGCGGGGCTCCCGAAGTACACCTTCTCGCTCCAGGCCGTGTACCGGTGGGTCCTTCCACATTGGGCGACGGCCTGATAGGTGCATTCGCCGCCGTAGAGGTCGACGATTTGCTCCCAGGAACGGAGCTCGGAGCCCTTCCAAGCCTTCGGGCAGACCTCTTTCGTGTTGTCGGGGTGCCAGCGGATGACCTGGATGAGGTCGAACTTGCGGCGATCGGTGCCAGTTTCCGTCTCGGGACGCGGAAACAGAGGGTGGCCGCCTTCGTCGTCGTCAGGGCGGATCTCGGGCAGCTCGCTCGCGTCGGGCGTCGACATGGGCAAGAATGGGATCCGGTTACGGAATCCCGCAACCCGTAAATGCACGCTTAGCCCAGTTCTATACGTATAGCCGGACTATGCATATTTATGTATGGTCCAACATTATGTATAGTCGATCGTTCGCAACGTCGCGTTTCATCAAATGAATCGCCGAAATGTGGACGGCTCGATCTGGTGCGCTGTACGGTCGCTAGCTGGCTGGGACGTGCACGTGTCCGATTCAAACCGGACAGTTCGGGGGTCGATGTGCAGGCTTGGGTGAAGAAGCGGGCGAAACGGCGGCGGGATGGGCGGCTCGTCCTTGTGACGACGGTCGTCTTCGACGCCACCGTGTACGACGAGCTCCGGAAGCGGGTGCTCGCGGAGAGGTTCCGAAGCGCGGTCGTGTCGGAGGCTGTGCGTCACGCGCTCGGGACGCCGGGGTGGCTCGAAGAGGCGCTGGCGAGGCTCGCCGGGGAGGAGCCGGAGGAGTTGCCGAGCTCGCGGCGGTTGGGAGCACCAAGACGCGGGCCGGCAGTAGGCGTGCCGAGTTCGAGGAGACTGCCACAGGTGGCGCCGAGCTCGCGGCGGGGGGCGCCGAGCTCGCGATCGAGGGCGGGGGGGCGAGCGTAAAAGCGGGCGTGTCGAACTCTGGAAGGTCGACGACGGCCCAGCGCGTCGCCGGTTGGTCCCTCGCGCGAGCCGTGCAGGTTGGTGCGGCGACTTGGCTCGATGGGCGCAGAGCGGCTTCCCGTCGTGACCATGCACCCCACCGACGCGGCGGCGCTCCTCGCGACCTCAGCCGAGGACCCGTCGCACCTGTCGCTGTTGAGCGAACTCGCCTCCCCGTTCCCTGGCTTCGTGTGATCGACGTCGCCGAGTCCTTGCTCCCGGTGGACAACCCCGCGGGCCGGACTTCGTGACACGCGTGTTCGTCTTCCGGCACGAGCACCGGAGGCACTGCAAGACGCGTGGGCCTACCGCGTGGGCCTACGTCGCATGGCCGAAACGCTCGCTCACCGCCTCCGGTCCACGTTTCGAGCTCGCGCAGCTTTCCGGGCTGACCTGCAGCGCTCGCGCTAGTATCCGTCTGGCAATGCGTTACTGCGCTTCGGGCGCGGACGAGCGAAAGGCTGACGTCATGACGAGCGACTCGTCTTCCCCATCCCTGCAAAGCCCCTATCCGCTGCTCGATCCCATCGAGGATCCCGAGCTCTTCAAGGGACGCGACAAGGATGGCGACGGCTCGATCGAGGAGGTGGTCGAGAAGCTCTCGCAAGACAAACTGATTCTCTGCTTTTACGCCCCTTCCGGCACGGGGAAGACCTCGTTCCTCTCGGCTGGCTTGCGACCCGCGTTCCAAGGCAAGCGCCCCGTGGCGCTGGAGACGCGGCCTCACGAACCGCGGCTCGCGAAGCGCCTGCTCGGCAGGCTCGGCAGGGACGTCGACGTCCCGGACAACGATGCTTCCGCCTTCGTGAAGCAGCTGCACGAGTTCTGCGACGAGGGCCCGCCTCCCGTGATCATCCTGGATCGGTTCGAGGCTGCCCTGCAGGACGAGGATGGCAAAGCGCTCGCGCGGATCGGGCTGCTTCTCGCGGCGACGGCCAACTCGACGCGGCCCGGAGGGGAATCGTTTGCTTGCCACTGGGTGCTCGCGTTCCGCGCGGAGCACGAGGGGGTGGTGGAGCAGTGGCTGCACAACGTGTTGCTCTACGCCCGTCGACACAAGCTGAAGTGCGAGGGACTCCCGCACGATCTCAGCAGCAAAGAGCGTTATTTCGACCGCAAGCAGCTCCGGCCCTTCGGGTCCGCCGCGCCGGGCGAGGATGGAGAGGCCGTCGCGCGGCGCGCGTTCCTCGCGGCGATCGAGGCGCCGCTCGCGATGCGGGACAGCTCGCAGAGGCGTCGTTACGCGCTCGAGTTCGAGGGGGATTCTGCCAAGAAAATCGCAGACGCGTTCGCCGCATATCGCGTGAAGCCTTCACGCGCACCTCTCACGTCGGAGTTGCAGATCGTACTCGATCGTCTGTGGAACTCCACGACGCCCTCGCAGGGTATGATGCGCATCTGCGTGAACGAAGAGCCGGGCGCGCTGATTCAAGGTGCGCTTGCGGATCACCTTCATCGGAAGCTCACGGCAGCGTTCGCTTTGGGTACCGACGAGAGCAAGAGGCGGGATCGAAAGACCAGGGCGTTCATGGCGCTCCTCGATCTCGCACGTGAACCCCAGGGGCAAGGCCTCGACAAGAAGAGCATCGAGGCCCCGCTCGGCAAGGAGGCCGCGCTCATCCTGGAGCGATTGGAGCACCACGAGATTCGACTGCTTCGACAAGAAAAGGCGCCCGACCTCGAGGTCCGCTACTTCCTGGCGCACGACGGCCTCGCGGCGCCGATCCTAGAGCTCGAGAACGATCCCAGGGCGCAGCTCGAGCATGGCCTCGACGAGGAACTCCTGGCCTTGCGGAACGTGGTCACGACCCACGTCGAGCTTCACGAGCGAGGACACTCCACGGGGACGGAGCTCTCCGAAGAGCTGTATCGCAGGGTGAAGGAGCAGATCACGAGGCTCCCTTCCACGCAGCGCCAGGACGCCTGGTGGGCCAAATGCGTAGCCAAGATGGAAACCGCGGAGCGACGACAACAACGTCAGCTCCTGCTCGTCCGGCGGATCGCAATGGCAGCGTGCGTAATCCTCGCCCTCGCAGCCCTGGCGGTCTATCTCGTCATCATCCCCGAGCGGTACCGCGCCGCGATCCACCACGCCGCTTCGTTGACCGAGCCTTCCAAGGCCGACGCGTCCTGGGCCGAGGCCTCCGCCGCATACCGATCCTGGTCGAGCCTCCCGGGCCACGACCTCGCGGCCCGAGAGACGTTCGCGTGGTACCTCGTCCAGCGCAGCCTCGCCGCGGGTGCGCAGGGCAAACTCGACGAGGCGATCGTGTGGCGGCTCAAGGCGCTCACGATCTACGTCCTGTACGACGAGCGCCGCGCAATCGCGTACCTCCTGTCGGCTTGGCCCAAGGACGACGCGCTCGTCATTTCCCAGGTCGCGGAAGGGTCCAGCGAGGCGCTGAGCCCCCGCGGCGATCGCGTGCTCGCGAGAACCGTGGAGGGATATCGGCTCTGGGACGCTGACACGGGCCGGCGCATCGGCGACAAGGGGCCCCTCGGGGACTCCAGGACGTACTTCAACCTGGATGGCCGCTGGATTAACGAAATCTCACACAATGCCGTGCGCGTGTGGTCCGCCGACGCGGGACGAGAGATGGGCTCCTACCGGTCCCAGGAGCGCGTGACAGACAACCTCGTCAGCCCCGATGGGAAATACGCGCTCGCGTCGGGCTGGCAGTGGGTGAAGTTGTGGCAAGTGGGCACGGGCCAGGAGGTCGCCACGGTCCTCCGCAACGCCCCACGCCGCTTCGGGCAAATGGCGTGGAGCCCCGACTCGCAGACGTTCGCGATTGCCCACGAGACCCAGGTGTGGCTCTGGAGCGTGGCCAAGGCCCGCGAGCTCCGCACCTGGGACGTGCGCCCGTGGAGGGATCCGACATTGAGGTTCGACGGCGCGGGCGAGCGCCTCATCGTCCACCGGGGAGAAGAGGCTCGCGTCCTCGACCTGTCACGCACTGCGGACGAAGGTCTCCAGGTGCGCCATCCGGAGTCGATCGATATCGCGACCTTCACCGACGACGGGCATCGGCTGCTCCTCGGCGGGGACACGATGCTCGCGGTGCGGAACCTCGATACGGGCGCGACGGAGCGGACCTGGCCGAATCGGTGCGACACCCAGGGCCTCACGGACCTGCACCTGTCCGAGGACGGCTCGATCACCGCCGTATGTGGCCGGAACTCGGTGGGCCAATCCGCAGACGCGGCCACGGTGACCCACCTGCGCGGATGCATCACGAGCGCGTGTACCGGCGGCGCCTTCGACGTCGGCACCGGGACACCCCGGGCCCTCGGGAAGGCTGGGCATGGCAGGTTGATCGTCGTCCGCGGCTACCGCGAGAAAGAGGTGCCTCGGCTCCTGCTCCCGCCGGACGCCGGGATCGACGCCAGCGCTGATGGCCGGTTCCTCCTCGCCATGTCGCGTCGCGAGACGATCCCCTACGGGCAACATTTCGCCCTGGAGGGGCAATTCTGGCAGGTGGACCCGCCCGAGCGAGCGGCCATGGAATTTCACATTCATGCCGACAAGACGCGGGGCTTGATCGCGCATGAAGCCTCGAACCTCGCCGTCATCAAGGGCAGCTACGGCTTCAAGCTCATCGACCGCAGGAGCGGGCTCGAGCTCTGCCAGGAGCTCTTCCGCGGCAACACGCTGGACGACGTCGTCCCGAGCCTTGGCCCCGATGGGGAACGCGTGCTCCTGTGGGCCAAGCAGAGCGTGACCCTCTGGGACACGGGTACCTGCGAGCAGGTGGGCCGCGTCCTGACGCTCGAAGGCCAGGATCCCCCGGAGCACATCACGATCTCCAACAATGGCGGTCGCCTGACCGTGATCCGAAAAAACGAAATCGAGATGTGGGAACTCGGACGGGCGGGGATCTGGCCACGAATCGGCCGGCGATCTCGCACCGAGCCGCGTATCCTCGCGGGCGCAGAGGACTGGAATCGCGTCGTCGGCGAGGCCATCGGCTGGGCGAACTACGCGCGATTGAAACACATGCCCCCGCCCTGCTGGCGGCAGGGATGGGGACTCTGGCGTATCCGCAGGGACAACCAGTGGATCGCCGCGGTCCTGCATGGCTCGATCCGGGTGTACCGCCTCCGCGACTGTGTCGAGCACGGTCGCGTGGCGCGCGTGGATGGGAACGTGAGTGGACTCTCGTTCGCCAACGGCGACATGCTCGTCGCCGCCACGTCGTCATGGCTGCATTTCCTCGAGGTCACTCCGGACGGCGTGGCGATCCGCGCGAGCCGACCGCTCGAGGAGCCGCCGCTGCGACTCGGGAACGTCATGGCCCAAGCGGGCCCCGTGACCTATCGCGTTTTGGGCGAAGCGCGGGGCGGGGTCGTCTCGGTGAAGACGGTGTCGAGCGAGCTTCCCCTCCCGGAGGTTCAGGACGATCCGGAGACGCTCTACCAGGAATGGACCCAACGGCTCGCTCTGGAGCTCGATGCCGAGGGGAAGATGCGCGCCCTGGCTCATTGAGGATCGGGGGGTTGCAGCAGCAGGAGCCCCACCCAGCAGACGAGCGTCGCGAGGGTCGCGGAAATGCCCTCCACTTGCTCGGCGAGCTCTGCGCGTGCGCAGACAGAGGCTGCATGAAGATCCTCGCGGGCGCCGCCATCGAGCGCGGCGACGCAGGCACTGTACCCCTGGGAATAACGCCCGCGATACTTCACCCAGTCGTCGTCCGCGCGGAGGCGCATGATCACCATGGCGCCCCAGAGGAGCGGCAAAGCCAGGGCCAAGCCCACGAGCACGAGCCTGAAACCCATGCGCTGCTTGCGTGAGGATACCTCCTCGCGCGGGGGGCGTTCGCCGCCGCGTCTCCAAGCTCGCCAGCGCGAAGCCACGACAGGAACGACCATCAGCAACAGACCGCCAATCATTAGCACCAGGATGGCGACCAGGTAATTCCGAAGAGGGGTGTCCTGCAGGTACAATGCGAGGAGGAGCGCGCTTCCCGCCGTGCACATGAGGCCGCTCGCCATGATCCTCGCCGAGAACCTCGCCTTCGTGCCCTTGCCCGTCATTGCTTCCACAACTCTCCGTGGCGACCCGCGTGGACCCGGAGCTCTCGCTCCCACGTCGCGAGGAGCTCTCGCGGCTCTCCGGTCATCCCCTCGGCGGGGGGAGCACGATCGACGATCTGGACGCTCCAGACGTTGGTCCTCGTGACCGCATCGCTACTTTGCGTCAATACCCACAGGCGCTCGAGCTCCGGATCAGCGCTGACCGAAGCCATGGATGCGCCCTTGCCGATCTTCCGGCTCGCGATCGGTTCGAGCCCCTCGGGGGAAATGGCGACGAACAGGACCCATGACTCGCCCACGAGCGCCGCGATCCGCCCGTCCTCGGAGAAGACGGGCGCGCGGTCGAGTCTGCTCGGGAGAGGCAGCGGCGCCCCCGCTTCGCCACAGGAGCGCGCCTCGTCGGCGCGCCTCAGGTGCGCCCCTTCCTCGTCGACCACGACGAGGAAACGCCCGTCGGGGGTGGCCTCCACGCGAGGGGAGAAGCTCGGGAGCGCGCAGATCTCCTCCCCGTCCTCCACGCGAACCACTAGCGTCGATCCGCCTCGCGAGATCGTCGCGAGCGCGCCGCCCGAGAGGAACGTGTTGCTCGCGAGGCGCGCGCCGTTGAATTCCCGGACGATCGTCGCGGAAGCAGGGTCCCAGAGATCGACGCCCTTGGCCGTGTGGATCACGACCCTGTGACTCTGCGGGCTCACGGCCAGGCCATAAACCGTCGTATTCGGCGTAATGTCCGGCCCCACCTGCCGGCATGTCTGCGCGTCCCACGCGCGGACCACACCCTTCGACACCGTCACGACGAAGTCCCCCTCCGCGCTCATGTCCAATGCGTCCACCACGTTATCCGGTATTTGGAGCTCGGTTGCCTGACCCGTCTCTCGATCGATGATCACGACCCGGCGCCCAACCGCGAAGGCCACGCGGCGCGCCGCCCAGACAATCCGGTCGGACGTGTCGTCATCCCTGGGCAAGAGGACTTCGTTCGTCGGAATCCCCGTCCGCATGTCCCAGAGCGTAAGGGAAGCGAAGCCGGCCGGCAGTCGAACCTCCACGACCTGCTGGCCGTCGGATGTCGCGTAGGTGTTGCCGTTCCAAAGTTCCAGGGTCAGCGCGCCCGCGCCGGACGAACGCGCCTCCTTCTCCTGCCCGACGATGGACGCCAGATAGGCGAGCTCCCGACGGTTCTCGGCGTCCTCGTGCAAATCGAGCGCCCGGAGCCTCCAGTAAAGCGCCTCCTCCAGCTTGCCCTGGATCGAGGCGGAGAGGCCCCACCCGGCCATCCACCGCGCGAGGGATTCGCGGGCGGCGTCCTCGTGGCCCGGGAAGCGATACCAATCGAGGTACGCCCGGGTGGCCTGCACGTACGAGGCCGCGTTCTGGACCCGCGGCGCATACAGCGCCGGCAGGTGCACCACGTACGCCCATGCGCAGACCACGCCGATCATCCCCAGCGCGAGGACCACCACGAGGGTCTGCCTGCGCCCGCGCAGGGCTCGCGCGCGGAGCTGCCGCTCACGCTCGACTTCGCATTCGCGCCACCATGCCTCCCGGTCCTCTCCCCACGGGAGCGCGTCGCGACGCGCCTGGATACGCAGGTACTCCGCGTCGCTCAGCGAGATGGCCCTCTTGTTCCCCTGCGCGTCGGCCTCGACGAGGAGGGACACCGTCCGATGGAGCGCGAAGAGATCCTCGTCGACCCCGTACATCGCTCGCTCCGCGGGGATCACGAAGACGTCCCGCACGATGTTCGCCAGGCTGTCGTGGCGGAGGGTGTAGTACTCCCGCAGGTCGTACTCGCCTTTCTCCTTGAGGAGCAGGCGCGTTTCGTTCGTCAGCTTGTCGAGGATGATCTGCGCCTGAGAGCCGAGGCTCTTGTCGAGCTCCCCGACGAACGCGCGGCCGTCCCGCTTCAGGTGGGCCTCAGCGACATCCCCCAGCGCGAACAAGGCCAGGTGCTTCTGCCGACGGTCCGCGTGCTCCAATGCGTCGGCCAGCTCGAGATGAAACAGGTCGTGCAATGCGCTCCGGATGAGCGCATCGATATCGTCGGGCACGTGCAGCCGGCGAATGCCGTCATCGTCGGGGTCGGTGGTCTTGTAGAGGCGATGGAGCACGGCCTGGAGTTCGAGCACGAGGGGCGCGCGGGGGCGATCGACGCGCGCCCGGGCGAAGGCCGCCGCGAGCTTTTGCGCCGCCCCCTCGACGAAGAGCACCGGATACCGGAGCGAACCGTCCTCCTTCTCCCGTCCGAGCGGCGCCTCGATGGCCTCGAGGAAGAGCTCCTCCGAGCGCGCGGCGTCCCCCCCGGCAGGTGGCTCGCCGAAAGGAAGGAGCGGGTACTCGCTCCAGTAATCGGGCAGCGTGAGGTCGCGCGGTAAGCTGCCCTCGGCCTCAGAATCGCTGACGCACACCTTGGCGAGGACGTCCTCGAGCCAGCTCACGATCGCGCCGTGATACTCCTGCCGATACGCGAAGACCCACTGACAACGGAAGCGACCGTCGGGGAGCGGCTTCGCGGCGGTCTCGGCGAGGGCGCGGCCGAGGACGGCGAGGCGCGCGTCGCAATCCTCGCTCCGCATCACGTACTCGAAATGATCGAGGATCAAGATCGGGGGATCCCGGGCCGGCTGCAATCGCGCCAGGTGGTCGAAGAACGCCGCGACGTCGCCCACGGGCAATTCGTAGCCGGGCGGGAGCGACGCGAGCTTGTCCAGGAGTTGCCGCAGCACCGGCGGCTCGTTCGGCATCTCGGGGAGCGCCGTCGGGCGCCCTCGCATTTGCAGTGCCGGAACCAGGCCCGCGCGCAAAAACGAGGTCTTGCCGGCCCCGGACGGGGCATGAATACACACGACGAGCTTCTTCTTGGCCCCGAGCGCCCCGAGGATCTCGGCCACGGCCTCGTCACGTCCCTTGAAGAGCTCAGGGCGCATGTAGGCGCCGAGGTGCGGATAAGGCTCCTCCGGCCATGCGGGCGCCTTGGGGGTCCGCCAGGCGAGGGGCGGCGCAGCGGGGACTCCTGGGCGTCTCGCCTCAGCGTCCCCCACCAGCGCGGCGACTCCATCCGGTGGGGGCTTCAGGGGGGGAGGGCGCTCGTGGAGCCCGAGGGCCTGGGCTCCAGGGGCCTCGCCAGCAGGAGATGCTTGGCGAACGCGGCAGCAGATGCCGCCGCATGCGCATGCCATGCATCACTCTTCAACGCGTCGGCAGCGTCGGAGATCGCGCGGATGACCAGGTGGCGGACGCGCTCGTCGCTTTGCCAGGCGGCACGGCTGAAGCCATACCCCTCCATCTCGATGGCCAAGACCTTCCGATTGCCGGCAAGGATCTCCCTTTTCGCGTCCTCGTCACCGATCACCTTTTCGACCGAGGCAATGACGCCGCAATGGACCCGAGGCGGACGCTCGGTGCTCTCCGGCGGCTCGACGGGGACGCTCCCGCTCCAGGAGATGGCCTGGCACCTGCCGAGGAGCCTCGCGTCGGCATTGACGATCTTGGGCTCGGGTCGTTTTCCTCCCGGAACGGCTTTGCCGCGCTCGAAATAATGAACCTCGCTCGCTGCGACGACGTCCCCGGGCTTCACGCTCGGGTCGGCCGAGCCCGCGATCCCGACGAACAACGCCCCTTGGGGGTTCCAGTGGTGAAACGCATCGTTGGCCAGGAGCGCTGCGTCCACGCTCGCCATGTCGAGCGCCTGCGCGACGGCAATCTCGTACGCGCCGCCACCCGGGAGTTCCAGACGCCCTCGCCAGTAGTTCCTCACCCCCTGCGGGACACTATGCTCGTCCGTGAAGCCCAGCGCGCCGCACACGGCTGTTCGCTCCACCTGCAAGGCAGTCAGGATCACGAAGTCGATCGACATCACGTCACTTTACTTTCGCCAGGCACCGATAAATGAAGACCAGGACGCGGCTGGCATCCAAGCCGCTCCTCTTTACTCGCGACTGGGCTCCTCGACTTCGGCGATCGCTGGCGGGCTCGTTCTGCGCTTCGGGCGCGATCGCCTAGGCGGTGGCTCCCGACTGGCAACGATGGCGGCAATCCCGGGATCGAGGTGCACCTGACCCTTGCGGCCCGGGGGTGCGTCCGGTGGAGGCTGCGGCAGGCGGTCAGTGACACGTGAGGGCGCTTCCGTATCCTGGCACACTTGCTCCAACGCATGGCTGGCCTCGGCGAACTTCGCCTTTCCGAATCGTCATCGTCGGATGACAGGTTTGGTGGCATAGGTCAACCTCCTTCTACCAGAGAAAATGTAGCCGCCCTGCATGTTGGCCTCGCCGATGCGGTGCGAACGACCGGGCGACGAGCGCTACGGCGGCGGAGAGTGCCATGTGGAGAGGGCGCATGCCTTCCGTGGACAAACCGTGATTTTGCCGCGCTTAGGCCATGGCGCCGGCCCTCCGCCCCTTGTTTCGCCAACGCAAGGTCCATGCGGGACCATGCAAACGATCCACTTTTCACGTTCCGAGAGCCATCACTCCCGGCGGGGGGATGTTTCAGAAGTCTTGGTGGCTCCCCTCACCCGACCGGGAGCGTCTCCGTGCTCTTGCGTACGCTTCCGAGCCTGCGACGACAAACCCTGTCCAGCCATGAAGAGCCATGGTTCCCCATGGGTGGGCCATGGCGGGTCCATGCGACCTCCCATGGGCGAGCCATGGGCGCGTTTGTGGACCTCAACAGGGGCGGGCGAAGCAGAGGCGGGATGGTCGGCTGGGTCGTGTTCGACGCGGTCCTGTTCGATGAGCTCTGCGGGCACGTCGAGGACGACGGGCAGCGGAGCGCGCTGATCAACGAGGCCTGGCGGTACGCGCTCCGGGTGCCGGGGCGGGTCGAGGGGCGATGGAAAGGCTGTTTCCGGAGAGCGCGAGGGCGGCGCCACGGTCGGTGGCAGCGCCGAGTTCGAGGAGGCGCCGGGGGGGTGGTGCCGCCGAGCTCGTGACGTGGAGTGCCGTCATTCCAGAAGTGGGCCGGGGTCACGAGCAGCGTCGCGCGGCTCACGGGAGCGATGAATGGGCTCTCTACTCATCCAGGTGCAAAAAGGATCCGATGAGGCGTGAAGCGTTCGTCCGTGCCAGGACCGTCGGAGCGAACCTCGTGACGGGACTCAGGCGTCCTTGCCGCGCTGCTGAACTTTACTCGGAGCCCTTCGGTTTCCACTTCGTGTCGCGATATCTATGCGGCAAAGACCTCGACTACTCTCGTTCCCCACGTGAATCGTTGGATAGGTGGCTGAAAGCGACGAAGCGCTCGCCCCCTATTGTCGTCGCACTTGCCGTTTCGCATCGAGTCCATCGCCCTATCCAACTTGCCCTTCCTGAGTACGAGATGTTGCCGTCATCAGCTATGCCACGCCACCGCTTCCGAGCGCCGGCCCCTCATTAGGCCGTGTGCTTCCAGAGCGTTCGTAATCGGTTCATCCGGCCCCCCCGCTGCGCCTTAGCTCCCCCTGGCGTCAGCAGTGAGGCCCGGCGCCGGTACACACAGAATCGCCTCTTTCCCCCGCCCCCGTCCTCCCTGTAAACTCCGCGCCCCGATGCCCACGAAGCGCCAAGTCCTCGACCTCCCCACCCGCCAAGAGCTCACGGCTCTGGTCGACCGCCACAACATCATCCCTGCGGACCGCCGCGCCAAGCACAACCTCGCCGCCGCCCTTGACTCCGCCGGGCCCGCGCTCCCCGAGGTCCTCGCCCCGCTCTCGCGCGACCGCCTCAAGGAGCTCTGCTCGGGCTCGACGACAGCGGCAAGGCTAAGGACACCCTCAATCGCCCGCCTCGCGGTCCGCGGCCGACATCCTCCGCGGCTCGATCGACTCGCCCGATTACAAGAACTACATCTTCGGCATGCTCTTCCTGAAGCGCCTTTCGGATCGCTTCGACGAAGAGAACGAGGCCATCGCCCGCGAGAAGGGCGCGACCCCCGACGAGCACGACGAGCACGACTTTTTCGTGCCTGTGAAGGCCCGGTGGTCGACCATCGTGAAGAGAACCTGGGCACGTGGGCGATCTGCAAGGTGAACATGCTCTTGCACGGCCTGACAGCGCGGATCGAGAAGGGCGACACGCTGCGGGATCCGAAGCTCCGGGATCGGGACGGGCTGATGCTCTTCGACCGGGTAATCGCGAACCTAGGCGCACCAAACTGAACTTATGAAGACTATTCGCGAAGTAGAGGCGTCAGTACTTGATGTCCACCATAAGTTGCAGCCTCTACTTCGGCGCACGCAACGAAGGGCCGTAGCACAACTATTGAAGGTCTACGGTGACGCGCTACGCGATTTCACCATGGGTAGGCCGAATTTAGTGCCCGTCGGCGAGCGAACCATGGTGCTATACCTAACACAGGGCCTAGAGTATGCACTCCGCTGGGTATTAAAGGAGTGTCCCAGGGCTACACACGCAGACACCGAAGATTGGAGAATTCTTGATGAGGAGGCCATCGGTTTGCTCACATGGGGCATGACGTACGCAGCATTAGCTGCTGTGCACACCGCGTGGTCGAGGCAGAGCATGAACGCACACATTGAGGAGCATCGTCGTGAAATCGTGTTCTCGCTCAAGGACGGTCTGGATCCTCGCCTACTGATGTCGCAAGTGGCAGCGGAAATAGAATGGTCGGAAGTTGCGTCAAGCGAGCGGCCCGACGATGGAATAGTGCGGGTCTTCGAGTCGTGGTGCAGAGGTATTGACATCCGAAGGCAAGACACCGAGCGCATCCCGACGCCGGAGATACCCAGTCCAGTAGCAGAGGTTGTTCTCGCCTGGGCTCGCTCATCTATCTTTTGTGGCATTAGCGACTTAGAAGATGTTGGAGGCTTTTTGCTCGGTGATTTTCGCAAGTTTTACGCGGGAATGTACGCATACGCCAGGTGCATCACCATGCTGGAAGAGCGGTGTGATGTGTTGTATGGCGAGGTCAACGACCTGGGCTCCCTCGTCTTCCATGATTCCGATGATCTGGTCATCGGCTTCATGGCAGAAATCACTGGAGTGCGTACAGATACCATACGTCGCATTGTGGCGTTATTGTCTTTCGATGAGCACTCGCTACGCTCGTCCATCGACACACAGCCATTTGTGCGAACCCATTGTGGTTCCCTGAGCCTACTGGTTAGGCTGATCGCGATCGTGGATCCTCACAGGATGCTTGCTGGATCATTGAAGAGACGCTCAGGCGAAGTTTACGATCGGCTGATTGACAGCATGGAGAATGTGGAGGTGGGCGAATTAGCGAGCTTGTTTCGGCGTCATGGCCTGCGAGCGATCGAAAAAAAGCGAATTTTGGCACCAGACCGTAGTCAGGTATGCCCCGACCTAATTGTGTTGGAAGAGGCAACTGGTCAGCTGTTGGTTGTAGAATACAAACATGCATTGCCGCCGGTTGGCCCAGCAGAAGTTAGCAACAAGCTTAAGGAGGCAGAGAAGTGGATTAAGCAAGCGCGCAAGTACAAGAACTTTGTGCAGCGCTTCCCTGACGCTGTGAGATCTGCCGTCGGTGCAAGTGCAGAACCTTCGACTGTCGAAGCGATCGTGGTGTTCAGGTGGCCGATGCCGGTTCCACTAAGTCAGCCATCTGATGTGCTGGTCACGAGTCGCGACATCGTCTCGCGCCTGTTATGGGAACATAACGAATCGCAAGTGTCAACCATCGTTAGCTCTCTTCGGTTTGATGGTACGCACATAGAATCCTCGCCCTGGAAACCTGTCTACGTCCGAACGCACGTTGGGGATTGGACATACGTTCGGCCTGTGATCGCCGAGAGCGTCTAAAATTCAGTGTCACGAATCCCCCGAGAACACCACCTTGAACTCTCCGGCCTCCAGGGCACGAGCCTCCTCGAAGCGAGCCAGACCCTCCAAGGCCGCCTCACCGACGGGATCAGCCTCACCACGTTCGACGCGAAGGGACAGCAGCGCGACCGCGACGTCTTCTTCTTCGACTTCGAGAAGCCGACCAACAACGAATTCCTCGTCACCCGGCAGTTGCCCGTCCGCGGCGCGAAGAACAAAATCATCCCCGATATCGTGCTCTCTTCGTGAACGGCATCCCCCTCGCCGTCATCGAGTGCAAGAGCCCCACACACTCGGCGAAAAGCGGTTCGACGAGGCCCGGGAGCAGCTCGCGCGCTACCAGGAGCTCGAAGAGCGCTTCCGCGAGCTCGAAGCGCGACCGCGCGGCTCTGGGACCCGTCGAGGGTGTCGTCTGCTGCCGACTTCACGGTCTTCACCACGCAGGGGGCGGACGGCTCGTCCGACCTCGAGCTCGTCGCGGATGCAAACGGTATCAATCAAGTCCTTTACTTGCTCTGGCAATCCTGCACGCTGCGCGAGCTCGGCCAATCCAGCGCGATCCTGGACGCTCTGCCAGACACCATGCGCGCGTTGGCGTTCGACGTGACGGGCTTCGATCCGGGGTTACCTCCTACAGTCATGCGAGGCGAGACCACCGGCAACGGGCTTACGGTCGTACTCGGGGACGTCGGTCTTGGGATCTGGGACCAGCAGCGCGTCGTTGGTCATGCGATCACGACGGTTGGCCTCGCTGACGGGCGAAGACCTCCAGCTCTCTGCGTCCTTCCAGCAGCTCGGCGTGAACTGCGTCGAGACGCTTTCGCCATCCCGGATGCGGTTCACGCCGTGCCTGTCCGACCTGCTCCCGGTGGTTCGCGAGACGCTCAAGGACAAACCGCTCGTGCGACGCTTTCCGGGCGGCGAGCTGCTTCGTCGGCTCCCCGATCTCACGTTCGCGGATCTGAAGCTCGAGCTGTCGAACCTGCGCGCGAGCACGTCGTCTGCGCCCGCCTCTCTCCGGGTCCGGGTCGACACGAAGATCAGCGCGCGCTGAGTGGATCGGAGAGCCTAGCCAATACGTTGCAACTTCCACCAAGCCGAGCGGCCCTGTGACCGGATCGGCGGGAAGTCGCGGCCTGCGTGCATGGGGATCACGCGCTCTTCATTTGTCGGCGCGGGTGTGGTTTCGCCTCTGGGATAGTAGCCATCGAAAACGTAGGACCCGGTCGTATCGCACTTTTGCCCCGTGTAAAAACGGGCTCCAACCTGTGCCATGGGGTGTTTCTCCTTCCCTTTCAGGGGCTGGCAACCTGTGGCCGGTCTACGTCCATGCAAGGACTAATGAATACCACTTTGGTAGCATTGACGCGCCCTCGGATGTGATGGGTGGCAGGGCGAGGTACGAGCAGGCCCATTGACATCAACCCACGATTGTCCTCTCCTTTAAGGTTCCGCCGGGCGCGAGCGCGCCCAGCGACGTACCTACACGTCGGGGTCAACGATGACGATCAGAAAGCACACCTCGTTCATCCTTGCAGCATTGGTCCTCTTGCCGCTCGGGTGCTCCGCGACCGGTTCGCGCAGCCGCCTCGAGCCCATCATCTCGGACAAGGCGCGCCCCCTGTCCGACGAGGAGGTGCGAACCGCGCTCGTCTTCGAGGACCGCCTCGAGTTCCCCCTGGAAAGCGAGAGCTGGCTCGACGAGGTCACCCCGGGTGACATCCTCGTTTCCGATCACGATGCGGGCTTCTTGCGCCTCGTCGAGTCCATCGAGAGCAAGACCGACGCGATCGTCGTTTACACCGCGGACGCGGCACTCACCGACATCGTCGAGCAGGGCGAGACCGAAACGACCGTCGAGTTCGCCGACCTCGAGCCCACGTCCGCGCACGGCTTCCCGGGACTCTCGCCTCAGGCGGCCGGGGACCTCCTCTCGTTCGACGAGAACCTGACCGGCGAGGTCATCGACCTCGGCGACGGCGTGACGGCGCGCATCACGAACGGCTTCGTGTCCTTCAAGCCGTCCTTCGATATCAAGCTCGCGATTCAAGATTGGAAGCCTGTCGAGTTTCGTGCGATCGCAAACGGGGCGTTTTCCTCCAACCTTCAGATGGAGATCGAGGGAGCGTGGGCCCTCAACACCACGAGGGAAAAGACGATCTGGAAGTCCAGCGCCTTCCGCGTGCCGTTGCCGCCCATCGGAGGTGTTCCCATCACGTGCACGGCGTCGCTCACCCTGAAGGCAGGTTTCACGCTCGATGCGGCCGGACAGATGCACGTCACGCTGGGCCAAACCTTCGATTTCGACGGCTCGATGGGCGTCCGTTACGAGCGGGGTTCGGGTTGGGAAAAGGTGCGATCGTTCAACCCGAACTGGACCCCCGAAGTCCCGCAAATGGGCGCTGACGTGCAGGTGCAGGCGACGGGATACCTCGTCGGAGCGCTGAACGTCGGGTTTTATGGCCTCACGAAGTGGTCGGGCACGGGCGGCGAGCTCGAGCTGTCCGCCAAGCCCTCGCTCCGCCTGAGCTACGCCTCCAGCGAGCCCGCGCCGGGATGGGGCCTCTACGGCGGACTGCAAGTCGACGCCACGCCGTCCCTGAAGGTGCTCCATGCGTCGCTCGCCAGCACGACGCTGAACCTCTACAAGGACGAACGTTTGCTTCTCCCTGCTGCGGGCTCGAACGACGCCGCGCCCATCGACACGGGGAACTGTGCGGACGGGCAGGAGGACGGGCTCGAGACGGCCGTCGATTGCGGCGGCACGTGCGCGGCGTGCAACATGGGCGACGGATGCGTCACGGATGACGACTGCGCGAGCGGGGCGTGTGTGAGCGGAGAGTGCACGTCGGCGAGCTGCGACAACGGGGTGCAGGACGCAGACGAGACCGGCGTGGACTGTGGCGGTTCGTGCCCGGAGTGCTCGGGTGGAGCGTGCCAGGATGCCGCGGACTGCGTCGGCGCGAACTGCGTGGATGGTGTCTGCGAGGCGCCCCTCAACTGCTTCGACAACGTGCAGAACGGCGCAGAGACTGATGTGGACTGCGGCGGTCCCTGCGACCCGTGCTACGGCGACTCGCCGTGGAACTGCTACGACGGCGAACTTTCGGGCGACGAGGAGGACGTGGACTGCGGAGGATCGTGCCCGTCTTGTGATGGCGGTGGGGGAGGAGGCGGCGGGGGCTCCTGTGATGGAACCGGAGACTGCAACAAGTGCGCCACGTGCGCAGATCAGGGAGCGTGTTCGGCACTGCTGGATACATGCCTCGCAAACCCGGACTGCGTTGGTCTTTCGGATTGCCTGTCCCCGTGCAGCGACCAGACGTGCGTGGATGATTGCTACAGTACGTATCCAGGCGGTGATAGTGACCTCTTCGCATACCAATCCTGCCTGATTTGCTCGGAGTGTTACGACGACTGCGGCGGCGCCGGACAATGCCAGTAGGCACGATGTTTCAAGAGGACCGTTGACCTCGTTCCGCGTCCTCTGCAGGGGCCGACGCTTTCCTGGTTGGTCGTCGTGGTCGCCCTCCTCCCGCGCCAAAAGATCGTACGCCCCTTCGTATAGGGCGCCCGGCACCCAGGGGACGCCTGTGTCAGCGAGACTCGGGGGCGGGTCAACGGAGGACCGGGGGGCCGGATGGACATACGGACTTTTGTACGTCATGGGGCCCGCATTGGGCCTCGTGGCTGGGCGGTTCCCCGAACCGGCGGGCCCCTTGAGCTTCCCCTTCACGCAGGAGTCTTCCCCGCGCACGCGGGGGTGAACCGTACACCGCGATCGCTCAACAGATCCCCCTGGGCGTCTTCCCCGCGCACGCGGGGGTGAACCGATCAACGTGCACGGACGAGGCGCGCAAGTCGATCGTCTTCCCCGCGCAGCCGGGGGTGAACCGGCGATATGAGCTTCATCGTGGAGCATTCAAGGCAGCGGCAGTTCGGCTCTGCCTCGGGGATCGGAGCATCATGATCTCCTCCCCCACTTCCCGTGGACAAACCCAAAGGCGCGGAGATGATGGCGAGGCGGAAGCGGAGATCAGCGCGGACAGGTAAGGGCGGCCTTGACGAGTTACAGTGACCAACTTGTCGAAATGTAGCCAGTATAAGCCGGAATCTGGCCCGTCTTTTTGCTGGTGAGTTTTTTCTGCCCGTTGTATGTCGCAGCACCAGCCGCGATCCAATGGGTGGCCTTATACCCGAGAGCATACCCCTTGTAGAACTTACAAACGCCACCACTGCTCGTCGTGGTATAGTAACTCTTGCTGGTGTATCCGACGTTTGCCGATTCGTGGAATGAAACCTCGAGTTCGCAGAAGGATCCTGTAGGCGTATAGATCTTTATGTCTATCGTTCCCAGAGTGTCCAATCGATCTTGCGCCTCGGCCACCTCTTCCTCTTCATCGACCGGATCTTCGTCCACCTCGGCAACACAACCCGTCGAGCAGAGTGCCGCTCCAAACACGACCGCAGCGAGCCAATTGTGCCTGATTTCCATGCTATCACCCTTTCAACCACCACCTTTACCCTATGTTGGTCGTCCGCACAACCATGGAATCTTGGTGCTCTGCCGCAGTACCCGCGCTTGCCGACATTGTCGGCAACCGCCCGTACACCGCTGACGGTGTGGGGGGCATGGACGCGGACGCGCTCCAGCGCCGCGTCTCGTCCGTGGCGGGCAGCACGAACTCGTGGGTCAGGAGCAGCGACTGCACGAACTGCCGGCGGCGAGCGTCCCAGTCACGCGCGAAGCCGAAGCCGACGAAGCGACACGAGGCGTCCATGTCGACGAAGAAGGGGTCCGTGAGGGATCCCTTCACGCGCTCCTCCGGCAGCGTCAGCTCCTGGGAGTGGGAGACGTCGCCGAGCGCGGCGCGGAGCCGATAACGCGTCGCCGAGAGCTGCTCGACAACCTCACGCTCAGCGAGCCCGGCTCCGCCCCTCGCCGCAGTTGGCAGAGTAGTACATCATCCCGGAAGTTCGTCGTGGTTCACGCGATCGGCATGAGCATCCTGCCGAAGGAACCGTGGAGGAGGTCGAGCAGCGGCTCCTGCTCGCGATGCTGATAGGGCGTGGGCTCCCTTCAGCATCGTGGCTGCGTCACGGTGCTTCACGACCTCGCCGACCACCTTGCCCCTGTGCACCTCGAAGGCTCCGAGCAGCGCTCGCGTGCCGTGACGAACGTACTCGAACTCGCGCCGGAAGCTGGCATCCCGCGCGCGCGGGATCGGGGCTGTGCAGCCACGGACGACCCCGGTGCGGCCGCAGCCCTCGGGCCTGGAGCACCCGATGGACCGAAGAACGGCTGACGAGAATGCCTGCGCGTGTATGCAGCTCCGTGGCAATCGCGTCGAGTGGCGCGCACGCTGTCGTCGCCGAAGGAAGGCGGGCTCGTCGCCGGTCGGTCACTCCGTTTTCTTCGACGCAACGACGAAACGCCCGTACTCGTCCACGCGGACGGACGGACGCACCCCACGTCGGTAGGCAGCCCGCGCGAGGATGTGCGCTCCTACCGGGGCTGTCATCCCGACGAACAGCATCGCGAGCACCGCCTTCGTCACGGCGGCCTTGTCCCGCACCTCGAGCGCGAGCGCCGCAAGCAGGAACGCGAGCCCCAGCGTCGCTGCCTTGGTAGGAGCGTGGATACGGGCGTAAAAATCGCCCAATCGCAGCACCCCCAGCGAGGCCAGGAACATGAAAAAGACCCCGAGGACGACGGCGATGGCCTCAATCAGCATGGGTTCTCTCCAGATACGCGGCCAGGGACATCGTCCCCAGAAAGCCCAGAAGGAGCACTACGAGCGCCGCGTCGATGAAGACGTCGGTGTCGAACAGGCTCGAGAGGAGCAGCAGCGCGCCCACGACGTTCAGCCCGAGGCAATCGAAGGCGAGCACGCGATCGAAATGCGAGGGGCCGCGGAGGATACGAGCGAAACAGAGCGCGATGCCGACTGCGAGGACGGCGAGCGCCGGGAGCAGCACGGCGAGCTTGAAGACGTCGTGGCTCATGCCGCCCCCTGGGGAGGTTGATGGCGCCCCCCGGCGCGGCGAATCATCCTTGCGAGCCGCCCGATGCGCCGGCGGACGCCGTCCGGATCACCTCCGTAAAGCGCATGCACGTAAATGGCGCTGCCGTCGTCCTCCGCGTCGACGGTGAGTGTCCCGGGCGTCAGCGAGACGAGGTTGGCGAGCAGCGCCGTCTCGACAGGCGACAGGTCCGAGACCTCGAAACGAACGAGCGCTGGCAGGAAGGCCGGGACAGGGCGAAGGATGTCGCGGGCGAGCGTGAGGTTACTTCGCACGAGATCAATGACGAAAAATGCGAACAGACGCACGACCCAGACGGCCGTCAGAAAATACACGTGGCTGCCGCGAAGGCGCTGGAGGAATGTGATCGCGAGGAAGCCAATCCCGAATCCGACGGCCAGGCTGCGCAGCGAGAAGCTCGCCTGAATGAACATCCAGACGATGGCGAGCAGCAGGTTCAACGCGAGCGCGCTCATGGTGCCTCCGCACGGGCATCATGGCTTTCGGCTGCGCGCACGGCCGTGACGTAGGGCGTGACGTCGAGGAGCTGGGTCGCCACACGCTCGAGGCGCGAGAAGATCGGCGCGGCGAGGAGCCCCGTCGCCACGGTCATCGCCGCGAGCGCCAGCGTCGCTCCGAGCATGCCGCGGTACCGACCGCGCGAAGGGTATCGCTGGCCCTCCGGTTCACCCCAGAAGACTGCATTCCAGATCTTCAACATGGACGCCAGCGTGAACAGACCCACGAGCAGTGAGATCCCCGTCGCAACGGGTGCGCCAGCCGCCAGACCGCCGGTCACGAGGAACCACTTTCCCCAGAAACCACTCAATGGCGGCATCCCGGCGAGCGACATCGCGGCGACGAAGAAGCCCGCCGCGAGCCACGGCTGGGTCCGCGCGAGCCCCCTCACGGCGTACAGCTTACCCGATCCGCCGATGCGCTCCGCGATCCCTCCCGCGAAGATGAGGGCCGTTTTTGCGAGCATGTTGTGGATCGTGTGGAACAGCCCCGCGGCCAGCGCGAGCGGCGTAAACAGGGCGAGGCCAAAGATCATGTAGCCGACCTGGCTCACGATATGGAACGAGAGGACCCCGCGGATCGTGCTCCGGCCGAGCGCACCGAGGACACCTACGAGCATGGTCGTGGCGGCGACGGCGACGAGCGCCGGCTGCAAAACGCCTGGCGCCGCTCCAGCGAAGAGCGGGACCGTGCGAAAGAGCGTATACACGCCCACCTTGGTGAGCAGCCCGGCGAAGAGGCCATTCACGGTGACGGACGCTTCCGGATACGAATCGGGCAGCCACGCGAAGACGGGAAACAGAGCGGTCTTCACCATGAAGACCGTGAGTAAGAGCGCCGCAGCGCCCCAGAACACGTCCGGCAGGCCCGCGCTTTCGGCGCGCACGGCGAGCTCCGCCATGTTGACGGTGCCAGCCACGCCGTACATCGCGCCCACGGCCACGAGGAACAGCGCGCTCCCGACGAGATTGACGATGACGTAGGGTACGCCCATGCAAATCTGCCGGGCGCGCCCCCCCAGCGCGATCAGCGCGAACGACGCGAGGAGCATGATCTCGAAGAAGACGAAGAGATTGAAGAGGTCTCCCGTGAGGAGCGAACCCCCCACGCCGACCAGCAGGAATTGGTGCAGGGGGTAATAGTACCGACGCTCGCGCTCTCGCAGCGAGCCCGCCGCGTAGAGGAGCGTGGTATACGAGACGAGCGCCACGAAAAATAGCATCGTGGCGGCGAGCGCGTCCGCAACCCACACGATTCCGACGCGCGGGCTCCAGTTCCCGAGGGGCAGGACCAGGATCGCGCCGCTCGCCGTGCGCGCGCAGAGGAGCATCGCATTGGCGAGCAGCACGCCCCCGCTCACGAGCGAGGCCGCCTGCTGAAGCCGCGCCCGGCCTGTAAGCGTTAGCAGGAGCGCCGCCGTGACGAGAGGCAACGCGACCGGGATCAGGACGAGCAGCGCAGCCATCATGTCTCGTCGTCTCCCTCGACGTCATCGCGCCCGGAGGCCTCGTGGAGCCGCGTGGAAAGGGCCACCAGGAACGCGGCCATTCCTAGGCCGATGACGATGGCTGTGAGGATGAAGGCCTGGGCCAGGGGATCGGCGAAGGGGCTCCCGCTCGCCCCCTCGCCGAGGAGCGGCGGCGCCGCTCGCGCAGGCAGCCCCGCGGCGGTGAGGACGAGAAGATTGACGCCGTTCGACAGGAGCAAAAAGCCGATCACCATCCGCTGCAGATTGCGAGAGAGCATGAGGTAGAGCCCACATGCGACGAGGATACCGGCCAGGATCGCGGCGAGGGCAATCATCGCGGCTCCTCCTCGGCGAACGCGGCGAGCGCCGTGATCGTCGAGCCGACCACCACCAGAAACACGCCGACGTCGAACAGAAGTGTCGTGGAGAGGTGGAGCGCGCCATGGCCAGACCCGATGTCGAAATGAGAATGCGTGAGGAACGGTTTGCCAGCGGCGACGGCGACGAGCCCGGTCCCCGCGGCGACGAGGAGCCCGATCCAAACGGAGCGGAGGACGCGCGGCCTCCGCCTACGCTTGTGCGGGGCGACGTTCGCGAGCGCGTGGAGGATCACGGCGGCCGATGTGACGAGCCCGGCGACGAACCCACCGCCGGGCGCATCGTGGCCCCGGAGGAGCAGGTACACGGCGAAGAGGACGGCCACCGGGAGCACGCCCCTCGCCACCTGGCGCAGGAGAAACGAATTCACGCTTCCTCCGCTCGGGCCCGGGCACGTTTTGCGCGGAGCGCCACGACACCGATCGCGGCAACGGCGAGCACGGTGATCTCTCCGAGCGTGTCCGCGCCACGGAAATCGACCAGGATGACATTCACCACGTTACGCCCCTTCGCTTCGGGCAATGAAAGCGCGAGCTGCTCCGCGCCCGCCGGATGACCGGCCGGATGGATGCCCGAAGCCCAGGCGAGGACCGCCATCCCGAGCCCGAGCGCAGCCGCGAAAAAACCGTGGGCGACGCGCCGCCCGCGCGAGCGCTCGTCGGGGCCGAGGCGTGGGAGCCGTTGAAAGACGAGCAGGAGCAGAATGAGCGAGACCGTCTCGACCAGGATCTGCGTGAGCACGAGGTCCGGAGCCCGGAAGAGGACATAAAAGACCGCGAGACCATAGCCGGCCGCGGCCATGAAAATGATTTTGGAGACGCGATCCTGGACGAGCACCGCGAGCACGGCGCCCGCGGCGATGATCGCGGCAGGCAGCGGCGCGGCGAGGAGATCGACGGACCAGGAGGTCTGCGCCCCGCGGAGGCGAGGGAACGAGCCTTCGCACAGGGCGGCGGCGGACGCGGCGGCGCCAAAGAGGAGCATGACGGCCAGGTATCGCGAATGCCCGCCCGCCTGTGCCGCGCGACTGAATGCGCTCGAAGCGCCGAGGAGCGTGGAGGCGAGGCGATCGAAGGCGAGCTCCGTCTCCGCTTGGGCCGGCACCCGTGCATACCGCCTCCACAGGAGATACCCCGCGATCCCGATTCCGAGGGTCGAGACGCTCAGCAGAAAGATACGGTCGAGGTGGTGCCACACGGCGAACCACGCGGGCCAATCGGTCCCCGGCTCGAGCACGGAGCCGAGGAGCCACCCCGGGGCAATGCCGCCGATCACGTGGGGCAGGAGGAGAATGGCGGGCACCACGAGCAGCCATCGCGAGATCTCGCTCCGCGGATAGCCGCGCCAATCAGGCGGCAGCTCGGGCCCCCAGAACGTGCTCACGAAGAGCTTGAGCGCGTAGACGACCGCCATCGCGCCTCCCAGGACGGCCGCGGCCACAGCGGCGACGGCGCCCGGGAAGCGGGCATCGAGGAGCGCTTGGAGGAATACCTCCTTGCTCATGAAGCCGAGCACGAAGGGGAAGCCCCCCATCGTGAGGGCGCCGATCCCGATGAGTACGCCGCCGATCGGCTCACGCCGGAACCAGCGTTCCTCCTTCAGGATCGAGAGATCACGCGTCCCCGAGGCCTTCTCCATCCACCCGACGAGGAGGAACAGCGCAGACTTGTAGAGGGCGTGGCTCGTAATGGCGAGGAGCTCCCCGCGCACGATGCCCCCGTGAACGTCGGCCGGCGGATAAATGCCATAAAGCGCCGTGAGGACGCCGAGGTTCGCCACGGTGCTGTGAGCGAGGAGCTTTTTCAGATCCCAAGCGCGCACTGCATTCCATCCGCCGACGAGAAACGTCGTGAGTCCGACGGTGAGCAAAATGGGCTGGAACGCGGGCGACGCGCCGAAGATCGGCGATAGCCGGCCCACCAAGAAGATTCCAGCCTTCACCATGGTGGCGGAGTGGAGGAAGGCGCTCACCGGCGCGGGGGCGGCCATCGCGCCCGGGAGCCAAAAATGGAAGGGGAACTGGGCCGACTTCGTGAACGCGCCGACCAGCATGAGCAGAAGCGCGACATCACGCGCCGGGCTCGCCATGATCCGTTCCGCGCGCGCGGGCATGCTGGACAGGTCGTAGGTCCCGGCGATCTGCCCGAGCACGAGGATACCGGCGAGCAAGGAGAGCCCACCGGCCCCCGTCACGAGGAACGCACGAATGGCGCCGGACCTCGCCTCCGGGGCGGCGCCGTCCATTCCAATGAGGAGGAAGGACGCGAGGGTCGTGAGCTCCCAGAAGACGAAGAGCAGCAGGAGCGAATCCGAAAGAACGATCGCGAGCATGGCGCCCATGAACGCGAGCAGCACAGCCCAGAACCGAGGCGTGGCGTTCCTCCCGAGATAGGCGCGGCTATACTGGACGATGCCGAGGCCCACGCCCGCGACGAGCAGAACGAAAAACGCCCCGAGGTGATCCAGGCGGAGGCTCGCCGTCATGCCCGCGGACGGAAACCAGGCGATGGGGACAAGAACCGTCTCCCCCCTGCCGGCCGCCGCCGGCCAGCGGGGGACGGACAGCGCGAGCACGAGCGCCGGCACGAGAAGGGCGAGCCGCCCAGCCCAGCGTGACGAGAGGACGAGCGCGGCAGCGGCGCCCACGAAGGGAATGGCAACGATGGCGATGAGTATCGTGTGCACGGCCCCCCGTCCGCTTCGACGCCGCATTCCTGGGCCACCCCGTTCCGGAGAGGATCGGGCCCAGCGCAGAAGCCCGCGGCCGCACGGCAGTTAGGAAGAAGCGTGCCGGGCGAGGCCCGCGCAGGAGAGCGGGCAGCCGAAGCGTTCAGGCGGCGTCTGCTGCTCGCGGCGGTACAGCTCGGCTGCGCCTTCGTCCACCCCCCGTATGGCGACAGGCCACCCGAGCCAAGACCCCCGTGCGTCGCACGCGGTGGACCTTGCTTGGGACGTAGTCCGGCGGGACGCACACGACACCGCCCGGTAGGGGGGCTCGAAAGAGGCTGCGCCACACGCGTGTCGACCATGGGCGCTCGCGCGGCAAGTCGCTAGGGACCACGACGAGATCGATGGCCTCTTGTCGTGCGAGCTCTTCGACCGCGCGCGCGTCCTTTACGCGGGTCTCCGTGATGCTCACCCCCAGCCGACGGAGGTCGTCCCGCAATGCATCGAGCGCGTCGAGGGGGGCCTCGCGGCGTGTGCCGCGATAAGGGTGCGCCGGTGCCTCGGCGCCGCCGTCCGAAGGGCTCTCCTGGCATTCGTTCGACGAGACATGAGCCAGTAGGGCTTCGCAGGGGCGGCCGCGCTGGAGCTCGGCGAGCCAGCCCAGGGCGGCCCGCGATCCCGGAGAGCGGCCCAGCGCGACCATGACGCGCAGGAGGTAATCACCACGGGCCCACCGAAGCAGCCCGTCCGCATCGTGAATGAGCAAGATTGGAATGGACGCGGCGCGGGCAATCCTCACGGCGAGCCTGCAGGAAGGTCGCCCGCTCACGGCTCCGGGATGGGGGGCCAACACGATCAAGCGCGCGTGGTGGAGCGCGGCGATCCTCGGCAACTCCACATGCCAGGCGCCGGCAGCGAGCTCGGGCGCCACCCGGATCCCGAGCCGCCGCAGCCCAGCGGCCTCGCCGCAGATCCGCCTGCCATGCGACTCGAAGAGGGGGTTGTGTTCGTCAGCGACGACGAGCTCGGCCCCGAGCTCGTCGATGACGTGAACGAGGTGCAGCTCATCGCCGAGCAGCAATGCGAGGGCAGCGGCAGCCTGGTTGGCTTGCTGGTTGTCGGGCCCCAGCGTGGTACCGCAGACGATCGACATGGAGACATGGACTGCAACCACCGTGCCCTGAAGCTCGCCCGGACCGCACAGCGGCTCGAACAGGTGAACGCCAACGCTGCGCCCGATAATCTGGTCCCTCGGCCTCGCGCGTCTGGGCTTTCCGGAGGACGAGATGTAAACCGGCGACGAATTGGGGTGACCGGGTGCAACGCCTGGTTTGCGAACCCACGCGAAGTCGTTCCTTTCGGGTGAGGCGGGCCTGAAGCCCAGGACTCTCCCCCGATCGCCGACGATGTCGATCAGCACATCCAAGTCGGTGCCTGCGCCTTCGCGGTCGCAGGTCCTGGTCTCGATCTCGTAGAGATCGGCAAACGCCAGAAGCGTAAAGAGGCATCCTTTTGGCAATGGTCCCATTTCTCATGACGGAGCCCCCTTTCGTTCCACGGATGAGCATGCCTTCGCGAGCGTTCGCTCTCGTAGCTCGCGGCGCTGCCCGATGGCGAGCGCCCACCTGACGACGAGCTCGAGCAGACCGCCGAGGCCATGGCAACCATCGCCAGCGCCCCCTCGTTCACGAGTTTCCTGGGCTCCAATCCGGATCCATTCCTGCGTGCCGTCCGCTCCCCCGTGCTCGCCCTCGGCGGCTCCCTGGATCTCCAGGTGCCAGCACGTGAGCACCTCGCGGGCATCGCGTCCGCGCTCCGGGCCGGCGGCAACACGCGTGCGGAGGTGATCGAGCTGCCAGGGCTCAATCATCTGTTTCAGACCGCTGTCACCGGGGCCATCGAGGAATACGAGCAGATCGAGGAGACCTTCGCCCCCGCGGCCCTGCAACGGATTGCCGCATGGCTCTCGGTATGGGGATGAGGAACGGGAGGACGTGACGAACGCCTCGATGGCGGCGACGAGCAGGGCATCGCGGTGCTGGAAGTCTGCGCGGCAGCTCACGCGGCGTGCTTCCGTCAGGCGGGCGAGAAGGTTTGCGTAAGCCAGCCGCAGAGCCCCGCTGTCGCCAGCGGCAGGTTCCCCATCTGGCAGTGCTGGTCTGCGCTCTCGGCGGCGGTGAAGATCTGGATGGTCACGGGGGCGGCGGTGAGCGCGCGCTCCTGCATGGTCGCGAGCGCAGGGGGCTGGAATCGGTCGTGTTCTCCGGCGAAGAGCAGCGTCGGCACGGTGACACGCTCCGAGCCGAGGTGTTCCGCGTTCATCCCCAAAAACCAGCGCGCCGCCGCGACCGGCTCCTCCGTGCGGGTCATCCAGTTCGCCTGGGCCACGACGTGCCGGAGGATCGGAAACATGCGCATCCTCCAGCGGATCGTCACGTTCATGAACCTCGTCCAGCCCACCATCCGACGGACGAATCCGGCGGCGAACCGAGGGAATCTGCCCAGCCAATCGTACACCGGCGACCAGGAGACCACGGCGTCAATACGCGGCTCGCGCGAGGCCGCCCGGATTGCCCAGTACCCTCCCATCGACATCCCGACGAGTGCCGCGCGCTTCACCCCGAAATGGTCCAGCACGGCCGCTACGGGCCGCTCCCAATCGTGGGTGTGCGGAACGCCGTGGCGCGTACGGGCGCCTCCCTGGCCGGGCCCGTCGAAGGCGACGGCGTCGAAGCCGGCCTCCGAGATGCTGCGCCAGATCGGGAAGAACTCCTCGATCACCGAGTCGAACCCGCCGAATACCAGCACGGTGCCTCGGCGGGCGCCTACCGCGGGGCGGGTGAGCGCGGGCAGCGAGGCGCCCTCGTACGGCACCTCGTGGCGCGTGATGCCCTCGTCGGCGACTGCGCGATCCCAGAGCCTTCGGTATCGCTCGTACGCGGCGACCTGCTCGTCGGAGGGGCGCGGGGTGAAGAACTCGGCCAGCCGGGCGCATCCGGCCGCCTCTGTCCACCGACCCTCACGCTCGGCTACATCGGCGAGCGCACCGAAAACCGCGGGAACCTCGACCGGCCGCGTGATCTGGACAGCCCCACGCTCGGCGGTCACCCGAGGCAGGGTGCCCAGCGCGTGAGCGCGGTTGAGCTGGTAATTCATGAAATCGTTCGGGTGAAAGCGCTTGAATCCGATCGGGAGCTGAGGAGTGGGCATGGCTCAACCTCCGGAAAGTTTCTCGGCGTAGACGAACCGCTCGATCTCCGACGCAGACAAGGCACGACCCGACGGCTGGATGTACCTCGCGAAGTATTCGCTGGGGCCGACCTGCTCACGCTCGGTCCAGCCGTATGTGCGGAGCAGGCCGTCCACGCTCTCGGGCTCGATGCCGAAGTGCCACACGTCGTGTCTCTTCATGTCCTGGTGGATCTGCTCCGCGCCGTAGAAGTTGGTTCCGGCCAGGAAGTCCTTGCGGATGTACGTGAAGATCAGGCGACTGCCGGCGGCAGCCTTCGACAGGAACCCCAGGGTCTTGCGAAAGCCTTCCTCGGTCAGGTACTGGGTGACGGCCTCCCAGACGAACATGGCCCGCGCCTCGAGACGAAAGCCGTTCGCTTCGAGGGCGCTCCCGAGAGCATCGATCTGGAAGTCGACCGGGATCAAGGTCACGTGCTCGGGCACCCGGCCGTAAATCTTCTGCAATCTCTCCTGCTTGTAGGTGATGTTCGCAGGCAAATCGACCTCGAAGGCTGAAACACCTGCCGGGGCGATCAGCCGGTACGCCCGGGTATCGAGGCCGGCGCCGAGGATCACGAACTGCGTGATTCCGGCATCGATGGCCTCGACGACTTTGTCGTCGGCATATCGCTTCCGGCAGAGGACGCCGCCCCAGATGCCCGGAGCCTTCTTTTCCGTCGCGTTGATCCCGAGGTTGCGCATGAAGGTCCACTTGCATGCATGCACCCCGAGTCTCAGGCCGGGCGGCAAGAAATGCACGGCGAGGTCGTCCCGGATGAGCCGCTGGGCCTCGGGGTAATGCTGTTCGACGGCTGCAATGACCATCGGACCGAATGCCGTCTGTGCTGCGGGCGGGTGCTTTGCCATGGTCAACTCTTTTGCTGGGCGCGCAGGGGCTCAGCCTCGCACCACGGTCACGACAGTGAACGCCACGTAGAGGCCGACCGCGACCGCCCCCTCCAGGCGTGAAATGGTCCGTTCCCTCCGGATGAACATCGCCCCGAGCCCCGTCATCACGAGCAGCCCCGCGAGATCCAGCCCGAGCGTCCCCAGCGGCGCATGCACCGGGCCCGCCAGCGCCGCCGCGCCGAGACAGAGGAACGTATTGAAGATGTTGGAGCCCACGACATTACCGATGGCGATGTCGGCGTTTCCACGTCGAGCGGCGATCACCCCCGTCACGAGCTCCGGCAGCGAGGTCCCCACCGCGACGATGGTGAGCCCGACGAGCCGATCGCTCATCCCGAGAGCGCGCGCGACCGAGACCGCGCCGTCGACGAAGATGTCGCCCCCAAGGAGCAGGATCAGCAAGCCGACGCCTGCCGTCGCCGCGGCGCGCAGGGCGCCCCCGCGTTTTGGGGCGCCGGCCTCGTCGGCGGCCCGCTCGGCGGCGGCCGTGTCCGCCCGGGCCTCGGCAACGATCGAAGCCGAGCGCGCGGCGCGGATCATCCACCCGGTGTAGGCGAGGGCGACGAGAAGAAGCCCGGCCGCTTCCCAGCGGCGCACGGCATCGTCGAGGAGCAGCAGCGGGACGAGGAGCGCGCTCGCGACGAACATCGGCAGCTCGCGCTGGCGGAGCGTCCCGTCCACCCGTGCCGGCCGGATGAGCACGGCGAGGCCGAGGATAAGACCGATGTTCACGATGTTCGAGCCGATGACGTTGCCGAGCGCCACCTCGCCGTGCCCGTCGATCGCCGCCTGCACGCCCACAATGACCTCGGGCGCCGACGTCCCGTAAGCGACGACTGTGAGGCCGACGAGGATCTGCGGCACGCGCAGAGCGAGGGCTAGCGCGGACGCGCCCCCGACGAACCACTCCGCACCGAAGTACAGGAGCACCCCGCCCCCGACGAGCTCCACCCACGGGCTCACGTGTCTCCCCGCGTGTGATGTGTGTTCGTCATGATCACACCTCCGTCGAGCTCTCCGCCTCGTCGGCCGTCTGCGCGGCGCCGGCCGTCTCCACCGGCGCGAGGAGCAGCCGACCGAGGCTGAGGCCGAGGATCGCCGCGCCGCCGCTCGCAGAAAGCACCCCGAGCTTCGCTGCGGCGAGGAGCTTCGCGTCGAGGAAGGCGAGCTGCGCGATGAACAGCGCCATCGTGAACCCCACGCCAGCGACGACGCCGAGCACGACGAGGTGGCGCGCGGAGAGGCCAACAGGGAGCGTCCCGATCCGCAGGCGTAACGTGATCCAGCAAGCGAGGAGCACGCCAATTGGCTTGCCGACGACGAGGCCCACGGCGACCGCGATCAGGACACGCCATGAGGAAGGATCGAGCGACCCGCCCGAGACGGCGACTCCCGCGTTGGCGAGCGCGAACAAGGGCATGATGCCGAAGGCCACCCACGGATGGAGCGTCGTGATCAGGCTCTCGGCAGGCGACATGGCTTCACGTCGCGCGAGGTCCACGTGTCGCAGGGTCCCGGCGAGCTCGTGCGACGAGAGCTCGCCGGGCGTGGACGTCGCGAGGTGATCGAGCTGGTTGCGTATGCCGGCGATGAACCCGTCCGGCCCGAGCCACGCGCGCACCGGCGTCACGAGCCCGACGATCACACCGGCGATCGTCGGATGAACCCCCGCCACGTAAATGCCGGCCCACGCGACGATGGACGGCACGATGTAGGCGAGCTTCGACCGTACGCCGAAGCGCTGCATCACGAACACACCGCCAAACCCCGCCGCGGCGATCACGAACCCCGAGATCGAGACGCCCTTCGAGTAGAAGAGCGCGATCACAACGATGGCCCCGAGGTCGTCGATGACGGCGAGCGCGAGCAGAAGCACACGCAGCGCTGCGGGAACGCGTTTGCCGAGCAGCGTGAGGATACCGACGGCGAAGGCGATGTCGGTCGCCATGGGCACGCCCCAGCCCGAGCGGGTCGCGGGGGCGCCAGCAAAGGTCAGATAAAGCGCCGCTGGCGCGAGCATCCCGCCCAGCGCCGCCGCGGCGGGCAGCGCCGCGCGCCGCCACTCGGAGAGTTCGCCGTGGTGGATCTCGCGCCGGATCTCCAGCCCCACGACGAAGAAGAAGATCACCATGAGGCCGTCGTTGACGAACCACTCGAGCGGGCGCTCGAAGGTGAACGCGCCGATGCGGATCCCCAGCGGGGTGTGCCAGAGATGGGCGTAATTGTCGGCCCAGGGAGAGTTCGCCCAGACGAGTGCGAAGGCCGCCGCGACGAGGAGCAAAATGCCGCTCGCGGCCTCGATCTGGAGGAAGCGCTCGAGCGGCCGACCTGCGAGCCGCGTGAGCCGCAAGAGCGGCTCCCAGGCTTCGGGAGGCGACGAAGGAAGGGGGCTCCGCCCCTGGGTGTGCGTGGTCGACATGCTCGATCCCTCGCCGGCAGATGCGCCGGCTGGGATGGCGGCCCGACCATCCTGGATCCTGCAGCGACGGTCGCTGCACCCTTCGTCGAAGAACCGCGCGCACTATCGCACGGTTCTGCATGCACGTCGAGTAGGGCGTGGCTCGGTCGAGGCTCAAGAGCTACGACGTGCGAGGTCCTTGTGCTGGCGCGTCTTCCTCGGGGAAACCCTGGACGCCGATCTGCTCGAAGCGAGCAAGGGCGACGGCGCGCACTTCGGCCGCCCGCTGCGGGTGCTCCCGAACCGCGAGGGAAAGAGGGGCGCGGTTGATCGTGAACGACATGAGCGAGGTGAACATCAACGCCGAGTTCGTGCCGCGCTACACCGCAGCGAGGAAGCGGCTCGACACGATGGTGACGGGGGTCGACGCCTACAACTTTCCGAAGGACTTTCCCCGCAGCCGAAGGTAGTTTCTGCCAGTATCTGTGGCCGAATCACGCGGGACGACGAGGAGTTCTGTCACGCGGGTCTGGCCGTGTTTTACGAGGAGGGGCGCGGTGTTCCGAAAGACGTGAACATCGCATTGAGGCACGCCAACCTCGCCAGGCCCCGACTTTACGCGACGCCTGCGATGTTGCGTTACTTCCGCCTGCTCCGCCAGAAGTCGCCGCCGCTATCGAAAGAAGAACTCACTGCACCTTGCATACGTTTGCTATCCCCTCGCCCCCATCCTCTTCGTCTCGCCCTTCTGCCCCTTCGACGACGGCGTTCCCCGCCGCGCCCCCGTCCTCCTCGAAGGCGCCGTCCCCCTCTCCCGCTGGCTCTCCGTCGCACTCGGCAACGTCGGCGGTGGCACGTCCTTCCCCCACCGCGATGCAATCGTCTGCACCCGCAGACAAGCATCCTGGATCTCCTCCCCCGTCTTCGCCCCGGCGCCCAGCGCGTACGCCAGCGCCGCGACGAGCGCTGCATCCGCCAGCCCCAGCACCCCCAGCGCATCGTCCATCGCGCGCGCCCCATCCGCTTGCCGTCTCTCGTCCACGGCGAGGCTGAGCGCATCGACCGATGCCCGCACAATTCGCACGAGATCCAGCGCGCTACGCGCCGTCATCCCGTCGAGCACCGGCTCGTGCTCCTGGAGCAATCCCCCCATGAACCCGAGCCCCATTCCCTCGAGCGCCGCGGGCGCGCCGGTACGCAAGAGCCACGTGACGAGCTCGAGCGGACCATTGCGACGTTTTCGCTGTTCCATGACCCAACCTTCTTCTGTGACGTAGATCATGCCCCTCACCGTGAAGCTCGCCGAGCTCCGGGCGCCGTCGGGGCCGACTTGGTGGCGGAGACGGAGCGGACGCCGGTGCGACCGCGTGTGCCCATCGGACAGCTCCGGCGCATCGAGCCGGGCGCTGCGCTGCGTGGCGGGTGCGTTGCTGCATGACCGTTCCCCCGTGTCCAAAGCCCTCATCCCCCTTACGCTGTGCGCGTGTAGTGATCACGATTGCACATGCATTCCAACCGGGCCAAGTTCGTGCCTTGTAACCAGTTACTGGGCGCGATACCTCGCCGGGCTCTCGTGACGCTGTTTCTTCCCCACGAGTTCGAGGACCAGCCCGCGGCGCAGAACCGCATCGAGATCCCGCCCCGTGGGCGCCCCGAGCGTTAGCGGTTCGGATACCCGCACCCGAAGACCGCCATCTCGGAGTACGAGCTGCCACGCCGCGGCAGCCGCCTTCAGCCCTTGGGCCGTCCTCGGCGCCGTCACGATCCATCGCCGATGGACCTGACGCCCGACGGCGAGCTCGACGCCGAGGTGCGGTATCTGGATCCGCACGAGCCCCGGCACCGCCTCGCTCGTCGACCACCGCTCGAGCACGATGAGCGCTGGTTCATTCGCAATTCGCGCCCCGACGATCATCCGCACCCGCAGAAGCGTCGTCCTCGACCAGCCCTTCGCACGCCGGCAGCGCCGCCACGGCCGCCGCCGGCAGGCGCTCATGATGTCCCTCCGCATCCCACGTCCCCCTTTTGCAATGCTTCGATCACGACCTTGTAAACGGCGCTCGTCTTCGCAGCCGCCGTTTGCACCTTGAGCCGCGTGCACGCCTCGTTCGCGGCGTCGAGGGCCTCGAGCACCCGCTCCGGTCCAGCGCCGCGCTCGCGCGCCAGCGCCAAGAGCTCGCTCGCGAGCCGTGCGTGCTCGCCGAGCTCCGCGAGCTCGGGCCGCGCCGCCAAACCCTCCAACACGCGCACAGCGTCACGAGGCAAATTGACCTTGGCGACAGGGGGCTTGGGGGGATGCGCCAGAGCTGATGTGGGGATCCGGAGAACCGGCGCTCGTGGCGCGGGCGGCATCTTCCGGCCCACGGTCGCGCCGACCTGGTTCAACGCCGGTG
>NZ_JARZHG010000047.1 GCF_029946505.1 Polyangium sp. y55x31
CGCCGCCACGACCGCCGCCGCCACCGCCGCGACCGCCGCCGCCACCACCGCCGCCGTAACCGCCGCCGCCGCCGCCGCCGCCCATGCCACCGCCACCGCCGCGGAAGCCACCACCGCCGCCGCCGCCGCCCGGCGTGCGCTCACGCGCCTCGTTCACGGTCAGGGTGCGCCCGTCCAGGCTCTTGCCATGAAGCGCGTCGATGGCAGCCTGCGCTTCCTTGTCGCCCGCCACGTCCACGAAACCGAACCCGCGCGATTGCCCCGTCACCCGATCGGTCATGACCTGGACACCGATAACCTCCACACCGGCGCTCTGGAAAGCGGTGCGGACGCTCTCCTCGGTGGAGTGGAAGGCCAAATTGCCCACGTACAGTCGCTTGCTCATCCTCAGACCACCCGATGCACGACCTCTCCTGACCTTCCCCGGATGCGACCCGGGCCGTGCATCGGATCGCTTCGAGACCACACAGACGAGCGACCGTCAGCCGATACAGATCGAGCGACCGCGAGCAAAGCGGGCTGTCAGAGTTCGACGACGAACGGGCCTAGGGCGATCATGAGGCTAACGCCCCGCTCCCCAACGCGCAAGCAACTATCGCGACGCGATAAACGCCGGTTTCCGCAGCCGATTCCCCGCCGTCACCGCGTCCGTCCAGGGTAGCCCGCATCCGCTCACGCTCGCCGGGAGACCTCGTTTCGGCCGGGAAAGGCTCGCGAGCGAGCAGACTGGGAACACGAACGACGACGCCGCGAGGCTTACCGATCCGGGATCGGCGCATCAAGGAGGAACCATGCCGTTCCAGAAGATCCTCGTGCCGATCGACTTCGAAGAGACCTCGGCGCACGCGCTCGAACGTGCGATCGAGCTCGCCGCGAAGCTCGGCGCCGGGGTCACCGTCGTGCATGTCTACAGCCTGATCGTCTACAGCTTCCCCGACGGCTCCTACCTCCCCGCGTCCGAGCTCGCCGAGACCGTGCGGCGGGCCGCGCAGCGCAGGCTCGACGCCGTCGTCGAGGCACAAAAGGCCCGCGGCGTCCGGCTCGACGGCGTGCTGCGCGAGGGCCGCTCGGCCGACGAGATTTGCAAGGCCGCGGCCGAAATCTCGGCGGATCTCATCGTGATGGGCACGCACGGCCGCGGCGCGTTCGGGCGCGTGCTGCTCGGCAGCGTGGCGACCGCCGTCCTGCGCCGCTCGAAGATCCCCGTGATGACGATCCGCAAAAATGCGGCTTGAGACGCTCAGCCGCGCGAGAGCGCGCGGATGGCTTGCATGCGCGAATCCTTCTGATCCGGCGGCAAAAAGACGGAAAGCGCCTGCTCGATCGAGCCGAGCGCGCGCGCGAGCTCCGAGGGGCTCATCGTCTCCGCCGTCACCCCCACGCGCGAGCACGCGCGCTTGATGGTACCTCGGGCAAACACCTCCGAAAGACCACTGGCGGCAATCACCTTGTCGAAGAGTGTTTCCGGCGGGCTCATGTTGGGGGCGATTACGCTCGTTCCGTCAAGCCGTGGAACGTCGCGCGATGACGCCCGACGTCGGGGTCCACGTGTCCCTCGGCCTGGGCAAGGGCGATCGGTAGATGCGATGAAATGGCGTGTGGGTTCCCACTCATCGCACCGATCACGTTCGAGGTGGTTACCAGAATCGCCGTGCCGCCGCAACCCTGGAGACCTCCCCCACGGATCGACTGCAGATCACGGGCAGCTTTGCAAGCACCCCGCATGAACACGGGCCGCCCGAACGAGCGACGAACCCCCGCATGCATGACCACCACGGACATTGTCGCAGCTTTCCGATGCAACTTTCAGATCGTCGTTGCGGACGAGCTCCACGGCGCGCCATCCTCAAGCTCGCTTGAGCACGACGGTGGAGCTGTCAGGAGCGCGGCCGGGGGGCCGGTCGAGGGCGCGAAGACGGCCCCTCGGCAAGCTCGGCCTGCGCGTGGCGGCCGGGACCTACCTCCTGCTCATGGTGGCGCTGCCGGTCGCCACGCTCGCGCGGGAGGGGCTTTCCAAGGGCCTCGGCGAGCTCGGGCGGGCGATCCTCCACCCGGTCGCGCGCGCGGCCGTCCTCTTGACGCTGGAAACGGCGCTCGTGATGGCCGCCGTGAACGCGGTGATGGGCACGCTCATCGCGTACGTGCTCGTCCGCTACCGGTTCCCCGGGCGCAAGCTGCTCGACGTCCTCATCGACCTGCCCTTCGCCATCCCCACGCTCGTGACGGGGATGATGATCGTCACGCTGCTCGGGCCACACGCCGCGCTCGGGCAGCTCTTCGAGGCGGCGGGCCTGCGCGTCGTGTACGCCCCGCCGGCGATCATCCTCGCGCTGCTCTTCGTGACGCTCCCGCTCGTGGTGCGCACGGTGCAGCCGGTGCTGATGGAGCTCGACGGGGCCGACGAGGAGGCCGCCTACACGCTCGGCGCGAGCGAGTGGACGACGTTCCGGCGGGTGACGCTCCCCGCGATCATGCCGGCCATCGTCTCGGGCGCGCTCCAGAGCTTCGCGCGGGCCCTCGGCGAGTTCGGGTCGGTGGTCGTGGTGGCCGGCAACATCCCGCGGCGGACGCTGACCGCGGCCGTGCACGTGTTCGGGGAGGTCGAGTCGGGCGACGTGCACGCGGCGAGCGCGATGTCGCTCGTGCTCGTGACGATCGCGTTCTGCGTGGTGCTCGTCGTGTCGGCGCGGCAGCGGGGGGCCCATGGCTGAGCGGGCGGGCGGCGGACGGAGGCACGTGCGCGCCCTCCTGATCGGGGCGGCCGTGCTCTACGTGGGCGCCCTCGTGCTCTTGCCGGTCGCCTCGCTCCTGCGCGGCGCGCTGGGCGGCGGGATCCGGCCTTTCGCCGAGGTGCTCGCGCGGCCCGACGTGCTCTCGGCGCTCGTGATGACGGCCAAGCTCACGGCCTTCGCGGTCGTGGTGAATGGCACGCTCGGCACGGCGCTCGCGTTCGTCCTCGTGCGGGATCGGTTCGTGGGAAAGCGCGTCATGAACGCGCTCGTCGACGTGCCGTTCGCGCTCTCGCCCGTGGCGGTGGGCGTCGTCTTGCTCTCGCTCTTCGGCAAGGGCGGGCTGCTGCGGCCGATCACGGACGCGCTCGGGGTGGAGATCGTGTTCGCCTGGCCGGCGATGGCGATGGCGACGGCGTTCGTGACGCTGCCGTTCGTGGTGCGCGAGGTCGGGCCCGTGCTCGAAGAGATGGGCACCGATCAGGAGCTCGCGGCGTACACGCTCGGGGCGTCGCCATTCGTGACGTTCTTTCGGGTCACGTTGCCGGGGATTCGCTGGGGGCTCGCGTACGGCGCGACGCTGACGATGGCGCGCGCGATCGGCGAATTCGGCGCGGTGCTGCTCGTCTCGGGCGGCGTCGCGGGGCAGACGGAGACAGCGACGGTGTTCGTGTACCGGGCGCTCGAAGATCGGGACGACCGCGGCGCGTACGTGGTGGCGACGGTGCTCGCGCTCGCGTCGATCGGTCTTCTTTTGCTGCTCGACGTGGTGCGACGGAAGCGCGGCGCGCGCGGCCAGGCGGAAGGGTAGGTGCTCGTGGGCATCGTGGCGCGTGATCTCGTGAAGCGGTTCCCGGGCGGCAGCGGGCGGGCGGTCGATGTGGTGTCGTTCGAGATCGGAGCGGGCGAGCTCGTCGCGCTGCTCGGCCCGAGCGGCGGCGGCAAGACGACGGTGCTGCGGATCCTGGCGGGGCTCGAATCGCCGGACGAAGGGCGCGTGCTCTTGCGCGGCGTCGACGTGACGGACGTGCGCGTGCAGGAGCGGAACATCGGCTTCGTGTTCCAGAGTTATGCCCTGTTCCGGCACATGACGGTGCGCGAAAATGTGGGATTTGGCCTCGAAATCAGGGGCAAACCGCGGGCGGAGGTGGATCGCGTAGTGAGCGAGCTGCTCGCGCTGGTGCGGCTCGCGGAGTTTGGCGCGAGGTACCCGCACGAGCTCTCGGGCGGGCAGCGGCAGCGTGTCGCGCTCGCCCGCGCGCTCGCGCCGGGGCCGAGCGTGCTCCTGCTCGACGAGCCTTTCGGCGCGCTCGACGCGAAGGTCAGGCTGGAGCTGCGCGAATGGCTGCGGCGCCTGCACGAAGAGCGCGCGATCACCACGGTGTTCGTCACGCACGACCAGGAAGAGGCGCTCAGCGTGGCCGATCGGGTGATCGTGATGAACCGCGGCAAGGTGGAGCAAATCGGCACGCCGGAGGAGATTTACGATCGGCCGGCGACGGCGTTCGTCGCGGGGTTCGTGGGGTCGATCAACGAGCTCGAAGGCGAGGTGCGCGGCGGGCGCGCGGCGCTCGGGAGCCTCGCGGTGCACGCGCCGCCGGGCGCGGGGGACGGGACGAGCGTGCGCGCGTTCGTACGGCCGCACGACGTGGAGCTCGTGGGCGTGACGAGCCGCGTGGAGAAGCGCAGCAGCGTGGAGGTGGCGACCGCGCGGGTCGAACGTCTCGTGCGGGTCGGCTGGATGGTGCGGATCGAGCTCAAGCTCGGCGATGATCAGCCGCTCACGGTGGAGCTCACGAAGGATCGCGTCGCCGAGCTCGGGCTCACGGAGGGGGAAGAGGTGTTCGTGAACCTGCGCGACGCGAAGCTCTTCGTGCAGGATTACTCGATCTAGCGAGCGGGCCGGCCGAGCACGCCGAGCACGCGTTCGGCCTCCTTGATGCGCGCGTCGCGCTCGGCGAGCTTCTGGCGCAGCCGCGACGCCTCCTCGTCGGCCGCGGTGATCGCGGCCTGCTCGGCGCGGAGCTGGGCTTCGGCGTCGGGCTTGATCTTGCCGAAGTAGAAGCCGAAGGCCGCGGCGAAGAGGACCATCGAGCCGACGGCGCCGAGGCGCACGGCGCGGCCGAGGCGCTGGTTCTGTTTGTCTTCCTTCAGCGCGGCGAGGGCGCGCTCGTGCTCCTGCACGATCCGCATCACTTCGAGGCGCGCGTTCACCTCGGCCTCGGCGCGGGCGCGCTCGACGGCGGCGACGCGGATCGCCTCGATGCGCGCCTCCTCGGCGCGGCGCTCGGCGTCCATGCGCGCGCGGCGCTCGGTTTCGATCCGGGCGTTCATCGAGGACGACTCGCGCGCGTGACGCGCCGCCTCTTCGAGCTCGAGGCGCCCCGCGGCCTCGTTTTCTGGACGAACGCGCGCCTCTTCCAGGCGCGCGAGGTACTTCAACGAAAAGAGGAGGGCGCCCTCCTGCATCGTGGCCATGCGCGACGACTCCTTCGGTCTGAATGCCCCAAGCCGCGGCGCCCCAGGCGCTGCCCGGCCGAGGGTGTTCCCTTGGACGCGCGGTTTCGTGCGCCCTTGGGTGCGCGCCCCGCGGAGCGGGATCCAGGCCGCGGGCGTGCTACATTTTCAGAATGAATGGCTTCATCGAATCGGGCGCGGAGCACAGGGTGGGCAGCGGGCGCGGGGCGCGGTGGGCTTTGCTCGTCGGAGCCGCGATGGCCATGGGCACGTTCGGGTGTTCGTCCATCACGAGCGAATACGACGTGGACGCGAACTTCACCGTGACTCCCAAGGTCGACGGGACGTTCTTCTGGTGGAACGAGGTCACCTTGGAGAGCGACGTCAACTCGTACGGCGCGGCCCGGCTCGGGTTCGTGCGGATCTCCGTGGCGCCGCCTGCGGAGGACATCACGTTCGTGCAGGAGATCCTCGGCGAGGCGGTGACGTCGACGGGGCGCACGCCGCTCGTCTCGAAGAAGGAGTTCCCCGCGAAGGAGCCCGACGTGATCCTCGACGTGCTCCACGAGGGCGACGTGCGTCCCTTCTTCGAGGACGGCAAGAAGGTCCGCGTCGAGTGGACCGGCCGCACGAACCCGAACTTCCTGGCGTGGCCGACGGAAGGGATCGATGTCTCCGTGAAAGTCAGGCTCGTCCTCGACTGAACGGGCGCGCTTCCGCCGTCGCGGCGTATGGAGCTATCCTCGCGGGCAGGGAAAGGCGGATGCGGTCGAAGACGGGCAAATTTCGCTGGATCGCGCTCGGCGTGGGGGTCGCCACGATCGGTGTGGCCGCGGCCGTCGTGTTCACGCGCGTCCCTCCCGAGCCCACGGCCATCGCGGCGCCGTTCACGCTGAAGATCAAGATCGACGCGCCCGCGCTGAACCCGCCGAAGTTCGCCGAGACGCTCGACGTCAACACCTTCCAGCGCGGCAACCTCCACACGCACAGCAAGTGGAGCGACGGCGATCGTCCCCCGAAGGACGTCTACACCTGGTATCGCAGCCACGGCTACGCGTTCCTCGCGCTCACCGATCACGACAACCGCGTCAGCCCCGAGACGTTCGCCGCGCTCGAACGCAAGAACTTCGTGATCATCGCGGGCGAGGAGGTGACGATGTGGGCCGAGGGCAAACCCGTCCACATCAACGGCTTCTGCACGAAGAAGACGATCGGTGGAGGCCGGTTCAGCACGAAACGCGAGGCGCTCCTGCACGGGATCAACCGCGTGCACGAGCAGGGCGGCGTCGCGCTCGTGAACCACCCGAACTTCGACTGGGCGCTCACGATGGACGACGTGCGCGTGACCCGCGGCGCGGAGCTCCTCGAGATCTGGAGCGGCCACCCGTACGTGAACACGGAGGGCAACGCGGAGCGGCCGTCCCACGAGGCCGTGTGGAACACGCTGCTCGACGAGGGTTGGTCGATCGGGGGCGTGGCCGTCGACGACGCGCATCACCTCGGCCTGACGAAGCCGAGCATCAAGCCCGCGCGGCCCGGAAAGGGCTGGGTTCAGGTGTTCGCGGAGAAGCCGGATCGAGCGCTCATCTGCGAGGGGCTCGCGAAGAGGCGGCTCTACGCGTCGTCCGGCGTGACGCTGACGCGGATCCGCGTGACCGAGACCAAGCTGAGCGTGTGGCCGAAGGAAGAAGGCGCGGTCGTGGTGTTCCTCGGCGACGGCGGCAAGGAGCTCGCGAAGATGGGACGTGGTCCCGAGGGCGACGCGACGTACGAGCTCCGCGGCGACGAGACCTGGGTGCGGGCGCGTGTCTCGCTGCCGGACGGGAAGATGGCCTGGACGCAGGCGTATCGCGTCGTTCGGTAAGCGCGGTTCGTCAGGACCGCGGCTGGTTCTTGCGGCGCGCGAGGAGGATCTCGGCGGCCGTGAGCGCGCGGGGCTGCGGCGGGCCGGCGGGCGGCGCAGCACCTGCGGGCGGTTGCGGGGCCGCGATCGGGGCCGCTGCGTGTGGCCTCGCGGGCGCGGGTGGAGGCGCGTGCGGGGCCGGCGCAGAGGGCTGCGCGAGCGCTGCGGCCGAGGCCGCGGGGAGCGGGGCCTCACGGGCGGCGCGCTCGCGGGCGGCGCGCTCTTTCGCTTGCAGGAGCGCGCCGACGACGGCGTCGGGCGAGCGCGGATCAGGCCGCGCGTGGGCGCCTTCGGGCTTCGGTTGCAGCGCGGCGCGCGCGCGCGCGGCCCACGCGAGGACGGGCTCCGGCAAGGCGAAGCGGCGCGCCGCGACCGCGAGGAGGAGCGCGAAGCCGGCCATCGCGATCAGCACGGGCGTGATGTCCTGGTAGGAGAAACGCCGCGCGGCGCGGTCGCCGAAGATGCCGGCGAGCGTGTCGCGGCGCTTGCCGCCCGTGAGGTCCGCGATGCGGCCGAGCAGCGCCGCGTCGGAGCCCGTGGGCCTGAGCTCCTCGCCGGCCGTGAGCGCCGCGCCCGCCGTGCCGACGACGTCGCCCGACTGCTCGTCCTTGGCGATCGCGATGTACGTGCCGGGGCGCGAGAGCGGGATCGACGCGGCGTACGCGCCGGCGCCCGTGGCTTCGAGCGCGGTCTCGCGGACGAACCCGTCGGGCCCGGCGACACGCACCATCAAGCGGCGGAACGACTGTGCGCGGCCATCGTCGCCGACGACCGTGGCCCGCACGTGAAGCTCGCCGCCCGAGGCGTCGGCCTCGACGCGCACGCGGCCGTCCTCGCCCTTGCGCGTGAGGTCACGCGCGAGCTGGCCGACGAGCCGCGCCGCGCCGGGCCACGTGGTCCAGCGGCGGCCCCAGCGATCCTTGAGGTCGCTCGTGAACGCGCCGGATCGACCGACGCCGGCCGACCACACGGCGAGGATCGGATCTCCCTCGGGGCCGGTCATGAGCACGCTGGCGCGGCCCTTCGGGATCCCCACGACGTACCCGTCGAGCGAGGGGGCCTCGTCGAGCGGCACGCCCGAGAGGATGGGCGAAGGCGCGCTGCGGGCGACGCGGAACTCCTTCTCGACGATCGACGAGCGCGCCGCGAGGATCGTCTCCTGCGTGAAGACCGCGGGAAGGCGGTTCGCGTCCTCGATGAGGTAGAAGCGGCCGCTGCCGAGGCGCGAGAGCGTCTCGAGCTCGGGCACGTCGCCGCCGTTGCCGAGGGCGACGACGCTCGTCGTGATGCCGGCGCGCAGCGCGTTCGAGACCATCGTGCGGCACGGGCCCATCTGCTCGGCGTCGGAGCCGTCGGCGAAGAGGAGCACGTGCTTGAGGTTGACCTTCTCCTTCGCGAGCGCGGCGTACGCGGCCTCGAGCGTGATGTCGACGAGGATGCCGCCGCCGCCCGGGCCGACGCCGCGGATCGCCTTGTCGATCGCGGCCTTGTCGCTCACCGGGCCGAGCGGGACGCTCCAGTGGACCTCGGTGTCCACGTGCAGCACGCCGAGCCTGTCGCCGGTGCCGAGCAGCGCGGCGCTGCGGGCCGCGGCCTCGTTCGCGAGCTCGAGCTTCGTGTGCGCGCCGGCGTTGGCCGCCATCGAGCCCGAGATGTCGATCCCGATCACCTCGGCCAAGCTCGCGCGGCGCCGCTCTTGTTTGAGGTCAAACGAAACCGGGGAGACCTCTTCGAGCGGCGTACGCGCGTACCCGCCCGGACCCATGCTGCGATCGCCGCCCATGAGCAGCAGGCCGCCGCCGAGGTCGCGCACGTAGCTCGCGAGCGCGTCGATCTGGCCGGGCGAGAGATCCGAGGCGCGCACGTCGCCCATCACGACGAGGTCGTACCCGACGAGCCCTGCGAGGTCCGCAGGCACGCTGCTCGTCGAGCCCTCGTCCACCTTGAACGCCGCGGCCTCGAGCGCGCGCGCGATGAACGCCGTCTTGCCCGCGTCCCCGTCGAGCACGAGCGCCGAGGCCTGACCTCGCACGCGCATGAACGCGCTGCCCGCGTTGTCCTCGGGTGATTGATCGAGCGTCGGATCGGCCGCCGTGATCTCCACGTCGTAGCGGTGAAACCCGGGGCCGGGCGCTTTCTCGCGGATGCGCAGGACGTCCTCGCCCGCGGCGATCTTCGCGCCCGACTCCGCGATGAGCTCGCCGTCACGACGCAGCCGGATCTGGATCGCGGCCGGGCTCGGCGACGAGGTCACGAGGCGCAGGTCGATGGGCTCGCCCTCGTCCGCGCGCGTCGGCGCTCGCAGCGCGACCACGCGGATGTCCGGGATCGAGCGTTGTTCGAGCGGGACCACGTCGACCGGGATCTCCGCCGCGACGGCCGCCGCAGCCGCGGCCATGGTGTCGCCGCGCGTCGCCACGCCGTCCGAGAGCACCACGATGCGCGCGGCGCTGTCGGCGGGCACCTCGGCAAGCGCGCGCCGGACTGCCGCGCCGAGGTCGGTCCCGTCGCGCCCGATGGAGACGCGTTGCGGCGCCGGCAGGTCCGACTTCGGCCTCGGCGGATCCTCCGTCGCCGCGTCCGCGCCGAAGATGATCGTGCCGATCCGATCCTCCTCGCGCATGCCGAGCTCGGCCACCGTGAGCTCCTGCTTGATGCGCTGCTCGGCGTTCGGGACGAGGTCGATCGAGCGGCTGCGATCGATCGCGACGAGCACGGTGAGCCGATCGAGCGGCCGCCCGAGCTCGGGCCCGGCGGCGGCCATGGCTGCGATGAACGTGGCGAGCTGCGCGAGCAGATCGCCGAGCCGCGTGCGCAGCGGGCCCTGGTTCGTCCAGCCCGTCGCCATGCGGTACGCGACGAACGTGGTCGACGCGAGCGCGAGCAGCGCGATCTGCGGCCGTGCGAGGCGCAGGTAGCCGCCGGGGACGAGGCCCGTCCAGACGAGGCCCACGTAAAGCGCCGGCAGCGCGCCGACGATCATGCCCGCGAGCAAGATCTTGCGTTTCGTGAGCCCCGCCTCGCGGATCACCCATCGCGCGATCAGGACGAACACGAGCAGGCCGAGGCCGACGACCACGAAGGGCACGTACGGGCGCAGATGCGTCGGGATCACGCGGCGGCCCTCCTCTCCGGCGCCGGCGGGCGCTTCGGCGCGGCGGGCGCGGCGGCGGGCGCGAGGCGAGGCTTGCGCGTGAGGTACCAGATGTCGAAGACCACGAAGCCAAGCGCGACGAGCGCGAGCACCCAGCTCCACTCGTTGTGCGCGTCGGGCTCCGTTCCCGCGGCCGTCACCTTGATCTCGTCCTTGCCCGATCCGGCCGGGGCCATGACGCTGCCGAGGTCACTCTCGGCCGCGCTCGTCAGGTTCGCCGGGGCCACGAGCGCGCCGCCCTCGGGGCCTTGCCACGAGAGCTGATAGAGGCCGACCTTCGAGATCTCCGGCACGACTGCGAGCCCGCCCCGCAACGACACGTCGAGCTTGTCGCCGGTCGGGCCTTTCACCTCGACGTCCTTCGCCGACGCGGGCAAACGCACGCGGAGCGGCTCGCCGGCGCGCGCGGGCCCCGTGATGCCGTGGGCGCGGTGGATGCGCGCTTGCTCGAGGAGGTTTCGCATGAAGAGCACGAAGCTCGCCTTGAGCGGCCAGTCGCTGTCGCCGACGTCGAAGCCGAGCAGCGTGCCCGTGCGCGTCGGCGTGGAGATGTCGGTCGCGATCGTGCCGTCCTGCGTGCGGATGAGCTCCTGCGTGGGGCCCTCGGGCTTGAGCGCGGCCGCGCGCGAGATCGACACGCCGTCGAGCGAGAGGAAGCGCATGCGCGCGTCGCCGCTCTCCCACGACGTGATCGACGGTGCTTCGAGCGTCCTGCCGACCACGGTGCCGAAGCATCGACCCGCGGGCGGCGCGACGATCAGGAGGTCGCCGCCCGGCACGAAGTCCGGGCACGCGCCCTCCACCACGACGAACGCGTCCATCTCGACCGCGGCCGGCTGCGCGAGCTCCGTCACCGAAAGCGTCTTCAGCGTCGTCGCCGGATCGCTGATGATCGCCCGCTCGATCCACGGCGACATCTTCTGCGGATCGGACGCCGCGTACGCCACCGGGAGTTTGTCTCCGGCCGGCACGCGCGCGAAGGCCGCGTCGTCGACCTCCATCGCGTCGTGCGGCGCGATGTCGAAGATGAGCCCGCGCCGGTAGTCGCCGGGCGCCGGCAGGAAGTCGAGCACCACGGCCTGGCGTTCGCCCGGCGCGACCAGGATCTTTCGTGATGCGAGCACGTCCGACGCGTTGTCCTCGCGCATCGTCACGTAGAGCTCGCGCGGCGCTTTGCCGAAGTTCGCGATCACGAGGAACGCCTGCACCTGCTCGCGCTTCAGCGTAGGCTCGATCCCCGATCGCACGTCGACGCGCACGATGGCCGCGTTGTCCACCGGCGTGCCCACGGTGATCACCTCGATCGGCAAGGACGCTCCCGAGAGCGCCGCCGGCGCGGCGAGGTTGCCGTCCGTGATCACCACGATCCGCCGCGATCCGCCGAGCTGCCGCAGCCGATCCACCGCGAGCGCCACGGCCGCGCCGAGATCACCTTCCACGTCGTGCACGCGCAGCGTCTTCAGCGCGGCCTTCAGCCGGACCGCGTCGCGATCGAGCGGCGCGACCACACGCGCGTCGCGCCCCGCTTCGAGCAAGAGCGCGTCGCTGCCCGGACCGAGCGACGACAGGATGTCCTCGGCGACCTTGCGCGCGAGCTCCATCCGCGTCTTCGTCTCCGGGCCGGCCACGCTTTGCGCCGACATCGACGCGCTCGCGTCCACGATGATCGCGAGGTGATCGCCCGTGATCGCCCTTCCGCGCGTCGCCGGCCGCGCGAGGGCGAACGCGAGCAGGAGCAGCGCCAGCGCCTGCAGGATGAGCGGCACTTGCGCGATGAGCTTCTGGAACGGCGAGCGCGCGATGAGGTCACGCTTCGCCGAGGCCCACAGCCACGTCGACGCGACGCGCTTCCTCTTCCGCCGCACCTTCAGGATGTAGAGGAGAACCAGCGGGCCGAGGAGCCCGAGGAGCGCGAGTCCTTTCGGCGCGAGCAGATCGAGCGGCGAGGACATTCAGTCGATGCTCCTCGCGACGATCCGCCGGATCGCGCTCTCCAAGGGTTCGTCCGTCCGAACCCGCACGTACGTCGCGCGCAGCCGCTTCGCCATCTGCCGGAGCTCCTCGCAGAGGCCCGCGAAACGCAGCACGTACGCCTCGATCGCCGCGGCATCCATGGTCACCTCGACGACCGCGCCGGTCTCGGCGTCCTCGAGGGCCCAGTCGCCTTCGTACGGAGGCTCGATCTCCTCGGGCGCGACGACCTGCACGAGCACGAGATCGTGCCCGGCCGCGGCCGCGCGGCTGAGCGCGGGGCCGAGCGGCCCGCCGTCGAGGAAATCGGAGACGACGAGGAGCATCCCTGCACGCTTGTTCTTTTGTATCAGCCGATCGATGGCCCGCGCGAGGTCCGTCCCGCCGCGCGGCGCGATCCCTCCGAGCGCGCGGAGCAGCGCCGGCAGGCCGCTCCGGCCCCGCACCGGCGTCTCCTCGCGTTGAATCCCCTCCCCGGCCGAGATCACCTGCGCCCGCTCCGAGGCCGCGAGCGCCATGTAGCCGAACGCCGCGGCGATGCGGCATGCGGCCTCGAACTTCGGCGGCTCGCCGAAATCCAGGCTCGCGGACGTGTCCACGAGGAGCCGCACGATCACGTCTTCCTCGGCGCGGAAGAGCTTCAGCACGGGCTCGTCGGTGCGCGCGTAGGCGGCCCAGTCGATGCGGCGCAGGTCGTCGCCGGGGCTGTAGGGCCTGTGCTCCTGGAACTCCGCCGAGCCGCCGCGCCGCCGCGCCGCGTGTTCGCCCGAGGCGCCGGAGCGCGCGCGGATCTCGAGCCTGCGCCTGAGCACCTCGAGCTCGCGAACGAAGGCGGGATCGAGGAGCCGGGAGGGGATCCCCGGACGAGTCTCCTGCATCCGAGCCCTTCTGGCCCAGCGCCGCCGCGGCGTCGAGAGCGTCCCGCCCCGCACGTGCACCCACGGCCCGAGCTCACGCGCGAGGTGGTCCTGATCACCGATCTATGTAGTTTGAGCAACAACGAATACAGAATGGAGTGGTAACAACATTTACCATCCTCCGACGTTGAAGTTTTTCGCTTACGCTGTGCCGATCGGACGGCTTCTTGCGACGGAGAGGGTGATGCTGGAGCGGCGAAGGTTACGACGTTGTTGGTTCGCGTTGGTGGCACTCGCCGCGATCGGCTGCAGCGGCGACGGTGGGACCCCTCAAACCACGGCGAGCACGACCGGCTCCGGCGGCAACGGCGGTATCGGCGGCATGATGGCCGGCTCCGGTGGCAACGGCGGCAACGGCGGTAACGGCGGTAACGGCGGTAACGGCGGTTCGGGCGGCATCGGTGGCAACGGCGGCAGCGGTGGCATCGGTGGTTCGGGCGGCAACGGTGGTTCCGGTGGCCTCGGCGGCGCGGGCGGCGTGATGGCCGGCTCCGGCGGCATGGGTGGCCTCGGCGGCAGCGGCGGCGTCATGGCCGGCAGCGGCGGCAGCGGTGGCATCATGGCCGGCTCCGGCGGCATGGGCGGCCTCGGCGGCAGCGGCGGCGTCATGGCCGGCTCCGGCGGCATGATGGCCGGCAGCGGCGGCTCGGGCGGAGGGCCCGCATGCGTGATGAACGCCGACTGCGACGACGCCATCGGGTGTACCGCGGACGCCTGCGTGTCCGGCGCATGCGTCCACCTGCCGAACAGCATGATGTGCGACAACGGCCAGTTCTGCGACGGCGTCGAGGTCTGCGACCCCGAAAACGGCGCGCCCGGCACCGGGTGCACGCCGAGCTCCGGATCCCCCTGCGACGACGGCATCTCGTGCACCGTCGACACCTGCAACGAGCAGTTCGACGGCTGCATGAACACGCCGAACAACGCCCTCTGCGACAACGGCATCGCCTGCGACGGCGTGGAGACGTGCGGCGTGCTCGGGTGCAAGGCGGGCACGCCGCTCGATTGCAACGACGGCGTCGCCTGCACCGACGACTTCTGCGATCAAGCGTCGGGCGGCTGCAAGCACGTCGAAAACGACGGCAACTGCTCGGACGGCGCGTTCTGCAACGGCGCCGAGACCTGCGACAAGGTCGCGGGCTGCAAGCCCGGCACGCCCGTCGACTGCAACGACAGCTTCGCCTGCACGGCCGACACCTGCGACGAGGCGATGGACACCTGCGCGCACGCGCCGAACAACGCGGCCTGCGACGACAACGACTTCTGCAACGGCGCCGAGACGTGCGAGGTCGGCCTCGGCTGCCAGGCCGGCGACCCGGTCGTCTGCAACGACAACCTCTCGTGCACCGCCGATAGCTGCTCGAACGCGCTCAAAAAGTGCGTGTTCGCGCCGAACGACGCGGCCTGCAGCGACGGCCTCGCTTGCAACGGCGTCGAGGTCTGCGATCCGGCCGGCGGCGCCGCCATGACCGGCTGCAAGGCGGGCCCGTCCGTGGTTTGCCCGTCCGACGGCATCGCGTGTACGAACGAGACCTGCCAGGAGCCGTCGGGCACCTGCAGCTCCTCGGCCGACAGCAGCAAGTGTCCCGCGGGGCAGCTCTGCGTCCCGCTCGTCGGCGGCTGCACCACGGCGAAGCCCTGCACGACGAACGCCGAGTGCAACGACAACGACGCCTGCAACGGCATCGAGTACTGCGACGTCGTCTGCAAGGCGGGCGCGCCCGTCAACTGCAACGACGGCGTCCCCTGCACCGTCGACGCTTGCAACCCGCAGACGGGCGCGTGCTCGAACACGCCGAACAACAACGTCTGCAACGACGGCAGCACCTGCAACGGCGTCGAGATCTGCAACCCGCTCGTCGGCTGCATGGGCGGCACGCCCGTCAACTGCAACGACGGCGTCGCCTGCACGTACGACCAGTGCAACGAGCCCTCGGGCACGTGCGCGCATTACCCGCAGGATTACATCTGCGACGACGGCATCTTCTGCAATGGCTACGAGACCTGCGGGGCCTCCGGTTGCAGCGCGGGCTCGCCGCCCGTCTGCAACGACGGCATCGCCTGCACGACCGACGTCTGCGACCCGATCCTCGACACGTGCAAGGGCGTCCCGAACAACAACCTCTGCGGCTGCGGCGAGACGTGCAATCCCGCGCAGGGCGGCTGCGGCAACTTCTGCCAGGTCGCGACCTGCCAGGGCAAGACCTACGCCTGCGGCGACTGCATCGACAACGACGGCGACTGCAAGACCGACTCGGCCGACAGCCAGTGCCTCGGCCCCTGCGACAACACCGAGGGGAGCTTCTACGGCGGCATCCCCGGCCAGAACAACTCGCCCTGCAAGTCCGATTGTTATTTCGATCAGGACACGGGCGCCGGCAACGACGATTGCTACTGGAGCCACAAGTGTGATCCGCTCGAGGTCGCGCCGAACTACCCGCCGGAGGGCAGCCAGTGCGCGTACAACCCGAACGCGAACATCGCCGGGTACAACGGGACGTGCGCCACGGCGTACACGACGCAATCGCAGGTCTGCCTCAATTACTGCGGCCCGCTCACGCCGAACGGCTGCGACTGCTTCGGCTGCTGCGCCCTGCCCGGCCTGGATCACACGATCTGGCTCGGCTCGGAGAACCCGGCCGGCACAGGGAGCTGCAACGTGAACACGCTGAACGACCCGACGAAGTGCAAGCCCTGCACCCAGGTCAGCGCGTGCCTCAACACCTGCGAGACCTGCGAGGTCTGCATCGGCAAGCCGGACCTGCCGCCCGGCTGCGTCGAGCAATTCTGCCCGACCGGCGTGCAGAAGTGCGGCCAGGCCGGCCAGGATCCCTGCCCGCCCGGCGAGAGCTGCATCACCGGCTGTTGCTATCCGAATCCGCAGTGAAGAGCTGAAAAGAAGCGAGGGGGCGAGCGCTGAAATCGAAGCACGCGCCCCCTCGAGCTTTTTGTCACGGCCCCACGATCGAGAGATGCACGAGGTCGTTCACCACGTCCGGCGCGATGCCGTTCATCATGCCCTCGTAGCTCGGCCAGATGAGGTTCCCGCTCGCGTCGGCCTGAATGCCGTCCGGCCCGGCGAGCGTCGGAAGGCCGTGGTTCGTCAGGAGGACGATCACGAGGTCGCGCGAAGGATGAGGGTCCACCGTGAGGAACGTGCCCGCGGCGCCGATCTTCGAAACGGCGTACGGCGTCGAGTAGAGGCCCGTCACGACGTGGGCCCCGGCCACGGTGTCCGCGAGCTCCCAGCCGTGGCCCTTGTTCGCGAAGAGCAGGTCGTCGAGCCAGCTCGACGTCGCGCCGGAGATGCCGAGCGGCGCGCCGGAAGCGTTCTTCGACTGGAGCGACATCATCCCCTCGACGAGCGTCGGCGAGGCGAGCAAGTCGATGCCGCAGGTCCACATCCACGGCGTGCAGTAGCCATAACTCGTATTGCCGACGACGCGCGCGCCGCGGTTCAGGAACATCTGCCCGAGGAGCGCGAGGTCCCAGGCCGTGGAGAACGCGCCGTCACAGCCGGTCACGCCGTGCCCGTTCGACTCGATCCAGTAGTCCTGCTCGTCGGCGACCTCGCCGCGCATGTACCGGGGCGCGCCGTTCGTCTCGCGCACCGTCGAGTAGCCCGTGCCGACGAAGCGGCTCGACTTCGTCGGCATGGTCACGAGCGGCCGCCACGCCGTGTCTTTCATCCCGAGCGGGCTCGTGATCCGGTTCTTCACGAGCACGTCGAGCGGCGCGCCTCCCGCCGCCTCGGCGACGCGACCGAGCAGGCGATACGCGATGTCGCTGTAGAGCACCGCCGTGCTCGGCGTGTATGCGAGGCTCTCGGCGAGCATCGTGCTCCAGGGAGCGGGATCGCCGAGCAGCGACGCGGCGGCGTCGACCGAATGGCCCGAGGTGAACCGCACGAGGTCGGCCACGAGCACGCCCGATTTCTCGGGCGTGGCGAACTCGGGCAGGTAATTCGCGACCGGATCGGAGAGATCGAGGCTGCCGTCGTCGTGCAGATCGATCGCCACGAACGCGGTGAAGATCTTGGTGATCGACTGCAGATCGAAGATGCCGTCCTTGGGCATCGACGGGTTTTGCGCGGAAGGGCCGGCGAAGTTGCCGTCACGTTTGCCGTACGCCTTGTGGAGCACGACCTTGCCGTGACGCGCGACGAGCAGGACGGCTCCATCGATCTTGCCGGTGTTCACCGCGCTCTGCACGTGCGCGGAGGCCAGCGAGAGGTAGTCCGCGTCCATGCAGACCTGGGAAGGCGACACCGCGTATTGCAAGCTGTACGGTTGTGTGGCGCTGGAAGCGTCCGCGGATGCGAGGGCCGGTGCCACGACGATCGAAGTAAAAAGCGCCGCGAAGGCGAGACGTCTCATGGGTTCCTCCATCGAGGGAGAAAGGATCTGGGGTGCCCCGGGGGTATTTCCTCGGATCGTGGCGGCGCTCGATACGTTGCGTGGGTCTCCGGGTCGACGCCGCGCCGGGGCCGCGGTCGTCGCCTCCAAATGGCTCGGCGTGGGTACGCCTCTCGTTACGCGCACTCGTCGACAATCCGGGGGCGTTACAAGGATAGTTGCCTTTCTGGATGCTTGTGAATCCTGGCACGTTCCGATACGCCACGATTTGCATCCGTACGAGACAAAACGACATCAGCCTCGACACACCTCCTCGCGTGTCGCCTCGCGCCCGGGATGGCCGATCCGCTCCCGCAATACGAGCGCCTCTTCGAGATACCGCTTGCCAATCTCCGCCACGCCCACGCTCGAAAGGCAGAGCCCAGCCCAATGCAAAACGTCTGCGCGCCCCCAGGCGTCCTCGCCGAGGACCCGATCCGGCGCGTCCTTGGCCCGCGCCATCGCCGCCTCGTCGCCCCGCGCGAGCGCGACTTCGAGCCCGAGCGCGAGGAGCCGCGCCCGGAACGGACCGAGCCCACAAGCCTCCGCGAGCTGCTCGCCCGCGAGCGCCTCCCGCGCCGCCTCGAACAGCGCCCCGCGCGCGAGCGCAATCCGCGCTGAAAGCTCGTGCACGCGCGCCGCCATTTCCACCTCCCCGGAGACCGCGACCCACGCCCGCGCCGCCGAAAGCCGACGCGACGCCTCCGCCGGATCCTCGTCCACCACGGCGAGCCCGAGCAGCACGTGCCCCTGCGCCGCGTGCCCGGCCCAGCCGAGGCCCTCGCAGGCCGCGACGTTCGCCTCGGTCATCTGCACGGCCTCCTCTCGCTGCCCGAGCGCGAACAGGTGCTCCGCCTCCCAGAGCCCGCGCCGCGCCACCCGCGCGTCCCCCATCGCGGCGAGCCTCGAAAAACCCGCCCGCGCGGCCTCGATGTCCCCGAGGTCGTGCGCGATCGAGGCCAGCAGCGCGATGCCTCGCGCCATGTGCGTGGGAAGGCCGGCCGACTCCGCCATTGCGAGCGACCGCGACACATGCGCCCGCGCGGCCGACAACGCGCCGGCGAGCCGCTCCGTGTATGCCAAGGTGCGCAATCCCGTAACGAGGTGCGACACCTCGGACGCCTTTTCGACGAGCGTGTTGTGCGCCTCGTAGGAGCGCTTCGCGAATGCGAGATCCCCGAGCGCCCCGGCATACAGCCCGCGCTCGTAGAGCATCGCGGAACGAAAGCTCGAGGCAAGCGATGCGGCGGGGGATCCCGGATCGGTTGTCTCGCCAAACATTCGTAAAATCCGAGCCCCACGGCTCATTTCGCCGAGCACGAGCCCGAGGTGCGAGAATCCGCCCAGGGTTTGCGAATACACCCGATATGCCTCGGTCGGCTGGCCCGCAGCAAGCAGGGTCCGGATCACCTCTTCGACGGCGTCGAGGCGGCTGCGATCCCGGGGTTTTTGCCTGGGCGCGAAGATCAAGGTGCCCTCGGACGGCGTGATCATGGCCGCCTGCACGGCCGAGGGCGAGATCGGGAGCAATCCGCGGAAATGGTCGCGGACGAACGGGTGTGAAGACCAGCGGGGCGGCTCACCGCCGGCGCGGAACACGAGCCCGAGCCGTTCGAGGCGGGCGAGCGCGCGGCGAACGCCTTCCGCGGAGGTCCCGGCGAGCGCGCCCGCGACACGCGGGGAAGCGGAGGCGAGCGCGAGGAGCGCGTCCTCGTCGGCGCCGGCGGACAGCACGGAGAGGCGCGCGAGCAGATCCCGCTCGGCGTCGGGCAACGCGGCCGCATAGGCCGAGAGGACCCGGGCGAGACGCCGCGCCAGCGGATCGTCACGTGCAGCCTCGGCGAGGTCGAGCGGATCGAGCGGGCGCAAATCACCGCCGAGGAACGCCCCCGCATACGAGCCCGCGACCGCGAGCGAGAGCGCATGCCCACCCGAGGCGCGAATGACCCGCGCGAGCGCCTCGCCATCGCCATCCGCGCCCCACGATCGAAGCAAACGCGCGGCGTCGACCGGTGAGAGCGGCCCGAGCTTCACGGTGCGCGCGCCCGCGTCTGCCCAGGGCGCGAGATCCCCCAGCAAAAACCTCGACGTGACGAGCGCCCGCGCCGCCCCGAGCCCGCGCGCCAGCGCGACCAGCAAGCGCCGGAGCAGCGGATCTTCGAGCTCGCCGTGCGCGCGTGAGGCCCCGCCCGCGGCCTGCACGGTTTCGAGTCCATCGAGCACGAGCAGATGCGGCGGCCCACTCCCGAGCGCGACGAGCAGCTTTTCCAGCCGCTCCCCGGCCTGCGCCTCCGCCCCCGCGAAATACCGAACGGCGTGGGCCAGAAATGCCTCCGTCCGTTCATCGTCGTAAAAACTCCACACGAAGAGCCCGCCCTGCCGCGACGCGTCGCCGATCCGCGTCACGAGCCGCTCCGCAATGGCCGTCTTCCCGGCGCCGCCGACGCCCACGAGCGCGACCACGCCCGGCCCCTCGCCCTTCTCGGGCGCCGACGCCCACGCCCACAGCTCTTCGAGAATCTCCTCACGCCCCACGAAATGCGGCGCGCGTTGCAAGGTGTGCACGTGCTCGGGCGGAAAGAGCTTCGGCGTCGGTGCGGCGGCCGGCTCGACAGGCTCGGGCGCGGCTTCGATCACGAGGTCGGCCGCGGCGATCCCGAGCTCGGCGGAGAGCCGTTCGAGGAGCTTTCGCCGCGCGGGTTGCCGGATCGAGAAGCCGCCCTCGTTGACCTCGCCGGATTCGTACCGACGGTACGTGCGCACGTCCACGCCGACCGAGGCAGCGAGCTCCTCCTGGGTGAGCTCGAGCTCGAGGCGCGCCCGCAGCAAGGCTTCGTGGTGGAACCGCTGCGCCATTCGATTCGCCAAGCGCATCATCCTTCCGGCGCGCCCTCCTGTCCACCCGCCCGGTCCGCCCGGTTCCTGCCCGGTTCTGCCCTGTTCAGCCGCCCGGCGCGGCCGCATGGTGTCCGGCATGAACGCCATCGAGAAACGCCTGCTCTCGACCGACCGGGAGCTCTTCACGCTCTCGAACGTCCTCGCCCCCACCGAGTGCGACGACCTCATCCGGCGCGCCGAGGCCCACGGCTTCGCGGACGCGCCGATCACGGTGGGCCCGAACAAGTTCAGGATGGCGCCGGACATCCGCAACAACCGGCGCGTGATGCAGGACGACCCGGCCCTCGCGGCCGAGCTCTGGACGCGGGTCGCGCCGCACGTGCCGAACGAGCTCGGCGCATATCGCCCCGTGGGGCTGAACGAGCGATTCCGGTATTACCGCTACACGCCGGGCCAGCAATTCGACTGGCACATGGACGGCGCGTTCATCCGCACGCCGGAGGAGCAGAGCCTCTTGACGTTGATGTTTTACCTCAACGAAGGCTGCGTCGGCGGGACGACGGATTTCATGCACGTGAGCGACGACGCGATCCGCGTGGCGCCGCGGCGCGGAATGGCGCTCGTGTTCTCGCACCCGATGTACCACCGGGGAGCGCCGGTCATCGAGGGGACGAAATACGTGCTCCGAACGGATGTGATGTATCGGCGGGGGTGACCGCACTCTACCACGTCTCAGCGGTCCGGAAAGGCCGTCCACCCCTCGAAATCCGGGCACACCTCGCCGCAGGCCCCCACGAAGAGCGCGGTCGGATCGAAAAAACCGTCGTCCGGCGGCGCAATCGCGCCCGAGAGCCCCTCCGCCCCGCTCGTGAGCGACAGATACACCGGGCCGTTCGTGAACAGCGGCAAACCACTCTCGTCTGCCGAAAGCGCGCGATTCTTCCGCATCGCATCCGTGGCCCACTCCGACTCCGCGAAGTCCGCCTCGCCGTCCTCGAAGTTGTCGTCGTTCGCGAAGATCGAATGGCGAATGTCGAGAAACCCCGCGTTCGCATTCTGGTGCGCCTTCGTCTCGTCGATGGCCAGGCCCGTTTTCCCCGCGTTCGCCACGAGCATGTCGAACATCCGCCCGCGCGTCCCGCCCCGCAGCTTCAGGTTCGGCCCGAACTGGTCGGCCATTCCGACCGCCGTCACGTTGTACAACAAAGGATCCGAAGGAGCCGTTCCCGCGCCGTCGACCTCCGCGTCGCTCGTGCCTTCGCCGGCCTGGATGCACGTGTCGCCCTGCATGTCGCCCATCACGATCCCGATGAATTGGCCCTTGCCGCGCCAGCCGAGCGCCCAGTCGAAGCCGTCGTCCTCGTACCCCGTGACGAGGATGTACTTCACCGACACCGTCCCGCCCCGCAGATCGATGGCGTCGGCCTCGGTGCGATGCAATTGCACGTGGTCGACGACCGTGCCGCTGCCCACGCCCTCCAAACGGAGCCCGCCCGGCGACCCCGGCCATCCGTCGTTCCGACCCGCGAATTCGATCCGCACGAAACGCAGCTCGCCGCTGCTATCGTCCTCGGCCGTCCCGCCGCAGGTGGCCTCGATCTCGGGGGGAAAGAAATCCAGGCAACGGCCGTCAGGCGCGCCATTGATCGGGGCGCGACCACAGAGGACGAGCCCGCGCCAATCCCCCTCGGCGCGCTCGGTCTCGACGCTCGTGAAGACGATCGGCGCTTCCTTCGTGCCGCGCGCGACGATACGAGCGCCTTGCCTCACGAGGATCCCAGCCTCCGCGTGGGCGAGGATCTTCGTCCCCGGCTCGATCGTGAGCGTCGCCCCCGACTCGACCACCACGTATCCCGTGAGAATCGTGGTCTGATCCGCATACCACGTCGTATCTTTGCCAATCGAGCCGGAGACCTCGAGGGTTGGGCGGAGCACGCCCTCCTCGATGCCGAAGACCGCGGCGCAACCTGTCGCGCCCGCGCACGCGAGCGCCCCGAAGACACAAACGAGATTGGCAGGACGCACGCGCATCAAAAACTCCCTCGCGCGAAAATCCCCCCGGGTCCGAACGTCAAGGTCACGCTCGTCTTCGGCGCCGCGTCCGACGGCCCCCGCGTCGCGAGCGAGACGACGAAAAGCGCGGTCCCCGCGGCCGTGAGGATCGCGCCGGGCACCAGGATCACCGTCCCGACGCCCGCGAGATCCTTGGCGTCCTTCCGGATTGCGACGCCCTCCCGATCACAATACATGGCGTCGCAATAGGGCGCCGCCTCGTCGAACCGTGCGCGCGCCAGGAGCCCCACGCCAAGCGACGCGCCCATCGTGAGCAAGCCCGCGCCGCCCACTGCAAGGCCCGCAATCCCGAGCGCGCCGATTCCTTGGGGCTTCGGCGGCAGAGGCGGAGGAGGCGGCGGTGGTGGCGGTGGTGGCGGTGGTGGCGGTGGTGGCGGCGGCGGTGGAGGCTCGACCTTTGCGTCTTCGAGTTTCGGCACGGTCACGGTCGTCGTCGTCGATCCACGCTCGATCACCACGGACGTCACATACGGCACTTTTCCCGGCGCGGTCGCCTCGATGTTGTACGTGCCCGGATCGATGGGCACGCCGGTGTTCCACAGGACGGCCCCGACCTCCCTTCCATCGCGACGCACGACGAGACCCTCGCGCGGAATCGAATCCGGCACCTCGATGACGAGGCGCGAGAGCTTCGATTCGAGGGCGTCCGCCCGCGCCCGCCCCATCTTCTCCCGCTCCGGCTGACCCGCCCGGCGCGCCGCGTCGGCCGCCTCGTGAAACGTGGCCCACGCGGTCGCGAGCTTGCCGAGTTTTTCCTGGCAATCCCCGAGATAAAGCAACGTGCCGATGCCCGAATCGAGCTTGTGGCTCTCGGCGAGCCGCGGACACGCATGCTCGTAATCGCCCTTTTCCATGAGGGCGAGCGCCTCTTTGAAGAGGTGCTCGGCCGCGGCCGCGTCGCCCTGCTGGGCAAACCCGGGGCGCGCTCCGCCGAAAAGCGCCACGGCGAGAAAAAACCCCGCGGCGCGCTTCACTTCCGGCCTCCGAAATCGGGGACGAGTCCGGTCGTGGGGGCCGCGCTCGGCGCTCCGGTCGCCGCGGGCTTCGTCGTGCCGGTCTTCACGGGCGCTGCGGCCTTGGGCGCCGCCACGCTCGCGGAAGGCGCCACGCTCGCGGACGCGGTCGGAGGCGCGGCGGTCGCCTCGGGCGCCTTCGCGGGGGCGGCCACCGTCGCGCTCGGCGCAGGCGTCGGGGTCGCGGCCGGCGCGGGCGCCTCGATCGCCGGCGGCCGCGGCGGCTCCGCCGTCACGGCCTTCTCCTCGCGGCCCCCGAGGAGCCGCGCCCCCACGATTCCCAGGAGCAACGCGACCGCGCCTGTCAGGACGAACCATTTCCCCGATCGCGACGGCGCGCCCATCTGGGTCTGCGACCACGTCGACGCCGTCTTCCCCATCGGCGGCGTCGACACCCGCTCGCCCCCTCCGCTCGGCCGCGCCCCGTCGCCCGTCGTTCCTCCGGACGAACGCTCCTTTTTCTGGAGCGACGAGCCCGTGGTTTGTCCCGGCGATGTATTGCCGGTTTTCCCGGCCGGCGCCTCGGGCAGCGAGCCCTGCGCCTCACGCGGCGCGGCGAGGTGCGCGTGAATGCGATCGAGCAGCGCCCGCGACCGCTCGGGCACGAACGGGGCGAGCGCGTCCGCGAGCTCGGCCACGGTCTGGAATCGACCGGCCGGCTCTTTTTGCAGGCAACGCAGCACGACCTCGCCGAGCTCCGGCGGCAGGTCCTCGCGGTGGCGCCCCGGCGGCTCGGGATCCTCGGTCATCAGCACCATGATGAGCGCCCCGAGCGAATCGGCGACGAATGGCATCACCCCCGTGAGCGCCTTGTACAAGACCACGCCGAGCGACCAGATGTCGCTGCGCGCGTCGACCTCGCGCGCCGCCCGGAACTGCTCGAGCGACATGTACATCGGCGAGCCGAGCAGCGCGTTGCTACGCGTGAGCGCCGTCCCGTCGATCGCCGCCAGATCCTGGTGCTTCGCGATTCCGAAATCGAGCACCTTCACGGCGGGACTTCCATCCGCGCGCCGGGTCACGAACAGGTTCGCCGGCTTGATGTCGCGGTGCACGATGCCGCGCCCGTGCGCCTCGGCGAGCGCCTCGCACGTCTGCAGCACGACCTCGCACGCCTCCTCGATCGGCAGCTTGCCGGCGGCGCGGATCATCTCGTCGAGGTCTCTGCCTTCGAGCAGCTCCATCACGAGGTACGGCACGCCGTCGTCGAGCGTGCCGAAGTCGAGCATGCGCGTGACGTGCTCGCTCCGGAGCTTCGTCGCGGCCTGCGCCTCGCGCAAAAAGCGCTTCTTGCCGACCTCGTTCTTGGCCGCGGCCTCCAGCATGAACTTGATGGCCACCCGCTGCTCGAGCTCCGTGTGCTCGGCGGCGACGACGGCGCCCATGCCGCCCACGCCGAGCACCCGATCGACGCGGTATTTCCCGGCGATCACGTCGCCTGCCTTGACCGGAAGCTCAATCTCGCTGTCGCTACTCATCAGCCGCGCACGTCGCCTCGGGGGCCGAGCCTATCGAGGACGCGCCGCGCCGGCAAGGCCTTCGCGCGCCTCCATGAGCGCAAACCCCAGCAAATTCAGCCCCCGCCAGGCCCGAGGGTCCGTCGCGCGCGGATCCGACGCGGCGAGCCCGATGCCCCAGATCGCGTCCTTCGGGCTCGCCTCGACGAGGATCTTCGAGCCCGTCCCGAGCAGCCAATCACCGAGATTTGCATTCTGGCCGAACTTCGCGAGGCTCGCCTCCACCACGATGCCGAACCGGTGCTCGAGCCACCGAGCCTCGTCGAAATCACGCACCTCGCGCCCGAGCGCCTTCGCCTTGCCCGGATCCTCCGTCGCCAGGATCTTCGCGCGGGTTGCCTCGTCCCCGAAGAGCCGCGCCTTTTCGGCCATCATGAAATGCTCGGCCGCCGCGTACCTCTGCCCGCGCACGACGAACGGCGCGGGATACCATTGGCTGAAGATGAAAGGACCGAGCGCCCCGTCCTTGCTCGGCGTATGGCCCCAGAAGAACAGGAAATCGAGCGGTTCGCCGCGTTCATGCCGCGTGATCAGGGTGGCGACGTCCATGGCGGCAGCCTAGCGCATCCCGAAGCGCGCGGGGAAGCCTCGTCGCCATTCGCCTTGGCCCTCGGCCCGCCGCGGCGGTACCGTACCTCGCGGAGGGTCAGCTTCATGCGATCACCTGTCTTGCTTTTCGTCGCTACCGTGCTGCTCGCTTCGGCCCCGGCGTCCGCCGACGTCCTCTCGGAGCCGCCGCAAAACTGCCCCGAAGGAAGCCTGGGCCAGCTCTGCCACGGTCCCCCGCGCTGCGCGCCTCTGCCCTGCACGTCCGACGCCGATTGCCAGGGCGGCGGGACGTGCAAGGTGAAAGAGCTCTGCATCGAGGACATCAATTGCTCCGGCGGATGGATCGACGCGCCTCCCGTGACGCACGTCGCGGGCACCTGCGACGCCACCGGCGCGTGCCCGATGGGCGGCACGTGTAAGAAGACCCTGGTCTGCGTGGGCGGATCGATATCGCCGACCTCGGGAAGCGGCGCGGGGACCGGCGCCGGGAGCGGCGCGGGCGCGGGGGATGGCGGAGGCGACGACGACATCGCCGTGAAGGGTTGCGCGTGTAGCGCGGTCGGCGATCACGCCGCGCCGTGGCTCGGGCTCGCCATGGTCGCCGTCGGCGCGGGGATCGCCGTGGCGCGAAGGCGGCGCCCGCATTAACGCGCGGGCGGCGTCGTCACGGCGGGTTTTTCCTTCAAGCACTTTTCCATCGCCGGCCCGAGCGACGCCGCGCCCGCCGGGAGAATGGGCGGCCCGTCCACGGGCGCGGCGGCGCGGCCGGAAAAACCGCCGAGCAGGATCATCGCCACGTGCCCGAGGACCGTGGAGATCGGCATGCCGCGCCCGATTCCGCCTCTCCAGCTCCGCGAGTCGTGGCTGTTCATTCGGTTGTCGCCGATGACGAACGCCTCGCCCGCGGGCACGACCCACGGTCCCTGCACGGCGCCGCAAATCCCGCCCCGACACGATTGCATCGCGCTGCAATCGCTGTCCTTCTCGCACGACCCTCCGTCGACCGGCCCGTCGAGCAAAACGCCGTAGGCGTGATCGCCGAGCCATTCGATGAAGAGCTCGAACGTCCGCCCCTCCCAATCGTACCGGCCCACGCGGCACTGCGGGACGCGAAAGCCATTGATGATCGGCCGTCCGTCCACGAACTCGAGCTTGTCCCCCGGCATCCCGATCACCCGCTTCATGAAGAGCTGATCCGGGTTCTCGGGAAACGGGAAGACGATCACGTCGCCGCGATGCACCTCGCCGCCCCGCGTCGCAGAGACGTAGTCGCCGGGCACGAGCGTCGGTAACATCGCCCCGGACGGGACCTTGTACACCTTGACCATCACGCGGAGCACGACGAAGCTCGCGACGAGGAGGCCGAGGATCACATAGGCCCACCACGCCGAGCGCTTCTTGCGGGCCGGGGAGGAGTCGGGCATGGCGAGCCCTTACCCCGATCCGCGCCCGGCGAGAAGCCGCCCACGACGCCACGCCGCGCCCGTTCATTTTTTCTCTAAGAAACCTCCCGCCCCCCCGTTCTTCGAGCGATCGACGACTCTTCGCGCCCATGCCGAGCGAACCTACGAGCCACTGGGTCCTTCTCGCGCTCTCGCGCTACGAGGCCCCTTTGCTCCGCTACGCCACGGCCATCGTGGGATCCGCCCAGGCAGCCGACGTGGTGCAGGACACGTTCCTGCGCCTGTGCAACCAGGACCAGGCGGCGGTGGAGCCGCACCTCCGGGCCTGGCTCTTCACGGTCTGCCGGAACCGGGCCCTCGATGTTCGGCGCGACAAACGACACGTCGAATCCGTGGCGGAGGTGGACGAGATCATGCCGGACAATCACCCCGGGCCGTCGGAGGCCCTCGAACGCCGCGAGGCGATGCGCCGCGTCCTCGGCGCGCTCGATACCCTGCCGGAGCGGCAACGCGAGGCGGTCCTGCTCAAATTCAGCGGCGACCTGAGCTATCAGGAAATCGCGGAGGTGCTCGGAACGAGCGTTTCGAACGTGGGATTCCTCTTGCATACGGCGCTGCGCGCACTGCGGGAGCACGTGGAGAAGAAGGACCGCGAAACCGAGAGGAGGAGCCGATGACACTCTCGAATGACGATCCGCGCCTGCTCTCGTACGTGCTCGGCGAGCTCGACGAGGCGGAGTCACGCGAAATCGAGGCGGCCATCGACGCGAATCCGGAGATCCGTGCGGAGCTCGACGCCCTGCGGATGACGGCGGAGATGCTGCGCGAAGGTCTCGCGGAGCGCGCGCCGAAGGAGCTCCCGGCAATACAACGAAAGGTGCTGGAGGAGGCCACGCGCGAGGCGGAAAAACCAAAGGTGGCGCCGGTTCGAAGGCGTTTTCTGCGGCCGACGTTGCTCGCGGCGGCCGCGGCCGCGCTCGTCGCCATTTCGCTCGGCGTGATGCAGCAGCGTCGCCAAACGGAAGTCGCGAAGGAGCAAGCGCTGCCGGACTTCGGGACGCCCGAGCCGCAACCGAAGGAAAAGAAGAAGTCGACGGCGCCGCCCCCGAAGGACGACACGAAGATCGACGAGGCGACGCGGCGAGAGGCCCTGAAAATGCTCCAGGAGGAGCGGGCGCGTCAGGGGAGCGAGGTTGCCGCGAGGATCCCGAAGCCCCGCAGGCTCTCCGCGCGATCGAAGCCGAGGGCCGACGAGAACCCGTTCATCTACACGACGAGCATCGCGCGCGCGAGTTTCCCGCTCGACGTGGACACGGCCTCGTATTCGCTCGTCGCGCGGTACTTCCAAGAAGCCGGGCGGAGGCCGCCGTCGAGCCTCGTGCGCGTCGACGAGCTCGTCAATGCATTCCCCTACGAGGACCCGGACCCGGTCGGAGACGCGGCGATCGCCGCCCGGGCCGAGGTCGACACGGCGCCGTGGAACCATTCGAACAGGCTCGTGCGCCTCGCGCTGAAAACAGCGCCGGTCGATCCGTCGATCCGACCCCAGGCAAACTTGGTCTTCGTGATCGACGAATCGCAGGGCTTTGCGAAGGACCCGGACAAACTGCCGCTGCTCCAGGCTGCCTTGCGCAGGCTGGTCTCGCGGCTCGACGATCGGGATCGGCTGACGCTCATCGCGTACGGAGGCGCCTCCGACGAGCCACATCTGCCGCCGACGCCGGGCGACGACAAACCCCGGCTCCTCACCGCCATCGACAAGTTCGCGCCGAGCGGGGCGGGGGGTTCCGGCGGTTCCATGGAGCGGGCCTTCAAGGAGGCGCAGGCGCATTTCGTCGCGGGCGGCGTGAACCGGGTCTTCCTGGCGACGGACGACCATTTCGCAGCCGATCCGGAGCAAGGCCGGCTCACGGCGCTGATCCGCGAAAAGGCGGCTGCGGGCATTTCGCTCTCGACGCTCGGATTCGGTCCGATGGACGGCCCGGTCGGACAAACCTTGAAGGCCCTGGCCGAGGAGGGAAAGGGCAGCTTCGCGCAGATCACGAGCCCGGACGCCGCGCGCAGGGAGCTCGTCGACGTGGCCCTGGGCGCGCGCACGCCGATCGCGAGAGACGTGCGGGTCGAGGTCGATTTCGCTCCTGGGTACGTGCGGTCGTTCCGGCTGATCGGGAACGAGGATCGAACGGGACCGGAGCGCGAGTTCCTGGATGCCTGGAAAGGCCCGGTCGATCTGTACGCCGGGCAAGCGGTGACGGCGCTCTACGAGCTCGAACCCAGGCCCGACGACTCGGGGGGCTCGGAGGCCCCGCCCGTGCCGTACCTCCTCACGCTGCGGGTCCATTACAACGATGCGTCGGGGCAAACCCAGGAGATCGAGGTGCCGCTCCGGGACGAATGGCGTCGGGAGGTGAGCACGGATTTCTACTTCGCCGCGGCGGTGGCGGGGTTTGGCCTGCTCCTGCGCGATTCGCCGTACAAGGGGAACCTGACGCTCGCGGACGTGGTGACCATGGCCAGAAAAAACCTCGGCGCGGATCCCGGCGGGCACAGGGCCCGCTTCGTGAACCTGCTCGAGCTCGTGGAGTTCACGCCCGGGGTTGCAGCGATGCAGGCAGCACCCAAGAAGCCGCCGCGCCGCAAGGGGTCGCTGTGCCCGCCCGGAGATTCGCTCTGCAGCGACCTTTGATCAGGCCGGCGCGCCCTCGCTCAGCCCGCAGCCTGGGGCTCGGGCTCGGCCGGGGGTGCGACGGCCGCAGGTTGCGCCGCCGCGGCGGCCGCCGCTTCCTCCATCGCGCGCACGGCCGCGGCGTCCTCCTCGGCGAGGATGCGATCACTCTCGCCGAGCGCGGCCTCGTGCGCGGCGATGACGCGCCTCACGCGGCTCCGCGCGAGCGCGAAGAACATGAGCCCGAGCAGGCCCCACACCGCCGAAGCGACCACCGCGGCCGCGACGAGCATCTCCTCGCCGCTCGTCTCCACCGCGCCCACCGCGACGAAGACGTAAATCGGCGACGGCGCGGCCACGATGAGCGCGCTGCGACCGGCCGTCGACGCGAAGATGCCCGCGATCGCCGCGACGATCCACGGCCCCACGGCGACGAGGAAATGCACCGCGAGGAGCAAGATGCGCGAGAGCAATGCGGTGCTCGACCGCGCCCGCAAGAACGCGCCGAACCCCACGGAGAACAGGTAAAACGACCCCGCGTAGAGCGCGACGAGTAGGATCTGCTTGCTGTTCTCCGTGGGACTCCCGTTGTTCATCACGGCGATGAGCCCGACCGCGACCGGCAGCAAGAACGCGAACGCGGCCCCGCCGAGCTGCATCATCGACGTGCCGACGATGCCCGGCCCGAGCAGCCTCCGGAGCGGGCCCACGCCCTGCCGATCCCAGTGCAATCGCACGCGCCGCGAGGGCCCGAGCGAGTCGCCGAGGAAGAGGTAGACCGAGCCCACCAGAAAGACGAGGAGCACGCAGATGCCCGCGATGGCAACCGCGGTCTCGTCGTACGAGTCGACCGCGACGATCGGCGCAGCCGTGCACAGCGCGAAGACCGGCGCGGCTACGAGGAACCAGCGCTTGAGGCCCGTCGAGCGATCGTCCGTGATGCTCGTGAGGTTCGCGATCGTGACCTCGTAGAGGAACCACGCAGGCAACGCCGTCGCCACGATCGGCAGGAGGATCAAGCAGAGGACGTACGTGAGGTCGAAGGGCGCGCGCGCGTACGCCGTCGGCAGCCAGACCGGCGGTCCGTCCGGCACGCCGGGCCAGGCGCGATGCGCGGGGATCGAGAGCCCCACGCCGAGCCAGCCGTAGACGTTGAGCGAGACGATCACCGCGCAGATCAACGTGACCACGAGCGCGGCGCGCAGGCTGTTCATCTTCGAGCTCACCGCGAGCCCGAAGGCGACCGCGAGCGCCGCGATGAGGAACAAGAAGCCAAACGCGACGATCGTCTCCGTCGCGGTGACGCCGCCGAACAGGAACGGCAGCGCGCCGACGGGCGCGAGCATCACCACGTACATGCTGATCGACGTGTACGCGGCGAGGAATTTTCCGCGCGCGATCACCGCGGGTCGCAGCCCCGTGAGGATCACGGCTTCCCAGGTGCGCCCTTCGCGCTCCGAGGCGATCGCGTTCGCCGCGACCGCGGGCCCGACGAACGTGACCACGAAGTACGCGAGCGAGAAGAAGACCTGGAAGAGGACGTACCCCGTGGTCGCGGGGCTCTCGTTGATCGAGACGAGGCCGCCGATCGAGGCGATCGCGAGCGTCGCGAGGATCGAGAGCACGCAAAGGATGATCGGCGTGCGCACGAGGCGCGCGGACTGGCGGAGCTCGCGGATCCAGATGGGGTTCGGATCGTCGAGCAGGCGGCGCAGGCGCGAGGCGCCCGCGTTCGGGGCGGTTCCGGTCTGCGCGCTCATTGCACGTCTCCACGCGTGACTTCGAGGAAGATGCGCTCGAGCTCGTTCCTCTCCGGCTCCACGCCCACGATGCCGATGTTGCGGTGCACGAGGTGGGTCACCATCTCCGCGATCTTCGTCTCCGTGCCCTGGTAGCCCACGTGCACGACGCCGCCGAGGACGCTGACCTCGACGATCCCGGGCCCGCCGCGCAGGAAGTACGCAGCGGCCTCGGGATTGCCGAGGACACGCAGCTTCACCCGACGAACGTTCGGCGTGGGCGGGACCGGCGCCGGCACGTGCGGCTGCGGTGGGGCCGCGCTCGCGCTCGGATCGATCGCGGGCACGGGCGCGCCCGCGGCCTCGGGCGAAGCGGGCGCGGCTTGCCCGGGGGGCGTGGGCGCGGGCGTGGGCACGAGCGCGCGCACGCCCGGCGGCACGTACCGCGGCGGCGGCGCGTGGCCGTGGGCCTCGGCCGCGCGGATCGCTTCGAGGCGCGCCGAGATCTCGTGGATCGGACCTGCGACGACGAGGCGGCCACGTTCGAGGATGCCGATCGAGGTGCAGACGTCGCTGAGCTCCGTGAGGATGTGCGACGAGAGGAAGATCGTCTTGCCGAGGCCACGCAGCTCCAGCAAGAGATCGCGGATCTCGATGCGGGCGCGGGGATCGAGATCACTCGCCGGTTCGTCGAGGATGAGCACCTTCGGGTCGTGCAGGAGGATACGCGCGAGCTGAAGCCGTTGCTTCATGCCTTTCGACATCTCGGCGACGAGCCGATCCTGCAGCTTGCCGAGGTCGGTCAGCTCGAGGACCGCGTCGACCACGCTGATCGAGGGCACGCGGAACGAGTCCGCGAAGAACTCGAGGTACTCGCGCACCGTGATGCGATCGTAGACGCCCGCGTGATCCGGCATGTAGCCGATCACCTTGCGCACGGCCTCGGGGTCGAGCGTGACGTCGATCCCGTCGATCTCCACGCGCCCGGCCATGGGCTCGAGCAGCGTGGCCATCACGCGGATCGTCGTGGTCTTTCCGGCGCCGTTCGGCCCGATGAAGCCGAAGATCTCGCCGGCGCCGACGTCGAAGGTCACGTCGCGCAGGACGTCGCGGTTGGCGAAGCGGTGCCAGAGGTGGCGCACGCGGATCGTCGGCGGCGCAGGCACGACCAACGCAGGCGGCTCGACCGCGGTCGCCGGCGATCGCTCCCAGGCGGGCGGCGTCTCGACGGGCTCGCTCACGGCCGACCTCCGTATCCGACGATCCGCACGAGCAGCCGATCTCGTTCGAGCTTGAGGCCCGCGTCCGAGGTCTTGCCCTCGCCTCCGTCGAGCTGACCGAGGAGCACCGGCACGTCCTCGGGGAACCAGTCCACGAGCCCGCCCGCGCTGTTCTCGACGGCGATCCATGCGTCGCTGAGCCCGGGCGCGTCGGCGTTGATCAAGGTGCCCAGGTAGTGCCCGGCGAGCGGATGAAGATCCAGACCTCCCGCGCGCCGCGTGCCGCCGATCTGCCGGACCCAGGTCGTCCCCTGGGGCGACGCCTTCACGTCCTTGCCCGCGCTCGCGAGCACCCGCTCGCCGTCCTTGATCGTCGGGAAATACCGCGGCTGAAGCCCCGGCAAGACGAGCACGGCGGCGCGCAGATCGTGGCCGCTCCGGTTCGTCACGGCCGTGTCCTTGTCGCCCTCGCGCACGATCGAGATCCCCTCGCCCACGTCGGCGAACCCGTCCTCGCGCACGACCACGGTTTGCCAGGGCAGGATCGCGAGATCGACGAGGCGCGCGCCGTCGCGATCGACGAGCATGTGATCGTCGATCGTCGCGGGCGCGGCCACGACCGCGGTGGTGACCACGCTCGACCCGTCGCTCGTGCGAACGGTGAGATCCTTCGATCGCGGCGTGAAGAAGCCGCGCCACCGCCGCGCCGTGCCCTTCGTCATGCCCGCGCCCGCCTCGACGAGCGTGAGGTGGCGCGACCGGCCCGTGAGGCCCTTCGCGACGAGGCCGAGGAGCACGACCGCGAAAAACGCGATCGCCGAAAGGATCGGCAACCACACGAGCGCGCGCAGCGGTTTGCCCTTGTTCGCGTGCATCGTGAAGTTCACGGGCCCCGCGAGGACCGCGTAGACGATGAGCAGCAGCGCGGCGACCGCGATCCCCCAGCGCGAGCTCTCGTTCGGATCGAGCTCCTGCCGCACGCGATCGAGATCCACGGTGCCGGGCGAGCCGCCTTGGCGGTAGACGATCGAGCTCTTTCGATCGAAGGCCTTGCGCGTGAGATCGAGCACGCGCGCCTGCGCCCAAGGGTCGTCCACCGCGGGCTTGCGCGTGGGATCGAAGGCGAGCAGGTGAACCTCGCCGAGCCCGTACGTCGCGGACGCGCCGTAGCGGCTGCCGCGCAGGTTGCCGCCGGAGAAACCGGCGAGCGTCTTTGCGACCTCCTCGCTCGCCGCCTCGGCGAAGGGGATCGTCTTCGTGGCGTTCGAGGGCGCCGAAGGAAGGACGAGCTCCCGGAGCGTCTCGGAGTGCACCGACGTCTGCGTGATCTCGCCGCCCGCGAACGCGGCGAGGATCGGGCTCCGGATGTCCTCGGGGCGCGCGAGCGCGACGGCCAGCGTGCCGCCGGCAAGCACGTAGCCGCTCAGCGCTTCGAGCTCGGCCGCGCCGATCTTCACGAGCGTGTCCGAGCGCATGAGCACGGCCGACGCAGGCGCGTAGAGCGCCGCGCGATCGGGCAGGATCGGATCCCCCGTCGCCGGATCGAAGCGCGGCGCGCCCACCTTGAGCTGCGGCCCCGCGCCATACGCGCCGTAGCCACCCCAGGGCGAGAACAGCGGCGAGATCGCGGCGTCGTGCAACGCGCCCTTGATCCGCGACGTCTCGCTCACGTCGAGCAGGAAAACCTCCTGCATGTTCGTCACGGCCGCCGTGTGCGAGCCGAGCACCGTGCCCGCGTCGTCCCGCGCGACGACGGTGGTCTCGCCGTACACGCTTCCGTGTGTCGGCAACCGGACGATCACGCTCGTCCCCGCGCCGACGACGAACGGCGCCGTCGCGCGGAAGCGCATCTGGTCCGAGTGCAGCCGGGAGAGGACCTCGACCTCGCCCCGCAGCGGCTTCGCCTCGTTGTTCTGCACCCGCACGAGGAACCCGCTCCAGCCCGCGGGCGTCGGCGAGGTCGAGCCGAGCAGCGGCGCGACCTCGAAGGACACGTTCGCTCGCCCCGGCGGGGGCACCTCCGCGATGGACGTGGCGGCGAGGTTCGGCGCAGGTTCGGCGTGCGTCGCGACCGGCGCGAGCGCGAGGATCGGGACCAGGGACAGCGCGCGGAGCCTCATCGACGGATCGCCTGCTCCACGCTCTCCGGCCGGGCGGGCACGCTCTCCACGAGCGCGTCGACCACCTGATCGGTCGTGATCCCGTCGGCCTCGCCCTCGAACGAACGGATGAGGCGATGGCGCAGGACGGGCTTGGCCACGCGCTGCACGTCGCCGAACGAGACGTGCGCGCGGCCTTCGAGCACGCTCACGGCCTTGGCCGCGAGCACGAGCGACTGCGCGCCGCGCACGCCCGCGCCGTAGCGGATCGCGCGCTTCACGAGGTCGGGCGCGCCTTGCGTCGTGGGATCACTCGCGCGGACGAGACGCGAAGCGAAGCGCATGATCGGCTCGGCCACGGCGACGTCGCGGCACGCCGAGCGGATCGCGAGCACCTCGTCGCGATCGAGCACGCGCGGCGGCGCGTCCTTCGGTTGCCCCGTCGTACGCGCGAGGATCTCGGTCATCTCGTCCTCGGTCGGGCTCGGCACCATCACTTTGAGCAGAAACCGATCGAGCTGCGCTTCCGGCAGCGGGTACGTCCCTTCCATCTCGATCGGGTTCTCCGTGGCGAGCACGAAGAACGGCTCTTCCATCGCGTGCCGCACGCCGCCGATCGTGCACGCGTGCTCCTGCATCGCCTCGAGCAGCGAGCTCTGCGTCTTCGGCGTCGCGCGGTTGATCTCGTCCGCGAGCACGACCTGCCCGAAGATCGGCCCCTTGTGCAGGGCGAAGTGCCTCGAACCGTCGGCCGAGGTCACGAGGATGTTCGTGCCCGTCACGTCGCTCGGCATGAGGTCGGGCGTGAACTGGATGCGTGAAAATTTCAGGTCGAGGCAGCTCGCGATCGTGCGCACGAGCAGCGTCTTGCCGAGCCCCGGCGCGCCTTCGAGCAGCACGTGCCCGCCGGCCACGAGGCCCCAGAGCGCCTGCTCCACGACCTCGCCCTGGCCCACGATCACCTGCCCGATCGCGTCCTTGAGGCGCGCGCTCGCCTCGCGGGCTCGATCGAGCCTCTTCTGAAAGTCGCCCGTCGTCGTCATGCAGCGCGAGAGCGTACTCGCGCTCTGCCGTCACTTGGGCTGGAAATAGCGCCCGACCTGCTCGCGGTACTCCTCGGGCACGTCGCTCCGCTCGATCGCCCCGAGCTCCCCTGCCGCGGCCTGCCCGAGCGCGCCCGTCCCCTGGATGTTCGCCGTTTCACCCGCTCGCCCCGAAGTCCGTCCCATGACGAGCCCGGGCATGGGCTTGCCCTTGTTGATCGGGCCGGTCGCGCGGGCCTTCACGCCCTGGCCGTCGACCACGCCGGTCTGGCCCTTGTGATCACCCGGCCCGCCGCCCTCGCTATGACCGGCGTACGGCTGCCCGTCGTCCTTGCCGCCCGATCCGGGGCTCCCGTTGTTCCCGCCGGGCTTCTCGCCGGCCTTGTTCCCGGGCTGTTTCCCCGGCCCTTGCCCCGGTACGGGCACCGGCATCGGCGCGCCGAGCTGCCCTTCGGCCTCCCCCAGGCCCTTCTGCGCATCTTCCAGCCGCTTCTGCCGCTCGCCCTCTTCGCTGCCCTCGGGCTCGGGCTCGGCCATCTTCTTGAGCTCCTCGGCGAGCCGCTTCTGGCCCTCCTCCGATTCGAGCTCCTCGGCGAGCTCCTGGAGCTGCTCCTTGCTCGGCCCCTCGCCCGGCGCCTCCTCGCCGTTCATCTCGGCGGCGCGCTTCTTCATGTTCTCGGCGAGCCGCTTGCGCTCCTCGGGCGTGAGCTTGCCGAGCGCCTCTTCGAGCTTCTCCGCGAGCTTCTGCTGCTCTTTTCCGCCGCCCTTGCCGCTGTCGAGATCCTTCAGCGCTTCCTTTGCGTCCTCGGACAATCCCTCGCCGAGGGCCTTGCCGAGCTCCTTCAGCTTCTCGTTCTTCTTGGCCATCTCTTCGAGGCGCTTCTTCTGCTCCTCGAGCGCCTTCGCCACGTCGGGCGCGTTTTGCTTGCGCGCGGCCTCCGCGGCCTCTTCGAGCGTCTTCTTCGCGCGGTCGCGGTCCTCTTTTTCGAGCTTGTTCGCGAGGTTCTCCATCGCGTCGTCGAACGAGACGAGATCCCGATCCCCGAGCGCCTTCGCCGCGTCCTTGAGGTCGGGGTTCTCCGCGAGCTTGCCGAGCGCGCTCTCCAGGCCCTGACGCTGCTCGCCGTCGCCGAGCGAGAGCCGCTCGGCCGTGATCGCGTCCTTGAGCTTTCCGATCTCGGCCTGCGCCTCGCGCTTCTCCATGCCCTGACGAAGCTTTTCGCGCAGCTTCTTCGCGTCCTCGGCGATCTTGTCGAGCCGCTTTCTCTGGGCGTCGTCGCGCGCGTTCGTGTTCGCGAGGTCGATGATCTTGTCGAGCCCCTTGATGTCCGCGAGCTTGACCTGCTCGGCGCCGGGCGGAGGCGCGGGCGGCGGCGGGAGCGCGGGCAGCGGGATCAACGACACGTAGCCGATCGCCGCGAGCCCGAGCGGGATCGCCAGGTGATGCGCCCGAACGAACCGCGGGCGCGCGTCCTTCGGGTTCGCTTTTTCGAGCACCGTCGTCGCTTGCGAGAGCACGACCGCGCGCGCCGGATCGTCCCGCTCGTCCTCGCGATCGAGCTCGATCGCCGTGGAGATCGACTCCTTGCCGCCGAGGCGCCCATCGAGGAACAGCGCGACCTCTTCATCCCGCCAGCGCCTGCGCCGGGCCACGATCGCGCCGGCCACCGCGCCGATCGCGCCGCCCGCGGCCATCCACGGCCGGAGCGCCCCGTGCCGCGTCTGCCACGCCGCAGCCGCCGCGCCTGCGCCGAGCACGAGCCCGATCGCCGCGCCCGAGAGCATCCGCTCGAGCGCGAGGCGCCGCCGCACGCGACCGGAAAAACTCCGGAACGCGTCGCGGAAGGAGCGATCCGTGGGGGAAGGCGGGCGCTTGCTCATGGCAGCTTACTTTTACCTTTTGCCAGGCTGCGGCGCCACGGCGGCGAGGATCCGGTTTTTCGTCCCTCGCCGAGCGAGCCGCCCCCCGTGGTAGGCTTCGCGCGCTCGCCCCGCGGCGCGCTCGATTTCCATGGAGACGACCCTCGGCTTCCCCACTCCTCCGGACGCCCACGTCGAGCACGGCGTGGCGCTCTTCGGCCCGAGCGAGTTCGAAGGCGGCGCGCTCGCCGCAGGCCGCCCCTTCCAGGAAGCGCTGCCCTTCGGCGGGCGCGCCGAGATCCTCGCGGCCCTCGTCGACTTCGCGAGCGCGCGTGGCCCGGCCCGCGTCGCCGTGCTCCCGGGACGCTGCGGCTCCGGCAAGACGAGCCTGCTCTCCGCGCTCGCCGATGCCCTCGCCGCGCAGCGGGTCGGCACGATGCTCCGCTTCGCCACCGACGTCGCCGCCGCCGGCGCGCCGACCACCACGCGCCTGCCGCCCGGCCCGTGCGTGCTCGTGATCGACGACGCGGGCCGCAAAGCCGCGCCCGCGACGCTCCTGCCCATGGCGCTCGATCGCCGCGACGTGCGCTTCGTGCTGACGACACGCCCCGCGGGCCTGCCGCGCCTCTCGGCGCTCTTCGCGCAGGTCGGGCTCTCGTCGGACGTCGTGCGTGTGCTGCCCGAGCTCGGCCCGCTCTCGCCGAGCGAGGCCGAGGCGACGGCGCGGCACGCGCTCGGCGAAGACGCGGGCGAGCACGCGGCGCGCCTCGCCGAGCTCGCCGAGGGGCATCCGTTCGTGATCGCGCTCTCTGGCCGGCTCATGCGCGAAGGCGCCATCCATCCGGTCGCGCTCGGCAAGGGCGAGCTCGCGGCCTGCGCGCTCGATCGTGGGCACGAACTCTTGCTCCTCCGCTCGGCCGCCGCGGGGGACCCAAAACTCCTCGCCGGCGTGCTCGCGCTCGTCGCGCTCCTCGCGCCGGTGCGCACCTCGGACGAGCGTTTCCTCCAGGGCGCGGGGGATCTGCTCGGCTGTCGCCGTCGTGATCTCGTCTCGGCCCTCCGCGCGCTCGAAGCGGCGGGCGTCGTCGATCGGGGCCCGCACGGCGCGCGCGTGGTCCCGGGCGCCCTCTCGGATCACGCGCTCCACCGCGCCCTCGTCGGCCCCGTGGCCACGGGCAACCTCGCGGGCTCGCTCGACGATCGCGTGCGCGCGCTGGAAGAGCGCTTCGGCGCCCACGCCGTCGTCCCGCTCATCCGCAACGCCGGCGAGCTCGACGGCCCCTCCATCCCCGACGGCGCGACCGGCGAGATCGTCACGTCCCTCTTCCGCCACGTCCGCGCGAGCGTCGAGGCGGCCTCGGCGGCCGATCGATGCCGCCTGCTCGCCGGCCTGCGCGAGCTCTCCTCGGATCACCCCGCCGCGATGCTCGACCTCGCCGCGGCGGTCCTTCGTACGCCTGCGCAGACCGAGTCCGCGCGGGGCCCGGGCGCGCTCTTCTCCGCCGCGTCCGTCCTCTACGAGCTGCCCGCGATCCTGCGCCGCGTGGGCCTGCACCTCGCACACCTGCCGCGCGCCGCCGACCTCCTCTGGGAGCTCGGCCGCGACGATCTCCGCCTCCAGAGCCCGCACCCCGACCATCCCATGCGCGTCCTCCGCGAGCTCGCCTCGCGCTCCTCCGCGCGCCCGCTCGGCGTCCACGAGGCCTTGCTCGACGCCGTCGATCGCTGGCTCGGCGCGGACGACGCGCACGACCACAAGCACTCGCCGCTCGACGTGATCGACACCTTCCTCTCGGAAGGCGCCATCGATGCCGGCCCGTCCGACGAGCGCCGCCGCGGCCTCCGGAAGCAGGCCCTCGCCGCGCTCGCCGGCTGCGCGCGCTCCTCGAAACGAAGCGCGGCCCTCTCGGGTGTCGGCGGCCTCGAGCGGGTCCTCTCCGACGGCTCCGGCGGCTCGCTCGGCGATCGGATGGAGCCTGGGTGGCGCGACGAGGAGCGGCTCGACATCCTCGCGATGCTCGGCGCCGCCGCGACGAATTCCGGCGACCCGCTCGTCCATTTCGCCGTCGCCGACGCCCTTCGCCGCGCGGCCCGGCGCGCGAGCTCCCCCGAGGTCCGCGCTGCGGCCGAGATGGCCCTCGCCGACGTCCCGACCTCGACGGAGCGCAGGCTCTACGAGGCGCTCACGCAACGCTCGCCCGCGCAGCGCGGCTTGATCGACATGCCCGCCAGCGAGATCCCGGGCTCGGGCGAGATCGATCGCGGCGGAGCGGAGCGCCGCTCGGCGGACGCGTGTCGCGCCGTCGTCGACGAGATGCTCGCCGACGGCCGCCCGCCTGCGCAGACGGCCGAGTGGCTCGGCGCGGCGCTCGAAGCCCTCGCGCTCGCGGGCAAATCCGGCTCGCCTCGCCTCCTCTTGCACGTCCTCTCCCGCATGCACCCGGCATCGGCGGCGGCCGTCTGCGAGGCCGTCATGGGCGCGCCGGAGAGCCCGCTCGGACCCCACGTCGCCTCCTTGCTCCACGCGCTCCGCGACGCCGCGCCCGAGCGCGCCGAGTCCCTCGTCGGCAGCATCGTCGCGGGCGGCAACGCCACGCTTTGCGCCTCGCTCGCGCAGGTCTTCCATCGCTGGGTCGAAAAGCCCCTGCCGGGCGATCGCGAGGCGCTCCGGCACCTCCTCGGCCACCGGGACGGCTTCGTCCGCCGCGCGGCGCTCGGGGCGCTCCGCACCCTGGCCAAATCCTCCCCGCGCGACGCGGTCGAGCTCGCGGTCGGCGTCGACCTCTCCGAGGGCCCCGAGGTCGCCGAGGCCCTCTTCGGCGCGCTCGACGCGGGTGGCCTCTTCTCCGAGGGCGCGCTCTCCGAGGAGGAGATCATCCTCTTCCTCACGCGCCTCGGCGCGGCTCGCAGCCTCGACGGCCACTCCACGATGCGCTTCCTCCACCACGCCGGCAAGCGCATGCCCGAGGACGTCACGGGCCTCTTCATCGAGCGCATCGCGCGCGCCGCGTCTGGCATCGTCGCGGGGGCCGAGGAGTACGAGCCGCTCCCGCCGGAGGGCCTCGCGGCGATCCTCTCGGGCCTCTCGCGCTCGCCGGAGTGGCTCTCGCTCCTGCGCCGCATCCGCCACCTCGCGCGGGCCCGCATCGGCTGGGTCCGTTTCCATGCCGCGCGCCTCTTCCACGACGCCTCGCGCTCGTTTGCGTTGCCGACGGTCGAGGTCCTCTCCGAGTGGGTGCAGGACGGCGGCGAGAGCGAGCTCGAAGCGATCTCCGCGCTCCTCGAAGAGGCGCCGCCCACCTTCCTCTTCGCGCACCTCGAGCTCGTCGCCACGCTCCTCAGGCGCGCGCACGCGACGGGTGAAGGTTGCTTCGAGCGGGTCCGGAGCGCGCTCTTCTCGGTCGTCACGGGCCAGGCGCGACCTCGCTCGGGCGCGCGGGCGGATCGCAGCGAGACGCTCCTCCGTTCGCAGGCCCGGGAAGCCGCCTCCCGATTGCCTCCGAAATCCCCCGAGCAAAAGTTCTTCGAATCGGTCGCCAAGCACGCGGAGGCGCTCCTCGCCGAGGAGGACGCCGGCCAGGACGACGAGCTCTTCGATCTCTGAAATGCGATCCCTGCCCTTTTTCCTGGCCACGCTCCTGCTCCCCTCGATCGCCTGGGCCGAACCGCCCGCGGCGCCCGCGCCCGCGCCTCCGCCGGCCCCGACCGCGCCGCCGGAGCCTCCGCCGGCCCCGTTCTGGACCGGTCCTCGGATTGCGGCGTCTTTCGTCGTGGGGGCGGGCCTCGGCGCGATCGTGGCGGGCGGCGTGTATGCGGCGCGCTCGGACGAGGCGAGCGCGGCGACGAAGCAGCATTGCCTCACGTCGGATCTGGACAAGTGCGACGCGGAGGGGTATTCGCTCCGCGCGAAGGCGACGGCCGACGGGCGGGTCGCGACCACGGCGCTCGGCGTGGGCGCGGCGGGTGTATTTCTCGGATTGGTGCTCGCGTGGGTCAATCCCGAGACGCATTCTTCGCAGCCGGCGCCTGCGAAGGTCGCCATTGCACCCCTTTTGAGCGGGGAGCAGCAGGGAATCGTGGTGTTGGGTCGGTTCTGATCGGAGAACGCTGGCCGTCATGACCTGCTTCGGCGGGCAGCTGGGGTGGGCTCGACACATGCCACGACGCGCCTGTCCGTCCGGCACATCCTCCGGCGCAGCTTGGCGCAAGCATTGGAGATTCCGGGGGCGCCCCGTTCACCTGCCGAGCCGCCCGATCCCCCACGTTTCCGTGATGCCTCCCGACGAAAAGTTGCTGTGATTCCGCGGTGGTGCGGAGTTTGCCAAGGGCACGCCGCACCGCGCCCCGTGGTCGGCCACGGGTCCCGACGGCGGGGCAAACCTTGGAGCTCATCGACAACATGCAATCTCGCAATCGCGTTCTTCTCGCCAGCCTTCTCCTCACGTCCCTCATGGCCTATGGCTGCACGGAGACCAACAACGGCGGCTCCGGCGGCTCCGGTGGTGTCGGCGGCTCCGGCGGCGCGGGTGGCGTCGGCGGCGTCGGCGGCGCCGGTGGTTCCGGCGGCTCCGGTGGTTCCGGCGGCGCGGGTGGCTCCGGTGGTTCCGGCGGCGCGGGCGGCGGTGGCCCCGCTTGCGCCAATTTCAATGGCACCTACGTCGTGACGGAGCAGGCCCCGTGCGCCATGGGGGCGCTGCTCAAGAGCACATGCGTCGCGCAAACCGGCTGCACACTCACCGTCTCCACCAACATGGGCGTGATGACCGGCACCGTGGACGGGGATGTCGCCACCTTCTCGGGCGAGCTCTCCCACCTCCCCACGAAGTTTCCCTACGAATGCACCGCCAAGCTCGAGAACGGCAGCCTGGCGCTGAATTGCACCGTCACCACGACGGGCAGCACCTGCGCCATCGCGCTCCCCGAGCAGGCCCTCCCGGCCGGCGCCACGAGCGCCTGCTGCGACCTCGTGGGACAGAACTGCGGCGCCGGCAGCGAATGCACGCTGGTCGACCCCGCGGGTGAAAAGAAGACCTATTTCTCGGTGTGCGAGGCCGTGGGCGGCGCCGTCGCGGAGGGCGCCGCGTGCACGCGGACCGCCTTCGGCGAAGACAACTGCGCCCCGGGCCTGCTCTGCACCGACGACGCCAAGGCGCCGAACAACTTCGCCTGCCGGGAGTACTGCGCCAAGGCGAGTGATTGCGACGCCGGCGAGCTCTGCCTCGCCTACTGGACCGGTTCGCCCCTGGCCGGCGTCTGCATCCCGACGTGTACGCCCTTCGGCAATGGCTGCGAGGCGGGCTCGACGTGTCGCGACCGCAATTCCCTCACGAACGACGGAATCGTGGACACCTCCGGCGCCGGCGGCTTCGCGTGTGGCCACGCCGGCCCCGTGCCCGTCGGCGGGATCTGCAAATTGGACGCCGATTGCGGCGTGAATGCCCGGTGCGGCGTCGACTTCTCCCAGGCCGACGGCAACAAACGCTGCGTCGCCTATTGCGACAACGCACACGCCTGTTCCGGGGGGAAGTCCTGCTCCCCGTACTCCATCCCCGGCTACATGGACTTCGGCGAGTGCCAGTAGTGGCGAGGGGGAGGCTTTTGCTGGAGCAAAAGCCTCCCCTGTCGGGGATGGGGGAATTCAGCCTGTGGACGCGGCGGCTTCGGACTCGGCCGTGTCCTCAGCGCCTTCCGCGGCGGCTGCGCGGAAGAACGACTCGACCCAGGACTTCGGGTATTTGTTCGCCACGGCGATCTTGAGCAGCTCCGCGTAGACGGTGGTGCGCAGGGCGTTGACGCCCTCCTTCCATTCCTCGGTCTCCGATCTCGGGCAGAATGACGTCGCGCGTCTTCTCGCATTACACCCGGAGCCCCTTGCGGACGAACTGCCCCGGCGTCGTATCCCCGAAGAGCTTGCCGAGCAGCGGTGCGGCGAAGGCACGCGTGGCCGCGGCGAAACGTGTGGTCAGCGCATCGAGCCGCTCGTTCCGCACGGCGACCACGGCCTCGGCGCGGATGGGGAGCACGAGTTCGACGGCGCGCGCGGCATGACAATCGCCAACACGCTCAGATGCATCGGTCCTCTTCGCCCCAATCGCCCGACACGCAGGCGGCTGGGCACGTGACACTCTGCACCACCTGGCCGTCCCTGCAAATGTAGAGCAGCTTGGAATTCGTCGAACCCAGAGCTGTGGCGCAGACGGCCCCCTCGTAGTCGCACGATCGGATCGGAACCGCCTCTTGAACCGAGCCGATATGGGTATCGTCCCCAGCATTTCCAGATTCGAACGACGATGTGCAGCTCGCTGCGAACAGCGCTGTCAGGGCCGAAGCGGCCAACACAAGGCTTCGCGATGCTTTCATGTCCCCTTGCTCCTTCCGGGCGCAGTGCTGCGCCAATGAGGGATCCGCCCGCCGGCGACCGTATCTTGCACCGAGCCAGCTCTACCAATTACATTGTGAACGGCGCGCGTACGTCAACTACGGCCGAGCGCGCAACTCGAGGGGCGGCTGGCGACCTGAGAAACACATCGCCTTCCATGCAAATCATCGCCGTTCTCGGATCGGCGCGGGCTCGATGGTCGTGACCCCGGGGGCGGGGCGCTCGATGATGTGGTTCGTCTGGAACCTGCATGCCTGCCAGGACCTCGCGGAAGCGCTCGCCTTCCCCAGCTCCGGCGCGTGAACCGTCAAGTTTCGGCCTCACCTCCCCCCGCCCACGCCCCGCGCCGCCCCGGATCACCCCCGCCCTCCCGCGCGCGCGCCCTGCGCCCGCCCACCTCATTCCGATCCACCCCCGCGCACGCCGTGACCTCACCTTGTCGACGCCTCACCTTCCCCCGAGCGCGCCCCGTCCTGCCCTGAACCGCCCTCACCAGCCCGCTTCACGGCGCGTCCTGACCTGATCGACGCCCCACCACGCGCTTTCGCGAGAGGACGGCCCCCCCGTTGGCGGTTCCCACCTCCATGCCTGGAGGCTGGCACCGCCAAGTCTCGACGCGCCCCGCCACGGCGGCCCCGGCACCCAAACCGAAAACCCCCATTCCTTCCGACAACTTACACCCACCACACCCGCACCCCGCCGGGCTGGCATGCCTGATGCGATAGGGGTCGGCATCCCTCGCATACGGAGAATGAATCCCATGGCCTCGACGAACCGCTTCGACTCCTGCTTCGCACTGCTGCTCGCGCCTCTCGCCCTCGCCGCTTCGACGACCCTCGTGGGATGCGTGGGCGACGACGTCACGACGCTCGGCGACGACGCGGCCCTCGATTCCGAGGCCTCGGCGGGCTTCGGGCTCGGCGCGCAGGGCAAGGACGTCCGCGCGGTCTACGAGTACCTGCGCAAGTACGGTTATTATCAGAACGAGGAGCTCGCCGAGCATTACCCCGACTGGAGCCCCGCCGTCTCGCGCGAGCCGGCCGATCCGGAGCTCTTCGACGAGGCCCTCGAAGAAGGCGTGCGCCTCTACCAGGCCCAGCACGGCCTGCCCGTGACCGGCGTCGTCGACGCCGAGATGCAGCGAATCATGCAGATGCCGCGCTGCAGCCACCCCGATTATTACGATCCCCCGAGCGTCGTGCCGACCCTCGACATCGACAACCCCTACACCGCATTCGGCGGGACCTGGTCGTCCACGGCCCTCACCTATCGATTCGCGAATTACACCTCGGACTTCAGCCAGGCCTCCGTCCGCTCCGCCATCCAGAACGCGCTCTTCTCGTGGACCTCGTCCTCGAGCTTCAGCTTCTCCGAGGTGAGCTCGGGCGAGAACATTTCGTTCGGGTTCTACACGGGCAGCCATGGCTGCACCGATGCATTCGACGGCTCGTCCGGCGTCCTCGCCCACGCCTATTCGCCGGGCGGCGGCCTCGGAGGCGACGTGCATTTCGATGACGCCGAGGGCTGGTCGTCCGGGTTCCTCGAGACCGTCGCCCTGCACGAGGTCGGGCACTCCCTCGGCCTCGGCCATTCGAGCGTCTCGGGCGCGACCATGTACGCGTATTACAGCGGGGTCGACACCTCGCTCGCGGACGACGATCGCGCGGGCATCTGGTCTCGTTATGCCTCGTATGCGTCGCCGTCGGGCTGCGGCTCGCTTTCTTCGGGCCAGGGGCTCGGGGCGGAGCAATCGGTCTGGTCGTGCGACGGCCGCTTCCAGCTCAAGTTCCAGGGCGACGGCAACCTCGTGCTCTACCAGGGCGGCAGCGCGCTCTGGGCCTCGGGCACGAATGGAAAGGGCGGCGACCGCGCGATCATGCAGGAGGACGGCAACCTCGTCATCTACAAGTCCACGGGCCAGCCCGTGTGGGCCTCGGGCACGGCCGGGTCGTCAAATTATTATGCCAACCTCGCCGTGCAGAACGACGGCAACGTCGTGATCTATCGGACCGGCGGCGGCGTGGCCTGGGCCAGCAATACCTGCTGCCATTGAGGGAGGCGATACCGGCGGCGCCCCCCCGGGTCGCCGCCGCGCCTCAGAGCTCGATCGACAGCGCGCCGATCTCGGCGCGCCCGACCACGATGCCGGGGGCGGGGATGACGCCCGTGTTCTCGCACGAGCCGATGTTCTCGGGCGAGTACGAGCATACGGAGGTCTCCCAGCAGCAGATCTTCTGCGCCTTGGCGCCCACCACGAGCCGGACGGCGGACCGATTCACGAGGGCCGGCATCGTCTGGCCATAGACCTCCATGGCCTCGCAATAAAAGTTGTTCGTCAGCCCGATCCGCTTCCAGTTGCCTTTGTAGCTCAACGTCGCGTCGTGCGTATAGAGGCTCTGCGGCGTGGCCTTCGAATAAATCGCGATGCTCGCCGTGGTCGCCTTGCAGAGGTCCTCGCTCTGCGGCCACCCGATGATGCTCGCGTCGGGGTTCGAGACGAGGTGCGTCGCGCTCGGGACGACCGAATACGTCGAGCTCCCGGATGCCACGAAGTCCGCAATGTACCCGACGCAGCCCGGATGCGACGCGTCCGTGGGCCAAGCCTGATTGGAAGAGACGCCGTGGGTCCCGGAGGTGAGCGTCAAGGTGGCGTCCGCGGGTACGGACCTGCAAGGCTCGAGCTCGGGGGGGTCGTCGAGATCCGTGGTCGACAAGGCAGCCGCCTCGTCCAATGCGGCGAGCGCGTCATTCGTGTCGTCGTCCGGAGCCGTGACGCACCCCCACGAGAGGAGGGTGGTCGCGAGAATCGAAGCGGCGGAGAGATGTCGGATCATGAAATTGTTTCCTCCGGGGAAAGCCGAGGGCTCCCGATTGAAGACGTGCAGCGCGGCGCCCCAGCTCCTCCTTTGGCGAGCCCGCCGTCCGCGACACCCGAGCCCATTGCAGCGCCCGTGCCACCCGATTCACACGCGAAATCCCGCCCAAAACCGCACGTCTCGTCGATCGGGATCCGGCGCGACGGGCTCCTCTGCATGCCCGACCCCTCAGCAGATGGGGGCCGGCGCAGGCACGCGCCGCCGGACGGTCTGGGCGGCCCCGCACGTCTCCGACCGGACGCGACCGGCGTACGCGCTCGGCCACCGCGGCTGATGCAGCAGCGCGTCATTCACCGCTTCAATCCCATACACTGCCGCAGAAGCCCCGGATCCGCTCGGCTACGCCGCAGGATAACGCAGGGATGGTGATCGTGGGGCCTCTCTCGCCTGCCTGCTTCTCCCCGGGCTTCCACCTCGGCCGCTTCGTGGTATGGTCCGCGCCCCCATGAGGAAGACCAGCCTCGACACCGTACTTCGCGTCAAATGCAAACATCGCGTGGGCCAGCTCGCCCGCCTCGCGACGGCCGTGGCCGAGCAGGGTGGTTTGCTTGGTGACATCACCACCTTACGCAGCATGGAGAGCGATACGCTGCGTGAGGTCACGGTCGAGACGCTGGACGAAGAGCAGCGCGACCGCGTCATCGAGGCCGTGCGCTCCGTCGACGGCGTCGAGCTGCTCGACACGATCGACCGCGTCTTCGACATGCACAAGGGCGGCAAGCTGCACATGACGAGCCGGATCGAGCTCCGTCATCAGCGCGATTTGCGTTACATCTACACGCCGGGCGTGGCCCGCGTCGCGCGGGCGATCGAGCGCGAGCCCGAGCGCGCGCGGCACCTCACGGGGATCGGCAACTCGGTCGGTATCTTCACGAACGGCACGCGCGTCCTCGGCCTCGGCAACGTCGGGCCGCTCGCCTCGCTGCCGGTCATGGAAGGAAAGGCCGTCCTTTACGACAAGTTCGTCGGGATCAGCGCCTCGCCGATCCTCGTCGACACGCTCGATCCGCGGGAGTTCGTGGACACGGTCCTGCGGCTCTCGCTCACGTTCGGCGGCATTCACCTCGAGGACATCCGCATCCCGGATTGTTACAAGATCGAGGAAGAGCTCATCGAGCGCCTCGACAAACCCGTCATGCACGACGATCAGCACGGCACGGCCACGGTCGCGCTCGCCGCGCTGCTCAATGCGTGTAAAATGACGGGCGTCTCGCTGGAGAAGGCGCGCGTCGGGCAGATCGGCCTCGGCGCGGCCGGAAGCGCGATCGCCCGTCTCATGATGGCGCACGGGGCGCGCGACGTGCTCGTGACCGATCGGTCCGAGGAGGCGATGGCGTGGCTGAAGAGCCTCGGCGCGCACCCGGTCGATCTGCCCACGCTCATGCGCGAGGCCGATATCGTGATCGCGGCGACGGGGAGGCCGGGGCTCATCGATCCGAAATGGATCCGGCCGGGGCAGGTCATCTTCCCGCTGTCGAACCCGGACCCCGAGATCGAGCCGGTCGACGCGCTCGCGGCGGGCGCGGCCTTCTGCACCGACGGACGCAGCATCAACAATGCGCTCGCGTTCCCGGGCCTGTTCCGCGGCGCGCTCGCCATCGAGAGCCGCGCGATCACGCCGGAGATGCGTATCGCCGCGGCGCGCGCGATCGCATCGTGCGCCGAAAAGGGCGAGGTCGTCCCCTCGCCGCTCCTGCCGCACGTGCACGAGGCCGTCTGCGAGGCCGTCGTCGAGGCCGCCCGCGCCCAGGGCCTCGAAGGCACGGCGCGCCTCACGCGCAGCCGCTGATCCCCCTCCTCGCTGCACGCCTCTTGCCTTCCTGCGACCGTCGAGAGACGCGGAGGGCGGACCATGCGCGCGCTACCCTGGGCAATCCTGTACCTGGCGGCCACACCGGCCGTGATCGCGCCCTGCCCCACCGACCTTCCCAGCTTTCGTGACTGGCACGAGCGGACGACGCGCGCCTTCTTTGCCAGCAATCTCGACGACGACATCCTCCTCGAGACCGGTGCGACGCTGCGACGCTGCCAGCCGCAACTCGACGCGGTCCCCGTCGCCCGGAAATGCATGAGCCATTTTTCGAGCTTTTTCGAAGCGACGACGCGGGAGAGGCTGCTCGGCGGCCACCTGCTCGGCGCCTCGATGCCGGACGAGCAATACTTCTCCGAAATGCCGTATCCCGAGATGCTGGAGCTCCCGGAGGCGCTGAAGGACCAGCAATTCCTGCGGTGGCTCGACGAAAACGACGACGCATCCATCACGAGCGCGCTCGGGTACATCGATGGGCTCAACGAGACGATCCCGGACCCGCGATTCGAATGGATCGCATTCATTTACCAGTCGCAGCATCTGCCCACCCCCGACGGCACACGCGCGCTCGGCCGGTTCTTCGTCTACGTTCCGCACGAAGACTTCGACCAGTACATCCAGTTCGGGCTCCAGCAGGATCCAGCCGGTGAGCTGCCCAGAGGCGTCTCGGTCGTGGCCGTCCAGAAAACGGAAGCAGGAACGGGTTTGGCGCTGGAAACGCCGCGCGCGAGGCTGAAGGACTTCTGGCGGAAGCGCGACGGCGAAAGGATCGAGATCGGCACACGATTCGAGGAGACCGGCGTCGTCGAGAACTGCTACCGCTGTCACAAGCAGGCCACCCTCCCCATCACGCCCGATCCCCGCGCATTCGACGAGGACCGCTTCGGCGCGAAGCTTCGCAGGGTGAACGCGCGGATGGCGAGCCATGGCGCCATCGATCTCGACGGATTCACGCGCTCGGCCTACGGGCCGCCGATGGGTCCCCGCACCTCGCCGCTGCGAACGCCGGAGTTCCTCGCCGCATGCTCCGCCGGACGGGTCGAGCCGGCGCGGCTCGCGCGGCTCGCGGAGGTCATGCGATGCGCCGGTTGCCACGATGGCCACCAGCGCGGCGAGCTGAATCATCCGAGCGGGATCCAGTTGCAGCCCCAGGGCGAGACGCTGGTGAGCTTTTATGTCGTGAATCACCAGAAGATGCCGCTCGGCGCGACCGACCTCTCCGTGCCCGAGCGGGAAGCCCTCGTGAAATGCTTGAATGCCGAGTACTACCAGGGTTTCGGCGGAAAACCCGGGCTCCTCGAGGCGTGGATGCGACAGGAGGAGTGCTGGCAGGCTAGCGAGTGATCGCCACGATGGTCACCAGGGTCCCCTGCACCTTGTAAAGCAATCGCCGCGCGCCGATGCGGTTTTGCAGGTGTCCATCCTTTCGACCGTAGAGCGCCGTCACCCCGCGGGGCACCGGGTCGAAGGCGAGCGCGTCGATCTCCAGGGACACGTCCTCCCGCTCGGTCGGCCCGAGCGCATCGAGGTCTCGCACCGCGCGCGCGAGCAGCTCGATGTCGCGGACGTCCCGCCCTCGCCCCCGCCGGCTCGCGCGCGCCGCGCTGCCTCGCCACGACGTCGGCTCTTCGTATTCGTTCTCGGCCCAGGCCTCGGTGATCGCCTCGTCGTCGATGCGGAGCGCGAGCTCCTCCGCGAGCTTGGCCATGAGATCCACGGGGAGCGGCGCGTCCCCTTTCGAGAGCCGCCCCGCGATCGCCGTGAGCAGCTCTGCCTGTGCGGCCCGTACATCCTCGTCTCCGCGCGTCTCGTCCATCGGGCCCACGATACACGAACGTGCCCGCGGCGAGCGACCCGTGGTAGGGTCGGCGCATGCGCCCGGCGGCCTTCGCGTTCCTCTTCGCCCTCCTCGCGGCGGGCTCGCGTCCGGCGTCCGCCGAGGCGCCCCCGGAGACCGCCCCCGACAAGCGCCGCTGGTGTGCGTCCGAGCTTGCCGCGCTGCCGAACGAGGTCTGCTACTTCGTCCCCGAAAAACCCGCGCCCGGACCACGCACGCTCATCATTCACCTGCACGGCGTCGTCCAGCCCGATACGAACGATCAATGGAACTCGCAGCGCAACGCCGCGCGGGTGGGCGCGACGTACGGCCATACGGTGATCATGCCCCGGGGCCGCCGCGGGATCGGGCCGAAGACGATGGAGTCGTGGTGGGCCTGGCCGACGAGCATGGACGCGCGCCGGATCCACGAGGACGCGCTCGTCGCGGAATGGACGGCCGCGCGAACCGCGCTGGAGCAAGCCGCGGGCAAACCTTTCGAGCGCGTCTACATTTTCGGATTCTCGAACGGCGCGTATTACGCGACCTCGCTGGCGATGCGCGGCCGGCTCGACGTCGCGGGGTATGCGCTCTTCGCGGGCGGCTCGGGCGCGCCGTATCACGAGACGGAGGCGAAGGGGACGAAAAAACGGGCGCCGATCGTGGTCGCGTGGGGCGCGGGGGATCCCTCGCACGACAAGCAGAAGGCGCTCGCGAAGATGCTGAAGCGGATGCGCTGGCCGCACCTCGAGATCGGGCGTCCCCGCGCCGGCCACGCGATGACGGACGAGCAGGTCGAGAAGGCGCTCGCTTTCCTCGGCAGCCACTGACTTTCCATTTTACGGAACGCGCCCGGCCGGTGTCTCTGGCCGCATGCGTAGATCCATCCTCGTGGTTTCTCTCTCGCTCGGCCTCTTCGCCGTCCTCGCCGCCGCGTGCGGGGGCGGAGACGGTAGCTCCGGCAGCTCGGGAACGACGCCTCCTCCGAACACCCCCGTGACCGTCCTCGACCCCGTTTGCGGCGTGGAAGCCACCGTCTCGAAGACGCCCACGTATGCCGAGGATGTCGCGCCGATCTTGATGAAGAACTGCGCCACGTGCCACACGAACGGCGGAATCGCGCCGTTCCCGCTCCTCGACTTCGAGCAGACGAGCCCGCTCGCGGCCCTCATCGCGGAGCGCACCACGGCGCGCGAGATGCCGCCCTTCAATCCGAACAACTGCGGCGATTGCAACAAATTCCAGGACGCCCGGTGGCTCACGTCCGAGGAGATCGCCACGATCTCCGCGTGGGCCGAGGCCGGCGGCCCCGCGGGCGACCTCTCGAAAGCCCCGACGCCGCCCCCGCCGCCCACGGGCCTCGCCGACGCGAACCTCACGATCGACATGGGCGTCTCCTACACGCCCGACGGCTCGAAGGTCGACGATTACCGCTGCTTCATCGTCGATCCGGGCATCACGTCCGACAAATTCCTCACGGCGTACGAGGTCCTCCCGGGTGATCCGCGCGTCGTCCACCACGTCATCGCCTTCGCGCTCGATACGGCCGCGGCCGAGGCCGAAGCCGAAGCGCTCGACGCGGCCGAGGCGGGCCCCGGATACACGTGTTTCGGGGGTCCCGGCGTCGGCGCCTCGCGGTTCGTCGTGGGCTGGGCCCCGGGCGGCGGACCCACGCGATTCCCTGCGGGCACGGGCCTAAGGCTCGAAGGCGGGCGCAAGATGGTCGTGCAGGTCCATTACAACCTCGCGAGCGGCGCGTTCCCCGACCAGACGCGGATTGCGGCGGTCGTGCAGGATTCGGTCGACAAGGAGGCCACCATTTCGCGGGTCGCGGCGCAGGGGATCAACCTTCCGCCGCAGCAGCCGATGACGACCGTGACGAACGACGAGCCCGTCCCGGCGCAGGCCGGCACGGTGACGATGTGGGGCGTGGCGCCGCACATGCACGGGACCGGGAAGATCATGCACGTGGAGGCCGAGCACGACGGGCAGAAGCAATGCTTGCTCGACGTGGGGAACTGGGATTTCCACTGGCAATCGTTCTCGATGTACGAGACGCCCCCGAAGGTGCAGGGCGGCGACACGATCCGGATCACCTGCGGCTACGACACGACGGGTCGGGACACCGTGACGAAACAGGGCGAAGGGACCGAGGACGAGATGTGCATCGCGTTTTTCTACGTGACGCGGTGAGGGAACCGTTATCCGCCGAGGTGCAACCGCGCCGGGGGATGTGCTAGCCTCAGCGCGTGGCGAAGGAACGGGGGCGCGAGCTCGGGGCGGTCGCGATCGCGATCGTCGCGCACGTGCTTTTCCTCGCCGTCGCCCCGCGCAGCCCGGCGCCGGGGGCCGAGTTGTCGCCGCTCCGCGTCGAGCCTCCGGCGGATACGACGGTCGATATCGAGGAGGAAGGCCCGCCCGGCACGGTGACACGCGCGCCGGCCCCCGCGCCCGAGCAGGCACCTGCGCCCGAATCGGCCCGCGTGGCCGTGCGTGCACCTGCGCCCGTACCGGCGCCCGCGCCCGAATCCGCGCCCGCGCCCGCGCCTGAATCCGCTCCCGCTCCCGAATCCGCGCCCGCTCCCGAATCCGCTCCCGCGCCCGCGCCTGAATCCGCGCCCGCTCCCGCTCCCGAATCCGCGCCCGCGCCCACGCCCGCCGCGCCGAGCCTTCCCGTTGACGAATACGGCGGCGCGCCCGCGCCCGCGCCCGTCGTCGGCGCCCTTCCCGGTCTGGGCTCGCCCGTCTGGGCCGTCCCGGGCGTCGTGCCCGATGCGCCGGCGGCCCGGCCCGCGCCCACCACCATCGAGGCCCCGCGCCCCGTCGATTCCAATGCCGCGAGCCGCGTCCTCACGGGCACCCTTCACAACAAGGACAAATCCACCGGCATCGACGTCCCCGCGGCCGGCGTGGTCGCCTCCACCATTGCGAATGCCGTCCGCGCCTCGGCGGTCAAGGACGCCCGCGCCACGTTCGAGGTCAAGCTCGACGCGCAAGGCAAAGTCGAGGGGGTCCGCCTCGTCAGCACCACGGACGCCAATGCGAACCACTGGACCGGCGTCGTCGAGGCCGTGAAGAGCGGCCTTTCCGCGCGGTCCTTGCAGATGGGCCCGGACAAACAGGGCGTCACGGTCGTCGTCAAGATCGAGTCGAAGGTCCAGTATCCGGCCGGCAGCAAGGTGAAGGGCGAGATCAAGCCGCTCTGCGCGAACGAGGTCATCGAGCAGCTCGCGCAGGCGATCCAGGACGGGATGTCGCAGGGCGGCGGCGGTGGCTACACGCGCGGCATACGCGACGATCAGGGCCGGTTCATCCCGTACAGCGATCTCGACGAGGAGCGCAAAACCCGCTTCTGCATTCCGATCGGCATCGCCGGCGGGGGCGACCTCTCGAACTTCGGCGCCCACATGTACAACGTCGTGAGCTCCTCGTTCACGATCAAGCGCGCCGGAGAGCAAGCCTTGCCCGCGGATACGCCGCTGCCCGTGGATCGGAGCGCCCCGTGGGTGCCCGTCGCGCCGGGCAAGACGCGACCGCCGCCTCCGCCGAAAAAGAAGAAAAAGAAGAAGCGTTGAAAGCCGGTTCGGGCTGTCCCGCGTCGCCCGCCTGCGCGGCGGGGGCACGGTTCACTGCATACACGCGTCGTACGAATAGAACTGGTCCCACTCGACGGGCGCCCTGCAGGAGAGGCTGTAGTAGCAGCACAGACCCGTCACGGGATCCTTCGCCCAGGCAGACACCTGGGGGCATTCGTGCTTGACGTTCCGCGGCAGCGGGCACTCGGGCGGATTGTAGTGACACATTTCTCGCGAAATCGGCGTCATCGGGGCCCAGCACAAACACGCGTCGCAGTAGCTGCCTTCGATACACTCGCCGCAGGAATGGGTGCCCGGATGAAGACAACACTCCGGGTTCGGGAGCGTCGGGTCGAGCGGCTCCGCAGCGGGGGCCTCGATCTCCTGCGGCGGCTCGACCGCGCACGCGGCGACGAGCAACCCCTGCGCGGCGAGGGCCAGCGAAACGACCCCCATAAAACGAGACGAATATCGACGCATCGTGTCCTCCTGGAGAGTGGTCACACCAGATACCATTTCCCAGACTACGATGACGCGCCCCCCTGTGGCAAGGCGTCTGCTCTCGCGAGCGCGTATCGGCCGGTCGTCCCGTCCCCGCGCGACGAGCTTACTTCCCGGCCCTCGGATCCACGGGGATCACCTCGACCACGACGGGGCCGGGCTTCTGCCCTTTGACGTAGACCCGTGGCTGGTTCATGACCGAATACCAGAAATTGCCGTCCGGCGCGGCGATGAAGCCGCTGATCGTGTAATTGTCGAACGGGTCGAACTTCGATTGATCGGCCTGGATCTCGAACGCATACGGCGCCGGCCCCGAGAGCTTCTTCTTGATCTTCCCGAGCTCCACCCGCTCGGTCTTGCGGATGTTGCCGCCGGAGAGCGTCAGGATGAGCTCGAAATCGGGAGACTCGATCGGCTTTGCATTCTCGGCCAGCCGAACGAGCCCGGTGATGGTGCCGCCCGTCCACTCGGATTGCTCCACCGGCGCATCGTCGGGAGGCGGCGTGGAGGGCAAGTCGGGCATCGCGGGTTCGGGCTCGGCGCCTCCGCAACCGAGGAACGCAACGGCGGCCAGGGTGATCACCAGGTGCTTCATGAGGCACCCTTATCGCGGCTGCGCGGGCCGTTCCAGCGGGCGCGTCCTTTCAATACCTTTCACCGCTTCGAGCGTCTGAATCTGCGCGTCGAGCGTCTGCCGTTGCCTTCGTAGCCGCTCGATTTGCACGAGCGTATCCACCGTGGAGAGATCCGGCTCTTTCGCGGCGATGTCCACCACGCTCGCGACGCCGAGCGCGCTGCTCGCGCTGGCGAGCCCGTCGGCGACCGCGCCGGACGCGCTCGGAAAAGTCGAGGCGCTGCTCTGCTCGAGCCGCACGAGGCGGCCTTTCGTGTCGAACCCGAGCGCCAGCCTGCGCTTGGCGAAGGCGGCCGGATCGAACGAGATCGTCGCCGGAGGCTCGCGTGGATCCATCACGTCGATCCTCCGCGCGTCCACGATACGGATCCCCTCGTACGACTCCCCGATTCGCCCTTCGTCCGGATCCGCGATCTTCCCTTGCGAGAGCAGCCTCAGCGTGGCCGCGCGCGACGGACGATAAAACACGCGCCCTTCCGCTTCTTCTTCCTCGGCTGGCGCCACGCTCTTCGGGGTTTTCGGCGGCGCGCCGCGGTCGGGGGTCAAGGCGATCGCAATGCGGGTCGCGTTCCAAAGCTCCAGCATGGCCGGGTGATTGGCGAGCTTCGCCGGCACGTCGGCCGATTTCGTGCCCTCGGGGAGCGTGGCCTCATCGGGAATCTCCGCGACCTCGAAGACCCGCACGACGTCCCGCGTGATCGACTCCGGCGCGAACCGCTGCTCCTCCGCGAAGGCCTGGAGCCGGGCCTCGAAGGCGGTCGACACCTCCTTGCGCTCCTCGAGGGCCGCGCGGAGCGAGGCGTCGAGCAAGGCGCGCTTCGATTCGAGCGCCGCGAGCTCCTTCGCGTCCGCGGGGCCGATCTTGTCCTCGATCTCCCGTTTCGTTTTCCTGCGCTCGCTCGTGATGGCGTCGAGCTCGTGTCCGCGCAGGAAGAGCTTTCGGCCCTCCGCATTCGCGCCCAGGAAATACAAGGTCTGCATGGGCAAACCTTCGAGGTCCTCGCAGGGGAACTTCGCCGCCGAGGGATCGGCGCGGAGCTTTCCACAAACGAACGTCCGCGCGGCTTCGGTCCCGCGATCCGCGAGCCCCACGAGAAATCCAGCAATGGTGGCCGCCGCTTCCAGCGTATCGGCGAGGACCTGCCCCTCCTGCCCCGTGCTCTCCATGTTGATCGACGCGAGCAGCCCGCTACCATACGTCTCGACGGTCAACGAATCATCGGACGTGCGGCCCGGTTCGAGGTGGAGCGCATAAAACTCCCGCGTGTCCGGCACGTGAAGCACCGTGACCGTCGCCGCGCTCTGCTCCACGTCGAACGGCAGGCTCTTCACCTTGAACTCGTACAGCCCCGCGTCGTTTTTCTCGTACGAAACACTCCGCCGCGACGTGAGCGTGGTCCGGACGCCGACCTCGACGAGCGTCTTCGGCAAATGATACCGAATGCCCTCGGGCGCGGCCTCCCCGTACGCGTGTGGCCCGCTCCCGATCATACGCGTGCCCCCGCAGGCCGGCAGCACGGCGAGCGCCGCTCCGAGGACGACAAACCGTGCCGCGCGTTTCGCTTCCTCGAATCGCATCAGAGAATCACCATCGTCCCGAGCGTCTGCCGCATGTCTCGCAGATCCTGCGCATACCCCGGCGGCGCCGTCACGAGCCATTCCTCGACGAGGCCGAGCCAGCGCGTGCGAATCTCGTCCACCACCTTCGGATCGGGCGTATCCACGACCGCGCGCACGGTCTCGGCGTCGAACGCGCGCCACCGCTGCCGCCCCTCCGGCGAATGCCAGCGCGGTTTGCCCTCGAACCCGACGACGAGCCGCGCCCCGAGCCCCGCGAGCCGCGAAAGAAGTGGGCCCGCGCCCGTGTCGCAGCACATGAAATGCAAAGCTCGATTGTCAGCCCAGAGCCTGAGCTCGTCCTCGGGGAAGTCGTCGGCGAGGAGCAAGCCTTTGGGCGAATTCGTGTCGAGGACGCGGCTCGGCTCGCCGTGCGAGGTCACGAGGATCGCCCCGTAAGGCCGCTCCTCTTCCGCCGCGGCACGAAGGGCGGCGAGGACGGTGCTGCGCTCCGTGAGCGTGCGCCCGAAGCGCACGACGCGACTGCCGAGGCCCGCATAAAGCGAATCCCGCATCCGCTGGATCTCGACCGTGTCCTCGTCGTACGCGCTGTCGATCGAGAGGACGCGTCGTTCGATCCGCGGGCCGGATTCGACGGGCAACGTCATGCCATGCCCTTCGCTTCGAGCCATTGCCGCGCGAGGCCGTCGATCTCGGCTTCGAGCGGATGAAAATCACGCCGGAGATAGGACTTGATGCCCCGCAAAAACACACGCTGGCCGATCGGATGCTCGCGAAGCTTGCGCAGCTCGGCCAGGAGATCGACGTCGCCGCGGCGGCGGTCCTGATCGAGGAGCACGAGCGTCCCGGCGATCCAGAATGCCGCGAGCGTGGAGGCGGCGAGGGCCATGCCGGCGACCCGCAGGCCGTAGCTCGGCGCGACGGTGCCGAGGACGTCGAATGCGACGGCGCGGTGCTCGATCTCCTCGGCGGCGTGCCAGAAGAGCAGATCGCGCAGCGCCGGGTGGGCGCGATCGAGGAAGCGCTCGCGGAGGGCGTTTTCGGCCATGATGGCGGTGAAATGCTCGGCCGCCGCGGTGACGGCGAGCCGGAAGGCCGGCGGGAACGCGGGTTCGAGGATGCCGTACGCGATCTTCTCGTAGACGCGGAGGAACGGCTTGATCTCGTAGCCCTGCTCCTCGAGGCGCTCGAAGAAGCGCTCGTGCGTGCGGGCGTGGCGGCCCTCCTGGGCGAAGAAGCCTTTCACCTGGGCGCGGAGCTCGGGGTCGTCGAGTTTGTCGAGGTAATGGTGGACGCTGCGCACGAAGAAACGCTCGCCCGCCGGAAAGAGCAGATTGACGCCGTTCGCGATGTGCGTCGCGAGCGCGTTGCCACCGAACCAGTGGCGCGGGACGGTCTCGTCGAAGTCGAGGCCAGGATCACGAGGCTTGATGGCGGGGCGTTCGTGGGAGGTCTGCATGGCCGAGTCCAGGGACGATTCGAGGGTACCCTCACGCCCTTGCCCGGTCAACGCGATGCTCCCGAGAATCGCGGCAAGCCGGATGCTCCGAGGAACATGCTTTCACCGCGCGTGATCCGGCCATTTTCATCGCGGCCGACTTGCGCCAAACTCGCGCCCCGCGATGTCCGCCCAAAGCGCACTCCTCCTCGCCACGCTCTCCCTCGCGGCCTGCTCGGCCGCAGAAATCCCGACCCCCGAGCGCGTCCCCGCGCCCGCCGCCGCGCCCGCCCCCGCCGCCGCGGCCCCATCCGCCTCTGCCGCCGCGCCCGCGACCGCCTCCGCCGCCGCGCCCGCCCCCGCCGTCCCCCGCGATCCGAACGTCGACAAACTCCAGATCGCCGCGCAGGTCGACTCGCGCGCGTACGACATGGTCCGTTCGCTCGTCGACGAGGTCGGGCCGCGGCTCGCGGGGTCGCTCGGGGACAAGGCCGCCGTCGCCTGGGCCCTCCGCACCATGAAGGAAAAAGGGCTCGAAAACGTACGCGCCGAAAAGGTCATGGTCCCGCATTGGGAGCGCGGCCCGGAGAGCGGGCGTATCCTCGCGCCCCACGGCCACACCCTCGCGATCACCGCGCTCGGCGGGAGCGTCGGGACGCCCGGTAAGGGGCTCGAAGGCGAGATCGTCATGGTCGAGTCGCTCGACGCGATGGCCGCGATGGACGAGGCCAAGGTCAAGGGCAAGATCGTCTTCTTCTCGGCCGCCATGACCCGCACGAAAGACGGCTCGGGGTACGGCAAGGTCGCCGGGATCCGCCACCGCGGCGCCGTCGCCGCCGCCAAGAAAGGCGCGATCGGCGTGCTCCTCCGCTCGCTCGGCACCGATCACGACAGGCTCCCGCACACGGGCGCCATGGCCTACGAAAAGGACGTCCCCAAGATCCCGGCCGCCGCGATCTCCGTGCCCGACGCCGAGCTCCTCGAGCGCCTCGTCGGTCAGGGCAAACCCGTCCGCGTGAGCTTCTCGCTCGGCGCGAAGCTCTTGCCCGACGCCGAGAGCGCGAACGTGATCGGCGAGGTGAAGGGGCGCGAGAAGCCCGACGAGATCGTCCTCATCGGCGCGCACCTCGACGCGTGGGACCTCGGGCGAGGCGCGATCGACGACGGCGCCGGATGCGCGGCCGTCGTCGAGGCCGCGAGGCTCGTGCTCGGCCTCGGCGCGCGGCCGCGGCGCACGATCCGCGTGGTGCTCTTCGCCAACGAGGAGAACGGCCTGCGCGGCGCCTTCGCGTACGCCAAGGACCACGCGGCCGAGCTCGACAAGCACCAGCTCGCCCTCGAGATCGATCTCGGCGCGGGCCGCGCGCACACGACGCGCTTCCTCATCGACGAGGCGTCGCGGCCCCTCGCCGAGCGGATCGCGAGCCTCGTCACTCCGCTCGGGCTCCAGTACGACAAGGGCCCGGCGCACGGCGGCGCCGACCTCATCCCGCTGCGCGCCGCGGCCGTGCCGCTCGTGGATCTGCACCAGGACGCGACGAACTACTTCGACGTGCACCACACGGCGAACGACACGCTCGACAAGGTCACGAAGGAGGATCTCGATCAGGTCGTCGGGGCCGTGGCCACGGTTGCATGGGCCGCTGCCGACGCGCCGGAGACGTTCGCCCGCGTGCCGGAAGCGCTGCGGAAGCGCTGAACAACGCGCTTTTCGAGGACGACCGCGCCGGCCTATAGTCGCTCGATGCGAATCGGTATCGGCTGGAAAATGCTCGTCCTCGGGACGATCTTGGGGCTCGTCGCATGCGGCACGGAAGAGCCCCCTCCTCCCTCCACGACGAGCGGCACGGGCGGCAGCGGCGGCGGCGAGCCGCTGCCCCCGGCGCGGTGCGGCGAGCTCTGCGATCACGTCGCGCAGATCAACTGCTTCGTGTGGGCAGACTGCGCGGAGGATTGCGCGGACTACCTCGGCGCGGACGAGGCGTGCAAAAGCGCGTTCGAAACGCTGCTCGGCTGCTGGGCGGATCGGAAAGCGGATTTCACGTGTATGCCGACGCAGGTCGTGGCGCCGGCCAGTTGCAAGGCCGAGGAGGACGCGTTCCGGGCCTGCGCGCAAGGACAAACGCGGAGCGATACGGCCGGGTGCACGGGGCAAAGCGGCACGAACGCCCCCGAGACGTGTACGAGCGCGACGACCTGCGCGGGGGTCGGCGAGCTGCGGACGTCATGCGCCAAGCTCGACGACGGCACATGGCAGTGCGCCTGCCGGTCGAATACGTCCCTGCTCGGGACGTGCACGGAGCCGACGGGGCAATGTGACAATCAAGAGGGCTGCTGCGCGGCATTTTTCTACTGACGTTGGCGTAAAACCCACCCCGCGCGGAGCGGCGCGCGCTCTAGGTCCGTCGACGACGGGTGCGTCGAGGCCACCCTCCGGGGCCACGGCCGTGGCTTCGACCCCTGAACGGAGGGCACGGAGGGCGAAAAACCCGCCATCCACCCCTCGACGCGGCCCCGCCTTCGCGTTACAGGGGCGGACCATGAAAACCACGTTATCGTTTGTCGGGATGCTCTCCCTCGTCGCAAGCGCTTTCGCGTGCGGCGGCGGGGAGACCGAGGTGAAGAACCCGTCGACGGAGGAGGCGAAGCCGGCCGAGACGACGGCCACAAAGACGCCCGAGCCCGCAGCCACCACGGCCGCGACGACGACGAGCACGACGACCACGACCGAGGCGAAGAAGCCCGCGCCCCCGCCGCCCGTGGTCGAGGACATGAAGCCGAGCGAGGACCCGAAGCCGCTGCCGAGCGTGAAGATCACGGCGCCGAAGAACGACGCGTCGATCGGAGACCTGGCCAAGGCGAAGGACTTCGAGATCAAGCTCGACGTGAAGGACTGGGCCACGGTCGAGAAGGGGCCGCACGTCCACCTGATCCTCGACGACCTCCCGTACAAGGCGATCTACGACACGAAGAAGCCCGTGAAGGTCTCCGAGCTGCTGCCCGCAGGCACCGAGCTCAAGGAGGGCGAGCACACGCTCGTCGCGTTCGCGAGCCGCGCCACGCACGAGTCGGTCAAGGGCAAGGGCGCGCAGCAGCTCGTGACGTTCTGGGTCGGCAAGAAGGGCAAGAGCACGTTCGACCCGAAGAAGCCCCACGTCGTCTACAGCCGGCCCAAGGGCGAAAACAAGGGCGCGATGGGCAAGGAGCTGCTCATCGATTTTTATCTCTTCGGCACGGCGCTCGACAAAGGCGAGAAGGTCAAATACACGATCGCCGGCCCGAGCCTGACGACGCCGCTCACGGGCGAGTTCACCACCTGGGCCCCGAAGGTCGCAAAGGACCTGCCCAAAGGCGACTACGAGGTCACGCTCGAGCTCGTCGACAAGGACGGAAAGCCCATCGAGGGCCCGCTGACGAAGACGACGCGCAAGGGAATCGCAGTCGATCCCGAGGCCGCCGCGACCGATCCGCACGCCGGCCACGGCGCCGAGCCTGCCGCGCCCGCCGCTGCGCCCGCCCCCGCCAAGAAGTAAATCACCGATCACGACGAGGACAAACTCGTCCTCGCGCGGGCCGCTCTCGCCTGGAGAGCGGCCTCTTGCGCGCGCGCCGGTCGTCAGGGATCGAGCGCGAGCCGGCCGATCCAGAGGGCGCCGTCGTTCCGAGGAAGGAGGCCGTTTTCCCCCTCGGAGAACCCGAAGACCGCGCTCACGATCGACACCTCGCCCTCTTCCACGTCGAGGCCCATGAGCCCCGCGTTGCACGAGAGGATCCGATACCCGAGCGGCGCGCCCGCGGGGTCGAGGGTGAACGCGAAGAGCGCGCTGCCGACGCCCGCGCCGAAGCTCGGGGTGCCGCCTGGGAGCGGCTCGCCGCCGACGCTGAAGCCCGACGTCGCGCGACCTGCGAGGACCACGCGCCCGTCCTCGGCGACCGCCACGTCGCCGAGCGTGAACGCCTCCACGAAATTGCTCGCCGCGTGATCGAAGTGTTGCCCCCAGATCACCTGGCCGTCGCCATCGAACGCCACGACGAACCCATCGTCGCTCATGCCCGAGCTCGCGACGACCTCTTGGCCGAGATCGATCACGCCGGTGAAAGGCCCCGCCGCCACGACCCCGCCCCCGGGCCGCGCCGCGAGGCGCACCTGGTAGCCCTGGCGCGCGCGGACTTGCCCGAACTCGCGCGCGAGGATCGGCGTGCCTTGGGGATCAAACGCCGCGACGAAGAGCTTCGACTCCCCCGGCGCAGAGAACGCGGGGCCCACGATGGGCGAAAGGCCATTGCCGAGATCGAGCACGCCGGCGGTCAAACCCACGACCCAGGTATTGCCTTGCGCGTCGGCCACGACGTCGAGGGCCTGCTGATCGAACTCGTCGCCGTAACGGCGCACGTAAAGCAGCGCGCCCGCGGCGTCGTACGCGGTGAGGAGCAGGTCCGCGGAGCAGTAATCCGAGGGCGGCGTGGCCTCGACCGGGCCGTCGGGGAACGGGATCGTGCCGTAGAGGCTCTTCGCGAGGCTCACGCCTCCATCCGGGCGCGCCGCGACGCGCGGGATCGGCGGGTTGCAGGCTTCGAGCGGGAACAGCCCGTCCTCGACGAACCCGGCGCTCCACGCGGCGGTGCCCGCGTCCGACATGCGTGCCACGAAATAGCCGCGTCCTCCCGTGTTGTTCAGGATGACGCCCGCGCCGAGATCGATCTTCGTCGTGAAATGGCCCGCGACGAAGAGCTCGCCGCCTTCCAGCGCCGAAAGCGAGGAGACCCCGTCCGCGCCCGTCGAACCGAACGTTCGATCCCAAAGGATCTTCCCCTGCGCATCGAACCGGACGAGCCCCGCCGCGCCCCCGCCGTCCGCCGCGACGATCCGATCGCCGAGGTTCACCCCGTCGACGAAGTGGCCGCCGAAGACGAACCCGCCCCACGCGTGCTCGACCTCGATTGCGGGGAGAAAGCTGCCCGGGAGCTGCGGGGGGATCGAGACGAAGCGCGGCAGGAGCGGCCCCGCGGCGGCGTCCTTGCGGGAAAACGTGATCTCGGTCGGCAGCGGCTGGAGCGGCGTTGCCGAGTCGTAAAAGGCCTGCACGTTGGCGGTCTCGGCGTCGTACACCGCGCCCTGGAGCTCCATGGGCCGGCCGATCGAGCAGAGCCACGCGAGCTCGTCGCCGGGCGCCTTCAGGCTCAGGCCCGTGAACGGGACGCGGACCGTCGCATCGTTATATACCTCGGTTTCCAGCGGAAACAGCGAATCTCCACCGGGCACGTGGATCTCGGAGACGACCGGCACGAGGGGGCTGTCGGTCGTGGTCACGTCGAGTTTGTCGAGCCAGATCTCGGCCTCGTCCTCCTCGCTCCACGTGACGAGGGTGGCCGTGAGATCGAAGGCGCCGTCGAGCTGCACGCGACCGTCCTCGCGCGTGGAGAGCTCGACCTCGGGGTTCAAAAAATCGACGAGCAGGTTGCCCCCCTCGCCGCGGCAAGCGACGAGCGCGAGCGCAGACAAGGAGGCGGCGAGGAGAGGCGCGGCGGGCGAGGACGAGGCCATGGCGATCAGTAGCGTACCGTGAACTGCGCGGAGGTCGGCCCCACGCGCAAAGACGCGGCGGTGGAGGTCGGCGCGCTACGTGCGCCGTAGATCCAGAAGCCCATCCCCGCGGCGGTGCTCACGAGCGCGAGGGCGAGGGCCCGGGAGGCGAACGGATCCGGCAAACCCTCGAGCTTGTATTCGTCGGCCATCGCGGACGCGAGGCTCACGCCGCCGAGGCCCGCGCCGAGGGCCGTCGCGAAGATGCCCATCTCCGTGAGCTGATCGCTCCGCCGTGGGCCGGGTCTCCCGTCGGTCCCGAGCCCGACGAGCACGGCCACCCCGGAGCCGATGCCCATACCGATGCCGCCGGCGAGAAGGAGCCTGCCGGCGAAGTCGAGCTGCGGGTCGAGCACGCCATAACAACCGGCGACGCCGCATCGCTCGTCGCTCGTCTCCGCGACGCCCATCATGACGCCGCCGGCCACGATGAACGCCGCGCCGAGGCCGAAGACGGCGAGGCTGTACGGGACCGTCGACGAGCGAGCCGGCGGCGGGGGCGGATCCTTCGGCGCGGGCGGCGCGGGCCGCGTGGCCGGGCGGGTCGCGGGCGCGGGCGCCGGGGGTTTTTCCTCAATGGCGATTGCCGTGTCCTCGGGCGCGGGGGACGGCGCGGGTTCGTCCGGGCGCGCCGCGGCCGGCGCGGGTTCGTCCGGGCGCGCCGTGGCCGGCGCGGGTTCGTCCGGGCGCGCCGTGGCCGGCGTGGCCAGTGCGAAAAGCGCGCCTGCGAGCGCCGCGGAGAGATGCCGTTTCGAGAAGGAACGCACGATGTGATGCTTTCAACGCGAGGCGACGCGGCGGACGACGCGGGTGGTGCGCTCGTTCGCGCCCCTCCAGCACGCGCCACGTTCTCAAAGTTTCACGCCTCGCACAAGCCGACGGCACGTTCGCCTCGGGCTGGATCGCGTACGAAGCCACACGAAAAAGAGCGCCACATCAAACGCCCTTCGCTCGCAGCAATGTTCTTGATCCGCTGCGCGATCGCCCTGTAACATCCCACACGATGCGGTGTATATTGTGGTTTCTCGCAGGTCTTGCGGTGTTTCACGCCGGGACCGGACGAGCATGGGCGCAGGACACGGGCGCGGACGCGCCTGCTTCGCCGAAAAACGCGTCCGACAAAGCGCAGGAAGATCTCGACGCAGGTCGCTACGCCGAGGCGTGCAAGGCGCTGAAGCAGATGTACCGCGAGGATCCGCGCCCCACGACCCTCTACCGCATCGCGCAGTGTTACGACAAGTGGGGGCGCATCGCCACGGCCGCGGTGCACTACGACGACTACCTCGCCACGTTCGGCCAGCTCTCCGACACCGAACAGAAGGCAGAACGCGACAACGAAGAGGCCGCCTCCGCGCGACGCGAGGCCCTCGAAAAACGTATCCCCAAGGTCGTGCTCAAGGTTCCGCGCGACGCACCCGGCACGACACGCGTGCTGCGCAAACCGCTCGAAGACGGCCCGCTCGTGCAGGTCGCGATCGGCGTGCCGCTGCTCATCGATCCGGGCGAGCACGTGCTCACGACGGAGATCCCGGGCCGCGTCTCGATGTTCACGAAGTTCACCTTGCGCGAGGGGGAGAACCGCATCGTCGACGTGAACATCCCGCCCGAGGGCAAGAGCAACGGGGACCCCACGAAGACGGCCAAACCCCTGCAGCCCGTGCCTTCGCTCATGCCCTCGCTCGATCCCGGGATCTCGGGGCGGCGCGTCGCGGCGTACACGCTCGGCGGCATCGGCGCGGTGGGCATTCTCGGCGGGGTCGTGACGGGCGTCATCACGTGGGCCCAGAAGGAGCCGATCGAGCAGAATTGTCGCGGCAAGATCTGCAACGCGACGGGCCAGGGGGCGAAGGACACGGCCGCCATCACGGGCATGATCAGCACCGTGCTTTTCCCCGTCGGCCTCGCGGCGCTGGGCACCGGCGTCGTCCTTTATTTCACCGAGCCGCCGCCCTCGAAGTTCGGGAGCGCGGAGCCGAAGGTCAGAGTGGGAGCGACCATGGGCCCGAGCGCGGGCACCGTGGAGGTTGATGTCCAATGGTGAATCGCAAGCACTTGGCTTACTGGCTCTTGCTCCTGGTCGGCCTCTCGGCCGTCTCGAGCTGTACGAACATCCTCGGGATCGAGACGGATTACATCGACAATCCGTGCGCGAGCGGCCAGTCGCTCGAGCCCCTCGAGTGCGGCGAGGGCGCGTGCCGCGTCTTCGTGGACGCCTGCGACGCGGACGGGCTGCCCGTCACCCAGTGCGCTCCCGGCAATCCGCAGCCGGCCGATACCTGCGGCGACGCCCTCGACAACGACTGCGACGGCTCCGTCGACGAGGACGACAGCGGCGATTGCAAGTGCATCGCCGAGGGCGAAGGCGCGGCCACCCAGAAGGTGTGTTACACCGGCGCGCCCTCGACCCGCAACAAGGGCCTCTGCCACGACGGCCTCCAGAACTGCGTGAACAGCACGTGGGGGCAATGCCAGAACGACGTCTTGCCGGCCATCGAGAAGCCCGACGGCTACGACAACGACTGCGACGGCGAGGTCGACGAGGGCCTGCCCTGCGAGGAGGGCGAGCAGCAATACTGTTATGGCGGCCCCGTCGCGGATCCGACGAAGCCCCTGCCCCAGCCCTGCAAGGGCGGCACGCAGACCTGCCTCGGCGGCCAGTGGGGCAAGTGCATCAACCAGGTGCTGCCGGTCATCGAGATCTGCGACAACGTCGACAACGATTGCGACGGCAACACGGACGACCTCGGCGAGGTCGGCAGCCCCTGCTCCTGCGCCACGGGCCAGAAGCAGCCGTGTTACTTCGACGACGCGGGCAACGAGATCGACTGCCCGCCCGACCTCAAGGGCATCTGCGCCTGCGGCACGCGCACGTGCACGAACGGCCAGTTCGGCACCTGCAAGGACGCGGTCCTGCCCGCGCCGCAGGACGTGTGCGACGGCCAGAACGACGACGATTGCAACGGCATCATCGACAACGTCGGCTCGCCGGGCAGCCCCTGCTTGTGCGTGAACGGGACCGAGCAGGACTGCTACGACGGCCCGCCCGGCACGGCGGGGCAAGGCACCTGCATCCCCGGCAAGCAGGCCTGCGTGAACGGCCAGTTCAAGACCTGCACGGGCCAGAAGATCCCCACCGTCGAGATCTGCAACGGCCTCGACGACGATTGCAACGGCCAGAAGGACGACGGCGTCAGCGGCGTCGGCGAGGTCTGCTTCCTGCCGCAATACGCCGGCACGCCCTGCCACGCCGGCACGAAGAAGTGCGAGATCGGCGACACCACGCCGAAGTGCGTGCCGAACGTCCAGCCGAACACGCTCGCCGAGGACTGCGACGGCACCGACGACGATTGCAACGGCGTCACGGACGACGGCCAGTTCTGCTGCACGAACAACAACGACAACTCGCAGAACGGCAACGAGACCGACATCAACTGCGGCGGTAGCTGCGCCGAGAAATGCGCCGACGGCAAGAAGTGCAAGGTCGGCATCGACTGCGAGAGCGGCAACTGCGTCGGCTCGATCTGCATCTCGCCGACCTGCAACGACGGCTTCAAGAACGGCTTCGAGGCGGACAAGGACTGCGGCGTCGTCTGCCCGACGAAGTGCAAAGTCGGCGATAGCTGCGGGACGAACTCCGACTGCGTCACCGACCTCTGCAACCAGGCCACGAAGATCTGCACGCAGAAGGAGCTCGGCGAGAGCTGCGGCAAGACGGCCGAGTGCGCGAGCGGCTACTGCGTCGACGGCGTCTGCTGCAACGAGGCCTGCAACGGCGCCTGCCAGGCGTGCACGAACGCCTTGAAGGGCGGCGGCGCGAACGGCTTCTGCGGCTCCGTCTCCGACAACACCGACCCCGACAACGACTGCGCGACGAACCTGCCGGCGACCTGCAAGTCCACGGGCGTCTGCATCGGCGGCTCCTGCGCGAACTACCCGGCCGGCACGACGTGCGAGCCCGCGAGCTGCAGCGGCCCGGCGACCGAGAACCAGGCCGACATCTGCGACGGCAACGGCGCCTGCCTCGAGAAGGTCGAGAAGGACTGCACGCCGTACGCCTGCGTCGGCAGCGCTTGCAAGACGGCCTGCGTGGCCGACGGCGAGTGCGCGACGGGGTATTACTGCAATGCGCCGCAGTGCCAGCTCAAGAGGACGAACGGCCAGAGCTGCGCGCTCGCCTCGCAATGCCAGAGCGGCAACTGCGTCGACGGCGTCTGCTGCAACGACGCCTGCGGCGGCACCTGCCTCGCGTGCAACGTCTCGGGCAGCCTCGGCACCTGCACGACGATCGCGACGAACCAGGACCCGGCGAACGAGTGCCCGAACGGCTCCTGCGACGGCCTCGGCCAGTGCCAGAAGATCATCGGCAGCTCGTGCACCGTGAACGCGCAATGCGCCAGCGGCAACTGCGTCGACGGCGTCTGCTGCAACACGAGCTGCCTCGGCACCTGCCTCGCCTGCGACCTCGCGGGCACCCTCGGCACCTGCTCGCCGATCCCGGCGAACGGCGACCCGGCGAACGAGTGCCCGAACGGCGCCTGCGCCGGCAACGGCACCTGCCAGGGCACGGTCAGCACGCCGTGCACCATGCCGAGCCAGTGCGCGAACAACATCTGCGTCGACGGCTTCTGCTGCGACACGCCCTGCTCGGGCCTCTGCGAGGCTTGCTCGGCCGCGCTGAAGGGCTCGGGCGTCGACGGCGTCTGCGGCCCGATCGGCTCGAACCTCGATCCGAGCAACGAGTGCGCCGCCGGCGAATGCAACGGCGCCAAGGCGTGCGAGGCGCCGGACGGCACGGCGTGCATGACCGGCGCGCAATGCCAGAGCGGCCATTGCGTGGACGGCGTCTGCTGCAACACCGATTGCAGCGGCACCTGCCGCGCGTGCAACGTGCCGAACAGCGTCGGCACCTGCGCGAACGTGCCCTTGAACCAGGACCCGGCGAACGAATGCAACCCGGGCGCCTGCGACGGGCTCGGCGCCTGCCAGATCATCACGGGCAATCCCTGCAGCTCGAACGCGCAGTGCTCGACGGGCTTCTGCGTGGACGGCGTCTGCTGCAACTCGGCCTGCACGGGCACCTGCCAGGCTTGCTCGTCGGCGCTGAAGGGCGGCGGGAACAACGGTGAATGTGGTCCCATCGCGGCCGCCACCGACCCGCAGAACGAGTGCGTGCAGGAGCCCGCGGCGACCTGCGGCAACACCGGCTTCTGCAGCGGCCAGGGCACCTGCTCGCTCTACGCGAACGGCACGACCTGCGCCGTCGCCTCCTGCTCCGGCCAGAGCACGAAGGCGAACCCCGATACCTGCAACGGCGTCGGGCAATGCATCGACGGCGGCACGCAGAGCTGCAACGCCTACGCTTGCAACGGCGGCAATTGCAACCTGACCTGCACGTCCGACACCGACTGCGCGACGGGCAACTTCTGCAAGGGCATGGCGTGCGAGCCGAAGAAGGCGAACGGCCTCATGTGCTCGTCCGCGAACGAGTGCACGTCGGGCAACTGCGTCGACGGCGTCTGCTGCTCCAGCGCCTGCACCGACGAATGCAAGAGCTGCGCGCTGCCGAGCAGCCTCGGCGTCTGCGCGAACATCCCGAGCGGCATGCCCGACACGCAGCCCGCCTGCAGCGGCATCCAGGTCTGCAACGGCTCGGGCAAGTGCGTCGACGCGAACGGCCAGCCGTGCGCCACGAACGCGGAGTGCTTCAGCACCTTCTGCGTCGACGGGTTCTGCTGCAACACCGCCTGCACGGGCCTCTGCTCGGCTTGCAGCGCGGCGAAGAGCAGCGGCGCGAACGGCACCTGCTCGCCCATCACGAGTGGCCTCGACCCCGACAACGAGTGCTCGGGCGCCGCGGCTTGTAATGGCATGGGCGCCTGCGGCCTGCTCGGCGACGGGTCGGCTTGCTCGATGGGCAACGAGTGCCAGTCCGGCTTCTGCGTCGACAACGTCTGCTGCAACAGCGCCTGCGGCGGCACGTGCAAGGCGTGCTCCGCGGCGAAGACGAACGGCGTGAACGGCGTCTGCGCGAACGTCGCGACGAACAGCGACCCCGACAACGAGTGCGCCGCCGAGTGCAACGCGTTCGGTGATTGCGAGGAGCCGAACGGGTCGGCCTGCGCCGCGAACGGCGAATGCCAGAGCGGCATCTGCGTGGACGGCGTCTGCTGCAACTCGGCGTGCAACGGCGATTGCCAGACGTGCAACAAGGCCGGCTCCGTCGGCACCTGCGCGGCGGTCGTCGCGGGCCAGCAGGACACCTGCGGCGCGGGCGCGACCTGCGACGCGACTGGCGTCTGCAAGAAGGTGAACGGCACGGGCTGCACGTTGAACGCCGAATGCCTCACGGGCTTCTGCGTGGACAACGTCTGCTGCGAGAACGCCTGCTCCGGCACGTGCAAGACGTGCAACCTCGGCGCGTCGCCGGGCATCTGCAGCAACGTCCCGACGAACACCGACCCGGCCAACGAGTGCAACGGCGCGGACGTGTGCAACGGCAGCGGCGCCTGCGTGAAGGTCAACGGCTCGTCCTGCGGCGGCAACGGCGAATGCCTGAGCGGCTTCTGCACCGACGGCTACTGCTGCGAGAGCACCTGCTCGGGCACGTGCAAGGCGTGCAACGTGGCGGGCTCGCTGGGCATGTGCGCGAACGTTCCGTTCGGGGTCGACCCGGCGAACGAGTGCGCGGGCGCGGCGGTCTGCGACGGCGCGGGCGGCTGCAAGAAGGGCCTCGGCGACGCCTGCGCGATGAATACGGATTGCGCGAGCAACTTCTGCGTGGACGGCGTCTGCTGCAACGCTGCGTGCGACGCGACCTGCGTCGCCTGCAGCGCGGCCCTGACGAACGGCACGGACGGCACGTGCGCTCCGGTCAAGGCGAACGCCGAGACCGCCAACGAATGCCCGACCGGCGAGTGCAACGGCGCGGGTGCATGCGAGGTCGCGAACGGCACGGTCTGCACGCTCGATTCGCAATGCGCGAGCAGCCACTGCGTCGACGGCGTCTGCTGCGACACCGCCTGCAGCGGGACGTGCTTCGCCTGCACCGCGGCCCTGACGAACGGCACGGATGGCACGTGCGCTCCGGTCAAGGCGAACGCCGAGACCGGCAACGAGTGCCCGAACGGCGAGTGCAACGGCGCCGGCGCGTGCGAGGTCGGTCTCGGCACCTCGTGCACGCTCGACGCGCAATGCGCGAGCGGCTTCTGCGCCGACGGCGTCTGCTGCAACAGCGCTTGCACCGGCACGTGCTTGGCCTGCACCGCGGCCCTGACGAACGGCACGGACGGCACTTGTGCTCCGGTCAAGGCGGGGTCCGAGACCGGCAACGAATGCCCGACGGGCGCGTGCAACGGCGCGGGCGCTTGCCAGGTCGCCCTCGGCGCTTCGTGCTCGCAGAACGCGGAATGCGCGAGCGGCTCCTGCGCAGACAACGTCTGCTGCAATGCCGCGTGCACCGGGCTCTGCGTCGCCTGCACCGCGATCTTGACGGGCGGCATGGACGGCTCGTGTGATCCGGTCAAGGCGAACCTCGAGACCGGCAACGAGTGCGCGATCGGCGAGTGCAACGGCGCCGGCGCGTGCGAGGCGGATCTCGGCGCCTCGTGCTCGCTCGACGCGCAATGCGCGAGCGGCTTCTGCGCGGACGGCGTCTGCTGCAACGGCGCGTGCGGCGGCGGTTGCGAGTCGTGCAACCAGGGCGGCATGCTCGGGCTGTGCGTCCCGCACTCCGCGGACACGGACCCCGAGAACACGTGCACCACGGAGTGCAACGGCGCGGGCGTCTGCGAGGTGGCGGACGGCGAGGCGTGCGACACCGACGCGGATTGCTCGAGCGGCTTCTGCAATCCGAGCACGATGCTGTGCGCGGCGCCGGACTGCTCGGACACGTTCGCGAACGGGGACGAGACCGACATCGATTGCGGCGGTACGTGCCCGACCGCCTGCGACCCGGGCGAGAACTGCATCATGCCGCTCGATTGCACGAGCAAGGTCTGCACGAACAATACGTGCGCAGCCCCGACGTGCACGGACGGCGTGATGAATGGCGACGAGACCGGGATCGATTGCGGCAACCTGACGTGCGGCAGTTGCTTCCTGATCCTCGTCGCCGGCACGAACAACGCCGACCCGTACGTCGGCACGTTCGACGCGTCGGCCTCGTCGCCGTCGTGGACGACCGCGTCGCAGAGCGGCCCGCGGATGACCACGGCGCCGGGCGCGGCGATGAACGGCTCCGGCAACGGCCTCGTCGTCCTGCGCGACTCGGGCAACTCGGGCGAATACAAGTTCGCCCGGTGGAACGGGAGCACGTGGACGACCATTGCGGACGTCGACGGCAACACGAGCTCCGCGAACGCAATCGACGGATCTCCCGTCGCCGCGGGCGTCCCCGGGCTGAACGCGTTCGTCACGGCCTATCGCCAGGGCATCGTCCTCCAGTCGCGGCAACACAACGCCACGCTGGGGACCTGGGCCGGCGGCGTGAACATCCTGACGCTCCTCAACTCGGACGCGAAGGTCCAGCCCGACCTCACGTTCCGGGGCGCGAACCCGTATGCGGTGTACATCGACAACACGACGCCCCAGCTCTTCTATTCGGAGAACTCGGGAGGCTGGGGCTCGAAGACCTCGCTCGACACGACGGCGGTCCTCGGCGCCGCGCCGCCCGAGGTCGTGACGATGTCGACGGGCGCGGTGCTCGCCGTGTTCTTCAAGAACACGCCGGTCACGAACGCGCTCCACTCGCGAATCAGCACGGTCGCGGGGAGCTGGAGCACCGCCAACGGCTCGGTGACGGTGAACACCGGCGGCTCCACGGCCTACCGGCCCTCACTCGTCGCCCTGCCGAACAACAAGGCTGCGCTCGTGTGGCGCGACGGCGCGTCGAACAACGTGCTCCTGAGCATCTACGACGGCGCGACGAACACCTGGTCCGGCACGGCGATCAACATCTCCGGCGCGGCCATCGACGGCGCTCCCTCCGTGGCACGCGGTCGGGGCGGCAAGCTCGTTGAGGTGCTCTACACCTTGAACGCCAACCCGAAGCAGCTCACGCACGCCCGGTACGACGGGACCAGCGTCTCGACGAGCGCGGTCACCGGCGTCCAGGGCCGCGAGCAGATCGCCATCGCCGCCCCGCCGCTCTGACCCTCCGCGCACGCGGGGCGCCCGCCCGGGCGCCCCGCCCCTCCCCGCCCGCCTACCGCTTCCCCGTCGCCTGCGCCTTCTTCTTCGCGAGCTCCGCCTCCTCGACGAGGCAGCGGTGCGGCTTCGCCCCCGAGCTCCCCTCCCCGCAGATCAGGCAGAAAAACGCGGTGATCGGCTCGGGCGGCGGCGGCTTCTTGGCTGTCTGCCGGGACGGCGGCGCGGGGAGCGGTCTTCCCTCGGCGGCGGCGGCGGCCGCGGCGGCGGCCTCGGCGGCCTTCTTGCGGCGCTCGAGCTCGTCCCGGAGCGCGCGCACCTCCGCGGCGAAGGCGTCTTTCTGGATCGACAGCGACTCGACGTCCTGCTCGGCTTGCCGATGGGCGCGCGTCAGCTCCTCGATGCGGCGCATCGCGGCGGAGAGGTCCCCTCCCCGGTCGTCGGTCGTGCTCCGGGCGTCGGAAAGCTCACGTTCACGCGCCGAAAGGGCCTCCCTCGCGTCGGAAAGCTCGCGGTCGAGCGCCTCGGCTCGTTCCCTCGCGTCGGAAAGCTCGCGGTCGAGCGCCTCGGCTCGTTCCCTCGCGTCGGAAAGCTCGCGGTCACGCGCCTCGGCTCGTTCCCTCGCGTCGGAAAGCTCGCGGTCACGCGCCTCGGCTCGTTCCCTCGCGTCGGAAAGCTCGCGGTCGAGCGCCCCGGCTCGTTCCCTCGCGTCGGAAAGCTCGCGGTCGAGCGCCCCGGCTCGTTCCCTCGCGTCGGAAAGCTCGCGGTCGCGTGCCTGGGCGTCTTCCCGGAGGGAGGAAAGCTCGCGGTCACGGTTCTGGAGGTCTTCCCGTGCCGCGGAGAGCTCTCGCGCCCGCTTTTCCGCGTCCGCCCGCGCCTCCGCCTCCGCTTCCGCCGCCGCTTCCGCTTCCGCCTCCGGCAGAGCCCGCTTCACCTCAGCCGCCGCTTTCGCCAGCGCCCGCGCCTCCTCCCGCGCGGCCCCAAGCTCCCGCGCGAGCGCGCCTCGGGATCGCAGAAGCACCACGACCACGAGCGCGAGCCCCGCGACGACGGCGACCAGAATCAACGAGAGCCCATCCATACGCGCGACCGGCGAGCGCGCAGCATGCGGCCTACCGGCCCTTCAAGGCAAACACTTGCGCCCGCTCCTCGATCCCGCCAAGGTGGCCGGCCCTTCCGGAGGACGCGCTTGGCCGAGGCGAACGAGGATTATTTCTACGAGGCCCTGCCCTTCGCCGAGACGCACCCCGACCACCTCGGCGCGATCGGCGTCCTCTTTGGCCTCCGGCCCGCCTCGCCTGCTCGATGCCGCGTCCTCGAGATCGGCACCGCCACCGGCGGCAACGTCCTGCCCATGGCCGCCGCCTTCCCCGAGAGCCGCTTCGTCGCCCTCGACCGCGCCGAGGACTCGCTCGCCGTCGCGCGAAAACACGCCGAGGGCGCCCGGCTCGAAAACCTCGCCCTCCACCTCGCCGACATCCGCGAATTCGAGGACGAGCCCGCGTCCTTCGATTACATCGTCTGCCACGGCGTCTACTCGTGGGTCCCCGAGGACGCGCGCAAAGCCATTCGACGCGTCGTCCGGCGCCACCTCGCGCCCCACGGCCTCGCCTACATCAGCTTCAATACCCTCCCCGGCTGGCACATGCGCGGCGCGATCCGCGACATGCTCCGGCGTGAAGTGGGTACCGACGGATCGGCTGCCGAGCGCGTGGCGAAGGCGCGCGCATTTCTCGGGTTCCTCGGCACCGAGGCCGCGGGCTCCGATCCCAGCCGCGCCTGGCTCGCGGGCGAGCTTCAGACCCTCGCCGAGCTCTCGGACCATTACCTGCTCGGCGAGCACCTCGTCGAGAACAACCACGCCGAATATTTCTCCGATTTCGCCCGCGACATGGAAAGCGCGGGGCTCGCGTTCGTCACCGACGCCCACGTGCCGCTCGTTTTTCCCGAGCGCCTCGGGCCCGCCGCCGCGGAGGCCGTCTGGGCGCGGGCGGGCAGCCGCGACCCGATCGCGATCCAGCAATCGCTCGACCTCCTCGAGCTCCGCTGTTTTCGCCGCGCCATCCTCTGCCGCGACGACGCCCCGCTCTCGCCACGTGTCACGGCCGATCGAATCGTCTCGCTCGTGCTCGCCTCACCACTCGCGCCCGGGGCCACGGCGCCGGACCTCACGGAGGGCGTGGAGGAGACGTTCGTCGGGCCGGGCGGGGCGATCGCCACGGATCAAGCGACGCTCAAGGCCGCGCTCGTCACGCTCGCCGAGCACGCGCCGGGCGGGCTCGCGTTCGATACGCTCGCCTGGCAGACCGGCGAGAAGCTCGGGCTCGCGGCGTTCGAGGGCGAAGCGCGGGCGCGGCTCGCGCGAAACCTCCTCGGGCTCTACACGAAGGGCGCGATCCGGCTCTGGGCGTCCCCGAAACCCGTGGCCCGGGTGCCGGCCGAACGCCCGCGCGCCTTCCCGTTCGCGCGTTATCAGGCGAGCGTCGGCAGCCCGTTTTGCACCACGCTCCTGCACGAGGGCGTGCAGGTCGACACGTTCGATCGGGCGATCCTCGCGCGCATGGATGGGACGCGTGACGCCGCGGCGCTCACGGAGGCGGCGCTCGAAGACGCGCGTCGCGGCGTGGTGTCGGTGGAGATGAACGGCGCGCCTTGCGTCGAGCCCGAGGTGTTCGCCGAGATCACCGAGCAGAAGCTCCTGCGCTTCGCGCGGATGGGCTTTTTGATGGAGTGATCCGCGGCCCCGACGTGTATCATCCCACGTCCGGTGGCATCATGAGCGGCACCCATAAGTTCCCCTCTTTTTCCGAGCTCACGTTCGCCGTCGAGGGGGGCAACAGCAGCGATGTCCTGAAGGTGCATTGGCCCGAGTCGGACGCGTCCGGCGTGACGCTCGGGGCCGGCTACGACATGGGCAACCGGTCCAAGGCCGAGGTGAAGGCCGACCTCGTCGCCGCGGGCGTGCCTGCGGCGGACGCGGAGAAGCTCAGCGCCGGCGCGGGGAAAAAGGGCAACGACGCCAAGAATTGGGTCGCGGCGAACGTCGGCACCCTCCCGAAGATCACGAAGGACGTCGCGAAGACGCTCTACGAGAAGATCTATCCGACGTACGTCGACAAGGCGAAGACGAGGGTCGCGGACAACGGCGGCGATTGGTCGAAGTATCCGACGGTGATGAAAGAGGTCCTCGTCGACCTCGCGTATCGCGGCGACCTCAGCACGAAGCACCCGCGCCTCATCGCGTGCATCAAGGAAAACGATTACGCGGACTTCTGCGCGCTCATCCACGACCTCGACTACTGGCAGGACAATACCAACCTCAAGAAGCAGAAGCCGAAGAACGCGGACGGCACGTACACGGCGAACCAGCGCGGCGGGTACAACTGGCGCATCATCGACCGCTCGGATTTCCTGAAGAAGCACGCCGACGACGATGACGACGAGCCGGCGAACGACGAGCCGCATCCCGACATCGTCTACCGCGAGCCGACGCAAGAGTTCGACCTCGCCACGATGTCGGACGACATGCTCTACGATCACCTGCGCGACGCGTGGAAGCGGGCGCAGAAGCGGTTCGGCAACGAGGGGAAGGCCGAGTACGATTTCCAGGACGAGAACGGCCGCGTGAACGTCCTGTCCGCGCGCGGCTTCGATCACGCGAAGAGGAAGCCGGTCCCGAGCACGAACACGAAGTACGACGATTGCATGTTCCTCGTCTACAAGACGAAGGAAGGGACGAAGAAGGTCTCGCTTTATCAGTGCACGACGGAGTGGACGATCGCGGGCAGCTCGTCGGTGCTCCTGCTCGGGCAGCACAAATATGCGCTCGGCAATCACGGCATCTCGCGGTACGCGACCCACGTCAGCCTGAAGGACGTCAAGAAGCGGCAGGACCTGAGCAAGAAGAACTACCGCGCGCTCCGCCCGAACCCCACCGTGCGGACGACGCTCGTCACGGACGAGAACAAGGTCGGGCAGGTCGGCGAGACCTCGGACAAGGCCTACGACGCGGGCGACATCAACATCCATTACGGCGGCGACACCGGCCTCGTGCCCGCGGACCGCAGCGGCGCGTGGTCCGCGGGCTGCCAGGTGATCGCGGGGATCGACAAGTACCTCGAGTTCATCAAGATCGTCGAGTCGGACGCCTCGATCAAGGGCACGATCAACAACGAGCTCTCGGACAAACCGTCGAAGGACGGCACGCGCTCGCTCATTTACACGCTCGTCGAGGGGGACTTCCTCGCGCCGTCGAGCACGAGCGCCGGCATCGTCTTCCCGATCGTCGGCAAGGACGCCGAGGCGCATTATTCGCTGAACGAGGGCGGCGAGGGCGGGTTCTTCCCGATCGGGGCCAACAATTTCTGGCACGGCGGTATCCACCTCGACGCGAGCGGCGACGCGGTCCAGGCCATCGCCGACGGCGACGTGGTCGCCTATCGCATCAACAAGAAGGCGCTCGAGGTGAAGCTCCTCGATGAGACGATGCGGTATTCGAACGGCTTCGTGCTCGTGCGGCACGAGCGATACACGCCGAAGGGCGCGAAGCTCGAGCTCTTCTCGCTCGCCGTGCATCTCCTGCCTTTCGAGGAGTACGGCGACGCGCAGAAAAAAAACCCGCCCGCGATGTTCAAGAAGCACGTGTTCACGATCGCCACCAGCGAGGACGCGGGCGGGCTCAACGTGCGCAAGGCGGGCAAGGGGACCGATGTCCTCCGGGTCGCGAAGCTCGGCGAGCAGATCACGTTCAAGAACCCGAACGCCGTCGCGCCCGGAGGCAAGCTCGTCGATGGATGGTACGAGCTCGCGGGGGGCGGCACGGTGTACGTACGCACCGGGGACAAACCCAGCGTCAAGTACGAGTTCAAGCTCGAACCCGAGAAGCTCGATCAGGTCGTCAATTGCAAGATCCCGGTCGCGGCGGGCACGGTCCTCGGGTATCCCGGCGTGTTCTTCACGCGGCCTTCGACGGTGCATTTCGAGGTGCTGACCGGCGACGCGGGGTTCATGAAGAACCCCAAGGGCGACCAGGGCGGCAAGGGGCTCCTCAAGATCGCGGCCGGCACGAAGCTGAAGACGCGCAAGACCACGACGCCGCCCGAGGTGAAGGTGGACATGCCGGTGGGCTCGCGGCTGCGCCTCGTCGAACAACCGCCCGGCGATCTGCGCAAGGTGGCGTGCGCCGAGATCGTGGGCTGGACGAAGCGCAGCAACCTCGGGCCGTATGACAAAGCGACCCAGTCGTACGCGCTGGAAGCGCCGCTGACGACGCTCACGACCCAGCCGGGCGGGGGCGCGACGATCACGATCGACGCGAAGAAGGGCGACAAACTCTACTACGTCGCGGAGAAGGGCGACACCGATCGCCAGGTGCGCTTCACGCTGCCGAAGGCGGAGCAGGACAAACGCACGGGCTGGGCGAAGCGCGACGCGCTCGGCGATTGGAACGGGACGACGTCGCGGTACACGTTGAAGGCGGCGCTCGCGGTCCTGTACAAGGACAAACCCGACGGCGCGTTCACGTTCGAGGACGGCGCGGGGACGGCCGCGGAGGACATCTTCACGGACGCCTTGCCCGCGACCGATGCGCGGGTCTGCAAGGACAAGCAAGGCAAGACCTGGCAAGAGGTGGAGTGCGGCGGCAGCAAAGGCTGGGTCGAGATCGACAAGGACGCGAAGCTCCTCTCGCCGTACGACTGGCCGCGCTGGCAACAAATCGAGGATCCAGCAGGGTTCAGCCAGGATGGGCTCTGTGACGCCAAGGGGCTGCTCGCGCTCGTCGACGCGAACAAAGACGGGAAGGTGACGGCGGAGGAGATCAAGGCGGCCGTGAAAGACCCCGCCGTCGCGCAGAAGCTACGTCGCCTCGCGTGCCTGCACCCGACGGAGTGGGCCGGCGAGATACCAGGGCTCGATCGTTTGTCGGGTCCGCCCTGGAACCTCGACGGCGCGTCGCTCACGGCGACGCGCGACTACATCAAGAAGCTCGGCTTCTGGGGGGACGCATCGAGCGCCGGTTTGCCCGCGAAGGACAAAGTCTGGCACCTGCATCCGATCGGCTTGATCGAGCACTGGCGCATGCTCTCGCTCCTGCAAGCGCCGCCGGCGGAGAACCAGCCGGCCGACGACGATCCGCCCGACGACGAGAAGCCCGACGAGAAGCCGAAGCAGCAGGGGACCGTGACCCCGCAAACGGCGTACAGCGAGCTCGTCCTCCTCTGCAAGGACGATATCGACGGCCGGCAGCGCGCCGTGAAGAACCAGTACCGCCTGGAGGTGGTCGGCGACGACACGGTGACCGTGATGCACCGGGACAGCGCGACGCCATCGCCGGGTGCGCTCGTCGTCACGTGCCGCGGCGAGAACACGTCGGTGAAGGCCGCGCCGAAGAGTGACGGCTACACGCACTACGAGTTCGATGCTCCGTTCAAGGGTGCCGCGCTCACGAACGTCCTCGAGGGCACGTTCTGGAAGAATTTGACCCAGGAGACGGTGTACGAGGTCAAGGGTCTCTCGAAGCCGATCACCGTGGCCAGCTATCGGCCGAACGAGTGGAAGCTCTCCATCAAGCTTCCCCCGATGCGCGGCTACAAGGCGGGCGCGAAGCTCGAGACCCAGACCCAGGTGGTCGTCGGCCCCAAGGGCGTCGCCGTCGCGCAGAAAAAGACGGCGACGCTCGAGAAGGAAGTCAGCGGCTGGAAGAACACGACGACCCAGAAGCAGAAGGCGACCCAGACGACCGCGGTGGCGGTGACCGCCTCGCAGATGATCGCCGCGCAGCAGCTCGCCGCGAAGAGCAGCACCAAGACGAAACCGACGGAGCGGGACCCCATCGAGCTGACCTGCGACGGCGTCACCCTCAAGAGCGAGATCGTCAAGAAGGCGAAAGAGATCCTCTCGATCGTCAAGGTGGCCAAACAGGCGCTGCAGATCATCGCGACCATTCAAGACCGCGTGCCCAAGGTGGGATGGTACGCCGAGGTCAACGTCCAGCTCTTCCAGGGCTCGTTCGAGCTCGAATGGGGGATGAAGGAGTACACCGATTACCGGACGTATCTCTGGATCAAGGGGAACATCGAGCTCGTCCTCTTCGCGATCTCCCTCGAGGTCGGCGTGGGAATCGAGTGCGGCTTCAAGGCGCAGGTCTTCGCGAAGATCGACGGCGAGCTGAAGATCGGCCTGAGCGCGGAGCGAATCAAGCCTGGGGCGGCGATGGCGCTCGAGGTCCCGCTGAAATTGACCATCACGGGGGCCGTGGGGGCACGCTTCGAGGCGGGCAACTGGGTCCAAGTCGAGGGCACGTTCGAGACGGCGCTGGAGATCACCGGCACGTTCGAGCTGCACATGGAGAAGGGCGCCTCGATCGCGGGATCGATGGAATGGACGGGGCTCAAAGGGAAGATCAACGCCTCGGTGGGCGAGGGCGGCTCGCTCGGCTCCTACGAATCCGAGCAGTCGCTCGTCGACGGGCAGGATCTCGGGAGCTTCAAGTGGCCGGACAAACCTTACGAGCCGCCCGTCGCCAGCCGGAGCGCCATCAAGTCGATCCTGAAAGACAAGATGACCGAAGGCTGGGACGTGCGGGTCGTCACGCCGTCCGGCCAGATGTTCGTCCCCGACAAGGAGTGGACGGCCGACGAGATCGCGGAGAAGCTCACGGCGAAGATCGACAGCCGGAGCGACATCCTGCGCGATACGCGATCGATCGAGGGGCTCGCGCACGACATCCGGCAACGGCTCGACGTGCTCGGCAAGAGGGACTGGTCGCGGGACTGGGTCGAAGACAAAGCCTTCCTGAACTTCGTCAACAAGGAGCTCGATGTGATCATCACGGGCAGTTATATCGACCCGTGCAAGGAGCTCCTGGACAGGTGCACATAGGACCATGCCGGGCAAGCCCATCTTCCACCTGAACCTCACGCTGCGCGCCTGCCTCGCGCGGATCACGCTGAACGGCTTTCAGCTTTTGGCCGTGGACGCGCGCGCGCCGATCAGCGTGGCGCCGCCGATCAATCAGCTCCTCGTCGGCAAGGGGAACGTGCTCGAAATCCAGGCGCTGCCGACGATCACGCGCGAGGGGATGAGCTCGCCGCTCGACATCGACATCACGGGCTCGGTGTCGGCGTATCAGAAAGGGGACATCGTGGCGCCGGACGCGGGCGGGGAGATCGTGCTGCCGATCGACCTGCGAACGGCGCTCGCCGGCGCGGTCCCTTCGATCCCCCTGCTCATGAAGCTCGAATTCGACAACGAGGGGCCGGCATTCCCGGAGCTCTTCCGGGAGGCGGAGATCATCGAGGATCCGGAGCCGCTGCTCGCCTACGCGACGCACCTTCGGGATCTGTTCGCCGCGGCGGACGTGGCCGGGCTCGTGAAGGAGTTCGCGCCGAAGCTCCGCGATTACGGGGCCGCGTACGACCAGACGGAGGCCCGCATGCGCGACGAATTCGTGGGCTTCGTGCAGAACAACCTGCTCCCGGGGCCGATGGATCTCGCGTTCGACGAGGCGGAGATCCTGCCGGTGTCGATGTGTGAAGGTCGAATCTGGGAGCTCGTACGCAAGCCGAAGCGCCCGCTGCTCTCGACGCTCCCGAACAAGGCCGGCGGGCGATTCAAGATCCCGGTCTACGTCGCGCGTGAGGGCGGCGCCCTCCGGGTCGTGCGCTGACCACGCTTCAGAGCGAGAAGATCCAGCGGTTTGGCTTCTCTTCCGGCGGCGCGGGCGCCGGCGCCTTCGGGGCCTCTTCCGGGGACGCTTCGTTCTTCGCCGACATGTCGCCGGTGGGGTTGTCGAAGCGGCGGCTCGTGTCGACGCGCGAAAGCGGCAGCATCAAATCGATGAGGCCCTTCGCCGCCGGACGTGGACCGGCCGCGATTTCGGCCGCCGCAGCGACGTACGCGTCCTTGACCTGCGGGCTCGGGACGAGGACCTGGCCCTGCGGATGGAGCTGCAAGCCGAGGCCGAGATCGACCTTCGTGTTCGCGAGCTTGACGCCGCTGCCCTCGTCGATCGCGAGCTGCACGAGCGCCTGCGCGAGCGTCGAGGGGCGCTTCTGGAGGCCGAATGCGTTGAAGAGCAGATCGCCGAGCTTCGCGACGAGCTTCAGCGTGGAGTCGATGACCTGATCGGACTCGACACGCGCGAGGACCGGATACTCGGGCGGCACCTCGGGCGCGGGGCGCAGGTCGCCGGCCTCGTTCTTCGGGCCGGTCAGGGGCGTCGCGTCCGCGCCCTCGACCATGAAGCCTTCGAGCTCGATGCCGATGTCGAGCGGGCGCACGTGGACGAGCGTGAGCGAGCCGCGCAGGTAACGATCGGCGAGCTGCTCGATCACGAGCTCGTCGCGCAGGTTGTGGATCGCGGTGCGATGCAGCTCCTCGGCGAGGATGCGCCGCAGCTCCAACATGCCGCGGCGATCGACGGCGACGCTGCGCAAAAAGGCGAGGATCCCGTGCCTGTCGAGGCGCTTTTGCCTCCCGAACTGGAAGAGGCCATGGCCCGTTCGGAAGAACGTCATCGGCAGGTCTCTCCCGGCAAGTGTGCCACAGTCGTTCGATCTTCGATGAGTGTGCGCCAGAGATCAAGCCTCTTGCCGAAAACCCGAGAAGCCCGGTACGCTCTCGCCTGAAGATCCATGCCTTATCCGCAGGGCACCCTCGGCATCGCCATCTCGACGCCCTTCGGCGCGGACGCGGTGCTGCTCGTCGATCTGCACGGCGAAGAGCGGATCTCGGGGCTCTTCCGCTTCGAGCTCGAGCTGCTTTCGCCCGAGAAGGCGCTCGACTTCAAGGCGATCGTCGGCAAGGGCGTGACCTTGACGATCCGGGGCATGGCCAAGGAGAAGCCGCGCTTCATCCACGGGATCTGCACGCGGTTCGTCCAGGCGGGGCGCGTCGGCAAGCAGACGCGCTACCGCGCCGAGCTACACCCGTGGTTATGGATGCTCGGCAAGACCAGCGATTGCCGGATCTTCCAGGAGAAGAGCGTCCCCGAGATCATGAAGGCGCTCTTCCAGGAGCTCGGCTTCTCGTCGGGTGAACACTTCAAGGATTCGCTGAAGGGATCCTACGCGCCGCGCCCCTACTGCGTGCAGTACCAGGAGACCGCGCTCGATTTCGTGTCGCGGCTCATGGAGGACGAGGGGATCCATTATTATTTCAAGCACGAGGACGGCAAGCACGTGATGGTGCTCTCGGACGACAGCGCGTCCGCCACGCCGTGCCCGAACCTCGACAAGGCGCGGTTCGTCGAGCAGTTCTCCACGTCGGTGGACGAGGACGCGGTCGTCGAGTGCACGCTCGAAGAGGAGATCGTCGCGGGGAAGTACGCGGCGACGGATTACAACTTCGAGATGCCGAGCACGTCGCTGCTCGCGGAGGTCTCTGGCGAATCGGGCAAGCTCGAGCTCTTCGAGTACCCGGGCGGGCACATCGAGAAGAGCCCGGGCGACGCGCGCGCGAAGCTCCGCATCGAGGCCGAGGAGGCGCGGGCCGTGCGTTTGTCGGGCACGTCCAATTGTCGCGCCTTCACGGCGGGCCACGCGTTCAAGCTCGACGAGCACGATCGGGACGACGCGAACACCGACTGGGTCCTCGCGTCGATCGTGCACCGCGCGAGCCAGGAGGGGTACACGAATACCTTCGAGGCGTTCCCGAAGAAGACCTCGTACCGCCCGCCGCGCATCACGCCGAAGCCCGCGATCCCCGGCACGCAGACGGCCGTCGTCGTGGGCAAGAGCGGCGAGGAGCAGTGGACGGACGAATACGGGCGCATCAAGGTCCAGTTCCACTGGGATCGCAAGGGCGCGAAGGACGACAAGAGCTCGTGCTTCGTGCGCGTCGTGCAGGCGTGGGCGGGCAAGAGCTGGGGCGCGTGGTTCTTGCCGCGCATCGGGCAAGAGGTCGTCGTGAGCTTCATCGACGGCGACCCGGATCGGCCGCTCGTGACGGGCTCGGTCTACAACGCGGAGCAGACGGTGCCGTACGGGCTGCCGGGCGCGCAGACGAAGAGCACGATCCTGAGCCGATCGTCGAAGGAGGGCGAGGCGGGGAACGAATTGCGCTTCGACGACAAGAAGGACAGCGAGGAGTTTTACGCGCACGCCCAGAAGGACATGCTCTTCGAGGTGGAGAACGACTGGACGATCAAGGTCCTCCACGATTACGTGAAGAACGTCAAGAACGAGCGGAAGGTGACGATCGAGGAGGGCGACGAGACGCTCACGGTCACCAAGGGCAACCGCACGATCAAGGTCGACAAGGGCGACGAGACGCACAGCGTGAAGGGCAAACGCACGCTGGAGGTCACCAAGGACGAGGCGCACACGAACAAGGCGAACCTCGATTACAAGGTGACGAAGAACTACACGATCAAGGTCGACGGCGACCTCGTGATCGAGGCAAAGAGCGTCACGATCAAGGCCAAGCAGGCCTTCACGATGAAGGCGGGCACGGATTTCAAGGCCGAGTCCGGGACGGCGATGGACCTGAAGGCCGGCACCGATTTCAAGGCCAAGGGCGGGACGAACATGACGCTCGAAGGCGCGATCGCGCTGAAGGCGAAGGGCGGCGCGCAGGCCGCGGTGGAAGGCGGCGGCATGCTGACCTTGAAGGGCGGCATGGTGAAGATCAACTAGCGAGGGTCCGATGCCGACCGACCACGAAGAGCGCGACGAGAACGGCAAGCTGATCTCCCGGTTCCAGATGGAAGACGGCGCGCTGCACGGCGAGTTCGTGCAGTACGGGGAGACCGAGAAGCAGATCGCGCACCGGGCGTTTTACCAGAAGGGCAAGCTGCACGGTTTGTCGATCACGTACGACCCGGAGGGGCGCGAGGTCGAGCGTTCGTCCTTCGAGAACGGCGTCTTGCACGGCGAGACGAAGCTCCACGACGAGAACGGCAAGATCTCGCAGATCGTCACGTTCCTGAAGGGCGAGCAGCACGGGCCGACGCGGCTCTACGACGACGGCCGGCTGCGCACCTTGATCCATTTCGAGAAGGGCAAGCAGAACGGCCCGTTTCTTTCGTTCGACGAGCAAGGAAACGAGGTCGTCCGCTCGTTCTACAAGAACGGCAAGCTCGAAGGCGAGTCGCTTTTCCTCGACGGCAAGGGCAACACGCTGCGCAAAGCGAACTACAAGGCGGACAAACTGCACGGGGAGGTCGTCGAGTACTTCCCGAACGGCGAAGTCCGCGAGCGCTCGACCTACGACAACGGCAAAAAGCAGGGCGACGCGTTCAGCTACGACGTGCAGGGCAAGCTGAAGTCGAAGGCGACGTACAAGGACGGCGAGAAGCGCATCGAGGTCGAGTACGACGACAAGGGCATTCCGAAGTCGAAGGAGGAGAAAAAAGAGTCCTTCTTCGACAAGGTCGTGAACAAGCTCGCGGGAGGCTGACGATGGGCCAGCACGTATGCATGGGCGCGATGATGCAATGCAGCTTCGGCGTGGCGCCGAGCTCGCTCACGGTGCTCCCCGCGAACCGGACGATGACCGCGCCGGGGCCGCTGGCGAACATCATGGACGGCAAGCCCATGCTGAACGTGCTGCCGTTCGGGATGTGTCAGAGCCTGGCAAACCCGACGGTGGCCGCGGCGACGGCGGCGGCGATGGGCGTGCTCACGCCGATGCCGTGCATTCCGAACACGCCGGCGCCGTGGATCGTCGGTGCACCAACGGTGTTATTGGCGAACATGCCCGCGCTGAACAACAGCTCGAAGCTGATGTGCATGTGGGGCGGGGTGATTCAGATCTCGTTCCCCGGGCAGGTCACGGTTCAGGTGCCGTGATCGCGGCATCCGGCGTCACCGGCGAGACGCGATCGGACTAGATATCCTGGACGACCGTGGCCGTCTGCTTCAGCGCGCGGGTGTCGCGCAGCGGCGCGTCGCCGAACATACGCGAATACTCGCGGCTGAACTGCGAGGCGCTCGTGTAGCCGACGCGGAACGCCGAGACCTCGGCGCCCGCGCCCTCTTCGACCATCAGGCGGCGCGCCTCGAGCAGGCGCAGGCGCTTCTGGTACTGCAGCGGGCTCATCGCGGTGGCCTCCTTGAACCGCTTGAAGAACGCCGCCCGGCTCATCCCTGCGGTGCGCGCGAGCGCGGCGATATCGACGTCCTCGGCGAGTGATGCCTGCAAGTGATGGACCGCCTCGGCGATGCGGTGCGCCTGGCTGCCCGCGCGCACGAGCTGGCGGATCGCCGGGCCGTCGGGGCCTTTCAGCAGGTGAAAGATCAGCTCCTTCCTCACGAGCGGCGCGAGCACGGTCGCATCGTCGGGCGTCGCGAACAGCGCGCCCAGCCGGAGCGCGGCGTCGAGCATGCGGTCGCTCGCCTTGCCGATGAAGATCGCGCGCCCCGGGTGCTCGACGTCGTCCGGCCGCGCGCGGTCGAGCTGCGCCGCGACCTCGCGCACCGCGACCGCATCGAAGTCCATCTTCAGGCCCAACAACGGCCGCGCCGGCGACACGCCCGCGACCCGGCTCGTCACGGGCAGGTCGATCGGGCTGACGATGTAGTGCGGTTCGCGCTCGCGATAGACCTGCCCCTCGAGCAGGATCTCCTTCGTGCCCTGCACGGCGATGCAGAACGACGCACGCCAGTGCCGCTTCGCGCGTTGCTGCGGGCGCGAGACTTTGATGCAAGAAATTCCGGGTATGGGCGAGGCGTGCACGCCGTCGCTGGGGCACCACCACGCAATGAGGTCCTTCAACGGGTCGCGCCCGGGGATCACGGCGGAAGCCTAGCCCCGCGTAGACGATCGGGCAAGAACTGGAGACGGCCGTGTATTTCGCGAGCGCCGCGGCGGTGCCATCGTGGATCGCGAACCAAGGAGGTTTCCCATGCGTGTCTTCCTCACGGGAGCCAGCGGCTTCATCGGCTCCGCCATCGTCCCCGAGCTCGTCCGCGCCGGCCACCGCGTGCTCGGTCTCGCGCGCTCGGATGCGTCCGCCGAGAGGCTCGTCGCCGCCGGCGTCGACGTGCACCGCGGCTCGCTCACGGATCTCGATAGCCTGCGCCGCGGCGCCGCCGCCTGCGACGGGGTGATCCACTGCGCGTTCTCTCATGACGACTTCAACGACTACGCCGGGAACTGCGAGAAGGACCGCGGCGCGATCGAGGCGCTCGGCAGCGCGCTCGTCGGTTCCGATCGCCCACTCGTCATCGCCTCCGGCCTCGCGCGCTTCACGCGGGGCCACGTCGCCACCGAGGACGAGACGCCCGATACGTCGACCGGCGGCCTGCGGACCGCCTCCGAGCGGCTCGCCTTCTCGTTCGCGAGCCGCGGCGTGCGCGTGTCCTCGCTGCGGCTGCCGCCGTCGGTTCACGGGGATGGCGACCACGGGTTCGTCCCGATGCTGATCGAGATCGCGCGCAAGACCGGGCGCTCGGGGTACGTCGGAGATGGCGAAAACAGGTGGCCCGCGGTGCATCGGATCGACGCCGCGCGGCTGTTCGTCCTCGCGCTCGAGAAGGCACCGGCCGGCGCGCGGCTCCACGCGGTCGGCGACGAAGGTATCCCGACCCGCGACATCGCCGGCGTGATCGGTCGCAAGCTCGGCCTGCCTGTCGAGTCGGTCCCCGCACAGCACTTCGGCTGGCTCGGCGCGTTCTTCGCGCTCGACACCCCTGCGTCGAGCGCGCTCACGCAGGAGCGGTTCGGCTGGAAGCCCGAGCAGGCGGGCCTGCTCGCCGACCTCGAGCACGGCACGTACTTCGCGCGCGCGTAGCTACCGGTTTTACCCGTACGCGCGGAGCGCCCGCGGCCCGACATTTCACGCCGATGACCGCGAGCGGACAACCCAGCGCAGCGGTCGCGCGCCGTCTACCTCTACCGTGTCTGAGGCCACGCTCCTCCGGCGTCCCCGCCTACATCTGGCGCCGGCCGACGAAATTCGGGGGGGCATGCAGAATGTCTGCGACGAACGGATCCCCCGAGCATCTTCGGTACGGCGCCACGGATGGATGGCGCTCAGGAGGTCTTGATGGTCCGCTCTTCGTCGCTTGTTTTTGGTGTGCTCGTGTCGACGCTCCTCGTTGCGTTCGTGGCCTGTGGGGGGGAGGGCGACGCTGACTCCGGGCCCACCGGCGGCACGGATCCCCAGCAGGGTTTCACGTCGTGCGGCAGTTTCCCCGACATGGTCGCGAAGTCGTGTCAGCCGGGCCAATATTGCGCGGACGCGGCGCTCTCCGATTGCAAGGCCGGGTGCCTCTCGAACGTGAACTGCGCCTCGGACCAGACGTGCCAAAAGGCGGAGGGGGAGACCACGGGGGCGTGCCAGAACAACGCGACCACCACGTCGAGCTCGAGCGCGAGCTCGAGCGGCGGAGGCGGGGGCAATAACCTGGCGAGGTGTCAAGACGCCTGCAAGAAGATGCTACAATGCGGGCTCCTGGACGCCGCGGACGGCGCCCAGTGCACGAGTGAATGTAGCCAGGCTTCGGACGTGGAGCAAAAGACCATCGCGGATTGCGTCGAGCCGTGGACGTGCAACTCGCCGATCCCTGGGTGTCTCGATCCGATCGTGTGCGGGCCGAGTTATCCCTGCCCCGCCGGTCAGGATTGCCTCGCCCATACCTGCCTGTGAACCTCGAATGAAGCGATCGGGCTGACGCGCTCGCGAAGGCAGACGCGAGCGCGCGGCGCCGACGACGACGGTCAGCCCCTGTTCGACGCTCTAGGTATTCGGTTTGCCGCTGCCGGGCCATTTGGTGCCGGGCGTCGCGGGGGCGCCGGGCGTGGGTTTGGCGCCGGCGGGTACCACGGGCGCGGCGGGGGCCACGGGCGCGGGTTTGGCGCCGGCAGGTACCACGGGCGCGGCGGGCTTGGCGGCGGGGGCCGCTGGAGGTGCGACGGCGGGCGCGGCCGGCGGCTTCGGCGCGGGCGCGAAGGGGGCCACGTCCGTCGGGGCCGCGGG
>NZ_JARZHG010000048.1 GCF_029946505.1 Polyangium sp. y55x31
CGCGATGCGCGGTTTCTCGGACGGGCCCGTGGCAAGACCACGAACGGCGTTGCCAACGGAGACATCAGCGTTGCCCGATGTGCTGGGAACGTGTTCCTGTCGACAGCGCGCATCGCGCGCTGTCGCCCCGGGTCCAGCGCTTGCGCTGGTCCGGGTCCAGGGGTGGACAACCCCTGGTCGGGTCCGGGGTGAAACCCCGGCGCTACGCTACCCTGTGAACTCCGCTCTCACGGGATCCACGACTCCGTCAAACACTCCCCTGCGATGCACTGCTCGTAGGCTTCGAGCAGCTTCCGGCCTTCGGTCGCGTCGGCCGAGTCGTCGCAGGCGGTGCAGTCTCCGATCGTCCCGCAGAACTTCACGCAATCGCGGTAGGCCCCGCATCGCGGGTCGGCTTCGCATGCCTTCTGGTAGCCCGTGCAGTCGCCGTTGTTCATGAACGTCCGGCAGAGATCGTAGTCCTGCGGGTAGAACGCGCAGGGCGGCGAGCACATCACGTCCTGTGCGCAGTTCACGAGCGCGAGGTGTTGATCTTTTCCGGAGGGGAAGCGGTCCTGGCAGTACACGAAGCATGCGCCCTCGTCTGGGGATCCCGTGGCGCTGAGGTTTGCGCACACGGTCTCGATGCATGCCTCGATGCTGCGGCAATCGGGCCCGCATGCTTTCTCGGCTTGCCCGCACGTCCCCTCCAGACACTCGTCGCACTGGCTCCAGGGCCCGTCGTTGGCGCTTGGCCCGGGGCCGGGACCGAAGCCGTCTGGATTGGTGCCGCCGTCGTCTGAACCCGATCCGGGCGGGACCACGCAAACGTTGCTGATGCAACGCAGCGGCACTGCGCAGTCGTCGGTCTTCGTGCAGCTATCGCCGGGGAAGCCGGGGCGCGGCTCGAGTGCCTCGTCCTCCTGGCACCCTGCTGCGCCCGCGATCCACGCGAGCACGAGCGGCGCGCCGAGCAACGACAGAAACGCCCACCGCGCACGCGAACGAGAGAAACTGCTGGCCGCCTTGCCGCCTCGATCCATGCCCCGACCATGCCACGAGGACGGCTCGGGCGGAACGGGGACGATGGGGTTGCGCCCTACGGCGCGAGGACCTCGGCGATCCGCGACAGCCGCTCCAGATCGTGGATGTCGTACGGGAACGCTGGCACGTGCGCGAGCAGGCTCCCGCCTGAGGCCTCGTCCTCCAGCGCTGCTTCGAGCCCTACGAGATGCAGCGCGTCGAGCTTGCCCATGCGGCTCTCGTCCTCCGCGGCGCGCCGCAGCCGCGCCGGCGCATCGGGCCCGAGCGAGATTGCGCTCTTTGCGAGCGCCGCCTCCACCTCCGCCACGTCCGGCACGCGCCCGTATGTCGGGTGCACGCGGTTCACCACGAACGCGTCGCGCCGCATGTCCTGCTCGCGCAGTCGGTCCGCGAAGAACATCACCTCGCGCACTGCGAGCGGGTCCGGCGTCGTCACGAGCACGTACGCGACGTCGGGCCCGCGCAGCGCGGTGCTCACCGCGTCGGCGCGCTTCTTCCATCCGCCGAAGACCGAGTTGATCTCCGCGATGAACGCCGCCATCTGCTCCAGGAACCCGCTGCCCGACACCTTGCCGATGCCGCGCACGATCGCGGCTGCGCTCTTCGCGAGCACGTTCAGCGAGAACTTCCCCGAGCTCTGCACGGCCTGCACGAGCCACCGCGTCGCGGCGCTGTCGATCGCGCCCACGAGCCGCTCCGGCGCGTCGAGGAAGTCGAGCGCGTTTGGCGTCGGCGGCGTGTCGAGCAGGATGAGGTCGTAGCTCGGATCGCCCTTCGTCGCGTAGAGCTTCTCCATCGCCATGTACTCCTGGGTACCGGCGAGCGACGTGGAGATGTACTTGTAGAGCACGTTGTTCAGGATGCGATCACGCTGCTCGGCGGAGGGCGCGAGCTGCGTCACGAGCGAGTCGAACGTGCTCTTCGTGTCCAGCATCATCACGGTCATCGAGCCCGTGACGGGCACGCCGGCCTGCGCGAACAGGGCCGGGTCGATCATCTGCGCCTCGGTCTTCATCTCCTCGATGCCGAGGCTCTGCGACAGGCGCCGCGCCGGATCGATCGTCAAGCAGAGGACGCGTTTCCCGCGGCGCGCCGCGGCGAGGCCGAGCGCTGCCGTGGTCGTCGTCTTGCCGACCCCGCCGCACCCTACGACGAGGAGGACCCGCCGGGAATCGAGGAGCTTGCCGAGCCCGCCGGGCGTGGACGAACGAGAATCCGAGGCTGCCACGGCCGGCCCTTTAGCACGGCTCGGGAGATTCGGGGATGACGGAAAGCGCTCAGGCTGCCCGCAGAATTCGCCGGCATCCCGCCGCCGCGCGGGCGACGTAGGCCGACCGGTCGTCCCCGCCCCCGCGAACCGCGAGCAACGCCTCGGCCGCGCCGAGCGGCAGGGGGCTCACGAGGACCTCGCGCGACAGATCGGCGATCCGCGTGCCGACGGCCGCGGTCGTGGGCAAACCGGGCTCGGCGAGCAGCGGCGCGTAGGCGGCGAGTTCCTCGCACACGGGCCACGAACCGGCGCCGGCGACGAGACAGCCTCGATCGTCGACCAGCACGAGGGCTTCGAGCTTCCCCTCGCTGCGCGCGACCGAGAGCTGGTAGTGCAGCGCCGTGATCGGATCGTCGCTCCTCCGCCTGCGGCGCTCGGCCCCGAGCGACGACGGCGGGGCCTCCATGGGATCCATCCTCAAGAGACAACCTCCTTGCCCCAAAAGGGTCGCCCGGACGCGCCCGTGGGGTCCACTTTCCGGCGAGATCCCGTTCCTGTATGCTCCGCCCCCGGCGTGATCGTCACGCGTTCGAACGGAGGCGGTTTTCCATGGGACTCATCGAAAAGCGGCTCATCAAGGAAGCGAAGGAGTCCTGGCTTCCGGACGAGCAAAAAGCCATCCAGGACGCCGCCGGCGCGCCCGTCGTCGTGGATGTCGACTGGCCGACCTTCGAGACCGACGAAGCCGCGCTGAAGAACGTCCAGCACCTCGGCGTCCGCCTGCTCGCCAACGCCTTCCGCGTCATCTGCGTCGACGACCTCGGCAAGGAGGCCGTCCGCGAGGGCGTGAAGCGTATCGTCGTCACGAACCTGAAAGACGGCACCGCCTCCGTGGGCCTGAAGGACGGCGTCGTCACCCTCGCGTGTGTGTTCGGCAAGGGCTCCGACGGCTGCCTCAGGGATCTCGACATCGCCAAGGTCATCACACGCGCCCTGTAAAAACCCGCGGTTCCCCGTCCTGCCGTCCGCGACGGCGTCCCATCACCGCGCAACCCGCTCAAAAACTGCTAGGTTCGCGCGGCGCGTGATGACGGGGTACATCGACCTTCACTGCCACTGGGTGGTCGGCATCGACGACGGCGTGAGGACCGTCGCAGACAGCCGCGCCCTGCTCACGGGCCTCGCGGGCGCCGGGTTCGGCAAGGTCGTCGCCACGCCGCACATGCGCCCTGGGATGTTCGACAACACGAAGAGCGACCTCGCGCGCGCCTACGAGGCCACGCGAACGGCCCTCGCGGACGCGCCCGGCCTGCCCGAGCTCGCGCTCTCCTCGGAGCACTTCTTCGACGACGTCGTCTATGAGCGCCTCATGCGGGGCGAAGCGCTCCCCTACCCCGGCGAGCGCGCCGTCCTGGTCGAGCTCTCCCCGCGGGCCTTTCCCGCGCGCCTCGCGTCTCGGTTCGCCGACCTCAAGCGGAAGAAAAAACTCCGGCCCGTGCTCGCGCATCCGGAGCGGTACGAGCCTGTCTGGGACGACCGGACCGTGCTCGATCCGCTGCTCGACGGCGGCGTCGTCCTTCTGCTCGACGTCGCTTCGCTCGTTGGCAAGTACGGCCGGGCGACGCGCAAGTGCGCGGAGGCGCTGCTTTCAGAGGGGTACTACTACGCGGCGTGCAGCGACGCCCATGGCCCGCGGGACGTCGAGGACGTGGCGGCGGGCATCGAACACCTCCACCGGGCGCTCGGCGTGGCGGAGGCACGCGACATGCTGATCGAAGGACCGCTTTCCATCCTGGAGGGCCGGGTCGACTCGTGAAAGGGACACGCATCGTGCAGGAGCTTCTCAAGAAGATCGAGGATCGTAGCGCGCACATCGTCGTCGTGGGCATCGGCTACGTCGGGCTGCCGCTCGTCGTGGAGTTCGCCCGGGCCGGCTTCTCCGTCACCGGCTACGACAAGGATCGCGAGAAGGTTCGGCTGCTCGGCCAGGGCGAATCGTACATCGGCGACATCCCGTCTTCGGCGCTCGCGCCGCATGTCGCGGCGGGCCGCCTGCGCGCCACGACCGACCCCGACGTCCTCGGCTCGGCGGACGCGATCGTGGTCTGCGTCCCGACGCCACTCAACAAGACCAAAGACCCCGACATGCGCTTCATCTTGTCGGCGAGCGACGAGATCGCGGAGCACCAGCACCCGAACATGCTCATCGTGCTGGAGTCGACGACGTACCCTGGCACGACGCGCGAAGTCCTGGTCCCGAAGCTCACGGCCGGCCGCTACGAGCTCGGCAAGGACGTCTTCATCGCGTTCAGCCCCGAGCGCGTGGATCCGGGCAACAAGACGTACGGCACGCGCAACACGCCGAAGGTGCTCGGCGGCGCGACGCCCGGCTGCCTCGAGGTCGCGATGGCGCTCTACGGCAAGATCATCGAGACCGTGGTGCCCGTGTCGAGCACGGACGCGGCCGAGATGGTGAAGCTCCTGGAGAACACGTTCCGCGCGGTGAACATCGGCCTCGTGAACGAGGTCGCGCTGATGAGCCGGAAGCTCGGGATCGACGTCTGGGAGGTCATCCGGGCGGCAGCCACAAAACCGTTCGGCTTCATGCCGTTTTTCCCGGGCCCGGGCCTCGGCGGGCACTGCATTCCGATCGACCCGCTCTACCTGTCGTGGCGGATGCGGACGCTCAAGTATCAGGCGCGGTTCATCGAGCTCGCGGACACGATCAACAGCGCGATGCCCGAATACGTGGTGCACCTCGTGCAGCAGGCGCTGAACGGCGAGCGAAAGGCGGCGAATGGATCGAAGATCCTGGTGAGCGGCGTGGCGTACAAGCGCGACGTGGCCGATTACCGCGAGTCGCCGGCGTTCGACATCATTCACCAGCTCCAGGGCCTCGGGGCCGAGGTGCGGTATCACGATCCGTACGTGCCCGAATGCGATGAAGGCGGGATCGTGATGCGCTCGGAGCCGAGCACCGTGGCCTACGGCGAATACGACGCGGTCGTGATCGTGACGGATCACGCGTCGGTCGATTATGCGCGGATGCTGCGAGAGGCGAAGCTCGTGGTCGATACGCGGGACGCGCTGCGGAAGGTCGAAGGCGACAAGGGGAAGGTCGTGCGGCTCTAGAACATCTAGCGCCCTCCGGGCGCTTGCGGCGGGCAGCCGTGCTCTGTGACGTGCCACTTCCCACCCGAGCAAACCGCGCTCGTCCCGCAGCAGGTCGTCCCGCAGGACACGCCCTCGGGTGCGCAGCGCTCACCTTCGGCGAAACCAGCACCACATCCGCCGGAGGTCAATTCGTTGCAGCGCCACACGAACTTGGGCGGTGGCACCTGCCGGGGCACGCCGCTGCACGGCTGCGGCGGCGCGTCGACGTGGTAGCTGCACGCCGTGGCTCCGGAATAGAGGCAAATAGGGCTTTTCTCGAGCGGCGTCTTCGGAGCGCGGTCCCGCTCCGGCTCCGGGGCGCAAGCGCCGTCCCGATGCGCGTCCGTGCACGCCACGGGTAGGGCCACGCGCCACTTCCCGAGGTGGCAATCGTATACGGTCCCGCACCCCAGGGACGAGGCATACGTACAGAGCCGACCGGCGGAACCGCAGGCGCTCTTCTCCGTGGGCGCCGCGGCGGGGCAGCCCTTTTCGACCGGGACCGGCGTATCCGCGCGCACCCTCTCTTCGGCGGATGCAGAGACGACAGGCGCGCCCGATGCCTGAGGCGCGGGCGCGCCCGATGGCTGAGGCGCGGGCGCGCCCGATGGCTGAGGCGCGGGCGCGCCCGAAGCGCAAGCGAAGGCGCCCGCGGAGAGCGTGACGAGCACGTGGAGTGGAACGAGCGCACGGCGCCAGGTCATAGGCCGGCGAGCTTGGACAAACGGGCGGGAGAGGTCAAGCGTGCAGCGGGGTCAGCGGGGAGCGCAGTGGGGCTTGCGTTTCCGGGACGAACTCGGCCAAGCTTGCCGCCCCCCTGCCGTGCCTGTCGCCCGAGGAACCTCATGAAGACGTCGCTCGACCACCTGCCCGCCCGCAAGCAGGAGGAGCTCCGCGCGATCACCGAGATCCTCCGGACCGGCGCGCCCCTGGAGATGCTGATCCTGTTCGGCAGCCACGCCCGCGGCGACTGGGTGGAGGATCCGGAGCACGGTTACTTCAGCGATTACGACCTGCTCGCGATCGTGAAGAGCCCGAAGCTCGCCGAGGACACGGCGCTCTGGTCCGAACTCGGGACGAAGGCGCGTGAGGTGTCGGGCGAGGCGCCGATCACGTTGATCGCCCACGATATCAAGTACGTGAACCGCGAGATCCGCGCCGGGAACTATTTCTTCGGCGACATCCGGAACGAGGGCGTACTCCTGTACGACGCGCGGAAGCACACGCTGGCGCGGCCGAGAGAGGCCACACCCAAGGAGCGCGCCGCGAGGGCGGAGCGGAATTTTTCGTATTGGTTTGAGAGCGCGACCGGCTTTCTCGAAGGGTTCGAGTTCTATACCAACAAGGGCCGCAATGCTCACGCTGCATTTCTGCTGCACCAGGCAGCAGAACGGCTCTACGTCGCCGTAAGCCTCGTGTACACGGGATACAAGCGCAAATCGCACAACCTGGAGGAGCTCGACGAGGAGGTCGCGCTGCTGCACCCCGATTTGCGCGGAGCGCTCCCGCGGACGACGCCCGAGGACAAGCACCTCTTCGAGCTGCTCCGGCGCGCCTACATCGACGCCCGGTACGACAAAAGTTATCGCGTCACGACGGAGGAGCTCGCCACCCTGGGCAAGCGGGTGCGGGCGCTCGCGGCCGTGGTGGAACGGGTATGCCAGGAGAAAATGGCCGGGCTACTCGCGTCGGCGGGCAGGGCCGGATAGCGGCAGTTAATCGCCGCGACCGGACTCGTCGGGCCCCACCGCTTCGCGCGCGGTTGCTTGGGTTGAGGTCTCGACGACGCGCGTTGCAGCTTCGTCGAGGAGGTCTGCCTCCGCTTCGAGCAGGGCGGCTTCTTCGTGCCGGCCGTGTGCCCGGAGCCCCCGAGAGTAGGCGCGGAGCGTCACCGCCAGTTCCTCTGCCGAGGCCGCGCCTTCCCGCTTCAGCCGCAACGCTTCCAGGAACATTGGCTCGGCCTCGGCCCAGCGCCCATTGTCGCACAGGCCGCACGCGAGCTCGTGGAGGGTGATCCCACGGCTGGTGGCGGTGTCGCCTCCCTCCTCCCCCAGCCGGAGCGCCTCGCGGAAGAGCGGCTCGGCCTCGGCCCAGCAACCATTGTCGCACAGGCCGCATGCGAGCTCGTGAAGGGTGATGCTGCGGCTGATGGCGGTAGCGCCTCCCTTTTCTTTGAGCCGGAGCGCCTCGCGGAAGACCGGCTCGGCCTCGGCCCAGCGACCATTGTCGCTCAGGCCGCACGCGAGCTCGTGGAGGGTGAGCCCACGGCTGGTGGCGGTGTCGCCTCCCTCCTCCCCCAGGCGGAGCGCCTCGTGGAAGAGCGGCTCGGCCTCGGTCCAGCGACCATTGTCGCGCAGGCCGCACGCGAGGTTGTGGAGAATTATTCCATGGATTTTGGCGTTGGCACCTCCCTCTTTTTGAAGCGAGAGCGCCTTGCGGAAGAGCGACTCGGCTTCAGCCCAGCGTCCTTCCAGGTGAAGCATGCGCGCCGCGGCGAGCCAGTAGTAACTCCGGGTCACCATCGTCACGCCCGGTTCGTCGAGGCGGCTTTCCAGCGCTTGGAGCTCGGTACGTGCACGGCCGAGCTGCCCCTCGTTGAGCCATTTGAAGATCGCGAAAACGTCGGCACGCAAGCGATCCTTCGCAACCGGTTGGGCCGCCGGATCCAGCCATTTCATGACGCGTCGTGCGCCATGGGCTGGTCTCGCCTCCGGGTACGCAAGCCGCTGGACGCGCTCGCGCAGCAGCTCACGCACGAACTCCTCCGACAGGAACCTTGCCCAGAGGATGATCTTCCGGTCGCGCACCAGCATCCGGCCGCGGAGCGATGCGAGTACGTTCGTGCGCTCGGGCTCCTTCATGGCCGCGGCGAACCCTTTCTCTCCGCGCAGCGCCAAGACAACCAAGCCCACGACCTCGCCTCCCGGCATCGTGTCGAGAAGCCGGCCGAGAATACGCCGGTAAATGGCATCCCGCTGGTTTTCGCGCGCCACGTTCTCTGCATGGACATCGAGCAACGCGTTGTACGTCTCAATCACGAGAATCGGATTGAGGAGCGTCTGGACGAGAGGCTCAACGAGCTCGATCCCATCCGGGCGCAGCCCGAGCTCGCGGACCATCTCCTCGTAGATCTCCTCCGCTGTCGTCTGCACGAGCCGCCCAATCTCACCGAGCTTCCCCAGGCGCTCGTTGGCCACGGGAAAGTCGCTCGTAATGGCCACATGCTGAAAGCCCTGGAGCTCCGGCTGCGCGAGGACGTCGTTCAGATCGACGTCGGGGCGCCGCACCTTCACGACGACGAGGAACTCGTCGGATCCGTGGCGCTCGCGCAGGTTGCGCAGAAACTCCCGGTCCGCATCAACGATGCTGCGATACCACTCGACCTCAGCGCGACGAAGCGTGTCCTCCCCTAGAATCTGCTGGTAAAACGCGAGCAAAATCTCGCGGTCACTCTCCACGAGCCACGACGGCAAAAAGAGCGGAAAGGTATCAGCGGGGTAGAGACGGACCTTCTCACCCGTGGCCGTCCGCAGGCCGATGAGGTGCAGCGCGCGCATACCTCGGGCTCAGAGGTTCGCGCGCACGCTCGGGCGCAGCAAATCGAGCACCGGCTGCATGCGGTACCCCAAGGTGGGCTGGAAGCGGTGCTTCGGGAGCAGCACCTGGAGCTTCACGAGGTCGTCGATCTCCTGCTCGGTCATGCCGGGCGCCTTTCCCGGGTCCGTCTTGGCGCACCCGCGAAGAAGGTCCTCGCGCAGGAGCGTCACCTGAGGCCGTCCTCCATCGCAGCGATCCACGGTCTCGGCCAGACGGCGCACGAGCTCCGGGTCCGCGCCATTGAAGGGATCTGCCGTGAAGACGAGGCGGGCGAGGCTCCCCGGATCGGTCCAGTTCGCCGGCGGCGGCCACGGCTGCGAGCGCATGAGACCGTGCACCCACTTGAGAAAAACCAGGGGATTGCCGGTGCACGCAGCGAGGCGGTGGACGGCGGACCAGTCGGTGTCCAGCGGAAATTGCTTTTTCACCGTCTCGGTCGCCGCTTCGAGCCGCCGGCGAACGAGCTCGAACAGCACCTCGGCTGTGAGCGGCTTCAGGTCGATCTTCTCGGTCGCCTCCCTGGCGACGTTCTCCACGAGGGCCTCCGTCCGGAAGTGCACGAGCGAAACGCAGGGCCGAAGATCGAGGACGTGGCGGAAGAGCATCGCCACGTCTTCCTCGTGGTCCGTGGGGAGCGCCTGATCGAGGTCGTCGAAAAAGACGACGACCATCCAGCGCGAGTCGTCCTCGGCGAGGCGCTCCAGGGTCGCCGTGATGGCCGCGTGGAGCAGCTCGTCGGTCACCGTCAGCGAGAGCTGGACCGCCTGCCCAACGCTCCGTGTTTCCTCCCAGGTGAGCTTGCTCTGGAGCTTCAACAGCAAGTCCGCGCCGAGCGACGCGTCTACGCCGTACCGCCGACCGACCGTATCCGTCTGCGAGCGGTTGATCTGGCTATGGTTCGCGAAGAGCGCGAGTTGATCGAGGACGCGGGCGATACCCTGGCGCTTGAACCTCTCCGCACGCGGCTTGATCGCCTCGACGAGCTCGTTCGCGAACCGGTTCAGGAAGGGCCTGTAACGAAGGCCGCGGCTGTCGATCGTGAGGCAGACGGCATGGTCGGGGTGCTTGTGCGCGAAGCGAGCCAGCGCCGCCCGCGTGAAGATCGACTTCCCGACGCCCCGCGCTCCCGTGATCATGAAGTGCGCACTGCGAAGCTGCGCCTCACGGAGCTCTTCGAGCCGCCGCACGAGGTCGTCGAGTTCCTCCTCGCGGTTCACGAGCAGCCCTGGATCCGTGCTGATCGGCTGGAGCCACGCGGCGTTCACTCGGCTGGGCGGCATGAGGACCTTCCTTCCACGAGATCATTCTGTCGGCATGCCTCGGCTTCGGCCAAGCCAACGTCGCAGGACGCCGGCCAGCGCCGGGGTTCCTGCACAGACGGCCCGCCGACCCGCCGTCCCGGCTATACCACCATGACACCCCCTTCGCGAGCGCCCCGCCTCGCCCCTCGCAGTTCGCAACCTCCCCGCCGCCGCCCCCGCCCCGCCTTCCTCAAACCTGACCCCTCATCCCTTCCCGCCCCCTCCACCCTTCCCCGACGACACCTCCCTCGCCTTCCCCCCCACCACGCCTTTCCCCGCCTGAAACCCGCCTCCCGTCCCGCCCGCCTCGCCTTCCCCCGCAACGACCACGCGCAGCGAACGTATGCCGGCCCTCCACTTTCATTCTGAAACCTGTTCCTTGGCCCACCCTTCCTGTGTTACACAGGCCACCTTCTCCACGGAGGTACCATGAGCAAAGTCTCCAAGATGGTTGCCGATCGTGCAGCCATCGCCCGCGCCGTGCAGGGCGCCGCTGCGGTGCACGGCCCGGAGGTCGCCGGCGAGCTGGAAAGGCTCCTCTTCCCCGGCGGCGCGCCCGACAAGGTCACCGTCGCCGATTTCCTCGCCGCCCTCGGTGATACCCTCGGCCGGTACGTCGCGTCCCTCGAAACCGCCGATCGCGCCCACGCCGTCGAACTGGCCGACGACGATGGCTATCGCGCCGCACGTGACGAACGCGTCGCCGAGCTGAAAAACGTGTATGCCTCGCTCCGCGAGCTCGTCGTCCGCAGTTATGGTCCCGCCCTCGCCGACGCGTATGGGCTCAATAGCGCCCTGCCCGAGGATCCGCAGCTCCTCCTCGGCCTCGCTGGCAAAGCCGAGAAGCTCCTGCGCGAGCGCCCGCTGACCGAGCAGCCCAAAATCAAGAGCCTGACGCTCGCCCCGATCGCCGCCGCCGACGACCTCGCGTTCGCCATGACCGCGCTCCGCTCCGCCCTGCACGACGTCGAACGCGAAAAACGCGAGGCGCAGCTCACGCAAAATGCAAAAGACGAGCTGATGGCTCGCTGGGGGAGCGTTTATCCCGGCGTCGCCGACACCCTGGCCGGCCTCTTCACGCTGGCCCGGCGGCCCGCCCTCGCCGACCGCGTGCGCCCCACCGCCCGCCGCCGCGCCGGCCTGCCCGAGGTCGAGGACGCGGCTGCCGTTCCGCCGGGCGCGGAGCCCGAAAAGGCATAGGCGGGGGACGACTCGGCTCGGCTCGATCCCATCGGTCGAGCCCCCCCCATGACGCGTCCACGTCGGCTGCAATACCGCTTGACCTCCGTAAAGCAAGCCAGTTAGTCTGGCAACATCGCCTGGGGCGGCCCGAGCGTCGGGGTGGGTGGTTCGACGCTCGATGGCCCCGAGCGCACGGCACACGCGATGAGGGGGGGAAAGATGAACCAGTTTTTCGACGTGCGTATCGGGCGCGGATAACCGCGCGCGCTCGGCATTGCATCGACGCCGGTCGGCGTCGCGGATCGTCGGTGTTCGTCGGTGAAACGACGCGAGGCACACCCTCGCCGTCCGGAGGTGAGTCATGGGGGTTTTCGAGATGAGCTTTTTGGAATATCAATGCAGGCGCGCGGCCGATCGTATCGAGAGGATCGCTCGTACCTGGACCATCAACACGGCCAACACGGTCGTTTACATCCTCTCTTTCGGCGAGCACGTCCTGCATGAAGGACGTTATGCGCGCCTCCGGGGCATCTGGTCGAACTGGAGCCGTAGCTTCGAGAGCCAGCCGGCGTCCTTCGAGACCCCGGAGACGGAAGAGGAGATCTGCCGTATCGTCAGGGAATCGACGCGGCTCCGGGCGGTCGGCGGCGGGCACACCTTCAATGCTTCTCCGCTGACGAACGGGACGATGCTCTCGCTCGACCGGTACACGAAAGTCCTTTCGATCGACGAGGTGACGCGCAGGGTCCGCGTGCAGACGGGCATTCGCCTGCGCGATTTGACGGCCGTATTGCTCGACCATGGCCTCGCGCTCTCGGTGCAGGGATCGACCGACGCGCAGAGCCTCGCCGGGTTGCTCTCGACCGACATTCATGGAACCGGGCGCGACGACGGGTTCTTGTCCTCGAACGTCCTCTCGCTCCGCCTCGTCGACGCCGAGGGCCGCGCGCGGACGCTTTACCCCAAGGACGAGATGTTCCACGCGGCGCTCGGCGGCCTCGGCGCGTGCGGGGTCATCACCGAGGTCGAGATCCAGTGCGAGTCGGCGTACAACCTCCGCAAATCAGTCGAGATCGTGGAGCGCGACTGGGTCACGAAGAACATCGATGCGATCCTGGAGGAGCACAAACATGTGAGCTTCTATTACATCGGCGGCGTCTACACGGAGAGCGTCCGCATGAACGTCTGGGATCGGACCGTGGAGCCTCCGACGTCGCTCTACCGGCTGCACAAGATGCGGCTCGAGCTCACCGACATGCTGGTGTCGGGTTATGCGCTCGGCCTCGCGAAGCTGCTCGACCTGTCGGACCTCGTGGCGAACCTCGGCCTCGGCTTCATGCGGCTCACGATGAACGGGCACTCCACCGTCTACCCCGCGCGCGAGGGTTTTCCGCGCAAACTTTTTTATCGCCACGACGAGCTCGAATACGGCGTCCCGTACGACGCGCACCAGGCCTGCCTCGACGAGGTGTTCGCGTACCTCGAAGAAAAGCGGTTTTTGACGATCATCGAGGTCCGCTTCACGCCGGACAAGTCGCAGAGCCTCCTCGGCCCCGGCGTGGGCCGCCGCACCTGCTTCATCGAGCTCGCGCCGAGCCTCTCGGTCGACTCCACGAAGGTATTCGCCGACGTGGAGGAGATTCTGTGGAAGCACGGCGGGCAGCTCCACTTCGGAAAGGCGACACGCGCCGGCGCGAAGGAAATGGCCGCGATGTACGGGGAACGCTTCACCCGCTTCCAGAGGGCGCGGCACGCGGCCGATCCCAGAGGAAAGTTCGTCAACGATTTCATCGCGCGCCTGTTCACGGACGTCGCGCCGGCCCAGCACACCGAGACGGCCACGAGCGGCGCCGAGCACGCCGCGCCGATCCCTGCGTTCCAGCCGATCACGGCATGACCGACGCGCGGCGCTTCCCTCACCCTCGCGCCGGGCCGAGCCGCGCGGCCACGATCCGCGCGAGCACGTCCACGAAGCGGCGCACGCGCGGCGGGAGCAAACTGCCCCCCGCGTGGAGCGCATAAACGCCACGCTCCGGCAAGGACCAGCCGGGCAGGAGCTGGACCAGCCGGCCCTCGCGCAAATCGTCGAGCACGAGGTAATTGGGCACCTGGCCGACGCCGGTGCCCGCAATCACGCAGCGCCGCAAAGCCCCGAGCCCATTCGTGATCACCTGGGGCTCGATCGTCACCGTCCGCGCCTTGCCGCCGCGCGTGAAGCGCCAGCGGCCTCGATCGCTGCCGTGCGCGAGCTCGACGCACGCGTGCTGGCGCAAATCCTCCGGCGTGCGCAAAGGCGGCGCGCCCGCGAGGTAGGCGGGGCTCGCGCAGAGCAAAAGCGCCTGCGTGCCGAGGCGCCGCGCCACGAGCGCGCTCGCCGTGAGCTTGCTGCTCACGCGCACGGCCACGTCGAAATTCCCTTTCACCAGGTCGACCATCCGATCATCGAGCTCGAGCTCCACGCGCATGCCCGGCCATTGCTCGCGAAATGCGCCCACGGCGGGGGCGACGAGGTGCTCGCCCAGCACGGTCGGCGCCGAGACGCGCAGCGTGCCGCGCGGGACCTCCTCGGCCTCGCGCACGTCGCGCTCGGCCACGGCGAGCGCATCGAGGATCCGCGCGGCGTGCTCGCGATAACGAAGCCCCGCGGCCGTGAACGAGAGCGAGCGCGTCGTGCGCTGCACCAATCGCACGCCGAGCCGCTCCTCCAGCCGCGCGAGCTGCCGGCTGAGCGAAGGCGCCGTCACCCGCAACCGGCGCGACGCACCCACGAGCGATCGCGTCTCCCCGAGCGTCACTACGAGCTCCAGATCCCGGAGCGACCCATCCCCTGGATTCATGCTTCCCACGCACGAGTCCTTTTCATGATCATGCGTTGTACGCAAGGCTCGACCGCAGCATCGTCCCCTCCATCGCCGGCGCGATCGACCGGCGACGAGGAGGATTCGCCATGCAAGTTGAAAGGACCGCGGCCGTCGCCGGGATCGGCGGAGCGGCGCAGAGCGGGACGAGGGAAAAGGCGCGGTGGACGCCGCGCGCGTTGCCGCACCTCGGCCTGCGCCTCGTCGTGGGGGTGAACCTCGCGGCGCACGGCCTCGTCCGCATCGGGAACGTGCCCGCCTTCGCCGCGGGCCTCTCGGCCGATTTCGCCGGGGTCTTGCCCGCCGCGATGGTGCGGCCGTTCGCCTACTGCGTGCCCCCGCTCGAGCTCGCCCTGGGAACGCTCTTGTTATTCGGCGTCCGCCTGCGCGAGGTGCTCTTTGCCGCGAGCGCGCTCCTCGCGGCGCTCACCTTCGGCGCCTGCATGATTCAGCGCTGGGAGATCGTCGGTCTGCAGCTCGTCTACGCCATCGCCTACTGGGTGCTCGGCGCGCACCTGCCCGCGCCGGAAGCCGCCGCGCAGGAGGGCAGCCCGTCATGAGCCCCGTCGACGCGGGTCGGGTGAATCGCCGCGCCTTCACCACGGGGGCACTCGCCGCGGGCGCCCTCTTCGCCGCCGGCAGCGGCTGCGCGCCCTCGCCCGTCCCGGGTCCGGCGCGTGATCCCGAAAGGAGCTCCCACATGCCCCTGTCCCCCCGAGGTCCCTTCTGGCCGGGCGGCGCGCGCCTCGCCGTCTCCATTTCGATGCAATTCGAGGCCGGCGCGCAACCCGAGCGCGGCGCGAGCAGCCCATACCCCCCGCTCGATCCGCGGTATCCCGATCTACCGGCCACGAAATGGTACGAATACGGCATCAAGGAGGGCATTCCGCGCCTGCTCTCCGTGTTCGAGCGCCGCAAGGTCAAGGTCACGTCGCACATGGTCGGAAAGGCGGTGGACCTCCACCCCGCGCTGGCGCGGGAGATCGTCGAACGAGGCCACGAGGCGGCCGCGCACGGGCAGACATGGACCCCGCAATTCTCGATGTCCCCTGCTGAGGAGCGCGCGTCGTACGAGGCGAACGTGCAGAGCATCGAGCGCGCGACCGGCGTCCGCCCCGTCGGCTTCAATGCATTCTGGATGCGCGGCACCCCGAGCACGCTTTCGATCCTGCAGGACCTCGGCTTCCTCTATCACATCGACGACCTCAGCCGGGACGAACCTTTTCTGGTGACCGTGCAAGGCCGACCCTTCGTGGTCGTGCCTTACACGCTCGGCACCAACGACATCGTATCCTTCGAGGAGCGGCACCACGACACGGCCGGCTTCGCCGCGGATCTGAAATACGAGTTCGATGCGCTCTACGAGGAGGCCGCGACGCGCCGCCGCCTGATGTCGGTGAGCGTGCACGACCGGATCGGCGGTCGCCCGGGGCGGGCGCGCGTGCTGGAGGAGTTCATCCAGTACGCGCAATCGCACCCCGGGGTATGGTTCGCGCGCAAGGACGAGATCGCGCGATTCGCCCTGGAGAGCCCGATCACGCCGCGGGAAGGGCCCTGATTCCGCTCGCAGCGAAACCCCGGCGCCACGCAGCGGCTCGGATTCAAACCGCCGAGAACAGCTTGGCCAGCTCCTGCCGACGGAACGCTTCGATCACATAATCCACGAACACGCGCGTCTTCGCCGCGAGCTGCTTGTGCCCGGCGTAATAGAGCGAAATCGGGCCGATGTCGGCGTACCACGCCGGCAGGACCCGCACGAGGGCACCGCTCCGCAGATGTGGCAGTGCATCCATGACCGTGACGAAACAGATGCCGAGGTCCATCAAGGCGCACTGGGTGAGCGACTCGGGGTCGTCGAGGATGATGCGCGGCGGCACTTCGACGGAGATTTGCTCGCCGGCGCGATTGCGCAAGGGCCATCCGCGGACGCGTCCGGTTTGGGGGGAACGCAAGTGGATGCCGGCGTGGTGCTGGAGGTCCGCGGGCTCCCGGGGCGGCGTGCGACTGGCGAGATAGGCGGGCGACGCCACCGCAATGAGCTGCGCCCTCGCCAGCTCACGCGCGACGAGACCCGAGGCGAGATCGAATCCACCGCCGATGGCCGCGTCGAAGCCCTCCTTGATGAGGTCCACCGGTCGGGGATCAAAATGCCAGTCCGGGATGATGCCAGGGTAGCGCGCGAGAAAGTCCTTCAGCAGGGGCACGAGATAGCCGCGCCCGAACACGGGGGACGCGCTGACCTTGAGGACGCCGGCGGGCTGGCCGGCGGCCTGGGATACGTTGGCAATGGCTGCCTGGAGCATGTCGAGGCCGCCGCTGACGTCTTGCAGAAAGCGCTCGCCCGCCTCGGTCAGCGTCAGCCCTCGGGTGCTGCGCTGAAACAGACGCACGCCGAGCTTCCCCTCGAGCCGCGCGACGTTTTGACTGACGGCCGCGGGCGATAACCCGAGCCGGCGCGCGGCCGCCGAAAAGCTCGCGGCCTGCGCGCTGCGTACGAACGACTCCAGCGTGACGAGCGTCTCCATGCCCGCGCGATGCTACTGCGCGCCTTGCCCAGCTTGAAGATCTTGTTGAAACAGATTCCGCGGCTTCCCCCCTACTGCGAGGGGACGCCCCCCTTCATCCTCCGCCTCGGACAGCGACCCGCCGCCCTCGGCGCCGGGTCCACGAGCTTTCGACCCCTTGCTGCCGTGGAGACCGACATGAACGCCCCCCAAAACCCGAAGGCTGGCCTCGGAGCCCTGCTCACGCCCGACAACTGCGCGCTGATCCTCATCGATCACCAGCCCTTTCAATTCGCCGGCCTGCGCAGCCACGATACCCAGACCATCATCAACAACGTCGTGGCCCTGGCCAAGACCGCAAAGACGTTCGGCGTGCCGACGCTCTTGACCACGGTCGTCGAGGCGCGCGGCGGATACCTCATTCCGCAGCTCCAGGCCGTCTTCCCCGAGCAAAAGCCCATCGACCGCACCTTCATCAATACCTGGGAGGACGCGCGCGTCGTCGAATGGGTGAAGAAGACCGGCAAGAAGAAGATCGTCATGGCCGCGCTGTGGACCGAGATCTGCCTCGCGTTTCCGGTCATTCACGCGCTCGGCGAGGGCTACGAGGTCTACATCGTGACCGACGCCTCGGGCGGCGTGTCCGTCGAGGCGCACGAGGTGGCCATTCAGCGCATGATCCAGGCCGGCGCCGTGCCCCTCACCTGGATGGTGTTCGGTTCCGAGCTGCAACGCGATTGGGCCCGCACGGCCACGCTCTCCGACATGGCAAAGCTCATGCTCGAGCACATGGGCAACGTCGGCACGAGCTACACGTGGGAGCAGCAGCTCCTCGCGACGCCGCCCCCGGCGAAGTGAATCGGAACATCCCGGGAGAACGAGCCTACGCGCCTCCCCGGTGACGAGCGCCCTCCGCGCTCCCCCAGGCGCCGGACTCCGTGGTAAAATCTTCGGCGGACCATGTTGACCGTCGAAGCCCTCTTCGCGCAGCCCGACAACCACGACGTGCTTCGATGTCTCGGGCTCCGGAGCCCGGAGGACGTTCGGTTTTTCGAGGCGGGCACGGAGGGGAGCCCCTTCGATGAAGGAGGCCAAATCTTCTTTCACGATTATGGCCGCGGCTGCCCCGACGCGTCGCGATGCACGCTCGACCGGTACAACATCATGGCCCACGAGCGCACGGCGCGTATCTTCGCGTTTCACCGAGGACGCCTCACCGTCGCCCTTCGCCGCGGTGCCCCTCGCCATGGCGGCGATCCCACGGAAATGTTGCGTGGTGAGACGGCCGATGGCACGGTCGATCTGCGCGCGCTCGGTCCCGGCTGGGAGCTGTTCCACGGGAGTGATGAGCTGGACGACCCGGAGGAACCGTTTCGATCGGCCTACGAGCTCGCGGGGCGCTCGGAGAATGCATCTCGGCCATGATGTCCTTTCGTCGATGGAGTCACCTCACGCGCGCGTACGTCGGCCTTCTGCTCGTGCGCGCCGCCCTGCTCGTCGCGGCCGGCTTCGGCGTGCGGCAAGACCGAGCCTCGTTCCTCCAGGATCAGGTCCTCGGCATGCTCGTGGGGGTGGCCCTCGGGTTCGCGTGGCTTCATCAAGCCTGGGCACGCATTCCAAAGCCGCACCGTCGGGCCTACGATGGCCAGCGCATCGAGCCGGACGAGGCGCTCTGGAAGCTGTTCATCCCCGTTTATGGCGTCTACTGGCTCTTCGTCGCCAACACGGGCCTCTGCGGCGCCGTCGAGCGTCACCTCCAGCGAAATCATGCGCGCTCGGTCAGCGTCCCGTCGACGCTCGCGTTCGTTGCTTGCCTCGTGCAGCTCGTCCCCGTGCTGAACCTCGTCCTCTCCCCGCTCCTCTGGGGCCTTTTCATGGTGCGCGTCGATGCCGCGCAGGCGGAGGCGGACGAACGGGACCCGGAGACCGTCGCCCCCGAGCCGCTGGGATGGCTCAAGGTCCTCGGCATTCTCCTCGGCGCGGTCCTCAGCCTGTGGGGCGTGCACATCCTCGCGTACTTCGCGCTCTGGCAATTCTTGACCCCGGATCGGCCGTAGCTCCTCGGTGCGGTGCGTTCGCCTCGCTCTCGTCCTGCGTCGACGGTCATACTATGCTGCGTGCATGCATCCTTTCCGTCTCGTTTTTCTGCTGCCGCTTCTCGCCGCCTGCTCGTCCGGCGGCGATCCGGTCGCATGCCTAGCCCCACACGCCGGTGAGATTCGCGCGGACTTCGAGCAAGCGAAGCTCGAAGAGACGTGGTCCGGCGAGGCCGAGGGGATCCCCGAGAACTTCACGCTCGTCTCGTCCCCGACCCGCAAAGGCGCAGGCGCGCTCAAGCTCCGGGCGCGAAAAGGCGACGTCGCGAACGGCGGCGTGCGCTCCGAGCTCACCTGGGACAACCAGGATCGCGCGGGCAGCGACGCATTTTACGCATGGAGCATCCGGCTCGATCCGAGCTTTCCCGACATCGACCGCGTGGAGGACGCGCAGGGCAGGGCCAACTGGCAGGTGATGGGTCAATGGCACGATCAGCCCGATTGCCAGAAAGGGCAGAGCTGGGACGACATCGAGACACGCGGCCCGGCGGTCTCGGTCAATTACCTGTGGCTTTCGAGCGCGGATCCGAAGGTGCAGGCGCTCATGGCGAACGGAGAGCTCGCGACCGTCGTCGGCTTCTCCGACGCTATGCTCGAGCGCCCGCTCTTCGGGCTCATCGTGCAGGACCGCCTTCGCGCGGTGACGCCGATCGAAAAGGACCAGTGGATCGACGTGCGCATCCATCACCATTGGTCGCGCGGGGCCGACGGCCGGGTCCAGTGGTTCGTGAACGGGCAGCTCGTCCACACGTACGAGGGCAGCACCATGTGGAGCGACGCCTCGCAATACTTCAAGCTCGGACTTTACCGAAACCCGGAGATCGTCCCCGACCAGGTGTTTTTCGTGGACGAAGTCTTCGTGACCCGCGACGAGACCGCCATGACGGCCTTCGCCGAAGCCCTGAAGTAAGGCCCCACTGCGCCATGGCCTCGCCCGGGGTGATCCTTCAAGGATCCAGCCGGGTCACGAAAATGGCGCGCGGCTGTCCGCTCTCGTTCACGAGCGCGCCTTGTCCGAAGTCGATCTGGCTCGTGAAGTATCCGGCCATGTACCGACGGCCTTCGCTGTCGAGCGCGATTTGAACAGCGTAATCCTCCCCGGGCCCTCCGTACGTCGCGGACTGCAAGAAAGTCCCTTGCTCGTCGATCTCGGCGACGGTGATGTCTTCATAAGACGGGCCAGTGAGCGTCGACCCGTTGATGTGGATGGTCCCTTCGAGCCCGAGGCCGAGCCATGCGCGCCCGGGGGCGCTTCTCGTGAGCGTCGTGTGGACGGCGTAGAATTCTTCTCCCTCGACGAACCAATCGCTGCTCCCGTCGAGCGAGTGGTGCTGCAGGGAGGCCAAACAATGCTCGGCGGGGTCCTCGGCGCGGGCCATGAAATATCCTTCTTTGCCGTCGGGCGCGAAGGCGAACGCATCGACCCAGCACACGCTCTCGGTCACCTCGAGCTCCATCTGCCCCCATTTTTTGAATTTTTGCACCCGCGCTTTTTGATAATACGAGGAGCGCGCGAGCCAGAAGTCCCCATTCGGCTCCACGTCGATCTTCCAGAACACGGTTTTCATCGCCGGCATCGTGTGTGCGTCCTGGAGCATGGCTTCGGGCGATCGAATCGACACCTCGGAGTCGGTCTGGTCCGACACGAACGGGCTCGAAATCCAAGCGGCGACATACACGTTGCCCTTGCCGTCGGCGCCGACGTCGTTGAAGCGATACGCGGGCGGATCGCTGGGGGTCTGCTGGCTGTCGGTGACGTAGGCCCATCGGATGTTTCCGCTGGGATCGAGGCGCACGACGAACGGAGCCTCGTTATAGGTCTGGAACTTGTTCCCCCAAAAATCGAGGTCCGCCTGCGACGCCGGGTTGCGCTTCGCATAACCAGTGAAAAGCACGTTGCCTTCCGCGTCGGTCTTGATGGCGATGGGCTCGACGTCGATGTCCGGACCGTCGATGGTCCCTTTGAACACGATGTTGCCATAGGGATCGAGCTTCACGATCCAGGCGCTCTCCCATACGGGGTAGCCGGGGATTTCCTCGGTGGAGACCCCGCCGAGCACCCAGGCGGAGCCGTCGGGCGCGACGGTGAGGGGGTACGTCGCGAGCTTGCCCGAGAGCATCAGGCTATAAGGCGCGCCAGGTCCGACGCCTCCGCCGCCGGTGCTGGACGAGCTTACGCTGCTGCTCCCGCCGGCGCCGCCAGCGCCTCCGCCGCCGCCAGCGCCGCCGCCGCCAGCGCCGCTTTCCACTTCGAGGGCGGACTTGCCGCCGCACGCGAAAACGAAGAACCCCACGAGTCCGAGCGCTACGTCGCGATATCTCATGTCCGCCTCTTTGCCCAAGCGAGCACGGAGGGCAAAGAACCCGTTAAGATGCACCTCGCCCGCGGAGAGCCGTTCCCCACGGCCGCCCCGCCTCCGCTTCCGCCTTGCCCCCGCCCGTTCGTCCTGCCACCCTGCGCGCCGTGTCCGCCGCGGACGAGCCTGTTCAGCCCGAGACGAGCGACGCCCCCGCGCGCCCCCAGGCTCTTCAGCGCTCGGGGGCTACGCCCGGACAAGCCGAGCTACGCCCCCAGGCTCTTCAGCGCTTGGGGGCTACGCCCGGACAAGCCGAGCTACGCCCCCAAACCCCCTGGCGCAGCCGCCTCGCCATCTCCCTCCTCTGCGGCCTCGGCCTCGTCTGGATCCTCCTCGATGGCGGCCTCCCCATCTACCCGCCGGACGGCGCGTTCGACCACCTCCGCCCCTGGACCGTCGTCGCCTACGTGGCCTCCCTCGCCGCGGTCCACTGGTTCCGCGCGGCGCGCTGGCGCCACCTGCTCCGACCCCTCGGCCGGCTCTCCCTCCGCGAGGTCGTCGTCGTCTCCTGGGTCGGCTTCGGCGCCATCCTCCTCTCGCCTCTCCGCAGCGGCGAGGTCGTCCGGCCTTACCTCATCACCACCCGCAGCTCCATCCGCATGTGGGAAGCGACGGGCAGCGTCGGGGCCGAGCGCATCATCGATGGCCTCGCGCTCAGCACCATCCTCTTCATCGGCCTCCGCCGCGCCACGCCGCTCGACCCGCTCCCCGATCACATCGGCGATCTGAAGGTCCCCGTCGCCGCCGTGCCCAGCGCCGCCATGGGCGTGCTTTTTCTCTTTTGCTCGGCCTTCCTCGCGATGGCCGTCTTCTATTTCGCCCGCGACTTCGCCCGCCGCACGACCCAAAAGGTCTTCGGCCTCGTCTCCGCGCCGCTCGGCACGCGTGTCGCCGACATCGTCGACCGTGTCGCGCAGGGCATCCGCTTCTTGCCCTCGCCGCGCCACCTCGTGCCGTTCCTCCTGGAGACGGCCGCGTACTGGAGCATCAATGCCGCGGGGGTCTGGCTGCTCGCCTGGGGAACGGGGCTCTCGGGGATCACGCTGGCCGAGGCGTGTGTCACCATGGGCTGCCTCGGCATCGGGATCCTCGTCCCCTCGGGGCCCGGGTATTTCGGCGCGTTTCAGCTCGCCACGTACATGGCCCTCGCCATGTTTTTCCCCGAGGACGTGCTCCTGGGCACCGGCTCCGCGTTCGTGTTCCTGCTTTATGTGTCCCAGGTGGGATTCCACCTCGTCGCGCTCGGGCTCGGGATGAGGCTCTTGCGGCGGGCGCCGGAAAGCTTTCCCAAGGCCGAAGCCTTGGGGTAAATGCTGGGAATGCGACGAAGGCTCCGGGGCATGGCTCTTTGCGCGTTCCTCCTCGGGGGCGTGGCCCTCGTGCCCGCCTTCGAACGCGAGGCGCTCGCGGCCACGGCCTACGAGTCGCCCTACACCTTCGAGCAGACGTGGGGCACCGCGGTTCGCCTCGTCCGCGTGGATCTCGGGCTCGAGATCACCGAGAAGGATCCCGAGCACGGCTACCTGCTCTTCAAGTACACGAGCCCCGAGAGCGGAAAACGCGTGCATGCAGGCTCGATCGAGATCGTGAAGAGCGGCAAGGACGTCGTGCGCGTGACGGTGCAGCTCGCCACGATGCCGAGCTACCACGAGCGGATGATCGTCGACGCGCTCGCGAAAAAGCTCCACGTCGAGTACGGCGATCCGCCGCGAAGGCCCGAGCCCCCGCCCCCGCCGCCCGAGAACGACGGCAACAAGGACGGCAAGGACGGAGCCAATCCCTGAAGGAACGATCATGCTGACGGTTTACAAATTCGGCCCCGCGTTTGGCTTGCCCGACCTCGGTCCGTTCGTCATCAAGCTCGAGACGTGGCTGCGCATGGCGGGCCTGCCGTATCGCAGCGAGCTCGGCGATTTCCGCAAGGCGCCCAAGGGAAAAATCCCCTACGCGGCGGACGGCGACCGGCTGATCCCGGATTCGAGCCAGATCATCGATTACCTCATCGAGAAGCACGGCGATCGATTGAACGACGGCCGGTTCGGCCCGAAGGAGCGTGCGCTCGGCCTCGCCATGAAATCGATGTTCGAGGCCGACTTCTATTTCATCTTCGTGTACCTGCGCTGGTGGCGCGACGAGGATTTCGCCCACGTGCGCCCCGTGATCGCGCAGGGCATGGCGGCCGGCGGGGTCCCGCGCTTCGCCGTGTCTCCGCTCCTCTCGTTCGCGCAGCGGCAGACGCGCAGCATGCTCAAGGCGCAGGGCATCGGGCGGCACACGCGTGAAGAGGTGTACTCCATGGGCCGCTCGCTCGTGGACGCGGCCTCCGAATTGCTCGGCGACAAACCGTTTTTCATGGACGACGCGCCCTCGACGCTCGACACGACGGCGTACGGGCTGCTCGCGCCGATCGTCTTTTCACCCCCCGAGAACCCGGTGAAGGCGCGCGCGCTGGAGAAGGCGAACCTCGTCGCGTTCTGCGAGCGGATCCGCGAGAGGTACTGGGCGAACGAGCCTCTGACCTAGCTCTCGGGGCGCGGCGGCGGGTCTTTCGCGATCGGCCTCGGATGGAGGCGCGATTCGGCCATGTGCGCCGCGCCGCCGAGCAGGATCCGCGCCGCGAGCTCCGGCTCGAAGAGCGAACGCGTCGGCTTCATCATGTAATACACGGGCGTCACCCGCCGGAGCACCTCGGCGTCGCGGATCATCGTGTGCAGGATGGCGTTGCCGAAAAACGCCCCGAATCTCGACGGCCTCGGCAGATCACTCTTCGCGCCCGGAAACCGCATGTCGGCGCTCGTCGCGAGGTTCCACGCGTCCTTGATCGCGCGCTGCTGATTGCCGAAGAAGACCCGCTCGAAGCCCGAATCCCCGAGCGAGACCCGCTCCAGCGTGGATTCGAGGGCGCGCGCCGAGAGCGTGGCCACGGTCATGCCCTGACCATACATCGGGTTGAACGTGCAGACGCTGTCGCTCACGGCGACGAACCCCGGCAAAGGATGGGCGAGTTTGTCGAAGCGGCGCAGACGGTTCTGGTTCGCGCGGCTCGAATAAACCGGCGAGATGGGTCGGCCGAGCTCCGCCATGCGCTGAAGGACCGGCGAGCGCAACGCGCCGAGCGTCCGGAAAAACCCCTCCTCGTCGCTCGGCGGGTAATGCTTGGCGTACCCGACGAGCGTGATGATCCAGCGGCGGCCCTCGACCGGGAAGAGCACGCCGCCGATGAAATGGTTTTCCTCGGGCGAAGGGTCGAGCCAGACCATCTTCCACCAGACATCGGGCGGCATTTGCTCGGGGGCCTCGTACCAGCGGGAGCTATACCCCGAGTAACAATCCACCACCTCCTCGCGCGGGACCTCGGCGCCGAGCGAAGCGAGCCACGAAGGCGCCTTCGACGAGCGGCCGCTCGCGTCGACCACGAGATCGGCCGGGAGCGTGAGGTTCGTCCCGCCGCCCCGCCGCACCGCGAGCACGCCCGCGACCCGGCCGGGTGCGTCCGGACGAACGTACAGGCCCGTCGCCTCGGTCCGCGGCAGGATCTCCACGCGGCCGTCTTCCCGCAGCCGCCGGCGCACGATCGATTCCGTCAGATCACGCGTCGCGAGATAGACCGTGCAGCCGCTCCGCATCGGCTGCTGCCAGCCCGAATATCGCAGGATGGTGCCGTCGTACGCGACGTCGAGCCCGTGCGCGCCCTTGGCCTCGTACTCGGCGAGGAAGCCCGGGAACATGGCCTCGAGCTCCTTCGCCCCGCGCGTGACGAGGGCGTGCACGTGCCTCGCCTGCGGCACCCCGGCGCGCGCGGTGGGCCCCTCCGGGAGATCGTCCCGATCGAGGACCGTGATTCTCTCGAAGAATCGCTCGAGCACCCGCGCCGCCGAGAGGCCCGACATGCCCGCACCGATGACGACCGCGTGTTTCTGCATGCTCGAAGTCTCGTAAAGCGAGGTCAGAAAGCGATCAAGGCCCGGGCGAGGCGTTCCGCCCGCGGGGCGCCCTGCGCGCCGAGCCACCCGTCGACCGCGGCGATGCGCGCCCGCCCCGCCTCGCCGCCTTCGAGCTCGCCCATGCGGCGCTCGGTGAGGCGCGCGTAGAGCTCCATGTCCGAGCGGCGGAACGAAGAGCGCGAGCGTGCATGATAGACGAGGGCGCGATCGACGTCGCCGCGCCGCGCGAAGACGGCCGCGCGAATGCCGAGCGCGCAGGCGTCGGACCAGTTGGATCGCTCCTGCTCGAGGCGCTCGGCGAGGGAGAGGGCCTCGCGGACGAGGGGCTCGGGATTCGCGACCTCACGCGCCCGGGCGAGCGCCGCTCGCGCCTGGAGATCGAAGAGCCGCAGCCGGATTGATTTTGCGGTACGCGGCATCATCGCATCGTGAAGGGCGCCGCTCTCGGCGTGCACGTTCGCGTACGCGCGGCTCCCTTCACCGAGATAGAGCAGGGCCATGGTGCTCGAATAAAACGCGCCCCAGTGCATCGTGTGGTAGCCACGCGTGCTCCAGCGCGACAGGGCGTGTTTGCTCGACGCGAGGGCCTCCTCGGGTCGGTCTTCGAGGAGCAGGCCCATCGGCGCCATGAGCACGCCGAGCGCGGTCTCCATGTAGCGATCGCCGAGCGCATCGGCCTCGCTCCGGCAGCGCGGCAGGAGGTCGAGCAGATCGCGGACGTCGCCGACGTAGAAGAGCGCCGTGAGGAGCCACCAGGCGTACATCGACGCGATCTCCCAGGCGATGTTGCTGCACGCCTCCCGGAAGAGCGCGATCGTGCGCTCGCAGAGCACCACGGCCTCGCGGAACTCGTAGCCGTTGTGCGCCGAGAGCGCCTTGCCCGCGCACGACCACGCGAGCGCGTGCGGATGGCCGATGCGGAGCGCGATCGCCTCGGCCCGCGCCGCGAGATCCCGCGCCTCGGCGATGTTCCGTTCCCCGCCGCCGAGGCCGCGGAGCACGGCCTCCCAGGAGAAGGCCCGCGCAATGCGGTAAGGCTCGCCGGCTTGCAACGCGAGCGCGAGGTGCCGCGCCTGGAAATCGGCGCCGCGGACCGCGTCGACGCCGCCGAGCCCATTGCCGAGCGACCAGCAGAGATCGATGCGGTGGAGCACCGCGGGCTCGATCGCCTGCTCGGGTTTTTCCTGGAAATCGTAGCCGCGGAGCCTCTGCTTCACGCGGGCCACGGCGACGTTGACGAACGCGCGCCGCGGCGTCGCGGGGTAAGGAAGCCCCACGGCCGGCAGGAGCTCCCGGGCCGCGGCGAGGCCTTCGTCCACATGCCCCGCGCGCAAAAAATGCTCGACGGCCCGCTGACGCGCCACGAGCGCCGGGCGCGCGTCGAGCTTCGTCGCCGCGGAGAGAAAGACGTTCGCCGCCTCGGCCCCGCGCCCGGCCTTCGCCAGCGCGCTGGCCAGCGATAACTCGAGCGCCCCCACATCCGCCGCTTCGGCATGCTCCAGCGCCAGCCGATACAACGTCGCGGCCCGATCGAACGCGAGCACGTGCTCCGCCCGCTGCGCCGCGCGCTCCATGTACGCCCGCGCGCGCGAAGGCTCGCCAGCCGTCCGGAAGTGCATGGCGAGCGCCTCCGGATCCGCATTGCTCATCGTCTCCATGGCGTGGCCGAGCGCGCGGTGCCGCGCGCGCAGATCCGCCTCGACGAGCCCTTGCACCACGCACTCGCGGATCTTGTCGTGGTACGTCTCGACGCGCGCCTCGTCGCGCCCGCCTTTCGCGCGGAGCAGGCTTTCGGCCCGCAGCACCGCGAGCGCGCGGCGATTCTCCTCGTCCCCGAGCGCCGCGGCCTCCTTGATCAGCACGGGCTCGATCGGCCGGCCTGCCGTGCTCACGATCTCCAGCACGAGCCGCGCCGGCGCCGGGAGCAACGCCACGCGCGCCGCCACGACCCCACGCATGTCGAGCCCCTCGCTCGTATGACCGGCGAGCAGGTACCTCGAAAGCTCCTGCACGAAAAACGGGCTTCCCGCGGCTTCCCGCGCGATCCGCGCCGCCGTCCGCCGCGCCTCCTCGCCGTCTTCACCGAGGATCGACAGCGCGAGCGCCTCGGCATCCGCGGTCGCGAGTGGCCCCACGACGACCTCGTGCGCCAGAAGGCCCGGCAGAGGCGCGTGGGCCGAGGGCAAACGCCCGACGAGCTCGCTCCCGCGCGCCTCCTCGGTCCGGTAGCTCGCGATGAGGAAAAGCTTCGGTGCCGGCGCCGCGAGCAGGGCTTCGAGCAGCGCCGCGCTGTCCGCGTCGGCCCATTGCAGATCGTCGAGGTAGAGCACCACCGGCCGCTCCTCCGCGAGGTTCACGAAGAGCCTGCGCAGGGCCTCGAACGCGCGCCGCCGGAGCTCGTGCGGGTCGGGCGCTTCCGGCTCGCTCCCCTCGTCCGCGAGCCTCCCGAGCACCGGAAAAAGGCGCGCGAGCGAGGACAAACCGGGGGGCAAGAGCGCCCCGCGATCCTCGGGATCGATCTCCCCGAGCAGCCGCGCGAGCGCGTCGATCGCGCCGTCGAACGCCTTGTACGGCACCCACTCGCGCTCGTGGCAGCGGCCTTCGAGCACGAGCGGCGCGCGCTCCTCGGCGAGCGCATCCAGGAAATGCCGCACGAGATCCGACTTGCCCATCCCGGACGTGCCATGCACGTGCAACACCACGGGCTGGTTTTCCCGGACGCACGCGTCCCACGCCTCGCGCATGGCCGCGATCTCGCGCGCGCGGCCCACGAAGCTCGGCTTCGCGCCGCGCGTCACGGGCGCCGCGGGCGGGGCGCTCTCCCGCGCGGCGCGGGCCACCCGAAAGATATCGTCGGCGCCCGCGCGCACGTTCGGGTCTCGGGCGAGCAACCCGAGGGCGAGCTCCGACAGATCGGCCGGCGCGTCGGGCGCGATCTCCCGCGGATCGGGCGGATCGACGAGGTGCTTCGCGTAAAGCAGATCCTCGACGCTCGTCCCTTCGAAGAGGTGCGGCACGATGCCCGTGAGCGCCTCGTACAGCATCACCCCGACCGAATACCAATCGGAGCTTCCATCCCCCGACGCGCCCGTCGCTTGCTCGGGCGACATGTACGCGGGCGTGCCCACCACGAGCACGCGATCACGCGCGAGCGACTCGAACGATCCCACGAGCCCGAAATCGAGGATTTTTACGTGGCCCTCCTGCGTCACGAGCACGTTCGAGGGCTTGAGATCGCGGTGCACGCGGCCCGTGCGGTGAATGGCGGCGACGCCCTTCGCGAGCCCCACGAGGCTCTGCCGCAGCCGATCCACGTCGAGCTCGCCTTGCGCGTCGGACTGCTTGAGCGGCGGGCGCGGCGGCTGGCTCCCGTCGAGGGGCAAGGTCGCCATGGCGATCGTCCCGTGCGGCCCGGCGACGGCGGGGAGGTCCATCGTCACGGCCGTCGCGAACTCGGCGGCCATCGCGCGCTTGGCCGTGGGCACGGGCGGGAGCGTGATCGCCGACGCGTCGCTCCGCCCTTCGCGGCTCGGGCGCACGTGGCGGAGGAAGCTCACGCCGCGCACGAGCTCCATCGTCAGGTAGAAGCGGCCCTCGTCGAAGAAGAGCTCGTGCAGACCGACGAGGTTGTCGTGCGCGACGTCGGCGAGCGCGCGAAACTCCTGCTTGAAGGCATAAAGCGCCGCCGGATCCATGGAGAGCAGCGCCTTCAGGGCGACGTCCGAGCCGAGGGATCGATCGAACGCCTCGTACACCACGCCGAAACCGCCCTGCCCGAGGCAGCGGCGGATCAGAAAGCGCCGGCTGAGCTCCTCGGAGACCGACGGCAATTGCACGAGATTTTCCACGGTGGAAGCTCCCCTCACCCCCACCCCCTCTCCCGGCGGGAGAGGGGAAAAGAGGAACCCCTAGCCTCGCTTCACCGGGGCCGCAGAATCAAGTCGAACGTCGGGAAAAAATCGTTCGAGCGCACGGGGACTCTGCGCCACCGCCCGTCGTCTCCTTTTTCGAGGACCTTTTCGCGCTGATCGTAATTGTACCAGATCCCCCCGAGCGCCACGCGCACCGTCTTGCCGAGCCCGATCTCGATCCCGACCTCGGCGCTCGCGTAGAACGGCGAGCGCGGCGGGGCGGGGCTCCGCCCGATCGCATATCCGTTCACGGCGGCGCGCGCCCGGAGCCAATCGAGGATCGCGTAATCGTAGGCGAGGCCCGTCCGGACCCGAAACCCGTTCAGCGCCGGCGCGAACAAGAGCTCGAGCGGCGCGTACGTCTCGAGAGGCGTCGCGGGGTTTTCGCCGAGCGAGAGGCCGACCGTCGTCTCCAGCCGCCCCGTCAAAACCCCGCGCTCGCCGCCCGAGACGAAGAGCCCCGCCGTCGGCGCGACCACCCAGCCGGGCCGCTGCCCCGAATTCTCCCACGTCGGGAACAGATACCCCTGCGTCAGGCGCATCGCGCCCGTCGGAACGGAAAGTCCGTATTCGCCCGTCACCACGACGCCCTTGCCGAGGTGGCCGAGCTCGCCGCGGAACGTGAAGTTCGGCGAGAGCAAGAGCCACGGCACGATCATCGTGGTGACCTCCCAGCCGCCGCCGAGCCCGAGCTCGAAGGGCGACATGAGCCCGCCGGAGACCTTTCCTTTGCCCAGAACACGCGCCGTCTCGCGCGCATCCATGGGCTCGGCCTCGGCGAGGGCCGGCGAGAGCAGGGCGAAAAGCCCGATCACGGCAAAACACGCTCGTTTCACGGCGTCCCTCCCCCGAGCACCCACGTCCCCACGACCGGCGCGTGATCACTGAGGAGCAAGGGATCACTCTTGATCCCTTGCCTCCCGGGCTCCTGGAGCACATCCGTCGAGCCCGGCGCCCAGGCATCGGCCTTCGAGACGAAGAGATAATCGAGCGTGCGGTTCCAGAACTGCGGATTGCCCTGCTCGTCCGGGTGCAGCGGCCCGGCCACGGTATGCGTGAAATACCGCCGCTGATCGACCTCGGTGGTGCCGTAGGCTTCGAGGCTCACCCAGGGCACGAAATCGTCGTAATACTTCTGCATGATCTCCGGCGTGTACGGGGGCTGCTCGTATTCGGTGCCGATCGAGCTCGGGTGTTCGTCGGGAAAACCGACCAGCTTGATCGCGGTCGGGGGCAGCTCGTTCCAATCGCCGCCGATCACGAAGGGGAGCGTCTCTTTTTTGATCTCGTCGTAGATCTGGTCGATCTGCCGGCGTTTCGTGCCGTCGAGGTCGTAGGCCTCGGTGTGCACCACGTACGCGGCCACGTCCCTGCCCGCGCCCACGTCGATCACGGCGCGCCCGATCATGCGGTGAATGTAGAACTTGGCCGTGACCGCGTCCTGATCGGTGCGATCCTCCTGCCGGATCCGCTCGGCGAACGTGATGGGGTATTTCGAGAAGATCGCGTTGCCGAGATCCATCCGGCCGACGCCCTCGGAGGGGATGTAGCGGCTGTTCCAGGTCTGGATGTAGGCCGCGTAGTTGAGGCTCGTGGCCTCCAGCATGCCCTGCACCATGTCGTAATAGGCGCTGCGCCGGGAGTTCACCTCGATCTCCTCGGTCATGAGGATATCGGGATCGTACTCGTTCACGAGGCGGTAGAGGTCGGCCATGTTCTCGAGGACCTCGTGTCGGGTCATCTGCACGCGGTCGCCCCAGTAATCGAACCAGAAGTCGATCCGCGCGGCGCCGTATTTCACGTTCCAGGCCATGACCTTGAGCGTGGCAGGCGCGGCATCCGCGGGCGGCACGAGCGTGCTGCGCGTCGTGACCTGGACCTCCTGGCGAACGAAGTCCATGTCGTCCGCGAGCGGCTCGCAGGCCGGGAGCAAGGCGAGGAGCGCCGACATCGAGAGCGCGAAGGACGCGCTGCGGCGGGTGAAGAGTCCCATGACCGTCCATGCTACCCCCCACGCCCCGACCGTTGAAAGATCCTTACGGCCCCCCGTCACGGACCTCTGCATGCGCGCCACCTGATCACCATTCGGACCACCCCTGCTCACGGTGCCGTTCAGCCTGTGCGGAAAAGCGCTGCGATTCTGCAATTCCTTCGAATCACGCGCGCCGGGTTCCCGCTTGACACCCACGCCCCCCTCGATTCTCCTCGAAGGATGTCCCGCGCCTCTCTCCTCCTCGCATTCGCACCTCTGGCTGCCGCCGCGCTCCTCGTCGCTCCGGACGCGTCGGCGACGAACTACTCGCTCTGGATTCACGGCCGGAACACCGGCACGGCGACCAAGGCGGGCAATTACACCGACTTCTCGTACTGGGGTTCGTCGGCGACCTCGGCCGGCATCAACAAGAAGGCCGTCAACTGGGACGGCAAGAGCCACATCTCCGAGCAGAACTTCCGCATCCGCGACGCCCTCGATTGCTACTGTACGGGCGCGAACTGGTGTTACATCGCCGCCCACAGCGCGGGCGACGCCCAGATCGGCTATGCGCTGGCGCAGTACGGCGGCTCGACGCGCAGCATCAAGAACGCGAGCCCCGCGGCCGACGGCACGTGCGGCAATGCGGGCGGTACGCAGACCGGATGGAACATCCATTGGGTCGACATCGCGAGCGGCGCGGGCGGCGGCAGCGAGCTCGCGAACATCGGCGCCTGGGCGGTGAGCGACGCGCTCACGGACGACCTGAAGACGGCCGTGATGCGCGGCCTCTACGACCACAACCAGACCCGCGGAAAATGGTTTTACATGTTCGCGGGCGCGAAGGGCACGCTCTACTCGGCCACGCTGGCCGGCCAGGACGACGAGGCGGTCGGGTACCACTCGACGGGCGGCGTCTCCGTGACGGGCGGCTTCTGCAACGCGGGCGACCTCTTCTGCGACGGCACGCTCACGACGGGCTCGGGCGCGACGAGCAACGGCAAGGCGAAATGGTCGTACCACAACGTCGAGCTCGTCGACACGTCCGAGCAGTACAACCATTACGCGAACGGCGCCTGGGCGGGCATCATCGCCCCGGTGCGCACCGACATGGCCAACTACGCCAAGTAAGCACGGCGCGTGTCGAAACGCTTGGCAGGAAAAACGGCCTCCCCGCGGCCGGGGCGACGGCGCCTCGCGCTCGGGGCGGCCGTCCTCGCCGCGGGCCTCCTGCTCTTCTGGCAACGCGACCGCCTCTCGCCGCGGCGCGCGCCCTCCGAAGAGGAGCTCTTCGCCGCGGCCCCCGCGCGATCCGCCGGGGCCGCGCCGTCTCGCGACCAAAACGGACCGAAGCCGCGCTGGGTGGACACGACAAACGCGGGCGAAGGCGCGGCGAGCGCGCGTGAAATCGCCGAAAAACGCCTGGAGCGAGCGCGGCACACGCTCGAAGGGTACATGCAGGCGACACGTTACCCGCCCGGCGCGCGCCCGCTCTCGGAAAAACCCGATCTCCAGAAGGCCCATTCCGTCGCGAAGAACACGCTGCCGCTCGCGCGCCCGGATCACAAGCTCACGGACGCCCGCGTGACGCTGGAGCAGGATCGCCTGTATCTCGTGGGCGACGAGGCCGCGCGCCTCCGGGTCTCGTGCACGACGAGCGACGGCCCGGCGCGTTGCGAGGTCCTGCGCGCCGAAGCCCGCGTGCCGGAGACGATGCCGCAGGCGAACACGATGCCCCCGGCCCGCGTCGCGTTCGCCGACGAAGGCGCGGGCGGAACCGCGATCACCGCGCTCTTCGCCCCGGCGAAGGAGGGATTCGGCGGGTATCACGGCCCGATCGCGGTGAACCTCGATCTGCGCATCGAAGGCGAGGAGGGCGGGGCGCAATTCAACCTCGTCTACACGCCCGCGCCGCCGGCCCGCTTCACGGGCGACGTGCGCGAGGTGATCGAGGACGGCTCGCTCTGCTTGTACCTGCGCCTCGCGGTGGACAAACCGGGCCGGTACGTGGTCGTGGGCCGCGTGGACGACGCCGAGGGGGACGGATTCGGCTACCTCGAGCACAACGATCCGCTCGGCGCGGGCGCGCAGGAGGCAAAAATGTGCATTTTCGGCAAACTCGTCCTCGACGAGCGAGCGAAATCGCCGTTCGTGCTGCGCGACGTGGAGGCGTACCTTCTCAAGGAAGACACCTACCCCGACCGCGAGCTCGTCGCGGGGCGCGACGGGCCTTTCTACACGACGAAGGCCTATCCGGAGAGCGTGTTTTCCGATGCGGAATGGCAGAGCGAGGAGCGGGACCGCCACATCAAGGAGTTCACGAAGAACGTGAAGGAGGCGGAAGGCGAGCTCGAAGCGGCGGGCGGGCCTTAGCAGCCGGTCATTGCGGCGGCTCGATCTGGAACACGTCCCACGCCGGCGTGTGGTTGTTCTCCTCCGGGACCTGCGACGTCACGTAAAGCGCGGGGTACGTCTTTTCGATCACCTCGGATCCGTCCGCCTGCACGTGGGTGACGACGCCACTCACGAAGAGCTGCGGATTGTTCAGATCGCGCCGCTTCGAGCTGAACGTCAGCCAGTAATACTTCTTGCCCTGGAATACCTCGGCGCTCGGAGCCCAGCGCGGCCACGAGTTCGTGAGGCCCGGGCTCGCCTTGCCCACGCAGGCCGGCGGATCGTTGCCCGCCACGCGCACCGCCTCGCCGCCTTTCGCCGGGACCACGAACACCTCGGCCATCGGCTCGTCGTACGAATCCGCCCACGCCCCGTTCGGCAGCTTGTACGGCGCAAACCGATTGAACGCGAGCAGCGTGTCGTCCGGCGATACGACCGGGTAAAACTCCACGAACGCCGGATCACTCGCGCCGGGCAGCGGCGTCGCATTGCCGCCTTGCCGATTGTTGAAGGGCACCGTGTAGATGTCCATCGTCGTATCGGCGTCCGAGATCCCCGTGATGACGCCCTCGCCGCCGGCGGGCGCGGTCGTGTAAGCGATCGTCGTCCCATCGTGCCACCACGTCGGCGACGCGACCACCGCGCGCCCGTCCCCCACGCGCGGCAAGATACCCCAGCCAGTCGCGGGATCCTGCGCGTGAAGGTCGGTCCAGGCGAGCTCGTACTTGGTCCCCGTGAGCGCGGGATCGAACATCACCGTGACGGCGACGGCGTCCTGCGCCGTGTAATGGGCCCCGGAGAGCGTCGGCGCCGTTTGCTTGTTCCGCCCGAGCAGCCCGAGCGCCACGGCCGAGACCTGCATCTCCGTGGGCAAACCCGCCGTCCCGTCCACCTTTCGCGCCGAGACGGTCCGCGTCCCGCTCGTCGCGTCACGCGTGAAAAACGAGAGCGCGCCGTCCGGCGACGAGGCATGGCAAGCCACGCACGTCGTATCCCCGCCCGTGATCTCGGGCGAGAGCACCGTCGTCACCTCGGTGTCGCCGATGGAAAAACCCTTCAATGCGGTCTTGCCCGAGCCCGGCGCGCCCGTCGTCCAGTAAACGATCGATCCCGGCGCCGCGACGGGCGCCACGTGCACCACGCCCTCGGTCCCGACGAACGGCCCGGCGACGAGCTGTCCCCCGTCGATCTGCGCGCTCCGCACGGACACCTGGATGTCCCGGCCGGCGCTGTGCCCCGCGAGCCCGGACCAGATGTCCTCGGGAATCGTGTACGAGGTGGCCGTCGTGTAAACCACGAGCTCGTTCACCTGGTTGTCGACCTTCAGCCGAAGCTCGTAAACGTTCTGCCCGGCCGGCGCGATCCATTCGAATCGCAGCGGCGTCCAGTTCGTCGGGACGAGCGCCTCCATCGGCGGCTCCGCGACACAAGGGCCGCCCATCGGCTGCGCGGGCATGCCCTGGAAGAGCTCGGGCGTCTGCGCCGGCACGCCCATGTCGATTTGTGGGCCGGCAGGGAAATCGGTGAAAGGCCCATTCGGATTGGGGCCACTGCCGATGAACTCGCCTCCCTCCCCGCCCGCGCCAGCCGTGCCAGCCGAGCCGCCCGATCCGGAGGCCCCAGCTCCGCCCGTTCCCTGGGTCGCAGACGAGCCACCGCCACCACTCGAGGAGCACGACACCCCGGCTGCGCCGAGCGCGGCGGCCGAGGCCAAGGCCAAGAAGAGCGCGATATCGCGCCGAACTGTGATTTTCATGAAGGGATGATCGGGAGCCACCGGGCGGCGTCAAGCACGAGGCGCCGCGCCCGCCCGATTGCGACAAGATTCCCGCGGTTGACATGCAAGCGCCCGGCTCCACGGGACCTCCATGGCGGTGAGCGGGAGACAGAGGTCGATCATCGCGCTCTCGGGCGGCGTGATCGCAGGCATCTTCGGCGGGATCGTCGTGAGCCTGTACGGGCTGCTCTCGACGGTCGCGCGCGGCGGCGATCCGTGGGTCGTGTTCAAGGGAGCCTCGGCTCCGTTCCTCGCCGATCGCGCATTCGCGCCCGGATTCGACGCAGGCGCCGTGGTGCTCGGCATCCTCCTGCATTTCGCCGTGTCGATTGCGTGGGGCGCGCTGTTCGGCCTGCTCGTCTACGGCGCAAACGTGTTCCGCACGCTCGTGTTCGGCGCAGCATACGGCGTGATCGTCTGGTTCGTCATGTACCGCGCGGTGTTGCCCACAGCAGGCCTCCGCGCGCTCGCAGAGAGCGCACCCGTGGGCCCGGCAATCCTCGAACACGTGGTTTTCGGGCTCGCGCTCGCGATCGGGTTTCTCCCGTTCCAGCGGCGCGCACCCGCGGTTTGACGCGTAGCGCCTTCCGCAGCGGACAGACCCTCGACTAGGATGAGGGGCATGCCCCTCACGGTCACGTCGCAGGCCGCGACGCACGTCGGTCGCAAGCGAAAGCGCAACGAGGACAGTCACCTCGTGGACCCCGACCTCGGCCTGTACATCGTGGCCGACGGCATGGGCGGTCAGGCAGCCGGCGACGTGGCCTCACGCCGCGCCGTCGACGTCGCGCGGGCCTACGTGGCCGATCGAGCCCTGGTCCTGACGCGTTTTGCAGAAAACCCCTCGCAGGAGAACCGCATCGCCGCACAGGAGCTCGTCGCAGCGGCCATTCAAGCCGCCTGCGCAGATCTCTGGAGCATGGCCGAGAACGACCCGAAACTGCGGGGCATGGGCACGACGATGGTGCTCTTCGCCGTCGCAGGCGATCGCGCCGTGGTCGGGCACGTGGGCGACAGCCGCGCCTACCTCGTGCGCCAAGGCGTCGCGAACCGGCTCACCGAAGATCACACGATCGTCGCAGCCTCGATCAAAAACGGGACGATGACGAAGGAGCAAGCAAAGACGAGCGCCCTTCGCAGCGTGCTCACACGAGCCGTGGGGACGCAGGAGTCAGTCCAGGTCGACACGCTGCTCGTGGAGCTGATGCCCGGCGATCTCTTCCTGATCTGCAGCGACGGCCTCTACGGCTACATCGAGGACGAGGAGGTCCCCACACTCTTCGCAAGCGTACCGGACGACCTCGCCGAGCAGCTCGTCGACCTCGCAAACGAGCGAGGCGGCCGGGACAACATCACAGCAATCGTGCTGTCGTTCCAGGGCGCGACAGTGGAGGAGCCCGAAGCGCTGACGAAGCACGAGGCGCTGCGCAGCATCCCGCTCTTCATGCACCTCACCTACCGCGAGCAAGCCGAGATCCTGGCAATCTCGGAGGTCAGGACCTACCCCTCGGGCGCAGCCATCGTGACCGAAGGCGAGCCCGGCGAGGACCTCTACGTGATGCTGCGGGGTCACGTGGCCGTCGAGAAGGACAACGTCGCCATCACGTCGATCACAGCAGGCGGCTATTTCGGCGAGATGGGCCTCGTCGACGACTCGAGGCGCTCAGCCACAGTCCGAGCCCTCGAGCCCGTACGCACGATGGTCATCACGCGAACGGACATGATGAACGTCATGCGTCGCGAGCCAGTCCTCGCCGTGAAGCTACTCTGGAGCTTCGTGCAAGGCCTCTCGCAGCGTCTGCGCACAGTGAACACCGAGCTCTCCGAAGCCCGCGCCGAGCTCTTCGAAGCGCAGGGCGTCACGCCCTATACGTCGTAGAAGCGCCGCGCCGGGGCTCTGCCCCGGGCCCCGCGGGGGCTGTTCGCCCCTCGACCCGAACCAGGGCAAGCCCTGGACCTCAGGGGGAAGAACTGCGCGATGCGCAGTTCTTCCCACAGGCCGGTGGCAAGACCGTAAAGGTCGTCGCACGCAGCGACACGTTGGCGGTTGAAACGTCACCGCTGCTGTCTTGGCTGGCTCGATGAACTGCGCATCGCGCAGTTCATCGAACACGAGTCCAGCGCTTGCGCTGGTCCGGGTGCAGGGGCGGACAGCCCCTGCTCGGGTCCGGGGTGAAACCCCGGCGCAACGCTCAAGCCGTGCGCTTGACGTACTCGAAGTCGACTGGGCGCCCTTTGATGCCGTGCTTCGGCGGCGCGATCCAGTTCGCCATCTGCTTCGGGTCGAAGATTGGCGCTGTCATGAGGCTCTTCACGTACGCCTCGTCTGCCTCGCTCGGCAGCCACTCGTCGCGACGACGGTCCCACTCTTCCTTCGTGAGCACGTTGCCGTCCACGTCGAAGTAGAGCCCGCCGTAGATGCCCGTGCGGCGGTGGAAGCGGCGGCTCGGCAGGGTGAGTTTGAACGAGATCCCTGCCTCGGCGAGTGCGCGGTTCCACTTGTCGACCCCGCGCTGCGCGTCTTCGACGTACTCGTCGCGTAGCACCTCGTTCATCGCGTTGCGCAGCGGCACCTCCTCGCGACGGAAGCCTGTCACGACGCCAGGTCCTCCGGTCATGGGCACGTCCATCGCGTAGATGCCTTCGACGGCGCGATGATCCTCGTAGCTCTCCTCCTTCGCGCGCCCCTTCAGGCTCGATGCGAAGAAGTTTGCTGCGTTCGACGAGATCTCGCCGCCGAACAGATCGAGGGACACCGAGTACCAGAAGTTCAAATACTTCTGCATCGTCGGCAGATCGATCCCGCCCTCGGCGCGCGCGTCCTCGTTCTTGTTCTTCTTCATCAGCTCTGCGGTGCGCTGCACGATGCGCAGGATGCCCGTCTCGCCGACGAACATGTGGTGCGCCTCCTCGGTCAGCATGAACCGCGTCGTGCGCGCCAGCGGGTCGAAGCCGCTCTCGGCGAGCGCGAGGAGCTGGTACTTCCCGTCGCGATCCGTGAAGTACGTGAACATGAAGAACGAAAGCCAGTTCTGACACGGCTCGTTGAACGCCCCGAGGATGCGCGGTTTGTCGGGGTTGCCGCTGCGACGCTCGAGCAGTGCTTCCGCCTCCTCGCGGCCGTCGCGGCCGAAGTAGCTGTGGAGCAGGTACACCATCGCCCAGAGGTGCCGGCCCTCCTCCACGTTCACCTGGAACAGGTTGCGCAGATCGTAGAGGCTCGGACATGTCTGGCCGAGCAGCCTCTGCTGCTCGACGCTCGCGGGCTCGGTGTCTCCTTGCGTCACGACGAGCCGGCGCAGCACGTTGCGGAACTCGCCGGGCACGCTCTGCCAGACGGGCTCGCCCATGTGATCGCCGAAGCCGATCTTCCGATCGGCCACGGGGTCCGTGAGGAAGATGCCCCAGCGGTACTCGGGCATCTTCACGTAGTCGAAGTGGGCCCAGCCCTCGTGATCGACGCTCACGGCGGTGCGGAGATAGATCTGGTCCTCCTGGAAGCCCTCGGGACCCATCTCCTTCCACCAGTCGATGAACCTGGGCTGCCAGGCTTCGAGCGCCCGCTGAAGCTTCTTGTCGGACGCGAGATCGACGTTGTTCGGGATACGCTCGGAATTGACGACAGAGCTCACGTTCGCCTCCAGTCGAATTCGGGTCGCTCGGGCCGGCCGTACATGGTGAGCGCGCCCCGCTCGCCGACCGCATTCGGGCGCTGGAAGATCCAGTTTTGCCAGGCCGAGAGCCGCCCGAAGATCTTCGTCTCCAGCGTCTCGGGCCCGGCGAAGCGCAGCGAGGCCTCCATGCCGGTCAGCGCGTCGGGCGACAGGCTCGCGCGCTCCTCGACCGCGATCCGCACCTCGTCGTCCCAGTCCATCTCGTCGGGCGTGAACGTCACGAGCCCGAGTTTTCTCGCGCTCTCCGCGTCCACCAAGGACGTTTGTCCTTCCAGACGTTTCACGGCCGAAGGATCGTGGAGGAACCGCGTCTCGAGGCGCGTGAGGCCGTTCGGCATGGGGAACGGACCGAAGTTCAGCGGCGAAAGACCGATCACGGGCGGCTCGTCGCCGCCGTCGAGCATGTAGGTCCGATCGCCGGCGAGGGCCAGCTCGAAGAGGCTTCCCGCGAAGCACGAGCCGGGCTCGACGAGCGAGAACACGCTGCGCGCCGTGAGATCCAGCCGCTTCAGGACGCGGCGCATCTTGAGCAGGATCTCCCGGGCGAACCAGTCGTCGCGCAGGGCGTGGAGCGCGCGATCCGCGGCGCGCACGGCCTCGGGATCACCCTTCGTCCGGAGGAGGACGAGGCCGGCCTCCGGGTGGTTGAAGCGCAGATCGAGCAGGGCATCGTCGATCTCGCGGAACACGCGGAGCGCCCACACGTCGGAGCCGCTCTTGTGCAGCGCCTCCACCGTGGTCTCCGGCGCGCCCTCGGGCGCGCGCACCTCGAGCTCGGCGACGCGTGTGGCGCTGTCGACGACGAGCGTGACGTACTTGTATTCGGCCTTCGACTTGCTGCCGTCCTCGGAGCGCTTCACCTCGAGCGGGGCGAGCGTGATGCCCGGGCCCTGCTTGTCCTTCGTGCGCCCGGCGATCGCGTTCGCCTCCTCGATCACCCCCTGATCGAAGCGGCTCTTCGGGATCGAACGATCGACGAGCCGCCACTCCTCGGCGCGCTTGCCGCGCACGCCCTCGGCGAGCGTGCTGAACACGTCGGCGAGATCGCGGCGCACTTTGCGTTTGTCCACGAGGCGCGTGAGCCCGCCCGTGCCCGGGAGCACGGCGAGCAGCGGCGTCTCCGGGAACGAGACCGCGCTCGATCCGTCATCGCAGAGCAAGATCTTCTCGCACGCGAGCGCGAGCTCGTAACCGCCGCCCGAGGCCACGCCGTTCAGCGCGGCCACGTAGTGCTGGTCGCTCTCGGTACACGCTTCTTCGAGCGAGAGGCGCGTCTCGTTCGTGTACTTGCAGAAGTTGACCTTGAAGGCGTGCGTCGACGAGCCGAGCATGTAGATGTTCGCGCCGGCGCAGAAGATGCGCGGCTGGCCGCTCGTGACGATCACGACCTTCACCTCGGGGTGCTCGAAGCGCAGCCGCTCCACCGCGTCCGCGAGCTCGATGTCCACGCCGAGGTCGTAGCTGTTCAGCTTGAGCGTGTAGCCGGGGCGCATCGGCGCCTCCTCGACCACATCCATCACGAGCCGTGCGATCGAGCCCTCGAGCGAGAGCTTCCAGTGCTTGTACCGGCTCGGATGTGTCTCGAAACGGATGGCGGGCGCCTTGGCCCCGCTGCTTTCACTCTCGATGCCCATCGCCGAAAACTCCATCACCGGGGCGGGAGGGTGTCAAGCAATATACTGCTTGCTGGAGTCTTCTTCATGAAATATATTGCATGACGTGGCGGCTCGAAAGAAGCCCGACGGAGGCGCAGACGAAGCCGAAGGCGCGGGCTCGCTGCTCTTGCGGACGCTCGGCGAGCGGGTGCGCGAGCGGCGGCGCGCGGCGGGTTTGACGCTGCGGGATCTCGGGGCCGCGTCGGGCGTGAGCGAGCGCTTTCTGGTGCTCGTCGAGGGCGGCAAGGCGAACGTGTCCGTGGTTCGTCTCGACGCGATCGCGCGCGCGCTCGATACGACCGCCTCGGCGCTGCTGGCGAGCGCTCCTGCGGAAGCACCACGCACCACGGAGAAGGGCCCGCTCGTGGCGCTGCTCGGCCTGCGTGGGGCAGGAAAAACCACGCTCGGGACCCGCGCAGCCGCCCGGCTCGGTTTGCCTTTCGTGGAACTCGACAGTCTCGTCGTAACGCGCGCAGGCATGAGCCTGACCGAGATCTTCGAGATGCACGGGACCGCGTACTTCCGCAGGCTCGAACGAGAGGAGCTCGAGCGGCTCGTGGCGCGCGGCGATCGCGGGATCGTCGCGACGAGCGGCAGCCTCGTGACCGATCACGAGACGTTCGAGCTGCTCTGCCGCGAGGCCGTGACCGTGTGGCTGCGCGCGCGCCCGGAAGACCACTTTCAGCGCGTGATCGATCAGGGCGACGCGAGGCCCATGGCGAGCCGGCCGGCTGCGATGGAGGAGCTCCGCGCGATCCTGCGCGCGCGAAGGGCCCTCTACGAGCGCGCGGCCCACATCATCGACACCTCGGCGCTCGGACTCGAACGCTCGATCGACAGGCTCGTGAAGATCGTCAACGCGTCGAGCCGTGGTAGGCTGCCGTCACCGCCCGTCGGTTGAACGCATGCCCCGCCTCCGCATCCTCAACGTCGTCTCCGAGTGCGTCCCTTTCGCCAAGACGGGAGGCCTGGCAGACGTGGCCGGCGCGCTCCCCATCGCGCTCGCGGCGCGCGGACACGACGTCCGCACCGTGATGCCGCGCTACCGCGTGGCGAAGAAACATCCGGCCAAACGGCTGCCCATCTCGCTCGGCGTGCCCGTGGGCGGCGGCGAGGCGTGGGGCGCTGTGTGGGAGGCTCGGCTCGGCGAGAGCACGTCGCGCGTCTACCTGCTCGAGCATGACGAGCTCTACGATCGCAGCGGCATCTACAACGATTCGAACGGGGATTACCGCGACAACCTCGCGCGCTTCACGTTCCTCTCGCGCGGCGCGCTCCGGCTCTCGCTCGCGCTCGGGTTCATCCCCGACGTCGTGCACGTGCACGACTGGCCGACGTGCCTCGTGCCGGTCTACATGAAGACGCTCGACGCACGCACCCCGCTCGGCGGCGCCGCGTCGGTCATGACGATCCACAACATGGGCTACCAGGGCTGGTTCGACAAACGCGAGCTGCCCGTGACCGGCCTCGGCTGGGACGTCTTCCACCATCGCGCGCTCGAGTCTTACGACCGGCTGAACCTGCTGAAAGGCGGCATCTACTTCTCGACGATGCTCTCGACGGTGTCGCCGCGGTACGCGCAGGAGATCCAGACCGCCGAGGGAGGACACGGGCTCGAAGGCGCCTTGCGCGAGCGCGGCGGCGACGTGATCGGCATCCTGAACGGGATCGACGACGAGATCTGGAACCCCGCGACGGATCGGCACCTCGCCGCGCATTTCGACGCCGACGATCTGCAAGGAAAGGCCTTCTGCAAGGCGGAGCTGCAGCGCGAGATGGGGCTCCCGGTTCGTCCGGACGTACCGATCATCGGCCTCATCAGCCGGCTCGTGCACCAGAAGGGGATCGACATCTTCGCAGGCGCGCTCGGCACGCTGCTGAACCACGACGTGCAGGTCGTGGTGCTCGGATCGGGCGAGGGCTGGGCGGAGGATCTCTTCACGCGGCTCAGCCACTCGACCGATCGGTTCCGCGCGTACATCGGCATGAACGACGCGCTCGCGCACCGCATCGAGGCGGGCTCGGATCTGTTCGTGATGCCTTCGCGGTACGAGCCTTGCGGGCTGAACCAGCTCTACAGCCAGCGATACGGCACGCTGCCCGTCGTACGCGCGGTGGGCGGGCTCGACGACACGGTCGAGCACATGGCGACGGGCTTCAAGTTCCTCGACCTCTCGCCCTCGGCGCTCGCGGACACGGTGCTCGAAGCGGCGTGGATCTACCGCGAGCACCCCGAGCATTTCCGCTCGATGCAGCGGCGGTCGATGAAAAAGCCGTTTGGTTGGGATTACGCGAGCCGCCAGTACGAGGCGATGTATCGGCTCGCGATTTCGAGGCATCGCGGCGAGCGCTGAGGCGGGCCCGAGAGCCCGCCCCGCGCTGCACGCGCCTCAATGCGCGTGACCTGCGTGATCGTCGGGGTGCTCGACCTGCTGCCCCGGCGTCGGGATCTGCCGCGTCGGCAAACCCGCCTTCGGCTCGACGACCTGGCCCTTCGCGGTGAGCGAGCGCGAGAGCGCGCGGTGCTTCGCCTCGATGACCGACGTGAACCCGTTGACCAGCGAGAGGAACGCTTCCGGCTCGATCCCCTTGTCGCTGATCTTCGCCTGGGCCTCCTCCGCTGCCTTCTGGAACGCGCTCAGCGGCGGGACCGTGATCTTCGCCCACGGATCGTTCGGGTTGTTCGTGCCGAACGTCTTGATGGCCTCGATGTCCTTCGCGAACGCCGCGACGCCCTCCTTGTAGGCCGCCGCGTCGATCTTCTTCGCGAGCACCGACAGGACGAGCCCGCGCGCCTTTTCGTAAGCCGTGAGCACGAGGCGTTCGCCCTCGTCGAGCTTCGCCGTGTCGACCGGGTGATCCTTGCGCCACGCGGCGATCGCAGCGCCGAGCTTGTCGGCGTTCTCGTCGAGCTTGTTGAAGTCGGCGACGAGCTTCTTGTGCAGCTCCTTGCCGCGCTCGAACTTGTCCTTCGTGTACTCCTCGCGCTGGTAGTACACGCTGGCCGCGGCGATGTTGCGGCTGAGCTCCAGGGAGAACGGGGCGAACGTCGCGAGCGCCGCGTCGACGTCGGGCATCGGCGGCTCCTTCAGACCGGCGGCGACGGTGCAAGCCCGCGCGTTGCGCTCGTGCGGCGCGCGCATGCCCATGTCGGCCATCTTGCGAGCGCCAAGCACGTTCGGCGCACCGGAGGGGCCGGGGCCGGCCGACGGCGCGGGGCCGGCCGACGGCGCCGCGGAGGCGCCGGGCTTCGGCGGCACGAGCGTGGGCGGGGCCGGCGGCATGGCCGCGCCGGGGATGCCGAAGCTCGGGATCTTCTTCTCGCTCGGTTCGTCCTTGCCGAGGCTCGTGAAGTAGGCGTCACGCGCCTGACGCAAGGTGAGCGTACCGAAGTAACAAACCTCGAGGCGGTAGTCCTTCATCGCCTGCGGGTCGAACTTCGGGACGGGCGCGATCGGGGTTCGCAGCGGCAGCTTGCCCTTCCCGCTCGGCAGCGCCGCCGTCGACGGCTTCGCCTCCGGCGCAGGCGCGGGCGGCTCGTCCTTCTTGCAGCCTACGACCAGGGGAGCGAGCGCGAGCACGAACGGAAGAAAAGACCGCAGCCGGATCATGAAGACATGCCTCCTCAGAAGATGCCCTGCGCCGGCAAAGGCCGGGCGAGGCCGGACCGGCATCATGCCCGACCAGCACGGAGTTTCAAGCGCGGCGCCGCAGCGATCCTGCCCCGCCCCTTGCGGCCGCGCGCAGCGGAATCATGTTGGCCGTCGTGAAAAAGACCACCGACGCGCGCCCGCAGAAGCTCGAAGGCAAGAAGGTCTCCGGAAAGGCTCGCGGGCTCGCGCTCGTGCCGCTTCTCCGGGATGCGCCAGCGGCTTGGCGGCTGCTCCGCGACCGGGAAGCTGCGCTCTGGGCGAAGGCGCTCATCGTCCTTTCGGTCGTTTATTGCGTGTGGCCGCTCGATCTCGTGCCCGACGCCGTGCCTTTCATCACCTGGATCGACGACGCGGGCGTGGTGCTCCTCTTCCGGCTGATCCTCCACCGGCAGCTCGCCCGGTACCACGAGCCGGGATCAGAAATCGTAACGGACGTGCGTGGGCCTCGATCCGGGACCGATGTCCGCGTAGCCTGAACGCGGGTTCCCGTGCGACTCCAACGTTACACGCTCGATCAACTCCGCATCGAGGACGAGCGATCCTTTCGACACATCGGTCTCTACACCGAGCTGAAGCGCGCGCTCGTGCGTGATCACGTCACCTTCCTCGTGCCGAAACCCGGCACGCCGGAAGCACGCTGGGATCGCGCGCTCTTCTTGAACCTCACGTTCTGGTCGCCCGACCAGCCCGGCGACGTCCTCGACGGCGACGCGATCCCCGCCGACGTGGTGATGCACGCGGGCTGGCATCACGTCACGCGCCGCGCGCTCGACGCGCTCGGCACGACGGCGAGCCAGAGCCCCGAGGCGCTGCTGCTCGGTGAGGCGATCGCGAGCGCGTTCGATCTCTACCTCGTCGGCCGCTTGCTCGGCCACGCGCCGGACGCCGCGTTCCTCGAGACGCAGGTGCCCGCGATGGCCGAGGCCGCGCAGCAAGCCGGCATGCCGGAAGAGGCATTCGAAGCGATGCTCGACGAGGTGTCGCAGGACCCGGACAAGGCGTTCGAGGATCTGCGCGAGCTGCTCTTCGACGCGAGCACCGCGCTCGTGCGCGCGCCTTCGGTCGAGGAAGCAGCCGAGAGGATCGCGCGTTTCGACACGCATCGTTTCGGGCCGCTCCTGCATCACTACGAGCTCTCGACGTGGATCCTCTATGCGCGCGCCTACGCCAAGGATCTGGGCGCGCCGGATCCGCAGGTGATGGCCGTCGACGCGATGATCCGCCGCGCGGACGTCGCGCTCGATTGGCTCGAAAAGCACTGGATCTCCGGGGTCTCGGGAGACCCGGCCGGACCCGATGACCACGAGGTTCTGCCCCGATGAGTGACAAGAAAAACGACACGAAGGCGGCGGCGGGCAACGTGGAGCCCCCGCCAGAGACGATGAAGTCGATCCCCGAGCGGACGAGCGTCTTCGACCTCGACGTCTCGGCCGAGGTCGTGACAGTGGCGCCGCCCGCGCTCGCAGGCGCCGACAACCCGAAGATCCCGCCTCCGCCGCCGGCGCCGCGCGCGAAAGCCGCCTCGGAGCCCGTGCTCACGAAGAGCGCGACGCCGTCCCCGGCGGCGACGAAGCGCACGCCGACGTTGAAGGACGACGACGACAGACCCTCGTTCTTCGATGTCTTCGATGTCGAACGGCACGAGGCCAAGCACGCCCAGCCCGAAGCCCCCCCGGAAAAACCCGCGGACAAGGCGGCCCAGCGCGGCTCGCGGCCCGATCCGCGCGAGATCAGCCGCAGCCGGAAGATCGTCGACGAGGACCTGTTCAACCTGAGCAGCAGCCTCTTCAACAACCAGTCGCTCACGCCGCTCGTGGCGCCCGACGTGTCTGCGCTCGGCGTGTCCGGGCTCGGCAAGGATCTCACGACCGCGCCGAAGCCGGAGCAAGCCGCGGGGAAAGCCGACGCGGCGAACAGCGGCGGGTCGCTCTTCCTGGCCGCGCCGCCCATCACGGCGCCGCCGGCGCCGGCGACGAAGTCGTCGATGGACGCGATCGATCTGGACGTCGACGTCGCCGCCACGAGCGGGAAGCTCGATCGCAAGCGGATCGGGATCGGAGTCGTGCTCGTCGCGGCGCTCGCGGGTCTCGTGTTCTTCGCGGTGCAACGCTCGTCGACGCCGTCCGAGGATCCGACGGCCGCAATGGCGACCGAGTCGACGACCACGTCGAGCTCCGAGACCGACAAACCGCTCGCGTTGCAGCCCGCGAGCACGAACCAGGCGCCCGCTCCGAACACGAACACCCCGGCGCCGAGTGATCCGGCCGCGGTCGCGAAAGCAGGCACCGAGGCCCCCGCGGACAAACGCGCCGCTTCGTCGACGGAGGCAGCGGCGAAGGTGGATGGTCGGGACAAACCCGCGGCAGGCGGGGACAAACCGCCGGAGAAGGCCGAGACGAAACCGGCCGATACGGGGTCGGGGAACAAGGCGCAGGACCTCGCAGCCGCGATGGCCGCGGCGAACAACAAGCCTGCTGCGCCCGAGGCGCCCTCGGGCGGTGGGAACGAGTTCAACAGAGGCGCCGCGTCGTCCGCGCTCGGCGCCGCCGCCGGCAGGGCCGCAGGCTGCAGGGCGCCCACGGATCCGAGCGGTACGGCCCGCGTGAGCGTGACGTTCGCCCCGTCCGGCCGCGCCACGAAGGCGCAGGTGAACGGCCCGCCGTTCGCCGGCACGCCGACCGGCGGCTGCATCGCCGCCGCGTTCCGCAGCGCCTCCGTCCCGCCGTTCTCGGGCGATCCCGTGACGGTGAGCAAGTCGGTGACGATCCGCTGACCTTCGCGCGGAACGCGTCGACGTTTCTCGCGGCGTTCTTTATCCTCCCGGCCCCGTGCTGGTCGCCCTCCGCGTCAAGAACTTCGTCCTCATGGATTCGCTCGAGCTGCGCCTCGAGCCAGGCTTCAACGTGCTCACCGGCGAGACCGGCGCGGGCAAATCGATCGTCGTCGGCGCGCTCTCGCTCGTGCTCGGCGGCCGCGGCAACGCCGAGCAAGTGCGGCCCGGCGCCGACGAGGCCGAGGTCGAGGCGCTCTTCGACGTGACAGGCAGCGAGCGGCTCGCAACGGCGCTCGACGCAGCCGGCGTGTCCTCCGGCGGCGAGCTCGTCATCCGCCGCGTGGTGCAGCAAAACGGCCGATCACGCGCGTACCTGAACGGGCGTCTCTGCACCGCGGGCGAGCTGCAAGCGCTCGCGTCGGAGCTCTGCGACGTCGCCTCGCAACACGAGAGCGTCGCGCTCACCGATCCCTCGACGCACCTCGGTTACCTCGATCGATTCGGCCGCCTCTCGACCGCACGCGAGGCGCTCGCCGCAGAGGTCGAGAAGCTCGAGAAGGTCGTCGCCGAGATCCGCGAGGTGCGCGAAGCCGAGCGCGGCCGCGCCGAACGCGAGGCGTTCCTCGGCTTCCAGCTCCAGGGCATCGACGCGGTGTCCCCGCGGTCCGGCGAGCTCGAAGAGCTCGCAGCCGATCGCCAGCGGCTGCGCCACGCAGGGAGGCTCCGCGAGCTGACCGAGCACGCCGCCGCACGGCTCGATCAGGGCGAGCACGCCATCTGCGACGAGCTCGCGAAGCTCTCGAAGGATCTGCGCGCCGCCGCGGATCTCGATCCGTCCCTCGAAGCAACGGCGAACTCGCTCGATGGTTTGTTCTCCGAGCTTCGCGAGATCGCCCGCGAGGTCGAGCGATACGCCGAGCGCGCCGAGGCAAACCCGTCGCGGCTCTCGGAGATCGAGGACCGCATGTACCGGCTCGAAGGCCTGCTCCGGCAGCACGGGCCGACGATCGACGACGTGCTCGCGGCGCGGTCGCGGATCGCGGCGGAGCTCGAGGGGCTCGGCAACGTGGAGACGAAGCTCGAAGCGCTGGAGCACGAGCGCGATCGGCTGCTCCGCGCAGCAGGCGAGCGCGCGCGGCAGCTGTCGCAGAAGCGGCGCGAGGCGGGCGAGAAGCTCGGCGCTTCGATCGGCGGGGAGCTCGCCGATCTCGGGATGGGCGGCGCACGCGTGATCGTCGACGTCGCGCCACTCTCGGGCGACCGATCGGAGCTCGTCGTCGACGGCGCGCGCCTCGGCCGCGACGGCATCGATCGCGTGGAGTTCCTCATCGCGCCGAACAAGGGCATCGAGCCGCGCCCGCTGCGCAAGATCGCCTCGGGCGGCGAGCTCTCGCGCGCGCTGCTCGCGCTCAAGCGCACGCTCGCGGAGTCGGGGCCAGCGGGGCTTTACGTGTTCGACGAGGTCGACGCCGGCGTCGGCGGCGCGGTGGCGGACAAGATTGGCCGCGCGATCGCAGACGTGGCGCGCCACCACCAGGTCCTCTGCATCACGCACCTCGCCACGATCGCAGCCTTCGCAGACGCGCATTTCGTGGTGTCGAAGCAGGTCGACGGGCCCATGACGAAGAGCACGGTCAAGCGCGTCGAGGGCAAGGATCGCGTCGCCGAGGTGGCGCGCATGCTCGCAGGCGCGAAGGTCGGCCCGAGCGCGCTGAAGGCGGCCTCCGAGATGCTGGACGAGGCGAAGGCGCGCTCGGCGGCTTCCGCGAGCCCGAAGCGCGGCGGGAAGAGCCGCGCTTCCTGAGGCGCGGAGCGGGGCGTTGCCCCGCACCCCAGCAGGGGGCTGTCCGCCCCCTGCACCCCGGACCAGGCACGGCCTGGACCGAGGGCCGAGAAACCGCGCGATGCGCGGTTTCTCGGACGGCCCGTGGCAAGACCACGAGCGGCATTGCCAACCAAGACAGCAGCGCTGCCGTATGTGCTGGGAACGCCTTCCCTGTCGACAGCGCGCATCGCGCGCTGTCGCCACGGGTCCAGCGCTTGCGCTGGTCCGGGTGCAGGGGCGGATAGCCCCTGCTCGGGTCCGGGGTGAAACCCCGGCGCTACGCTGGCGGTCAAGCCCGCGAGAGCGTGTAGTCGCCGAGGTCTACGCGAACGAGACCTTCGAGCCACGGATGCACCGCGATCGCCGCGCGGAACAGCCCCTGCGCGATGCGCCGGTAGCTTGCGTGCCCTTGCCGCGCCGAACGCAGCTCGATCACGTGGAAAAGCTCGCGCAGGTTGAGCGTCCAGAGCGTGCGGATCCGGAAGCCGAGTGGCACCGCGTACTGCGCTTCGAGTGGCCGTTTGCTTTCGAGCTCCTCCCACGCGTCGCATGCTGCGACCATCGCGTCCGTGTAGACCCGATCGAGCTCGAGCTCTGCGAGCTCCGCGGGCGTTTCGAAGCCGAGCCGGCACGTCAGCCGCTGCGTCGCGGGCAGGAGCATGCGGTGCCGCTGCAGATCCCGGTACGCGCCGTAGTCGAGCATCAGCTCGAACGTCATCGTCGTCGCCTCGAACCCACGCGGCACGGGATCGTATGCGCCACGGCGCGCCACCGATGCCCGCACGATGTCTTCGAGCTCGCGCGACGTCGCGTGCCGCATTGCCTCCGTGAGCCCGCGGGCGTGCACGTTCGGCTCGCTGCTCTCGTATCCGAGGGCGAGCACGATCCGCTCGAGCGCGTCCTTGTCGTGACGCACCAGGCGCACCGGCTGCCCGACCACGTTCGTTGCGGCGGCGTCCCAGGGGCCGGGATCGTAGATCGATCGCAGCTTGTCCCCCACGTCGGCGCGCTGCGCGGACCGATGCTCGCTCCGCGCCGCGTACTTGACCAGGGTCGGCGTCACGGTGCGCGCCGCCGCGTGCATGGCCGTCGCGATCTTCCGGACCTCCGCGAGCGGATGCGAGAGCATCTTCGTGAGCAGCGCTTCGAGCGCGCGCGCGTTCGCGGTGAGGCCGAGGTTCGTCCGCGTACCGGCTGGCAAGAGCCCGCGCAGAAGATCGCAGGCATGCGCGCGGATCGCCGCCGCGTGCGCTGCCTCCGACGCGCCCGGCGGCCGCAGCACGCGCACGCGCAGCGCGTCCATCACGCGCGCCATGAGATCGACGTATGTCGTGAAGAGCCGCTCCGCGCTCGTGCGGTACGTCTCACCGAGCGACCCTTCGAGCTCGGGCAGATTGACGAAACTGTTTCGATCGAAGACGACGTACCGCGTGCTCTTCTCGGTGTACGAGCCGAGCCGGAGGTCCTCGATCACCTTCGAGGCCACGATGCTCACGTTCTCGATCGCGAGGTGCACGACCGCGTGCTCTGCGACCGACGCGTGCCCGTAGCCGACGACCCACTTTTCGTGGAACGCGCGCGCCTTCTCCGTCGCGAGCCCGAACGAAGGGCGCGTCGTCACGCCCTCCTCGACGTCGAGCTCCTGGTCTGCGAGCAGGCGCGCGAGGTTCGTCCGCAAATCATCGCGGCTGCGCGAGTAATAGGCGAAAAGGACCGCGATCACCTCCTCGGGCAACCCCGAGAGGGCGAAGACGTCGTCGTTCAGGCTGGAGACGTACGGCGCGATCCGGCCGCGCGCAGCTTCGTCGAGGGACATGGGACCGATGGGTCCGTTAGCGCGTCGTGGCCGCGGCGGCGACCGAAAACACGTCCCCGAAGACCTCGCTGTTCGCGAGCTTCCGGCTCCGGCGCGTGAGCACCTCGCAGCCGTTCTTCGTCACGACGAGCGTGTGCTCGAACTGCGCGGACAACGAGCCATCCGCGGTGACGGCCGTCCACTTGTCCGCAAGGACCTCCACGTCGTGGTGGCCGAGGTTGATCATCGGTTCGATCGTGAAGCACATCCCGGCGCGCAGGCGCATGCCCGTGCCGCGCTTGCCGACGTGCGAGACCTGCGGCGCCTCGTGGAACACGCGGCCGATGCCGTGGCCCACGAACGCGCGCACGACCGAGCAACCCTCGCCCTCGGCGAACTCCTGGATCGCCGCGCCGATGTCCCCGAGCCGCGCGCCCTCGCGCACCTGCGCGATCGCGAGCTCGAGCGAGCGCCGCGAGACCTCGGTCACGTGCTTGGCCTGGGGCGAGGGTTTGCCCACGTAGAACGTCGCCGACGTGTCGCCGTAAAACCCGTTGTAAATCGTGGTGACGTCGACGTTGATGATGTCGCCGGGCTCGAGGACCCGCGGGCCCGGGATGCCGTGGCAGACGACCTCGTTCACCGACGTGCACACGCTCTTCGGGAAGCCGTGGTAGTTGAGCGGCGCGGGCCAGCCGCCGCGCCGAACCGTGTCGTCGTGGACGAAACGGTTGATGTCCTCCGTGGTGATTCCCGGGCGGATCATCTCGCCGACGTCGAGCAGCGTCTCCGCGGCCATCTGGCACGCGGCCCGCATCCCTTCCACTTCCTTCAACGTTTTGATGCCGACGTTGCTCACGATCCCGACAGCTCCGCGAGGGCGAGGGCATCCGTCACGGCGGCCGCCACCTCGGCGGTGTCCGGCGACAGGTGCCAGTGAAGCCTGCTCGGCTCGTCCCCCTCGCCTGCGAAGCGACGGAGGAAGCCGATGAACGACGCGCCACGCAGGCGCATGTCGAAAGCCTGCGCGACCCCGTAGGACGGGGCCTTGGGCCCGATGACGAGCTCGAACGCCGTCTGCTCGAAGGCCGGCGCGCCGAACGGCGGCGGGACGACCTGCAGAACGAGGCGATAGGTGCGGACCTCGGCCAGCGACTCGACCGTCACCGTGCTCACCCGGACCCGCGAAACGATCTCGGACCCGCGTGCCCGCTCTTTCAACAGCGGGTCTTTTTGCGCGCTGGAGACGTCGGCGCCGAGGCCGAGGGCGGCGGCATCGACGACATCGTCGAAGAGGACACGGTCGTGCCCGAGCCAAGCGGGATGCGTGGGCGTGTTCGTGTCGCCCTGGACGCCCGCGGCGCCGCACCCGGACACGAGCCCCCCGAGGGCCGCGCCGAACGCGACCGCCCTGGCCCGGCTGGCCGTCCGCGTCGAGAGCTGCGCCATGGGGCGTGGACCTAGCACGTCCCCTCCGATCTGTCAGTGCTGGCAGGCTCCTGCCTCGATCGGATCCTTTTCCATCGATCCGGCGCGGGCCTCGTCCAACGCCCCGAAGACCTCGGCGGGCCCCTTTTCCCGCAGAATCTGGTAGATCCCGGTTGCCGGCCGCGGGCCGGCGGGGCGGAGGATTGGAGATGAAGGTGAACAAGCTTTGGGCAGCGCTCCTTGCGACCACGTTCGGCCTCGCGGCGACGGCGACCCCGGTGGTGGTCGAGGCGCAGGCGAAGAAGAAAGCGGCGGCCGCGCCCGCTCCGATGGGCCCGGCGGTCACCAAGAAGCCCATCGCGCTCGAGCCCGCTTCGCTCAAGTGGGGCATGACGACGAAGCAGGTCGGCGAGGCGATCGACAAGCAGCTCGACGAGGCCTACAAGCCGCTCTACCAGAAGGTCTCGCCGGGCGTGAAGATGCGGGAGCTCGACGCGCAGCTCCTCGAAGAGAAAAACGCGTTCCGACGGAGCAAGATCGAGTTCGGCAAGTTGCCCACGGCCGTCGACAACGGCCCGCTCCGCGGCGAGTACAGCTACCTCAACAAGGAGTGGATGCTGTCGCAGACCCGCGAGGGCACGACCCGGTACTTCTTCTTCATCCAGGACAAGCTCTGGAAGATCATCGACGAGATCAAGCTCGCGAAGGGTGGGCCGCACGGCGCGAACTTCCAGGAGGCCGCGGTCAAGCTCTCCACGGTGTACGGCACGCCCGGCCGGATCATCCCGCCGAACCCGGACCTCGGGATGTTCGCCACCGTCGTCGACTGGAAGGACGCGACGACGCACGTGCGCCTCATCGAGCGCGGTGAGACGGCGATCGCGATCGCGTACGAGGACAACGCGACGCTGCAGAACATCGAGTCGCTGCGCCCGAACAAGCCGAAGCAGGAGGACGCCATCGATCCTGCCGTGGCCGCCGCGATCCGCGGGCCCGACCCCGATCCCACGCCTCCGCCGCCCGCCGACAACAAGAAGAAGAAGTGAGCCGACGAGGGCCCCGCCAAACGCGGGGCCCTTCGCTTTTCAGGGCGAAGATCGGTCGCCTTCGCGGACGCGAGGGCTCAGGTGACGAGCGACGCGCCTTCGGGGATGCGGATGCCGCTCGTCACGACGACACGCGCCGAGGGCGCGACCGCATGCACGGCCGGCTCGATGACGCCCTTCGTCGTGAGGTTCGCGCCGGGGCAACCCGCGCACATCCCCGCGAGGTGGAGCGTGATCTGGTCGGGCTCCACGGCCACGAGGTAGAGCTCGCCTTGATCCGCACGCACGAGCGGAGCGATCACCTCACGGCAAACCTTGAGCATCTGGTCGATGTTCGCGGGCATCGTCTCGAGTTATCTCCGGGGCCGAACGTACCACGAAGCGATCAGAGCGTGAAGCAGACCGGATACCGATAGAGCAGGCATTGCAGGCGGAAGCTCGCACGCTCGATCGCCCGGGCATCCTCGGGGGTAAAGACGTGGCCCGGCTCGGCCATGGCCGCGAGGCGGCCGCGATCCCCGAGGATACGCGCCGCGGTGATCGGGCCCGTGCCAGGGATCGAGCTCCACGGCTTGGCGGCCGCGTCGAAGGCGAACCGGAGCGTGTCGCGGTCGGTCGCGAGGTCCTCGCCGCGCGGGTCGAAGGAGACCACGGGCGGCGACGCGGCGAGCGCGGCGACGAGCGAGGCGATCCAGCGCGAGGTGCGCGCCATGCGGTCGTAGTGGAGCGTGTCCGGTAGGTCCGAGGCGCGGTGATACCGAGGCGTGCGGCCGCTCGAGAGAAAGAGGAATGGGACGCCGTGATCGCGGAAGACGTCGTAGTCCGAGAAGGGCTGCGGCGCGTAGCCGGGGATGTTCTCGACCGCGTGGATGCCGAGGCGGCGAACGTCGAGGCCTGGCTCGCGGACGGCGTCGACGATCGCCGGAAGGCCGCTGGTTTTTTCGGCGCCACACGCGAAGATCATGTCGGCGGTGTGGCGCCAGACGACGCCGCCGATGAGGTCGAGGACGACGGCGAGGCGGATCGAGGAGAGGTCGCCGATCTCCTTGGGGAGCGTGGCGGCGAAGCGCTGCGAGCCCTGGCGCGGGGTGTTGAAGTAGGGCGATTCCTCGGTGTTGAAGAAGACGACGGCGATGCCGTACGGGCGCGGGTGCTGCGCGAGGAGCGAGGGGATCGCGCCGAGGAGGACCGCGACGGCCGCGGCGTTGTCGTCCGCGCCGAGGAGGAGGCCTTCGTCGGTGTTGCCGAGGTGATCGAAGTGCGCGCCGAGGACGATGGTGCCGCGCGGTTCGCCCGGGCCTTCGGGAGGGATCCATCCGAGCACGTTGTGCCCGAGCGGCGAGCTCGGCTCGGCGAGCGGCGCGAGGTAGCCGCCGAGCGAAGGAAAAGGTTTTACGTTGGCCGCGGCGAGCGCATCCGCGAGGTAACGCGCCGCCGCGGCGTTGCCCTCGCTGCCGGGGACGCGGCCGCCCCACGCGGGCGCGGCGAGCGTCTCGACATGCGCGCGCAGCGTGGGCGAGAGCGGGTCGGTTTGTGGGAAGTGGCGGCCCGAGAGCTCACGCACGCCGACCTGATCGAGGACGAGGAGAAGCGCGACGGCGAGGACGACGAGCGCGGCGATGCGGCGGCGACGCGAGCGAGGCTTGCGTGGCGCTTTCGCCACGGGATCACGGGCCGGAGACGCTGGCGTGGGAGCGCTCGCCACGACGAACCACGCTTCAGACCGAGGAGGCGATCACGGTGAGGATCGTGCCCTCGCCGAGATCGGGCACGCGCTGGGCCGCGACGCCGTAGGAGCGGTTCGTGATTTCGAGCTTGCCGCGGAAGGGGCCGCTCTGCGTCTTGTTCGCGAGATCGAGTGCCTCGACCGCCTGCGCGTTGACGTCCGGCGTGACGGGCGCGCCGTACGCCTTCCCGTCGCGGACGAGGAAGACGTAGACGATGGGCACGTTCTTTTGCTTCTCGCGTTCGGCGCGGTCGAGGAGCTCGCGCTTCGCCATCTCCTCGAGCCGGAGCGCGAAGCGCCGGAAGGACCAGCCGGTGACGAACATGCCCTTCACCTGGCCGTCCTTGTCCTTCACGGGATGCGCCGCGACCCACTGCGTGTCGGGCCCGGTGCGCACGCCGCGCATCTCCTGCATCTCGCCCCACGCCTCGACGAGGCCCGCGCTCGGCTCGAGGGCCTTCTTGAGCGAAGGGAACGCAGAGAGGACCGACTTCTGCGCGAGCAGATCCGGATCGGCTTCGCTGCGCAGCGCGATGCCCGTGGTGTCGACGAAGGTGAAGAACGTGCTCTTCGCGATGTCGAGGTCCTTCACCGACGCGCGCGCGCCGCGGATGGCCTTCTGCAGCGCGACGAGGTTTGCCCCGGGATCGCTGTCGACGACCTCGCCGAGCTTCTTCGCGCCCTCGGGCAAGCCGCGGCGCACCTGCGCGGCGTCCTCGTTCGCGACAGGCACGAGCTTGTCGAGCACGTAGCCCGCAGCCTGCTCCTGCTCCTTGCTGTTGTCCTCACACCCGGAGAGCGTCGCCACGAGGGCGGCAGGGACGATCAGAGAAGCGAGAGAGCTCGAACGCATCGGGACCTCATGCGCGAAAACGCACGCGCGGGTGCATGCTACTAGAATGTCTCGGGCGTGACGAAGACGATCTCGACGCGCGCATTACGCGCCCGATCGCTGCCCGCAGGATCGACGACGGGCGAGGCCGCCCCCGCGAGGACCACGTCGACACGCGGCGCGTTCGCGGTGCGGAGCGCCGCAGCAACCGCATCGGCACGCGCCTTCACGGCCGCCTGCTCCTTCGCCGAGGGCTCTTTGTCCTGATGCACGACGACCGCGAGCGGGAAGCGCGGGTTCTCCGCGGCGAGCTTGCCGAGCCGCGTGATCTGCTCGGTCGCGGCGGGCGTGAGCTTGTCGCCGGCGAAGAGGTTGCGCAGCGTGACCACGATGCCGCGATCGTCGCGCGAGGGAGAAAACGCCCGCGTCGCGGAGATCTCGCCGAGGAGCGCGTCCCCCGCGCCGGGTGCGCGCGTGACCGGCGTCATGGCGCGGCGCATACCCGTGAGCGCGGAGAGGCAACTCGAACGGGCGCGCGTGGCGAGATCGATCGGCGCAGGGCCGGTCGATGCAAGCGACTCGTCGAGCTTCTTCACGATGAGCTGGGCCTCGTCGAGCTCGGCGACGAGCGCGTCGCGGGTCGGCGCGCCGATGGGCGCGGGCGTGTCCGCCTTCGGCGCGGGGACCTCGGGCAGGAGCAGGCGCGCGGCCGTGCAGAGCATGCGCGCTTCGAGGGCGAGCGATCGCGCCGCGGCGACGCGTGCCTTTTCGCGCGCCGCATCCGCAGGGCCGGACGGCGCGACGGGCTGCGCGTCGCGGGCGACCTTGATGCGGGCTTCGAGCGCGGCGACCTCGGCCGCAGCGCGTGACTGTTCGCCATCGAGCGAGGAGAGCTCGGCTTGGCGCGAGGCAAGCTCGGCCTCGGCGCTCTTCGCGTCCGTCTCCGCGCGCGCGACGCGGGCGAGCGTGTGGGCGTGCGCGTACGCGGCGAGCGCCGACTCGGCGTGGAGCTGCGCGCCCGCGACGTCGCCGGCCTCGTACGCGGCGTGCGCTTCCTTCCGGTGTTTTTCGGCGCGCGCATACGCGAGCGGCGCGAGGTCACGCGCCTCCTTCGCCGCGGCGCCCTGCTGCACGGCATCGACCTCCGAGAGGATCGGCGGGCGCGGCACCGGAGCGCACGCCGAGGCGAGCGCGACGAGCGCCGCGAGGAGCATTCGCTTCATCACTTCCCCTTCCCCTTCTTGGGGACCACGGCCGCGCCGCCGCCGGCCTTCTTCAGGGCCTTGGCGTCGTCCTTCTTGGCCGGTTTGTCCTTGCCCTTGCCCGCGGCGATACGCGCATCCTCGGCCTTCGCGGCGGCCTCGCGGGCCTCTTTCTCCTCGGCCATCGCGCGCTCGAGCTCGGCCTCGGCGCGGCCTCGCCGGGCCTGCGTCTCTTCGAGCAGCGCGCGCGCTCGCTCGGCCTGCGTCGAGGCCACCTTCGCCTTGTCGGCGACGGCGGCGGCCGCCTGCTCTGCCTCCGCGGCGCGAAGCAGATCCCGCGCCGTCTCCGCCCATTCGAGCGCGAGCCCGTCGAGGAGCCGCGCGTGCGGGACGTCGCCCGAAGCTCGCGCGCCGTGCGCCCGTTCGAGCGCTTTCTTCGAACGCGTCATCGCGTCGGCGACCGCTTTCTTCGAGCGCGGATCCTGGGCCTTGGCTTCGACGTCGCGCAGGATCTTGAGGGCCGTCGCGCCGTCGCCCGGCGGCGGCGGCGGGACCTCGATCGGCGGGCTCGCGACGCCTCCGCCGTGCGCGAACGCGGGCGTGGCGAGGAGCGCGGGCAAGAGGAACGCGACGCCGGCGAGCAGCCTTGACCGCGGGCGATCGAGCCTTGGGCCGGACGAGAGGAGGTGACGCACCAGACGCGGGGTAGCAAAGGGGCCGAGCGCAAGCAAGACGGCTGTCCGCGCTCGGGGCGCTTCAGTGATGGAGGAAATTCTTCACCGACCAATCGATCTGCTCCGTGAGCCGCTCCATCTGCGGCCGCGCCCCGCCCGCTTCGAGGACGAAGACGCGATCGTCGGTCACGAAGATCGTGAGGTAGTAGAGGTACGGATCACCGCCCTCGTCGTGGCCGAAGCGGAGCTGCGTCCCCGTGAGGCCCGCGCGATCCTTGACCTCGCGTTTTTCGAGCAGCGCGTAGCCGCCCATGTCGCGCATGCGGTTCTCCATCGCGCGCACCCAGAAGGCGCGCTCGCCCTTGGGATCGTTGTCGAACGCGCGGACGCCGAGCACCACGCCGTCGGCCGTCGTGGCGCGGTACTCGGTGCGGCCGTACCGATCTTCGAGCTCGACGAACCCGGGCGGCGTGGCCGGCTCGAACGGGCGGCAGGCCGAGGCGAAGAGCAGGGCGAACAGGGCGATGGAGCCAATTCGGGATCGCACGAAATACTCCGTCACAGGCTGAGCAGCCGGCCGAGGCCGAGCTCGTAGATCCAGGGCACGGGCAGGTTGAAGCGACGCTTGCCGAGCTCGGCCGAGCTCCGCGGCTGGAACGTCACGGTGATGGTCGAGAACGCCGCGCGATCGCGGAGGAACTTCATGCGCCCTTCGAGCCGGTCGATGGTCTCGGCCACGCGCTCGAGCTCCTTCTCGATCGCGATCGACTCTTCGACCTTCGTCGCCTTCGCGAGGAGCTGCTCGAGCCTTTCGCGCACGGCGCGCGCGTTCTTCAGGCGGATCTCGGTGTCGTGGTACTCCTCGGTCACGTCCTCGACCTGCACGTCGCGCGAGAGCATGTCTCCGAGCTTCTCGATACGCCGGATCGCCTCGTCGAAGCGGGCGACCGGCACGCGGATCGTGATCGACTGATCGTTTCGCCGCGCGAGGAAACCGCCGAGGCTCCGCGCGAGCGACTCGACCTCGCCGAGCGAGCTCTTCACCTCGTAGACGGCCATGTTCACGCGGGCCGTGTAGACGAGCATCGGCGCGCGCATGACGGCCACCGTGCCGTCGCCTTCGAGCTGCTTGCCCGTAGGCTCCGCGAGCGGCTTGCCTTCCCTCCCGACGGGCTCGCCCTTCGCAGGGGAATCTTTTTTCTCGCCCCCGGACGGCAGCTCCCGCGGCGGCGGGGGCGGCGCCGCGGGGGCCGCGTTCGCTTCTTCTTTGCGCAGGCCCAGCGCGAGGCTGCCCGGGGTCGTGCTCGCGTACGAGATGCCATCCTCGTCGCCGCCGCTCGCCGTGAGGGCCTCCTCCGTACCCTCGACGGCACCCGTGACCATGATTTCCGCGGGCACGCTCGCGTCGGCCATGGATCGCGAAGGCTCGTAGGAGCGCGCTTGCGCGCCCGCCAAACAAGCCGGCAAGAGTCCGAGGATCACGCTGGAGAGCGCGAGGAACACTTTCGGTCGCATCGTTGGTCCTGGTCGAGGAGGCGCCTTGGTGTGGCGACCACCACGTTACATGCGCCAACGTCGCGAGCGAAGGGGCTCGTGCGCCTCAGGTGCCGCGCGGCGCCCCACCCGCGAGCTTCCGCGCCCGATCGATCTCGCGCGCCCAGTACGACACGCCCGCCAAGGTCCCCGCGCAGGCCGACGCGATGAGCGCGCCTTCCACGAGATCGTGCGCCGCGATCGCCGTGACCACCGCGACGAACTGCACGCACGTAGCGAGCTTGCCAGGCACGTTCGATCGCGCCCCCGCCCGCCGCGCCCCACGAAACCTCGGGCTCACGAGCACCCACGCGAGCAGCGGCGCCTCCAGGATCTCGCGCGAGAGCAAGGCCAGCGGCGCCCACGCGGGCATGCGCCGGGTGTAGAGCAAGGTGCCCACGACGGTCACCGCGAAGACCTTGTCCGCGATCGGATCCACGACCGCGCCGACGGCCGTGAGCTGACCCCGGCGCCGCGCGAGCCAGCCGTCGAGCACGTCCGTCAGCGCGGCCATGAACAGCACGGCGAGCGCGGCCCGCACGTCGTCGACGACGAACGGGAAGATCGCCGCGAGCGGCAGGCGCAGCGCGCTGAGGACGTTCGGCAAGAGACCGAGATCCGCGACACGGTACTGCGGCATGAAGGCCCCCCCCGGGTCGTTCAGTCCGCCCGCACGGTCACCACGGGGACCGGGCTCTTTCGTACGATCTTCTCCGCCACGCTGCCGAGGATCAGGTGTGCGACGCCGGTGCGGCCGTGCGTGCCCATGACGATCATCGTCGCGCCGAGCTCTTGCGCCGCCGCGAGCACCTCCGTCGCGGGATCGCCCTCGCGCAGCACCGCGGCCACGCCTTCCTGCTTCGCGAGCTGATCCAGCGCGCGTTGCGCCGCCGCGGCCACCTCCGTGTGGAAGCCGGGCAAGAGCGTCGGTTCGAGGCCCGGGTACGTGTAGACCGGGAGCTGATAGGCGTGCACCAGCACGACCTGGCCGCCGAGGCGCGCGGCGAGATCCTTGGCCAGCGCGAGCGCCTTGGCCGAAGCGGCTTCGAAGTCGATGGGGACCAGCAGTTTCACGTTCGCTCCCGTCGTCATGGATGCTCCTATTCTCCCGGGGAGCGCAGGTTGCAAGCTCACCCCGGGCCGCGCAACCAGGGAGATCTCGCCCCCGAGCGGCACCTCCTTGCTCGGCTGCCGGGGCCCGCCCGAGGAGCTTGCACGCGCCGAGCCAGGGCGGGGCGCGCTGCTGCTTTCTCGCGGCGCGGGGAGGCCTCGCGGTACGCTCGTCCTCGCCGTGAAGAGCTCGAACCTCCGCGCCACCGTCACCGTGCACGCCTACGCCGTGACCGTCGTGGACGACTCCCAGCGCGCCGGAGCCGCCCCGCACGAGAGCGCGAGCCCTCCCTCGGTGGTCGTCATGCCGACCATCGACGACGTCGTGGGCGGCGTCTACCGGCTGAAGCGCCTGCTCGGCGCCGGCATGTTCGGCAAGGTCTACGTCGCCCAGCGCGAGGACGTCCCCGAGCACCAGGTCGCGCTGAAGATCCTGCCGCGATCCCACTTCGCCGGCCGCAACGTCGAGCGCGAGCTCGTCATGCTGGCGACGGTCGGACACCCGAACGTCGTGCAGATGAAGGACCACGGCACGACGCCCGAATACGTGTGGCTCACGATGCCCGTCTACCGCGGCGAGACCCTCGCCGAGCGGCTCGAACGCGGGCCGCTCGGCCTGCGCGAGGCCCACGACGTATTTCTCGCCATCGCCCGCGGCCTCGAAGCGCTGCACGCGGCGGGCCTGCGGCATCAGGACATCAAGCCGGACAACATCTTCCTCGCCACGTTCGGCGGGCGCGTGCACCCAATCCTGCTCGACCTCGGCGTCGCGGCGGAGCGCGAGGGCACGTTCGTCGCGGGCACGGCGCTCTACGCCTCGCCCGAGCAGCTCGCCGCCATGAGGGGCAACCTCGCGGCGCTGCCCATCAGCGAGAAGATGGACACGTACTGCCTCGCCGCGACGCTGCTCGTCTCGCTCGTCGGCGAGGATCGGTACCCGGGTTCCACGGCGAACACGATGGACGACCTCGAACAGGCGCTCGAGGTTCGCGCCAAGCATCCGCTGCCCGAGGGCACGCTGCCCGAGGTGCGCGGCTCGGCGCGTGAGCTCATCGATCGGGCGCTCGCGCGGTGGCTCGCGCATGATCCGCAGGAACGACCGGCCATGAGCGAGCTCGCCGAGGAGCTCGACGTCCTGCTCGAACCGGAGCGCGAGATCGCCCGCGCCGAGGAGCGACAGCGCCAGAAGCAACGCGCCTCCTTGCAAGCGTTCCGCGTGTCGGCGGGCGCGCTCCTGCTCCTCGCCGCCGCGGGCGCGGTCGTCGCCTTCTCCAAGCGCGAGACCTTCAAGCTCGCGACGGAGCTCGAACGCGCGCGGGCCGAAGGCGCGCGGCAGTTCGATCAGATCGAGATCTGCAACGCCTCCTACAAGACCGCGATGTCGGACGTCGACAAGTGCAAGGCGTCCGCGAGCAAGGACAAAAAACTCTTCGAGGAGCAGCTCGACGCGCAGATGAAGCTCTGCGAGTCGGGCAGCGAGCTCGACTGCGCCATCGAGATCAAGAAGGTCCGCGATCAGGGCGCGGCGCGCCTGCAGACCTGCGAGGAGACCGCCGAAAAGGCCGAGACCGAGTGGAAGCGCCGCGAGGCCGAGTGGGACAAACAGCGCGTCGCCCTCGGAAACGAGCGCGACGAGCAGCGCGCCCTCGCCGACAAACGGGCCGAGGAGCTGAAAAAGCTCACGGAGGAGCGGGAGCGCGGAGTCGCCGAGCAGAAGACGTGCAACGACGAACGGGAAAAACTTCGCGCCGAGGTGAAGTCTTCCGGCGCAGGCGCGACGAGCCCCGCGAGCTCCGCCTCCGTCTCGCCCCCGCCTTCCCTCACGTCGATCGCCTCGGTGGGCCCGCCCCCGCCCCCTCCCCCGCCTCCAGCGCCTCCGCCGCCTCCACCGGCGCCGCCTGTGCCGCCCGCGCCGTAGCCGCTTCCCCGCGGTCGATCCTCGTCGACGACCCTTGCTCCTCCCACTAGCTTCTTCGCCGCGCGGCGCGCTTGTTCCTCCGGCGCGGCCTTGCTATCCGTAGGAAATCTTCCGATGCGTAACATTTCGCGCCGTGAGATGATCGAGCGCCTCGCCGCCGCGGGGCTCGTCCTCGGCGGGGCCGCCGCCCTCGCGAAGACGCGCTTCGATCGCGGCTCGATCACCGAGGGTCCTTCGAAGGATCGTCCGCAGACGCGGGACTATCGGCTCAAGGACGCGCCTTCGGAGCTCCCGAAGCTCGTCGTCGCGAAAAACGAGGCCGAGCCCGAGGCGCTCGTACGCAAGGCGGTCGCCGCGCTCGGCGGCATGAACCGCTTCATCTCGCGCGGCGACATCGTCGTCGTGAAGCCGAACGTCGGCTGGGATCGCACCCCGATCCACGCGGCGAACACGAATCCGCGCGTCGTCGCCGAGGTCGTCAAGCTCGCCTACGACGCGGGCGCCAAGCGCGTCGTCGTCACGGACGCCTCGTGCAACGAGCCGAACCGCTGCTTTCAGCGCTCCGGGATCTGGAAGGCCGCGTACGACGTCGGCGCCGAGGTCGTGCTCCCCGCGGCGCACCGCTTCCGCGGCATGCGCCTCAAGGGCGAGGTCCTCGACGAGTGGCCCGTCTACACGCCGCTCATCAACGCGGACAAGGTCATCAACGTCCCCATCGCCAAGCACCACAACCTCTCGAAGTACACGGCGGCGATGAAGAACTGGTACGGCTCGCTCGGCGGGCGCAGAAACCGGCTGCACCAGAACATCGACGTCTCCATCGCGGATCTCGCGACGTTCATGCAGCCGACGCTGACCATCGTCGACGCCTGGCGCGTGCTCGTGCGCAACGGCCCGCAGGGCGGCAACATCGCCGACGCGAAGGAGATGCGCACGCTGCTCGCCTCGACGGATCAGGTCGCGGTCGACGCCTACGGCTGCCAGCTCATCGGCCGTTCGCCCGAGGAGATCCCGTACCTGCGCATGGGCCACGAGCGCGGCCTCGGCACGATGAACTGGAAAGACCTGCGCTGGGTGGAGGTCTGACGATGGCCGCTCCCGCTGTCGTCGGAACGGCCAAAGCCCCGGCTGCGAAGCCCGCCAAGGTGAAAGGGCGCGCCGGCTCGGGCATCGAGGCGCGTTTGTCGATCCGCATCCTCGTCTGGGTGCGTCGCGTCTCGCAGGCCGGCTTCCTCGCGCTGTTTCTTTATTTCCTCTTCCAGACCGCGTTCCGCGGCTCGTTCGCGTCCGCCGAGACCGCGGTGCGCCTGCCCCTGCCCGTCGAGGCGTATCTGCTCGCCGACCCGTTCGTCGCGGCGATGACGTTGCTCTCGACGCACACGGTCTATCGCGGGCTCGCGTGGTCGGTCGGCCTGCTCGCCGTCACCCTCGTCTTCGGCCGCGTCTTCTGCGGATGGATCTGCCCGTTCGGCACGCTCCACCATTTCTTCGGCTGGATCTTTCCGTCTCGGTATCTGCGCGGGAACAAGCGCGTCGAGTCGAACAAGACCGCCTCCCGGCAACAGGTAAAGTATTACCTGCTCTACGCGTTCCTCGCGGCGAGCGTCGCAGGCAGCGCCATCGGCGGCCTCTTCGATCCGATCTGCGTCGCGGTCCGCGCCATCGGCCTCGCGGTCGTCCCGGCTCTGCAATACATCACGGGCGTCGCGAGCTTCGCGGCGGGCCAGGCCGGCGTGCGCCCCGTGCAGGGCGCGACCGACGCCGCGCAGGATTTCCTGGCGCAGACCGTCTGGCAATCGAAGCAATTTTATTTCCACCAGACCTGGTTCATCGGGATCCTGCTCGTCGCGATCCTGTTCATGAACCGCGTGATCCCGCGGTTCTGGTGCCGCGTCCTCTGCCCGCTCGGCGCGTTCCTCGGCGTCTTCGCCCGCTTCGCGCTCTTCGGCATGGAGAAGGACCACGCGAAGTGCACCGATTGCAATCTGTGCCTCGTGCATTGCCAGGGCGCGGATTCGCCGCAGGGAGGCGTGAAGTGGCGCCAGGACGAGTGCCACATGTGCCTCAACTGCGAGAATGCCTGCCCGGAGGACGTGATCAAGTTCCGCTTCCTCCCGAGCCGCAAGAGCACGATCTCGAAGCCGGACACCGGCCGCCGCACCGCCATTGCCTCGGCCGCCGCCGGCGCCGTGGTCATCCCGGCGATGCGTATCGCCGACGTCATCGACGCGAACTACGACCACCGCGTCATCCGGCCGCCGGGCTCGGTCGAGGAGCGCGAATTCCTCGAGCGCTGCATCCGCTGCGCCGAATGCATGAAGGTCTGTCCGAACAACGCCCTGCACCCCGCGTTCTTCGAGGCCGGCGTCGAAGGCATCTGGACCCCGATCCTCATCCCGCGCATCGGTTATTGCGAGCACTCCTGCGTGCTCTGCGGCCAGGTTTGTCCGACCGGCGCAATCCAGAAGATCACCGAGGACCAGAAGCTCGGCATCAACCAGAAGCCCATCTCGATCGGCACCGCGTTCTACGATCAGGGCCGCTGCCTGCCCTGGGCCATGGCCACGCCGTGCATCGTTTGTGAAGAGTTCTGCCCCACCTCGCCCAAGGCCATCTGGGTCGAGGAGGTCGACATCCCGAAGCGCCTTCCCATGGCAGGCGAGGACGGCAAGGAGCCCGGGATGACCACCGTGCACGTGCAACGCCCGCACGTGGATCCTTCGCTCTGCATCGGCTGCGGGGCGTGCGAAAAAGTCTGCCCCGTCCAGGACAAGCCCGCCGTCTACGTGACGAACGTCGGCGAGACCCGGTCGAAGACGAACGTCATCCTGCTCGAAGACACGAACTACAACCGACCCGGCTGAAGCGCTTTGCGAAAGCGCCGCCGAGCCGCCGCCCCCGGCGCAGGAAAGGCGCGCCCGCGTTCGCTCGCGCCACGCGAACCAAACCTTCGACAAGCCCGTTCGACCGCGTCGTTCTCGAACGATTCCGCTTGTGTTAGGTTCATGGTTCGTTCAGCAAACTAGCGGCGCTCACGTGGGCAAGTGGAGGGGAACAACGTGGCCAGCGTGGATGGGCAAAGCCTTCGGGCCGCATGCCATGGAGGGCTCTGCCGCGCTCGATTGGACACGTGAATCCGTGGCCGAGCCCTTCGAGCGCCTGTACACGGCGGCGCTCCGCGCGCTCGACGCCGATCTTCTCCTGCTTTACCTGCCGAACGAGAGGCGCGTGCTCGAGCTCGTCGCCCATCGCGGCGGCCCGCCGGAATGGCCCCATCCGCTCCACCGCATCACACCGAGCGCGTCGAGCCTCGTCGCCCGGGTCGCCCGCGAAGGCACGACCGACGGCGCCGACGCCGAGGCGCCCGCGGCTCCCGAGGACGTCCGCGTGGCCCACGCGGCGAGCGGCGTGCGCCATTTCATCGCCGCGCCCGTCGCCTTCCCCGATGGAAGCGCCGGCGCGCTCGTCGCGGGTTTGTCAGGACCGAACAGCCCGAAGACCCGCGGCGCGCTCGAAGCCCTGGCCGGCCTCGCGGCGAGCGTCCTCGAAGAGAAGCGGGCGAAAGGCGAGGCCCACGCGAAAGCCGAGGCCTGGCAATACGCGTTCGAGCGGTTCTTCGACGCCGCGATGGACAGCATCCTCGTGGCGAACGACGACGGCCGGTTCCTCGAAGCGAATGCCGCGGCCTGCAACCTGCTCGGCCGGAGCCGCGAAGAGATCCTCGGCCTCACGATCCACGAAATCACCCCGGGCCACGGCAATGCGCGGTTCGAGGAGCTCTGGCGAACATTCTTGCGCGAGGGCACCCAGGCCGGTCATTTCACGTTCGTCCGCGGCGACGGCAGCACGGTCGACGTCGAGTACCACGCGCGGGCGAACGTGGTCCCCGGCTGCCACGTGGCGGGCCTCCATGACGTGACGGAGCGCAACCGCGCCGCGGAGCGGATCCGGCACGACCACGAGAGCCTCTCGCGCGCGCAGCGGGTCGCGCGCGTGGGCAGCATCGACTGGGACATCCGGGCAAACGAGGTCCGCTGGTCGGACGAGTGCTACCGCCTGCTCGGCCTCGAGCCCACCCCCGCCCCGCGCACGCTCCGGGACGCGAACGCGCTCCTCGCGGCGCGCATGAGCCCCGAGGAGCAGGCGCGCTTACGCGCAGCCTACGAGGCGGCACGCGAGACCGGCCGCACCTTCTCGGTCGACATCCGCATCCGCCTCCCGGACGGCGAGGAGCGGCTGCTCCACCAGGAGGCCGACATCGAGCGCGACGCGGCGGGCAGGACCGTGCGGGTCGTCGGAACGCTGCAAGACGTGACCGAGCAGCGCCACGCCGAGCAGGCGCTCCAGAGGGGCCGCGAGAGCCTCGCGCGTGCGCAACGCGTCGCGCACGTCGGCCACTGGGAGTGGGATGCGAAGACGGACTCGTCGTCCTGGTCCGACGAGGTCTACCGCATCTTCGGCCTGCCGCCGCGCGCGGGCCCCGAGCCGCCGCAGACGCTCGCGAGCGCGCTCCACCCCGAGGATCGGATGCGGGTCCTCCTCGGCTTCCGCTCGCTCTTCGAGGAGGGCGAGCGCTACTCGTGCGAGCACCGGATCGTCCGGCCGAACGGTGAGCTCCGGATCGTCCGGGTCGAGGCCGAGCTCACGCGGGACGAGGCGGGCAAGCCGCTCAGCGTGCTCGGCGTCGTGCAGGACATCACGGAGCTGCGGCGCGCCGAACGCGAGCGCGAGGCGCTGCTCCGGGCCCTCGCGGACGAGCGGCGCTGGCTCCGGGCCGTCATCGAGAGCTCGCCGGTCGGCATCCAGCTCTGGGAAGGCGTGGTGTCGCCGCGGGTCACGCAAAACCGCATGGCGTACCAGCTCCTCGGCAACCTGGTCGAACCCAGCCCGAACCTCGACGAGCTGCGGAGCCTCGTCACGCGCCCGGACGGCTCGCCGATCGAGCATGGCGATCTGAGCGTCGAGCGCGCGATGCAGGGTGAGGTGATCATCGGCCGCGAGTTCATCCTGAAGCGGCACGACGGGTCGATCATGCACACGCTGGTCAACGCCTCGCCCGTGCGCGACGAGAGCGGCGCGATCCAGGGGGCGGTGGTCCTCTTCAACGACATCACCGCGATGAAGGAGCTCGCGCGCCTGCGCGAGGAGTGGACGAGCATCGTCGCGCACGATCTGCGGCAGCCCGTGACCACGATCCTCGCGACCGCGGCGCACCTCGTCCGCTGCGTCGACGAGCCTGCCACGAAGGTCAAGGCCGAGCGCATCCGGTCGAGCGCCGAGCGGCTCATCCGCATGACCGACGATCTCTCGGACCTCTCGCGCCTCGACACGCACAAGCTCGAGCTCGTGCGGGCCGCGACGAGCCTCGAGGCCCTGCTCCGGCAGATCGTCGAGGACATGGCCGACGAGGAGGCGCGCGCGCGCATCTGGCTCTCGCTCGATCGGGACGTGCCGCTCGTGCACGTCGACGCGGCGCGCATCCAGCAGGTGGTGGAGAACCTGGTCTCGAACGCGGTGAAGTACGGCAAGCCCGGGACGCCGATCGTGGTCCGGCTGGGGGTGCGGGACGCGGAGGTCGTGCTCAGCGTGTGCAACGAGGGGCCGGGGATCGATCCCGAGCTCATGCCGCGGCTCTTCTCGCGTTTTCAGCGGGGGATGGCGGGGGCTTCGCGGATCAAGGGGCTCGGGCTCGGCCTCTACATCTGCCGCGGCCTCGTCGAGGCGCACGGCGGCGCCCTCCGGGTCGAGAGCGAGCCCGGCAAGACGACGACGTTCTCGTTCACGCTGCCGATCGGCGCGTGATCGTCACTGGGCGCGGAAGCCCTCGGCGGGGCGGAGGCGGGCGGCGTAGAGGCTCGGCACGATGGTGGCGACGAGGCAGATCACGATGGCGATGGCGCCCGTGATGATGAACTCGAGCGGCCGCACCTGCACGGGCAGCTCCGAGATGAAGTAGACCTTCGGATCGAGCGGGAAGCCGTAGACGAGCAGGCCCTTGCAGACGGCGACCCCGAGCAGGAGCCCGAACGTCGTGCCGAGCAGGCCGATGATCCCGCCCTGGTAGAGGAAGATGCGCAGGATCTCCCCGTCCGTCGCGCCCATCGCCTTGAGGACCGAGATCTCCTTCGTCTTGTCGAGCACGACCATGATCAGCGTGGCGACGACGGTGAACGCGGCGACGACGATGATCAGCGCGAGCACGCCGCTCATCAGGATCTGCTGGATGAGCAGGGCCGTGAACAGGCCGTGGTTCAGCTCCTCCCAGTCCATCGTGTGGTAGAGGCCGCTGGCGAGGTTCTGGCTGATCTGCTTGGCGATGGGCTTCGCCTGGTCGATGTCGTCGACCTTCATCTCCACGCCGGTGACGGTGTCGCCCTGGTCGTAGAAGGCCTGCGCCTCGTAGAGGTCGGTATAGACGAGCTTCGAGTCGTATTGATCGAAGCCGGCCTCGAAGAGCGCGATGACGCGGAAGCGCTTGGCCACGGGCGGCTTCAGCGATCCGCCCGAGTACGAGTAGCCGATCGTCGGCGACGTGACCGTGACGCAGTCGCCGAGGCCGAGCTTCAAGGTCTTCGAGAGCGACATGCCGACCACGATGCCGGGCAGCTTCGCGACCTCGACCGGATCGGCGCAGAGGTCGGGATCGACCTCCGCGGGCACGTCGTCGTCGTCCGGCAGCTTGCTCGCGTAGCCGCCCTCGGGCTCGACCGAGCCGACGGGCGCGCCGTCGGCGACCTTCTCGTCCGCAGCGGCGACCTTCTCGTCCGCCGGTTTGTCGGCCTTGGGTTTGTCGGCCTCGGGTTTGTCCGCGCCCCCGAGCTTGCCGGCCTCGATCGCGAGGATCTCCTCGATGCCCCCGCCGCTCGGCTCGAGCTTCTCCTTGTCGGGCGCGGGCGCCTTCTCGGCCTTGCGCAGATCCTCCTCGATCGCGCGGAGCAAGCCCTGCGTGCCCGAGCCGCCGTCCGCGCCCGCGTCCTGATCGAGCGGGCGTTTCTCCGGCAGAATCGGCACGGGCGGCAGCTCCGGCCCGCCGCTCCGCCGCTCGGGCGGCTTCGCGCCGGGCAGGCGCAGGCCGTTGAGGGAGCCGAACTTCACCTGCTTCGGCAAGTCCAGGACGAACGGAGATCCCTCGGGCTGCCCCACGCCGAGGCTCGTCGCGGGATCGACGCCCTTGAGCAGCACGCCCGTGGCCGTCGCGTCGCCGTGCGTCAGCATCATCGGGTTGATGCTGAACGGCGCCACCGCGCGCACGCCGGGGACCTTGGCGACCTGATCCATGATCGAGCGGTACTCCCGGAAATCCGTGGAGTACTTGAGCACGAGCACGTGGGCGTTCACGCCGAGGACCTTCTCGCGGAACTGCGCCTGGAAGCCGCCGGTGACGCTCATCACGGTGGCGAGCGCAGCAACGCCGAGCGTGACGCCCAGGATCGCGAAGGCCGTGCCGACCGAAATGAACGCGCGCTTCTTGCTCCCCAGGTACCGGAGCGCAACCTCGAGAGGGTAGCCCATCTGGCGGAGCCTCTAGCAGAAGGGGCGCGGCGCAGCACGCCCTAGCTTCGGGGCGGGCATGGGAGCGTATCGGGGCGACGGTGAGGGCCCTTCGGGCGGCGCCCGAACATCGTCCCTGAAAGCCAATCCAGCCTGGACCGGACAGACGTCCTCCACGCTCTTCTCGTGCTCGCCGCGTCCTGCTACGATGACCCCTAGCTTCCCGATCTATCTGCGATCTCCTGCATGTCTCCTCCGGACAACGAGCCCCCTGCCTTGCCCAAGCCGCCTGCGGTTCCCAAAGTCGCAGCGGGGAGCTCGCCCCAACCTGGGGGCGGGAAACCCGCTGCGGGAACGAAGCCGCCGCCGCCCGTGCCGCCGATCCCCGCGGGATCTGCGCGCCCTGCGGCGCCCGGCATTCCGCGCCCGGCGACGCTGCCGTCGGTGAAGAAGCCGTCGCTCCCGCCCGCCGCGCCGCCCGCGCCGCCCGCTGCGGCCGCGACGAACCCTGCGAGCGTGCCGCCGCCGCCGGCCAAGGCCAGCGTGCCGCCGCCGGCGATGCCGAAATCGCCTTCGATCCCCGCGCCGCCGCCGGTGATCCAGATCGAAGAAGAAGCGCTCGATCCCGAGCTCGCGATGCTCGCGAAGTCGCAGATGGAGCTCGACGCCGGCGCGCGGCGGAGCCGCCTCTCGGCGCCCGACGGCGACGCCCCGCGCGGCAGGCTCAGCTCGAACCCGGACGAGCCGCACCAGGTTTCGCGGCGCTCGTACGAGGATCTCTTGCCCGCGTCGCGCCGCGGCGAGCAGGACCCCGACATCCCGCCGCCCGCGCACGTCGACGCGGAGCGCGCGCCGGGCTCGAAGGATCCGTACATCGGGACGACCTTCGATCATCGCTACAAGATCGAAAAGCTCCTCGGCGAAGGCGGCATGGGGTTCGTCTACCTCGCCCGCCACAAGGTCATCGACAAGAAGGTCGCGGTGAAGGTCCTGCGCTCGGACATGGCGCGCGACCGCGAGATCCTCGAGCGCTTCCTGCAGGAGGCGCGCGCCGCGTCGAGCATCGGCAACCCGCACATCATCGACATCTCCGACTTCGGGGATCTGCCGGACGGCTCGACGTACTTCGTGATGGAGTTCCTCGACGGCAAGAGCCTGATCCAGCTCAACGAGGACAAGGCCAAGCGCCTCGAGCCCGAGCTCATCGCGAAGATCGCGATCCAGATGGCGAACGGCCTCGCGGCGGCGCACGAGCGCGGCATCATCCACCGCGATCTCAAGCCCGAGAACATCTTCATCATCCAGCGCGGGATCGACAAAGAGTTCGTCAAGATCCTCGACTTCGGCATCGCGAAGGTCGCGACGAGCGGCGACAACAAGCTCACGCGCGCTGGCGCGGTGTTCGGCACGCCGCACTACATGTCGCCCGAGCAGGCCGCGGGCGCGCCGCTCGATCACCGCACCGACATCTACTCGCTCGGGATCATGCTCTACGAGATGGTGAGCGGTCAGCTCCCGTTCGTCGCGGACAACTTCATGGGCATCCTGAGCCAGCACATGTACCAGCCGCCCACGCCGCTGGCGAAGCTCGGCCTCGAGCCCCCGTGCCCGCCCGATCTCGAGGCGATCATCTTCAAGTGCCTGTCGAAGGCGCCCGAGGATCGGTACCCCGACATGGCCGCGCTCGCGCACGATCTGCAGCGCTTCCAGCAGGGCCACGTGCCCGACGCCGTCGCGGAGATGGCCTCGCGGCCCGACGGGCTCTCGACCTCCGTGCCCGACGGGGTCGCGGAAAAACCCAAGAAATCGCCCTGGATCCGGTTCGTCGCGGTGGGCGCGGCGGTCATGGGCGCGACGCTCGGCACGGTGCTCATCCTGCTGAGCGGCCCGGCGCAGAAGGGGGATCCCAATGTGGCCGCGTCGCAGGTCGTGACAGCGCCGCCCGCGCCCACGGCCACCACGGCGACGAAGAAGATCGTGCTCGTCGACGTGGATCCGCGGGACGCGAACGCGTCGACGACCTACGGGGGCAAGCAGCTCACGTTCCCCGCGAACTTCGAGGTCGAGCCGGGCAAACCCGTGACGCTCGAGGTGAGCGCCAAGGGCTACACTTCGCAGACGATCACGATCGACGGCTCGCAGGACAAGCAGACCGTCAAGCTCGTCGCGATCGCGGGGACGACGCCGGCCACGACCGACGCCGGGACCGCGCGCCCGCCGACCACGAAGGGCTCGCACGTGGGCCCGCTGCCCACGAACAAGAAGGGCAACTCCGGGGGGAACAGCGGCGGCGATATCGTGGACATCTACCACGGCGGCACCAACAAGTAGTGAGGGGCGTCGCCGCGCCCGAAGCGTGGTAAAGCCGAGCGCCGTGGAAGGCGTCGCTCACCTCATCGAGAAGGTCCCCGAAGACGTGCTCGGGATTTGCCGCCGCCTGCGCGAGAACGGCAAGCGGGGCTGGATCGTGGGCGGCTGCGTGCGGGATCTCCTGCGCGGCGAGCCCGCGAAAGACTGGGACGTCGCGACCGACGCGCGGCCGGAGGAGGTCATGCGGATGTTCCGCAAGGTCATCCCCACGGGCCTGCAACACGGCACGGTCACGGTGCTCCTGCGCGGCGTGCACTACGAGATCACGACGCTGCGCGGAGAAGGCGCATACAGCGACGGGCGAAGGCCCGACTCGGTGGAGTTCGTCGACGACATCAGCGCGGACCTCGCGCGGCGCGACTTCACGGTGAACGCGATCGCCCTCGATCCCGTGGACGGCCACGTGATCGATCCGTTCGGCGGCGAGCGTGATCTCGACGCCCGCGTGGTGCGCGCGGTGGGCGATCCGCGCGAGCGCTTCGGCGAGGACGGGCTCCGGATCCTGCGGGCCGCGCGCTTCGCGGCGACGCTCGAGTTCACGATCGATCCCGACACCGAGCGCGCGATGGGCGAGCCGCGATCGCACGTGACCTTCCGCCGCGTGAGCGCCGAGCGCGTGCGCGACGAGTGGCTGAAGAGCATGCGCGCGCGGCGGCCGAGCGTGGCGTTCGAGGCCATGCGCCGCACGGGCGTCCTCGAGATCACCTGCCCGGAGCTCGTCGAAGGCGTCGGCTGCGCGCAGAACAAGTGGCACGCGTTCGACGTCTGGGGCCACGTGATGGCCTGCCTCGACGCGAGCGAGCCCGTGCCGCTCCTCCGCGTGGCGGCGCTCCTGCACGACATCGCGAAGCCGCGGACGCGCGCGTTCTCCGAGAAGACCGAGGACTACACGTTCTACGATCACGAGAAGATCGGCGCGGAGATGGCGACCGAGATCCTCGGGCGGCTGCGCTTCTCGAACGAGGAGCGCGACCGGATCGCCGCGCTCGTCCGGCATCACCTCATCTGTTACGACGAGGGCTGGACCGACGCGGCCGTGCGCCGCTGGATCCGCCGCGTGACGCCGGATCTCGCGCCGGATCTGTACGCGCTCGCGCTCTCGGACGTGCGCGGCAAGGGGCGTGACGCGACGGACGAGGTGCAGGCGATCGAGCGGCTGCGGGCGCGCGCGACGGGCCTGCTCGCGGCGGGCACGGCGCTCGGGACGAAGGACCTGAAGATCCGGGGAAATGAGCTCATGCGGGAGCTCGGCATCCCGCCGGGGCCCGTCGTGGGGGAGATCCTCGCGGCGCTCGTGGAGGTCGTGACCGACGATCCGGCCGAGAACGAGCGCGCTCGATTGCTCGCTGCGGCGCGGCGGCTCTACGACGAGCGTCCCAAAGGCGAGGCTTGAACCCCGAGAAAACGCGTCGACGCGCGGCGCGCGATTGGGTAGACGGCGCGGCCGTGACTCGCAAGTTCCTCGTGTGCCAGAAGCCCCACGCGGGCGCCGCTTGAACGATGCAGACGACCCACGAGCCCCCCACGGAAAACCTCCCGACGCTGCCGGATCGCGAAGGGCTGGGTGACGAGGAAAAGCGCCTCGGCGCCGCGTTTCGCGCGCGGTACGCCTCCGAGTTCCGCGAGCTCGTCGTGCGCCGCGAGGTGAAAAATCCCGCGGTCACGCTGATCGTGATCTCCTACCGCGCCGGCGACTACCTGCTCGATTGCCTGCGTCACCTCCGCGGACAAACCGTCGCGCTCGACCTGCCTTACGAGATCCTCCTCGCGGACAGCGGCGGGCTCGAACATCTGCGGGATCGGTACGGCAACCTCGTCGACGTCGAGCTCCGGCTGCGCGACGGGCTGCCGCTCAACGTGGCGCGGAACGCGGCGATGGGCTGGGCGCGCGGCGAGCTCGTGGCCTACATCGACGACGACGGGCTCGTAGTGCCCGACTGGCTCGAGTACGGCGTGAACCTCTTCCGCGACGAGACCATCGGCGCGGCGCGTGGCCGCATCGTCCCGCACAAGCACCCCTGGTACAACGTCTGGGCCGGGCACTACGACCGCGGCGACGAGCTCTGGGACGAGGACAACGTCTCGACCGAGGGCAACATGCTCATCCGCCGCGCGGTCTACCTCGCGATCGGCGGCTTCCGCGACGACCTCTACGGCGGCGAAGGGCTTTACCTCGCCTACCGCATGAAGCGCGCCTTCCCCACGCTGCGCTCGGTCTACGCGCCGGGGATGATCATGCGGCACGACTACTGCCGATCGGTGCGGGAGTTCATCTGGAAGTCGCGAAGGTACAAGGACGTGCGCAAGAAGATCACGGGCATCGAGCCCGCGTTCGACGCGTACATGGCCGTCTTCGACGCGCGGAAGAAGCCCGTCCGGAAGCGCACGCGGACGGAGGAGGTCGTGCTCGCCGGCATGCGCGCGGCGCAGTCGGTCATCGCGCGGATGCCGGTCTTCGACCGCGTGAAGCGACGCTGAGGCCTTGCGCGGGGGCGGCCTCGTGTGACAAGGGGTTCGGGTGTTCGTCGACGAGTCGGAGTGGATCCGCGACGTCCTCGCAGGGACGACGCTCCCCAAGGGCGCGACCGTGCTCGACATCGGCTCCTCCACGCTCCACTTCCGCACCGTCGTGCAGCCGCACCTCGATCGGAACGTGTTCGCGCCGCTCCGCGCGCGAGGCCTTCAAGTGCTGCACCTCGACGCGCGGCCGGAGCCGGGCGTCGACATCGTCGCCGACGTGACGAACTTGAAGGGCGTGGAGCGCACGTTCGATCTCGTGCTCTGCACGAACCTCCTCGAGCACGTGACCGATCGCGAGGCGACGCTCGGTCACATGGCGCGCGTCGTCGCGCCCGGCGGGCTGCTCGTGCTCACGGTGCCGCGGCGGTATCCGATTCACCCGGATCCGATCGACACGGGGTACCGCCCGACGGCGGCGGAGCTCGTCGCGCTGCTCGGCTGGCCCGAGGTGCTGCGGCAGGAGGTCCTCACGATCCGCGCGCCCGAGCATTACCAGGGGTTCAAGCGCGCGTGGCGGCGGCTCTTCTCACCGTGGCAGATCGCGTGCGTGCTCGCGCGAAAGCCCGCGTGAGAACGCGCGCCCGGCTTGCATGCGCGGGCGCGTTCCTTTAAGGACTCCGCCCCATGCGCCTCGATTTCAGCCTCTCCGCCGTGATCGCGACCTCGACCGAGGTGCACCCGTGAACCGCGTCTCCGAGGAAGTCCGCGGTTACTACGACGATCACCTCAAGGCCAGGCTCAAGGGCTTCGTCGACGGCAACCTGCGCGTCGAGCGTGCGTGGAAGACCGTGGAACGCTGGGGCGGGCGCCCTTCGCGCATCCTCGAGGTGGGCTGCGGCATCGGCGACATCTCGTGGCGCATGAACCGCCGCTGGCCCACGAGCACGGGCGTGGGGCTCGACATCAGCCCCGCCTCGCTGGAGACCGGCCGCAAGCTCTTCGGCTCCCATCGGCTCTCGTTCGTCGAGGGCCCCCTGACCAAGGGCCTGCTCACGGGCCGCTTCGACCTCGTCGTGATGATGGACGTCTACGAGCACATCGCGCGCGCCGATCGCCCGACGTTGCACGAGGCGCTCGCCGATCTCCTCTCGGACGAAGGCCGGCTGGTCCTCGCCTTCCCGACGCCGCGGTTCCTCGCGTGGCTGCGCGACAATCGCCCGCACGAGATCCAGCCGGTCGACGAGGACGTCGACGTCGACACGATGCGCACGCTCGCGGCGGACACCGGGACCACGGTGCTTTTCTACGAAGAGATCGACGTCTGGCACCAGGGCGACTACGCGCACGCCGTGCTCGGCAAGCGCAAAGGGTGGAAGCGCCCCGAGCGGCCCGAGGGGCAACTCCAGAAGCTCGTGGGACACGTGGAGCGACGGCTCCGCCCCGTGGTGCCGCCGCGCGAGGAGCGCATCCGTCTCGTGCGCGAGCGGCTCGGCCCGTCCGCGTATCCGGCTTAGCAGGGCCCGCTCACGCGCCCTTCTCGGCCGGCTGGCCGAAGATCCCGTACCACACGCCCGGGCACAAGAACCGCACGCCGAACGCGTAGGGCGGGAGTGCGACCACGAGGAGCAAGAGCCCGGTCGTCTTCACCGAAGCCGCGGGCAGCGCCCACGCGAGCGCGCTCCGGGCGAGGACCAAGAGGCCCGTGAATGCCAGCACGAAGAGCACGGGCCGCGCCATCCGGGCGAGGTAGACGCGGGCCGGGAGCGCGACGAGGCTGTGCGTGATGGCTTTGATGGCCACCGAGAGCGGCATGAACACGATGAGCCACGCCCAGCAGACGCCCATCACGCCATGACGCACCCCGATCCCCATCGCGCCGGCCATGATGACGAGGGAGAAGAGGTTCCAGCGGAACCCGATGTCCGAGCGCCCCTTCGCGTTGATGATGAGCCCCACGCACGACACGACGCACTTGAGGGCGCCGAGCACGGCGAGGATGCGGACGTAGGGGATGATGGAGATCCACTTCTCGCCGAGGTAGCCCCCCACGACGAACTCGGTCGCCACGCCGAGGAAGGCGAGGATCGGCGCCGTCACGACCGCGAGGCCCGAGGTCGCGTTGAGGTACCCCTCGCGCAGCGCAGCGTCGTCCTTCTGTTGCCGCGCGAAGGCCGCGAACATGACCTTCGTCACGGGCGGCGTCATCTGCGAGTAAGGGAAGTGCGCCAGGTTGAAGGCCTGCGTGTAGAACCCGTGGGCCTTGGTCCCGAGGACGTAGCCGACCGCGAGGTAATCGAGGTTGTTGTAGAGGTAGTTCGCGCCGAGCTCGCCTGCGAGATACAGGCTGAAGCGGCGTAGCTTCTTGAGCTCGTCCCAGCGGAAATGAAGCCTGAGCCGGAAGCGCGCGAGCCTGAGCGCGAGCACGCTCGCCACGGTCTGGGCGATGAGCGCTCCCCAGACGAGGCTGTACACCCCGAAGCCCAGGTACGCCGAGGAGATGGCGATGGTCGCGGACAGGACCGCGGACGTGAAGCTCACGATGACCTGCTGCGCGAAGCGCATCTCGCGGGCCAGGAACGCGAGCGGCATGTTCATGAGCGACGAGCTCAGGAACGTGGCCGCGTAGGCGATCCCGACGCCGATGAGGCGTTCGTCGCGGTAGATCCACGCGATCAGCGGCATCGCGAGCGCGCCGAGCGTGAAGACCAGGGCCCCGGCGCCGACGCTCGCCCAGAACGCCGTCTGCAGCTCGTCCTCGCTCAGATCACGCCGCTGGATCACGGCGGTGTTGAGGCCGAGGCTCGAGATGGACCCGAAGAACCCGAGCGCGACGGAGGCGGTATAAAAGAGGCCGAAGTCCGAGGCTTCGAGCAGACGCGCGAGGATCGGGGTGCCGACGAGCCAGACGCCGTGCGTGACGATCTGCGCGAGCGAGACCCAGCGGATCCCGCGGCGTACCTGCTCCTTGATCTCGTTGCCCGCGGCCTTTTGCGGCGGGGCGACGGTGGTCAAGCGGCTCCGAGCCCCGACCGGCCTCCACGCGCGAAGAAATCGCGGTACCAGGCGGTCGTGCGATCGAGGCCGGCGACGAGGCCGTAACGAGGCCGGATCCCGAGCACGCGCCGGGCCTTCTCGGCGTCGAGGTACTGGTGCGCGATCTCGTGCGTGGCCTGCCCGCGCACGTCGGGTTCGAGGCTCGATCCCATGCGCTCGAGGATCGCCCGCGTCATCTCGAGCACCGTAAGCTGGTTGCCCGCGGAGATGTTGAAGGCCTCGCCGTGGATCGCGGGATCCTCCATCGCGCGGGCGAGATCGAGGTACGCGTCGACCGCGTCCTCGACGTAGAGGTAGTCGCGGATGAGCGTGCCGTCGCTGCGGATGACGGGCCTGCGATCGGCGAGGATGTCGCGGATCACGCCGGGAACGATGCGGTTCCAGTTGAGATCCCCGCCGCCGTAGAGGTTCGCGCAACGCGTGATGGTGATCGGCAGGCGGTAGGTGACCGAGTACGTCCGGGCGATGAGGTCCGCGCAGGACTTCGAGACGTCGTACGGGTGCTCGCCTCGGAGGGCCATCGACTCGGTGTACGGCAGGGTATCGTGTGAGCCGTACGCCTTGTCGCTCGACGCGAGCAGCACGCGGCGCACGCGCGGCGACCTTCGCGCCGCCTCGAACACGTTCCAGGCGCCGGCGATGTTGCTCTCGAACGTGCTCACCGGGTTCGCGTTCGCGATGCCCACGATGGTCTGCGCGGCGAGGTGGAAGACCGACTCGATCTCGTGCTCGCCCATCACCCGTTCGAGCAGCTCGCGGTCGCGGATGTCGCCGCTCACGAGCGTCATGCCCTCGGCGATCGTCGTGCCTTTCACGCCCTTGGTGAAGAGCCTCGACGTCGGGACGAAATCCCGCACGAGGCCCACGACGTTCGCGCCGAGCGAAACGAGCCGCTCGCTGAGCCACGATCCGAGCAGCCCCGTCGCGCCCGTGACGAGGATGTTTCGCTCGCGAAAGAACGCGCGATCGGCGTCCTCGTCCCTCACCAGACCTTCCACGGCGCTCCTCCCGTCCAGAGGCTCCGGAGCATCTCCAGATCACGCATCGTGTCCATGCACTGCCAGAAGCCGCGGTGCTCGTAGACCATCAGCTCGCCGTCCTTGGCCAGCCGCGCGAGAGGTTTTCCTTCGAGCACGCAGCCGTCGTCGTCCTCGAGGTAGTCGAAGAAGCGGCGGCTGAAGACGAAGAAGCCGCCGTTGATGCACCCGTCGTGCATCAGGGGTTTTTCGTTGAACTCGACGACACGCGAGCCGTCGCGGAGAAGCTCGCCGAAGCGCGACTGCGGGAAGACGCCCGTCACGGTGCCGATGCGGCCGTGCTCGCGGTGGAACGCGAGGAGCCGGCCGATGTCCACGTTCGACACGCCGTCGCCGTAGGTCACGCAGAACGTGTCGGTGTCGACGTACTTCTCGATGCGCTTGATGCGCGCGCCGGTCATCGCGCGCGAGCCGGTCTCCGCGAGCGTGACGCGGAAGTCTTCTTCTTCGCCGGCCGGCGGCTCGTGGAGCGTGATCGCTCCGCCCTTGCCGAGATCCAGCGTGAAGTCGCGGCTCATGGCGCGGTAGTCGAGGAAGTATTGCTTGATGACCTCGCCCCGGTAGCCGAGGCACACGATGAAGTCGCGCAACCCGTGATGCGCGTAGCTCTTCATGATGTGCCAGAGGATCGGACGATCACCGATGGTGATCATCGGCTTCGGCCGAAACTCGGTCTCCTCTCGGAGACGCATCCCCTGGCCACCCGCGAGGATGACGACCTTTTCACGCGACACGGGGAAAAGCGTTTAATCGAGAGCCCGACGCGGAGCAAGCGCGCGCAGCGCGTCGTAGTGCGCCTCCAGCGTGACGGCGAGCTTCCGCGCATCGTACGTCGCGAGAGCTTTCTTCCGCGCCGCCTCGCCCATGCGCGCGCGGAGAACCGGATCCTTCGCGAGGCGCACGAGGCCCGCGGCGAGGCCCTCTTCGTCACGTTCGGCGTAGAGCAAACCGCTCTCACCATCGACCACGATCTCCGGGATCCCCGCGTGCCGGCTCGCGACCGCGGGCAAGCCCGTCCCGGAGGCCTCCACGAGCACCGTGGGCACGCCCTCCTTGTCGCCGTCCGCGGCCGTCACCGAGGGGCAGAGCATGAGATCACTCTCGCGCATCACGACCGCGGGATCCGTCTTCGGATCGAGGATCTCGACGTGCGGCCCGAGCCCGAGATCCTCGATGAGCGCGCGCAGCGACGCGCCGAGCGGCCCAGGCGCCGGCAGCCAGCGCACGCGTAAATCCGCGCCCGCGGCCCGTGCGCGGTGCACGGCGCGGAAGCCATAGGAAAATCCCTTCTTCTCGATCTCGCGGCCACACATCACGACGGAGAGCGGGCCCTTGCGATCGGCGCGCGGCACGGGGCTGAAGCGCTCGAGGTCCACGCCGTTCGGGTGGATGGCGAGCTTCGAGGCGGGGCAGCCGAGGCGCACGAGATCGTCGCGCATCGCGGTCGAGAGCACGAGCACGAGATCGCTGCCCTCGAAGAGCGCGCGCCTCCCGAGGATGTAGTGCCAGTAGCGGCGCAGATGCTTTTGCGGTTCGAGGAGAATGCCGACGTCGCCGCCGTAGAACGACGTGACGACGGGGAGCCCGAGCTTCTTGCCGTAGACCGCCGCGACGAGCCCGTTCGTGCCGAACTGACCGTGCAGCACCGTGGCGCGTGTCTCCGCGAGCGCCTGCATCCACGCGGGATCGAGCGCGAGCCTTCCATGCAGCGGGCGGAAGGCCTGGCCGAGCCGCGACGGGTGCCCTCGCCCGAGGAAACGCGGCTCGGTCCAGGGAAAGCGTTCCTCGTTGGCGACGCGGTGACAGAGCGTGATCGCCCGGTACCGCGTGAGCGAACGCATCTGGTTGAAGAGGAACGTCTCGGTGAACGAGAAAGCCGTCCCGAGGAGGAACGCAACCGCGGGGCGCGCAGGATCTTGGCCGCTCACTTGGACCGCTCCTCCCTGCATGCGTCGATCGTTCGATCGAGGCCTTCTTCGAGCGAGACCTCGGGCTTCCACGCGAGCCGCGCCTCCGCGCGCGCGGGATCCCCGTAGTGCGCCTCGGGCTCGTCCGCGGGCCGCGGCGTCGCGCCGAGCAGCGGTCCGCCGCGCTCGGGTTGGATGCGCTCGACCACGAGGCGCACCACATCGGCGACCTGCCGCGGCGTACCCGTGCAGATGTCGATCACGCGCCCCACGGCATCCGGCGCCGTCGCGGCGAGCGCCACCGCGCGGGCCACGTCGCCCACGTACACGAAATCGCGCCGCTGCAGTCCGTCGGTCATCGGAAAATCCCGCCCTTCGAGGCAAGCGGCGATGAGCGCGGGCAGGAGCTGCCGCGGCTGTGATCCCGGCCCGTACACGAGGTACGGCCGGAGCACGACGACCGAAAGCCCCTGCTCACGCAGAGGCCCGAGCAGCATCGCGTCCGCCTCTGCCTTCGTGCGCGCATACGGCGTCCGCGGCGCGACCTCGCCTTCCGCGTCGTGCGGCGAGGGCAGCTTCCCGTACACGTCGCTCGTCGACAGCACGACGAGCCGCGCGCCGACCTCGATCGCGGACTCCGCGATCACACGCGTCGCGCCCACGTGAAGCGCGCGCATCACCTCGGCCTCGTCCTCGGAGGCACGGGCGCGTGCGTCCGCCGCCAGATGAATCACGACCTCGGGCCGCGCCCGCTGCATCTCCGCGCGGATCACCTCCGCGGCTCCGAGATCGACCCTGCGCAGCTCCGTGCGATCGAGCCGCGCCCCGGCCACGCGCCAGAGCCGCTTCAGATCCGACGTAGGCCGCGCGAGCAGCGTGAGGCGCGTCTCCTGCTCGACGAGCGCGCGCGTCACGTGTGCGCCGATGAACCCCGTGGCACCCGTGATCAGCACGCGAAGGCGGCTCGTCTGGGACAGCCCCGGCGAGGACATGAGCGATGCCCGGGTATAGGGCCCCTCGCCGATCGATGCAACCACGCGCGGCGCCCGGGAGCCTCGTGACTTGACGCATCGGAGCACGCATGGCACTCGGCCCTCCGTGCAGCGCGACGAGGCCCGCGAGGCGGGCGAAGGCGACGAAGCGGAGGAGATACGCCGCTTCTACCGCGAGCGTTTCCTGCCGCAGAACACATGGTGGCCGATCCAGCCCCACGCGTACCTGTGCCAGCGCCAACGCCAGCGCCGCATTCGTCAGAGCTTGCAGGAGATCGGCTTCGGCACGTTCGAGGACCTGCGCAAGTTGCGGGTGCTGGAGGTCGGCTGCGGCGGCGGTTCGAACCTCGCGTGGCTCGTGGAGATGGGCGCGGATCCCCGAGAGCTCGTGGGCGTCGACCTCGTACCCGAGCGGATCGAACAAGCGCGGCAGCGCTGCGCCGGCGTGCGTTTCCTCGCGGGAAACATCCTCGAGACGGACGTGGGCGGGCCCTTCGACGTGGTGATGCTCTTCGCAGTGCTCACCTCGGTCACGAACGCCGAGACGAAGCAAAAGATCGTGGAGCGCTGCCTGTCGCTGCTCCGTCCGGGCGGAGCCCTGCTCTTCTACGACCTCATGACCCGCCGCGAAGAACCGGGGACGCCGAACTACAAGAAGCTCACATACGCCGAGCTCGAAGGTTACCTCGGCGGTCGTCGTCCGCGTTACTTCAAGCGGGATTACCTGCGCCGCGACGTCGCCGAGCGCATCGTCCCCCTGCCCCGCGTCGGGCTCTTCGCCGCCGAGCTGCTCCAGGCGATCGGCTGGTTCAACATCGAAGCGACGTTCGCCCACGTGCGCGTCTAGGCCACGGCATGACGGATCCCGCATCGAGCGCGCCGCTCATCACGATCGGCATCACCTGCTACGCCGAAGGCGACTGGCTGCTCGACTGCTGGAACAGCGTCCTCGCGCAGACCGATCCCCGCTGGCGCGCCGTGCTCGTCATGGATGGCACGGAACACGCACGGACCCGCGAGATCTTCGCATCCCTCCACCACCCGCGCCTCGTGAAGTACGCGATGCCCGAAAACATGGGCCCGTACCCGACGCGCAACAAAGCCTTCGAGCTGACCGAGACGCCGTTCCACTTCTACCTCGACGGCGACGATCAACTCGTCCCGCGCAGCGTCGCACTCGTCCTCGAAACCTTCGATCGCCACCCCGACGCAGCCTTCGTCTACGGCGACAACGAACGCTTCGGCGCCTACTCGCGCGTGCACAAGCACCGGCGCGAGGTGACCTGGGACGACTTCATCCCAGGACAACCCACCCCCGGCCCCTGCGCCTACCGCAAGGATCTCTGGGTCGAACTCGGCGGCTACGCAAACGAGCTCGCACGCGGCAACGGCGACTACGACTTCCTCATCGGCGCAGCCGAAGCCGGCCGACGCGGCTACCACTGCGGCGAGATCCTCTACCGCTACCGCATCGGCAACGCCTCGAAGGTCTCGAAGAGCTACGACCGCCGCTACCACGAGACCCACGAGATCATGGTGCAACGGCACCCGCGCTTCTTCGCAGACCCGCAGCGCCGCAACCGCTTCCTCGCCCTCGCCTACCTGCGCTCCGCCGAGGCAAACCTCGCCACCGATCCAAGCAAAGCGCGCGAGCTCGCGCAGAAGGCGATCGACCTCGGTCTGCGCTTCGACACGCGCCCGTGGAAGCTCCTCGCGAAGGCGCGTTTCGCCGAGCTCAGCCGAGCACGTTCTTCAAGGCGCGGAGGAGCTCCGCCACGCTGAAGGCCTGCGCTGGGCCGCCGTTTGGTGAGAACGGCATGTTGCCGCTCGCGAGCTCGGGCACCTGGCCCACGGCGAGATCTCGATCCGTCGCTGCGGCGATCAGATCCGGGATCTCGGCCACGAGCGGATCCTCTGCTGGCAAAACGCTCCGCACGGCGCGCGCGTAGGACCCGAGGAGCCATGGCCAGGCTGTCCCCTGGTGATAGGCGGCGTCACGCTCGGCGACGTTGCCGGCGTAGTAGCCGCAGTACGAGGCATCCGAAGGCGCGAGAGTCCGGAGCCCTGCGGGCGTCACGAGTTCGGCTCGCGCTCGTGTGATCGTCGCGCGCGCTCGCTCTGGGGAGAAGCAGGCTGGATCGATGGCGAGTGCGAGGATCGCGTTTGGCCGGACGGATGCGTCCTGGAATGCTCCTTCGCCTGCCTGCGACTCGGAGATCACGTCGAACGGGTACGACGTCTGCTCGCACCAGAACCGCGCGTGGAATGCGGCACGTGCCCTGCGGCATGCGATGTCGGCTCGATCGGCGAGCGAGCCTGCGCCTGACGCGTGTGCGAGCCGCGCGAGCGTGTGGCAGCCTCGCGCCCACAGCGCCGACAGCTCGATTGCACAGCCCACGCGTGGCGTCACTGGCCTGCCGAAGGCGCGCGCGTTCATCCATGTCGGCGCGTCGCCGGGTTTGCCTGCGGCGAGCAAACCGTCCGCCGTCACGCGGATCCCGTTCGGCGCGTCGCCGCGCAGGATGGCCTCGAATGCGGCTGTCATCGCTGGCACGAGCTCGCCTTGCAGGAACGGATCCTCCGCGCCGAGCACGTCGGCGAAGCACCGCGCCGCCTCGAAGAGCCACAGCGTCGCGTCGGCCGACGCCGTATCCGGGCGGCCATCTTCGTCGGCCCTCCGGCTCGGCACGAGCCCGCCCTCCATGCTCGCCACGATCCGGCGCGCCACGTGCTTCGCCGCTTCGATCTTGCCCGTCGCGAGGTAGAGCCCTGGCAGCGCGATCAAGCTGTCGCGCCCCCAGCCCTCGGCCCATGGATACCCTGCGACGATCGTCGGCTCCGGCGCGAGATCCGCGCGGTAGAGCTCCGCCGCCACCGAGAGCTTCCGTTCGAGCGTGGACTTCTCGGGCCCCGGATCCTCGGCTTCGAGTGCCGCCGTCGTGGCTGCGATGAGATCTTCGGGTTTGCCCTCGGGCAACTTCTCCACGCCGACGACGAGGAAGCTCGGCGCGCCCGATCCATCTGCGCGGATCTCGAACACGCCTGGCGTCCAGAGATCCTCCTGGAACTCGAGACCTCGATCTCGTTCGAGCAGGTACTCGAAACGCCGCCACCAGTCCGGCGACCCCACGAACGTCCCCTCGTAGCGGAAGCAGAGCTTCGGCAGCGCGCGCATCGGACGCACGCGCATCTCTCCTGCGCGCAGCTCCACCCGCTGCTCCATCGCCCCGTGCTCGCGCATGAGGCCGTGCATGTGCCGCATCGCGAGCAGCGGCCGCAGCGTGATCACGACCGGCTGCGGCCCGCGCCACGTGTAACGCAGCACCGCCGCGTTCTCCCCGCGCACGAGCGCGAGCAGCACCTCGAGCTCGCCTCCCGCGACGGTGTAGGTCCAGCGCGGCACCGGATCTTGATCGAAATGTTTCAGGTAAAACGGCCCGCGCTCCGGGTTGATCCCCGGGAACTGGTGCGTCGCGAGATCCCACGCCCCGCGCGGCGCGAGCGACTTGACCGCGATGTCGACGTGCGAGAGCACCACGTGCCGCGCGCGCGGCGGCTCCAGGGCTGCGACGAGCAGACCGTGGTAGCGGCGCGTGTGCATGCACGCGACGGTCGAGCTCGCGTAGGCGCCGGCGCCGTTGCCCGCGACCCACTCGCGGAAGAGCGCGCGTCCGAGATCGTGCCTCACGTCGACGTGCGGCCAGATCGACCCGCCGGAGGCGCCCCCGCGCTCGCTCATACCGTGTGCCCTCCGCGATCGAGCGTGTCCTCGGCCGCGCGGCGCATCACGTCGAGCGGGGGCTCTTGCCCGGTCCAGAGCACGATCGATCGGGCGGCTTGCCTGACGAGCATCCCGAGCCCGCCTTCGGCCCGGAGGCCGCGGGAGGCCGCGGCGTGCAGGAACGGGGTCATTCTTGGGGTATACACGACGTCGTAGGCGAACGCGTCGCTTCCGAGATCGTCCCACGGAACGACATCCCGGACCGACTCCCCCGGGTCCTTGCCGAGCATGCCCGCGCTCGTGGCCTGCACGACGAGCGACGCGCCCCGCGCGAGATCCCACCATTGGAGCCGCAGGGCCTGCGACGCGAGGCTGTCCGGCACCGGCTCGCCCGGCCCGGGCCAGGGCAGCGGCAGCGCCCCCATCTTCCGCACCTGCTCGGCCGACGGCGCCGTCTCCACGGTCTCCGACCGCACCCACGAGCGCGACGTCACCGCGATCACTTTGAACCCCAATCGCTTGCAGGCGGCCACGGCCGCGACGCCGGCGCCGCCCCCGCCGATCACCATCGCCCGCTTGCGCGACGCGTCGGGCGCGAGCGCCGCGATGTCGTCGGCGAGCGCGTCCGCGTCCGTGTTGTAGGCCCGGAGCCGGCCATCGTCGCTGCGGCAAAGCACGTTCGCGGCCCCCGGCTCGGTCGCGCTCGCGTCGACCTCGTCGGCGAGATCGAGCACCGCGCGTTTATGCGGCAAGGTCACGTTCGCCCCGGCGATCACGCCTCTCCGCACCTCGTCGACCACGGCGACGAGCTCGGCCGCGGTCGGCACGTCGATCGCCCGGTACACGTGCGGCAAGCCGAGCGACGCATACGCGACCGTGTGAATCACCGGCGAGAGCGAGTGCGCCACCGGGTGCCCGAGGACGGCGAAGACCTTTCCCTCAGCCATCGCTTCCCTCGCCGCTCGACGCATCCGCGGAATCGAGCACGGCCGTGACCTCGGCGCGCAGCGCACCCTCGTGCACCCGCACGGTGATCGATTCCCCCACGGCGACCTCCTTCGCGGCCCGCACGGCTCGCCCCGATTCGTTCGTCGCGATCGCGTACCCGCGCGCGAGCACGCCGAGCGGCGAGAGCGCATCGAGCCGCGCCGCGTGCCGCCCGAGCGTCGTCCGTAGCTGCTCGACCCTGCGCCGCTCCGCCGCCACGAGCCGCACTTCGAGCGGGCCGATCGCCGCGCGCGCCCCGGCGATCACCGCCCGCGGATGCCGCGCCCCGAGCCGCCGCTCGATCTCCGACAGCTCTTCCTTGCGCCGCGACGCCCCCCGCTCCATCGCGCGTTCGAGCTTCATGGTCAGCTCGTCGAGCTTCTGCTGCCGTTCCGCGAGCAGATCCGCGGGCGAGCCGATCGATCGCGCGAGCCTGTCGACGACGACCCGCCGCCGCTCGATCGCCTGCCGCGTGGCGCGCGCGATGCGCGTGTACAGGTGGCGGAGGTGCTTGCGCCGCTCCAGCCGATCCGCGACGAGCATCTCCGCGGCCTGCGACGGCGTCGCCGCGCGCGCGTCCGCCACGAGATCCGACAGCGTCACGTCGACCTCGTGCCCGACGGCGCTCACGACCGGCACGGGAAAACTCGCCACCTTCCGGACGAGCGCCTCGTCGTTGAACGCAGACAGATCCTCGGCCGATCCGCCGCCGCGCCCGAGGATCACGACCTCCACCTCAGGCACGCGCGCGAGCTGATCGAGCGCGCGGGCCATCGACTGCGCGGCCCCCGGCCCTTGCACCGTCGCCCGCGCGAGCAGGATCCGCGGCGCGCCGCGCCGGTACGACACGGTCACGATGTCGTGGATGGCCGCGCCGTTGCCGCTCGTCACGACCCCGATCACCGCCGGATCCGCGGGCAGCGCGCGTTTCCTCTCGGCCGCGAAGAGCCCCTCGCCGGCGAGCTTCTGCTTCAGCCGCTCGAGCGCTTCGAGCAGCGCGCCGCGCCCGGCCGGCCGCACGTCGCTCACGGAGAACTGGAGCTTTCCCCGGGGCACGTACACCGTCGCGCGCCCGATCAGCACCACGCGCGCCCCGTCCGCGAGCAGCTTCCGCGCCCGCGGCGAGGCCGTCTTGTACATGACACAGTCGATGCACGCGTCCTCGCGCTCGTCCTTCAGCGTGAAGTACGCGTGCCCGCTCGAGTGAGGCCGAAAGCCCCCGACCTCGCCGAGGACACGCACATCCTGCGTCGCGCCCTCGACCACGCGGCGGAGCTTCTGATCGAGCGCAGCCACGGAGAGGACCTCGGGCTCCTCCGCGGCAGCGCGGCCTTCCAAGGAGCCCCCCCGAGGCTGGTAGCCCGCCACCTCGTCGGAGTCTCCTGCCCCGTGAAAAGAGAGCGCAGGGCCCGATTCGCGTCGCTGCACGGCGGGCGAGAGGTAGCTCGTAACCGGCCAGAGGGAAAGGGAAACCCTCCGAGGGTGCTCCACGAGTTCCGGGCTTTTTTGCATCGACCGCATCGCGGTCGATGCACCACGGGTCCAGCGCTTGCGCAGGCCCCGGGGTCC
>NZ_JARZHG010000049.1 GCF_029946505.1 Polyangium sp. y55x31
CGGCGGCGGTCCGACGAGCTCGGGCGTCGGCGGCGGCGGCGGAGCGGGCGCGTCCGGCGGCGCGGGCGCAGGCGCGTCCGGCGGCGCGGGCGGCGCCTCGGCGGGCGATTCCGGCTCCGAGGGGAGCTGCAGTTGCCGCGTGGCCGGAACGACGGACGCCGGGACGAACCAGGGCGCCCTCGCGCTCGTGGCCGGCGCCTTCGTGGCGACCCGCATTCGCCGTCGTTTGCGCGCCTCGCGCTGAAGCCGCATCCTGCCCGGCGTGCCCTCCGAAGAAGACCTCGCGCGGGCGCGCGTGCGGGCGGACGAGCTCCGGGCTGCCATTGCGCACCACGATTATCGGTATCACGTCCTCGCCGCGCCCGAGATCTCCGACGCCGAATACGACGAGCTCGTCCGGGAGCTCGCGTCCCTCGAAGCGACGTATCCCGAGCTGATCACGCCCGACTCGCCCACCCAGCGCGTGGGCGCCGCGCCCGAGGCCCTCTTCGCGCCGGTCCATCACAGCGACCGCTTGCTCTCGCTCGACAACGTCTTCGACGACGCCGAGCTCGAGGCCTGGTACGAGCGCGTGCGCCGCGCCCTCGGCCGCGACGTCGACCTCGTGACCGAGCCCAAGATCGACGGCGTCTCCGTCGCGGTCGTGTATGCCGATGGCCGCTATCTGCGGGGCGCGACACGCGGCGACGGCATGGTGGGCGAGGACGTCACGCAAAACCTCCGGACCCTACGCGCGCTCCCCGCGCGCCTGCGCACGGAAAAACCGCCGACGTGGCTCGAGGTCCGCGGCGAGGTGTTCTTGCCGATCGCCGCGTTCGATCGGATCAACGAGGACCTCGGCCAGCAAGGAAAAGCCCTGTTCGCGAACCCGCGTAATGCCGCCGCCGGCACGCTCCGGCAAAAGGATCCGGCCGTCACGGCGCGGAGGCCGCTCGACATCTATTTTCACGGCCTCGTGCGGATCGAGGGGCGCACGTTCGCGACCCATTTCGAGATGCTCGAATATCTGCGCTCGGTCGGGCTGCGCGTCCACCCGCGTTCGGTGCGCACGCCGGACCTCGACGCGGCGAAGGCCGAGGTCCGGCGCCTCGCCGCCGACAGGCATTCGCTGCCGCACGAGATCGACGGGGCCGTGGTGAAGGTGAATCCGCTCGCGGACGAGATCGAGCTCGGCGCCACGGCCAAGGCGCCGCGCTGGGCCGTCGCGTACAAGCTCCCGGCCGAAGAACGAACGACGAAGCTCCTCGACATCCGGGTCAATGTCGGCAGGACCGGCGCGGTCACGCCGTTCGCGATCCTCGAACCCGTGCGCGTCGGTGGTGTCACCCTGCAAATGGCCACGTTGCACAACGAGAGCGAGATCGCCCGGAAAGACATTCGCATCGGCGATACGGTGGTGGTCCGCCGCGCGGGCGACGTCATCCCCGAGGTCGTTGCCCCCATTCCGAGCTTGCGCACCGGCGCGGAGCGCCCTTTCCACATGCCCACGGTTTGTCCTGCCTGCGGCACCGCGATCGTGCGGCCCGAGGGCGAGGCGGTCGCGCGGTGCCCGAACCTCGATTGCCCGGCGCAGGCCCTCGAGCGCGTCGTCCATTTCGCCTCCCGCGGCGCGATGGACATCGAGCACCTCGGGTATGCCACGGCGCAGGCCCTGCTCGATCGGGGCCTCATCCGGGGCCCGTCGGACGTCTTCTTCTTGACAGAGGCCGATCTCGCAGGTTTGCCCGGGTACAAGGACCGTTCGATCCGGAACTTGCTCGCGGCGATCGAGGCCGCCAAGGATCGCCCCCTCGATCGATTGCTGTACGGCCTCGGCATTCGCCACGTGGGCGCGACCGCGGCGCGGCGGATCGCGGACGCGTTTGGCTCGATCGACGCGATTGCGCGGGCGAGCGTGGAGGAGATCGCGGCCGTGGAGGGCGTCGGGCCCACGATTGGCAAGGCGGTTCGCGAGGCGTTCGACCGGCCCGCGATGCAGGCGCTCGTCGAGGATCTCCGACGCGCCGGCGTGCGCCTCACGGAGGAGCGGAAGGGGACGGAGGGGCCCTTGTCCGGAAAAACGTTCGTGATCACGGGGACGCTCGCGGGCATGTCGCGCGAGGCGGCCAAGGCCCGGATCGAGGCGCTCGGCGGCAAGGTCACGTCGAGCGTCTCGTCGCGGACGAACTACCTCGTCGTCGGCGAGGGGCCAGGCTCGAAACTCGAAAAAGCCGAGAAGCTCGGCGTCCCGACGCTCGACGAGGCGCGGTTCCTGGAGCTTCTGGCAATGCCTGGAGATTAGCTCACGACAGACGGAAAAAACATTTCCCCCTGTGGACGTCCGGTCGTCGCGGCACGACGTACAGCTTGCCTGCCCGGGGCTGTCCCGGGCGCAGGGGGGATGTACGATGAACGTCATCAAGTCGTTGTTCTTGGCCGTGATGTCGATGGGTCTCGTCGGGATCGCCAGCGTGGCCCGCGCCGAGCAGCCGATGGAGGAAGGCATCGTCGCCGAGGCCGAGGGCGCGCTCGTGGACAACGAAGCCACCGAGGAGCGCAACATCACGGAGTCCGACGAGGCGCTGGTGAGCCAGGACTGGGACCCCTTCGATTACAATTCGTTCCGTCGTCATGGCGGGCGGCGCGAATGTCGTGAGTTCTGCCAGGAAGAGTACTTCCGATGTGAGCGGTTCGACGATCGGTTCATGCGTCGCGGCTATGACCGCGATCGGTTCCGTCGCCACGGTCGGTGCCAGCGCGAGTTCAACTTCTGCATCAGGCGGGTCTGTCGCGGCGGCCGCTTCTGATGCAACCCGACACGGCTCGAGAATCATAGATTGCCCGGCCCTCGCTCCCCGCTCGGGGAGCGGGGGCCGCGGCCCATTGAAGCGGCAGGGGGGGTCGTTTCGCGCCGGAGGGGAATCGACATGGGGGATTCGAGCGCGATCAAGGGGTTGGTCGTCGTCATCACCGGCGGGTCGAGCGGCATCGGGCTCGCGACGGCCGAGGCGTTCGCCCGGCGCGGGGCGCGGCTCGTGCTCGCGGCGCGGCAGGAGGACGCACTCGCGGAGGCGGCGCGCGCATGCGAGGCACTCGGCGCCGAGGCGCTCGCCGTGCCGACCGACGTGACCGACGAGGCCGCCGTCGAGGCGCTCGCGCAGGCGGCGGTCGCTCGTTTTGGCCGCATCGACGTTTGGATCAACAATGCGGCGCTCCTGCTCTTCGGCACGCTGCTCGACACGCCGAGCGCCGCCTGGAAGCGGGTCGTCGAGACGAACCTCTATGGCTACTTCCACGGCGTCCGGGCCGCGCTGCCTGTGTTCCTCGCGCAGGGCCGCGGCATTCTCATCAACAACGTCTCGGGCTGGGGGTTCGTGGGCGCGCCGCTCGTGAGCTCGTACGTATCGAGCAAATTCGCGATCCTCGGCCTCTCGGAGTGCCTGCGCCTCGAGCTCGCGCGTTTCCCGGACATCCACGTATGCTCGGTGTTCCCGCCCTCGGTGGACACGCCGATTTACGAGCGCGCGGGCAACTTCACGGGCCACGAGGTCGGGCCGGTCCCGCCGGTCTCCTCGGCGAACGACGTGGCCGAGATCCTCGTCGCCCTCGCCGAACGGCCGCGCGCGCGGCGCACCGTCGGCCTCGCAGGCGCCTTCATTTACGTGTTCAGCCGGCTCTCACCGGCGCTCTCGGCGCGTTTCATGGGCTCGTTCACGCGCCATTTTTCGATCCACACAGCGCGCGCGACGCCGACGCTCGGCAATCTATTCGAGCCGAAAGAGCCGCACGCGAAGAGCGGCGGATTCGGCTGGCTCGGCCTGCGCCGCGGGGGGAGGGGGACGCTCTACTGAAGGAGGGTCATGCCTTCGGATCGCGCCGATCTTCCGAGATGCGCCCGACGCCCGCGCCGTAATGATACGCGAGCTCCCCGCCGAGCCACGCCCCGGCCCCGAGAATCAGGAAACCGAGCGAGGACGCCGCGATCCCCGCGCCGCGGAGCCCCATCCCCCGCAGGATCACCGATCCCACCACGAGGTTCGTGCTCGCCAGGTTCGACACGGCGTGCACGAACGCCACGCGCCGCGGATTTCCATCGAGATAACTCCACTCCGTGAGGCCTGTGAGCGCCGCGGGCACAGTGGCCACGAGCCCGAACAGGAAGGCGAGATCCGCTCCGCGCGCCGCCCACGGGCTCCCGAGGAGCGTGGCGACATCGAGCACGATGCCCGTCGTGAAGGCCCCGATGGGCACGGGGATCAGCGCCGGATGCAGCGGATGCCCGAGCCACGATCCATCGAGCGCCCTTCGAATGCGAGGGTGCCGTGCGAAGAAACCACGCACGGGCGCGTGGAACACGTCGACGATTTCATCGAGCGGGAGCCGCTCGACGACACGCAGGAGCCACGGAATTCTCATGCTGCCTCCTCGCAATGCCGGTGAAGCAACGCCCGGGCCGTCCGCCGGCAAATCGTCCACTCTGGAATCGCGGTCGCCGCGACGAGCCCACGGAAATGCGGGTTTTCAATCGCGCGGCGCCCGTGGTTCCATGGCACGCGTCATCTTTCGGGGAGGTAATTCATGGGAACGACGACGATGGCGAACGGCACGACATCACGCGGCGGGGGCGCCGTGCGCGCACGAAGCCTGGACGATCTCGCGAAGCTCTCGAGCACGGAGCTCGCTCGACTTTACCGCGAGGCCCCTGCGCCCGTGAGCGTCGAGCGCCTCGTGGGGACGCCGAAGGGCCGCATGCTCGCCGTCCGCGGCACCGACGGCACGCCGCTTTTTTCGGCCCTCAAGTTCCTCGCGTCCCGCCGGCGTTTTCCCTGGGATGGAAAGAGCTTCGGCGCGCTCGGCCCGCACGAGGGCACGGGCATCAACCGCGTAAAACTCCTGCCGTTCCGGTTCGACTGGTTCCCGTTCCGCACGCGGATCGAGCCCTCCGCGGTCGACGGCCGCCCCTGCGTCTACCTCGACTACGAGCAACCCGGAAATCCCTTCTTCATCGCCCGCATCCGCGACGAGATCCGCGAGGTCGCGCCCGGTCTCTGGCTCGGCCCGGCCATGGCGAAGACGAAGAAGGGCGCGGTCCACGTGCTCTGGTTCGCCGTCGACTTCAGCAAGCCCTCGGCCTGACGACGCCACGCGCGAAGCGGCTTGCTTCGGCCCGCGAATGGGGTGACGATCGAGCGCGCCGTTCGTTTGTCTTCAAAAGAAACCCGTTCGACGATACCCTCCACTCCGATGGGCCAGATTCCGCTTCTCGACGAGATCGCCGTCATCGCGGCCCTCGGCGTCCTCGTGACCGTCGTCCTCTCGCGACTCTCGTTGCCCACGGTCGCGGGGCTGCTCTTCTCGGGCGCGCTCGTGGGGCCGTTCGGCTTCAAGCTCGTACGCTCGATCCACGCCATCGAGATCCTCGCCGAGATCGGCGTGGTCCTCTTGCTCTTCACGATCGGCCTCGAGTTCTCGCTCGCGCGCCTGAAGAGCATCTTCCGCCAGGTCGCGCTCGGCGGGATCATCCAGGTCGGGCTCACCACGGCCGTCGTCGCGTTCGTCGCGAACGCCCTCGGGCAGCCGGCCGGGCGCAGCGTCTTTTACGGCTTCGTCTTCGCGCTCTCGAGCACAGCGATCGTCCTCCGCGCCCTGGCCGAGCGGCGCGAGCTCGACGCGCCGCACGGCCGCTTCATCGTCGGCACCCTGATCTTCCAGGACCTCTGCGTCGTCCCGATGGTCCTCGTCGTCCCCATGCTCGGCGAAGGCTCCGCGGGCACGAACATGGCCAAGGAGATCAGCTTCGCGCTCGGCAAGGCCACGGCCGTCGTCGTCGCGACCATCCTCGTCGCGCGACTCGTCGTGCCGCGGGCTCTGCGCTGGGTCGCGGCGAGCCGCAGCCGCGAGGTCTTCCTGCTCGCGGTGCTCGCGCTTTGCGTCGGCACCGCGTGGCTCACGTCGCTCGCCGGCCTCTCGCTCGCGCTCGGCGCCTTCCTCGGCGGCATGGTCGTCGCCGACACCGAGTACGGCCATCGCGCCATGGGCGACATGCTCCCGCTGCGCGACGCCTTCGTGAGCGTCTTCTTCGTCTCGCTCGGCATGCTCTTCGACCCGCGGGTCGTGCTCGAACGACCGCTGCTCGTTTTGCTCCTGCTCGGCGGCTTCCTCATCGCCAAGGGCCTGCTCGCCACCATCGCCGCGATCGCCATGCGTTTCCCGGCGCGCGTCGCCTGGCTCGCGGGCGTGGGGCTCGCGCAGTTCGGTGAGTTCGGGTTCGTCCTCGCGCGCCTCGGCGAGAGCGCGGGCGTCGTGGACGAGCATGCCACGCGCCCGCTCCTCGCGGCCGGCATCGCCAGCATGTTCCTCACGCCGGTCTTCGTGCGCGTCGCGCCGCACGTCACCGCGGGCCAGCGATTGCTCGCGCCGCTCGAGCGGCTCATCGGCGTCCGCAGCATCGACGAGGCGGACGCGGGCGAGGCGCACGGGCTCGCGGATCACGTGGTCATCGTGGGCTTCGGCGTCGCGGGCAAGCTCGTGGCGCGCGCGCTCGCGGCGTGCGGCGTGCGCTACGTCGTGCTCGAATTGAACGCCGAGACCGTCCGCGCCGCGCGCACCGCGGGAGAGCCCCTGTATTACGGCGACGCGACGAGCGAAGAGGCGCTCGGGCATGCGCACCTCGAAAAGGCCCGCGCACTTCTTTTGCTGATGAACGATCCGCAGGCCGCGCAGCGCGTGGTGGACACGGCCAAGCGTGTCGCGCCCGAGGTGCCGATCCTCATGCGGGCCCATTACCTCCTCGAGAAACCCGCGCTTTTGCGGATGGGCGCGACGGACGTGGTGGCCGAGGAGGTCGAGGGCGGCGTGGAGATCCTCGCGCGGCTCCTCCGCTGGCTCGACGTGCCGCGCAACGTGATCGACGATCGCGTGGACGAGGCGCGCGCGACCACGCAAACGACCGAGCGCACGCACAAGCTGCCGCGGCGGGTGCTCGGCGAACACGCGGATCTCGCCGAGCTCAAGATCGAGAGCGCCTCGGTGACGGCGGCGAGCGCGGCCGTCGGGCGTTCGGTGGCGTCGCTCGGCGTGCGTCGCCGGACCGGGGCGCTCATCGTCGCGGTGCGCCGCGGCGACAAACTCCTCGAACAGATGGATCCTCACAAGCCTTTCGAGCTCGGCGACATCGTCTACCTCGCGGGGCCCGTGGGCGCGGTGAAAAAAGCCGTCGATCTCCTCAGCCGGCCGCTGGCCGAAGGCGAGGCGCCGGTGAGCGAGGCGATGCCGGTGTCACGCGGTTGACGCAGATTCGCCGCAATCGTACGCCGCGGCGATGGTCCATCGATTTGCCATCCTCACAGCATCTCTCTTCACCCTCGTCGCCGTCGCCGCGTGTAGCGACGACACGGAGAGCGGCAATCCCACGGGCCCGACCCTCGAAGAGGCCGGGGAAAAGACCATCGAGGTCCGCTGCGCGGCGAGCGTCGCCTGCGGCCTCTACGAGAGCGACGCCGAGTGCCGCGCGTCGGTGCTCGACACGAACGCCCAGTACGAAGCCTCGGTCGAGGCCGGCCGCGTCAAGTATCACCCCGAGAAGTTGCAGGCCTGCCTCGACGGCCTGAAGGGCGTTCTCGAGGACTGCTCCATCAGCGATCTCTTTGGTGCTCCATCAAAAGCCAACGACGTGGCCTGCGCCGAGGCGTTCGAGCCCACGGTGGCCGACGGAGGCAAGTGTTACGCGTCGCTCGAGTGCATCTCGCAGAGCTGCACGCTCCCGTGTATCGAGGGGTGTTGCGAGGGCACGTGTGCCCCGAGCACACGCGCGAAGATCGGCGAGTCGTGCGCGAACGGCGAGACGTGCGAGGACAACGCCTATTGCCAGACCGACGACATGGGCAACCCGACCACGTGCGCGGCGCAGGTCGACGCGGGCGGGGCGTGCACCTCGTTCGATCAGTGCAAGCTGCCGTCGTTCTGCGCGCTCGATTTCATGACCGGCATGGGCACCTGCGTCGTCCCCGCCGCGCACGACGCGACGTGCGATCAGAAAGCCGTTTTCAAGTGTGATCGCCTCGACGATTATTGTGATCCCACGACGAACAAATGCACCACGGGCAAGGCCATCGGCGAGGCGTGCCCCATGGGCGTCCAGTGCATTCCGTATGCGACCTGCGACGCCGGCGGCATGTGCAAGAAAAAGCCCGGCGAGGGCGGGACGTGTGATCCGATGAGCTTCGCCGAATGCCTCGGCGATCTCCAGTGCGAAATGGACGGCACCTGCAAGTTCCCCGCGACGAACGCCTGCCCTTGAGCTCTGCGACGGCGAGCGCTTCGAACGCGAGTTCGTCCCGCTCGATCCCATAGCGGCGGGTGCCGGGATGGAACGTCGTGCCTCCGGCAAACCCGAGACGAGATCGGAGAATGCGCGTATGCGCAGGACGTGCACGCGCGAGGCCCACGCAAAGCGTGCGTTCGGCGCAAAGCGTGCGTTCGCGAGCGCGCGTCTGCACCGTGCAAACCGTGCGTTCACGCGGCGCAAAGCATGCGTAGGCACGGCGCGCCGAAAAGGTGAGAAAGCCGCGAAGAATCGTTGACACTGCGTCGAAAGATTGCTTACGCTGATTTGGCTTTTTCAACCCCTCGCACGGTTCGACGTGACGCGAGGGGGAAAGCACATGGAGGAACTTTTGCTCGCAGCCGATGGGGCTCCCTCGTCGTCTCGATTCGCGGCGCTCGTCGCCGGCCTGGGTCACGATTTGCGTGCGCCGCTGCACGCGATCCTGGGCGCGACCGGTCTCCTGATCGAGGAGGTGGGAGAGGGCGCGGGCCATGAAACCTGGCTCGTCGACCTGAAGGCAATCGATACGTCCGGGAGGCAGCTCGTGGATCTCCTGGAGCTCCTGATCGAGCTTGCGCGTGTCGAGTCGGGCAAGGCGCCGATCACGCACACCGTCGGGACCATCGAATCCGTCGTCGAGCCCCTCCTTTCGGCCTTGCAGAGCCGCGGGGCGCGGATCGAGCTCCGCCGCGAGGGCACTCCGGCGCCCGTGCTCGCCGACATGCGTCGCGCGAAGGTCGCCCTCGGGGTGCTCCTGCGAATGGTGATGGCCCGCTCGGCCGAGCCCTCGGTGACGATCGCCGTCACGCACGCCGCCGAAGACGTATCGATCTCCGTCGTCGTGGGCCCCGATTGCGCCGCAGCGTGGGGGCTCGCCGGCGACGCTTCGTTCACGGACGCGGGGCTGTCCCTCGTGCGCGCGCTATTGGCGCATGCGGGCTCCGCCTGGTCCGTGGAACATGCGCCGGACGGTGGCGCGACGATTGCTTTGACGGTGCCGAGGCCACGGGGCTCGCCGGCGGACGTACGGGAGGAGGAGAAGCATGGCACGCATCCTGGTCGTCGATGACGACACGGTATTCGGGTGGCTGACCCAGCGAAGGCTCCAGAACGCGGGTCATATCGTGGACGTGCGCGGAGGGCCAATGGGCGTCTTCGCCGACCTTTCGAAGGGGGACTACGACCTCGTCCTGCTCGATTTGCGCATGCCGGCGTTGAGCGGCGCCGACATCGTCCGCATGGTCCGCTCGCGCAAAGGGATCACGACGAAGATCGTGCTCTACAGCAGCGTCGACGAGGAGGAGCTCGCCGAGCGCGCGCGTACGCTCGGCGTCGAGGGGTATGCGACGAAGGGGGAGATGTCGCGGCTGCTCGACGTGGTCCGCTCCGTGCTCGGGAGCAACGCGGCGAGCGCTTGAGCAGGGGGCCCCCGATGGATGAAGCAAAGGAAATCCTGATCGTCGAGGACGACGCCCTCAGCGCGGACGTGCTCCGTCGCTGGCTCGGCCGCCGGGGGTTCGTCGTGAAGATCGCCAAGGACGGCGCGGAGGGCGTGCGTTTGGCACGTGAAACCCCGCCGGCGCTCGTCCTCATGGATCTGTCGTTGCCCGTGCTCGACGGCCTTTCGGCCACGCGTGCGCTGCGGGAGGCGCCGGAGACCCGGGCGGTCCCCATCGTGATGCTCACGGGCCACACGACCGAGGAGATCGATGCCGCCTGCGCCCGCGCGGGCGTGACGGCGCGGGAGGAGAAGCCGGTCGATTTCGCGCGGCTCCATGCGCGCATCGTGTCGATTTTGGAGCAGGGCAGGGGAGAAGGATTTCGAGCGATGTCGACCGACGATTCGGGGCGCGCCACAGGCTGCTAGGCGGGAGGAGTCGAGGATGAACGTCGCAGGATACGAAATTGTCGAGCGCATTTCCGAGACCGACCATTCCGTCGTCTCGCGTGGCGTCGCGCCGGATGGGCGCCGCGTGATCGTGAAGTCGATGAAGGGGCCCTACCCCTCCCGGGGGGAGATCGTCCGCTACCGGCAGGAGTACGAGATCACGCGTTCGCTCGACCTGCCCGGGGTCATCGCCGCGCACGATCTGCTGCGGCACGATCACGTGCTCGTGATGATCCTCGAGGATTTCGGCGGGCAATCGCTGCGGCATCTCCTTGCATCCGCGCGCCTGCCGCTCCGGGACGGCCTGCGCATCGGCGCGCGTGTCGCCCGTTCGCTCGGCGAGGTCCACCGGCGGGGGGTCGTGCACAAGGACCTGAACCCCGCGAACATCGTCCATAACCCCCGGACCGACGTCCTCAAGCTCATCGATTTCGGCTGTGCGACGCGGCAGAGCGGCGAGCTTGCCGCGCTCTCCCATCCGAATACGCTCGAAGGTACGCTCGCGTATCTTTCGCCCGAGCAGACGGGCCGCACGAACCGGCGCATCGATCATCGCACCGACCTCTATGCGCTCGGTGTGACGCTCTACGAGCTCCTCGCCGGCGAGCTGCCTTTCCCCACGAAGGATCCGCTGGAGCTTTTGCATTGCCACCTCGCGCGCACGCCGCGCCCGCTCTCCGAGACAAACCCCGGGGTGCCCACGGTGGTGTCCGCCATCGTGATGCGCCTGCTCGAAAAGAGCGCCGAGGACCGCTACGAGAGCGCCTTTGGCCTCGCCCACGACCTCGAGCGTTGCCTCGAAGGCCTCACGCCGGACGGGACGATCGCGCCGTTCCCGCTCGGCGAGCGTGACGCCTCCGACGTCTTCCGCATCCCACAGCGCCTGTATGGTCGCGCCCGCGAGGCGGAAGCGCTCGTCGCGCTCTTCGAAGCGCAGAGCCGCCGCGCCGCCGAGGAGCCCGCCCTGGCTCGCGCCGAGGCCGTCCTCGTCGAGGGCCCGGCCGGCGTCGGCAAATCGGCGCTCGTGCGCGAGATCCTGCGGCCCCTCACGGCCCACCGTGGGACGTTCGCCTCCGGGAAGTTCGACCAGTACAAGCGCGACGTCCCTTATGGCGGCCTCTCGATGGCGCTCGCCGAGCTCATGCGGCAGGTGCTCGGCGAGACCCACGAAAGCCTCGCGCGCTTCCGGGAGCGGCTCCTCGCCGCGCTCGGCCCGAACCTCGCGCTTTTCGCCTCGCTCGTCCCCGAGATCACCCGGCTCGTCGGTGATCTGCCGAAGGCGCCGCTGCTCGGCCCGGCCGAGGCCCAGAACCGCCTCGATCACGTGGTCAAAGCGTTCATCCGCGTCTTCTGCGACGTGGGCCCGCTCGTCCTGTTCCTCGACGACCTGCAGTGGGCCGACGACGCCTCGCTTGGCCTCCTCGAACGCCTGCTCGCGGACGATGAGCTCGGCCGGCTCTGCCTGATCGGCGCGCTGCGCGACAACGAGGTCGGCCCCTCGCACCCGCTCGCGCTCGCCCTCGCGCGCCTCGAGCGGGGAGGGACGCCGGTGCACAGGCTCGCCCTGGGCCCGCTCGGGCTCGGGCCCGTGGTCGAGCTGGTCTCGGACACGCTCCGGCAGTCGACGGCCGACGTCTTGCCGCTCGTCTCGCTCCTCGTGCAGAAGACCCAGGGAAACCCCTTCTTCCTCGGCGAGCTCTTGCGGGCGCTCCACCGCGACGGGCTCGTCCACTTCGATCACGGCGTGATGCGATGGCGCTGGGATCTCGCGCGCATCGAGGCCGTCGGCAGCACCGACAACGTGATCGATCTGCTCCTCGCCTCGATGGTGCGGCTCCCCGCCGAGGCGCGAAAAGCGCTGCACCTCGCGGCGTGCGTGGGCGGTAGCTTCGAGCTTTCCGTGCTCGCGCGGGTCGCGGACAAGGCGCCGCGCGCCGTGATGGCGGACCTCGAGCCTGCGATCACGGCCGGCATGATCCACGCCGCGGCGCGGATCGATCTCGGCCCGGGCGAGGCGCTCGTCGCCGACCTCGTGGTGCCCGGCTACAAGTTCCAGCACGACCGCGTCCAGCAGGCCGCCTACAACCTGGAGAGCGCCGAGGAGACGCGGCGGATTCGCCTCGGCATCGGGCGGATGCTCCTCGCGGAGGCGGGGCCCGAGGGGCTCGCCGAGCGGCTCTTCACCGTCGTCGACCACCTCGATCACGGCCGCGAGCTCATGGAAAACGCCGCCGAGCGGCTCGCGCTCGCGCGGCTGAACCTCGACGCGGCCCGGCGGGCCAAGACCGCGGCCGCCTACGCCGCGGCGAAGCGCTACCTCGTCGCCGGCATCGGCCTGCTCCCCGGCGGCGGGTGGGCCGACGAGGAGAGCCTCGCGCTCGCGCTTCACCGCGAGCTCGCCGAGGCCGAGTACCTGCTCGGCGATCTCAACGAGGCCGAGCGCCTCGTCGAGATCGTCCTGTCGCGCGCGAGGACACCTGTCGAGAAAGCGGAGATCCACAACCTCCTGCTCGTCTTGCACACGATGCAGGGGCGCTACGATCGCGGCGTCGGGGCGGCGCACGAGGGCCTCGCGCTCCTCGGGACGATCTTGCCCCAGGAGGGCAAACGGGAAGCGTTTCTGGACGAGCTTTCGGCCATCGAGGCGCTCATCGCGGGCCGCCCCATCGCCTCGCTCGCCGCGATCGACGAGACCACCGATCCCACGACCCGGCTGCTCGTCGAGCTGCTCGCCAACGTTTGCCCGCCCTATTACGCGTTCGACCTCGAGACGTTCCACATCCTGGCGGCGAAGATCGTGCGGATCTCGCTCACGCGTGGCATGGCGCCGGCCTCGCCCTACGGCTTCGTGGCGCTCGGCATTCCGCTCGGATCGATCCTCGGGCAATACGAAAAAGCTCACGAGCTCACCGAGCTCGCGCTCAGGCTGGCCGATCGTTTCCACAACGGCTCGCAACGCTGTCGCGCCGGCCTCTTGCTCGGCTCGTCGATCCATCACTTCGTCCGCAAGCTGCACGGGGCCAACGCCGTCTTCGAGGACGCCTACCGCGCGGGCCTCGGCGCCGGCGAGATCCAGTTCGCCGGTTATTGCCTCGCGCACAAGGTGCCGATCCTCTTCTACCAGGGCATGCCGCTCGGCGAGCTCGCCGCCGAGATCGGTCGATACGCGCACTTCGGGCGCAAGACGCGGAACTATTGGGCCATCGACACGATGGAAGCTTTCGCGCTCCTCGTCTCCGATCTCTCGGGCAGCGCACCCGAGGGCGGCGAGCAGGCCGAAGCGCGCTTCCGCGACGCCTGCCGCGAGCACCAGAACCTCCAGGCGCTCGTCATGTACGAGATCGCCCGCGCCCGCGAGCTCTTCGTCGACGGTCGGATCGACGAGGCCGCGCGGGCCCTCGCTGCGGCCGAGCCCCTCGTCGGGTATGTCGAGCCGCTCGGGCTCGTCTCGGCGGTCCAGTATCATTTCGCGCGCGCGCTCGTCTCGGCCGCGCGCCTTCGCGACGCGAGCAAGGAGGAGTGGGCGGGCCTTCACGCCGTGCTCGTCGAGGCCGACGCTCGATTCACGCGCTGGGCGCAGATCTGCCCGGAGAATTTCGAGCACCTCGGGGCCATGATCGCCGCAGAACGAGCGCGCATCGAGGGGGACAAGGCGCGGGCCGTGGAGCTTTACGACCGGGCTATCACCGCCGCCCGCGCGACGGAGATCGCGCCCGACGTGGCCCTCGCCCACGAGCTCGCCGCGAGGTTCTGGCTCGCGGAGGGGCGCCCGCATTATGCGCGGCCGCACGTCGTCGAAGCGCATTACCACCACCGCCTCTGGGGCGCCACGCGCCGGGTGAGCGCGCTCGAACAGGCGCACGCCGATGCATTTGTCGAGGGCAGGGCAGCCGTCACCAGCACCCTCACCGCCTCCGGGAGCACGACCCGGCGCGGCGAAGTGTTCGACGCGCTCGCGCTCGTGCGCGCCTCGCAGGCCCTTTCCGGCGAGATTCACCTCGGGCGGCTGCTCGAAGCGCTCATGCGGATCCTGCTCGAAGTCTCGGGCGCGCGGCGGGGCCTCGTCGCCCTCGTCGATGCAGCGGGGGACCTGCGCATCGAGGCCGAGGGCTACGCCGAGCCGCCCTCGGTTTCGAGCCTCGGGGGCGCGCCGATCGAGGCGCGAGACGACGTCCCGCGAACCTGCCTCGCCTACGTCGCCCGCTCGCACGAGTCGGTGATCCTCGACGACGCGCACCAGGAGGGCCCTTTCCTCGGGGATCCCCACATCGAGACGCGCGCGATCCGCTCGCTGCTCTGCACGCCGATCCTGCACCAGGGCAAACTCCTCGGCCTGCTTTATTTGGAGCACGAACGGCTCGCGCGTGTCTTCACGCCGGCGCGCGCCGAGGTCCTCGGCGTGCTCTCGGCGCAGGCCGCGATCTCCCTCGAAAACGCGCGCATCTACGGCAACCTCGAGCGGCTGGTGGAGGAGCGCACGGCGGAGCTTCGGGCCGCGAATGCCTCGCTCGTGCGCACGAACGCGGAGCTCGACGCCTTCGCGCGCACGGTGGCGCATGACCTCAAGCAGCCGCTGAACGTCGTCGTCGGGTATGCGAGCCTGCTCGTGAACGATCTGCCCGACGTGCCTGCCGACGAGCTCGTGGATCTCTGCCGTCGGATCGAATCGACGGGGCGCAAGATGACGGATATCGTGAACGCGCTCCTCCTGCTCGCGCGCGTGCACCGCGGCGGCGCCGAAACGTCCACGCTCGACATGGGCAAGGTGGTCGCGCAGGCCCTCGAGCTGGTGAAGGCCCAGGCCGGCGCGCGTGGCGCGGCCGTCGAGGTGCCCGAGCGCTTCCCGCCCGCCGTGGGGTATGGGCCGTGGGTCGAGAGCGTGTGGGTCAATTACATCTCGAATGGCCTCAAATACGGCGGCGATTCCCCGCGCCTCACGCTCGGCGCGCGCCTCGTGGAGGGGGGCAAGGTGCGCTACTGGGTCGAGGACCGCGGCCCTGGAATCACGGCGGACGCGCAGAAATCGCTCTTTTTGCCGTTCACCCGTCTCGACCCCGAGCGCGCCTCGGGGCATGGCCTCGGCCTGTCCATCGTGCAGCGGATCGTCGAGCGGCTCGGGGGTGAGGTCGGCGTCGAGAGCACGCCCGGCCGAGGATCGATCTTTTTCTTCACGCTGCCGTCCGCATAGACGCGGAAAACATCCTCTCGACCAGGCTCCCACCTGCGAGCTCGTCGTCCCAGGATCCAGCCAGGACAGCCGGCGCTCCGTGGGGGGCCGGGGAGGGGGGAATGTCATCATGAAGAAGGTTTTCATGGCGGTCGTGCTCGCCGCGATGGGAGTGTCGTCCGTGGCCCTTTCGGAAACGCCGCCGGAGGAAGCGACGGCCGAAATCGCGACCGTGCACGACGACGCGAAATTCGTGCAGGCAGCGGCGAACAGCAATCTCTGGTCGGTGAGGGCCGCGCGGCTCGCCGTGCGCCATGCGAGAAACTCCAAGGTCGAGGCGCTCGCGCTCCTGGAGATCGCCGAGCACGTGAACGTGACCGAGGGGATCGAGACGCTCGCGGCGAAGTTCGACGTCGAGATGCCGACGGAGTTCGATCCCGTGATCGCGGGCCTCTTCCAGCGTCTCTCGAACCTCCGGGGAAATCGCTTCGATCGGGCGTATCTGCACACGCTCATCGAGGCGCACCGGTATGATGTGGCGATCCTGTCGCAAGCGCTGACCTCCCGGGACGCGGATGTGAAGGCGTTCGCCCAGAAGAACCTGCCCATTCTGCGGGGGCACCTGGACGCGGCGCAGGAGATCCTCCGGATGTTGCCCGTGGAATGACGCTCGACGACGAACCACGACAAAGGTGACGGCGCGCCTTCGATGCGGCTACCCTCGTCGGCCGATGGAGACGAGGCGCATCGAGGGGCAGGGGACATGGATCACGGCACGTCGCGGCGCGCGCTCGGCGCTGCTCGCCGCGGCGCTCGCCGCGGGCTGCGCGGGACCGGCGAACGAAAAACCTCCGGCCACGACGAGCGCGCCGTCGCCCCGCGCCGAGGCTCCCGCGTGCCGATCGACCGGATCTCGCGCGCAGATGCTCCTGCGCGAGGAGGTCGTGCCGGGGAAGCTCTCGGTCGCGGTGTATTCGCATTCGCTCACGACGCCCGAGGGGCCGCTGCGCTTCTGGACCTACGTGAGCGAGGGCCTCTGGCCGCTCGGGCAACGCGAGATCCGGTTCTCCGTCAAGCGTGAGCCGGATGATGCCGAGGGCGCATTCGATCGTCAGCTCTTCAAGCTCTACGGGCTCATCTACGAGCTCGCGGAGAAGGGTCAGCTCGTCGACGTTCATGGCCGCTCGCAGCTCGGCGGCCCGCCGCTCCTCGGGCGCGACGATTTTCATTGCATCATCTATGGTCCGCCGCAGCCTTTGGAGGGGATCCCGGCGGAGGCGCCCTTCCTCTCGGCCGTGATGGTCACGTGCGAGGAGGAGGACATCGGGGGGCAGGCTGGTTATGCGCGGATCCTGGCGCGGCTCGGCGCGGACGCGAGGTATTATCCGACGCCGTTCTGGACCGACCGCAAGCGCTCGTCCGTGGCCCGGCCCGGGGAGGCCGACCAGTCCTTGATCACGCGGGCCCAACGGGCACACCTCCGCGGCGTGTCGGTGCGCCTCGAGCGAAAGGGCGGCCTCGCGAACGTCTCCCCGACGCAGAGCTTTTTCGTTCCGGGGGATCGTATCGTCCTGCGCGTGTTTCCTCGTGGGGCCGATGATTTGAAGGAGGCCGCGGCGGCGAAGGACAACGAGGACGGGATCGTCATGATGCTCGAAATGGATCCCGGCTCGGGCTCCGGCCTCTACTGGTATCCCGGACAAACCTTGGCCTCCGCCATTGCTTGCCCGGCGGCGGGGACCGATCGGGTCACCGGCAACTTTTTGATCCTCGCCAGCTCGAAAGAGGTGTCCAAGGCCGGGGTGACCGAGGACGGGTTCGTCATGATGTTCCCCGTGGACGCGTGGAAACGGATTCGCGAGGCGCTCCTCTCCGGCAAAGAGATCTCGATTCCCGAACAGGGGGACATGCCGGCGTTTGCCGTGGAGCATGTGCAGACGACGTACGTGAATCCCATCGACGGCAAGCGCTACGAATCCGAAGGCGGCTGGGAGGAGGTCCGGCCCAAGGGCGACGGCGCGGCGCCCAAGCGGAACGACCAGGTCGAGGCCTCCGTCGTTCTCCTGACGAGCGAGAAGGAGATCGCCGAGCGGACCACGGTCGAGGATGCGGTCGCGGTCATCAAGCAGATCATTACGATCGTCGAGGCAGAGGTGGGCGTGTCGAAGGGGCCGGGCACCGACCTGCTCGTCGAATGCGAGCTTTTCCCCGGCAAGAAAAAGAAGTTCGAGATGGCCCAGCGGCCGACCGTGGATGAGCGGTTCGCGCGGGCCATCTACGACAAACTCGAGAAGATCGTGGCCCCGGAGGTGAAGGGCCCCGTGAAGTTCCAGGTGGTCTTCAAGATCCGGGGCGGCAGCCCTCCGGGGCCGTGAAGGGCGGTCAGCGGCGTTTTTCTTCGTACACCGAGAACATCGCGCCCTGCGGGTCCGCGAGCACGGCGAACCTGCCCCCGCCGCCGATCTCCTTCGGCGCGACGTAGACCTTGGCGCCGAGCTCGCGCGCCTTGGCCACCGTATCGTCCGCGCTCTCGACCGTGAAATACGCGCCCCAGTTCGACGGCACCGGGCCCCAGCTCGGGTCGATCTTCAGCATGCCGCCGACGTGCTCGCCGCCCACGATCCATTCCGTGTACGTCGCGTCGCCGCCGGTCGACCAGCCGAAGAGCGCCGTGTAAAACGCTTTTGCCTTCTCGGGGTCGGTGGTCTGGAGCTCGAACCACGAGGGCGCGCCCGGCTCGCCCCACAAGGTCGCACCGATGTGTTTTTTCGGTTGCCAGAGGAAAAACACCGCGCCCGTGGGATCGGCGACGATCGCCATACGCCCGGACTCCATCACCTCGAACGCGGGCGCGAGGATGTTCCCGCCGAGCTCGGCGGCCTTGGCTGCCACGGCGTCGGCGTCGGCCACGGAGACGTAGATGTTCCAATGCGGCGGGATTCCGCGCGATTGCTCCTCGGGCGGTTGTCCGCCGAGCCCCGCCACGTCGTGCTCGCGTTTCCGGAACATCGTGTACGCTCCGCCGGGCAGCGGCATGTCCTCGGCGGTCCAGCCGAACAGCGCCGTGTAGAACGCCTTCGCGGCCGCGGGATCCGTGGTCGTCAGGTCCGCCCAGCAAAACTGGCCGGGGGCGTACGAGCTCTTCACCGTCATGAATTCCTCCCTTCGTGGGGGCCCATTCTACACGGCGAGGCCTTCGTGTCACCTGGAGAGTTTGGCGCCGCGAAACTGTCGAGGCTGCTCACGGGTCGAACTGGCTGCACCTCCATCGTTGGCGGCTCAGGCCTCCAGGTCCCTCCCGCAGTGCCGCCGCAGTGCTCGGGCCCGGCGCTCCTTGACATGCGCCTCGGCTGTCTCGTCTACTCGATGCGCGGCAATCCCGCATTGAATCGGCCATCGCAGACGAAGGACGGAGACGAGGGTACGATGGAGACCAAGAGCCATGGGGGACCGGGCCCGGCGATCGGCGCGAGGAGGAGGCTCCTCGGCAAACCGATCCCGGCCGAAGGGGAGGGCGGGGTATTCACGCAATCGTGGTATCCCGTCTGCATGTCGAGCGAGCTTCCACCGGGGAAAATCCTCGGTACGAGCTTCCTCGACGGGCGCATCGTGGTGTTTCGAGGTGAGAGCGGCAGGGCGCAAGCGCTGAGCGCCTACTGCCCGCACCTCGGCGCCGACCTCGCCGCGGGATCGGTCGTCGGGGACGCCATCCGCTGCGCGTTTCACCACTGGGAGTACAGCCAGGAGGGGACCTGCCTGAAAACCGGCCCCGGCGATCCGCCGCCGCCCGGCGCCTGCCTCTTCCGTTTCCCGACGGTGGAGAGGTACGGGATGATCTGGGTCTTCAACGGCGAAACCCCTCTCTTCGACCTCCCGGACTTCCCTTATCCCGACGACGATCTCGTCTTCCGGGTCGAGGCGCACGACGAGGTCTTTCCGGTCGATCCTTGGGTCGTCTGCTGCAATACGCCGGACGTGCAGCACATCCGCGTCGTGCACGGCTTCACGTTCGACAAGGGCGAGCCCGCCGAGAACATGGTGCTCACCGAGCACTCGATGATGTACGACTTCGACGGCATCCACCCCGCGGGCCCGCGGGTCACGTTCCGCGTGGGGATCTTCGGGACCACGATCTTTTATCAGAGCAGCTTCTTCAACGGCCGCTGGTATGGATACATCGCCCCGTTCGGGATGCCCGCGCCGGGACGAACGAAGGTGTATTACGTCCTGGCCACGCGGAAATCCGAGGGCGACGCGGCATCCCAGAAGGAGCTGCTCGACTTCGCGATGGGCGTGCAGCGGCAAATCCTCGCGGACGACGCCCCCATCCTCCGGGGCGTCCACTTCCGGCCCGGCGCCCTGACGAAGAGCGACACGGCGCTCGCGCGCTTCTTCGAATACCTGCGCAAATTCCCGCGGGCACACCCCTCGGCCGAGTTCATTCGCTGAAGCGCCTGCCCCGCGCCACCCGAGGCCACGCCCGAGGACCCGGCTGCGCGGCGGGTTCGTCCCGAAAGACACCTGCAGCCCGCCGCGAACGGTGCCCGGGACGCTGGAACGAGCGCGGATTCGTCCTCGGGTCCCCCCGGGGTTCGCGTGGCCGAACTCACCCGAACGTGTCCTTCGTGCGCAAAGTACCGGAAGGGTTGTCAGCGAGGGGGTTTTTCGGCGATGCTGCGCCAGTTCGGAGAACAAGACAGGAGCCCGGCCATGTCCCAGCAGCTTGCCAGGGAGAGCATCGCGAAGGGGGCCGAGGAGCGCGCGGCGGGGGAGCACGCTGCTCGAAGATCATTCGATCCAGAGGAGGAGGAGGTCCAAGGGCCGCCCATCTCGATGGATTGCGAGCGGCGGCTCGTCGAGCTCGCCGCCTGGTGCAGGGAGCTCGAGGCCTCCCCGCGGAGCGCGCTACCTCCGTCGCCGGAGGACTGCGCCCGGCTCAGGGAGATGCTGCTCCGCGTCTGGGAGGCGAGCGACGCCCTCGGCCCCTCCGGCCTCCTGCGCAACTCCCCGGCCCAGCGCCGCTTCCAGGAGGTCCTGGGGCCGTATTTCTGGCAGAGCCCCATCATCCACCGCTGCTTCGCCAAACCCCGGGGCTACGCCGGCGACTTCCTGATGATGGACGACGTCTATCGGAACGTCCCCAAGGGCGAGACGAACCTCGGCCGCTGGATGGACCGATGGGTGCTGGAGCAGCCCGGCTTCGTGGCGGTCAGGAACCGCCGGGAGAAGCTCAAGGCGCTGCTCGCCCACGAGTGGAACCGGGGCGCGCGCTACGTCATGAACGTGGCGTCGGGCGCGGCCTCGGAGCTCTCCGAGGTGGTGCCCACGACGCCGTTCGAAGGCATCACGCTGCTCGACCAGGACCAGGGCGCCCTGTATGCCGCGGTCACGGCGCTCGGCCGGCGGATGAATCCCGCCCACGTGCGCACCTGGTCCGGCTCGGTCTTCACGCTCATTCGTGGCAAGACCACCCTCGTCCCCGGCGACCAGGACTTCATCTATTCGATTGGCCTGTACGACTACCTGTCGCCCCGGTTCGCGACGGCGCTCACGGCGCGGCTCTGGCTCAACCTCGCGCCGGGGGGTCTGCTCGCGCTCGGCAACTTCAACGGCCACGACCCGATGCGCCGCTTCATCGAGGCGGCGATGGACTGGTACCTCATCTACAGGGATGTGCCGGACATGCTGGCGCTGGCCTCGGGGCTGCCGAACGTCGAGGACGCGGAGGTCTGGACCGATCCCACGGGCTGCCTCCACCTCCTCCTCGTCCGCAAGCGCGGCGATCGCCCGAGCATGGAATCACCACCGTGAGTGGATGATGAAGTCGGTGCCGGCGTCGTTGGCGATGGTCGCGGTGACCATGGCGTCGACGTTGCTCACGAGCTTGTAGGCCACCTTGTAGACGGCGACCGTGAAGGCGGGGCCGAACAGGTCACGCGTGAAGACCACGTCGGCCGAGCGTTCGCTCGTCTTCGTGTACTCGCGCTCGCCGAAGCTCACGGCCAGGGTGTAGGCGTAGGGGCCGTTCGCGACGAGGGCCTGAGGGTTGCCCTGGCCGAACCGGGCGAGCATCTTCCCCACGGGCGACTCGAGCAGGGAGCTGAAGGCGTGCTCGCCGCAGCCGCTCATGATCTCGTCACAGCTCAGGCCGAGGCTCGGCTCGTCGACGAGGCGACGCGCGACCTTGAGGAGCGAGCTCACCGGGTACCAGAAGAAGGAGCGGATGGTCTTGTCCCCCATCACCTGCGTGCGGATGGCGTTCACCTTCGGGGCGCCGTAGGCCCGGCCGAGGTGGGTGAGCGCGCCGTCGAGCACCATGCCGAGCATGTTGTCGGTGCTCGTGGCCAGCGCGATCCGTTTGTCAAGCATCTCCTTGGAGTCCATCGCCCGTAGAGGTCCTTTCCGAGGAACGAAGTGCCCGCAGCTTACACGAACCACCACGCCCGTCACCATCCCGGAGGGGGGCGTTCGTGCTGCCCACCGAGGCGCCCGAGGCGTTATCGGTTCTTCGCGCCAAAAGCTCCCCCCTCCTTGCCCCCGCGTTCTACGTAGCACGTTTCCGCATGACAGGTTCGGCGCGGCACGCGCATAGCGTGCGCGCGAGAATCGCGCGTCCGTCATTGCCAAAATGACATGGGAATCGTCCCGCGCTCTGCCGCTTCGCGTTTCTGCATCCGCGTCCGGATTTCACTCTGCCTCGGGATCCGTGATAGCCTCCCTTCATGCCCCACATCCGGATCGTCGAGGCCCACGAAGCCGACGCCCCCCTGCGCGCCGTCTATGAAGCCATGATGTCGCGCCCCATCCCCGCGGCCTACCGTACGCCGCACGGCGGCCCGGCCGGCATCATCCGCGCGCACAGCCTCGACCCGGATCTACTCCGGATCACCTTCACCGCGACCGGCACGTTCCACCGCGGCGACGGGCTCACCTGGGCAGAGCGCGAGCTCATCGCCGCGTCCGCCTCGCGCACGAACCAGTGCTTTTACTGAACGTCAGCTCACGCAGAGTTTCTGCGTGTCGCTTCTCAGGATGAGGCCCTCGCCGCGGACGTCGCGACGGGAGCCGACATGCAGCGCGCTTCCCCGCGGGAGCGCGCCCTCGGCGGGTTCGCGGTCGTCATGACCGAGGCGCCGTGGTCCATCGACGCCGCCGACCTCGACCGCCTGCGCGCCGTGGGGCTCACCGAGGACGCCGTCGAGCAAGCCATCTGCGTCGCGGCGTTCTTCAACTACTACACGCGCGTCGCCGACGGCACGGGCATCACGTTCGATTACGACTCGCCGCTGCCGCGCCTCACCATCGATCCCACGCGCGAGCCCGTGCCTCGCCCTCCGCCGCGTGACTGGAATCCCGCCGTCGACGGCTCGCGTGTCCCCGTGTTCCCGCGCCGCGCGTTTGCCCAGGGGCTCCTCGAAGAGTGGCACGCGTACCACTTCGAGCGCGACGCGCTCCTCTCGCGCCGCGACCGCCGGCTCCTCGCTCGCGCCGCGGCGGCCGAGCTCTGCGATGCCGGCGCCGTCGCCCGCTACGAGGACGTGGTCCCGCGGGATCCTCGCGAGCACGCCCTCGCGGCGTACGCGACGAAGCTCACGCGCACGCCGTGGGCCGCCTCCGCGGCGGATGCGGCTCTGCTGCGTGCGCACGGCCTCGACGATCCTGCGATCCTCGCGGCCATCACGCTCGTCGCGCACCAGAACACGTTTTCCCGCATGCACCATGGCCTCGCGGCGTTCGCGACCTCCGGATGACGCCAAGCTCGCACGGCGCCTCCCCGTGGCCGTGGGAGACGTCGTCGCCGGCAAGTATCGCGTCGAGGGCTTCCGTGCCGAAGACGGCGTGGCCCTCGCCGTCGTCGAGCACGAGGGCCTCGTCCGGAACGTGGCCCTCGAGCTCGCGTACGAGATGCTCCTGCCGTTCGTCCGTCGCGAGATCCGGGCCACGACCGCCATCCCGTCCGAGCGGGTCGTGCACGTCTTCGACTGCGGCACGCTCGAGGCCGGCGTGTCCTTCATGGTCGTCGAGGACCTCCTCGGCAATGACCTCGCCGACGAGATCAAGTGGCGCGGCCCGTTTCACTTCCTCGACGCGGTCGACTGGATGATCGGGGCGCTCGAAGGCCTCGCCGAGGCGCATGCGCGTGGCATCGTGCACCGCAATGTGATGCCCGCGAGCCTCTTCCTCGCGGAGCGAGGGGGCGGGCATCGGTTCCTGAAGGTGCGCCATTTCGGTTGTGCGAAGTTCGAGGCAAAGGCGGGCGCCGAGGTCGACGACGACCCCGCCGACGCCTGCATGTTGCTTGGCAGGCCGCTCTTCCCTCCCGAGCAGATCCGGGACGCGACGGACGTCGATGTGCGCATCGACATCTGGTCGATCGGCGCCGTGCTCTACCAGTGTCTCGCGTGCGAGCCGCCGTTCGCCGCCCGCAGCGTGGTGGAGGTCCTCTCCAAGATCGTCCTCTCCGAGCCGCCGTCGATCCGGGACAAGCGGCAGGACGTCCCCGAGGGCCTCGCGGCCGTCATCGCGCGTTGCTTACGCCGCGACCGCGACGAACGTTTCCGCAACGTGGCCGAGCTCGCGCTTGCGCTCGCGCCTTTCTCCACGCCGAGCGTTGATCCGTCGATCGAGCGGATCCTCGCGCTCTTCCCCTCCGTCCGGGCGCCGTGAAGCGCGACCGCCCGAGGGCGGCGGCGGCGCCTGAGCCGAATACGTCGGTTCCCCGACGGAAAAGCAGGATCCTCATCGGCGCACGTCCCGCGAAATCCCGTTTATAGCGGGCCTCGGGCCGACATGCTGGACCTCTTCACCGACGACGTTCGCCGCAATCCTTTCTCCTTGTACGCAGAGATGCGCGCGAAGGCGCCGGTGCTCCACGTCCCGCTGCTCGACCTGTGGATGCTCTTCGACTACGACAGCGTCAAGCGCGCGCTCCACGAGCACGACACCTGGAGCTCCGTCGTCACCACGCAGACGGGGCCGACCCCTGATTGGCTCGTCTTCTCGGATCCGCCGCGCCACACGAAACTCAGGAACATCATCCAGCGCGCGTTCACCCCGCGCTCCATCGCGAACCTCGAGCCCCGCATCCGCGAGCTCTCGCGGGAGCTGCTCGACGGCGTGATCGAGCGGGGCGAGATGGATCTCGTCAAGGACTACGCCGAGCCGCTGCCGACGATGGTGATCGCCGAGATGATCGGCATCCCCGTCGCCGATCGGCCGCGCTTCGTTCGCTGGAGCGAGATCATCCTGAACCTCAGCTACACCATCTCCGGCGGCGAGGCCGCGGCACGCGCCGTCGCGGAGCACGCCGCGCTCAAAGAAGAGATGCGCGCCTACGTCGGCGACCTCTGCGCGGCGCGGAAAAAGGCGCCCAAGGACGACCTCCTGACGCGGCTCGTGGAGGCCGAGGTGGACGGCGATCGATTGACGGGCGAGGAAATCCTCGGCTTCTTCCAGCTCCTGCTCGTGGCCGGCACCGAGACGACCACGAACCTCCTCGGCAATACGATCCTCTCGTTCTTCGAGCACCCCGCCGAGCTCGCGCGTCTCGAGGGCGATCCCACGCGCTTCCTGCCCACGACGATCGAGGAGGTTTTGCGGTACCGCTCGCCCGTCTCGATGGTGTTTCGAGCGACGAAGCGCGACGTCGTGATGCACGGAAAGACGATCCCGGCTGGAAAGTTCGTGCTCGTCCTGCTGGGCGCGGCGAACCGGGATCCGAAGCAGTTTTACGAGCCCGACACCTTCGACGTCGGCCGCGACCCGAACCCGCACATCGCCTTTGGCCACGGGATCCACTTCTGCCTCGGCGCCTCGCTCTCCCGCCTCGAAGCAAAGGTCGCGATCCCGGATCTGCTCTCGCGCCTGCGTGGCCTCGCGCCCGCGAGTGATGCGCCGTGGCAGCCCCGCAAGGCGCTCCACGTGCACGGCCCGGCGAGCCTCCGCGTGCGCTTCGCGCCGGACGAGCCGCTCGCCGTGGCGATCTGATCAACCGCCGAGCTTCGCGACGAGCCGCTCTTTCACGGCGGCCCACTCGTCGTCGAGGATGCTGAACATCACCGTATCGCGGAGGAAATCCCCGCGCGTCTTCTGGTACTTGCGCAGCACGCCCTCGCGCACGCCGCCGATGCGCGCGATCGCGGCCTGCGATTGCAGGTTTCGCGCGTCCGTCTTGAGCTGCACGCGCGCGGCGCCGAGCACCTCGAACGCGTGCCGCAGGAGGAGAAACTTCGCCTCCGTGTTGATCGCCGTGCGTTGCCAGCGCTTGCCGAGCCAGGTCCAGCCGATCTCGAGGCCTCGATCATTCCGTTTGATGTCGAGGTACCGCGTCGAGCCGCAGGCGCGCCCGTCCGCGAGGCCCATCTGCACGAACGCGATCTGCCCTCCCGAGGCCTGCGCCTCGAGCGCCGACGTGATGTACGCCTCCATCGCTTCGAGCGAGAGCGGCGGCTCGATCGACATCCACCGCCAGATGGATTCGTCCTCGACGAGCGCGGCGAGCAGCGCAGGCGCGTGCGCGAGCGTGAGGGGTTCCAGGCGGACATGGCGTCCTTCGAGGGTGACGGGTCGCGGATCCATGCCGAGCCTTTTACCGCGACGGGGCGGGGGGCGGCGAGCCGTCAGAGCTTCTCGACGAGGATCGTCGTCACGTACGTGCCGGGGGCGGTCCGTACGGTATGCCAGCCGCGGCCGATCGAGGTCGCGGCGATCTCCCAGGAGAACCAGTCGCCGTAATGCTCGATGGCGCCTTGCGAAATGCCCCAGCCGGCCGTCGGCGAAGGCTCGCGGGAGGCTTGCGCCTTCCACGAGGGCACGCGGATCCGGAAGCCGCTCGCCGTGATCACGGGTTCGTCGATCTTGCCGAGCGAAACGAAGGGGCCTTTTTCGTCGCTCGTCGCCCGGAACAACCCGAGCTCGTCCCCCAGGAACGCGACGAAATGGGCAGGCTCCCCCGCGCTGCCCGAAGGCCAAGGGATTCCGTTGATCGAGGCCTCGTCGGGCTGCAACCAGTCGCCGGACCCGCGGATCCGCGACAGCCGCATGGAGACGATCGACCCGAGGTGCGCGCAGAGCTCGCGCCGTACGGTCGTGGAGACCTCGATCCGCACGGTGGACGTGCCCTGGATCTCCACCACGCCGAACACCTCGAAATCGGCGTCTTCCGCGGCGAACACGATTCTCTCGCCGTCGCCGCCGGCGCGGAACGCCGGGGGCCCTGCCGATCGGAAGTCGAGGACCGTCAGCCCGCAGCCGTCCGCCACGGCGTCGTAATCGAACGAGGGGACGATCTGCGCCCGATGAATGCCGGCATCCACGACGACCGACGTCCCCTCGACCCGCACGCGCAGCCCATCCTTCCGGATCGCCGGCTCGCCCTCGGGGATCGTGCCTGTCTTCGGAGAATGGTTCGAAGGCGTGGTCGACGCCCTCGGGGCATGCGCCGAGGCCCAGAAGCCGGCGCCGAGCAGCGCGCCCGTGAGCGCCGGGATCCCCACGAAAACCACCCGTCGATGCATTCGATGGGCGAGCGTGAGGAGCAGGAACGCCCCTGCAAACGGGAGCACGAGGAGACGCGTATACGAGGTCGTGCCCGTGACCAGCCCGAACCCCGCCACGACGAACCAGAACCCTGCGAGCACCGCGGCCCCAGAGGCCGCGAGCTTTTCCCGGCGCGTGACGAGCGCAAAGCCGAGGACGAGTGCGAGCACGACGACGAGCGGCCCGAGGACCTGATGCTCGAAAAAGGCCGCGGAGGGAACGGAAAATCCGCGCGGCTGCGAGAGCGCGTAGGCGAGGCCTCCCGCGGCGTGGGCGAATGCCGCGAATCCGAGGAGCACCCGCGTCGCCACGTCCCTCGTTTCTGACATCCTGCCCACGGTACCCCGCGGCGCGGGTGGGATCCAGGTGCACGTGATTGTCGCGCCGGGAGCGTCGCGGTAGCGTTCGTTCCGTGATGCGCCGCCGCGTGTTTCGCCTCGCCCTCCTGGCCCTCGCCGCTTGCGGCCCCGCGCGTGTTCCTCCGTCGCCGCCCACCGCCGCATCACGAACTGCGCCCGCAGATGCGGCGCCCCTGCCGTGGCCCTTCGCGGATACCATTTTGCCTGCGCCGCCGGCCCACGGAACGCCGACCGAGCCCGGCCGGCGCCACGGTTTGCCCGACGGGCTCGTGCGCGCCGTCGAGACGCTCTTCCGCAAAGGCCTCGCGGATCCACGCGGATTGCCCTATCACGTCGTCACCATCACGCTCACGACGCAGCCGGAAGGGCCAGGGGAGGTGATTCCGACGAAGGCGTTCGTGCTCCCGGGGCCGGAGAGCGGGCCGCGCTTCGGCATTCTCTGGAATGGCCTCGAGTATCCGCTCGTCGCCGTCGGCCCGCCCGCGGACCTGCGCGCCGATATCGAGGCGCTTCGGGCCAGCGACAAGCGCATCTGCGACCAGCAATCAGCGCATTTCCCCGAAATGCCTTGCTTCCGGACGCGCCGGGCGCGGTACGAGCTTCCTTCCCACAAGCTCGACGAGATCCTGCCGATGCACGTCGCGATGCTCGTGCAACTCGGCGAGGATACCCTGGCGCAATCGCTCTGGGAGACCTGGATCGCGGGAGGCTCGCTCGACGACACGCCGGAGATTTCGGGCAGCGAGCGGGCCGTCTTCGTGCGCATCGCCGACCATTTCCTTTCGGTGCTCCGCGAACGCGCGCTCTGGGCGCACGTCCGCGGCGACGACGAGCTCGCGCTCGCGAGCTTGCGGGGCGTGGCGCGGATCGGCCCGGCGCTCGCCGCACATGCGGCCTCGCTCGGAGCGGACGAGGCCACCGTCCAGGGATTCGCCGCGCCGGCGGGGCCGCTGCTCGTGGACCAGGAAAGACGAGCGGCGCAACCGACGAAGGGACCAAAAGGTTTGCCCTCGCCTTTGCCCGCGGATCCGGCGGCGCGCGTGGCGGCGCTCGTCGCGGCGCTCGGCGAGGTGCACGAGCCTGCGTTCGGACGGCATGGGGCGCAGGCGCAGGTCCTCGAAGACCCGATCTTGCAGGCGCTGCTCGCGGAAGGCGAAGCGGCGGTCCTGTCGCTCGCGGAGGCGCTCGCGAACGACGAACGTTACACGCGATCGATATGGTACGAGGCGCACGGCATCGAGCTCCTCACGGTGCGCGACGTCGCCGAGCTCGCCCTCGACTCGCTCGCCGCGGATCTCCCGGTCGCCCCCGCGCCGCCGGACGAGACGAAGCAACAGAAGGCCGAACGATTCCGGGAGGCGGCGGAAAGGTTCAAATCGATCCCCACGGACGAGCGCTGGTTCCGTGATCTCGCGGACGACACCGCGGGTCCTCTGCGGTGGGTGCAGGCCGCCACGCGTATCGTCGGGCCCACGGACGCGCCCCGCCGGAGCCCCGACGCCTCCGATTTCCTCGCGCTCTTTTTGCGCGTGGACGGGCCGCCCAAGCCTCGCTTCGCGGGCCTTTCGTCTCGTAAAAATCCCTCGGTCACCGAGCTCCTCGCGCGACGCGCAAAACAGCTCGCCGACATGATGGGGCACGGGTACTTGAAGGCCTCGTGCGAGATGGGCCTCCTCCTCGCGCTCTGGGATCCCAAGGGCGCCGCGCGCGCCCTCCGCGAGGGGACGGGCTCCTTGCGCAATGGCTGGGAGGACATCAAGGACCCCGCCGCCGCGGACGATCTGCGCCAATGCCTCGCCGTGTTCTTCGTGGCCCGAGCCGCCTCGGGGGACGAGAAGGCATTCGACGAATACGCGTCCTTCATCCGCGAGATCGATCCCGCGACCGTGCCCCCGAGGGCAGGCGAGCTCCGCACGCTCCTCGCGCCCCTGACCCTCCGGCCCACGCGTCCTTCCATCGTCGCCGCGGGCCGCGCGATGTTCGCGACCAAGACTTCTCCCTGGGCCACCCGCTTTCGGCGCGGCGAGCGCGACGATTTGCTCGATCCCTCCTTGCTGCGCATCCCCGGCATGCGCGAGCTCGTCCTGCCGGCGCTGGAAGACAGGGCCGCGATCGGCAGCATCGAGCTCGACGAATTCGGAGGCGCCGAATGGGGCGGCGTGGGCGAATTCGATCGGAGTCACGAGCAGGTCGATCCGCGGGATCCCGGCGCGGCGCCCCCGAACACGAAGATGCCGCTCCGATTCTGTGATCGCGTCGCGAGCGTGCTCGCGGGGCGCATCGGATCGGCCGCGCCGTTCCGGATGTACTGGATCGAGCCGCGGCGCGACGACGCGATTGCCGCCCTCCGGACCTTCGTCGTGACGAAATCCGAGTCGCCCCGCGCCCCCTGAGCGGCATTTCCGTCGCAACCGGGAAAAACCCGGAGAAACGCCGCCGACCGCGTCCGCGACGGAACGATTTTCTTCCGCATCGCCTCCTCGCCCACGGGGCCGTTCATCCGCTATGCTTGATGTGGGGATCGGCCCCATACAGGCGTCATGACGAACGTCGCACTGCTCGGATACGGTCGCTTCGGCGCGGCGATGGCCTCGCTCCTCCGGGATGCGAACGTCGACGTGCAGGCTCTCGACGATCGCTCCCACGTGCCCGACGACATGCGCGCGGCGTCGCTCCCCGATCTCGTGCGAGGCCGCGATGTCGTGGTGGTCGCCGTCCCCGTCACCGCGATGCGCCGCGCCTTCATGGCGATGCGCCCGCTGCTCTCGCCCTCGCAGATCGTCGTGGACGTCGGCAGCGTCAAGCTCGGCCCCTCGGCCGCCATGAACGAATGCTTCGGCGCCGACATCCCCTGGGTCGCCACGCATCCCTTGTTCGGCCCGATCAGCCTCTCCCGGGGCGAGCGGCCGCTCGTCGCGGTGGTCTGTCCCAATGCGATGCATCCGGCGGCGGTCGACCGCGTGGTGAGCCTGTACGAGCAAATCGGCTGCACGGTCGTCCTGGAGGACGAGGCCACGCATGACCGCAACATGGCCTGGACGCACGCCCTCGCATTCTTCGTGGCCAAGGGTATGCTCGACGCGGCCGTGCCCCTCGACATCCCGTACGCGCCGCCCTCGTTCCAGGCGCTCGCGCGGACGGTGGAGGCCGCGCGCTCGGACGCGGGGCACCTCTATGCCGCGCTCCACCGCGAAAATCCCTATGCCGCCGAGGCCCGCCGCAAGCTCGTCGATGCGCTCCTCGCCGCCGATCAGAACCTCTCCGGATCGGACGGGATGGCTGCGCCGCCCTCCTCCGCGCTCATCCTGCCCTCCAAGGCGGGCTCGCAAGCCTTGCGAGAGGCGCGTGATCTCATCGACGACCTCGATCGTGACCTCATCGATCTCCTCGGGCGGCGGGCCCAGCTCGCGCGGCGCGCGGCGCGGGAGAAGGCGAAGCTCGGCCGCCCCGTGCGCGATCCCGAGCGCGAGGCGGAGCTCCTCGATGCGCGCAGGCGCTGGGCAGCCGAGCGCGATCTCGATCCGGCCTCGGTGCACGAGATCTTCGACGCCATTCTCCGATTCTCCAGACGCTTGCAACACGAGGAACCCACCGGCGAAACGGACTGATCTTTTTCTGGCCCGGCCGAGGCCGCCGCGGCATCCAACAGGACACGGACTCCAGGGGGAACTTACATGATTGTCACACTCGAGCCGGACGCGCCGGAATCGCGCGCCGAGGCGGTCGTCCGCCTCGCAGCGCGGTATCCGGGGGTTTCGGTCCAGAAATTCGTCTTTCGCGGCGAATCCACCTCCATCACGGAGGTGCACCTCATCGGCTCGACGCGCGCCGTGCCGACGGAGCCCTTCGAAAGCTTGCCGGGCGTGCGCAAGGTCGTCCGCGTCTCCCGGAAATACCGGCTCATCGGCCGGCACCACCCGGACGCCGAGACGCACGGGTTCGAGTACAACGGGGTCCATTTCGACGAGAAGCGCGTCCACGTCTTCGCCGGCCTCTGTGCCGTCGACACGCGCGAGCACGTCGCGCAGATGATGGCCGCGCTCGAACAGGCGGGCATCCGCACGACGCGCATGGGCGCGTACAAGCCGCGCACGAGCCCCTACGATTTCCAGGGCCTCGGCAAAACATGTTTGCCCTGGGTCTTCGAGCTCGCGGGCAAGCACGGCATCAAGGTGATCGCCATGGAGGTCACCGACGCGCGCCACATCGACGAGATCAACACGGCGCTCGCGGCGGCGGGTGATCCGACCGGCGTCATGCTCCAGATCGGCACGCGCAACACGCAGAACTTCGAGCTCTTGAAGCAAGTGGGCCAGCAAAGGCGCTTCCCGGTGCTCTTCAAGCGCGGCATGGGCATCTCGCTCGAAGAATCCTTGAATGCCTGCGAATACGTGGCGAGCGAGGGCAACCCGAACATCGTCTTTTGCCTGCGCGGCGTGAAGACGCACCTCGGCGATCCCCACCGGAATCTCGTCGACTTCTCGCACGTGCCCGTCGTCCGCCGGCAGACGCGCCTGCCCGTCTGCGTCGATCCCTCGCACGCCGTCGGCCGCATGGACAACGCGCCGGACGGCCTCCCCGACATTTTCCATGTGGTGGGGCAGGGGATCATCGCGGGCGCTTCCATGGTGCTCGTCGATTTCCACCCGCGGCCCGACGAGGCGCTCTGCGACGGCCCGCAGGCCCTGGAGCTCCACGCCTTGCCGCGTTTCGCGCGGTACGTGGAGAGCGTGCGGCTCGCATACGCAGGAATCGTCCGCGAGTTCGGCGCGGGCGCGGCGCCGCCGGCCGCAGCGGCCACGGAGCCGAGCGCCGCTTGACCGAGGCCCGAGGCGCCGTGCAGGGGATCTCGATCGCTTGCCTCGGTCCCTCGGGCACGTTCAGCGAGGAGGCGGCCTCGCGCCATTTCGGGCAGGACACCCGGCCCCTCTTCTGCACCACGATCGACGACGTCTTCGACGTGGTGGAGGCGCGCGCGGCCCCATTCGGCGTCGTGCCCGTGGAAAACTCCCTCGAAGGCGCGATCGGCCATACCCTCGACCGCCTCGTCGCCTCGCCGCTCCGCATCTCCGGCGAGGTGGCGCTCCCGATCCGCCAACACCTGCTCCGGCGCGAGGCGCAGCTCGACGGGATCACGCGTGTCTACGGGCACGCGCAATCCCTCGCGCAATGCCAGCGATTCGTGAAAAAGACGCTCCCACTGGCCGAGCGTATCGCCGTCTCCAGCAACGCCGAGGCGGCGCGCCTCGCCGCGCTCGAGCTGAATTCCGCCGCCCTCGCGGGCAAGCGCGCAGCGGCGATCCACGCGCTCACCATCCTCGCCGAGGGAGTCGAGGACGACCCCACGAACACCACGCGCTTTCTGGTGATCGGCGAAGCCAGCGCCGCGCCCTCGGGCCACGACAAAACCTCGCTCGTCATGTCGGCGCCGAACCGCCCGGGCGCGATGGTCGCGCTCCTCCGCCCTTTCTCGCGGCACGGAGTCAGCATGACCAAGCTCGAATCGCGCCCCTCGCGCCGAGGTCTCTGGGATTACCTCTTTTTCGTCGACGTCGAGGGCCACGCAGAGGATGCCGCGCTGCGCCGCGCCCTCGTCGAGCTCCAAGCGCGCGCCGGCTACCTCCAGGTCCTCGGCTCGTACCCGATGGCGCGCTCCTGAGGCTGCTGCGCCTCGCCGGGGTTTCACCCCGGACCCGACCAGGGCTCTTCGCCCCTGGACCCGCTCCGCACCAGGGCGCAGCCCTGGACCGCTCGTGCATCGACCGCGATGCGGTCGATGCAGAAAAGTGTGGAGTGCCTGTGGCAGCTCACTCCGAGCGGAACTTCCTCGCCCCTTCTTCAGCTCCTCGCGTACCATGGAAACCATGAAATACGCGCACGGTCGGCCGAGGTCTGGATCCAGGACGAGCGCTCCTTCATCGCTCGTCCTTCTCGCTTCATCGCTCGTGATCGTCGCAGCGCCCGCGTGCGTCGCGCCCGAGCTCGACGAACCGTCCGTCGACACAGCGACGTTCGCATACACAGTCCCGGCGAAAGGGACAGCGACCACGCTCGACGTCGCCGCCTGGAACCTGGAGTGGTTCGGCGACACGAGCCGCGGCCCCACGAACGACACACTCCAGCGGCAAAACGCGTACGACGTGATCAGCGGCGCAGACATGGATCTCTGGGGCGTCGAGGAGATCGTCAGCGTCTCGCAATGGAACACGCTCAAATCACAGCTCGTCGGTTACGCCGGGTTCCTGTCGAACGACCCAATCGTGACGAACGGCTCCTCCTACTACACCTCATCCGAACAAAAACTCGGCTTCCTCTACAAGACCTCGATCGCCACAGTGCAAAGCGCGCGCGTGATCCTGACGGCCTACGACTACGAGTTCGCCGGCCGGCCTCCGCTCGAAGTAAAGCTCTCGGTCACGCTGAACGGCACGACGGAGAACGTAGTCGTCATCGTCCTCCACATGAAAGCGCTCGCCGACGCCGCGAGCTACGAGCGCCGGCTCGACGCATCCGCCGCGCTGAAATCCCATCTCGACACGAACTACCCGACGCAAAAGGTATTCGTCGTAGGCGATTTCAACGACGACCTCGACAAGTCCATCTCGGGCAGCACCACCCCCTACGCCAACTTCCTCGCCGACACCGCCGACTACCATTTCGCCACGAAGGTCCTCACGGACGCAAACATCTCCTCGACGTCGAGCGGCGGCGCGACCATCGATCACCATCTCGTCACGAACGAGCTCGCCCTGACCCTCGTCCCCGGCTCCGTCGAAGCCTACCGCGTCTCCAATTTCATCCCAAGCTACGCCTCCACGACGAGCGACCACTTTCCAATCCTGAGCCGCTACACCTGGGCCGCCGCCAAGCCCGCGCAAGTCATCATCAACGAGATCTGCGCGAACGAGCCCGGCAGCAGCGTGGTCGGCGAATTCGTCGAAATCGTCAACATCGGCGGCGTCCCCGCCACACTCGACGGCTGGACAATCTCAGACGCCTCCTCAGTGCGGCACACATTCGCCGCAGGCACGACACTCGCCGCAGGCAAGAGCCTCGTCGTCTTCGGCACAGCCGCCGGCATCCCCGCAGGCACCCCAAACGCAATCGAAAGCAGCACGAGCAACCTGGGCCTCGCAAACGGCGGAGACGCCGTCTACCTGCGCGACGCCGCAGGCACAACAAAAGACTCGTTCAGCTACCCCGCCTCCCTCGCCGCAGTCGACGGCGTCAGCATGAACCGCAGCCCCGACGCCGCCGAAAGCGCCACCTTCGTCCTACACACGAATCTCGTCGCGGCAGGAAGCTCGCCAGGCACGCGGGCGAATGGGGCGGCGTTCTGATGGCGGGCGTCGCGCCGGGGCGCTGCCCCGGACCCCGCGGGGGCTGTTCGCCCCTCGACCCGAACCAGCGCAAGCGCTGGACCATTTGAGGAAGAACTGCGCAATGCGCAGTTCTTCCCACAGGCCGGTGGCAAGACCATGGAGGTGCGTTTCAAGCTGGCGACGGGGACACCGTTGCCGGTTGAAACGTCAGCGCTGCCGCCTTGCCTGGAAGGGTCGCCTTTGGTCTTGACCCTGGCCGTTCGATGAACTGCGCGGAGCGCAGTTCATCGACCCCGAGTCCAGCGCTTGCGCTGGTCCGGGTGCAGGGGCGGACAGCCCCTGCTGGGGCCTGGGGCAAAGCCCCAGCGCAGCGCCATCAGACGACAGGCCCCACCGCCGAAAGCTTCTTCGTCGCCAGCACCCAATAGATTGCCCGGATCGATCCATCGTCGCCGATCTCGCATTGCAGCACTGATCGCGGCGCGATCTTCCGCCCTGGGGCGTGCTCCAGTACCACGGCGGGCAGCCCGTTCAGCATTCGGAATGTGAATCGCGCGGCCATGTTGCGCCGTTTGCCGAGACCCATGAGTAGGCGCCCGACTCGATCTCGCCCCAGGATGGGCAGGCGTGCTGCGAAAAACTCGCCTCCGCCGTCGCTCAGGTGCCGGACTTCTGCGTCCAGCATCGATTCGAGGGCTTTCCCGTCCGTGGTCCCGAGCGCCAGGAGAAAACGCCCCAGTGCTGCGCGTGTTTTTTCTACGAGCTCGGGGGTGCGGCGTGTCCGGCTCGATTCGTAGGCGGAGAGCGCGCGACGGGCCCGGTGGTGCATCGTCTTCACGGCCGTCTCTGTCATTCCGAGTGCGTCGGCGGCTTCCTTTACCGACCAGTCGAACACGTCGCAGAGCAGCACGATGGCCCGCTGCCGCGGCGTCAGCGCCTCCAGTGCTACGAGGAACGCCATCGACACGCTCTCCAGGAGATCGTAACGCCCCTCGGTCTCGACCGGCTCGACTCCGATTTCCAGCGCGCCGTCGCCGTCCGTCTCGACCGGCGATGGCAGCCAGGGGCCATCGTATGCGCGCCGTCGCCGCGCGCGTAGCCGGTCGATCCCGAGGTTTACCGCCACGCGCGTCAGCCATGGCCGCATGGGTTCATCGGCGCGGGCTGGCGGACGCTCGAGGGCGCGCAGGAGTGTCTCCTGCACGAGATCGTCTGCGTCCGCTGCCGATCCGGTCAATCGGTAGCAGAGCCCCCACAAGTACCGCCGATGCTCCCGCGCGAGCCCGTCCCCGTCAGCCATCACCGTCACGCCCTCGCATCCAAAACCTTTCGGCCCGCCTCGCCAAGCACATTCACCTCTCGCCGCGTGGCGGCTTGCGCCGCGGCTCTCCCGCTCGCGAGGCTTGCGTCCGCGAGCATGCCCGCGTGGCCCACCCAGTCGCCTGCCACGAATACCCCGGGTGCGCCCGGCACTGCGGGCCCGGGCCGGCCACGCGCGCCGCCGCGTGATGCCTGCGGGAAATCGTGCGCCACCGTGATCGACGGCAAGAATCGACGCTCGACCACGAGGTTTTTCGCGCCCGGTTGCAACAGTTCGAGCACCTCTTCGAGCTCGCGCTCGCCTGCCCGTGGATCGTCGAGCGCGCCGTACCGCGCCACGTGCACCACGGCGCCGCCTTCGGGCGCGAGGCGTGCGGACGCCGAGTGCACCGAGAAGTAGAGCGGCCGATCGATCCCCAGCGCGAACGTGTTCCGCGGCTGCGGCAGGCGCGAGAGCGCGACGTCGAGGCACGCGGCCGTCACGGGGATCGCCGCCGCGGCCCACGCCGCGAGGACCGGCACGTCGGGCAAGAGCGACGAGGCGAGCGAAGGGCTCGCCGCGATGATCACGGCGTCCGCGGGGATCTCCGCCCCGTCCGCGAGCCGGACTGCCTTCACGCGCCCATCCTCCCGCACCACGGACACGGCCTTCGCGCCCGCGACGATCTCCGCCCCCGCGGCCCGCGCCACGCCCGCGAGCCCTTTCACCAGCGTCTGCCAGCCGTCGTGCAGGTAGATCACGCCCCGCGTCGTCCCGAGCTGGAACTGCGAGATGGCCGCGTCCGCCGAGAGCCGCGTGAGGTCCGACGAGTACGTCGAGAGCCGGATCAGCGCGCGGACCACGGCCCGGGCCTCGGGCGTGCGGACCTTCTGCGTGAGGAACGCCTCGAAGCTCGTCTCGCCGAGGGCCGTGACGTCGACCTTGTCGAGACGAGCGAGCAGCCGCGCAACCTCGATCTTCCCGATGAGCGGCAAGAGCGACGACGTCAAGAGCGACACGGGCCCGGTCGGCAGGGCCCGGAGCAGCTCGCCATCGATCGCATATGCACCGCTGTTCGTGGGCGGAGGTGCGCCTTTCATCTCCACGCCGAGCTCGTCGAGCACGCGCTCGGCCTCACCGCCGCGGTAAAGCGCGTGAGGACCGATGTTCAACGAAAACCCCTTCTTCTCGTGGGTCGCCGCGCGCCCCCCGAGCTCGGACGCCTTCTCCAGCACCGTCACCCGCCGGCCCGCCCGCGCCGCATACGCCGCCGCCGAAAGCCCCGCGAGCCCGCCGCCGATGACCACCACCCGAGCCGCCGTGTTCGTCGTCATGATCGCACCTCTCAGGGGAGGCACGTCGGGGGGTGGCGAAAGGTTACGCGGAATCGACGTGGGCGCGATCGAGGGGGCGAGGTTACTTCCGGGCCAGCCACTCCAGGAGGGCGACGAGGGCGGCGAGGCCGGCGATGGGGAGGGCGATCCAGCCGAGGAAGGTGACCCAGCCGCGGCGCAGGGAGCGGCCGCCTCGGTCTTCGCAGGCGAGACAGATGGCCCAGACGCGGGTGCCGCCTTCGGTGAGGACGCAGCAGTCGCCGCAGACGGGAGACTGGCAACGCGCGCAGGGACCGGCGGCAACGGCGCTGCAGCGGACGCAGCGCGCGATGGGGGGGCCGTCGTCGTGGGGGATCAGGCCGCCGGACATGGGGGGAGTCTAGCCTTGCCTGGTCGCACTGGAACACCCTCTCAGAGGTGGTCCCGTATAAACTCTCTACGTGAGACGTACCTCGCTCCTGCTCTTCCTGCTGCTCACCGCGTGCGGAGCGCGCACATCCCTCGATCTCGGCAGCGCTCCGCCCACGAGCCTCCCGCCGACGGAGCCACATGCCTGCCTCGCCGACCTCGCGAGGACGAGCGCTCCCGACTGGGAGCGCGGCCACGCGTGCGACGCGGGATCGCTCGGCGACGATATCGGGATGTTCGCGATGGTGGGCTTCGACCTCATCGGCGTGACCAGCGCCGGGCCTCGCATCATCCACCGCTTCTTCGAAGGACAGGATGACACGAAGGCGACCGCCATCGACACGGCTATGGTCGTCCGTGGCGATTACGTGGCCGCGACGGTCACCCGTGAGCCTCACGGGCTCGCGTATGGCGATCCGATCCACGCCGAGACCGTGCTCCTTCGCCGCGACGGAACGCTCCTCGGGCAGCACCTGGAAGAGGGCCCGTCGATCTCGAGCGTCGGGCTGGTTGGCTTCTTTCTGAGCGACCGCGGGATCATCGTCGCTGGCCGCCGGTTCAAGGACGACATCCACACATCCGCAGCAAGGGATACGGGCCTCCTGGCCACGACCCCCGATGTACAACCGATCGCCGAGCCGGCGCCGAGCGGCCGCGTCGTGGTTCGCTCGGCGGATCCGAACTCGTCGGAGGTGATCCTCTCCTGGCTCGACCCGTGTACGGGCGAGCTTCATCCGACCCGCGAAAGCGCGCGCATGACGCATGGGACCTTTCGGACGTGGGGGCACCGGCTCGTGTATCTCGACGACGTCGATCCGACGCAGCTCGTCATCGAAGATCCGGAGGGCTCGACGACGATCCCTCTCGGCGAGAAAGGCGAGCTCATCGAAATCCATCCCGCGGGGCACGCGCTGCTCGAGACGGCGGTCGAGGGGCGTGTGCTCCTCGCCGACTTGAACGCGCACACGGCGCGCGCGATCACGGTCCAGATGCCGCCGGGTTGGACCGAGATGACCCCTGCGCGGCCGACGTCGGATGGACGGCTTTACCTGGCGATGCGCGACAGCGCCGTCTGTCATCTCGAGGTGAGCAGCGACGGCCTCTCGTGGACGCCGGTGGGCCTGCCCATTGGGGAGGTCTTCGGGGCAGCGGCGCGCGAGTCGAATGGGACGTTCTACCTCTATGGCAGCATCAACGCGGTCACGATCCCACCGTGGGATCCTCCGCCTCCTGGAACGATGCGACTCGACCACAACAGCGTGCAGGTCGCGCGCGAAGATGGCACGAGCGTCGTGCTCAAAAACCCTCCTTTCGGTCAGTATTGGCTCGACGACTTCCAGCTGGCCGCCGATGGCGGGTGCGTGTCCGATGGGAACAACGGAGGCGTCGAGATCACCCACACGTCGAGCGGGACGGTGATGTTCGTGCCCCTCGCGGATCCAAAGATTTACGATCCGGTGGACGTGTCGACGTTCGTCCCGGGAGACGACATGATGCCGTGGTATTGACCGGTTCCGGTCGCCGCAGCGCCTTCCGGTCGGATCCAGCCACGACCATCCGGAGCCCAAGACGTTCCCATCCCTCGCAACGCTGCCGGATCGGGATCCCGGACGATTCCCCCGCCGTGCAACGCCCGCGGACGGGGAGCCCGGATGATTCCCCCGCCGCGCAACGCCCGCGGACGGGGATCCCGGACGATTCCCCCGCCGCGCAACGCCCGCGGATCTGGATCCCGAACGATTCCCCCGCCGCGCAACGCCCGCGGATCTGGATCCCGAACGATTCCCCCGCCGTGCAACACCCGCGGATCTGGATCCCGAACGATTCCCCCGCCGTGCAACACCCGCGGACGGGGATCCCGGACGATTCCCCCGCCGCGCAACGCCCGCGGATCCAGATCCCGGCACGCTCCCATCCCTCGCAAGACACCCCGCCACGCGGCGCGGCTCGTTCCTCCCTCGGCGAACGCGCGTCGCCATGCCTCCGGTAGGCCTGCCGACGGTTTCATGCTCACCTTTTTCACTCTCGCATGAATGATCCGCTCCGAACGTCTAACGCGCGAACCCGAAACGACCCCGCCCACGCCGTGCGGGGGCAGGGGAGGAGAAGAGCCATGCGATGCCCTCGTGAGACCGATGGGAGTCCCGTTCACCGCCGTCACATCCGTTTTCACCTCACGGCCTGCAAGGGCGCAGGCCCCGTGCACGACATGTTGGCCGCGGAGGCGAGCACGATTTACATGAACCTGAGGGACGCCGAGCGTGCCCGCGAGGACGCCGAGGACGCGGCCACCGCTGCGTCGGCCGGGCTCTCGCGCGCCGAGAGCACGCTCGAGAACGCGATCCGCGAGCTCGATGCAGCAGCGAAGAAGCTCGACCGCAAGGATCCAGCCCTCGCCGCGCAGCGCACGATTTTCCCGGCGGGCCTGCGCCCGGTGCTCAAGCCCGAGGGGCAGGCGCAGCTCGACGTCTTGCTCCCCTTGCGGGTCCGGCTCGCGCCCTTCGCCGGCAAGGGCGACGTGGACGACGCCATCGCCGGCCTCGATTACGCGGAAATGCAGCACCGCGCCGCCCTCGAAACCGTGGACCTGGCCGCCGCGGAGGTCGACACGCGTTTCGCCCACGAACGAGCCGCGCGCCGCGCCGTACGCGAGCAACTGGTGAGCGCCTTCGGCCGGCTGCGGGATCATTACAAAGCGCACCCGGCCGCCGCCGAGGCGTTCTTCCTGCGAGAGCGTTCGCTGTCGAAGCGCAAATCCGACGGCACCAAGTAGCCGCTCGCCCCCGCCGCGATACCCTCCTGATCACCCGATCCCCGCGCCCCACCAAATCCTTCCGCGGCTGCCGACCCCTGCGGTAGGGTGACCGCCATGCGCCGCGCGTTCGCCCCCGCTTCCGCCCTCGTCCTTTTCGGCTGCACGACCGCCGCGCCGCCCCCGCCGCCCACCGCGCGTGACCTCGCGCCCGCGCTCGCCACCACGATCTCCGTCCCGGCGCCCGCCTCCACGTCCGCTCCGGCCGCGCCGCCTCCGGAGGATCACACGTTCGTCGAGGTCCGCGGCGGGGACGGCGGCTTTTGCGCCCGCACCGAGCGCGGCTCGCTCTATTGCTGGGGCGCCCTGGCCCTGCCCGGCGACTTGGCACAACGCTCGTACGACCGCCCCGTGCGCGTGGAAGGGTTCTCCAACCTGAAAGGCTTCACCATCCTCACGGGCGGCCAGGTCGTCGGCTGGGACGCGGCCGGTACGTTGTTTCGCGTGGTGCGCGACGACGGGACGAAACCCTTCCGCGTCGTGCGGGGCTTCCGGGTCGTGCAGCCCAAGCCCGAGGACATCGCGAAGTACTCGCTCGGCTCGAATACCCCCGGGAACGCGCAGATCGTCGCAGGCAGCCGCGATTGCTTGCTGTCCGACAAGGGCGAGGTCTTTTGCTCGCTCCGCATGGAGTACACGGATGGGCCGTATCTGCGGGTGCCGGCCCCGCCCATGCGCGCCCTCTCCGATGAGAACTGCGGCATGGGCGTGGACGGCGGCTTTTATTGCTGGAACCTCGACAGAGCCGAAACGACACGCTTCGGCAAGCCCATCCCCGGCTACGGCGTCGGGCCCATGCCCCTGAAAGGGCCCGTGGAAGAAGCGATCGTCGCCCATGTCCGGAACCTCGGACATCAGGTATGCGCGCGGCGGCCCGACGGCACCGTCTTCTGCGACGATTCGCTCGTCGACCGGAAGGTCCGCGAGCTCGCCGAGGGCAAGCGGGTGACGCGGCTCTTCACGGGCCTCTGGACCAGCGTGTGCTTGAGCCGCGAGGACGGCGTGTCGCGCTGCACGTGCGCCTTCGAGCGGCCCTGCGTGGACCCCGAGAAGACGTACGAAGTGCTCCCGACAGTCGATGCGTCCCTCGGGGTGGCCGTGCTTCCGAATAACGTCTGCGCGCTCGGGAAGGATCATCGCGTGCGGTGCTTCGGCGCGCGTCGCGGCGGCCTGCTCGGCGACGGCGTGCCGCGCGTGCTCGAACGCACCACGATGGTCCCCGGAATCACGGGCGCGAGCGAGATCAGCGCCGAGGGCGGCGTCGTCTGCGCGCGGTTCGGCACGACCCGCGTCTCCTGCTGGGGCGCGATCGCCGACACGTTGCACGTGCCCCGGCGTGATCTCGTGCTGCCCGAGCCGGCCGTCGACGCAATCGTCGGTGGCATGCCGCTCTGCGTGCGCGGCGCGAAGTCGGGGCAATGGTACTGCCGGAACCGTTCGTTCATCCGAGGGGACCTGAAGGACGATTTCGCACCGCTCGTCGACACCCGCGGCGCGGCGGTCAAGGACGTCACCGTGAAGGTCCACAACGGCGTCGGCATCATGGTCGCCAAGCGCGGCGGCGGCGCGGGGATGTTCTTTTACGAGGGAAACCCGAAGCCCCTCCGTGTGGGATGGTTCGACCCGAAGGACGAGCTTTCGAACGCCACGTACCTCACCCCCTTCCGCAGGGCCATCCTCGCCGACGGGACGGCCATCTTCCAAGACGACTCCTTCGGCGACAAGGCGCGGGTCCCCGGGAAGTTCCGCGCCTTGCTGGAGGCCGCGCGTTGCGCCGTCGACGAGGGCGCGCGCCTCGTCTGCATGGGCGCGCCCGACGGGCCGAAGGTCGTCCTGACCGAGGTGGCGGAGGTCGACGTCGATTGCGCGCGCACCGAGCGAGGCGAGGTGTTTTGCTTCGACCGCAAGGCGACGAAAAAAGGCGAGGTCGCGAAGTTCCGCCGGATCGAGGGGCTGCCCGGCGGCGCGATCGTGCAGATCGCGCGCGACTGCGGCCGCACGCGGGAGGGAGAGATTTACTGCTGGGGGAGCGTGTTCGATCTGGGCGACCGCGAGCCCATTCAGCGCACGCCGGTGGAGATCGCCGTGCCCTGAGCGGGGTCGAGCTCGCGGACACGCCCATTCTCGATCCGCCAGACCACGCTCGTCGCGCGGCGGGCGAACGAGGCGTCGTGGCTGACCATCACGATCGCCCCCGGATACCCCGTGAGCGCGCGTTCGAGGCGTTCGAGCGAGGGCAGGTCGAGGTGGTTCTCGGGCTCGTCGAGCAGGAGCGCCGAGGCCCTGCGGCCGAGGCCGAGCGCAATGGCGAGCTTGCGCGCCTCGCCCGGCGACGGCTCGGCGGAGGCCAGGATCCGCTCGGGATCCGTGCCCAGCGTGGCCACGAGCGACAGCGTGCGCCCGCGCGCCTCGGGTCCGAGGGCGCGGACCTCCGCGAGCAAGGCCCGCCGCGCCTCCGCCGGGAGATCCTGCGGCAAGTAGAGCACCTGCTCCCTCGGGATCCGCGCCGCGGCCACGAGCGCGCCGAGCAGCGTGCTCTTGCCCGCGCCATTGCGACCCTCGATGCGGATGCGGCCGTCGCGCGGGACCGAGAGGCGCACGTCACGGAGAAGCTCCGTATCACCCGCGCGAAGGACGGGCAGCTCCAGGAGGAAGGGCCAGGGCTGCGTCGGTCGCTCCCAGCCGACGTAGATCTCGCCGCCGTGCTCCTTTTCGACGTGGTGCCGCGCGACCTCGGCGCTCGCCCGCGCGAGATCGCCCCGCGCCACGCCGACGGTGCGCCCGGCGCGTTTCTCCGCGGATTCGATCGCGATCTTCCGGAGCATGCCCCGGCCGTCGTGATCGTTTTTGTTTTTCATCTGCGTCTTCATGCTGCGCGCCGCGTCGACCGCAGCTTGCTCCCGCCGCGCCTGATCGAGCCTGCGCGCGGCGCGCTTCTCCTCGCCCTTGGCCGCCTCGCGCTCGTCCCGCGCGTGGGCCGCCTCGGCCTCCCACGCCGCGCGCGCGTCGGCATAACGGCCGCGATAGACATGCACGTGGCCTTGATGAATGCGCAGCGTCGTCGTGGTGAGCGCGTCGAGCAGGGTCCTGTCGTGCGAAACCAGAAGCCCGACGCCGTCGAAACGGCGGAGCGCGCCGACGAGGAGCTTTCGCGCCTCGACGTCGAGGTGGTTCGCGGGCTCGTCGAGCAAGAGGATCTCCGGCGCCTCGAAAAGCGCCGCGCCGATCTGCCAGCGTTTGCGCTCGCCCGGGGAGAGCGTCGGCCAGCGTTCGAGATCCTCGGTCACGAGATCGAGCCTGCCGCGCAGCGCTATGGCTTCTCCGTCGAGATCCTCGGCGAACCTGAGGATTGCATCGGAGAGCGAATCGACGGTCTGCGGGCAGAGCACCACACGTGCTTCGGCCGGATCACGCCGCACGTGGCCCCGCTCGGGCCGCAATTCACCCGCGAGCAGGCGGAGCAGCGTGGTCTTGCCAGCGCCGTTCTCGCCCACGATGCCGGCCCATCCCGGACCGAGGTGCAGCTCGACGTCCTCGAGCAAGGACGTGGCATCCCCATGGGAAAACGCTACGCGCAGCGCATGAAGCGATAACATATTCTGTTCTCCTGAATCGGTGGCCCGCGCGTCCCCCGGGTTCGTCTCCTCGGGGCAGGGCGCCGGGCGTCACGGCACGTTTACGAACGGCTGGATTCAGGAAAACAGGCGCAAGGGCGTAATCCTCCGAAGGGGGCGAGCAAGATAGCAGCCTCGTTCTTGCTCGCAAGGAAGAATTTCCGGCTGTACGCTCGCGCTCGTCTGCTGACGCGGACGCGCATCTGCTTCATCAGGAGGAAATATGCTTTTACGACAGGCGGCCCTGACCTTCACCATGACCACTTCGCTCGTGCTGGCCGGGGCCGCGATTGGCTGCGGCGGCGGCAGCGGCGATTCGAGCGGCAGCGCGGCCGGCGGCCAGGGCGCCGGCAATTCATCCTCCCAGAGCGGCTCGGGAGGCCAGGGCGGTCTGGGAGGCATGGGAGGCGAGGGCGGCGAGGGCGGCATCGTATTCGCCGGCTCCGGCGGCTCCGGAGGAGGCGGCGGCGCCGGCGGGAACTGCACGCCCGAGCTCGTGGGCATCGTGCGCGATTTCAAGGGCTACCCGAACGGCCACCCCGATTTCGAGCATTTCGGCGGCGAAGGGCTGAAGGGGATCGTGAAGTTCGATCTCGGCCCCGACAAGAAACCCGTCTACGCGCACGACGGCCCCACCGCGCACACGACCGGCCCCGCGGAGTTCGACCAGTGGTACCGCGACGTCGAAGGCGTGAACATGCCGATGCCATTCAAAGTGGCGCTGACCGAGGACCCCGCCACCGGCATCGCCACGTTCGAGAGCACCGCGTTTTTCCCGATCGACAACCAGCTCTTCGGCAACGAGGGCTTCGAGCACAACTACGGGTTCACCTACGAGCTCCACATGACGTTCAAGTACCAGGGCGGCGAGACGTTCGCGTTCAGCGGCGACGACGACCTCTGGGTGTTCGTGAACAACCGGCTCGCCATCGATCTCGGCGGCCTGCACCCGCCGCAGGCCGATACGCTGAACCTCGACGCGAAGGCGGCCGAGCTCGGGATCGTGCCCGGGGGCGAGTACGCGCTCGACTTCTTCCATGCCGAGCGGCACAGCACGGGGTCGAACTTCAAGGTTCAGTCGACCCTGAGCTTCACGAACTGCGATCCGATCATCATCCCGAAGTAGCCGCGCGCCGGGCGCGCTCGGCGGCCACCCAGGCGAGCGCCTCGTCCTCCCGTTCGAAAAACTCCATCTGGAACCGCCGCTGGCCATAAAAGAGGCGCAGGGCCTTCGAGATCATCCCCATCAGCACGCGCATGTGAAAGTTCGCGCCGATGATGGCGATGCCCGCGACGCGATGCGCCCGCGGATCCCCCGCCGCCGCCTTGCGCGCGGCCGGGCCGACCTCCACGAGCCCGGTCATGTCGGCGACCACGAAATAAGGGGTGCCATCCGGGAGCCTCTCGGCGGACCAGGTGTACAGCGTGTCGATCTCGCTGACGCCGGAAGGGCCGTTCCACCACACACGGATGATGTCGGGGGGATCGAAGCGCGCGCGGTGGGTGCCGATGTCGAGGATCCGCGCTCGTTCGTCGTCGCTCATGACTCGGGCTCCAATGTCGGGCTGGATGGGGCGTGTCCCCCGCCTCGGGTTTCGTCCGCGATCGCGGCATCCTGGCACATCCGCGCCGACGAGCACGAGGGCTACGGCGCGAATTTCGCGAGGAGTTCCGGCTTGTTGCGGAGGATGCCGGGGAGCCTCTGCGCGACGACGCCGCCCATCCCCTGGAGGAGGGCCTCACTGCCCTCCCAGGCGATCGGGCCGAGCGGGGGCTCGGGCTCGTATTCGAGGACGAGCTGCGCCGCCCTGGCGGAAGCCTCGCTCGTGAGGCGCGCGCCGAGCGCGAGCGCCATGTCGATGCCCGCCGAGACGCCGGCCGCCGTGATCACCTGGCCGTCCTCGACCCAGCGCCCCTTGACGGGCGTCGCCCCGAAGCGCGCGAGGTGGGGCAGGAACGACCAGTGCGTCGTGGCCTTCTTGCCTTCGAGCAAGCCGAGCGCCGCGAGCACGAGCGCGCCGGTGCACACGGAGCTCACGAAGGAGGCCTTCGGGGCGGCGGCGCGGAGCCAGTCCATGATGCGATCGCTGGCCATCGCGTGAAAGGGCCCGATGAGGCCCCCCGGGACGACGATGCCGTAAGGATCGGGCACGTCGTCGAGCGTGCGCTCGGGGACGATCCGGAAAGGCAGGTCGGTCTCGAAGGGCTCGAGGCTCTCGCCCACGGTGACGGTGCGGAGATCGGACGAGCCTTCGAGGGCCCGAAGCACCTGCAAGGGTCCGACGAGGTCGAGGGGCGTGATCTCGGGGAAGACGAGGAAAGCGATGGTCCGTTCGCGCATGATATTCGGTCCTCCAGGGGGACGTCGGGCCCCGGTCCGTCGGCGCTGACGAGTAGCACGGCGACGCCCTCGGGCGCGCTGCTTGGTCGCGCCGGGTTCGTGCCTTCCGTATACTGGCACGCATGAACCGCTTGCTCCTCGTGGGCCTCGACGAGCCCGAGGTGCGTGATCTACGCGCGCGCCTCTCGACCCAGATCCCCGTGCTCTCCTGCCCCGTCCTGCCGCGCATCCAGCTCGAAGCCGGCGAGCTCTACGTCGAGCGGCCGAACGCGCACGAGGTGTACGTGCCGGTCTCGCGTGTCGTGTTCCACGGCATCTTCGACGACGATCTGCCGTTTTTGACCGCGCTCGCGCTCTGGGGCGGCCCGTGCTTGCCGCTCGCGCGTGGGATGATGGACGCGCGTCTGCGCATCCCGTGCCTCGTGCGGGCGCTCGCGGTCACGCGGTTCGGGGCGATGAAACGCGGGTTTGCCGATCGAGGGTCGCCCGTCTCGCCGAGGGCAGGGGAGACGCTCGTCGCGAAATGGGGCGAGTGGCATTGCGGCGAGAACAAGGAGCTCTTCTCGGCGACACGCCGCGCGGAGGTGCCGACGCTCGTCGAGCCGTTCGTGCGCGGGGAGGCGACGCGGATCCACGTGCTCGGCGAGCGCGCGTGGCAGATCCGCATGGCCGGCGAGACGTGGCTCAAGTCGATCCACCACGCCGGCTCGGTGGTGCTGCCCGCGGGCGAGGCCGATCCCGACCTCGTCGAGGACGCGCGGCGGATCGGAGCGGCGTTTGGCCTCGAGATGTTCGCGATCGATTACATGATCGAGCCCGACGGGACGAAGCACCTGCTCGAGCTGAACCACATCCCCAACGTGACCGTGTTCCCGGAGCTCCGCGAAGCGTATCTCGACTTCGTGGCGTCGTGGATCGGGGCGGGCTGAGCGCGACCTTCGTCAATGGCGTGACGTACCGATTGTGTCCTGCGCCCCTTCGGAAGCTCCGTCCTGGGCGACGGAATCGTGCTACTGTGCCCCGAACGCAGGGTCCCAGATGACAGACGTCGACGCTATACGTGAGCTCCGCAACGAGAACGAAGCCCTCCGGCAGCGCGTGGCGCGCCTCGAAGAGGAGCGCGACGAGGCACGGCGGGCGCTCGACGCGCAGCGGAACGACGCCACGACCGTCGACGCGCTCTTCCGCGCGTTGCCGGATCTCCTCTTCCGGATGGAGAAGGACGGGACCATCATCGATTATCGGGCCCGATCGGACGACGATCTGTACGTCTCTGCCGATGTGTTCCTGGGCAAACGGATGGCGGATCTGTTACCGCCCGACGTGGGCGCCTACCTGGAGCGCGTATGCCGGGAGGCGCTGGCCACCGGCAAGGTGGGGCACGCCGAGTATTCGCTTTTGATGGGCCCGTCGACGGAATGGTACGAGGCGCGCGTCGTTCCCCTCGACGCCGAGCAGCTCGTCATGCTGGTCCGCCAGACGACCGAGCAACACGAGAACCGGGAGGCATTGCAGCGGCGCAGCAGGGAGCTCGAAGAATCGCTTCGCTCCGTCCGGCTGTTCCGAGCGCTCGCCGACCATGCGCCGAGCGCCATCGCGGTGTCACGAACGGGCGGGCAGCCGATGTACGCGAACGACGCTTGCCGCGCGCTCTTCGGCAGCGGAAGCGGCGAGGCGGGGGTCGACGTCACGGCCTACGTGGTCGATGGTCCCGTGGCGGAGGCCGTGCGGCGAGGCCATGAGGTGCGGGGCGCGATCGGGGCCTTCCGGCGGACCGACGGGTCGGTGTTCCAGGGGCACCTCACGGCGTTCGCCTTGCACGAGGACGACGGGCCCTCGCACGAGGCCTTCATCATCGCCGACGTGACGGCGACGCTCGCGGCCGAGGAGGAGCGACGGGCGCTCGCCGAGAAGGTCATCGCAGCGCAAAACGAGGCCCTGCGCGCGCTCTCGACCCCGCTCGTGCCGATCGCCCGGCACGTCGTCGCGGTCCCGCTCATCGGCAGCGTGAACGCCGAGCGCGCCGAGCGGCTGCTCGAGGTGCTGCTCGACGGCGTCGCGCAGCGCAGCGCCTCGGTGGTGCTGCTCGACGTCACGGGCGTGCCGGACGTGGATCCCGACGCCGCCGACGCGATGACCCGCGCCGCGCGCGCCGTCGGCCTGCTCGGGGCCGAGCTCGTGCTGACCGGCGTCGGTCGCGAGGTCGCGCGGACCCTCATCGAGATCGGCGCGGATCTCCGCGGGATCGTGACGCTGGGCAGCCTGGAGCAGGGCATCGCCTACGCGATCCGCAAGACGCACTGACGTTTTTCGGGCGAGACGAGAGAAGCTACGCCGCCTCGATTCGCTCGATCCGCGCCGGCACGTGCTTGTGCCACGGCGTGCCCGCGAGCCAATCGCGCTGCGCGTGGTGCGTGAGCTCGTTCGGCGCCGTGCCGTGCCTTCGCTCGCCGCCGGCTTCGTCCGGATAGAGAAGCCCGCCGCCGTTTGGCAGGCTCACGTGGCCGGCCCGCATGCCGTCGTTCACCTCGACCGTCGCGGTCGCGCTTCCGCCCTCGGTCACGACACGCACGACGCTGCCCGTGGAGACGCCGAGCGCCTCCGCGTCCGCCGGGCTCATGCGGAGCGCGCCTTCGAGATCGACCTTGCGCCACGCAGGATCCCGGAAAATGGTGTTCGCCGAGGACGACCTGCGCTCGCCGGCCGCGAGGATGAACGGATATCGCTCGTCCCGGGGCGGCACGGGCTCCGACGAAAGGCCCACGAGCTCCGGCATGAGCTCCGGGATCGTCAGGCGAATGCGTTTGTCCGGGGTATCGAGCCGCGCCCACGTCTCTTCGTACGGATCGACGGTGAACGTGACGCCGGAGCGCTCGCGCAGGATGGCGTCGAAGAGCGCGTCGGCGTTGGGAAACCCCGCGCGCGCGACGCTCTCGGGGAAGGTCATGAAGCACGATTGCGCGATGCCCCAGAGCACGGCCGTGGCCTCGGCTCCCTCGGGCAACGTCGGGCCGAGCGTCTCGTAGAGGATCACCGGCGCGAGCGCCATGAGCTCGGGCCGCGTCCCGACGAGCCCCATGAACGCCATGGCATATTCGCCCCGCGAACGGCGCGCGGCCTCGGCGAGCGGAGCGAGATCCACGCTGTCGAGCGCGCCCGTCGCGCGCACGAGGCGGCGATGGATCTCGGACTCGGGCAAGGTCCCCGGGAGCGGCGCGAGGAGGGGCGCGCGGAGCTGGAAGGCGTTTTTCGGGAACTCCAGCGTGAAAAACGTCGCTTCCCATTTCTCGAACTGCGACGCCGTGGGGAGCACGTAATGCGCGAGCCGCGCCGTCTCCGTGAGGGCGACGTCGATCACGACGAGGCAATCGAGCGCGGCGAAGGCCTCGCGGAAGCGCTTCGAATCGGCGAGCGAGTGCGCGGGGTTCGCGCTCTCGACGATCATCGCCCGGAACCGCCCGGGGTGGTCCGTGAGGATCTCGTCTGGGATCACGTTGCAAGGCACGAGCCCCGTGATGATCCGCGCGCCGGTGACGGGCGTCGTGCTGCCGCGCCTGCCCCCGCCGCTGCCCCCGCCGAGCGAGGCCATCCGCGAGTGGATGTTCATGCCGCCTTCCTTGGCGAAGCTCCCGACGAGCAGGTACACGAGCTTCTCCAGCCACGAATCGAGCGTGGAATGCGGCGCCTGCTGGACGCCGAGATCCTCCTGGATGGCGACGCTCTTCGCGCGGGCGATGCGCCGCGCGACCTCGCGCACGAGGGATTCTTCGACGCCGGAGCGTTTCGCGAATTCGGCGACGGGCACGCGCGCGAGGGCTTCGAGCACGGGCTCCGCGTCGATCGTGTGCTCGGCGAGGAAGCGGTGATCGACGAGGTTCTCCTGCACGAGCGTGCCGAGGATCGCGGCGAGGCAAAAGGCGTCCGTGCCCGGATGCACCGCGAGGTGATACTGCGCGAGCCGCGCCGTCTCGGAGCGACGCGGGTCGATGACGACGAGAGAGCGCGCGGGGTCGCCCGCGATTTCCTTGAGCACGTGGCGGGCGCGGGGGAAGCCGTGCGAGTGCCAGGGATTTTTCCCAACGAAGACGGCGACCTCGGCGTGCTCGAAATCGGGCGCGGTGTGGCAACGCGGGCGGCCGAAGAGCTTGCCGTCGACCCAGAACTCGCCGGTCTTCTCCTGCGCGAGCGCGTTCGAGCGGTACACCGATCCGAGCGTCGCGAGCGTCGCCGTGGCGTAGGTGCCGCAGAGGTGATTGCCCTGGCCGCCGCCGCCGTAATAAAAGATCGAGGCCCCGCCGTGGGTATCGCGGATCCCCACGAGTTTCGCGGCGATCTCGCGGATGGCCGTGTCCCAGTCGATCGCCTCGAACGAGCCGTCGGGCCGCCGCCGGAGGGGCGTGCGCAGGCGATCCTTTCCGTTCTGGTAATGGTCGAGCCGCTGGGCCTTCTCGCAGAGATACCCGCGTGACGTCGGGTGCTGTCGGTCGCCGCGCACGCGCGTGAGCCTGCGATCCTCGACGAGCACCTCGATGCCGCAGTTCATGCTGCAGAGGATACACGCGGTCTTCTGGAACGTTCCGGCATCGGTCGTCATGGAGGGCCTCCGGCGGAGGCCAGCATACCACGAAGCGGTTTGCCCTGCCGGAGAGCTTCTCTCTTCCCGCCCGGCGGGGCTCTGGTACAAGGCTCCTCTCGTGATGAAACGTTTTTCCGTCCTCTCGGCCACACTCCTCGCCTCTTTCGCCGCCGCGGGCTGCTTCAACCCGTACGCGGGCATGGCCGGGCTCGATCCCGCGGCGATGCAGGCGCAGCAGGCGCAGGTGATGGCCGAGGCGCAGGCGCAGAACGACGCGCAGATCCTCGCGCAGCTCGAAGAATCACGCGCCGCCGTGAAGGCGAACCCGGGCGACATGAACGCGGCGCGGGTGCTCGCGCAGCGCGTGGGAGCATGTTTCATTCTGGGGCTCGTCGATCGGAAGAAGATCGACGGCGAGGCGGCGATCGCCGAGGCGGACGCGGCGCTCGAAGCGGCGACGCAGAAGAACCCCGATCAGAAGGCGGAGGCGCTCTCGTCGAAGGGCATCCTGCGCATCCACGCGAAGCGCAACGCGGAGTCCATCGAGATCCTCGAGGCCTCGATGGCCGCGCGGCCCACGGTGCTCGCGTGCGTGCCGCTCATCAAGGAACTCGACGACGCGGGGCGATCCGAGGAGGCCCTCGGCCATTGCAAGAAGGCGCGGCCGGCGGTGCGGGACGACGAGGATCGGTACACGCTGCTCGATAGCTGTTTGCAGCACTCGCACGGGGCCCCGGCGGAGAAGGGGCTCGCGTGGGCCGGGCAGGCGGACATCGATTTTTACAACCAGAAGACGAGCGAGTTCGTCCAGCAAAAGGCGGCGCGCCGGGCCGAACAGGAGGCGCAATCGGCGCAGATGCGCGCCGATTTCGACGCGAGCCGCATGCGCAGAGAGCAGGAGCAGGCCGCGCGATCGGGAACGTCGAGCGCCGGCGGTGGCGGGTCCACGTATTCGCTGCGGCTGCACAATAGCTGCTCGCGCACCGTAACACTGTTCTTCGGGGACAACCCGAAGTTCGGCAGCGGGACGCGGACGTCGCTCGGATCGAACTCGACGTCGTCGTACTCGGGGGCCGGGCCGAAGACGGTGTGGATCGTGGACGACCGGGATCAGGGCATTTCGAGCTTCGTGGCGAGCGGATCGCAGTCGATGCAGATCACGTCGAGCTGCTCGGGGTTCTCGACGTATTGAGGGGTCGCCCTTTCAGATCACGTCCTCGAACTTGTGCGAGTGCTTGTAGGAGCCCAGGCCGAAGTTGTCCTCGGCCAGGTCCTTCAGCATCTGGGTGATGATCTTCACACGTTTGTCGGTCTCTTGCATCGCGCCCCGCACGGCCACGAGCGCCGCCGTCACCGGCGTGTAGCAGTTGTGCGTGACGAGCGTATACGTCATCTCGATGGCCTTCTTCTGCGCGACGGCCCAGAAGAGGTTCATCTCCTGCGAGCCCAGGTAGACGGCGTCCGTCACCCAGGTGTACGGCGCGTTGTTCGTATTGTCGTCCACGTCGATCTCGCCGCCGCCGAGGTCGCCCTTGAGACCGTAGATCGTATTGTCCAAGCTGAACACGGCGTGCGTGGCCTTCGAGTTCTTGAAGAACGCCTCGCGCCGGCCGACCCGGACTTCGGCCCCGGTCGTGAAGGCGAGCATTTTGCCTTTCTGATTGACCTCACTGACGAGGAGCGCCCGCTGGGCCGTCCCGGACCCGCCCGCAGCCCCGAACGGGGTCGTTTGCCGCTGCATCACCTTCGCCGCATGCGGCGGTGATGCTTTGGAAGGACCGGCCAGCGTGGTCGCGGCATGGGGCGGCAATCCCTTGGACGGCCCGGGCGCGGCGCCGTGCCGTTGCACCACCGTCGCCGGATGTGGTGGCCGCTGTCCGGTTTGTCCGGTCGGTGTAGCCGTTCGAGGTTGCGCCACGGTAGCCGCATGCGGGGGCCTGGCAGGAGGCCCGAAAGGACGCGAGCGATCGGATGACACGAAAATTTCTCCCCGCGACATCGTCGTGCCTGCGAGGAAACGTGGCCAAGTTTGGCGTCAGGCCGCGATGTTCGCAGCGCGCCCCTTCCGGATGAGCGCCGCCCCGAGGCCGCCGAGCAAAAGGCCGGAGACCAGGAACGCGATGTCCCATGCAAGCTCGCGCTCGCCCGGCCGCACGTGGTGGAGCCCGAAGAGCTGATGGTCGATGAGGCCTTCCACGAAATTGAAGAGGCCCCAGCCGAGGGACATCGCGCCCACGAAGGTCGGCGTCGAGCGCGGCAACGTGCCCTTCTTGAAGCCACGCCAGAGCAAGGCGAGGCCGATCACGGTCGTCGTCCACGTGACCGCGTGGAAGAGGCCGTCGAAGAACATGTTGATTTTCATGGCGAGGAGGTTCGTCGGCGGCAGGCGCGACGAGAGCATGTTGTGCCACTGGAGGATCTGGTGGAACAAGATGCCGTCCACGAATCCTCCGAGCCCCACGCCGAGCAAGATCCCCGCTGCGAGGAGGCCCCCGTCTTTTCGATGTCCCATGACGTCACCCGTCCTTTCCCGTTCCCGCGGTTTGCCTGCGCTTGTGAAACCAGAGCGCCACGAGCCACGCGACCACGAAAGGGAGGAGCAGAAGAGCAAGGTGGGCCCACGTATTCGGATCTTCCCGGATGGATGCGCGTGCCCGCCGCGCGAGCGGGCAATCCGGACACCCGAGCGCGACGGCAGGAGAGAGCCCGAGCAGACAAGCGAGCACGAAGGCCACGGTCGCTGGCATGCGCGCCGAGGCTGCAACGGCAGTGCCCGCCGCTCCGCTGCCGGGAACGAGCACCGAGCGCACGAGCTCGTGTAGAATCGCCCCCATGCTTTTTCCCATCCATCGTGCTTTTCTCCTCGTCCTCCCCGTCCTCGTCGCTTGCAGCGGGAAGGTCGACGTCGATCAAACCTCGACAGGGACCGGCGGCACCGGCGGTCAGGGTGGCACCGGCGGCTCCGATTCCGCGTGTCCCGCCGAGCCGCCCGTCGACGGCGCGCCTTGCGACATGCCGCCGGACGAGCCGTGCTCGTACGGCGAATGCTGCCCGCGTATCTTCACGTGCGAAGCGGGGAGCTGGGTCGAGACCCTCGCCGGGTGCGCGCCGCCGCCGGCGTGCCCCCAGTCTCCGCCCCTCGACGGCACGGCCTGCGTCGGCGGTCCGTGCGGACAAACGTCGCCGTGCACCTATGCCTGCGAGCAGGGCGGCGCGTCGTTCACCGTGACGTGCGGCGACGACAATCGATGGCACAGCGACATGCCGGCGCTGTGCAATGGCGCGATCACCTGCGGCGACAAGATCCAGTGCCTCGAGGGGTATGTCTGCGTCGTGAAGCAGGCCTTCGGGGCCGAGTACGAATGCGTACTCGATCCTTGCGTTCCGGATCCGCTCTCGTGCGCCTGCGCGGAGTCTGTCTGCGGGGACGGGTTCGCCTGCATCCAGGCCTCGGACAAGAACGTCCTCTGCGAGTGCCCGGCTTGCAAGTGAAGGGGGTCAAGGCTCGGGTTCGCCCTGGGCCGCGACCCGTGCCGCTTCGAGCGCGGCGCGCGCGTCGATCGTGCCCTCGGGGGCGGCGCGCTTGCTCGGGCAAAGCTCGTTCAGCGGGCAATGCCGACAATCCGGCGCCCGCGCCGTGCAGACGTAACGCCCGTGGAGCTGCAGGCGCAGGCCCACGTCGATCCATTCGTTCGTCGGGAACGACCGGCAGAGATCGATTTCCACCGCCGCCGGATCTTCCTCCTCCGTGAGCCCGAGCCGGCGCGAGACCCGCGCCGTGTGCCGATCGACAGCCATGCCCTCCGCGATGCGGTAAGCATTCGCGAGCACGACGTTCGCTGTTTTTCGCGCCACGCCGGGCAGCGTGACCAGCGCTTCGAGCGTGCGCGGGACCTCGCCGCCGAAGTCCTCGGCGATCTTGCGGCTCGCCTCGCGGATCGCGCGGGCCTTGTTCCGGAAAAAACCGGTCTCGTGGACGAGCCGCTCGACCTCGTCCTGCGGCGCCGCGCCGAGCGCGGCGGGCGTGGGGTACGACTGAAAAAGGGCCGGCGTGACGAGGTTGATCTTCCGGTCCGTGCTCTGCGCCGCGAGGATCGTGGCGACGAGGAGCTCCCAGGGATTGCGAAAATCGAGCTCGAGCCGCGGCGCGGGGATCGCCCGGGCGAGCCGCGCGTGAATCTCGGCGGCCCGCTGCCGGAGCGACGACGAGACAACCCCCGACGGCGGCGGCCCCTCCGGCTCCGCCGCGCCCTTTTGCACTCCGACGCGCCTGGGTTTGCCCACGCCGGCCCGTGATGCAATCGATGGGCCTCGCGCCGCGCGCGAGCGACCTCGGACGCCGGTCGCACGGCTCGGCCAGGTCGCCGCGCGGAGCTTAGCCTTCGAACCATTCCCGTTCGAGCTCCCGGAGCCGCACGTGCTCGGGGAGATCGCGGTGAAGCGCCCGCATCGCCGGGTCCTCGATTCTTTCGAGCCGCCATTCGAGCCTGCGAATCGCCTCCACGAGCGCCTCCCGGGCGGCCTTCATGTCCCCGGTCGCGGCGCGCGCCTCGGTGATCGCGAGGCGCAGCGGAATCTCCGCATACCCCGCGGTGCCGCCTTGCGCTTGCATCCGGCGCACGACGTCTTCGGCGACGCGACGCGCTTCTTCCGGGCGCCCTTCGCGGAGCAAGGCCACGATCAACGTCCTCTCGATTTGCGGCCGCCAGCAATGGACGTATTGCAGGATCGCGAGGGCTTTCTCGGCCGCCTCCCGCGCCTCCGCGACGCGGCCCTCGGCCAGGAACACACGCGCGAGCGCGCCGTACGCGACGCCGATGGTGTCCTCCATCGCGCCTTGCTCGATGAGGAGCCTCGCGAGGCCCGTGATCTCCTCCCGCCGCTCGGGCGCGCAGCGCTCCGCGAGGACGAGCATGTGATAAAAACGGGCCGTGGATACGAGGAATGCGTCATTGCCCTGAAGGACGCCGTCCAGGCATTCGCGGGTCATGCGCGCCGCCGCGTCCTCGTCCCCGAGCGCCGCGCGCGTCGCGGCCAAGAGGAGCGTGGCCATGCAACTCATGCGCGAGGAGCCAGCGCTCGTGAACGCGTCGATGCTCTCACGGCCGAACTCGTGGGCCGCGAAGAGATCTCCCTCGACCAGGGCCTCGAAGCACGCCCGCGTATGGAGCATACTTGCCCAGATGAGCAGCTCGTGCCGGGGCAGGCGCGGGGCGAGCGCGTCTTGCCTCGCGAGCAGCCCGAGGACGTGCTCGCGCGCCGCGACCAGCGTGAGCATGCCCGCCGCCCGCGCGACGGCCAAGAGGCACGAGGCGAGCGCGTCCGGCGCAGGATCGACGTTCATGATGACGGAAACGAGCGCGTCGACCTCGCCCTTCATGCTCAGGTTCACCGCGATCAGCAAAAACCACGTGGCGGCCTCGTTCCAGGCCACGCTCCCCCGGGGCAGGATGGCCATGGCTTCCCTGCCTGCCTCGATGCCCGTTTGCCAGTCGAGACGCCAGACACAAGCCTCGAGCTTGAGCGCGAGGAGCTTGCCCCTGAGCTCGCCCGAGGCGCCGCACTGAAGGCCACACTCCGCGCGCGTCCACATCCCGTCGATATCGTCCTGATGATACGATTGCCGCGCCGCGCCGAGATAATGGCCCGCGGCCCGCGCGAGATCTCCGCCCGCGCGTGCGTGCTCGGCGAGCACCATGGGATCCGTCTCGCCCACCTGCTCCAGGTACGCGCACGAGAGCCGATGTCCGAGCATGCGATCCGCTTCGGTCAAGAGCCCGTACGCGGCGTCGCGCAGGAGCGCGTGGCGGAACTGATACTCGGTTTCACCCGTAAAACGGCTTTGCGCGCGACGCTGGAGGATCTCGGCCTGGACCAGCTCTTCGAGCCGCTCGTCCGTCGACGACGTGTCGCGTGCTCGCCCGAGGAGCGCGTGCACCCCACCACGCCAGAAGGTCCGTCCGAAAATGCTCGCCGCGGAGAGCACACGCCGGCTCGCCGGATCGAGACAAGAGAGCCTCGCCTGGAGCATCGCCAGCACCGTGTCGGGCTGTCCTTCCGCTTTGCCCTCGGCGGCTGCGCGGATGAGCTCCTCCAGGAACAACGCATTGCCCGCGGCTTGCTCCACCACACGCTTGACCGAGGCCGCGGGCACCTCGGGGCCGAGCACGGCGGTGACGAGCTCGCCGGCGGCGCTGTCGTGTAGCCCCCCGAGCCGGACGCGATGGACGATGCGCCCTTGCCATAACTTCGGGAACACCTCGACGAGCTCGGGGCGGGCGAGGGCCAGCACGAAAAAAGGCAACTCCCGCCGCTCCACGAGGGCGGCGTCGACGAGCTTCACCGTCGCCGGATCACCCCAATGGAGATCTTCGAGGACGAGGAGGACCGGGTGTTCGGCGCATTCGGCGGTGAGGAGATCCAGAAAGGCCCGCTGGATCTGCTCGTTCATGATCTTGGGATCCCGGAACGCCGCGCGGAGCAGGGAGGAGGGCTCTTCCACCGCGACGCCGCACATCGTCGCCAAAAACTCGCTGACCCGCCTTTGCTCCGCGGGCGCGACGTGACGCCCGACGCGCTGCCGGATCTTTTCTTCTTTTCGCGCCGGTGGATCCCCGGCCTCGACCTCGCATAGCCGACGCAAGGCCTCACCGAGCACGCCATAAGGCGACCCCGCGCTGAGCGGCGCGCCGCTCCCGAAAAGCACGAGCATTCCCAGGCGCGCGCGCAGCCGCCGCAAGAGCTCGTGCCGCAGGCGGGATTTTCCCGTGCCGGGCGGCGCCACCACGAGCGCCCCCGCCGGCTCAGCCTGCTCGATCGATCCTTCGATCGCCGCGACGAGCAGGGCGAGCTCCCGCTCGCGCCCGACACATGGAGTCGGGCGGCCGAGCAAGAGGCGCGTCTCGTCCACTTCGAGCGCGCGCTCCTCGCGCAGGACCGGCGTGTGCCCGGAGAACGGGATCACGAATCGAGGCTCGAGCAGCTTGGCGGAGAGGTCGTCCAGAAAAATGCCCGAGGGCACCATCTCCAGGGCCATCGTGGGGCTTTCGCCAGGCGCTATCTGCGAAAAGGCGCGCTCGATCGCCTCGCCGACGAGGACTCTTTCTTTCAGCACCCCGCGGCCCGTGGTCAGGGCGATGCGGGCCGTGGGCCACGACGCTTGCACGGCGAGCGCGCACCGCGCGGCCTGCGTGGCCTGATCCACGGCGCTCTGCGCGGGCGTGACGACGACGACGAGGGCGCCGCTCGCCAGCCATTCGACGCGACCGCCCAGGCGGACGAGGCGCGCACGCAGGGCTTCCCGGAGCGAGATTCGCGCGGCCCGCCCGGAGGCGCTGTCTCCCGCGGCGAAAGGCGGCTCCTCGCCCGGAATGGCGACGACGACGGAGAGCAATTGCAGCGCGTCGCCGCTGAGCGCCGCGGCGGGGGTGAGATCGGCGCGCCCTGCTTTCTCGGCGACGTCGTCCGCGAGGCGCGCGGCAATGGCGGCGAGCTCGTCGTGGAGGGCCGCGGCGTCGGCAGGTCGCCGCGACGGATCCTTTTCGAGCATGCGCGCGACGAGCGCGGAGAGCGCCCGGGGCGTGCCGGGCCGGAGCACCTCGACGCTGGGCACCTCCTCGAAGAGGATCTTGGCGAGCATCACGAGCGCGCTTGGCGCGAAAAACGGGGGTTTTCCGGTCAAACCGTGGAACGCGACGCAGCCGAGGGCGAAGACGTCCGCGCTCGGCCGGAGCTCCTCCTCGCCGCGCGCCTGTTCGGGGGCCATGTAGCCGGGCGTCCCGAGCAGGGCGCCGGGGCGCGTGAGGGCCGTGGCGGAGAGCGCGTTCCGCGCAATGCCGAAATCGAGCAGCGTGGCGCGATCGACGCGCCCGTCCCGCAAGAAGAGGTTGCTCGGCTTGATGTCGCGATGGAGGATTCCCTTCGCGTGGGCGGCGGCGAGCGCGTCCGCGAGCGTGAGGAGCATGGTCACGCAATCACGCACGTCGAGCGGCCCCTCGGCGAGGCGCTTGCCGAGATCGTGGCCGGAGAGCCATTCGAGGGCGAGATACGGCCGGCCGTCCTCGGCCTCGCCGTGCGCGAGGTACGACACGATTCCTGGATGCCCGAGCCGGGACAGGAGCCGAGCCTCCCGATCGAAGCGCGCAGTCTGCTCGAAGCCGACGTCGGCCGGGTGCAGGAGCTTGAGCGCGACGAAGGCGCCGGTGCGGAGGTCTTTGGCCCGAAAGACTTCTCCCATCCCGCCCGTCCCGGCGAGCTCTTCGAGGCGGAAGCGACCCGCGACGACCGTCCCCGGGCCGGGGCGCGCGCCCGGCCGCCCGGGCCCTTTCATTGGCGGAGACATGGATGGATCTCGTCATTTGGAGAAAGAGAGTTCACGATGGATCCCGATCCCCCAGCAATGTGCTCATTAGCGCAGCGCACGCCATGCCGTCAGCGACTTTCCATGCTCCGAGCGCATTTTTTCAGGGACCCGGGAGTCATATTTCTGACGGATTCGTCCATTGGAATCGCAAATCGTGGACGAATGGTTCTCGTTGCCACGAGGCGAAGGCGCCGTACGAGGCATGTCTTGTGATGCGATCGATGGGTTCGCTGCGCGCGTGTTCGATCATGCGCCGGACGCTCCGTGCGCGCGGCCTGACATTTCAATGAACGCCGCCGTCGACGACGCACGAATGCGTCGTTGACCCTCCATCGAAGCCGTGTATTCCTACTCGTGGTAGCTTTTGCCGATCACATCGGAAGCTGGAAAGAGCGGGGAGCGACGTCATGCCCATTCTTCTTCACCGCGTTTCCGACATCACGCTTTCGGAGATCACCGCCGGTGCCTCGGTCCTCGACGGCGCCGAGGCGCTGAGCCGCGTCTACGATTTCCACAAGCACCCGTATTTTTCGTGGATGCGAGCGCCCGCGACGAGGCTCGAGGAGTTTCGGCGGAGCCAGGCGCCTTATTTGCACTTCGTTGAACATTTTTCACGTGCGTTGACGGCGGTGCTCGCGCGCGTGCCTGCGATCGATCGGCGCCTCTCCACCGTGTATGAAAACGTGGCCGAGGAGCACGGGCACGGGACGCTCGAAAGCACGCATCGCGGCACGTTCGCGGAGTACCTGCGCGCCATCGGTCTCGGTGAGGCGGATGCGGCGCGGGAGTGCCCGATCCGCGTCGCCGTCGCCTACCAGTCCCTGCTCGATTTCTGCCTCGTGAACCCCGCCGAGATGGGCGCCGCGGCCACGGGGATCGTCGAGTATACGCACATCAAGATATCGACGATGCTTGCCCAGACCATCCACGAGCGCTTCTGGGGCGATCTCGACGCCCAGCGCCATTATCGCCTGCACGCGGAGATCGACGCCGATCACGCCGTCTCCCTGTTCGCGCTTTGCGAGGAGGGCTGGAAACATCCGGCGTCGGCGCGCCGCATTGCGTATGCGATGGCCTACGGGGTCCACGTATGGTGGTCCTTGTTCGACGCGATGTGCCCCGCCGAAATCCTCGTCCCCTCCGCGACGGACGGCATTCGCCCGCTGATCGACGGATCTCCGGCCCGCGAGCCGCTCGTCGCGCAAGCCTCGGGCCGAAGGCCGTGTGATCTGCCCGCGCGCATGCGGCATGAAGGCGGTGCGTGGCAAACGGGGCGGGCGACGTCGCTCGGGCCTTACGGGCTCGTCCTCGCCGGCCTTCGGCCGCCGCCGCTCGACGCCGCGATCGAGGTATCGATCGACGGGCTTTTCAGCGCTCCGCTCCCGATCCCCGGCCGCGTGCGCTCCCCCGCGGGCGAGCATGGCGGGTTCTGCGTCGAATTCGTGCTCGACAACGAGTCGCAACGTGCCGAGGTGCGAAACGCCGTGCGCGCGCGTCTCGTCTCCGATCGTACAATGATGCACGGCAGCAGCGACGACACGCTCCACGTAGTTTGACTGCGCCCGCACGTCGGCGCAATACTCCGGCGCGCGCCGTGAGCGCACCTCCCTTGCCCGACGCCCGCTGTTTCACGGGGGGACGCGGGTGAACGCGCGGCTTTTCGTGACGTCACGGAAAGATTCGCGGAGACTGGAAAGATACCGACCGCTATGAAGCTTTATTCGCATCCGCTGTCCGGGAATAGCCACAAGGTGCGCCTCCTGCTCTCGATGTTGCGCCTCGAGCACGAGGAGATCGTGGTGGACCTCCTGAAAGGCGAGCACAAAACCCCCTCGTTTCTCGCGATGAACCCGCTCGGTCAGGTCCCGGTGCTCGTCGACGGCGACGAGACGCTGCGGGATTCGCAGGCCATCCTGGTGTACCTCGCGCGCAAGTACGGGGGCGAGGCGTGGTTGCCCTCGGATCCGGCCGGGATGGCCCGCGTCGTGCAGTGGCTCTCGTTCGCCGCGAACGAGGTCCATCACGGCCCGTTCCTCGCGCGGCTGCATTTCCTCCTCGGCGTTCAGCTCGATCTCGGTCTCGCGCAGGACCGGAGCCGCGCGGCCCTCGACGTGCTCGACGCCCACCTCGCCAAACGCTCCTGGCTCGAACACGATCGGCCGACCATCGCCGACATCGCCGTCTTCCCGTACGTCGGCCTCGTCCGGGAGGGCAAGGTCCAGCTCGACGATTACCGCAACGTCATCGCCTGGATCGAACGTATTCGCGCCTTGCCCGGATACGTCCCAATGCAGGGGCTTTGATTTCGTTCGACGTGCGCGGGGCGAAACTCGTGGGGGGAGCAGTGAGCGACGCGTGAGGTTCCAGCTACCCGACAAACGGTACGGGCGCGAAGCCGAAGTGTGGGCCTTGCTCCGGGCCTTCGAGCGCGCCGCGACCGGGGCGAGCGAAATCGTGCTCGTCTCGGGCTGGGCGGGCGCGGGGAAATCGACGCTCGTCGAGGAGCTCGGCGCCTCGCTCGCCGCCCGCCGCGGTCACCTCGTCGCCGGCAAATTCGATCAATACAACCGCACCGTCCCCTTCGCCACGCTCCTGCGCGCGCTCGACGACCTGGCGCAGCGCGTGCTCGGCGACGGGGAGGGGGACGATACGGCCGAATGGCAAGAGCGCCTGTACGAGGCGCTCGGCGAGGGCACGGCCGTGCTCGTCGAGACGCTTCCGAGCGCGCGATCGATGATCGCGGCGCCGTCGTCGCGGTCGCCGGCGACGACGTCGTCCTCGGCGAGCGCGGCGGAATCGCAGGCCCGGCTGGAACACGCGCTCCTGCGCTTTCTTTCCGTATTCGCGCGGCCCGAGCACCCGCTCGTCCTCTTCCTCGACGATCTGCAATGGGCCGATGACGCCTCGCTCCGCTTCCTCCTGGCCGTCGCCGGTGATCCCAGCATTCGAAACACCCTGCTGATCGGGGCGTACCGCGATCAGGAAGTGGGCCCGGAGCACCCGGTCACCGCGGCGAAGGTCGCGCTCCGGCAGCGCGGCGCGCGCCTCGAAGAAATAGACCTCCCGCCGCTCGGGCCCGAGCACCTGGAAGTGATGATCGCCGACACGCTCGGCGCTCCCGTGGAGCCCGAAATCCAGGCGCTCGCAGCCGAGGTGCACCGGCGCACCCGCGGAAACCCGTTTTTCGTGCGGGAGTTTCTCAGGTTCCTCGTGCAGGAGGGGTTCATCGCGGAGGGCGCGGCGCCCGGGGCGTTCGCCTGGGATCTCGCGCAGATCCGGACGGCCCCGCTCCCCGAGGACGAGGTCGCCCTGATCGTCCGGGAAATGCGCAAGCTCCCGGCCGAGACGCAGGCCACGCTGCAGATCGCCGCGTGCATCGGCGCGACCTTCGACGTGCACGATCTCGCGGCGGCGCGTGGCACCACGGCGGCAGACGCCCTCGCGGCCCTCGCGCAGGCGAAGGGGAAGGAGCTCCTCATGCCCGTCGATCCGCGCAGGCGGATCGACGCCGCGGACGGCGCGCCGATCCCGTTCCGTTTCCTTCACGATCGCGTCCGGCAAGCCGCCTACGAGCTCATCGGCGAGGACGATCTGCCGCGGATCCGGCTCCTCGTGGGTCGGCGTCTTTATGCCGACGCGCGCGTCCGCGGCGTCATCGACGAAAAACTCTTTGAATTCGTCGAGCACCTGAATGCCGGCGCCTCGCTGATCACCGGCGCGGCCGAGCGGGACGAGCTCGCCCGGCTCGACCTCGCGGCCGGCGCGCGGGCCAAGGCGCGGACGGCGTACGACGCGGCGGCGCGGTATTATGCCGCGGGCGCGGCGCTCGCGCTCTCCGGCAGCGATCCGACGCTCCTCTTCGCGCTCCACCTCGGCCGGGCCGAATGCGTGTATCTGCGCGGCCAGCTCGACGAGGCCGAGGCGCTCCTCGTCGCCTTGCCGGTCCCGCCGCGAACGAGCACCGAAAAGGCCGCCGTGTGCCGCGTCCGCATGGCCGTCCGCACGACGCGCGGGCGTGCGGCCTCTGCCATCGAAGTGGGCCTCGACGCGCTCGCAGAGCTCGGCCTCGACATCCCGCGGGACGAGGCGACGGCCAAGTGCCTCGCGGAGAAGGAGCACGCCCGGGTGCGCGAGCGGCTCGCGGCGCGCGCTCTCTCCGAGCTTTCCGAGGGCGCGCCGCTCGAAGACCCGGACAAACGGGCCAAGCTCGAGATCCTCACGAATTTGCTCGCGCCGGCGAACCTGGTGCGGCCCGCGCTCTTCAGCCTCTGCGCGGCGATCCAGGCGAACATCTCGCTCGAACACGGGCACGCGGACGAATCCATTTATGGGTACATGCTCTACGGCATGCACCTCGCCACGTCGCTCGGCCGTTATGCCGAGGCGGGGGCGTTCGGCAAGCTCGCGCTCCGGCTCGACGAGCGGCGCGGCAATGCGGGCGAGCCTTGTCGATTGAATTTCGTGTACGGCTCGTACGCCCATTTCCTCGAGCCCATCCCCGACGTGCTCGGCTATCTCCGAAAAGCCTACCGCACGGGGCTCGCGACCGGCGATTACATTTATCTCTCGTATGCGTGCAGCCACATCGTGCTCCTGCGTCTCGCGCTCGGTGATCCCCTGAAGGAAGTCGACGAGGAAGCCGAGCGGCTGCTTGCTTTGATGGAGCGGACGAAGGTCGCCTCGTCGATCGCGGTCCAGACGCTGGTGCGGCGGATCATCGCGGCGCTCGCGGGGCGCACGATCGACGTGCGTTCGCTCTCCGGGGACGGCTTCGACGAGGACACGTTCGTCGCATCGCTCCGCGAGCGGGGCGTGCATTTCGCGCTCTCGTGGTATCGGGCGGCGCGCATCACGCTGGCCTTCCTGAACGGCGACGACGAGGACGTGCTCGTGATCGCCGGCGAAGGCGGGGAGGGGGCGTGGTTTTACTTCGCGACCGGCGCTGTGTACCTGACCTGCCTCGCGGCCGCCCGCCTCTGCGCCGAGGGGGCGAACCCCGCCGAGGAGCCTTACGTCACGTTCGAGCGAAACGCCGAGCGTATCGCCAGCTGGGCGCGCGCCTGTCCCGCGAACTTCGCTCACGAGGAGCTCCTCCTCGCCGCCGAGCGCGCGCGCATCGCGGGGGATCACGCCGCGGCGGGCCCGCTCTACGAGCACGCGATCGAGGCGGCCGAAGCGGCGCGGCTCACGCCCCACGTCGCGATCGCCTGCGAGAGGGCCGCGGCGTTTTTCCGCGACCGGGGCGATGATTCACGCGCGCGGAGCCATGTGCACGGCGCGCTCGACGCGTATGCGCGCTGGGGCGCGGACGCGCTCGGCGAACGTGTGCGCCAGGAGCACGCGGATCTGCTGCTCCACGAGGTGATCACGGAGAGCGAGGCCGAGACGCGCGGGCGGCCGGTCGTGGTCGTGCCGTTTGCGCTCGGCGCGCTCGTCGCCGAGGTGGTGCTGGCGGTGGCGCCGGCCTTCGAGCGGACGCGCGACGCGCTGCAAGTCGAGCAACCCGAGGAGCTCGGGTTCATGGAGAGCGACGAATCGAAGGTGCGATGGCTCCTGCTCCGCGTCTTCGGTGGCCGGGCGTTGCGACCGCGTCCCGGGAGCGTCGCGTTCCGGGTCTACCAGGGCCGCGAGGGGCGCCTCGGCGATGTGCCGTGGGTGGGGTTCGAGGTGACGGACACGGACGACACGGTGGATGTCGTATCAATGGAGGACGTGGCCTCGGTTTGTCGTCAGCTCGGCGGATATCTCGCGGTGGAGCGTGGGGACTTCGGCGCTCGCTGCACGGTCGTGATCCCGATGTTCCCCATGGGCCCCGACGGCTGACGCGCGACTTCAAGCCTTTGGCTTGCGCTCGACGAGCCGATCGAGCCCGTCGAGCACGCGGTCCATGCCAAACCGATACGCCGCATCCGCTTGATAAGCCCCGCCCTGGGCCGCGCCCGCGGCCTCGCCGATGCGGGTTGCCCGAGGAAACGTCTTGGGATCGACGACCCGGCCGAGCACCTCCGCCTGCGCCTCCCACCACGCCGCGTCGGTCATCGCCGTGGCTTCGGGGAGCGCCGCCGCCTCGGCTGCGCTGCGCGCGTTCGCCTGCACGAAGCCGAGGACGAACGTGAGCGCCGCGTCGACGTCGACGTCCGACAAACCCAGGCCGTCGAACGCCGAGAGCTCGTACTCGTACTTCGTGATCACGCCGGGGCCGAGGGGCGGGCGGCTCGTGGATGCGTGGATCAGCCATGGATGCGCGGCGTAGAGCGCGCGGTTCTGGTCCGCCACGGCCTTCACGCGCTCGCGCCATCGGAGCCCGCCCCACGCCGGCCGATCGGCGCGCAGGTACACCGCGTCGATCATCAGCTCGATCAGCTCGGTTTTTCCCCCCGGCACATACGTGTACACGGACATCGGGGACGCGCCGACGGCCTGCGCCACCGAGCGCACCGTGACCGCGTCGAGCCCTTGTTCGTCGGCGATCGTGATGGCCGCCTCGACGACCCGGTCCACGGTGAGCGACGGCCGCGGCCCCCGCGTTCGCGAGGGCTCCAAGCTATGCCGCCACAGAAGCGAGAGCGTGCGCGCGGGATCCGGGGTCGCGGGTTTGTTCGGCGGCATGAAATCGGTCTCCAGCCCCCTTGACCAGAACACCGTACTACGTACACTGTACAATGTACGTAGTTGATGGTCCACCTTCACGCGGGGCTTTCCCCAGGATCGAGGAACACACGCATGCAAGCAACCACCGCGGCGGCGATTTCGCTCAACGTCAGGGATGTCGAGGCTTCGCGCGACTTCTTCGCGCGGCACATGGGGTTTGCCCCGGCGATGGCGGCGGACGGCTTCGTGTCGATGACCCGCGAGGGCGTCGGGTACAACCTCATCTTCCTGCGCCAAGGGCTCGCCTCGCTGCAGCCGGAGACGCTCAAGCACGCGCACGCCGGCGGCTTGATCCTGGCGTTCGTCGTGCCCGACGTGGACGCCGAGGAGGCGCGGCTCTGCGCCGAGGGCGTGCCCATCACGACGCCGCTCCAGACCGAGCCGTGGGGCGAGCGCTTCTTCCAGGTCACGGATCCGAACGGGATTCTCGTGCAGTTCGTCCAGTGGATGACGCCGCCCGAGGCGTAGCCGCCCTCAAGGCGAGACGGTCACCACGATTCGCGACGAGAGCCCGCCGAACCGCGCGAGGACCTGGCCCTCGCCCTCGTCGAAGGCCACGGCATACCCCGCGTTCTCCGGCGCGCACGCCGTCTCCGTGCCCGTGCACGCGGGCGGGCGGCGCGGACCGAGCGCGCCCGTGAACGACCACGCGATGGGCGCCCGGCCGAGCGAGAGGCGTGTTCCCGCGTCGTCGAAGGCCAAAAGCTCCATCACGAGCAAATCACCACGCTTGGCGGCCTGCGTCGTGTCGACGCGGACGCGGCTCGGGCGGCGCACGTCGAGCACGACGACGCCCTGCTCGCAGGGGATTTGCACGCGGCCGGGATCGACGGCCTCGTAGGTCTGTCCCGCGGGGTCGAAACGGATCGGCGCGCTCGGCCGGGCCTCGGCGATGCGGCAAGCGCCGCGGGCCTTGGGCATGTCGTCCCGCGCGCCCACGGCCACGAGATACACGGTCTCCGGCGGCTTCGCGCAGCCCGCGAGCGCGCCGAGCATCGTCGCGAGGAGGGCGGCGCAAAAGAGCGGTTCGGCGCGGGGCATGCGGGCGCGCGCGAGTATCGCTCGATCGGGGCCACGTGATCAACGCCGCGCCGCGGCGAGCAAGCGCCGCCAGACGCGCTCGGTGCCGCCTTCGAGCGGCGCGTCGGCGAGGCGGATCGCGGCGTAGGTTTGGTTTGGCAAACCGGCGATCGGACGGCCCACGAGGCCGGGCGGGAGGCGGCAAAAATCGTTGACGATCGCGAGCCCCGCCCCGAGCCGCGCGAGCCGCAACGTGAGCGGCCAGCCGCGCACCTCGACGGCGACGTCCCAGCGCACGCCTGCCGCCCGCAGCGATTCTTCGAGCACCACGCGTTGCGGCTGGCCCTCGGGCGGCACGACGAGCGCGGCGCCTTCGAGATCGGCGAACTCCACGCGCTCTTTCCCGGCGAGCGCGTGACCCTCGGGCACCACGAGCATTTGCCCGACGGTCGCGAGCGGCTCCACGACGAGCCGTGGCAGCCGCGTCTCCAGCGGGAGCACGCCCACGTGCGCCTCGCCCGTGCGCACGGCCGCGAGCGTGCCCGCCGCGTCCCGCACGAGCAGCGAGAGCGGCGTCCGCGCGTCACGCACGGAGCGCTGCACGGCTTCGCCGATGAGGTAGAGATACGCCCCTTCGCCCGCGGAGAGAACCACGCGCGTCCGCGGGCGACCGGCACGCAGGCCTTCGACGAACTCGGCCTGCTGCGCCAGCGTCCTCCGCGCATACGCCGCGACCCGCTCGCCGCCGTCGGTGAGCACGAGCGCGCGGCCGACACGTCGGTAGAGCGGCGCGCCGACGACCTCCGCGAGCTTCTGCACCTGCGCGTGCAGCGCGGGTTGCGAGAGGCCGAGGGCGCGGGCGGCATGCGTAAAATTCTTGTGTTCGGCGAAGGCGGCGAAGGCGCGCAGCCAGGAGGTCTCGAGCATGACTATCTGCGGGGATGATAGCTCATCCAAAAAGACGACTTCCGCCGATGGCAGGGACCGCTACCCTCGGGCCTCATGAACACCGTAGAGCTTAGCAAAACCCTCTCTTGGCTCCTCCGCCACGGGGCGCGCGAGGCCGGCGTATCGATGGATGCGGCTGGCTGGGTGCCCGTGCCCGAGGTGCTTCGTTACCTCCGCATCAGCCGCGCGGCCCTCGAAGAGGTCGTCGCGACGAACAACAAGAGCCGCCTCACGCTCGAAGGCGACCGCGTGCGCGCCTGCCAGGGCCATTCGACCGAGAACATGCCCGTCACGGTCGAGGCCCTGGAAGCGTCGTGGCAGCCCTACACGGACGGCGGGAGCCTCTGGCACGGGACCACGGTCGAGGCGACGGCCCCGATCGCGCGGGAAGGCCTCTACCCGCAGAAGCGCACCCACGTGCACCTGGCCCCGAGCCTCGAAAGCAAGGTCGGCAAGCGCTCGGCGACGCCGGTCATGCTGGAGATCTCGACCGAGCGATTGCGCGACGCGGGGCTCGGCGTGTGGGAGGCGCAAAACGGCGTCGTGCTCGTGCGCCACGTTCCGGTGTCGTGCATCGTGGACCTCGCCTGCACGACGCGCGCGGCGAAGCAGGCCGAGGCGTCGCTTCGAGCGCGGTTCGGCTTCCGCCGGTCGTGATCACGTCAATGGGCGTCGGGGAATCATTTGACGTCCCACGGAACCTCTCCCGAATGAAGCAAAACCTCGGACTCGATCTTGGCTTCCGCCGGGTCCGTCCCGTGTCCGACCGTGGCGACACGCTGATAACGCACCCACCAGGAGATGGTCCCGCGCTCGGCCGAACCGGGGGGAGGCGTGATGTTCAAATCGACGACCTTGGGATCGGCGCCCACGCGGTCGTCGCGGGCGAGGTGCCGGCCCGGTTGTCCCGGGATGATTTGAAAATGCCGCGCGAGGTGGCGGACGTCGCGCCGGAGGACGGCCCCGCGCTCGTTTTTGACCTCGCAGCCGACTTCGAGGCGGCGGAACAGATCACCCGTCGGGAAATCGTGCCCCGGCGCGGGCTGGACGAGCGTGACGCGGAGAATGCCGTCCTCGGCGCGTTCGGCCGTGGCCTGGAGGTTCTTTCGTAACCAGGCAGGATCACGGACCTCGGCGAAGGCGTGCGAGCGGCGGCCCTCGACGAGCGGCATGTGGCAATCGGCGCAAGCCTTTCCGGCCGCGGGCGAGCGCAGGTGTTCGCGGGCCGTGGTCTGCATGAATTGCCCGTCGTCGTTGCCGAAGCCCATCGGGAAACGGAATTCGTGGCAGCCGGAGCAGCCGCCCGTTTGGCTGAAGGCAATCGAGCGGCGAAGCGGGTGCGGCGCGCGGGGGGCGTCGTCGCCGGGGGAGGCCGCCGCGGCAAGGACGAGTCCTTCTTCGGTGACGTGGCAGCTCACGCAGCCGACGCCGAGCTCGCTGACGGCCTTGGGCGGATCGGTCCGGGGATCGGCTTCCGGGGCGTGGCAGCCGCGGCAGAAGGGCGAGGGCTCGATGGCGAACGCTTTGCGATACGCCGGATTGAGGTTCGATTGCTGGTGGTGCGAGCCGGCCCATTGCTTGGCCTCGTCGGCGTGGCAAGCGACGCACGTCGCATTGAGCGCCACGGCCGCGTCGAGCCGCTTGCGATAAGGGCGAGGCATGGGGACGGCCGGCGCGGAAGGCGTGTCCGCCGCGGGCGTGACGTCCGCCGGGGCAGGCTCGGACGAGGGGATGGCCGGAAGCGCCGGCGCCGATGTCGCTTGCCCGTCCGTGAGGACGTCCTCGCGGATGCATCCGGCGAGGAGGCAAATGGATATCAGCAGGGAAGAGCGCAGCATGGGACGGTCGAGGCCGCCTCATGACGTATCACCTTTCCCGCGCTCCGGGAACCACTCGGTCAAGCGCGGCGGCGCGGCGGGATCGGGTACAGGGAGGGGAGGTCTTCATTCCGCACGAAGCCGAGCGCCTCGCGGTGGACGCGGAGCTCCCAGAGGGCTTGCTCGGCCCGCGTGCGCCCCTCGTTGAAGGCAGCGACGCGGGCGCGAATCTCGACCTGGTTCCGCTCGGCCCCGGCAGCCACGAGCTCGTCGATGGCGAGGCCGAGGACCTCGAGCTCGAGCAGGGCCGCATTGACCTTGTCCTCGGAGCGGCCGAGCGAGGAGGCCATCTCGCGGAGGATCTCGGCGGCGAGGTCGCTCCCGCCGAGGTGGGTCGGCAGGCGATCACGCAGGCGGTCGAGGTACGGGCTCTCGTGGCCCTTCCGCTTGAGCTGCTCGACGAGCTTTTTCCAGGCGGGCTCGGACATGGCGGAGGACGCAATCTAGCGCGGAAGGGGCCGCGCCGCTCGCCGGTCGGCGCGGCCCCCGGGCTTTGCTCACGCGGCCTTGTACACGAGCACCGGCCGGAGCCTTCGCACGATGCGCACGAGCTGCCGCTGCGCGCGCATCACCGCGCCGATGTCCTTGTACGCGCTCGGCGCCTCCTCGCGGAGCCGTTCGGCGATGCGGTGGTCGAACCACACGCCCTCGGCTTCGCGCAGGAGCTGCCGCTGCCCGATGCGCCTGCGCGCTTCGGACCGCGAGAGCGCGCGGCCGGCCCCGTGCGCCGACGAGTCGAGCGCCTCGGGGTGGCCGCGGCCTTCGACGTGGAAGCTCTCGCTGCCCATCGAGCCGGGCACCACGCCGGGCTCGCCCGCACGAAGCCCCATGGCGCCTTTGCGGTGGACCCAGAGCTCGCGCCCGCCGTGGGATTCGCGTCGTACGTGGTTGTGGTCGATCTCCAGGCGTGAGCCCGCATCGGCAGAGGCGCCGAAAAGCTCGCCGAAGAGATCGATCGCGGCGTCGAGCATGCGCGCCCGGCTCGCCCGCGCATACCGCGCGGCCCATTCCGCGGCGTCGAGATAAGCACGCCCGGCCTCGCTGTCCGCTTCGAGAAACGCGAGACCCGATGGATCCCGCTCGGCGCGGCCCTCGAAATGGTGCCGGATGGCCGGCCCCATCGCGCGTGATCCCGAATGCACGAGAAGCCACAACCATTCTTCGTCGTCGCGTTGCACCTCCAAAAAATGGTTTCCCCGGCCGAGCGTGCCGAACTCCATCCGGCCCTCGCGCCGCTTCATCGCTTCGAGCGCGCCGCCTCCGATCGGCGCGTCTCGCAGCTCGTCCGGCAGCTCCGGCGCCGCGGCGGCCGGGTGCAGGACGTGCGGAATGCGCTGGTAAAACCCCGCGAGCACCCGCGCCGCCCGTTCGCGATCGGCGAGCAGGTCTGCGCTCGCCTGGAGACGCACGGCCACCATTCCACAGCCGATGTCGCCCCCGACCGCGGCGGGCAAGATCCGCCGCGTCGTGGCCGTCACTGTGCCCACGCAGACCTCCTCGGCGACGTGCGCGTCCGGCATGACCGCGACGTGCACGACATCCGAGGTGCGCGTGAGCCGCCCGAGCGCCGCCCGAAGCTCGGCGCTCGCTCCCTCGGGAAGGAATGTCGCGACGTGCGTGGTCACGATTCTCCTCCCGTCTCGGGCGGCAATACGCGGAAGGTCAACGTCGGCACGCGTTTCCGCGTGATCGCGCTCGCCACCTCCGCCCTTAGATACCCGCCCACTTTTTCGAGCCGCGCCGCCACGTCTTCCGGCGACACGCCCCGCGGCGCCTGCACGATCACCGCGAGCCTGCCTGCGTCGGGCGCCGGCTCCACGTCGGCCACCCACACCTCGAGGAGGACGTCGTCCTCCATTCCGGCGAGCGCTTCGCTCACCGCTTCTTGCACCTGCCGGCAGAGCTGGCGCTCCTTGCGCTCGACCTTCCGGTCCTCCGCCGTTCCGAAAAAAGAATCCGCATCCCGAGCGGAGCCAGCGCGGCCCCGCGAACGATCTCTCGTCATTCCATGCTCCGACTGCGTGACGAACCCGTGCCTGCCGCGTGTCCTCGCGGCGCGCTTCGTTCGGTCCGGGGTAGGAGCCTCGCCGGCGTCAGCGAGACGTCGGGGCGAGGCTCATCGTCGCAATCGGTCGCATGACGGGCCTCCTTCGGGAGGACAAGAATGCCCGACCGCCAAAGGACTTGCAAGCGGATCGGCGCTTGCAGGCGGGACGCACGCGGGGGGCGGCAGGGTCGCCGTCCGATAACGACGGAGGCAAATCATGACGCGTGCGTGGAAGCTCGGGGCCGCTTCGCTCGGCATCTGGATGGGTTTGAGCGGCGCGGCCCAGGCGCAAAACGGAGCCGGCAGCGGCGCGGGGCAAACCGGCGGCGCAGGGCAGGTGCAGGACGATATCGACAACCAGGGGACGCAACGCGGCCAGCAGCCCGGGACACGGACGCCGAACGTCTGCCCGCCCGGCGTGGACCAGAGCACGGGCGAGGGGTTGGCTTGTCCGCCGGAGGGCCTGCCGGGGACGCCGTCTGGACCGGGTGCGACACCTCCGCAGACGGACACACAACCGCCGAGCACGGCGACGCAGCCCCCGCGCCCGAAGACGCAGCCCCCGCGCTCGAAGACGCAGCCCCCGAGCACGAAGACGCAGCCCCCGGCCCGATGACGCATCCCCCGGGGCCGGGCACACAACCCCCGGGGGGATCGACGAAAAGGTGCGGGGGATCGACCGGCGGGAGCGGGGGATCGACGAAAAGGTGCGGGGATCGACGGAAAGGTGCGGGGGATCGACCGTCGGGAGCGGGGGATCGACGAAAAGGTGCGGGGGATCGACGAAAAGGTGCGGGGGATCGACCGGCGGGAGCGGGGGATCGACCGGCGGAGCCACCGGCGGGCAAACGGCGAGCCCGCCCGGGGGTCGTTGAACGGGCAGTTCGCTACTTCGGAGGGGGCGCGGGGAGCAAAATTTCGACCGTCGTCCCCTCGACGAGCTGTACGTTCGCGAGCTTCACGACGCGCTCGCTCCCTTCGAGGCCGGTCGAGACGAGGATGGTCGGGCCCGTGTCGCGCTCGACCGTGATGGGCACGAAGCGGATCTTGTTCTCCGCGTCCACGACCGCCACGCGAAGGCCCTTCGCGTCGTTGTAGAGCGCGGTCGCGGGCACCTCGAGCACCCGATGCGGCAAGGGCAAGGTGAGCGAGACCTCGGCATACATGCCCGAAAGGAGCTTGTTGTCGGGGTTCGGCACGCGCACCTCGGTGTTCATCGTGCGCGTGGCCGCGTCGAGCGCGCCCGAGGTGCGCGCGACCGTGCCCTCGAAGTTCTGCCCCGCGAACTCCCGCACCGCGACCCTCGCCTTCGCGCCCACCTTCACGCCCGGCGCGATGTCCTGCGGGATGCCGACGAAGACCCGCACGGGGTCGGTCGCGGCGATCCGGAAGAGCGGCGTGCCGTTGCCCGCCGAGACGAGCGCGCCCCGCTCGATCGAGCGGGAGACGATCGTGCCCGCGAACGGGGCGATGATCTTGGCGAACGCCTTCAGATCACGGATGCGCTGGATGTTCGCCGAAGCGGACGTGATCGAGGCTTGCGCCACGGTCACGCTCGCCGCGTCGACGCGCGCTTGCCCCTGCCGCTGCTCGAGGTCCTCCTGCGAGGCCACGCCCGCGGGCACGAGCTTCTCGTACCGCGCGAGGTTCGACTTCGACAGATCGCGGCTCGCCTCGGCCCGGAGCAGCGCGGCCTTGGCCTGCGTGACCTCGGCGCTCGCCTGCATGAGCTCGCGATCGAGCTCGGGCGTGTCGATCTCGGCGAGGACCTGCCCCTCCTCGACCTTGTCGCCGATGTCGACGTTCCACTTGCGCACGTAGCCGCTCACGCGCGGGTAGACGACCGTCTCTTCGAGCGGCCGGATGCTGCCCGGCAGCACGAGCGAGCGGTCACTCGACGTCACCTTCGGCGCCACGACCTCCACGCGCGGCGCCGTGGTCTCGGCCGCCTTCACGCCCGCTTCGAGCGCCGCGCGGGCGCTCCGGCGGGGCAGGTAGGTCACGGCGAAGACGCCGCCGAGCACGAGGACGAGCGCCGTACAAGCGGCGAACACCTGCGTCCGGGACAGCGCCGCGGGCTGCGGCAGATCAAAGCCGAGGTCGTCGGCCTTCGGGGTCGACGCGGGATCTTGGATCGGATGCGACTCGTTGGGGCTCATAGCGACTCCGTCAGCGGATCCGTCGTGGGCGCCTTTTTGCGGAGGATGCTGTACATGACGGGCACGAAGAAGAGCGTGGTCACCGTCGCGAGGAGGAGGCCGCCGATGACCGCGCGGCCGAGGGGCGCGTTTTGCTCGCCGCCCTCGCCGAGGCCCGTCGACATGGGGAGCATGCCGATGATCATGGCGAACGCGGTCATGAGCACGGGCCGAAGGCGCGTCATGCCCGCGGCGAGGGCCGCGGTCGTCGCGTCGCGGCCGAGCTTTCGTTGATCGTTGGCGAAGGTCACGACGAGGATCGAGTTCGCCGTGGCCACGCCGACGCACATGATCGATCCCATGAGCGCGGGCACGCTCAGCGTGGTGCGCGTGAGGAAGAGCATCCACGCGATCCCCGCGATGGCGCCCGGAAGGGCCATCAGGATGACGAAGGGATCGAGCCACGACTGGAAGTTCACGACCATGAGCAGGTACACGAGCACGATCGCGAACAAGAGGCCGTAGCCGAGGCCGCGGAACGAGGAGTCCATGCTCTCGACCTGGCCCGTCACGGTCACCTTCGTCCCACGCGGGAGCTCGGCCTGCATGCCGTCGACGAGCTTCGAGACGGCGCTCGCGACGGAGCCGAGGTCGGTGCCTTCGACGTTCGCCTGGACGTCGTAGGTCCGCGCCACGTTGTAGTGCGTGACGTTCACGGGACCGGTGTCGCGCTGGACCTGCGCGACGTTCGAGAGGAGCTGGGGCCTGCCATCGCCGGTCGAGAGCGGGGTCGCGTTGAGGGCGTCGACCGATCCCACCGCGTACTGGGGCGTCTGCACGGCGACGAGGTACTGCACGCCGCGTTTGTCGAGCCAGTAGCTCGGCGAGACCTGCCCGCTCGACGAGAGCGAGACGAGGATGTCACTGGCAACGTCACGTTGCGTAAGGCCCATCTGGTCGGCCATCGTGCGATCGACCTCGATGCGGAGCTGCGGCCTTCGCAAGACCTGCGCGAGGTGGACGTCGACCGCGCCCGGGATCTGCTTCATGCGCGCGATGAGGTTCTCCGCCACGCCGTACGTCTCCGCTTCCTTGCCGATCGGCCCCACGACGCGGACGTTGATGGGGGCGGGGAGGCCGAAGTTCAGGACCTGCGTCGTGATGTCGGGCGGGAGGAAGAAGAAGGTCGTGTCCGGGTAGGCCGCGTTGAGCTTTTCGCGGATCTTCTGGACGTACCCCTCGGTCGGCGCGTGGCCCTTCTTCAGAGAGATCAGGATCTGCCCGTCGGCCGAGGAGATGAGCGCGCCCTCGCTCAGCGAGAGGTTGATGCCGCTCGCCGGGATGCCGATGTTGTCGATCATCGTCTCGATCTCGCGCGAGGGGATCACCTCGCGGATCGTGTCCTCGATGCGCGCGAAGCGATGTTCGCTCTCCTCGAGCCGCGTGCCCGGCGCGCCGCGGACGTGGAGCTTGATGAGCCCCGCGTCGACGCGCGGGAAGAAGTCGCGGCCGAGGAGCGGGAAGAGCGAGACGGACGCGGCGACGAAGACGAGGAAGCCGCCCACGAACGCGACGCGATGCGCGAGCGCCCACGCGAGGAGTTTTCCGTATGCGGTGCGCAGCCGGTCGAAGGCGTGGTTGAACCGCACGAACATGCGTCCGAACACGCTCTTCGGCGCCTCGTGGTGCCCCGACGTGTGCTCCTCGGCCTCGCGCGCGAGCAGGAGGCGGACGAGCGTGGGCACGAGCGTCCGGGAGAGGACGTACGACATGAGCATCGCGAAGACGACGGCCAGCGCGAGCGGGATGAAGAGCGACTTCGCCGCGCCCGTGATGAACGCGACCGGCACGAACACGATGCAGATGCACAGCGTCGAGACGAGCGCCGGGACCGCGATCTCCTGGGCGCCGTCGACGATCGCGCGGATGAACGTCTTCTTCTGGCCGAGGTTTCGGTGGATGTTCTCGATCGCGACCGTGGCGTCGTCGACGAGGATGCCGACGGCGAGGGCCATGCCGCCGAGCGTCATCGTGTTCAGCGTGTGGCCGAGGGCGTTCAGGATGATGATCGAGACCAGGATCGAGAGCGGGATCGAGACCACGACGATGAGCGTGCTCCTCCAGCTCCCGAGGAAGAGCAGGATCATGAGCGCCGTCAGCACCGCGGCGATGAGCGCCTCGTGCACGACGCCCTCGACGGCCGCGCGCACGAAGAGCGACTGATCGAAGAGGAGCGTGGCCCGGAGGTCCTTGGGCAGCTTCTCCATCGTCCCCGGCAGCATGTCGCGGATGCGCGCGGCGACGTCGAGCGTGCTCGCGTTGCCACCCTTCAGCATGGTCATGAGCACGCTGCGCTGGCCGCCGACGTGCACCATGCTCTGCTGCGGCGCGTTGCCGTCGCGGATGTTCGCGACGTCCCGCACGTAGATCGTCTTGCCGTCGACGGTCTTGAGCGGCAGGTTGCCGAGCTCCTCGAGTGCGGCGGGGCTCGAGTTCATGATGACGGGGTACTCGTTCTCCCCCATCTTCGCCGAGCCCGCCGGCAGGATGACGTTCTGCAGCCCGATCGCCGCGTTCACGTCACGCGGCGACAGGCCCCACGCGTAGAGGCGCGCCGGATCGATGTCGACCATGATCTGGCGCTGCTTGCCGCCGTAAGGCCAGGGGATCTGCACGCCCTTGATCGTGGCGATGTCGGCGCGGATGAAGTTCACGCCGTAGTCGAAGAGCTGCTGCTCGCTCAGCGATTCGCTCTCGAGCGCCGCCTGCATGATCGGCACGTTGGAGGCGCTGTAGCGGATGACGAGCGGCGGCGTCATGCCCGGCGGCATCTGGCGGATCGCGACCTGCGAGGCCGCGGTGATCTGCGCCGTCGCGGCCTCGACGCTCGCGCCGGGCTGGAGGTAAACTTTTACGATCGCGATGCCCGTGAGCGATTGGCTCTCGACGTGCTCGATGTCGTTGACGATGGTGGTGAGGAAACGCTCGTAGTTGTTGACGACCCGCTTCTCCATCTCCTCCGGCGGAAGGCCGCCGTAGTTGAAGATCACGGAGATCACGGGGATGTCGATCTCCGGAAAGATGTCGGTCGGCATCCGGAGGATGGTGAACACCCCCGTGAGGACGATCAGCATCGACATCACGATGAAGGTGTATGGGCGCTTGAGCGCAGTGACGACGAGCCACATGTGCCACTCCCTGCGGCCCTCGAGGCATGCCCGGAAAAACGGGACGAGCCGAGGGCACGGGAAGCTTCCTGGGGTCGGTCGCTACCGTCCAATGCATTCCGGGGCATCGTCTGATACCCTGTGGGTATGGAACTGCGCCACCTGCGCTACTTCTTGACCGTCGCCGAGGAGAAACACTTCGGCCGCGCCGCGCGGCGGCTGCGCATGACGCAGCCCCCGCTGAGCCGTCAGATCCAGGAGCTCGAGGCCGAGCTCGGGTTCGAGCTCTTCGATCGCGCGCGGAGGCAGGTGGAGCTGACGCCCGCGGGCGTGGTGTTCCTCGGCCGGATTCGCGGCGTCCTCGATGGGCTCGATCAGGCCGTGCACGAGGCGCGGCGCGCGAGCGTCGGGGAGATCGGGCGGGTGGCGGTGGGCTACATCTCGTCGCTGGCATACAGCGGCATCACCGACCTTTTGCGCGCCTTTCACGAGCAGTTCCCGAAGGTCGAAATCGCGCTTCGCGAGATGTCGCCGCAGGCGCAGCTCGATGCGATCAAGGAAGGCTGGATCGACGTGGGCCTCGTGCGTGGATTGGTCGACGACGCGTCGCTCGCCTCGGCGTGCGTGGCGCGGGATCCGCTGGTCGTGGTGCTGCCGGCCGGACACCGGCTCGCCGAGCAGAAACGGATTCCGCTCAAGCTGCTCGCGGGCGAGCCCTTCGTCATTTTCCCGCGGCAACGCGGGCCCTCGTTTTTTGATCAGATCATGGCGCTCTGCCGCACCGCGGGCTTCACCCCGCGGATCGTGCAGGAGGCGCCGCAGCTCGACATCCTGAGCCTCGTCGCCGCGGGGTTCGGCGTCGCGATCATGCCCGGATCGATCCGCCGCGCCGGCCGCAAAGGCCTCGCCATCCGGCCCATCGTGGGCGCGCCGCGCGCGACCTTGTACATCGTTTGGCGCGCCGACGACACGGCCCCGGCGCTGCGGGAGTTCATCGGCTTCGTACGAAGCACGTTCGTGAAAAAGAAGAAGGCCGATTAACGGCGGACGGCGAGCGTCGGGAGCGCGATGGGCTGATCGAAGAGGACGCGGCCTTGCTCGTCCTTGCAAACGAGCAAGACCTCCGAGCCCTCGCGATCGAGGTCGACGTCGATGAGGCCGTAATTGTTGCGATCGACGACCTCGGCGACGAGGTATCGATCCTTGCCGGCGATCGATTCCATCCACGGATCGTTCGCGAGCGGGCTCGTGGTGAGCTCCCACCATTCGGGGCCGCGGCGGCCGTGCAAGTCGCGGCCCTCCTGGTGGAAGAGGTTCGCCATGTGCAGGTCGCCGCTGACGAAGACCACGCCGCGGATGTCGCGCGCCTCGATCTCGCCGAGCAATCCTTCGAGCTCCTGGGGAGCGTCGCGCCGGAAGCATTCCCAGCCCTTCGCGACGGCCGCGTCGGCGAGGACCTGCGTGGGCGAGGCGATGATCTTGACGGGCGCGGTGCTCTTGGCGAGGGATTCGACGAGCCAGACGAGCTGCGCCTCGCCGAGCAGGGTATGCGCGGGCTGATTGCGGTACCAGCGGCTGTCGAGGAGGAAGAGCTCGGCCGGGCCCATTCGAACCGAGGAGAAGACGCCGGCGGCGCCATTCGTGCCGAAGCGGGCATTCGCCCAGGAGCGGCGGAAGGCGCGCAGCGCCATGTCCTTGCCGGAGAAACGATTGTCGGCGTCGTTGGGCCCGAAATCGTGATCGTCCCAGACGCCGACGGTGGGCAGGGCCGAGACGAGGCGCCGGAACGAGGGATTGTTGCGGGCGCGGAGCTGGGCGAGCATCATGGTGTGCTCGCTCTGCCAGTCGAACTGATAATAATAGGTGTTGTCCCCGATCATCGCGAGGCAGGCCGGCGCGTCGCGCTCGATGGCGTCGAGGATCGGCAGCTCCTGATGATGGTAGAAGCAGAGGCACGAGCCGAATGCGATGCGCACGGCGCGCGCGTCGGGGGCAGGGGCGAGGGGGAGGGGCCGCGCGGGGGTTTTTCCGTGCGTGCTTTCGAGCCAATACGTGTAGGGGACGCCGGGGCGTAGATCCTCGACCTGAAAGACCGTGCAGAGCCACTCGTTCCACGCGGGCGTGCGGACGATGCGACGGACCTCGCCGCCCTCCGTCGCGACCACGAGCGTGACGGGAGAGGTGCAGCGGGCCTGCGTCCAGATGTACGCGCCCTGCGTGGAGACCTCGCCGATCATCGGGCCGGCGAGGAGCGGGCCTTCGGTATGGCTGTTCCAGCCGCCGGGAAAACCGCCCCGATCCGCGGGCGCGAGCTCGAGCCGCACGCCGTTCCAGGGGCCGTTGCCGCCGCCCTCCCAGGTGCCGCGGAAACCATTGGCGCCGCGCTCGAATTCGAACACGAACGTCCCTTCGCTCGCATTCCCTTTCTGCACCCACGTGCCGCGGATCGTATTGCCCGTGAGTGTGCCCGTGACGGAGCCGTCCTGATGGGTGTATTTGCCGGTCACCTTGTCGCCGCGCGCTTCGAGCCGCAGCGTGCCGAACGTGGTGACATAGGAGCCCGTAATCGGAAGCGGTGAATCCATAGGCGGTAAGCCCTCCCCGACGGAGGAGTCTACCACCTCCCCGCGCGCCGGGCAGCATGTTCCCGTCGCCCGCCGCGGGCTCGGAGCGCGTGCATTTCCGCGCCCCTCTCCCATGCTTGGCACCCATGCCGAACATAACTTTCTCCCGACGCACGTCGCCTCTCGCGCTCCTCGCCGCGCTCGCCCTCGCGGCCTGCGGCGGTTCCCCGACCCCGGACCTCGCCTCCACGCCGCCGCCTCCGCCGCCCGCGGCGACGCCCGCGCCTCCGCCCGCCCCGCCGGTCACGGCTGTGCCCACCGCCTCGGCCTCGGCCGCCGCCCCCGCGCCGCCGGCCCCGCCTCC
>NZ_JARZHG010000004.1 GCF_029946505.1 Polyangium sp. y55x31
CACACCTGCATATGTCGTCAGCAATCAAAAATGTACCGACGACTGGACCGAGCCTCGTTCGATTGATCCTACAAAGTGGGATGTTGGAGCCGATGGACCTACTCGACGGTTTATGAGATGAGTTCTAGACTGGTCGTGCCAAACCTGCGTACATGAGCATCGACGAGCGACCTTTCCGCCAGGGTTATCCTTCCGACCTGACGGATGCCGAATGGGATCTCATCGCCGAGCTGCTTCCGACTCCGATCTGGATCCGGAATCTCCAGGAGCCGAAGTACCACCCGAGGGAGATCATGAACGCCATTCGGTACCGCACGCGGACCGGCTGTTCGTGGAGACAGCTCCCACATGATTTCCCACCGCTTTCTTCTGTCTATCAATGGTACCAGCGGTGGACGAAAGACGGCGTACTGGATGACATCCACGACCGTCTCCGCCGCATGGTGCGTGTGAAAGCCGGCCGAGAGCCAGAGCCGACCGCGGCTATCGTTGATAGCCAGAGCGTCAAAGCAACAGACGTCGGCGGCCCAACGGGCTTCGACGCGAAAAAAAAAGGTGAGCGGACGAAAGCGTCATCTCCTCGTCGACGTCATGGGGATGCTCCTCGGCGTGCAGATCACACCGGCATCGACGCAAGATCGTGATGGGGCCGTTCCCCTGTTACGGGAAGCTCATCGGGAGTATCCGACGCTCAAGCACATATGGGCCGATGGCGCGTATCATGGGAGCGTGATCGACAAGGTTCGTGCAGACACGGGACTGACCATCGAGATCGTCAAGCGCACGGATGACCTACGCGGACTTGTCGTATTGCCAAGGAGGTGGGTCGTGGAGCGAACGAACGGATGGCTCTGCAAATGGCGCCTGCTCAACAAGGAATACGAGCGTACCCTCGAATCAGCCGCGCCGATGTCCTTTACGCAATGACCTCATTGATGCTCCGACGCCTGACGACTTCCGACGAGTCGCGCAAGGAAGCTCGGAAATCCTGACGAACACCCTCTTAGGGAAAACAAGCCGCCGGTTTCACCCCCGCGCATGACGAATATACAAGAATTCGGGGGACAATGACATGGGAACCAACGACGACGTGATCGCAAGGCAATGGGAATTCCTTTTGGAGCGGGCACATGGTCGCGTTCGCGCGGTCGCTGAACGCGCTGCCAAGGAACCGGAACTGCGCCGGTTCTACCCGTTTCAGAGCCTGAACTTCCTGCGGTTCAGCCGAAAGGTGTCCTATCCGTTCGACATGTTGCCATATATTGCTGCGGAGGGACTCGATAACGGTCGCTATGAAGCGAGAAGCGCTGACAATCGAAAACTCTGTGAGGGTACGCTAGACGACGTGATCGTAGCTGTGCTCCGAGCACTACGCGAGTGAAGGCCAGGGGCTATTTGACCATATCGATGAATGAGCAGCGGAGTACGCCCTCCCGCCCAGCTCGATTTCCGCACGAATTGCCGCCGCTCGCTGATGATTTCGCATCGGTCGCTCCCTTCGAGGCACCAGCGTCGAAGGAGCGAGCCGTCGGTGTCACGACGGGGGTGGGCGAGGTGGTACGCGGATCCGTCGTCAAGAGGACGCGGATGGCGCGGGTTACGCCGAGTCAGGGGTGATGGAACCGTTCTCGGAGGTCGGTTCGGGGCTCCGCGCGGACCTCGAAGGTGACCCCTCGCCGCGGTCCCGCGCATTCAAGCGTGGGCATTCACGCACTCGGATCGCTCGATGCGCTGCGAGTAGCTGCCGAGTGGATGGGCGACCTCGCGGATCGCCCCGTCGGCGGCGACGAGATAGACGCCGACGATGGCGGGGTCGATGCGTTCAGCCCCTTCGCGCTTTCCAATGCAACCGATGACGTTTCCCTCGGACGACGAGGCGATCAACGACCAGTGGACCTGCGTGTGCGGGTAGGCTCGGCGGAACTCCGCGAGCGCCAACGAGCCTGCGCGGCGCGTCGCGTCGAACTCCTCGGCGGTGAGCCGCGGAATCCTGCGGTGCCGGGCGAAAAACGAGAGCTTGAAGCCCGCCAGGGGAGCCGCCAGAGCGGCCAGCACCGTGGCGAGGATTCCGCTTGCCCCGAAGTGCTTCGCCGCGAAGAAGGTTCCGACGGCCGCGCCGCCGGCGATCAGCACATCGGCCAGCGTGATCCACGCGGGGTTCGGTGGAACGTCGACGAAGATGCTGTCCGGATCATCGGCGAAGTCACCAAGTTTGCCCCGTGACATCGGCTCATCCTGCATCACGGCATGTCGCCAGTCCACCACCGACTGGCGCGCGTGGTTCTCCTGGAGGCTGTTGACGTGAGAAGCGAATCTCGTTACATACGCCACAAATGCTCGTAGTTTCGTGCGGAATGGAACTCCCGCGCCTGGTGCGCGGAACGAGTCGTTCGTGAGCGAGCCGCCGAGAGGACCGATGGATTCAACCAACGAGACGCCACGCACTCCGCTCGAGTGCACCGACGGCGAACCCTTCTTGTTTGCGGCCGTTTCGCCCATCCCCGGCCGCTCGCCGCGTCTCGATCTCCCGCTGGCCAGCGAGGGCCCCGCGATTGATCACTACTCGTCGCAGCACGCGCCGCGGGGGCTCGTCGCGTATCGTCTGCGTCGGGGGGACGTGGCGGTCCTCGATGACGTGACGCGCGCCCTCTCGCGTGTGCCTGCAGCGGAAGGCAGCGATGCCGGCGCGGATTCTTCGCGGTGGGGTGCGCGGCAAGGCGCACGCACCGCGCCCTCCGAGCCGGCGCCCGACGATGCGCGGCGCGCGCTGCTCGCGAATCCGTTCCGCGCGGTGCGTGAGCTGAGGGATGGCGCGCGTGAGGTGCTCGCGGCTCACCCCGAGCTTCGCGGGGACGTGCTCGCCGCTCTCACGGTCGCGGTCACGGACGAGACCGAGCAATACGACGTCCGCTTTCATGCACTCGAGCAGCTCGCGGAGCTCGATCGCGCGTACGCGGTCGCCATCGCCGAAATGGTCGAGGACCCCAGGATGGCCCCGCTGGTCGCGCCGCTCGTGAAGTTTCCGGAGCCCGGCGCGCTTGCGCGTTACGCCCACGACATCGGGCTTCTCCCCGAGATCACCGACGGGGAGCTTCGCGCGGTCACGATCGAAAACGTTCTCGGGTCGCGTACGGCCCTCTTCGCGAAGGAGACCGACGCGTACCCGAATCACTACGACGACGTGCTCACTCGCCTGGCGCGACTCGTGTCGCCGGTGCTCGACGACGTCCTCTTCGAAGAGGTGCCACACCATGAGTTCTTCGATGACGACGTGTCCGACGAGGACGACGACGACGACGACGACGCGTATCGGCCGGTGAACGACCCCGATCAATTGCGCGACGCGTACAGGCTGCGCGCGTTCTTGCCGGATTGCACCTACGAGATCGTCGCCGGCGACACCACGGATTGGATCGCGGTGGAGCCGGTGCTGGGGCTCCTGAACACGCTGTGCGAGGCGCGCGGGTCGGACCTCCGCTTCGTCGAGCTTTCGACCGGCTCGCAAGACGGGTGCGTGCTCGCGGCGCCAGCGCGGGCCATTCAAACCGCCGTCGACGACGGCGTCCTCGTCGTGATATGGCCGAGCTGAGAGGTGAGACGGTGACGAAAAACGTGACGGGATGCTCGTGCAAAGCCTTTGTCGACGCACGCAACTACGGATTCGTGCGCGAAGATGCAACGGGCTTCTGGCTCGCCGATCTCGAGCAGGGCTCGGCCGGCATGGGGGGGTATCAGCGGATGTATGGCCCCGCGATCGCGTTCTGCCCGTTCTGCGGCACGAAGCTCGTGACGGCGCCGCGCGGCTAAGAGCGGCCTGCCGCCGGGCGTGATCACCGGGCTGGAGAGATTGCCCGCGGGCGCGGTGACGTATCTCGGCGACGCGCCTCGCCCTGCTGCTGGCCGGCGAGCGCCGGCTCGTGAGCCTCGGCGTCGACCAGAAGGTGCGCGGCGGCGCGGGATTTGCGCTGATGCTCGGCGGCTACGTTGGAGCACATGGCCCGCAACGCCGTTGAGTTGGCATTCCTGTTTCACCTGCCATCGATCCACCATCAAGCTTACTCCGGCACCCATTCCCCATGGATGTCACCATTGCCGAGCTGCCCGAATTGATTGAATCCCTTGCACAGGACCGTACCTTCGTTTCGAAGAACGCACCCGTGTTGCGCCCCTAGTACCAACTGATGAATGCCCGGCAAATCCGAATAAGTCTTGGGCAACGCATTCAGCATCATGCCCTCGAGAAGATAGACGCCGTGGCCTTCCAGCATTTCGCTGCACGATTCCCAGCCTCGATGAAGAAGCACGCATGCCCAATAGGCATCCGGCTGGAGATGGAGTGGACGATTGTTCTCCACAACTTCAAGCGTCTGGGCTCGGATGAACTCCACATGCTGCTTCAATTCGGACGATGACGACAAGCCACCCCAGCAATACACTTTCTCATCCTTTTTCGCGACACCGCAGGTATGAAAACCGCAATTGGCAATATGGCCAACGGGAGGGAGATCACGTACGATCACCGTGGCATCAACCGGTATCATTGCCCCAACAGCGAGTAGGTCTTCTAGATGCTGTCCCCAACACCGGACCTCTCCTGTCGCCAAGAGTGCGCACGAGTATTTACCTCCAATGGCGAGCTGCTTCGCGTTAAAAATGCCCGGAATGATCGCTGGCGCTGTGCGCTTCTCTTCGGCCTTCATTGGATCATCTCGCCAGCACCAAACAGTACCATTCTTGCGACGAACACAGGTGTCCACACGTGGGAAGTACCTTTTCACGCCGGCCAGTGCGACGTCGACGACGTCGTCAAAGAGCTTCTCTGGTCGGGGGCGGAGGGGCGCGCGATTCGTGTCGATTGGGCCAACACCCCCGCCCCAACACCATAATGTGTCGTCGCTTCTGCGAGCACATGTCCGCGTATTGCTAGCAGTGATTTGCACGACATCGGTCAGCCCCTGGACCTCGACGGGGCGCGGTTGAATGGCTTGCCTGTCATTACCAAGTTCACCATAGGTATTGTCACCCCAGCAATACACATGGCCTTGTATTGTGCGCGCACATGTGTGGTACGCGCCGAGCGCAATCTGTGCCGTCCGTTCGAGTTCGACACGTACTGGCGCTCCAAAAAGATACCATGGGCCTTGGCGCGCGCGTGATCCATCCCCACTCCCCCAGCATCGAATGGCACCAGATACGAGTCGCGCACATGTGCTGCTCTCAGAGGCAACGATGCTGATTGTATCTGCAAGTCCATGCACGGAGGATGGAATCATCCGTCTTTCGACACGGGTGCCATCGCCGAGCTGACCATGGCGATTGTCCCCCCAGCATCGTACTGTTCCATTTGCAAGACGAGCACAGCCGTGATTCCGTCCTATTGCGAGCGATGTCGGATTTTCGATGGATGGTACCGGTTCTGTATCGAGCGTTTTTCCCAGAAGAGTCGGTCTGCCATCGCCCCAGCACTGCACCATTCCGGTTTCGGTCACCGCACAGCCCATTGTCCCGCCAACCCCGACCTCTCGCGCACCAGAGACTCCTTTCACCATCACGGGCACATGTCGACCGTCATGCGTTCCATCGCCGAGTTGCCCATTTTCGTTCTTGCCCCAGCATACCACGGTACCAGATTTTCGGCGCGCGCAAGTTGATTCCCCATAGACGGAAACATCGACGGCATCGTTTAGCTCCTTGACGGTGACCGGTTGGTCCGATGAAACCGCGGTGCTGTCGCCTAGTTGACCATGATCATTTTTTCCCCAGCAACGGACTGTGCCGTTGGCACGTACGGCGCATGCGTGCGTTGTGCCGACACCAAGGTCTACGATGTCGTTTTGCAACCCTGATACATCGGAAAGCTCCGATTCTTCCGCTGTGCGCTCGACAGATTTGCTACAACGAACCACACCCGTTGCCAATCGAATGCATGCGGCAAACGACGCCTGCTGACCACCCAAAGCAAATTGTGCGGCAGTCGCGAGCCAGGGAACGGGTCGATACATTTCCGTTCGATAGGTTGTCGTGCAATAGGCTTCTCCGCCCGGCCATACACCACAGAGGAACGCACCGTCGAGCGCGATATCGAGCGCGCCGTGATCTCGAAAATTGCCGCGCACGAGTGGGGGAGAGCGAGGCTTCGGCGGTGCCTCGCAAGCGACGAGTGCGGGTAGGAGAACGATGCTCCATCGACAAGACGCAAAACTCATTACAATCACGTATGCGACACTCCTGTGCGGCAAAGCTTGGAGGGCTCGAGCCATCCGCGGGCGCGGTGACGTACTGCGGCGACTTCACGCGCTGACGCGAGTTTCGAGTGTACCGTGCGCCCATGTGGCGCCTCTTCACGAGCCTCGTCATCGCCCTCTTCGTCACCTTCCCGCTGTGCTTCGCCGCCGTCGGCCTCGCCGTCGAGTACGCGGCCGGCAGGCTGGTCGTCGACGATACCGCACTGCCGACGAGCATCGGCCTGGCCGTGCTCATCCCCCTCTCGTCCTTCGGCGCGCTCCGCCTCTTCCAAGCCTGGCGCCGGAGCCGCCCGCAGCGCAGCGAGACCACCGAGACCCGCGGCTTGCTCGAGCGCTTCGCCCTCGCCAACCCCGGCCTCTTCGCGAGCGCCGTCAGCTTCAACGGCTTCGGCCTGCGCTACCTCGACCCGCACCACCGCGGCCCCGGCGACGGCCTGACCATGACCCTGTGGCTGACCGTCGCCTTCCTGCCGGTCGCGCCGGTCCGTCGCGAGCGCCTGCGCTTCCTCGGCCCCGAGAAGCAGCGCGGCCTGCCCTTCGTCCTCACCTGGCAGACCGCCACGATCCAGACCGTCGAGCGCCTCCCCGTCGACCGCCCGCGCAACCGCCGCGTCTACGGCTTCTATTACGGCATCTTCCTGCCGCTCGTCGTCGCCCCGCCCGTCATCGGCTTCGTGACGCTGGTGCAGCGCCACTTCCGCGTCGCGGCCTGGCAGTTCTTTACCGCGGTCGCGCTCTACCTCGTCTGGGGCATCGGCCTCGTCGCCCTCGAACGCCGCGTCATGGGCACCCCCGACGCCCTGTGAGCCGCGGTTCCGTGGTGCGTCGAACTATGTTCGCCCCCCGGACGTGAGCTCGTCAATACGAGGGTGAATGCGCGTCCCGGAAGCGGATGCGGGTGCGATTGGCTCTGCGCCGTCGCGTACTGTACAACTCGCCCCCCTCGCGCATCAGGAGAAAGCATGTCGCATCGCAGCGGAGCACGAGCAAACTGGGTCATTTTGTTCCTGGGTGGATTGTCCTTCAGCACCGCCGGGTGCGGGGGCGGCACGATACCCGAGCAAACCGGCGACGCGCCGTCTCAGGACGCAACGCCTCGCGGCGCACGCTCGATGTCGACGGGCCCCACCGCGATGACGCCGGAGCTGCGGGCCGCGTACATCGAGGCCGTCCAAGCCGGCGCGGGCGAGATCTACCGCGCCGAGCGCGTGGGGTCCGGTGCGGCGCGGTTCGTCCACCCTTCGCAAGGGTTTCAGGCGACGATCGACGGTGAAGCCCTGCGGCTCGTGGGGGACGCGGAGAGCTGGGAGTCATGGCTCTCGACGACGGCCATCGGATGTGAAGGAGATTCGGTGCTCGGCCTCCCGGCGGGCGCTGTCGAGATATCGCAGAACCGGGTCGATATCCGGCGCGGCATCGTCGAGGAGTGGTACGTCCACGGGCCTCTTGGGCTCGAGCAGGGATTCACCGTGGATCAGGCGCCTTCTTGTGAGGGGACCAAGGTGCTGACGCTCGCGATCGGCGGCAGCCTGGTGCCGCTCGTCGTGGACGAGGACGGGGATGGGAAGGGGGAGGCCGTTGCATTCATAGACGCCCAGGGCGCGGCGGCGGCGACGTATACGGACCTGTACGCGAAGGACGCGACGGGCAAGCGGCTCGACGCGTGGATGAGCGTCACGGCAGGGAAGCTCGCGCTGCACGTCGACGACGCTGGGGCGACGTATCCGGTGGAAATCGATCCGCTCGTGGCGACCCAGCAGGCGAAGCTCATGGCGAGCGACGGCGTGGAGAGAGACACCTTCGGCACTTCGGTGGCGATATCGGGAGACACCGCGATCGTGGGAGCGCCGGCGCAGCCCTCTCTCACCAACGTCCCGGGCAAGGCCTATGTGTTCGTGCGCAATGGCGGTGTCTGGACCGAGCAAGCGAAGCTCATGGGCAGCAGTGGGCTTCCGGATAACTACTTCGGAGGCGCGGTCGCGCTTTCGGGGGACACCGCGCTCGTGGGAGCATCTGGTTACTTCAACGGCAATAGCCTTGCAGCGTGGTATGGCTTCGCCTATGTGTTCGTGCGCAGCGGCGGCGTTTGGACCGAGCAGGCGCTGCTCGTGCCGGCCGCTGGGGATGGGTTCAAAGGGAACTTGTTCGGCCATTCGGTGGCGCTCTCGGGGGACACCGCGCTCGTCGGATCGGTCGGCGACTACAATGGTGCCTTGTACGGCGCGGGCGCGGCCTATGTGTTCGTGCGCAGCGCAGGGACCTGGACCCAGGCCGCGAAGCTCTTGGCGAGCGACGGCGCGGCGGGCGACGGCCTGGGGTCTTCGGTGGCGCTGTCCGGCGACACCGCGCTCGTGGGGGCGGCTTACGACGACGACATGGGGTCAAACTCCGGCTCGGCGTATGTTTTCACGAACAACGGCGGCGCCTGGACCCAGCAGTCGAAGCTCGTGGCGGCGGATGGGGCTGCAAACGATGCGTTCGGCTTTTCCGTGGCGTTGTCTGGGAGCACCGCGCTCGTGGCGGCGCACTACGACGACGACAAGGGTTCGGTCCATGTTTTCACGAGCAATGGCGGCGTATGGACCCCGCAGGCGAAGCTCGTGGCGAGTGATGGAGCGAGCGGAGATCAGTTCGGCTACTCGGTGGCGCTGTCGGGGGACACGGCGCTCGTGGGGGCGCGCCTCCAGAAAGAAAAGGGGTTCATCGCCGGCGCGGCCTATCTTTTCAGGGCCTCAGGCGGCGTTTGGACCCAGCAGTCGAAGCTGTTCGGGAGTGACACGGCATCGGGCGATTATTTCGGCGTCTCGACGGCGCTGTCGGCGGACACCGCGCTCGTGGGGGCGGCATTGGACGACGACAAGGGGACCGAGTCGGGCTCGGCCTACGTGTTCACCCTCGCATTGACCAATGGCTCGTCCTGCACGCAGGCAGATGCGTGCGCGAGCGGCTTCTGCGTGGACGGCGTATGTTGTGACACCGCCTGTGGTGGGGGCACGACCACCGATTGCCAGGCCTGCAGTGCGGCAGTGGGAGCCACTGCGAATGGGACCTGCGGTCCGACGGCGGCCGGCACGGAATGCCGCGTTTCGGCCGGCGCCTGCGACGTGGCCGAGACCTGCGACGGAGCCTCCAGCGAATGCCCCGCAGATGCAATCGCCGTCGCCGGCACGGAATGCCGCGCTTCGGCCGGAATCTGCGATGCGGCCGAGACCTGCGACGGAGCAGCCATCTCGTGCCCCGAGGATGCAAAGGTCCCCGCAGGCATGGAATGCCGAGCCTCGGCCGGTGAATGCGACGTCGCCGAGAGCTGCGACGGGGCCGCGGATGAGTGCCCCGCCGATACGAGCGCGCCCGATGGCACCCCGTGCACCGATGGCAAGTGCGCTGCCGGTGTCTGCGTCGACGGAGCCGGCGGAAGCGGCGGAAGCGGCGGTTCCGGCGGAAGCGGCGGGAGCGGTGGGAGCGGCGGAAGCGGCGCCAATGGTGGTGCGGGCAGTGGTGAAGGTGGAAGCGGCGGAGGCGGCAGTCCTGTCGAGGAGAGCGGATGCGACTGTCGCGCGGCGGGAACGACGTCGGGTGAGAGCTCTCATGCCGCCCTCTCCCTTCTCGGGCTCGCGCTCCTTGGAATCCGGCGCCGCCATCGGAGGACGTGACCCGTCGTCGAAGGGCCCTCACGACCGCGCAGGCGCTCGCGCTCCCTTTGCGCTGGGTGACGAATTTCGAACATCGCGCGTGCACGATCGCCGTTCGGGTGAAACAGTCTCCGCGTGGCCATCTCAAAAGAGAAAATGCAGAGCTGGGCGATGCGGATGATCGAAGAGGCTCGCCCGCCGTCGCGAACGATCACCGCCATCGACGACCTGCTCGCGTTACGCAGCTTCTTCAACGGGGGCCGGACGATCTTGTTCGGTATGAAGACGACGCCCGACGCGTTCGAAGATCCGAGCGCGCTCGTCGAGGAGGCGCGCGACGCGCTTCGCGAATGGTTCGATCACTTCGGCGAGATCGGCGATGCGAAAGAGCAGGCACAGCTCTACTACCGACTCGAGCACCTGATCGAAATCCCCGAGCCCGAGCTCGTACGCCAGGAACGCGCGGCCAACGAGGCGCGTGAATCCGCGAAGCGCGACGCATTGAGCGTGCTGCCACGACCGCTCGATGCGGTCGCCGCGGTCTCTCCGTCGCTCGCGGCCGCGCTGCAGAACCCCCAGGGCGGACGTTCCGAGGACTTCTTCGCCAAATACGGGGAAGCGCTGACGCCCAAGGGCAACACGTCGCTCGACATGTCGAACTTCGATTGGCTGAGCGCCGATCCCGACTGGGACGAGCTCGTCGGCTCCCGATTCGACGCGCCATTCTTCCCCATCGCCGGATCGGATGGCGACTACGTCGGCGTGCTCGTCTTCCTCGAGGCGCCGGACGACGACGCCGTCGTCCTCTACTACTCGCACGAAGAGGGCTTCTCCTTCATGGCCGAGAGCCTTCAGCACTGGAATGCGATGTGCGACGCGGCCTCGGCCGGCGGTCGTGGAGTGAAAAAGCAGGTCGACCGCGCTCGCGGCCGCAACCCGCGTTGGAAGATCGACGGCGCTCTTCCGACGAACGCCTACGGCGATGCGCTCGCGCGGGCGGAGGCGATCATCGAACGCCTCCACCGCGGCAATTGAAGGCGCGAATGCTCACTTCTCCAGGAAGCTGGTCACGCTGCGTCGGTTCGGGGCTCCGCGCGGACACGCGACGTCATCGAGCGGGAGCCCCGCGCCTCACTTACCGGCGAGGCATTCGGGATTGCAGCGCTCGGCAATGCAACCGTCGAGTCGAGTGGCCTCGTCGGAGGGCTCGAAGAGCTCGTCGCACCTGGCGAGGCAGGTCTTGATCATCGCAGCACGGTCGCTGTCTCCAAGCGTGGGCATCCCGGCGGGAAGCGGCTTGCGGCATCCCATGCGGCACCCGAGCGCTTGGGCCGCGCCGGGGGTGAAAGCCACAGGCGGAGAACAGCAACGAGACTTGACGCACGGAGCACAGGACTCGGACAGGCTCTTCGTCATCGTGCACGCGGCGACAGGCTCGGGGCTCTCCGACGCCGGGCGCGCCTCCTCGGTGGGCATGCTTGTCGAGGCCGAGGTGGGCGCGGGAGCCGGGGCGGCCATGGGGCTCGGCTCCGAACCGCCACACGCGACGAGGAAAACTCCCAGCACGGGTACAGGAAAACATTTCATTCGGCCACGCTGGTAGCACTCTCGTAACGCCTCGCCAGCCTCGTCTGGACCGCATGACGGGACGGCAGCCGCACGAACCATACACCCTGCCCCGCAGGATCAAGGTGCCGCCGCGCTCGGGTCGAAGAGCGCGTCATGGCTTCACCAAAGACGTAGGCTTTGGTGCTTTGTCCGCTCGCGCCGCCGGCGCCTCCGCCGCCGGGAGCCGTCTCGCGCGCAGGCGGCGCAGACGGCGATTGCTGATCGTCAATCCATCCACCTCGCCGGACGCCGTCCGCGTGAATGTCACGGTCCCCAGCATATCGCTGACGAAGCGATCGCCGCCGATGGCTTCGAGCGTGGCCTCCTTCTGCCTCGGCCAGCGCAGCTTCAGTTTGCCGTCCGTCATGCGCAACGTGTAGGTCATGTCGACCTCGTCGATTCGATACGACCCCTCGAATGCCGCCAGCGTCGAGGCGGCCGGCACGGCGGCCGTCACGCGCGTGAAGATTCTCGGCGTCGGCCAACCATCCGTAATGCGCAGTTCGCGCGGCGCATCGGCAGCGGGCGCGGAGAACTGCCATTTCGCCGTGTCGCCCATGCGAAACACGCCGTCGCCGAGCGGCACGAGCGGCGACGGCGCGTCGATGCTGCGCAGCGCGCCGTCTTTCACCTCCAGCCGCACCACCTCATCCGAAAACGGGCTCCAGTAGACACCGGCCAGCGCCGAAAGCTCCGCCTCCGGCACCTTCACCGCGGGCGGCGGCGCGGCGTCCATGCGATCGCCCAGATACACGTCGGCCACCTTCCGCGTGAGCTCGTCGGGCGCGATCGTCGCGCCGTTGCATAACGCCACGATGGCCAACCGCTGGTCCGGGAAGGTGATGACATCCGCGCGGTAGCCGGCGTCCATACCGCTATGCCCCACCGTCCGCAGGCCGCGATATGTCTCGAGCCACAGGCCGCTGCCATAACCGGTCGCCACGCCGCTCTTCAGCGTGCCTGATGTCTGCATCGCCGTCACCAGCGCCCGCCCGCCGACGCGCGCGTGGACGAAGTTCTCTTCCCATTTCAGCAGGTCGCCGACCGTGGTGAAGAGGCTGGTCGAGCCGTAGTGGTCGTACACCGGAATGCTCACGCTCCATCCGCCGCCCGCGCGCGGACGGTACGCCGACGTGCGCCGCGGGACGATTTCGGTATGGTCGTCATGGAAGTGGGTGTCCGTCATGCCGAGCGGCTTGAAAATCCGCGCGTCGGCGAATGCCCGCAGCGACTGGCCCGACACGCGTTTGACGATCACCGAAAGCAGCGTGTAGCCGGCGTTGTTGTAGAGCGGCTCCGTTCCCGGCTCGTAGTTCAGCCCGCGCTGCTTCGTCAGGGCCCACAGCATATCCGCCTCGGTGGACAGGTCATCGCCGCGCCAACCGGCCAGGTTCAAGAGCTGCCCCTGTTCCCGCAGGCCGCTCGTGTGATGGATCAGGTCCGCGATGCTGATCTTCTTGCCGTAATCGGGCATCTCCGGCAGGTATGTCCGGATGTCGTCGGAGAGGGACAGCTTGCCCTCCTGTTCCAGCAGCCGGATCGAGAAGGCGGTGAACTGTTTGGAGATGGATGCGACGTGGAAGATCGATTCCGGCGTGATGGCGGCGTCGTACTCCAGGTTCGCCATGCCATAGCCGCGCGCGTAGTCGAGCGTGCCGTCGCGCGAAATCCCCACGGCGCAGCCGGGCGTGGTCTTGCCGGTCCAGGGCGCGAAAATCGCGTCCACCTGCGTGTGGCGGTCGGGGGGTCCGGCGCTCGCGGCCTGGGTCTGGGCATGGACGACGGCCGCTTCCGGGGTCGGCACGACGGAGCCTCTTCGCTGCCCCTCGGGGGCGCCGGAGCACGCGAGCATCAACGCTCCCATCGAGCCCAAGCTCGTGATCGCCGCCTGGAAACGCCCAACGTTCGAGCCAAACATGAATGAGATCCTCTCTTCCGATCGTGCTTCTGCGCGGGCTCGGCGCCCATTTAGCGCGCGCTTGCCAGAGCGCGTCATTCCTTCGCCGCGCAGCCGAGCCGCGTCAAGTGGACCCGGGGCGTGTCGATCGCGGGGGGCTGCTCGTGCCGCGCCCCGCGTCACCGCGAAATCGTCACCACGCTCGGCGCCGCGATGAGCCCCTTCCCGCTGCCGCTCGACTGACCCGCTTCGTCCGCGCCCCAGCACACCACGCGCCCATCCGCGAATGCCGCGCAGGTGTGCGCCTCGCCGCAACCGATTGCCTTCGCGCCCGCCGCGGCGGGCACCTCCACCACCGTCCCTGCGGCCACGGGATCGCCCGTCCCGAGCTGCCCGCGGCGCCCGTCACCCCAGCAAAGCACGCGGCCATCGGCCTTTTGCGCGCACGCGTGCTCCGCCCCCGCGCAGAGCGCCGCCGCGCCCGCCATCCCTTCGACCGGCAGCGGATCCCTCGTGCCGGCGGGCTCCCTCCGGCCGAGCTGGCCACGCGTGTTGCTCCCCCAGCAGAGCACGCCGCCCGCCCCGAGCCCGCACGCGAAGTCGCGCCCCACCACGAGCACGCCCACCGTCTTGCCGTCGTCCTGCGATCCGAAATCGCGTTCGGGCTGCCGCGGCGCGAGGCTCGGCGGCCCGAACGGGCAGGCGACGCGTGGCACGCCGTTGACGTCGCTCAGCGTGCACAGCCCCGACTCGAAGGCAGCGCCGCTCGCGGCGTAGACCTTGGAGCAGAGCGTCCCCGACGGGCACGGCGGCGCGGGGCCGCGGCCGGTGAGGCCGAAGATGTCCGTGTCGAGGTGCGCGCCGGTGCACGCCGCGAAGGAGCCGGAATACTCCTCGGACCAGAAGAAGCACGAGCTGTCACGCGTGAGCACCGGCTGGGTCTTTTCGTGCTGGATGTGCTCGCCGGCGCGGCCCATTTCGCGCACGAGGACGGGGCTCGGGCGTTCGATGCGGCTACCGTCGCCGAGCTGCCCGTGATCGTTTTTCCCCCAGCACCGGATGACGTCCTGCTGCACGGCGCAGGCGTGATCGGGGCCGGCGGCGAGGGCCAGCACGCCGCCGAGCCCGTCGCCGCCGCGCTGGCCGGAGTCGTTCGTGCCCCAGCAGCGAACCTGACCACGCGTGGTGAGGAGGCAGGAGAAGGCGCGGCCGAGGGCCAGCGTGGTGCTCACGGGCTCACGGGCGCCGGCGGCGGGCGGCGGCGCGTGCGCGGCGGTGGCCGAGGGCGCGGCGAGCGGGGCGGCGGAGGGCCGATGGGGCTCGGGGCGGCAGGCGGCGAGGAAAGCGAAGGCGAAAAGGATGCGGCGCATGCTGGTAGATGGAGGGAGAGCCGGAGTTTTATTCTTACAAGATACAGACAAAGGCGATGTAGAAGGGGGGCCCATGCGCCCGACGTCATCGTCCACTTTTTACGGCACCGTCGTTTCGGCCGTGCTCCTCGCTGCGGCGGGGTGCGGCGCGTCGCCCTCGGGCGGCGCGAACGACGTGCAAGTCGCTGCCGCAGCGCAGCCGTCGAAACCGGCGGAGCTGCCGCCCGCGCCTGCTCCGCAGCCTCCGCCCGAATCGGCTCCGCTGCCTCTGGAGAATGGGCAATGCCCAGCGCCGCACACGTGCCGGTTCGAGCTCGAAGGGCTGACCAGTCGGCTCCTCGGTCGCAAAGCCGACGACGTCGAGAGCGTCTCGCTCGCCGGCCAGGTGGCAAAGGTCGAGGACGCAATCCCGGTGCCGACGGAGGCCCTCCTCCCGATGATCGACGGTCACGTCGCGGAGGTCGCCGACGATCGATTCAACGTCGACGTGCCGCTCGAGGTCCGTTTCCGCGATGGCAGCCGCGCCCAGGGGACGTTGCGGCTCGGCGGCATGACGTTGCGCATGCGCATCGAGGAGGTCCTGCGCGGCGCCGCCAAGGGCCCCGTCGCACTGCCAGCAGACACGCCCGAGGCCGAGAAGCCGCGCTCGATGTGGGTCATCGGCGGCACCGCATCCCCGCGCCTCCGCGGCGTCGCCAAGACGCTCCAAGACGTCGACTGGGTGCTCGTAGCAGATGACGTCTCGCGCAAAGCCAAGTGTCCCGATGGCAGCACCGTCTCCATCGCCGCTCTGCGCGCCCGGCTCTACCTGCGCCGCTCCGGCATCGTCATCGCCGAGCGCGTCTTCGCGACCAGCGATTCCGTCGGATGCAGGTCCGAAATCGGCATGCGCAACGCCGAACCCGGCGCCCGCTGGGCCTGGGACGAGCTGCGCCTCCGTCGCTGAGCCGCGGCGTTCCCGCTTCGCGTGTGCTCGCGTCGGCGCACGCCGGTCAAACACCCTCTCGCTGGAGAATGGCACGCAGGGCTTCGGACAAGCCGCGCAAGCGTTGCAACGCGCGCGCATGGTCCCCGTTGCCGATGTCTCTCCAGATCTCGGCCTGCGCCTCGGCCAAACCCTCGATCGTGATCGGGTAGGTCGCAGCTTCGGCGACGGCGCCTTTCTCGTTGATCAGGTAACGGCCATTCACTGCAAACAAAACTTGCGCCGCGCAGCACAGCGCCCGGTAGGCGCACCCCGCGATATGCGTGCGCTCGGCGCGCCTGGCCGCGATCTCGGCATTCTCGATGGCGAAGTCCACCTCCCAGCCGAAGCGGGTGATCAGCGCGTTCTTCAGCGCTTCCGGATACGGCCACGTTTGGCTCTTCAATTCGGCGATGACGCCGAACGGATCGAAGAGCGGCCGGCAGGTCGCGACTTCGCCCATCCAGATGGTCGAACAGAAGCCGTGGGGGTGCCCCACTTGGTAATTCATCGAGAAGCGGCCTTGCCGCGCGTCGGCGATGACGGCGCGTACGCCGCCGAGGTCGCGGTAAAGGAGATCGACCTCGACGCCGCCGATGCTGAGCCAGCCGCCGCCGTTGACCCAAGGGCCCCATTCGCCGAAATGGGTCACCGTCGATGAAGGGTCATCGACCAGCGGGGCGATGGCCGAGCGCAGCGTTTCTACGTTGAATGGCGCGCCCGGCTCGTAGTAGAGGCCGATGTCGTAGTCGGACATGGGACCCGCCGTTCCTCGCCCGCGTGATCCGCCGAGGACGAGCGCGGTCAGGTTTTCGATGCCCCGGAGCGCATCGACCACACGGACAAGAACCGGATCCTCCATCATCTGCGGGTTATGGCACCAAGCGGGGCCCGTCGCACGTACGGCGATCGGATCGACGCGAAACCGCCGTGGCATCGGACGAGCGAGCGCCCCCGGGCAGCGCGTTGTGCGCGATCGCGATTTACGCCATGCTCGCCGCGGCATGGAATCGAACGCGCCCCGTCCCATCGAGCTGTCGTCGAAGGATCGTGATCGCCTGGCCGCCGTCTGGGAGCGCGCGGGCCGGCCGTCGCTACGCGTGGATCCGGTGGATGTCGAAGGCGCCTCCGAGGCGCTCCGGACGGCGATCCCCGACCTGATCCTCGCCATCCTGATCGCCGAAGGCCGCACGCCCGGCGACCTGGTCAGGCTCACCCATTCGATCGTGAGCTTTTACGAAGCGTCTGGCAAGAGCGACTGGCGTCGTGCGACGACGTTCGATCACGTCGCGTTCGCCGAGCTGCCCTCGGCAGACGCCTCGGAGCCCGTCTTCGGCTGCTTCGCGCGAACGAAAAACCCGGCCAAGGTCGAGCTCGTGGCATGGGACCTCCGGAGACCGGGGCAGGGCGGCGAACCGCTCGCGGATCTCGGCGCCTATCTGAAGCGGCGCGAGGAGGCGGCCGGCCAGCGAGCACGCGCCCCCGTCGGCGACGGCGCGGCCTTCCGCCCGGTCGTCGAGCGCGCCGCGCCGCCCCCGCAGGACGTCGCGCTCGTTCATCATGCGAAGTTCGGCGAAGGCAAGGTCATCGAACGGCTCGGCGACGGCAAGCTCCGCATCGATTTCGGCGCGAACGGCATTCGCGTGCTCGCGGCGTCGTTCGTCACGTCGAAGCCGTAGCGGGCGCGTCCTCCATTGCCCGACCGGGCCGCTGCACGCTTCCTCGCGAATCCCTCGACCGTATCAGGCGGCCCCGCGCCGCCCTGCGACCTTCCACCGCTCGCCGCGTTCCATGGCGACGACGACGCCGACCGCCGCGAGACCATCGAGCAAGTCCGCGACATCGGCCTTCTTCGCGCCCTTGAAATTCGCGGCGATGTCGTCCGCGGTGAATGCGCCGCGCACGGTGCCGAAGCAATCGCGGACTGCGGCGATCTGCTCGGGGATCTTCTTCGGCCAGGGCCTGGCTTTTGAGACTTCGGCGGCCGGCGCTTCTTCCTCGTCGTCTTGCGTCTCTGCGGCTGTGGCCATCGTGGCCTGCGCGGCGGCCTGTGCACCGCTCGGGTTCTGGAATTCGGGACGGAGCCAATGAACGATCCCGCGCGCTTCCTCGGCGGCGCGCTCGGCATTCAGGGCGACGAGCTTCTCCAGGATCTGCTCGTCGGTGAGGTCCGAGGGCCAGCCGTATGCCTCGAAGACAGCGGCGTCCAGGTCGTCATGAAGCCCTTTCAAAACGGAGACGAGGCCCTTGTCGTGGATCACGCGCTCCTTGTCCGCGAGGGTGAGCCCGCTTCGTAGCTTCTCGAGGACGTTGTACATGCCCGTGATCGTGAGATCCGGATGCGCGGCCTGCTGGCGTTTTCGGTGGGCGTCGAGAGCTTCGCCGAGCGCGCGAATGTTGGCCTTGCCGGCGGGCGGGACGTCGGGGAATGGGAATGCCTCGAAGCAGACGGATTTGACGTACACCGGGTCATTGCCGACGCCGAGCCTCGCGCCCGTGGCGAGCGCCCACGCGACATGGACACGACTCGACAGAACGCCGAGGTCATAGGCGTCGGCGCTCGCGATGGCGACGATCTTGTTGTCCGGTAAAACCTCGGCATCCAGAAACACGAAGTATCGGTGGCGCGACGTCTCCACGGTGGCGATGAAGCGAGGCAGCCCCTCGAGCGCGGGCCGGAGCTGGGCCCGCGGCTCCCCGAAGATCCACCAGTTGTCGCGGTACGTTTTGCGTGGGTTCTGGTCCCGCTCCGGTTTCACGTGAAGCGTCACCCACTGGAATACCGCGGGAAACCTGCGTCGAACCTCGTCCGCGGACAGACCAAACAGGTCGATCACCATCACGCCGCGGCCGCGCGCTGCAATGTCGCGGCCATTGAGATAGGGCCTGACGTGGTTCTCCAATCCTCGTATGGTGCCGAGACCAAGCTGCTTCGCCTGATCGGGGGTCACGACGAACCCGGCTCCGTGGAGCTTCATGCCAGGGCAGCAGAGACCCGCCGCAGAACGGAGCGCGCGCACCACCGTGAGGTTCGGGCCCACATTGAGATCGGCATTGATGCGCCCGGTACGCTCGAGGAGCTCGACCCCGCCCGTGTTTCGGTCCTCCTTGGCCACACGCACCAGGACCCCGCCCGCGGTTCCCGGAGCACACACGGTCATTGCGATCCGCACGTCGGCGCCGTCGACCGCGTCGACCCACGGGTGATTCGGCACCGCATACACGATGGACAGCGGCGCGTCGGCTTCCATGTGGCGGACCAAAAGCTTGCGGTTCATGACCTGGCCAATGCTGTTCGTCGTGATCAGGCCGAAGCGGCGGATCTTGTTTTCGCGGACCAGGTTCGCCGCCCGCTCCCACCAGTACATGACGAAGTCCGACGTCTCCGGGACGTCCGGATGAACCGCACGGAGCGCCTCGACATACCCGTCCCCGAGCAGCGAACGCATCCTCCAGTTGCCAATGAACGGCGGGTTCCCGACGACGAATTCGGCGGCAGGCCACGACGCCTGGCGAGGGCCGACGTACCGGAGCACCGGCACCGTCGCCTTTTCGTCCGGCACCATTTCCCCCGTGACGGGGTGTGTCTTCATCGTCTCCCCGTCCCACCGCGTCACGGGCTTGCCCTTCGCGTCGCGGACCGGTTCTTCCCGATCCCACGCGAGCACGGCATCCCGGCATTCGATGTTCCGGAAGTCCTGGAGAACGGGCTCCGGCGGCGGCGTCAGCTTCCCGTAGGCGCGGAAGTGCCATTGCAGGTAACCGATCCAGAGGACGAGCTCCGCGATCTCCTTGGCCCACGGCTTCACCTCGATCCCGAGGAACTGCCCGGGCGTCACGCGGATCCCCTCCGCGTGCAAGAGTTCTTGCCGCTCGCCGAGATCATGGAGCAGGGCGAGGACCTCGCTTTCGAGCCGCTTGAAGAGGTCGAGCGTCACATGAAGAAAATTTCCCGAGCCGCAGGCCGGATCGAGGACACGCGTCCGGGTGAGCATCGCGTGATAAGCGCGCACGGCCGCACGGGCATCCTTTTCCTTGCCGCTCTGGTAGAGCTTGCGCGCCGCGGTCTGCACGTTCTCCCATTCCTCGCGCAGCGGCTCCTCGATCGTCGGACGGATCAGCCGCTCGACATAGGCGCGGGGCGTGTAATGGGCACCGAGCTCGTGCCGCTCCTTCGGGTTCAAGGCGCGCTCGAGCAGCGTGCCGAAAATGGCAGGGTCCACCTCGGACCAATCACGCCGCGCGGCCGAAAGGAGGAGCGAGAGCGATTCCTTGGAAAGCGAAAGGCCCGTCGGCTGCTTGAAGAGCCCGCCGTTGAACCGGAGGAGCTTGCCGACATAGGAAAACGAGGTGCCCTCGTTCATCGCCGTCCAGAGCCCTTCGATGGCCGACGGGAAAACACGCGGGTTCGTGAGCCAATGATGCTCGAGGCCTTCCGTGAAGAGCCGCGACGGCAAAAGCCCCACGTCCTCGGCGAACATCGTGAAAATGCAGCGCATGAGGAACTTGGCCACGGCCTCGGGCGGGTTCTTCTCGGCCTCCAGCTTCTTCGCGAGCTCCGCGAGCTGCGCGGCCACTTCGCGCGTCACCCGCTCGGCCCGGCGCGAAGGGTCGAGGGAGAGCGGATCCGTGAAGACCGCGCGCAGGGTATCGACGTGTTTCGCGAGGTCGCGGAGGTAAATTCTCCGATGTTGCGCATTCGGGAAGGCGGGCCAGCGCCGCGTACCGTCGAAGTCGGCGTAGAGCTCGAACACGTACCCGATATCGCAGACGATGAGGAACGGCGGCGGCTCGTCGAGCGCGCTCGCGTAGCCGAGGGCCTGCCCGCGCGCATCGACCATCGCGAGGTCCCAGGAGTCCGTCCCGCGCTGCGTTTTGCCGATCTTCTTCGTCCCCGCCGCGGCGGCCTGCTTCGCTTCGAGGAGGAAACAGCCATGCTTGTAGAGGTCCGCGCGCTTCGTCGTGACCTTGCCGCCCTCCTGCGTCATCGGGATCGGTTTTTCGAACACGTACCGATCGCGGGCCGGGTCGCCCGTGGCCGGCTCGGGCCGAGGCACGCCGAGGACGTCGCAAAGCTCTGCGAGGAACAGGTCCTTGTTGGCGCGCTCGGAGGCTCCGGAGGCGCTCCACTTCTCGACGAAGGCTCGAACGTCCATGGGAGGCGCGAAGGTAGCCCACGGACGCGCGCGGGAGGAAGGGCCGAACGGTCAGGAGGTGCGGGCATCGCGCCCTCGCCGTCCGTTACCGCACCTGCGCCCCGAACGCCTCATCCTCCAGATCCGCCTCCGCGTCCGCCTTCGTCGCCTGCACCCGCCCCGGGATGTGGTTCGGCGGCGCGTAGAGCGTATACAGCTTGAGCGGGGTCTTGCCGACATTGACGAAGTTGTGGCGGACGCCGGGCGTCACGAGCACCACGTCCCCCGGTCGAAATGGCGATTCCGCGCCGTTGAGAATGACCTTCCCTTCCCCCTCGACCAGGAAAAGCACCTGCTCGACATGCTTGTGCTGCTCCAGTCCGACGTCGCCGCCCGGCGGGATGCTCATCGCCACGACCTGCATCCGCTCCGCGGTGAAGAGCACGCGCCGATACGCATTGTTTTGCCGGGTCAGCGCGACGATGTTCGTGTGAAACGTCGCCCCGGCCTGCGACGTGGTTTGCCCCACGGCCTGCTGCGGTGCTTCCGCCCGCGCCGACCTCGCCAGAAACTTCGCGAGCACGAAGATACCCGCGAGCGCGATCACACCCGCCAAAAGAGTACGTCCCATGAGCCCCTCCCATTGCAAATGGTCCTTTGGGAGGAACCTAAGGCAGCCGCACGAAAATCGTCAGCCGTCCAGAAAGAACCACGCGTGGGTGGGAAGGATGGACAATCGAGCGCGCGGGGAAGCAGGGTATCCGAGGCGCTGCGCACGGGCACCTCGCGACATGGCTGGAAACGCTGTACGGAGGCAGGGGGCCGCCTGCCTACGCCGCTATTGACAAACGCCGCTCACGCAGGACTTCCCGGAGGGACAGTGCTTGTTGCAACGGCACTCCGGATACGGACCGAAGTCAGCAGCGCAGGTACCGTTGGAACAAATCTTACGGACGCCGCAATCACAATCGCTCGTGCATGGCGTGGTCGGCGGCTGGCAGGTGCCATAGGATGACCCGCTGAAGACGCAGCTCGTGGGATTTGGACACTGGCACGAGGCTGCGCAAAGGGGGCCCGGCGGGGGCGGGCTCATAATGACTTTCGTACATACCTTTTGACCGGAGTCATTCGCCCTGCAGGTCGTGCCTGGCTCGCATTGACAGATCGACGAACACGGGCTGCCCGCTGCCAGCAGCTCGCTGCTCGCCTCGTCGGTGTCCGCCTCGACATTCTCCTGCGGGTCGGGGCTCCCCATGAGACATGCGGTCGGGGCAGCGCAAAAGAGCGCGAGAGCGGCCAACGGACGGAGCAATGTTGCAAATCGACGAAACATGCTGAACCTCCCAAACAACTCCGCGAGATTACGACAGCGCCATCGCGGGGCGGGGACGCAGAGCAGTTATCGTGCCAACATCGGAAGACGTAGAATCCCCTGACCGGCTCTCGGCGTGGAGCCCACCGTGGCCTTGAATGCGCAATTGGAGCATCGCATCTGCGCCATTGGCGCAAAATATGCACCATTCGCGCAACACGCACAAAGCCGCGTCATGGCCGCGCCCGCGCTACGGATGCCCGAGCTCGACCTCGCACTGGGTCGTATCGGTATTCCCCGTCAACCAATTGACCATGCACACGTCCCCGGGGTCGCCTTTGTTCCACAAGAGCCCGCCCTTGTGTTTTTCGCGCAATCGCGCCTTCCGCACGATCGTCAGCACCTCGGGATCCGCGGCCTTCGTGAACACCTTCGCGACGAGCTCCGGTTCGAGCGCCAGGATCGAGCGGTAGTTGTCCTCGAGCTCCGCGATCGTCGTGGGCTCCTTCCCGCCGGAGTAGTATTCGTCGTAGTTGTCGACGTTCGGCGAGTTTCGCTCCTCGTACCGACGCAGCCCGTATTGCCCGTAAAGCCGCAGCGGCCGCGCCATGTGGCCGTGGCAATCGAGCGTGCCGCAGCGGCGCTCGAGGACCGCCGAGACCGCGCGGAACGAGTTCGGGTCGAACGGAGGCGCCGCGATCTCGTTCACGGCGGGGCCGAGATCGCCGCAGCCCGCGGCGGCGAGCAGCGTCACGCCGAAGCAAAAGAGGCTTGCTTTGCGTCGTGTGTTCATTTCGCGGCTCCCGGGCAGGAGGGGTCTTGCGCCGGGAACGGCGGCTCCGTCTCGGCTTCGGCGCACGTCACCCACCCGGGCGAACCCTGGTTCCGCGTGCCCACGTGGCAGCCCGCGCAGGATCCGTCGCGGCTGATGCGCGTCGACATGACCACACGTTTCGTGCTCTCCAGCGCCCCCGGCACGGGGTACTCGATCTCGGCGCGCAAGGGAAATGCCGGGTCCCACTTCTCCGCTTCGATGAAGAAATTGCCCGCGCAGTTCGTGCCGACCTCGTATTGCTCGCCGAACGAGTCGGTCAGCTTGACCTTCACGCCCTTGACGGGCAGCGGCTTCTGCTCCGCCGTCTGCGTCGGATACGCGTAGATCGTCCCACCGACGCTCATGACCGGGTGCTCCCGCAAGTACTCGCCGTGGCAGAGCAGGCAGGGCTGTCCGGGGCGGTGAAACTCGCCCACGGGGACGTTCGGGTCCTCTTCGCCGAGCGCGGCGATGCGCTCGTCGACAGCGCGGTTGCCGCAACCGGCGAAAAACCCGAGCGTGCCAAGGGCGAGGAGCGACGAGGCGAAGGCCGTCTTTGCCGTCATCATTCGACGTCGACCTCCAGCGTGAGCGCGCCGAAGTAACCGAAGCGCTGCAGGATGAAGAGCGTGTTCAGGAAGCGCGTGTAGATCACGTCGCCGCTCGCGATGAGTCCCCAGTTCTTGTTCTCGCCGAACGCGATGCGCGTGCCGAGCCCGCCGGTCACGCCGAGCAGCGGACCGAGCTCACGGTCGCCGGTGCGCAGCGCGGGCACTTGCAGGCCCGTCGGCGTCTTCTCGGCGACGTACGCGAGTTGCCAGAACGCCGTGCCCGTCTGCGCGTGGAAGCGGAAATGCGGCCAGATGCGCACGTTCTTGCCGACGTCGTAGAGGTAGCGGAGATCCGTCGTCGTGGCCTTGAGGCCCCAGCTGTCCGCGTAGAGCCGCTCCTCCATGCGCAGCGTGCTCGCGGAGAAGCGACGCGCGTAGCGGCCGGCGAGCGCGAAGCGCTGGCGGGAGAGCGGGAGCTGCTCGAGGATGCGCTCGGGGTTGCGGTAGAAGTTCACCGTCGCGAGCGACTGTCCCGGCAAGACGCGCGGGGCGATGTCCGGCGCGAACGTCGGGATGTAGCGGTAGGGCTTGGAGCTGTCGCCCGACTCGATCACCAAGCTGAAGTTCGTGGTCAGCACGGAGTTCTTGTCGAGCACGAACGACGAGGCGAGGTCGAGCGCGTGGCGCTGGATGCGTCGCGAGAAGACCTCGTAACTCGTGCCCGATCGACCCGCGATGTCGTACGAGAAGTCGTAGCTCAGGCTCGGCGTGACCGTCTTCTGCCGGAGGTCGAGCGCGACCGTGGTGCCGACGCTCGTCGCGAGGTAATCGGGCTCGATCGACATCGCCGCGTGCAGGTTCAGGTCGACGTCGCCGAACTTCTTGTGTCCGCCGAGCGCGGGCACGTAACGCTGCTCGGTCCAGCGCGGCGAGGCCGTGGCCACGATGTCGGTCGACGCCGCGGTGACGACGTCGACGAGGAACGAGCCACCAAAACCCCAGCCGCTCGTGGGGTTCTCGACGTTGAAGAAGAGCGTCGGGCTCACGACGTCGACCTTGTCGGAGTCGTGGTACGCGGAGAACTCGAGGCCGAACTTGAGGTTCAGCGGGAGCTTCCGGTTCTTCGCGATGCACTCGTCGAACTCGTCCTGCGTCTGCGCGTTCTGCATGCACTGGACGAGCGCGCGGTCGATCGCCTTGCCCTTCGGCCGGAGCTTGATCTCGACCGTCGCGGTCTCGCCCTCGCCGACGTTCACGCTCTGCTCGAAGGACTGCTCGGCGCCGTTCACCTTGCCCGTCGCGATGACCGTGCGCTCGCCCGGGTTCACGGGGATCTCGCTGCCGAGCTGATCCTCTTCGAGCTCGACGCCGTTCAAGCGGACCTTGACGTCGGTCGCGCCCGCCGGCTTCTGGACGACGATCTTCGGGATTTTTGCGCGCAGCTCTTCGGCGCGACGCTGGGCCTGCGCGGCCATCTGGCGGATGTTCTTGCGCTGCGCGGCCTCGGCCGTGGCCTCGTAGTCGGAGACGGCCTCGACCCAGAGGCCGGCGCGCGCCTCGCACGAGGCGACGAGGAAGAGCGTCGAGGTGCGCTCCTCCGCCTCGTACGACGCCCGCCCGTACGCGGCGCAGTCGAGCCACTCGCTCTGCTTCTCCGCCTTGATCGCCTGCTCGTAGTAGAACGAGCCCTCGCCGGTGCGCCACCCGCGCCCGGGGGCCTGGCCTTCGTAGGTGACCTTGGTCTTCTTCGAGCCGCCCGACGCGGCCTTGGCCTCTTTCGTCTCCTGGTTGCCGCCGCTCGGCGAGCCCGCGTTCCGCGCCTCGTTCCACGCCTTCTGGATCTCGGGCGAGGTGAAATCGGGGAAGAGCGCGACCGTGGGGTCTTCCTTGATCGCCGTGGCGAACGCGGCCTTCGCGTCGCTCGACTTCTTCATGCCGCCGGCGAGCACGGTGCCGAGCGCGACGTAGAGCTTGGCGCGGACCTTCGGGCTGCAAGCGCTCTTCTTGGCGCACGCTTGCTTCGCGAGGTTCAGCGTGTCGAGCGCTTCCTTGTAGTTGCCTTCTTTGTAGCTCGCCTCGAGCACCGTCTGGACGAGGGCCTCGACCTCTTCGTCGTTCGGCGCGGCGCTCGCCGGCGCGGGGGCGAAGGTGATCGCGGCGGCGACGAGCGGGGCGAGAAGGGCTTGTGCGAGGCGGCGAATCACGCGGCGGCCACGATAGCCCCGTCCCCGAAAAAAAGGATCCGACAAGATGGCGACCTTCGGCTGGGAGGAGGAAATCAGTTGCAGCCGCAACCGCTGCCGGTGCCGCCGCTGCCCCCGACCGCGCCCTCGGTGATGGCGCGCAGGTGCGACTCACCGAACCCGGCCATGTCCGCGGCCGTCATCGTCGGATGCGCGAGCTTGCCGCGCTCGTACGGCGCGACGGGCGCACAGCCCGTGCTCGCGAAGAGGCCTCCGCCGAGCACGAGGACCACGAGAAGCGCGCGACCGGCGCGCACGACGAGCGAGGCAGAGGTGTCTTCGTTCAACATCGCGGGAAGCTCCGGTTTTCTCTTGTATAACGGGGTTTTTCTTTCCCCGCGTCAAGATTCTTCCAGAGCCGCCCGCCCGTCACGGACCGGCATCGCCGCCGCCGCCCGTCCGCCGCAGGCCGCAGAGGGCCCACTGTTCGATGATGGCGTAGTCGGCGTCCGACAGACCACTCGGGGGCGGCATCGGCGCGCCGCCGCCCGGCGTGCCCTGGAGGTTGCAGAGGATCCAGGAGCGCGAGGGGTCCTCTTCGTTGATGTAGGGATACCCCTGCGCGCCCGAGTACCCCTTGAGTTCGTCGTAGAACGCGTCGGAGCTGTCGGCCGAGAGGAAGATGCCGCGCGCGCCGGGGGCCGCGCCGTGGCAGCCGCCGATCGTGCAGCCCGCCGAGGGGCCCGTGAGGATCGAGTAGACCTCGGCCCAGGTCGGGGCCGTCGTGCACGCCGAGGGGTCGAGGATCGTCAGCTCGGGGCAGCCGGTCTCGCGGACCTTGGGGCCTCCGGGTGGGCCGTACGGGCACGCGTCGTCCTTGTCGTTGACGATGGACTGCTCGGTGCACGCCTGATCACCGACGCTGATTTGACACCCGGCAAACGCGGCGAGTGCGAGCACGGGGAACAAGGCGAGGGCGGCGCGGAGGGTGCGGCGCGACCGGACCCTGGGCGAGGTTCTCGCGGTCATGGCCTCGCATGGTGCCCTTGGTTCGTCACAAAGTCGACTGGCGGCCTTTGGGCTGAGGTAAGCTCGCGCCGTGCGCGCGGTTCGAGGAGCGGTCGTGTTCGCGCGATCGAGGCCCGAAGCCGCAGTTTCCGAGCGCAAAGAGCGCCGTCTTAGCAAAACCAGGAGACCTGAATGAGCTCGAGATCGTCGATTGTCCGCACCCTCAGCGCGCTCGTCATGGGCGCGGCCCTCTCGCTCACCCTCGCCGCGTGCGGCGGCGGCGCCGCGTCGGGCGGCGGTGCAGAGACCGGAGGCGCCGAGGGCGGCCTCGTCGGGAAGCCGGCACCCGAGTTCACCGCCGAGGCGGTCACCGGCGAGGGCCCGAAGAGCGTGAAGGACGCGAACGGGAAGGTGACCATCATCGACTTCTGGGCGACGTACTGCGGCCCCTGCAAGAAGTCGTTCCCGAAGTACCAGGAGCTCGTCGACCAGTTCGGCGGCGACCTCAGCGTCATCGCGGTGAGCGTCGACGAGGAGGACACGGACAAGGCCAAGCTCGAGGAGTTCGTCAAGGCGACGGGCGTGAAGTTCTCGATCGTCTGGGACAAGGACAAGAGCGCCGCGAAGGCCTACAGCCCGCCCAAGATGCCGACCGCGTTCATCGTCGACAAGACGGGCACGATCCGCCACATGCACGCCGGCTACGGCGAGGGCGAAGAGGACAAGATCGCCGAGGAAATCAAGGCGCTGCTCGGGCAGTGAGCGTTCCACGGTGGGGGGCTCCGGTCGGACTGCGTTGCAGTCCTTCCTCTGCCCCCCACACCCCCCCGCGACGTCCTCGTTCAAGCGGAGCGCTGAGACGCGATCCGCGCGAGCAGCTCGGCCCACGCGCGTGGGCCGGGCAGCACCAGATCCGCCTCCACGTTCGGCGTCGGCCGCTCCGCCGAGGCCACGTAAATCCCTACCCCATCATGCTTCCGCGCGAGGGCGATCGCGCCCTCGTCGGTGGTGTCGTCCCCCGCGTAGATCAGGAACGTCTGCTGGGGAAATTCCCAGAGGAGCTGATTCAGCGCGGCCTCCTTCGAGGCAGAAGGATCACGCGCCTCGACCACCTGCCGGCCGTCCATCACGGCGAGCCCCTCGGCCGCGGCAACCTCGCGAAACGCGGCGAGCACCTCCGCCGCGGCGTCACGCCACGCAGGCTCGACCTCGCGCACGTGCAGGGCCGCGCCCCGCACCTTGCGCTCGGCGCGCATCCCGGGCACGCGCGCGGCCATGGCCTCGGCGCGACGCGCGACGCGATCGATGACGTCGTGCGACATCACGCCGTTCACCGATCGGAGGACGCTGCCGTCGGGCTCCTCGATGAAGGCTCCGTGCTCGGCGATGCGATAGATCCGCCCGAGCATGGCCGTCCGCGCGCGCAGGCTCTCCATGTCACGCCCCGAGACGACGGCCACGTCCACAGCGGGCGTGGAAGCGAGCTTGGACAGCGCGGCGAGCGCGTCTTGCCGTCCGTGCGCGTGGTCCGGCTCGCGCACGATGTCGGCGATCGTGCCGTCGAAGTCCGTCGCGACGAGCAGCCGCGGGGCGCGTGAGGCCCGCTCGATCAGCACATCTTCATCCATGGCCCCGAGCCTCCCCCGAAGGCGCGCGACGCGCAAACGGACGAGCGTGGTGGTAGCGTCTCGTGCATGAGGGTCCCGTGAAATACGCGCGTCTCGCCTCGGCCTCGATCGTGGTCATGATCGCAACCAGGATGCTCTCCGGCTGCGGCGGAGACGAACCCGCAGGCGCAGGCGGCGCGGGCGGGCAAGGCGCGGCGGCGAGCGTGTCGTCGTCGTCGTCCTCGTCGGCGGTCGGTCCCACGACGGGCGCGGGAGGCGCGTTGCCCGAGGTCTTCACGGTGACGGGCGTGGTGACGGACGGCGCTCTGCCGCTCGCCGGCGCGATCGTGATGCAAGGCGGCGGCGCGCCCGCGCTCGTGACGGGGGACGACGGCACGTTTTCGATCGAGCTCTCCGCGTCGATCCCGGGCGCGCCCACGGTGGTCGCGGCGAAGGTGGGCTACCGGAGCGCCGGGATCGAGTTCGACGCGGTCCCCGAGGGGCCGATCGAGCTCGTCCTGCGCGAGGCGGCGCCGCCCGACAATGCCGACGGCTACAAGTTCGGCCCGCCGGGCGTGGGGGACGAGCAGCTCGACGCGACGACGGCGGTCTGCGGGCATTGCCACACGACGCTGGTGGCGCAGTTCCAGCGATCGGCGCACGCGAAGGCGACACGCGACCCGCTCGTGCAGGATCTGTATGCGGGGACGACACGCGCGCACGCGGACGCGGCGTCGTGCACGGCGGCGGGCGGGGAATGGCGGACGGGGCGGGTGCCGGGCACGATGATGGAGACGGCGCCGCGTTGTTATCTCGGCGGCGGGGTTTTGCCGGACCTCAATGGATGCGGGGCGAAGGGCGCGCTCGCCTGTGATGATCCGGCGGTGCCGGCGGCCGAGAAGCCGACGTCGTTCGGCGCGTGCGCCGATTGTCACGCGGCAGGACTCGACGGAAAGGCGGGCGGGCGTGATCTGCTGGAAGCGACGGGGATCGCGTTCGAGAATGGAAACCATTGCGATACCTGCCACAAGGTGCGGGACATCGACCTCTCGAAACCGCCGGGAACGGCCGGACGTCTGCTCCTGCAGCGGCCGAGCGAAAAAGTTTCAGATGATCCACTCGGAAAACTCCGCCAGGTGATGTTCGGCCCGCTGCCGGACGTGCCGAACGAGTTCATGGGCGGGAGTTATCAACCGAAATTCTCGGAAGCGACGTTCTGCGCGGGCTGCCACGAGATGACGCAGCCGGCGCTCCTCCCGGGCCAGACGGTCGATCCGGCGCGGTTTCCCGGCGGACTGCCCGTGCATTCGACGTTCGCGGAGTGGTCGGCGAGCCCGTGGGCCGAAGTCTCCGCGCCTTGCCAGCATTGCCACATGCCGCCGAACGAGGGGCTCTGGAACACGCTGGACAAGACGACCCCGAAAAATGGCGGCATCACGTTCGGATTCGTGCGGCCGCCGGAGCAGATTCGATCCCACGCGTTTCGAGGCCCGCTCGCGGGGAGCCCGCGGCTCTTGGATCTGGCGCTCGGGATGTGGATGACGGCGAAAGCGACGGGAAGCGTGGTCGACGTGGCGGTGACGCTTTCGAACCAGGGATGTGGCCACGCATTGCCGACGGGCGAGCCGATGCGATCGCTCGTGCTCGTGCTGCGTGCCGAGGCGTGCGGGGAAGTGCTCGTGGCGAGCGCGGGGCCGACGGTGCCGGACGTGGGCGGCGCGTGGGCGGAGGGGGTGGTCGGGCAAGGCGTGGCGGTCGCGGAGGCGCAATGGTCCTGGCCGGAGGGCGCGGCCCGCGCGAAGCCGGGGCAGGTCCTGCGGGTGGTGCGGGAGACGGGGAATTGGCTGGACTATCCGGGAATCGGGGTCTTTTCGGATCCGGCGCTCTCCCCGGCGGAAAAAGGAATCCCGATACGCGTGCCGGTCGGGGAATGGAAGGTCGTCTCCGCGGCGAACGGGCAAATCGTGACGGAGGGCGCGGCGGACGTGCTTTCTGGGGATCGGGTCTTCCTCGGGGATGCGCTCACGGCCGAGGTGATGGACGGATCGGGCGCGACGGCGCTCGCGGGCGCGGCGGGGCAGGCGTTCGCGCGGGTGCTCGTGGACGCGCAGGGAAAACGGTTCATCCCGCATTACCGCGCGGTGGACATGGCGAGCGACAACCGATTGCCGCCGTTCACACCGGTCACGAGCCAGCATTCGTTCGTGCTTCCGGCGGGTTGTCCGGGCGCGACGGTGACGGCGACGGCGCTTTATCGGCCCGTGCCGGTGAGGATGGCCGAGGAGCGAGGCTGGGAGGCGCTGGATTGGGTGGCGGCGGTGCGGAAAGAGGTCGTCAGCGCGAACTAGGAGAAGCGCCCGTCCCCTTCGCCACGGGAAATGCCTGCATGCGCGGCTCGCCATGGTCGGCGTCGAGGCCCCACATCACGATCACCCCGTCCCGCCGCACCGCCCACGTCCGCCCGGGCAATGCCTCGATCGCGACGGCGCCCTCGATCTCGTCGATCTTCACCGGCACCGGATGCCCCTCGTGCAGCTCCTCCGGCATCACGCAGCCCGGGACACGCTTGTACACGGGCCGCACGCTCTCCCCGGCGCGCCGCGCATTCCATTGAAGCCGCCCGCACGGGTCGTCGGGTCGTCGCAAATGGGGATCGACCACCTCGACGGACGGGCTCCGGTTCGGGGACGGCTCGCACGGAGGATGCTCTTCCGCCCACTTCCGCGCCTCTTGGGTCGCCTTCTCGTCGACGGGGCAAACCTCGACCTCCTCGGTCGCCTCCTTGCCCGCCTCGCCCGTCTCTCCGTCTTTCGAGCGGCCCCAGCACCACACGCCGCCCACTTCATCGATCGCGCAGGCGTGCTCGCCCGACGTCGAGACGTCGACGACACGCGGCAATCCGATCACGCGCACGGCTTCGTCGTGACGCACGCGCGTGCCGTCGCCGAGCTGCCCGAATTCGTTCGGACCCCAGCACCACACGCTCGCATCGTCCCGCACGAGGCAACCGACGACATGGTTGAACCCGAGGTCCGCGATCGCCGCCCGCACCACCCGATCGAGCAAGAGCGGCGATCGATTCGGATCATTGTGAATCTGCGGCCCTCCGAGGACGAACCGGCCATCTTCGAGCAGCGCCGCCCGGCCCTGCGCATACAAATTCCGGATGCGGCCGAACGCCTCGAACTCCCCGTAAATCGCCTTCACGTCCCGCGGACAGCGGACCCCACCGTCCCCCGTCACACAGACGAGCGCAAACCCGCCCCCCGTGACCTCCACGAGGCGCGTCCCGCCTTTCGCCTCGAAGCCGGACCCATCCGCGCTGAAATCGTTGTACGGCCGTTCGGGCATCACGCGCGTCCCCTCGAAATACCGGAGCGTCACGCGTCCATCCGGATAAAGGAGCACGATGGAGCCGTCGTTGCGGCACAAAAAATCGACGACCGGCGCCTCGGACACCCATGTCCCTTGCATGACGATCCGGTCCGCCCCGTATCCGATCGACGCCACCGCCACCCGCCCGTCCGCGAGGCGCAAGCATTGCCGCTTCGACCAGACCCGCGGCGGCTCCCTGAAGCCCGCGGCGATCACGGAAAGCCCAGGGACCGCCGGGCCCGGGCCCACGTCCCTGCCCGCCCCGCAGGCCGTGGAGAGCGCGGCGAGCGTCGTGAGACCCGCGATCGTTGGAAAGGTTCGGCGCGCGTTCGTCATGGGCTTCGGAGCGAGGAGACTACCACGCCCGGCTCCCGCGCCGGAAACGGAAGAGCCTGCCGTTCGGGCAGGCTCTTCTGGGGCCTCTTCTCGACTTCCACTCGCCTTCATGACTCGCCGATATTTACCTCCGCGAAGAGCTCACCACCCCATCGCCAGAAGGCCACGGTGCGGCTGAATAGCAGGACCACTTCGAGGCCCAGGCCGCTGTCGAATTCGACGCGCCAGCGACCGGGGTCGACTTCGAGGATGCGCACGCAGATCAGGGGTGCAATCGATGGGCCACGGAGCCCCGGCGTGGCGCGCGGATTCCCACGTCCCTCACATGCGATTCATCCGTCCCAGGCGAAGGGCCGGCTTCCCGATGCGCGGCCCTTGCACGGGCATTGCGCAGGCCTCTGGCACCCCGCGTGGACGGTCCCGCCATTCGACCTCATTGCATGACGAGCGCCCGGGTCACCACGCGCCGAACGGCCTCGGTCACGCCGCGACGGCCGAGATCGTCCACACGCGAGAGAATCACCTCGCTCGCGTCGTCCCCCGCCCGTAGGTCGCCTCCCGTCCGGAGACAGGCATAATCGAGGATCACGTAATGGTACGGAGGATCGACGACCTCGACGACCTCGACGAGCGGACCGACCCTTACGACGAGCCCCGATTCCTCCAGGACCTCCCGAGCGACCGCGACCTCCAGCCGCTCGCCCGGTTCGACACGTCCGCCCGGCAAGGACCATGTCCCGGCCATCGGCGGATGCGCGCGGCGGACGAGCAAGATGCGCGGCTCGGCCTCGCCGCGATCGATCACCGCCGCCCCGACGGCGAGGCGTGGCGCGCCCTCGACGAACCTCGAAGGCGCGCCCGATACGTTCACTTCGTCTCCCCCGCCCCGCAACGCGCGCCGCCCGGCGTGCGCAGGACGAGCTCGTACTCGCCGAGCGAGAGCTCGCGCGGAATGACGACGGGCCCGTTGTACGCGCCCCGATCGTCGGTCGAAAGCGAGCCGACGACGATGCCCTCGGGCGCGGTGTTGCTGCGCAGAAGCACGTCGACGCGCACGTTCGGGCAAGCGCTGCCGCCGCTCTTCACCTCGCCGCGCAGGATCACCGGCAAGCCACGGCGCACGTCACGGCCGACCTCGCCCACCGTGATCTCCGCGGGCGGCGCATTCGGATCGACGGGCTCCGTCGCGCTCGGCGCGGGCTCGGGCGGCGTCGCGCTGGACGAGGTCGTCGCGCTCGGCGACGGCGTGCTGCCGTTCGTGCCGCCGTTCTGCGCGTTGCCGCTCTGGCCGCCGCTCTGGCGCGAGCGGTCGGCCATCTCCTGCCCGGAGTCCTGATTGTCCGGCCACGCGTAGGGATCGGGCGGCGGCTGATGCGCGGGCCGATCGTCCTGCTGTGACTCCATGTTCAGCGCGGCGCCGCCGAGGTCGATGCGATGCCAGATGCTCCCATCGAACGCCTCGACCCACGCGTGCGCCTCGTTGACGACCATGCGCGCGGGCAGGCCGATGTTGAGCGCCGTCACGAGGAAAGCGAACGAGCGATGTCGGCAGACGCCTTTCCGCGTGAGCGCGAGGTCGAGGTAGATGTCCTCGCGCCCGCGCGGCGGATCGTCGGAGGGCTCGAACGAGCGGAAGTAGCTGACCATCTTTTCGAGCGCGTCGCGCGGGCGCATCGCGCGCGAGATGCCGATCGCGTCGGCGACCTGGGCGAAGGCCACGCGGTGCGCGGTGGGCTGCGGCGGCACGAGCCGCTCGAGCTCGCTCCAGCCGACGTCGGCGAACGCGCTGCCGAACGTGGCGCGCGGGATGCCGAGCTGGACCACGAGGCGCACCTCTTTGCGATCGTGTCCGCGGACGAACCAGTTGTCGGCGCCGTCGCGGACCACCTCGATACGCGTCTCGGGGTTCGAGCTCAGGCGCAGGAGGCGCGTGCCGGGCCCGACGTTCGGGATGCGCACGGGCTGGTCGGGGACGAGGCCGACGGAGAAGTCGCCGTAAAATGTCTCCTCGCCGGGCGCGAGCGCGCCGCCGATCGGGATCGGGCGGAGGGTCTTGTCGCGGACGGCGAGGGTGTAGTCGTCGAGGACGGCGTCGAAGGCGCGCAGGCGCTTGAAGGGCGCGGTGGAGGGCGTGAAGGGATCTTCGTAGTTCTCGACGTTGGGGCGGCGCGTGTCCCGGTCGGGCTCGTAGGTGGACTCGGGGGTGTCGTCGGTGGTGGAGCCGCCGTAGAGGTTTCTCGCGTCGGGCGGCCTTCGCGGATCGGGCGCGGTGGCGATGCCGCTCGGCGTCTGCACCGCGGCGGGCAGATCCCCGTCGATGGTCGTCGTGCTCCACGAGAGGTTCTCCTGCGGATCGGGCGGGAGAAACTCGTGCAGGATCGTGCTCTGCGCGTCGACCGTGCCCGAGAGGGCGATCGTCGCGGCGAGGACGAAGGGCACGAACGGCAGGCGCGCGAGGGCGCGGCGAACACGCGAGCGGGCGGGAAATGGAGGAGGAGCCACGCGCATGACGTTCCGGTAGTGAACCACGAAGGCCGCGGAAGTTCCACGCGAGGCGCGTGATCACGTCAGGGCGAGGAAAAGTGGACGATGAGCGAGGCGATCTTCCAGGCGCCTCCTACGCGACGGTACTTTTCCTCGTAGCTGCCGAAATACATGAGTCGCGTGGCGTCCTTCGGTTCGCGCGGGACGCTGTGCGCGACGAACGACCACGTCCCCTCCGCGGTGTCGCCGTCGACGGAGAGGATCGGGTTCAGCACGTGGTGGGCGGCCCAGCGCGAGCCCGCAGGCAGCACTTCCGCGAAGGCGCGGTAGAGGGCCTCCTTGCCGGCGAACTTGCCGAAGAAGCCGTAGTCGGTCGTGGCGTCGTCGGTGAACAGGTCCAAAAGAGCGCGTGCGTTCTCGGCGCTCGGCGTGATGAGGCAACGATCGGCGAGGACGGCGTACTGCGCCTTGAGCGTGCGGAGCGCTTCGAGCGATTCGAGCCGATCGATGCGCGAGGGAAGGTCGTTCGAGCTTGTCATCGCGGGTCCTCCTGTCGTGTGGGACACCGCGGAGCGTATCAAAGCGAACCGCTCGTCGAGCGCTTACCGCCGTCCGCGGTGGGACGGATGCGGCCGCTCGCGATGGTGGTGCGGCAGCGACGTCGAGGGCCCGGAGCCGCGGAATCGTTCGAGCGCGGCCGTCGGCTCGCCGCGGGCCGTGAGGTCGGCGAAGGCGACCTCGAGCGCCGCCTGGAAGAGCTCGGTGCGGGCGAAACGACCGGCGCGGCCGGCGGAGAGGCGCGGCATGACGCCGATGATGCGGCGGATGCCGTCGGCGTACCGTCGCGAGAGCGCGAGCCGCTCGATGAGCGGTTCGAGGAAATCCGCCACGGCGGCGCCCCGATCACGCGCGCCTTCGCACGCTTCCTTGAGCGGCTCGAGCAGGAGCAAGGTCCAGAGGACGGTGTCGTCGAGCGGACCCGACTCCGCGGTGCGCCGATCGATGTACTCGAGCAAGCGCCACTGCCGCACGCCCGGACCGTCCTCGCGGTCCTCGTCGTAGAGCAACGAGGAGAGCTCGGGCAAGAGCACGTCGAGCACGCCGGTCTCCCACGCGAGGTAGATCGTCCGGCGCGCCTGGCCGCCGCGCAAGAGGCGCAGGATCTCCTCCGAGAGGCGCGGGCGCGCCGCGAGCGCGAGGGCCTCGCGGCAGAAGACGATGGCGTCGTAGACGTCGGGCGTGATCGCGAAGCCGAGCCTGCCTGCGAACTTGAGCGCGCGCAGGATGCGCACCGGGTCTTCGCGGAAGCGCGTCTCGGGATCGCCGATCGTGTGCACCACGCGGCGCTCGACGTCGGCCATGCCGCCGACCCAGTCGAGGATCTGACGCGCCTCGATGTCGTAGAACAGCGCGTTCATGGTGAAGTCGCGCCGCATGGCATCTTCGCTCGCGACGCCGAACGCGTTGTCGCTGCGGATGAGCAGCTCGGTCGACTCGTCCGCGTCGTCCTTGGGGTTCCGACGGAACGTGGCGACCTCGATGACCTTGCCGCCCTGGAAGAGGACGTGCACGAGGCGGAAGCGGCGGCCGATGATGCGGGAGTTGCGGAAGAGCTCGCGCACCTCCTCGGGCCGCGCGCTCGTCGCGACGTCGAAATCTTTGGGGCTCCGATCGAGCAGGAGGTCACGGACGCAGCCGCCGACGAGGTACGCCTCGTGGCCGTGACGCGTCAGGCGCCGGATGACCTTCTGCACGTCCGGGTCGATGCGCGCCTCGTCGAAAGAGACGTCGTAACGACGCGCGGGCTCGGACGGCGGGAGCGGCGCCGGGCCGACGGTGTAGCTCGGCTCGATGTCGGCCTCGGCGAAATCGGGGAGTGGATTCAGAGGAGAGGGGGTCGTTCGCCCCATGGCTTCCATGCGGCTCGTGGGAGTGTTGCTCGGCTCGTCCGAGCGCTTTGCACGGCCTGGGCCGCCCTTCGAGAGGATTCACCGCGTCTAGCAGGGGACGGCCCCGGGGGCAAATGTCCACCGCAGAACGGTGACAAATCTTACCGTAAAGCCCGTCCTTCGGGGGTGTCGCGCAGGGCCTCGGCCATGGCGGCGGCCGATCCGTAGCGCCGGTCCGGGTCCTTTTCGAGCGCGCGGACGACCACGGCTTCGAGCGCGGTCGAGGCTTCGAGCGCGGCGTTCACCGATCGGAGCTGCGGCGGGCGCTCGGTCGCGTGTTTCTCGGCGACGACCGCGGCAGGACCCACGAACGGCGGCCGCCCCGCGAGCATCTCGAAGAGCACGACGCCGAGCGCGTAGATGTCCGCGGTCGGCTGCGCGAGCTCGCCCGCGGCTTGCTCCGACGGCATGTACTCGGGCGTGCCCACAGCCGAGCGTCGCGTGGTGATGCGGAATGTGCCTTGGCCGCCCGGATCGCCGTCGATCCAGGCGAAGCCGAAGTCGAGCAGCTTGACGAGCTCGCGCCCGTCCGGCGCGTGTACGAGGAAGATGTTCTCGGGTTTGACGTCGCGATGCACGACGCCGGACGCGTGCGCGGCGGCGAGGGCGAAGGCGGTGTCGACGGCGATGCGCGTGGCGCGGACGGGAGAGAGAGCGCGCGCGTAGGAGAGCGTGTCGGCGAGGTCGAGGCCGACGAGCAGCTCGGCGACGAAGTACGGCAGGTCGTTCGGCAAGGTGCCGAAGTCGTAGATGGAGAGGACGCGCGGATCGACGATGCGAGTCGCGGCGGCGACCTCGCGATGGAAGCGCGCGCGAAGCATCTCGTTCGTCTGGTGCTCGGGGCGGAGCACCTTCACGGTGACGCGAGGCCCGCGGTGTGCGCCGCGCGCGAGCCCTTCGGCGACGTAGACGTGACCCACGCCGCCGCTGCCGAGGTACTGGATGACGCGGAAGCGCTTGTCGATGACGGCTCCGATGAGCGCATCGGACGTGGCAGAGCTCTCGCGGTGCATCGGCAATCCATCCTACCGCAGCCGGCGCGCGCCGGGGCGATGCATCGCATCACGCGTGTGCGAGGATCGTCGACACGCGCACGGATTCACGAGGCAAGCGCGACCAGTCGAGCGTCTCGGCGAGGGCTTCGAGCGGCGCTTCGGCGTCGCGGAGGTCGTGTCCGTACGCGCGAGCGATGGCGCGCACGAGCGCGCGCGGGTCGCTCCCTGCGGCGCGGTGATCACGGAGCGCCATGAGCTTGTCACGCTTGGCGAGGCGGCTGCCGTCGTCGGCGACGAGCAAGGGGACGTGCGCGAAGGTGGGGTTCGGGGCGAAGGGCGCCGCAAGGCGACCCGAAGCCCCGAGCGTCGAACCGAGCGGTGTTCCGTGCAGGAGGTTTCCGAGGAGGATCTGCCGCGCGGAGGAGCTCGCGAGGTCACCGCCGCGCACGACGTCGGTGATCTGCATGTGGACGTCGTCGACGACGACGGCGAGCTGATACGCGAAGACGCCGTCGCCGCGACGAAGGACGAAGTCGCCGGTCACGTCGCCCACGTGCTCGGTGTACGTGCCGAGCACGCGGTCGTGGACGGTGACGAGCGCGCGGTCGTCGTCGGGCACGGCGAGGCGCACGGCGGGCGGGCGGCGGAAGTCACGCTTCTGCATGCCGAAGGGCCTGCACGTGCCGGGATAGCGCGGACCTTCCTCGCCGGCGTGCGGCGCGCTGGCGGCGCGGGCGATCTCGGCGCGGGAGCAGTCGCAGTAATAGACGAGCCCACGCGCGGCGAGGTCGTCGAGGGCGGCTTCGTAGCGCGCGAGGCGCTCGGATTGGACGTAGGGCGCGAAAGGACCGCCGAGGTCGGTGGATTCGTCCCAGCGAAGGCCGAGCCAGGCGAGGTCGTCGAGGATGGCCTCGGCGGCGCCGGGGACGACGCGCGGGCGGTCGATGTCTTCCATGCGGAGGACGAGGGCGCCGCCCGCTTGTTTGGCGGCGGCGGCGCAGAAGATGGCGGCGGCGGCGCTGCCGAGGTGGAGGGCGCCGGTGGGAGAGGGGGCGAATCGGCCGCGATAGGCGGGCATGGTGGGGCGAACAGGACTGAACCACCCGCGAGGCAGGTCGTCGAGGGTTCGAAGGGGTTTCGAACCACCGGCGAGCCGGGTCGGCGGCGGTTCCAGGTGGTTTCGAACCAGCGGCGAGCCAGGTCGGCGGCGGTGCGACGAGGTTTCGAACCACCTGGAAGCCGGGTCGACGGCGGTGCGAAGTGGTTTCGAACCACCTGAGAGCCGGGTCGGCGGCGGTGCGAAGTGGTTCGACTAGGCCTTTTCGGGGGTGTTGGCGGCGGGGGCGCTCCTCGCGCGGGCGTCGGCCTTCTTCTCGGCGTCACGGAGCGGCCCAAAGACGAGCGCCTCGGTGGCGGGCGCGAGCTCGGCGAGCTCGCCGTCGGCGATGAGGGCATTGACGACGCGAATCCACCGATTGCGCGCCTTGACGAGCGCCGTCCCGGAGGCGAGCTCGGATTGCTCGGCGAGGAGGCGGCCCTTTTCGTCCTCGCGCTCGCCGAGCTGTTTGCCGAGGGCGATCCACTCTTCGAGGTACTCCGTGAGGGACTTCTGCGCGGCCCCCTGGCCGATGAAAATGGAATTCGTGCGCGCCTTGATCGCGGGCGTGAGGCGCTCGGCGAGCTGCTGGGCCTGACCGGCCTGGGCGCGATAGGTCTTTTGCAGGCTGGGGAGGCCGTCGGGAATGAGGAGGTCGCGGAGCTGGATGAGATCAGCCCCGGCGTCGCCGCCGAGGAGCTCGGCCGTGGAGGTGAGGAACCCGAAGACGCCGCGGATGATCGAATCGTGCCGGACGTCGATCCTGGCCTCCTCGGCGCTGATCTCGTCGAGCCGCGGATTCTTGGAGGGCTGCGCCGCGACGGCAAGAATGGAATGGATCTCGTCGATACGGGGGAGCTTGGCGGAGAGATCGGGGTTTCCGAGAATGGCGGCGCGGACGGGGGATTGGGGGTCGGTCCAGGTGGCGGAGACCTGGAGCATTTCTTCGGTTTGGAGGTGTTTGAGGGCCATGGAGAATGGCCGAGATGGTATCATGGAACACCGTAGGAAGGCAAGAGTTCGTTGCGTGGCCTACGGGAAGCTTGACAGGGGCGAGGGGGACGTGGCTTGCTGCAACGACAGGTCGGGGCCTACTGAGTAGGGCTTGCTGTAGAGGCAACCAGGCATGAGCGAAGACTCCCTTGGTGTTGCAAAACAAGTCGTGGAGTTGGCGAAGGATCTGGCTGGTGCTTTGGTACCGGAATCGTCCAAACAAGCCGACAGCACGGGCCGAGCGACGCGCGGAGGACCACTCCTCCTCATTGGGCGCCTTTATATTGGACTGACGACTATCGCTGCGCTCGCTGCTACGGCAGCTGCTTACATCGATAGACACAGCAGCGAACCCCCCTCCTGGGGAGTCACGGCGCTGCGTTGTTTGGTCTTGGGTGCAGTCGCAGTCGGCCTGCTTGGTGGTGCAGGCCTTGTGGTCTTCCTAGCAAGACGTCACCCATCGTATCTGTACAGCCCCACCGAGTTTGCGTCTGAAGTACACGCTCAACTCATGGTTCAGGGAGAACCACAGGGAACAGCGAAGCCTGCGCAAGATCAACCAAACGTGGGGAGTAAGCAGGCGCCAGCGTCGAAGACTGCGAGTACGAACAAGTCTACACCGGCGCAGAGCAAGAAGAACAAGGCCAACGAGAAAAACAAAGTCAAAAAAGAACTCCAAGAGGAACCACCGGGCGAGGAACAAGAGGAGCCCGAGTCGTGATCTATCTCGTCACGCTTGAACGCAGGCCAGTACGGGTGATGCCGGATTTCGTCAAAGCCATCCGAGACAATTCTAGTTACTATTGGAAAGCAATGACGAATGTCTGGGTTGTCGACACCGCCATGTCTGCAAAACAATTGTATCGGGCGCTCAAGCAGCACATTGCGGCAGCAGACCTCGTCTTGGTAGTGCAAATTCGCCCTGAATACGCAGGACGTCTAAACAAACAGACGTGGGCTTGGCTCAACACTTCGCGAAACAACGGCGACTTTGAGCGCGACAGCATGGACGACTACGAATAAGCGCATCTCGGAGAGAGCGAACGCGCCGCCGAGCCGGCGCTGCGCACATTCGGCTGTCTTGGCCCTCCTCCCCAACGCGACCCCACGGACCCAGAGGATGCGGGGTCGGTCCAGGTGGAGGAGACCTGGAGCAGTTCTTCGGTTTGGAGGTGTTTGAGGGCCATGGAGAATGGCCTGGACGGTATCATGGGATACCACAACAAGGCAAGAAGAGCGTGTCGTGGCCTACGGTGGCGGTCCGGTCAGCCCTGGCCGATCGGCCGGCCTGCCTTCTCCATCATCTCGACCACGCTCGCCTCCAGGCGCTCCCGATACGCAGTGAGCTCCTCCACGAGGAGCCGGATCTCGCGCTCCACGTCCTTGAGCATCTCCATCTTTTCGAGGCCCTCGCGCATTCGCACGATATCGGCGTGCCGGACGTCGAGTCCTCCCTCCTCCATGAGGGAATCGAACTGCTCCGGCTGCGAGGCGAGCTCGTCCAAGACTTCCTTCATCTGCTCCGCACGCGCTTCGGTCATGGGCTTCATTCGCGCGCGCTCCTCGGGCGTGAGCCGCCTCCGGAGCAGCGGGAGCATCGCCATCAGCTCCTGCAGGTGGCGCTGGCCCTGCTCGTGATCGAGCACGGGCCTCGGGCCGGGGGCGTCTTCGAGCGTCATTCCCACCTCCACGGCGAGGGCGCGGCGTTGCTCGCGAAGGAATGCCACCACGAGGTCGACACGACGGCGCATCTCGGAGACCGTGAGCGCGTCGAGCCGTTCTTGGAGATCTTCGTCCGCCATCGAAATCGCTCCTACCGCCCCCGCTCGTAATCCTTGGCCGCGCGTTCGACGATATCCCAATCACGCGCCGCCCGCTCCGATTCGGCCACGAGGTCCGCCGTGAACAACGTGAGCCCCCAGATCCCATTCTCGCGCTTCCGGAACCCATACCGCGTCCCGCGCGCCGTCTCCACGGTCGCCCGCTCGCCCACGATTTCGACCTTCGCCATTCCGGACAAATCCCGCCGGAGCCGCGTCACGAATCCCTTTTTCGTCGCGAGATCCACCCACACGTCCGCCCCGTCCTCGGCCGTCGCGTGCGTCCGGTACGCGTCGAGCAGCCGCGTGCGCTCGGGCTCGGGGTAGGCCTGCGTGATACGCTCGCTCGCCTTCTTGCGATAATCGCGAATGCTGTAGGCGGCGTGCTGCGCCGAATCTTCGAGGTAATGGAAGCAGGTGCGGGCGTCGCCTTGCGAGAGGTTGAAGGCGATGCGCAGGTAGGCGCCCTCGGGCGTGGTGTCCGGCGGGAAACGAGACGCCGACCAGAAGATGTAGCCGCCGCCGCCGAGCGTGAAGAGGGCGAGACCGGCGGCGAGGGCTTGGCGGCGAGAGAGGGGCATCGGTGGGGTCAGCGACTCGTTTCCACGTGGAAGGCCGCTCGGCAAGCGGCCGGGCGCATCAGAACGTGTGCACGAACAGCCCGCTCCGGAGCTTCGGCTCGAACCACGTGCTCTTCGGCGGCATGAGCAGGCCCGCGTCGCTCACCGCGAAGAGCTGCTCGATCTGCGTCGGATAGAGGTGCAGGCCCAAGGTGAAGTCGCCCGCGTCGACGCGCCGTTCGAGCTCGCCGTAGCCGCGGATGCCGCCCACGAAGTCGACGTGCTTGTCCCGGCGCGGGTCCTTCACGCCGAAGATCGGGCCGAGGATCAGGTCCTGCGCGATCGAGCAGTCGAGCGAGGCGACCGGGTCCTCGGCCCGCGCAGGATCCTGCGGGGCGCGCAGGAGGTACCACTTGCCCGCGAGGTACGCGCCGAAGGTGCGCGGCTCGGGCGGGGTCGCGGCGAGGCCGTCGGGGCGCGGCTCGACCTGCATCACGGAGGCGAGGCGCTCGAGGATCGCCTCGGGCGAGCGGCCTTCGAGGTCCCGCACGACGCGGTTGTACGGCATGATCTTCATCTGGTCGTGGGGGAAGACGACCGCGAGGAAGACGTCGTGCTCGCGGCCGTCGCCGCGGTAGATCTGGTGGACGCGCGCCGCCGCGGCGCTGCGGTGGTGGCCGTCGGCCACGTAGAGACACGCGACCTCCTCGAAGCGATCTTCGAGCGCGCGCGTGGCGTCGCGGCCGAGCACCCAGAAGCGATGGCCGACGCCGTCCTTCGTGGTGAAGTCGTAGATCGGCGGCGCCTCGGTCGAGGCCCGGACGAGCGCGTCGATCGTCGGGTCCTTGCGATACGTGAGGAAGACGGGCTCGTCGTGCGCGGCGAGCTCGTCGATGTGGCGCGTGCGGTCGTCTTCCTTGTCGGCCCGGGTTTTCTCGTGCTTCTTGATCGTGTCGGCGAGGTACTCGGAGACGGCCGCGCAGCCGACGACGCCGATCTGCCGGTGGTCGCCCATGGTCTGCGCGTAGAGGTAGAGGTGCGGCTCGGGGTCCTGCGTCAGCGCGCCCTCGGCGATGAGCTTCGCCAGGTTCTTCGCGCCCATGGCGTAGACCGCGTCGTCGTGCTCGTCCGTGCCCTCGGGGAGGTCGATCTCGGGCCGCGAGACGTGCAGGAAGCTCGCCGCGTTGCCCTCGGCGAGCTTGCGGGCCTCGGCCGTGGAGATGACGTCGTACGGCGGGCTCGCGACCTCGGGGGCCAAGGAGGGCGGGGGGCGGAAGGCGCGGAAGGGGCGGACTTTGGCCATGCGCCTGCGGTTAGCCCGGTTGGGTCCGGGTGTCGAGACGGGCGCGTCCTGGGCTGACGAAGCAGATCCTGTGGTACACGTCCGGGCGTGCCCGTGCCCGGAGATGACGATAGCGAGCGGCTGACCCCAACGATCCCGCCGCCGCCCATGATCGAGTCGCCCTCGGGCGCCCGCACGCGGCGGGTGATCGCCGTGGGAGGCGGGCGCGGCGGCGTCGGCAAGACGCTGCTCACCGTGAACCTCGGCGTCTACTTCGCTCAGCTCGGCCGCGAGGTCGTCGTCTGCGACACCGATCCGTTCGGCTCGAACCTGCACGGCGTGCTCGGCCTGGAGACGCCGCCGCTCGTGACGAGCGAGGCCCTCGAAGAAGGCAAAGCCAAGCCCGTGAGCACGATCGTCCCGGGCCTGCGCCTCCTGCCCACGGCCTACGATCCGATGACCGCGACGCCGATCCGCCCGAACCGCGGATCACACTGGGCGCGGCAGATCGAGAAGCTCGACGTCGACTACGTCCTCCTGAACCTCGGCGCCTCGACGACGGCCTCCACGCTGGATCTCTTCCTCCAGGCTGACGTGGGCATCTGCGTGACGGCGCCCGAGCCGCTCGCGATCGAGACGACCTACCGCTTCTGCCGCGCGCTCTACCTGCGCGTGCTCCGGCGCGCGCTCACGAAGGAGCGCTTCAAGCTGCGCCTCGTCGAGCGCGTGATCGCGGCGCTGCCGCCGCTCGCCCCGCCGCCCACGATCGTCGCCGAGATCAAGCGCTACGACGACGGCGTGGCCAAGGTCGCGGCCGAGGAGATGACCCGCATCGCCGCGCAGCTCGTCGTCGGTCAGACGCGCCTGCGCTCGGACCTCGACCTCGGCATGAGCATGTCCGTCATCGCCGAGCGCTTCCTCGGCATCTCGCTCGACTACCTCGGCCACATCGAGCACGACGACGCCGTGTGGCTCACGGTGCGGCGCAGGCAGCCGCTCCTCATCGACAGCCCCACCTCGAAGAGCGCGCGCAACATCGAGCGCGTCGCGCGCCGCATCCTCGCGCTGCTCGCCGCGCAGAGCACCCGCGGCGGCTCGCTCCCTCCACGCGCGCCCGCCGCCCACGCGCGCGCCGGCGCCCTGCCCGCCACGCTCTACGAGGTCCTCGGCGTCCCGCGCACCGCGGCCGACGACGAGATCCGCCGCGCCGTGAAGCGCCAGCGGGAGATCTTCCGCGAGGGCAGCCTGCCGCTTTGCTCCGTCGTCGCACCCGAGGTCTTGCAGAAGGTGCAAGCGCGCATCGAAGAAGCCCACGACACCCTGCTCGATCCGGTGCGCCGCCGCGCCTACGACCTCTCCACGTTCCCGGACGACACGCCCGCCACGGTCGTGCCGCAGCGCAGCAGCAACGCCGCGCAGATGGCCGAGCTCGCGATGCTGCAGGCCGAGCTCGCGCGCGAGATCAACGCCGAGACCCAGTTCACGGGCGCGCTCTTGCGCAAGGTGCGCGAGTCGCAGGGGATCGAGATCGCCGAGATCGCGCAGCGCACGAAGATCAACATCGCGCACCTCAACGCGATCGAGAACGAGTCGTTCGGGGACCTGCCCGCGCTCGTGTACGTGCAGGGCTTCGTCCAGCAGGTCGCCAAGCACCTGAAGCTCGACCCGGCGCAGGTGGCGAAGACGTACACGCGAAGGCTGCGGGATCTCTCCCTCGGGCGCGCGAGGGGCAGTGGATAAGCCTTCGGACGAAGGACGGGATCGGCTCTTCTCGGCCGCCCTCTTCGTGCTGGCGCTCCTTCCGCGCCTCTACGTCGCCATCGCCTGGGCCCGCGAGCCCGTGTGGGACGGGCACTATTACGACTTCGGCGCGCGCCGCATCGCCGAGGGCTTCGGCTACTCCGACGACGTCGTCATCGGCGGAGCGCGCGTCTGGCACCCCTGGTGCCACTACCCCGTCGGCTACAGCGGCTTCCTCGCGATCTTCTACCGCCTCTTCGGCGCAGGTCCCGCGACCGCGCCCGTGGTCAACGCCGTCACGGGCGCGCTCGTCGCGGTGCTCGTGCACAGGCTCGCGCGATACGCGACCACGAAGAACCGCGCGCGCGCCGCGGGCCTCTTCTGCGCGCTCGATCCGGGCCTGATCGTGTACGCCGCGCTCGTGATGACCGAGCCGCTCGCCGCGCTCGGCCTCGTCGCGGCCGGATGGCTCGTCGCGCGGGACGCGAAGACCAAGCCGATACGCGGCGCGCTGCTCGCGGGCCTCACGCTCGGCCTGACCACGCTCGTCCGGCCGCAGAGCCTGCTCTGCGCGCCGGCGCTCGGCTTGTTCACCCTGGGCGACGGCACGCTCCGTACGAGGCTGAAGAAGGGCGTCCTCACGGCTGGGATCGCGCTCACGACCGCCGTGCTCGTCGTCGTTCCCTGGACCGCGCGCAACTGCCGCGTGATGGACGGTTGCGCCTTCGTCTCGACGAACGCCGGGTGGAACCTCGCGATCGGCGCTTCCCCGCGCGCCACGGGCCGCTTCGAGACGCTGCGCGCGAGCGACGGCTGCAAGGTCGTCACGGGCCAGGTCCAGCAGGATCAATGCTGGCGCGACGAGGGCCTGCGCTGGATCGCGAACGACCCGATCCGGTGGCTCTCGCTCGTCCCGAAGAAGCTCGGCCACACCTTCGATCACGAGTCGTTCCCGATGGGCTACCTCGGCGAGGCGAACCCCGCGGCCTGGCCCGAGCCGCGCAAAGCCACGGGCCGCGCCGTGCTCACCGCCGTCCACGTCGCGCTGCTCGCGTTCGCCGCGCTCGGCCTCGTCGCCTCTCCGCTCGGGCGTCTGCCGCTGCGCGCGCGCCTCACGCAGATCGCCGCGCTCCTCGCCGTCGTCGGCGTCGTGCTCCACGGCATCCTCTCGGACGCTCACCCGTTCTGGCCGCTCGCCGTGCTGATCGTGCTCTTCGGCGCCTTGCCGCTCCCGGGCGCGCCGGCCCGCAACGCGGCCATCGGCTACCTCGTCTTTGCCGTCGCCACCGTGGCGCTCACGCACGCGGTGTTCTTCGGCGAAGACCGCTATCACGTGGTGATCACGCCGGTCCTCTGCTTGCTCGCGGCCCTCGCGTGGAGGCCGTCCGGAGCGCTCGCCGCTCCCTCACACCGAGCCGCAGACGTTCCCCCACGGTCCTGACCAGGTCTGATAGAGTACCGTCATGTTGAAGAACCTGAGCCGCGAGGATCGTCTTCAGGTGATGCGTTTCGTGTGCTCGTTCGCGTGGGCGGACCTCGAGGTCAAGCCCAAGGAGCGCGCCCTCGTCCACAAGATGGTCAAGGAGTTCGAGCTCGACCCAGACGAGGCGAAGCAGGTCGACGGTTGGCTGAAGGTGCCGCCGCGCGCCGAGGAGGTCGACCCGGCCGCGATCCCGGCCGCGCACCGGAAGATGGTGCTCGACGCCGCACGCCGGATCATCAAGGCCGACGGGAACGTGGACCCGGAAGAGGCGGAGAGCTTCTCGCTCCTGGAACAGCTCCTCGCGTAAACGTTCGTGTAACCGTTCGCCACCCCCAGCGTCCGTCTGGTACGCTCGGCGCGTGCTTCGCCAAGGTCTCGGTCGCCGGCACGGGCCGTGGGGGATCACGCTCGCGTGCGTGGCGACCACGCTCGCCCTCACGCTCGCCCCTGCGAGACCCGCCGACGCATTCCCGCACGTCGTCCGCTCCGGCGAGACGCTCGCCCAGATCGCCGAGCGCGTGTACGGCCGCGTCGAGATGGAGCAGATCCTCGTCGCGGCGAACTCCCTCGACGCGGGCCGGGGCCTGTCGATCGTGCCCGGCATGCGCCTGGAGATCCCGTCGGTCGGGCATCACCGCGTCACCGCCGGCGAGACCTGGACCTCGCTCGCCGACACGCTGCTCGGCCACCCCGAGCGCAGCGACGTCCTCGCCTTCGCCAACGAAGCGAAGCCCTGGATCCAGCCCACCGAAGGCCAGGAGATCCGCGTCCCCTACAACCTGCGCTACGTCGCCGGCCCGGGCGACTCGACGCTGACCGTCGCCTACCGCTTCCTCGGCCAGCGCGACAAGGCGTGGATGCTCGATCGGTACAACCGCCTCGGCGGCGAGTCGCTGCAGCGCGGCGACGTGGTGCTCGTGCCGCTCACCGAGCTCGAGCTCACGGCCGAAGGAAAGGCCCTCGCCGCGAGCGCGGGCGCGCTCGTCCGCTCGGAAGGCGCAGGCCAGGCGCGGGAAGCGCAGCGGCGCGCCGAGGTCGAGCTGCCGCAGCTCGCCGCCGATGTCCGAAACGGCCGCTACGTCGACGCCGTCACGCGTGGCAACCGTCTGCTCGGCTCCGGCGACCTCTCGCGCACGCAGCTCGCCCAGATCCAGCAGCGCCTCGTCGAGGCCTACGTCGCGCTCGACGCCCAAGGCCTCGCCGAGACGGCCTGCCTCGCCTGGCGCGAGGCCGATCCCTCGCTCGTCCTCGACCCGATCGAGCTCTCGCCGAAGATCGTGCGTGCCTGCACGAACGCGAGCACGCTCGGCGCCGCGGCTCCGCCTGCCGCCGTGATCCCGTCCGTCCCTGCATCCGCATCCGCGGCCCCCTCCTCACCGCGCCGCTCGCCCGTCGGAGGTCGGTAGGCGTGGAACAAGGCGAGACGCGCGCCCCGATCTCCTCCGACGCCGAGTACCTCGCGCCGGGCCGCCTCGTCGCCTCGCGGTACACCGTCGGGACCGTCGTCGGCGAAGGCGCCAGCGGCATCGTCTACGTCGCCACGGACGGCGAGACGGGCGCGCAGGTCGCGCTGAAGGTCATCCACCGGAGCCTCTGCTTCGATCCGCTCTTCTCGCGCCGCTTCACGCGCGAGGCCTCGATCCTGAAGCAGCTCGAAGGCAACCACATCGTGCGCCTGCTCGACGTCACCGAGGACGACGGCCTGCCCGTGCTCGTGCTCGAGTACGTCGAAGGCCTCTCGCTCGAAGCGGTCTTGCGCAAGCACAGGTTCACGATCGAGGAGGCCGTGGAGATCACGCTCCAGATCTGCGCCGCGCTCGGCGCCGCGCACGCGGGTGGCTTCGTGCACCGCGACCTCAAGCCCGGCAACGTGATCATCCAGGGCGAGCTCGGCACCGGCCGCGTGCCCATGGTCTGGGTCGTCGACTTCGGCCTCGGCAAGGCCTTGCACCGGGATCCCTCGGGCACCTCGCTCACCGAGCGCAACATGATCCTCGGCACGCCCGAATACATGTCGCCCGAGCAGGTCCGCGGCGACGAGCTCGATCATCGCTGCGACATCTACGCGGCCGGCGTCCTGCTCTTCGAGATGCTCACGGGCCGCGCGCCGTACACGGGCAAGACGCCCATCGCGGCCATGACCGCGCACCTCACCGAGCCCGTGCCCTCGCCGCGCGCTTCGAGCCCCGATCGCGACATCCCGCCCGCGCTCGAAGCCGTCGTCCATCGCGCCCTCGCCAAAAACCCCGACGAGCGGTACGAGACCGCGCGCGCCTTTGCCGAGGCCCTCTCCGCCGCGCGCGACGAACACCACGTCATCGCGCCTGCCGCCGTGGACGACGCCGACGCGATCGCCACGGGCGACACCGAGCTCGAGCTCCGCACGGCCGTCGCGAAGGCCGTCGCGCTCGAGCCGAAGCCTGCATCGACGACGAAGGCCGCCGCGGAGCGCCCGGGACAGCCCGTGCGATGGCCGTGGATCCTCGTGGCGGTCTTGCTCGCGGCGGTGGCGATCGCCGTCGGCGCGATGGCGGGCGCGCGGTAGACACGCGGGCCGCGTATCGCGGATGGCTTTCGCTCGGCATCGCGGCGATAATGCGCCGCGATCATGAAGACGCGCTTTCTTGGGAAGAAATGTTTCCTTTCGGCCTTCGCCGTCGCCCTCGGGGTCGCGCTTTTTCCGAGCGCTGCGCGCGCCGAGGTCGTCGCCGTCGATTGCGACGTCGATCCCGACTGGTGCAAGACCGCCCCGATCGCGTTCTCGCACAGCGACACGCTCCCGATCGAATGGAGCTTCGACACGGGGTGGGTCCCGGCAAACTCGCCCTTGCAGGTCCACCTCTGGGCCGGCGTTTATGCGACCACGCGCGTCACGCTCAAAGGTGCGCTCGAGACGAGCTGGCCCGAGGCGCTCCTGCTCCGCGCGCCGGGCGACCCTGACGGCGGTTTGCTCTCGTATCACTACGGCGTCGAGCTCGGCGCGCAGGCGCAGCTTCACGTGAAGATCGCCGGCATCCCGTACGACTGGGTCGGCGACATCCCGTACATCCCGCAGATCGATTTCCAGGTCGAGGGCGAACAGGGCTTCGACGCGTGGGGATGGAACCCCGGCGCCACGCTCGCCAGCAAGACGCAGCCGCAGACGATCATCGAGGTCGGCCTCAGCGACATCATCAGCATCCCCAGCGTCTTCGTGGACGGCGGCCTCAAGGTCGACGTGCAGATGGAGCTCGCCGCGACGTACACGACCGAGCGCATCGTCGTGGAGAGCGCCGAGGGCAAGGGCGTCAAAGGCGGCGACATCACCGAGCCGGACGGCGAGACGAAGGCCGAGTACTTGAACGGCCCCTCGATCGACCTCGACGTGCATCCCGAAGGGAACATCGACTACGACGGCATCATCCACTTGATCCCCGGCATGTGGGTCGAGATCCTCGGCCAGAACTTCGCGTTCGACATCGCCGACATCCCGATCACGTTCCCGATCACGCAGACGACGTGGTCGTTCCCCAAGCAACGCGTGCACGTCCCCTTGCCCGACCTCGTGCTGCCGAAGAGCGAGATCGATTTCGGCGAGGTCGAGGTCGGTCAGAAGAGCCTCGAGAGCTTCAGCCTGTGGAATGCGGGCGAGGCGCGCGCGAAGGTGACGATCGTGTCGAGCAACGCGGAGCTCTTCCCTGCGTGGGATCCGAGCCTCGACATCGAGCCCGGCGTCACGGCCGACACGGCCGTGCGCTTCATGCCCCGGAAAAACGGCCCCTTCGAGGCGACGCTCTTCATCGCCTCGAACGATCCGAACGACCCGGTGCAGGAGATCATCCTCAAGGGCGTGGGCTTCGGTGGCCCCGTGGCGCCGTCGCAGGACATCTCGCAGGAGAGCGGGTGCGCTTGCCGCGCCGCGGGGAGCGATGCGCCCACGCCTGCTCCGACCGGCCTCGCGCTCACCGCCCTCGCCGGCGTCGTGGCCCTCGTGCGGCGAAATCGTAAGGTGGGTCGACGTTGACCCCCGTGGGTCCACCACGACCCTCCTTCACGCCCGCCCCAGGAACGACACACACGTCGTTTCGCCAACTTACCAATTCGGCCCTGGGTCTCCCGCGACCCCCCGTCTGACGGAAACCTGCGAAACTCCGCCAATTCCTTGGCTGGCATATCCCTTGCTGATGTCCATTCCGGACCTGACTTCAGCATCGGGGAGTTCCTGACATGTCGACGGCCACCCAGGACCAGCTCAGCCACGAAACTCAGCCCTCTTCGCAGACCCGCGCCGTGCGCCAGGCGCTGGCCTTCATGGGATCGCGCGTCGTCGGGCAAAGCGCGGCGATCGAGGAGGTCGTCCGCGTCATCGGCAGCCTCTCGACCCGCGCACCCGTGCTCTTCGCGGGCGAGCCCGGCACGGGCAAGCGCTTCTTCGCCCGGGTCCTGCACGAGACGACGGGCCAGGGCCCGCTCGTCGTTCTCTCCGACGAAGCCGCGCCCATCGACGCCGCCGCGCTCCGCACGGCCATGGAGAGCGCTCGCGGCGGCACGCTCGTCCTCGTCGACATCGATCGTCTCTCCCCCGAGCTCGCCGATGACCTCGTCGCGCTCTCGAACCGCGGCGAAACGCGCCTCGTCGCCACCTCCACGAAGCCCCTCGATCCGAGCACGTGTCCTGCCGCGCTCTGCGCGCTCTTCACGGCGAGCACCGTCGAGCTGCCGACCCTGCGCGAGCGCGCCGAGGACGTCCCGCAGCTCATCCAGCACTTCTTCGAGCTCCACGCGACGCGCTCGCGTCGCAGCGATCTGCGCGGCCTGTCGCCCGAGGCCATGGAGCGGCTCGGAGAGCACGACTTCACCGACCACGTGCGTGGCCTCGAACACGCGATCGATCGGGCGATGGCGTTCGCCGAGGGCCCGTACGTCACCGTCGCGGATCTGCCCGAGGAGATCCGCGGATCGAAGCCGCTCGGCTCGCCGCTCCTGCTCGGCGCGCTCCCCGTGCAGGGCCTCGATCTGCGCGCCGCGGTCGAGGAGTTCGAGACGCGCATGATCCTCCAGGCGCTCGAGCGCACGGGCTGGAACAAGAACCGCGCCTCGCGCTTGCTCGGCCTGAACCGCACGACGCTCGTCGAGATGATCAAGCGCAAGCGCCTCGCGCCGCCGCCCGGCACGCGCAAGCCGACCACGATGAAGGCCGACGCGCACGAAGCGCTCGCCGACGCCGAGTGATCAGCGCATCACGTCCTTGAAGCTCATGGCCGGCTTCGGCGGTCCCTCGTGGGCCAGCTTGATCACGAGGTCGGCCATCTTCTCCACCACCCACGGGAAGTGCTCGGGCCCGAGCGACGTGATGTCGAAGTCGGGCGCCGAGTTCATGAAGTCGATCGCGTACGGCACGCCGTCGCGGATCGCGAGCTCGACCGTGTTCATGTCGTAACCGAGCGCGCGACAGAGCGAACGAGCGTCCTCCACGCAGCGCGCGAGCAGCGCCGGTTCGAGCTCTGGCATCGTCTCGGTCGCCCGCACGTACCTGTCGAAGTGCCCGAGCCGCGGATCCCACAGCGCGGGCCGCACGTGCTCCTTGCCGATCACGATGCACCGCACGTACTGCGACCACGGGATCGCCTCCTGCGCGATCATCGTCAGCGTCCCGGTCCGGTCGTACGCGCGCCAGAGCTCCTCCATCGAGCTCACGCGGTAGACGTCGCGAAACCCTCCGCCCCAGTGCGGCTTGATGAACATCGGGAAGCCGAGCTCGCGCGCCGCGCCTTCCCAGTCGAGCGGGAAACGCAGGTTGCAGAGCGTCTGGCTCGACACGCCCTCGCCGTACGACTTCGACGGCAGCACGACTGTCCTCGGCACGCGTACGCCGAGCCTCGCGGCGAGCGCGGTCCCGAAGAGTTTGTCGTCGGCGATCCGCCAGAACGGATTGTTCACCACGCGCGTGCCGTTCAGCACCGCGAGCTTGAGCACGGGCTGGTAACAGGTCACCTCGTGCGAGATGCGATCGACGAGCACGTCGTACGGCGGCGGCCGATCGATCGAGGTGATGTCGAGCTCGGCGTAACTCGCGACCACACCGGCGTCGCGCCGCGCGACCTCGGCGATCAGGGCATCGGGAAAGGAGCGCTCACGTCCGACGAGCAAGCCAACGCGGAGGACCATGTTGCCCTCCTACACCAAACCTCTGCGCTCGTCACAGGGCCATGGTGCGGAGCTCGCGCTTCAGCACCTTGCCTGTCGGGTTGCGCGGTAAGGACGGAAGAAACACGAATTCGCGCGGCACCTTCGCGCCCGAGAGCCGCGCGCGCGCGAACGCCTCGAGCTCCTTCGCCTCGGCGCGCGCGTCCGGCTTCAGCACCACGAACGCGCGCACGCGCTCGCCCCACGCTTCGTCCGGGACGCCAACGATCGCGACCTCCGCGACCGCCGGATGATCGTGCAGCACGCCCTCCACCTCGGCCGGATACACGTTCACGCCGCCCGAGATGACCATGTCGCGCTTGCGACCTTCGAGGAAGAAGTAGCCGCGCTCGTCCCTCCGCGCGAGGTCGCCGACCGAGAAGAAACCGTCTCGCATCGCGTCGCGCGTGCCTGCGTCGTCGGCGTGGTAGCCCGAAAAAAGCTGCCCGCTCCGCGCGTAGAGCTCGCCCACCTCGCCGGGCCCAGAGATCCGCCCCGACTCGTCGTAGAGCCGCACCTCCGCGCCCGGGATCGCGCGGCCGATCGTGCCCGGCGCCGCGCGCAGATCCGCGGGCTTCGCGAGCGTCACCACGCCCGTCTCCGTCGCCCCGTAGAAGTTGAACAGTTTGTCCCCGAAGATCCGGAGCACCTCGTTCGCGAGCGGGATCGAGATCGCCGCGCCGCCCGTGAAGATCGCCTTCAGCGACGACGTGTCGTAGCGCCGGATCCTCTCCTCCCCGAGCTCCACGATCCGGTGCAGCATCGTCGGCACCACGGCCGTCGTCGTCACGCGGTAGCGCTCGATCGCTTCGAGGAACGACTCGGGCCGGAACTCGCGCAGCACGATCACCGTGCTCCCGACGAGGTACGACATCGTGATGAACCCGAACGCCGTCGCGTGATAGAGCGGGCACACCGCGAGGTGCACCTCGCCCATTTCCATCGGCGTCTCTCCGATGAACGCGAGCGCCGCGCTCGTCGCGCCCCTCGCGAACTGCCGCACCGCGCCCTTGGGTTTGCCCGTCGTGCCCGACGTGTACATCACCACCGCGGGCTCGTCGCCCGTGGAAGGCGGCGGCCCCTTCGCCGACGCGACCAGCGCTTCGAGCGTCGGGAACGGCGCGGCCGCGCCGCCCACCGAAAAACATCGTGATGCGCCGATCCGCGCGAGCAGCGGCTCCGCCTCGCGCACCGTCTCGATGACGTCCACGTCGAAGAAGAGCGCACGCGCGCCCGAGTGCGTCACCACGTACTCGAGTTCGCTCGGCGTCGATCGGAACGAACAACTCACCGCCCCGCAGCCGAGCTTGCCGGCGGCGATCTGGAGCAGCACGAACTCCGGCCGGTTCTTGAGCATCAGCGCGACCCGATCGCCCGGCCGAACGCCTCGCTCGGCGAGGCCTGCGGCGATGCGATCGATCCGCTCGTTCATCTCGGAGAACGAGTACGCGCGATCCTCCACGAGCCTGCCGCTCGGCAACGCGGAGAGCCCCACGAGGCCCACGGTGTGTGGATCGTTGTGGGCCATGAAGTGGAACAAGAGCGGCGGCGCGGCCTTCCTGGTTCGCAAGAGCTCACGCGCGGCGGCTTCGAGCCCGGCCCAGTGGACGTGACTCGGCATCTTGGTCTGGATCGCGACGCGGCCAACCGTCCGCGCCCCGAACACCACGCCCTCGGCGGCCTGCTTCAGCGAGGAGAGCCTCTCCTTCCAGTGCATGCCCGGATTGTAGTCTCGCGAGGTTGGGGATAGGTTACTCCCGTGAGCGACCGGCGAACCACCGGAGGCCGCGCGGCCATCGAGCTGAACGTCGAATACAAGCGCCTCAACACGTTCTTCGCCGACTACACGCGCAACATCTCGAAGGGCGGCACGTTCATCCGCACGGATCGGCCCCTCGACGTGAACACCGAGTTCGTCTTCGCGCTCAGCATCAAGAACCTCGCCGAGCCGCTCCGTCTTCGCGGGCGGGTCAAGTGGATCGTGCGTCCCGTCGACGCCACGCCCGACTCCCCCGCCGGCATGGGCATCGAGTTCCAGTACAACGACGACAAAGAGCGCCGCGAGACCGAGGCGATCGTCGAGAAGCTCATGGCCAACGAGCTCGGCGACGAGCTCGCCGGCAAGCTCCTCGGACACAAGCCGAACACGAAGACGTAAGCCCGAAGAGCTTCGGTTCGTCTACGCCGGTTTCGAGCTTGCTCGGGCGCCCTCGGGCCCTCGTCGCCTCGTGCAGGTTCGCGCCCGCCGTGTACACTCCGCAAAGAATGCCTTCGAGATCTACGCCCCGCGTGCGCGCGTTCGCCCGAGCTGTCCTCGCCTCGCTCCTCGCCGCCGGCGCCGCGGGTTGCGGGACGCCGGCCCGGCCCACGAAGACCCCCGTGCAGGTCGTCGAGGGCCCCATCCGCCCCGTGAACGTCCAAGACGCGGACTTCGCCGCCACGCTCGCGCGTGTCCTTTCGGACGGCTCGCGCAGCCCGGAGCGCCTCGGCACCGTCGCGGGCGTCGTGCGCCGCCAGCTCGCCCACGCCGAGCGACGCTTCGCGCTCGGCGCGCCCGAGCGAGCGACCTCGAGCGTGATGGGCGCGCTCTACCTCGTCCGCGTCGGCGAAGGACAAGGCGCGATGGTCGACGAGGCCGGCGCGCGCGCGCTCGACGGCGCGATCCGCCACCTCTCGAACCTCGGCGACGAGGGCCGCGTGCACGCGCTCATGCGCATGCGCGCCGCGGCGATCGGCAAGGAAGCGCCAGGACGCGCGGAGCTCGACGAGCACCTCTCGAACCTCGAACGCTGGATCGGCGACACGCACGCGGGCAGCCCCGGCGTTCGTCTCGGCGCCGAGGCGCGTTACCTCGCCGCGCGCGCCATGGTCGATCCGTCGGGAGAAACGCTCGATGCCGCGGCGAACGCGATCGAGGCGTGGGTCAACCGCGGCATCGAGATCAACCGCATCTTCCGACAAACGGGCAAGCGGCCCGAGCGCGCCGAGGCCATGGAGGCGGCGCGCTCCATCGAGACCGGCGCGGTCATGCTCGCGTCGATCTTCATCCGCCACGGCGACGCCCAGGGCGCCTTGTCGCGCATCGAGAGCTCCGAGGTCCGGCTCATCACGGAGCCCGCGCTGCGCCGAAGCCTCATGGTCGCCTCGGAGGACGGCGACGCGGAGGCGTGGGAGATGGTCGCGGCGGCGTTCGCCAACGAGGGCGCGCCCACGGGCGAGGACGAGGACGAACGCGAAGAGCGGCTCGATCCACGCCTCGTCGAGGCGGGCGTCTGGGGCAGCGTGCTCGAGGCGTACCGCAAGGACCCGAAGAACTTCCGCATGGCCGCGCTCCTCGCCGAAGAGCTCGTGCGCCTCGGCATGTCCGAGGGCGCGCCGGCCGTGCTCGCGGGCGCGCTCGGCGCGCAGCCGAGCCCGAGGTTCATCGCGGCCGCGAACCGCATCGTCTACGAGGCCATGGCCGTCGACGCCGACGCGGGCGACGTCGACGCCGTTCGCCGCACCTTCCGCGCCGCCGCGCCGATCCTCGCGGCCGCCGATCGACCGGAGATCGCGCCGGCCGGCCTCGAACCCACGCCGGCGCGCCTGCGCTTGCTCATGGCCTCCGTCGAGGTCCGCAGCGGTGACCTCGCCGCGGCGCGCCCGCTCTTCGTGACCGCGGCCAAGGCCGACCCCTCGGTCGCCGCGTGGGTGCGCGTCGCGCGCGCCGATCGCCAGGCCAAGGACTCCGCCGCCGCGCTCGACGATCTGCGCCGCGCGTACGCCGCGCCCGACGCGCGTGTCGCCCTCGCCGATCTCGCCGAGGCGCACCTGCTCGCGTTCGAGATTCAGCGCGACCTCGGCGCTGCCGACGCGGCCAAGGCCGAGCTCGCGGACGCGCTCTCCGCCGCGCTCGCCTCGCAGAAGCAGCGCGGCGACGCGGGGATGCGCGCGCGGGCCGAGACCTTGCTCGGCCGCGTCCTCGACGCGTACGGCGACGCCAAGGCCGCGCGACGCGCGCACGATCGTGCCCTCGCCGTCGCGGCCAGCGATCGTCCTGCGCTCGGCGCCACGGTCCTCCAGGTCGTCTCGCGCGCGCTCGTGCGACGTGACCTCGACGCGGCGCGCGCGGCCGTTCGCCAGGGCCTCGAAGCCGACGTCGATCAGGAAGAGCGCATTTATGGCGGCCTCTGGCTCCTCCTCCTCGAACGAGAGCTCCGCGCGGCACCGGACGACACGGCCACGCGCGCGCTCTCGACGAACGGCGATCGTGACGCGTGGGTCGTCAGGCTCGCGCAGTGGGCGCTCGGGCGCACGACGGACGACGGCCTCCTCGCCTCGGCGCAGAATGCGGCGCAGCGAGTCGAGGCGGAGTTTTACACGGCCATGGCGCGTCGCGCGTCGGGCGACCCGGCGGCGGCGGATCGTTTGCGCAAAGTCGCGGACAGCCCGGTCCTCGATCTCGTCGAGGTCCAGCTCGCGCGGGATCTACTTGCGCCGAATTTTCGCGCAGAGCTGCCCCAGGGCACCACGTTGCCCTGAACGGCCGGCCCTGGGAAGCGCATTTCCCTCCCGCGACCGGTCACGAATGATATCATACATTCATGAAATCCTTAATGTCGCGGGGTGCGTTCGTCCTCGTTTCTGCGGGCACGCTCGTCCTGGCCGGCTGCGGGGCCGATGGACCTGTCGTTTGGCCAATCAGCGGCGCCACCGACGGTGATTTTCCACTCTCATCGACCTTTGGTCCTCGCGTCCGTACGGAAGACGACGTTTACGACTTTCATCGCGGCATCGACATTGCCGTTCCCGAGGGCACGGATATTTACTCTATCGCTGCAGGCCGGGTCAGCGAGATTCAGAAGGACACGAGCGCCGGCGGCATGCTCGTGAAGGTCGATCACGGCAGCTACTACAGCACGTACGTGCATTGCTCCGAGGTCGACGTCGACGTCGGGGACCAGGTCGATGCCGGCGAGGTCATCGCCCTGAGTGGCAAGGCCTCGAATGGCTTCGCGCACCTGCATTTCGAGATTCGCAAGCCCGGCGACAACAAGAAGGACTGCGTCCACCCGCTCGACGTCCTGCCTTATACGGACAGAGGCGCGCCCACGCTGGAGATCAGCAAGGTGGACATGACGAACCCTCTCGAGCCCAAGGTCACGGTCAGGGCCCACGTCCCTGCGGGCGAGCTCGATCTCCGAAGCGTCTCCGTCGCCACCTTCGAGGCCGACGCGAGCACCATCCTCGAAGGCCTCGTGCCCCTCTCCGAGCGGGCCTACGACATCGAGGACTGGAATCGCACCTATACGTCGAGCGAATCCGACGTCGTCATCGACGACCCGAACAACGAGGGCATCCTCGTGCGACCGCAAAGATACAACAACACGATGTCGGCGCAGCAGATCGATTTCACGTTCACGGGGCTCGTCGGCGCGGTCACGAGCGGATTGCTCCGTGTCCGGGCCGTGGCCGTGGACGTGAAGGGCAACAAGATCAGCGTCGAATCGCAGTGAGACGCTGAAAACCTGCCTGCATCAGGGCAGGATGTTGAGATTGTCGAAACGCACCCGGCCCGGGTCCGGCGCCGGCTCGTCGATTCCTCCGACCAGGGCCACGTACATCTCCCCGGCGGGCAGCGGGTTCGGCTCGCTCGCCTGCACCGTCCATTGCTGCGCGTCGGGCGACGTCTCCCAGAACGTATTGCCGTCCTGCTCGCGAATACGCCAGAACGCGTGCGCGGTGGGATCGTATTCGACGAACGCCACATCGGTGTAGTTGCCGGCGAGGATCTTGTGGAAGTACAGCGTCCCCTGGTAGAAAGCGATCTCGACCGCGTTCTCGGCTTCGAGGCCGATCTGGAACGACGCATAAGCTTTGGCGGTCGGGTTCGGGACCTCCAGCGCCCGGACGAACGCGCCGCAATTCGAAATGTCGTACGGCTGGGTCGAGTACTGCACCGCGTACCCGAGGACCCCGGGCTCCATCGTCACGATCAGGTTGCCCTCGGACTCGGCGACCGACGCGCCGTTTTCCGCGTAGATCGACCACTCTGCCGGATCGGTCATCCCATCGTCGAAATCGTCCTTCAAGGCGATCGTGCACGCCGGAGCGCCGCCCCCGGCGCCTCCCCCGCCCCCGGCGCCTCCCCCGCCCCCGGCGCCTCCCGTTGCGGAGCTACTGCTCGACGCGCCGCCCTCGCCTCCCATTCCGCCGACGCCGCCCTCCCCGGAGCTGCTGCTGCTGCTCGAAACGCTCACCCCCGCGCCGCCCGCGCCTCCGCCGCCGAGCCGCGGATCGTATGCGTCCCAGTCCCGATTGCAGCCGACGAGGCCGACGAAGAGCGGCAACCAGGCGAGCCTCGAAATCATCTTGTACGTCATGCCAAACCTCGCCCGGATCAGAACGCCCCGCCCACCTCGACGAACGCGCCCCCGGGCCCGACCACGACCCTCGCGTCCGCCTTCTTCGCCGCTTTCGGCCCGCCGAGCGCGATCATCAGCGCGCCCGCCGCCACGCCCACCGCGCCGCCCACGAGCGAGCCGAGCGCGATCGTATCGAGCCGTTTTCCCTCGTCGATCACCTCCGCATAACGCGGATCCGTGCACCGTTTGCCCCCGCAATCGGCGATGAGCCCGTCGTATTTGCTCTGCGCCATCGCGGTCGTCACGCCGAACACCCCGAGCCCCACCACGCCGAGCCCTGCGACCACGTATCCGGCGATCCGCACCCCGCCGCCCGTCGTCGATTCCGCCGGCGCGGGCGTGATCGGCTCGGGATTCGACGCCTCGACCCCCGGGGCCACGAAGATCGTCTTCGTCTGCCCGCCGACCACGACCTCCTCGCGGTGCATCGGCGCGCCTTTTGCCGGCTCGACGTCCACCACCACCTTGCCCGGCAGCACCACGATGGCCACGCCGAGCCGCTCGGCGGGCAGCATCGTCCCATTGAGGGTCACGCGCGCGCCCTCGGGCTGCGCGAGCGCCACGATCACCTTCGCCACCTTGGGCTCGAGCGCCGCGAGATCGGCCGCCGCGCTATCGCGGGCCCGCTCGTATTTTGGTTGCTGCTCGGCGAGCGTCGCCGCCTCGATACGCGTCGCCGAGAGCTCTTCATAAGCCTCGACGGTCTTGCCCATGGCGAGCAGCGAACGCGCGACCATCAATCGTGCATTCGGGCTCTTCGTGATCGCGTAGGCCTCGCGAAACCTGGCAATCGCCTCCTCGTGCCGGCCCTTGTCGAAAAGATCCTGCCCTGCGTCGAACGCCTTCTGCGCCGCGGCCGCGGATGCGGCGGTCGGCCCGGCGAACGCGGGCGCGCTCGAAACGGCGAGCTGAGCCGCTACTACGAGTGCAGCGATGGAACGTCGCATGAAACGCGTCATAACTCCCGGGGGCGATAGCCCCCCTTCGACGGAGGTTTTGCCGTCCGGCTCGTCGTGGCCGTCGAAACGGGCGCCGCGGGCTTCGCCGCCGCGGGCTGCGCCGTCCCCGCGGACGCCGCATTCGCCGCATTCGCCGACGACGCCGCGGGCGCCACCACGGACGCGGAAGGCGGCGCCGCGGCCGCCGTCACGGGCGGCGCCAGCGTCTCGACCCGTGCGCCCTCTGCGGCCGGCGCCTCGCTCGGCAAATGGGCGTCCGTCGGCGGCTTCCCATAACGCATCCACACGAACACCGCGAGCGCCGCCACTGCCCCCGCGCCGACCGAAATGAAAATCCCCCGGAACGACCTCTTCTTCGACGCCTCGACGTCCGCATCCCGCATGCTCGTCAGCGTCGTGCGCGCCGGCGTCGAGGGCACCGGCAGCGCCGCCTCCTTGCTCCCCGTCCCCGTCCCCGATCCCGTCACGCCCGAAATGCCCGACACCAGTGACCGCCGACTCTCCGGGGCGAGCGCCGACGGCGCGCGGTGCACGTTGATCGCCCGGACATACGCCGCCACCGCGCGATGATTCGCCAGCACGACCCCTTCCGCGCGCGCGGCCGCCTCCAATGCCTCGGCGAATTCGGCGGCGCTCGTATATCGATCGTCGGGGTTTTTCTCCAGCGCCTTCAAGCAAGCGCGCGCGATGCCCTCGGGCACCTCCGGGATCACCTCGCGCGGCGAGACGGCCGCGCCCTCGGTGATCTGGTACATCATCGCGACCTCGCTATCGCCCTGCACGAGCCGCCGACAAGCGAGCATCTCCCACAAAACCGCCCCCGCCGCATACACGTCCGTGCGCTGATCGAGCGCCTTCGAACGAATCTGCTCGGGCGCCATGTACGGCACCTTCCCCTTCACCGTCCCCGTCCGCGTGCTCGAAAGCCGCGAATCGGCGCGCGCGACCCCGAAATCCGTGAGCTTGGCGATGCCGTCCGTGCTCACGAGGATGTTTTGCGGCGACACATCGCGGTGCACGATGTGCAGCGGCACGCCGCTCTCGTCCGTGAGCTCGTGCGCGGCATCGAGGCCCGCGAGCGCGTCGAGGAAGATCCGGAGCCCGATGTCGAGCGGCACGCGATCGCGCTGACGAACGGCGCGCCGCAGGACCTGCTGCAGGCTCGGCCCCTCGATGTATTCCATCACGAGCGAGAGCGTGCCGGCCTCGTTCTCGGTCACGTCGAGCGTCGCGACCACGTTCGGGTGCCGGATCCGCGCGGCGAGCCGGGCTTCGTCGAGGAACATCGCGACGAACTCCGGCTCCTTGGCGAGGTGCGGGTGCATCTCCTTCACGGCGACGAGCCGTTCGAACCCGCCGAGGCCGTGGGCACGCGCGAGGTAGACCGTGGCCATGCCGCCGGACGCGATCTCGGCGAGCTTGTCGTAACGGCCGCTCTCGGATGCCATCCGGGACAGGGTACACGAGGAGCCCCGATCTCTGGAAGTCCTCTGCACGAGCCGTCGCGGCCCGTCACGCGCGGCTAATCGTCGTTCCCGCCGCCGGGCGGCTCCTTGTCGATGTGCACGTGCGACGCGTTCGACAGCTTGCTCATCGTCGACGAATCGTTGTCCCGGATCCCGTCGTTGTTCTTGTCCGGGTTCTTCGCGTCGGGCCGCGGCAAGTCCGTATTGCCCGAATGCAGCGCCGTCGGCCCTTTTTCGAGCAGCACCATCCGCGCGCCCGTCTTCTCCTTCGCCGCGAGCGCCGCTCGATACAGGTTCATGATCGCGGTGCGGCCCGCCTGCGCGCCCCGGATGCCGTTGTAATTGCTCGGCGCCATGTCGATCGCGCCGCCGTGCTGGTGGTTCGAGTTCGGCACCTTGCTCCCGGCCGCCAGATTCCTCCGCGGGCACCGCCAGGAGCTGTTCACGGTCACCGTCTCCCCGTACTCCGCCTCCACCGCTTCGAGCAGCTTCACCATTCCGGAGTCGAGCACCAGCTTGTACTGCGCGTAATTGTTGTTGTTCAAAAACTCCGCGCGCGGCGCCGTGATGATCCAGTCCCGGTAGGGCACGTGGAGCGTGAAGCCCGACCGGTACATCCGCGCGTCCACGTACTCCTGCCGGATGATGTCGCGCGGATCCTGCTCGATCGTCTCCGTCATCGTCGTCGAGCGCCCGCGCGTGAGCTTCACGGTCACCTCGTATTTCACCGGCGGGTTCGGCGAACGTGACGCGCTCGTCGGCCGCTGCGCCGCCGTCACCTGCGGGACCCATGAAAACTCCGCGCCCTTGCCCTTGTTCGGCTTCGGCGTCCCGCTGTGATTGCCGACCGCCTTCACCTCCCACTCCGCGTCGGCCATCGGCGGGTTCGTCCGGACCGTCAGCTTCCGATCCTGCCCGATCAGGAAGATGAACTCCTTCGCCGGCACCCACACCTCTTTCGTGTACCGGTTCGGCGTCTTGTCGTTCTGCCCGGCTTCCGTGTAGCGGCTCTTGTATTCGAGCTTGAACCCTTGCGGGCAATCCGCGCAGGCCGCGCCGGCCTCGGACGCGGGCATGTTCGACGCGGCCTGGTTCGCGTTCTGGAGCTGATCGGCCTTCGCGGCCTGGTCCTCCGGCCGCTCCGGCCGTGGCCGCGGAATGGGCACATCCCCGTTACTCACGACCCACCTCCTCCGCGCCCTTCGGCGCGTCCCGCTCGCGCAGCCACGTGATGGCCCGGTCCATCAATGCGCTCACCTTCTGCCAGCCGCTCGCCTCCGGGTCGTCGAGGATCTCGCGCACCCAGGGCAGCGCCGGATCTTCCTCGAAATCGGGCCCGAGCACCAGCATCAGCGAGACGTAGCGGAACACGTCCTGCTCCGACTTGCACCCGTGACGCGCCGCGCGGTCGAGGGCCCGGTCGACGAGCGACGCAGCGCCCTCTTCGCCGAGCGTGGACCATTCCGCCGGAAAAATATCGCGGATCTGCGCGAGCACGCGCTCCCGGTACTCTTCGAGCTCCACCCGGCGCAGCGCGTCGACCTGTTCGCGAAGGATTCTCAGCATGGCCCGGCCACAGCCTCCGAAATCACGGCGCCCCGCTACGGCAGCGCCATCACCTCCACCACCGCCGCCCCCTTCGCGCCCGCCTTCTTCGGCGCCACGAGCTTTCCGCTCTCGAGATCGAAGCGCCCCGCCGCCGCCTCGATCACCTTCTTCGTCTTCGCCGCGTCCACGCCCGCCCCGCTCGTCACGGACACGCGCAAAACGCTCCGCTCGAACACCGCGGCGAGCAGCCCGATCGTGTCGATCAGCGCCTCCTCGTCGAGTTTTTCCTGGCGGAACACGACGAGCGGCTTCGCGCCCTCCTCCAGCTTGCCCTTGCCCGCCTCGGCCTTCGTGTCGCCGCCGGGCAGCGCGCCCGACCGCGCGAGCGCCGCGATCACGTTCGTCGCGATCGGCGGCGCCTCCGGCGGCGGCGTCGCGAGCAGCGAGGTCCCGCGATAAAGCTGCCACGACCGCGCGAACAACGTCGTCAGCGTGAGCGCCCCGCGCCCCGACAAACCCGCCATCCTCGCGTTGTCCCCGATCGACGCCGGCGCCACGTCCCCGAGCCGCCGCAAGAGCGTGAGCGGCTCCGGCGCGCCCTTCGCCGCCGCCACGATCCGCGCCCCGCCCGGCGCATCCGCGGCGAGCTTCTTCTGGCCCTCCAAAAGACCCTTCGCGAACGCCGCGAGCGCGCGCTCCTTGTCGGCGACGAGCCCGTGCGGCGCCACGGCCACGAGCGGAACGAGCCGCGGCGTGTCCGCCGTCGTCAGCACGATCTTGCGCCCCGCGGCCCCGTCCGCGCCCATCTCCGTCCGATCGAACGCGACGAACGTGGCCTCTTTTTCGTCGTGGCTCCCCGCCGCCACGACCTTCACGTTCGCGGGCGGCACGCCCGCCACGTCGAGCAAGAAGAGCCCCACGAACGTCGACGACGCGCCCGGCGCGCCCACGAGCGTCACGTCGCCCTTCACGGGCCCCGAGGGCAGCCCATCTTTCGCCGCGAACGCCTCGCGCCCCCGGGAAAAACCCACCACGAAAAACACCTCGGGCGACAGCGCCCGCAGCCGCTCGTAGGCCGCGATGAACGTCGGCAGCGGCACCACGGCCACGTCCGCGCCGTTCTCGTCGCCGCCGCCTCGCGCGAGCGCCTCCTCGACCGCGCTCATCGCGTCCGACACGCTGATCCGCACGTCGAGCCCCGCCGCCGTGAACACGCTCTTCGGCCCCGGCGTTTGTCCCTCGTTCGCGAGCATCCCCGGCGCCGCCAGCTCCCAGCCGAGCGACACCACCTTCAGCGGCCGATCGAGCAGCGGCTGCGGCTTCGCGTCGACCGGCGGCGCGCCTGCGCTCGAGCTCCCGTTCGCCACCGGCACGGGCCCTGTGCTCGCGCTCGTGCCCGGCGAAGGCCCCGCGCTCGCCGCGGCGCTCGTGCCGGGGCCTGCGCTCGTGCTCCCGCTCGGGGCGGGCAGCGCGGCTTCGGCGGCCTCGCGTTTCGGCGGCGGCGCCGTGTGGGGCGCGCGGCTCCGCGTCACGAAGATCGCGCCGAACCCTCCGAGGAGGCAGATGAGCAAGACGAAGACGATTTTCTGGCGCAAGGGACTCACCACTGGCTGGAGGAGGCGCTCGGATCGCCGAGCTTGCGCCGCCCGGGGTAGCTCGATTTGACGAGGCGCTTGAGCTCGTTCACGGGCACGGCGAGGTTCAGGTTCTGCGCGCCTGCGAAGGCCCCGCCGAACTGGGCCGTGTTGATCCCGATCACCTCACCGCGCATGTTGAACAGCGGTCCGCCCGAGTTTCCCGGGGAGATCGGCACCGAGATCTGGATCCACTGCCTTCCTTCGTGCAGCCGCCGCGCCGAGACGAGCCCGTCGGTCAGCGTGTGCTCGAGCCCGAGCGGATTGCCGATCGCGATCGCCCTCTCGCCGACCACGATCTTGTCCGAGTCGCCGAGATCGAGCGGTTTTGCCTCCGGCGCCGCGCCGCCTTCGAGCGGTTTTTTCAGGTCGATCGCGAGCAGCGCGAGGTCCGCCTCGCGGTTGTCCACGAGCACCTGGATGTCGTCGTAGGCCGCGCCGTTCTCGAACTTGATCCGCGCCGCCGCGGCGCCCTCGATCACGTGGTGGTTCGTCACGACGACCCCGGCCTCGTCGATCAAGAACCCCGTCCCGCCGCCTTGCGCCTCGCCCTTCTTCACGAAGATCGTCACGACCGACGGCGAGAGACTGCGGAAGAGCTCGGCCGGCGTCTTGTCGGCCTTGCCCGTCACGCCCGCGTCCACCGGCGCGCTCGCGTCGACCGCCGCGCCTGCGTCCGCCGCCGTGGGCGTCACCTCCGCCGCGTCCGCCGCCGCGCCTGCATCCGCTGCGGCCTCTGCGTCCGCGCCTGCATCTGTCGCCGTGTCCGCTGCGGGTGCGGGCGCGGGCGCGGGCTCGGGGAAGTCGGGCCGCACGCCGCCGAGCAGGTAGGCGACCTGCGCGAGCGTCTTGTAGCCCGAGGCCGCGAGGCGATCGCCTTCCTTCACGTAGAGCGACCCGGTGAACTTCGCCGCGCCCGTGAACGCGAGCGACACGCCGAGCAGGAAGATCGCGAGCACGTCGGAGATGATGCTCGCCCCGCCCTTGGTTTCTCCTTCCGGCAGGAGCCTGTCGGCGATCCCGAGCGGCACGATCACGGTCACGGCGAGCGCGATGAGCGTCCGGGCGTAGCCGTTCTCCGTCAACGCGCCGACCGCGGCCATCAGCGAGACCAGGGTCGCGACGAACCCCCAGACGATCGCGACGATCTTGACGAGGGTGAGCGCGACACGAAAGCCCGTCGAAGGCTGGCTCGGCGTGGGCCTGGGTGCTGGCTTGGGCGTGGGTTTCGGGGTGGGCATGGGGGTTTGGGGGCTCCGCTCGGCTCGCCGAGCGGAGCCCTCATCACGAGACACCGCTCGTGCGGAAGCGAGCGTCGCTCTCGGTTCGGCGTCGCGTCAAGCCAGAGCTTGCTAGGAGCGCCGATCCGGCGCTAGACGAAGGACGTGTCCGACGACGCACGCGCTCCCGAGCCCGAGACGGATCCGGTCCTCGCGAAGCTCGACACGCTTCCCGTAAAGCCCGGCTGTTACCTCTTCTACGACAAGACCGGGGCCGCGATCTACGTGGGCAAGGCGAAGAGCCTGCGCTCGCGCGTCCGCAGCTACTTCCAGGAGGGCGGCAGCGACTCGCGGTACTTCATCCCGATCCTGCGCAAGATCGTGCGGGACCTCGAGACCGTCGTCACCTCCACGGAGAAGGAAGCGGCCGTCCTCGAGAACGAGCTCATCAAGAAGCACAAGCCGCGCTTCAACGTGAAGCTCCGGGACGACAAGGACTTTCTCTGTCTGCGGATCGACACGAAAAACCCCTGGCCGCGCCTCGAGACCGTGCGCCGCCCCTCGCCCGACGGCGCTCGTTACTTCGGCCCCTTCCACTCGGCGACGAGCGCGCGCCGCACGCTGCACCTCGTCAACAAGCACTGGAAGCTCCGCACCTGCACCGACCTCGACATGGCCTCGCGGCGCAGGCCCTGCTTGCAATACCAGATCAAGCGTTGCCCCGCGCCGTGCGTCTACGAGGTCGATCGCGACGAATACGCCGAGCAGGTCCGCTCCGTCTCGCTCTTCCTCGAAGGCCGCCACGACGAGCTCACGGGCGAGCTCGAAAAACGCATGAAGGAAGCGGCGCGCGCCATGGAGTTCGAGCGCGCGGCGATCTACCGCGACCAGCTCAAGGCCGTCGAGAGCGCGCGCGAATCGCAGCGCGTCGTCTCCGTGAAGGACGTCGACCAGGACGTCGTCGGCCTCTACCGCGAGGGCTCGATCGCCGAGGTCGAGCTCATCAAGGTCCGGAGCGGCCGCGTCGCCGACACGGTCTCGTTCTCCTTGCGCGGCGTCGAGCTGCCCGACGAGGAGATCCTCGGCAACTTCCTCACGCAATACTACGGCGACGAGGCCGAGGTCCCGGTCGACGTCATTCCGGACGAGATCCTCCTGCCCGTCTTGCCGGACGGCGCCGAGGGCGTCTCCGAATGGCTCGGCGATCGCCGGGGCCGCAAGGTCGCGCTCGTCGTGCCGCAGCGCGGGCCGCGCGTCGAGCTCCTCGCGATGGCGCGCGAGAATGCGGAGCACGCATTCAAGGAAAAACAGCGCGCCTCGGACGACATCGAGGCGCGGCTCGACGACCTGCGCGAGCGCTTGCGCCTGCCCTCGCTCCCGCGGCGCATCGAGTGTTGCGACATCTCGCACCTCGGCGGCGGCGACACCGTCGGCTCGATCGTCGCGATGAAGGACGGCCAGCCCGACCGCAAGCATTACCGCAGCTTCCGGGTGCGCACGAAGACCGAGGGCGACGATTACGCCGCGATGTACGAGGTCCTCGCCCGCCGCTTCCGGCGCGGCCGCACGGCAAAGGAGATCAAGGAGGCCGAGGTGGCCGCGGAGGCAGCGGCAGAGGCGGCCGCGGAGGCGGATCTCGCTTCGGAGGCGGCGGCGATCGCGGAGCCGGGGACGGAGATCGAGGCGGCCGCGGAGGCGGTCGACGAGGCCCGAACGGAGACGCCCTCGGAGCCGCCGCCGCCGTCGTCGGGGAAAAAGGCCGAAGCGGAGTGGGATTTGCCGGACCTTTTCGTGGTCGACGGTGGCCGGGGGCAGCTCAATGTCGCGCTCTCGGCGGCGCGTGATCTGGGCCTGCATGAAATGCCGATCGTGGGCCTCGCAAAGGAGCGGGAGAGCGTGATCGGCGAGAAGATGGTCGACCGCGTGTATTTGCCTGGCCAGAAGAACGGCATCTTGCTCCGGCCGGGCAGCTCGTCGCTGTTTTTCCTGGCACGCGCCCGCGACGAGGCGCACCGGTTCGCGAACCACATTCGCGAAAAGCTCGGCAAGGCGCGGCGACTTCGCTCCGAAATCGAGGACATCCCCGGCCTCGGCGACGCCGTGCGCAAGGCGCTCCTGCGCGAGCTCGGCTCGATGACGGCGCTACGCACGGCGACGGATGCGCAGATCCTCGCCGTGACGGGCGTGACGAAGCGGCATTTGACGGCGATCCGGAAGGTGATTGCGGCGCCGGGCGTGGCGGCGGCGCCGGTCGAAGGGGGCGAGCCTCCGAAAGAGGGCACGGGCGAGGGCTGACGATTCATCCACGAGGTGACGCGACGAGGTCAGGTCACGTGGAGCTCGGGATGATGGGGGGGTACGAGGGGGATCTCACGCGCTCGACGGTCACGACGCATGACATGCAAGAGGGCCCGGGAGCCTTCCCTGCAATGGGCCCCGGACGCGAGGGGTTTGCGACGTCCGGGGCTCATGCGCACGTCATGCGGCCGCGCGGGGCCTTCGGCGCCTCATGCCCAGGGCCACGAGCGCGAGGACGAACGAGGCGCCGAGACGCGACGAGGTCGATTCCCCCGCGGTTCGGCAGCTACAGTTGACGGAAGCGGACGGCGGGGCGCTTGGGCCGCTGCCGGTGCTCGTGGTGCTGCCCGTTCCCGTGTCGGCACCGCCATTGCCGCCGCCACCGCCGTTGCCGCCGCCACCGCCATTGCCACCGCCGCCGGTGCCGCCATTGCCACCGCCGCCGGTGCCGCTACCGCCATTGCCGCCGCTCCCGCTGCCCGCGTCGGGCTTGGGCGCGCAGGCGCCGAACGTCGTGTCGCAATAGTACCCGGTCGCGCACGATGCGTCGTCCGTGCAGCCCGTGGCGCATGCTCCTCCGACGCACGTGTATCCCTCGGTGCATGCCTCCGCGCTGCCTGGCACACACGTCCCCTGACCATCGCACAACGACGCGCTCGTCTGCATCACGCCGTCGCACGACGCAGGCGCGCACGCCGTACCCGCAGGCCACAACGCACAGGCCCCGTTGCCGTCGCACGCGCCATTCTGCTTGCACGTGGACGGGACCTGCACCGCGCACTCGTTGTCGGGATCCTGGTTCAGGGCCACCGGCCCGCAGCTCCCGTCCTGCCCTTGCCCTTTTTTCGCCGCCGCGCAGGCCTGGCACTTGCCCGTGCACGCCGAATCACAACAAACGCCATCCACGCAGAAGCCCGACTGGCAATCGAGCGCCGTGGCGCACGCCTGCCCGAGCCCGCCCACGACGGCGCACACGCCCGCGTTGCAAACGTTCCCCGGCAGGCAATCCGCGCTCGATGCGCACGAGGTCTTGCAGGCCCCGTTCACGCAGACATAGGGCGCGCAGTCCTTGCCGGCGAGCTCGTTCGTGCACGTCCCTTGACCGTCGCAGACCAAGCCCTTCATCGCGTTGCCCTGACACGAGGTCGGGCCACACGCGACGCCCTGGGGCCAGAGCTGGCACGCGCCGCCGCCATTGCAGAAGCCCGTGCTGCCGCAGCTCTCCTGCGTCTGTGCGGGACACTCGTCGTCCGGATCCACGCCCACCGCGACAGCGCCGCAAACGCCGTCCGCGCCGGAGCCCTTCTTCACCGCCGTGCAGGCGACGCAGAGGCCGGCGCACGCCGTATTGCAGCAGACCCCGTCCACGCAGCTCCCCGACTGGCATTCGGATGCGACCGTGCAGGCCTCGCCGTCCGGCACGAGTAGCTTGCACGTGCCGCCGATGCAGGCCGAGCCCGCCGAGCAATCGAAGTTGGTGGTACAGGCATTCTTGCAAGCGCCGCCCGCGCAGGTGTACGGCGCGCAGCTCTGCGGGGCGCCCGAGGATACGCAGCCGCCGAGCCCGTCGCAGGCGCGGGCCTGCACGGCATCGCCGGAGCAGGCCGGATCGCAGGTCGTCCCCGCCGGATGCAGCGCGCAGGCCCCGCTCCCGCTACACACGCCCGTGGTGCCGCAGGTCGACGGCGCCTGCACCGCGCATTCGTTGTCCGGATCGACGTCGACCGCGATGGGCCCGCACGTCCCGTCCGGGCCCGCGCCCTTCTTCGCCGTCGAGCAGGCCTGACAGGACCCATCACAGGCAGTATCGCAGCAGAAGCCATCCACGCAGAAGCCCGAGAGGCATTGCGAGCCCTTGAGGCACGCGGTTCCGTTCGGATCCAGCGTGTCCACGATACGGGCCCTGGCGCGGAATGCCCATACACCAGGGCTCGTGTCGGCGGCGCTGTACGCCACGAGGACCTTGCCCTTCGGCCCCGCCGCGATGGCGGGCGTCCGCTCCGGCGACACGCCGCCTGTGATGAGCAGCCCAGCGGGATCCACGACGACGCCGTCCGGGGAGATGCGGGCAGCATAGATGTCATCCTGGTCCTCTCCGTTGCGCTCGTCCTCCCATACCGCCACGTACTGGCTGCCGTCCCAGGCCACTCTGGCCTTGTCCTGGACGTTCGTCTTGGACGAGATGGTAAAGAAGGAGCCGAGGAGGGTGCCATCGGCCGCGACGCGCAGGCCCCTCACATCACCGCCGCTGTCGAGCACGAGCCAATCGGTACCATTCGAGGCGATATCCGGGATGCTAAAGTAGTACGCCATCACCGTGCTGAGGACCACGCCCGCGGGGCTCACGCGTCGGACCCCTCCAGCCACCCAGGTTCCAGGCGACCAGGCGACGAGATAGTCGGTGCCATTGTACGCGATGGAAGGCACACTGTATTCGGGGTCGATATCGAAGCCCAGCGGATCGAGCACGGTACCGGCCTGCGAGACGCGCGTGCCCCGGATGCCGTCGTTGCTGTCCCTCCATACCACCATGTAATCCGCACCTGCCGGGGCGATGGCGGGCTCCGCTTGCTGATAATCGTGCTTGCCGATGGCCAGGCCGGCAGGATCCAGCACCGTGCCGCTGGCCGAGACGCGGGTGCCGTAGATGTCCCAGGCGAGGGACGCGTTTCTCGCATCGGTCCAGGCCACCAGCCAGTCCGTGCCGTTGGAGGCGACGCTCGGCGCGCTCTGGGCCTGCGCGTGGGTCGTGATCGCGATCCCGTTCGGATCGAGGACCGTGCCGCTCGTGTCGATCCGCGCGCCGTAGATGTCGGACTGCGGGCCGGTGCGGTAATCGGTCCAGGTGACGAGCCAGCTCGACCCATTGTAGGCCACCGCCGGATCGCCCTCCCTGTTCTTGCCCAACGAGAGCACGGTGGGCGAAGCGCCGATCAGCGCGAGCGAGCTGTCGAGCCGGAGGGCGACGATCTCGTTCCCGCGGCTCATGGTCAAGAGGAGGTTCGTGCCGTCGTTGCTCGCGGCTAGCGCGTTTTCGTTATTGTAGTCGAGCGGGCCCGTGTAGACATAGGCGGACGCCTTCACCACGCCCATGGCGTCGATTTTCGTGACGCCGATGGTGAAGGTCGTACCTTGCACTTCGGCCCAGAAAACGTAGTGGTGGCCATTGAAGGAGGTCGCGGCGAAGTTCTCGAAGGCATAGTTCGCGGCGCTGCCCGTCAACGCCTGCCCGGTGCCGTTGCCCGGGAGCGTCAACCAATAAACCTTGACCTTGTTGAGCGCGCTATCGCCACGCGCCCAGAAAAGGGCCGCCGTCGTCCCATCGCTGGTGACCTCGAGAGGGGCCGGCGTGGAGGCGCTCGGCACGGCGATGGGTGCCGGGTCGAGCGGCGCGCCTGCCGGCGTGAGCCTCACGTAGTGGGGCGCCGACCACTGTTTGAAGAAGAGACGCACGTCCCCACCGTACATCATGATCCTCGGTGAGGAATACTCCACGGAAGATGCATTGGCGACGGTCGTGGTGGACCCCACCGTGCCATTCGAGCTCACCAGCGTCACCTGGATCCCGTACACGCGATAGGCCACGATGAACGTCGAACCGGTCCACACGATGTCCGGCCCCTCACCGCTAGGAGTAGGGTCGACGGCAAATCCATTCGGATCCTGAACCACGCCGCCGGCGCTCACGCGCGCGCCGAAGATGCCTGTGTCGTTCGGGCGGCGGTCGTTCCACACGACCATCCACTGGGTCCCATCCCATGCAAGAGCGGGCTCGGTCTGTTCTCCCGCCGCCGCCGAGATCACGATCCCATTCGGATCGAGGACCACGCCCGCGGACGAGACACGCGTCCCGAAGATGTCGCTGGAGCCTACACGCATGTCCGCCCAGACGACGAGGTAGTTCCCGTTTCCATAAACGACGTCGGGTTGTTCCATGGGCCCATACGCCTGTCCGCTCACGGGCACATCGATGGCGATCTCGGGCCCGATCACCGGGTCGAGCACGGCCGGATACGCGCTCGCCTCGACCGCGGCGGCAGGGACGGTGATCACGATCGCGCCGTCCTCATGGGTCACGGACACGTCCGTCTTCGTCCCGCGGGCGTCGATCCACGTGGCCTTGCCATAACGCACGCCCGCGCCGGTCGCCTCGTCCTTGAAATGCAACCCCCCCTCGGTCGCCCCCGCGTAGGCCAAGCCGGAGACATCGAGCCGCGCCACGAGGTCGCCCTTTCCCGCAGGCTTGTCCGCAAAGGAAAAACTCTGCTCCACGCCCTCTTCGGTATTCTCCAGGTGCTCGACCGCGGCGCCGCGCGTGATCTCGATCTGCCCTTCCTCGTCGATCCCCGCGCGCGGGGCGGGCCCGAGCAGCGACGCGCCCCCGCGTGCAATGTCGGCGAGCTTCACGACGAGCGGCGCGTCCGAAACCTCGCCGCCCTTCTCGCCGGAAAGCACGGGCGCGACGCGCAACTCGCTTGCATTCGCCGTCACCGCGTACGTGGTATGCCCCCCGGAGAAGCGCTCGCCTTCGGGCCGGAAGGCGAAGTGAGCGCGCCGCATGACGCCGGCCAGATCGATGTCGGGAGCTTTGGCGTGGTCGTCCTCGCCGACCGCTGGCGCGGCGGGCGCCGGATCGCTCGGTGGTTCCCCCTCTGAACGCTCACACCCTGGCACGGCGAGCGCGGCTCCGCCGAGCAAGAGCAAGGCCGTCGTGATGAACTGTCGGAATCCGGTGCGCACCCTCGGGTGGCCCGATGTCCACTTTTGCACTGGGTTCATGGCAACCCTGACACGTGGCACGGGGGTGCATCCGCTGCAAGAACAATTACACGTTTCGCAAACAAACCAGGGAAACCGGGGACGCCAGCGGCGGGGGAGACGAGGAGCTCCGCGGAGCTATCTGGCCTGATGGAGGCCGAGGAGCTGCCACTCCCAGGCGGTCACGACGCCGGTCGCGCCGCCATGTTGTCCCAGAAGATCAACCATGCCCGCCACCGTCTTCTCGCGGGCCCAGTCGCGCTGCCACTCTCCGCCCACGGCCTACACGCGCTTCCGCATCGCAAACGCAATCCCACTCTGCAACGTGCTGCGCGTGACGATGTTACCGAGATCCACATCGAGACCGATGAGCGCCTGGGCCACCTCGGGGCGAATCCCCGTGAGCACCACCTCCGCGCCAATGCCGATCGGCTGGCCCGTCTGCTGGTTCCCCCCGTGGCCATGGCGTCGGCGTTCAACGCGCCGATACTTTGGCGCCGAGCCCGGCCATCTGCTTATCCATTTGCGTTTCCAGCTCGGTTGCGAAATCCGCGCAGAAGGACGCTCGGAGCCAATGCGGCCTTCGACCCATCACGACCGTGGACGCGCTGCTCGCGGCCACGGCGGTCACCTGCGCCGCCTTCTGCGGGGTAATCACTCCATGAACCGCGTGGCGGATCGGCATCCAGACGAACACCTGGCAAGACCAGGCATTCGAGAAAAAGATGCTCCGCCCATCCATGAACTTCAGCGTGGCGCCCGCGGCTTGCCATCCTCCTCCCGCTTGGTCCGTCCCGCCATCGGCGACGACCGTGATGAATGGGAAGGAGGACTCCGAGATCCCGCCAATCCACACGAACGCACTTTCAGCCTCCGCGACCTCTCCCGTATCCTCCGCGACGTCCTCGGGTGCCGCCTGCGCAATCGCGGGAACGGCCGCAAAAAACGCGGCGACCATCCACGCAAACCAGGACTTGCCAGCTCGAACCATGTCTCCTCCTCCCCGGCAGCGCCTGCCGAGCACGCAGGGCTACATGGGTCCGCCCGGCATCGCGTCGATGATCGGATCGCGCTCCGTGGGAAGGTTCAGCCGTCCTCGAATGCGCTCTGGTTGAACAGGGACCGATGGGCGTGGTGGGCCTCCACCCGACGCGCCAGGGCGTGCCGCCCGAGGGCCTCATACCCTGCGACCATCAGCTCCAGGGCCTCGGCTTGCCAAAGCGGGGGCCGCTCGTCCTGGGGCGGCCATGGATAGGAAGCGTGCAATTCCCGCCCGAGGGCCAGCGCATATCGAGGATCTCCGTCCGCGAGCTCTCGCTTGGCGCGCGCAATCCAGCCCGGCAGCTTTGCCTGGACCTCGTCCGCCGCATCCTGGTACTTCGTCAGCGCGCCTTCGAGCTCCATTCCTTGGGAATCTCCCTTGTCGGTCCAGATGCCGAAGAGACCCACCTCATGGTCCACCGCGCTCCGCTCCTCGTAGGACCAGCGCATGGCGGCGCGGTCCTCCCGTCGAATTCGCGCTTCGTGCTCCGCGAACCCATCCAGCACCTCGAGCAGCCGCCGCGCCAGGAGCATCTCTTCCTTTCGGCAGTGGAATGCACCCACCTCGTCTTCGAGGACGCCGTTCACCCAGGCGCGAATCTGGTCCAGCAGTGTCTCCCCGCGCCAAACCTGGAAAGCATTCTCGACGAGCATCAGGCCGCTCGGCGTACAGGACGGATCGTCGTAGATCAGGGCGAGCCGATGGTCGGAGCCGGCTGCCGCGACGAGCAGGCACTCGGGGGCATCGCACGGCTGGACCCGGTGCAGTCGCTCGTCGAAGCCCTCCTTGACCTTTCGATCGAGCCCGCCGTCTTCGAATAGCTCCATCACGCCCGCGGGTTCGACGCTGAACAGCTCCCGGAAACCACGCGCCTCGGATTCCTGCAGGCTCGAGAAATAGGCCCACGCGAGCGCGACATGTTTGGGCAAGCGGAACCCGTACGTCTTCTCCACCCGCGCCGCGACCGCCGGGAAGCGCAAAAGGGCGGTCTCCAGCGCGGCGGCCCAGCGACGCTCGTCCTGCTCCGCGTCCGAAGGGTGCTCGGCCTCCAGATAGGCCCTGTATTGCTCCTCCTTGTTTCTGCCGCCGTTCTCGAGACCGTCCCGGATGGCCCACGCGAAGTCCTCCTCGGAGGTATTCGCTTCATCGGCCCACGCGTGGGTGCTCCACAGGTCATTGATATCCATCCCTTCGAGGAAATCCTGGTCCGCTCCGTTCGCTCGAAGGCGTTCGATGCACGGCTTCCAGCGCCTCGCGACGTCCGGGAACCCCTTCTGCCAGCCGGCGAGGAACGCGCGAAAGCGCTGCACGGAGACGTCGCTCACGTCGTACGGCACGGCCGAGGTAATCTTCGTGGCCGATCCGTCCTCGGGGTCTTTGCGGGTGAAGGCCAGGTTCATCGTGAGGATTCCATCCTCGAGCTGGATACAGTCGCTCGGATCCGCGACCTGTCCGTCCGCGGTCTCGAAGCCCAGCTCGTATTCGCCGCGCCGGATCAGGAAGGGAAAGTAATTTCCCGAAATCGCCGCGGCAAACTCGAACCCCAGCGGCTCGGTGGCGGGATCTGCGTCCTTGTAGGCGTCCTTCATGAAGATCCCACGATTCGCGTGGTGAACCTCCACTTTGCGCGCGAGCGCGCCTCGCCCGAGGGCCTCGTACGCGGCCACCATCAACGAAAGCGCCTCGGCCTGCCAGAGGGTGGAGACGTTCTGCCGATCCGGGACGCCGCAGGCGCAATGGAGCTCCCGGCCGAGCGCCAATGCATATCGCGGATCTCCTTCCGCGAGGAGCTGCCTGGCGCGCGCGACCGCCTGCGCGACGGCCTCCTGGGATTCGGCGGCATGGATGTCCGACGGAATCTCGAAGCCCGCGCCGTCCCCTTGGTCGGTACAAATGCCGACCCCCGAGCGAAGCTCCGCCATCTGCGCGCGCTCGCTGTAAGGCCAGCGCATCCGGGCGCGATCTTCTTCGCGGACCTGCTCCATGTATTCTTCGAACTCCTCGATCGCCTCCAGGAACAAGCGGACGCTGAAGAACATGTCTTCGTCGATCTCCCCGTCATCATTCCTCAGAAGCGCGGGGTACGTGACGAGCTGCCTTGCCCAGTCCCGGAAGAAGTCGAAAAAGGTCTCTCCAATCCAGCGGGACTTGTCTTCCATGTCGTAGACGACCGCGCCGCTGGGAAGGTAGGCCGGATCGTCATAGAAGAGCGCAAACGCGCTGAAGTCCCCGCAAAACATGGTCAGGGCCTCCGGCGGGAAGGCCGGAGCGACGAAATGCATCCGCGGATCGAAGCCCTCCTCGAGCGGCCGCCGGAAAGAGGCCTCCGAATAGAAGTTGAGCACCCCCGAGGACAGCGTATAAGGGCTACAGCCGAGGAGCCGGCGAGGCGCCTTCCACTCGCGCGCGGAGAGGCTCGAGAAAAAAGCCCAGGTCAGCGCCGCATGCTTGGGCAGGAGAAGTCCGTAGGTCTGCTCGACCCGGGCCGCCACCTCCGCGTGGCGAGCCATGCATTGTTCGACGGCTTCGGCGCGCCGGCGCCGGGCGTCTTCTTTGCCCTTGGGCCGCGCCCGGAGCAGGAAGGCCTGGTAGCCCTCCTCGGTCTTCTCGAGGAACGTCCGGTCGTCCTCGTCCTCGGGACAAGGCGTCAGGAACGCCCGCTCGAAATCGTCCGCGGTCACGTTCGCCGGATCGTCGAGCACCTCCGGACGCGCCACGCCGGGGTCGTGCTCGAGGGAGGGGAACGCCCGCCGGAAGCCCTCCAGATAGGCCGCCCAGCGCTCCTCGGAGAGCTTCGTCAGGTCGTACGTCCTCGCAAACTCGCAGACCCCGGAGATGCTGCCATCGGGCATTCTCGTCAAGAGCCCGTAGGTCAGGGTGAGGGTATCGCCTTCGATCTCGATGTCGTCCGATGGCGAAGTGTTTTGAAGAATGACGTCCCTGAACCCGAAGGTGTCCCCGTCGTGCTCGAACGGGAAGAACCGCAAGGTAATCTCTTCGATCTGGCGGGCAGTGAGCATGGTCCTCGATGGTGGGGCGGGGCGAAGAGGCCGAGGTCGGACCGCGGGTTACGACGACGCTTTGAACTGCAACGGGCGTAGGTAAGACAAACTGCCCCTGGACGTCAAGAACAGCCTCGCGCGACGGCTACAGCCTGGGCTGATCAGCTGGTTCAGCCGTGCTGTTTGCGCGGAATCCAATGATCGTTGATCAAGCAATCGTAGATCGTCGCCGCACCCGGCACGCGATTCTCGTGCTGCAAATCCGGGACGATCCGGTACCCGATATCGGGCGGCATGAGCTCGTATTCCGGGAACGTGGCTACGATCTCCTGCACGAGCTTCTCCGCGTACGGTTGTTCCTCTGGCGTGAGGTCGAAGCGCTCCTCCCATGGCGTCGAGAGCCGGCAACCAACCGAATCGACCTCGTCGCGCCAATGGAATCCGCCGCTGTGGAGCACGTAGCAGGGCGCGAGAAAGCTCACGTGAAAGGTAATTGCGTGGCCTCCGACCTCCTTTGCGATCGTCGGAAGCCATAGATCGGCCGCATAACAGGCCCCCTCGGGAACTTCGGCCAGATACATGACCTTGTTCGCGACGCCGCACTCCGGCAATCGCTGGCTGAGTCGGTCGAGGAAGCTCCGCCATGACAGATAGTTGGCAACCGCTTGCTGGCGCCGTTCCGTCAACCGTCGGATCTCCGCGGTCTCTTTGTACTCCGGTTGGTAGGGGTAGATGCCCAGAGGCGGATAAAACTGGCGAGCGAGCTCGCTCAACTCCTCCGGCGAGTGCTTCATTGTGCGTTTACTCTAGCCCCGACCCTCGTCATCCGCATGTTCAGCTGAGCCTCCAGTTCGGTTGCAAAGGCTGGGCAGTACGTCGCTCGCAGCCAGCTCGACTGGCTACGCATCACGATGCTGGACGCGGCGGTTGCTGCTTCTGCGGTGACCATGGCAGCCCTCTGCGGGGTGATCACCCCATGAATCGAGTGCCGGATCGGCATCCCGACGACCACCTGGCAAGACCAGGCATTCATGGAGAATATCCGCCGGTTGTCCACGAAATTCAGCACGGCGAGGGCTGACTGCCACCCGCCAGCCGCACCCGTCCCATCATCGGCGACGACCGTGACGAATTGAAAATAGGCCGGAGAAAATGCGCCAGCCTCCACGAACGCACGTTCAGCCTCCTCGACCTCTTCCGTCTCCTCGTCGGTGTCCTCCGGCGCAGCCTGCGCAATCGCAGGCACCGCCGCGCAGAACGCGGCGACCGTCCACGCGCACCAGCGCTTGCCATATCGAACCATGGCTCCCCCTCCCCAGCAGCGTCCGCTGGGCACGCAGGGCTACATGGGTCCGCTCGGCGTCCCGTCGATGACCGGACCGGCGGCGGCCTCCTTGTCCCTCCGTCTACGTTCGTAGTTTCTTGTGGAAGGTCCGGAATGCCAGCGGAGGGTCTTGACGTCGGCATCGAGCCGAGGCGGATCCGGGTTCGGGGCCGGGCGACCTTCGGCGGAGGGCCGCTGGTTCCTACGCCTTCAAGCCCGGAGGGCTCGACGCCCTTCGTCCGAAGCCGCGCTCGAATCGCTCGATTCGAGGTGCCGCCGCCACGCGCCGGGGGCCATGCCGGCCCATTTCCGGAACGCGTGACTGAACGAGGCCTCGGACGAGTAGCCGGTGAGGCGCGAGACCTTCGCGAGCGCCGCGCCCTCGCGGAGGAGAACCGCAGCCTTTTGCATGCGGAGCCGCGTGAGGTAGCCGAGCGGCGGCTCGCCGACGAGCTCGGTGAAGCGCGCCGCGAAGACCGAGCGCGAGACGCCCGCTTCCTTCGCGAGCGACGCCACCGTCCACGGCTCCTCGGCGCGCCGGTGCATCACGCCGAGCGCCGCGGCGGTGCTCGGATCGCGGAGCGCGCCGAGGAAGCCGCCGCCCTCGGGCAAGCGCGCGAGGTACGCGCGGAGGATCTGGATGAACATGACGTCCGCCATCCGAAGGAGGACGATTTCGGACCCGGGCCGGTTCGTCTCGATCTCGCGCGTGATGAACTGGATGTTCTCGAGGAACGACGGCACCGCCTGCTCCGCGTCGGGCGTCATCCGGATGAGCGGTGGCAATGCCGCGAGGATCGGTGTCGCGAGCGGATCGTCGAGCACGAAGCCGCCCGTGATGAACGTCGTCTCGGGGCCTTTCGCGCCGAGGTCGATGTGGATGACGCCATGGGTCGCGTGGGTGGCGCATCGCGCGACCTCTTCGAAGCTCCGGGGGGTGCTCCGCGGATGGTCGCGCAGCGCATGGGCGTGGCCGAGCGGAAGGACCGCGAGATCACCACCGGAGAGCGCGACGCGCGGCTCGTCCGTCTTGTCGACGTTGAGCCAGGCGCTGCCGCGGACCACGTAATGGAACCGAATGCAGCTCTTGACCACCGGCAGGGCAACGCCCCACGGCGCGCGCCCGACGGTGGAGACCCAGCGCGTCCGCTGCAAACGAACCGGGGCAAGCACCGCGCTCAGGGCATCCATCGCTCGATATCGTAATGGGCGCGGGCCGCGGTGTCCAAGCCGCGCGGACGATCTCGCAATTTTTCCGGACGACTTCGCATGGTTCGTGCGGATCGCGAGCCGTATGTAGGACGCGTCGTTCTCGACGAAAGGAGCATCCACATGTCCAGCAAGCTCGATCTCTCGAAGGAGCTCGTCGGTCGCCGTGCCCTCGTCACCGGAGGCTCGCGCGGCATCGGCGCGGCAATCGCGCAGCGTCTTCTCGATTCCGGCGCCAACGTCGTGGTCGCCGCGCGCTCGCGCAGCGACGTCACCCCCGCGGCGGCGACGTTCATCTCCGGCGACGTCCGCACGAGCGAAGGGGTGAAGGCGATCGCCGCAGAGGCGATCGCGGCCCTCGGCGGCCTCGACATCCTCGTGAACAACGCGGGCGGGTCGCGCGTGTTTCCGGGAGGCTCCCCGACGATCCCCGACGAGGAATGGCAAGACACCCTCGCGCTCAACCTCTTCGCGGCGATTCGACTCACGAACGCGGTCCTGCCGGCGCTCCGCGCGTCGAAGGCCGCCGCAATCGTGAACATCTCGTCGACGGCAGCGACGATGCCGTTCGGCCCGGTCGCGCATTACGGCGCCGCGAAGGCGGCGCTCGATGCCTACTCGCGCACGCTCGCCGTGGAGCTCGCGTCGAGCGGCATCCGCGTGAACGTCGTGACGCCGGGGCCGGTGGCGACACCGAGCGCCGACGAGCTGCGCAAGACGTTCCCCGGCATTCCGGACGACGCGTGGCCCCAGCAGGTGCCACTCGGACGCCTCGGCACCCCCGACGACGTCGCAGAGGTCGTCGCGCTCCTCGCGTCGGATCGCGGAGGGTGGCTGACCGGCGGGAACTACCGCGTCGACGGAGGAATGACGGCGCGCTGACGGTCGGATGGTGCGCTCGACGCCGCCCATTCTCTTGCGGCTTACCGGTGTGCCGATGCGCGGCTGTACGCTCGGCCTCCTCGGGGGTCAACGGCCGTCACCGAGCAGCACGCGCGAGCGCCACACCGCCGCCATCATCCCTGCCACCTCGACCCCCCCGGATGCATGGGCCGCAGAAATACGCTGTCGAGCGCAGTGAAGTGGCTGTCGGTCCGTACGGGTGCCTCTGCGATGAAAGCCGTCCGCCCGGCGGCATCGATCCACCCTGCCCGCAGCATCATGGCAGCCGCGGGCGGCCCCGAGGAAGCCACGCGCGGCAGCGCAGAAGCCGCGTGCGACATCGCGGAAGCCGCTGGCAGGCTCATGGTCGCCGCGGACGGCATCACCAAACCGGCGCGCGGCCTCATGGACGTCGCGCGCAGCCTCCCCGACCCCGCGCGCAGCATCCCCGAACCCGCGCGCGACATCCCCGACCCCGCGCGCGGCCTCATCGATGCCGCGCGCAGCACTGCCGACCCCGCGCGCGGCATCGATCGATCCTGCAGGCAGCACCGCCGACCCCGCGGACGACGTCGCCGACCCCGCAGGCGTCGTCATGGGGCGTCGCGCACGACATCGACCGACCCTGCACGGAACACCTTCGATTCCGAACGCAGCATGTTCCTCAACCCGAGCAGGATTTCATCCCTTGCAAAGAAATCCACCATGGCCATCCTCGGCACTCTCCTCGCGCCGTTGCGCGTGGAGGCGTCATGCACCCATTCCCCCCTTTTGGGGAGGAGAGCCCACCATGCCGAATTCCTTGGAGCCCGTCGCGCTCGACACCCTCGTCCACGATTGCACCGCGTTCGCGCCCTTCCTCGTCGACCTACCGCCGCGCGCCCGCATGGGCATGTGCTCGGAACGAGAGGGCTTTCCGGAGGTCGCCGCCGAGATCCTCACGAACCAGCCCGCCCTTGGCGATAAGGCCGGCATCACGAAGGCCGATGTCGACTCGTTCCAGGAGTCGAACCATCGCATCGCCATGATCGACGCGCGCCTGCCCGCTCTGAAAAAGCTCGTCGAGATGATGGAAGAGACGCGGGCGCTCGAGGACGACAAGAGGCAACGGCTGGTGCACGCGTTCGCGGATTCGATCGAGCGCCGATCCAAGGCGACCGGGGACAAGGCGCTGCTCGCGAAATACGAAAAGACGCGCACGTATCGGTCGGCGGCCGCAATGAAGGGCGTCAAGACGCGAACGAAGAACGCCAAAGCCGCGGAGGCCGAGGGCGCGGAGCCGATGCAGGGGTAGATGACGATTGCCTCACCCCCGATTGAAAGGTCCTGTAAGGACACGACCGAGCCGCCGAATGATATCGATCCTCTGGAGAGAGGTCACCGGACCTCGAAGAAGGAGGACGCCCCATGGCTCACGACGTGGAAGCAATCAAGGGACCTTACGGCTCGATCGGCTGGGTGCGATGCAAAGCGTGCGGATGGAGCGGCGCGGGCAGCGACCAGCCCCCGAAATGCCCGCCGGCGTCCGCCACGGGCCCCGGCACGGGAACGGGCACGCTCGATCCCATCGATCCGCTCGAACCCGAGCCGGTGAAAGAACCCGCGCCTTGACGGCGCCTCAATCGACGACGCGCACCACGGCCTTCGGCGCCAGTCGATAGCCGTCCTCGAATCGCTCGATCACCTCGCGCAGCCCGAAATGCCTTAGCCGCGTGAGCGCCACGTACACCCGGTTCGCGCCCACCTCGAAGCTCGGCCGCTCGCCCGGCCACCCCGCTTCGAGCAGCTCCCACATCGTCAGCGGCTCGCCCGACCCCGCCTTTTGCTTCTCCACGAGCGCCAGCAAAATGCGCCGCTGCGCCCGGCCGAGCCTTCGCCGCTCTCCATCCGATCCCGCCACCCAGGCCGCGTCCTTTCCGAGCGTGAGCATGAGCTCCGCGCCCGTCCGCCCCCCGCCCCGCCCGAGCAGCGCGGCCACGTGCGCCTCGAAGGCCTCCGGCTCCGGCCTCGCGCCCACACAAGCGCGGATACGATCGGCCACCTCGATCGCCTCCTCCATGCTCGCCCGCAGCGCCGGCAGCTCGCCGAGCACGCGTTGCTCCACCCAGCGCAGGCAATCGAGGAGCTCCGCGTCCGACGGCTGCAGCTCGCCCCGCACGATGCGCCCCACGGCGTCCGAGATGTCCACGTGAGGCATCAGCGAACGCATGAAAAGCACGAGCGCCACGTAATCGCCCATCGGCGACGGCCTCCCCTGCATCGCGAGCTCGGGCGCCTGATACGAGACGAGGGAGCCGTCCGCGGTCCCGTCGTCCCTCTCGACTGGAAAGTTCCTGCCGAATCCCACGAGGAAAAAGCGGCCCTCGCCGTTGAACAACAGATTGCCCAAAGAAATGCGGCCGAGGCAGATCGGCCCGCCCGTGCGCGGATCACACTGCGCGTGCGCGGCCTGCATCGCCGTGCGCAGACCCACGATGAACCCGTCGGCCGCGCCATAGGGGATTTTTTGCGTTGCATCGGCCATCGCCTGCAGCACGTCCTGACCGTCGACCACGGCGTCGCAGGCGAGCTCGAGGAATGGCGTCCCCTGCGCCTCGCCGCGAAAGGCGACCTTCGGGATCCGCGGGTGATCGAGCCGCGCGTGCGTGCGCTCCACCTCGGCGAGCGCCTCGCCGATCCGCCTCGGATTCGCGGACGCGCCGGGCAGCACCAGCGTGCAGCGCTCCCCATCGTCCGCGTGCCGCGCTGCGACAATGTTGTACGCGCCGCGTGATCGAATGGGCACCGGGTCCACGTAGCGCTCGAGAAACGAGGGCACGCTCGTGGATACCACATCGGCCAGGCCCGAGCGACGCGGCCGCGAGCCACGTCGCTGTTTGCGCTTGTCTTCCAGGAAAGGCCCGCTCTAGAGTTACGGCCGCCCAGGAGGCGGCTTTCATGCCGATTCTCGAGCTTTCGTTCGCGTGTGGAGAGACGTCCTTGTCCGTGCGCCACTTCGCGGTGCAGGAGGCCGTCTCGAGCTTGTTCACCGTGTCCGTGATGGCTCGGTCCGAGAGCCCCGGCATCGACCTCGAGGCCATCATCGGCAAGCCCGCGAGCCTGCGCGTCGTCAGCGGCTGGCTCTACGCGCGCCTCGGCGGCGCTCGCCTCTGGACCGGCATCGTCAACTCGATCGAGCAGGTGCACGCCGTCCAGCCCGGGGGACAGGGCAAGGAGCTCTCCACCTATTCGCTCACCATCGTCCCCACGTTCTGGCTCCTCACCCAGCGCCGCAACTACAAGATCTTCCAGCACCTCTCGATCCCCGACATCGTCGATCGGGTCCTCGACGAGTGGAGCCTCGAGCGCACCTGGGCCGTCGATCGCGGCCGTTATCCCAAGCTCGAGTACAAGGTCCAGTACGGCGAGAGCGACTTCGCGTTCGTGAGCCGCCTGCTCGAAGAGGCGGGCATCTCGTACACGTTCCCCGACGACGACGCGAAGGGCTCGAAGCTCACGCTCGGCGACAGCCTCGAAGCGAACCCGCTGCGCCCGGGACCGGCCCTGCCGTACGTCGACAACCCGAACCGCGAGTCCGAGAAAGAGTACGTCTCCAAGGTCCGCCTCTCGCAGGCCGTGCGCCCCGGCGCGCACGTGATTCGCGACTACGATTTCCGCAACCCGAGCTACGCCCTCTTCGGCGACGCCCAGAACGCCGAGGGCAACGAGGCCAAGTACGAGCAGTACCATTACCAGCCCGGCGCCACGCTGATCGAAGGCGGCAAGGGCGGCGGTACGCCGGCCGCGGACGACAAGGGCACAGCGCGGTACGTCGAGTCGCACGGCAAGGCGCGCGCGGCGAGCATGCTCGGCGGGGCCCGCAGCGACAGGCGCGCCGCCTCCTTCGAGACGAACACGATCGACCTCTGGCCGGGCCAGATCTTCCGCATCGACAAGCACCCGCACGCGCTGCTCGGCGACGAGACGCGCCTGCTCGTCACGCGCTTCTCGGTCGACGGCACGCCGGGCGAGGAGTGGCACATGTCGGGGCAAGCCGTGTTCACGGACGCGCCCTACCGGCCGCAGCAGAAGACGCCGAAGCCCAAGGTCGAGGGCGTGCAGAGCGCGCGTGTCGTCGGTCCCTCCGGCCAGGAGATCCACACCGACGAGTTCGGCCGCGTCCGCGTGCAATTCCCCTGGGATCGCGACGGCCAGAACGACGACGACAGCTCCTGCTGGATCCGCGTGAGCCAGGGCTGGGCGGGCACGGGTTACGGCATGATCGTGATCCCGCGCGTCGGACAGGAGGTCCTCGTCGGCTTCCTCGATGGCGATCCGGATCAGCCGATCATCGTGGGCCGCGTCTACAACGCGAAGCAGGCCGTCCCGTACAAGCTGCCCGAGAACAAGACGCGCTCGGCGTGGAAGACGAACACCTCGCAGGGCGGCGACGGCTTCAACGAGATCATGTTCGAGGATCTCAAGGATCAAGAGCTCGTCTGGGAGCACGCGGCGAAGAACCGGCGCCGGCTCGTGAAGAACGACGAGACGATCACGATCGGCCACGATCGGCAGAAGCTCGTGCAGAACGACGAGCAGGAAAAGACGCTCGGCAACCTCAAGATCTACGTCGGCAAGGACCAGGACATCGTCGTCAAGCAGGACAAACGCGAGCGCGTCGAGGGCGACGATCACCTGCGCGTCTGGGGCAAGCAGAGCACGGCGATCGAGGGCAACCGCTCGCTCGTGGTGCAGGGCGACCGGCACGAGCTCGTCGGCAAGAACCACGCGCTCGCGGTCGCGCAGGAGATCCACGTCGCGGCCGGATCGGCGCTCGTCATCGAGGCGGCCAGCGATCTCACGCTCAAGGGTCCGGGCGGGTTCATCCGCATCGACGCGGGCGGCGTCACGATCCGCGGCAAGAAGGTCTGGATCAACAGCGGCGGGTCGGCCGGCGACGGCCGCGGCGCGTCACCCGAGGCGCCGGCCGAGGCGATCGAGGCGGTCGTCGACGACGTGAGCAAGACCCTGATCGGGCAATAGGGGGGCACTCGGTGAACGACCCGCGGCTCATCGTCGAAGTGCGTTATGGCAAGCTCGCCGGCACGAAGACGGTGATCGACCCGGGCCGCGCCTTGCGCGTGGGCCGGACCGACCTCGCCGACCTCGTCATCGCGCACGACATGCAGATGTCGGGCACGCATTTCGAGCTGCAATGGGACGGCGCGCGGTGCGCCTTGCGCGACCTCCACAGCCAGAGCGGCACACGCCTCGGCGGCCAGGCCGTCGAGCAGGGCGACGTCCCGCACGGCGGCTGGATCCAGGCGGGCGAGACCGATTTCATGGTCTACGTCGAAGGCAAGACGAACCCGCCGGCGGACTTTTTCGAAGACGCCGAGCTCGCGCGCGAAGAGGCGCGTGTCCTCGCGGCCGAGCAGGCGCTCTTCTCCTTGCGCTCGATCGCCGGGGACAAGCCTCTTTATGCCGTCCTCGACATGGCCCGCGATCGGCGCATCCTCGGCCTCGTCCGCGAGCACGTCGAGCCGCACCGCTCGCTTTACGACGGCCCGCAGGGCGAGACGTTCGAGGACGTCGCGCCGTACCTCGTCGGCCCCATGCGCCGCGACTCGGGGCTACTCGACCGCCTCGTGCGCGAGGGCTTCGGCAAGCGCTGGGGCATCTATTGCACGAGCGACGAGAAGTTCGTCGAGGTGCGCCGCCATTTCCGGCGCTTCTTGATGGTCGAATTCGACGAGACCGGGGAGCAGGTCTATTTCCGCTTCTACGACCCCGGGGTCGCGCGGGTCTTCTGGCCGACGTGTAATGCCGCGCAACGGACCGAGCTGTACGGAGCGCTCGGGGACATCCTCGTCGAGGGCAAGGACCTCTCGCTCCTCCGCCTGCCACGCTGACGTACTGGGAGCTTTACGATGGCCATCCTGGATCTGAAGGTCGCCGGAGAACACGAGCTCTTCGTCCGTCATTTCTCCATGGATGAGGGCGTCTCCGAGCTCTTCACGGTCACGCTCCTCGTCCGCTCGCGCGACCATAGCCTCGATTTCTCCTCCATCGTCGGCAAGCCCGCCTCCTTCCGCGTGCAGGCCGGCTACGAGCACGTCGCAGGCGGCGGCGCGCGCTCGCTCGCGGGCATCGTCTCCTATGCGGAGCAGGTCGAAGCCTTGCAGGAGGTCAGCGCCGAGGACGGCCTCTCCACCTACGTCCTCTGCATCGTCCCCGACCTCTGGCTTCTGACCCAGCGCCGCGGCAATCGCATCTTCCAGCACCTCTCGATCCCCGACATCGTCAAGCGTGTCCTCGGCGAGTTCGGGGTCGGCGGCGAATGGCGCGTCGACGGCGGCGCGTATCCCAAGCTCGAATTCAAGGTCCAGTACGCCGAGACCGATTACGATTTCGTCTCGCGCCTCCTGGAGGAGGCCGGCATCGCGTTCGTCTTCGAGGACGGCGGCCGGCTCGTCTTCAGCGACGCGCTCGAAGCGGGCCCGAAGCGCAAAGGCCCGCCCATTCCGTACGTCGACAACCCGAACGCCGCCGCCGAGAAGGAATACGTCAAAAACGTCGGCATCGGCCGCGCCGTCCGGCCCGGGGCCGTCGCGTATCGCGATTACGATCCGCGCCACCCCGAGCTCGAGCTCACCGCGCTCGCCTCGCCGCACACCGGCGTGGAAAAACCGCTCGAACAGTACCATTACGACGCCGGCTCCTTCCTCGCCGAGACGGGCAAGGCCGGCTTCACGCCCGTCGCCGACGACAAGGGGTTTGCCCGGCACGATCACGGCTACGGCTACGACCTCGCCCGCCGCACGCTCGAAGCGGCCCGCGTCGATCACCGCGACGTCACCGTCGAGGGCAACACGCTCGACCTCTCGCCCGGCGTCGTCTTCTCGATCGCGCGCCACCCGCACCCGGAGCTGCCTGAAGGTCGCTCGCTCCTCGTCGTCGAGAGCAAGCTCTCCGGCTCCGACACGGGCGAGTTCGAGATGAGCGCGCGCGCCTTCTTCACCGATTACAAATACCGCCCGCCGAAGAAGACCCCGAAGCCGATCATCCACGGCGTGCAGAGCGCGACCGTCGTCGGCCCCGCGGGCCAGGAGATCCACACCGACGAATACGGCCGCGTCCGCGTCCAGCTCCCCTGGGATCGCGAGGGCAAACGCGACGACGACAGCTCTTGCTGGATCCGCGTCAACCAGGGCTGGGGCGGGCTCGGGTATGGAATGCTGAACCTCCCGCGCATCGGCCAGGAGGTGCTCGTCGTCTTCCTCGAAGGCGACCCCGACCAACCCGAGGTGGTCGGCCGCGTCTTCAATGCGATCCAGCAGGTCCCGTACAAGCTGCCGCAGCACAAGACGCGCTCGACGTGGAAGAGCGACACCTCGCTCGGCGGCGGCGGCTTCAACGAGATCATGTTCGAGGACCTCGCCGAGAAGGAGCTCGTCTGGCAGCAGGCGCAAAAAGACCGCCGGCGCAAGGTCGAAAACGACGAGTTCGCCACGATCGTTCACGACCGTACGAAGCTCGTGAAGAACGACGAGCGCGAGCACATCGAGGGCAACCAGAAGCTCTGGGTCGGCAAGGACCTCGATGCGGTCACGAAGACGAACAAGCACGAATGGATCGAGAAAAACGCTCACCTCGTGGTGAAAGGCAGCCGACGTGAGGAGATCACGGGCAAGCATTCACTGACGGTGAAAAAAGACCTTCACGAAAAAGTCAGTGGGAGCCTCGCGCTACGCGCGGGGAGCGACGTGCACCACGTGGCCGGCGAAAACTGGGTCGGCGAGGGCGGCGCGGACGCGACCGTGAAGGGGCCCGGCGGCTTCCTTCGTATTCATGGGGGCGGCATTACGATCTCGGGCACGATGGTGTGGATCAACGAGCGTGGATCCCCCGGCAAGGGCCGAGGCGCGAAGCCCGAGGCGCCCGACTTCGGCGATGCCACGGGCCCCAAGCAAGAAGAGAACGTGAGCGACGTGTCCGGCCAGCTCGGCGACGAAGAGACGAGCTGCGAGCATTGACGCAGAGCGAAACGCATTTTGCGCCGATTTTGATCTTGAGCCCGACCGCGAAGCCGGTTTAGGGTGCCTACGCCAAAATTCGGACAGTACGCGCATTGGTCCTGACGGTCGCGTCACGTCGAGGAGGCGGCTTCCATGCCGATCTTGGAGCTATCGTTCGCTAGTGGTGAGACGTCGTTGTCGGTGCGCCACTTCTCGGTGCAAGAGGGCGTCTCGAGCTTGTTCAGCGTGAACGTGATGGCGCGCTCGGAGAGCCCCTCGATCGATCTCGAAGCGATCGTCGGGCAGCCGGCGAGCCTCCGTGTCGTGAGCGGCTGGCAGTACGCGCGCCTCGGCGGCGCGCGGCTCTGGACGGGCGTGGTGAGCTCGATCGAGCAGGTGCACGCGGTGCAGCCGGGCGGCCAGGGCAAGGAGCTGTCGACGTATTCGCTCCGCATCGTGCCGACGTTGTGGCTGCTCACGCAGCGGCGCGGGTATCGCATCTACCAGCACCTCTCGATCCCCGACATCGTCGATCGTTTGCTCGGCGAGTGGAGCGTCGAGGCGAAGTGGGAGATCGATCGGGGCCGCTACCCGAAGCTCGAGTACAAGGTCCAGTACGGCGAGACCGATTTCGCCTTCGTGAGCCGCCTGCTCGAAGAGGCGGGCATCTCGTACACGTTCCCGGACGACGACGCGAAGGGCTCGAAGCTCACGCTGAGTGATCGCCTCGAAGCGAACCCCGCGCGGCCCGGCGGCGCCCTGCCCTACGTGGACAACCCGAACCGCGAGTCCGAGAAGGAGTACCTCTCGAAGGTCCGGCTCACGCACATCGTCCGGCCGGGCGCGCACACGATTCGCGACTACGATTTCCGGAATCCGATGTTCGCGCTCTTCGGCGACGCGCCGAAGGCCGAGGGCCCCGAGGCGAAGTACGAGCAGTATCATTATCAGCCGGGCGCCACGCTCGTCGAGAACGGCAAGGGCGGCGGCGGCACGCCGGCCGCGGACGACAAGGGCACGGCGCGGTACGATCAAGGGTTCGGCAAGGAGCGCGCGGAGCGCATGCTCGGCGGCGCGCGCGCGGACAAGCGCACGATCGCCTTCGAGACGAACACGATCGATCTCTGGCCGGGGCAAATCTTCTCCGTCGACAAACACCCGCACGCCGAGCTCGGCGAGGACAAACGCCTGCTCGTCACGGAGTTCTCGGTCGAGGGCACGCCGGGCGAGGAGTGGAGCATGTCGGGGCAAGCCGCGTTCACGGACGCGCCCTACCGGCCGCAGCAGAAGACGCCGAAGCCCAAGGTCGAGGGCGTGCAGAGCGCGGTCGTCGTGGGTCCTTCGGGCCAGGAGATCCACACCGACGAGTTTGGCCGCGTGCGTGTGCAGTTCCCCTGGGATCGCGAGGGGAAAAACGACGACGGTAGCTCCTGCTGGATCCGCGTGAGCCAGGGCTGGGCGGGCACGGGATACGGCATGATCGTGATCCCGCGCATCGGGCACGAGGTGATGGTCGGCTTCCTCGACGGCGATCCGGATCAGCCGATCATCGTGGGCCGCGTCTACAACGCGAAGCAGGCCGTGCCGTACAAGCTGCCCGACAACAAGACGCGCTCGACGTGGAAGAGCGACACCTCGCTCGGCGGCGGCGGCTTCAACGAGATCATGTTCGAGGATCTCAAGGGCCAGGAGCTCGTCTGGGAGCAGGCGCAAAAGAACCGGCGCAGGCTGGTCAAGAACGACGAGACGATCACGATCGGCCACGATCGGCAAAAGCTCGTCTCGAACGACGAGCAGGACAAGACGATCGGCTTCGTGAAGGTGTTCGTCGGCAAGGACCAGGACATCGTCATCAAGCAGGACAAACGCGAGCGCGTCGAGGGCAACAGCCACCTGCACGTGCAGGGCAAGCGCAACCAGCGCATCGAGGGCAATCAGTCGCTCGAAGTGAAGGGCGACAGGCACGAGCTCATCGGCGAGAACCACGCGCTCGCGGTGTCGAAGGAGCTGCACATCAAGGCCGGCACGGCGCTCGTGATCGAGGCCGAGGATCTCACGCTGAAGGGCCCGGGCGGGTTCATCCGGATCGACGGCAGCGGCGTCACGATCCGCGGCACGAAGGTCTACATCAACAGCGGCGGCTCGGCGGGCCAGGGCTCGGGCGCGTCGCCGGAGAAGCCGGACGAGGCGATCGAGGCGGTCGTCGACGACGTGAGCAAGACGCTCATCGCGCAATAAAAGGAGCCACGAAAATGCCTCCTGCCGCACGAATCACGGATCGTCACAACTGCGGGATTCACCCGCCGAACGTCATCGTCCAGGGCGAGGGCACGGTCATCGTCGGCTTCCAGCCCCAGGCGCGCGTCGGCGACGCCGAGGCTTGCGGCGCCGCCATTTCCGCCGGCGAGCCCACCGTCATCATCGGTGGAAAGGACGCCGCGCGAAAAGGCGACCCCACGAACCACGGCGGGACGATCGCGTCGGGGTGCCCCACGGTCATCATCGGCTCCAATCCGATGGCCGTCCTCCAGACGGACAAACCTTTCTGCGAGGACTGCGCCCGCAAGGCGGCCGAGCGCGCGGCGCGGCAGAAGGCTGGGAGGGACGGGTCGTGACCGAGCCTCGGCTCATTGTCGAGGTGCGTTATGGCAAGCTCGCCGGCACGAAAAAGGCCGTCGAGGCGGGCCGCGCGCTGAAGGTCGGCCGCACCGATCTCGCGGACCTCGTCGTCGCGCACGACGGGCAGATGTCGGGCACGCATTTCGAGCTGCAATGGGACGGCGCGTCATGCCACTTGCGTGATCTCGCGAGCCAGGGCGGGACGCGCCTCGGCGGCCAGGCCGTCGAGCAAGGCGAAGTCCCCCACGGCGGCTGGATTCAGGCGGGCGAGACCGATTTTTTGGTGTACGTCGAGGGCAAGACGAAGCCGCCGCGGCGCAAGCTCGAACGGTCGCCCGAGGATGAAGAAGCGCGCCTCGAGGCGGCCGCGAGGGCGTGCGAGTTTTTGCGCGCCGAGGCGGCGAAGGTGCCGCTCTACGCGATCGTGGACGGCGCGCGGGATCGCCGGATCCTCGAAGTCTTGCGCGAGGGCGTCGAGCCGCATCAATCGCTCTACGATGGCCTGCAGGGTGAGACGCTCGAAGACGTGGCGCCGTACCTCGTGGGCCCGTTCCGCAAGGACTCGGCGCTGCTCGACCGACTCCTTTCCGAGGGTTTCGGCAATCGCTGGGGCATCTTCTGCACGAGCTACGACAAGTTCGTGGAGGTGCGGCGGCACTGGCGGCGCTTCTTGATGGTGACCCTCGAATCGACGAACGAGAAGGTTTACTTCCGTTTCTACGATCCGGGCGTGTTCCGCGTCTTCTGGCCGACCTGCAGCCCTGCGCAGTGCCAGGAGTTCTCGGCCGGCATGGAGGAAATCTTCGTCGAGGAAGAGGACCTCTCGATCTCGGCGCTCGTAAGGCCTCACTGATTCGGAGTCAATGCCGTGGCAAACCTCGAGCTCTCCCTCGCCTCCGGTCAACGCGACCTCTACGTGCGGCGCTTTTCCGTCCGGGAAGCCGTCTCGAACCTCTTCTCGATTCACCTCCTCGTCCGCTCGCCCGACCATAGCCTCGATCTCGGGGCCGTGGTCGGTCTTCCCGCGGGCTTCCGCCTGCACGCCGGGTATGCCCACGTGCAAGGCGGCGCCCAGCGCACGTGGACGGGCATCGTGGCCCGCGCCGAGCAGGCGCACGCGCTGCAGGAGGTCTCCGCCGAGGACGGGCTCTCGACGTACCACATCCACATCGTGCCGGAGCTTTGGCTGCTCACGCATCGCCAGGGCAATCGCATCTACCAGCAGCTCTCGATTCCGGACATCATCGATCGCCTCCTCGGCGAATGGAACATCCGGCCGACCTGGCGCATCGAGCGCGATCGGTACCCGAAGCTCGATTACAAGGTCCAGTACCGGGAGACCGATTACGCCTTCATGTGCCGCCTCCTCGAAGAGGCGGGCATCGCGTACACGTTGAGCGAGCACCCCGAGCGCGGCACGACGCTCGTCTTCGGCGATCGCATCCAGACGAACACGCCGCGCTCCGGCCCGCCCATTCCGTACGTCGACAACCCGAACGAGGCGGCCGAGAAGGAGTTCATCAGCCGCGTGCGCTTCGGCCGCGAGGTCCGCCCCGGCGCGGCGACGTTCCGCGATTACGACCCGCGCAAGCCCGATCTCGCCCTCTTCGGCAAGGCCGAGCCGACGGCCGGCATCGAGGGCAAGATGGAGCAGTACCATTACGACGCGGGCTCGTTCCTCGTCGAGACGGGCAAGGCCGAGGGCACGCCGAACGCCGACGATCGAGGCTTCGCGCGGCACGACGGCAAGTACGGCACCGAGCTGTCGACGCGTGTCCTCGAAGCCGAGCGCACGGGCGAGCGGATGGTCTCCTTCGCGGCCAACACGTTCGACCTCGCGCCCGGCGTCATCTTCTCGATGGCGCGCCACCCGCATTCGGCGCTGCCCGAGAGCCGCCAGTTCCTCGTCGTCGGCGCCTCGCTCGAGGGCACGGACACGGGCGATTTCAGCTTCTACGGCCACGCGTTCTTCGCCGAGGCGCCTTATCGTCCGGCGAGGCAGACGCCGAAGCCGCGCATTCACGGCCTGCAAAGCGCGACGGTCGTCGGGCCTTCGGGCCAGGAGATTCACGTCGACGAGTTCGGCCGCGTGCGCGTGCAATTCCACTGGGATCGCGAGGGCCAGAAGAGCGAGCAGAGCTCGTGCTGGATCCGCGTGACCCAGGGCTGGGGCGGCATGGGGTATGGCATGATCACCGTGCCCCGCATCGGCCACGAGGTGCTCGTCGCGTACCTCGAAGGCGACCCGGACCAGCCGGTCATCGTGGGCCGCGTCTACAACGCCGCCCAGCAGGTCCCGTACAAGCTGCCGCAGGACAAGACGCGCAGCACGTGGAAGAGCGACTCCTCGCTCGGCTCGGACGGGTTCAACGAGATCATGTTCGAGGATCTCGCGCAGAAAGAGCTCGTCTGGCAGCAGGCGCAGAAGGACCGAAACCGGAACGTCAACAACGACGAGTTCGCGACCATCGTCCACGACCGGCAGAAGCTCGTGAAGAACGACGAATCCGAACAGACCCTCGGCAATCGCAAGTTCTGGGTCGGCAAGGATTACGACGAGGTCACGAAGCAAAACAAGAACGAGACGTACAACAAAGACGTCCACCTCGTGGTGAAGGGCAGCCGGCGCGAGCGGATCGACGGCAAGCAATCCCTCACGGTGAAGAAGAGCCGCCACGAGAAGGTGGAGGGCCGAAGCGCGCTCCGGGCCGGCAAAGAGATTCACCACGTGGCGGGCGAAGAGTGGGTCGGCGAGGCGGGCGGCGCGGCCACGATCAAGGCCCCCGGCGGCTTCATCAAGCTCGACGGCGCCGGCATCACCATTTCGGGCACGATGGTGTGGATCAACGAGCGCGGCGAGCCCGGCGACGGCAGCGGCTCGAAGCCCGAATCGCCGTTCGAGGAGCAGGAAGAGGAGCAGAAGACGGCGGGCGAGAGCCCGGACGATCACGCCCCGGCGCCCGAATACACGATCGACGACCCGGCCGACGGGGGCGGGAGCCCGATCCCGGTATGAACGTCGGGACCGACCAGCAGCAGCAGGTCGCGGGGACCGGCAATGGCGTGCAGAGGTGCGCCGTCGTCGTGGTGATCGATCCTGGGCACGGCGACTCGCACGACGAGAGCACCACCATCGACCCGGGGGCCGTCGGCGGAGGCCTCAACGAGAGCGACGTCGTCCTCGACATCTCGAAGCTCCTCAAGGGCAAGCTCGCCGCGAAGACCGATCTCATCGAGTCGGTGCACCTGACCCGCGAGGGCAACGTCGACAATCCCTCGCAGCCAAAGCTCCTGTGGCGCCAGCAGGTCGCGGTGGCCAAGAAGTGCGACGTCTTCCTCAGCATTCACATGAACTCCTTCACGAGCGCCTCGGCCAACGGCAAAGAGGTGTTCTACAACCACAAGGCGTCGAACAAGGCGGAGAGCGCGAAGCTCGCGGGCGCGCTGTATACGGCATACAAGCTTCCGATCGCGTGGCGCGAGCCGCCCATCAAGACGTCGGGGCTCAGCGTGCTCGCGACGTACAAGTGGAAATCGACGAAGCTCGGCATCTATCGCGACGCCACCATCTTCCAATCGGTGAAGGCCGCCGCGCTGTTCGAGCTCGGCTTCATCTCCAATGACGCTGATCGGAAGGCCGTCGTCGACAACAAGGACAACATCGCGGGCTGGCTCTGCGATGGGATCTGCTCGTACGTGAGCACCAATCGCGCCATTCTTTGCGCCTGACATCGGAGGCTCGATCCCGTCATGACGACCGTATCCAGCGAGCAACAACAAGCGGTCGCGGGGGCGCAAAGCGACGGCAGCGCCGTCCAGAAATGCGCCATCATCGTGGTGATCGACCCCGGCCACGGCGACCGCCTCAAGGCGGGCAACCCCGTCGATCCGGGCGCCGTCTCCGGCACCATTTACGAGAGCAACATCGCGCTCGACGTCGGCAAGAAGCTGAAATCGAAGCTCGAAGCGAAGACGGACTGCATCCAGGCCGTGTACCTGACGCGCGAGGGCGAGATCACCGAGGTGCGCCCGAGGCTCAAATGGCGCGTCGCCATCGCCAAGGAGAAGAAGGCGAACCTCTTCATCAGCCTTCACCTCGACGCGGCCGGCGCGTCGGCCTCGGGCCAATCCGCCCTCTATCACCCGAGTTATCCCCATTCGAAGACGCTCGCGTCGACGGTCGCGGGGCGCGCCAAGATCATCAAGAGCCGCGGCGCCAAGTCCCGCGACAACCTCTACGTGATCAACCTCAAGTATTTCGGCCCGGATACGAAGGCCTCGATCCTGATCGAGCTCGGGTTCATCACGAACGACGCCGATCGGAATGCCTGCCAGACGCAGGGAGACGCGATCGCCCAGGAGATCGCCGACTCCGTCGCCGATTTCGTCCTGGCGAACAAGGCCATCTTCTCGGCCACGCCGAAGGCCGCCGCGGGCACGCCCGCCAACGTGCCCATCCCGCGGCCGCGGCCGACCAATCGATGATTTCGTTCACGCGCTGAGCCACGTCCGGTCGATCCCCGCGCCCAGTTCGGGCGAGAGAATCAGGCGACCCGGCACGACGAGTTTCAGCGGCGCGAGGCTCGCCTGCGCCATTCCCGGACCGGGAACGGGGAAGATGTGCAGCGCGGCGCCGTCGGCACTTCTGTAGAGATCCACCCGAATGGCGCCGCCGCGCGTCGCCCGCATGGCCCCGATCAGGGAACGGAACACCCATCGCGCCAGGGTGTTCGGATCCGCATCGACCACGACGGATTCGATGTCGCAAAGGACGATCTCGACGTTGCGTACGGACGCCTCGGTCCGGAGCAGTTCCAATAGATCACGCACCAGAGCATCGAGCTGGATCGGACGCGGCGCCGCGGCCTCGTCCCGCGCGAGCACTCTCCACAAGGCCGCGTGACGCCGGAACTGCTCGAGGAGCGTGGTCGCGAGCGCGAGCAGCTCACGCGCGTGCGTCAAACGGTGGGAGGAGAGCTCCTCCGCGGCAAACGCCAGCCGAAGGCGCACGGCCGCCTGTGCCTGCACGATGTCCCCGAGGAGCCGATCGAGCGCCTCGGCCCAATGGTCCCGCGCCACGAGCACCCGCTCGAGATCCCCCTCGAGCCGCGCAGCCAGGAGATCCATTTCGATGCCATGCGCGGCGCACAGCATGATCTCGCGCAGCCGATACACGACCTCGGGCCTGCGCACGGAGACGCTGAGCACGCCGGCCATCGCTCCGGTGCCGTCGCGCAGCGGGATCCCCTGGCAGGTGAACGCCTGAAACCCTTCGATGAAATGCTCCGGCCCGACGAGCTCCACGTATCCATTTTCCGCGATGGCCGTGCCAATTCCATTCGTCCCGCAGGCCGCCTCATCGAGCAGCGCGCCGGGGCCGGGGACGCGCTCGGGGCCATGGATCGTCTGCTGGTCGCCGAGCACGTCGAGGACCACCGCCTGCGAATCCCCCAGCATGGCAGCGTGGCGCTCGCGCCCCGACGCACGCGAAAGCGCCTGCATGTATGGCTGCGCGGCGCGAACGAGCGCGTCCTGCCGGTCGCGCAGGCGCTCGACGTCGAGAGTGCCGAGCCCCTCGGCGCGCGGACGTCGCGGATCGGCGCCGCCGAGATGCGAGCGCTCCCAGGAGCGCAGCACGTGTGGACGTAAAAGCGTCGATGAAATGGCCCCCGTCGAGCGGTACATCCGCCCTGCCTCGAGGGCCCCCTCCAAGGACAACGTAACCATGGCCCCTCCCACCTCAGAGCGAGAGCTTGGTTCGAGCGTCTACCCTCCGCCCCCCAGTTGCGTGTAGACTACATCCTGGGGAGTGTACGCGCGATCTGCGGCCGGTGTCCACGGGTTTGCCGAATATGCGAATACCTGACGAACCTACCGTGACGTAAGATGAAGTCGAACCGCGCCATGGTGGACCGAGGGGAGCGACCCGACACGACGTTCGATCTGGCGGCCGTGGGGATGGCGTTCGTCTCTCTCGATGGCGTCTTGCTCCACGCCAACCCAAAGCTCTGCGACGCGCTCGGCCACAGCCTGGACGAGATCGCGGGGCGCTCCACGCAGGACCTCCGGCATCCGGACGACGCGGAGGCCGCCCTCCAGCACATCCAGGTGCTACGCGAGGGCGTCGTCCAATCCGCTACGAGCGAGGAGCGCTTGCTGCGAAGGGATGGCTCGCCGTTATGGGTCGCCGTCACGCGCTCCGTCGCCCGCAGCCCCTCGGGGGCGCCGCTCTACATCCTCGAGGTCATGCATGAAATCGGGCGCTACAAGCGCGCCGAGGAGGCGCGGGAGAGGGACCTCGCCGGCGAGCGGGCGGCGCGTATTCGGGTCGAGCTGGCCGAGGCGCGAATGTCCCGCCTCCAGACGATCACATCCGAGCTCGCGCGCGCCCTGACGCCCACCGAGGTCGCGGACGTCGTGCTCCGGCAGGGGCTCGCCGCCGTCTATGCCGACGCGGGGTACGTCGCGCTGCTCGGCGAGGAGGGCGTGATCGAGCTGCTGCTCGCCCCCGGCTATCCGGAAGAGATCGTCGAGCGCTTGCGCCGCATTCCCCTCACCGCAGCTCTGCCGTCCGCCGATTGCATTCGCACCGGCCGCTTCCTCGTTTACGATTCCCAGGAAACCTTCTGCGCGACCTACCCCGATGCGCCGCCGCAGCGCTGGGCCAACACCTGGGTGATCATCCCGATGAAGGTCGGCGGCCGGACGATCGGGGCGCTCGGCGTCACGTACGTCGATACCTGCCGGATCACCCAGGAAGATCGGGCATACATGTGCACGCTCGCGCAGCAATGCGCGCAGGCCCTGGAGCGGTCGCGCCTGTACGAGGCGGAGCAGCGGGCGCGGCTCGCGCGCGAAGAGGCGCTCGCCATCGCGGCGCACGACCTCCGGAATCCTCTCTCGGCGATGACGCTGGTCGCCTCGTCGATGATGCGGGCGGCGCCGGACGACGCGACCGGGCAATGGGTCCGCGAGCGCGCGCAAAAGCTCAAGGCGACGGCCGAGCACGCGATGGAGCTGCTCCACAACCTCCTCGACGCCGCGATCATCGAGGCGAATACCCTGACGCTCGAGCGCGAGCGGTGCGAGGTCGACGCGCTCCTCGCCGAGGTCGCCGAGATCCACGCGCCGCTCGCCGAGCAAAAAAAAATCGGGCTCGGCCCCCGCCCGCTCGGCCGGGCCGCGGTGACGACGTGCGACCGCGGACGCGTGATCCAGGTCCTCTCGAACCTCCTCGGCAATGCATTGAAGTTCACCCCCGCGGGCGGAGCGATCACGCTCTCGGCCGAGCTCGACGGCGCCTTCGTGCGATTTTCGGTCGCGGACACGGGGCCAGGGATCCGGCCGGAGGACGTCCCGCGTCTCTTCGATCGCTACTGGCGTCCGCGGGCGGTGCGCGGCGCGGGAACGGGGCTCGGCCTGTACATCGTCAAGGGGATCGTCGAGGCCCACGGCGGGCGCGTCTCCGTCGACAGCAAGCTCGGCGTGGGGACGACGTTCTCGTTCACCCTCCCCATCAAACCGATCGAGCACGCTTCGCCGCGGAATGCACGAAAGGGCCCTCGCTGATCGCCGGCGTCGCGCCGAGCAGCCCCGCGCGCCGGTCGGCCTCTTCCATACGCCGGGCCCTTCTGCGGTGGCGGTGGATCACCACGAAGCCGACGAGGCCATTGACGAGCAAGAGCGCGTTCGTGGCGATGAAGACCCAGTTTCCCAGAAGCACGCTGTACGACGTGAACCCGATCGAGGCCGCGGTTTGCCCGATCCACAGCCATCGCGACACGCCCGCGACCGAGCCGCTGCGCCACTGTTTCCAGTTTTGCCCGGTGAGCGTGGCGAGCAGGATGAGCGAGCTGACCCAGCCAATGAGCTCCGTCATGCGCCTCTGCCCGCATCTGGGGCCGGGCTCCGCGTTCGCCAGGGAGATCCCTCGTTTCCTTCACAAGCCCGGCAGACTCGACAACACGGGGCAGGGCCCGAGGTTTCATCGAGGAGGCGAGCGCATGAGACGAAATACGACTCTTCCGTTGGTCCTGGCAGCTCTCTCGTGGAGCCCCGTCGCCATGGCGCGAGACTACTTGATCAGCGCGCGGACATGCAGCGTGGAGGACGCCGACAATGACGACTCCTACATTTATCTCACGATCAACGGGAGTACGGGCCGGCTGAACAATCACCATCTGCACTCTCCGTCCCGGGACGACTTCGAGACGGGGGCCACCGACGTCTACCGGATCAACGCCCCGAACCTCGGGACGATCCGGAACATGATCGTCCGCATCAGCGGCAATGACGGATGGTGCTTCGAGTGGATCAAGGTGACGGACGTGGCCACCGGCGCGAACTGGCGGGTCACGTACAATGCCTTCATCGATGGCGACTCGGAGTGGCCGCCGATCGTGTATTGTCCCCTCGAGGGTCGGCACGAGGGCGTCTGCTCCGCGCAGTAAACGCGGCTCGCCGATCGTCCTCGGCCCCCCATCAAGTCTTGGCCCCGGCCGTCCCGCGCTCCGGCACGGTGACCGTCCCGATCGCGAGCGCCCGGAGCGCCTCGCCCCGCGCCTCGTATTGGTCCTGCGCCGGATGCAGCTCGCCCACGAGCCGCGCCCGGAATTTGCGGAACATCGGCAACTTGCGGGCGACCACGTCCGGCGCGTACACCACGATGGGTTGGCTGTCCGCGTGAATCCGGAGGAGCAGCCGGAGGTACGTCCCGCCGAGCACCTCGCGCTTCTGGTAATGACGTCCGCCGATCAGCGCCCGCTCGGCTTGCATGTCGAGCGCGTCCGCGGGCAAACCCTTCTTCTCCCGGGTGAATGCCTCGCGGATCCGGTTCGACAAACCCTCCGGCACGACCGGCGCCCACGACAACCCCGAGCGCGCGATGAACTTGTCCGCCGCCTCGACGGCTGCCTTGAGCCCCTCGTCCGTGGGCCCGACGAGCGGCGCCGCCGCGGTCGAAAGCGCCTTCAGCGTCTCCATTTCGTCGAACGGCGTCTCGATCTCGCCGCCCACGAGCACGATCGGCGTCGCGTATTTCCCGTCCTCGCGAATGGCCTGGTCCATGAGCTCCACGAGGCTCCGGTCGTCCATTCGATCGGCGCGGGCGAGGATCTCGAAGATCTCGCGGCGATCTTCGATTTCCCAGGCCTCCTTGCCGGCGAGCACGTCGTCGATCTCCTTGTCGGCGCCGCGCTGCTCGAGCTCGGAGAGCAGCCGCTTCCACGCGGGCACGCGCCGGATGCGCGGCACGAAGCTCGGCTCGAACCACACGAGATGCAATAGCTCGCGGACGATGACGGGCTTCTGCGCCTCCTCCTCCGCGACGAGCGCGCGAATCTCCCGGCGCGGCGCGCTCCACGGGCGCACGCCCGCCGCTTCATTCGAGGCGCCGAGCGCGCCGCCGTCGGACGCCGTCTCCTTGGGCGCCTCCGCGACCGCCGCCGCAGCCGCGGCCGCCGCCGTGCCGAGCGTCTCGCGCCCCGGGGCCACGCCGCCGGGCGCGCCGCCCGCCCACGGGCTCGGCGCGCGGCCGCCCTCCGAGGACGACGTTCCCGGACGAACCGGCGGGGGGACCGCCGGCGGGCGCGACGGGGGTGCCGTGGGAATCGTGGAAACAGCCACGGGCGCAGGGACCGGCACGGGCGCAGGGACCGGCACGGAGACGACCGGCGGCGGCGCGGCCACGGGTGCAGGCGGCACGGGCGCGGGCACGACGGGCGGGACGAACGCGGGCGTCGAGATCGGCTGAGGCTTGGGCGCGGGCGGCGACACCGACGGCGCGGGCTTGGGCACGGGCGGCACGGGCGCGGGGGAGACGACGGTCCCCGGCAGCGAGGCGCGTGCCGCCGCGGGCAAGGGCGGGGGCTTCATCGTCGGCGGCTGCGGCGTCTGGAGCTGCTGCGGCCAGGGGCGCGCTGCCGGAGCGGCCGACGATTGGAACGGCAGATCCGCCGCGAGCGAGGGCTGCGGCTCACGCGCGGCCGGCTGCAAGGACGCGGCCGCGAAGGGCAGCGCCGCGCGGCGCGCTGCCTCGGCCTCCATCTGCGAGATCACGTTCGTCTGGGTATGGTCGTCCTCCGAAAACCCCTTCGACTCCGCGGCCGCCATGGTCTGGACGATCTCGCCCCAGCTCATCTCGTGGCCGGGCAGCTCCATTCCGACGATCACGCGTCCCGGCTCGTCCGGCCGCGAAAGGGGGATTTGCACGCGCCAGGTGAGCGTGGCGATCCCGCGGTCCGTATCGATCCAGAGCGCGTCGGCGCGCACCTTCTGCCGTTGCGCCGGCCCTTGCCCGCGGTCGACGAAGATGGCGGGACGCACGCCCGGCAGGTTCGTCACGAGCCGCGTATGCTCCGGGTGCAGGTTCTCGAGCACGATTCGCTCGTTGTCGCGCAGCGCCGTGAGGAGCTGATCCGAGGGCGCGGCATTGAAATATGCCTCGCTCGGCCCATCGAGCCCCATGCCTGCGGGCGGCGGTGCGCGCCCGACGAGGTCCGCGCGCGAGGGCCAGCTCGTCGCGATCGGCGCGTAACACACGGGCGGCACGAAATCCTCGGCCGAGGAGACGTAAATCCCGAGGGGCTGCAGGTTCGGCAGCGCGCGCCTTCCATATCCATCGCGCACGTCGGCGCGCACGCCGACGGGGTTGTTCGTGCCGGGCCCGCCGCCTGCGCGCTCCCACGTGAGGCGCATGCGGGAAAACCGGCTGCCTTCCTGGAGCGAGCCGTCGGGCAGGAACGAGCGATCGCAGAACACCTCGATCGACTTGTCGACCTCGCCGACGATGAGGCGGGCCACGAGGGATCGGACGGGCTGCTGGTTCGGCGCGTAGGCATAACCGACGAGCGTGACCTCGGGGCGCGGCTTCTGCGGCACGAGGTCGCTCGCGGCGCGCAGGCTCCGGTTCGGGTCGTCGTCCCAGTGATCGTCGGCCTCATTGAGGGCCTCTTGCTCGTTGCTGAGCACGGCCTCGCCGGGCTGGAGCCAATACGTGGCCTTGCAAACGACCGTGAGGACGAAGCCCCCTGCGCGCTTCTGCCACACGAGAGATCCGGTGCGCAGGGGACCGACCGAGAGGATTTGCATCGGGCCGGAGCCTATCTCAAATGGCACGGGATCGATGGGAAAAATGGTCTGACGCGGCGCGGGGATGGATGATGCGGGCGACGCGCGCTTCGCAGCGGTGCGTCATGCGCTACCCGTTGACGCCGCGAGGGCGGGTCGATACCCCTTCGCACATGCACAAACCAATCTCGGGTACGACGACAGGAAGGTTTCTGCTCCTCGGCCTCGGTCTTGGCCTCGGGCTCGTCGCGAGCCGGAGCGCGTCCGGGGAGCCCGTGGAGGAAGATGGTGTGCCGCCCGGCATGGTGGCTCACGTCGAAGGCGGGGTTTGTCCCCCTGGATGGGCGCCGGCGCCGAACGTCGAGGGACGGCTCGTCGTCGCGGTCGCCGAAGGCAAGGATGTCGGGGTGCAGGTCGGCGAGCCCCTCGGAGACCGCGAGGATCGCACGCACACCCACGACTATGCGGGGGAGATCGCCCTGCCTTCGAAGGCGATCGCGGCCGCCGACGGGGACAACCAGGCCGGTGCGCAGGCGCAAACGTACACCATTGCAGGGACCACCGACCCGGGTGTATCGGGCCTTCCTTTCGTGCAGGTGATGGCATGCGTCAAGCAATGAAACATGTGGCCACGATCGCGGCGATTGCTCTTCTCACGGCCTGCGCGGCCGGTTCGGTCTCGACGACCGGCGGCGGCTCGGAGGGTGCCGGCGGTGGCGGAGCCGGCGGGAGCGGCGGCGGCGGCGCGGGCGGCGGCCCCGGGCCGCGCGGCGACGCAATGCCCACGAACACGATCGGGTTTTTCCAGGTCCCTGCCTGCCCGAACGGATGGGAGCCGTACAAGGCCGCGGCCGGGCGAACGATCTTGCCGACGATTGCCGACGCGGCGGGCGGGACGACCGTGGGCGAACCGCTCCTGAGCGGCGAAGAGCGGCCCCACACGCACGGGGTGCGTGCCACGTTCGACCTCGTCCCCATCACGTATGCAGGCGTCTCGGGCGGCGGCAACAATGGCGTCGCCGCGGCCGGCGCGGTCGAATTCGCGACGACGTCCGAGGAATCCTCCACGGGTTTGCCCTACGTACAGCTCCTCGCGTGCAAAAAACTCGCGGAGCCCGTGGCCGGGGTCAAACCCTTGCCGAAGGGCATGCAGATCTTTTACGATGGCCCGAAGTGCCCCGCGGGCTTTCAGCAGGCCGCCTCGACACAAGGAAGGCTCGTCGTGGGCCTGCCGAAAGACGCGCCCTCGGATCTCTCGTTCGGCGGCGAACCCCTCTCGAGCGCGACCCCGCGCACGCATACCCACGGAGGCGAGGTCTCGCTCGCCACGACCTCCCACGGAATCGCGCTCGTGAGCAACGGCGCCGCGACCGGGTATGCCCGAAACGACACGTACACGAGCCAAGCGGAGACGGACGCGAGCGAGGCGGCGCTCCCCTGGATCGAGCTGATCCATTGCGAAAAACTGTGACGGAGAGCGTAAAAGCGGCCCGAGGCGCGGGCGTCTTGCGAGAACAAGCACCCCTCGCTCTGCGCGAGCTCGCCGCCGGATTTCCGGGAGCGGATCCCGCGGGGCTCGTGAGCGCGATCCTGCGCCTCGTCGTCGCCCTTTTCGCGTCGTCACGCGGGCTCTTCCGAGGCGACGACCTCGGCGCCCTGCACGCCGAGCTCGCCGCGGCCGACCGCACCTCGCTCGCCGATCGTCACGACGCCTGGCCGCGCGTCCTCGCCTTGTTTCGCCGCCTGCACGAAGGATCCATCGGACAAACCCCGCCCCTCGGCCCCGCGCGGCGCGGCTCGCTCTTCGACGCGGACGCGTATCCCTTCCTCGAAGGGCCGCTCTCCGACGCTGTCGTCCTGCGTATCCTCGACAAACTCCTCCTCGCTTCCGGCGAGCGCCTCATTTACGCCGAGCTCGACGTCGAGCACCTCGGCACCGCGTACGAGACGCTGATGGGTTTTTCCGAGGAGCGACGCCGCCTCGGCGCGCATTACACGTCGCCGCTCCTCACGCGGATCATGGTCGAGCGCACGCTCGCCCCGCTCGTGGGCCCGGACGTGATGCCGGCGGAGATCCTGAGCCTCTCGGTCTGCGATCCCGCCATGGGCGCAGGCGCGTTTCTCGTGCAGGTTTGTCGGTGGCTCGCCGATCGCCTCGTCGCCGCCTGGGAACGCGTGGGAATGCCGGCGGACCTGCCGCCCGGCGAGGATCCGCAATCTCACGCGCGCAGGCGTGTCGCCGCGTCTTGCCTGTACGGCGTGGATCGAAACCCGATCGCCGTGGACCTCGCCCGCGTCTCCCTCTGGCTGCTCACGGCGCCGGAGACACACCCATTTTCATTCCTCGAAGCCACGCTGCGTCATGGGGATTCGCTCGTGGGTCTCGGGCACGAGGAGATCGAACACGTATCCCCCGCGCAGGTACGCGAGCGCCTGGCCGAGGCCGAGGCGCTGCGACGGCGTTTTTTCGAGGCGGCCGATCCGGCTCTGCTCACCGAGGCCCATCGCGCCCTCACGCCGCTCCGCACCGTGGGCAATGCCCTGCTCTCGGCGCTCTTCGCCTCGGAGAACAAAAAAGCCCAGAAAGAACGCCTCGCCGCCCTGCCCGATCTCGCCGCGCGTCATCTCGCCGGCGAGGGTGACGCCGAGCTCGAAGCCGAGGCCGCGGCTATTGCGTCCGCCCGCTTTCCGTTTCACTGGCACATCGAGCTCCCGGAGGTCTTCGGCCGCGGCGGCTTCGACGCCTTCGTGGGAAACCCGCCCTGGGTCTCGTACGCCGGCCGCGCCGCGCAGCCGCTCGCGGACGACCTCCGCGAATTCTATCGACGCACGAACCCGGCCTTCGCCGGATATCGCAATCTGCAGGGCCTCTTCGTCCACCAATGCGCCCGCATGCTCCGCCCCGGAGGTCGGCTCGGGCTCGTGTTGCCCACGTCGATGTCCGACCTCGGCGGCTATGAACCCTCGCGCCGCGCGCACGACGGGCTCTGCGTGTGCGACGACGAGCTGCCCGATTTCGGGGACGCCTTCGAGGGCGTCTTCCAGCCGAGCATGGGCCTGCTCTCCACACGCCGGAGCGAAAAAGCCACGCTCGACACCGCCGTCGCCTGGCCGCTCGCGCGCTCGGACCTCGACGCCGAGACAGTCGCCCTCCTCGAAAAACTCTCGGCCCTGCCGAAGCTCCCGCCGCACCTCTTCGGCGAGCGGGGTTTTCAGAGCAACGGCGACGACGTCCGCCACCTCCACGAGCGCGAGGCGCCCGACGGGCGTTTCCAGATCGGCCTGCGCGTGGGCGGCGACATCGAGCCGTTTTCCCGGCGTCCGCCGCGCATTTATTGTGATCCGACCGATTTCTCGGGCCGCTTCCGCAAAGACGCCGAATGGCTCGCCGTGCGCCTGCTCATTCGCCAGACGGCGCGTTTCCCGATGGTCGCCTCGTCCGACGGCCTCGCCTTCCGGAACTCGATCCTCGCGGGTTTCTCCGACGATCGATGGAGCGCGTCGTTTCTCCTCGGCTGGCTCAATGCGAGCCCCATCCGCTTCTACCATTACATGCGGCACCGCGACGCCCGACAGGGAATGCCGCAGGTGAAGATCACCCACCTGCGCGCGCTCCCCGCGCCGGCCCATCTCGAGCTCGTCCCCGAGATCGAGGCGCTCGCCGAGAGCTTCGGCGTCCGCAATCAGGGCATCAGCCGGTCCGAGCAGGACACGCTCGACGACCTCGTCGCCCGCGCGCTCGGCCTCGCGCCGCCGGAGCGAGGGCCAATCGAGCGGTGGGCGCGGACCGTGATCCCGGAGCGCGCCCCCTCGCCCTGACGGCTCACCAGCCCTTGGCCGTTTGAATGGCGGCCGCGAGCTTGTCCGCCATCTTCTGGTGCGTGGCGACGCTCGGATGGTAATCGCAGCCGATCCCGTCCGCGGCCGAGTTCTGCTCGCCGAGGTCCACGAACCCCACGTTCGTGTCGCCCTTCGACTTGCGGGATTCGATCGCCGTGTTGATGTACTGCTTCGCCTTCGTCAGGTGCATCGCGCCGGCCGGGTACGAGTCGGAGAGCATGGAGCCGACGGCGCAGAGCAGGTACGCGTTCGGGTAATGCCCGCGCAGTTTGTCCAGAAATCCGGAGAGCGCGTCGACGTACGCCTGCGCGGGGTCCCCCTTGGCAAAGTCGTTCGTCCCGAGGTTCACGACGACGACGTCCGGGGTGTAGGAAAAGTCCCAGGTCGAGGTGGGATCATCGGCGAGCGTGCGCTCGAAGCGGATGGGCATCTGGTTCTCCGTCGCGCCGCTGTAATCGCGGTACACGCCGATCCCCGAATAGGAAATCCCCACGTGCGCGGCCCCGAGCTTGCGCGCCGCGATGGCGCCGTACGCCGAATACTCGTCCTCGGTCTCGGGCGAGAACGGGCACGCCGGGCCCACGCCGGTGTTGCCATAACCGCAGGTGATCGAGTCGCCGATGAGCTCGATCTTGCGGCTCCACGGCTCGGGCGTGGGGACGAGCGCGCCGCCGGGCGCCGGCACGAAGCCCTTGAATTGCACGACGCCCACGAACGACTCGGTGCGTTTTTCGAGCAGGACCGTGTGCTCCCCGGCGGGCAGGTTCGCCGCGAGCGTGTACGTCTCCTTCGCGCCGCTCGTCGCGAGGTCGGCCTCTGGCCCATCGTCGATCACCACGGCGAAATGGTTGTTGCCGGCGTCCGCGAGGCGCACGTCGAGGCCCGTGCCGGAAAAACGCGCGACGATCGTGCTGCCCGGCCAGGCGAAACGCGGATCCGCCTCGTTCGTGAATCGACCGATGAAATGCACATCCGCCGTGGCCCCGCCGCCCCCCGCGCCGCTCGACGACGAGGACCCCGAGGAAGACGACATGCCGCTCGACGACGCACTACCGCTCGACGACGCGGAGCCGCCGCCGGCGCCGCCCGAGCCCGACCCCTGGGAACCTCCCCCGCCCGAAGGCGAGCTGCAAGCGAGGGCGAAGAGAGCGAAGGAGGCAAAGGAGGCGAGCGCGAGCTTCTGCATGCGCCCGAGGATCGCTCCCCGGCGCGCCGGTGGCAATAGCGATCACGTCCCCGGGGGAATCGAAATCGTGCCGTGTGATTCGTCGAGCGGCATCCTCCACCGCGGCAGCTCCACGCAGAACGTGGAGCCCACGCCCGGCGTGCTCTCGACCCGCACGGTCCCGCCATGGGTCTCCACGATCTGCCGCACGATCCAGAGCCCGAGGCCGAGGCCGCCGAAGGACTGGTTCGAGACGGCGCGCTCGAATCGCTCGAAGATCTTGCCTTGATCCTCGGGCGCAATGCCGACGCCCTGGTCGCGGACCGTGAGGCGCGCCGTGCCGTCGTCCGCCTCGAGCTCGAGCTCGATCGGCTTGCCGCGGCCGTACTTGATCGCATTGCCGAGGAGATTCGTGACCACCTGCTCGAGCCGGAGCCGATCCCACGTGCCCCAGAGAGGTTTGTCATGGTGAAACGAAATGGGACAGCCGGCCTCCTCGGCCTCGCGCCCGAAGCGCGTCACGACGTCTTGCACGAGCGCGCAGAGGTCGACCTCGTCGAGGCTGAGATCGAGCTTGCCGGCCGTGATGCGCGAGACGTCGAGCAAACGATCGATGAGCGCCGCGAGCCGCCCGGCCTGCCGGTGGGCCACCTCGAGCGCGGGCGCCATGCGCTCCTGCGAGGCACCCGCGCGCGCGTCGCGCACGAGGCGCTCGAGCTGCAGCTTGAGCGGCGTGAGCGGCGTGCGGAGCTCGTGCGAGGCGACGGCCAGAAAATCGTCGCGCGCCGAGATCGCCTGCAGCGCCTCTTGAAAAAGGTTCGCGTTGTCGATGGCCTGCGCCTCCATACGCTTCGCCTGCTCGCGGATCCGGTCCTCGGCGAGCTTGAGCGGCGTCACGTCCACGTCCATGCAGACGAATTCGCAGGCCCCCGCGATCGTCGGGATCGCGAAGATCGTCGAATACACCCAGACCTCGCTGCCGTCCTTGCGGCGGCACGACCATTCATTGGGCCCGTTCGGTCTCCCCGTGCGCGCGATCTCCTCGAGCGTCTCCACGAACTTCTGCGTCGAGGGCGTATCCAGCATCATGCCGTCGAGCGTCTTGCCCACGACCTCGTCCTCGGACCAGCCGAAAAGACGCTCGGCCGCGCGATTCCAGTAGAGCACCCGGCCCTGCGCGTCGTACCCCTCGATCGCGATGTTCGGCGTATTGATGACGATCGCGCGCAGGCGCGCCTCGGCATGATTGAGGGCGGCCTGCGCGAGCCTCGTGACCGTCGCGTCCTGAAAAATCACGACGCCCCCGCGGACGCGCCCTTGCTCGCCGAGGATGGGCCGCGCGGAGACGAGGACGTGAATCCCCTGCGGCGTGCGTGGGTTCTTCACGTAAAGCTCGACGTCGTCCACGCGGTCGCCCTGGAGCGCCCGCCAGAGCGGGACGGACTCGGTGGGGCAAGGCGTCCGTTCGTCCGGCAGGAAAATGCCAAAAGCCTCGTTCCATACCTCGGGCGAGGCGTCGACGGGGAGACCGACCAGGCGCGCCGCCGTCTTGTTCCACGCGACGATCCGGCCGGCCTGATCCGCGACGATGATCGCCTCGTCGAGCACGTCGAGGGCGCCGCGGAGGAGAAGGCCGGCCTCGGCGTTGAGATCATGAATGCCGGAGAAGGCGTGTTTCATCATGAGCTCCTCGCGCTCCCCACGGGCCCTCGTTCTGCTCCATTTTGGCCTCCTCTTTCTTCACGACTCCGGAAAGTTCGTAGTCGCGGCGGCGGAGGTTGTCGAGGGCCCGCGTCCGCCGCCGAGGACCGACAGGCCAAAAGCCGGCGGGCGACCTTCACGGCCCGTACCAGATCGGCGAGCTCCAGGCGCGGTGCTGCACCGTCTTCGGGACGGACGCGTCGGCGCACGCCACGGGCGCCGACGCCGGATCGAGTTCGTTGCATTCGTACGTACTGTAGCGGCAGCTCGGCACCTCGACGGCGCGGGCATAATAGAAGGCGCGCTCCTTCGGGTCGAAATCGGGGTCCGTCCAGACGACGCAAAGCTCCGCTGCGCCCTCGGCCAGGACCTCGCAGGTCGACGTATCCACGGACGGCTCCTGGGCAGCCGTGCCCGCGACGTCGTACACCTTCTCGTATACCTTTCCTTCACGCACGTAGCCTTTGATGATCTGGAGCCGCTCGAGCGGCCGACCCGGCCAGCTCGCCGTGCCGGGGTCTGCGCTCGCCTGCACGAAAAACGTCGGATCCGATCCCGACGACGCCCCGAGCATTCCGCCCATGGGGACGCCGGCCGCGTAGGCCTCTTCGAGCCGCTCGGGACGCCCGCAGAGGCCCGCGTCGTAGCCGAAGCCGCCGAAGAAGCGGATCGGAATGCGGGGCCCGCTCGTGGCGAAGGTCTCGCGGCGGCGGATCGACTCGAAGATCGACTCGCGCGAATTCTCCTCGGCCCAGACCCCGGCGAGGCCCCCGGGATTGTTGATGACGCCGTCGTGCGTCTCCGTGCCGGCGCCGAGGCGTTTTTCAGGCGTGTCGTCGACGAGCCCGACGTGCCCGGGAAACCCCACGCTGGAGGTGTTGCCCGGCGTGCCGTTGTGCGTGTCGGTCGAGCCGATGAGGCCGAACGAAAAGGGGTTCGTCCCGAGCCGCTCGGCTTCGAGGAGCCCGGTTTTCAGGACATACCGGAGGAAATCGTGCCGGTGCGTGCATCCCCAGAGTCGCATGCCGCCCGAGCCGGGTTTGTCCCCGCATTGCTCGTCGTCGTCCGGCCGGAGCTCCTCGAAGTCGCAGAGCGGATCGACCTCGGCCTCGACGTCGAGGAAGCCGTTGCGGCACTCGCTCGATCCTTTGTGCTGAAAGATCTCGGCGACGGGCTCCATCTCCGCCCGGAGCGCCGCGCGCGAGGCCTCCTCCTCGATCGTCGCGCCGCCGGGATACGTGGGATCGAAGAGACGGCCGTTCGAGAGGTTCGAGTTGTGCGGCAAAACGAGCACGTCGCAGCCATTCTCGGCATTTTTGCATCCGTCGCGCAAGAGCGTCCAGAGATCGAGCGGCGTCGGGGCCTCGAAATACGTGACGGGGAGATCGGGCACGATGTCGTTCACGAAGATCACGTTCCGGTGCAGGTTCGAGATCCCGAACGTGTTCGTGTATTCGTATCCGACGAACGTGGTGAAGGAGCAAGACGCCGTGCGATCGTAGGCCGCCTCGGCCGCGTCCTGCATGGCCTGCCAGCGCTCGCGCGCCGCGGCCTCGCAATCCTTGCCCTCGCCGCAGAGCTCGGCCACGCGCGTCGGGTTCGCCTGGGAGAGGCGCACGGCGAACGTGGAGGCGCCCTGCCCGACCTCCTCGCGATACGTCTGGCAGGTGAACGTGTCGTACTTCGGCGACGTCGGCGTCATGCAATGGTACATTTCGCCGAGGAACTCGCCGTGATCGGTGACGGCCACGAAATCGAGCGGCCTGTCGATCCGGGCCTCGCGTGTCCCCTTCCCCGACGCGTCGAGCGGCGGCAGGAGGATCGCCTCGCCACGCGCGAAGCGATACGCGTCGGCCGGCGTGACCACGGTGTCGTACGAGCGCGCGTCGAAAGAAAATGCCGTGTGGACGTGAAGATCGCCATAGAGCGGGACACGCGTGGGTACGCGCTCCGCGCAAGGAGCGCGCGGCCGCGGCACGCGCGCGGGCGCCGCGGGGGAAGGCGCCTCCGCGCATCCGTCGAAGAGGAGGGGAAGGAAAAGAGCGAGCCTGACGATCCTCACCACTCCATGAAAAACGGGCCCGGCGCCGCCGTCAAGCTCAGCAACCGGGCACGGTGACGTCGACGTCGAGCACCGCCGCGGCCGAGACCCGCGTCTCCTCCGGCGGGCGCTTGCCTTTCGTCGTCGTCGTGAGCTTCATCGAGGGGGCGACGACGTAGGGTTTCAGCTCCGCGCCGGACACGACGAGGTCGAGGGAGGTCTGGCCCTTCGGCACGGGATCGAGCTCGGCCACGAGCACCTTGGGTTGTCCCTCGGTCTCCGCGTAAAATGCGATCGATTCGATGAAATCGAAGTTCGCCCCCGCGGGCCCGTCGATGACGAGCGAGAGGGAGATCATGCGTACGGAATCGACGTCGTCCTTCGTGACGCCCTGGTTGTCGAGCTCCTGCGTGAGATTGATGCTCTGGAATGCGTCGAACGCGAGGACGCCGAGCAGCTCGTCGAGGACCGTGCCGGCGGGGATCGTCGCCTTGGCGCCGACATCTACTTCGAAGTTATCGATGTTGTCGCAGCTCGCGACGACGGCTGCCGCGACCGCGAGGGCGAGGTTCTGAAGCGCGACACGGCGGGCCATGCGCGCGACGGGGAGCGGCTTGTGCATGCCTCATTGAGCCTCGATCCACGGCGCGTCGCAAGAGGCCTAGCGCACGAACACGTCGTTCCCGGAGGCCCCGAAACCAGCTATGATTCACGGCCCCCGGCCCGTCCGGTCTTCCCCTGAGCTTCCATGCGGCAAATCCTGATCGCCCCTGGCGACGTCCTCCTGGACAAATACCGCGTCGAGCGCGTGCTCGGGCAAGGCGGCATGGGCTTCGTGGTGGCGGCGCGGCACACCGGGCTCGACGAGCTGTTCGCGATCAAGCTCATGCTGCCCGGCGCGCTTTCGAGCGAGGATGCGGGGCGCCGCTTCCTGCGCGAGGCGCGCGCCGCAGTGCGGCTGAAAGGCGAGCACGCCGTGCGGGTGCACGATGTCGGGCGCCTCGCGGATGGCTCGCTCTACATGGTGATGGAGCACCTCTCCGGCAAAGACCTGAAGACGCACCTCGCCGAGAACGGGCCGCTCCCCGCCGCCGAGGCCGTATCGTACATGCTCCAGGCCTGCGAAGGCATCGCCGAGGCGCACGACCGCGGCATCATTCACCGCGACATCAAGCCCGCGAACCTCTTTTTGACGAAACGGCGCAACGGGACGCCGTGCATCAAGATCCTCGATTTCGGGATCTCGAAGCAAGCCGCCGGCGAGCGCAGCGGCGACATCACGAAGACCGGCACGATGCTCGGCTCGCCGCTCTACATGTCGCCCGAGCAGATGGCCCACGCCCGCGAGGTCGACAAACGCACCGATATCTGGTCGCTCGGCGTCGTGCTTTACGAGCTGCTCACGGGCAAACCCCCGTTCGACGCCGAGAGCTTCACCCAGATCGTCTACCGCGTGACGAACCTCGATCCCACGCCGCTGTGCGAGGTGCGGCCCGAGCTGCCGAAAGAGCTCGGCGACGTGGTGATGCGTTGCCTCGGCAAGGACCCGGAAGGCCGATTCGAAAGCGTGGACGCGCTCGCCGCGGCGCTCGAGCCCTTCGGCAGCGCGCCTCCGTCGAGCGTGCCGGCGCGAATGGACGAGCCCTCCGATGCGACGTCCGAGAGCGAGGAGACGGCGCTTTCGAGCTCGAACGATGGACGGGAGAAGACACGCGCCGGAAACAACAGATTCGTGATTGGAGCGGCCCTCGCCGTCGCGGCGGGCATGACCGCGCTGCTCCTCTTCACGAGAGGCGGGGACGAACACACGACGCCGCCCGCACCCACCACGGCCGCCGAATCGAATCCCGGCACGGAGCCCGTGGCTCCTGCCCCGCGTGAGCCCGAGACGCCCGCTCCGAAAGACCCGCCCGCGCCCGTCTCCGCGCAAGCGGCGGTTTTGGCCTCTGCGCCATCGCCGCCGAAGCCGGTGAAATCCGGCGGATCGTTACGCCCCGCCAAACCCACGGTCGAAGCGGCGCCTCCAGTCGTGGGCGCTTCGCCGCCCGCGCCCGCGCCGAGCTCCGCGCCCACACCGCAGAGCTCCGTGTCCCCCCGCAAGCACAGCTTGTTCTAGGAGCCCCACGTTGCGCCGGCCCGCTCGCCTTCGTATTGCCCTCGCCCTCTCGCTCCTTTGCGCGTCCTCGCCGGCGAGCGCGCAGGCGGTGGATCCGCAGAACGTGACCGCCGCGCATGCGCTCTTCGATCAGGCCATCGCCGAGATGGAGGCCGGACGATACGCGAGCGCTTGCAAGAAGCTCGAAGAAGTGACGCGCCTTTTGCCCCGCGCGCTCGGGGCCAGGCTCGACCTCGGCGATTGTTATGAAAAGACGAACCGCCTGGCGAGCGCCTGGGCGCAGTTCATGACCGTGTACGACATCGCCACGAGGGACGGCGAATTCGAGCGAGCCCGGGAGGCGGGCCTGCGCGCCGAAGCGCTCCGGCCGCGGCTCGCCACGCTGTCGATCGAGGTCGCGCCCGAGGTCCGCAAGATCCCGGGCCTCTCGATCACGCGCGACGGGCTGCCCCTCGGCGAGGCCCAGTGGGGTTTGCCCCTGCCCGCGGACGCCGGGACGCACACGATCGTGGCGACGGCGCCCGGATACGAGCCGTTCACGAAACGAATCGATGGGCTGCTCGACGGCGCGAAGGCCGAAGTGAGAATCGAGCGGCTCGCGCGGGATCCCAAGGCAGCCGTGCGCCCTTCGGGAGGGCCGATCGTGATCCAGGCGCCGCCGGACGTGGCCTGGCAAAGGCCGACCGGAATGATCGCCGCGGGCATCGGCGGCGCCACGCTCGTGTCAGGGCTCGTCGCGGGAGGGTTCGCGATCATGCTGAACCAGCAAAGCAATGCGCCGGGGCGCTGCGACGCGCGAAACGAATGCGACGCCGAAGGGCTCGCGTTGCGTCAAACGGCGCTCGCGACGGGACACGCGGCGACGGGGCTCGTGGTCGCCGGCACGGCGCTTCTATCGGGCGGGGTGCTGCTCTGGGCGCTTTCCCCAGAGATCCACACGAAGGGTGCGAATGCGCTCGGCGTGCGAATCACGCCGCGAGGAATCGGGTTCTCCGGGTCCTTTTGATCAAGGAAGCGCCACCGGGAGCAGGGCGTCCCCCATGTGGCTCTCTTCGGTCCCGCGCGGGTCGGTGTGCCCGAGCCCGAGCTGGCCGGAAGCATTGTACCCCCAGCATTTGACCGATCCGTCGCTGAGCAGGACGCAGGTATGCCGGGGACCCGCGGAGAGTTGCAGGACCTTCTTTCCGATGCCGAGGTTGACGGCGGGCAAATCATCCCCCATCTCCCCATCCCCGATCCCGCGAGGTTTGTCGTTCCCGAGGCCGAGCTCGCCCGCATCGTTGCGACCCCAGCACTTGACGGAATGGTCGTCGAGGAGCGCACACGTGTGCCGGTTGCCGGCGGCGATCATGATGGCCGTCCGATTCTCGCCGAGCGCGACGGGGTGGAGCGCATCGCCCATTTCGCCCTCGTCGAGGCCGCGATTTCCCTGCTTTCCGAGCCCGAGCTGGCCTGTGTCGTTTTCCCCCCAGCATTTGACGGAGCCGCCTTCGAGGAGCGCGCACGTATGCGACGCCCCCGCCGCGATCGCCACGGCCCTCTTTCCGGTCCCGAGATCGACGGCGGGGAGCTCATCTCCCATCTCGCCGAGCTCGTCCCCGCGGTCCCCGGCCTTCCCGAGACCGAGCTGGCCGACGTCGTTCGAGCCCCAGCATTTGACGGAGCCCCCATCGAGGAGCGCGCACGTATGGAACGCACCCGCCGCCAAGGCGAGGGCTTTTCGGCCATTGCCCAGGTTCACGGCCAGCAGGTCATCCATCGCTTCTTTGCTCGTCCCCCGATCCGCTCCGTCGCCCAGGCCGAGCTGGCCCATACCGTTCGCCCCCCAGCATCGAATGGATTGATCCTGCAGGAGCGCGCACGTGTGGGCCGCGCCGGCGGCGAGCGTGACGGCCCGTTGGTTTTTCCCGAGACGAACGAACGGCAGATGGTCGCCCATTTCCTCGCTGCCGTCGCCGTACATCACGCTATTACCGACGCCGAGCTGCCCGTTCGCATTGGCTCCCCAGCACTGGATCGAGCCATCTTGCAGGAGCGCGCACGTGTGCATGCTCCCGAGCGCGAGCCCGACGACGCGCAGGCCCGGGGCGAGCTTCACGGCTTCCAGGGAAGGACCCATTTCGTCTCCCTGGTCCCCACGATTCTCCTTGTCGCCCTGGCCGAGCTGGCCGGATTCGTTGTATCCCCAGCACTGCACGGACCCGTCCTGCAAGAGGGCGCAGGAATGGCCTCGGCAAGCGAGAACTCCGATGCCGCAGAGGTTCCTCCCGGAGAGCTCGATACGAAGGACGGGCAGTCGGCAATCCGAAGGGCAAAGGTCGCCGTCCGTCGTATTGCCGTCGTCGCAGCTCTCGCCGGGATGGACGATTCCGTCACCGCACGCGGGGATCTCGCAGCGCGCGGTGCATCCGTCGGTCGGGTCGGCATTCCCGTCCTCGCACGATTCGAGCTTCACGGAGTGAATGCCGTCGCCGCAGACGCACCCCTCCCCCTCCTCGTCGACGAGCCCGTCGCAATCATCGTCCACCCCGGGATCGAGGCAATTTTCGGGTTTCGGCGTGACCTGGAGGGTGCACGCCGAAACCTCCACACCGGCCTCGCAGGCGACGAACCCGGCGACGCACGCGCCGCGGCCCGCCGTTTCGTGGGGGCCATCGTAACAAGACCCGAATCCTTGCAGCCGCACGTGCGTCGCGGTCGTCCCCTGGCAACGATCCTCCGTGCACCAGTTCCCGTCGTCGGGGACGTCGGTGCCGCTCGGGATCCGCGTGCCACGGCCCGCGCCGTCGCACACGAGCTCCGCGCAATCCCCCTCGACCTGCGCCGCGAGCGGCGTGCCCTCGGCGGCAAACGTGTACACGCAATGATCGGCCTCGCACGCCACGCTCTCCACGCACTCTCTTTCGAGGGCGGGACAATCCTCGGTGACGTGGCAGCGTGGACGCGGATCGAGCTTGCCCTCGAAAATGCCGGCGATGGCGTTGCATGCGCCGAGGACGAGGCAAAGCCCCAAGCTCGCGAGGGTTCGTCTCCGCTGCATCGCGCCCTCAATAAAGCTTCACCGCGAGCAGGCCGTCGCCCATTTCGTTTCCCTGGTCGCCCCAATGCTCTGTGTGGCCGAGGCCGAGCGCTCCAGCCTGCGGGAAGACGCCGGATACCGAGTTCTGGCCCCAGCATTTCAGGCTGCCATTTTCGAGGAGCGCGCACGTGTGCATGGCGCCGGCCCAGATCGAAATCGCGCGGAGCCCCGAGCCGAGATCGACCGCGGGCAAATCCTCAACCATCGGGGAGCCGTCGCCCCCCCGAGGCATCGCGTCTCCGAGCCCGAGTTGACCGCATTCGTTTCGGCCCCAGCATTTGACGCGACCGTCCTGCAAGAGCACACAGGTATGCCCGCCGCCGACGGCGAGCGCAACGGCCTTCGCGCCGGTCCCGAGCCCCACGGACGGGAGGGAATTCCCCATTTCCGTCTTCTGGTCGCCCTGATGCAACGTGTCCTCGATGCCGAGCCCGAGCCGCCCATATTGATTCGAGCCCCAACATTTCACCGAACCGTCGTCGAGGAGCGCGCATGTATGTTCGTCCCCCGCCTCCACGTCGACAGCCCGTCGACCCTCACCGAGATCGACGAAACCGAGGTGGTTGCCCATTTCGCCAGGATTGTCCCCTCGATCCACCGTATCGCCGAGCCCGAGCTGGCCCTTCCGGTTTTCGCCCCAGCATTTGATTGCGCCATCACGCAAAAGTGCACAGCCGTGGTACATGCCGAGGGTCACGTCGACGACCTGCACGCCGACGCCGAGGTTCACGATGGGCGGCTTGTCCGCGAGCTCTTTCTCGTCATGGCCGCCGCGGGCGTCCGTATCCTCGAGGCCGAGCTGACCTCGATTGTTGTTGCCCCAGCATTCAAGGGATCCGTCGACGATCACCACGCACGTCACGTTCATTCCGACGGCCACCCGCGCGACGCTCCTGCCCGGCCCGAGGTCGACCGGCGGCAGGTTCACGCCCATCTCGCCGGGCTCGTCGCCCCGATTCTCTTCGTCGCCGAGGCCGAGAGCCCCACCATAATTCTGGCCCCAACATTTCACTGCGCCGTCCTCGAAGAGGACACAAGCATGGGACGTGCCCGCCGCGACGTCGACGATCGGGACGTCGGTGCCGAGATCGATCGGCCCCAAGGTATTCATTTCGCCGGGTTGATCGCCGACATGATCCTGGAAGCCGGTGCCGCGCCCGAGCTTGCCGAAGAGATTGCTGCCCCAGCATTTCACGCCCTGCCCCGCGAGCAGCGCACATCCGAATACCGCGCCGAGGCTGACCCGCTTCACGGGAGGCGAAACGCAGGTCGACGGGCACGCATCCCCGTCTACCTCATTTCCATCGTCACAGATTTCCCCGTTCGCCACGACGCCGTCGCCGCACTTCGCGAGCTGGCAAGCGTTCGTGCAGCCGTCGAACGGCAAACCATTTCCGTCATCGCAAATCTCGCCCGGATCGAGCACGCCATTGCCACAATGGCACTCGAAGGCGTCGTCCTCGAGACCATTACAATCCTCGTCCATGCCCGCCGGCTCGCACACTTCCTTGCTCGGCGCGCGCTCGCCCTCGCAGGGCCCGTACCCGAGCCCCGAAGGCTCGCACGTCTTCTGCCCGGCATGGCAGGGGCCCACGCCGAGCGTCTCGGGGGGCCCCGAATAACAGGGCACGACCTCGCCCGGGACACACACGCATCCCACGCCCGATTCGTTGGTCGCGCCGTCACAATCGTCGTCCTCGGGAGATTCACACGACTCGACCACGGGCACCCGCTCGCCGAGGCAAGGTCCCACGGGCTGCCCGCCCTGGCATTCCTGCACGCCCGCTGCGCACCGGCCAATGCCCAAAGTCTCGTGAGGCGCGGTGTAACAAAGCGCCGAGACGAGGTCGATGTGCGTCGTGACGAACCCCTCGCACGCGTCATCCGTGCAAGGGTTCCCGTCATTCGCGGGATCGCCGGAGTCGAGCTCGATCTTCGACCGCCCGGCGCCGTCGCACACGATCGCGCGGCAGTCTCCGACGGTTTGTCCGTCGAGCCGCGTTCCCTCCGGCGCGTCCTCGAATTTGCAGAGGCCCTCGACGCAGCCGAGCACCTGCCGGCACGCAGGCTCCACCACGAAGGCCTCGCATTCAGAGGGGGCAGCACATCGAAGCGGATCGGCCAGGTGCGCCTCCTCGATGCCCGCGAGCTCGGTGCAATTCACGCCGAGGAGGAGCGTCGAGAGGACGACGAGGATCTCGCGCCGGAATGCTCTCGCTCGCACGACGCTCGTCTCAATTCATGTACGCCCCGCGATCCCAGACACCCGCCTGGGGCCGCGCCGATTGCAGGATGTCCGTCGTGACCGTGCCGTACGTGGCCTGGTTGTAGACGTTTTTCCCGGTACCGTCGCCCTGGCCGCCGGTCTTCAGCCGGAGATCACCGCCCGTCGCATTGATGAAGACGCTCGTCACGGTGGGCGTGTTCGTCGTGTCGTTGGCCGAGGAGGCCAAGGGGACGGGCGTGCTGAAGAGGTTGTTGTTGAACCCGAAGACGAGGTTGCCCTCCGCCGAGTCGAGCGAGACGCCCGCGCCCGCGCCGAGGTTCACCGCCGTGCTGCCGCCCGTGATGCTGAACAGGATGTTGTTCGTCAGCCGCCAGCGCATCTTGCCGCTCGACGCCGCGGTGCCCCAGACGCCGTACGTGCGGGCGAACATCGTGTTGTTCGTGAAGATCAGGTTGAAATCGACGCCGCCGTTGCTCCCCAGGAAATTGACGAGGTAGGCATTGTTGCTCGCCGCCTCGAGCACGTTGTTCCGGGCGATCAGGGAGGCCACGCTGGCCGTGTTCGGCCCGGATCCATTGATCGCGTACGTCGTGGCGCCGCTGCTCTTGCCCTCCACGCAGACGCGATTCGAATCGAGGATCGTCGCGCCGCGCTGATTGCCGAACTGGATGGCCGCGTGCGTCGTCGAGGTGGTCGAGCGGGCGTACACGTCATTGCCGAAGAGCGTCGACGTGCTCCCCGGGCAGGCCGTCGCGCCGAGGGCGGCCGAGGTCGTGGCGCCGCCGCTGAAGAGCGTCTCCACGTAATTGCGCACGAACGTGCCGGCGCGGAGGTTGTGCTGCGTGAGCGAGGTCGTGGGCGACGCGAGCATCCGGAAGCCACCCCAGACCGCCTTGTTGTGGTCGAGCGTGAGCTGCCCGTAAAATGCGGTGGGATACGTGTCCGGGTTCCAGTTCGCGAACGAGGAGCTGAACCCGCCCTTGATCGTGAGCTCCTTGGCCACGATGACCGAGGTCGAAGCGTAGCCGCCCTGCGCGACGAGGATCGTGGCCCCCGCGGGCGCCATCGCCACGGCCTTGCAAAGCGTCGCCCAGGCCTTCGCGGGGCTCTTGCCGTCGTTGTTGTCATTGCCCCCGGCGGCATTGACGTAATACTTGACGGCCGTCTCCGCGATCGAGACCGGGATCGTCGACGTCGGGGGGAAGATCTGCTCGCAATTCGTCGTGAGCGGGTTTTGCGCGGGGATCGCGAAGCTCGTGCAGCTCCCCGAGGCGATCGTCGTCGAGCCGCAGGAGCCGCAGGCGAGGCTCTCGTCCACGTCGCCGTCGCAATCGTTGTCGAGGCCGTCGCAGATCTCGGCCGAGGGCTGCACGTTCTGCACGCAGGTGACGATGCCGCCCACGCACGTCTCGGTCCCCGCCGCGCACACGCCCTTGTTGAAGGAGAGCGTGCAAGCCGCGCCGCCGTTCGGGTTGCCCTCGTCCGTCATCCCGTCGCAGTCGTTGTCCTTGCCGTCGCAATACTCCATCTGGGGCAACATCGAAGGCTTGCACTGGAGCTCGCCCATCACGCAGAGCGTCTTGCCCGGCGCGCACTCGCCAGGCATGTCCGTCGTGCACGGTTTGTCGGCGTCGACGCCGTGCGTGTCGATCTCGCCGTCGCAGTCGTTGTCCTTGCCGTCGCAGATCTCGTCCACCGGCAGCGGGGCGGCGCAAATCAAGGCGCCCATGAAGCATTTCGTCTTGCCGAACGCGCACTCGCCCAGTTGGGCCGTCGGGCAGTCGAAGCCGCCGCCCGGGTCCCCCTCGTCCGTCGCATTGTCGCAATCGTCGTCGACGTTGTTGCAGGTCTCCATCGTGGGCTTCGCGTCGGGGATGCAGTTGAGCGCACCGCCGTCACAATGGTACGTCCCCATGGCACATTGCCCCGGTGACCCCGACACGCACGCGCCGCCGCCGCCCGGGTCGCCGTTGTCGACGATGCCGTTGCAATCGTCGTCCTGGCCATTGCAGATCTCTTCGACCGGGTCCTTCGGCGTGCATTCGGGCGGATCCCCGCCGGCCGGGTTGCAGGAGGACACGGTCACCTGGCAGGCGCCCTCGCCGCAGACGATCTCCGGGAAGCCATCGTCGACGACGTTGTCGCAATCGTCGTCGACCGCGTTGCAGGTCTCGATCGAGGGGAGCGTGTCGCCCTCGCAGGGCCCCCACGTGTTCTCGGCGATGCACGTCTGCGAGCCGTCCTTGCACGCGCCGATGTTCCGCGTGTCCGCCGAGCCGGTATAACAGGCCTGCGTCTCGCCGACCTTGCAGGGGCAGCCCTCGTCGACCTGGCCATTGCAGTTATCGTCGATGCCGTCGTTGTCGTCGTCGCAGAGCTCGTCCTGCGAGGGCAAGCCGGGCACGCACGGCACGGTCGTGCCGTCCACGCACGCCTCCACGGTCACGCGGCAGACGCCGTCCCCGCAGCTCGCGAGCGGCAGGTCGTCGATCGTGCCATTGCAATCGTCGTCGAGCCCATCGCAGGCCGTCTCCACGGCCGTGCATTCCGCGCCGCCGGTCCCACCCTGGCCTCCGGCCCCGCCCTGGCCGCCGCTGCCCGTCCCGCCGGGCCCCGTCTGCACGAGCACCGGATCGTCGACCCCGAGGGCTGCATTGCACCCGACAGCCCCCGCCCCAACCCCCATGAGCACGAGCCCAAGCACCAATGCACGCCGCATGACCGAGTTCCCTTTCGGGCGCTAGAATTGCCCCGTCCAGAACAAAGAAGAAGGACCCACGACAAGCGACGTCGTCTGCGTCTTCGTGCGCTTCGGCGCGGTCAAGAAGAGGGCGAGGCCGCCGGCGAACGCGACGCCGCCCGCGACGAAAAGACCCGTGGAGAGGTTGCCCGATTGATAGGCGTCCTTGCGCGCGTCGTAGCCGAACTCGTTGCAGGTGTTGCCGGCGCAATGCCCGTCCACCTCGCTCTCGTCGCGCTTCTCGATCGCGCGGAGACCAAAATACGTGCCGACGGCGCCTGCCCCGAGCCCCGCGATCCCGAGCCCGAGGCCGACGATGCGCTGGGTGCTGAAAAAGCTCTCCTTCGGCGTGTCCGGAATGCGGTCGGACGCGCGTATCTCCCGCGGCCCGGAGGGGCCCTGCGTCGTCGGCGGCGTCGGCGGCGTCGCCGCATTCGTCCCCTTGGGCGGCTCCTGCTTCGTCTCCGGGGACGGCTTCGGCTCGGGCTTCGGCGCGGCCTCGTCCTCGAGCGCCTGCACCGCGACCGTGAGCTCCGCGCCCTCGGCAATGGCCAGGCTCTTCTCCCAGGACCTTTTCCCCGGCGCGCTGGCGTCGACCACGTGCTCGCCACGCTCGGCCGGCAGGCGCGTCCCGATGACCTCCCGCGCGAGCGGGGCCCCGTCCAGCGTGACCACGAGGCTCGGCAAAACGAGGACGGCCTCGGGCACGGTGACCGTGATCCAGCCGAGCCGCGGCTCGATCTCGCCCATCCGCGATTTCGCCTCGTTGCCGCGCTTTTGCGCCGTCGATTTCTCGGTAAAACTCTTCGACGTCGAGGCGATGCGCGCCGCGTCGTCCACGATGCCCCGATACGTCTCCCACGCCCGCGCGAGCCGGCCCATTTTGCGATAACAATCGCCGAGGCCGATGCGCGCGCCGAGGCCCGGCCGCAGCTTGACGACCTCCTCGTATTTCGGGCACGCCGTCGCGTAATCCTCCGCGATGAACGCCGCGCGCGCCTCCTGGAACAGCGTATTCGCCCGCGCCTCGTCGGCCGGGTCTGCCGCGCGCGCGCCCGACGCGACGAGGACCCCCCCGAGCGCGACGAACGAACGAACGAGCCACGCGCCGGGTTTTCCGCTCATCATGGGCAAAGCCGTCTCCTAATCGATCGAGGTCGGAGGCTCGTAGGGCTTGCGGGTCGACTTCGTCCCCGTGCTCTTCGTGGAGGGAGGCTGCGTTCCGGTGGAAGCCGGGCGTACCGTTTGCCCGGACGATCCCGTTTTTCCGGACAAGGCCGCCGTCTGCAGAGGCGCAGGTGTCCCGCCCGCCGGGGCAGGCTCGACGTCGATCGCCTCGGCCTCGACGTCGGGCGGCGACGGCGGCGGCGCGGGATTCGCGAGCTCGGTGCGCGGCGCCTCGCCCGCCGCGATCGGCGGAAGCGGCACGGTATCGGGCAACCCCGCTCGCGCGACCGAGCGCGGCGCCCCGCCGACGAGCGCCTGCACGCCGAGCCCACTCACGACCGTGAGCACGAGGCAAACAAGCCCCACGAGCCCCGGCGTCCAGCGCGAACGCACAGGCGGCGCAGGCGGCGTCGAGGCCTGAATCAAGGCCACCGACGCGCGTGTCGTCGACGCCTCTTCGAGCGGCCGTTCCGGCCCTTCGGAGCGCCGCACGAGCGGGATCGTCAGGTTCATCCGGAACGAATCCGGCCCCGACTCCGCGTACTGATCACGCAGCTCCGCGATCGCCTCCGTCGCGCGCTGGAAACGATCCTCGGGGTGCAACGCCGTCGCGCGGGCGAACCAGCCGTCGAACCAGGCTGGCAAAACCATGCCGCGGCGGCGGAGCGCGCGCGCCGTGGGCATCTCCTCCGGCCCCTCGACGACGCGACGGATGAGCGCGTAGACGCCGTGCTCGCGCGCCTCTTCCTGCCAGTACGCCTCGCCCGTGAGCATCGTGTACGTGATGTGGCCGAGCGCGTGGATGTCAGTCGCGGGCCCGATCTGGCTGCTCTTGCCGGCGATCTGCTCGGGCGCCATGTACGTCGGCGTCCCGACGGCCTGCGTCATGTTCGAGTTCGTCCCTTCGGAGACGATCTTCGCGATGCCGAAATCGAGGATCTTCACGCACGGCGTGCCGTCGTCGCGCTCGGTGATGAAGAGGTTGCCCGGCTTGAGATCACGGTGGACGATGCCCGCGGCGTGGGCCTTGTCGAGCGCGAACGCGACCTGCCCGAGGTAGACGAGCGCCTCGTCGATCGGGATGTGGCCGCGCTTCTTCAGCATCGCGCCGACCTCCTCGCCGTGGAGCAGCTCCATCACGAGGAACGGCATGCTCGTCGGTTGATCGATGCCCGCGTCGGTCACGCGCACGACGTGATCGCTGCGGAGTTCGCCGGTGATCCGCGCCTCCTGGGCGAATCTGTCCCGCAGCACCGCGTCCTCGAGCACGCCGGGCAGCATCACCTTGAGCGCGCACAGGCCGTGGGTGCGCTCGTCGCGCGCCTCGTGGACCGCGCCCATCGCGCCCGCCTTGATGCCCCGAAGGACACGATAACGCTCGTGAAATAGCGTTCCAGTCGGGAGAAAGACCACGCTCGGGGCGCCCATGCCGTCCTCGGATGATTGCCTCATTATGCCAGAGTTCGGGCGCGCGGGACCAAGATCGTACGCGTTTCGCGTGATCCGGATCCCGACCCCCCTCGGGAGTTTGGAAGCGTGGCTCGGCTCGCCGAGCTACGCCCCCATCGTCACACCGACCCTGGCAGCCTGTGGACTTATCTGCTGCGCGCCCCGAATCGTCGGTCGACATCGCTCGAAATCCTTCAGGATTCCTCGCTCCGTCGCCCTAGCTTCGGGGCGCTCGCGACGATAAGTCCACAGGCTGCTAGCCCTTCTTCCGCGGCCGGGGGATGTTGTAAGCCGAGAGCTTCGAGACGAACGTACGTCGAGGCATTCCGAGCATCGCCGCGGCCGCGGTCTGGTTGCCCGCGCATTTCTCGAGCGCGTCGATCATGCGCTGCCGCTCGAGCGAGCCGAGCTCCTCGCGCAAGCTGCCCGACGCGATCGTGTCGACGGCGCTGCCGCGGAGCTGCGACGTCGCATCGTCGGCGGTGACCGTGAACGACTGCAGCGGCGGGTCCATCGTGGTGAGCGGGACGGTGCCGGTGAGCGGCACGTTCCGCGGCGAAGAGGCCGTGCCTTGCACGCGCCCCTCCAGCACGAGGTCCTCGGGTCGGATCACGCCCTCGCAGAGCACGACGGCGCGCTCGATGGCGTTGCGCAGCTCGCGCACGTTGCCCGGCCAGTCGTAGCTCGTCATCGCGGCGAGCGCCTCGCGCGTGATCTCCGGCGGGCTCCTGCCGATCGAGGCCGCCGCGCGCCCCGCGAACGTCCGCGCGAGGGGCTCGATCTCCGAGCGACGCTCGCGCAACGGTGGGATCGAGAGCGCGATGCCGTTCAGCCGGAAGTAGAGGTCCTGACGGAACGTGCCCTTCTGCACCTCGCTCGCGAGGTCGCGGTTCGTCGCGGAGACGAAGCGCACGTCGATGGGCCGCGGCGCGAGCCCGCCGACGCGCATCACCTGTCGGTCCTCGAGCACCCGCAAGAGCTTCACCTGGATGCCGAGCGGCAGCTCGCCGACCTCGTCGAGGAAAACCGTGCCTTTCTCCGCGGTCTCGAAGAGGCCCGGCTTCGAGCGCACCGCGTTCGTGAACGCGCCCTTCTCGTGACCGAAGAGCTCGCTCTCGAGGAGCGACTCGCTCAGCGCGGCGCAGTTGAGCCGCAGGAACGGCCCCGAGGCGCGCGGCGACTTGCGGTGGATCGTCTCGGCGAGGACCTCCTTGCCGGACCCGGTTTCGCCGAGCAAAAGCACGCTGATCGGGCCCTCCGCGACGCGCTCGGCGAGCGCGTAGAGACGCTTCATCGCCTCGTCGCGGATGACGTAGCTGCTCGGCGATCCGTCGCCGCGCACCTCGGGCTCTTCGTCGTCGACCTTGCGAACGACGAGGATCGTCGAGCCGAGGTTGATGGCGTCGCCGACGCCGAACTCCACGAGTTTTCCGGGCTCGACGCGCGTGTCGAGCAGGCGCACCGTCCCGCCCGCGCCCTTCTCGCGACGCACCGTGGTTCCGTTCGCGCTGCCGAGGTCCTCGATGCGCAAGGGTGGCCCGAGGTGGATCTGCGCGTGACGGCGCGAGACCGAGCCGTCGTCGATCCGGACGTCGCTCTCCTCGGCGCGTCCGAGGATCACTCTCCCCTCGGCGGGCAGCGGGTGACGGGTGACGCCGCCCGCGGCGAAGACTGCGAGCTCGAGGCGCCCCTTCACGTTCTCGTCGTTCCCTTCGTTCCGATGGAAAGCACCGCTCGCGGAACCGTAGGTCGAGCACGCCCCGAAACGCAAGCCACCATGCGCCTGCGTGTTCGCTTCGAACCACCCCCGAGGTGGGCGCGGGTCGTGTGTGGCCTCGCGGAGCGGCTGTCGGGCGTGTTCACGGTGGGCTCGCTTCCCTTTTCTCGGCGTCCCCGCCCACTCCGTCCGGGCCGCGAGGATGCCGGACAGGCCCTCCACACGAAAAACGTTTCCTTGTCAACAGTCATGTTCGATGTGCGCGAATGTACCAATGAAACATGGGTGCGGAGGTGCGCGCCGCACTGTGGAGCCTGCATCGCATCCCTGATGAGGGAAAGCATCACCGTAGGGCATGCGCGTCAGTGCGATTCCTCCCGAACGAGGGCTCGCGAAGCGCCAATCGAGCAGAATCGGCTCGACAATCCGATGACGGTTCCAGTTTCCCGGCCTTTTTCGCTCGTGGCATGGCGAATGCAAATTCATCCGCGCGAGGCATTCCCCATGAACAGCTTGAAGACTCTCTACGAACCACGCGTCCTGTCTCTCCGCGCGGAGGTCGAGAATGACCACGTCCTCGGCGAGATCCTGGCGGAAGACGCATCCCCCGTCCTGGTCGAGTGCTTTTTGCTCGAATGGTTCGCCCGGACGCCTTACCTGACGCAGCCGACGGCGCGCTGGTCGCGGCGCGCCGCCGAGCAATGCGACGCGCTCGGACTCCACGACGTCGCCCATTCGTTCCGCGAGCACGCGGCGCAGGAAGAGGTCCGCGCCTCGCTCGTCCTGCGCGACGCGCGCGCCGTCGCCCAGATCGTTTGCATGCGGTGCGGCATCTCGATCGACGTCGCCATGCTCGCCGAGCGCCCGACCGTGGTCATGCGCGCCTATCGCGTGCTGAACGAGGAGGTCCTCGGGGCGGATCTTCTCCTCGGGTATGCGGCCATCCAGTACGAGATCGAGCGCGTCACGAGCGCGCTCGCCGTGGGGCTCTTGATCCAGTCCCAGCGGGTGCTCGGCGCAGAGATGGCCGAGCGGCTCACGTGGCTGCGAAAGCGTTCGTCGGTCGGCGTGGAGCGCGCGGCGCTGTATGCCACGACGCTGGAGACGATCCTCGACCAGATGCCCGACGCCGCCGAGCAGCTCGCCGAGATCGGCGCGGGCGCGCTCGACATCTACCGGCATTTTTTGCGCGAATGCGTACAGGCGGCGCATGCGAGCGCGCGCGCGATCACGGGCGAGCGGTCTTCTTCGAGCCCGCGGAGCTCGCAGCCCGAGCTTTGCCACTGAGAGGAATGCGTTTTACAGGGAGGTACGGGCGACCCTGCGGAGCCGCTCGATTCCTTCCTCCACGTCGGCGGGCGTGATGTCGCGGAAGCGGAGCGGCGAAGGGCCGGGTTTCGAAGGGTCGTAGGCGAGGCTGCGCGGGCGCACGTTCCCCTGGCGGAGGACGTCGGTCACGAAACGGACGCGCTCCTCCTGATCGGCCGGGACGAGCACCTTTTCGTATTTCGCGAGCACCTCGGCGATGTGCTCCTCGATGCGTTGTTTGTCGAGCTCGGTCTCGGCGACGCCGGTGATGATCGGGATCAAGAGGTTCGCGCGTTCGAGCGGCAAATAAAGGCCGCGGGCCGTCCGCGCCACCGTCTTGAACACGTCCTCGGCGCCCACGTATTGTCGCAGCGTGGGCAGGCAGCCGACGGCGTGAATGACGATGCCCATCTCGCGGGCGTTCTCGGCCTGCGCATACCAGTGGTGCCCGCAGGGGCAGCCCTGGGGGAAGGCGTCGCCCGAGGGCTCCACGCCGTGCGGCGGCGCGTCGCCGACCCAGACGACGACCCGCGCCGCGCGGGGCCGCCAATCGAGCCGGACGAGGTCGTAGAGCCCATCCGTCACTGATTCGGGGCCGTCGCCGCCGCCCGAGGCCTGCATACGCTCGACGCCCTTCTTGATCGACGCGATATCGTCGGTGAGGGGCACGACGCGGCTCGCGAAGGAGCGATCCTGCGGAGGATGGTCGCGATAACTGACGAGGCCGAGGCGCAGGCTGCGGCAAAGCGGGGCGCTCCGGAGCGCGTCGATGATCTCGACGAGCCTGCGCTTCACCTCCTCGATGTATGCGCCCATGCTGCCCGTCTCGTCGACGAGGAACACGAGGTCGAGCTCGCCGACGCCGGCGCTCGCCACGCGGGCGAGCATCTCCGGCGAATAGGCCTCGGAGTCGCTCGATTGCAAGGGCGGCGCGCCTTGCGACCGGCCTTGCGGCGCCCGCCCGGCCGGAGCCGGCGCAGCCACGGGTTTCGGGGCGGAGACGCGTGCTTCGAGCTCCGCGGGCTCGTGCGGCATGCTCGGCGCGTCTTCTTCGTCGTCCGCGAACGCGGACTCCATCGGCATGAAGTCCATGGTCGCCGGCGCAGACGGCGCCTCTTCTTTTGCCCTTCCGCCGATTCCGAGGGCTTCCTTCACCTTCGAGAAAAACCCTCCGCCGCGCTTGGCCGCTTCGGCCGATTCGGGGGCGAACGGCGCCGGCGCGGGCGGCGGCGGCGCAGGCTCGGCGCTGGGTGGCGCGCCAAACGCCGGCGACGGAGGGGGCGGGCCTGCCGCCGCGCGGGGCGCGGCCATGGCGGCGCGCCCCGGCACGGGGGCTCCACGCGGGGCCGAGCTTCGAATCGTGCGGGCGCGCGGGCTCCTCGAATGCTCCTCGGCGCCGTCCTCGGCATCGTCCTCGAAGGATATCGAGCGGGCGGAGAGCATATCCATCGCGCCGCCGCCCCCTCTCTCCCGACTTGCCCCGCCCCCCTTCGCCATTTTTTCGCCGAACCCCCCGGCGCCTTCCGCGGCCGGCTCGTCTTCCGCCTCCTCCTCGAATTCGTCCGCGTGCGAGGCTACCGCCTCCATTTGCACCTTCTTCGCGGGCCCTTCGACGCGTTTTTCGCTGTCCTCGGCCACGAGCGCCGTGTACGGGCTCAGCAATTTGTGCTTGAGCGCGAGCGCGAGCACCTCCATCCGCACCTCGGCCGCCTCCCCGGGCGCCTCGGCGAGCCGGGCCAGTCGAGCGTCGATGCGGAGCCTCGCCCAGAGCCGTTCGAGCCCCGGGATCTGATCGGATTGCTCCGGCAGCTCCACGTCGACCTCCTGCCGGAACGGCTCGCCCGTCGCGCGCTCGGCCGTGAGCACGAGCCGGCTCTTTCCCGACCCGGCGAAACGCCCGAGGAGCTGCACGGTTTGTCCTCCAAAGAGCTCGGGCGCCGGATTCGGATACACGTCCACGGGCATCGCGTCGTCCCAGGACAAACGCAGGTTCGTGAGCACGGGGCCGGCCTGGCGGACGCGGCGCGCGAAACGCGGCACGACGGTCTCGACGTCCTCGCCGGGCAAGAGCACGTCGCTCGCGCCTCCGCCCGCCCGCGCGAGCCGCTCGACGAGATAACGATTCACCGAGGGACCCACGCCGAGCACGTAGAGGCGCGTCTCCTTGCCGAGGATCTCCGACGCGCGCCGGAAGATCCGGCCCTCGTTGCCCACGGCGCCGTCCGTCAGCAAGACGACGAGCCGCGTCCGGCCCTTCTCGGATGGCAGTTTCGCCGCGCGGACGAGCGCCTCTTCGAGCTCCGTGCCGCCGCGCGCCGTCACGCCTCGAAGGAACACGTCGATCTGCTCGACCCATTCTTTCGTGATCGGAACGAATTTTTCGCCTTGCTGATCCGCGGCGATCCGGTCGTGATCGAACGCGAAGACCTGCGCGCGATCGTTCGGCCCGAGGTGATCGAGGATCAAGCGCACCGCGCGCCGCGCTTGCGGCAGGCTCTGCCCGCGCATCGAGCAGGAGCGATCGACGAGGAAAACGACATCGCGCGGAAGCCCGACCTTGGCGAGCTCACGCGTCGCCGCCACGACGGCGCCGCAATACTCGCATTTCCACGCCGGCCCGAGGCCCGGCCATTCCTTCACGACCGAAGGATCCCGCAGCGCACCGCCGCAATTGTTGCAGCGGAACGTACGATGATCCCCGGCCGGCCCCGCCTCCGCCAGGGAAAGATCCTCGATCGGCGCGACAGGCGGCGTCACGACGAGCAAAAACGTGCCCATCTTGTCCGCTTGGCGCTCGAAATAAGCCCGCGGCCGCACGCCCTTGTCGTGCTGGGCGTGATAAGCGAGCACGAAATCCCGGTTCGCGACGGTCTCCGACGCATGCAGCTTCACGCGGAATGCGCCGCCTTCGAGCGGCTCGAGATCGATCCGGTGTGAAGGCGAGCGCGGCGGCTCGATCGGCGTGCCAGGGCGGATCTCCACGCTGACGCTCACGTCCGCTTTCCGCTCGCCCGTCGCCGCGCGCGGCGGCCGAATCGCCCCCGCGTCCGCGACGTCCGCGGCCGTCTTCGCGTGGTAACGCTCGGTCGTCACCATCGGGAACACGAAGCGCCACTCGCCCTCGTCGAACGCGAGCCTCTCCTGATAACCGAGCGTGACCTCGATCGTCTCGCCGTCCGGGATGTTCGCGACGCTCAACGTGAACAGGTTCGGCCGATCCTGTTCGAGCAAGGTCGCGCTGCGCCCCTCGCGCCGCGCGGCCTCGTAGGCGCGCTTCGCCTCTTCCTTTTCCTTGACGACGGCCTCGACCGTGCGCTCGCCGATGCGAAAACGCATCGTGTGCACCGACGCCTCGTGCGGCAGCGGGAAGAGGTATTCGGCCTCGATGGGCCCGCCCGTCGTGTTGCGGAAGCGCTGCTTCAGCGTGACGCTCGCGACGGGGCCGTTGATCTTGGCCTCGACGTCGGTGTGTTCGAGCGGCAAAGGCGCGCCGCCGGGCGTGCGCATCGTCCCCTGGGTGATCTGGTCGGTCGTGGGATCGGTCATGGCGGGCCGAGACCGATGCTACACGGATCGGCGCGGCTTTCGAGGGTCACGACGTGCGTTTGCTCGGATCGAGCGCGCAGAGCGAAGCGACGAGCGCCGTGAAACCAGGCGCGCGCTCGTCGGCCGAGCGCGACGAGCGTGGTCCGTCCTCGGGCGAAAGAAGCCGCTCGGCCGCAGGCAATCGATACCCCGATCCGAGCGCCACCGCGCGCAAGAGATCGGACGCGTCCTCGCGCCGCTCCTGATCCCAGTCCGTCTCCACGATCGACACGAGCAGCTCCGCTTGCAGCGGCACGTCGCCGATCGCGAGCGCCTCGGCCAGCGCGGCCCAGCAGAAATCGGCCGACGTCGCTTCGCCGAGCAGCGCGCAGAGCCTCGCCACGCGCGCGGCGAGCCGCACGTCTTCGAGCGTGCCCGGCCGCGCGCGCCATTTGCGTTCGAGTTGCCCGAGCACCACCTCGGCGAGCGCGCGCGCCTTCGTCGCGTCGCCGAAACACGCGAGCACCTCGGCCCGACGAAGCTCGAACACGAGCCGCTCCGCTTCACCGGCCTCGACGGTGTAACGCGCGGCGAGCGCGAGCGCCTCGTCCGGGCGGCCGAGGTGGCAAAGCGCGGAAAGCGCGGCCTCCTTGCGCGCCCATTCGAGCGCGGGAGGATCCGTCGCGCCGCGGCGCGAGACGAGCGCGAGCGAAACCACGTCTTCGAGCCTGCGCGCCGCGAGCAGCGCCGAGAGCGCCTCCGTCGCCGACGCGAGCGCGATCCCCCGCGCCGCCGTCGGCTCGAGCGCGAGCACGCTCTCCCATTGCGCGCGCGACACGCGGACGAGCCCCGCGCCGATCTCCGCGCCGAGCCCGAGCGAACGCACGCGCCCGAGGTGCAAAAGCGCCTCGTCGAGCCGACCTGCCGCGCGCTCCGCGGCGCCGAGCCCGACGAGCGCGGAGACCGCGAACGCGAGCGCCTCGGCCGATCGCTTTTGCCGCGCGATCGCCGCATAAAATCGGACAGACGCCTCCGCGATGCGCCGCGCGTCCTCGTGCCTGCCGAGGTGACCTGCGACGATCGTGGCCTCCTCGAAGCAGGGCGCGAGCGCCGCGAGCCTGTCCTCGCGGCTCTGCGCAAGGGCCCGGGCGAGCGCCTGCGTGATCGCCCCCGACCAGGCGGCGAGCTCCCATCGGACGGCGCGGCCGCGAATGCTGAGGAATTCATCGGCGACGAATCGATCGTCCACGCCCGAGCGCGCCGCGGGCGAGCGCTGTGCAGCAAGGTTCATGCGAGCCTCGTTGAAACCACGTACGTCCGCCCGCCGCGCGGCGCGGGCAGCCGGCGCGTCCGGCCCACCCTCGCCGCGTCCCTCGATCGGCCGCGGTACGTCTGCTCTCTTTAATGGATCGCCCGGCCCATTTCAATGAACGAGCCCCTTCGTTCGGACGCACAATGTCCGAGCATGACCCCCGCCGGGAGCGCTGCTAGCCTCGCCGCACGATGGCCTCGAAAGACCTCTTTTCGCCGCTCACCTTCCGCAACGGCCGCACGGCGCGCAATCGCATCGCCCTCGCCCCGATGACGAACCTCCAGAGCCACGCCGACGGCACGCTCTCCGACGAGGAGCTCCGCTGGCTCGAGGTCCGCGCCGCGGGCGGCTTCGGCATCATCGCCACGTGCGCCTCGCACGTCACGCTCGACGGCCAGGGCTGGCCCGGCGAGCTCGGCATCTACGACGACAAGCTCCTGCCGGGCCTCACGCGCCTCGCCACGACGCTCCGTGATCGCGGCGCCCTCTCCATCGTCCAGATCTTCCACGGCGGCGCCCGCGCCGACGCGACCGTCACCGGCACGCGCCCGTGGAGCGCGAGCGAGATCGACGGCGACCCCGGAAATCCACGCGCCGCGACGCGTGAGGACATCGAGCGCGTGATCGCCGCCTTCCGCGACGCCGCCGTCCGCGCGTTTCGTGCTGGCTTCGACGGCGTCCAGCTCCACGGCGCGCATGGCTACCTCCTCGGCCAGTTCTTGAGCGCCACCGGCAACAAGCGCGACGACGCCTACGGCGGCTCCTTCGAGAACCGCGCGCGCCTCATGCGTGAAGCCACGCGCGCCGTGCGCGCCGCCGTCCCTGCGTCGTTCCTCGTCGGCATGCGCCTCTCGCCCGAGGACTGGGGCCAGGCCAAGGGCCTCGACCTCGACGAGAACCTCACGCTCACGGGATGGCTCGCCGACGACGGCATCGACTTCCTCGGCGTCTCGCTCTGGGACAGTTTTGCGAGCACGAAGAAGCGCCCCGACGAGCATCCCATCCCGCTCTTCCGCCGCGCTCTCCCGGCGGACATCCCGCTCTTCGTCGCGGGCAAAATTTGGACGCGCGCCGAGGCCGAATCGCTCCTCGAACGTGGCGCCGACGGCGTCTCGCTCGCCCGCTCCGCCATCCTGAACCCCGACTGGCCGCTCCGCGCGCGCGACGCGGCGTGGGAGCCGAGGCGCCCTCCGATGACGGCCGAGGAGCTCTCCGAACGTGGCCTCAGCCCGAAGTTCATCGACTACATGCGGCGCTGGAAGGGTTTTGTCGCTGACGAGACGCCCCGAAGCTGACGCCGAAAAAGAACGCTCGCGAGGGCGCGGGGAAGAAGGGGTCCGGGAACCCGCGCCCCCGCGAGCGGCGTGACGCACGGCGGTCGACCAACGAACCGCCGTGCCACGACATCCCTTCTATACCACCTCGGATGCTTTTGCAACACTGTTGCATTGCGCCGTTCCCTTGACGCCTCCCGCCTCTCTTTCCAAGATGCCGGGGCGATGCGAGCCCCGCGATCCTCCGAGGTCAAACGTTACGCGGCGATGGCTGCCGTCGCGATCGCCTCCGGTCTCGGCATCACGTGGCTGCTCTTGCCGCCCGCGCCCGAGGCGCCCGTCAAGCTTCCCACGCCCGAGCTGCGCGTCGCCGGCATGGCCGTGCCGATGCAGGGAGATCCGGTCGCGAACGCGCTCGACCTCGTGCGCAGGTACGCCGCCGGCGAGATCACGATCAAGCTGCCCGACGGCACGGGCCGCAAGATCCGCCGCGGCGCGCTCGGCGCCGAGATCGATCGCGTCCGCCTCGCCGGCTTCGTGCGCGAGGCCCTGCGCGAAGGCAGCCCGCTCCGCCGCGCCCACGACGAGGCGAACCCCGGCAAGCCGCTCGACGTCCCCTTGCCGCTCATCCTCGACGCCGAGGCCGCCGTCGACAAACTCCTCGCGCTGAAGAGCGAGCTCGACGCCGCCCCGACCGACGCCTACGTCGACCTCGCCCAGAAAAAACTCGTCCCCGAGAAGGACGGCCACAGGCTCGACGTCTACGGCACGATCGCGCGCATCGACGCGGCCTTCCGCCAGGGCGCGGACGAGGTCGCGGCCGCGGTGGAAAAGGTCCCGCCGAAGCGCCGTGCCGAGCAGATGGGCAACGTGAAGTTCGACCACGTGCTCGGCTGGTTCCAGACGGGCTACACGAAGGGCGAGCGCACGAAGGACCGCACGTACAACCTCCGGCTCGCGGCCTCGAAGCTCGACGGCGCCGTGGTCATGCCCGGCGAGGTCTTCGACTTCAACGACGTCGTCGGCCCGCGCGACGAGGCGCACGGCTACCGCGTCGCGACCGTCATCGCGCAGGGCGAGCTCGTCGACGGCCTCGGCGGCGGCACCTGCCAGATCTCCGGCACCCTGCACGGCGCGGCGTTCTTCGCGGGCCTCGACATCGTCGAGCGCTACCCGCACTCGCGGCCGAGCTCCTACATCAAGCTCGGCCTCGACGCGACCGTCGTCTACCCGACGATCAACTTCCGCTTCCGCAACCCCTTCGACTTCCCGATCGTCCTGCACGAGACCGTCTCGGATGGCATCGTGCGCGCCGAGATCCTCGGCCCCGAGCGCCGCCACACGGTCACGTACTTCCGGCGCATCGACGAGGTGCTCCCGTTCGAGGAGGTCGAGCGCCAGACGCCCAAACTCCCCGAGGGCATGCGCGTGCTCGCGCAGCGCGGCATCCCCGGCTTCAAGACCACGAGCTCGCGTGTCGTGCGCGACGGCGCGCACGCGCTCCGGTACAAGTGGAGCGACCAGTACCCGCCGACGGCGCAGATCATCAACGTCGGCACGGGCCCGAAGGAGCTCGACGTCAAGGCGAAGGACGACGAACACCCGGAGTACGTCGTGGACGAGTACCTCGTGCTCACGCAGGGCCCCGACATCCGCACGCCGGGCGCCACCGAGCCCGAGCCCGCCGGCGGCATGATCGAGAGCCGCGAGCCTGGACGCACGGGCGAGCGCGACCCTTACGAGAAGCTCGGGCTCCCGCACTACCGCAGCAAGAGCGCGGCCGAAGCCGCGCCCGAGGGCGAGGCGCCGGTGACGCAGCCTGCCTCGGCGGAGCCGAAGGACGAGGGCAAGGGGAAGAAGCCCGAGGACGACAAGGGCAAGAAGAAGAAGCGCAAGAAGAAGAAGCCCGCGGCCGAGAGCGGGACCTGACAACCTCCACGCGTCGGGGTACCCTCCGCCGCCGTGCTCTCCCCCCACGTACGCTTCGAGGGGTTCACTGCGACGGACTGGGTCCGCGTCCTGTCGCTCTTCCGGCCGCGGCGCACCACCGGCGAGCTGCGTGATCCAAACCGCCCGCGCGGCGGCGTGATCGCCATCCACGACCGCGGCCGCCTGCGCAAGCTCCTGCACACGAACGTGGGCCGCCTCGGGATCGAGGACATCGAGTGGCCGATGACGGCCGAAGAGCTCGCCAAGCGGCACGAGGCAAGCTTCTGCATCGTGCTCGAGAGCGGCACGCTCGAACGGATCATGGAGCGCTTCGCCGCGCGCTCGCGCAAGGGCGACGACCTCGCGGCGCAGACGCTCACGCTCTTCTCGCTCGCGCAAGCGGAGCTTTCGGTGGGCCGGCTCTCGGCGTGGCCGCTGCGCCTTCGCGGCGTGCCGATCCCGTCGCCGGGCATGGTGCGTGGCAGCCTCGACGCGGTGTGTCCGATCGGCAAGGCGATGGTGCTCGGCATCTTCGAGGGCGGCGAGCTCTGGACGAGCGTGGCCCTGCGTCGTGGTCAGGACGGCATCAGCTTGATCCTCGGCCCCGACGAGATCCGCGGCGACATGGGCCTGCTCTCGGGCGATTGGCGCCGCGACTACCGGCACCTGTCGCATGCGATCGAGGATCGTGTCGGGCCGATCGCGTTCGGGTGTTACGCGGAGACGGCGACGTTCCGCGCGCTCGAAGTGGACCCGAGCCCGGGCGCGTGGGCGCGCGCGGCGTTCGTGCGGGACATCATTCTTTCGCCGTTGCCTGCGCCGATGGCGATTCCGCTGGGGATCGACGCGAGCCGCGCGGCATTCTTGGCGATGCGCAGGGTGATGGAGCGGGTCGATTCGAACGGGGTGGTGGCGGGGTCGATCGAGCGATTGTGGGATCGGGCGGCGAAGAGCGCGCAGCATGGAGAGCTCGAAGAGATGCTCGGCTTCCATCCGCTGGAGCTTTTGCGGAAGCTGCTCGTGCGGGAGGATTGATTCAGCGCCGCAAAACCCGGCTCCACCATTCGCCCGGCAGCCCGAGGACCTCCACCGCCTGCCTCGGGTCCACGCGGTAGCGGGTGCCTTTGCCCTCGAAAAAGCCGTGCTCTGCGATCAGGTGCACGATGAGGCCGGGCCCTCTGAGCTTGTCGCCGGTGCGGCGGTTCTCGATCACGAAATCGATCGAGGACCACTTCGAATCGACGTCGCAGTCCCAAGGGCATTCCTGCGTCCCGCGCCATTGATGGATGGCGACGCGGAACATGCCGATCACGTGAAATGCACCATCCGCCGGGTTCTTCCAGTAGCGGGAGATCGCCTCCCCGACGAGCGGGCGGAGGCGGTCTGCGACCTCGGCGGTCGTGACTCCCAGCGATGCAAGGGTGCTCGCGTCCTCCTTCAGCACGTCGTCGAGGCGTTCCCTCAGCCCCAGAAATCCCGCCATGGACAGCACGCCGGGTCGCATCCGGTCCTCGATGCTCCCGGACGCGAGCATCCGGCACCGGTTCTGCTCGACGAGACGCATGCGCACCGACTGGAAAACCTCCTCGACGACCTCGGCCGTGAGCCCGGCCGCGCAGAACCGCGCCCGCACGGCCTCGGCGACCGCACGCTCGGGAAAGCTCCACGATAGATCCGCGCGAACCTTCGGGGGGACGTCGAGCGCGACCTGGCCCATCTCTTTGCGTGCGTCCTCGATGGCTTTATCCATCTCGGCGACCTCCATGCCCTGGAGGGTAATGAACAGACGCCGGATCACGAAACACTCTCCGTCCCTGTCCACGATCTCCGCATCGAACACGCTGGGCCAAAGCTCCCTGCACAGCTTCTCGGCGGCGTCGCGCCGCGCGCCGAAGCTCAGGACCACCCCGAAGCGCAGGTGCGCACTCATGCTGTCATGGCCGTCGACCTCGCTATCGTGCAGGGCGGTGAGGATTTTCTCGATGTGCATTCCCGAGATCTCGGCGAGAGGCATCGTGAGGGATCCCCGCACCTCGTACCGTTTGTGCCGCTCGATGTAATTGCGAAGAAAGCCGAGGGTCTTGGCCCGCTCGTCTTCGGTCGGCGGTCGAGAGAACACGCAGCCCAGACGATCGACCTCGACGATCGTGGCTGGATCCCCGAGAGGCGCTTCGAGCTCCCCCTCGAACCAGCCCACGAACCCGGGGAGGTTCTCGATATCGTACATGGGCTTCTGTTTGACCCAGACCATTTGCCACATGCGAGCTTTCTGATGCGCATGCGTTTCGACCCCGGTCGTGAAGCCGGCAGCGTCGAGGTATGCGCGCACGGCCTCCACGGCCGCGCGCGCACGCAGATGCCAGGCGGACCGGATCCGGAAGATCGGGGGGGCGTCGAGCTCGACGTCTCCGATCTCTTTGCGTACGACCTCGATATGCTGCCGTATCTCGGCGGCCGTCCCCTCTTCCTTGCGGCGGGACGTGGGAAGGATCACGATCAAATACCATGCTCCGTCCTGGTCCACGACGTTGGCGTGGTAGCCTTTGGGTTTGAGCTCCACGCGCTTCTTGTTGGCGGCGGAGCGGCGCACGCCGAAGGACAGGACCACGTCGAAGTCCACGCTCGGGCGCGCGTCGCCATGGCCGCCCTCGAGCCCGATCCCCCACGCGGCGGAGCGAAGTTCGGAGATGTGCATCCCTGAAACCTCGTCGAGGGGCGCTCGGACGGTCCCATACAATCTGTAATCCTCGGATCCCTCGGCGTGGTTGCGAAGAAAGCCGAGGACCTCGTCCCGCTCTTCTTCGGTGAGCGACCGAGAAAACGTGCAGCCGATGCCATCATGCTCGACGACCGCGGCCGGCTCCTCGCCCGACGTGTCGCGCGCATGCACGAACCAGCCCGAAAACCCGGGGATGTTCTCGATATCGTAAGGAGACGAGGCCATGCGATTCTTTCCCCCCATCATCCGAGCCGCCAGAACCGATCCCACCATTTGCGCGGGAGCCCCAGGACCTCCGCCGCCTGCCTCGGGTCCACGCGGTACGGGCTCTCCTTGCCCTCGAAAAAGCCGTGCTCGGCAATCAAGTGCACGATGAGGCCGGGCCCCCTGAGCTTTGCGCCCGTCCGGCGGTTCTCGATCGCGAAATCGATCGACGCCCAGCCGGAATCGATCGCGCAAAGCCAGGGGCATTCCTGAGATCCACCCCATTGCATCAATCGAACACGAAATCTGCCGACGTCGTAGGTATCCTGCCGGCTGTAGCGGCTCGACCGGCTGCGGAGCGCCTTGCCGACGATCTCGCGAATACGACCGGCGACGTCGGCGGCGGTGATCCCGAGCGATACAAGGGTGCTCGCGTCCTCCTTCAGCACCTCTTCGAGGCGCTCCGTCTCTCCCAGGAATCCCGCCGTGGACAGCCTGCGGGGTCGCATCAGCTCTTCGACGCGCCCCGACTTGACCAGCCAGCGCTCCTGCCACCGAAGGACCTCCCAGAAGACCGACTTGCCGACACGCTCGACGACATTCGTCGTGAGCCCGATGGCGTCGAACCGCGGGCGCAGAGCCTCGGCGGCCGCGCGCTCCTCGAAGACCATCGTCAGCTCGGCAAGGAAAACGGGCGGACGGTCGAGCTCGACGTCACCGATCCTTTTCCGTTCGTGCGCGAGGTACTTCTGGATCTCGGCGACCGTCCCCGCGTGCTGGCTGAGGGGAATCACGAGAGACGCAATCAAGGCGCACTTCTCGTCGTCTTCCAGGATCTCGCCGCCGAAGGTCGCGCGCTTCTTCTCGGCGGCGTCGCGGCGCGCGCCGAATGCGAGGCCCACCATGCATTTCATGTCCGGGTAGGAGCCGCCATGATTGCCTGCGAGCTCGATCTCGCGCGCGACGGTGCGGATTTCATCGATACGCTCCGCCGTGATCTCGGCGAGAGGGACCGCGAGAGTTCCGATCAGTCGGTGCTCCTTGTGTGCGTCGGCGTGGCGAACGAGCAAACCGAGGACCTCGGCCCGCTCTTCTTCGGTGAGCGATCGAGAGAATGTGCAACCGATGCCGTGAACCTCGACGACCGCGGCCGGCGCCCCGCGCGATGCGTCGGGCTCCCCGAGGAACCAGTCCATGAACCCGGGGATGGTTTCGATGTCGGAAGGGGATGTGGCCATTGCTTCCTCATCGAATCGTAGATCGCCCATCCGCGCCGCGAGGCCACCATGGACGAACGGCGTCGACGATGCCTTTTGCGGTCGCCAGCGACCACCCGAGCCGTTCTCGAAGATACTTGACGGCATCGATGGACCTCTTCTCTTCGAGCATCGCGAGCATGCCCTCCCGCTCGGCCCGCGGCACGCTCGCCAGCGCTTCGTTACGTCGTCGCTCGGCTTGCTCTCGCAGATGTCGTTCGAGCTCTCGCGCGTCTTCCGGCGACCCGTGGGCGCTGAGGCCGGTCACGACTGCGCACAGTCCTTCGTGATGAAGGAGAGCGATGGCTGGAGCAGTGACTCCGATCAGCGTGGCGTCGAAACCGAGATCGACGTCACGCTGAACGTCATCCCATTCATCATGACGAGCTTGAATCACCTGCAAGCGTGGAAGCTCCGAGGAATGACCAACGACATAGACGTCCCCGGCGAACGCTTCGAGCAGCCGTTCGAGGTGCGATGCATTTTCGGGATCGAACGTCGCCCACGCCGGTGTCATGCCACGCATCCACAATGCTTCGGCCATCAGATCGGGACTCACGAGAGCCCTCTCGTCGAGAACCGCCTTTGCATCTGGCAGGAGGTCGCGTGCGCGGGCCAGCACCAGAAAGTAATCGACGGTCCGAGGAAGGTGCTCTGCCATGGGGACGCTCATCGTTCCGGCAACGGAAGCCTCGTTCAATGGTGAACTTCCAGGAGGATGATGGGGGCCTCGCCGCCGGAAACGGTCCATTCGGACGCCCGGTAAACCATGCCATCTGGAAAATCGTCGAGATGCATCTCGTCCGTTTCGGCGAGGTGGGGATCGCCGTCGCGTTTCCAGAAATTGAATCGTTCGGCGGGAGGGATCCACCGCAGCCGGTGGCCGACATTGGCGATCACGAACCGAACGGGACCACGGCGCAGGAGCTCACGAACGGCTTCTCGGTCGAGCGTACGGAGGCGCGTCGCGGATAACGCACCGTCGTCCGTCCAAAGCTCTTCGAGCGGCATTCGGGTCGCGACAGTGTTGCGAGGATTCATACGTGCTCCGGCCGGATCCTCCATGTACCTGGCCCGCCGTCGCGTGAACACCCCTACCGCATGGATCAGGGCATAGGAGCGCAACCTACACGCCACCACAACGTAAGTTCACCCGGATCCCTACGCCGACGAGACCCCGGAGGAGATCGGACCTCGTCGGTTGCCTGGTCGGCGAGACCCCGGCGAGGTCCGATCAGGACGCGGGTCTCGCCAGCGAGGCAGACGGCGGAGTCCGATCAGGACGCGGGTCTCGCCAGCGAGGCAGACGGCGGAGTCCGATCAGGGCGGGGGGCTCGTCGGCGAGGCACGGGGCGGAGTCCGACCAGGGCGCGGGGCTCACCGGTGAGGCCGACGGCGAGGTCAGATCAAGGCAGAGGCCTGGAGCCGCGCATCACAGCCGCACGGGCCCGCCCTTGCGCGTCACCGTGACCGAGATGTCGATCGCCTCCGTGTGGCTGATCCTCCCGGCCGCCTCGTAGCTCACCTCGTACCCGCCGAACACGAAGGATTGCGGCCCGACCAGATCGTATTGGAGAAGCTCGTCGCCCTCCGCGGCGACGATCGTGACTGCCATCGCGTGACGATGATGCCCGCCCTGCTTGACGAGCGGATAACTGCTCGACAAGAGGCACAACGAGATACGCGTCTCCGCAATCCGGTAGCGCGTGCCCCGGTCGAGCTTGGTGCTCTTTCCGAGTGCGATCTCGATCGGAGAGACGGCGGGGCAGCTCTTCTTCAGCGCTTCGGGGCCGTCGTCCTCGGCCGCGGTAGGCGCAGCGCTGCTCGCCGCAGCTGGGGGCGCGGTCGCGCTCGGCCGCGGGGCGGCCTCGAGCGCGCTGGGCGGCGCAGGAATCACCGTCGCCGCAGGCGCCGGCGCCTCATTGGAGGAACGGCAGGCCGTCACGGCGAGGAGGGACATGACCCCAGTGCGGCGTAGATCGAGCATGGCGAGGCCCCCTCCAGTATCGCTCACTGTAGGCAGGCAGGCACGCGCCGCCGCACCGAAGCGCCGTCTGCATTTTGATACCCGCCACGGTAGCCGTTATCGAGGAAGCACGGTTGCCGCCCACCAGCGTCGACGCGCGCATAAGGGCGTGGTATTCGCGCCACATGCCAATTTCCCTCTCCAGGCTCCCGCCCACGTTGCTGCCGTTCGCTGACGCGCTCGATGCGGTTCCGGCGCGTCCGCACGAGGAGGTTGGCTGGACCCCGTACCGTTACGATCAGGCGCCTGCGCACCCGCTCATCCCGAATGCACCACCCTACGACGGCGTGTACCGAGGCAGTTGGGTCTCCCCCGGCATATGCGTGCGGCTCGACCTCATGCACGCCGCGCTGGACGCACGATTGCGTGCGTGGCTCCGCTCGCGCTACCCGGAGCAAGTGGGCGGAGACGACGGATTCTACGAGTATGGAATCGAGAGTCGCTCGCAGCGCACGAACCTGGAGCAAGCCCTGGCGCGACTCGCGGCCAAGATAGAGGAGGGCCAGCATCATCCGTCCACGTAGATGCAGCGACGCCGCTCGGCCTGGCCGTGATGGCAACCCGCTCCGTGGACATGGTCGAGACCTCGGGTCCCCCTGGGCTCGATATATCGTTGACCGATACATCGTGATGCGATAGATCGAGGAGCGATGCAGGACCCCACGTACCTGATTCTCCTCGCGCTCTCGGATCGGCCTCGCCACGGCTACGGCATCCTTCTCGAGGCCAGCGAGTTGAGCCGCGGAACGATCCGGCTCGGCCCCGGGACCTTGTACGGAGCACTCGAGCGATTGGAAGAAGCCGGTCACGTGGAGCTCGATCGCGAGGAAATCGAGGAGGGGCGGCCGCGACGTTATTACCGCCTGACGCGGCGCGGGCGGCGCGTCCTCGTCGAAGAAACCGAACGGCGGGAGGCCCTCGTGGGGCTCGCCAAGCGAAGGCTCGCGCACCGATGAGCCCCCTCGAACGCCGCGTCCGCGCGCTCATTTCCCTCTTTCCTGCGTCGTTTCGAGCGCGGTGGGAGGAAGATCTCGTCCGTACCACGCTCGAGACTTGCACGGCCGAGCAGTCCTGGCCCCACCCGCGAGACGTATTGGATCTCGTCCTATCGGCGATTCGTGCCCACGCGACGACGCCCGCAAACCAACCCTTCCGCGTCGTGCTCGCACAGGGCATCGTGCTGGGCGCGGCCCTCCTCGCCAGCGTTCGCGTCGGCGCCCTCCTGCTTCGTTTCGGGTTTTTCGTGCATTGGCTTCCCATCAACAGCGCCGCCGGTGTGCCGTCCGATGAGCTTGCGCTCTACGCAGGGCCGCTCGCGCTCGAGCTCGCGGTGTACGTGCTCCTCGCGGTCGCAATGCTGCAGCAGCGGCGCGTGCTCCTCTGGACGGGAGCCATCACCCTCGGCGGCATCGGCCTCCTCGAAACACTCCGCTACCCTGGACCCATCGGCATCCGCTGGGCTCTCGGCATGGCGGTTCCGGGCGCCATTCCCTTCCTCGTTGCTGCGTTCACGGTGGCCGCGAGGAAGACGGAGCGCGCGCTCGCCGTTCGGCCGGCGCTCGTCGGGCTTGCGCTGGCGTCGTTCGCGACGACGACCTTTCGCCTCGCGGCTTGGTTCGCGACGACGACCTGGCACCTCGTGCCCGGCACAATCGACCGGAGCGCGGCCGCGGTCGCGGCTCTTCTGCTCGTCGCTTGCACCGTCTCCGGGTTCGCGGATCCGCGCTGGTTCGTCGCGCTGGGGGTTGCGGTGATCGGCTGGAACGCACGCGACTTCATTCAGACCGGCGACCCGCTCGTATTCCTTGGAACCGCATTCGTCGTGGCGATTTCGTGGGTGCACTGGCGCGTCCTGCGTCGGCAGGCTGCCGGCTCGGGCCGGGGTCGAAGCGACCGCGAGCTTGCCTGACGACACTCCGGCCGCCGCCGAGCGCGGCATGGTTACGAGGTTGTCGGCTATGATATCGGACACGCACCCCGCTGCCCGGCCACCTTCGCAAGCCATGCACCTCGTCAAGGACCTCTCGCTCCCCCTTGCCGCGACGACCCCCGTTTTTCCCGGCGATCCACCGCCGGAGCTTCGTCCGCTCGCGCGCATTCGTGACGGCGCCCCGCTCGACGTCTCGAGCCTCCACCTCCACGCCCACGTCGGCACTCACCTCGACGCGCCCTCCCATTTCCTCCTCGGCGCCCCGGATCTCTCCGCCTTTCCGCCGGACACCTTCGTCGGCCCCGCCTTCGTCCTGGATCTCGCGCGCCTCCCCAAGGACCGCATCGAGACCTCGGACCTCGGCGACCTCACCCGCATCCCGCGCCGGAGCCGCCTCCTCATCCGCACGCGCAACAGCGCCTGCTGGCATGGTCCTTCTCCCGCCGCCGACCTCGCCTTTCTGGATCCGCAGGCGATCGACGCGCTGCTCGCGCGCCGCCCCGTCCTCATCGGATTCGATGCCTACAGCCTCGACCCTGTCGATTCCACGACCTTCCCCGCCCATACCCGCCTCGCGGCCGCGGGGCTGCCCGCGCTCGTCGCGCTCGATCTCGATGGCGTCGCGGCGGGCACCTACACGCTCGTTTGCCCGCCGCTACCGGTCGCGCTCGAAGCGAGCCCCGTCCGCGCGTTGCTCTTCTCGCTTTGATGCAGCGGTGCATCGGCCCACAACACCGTCCGGTTCTTGCTCGCCCGTCCCGCGCTGACCCAGGCTCCCCTCGCCGCCGAGCTCGCGTCCACCGACGGCCTGCACGACGGGTTTGGCACCGCCATCCATTACACCTGCCTTGCCGTCGAGGCCCACCCCACGCTCCCGGCCGGGACGAAGCTCGCCGCCCAGCGCATTCGCGAGACCTTCATCCCCCAGCTCGCCGTCCTGCGCCGCCCTTATGCCGACGAGGCCGCCGCGGCGCTCGATACTCGCAAACAGCTCGACGCCCTCGCGCCCGATCCCGAAGCCATCACCACCCCTTGCGGCGGGGAAGGCTCTCCCCTGCCCGCCGGCCACGAGGCCTCGCTCTTCGCCTACATCGACAAGCTGAGCGCCGACCGCACGCGCGCCGCCATGCAGAGCGGAGCCCCGCCCGAGGCCGCGCCCCTCTCCGCCCAGGCTTGACAAGCCTCCCCGATCGGATCTAGGCGCCGGCCGCTCAGCTCTTCGCCGACTTCGAGGACTTCACCGGCGCCTTCGCCGCAGGCTTCGCAGGTGCCTTCGCAGCAGGCTTCGCAGGTGCCTTCGCCGCAGGCTTCGAGGACTCTTCCTCGTCGTCCTCTTCCTCGTCCCCGTCGTCCTCTTCCTCGTCGCTCTCTTCCTCGTCCTCGTCCTCGTCCTCGTCGTCCTCGTCCGCATCATCCTCGGCGAGCCGCGCCGCGCGCGCATCCTCGTCCTCGCCGAAGAGCGACGGCCCGCCCTCCGCGCCATGTTCCGCGACGAACACGTCGGCGATCTCGAGCAGCGCCGCGATCTTCTCCTCGCGCACCGCGCCGTAGATCGAAAGCGCCAGGGCCTTGCCTTCCACGCGCACCCACACCTCGCCCGACTCGCACAGAAGCTCGCGCAGCGGCCGGATCAACCACTTGCCGATCGCCTTCGCCGCCGCCGTCGACCCTTCGACGAGGTACGCCTCCATGAACTCCGGGTGCTTGCGGAACTGGATGCCCGTGTTCGGCGCGATTTTGCCGTCCACGAACGGCAGCGGCCGCGCGGTGAACGCCGGGCCCGGCTCCTCCAGCGCCACGATCACCGTCTGGTGATCGCTGCTGCCCGCGAGGTCTCCCTGGACGAAGTACGCGTACGCCACCTTCGGCACGATCTCGTAAGTGCCGAGCAACTTCCCGCCGCCCGCGAGCTCCGCCACCGGCGCGAGTGGGGGGGGCAGCGCTCCGACGCGCTTCGGACGCGCGTCCTTGCCCTTCTTCTTTTTCGCGCCCGCCGCCTTCGACCGGGCCTTGCCCTGCCCTGCCCGCCGCGCGCCGAGCGCGTCACGCCACGCTTCGATTGCCGAAAGTGCTCGCTTGTCGACCTGCCCCGTGAGCACGAAGATGAGCCCCGCGGCGATCGGCGCGACGATCCACAGCCACCACATGGCGGCGGAGCCTAGTCCGTCTTCGAGATTTTTCCCACAGGATCGAGGCAGACCACTTCGGCCCGCGGGAGGTGAAACGAAGCGCCGTTTCCGTTACCGTAGACCCCAAAGCTCGATGCCGCAGTCCACGCTCTACTGGCTCACCCTCATCGCCCTCGGCCTCTGCGTGATGCTCTCGTTGCTCCGGCGACAAACCGCCGCGCGCCTCGCGACCGCGCAACGCCAGCTCCTCGAAGAGCGCAAGGATCGCGAGCGCCACGCGAGCGAGCTCCTCCACCAGAAATCGCAGCGCGCCGCCGCCGAGAAGGAAGCCGAGGCCGCGAAGAAGGAAGCCGAGGACGCGAAGAAGGAGGCCGAAGCGGCCGCCGAGGCGAAGAAGAAGCTCGAAGCGATCGAGGCCGAGGTCGCGCGGCTCGCCGAGGAGCGGGACGCGGCGCAGAAGGCGCAGGAAGAGGCGAAACGCGCGCTCGAAGCGAAGGCCATCGAAGGCGACGTCGCGCAGAAGACCATCGCCGAGCTCGCCCGCGCCGCCGAGGAAGGTCGCAGCGCAGCGGCCTCGAGCGAGCAGAAGATCAGCGAGCTCGCGAAGGCCGAGAGCGCCGCGCGCGCCGAGGCCGCGGCCGCCGCGAAGAAGCTCGCCGACGTGGAGCGGCAGAAGAAGGCCGCCGAGGAGGGAGCCGCCGCCACGAAGAAGCAAGTCGCGGAGATCGAGGCGAAGCTCTACGAGCGTGAAGCAGCGGCCAAGGAAGCCCAGGCGAAGGCCACGGCCCTCGAAGCCGAGCTCGGAAAAGCCCGCGAAGAAGCCACGAAGACGCCCCCGCCCCCGGCGGCCGCGGCGGCGAGCGGCGGCGGCGGAGATTTCCTCGCGGCCCTCGATGGCGATCCCTATCTGAACCGCGGTCAGAAGGAGACGATCCGTATGACCTACAACCAGTTCACGGCGAAGAAACGATCTTCGTGAAGCTCGTGGTAAAGGCCTGCGCGTGACGAGCGTCCTCCCCAGCCTCCTCGGCGTCATCCACCTCCCGCCCCTGCCCGGCAGCCCTCGATCCGACGGTGATCTCGGCCCCGCCGAAGAGCGCGCCTTTCGCGAAGCGGAGCTGCTCGTGGCCGCCGGCTACGACGGCATCGTCATCGAGAACTTCGGCGACGCGCCCTTCTTCCCCGGCCCCGTCCCGCCGATCACGATCGCGTGCATGACCACCTGCGCGCGCGCCGCGCGCGAGGGCAGCAAGGGCCTCTTCCTCGGCGTGAACATCCTGCGCAACGACGCCGACGCCGCGCTCGCCGTCGCCGTCGCCACGCACGCCGACATGATCCGCGTCAACGTGCACACCGGCGCGCGCGTCACCGATCAAGGCCTCGTGCAAGGCGCCGCGCACCACACGCTACGCACGCGCCGCGCGCTCGCCGCCGACCGCGTCCGCATCTTCTGCGACGTCGACGTCAAGCACTCCGCGCCCCTCGCGCCACGCCCCATCGAAGAAGAGGCGCACGACCTCGCCGAGCGCGGGCTCGCCGACGCGTTGCTCGTCACGGGCAGCGGCACCGGCCGCGCCGCCTCCGAGGCCGATCTCGACGCGGTCACGCGCGCCGTCTCGGTCCCCGTCTACGTCGCGAGCGGCGTCACGATGGACAACCTCGCGGCCGTCCGGAAAGCCCACGGCATCATCGTCGGCTCCGCGCTCCGCGCAGGCGGACGCGCCGGCACCCCGATCGATCGCGACCTCGCCGCGCGCTTCGCCGAAGCTTTCCGCGCCTCGCGTCGATGACGCTCCGGCCTCTGCGCCGCCCGTTCCTCGCCGCCGTCACGCTCCTCGCGCTCGCGCTCCGGCTCGTGTGGAACCTCGTCGTCCACCCGCCGTCCGAGCACGTCTACTCCGACATGGCGGGTTACTTCGAGCGCTCGACCGCGCTGCTCGACGCCCCGCTCGGCAAGAACCCCGCCGACGCCTTTTTCCCGTACGGCACGCACGTCCTCATCGCCCTCGTCCGCGCCGTGTTTGGCCGGGAAAACCATGCCGCGCCGGCCGTCCTCTACGCGCTCGTCGGCGCTTCCCTCGTGCCGCTCGTCTCGCTCCTCGCGGAGCGGCTCGGCCGCGGCCGGATCGCGCCTCGGATCGCCGCGCTCGTCGCTTGCTTTTATTACCCGTGGATCTCGCTCGGCGGATACTTCCTGAGCGAGCTGCCCTTCACCGTCTGCGTCACGGCCGCCGCGCTCTTTTCGCTTCGCCTCGCGGATACGGGCCGCGCGCGTGACGCCTTTCTCTTCGGCGCATCGGTCGCGCTCGGCGCCACGTTCCGCCCGCAGATCCTGCTCTCGCTCCCCTTGCTTTTCCTCGTCTGGCTCGCGCGCCGCCGCGCCTTGCCGCGCATCCGCCCCGCGCACATCGCGCGCGCGCTCGTGCCCGTCGTCCTCGTGCTCGCCGTCTCCGCCGCGCGTTTTCACCACCACATGGGCCGCTTCGGCCTGATCAGCGCGAACGGCCCCCTCAATTACGCGTTCGGACGTTGCCACGCCGTCGACATCGAGGCGCGCACGCGTGGCTACTACGCCTCGTTCGGGCCGCCTCCGATGGGCTACCTCGCCTATCGCGACAAGAAATACCCCGACGCGTTCGTCCGGCTCGATCCGGCGTTCGGCACGAGGCTCACGGTCCAGGGCACGATGTGGAATGCGGGCCCGTTCTACTCGCTCGCGGAAAAGTGCGTCGCGAAGACCGGGCTCGTCCGGCAGGCGCGATACGCCCTCGGCCACGTGGTGATGCTCTGGGGCTACAATATCGTCTGGCCCGACTCGGGCACCGACGACTATCGCCGCCCCATGCGGCGCGCGCTCGATCTGCACAACGTGCTGCTCCTGCCGCCGATGCTCGTGGCCTTCGCCGCCTCGCGCAGACGTGATCTCGCGCGGCACGCGCTCCTCTCTGCGCACCTCGTCGCCCTCGTGCTCATGGCCATCGTTTACTTTGGAGACGTACGGTATCGCGTACCCTACGATGGCATCGTGATCGCCCTCGCATTCGACGGCTACGCGCGGGTGGTCGGTTGGGTCCGCAGCGTCCTGCCGCGCACGATCCGGGTTTGACGACGGCGTCGTGCGTCTCGACGATGCAATCTTCACGCGGGGCCGCACCTTGGTGTACCGTGCCCGACGTGCGACGACCCGGACCCGAATTCGGGCCGCGGAGGAGCCGTGTTCACGGCGTCCCGCTGGCCCTCCTCGCCGCGGCGCTCTGTGCCTCCCCGTCTCTCGCGGCAGCGCAAACCGAGCCCACCGCCGACCCGAAGCCTGCCGCGTCCGAAGGCGCGCCGCCGCCGGCCGATGCGCCGCCGGCGCCGCCGACGACGGAAGCGGGCAAGCCGGCGGATCCGCCCCCCGCGAACGACGGCGCTGAGGCGCAAAGGCGCGCCGAGGCGGGCGACGTGAAGCCGGCCGAGCCCAAGGCGGAGGCGCCGAAAGCGGCCGAGCCTCCGCCGCCGGAGAGCGGGTTTTTCCTGGGCTCGTACGGCCGCGTCGGAGCGGCCACCGATTTCCGAAAGCGCCCCGGCCGTGATGCCGACATCGTCGCGCGTGGCTCGCGCCTCGACGAATCGCCTTATTTCGAGCTCGACGTCCAGCGCCAGGATTACTGGAAAACCACGGGCGCGACGACACGTGCCGTCATCACGCTCGGCACCTCGGCGCCGCTCTTTCATTACAATGCGGATTTCAACATCCGCATGGCCGTGCGGAACCTGTTCCTCCAGGCGAACAACATCGTCACGAAGGGCCTCTCGGCCTGGGTCGGCTCGCGCATGTACCGCGGGGACGACGCCTACCTCATCGATTACTGGCCGCTCGACAACCTGAACACGATGGGCGGCGGCCTGCGCTACGATTTCGCGAACGGCCGCACCTTCATCGCCTGGCACGCCGGCCTGAACCAGCCGCGCACGGGTTTCTTCAGCCAGACCGTCACGCGCACACCGGCGTTGAACCAGGTCGGCGCGACGAGCGTCAACATCCTCGACCGACAGAAGTTCATCACGAGCCTGAAGGCGAGCCATATCGTCAAGGTCGGGGAGACGGCCGGCGTGAAGGCGGTCTTTTACGGCGAGCTGCACGACATCCCCTCGGGCCAGCGCGAGACCGAGGTAAAGGGCACGTTCCAGACCTTGCCGGCCGATTTCGGGTACGTGGTCGGCGCGCAATTCGGCGCGTTCACGGGGCGCGACGCCTCGCACGTGAACCTGTTCATCCGGTACGCGGGCGGCGCCGCGGCGTACGGCGAATTCGGCACGCCGTTCCAGCTCGCGCCGGATCGCACCTCGGCAGGCGCGCGCGAGCTCTGGATCACGCTCAGCGGCAACTGGGAGACGGGCCCGCTCGGGCTCATGGCGGCCGGATATTTCCGAAGTTTTCGGGATGCGAGCACCGGCCTCGATTACAACGACGTCGACGAGGGCATCATCATGGCCCGTCCCCATTTCTTCCTCTCGGAGTGGGGCGGCGTCGCGGTCGAGGCTTCGTACCAGGCGCAGCAGCGCGGCGTGCGGTACCAGCCTCAGGCAGCGCCGGGCCAGCCCATTCCGGCGCCCACGAACGATCCGGTCATGGGCGGCCTCTTCCGCATCGGCCTCGTGCCTTTCCTGAATCCCGCGGGCAAGGGCAGCTACAGCCGCCCGCAGCTCCGGCTCATTTACCTCCTCACGCACCGCGACGAGGGGGCGCGCTCGATGTACCCGAAGGACGACGTGTTCAGCCTCCGGGAATGGGAGCATTTCTTCGGCGTCGGGGTCGAGTGGTGGTTCAACGCGCAGACGACCTACGGTGGATGACATGAAAGCGAATCGAAGGAGCCTCATGAACCTTTCGCGTTCATCGGCCGCGATCCTCGGCCTCGTCGTCGCCGGCCTGGGACAGGCAGGCTGCATGGAGTTCGAGGACCCACCGGAGGTCGAGCTCAAGACGAACGTCGCCGACTGGCGCGAGGAGATCATCTACCAGGTCCTCGTCGACCGCTTCGCCGACGGCGACTGGGGCAATAACTTCTCCATCTATCCGTCGGCGCCCGGCAAGTGGCACGGCGGCGATTGGAAGGGGCTCGAGAACCGGCTCGATTACCTCGACGAGCTCGGGGTCACGACGCTCTGGATCTCGCCCGTCGTGAAGAACGTCTACACGGACGCCGGGTTCGACGCCTACCACGGCTACTGGGCGCAGGACCTCACCCAGCCGGCCCCGCAGTTCGGTGACCTCGCGGCCTTGCAGAGCCTCGTGAAGGCGGCGCATGCCCGCAACATCAAGGTCATCCTCGACATCGTCACGAACCACATGGGGCAGCTCTTCTTCTACGACATCAACGGCAATGGGCAGGCGGACGACCCGCTCAACCAATCCGTGCCCGGCACGCCGAACGTCGTCAAGGAGAACGAATACGACCCGACCTACGACGTCCGCGGCGTCCAGGCGGAGACCTCCCTCGGGGAATCGGGCCTCGCGCCGATCATCTTCGCGCACGACCCGGCGTCGAATCACATGCCGCCGCTGCCGGAGATCCTGCAAAACCCGCTCGCCTACAACCGCAAGGGCCGCACGTACAATTTCGACGACCCGGATCAGCTCGTGCGCGGCGATTTCCCGGGCGGATTGAAGGACGTCAACACGGAGCTCTGCCCGATCCGCGACGCGATGGTCGACGCTTACACGCGCTGGATCGAGCTCACCGACATCGACGGCTTCCGCATCGACACGGTCAAGCACGTCGAGAACGGCTTCTGGCGGCATTTCACGCAGAAGGTTCGGCAGCGCCTGGCCGCGAAGGGCAAGACGAACTTCTTCATGTTCGGCGAGGCGTTCGACGGCCGCGATCCGCTCGTCGGTTCCTTCACGAAAAACGGAAATGACGCGCCGCCGCCCGCCGACGAGCTCGCCAAGGACAACGCGTGCGTGACGGACGGCGTCCCGCTGACGGCGGACATGCTCGACAGCGTGTTTTACTTCCCGCAGCAATTCCAGGTCATCCGCGACGTCTTCCGCTACCGCGGGCCGACCTCGAACATCCAGAAGCTCTGGACCGACCGCACCGCCAATTACGGCGTGACGCCGGCGCAGGGCGGCGCGGTGAACGCGGCGGGCCAGGGCGTCTCGCCGCAAAAGCTGCTCGTCAACTTCCTCGACAACCACGACGTGCCGCGTTTCCTCTTCACGGGCGCGGGCATGTACCCCGAGGATCCCATCTTCGGCACGCCGCTCGCGCTGGAGACGCGCCGGAAGATGCTGCACAACGCGCTGCTCTTCCTCTTCACCGAGGAGGGCATTCCGTGCGTGTATTACGGCACCGAGCAGGATTTCCAGGGCGGCAACGATCCCGGCAATCGCGAAGACCTCTGGACCTCCGGCTACAACATGGAGGCGCCCACGTTCCAGCGGATTCGCCGCCTCTCGGAGATCCGGCGCAAGTACCCCGCCCTCAACAAGGGTGACCTCCAGATCCTCTGGGCCAGCGACCGCACGGGCCCGAATGATCCCGACGCGAACGTGTTCGCCTTCGAGCGCACGGGCGGCGACGCGGGCGACTCCTATGCGATCGTCGTGATCAACGCAAATATCGAGAAGGAAGGCTCGCCCGAGTTCGGCGGCCAGCCCATGCAGGTCGGCGCCGCGCCCGGCACGGTGCTCGTCGACGTGCTCAATGAAGGCGGACAAACCTATACCGTCACGAACGACGGCCGCCTCTCGATCAAGCTGCCGCCTTCGAGCGGCGCCGTCCTCGTCCCCGAGTCCCAGCGCTAGCCCCGGAGCTCCCATCGATGGCGTCGGTCACGGTCACGGCCCTCAAGAAGAAGTTCGGACAAACCGAGGTCCTCAAGGGCGTGGACGTGCGCGTGCCCGAGGGCCATTTCGCCGTCCTCGTCGGCCCGAGCGGGTGCGGGAAATCGACACTCCTGCGCCTGCTCGCCGGGCTCGAAGAGGCCGACACCGGCAAGATCGAGCTCGGCGATCGCGACGTCACGCGGCTCGAGCCGCGCGACCGGAACATCGCCATGGTGTTCCAATCGTACGCGCTGTATCCGCACCTCACCGTGCGCGAAAACCTCGCGTTCGGGCTGAAGCTCCGGAAGACCGATCCGGCGGAAATCGAAAACCAGGTCAAGCGCGCCTCCGACATGCTCGGGCTCGGGGCGCTGCTCGATCGATTGCCGAAGCAGCTCTCGGGCGGGCAGCGGCAACGCGTCGCGATGGGGCGCGCGATCGTCCGCAAGGCGGATCTTTACCTCTACGACGAGCCGCTTTCGAACCTCGACGCAGCCCTGCGCGCGCAGGTGCGCGTCGACATCCGCAAGCTCCACGACGAGCTCGGCGCGACGAGCGTCTACGTCACGCACGACCAGGTCGAGGCGATGACGCTGGCCGACGTGATCTTCGTGCTGAACAAGGGCCAGGTCGAGCAATCCGGCGCGCCTCTGGAAATCTTCGACAGACCGGCGACGAAGTTCGTCGCGGCCTTCCTCGGCAGCCCCGCGATGAATTTCGTCGAAGGGGCGCTGGAGCGGGCCGGCTCGGCGTGGGTCTTTCGTGCCAATGGCCTCGTCGTGCCGGTCGACGAGGCGACGTTCGCGGGCGGGCTCGAACCGGGGCGAAAGGTGACGCTCGGCGTGCGGCCGCACGAGGTGGCGCTCGCCGAGGGCGGCGGGGAGACGACGAAGCTCGTGGTCACGGTCGTCGAGGCGCTCGGGCCGGAGACGTATGCGCACGGAGAGATCGCGGGCGCGCCGTTCATTGCCCGCGTGGAGGCTCGCCGGAGCATCAAGAAAGGCGAGACGCTCCCCATCGTGTTCCGATCGATCCACCTGTTCGACGCGGCCACCGGAACATCGCTCCGCGCGAGGTGAAAGCGTGAAATCGACCGAGCGGCGACCGTTCCGCGGGTGTTGGGCCTTCGCCCTCTTGTTCGTGGTCGTCTTTTTCGCGCCCGCGGCCCGGGCCGAGCCGATCCGGCTCTGGCACGCGCAGCGCGGCGACGAGCAAAAAGCGCTCGAAGAGATCGTCGCGCGCTTCCAGGGCGAGCGCGTGGAATTGCTCGCGCTGCCGTCGGATGCCTTCAAATCCAAGGTCTCCGCCGCCGTCCAGTTCGGCGAGGGGCCGGACCTCTTCCTCGACGCGCACGACAAGCTCGGCGATTACGACGGCCGCAAGGTCGTCGCGCCCGTGGGCGACGCGCTCGACCGGAATGCGTTCGCAGGCCCCACGCTCGCCGCCGTCTCGCTCCACGGCGAGCCGTACGGCGTCCCGATCACGCAGAAGAGCGTCGCTCTCTACGTGAACACGGACCTCGTCAAGGAAATGCCGGCGGACCTCGAATCGATCGCCGCGCTCGCCAAAAACCTCCCGGCCGGGGTCGTTCCCCTCGCCTACAACTCGCAGTCGACGTATTACCACGCCGGGTTCGTCCACGCGTTCGGCGGGCTCATGCTGACGCCCGACGATCAGTTCGGGTTCTTCGGCCCCGCGGCCGAAAAATCGCTCGATTTCGTGCTCGACCTGCGCGCGAAAAAAATCGTCGCCGAGGATACCGACGTCTCGGTCGTCACGAACCTCTTCCGCTCGGGGAAAGCCGCCTTCGCCATCGATGGCCCGTGGCTCGCGACGAGCCTGGCCGAAGCGACCTCGCTGCATTACCGCGTGGCCCCGTTGCCCATGATCCGGGCCGCCGGAAAACCCATCCAGCCTTATCTCGGCGTCGAGGCCGTCATGCTCACGCCGAAAGGCGCGACGCGCCCCGAGGTCCGCGCGCTCGCGCGGCTGCTCGCGAGCCCCGAGGCCACGAAGATCCGCCTCGACCGAGCGCGCACCCTGCCCGCGCGCATCGACGTCCCCTTGCCGCCGGAAGACGCCTTCCTCGCCGCCTTCGCGGAGCAGGCCAGATCCACGATTGCGATGCCCTCGTCGCTCGCGATGAACGCCGTGTGGGAGCCTTCCGATCGGGCCATTCGCAAGGTCCTCCGCCGCGACGCGCTCCCCGCGCCCGCGCTCTCCGAGGCCAAGCGTCGATTCGACGACGTGCGCCGCCCGCCGCCCCCGCCTGCCTCGCGCACGCCCGGGCTCGTCGTGTTCGGCGCGCTGCTTTTGCTCGGCGCATGGACGCTCGTCCGGCGCGCCAAGGATCCCGAGTTCCGGAAGGAAGTGAAGCGCTCGCTGCCCGCGTATGCGTACGTCACGCATGCCGTGATCGCGGTCGGCGTCCTCGTGGTCTTGCCGCTCGTGCTCGGCGCGCTCACGTCGCTGCTCGGCGGGTCGATCCAGAATCTGAAAGAGGTCGGCTGGAACAATTACGTCGGTCTCGAGAACTTCGTCCAGATCCTCACGGCGCGCGGCGGCTCGCTCCTCTCGACGGGATCGTTTTACGTGGTCCTGCTCGTCACCGTCCTCTGGACCGTGATCAACGTGTTTTTCCACGTCGCGATCGGCGTCGCGCTCGCGCTCTTGCTCTCCCGGCCGATGCTGCGGCTGCGCGCGCTCTACCGCGTGCTCTTGATCATCCCCTGGGCCGTGCCGAGCTACGTGACCGCGCTCGCGTGGAAAGGCATGTTTCACCGGCAATTCGGGGCCGTGACGGGGCTCATTCAATCGCTCAACGAGACCTTCGGCACGAGCCTCGAGCCCATTTCGTGGTTCGCCCGTTTCTCCACCGCATTCGCGGCGAACGTGGCGACGAACGTCTGGCTCGGCTTTCCCTTCATGATGGTCGTGACGATCGGCGCGCTCACGGCGGTGCCCGACGACGTGCTCGAAGCGGCGAAGGTCGACGGCGCGAGCCGCTGGCAAAGGCTCTGGCTCGTGACGCTCCCGATGATCCGGCCGAGCCTCTTGCCCGCCGTGACCATGGGCGCGGTCTGGACGTTCAACATGTTCAACGTCGTCTTCCTCGTCTCGGGCGGCGAGCCCGACGGGACGACCGAGATCCTCGTCACCGAGGCCTATCGCTGGGCCTTCACCCGCAATGCGCAATACGGGTACGCCGCGGCGTACGCCGTGTTGATCTTCCTCCTGCTCTTCGGCCGGACCCGGCTCTCGGATTGGCTCGCGGAGCGGCGCGAGGCGCGCGAAAAGCAGGTCTCGGCGGCGGCGATCGCGAAGGCGGCGGGAGGTGCGGCGTGAACAAGAAGCCCTCGCTCCTCGAATCGGCGGCGTGCCACGTCGTCCTCGTGATTGCCGTGGCGTTCGCGCTGTATCCCGTCCTCTGGGTCGTCGCGCTCGCGTTCTCGGGCACGCAGACGCCCTCGGCCCGCGTGATTCCCGTTCCGGAGGCGCCGACGCTCGCGCACCTCTCGGCCGTCGTGGGCGCCGCGCGCAAGGTCGACGGCGCCGAGGTGTGGCTCTTCGGCCGCCAGCTCGCGAATTCGCTCGTCGTCTCGCTCGCGACGGCGCTCGTCGGCGTGCTCATCGCCATTCCGACGGCGTACGCCCTCGCGCGGTTCCGCTTCGCCGGCAAGGAGTCGGGCGTGCGGGCGCTGCTCGCCACGCAGATGTTCCCGGCCGTGGCGAGCGCGATCCCGCTCTACATGATCCTCAATTACCTGGGCCTCTTGAACTCGCGGACGGGCCTCGTCGTCTGTTATGCCTCGACGAGCGTGCCCTTCTCGATCTTCCAGCTCCGCGCGGCGTTCGAGGCGATCCCGGTCGACCTCGAAGAGGCCGCGATGGTGGACGGCGCCACGCGGTTTTCCGCATTCGTCCGTGTCGTCCTGCCGGCGGCGCGCCCCGCGATCGCCGTGACCGCGCTCTTCGCGTTCATGGGCGCGTACAACGAATTCATCCTCGCCGCGACGCTGCTCGACAAGGAGGAGATGTTCACGCTGCCCGTGATGCTCCAGCGGTTCATCGGCGAGTACGATGCGCAATGGGAAAAATTCGCCGCGGGCGCGCTCGTCGTGTCGCTCCCGGTCATGGCGCTCTTTTACGTGGCGCAGCGCCACCTCGTCGCGGGTCTCACGGCGGGTGGCGTGAAGGGGTGATCGTTCACGGCCTCTGCAGCGGGCAGAGGTAGGTGACGCCCGCGCCCACGAGCCCCTCGCCCACGAGATCGATCTCCGGCACGTACGAACATTTCTTTCCGGCCTCGTCGGTCAGAATGCTCGCGCGTCGTTCGAGCAGGTTTTCCACCTGCGCCCGCGTGATCGGGCCCGTGCCCGCGACGCGCTCGGAGACCTTGACCGTCGTCGCGCCCTGGCAGGTGAGCACGGCCGTCACCGCAAGGTCGGGCTCGACCTTTTGGCCCGCGTCGCGGCCCGCCACGATCGGGCGCACGGTGCCGCGAATGCTCGCGCTGTACCAGCAGCCGTTATCGAGGGGAAACGTGAAAAGCTCGTCGTAGGACCAAACCGACGAGACACTTGGCCCGTCCGGAGGTGGTGGAACCTCGGATCCGCCATCGGGACCGCCTCGTTGCGCGAGAAGCGAAACCGTATCCGCGAGTGCCACACCGGAAAGCGGGAGAAGCGCGAATGCCGCGAGTCGACCGAGTCCCGTACCTTTGGACCTGACCATATCCCTCCAGCGGCCCTGCCGGGGGAGCGCGTTTTGCGCGCGCCCCAAGCGAACGGGCCCCTCGCCCCGGAGCGATTGCCAGGATGATGCCAACGGATGCCGAGCAGGCGTCATCGTCGTCAGGGCTTGCGGGCGCGCTTGCGGCTGAGCAAAGCGATCGATGAGCCCTCACGAGGAAAATGTCGTCAAGCGAGGAGAATCAGAAAATCCAGACGGGCCGCGCGGCCTTGATCGGCTGCAGACCCGCCTTCGTGCCGAGGAGGCGGTGATCGGGATCGAGCGTGACGGTCTCGACGGGCTCGGTGAACGGGATCTGCATCGTGGCCTTTTCGTCCTGGGGAGCGAGGCCAAAATCGACGTTGACGCGCGCCGTCTCCGTCGCGCCCTTCACCTCGACCTCGACGACGCAGGGGAAGAGTTTTCCATTCGGGTTTTGCTGGGTGACGGTGACCGTCGCCAGGCCGTCGAGCTGCGTCGCCGAGACCGCGAACGTGGGCCAGACCGGCGCGCCCTTGCCGAAGACCCACGCGTCGAAATAAGCGTCGAGGTCCTGCCCGGACGCGGCTTCGAGCGCTTCTTTGAGCTCCGTCACGCTGCGACCGCCCGATTTCGAGAGGAAGTCCGCGATGCCCGCGAGCACCACGTCCCGGCCGATGAGCGGTTCGAGCTGGAGATAAAGCACCATCGGCCCGGGGCCGTACACGTCCCCGTAAAAGTCCTGCACCTCGGGCGCGGGCTCGTCCGTGGGGCGGGGCCAATGCTCGGAGAGCGGCGAGACGCCGTCCCAGTAGGCGCGCGTCGCCGCGGCCTCGCCCTCGGGGCGCGCCAGATCCTCGAAGACGTAGGCGAGATACTCGGCCGTCGCCTCCTTCCAGACGAAATCGGCCGCGGACGCGAGCGTCGTGTGATCGCCGGCCCATTGATGGACGATCTCGTGCATGAGCACGTGCATCATGGCGTCGGCGTAATCGGTCTGCAGTTTGTCGAGTTGCTCCTGGAGGATGATGTTGCCCGGGTGCTCGAAGCCGAGCCACGCCGTCGGCCCGCCCGCGATGCGCAGCTCCTTGCCATACGGGAACGGACCGAGCAGCGAGGTGATCCAGTCCATGAACGCGCCGACGCTCGCCTTGTCGAGCGACGCGGCGAGGGTGCCGAGCGGGACCTCGTAAAACACGAGATCGACGCCCGCGAAGCTGCCATACGGCGCGCGCTCCCAGAGCGGATCGGCGGCGATCGCGAATGCGGAGTACGTCGGCGCATTCGTGACGTCACACGTCGTCTTCGTGTCCCCCACCGTGAGCGTCCCCGGGCAAAGCACCACGGTGCCCGCGGGGTGCGTGACCTCGAAATGGAAATCGCTCATGCGCGAGGGATCGTCGTCGCAAGGGCCGAACCTGTCGCAACCGCCGACCCACGAGAGCAAATAAGAAAATTCGCCGCCCGCGAGGTCTTTCTTGCGCGAAAAGCCGACGTCGAGTCCCCACCACGTATCCTTCGAAACCGTCGTGCGCGCCCCGACCGTGACCGTCGGGCCCGCGGGCATACCCGCGCCGCACGCTTTCACCACATTGTTCGCGAATTCGGCGGATGTCGCGGGCCCCTCGTTCCACGTGACGTCCGTGAGCGACGAGGTCTCGCACGATACGCTGTAGCAATCCCCGCCCGGCGCCGCGACGTCGAGCGCGAGGAGCGAGCGCGCCTCGGCCGTGACGAGGTCGAACGTGTAGTCGTACCGGACGACGTTCGCCGTGATGTCCCCCGTCGGCCCCATGCCGCCGCCGCCTCCTGCGCCGCCTGCGCCGCCCGCGCCGCCCACGCCGCACCCGGCGACGCCGCAGGTCTCGGGAGGATCGCTGCAACCGGTGACGAGCAAGGCGAGCGCCGTGAGGCCGGCAAAGAGCTTTCGGGGCGTATCGAGGCAGGAGCGGGAGGGAAAGCGCATGGCGGCATCGTACAGGAAAATGCGTACCCGAGAAGATGCGCGCGCGCGGGCGAAAGGTGCTTCCGCACCGGCCACGGGATCCATTACGCTCCTCGCGATGCCCTACAAAAGCCTCTCTGCTCCCCGTCGTGTCGAGTCCCTCGACGCGGACATCCGCGGCGCGGCCGCGATCGACAATCCGGGCCTCGTGGCCATGGTCTCGGCCGCACCCGCGCGCCTCGCCGTCGTGCCGATCGGCAGCGGCACGAACAAGACGGTGAACCTCTCGCTCGGTCAGGGCGACGAAGTCGCGATGCTGTCGCGCGACGTGGCCCTCGTGCGCAGCGAAAACGAGGTCTGGGCGGTGCTCGACATCCACCATCGCGCCAAGCTCGAGCGCGTCGCCAGCGACGTGCGCTCGCTGCGCGGTCGCGCCTCGGGCGAACACGCGCTCGCGCTCACCTGGGACGGCAACGCCATCCAGCTCTCGATCTCGGGCAACGAGGTCGAGGCGCGGCCCTTCGTGCTGCGCGGAAACGTGAAGGTCGCAGATCTCGGCGCCGTCGACACCACAGTCGTCGTGGAGGTCCCCGGCGGGCTCGAGCTGCGCATGCACCCCGGCCCGACGCCCGAGCCCGGCGCGAACGGACGCGTGGGCCTGCCCGCCGAGGCGAAGAAGTTCGACCGGCTGAGCAGCGGCACGGCGCTGCACGTTCTTTACAAGAAGGGCGACAGCGCCGCGTGCATCGTGACCCAGCGCGGCGGGAGGCTTTCGACGAAGATGGTCGACGTCGGCGTGCCGATCACGTGCGCGGTCGTGAGCGAGACGAGCCTCGTCGTGGGCTTCGCCGACGGACGCGCGGCGCTCTTCGACGGCGCGACGCTCGACGCCGCGGGCGGCGGGCCGATGACCGCGACGCATTCGCTTTCCCTCGGCGCCCGCGGGGAGCCGACCACGATGCTCATCACGAACAAAGGCTCGGCCTGGGTATGGGTCGGGACGAGCGGCGGTGAGGTCGTGCGCGTGTCGCTGCCGCGGAAGTAATCGTTCCGGGCGCCCTCGCGTCCGTCGCGGCGCATCTCGTTTTCACGCCGCATTCCCTTCTCCCACCCCACGCCCCCGCGATCTCTCCCTGATCGCGTGTTTCCTTCAGGAACGCCCCGCATCGGGGGAAAGCCCCTGCATGACGCGGACATGCGCCGCTGCCCGGACGACCCGGGTAGAAGGCTGCCGACCACGAAAAAAATCCACGGCATGATTTCGTGGTTTTCTCCGCGATCTCGGCTCGCCCGGTTTTGCAGAGACTTGCAAAGCTACAGGGGTGGGACACATTACGGCCCGACCGGCGGGGCCATGCCACGACGAAACGTCCGTGACGCTGATCCAGCGTCGGATGCAGGACTTTCGTGTGCTCGCCGCCGCGCGCCCTCGGGGGGCGTGGAGCCATACCTACCTTTCTTCATTTGATTGGAAGGCACCATGTCGAAGCAGGAGGCATCGAACATCGTTTCGGTGGGGGACGTCCTCGCCGGCAAATATCGCGTGGAGAAGGTGCTCGGGATGGGCGGAATGGGCGTCGTCGTCGCCGCCACGCACCTCGACCTGCGCGAGGTCCGGGCCGTGAAGCTCATGCGTCCCGAGGCGTCCAGCGACCAATCCGTCGAGCGCTTCCTGCGCGAGGCGCGCGCCGTCGTCCGTCTCCGTAGCGAGCACGTCGCCGAGGTGTACGACGTCGGCCGCCTCGACTCCGGCGCGCCCTACATCGTCATGGAGATGCTCGAAGGACAGGACCTCGCCGCATTGCAAAAGCGCCGCGGCGCCTTCCCCATCGAGGAGGCCGTCCTGTACGTCTCGCAAGCCTGCCACGCGCTCGCCGAGGCCCACGGCGCCGGGATCGTCCACCGCGACTTGAAGCCCGGAAACCTGTTCCTCACGCGCCGCACGGACGGATCGCCCTGCATCAAGGTCCTCGATTTCGGGATCTCCAAGCATACGAGGCCCGAGGGCGACGATCCCGAGATGACCGGCGCGCGCGACCTCATGGGCTCTCCACTTTACATGGCGCCCGAGCAGATGCGCTCGGCGAGCAAGGTTTGCGCGCGGGCCGACGTCTGGGCCCTCGGCGCCATTCTCTACAAATTGCTCACGGGACGCGCTCCGTTCCAGGCTGCCACGGTCCCCGAGATCTTCGCCGCCGTCCTCGCCAAACCCGTCAAGCTGCCCTCCGCGATCCGGCCCGACGTTCCGCGTGGACTCGACAACGTCGTTTTGCGTTGCCTCGACAAACACCCTTCACGCCGGTATGCCTCTGCCACGGAGCTGCTCGCCGCGCTCCGGCCGTTCGGGCCCTGGGGCGCGACGATGGAGGAGGAGGGGGAGGCGACACGTCTTGGCTCCCTCGCGCGCCGCAGCAGCATTCCGCCCGGCCGGCTCCGGCTGGTCACGCCGCGAGAAACCCTCGAATCGTCGCCCCCGACGCCCGCGCCGCCGTCCACGCCCCCCCCGGTGCCCGCGCGTATGCCGAGCCGCCCCATCCTCACCCTCGTCGGTGAACAGGAGCCCGCTGCCGAGATGACCGAGAAAACCGACAAGAGCATGGGGCCCTGGGAGGGCCCGCACTCCAAACCCGCCTCGCGACCGGTGCGCCTCGTGCTCGTCGCGGGCCTGACCGCGCTCTCGGCGCTCGCAGGCGCGGGGGTCGCGGCGATCGGCGTGCAATGGCCCGCCTTCCGGACGATGCCGCAACGAACCCAGGAGACGAAAGCCCTCGGCGTGCACGTGCCATTCACGACCACGCGGGAAGCGCTCCCCGCGCCCGCGGCGCAGCCGCTGGCGCCCACGGATACGGTGACGCCCGCGGCGGACGAAACGGATATCGAGATCGTGATCGAGCCCGTGCCGACCACGTCGGCGTCCGCTGGCCCGGGCCGCGCGCCCTCGCGAAAAACGCCGAGCGGGACGCCCACGACGACGAGCTCGGCCAAACCCGCGCAGACGGGACAACGAGGTTACGACCCCTTCACGGGGCGCCATTGACGGGGAAATCCAGGGAGACTCCAGATGACGTCCGGGAAGCACACAGGCGCCGCGCTGTGCACGGCCCTCGCCCTCTTTACCACGATGACGGTCGCCCGCGCCGAGGAGCCCACGTCGGCGCATGAGCTCGGCCCGGTCGAGCGCGCCGAGGTGCTCTTCAACCGCGCGATGGAGCTCTCGACCGAGGGACGTGATCCCGAGGCCTGCCCCATGCTCGAACAGAGCCTCGCGCTCGATCCGGCCATGGGCACGCGGTACAGGCTCGCGGAATGTTATGAAAGGACGAACCGGCGCGAGGCCGCGTACCGGCTCTATACCGAGGTCGCGATCGAGGCGAAGCGCGCCGGCATGACCGATCGGGAGAGCCGGGCGCGCCTGCGCAGCGAGGCGCTGTCGGCGATGCTCGCGCGGCTCGTCGTCTGGGTGCCCAAGGACGTCGCGGAGACGCCCGAGCTCGAGGTCACGATCGACGGCAGGCCGCTCGATCGCGCCGCCTGGACCGGCGATCCGCTCCCGGTCGATCTCGGCGAGCACGTGCTCGAAGCCATGGCGCCCGGGCGAAAGCCTTATCGTCGCGTCGTGCCCGTGCACGACACGTCCGTGCCCATCGAACTCAGCGTGCCGTCGCTGCGCGGCGAGCACGAAGCGCCCCCGGCGCCTCGAATCGAGGTCGCGATTCCCACGGCGGACGCGAGCCCAAAGACCGCGGCCCCGAGCACGCGCACCACGGCCGCGCTCGTGCTCGGGGTCGGTGGCGCCGGCGCCTTCCTCGTGGGCGCGGGCATCGCCGGCGTGGCGGCGGCGACGGACGGTTTGTCCGGCCCGACAAGCGCCACGTCCGCGGTCGGCATCGGGCTCGGCGGCGCGAGCCTCGTGGCCGCGGGCATCCTTTGGTTCGTAACACCTTCGGGCAAGCGCAAAGACAGCGCGGCCATGACCGTCGTGCCCACCGTTGGTCCCCTCGGCGGCGGCTTCTCCCTCCTCGGACGATTCTGAGGCGCTCGTCCTTCCCCCGCGCCGAGGCCGGCTGCTACCCTCCGGCGGGAACGAACGACTCACGGAGGGATTTGTCATGCGAAACCTGACTCTGTCCGACCTGCGCGCGGGCCTGCTCGACCTGTTCCATCACCGGGACGAGGCGCTGAAGGCCACGCAGACGGGCAAGCTTTATGGCCCGATCCTGGCCGCGAAGCGCAAGGCGATCGAGAACCTCGAGGACGCGGGCGGCAGGCCCGTCGGTGATCTGACCGAGGCCGACGCGCACCACGACGGGCTCGGCGCGGCGATCTGGCATTATACCGAGGCCGTCCTCTCCCATCCGTTCATGCCCGAGGAGCGGCGCGCGGCGGCGCGTCGCATTCGCGAGGCGTTCATCAAGGACCTCGGCGTGCTCAGCGACAGCTACGCGGAGGAGGCGGCCGCGGCGAAGCAAAACCGGCCGAAGCTCGCGGAGCTCGAAGCCGATCTGCGCGCCGCGCCGACGCCCGACGGAAAGACGCTCTACGACTGGGCGAGCTCGTTCGTGGATCACGGCGACAAACTCGCGCAGCTCCTCTCGGGGCGCGGGCAGGCGACGGGGATCGAGTATTTCCGCCAGCAGACGGCGCTCCGCGTGACCACGATCGGCCTGCTCGGCCGTTTCCGTGCGGCGCTGCGCGACGAGCTCGTCGAGCACCCGCACCTGCCGCGAGATCTCGACGAGCGGATCTTCGGCGGATTCGACGAGATCGCGCAAAAGCGCGCCGACGCGAAGGAAAAGCGCAGCACCTGAAGTGAATCGATCCCGCGCGGGCGCAGGGCGCGCCTTGCGCCCGCGGGATCGGCTCAGCCCTTCGGCGCGACGAGCTTCGCGAGGTCTCGCGCCTGCTTGGCGTAATCGGCTTTGCCGAGTTTGTCGTAGCCCTTGGCGAGGTCCTCGTAGATCTGGGTCATCTCGGTGGGCTCGGGTTTCGTGAGGATCGCGCTGTTCAGCTCGAAGATGGCCGAGATTTGCCGGCCCGTGCGCGCGAGGGCCTTGGCGTAGAGGCGGTGGACCTTGGCGTTCGCGACGTCGACGTAGATCGCGCTCTCGCCCACCTTGACGGCCTCTTCCCAGAGGCCGCGCTCGACGAGCAGCTCGAGGAGCCGCACCCACACGCGCCGATCGTGCTGATCGAGCAGCGACAGCCGCCGCAGGGCGTCGAGCTGCCCGGCGATGTCCTTTTGCTCCTTCGCGAGGTCGTAGAGGCCCTGGAGCGGCTCGGCCTGCGAGGGGTCGAACTTGAAGGCGGCCTCGAAGCAGGTCTTCATGCGCGCCTTGTCCTTGCGCATCTCCGCGAGGTCGGCGGCCTTCATGCGCAGGATGTAGCCGTCGTGGCCGTTCGCCACCATCTTGTCGAGGATCCGCGCCGCGTCGTCGAGCTTCTTTTCGCCCATGGCGAGGCGCAGCCGCACGAAGTTCGCGTCGGGCTGCTTCGGATCGAGCGCGAGCGCCTCGTCGAGCACCGCGAGCGCCTCCGGCTTTTGCCCGTCCGAGAAAAGCGCGAGCGCGAGCTCCACGAGCTTCTTCGGGTTTTTCGGATCGGTACGAAGCGCCTTGCGGGCCTCGTCGAGCGGCGGGGCGTGGAGGTCCGGCACGTATTGCTTTTCGTAACGCGCGAGCCGCGTCTTCAGCCATTCGCGGAACTGCCGATCGACCTCCTCGTGCGAGACGCCGAGCGCGCCCTTGATGACGTCCGGCGTGCGCTCGCCTTTGCCCCAGCGCGGCAGCATGGCCGCGACTTTGTCGAATCCGTATTTGTCGGCCATGAACACGACGAGCTGGCTCGCCGCGAAATAGGCCATGGTCACGTCCTCCACGGAGTCGACGTGGGTGAAGGCTCGGTTGAAGCCGTCGAGCGGCGGAATACGCCCGCCCTTCAGCGCGGCGAAGAGGGCCGGATCCTCCTCGCGTTGCCATTCGGGGCGGCGGATGATGGTCTCGTATTCGCTCAGGCCCTCGGTGAACCAGCGCGGGACGTGGCTCTTCGAATACTGGATCGCGAAGACGTGCCCGAGCTCGTGCCAGAGCACGTTGCCCCAGTTGAACGGGCCCGCCCCGGGCGAGAGCGCCGCGAGGGACTGGCCGAAGCAGACGCCCTGGATGCCCACGTTCGGCAGGCCGCTCGTGCGAATGCTGAAATGCTCCGAGTCGGCGTAGAGCTCGATCGAGACGGGCATCTTCGGCGTGAAGCCATACCGCTTCACCATCGAATCCCACGCCTCGTCGAGCATGCGCGGCACGTAGCGCTCGAGGACGGGCTTCTCGTCCTTGTGGTAACGAATGCGGAAGCGCGTGCCGTTCGTCGCGACGTATTCCCCGGGGATCGTCTTCTCGTACAGGTTCAGCGTGTTGTACGCGCGGACGTTGAACCGATCCTTCTTCCACGATTTGCGGAGCGCATCGAGCCCGCCGTCGTCGTCGCCGAGGCGGATCTTGTTCAGGCCGAGCGTCGCGAAGGCCTTCATGTCCTGGGCGTCGACCTGCGTGGCCTCGTCCATCATGCGGACGATGTCCTCGTAGCGATGCTCCCACTCGGCGTACTCCGCGACGATCTGGAAGAACGCGGAGTACTCGGGGTTGAGCGAGAGGACCTGCTTTTTCGTCGCCTCGTAGCCCGCGAGATCGTCGGCGAGGAAGCGCGTCGCCGCCTTCATCGAGAGCAGCTCCAGGTTCGTCGCGTCGACCTCGAGGCCACGCTTGACCGCCGCGTCGGCCGCCGCGATGTCCATCGTGCGCAGCGCGAGGCCGGCGCGGATCACGTAGGCCGAGGTGAGGTTCGGATTCACCTCGAGCGCTTGCTTGATCTCGCTCTCGGCCGCCTCGAAGTCCATGGCGTTCTCGAGCTTGACGCGCGCCATGGCGACGTGGACGTGTGGATCCTTGGGCGCGATCTTCTGCGCGGCCTTGACGGACTCGCCCGCCTCGCCGGGGTTGTACTTGTCGAGGAAAAGCTCGGCGCGCCAGAGGAGCGTCTCGACGCGCGTCTTCGCGCCCGCCTTCTCGGCCTCGCCGTAGGCCTGGTTCGCGTCGTGCGCCGAGCGCAGGAGGTGCGCCGCGCGGCCGACGAGCGAGAGGCCCTCGGCGTCCCGATCGTTGATCGTGTCGTCGTTGTACGCCTCGACGAGCCTGCGCAGCGGCACGCTCGCGGCGCCGCGTTTTCCGCTGCGGATCAAGAGCTCGCCGAGGACGAGCCGCGCCCTGTGCGCCGTGTCCTCGTCCGCGACGTCCTTCACGGCGTCGATCGCCTCGCTCACCTTCCCTTGCGACGCGAGCGACTCGGCGATGATGGGCGCGGCCTGGATCTTCGTGTCCTTGCCGAGCGCCGCGGCGCTCTTCGCCGTCTTCACGGCGTCGGCGTAACGGCCCTGGAGGAGCTCGAGCCGCGCTTTTTCGAGCAGGGCCGGGCCACGCTCGGGCCCGGACTTGACGGCGTCGAGCTCCTTCTGCGCGGCGGCGTAGTCGCCTTTTTGCACGAGGGTCGCGACGCGCCCGAGGACCTTGCCGGACGTTTCGTCCGCGAAGGATCCGGCCGGAGCGAGCAGGGTGACGGCGAAGAGGGCAGCGAGAAAGGAGCGGTTCGTGCGCATGTTCGTCGAGCCGGAAAGGCAGGTTCTTTCTTACGACGCGGGCCGGCCCCTTTCCAGGGGCGACAGAGGGCTGGCGAGCAGGCGGACGCTCGACGTCGCTGGCTTTTGGACCGAAAGGAGTCTAGGAGGAGCGGCGCCGTGGCTGCGAGGGCATGCGAAGTGGAACGCGCGCAAGAGCGCGAGGGCGCGCACGAGGACGCGCGCCGGACGTCGCGACGCGTCAGCGAGCTGGTCGAGAAGGGTCTCGTGGATCGCGGGGAGCTGGAGGCGCTCGAGCGTGTCGCGGAGCGCTTCAGCGTGGCCATCACGCCCGACCTCGTGGACCTCGTCACGCCGGGAGATCCGAACGACCCGATCGCGAAGCAGTTTTTGCCGAGCAAGCGCGAGCTTCGGATCCTGCCGGAGGAACGCGTGGATCCGATCGGCGACGAACCGCACACGCCGGTCAAGGGGATCACGCACCGCTACCCGGACCGGCTGCTCTTGAAGCCGGTCCACGTCTGTCCCGCGTACTGCCGCTTCTGCTTCCGGCGCGAGAAGGTCGGTCCGGGCAGCGAGGTCTTGTCGCGCGAGGAGCTCGCGGCGGCGATCGAGTACGTGCGCGCGCACGAGGACGTGTGGGAGGTGATCCTGAGCGGGGGCGATCCGCTGATCCTGCCGCCCCGCAAGCTCGCCGAGATCACGGCCGCGCTCGCCGCGATCGAGCACGTGCGGATCCTGCGGGTACACACGCGCGTGCCGGTGATGGAGCCCGGGCGTATCGACGAGGCGATGATCGCGGCGCTGCGCGTGCCGGGGCTGACGACGTACGTCGTTTTGCACACCAACCATCCACGTGAGCTTGGTGCGAAGGCGCGCGAGGCGTGCGCGCGGATCGTGGACGCGGGGATCCCGATGCTGTCGCAGACGGTGCTCTTGCGCGGGGTGAACGCGGACGCGGAGACGTTGAAGGAGCTGTTCCGGGAGCTCGTGGTTTTACGGGTCAAGCCGTATTACCTGCACCACGGGGATCTGGCGGTGGGGACGGGTCATTTCCGGACGAGCATCGCGGAGGGGCAATCGATCATGCGCGAGCTCCGGCAGAGTTTGTCGGGCATTGCGCAGCCGACGTACGTGCTGGATATCCCGGGCGGATACGGGAAGGTGCCGATCGGGCCGGGATATCTCGGGGCGGAAGGGGAAGACGGGCGGCGGACCGTGGAGGATCCGTGGGGGCGGAGGCACGCGTATCCGCCGGGGAGCGGGAAGACGGGGGATTGAAGGGGGGCAGGTCAGGCGGGGCGTTTCAAGGCGGGCGCGTCATGCCTCGCTCGGGGCCTCATCGGCCGGCGCGCCTGCGTTCTGTCGAGCTTGTCCTCGTAGTAGGCCTTGTTTTCCCGGAGGAGCTCGGCGAGTTTGTCGGCCTCGGGGCGCTAGGCGCGGATGTGCTCCAGGGTCGCACGAACATCCCAATCGAATCGGCTTCTTCCTGCTCGGGAAGGTCCTCCGAAAGCCCTGTCGCCCTGCAAAGCAGGCCGTCCAGAGCCGGCCAGGTCGAACGCACGGTCACGTTTGGGCCGACAGTTCATCCGAGTCCAGTCACCACACGGTAGGTGTTCAGCGACGGGAGGTCCCGCAGGCGCTTCAGGCCGTCTTCCCATATGGCTCGGCCAGCGAATTCCGCGATGGACTGTCGCCAAGTCACGGGAATCAAGTGATCTGGTGAGAGGCCATGGAGTTCATGGTGACGGACCACTTGCCAGTCCTGCGCACGCCCAGCCAAGCAAGCACGCCCCAGGATCGAATCGACGTCTCGTCGCTGGAGCCCCATCCCCTCGAGGGATCGTCGAATCTGTCCGGCTTCTCGTTCTCCGGAGCCGAAGGCGTCCACGAGCCGCTCAGGTACCACATGCTCGACGAGCACCATTTCCGTCTCCCAGAGATCGAGAAATAGATCTTCTACCATGATCCATCCGGCGTACGTCGTGTCGTTCTCGAAGTTGGGGCGGACGACGCGCGACACTTCGGGGCTCAGGTCGCTGGGGATTTCCCGCTCCATCAGGAAAACGCAGTTCGGGCCGAAGAACAGATCCGTCTGAGGCCAGCGCAGCGGCCACCAACAGATCTCGATATCCGCCCTACCCGTCGGAGGTTCCCGGGGAAACAGGGCACAAAGCTCAGTGGGATTGACCCATTGTCCGCCCGACCGTCGTTCGATGAACAAGGAAAGATCAATTCCCACGTTGACCTCGTACGAATTGGCAGACTCCGCGAGTTGCGCGGAGGCGAACTACGTCCGAAGCGTGAGCATCGTAGGTAACGTCGCCATGCCCCACCTTCGACAGCCACGCCATTTGACTGACTCGGCTGCTTGCCGGTCGCGTTTTTACCTCTTGACCAACAGCCTGCTCTTCTTGGTGAGAGTCCCGCCGAACGCCAGGTTCACCGGCCCCGCGCGATCTTGCTCTGCCCTGAGCCGCACGAGCCCAGTCTGCACGCGGCCCGGTGCAACCGCAGGTTCGGCGGCGCTCATGGATACAGAGGTTCACCATCGTGCCAACCCATCGTGCCACAAGGCCAGCACGGCCAGTCTGCCGAGCCGCCCCCCATAGGGGACCGATTGTCCACGAAGCCCCTGCCACCGCACGCACTGCAACTCGGTGCGCCATCAGGCCGCCGGGGTAGCGCCTCGATCAGCTCTGGAAAATGAATCGCCCCGAGCCTCAGCAATACGAGCTGAAGCCACAGGCTGGTGACGGGGCGAGGCTCGTCCGAAGGAAGATCCCACGCCAAGATCTCACCGTTCGGTTTGACAAAGAAAATGGTGTCCATGTCGAATCCGATTGGAAGTGCGTTGAACTTACGTACCTCCTCTCCGAAATCAGTATACGCTTCACTCAGTGCCGGATACCGGCGTATGCGCTCCTCGATAGCGGAGCGAAGCTCTTGTGAAAACTGCGGCTGCATCGACGTGTTTTTCATTCTGCACTTCCAAGCGGTGTAGCCGCCGAACGACCTGAGCTTCTGCCGCGCGTGGGTCAGCAAGCCATTGTCAGCCGGCATCAGCGAAGCTCCAGTCGGACACCGTCTTCTGCCTCTTGTCCGCCGGGGCCGTGAGCCGAGATGATCTCGACGAGCCAGTCGAAGACGGTGGGACCTTCTGCCCGACGCGCAGCTGCGAGTTCGGTTGCCACGCGGGTACGATTTTCCGGGTGGCACCGTGACAGCCGGAGCGCGAGTTGGCGAACAGTTTCAGGGTACCCAAGCCGCTCGCGTGACAAGCCATGGTGCGCCCAGATGATGAGAAAGCCACCCGAGGGAGTGCCGAACCCACCACGGAGAATGTCATTGAACGCGTCGAGATTGCGTCCCCAAGGTTCACCCGGCGCGAGAACACGTGACGCTTCGTCGAAGAACACCTCGAGCGTGCTGAAGCGAGATCCATCGATCTCGAACCTGGGTAGCTCGGCGACATCCGCGGCGTCGAGAAGAGCGCGCGCAAGCGCGCGAGCCTCACCGGGGGTCAGTTCGAGTTCCGTGTTGGCCTCGAACGCGCTCTCGGGGATCTGATCTACCGACGCTGGACCGGATTCTTTCCAATGGGCGGAGATCTGCCACGTCTCGATGTTGACGCAGCCGGCATGGATGGCTGGAGCCACCTCCACGACGCCCTGGCGGTACGGGACGCTCCTGCAGCGAATGGTTCGGGATAGCGGCGTCGGCTCGAATGAATCGTCGGCCGTCATTCCATTGGCTGACGGATGATTGTCTTCCATTTTTCGGGTGCCGCCTTCCGAATGTCGCTCAGATAGATCTCATGGTGCTTGCCCCTGAGGGCAGAACGGCTTGATATGTAGTCATGCACCCGCTGGATTGTCGGACCTTCCGCCGAGAACGGGCCTACATGCAATGTTTGCGCACACCGACCTTCTTTGAATTTTTCAAAGCGAATACCCTTGAGCCCGGGCAGTCCCTTCTTGTCTTGAACGCTGGCAATCGCCGACTGGACGATCTGCTTTGCAGCTTCCGGCGGCTGCATGATCATCATTGTCCATTTCCAGCTTCCCTTTTCATCGCGGTTGAAGCTGGTCAAGTCGTCCGCCCACCACAGACCTTCAAGTGGCATGACCACGTAGTCGAGCCCCTTCTCCTTCTTCAGTGCAAACTTGATGGTGTACGAAACGGAATAGAGAGCCTCTACGGCCTCTTTGTAACGCTCGGATGTGTTGGGGTTCCCTTCGCCATCGACCATCAGAAAGTCGAACGCAGGAACGTCGATTTCGACCACCTCCTTTGCGGAAGGCTTGTACAGGTCTTTCAACTCGCTCTTGAGATCAATCTTGCCCACGAGCCCTCCAATGACGGCGAACGCTAGCTTCTGCCGCGGCGCAGAGCGCCATCGATAGCAGGCGCTTGTTGAGCTGCGTCACGCATCCGCCTCCGGTGGCGACAGCGGGCACCATACCACGAGCAGTCAGATGGATGGGCAACAAAGCTCAGGCTCAACCGCCGCCGATGACGATTGGGACGAGGCCGGAGAGGTCGATCTGCGCGACGGTGGCAAATCGGACGCTTGGGAAGCAGACAAGACGTGCAGCGCGACGAAGAATGGGGGGCGCCTCGGGCTCCAGCAGAGGGCGTACGGGTGAGGCGTCGAGATGGTAGACCGTCTGTCCCCCGTAGCCAGGGTCCGCATCAAAGGAGTAGAGGCCACAGGAAGCTTCGAGCGACGGGAATTCTGGAGACGCCCCTGATTCGCGCCACCGAGCACTGAGGATCGCCTCCGTGCTCGGAGGAGCAGACGCGAGGAACTCGTCGGCTGCGTCGACCGCTTGGTAGTCATCAAATACCGACGCTGGCCACGCCGCGTACGGGCCAGTGAAGACACCAATATGGGAGTCCGCATCGACGGCGAACCAACGCGCCAGAGTACCTTCGACGTCCCTTCGGGTGGTCATGCCATCGTCTCCGTCCGCCCAACGCACGGATGTGCCGCCGCGCGAAGCGCGGTCGACACCAGCCGCTTGTTAGCCTGCCGCGGCTTCGGCACGTTCGTACGCGGCGACCAGGCTGTGTCCCGATGGGAAACGGTTATCGTAGTCGTGCAGCATTCCACGCAGGAGCTCCTCGTCGCAGGTATCCCAGTGCTGAATGAGATATGGCAGATGATGTACGGCGTCGGCCAGCACAGCTACTTCGGCGGCATCAGACGGGGCCATGCCCTCCTTCTCCCCGGCGTATCCAAGAAGCCGTAGACGAATCGCCGCACATTCAAGTACGGCGAGGCAAGCTGCAAGCTTCTGGGGCGGGGGCAGGGACATCGTGTCATCTGGGCGCATGGCTCGGGGGGCAGGTGGTTGGGACGAAATCCAAGGGTACCAGAGACTCCGACAAACGATCGGGCCCATGTTGTATTCCACATGCGAACGAAATCCAGGTTGCTCGACGAGGTCGCGGTAGTCAACGACCGCGACCACAACAAACGGGCCGCGGTTCGCCCGGATCCGCACGCCAGCCCAAACAAGAATATCCAGGGCGTCCGCCAGCGAGAACGCGGTGATGCCGAATCGCTCCGCGATGCCAGCAGAGTCGAAGGGCGAGCGTGCAATCCAGAACGCGCGAAGTGGTCGCATCGCTACGGCCTCGTCTGGCTAACGCAGCATTGACCCGTGGCGTGAAGCGCCGTCGGGTCCGGCTTGGAGAACGGCTTCCAGTTTGTCGAGGGTGTCCTGGTGTTCGCCGTGCGAAGAGCGTGGCTCGTCGGGATGGCGTGGTCCGATGAGATAGAACCGCCTGGAGTTCTTCTGAATCGTATCAATCCCTCGACGTGTTCGAGCGCGCCAAAGCTGCTGCATAGTCCTGCGGCTACCTCATATTGCTTCGTGGTCGCTGCAAAGCCGTTCCTTCATCTGCCGAACGACCTGCGGGTGTGCCGCGGTGCGCCGCGCCGAACGAATGCGCCCCTCGCGCAAGACCAACTCGATGAAGGCGGCATCGTCCTCATCGATGCCCCGCATAGCGCCGCTCCCCCAATACTTGGGGCCCTCGAAGTGGGCGCTGAGCCGCAGCCAACTCTCCTCGGCGTCGAACGGGACGAACACGCCCTCCACCTCAGGATGGATGATCACAGCAGGTGCCGCAGGTCTGGTTTGTGTACAGAACCCCGCTCGGGTGCTGGATGATGATTCCCAATCCTGCTTTGAACAGTCGGATGAGCGCCGGCATTCAACGTCTCCCTGTGAGGTCCGAACCGCCGCATCAGCTTCTCCGAGAGGTCAGTACATGGATTGGCTTCCCATCGCGCACAATCGCATAGCCGGCGACTCCCGCGAGACTCTGCCACAGCTCGGGCGGGCTCGTGAAGAACCAGAGCTCGTCCCCAGGCGCCATCAGCCCCAAGAAATCAGCCCACTTGTGCCGCCATCGAGCAAAAGCGGCGCTGGCGAGGACCTGTTCCGCCTCCAAGCCGTCGACCTCCAGTCGCTGCAGCTCGCGGCGAGCCTCCTTTTCCGGATCCGTTTCGTCCAGGCGCTCGTGCAACCACTCAGCCGGGATCATGACGCGCACCTCATCCGCCCAACGCACTGTTCAGCCGCGGGGTACCCTGCCGAGCAGAGCGAGGCGGCATGCTCCGTCGGCCTCAGGGCGTACATTGGGCGGTTCTGCCTTCCGATGCGGATAGAGCCTCACCGCTCTCGCAACGATTGAAGCGCGCGCGCCACCGCTGGGAAGCGCGCGGCGAGGGTGCGCTCGATCCATCCGTTCGCCAGGGTGATCGCGAGGAACACAGGACCCAAGAGGCAAACGGCTTCGATCGACGTGCGTGCGGCCGGGTAGAGAGCGTAGGCGAAGGCGAGCACGCCGGCGAGCAGCACCACGCCGGCGAGCCACAGCGGCCAGCGCGGGATACGTCTCGTCGGCAGAGGCGGCAGATAAGGCGTGACCTCGAGGAGTCCGCGCTCCACCGCGGACTTGCAGGCCAGAGGCGGCAGCGCCACGAATAGGTGGTCGTCTCCGTGGGTTTCGACGGAGAACAGGCGCAGCTCGCACCCCAGCGCGTGGGCGCGGGCGTTGCAGAGGTCGACGAAATCGATGACATCCATGGTCTCTTCGCTATCCCTCCAGGCGCGGAGCTCGGCGTCGAAGTGCTCGTCCTCTGGCACGCCGATCATCCTCGGCAGCTCTTCCCAGGCGTCCACGTCCCGGTGGTCGAAGCTGTGAACCCATCGCTTCCCCTTGTGCGTGGCGAGGTCGTCGGAGCCACTGACGGCGTAGAGCAGCAACCACACCTCCGCGGAGCCGCTCTCGTCGAAATGCCATCGGCCCTCTCTCGTGTCGTACTCGGCCCAGGATTTCAGGCCCTCGCCGACCTCGTCCACGAAATCGTCCCGGGAGACCTTGCGGAGCCGTCCCGTCACCGCCGCGAAGTCGGTGATCCAGGTGGAAAGCCGATACTGCCGCTCCGCCGGGCGCGCCCCGAAGACCTCGAGCAAGGGGCCGAGGTGGGGGGCCCGGGCCACGAGCGCCTGCTCCACGCCGGCCCGTAACGAGTCGAGCCTTGCGACCTCGACGACGTCGAGCGCCACGCGCGGATTGCGCCGGGTGAGCGAGGGGATGGCTTCGCCTGCAAGCGACGTCAGCGCGTGGAGGAGCGCGCTCACCTCGCCGGCCGGCAAGACGCGCCCGTCCACCATCCCGGCGCTCCGGAGCTGCCGGAAGCGCTCCGAGAGCTCGAAGGCGAAGGCCTCGGGCGTACGCGTGTAAAGGGTGAAGCGCAGGCGACGCAGGATCGGGTGAGCCACGGCGGGCATACCTAACAGGGTTCTGCGCCCTTTGCGACCGGCGGGACGCCGTGCCGACGGGAGCGCGACGCTTCTGCCGATGGCCCTCTCGCGGCCTCTCGGCTCAGCCCCAGCAGGAACGAAGCTGTCGTGGCCGTCTATGAGGCTGGCTGCCCGGCCAACGCTCATTGGGCGGTTCATGCTGATGCAACTGGCAGAGGGCTTCCATGATCAGCCCCCGAGGAATTCGCCCGTCACCCGCACAAACTCGTCGGGATGCGTCCAGATGAGCGCGTGGCCAGCGCCATCGATAATGACGAGCCGAGATCCGGCGATTCCGTCGTGGAGCATCTTCGCGTGGTGGATCGGGACCGCGTCATCGTTCGAGGCGGCGACGACGAGCGTCGGACATCTGATCTGGGCCAGACGGCGCCTGCTGTCGAATGCCATCGCCTCCCTCCACGCGGACACCATCAACGTGTCGGCCTGGTTCGCCATGAGGCCGACAACCCAGTCGGCACGCTCCTTGGCAAGCTGCTTCAACCCTTGTGAGACGACGAGCTTCGCAAACCGCCTCATGCCAAGGGCGTGGACGAGAAACGGCACGATGTGGCCTTCGATTCTCTCGCGAAATGTCGCCATGTTGAAGGCGTAGGTGCATGCGAGCACGAGGTGGTCGCATCGACGGGGGTGGTCATGGCAACACGTTTCTGGGGAGTGAGTCGCCGAGCGATCCAATAACCCGCAAGCGGCGGAGGGGCGCCCTGGTGCTTGTCGGGTTCATTGGTGCGTTGGCCAGTGACTTCACGGCTTGAGGATTTCCTTGTCGAGTTTCTTTCCGATGGCGCGCAGGCGTGCATTGAGCTTCCGTCCTCGCACGGGAATGGCGCCTGAAAGTGCGGGCTGTAGCTTGCTATAGAGCGGCGCTGCGGCAAGAACATCCTTGTCCGTATACAGATCGGTTCGGGCAGGGAGCAGATACCGCGGGGGCGCTCCGTAGCGAGCCGGCAACAGCGAGCGTTTGACTTCCGCGGAGCTCGTGACATGAGCGATGAACGCGGTGGCATCGGGCAAGCACTTCTCGTCGCAGGTCGTCGAGATGGTCAGCATGTCTACCCACGCAAAGGGATGCGAACCCTTGTCGGAAAGCGGAAGCGGCTTCATCTCGATGTCCTTGAGGTCGAGGCATTCACCTTTTCGACAGGATTCGTGTTGCTCCAACGCGATGTAGTACAGACGCTCGGAGTATCCCACGAGTGCTCGACCACGCTTTCTCGCAAATTGTCGCGCGTAAAAGCCGGTTGCCTCGTGATAATCGGGATCGCGGCACATGCCTGTGTCGCAGAGATTTATGGCTCTCTGAAGATTTGCGGTCGCGCCACTGAGAAGGCTTGTGTCAAGCAGATACGGTTCTGCAGCGGACAGGTCCCCGAGCTCGTCAAGCGTGGCATCGAGGTACAGTTCTCCTAGGGTCGACTTGCCCTTCGCGTCGACCAGAAGCCCTTGATCCGGCGAATGCTTGGCTCCTATCAGCGACTCGACATCTTTTAGCGTGCCTGCGCTTCCGAGCTCGTCACCCGATCGATAGAATATGTAGTTCGTACAGGCCCAATGGGGCAAGCCCCACCACTCATTCTTGGCTTTCGCGGAGTTTTCCGCCACCTGAACCATGGTGTTCGCGGGGGGCACCAGTTCCTTTGGAAGCGCCTGGATCCGCTTCTGGTCTATGAAGTCAGCCAAGAAGACGCCGTCGAGCTCGTAGACTTGCGCGTTGGTATTCGTGATCGCCTGGGGTTCGTCCTCGTTGTAGTAATTGGCAGAAAGATCGACGATCTGCAGGTCAACGTCGGGGTGGTCGCGCTCGAAGCTGTGTTCGATATCGGAAAAGAGGCTCTGGTAATCAGGCAGGAAGGGGTAGAGGGCGACTGTCAACGTACGTCGAGGAGCAGGGACACAGTCTGCCTTCGCATTCGTTGAGGCGGCTGCGGTCGCCGCCGGGGCGCCGGGAGCGGGGGTAACCGTGGGCGCACATCCGAGAAGGAGCACGAATGCGGCAGTCAGGGCAGTGCAACGGATGATAGTTGATGGCATGACGTCTCTCCCGTCTCTCAGTTTCCGTCGATTGAACGATCACCTGCTGTCATTTCCGAAGCCCTTCCACACCTGGCGAGAAAGCTCTCCGCATCTGGCCAACGACCTGCGGGTGTACTGCGGGACGCCGTGCCGAGCGGAGCGAGGCTCGCCGTACCGTCAGCACCTGCCGCTTGTTAGCCGGCCCTTTCGGTTTCTTCGGAAGTGGTTCGGGCATCGTGACTGCACTCCACTGCATCTCGCCGATGGTAGCAGAAGCCGCGCCCGTGGATCTCCCGAACCACGAAGCCACACCTTTCGAGAATGGGGCGCACTCTTGGATTCGGGCGCGCGCAACTCGTCGCGAAGACGAGCCACTCGATCTCAGCAGCGCCTCGGCGCTGGGCCAGCCGCACGACAGCCGGAATCAAAGCCGGCAGCACGCCCTCACCCCCGCCGTCAACATGGGCGAGCTCCGTCCGAAGGACACTGCCCTCGGTGGCGAGCGAGAGGAGCACGTCGGCTGTCCCGATTCGTACCACGAGCGGGAGACCGCTCACGACCTCTTCTTCGAGCTCTGGACCAAGCGCTTCAGGAAGCACACCGGGATGGAACCCCTCAATCAGAAGTTGTCCGGAACCCGTCATCGTCGAGCGAGGGCGCGTCATGCGAGTATCAGCGAAGATGCCCGGCCCGTCGGCAGCAACGGCTTGTTGGGCCGTGCATGACGGTCCTGATGCTCATTGCGTTTGCCGACGCGTGGGGCGGAGCGCGCACGTCATTGCGACACCCAGGAGCAATACTCGACGGGCGTGGGCGCTGGACCGCATCGGCCACCGAGGTTCGCGCCGAGCTTGAACACGTAGACCCTGCCGTCCTGAGACACCCAGCCCGCCTCCAGGTGATCCCAGACCCCACAGGACCCGCCGACGTCTCGAGTCGGCACAGCCGCTTCGCCCATCGTCCCCGGGAGCCCGTGCGCCACGAGCGGCAGCTTGGCGTCTCCGGAGCGCGTGCGCCGCAAGAGTTCGACCTTGTCGCCATCGCCCACGAACTGGAACTCGACCGCATTGAAACGCAGCGCGTGCGGATCGACGGCGAGACCGGAAGGGCCGCAGTCTTGGCCGCCGATCTCTCCCGGGATCAGCGATTGCCAGCGGCCCTTGTCCAAGGCTCGCTGCGCCTGCGGGCGACGGGTGGCCCGTGCCGAGTGTGCCCAAAGCGTGAACACAACCTGGTTGTTCGTTTGGACGTCGAGGAAGGCGAGGTGCAGGCTGGCTCCTTCCTCGATGGTCCATCGCTCGTCGAGAATGGCGATGGTTCGACCATCGTCGCTGATCGCCGGGAATCGCCTCGCGACCTCGGGTTCGACCGTGGTCGTTCCATCCGGGCGCAGATCGAAGCGGAGCGTGACCGGCGTGAACGCCGCATCGGCCTTCGGCGCTCCGGCGTTACACTTTCCGTCGCTCGAAGGCGCCGCATGAGCGTCCCCGTCGGGCGGGCTCGGGGGAACGCTCGCTTTTGGCGAGGGGATGCTCGATGGCGAGGGGATGCTCGATGGCGAGGGGATGCTCGATGGCGACGGCGCGGCGCCGCGACACGCCGCGACCACCCCGATCGAGGTTGTGAATGCAGCCTTGGTCCATCGAGAGATCATGGTGCAGTATACATACGCCTCGGCGATCTGGAACAGTGCATCGTGGTGCCCGTCCCTTGGGACTGCGTCGATGCGCCAGGATGAGGTTTGTCGGCCCAACGCCAGCTTCTGCCGCGCGTGGGTACGCGTAGCGCACCCACGCATCGGCCAGCAAGCCCTTGTTGGGCGGTTTCGTCACGGTTCGCCCTCGATGTAGATGGCGCTCCAGGGTTCCGCCTCCAGCCACTGAGCGAGCGCTAGCTTCATCACATCACTGGCCAGCCGACGACACTGCTGTACTGGAATGTCATTGTTGCGCCGTGCATGTACAGCGCAGATGAGGTCCCCGAGCACCGGAGATTCAGTCGCACGCACGACCTCGAATGCGGCGAGGCGCTTGCGAATGTCTCGTACGCGCGCCTCGGCCTTCGCGACCCCTCTCGAAATGCGCGCGTCGACGTCTGGAAAAATCTTGATGACTTCGGGAGCGATCGTAGCCCTTGCAAGGGCGCCACAGACTGAAGCGCCTGCGGAAATCCACATCGTCCCGCTCGGTTCGTGAACGACCTGCAATGGAGCATTGGCCGCTGTCTTGAGTGCCATTCGTGTCCGTGGAACCTGGTCTACCGGGACGACACTCGTGATAGCTGCCTCGGCGCACTTGAACTCGGCGTCGAGCGCCGGAAGGTCACGCGTCGAGCCCCAGTACGGTGCCGAGGCCGCGAACGCTTCCTCAGGATGTGCACCAAAAACCTCACACGGGAGAGTCGCGTCGGCGCTGTCGTAATCGTGTCCAGCCTCGTCAAGACCGGTCCTCAACGCAATCAGAATCGACGCCCCCAGAGGGGACGAATCGTACACGTGACAGAGCCCTGGTAGAGCCTTCGCTCGTGCAAGGTGTGCTGCCGCCGCAGCCATCTCGTTCGCGTCCCACGCAAGGTATGCGAGGCCAGCCTCCCCGACGCAGAAGTTTGCAAGCTTGAGGAACTCCTTGCGCGCGGCCGCTCTGTCTTTGCGGAGCGCCGCCAGCGCTCGTACCACCTGATCGAACAATGCTTTCGAATCGCCCACCGGAACGATCTCACCTCCCGGCCGAGCGGGCGCAGGCACGATTGTGGAGTTAAGCGTCGTCGTGACGGCCTCGCTCGGCCTTTGTTCGGTGGGGCGTCGGTCGCAGCCCACGAGCACAAAGATCAAGGCTGCGAAGGTCAAGAGATGCATTGATCTGTTTCCTGGAGTCCGCCCAACGGCCTGCGGGTGAGCCGCGAAGCCCGCCGCTGTTGTTCGCAAGGCTTCTGTCCTCCACGCGGCGTGCGTCGTCGGATCCAGCCGCTCGTTATGCCGGACATCGGTCGTTGAACCCGACATATACGACTGCCTGACGTAGAGGTGACGCAAGCTCATCAAGCCACACGATGCATCCTTCTGGATTTACTTGTACGCCCTCGTCTGCAAGCGGGACGAACGCATCGGGCACCCACGACAGCAGAATCGAGCGAGAAGACGCCTCAGCGTCGTTGTCCTCAAAATAGGCGACCCAGCTTCCATACGGAGGCGCGTTGTTTACATCGAAGAAGCCGTTTGAAGCGACTTCCGCTGCACCGTCAGCGAGGTTCAGGTCCGGGAAGTACACGAGCAATCTTCCTTCGTGCGCTGAAGGAAGCGCAATTCGGCGCCCTTCGAGCTCGCGGCGCCGATTGTAGGCGACATCTCGAACGCAGTCCCAGCGGTCACGGGGTAAAACTCGCGGGCGGACGGTTTCCTGGCGGAAGCAGTCCTTCGGCGACAAGTGGTCGATGCGCATGGCGCACCAAGTTGCAGCTTCCTCGAGCAGGAGTTGCAGATATTCAAGCCACGACGATGCGTCCGAGAGCTTGAACCCGAACTCGGCTCCGGCTTGTGTCGCGCGAAGGAACCGCTCAGCGTCTGCCTGCGAGGTTATCCGCATCACTCATCCTCTCGGCATAACGCGAGGGTCAGCAGCACCGGCTTGTTCGACCGGCTTCGGCTCGCATTTGACATGCGGTTTCTCCGTCAGCACGAGCTTGTCGCACAATAGAAGGTCGCTCTGTTCATCCGGCATCTCGTTCGCAGGGATGTCGACGACTCGTCCACGGCCTGGAACCTCACGTGTATGTGTTGTGATCAGCTTCATCAGGCACGGTTCTGCGAGCGCGAAATAGCCCTGCTCGCTCAATGCATCCGCGAGTTGGACGCAGCGCCGGGAATCCGCCCATTCATATGGGCCACAGAGGTATTCCTTGAGCTCCGGGAAGACCTGCCATGGATGTCGGCTGCCAACGATGAATTCGCCAACCCCAAACGAGGTGAACGCGCGCCTGCCTCTCGGACCAAAATCGACCCGAACACGACGACCATCTCGGAGATTCTTGATGTCGAACTCGAGCCCGTGGAAGTGGAATCCCCATTCGCCATCCGCCGTCCTGTCGATGGCATCGAGCCCCGGATCGTCCCGGCGCCGGCCGAGGATCCAGTACTCGAACGGATCGATGCCGATGGCCTGAGCAACGAGTGGGATCAGTTCTCGCTGACGAGCCACCAGCTCGACCGCCGCAGACAAAAATTGGCACTCGAGCTCGTTCATCCCTGTGGCCTCTGCTCTCCCGGTCTAACGCTTGGCTCACCCGCGGTGCAGGCCCTTGTTGGGCGGTTCTTGCGAACCGTACTTCATCTTGGAACCCGGGCGCGACTTCCCCTTTCAAGCCCTGCGACGTACGCGCCCTCCGCCTCCCGCCCCCGCCCGTCTGTCGCGCACTTTGACGGCAGGCCCCCTCCCCGCCTACCATCGCTCCCCGAGCATGCCGCTCCTGCGCTCCCAAGACGTCGATCTCCGCGACCTCGCGCGCGGCGCGCCCCCGCTCTCGGATGCGTGGGGCAGCCCCACCGGCGCTCGCCTCGCCAGGCTGCTCGGCGTCGGCGGCATGTCGAGCGTGTTCCTCGCCGAGGTCGATCCAACGAAACGTTCGAGCGCGCTCTCGCCGCTCTGTCCGCCCCGCATCGCCGTGAAGGTCATGAAGCCGGCCATGGTGTCGGACCTCATGCAAGAAGGGATCTTCGCCGGGCAGCTCGCGCAACGTGAAGCCACGGCGCTCAGCCGCATCATGGACCGCACGCCGCCCACCGAGTTCGTCGTGGGCTTCTACGGCATGGGCGAAGCGCCCGTCGACGTGCGCGGGCGGACCGTGAAGTTGCCTTGGCTCGCGCTCGAATACGTCGACGGCGGGCCCGATGGATCATCGCTCGCCGATCGCATCACGCGCGCGCCCGATGGATGTGATCCGATCCGCGCCCTGCGCCTCTGCCGCGGCATCGTCGAGGGCGTGCTCGCGCTCCACGACGAGGGCATCATCCATCGTGATCTCAAGCCCGACAACGTGCTCATCGTCGGGCCCGTCGGCGACGAGACGCCGAAGATCGCCGACTGCGGCATCGCACGCGTCGCCGACGCGACGTACACGATCGCCGCGCTCACGCGCGAGTACGCGGGCACCGAGCAGTGGCTCTCGCGCCCCGGCGAGAAGAACCCGCTCATCGGACCGTGGACCGACGTGCACGCGCTCGCCGCCGTCGTGTGGTTCGTCCTCGGGGGCGAGCACTGGTGCCGCGGGCCTTGGGACAACGGCTTTCTCGTGACCGGCGAGCGTCGATCCCTCGTGACCGCGCCGCGCCTGCATCCGGGCTTCGCCGCTGATCGCGCGACGCTCGTCGAGCTCGATCGTGTGCTCGGCAAAGGCGCCTCGCCCGCCCTGCCCGAGCCCTGGCGCAACGAGGAGGCCGCGTGCGCGCTCGCCCCGCGTGAGGCGCCTTCACGCTTCGACTCGGCCCGCGCTTTCGCCGACGCGCTCTTGCCGCTGCTCGAATCGGCTGCCTCGCGCTGGAAGGCCCGCGCCGCGCGCGAGGACCGCGCGACGACCGCGTTCCGCACGACGCAGGCGCTCGCGACCCCCGCCGTGACGCTCGAGCCGACCGCGGAGATCGTCGAGCTCCAGCCCGTCGAGATCAAGGGCGTGATGTTACCGCCTCTCCGGCCCGGCAACGTCGCGTTCCAGCCCGACGGCCGCGCGCTCGCGCGCTTCGGCGGACGGCTGATGTACCTCTGGGGCCCGCGCGCTTTGCCCATCCCCGTCGGGCCCAAGGACGCGCCCGTCGTCGCCGCGACGACGTCCGTGGTGCGCGGACCACACGCGGGCTTCGCGCTCGTCGGACCCTCGCACGTGCGGCTCGTGCGGCCGGGTCAGATCGTGCCGCTCGTGCTGCCTCCGCGTGAGACCCCGATCGAAGCCGCGCTCGGGGATGGGCAGACGTTCGCCGTCGTCACGGCGGCCGTCGAGGGCGACGAGGACAGCTTGCCCGAGCTCTGGCTCTGGAACGACGAGGGCTGGTCGGCGCCCGTCGCGTTGCCCCTGTCGGGCCACGTGCTCGCCCTGTCCTCGGGTCCTTACGGGATGCTCGTCGTGGGCGCGAACGCGAAGGGCACGCGCGGGCGCGCGCTCTTCGCGAGTTACGACGGACAGACGACGGTGTACGCGAAGGGCGTGCAGGACAAACCCGCGCTGTACACGGCGCTCTGCAGCGGCGAGCGGCTCTCGTGGGCCGCGGGCGAGGGCTTCGTGCTCGGCCTGGATCGAGGCGCGGTGATCCCCGAGGAGGTCGAGGCCAAGGATCGGCCGGTGGCGATGGCGCTCGATCCGGTGGGGCTGCCGTGGATCGTGACGTTGTCCTCGGTGATGCGCCGGCAAGCCGGCTCGACGTCGCCGGAGTGGCGGACGTATTACGAAAAGGACCCGGGGGCGCCGCCGCTCGTCGGCATCACGTTCACGCACGAGGGGGCGCGTGTCATGGACGCGCGTGGTGGTGGAGCGAACCTCGTGCCGCGGGACATCGGGAGCTGGCAAAGCACGTCCGCGGTGCTCGATCACGGCTAGGGTACGCCCGATCGCTTGACCACCAACGATTCCTGTGGCTCGACTGCGGGATCATGAAGCGCGCCCTCGCCGTCCCAGCCGCCCTCCTCGCGCTCTGCCTCGCGTCCGAGGCGCATGCCGATTACGAAGTCTGGCTCTGGTCCGAGAACCGCGTCCCGATCGTCCGGGCGGACAAGCCGACGTTCCCGCGCATCGACCTCCGCGTGTACGCCGAGTCGCGCCTGAACGGTCGAAGCGGCGGCCTGCACCAGTCGTTCCTCCGGCTGGGCCCTCTGTTTTACCTGACGGACTTCCTGTTCGTCGGCGTGCACGGGACGATCTACGCCGATCGGCTGCCCACGGGCGCGTTCGCGCAGGAGGCGCGCTTCGAGCTCGAGCCGAACTTTTTTGGTCGTATCGGCGATTTCACGTGGAACGATCGGAACCGGTTCGAGGCGAGGTTCCGCGAGACGGAGACGAGGTACCGGTATCGCAATCAGCTCCGGATCAACTATGCGCCGAAGGGCGCGAAATGGCTGCCGTTCGTCTGGGACGAGGTGCTCGTGGACCTCTCGGGGCTCGGCCTGAACCAGAACCGCGCGCTGATCGGCCTCGCGCGGATGCTCTCGCCCCAGACGCGCCTCGACGCAGGCTTCATGCTCCGGAGCCGCGAGGATGCTTCGGGGTGGACCCACGATCGGGTCTTTTTCATGGCCCTTTTCTTCGACGTGCCGCCGCCGGCGAAGTGACCCGGGCTCCCTCAGCGCGGGCGCGCCCTCCGGCGTCCCCACGCGAGCGCCGCCGCGGCGAGGAGGGAAAGGGGCAGCGGCGCCGGAAACCCCGGGGTCGTCGAGCAGGCGATGATGGGCTGCTTCGAGCTGTCGTCGCCGCCCGAGCCACCGGAGCCACCCGAGCCGCCGGAGCGCAGGTCCTCGCAGGTGAGCACCCCCGGATCACTTTCGTCGGGGATACAATATCCGGCCCTGCCGTCGCCGTCCGTGCAATCGTCCCCCTCCGCGAGGCCGACGCAGGCTGCCTTGTCCGCTTGGTCCGCGCGCGCCGGCGTGACCGCGGCGAGGATCGTGGAGGCGAACACCAGCGCGAGTGTCTTCGAATACAGGCTCATGGGTTTTCCTTTCGGTGCGAGCGCCGTTCGAGGCGCTCTCCTTCCCATGAACACGATCCATACCAACGGGCCGCGGGCGGGTTTGCCGGGGAAATCGGCCGCGGCATGCAATGACTTGCGCAGGGCGGTGCGCCAGGGGTTGCACACCGGCCGGCGGTCCGAGAGCGACCTCACTCCTGCGAGAGGCGCATCTTGGATAGTTTGTAGAGCAATGTTCGGCGCGGCAGGCCCAGGATTTCCGCGGCGCGCGTGCGATTGCCGCCCGCCTGCGCCAGCGCCTCGACGATACGCTCACGCTCGAAATCACGAACGGAGGCGCGGACGTCGGGCGCTGCGACGGGCCGCTCGGTCGCCGGGGCGCGCGCCGAGGGTTTTACGGTGTGCGGGAGGTGCTCGACCTCGATGACGCCGTGATCGGCGAACGCGAGCGCACGGGAGAGCATTTGCTTGAGCTCGCGCACGTTGCCCGGAAAGGCATACCCCGCGAGCGCGCTCTGCGCGGAGGCCGAGAGGAGCGGCGGAGATCCGTTCGAAAGCTCCTCCAAAAGGTGCCGCGCGAGGGCGGGGATCTCGTCCCGGCGCTCGCGGAGCGGCGGCAAGAGGAGGAGCGCGCCATTCAAGCGGAAAAGGAGGTCCTGGCGAAAACGACGCTCCCGGACGAGGCCTTCGAGGTCCTGGTGGGTCGCGGCGACGATCCGAAGGTCGACCTTCCGCTCCACGTTCGCGCCGACACGGCGGACCGATTGCTCTTCGAGGACACGCAAGAGCTTCGCCTGGAGCGCGAGGGGCAATTCGCCGATCTCGTCGAGGAAAAGCGTGCCCTTGTCGGCCGTTTCGAGCAGGCCCGCCTTCGCTCCCACCGCGCCGGAAAACGCGCCGCGCTCGTGCCCGAAAAGCTCGCTCTCGATGAGCGCCTCGGGCAGCGCCGCGGTGTTGACGGCGACGAGAGGCCCTTTCCGCCGGCTGAGGCGGTGAATCTCCCGCGCGACGACCTCCTTGCCCGTCCCCGTCTCGCCCGTGACGAGCACGCTGATCGGGCGCGGCGCGATGCGGCGCAGGTCGGCGTGGATCTTTCGCAACGACGGGTAGCGAAACGCCGGCGGGACGTCGTGATCGTCCTCGGTCGCGGACGACGACGGCGCGGCGAGGAGCTGCCGGAGGATACGCGGGACGGCGTCGGTGCGGTCGTCCGTGAGCAGGAGCGTGGCGTGGCGGGAGGCGCGCTGCGCGAGAGCGTCCACGAGCCACGCAGCGGTGGTCGCCGTGGGCGCGGCGAGGAGGAGCGTGGTGTCGGAGACGAGCCCGAGGAGCGCCTCGGGCGGGAGCTGCGCGAGGACGGTGAGCGCGTCCGGCGACTCGTGGAACGGCGCGGAGAGCTCGATGGCAGCGATGGCGACGGGGCTCTTCGCCGCGGCGCGCAGGGCGACGAGCCCGACCTCGAAGCCCGAGACGAGCTCGAAGGCGCGCGCGCCGTGCGGCAAGCTGGTCCTGCGGATGAGGGAGAAGCGCCCCTCGCCGGCGACGATCTCCGCGCCGAGCGGGAGCGGGACGGGCGCCTCGCCGAGGCGCGCGCCTTCGAGCAAGGTGCCGTTGCGGGAGCCGAGATCGCGGACGGTGACGTCGCCGGCGAGCCCATCGAGGGCGAAATGCAGGCGGGAAAGGGTGGGATTCGCGAGGCCGAGGGACGCCTGCGGGTCGCGGCCGACGCTCACGACGCCGTCCGGGGGCAGCGCGACCACGAACGGCTTTTGCGGGCCGAGCGCGACCGTGAGGCACAGGCGCGTCTCCCGCGGTCGCGCGGCGTAGGCGTGGTCTTCGGTCTGCTGCGGCGGCTTGCGGTCCATGGCGGCCGGTCATCCTACCGCCGTTCGAGGGCGCGCACCCGCGCGGCGCTCAGAGGCAGGGGTCTTTCGCGACGACCGTGAGCGTCGTGTCGTCCTGGAGATCGAGCGCGCAAGTCGTGGCATCCGTGGGGCAATCGTCGTGGCCCCACGCGACGACGATCTCCGGGTCCGAGCCGCCGCTCTGATCGCAGAAGGCGCGCAGCGTGGTCGTGCCCTTGGGGACGCAGGCGAGGCCGGGATGGCCGTACTCGAAGTCGATGTCGGTGCCGTCGAGCTCGATCTTGATCGACCCGGTGACGTGTACGGTCAGCTCGACGTCGGCCGCGCCGCAAGGGGCGCCGCCGTCGTCGTCGCCGCCGCTGCCGGAGCTGCTCGATCCGCCGGAGCTTGGGTCCTCGCCGCAGCGATCCGCTTCGCAGGGCTCGAGGTCGTCGGTGCCGAGGATCTGGGCGCAGTTGGCGAGGGCGCCGAGGGAGAGGATCGTCACGGTCGTCGCGAAGGTTTTCATGGGGCTCACCAGGCGCCGTCCACAGCAAGACCCGCGCCGGTCCATCGCAACGTGGCGGTGATGGGAGAGGCGCTCCGGTTTTTCGTGACGACCCACGTCACCGCACCGGCCGCGAGGAGCGCGGCGCCGACGGGGATGGTGACGGAGGAGGTGGTCGTCAGCGCCTGATGGGCGGCGAGCAGGTCGTGGTACGGGGGCGGGCACTCGCTGCCCGGGCATCCGCGCTCCAGCCTGTCGACCTGGGACATGGCGAGCCCGCCGGTCACGAGCCCCGCCGCGAGCGCGAGCCCTCCTGCGGCGAAGGACACGGGGACCCACGGGGTGAGGGCACGTCGAGGCGGGGGCTCGGCCGGCGCGGGACGGGGAGCGAGCGGCGGAGCGGCGGCCGTCGGCGTCGTGGTGAACGGGGGCAGCGCGGATGCCGGGGGCGTGGAGGCGGACGGCGCGGGCGCGGGTTCGGGTTCGGGTTCGGGCGCTCGAAGCTCGACGGGGAGGCGCTCACCCTCGGCGAGCGTGATCGTTTTCTCCACGGTCGCGTCGCCGCGGACGAGGGAGACCCGGTGCTCGCCGGGATCGAGCGGGATCTCGGCGCCGAGCGTGTCGCTCGGGAGCGGCGCGCCGTCGAGGAGGATCTGCGCGCCCGGGGCGCTCGGCAGGGCGGTGATCGTCACCTTCGGGATGCGCGCGCCGATGGCCGCCGCGAGGGCTCGGGCCTCGGCCCGCGCGTCCTTGCCTTTTTGCGTCTCGGTGGGCGAGACGGGCATTGCTTCGATGGAGGCGAGCAGCCGGTGCGCCTCGACGAGCTTGTGTTCGCCTTCGAGCATGCGCGCGAGCTCCAGGCGGAGCACGGGCGTCGGGGCGAGCTCGTGGGCCCGGCGGAAGCGCTCGAGGGCCTCGGCGCGCTTGCCCTGCGTGCGGAGCCGCTTCGCCTCGACGTAGAGGCGCTTGGCCTCGTCGCGGTCCGCCGCGGGATCACCGGCGTATACGCTCGCGGGTGCCGCGACGACGCTCGCCACGAAAAGGAAACACCCTGCCCAGCGGATTCGGTCATTCGATCGCATCGTCATCGTCTGCATGGCTCGTGCGGGGTCGAGCCGAAGGCCCATGCACGGGTGGTGCCGCCGGACGCGAGGTCGTCGGTGAAGCCGTGCGCGCAGGCGGCGAAGGCGCGCGCGGAGCGGACGCAGCAGAAGCGGGCGCGCTCGCGGACGCGGAAGAAACGGGGGCGAGGGCGACCGTCTGGAGCGGCGGCGAGGCCGGCGGAGGCGCGGCCGCGGCCTCGGAGGGAGCCTCGACCGCGGGGAGCGACGTGGGCGACAGGAACGCGCGGAGCGCCGCGAGGGCACCGCCGAGCCCGAGGAGCCCGACGAGAAGCAGAGGCCAGGACCTCCCGCGGTTCATCGGGAGCTGCACCACCTCGGTCACGGGGCTCGGCGCTGCGATCGTCGAGCTGATGGGTCGCTCCGCGACGGTCACCTCGGCCGCGGCCTCGCCTTCCGCGGGAGAAAAATAGGGCGCGAGCAGGGCCGCGGCTTCATCGGTGGACGTCTCCATTTCGGCCTCGATGAGGGCCTCCTCGATGGCCTCCTTGAGCGCCAGCGCCGTGGGAAATCGCTCGTTCGGATCCTTTTGCAGCGCGCGATCCACGACAGCGCGCAGCGGCGCGGGCACGCGTTCATGCAAAGCGGGCGCAGGCGACGGGCCGACGAGCGCGGCGAGCCGCCCGACCTCGGTTTGTCCTTCGAAGGGCGGGTGTCCCTCCACGAGGTCGAACGCGACGGCGCCGATCGCCCACACGTCCGCGCGCCGATCGAGGTCCTCGGAGCGGGCTTGCTCCGGCGCCATGTAGTTGATTTTCCCCTTGATGAACCCTGTCGTCGTGTCGGCGGCGAGCCGCTCCTTGGCCTTGGCGATGCCGAAGTCGATGAGCTTGCCGATGCCGAGGCGCGACACGAGGATGTTCTGCGGCGAGACGTCCCGGTGCACGAGCCCGAGCGGCGCGCCCTCCTGCGCGAGCTCGTGGGCCGCGTGCAGGCCGCCGCAGACATCGGCGAGCACCCGGAACACCGCGCGGATCGGCAGCGTCTTGCCCTCGGCCTCGGCCCGGTAACGCAGCTCGTCGAGCGAGGCGCCGTCGACGAGCTCCATCACGAAGTAAAGCGAACGCGGGTCCTCGCCGACCTCCCAGATCTGAGCGACGTTCGGGTGCTGGATCCGCGCGACGAGCCGCGCCTCGTCGAGCAGCATGTCCTGGAAGCGCTTCAGGCTGGCGCGCGCGGGCTGCATCACCTTGATGGCCGCGAGGCGCTCGAATCCGCCCGGCCCCACGGTGCGAGCGCGCCAAACGGCCGCGAAGCCGCCGCGGCCGATGACCTTGAGGAGCTCGTATCGCCCCAAACGGTCGCCGGGGAGAAACTCGTGGCCCAGACAACCTCCAAGCATGCATTTCGCTTCGGGTTTCGGCTCTCCGCGAAGGTAGCCGTCCTCGTGCGCCGCGGTCAACCGCGCGAGCACGTGTGCAAGGAGTTGCTCATCCCCGGGCCAAAGGTTGCACACGCGGGCCGAGGCGCGCCGAGCGTAGCGCGAGGCGGCGGGCCCTCGGAGGGCGTGGCATCGGCGTTGCAATGGTCGATTGCCATGAAAAACGACCGGCTTTCTCCTTTTGCACCCTCGCTCCTCTCGATTGCGCTCGGCCTCGCCCTCGCGGCGTGCGCCGCCGGCGTGGACCCCAAAGGCGGGCCGTCCAGCGACGGCGACGGCGGATCCGGTGATACCGGCGGCACCGGCGGCGCGGGCGTCGGCGGCACGGGGGGTGGAAATGGCGGCGGCGGCGCGGGCGGCGGCCCCTCGACGCCCCCCGAACTCGGCGCGCCGCTCGTCTTTCGCGAAACGGCGCCCGCGGTCCTGGTCGATACGATGAACCCCGCGGGCGCAAAATGCGGCGTGTTCCCGCCCATTCAGGGCAATTCCCGGCGCATCGTGGTGAACCTCGCCGATTGTGATCTCGGCGCGGCGACGGCCGACGTCGTGGGCGTGATCGGCTCGGTCACGGTGCGGACGACGTCCCTGGACGACATCGACGTGCGCGTCGAGCCGAGCGACGCGGCGATCTCCGGCGCGCCGCACACGGTCGGTCCGCTCGTCTCGGCGACACACGGCTTCGTCGTGATGCGCGGCGCGGACGGCGCGTTCGTGGTCGAGGTGCCCGGTACGGCGAGCGCGGACGTGCTCGTCGAGCTCGGCGCCTTCCTCGTCCCGAAGGCGGCCGGCGGGCATTACGTGCACCTGCTCGACCAGCCCGTGCGGTTTTACGCGGCGAACCCGAACGACGACGGCTGGAAAGACCCGTGGCCGACGCTCGGTACCGTGCATCGTTATCCGGTGCTCGGCGCCGATCAGGGGGCCACGGGCATGTTCGGCGCGGTGCACCTCGGCCCGGGTGTTTGGCGAGACGCACCGGTCACGTTCCACATGGGGCCTGTGCAGCCGGCGGGGGCCGGGAACGACCTCACGCGCTGGGCGAGCGCCCCCGCGGATTCGCATTTTCCCTGGCGGTACACGAGCCTCTTCATGGTCGGGGCCGAGGGCGGCGAGGTCGAGCTCCGCAGCAGCTCGGAGACCGAGCCGGGGACCGAGAGCGGCATCGAGCCGTGGATCGACGCGGTCGGCTTCCTCTCGCCCTCCGCAGCGGACGGCCTCGTGTATCGACCCCTCGAAAAACCGCTCGAGACGCCCGAACCCGTGATCACCCACAACGACGAGGATCAGCGCTTCACCACCGGCCTGCCGGAGGCGGTGGGCGTCGTCGGCACGCTCGTTTTCGATTTGCCGCCGTTCGAGACTCCCCAGGGATATCGGTGGTTTCACGTCATGGTCGGAGCCACGGCGGATACCTTCCCGGGCGCCCTTGGCGGCGGCCTCGAAGGGCCCGATTGGATGACCGCGGAGCTCAACCAGAATGGCAAGGTCACGACCCGCTTCGTCACGCGCACCGACGCCGAGGGCGCCTTCGTCATGCGCCATTACGCCTACACGAGCGGCGGCGCCTCCGGCGTGTTCGGGGTCCCCGTCACCGTACGTATCGAGGGCGCGCTGACGAAGCCGTGATCGCTCCCCCGATCTTTCCAGACAGACGCGATTCTCTCGGAATGTTTCGGGCCCGCTGACCGCCGGTCTACCTCTTGCATTCGTGCGCCTCGGGAGGGGATCACGAATGCTGGCACTCACATACCATGGCCCGAAGCGGGTCCGTGTCGAGGAAAATCCCGAACCACGGATCGAACATCCGAACGACGTCGTTCTACGCGTGACGCGCGCGACGATCTGCGGATCCGACCTGCATCTGTACAACGGCTACATTCCCGACACGCGCGTCGGCACGATCTTCGGCCACGAGTTCACCGGCGTTGTCGAGGAGGTCGGCCCCTCGGTCGCGAGCTTGAAGCGAGGCGATCGTGTCGTCGTGCCCTTCAACATCGCCTGCGGCACGTGCTTCTTCTGCCAGCGCGAGCGGACCTCGCTCTGCGAGAACACGAATCCCCTGACGAAGATCGTGGGCGGCGTGTTCGGGTATTCGCACACGACCGGCGGCTACCAGGGCGGACAGGCCGAGCTCGTGCGTGTCCCCTTCGCCGACATCGGCCCGATGAAAATCCCGGACGACCTTTCCGACGAGGATGCGCTGTTTCTATCGGATATCCTCCCCACGGGATATCAGGCGGCGGAGATGGGCGACATCACGCCCGAGGACACCGTCGCCGTCTTCGGCTGCGGGCCCGTCGGCCTCTTCACGCAGCGGAGCGCGTGGATCCAGGGCGCGCGTAGGGTCATCGCCATCGACTCCGTCGAATACCGCCTCGCGTTCGCCCGAGAGTACAACGCGGTAGAAACCATCCATTTCAAGGAGCACCCCGACGTCGTCGCGCGGCTGCTCGAAATGACGGACGGGCGTGGCCCGGACGTGTGCATCGAGGCTGTCGGCCTCGAAGCCAAAGGGTCGCTTTTGCACGGCGTCCTGGGCAAAACGCTCCGCGTCCAGGCCGGATCGCCCGTGGCGCTGAACTGGGCGATCCAGGCGGCGCGGCGCGGCGGGAGGGTCTCCATCATCGGCGTCTACGGGCCGCCCTGGAACCTCGTGGACGTGGGCTCCGCGATGAACAAAGGCCTGACGATCAAAGCAGGGCAATGCGACGTCAAGCGCTACATGCCACGCCTCGTGGAGCACATCCGAGAGGGGCGCATCGACCCGAAGGCGCTCATCACCCACCGCATGCCGCTCGAGGAGACGGCCGAGATGTATCGCATCTTCAATGCCCGCACGGACGGGGTCCTCAAGGTGGCCCTCATTCCGCCAGGAGCCAAGTGATTTTCCAGGAGGGAGGGGAAACATGCACAAGAAGGAAGAACGACCGAATGACCTGCCCTTCTGGGGCGCCGATCGAAGCGTGACGAACAGGCCCGGCGTGCCGCGCGAGACGGCGCCGCATCCGATGGGCCACGCGCACTGGATCAAGCCCGAGCAGCAGCCCTTCGACGAGGAGGCGCCGGTGATGCCCGAGATGACGATCACACGGAAGACGCCCGTCTTCAGCACGGCGCTGCCGCCGCGTGGGCTCTCCGGCAAGCTGCGCCTCATTGCGTATACGATTCCCGACCATCACGTCGGCCACTGGATCCTCTGCATCACCGCCGATCGGGTGGACGTGGTGGAGGGCCTCTTCCGCCGCGCTCGCGCCTAGCTCGATCTCGCGTCGGCTCCATTTGACACGCCGCCCTGGCCTCGTGACAATGTCCGCCCTGGCATGTCGAGCGCCCTGCCCGAAGCCGTCCGTCGGCTGACCGATCTCCCCGATGCCGAGCGGCGCATCGGGGCGTTCTGGCTCGTGCGGCAGCTCGGTCGTGGCGGCTTCGCGCCGGTTTGGCTCGCCGAAGAGACGGCCGGTACGACGAAGCTACGGCTCTCGGCCGTGAAGCTCTTTTCGCTCGACGCGGGCGGCGAGGCCGGAAGGCAAGCGATCATCGACGAGGCCGCGCGGCTCTGTCGCGTCGAGCACCCGAACGTCGTGCGCTTCTACCAGCTCCCCGTCGACGCGGCGCGCGGCGTCATCGGCCTCGCGATGGAGTACGTCGCGGGCGAGTCGCTCGGCGAGCGGCTGCGCGACAAGCAGACGCTCTCGGTGCGCGAGACGATCGACGCCGGCATCGCGATCGCCTCCGCGCTCGTCGCGGTCCACGGCGCCGGGCTCGTGCACCGCGACATCTCGCCCGCGAACGTGGTCGTCGACGCCGCCCTGCTCGGCACGCCCGCGGCGTACAAGCTGATCGATTTCGGCATCTCGGCCGCCTCGCCGACCACCACACCGGGACAAACCATTCCCTCGGTGCGATCGAAGATCCCGAGTTCGCCCGTGACGCCGCGGGATCGCCCGAGTGGTGGAGGTTTTCGCTCGCCGCTCGAAGCGATCGGGGGAAAACGCGGGTTCGTCGATCCAGTCTGCTGGCGTGATCTCTCGCCGGCGACGAGCGCGAGTGACCTCTATGCGCTCGGCGCGGTGCTCTTCGTTTGCCTCGTCGGTCGGACGCCCGCGGCGGGCCGGGGTTCGCTCGACGAGGACGTCCTCCACGGGCGAAAGCGGCCGCCGCGCCTCGCCGAGGTCGTGTCGGAGATCCCGGCCTCGCTCGGTGATCTCGTCGACGCGCTGCTCGCTCCCGAGCCGGAAGAGCGGCCTCGATCGGCCGAGATCGTGGCCATCGAGCTCGAACGTATTCGCAGCGCGCTCGTCGGGCGAAAGCGCGCGCTGCCGCCGGAGGAGGACGGGCCTTTCCGTGGCCTCGAAAGGTTCGAGAAGGAGCACCGCGACGTGTTCTTCGGCCGCAGGGTCGAGGTCGCGGCGGCGCTCGAAGTCTTGCGCACGCGTGGCCTCGCGGCGCTGCTCGGCCCGAGCGGGAGCGGCAAATCGAGCCTCGCGCGCGCCGGCATCCTGCCCGCGATCGCCGACGGCGCGCTCGGCGGTCCGCGGCAATGGGAAACCGTCCTGATCTCGCCCGGCACCGATCCACGGCAGGTCCTCACGACGGCGCTCTTTCACATGGGCCTCGATCCGAAGCGCTCGCCCGAGGAGGCGGCCGCGCGCGTCGAGGCGTGGCTTTCGCAGAGCAAGCGCGGGCTCGTGTTGCTCGTCGATCAGCTCGAAGAGATCGCCACGCTCGCGCAGGGCCCCGCCGGCAAAAGCCAGACGTGGACGCTCGACCTGCTCGCGCGCCTCGGCGAGCGGCCCTGGCCGGGGCTTCGCGTCGTGGTGACGGCGCGGCGCGATTTGCTCGATCCGATCCTCGCGCACGAGCAGGTGGGCCGCGTGCTCACGCGCGGCGCGGTGCTCGTCTCGCCGCTCGGATCGGCCGCGTGGGGCGAGGTCATCGACGCGGCGTTCGAGAGCTACGGCTACGCGTTCGAGGATCCGCGGCTGCGCAAGGAGCTGCTCGAAGCGCTGGAGACGACGGCCGGATCGATGCCGCTCGTCGAGTTCGCGCTGCGCGAGCTCTGGCGCAGCCGGGATCGCGAAAAGAGGCTCATCACGCGCTCGTCGCTCCGCGCGATCGAGTTCTCCGGGGCGCTCTCGCAGCACGCGAACGAGACCATGGATCGCGCGGTAAAAGAGGCGGGCACCGAGCGCATGGTGCAGCGCGTCCTGCTCTCTCTGACGACGCCCGCGGGGGCGCGCATGACACGTCCGATCAGCGAGCTCGTGCGGGAGATCGGCCCCGAGGCGCGCGCGGTCGTGCAGGTCTTCTCGGAGGCGCGGCTCGTCCTGCGCGAGACCGAGCGCCGCAAGGACGGCGAGGTCGAGCTCGTGACGCTCGCGCACGAGGCGCTGCTCGTGCACTGGGGCAGGCTCCGGGACTGGGTCGCGAGCGAACGGGAGGAGCGGCTCGTCATCGAGGATTTCGAGGAGGCCGCGAAGGTTTGGGAGGAAAAACCCGACCCCGAGCTCCTCTGGCGCCGGCGCCGCCTGCTCCTGCTCGAAGAGATCCTGCGGGTGCGGCAGATTCGCCTCGAAGGCGCGGCAAAACGGTTTTACGCGGCAAGCGTCGCGGCCGCGCAGCGGAGCCGCATCATCGTGGGCGTGCTCGGCATCCTCGTCGGGGCCATCGCGCTCGGCGCAGGGACGGTGTACGTCGACCTCGAAGCCAAGCGCGCGCAGGCCGAGGCGGATACGGCGATGGCGAAGGCCGAGGCGGCGCTCGCGCTCGCGCGCGAGGCGAAGGCGCAGGCCGACAGGGAGCGGGCCGTCTCGGGGCAAAAGGAGGCCGAGAAGCGCGAGGCCGAGGCGAAGGCGGCGCTCACGGCGCTGAAGCTCGTGCAGGGCTCGCTCGCGCTCCAGGCGAAGGCGTCGCCCTCCGAGCCGAAGGAGCCCACGGCGCTCGATTCGAGCGTCGTTCGTCAGCTCGACGAGTACCTCGTCAAGCAGGAGCGCGACAACGCGAAGCTGCCCGAGCCGCTCGAAGACCTCCTGCGCGAGACCGAGAACATCCCGCCGCCCGTCGTCGAGCCCGGGCTCACGGGGCCGGTGACGGCATTGCCGCAGCCGCGCGGCGGGCCCGTGGCGCGGTCGGTGGTGCTCGGCGAGGCGTACTCGAAGCTCTCGCAAGCGAAGGTGGTCGCGGCCTCGTGCAAGCGTGACGACGACGAGCAGCCGAAGGGCAACGGCAAAGTCGCGCTCGTCCTCGATCCGAACGGCACGGTCTCGGCCGTCTCGCTCGACGAGCGTTTCGTGGGAACGAAGGTCGGGGCGTGCGTGGACCGCGCGTTCCGGCAGGTGAACGTGCAGCCGTTCGAGGGAAAGCCGCTCACCGTGATCTGGTCGTTCGCCATTCCGTGATACGATCGATGGCATGAACCATCGACTTGCTTTTGTTTCGATCGCGACCGTTTCCCTGGTGTTCGCCGCATGTGGTCTCGGGAGTTATCAGCCCCCCACAGGGAACGGGGGCGAAGGGGGTGAGGGCGCGAGCGTGGGGGGCGCCGGGGGCGACGGAGGCGGCGGGGCCATCACCGCGAGCGGGAGTGGTGGAAATGGTGGGAATGGCGGCAACGCCGGCAGCGGCGGCGTCCCGGGCACCGGGGGCGGTCCGGGCGGCAATGGTGGCTCCGGGGGAGGGCTGCCGACGTGCGACGAGAACAAGCCGGGCTGCGTGACGCACTGCGAATCCGATGAGGTCCTCGTGCCGGCCTGCGAGGGCTCCACGTGGGTTTGCCCCGTGGGTACGATCGATCGCAACATCTGCAAATCCGCGGGCGGATGCTGTTCGGATGTGCCGCGGATGCAGTGCCCGGCCGGGACGAGGTGCATCAACGAGCGCTGCAAGGAGAAGCTGTCGCTGCCCTTCTGCTTCATCGACGACGATTGCCCGACCATGATGCCCCATTGCAAGGGGGCCACGGTCTGCGCGTGCGGGCAGGACTGCCTCTTGCCGGACCACCCAGGGGAGTGTGGGCTTTGACGAGCCCGCCGGGCCGTTCGAGGTCCCCTGCCCTCTCGCGAGGCGGACTCGCCCGCGATCCCATGATACAATCGAGGCCATGACCCATCGACTTGGCTTCGTTTCGATCGCGTTCGTTTCGTTGATGTTCACGGCTTGCGGGCTCGGAAGTTATGAGCCTCCCTCGGGGAACGGGGGCGAAGGGGGTGAGGACAACGGAGGGGAAGGCGGAAGCGCCGGCAGCGGCGGCAGCAACACCGGCGGCGGTAGCAACACCGGCGGCGGCAGCAACACCGGCGGCGGCAGCAACACCGGCGGCGGTAGCAACACCGGTGGCGGCGGCACGGGCGGCGTCGGGGGCGGCAACGGCGGCAATGGCGGCACGGGCGGCCCCCCGCCGCCCGCGTGCAGCGGCGATGGGCCGAAGTGCGCGCCGACCTGCCAATCCGTCGAGCTCGAAAGTCCCGACTGCGTGAGCGGGAAGTGGGAATGTCCCGAGGGGACGATCGACAAGGCGACATGCCCGAGCGTGGACGGCTGCTGCACGACCAACTCGGATTGTCCTCTCGCGACCACGTGCGCCATGGGCCGCTGCAAAGAAAAGTTGGTGCTGCCGAAGTGCTGGTCCGACGCGGATTGCGTGGGGGGCAAATGCGACGGCGCGAGCGTCTGCCCGTGCGGGCAAACCTGCTTCAACCCGGATACGCCGGGGACGTGCGTGCTCCCCTGACGAAAGGAAGGGCCGCGCGTCAAACCCCCGCGCGGTCCCGGAGCCAGCCGACGACCTGATCTTCGAGCCCGCCCGACCCGGGAAAACCGAGGTCGACGCGGGCCGGAAAACCGACGTGCCCGCCGCGATCGATCCACCGCACCTCGAGCGGCGGGCGGGCGCCGGAGAGAACAGGCAGGAGCGTATGGGCCGGGACCATGGGGTCATGCTCGGCGGCGACGACGAGCGAGGGGACGGAGAGCGTCGCGAGGCGCGGCGCGACGCTCGACTCCCCGTAATAATGGTCCGCGCCGCGGAAGCCGAAGCGCGGGGCCACGATGTGCTCGTCCCAGTCGCGGATGGTGGCAATGCGGCGCGCCTCCGCGAGCGGCAAAGGCACGGGGCGGCGGCCGGCGACCTCGGCGTAGATTTCCTTGATGGCCGAGAGGACGTGGCGTCGATACACGAGCCGCGCGGGCTCGTCGATGGCGCGGGCGCCGACGAAAAGATCGAGCGGGGGGCATACCGCGGCGACGGCGCGGACGCGGGCATCGAGGGCCGATTCGGTGGCGGCGCGGAGGACGATGTGCCCGCCGAGCGAATATCCGAGGAGGAGAATGCTCGAATAGCGGGAGAGCTCCGCGCTCGCGAGGGTCGCGTGGAGATCCTGGGTGATGGCCGCGTGGTAGATGTCCTCGCCCGTGCGGTCGGAGCCACGCAGGTTCAATCGCAGGCTGGCGATTCCGGCGGCCTCGGCGGCTCGCGCGGCGGAGAGCACGTAATGGCTGCCGATGTCGCCCCCGAGGCCGTGGACGACGACGAGCAGCGTGTCCGACGGCGCGTGGTGCAAACGGCCCGAGAGGCGGACGTCTCCATATTTCGCGTCCGGGACCGTCAGCCGAAAAGGAACGGACGTCGAAACGCGGCGCGGCGCGATCGTGTGCCGCGCGACCGGCGCGATGGTGAACCAGTGACCGAGGAACGAAAAAACCCGGTTTTTCCCGTCGACCATGCCCTTCACGAGATCGCGACCTCCTCGCCGGCGCGATGGCAGCGTTTCCTCCCGTCGGGGCCGAAGACGTAGACGCCGTCGCCCGCGCCGACGCTCACGGCCCGGCGCGGCGAAAGGTCGAGCAGGAGCAACGAGCGCTGGTTCAAGCCGACGCAGGCGTGATGGCGGAACCTCCGCGCGAGGTAGGCGAGGTTGTCCGGGTCGTCCGTTTGAATGCGCTCCATGCAATGCGGGAAGATCTGGATGTCCTGCACGATGCCGAGGCCGCGGTCGTAAAGCTGGAAATCGCGCGGGGTCTCGGCGAAATCGTCGTAGACGATGACACGCTCGCAGAGGACCATGGCGCCCGCGGAGACGGCGACGATCTGCGCGCCGCGGCGCAAGGCCTCGACGAAGACGTCGCGCAGGCGGAAGAAGCGGAGCGCGCCGAGCAACAGGTCGAGGCGGCCGCCGAAGAGGAAGATGTTGCTCGCGGAGAGGATGCGCGCTTCGAGCCGCTCTTTCGCGGCGCGGAACGCCGGGTGGTAGAGGGCGCCGGCGGCGTCGAAGGCGCGGCGCTCGATATCGCCGAAGAGCTCGAAGAGGTGGTCGTCGTTCGATTCGAGCGTGTGAAAGGCGCGCCGGAGCTCGCGCGCGAGGGCGTGGCGGGCGAGCGCGCGCGGGCCCGTGGGGTGCGTCATGTCGGCGAGCAGGCTCTGGAGATCGGTATCGGGCGCCTCGGATTTCGCCTCGCGCAGCGTGCGGCGGAAGAGGTCGATCGTGTGGGCGTTGTGCTCGAGGTAAAACCGGCGCGCCGTGGCCTCGGCGCGGCGCAGCTCGCGGAACGCCTCGGCGAGCTCGGGCGCCTCGGCGAGGACGCCGTCGAGCTCGGTCAGCAAGGAGAGGTTCTCGTGGGAGCGGTCGAAGCCGTCCTCGAAGACCGAGGGGAATCCCGCGGCGTTGAGGGCGCGCTTGACGTGCGCCTCGTCGTACTCGTGATCGGCCCAGCCGGCCGTGACGAGCAGGTTGCGGCGCGCGGCGGCGACGGCCGGATCCCTGTGCCGCGACGTCGCGAGGAATGGGGCCGCGGCCCGGACGAGCCATTCGTCGGACTCGGCATTGCCGTTGAAGAGGATGGCGCCGCGCATGCGGGGCGCATTGTACACGAAGGCGGCGGCGAGGCGAAGGGCCGAGAGCGCGGGCGACCCGGGTCAACGGGAAGGAGCGACCCACACCCCGTTCAGCATGACCCGGCGGACGTCGCGCATGGCGGAGAGGTCCTCGCCGGGGTTGCCGCCGACGAGGATCAAATCGGCGATTTTGCCGGGTTCGAGGCTCCCCAGCCGGTCCTGGATACGAAGGAATCTCGCGTTCTCCAGCGTGGCGGCCGAGAGGATCTCGCCCCGCGAGAGGCCGGCTTCGTAGAGGAGCTCCAATTCGCGGACGTATGCGTCTCCGCGCCTGGCATGGGGCACCGCGGAATGGGAGCCGACCACGATACGCACGCCGGCGCCGTGCGCGCGGCGGACGAAGCCGAGCATGTTCGTGAAGGCGCGGGCCTCGACGTCGTTGCTCCCGGGGTCACCCGGGCGGCGCTCGTAAATGGCGAGCGTGGGCGTGAAGAAGGTGCCCTCGGAGGCGAGCAGGTCGAGAATCGCCCGGACACGCGGCGAATTCAGGTCGACGTTGCTCCAGAGCGCATAACGACCCGGGCCGCGGGCGGCGTTGTCCGCGAGGACGGCCTGCCGGAAGTCCTCGGCCTCGCGCAGCGGCACGATCGCGGTGCCGAACGAGGTGACGTGCTCGACGCCGTCGAGCCCGGCGCGCACGGCGTCGCCTGCGTCCACGATTTCGAGGTGCGCCGTGGTGATGAGGCCCCGCTCGTGGGCGGCCTCGTTGACGGCGCGGATGGTGCCGAGGGGCAATCGATAATAAATTTTGATGGCCGACGCGCCCTGGTCCGCGAGGCGCCCGACGGCGGCGCGCGCCTCGGCCGGATCGAGGACGAGGAGCGCGTCCTTGGGGTGCGCGGGCGGCGGCGCGTCGAGGTGCGGCCCGGTCAAAAAGAGGCGCGGAATCGGCTCGGCGAAAGAGCGCACGGGGTCGTATGACTCGATCCATGCGCCCGGGTCGCGCAGGGAGGTCACGCCGCGCTGGAGGAAGAGGGACGGCAAGGGAATGTCGCCGTCGAGGTGGAAATGGACGTCGATGAGGCCGGGCAAAACGGATTGTCCCGTCGCATCGACGATCTCCGCGCCCGCGGGGATTTCCACGACGTGGCGCGGACCGACGGCGAGGATTCGTCCTTCGCGAACGACGACGACCGCGTCGGGCACGGGCGGCGCGCCGCGCCCGTCGAAGAGCGTCGCGCCCGTGATGGCCAGGGTCCGGAAAGCAGACGCCTCGGCGACACGATTCACTTCCCGCGCGGGCGGCAGGAAATCCATCCGTCCACCGATATCGTGCTGCGCGATCGCCGGAGTCCCGACGCAACCGCCCCCGACGGCGGTGATGCACAACATCCTGGCAATTCGGCGCATCGTGAATCTCCTGGGCAAACGCGCCACGATAGCGCGCCCGCCCAGGAAATCTAATCCCGCGCGGCGGACCCGCGAGCCCACCGTCCGCGCTTCACGCCGCGAGCGCGAGCACGGCGTCCTTGAAATGCCGGGCGAGCCGCTCGCCGGCCGGGTACGGGACCTCCGTGTCGCTCATTGCAGGATCCGAGGTTGACGCCTTTCGTTGTGCTCGCCAGACATCTCTGTTAAATCCGAGCCCATGCTAGGGGACAATTACCGTCATCTTGGCGGGATGTTCGACGGGTGCCCGGACCCACTGCTGCTCGTCGAGGGCGACGTGGTGGTGGCGCAAAATGAATCGGCGCGCGCAGCGCTCGGCGAGGTTTCGTCGCTCCTCGCCTTTTTCGACGCGGCGGACCGGAGCGCCGTGTCATCGGCTTGCGCCGCCGTGGCGGGCGGGCATTCGAAGAAATCGACGTTTTCCGCGCGCCCTGCGGCCGGCACATCGACGAACCGCTGGACCGCATGGCCGGCAGGCAGCGGGGCGGTTTGTCTACGGATCGACGGCCCGGTCGAGGCGCGCCCGGAGATCCCCGCGCCGCTCGCTCCTCTTTTCGCCGCGAAAGATGCGCCCGTCGCGCTTCGCACGTTGCTCCTCGGGGAGCTCTTCGAGCGATTCGACGGAATCGTCTGGTCCATCGCGAAGGACGGCACGATCCTGGTTTCGGAGGGCAAAGGCCTCGCGCATTTCGGGCTTTCGCCGGGCGAGGTCGTCGGCATGAATGCGCTCCAGCTCTATCCACCCGGATCGGTTGCCCGGCAGGAGACCGAGCGCGCCCTCGCAGGGGAGGAGCTTTACGGGGACAGCATCGAGGGAATGTCCTACTGGGTACGTCGTCTCACGCCCGTGCGAGACGCGGCCGGTAGCGTCACCGCGATCGTCGGGTTCTCGCTCCGCGCCAATGAGAACTCGGAAGAGACCCTCCAGGCCAAGGCCTTGATCCGCGCGCTGTCGGAGCTGCCCCTCGCAATTTGGGCGATGGACGCGGACGGGACGTGCAAGATGTCCCTGGGAAATGGTCTCAAGGACCTCGGCCTCATGCCAGGCCAGCTCGTCGGGACAAACCTTTACGAGCTCTACGGCGACCGCGAGGATTTCCGCGCGGATATGAAGCGGGCGTTCGCCGGGGAGCAGTTCACCTCCGAAACATCGTTTGTCACGTCACACTGGCGCAACACGGTCATCCCCGTGCGGGACACGTTCGGCGACCGCGTCGTGCGTATTTACTCCGTGGCCGAAAACGTGACCGATCGCGTCGAGGCCCAGCGGCGGCTCGAAGAGCAGCTCACGCTGATCCAGTCGCAGCAGCAGGCCATCATCGGTTTGTCGAGCCCGGTCATCGAGGTCTGGCAGGGCGTGCTCGTCGTGCCGCTCATCGGCTCGATCGATCAGGCCCGCGCGAGCGTGCTGCTCGAACGGCTGCTCACGGAGGTCGTGGGCCGGCAATCGAGCGCGGTGATTCTGGACCTGACGGGCGTGGACACGGTCGACGCGGAGGCGGCGCAGCACCTCTCGAACGTGATGCGCAGTGTGGAGCTCGTCGGGGCGACGGGGCTGCTCTCGGGCATCGGGCCGAGCGTGGCGAAGACGATGGTCGACCTCGGCGTCGACATGCAATCGCGCCGCACCTACCCGACCCTGGCCGAGGCGCTGCGGAGGCTCATCGGCGCGCGCAAGCGCTGAAGATTTTTTGTGGTGCCGTCGCCTCCCCTGCCGACGTGCTCCTCCGAACCCGGAGGAATGATGTTGCGCAAGAGCGTCTTGATCAGTTTGTTCGCGATGGGATGCACCGGCAGCAGCGCCGAGCCGTTCGACGCCAAAGTAACGTGGTCGATCAAGGACTTCGAGACCGGCACGGTCGGCTGCCCGGACGCGTTCCCGAAAATCCGCGTGGTCGCACAGGGCCTCGACGAGAACGGCTTCGAGACGGGCAGGCCGTTCGTCGAGACCTTCGACTGCGCGGCAGGCAGCGCGACGTTGACGCTGTACGGCGAAGGCACGGTCGAACGCGAGGTCGACGGCGAATCGAAGTCCGAAGAAACGACCGGGCGCTACGTGATCACGGTGCAAAACACCGGCGAGCTCGGCGAGACCGTGCACGGCGAGTCGCTACCCTACGTCGTCGACATCGCCGAGGGGAAGACGACGGTCACGGCCCCGATCTCGCCTGGCGGCAACTACTTCCTGCTCGGGTGGCGGCTCGAGAACGCGGCCGGCGAACACCCGAGCTGCGAGGCGCTCGGCGTGAGCGATGTCGAGATCCGCTACCGGATCGCCGGCACCTCGGACGCGCTCACGACGGACCGCTTCGCATGCGCGAGCACGCACCCGCCGCTGACGGCACCGGGCGAGGACATCACCGGCTTCGGCGTGAGCAGCCCCCTCGCCGCCCTCCAGACGTACGAGGGGCAGGTCATCGCCCTCGACGCGAGTGGCGCCGTCCGCGGGCAGACCGACACGTCGTTCACGGTGCAGCCGCCGGGGTACGCGCCTTACGAGATCACGAACGTGCCGGTCACCGTGCCGATCAACCCCTAGCGCTGCACGCTCGCTGCCGTGCCGCGCCTGCCAAAACCGCAAAAAGCCCACAATTGATCGCCTCACGCGAAGCGTGCTAGGCGTCGAGGAGGAGACAAGCACGAGTCATCTGCCCTAGGCACCTTGTCGCTCGGATGGACTGCGACGACGTCACCTTGCTGCTCGCGCGCGACGTCGGCAGTCTGTCCGATGCCGAGTCGGATGCGCTCGACGAGCACGTCTCGGGTTGCGAGACGTGCTTTCAGCTCCTGCGCGAGCGGGGCGCGCCGCGCGTGCTCCCCCCGATCGTCGATCCGGCGAGCTTCGAGATCGGCGAGACGATCGCGATCGGTGGCATGGGCCGGATCTCGCGCGCGTACGATCGCCGGCTCGGTCGCGAGGTCGCGCTCAAGGAGGTGCTGTCGCCCGAGATGCGCGCGCGGTTCGAGCGCGAGGCGTTGATCACCGCGCGCCTGCAGCACCCGGCGATCGTGCCGATCTACGAAGCCGCGACGTGGCCCGACGGCACGGCGTTTTACACGATGCGGCTCGTCCCGGGAGAGACGCTCGCGCAGGCGATCGACGCGCGGGGGACACTCGCCGCGCGGCTTTCGCTGCTGCCGCACGTGATCGCGGTGTCGGAGGCGCTCGCCTACGCGCACGCGCGCGGCGTGATCCATCGCGACCTCAAGCCGCAAAACGTCCTGATCGGCGCGTTCGGCGAGACCGTCGTGATCGACTGGGGCCTCGCGAAGCAACGCGGCGGCTTCGACGACGAGCGCGCAGCCGAGGGCCCGCTCGCGAACGCCGCGTTCACCCACGCGGGAGCGGTCCTCGGTACCCCGTGCTTCATGTCGCCCGAGCAGGCGCGCGGCGAGGAGCTCGACGAGCGCACGGACGTCTTCGCGCTCGGCGCGTTGCTCTACAACCTGATCGCGGGCGCACCGCCGTACTGGGATCGCTCGAACGACAGCAAGGAGCTGGTCGCCGAGGTGCTCGCGCGCCCACCGACGCCGATCGGCGCGATCTCGCCGGGCGTGCCCGCAGATCTGCGCGTGATCGTCGAGCGCGCGATGGCGCGTGATCTCGCGGAGCGTTATGCCGACGCGGGCCAGGTCGCGGCCGAGCTGCGACGGTTTCAGGCCGGGCAACTCTTGTTGTCACGCGAGTATCGGCTCCGTGATCGGGTGGGGCACTGGATCCGCAGGCACCGCAAGCTCGTCGCTTACGGCGGCGCGGCGCTCGTCGTGCTGATCGCCGTGGGCGTCGTCGCGATCCGGAACGCCGTGCGCGCGCGAGAGGCCGAACGCGAAGCGGAGACCGCGTTCGAGGCCGGTGAGCTGCGCGGCCAGCGCAAGCTCTGCGCGGCGTCGAGCCCGGAGCTCACGAGCCCATGGACGGCGGAGGCCAAGGCGCTCGTCCATCGTCGATTCGCCGCGCTGGATGTCGGCTTCGCGCCGCAGACACTCGAGCGGATCGATCGCGCGTTCGATCGATGGACCGCGGACCTCGACGCCGCGCGCGAGCTCGTGTGTGGAGCCGAGCGGCGCGAGCAGATCGCGCTCGAGCTCGCGTGCCTCACCGAGCGAACACGCGGGGCGCGCGCGCTCATCGCGCAGTTTCACGACGCCGACCGCGCGACGGTGCTGAACGCGGTCGCCGCGACGGAGAGCCTTCCGCCGATCGCGCGCTGCACGGCAGAGGCGCCGACGGCCCGCGCGCCGGTGCCCGATTCGCCGCCGGTCTCGGCCGTGCGTGATCTGTTCGCGCGCTCGCACGCGCTGATCGAGCTCGGCAAGGCGCGCGACGCGCTGCCGCTCACGCAGGAAGCGGTGAAAGGCGCAGACGCGATCGGGGATGTCGGCCTGCGCGCCGCGGCGCGCGTGTCGCTGGGCGCGGCGCAGCTCGCGACGTCGGACTACGACCACGCGACCCCGACGCTCGAAGAGGCGCTCCGGCTCGCGGAGGCGGCGCGCGACGATCGCACGCGCGCGCAGGCCTGGGTGAACCTCGTCCGCATCGCGTACCTCCGCGGCAAGCACGAGCAGGCGGCCCTGATGGAGGCGCCGGCGCTCGGCGCGGCGGAGCGCATCGACGACGTCTACCTGCAGACCGAGATCATGTTGTTCCTCGGCGGCGCCTACGGGCAGCTCGGCAAAAACGCCGAGGCTGAGGCGCAGTTCGAGCGGGCGGTGAAGATGCGTCGCGCCGCGTTCGGTGATCACGATCGACGGGTCGCCGCGGCGCTGTCGAGCCTCGGCAACGCGCTCGCGATGAAGGGCGACCTCGACCGTGGCATCACCGCCCATCGTGAAGCGGCGGAGATCGCCGAGGCCGCGCTCGGCGCCGCGCACCCGAACGTCGGGATCATGATCGGCAACCTCGGCAGCGACTACACGTACGCGCAGAGAGGCGCGGAGGCGGTCGCGCAGTTCGAACGAAGCCTTGCGATCGCCGAGGGAGCGTACGGCTCCAAGCATCGCGACATCGCGATGGCGCTGACGAACCTCGGCACGGCGCAGCTTCACGCCGGGCAGCCCGAAGCCGCGCTCGCGACGTTCGCGCGCGCCGAGGCGGCGTGGAAAGACGTCAACGCGAAGCACCCGGCGCTCGCCGAGGTGCTCTGCGGGCGCTACCTCGCGCACGAGGCGCTCGGCAAGCCGGCGAGCGTCGCGGACCTCGAAACTGCGCTCGATCTCGGCAAGGGATTGCCGCCCTTCATCCGCGCGCGCATCCAGCTCGCGCTCGGCAAGGCGTCGTCGGGACCACGTGCACGCGAGCTCGTCAAGGCAGCCGCCGCCGGCTTCGCGACGTCGACGTTGCCGCTCACGCAGCGCGAGCTCGCCGACGCGAACGCGTGGCTGGTCGCGCACGGAGGCGTGTGATGGACACGCTCTGGCCGCTGTTCCGGGCGGTCGCCGATCGGGGCGAGGCCGCGTGGCCCGCGCTCGCCGCCGCGCTCTTTCCAGTGCTGCTGCCGATCGCGGCGCGCCAACCGATCGGCCGGCTGCGCGCGTACGAGGACACGCCGCACGAGATCGTCACGCGTGTCCTCGAGAACCTGCACGCGCGCGCGTTCGCGACGGTGATCAAGCTGTGCGCGATGGATCCGCCGCCCGAGCTCGGGGCGTGGCTGCGCGTGCTCGTGCGCCGCGCCGCGATCGATTACATGCGCGACTGTCCCGAGTACGAGCGCGCGACCGCGCGCCGTGATCATCGCTGGATCTCGCTTGCGACGTTGACGTCGTCGTCGCCGGATCGTGGTCCTGGCTCGCTCGTCGAGAAGCGGGCGATGCTGCTCGCCTTCTTGCAGGCCGCGGTCGCGCGAGCGGACGGGGAGTTCGCGGCGCACGGCGAGGACGCATTCGCGCGGCTCGCGGCGGAGTGGGCGATCGCGCGTATCCACGTGCGCCGGCTCGTGCAGCGTGGCGCGCAGTACCTGCGCGTGCTCGAAGCCGTGCTCGCCGGGCACTCCTATCCCGAGGTCGCCGAGCAGCTCGGGGTATCGCGTCGCGAGGTCGAGCTGACCGTGCACTACATTGAGGAGTTCCTCACGGCGCGGCGGTTCGCCGACTAGTGGTCAGCGGACCTCGCCGTGCATCTCCAGCACGGCTCTTTCATGCAACTTCTTCATGAAAGCATTGCGATCCGGCGCGAGGACGAGTTCCCGGAGGTCGGCCTTTCCGATGAGCAGCACGAGATAATCATCCCGGCGCTCGCCGTGCAGATCGCTGCGAAGGGGCGCGGAAAAACCGCCCGGCGCAATGAAAAGGCCGAGGCGCGAGCGATTGAATTTGCGCGAGAGCTTCCACAAGAAGCTCCGAATCTCCGTGGCGCCCGCGGGCCGCGTCCAGTTCTTGCATTCGGCGAGGATGTACGAGGTGCGTTCGTTCACCCAGAAGGGATCGGTGGACTCGTTGCGAATGACGAGGTCGATCTCCTCGTCCTCGTTGCGACGCCGGGCCGAGGCGTGGCGAAAGCCGGGGATCGTCTTGAAAACGAGGACCATGAGGTCTTCGAGCAGCTTGCCCTTGCGGTTCGGATCCGTCTCGCTCTCGGCCGCGGCCCAGGTGTCGCGAATCGCCGCCTCGGCCTCGTCCGAGGAGAGCTCGCCGAAATGGTGCGCGCGCACGGCCTCGAGCGCATTGCGAAGTTTCGCCAGCAGGAGGACCCGGAAGATCGGGCCTTTTTCGAGGTAATCGTAGGCGCCGTCCTGGAAAGCCCGCGTGACCGCGGCCTCGGTGGCATAGCCCGTGACGAGGATGGTCTTCGCGAGCGGCGCGCGGCGGGAGACCTCGGAGACGAGGTCGAGGCCGGTGTCCGGGCCCGTCTTGCCGTCGAGCTTCTGATCGACGAGCACGACGTCCCAGCCGCCCTGGTCGAGCCGCGCGAGCGCCTTTTCGATTTCGTCCGCGGTCTCGACGAGGTACCCCTCGCTGCCGAGCCGCGCGCGATAGAGCTGCAAGAAGCTCGGGTCGTCGTCGATGATCAAGATGCGGCCCATCGGTCTCACGCGGCGCTCCTTCCGGCATCCACGGGCAGGCGGAGGACGAAGCGAGCGCCGCCGAGCGGGCTCTCCTCGCAATGCGCCTCGCCGCCGAGCTCCGCCCGCGCGACCTCGCGCACGAGCGCGAGCCCCTGCCCCGTCCCGCCCGGTCGCAAGGAAAACCCCGGGGCAAAAATCGCTTTTCGATACTCGGGCGGGACCCCCGGGCCGTCGTCGTCGACGGTGACGACGATGGCGCCGTCGGGATCGAGCGCGGCGGCGACCCGAATCTCGGCCGGTCGATCGTCGCGGGCGCGCGCCGCATTGCGGAGCAAATCGACGATGGCCAGGACGAACCGATCCCGACGGCCGCGGACAGGCGGGAGGAAGCGGGGCCTTTCGAAGGAGGCCACACGCCCGAGCTCCTCGGCGAGCGCGGCGAGCGCGTCCTCGATGGCCGCCGCGACGTCGAAAGGCTCGGGCGGAGGGCCCGCGCGCTCGACGACCTGCGCCATTTCGGTCATGAATCGGAAGATGCGATCCACGCCGCCCGTGATGGTGGCGCCGTGCCGGTCGACGAGCGGGCCGCGGCCGTCACGCTGGAGCGCGGCGAAGAGGTCGTCGATGGCCTCGCGCACGGGGACGAGGGCATTGCGGATTTCATGCGCGACCATGCGCGCGTGCCGGGTCATGGCGAATGCGGCGCTCTCGCGCTGGATCAATGCGGTGGCGGCGCGAATGCGGCCGAGGACGGCGGCGGTCTCGTCTTGAATGAGCGCGCCGGCGAGGAGGACCATCGGCGTATCACCCGAGGCGACCTCGGCGAGGAGCTCGGCGCCATTCTCGGTGAGCTCATACGTGGTGAGCGCCTCCTCGGCCTCGTCCTCGAATGAAAGGAGGCCAAGCGCGGCGAGGCGATCGAGCGATTGCGGATGCGCGGGCCAGGTCTCGCTCCCATACCAGAAGACGCGGAGCCTGCGGGCCGCGACGAGGCGCGCCGCGGCCGCACGCGAGATTCGCCAGGGATCCGAGGGCCCGCGCGATTGCGCGACCTCGACGGCGAGCAGCCAGCGGACGGCGTCACGCTCGGGCAGGCCGAGGACGAGGCGGCCAATCGGCGTGAGGAGCGTCTCGCCCTCGGCGCGTCGCAAGGCCCGCACTTCGAGCGCATACCGATCGGGCCAGAGGCTCGGGGTGCGCTCGGGGCGCTGGATGGAGAAGAGGACCTCGCTGGAGAGTCGATCGAGCTCGCGATCACGAATGCGCGAGCCGGCCGAATCGGACAAACCAATCCGGCGGCGCAGGGCGATGTCGACGAGCGCATGCAGCTCCGCGGCGCTCGCGCCGAACGCGAGGCCTCCTTCCAGGAGTCGCTGCATTTCCTGGACGAACGCCCCGAGCTTGTCGGACCAGACGTCGTGCAGGCGCTCGATTTTCTCCTCGGGCTCGCCGCGCGCTTCGAGGGCTTCGAGCGCGTCGAGCAGCGTCTTTCGATGCGCGCCGAGGCCCGAAAGCGCCCACGAAGCGCCCTCCGGGCGGTCGAGAGAGCGGCGCACATCGTCGAGGAAAGACACGCCGGAAGGTGATGCCGGGTGCCCGGGTTTGTCAAGTCCGGGTTTGTCCGCGGGCCGCGTTTGTCCGCGGCGCGAGGGTTATCGCGCGAGGAGCACCACGCCGCCGAGCACCGCCGCGCATACCGTCTCGGCGCGGAGCGTGAGCGGACCAAACGAGACACGCGAGAGGCCGGCCGAGGTGCACGCCTCGATCTCGGCCGGCGACAAACCCCCCTCGGGGCCCACGACGAACGCGAGCTCGACCTCCGGGCCGAGGCGCCGGAGCGCCGGGCCGAGCGGCGCGTCGGCCACGGGATCCAGGCAGAAGCCATGAACGCCCTCGCCCGAGGCGAAGAGCTGCACGGCCTCGACGAGCTCCATCGGCGACGAGATCGCCGGGGCGTCGCCGCGGCCGCATTGCCGGGCGGCCTCGACCGCGATGCGGCGCCATCGCGCCGCGCGGCCGTCTGCGGGGCGGCCCACGGATCGCTCGGCGACGATCGGGACCACGCGGCTCGCGCCGAGCTCGGTCGCGTCGCGGACGATGGCGTCGAACTTGTCGCTCTTGCACGTGGCCTGGAGGATCGTCACGCGGCGCGCAGGCAGGAACGTGGCCGCGCGAGGCTCCTCGACGAGGACGGAGACGCTCGCGCGATCGATCGCGGTGATCTCGGCGTCGGCCTCGATCGCGCGGTCGGGATCGAAGAGCACCACGCGATCGCCGAGGCGCTTGCGATGCACGCGCGCGACGTAACGGGAGGCGTCCTCGTCAAGGATCGATGCGCCCGCCTCGACGCGGGCGACGGGGACACGCAGCGGGCCCCTCATGACGCAGCGAACGCGATCGCGACCCAGTCGTCGCCCGTGCCGTCGCCGCGGCGTCGCGTCTCGAGGTGACGCAGCGGGCGCGCGAGCGAGGTGTACCGCGCGACGATCTCGTCGTGCTCGGCCGCGAGGATGCCCGAGAGGATCAAGAGGCCCGACGGAGCGACGACACGGGCGAGATCCTCCGCGATCGGGCGCAGCACGCGGGTCTCGATGTTCGCGAGCACCACGGGGAACGTCTCGGTCACGTGCTCGATCGTCTGCTCACGGACGACGATGCGATCGGCGAGGCCGTTGCGCTCGGCGTTCTCACGCACGACGTCGATGACCTCGGGGTCGTTGTCGATCGCGAGCGCGCTCGCGGCGCCGTAGATCAGCGCGACGAGCGCGAGGATCCCGCTGCCCGTGCCGACGTCGAGCAGGCGCGCGCCCGGCAGAGAATTCTTACGATCGTGAAGCATCTCGGCGACGAGCGCGGTCGTCGCATGCAGGCCCGTGCCGAAGGCGCGGCCGGGTTCGAGCTCGAGCACGTGTTCGTCCGCGCGCTTCTTCTCGTAAGCGACCCACGGCGGCACGACGACGATGTCGGCCGTGAACGGGAACGGCTCGAAGTGCTGCTTCCAGGCGTCGCGCCAGGCGTCACCCACGATCTCCTCGATGCGCGGCGCGAGCGAGGGGTCTTCCTCGACGAGCGCCGCGATCGCCTGGTCGGCTTCTTCGCGCGTGGAAAAACTCGCGACGAGGGTCACCTTGCCGGAGCCCGCGCCTTTCGCGAGCGTCTGCTCGTCGCGCTCCTCGACGCCCATGGCGCCGAGATCGAAGAGGTGTGCGCCGAGCTCTTCGGCTCGGTCGCGGGGGACGTCGACGGCGACGAACGGATAAACGGGCTCGGTCATTTCGGGTCGAGGTTTTGGCGCGGATCGGCGCTCGGGGCCACCCGAGATCGTCTACTCCGTCACGCGAATCGTCACGGTCGAGGTCCGCTGGTTGAGGAGGAAGTACGTCGCGGTCACGCCGCCGCCCACGACCGCGAGGCCGACGGGCACCCAGAACCACGGGCTCGACAAGACGCCGCCCTTCTGCGCCGCAGGCACGGCGATGCGCAGCGGCGTCGCAGCATCACCACGCGAGGTGAGCGGCAGGCCGCCCTTGTCGATCGCTTGCAGGTAGTACTCGACGAGCGGGGGTTTGACCGCGTCGCTCGGGATCTGCGCGCGGAACTCGCCGAGCGTGTAGCTCGCGGGCACGAGGACGAACTTGCCGTCGGCGCCCGTGCGATACGCGAGCTGCATCGCGCGCACGCGGCCGTCGGGATCTTCGACGCGGCCCGTGAGCTTGATCAAGGTCCCCGGCGGCACCTGCGCCGGCGAGCTGTGCATGATGCGGATCGGTTTTTCGGCCGCGGGCGAGTCGGTGCTCTCGCGTCCCGGTTTGCCCTCGGCCTCCCACTTCTCGCGCGTCGCCTTGAAGAAGTCCTTGAAGCGCGGAGATTCGGTCGGCGGCAGGGTGTACGTCTCGTCGAGCACGAGGAGGCCACGCACGGCGGCGTCCGCCTCGTCCGCGCGCTTGAGCACGATGTAGTTGTAGGCGAGCAGGCGGTAGATCTCGATCTTCTCCTGCTTGCTCGTGCCGGGGCGGAGGAGCGCGGCGGAGAGCGTCTGGATCGACTCTTCGTACTCGGCGTCGTCGAAGAGCGCGCTGCCGCGCTGGATGAGCGAGGTGACGCTGGCCTTGTCGCCTTTGGCAGCAGCTTGCGCGAACGCGAGGGAAGGCGTCGCGACGACGAACGCAGAATGGCAAGCAGCCGTGAGGGCGAGCGTCGCGGCGAGGCGAGGCCAGACGGAGCGCATGGGCCTTAACGTAGCCGGAAACGCGCGCCGTTGGCGAGAGCCGTGCGCGCGCTCTTTCAGCGCGGGTAGTAGGTCCTTCGCGCCGGCACGCTCACGAGCACGCTGGAGCGATCCTCGGGCGGAGGCGGGTGTTCGCCCGCGCGCAGCACCATCGCGGTGAGGCGGCCGCCGTACACGCAGCCCGTGTCGATGCCCGTCGCGTGACGGTGGATCTGCGGGCGCTCGAGGGCGTTGTGCCCGAAGACGAGGTGCGGCGGCCCCACGTACCGCTCGCCCCACAAGATCGAGCCGCGCCGCTCCTCGGGCGCGCCGCTCCAGTTGAGCGAACGCACGTACATGAGCGTCCGTGGGCTCTGGCGCTCGATCGGCAGCGTGGGATCGACGCCGGCGTGCACGATGCGCAGGTCATGCTCCGGCAGGTCGAGCCAGAGCGGCAGCGAGGCGAGGAACTCCCAGTGCCGGCGACGCAGCACGCGCACGACCTCGCGCTGCAGGCTGCCGAGATGCGGCGCGATGCTCGGAGGCATCTGCCGGTAGCGCAGGAGCCGGTCCTCGTGGTTGCCGCGCACGACGCGCGCGTCGAGCTTGCGGAGCAGATCGATCGTGCCCGCGGGATCGGGACCACGCACGACGAGGTCGCCGACGGAGACCAGCTGGTCGCCCGCGCCGAACCCGACGTGGCCGAGCAAATCTTCGAGTTCGTCCCTGCATCCGTGCAGGTCGCCGACCACGACCGTTCGACCCATCGCTCCCGCTCAGCCGATCTTGGCGCGCTTGGGGATGACGACGATGCCTCCCTCGCTCACGTACCAGCGCTTCCTGTCTTCCTCGAGGTTGTAGCCGATCTCGGCCCCCGACGGGACCTCGACGTCCTTGTCGATGATCGCGCGGCGGATCTTGGCGTGCCTGCCAATCACGACATTCTCGAAAAGCACGCTCTCCTCGACATGGCTGAAGGAGTTCACGCGGCAGCGGTTCGAGAGAACACTTCGATGGATGCGACCGCCGGAGATGATGCAGCCGAGCGAGACGAGGCTCTCGGTCGCGATGCCGACGCGCGCGTTCCACTCGTCGCGGAAGACGAACTTCGCCGGCGGATCGTGGCTCATCGCGGTGCGGATCGGCCAGCGCTGGTTGTAGAGGTTGAAGGCGGGCTGCACGCTGATGAGGTCCATCTGCGCGGCCCAGTAGGCGTCGATCGTGCCGATGTCGCGCCAGTAGGCGTTCGAACCTTCGTCCTCGCCGGGCACGCGGTTCGTCTGGAAATCGTAGACGAACGCGCGTTTCCCGTTCTTGACCAGGTACGGGATGATGTCGCGGCCGAAGTCGTGCGCGCTCTGCTCGTTCTTCGCGTCCTGCTCGAGCGCGTCGAGGAGCTGGCCCGTGTTGAAGATGTAGTTGCCCATCGAAGCGAGGGCGAGATCGGGGTGGCCGGGCATCGGCGGCGGGTCGGCGACCTTCTCGTGGAAAGCGATGATGCGTCCGCTCGCGTCGGCCTCGATCACGCCGAACTCCCGGGCTTCCTTGCGCGGGACGGGGATCGCCGCGACCGTGACCTCGGCGTTGCGCTCGAGGTGCTCGTCGAGCATCTGGCGCATGTCCATCTTGTAGACGTGGTCGCCGCCGAAGATGCAGACGTGCGTGGGCGACTCGTCCGTGATGACGTGCTGGGTCTGGTAGACGGCGTCGGCCGAGCCCTTGAACCAGCTCTTGCCGGTGCGCTGCTGCGCCGGGATCGTCTCGATGAAGTTGTCGAGCATCGGCGACAGGCGCCAGGCCCGCGCGATGTGCTCGTCGAGCGATGCACTCTTGTACTGCGTGAGGATCTTGATCTTGTGCAGCCCCGAGTTGACGAAGTTCGAGAGCACGATGTCGATGATCCGGTAGCGCCCGCCGAAAGGAACGGCCGGCTTGGCGCGGTCCGAGGTGAGAGGACCGAGCCTCCGGCCCTCTCCACCCGCCAGGATCATGACGAGCACACGTGAAGTCTCGAACGGGGCGCGCAGCTTCGTCTCGCGCATGGTTCGTGGAGACTACCCTACCTTCGTGTCCCAGGCGACGCTCGACGACGAGGGGCGAGTTTGGACGGGCCTGTCAGTTCGCTCGAGGCCTCGTTATGAGGGACCGAGGCGCCAGAGCCCCCCTCCTTCGGCGAATCTCTTTACGCGCCGTGCGCCATCGTGTTAGCCCTTTCCAGCCCAATCCCCCTGCCCAGGGCGGCAGCCTGTGCCCGAGGGCGTACCCTCGAGCGGCCCGGAGAGACTCATGAACGTCCGACATGCACTCGTTTTCGCCCTCGCCTCCGTGACAGGCTCGGCCGTGCTCGGCTGCGGGCCGTCTGAGGAGCCGTACAAGGCCAAGCCCGCCGTGAGCGGCAAGAAGGCCGCGCTGCCCGCCGTGCCGACGCTCCCGCAGAAGCAGAAGAAGACGCCGGACGGCGCCTTCACGATCTGGGGCATCACGCACGATCTCCGCAGCCGCGTGCACTTCGAGGACGTCAACGGCAAGCAGGTCTCGATCGTCGGCTACATCGTCAAGACGAACTACGCCGACGCGCCGGCGTGCTCGATCCACAAGACGGGCAAGGGCGATCCGCCGGACTGCAAGGCGCCGATCCCGACCTTCGCGATCGCCGACGAGAAGGGCGAGACGAAGGACATGATCGACGTCATGGGCTGGGCCTCGAACTTCGCCCAGGTCTTCACGCTGATCGAGGCGATCGACAAGCAGCCGAAGGGCAAGGAGAGCGAGGCGAAGCTCGCCGACGAGTTCTGGGGCGCGGACCTGCCGAACCCGATCCCCAACATCGGGGCGAAGGTCAAGGTGACGGGCACCTACTCGGTGACGTTCACGAAGGCGAGCTCGGGCGCCGCCGCGAACCCGAAGTACGGGATCATGACGGCCGAGAAGATCGAGTTCCTCGAGCAGGCGCCCGAGAAGGCCTATCTGCCCGGGATGAAGAAGAAGCCCTGAGCCAAGTCTCCCGAGCGCTCCCCGCGCCCCAGGATCCGGCGGCGAAGGTGGGGGGGGCGAGACCCGAAATACTTGCGGACGCCGGCCGGCATCTGACACGCTCGGATTTGCGCATGGTCTACCGCACCTTCAAAGCAATCGCCTCCCTCGCACTTCTCCTCGTGGCCGCGGCCTGCGGCGGGAGCCAAACGGAAGTCAAAGAGCCGGAAGGCGACACCGGCACACCGGCCGTCGAAACGCCGCCGCCGCCGCCGAAGTGCGAGTCGCTCGACGAGAAGTGCGCTTCGAAGGGCGACAAGACCGTCGCGAAGGTCAAGAGCGCGGACCTCTCGTTCACGCCCGCGGAGAAGTGGATCTACGCGCAGGGCGAAGCCCAGACGATCGCGCAGGCCTCGGACGAGGGCGCGGTCGTGGTGTTCGGCTCGTACGCGCCGGACAAGGACGCGAAGAAGGACACGGCCGCGCGCGACGCGGCGCTCGCGGAGCTCATCAAGGCGGCCGCGATCACGCTGCCCAAGGGCGCGAAGATCAACTGGAAGCAGAAGCCGGACAACCAAGAGGTCAACGGCATCAAGCTCAACGTCTGGAACTTGCCGGGCGCCGAGCGCGCCAAGAAGAAGGGCACGCTGCTCGTGCTCCAGGCCCCGCTCGCCGATGACAAGGCGCTGCTCGCGCTCGGCTTCGCGGCCGACGACGACGAGGCCGGCATGGGCGCGGTGAGCAAGGCGATCGAGTCGATCAAGGCCGGGAAGGCCGACGACAAGAAAGCCGACGACAAGAAGTCCGACGGCGAGAAGAAGTAACCCGTGACCGCGCCCCAGCTCTCCCCCGGTTACGTCATCGCCGGCAAGTACTCGGTCCAGGCTCTCCTGGGCAACGGCGGCTCCTCGGCCACGTATCGCGTCGTCGACGCGACGGGGCGCGCGATGGCGGTGCGTATCTACTCGCCGAGCATCGCGCAGCGCCCCGAAGTGATGACGATGATCGAGCAGATCTACACGGCGACGAACGGGCTTCCGCCCGACGTCGTGCTGCCGGTCCTCGATGCTGGCTACGATCCGCAGACCGCCGCGCCCTTCACGGTGACGGAGCTCTCGCCGACGCCTTCGCTCGCGCAGCTCGTCTCGCAGCGCCCGCTCTCGCCGCAGGAGGTCGCCCAGATCGCGCAGAACATGGCGCGCACGCTGGACAACGCCCACGTGCGGCAGCTCATGCACCACGCGCTCAAGCCGACGAACGTGTTCGTCGCGCCGCAAGGCTTCGCCGTGCGCATCATGGACTTCGGCGCGGGCCTCGCGCGGAGCTACGTCCAGACGAACGAGGGCTACGCGATCGCCGCGCCCTGGGTCGCGCCCGAGCAGATGCAAGGCGGCGCGCCCGCAGGCCCCGCGGCCGACGTGTTCGCGATGGGCCTCGTGCTCTTCTACGCGCTCACGGGCCGGCCGTACTGGCGTTCCTGCCAGGGCCCGCAGCCCGACCTCGCCTCGTGGCAACACGAGCTCGTCGGCCCTCGTCAGCCCGCATCGCAGCGCGCGCAGGAGCTCGGCGCGATGGTCTCGCCCGTGCTCGACGCGGTCTTCAACCGCGCGCTCGCGCTCGATCCGAACGAGCGCTTCCGCCAGGCCAGCGAGCTCGCGGTGGCGTTCTCCGCCGCGGCGAACATGCCCGAGATGGCCACGAGCGCGACCATCGCGTTCCCCGCGATCGGCGGCGCCGATCCGATGGGACCGACGGCCGCGGTGCCGGTGTACCAGCCCGGCGGCCAGAATGATGGCTCGGGCTACCCGCCGCCGCCTCCGCCCGGAGGCGGCATGGGTGGTCCCGGCATGGGCGGCCCTGGCATGGGTAGTCCCGGCATGGGTCCGGGCGCGCCGTCGAACCCGGACATGGGCATGGGCATGGGCCCGGGCCCCGGCCCGATGGCGCCGACGACGGCGGCGCCGCGCCTTCCGATGGATGCGAGCGGCGGCTCGAAGAAGCTGCCGATCATCATCGGCGTCGCGGCGGTCCTCTTGATCGGCGGCGCGGTGGGCGCGTTCATCATCGCGGGCGGCAAGGACAAGAAAGACGGCGAGGACCCGAACGCGCCGATCGCCATCACGCCGACGGGCGCGCCAACCACGAGCGGTGAAAGCACCGCGGCGCCCCCGAGCACGGGCGAAGCGCCGCCGCCCACGCCGCCGCCCGCGGCCGAGGAGGTCGAGGTCGCGATCAAGTGCAGCCCGGGCTGCGACGCGATCAAGGTCGACGACAAGGCGATCGAGGATCCGTCGAAGCTCAAGCTCGCGCCGGGCGCGCACAAGGTCGAGCTCTCGAAGGCCGGATACGTCACGCAGAACGACGACATCACGATCGAGGCCGGCAAGAAGTTCGAGAAGGAATACAAGCTCGCCGAGGTCCCGAAAGAGACGGCGCAGGCCGCGAGCACCGCGAAGTCGAGCGGCAGCGGCGGCGGCAGCACGACGAAGACGAACCCCACGCCGACGACGAAGCCGACGAGCACGGCGAAGACCGGCACGAAATGCACGGGGGTCGGTCTCTTCAAGAAGTGCAAGTAATCGTTCGACGCTGATTTCTCCCGAGGCGGCCCGCTACGTTTTCCCTTCGTAGCGGGCCGTTTCCATTTCGAATCACCATCCGTCCGTCCCCACCTGGTCAAAACGCGGCTCGGGCCCCACGCTCGTCCTGGATGCACGCGGCGGCTCGTCCGCCATGGGGGAATTGCGCACGGAGAGGACCTCTCCGCGTCTTGAAAGGGGGGCATCATGGCAATGGCGAAACGTCTCCGGACCGGCTCGCGGCGGCTCGCGGGCGCGGCGCTGGGAATCCTGTCGTTCGTTTTCCCGAGCGCCTCCTCGGCGGTGAAGGCCGAGGAGAAGGGCAGCGGCGCTGCGGCGCAGGAGGGCGGCAAGGCGCAGACGAACATCGTCCTGCAAGAGCAGCTCACGGAGCTCATCACCTCGAGCGGCCGGGGCGAGATCGTGGCGAAGCCGGACGCGATGCGCGCCGAGCTCGGGGTCGAGGTCCAGGCGAAGACGCTGGATCAGGCGCAGAGCGAGCTCGCGCGCAAGATGGCGAACGTGACGAGCGCGATCGAGAAGCTCGGCCTCGACGGCCTCACGCTCCAGACGGCGACGCTGCAAATCCAGCCGGTCCAGGGCAAGCCCGAGGCCGGCCGCGCGCCGAAGATCGTCGGTTATCGCGCGCAGAACACGCTGTCGATCACGTTGCGTCTCGCGAAGGCCGGTGAGCTCGGCTCGCAGGCGGCGAAGCTCATCGACGCGGGCGTCGGCGCGGGCGCGAACGTGGTGCAGGGGATCTCGTTCTTCCTCGCGCGCCCGGAAGAGGCGCAGGCCAAGGCGCTGCACCTCGCGACCGTGGACGCGGAGCGGAACGCGAAGATCCTCGCGGCCTCGTCGGGCGTTCGTCTGCTCGGGCTGCACAGCCTGGATGGCTCGCAGGGCCGGCTGTCGCCGATCTTCCTCGACGTGGACATCGCGAAGGCGTCGCTCGAGCTTTCGACGACGGTCGAGCCGGGGGAGCTCACGATCACGGCGACCGTGGCGGCCCGGTATCACTTCGCGAACCCGTGACGGATCGCGTCCGCCGCGCGAGGCGCCGCGCAGGCTTCGGCCGGCCGGCCCTCGCGCGGCAGAACTTTGCGGGCGTTCGCCTTGCCAAGCGCGGCGCCCGTCACGAGAATGCGCCGCCCGTGGCCGTCTCGATCCATCCCCTCGCGCACGTCGATCCCGGGGCGAAGCTCGGCGCGGACGTCGTCGTGGGCCCGTTCGCCGTGATCGAGGACGACGCGGAGATCAGCGACGGCTGCCGCATCGACGCGCACGCGGTGATCGCGGCGGGCAGCCGCATCGGGCGTCGCAACGTGGTCCATTCGTTCGCGGTGCTCGGCGGCGCGCCGCAGGATCGAAGGTACGCGGGTGAACCGACCACGCTCGTCGTGGGCGACGACAACGTGTTCCGCGAGCACGTGACGGCGCACCGCGGCACCGGGTATGGCGGCGGCGTTACGCGCATCGGGAATGCGGGCCTCTTCATGGTGGGCGTGCACGTCGCGCACGACGCGATCGTGGGAGATCGCGTGACGCTCGCGAACGGGACCCTGCTCGCCGGGCACGTCGTGCTCGAAGATCACGTGGTGACCGGTGGTCACGTCGCCGTCGCGCCGTTCGTCCGCGTGGGCGCGCGCTCGTTCCTCGCGGGCGGATCGATGGTCGAGCGCGACGTGCCGCCGTTCGTCATCGCCGAAGGAAACCGGGCGCGCGTGCGTGCCCTGAACCGCGTCGGGCTCGAACGAACGGGCGTCCCGCTCGAATCACGCGTCGCCCTGAAGCGGGCCTTTCGGGCGATCTTCGTGGGGGATCTTCCGCGCGCCGAGGCCCTCGCGCGATTCGAATCCGACCCGGATCCGTTCGTCCGCGAGCTCGTCGCGTTTCTTCGCGCGCCGCCTCGCCGGTAGCGTGAACGGCGGTTTGTCGAAGCGGGCGCGCAGGCGGTTGCACGCGTGCAGCACCGCGGGCACCGCGATGATCCGCCGCTCGATCGCGCGTTTGCCCGGAACGTCCAGCAGCACGAGACCGATGAAGAGCGTAAGCAGCCCTTGTCCCGGTACGCCAGGCAGGGAGAGCACGATCCCCAGAATGACCAGGAAAAACCCGAGCAGGTTCTTGCCTGCGATCCCGAGGGCGCGCTGCCAGGCCGGACGATCGGCGAGGAAGCTACCTGGGCCGCGCGTCTCCTCGAAATGATCCGGAGGAAGCCGGACGATCACGAACGCCACCACGGCCAGGCTGAGCACGAGGCTCAATCCGAAGACACCCACGCCCACGAAGATCTGCGATGCGTGGATTTCCAGCGTGTGGAGCAAATTCATCCAGCCGCGCCCCCCGCACCGACGAACAACCGCGCCTCGCCGAGATTCCCTGTCATGTAGCGCACGCCGTCATGCGGGCAAGGCGCGCGGAGGGCTCGTCAATCCGAGCGTTTTGGACGAAGCTCCGCGCATGATCGAGGCGGCGAAAGCGCACCTCCATGCGCGGGAAGAAGCGGCCCTCGTGCTGCTCGAAGCGCTCGTCGGGGAGAACTCGTTCACGGACAACGTGCCGGGCGGGACGCGCGTGGGCGAGATGCTCGCGGCGGAGCTGCGCGCGATCGAAGGCGTGAGCTCGGTACGGTCTCATGCGAGCGCGCGGTATGCGCCGCACTGGGTCGCGAGGACGGCGGCGGCGGAGGCATCGGCCGCGGGATGCGTGGCGATCGTGGGGCACCTCGATACCGTGTTTCCGCCCGGGACCTTCGAGGGATTCCGGCGCGAGGGGCCGATCGCGCGAGGCCCCGGCGTGCTCGACATGAAGGGCGGGCTCGTCGTGGTGCTCGAAGCATTGCGCGCGCTCGCGCACGTGGGCGTGCTCGCGCGCGTGCCGATCCGCGTGGTGATCGTGTCGGACGAAGAGGTCGGTTCGCCCGAGGGACAGCACGTGATCGCCGAGGAGGTGAAAGGCGCGGGCGCGGCGCTCGTGTTCGAGGCGGGACGCGTGAAGGATCTCGTGATCACGTCGCGCAAGGGCACGGGCAGCGCGCGTGTCATCGCGACGGGCAAAGCGGCGCACGCGGGCAACGCGCATGCGGACGGCGCGAATGCGATCTGGGCGCTCGCGCGGTTCATCGATCACGCGCAGAAGCTCACGGACTACACGCGCGGCGTGACCGTGAACGTGGGGACGATCCGCGGCGGGCAGTCGAAAAACACGGTGCCGGATCGGGCCGAGGCCGAGCTCGATTTCCGCTACGAGCGGCGCGCCGACGGAGACGCGCTCCTTGTGTCGCTCGCCGAAGTCGCGAAGGAAGCGGCGCTGCCGGGGACGACGGTGACCGTGACGGGCGGCATCGCGCGATCGTCGCTCGAGCGTACCGCGGCTTCCGTGGCGCTTTACGAGGCGTACGCCGCGTGCGCGCGGGCCGCGGGGCTCGGGGACGGCGAGGCGCCGCTCGTGGGTGGAGGCTCGGATGCGGCGACGACGGCCGCGCTCGGCATTCCGTCGATCGACGGACTCGGGCCGCGCGGATCGGGCTTTCACACGCACGAGGAGCGCATCGAGGTGGCCACGCTCGTGCCGAAGGCAGAGGCGATCGTGCGGTTTTTGCTGGGCTACATGCAGAAGTTCGACACGGACGGCTTGTTGCGATCTTCTTGAGGCGCGGCCGTCCTTCTGCGATCCTGACGGACGACAACCGTGCAGGGTCCGGCGAGGTACGAGCTGCGAGACCGGGCGAGGAGCTCGGGCGGCCGCGTTTTGTGCGCGTGCGGGGCTTGGAGGGGGGACGCATGAGCTCGCTCGGGGACGTGGGGGCGGGACACACGCTGGGACGGTACGAGCTGCTCGTGCCGATCGCGCAGGGCGGCATGGCCGTCGTCTGGGCCGCGCGCATGAAGGGCACGCGCGGCTTCCAGAAGATCGTCGCGGTCAAGACGATGCTGCCCGAGCTGTCGCAAGATCCGCAGTTCGAGGACATGTTCCTCGCGGAGGCGGGCCTCGCCTCGCGCATCCGGCATCCGCACGTCTGCGAGATCCTCGATCTCGGCGAGCAGGACGGGCTGATCTACATCGTGATGGAGTGGATCGACGGCGAGCCGCTCAGCCAGCTCGCGCGCGCGGCGCGTCAAAAGGGCGGCGTCCCGATGCTCATCGCGCTCCGCATCTGCCTCAACGCGGCGCTCGGGCTCCACGCCGCGCACGAGCTGCAGGACGAGCTCGGCACGCTCGTGGGGCTCGTGCATCGCGACGTCTCGCCGCAGAACATCCTCGTCACGTACGACGGCGTCGTGAAGATCGTGGACTTCGGCGTCGCCAAGGCCACGGCCGTCTCGGACACGGGCGCGACGAAGGACGGCCAGCTCAAGGGCAAGGTGCCGTTCATGTCGCCCGAGCAGGCGCTCGGAAAGGCCGTGGATCGCCGCACGGACGTCTTCGCGCTCGGCATCGTGCTCTACCAGCTCCTCGCCTCGAAGCACCCGTTCCGCGGCGACAACGACATGATCACGCTGCGCCGGATCTGCGACAAAGATCCGGCGCCGTCGCTCGCCTCGGCGATGCCGAACTGCCCGCAGCTCCTGAACGACATCGTCATGAAGGCGCTCGAGAAGGACGCCGACAAGCGTTACCCGTCGATGGCGGAGTTCGCGCGCTCGATCGATCGTGGGATCGCGGAGCTCAAGCTCGCAGGACAGCCCGACGAGGACGTGGTCGCGTTCGTGAAGTCGATGCTCGGCGAGCGCGCCGAGAAGCGCCGCACGGCGATCCGCGAGGGACTCAAGCTCGCCGACGAGCGCGCCGAGCAACGCGAGCAGCTCAAGGCGCAACGCGCCGCGCTCCTCGCGCAGGCGCGGGCGAACGGCGGGACGATCCCGCCGGGGCTGCTCGCGAGCCACATGCCCTCGATCCCGCCGGGGCTGCAGTCGATCCCGCCGCCGCCTGGAACGACGGACATCGCCACGATCGCGCACGGCCGCGCGAGCCTCATGCCCGGCGCGCTCACCGCGACGCAAGGCGCGCCCTCGCAGCCGACGGCGGCCGCGATCGTCGCCGACGTCGACGCCGCGGCCTTCACCGGAGGCGGGAAGAAGAAGCTCGCCGTGGTGTTCGGCGCGATCGGCGTGCTCGCGATCGGCGGCGCGGTCCTCGCGTTCTCGGAAGGCTCGACGCAGCCGGACGCCGCGACGCAGCCCGCGGCCACGCAGGCGCCCGCGGCGCCCACGCCCGCGCCCACGCCGACCACCCTCCCCCCGCCCGTCACGAGCGCCGCGCCCACGACGAGCGCGACGACGCAGCCCGCGACGCACAACCAGGGCGCGGGGACGAAGGCCACGGCGCCGAGCGGGGCCGGCGCCACGAAGACGCCGAGCACGAAGAGCACCGGCGCCACGAAGTCGGGCAGCCAGGACAACCTGCCGAGGGTGCGTGATCCCGGCTTCTGAGCCGCGCGCCTGATCGTTCGACGCCCAACGGGTTCGCCTGGACGAACCGTCAGGCGAGGACCGCGAACTTGAGGTACCGGCCTTCGAACCACGCGGGCAGCGTGGGGTGATCGGGCGGCTGGCCGTGCATGGCCACGAGCGAGAGATCGTCCCGACCGAGCGCCGCGTCGTCGAGCGTCCCGAGGAACTCCTCGGCCGAGACGTGGCTCGAACAGGACGCCGCGCAGAGCAGCCCCCGCGGCGCGAGGACCTTGGCGAGCGCGCCGTGGAGCTTGCGGTACGCGGCGAGCGCGCGCGGCTTCGTCCGCTCGTTCGGCGCGAAGCTCGGCGGATCCGAGACGATGAGGTCGAACTTGTCGCCACGACGCGCTGCGGCTTCGAGGAACGCGAAGGCGTCGGCCGTGACGAACGCGTGCTTCGCCGGGTCGAGCCCGTTCGCGCGGAACGAGCGTTGCGCGGTCGCGTGCGCGGCGGCGGCGACGTCGACCGAGGTCACGTGCGCGGCACCGCCGAGCGCGGCCGCGACCGAGAAGCCGCCTGCGTAGCTGTAGAGGTTCAGCGCGCGGGCGCGGCGGGCGCCGAACGCGCGGACGCGGGCGCGGTTGTCGCGCTGATCGAGGAACGCGCCCGTCTTCTGCCCGTGCGCGAGGTCGACCTCCATCGCCATGCCGTTCTCGCGCACGATCACGCGGTCCTCGGGCTCGTCGCCGGCGAGCGGGCGGATGCGACGATCGCCGGCCTCGTCGCGGGCGCGGCGGAGCGCGACGCTGCGGACGCCACGCCCGGCGAGCGAACGCGCGAGCTTCGGCGCGAGTTTTTCGATCCACGGATCGAGGTGATCGCCGTCGAGGCGGACGATCGCGACGTGCGCGTACCTGTCGATCACGAGGCCGGGCACGTGGTCGCCTTCGCCGTTGCAGAGCCGATACGCGTCGGTGTCGGGCCCGATGAACGCTTCGCGCCGGGCGAAGGCGCGCTCGATCCGCTCGAGCAGCGCGCGCTCGTCGATGCGCCCGCTCTGGCCGAAGACGCGCACGGCGATGGGGGATTCTGCGTCCCAGAGGCCCACGCCGATCGGCTCGCCTTCCTCGCTCGCGAGGGAGACGGGCGTGCCCGAGTCGAGCTTGGACGGCCGTGCGAGGCCTTCGCGGTACACCCAGGGATGACCACGACGAACGGAGGCGGCGGCGGATCGGGTGAGGCGGAGCGTCTTCGAATCGCGTGCGGTCACGGGGCTTTGGCAAGCCTACTTCCGGGCCCCTCGTGATAGAAGGGCGCATGCGTTTTTCCTGGCCTCGCCTCGCGTTTCCGTTGGTCTTTGCGCTCTCTGCCTCGTGCGGCGGCGCGCCGCCGGCCGTCTCGCCGGACGGGGTCTGGCTGGCCACGTTCGATGCGGTCCCTCGCGCGGACTTCAATCGCGCCGCGGTCGACCTCGATCTGCCGCTCTTCTGGAGCGAGGACGCGGATCAGGACAAGACCCTCGACCCGAACGAGCTCGCGGTGCTCTGGGGCCCAACGCAGACGGAGGAGACTTACTGGGTCTCGTCCGGCGCCTTCAACCCGACGTTCGGCCAGGCGTACGCCTCGATCGTGGACTTCGTGAAGAACGGACCGAAGTTCGAGGGCCTCGCGCCGGGCGAGGTGCTGCGCCGCAAGGCCGTCCTCCGTGAGCTCGAAGCGGGCCGCCCGACGCTCGTCGCCTCGGACTTCTTCGCGGGCGCCGCGACCGACGAGGATCGGGCGATCGTCGGCCACATCCTCGCGGCGGCGCGGCTCGTCGAGAAGATCTACCAGAAGCAGACCGGCACGCTCTCGCTCGCGTCGAAGGTCCCCGCGGACGATCCGGCGAGCCGGCGGCTCTTCTACAGAAACCAGGGCCCGCAATGCGAGGCGCCGGCGACGAAGGGCGACGTCAATTGTTATGCGATCCCGCGGGCGCCGGGCGAGGAGAAGCGCGTCCCGTCGGGGCTCTATCCCGCCGAATTGCAATCGAATCCCGATTTCTGCAAGGTGCTCGCGGCGCGCCCGGACGGCCGCGCGCTCATGAATCCGTTCGTCGTGGTGACGGGCGAGGGCGACGCGCTCAAGGCCGTGCCGTACCACCGCGCCTACGAGAACGACATGCAGGCCGTGGCGCGCGAGCTCGACGCGGCGGCCGAGGCGATCACGAATCCGGACGAGGCCTCGTTCCAGGCGTATCTGCGGGCGGCCGCGAAGGCGTTCCGGGACGGGAGCTGGTTCGAGGCGGACGAGGCCTGGGCGCGGATGAGCACGTTCAACTCGAAATGGTATCTGCGCATCGGCCCGGACGAGACGTATTTCGAGCCGTGCAGCGAGAAGGCGGGCTTCCACGTGAGCTTCGCGCGGATCGACCAGAGCTCGATCGAATGGAAGGAGAAGCTCGATCCGCTCAAGCAGGACATGGAGCAGGCGCTCGCGACGCTCGCCGGCCCGCCGTACGCGGCGCAGAAGGTCTCCTTCAAGCTGCCCGATTTCATCAAGGTCATCGTGAACGCTGGCGACTCGCGAGACGCGTTTGGCGCGACGATCGGGCAGAGCCTGCCGAACTTCGGGCCCGTGGGCAACGAGGGGCGCGGCCGTACGGTCGCGATGACGAATTTTTATACCGACCCGGACAGCATCGCCTCGCAGCACGGGCTCGCCGCGTCCTTGTTCTGCGCGCAGACGATGGCGTCGTACACGGACGATCCGGGGCCGCAGCTCATGAGCACGGTCCTGCACGAGGCGGCGCACAACCTCGGGCCTTCGCATCAATATGCGGTGAACGGCAAGATCGACAGCGAGGTGTTCGGCGGGCCGCTCGCGAGCACGCTGGAGGAGCTCAAGGCCCAGTCGGCGGCGCTTTATTTCACGGATTGGCTCGCCGAGCGCGGCGTGATCGACAAGGAAAAGGCGAACCTCGCGCACGTGCGGGACATCGCCTGGGCCTTCGGCCACATCTCGCGCGGGATGTACGACGAGGCCAAGCACCCGCTGAACTACAGCCAGCTCGCGGCGATCCAGATGGGCTTTTTGCTCGACGAGGGCGTGCTCGTGTGGAACGCGAACGAAAAAGCGCAGAATGGCACGGATGCGGGCTGCTTCTCGGTGAAGCTCGACGCGTTCCCGGCGGCGAGCAAGAAGCTCATGGGAATCGTGGCGAAGATCAAGGGCAGCGGCGACAAACCCGGCGCCGAGGCGCTCGTCGCGAAATACGTGGACGCGCCCGGCGCGTACGCGGATCTGAAGAAGACGATCACCGATCGATGGCTCCGGCAGCCCAAGGCGAGCTTCGTCTACTCGATCCGACGCTGAGGGGGCGCTCCCTCACTGCCACGGATACCGTGTGCAGCCCGAACAATCCGCCCACTTGTAACATCCGCCCCCCGACCGACTCAGCCCGCCGTCGCACGAATCCTGCGCGTAGCAATCGTAGAATGAGCTGACCCACGTCGCCGGCACCCAGCAGTAGCTGCCCGACGTATTTTCCATCCAGTAACACTGCTGCCCCAGGTACGGCGTACACGCAGCAGCCGTCAGGTTCTCCTGGTGCTCGATCTCGACTTCGCTCCCCGTAGGGACCTCCTCGGAGCTCACTCCGCAAGCGCCGATCCCCGCGCTCAGGCCGAACGCCGACAACACCGTGCACCATCGCCCGCGGTTGCGCTTCGTCATGACGAATCCCTCCCGTTTCCCCGCTCATCGAGGCTGAACACGCTTTCCGCAATGGGCGTGCCACGCCTCTGCCGCACCCTTTCTGCCCGTCCCTTTCCCCGCAAAGCAAAAGCGCCGCGTCTCTTCCTGCTCCCGCATGACGCCCCTCCCCCGGCGCGCGCTAAACTCGGCGCATGACCGCCCTTGCCCGCCCGACGACCCTCCTCCTCGCCGCCCTCGCTCCGCTCGCGTTTGGCCTCGCTTCCGGCTGCGCGGAAGGCACGGACGCCCCGCAGGAGCCTTCGACGAGCGCGTCGTCGAGCTCTTCGTCGTCGAGCGGATCGGGCGGCGGCGGCGGCAGCGGCGGCGCGGGCGGCGGCGAGGTCGTGCCCGAGCCCGACGGGCCGCCCGTGCTCACGATCGTCAATGGCGTGAACGATCACGAGGCGATCCGGCTCTGCTTCGTCCCCTACCCCGACGGCGGCGATCCCGCGCCGTATCCGGCCGATCCGTCGGGGCTCGCATTCGCCGCGGCCTCGCGGGTCGATCCGGCGACGCTCTTGCCCGCGGACAAAGACGTGTATCTGCACGTCATCGCCGGTGACCTCACGAAAACCAAGGACCTCGGCTGCGCGGCGCTCACCGAGGGCAATGGGCCGGCGGGCGTCGTGGCGGCGCCCGTCGCGGTGATCCCGGCCTCGGCATTCGTCGCGAAGAGGAGCCTCTTGCTCGTGCCGACGGGCTGCGTCGGCGGGCCCGGTCATACCGATCCGCTCGAAAAAGAGGGGTGTGGCCCGACGTATTCGGCGGACACGCCCAATCCGGGGCTGCTCGCCGCGGCCATGTCGCGCGTGACGGACGAGGGAAACCTCTCGCTCCAGGCCGCGCACGCGGCGCAGCCGATGCCTTCGGTCGACGTGCGGCTCGTGCCCGGGACCGAGGGCGGAATGCCGCAGCAGGTCGCGCCCTCGCTCACGGCGGGCGCGGTCGGGCCGTTTCCGCCGTTCCGGCAGCTCGCGCGGTTCGAAATGGGATCGATCGCGCAGGCGGAGATCCTCACGTTCGTGCCGGGGCAACTCGTGAAGACGTCGGCGTCGCCGCTCGACGCGGCCCTTGCGCGCGGTGGGCTCACGCAGGCGGATTTCGAGGACGGGCGGGCGTTCACGTTCGTCGCGGTGGGCGCGCAGCCGGGCATTGCGGCGGGCGCGTTCTGGCACGCGCTCACGTGGACCGTGGTGCGCTCGGATCCCTAGAATGAAAGGGTGAGGGAATCATGGCCGTATCGCTGAACGTGGACCTCGGCGAGCTACCGGACGAACCGGAGGAGCTTTATTCGATCGCGACGATGGTCAACGTCGCGTGCGGCGGGCACGCGGGCGACCTTGCCACGATGGAGCGGGCGTGCGAGCTCGCGCGCGGCGCGGGCGCCCGGCTCGCCGCGCATCCCTCGTACCCGGATCGGGCCGGGTTTGGCCGGACGAGCATGGGGATGACGAGCGCGGCGCTCGCGGCGTCCGTGCGGTCGCAGGTCGAGGCGCTCGCACGGGCGGCGCGGCGGGTGGGCATTCCGATCGAGGCCGTGAAGCCGCACGGCGCGCTCTATCACGATGCGGCGCGGGATCCGGCGATCGCGGCGGCGGTCGTCGAGGGAATCGACGCGGGGCTCGGTATTCCGGCGGCGCTCGTGGGTCCGCCCGAGGGCGCGCTCGCCCGGCTCGCGGCGGCGGAGGGGCGCGTGTATTTGCGGGAGGCGTTTGCCGATCGGGCGTACGGTCCCGAGGGAAAACTCGTGCCACGCACGCAGGCAGGCGCGCTCATCACGGATCCGGCGGCGGCGCGGGCGCAGGCGTTGCGGCTCGCGGGCGCGGGCACGTTCGAGACGCTTTGCGTACACGGGGATACGCCCGGCGCGCTCACGATTGCGCGGGCCGTGCGCGAGGGGCTCGAATCGGCGGGGCTTTTGGAAATGCGGGGGCGAGCGTGAGCGGCGGGACGAGCGTCCTTTCGTACGGGGAATCGGCGGTGTACGTCGATCTCGGCGTGGAGAATGCACCGGATCGGGCCACGCGGACGCATGCGGCGGCCCGAGCCTTGCGCGAGGTGTTTCCGGGGAGCGACGTGGTGGTCGGCGGCGGCGTGGTCGTCGTGGCGAACCTCGCGTGTTCGGACGAGGTTGTCCGGACGATCACGGCCGCGGTTTCCGGCGCGGCGGGGTCGGATGTGTCCGGACGAACGCACGTGATCCCCGTAGTGTACGATGGTCCGGATCTGGAATCGGTCGCGGGCGCGCTCGGTGGTTCGACGGAGGCGGTCGTGCGCCTGCATGCCGAGCGTGAGGTCACGGTCGAATTGGTCGGTTTTTTGCCGGGATTCGGCTATTGCGGGCCGATCGATCCCAGGCTGGTTTTGCCGCGCCGTGGCTCGCCGCGCCCGCGCGTGCCGGCGGGCAGCGTGGGCATCGCGGGGACGTTCACCGGAATTTATCCTTTCGACTCGCCCGGGGGCTGGAACCTGCTCGGCCGCGCGCCCGGGGTCTCGCTTTTTGATCCGGGCCGCGATCCGCCGATCTTGTTCTCGCCGGGGGATCGGGTGCGGTTCGAACCAGTGAGCGAGGCGGAGGCGGCGCCGGCGCGGAAGGAGATTGTCCCAAATGAACAATCCACGCGCGCCCTCGTCGTGGAGGCCGCGCCCGCGTGCGCGACGGTGCAGGATGGTGGACGCGCGGGGCAGCTCGCGCGGGGGCTTCCGCCGTCGGGGCCGCTCGATCCGCAGACGCATGCGGCCGCGAACGAGGCCGTGGGCAATACGCCCAATGCAGCGGCGATCGAGGTGCCGCTCGGCGCGCTTGTGGTGCGGGCCCGGGGAGATGTCTGCATTTCGGTGGACGGCGCGGCGCCCGTTCGTCTCGCGGATGGAGAATCGTTCCGCGTCGAGGAAGGCCCACGTGCCGTGCGGTATCTCGCGGTGCGCGGCGGGATCGACGTTCCGATGGCGCTCGGCGCGCGGGCGACCTTGCTCGTCGCGCGCCTCGGCGGCGCGGCGGGGCGCGCGCTGCGGCGACGAGATGTCGTGCCCGTGGGCGATCCGGACACCGCCACGCAACCATCGCGCCCTTCCACGCTGCCCGCAGAGAATGAAATCGCAACGATCGTGATTGACGAAGGCCCGCACAGGAACCGTTTTCCCGCGGACGCGCTCGACGTGCTCCTCTCGTCCACGTTCACCATCTCGCGGCTCGGCGACCGGGTGGGGCAACGGCTCGAAGGCCCAAAAATCCCGCGGGATCGGCCCGATCTCGCGCTTCCCGTCCCGATGCTCCGCGGCGCGGTGCAAGTCACGACCGACGGCACGCCCATCGTGCTCGGGCCGGATCATCCGACGACGGGCGGATATCCGGTCCTCGCCGTGGTGCGGCGCTCGTCGCTCGGCGCGCTCGCGCGGCGGCGCCCTGGGGAGCCTTTGCGTTTCGTGCGCGGCGGCTGACGGCTCGCCATTGTCTTTCCTTGCCGATTCCGGTAAACGCTCCTCCTTCGATGGCGGGCCCCTGCCAGGCACACCCCGGGACGAACGCGACGCACGAATGCACGCAATGCGGCGCGCTCCATTGCACGCCGTGCCTCAAACGCCTCGTCACGGAGCAAAACGCGAGGCCCTTGACGATGTGCCCGCGCTGCGGCGCCCTCGCGCGGCCCCTGCCCGAGCCCGAGCGCCCCGAACGAGATGATTTCGCCCTCGCCTTGCGCCGTCCGTTCGACGAAGAGGGCCTGATCCTCGTCGCCGCGCTCGCCGTGCCTTACTGGCTCACCGCGATCCCGGTGTCCTCCGTCGCCACATTTTTCAACATCATTTACCTCGGCACGCTCTGCACCGTGTATTTCCAGATCGTGGAGCACGTGGGCCGCGACGCGCCGGGCCTCCCATTCTCGGCGAGTTTCACCTCGCGCTGGGATCTTTTCCTCTCGTTTTTGCGGGGCATCGTCTGCGTGCTCGGCGGCTTCTGGCCGGCGATCCTCTCGGCGATCCTCCTGCCCGGAAACGTGTACCTCACGCTCGCCCTCGCCCTCGTGGGGATCGCCGTGACGCCCGCCGTGATCCTCGCAATCGCGATGACCGGGCACACGATCAATGGGCTCTGGCCGCTCGCTTGGTATGCGATCGTCTCGCATTCGCCGGAGGCTTACGGAAAACTCGTGGGGCTCTTCGTCGCGTCGACCGCGGCAGGCATGGCGGCCATCCTGCTCGCGGCCTACACGGTGGGGCTCATCCCGTTTTTCGGGCCGTATGTCGTGGGCGTCGTGTTCACGACCGCGGCGGTCGTGCAAGCGACGCTCGTCGGCACGTGGGTCCGGCGCCACGCATGGGCGCCGCCCGACGATTGAATGCGATCATTCCGGCGGCTTGATCTGCGTCTCGCAGCCGAACAGGACCTCGACCTTCCCGCCCGCGTCGCCTTGCAATGCAGCGCAGGTGTTCTGGCACATCGTGATCTTCGTGGGAGCCCCGGGCACGTCGTAATACCAGCCGCCCGTGTTCCCGCAACCGCCCTGACCCGCAGGCACGTTGTAAATGGTGGTCTTCGTGCCATTGCTGTTCGTGTACACGACGTTGACCTTCGTCGGGTCGATCATCGTGCCGTCGGGCGGCACCGGGATCGGGTAATCGCAGGAGATCTTCGCCTCCGAGACGACGGCGGTCGCCATGTCGTTGAAGACCGGGTCGAAGTCCTGCACGCAGAGGTTGCCGAGGACGCCGCCCGTCTGCTGCACGAGCTGCTTGTAGACCGTGCCCTCGTCCGCCGAGATCGGCTCACACGCGAACGACTGCTTGTTGCAGCAGGTGAACGGGCAGGCCGCGCAGTTGAACGCGCACTGGAAGATGCATTGCTCGCCCGATTCGAAGGAGACGATCGCGTCGAACTTGAAGCCCGAAAACGTCGGGTCGAGCGCGAGGAGCTGGTTCACGAACGTGTTCGCGGCCATGTCGGAGTTGTCGTCCGACACGACGGCGATCGTCTTCACCGCGTTCGGCCGCAGCACGTCCTTCCATTGCGGATACGTGTTCAGGATCTGCTGGAACGCGTCGGTGCTGGCGACGGTCTGCACGACGTGCCGGTAGTTCGGCAGCTTCTCGTCCATTCCATTGCAGCTCCCGCTGCCGAGCGGCGCCGGGATGCACATCGTCGCGTCCGCGATCATCACGACGTGCACGTCGATCCCGCTCGCCGTGATGAGCTGCGCGAACTTGTTCAGGTTCGCCTGCACCTCCGCGATCTCCTCGTCCATGCTGCCCGAGGTGTCGACGGCGATGATGATATCCGCCGGCTGCTTACCCGCCGTCGCCTCGGACGAGACGCTCGCGCACGTATCCGCGTCCGGGAGCCCGCCGCCGATGCCGCTGCTCGACCCGGCGAAAATATCGCCGCCGCTGCCGCTCGCGCCGACCCCATTGCCCCCCGACGCGCCCGCGCCGCCTTGCCCCGAAGCGCCGGAAGCGCCCGCGCCGTCACTCGCGCCGCTCCCGGTCCCGTTCCCGCCCGACGCCGAACATGCGCCCACGAGCGCAAGCCCCAGCGACAAACCGCCTACCACCATCCCAAGCCAATTCGTTTTCCGTACTCGCATGGATCCTTCCTATCACGAGTCGGAACGGTGGTGAAGCGGGTCACGAACACGGAAGGCTCGTCGATACAGAAGGTTTTATTGTCGCCGGATTCAATGCGCACGCGAGCCCCGGGCCGCCACCACGCGGTGGTGGTCGCCTTTTTCCACGGCGTCGTGCGCGCGCGTCCCCTCGGCGACGAGCAAGCCCTGGAGGAGCTTGCCGAGCCTCGCGGCGCAGGCCGAATCTTGAAGGCACGCGTCGACGCTCTCGAGCGCAGGTTTGTCGGAGTCCGCAAGCGCGTGGAAGTCCTCGGCGGCCACCGCGCCCTCAATCGCGCGGGTCTCGACGAGCGGCTGGGCCGGCGTGGCGGGTTCCGCGGAATCGGGCAAGCAGCCGGCGGCGGCAGCGGCTCCACTGAACAGAAGGACGACAAGGGTCTCGCGCAGCGTGCTGGTCATCATGGGGGCATCCTCCCTACGGTCGGTCGTGTCGTTGACTGCGTGTGACCGGGCTTCAGCAATGGCCATGCCATGACGGAAGAAGCTCGTTTCCGAGGGATTTGCGGCAGAGAGGCGCTCCGCCCCGGCGGCGTGAGATGGAGGCGTACACCTCCATCGTTGGAGGCTCGAACCTCCAACCTCCAGGAGAGCGCTCGTTCGCTCGTCCGCGCTGCCGCAGCCATTTCCCCCGTGGATGTCACGGACGGCCCCCCGAGCCTCGAATGCGGCCGCGAGAACGTGAACACGGCCGGGGGCGTCTTTTCGTGGTCGGGGGGTTTCCTGACAACCGGGCGAATCGTGGAGGAGGCCACCGAATCTCCTTCGACCGGGGCCGCGGTTCCGCGCTATCGTCCGCGCGCAGACTTCATGAGCGACGCACCGGAGAACCTGCGCGAGGGTCGATACGCGATCGTGCGCCTCCTCGGCGAGGGCGGGCAAGGCGCGACGTTCGAGGCCGTCGACAAGAAGGAAGGCCAGCCCGTCGCGATCAAGCGATTCCGCGTGCGCGGCGCGAAGAGCTGGAAAGAGGTGGAGCTCGCCGAGCGCGAGGCGCGTGTGCTCGCGAGCCTTTCGCATCCGGGTCTGCCCCGCTACGTCGAGCACTTCGAGGAGGGCGGCGAGCTCTTCCTCGTGACGCAAAAAATCGAGGGCGAGAGCCTCGCCGCGATGCAGAAGCGCGGCGCGACGCTCAGCGAGGCCGACGTGCTCCGCTTCCTGCATGATGCCTCGGCGATCCTCGACTACCTGCACGGCCGCGCGCCGCCCGTCGTGCACCGCGACATCAAGCCGAGCAACGTGCTCCGCAGGCCCGATGGATCGTTTGCCCTGATCGATTTCGGCGCCGTGCGCGACAAGATGAAGCCCGAAGGCGGCAGCACCGTGGTCGGCACGTTCGGGTTCATGGCGCCCGAGCAGTTCCAGGGCCGCGCGATGCCCGCCTCCGACGTCTACGCGATCGGCGCGACGGCCGTCACGATGCTCACGGGCATGCAGCCCGAGGATTTGCCGCACAAGGGCCTCGCGATCGACGTCGAATCCGCGCTCGGTCGATCCGCGCACCCCGCGCTCGTGGCCGCGCTCGTGGCCATGCTCGAACCCGACCCGGACAAACGCGCGGGCCGGCTCGCGCCGCTGCTCGAAAAGCTCGGTGAAGCGCCGTCGAAGAAGGCGGACAAACACGCGGCGAAGCACGAGGCGAAGGCCACGCGCCACGAGCACGAAGCGGAGCGCAAGGCGGACAAGGCAGAGCGAAAAGCAGAGCGCAGAGCCGAGCGCTGGGAGAGACGGCGCGAGCGCTGGGAGAAGCAACAAGAGCGCTGGGCGCGCGAGTACGAGACGCACGCGGGTTCGGAGCTGATCCCCGGTCCGATCGCGGGCTTTTTGCTGTTCGGTCTCACGGTCGCCCAGCTCGCGGTCCTGCTCGGCGTGCGCGTGATCGCGCCGTTCGTGCTGAACATGCTGTCGCTGATCTTCGGCAAGGCGCTCCGTGAGGCGGCCTTCGCGGTGAACGAGGCGGGCAAGCTCGCGCACGGATCACTCGAACGCGCAAAGGACGTCATCCGCCGCCGCGCCCAGGACCTGAAGAACGAAGGTCCACGGATCGAGGTGCAGGAAGTCGAAGGTCCGAGCGGAGAAAAACGCGTTCGCGTCGACGTGAAGGACGAGGCGGACGTGTCCGAAGACGAGCGGCTCGCCGAGGAAGAGGCCGCGGAGGCGGAGCGCGAGGGGCGCAAAGTGCGGCGCCGCTGACGCCGCCGCCCCGTTGCCTTCGCGGAGCCAAACGCCCACAATTCGCCGCTTCGATCGCTACTTCGGGAGGCGGTACGTCATGACGAACCCTCGTTCCTCGGGTGCTCGTGTTTGCGGGTCGTGGAGGCTGTTTCCTGCGCTTTTCGCGCTCGCGGCGGTGATCGTCGGCTGCGGGGATGGAGGGAGCGGCGGAGGCACGGGAGGCAACGGGCAAGGCGGCGGCGGCCTCGGAGGCGCGGGCGGCACGGGCGGCACCGGAGGAACGGGCGGGCAAGGTGGTTCGTCCGCGACGAGCCTCGACGGCCTGCTCGCCGAGCTGCGCGCGGACCTCGAAGGCACGATGGACAAGTACGCCGCGAGCGACGGATGGCCCGTGTGGGTGGAGGGCGGGCATCTGTTCGTCTCGACGAACCCGAGCCTGGACCTCGTCGCAGGGGATCACGACGGCTGGGCGGGCAGCCCGATGAAGATCGACAACGCGGGCTTTCGCTGGCTCCACCTGAAGGACGTCGCGGCGGGCAGTCGTTACAAGTTCACGAACAAAACGATCTGGGAGGCCGACCCGTGGGCGCGCTCGTACACGTACGACGACAACGGGGAAATCAGCCTCGTCGCGCCCGTGACGGCGCACCTCGATCGATTCTTCCGGATCGGCGACGCGCAGATGCCGGAGCGCACGGTGAACGTGTGGGTGCCGGAGGGCGCGGCGACGCACGTGCTTTACGTGCACGACGGGCAGAACCTGTTCGATCCGGCGGCGGCGTGGGGCGGCTGGATGCTGCAAAGCAGCGTGCCGGCGGGGATGATGCTCGTGGGAATCGACAACACGGGCCTCGGTCGAATGGACGAGTACACGCACGTGCCCGACGTCATCGATCTCGACGAAAACGGTATCGTCGAGCCCTGGGGCGGCAAGGGCGACGCTTATGCGGACTTCGTGAACGGCGCGGTGCGCAAGCTCGTCGCGGATCGATACGGCGAGCCGCCGAAGGTGGGCACGATGGGCTCGTCGCTCGGGGGGCTCATTGCATTCCACATCGCGGATCGTTTCCCGGGCGAATACGAGTACGCGGCGAGCCTCTCGGGGACGATGGGCTGGGGCAAGATCGGCGAGACGTCGAAGAACGAGACGATGATCGAGCGGTATGCAATGCACGGTCATCGCACGACGGTGCTCTACCTCGACGCGGGCGGCGGGGACTCTGCGCTCGGCCAGGCCGAAAACGAGGCGAAATGCAAGGACACGGACGGCGACGGGATCGAGGACGACGTCGAGATCGGCGATAACGCCTGCGAGAACGCGCAGATGCGGGACGTGCTGGTTTCCGTGGGGTACACGCTGGGCACGGACGTGTACCATTGGTGGGAAGCGGGGGCGCCGCACAACGAGGCGGCGTGGCGGGCGCGGGTATTTCGGCCGATGGAGCTGTTCGAGGGGCTTTGATCACGCAATGGTTCGTCGGGACAACCATTGCTGCTCGAACGCCCCTCCGCCCTCAGTGCTTCAGCGAAATGTCCGCGAGCTCCATCCGCGCGTCGTTCAGGAACGGGCTGTCGGGGAAGCGGCGGATGAAGGCGCGCAGCGTGGTCTTCGCGTCGTTCCAGGCCTGGATGTCGACGAGGCACTCGCAGAGCAGGAACATCGCGTCGTCGGTGATCTCCTTGTCCGGCGAGGCCTCCGAGAGCTGCATCAGCATCGGGATCGCGTCGCGCTGCCGGTTCAGCTTGCGGTAGGCGCGCGCCAGGTTGAGCCGCGCCGACGGCGTGTGCGCCGCGTTCTCCTTCATCCGGATCGCGTCCTCGAACGCCACGGCCGCCTCGTGCCAGCGGCCCGTGCGCAGGTGGTCGAGCCCGAGCTGGTAGCTCTTGATGCCGAGCTCGGCCCGCGCCGTGTCCACCGCGTCCGTGAAGAAGGCGAGCTCGGCCCGCGAGAGCGGCTCCTTTCGCAGCGCCTCGAACCCGTCGATGATCTCCTGCCGCCGGCCCGCTCGTACGAGCTCGTAGAATGCCGCCGCCGCCGACTCCGCCCGCGTCCGGTCGTCCGCGCGCCGCTGCATCTCCTTCACGTCGGACTCGAGCTTCGTGATCTTGTCCTTCGCCTGCTTGGTTTCGGCCTGAACGGAGTCGATCCGCGCGTCCCAGGCGAGCTTGACCACGCCGATCACGACCAGGACAAAGAGCAGGTTGGCGCTGGCGCTGTTCCAGAAGGCCCGCCGTTCGAAGCCGAGCTGGCGCTTGGAGATCGTCTTGAGGTCGGCCGCCAGGGCGTTCGTCAGGTTGTTCGTCTTGATGATGAGCCCGCGAGACTCGACGATCTCACGCTTGATCTCCCGCAACTCGTCGTCGAATTGATCCATGATCTTCGTCGGCAGGGTGGGGTAGTCGCCTCGCCCCTTGTGCGCCACCCCCTTGCCTGTGCTAAGGGGGGCGCCCAAGTCAAGCTACCAGGAAGCGCCCCGCATGGACACGAGCGACATCCGTAAAGGCCTCAAGATGATGCTCGATGGGAGCAAGGACCCCTTCTCCGTCATCGAGTTCCAGTTCGTCAAGCCTGGCAAAGGTCAGGCCTTCACCCGGGTGAAGCTGAAGAACATGGCAAACGGCAACGTCCTCGAGCGGACGTTCAAGTCGGGCGAGAAGCTCGAGCCGGCGAACGTCGAGACGCGCACGTTCCAGTACATCTACCCGGAAGGCTCCGACTTCGTGTTCATGGACCAGAACACGGGCGAGCAGATCACCGTGCCCGGCGACAAGGTCGGCGACGACGCCAAGTGGCTGTCCGACGGCATGAACGTCGACGTGACGCTCTTCAACGAGCAGCCGATCGGCGTCGACATCCCGCCGAGCGTCGTCCTGCAGATCACGACCTGCGAGCCGGGCGTGAAGGGCGACACCGCGAGCGGCGCCACCAAGCCCGCGACGCTCTCGACCGGCGCGGTGATCAACGTCCCGCTCTTCGTCAAGGAAGGCGAGTGGGTCAAGGTCGACACGACCGAGGGCAAGTACCTCGAGCGCGTCAACCGCTGAGGACGCCCCTCCCCGCGGAAACGACCAGCCTTTCGACAGAGCTACCGTGCCGTCCTCGTTCGTGCTTTGATCGAACGAGCGACGTGGACCCGTGAGGCGGTAGCTTTGTCGAAAGCGCTTCCCAAGTTCAGCCAGCTCCTCGAAGGCGTGGACTTCTACAAGGAAGACCACAAGGTCGTCTTCACGTCGGTCTACCACCTGAAGCGCGGTTACTGCTGCCACTCGAAGTGCCGGCACTGCCCGTACGGGCTCGGCGTGGCGCAGAAGATCTCCATCGAGATCCAGGGCCTCGACTGCATCGCGTGCATGCCCGAGGGCTCCTCGGACACGGGTGAGACCAAACCTTAACGACGCGTTTTTCGGGTTTCACCGTACGAACGCAGCGCGGCGTAGCGCGGTTTGCCCCCGTTGCAACGCTTCGTTCGGCAAGGAAAGGCCCGAAACGACGACATCCGCTTCGCTCCTGCGACGAGTTCGGATATAGGGCGAACGAGTGGCTCACGCTCCGGTCGTCTGCCGACCACGCGTTTGCCAGGCCCGCACTCGGGGCCAACCCCAGGTCTCTCATGACCCGGCGACGTCCGTTGTCGGTGAAGTAGGAGCTTTTCGGATGCGAACGATCGGATTCCTCGTGATGGCGGGCTTCGGCGCCCTGTCGATGTGGGCCTGTACCGTCGAGACGAACCCCGGGGGGAACACCGGCGGCAGCGGGGGCGCCGGCGGCGCGGGCTCCTCGGTGTCGTCGAGCTCGAGCTCCGTCGCGCAAAGCTCGTCGTCGGGCGGGATGTGCGACCCGACGTTCGACCCGACCTGCACGGGCCTGCTCAACCCGAACGAGTGCGGCACGTGCATCGAGGCGAACTGCTGTGAGCAGCTCGCCGAGTGCGCGAACAGCGAGTGCGCCTTCGGCTGCTTCGACTGCCTCACGGGCGACAACGCCTCCTGCGAGGAGATGGACCCGCAGTACTACAACAACCTGATCATGTGCCTCCAGGGCTCGTGCGAGACGCAGTGCTTCCCGCCGCCGCCGGACTGGACGTGCAACGCGCCGGCCGCGCCTCCGTCGGGCGGGTCCTGCATCAAGATCGACGCGACGCTCAAGTGCAACCCGATCACGAACGAGCCCTGCAACACGGCAGCCGGCGAGGCGTGCGACTACAACGGCGAGGGCTACCAGTGCTGGCCGGATGGCAACACCGTCGCGGCCTGCGGTGACTGCGACGCCTCGAACGGTCCCTTCTGCAAAGCCGGCCACACCTGCAGCGGCGACAAGTGCGCGCGTTACTGCTGCACCGACGCGGACTGCGGCGGCGACGGCGCGAAGTGCGACACGTCGGCCAACATGCCCGGCGGCGCAGGCCTGTGCCTCGGCCAGGTCGGTAGCAGCGGCCAGGGCGGCGCCGGCGGCATGGGCGGCTCGGGCGGCATGGGCGGCTCCGGCGGCACGGGCGGCACGGGCGGCATGGGCGGCTCGGGCGGTGCCGGTGGCATGGGTGGCATGGGTGGCGCCGGCGGCGCCGGCGGCATGATGGGCACCGGCGGCGCCGGTGGCACGGGCGGCGCGGGCACGGGCGGCATGGGCGGCATGCCCTGATTCGCCGGAAAAAACCGCGTTGATTGACTCGTCGGCCTCCGGGCGCCTCGTGCATCCGGAGGCCGATGCGTTTTTCCGGCAGCACGAACCGCGCTAGGCTGCCTGCGTGATGACGCTCCGCGCGGGGGTGCTCGCCTTCGTGCTCGGGCTCGCCTCCGTGGCCTCCGCCGAGCCGGCCGCACCGGACAAGCGCGCCGAGGCCAAGGCCACGTACGAAAAAGCCGAACGAGCCGCCGCCGAGCTCCGGTTCGGCGAGGCGCTCGCAGGGTACGAAGCCGTCCTCTCGCTCGACCCTTCCGCGCCGTTCGCCAAGACGGCCCGCACGCGCGCCGCCGACCTTCGCGCCCACGCCGAGGGAGACTTCGCGCCCCTCGCGCGCCTCGAAGCCGTACGCCAGACCCCGACCCCGGACCGCGCCACGATCGAGGCGCTCGAGCGTGACGCCGCGACCTTCCCGCCCGGCCGCGTGCGCGCCGAGGCGCGGATCATCGTGGCCGAAGCGTTCTGGCATCGCTTCGACGATCCGAGCCGCGCCGCGACCGCGCTCGGCCAGGCGATCGAGGATCCTTCGGCGGACAAGCTCACGCGCGCGCTCGCGCTGAACGAGATCGCCGCGCTCGAACGGGAGCGGGGGGATCTCGCGGCCGCTTACCGCGTGGTCTCGCGGTATCCGGATCTCGTTCCGAGTCTGTATGCCGAGCTCGGACGGCTCATGCGTCGCGCCTTCCTCGCGCGGGTCGCGGCGGGCGTTCTCGGCGCGCTCGGGCTCGTCGGCGCCGTGTCGATCGTGCGGCTCTTCCGGAAGCCGGGCCGTGATCCCGAGGCGATCGTGCGCACCGTGATCCGCCCGTCGTCCGTGGCCTTCGCGCTCTACCTCGGGGGCGCGGCGGCGATCCTGGTCCGGTATCACGGCGAGGGCGACGTGCGGCCGTTTTTGTGGCTCGGGTTCGGCGTGCTCGGCGTGGACATCGTGGCGCGGGCGTGGCGGCTCGGATCACGCGACGGGCGCGCTGCCGTGCGGGTGGGTCGTGCGATCGTGTGCATGATCGGCGTGCTCGCCGCGGCGTTCCTGTCGCTCGAAGGCGCAAACGCGGGCTACCTGGAGAGTTTTGGGTTGTGAGGGACGAGCGTGACGACGGAAGCGAGGCGCCGCGTGATCCGGAAGGCGCGGTGGAGATCGGGCCGGGGCCGATCTCGGCAGACGAGATCCTCGTGGTGCGGCGAGGCCCGGGGGCGAACTGCTCGTCGGTGGGGAGCGCGCTCGATCTGTTGTTCCTCTCGGCCGTGGCCGCGGGCGTGGTGATGGCGGGGATCGCGGCGGCGTTCGGGAGCGGCGCCGAGACGGGCAAGGAGAAGGGACGCGGCGAACGCGACGGAAAACGCGACGAGGGGGGCGATGCGGGCACGCGTTGAACCGTTCGGCGCGTGGGTGCGGCTCGACGACGGCACGCTCGTGGCGATCGGTCGTGGCGCGGCAGAGCGTCTCGGCCTCGCGGGCGGCGTGGTCTGGCAAGACGCGGAGGCGACGCGCCGGGCGAGGCCGCTCGAAGCGCACGTGGCCGTGACGTCGCGGTGCGGGGCCGGGTGCAAAGGGTGTTACCTCGACGCGCGGCCCGACGGCGAGAGCCCGCCGTTCGAGGTGATCACGGCGCGGCTCTCGGCGCTCGCGGCGGCGGGCGTGTTCACGGTGGCGTTCGGGGGCGGCGAACCACTCGCGCGGCCCGACCTCGGCGAGCTCGGCCGCGCGGCACGGAGCCTCGGGCTCGTCCCGGTGCTGACGACGAGCGGCATCGGCATGACGGATGAGCGGGCGCGGGAGCTCGCGAGCTTCGCGCAGGTGAACGTGAGCTACGACGGCGAGGGCGCGGCCTACGGCGAGGTGCGCGGCTGGGAAGGCGCGCGGGTCGCGGAGCGGGCGATGCGGCTGCTCGCGGAGGCGGGCGTGCCGTTCGGGATCAACGTGGTGCTGACGCGAAAGACGTTCGATGCGCTGCCCGAGACGGCGCGGCGGGCCGCGTCGCTCGGCGCGCGCGAGCTTCAGCTCCTCCGGTACAAACCGGCAGGGCGCGCGGCGGACGTCTCGTACCTCGCGACGCGGCTCTCGCCCGCGCAGGTGGATGCCCTCGGGCCCACGCTCGAAGCGCTCTTCGCCGCGACGAACCTCGCGATCCGCGTCGACTGCTCGCTCGTGCCGCTCCTCTCGGGCCACGTGCGCGACGCGGCGGCGCTCGCGCGGTTCGGCGTGCTCGGCTGCGAGGCGGGGCGTTACCTCGCGGCCGTGCGGATCGATGGAGCGCTTGCACCGTGCAGCTTCGCGCCGGCCGCGAATGCCCAGGCCGAGGACGCGTGGCGAAGCGGCGCGGGCTCGCCCTGGGCGACGGACGCGACGCTCGAAGCGTGGCGGGCGCCGCACGACGCCGAGCCCTGTCGATCCTGCGAGATCCGCTCGGTGTGCCGGGGCGGATGCCGCGTCGTCGCGACGCACCTCGGCGGCGCGCTCGGCCCGGATCCGGAGTGCCCACGCGTCCGCGCTCACCACGCGCGGGAGCAGAACGCAGAGGAGCCACGTGCCGACGGCGCCTAGGCGACTGCTCATCGCGCTCGCATTCGGCTTCGCGGGGGCCGCGCTCGCGTACGTCGCGCTTCGGCTGATCGAGTCCGTGTGGTTCCCCGAGCCCGACCCGACGATCGTCGTCTGGTCGGATCGCAGCCGCTTCGTGTGGCGAGCGCTGATCGCGGCGTATGCCGGCGGCGCGGCGATCTTCGGCGGACACGCGCTCGCGGCGCGCTCGATCGAAGCCGCCGCCACCTGGCTCGGCCGCGCCACCGTCGCCGCCGCGCTCGCGCTCGCCCTTCAAGGAGCGCTCGTCCCGTGACGCCCGACCTCCTCCGCCGCGTCGCGCTCGTGCACGGCGTCCTCGCCTGGATCGCGGCCGTCGCCCTCGTCGCGCTCGCCATCGCCCTCGTACGCCTCCGCAAGGACGCGCGCATCTCCCGCTGGATCCGCCTCGCGTCCGCAGCGGCAACCTCCTTCGTCGCAGCCTCCTTCGCGACGGGCGTCTGGCTCGACCTCCCCTACCGCACGCACCTCCGCCAGCGCCTCTTCCTCGCCTCGCGCGCTCTCGGCTGGCTCTTCGAACGCAAGCTGCACCTCTCCTTCGGCGCGCTCGTCCTCGCCGGCCTCGCGCTCGCGGCGCTCTTCGCCGCCGGCACGGGCGGCCCCGACGAACCTTCGCGCACCCTGCGCCGCGCCTCGCGCACGGGCTACGTCGCCTCGGCCTTCTTCGCGCTCGCCGCTTGCGTGATCGGCACCCTCGTGGCCACGCGTGCTCGGTTCTGATCAGAGCTTGAGCAAACTGAGCACGATCTCGAACACGATGAGCGCCACGATCGAGCCTTCGAGGAACAACATGCGCCGCGTCTGGCTGAACTCGATCAGCGTCCCGAGCGTCTCGCGGATCGTCGACAGCTTGATCTCCAGCGCCTTGTGCCGCTCCTGGATCTCGAGGTTGCTCCGCAGCTTGTCGTGCAGCCGATCGGCGGCCTCGTTCTCCCAGGTGAGGTCGGGTTTGTCGAGGAGCGAGATCGCCGTGATGATCTCGACCTGCGAGGCCATCGCCGTGCCCACGAACCGCACGAAATCCCGCGTCCTGCCGAGCGGACGCCCTTGCCGCCCGACCTCACCGGCCACCGCGCCCACGCGATCCAGGATCGCCTGCACGTCCTCGTCGTAGTAGTCGATCGCCACCGACTGCGCGAGCACCGTGGCGATGACGTCGAGCGTGGTCGAGTCGACGTCCGGCACGACGACGCGATCGAAGCGCACCTCGACCGCGGAGCCCGCTCGAACCTCGATGAGGAAGCTCTCGCGCAGCGGCGGATGCGGCTCCTGCGGCAGCTTCTTGTTGAACGTGTCGACGATGCCCTCGCGCTCGGCGTCGGGGACGTTCACGAACACGATCGCGCCGAAGTCGAAGAGGTAGGCGAGCCGATCGCCGTCGAGCGACACGACGAGCTGCGTCTTCGTCGAGCGCATGCCGCGGTCGGGTGGCAACCAGGCCTCGACTTCGCGCAGGTTGAAGCGCGACGCGTACGAGTAGGCTTCGACCGGATAGATGCGGGACATGGCGGTTTCGGGCCCGCGCCGCGCGCGCCCGCCTGCCTCAGTGTCCCCGCCCCGACGCTCCCGCGCAACGTGCCGTCGAAGCACGTCCGAGGCGCTCCGACGTTCTCAGAAGCTCGCCTGAAAGACTGGAATTCTGACCTCGCGCGCCTGCGCGACCCCGAACTTCGCGATCTCCTCTTGCGTGTACAGCGGGCGGATCTCCACCGCGGGCACACCGAGCGCGAGCCGTCCTTCGTGCACGTCCACGAACGACATCGGCACATGAACCGGCCGCCTGCTCGTCCGCGGCAGGGCCGGCTCACCTGCGGGCTGGTTCTGCACCGGCTCGTTCGGATAGGTCTCCGGCGCTTTGTAGAGCGTGGCGTTCAGCGTGACGATGATCGTCGGGATCACGAGCGCCATGCCACCGGCCAGCATGTAGAGCGGCACCTCGGCCGGCGGGGCCGCCTGTTCGATGAAGTATCCGCCGATCCCGCCGCCGACCGCGGCAAGCGGGGGGAACACGAGGTACGGCCAGCCCTTGCTCACGCCGAACGCGCCCATCCCGATCGCGACGACCTCGCCGCCGAGCAAGGCGCCGCCCACGATCCCCTTCCCCGTGCCGACGACCGGCTCGGCTGCGGCTTCGCTCGGTTGCCCCGTGAGCGCCGCGGCCCCCAGCGCCGCCGCGCAGGCCCACGCACCGATCCTGGTCCGACCGTGGGGCAGAGGCCCCACACCCCTTCGTGCCGTTCGACCCAAAGCCATGCTCTCCCGCGCCCGTCCGCCGGAGGCCGGGCAGCTAGCTCATCCGGTGCGCGAGCCTAGCATGGTATTCGAAACGCTCGTGCTCCCGTCACGAGGGGGACGCCTCGCGTCCCCCTCTCGGCCAGGCGGAGCCCGGCCGATTCACCCCCCGAGGGAAGCTCGCTTCGCGATCTTCCGAGCATCGTTCGATGCTCTCGTTAGTTGAGCAGCTTTCGCGAGAGCTGGCGCACGGCCTCCCGCGCCGCCCTGTGCATCGCGCGCTCGACCTGCTTCGACGTCGCGTCCCCTCGCACGACGATCGCGCAGGAATCGCCCTCCATCTCGAACCTCGCGGCAGGCTCGGCCGAAGACGCCTCCCCAGCCGCGCGGATCGGGACCTCGACCTTGAGCGAGCCCACCTGGAGCTCGACGTATCCCATGAGCTCTTTGTCCATCAACGACTGCATGGCCGGAACGTGCGTCCATGCCCCGCGCTTGGCAAGGCGCGCGTCCGCGCCCCGAGCGCAGGACCGATCCAGCGCATCGGCTCGCGAGGCCCAGGAACCTTCGCTCCTCGCGTGCTCGATCCGAGGCTCGATCCTGCGCCGAATCCGCTTCTCTGTCCGCGCTTTCTCCTCGTTCCTCCGTCCGTCCTCGTCGCGACGTGCGGCCCGGGCCGCGGAAACTTGACGTGCCTCGCGAAGCCATCCAAGGTCGCGCGCTGATGCAAGCCCTCACGTTCTCAGGCACGTTCACAGCGCTCGTTACGCCGTTCACCGCCGATGGCGACGCCGTCGATCTCACCGCGCTCGACGCGCTCGTCGAGGCGCAGATCGAGGGGGGCGTCTCGGGCCTCGTGCCTTGCGGCACCACGGGGGAGTCGCCCACGCTCTCGGACGAAGAGCAGGTCCTCGTGATCAAGCGCGTCGTCGAGGTCGCGAAGGGACGCGTGCCCGTCGTGGCCGGGACCGGATCGTTCTCGACGAAGAAGACGATCAGCGCGTCGAAGGCCGCGCTCGCCGCGGGCGCCGATGCCGTGATGATCGTGATGCCGTACTACAACAAGCCCTCGCAGGACGGCATGCGCGAGCACGTGCTCTCCGTCGCGCGCGCGGTCCCCTGCCCCGTCGTGCTCTACAACATCCCGGGCCGCTGCGTGGTCGATCTCTCGGCGGAGACGACGGCGCAGATCTGCGAGCGCGCGCCGAACGTGGTCGCGCTGAAGGACGCGACGGGCAACGTGCTCCGCTGCCAGGAGCTCAAGCGCAAGCTCGGCGACAGGCTCACGGTGCTCTCGGGCGACGACGCGCTCACGCTGGCGTTCGGCGCCGTCGGCGCGAGCGGGGTCATCAGCGTGAGCTCGAACGTGCGGCCACGGGAGGTCAGCGAGGTGACGCGCGCGCTTCTGGCGAACGATTTCGCGCGGGCGCAGGCCTGCCATTTCGCGCTCGTCGAGCTGCACAACGCGATGTTCATCGAGCCGAACCCGGCGCCGGCGAAGGCGGCGCTCGCGGCGATGGGGCGCATGACGCCCGCGGTGCGGCAGCCGCTCCTCTCGGCGAGTGATGCGACGCAACGCAAGGTGGCCGAGGCGCTCGCGCACCTCGACGCGCACTTCCCGAAGGCCGCGTCGTGAAGCTCGCGATCGCGGGCGCCACGGGGCGCATGGGGCAAAGCATCGTGCGCCTCGCGGCGCTGGAGGGATTTTCCATTGTCGGTGCCATTGCCTCGCCGCAATCACGCCACCTCGGGCGTGACGTGGGCGAGATGGCCGGCGCGGGCAACCTCGGCGTGGCGATCAGCGACGACGTCTCGGCGGGGCTTCTCGGCGCGGATGTGGTGATCGATTTTTCCCGCCCCGAGGCGCTGAACCGGGTGCTCACGGCCGCGCGACGACAGAAGATCGCCGTCGTCAGCGGCACGACGCGGCTCGACGCGGACACCGAAAAGAAGCTCGACGAGGTATCCGCGACGATCCCCGTGCTCTGGGCTCCGAATACGAGCCTCGGCGTGCAGGTGCTCGCCGAGATCGTGGCGGAGGCGGTGCGCCGGCTCGGGCCCGGGTTCGATGTGGAAATCGTCGAGACGCACCACAAGGCGAAGGTGGATTCGCCGAGCGGGACCGCGACGCGGCTCGCGGACGCGGCGCGCGACGCTCGAAAAGGATTGCGGACCGTGACCGGGCGCGAGGGCAACGTGGGGCCACGTGCGGCGGACGAGATCGGCATCTTCGCAATGCGGGGTGGCGACGTGATCGGAGATCACACGGTGCACCTCCTCGGCCCTGGCGAGCGGCTCGAACTGACGCACCGAGCGACGAACCGAGACCTGTTTGCCCGGGGCGCCTTGCGCGCGGCTCGTTATCTGTTCGGAAAGCCGGCGGGGCGGTATTCGATGGCGGACGTGCTCGGCTGATCAATCCCGCGCGGCGACGGCGTGCGGGGGGCGGAGCATCCGCATCACGAACGCCGTCAGATCGTCGAGCAGGGTGGCGCGGGAGAGGCCCTCCGGTGGTTCGAGCAGCATCGCGAGGTACGCGCCGCGGAGCATGTTCGCGAGCAGGAAAAAGGCCGAAGGCAGCTCGTCGAGCGCAATCTCCTCACACCGATGGCTGCCCCCCGCGGCGGCGATGAGGACGAGGCGCGCCGGGAACTCCGTCGCGATCGGCAATCGGCCCACGAACGGGACGCTCTTCAGCAGCACGGCCACGAGGGCCCGGCGTGACTCGAGCTCCGCGAACATCGCTTCGAGCCAGATCCGCATGGCCACGTCGAGCGGCAGCGCATGGAGGGAGGCCATGCTCGCCTCCAGCGCCGCGAGCACCCGACGCGCTTCGCGGTCGACGAGGAGGGCGACCAGCGTCTCGCGGTCGGGGAAATACTCGTAGAGCGTCCCGATGCTCGCGCCGGCGCGCTCGGCGACCGCGTTCGTCGTCAGCTCCTCGTAGCCGTGGTCTTCGAGAATCCGAGCGGTCGCATCGAGCAGCGCGTCGAACGTGGCCCGTGACCGCCCCTGCTGGGGCCACTTCCGGGGCTTGGGATCGAAGACTTTCGTGGACATTCGGGCGCGCCGCGGACGCGTGAAAACAAATCCGAGCGGATCCGAATGATCACTCGGATCATGATCTTCGGCAACGACGAGCTGGAGAAGATCCGCATGACGACCGCGAACGCCCGCGCCGTTCCGACCCGATTCCAGGACCCTCGCGTGAAGGAGAGCATGCGCTTCGCGCTCTTCCGCAAGGCGTTCCGGCTCCCGCCGCCGAGCGAGGAGCACATCGCGCGCTTCCGGGACACCCTCCTCGACGGCGATCCGCTCGCGGACGACGTGGTTCGGCACTTCGCCACGCTCCCGCGCGGCGAGGGTCATCGATGGCTGGTGCGCGCCGTCGATCATGGCATCGACTCCATCCCGCAGGCGCCCGCGCCGCTCGTCGCCCTCTTTGCCGAGCTCGACCTTCGGCCGGAATGGGTCGACGACGACAAGCTCGAGCTCGCGGCGCGCACGGCGGATCGCGTGGGGATGAGCGGCGAGCGCGTGCTGAGCTGCGTCTGCTTGACCGGCGGTTATCGCTCGTCGGCCGCGAACAAGCCGATCGCGCTCACGGGTGCCCTGGAAACGATGGCGTACCGGCGGCTCGCCGAGACCTCGAAGTTCGTCTTCGACCTCTACGATTCGCGAACGCTCGCGCGCGACTCGGCCGGATTTCGCGGCGCGGTCATGGTCCGTCTCATGCACGCCATGGTCCGCGTGCGGCTCGCGGACGATCCGCGCTGGCGAATGGATTCGTGGGGCCTGCCGATCAACCAGGCCGACATGCTCGCCACGAACCTCCTCTTTTCGACGGTGTTCGTCATTGGCCTCCGCGCCCTCGGGCACATCGTCACGCGGCGCGAGGCCGACGCGCTCGTGCACTTCTGGCGTTACGTCGGGTATCTCATGGGGATCCGCCTCGACCTGCTCCCGCGCGATTTCAAGGAGGCGTGCTCGCTCGTGTACCTATCGGGCGCCACGCAACCACCGGGGGACGAGGACAGCAAAAAGCTCGCCGCCGCTCTGCTCGCCGTGCCGGTGACCCCGGACTTGCCGCGTCCGCTCGTCTACATCGACGCGCAATGGCGCGCGGGCTTCTCGCGCCTCGTGCTCGGCAACGACGAGGCGGACGAGCTAGGCTTACCGAACAACCCCTGGAAATGGTTGGTCTTCGTGAGCGCGGCCTGGAACCTCGCGACCGAGATCGTCCGATGGCTCCCCGGAGGCGAGGCGCTCCTCGTACGCATCCGCCGGGCCAAAGTCCGGCGCAACGTCGAACGCGCGCTCGAAGGCAAGCCCCCCGCATACCGACCTTACCCGCCTCGCACCGAGGCGTAGACGCGCCGACGATGGGTTTGGCACGACAGCACGGGACATTGTTCGTCCCATCATGAGATGAAAGTGCCTTGACCCCGAGGGTGGATTTCCTATCCTCCCGACGCGACGAAAGAGCTGTCCCTCGCCTGGTTCCTTCTTCCTTCGAGAATCGGCGTCGAGGCTCGTGCGTCGAGCCGCGCGAGAGAGCGCAGAGCAAGGAGTCTCTGATGAACGATGTTCGAATGGTCGCCGCCTGCTTCACGGCTTTTTTCCTTCTCACCGGCTGCGGAGCCGACGGCGCCCACGAGCAGACGCAGGAGGAGGACCTCGCCGAGTTCGAGGCCATGCGCGAAGAGCTCGAAGGAAAACGCGCGGTCTTCATCGAGACGCCCGCGCAGGACTTCGTCGCCGCCGGCAATACCCTCTACTGGGTCGAGGTCGGGAGCGGAAACCCGCTCCTCCGCAGCTTCGACGACGGCCAGAAGCAGCGCACCGATTACACCTTCAAGGTCTACCTCACGGGCGTCTCGAACCCGAACCCGGTCGACAACATCAATTTCGCGGCGTCGAGCACCATGGTCGCCTCGATGAACCAGCTCGACGGCGCGAACACGTACGCGGCCGGCTCGCCCGAAACACCCCGCGGAAAGCTCGTCCTGCCCGCCCCGCCCTTCGGCCAGAAATGGTGGGCCTACTCGGTGACGGGCGACGATCTCTACGTCACCGTGATCAACGGCGACACCAACAAGTACGTCCTTCAAAAGTGGACGCCCGGTCAGGCGAACCCGACGGACGTGCTCGTGCTCGACGACCTCATCGCGCCGAACGTGATGGGCGAATTCACCAATTTTGCCGTCAATGGCACGACGCTCATGTTCGCCGAAGGGGGCCGCCTCTGGCTCGCGGAGCTCACCGATACGAAGGCGAAATGGGTGCAGAACGACAGGCGCGCCGGCGGCGCGGACTTTTATCCCGGCGGGGCCGTCTACTCGCAGGACCGCGAGTTCTTCCGCTACGACAAGGCCACGGACACGCGCGAGAACATCACGGACAAGATCAAATCCAGCTACTCGATGAACAAGACGTTCGCCGAGGCGCATCACCCCGGCCACGACATGACGTGGTGCAAATTCAAGAACAAGATCGTCTACGAGGGCAACTTCGGGATTTTCGCCTACGACCTCGAAAGCGAGACCGTGACGCCGCTCCTGCTCGACGCGCGTGACAACAGCGTCGTCTACAAGTACCCCGTGGCGGTCGGCACTGGGACGCTCTTCGTCAAAGGGCTGGAGAGCACGAGCGGAGCGACCGGCGCGGACGGACCGATGTTCTCGCTCGCGGCGGCGAATCTCCTCTGAGGCCTGCACCCGACGAGGCCGGGCGCTCGCGCATCGGCATGCGCAAGGCGCCCGGCCCGCGTGCGCATGTCGGGCAAGGATTTGCGCAACATCGCCCGGATATCCGACGGGAATGCGGGGTTCGACCGGCGGCACGACCATTGCTGTTCGTCGTCCTCGATGGCGCGGGACTTCGCCATCGAGGACGAGGTGTCACGATGATCGATCGGATGGCTTTGGTGGGTCTTGTCTGTGGGGTATTCGTGCTGGCCGGGTGCGCCGCAGAAGCGGTGGGGCCCGGCGGCGAGCATGAAACCGAGGAAATGGACGCGGCGCACTGGTCGGATTGGGCGGAGGTGGCGCCGGGGATCTCGCAACGCGCCTCGGATCGAGGAGGAATGCAGACGGAGGTGCGGGGCCTCGAGGGCCATCGCTGGCTCGTCGAAAAGCTCGGGCGGGAGCGTGAAGACCTGTCCGCGCACGTGGAACGAGCGGCGCCCGACGAGATTGACGGCCTGCGCGTGCGCCTCCAGGAAAACGATGACCTCCTCGCCCAGGCGGAGGCGCAGGTCGCGGCCTCGAGCTTGACGCAAGGAATCGAGGGCGCCCCGGCGATCTACAAGCAAGCCGATACGTACGACGTCATGGCCGGGCCCTGCACCATGCGAGCGTATGCGTACCATTACCATACCGGAATGGTCGACGCGCTGGGCAGGGGCACCTGTCCGGCGGCCCAGGGCTTCGGCGCCGGCGCGGTCGTATGCGTCGGCGGCCAATGTTCGTATGGCCCGATCGATGGCGGACTTTCCCCGGATCAAACGACGCAGTGGAGGCAAAATTATGCCGTCCTGCCGTGCCAGTCGGAGGCCACCTACTTTGCACGAGGCACCGTCATCGGGGCCGGCGTGACGTTGATCGCCGAGGTCGCGGGCACGTGCTTCACGTTCGACTGAGGGGCAGAATCGAAAGCGTTCGCATTTTTGCGATGGCTGTTCGCACAAGTGCATCATGACGCCCTGAGCCGCCGGTGTTTCGATGACCCATGACGATCACGCCCGCCGGCTTCACCCAGGCCATTGCCACCGCCCTTCGTCACGATGATACGAGCGCGCTCGCCGCGCTCCTCGCGGCGGCTCCTCTCGACAGTCCGGCGCTCGTGCCGATGGCGGTGTCGGTGAAGGCCCACCGGTCGCTCGATCTGCTCCTCTCGCGAGGCTCTTCGGCCAACGAGACCCGCGTCGATGGTTTGGCGGGGCTCCACCTCGTGCGGGACGCGAAAATGGTCCGCACGCTCGTACGCGCGGGCGGCGACGTGAACCTCCCTTCGCCGAGCGGCACGCCGCTTTTCCTCGCGGCGGCGAACGCGGGGCCGCCCGTCATCAAGGCGCTCCTCGACGCCGGTGCCGACCCGAACGCCGTCCGCGAGAGCCCCCCCACGCGTTTCACGCCGCTCCAAGCCGCCTGCGAGCTCGGCCGCACCCAGGCGGTCAAGGCGCTGCTCGCCCGGCCGCCCGCACATGAGGCCTGCTTCTTTCTGACGGCCGAATTCGTCACGCGGACGGGGAAAAAGTCCCTCGCCGTCCTCGACCTCCTCCTCGCTGCGTTCGGCGCCGACATGCAGCCGCCCGCCGGCTACGATTCCCTGCTGCACATCGCCTCGAAGGCGGGATGCGTCGACGGGGTCGAGCTCTTGCGTCGCCACGGCGCCGCGACGCCGTGAGGGCCGCGTCATTCCCTCGCAGAAAGCACGTCGAACTCCGCAGCCGTGAAATGGGCCGTATCGAGCCCATTCGTCACCCACGCCCCCTGCAATCCGAAATGTTCGTGCATGGCGCGGTACGCTTGCACGTCCGTGAGGCTCGGGGCGACGCCGCCCTCGTAGTTGTTCTTCGTCTCCTCGGTCGTCCACATGCGATCACCGGGCACGCGGTCGAACAGGAACGGGTGGTTGTGCAAATGCGCGACCGGCTGAAAGCCGCGCCCGAGATCCGCGAGGACGCGCTCCTTGACCTCGCCGCGTAACTTGCCGCCGACCCGATCGGCCCCGGAGAAATAGACCTTTACGCGGCCGTTTCCCCGGAGAATGTAAGCGCCGAACTCGGTGGGATGTTCGACCATCGGATACCTGCGCGCCTGGCGCTGGAAGAGGCGCCATTCCAGGCAATCGATGGGGCGCACGGCGCCTGCTTTGCCGTCGAGGATGACGTTGACGTTGTCGATCTCGCGGTATCCGGAGGAGCCGGTCATCACGTCTCGCGCACGTTCGAGCAAGGCGTGTTGCGAGAGCCCCGCCTCGCTGCCGACCTTGGCCAGGAGGGCCGCGCGATACTGGTCGCGATCGGGGTCGCTCGGGGCGGGCGCCCAGAGGATAGGTTCGTCCGGAAGATCGAAGATCTCGTGCACCTCGCCGGCAATGGGCTCCGGGACGGCGATGCGCTCGGGGTTTTCCGCGAGGGATGGGCAGACCGCGGGCGGGGGCTCCGGTTTGGAAGGAGCGGGAGCCGCCGCCGTATGGCAAGCCGTGGCGAGCAAGGCGAGGAGGAAGGAGAGGCCGAAGCGCACCGGGGAACGCTGCGAACGCGGTCCGGTGGTGTCAAGGCATGCGGGGACGTGCGCTTTGGGCATTCGGACGCTTCCTCTGCATGCGGAGAACGGCACGAACCGCCCTCCGAGCCGATCGCTGCATCCGACGACGTGCACCGCCCCCCCTTCGTGCGCGCCCCTGCACGACGCGGACGGCGCCCAGCGCCCTCGGCGCACGCCCCGGCACGACGGGACGACCTCCAAACGTCGTCTGCGCTCCTCCCGTCGCCCTCATCGTGTGGAGGCTTGCAAAATTTGGGTATACGGACGTACCTTGCGAGGATGGACAATCCTCGTGAGGGTGTGAGGAGCGAATCAAGCTGCACGCGGACCTGACGAGGACATTTCCGAATGACCCGGCGCGCGGGTGGAGTCTATCTCCGCCGCTTCGCAAGGCCGCGGAAGAAGAAAGGTGGAAAGTAGAAATGAATCGGTTCGCGACCGCGGCGATCGCCCTGAGTCTCGTCGCTTGCTCTGCCGATTGGAGCGGCACCTATGTCGGAGCGCTCTCGCAGAACGGGACCTGCCCGGACGGTTCCGCTCTCCCGGAGAAGAAGACGGTGGCCGAATGGACGCTGCACGACGACGGCGATACCCTGACGTGGAGCGACGTCTGCGACACCACGTCGATCGCCGATGCGGACGGCGACGTCGCGACGGTGCGTCCCTTCAACTGCCCGTCCGAGACGATCGACGGGACGCTCCAGAGCGTCACCGTGAAAGGCGGCACCCTCACGCTGGGCGCGACCTCGCTGCTCGTGAAGCTGAATGGAACCCTCTCGCGCGAAGGGCTCGTCGGGAGCTGCGACATGACCATCGAGGGGGAGCTCACGCGCATGGCGGAGCCGGATGTGGATCTGGAATAGGCGAGACACGCCCCTCCCACACCCCCCCCGTTTGCGCTACCTTGCGCGCCCCATGTCCCAGACCCGCGACCTCCTGCTCGAAATCGGCTGCGAGGAGCTGCCCGCTTCGTTCGTCGACGCCGCGCTCCGCGCGCTCCCCGATCTCCTGAAGAAACGCCTTTCGGATCTGCGCATCGCGCACGGCGCCATCCGCGCGCTCGGTACGCCGCGCAGGCTCGCCGTGCTCGTCTCCGGCGTCGCCGAGCGCCAGCCGGATCTCGAAGAAGAGGTCACGGGTCCGCCCGTCAAAGCCGCGTTCAAGGACGGCGTGCCCACGAAGGCGGCCGAGGCGTTCGCGTCGAAGATCGGCGGCTCCGTGGCCGATCTGCGCCGCGTCGAGACGCCGAAAGGCGAGTACCTCGTCGGCACGCGGCGCGAAGCCGGCAAGCTCACCTCCGCGCTCCTGCCCGAGGCGCTCGCTCAGATCGCGACCGCGATCCCCTTCCGCAAATCGATGCGCTGGGGCGCGGGCGATTTCGCGTTCGGCAGGCCGATCCACTGGGTCATCGCGCTCTTCGGCGAGGACGTGCTCGACCTCGAGATCGCCGGCGCGAAGAGCGGCCGCACCACGTACGGTCATCGTTTCCTCGCGCCCGGCGCGATCACCATCACCTCGGCCGCGATGTACGTCGACGCGCTCCGCGCCGCGCACGTGCTCGTCGATCCCGAGGAGCGCGCGCGTGTGATGCGCGAGCGCCTGCTCGAGGCCGCCGCGTCCGCGGGCGGCACGCTCATCGAGGACGACTTCCTCATCGAGGAGAACCTCTCGCTCGTCGAGGAGCCGCACGTGATCGTGGGCGGCTTCGGCGACGAGTTCCTGGAGCTCCCCGAGCGCGTGATCCTCGCCGTCGCCAAGGGCCACCAGCGCTACTTCGGCATGCGCGCGCCCGATGGCAAGCTCCTGCCGAAATACCTCTCGGTCGTGAACACCGCCGAGAACCCCGCGAACATCCGGCGCGGCAACGACAACGTCATGCGGGCGCGCCTCTCGGACGGGCGCTTCTTCTACCGCGAGGACGTCAAGGTGCCCCTCGCCGAGCGGCGCACGAAGCTCGCCGGCATCGTCTTCCAGAAGCGCCTCGGCACCATGCTCGGCAAGGCCGAGCGCGTCGAGCGGCTCGCGCGCGAGCTCGGCCTCCTGCTCCAGCTCCCCGAGCCCACGATCATGGCCGCGGCGAGCGGCGCGCACATCGCGAAGTGTGACCTCGTCTCGCTCATGGTCGGCGAGTTCCCCGAGCTCGAAGGCGAGATGGGTCGCGCCTACGCGCTCGCGCAAGGCACGAGCCCCGAGGTCGCCGACGTGATCCGCGAGCATTACCAGCCGAAGGGCGCGCAGGACGCGACGCCGCCCTCGGACGCGGGCGCGCTCGTGTCGATCGCGGATCGGCTCGACACCATCGTCGGCTGCTTCGCCATCGGCCTCACGCCGACGGGCGCGGCCGATCCGTACGGCCTGCGCCGCGCGTGCCTCGGCATCCTTCGCACCGTGCTCGATCGTGGGTTCGACCTGCGCCTCTCGGACGCGTTCCGCGCGGCGTACGACGGCTACGGCGGCGTCTCGCTCGACCTCGGGCCGGGCGAGCTCACGGACAAACTCGGCGACTTCTTCACCGAGCGCCTGCGCGGCCTGCTCGAAGCGAAGCTGCCGAGCGACGCGGTCGCGGCCGCCCTGCCTGTCGCGGCCGATCGCCCGATCGACGCGCGGGCGCGGGCGACGGCGCTCGCGGGCCTCGACGCGGACACGCGCGCGCGGGTCGGCGAAGTCTTCAAGCGCGCCACGAACATCGCGAGCGGCGCGCCTGCGGGCGAGCCGACCCCGCCGCGGGCCGAGGATCATGCGAGCGAGAAGGCCGTCCACGACGGCTACCTCGCGCTCGCGTCGAAGCTCGTCGATCTGCGCCGCGCGGGCGACTACGCGGGCGCGCTGCGCGAGGTCGCGAGCTTCGCGCCGCTGCTTCACCGCTACTTCCTCGACGTGTACGTCATGACGGACGACATCCCCGTCCGCGAGAATCGCCTGCGCCTCATGCGGGCGATCAGCGAGACGTGCGCGACGATCGCCCGGCTGGAGCTGCTCGGCGAACGGAAAGAAGCCTGACGGAAGGCCGTCCTTTCCTCTGCTAAGGTCTCGGGGAGGCCAAACCTCCCGCATGAACCCCGACCTCGTCCGCCTCGGATTCACCCCTCATTTCGCCGGCCATTTCGCCGCGCATGCCGCCGAGCATCCAGGCTCGCGGCTGCCTGCCCGGGTCATCACCGAGCACCGGGGCGCCTATCGCGTGCATGACGGAACGGTCGAGCGCTGGGCCGTGATCGCCGGCCGCCTCCGCCATGAGGCCCATAGCCCGCTCGACATGCCCGCCGTCGGCGACTGGGTCGTCCTCGACGAGACGCCAGATACCGAAGGACGCGCCATCATTCAGGCGATCCTCCCGCGCCGCACGGCCTTCGTTCGCCGCGCGGCGGGCCTCGACAAGAAGCCGCAGGTCGTCGCGGCGAACGTCGATCACGTCTTCCTCGTGAGCTCGCTCAACCGTGATTTCAGCCCGCGCCGGCTCGAACGTTACCTCGCGCTCGCCCGCGAGAGCGGCGCCGACCCCGTCATCCTCCTCAGCAAAGCCGACCTCGCCGATCCCGGCCCCGCCATCGAAGCGGCCACGGCCATTGCGCGCGGCGTGCCCATTCATGCGTCGAGCTCCGCGACGGGCGAGGGCATCGAGATCGTGCGGGAGTACCTGCGCGACAACTCGACCGGCGTCTTGCTCGGCTCCTCCGGGGTCGGCAAATCCACGCTGATCAATCGCTTGCTCGGCGAGGACCGCCTCGCCACTTCGCCCGTCCGCGACGAGGACGACAAGGGCCGCCACACCACCGTGCGTCGCGAGCTTGTGGTGCTGCCGACGGGCGGCATCGTGATCGACACGCCGGGCATGCGTGAAATCGGCCTCTGGGACACGGGCTCGGGCCTCGACGAGGCCTTCGACGACGTCGCGGCGCTCGCGGCCATGTGCCGTTTCTCCGATTGCCGGCACGAAAAAGAGCCTGGATGCGCCGTGCAGAAGGCCGTCGCCGAGGGTGAGCTCTCGGCGGAGCGGCTCGCGAGTTACAAAAATCTCCAAAAAGAGGGTGATCGGCTCGAAATGGCGAGCGACCCGCGGGCGCGCTCCGAGGAGATTCGCAAAAACCGCGTGCAAGCGCGCGCATTGCGGGCGCACCTTCAGAAAAAGCGCGGCTGAGCCTCATTCGCTGCCCCTTGCGCTCGCCCCACGATCGAGGCGACCATACCGCCCATGCACGTTGCCTTCGTGGTGCACATGGTGAAGGGCGCAGACGCCGACACGCTCCTCTCGGACGAGACCAAGCGCGAGACGCAGGCCGTCGTGATGTCGCTCGAGGACGCCGGCAAGATGGGCTTCTCCACGTCCGGGATCACGACGAAGCCCGGCCAGGAGGTGAACATCATCGTGGTCGCCCGCCGCGACGCGCCCTGGATCCGCCGTCAGATCGAGGCCCACGAGCAGGTCGCGGGCTTCCACGAGGTCGACGTCAACCTCGCCTGAGCCGCACTACACGAGGAACGACGAAAGCAGCTCGGTGACACGCGCCGCGCCCTCGATGTGCGGCGTGTGTCCGAGCCCCGGCAGCATCACGAGCCGCGCGCGCGGCATCACCGCCGCGGCCCCGATCGCGATCGGCCCGGGCAACACGGGATCACGCTCGCCCCAGACGAGGAGCGTCTCGGCGTCGATCCGTTTCAGGTCCAACGATCGATCGTACGCGGGGCCAACGATCGGCAAGAGCGCGTCGAACGCCCGCACCGGCGGCGCCTTTCCTCCGAGCACGGAGAAGAGCTCGACTTCGAGGCGCGCGAGGCGCTCGCTCCACGCATCTCCACGCGCGACCCTGGGCAAACCGAGGGCCCCGAGCGTCCGCGCGATCCGCTCCGGCCCGAGCCGAAACAGCGCGCGTGATCGCAAGCTCGCCCAGGGACCGAGCCCCATCGAAGAAACGAGCGCGAGCTTCGGCGGTCGCACTTGGCCTCCGAGCACGAGCTCGAGCGCCACGAGCCCGCCGAGCGAGTGCCCCACGAGCGAAGCTTCCGCGAGGTCGAGCTCACGCACGAGCGCGGCGATCGGCTCGACGAAAAAACGAACGGCCGCACCACGATCGTCACCCCGAAACGGCGGCGACGACGAGTGACCGAACCCCGGCAGATCCACCGCGATCACGCGACGTGACCGCGCGACCTCCGCGAGCAAAGGCGCCCAGATCGTCGCCGCGTGCCCTCGCCCGTGCAGGAAGAGCACCGGCGCGCCTTGCCCGCCTTTCAGCGTCCGCAACGTCACCGGCGGCAGCGCCTTTCGCTCGACCTCGAACGAATCGCCGAGCGCCGCGAGGACCTCCGACTCCACCGGCCCCGGCCGCGACACCACCGCGTGGATGTCCGTCACCGCTCGTCCCTCTTCCGCGCGAGCACACGCGCGTAGAGCTCGCGCCGCGGCCGGCCCGACACGAGCGCGAGCTCGTCGGCGATGTCTTTCGGCCGTCGCCCGCGCGCGAGGTGCTCGTCGATGAGCCGATCGAGCTCCTCCTCGCCGACGAGCGGCCCCTTCGGCGCCTCGCCCGGCCCGATCACGATCGTCACCTCGCCGAGCGTCTCGCGCTCGGCCGCGACACGCGCGAGCTCGGGCAACGTCCCGCGAAGGATCTCCTCGTGCACCTTCGTCAGCTCGCGCGCGACCGCGGCGGATCGATTCGGCATGCTCGTCGCGAGATCGGCGAGCGTCTCGGCCGTGCGCTCCGGCGACTCGAACAGCACCACCGACTCGGGCGTCGCGCGCACGAGCTCGAGCGCGTCGCGCCGCTCGGGGCCTTTCCGCGGCAAGAAGCCGAGAAACCGAAACGCCCCCGTGCAGAGCCCCGACGCCGAGAGCGCCGCCATCACCGCGCTCGGCCCCGGGATCGGCACGACGCGCACGCCGGCCTCGGCCGCCGCGCGCACGAGATCCGTGCCCGGATCACTCACGACGGGCGTGCCCGCGTCGGTCACGAGCGCGACGTCTTCTCCGGCCAGGAGCCGATCGACCACACGCGCGACGTCGTGTGCCGACGCATGCGCATCGAGCCTGTCGACAGGTTTCCCCGTGATCCCGAGGTGCGTGAGCAGCCCGCGTGACCGCCGCGTATCCTCGGCGGCGACGCGCGCCGCGTTCCGGAGCGTCTCCGCTGCGCGCGGCGACAGATCGCCGAGATGGCCGATCGGCGTCGCCACCACGTAGAGCACCCCTCGCTCGGGCGCGCCGCTCACGGCTCAGCTCGCGCCGCCGACGGCGTCGCCGAGCTCTTCACGCAGGTACTCGCGCAGCTTCGTGGTCAGCCGTGCTTCGAGCTGCCGCACGCGTTCGCGCGAGATGCCGAACTCGTCGCCGAGCTCCTGGAGCGTGAGCGGATCCTCGGCCGCCATGCGTTTGTCGAAGATGATGACGTCCTTGCCCTTCAGCGTCTCGCGGAACTTCGCGAGCCGCTCGCGCACCATCTCGTCCATCTCGTGCGACTCGAACGCCGCGTCCGGGCCGGTCGTGTACGAGGGCATGAGATCGATCCGCGACACCGATCGACCTTCGCTGTCGCCGACCGGCGCATCGAGCGACGCCTCGCCGCTCGACAGCCTGCGATCCATGTCGACGACCTCGCTCTCGTCGACGGACAGCCGCCGCGCGATCTCGCCGGCCGTGGGCTCGATGCCCATCGCCGAGAGCCGCGCCTTCTCCTTGTTCAGGTTGAAGAAGAGCTTGCGCTGGGCCTGCGTCGTGCCGAGCTTCACGAGCCGCCAGTTGTTCAGGATGAACCGGAGGATGTACGCGCGGATCCACCACGCCGCGTACGAGGAGAGCTTCACGCCGCGATACGGATCGTAGCGCTTCACGGCCTGCATCAGGCCGATGTTGCCCTCCTGGATGAGGTCCATGATGTTCTTGTAGGCGCGGCGATACTCGTACGCGAGCTTCACCACGAGCCTGAGGTTCGCCGTCACGAGGCGCGCGGCCGTCTTCACGTCCTGCGTCTCGGCGTAGTGCCGCGTGAGCTTCTGCTCCTCCTCGGGCGTGAGCAGCGGATGGCGCTGCACCTCGCGCAGGTAGGCTTGCAGCGGATCGGTGCGCGAGAGCGCGGCGTCGCCGCTGCCCTTCGTCGAGCCCTTTCGCTCCACGAGCGGGAGTTTGTCCAGGGATCCCGCGTCCGCGTCCTCGTCGACGATCTCGAAGTCGGCCTCGACCACCTCGCCGTCCGCGCCCTCGGGCTCGGCCGCGCGATCGTCGTCCTCCCCGGCGCCGTCCGCGCCCTCGGCCTGCTCGTCGTTCGTCGCAGAAGCCTGCCGCTCGGCTTTCGCCGCGGCGGAGGCATCGCCCCGCTTGCCTCGCTTGGTCGCCCCGCCCGCCGAGGCTTTCGTCGTCTTTTTACCCGGCTCGGTCTTCTTGGTGGCCACCCGGTACCTCTTGCGGGCAATTTCTTAGTACACGTGGCCTGCCTCGCGCCACCTGTGGTTCGCGGCCCCGCCGGAACGTGCTAGAGCCCCCCTTGCGTGAGCACTTCCGCGCCGCCTCCGCCTCCACCCTCGTCCGCGCGCAGGCGCACGCTTCGGCCCTGGTACCTCGTCGCAGCGATGATCCTCGCGTGGCTCATCGGTGTTCAGGGCCTCTCCGAGGCGTTCGCGACGCTCGTGTACCTGCGCGACGGGAACCTGCCCGACGTCGCGGCCTTGACCTCGTCCCTGAAAGACGCCGCCGAGCCGATCGAGTCGCTCATGGCCCTCCAGGAGGCCGCGCGCCTGCGCACGCTCGGCGAGATGAGCCACCTCGCCTTCCCGCTCTCCGCGGGCCGCTTCTTGCTCTCGGTGCTGCTCGTCATCTCGAGCGGCATGGCCATGAGCGGCAGGCCCGGAGCGCGCGTGCTCGCCATCCAGGCCCTGCTCGCGAACGCCGCGCTCGCGACCTTGACCTTCTGGCTCTTGCGTGACGCGCGGTATGCCTGGGTCGACACCGTCGTGCGCGTCGGGGACGTCCTGCCGGCGCTGCCCTCCACCGCGCCCGCGGATCAACGCGAGGCGTGGCCGCTCCTCCTCGACCGGCGCCTCTGGCTCTGGCTGCCGCGCGCGCGGCTGATCATGTTCGACGTGGGTGCGCTCGTGCTCGCGACGATCACGCTCACGAGCCCACGCACGAAGGCGTTTTTCGAAGCGGTCGCGGCCGCCCAAGAGCAGACCGAGGACTCGTGACGCAGCCGCCCGGGCGTGTCCACGTTCTTCCGGACGACCTCGCCAACCAGATCGCCGCCGGCGAGGTCGTCGAGCGTCCCGCGAGCGTGGTGAAGGAGCTCGTCGAGAACGCGCTCGACGCGCGCGCGCGAAGAATCCGCGTCGACATCGAGGGCGGCGGCGTCACGCTCGTGCGCGTCACCGACGACGGCAGCGGCATGGATCGCAAGGACGCGACGCTCGCCGTCCTCCGCCACGCCACGAGCAAGATCGGATCGATCGACGACCTGCGCCGCATCCAGAGCTTCGGCTTCCGCGGCGAGGCGCTTCCCTCCATCGCCAGCGTCAGCCGCTTCGCGATGCGCACGCGCAAGCACGAGGACGACGAGGGCACGCTCGTCCGCATCGACGGCGGAAGCCCCGCTGACGTCGGCCCGTGCGGCGTCGCGGCGGGCACGAGCATCGAGGTGCGCGACCTCTTCTTCAACGTCCCGGCGCGGCGCAAGTTCCTGCGCGCCGTGAGCACGGAGAGCGCGCACGTCACCGAGGTCGTCGAGTCCGCGGCGCTCTGCCGTCCCGACGTCACGCTCGTGCTCGCGCGTGATGGTCGCGTCGCGCGCGAGTGGCTGCGCACGCAGAGCCGCGAGGAACGCGCGCGCGACGTGTTCGACGACGAGCCCCTTGCCGCGTGCCGGGGCGAGCGCGGCCCCATGATCGTCGAGGCCTTCCTGTCGCGACCCGAGCGAGCGCGCGCGGGCGCGACGCGGCTTTTGTTTTTCGTGAACGGCCGTCCCGTCAAGGACCGCACGCTCGCGCGCATGGTCGCGAATGCGTACGGCAGCGTGCTCGAACCGGGCCGGTATCCCGTCGGCGTCGTCCACCTCGACCTGCCGCCCGAGCTCGTCGACGTGAACGTGCACCCGCAGAAGGCCGAGGTCCGCTTCGCCGACGGCCGCGCGATCCAGGACGCGCTCTACAAGATCATCGCGACGCCTCTGGCCCGCGCCTTCGGTTTGCCCGCGCCCGGCGCCTCGCCGTGGGCGCATTACCACAAGAATCGCGCCGAAGAGCGGAGCCTCCCGGCCGAGCCCGCGGCGCCGGAGCCGCCGCCGACGCCCTATTTGCCAGGCCTCTTCGGCAAAGGACCCGCGCCCGCATCCGCCGATTCGTCGGCCCCGGCTCCGTTCGGCCAGCGAAAGCAAAAGCCGGTCGACGAGGCCGCTCCGCCGCTCACGACGTGGAACGGATCGGGCGAGCTGCCTTTGCCGGAGCTTCGCAATGGTGCTTCCGGCCAAACCATTCCTTCCGCGCCGGAGCGGGAGCCGGAGCCGGACCCGTGGGGGCTCGCCGCGGACACCCCGCCGCCGGTGCCTCCGCTGCCGATTCCGATGCCGACGCCGGCGCCGCCGCTCGCCGCGCCACCACGCCCGATGCCGTATCCCACGGCGGAGGAGCGCGCGTACACGGCCGATCGGCCCGGCGCATTCGGCTCGCTCACCTTCGTCGCCCAGGTCCGGCGCACCTTCCTCGTCTGCGAGGGGCAAGACGGCCTCTTCGTCCTCGACCAGCACGCGGCCGCCGAACGCGTCACCTTCGAACGACTCCGCCGCGCCTACGAGACCCGCGCCGTCGCCTCGCAACGGCTCCTGATCCCCGAAATGGTCACGGTCACCGCCGAAGAGGCGGCGATCATCGAGGAAGCCCAGGACGCGATCAGCCGCACGGGCCTCGACGTCTCCATGCGGGGCATGCGTGACGCCGCGATCACGGCCGTCCCGCAGATCCTCTCCGCCCGCGCAACGCCCGTGGTGCTCCTGCGCGACTTGCTCGCCGAGCTCTCGCGTGTCGGCGAGCGCGCCTTCTCCGGCGCGATCGACCTCGCCCTCGCCACGATGGCCTGCCACGGCTCGATCCGGGCGGGCGACGCCGTCTCCAAGGAAGAAGCCGAGGCGCTCTTCCGCGCGCTCGACGAGGTCGATTTCGCCGGCCATTGCCCGCACGGCCGCCCCGTCGTCATGCGGATCCGATGGTCGGAGCTCGAACAGAAGGTCGGGCGGCGCTGACCGCGACCGGCCGAACGAAGATCCGAGCGCTTCCGCGCATTTAGCGCCCGCCCACTTTTTTTCTGTTGTCCCCGGGTCTCCACCGTCGCCCATGGAGGGGAGGGCAACCGATGACACACGTGATCGCTGCAGGACGGGTCCACGGGTGGGGGGCGGTCTCTGACGCGCCTCGGAAGCTCGCCCCGGACGAACGCGCCCTGGAGGCGCTCTCGTGCGGGGATCGCCGCGCCGCGCTCGTCATCCTCATGCAGGAGTATGGCGCCGCTATCCACCGGTATTGCCACAAGGTGCTCCGCAGCCGCCCCCTCGCGGACGACGTGCACCAGCTCGTCTTCATCCAGGCCTTCGAGGACCTCGACACCTTCTCCGGCTCGAACGGATTCCGGCCGTGGCTTTATGCAATCGCGAACCATCGATGCCTCGACGCCTTGAAGGCGAACCGCAGGTGGTTTTCCCGCTTCGTCTTCGGCGAGGAGCCGCCCGAAGAAATGGACAAGGCCCCGTCGGCCGAAACCCAGGTCGCCGCGCGTGACCTGCCCGAGGCCCTCGAAGCTTGCCTCGGCAAGCTCAAGCCACACGTGCGCATCGCCGTCGTGCTCCGCCATCAGGAGGGTTTTTCCTACGAGGAGATGTCGCGCATCTGCCACGAGAGGCCCGCCACGCTCCAGGCGCGTGTCGCCCGCGCCATGCCCCTGCTCCGTCAATGCCTCGAAAACAAAGGGATCGATCCGCGATGAACACCATGGCTCTCTGCGACCGCTTCGAGCGTGACGGCATCCTCCAGATCGAGCGCGGACAGCCGCTCGACCCGCATTTCGACGATTGCGCGTCCTGCACGACCGCGCGACACAAATACGAGTGCATCCTCGCGGCAATGCCCCACGCCGAGCCCGAGGTGCATCCGCCGATCGGCTGGCAGGCGCGCGTGCTCCGCGCGAGCGAGGCGAGCGAGCAGCCGGCCCGGCGAAAGGCGCCCGCGTCGCGTCCGATCGCGCCGGAGATCGCCCTTTCGTTCGGCGTCGCGGCGCTCGTCATCGCGGGCGGCCTCGGGGTGGGCCGCGGCGACGTGGCCGTCGACGTGACGGGCGAGCCCGCCCTTGAGCCGAGGGTCACGGTCCTCGAAAACGAGCCGGACACCATTCTGCCCACGCCCGACCTCTCCACGCCCGAATCCCGCGCGCTCGCCGTGCCGACGGGGGACGGGAATGAAAACGCGGAGCCCCCGCGCGCGCCGAAGCCCGTCGCGCCCGCGCCGAACGTCGCGCCATCGCGGCAAGAAGAGCCCGCCCCGACGCCCGCGCCCGAGGCACGCACCGAGCCCGAGGCGCGCAGCGAGGCGAAAACGCCTTCCCCGGTGCCCGCGCCGAACGTCGCGCCGGCCCCAGCGCCGAGCCCTGCGCGCACCTACGTCCCGAAGATCGTTCGTCCTGCCAAGCTCTACGGGTTCGATCTGAAATACCCGCGAATGGCCTCGCTGGCGCGCGTCCAGGGGGAGGTCAGCGTGCAGTGCACGATCCGCTCGGACGGGAGGAACACGAACTGCAGGATCCTGCGGGGATTGCCTTTCCTGGACGAGCCGATCCTCCAGGCCTTGCGTGCGAGCCGGTCCGATCCGATCACGGTCGACGGCAGGCCCGTCGACAACAGCGATCACATCTGGCTCATCTCGATCGTCCTCCGGGATACGCCCGACGCACCGACCAACTCCCGCAACGTGCCCATCGTGCGCTGGAAGACCGGTCTCTGAAGCTCCCCACCCGCGCCCGAAGCGCGATACGATGGGCGCCATGCGCGTCCGCCTCCTCCTCGCCCTCGCCACGATTCCCCTCGTCACCGCATGCACGGGCGGCAGCTCTTCCGAGCCCGTGAAGACGCCCGAGGCCGGCACGGGCAAGGACACGACGACCGACGCGCCCGCGGGGGCCCGGGTCGCCGCGAATAGCCCGCTCGCGGGCAAGGACGAGCGGTTCGGCACGGTCCGCGCGTTCGCGGGCGACGATCCCGGAAAGACCGTGGCCATTCCGGGAAAACGCGCCTGGACCGTGGGCCCGGGTGAATCCTGGACGATCAGCCTCTACGAATTCGTGCGCGCCGACGGCACGAAAAACGTCTTCAAAGGTCCCGCGGGCGAGCCCGATTTCGCGATCCCCGGCGCGTATACCTTCCCCGCGACGCCGGCGCGGGGCCTCGCGAAGGGCGCCCTGGTGCTCGTGCCCGTCGAGGGATCGACCACGTGCGGCCGCGTGCTCGCCGCATCCGAGGCCGAGATCAAGGTCGCCTTCCTCTTCGACACGAAGCGGACCGAACAAGCATTCCAGCCCGACCAGGTCTTGCCCCTCGACGGAAAGCTCGCATTCGCCGCGCCCGTTGCCTACAAGCAGCAGCCCGATTCCAAGGGCTGGACGCTCGGCACGCTCGTCTACACCGACGGCACGACGGCCTGGCTCCAGGGCGCGACGCGCGTGCCCGCGGCGCAGGTAAAACCGCTCGACGTCGTCCGCGCCTACAAGGCCGGGGACAAGGTGTTCGCCGTCCCCGCGGAGTCGGATGCATTCGTGGCCGCGACCGTGACGAAGGTCGAAGGTGACGGCCTCCAGTACGAGATCAAAACGCCGGACGGCGCGACCAAGCTCGCCGACGTCTGCGCCGTGACCCCGCCCTTCTGAAGCCGCGCTAGCGCCGGTTCGGCACGACGAACCCTTGCGGGTCCACCGAGACCACACGTTGCTTCAAGAGGTGCCCCACGGCCCGCTTGAATGCCTTCTTGCTGAGCTGGAACATCGATCGGATCTGGTCCGGGCTCGACCGATCGCCCACGCGCGGCGCGCCCGGACGCCCGATCACCGCGAGCACGCGCGCCGCGTCGTTTTCGATTTCCTCGTGCGCGTGTCCGCGGAGCGAGAGCTCGACCTTGCCGTCGGGCAGGATGTTCGCCACGCGGAAACGCGCCGCCTCCCCGCGCGAGAGCTGGTGCGGCTCGTACGCCGGGACCAACCCGACGACCCGCCGCTCCAGAATGACGAACAAGCCGATGTCGGGATCGTTCCGCCACGCCTCCCCGTCGATCCACGCATCGAGCTCGTAATCGCCCTCATCCCGCAAAAGCTCGCTCACGCGCATCGTCCCGGCGAGCCGCCCCCGATCGTCGAGGAAGAGGCCAATCGGATGCCGCTCGCCCACGTGCACGTCGCGCGTCTGCTCGGCATACGGCACGAGCAGCTCCTTCGGCAAACCCCAATCGAAGAACGCGCCGTACCGATTGACGTCCATCACCTTCAGAAAGGCGACCTCGTCGAGCGTGACCTTCGGCGTGCGTAACGTCGCGACGGGCCGACCCTCGGAATCGAGGTAGACGAAGACGTCGAGATCGTCCCCGTCTTTCGTGCCCTCGGGGACCTCGCTCCGCGGCAGCAGCACGACCGGCGCATTCGGGCGCAGGTCCCTCGAATCGACGGCGAGGAACGCGCCCGGCGGACCCAGGCGCCGCACGGGCAGGTTCACGAATCGGCCGAGCAGATCGTCGTAGGACATGTGGTTCGTCGCGAACGGCCTTTACTTGGCCGGCTTCGCCTCCTTGGGGAGCGGCGCCACCGTGCCGATGTCCCATTCCTCTTTGAACGGCTGACCGTCCTTGAAGGTCAGCTCATACGCGAGGCCTCCCTCGATCACCTTTTTGACCTTGCAATCCCCGAGACGCGGGTTGTCCTCGGTGAGGCAAGGCGCGCCCACCGCGAGCGGCTTCGAGACGTCGATCGGCCTCGCGTTCGACGTCTTGACCTTGTGCACCCGCCGCCCCTCGCGCTCCCCGTATCCATTGCCAAACTGCGTATCGATCTCGACCCAGACGTCCTCGCCGCTCACGGCGAAGACCTGCGCGGGATACCACGACTCGGTATCCGGGCCGCCCTCGAAGTGCACCATCGCATAACTCCCCATGCCGAGCGGCCCCTCGAACGCGAGCACCTCCTCCAGCGGGAGCTTTTCCTTCCGCAGCTTCTTCATGAACCAGAGCGCGCACGTCGCCGATTTCGCGTCCACGGCCTCGATACGCCCGACCCAGTGGCTTTGCCCGAAATTGCAAATCGCGTACGCGCCCTTCTTGAGCCCCTTCGGCGCCACCGCGGGCCGCGCGAGCGCCGCCGGCACCGCGTACTTGTTCCCCCGCTCCTCGTAGACGACCTCGTTCGCGTCAGCCTTGAGGACCGTGACGAGCTTGAGCCGAACCGCGGCGAACGAGTCCTTCGGGTCGTTCATGCTGCCCATGTTGGGCGCGACGACCCACGCCTTCGGCGTGGTGATGGCCGCGCCCGTCTTCGGCCCATCCCAGAGCGCCCAGCGGCGAATCCCATCGGGGCCATCCACGTCGTGGACGAGCCCCTTGGGCTTCGCGGGCTCGGCCGGGGCGGCGGACTTGGCCTCGGGTTTGGCCTCGGGAGCCGCGGTCGGGGTCGCCGTCGGAGCGGCCGAGGGAGCGGCGGTCGGCGTGGTCGAAGTGGCGTTCGCCGGGTCCGCCGGGGGCGGGTTTTCCGCGGCGGGGCCGCCGCAGGCGGCGACCGTGAGGGCGAGGGTCGCGACAAACGTGGGCGAAACGAGCTTGGCGTAGGACATCTCGCCCGCGGACCCTAGTCGAGGGGGGCGCGCATCGCAATGGCCCCGAGGGCCGTCAGTCCTTCGGCCAGACGACCCCACGCTCGCGCAGATCCTTCACCGTATCGGAGAGCGTCTCGATCGCGTCACGCGGCGCAAAACCGAGCTCCCGCGCCGCCTTCTTCGCGTCGAGGTACCAGTAATGCTGGCTCATCTCCGCGCTCACCCGGTCGATCGGGGTCTCCGTATTCATCCGCTTGGCGATGCGCTCCATGATCTCGGCGCCCGCCTGCGCCAGGAGCAGGCTCTTCGGCGCCTTCATGCTCGGGCCCTTCACGCCCGTCACGCGCTCGAGCATCCCGAAGAACACCTCGAACGTCAGGTTTTTCGCGCCAAGCAGATATTTTTCGCCCGCCCGGCCCTTCTCCATCGCCGCCACCATCGTCACGGCCGCGTCCCGCGCGTCCACGAAGGAAAGGCCGCCGCTCGGGATCATCGGCACGCGCTTCTCCATGAACTTGACGATGTCGCCCGTCGACGAGCCGAGCACGTCCCCGGGGCCGAGCAGGAGCGAGGGATTGACCGACACGACCTCGAACCCGGGTCCGCTGCGATCGAGCCCCGCGCGCTCGGCATAAAGCTTCGACCGGTAATACGGCCAGCGCGCGATCACGTCCTGCGGCGGCAAGGCCGTCTCGTCGATGACCTTGGCCTCGCGGCTCACGGCGATCGTGCCGCTCGTGCTCGCCAGGACGACACGCCGCACGCCCGCGGCCCGCGCCGCGTCGAGCGTGATCTTCGTGCCCTCGACGTGCACCCGGAAGAGCGCCTCCGCGTCCTCCGGCCGCCGCGAGACCCGGCCCGCGCAATGGAAGAGGCCTTCGCAGCCCTCGGCCGCGCGCTTGACGCTCTCGGCGTCGAGCACGTCGCCGCGCGCCACCGAAAAACCCTCTTTTCCGGCGAAGCCCGAGGGCTCCTTGCGGCAAAGCGCCACCACCTGGTGACCGCCCGAGAGCAGCACCGAGACGAGGTGACGTCCGAGAAACCCCGTGGCACCCGTGACGAGATAGCGGCTCATACGAGATCGAACACCTTCTGGAAGGTCAAGAGCAGCGAGATGTCGTTCGATTTCACGGCGCCCGACATGAACTCCATCGGGCTCGGCGTGTAGGCCTCACGCACGATCTTGAGGAAGATCTCGGGCGACGTCTTCAGCACGCAATCGGCCGCGGCGCCCTCGGGCTTGCCCATCTTCGCCTCGCACTTGTTCGGCTCGACGCGCAGCGTCCACTTCGCCTCGTTTTCGTTGCCGAGCGTAAAGTAATACGTGACCGGCGCGGTCACGCGGTTCGGGACGAACTTCGTCTCGAGGTCGCGGAAGAGGAGCACGAGCGGGTGCTCCTGCTTCGGCGCCGCCTCCTCGATCCGGTCGATCTGCCGGATGTCGAGCACCTTGCCCTCCTTGAGGAGGACCACCGCCTGCCGCGTCAACTCCGCGACCTTGCGGCACGCGACGGTCATCTTCATGCCCGCCGTCAGACGCTTGAGCTCGCGCACCTCGAGCGGCGGGCCGATCCGCGCCACGAGATTGCGCTTCTTCGGGAAGTTCGCGCCCTTGGGCAACGCCTCGTAGGTTCCGCCGAGCCAAACCGGGAGGATGTCGACCTCGTGGTGCAGCGCGAGGTGACCGATCGCCGCGCCAAACTCGTGAATCTGGCCGTCGGTGCTGCGCGTGCCCTCCGGGAAGATCAGGATCGTGTTGCCCTGATCGAGCAGATCACCCGCCTGGCGGAGCGCCTGCCGGAGGCCACCCTTGCGATCGAAGGGCGCGAGGTTCGTCAGGTTCTCGAAATACGCGCGGCGCCATTTCCCCGACTCGAAGAAATAGTCCTGCGCCGCGAGCGAGACGAGCTCGTCGCCGTACGCGCCGAGGGCGTACTTGACGAACCCCATGTCGAGGTGGCTCGCGTGGTTCGAGGCGACGATCGTGTTCCGGTTGTGCGGGATGTAGGCCCTTCCGTAGACCTTGGGGTGCATCACCCGGTCGTAGAAGTTCATCTGGGCCTTGCCGAGGAGCTGCTTGGCCATGTCGGCGAGCGGCCTCGGGAGCTTGATCGGCTCGTCCTCGCCGTCCTCGACCTTCGCGAGCTCGACCTCGTGCGCCGCCTCGCCGCCGATCTCGACGACGAGCGCCTCCACGTCACCCACGGTGTCGCAACGCGAGAGCCGATCGGTGTCGATCGCCCGGCCCGTCTGCGATTCGAGCGCGGCCGCGAGCTCCATCGCCATGAGCGAGTCGAACCGCAGGTCCCCGCGGAGCGACATCCCCGGCGTGAGATCGGCCGACTTTTTGTTGGCGATCGTAGCAATCGCATGGCGCGCCGACGCGCTCGTCGCTTGCCCCCCGCCCTCGCCCGCGGGCATGGCCGACGCGCTCGCGAGCTTCGCGAGCACGCTCTTCACCTCGCTGCGCTTGACCTTGCGGGTCGCGGTGCGCGGCAGGTCGTGATCCCAGAGGTGCACGACCGAGGGCTGCGCGACCTTGGGCAGCTTCTGGAACGCCTCGCGCAGCGCCTTCATCGCGCGCTCGTGGCGCTCGGCGCGGGAAGGACGCTTCTCGCCCTCCTCGGGCTCGCCTTCGTCGCGCTCGGGCACGGCGAGGCACGCGACACGCTCGCCGCCCTGCCCGTCGTCGATGCCCACGATCGCGATCTCACGGACGTGCGGCGTGCCGCCGAGGAGGTTCTCGACGTCGTCCGGATACACGTTCTCGCCGCTCGCCGTGACGATGACGTCCTTCTTGCGGCCGACGATGACGAGCCGACCCTTCTTGTCGAGCTTGCCGAGATCGCCCGTGTGCAGCCACCCGTCCGCGTCGATCGCGGCGCTCGTGGCCTCCTCGTTGCCGGCGTAGCCGAGCATCACGTTCGGCCCGCGCGCGAGGACCTCGCCGACGCCGCCCGCGTCGGGTTTGTCGATCTTGATCTCGACGTTCGGGATGGGCTTGCCCACGGTGCCCGGCTTCAGGCTCGGCGAGGCCTTGGCCACGGTGAGCACGGGCGCCGCCTCGGTCAAACCGTAGCCCTCGCTGAGCGGCAAACCGAGGCCGCGGAAGACGTTCGCCGTGTCCTTGGGCAGCGCGGCGCCGCCCGAGATCAGGAAACGAACGTTGCCGCCGAGCGCCTTGTGCACGGTGCCGAAGAAGAGGCGGCCGAGGTTCAAGCCGGCCTTCTCGCCGAGCAAACGATTGAGCTCGAGGGCCCAATCGAAGGCCGCCGCGGCCGCGGGCCCCTGCTCCTTCACGCGCGAGGTCACGCGACGCTCGAGCATCTGCCAGAGCGCGGGCACGCCGACCATCGCGGTGATGCGACCCTCCTTGAGGCCCTTCGAGACACGCTCGCCGCTGAGCTCGCCGATGTAGATGATGCGCGTGCCGCGCGAGATCGGAAGGAGCAGCCCACACGTGAACTCGAACGTGTGGTGCAGCGGCAAGACGCTCAGGATGCGGTCGTGCTGCGCGAGCGGGAAGATCGGCGCGAGCGAGGCGAGCAGCGCGGTGAAGTTGTCGTGCGAGAGCATGACGCCCTTCGGATCGCCCGTCGTGCCGCTCGTGTAGATGATGCTCGCGATGTCCTCGCCCTTGACCGTGACCTCGGGCGCCGGGAGTTGTTCGTGCGCATCGGGGTCCGCGAAGCTCGCGAGATCGTAGACGCGGAGCTCGGGAATCGAGGCGCGCGCGCCCTTGCCGCCCTTCTCCTCGACGAACGAATCCCAGAGCGCGATACGCGCCCCCGACGAGCGGAGGATGTTCACGAGCTGGCGCTCCTCCAGCGCAGGATCGACGGGCACCGCGATCGCGCCGGCCCGCAGGATGCCGAAGTACGCGACGGGCCACGCAGGCTGGTTCTCGCCCGCGAGGAGCACGCGATCGCCCGGACGAACCCCCACCGCCGCGAGGCGCGCGGCCGTGGCGAGCATGCCGTCCCGAAGCTCGCGGAACGTGGTGCGCGTGAGACCCTCGTCCGTGAGGAGCTGCAACGCGACGGCGTGATCGTGCCGCTCGGCCATCTCCTCGATGAGGTCGATGAGCTGGTCGTACTTGCGGAGGGCCTTGAGCTCCTTGTTCTGCTTCTCGTCGATGAGCGGGAAGACCCACTTTTCGAGGCCCGGGATGTGGACGTCCCACATGTACCAGCGCCAATCGAGCGTCGCGGGTTCCCAGTAGAACTTCGCGCGCTCGTCCGGGGGCATCCGCTCCATCGCCGCGCGCGTGTTCGCGCAGGAGAACACCCAGTCCGCCTCCGCGACGAACGGGAGGAAGATGTCCATCACGCCGGCCATCTTCTCCTCGGCCTTCGCCGCGCCGAGCAGCATGTCCGACGCCGGCTTGAGCAGCGGACGCACCGGCCCGCCCGCGATCTTGCCGAGCACGCTGCCGAGCGTGCCCATCGCCTTCGCGATCTGGTGCGCGCCGTGCTGCTCGTACTGCTTCTTCGTGAGGCCGACGGGCTCGAAGTACGCCTTGACCCAGTCGAAGAGCGCGCTGCGCTTGCCCTCGTACGCGAGCTTGCGCTTGTAGAGGCCGATGAGCTCGTAGTAGCGCGTCATGCGGCAGGCGTTCGTGTCCGTCGTGCCGTACTGGTACACGGTGGCCGCCTTGCCCTCGAGCAGCTCGCAGAGCGAGGCGATCATGCCGCTCGTGACCATGTCGCAGGGGATGATGTCGAGGTGGACCCGGTGGTCGCCGGGGATCTGCACCTGGCCCTGCATGGCCATGTAGATGAACGGCGCGCTCGTGTTGATGCCCTCGTTCCAGCCGGGGAACGGATAGACGCACGAGGACTCGATGACGGCCGGACGAACGATCGTGTAGGGCACGCCGCTCGCCGCGAGGACCTGCTCGCCGATGCTCTTCGTGTACGTGTAGATGTTCGTCCAGCCCCAGAAATGCGCGCGCTCGGTGCCGGCCTCGATGAGCTGGTTCTCGATGAAGCGGCGCTTGACCTTGGCGAGCTCGGCTTCGAGCGCCGTGCCGCGGCAAGGCTCGCCACGCGCCTGGAGGTTCTCCTTGGCCTCGTCGAGGAACGCGCTCTGCCGGAACGCGTCCTCGCAGCGGTGCCGCGCTTGCTTGACGAGGTCGAGGCACTCGTCGATCTCGCGCTGCGGATCCCAGTGCGAACGATCGAGCGTGCGCTCGGCGATGCCCGCGCCGAACCAGGTCTCGCCCTCGGCGCGCGGGAACGGCACCTCGCGCGGGTCGACCTCCTCGATGAGGCCGGAGCGATACCCGGCGACGTAACACGTGCTCGTGTGCAGGACCGGCGCCCCGAGGCGCCTCGCGAGCGAGACGAGGTTCGTCACGCCGAACGCGTTGACCTCGAGCGCCTCGTCGAGCGGCGGGTTGAAGTCGACGACACCCGCGACGTTGACGACCGCGTCGATCGTGCCGTCGATGCGCGCGAGCAGGTCCTTGTCGAGGCCACACTCGTGGTGGACGATGTCGCCGGCGATCGCCGTGACCTTCGAGGCGATCCACGTCTCGAACTCGGCGCCCGGGTGCGCCTCGCGGATCGGGTCGAACGCGGCGGAGGTGGCGATCTGCGACCAGAACCGCTCCTCGGCGGACTGGCCCGCCTTGGGCCGGACGAGCAGGTAGAGATGGCCGATCTCGGGGAACCGATGCAGGAGCATCGAGACCCAGACCTTGCCGAGAAAGCCCGTCCCGCCGACGACCACCAGCCGCTTGCCGGAGAGGACGCGCGAAGGGAGCAGCGGGGTGATTTTTGCGTCCGTCATCGCTTGGGGACCACGCCCGGCGGTGCCGGGCTGCGCCCCCAAACCCCCGTTCATCTCCGTCTCGCTCATGGAATTCGCCTCGTATCCCCCCGTGAGAGGGAGAGGATTTCGGGTCCTTGGCCGATCAAGTCAAGCTCGACGTGGCGCGAAGATGGATTCGCAGCGGATTCACGGCTTCTTGATGCCGAGCACGTGAAACAGAAATGTGTAGACGTCCACGGCTTCGAGCACCGCGTGGTCGAGCGGCGTGCCGACGCCGCGGCCCGTGTCGCCGCTCGAACGCAGGAGGATCGGCGCCTTCGCGCTCGTCGCCGCGAGCAGGCGCGCCGCCATCTTGCGGGCGTGCGAGGGATCGCCGCGCGGGTCGTTTTCACCGGTGAGCAGGAGCGTCGCCGGGTAGGGCTTGCCGTCCTCGACGCGGTGGTACGGCGAGTAGCCGAAGAGCGCCTTGAACTGCTTCTCGTCGGCGATCGAGCCGTACTCGGGGACGTCGTAGGCGCCGTTCGGCGTGCCTTCGAGCCGGAGCATGTCGTAGATGCCGCCGCGCGCCACGACGGCGCGGAACATGTCGGGCCGCTGCGTGAGCGCCGCGCCCATGAGCAAGGGCGACTGCGGAGCGCCGAGCAGCGCGAGCTTGTCGCTCTTCGTCACTTTGAGCTCGAACAATCGCTCGGCGCAGGCGAAGAAATCGTCGAACACGTTCTGCTTCTGCGTGAGCATGCCCGCCTTGTGCCAGGCGTCTCCGCCCTCGCCGCCGCCGCGCAGGTTCGCCACCGCGACGATGCCCCCGACGTCGAGCCAGGCGCGCCGCGTGGGGTCGTAGTCCGGCGCGACGACCACGCCGAAGCCGCCTTGCCCCGTGAGGATCGTGGGGTTCTGCCCGTCGAGCTTGGCGTCCTTCTTGCGCAGGATGCTGAGCGGGATCTTCGTGCCGTCCTTCGACGTGCACGTCTCGCGCACCACGGTCGCGTCGCTGAAATCGGCCGTCGCGGGCTGCGCCATCGCGGTCTTCTCGACCTTGCCGCTCGACGCGCGGAAGCGATACCAGGCCGAGGCCTCGGTGAAGCTCTCGTTCTCGAAGTAGAGGTCGTCCTCCTGGAGCAAGACGACCTCGTGCACCCCGGAGACGGGCAGGATCGGCACGATGCCGCCGGGCTTGCCCTTGAGGTCGAACCAGCGCATCTCCGAGGGCCCGCCCGCGCTCGAACGCACGTAGATGCGCTGCAGCGTGGGGAGCACGTCGAGCAAAACCGACTCGCTCTCGGGCACGACGGCCGTGGCCTTCGCGAGCTGAGGCTTCCACGCCGAGGTGCGCAGGAGCTTGCCGCGCGGCGCGTCTTTCTTCGAGATGATGTAGAGGTCGCCGTCGGGCCCCGCGACCATGCGCTCGACCTCGTCGGGCCCATCCGCGACCTTGGTAAAACCCCCGCCCTGGCGGAAGACGTGGTGCTCTTTCGGCCCGCCGTAGCCGCTCTCGACCCGCGCCGTGACGAATTTGCCGTCGCCGCTCGTCTCGAGGTCGATCTGCGCGAGGCGCGGGAGTTTGTCGATCGCCGGCGCGTCGTCCTTCACGGGCGTGTAGAGTTTGTGGAAATAAACCTTCTGGTAAAACCCTCGGTCCTCGGGTTTGCCCTCGCCCTCGGCGGGATAACGCGTGTAGAAAAATCCGTTGCCGCCCGCGTTCCAGGCAATGCTCTTGCCCTTGTAACGGCCGGCGCCCTGCGGCACGACCTCGGCGATCTCGCGGCCCGAGCCCACGTCGAAGACGCGGATCGAGCCGCCTTCACGGTCGCCCTTCGAGAGCGAGACCGCGACCTTCCCGCCGTCGGGCGAGGCGACGTAATAATCGATCGAGGTATTGCCCGAGGCGTCGATCGTGGTCGGGTCGACGAGGACCTTCTCGGCGTTCGGCTTGTCGACGGGCGTGAGCGTGACCAGGAACGGCTGCTGCTTCGGCGGCCGCCAGCGCATCGAAAAGAGGACGCCGCCCTTGTGCTGGAACGCGTAAAACGCAGGCGTGCCGTATTCGACGAACTTGCGCACGCTCGTGTAGAGCGCCTGACGGCCGGGCAAGATGTCCAGGAAGGCCCGGGTCCGCCGGTTGTGGTCGCCGACCCAGCTCTTGACGTCGGAGCTCGCGCCGTCTTCGAGCCACTGGTAATCGTCGGCGACGCTCTCCCCGTGATATTCCTTGAACACGGGCTTTTTGGGCGTGGGCGGGGGCGGATCGAGCTCCGGGCCGGGCGCCTCGACGGACGCGGAGGCCGACCCGGAAGGGCCAGCCTTGTCCTTTGGGCCGGTGACCGTCGAGGTGCCGGGGCAGGCGAGGAGGAGGAGCGCGAGAGGCGCGAGCGCCGCAGACGAACGGACCAAGGTCATGTCGGGGGCGGAGGTTACGACGATCCGGACGATCTGTCAGGTCCGGATGTCGCGCCGCAAGCGACACAACCCTGGTCGCGGAGCCACGCGCGGGCGCTCGGCTCGTCGTCGAAAAAGGCAAGGTCGAACCGGGCCCTCGCGAGCACACGCGCGGCCGTCACGACGAGCTTCGCGATCACGCGCGCGCCGAAGCTCGCGCCGACGACGGCGTTGGCGAGGCGAGGCACGCCGCGCATCGCCGCGATGAACGCCTTCCGGCTCGTCGCGCTCATCGCGATCTCGCTCTCGACGATGCTGAGAATGAAGCCGGTCCCGCCCCGGGCCTGCTCCACCATGGCCGTGCCAAAGGCCTCCGCATCCGGGGGAAAAATCTCACCGCGGATACGAAGGACCACGAGATCCGGCGTTTCTACTTCGATGTCGTGCGCCCCCGCCCTCACGACGACCTCAGCCTTTCATCCGGTGTGGCACCCGGACGCCCTTTTCCTCGGCGACATGTTGCGCCGTCTCGTAGCCCGCGTCCGCGTGGCGAATCACGCCCATTCCGGGATCGATCGTCAACACCCGCTCGAGCCGCCGCGCCGCCGCGTCCGTGCCATCCGCGACGATGACCATCCCCGCGTGCAGCGAATTGCCGATGCCCACGCCGCCGCCGTGATGGAAGCTCACCCAGGACGCGCCGCCCGCCGTGTTCGCGAGCGCGTTCAGGATCGCCCAGTCTGCAATCGCGTCCGAGCCGTCCTTCATGCCCTCCGTCTCGCGGAACGGGCTCGCCACCGACCCGCAATCGAGGTGGTCGCGGCCGATCACGATCGGCGCCTTCACTTTGCCCTGACGAACCAGCTCGTTGAACACGAGGCCGACCTTGGCCCGATCGCCATAACCGAGCCAGCAGATGCGCGAGGGCAAACCCTGGAACTTCACGCGCTCCTCGGCGAGCTTGATCCACCGCGCGAGGTCCGGGTCGTTCGGCACGGCTTCGAGCACCGCGCGGTCCGTGACCAGGATGTCCTCCGGATCGCCCGAGAGCGCGACCCAGCGGAACGGGCCCTTGCCCTGGCAAAAGAGCTCGCGAATGTACGCGGGCACGAAGCCCGGGATGTCGAAGGCGCGCTCGCAACCGGCCTCCTGCGCACACGTCCGGATGTTGTTGCCGTAGTCGAAGACCTCCGAGCCGCATTGCGCCATCTCCAGCATGGCCTCGATCTCGCGCCGCATGGAGCGCTTCGCCCGCGCCACGTACTCCTTCGGGTTCGAGGCCCGCAGCGCGGCCGCCTCGGCGAGCGAGAGGCCCTCGGGGATGTAGCCGATCAAGGGATCGTGCGCGGCCGTCTGCTCGGTGACGAGGTCCGGCACCACGCCACGACGCACGAGCTCGGGGAAGATGTCGGCCGCGTTCGCGCAGATCGCGATGGACGTGGGCTGGTTCTTCTCGACGGCCGCCTCGATCGCGGCGAGCGCCTTGTCGAGGTCGTCGATGCGCTGATCGACGTAACGCGTCTCCAGGCGGCGCTCGATGCGCTGCGGATCGATCTCGACCGCGAGGCAGGACATGCCGGCCATCGTCGCGGCGAGCGGCTGCGCGCCGCCCATGCCGCCGAGCCCGGCCGTGAGCACCCAGCGCCCGCCCTCGCGGCCCGAGCGCGCCTCGTGCGCCTTGCGCGCCGCGACGAACGTCTCGTACGTGCCCTGCAAGATGCCCTGCGTGCCGATGTAGATCCACGAGCCCGCCGTCATCTGGCCGTACATCGTCAGGCCGAGCTGCTCGAGCTTGCGGAACTCGTCCCAGTTCGCCCAGCGGCCAACGAGATTGCTGTTCGCGATGAGCACACGCGGCGCGTCCGGGTGCGTGCGGAACCGACCCACGGCCTTGCCCGACTGCACGAGCAAGGTCTCGTCGTCCGCGAGATCCTGGAGCTCACGGACGATGACGTCGAACGCCTCCCACGAGCGCGCGGCCTTGCCCGTGCCGCCGTACACGACGAGATCGTCCGGCCGCTCGGCGACCTCGGCGTCGAGGTTGTTGTGGAGCATGCGCAGCGCGGCCTCCTGCACCCAGCCCTTGCAAGAAAGGGTGGCACCGCGGGGCGCGCGGACAGGACGGGGACCTGATTGGCGGGTCGACATGCCCCCGCTTTACCACGACGACGGCGCTACGGGATCAGGAGGAGCTTGCCCGTGGTCTCGCGGCCTTCGAGGCGGCGATGGGCCTCGCCGGCATCCGCGAGCGGGAGCTCGGCATGGATGCGGACGGACAGCGTGCCCTCGGCGATCCGCGCGAAGAGCTGCGCAGCGCGGGCGGCGAGCTCCTCGCGCGTGGCCGTGTAGTCGCCGAGGCTCGGCCGCGTCAGGAAGACCGAGCCCGCCGCCGAGAGGCGCTGCGGATCGAAGGGCCCGACGGGGCCGCTCGATTGGCCGTAGAGCACGAGCATGCCGCGCCGCTTGAGGGCTCCGAGGCTGCGATCGAAGGTGTCTTTGCCGACGGAGTCGTACACGACGTCGACGCCCGCGCCGTTCGTGTGACGCCGCGCCTCGGCGGCGAAATCGACCTCGCGGTAAAGGATCACCTCGTCGGCGCCCGCCGCGCGCGCGAGGGCCGCCTTCTCGGCCGTCGAGACCGTGCCGAACACGAATGCGCCCGCGTGATCGGCGAGCTGGCACAGGATCAGGCCCACGCCGCCCGCGGCCGCGTGCACGATGCACGTATCGCCCGGGCCGAGCGCGAACGTCGAGGTCGCGAGGTATTGCGCGGTCATGCCTTGCAGCATCACGGCCGCGGCCGTCTTCGTATCGACGCCGTCGGGCACGACCACGAGCTTGTCGACCGGCGCGATCACATGGCTCGCATACGAGCCGGGCACGGAGGCCCAGGCGACGCGCTGACCGGGCGCGATCGACGTGACCTCGGGGCCCACGGCCTCGACCACGCCGGCGCCTTCGAGGCCGAGCCGCCCGGGAAGGGGCATCTTGTAGAGACCGGTGCGCTGATAGACGTCGATGTAGTTCACGCCCGCGGCTTCGACGCGAACGCGGGCCTGACCTGGGCCTGGTGCGGGGGTGTCGATCTCGGCGAGGGAGAGAACCTCCCGGCCGCCCGGCGTGGAAACGGCGATGGCGCGCATACATGGCAATTCGCCGAGGTGGCCCCGAGCGTCAAGGGCCCATGGGTGGACGGGAACGAGCGGCTGCATTCCAAAGCCGATCGGATTCTGGTATTGCGGGTGAGCCATGGCCCTCGATCGCCCGACCCCCGTGAGCTTCCATGCCCCGATGGTCCTCGCTGTGGGCCTGCCCCCCGACACCCTTTCGCGGGCGGGCGTGGTGCTCGGGCCCTCCGGCGTGGCCCTCCGGGAGACGAACCTGCTCGATCTGCGCAGCGACTCGGCGCAGTATCGGCCGCTCGTGCTCCTCGTGGACGCCGAGCTCTACGACTTCGACCCCGAGGCATTCGACATGGTGGCGAAGGACGTGGGCGCGAAGCTCGGGATCGCCGGCAGCCCGCGCGAGTGCGAGGTCACGCTCGGGCAGCTCATCGCCGCCGTCACCCGAAAGAGCGTGTTCCCGCCGCCGCCGAGCAGCGCGGACGCGGCGACCGACAAGTGGGATTTCTCCGAGGTCGTCGCCGCCGTCGCCGCCGCCGAGGGGCGCGAGTAGCAGAGAGACAATCGTACGGAGAGACAAACGAGTTCGTCAGGACAATACGATCGCCCCGACGCACGCGTCATTTCTTGTCGCGGAACATCGTCACGAGCAGCACGATCTCGGGTTTTCCCTCGACCTCGTGCACGACGTGGGCGTCGAGCGGGACGACGACGCCCGGCGACATCAAAACGACCTCCTCGCCCACGCGGAGCTCGCCCTGGCCTTCGAGGCAATGGATGGTGATCGGGTGGATCGCGTGGTGCGCCGCGAGCACCGCGCCCTTGCGCAGCGCGATGAGCACGAGCTTGCGGCGCTCGTCGGCGAGGACGGTGCGCACCTCGCGGTCGCCCTCGCCGCGGAGCGCTTCTCGAAGCTGGATCGGCGTCGTCGTCATCACACGCTCGTCAATGCGACGGCTCGGGCTCGACCAGCTCGACGAGCACACCGCCCGTCGCGCGCGGATGCACGAACGCCACCTTGTGGCCACGCGCGCCGATGCGCGGGGTCTCGTCGATGAGCGGGACGTGGAGCGATTTCAAAAGCTCGAGCGCGGCCTCGATGCCCTCGACCTCCACGGCGATGTGGTGCAGGCCGGGGCCTCGTTTCTCGAGGAACTTTTGCAGCCCCTCGTTGCCCTTGGGCTCGATGAGCTCGATGTTGCTTTCGCCCACGGGCACGAGCACGACTTCGGTCTTCTGCGAGGAGACGAGCTCCCGCACGCCGGGCTCGAGGCCGAGCGCCTGCTGCCACTTCACGAGCGCGTGATCGATGTTGTCGACGGCGATGGCGACGTGATCGATGCGCTTGATCTTGATCATGATGCTCTCCGGGCCGGTGGGATGAATGCAATTCACGTGCGACGCCGCACGAGGAGCGTGCGGGTGATCTCGACGGCCTTCTCGGGCACGCGGCCCGCCGTCTTGCCGAGCTCGGGCGTGAACAGGTCCGCCCCCTTTTCGAGCAGGACCCGCGCCGGCGTGTTCTTGAGCCCGATCACGCGCAGGACCACGATACCCGCGTCCTTGCCGCGCTCTTCCTTGGCGACGACCGACGACGCGGCGTAAAGCGTGTCGCCGGCGAGCACGCCGCTCGGGTGCGCGCCGTCGTCGAGGCCGAGGTCCCAGACGGCGTTGCCCGCGGTATCGCGGCTCGACAGCGAAAGCACCCAGGCGAGCACGAGGCCGCCGAAGACCACACGCGTCTTCGCAAACGAGCTCTTCTGGCAATACCGCTCGTCGACGTGCATCGGATGCGAGTTCCGGAAGAGCGTCGTGAGCTGCATGTGCTCGGCTTCGCTCACGGTGCGCCCGGCCTCGTGCGCGTATACGTCGCCGACCTCGAAATCGTCCCAGAACGTAGGAAACACCGCGCGGCGCGGCGGCGCGAGGTCCCCGAGGAGCGATACGGGCGCGCGGGACGAGGGCGCGGCGGGCCGCTCGTCGACCGGGCTTTGTGGCGTGATCGCGGCGCGCCCCGCGACCTTGCCGACGCGGACGAGCACTTTGCGTTCGAACGAGCAGACGACTTCGCCGTCCTGGTTCGAGACCTCGGTGCGCACGTGGACCACGCCCTTGTCGCCGGTCGAGACGGGCCGCGTGCCGATGACGCGCGACGCGGCGACCACGGTATCGCCTGGATAACACGCGTTCGGGAAGCGCACGTCCATGTACGCGAGGTGGGCGATCGCCTGCTCGCTCACATCGTGCACGCTGAAGGACAGGCCGAGGTTCAGGAGCAAGAGCGGGTGGACGGGCCTGTCGCGAAGGCCGAGCTCCCGCGCGGCGCGCCGGCTCGCGTAGGTCGGGATCACGTCCTGGAACGAGGCGGCGAAGAACGCGAGCATGCCCTCGTCGACCGTCACTTCCCAGGGATGGGCGTAGATCGCCCCGGGAACGAAATCGTCGAAGAGCCTACCGTAGCGGATCGTGTGGAGCATTCGGAAAGGTCGGGGCGCCGTGGACGGACGGGGCGAGCATGGCACGAGTTGGGACGGGGGGCGAAGCGAAGGGCGTTTCCCCTCCTCGGACCCAAGATGTAGGCCGCTTCGGGTGACTTTTTACACATACGGGCTGCCTGGTGCGCATACAGCCGAAGGACACTGAAATTTCGACGGGGGAAGTGCTGCCTGGTAGGGTGCACATTCCGCCAGGGGATGCGGGGAAGCGCATGTCGAGCACGCACAAGGACCTCAAGGTCCGCATGGTCCAACAGCTCGCCGACGTCTTCGGCCGCGTCGTCGGCTTGAAGCGGTCCGGACGGCTCGACGAGGCGGTGGAGCTCGTCCAAACGACGGCGCTGCATCTGTTCGGCCCGATGTGGGAGACGCTGTCGCGGCACGACGCTTCGAGCGCGGCCATGATGCTCGGCAGCCGCGAGAAAGTCTCGGCGTGCGCAATGCTCACCCAGCACGGGGCCGAGCTCGATGATTTGCGCGGCGACGTGTGGAAGGCGCAAGCGGGCTACAAACGCGCCCTGGAGCTGCACCTCGAAGCGGCGCGGCTCGGCGCCGACGTCGATGTGCCCACGCGATCGGCGCTGAAAGCGCTCCGGCCGCGCGTCGACGAGTCGAAGCTCTCGAAATCGTACCAGATGCAGCTCGAGCGAATCACCGGGCTCCGCTGACACGCCGAAGCGCTTGACAGGGCCGAGGAACTTCCGTGTCCTCGCGTCACTCCTCCCGCCATGCTGAGCGCTCGCCTCCTTCCGCTCCTTTGCCTCGCCACCGTCGCCGCGTGCCGCACGCCCGACAGCGCCGCGCCTCCGCCGCCCGCGACGGCCTCCGCAGCGCCGCCCCCGAGCGCCGCACCGGTCGCGAGCGCCGCGCCCGCCCCTTCCGCGAACGCCGCCGCACCCGCCCCCGCCGCGCCGCCCGAGCCGTGCGGCGAGATGGGCTGCATGCTCTACGACACGCCCAAAGACGCGTTTGCCGCGATCCTCGCGGAAAACCCGCTCATCCTCGGCATCGGCGAGTCACACGCGCAGAAGGGCAAGGAGGGCATCCCCACGGCCACGAAGCGCTTCACCGAGACGTTTTTGCCCATGCTCACGGGCAAGGCGAGCGACATCGTGCTCGAGATCTGGGTGTCCGAGGGGAAATGCGGGAAGGAAAAAGAGGCGCAGGTCGCGGAGCAGCAGAAGCCCGTCACGCAGAGCCAGGCCAAGACGAACCAGAACGAGTTCGTCACGCTCGGCGACGCGGCGTACGCGCTCGGCGTGAAGCCCCATATCCTTCGCGCGAGCTGCGCCGATTACGATGCGATCGTGAAGGCCGGGCCCGATTCGGTCATCGTGATGCTGGAGATGATCGCGCGGCTCATGGATGAAAAGGCCAAGTCCCTCGCCTCGCGCAACGCGAACGCGGGCGCGGGGAAGATGGTCCTCACGTACGGCGGCGCCATTCACAACGACCTCACGGCGCGCCCCGGACGCGAGAAGTGGACGTTCGGGCCGGACCTCGCGGCCGCCACCGCGGATCGGTACGTCGAGCTCGATCTCGTGGTGCCCGAGTTCATTCAGGACAACGACGCATGGAAGGCGCTGCCCTGGATGCCGCATTTCAAACGGGACGCCCATCCCACGAAGACCACGGTCTTTCGGCCCGCAAAGAACTCGTTCGTGCTGATCTTCCCGAAGACGGAGCAGTAACGCCGATCACACCCCCAAACCCTCCGCGCGGGCGCGCATTTCTTGCCTGGCCTATTGTGCGGGGGGCCCTATTTCGTGGATGATGCGCTGCATTTGGCTTCGCAGCCCCTTCCATTCCGGAGGTTCGTTCCATGTTGCATCGGCGTCACCTTGCTTCGGTCACTTTTTCGTCCCTCGCGCTGCTCGTCGGCGCGGGCCTCGCGGGCTGCGGCGACGACCCGCTCCCCCCGATCACCTCGGGTTCGGGGTCGAGCAGCTCGTCGAGCGGCACGGGTGGACAGGGCGGCGGCGGCACCGGCGGCGTGGGCGGCGAAGGCGGCACCGGCGGCGTGGGCGGCGGCGGCATGGGCGGCACCGGCGGCGAAGGCGGCATGATGTGCGAGCCCGTGCCCGAGGTCTGCGGCGATAACATCGACAACGATTGCAACGGCGAGACGGACGAGGGCTGCTGCATGCCGGGCAGCACGCAGGCCTGTTACACGGGCCCCGACGGCACGATGGGCGTCGGCGCCTGCAAGGCCGGCGTCCAGACGTGCAACCCCGACGGCCTCGGATACGGCACGTGTGTGGGCGAGGTCGTCCCCGGGGTCCAGACGTGCAACCTGACCGACGAGGACTGCAATGGCGTGGTCGCCGACGGCTCGGGCTGCCTGTGCACGCCGGGCCACACGATGCCCTGCTACACGGGCCCGGCGGGCACGAAGAACGTCGGCATTTGCAAGGAAGGCACCGCGACGTGCGCGCCCGACGGCCTCTCGTACGGCGCCTGCCAGGGCCAGGTCTTGCCGCAGGCCGAGACCTGCAATGCCATGGACGACGATTGCGACAGCTTCGCCGACGACGGCGCGGGCTGCGTGTGCATGCCGAACGCGACGCAGCCCTGCTACACGGGCCCGATGGGCACGGCGGGCGTGGGCCTCTGCAAGATGGGCGTCGAGACGTGCGCGCCGGACGGCTCCGGATACGGGGCCTGCATGAACCAGGTCCTTCCGACGCCGGAGAACTGCGCGACCGCGGGCGATGACGATTGCAATGGCCAGGCGCCCGCGTGCACCGGCGACACGAGCTGGGTGCGGACCTTCGGCAACAACCTGAACCAGATCGTGCTGGCCGTGGCGACCGACGCGCAGGGCAATGGCGTCGTCGTCGGCAGGTTCTCGGGCGCGATCACCCTCCCCGCGCCGATCGGCACGCTGACCGCCACGGGCAACGACAACCTCTTCGTCATCAAGTACAACGCGACGGGCACCGTCGTGTGGGCGAAGAAGTACGGCGACGCGGCCGGCCAGGACATCACCAGCGTCGCGGTCGACAGCGCGGGCGACGTGCTCGTCGCGGGCGAGTTCCTCGGCACCATCAATTTCGGCGGAACGGCGCTCACGAGCAACAATGGGTCGCGCGACATCTTCGTGGCGAAGCTCGAAGCCGCCACGGGCAATCAGATCTGGGCCCAGGCGATCGCGAACGCGTACACGCAGGAGGAGGCGAGCGTCGCGGTGGACGCGGCGGACAACGTGTACGTCTCCGGCACGTTCTCGAGCAACCTCACGATCGGCGCGAACGTCATCTCGCCGATCGCGGGCGGCGGGCTCGAGGTGTTCGTCGCGAAGTTCAACAAGGCTGGCACGCCGCTCTGGGCGAAGGCGATCACCGGCCCGGGGACGCAATATGCCTACGACCTCGCGGTCTCGCCCGCGGGCGATATCGCGCTCGCCGGCGCGTTCCAGACCAGCATCGATTTCGGCGGCGGCAAGACGCTCACGAGCGCCGGCGGTTACGACATCTTCGTCGCGAAGCTCGACGCGATGGGCAACCCCATCTTCGCGCTCGGCGCGGGCGACGGCGAGCTCCAGCGCGCGAACGCCGTGACGATCGACAGCGCGGGCAACGTGCTCGTGACCGGCGAATACAACGGCTCGATGGACATCGGCAATGGCACGATCACGAGCGGCGGCGCAGAGGACGTGTTCATCGCGAAGTACAGCCCCTCCGGCTTCCACATGTGGAGCAAGAGCATGGGCGGCGTGAGCACGCAGCGCGGCAAGGACATCGCGGTCGACGCGTTCAACAACGTGCTCGTCACGGGTCAATTCTGGGCGAGCACCGATTTCGGCAAGGGCATCGTCTCGTCGAACGGCGAACACGACATCTTCGTCGCGAAGTACAACCCCGCCGGCACGGCGGCCTGGACGAAGAAGTTCGGCGGCGGCCTGACCGAATCGGGCGAGACCGTCGCCGCGGACTCGAACGCCAACGTGTGGCTCGGCGGCAGCTACCGGAGCAACAACGTGCTCTTCGGCGACGGCAACTTCACGGCGAATGCGGGCGGCGAGGACGCGGTCGTCATGAAGCTGGCGCAGTGATCGAATCGTAACGGACAAACACACCATTCTCCGCACGCCCGCGAACACGCAAAGGTCCGCGGGCGTGCGCGCTTCGCTCACCTCGTCACGCGTTCACTCCGCCCCGGCCTCGACGTCCGGGCTCGCGTGTGCCGGCTCCGTCGCGCAATCCCGCACCTCCGTGACGTGGGTGAAGGTCACGCGCCGCGCGTCGCCCGGCCGCTGGAAGCGCACGAGCACGTACGGATTCGTGAGCGCCTGCGTCACGAAGCAATGAGGGCCCGGCTCGTAAAGGCGGGTCTCGATCGTGAGCGAGCGACCGTCCACCGATCGCCCGATGTACGAGATATCCGCCACGTAGCCGCCGGTCGACATCGTACCGGGCGCGTACAGGATCACCCATTCTCGCTGGAAATCGAGGTCTTCCGGCGGCGGGCTTCCGACGAAAGCCTGGTACATCCGCGGCGACGTCAAGAGGGTCCGGAGCTCGCCCCGCGGCCGCCCGGAGGCGCGGACTTCCAGCTCCGAGAAAGGCACGGCGATCTCACCCGGGTTCGGAGCGCGCGGTGGACGTCCCGCCCCTTCCCTTGCCGTGGCGTCCCCGAGGGCCGTGCACGAAACGATCGCCACGAGGGCCCAGCCGAGCATGTTCTTCCGGGAAAACGTCTTCATGATTCCCCCGGGGCGAGGTGCCCGGCAAGACCCGGGCCGACCAGACGGGGCCACGCATTCCGCTTTTCCAGCGTCCGAAGGTGGAATCATTCGGCATTCCGAATTCGAAGAAACCCCAGGTTCGGGGGGCGGGAGGCGCCGCGCAGAGCTGTGGACGGGCTCTGGGCCGCGCGTTAGGCTCAGCCTGCTCGTCGCCTGGTCTGGAGGGCACGATGATGACGATCTCGCGAGGCAAGCCCCTTCTCCTCGGCCTCCCGGCCACGCTCGTGGGTCTCTGGCTCGGATGTAGCACCCCGAGCGCCGTGCCCACGAAGACCGAACCGGCCCCCGCGCCCACGACGCCCGAACACGGCCAGGGCCCCGCGCAGTCGGCCCCGATCCCCGAGGCGCCGCCGCCAGCCTCGTGCGCGAACGGGCTCGAGGAGCGCGCCTCCGTCGATATCGCGGGCGGCGCCGCGGCGTATTTCTACGAGGATCGGCCCTCGCTCGGCAGGCTCGATTCCGGCGCGGGGTACGTGTACCTCGATCACGACACGCAGAAGGCCTTCGTGGCGCGGCTCGAATTCTCGGGCGCGGCGAAGAGCATCCACGAGATCACGTTCCCCGACAAACACGAGCGCTCGCACGTCGTGGGGGCGTTCCGGGGGAGCGACGTCGTGGTCGCGTCGGTCGTGTATCACGCGCAGCAGGAGGCCGACATCGAGCTCGTGCGGCTCGACGCGCAGGATCGCCCCGTTTGGTCGGCCCGGATCGATCCCTCGCCGCTGCTCGACGGGACGCCCGCGGTTGCGTGGGGCAGGGACGACATCGCCGTCGCCTGGACGCGTGGCCCCTACCCGATGCACGAATCGGTGCGCGTCGCGCTCGTCGACGCGAAGACGGGCAAGGCGAAGCGCACCTTCGAGCTCTCCGCGGGCGAAAACCCCGGCGTTCCCTCGATCGTGTGGGACGGCGAGGCGTACTGGGTCGGATGGCATACGCGCGAGACGCGCGGCACCATCGAGATCCGGCGCCTCGCGGGGGAAGGGCTCACGGGCGTGGGCGCTTCGCTCCCGGGCGGGCTCAATCCTTTCCTCTTGCCCACGCCCGCGGGCCTCGCCGTCGCCTGGGATCAGGACCGCAAAATATGGCTCGCGATGCTCGACGCCGCGGGGAACCCCAAGCTCGCGCCGCGGATCGTCGCGACGCACCCCGACCCCGTTGCGACGCCGCGCAAGCCCGTCCTCGCCTGGGACGGCGCGCGGTTCGCGGTGGCCTACGAGGCGCATTTCCATGCGTCGGTCCTCGTCGCGCGGGATCCGGAGGCCCTGATCACGGTCGTGGAACCGAACGGCGCCACCGCGCCGCCGCTCCCCCTGCACAACGAGAAGTCCGCCGGGGAAATGCCGGCCGTCCTGTGGACCGGAAAAGAATGGCTCGTCGTGTACAATCGGGATCGGTTGCAGGAAGGGAAAAGCCCGAAAATCGTGGCAGCGCGCCTCGCCTGCCGCGAGGCGCCGGCGCCGAATGAAGCGACCCCGAAAGGCCCGTGCGACGCGCGCACGCGCCCCGCGCCCGAGGCCTTGCGCCTGCCTCCGCACGCGGCCGCGGCCTCCGTCCTTCCGCTCGACGAGGGCGGATGGGCCGCGCTTCTTTTCGAGAAAGACGAGGCGGTCTTCGTGCGTGTCGATCGCGAAGGAAAAACCCTCACGCGCGCCGTCCTTCCCGCGGCGGCGGGGCGACGCGAACCCACGCTGGCGCGTATCCCCGGGGGATTCGCGGCGGCGTGGATCGACGAGAATGGCGCGGTCGAGGTCGGCCCTCTCGACGAGGCCGGCGCGATGCGAAAAACGACGCGCCTGCCCGGTGATCCGATGACGAGCAAGCCCGGGCTCGCCTGGACGAGCAAGGGCCTCGTGGTCGCCTACGCGCGCGGCGGCGCGGTCATGACGGCATTGCTCGACAGCGCCGCGCGTATCGTCTCGCAGCCCGCCCCGGCGGCACGAATGCCCTTCCAGCCCCACGAATGCGCGCTCGGCCATGGCCCGAAGGGGCTGCTCCTCGCATGCTCGACCGGTACCGAGCGGACCGAGACCAGCGTGATTCGCGTGGTGCGCCTCGACGACACAGGCAAGGCGATCGGCGCGCCCTCGCTCGCGTCGGAGCCTCATGCGCTCCTCCGAAACCCGTTCGTGGTCGGCACGGCCGACGGCTTCTTGATTGCCGCGACCGGGCCTTTCGCGCGCGAGGTGATCACGATCGAGCTCGGGCCGAACGGCGAAGTGCGAAGGCCCGAGCGGAAGCTCCTGTCGAGTTACGGGTATGGGGCGATCGGCGCTGCCGTGGTCGGCAAGGACCTCACGGTCTTCGGGATCGACGGGCAGACGATCGCGGAGCGGAAGGTTTGTCCGGAATGACGGTCAGGCGGCCGAGGTGCTGACGCGGAGGGGCAATTTGTCCATCGTCCGCATGATCGGGTGGTTGCCGTAGACCGGCTCGCCGGCGAGCTCGATCTTGGGGTACCGCGCGAGCAGGCTCTGGAGCGCGATTTCGGCCTCCATGCGGGCGAGCGAGGCGCCGAGGCAGAAATGGGGGCCGAGGCCGAACCAGTGGGTCCCCGTGTGCTGGCGACGAATGTCGTACACGTTGGCGTCGGGAAGGTACTCCGGATCCCGGAACGCGGACATCATGAACAGGAACACGGGCTTGCCGCGCTCGAACGGGACGTCTGCGTAGCTGAAGGACTCGGTGGCGTACCGCGTGAACGGCATACGGCCGAACATGTTGTACCGGAGCGTCTCGTCGAATGCGTTGCGCGAAAGGCTCGGCTCCGCGCGGAGGAGCGCGAGCTGATCGGGGTGCTCGAGCAGCGAGAGAATGGTCTGGTTCGTCCCGTGGTACGTGGTGTCGGTGCCACCGACGAGCAGCCCCGCGACGAGCGAGACGAGCTCGGGGTCGGATAGCCGATCCTGCGCGTCACACGCATTGATGAGCTGGGTCATGAGGTCGTTTTCCATCGGGTGCGCCCGGCGGTCGGCGATAATCTCGCGCACGAGGGCCATGCCACGCGCGACGGGCGGCATGCACGCAGCAAACCTCTCGGGTGGGAGCCCTGGGATGATCGTGGCGATGAGGCTCTCCGCGAAGGCAATAAAATCCGACACGTGGTCGTCGGGGATGTTCAGCACGCTGGCGATCACGCGGACGGGATATTGCCGCGTGTAGTCCGAGGAGATGTCGATCACGCCCTCGCGCGGGAACTTGTCGAGCAGCGATTCGATGATGGCCTTCACCTTCGGGCGGTGCACCTCGACCGCGCGCGGGCTGAACGTGGGATTCAGGAGCTTGCGCAGCCGCGCGTGCGACTCCGGCGGGACCATGAAGAGGTCACTCTCGCGAAGCTCAACGAAATCGGGGAAAGCGGCCCTCATCTCGGCCGGAAAGCCAGCCCCGAGCGTGGGATCGTGCCCGAGCTTCGGCTCCCGCATCAGTGCAATGCAATCTTTGTAGCGAAAGAAGATCGGCCCGCCTCCCTGTTCCCAGTAGTACACGGGAGCGTTCTCACGAAAGCGGGCGAGCGTGGGGTACGGATCCTTGGTGTAAGAAGGATCCATCGGATCAAAACGCAGAGGTGCGAGCGTCGTCATGGCGTATTCATAGCACGCCATGACGCGCCCGCCGGACGTGGAAAATTACTGCACGAGAATCATCGAGCTGCGTGGCGGGAGGTTTACAGTGGGACCACTCACCGCCTGACCCGTGAGCAAGTTCGTGAGGTTGCCGCTCGGCAAGTTTCCGACGGAGCCCTGCATATCGCCGCGGTTGATGGCGACGTAGACCGTCTCGGTCGCATGCACCATCTTGTAGGCCATCGTATCGTTCGAGGCCCACAGCGACGAGCGCTTCCCTCGACGGAGCGCGATGTGATCCTTGCGGATTTGCCCGAGCTTTTCGAGGTGCGTGCGGAGCAGGGTCTGGCCGGCGGAGTAGCCGTTCCATTGCATGAAGCGCCGATTGTCCGGGTCACCCGCGCCGGGCAGGCCGATCTCGTCGCCGTAATAGATGAGCGGCACGCCGCGCGTGGTCATGATGAGGGTGAACCCGTTCGCCATGCGCTCGAATGCGTCCACCCCGGAGGGCAAGCCCGGCTGGTTTTGCCAGTTCATGTTCTTGCCGCCATCCCAGGCGTCGCTCCAGAGCGGGGTTTGCTGCGCCAGATGAATGACGCGCGGCAGGTCGTGGTTGCCGATGAACGTGCTCATGACGCCATTGCCGTACGCGTCGTCGTTGCCGTTCATGAAGCCCTCGAGATCTTGCATCGTGCCCTGGCGCATGAGGATCTTCGAGCAGATCTCGGCGCGGAGCGGGAAGTCGAACTGGCCGTCGAGCATGGTCGACGGATTGACGTATTTCTTGATGAGCGCCTTGTCGCCCGTGTACGTCTCGCCGACCATGTAGAAATGCTTGCCGGTGACCGAATCGATCTCGGCCGTCACGCGCGAGCGAAGCTCGGTGAGCCACGAGATGTGCATGTGCTTCAGCGCGTCGAGGCGGAAGCCGTCGATGCCGGTCTCTTGCCACCACCAGACCATGTTGTCGATGCTGTACTTGCGCGCCGCCGCGTTCTCGTAATTGAAATCGGGCAGGTAGGGCGTGAACCAGCATTTCTCGGTGGTCGCGCCGTCCCAGGAGCAGCCCTCGCCGCAGACGCAGTTGCCGCCGCTGCCGTTCGTGTTCGGCCAGAACCAGCTCGCGTTGTCCTTGTAGACCTGGGCCGAGTCGTGCGCGTGGTTCGCGGCGTAATCGATGAGGACGGTGATGTTCACCTTGTGCGCCTCGTCGACGAGCTCCTTCAGCTTCGCCATCGTGCCGAAGCGCTCCTCGGCCTTGTAAAAATCCTTCGGCCAGTAGCCGTGGTAGGCGCTGTAGTTCTTGCCGTCGTTGCCGAAGCCGGCGAGCTCGGTGTTGTCGATCGGGACCGTGAGCCAGAGGGAGTTCACGCCGAGCTTCGTGAAATACCCCTCCTTGATCTTGTTGATGACGCCCTGCCAGTCGCCGCCCTGGTAATTGGAGGCCTGCGGGACGTTCGGCACGGGCGTGCCGTTGTTCGAGGCGTCGCCGTCGAGGAATCGGTCGACGAATACGAAATAAAGGACCGCGTCGCGCCAGGCCTCGACAGGGCTGTCCTCCGGCGGATCGTCGCACGTCCAGGGGTCACAGGTCGTGGGCGTGACGAGGCTGTTTTTCCCGCCGAACCCGTCGTCGATCGTGTTCGGGTTGCCCGGGTCGTTGATCCAGTTGTTCCCGTCGACGACGAACTTGTACTGCACGGGTTGGTTGTAGGGAATCGGGACGGTGGCTTCCCATTGCCCGTTCGCCTTCTCCATGGGGACGCCGACGTCCCAGCCGTCGGCCGCGAAGTTCCCGCGCACGACGACGCTGCTCTGGCCCATGTCGGCCAAGGTGAAGAGGTAATCGCAGCGCTTCAAGCTGTCGTCACACATGGGCGGGCCCGGGGGCTCGCCGCCGCCCGCGCCGCCCTGGCCGGGGCCGCCCGCGCCGACGCCGGAGCCGGAGCCGCTGAGCACCGGGGGTTTTTCCCCCGGATCGTAGCCGCCCAATCCATCGGGCGGCTGATAACCATTGAGGTCGTCGCTCGAGCAGGACGCCGCGCCGACCAGGGGCGCGGCGAGGAGGCCCGAGAGGGCGAGCGCTGTGAACGTTTTCATCGAAGTTTTCATTCGGAGGCCCGTCAGGGTGAGGGGTTACGGCAAGGGCTCCCCGCGCGCACGAGCACGCGGAAGGAGAGGGCTTCGAGCGGGACGGCGCCGCCGGCGGTGATTTCGATCGTCTCGCCGGTCATCACGTCGACGTAATTGCCGAGCGGCACGGCGCCGGTCGGCACGGAGACTTGCGCCGTCTTGCGCGCGAAAAACACGAGCACCGGATCCCCATCCCCCGCGTCGCGCAGATAAGCATATTCGTCCTTGGTGGCCACGATGGGCCTGCGCGTGCCCGTGCGAAGCGCAGGCGAGCAGCGCCGCAAAGCCCCGAGCCTGCGGACGAGGTCCCGCACCTCGGATTGCAAAGGCCCGACGGTCGCGGGATCGGGCATCACCCGCCGCGAGTCCGGATCCCCCGCGCCGGCGAGCGCGATCTCGTCTCCGTAATAAAGCACCGGCAGGCCGTGGAGCGTCAGGATGAACGCAAGCGCCATCTTGGCCCGCGCATACACGATCGGATCCGTGGGCTGCGCGGGTTTGTCGTACCAGGGGTCGTTCGCGCCGTCGCCCGTGACCTCGGAGACGAACCGCGAGGTATCGTGGTTGTCGACCATGCGGCCGAGCACCGCGCCCGAACCTTCGATGGCAGCGTCGGTCGAGACGAGGACGTCTTCGAGCTCGGAGAGGCTGCCGCGGTCGAGGCCGAAGACCTCACGGAGCTTCCACATGAGGGGAAAATCGAAGGCGCCGGAGAGGGTATGCGGGCCGAGGAAATAGCGGATGCTCTCGATGCCGGCCGCGCCGGGGCCGGTGAAGACCTCGCCGATCGAAAAAAGCGCGTCCTTGCCCGCGGCGAGACAATTGAATGCATGCGTGATCCGGCGCGTGGCCGCGCGCGGCATCATGGGGACGGCGTCGATACGCACGCCGTCCGCGTCGAACTCCTTCATCCAGAAGACGGCGTCGTCCACCTCGGCGCGCATCGAATCGGGGTGCTCGAATCGCACGTCGGGCATGTACGAGGTGAACCAGCACGTGGAGATCTTCTCGCTCCAGCCGCAGCCGGGCGAGCCGCACACGCATTTGTCGACGCCGTCGTTGAACCAGCCCTTGTTCCGGTTCGCGATGTATCGCTCGTTGTGCTCGTAGACGTGATTGGGCACGAGGTCGAAGAGGACGCGGATCCCGTGCCGATGCGCCTCGTCGACCATGGACCGGAGAGCATCCTCGCCGCCGATCCGCGGCTCGACCCCGCGTGATTCGAGCGGCCAGTAGCCGTGATATCCTTCATAAGGCCGGCCATCGCCGCGGCCCTCGCGAATCTCGATCGGATTCGTGTAGACGGGCGAAATCCAGAGCGCCGTGACGCCGAGCTCGTCGAACGTGCCGCGCTCGATTTCGGCGCGCACGCCGTCGAGCGTGCCGCCCGCGCGCGAGCCGGATTTGTCCGGAGGCAGCGGCGCGAGCGGCGCGCCCGCATCACCCCGAAAACGGTCGATCATGAGGTGATACAAGAGCCCCTCGCGCCACGAGGCCTGGGCCGGATCGATCCACGCGACGGCGATCTTCGGGCTCGCTTCGCTCCCGGATTCGTCGGCGCCGCGAATCGTGAAGGTATGCTTGCCGCGGCCGAGTCCCCGCGCGACGAACGTGAATCGCCCGTCGGACGCCTGCGCGTTCCAGGGCAAAATCTCGCCGCCGGCGCGGTGCTCGGCCCGGAGCGACGTGGGGTCGAGCGCGGCCCCCTCGGGCGCGGCCAGAAAAACGCCGCTCACCGTGACCTCGTCGCCGGAGACATCGACCGCGTCGACACGAATCTCGGGCGCGCCGCAGCTCTCGGCGATCACGAGCGAGACCTCTTCGTCGCCCTTCCACGTGGTCAGCGGATTGAGCCGGTCGAGCGATCGCTTGCCGTCGCGAACGATGCGGTATCCGTACTCCCCGGGGGAAAGATTCAATGGGAGCAGAAACCAACCATCGTCGCGCTGCTCGAGGGGCTTCGTCTCGGCCCAGTCGTCCCAGCTTCCTTCGACGCGTATGTCGCCGCCCGAGCCGGGTTCGGCCCAGATCACGGTCGTGCAATCGCGCCGCGGGACCTCGGGCCCGCCACAACCCGCGGAGGCGAGCCCGAGCGCCAAAACCCATGCGTGAAGGAAGTACGTCGTTCGCACGGCTCCTCGTTATGCATTACCACACCGAGCGGCCGTTCGTCATGCGTGGAGCACGCGAAGACGGAAACGAGCGCAGGGGACGGATCGGCGAAGGTCGGTGAGGGGTCCTCGGTCGAATCGATTTTAGCGTCGGCAGCGGGAAAGGGCATACGCGATCCCCGCCTGGAGCGTGCTCCGCGTGGGGACCTTCGCGCCGAAGTCGATGTCGAGCTTCACGAGCGCCTGCGCGACGTCACCGCGGATACCAGTGATCACGACCTCGGCGCCGAGCAATTCGACGGCGCGGACCGTGTCGAGCAAGCGGGCCGCGACGTGGCTGTCGACCACGCGCACGCCCGTGATGTCGATGATGAGCGCACGCAAGACCCGCTTGCTCGCGCCTTCGAGCGCGACGCGCAGGAGATCCTCGGCGCGCGCAGCGTCCACGGTGCCGACGAGCGGGATCACCATGACGTTGTCGGTGATCGGTACGAGCGGCGCGGAGAGCTCGGCGAGGCGCGCGCGCTGCATTTCGATCATCGCCTGCTCGAGCGAGGCGCGCTCCGCCTCGGCCTTGGCCCGGCGCAAGAGCTCGGCCTGGAGGCCGTCGTTCGCCCGCGCGAGGTCGTCCGTGCGGCGCCGGACATCGGCGAGGAGAACCGCGTTTTCGAGCGCGATCGCCGCCTGCGACGAGAGGAGCGAGAGCAGCTCGACGCGGTCCTCCGAGAATGCATCCTCGACGAGGCGATTTTCGAGATAAAGAATGCCCGAAAGGGCGTCGCGGTGGACGAGCGGCAATCCGAGGAAGGAGCGGGGCGCGGCGCTCCCGAGGTGCGGATCGGCCTCGAACGGCGTTCCCGCCGCGCCGCGACCGATGACGACCGACGAACGCGTGCGGGCGACGTATTGCACGACGCTCGGCGCGACGCCCGAGGCCTCGGCGAGCGGGCGCATGGCGCCGACGTCCGCGCCGTCGACGGTCAAGGTGGCGCCGACGAAAAGCTCGCCGCGGCGCACGAGGACGAGCGCGGCGCGATCGGCGCCCGCGACTTCGAGCACGGTGCGGAGGAGGCGTTCGAGCAGGCGTTCGAGGTCGTTTTCGCCGGCGATGGCCTGCGCCGCGCGCACGATGGCCATCACGTCGAGCGATCGGCCGCCGCGCGAGGGGCGCTCGGTACGCCGAGCCGGTTTGTCCGCGGCGACGAGGCCGCCCCAATCCTCGGACGATTTCGGGCCGAAGACGTCGGCGTGCCGTGATTCGAGGTCGCGCACCTTCGCCGTCGCGCCCCAGCGCGAATACGCGCGCATCGCGGCTTCGAGATAAGGCCGCGCGAGCTCGGGCCTTCCGCGGCCGGCATAATACTGGGCGGCGCGCTCGCAGGCGAGCGCCTCGTGGTGCAAGAACCCGTTTTTCCGGGTCGCCTCGATCGCCTCGTCGTAAAGCTCGCGGGCCTCGCCGTGGTGCCCCTCCGCGGCCTGGATTTCCGCAGATACGAGGCGATGCAGCGGCAGCCAGTTGTCCGGAAAAAGCCCGACCCCGGCGCCGAGCTTCGTGTGGTGGGGCGCGAGGCGCTCCCGGAGGCGCGCGCGCTCGGCCTCGTCCGCGCCGGAGAGGCGCGCCGCGAAGGTGAGCGCAATGGTGAAGGTGGCGAAGGTCTCGAGGTAGAGCCACATGCCCGCGGCCATCTGCTGCTCGGCGCGCTCGGCCCATACGAGCGCGCCGTCGAGATCGCCGTGGAGCAAGCAGAGCTGCGCCCGGAGGGCGTGGTGCATGCACGCCGCATATCCGAAATTCGCATCGATTGTCTGAACGAACGCTGCGTCGTCGAAATCGTCGCCGTCGAACGAGGTGGGCCCCTCCGTGCGCCCTTCGAGGGCGTCGAGCATCCGGCCGAAGGTGGCGAGCGTGTGCGTGGCGAGCGGATCCAGCACGTCCGGCAGGATCACCGACGCCTTGCTCCACGCCTCGCGCACGGAGGCGAGCGGCTCGGCCGCCCAGTATCGCAGGGCAACGCCGAGGTAGAGCGAATACGAGACGTACGGGACGTCGCCCATTTCGAGGCTATGGACGAGCCCGCGCTCGACGAACGGGAGCGCGTGCCGGACGGGCAAGAACGGCGTGGAGCACGCGCCGATGGTCCAGGACGTCCTGCCGCGGAGCGCCGGGTTTTCGATGCGATCTTCGAGCAGCACCGCGAGGTCGAAGAAGCCCCGCGAGGTCTTTGCGTCGCCGAGGATCATCGCCAGCATGAGGGCGTAACTCGCATACGCATACGCCGCGACGTCGGCGTGGCCGTGCTCGACGCAGGCGGCGACGAGGCGCACGATGACCACGAGATAAAGGGCCTGATCGGCGATGTACGTGGGCGGGACGAGCGCCGTGAGCAAATCGAGCTGGGCGACGACGCGTGGATCCTCGATACGCGGGGCGCGCGCGAGATCCTCCGGTGAACGCCCGCCCAGGAGGCGCGCAATCTCGGCGAGCGCCCCCGGGAGCGACGCGGCCTCGGCCCCTCGCTCGGGCAAAACGACGCCGAGCTCGGACAATCCCTCGCGCCCGGCGGCAATCGCGTCCATGTATCGGCCGCGCGAGACCCGGAGGGCGAGGCGCTGCCCGTGCACGCGCGCTCGTTCGAGGGGCGTCTGCGCGTGCAAGAGCGCCTCGGAGAAAAGCGCCTCGGCGCGCTCGGCGTGACCTTCGATGTACGCGCATTCGGCCCGCGAGGCGAAGAGCCCGAGAGCGAATGCGGGATCCGACGCGAGCGCGGGCGGCGAGAGGAGGGAGGCGGAGGCGTCGTAGAAATCGACGGCGACGTGAAAAGCAGCCTGCGATTGGGCCTTGCGGCCCGCCTCGAAGAGCAGGCGCGCGACGGCGCGGCGTTCGTTTTCGTCGTCGAGCAGCGAGGCGCCCTCGCGGAAATGGTGGGCGACCTCGAAGAGCCGATCGTCGGATGCGCCGGGTTCGGCGCGCAGGGCGCGGCCCATGGTGAGGTGCACGCGCGCCCGCTCATCCCCTTCGAGGAGCGATCGCGCCGCCTCGCGCACTTTTTCGTGGACGAAATGGTAGGTGCCGGTCCCCGGGACGATCATCCCGAGATCGATCGCCTCGGCGAGCGCCGCGGAGAGGCCGGACTCGGGCGCGTCGAGCACGGCTTCGAGTTTGTCCTCCTCGAATCCATGGCCCAGCACGGCCGCGGCGCCGAGGGCGCGGCGCGCCTCGTGGGAAAGCTTGCTCAGCCGGTCGGCCACGAAGCGGGCGGCGTCGTCCGGAATGGGGACTTCGAGAATGCGCCGTTCGTCCCACCGAACGGCGTTCGTCGCGGGATCCCGATCGACGAGGCCCTCGGAGAAGAGGGCGTCGAGCACGTGCAGGACGAGGAATGGATTGCCGCGCGATTTGCGGTGCAGAAGGCGCGCGAGAGCCGCGACCTCGTGCTCGGGCACGGAGAGGACGTCGGCGACGATGCGCCCCACGTCGTCGGGCTCGAGCGGGCCGAGCAAAACCTTTCGCAGGGCGACGGCGCGCGAAGCCATGGATGCGAGGAAAACGCCGAGCGGCCGCGCAGGCGTGATGTCCTCCTCGTGCGCCGCGCCGAGGACGAGCAAATGCGAGAGGCCCTCGTCGGCGAGGACGTCGCCGAGAATGGAGAGCGTGTCGGAATCGGCGTGATCGAGGTCGTCGAAAAAGACGGCGACGAGCGGCCAGCGCTCGCAGAAGACGCGGAGGAAGGCGGAAAGGGCGCGCCCCACGCGGCGGCGTGATTCTGCGGCGCCGAGCTCGGGGAGCGGCGGCGATTTCCCGAGGACGAGGGCGACGTCGGGCGCGAGGTCTTCGAGCACGGCGCCCTCACCGTCGAGGGAATCGAGGAGGCGGGCGCGGATCGTTTCGAGGCGCTCTTCCGGCTCGGCGAGGGCGCGGCGCGCGAGGGCCGTGACGAGCTCGGCGAGCGGCGCGCGGGGAGCGGCGCCTTCCTTGGGTTTTGTCGTGACGAACAGGCCGCCCTGCTGGGTGATTCGCTCGCGCGCCTCGGCGACGAGCGTGGATTTGCCGGAGCCGGCTGGGCCCACGACGAGCACGAGCTCGAGCGCGCCGGACATGGCCCGCTGCACGGATTCGGCAATCGCGCGGGCCTCGGCCTCACGGCCGAAGGTTTTGTCCCAGAGGCGCCGATCGTCGGGGCCGTCGCCGGTGCCGAGCGGAAAAGGCGCGGCCTCGGGGCCTTCACGCAAGAATCGTTCGAGGTCGAGCGCGAGCGCGCGGCCCGTTTGATAACGCTCCGCGGGCGCCTTCGCGAGGAGCTTTTGCACGATGTCGGAGAGCACGCGCGGAACGGACGCGGCGCGCTCGTGCGCGGGTATGGGCGCGCGCGCGAGGTGCGCGTGGGCGAGCGCCAGCGGGTCGGCGGCGACGAAGGGCGGCGCCCCCGTGAGCATTTCGTAAAAGAGGGCGCCGAGCGAATAGAGATCCGCGCGCCCGTCGAACCCGCGGCTCGCGCGCCTCGTACGCTCCGGGGCGGCATACGCGAGCGAGGCCTCGCGGGAAGGCACGCGACCATCACCTCCGCTGCGCGGGCCCGAATCCGAGAGAAATGCGTCCCCCGACGCGGGATCGACGAGGATCGTCGTGGGGGATAGATCGCCGTGGACGCGGCCCGCGCGGTGGAGCTCGTCGAGCGTGAGGGCGAGCGCGAGCGAAATGCGCGCGGCCGCCTCGGGGGTTTGCATGGGAGACGCGAGGACGGCGGCGAGGGTCGTTTGCCCCCGCTCGTCTCCTTTGCCCAGGCGGCTCATGCCGAATCGTGCCTCCGATGCCGTTCGAGTCGCAGCACGAGATCCCCGACGAGGCCCGTCCAGCCGGTCTGGTGCGAGGCCCCGAGCCCCTCGCCGGTGTCGCCGTGGAAGTATTCGTAAAAGAGAAGGTTGTCCCGGAAATGGGGGTCGAACTGGAAGATGTCGGTATCGCCGTAGACGGGCCTTTTCCCGTCGGGGCCACGCTCGAACAGGGCGACGAGGCGGGCCGCGATCTCGTCGGCGGCCTCGCCGAGCGTGCGCGGCCCGTGCGTGCGCGTGGCCGGGACGCGCAGGATGTCGCCGAAGCCGTGTTCGAGGCGGAGGAGGGAGCGATAAATCATGTATGCCGTGGGCATCCAGACGGGTCCACGCCAGTTCGAGTTCCCGCCTTTCATGCGGCTCTTCGATTCCCCCGGCTCGTAGCCGACCTCGAGCCGCTGTTTTCCTTGCCAAACGACGACGGGCCGCCGCGCGTGCTCCTTCGAGAGGGAGCGCGGGCCGAACGGCGAGAGGAACTCGTCCTCGTCGAAGAGGTGGCCGAGCACGCGTTCGAGCTTGCCGGGCGGAATGGCCGTGAGGACATAGCGGCCGTCAGGGCGCTTGACGAGGGCCTCGGCGAGGTGAGGGTTTTTCCCGAGGAACCACTCCATGCGACGGCGGAAGTTGTCGAGCTTGCGATGGACCTCGGGGCCGATGACGTGCACGGCGAAGAGCGGAATGAGGCCGACCATGGAGCGCACGGGCAGGTGGCGCGGCTGTCCGTGGACGGTGAGGATGTCGAAGTAAAACCCTTCGGCGTCGTCCCAGAGCGGGATCTCGGGGGGCTCGGCGTGATGGAAGGTGTAGGCGATGCGGAGGAAATGCTCGAAGAACTTGCTCGCGGCGTCCTCGTATGCGGAGTTTTCCATCGCGAGCTCGAGCGCGATGCGCATGAGGTCGATGCAATACATCGCCATCCACGCGGTCGCGTCGGCCTGTTCGAGCTTCACGCCGGGCGGGGGCGGCTCGCTGCGGTCGAAGACAGAGATGTTGTCGAGGCCGAGGAAGCCGCCCTCGAAGACGTTGTTCCCCTCGGCGTCGCGCTTGTTCACCCACCAGGCGAAATTGATGAGCAGCTTGTGGAACATGCGTTCGAGGAAGAGGCGGTCGCCCTTGCCGCGCTGCTTGCGCTCGATTTTGTAGAGCTGGTAGGCGGCCCAGGCGAGGATCGGCGGATTGAGGTCGCCGAACTCCCATTCGTAGGCGGGGACCTGGCCGTTCGGGTGCTGGTACCACTCCTTGACCATCAGCTTGAGCTGGTTTTTCGCGCGGTCCATGTCGATCGGCGCGAGCGCGAGCGCATGGAAGGCGAGGTCCCAGGCGGCGAACCAGGGGTATTCCCATTTGTCCGGCATGGAGATGACGTCGGCGACCGAGAGGTGGCGGAAATCCTTGTTCCGGCCGCGGAGCCGCTCGGCCGGCGGCGCGAGCGCGTCGCCGCGGAGCCAGACGTCGACGTCGTAATGGTAAAACTGCAAGGACCAGAGCAGGCCCGCGGAGGCCTGGCGCTGGATCGAACGGCGCTCGTCCGACATGTGCGGGCCCTGGATGGCCAGGTAAAACGCGTCGGCCTCGGCCTTGCGTTTCGCGAGGAGCTCGTCCGAGCCCTCGAACGGGGCCCGCTCGGGCGCGGGGCTGAGCCGCGCGCGGAGGACGACGCGGCCGCCGGCAGGGACGTTGAAAACGCGCCACGCCGCCGCCTTCGAGCCGCGGCCCTCGGGGTTCGTCTTGGATTCGTCGCCGTGGATGACGCGCGCGTGGAAGGCGTCCTTGACGTAGGGCGTGCGCGAAGGCGAGCCGAAGAGGCGCTCGGTGTTGGTCTCGTTGTTCGTGAACAGGAGGGTCGTATCGTCGCCCTCGATGTAGAGATGGAATTCGCCGAGGTCGTGGTGACTGCAGCGGAGCGACACGAACCCCTCGCCGCGGTCGCCTTCGTGGATCTCGGGCGGCGCGACGACGACCTCGTCCCACGACCAGGTGTTGCGGAACCAGAGCTGCGGCAGGACGTGAATCGGGGCGTCCTCGGGGCCGCGGTTCTCGACGGTGACGACCATCAAGATGTCATTGGGCGTGCGCTTCGCGTATTCGACACGGACGTCGAAATAACGGCCCTCGTCGTAGAGGCCGAGGTCCCAGGTTTCGAGCTCGGGCTCGTCGCCGCCGCGCATTCGATTGCCCGCGACGAGGTCCTCGTAGGGGTATCGGCGCTGGGGGTATTTGTAGAGGAAACGGAGGTAACTCGACGTCGGGGTCGCGTCCTCGTAATGGTAGACCTCCTTGACGTCCTCGCCGTGATTGCCCTCGGCGTTGGTGACGCCGAAGAGGCGCTCTTTCAGAATGACATCCCGGCCGTTCCACAGGGCGAGCGCGAGGCAGAGGCTCTGCGTGCGATCGCAGATCCCCGCGAGGCCGTCCTCGTTCCATCGATAGGCGCGGCTCTGCGCGTGGTCGTGCGGAAAATACCCCCAGGCATCACCGCTCGCGCTGTAGTCCTCGCGCACCGTGCCCCAGGCGCGCTCCGCGACGTAGGGGCCCCAGTCCTTCCAGCGGAGGACGCGCTCGCGTTCCTGGGCCAGTCGATGGTGCTCCTCCGTCCTCCACGCCTGCATGCCTCGAACATATCAGGGATCGAAGCAGCCCCAAGCGCCCGAGGGCACGATCACTCGGTGCGCTGGATGATGTGAAAACCGTAAGCGGTCTCGACAACCTCGCTGATCTCGTTGATCTGGAGCTCGAAGGCCGCGTCCGAAAAGGCCTTGACCATGGCGCCGCGCTCGAACTGGCCGAGATCCCCGCCACGCTCGGCCGCCCCGGGCTCGTCGGAGCACTCGGTGACGACCGACTCCCACGCCGCACCCGAGCGCAGCGCGCGCAGGCACTCCTCGGCCTTCTTCTTCGCCTCTTCGCGGGTGCGCGTGACGTTCTCGGGGCGCTGCTGCGAGCGCTGGTGCATGACGAGGATGTGGCGCGCGCCGATGCGGGTCGGCAAACGCGCGAGCCGCTGCCGCTCGCGCTCTTCCACAGCCTCGCGCTCGGCCGCCCGCGCAGGCCCGATCGTTTCGAGGCCACCCCCGGTCCAGTCCGGCCCCGTGGCGAGCGTGGTGCACGCGGGACAGACGAACGCGAGCGCGAGGAGAACGGAAACTCGGCCAGCGAGGGCTGCCATGGGGCGGGAACGTGGACCAGAGGCCGCGGGCGCGCAAGGGGGTTTGGAAGGCTCGTCCGACTCGTCTGATACGATGGGAGGCGTGCCGCTGCTCGACGTGGTCCTCGGCTACGACTGCAACCTCGCGTGTACCTACTGCACGATCACCGATGCGATGCGGCGTCGCGCGCTGTCCACGGAACAGGTGGCGCGGGAGATCGATCGGGCTGCCACACGCGGCTTCCGCGATGTCGCGTTCACCGGCGGCGAGCCGACGATCCGAAGCGATCTGCCTGCGCTCGTGCGGTACGCGAAGAAGCGCGGGTTCGAGCACGTGAAGGTCGCGTCGAACGGCCTCCGGTACGCACACGCGCCGTACCTGGATCTGCTCGTCGAGGCAGGCGTCGATCAGTTCCACGTGTCGATGCACGCGAAGGCCGACGCGGCGTACGAGGAGACGGTGCAACGCGAAGGCACGGCGGAGCTCAGGCGAAAGGCGATCGAGAACCTCGTCGCGCGCAAGCTCGATCCGATCGCGGATCTGATCCTGAAGGAAGATACGTACCGGGACGTGCGCGGCTGGGTCGAAGGGCTCTTCGCGCAGGGAATCCGGCATTTCCGGCTGTGGCTCGTGTCGCTGACGGACAACAATCGCGCGAACGTGCATCAGCTCCCGCGGCTCTCGGACGTGGCCGCGAAGGCGCGCGAGGCGTTCGAGACGGCGCGGGAAGGAGGCTACGAGGTGCACGCGCTGCACATCCCGCGCTGCTTTTTGCCGGGATACGAGGATCACGTGCGGCATCCGGGCGCGGACCTCGTGCGGGTCGTGACGCCGGACGAGGTGTTCGATCTGAAAAACTCGCGCCTCACGGGAGGCGTGAAGCCCGCGGGTTGTGAAGGCTGCCGGTACTTCGATGCGTGCCCGGGCCTCAGGCCCGACTACGTGGAGCGGCACGGCGCGGACGAGGTGCGCGCCGTGCCTGCGTGATCAGCCCTTCGGTTCGTGGCCTTCGCCGTGGTGCGGGCCGCCGCCGGGCAGGTCGAGGTCGTCGAGGCCCGCGAGGACGGAGAGCGAAACGGGGTGGTACGGGGGCCGCGGGGTGATGGGCTTGTCGACGTCGCCGCCGCGCTCGGCGACGAGGCGCGCGCAGAGCGCGAGGCACCACTTGCCCTGACACCAGCCAGTCCCGAAGCCGGTGTACCGCTTGACCGACTCGATGTCGCGGTAGCCACGCTCGAGCGCCGCTTCGAGCTCGTGGAGCGTCACGTCCTCACAGCGGCAAACCAGGGTTTTCATGCACGAACCTCTCGCGGGATGGTAGCGCCCCCCCGGGGGGATCGGCTATACGGGGGGCATGCCTCAGAAACCGCAGGTTCGTGCCAAAGAGAAGGTCCGCCAGACGCGCAGGCTCGCCCGCTGGCGCGCGAAGAAGGCCGCCGAAGCCCAGACGCAGGCGCAGCAGAGCCCCGCGCCGAAGCCGGCCTCCTGAAGCCAAACGTCCGTGCCGTGCGTCTCGCGCGCACGGCATCGGACGGACGTTCTCGACGACAGCACGAAACCAAGCGCGCGTGATCACGCCGCGCGCGAGTCTTCATTCCATCTCGCCGCTGTCCGCCTCGGCCTCGGCCTCGTTCGTTTCGGACGCGTCGGGCGGCGCCTTGCCCTTCTTCCGCTCGGCGCGAATCGAGGCCATCTCGGCGCGTGACGGGTTGATCACGAGGAAGCCGTGATCGGCGTCGAGCAGCGCGACGTCGCCGGGAGACGCCCACTGGAAGAGGCCCTCGACCTGCGTGATCGACGGCACGCCGAGGAGGCGCAAGAGCACGGGCGTGCGGGGATCCGAGGCGCGCTCGCTGAGCACGACGCCCACGGGATGCGTGCGCGCCGAGACGACGAGGTCGAAGACGGTGAGACGATCGCCGATGAGCACGGCCTTCGTCGGGAGCTCGGCGCGCGCGTCGGGCGTCGCGAGCATGACGAGCGCGTCGCAGAGGTCTTCCATGTCGCGCGCGCGCTCTTGCAGGAAGGGATCACCGACGATGCCGTTCGCCGCGCGCACGCCTTCCCGCGCGACGAGGCCGAGCGCCTGCGCGACGCCGTGGCCCTCGGCGACGAGCTCGAACGCGCGCTGACGCAAGCGCAGGTCGCCGATCATGAGCTCGTACGTGGAGAGAAACGCGGACTCGCGCGCGAGCCCGAGGTTCTGCGCGCGGGCGACGAGTGACGAGAGCGCTTTTTCGGCCGCGTTCCAGGCCCCGCGCAAGAGCTTCGGATCCTCGACCGTGCCCTTGCGCTGCGGGGACGTGGCCGGTCTGCGCAGGGCCGCGACGGCGCCGAGCGAACGCCCCGGGACCGAGGGAACGCCGGGGAGCGTGACCTTGCGCGTGCCGCCGCCGGTACGACGGAGCTTCTTGTCGCGCAGCTCCCGGAGCACCTCGGCATGCCGGATCGCCGAGGCGATCGGCGCGGTGAGCGCGACGAGCAGACGGACGTCGCTCGGGCGGTACGCTCTGTCGCCCGCGCGCTGCACGACGATCGCGCCGAGCACGCGGTCGAAGCCGAGGATCGGGACGGCGAGGAAGACGGGGTAGCGGTCCTCGTCGATGAACGGAAACGCGCGCCAGCGCTGATCGCCGGGCGCTTTCACGACGGCGACGGGCCGACGGGTCGCGACGGCCGTGCCCGTGAGGCCCTCGCCGACGGTCATGCGCACGGTGCCACGCGCGCCCACGGGAAAACCGACGTTGCCGCGCAGGACGAGCGCGTTGCCGTCGCCTTCGAGCAGGTAGAGCGAGACGATCTCGGCCTGGACGATGGCGGCGATGCGCTTCGGGGCCTCGTCGAGGAGGACCGAGAGCGGCATCGGTTTGGCCACAAACGAAACGAAGTCGAGGACGCGGTCGAGGCGAACCTCGCGTCGGGTCGGGTTCTGCGACTCGGGCGGCGGAGGCAAGGTCGAGACGACCGGCGTCACGGCGGGGTCGATCTGGACTTCGTCGGAGGGACGCGACGGCATTCGGGCCGTACCATACCAGGAGGGGCGGTCTTGGAAAGCGGTCGCAGTCAGTCCCGATCAAGCGCGGGACGGGCGCAAGTCCACGGGCCCATCGAGAGGCGGGCGCTGCATCGCGCCGAGCGGCGAGCATCGCGCAAACGGTGCGCGTTCGCAGACGGCGCGCGCGAGGAGACCGTCGTCACAGAGGCCGATGGCTGTGACGAACGGGGCCCACGGGGCGAGGAGGTTTGGTGCATCGGTGGGCGCGAGCGCGACGACGTGAACGACACGCGCAGGTGGTGGCAGGACGAGCGCGCATGGAGAAGGGTCGAAGCCGACGGCATGCGAGGGGCGCGAGAGGAAGAGGCCGACGGCCTCCATGGAGGCGCCGTACAGCGCGATTTCCGCGGCGAGAGCAGGGTCGAGGGGGCCGCGGGGGACACGCGCGGCGGCGCGGGAGAGGGCGGCGTCGAGCGCTTGGACAAACTGCTCCGCGCGGGCTTCTCCGCCCTCGACGAGGACGAAGCGCGGGGACAAACAGCCGCGTTGATCGAAGGGGACGATGTCCCACGCGAGGGACGCGGCGGCGTCGTCGATCGGAGCGTCCCCGCCGATGACTGCGAGCCCGAGGCCGGTGCCGTGTCCGCGCACGCAGACGCCTGCCGGCAGGCCTCGTGTGACGGCTTCGATCGAGGCGTCCGAGCCGTAGACGTGTAGCTCGTCGCCCGGCGCGGGCGTGATGGATGCGGCGCGCGTGAGGGAGGCGTGGTGCGTCCGGACGAACGCTTCGTCGGCGGAGAGCGCGCGGACGAGGAGGTCGGTGACGACGGGATCGCGGCGCGAGGGACGGACGACGATGTCGGGCGAGGTCGCGGCCGCGAGCGCGAGCGCGCGGAGCGGCGCGGTGCAGACGTTCGCGGCGAGGATGACGTGGCAGCGGGGCGCGCGGCCCGTGCGCGCGAGGAGCGTGTCGATCTCGGCGTCGGTCGCGTGCGTCTCCAGGTGCGCGGAGAGCGCGAGCTCGACGCCCTTCGGATCGAGCCCGGTGACCGCGGGCAAACGCGCCCGCGCTTCGGCGCCGAGCGGATCGTTCGGATCCTGGATCCGCCGGCCCGCGGCGATCACGCGCAGAACGCGCGCCCGCGCCTCGGCCTCGGCGCTCATGACGAACCGCGCGAGAGGACCTCGTCGATCGCGAGCGAGCATCCCCGCGGCGTGGCGCCCGGCGCGCGGCCGAAGAGCTCGACGCCTTCGTCGGTCACGCGCCCGAGGTCCGACGTCTGGATCGCCACGGACGAGTCGACGTTCGCGAGGTCGACGAACCGCAGGATGCCCGTCTCGCCCGGCGCGAGCGGCGCGAGCGTCGTGGGGTCGCAGGCGGTCACGCGCATCCACGGCGGCGCGACGTAGACGCCGTGCCGCGTCGTGGTTCGAGCGCCGAGCGCAGCCGCGAGCGTGCCTTCGTAGAGCTGGCTCGAAAGCTCGGTCATGCCGTACTCGCCGACCACGTGGGCCTCGGGGACGCCGAACAGCGAGGCGATCGCGCGCCGAAGCTCGGTCGGCTCGACCTCGCGCGAGCGGCCTTTGAAGCCGCCCGTCTGCATGACGCGGCTGCCCGGCGGGAGCGAAAAATCTCGGGTCCCGGCGCCGTCGAGCAGGTGCACGAACGCGAAGGATGCGCCGAGGACGAGCACGGGTTTCCCCGAGGCGCGCGCTTCGGCCGCGACGCGCGCCACGCCCTCGATGTCGAGCACGCCTTCGCGCACGTGGAAGCTCGCCGGGCCGCGGAGCTCGCGGGCGAAGAGATCGAGCATGAAGCCGAGCGACGAGTCGGCGACCTCTTCGAGGGACGGCGCGAGCACGAGGACGCCAAGGTCTTGACGATCCGGCCAGAGCATTCGCTCGCCCCAGCGCAGCGCGACGAGCTCGTACGTCGCCGTGGTGCGGAACGGATGCTCCCCGCGCGCCTCCTTGCCCTGCGACGTGCCGCTCGTCCGGAACACGCGCATGTCCTCAACCGGCGCGTGCGCGGCGATGCGCGCGAGGCGGAAGACGTCGCAAGGGAGCGCGGGGATCACGGAGGCATCACGCGCGCTCGCGAGATCGATGCCCCGCGCGCGGACGAGGCGCCCGAGGGCGGGCACGTGTGTGGCCTGGAAACGCGCGAGCGCGAGCGCGAGGTCGTCGAAGGGCTCGGGCGGCGCGCCGCGCAAGATTCCCTCGACGAACGCCCGCACGCGCTCGTGCAGCGCTTCGCTCGTCGGCCGTACCGTCACGCGGCGATTCCTAGCAGGAGCGAGGCAAGGCCGCCAAGCGAGCGGCCTTCGGTCATCCCGTCAACCGAGCGACGCCTTCATCGCGTTCGCCGCCGCCGTGAGCTGCTCCTCGGCGATCGTGAGCGGCGGCGTCCAGGTGATCACCTCGCCCTTCTGTCCGCCCGTGATCACCACGTAACCGGCCTCGAGCATGCGCCGCATCGTCTGCAAGGCGAGCGCGCCGCTCTCGAACACGACGCCGAGCATCAAGCCCTCGCCGCGCACCTCGACGACGCCCGGCGCGCCCGCGAGCACCGCCGCGAGGTACTCCTTCGTCCGCGCGCCGATCTCGCGCGTCTTCGCGACGAGCTGGCGGAACCGGAGCGAATCGAGCGTGGCGATCGCCGTCGCGCACGCGAGCGGCGCGCCTGCGTGCGTGGACGTGTGCACGACCTCGCCCTCGCGCGCCCACGCCTGCATGACCTCGTCGGCCGCGATGCACGCCGCGATCGGCAAGCCACCGCCGAGGCCCTTGCCGAGCACGAGCACGTCGATCGACGCGCCCACGGCCGTCGATCGCACCATCGAGCCCGAACGACCGAGCCCGGTCCAGATCTCGTCGGCGACCACGAGCGCGCCGTACCGATGCGCGAGCTCGCAGAGGTCCCGCAAGAACCGCTCGGGCGGCACGACGATGCCGCCGCGGCCGAGGATCGGCTCGACCAGCACCGCGCCGACGTTGCCCGCCGCGAGCGCCTTCTCCACGGCGCCGAGCGAGCGATCGAGATCGGCCTCCGCCGCGGGATACGGCGCGAACGAGACGTGCGGGTTGAGCTGGAGGTTGAACGGCTCGCGATAACTCTCGCGCAGCCCGAGCGCCGCGAGCGGCCCGTAGCCGAGGCCGTGATACGCGCCTTCGAACGCGACGACGCCGGGTTTGCCCGTGGCGAGCGTCACCGTCTTCAACGCGGCCGTGATGGCGTCGCTGCCGCTCTGGCAAAGCAGCACGCGCGGCGAAGGGCCTGGATGCAGCGACGCGAGCCGTTCGAGCAGCGCGACCTTGATGTCGGCGGCGTACACGTCGCCGAGCGCCTGGATGAGCCGATCGGTCTGCGCCTCGATCGCGCGCGTGACGCTCGTCGCGCCGTGACCGAGCAGGAGCGATCCGAAGCCGGCCACGAGGTCGACGTAGCGGTTGCCATCGACGTCGAACAGGTTCGCGCCCTTGCCCGAGGCGAGGACGATCGGCGTCATCTCGGCGCCGCTCGACTCCTCGCGTGTTTTTCTCCGCGTCCCGAACGCCGGGCACTCGACGCGTTCGAGCCTGCCGAGGAGGCTGCGCGACGCGGGGCCCGGAGGCGGCACACGGATCTCGGGGAGCTGATCACCCGTCTGTTCCTCTGCGGGGGCGGGAAACTCGCTGAGGGGCATGTCGTTTCAACTAGCACGCACGAGCGTGGCGGGCAGGCGTGGACACAAGCGTCCCCCGGAGGGGCCGAGGGACTCCGGGATTACGAGCACAGCCTGTTTCGGCCGGTCCTCTTCGCCATGTAGAGCTTTTCGTCGGCGCGCTTGATGAGGTCCTGCGCCGAGCGATCGCTCTCCTGCAGGATGGCGGCGCCGAGGCTGATCGTCACCTTGATGCTGTCGGCTTGAAAAACGAACGCGTTGTCCGCGACCTTCTGCCGCAAGGTTTCGCCGAGCGCGATCGCGCCCTGGAGCGAGGTTTCGGGCAGGACGATCGAGAACTCCTCGCCGCCGTACCGCGCGAAGACCTCGTCGCGGCGGATGCGCGACTGCACGACGCGCGCGACCTCCTTCAGGACGTAGTCGCCCGCGAGGTGGCCGTGCACGTCGTTGATGCGCTTGAAGTGGTCGATGTCGAACATCAGGATCGACAGATCACGATCGTGCCTGCGGCCGCGGATGATCTCGCGCTCGAGGGCCTCGTAGAGGTAGCGCTTGTTGTAGATCTGCGTGAGACCATCGATGATGGTCATCCGGTAGATCTCTTCGTGGTACTGCGCCTCGACGTCGGCGCCGGAGAGGAACTTGAAGATCGTCGGGCCAATCTTCACGCGGTCGCCGTTCTTCAGGACGACCTCGCGCGAGATCTGTTCGTCGTTGCAGTACGTGCCGTTCGTGCTGCCGTCGTCGACGACGACCCAGTAGCTGCCTTGCTGGCGGAACTGCGCGTGGCGACGCGACACCGAGTCGCCGTCGAGGACCACGTGGTTGTCCGCGCCGCGGCCGACCCGCGTCGGGTTGTGCTCGAGCACGAAGCGCTTGCCGAGCAGCGTCGGCTCCTTCGTGTAAATGACGACGAGGCAGTCGGTCCCGAGCCGAGGCGCCTCACCCCCACCCGGCGGGGGCTGCACCACCGTGGTAACGCGAGTCTTTTCGTCGAAGTCGTTCACGCGGTTTCAGCCCGGTCTGCCTGCTACTTCGGTCTCGTCGACAAGCAATCGAAGCGGGGCCCCTCGAAAGACGCCCGTTCCAAGCTCAATCACCCGGATCCAGCCAGTCTTCCAGCTTCAGCGTATCCATCCCCCCGCGCAGGCGTCAAGGTGAATTCGATTACTGGGTTTCGTCCTCGTCGCGTCTCGTCTCGGATGTCCGGTCGCCCAGGGGCTACCACGGCGAGGTTTACGACATTGTTGTGCGACGATTGTACGAATGCAAGGTGCCCGCTCGGGACGGTAGCGACGGACTCGTGCGCTCGGGACATCCAGAAGCACCTCAAGCCGTGAGGCCTCGCGTCGCGCTCGCGCGTGGCTCGCGGGAGGCCCGCGCAGGCCGACGATCCGGAGCGCCCGACGGCAACGTCGCGAGCAGCCGGCCGTGATCGAAGACCCACATCTCGCCGGGTTTGCCCTGCGTCCACGTCTCGTTCTTCGTGAGCGGCGCCGTCGCCACGACGGCCACGCGATCCCGCGGCGTGGTCACGGCCGAGAAGTCGACCGCGAGATCGTCGTCCGCGAGGTGCGCGAGGCCAAACGGGGCCTGCCGGATGATGTAACAGAGCCGCGTGCCGCACCGGGCAAACAGGTGCCGGCCGTCACCGAGCAGGAAGTTGAACGTGCCGTCTTTCGCGATACGCGCGCCGACGTTCGCCACGACCTGCCAGAGCTCGCTCGGCCTGCGCGGGTAATCGTCGAAGGTGCGTCGGAGCTCTTCGAGCAGGACGCAGAAAGCGTACTCGCTGTCGGTCGTGCCGATGGGCGTGAAGCGGCCGAGCTTGCGCTGCTTGACGCGCGGGAGCGTGCCGTTGTGCGCGAAGACCCAGTGCCGGCCCCAGAGCTCACGCGCGAACGGGTGCGTGTTCGCGAGGCTCATGGGCCCACGCGTGCGCTTGCGGACGTGGCCGATCGCCAGCATCGTCTTGATCGGGTTTTGCGCGAGGAACCGCGCGAGCGGGCTCTCGGCCGCAGGCGTCGGTTCGAGAAAGACACGCGCCGCGTACCCCTCGTAAAACGATAGGCCCCAGCCGTCCGCATGCGGGCCCGTCTTCCCGCCTCGCTGGCACAAGCCCGAGAACGAGAAGACGATGTCCGTGGGGACGTTGCACTCCATCCCGAGTAACTCGCACATCTCCGCGCGCTCGGGAGTATAGGCGAAACTCAGCGGGCCGCGACGGCCTCCGCGGCCTCGTTCGCCTGCCGCACGCAGTCGGGGATGCCGACGCCGTCGAAGGCAGCGCCCGCGAAGTGGAGGCCCGGGAGCCTGCGCGCGATGTCGCGGATGCGCCGCACCCGCGCCGCGTGCCCCACGATCGGCTGCGCATTCGCCTGCTCGTACCGGAAAACACGCGCGAGCATGGGCGCGGCGCGAACGCCGATGAGCGAGCCGAGCTCCTCGCGCGCGAGCGAGACGAGGGCCTCGTCGCTCGCCGCGAGCGCGCCGGGATCCCGATGCCCGCCGACGAAGACGCGCACGAGCGCCGCGTCTTGCGGGGCGCGGCCCGTCCACTTGCTGGAGATGAACGTCGCCGCGAGGATGCGACGCCGCTCGTCCTTGGGGATCACCACGCCCACCGCGTCGAGCGGATGCGGGATGTCGGGCCGCGCATACGCGAGGACGACGGTGCCCGTGGAGAGATACGGGATGCCGCGCAGGAGCGCGCCGAGTTCCGTGTCGATGGGCTCGAGCGCGCTCGCCGCCGCGTGCGCAGGCGCCGCCATCACCACGTCGTCGGCCTCGATCGACTCGGTCTGCCCGTCCCGCGCCCCGTACCGCACGACCCAGCGCGCCGGCGTTTTCGAATCCGCGCCGCTCGATCGCTCGACCGAGACGACGGGCGCGCCCACGCGGATATCGCCGCCCGCCTTCTCGATGCGCCGAGCGAGCGCCTCGATGAGCTCGCCCATGCCGCCGAGGAGCGAATGGAACGGGCTCGGCGGCGGCCCGTTCGTCGCGGGCTTTTTCCGGCGCTCGGCGAGCGCGCCGCGGATCAGGCTGCCGTGACGATCTTCGAGCTCGGCGAGCTGCGGGAAGGTGCTGCGGATGCTGAGCAGATCGACGTCGCCCGCGTAGATGCCGCCGAGCAGCGGCTCGCCGAGCACGTCGAGCGCCTCTCTGCCGAGGCGCCTGCGCATGAAACTCCCGATCGACTCGTCGCCCTTTTCCTTCGGGCGCTGCGGCAACACGAGGTCGAGCGCCATGCGGGCCTTGCCCGGCAGGCTGAAGAGCGGCGTCCGCGCGAACGGCAAGAAACGCGTGGGCACCGCGAGCACGAGGCCCTCGGGCATCGTGTGCAGCGCGCCGCGGCGCGGGATGTACACACGACGATTCTTCGGCGTCGTACCGATCAGCCGTTCGCCGAGGCCGAGCTCCTTGCAGAGATCCGTGGCGAAAGGCTTGGCGACGACGAACGAGTCGGGCCCACCGTCGATCACGAAGCCGCCTTCGCGCTCGGTCTGGATGTTGCCGCCGAGCCGCGCCCGCGATTCGAGCAGCGTGACCTCGAACCGCGTGCCTTTTTGCGCGGAGAGCAGCCGGTAGGCGACGACGAGGCCCGTCACGCCGCCGCCGACCACGACGACGCGGCGAGCGCTCACGTCGCGCCCTCGTGCCGGTACGCGTGGATCACGTCGACGAGCGCCTTCACGTTGTCGACCGGCGTCTGCGGCACGATCCCGTGCCCCAGGTTGAAGATGTGCCCCGGCCTGCCCGCGACCTCCGCGAGCACGGCCCGCGCGCGCGCCGCGGCCACGTCACGCGGCGCGCAGAGCAGGAGCGGATCGAGGTTGCCCTGGATCGCGCGATCGTAGCCGATGCGCTTCCACGCCTCGCCGAGCGGCAAACGCCAGTCGACGCCGATCACCGTGCCGCCACAGTCGCGCTGCGCTTCGAGCAGCGTCGACGTGTTCGTGCCGAAGTGGATCACCGGCACGCCCGTCTTCTCCACGCTCTCGAGGATGTTCTTCACGTGCGGCGCCACGTGCGTCCGGTAGTCCTCGGGCGAGAGCGCGCCGATCCACGAATCGAAGAGCTGCACCGCCTGCGCGCCGGCCTCGACCTGCGCGTGCAGGTAACGCCGCACGACCTCGGAGATCTTGCTCATCAGCAGCGAAAACGACTCGGGATCGCCCCACATGAGCTGCTTCGTGCGGAAGTAGTCCGACGATTTGCCGCCCTCGACGAGGTAACTCGCCATCGTGAACGGCGCGCCCGCGAAGCCGATGAGCGGCGTCTTGCCGTCGAGCTCGCGCCGGATCAGGCGAATCGCTTCGAGCACGTAGCCGAGGCCTTCTTCCGGCTCGAAGACGCGCATCCGATCGATGTCCGCGCGATCGCGCACCGGCGCGTGGATCACGGGCCCCTCGCCCTTCTCGAACGAGAACGGCGCGCCCATCGGTTCGAGCGGCAGGAGGATGTCCGCGAACAGGATGGCGGCGTCGACGCCGAGCCGCAGCGGCTGCAGCGTGACCTCGAGCGCGAGCTCCGGCGTCTTGCAGATCTCGAGCAGCGTGTGTTTTTCGCGAAGCGCGCGGTACTCCGCCATGTAGCGGCCGGCCTGTCGCATGAACCAGACGGGCGTGACGTCCGTCCCTTCGCGACGGCAGGCGCGCAAAAACCGATCGAACATGGCCCGAACAGTGACCTCGGGCCCCGCCCGTGGCAACGACGAAGCGTGGTGCCGGCGAAGCTCAGCGCGGCTGCTGCCCCGCGGCCTCGTACCGTTCGAGCATGACGACGAGCCGCGCCGCGCCGAGGACGCCGGCCGGCAGCACGATGAGCAGCGCGCACGGCAAGAACGAGAGCAACGCGAGCCCGAGGCCGAAGCCCATCACGGCGCCGATGTTGCGGCGCACGAATTCGATGCGCGCGCCCACGGGAACGCCGCGGATCGAGAGCGGGCAGTCGCAGAGGTCCCACGCCCCCGCGAGCGCCGTGATCGCGAGCTGGAGCGGGAACGCGACGATGCTCACCGGCGCGAAGAAGAAGCTCAGCACGCCGAGCACGATGAGGATCGGCGCGGTGAACACGAGCGCCACGAGCGACGACTGGAGCGCGCGCCACATGTCCGCGAAGAAGCCCACTTCGGCCCACGTCGGCGCGCCGAGATCGGCCTCGGCGCGCCGCACCATCCGTTCGAGCGCGGGCCCGGAGAGCGGCTTCGCGAGCGCGAACGAGGTGGCGAGCGCGGCCACGAGCATCACCACGATCGAGAGGACGTTCAGCAAGACGCCGAGCACGGTCCAGAGCGCGCCCGTCCCGGGCTCCTTCAGGATCAGCGCGACGAGCGCAGGCGCGAGCTTCACGCCGGCGAAGCCGAGCACGACCGTGAGCACGAGCGCGATGCCCGTGGGGACGAGCGCGAGCGGCCAGATGTCCGGCGTGCGGAAGAGGTAGCCGTAGCCGCCGAGCACGGCCTTGAGGCCCGCGACGAAGCCGGGGCGTTCGAACGGCACGAGGGCCGCGGGCGGGCTCGGGGCGGGAGCGGCGGGGACACCGACGGGGGCATCGGGGGTGATCATCCGGCTACGAACGTTCCAGCGCGCGGGCATCCGGTCAACGTCTTCTGCGCGAGAAGCGCGCTACGATCCCTCCCCTCGCCCATGACCACCTCGACACGCGCGCCTTCGATCGTCGTCCCTTTTCCCGACGGCGGGCGCGTCGCGGTCGTCTCCGATCTGCAACGCACGGCCCTGGTCGAGCGCCTCTTCCTGCTCGCCGAGCAGAACGACGCCGAGCGTACGGGCATCATCGCAGCGCTCGCGGAGGCGCGCCCCGACGCCTTGCTCCTGCTCGGCGATCACGTCTTCCTCGGCGCCTCGTCCCGGGCCTGGGCCTTTTTCGATCGGCTGGTCGAGCCGCTCCGCGCCGCGGGCATCGAGCTCTTGCCGATCCTCGGCAACCACGATTGCTGGTCGATCGGGCCGCGGGGCCTCCGCCATTACTTCGCGCGGTTTCCCCGGCTCGAAGGCCGCCGATTCTACACGACGCGCCTCGGGCCCCTCGGCATCGTCGCGCTCGATTCGAACCGATTTTTCACCCCGTCTTCACGATGGGACGAACAATCGCTCTTCTACGACAAGACACTCGCCGACCTCGATGCCGATCCGGACGTGCGGGGCATTCTCGTGCTCGTCCACCACCCGCCGTTCACGAACGGCACCGTCACCGGCCCTTCGGCCCTCACCGAGCGCTCGTTCGTCCCTTCGTTCCTACGTTCCCGAAAGACCCTCATGATGCTCTCGGGGCACGTGCACGCCTACGAGCATTTTGTCCGGGAGGGCCGCCATTTCGTCGTCTGCGGCGGCGGCGGAGGGCCGCGGCATCGGCTTCTCCCGAAAGAGCGGCAGACGTTCCGCGACCTCTTCGACGGCCCATCGATTCGCGATTTTCACTTCCTGACGCTCGCGCCGGACGAAACCGGCCTCGACGTGCGCGCCCTCGGCCTGGCCAAGGGCGCGACACGAGTTTCGCCGATGGATCGATTCCGCCTCGATTGGCCCGGCTGATCAGGGCTTCTGCACGTAGATCCGCGGCGCGCCGCCGAGCGTGAGCGTGATCTTTCCGCCCTCGGGATTGAGCGTCTCCATGGCGTCGGATTGACTGTCATCGAGCCCGTACGATTCGTACGCGCCCTCCGCGGCGAGCGAATACGACGCGCTCGCGGACTCGCTGCCGCCCGACGTGCGGGCCCAGAGCACCAGCGCGCGGCGCGTGTCGGGCAAGCGGAAAGCCGCGCCGCCGATCGCATCCGACAAACCAAGCGCCGTCGTGCCGGCCTGGTCGAACAGCGCGCCTTCGAGGAGCTTGCCGAGCGTCCGGTACGCGCGACCGGCCTCCGTGCGCACGGCCTCGCTCGTTTGTCCGAGCTTCGACACGTCCACGTAGAGCCCCATGTAATCGAACGCATTCGTGCTCTCCCCGACGGGCTTTCCATCGGACAGGCAGAACCAATCGATCCGCTCGATCCCCACCGTCTGCGCGGCCGTCATCACCTTGACCAGGTAATTCGGCGCGTATTCGGCCCCGCCCGGGGCGCCGCCGACGGACACGTGCGGCGCGCCGGTCTCGGTGACGATCCAGCCCTTGCCCGTCACGCCCGCGGCCGTGAGCTTCGTTTCGAGATCCGACTTCAGCTTCAGGAATCCCGCGACGCCCTCGTCCGAGCCGCCCGGCCCGAAGACCGGATAATAATGGAAGCTCACCACGTCGAAATACGCGCTGCCCGTCTTCGGATAATCGTTCGTCACAGCCCCGCCGGAGGGGTTGTCCGTGTAACGCAGCACGGCCGAGAGGAAGCTCGGATATCCGATCCCGCCGAGCGCGATCCGTGCCTCGGGATCGGCCTTCTTCGCCGCCTCGAAGCTAACGCGCAGCATGCGCACGTAATCGTAGATCGACCCGCCGAACCGCACGAGCTGCTCCTTCGTCGGCGGCTCCGTCTCCCACGTCTGCGTGACCTGCCAATCGGGGACCCAGTCCGGCTCGTTCCACACCTCCCACACCCGCACCCAGGGCTTGTACGTCTTCACGGTCTCGTACACGTACGCGCCCCAGTAATTGTTCGGGTTGATCGACCCGTCCCCGTTGAAGACGGGCTCGTAGAGGTTTTTCGGGATGTAATGCTCGAGCTCCCAGCTCGGAATGCCCCCCGGCGCCGTCGAGTGCTCGGCCGTGGGCACGCCGAGGAACGCGACGTGCTCGCCCATTCCGAGCGACGTGTAGCCTTGCATGTCCCCGACCTCGATGTCGTAGCCCCACGTGTCGAGGTGCCCTTCGGAAAGTTTCAGGCGCGCGCTGTTCGCGCCCGCCTCGTGCGATAGGAAGGCGAGGTCCTGATCGTTCCAGCCAGGGTTCGGAAATCCATAATTGACGCCATACCGGAACGGCCCGCCGAGCGCGCCCCCGCCACCGGATCCACCCGATCCACCACCACCCGAGGACGACCCCGAGCCGCCCGACGCGCCCGCGCCGCCCGAGCCCCCGGAGGCGCCGGACGCGCCGGCGCCGTCGTCGCCGTTCCCGCCGCCCGAGCAGGCGGCGAGAGTGCCAAGAATGAACGCGGTCGCGACCGCGGGGCGAATGAATTGAAGCATGGAAAGTCCCTCCTTCGACGCGGGGAAGGACGCATTGTATCCGGATTCGACCCGCTTGACTCGATTTACGAACGACGTCGCGTCTCGCGCCGCGCGGGCTTCGCGTCCCGCCGCCAGTGCCGGCAAACCGGCTTGACCCCGCATCCCTCGCACGCCTCCGGGTCCCGCTTCGACGGGCACGTCTGGAGCATGCCGAGGTGGCACAAGGAAAAATCGTATTTCACCGGATCGTCGGGGTCGAGCCGCGCGAGCGCGGCCGTGATCTCCTCGGCCGCCCGGAAATCGGCCGATTTGCGCGCCGTGAGCCCGAGGTTTTGCGAGAGCTTGTGGATGTGCGTGTCGACGGGGATGATGAGCCGCGACGTCGGCACGTCCCACAACCCGAGATCCACCCCGTCCGCCGGACGCGCCATCCACCGCACGAGGAGCAGGATCCGCTTCACGGCGCTGCCTTTGCTCGGATCCGGCAAGATATGCTCCGCGCCCCGCCGCCCCCCGGCGCCTTCGCCGAGCGCGCCCCGCTCCCGAATTTCGCGGACCCAGGCCCCGAGCGCCTCCCGTAAAGTGCCCGTCGCCCCGAGCTTATCCGTGAGCGCTTTGCCGAGCGAGCCATGGGCGCGCTGCACCGCGCGGGCGCCAATCACGAGTCCCGCGAGGTCCTCGTCCCGGTACACGCGATGCCGGAACCCCGCGAGCCGCGCGCGCACCGCCGCCGGATCGTCGGCGATCTCCGCGACGCGCGGGCCGAGCCGGGCGAGCGCGTCCTCGATCTTCGCGCAAAGCGCCTTCACGTTGCCAAAGGCCAGCGCCGACGCGATCATCGCGACGATCTCCTGATCGTCGCGGCGGGCATAACGGTGCACGAAATGCACCGGATCGGCAGCCTTGCGCGCCTCGACGTCGCAACGCGCCCGCACGTCGTCGAGCGCGCGCCGGAGCTCCGCGTCCGCCCCTCGCAAAGACGATCCGCCGCGGCTCATTCGCCTACGCCTCGCACGCACATGCCGCCTCGATTGCGCCCGCGGCGTCGCCTGGCCCAGACGAACTCTGCCGTATTGACGGTACCCATGTAGGACCCATACGACCTCCCACCCCGACCGCCCGGACGCGGGCGTTCCGGAGGTTTTTCGAAAGGGGGACCATGGAGCCGCTGGAGAACGCGAACGGCGATACGACGCCCCGCGCGATCATGGACGTGGCCGTCATCGGCGGAGGCTCGGGCAGCATCGGCGTCATCGAGGCCTGCCTGCTCGCCGGCCTGTCCGCCACGATGATTCGAACCACGCCCGGCAGCGTCTCCGAGGCCCGCCGCCGATTGGTCTCTTCGCTCGACGACAAACGCCGCGGCGGCCGGCTCGACCGGGACGCCATCGAGCGCGCCCTCGACCTCCTCCGTGCGTCCGGGGACATCGGGGCCGCGGCGAGCGCCGACCTCGTCCTCGAATCGACCGATTCCGCCTGGAAAACGCGACAAACCCTGCTCGCGCAGGCCGAGCGCGCCACGCAAGGTCGCGCCATTCTGGCCACGACGGCCCCGACCGCGCTGCTCCGGGCGCTCTCGACGCGCCTCGACGTACGTGAGAACTTCGTGGGATTGCATTTCTTCGCCCCCGCGGTGCTGGCCGGGTTTTGCGAGGTGTCCGTGACGAACCGGACCCAGCCTACCGTGGTCGAGACGGCCGTGCAATTCGTGAAGGCGCTCGGCAAGCACGCGGTGATCGTCCACGACACGCCCGCTTGCCTCCTTCTTCAGTCGCAAGGGGCCCGGCTCGGGACGACCCGGGGCGCGTCTGCCCGCTCGTCGCTGGAGAGGCTCGACGCGGCCCCGGGTTTTTGCGGCACCGCAGGCCGCATCGTGGTTTGACCTGATCAGTCGAGGACCACCTGCCCGCCGTGCGTCCCCTTTGGCAGGCGCTCGAACCGGGCCCCTGCGAGCCCACAAAGATCCGCGGCCGTCACGCCCGGGAGCGACGCGGGCACGGAGCCGAGCGACATGAAGTTCTGCCCCCCGAGCGTCACCGTCGACGGGGCGAGGTCGTTCGTTCCCTCGTGACAAACGATGGTGACGACCCGATATTTGCGCGGATTCACGGCGGTCTGGACCGTCGTTTTCCCATGCTCCACGGTCACGGTCCTCGGGAGCGACGCGTCGTGGCCATACACGCTCGACGCATTGACGACCTCGTCGAGCGTGTACGCGCCGATCGGCACGTTCGAGATCGAGCACTCGCCCGACATCCCGGTGACGCAGGAGTACGTTCCCCCGGGGCCCGTGAGGGTGAACGTGATTCCCTCCAAGGGATGGTTCGCGTCGTCGCGTTTCTTGATGTCGACCTGCCCCACGAGCCTCTCGTTGACGAAATGCAGCGCCACGTGCTGGGCGACCTCGTCGATCTGCACGTTCACGATCTGGTCCGGCGCCGTCGAGTATCCGGGCAGCGGGCCCGTCTCCCGCACGATGTACGTGCCGCTCGCGTCCGGATCCGACACGACGCCGAACGAGCAATGGCCGGTGGCGTCCGTCGTGCACGACGCGACGAGCGTATCCGAGGCGACATCGAGCGCGCCATTGAGGTTCGCGTCGCGGAAGAGGCCAAACTGCACGCCGGGCAGCAAAGTTCCCGCCTGATCGACCTTCTCGACGTCGATCGTCCAGGGCTCGCACATGTCGACCTCGACGGGCATGGGCGCGATGTAATCCTTGATCTCGGCGGTGAACGAGGCGGACGACCGGCTCTTCATGAACGCCCTGCCGAACGACAAACACCCCGACACGACGCCCGCCTTCGTCAGGTTCACGGCCGCCTCGCCGAATTTGAGGTCGCTCGAGATGGCCCCCTCCGCGACCGGCGCGGCGAGCGTCGTCCGCTTGCCCCAGCACCCGGCGCTCGCCGAGGCTCCGTTCGATTCACACGTGCCGCCCGTCGCCGCCGTGAGCCACTTGGACACGCTGATCGCCGGCGAGCCGCCCTGAAAATCGTACATGACCAGGAGATCGCCCGCCGTACGCACGGGCGTAGCGCCGTTCGCCGAGAGCGTCGTGGACTGGTTGAGCTCGAAATCGATGTTCGCCGTGCCGAGCGTGTTGTTTCGCTCCCACGATAGATACAGGTATGCGCATTTTCCGCTGTCGGGCGGCGGGCACGCCGCGGCCTCGTGCGCGACGCGGAACATCCGGAGGTCGCTCTTGTTCTTGGGGATCCCTCCGGCCACCTTGCTTGGCGCCAGCTGATCCTCCTTCGCGCCATTGCCGAGCGCGTCGTCTTGCGATCCGGTGGGCGCGTCGGCCTTCTGCGTGAGCCCCGGCGCGTTGACCCAGTCGAGGTGCCCGGCGCCGTCGACCTGCATGTTTCCGTCGTGCGCCTCGAAGAGCATCTGCGGCAAGATCGCCGCCTTCGACGCCGCCACGTTCTCCTCGTCCTCCGGGGGCGTCTCGCTCGAACAGCCCGGAATCACGAGGCTTTGCGCCCCCGCCCACGCCAGAACGATCATCGCCGTGCCACGACCGTGGCCGAACCACTTCGCGCTCGTCATCGTTTCGTCCTCTCTCCCGCTTCGGGAGGCATTTCATCGAGGCGAATTGCGCCCCGCGTCGCCTGTTTCTCCAGGCGATCCACGACGGCGCGGCTTTACAAGCTGCGTACCCGCGGGCGCCGCGACCCCACCGTGTAGGACCTACCCGCCCGATATCGCCCCGCCCGCGCGCCCCCCGCTCGCGACGGTCCCCTCCATGGCCCGAACGGGCGCGCGCAAGTCGAGCGCACCTTTTCGACACGCGCGCCGTGCGCCTCGCCGCGCGAGACGAAGGGGTCCGCCCGGACAACCGCGCGTCGCCTCGTTCCGGTCGTAGAACGAGGGAACGAGGTCAGCCGGAGAGCACGCGCAGAACGAGCGCCTCGATGGCCTCGACGGGCGCGCCAGGGGCGAGCGCGGCCGAAAACGCCGCGTGCGCCGCCGGGTCCTCGGCGGAGAGCCAGCGGAAGCTCTCCTTGGGGCCGAGGAAATGGCGGTGTCGAAGCACGAAATAGAGCTCCAGCAAATCGAAGAGCAGCCACGCGCGCCGATAATGCGCCTCCACGTCCGTGGGCCCGCCGCGCCGGATGCGCCCGAGCATCTTCTCGCACCACACCCGCCGCGCCTGGATCTCCGCCTCGGGCAAACCTCTTGGCGGCCGAGCGAGCGCGGCTGCGGCGTCCGCGACGAGGCGCGCGCCGAGCCCCCGCGGATCGAGCACGGCCACGCCCCCGCGCACGTGCAGGAAATTCGCCCCCGCGAAGGCGACGTCCTTTTCGGGCACGATGAATGCGTCGAGAAAAACCCCGTCCACGAGCCGCGCATCCCGCGTCGCCTCGCCCTCCGCGCGGATCCCGAGCATGTCCCAATCGCTCTCCGGCGCCGCCGCCCCGAGCGCGCGCGAGCCATAAAGAACGACCGTGTGGCAGCCGTGCCGCGTGACCAATTCGTTCACGAGCTCTGCGAGGACGGGATCGTTCGCGAGCGCCTCGGAGGGTTTTCCCATGCCCGGTGAGGCTACGGACATGCGCGCGGGCCGTCAACACGGCGGGCTTGACCTCGGCGGGCCTTCGTGATGCCTAAGGCGCACGCTCCCATGGCCGAGACCCCGCCTCCGCCCCCTGTCCTCGTCACCGTTCCCGCCAAAGAGGCGACCGAGCTTCGCCTCTTCGTCTTCCCGCACGCGGGGAGCGGCGCATTCCCTTACCGCGCGCTCGCCGCAAATTTGCCGCCCTGGGTCGAGCTTCACGCCTTGCAGCTCCCCGGCCGCGAATCGCTCTTCTCGGCGACACCTTACCGGTCGATGCCCCCGCTCACCGAAGCGCTCGTCCCCGTCCTCGCGCCGAAGCTCGACCGCCCGTTCGTGTTCTTCGGGCATAGCTTCGGCGGGCACGTCGCATTCGCGATGGCGCGGGCGCTCCGCGCGCGAGGTGCCGCGGCGCCCCGGGCCCTCGTCGTCTCCAGCAGCCGCGCGCCGCACCTGCCGCTCGGGCGCATTCCCCTGCACGATCTGCCGAGGCCGCACCTCATCGACGAGCTTCGTCGTTATGGAGGCACGCCCGAAGCCGTCCTGACGAACGACGAGCTCATGGATCTGTTCCTGCCGCCGCTCCGCGCCGATCTTCGGATCTACGAGACGAACGCCTTCGCGCCCGAAGCGCCGCTCGCGCTCCCGATCACGGCGTTCGGCGCGCGACAGGATCTTTCGACGCGCCCCGAGCAAATCGAGGCCTGGTCCGAGCACACGAGCGCGGCCTTCACCTCGCGCATCTTCGAGGGCGGCCATTTTTATCTGTACGAGCAATCGAAGGCGGCGTTCGCCGAGGCGCTGCGCAAGGTGCTGGAGGATTGTCGGGGCGCTCAGGGCACGTCGTAATAGAAATGGACCTCGTCGGTCGTGCCCTGGTGCTCGACCCTCACGTGGACGTCCCAGCGGCCCGGCATGGAGAGCGCGAGCCCTCGCACGGCGTAGGCGCCGCCGCCCGCCTCCTCGATCGCAGGCGCGTCCGTCGCCTCGTGCCCCATCGCCGGCATGATCGCGGTCACTTCGATCGAGGCCCCCTCGATCACCGCGCCGGTCGCGGCGTCGTGCAGGGTCAAACGCAGATCGTTTTCGCCCTGCATGATGGGCGCCTCGGGGACGAGCTTGAATTCGAGCGCGCCGCGCAGGCCGATCGACTCCTGGTCCGGGCTCCCCGAGGCCTGCTCCGCGCCGCCGCACGCGGCGAGCGACGAGAAGGCGATCGCGCAGAGGAGCATCCTCGAAAAACGGGCGCGGGAGATGCGGTTCGTCTCATTCATAACGCGGAAATGCTCTCCGTAGGCCGATGGCGAACGCCACGGCGGATGGTTCGTTCTTGCCGATCGAGGGGACCGGCAGGTCCACCTCGAGCGAGGCGAGCGCGGTGAAGCGCTCGGAAAAGTCGTAGCCCGCAAACAAGAGCGCCGCCGTGCGCCGCCGATCCGCGTCGGGGCTGGTCACACCGCCGATGGAAGGCGCGGATTCGCGCTCGTGCACGAGCCCCGCCGAGAGCGACCACCCCGAGGCGAACACGGGCCCCGCCGCCGCGACGAACCGCGCCCGCGGGCCAAGCTCGATCCGCTCGCCGCGCGCGCCCGTCATCGGCGTGCGAAAGCCGATCGACGCGCTGAAGATCGCCGTGGCTTCACCCGACCAGTTTTTCTCGACGAACACGCCCGGACGAATTTCGGCGGCGCCGAGGCCCGTCGCGTCCGTGGCGAGCGGGTCCTTTGCATCCGCCGCGGATCGGCCCGTCGGCAGGCCGACGCCGGCCGTGAGGGCGATCGCGGGCCAGGCGCTCGTCGTGGTGAGCGGGACGATGTCGAAGCGCGCCGAGAATGCGAGGTCGCCGAAGCCGCCTCCGACAAACGTGTCGTCGCGCGATCCGCGGACGTTGAGGAGCACCGGCGCGACGAGGCCGAGCTGCAGGCGCGGCACCGGCGCGAACAGAACGCCGAGCTCGGCGCGGCCCTCGGCGTCGAGGGTGCCAGGCGGCGCGAGCGTGAAGCCGCCCGCGTGTCCGTGCGAGCCGAACCGATCGGAGAAGCGAAACGAGAGCCCGACCGCCGCCCGTTCGAGCGGGCCGAGCCTCTGGCCGAGGCCGTGACCGCTGCCGCAACAAGCAGATGCCGAGGCCTCACGGGAAGCGAAGAAAAGCACGCAGCCGAACACGGCCGAGGCGAACGTCTTGCGGGCACCGAGCACGGGTGCATCCATGGAGCCGCGCGCGCGGAAGATCCATGAGACACGTTGTCGCATGACGTCCGAGCAGCGCGGTGCGACGATCCGACGCACCCCGGCGCGCTCTCCGGTTGCTACGCTCGCGCCCATGTCAGGCGCCCCCCTCGGCCTGCCCGCGGCCCACGAGGAAGACGACGCGATCGGGATCGTCGAGCGAGGTCTGTCCGGCCTGCGGATCGCGGTCTCCGTGCTCTTGCTCGCGACGCTGCCCTTCAGCGAGCACGTCCTCGGCTTTCACGTCCGCTACGAGATCGCCGTGCCTGCGACGCTGCTCGTCGCCGCGGCGAATGCGCTCGTCGCTTCCCGTGCGCGGCGGGGCCGCCCGCCGCCGTCGCCGCGCGCGCTCGCGGCCGGGCTCGCGCTCGACCTCGTCGGGATCTTCGTGGTCCTCGCGTCCTCGGGCGGCGCGGCGAACCCGTGGAGCGCGCTGTTCTTGATCCACATCGCGCTCGCGGCCGCGGTCTTGCCGCTCGGGACGACGCTCGCGCTCTCGGGCTTCGCCGCGTGCCTCTTCCTCGCGCTCTTCAGCGTGCCGTCCGGGGCCTGCTGTCCGAGCCACCCGGAGAACGGCGCCTTCTCGACGCACCTCTACGGGATGTGGTTCGCCTTCGCGATCTCGGCGGGGATCATCGCCACGTTCGTCACGCACGTGCGCGGCGCGCTCGCCGCGCGGGGCCGCGAGATCGCGCGCCTGCGCCGCGAGGCCGAGGCGAACGCGAGGTTCCGCGCGCTCGCGACGCTCGCGGCCGGCACCGCGCACGAGCTCAACACGCCGCTCGGGACGATCGCCGTGCTCGCGTACGAGATCGAAGGCGGCTGCGAGCCCGAGGCGGCGAAGCGGCACGGCGCGGCGATCGGCGCGCAGGTCGAGCGATGCAGGCAGGTGATCACGCGTCTGTCCGCAGGCAGCACGCGCAGCGCCGAGGGCGAGCACGCGAGCATCACGGACGCCGCGACACGCGCGGTCGCGGCCTGGCGCGCGGCGCACCCCGACGCGCATGTCACGATCTCCATGTCGTGTGATTCCGGCGCGCGCGTGGGTTTGTCCCCGGCCGAGGTGGAGGGCGCGCTCGGGGCTTTGCTCGACAATGCGCTCTTCGCGTGCCGGGCCGGATCGGTGACGGCGCCGATCGGCGTGCACGTTCGACGCGAGGGCGAGCGCATCCTCGTGGCGGTGGAGGACGAGGGCACGGGCGTGCCGGCGGACCTTTGCGAGCGGCTCGGCGAGCCGTTCTTGACGACGAAGGAGCCCGGCGAGGGAATGGGCCTCGGGCTCTGGCTCGTGCGGCGCGTGGTGGAGATCGCCGGAGGGACGCTCGATATCGGGCCGCGGGAGCCGCGAGGGACACGCGTGACGATCCGGCTCGTGGAGGCGCGGGCGTGACGGCGGCCGAGGGAAAACCCACGCTGCTCGTGGTGGACGACGACGCCGCGTTCCGGGCCGCGCTCGGGGAGGCCCTCGAACGTCGGGGTTTTTCGGTGTCGCTCGCCGAGGGGCCCGCGGCGGCGCTCGCGCTCGCCGAGCGGCAGGTCTTCGAATATGCGCTCGTCGACGTGCGAATGCCGGGCGGCAGCGGGATCGACCTCGTCCGATCGCTGCGGGGCCTCGACGAGGGGACACGAATCGTGGTGCTCACCGGATACGGCACGATCGCGAATGCGGTGGAGGCGATGCGCGCGGGCGCGTTCGATTACCTGACGAAGCCCGTGAACGCGGCCGCGTGCGAGCGGGCCCTCGCCGGTCGTCCGTCCGCGGAGGGCGCGCCGGACGACGTGCCGTCGCTCGATCGCGTGGAGTGGGAGTATCTGCACCGGGTGCTCGGCGATTGCGGCGGCAATATCTCGGAGGCCGCGCGGCGGCTGCGGATGCACCGGCGCTCGCTCCAGCGCAAGATTGCCAAAATGCCGCCCGCGCGCTGAGCGCGGCATTTGCGCGGCCGCGCGGAATTTGCGCGCCGAGGGATGCCCCGGGCGGCGCGGGCCGAGGCGCGCTTCCGGGTTTGCAAGGCCCTCGCGCTGCCGGTAGACTGATTCATTACGGATGAGGGAAGGTACGGTCTTCGCCGAGCGGTACGAGATCCTGCACCTCGCAGGGACCGGCGGCATGGCCGAGGTGCACCGGGCGCGGGATCGGCAAACCATGGCGCCGGTCGCGCTGAAGCTCGTCACCGAGGCGAGCCCCGTGGACGACGCACGCTTCGACCGCGAGATCGAGGCGCTCGGATCGCTCGATCACCCGGGCATCGTCCGCTACCTCGGGCACGGCACGCTCGTGAACGGGACGCGTTACCTCGTGATGGAATGGCTCGACGGCGAGGAGCTCGCGCGCACGCTCGCGCGCGGTCGGCTCTCGATCGAGGACACCATCGCGCTCGCGCGCAAGGTCGGCGAGGCGCTCGCCGCGGCCCACGAAAAACTCATCGTCCACCGCGACCTCAAGCCCGAGAACGTCTTTCTCGTGAACGGCCGGCCCGACCAGCCGAAGCTGCTCGACTTCGGCATCGCCAAGCTCGGGCGGCGAACGCGCATCACGGGGACGGACAGCATCGTCGGCACGCCGGGCTTCATGGCGCCCGAGCAGGTGCGCGGCGAGGCCGAGGTCGACGCGCGCGCGGACGTGTTCGCGCTCGGGTGTCTCCTCTTCGAATGCCTCGCAGGCGCGCCCGCGTTCCCCGGCGATCACCTGCACGCGATCCTCGCGAAGGTGCTCTTCGCCGAGCCGCCGTCGCTCGTGGAGCTCCGGCCGGAAATTCCGTACGAGCTCGAAGCACTCGTGATGCGCATGCTCGCGAAAGACCCGGCCGACAGGCCTCGCGACGGGCGCGCCGTGGTGGAAGAGCTCGAGCTTCTGGAGAGCGGCGCGGCCACGGTGCGCGCCGTCGCGCCGCCCTCGCTGCGCCCGCCCTCGCTCACGACCACCGAGCGCCGGCCCGTCGCGGCGCTGCTCATCGGGCGCTCGAAAAACTCGCTGCCGCCGCCGGCCTTCGGACGATCGTTCGAGAGCCGCGAGCGCCGCGCCTCGGAGCTCGATCGATTGCTGCAAGCCGAGGCCGAAGCGCGCGGCGTGCCGTGCGAGATCCTCCGCGACGGCTCGCTCGCGCTCTGGACCGCGGGCGCGGGGGCGAAGGACCTCGCGGCGCGCGCGGCGCGCATCGCGATGGAGCTCCGGGCGATGGGCAGCGGAAGGCCGTTCGCCCTCGCGGTCGGATGGGGCTCGCTCGCGGGGCCGAGTCCGCTCGGGGACGCGATCGACAGGGCCGCGCACGCGCTCGCCGAGCACCGCGGCGCGAGCTACGAGGAATGCCCGATCGCGCTCGACGAGCTCACGGCGGGCCTGCTCGACGCGCGCTTCGAGGTGCGCAAAGACGGCACGGGTTTCTCGCTGCACGGCGAGCGTCCGGCGCTGCTCGGCACGCGCACGCTGCTCGGCAATCCCACGCCGTGCGTGGGCCGCGACCGCGAGCTGCGCACGCTCGCGGGCCTGTTCGAGGACTGCATCGAGGAGCCGGCCGCGCAGGCGGCGCTCGTGACGGCGACCGCGGGCCTCGGCAAATCGAGGCTCGCGCAGGAGTTCGTGCAGATCGCGCTGCGCGAGGCGCCGCTCGCGAACGCGTGGGTCTCGGGCGGAGATGCGCGCCGGGCGGGGTCGGCATTCCGGCTCGTGTCGCAGGCGCTCTGCATGGCGCTCGGCATCGTGGCCAGTGATGGACCGAACGTGCGCCGTGACAAACTCTGCGCGCGCGTCTCGGCGCGCTTTCCGGGGGCGGATGGGAAACGCGTCTCGCGGTTCCTCGGCGAGATCGTGGACGCGCCGTTCCCGGACGAGGACGACCTGCCGCTGCGCGCCGCGCGCGCGGACGTGCAGCTCATGGTCGACCAGATCCGCGCGGCGTTCCTCGATTTCCTCGGAGCCGAGTGCGACGCGGCGCCGGTGCTCCTGGTGCTCGAGGATCTGCAATGGGGCGACCTGCCGAGCGTCAGGCTCGTGGACGCGGCGCTGCGCACGCTCTCCGACAAACCGTTTTTCGTCCTCGCCACGGCGCGCCCCGACGTGCGCGAGCGATTCCCGCGGCTCTGGGAAGGTCGTCGATTGCAGGAGATCGGCCTCACGGAGCTCGGCAAGCGGGCGAGCGAGAAGCTCGTGCGCGGGGCGCTCGGCGAGAGCGCGCCGCAAGAGGTCGTCGAGCGGATCGTCCAGCGCGCGCAAGGAAATGCGTTTTACCTGGAAGAACTGATCCGCGCCGCGGCGGAGGGGCGGGACGCGGAGCTGCCCGAGACGGTGGTCGCGATGGTGCAATCGCGCCTGGCCTCGCTCGACGATGAAGATCGGCGGCTCCTCCGCGCGGCCAGCATCTTCGGGGACGTGTTCTGGGCCGGCGGCGCGCGGGCGCTGCTCGGCGAAGCCGTCAGCAAAAATGCCGTGCGCGAGCGGCTCGTGGCGCTCGAAGAGCGAGAGCTATTGTCGTTCCGCGGAGAGAGCCGCCTCCCCGGGGAGGAAGAATTCGCGTTCCGGCACGCGCTCGTGCGCGAGGGCGCATATACGATGCTGACCGAGGAGGACCGCGAGCTCGGGCACAGGCTCGCGGGCGCGTGGCTCGAATCCCACGGCGAGACCGACCCGCTCGTGCTCGCGACCCATTTCGAGCGTGGCCAGAAGCCGAGCCGCGCCGTGCGCCACCTCCTTCGCGCGGCCGAGCAGGCGCATCGCGCAAGCGACGACGAGGACGCCGTTCGTCGCGCCGAACGCGCCCTCGCCCTCGGCCCCGACCCCGAGACCGAAGTCGGGCTGCTCGGAATCGTGTCCGAGGCGCGCATGTGGCAAAACCACCTCGAAGAGGCGGCGACGCACGGCGCGCGGCTCACGCGCAGGGCCCCGCCCGGCAGCGCGCCCTGGGTGCGCGGAGCGCTCGCGCAATTCACGTACGCCCTCCGCATGAAGCACGTCGACGAGGCGATCGCGATCCTCGACGCGATTGCCACGATCGAGCCCGCGCCCGAGGTCCTCGGCACCGTCTCGCTCGCGCTCGCCATGGCGACGGTTTTGCTCCTGACGGAGGGGCGGATCGATATCGTCGAGCCCATTCAACGCAGGCTCGGCGCGCTCGTCGAGCCCGTGGCCGACCGCGACCCGATGGCCCGGGCGTTCTGGCACCTCTCCTATCCGCGCTGGGAGGCGTGGATCAAGGAAGACCCCTGGGAGAGTTTGTCACGGTCGCGCGCGGCCCTGCAGGCCTTCAACGAGGCCGGATCGCGGCGAGGCGTGGTGCTCGCGCGGGTGTTCGTCGGGATGAACGAGTGGCTGCTCGGCGCGAATGCGCGCGCGGCCGAGACGCTCCGGCAGGAGGCGCGGCTCGACGAGGAGTATGCGATCGTGGCCTCGCTCCGCGCGCTCTTCCGGGTGCTCGCGCTCTCGGACGCGGGCCGGCTCGACGAGGCGCGCGACGAGGCGATGCGGCTCTTCGCGGGCGCGAAGATGAACGGCAACGAGGCGGACGAGGCGCGCGGGCGATGGGCGCTCGGCGAGGTGGCGCGGCGCGCGGGCAATCACGAGGAGGCGGCGCGGCACGCGCAGGCGGCGATGGAGCTCGGCGGGGTGCTGCCGCTCGATCGGGCCGCGGCGGGCGCGGTGCTCGCGCGGGCACGGCTCTCGGAGGGGCGCGTCGACGAGGCGCTCGCGGCGGCGCGGGAGTCCCATGCGCGGTACGAGGCCGTGCACGGATTCGGATATCGTGGTGGGTTTTTGCGGCTCGTGCTCGCCGAATGCCTCGACGCGGCGGGCGCGCGGGACGAGGCGCGCGGGGCGCTCGCGGCGGCACGCGACAGGCTCCTTCGGATGGCGGATCGGACGCTGGACCCCGCGTATCGGCGGAGCTTCCTCGAAGACGTGCCCGAGAATGCGCGGACGCTGGAGCTCGCCCGGGCCTGGCTCGGCCCGGGCGTTTAGCTCGGCACGTTTTACAAGACAGACCGCGGCTCAGGGCATGACGTCGACGTAGAACACGCCGCGGAGATCTTCGGTATTCGAGATGGGGCCGGGCATGCCGCCGGAGGCGCGCCACGAGGTGGCCCGGAACTGGTAATACATGCCGGGCTCGAGCGGGCCGCCGTAAGGCACGGAGACGTTCGGCTGGCCGCTCACGCCGGGAATGCTCGACCCAGCGCAGCCCATCATCTGGTCGGAGAGGCACCAGACGAGCTCGCCGTAGGCATTGTAGACGACGACGGTATAGAAGTCTTCGCTGCTGTCGTCGGCCCAGGTGAGCATGGGCGCGGTCGTGACGGCCTCGGCCTTGTCGGCGCCGGGGCTCACGACGCTGAGGGCCTCGGTGATCTTGAACGAATCCGAGAGCGGCATGTCGACGCCGGGACTCGGCATGTCGACCTCGACGATCTGCGTGCCGGCGATGTTCGGGTCGGGGTCGCGGACGAGTTTGTCGTTCTCGAACGCCGCGAGGACCTTGTAACGGCCCGCGGGCACGTCCTTGATGCTGAAGGCCGCGGTGACGCTGGGCGGGCCCGTGAGCGGCGTGCGCAGGCCGCGCGGGACCTCGCCGCGGACGAACGTGTCGCTGAACGTGGAGGCGACGACGAGGACGACGCTCGTGGCGGAGCCGCCCGGAGCATTGACGATGTTGAGGTTGCCGGACACGACGCCGAGGCCGTCGTTCGAGCGCGCGAGGTCGATGCCGGTGAGGTTCGTCATGGCCACGTCGGCCGTGGCAGGCGTGAGCTGCAAACCCGCGGCATATCCGCGCACCGTGTAGGCGCCGGCCGGGACGTTGAAGATCGTGTAGGCGCCGCTCTTGTCGGTGATCGCGGAGAAGCCGTGGTTCATCGTGTCCTCGGCGACGACGAGCACGCCGGCCGACATGTCGTCGGCGGCGACCTTGCCGGAAATCGAGGGCAAACCCTTCTGATCCGCGGGCACACCGATGAGCGCGATGTCGGTGAGGGTCGACTTGATGTTCCAGCCGTCGACGTCCGATTTCGCCTCGCTCGACAGGATGGGCAGCGCGGTGCGCAGGCCGCCGGGGAAGGTCTGGTAATCGGTGGCGCTCGCGCGGAGCGTGAAGGCAACGTCGGGGGCCGGCACGCCGTCGTCCTGGCGCGGGACGGGGACCGCGAGGAGGTAATTGCCCTTGTCGTCGGTGATCGCGACGTCGCTCACGGAGGCGCCCTGATCGTCGAGGGCCATCACCTGCGCCTCGGCGACGGGGCCCTTCGTCTGGGAGTCGAACACCATGCCCTTGATGAGGACGGGCGGATAACACGCATTGCCGCCCGCCGTGAGCTCGGCGCACGTCAGGCCGCCGGCGCACTGGTTATTCGCCGGATCGCAGGCGCCGCCCTCGGCGATGCCGCACGTGCCCGTGCCGTCGAGGTTCTGGCCGCAGACGTTGTCGCCCTGGCAGTGGTCCGGGCCGGCCGGGTCGCAGGCGCCGCCCACGGGGATCTCGCAAATCTTCGCGTCGGTGCACACGGCGTCGGCGATGCAGTGATCGGGGGTGGCCGACTCGCAGGCCTCGCCGAGCGGGATCGAGCAGGTGTTATCGGGGCCGCAGACGGTGGGGCCCTGGCAATAATCGGTGCCGCCCGGCGTGCAGGCGCCGCCCGGCGCAATCTGACAGATGTGATCCTCGCCGCCGGGGGCGCAGACCGAGCCCGAGGGGCACGGGTCGCCGTCGGTCTCGCACGCATCGCCGAGCTTTTCGGGCGTGGGCCCGCAGCCGACGGCAGCGAAAGCGAGGGAAAACGCGGCGCCATGGAGCCAAGAAAGCTTGCGGAAGTTCATCTGGAAGGACCTCCCATTCGTTTTCGCAAAGCGACGACAAGACCATAACAAAGGTCCGTCGCCGTGTCGCCGGGGGCAGCACGAATTTCGCTATGGAAAACGGTGAAACCATGCGCAATCGGTTTACCGCATTGGCTTACCGGGAGCCCTTACCGCATTTCGTTACCGGAGCCTGTGACCGCATTCCCTTACCGGGAGCGGTGACCGCATTCCCTTACCGGATCCAGAGCAGCGCGACGCCGCCGACGGCGACGAGCGCGCCGAGGGCGGCGCGCAGGCTCACGTGCTCCTTGTGGAGCAGAATGACGGCCGGAATGAGGAGGACGGGGGTCGTCGCCATGATCGTGGCCGCGACACCCGTCTCCGTATGCTGAATGGCGAGGAGCGACAGCGAGACGCCCACGAACGGACCCGCAATCGCGCCGAGTGCGGCGAATCCGAGCGCCGCGCGGTCGCGGACCGCGACCGCCGTTCGCCCCCACCATTGGATGAACGTGAACAGGAAGGAGAAACCCACGATGCCCGCGATGATGCGAATCTGCGTCGCGGCAAACGGGTCGTAGGTCTTCATGCCGATCTTGCTCAGCACGAGCCCGACGGCCTGGCCGGCGGCGCCGCCGAATGCGAGCAAGACGCCCTTGCCGGATTCGCCTTTTGGTCCGGCGTCCGCAGGGTTCGTATTGCCCGTTCGTTCGAGCACGACGGCCGCGACGCCCACGAGCGTCACGGCCATTCCCACGATACCGAGGGTCCCGATCCGCTCGCCGAGGACGATCCACCCGAGGACGGCCGCGATCGGGGGCGCGAGCGACATGACGAGCATCGAGACGCGCGGGCCGATGAGCACGAATGCTCGAAAGAGGCACATGTCGCCGAAGACGAATCCGACGAGGCCACTCACGAAGAGCCAGCCCCACGCCTCGGCGGAGGCGTCGAGCGGCAATGGCAGGCCACGACGACCGAAATTGTACACGCCGAGAAAAACGAACGCGAGGACGAGGCGGACGAGGTTGAGCGACAAGGAGCCCATGCGGCGTCCAGCGGCCGCGAACGCGAGCGAGCTCGCGGTCCAGCAAAGGGCCGTGCCGAGGGCCGCGAGCTCTCCGAGAGGGATGGACATGGGGAAAAGGGGCGCGCAAGATAGCCGGTTGCGACAGACCGGGAAAGAAGCCACGCAGCCGAACTGCCTTCTCGAAGACCACGCCTGACGTGCGATAATGCTGGAGATGCGGGTAGGAGTGTCGGTTGGCGAGCGCTTCGAGCTCGTGCGTCTCGCAGGCCAAGGCGGCATGGGCGCCGTCTTCGAGGCCCGCGACCGCGAGACCGGCGACAAGGTCGCGATCAAGATCATGAACGGCGCGAGCGTCGAGGAGCGCGCGCGGTTCGATCGCGAGGCGCGCGTGCTCGCCACGCTCTCGCACCCGGCCATCGTTCGATACCTCGGCTACGGCGAGCTCGACTCGGGCGAGCCCTACCTCGCGATGGAGTGGCTCTCGGGCGAGGGGCTCGACGCGCGCATCGCGCGGGAGCGGCTCAGCGTCGAGGAGACGATGGCTCTCGCCGAGCGCATCGCAGGCGCGCTCGCGATCGCGCACCGGCACGGGATCGTCCATCGCGACATCAAGCCGAGCAACATCTTCCTGCGTGACGGCGACGTGCGGCGCGCGATGCTGCTCGACTTCGGGATCGCACGGCGCGCGTCGGACCCGAACGTCGTCACGAAGACGGGCGTGTTCATGGGGACGCCGGGCTACGTGGCGCCCGAGCAAGCCCGCGGCGATCGCGCGGTGAACGCGCGGGCCGACGTGTTCGCCCTCGGATGCGTGCTGTTCGAGTGCCTCGCGGGCAAGCCCGCATTCACGGGGCAGCACGTGGTGGCCGTGCTGGCGAAGGTGCTCTTCGAGGACGTTCCGAAGGTGTCGGCGCTCCGGCCCGGTGTGCCGCCCGCGCTCGACATGCTCATCGCGCGGATGGTCGCAAAGCAGCCGGAAGAGCGGCTCGCCGACGGCGACGCGGTGATGGGCGCGCTCGCGCGCGTGGCGAATGACGAGATCACGAGCGAGCCGCCGCATACGCTGCGATCGAAGGGCGCGCTCGGCAGCGGAGAGCAGCGCCTCGTGAGCGTGATCCTGCTGTCCGCGCCGAAGGAGGGCCTGCCCGTCGATCCACTCGGTGGGACCTTGGATTCGGCCGGCACCGCGCCTCTCGCGGCGCTGCGCGCAGTGGCTCGGTCGTACGGGGCGCGCGTGGAGGCGCTGGCGGACGGGTCGGCGGCGCTCGTGCTTTCGGGCGCGGGCATGGCGACGGATCAAGCGGCGCAAGCGGCGCGGTGCGCGCTCGCGCTGCGGGCGGTGGTGCCGGATGCGCCCATGGTGCTCGTGACGGGACGAGGGGTGCTGTCGCATGCGCTGCCCGTCGGGGAGGGCATCGATCGCGCGGCCAAGCTCCTGCGCGAGGAGGAGCGGCGCACGGCGAAGAGCGAAAGTGCCGAGAGCCGCGCGCGTCAGGCGGTGCGCCTCGACGAGCTGACGGCGGAGCTGCTCGAAGCGCGCTTCGTGATCGAGGGGAACGAAGAGATGCGGTCGCTCCTCGGCGAGGCGCAAGCGCAGGAGGGATCGCGGCTCTTGCTCGGTCGCGTGACGCCGTGCGTGGGCCGCGAGCGTGAGCTCTCGACGCTGCTCGCGCTCTACGACGAGTGCGCGAGCGAGCCCGCGGCGCGCGCGGTGCTCGTGACGGGCGTGGCCGGCATCGGCAAGTCGCGCATCCGGCACGAGCTCTTGCAGAAGCTCGCCGCGGCCGAGCCGCGCCCCGAGATCTGGCTTGCGCAGGGAGATCCGACGCGCACGGGCGCGCCCTTCGGCATGGCCGCCGAGCTCTTGCGGCGGGCTTCTTCGCTCCACGAGGAAGACCCGATCGAGGTGCGACGGGAGAAGATCCGCAGCGCGGTGACGCGGCACCTCGGCGCGGACGCAGGGCGCGTGATGGAGCTTTACGGCGAGCTCGTGGGCGCGCCGTGGGCCGCCGAGGAGGCGAGCACGTTCCTGCGGGCCGCACGGAAAGATCCCGTGCTGATGGGTGATCAGCTCCGCCGCGGCTTCGAGGACTTCGTGAGCGCGGCGAGCGCGGCGCGGCCCGTGGTGCTGGTGCTCGAGGATCTGCACTGGGCCGACGCGCCGAGCGTGCAGCTCCTCGATGCAGCGCTCCGGCTCGCGCGCGAGCGCTCGCTGTTCGTGCTCGCGCTCGCGCGGCCCGACGTGCACGAGAGGTTCCCGGGGCTCTGGGCGGATCGCGGCATGCAAGAGATCCGGCTCGGCGAGCTGTCGCGGCGCGCGAGCGAGCGGCTCGCGCGGCACGTGCTCGGCGACGACGCGCCGCCGTCCTTGCTCGCGCGCGTCGTGGCGCAGGCCGCGGGGAATCCGTTTTACCTGGAGGAGCTCTTGCGCGCGGTCGCCGAGGGCCAGGAGACCGCGCTGCCGAAGACGGTGCTCGCGATGCTGCAAGCGCGCCTCGAAGCGCTGCCGAGCGAGGCGCGCTGGCTGCTCCGCGCGGGCAGCGTCTTCGGCGAGACGTTCTGGAGCGGCGGCGTGCGCGCGCTTCTCGGCGGCGAGAGCAGCGTGGTCGACGTGGGCCGGTGGATCGAGACGCTCGTCCATCGCGAGCTCCTCATGCGTCGTCGCGAGAGCCGTTTTCCCGGCGAGGAGGAGCTCGCGTTCCGGCACGATCTCCTGCGCGACGTCGCGTATGCGGCGCTGACCGAGGTCGACCGCGCGCTCGGCCACAGGCTCGCCGCGGAGTGGCTCGAAGTGGCGGGCGAGCGCGACGCGATGGTCCTCGCCCAGCACTGCGAGCACGGCGAGGAGCGCGAGAAGGCCGCGGTGTGGTTCGTGCGCGCCGCGACGCAGGCCCTCAGCGCGAACGACTTCGAGGCTGTGCTCGAACGGACCGAGCGCGCCGAGGCATGCGGCGCGGACGGCGGCCTGCTCGGCGAGGTACGGCAAGCGCAGGCCGAGGCGCATTTTTATCGCGGCGAGCTCGCGGAGGCGGCGCGGCGGGCACGCGAGGCGATGCAGCTCCTCTCGCCGGACAGCCCGCTCTGGTTCGGCGCGGCGAGCGCGGCGGCGTGGGCCGAGAGCTCGCGCGGCGAGCGAAGGCAGCTCCTCGGGATCGCGGAGTCGATGCTCGAACGCGCCGATCGCGAAGCATCGCCGTTCACGCGCAGGCTCGCGGCGATGGGCTGGATCGCGCGCATGCTCCTGCGCTCGGGGCAGCGAAGCGCGGCCGAGACGCTCACCGAGCGGTTCCTTCAGGCGCCCGAATCCGCGCGGGGCGGGCCGATCGTGCGGGCCGAGTGGGCGGCCGTCTCGGCCACGCGCGCGCTCGTCGAAGGCGACCTCGAACCGTCGTACGAGTTTTTCCTCGAAGCGGCGCGGTGCTTCGAGCAGGCCGAGGTCGACAGGTTCGGCATCTCGATGCGCATCTACGCGGCGCTCGTGCTCTGCGACCTCGGCGATCATGCCGGCGCCGAGGCGGAGCTCGCCACGCTCGTCGCGCGCGCCGAGGCGCAGTGCTTGCCGATGCTCGCGGCGAGTGCGCGCCACGGGCTCGCCGAGGCGCTCGCGGCGCGCGGGGCGCTCGCCGAGGCGCGCGCGCTGCTCGAAGACATCCTGGAGACGCTCACGAACGCGGGTCTCGTGCTCTCGGCGCACGACGTGCGGCAGTTCCTCGCGCTCGTGCTCGTGCGGCAGGGCGACAGCGAGGCCGCCGAGCGCGCCGCGATCGAGGCCGTGGCGCTCGTGGACGCGCCGCCGAATCGGCGCTGCTCGTACCTCGCGACGCTGGCGCGCGTGCTGCTCGCGTGTGGACGTCCTGCGGAGGCGCTCTCGGCCGCGGAGGAAGCGATGCAGCTCCTCGAGCAGGTCGGCGCGCTCCTCTCGGACGAGCCTCTCGTGCGGCTCGTGTATGCCGAGGCGCTGCACGCGAACGGACATCACGAGCGCGCGAAAGAAGCGCTCTCGGCCGCGCGCGCGCATCTCCTCGGCCGGGCCGAGAAGATTGGCGACCCTGCGCGCCGCATGCGCTTTCTGCGCGCCGTTCCGGACAATGCCCGCACGCTCACGCTCGCGGAGGCGTGGCTCGGTGCGTCACCGGGCGCGGCTTGACGCCTCCAACCAGTTGGGCATCCTCACGAAAGGAACTTCCTTCTCCAACGTTCGGGGTGGGCCATGGAGCGACGTGATTTCCTGAAGGTGGGCTTGATCGGCGGGGCGGGGACCGCGGCCGCGGGCACCGTGGGTTGCGTGGGCACGACCGGCACGGCGGCGTCGCCGATCGCGGTGATGAGCCCCGAGGAAATGGATCGGTTCCTCGCGCGCCTCGATGGGGGCCTCGCTTCGCTGAAGAACGGCAACAGTAGCCCCATCACGTCGATGTTTCCGAAGCTCGATGCTACGGATTCGAAGTATCAGAAGCAGGACGAGCTCGTCCGCAAGACGCTCCGTTCGTTGCTCCTCGTGGGCTCGTTCAACGATCTGCCCGAGGAGGGGCGCGCGCATCCCGGCATGCAGGCGCGCATGTGGGACGGGATGGGCGAGATGGACGAAGCGATGCTCGGCATGACGAGCGAGCTCGAAGCTTTGACCCCCACCGAACGCGCGGACATCGGCCTCCGGATGCGCAAGGATCCGGGGCTCGGGATGCGTATCGTCGAGGCGATCGACGAAGACGCGGCCAAGGCCGGGATTTCCATGGAGCGGCGGCTGCATCTGCGGTCGATAGCCGTCGAGGCATGCGCCCGCATGAGGCAATCGACGCCGCTGCTGATCGACGAGTACGTGACCAAGGTGAACAAGGTCGCGGCGCGGCCGGCGACGGCCGCGGAGTTCGAGCGCCGGCTCGTCGCGCAAATGGGCGAGGAGGCGGTCTTCCAGCTCCGGGAGCGCACGGAGATGCACGCGCGGCGCTGGAACGTGGCGAGCACCGATCCGAAGAACGACGGCGACGGGCCTTATGCGCCCAAGTCGAACCCGCATCAACGCAGCAATACGGTGCTCACGGTAGGCGGCATTCTCCTCGGCGTCGGCCTGCTCGCCCTGGCGATCGGCGCCATCTTCGCGTCCGGCGGTGGCGTCTTCGTGATGACCGTCGGCGCGCTCCTCGGCATTGCGGGGCTCATCACGCTCATCGTGGGCGCGATCATCCGGGCGACCGAGGACTGATCTCGCCCCGCGGCATGCTCTCGCAAATGCAGAGCCTCCCGGTTGCCATCACGGGCATGGGCGCCGTCTCGGCGCTCGGCGCGACCGCGACCGCGTTATGGTCCGCCGTCGAGGAGGGCCGCGACGGGATTCGCCCGATCGAGCGATTCTCGACCGATGGTTTTTCCGTGTCGCTCGGCGGGATGGTGCCGGGGGCGATCTCCGGAGATCCGTGCGCCGCATTCGCCACGACCGCGGCGCGCGAGGCTCTCGCCAATGCCGGCTTGCAGATCGGGCCGGGCGGCGTGGCGGGGCGCCGCGTGGCCCTCGTCCTCGGCACGAGCCTCGGCATGCACGTGGACGGCCTGCACCTCGTCGCCGCGGAGGTCGCGCACGCCGTCGGAATCGAGGGCCCGACACTCACCGTTTCGACGGCGTGCTCCTCCTCGACGAATGCGCTCGGGCTCGGCCGCGATCTGCTCGAAGCGGGGCTTTGCGACGTGGCGATTGCCGGCGGCACGGACGAGCTCACGCCGGAGATTTTCGCCGGCTTCCACGCGCTCGGGCTGCTTTGCCCCTCGAAATGCGCGCCGTTCAGCGAGCCCGTGGGCACCACGCTGGGCGAGGGCGCGGGGTTTTTGGTGCTCGAACGCGGCGACGAGGCCCGCGCCCGGGGCGCGCGGGTGCTCGCGACGCTGCTCGGGTATGGTCTCTCGGCGGATGCATATCATCCGACCTCGCCCGATCCCACGGGCGCCGGCGTCGCGCGCGCGCTGCGAGGCGCGCTCCTCGATGCGGGGACGGAGGCCGACAGCATCGATTACGTCAATGCACACGGCACGGGCACCGCGGCCAACGACGCCGCCGAATACCGCGCCATCGAGCAGGTGTTCGGCGAGCGCGCAGCGCGTTTGCCCGTGAGCTCGACGAAGAGTTTTCTCGGTCATGCGCAGGGCGCTGCGGGCGTGCTGGAGCTCATCGCGACCCTGTGTGGCATGGCGCAGGACAAGATCCCTCCAACGTTGCATTACGAAAAGCCGCGGCCGCGCTCGCCGGCCGATCCGGTGGCCGGCGACCGGCCCCGCGTGGCCCGCGTCGAGCGCGCGCTTTGCAACAACTCCGCGTTCGGAGGCGCGAATGCGGCCGTGATCGTGGGCAGAGCGGAGCATACTGCGCCGAGACAAACCGCGGCGAAGGTGCTGGTTCTCGGCGCATCGGCCGTGGGCCCGCACGGGATGGATTTCGACGCGCTCGAGGTTGCTCTCGCCGCGAATGTTCCGCTCCGCCGCCGCGCGCCAGCGTTCCGCATCGAGAGCCTCATTCCCACGGCGGACGGCCGCGGGATGGATCCCGCCTCGCGATACCTCTCGGCGGCCGCGGCGCTCGCGCTCGCCGACGCGGGAATCACGTTGCGCGGCGCGAAACGCGAGCGGGCGGGGCTCTTCGTCGGCACGACGCGCGCCTCGACCGAGAGCGAACGCGAATTCAGAGACAGCATTCGAGAGCGTGGCCTCGTGCGCCTCTCGGCCACGGCGTTCACGCGAATGGTGCTCAATGCGTCCGCGGGGACGTGCACGAAGCTCTGCGCGCTCAAAGGACCAACGACGACGCTCACCACGGGTGAAGGAAGCGGCCTCGTCGCGCTCATTTACGCGGCGATGCACCTATCGACGCGGTCCGACGTCGATCTGCTCCTCGCGGCGGGCGTCGACGAGCGCGTCTGCCTCGAATCCGACGCGCACGAGGGCGAAGGCGCGGCGTGCCTCGTCCTCGGAAAAACCCCTGCGTCCGACGCCTCGAAAGCCGTGCGCCTCGCGGGCTTCGGGCTCGCGGGTCCGGGCGACGTGGAGGAGGCCAAACGGCGCGCGATTCGAATGGCCGGCATCGACGAAAAAGACGTTTTCGTGGCGCCGGACGTCACGCCCGTGCTCGGCCCCGCGCCGGGGGCCGCGGCCATGTTCGCCTGCGCATTCGCGGTCGCTTCGATTTTGCGGGGGACGTGGGAGCACGTGCTGGTCCCCGATCCGGGCGGCACCGCCGCGGCCGCCGTCGTCTTCAGCCGAAAAGGAGCCGCATGAACCCCGAGCTTGCCCGGTACATCCAGCGTCGCGAGCGTATCCTCGACAAGGTGCGCACGATCCTCGTCGATCGCCTGCACGTGAGCCGCGCGCCCGACGAGATCGACCCCGACGCGCCGCTCTTCGGCACGGGGCTCGGCCTGGATTCGGTGGACGCAGTCGAGCTCCTCGTCAGCATGGAATCCGAGCTCGGCGTGAAGCTGCCGCACGAAGGTTTGTCGCGGCCGGCCATGCGCACCGTGAATACGCTGGTCGACCTGGCCCTCGCCCACGGGAGGACGGACGATGTCGATGGATGACGAGATCCGCGCCTTGCGCACGAGCGTGGCGCTCGCCGCGGGTGATCACGTCACGTGCCTGCGCATCGAGGGCGAGGGCGCGTACGAGGCGCTCGACCACGTGGTCGCCTGCGATCTTTTCTTGCAGGACGGCCAGATGCGGCCGAGCCTCCTGCTCGACGAGCAGGCCCGCCCCTTCGCAGACATCCACGTGGCCCGCGACGACGAATCGTTCTATTTGCTTGCCGAAGGTCCCTCCCCCGAGGAGCTCGTCGCGTTCCTGGAAAAACATTTTCCCGCGGGCGTCGAGGCGACCGCCCGACGATGCGACGGCACGCTGCTCTCGCTCCACGGGCCTTATGCCTGGGAGCTCTGCACGGCCGTGCTCGGCCCCGATGTCGGGAGTCTTCCCTATCTCGCGTTTTACCGCGCCGACGAAGGCGTGTTTTTCCGGTCGGGGAAGACTGGCGAGTACGGGTATGATTTGCTCATTCCCACGGGCGAAGTGGAGACCGTGCGCGAGGCGCTGCTCAGGGAGGGCGCGGCGTTCGACCTCGCGCGCGCGAGCCTGCCCGCGCTGGATCAATGTGCGCTCGAAAATGGTTTCTTCAACATCCGGCGCGAAGGTCGGGCCGGCCTCTCGCCGCTGGAGCTCGGCCTGCAATGGCGCGTCTCGTACCGCAAGGAATACGTGGGATCTGTCGCGCTGCGGTCGCGACGCGAGGCAGGGGCGAATTCGCGGGTCGTATGGGCCGTCGCCGGCGCGCCCGTGGCCGAGGGGGACGAGGTTTTTCTGGAGGAACAGCGGATCGGCCATGTCCTCGTCTCCGGGTTTTCGGTCATCCGGGGCGAATGGGTGGCCCTGCTCCTGCTCGATCGGCCCTATGCGTACGCGGGCATCGACCGCTACGAAATCCGGAGAGCGGGGGAGCGCCGGCCGATCCGCACCGCCTCGGCGCCGCTCATCAACAACCGCAGCCTGTACGTGAGCCCGCAGCGGCATAGCTACCGGGACCGGGACGTGTCGAAAATGCCGCCGTTCGTGTTGCCTTTATGAATGCGCGATTCGAAGACAATACGGTGATCGTGACCGGCGCCTCCCGCGGGCTCGGCCGGAGCATCGCGACGGCGTTCGGTGCCGAGGGGGCGTTCGTCTTCGTGGGATACCGATCGCGCGAGGACGAGGCGAAAGAGACGCTTCGAGCGATGGAAGAGGCCGGCGGTCGGGGCGCGTTGCTCGCGATGGACGTCGCGAGCGCGGCGTCCATGAATGCAGCCGTGGAGCAAGCGCTCGCCGCGAGGGGCTCGATCGACGTGCTCGTCAACAATGCGGGTGTCGCGGCGGACGAGCTCTTCCCGCTGATGGCCGAGGAGAGCTGGGACGAGGTGATGCGCGTCAATGCGGGCGGCGCCTTTCACGGCTGCCGCGCCGTGGTGCGGCCGATGATGGCGAAGCGGCGGGGCGCGATCGTCAACGTCGCCTCGGTCGCGGGCCAGCACGCGAGCCCGGGGCAATCGAATTACGCGGCCTCGAAAGGCGCGATCCTCGCGTTCACGCGCACGCTCGCGGCCGAGCTGGCGCCGCGCGGAATCCGGGTGAATGCCGTGGTGCCGGGGCTGCTCGGCACGGGAATGGCGAAGCGCCTGGACAAACGGATCGCGGAGAAAGCGCGTGGCCAGATTCCGCTCGGGCGTTTCGGGACGGGCGACGAGGTCGCGCGGGCGGTCTTGTTTCTGGCGTCGGAGGAGGCCTCGTACGTCATCGGGCAGGCGCTCGTGGTGGATGGGGGGCTCACGTTGTGACGGTGGCGTTTCTGTTTCCGGGGCAGGGCGCGAAGGGGATCGTCGCGGCCGTGCAATTCGTGGAGAGTGAGCCGCGAGGCAAGGAAATGCTCGAACGGGCGGCAGCCGCGGCCGACGTCGCGCCGAGCGAGCTCCTGGCGAAGGGCGGTCGGGCCCTCGAACGCACGGAAATTCAGCAGCCGGTGCTCACGGCGATTGCCCTCTTCGTGCACGCGGAGCTCGTCGCCGCGGGGATCGAGCCCGACGTCGTGGCAGGTCATTCGCTCGGCGAGCTCCCGGCCTGGGCCGCGACGGGCGCGATCACGCCGGAGGATGCGATCACGCTCGCGGCGCTTCGTGGACGGCTGATGGCGCGGGAAGCCGCACGCAATCCGGGCGCGATGATCGCGTTCTCGCTCTCGCCGACAGGTCTTTCCGAGGTATTCCTCAAGGGGACGATGCAGCGCGCGGCCACGCAACCCGGAATCCACGTGGCGGCGTCGAATGCGCCCGACGAAGTGGTGCTCAGCGGCGACGAGGGCGTGATCCGCGACGTGGTACGCGCCCTCGGCGATGCCCTCGGTGTCGACCTTTGGCGCCACGCGCGACGTTTGCCCGTCGCCGGTCCCTGGCACAGCGAATCGATGAAGGACGCGGCTCCCGAGCTCGAAGCGGCGCTCACGCGCGCGCGTCGCGGGGCCATGCAGGTCCCCATGGTGCTGAATGCGACGGGAAATGTCGCCGAGGAGGCGCTCGTCCCGCGCCTGCTCGCCGGCCAGCTCGTCCATACCGTGCGCTGGACCGACGTCATGTCCACCCTCGAACACCGCGGCGTCGCCGATTTCGTGACGATCGCCCCGGGCGCCGTTTTGCGATCGCTCGTCCGGACGAACCTCGGGACGAAGGTGCGGGTCCACGCGACCGAAAATGCGAACGACATCCGGCGCACCGTGGACGCGCTGCGGTGGAGCCTTTCATGAAAACGAGCGCCCGTCTGTCCCTCGGCGCAGACGTCATCAACCTGTTGATCCCGCACCGTCGCCCGTTCTCGATGGTCGACGTGATCGAATCGTACGAGCGAACGCCGCGGCCGACCTTGCGGGCCGCGCGCTGCGTCTCGGCGAACGAGCCCGTGTTCGAGGGCCATTTCCCCGGCCTTCACCTCTGGCCCGGCGTGTACACGATCGAGGGGCTCGGCCAGAGCGGTAACCTCCTCGGCATCATTGCTGCATATCAAGACGCGTGGGAAGCGAAGGGCCGCGATCCGAACGAGGTGATCGAGGCCCTGCAAAACCTGGCGCTCGGATATCGGCTGCAACCGGGGTACAAGCCCGACGTCTCGGCGGAGCTCGTCGCGTCGCTGAAGACGCATTCGAATCTGCACGTGGGAATGAGCGCATCGGTGGACGTGAAGTTGCTCCAGCCGGTCTTCGCCGGGCAGCGGATCGAGTACATCGTCTCGCAATCGCATCTCATGGAAAACCTCGCGCGGTACGAGGTCGAGGCCCGCGTGGAGGGGCGCACGGTGGCGAAGGGCGTGATGACGAGCACGCGCAGCATCCCGCCGCTGCCCGCGCCGATCTTCGGATGAAGTCGATCGCCCTCTCGCTCGCCCTGCTCTTCGTGGCGGGCTGCGGGCCATCCGTGGTTTGGCTGGGTCATAGCCCCGATCGAAGGCATTACATCGAGGTGCTGGAGAGCGCCGGCAAGCAGCGGGTGCGCGTCGACGGCGTGGACGGCGCCGAGTATCTCGGTATCGGGATCGAATCACTCGTGTGGAGCGCAGATGGTCGTCGCCTCGCCTACCCCGCGCGCCGGGAAAAGGGTTGGTCGCTCATCGTGGATGGGCGCGCGGGCCCGACCTTCGACGGATTGGGCGAGGTCGTCCTGAGCCCGGACGGCGCGCATGTGGCGCATGCAGCGCAACGAAAGGGCGCGTGGTTCGTGGTGCTGGACGGAACGCCCGGCCCCGCGTTCGACGCCATTCTGGAGGGCACGCTGCTGTTCGGGCACGGCGGACGTTTTGCGTACGTGGCGCGGCAAGGCGCCTTCGTTCGCGCGATCGTCGACGGCACCGCCGGGCCGCGCTACGACGGCATCGGCGCATTACGCTTCAGCGAGGACGGCGCCGCGGTGGCCCACGTGGGGCGGCGCGGCGAGGAGGCGTTTTTCTGGATGAACGGGCGTGAATCGCCGCCTGCGGAGGCGATCGCACACCATGCGCTCGCGCCGCGCGGGGGTCGATTCGCATATTTGGCCAAGCGCGCCGGGCAATGGCGCGTGACCGTCGACGGCGTCGAATCCACGCCGTATGCCCGCATCTCGGAGGTCGTGTTCAGCGAAGACGGCGCGCACGTGGCGTATGCCGGCCGGCGCGCGGATGGCGAGGTCATCGTCCTCGATGGCGTGGAAGGCCCGCCGTACGACGAAGTCGCGCCCGGGAGCCTGGTCTTCGGCGGCGAAGGCGGGCGCCTGGCGTATGCGGCGCGGCGCGGGCGCGGCTGGCACATCGTCGTGCATGGGGAGGAAGGCCCGGCGTATGACGCGGTGGATCGGCCGGTCTTCGCGCGGCGCGGGGCGAAATTCGGTTACGTGGCCGGAAGCCGCGGGGCGCGATTCGTGGTGATCGACGGGCGCGAGCAGAGACCATTCGCATGGGCGGCGGATCTGACGTTCAGCGCCGACGGCCGATATCACGCCTACCTGGCCGACGACGGCGAACGAATGCGGGTGATGCACGATGGAGCCGCGACCCCGTTCGACAGCGTGATCGCCGGCACGCTCGTCCACGCGGAGGAAGGGCCCGGCTGGGCTTGCCTCGTGGTCGACAAGGCGGCGCGGAAGCTGTTCATCGTGATCGACGGCGCGAAAAAGAGGCCCCTCGACGCGGAGGAGCTGGCCGCGGCGATGACCCAGCCGAGGTTCGAAGCGCGGGCGATGCGGGCCGCGGACGCGGAGCTTCTGCGGCGGTGGGTGGCGGCGGAGCTTGCCCTGTCGAGGCGTCCACCCTCGCGTTGAGGCTGTCCGGCGCTTCGTGCGTCCCTACCGCCCCGTTCTTTCCCGCTTCTCTCGCGCGTCCCTCCCCTCGCCCGCCCGCTGACACACGCGCCGTGTCGGTGCTAATCGTACGGTCGCCATGACGTCCCCCACCGCGAACACGACCTCGCCGAGCACGCCTGCGGACGGCGCTCCGGCTGCGCAGGAGCCCGCTCGTTACGTTCACGCCGAGGCCGAGCCCCGCTGGCAGCGCTTCTGGGAGGAGACCGGCGTCTTCCGCGCCGTGCGCCACGAAGGTCGGCCGAAGCGCTACGTGCTCGACATGTTCCCTTATCCCTCGGGCGCGGGCCTCCACGTCGGGCACCCCGAGGGCTACACGGCCACCGACATCTTCTGCCGCTACAGCCGCATGAAGGGGTTCGACGTCCTGCATCCGATGGGCTGGGACGCCTTCGGCTTGCCCGCCGAGCAGTACGCCATCCAGACCGGCACCCACCCCGCCGAGACCACGCGCAAGAACATCGACACCTTCCGGCGTCAGCTCAAGATGCTCGGCTTCAGCTACGACTGGGAGCGCGAGTTCGGCACGATCGACGAAAACTACGTCCGCTGGACCCAGTGGATCTTCGTCAAGCTCTTCGAACGCGGCCTCGCTTATCAGGACAAGGTCCTCGTCAACTGGTGCCCCGCCCTCGGCACCGTCCTCGCCAACGAGGAGGTCATCGACGGCAAGAGCGAGCGCGGCGGTCACCCCGTCGTCCGCACCCCGCTGCGCCAGTGGATGCTGCGCATCACCGCGTACGCCGATCGCCTCGCCGCGGACCTCTCGCTCCTCGACTGGCCCGAGGGCACCGTCACCATGCAGAGGAACTGGATCGGGCGGTCCGAGGGCGCGACCATTTCGTTCGACGTCCAAGGATTCGAGGGCGCGAAGATCGACGTGTTCACGACGCGCCCCGACACGCTGCTCGGGTGTACCTACGTCGTGCTCGCGCCCGAGCACGCGCTCGTCGAGAAGATCACCTCGGCCGACAAGCTCAACGCCGTCCGGGCTTACGTGCAGGCCGCCGCGAGCAAGAGCGACCTCGACCGCACCTCGGAGAAGACGAAGACCGGCGTGCCCACGGGCGCGATGGCGATCCACCCCCTCACGGGCCAGGCCGTGCCGATCTGGGTCGGGGACTACGTCATCGGTAGCTACGGCACGGGCGCGGTCATGGCCGTCCCGGGCCACGACGAGCGCGACTTCGCGTTCGCCAAGACGTTCGAGTTGCCCGTCATCGAGGTCGTGAGCCCCGACGGCAAGCTCCACGATTCGCTCGACGCGGCTTACGTCGACGAGGGCATCCTCGTGCGGAGCGGCAAGTTCGACGGGCTCAAGTCGACCGACGGGAAACGCGCCATCGTGGACGAGCTCGTCCGCCTCGGCAAAGGCGCGTCGAAGATCACGTACAAGCTGCGCGACTGGGTGTTTTCCCGGCAGCGGTACTGGGGCGAGCCGATCCCGGTCTACTTCCCCGTCGAGATGAAGGATCCGGCCGGCGACCCGCGCAAGGGCGACGAGCATGTGATCCGCTACGACAAACCCATCGCGGTGCCCGAGAACGAGCTCCCGCTGCGCCTGCCCAATCTCGTCGACTTCCGCCCCGGCGAAGACCCGCAGGGCCCGCTCGCCCGCGCGGTCGATTGGAGGTTCTTCCAGAAAGACGGGCAGTGGTACGCGCGCGAGACGAACACGATGCCGCAATGGGCTGGCTCGTGCTGGTACTACCTGCGTTTCCTCGACCCGAAGAACGACGCCGAGCCGTGGAGCCAGAAGGCGTACAACGATTGGATGCCCGTCGACCTCTACGTCGGCGGCGGCGAGCACGCGGTGCTGCACCTGCTCTACGCGCGCTTCTGGCACAAGGTGCTCTTCGACATCGGCAAGGTGTCGCACCCCGAGCCGTTCATGAAGCTCGTCCACCAGGGCATGATCCTCGGCGAGGACGGCGAGAAGATGTCGAAGGCCCGCGGCAACGTGGTGAACCCGGACGACATCGTGAAGGCCTACGGCGCCGATTGCCTGCGCCTCTACGAGATGTTCATGGGCCCGCTCGAAGCGGTCAAACCCTGGCAATCCGCGCAGATCCAGGGCGTCGTCCGCTTCCGCGACCGCATCTTCTCGATCCTCACGGGCCGGCCGCTCGTCGACGCCATCGACGACGCCACGAAGCGCCTCGTGCACAAGACCATCAAGAAGGTCACCGAGGACATCGAGGCGCTCTCGTTCAACACGGCGATCTCGGCGATGATGGTGCTCCTGAACCACCTCGGCTCGCTGAAGGAGCTGCCGCGCGAGGCCGCCCGTGGCCTGTTGATCTGCGTCTCGCCGTTCGCGCCGCACGTGGCCGAGGAGGTCTGGCACCTCTGGGGCAACCCGCGTTCCATCGCGCTCGAAGCCTGGCCGACCTTCGATCCGGCGCTGTGCGTCGACGACGTGATCGAGATGGCCGTGCAGGTAAATGGCAAGGTCCGCGGCCGCGTGACGCTGCCCATCAAGGCCAGCGAAGACGAGGCCCGTAACGCCGCGCTCACAGCCGAGGGTGTCTCTGCGTTCACGGCCGGCAAGACGCTGAAAAAGTTCATCTACGTACCCGGCAAGATCGTGAATCTCGTCGTCGCCTGAGCGTCACATCACCACCCATGAAAAACCGAAGCTTCCTTCGCCTCGTCCCCGTCGTCGCTTTCCTGCTCGCGCCGCTCGCCGCCGGCTGCTCGAGCGACCCCGTGTTCGTCCGCGGCTCGGAGGTCGAGGGCCTCGATGACCCGCCGATGAGCACGGGCATCGACAAGCGCGACATGGAGCAGCTCCTCCACGAGAACATGAAGCACCTCGTGGCCTCGCCCCTCGCCAAGGCCTGGGCCGACGCGGGCGACAAGCCCACGCTGGCGATCTTCCCGATGCTCAACGAGACGAGCCAGCACATCGACAGCCAGCTCCAGGCCGTGCTCTCGGACGCCGAGACGTTCATGGTCAACTCGCAGCTCGTCACGGTCGTGAGCCGCGAGCGGCAGAACCAGATGATCGCCGAGGTCGAGCGGCAGAACGGCGGTCAGTTCGATCCGAATCACGCAGCTCAGTACGGCCGTCAGCTCGGCGCGAAGTACTACATGACCGGCAAGGTCTACACCTCGGACGAGCGCACGGCCGGCGGGCGGCGCGTGCAATACTTCATGTTCATGCAGGTCATCGAGACCGAGACGAGCGCGGTTCGCTGGCAAAACAAGGCGGCCTTCACGAAGGCCCTCATCAACCAGGATTGACGTGCGCCCGCTCCTCGGCCTCCGGCGCGCCGCCTGCGTGATCACCTTCGCCCTCGGCGCGCTCGGAAACACGGGCTGCGCCGGGCACGAGGTGCGCATCCGCGACTCGCTCGCGGCGCTCGATCGTGGCTCGATGGAGCAAGCCGTCGCCGCGCTCGATCAGGAGCTCGGCGTGAAGTCGCCGGGCGAGATCCCGCCGGTCAAGCAGGACGAGGCGCTGCTCCTGCTCGACCGCGGCAGCATCCACCTCGCGATGGGAAAGTACGAGCAGGCCTCGCGCGACCTCGGCGCCGCGGATCAGGCGATCGAGGTGCTCGACCTCTCGACGAGCAAGGCGGCGGACATCGGCCGCTACGTGTTCTCGGACGACGCGGGGCCGTACAAGGCGCCGGCGTACGAAAAGCTCCTTCTGAACACGCTCAACATGCTGAGCTACCTCGCGCGGCACGACCTCAACGGGGCGCGCGTGGAGGCGCGGCGGCTCGTGGTCATGCAGAAGTACATCGAGAGCCAGGGCGACGAGGGCGCGCTGCTCGGGCTCGGGAGTTACCTCGCGGGTTTTACCTACGAGAAGTCGAAGCAACGCGACGAGGCGCTGCTGCATTACGACGAGGCGCTCGAATACGCGCGGTACAAGTCGCTGCGAGATCCGCTCCGCTCGCTGACGGGCGGGCAGAAGACGACGAAGCACGAGGCGGTCGACGCGCTCGTGGAAGGCGCGGAGCCCCTGGCGTCGGTGGAAGAGACGGGCGAGGCGGAGATCCTCGTCGTCGTGGGGTTCGGGCGGGTGCCGCCGAAGACGCCTGTGCGGATCCCGATCGGGATGGCGATGCAGATCGTGGGCAGCGAGCTGTCGCCGATGGAGCGCAGGGAGATGGATTCGCTCGTGCTCCAGGGCGCGGTGGCGTGGATCAACTACCCCACGCTGGGCCCGGGCCGCGGGGGCTACGAGGTGCCGAATGCGTCGATGGGCGAGGAGGTCTTGCCGCTGGAGCAAGCGCTCGACGTGGAAGGCGAGGTGCGATCGGCGTGGCACAAGCGCGAAGGGACGCTCGTGCTCGCGGCGATGACGCGTCTGCTCGCGCGCACGGCGGCGAGCGTGGCCGTGGCAGGCGCGACGGCGGCAGGGATCAACGCAGCGCAGGACGATCGGCAGCGCCGCGATGGAAGCGCGGAAGCCGTGGGCATGCTGCTCGGCTTCGCCACGAGCCTGACGATGTCGGCGCTCGACACGCCCGACACGCGGTCGTGGTCGACCCTGCCGGCGCGGATCGCGATCGCGAGGACGCGTGTCCCCGCGGGGAAACATGCGATCACGGTCGAGGCGCGGGGGCAGCGCAGAACGTTCGACGTCAAAGTAGACGCGGGCGGCTGGGCGCTCGTGCCGTTCTTCGTGCTGCGCTGACTACTCGAACCTTCGGCCGCTCGCGCAGCCGATGTTGACCGTGAGCTCGAAGGAGCCTTCGGACCAGTACTTCGTGATCGCGTCGCTCACGTAGCGGAAACCCGCCTCGACGCCGCCCGGGTCGGCTTCGAGCAGCGCGCGCATGTCCGGGAAGACGATCATCTGCGCGATCGGATCGTCCAGGAATTCCTTGCCGCTGTTGAAGGCGACGCCGATGAGCTGCACGTCGACGTCGACCTCGCCGAGGCCGACCTTCTCGAGCTCCTCCGAGAGCGACTCGATCGTCGGTCGGCTCGCGGCCGCGACCTCCACGGCCTTGCCGAAATCCGCGAGGTCCTGCCGGAGCGCATACTCGCGCAGCATGTCGTAGATCTCGGGGAACGAACCACGCACGGGCAACGCGACGAGGCCCTGCCCGCCCACGACGAGGATACGTCGAAGCTCGGCGAGCAGCGCATACCGCGCCTGCGCGCTCACGACCGGATGCACGAGCAGACCATGCGTGAAGCTCGCGTCCGGCAGCGGGAGCGGCATGCCCGTCGCGAGCTCGAGGCTCACGTTCACGCCCGTGAGCGTCGATGCCTTCGCGCGCGCGAGCGTGAGCGCCTCGGGCGAAGGATCGACGCCGACGATGTTCGCGCCCGGCAGCTTGTCCGCGAGCATGGGCTCGACGTACCCCGTACGGCAGCCGATGTCGGCCACGGACGCGGGCGAGTACGGGATGACCATCTCCACCGCGGCCGTGCCGAAATACGTGAGGTAACGCGGGATGACGGACGTGTCGAAAACCGCGGCCTCCGCCCCCGTGAGCGGGGTCCCGAGGCTCACGAAGCTCTCCCGTTCCCGCCGTTCCCTTCGCCTTCGTCTTCACCGACGGCCTCGAGCATCTCGAGCGCCTCCTCGGCGAGCTCGCCGATCGTGACCTCGGTCGTCGCGTCCGAGCCGTCCTCTTCGAGCTCGACGGTGCGCGTGTCGTCGACGAGCGACTCGATGAGCCGCGCCGAAGCCGGATCGCCGATCTGCACGAGCGCCTCGATCGCCGCCGCGACCGCGTCCGCATCGCCGTGCTTCAAGAACTGGCCGATGACCTTGGTGACGCCGGGCTCGGGGACCTCGGCGAGGATGTACGGGAGCTCGGGCAGCGCCGGCGAGCCGACGGGCAGGCGCCTGAGCGCGCGCTCGACGCCCAGCGCGACCTCCTTGAAGCGCTCGAAGCTGAGCTCTTCGAGCTGCTCGCCCGCGGCGCGGCGCGCCTCCGGGTGCTCGGACGAGAGGACGTCGATCATCGCGTCGACGACCCGCGGCCCCTGGAGCTCACCGAGCAGCGCCGCGATCCGCACGAGTCGCAGCGCCGATTCGTCCTCGTCGCCCTCCTTGAGAGCGGCCGCGATCGCATCGGTGAGCACGTCGAGCAGCGTACCTTCGGGTTTGTCGGCGAGCTCGTCATGCAGGCGGCGAACCGTGCGTTCGGCGTCGAAGAGCGCGTTCAGAGACTTTTCGATCGAGGAGCGGTCTTGCACGAGACAGGAGCTATCAACAGCGTCGGGCCGACGCAAGCCAGGTTGTTTCCCTACGTGGGGGGCTCCGGTCGGCCCGACCTGACAGCGATTTTCGCTTCGCGAACATCGCCGGGCCTTCCTCTGCCCCCACACCCGCCGCCGCTCGCCTTCACTTCGCTCTGCTCCGTGACGGCTCGCTTTCGTCTCGGGCGCTCGGTTGGCTCGTTTTGGCGGGCTGGGCTATAGCGAAGGGCGATGCAGCCGCTCGTCCGGGCCGCCGCCTTTGCCGCCCTGCTCGCGGCCCTCGGTGCGCTCGGGAAAACCCCCAGGCCGAAGGCGCCCGAGCCCACGAGTGCGCCCTCCACGGTCGCCCCGGCCGTGGCCGCGTCGTGTGGCCCGCGGACGTTGCCCGAGGGCGACGTGTGCATCCCCCTGCCCCCGCCAGGTCGGGCGCCGCAGCCGGACGGGCGCGAAGTGCTCGCAGAGGGCCCGGAGACGGCGTCCGAGCGGAGCACGCTCGTCCCGCGAAGGCCCGAGCGGCCCGCCGAGATGACGGCGTACCACGTGCCGCTGACGGCCGAAGCTGCGCCGTCGGTCGTCGCGGGGCTCGATCGGCCCTTCCATCTGTCGCTCGAAGCGGGCGATGTCGCGCCCGGGCCCGGCGCGGTGCTGCTCGAAGCGTCGAGCGGCGATGCGGTCGTGGCGCTCGCGCTCGAAGGGCAAGAGGGGCCGGCCGAGGTCGCGTTCGTCGGGGAGATGCTCGGCGAGACGGTGGTCACGGCGCATCTCGTGCGGGATGGAGGCCGGCTGCGGCAGGTGCTCCTCGTGCACGGAAACCTCGATCGGCCGAGCGAACGCGCGGTCGTGGGCGCGCCGCTCGAAGCAGGCGACGAGATCGGCTTCGTCGGCGACAGCGCCTTCCGCGGTCGCCCCGGTCTTTACCTCGAAGCGCGTCAGCTCCGCGAAGGCACGAGCCTCGGCGGGCTCGACGCCGCGCGCATCCGCGAGGACATCGTCAGCGTCTCCGTGGACGTGCGCAACGCCTTGCCCCTGCGCTGATCTCAGGGCGCCAGTTTGTAGCCGTGCCCGTACACCGTCAGGATGTGCTGCGGTTTGTCCGGGGACTTCTCGACCTTCTTGCGCAGCTTGACGATGAAGTTGTCGACGGTGCGGTTCGTCGGTGAGCCCTCGACGCCCCAGACCTTCTGCAGGATCTCCTCGCGCGAGACGGGCTGGCCGACGCGCTCGTAGAGCAGGCGCAGGAGCTCGACCTCGTAGAACGAGAGCGGGCTCGACTTCGAGCCGCGCGCGACCGTGTGGGTCGTCATGTTGATCTTGGCCTGCCCGATCGTGAAGACCTCGGGCGTCGGATCGCCGGGCCCTCGCGTGGTGCGCCGGAAGATGGCGCGCATGCGAGCGATGAGCTCGCCCACGCTGAAGGGCTTCGTGACGTAGTCGTCGGCGCCCGCGTCGAGTCCGCGGATCTTGTCGAGCTCCTGGCCACGCGCCGTGAGGATGATGATCGGGATGAACGCATCCCAGCGGCGCAGCTCCTCGCAGACCTTGAACCCGTTCGTGTCGGGGAGCATGAGGTCGAGCAGGATCGCCTGCGGCTTCTCCTGCCGCGCGAGAAGCACGCCGGCGTTGCCCGTGCCCGCCGAGACGACGGAGAACCCCTCGAACTCGAGCGCGTCGGTCAGGCCGAGGACGATGTGGGGCTCGTCCTCGATGATCAGGATCTTCTTTTTCGACGTCACCTCGGGGCGCCGTCTTATCACAAAACGCGACGAGGCCCGATGCCGGGCCTCGTCACGTCACTACGTCACGTCGTCAGGTACGGTCAGGCTCAGCCGCCGCCCGTATCACCCGAGCAGGTGATGAACAGCGTGGAGCCGGGCTGCGCCTCACCCGCGCCGACGAAGCGGATGATGCGCTGCTCGTTCGCCGGGCAGTCCTTGACGATCTCGACGTTGCCCGTCGGGGGCGTGGTCGTCCCGTCGACGTAGCACCAGCCGTTGACCGGCTGGCCGTTGAGCTGCGGCTGCTCGGTCGCGTCGTCCTGGCAGGCCGCGCGCGCATCCTTGTTCCCGTCCGCCCCGGCCTGCGTGATCTCGCAGAAGCAATCCCACTTGGCCTTGTCGTACGCCGGATCCTCCTTCGCGAGCTCGACGGCCTTCGCCTTCGGGCCCTCGCTCGGGATCTCGGCGCGCGCCGCGTTCGGGTCGCAGACGCAACCGGCGCCCTGCGTGTTGCGCGCCTCGAGGATGAGGCACGGCACGTTGCCCTCGGCGTCGGGCGTGAGCGTACGGGGCAGGCACTGGCCCTTGAGGGCGCTCTTCAGGCGGTCGATGATCGAGCCGATGGCCGGGCGATAGCCGAAGTCCGGCTTGTCGATGTCGAGGACCGGGTCGATCTTGTCGGGGCACACGGAGGCGACGATGCCCTGATCGCCGAGGTCACGCATGACCTCGAGCGGGCGGATGCCGGGGTACGCCTTCGCGCGGACCTGAAGCGTCGGCGCGTTGTTGTTGTTCGGGTCCTGCTGGCAGAGGGGGTTGTCGTTGTTCGCCTCGAAGCAGTCGCAGGCCGTGAGGTTCGTGTTCGTGCAGTCGCGCTGATCATTGGTGGGCAGCGGGAAGATGCACGCGAACTGGAGGTCGTCCTTCGCGGTGATCGTCCACTCGTGGCCGTTCACCGGGTTCGCGTTCGGCGTGGAGGCGTCGACGAGCACGTCGCCCGTGATCGGGTTCGTGCCCGTGCGCTTGTCCATCGACTCGATCATGAGCGGATCGAGGGGCTTGAAGTCCGTCTTCTCGCTGCCGAGGATGACGTCCCAGGTCGAGAAGCCGCTCGCGTCGATCGGCGCGTTGAGCTCGTTCGCGTTCTTGAAGCCCTTCGACAGGTCGGTCTTGTCGCGGGCGATGTCCTGCCAGGGCACGCCGACGATGCCGGCGAAGAACACGAGGCCGGAGTCGCGGATGTTCGTGATGTTGTCCTGCGGGTTCAGGTCCGAGAAGATCGGGTTCGGGACGAGCTCACCCGCGCGGTTCGCGATCTCCGCGTTCGAGAAGGCCTGGACGTAGCGGGACGTCGGGTAGAGGAAGTCGATGCCGAAGCGGCGCTTCTGATCCCAGCAGCGCATGTTGATGTCGTCCTCGTCGACGCTGAGGAGCGCCGGGCCGCCCTGCGGGTTCGTGCAGCTCGGGTCGGGCGGGCAGCTCCCCGGATCCTGGCCGCACGACTTGCAGCACGGGTCGTTCGGATCGGCCGCGCATTCCTGGCGCGCGCGCGGCATGCGGACGTTCGTGTTGCCGATGCGGAGCTGGCCGACGTAGTAGAACTGGCCGTACTCCTTGATGGAGCAGTCGTTCTCGTCGGTGAGCATGACGATCGCGAGCAGCGAGTCGGGCCGCATGAACTCGGCGCGCTGCTGCAGGAGGACGGTGTCCGTGCCGTCGGGCGTGGCGCGGTTGTTGACGACGGAGATCGTCTCGTAGGGCTCGGGGTCCGCGAGGAAGCGGTAGATGCTCTCGAGCTGGGACTCGTAACCGCAACCGATCTGGCCCGTGCCGATGACCATGTCGCGCAGGCCCTGCTGCAGGTTCGGAATGTCGGTCTCGCCGGGCGGCGAGAGCTTCGCCTTCGGATCCCAGGCGAGGAAGCCCTTGTCCGTGCTGCCCGTGCCGTACGGATAGGTGTCGACCGAGGCGCCGCCGCACTGGTTGAGGCGCGAGAGCAGGTGACCCTTGTCGTTGTTCGTCGTGTTCGGGCTCGGCGAGCACTCCTTGCTGTTCGCGTCGGAGTTCGGGCACGAGTCCGCGCCGTGGCCGCCGATCGAGGAGCTGATGACGCCGATGTGGATGTCGACGATCGGCTCGAACTCGCGCTTGGTGCCGGCCGGGCAGTCGTCGGTCGGGTAGGCCGGCTGCTGCGCCGCGGACACGGGCACGCCGTTGTCGTCGATGCAGCGCGGGTTCACGAGGCCTGCCACGAGGTCGGGCACCGCGAGCGCGAGGATGTTTTGCTTGTCGGCCATCGAGCGCGAGTTGTCGATGGCGAGGAGGATGTCGATCTTGTCGACCGAGCTCTGGGTGAGCCGCTCGACGATCGTCGCCGTGATACGGGGCTCGACGGTCTCGACGGGCCGATCGAGGCAGCCTGCGGCGCCAGCCGCCGTGGTGGCTACGACCATCGAGAGGGCCGCTTTGGCCGCGCGCTTCCCCAGGAAGCTTTTCTGACGCTGTAAGCCTTTCATGCTGAGCTCCTTAGCCGACCTTACGCTGGGCTCGTCCCAGAAACGGAGTTGCCGCGACGAACGGACCCATGCTGCCGGGCCCGTCCGTGATCGATGGCCTCGATGCTAGGGATGTCCCGGGAAGGCTGTCAATTCGAGATCCGGCCTGGGAACCGCCTATTTGCAGGAAACCCCGGGATCCGAGGAGGGGTCAGAGCAACAGGCGTGCCGGCAATCGATCCTGACTCGCGTAGAGATCCTGCTCTGGCGATCGCCAACTGAGTTGGCAGCATGGACAACGGGCGAGTCGGTCCGGGACCGGGGGCCGGGGGCCGGCAGGGCCCTGCCCGCGGGCCTCGCCGCGCCCCCGCGATCCTGCTTGCGGGCGCGCGGCTCCTCTGGCTGATTGGCGCCCGATGATGCGAGTCGCCGTCGCGATGCTGCCCGAGGTGCGAGAGCTCCTCGCCGAGGATCCCGCGCAGATCGGCGCCTTGCTCGAAGAGATCCACGACGAGGACCTCGCCGACCTGCTCGGCATGCTCGAAGAGCATGAAGCGGCCCTCATCCTCAAGACGCTGAAGCCCGAGGAGGCGGCGCCGATCTTCGAGCGCCTCGACGAGGATCAGCAGGAGGCGCTCGTCGAGGAGCTCGGCGTCGAGAACGCCGCGCCGATCGTCTCCGAGATGGCCGCCGACGAGCGGACCGATCTCATCGAGGCCCTGCCCGAGGAGGTCGGCGACAACCTGCTCGAGTCGCTCGAGAAGGTCGATCCCGAGGCCGCCGCCGAGGTCGAGGAGCTCGCGAAATGGCCCGAGGACAGCGCCGGCGGTCTGATGACCACCGACTACGTCTCGGTGCCGCCCACGATCACCGTCGCCGAAGCGATCGAGCGCATCCGCAAGTCCTCCCAGGACGCCGAGACGATTTATTACGTCTACGTACTATCGGACGACGAGCGCCTGCTCGGCATCGTGTCCTTGCGTGATCTTCTGCTCGCCGCGCCCACGGACCGGATCACGGACGTGATGACGGAGAACATCTTCGCGCTGAGCCCCGAGACCGATCAGGAGGAGGTCGCGCGGAAGATGGCGAAGTACGACTTCGCCGCGATGCCCGTGGTCGGCCCCGATCGAAAGCTGCTCGGCGTGATCACGGTCGACGACGTGATGGACGTGCTCACGCAGGAGCAGACCGAAGACCTGCAGCGCCTCGCGGCCGTCGAGCCGATGGAGGAGGGCTACTTCCAGACCGGTTTCTGGACGTTCATCCAGAAGCGCGCGCCGTGGCTCGCGGCGCTGCTCGTGAGCGAGTTCATCACGGGCACCGTTCTCCGGCACTACGACGAGATCATCGAGGCTGTCTCGAAGCTCGCCTACTACGTGCCGATGCTCATCTCGACGGGCGGCAACACCGGATCGCAGTCGTCGTCGCTCATCATCCGGGGCCTCGCCGTGGGCGACGTGAAGCCGACGGACTGGAAGCGCGTCATCGTGCGCGAGATCGGGCAGGGCGTGGTGCTCGGGCTGATGCTCGCGATCATCGGCATGACGCGCATCTACCTCTGGGGCGACGGCTACGCGCTCATGTTCACGGTCGGCATCACGCTGATGGGCATCGTGATCATGGGCTGCACGGTGGGCTCGATGCTGCCGCTTTTCCTGCGCAAGCTCGGCCTCGACCCGGCGACGAGCTCGACGCCGTTCATCGCGACCTTGATCGACGTGCTCGGGATCTTGATCTATCTGAACGTGGCGAAGCTCCTGCTCGCCGAGGTGATCGCGCAGGCCGCCAAGGGCGTGCACTAGCAGGCGACCGGGCCCTACGTAAAACCCTCGCCCTTGACGCGTCGTCATGAACGGGGGACATCCTGGCGAGGAGAGGAAGGACAAGTCGATGGCGGAAGGCTTCAATCGCGTCATGTTGCTCGGAAATCTGGGCGCGGATCCCGAGCTTCGGTTCACCCAGGGTGGCCAGGCCGTGCTCAACCTCCGCCTCGCCACGACCGAGAGTTACCTCGACAAAGACAAGGTCCGCCGCGAGCGCACCGACTGGCACAACGTCGTCGTGTGGGGCAAGCGCGGCGAGGCGCTGGCGAAGATCCTCGGCAAGGGTTCGTCGCTCTTCGTCGAGGGCTCGCTGCGCACGTCGAGCTACGACGATCGCGACGGCAACAAGCGCTACAAGACCGAGGTCATCGCGAACAACGTGATCCTCGCCGGTCGCGGTCGCGGCGCGCCCGCCGGCGACGACATGGGCCCGCCCGCCGACTTCTCCGGTCCGCCCGCGCGCGGCGGCGGCGGCGGTGATTACAGCGACTTCAGCGGCGGTGGTGGCGGCGGCGGCGGCGGTCGCGGTGGCGGCGGCGGCGGCTACGGCGGCGGTCGCAGCGGTGGTGGTGGTGGCGGCGGCGGCGGTCGCAGCGGCGGTGGTGGTGGTGGTGGCGGCGGCGGTCGTCCCGCGCCGGATCCCGGGCCTCCGCCGGATGATTACGGCTACGACGGCGGCGACGACATCCCGTTCTGATCAAGGCGTCGGTCGCGGCCTGCGCGCGAGCAGCACCGCGACGAACAACACGCCAATCCCCAGGCCGAGCAAGGCCGCATCCCGCGGCCGCTCGGCAGCCATCAAGATCGTACGCACGAGGAGGCTCGGCGGCGGCGGCGGCACGAGCGACGCAAGCTCGGCGTTCGTCACGAGGTCGGCGCAGCGCTCGCTCGCTCGTGGTTCCTCGCAGACGAACGTACACAGCACCGCCTCGCTCGCGGCGCCCTCGAAGCCGAGCACGTGCCGTCCCCGGAGCACGACGGGCCTCTCGCCGCGCATGCCCTGCCCCGTGAGCGCTTGCTCGAAACGGCCCTCGTGCCGCGTGATGCCCTCGGCATCCCAGCGCTCGAGCGTGAGGCCGTCCGAGACCGCGCCCCGCGCGATCGACGTCGCCATGCCGAGCACGATCTCCTCGACGCCCGGCGCGAAGCGGTCCGACGGCGCCTCCACGCACGCGACGCGCAGCCGAAGGCCCGCCTCGTCCACGAAACCACGCCGCAGGCCCACGCGCGCGCCCCTCAGGCTCGACACCACGATCTGTGGCAGCGCCTCGGCGCGCTCTTCCGTCGCGCCCGCGGGCACGCCGAAACGCACGATCGCGCTGCCAGAGAGCGCCTCCTCGCGCCGCTCGCTCATCGCGCGCCGCTCTAGCTCTTCTTGCCCGTGGCCTTGGGCTCGTCGAGCTCACGCATCATCGCGACGAGCTCGCTCCGGATGTCGAGCAGCGCCTCGCGCATCTTTCGCGCTTGCTCCACGCTCGGATCGTCCTCGCCCGGCGGCTCGATGCCGCCTTCGCGCAGCTTGCGGCGCGCGCCCGCGATCGTGAAGCGGTGCGCGTAGAGCAGGTCCTTCACCTTGAGCAGCGTCTCCACGTCGCGGCGCGAGTAGACACGCTGCCCTTTGGCGGACTTCTGCGGTCGGATCGAGCGGAACTCGCTCTCCCAGTAACGGAGCACGTGCGGCTCGACGCCGACGATCCCGGCGACCTCTCCGATGCGGTAGTAGAGCTTCGCAGGAAGCTCTCGACGCCCGGACAAGCCGCTCACTCCTCCGCGACGGCGGAAGCCGCGGCGCCGCTCGCCCCAGCGACGCGCGGGTTCAGCGCGTGCTTGAGGATCTGGCTCGCCTTGAAGGAGAGGACACGGCGCTCGGTGATCACGATCGGATCACCCGTCTGCGGATTCCGGCCCTGACGCTGGCGTTTGTCGCGCAGAACGAAATTGCCGAAGCCCGAGATCTTGATCTTCTCTCCGCGGCCGAGGGTCTCTTTCATCGTCTCGAAGACGAGATCCACGAGGTCCGCCGACTCCTTCTTCGAGAACCCCCCGAGCCGGCCGTAGACGGCTTGTACGATTTCGGCCTTGGTCATAGACGAAGTCCCGCCCTTACGACGCCGAGGATAAGAGCCCGGGCCAGGAATATCCAGGGGGGAGTGATGTGGAACGGCGAGGAGGGGCGCCCGAGCGGCGCGTGAGGGGGAGAGACGATCAGGCAGCGAGCTTGCCGACGGGCTGCTCGGCGGCAGCCGTGGGCTCGCTGGGACGCTCGCTCGGCGTGGCGAGGAGCGGCGCGGCCTCGCGGCGGCGCGTCGCCTGCTCGTGCGCCACGAGCATCGCCACGTAGCCGTAGCCGATCGTGAAGAGCGCGGCGAACGGCGTGGCGAAGTAGTGGCCCGTCTGGAGCGAGGCGACCGTCGAGCCGAACGAGAGCAGGCAGAGGCCCGTCTCGAGGAGCGGCAGGTCGGCGCGGGCGCGGTAACGGCCCTTGTTCGTGCCGTGCTTCGGCGTCCGGACGAACTCACCGGCCATGTGGCGCAGGCCCTCGAAGACCGCCTTCGAGAGGTGCGGCGCGAGGCCCGTGCCGAGGGCGATGAGCATCGGCAGGCGCGCGAGGGCGTTCGTCCGGGAACGGCCCTGCGCCGTCTCCGCGAGCATGTAGAACGCCGCGAGCGAGCCCGTCGTGGCCACGCAGAGCGGCAGGTCGACGATGATCATCGTGAGCGTGTCCGTGGCCGGCATCAGCACGAGCGCGGGCAGGAGCAGGACGCTCAGCGTGACGAGCAGCGGATACGCGAAGTGCGGCGTGAGGTGGAAGAACGCCTCGAGGCGCTGCGCGAAGGAGATGTCCGAGGCGAGCACGCGCTTGAGGAGCTTGCGGGCCGTCTGCACGGTGCCCTTGGCCCAGCGGTACTGCTGCGCGCGGAGCGCCGAGACGTCCTCGGGCAGCTCCGACGGCGAGACCACGTCCTCGCGGTAGACGAACTTCCAGCCCGCGAGCTGCGCGCGGTACGAGAGGTCGAGGTCCTCGGTGAGCGTGTCGTGCTGCCAGCCGCCGGCCTCGTGGATCGCGTTCTTGCGCCACATGCCGCCGGTGCCCGAGAAGTTGAAGAGCAGGCCGGCGCCGTACCGCGCGCGGTTCTCGACGAGGTGGTGGCCGTCGAGGCTGAGCGCCTGGACCTTCGTGAGCACCGAGTGCTCGCGGTTCAGGTGGCCCCAGCGCGTCTGGACCATGCCGATCTTCGGGTCGGCGAAGTGACCGACGATGCTGCGAACGAACGAGGGCTGCGGGATGAAGTCCGCGTCGAAGATGGCGACGAGATCGCCCTTCGCGACCTTGAGGCCCTCGTCGAGCGCGCCCGCCTTGTAGCCGACGCGGTTCGTCCGGTGCAGGTAGACGGCGTCGACGCCGCGCTCGCGCAGGCGGTCGACGTGCGCGCGGACGAGCGCCTGCGTCTCGTCGGTGGAGTCGTCGAGGACCTGGATCTCCAGCTTGTCCGCCGGGTAGTCCATGCGCGCGGTCGCGTCGAGCAGGCGAGCGGCCACGGTGGACTCGTTGAACAGCGGGAGCTGGATGGTCACGCGCGGCAGGTCTTCCTCGGCGATGTGCGGCATCTGCTTCGCGCGCTCGATCTCGCGGCGATGCCGCAAGCACAAGAACACGAGGTGCAGCCGGTGCAGACCGTAAGCGCTGAGAGCGAGGAGGACAGCGAAGTACAGGACGACGAGCATCGTGTGGAGCATCGTGCGCGCCTCCCTCGGGCGCAAAAAAACTGCGGAACAACGAGGGAGTACCAGAGGCCGGCCGTCACAGTTGTCATGGACTTGTAAAACGTTGTCTCGGTTTGTCTCTGCTCGTCACGGCCTGCCGCGACTCCCCGGCCCTCCGTGACAACTCATGACGAACCTAGACACTTCGCCGAGGCGCGAGGCGCCCCGGGAGCGGCCGCCGTCTCGCGCTGCCCAGGCACGCGGGTTACCTTTCGGGGGTGAACGACCGATCCGTGCAGACGACCCGCGCCGCGCTCGAGGACCTCAAAACGCGGCACATCGCCTTCCTCAAAGCGCGGCTCACCTCGCCCGCCGCGCGCGCCGAGTGGCAGAAGACCGTGGCCGACGTGCTCGACGAGCTCAGGTTCGCGCCGCTCGGTCGTCTCGTCGAGCCGAGCTCGCTCGCCCTCGCGCTCGAGAAGGCGATCACGAAGCAGACCGTGGACGGCTCGCTCCGTCCCGCGATCGAGCGGCTCGCGCGCGAGGCGCACGCGCTGCTCGTGAAGGAGCGCGCGACGATCGGATCGTTCGTCCCGGAGCACGCGCAGAAGGCCCTCTCCACCCTCTTCGCGCGGCCCGACGTGCTGCCGCCGAAGCTCGTGCGCGAGGTCGCGGAGAGCGAGGCCGCGCGCGAGGTGATGCGCGAGGTGATGCACGACGCGCTGAAGCAGTTCTCCGAGCGCGTGAACCCGTTCGTCGCGGAGTGGGGGCTGCCCTCGCTGATGAAGAAGCTCGGGCCGTTCGGCCTCGGCGGCGTGGGCAAGTCGATCGACGGGATGCGCGTGGACTTCGAGAAGCGGCTCGATCCGGAGATCCGGAAGTTCTTGCTCGGCTTCTCGCAGAAGGCCGTGAAAAACGCCGCGGAGTCGATCCTCGCGCGGGGAGGAGAACCGCCGTTCGTGGCGCTCCGGCAAAGGCTCGCAGGGTTTCTCCTGGAACAACGGTTCGCCGAGGTGCTGCTCGACGTCGAGGCGACGAAGCAAGGCGCGCGCATCGGCGTCGACATCGCGGCGCACCTCGCCGCGAACGAGGAGCTCGCGGCGCGGCGGCGCGCGTTCGTGCTCGCGTGGGTGAAGGAGAACGAGGCGAAGCCGGTATCCGAGGTGTTCGCGTCGCTCGGGCTCCCGGACAAACCTCCGCGCGAGATCGTCACCGCGCTCGCGGACGCGACGTTCCCCGCGCTCACGGCGACGATCGGGACGCCGGCCGCGCAGGCGTGGCTCGCGTCGATCGTGGCCGAGTTTTACGACGGGCTCGTGGCTTCGGATGAGGTGGGGTAGGACCTCACCGCGTTCCCCTCTCCCGCAGCGGCGGGAGAGGGGCGCGTGAGGCGGGTGCTCAGGCCGCGCGGCGGCGGCGCGTCGCGAAGAGCAGGCCCGCGACGAGGGTGAGCGTGAGGGGCAACGCGCCGCCTTGCGCAGGCGCAGTGCGGCAGCCGCAACCCTCGGGGGTCGGCGGCGGCTCGGGCTGGTTGTCCGGCGGCGGCTCGCTCTTGCACTGGCCCGCCGCGCCCGACGTCGACGTGCACACCTGCCCGTCCGGGCAGCCGTTGCCGTCCACGGCGCGGCAACCCGCGACGCAGTGCTGATCCGTGCAGATCATGCCGCTCGACGCGTCGCCGCAGTCCGCGTCCTGCGTGCACTCGGGCGGCGTGACGTCGTCGCCGGCGAAGAGCGGGTTCGTCTCGCCCGGGTCGACCACGCCGTTCACGTTCGCGTCCTCGGCGCCGTCATTCTTCGAACCGCCGTCCGTGTCCGCGATGAGCACGTACGTCTTCGTCGCGCCGTTGTCCGCGTCCGCGACGCACTTCTGCGCCTCCGGGTCCGTCCCTTCGCCGTCGCACGAGCGGCCCGCCTCCGTGCCGTCGGCCAGGCCGTCGTTGTCGGCGTCGAAGTCCTTCAGGTTGATGCCGCCATCGCCGTCGGTGTCGTCGCTCGGGTTCGGCTCGGCGCCGTCGGCGAGGCCGTCGTCGTCCGAATCCGCGTCGTTCTTGCCCGTCTTGAGCGCGTCCTCGAGCGCGTCGCTCAAGCCGTCGCCGTCGCTGTCGACCACGTCCACGTCATCGGACTTGTCCTTCGGATCGAGCTCGCCCGCGTTGACCACGCCGTTCAGGTTCCCGTCCTCGGCGCCGTCGATCACGCCGCCGCGGTCGGTGTCGCGGGCGACGGGCGAGGTCTTCGTGCCGCCGAGATCGCCGTCGGCGCGGCAATGCCCGGCCATCGCGTTCGTCGCCGGGTGCTGGCAGCCCTTGCCCGCCTCGGTGCCGTCGAAGAGCGCGTCGTTGTCGCTGTCGACGTCGCGCACGTTGAGGATCCCGTCGCCGTCGGTGTCGTCGCTCGGGTTCGCCTCGTCGCCGTCGAGCAGGCCGTCGTCGTCCGAGTCTGCGTCCTTCTCGTCCGTGCCGAGCGCCTTCTCCAGCGCGTCGCCGAGGCCGTCGCCGTCGAAGTCCTTCGTCGTGTTCGCGTCGCCGGCGTTGTCGGGGTTGCCCTCATCGAGGTCGACGACGCCGTTCAGGTTCGGATCCTCCGAGCCGTCGCTCTTGCCGTCGCCGTCGCTGTCGGGGTTCAGCGGATCGGTGGACGTCTGGCCGACGTCGCCGTCGGGCCGGCAGTGACCGAGCTGCGCCGCGGTGTCCGGATCGTTGCAGTCCTTGCCGAGCTCGGTGCCGTCGAAGAGGCCGTCGTCGTCGCTGTCCGGATCGAGCGCGTTGATGACGCCGTCGCCGTCCGAGTCCTCGTCCCAGAGGGGCTCGTCGCCGTCGATCACGCCGTCGTCATCGCTGTCGGCGTCGTTCGGGTCCGTGCCGAGGAGCTCCTCGATCCCGTCGAACAGGCCGTCGCCGTCCGCGTCGCCGCAGCCGTTGTCGATCGTGCCGTCGCAGTCGTTGTCCTTGCCGTCGTTGCAGGCCTCGAAGACCGGCGCCCCTGGCACCGCGGTGCAGGCCACGCCGCCCTGGGCGTCGCAGATGTTCACGCCGCTCGTCTGGCACTCGCCGAGGCCCGCCACGCAGGCGTCCCCGAGCCCGATGCCCTCGTCGGTCTGGCCGTCGCAATCGTTGTCGATGCCGTCGCACTTCTCGTTGAGGCTGGGGTCGTTGGCCGTGGCGCTGCATTTCGTGCTGTTCGGCCCGTCGCAGATGACCTTGCCGAACACCTCGCACGCGCCCTCGCCCACGGAGCAGGTGACGCCGAGGCCGAAGCCGTCGTCGATCTGGCCGTCGCAATCGTCGTCGACGCCGTTGCAGGTCTCGGCGACGCTGCCGGGGGCGATATCGCCCACGCACTCGAGCACGCCCGCGTTGCAGTTGTTGTGGCCCGGTCCGCAGATCGACGGGTAAGGCGTCGAGCAAGGCGTGCCCGACTCGGGGTTGTTGTCGTCGACCGTGCCGTTGCAATCGTCGTCGATGTTGTTGCAGACCTCGGGCGACGGGTCCTTGGGCACGGCCGTGCACTCGACGTTTGGCCCGACGCACTGGAGGATCCCGGGAGTGAAGCACCCGCCGACGCCCCCGCCGCAGGGTGTCCCGTACGAGGAGCACTCGGGCACGGTCACCGTGATCGTGCAGTAGCCACTGACGTTCTGCTGGTTCGTGAAGATGACCGCGACGACGTGCGTCCCGTCGTCGAGCATGACGGGCTTCCAGGTGAAGGTCGCCGTGTAGGGGCTCGGCTTCACCGTGCCGGGGACCGGGTTCATGCTGCCGACCGAGCCGATCGACGTCATCGTGAGGAACGAGTTCGACGTGCCGGTGACGTTCGTCGTGAGCGTCTGGCCCATGTCGACGACGAAGCTCCCGCTGCCCGTGCACGTGGGGACGGGCGACTGCACGAGCTCGATGATGAAGTCGAGCGCGGCGCTGCTGATGTTGTTGTTGAGCGGGTTCGGCGACTCCAGGATGACCTGCACCGCGTACCGCGTGCCGGCGACGCCGCCGTTCGTGTCCCAGGTCAGCGTGCATCCGGGTGGGGTGTTGCTCGGCGCGAGGGTCGGCGCCTTGTTGTTGATGACGGGCGGATGCACCGAGTTGGCGAGGATCATGCCGGTCTCGGCCTTCGTGGCGAGGCGGCAGGTGACCGGGGTGCCGTCGGGATCGACGGCCGGGATCTGGATCGTGCGGATCCCGTTCACCTGCATCTGGATCATCGCGGGGATGACAGAGACCGGGTTCGCGGTGTTGCCGGGCGTGAGGTCGACCTTCGCCTCGACCCGGTAATCGTCCTGGAGCGGCTGGTTGCCCATCGGCTGGACGCGACAACAGTCCGAGAAGTACGCCGTGTATTGCCCCGCCGTGGGATAGGTGTGGGTGACCCGGTAGCGATAGAACTCGTATTCCTTGCCCGCCGCGTCGAACCCCGAGCCCACGTAGCTACCGGTCGTGGAGGGGTTCGAGGTGTTGTCGCCGAACTGGAGGGCCGACGTCCCGACGAAGGAGTCCTTGTGCCACGCCGTCGTGACCTCGAACGCGACGGTGCGCGGCTGCGTGTCCGGATTGGGGATCGACCAGGTGATGTTGCCGTAACGCATGTGCGTCGCCTCGGCGCGCCCTGCGAACACGAAGACGCAAAGCGCCGCGAGGACGGCGAGGAAGCCCTTGAATTTCGACATCGGTCCTCCGGGAAGGGCGCGAACGAGGCGGGGGCCTCGGCGGGGGCGCGCCGTCGGAAGGTGGGCGCGCCTCATCCCCTTGGTCGATCGTCCGACCAGGGGCGGCGAATCGTCGCCTTTCCCGCCGCGCTGCGCAAGCACGGCGCGAGGACACGCCTACGTGTCCGTCGAGCCACGACGAGCACGAGAGCGCTTCAGAGGATCGAGGTGAATCGGTTCAGGAAAAGTGCGCCGCAGCTTCGACGGCCGACTCGATGTGGCCCAAGCCGCGCGCGGGGCACGCAGGGACCGCGGGGGCGAACGCCTCGACGTCGAGCAAAAGCTCCTGCCCCGCTTCCTCCGTGAGGAGCACGAGCGGCAGCCGCGGATACACCTTGCGCACCTCCTCCACCTCGGCGTGCGGATGATCCTTCGTCGCGAGCACGAGCACGTGCGGCCTGCGCGACGAGACCGCGCTCCGGGCCCCGTCCAGGGCAGAGCAGGTCGACACGTCGTAGTGATGCGCGGAGAGGAACGACGCGAGATCACCGGCGCTCGTGGGGTTCTCGTCGATGACCAGGACGCGTATCGATGCGTTATCCATGATGGTTCGCCCTTAGCAAAAGACGCGCCCGTGGGCCCAGAAGCCGGCGAACCCGCGAAGACGGGTTCGGCGCGGCGCACGGGGCAGCGCGGTGCGATCGCGCGTGCACATCACGTGCCGCGTCATTACGCAGCGAGGGCGCGATCGGGAGCGCTAGCCGCCGAGGTACGCGGCGCGGACCTCTTCGTTCTCCGCGAGCGCCTTCGAGTCGCCGGTCATCGCGATCTCGCCGGTGCGGAGCACGTACGCCCGCATGCTGTATTTCAGCGCCAGGCGCGTGTTCTGCTCGACGAGCAGGATGGTCGTGCCGGCCTGCGCGACGCGGGCGATCGCCTCGAAGATGTCCGCGACGAGCCGCGGCGCGATGCCGAGCGAGGGCTCGTCGAGCAGGAGCATGGAGGGCCTCGCCATCAGCGCGCGGCCGATCGCGAGCATCTGCTGCTCACCACCCGAGAGCGTGCCGCCCTCCTGCTTCATGCGCTCGCCGAGCCGCGGGAAGAGGCGCACCACGTCCTCGAGCGTCTCGTCCATCGCCCCGCGGTTCTTGTGGTTCCAGGCGCCGATCTCCAGGTTCTCGCGCACCGTGAGGTTCGCGAAGATCGCGCGGCCCTCGGGGACGAGCGAGATGCCGAGGCCGACGATCTCCTCGGCCGGGACAGCCGCGAGGTCCTTGCCGTCGTAGACGACCTTGCCCGTCGCGATCGGCAAGAGGCGCACGATCGTCTTCAGCGTCGTCGTCTTGCCCGCGCCGTTCGCGCCGATCATCGCGACGATCTCGCCGCGGCGCACCTCCAGGCTCACGCCCTTCAGCGCCTTGATGCCGCCGTACGAGACGGCGAGGTTCTCCACGACGAGCAGCGGCTTGCCCGCCTCGGCCGTCGGGGCCTTTCGCGTCGGGTGCGCGGTCTTCACGTCGCGGCCTCCTCCTCGGCTGCGGCTGCGGACGCGGCCTCGTCCGGGGTCTCTTCGCCGAGGTACGCGGCGAGGACCTTGGGGTTCTTGCGGATCTCCTCGGGCGTGCCGTGGGCGATGGTCTCGCCGTGGTCGAGCACGTGGATCTCCTCGCACACGCCCATGACGACCTGCATGTTGTGCTCGACGAGGATGACCGTGAGGTCGAAGCGATCACGCAGCCAGCGGATCTGCTTCTTCAGGCCCTCGGCCTCGCCGTAGTTCATGCCCGCGGCCGGCTCGTCGAGCAGCAGGATCTTCGGCTCGAGCATCATCGCGCGGGCGATCTCCAGCCGCCGCTGGTTGCCGTAGGAGAGCGAGGTCGAGGTCTCGTCGGCGAGCTTGTCGAGGTCGAAGATCGCGAGCAGCTCGAGCGCGCGGCGCTGCATCTCGGCCTCGTCCCGGAAGAACGAGGGCGAGCGGAGGAGCGCCGAGAGCAGGCCCGAGCGCCGCCGGTTCTCGCAGGCGACGAGCACGTTCTCGAGGACCGTGAGCTGGCCGAAGAGGCGGATGTTCTGGAAGGTGCGGGCGACGCCGCGGCGCGCGATCTGCGCGGGCTTGAGGACCGAGAGCTCCTCGCCGGCGAAGCGGATCGAGCCGGAGTCCGGCTTGTAGACGCCGGTCACGAGGTTGAAGACCGTCGTCTTGCCCGCGCCGTTCGGGCCGATGAGGCCGAAGATCGAGCGCTCGGGCACCTTGAAGGTCACGCCCCCGACGGCGCGCAGGCCGCCGAAGGTCTTGGTCACGCCCTGGAGGTCGAGCGCGCTCACTTCTCCGCCTTTCCGGTGAGGGGCCCCGTCTCGCTCTCGGGGTTCGCCTCCGCCTCGGTGCGCGCCGGCAAAGGCTCGGGCGGGGCGTGGCTGACACGCTGGCGAGGCTTGCGCCGGATGATCTCGCGTTCGCCGAAGATGCCCTCGGGGCGCAGGATCATGAGGCCGATCAGCACGGAGGCGTAGACGACCATGCGCAGCGCGTTGAGGTCGAGCGACGGGTAGGCCGCCTGGAGCGCCTGCACCGACTCGAAGCGCTGGAGCTGCTCGATCATCTTCACGGTGAACGTGACGAACACGCCGCCCACGATCGCGCCGGAGACGCTGCCCGAGCCGCCGAGGATCACCATCGTGATCGCGTCGAACGAGTAGGCGAAGGTGAACTGATCGGGCTGCACGGTGGGGTTGCCGTTGCGCATCGACGCGAGCATCGCGCCCGCGACGCCGGCCCCGGTCGCCGCGATGACGAACGAGGTCACCTTGTACCGCGTCGGATCGACGCCCACGCTCGCCGTCGCGATCTCGTCCTCGCGCAGCGCCCGGAGCGCGCGCCCCCAGCCCGAGAACTTGAGCCGCCACGCGATGATCACCGCGACCACGGCCGCGCCGAAGATCCAGAACGGGCCGGCGTACTGAGGCACGCCGTTGCGATCGGGCCCCGCGTAGCCGTTCTGCCCGCCGAGGTAGGCGAGGAACTTCGCGATCGGCCCCTCGACGTCGCCGCCCGTCTGCGCCGTGGCGATGACGAGCCGGAAGATCTCCGCGAATCCGAGCGTGACGATCGCGAGGTAGTCGCCGCGCAGCCGGAGGCTCGGCAGACCCACGACGAGCCCGAAGATCGCGGCCACGCCGCCCGCCGCGAGGATCGCCGCGGGCATGACGATGAACGAGTTCGAGAAGAGGATGTCGTCGACGCCGAGCGCCTTGTGGATGTGCCCCGCGACGATCGCGGCCGTGTAGGCGCCGATCCCCACGAAGCCCGCGTGGCCGATGGAGAACTGACCGGCCATCCCGTTGATGACGTTCAGCGAGAGGGCCACGACGACGTTCACCAGGGCGAACAGCACGAGCTGTTGCAGGGCCACGTCGGGCACGAGCGTGTCGAACCCGAACTCGAGCCCCACGACGGCGCCGAGGAGGGCCAGCGTGACCAGGATGCGGCGCAGGAGGGGGTTGGGCGACGCGGCTCGGCTCGTCCGAGCACCGTCTCCCAAGGTCGAGGGGGACATGGGGGGGTGAAAACTCGCGCGGCCGGCTCCCACGGTCAAGCAGGAGCGACGCGTGTTTTTACTTCACCACCCGCAGGTAGGGCGGCAGCTCGCGGCGCGGCTTGCGACCCGGGACCGGCGCGGGCGCTGCCTGCGGGCGCGGAGACTCCGTTGCTTCCACGGTCTTCGGCTCTTCGGCGCTGCTCGCCGCTGCCGCCGCTTCGTCCGACGCGCTTTCCTTCGCGGCCGTTTCTTCGGCCGACTCGGCCCGTGCCGGCGCGGACTCCTCGGCGAGCGGCTCGGACTCGGACTCGGACTCCTGCGGCGCAGCGGAAACTGCGGTGAGCTTGGGGCGTGGCCTCTTCGCCGCGGGCTTTTGCGCTTCCTTCGCTTGTTGCGGCGGCGCCTGCATTTGCGCGACCACCTCGGGCGGGATGTCCGTCGGCCACATCATCCCCCGGCCATCCTCGCCGACGAGCGCGTAGATCGCGTTCCACGGCATGCGGCACCAGAAGGGCGCCCGATCGAACGAGAGCGTGCAGGAGATGCCCTCGTCGTCGACCTTCATGTCGGGGATCGGGATGAACATGTTGAGCCCGATTTGCAGGACGAGCTGCGGCTTGTCGAGGAAGCGCTTCGGCACCAGCACGCCCGGGCGTCGCGGGTCGAGGTGCACGAACATGCTGGGCCCCTCGAGCAGGGCGAGCGCGACCTCCTTCTTGGGCGGGAGCTTCTGGTGACCGTCGGACATCTCCTTTCCGATACCCTGTAAGCGCGCTCCTCGCCAAGCCCGGAATGCGCGAGCCGGAAGCCGCGCGCGCCCGCTCGGAGGCCGGCGCGCGCGGGCGAGCCGAGGGCAACCAGCCTCAGGCGAGGCGCAACACCTCGGCGTAGAGGGTCTCGTAGGCGGAGATCATCTTGCCCATGCCGTAACGCGCCTCCACGAGCGCGCGGCCGGCTTCGCCCATGCGCGCGCGATCGGGCCGCGCCCAGAGGCTCCCGATCGCGTCCGCGAGCATGGCGGGCTCGCTGGCGGGGACGAGGAGGCCCGTCTCGCCGTCGGCCACGATCTCGGGATTTCCGCCGACACGTGTGGCCACGATCGGCACGCCCGCGGCCGCGGCTTCGAGGAGCGTGAGGCTCGTGCCCTCGGTGCGCGAGGCGAGCGCGAAGAGGTCGAAGCCGGGCAGGAGCGCGGCCACGTCGTCGCGGTGGCCGAGGAAGTGCACCGCGCCTTGCAGGCCGAACTTCTTCACCAGCGCTTCGAGCGAAGCGCGCTCGGGCCCCTCGCCGACGAGCGTCAGCCGCGCGCCGGGGTGGCTCGTGCGCACGCGCGCAAACGCCAGGATCAGCGTGGCGTGGTCCTTCTCGGCCGACAGGCGCGCCACGCAGCCCACGTGGAGCACGCCCGCGGGCACGTCGAGCGCGCGCCGCGCTCGCTCGGCGTCGCCGGGCTTGTAGGCGCGCGTGTCCACGCCGTTGCGGATCGTCACGAGCCGCCGCGCGCTGCCGTGCTCGATCTCGAGGGCCACGCGCCGCGCGTCGTCGCTCACGGCCACGATGCGGTCCGAGAGGGCCGAGGCCATGCGGTTCGCGAGCACGCGCCCGAGGTCGTCCGGGTAGTTGCGCCCATGCTTCGTGTGCACCACGCGCGGCCGCTTGCCCGTCACGCGCCGCGCCGCGAGGGCCGCGAGCGCGCCGTGCACGTGCGGGCGAGGGTTGTGCGTGTGCACGAGGTCGATTCCTTCACGACCGAACAGATCCACGAGCTCGCCGATCACGGATGGATCGAGCCCCTGCCCGCGCTGGAGCAGCCTGAGCGGCACGTCCATCGGCGCGAGGCGCGGCGCGAGCTCGCCCGGCTCGTCGAGCGCGATCACCATGGGATCGAAGCGCGAGCGGTCCATGCCTTGCACGAGGTCGAGCACCACGCGCTCGAGCCCGCCAGCCCGGAGGCCGAGCACCACGTGCGCGACACGCGCGCGGCGCCTCGGCGCCGCCGCGCGCGACCTGGATTTGTCCTCGGTCGACGTCTTGATCGCCGCGCTGCCGAGATCGACGGGCACCTCGGAGACCGTGACCCGATGCTTGCCCGCGGCGGTGAGCGGGATGTCGCGCACGATCTCCACGGTGAGCGGCGCGTTCGTCCCGAGCACGAGCCGCAGGCGCTCGTCGACGAGCTTCGTCACCTCGGGCCCGTAGCTCGGCCCGGGCACGATGCGCAGCGTCACCGTGCGATCGGCGCGCTGGTGGACCTGGTAGCGCTCGACGGGCAGGTCCTTGAACAGGAACGGGATCATCTCGCCTGCCACGATGCGGCTGTCCTCGCCGACGAGCAGATCGAGCACGCGGCCCTCGACCGAGGCGAGCCGCGGCAGCCCCCGACCACACGCGCAGGCGCCGGCCTTGGCCACAGCGACGTCGTCGTTGCGGTAGCGGATGAAGGGCATCGCGCGGTTGTAGAGATCGGTGAGGATCACCTCGCCGGGCGTGCCCACGGCGGCGGGGCGGCCTCCGCTTTCGAGCTCGACGAACACGCCCTCCGCGTGCAGGTGCAGGCCCTCGTGCCGCTCGCACTCGCCGCCGATCAGCATCACCTCGCGGCAGCCGTACCGATCGAAGACCGGCGCTCCGAACGCGCGCTCGATGACCTCGCGCTGATGCTCGAAGAGCCTCTCCGCGGCGGTGATGATGCCCCGGGGCGGCGGGATCTCGATGCCGTGCTCCAGCGCGGCGCGCGCGAGGAGGAAAAGCGGCGTCGTGTAACCGACGACCACGCGCGGCGCGTAGTCGACGATCTCGCGCACCGTCTCGGCGAGCCGATCGGCGCGCAGGTGGAACGTCGAGACGTACTTGCGCCGCCAGAGCGTCTCCTGCACCGCGCGCTTCGTCGTGGCGAGCCCCTTCTTCTCGCCGGGCGGACGACCCCAGACGTGCAGCTCCTTCTCGCCCAGCTCGGCGCCGGCCCATCCGTCGGCGCGCAGCGCGCCCGCGACACGGCGCTCGTACGTCGTGTGATCGTAGGCGAAGCGCATCGGCTCTCCGGTCGAGCCTCCGGTCGCGCTCTGATGGAGCGGGCCCACGTGCGTCTCGGCGACGAGCTCCTTGCCGTACAGGCGCACGTCGTCCTTCGTGAGGATCGGGAAGGCCGCGAGGTCCTCGGGCGCCTTCACCTGGCTCGAGCGCACGCCGTACTCGGCGAAGCGGCGCCGGTAGAACGGCACGTTTTGCTCGGCGTGGCGGAGCGCTTCGAGGAGGCGCCGGAACGAGTCTTCGGCGACCTCTTCGGGCGTGCGCCACTGCGACTGTTCGAGCTCGGCGAGCGCGCGCAAGGTGTCGCGCTTGCGGAGGTGGGTCTCGTACAGCGGGAAAAGCACCGACTGGAACAGGCTCGCGTACATCGCAGCGAGCGTCCTTCGGAAGGCGCCTGTGTCAAGCGCGCGGCTGTGCTGGATCCAGCGGGAAATACGCTTCGATCACGCCCGGGTCGATTCGCGTGCGTCCGGGGCTTCCGCGGCGCGCGGCGCGTCCGTCCGCGGCTCCGGGAAGGCGATCGCGACGAGCACGCCGGCGAGGATGATGGCCGCGCCGAGGAGCTCCATCCCCGTGGGTTTGGCGCCGAGGAAGAGCGCGCCGAGCACGAGCCCGCCGAGCGTCTCGCCGGGCGACACGAGCGCCACGATCGCAGGCGGGAGCGTGCGCGCCGCGGCCTGCACCGAGGTGTGTCCGATGATCGTGGGGACGACGGCGATCACCGCGAGCGCCAGGAACGACTTCGCGGGCAAGCTCGTCACGCCGTCGAGCGCGCCGAGCGGCGGCAAGACGACGAAGGTCACGAGCGCGGCGACGCCGTAGATCAACGAGCCCGCGTGCCGCGCCGGGAGCGCGTCCTTGATCGCGCGCGCGGCCGCCACGTAGAGCCCGTAAAGCGAGACCGCGCCGAGCACGAACAGATCCCCCGCGAGCTTGTGCTCGCCCGTCCCCGCCGCGCGCCCGATCACCACGGCCCCCGCGGTCGCGAGCAGCACGCCGACCTGCTCGCGGCGCGTCGGGCGCACGCCGTGCACGAGGAACGCGAACACGACCACGCTGAGCGGTTCGAGCGAGACGAGCGAGACGGCCGCGGGCAGCGAGGTCGCGAAGAGGCCGACCTGGAAGAGCGCGAAGTGCGCGCCGAGCATCGCCCCGCACGCGAGGATGCGCAGGCGCACCGCGGGCGAAAGCGCGCGCGCGTGGCGCACGACGCCCGCCGGATCGAACGCGAAGAGCAGGAGCGAGGCGAGAAAGACGCGGCCGAACGCGAGGAACAGCGGATGCGCGGGCTTCGCCACGACGGCCATCGGCGAGCTCACGGCGAAGGACAAGCTCGCGAGCGTGACGAACAGCACCGCGCGACCGCGCCCTGCGGGCGTTATGCTCGCGTCGCTCACAGGCTGATCTCGCCGGCCCACGACGAGGCGAACCCCATGCGCGCCGCGGAGGTGCGGCCCTCGCTCGCGCTCTCGGCTCGACCGAGCACGATCATGAGCTTCGTCAGCGCGGCTTCCGTCGTCATGTCACCGGCGCCGATCGCCCCTGCCCGCGCGGCCGCGACGCCGCCGTGGTACCGCGTCAGATCCACGGCCCCGCGCGTCGACTGACTCACGATCACCACGGGCACGTCCGCCGCGCGCGCCGCCTCGATCACGGGCACGAGCGAGTTCTCGAGGCGCGGCACGTTCCCCGCGCCGAACGCCTCGATCACCATGCCCTTCACGCCCGCCGCCAGCGCTCCATGAAGCAGCCGCGGATCGAGGCCCGGGAACGTTCGCACCGCGAGCACGTGCGGTTCGAGCCGTCCATCAAACGACGCCGGAGGCCGCGGCGGAAGCACGTGCGGCGCGAGGTGCACGCCGAGGCCGAGCTCCGCGAGCGGCGGGCACGCGGGCGAGCCGAAGGCCTTCATCCCCCACGCGTCGAGCTTCGTCGCGCGGCAGCCGCGGAGCAGCTCCGAGTGGAACGCGATGCCCACCTCCGGGATCCGCGTCGTCGCCAGATGACACGCGTCGACGAGGTTCGTCCGCGCGTCGGTGCGCACGTCGGCGAGCGGCTTCTGCGCGCCCGTGAGGATCACCGGACGATCGAGCCCGGGCAGCAGGAATGCGAGCGCGCTCGCGGTGTAGGCCATCGTGTCGGTGCCGTGCACGATGACAAAACCGTCGTACCGATCGAGCGAGGCGTGGACGGTCTCGGCGAGCTCGACCCAGTGGTGTGGCTGGAAGTCGGCCGAGTCGAGGTTGTAGAGGATCTTCGTCTCGATCTCGGCGAGCTTGCGAAGGACGGGCAGCTCCGCGACGAGGTCGCGCGTGTACACGTCGGGTTCGAGCGGCGTCGGATCGCCGCCGCGCATCATGAGCGTCCCCCCCGTGTGGATCAGCAAGAGCCGCACGGGCGCGAGACTAGCAAACGTTCGGCGTTTGGCTCATCCGCCCGGCGCGAACATGAGGGGATAGACCACCGTCACGATCCCGCCGTCGGGCCTCGGAAAGCTCAGGCCTTCGAACGCATGCACGATGCATGACACGACGCCGCCGTCGGGCATGTCCGAGCCGCCGTTTCCGACGTTCGACACCGCGCCGTCGGCGCCGATGACGAACCGCACGGCGACGCGCCCTTGCAGGTTCGGGTTCCTTCGCAGGCCGTTCTCGTAACAGAGCCGGAAGCGCCCGAAGTTCTGCCGGATGATCCGCCGCACGACCTCCGGCGGCAGCCGACCGCTCAGCGCCATGGCGCCCGGGCGCGGCTGCGTTTGTGTGCGTCCTTTGGGCGGATCTTCGGGGGGGATGTTCGGGGCCGCCGTCGGGGCCGGCTGCGGGGGACGCTCGTAGAGGAGCCCGATCAAGCCGGCCTCGCGTGCGTCCTCGGGCTCACCGGCGCGCGCGCGTGCGAACTCTTCCGCGCTCCAGCGCTCGCCCGCCGCCTGGAGCGAGCGCATCCACGCGGCTTCGAGATCCATCTCCGCGCGGTTGCGCTTTTGCCGCCGTCGCGCCCTGTATTCGAGGCCCGCGATCTCGTCGGCGTAGATCCCCTCCATCTCCCGCTCGCTGCTGCGGTTCAGCATCTGCTGGATGAAGAACTTCTGATCGTCCGTGACGCCGTCGAAGTCGTCGTCGTCGATCGGCCGGAACCGCGACGCCACGGCCGCGAAGAAGAGCAGATGGATCAGCACCGACGCGAGATGCGAGAGCCCCGTGCGACGCTCGAGCACGGGCTGCTTCGGCGCGCGGGGAGCGCCGTCGCTGCCGGTGATCTCGATCGTGAAAGGCCCCATGCGCACGGCGATCGTCCTGCCATACCCGAGCGGAATTTCGGCCGCGTCGCGGTACACGCGCGAGCTCTCCGCGAGCCCACGCGTGACGGCGCGCGCGGGGGTCATGGGTTTGCCCTCGCCGTCGAACACGACACGCGCGCCCTTCGGCACGACGGCGCGCACGTCGCCGTCCCAGCGCGCGAGCAGCACGGGCACGCGCGAAGCGCCCGTGATCTCCGCGGGCAACACGACGTCGCAGCCCTCCTCTTCACCGACGAAGAACGGACGCGGCGGCGAGAGCTCCACGGCGGCGAGCACGCAGTCGCTTCCCCACCGCACGACGACGTCGACGGCGCGCGCCGCGGCCGCGCTCACCCTTGCATCCAGAACCGGCGGATCGGAGGCCACGGACACACCGACCACGTCACCCTCCCGATCGTTCCAGCCGATCCTCCACGAGGCTACATGAGGCCCGGCATCGCGGAAAGCGGATCACACACGTGTCACGCGCCCCGCCTGCTCGACGACGGTGACCTACACACGTGTCACGCGCCCCGCCTGCTCAGCGCCGCCGACCTACACGCGTGCCACTCGTCCCGCCTGCTCAGCGCCGCCGACCTACACACGTGTCACTCGCCTCGGCTGCTCGGCGACGAGCGACCTACATACGTGTCACTCGCCCCGCCTGCTCAACGCAGGCGACCTACACACGTGTCACGCGCCCCGCCTGCTCAGCGACGGCGACGTACACGCGTGTCACCTCCAAAACGAGAACGCCGAGGCCACCTGACACGAAGGTCAGATGGCCCCGGCGCTCGATTTACCGCAGTTGGTTGGGGATCCGAGGATCAGCTCCCGGGCTGGAACATGATCGGGTACGTCACGGTGACGATGCCGTCCTCCGGCGCCGGGAAGCTCATCCCGTAGAACGAGCGGACCACGCAGGAGACCGTGTTCTGGTCGGGCAAATCCGACCCGCCGTTCGACACCTGCGAGACGCTGCCGTCGCGACCGATCACGAACCGCACGGCCACGCGGCCCTGGAGGTTCGGGTTCTGCCGCAGGCCCTGCTCGTAGCAGAACCGGAAGCGACCGAAGTTCTGCCGCACGGTCCGCTGGATGATCTCGGCCGGGAGACGCCCCGTGGTCGTGATGCCCTGCGGACGCATGACGGGCGCGCTCGTCTTGTGGTCCTTCGGCTTCAGGTTGCGGTTGAAGCCGCCCATGCCGCCGAGGTTCGAGCCGATCGTGTTGATGCGATCGATCCCGATGCCCTCACCCTTGCCACCACCACCCTCCTCGTGCCCCGACAGACCAAGCCCGCCCGAACCCGCGGCCTCGCCGATCGACGGGCCCCACATGTTGCCGAGCGCGCTGCGCTCGTCGCTGCCGAACGTGGTGTCGCCGCCCCACTTCGCCGTGATCGCGTTCGGGTCGCCGCCGTTCATCGTGTTCAGCATCCCGATCATGCCGAAGGTACGCGCCTCGTCGATGGCGGCCTGCCGCGCGATCTGCGGGTCCGTGTTGTTCTTGTCCCCGGCGAGCGCGAAGCGACCCTCGCTCTTGCGGCTCGTCGTGCTGCCCATCTTGCCCTCGCTGTCCTGCGCACGCGCGCCGGAGCTGCCGCCAGGGGACTTCTCGTTGTTCTCGGCGAGCTCGGGCGTCTCCTTCTTGTCCTCCTCGCGCTCCGCGCTCACGTCGAGCGCGTGCTGAATGAAGTACTTGTCCTCGTCCGAGACCGCGTCCTCGTCCGTCGCGCCGAGGGGCGGAAGGAAAAACGCAGCCGCCGCGAGCAAACCCGCGTGCACCGCGAGCGAGACGCCGTGCCAGGACAGACCCTTGCCCTGCATCGCCACAGCACCGCCCTTGACCTTGCGGCCCGCCTTCACGCTCGCGACCTGAATCGAAAGGCCGCCAATCTCCACCTTCACCCGCGCGCCGAGCGAGAGCGCAACCTCGACGCTGCCCGCGAGCGCCGCGCACGGCATCGCGTTCGTCGCGTCGACCGGAGCACGCCGGCCCTCGGTCTCGATCGAGGCCTTCGCCGTCGCGGGCACCACGACGCGCGCCTTGCCATCCGCGCCCACGAGCACGACCGGCAGATGCGAAGCGCCGAGCGTGGCCGCGGGGATCACGAAGTCCGCGTTCTCCTCGCCGACGTGGAACGGACGAACCGGCGAGAGGTGCGCGACGTGCAGGATCGAGTCGCCCCAGAGGATCATGATCTCGACCGCCTCGTCCGCGCGCTCGCACTCCTCGGCCGGCACCTCGGGGCCGCTCTTGACGAGCGCGTACGTGTACGAACCCTCGGGCGCGTCGGCGGCCACGATCTCGGGCTCGCTCGCCTTGTCGGCGAAGAGGGCGCGGGGATCGAAGGGGCGCGCCTGGGTCGCGCCGAAAAGATCCACGGGCGCCTTGGCGACGAACGGGTTGTTCGAGTCGAGTGCCGGCTTCTTCTCGTTGCGATGATCCATGACAAACCTCTCCTGATTTCCTCCGCGCTCGGCGGGGATCACTCTTGCCGTGTTCTTCTGTGAAGCTCTGCTACGCGGGCGACTCGTCGGGCGCCCTCTCCAGGGCGTCCGCGCGTCTCATCCGGCGTTCAGCATCGCGTCCACGTACCTAACGACAGCGAGATCCGGGCGCGGTTCCAGAAAAGCGACATGGCCCCGAAACATCGGGGATCGCAGGGGAATCGGGGGGGTTGGGGGGCTCAGCCGGCGCGCGTCTCGGCCGGCGCGGGCGTCCGGCCGAGGAGCGCCCGGGACGACTCGACGAGCAGCGCGATCGCGAGGCCGACGAGCAGGACGCCGACCACGCCGTTCATCGTCGCGGTGTTGAAGGAGAAGCCGCCCTCGCGGATGGCGCCGAAGGCGTGGCGGATCTGCGCGATGAGCGCCCAGAGGGTCACGGTCATGACGAAGACCATGGGCACGGCCGTGTACCAGACGCGGCGCTTCTCGCGGTGGAGCCACACGGTGACGGCGAGGAGCGTGAGCGCGGCGAGGAGCTGGTTGCTCGTGCCGAAGAGGGTCCAGAAATCGAGGTACGCGGGCCGCACGCCGGGCGCGGGCGGGCGCGCGGTGGCGACGAAGTACGCGGGCGGGACCAAGGTGAGCGCCGTGGCGATCGCGCCCGCCTTGCGCTTCTTGCTCCAGCCGAAGAGCTCCTCGAGGACGTAACGGCCGAGGCGCGTGGAGACGTCGAGCGTGTCGAAGACGAAGGTGGAGAAGGCCATCGCGCCGAACGTGGCGGCGAAGAGGAAGTGCTCCTTGCCGAGGATCACGGTCATGAAGCGGCCGACGCCGTCGCCGTAGATCTTGCCGGGGCCGGGGAGCTTTCCTTCGGGCGCGAGGGTGATGACCGTCGTCAGCGCGATGATGGCGACGAAGGCTTCGAGCAGCATCGCGCCGTAGCCCACGGGGTGCGTGTGCGACTCCTTGGCGATCTGCTTCGAGGTCGTGCCCGAGCAGACGAGGCCGTGAAAGCCCGAGCAGGCGCCACACGCGATCGTGACGAAGAGGAACGGGAAGAGCCCGCCGAAGGGGCCGCCGGCGTCGAAGGTCTTGAAGGCCGGCATGCGGATGTCGAACTCGCCCGGATAACGCAGGCCGCCGAAGAAGAGGCCGATCGTGCCGACGGCGAGCGCGAGGTAGAGGACGAATCCGCCGAGGTAGCCGCGCGGCTGGAGGAGCAGCCACACGGGCAGGAGCGAGGCGATGAAGCAGTAGACGAGGATGCCGAGGCCCCACGCGCGTTGCGGGTTCTCGAAGGGGAGCACGAACGAGGTGGAGATCTTGGTGCCGAGCCAGACGACGCCGAGCGTCGCGGGCACGAAGATGATCGTCGTGAGCCAAAGCGGGGGCTTAAAGCGCCGGTCGATGAGGCCCATCAGGATCGAGAGGCCGAGGTACATCGTGCTCGCCGCCGCGACGGCGCCGCCCGGGTTGAAGCTGTACTTGCCGCCCTCGAACTCCTCGGTCTTGCCGACGAACGTGCTCGCCGTGATGTCGGCGAAGGCCACGATCACGTAGATGAGCGCGAGCCAGATGAACGTGAGGATGAGCAGCCACGCGCGGCGGCCGAGCTGCCGCCGGACGATCTCGGCCACGCTCTCGCCCTCGTGGCGCACGCTCGCCACGAGCGCGGAGAAGTCGTGCACGGCGCCGATGAAGATCACGCCGAAGCCGATCCAGAGCACACACGGCACCCAGCCGAACATCTGCGCCGCGAGGATCGGGCCCGCGATGGGGCCGGCCGCGGCGATGGCGCTGAAGTGCTGGCCGAGCAGGTAGAAGGGCTTCGTCGGCACGAAGTCCTCGCCGTCCGCGCGCCGCACCGCGGGCGTCTCGGCGCTGTCGTCGAGCGCGTAGTTCCTCGCGATGAGGCGGCCGTAGGAGAAGTAGCCGACGGTGAGGACGACGATGACGCCGAGCGCGAGCAGGGGCAGCACGCGGCGAGTATAAGGCCACGCCGCGTTCGTCGAAGCGCGTTACGCGCCCCGCGCGAGGCTCCCGAGCGCTCGCTCCGCGGCGCGCCTGCGCGTGTCGGCCTCGTCCCGGAGCCTGCGCATCTCCGCCTCCATCGGGCCGATGCGCTGCTGCATGGCGTCGAGCTCGCTCACGTACCGCGCGCGCAGCGCCCCCTCCGGGCCCGCGTCGCGCAGCACGGCGAGCTGCTCGGCGATCTTTCCGTGCCGGGTGTAGATCTCGACGAGCTCCCGATCGAGCCGCATCCGCTCGGCCTCGAGCTCCGTCGCTTCCTCGACGTTCCGGGAAAGCTCGGAGAGCACGTCGAGTTCGTTTGCATCGACGCGCCCGGAGGCGCGCCAGGACTCGATGTGCCCGGGCTCGATCGACTCGTAGGCGAGGCGCGTCGACTCGGTCCACGCCTCGCGCACCACGATCGTCGCCTCGCCGCGCGGCGGGACCTCGACGCGGAAGCGCATGACGCGCGGCGTCTCGGAGATGGGCGCGAGGCCCTCGCCCGTGAGCGTGCGGCCGTCCTTGCGCGAGATCTCGAGCACGACGTCGACGACGGTCGGATGATCGTTGCGCACGGCGTAGGTGTGGCGCTCCTCGACGCGGCGCTGCTCGATGAGGCCGCCCGCCTCGAAGACGAGGCCCGCGAAGGACGTGTCCTTGCGGCTCGTGCGATGGCAACGAACGCCGGGGTCCTTCGTGAACGAGACGCGCACGAGCGCGCCGCGCGTCGCGGCCCCGATCGCGGATTCGCCGACGTAGCGGCCTTCGTCGTAGACGGCGCATCGGCCCTCGTCGAGGCGCGCGCCGGTGTCGTTGTCGAAGCAGAGGACGAGGTCGGGGCTCGGTCCCGCGCCCTCGCGGAAGATGCGCTCCTTGCGCACGCGGACGCTCGCCGCGAGGACGGGGACCATCGCGGCGCCACGGCGCGGGATGGAGACGGGTCCCTCGGCGACCCACTCCCTCGGCTCGACGGCGGCCGCGGCCGCGAGCTCGGCGGCGGCCTGCTCGGTGTCCATCGTGTCGGCTTCGTCGATACGCTCGGCCGGGCGTCCCGCGAGCGCGACGAGCGTGCCGAGCGGCGCCGCGGCGCGGATCGTGGCCGGCTGGCCGTGCGCCCTGCGCGTGCGTTCGAGCTTCGTCGCGTTCTCGGTCTCGTCGTCGGTGCGCCGATCGCCGCGCCCGTACGAGTCGCTCGACGCCGCGGCAGCTTGCGCGGACGAGAGCACGAGCTCCACGTCTTCGAGGTCCTCATCGAGCGGGTTCTGCACGAGCGCGAACGCGAAGAGCCGCGCCTCCGCGCCCGCGAGCGCGAGCCGGTACGAGAGCTGGAACGGCGCCGCGGGCACGACGTAGAGCACGCGCACGTCCTCCACGGGGCCCGCGAGGCCCACGCGCACCGCGCGGCCGTCTCCACCTGCCGAGGTGCGCCCGCGGTTCACGAGCACGTCGAGGCTGCCTTGCAGCGCGGGATCGGCGAGCTCGATCTTTCGCACCGACGCCATGTCGACGACCTCGATCTGCCCGGCGCCCGTGCGCAGGAGCAGCCACCTGCGTGGCCCTTGCCCGCCCGTCGATTCCTCGAAGCCGAGCACCTCGCCTTCGATCGGCCCGTCGCTGCCGAAGGCCCGCACGCGCCGACCCCGCGCCGCGTGCACGATGCCGCGCAGCGTCGTCCCCGGCTCGAAGCGCAGCTTTCGTTCGGCGAGCGCGGCGTCCGGGTCTTCGGGCGCGTCGAAGGCGAGCGCCGTCGTTCGACCCTCGCCGCGCTCGACCCAGACGACGAGGGATCGGAGCACCTCGCCGAGCTCGGCGCGGCCGAAGGGGAGTTCGAAGCTACCGTCTGCGCTGCCGCGTCGCTCGACGTGGGCGAGGCCTTCCTTGGAGAGGACCACGCGCCGGATGCGGGGCCCGAGGTTTCGTCCCATGCGAAGCGAGAGGCTATCGCCGAAGCGCACCCCGAGAAAAGCGCGGGCGCTTGACCTGCCGCATCGGCTCGGAAACGATGCGGCCATGCGCCACTTCCTCGTCGCCCTCGTCACGCTCTCGGCCCTCCTCGCAGGCTGCTCGCACCGGCCGCCGCCTCCCGCGGCCGATCCGGGCTGCGGCTGCGCGGCGCGGCAAAACAATCAGCAGCGGTAGGTGCCGTGCCCCATTGCTGAACGCCCGCTGCGTCGCCCATTTCGACGCAACGAATTGGGCACGATAGCGACGGGTATCGATTGCCCGCGGAGAACATTGCGGGCCTCGGCGAGACGATCGGGCCGAAGCACGAATCCAGCGCCCGAGGATGGACCTCGCCAAGGCCCCCTGAGCCGGCTACACCTTTCGCAGGAGCCATGAACATCCTGCCCGACGTCTCGGCGCGCCTCGCGCGCTTCGTGCCCACGCCCATCGACGCCGACCTCGACGCCCTCACGCCGGACGAACGCGAGGTCCTCTTGCACCTCGTCCGCGCGTCCCTGCCAATCGACGCCATTTTCCTGCGGCAATCGTTCGCCGAGGCGCCGGACCTACGCGCGGAGCTCGCGAAGGAGACGTCGCCGCTCGCGAAGGACGCGCTCGCGTATTTCGACCTCTCGGCCGGGCCGTGGGATCGGCTCGATCAAAAGCCGTTCGTGGGCGACATGCCGAGGCCCCCCGGCGCGGGGTATTACCCGGTCGACATGACGAAGGAGGAATTCGAGGCGTGGATCGCCGCGCATCCGGAGAAGGCCGACGCGCTGCGGAGCCTCTACACGCTCGTCCGGCGCGGGGAACACGGGCTCGTCACGATTCGGTATTCGACGGCGTTCCGGTCGCCCCTCGAGCCCGTCGTGGCGGAGCTCGAAATGGCCGCGGCGGCGACGAAGGACGCCGGGCTCGCGCGGTATCTCGGCGCCGTGGTGAAGGCGCTCGGGACGGACGAATATTACGAGAGTGACATCGCCTGGATGGACATGGAGAGCCGCGTGGAGGTCACGATCGGCCCCTACGAGACCTACGAGGACCGGCTCTTCGGGTACAAGGCCGCGTTCACCTCGTTCGTGACGGTGATCGATCCGTCCGCGAGCGGCACGCTCGCGCGATTGAAGTCCGAGCTCCCGGCGATGGAGTGGAACCTGCCGATCCCGGACGAGCACAAGAACCCGAACCGCGGCACCGATTCGCCGATTCGCGTGGCCGACCTCGTGTATTCGGCCGGCGATACGAAGGCGGGCGTGCAGACGCTCGCGTTCAACCTGCCGAACGACGAGCGCGTCCGCGAGGCGAAGGGCAGCAAGAACGTGCTGCTCCGCAACGTGATGAAAGCCAAATTCGAGGGGATCTTGAAGCCCATCGCGGCGCGGCTCCTCGCGCCCGAGGAGCTATCGCGCCTCTCGGCGGACGCCTTCTTCCATCACACGCTCCTGCACGAGCTCTCGCACGGCCTCGGGCCGGGGCGGATCGTCGTGGACGGGACGTCGACCGAGGTGCGGCTGCGGCTGGAGGAGCTGCATTCGCCGTTCGAGGAGGCGAAGGCGGACGTGATGGGGATCTACAACATCCTCTTTTTGATGGATCGAGGCGTGCTGCCCGCCGAGTGGCGGTCGGAACTCTTCTCCACGTTCCTCGCCGGCATGTTCCGCGCGACGCGCTTCGGCATCGAGGAGGCGCACGGCAAAGGCACGGCGCTGCAGCTCCACTGGCTGATGGAGAAAGACGTGATCCGTGAAGATGCGGCGAGCGGGCTCTTCTCGATCGACCACGAAAAGATGCCGGGCGCGATCCGCGAGCTGCTGCGTGAAATTCTCCTCGTGCAGGCCCGCGGCGACAAGGAAGGCGCGCGGGCCATGCTGTCGAAATACGGCGTGATGAGCGAGCCGCTCGCGCGCGCGCTCGGAAAGCTCGGCGATATCCCGGTAGATATCCGTCCGATCTATCCGGCCGCCGACCGCCTGCTCGGCGTCACGTCATAGTTCGAGCGACGAGGGAGAGACACGGGACGCCGTCGCCTTGCGGGGCGGCGGCGGGATCTCCGGGTCGAGCGCGGCCGGATCCGCCTCCGCGGGGGGCGGCGGGATCGAGAACGGCGCATTCACGAGCGAACGCGTCCGCTCGTACAGCGCGCGGCAAAGCGCGAGCGACGGCGGCGTGCGGTTCGCGGCGAGCGCGTGCACCTCGGCCTGGATGGCCGCATTGATGGGCGTCGCGACGCCGAGCGAGAGGCCGCGGCTCGTGATTTCACCGTTCAAGAAATCCACGGCGGGCGGCCGGCCTCGCTCGATGGCGGCGAGCATCGACGAGCGCATCTTGCGGAAGCGCGTGCCCACGGCGAGCAAAATGGCGTGCTTCGCGAAGAGCGAGGGCGAGGCGACGGCCATACGATCCGCGTCGGAGAGCGCGATCCAGTCGAGGTCGAGCGTGCCCGAGACCTTTTGCAGCTTCACGCCGGAGGCGCGCGCCACGAGCACGACCTCGGTCATGACTTCCAGCGTGAGCCGCCGAATGAAGCGATGGCGCAAGAGCGCGCCGAGCCTGTCGCCGCCGAGCGCGCCGAGCGAGGTGATCGCGCAGTTGATCGCGAGCTTCGACCAGCGCGCGCCCGCGAGGTTGTCCGTGATGATCGTCTCGCCGATCGAAGAGAGCGCCTTCGCCAGCGGATACAGCCTGTCGTCCGGCTGCCCATCCATGCGGCCGAGGACAAACCCCCCGGGGGACGTGCGTTCGTACACGCCCGGCTCGATCATGGACGCGCCCCACGCGACCACGCCGCCGAGCACCCGATCCGGGCCCGCGATCTGCGCGAGGCGCGGCTCGCAGAGGCCGTTCTGGAACGTCACCATCGCGCCCGTCTCGGCGAGGAAGGGCAATACACCGCGGGCGGCTTCTTCCACCTGCGGCGGCTGCGTGGCGAGCAGGATGTAATCAAAAGGCTCGGTGCCCGGCGAAAGCTCCGCGATCGCCCGCCCTCGCACCGTGCCGGGGCTGTTCTCGCCGAGGACCCGCAGGCCTTTCGTATTGATCGCTTCCGCGATCCGTGCATTCGTGGTCAGCGCCGTGACGTCGTGCCCACCTGCGAACAGGTGCGCGGCCACGAGGCCACCGATACCGCCGCATCCAACGACCAGAAAGCGCGGTCCAGAGGATCGCGCGCCGCTCGAGACGCTGTCTTGGCTCATGGGACGATCGATTCTACATCCAATCGAACAGCGCGCGAGCCCATTCCGCAATGCCGCAGCGCATTATTGCTTCGGGACGAGGACCTCGAGGGCGCCGGGCACCATCTCGATCTCCAAAGGCAAGCGGCCGAGCGGCTCGCCGTCGACATCGAGGAGGAAACGGTCCGCGACGTCCTTGTTCAAAAGTTCCAATTGGATGCGCTCGCATCGGTAGTGCTTCACGTCGAGCGAGTGCACGTGCGTGCCGGTGTACATGCGCGAGGAGACCGCAAAAAAGCGCAGGCGCGAGGCGGCGCCGAGGTCGACGACGTCGAAGAGCCCGTCGTCCGGGTGCGCCATCGGCGCGACCTGCATGCCGCTGCCGAAGTACCGGCCGTTGCAGATCGCCATGCAGCGCGTCTCGATCGTCTCCTCGCGCGAGCCGTCCTCCCGCCATATCGTGCATTTGACGCGGCCCACGACGCTCCGCGCGAGGCCTTTCACCGAGGACGTGAAATACGCCATCGTGCCGCCGAGCGTACGCGTCGACTCGGCCACGAGCTGATCCACGAGCCCGCTCATGCCGACGGAGAGGATGTTCACGAAGAAAGAACTTTTCCGCTCCCCCGTGTGCGTCGCGTAGGAGAATCGGCCGATGTCGACCGCGCGCGTCTTGCCCTCGGCGATGGCCTCGCAATAACGGTCGAGGCGGTTCTCGAAGCCGAGCGTGCGCCGGTAGTCGCCGCCCGTGCCTGCGCCGATGATGCCGAGCTGCGGGGGCTTCTTGCCCGCGTCGCGCGCCTCCATGAGCCCGCAGACGACCTCGTGGATCGAGCCGTCGCCGCCGACCGCGACCACCATCGCCCGCCCCTCGTTCGCCGCGTCGCGCGCGATGTCGACCGCGTGCCGCGATCGTTCGGTGAACGCGACGTCGAAGTGCCCGAGGTGACGCTCGATCGGGCCGCGCATCTTCTCGAAGAGTGCGCCCGTCTTCCCTCCCGCCGACCGGGGGTTCACGATGAGAAGCGGCTTCATCGACCTAACCCTTGCCATGACATGCCAGCGCGCCACAAGATCGAACCGGCCTCTTTCTCACTCCCGAGCGCGCCGCGAAATGTTTTTCGCGCCTCCTCTCCGAGGTCGATGACCACGCCGAAGACCGGAGCCCTCACGAACGAACAATGGTCGAAAAGCGAAAAACCGTAGCCGAGGACGTGGTGCTCGCGGGGCGAGGCCTGCACACGGGCGCGCACGTGGAAGCGCGAATCCGCCCCGTCGCGGCAGGCGAAGGGCGCTTTTTCGTGCGGAAGGATTTGCCGGACGCGCCGGTGATCCGGGCCCGCGCGGCGTTCGTCGTCGATACGACGCGGTCGACGACGCTCGGCAATGGGGCGGCAGAGGTACGGACGCCGGAGCATTTGCTGGCGGCGCTCGCGGGGATGGGCGTGGACGACGCGTGTATCGAGCTCACGGGGCCCGAGGTGCCGATCCTCGACGGCTCGGCGCTGCCGTGGGCCGAGGCGATCGCGCGGGTCGGGCTCTCGGCGGCGTATGCGCCGCGGCTGCAAACGATTCTGGAGGCGCCGATCTGGGTGCCGTCGAGCGGCGACGCGTTCGTCGCGGCGATCCCCTCGCCGGATTTACGTTTCTCTTGTGGAATCGCGTTCGAGGCAGCGCCGATCGGCGAGCAATGGGCGTCGCTCGTGGCGTCGCCCGAGCGATTCCTCGCGCAGGTGGCGCCGGCGCGGACGTTCGGGGTGGTCTCCGACGTCGAGGTGATGCGGGCGCGGGGGCTCCTCGCGGGGGCGAGCCTCGATTCGGCCATCGTCTGCGACGAGGCGAAATGGCTGAACGGGCCGCTGCGCTTCCCGGACGAGCCAGCGCGCCACAAACTCCTGGATTTCGTGGGAGATCTTTCGCTCCTGGATCCGCTGCCGCGGGCGCATTACCTCGCGTTCAAGGCGGGGCACGCGCTCCACGTGCGGCTGGCGAGGCGGCTCTCCGAAGGCGGGTAGCCGACCCCCGCGTCCTTCCCGGTCCGCGAATTCGTCATTTCCCGATGGATTCGCCCTCGCGGCCGTGTTCTCCTCGACGCCATGCGTCACACGAGTTTCGCTCTTCTTTTTGCGGCCACGCTGCTCGGCTGCTCGCTCGATTCGCAGCCGGCCCCTCCCACCACGAATCCGGACGCGGGTAGCGGCGGCGGAAACGACGCCGGGCCCGAGCCGATGGACGCGGGGCCCGATGCCCCGGCCGACGCGGAGCCTCCGCCGGATCCGGTGCCGCCCACGATGTTCGTGCCGACCGCCGCCGGGAAGGGCGGCGCCGCGGCCACGGTGGATCACCGCGGGACGTGGGCCGCGATCGAGGCGCTGAAAGCCGGCGGCAATGCGGTCGACGCGGCGGTCGCCGCGGCCGCAATGCTCGGCGTGACCGATCCATTCTCGTGCGGCGTCGGCGGCGGCGGGTTCATGCTCGTATGGCTCGCGGACAAGAAGCAGGCCGTGGTGATCGATCACCGCGAGACGACGCCGCAAGGAATGAAGCACACGGCGTATTACGAGAACGGCGCGCCCATTGCATTCAACGATCTGCTCACGAGTGGCCTGTCCGTCGGCGTGCCGGGCACGCTGCGCGGCTGGGACGAGGCGCTGCGTCGTTATGGAAAACTCTCGCTCGCCGACGCGCTGAAGCTCGCCACGTTCGTGGCCAAGAAGGGTTTTGATGTCGACGCGACCTTCTTCGATCAGACGACGCGCAACATCGATCGTTTTCGGCAGATCCAGAGCACCCGCGCGCTCTTCTTGAACGCGGCCGGGGATCCCTTCCCCGTCGGCGCGATCTTCACGAACCCGGACCTCGCCGCGACGTACGAGCTCATCGCGAAGAATGGTCCGGCCGTGTTCTACGACGGCGACATCGGCAAAGACATCGTCGCGACCGTGACGAACCCGCCGTTCACCGCGGATGCGACGATCGTCTCTCGACCGGGCTTCATGGCCCTCACGGACCTCGCGGCCTACGAGGCGCGCGTGCGCCCGGCCGTGCAAACGAGTTATCGCGGGCTCACGATCCTCGGGGTCGGATTGCCGTCGAGCGGCGGGCTCACCGCGGGCATGACGCTGAACCTGCTCGAAGGATTCGATCCGACCTCGATCAGCAAAGCGGACTTTTTGCATTTGTGGCTCGAAGCTTCGCGCCTCACGTATGCGGATCGAAATACCTTCATGGGGGATCCCGAATACGTGAACGTGCCCGTGGAGGGAATGCTCTCGGCGGCGTACACGGCCGAGCGGCGGGCCCTCATCGACCCGGCGACGGCCTCCGTCGAGGCCAAACCCGCGGGCAATCCGTTCGCGCATCAGGTGGACCCGAGCGGCGCGAAGCCGAAGCCGCCGGCCTGGGTGTATGCGGGGGAGTCGCCCGCCGATCTCGATCCGGAGACGACGCACATCACGGTGGCGGATTCGTTCGGGAACCTGGTCTCGTATACCTGCACGATCGAATACGAGGGCGGCAACGGCATGGTCGTGCCGGGGCGCGGGTTCTTGCTGAACAACGAGCTCACCGATTTCAACGTGCCCCCGACGCCGGACACGCCGCACCCGAACGTGCTCGAACCGGGCAAGCGGCCGCGCAGCAGCATGAGCCCGACGATCGTGCTTTCGAACGGCGCGCCCGTGCTCGCGCTCGGCTCGCCCGGCGGCGCGACGATCATCACGACGGTGATGCAGATCCTCGTGAACCACCTCGATTTCAAGATGCCGATCGACGAGGCGCTGGCCGCGCCGCGCGTGTCGCAACGAAACGCGCCGAATGCCACGAGTAGCGCCGAGCCGCTCTTCATGAGCTCGCCCGAGGCGACGGCGCTCCAGGCCAAGGGCCACGCGTTCTCCGACGCGGGCCTGATCGGCGCGGCGACGGCGATTCGATTGAACGGGGATGGTACGATGACCGCCGTCGCGGAGCCGGTGCGCCGCAATGGCGGGAGCGCGATGGTGGTGGAGCCGAAATAGGAACGGAAGAACCTTCACCCCTGCCCCTCTCCCGCCCGGCGGGAGAGGGGATGGGAATCAGGCCTCGGGATCCCGCAAAAGATACCCCGCCATTTCGTCGATCAGCGGGATCGCATCCGGCTCGTGCGCCTCGGCGACCTTGCGGGCCGCTTCGAGCGCGCGTTTCGCCGTCTTCACGTCGTCCGTCGCCACGCAGAGCTGCGTCGTCGCGAGCAGCACGGGCAGGAGCGCCGCCGGATCCTCGGCCTGCTCGGCGGCCACGCGGGCGCGCGGCAAGAGCTCGCGCGCGCCTTCGATGTCGCCCACGGAGAGCGCCGCGACGATCTTGTTCGAGAAGAGCACGGCGCGCTGGGCCGGATCCTCGGTTTGTCGCTCCAGATCGTCGGCCGATATCGACGCGAGCTGCTCCATCTCGAACGCCTGCGCGAGCCCGGCCCGCAGCCGCCCGAGGCCCTCGACGTGCGCGGGCAGGTTCGCCGCCTCGGCGTCCTTTTGCGCCTGATCGAGCACCACGAGCGCCTCCTCCCCGCGGCCGAGGCTCGCGAGGGCCCGCGCTTCGAGCGCACGCGAAGGCGCGAGCAGGTCGGGAATTCCCGAAAGCGACGGCTGGAGCGCCTTCACGCGCCGGAGCGCCTCCTCGAATTGCCCCGCGCCGAGCTCGCTCGCGGCGAGCGACAGGACGCTGCGCGGATCGTCGATCCCTTCCTCGGTCATGACAAACCTTTCTCGCGCCCTCAGCGCTCTTCCTTCGGCCGCTTGTCCGGCGGCAGGTAATGGGCCCCGAATCCCTTCTTTTCGAGCCAGGCCGAGAGCAGCTCGCGCCGCTTCGGCTCCTCGAGCCCCGATTCTTCGAGGCCGAGATCGACGGCGATGCTCGCCACGAGCGAGCAACGATGCTCCCCCGGCGAGAGCTTCGCCTTCTCCGTCTCCTCCTTGCATACCCGGAAGACCGCCTCGTAATTTTCGAGCGTGCCCTTGGCCTTCGCTTCCTTCGAGCAGCCGAGGGCCACGAGGGGCAAGGCGAGTATGAGCGCGGCATAGGCGCGCAGGGAGGGGTTTTTCATGAGGCCGGTGTTCCTGCCGTTCGGGCGGCAGGGCACCGTACACGAGGGCGAGGGCAAACGGAAGGGCGGGCGGGATCTAGCCGCGGCGCAGGACGATGGCCGCCTGCGGCTCGAGGACGCGGAACGTGAACGACTCGGTCAAGAAGAGCTCGACCCGCTGTTTTTCATGGTACGCATAACCGATCGAGAGGTCCTGCCCGACCGTCAGCTCGAAATCGCCGCCGCGCACGGAGAGCAGCACCGCGCCGGAGAGCGCAGGCGCCCACACGACCGGGTGATCGATGATCTGTCGCTCGATGCGCTTCAAGATCGGATACCCGTCGTCCGAGCCCGCCGCGAGCTCGTCGTATTCACGCGAGCCCGCCACGAGCACGTACGGACCCGTGACGCCGGCCGACCGGAGGACCTCCTTCGCCTGCACCACCGCGGCCGGGAACGCCGTGACCGCCGGGATGCGCACGGGCGGATGCGGGCTCTTCTGGACGATGCCGGGAATGTCGCCCTCGGCATAACCATGAAAAACGGCGCCGTCCTCGACCCGCGCGATGCGCTCGGCCGCCTGCACCACCGCAGACATGTCGAGGTCGACCGCGCCGCGCGCCGCCGCGTCGAGGTCCGCGAGGTCGAGCACGATCGGCGTGCGCAGCTCGAGGAGCGGCTGCGACATGCGCTGTCCAATGGTCACGCCCGGAACGGGCCCTTCGCCGAGCAGGCGGAGCCGGCCCGTATTGACCGAGGCATATCCCCAGCCGAACGGACCGCGGAAATCGACGAGCTTTCGCGCCGCGAGGCTCAACTGGAGCACGCGCCGCGCCTCCGCGTCGATGAGCGCGAACGCCTCGGGCAGGATCGGAGCGAGGTCACGACGGAGCAGATCCAGGGCCACGATTCACCTCCCCCTCAAACTGCCAATCCCGAGCCCACGACCCGAGCTGCCTCGCTCGGGCGGCGATGCACCCGCGCCCTCGCTTGCGCCCCCGCCCCCTGCTTTGGCTTCCTCCTCCGCCTCGATTTCGGTGATGGGGACGTCCTTCAACAAATAGGTGCGTATATTCTTGTCAAATAACGAATCCTGCCGGCGGATCCATTCGAGGTTCATCATCGCGTGCTCGATCTCCTCGGCACGGTTGTGCAAGAGGACGGCCCGAAGCTCCGCGTCGCCCGTGACCTCGGCGCGTTGCGCGTACCAATCGATGGCCTCGAGCTCCTCGATGAGGGACCAGATCGCTCGGTGCATGTCGCGAGCCGCAGGCGACAGGACGTCGTATGGCTCGTGGTAGGTCTCGCTGCCCATGCCCTTCGGATGCCGGAGCCGGGCGCGAGTTGCGGAGCGTCGGGGGCGAAGGCCGCGCAGGCAGGCGCGGCCCGAGAGATCAGTAGTGGATGCGCGGCCCCTGCGCCTGGCTCTGCCCGGCCCCCTGCTTCACCGCGTTCGCGAGCAGGAAGATCGACACCGGCAGGAGCACGGCCGCGAGGAGGTTCATCAGCGTCGTGAGGACATGCGAGAGCGTGTACAAGGTCCCGAGCCCCCCGCCTGCGAAGCTCAGGGCGAAGTTCAGGATCCCACGCAGGACCGAGCCGAACGCCATGAGCGCGCCCGAGCCCGCGAGGCAAAACCCCGCGGCGGCATGCGTCTTCTTCACGGTGCCGAGCCCCACGACGACGAGCGCGACGCCGAGCAGCGTGAGCACGCCCGTGTTCGCGAGGCCGAGCAGGCTCGCGCCGATTCCGCTCACCCCGCCCATGCCCCACCGCCCTTCTGCTGCGGCTGCCGCGTCTCGGCGAGCTTGTACGCCCCGAACGCGATCCCGCCGAAGAACACCGTGCCCGTGCCGAGCCAGATCACGCTGCCGAGCGCGCTCCAGAGCATGATCGAGTCGAAGTCGCTCTTCGCCATGAGCATGTCGACGATGAAGTCGAGCCCGAGCCCGACGAGCCGAACGCCGCCCGCGCCCGCGAAGACGAGCCCCGCGTTCTGGTTCACGGGACGCACGAGGACGAGCCCCAGCACGAGCACCGCGATGGCCACGAGGACATGCACCCCGGTGGCCACGCCCCCGAGCAATGACAAAAGACCACGTTCTGCCGGGTTCATCCTTCCTCCCTCGCGCCGCTCGGCGCTCCGTCGACGAACGGGCCCGACATTACACGTGTCCGAGACACACCGCGAGGGAAGAAGGCTCTCGCCCGGACCGGCCCGAATTCATGCTACGACGCGCGCCGTGTCCCTCCCCGCCGGGCTCGCCGTCCTCGCGCTCGCCGTCCTGCTCGGCGGCATCGCCGCGATCTGGCGTGACCACGGGCAGCGCGTCATGCCGGGCCTCGGGACGTTTGCGATGGTCGGCTCGACCGCGATCGCGCTCCTGCACCTCCTGCCCGAGGCGATCGTCGAGGCCGGATGGCTGACGATCGCAGCCGCCGCGGCCGGCTTCCTCGTGCCGTTTTTGATCGAGCGGCTCGTCCCGCAACGCGGCGCGCACGCGGACGACCCCACGCTCCTCATGGGCTACGTCGCGGTGCTCTTGCATCAGGCCGGCGAGGGCACGGCCGTCGCCTCGCTCGCGCGCGCGGGCGAGCTCAAGCCGACGATCATCCTGGCGATCGCGGGGCACACGATTCCGCTCGCGATGGTCGTGGCGATCCAGGCGCTCGAACACGTGCCCGGGCCGAAGAGCAAGTTCATCGCGGCGCTCTCGCTCGCCGGCTGCGCGCTCTCGACGGTGGGCGGCGCGCTCTCGCTCGACCTCGTGGGCGCGGCGCGCATCGCCTCGATCCGGCCGTGGCTCGTCGCAGCGGTGGCGGGGCTCCTCCTGCACGCGCTCTCGCACGCGCCGAAGGCGGGCGAGGAGAGCGCGCGGAGCCGGGTGACCGAGATCGTGGCGGGTCTCGTGGGGCTCTCCATCGCGCTCGTGAGCCTGGAGCACGACGGCTGGGTGCTCTACCTCGGCTGGCCTCTGCGGATCCTCGGCCTCGTGGTGCTCGTCGCGGTGGTGGTCGCGAAGGGGCTCTTCAGTGGCGCGCGAACGGTCGCGGAACATCCGCTGCAATCGGACGGACGAGATCCTCGGGCTGGATGAGCCACGTCGGCTCGGGGACGTCTTCGAGCTCGTAAAAGCCGCCGCAAAAGACCTCGTGCGGGCACGTCTCGCAGACGGGCTTTTTCACGCGCCGCTCGCGCAGGTACTCGAAGAGGTTCACCTCCTCGTTGTTCACGAAGAGCATGTGCCGCTCGAGCTTGAGCATGTCGCCGAGGAGGAACTCTTCGTAGCCGGGCATGAAGCAGAAGGGCAGGTTGATGACCTGGATCTTCATGCGATCGCGGAAGTCGTCGATGACGCGTTTCGTCTCCCGCGCCGCAGCGTCCGTGTCCGGACAGACCGAACTCGTGGCGCGGCCGAAGGGCGTGAGGAACTGGATGTTGAACCAGCGCAGGCCGAGATCGAAGACGAGCGCCGCGACGTCGTGGAGCTTCTTGTGGTTCGACTTCGTGAGCGTGATGTTCGCGCCGAGCTCGACGCCGGGCGGCGCGAGCCGGACGAAGTTTTTCACGCCCGCGATCGTTTGATCGAAGGCCTCGGCGACGCCCACGTTCTGCGCGTGCGTCTGCGCGTCGGGGCCGTGGATGCTCGTGAGGATCGAGGTGACGCCGGAGTGGACGAGCTTCTGCGCGAACTCGTCGTAGCTCGACATGCGCGCGTTCGTGGTGACGTTGACGCGCTCGTAGCCGATGCGGCGGGCGAACTGCACGAGGCGGACGAGGTTCGGGTTCAACGTGGGCTCGCCGCCGTCGAAGTCGAGCAGCGTGACGCCGAGCTTTCGGTACTTCACGAGCAGCTCACGTTGCCGATCGAGGTCGCCGTCGAACTGCGTGCGCGTGCCCGTCGCGCAGAACGTGCAGCGGTTGTTGCACTTGTAGGTGACGTTCATGATCACCTTCTTCGGGCCCTGCGAGGCCCGGATGCGCTCGTCGAACGTCCACTTGAAGCGGCGGAGGTCCTCCGCGGTGAAGGCGTCGGTCTCGATCGTCGGCGCTTGCTGGAAGCGCGGTCCCCAGTCGTTCACGACGGGCAGCGCGCGGCCCTTCTTCTTGGCCTCGGCGCCGAGGCGCGTGCCGGGCAGGGGCGTGGCGAACTGCATGCTCGGGAACGCGCCGGTCTGCTCGAAGAGGTCGAGCGCGAAGGCGAGCGTGCCGTTGATGTCGCGCTTCGTCTCGCCGGGCAAACCGATCATGAAGTGCACGAGCATCGGGAGCGCCGCCTCGTGCGCGAGCTTCGCCGCTTCCTGGATGGCGTGAAGGTCGAGCTGCTTGTCCACGACCTCATCGACGACGCGCTGCACGCCGCTCTCGGCGCTCACGCTGAGCGTGGTCATCCGGCCCTTCATGGCCTCGACGTGGCGCGGAAGGACGTAGTCGGCGCGTACGCCGTTCGGGATCTCGAAGCGCAGATCGTGCTTTTCGAGGAGCTCGAGCACGGCGTCGAAATGCCGCTCGTTCACGTTCACGAGCTCGTCGAGCAGGTGCACGCGACGCACCCCGCGCGCGGCGAGGTCGCCGAGGAGGCGATCGAGGTAGGCCGGGCCGTAGCGGCGCTGGGTCTTGGGCCGGACGAGCTCGCCGTCCTTGCGGGCCGTGGGGTTCGAGGAGCAGTGCACGCAGCGGTAGGGGCAGCCGCGGCTCGTGAGGATCGGCGCGCTCCGGCCGTCGATCGGGAAGGCCCAGTGAGGCCGGCCGAGGCCGCGGATCGTGGCCTCGTGGAAGGCGAAGTAGGCGGGCAGATCGACGAGGTCCCACGCGGGCAAGGGCAGGTCGTCGAGGTGCGGCGGGTCCTCGGGGACGAGCGCGAACGGCGCTTCGGGCCGGCCTCGTCGTACGAGATCGGAAAAAACCCGTGCGAGCACGCCTTCGGCCTCGTAGCGGATCAAGGCGGAGACCTCGGGGTAGGCGGCGAGGATCTCGCTCGACGGGACGTCGACGACGTGCTGGCCGCTCTGGTAGAGGTCTGCCAAGACAAGAGGACGATCCGGACGATGCGCGGCGAGACCAGCGAGGAGCTTCCCAAGCAGATCGTCGCGCGAGGGCGGCCTGTGAAACGGCGTGTACGCGACGAGGACGGCGTCGCTCTCGTCGGAGACACGCGCGAGGACCGCATCGAGCGACGCGCCGAGCCGAACGTGGCCCGGGTCGTCGTCGTGGCTCGCGAGCGTCGCGCCCTCCATCGCGAGCGCGTCGACGAGGTCGACCTCGAAGCCCGACGCACGCAAGACCGCGGCGGCCTGGAGGGCGCCGAGGTCGGCGAAGTACGGGTAGTCGATGAAGTCGCGCGAGACGCGGATCGGAGGGAAGACGATCGCGATGCGGGACATCGGCCGTATCGTATAAGGGAAGGGCTCCGCATGGCGAAGGTTGTTTCCCCGAAAAAAGTGGCCGCTCTGTCCATCGCCCTCACCGCGGCGATCACGTCGTGGACCTCGCCTTCGAGCGCGCAGCAAGGCCCACGCGGCGGCCGGAGCTCGACGGAGGCCGAGGCCGAGGCGAAGAAGGAAGAGGCCGGCATACGGACGCTCGGGACGAGTGGCCTCGAAGATCCGAACGACCCGACGATGCGCGTGGTGACGCCGGAGCGGCGAAGCAGTTTTACGTTTGGTCTCGCGATCGGCGCGTCGCTCGGCAGCGCGGCGGGGTTCCCGAACGACCCGACGAAGATCGGCCTGCTCCGGTACTACACGGACACGGGGATCGGCGCGGGCTTCGGCGCGCGCGCGTGGGTGGGCGTGGCGCTCCGGGATTTCTTGTCGTTCGGCCTGACGTTCGGGTCACTCGGGATCGACGCGGGCGACAAGGTGATGTTCAGCGGGATGGTCGGGTTTCACACGGAAATTTATCCGCTCTACACGCTCGGCGGGCCGCTGCGCGACCTCGGGCTGATGGTGGAGACGGGCGTGGGGACGGCGATCGTGACGCCGGCCGACGACCAGGAGACGCTGCTCGTCGACGGAGGTCTGACCTCGGCGCTCGGGCTCGGGGTGTTTTACGAGGGGCTCCGGCTCGGATCGAAGGTCGGAATGGGGCCGTATCTCGCGTACGATTACATGTACGGGAACTCGATCCGCGGCGGTGCGTTCGTGCTCGGATGGCGGACGGCGCTTTATCCGCGGCAGAAGTGAAGCGCGCCGGCGGACTCAAACCCCGACGAACACCTCGTCCCACTCCTCTTCGCCGAGCAGCCATTCGAGCGCCTTCCTCCGCTCCAGAATGACGTTCGGCTGGATCTTGCCGGGCAAGCTCATTCGCTTGCGCGCGGCGATCTCGATCCCGCGGTGCAAGCAGCGGGCGAGGTCGCAGGCGGAGAGGACTTCTTCGTGGCGGCGCATCCGGCAGCGCTTGCGCAAGGCGCGCACGTCGCGGGCATCGTCGAGCTCGCCGAAGATCATGGCGAGCTCGGGGCCGCAGATGCGCGAATAATCGAGGGCCCGGAAGAGCGAGCTCGCCCAGCCGAGCGCCCAAAGCGCCTCCATGCGCTCGAGCAGGCCCGCGGGTACCTCCTCGGCGCGACCTTCGAGCACGCGCGCCTCCGAGGGCGAGAGCGCGCCCGTGACGCCGATCTCGGAGACCCAATCGGAGGCGATCTCGGGCGGCATGCCGGAGGCGCACGCGATCACCGCGTCGAGCGCGAGCATGCGGTCGACAACCTCGTCCTTGTCCCGTAAAACCCCGCGGTCCGTGATCAGCGGCAAGCTGACGTCGACCGGGTAGCCGAGCCGCCGCGCCATGAACAGCGAGCGCTGGCGAATCATGCGCAGCGCCTCTCCATCCAACGGCGAATCCCCCGGCGCGCGGCCCCCGGGCGCCCTCATGGTTTGCCTTTCCAAACGCCGGAGACGATCCGATCGTGCCCGCCGAGGTCTTTCTGGATCTCGATATCGGTAAAACCCGCCGCGGCAAAAAGCGCGCTCACGTCCTCGGCCTGGCCGGACATCACCTCGACCGCGAGCACGCCGCCCGGGGCGAGGTAACGCGGCGCCTCCGCAGCGATGCGCCGGAGGAGCACGAGCCCGTCCGTCCCGCCCGAGAGCGCGAGGTGCGGCTCGAAGCCGCGGATGTCCACCGCGAGCGTGTCGATCTCGGCCTCCGGGATGTAGGGCGGGTTCGCCGTGATGAGGTCGAACACGGCGCCGCGACCTTCGAGCGCGGAGAAGAGGTCCGAGACGCCGATCGCGCAGTTCGTGGCGCCGAGGCGCACGACGTTTTCGCGCGCGACCACGGCCGCGTCGGGCGAGAGGTCGAGGCCGAGGACACACGTGGTCGGTCGTTCACGCGCGAGCGAGATCGCGACGCAGCCGGAGCCCGTGCAGAGGTCGAGGACACGCGCCGAGAGGTCGAGGTGCCGCGTGCGCGCGAGCGCGACCTCGACGAGCGTCTCGGTGTCGGGGCGCGGGATGAGGACACGTCGATCGACACGGAAAGGCCTGCCGTAAAACTCGCGCACGCCGAGCAGGTACGCGATCGGCTCGCCGGCGCGACGGCGCTGGTAGAGCTCGCGGTACTTGCCGAGCTCGGCCTTGTCGAGCGGGCGCTCGGCGTCGACGATGAGCTTGATCCGGTCGGTGCGGAGGACGTGGCAGAGCAAAAGCTCGGCATCGAGGCGCGCCGAGGAAAACCCTCGCTTCTTGAGGTCGTCGACCGCCCACGCGAGCACGCGACGGATCGTCCACGTCTCGCCCGGCGCCTCGCCGCGCGTCGCCGTCACGGGTGGCCGCCTGCCTCGGTCGCGCGGCGGATCGCGTCCGCGACCACGCCCTCGACCTCACGCCGGATCTCGTCGCGCCGCTCGGGCGTCGGCGCCTCGAAGCGAAGCACGAGCACGGGCTGCGTGTTCGACGCGCGGCAAAGGCCCCAGGCGCCCTCGCCGAAATCGAAGCGCCCGCCGTCGATGTCGAGCACGGGCCGCTTGCCGCGGTAGTGCGCGACGACGGCGGCGACGACGTCGAACTTCACCACGTCGGGGCAATCGACGCGGATCTCCGGCGTGGCGAAGGTCTGTGGCACGTCGGCGAGCAGCTCGCGCAGCGTCTTGCCCTCGGACGCGACGATCTCGACGAGGCGCACCGTGGCGTAGATCGCGTCGTCGAAGCCCGGCCAGCGGTCCGCGAAGAACATGTGGCCGCTCATCTCGCCCGCGAGGAGCGCGTGTTCTTCCTTCATCTTCGTCTTGATCAACGAGTGCCCCGTCTTCCACACGATCGGCCGGCCGCCGTGCTTCGTGATGTCGGCATAGAGCGTCTCGGAGCACTTCACCTCGCCGAGGATGGTGGCGCCGGGATGTTCGCGGAGCAGGGCGCGGGCGTAGAGCAGGAGCAGTTTGTCCCCCCAGACCACCTCGCCCGTCTCGTCGATCGCGCCGATGCGATCGCCGTCGCCGTCCCACGCGACGCCGAGCGTGGCGCCCGTGGCGAGCACGCGCTCGCGCAGCGCGGCGAGGTTCGCAGGGACCGTGGGGTCGGGGTGATGGTTCGGGAAGCGTCCGTCGATGTCGCAGTAGAGCGCCTCCGGCGAGAGCCCGAGGGCAGAGAGCGTCGCGACGCCGAGCGGACCGGCCGCGCCGTTGCCCGCGTCGACGACGAAACGAACGTCGGTGCGGGCGAGGCGGCTCGATCGGCGGACGGACGCGATGTACGCATCCTGGACGCTGGTCTCCGTGCGCTTGCCGCGCGCGGCGGGCGGATCGGCGAGCGCGGCTTCTTGCTCGATGAGGTCGGCGAGCGCCTGGATGTCCTTGCCGTAGAACGAGCCCTTGCCGCGCATCATCTTGAAGCCGTTGTCGGGCGCGGGGTTGTGGCTCGCGGTGATCATCACCGCGCCGTGCGTCTCGAGGTGATGCGCGGCGAAGTAGAGCATCGGCGTCGGTCCCACGCCGACGTAGATCACGTCCGCACCGCCCGCGAGCAGGCCCTCGGTGAGCGCCGCGAAGAGGCGATCGCTCGACAGGCGGCCGTCCCGCGCGACGGCGACGCGTGGCGTGCCCGCGTCTTTGCGAAGGACGAACGCGAAGGCGCGGCCGAGCTCGCGGGCGAGGTCGCCTTCCAGGTCGCGATCGGCGACGCCGCGGATGTCGTACTCGCGGAAGATGTGGCGCGGGATCTTCATGAGGATGCCTACTCGCCGGCCGATTTGGCACGTCGGGCGAAGGAACGAAACCCCAAAGTAGCGTGTGGCCGGGGCCGCTCGCTGCGCACAGGCGCCGCATGTGTGGGGAACGCGGATTGCACGTTCGCCGGGCGTGAACCGTCTCAGCGACCAGGATCTGAGGGCGTCGGGCACGACGATGGTGCCCGTGGATGAACAGCGGCGAGCGCTCGAGCACAGGCTGGAGCTGGCGAAGGAGCGCCTCGTCGCGGATCTCAGTCGTGTCTCCTCGATGCTGAAATCGAGCGCCGGCTCGATGCGCAAGAACATCGTGCGCGCCGCGGTCGCGATCGGAGGGCTCTTGCTCCTCGGGATCGTGTCGGCCGTGGTGCGTCGGCGTCGGCGCCTCGCGTGGCGCTCGCTGTGAAGGGAGCGAGCGATGAAGCAGGATCGACCATCAAACGGGAACGGGCACGCGCTCGTGCGCGGCTCGGCCAGGTTGCCGCCCGGCATCACGGAGCGTGAGCTGCCGCCGATCGCGCGGCCGCCGGCCGGCGTGGGAATGTCGACCGGTGAGGCGATCGCCGCGGTCGCGCGGGACACGATCGACGTGGCGACGGAGCTCGTGCGCGACGGCATCGCGCTCGGCAAACTCGAAGCGCAGCGCGCCGTGAGCGAGGCGGTGCCGCGCGTGGTGTGGGGCCTCGTGGCCTTCGCCTGCGGGGCCGCGGCCGTCGTGGTGGCGATCATCGCGGTGATGATCGGGCTCGGAGCGATCATCCCCTCGGTGGCGGGCAGGCTCGCGATCCTCGCGGGTGTGCTGTTCGTGGTCGCCTTCTTCGGCGCGGTGCGCGCGATGCGCTCGGGGCGGGCGAGCCTGAGCATGCCGATCAGCGCGACGGAAGCGGCGGTCGAGGAAGGCGTCCACAAGGCGGAGCTGCCGGGCGTGACGCTCCCGGGCGAGCCGGGCCGATCGCGGCCGATGGTGGGGCCGTAACGCGGGGCCTAGTCGAGGTCGTTGTAGCCGACCGGCGGCTCGGCGAGTTTTGCGACCTTCGCAGCGCCGCGAAACACGTAGTCCGAGTAGCTGTACGGCCCGTCGGACCAAACAAAAAAGTCCTCTCGAAGCTCGCCGCCCGGGGCGCCGTCGAGGAGCTCCGGCGCGGCGAGGATCGGGCCTTCCTGGAAGACGGGCGCGGAGGCATCGACCTCCTCGCCCGCTTCTTCCATCGCTTCGAGCGCGCCGCGATGTCGATCGGCGTCGAGCTCGTCGACGGGGAAGAGCTCCCAGTCGAGCAGGATGAGCTCGGGGTGCGGGGGTTCGTCCGCGGAGGCCTCGAAGGGCGCGTGCGTCGCGGGAGGCAGGCCCGTCTCGGCGAGCGCTGCGCGAAGGGCTTTTTTGTAGCGCTCGGCGGCCTCGCCCGGCGTCCAGAAGGCGCGGAAGACGGCGCAGACATCGTCGGCGGTGGCCGGTCGCCAGAGCGAGGGATCACGCGATGCGATCTCGAGGCCCTTCTCGCGGCTCTGCCGGGCGGCGAAGGCCTGCGCGTGCGGGGCGAAGGCGGGGAGATCGGCGAGGGCGCGATCGACGGTCCAGTGGATGCGATGATCGACCTCGCGGACGTAGCGGTGTTTGCCGAGAGCGCGGAGGAGGCGCTCGATGTCTTCGACGGTGCGCGCGGAGAAGGACCAGGCGAGCATCATGGGAGGGAGCCTCTGCTTCAGTCGTTGCAGGAGGTACGCGCGCCGATCTTGGTCGCGCCGACGTCGACGGTGCAGCGCGTGACGCACGCGTCGAGCATGGGGGACTTCGTGTCGACGCACATGCGCTGACAGGCGTCGCGGAGCGCGGCCTTCATGACCGGACCCTTCTCGCCCTCGCCGCGGGCCGTCCCCTTGAACGTGCCCGTGCCGGCGGTGATCTCGGTCGTGCACTCGACGCTGCGGTTGCAGCCGGCGAGGAGCGAGAGGACGAGCGGGAGCGCGAGGACGAGGCGTGGGTTGGTCGCGAAGGCCTTCCGGTTCACGGCGCGGAACATAGCGCAGGATGCGGACGAGCAGGAGCGAGGCGCGCGATGATATGAGTGCGGGTACTTCATGGACCTCGCCCTCTGCATCTCGCTCACCCCGAAAGACACCTCGCACCTCGGAGACGAGGACCTGGCCGAGCTCGACAGCCCGGAGCTCGAGGCCGCGGTCGTCCGGGCGCTCGAACGCCTCGGCACCGTGCGCGTGTGGGATACGACGACCCTCTCGCCGCAGGAGATCGCCGCGCAGCGCCGCCCCGATTTGATCTTCAACCTGGCCGAGGGCATCTATGGCACCGGCCGGGAAGCCCAGGCCCCTGCCCTCTTCGAATGGTTGCAATGGCCGTACGTGGGCAGCGATCCGGTGACGCTGGGGATCACGCACGACAAATGGTACACGAAATGCATTCTCGATCGCGCGGGCATTCCCACGCCCCGCGCCGAGGTGATCCATCGCCCGCTCGAACGGCCGCTCGGGCTCGTTTTCCCGGTGATCGCGAAGCCGGTGGCGGAAGGCGCGGGCAAAGGGATTTACGATGCCAACGTGGTCGACGACGACACGGCGCTCGCGGCCATCGTGCGCAGCTACCTCGATCGATATCGCCAGCCGCTGCTCGTCGAGGAATTTTTACCGGGTCGGGAGTTCACGGCGGCGGTGATCGGCAATCGGGGCTCGTTCGAGGTGTTGCCGCTCGTGGAGATCGATTTCACGGAGATTCCCGGGAGCCCGCGGCGCGTGTATGGGTACGACGCCAAGTTCACGTGGCACAGCACGAAGCACATGCTCTGCCCGGCGAACGTCGACGACGGGCTCCGGCGTGACCTCGCGTCCCTGGCAATCCGCACGTGCGAGGTGCTCGGGATCCGCGATTGGGCGCGGGTGGATCTGCGCCTCGACGGCGCGGGAAAACCGTACGTGCTGGAGGTGAACCCGCTGCCGGGGATTTACCCGGAGCTCGATTACATTTCGTGCTTCACGAAGTCGGCGTATGCCGCGGGGATGACGTTCGAGGGACTGGTCGAGCGGCTCGTGCGGACGGCGCTCGATCGATATCGAGCACCGTGGTTCTTGCCGCACAAGGTGGCGCGGGGGCACGAAGGCTGATGCCGGCTCGGTTTTCGTTTCCCCCGGCGCGACGCGATCCTGGGAGCGGCTTCACGCTGCACGGCAGGCGCTTCGACGATCCGTACGCGTGGCTCGAACGGCTCGACGACGCGGAGGCCCAAGGCTTCCTCGCCGCGCAAGAGGTCGTCACGCGCGGCGTGCTCGACGTGGTGCCAGGGCGCGACTGGCTCCGGGACGCGGTCGCTCGTTCTACGCGGTATACGCGGCTCTCGCCGCCGATTCGTACGGGCACGAACGGTCGTGCGTTTCTCTGGCAAGCGGACGCGAGCGACGAGAAGCTCAAGCTCATGATGCGGCGTGAGAAGGGCGCGCCGCTCGAAACGGTGATCGACCCGAATGCATGGCCGAGCGACGAGGCGCTGGTCTTCGCCGTGCCCTCGCCGGACGGCGCACGGGTCGCGTTCGGGAAGGCCGTGGGCAGCACGCACGAGGCGGTGATTCACGTGCTCGACGTCGAGACGGGACACGTGCTGCCCGATCGACCTCGCGGGACGGGCCACGCGTCGCTGGCCTGGCGTCCCGATGGATCCGGGTTCTTCTATGCGGCATGCCCCGAGCCGGGCGAGGTGCCCGCGGGGGACGAGGCGCACTGGAACGCCATTTACGAGCACCGGATCGGCTCGGGGACGCCGGCCCGCCGGGTCTTCGGGGACGATCAAAACAAGGAGTATTGGTGCGCCGTCAAGGTCAGCGCGTGCGGCCGCTTCGCCGTGCTTTTCAAATGGGATTACGTGCACGCGAACGTGGTCTACCTGCTGCGGCTCGCCGACGACGCGCTCTTGCCGGTGGCGCCCGCCATGCGATCCCTCAACCAGGTGCAGGTGATCGGCGATTCGCTGCTCATTCACACCGATCTCGACGCGCCGCGCGGCCGTGCCTGCATCGCGTCGCTCGCAGCGCCGACGGAGTGGCGGACGATCATTGCCGAAAATGAGGACACGCTGCAAAGCGTCGCGGGTGTCGGCGGACGGCTTTACGCGGTCTATGGCCATGCGGCCTCCCATCGCGTCCGCATTCACGCCGAGGACGGCGCCTACCTCCGCAATCTCGTGTTGCCGGCGCTCGGCTCGGTCAATCGGAACGACGGGGAAGGCATCGTCAGCGGCGTCGGCGGCGCGTGGGAGGGCGACGAGGTGTGGGTTCACTTCGAGTCGTACGTGCAGCCGCCGTCCCATTATCGGTACGATTACGCGTCGGACCGCCTGACGCCGTACCACGTGCCCGACGTCGGGCTCGACCCCTCCGCGTACGTGACAAACCAGGTCTGGTACACGTCGCCCGACGGCACGCGGGTCTCGATGTTCATCGTCCATCACAAGGATCTGCCCCGCGATGGGCGTATGCCCGTGCGGCTGAGCGGCTACGGTGGATTCAACATCTCGCTTCAGCCGCGCTTTTCGGCCGTCACCGCCGCATGGCTGAAGCTCGGCGGCGTGCTCGCGTTCGCCAACGTGCGAGGCGGCGGCGAATACGGCCGCGCCTGGCACGAGGCCGCGATCAAGACACGGCGGCAAAACGCATTCGACGATTACATCGCCGCGGCGCGTTTCCTCGTCTCCGCAGGCTACACGACGCCTTCGAGGCTCGCCTCGCGCGGCAACAGCAACGGCGGCCTGCTCGTCGCCGTCACCGCCATGCAAGCCCCCGAGGCTTTCGGCGCAGTGTTCTGCCGCGCGCCGACCCTCGACATGCTGCAATTCCCCAAGTTCGGGTTCATGAGCTCGGCGACCGTCGAATACGGCTCGCCCGACGATCCCGTCGAGGGCGCTTACCTCGCCGGGTATTCGCCGTACCACAACATCCGCGCCGATCGACGCTATCCGGCGATCACGTTCGTCTCGGCGCTCAACGACCGGATCGCGCCGCCGTACGATCCCTTGAAAATGGTCGCCCGGCTCCAGGCCGAAAACACGCTCGGCGGGCCCTATTTGCTGCTACCGCTCCGGGGCTCGGGGCACGGCGGCGGCACCACGCTGACGGCGCTCATCGAACAAGACGTCGACGAGCTTTGCTTTTATTGCTGGGCGCTCGACGTCGCGCCGCCCGCCGCGGGCGCGGCAGACGCTGCGGGCGCAGGGGGCGCCGCAGACGCAGACGCAGCGGGTTGACCCGGCGTCGGCTCGCCGATCGGCGCGCCGCTGCCCTTCGTCCGCCACCCGCCCTGGAAAAACCCGAGCGATCCATCCGATTGCCGCACCGTCACCGGCGGCGCCCAGTAGCTGTTCGGCGGCGGGACCTCCCAGCGTCCACGCCGCCACACCCAGCGCCGTCGCTCCCACGTCCACTCGCCGTCGATCCAGACCTCTCGTTTGCTCGGCCGCGCCGGCACGATCTCCACACGCGCCGCCGGCGGCGGGTACGGCACGAGCACCGGCGCCTCGCGCACGTGCGGGCCGATCTCGGGCAGCGGGATCGGCGAGCCGCCGCAGCCCCAAAGCCCGAGGAGCACGATGAAGATCAGCCCCCGGCCCATCCGAAAAACGCCTCGACGGCCGCGCGGCCGAAGAAAAGGAACTCCAGCGTCGCGAGCGCCAGAAACGGCCCGAACGCGACACGCGCCTGCCCGAGCCCCTCGCCCGCCTCCTCCGCGAGCGGATCCTCGGCGAGCTCTTTTTCCGCCTCCGCCCGCTCTTCCGGCGTCATCGCCGCGAGCTCCTTGCGGATCTCCTCGCGCTCGAGCCGCACCGCCTCCGGCTCCTCGATCTTGCCACGCGCCGCGAGCACGCCGATCGCCGCGAGCGTGCCTTGCACCGCGCCCGCGCAGAGCACCACGAGCGCGCCTCCCCAGCCGAACCACGCGCCCGCCAGCATGAGGAGCTTCGCGTCGCCGAGCCCCATGCCCACGCCGCCGCGCAAACGCGGGTAGATCACGATGAACGGCAGCCACACCACGGCAAACCCCACGGCCGCGCCGATCAGCGAGTCCACGAACGAGAGGTCGCGCAGCGACGCCGTCGCGAGGCCGAGCACCGCGCCGCCGATCGTGATCTCGTCGGGCAAGATCATGTGCTCGAGGTCGATGAACGCCGCAGCCACGAGGCCAAGCGCGAGCGCGAGGTCGGCGATGTAGATGGCCCCGGCGCGCGCGAGCGAGGTCGTGGGATCGAGCGGCGCGAGGATCACGTGCACGATCGCCACCGAGAGCAGTCCGCCGATCGCCTCGACGAGCGGGTAGCGCGGCGAGACCTTCACGCCGCAGCAGCGCGCCTTGCCGCGGAGAAACAGCCATCCGAAGACGGGGATGTTGTCCCAGGGGCGGATCGGCGTCTCGCACGCGGGGCAACGCGAGGCGGGGCGGACGACGCTCATCCCGCGGGGAACGCGGTAAATCACGACGTTCAGGAAGCTGCCCCAGAGCAGGCCGAAGACCAGCGCGAAGCCGTAGAGGAACGTGAGAGGCAGGTCGCCGAGCATCAGCACGAGAGCCCGGAGCATAGCGCGAGGCTTTGCCGTGGCGCGCCGTGTCTGGCATAAACCGCCGTCCCCGCATGAAAATCCCGGGAAACGAGACCTCCGTCGCGCTCCTCTGCGCCCTCGCCGCGCTCGTGGGTTGCACCTCGGGCGGAGGCGGCTCCTCCAAGGACGGCGCGGACGGCGGGCCGGCCGTCGTGCTCGCGCCGAAGGGCAAGGTGCTCGAAGCCGCCGAGAACCAGAAAGACCCGGACGCAGGCGCCTCGAAGGCCGAGGCCGCGAAGAGCGAACGCGTGGACATCCCCGACGGCACGCTCGTCGCCGGCTCGACCCCGGGCGACAAGGGCCGCGACCCCGTGCTCGAGCCGGCCGAGCTCGAGGTGAAGCTCGGCTCCTACGCGATCGATCGTTACCTCTACCCGAACGACCCGACGAAGCCGCCGCTCACGGGCGTGTCGCGGGCGAAGGCGGCCGAGCTCTGCGAGCAGGCGGGCGGGCGTCTCTGCACGGAGCTCGAATGGGAGCGCGCCTGCAAGGGGCCCGAGGGGACGGCGTTCGCGGGCAGCGCCGCGTGGGATGCGAAATGCGCGAAGGAGCCGGCCTCGTGCGCGTCGGGCTTCGGCGTGCTCGGCATGGGCGCGGCGTATCGCGAATGGACGGCGAGCGAGGTCTTGCCGATCGAGGACATGCAGCCACGCGCGGCGGCGGTGCGCGGGGCGCGCGGGAGCGCCGTCGCGCCGGATCATCGGTGCGCGCATCGGACGGCGATCGACCCGGGCGCGAGCGCGGAGGACCTCGGCTTCCGGTGCTGTCGCGGCGCGCCGAACGCGGCCACGATCCCGTCGCCGCAATGGGAGCAGACCTACCGGCGGGTGGAGCTGCCGGCGAAGGAGCTCGCGGAGATGCTCGCCTCGGTGCCGGCGCTCTCCACGCTCGACCGGGAAATCACCTATTTCAAGGAGCCGGACGACGTGAACGTGGTGCTCGCGCGGGGCGACGCGGGCGCGCCGCCGCCAAACACGGTGCTCACGACGTCGCCCTTGCTCTGGAACCCGGTGCCCGGCGAGCAGATCGTGGTGCTCGCGGGCCGCGCCGCGAAAGATTCGTTCGTCGTCGCGTTTTATCGTTTGCCGGGGGATCGATACCGCATCGCCTCGACGCTCGTGCTGAAGGACGAAAAAGGGCCGATCGCGCTCGGCTTCAACGGCTACGTGCGCAAACGTTTGTTCTGGGCGACCTGCTGGGATTGTCGGGGTGAATCGGGGAACGTGACCTACCGCGACGACGGGCGTGTCGTGATCACGCAGAAGTGACCATGAAAAGGGGGGTCTTGCTCGGCATCGTGGGAATCGCGGTCGCTGCTTGCAAGAAGCCGCCGCCGCCCCCGCCCGAGGACAAACCGCCGCCGCCTCCGCCGAGCGCGAGCGTCGTGTCCGCGCCGCCCGAGCCTCCGCAGGCGAAGGTGCCGACGTTCGTGGTGGAGCCCTTCGAGCCTCTGAAAACCCTGACGGCGACGGTCCACGTCATCGACGGCGCGGTGATCGTGACCGAGGGCCTGCGCGTCGGCCGGATCGACGGCGAACGCGTGGCGTGGTTCGGCGAGATCCCGGACGACAACAAGGACATCGGCGGCAACGAAATCCGCTTCGTCTGGGGCTCTTGGCCGGACGGCGTCGACGTGTATTACTCGGGCAAACGCGGCTACGGCTGGCGCCCCACGATCGTCCCGCTCACGGGGAAAGGCTCGCGGCTGATGTTCGGCGACGAGGACCAGGGCGGCTGGTTCCAGGGCGTCGCGCGCCTCGGCCCGACGGTGATCGTGGCCTCGGGGAATTCGACGGGCCGGCGCCGCTCGGTCATTCGAGGGCCCACGCGAACGTTCGAGCCGATCCGGGCCGAGCAAGGCGGCTGCAAGCCCGAGGAGGTCCCGGTATCGAGGCTCGAGCCCGTGCGCCTGGCCCTGCCCTACTGGGAGATCGGCGCGACCGGGGCCGGCACGTTCATGACCGTGGGCAACCTCTGCAACCGCGAGAATGCGCTGGCCGTGGAGGTCTGGGATCAGCAGGGGACGTCGCGCATCGTCGAGCTCTCCGGCATGGTGAAGCACAAGGCGGGGTTTCCGACGCCGGTCCCCGGAAAAGGCGACGAGCTCTGGCTCTCGACGAGCCCCGTGATCCATTACAAGGCCGGGACGTTCGAGGCCTTGCCGCCGATCGGGCCGAGGCTCCAGAGGCTCTTCGTTTCGCCGTCCGGCAAGCTCCACGCGCTCGCGGGCCGCGGGATCTTCCGCTTCGACGAGGGCCGGTGGACCCGCATCGCGAACCTGCCCTATCCCATGAAATTCAGGTCCATGGGAATGGACGACGCGGGGACGATCTGGGTCCGGTACGCCTGGCCCGCCAGGCTGCGAGAATCAAAAGGCGAGCCTGCCGAAGACGAATGCACGACGCCGTTCGTTTACGTCGGCGAAATGCCCTTGCCCGAGGGCGCATCGTACACGTTCCGAACGACCCTGGACGCGCTCACCACGTTCCCCGCCCTGTCCGAGATCAGCGGCATCGAATACATCGAGGGCGGGGGCCAGCACTTCGGGGTCCAGGTGAAGAGCTGGGCGCAGGCCGACGCCGTCATCGCGCACATCCGCGCGAACGTGCCGGACGCGTCGCCCGAGCGGCTCTGTTTCGCCCCGAAAGTGCCGAACGTGGTCGAGATCAAACGAGAATGAGCCGACCGACGGCCCGCGCGAGGACCGCTACGGCGACGCGAGGTAATCGTGGTAATGGTGGAAATACTTCACCAGCCGCTCGGTCGCGTCGGCGAACTCCGGAAAGTCGAGCGATTCGGTAGGTAGCTCCGCGCAGAGCACCACCTCGCCCTGGCCGCCCTGCGCGAACTTCGCGATGCGCATGTCCCGGTTGAGGAGCAAGAGCCGCCGCGGCAGCTCCGGCGAGGGCTGGATGCGCGAGGAGAGCACCGGCAGGAGCGAGAGCAAAAGCCAGTGCTCGCTGCACTGGATGAAGTACGGGGGCAAGGACTCGTTGCCAGGCCTCCGGGGAAAGACGCGCAGCGTCTTCGGGCCTTCGTCCTTGACCTCGTAATCGAGCCTCTCGAGCCAACCGCGGACCGTCTCGACGTCCATCGCGACGGAGCCTAGCGTTCTTCCGGGCAAGATGCGACGAGACAGAGCCGCGCACGGCCATGGTCCTCGTCCGTCGTGTCGAGCCGGCCCCCGAGCAGCATCGCCGCGAGGCGCACGCAGTAGAGCGAGAGCCCCCGCCCGTACGCCGCCTGGATGTACCTCCGCCGCTGCGCCGGCGGCGCCCCCGTGGGCGGCGGATCGACGTGGAGCTGCGATCGCGACGCGAACCGGACCTCGACCCGCGCCTCCGTCCCCTCGCGCGCCGCCGTGACCACGAGGCGCGTCCGCGGCGCCGCACGCTCGATCCCGAACGCGATGAGGTTGTCGATCGCCCGCCCGCAGAGCACGCGATCACACCGCACGATCACCTCGCCTTGCCGGAGGCCCGCATCGAGCACGAGCTCGACCTCCGCCGCCGCAGCCTGCTTGTCGAGCCGCCCGATCGCCTCCCGCCCGACGAGGACGAGATCACACGCCGTAGACGCGCCCGACGTGGGCCCGCCCCGACGCGCGACGAGGTCGATGTTGCCCGCGAGGCGCCGCAAGACGTCGCAGAGCATCTGCGCATCGGCGAGGGCCTCGGCCGTCTCCGTGCCCACGCCCGGCCCGAGCGAGCTTTCGACGAAGCTCAGGTTCGTGATCAGCGCGGCAATGGGGTTGTTGAGGTCGTGCGCCATCACGGCCATCAGCTCTTCGAGCGACGCATCAACCCCCAGATCGGCCATGGTCGGCCAGGATACCGCGATCCTTCGTCCTGAGCACGGAAACAATGTAGAACCTTAGAAAAATCTCACCTTACAAAGACAGGACCGCGGCCTCGCCACGCTCGGCGACGCGGGCCGAGATCAGCGTGAGCAGGCTCTTGCGGCGTTCGTCGAGGTCCACGAGGGTGCGCGGCGAGACGAGCCAGGTCTCGAACGGGCCCGAGGCGAGGAGGTCGCGCGCATGGTCGCGATCGAGCGCGAGGAGGGCCTTTTGCAGGCCACGCGGGAAACGCGCGACGGGGCGAAGGCGCGAGAGGAGGACGTCGAGGGCGCGGGGATCGACCTTCGACGGGAACGCGGCGGCATTGTCGGTGAGGTGGACCGCCTGGGCGACGTCGTCGAAATGGACCGAGCGGCGCAGGACATGGCCCGCGAGGTAATCGAGGACGAGGGTTTCGACGTAGTCGGCGAGGAGCGAGGGGTTTTCCCCGGGATGCGGATCGGGCGAGGCGGCCCAGCGCGCCCAGGTCTCGGCTTCGAGGGAGTGGTCGAGCGTGACGTCGTGGCCCGCGGGCAGGGTCCACGCGCCGGGGCCGTCGCCGCGGCCGGGGGCGAACATCAAGGCGTCGACGGTGCCGTCGTTCTGCACGGCGGCGTGGAGCGCGAGGTAGTCGCGGAGATCACGCTGGCCCGCGAAGAGCGCGCCGAGCTCGCCAGTGCCGATCCGCCGGAGCACGGCGGCGGGGACGACGCGCATGCCGAGGGCCCGCGCGAGCCGCTCGAACGCGAGGCTCCGCCGATACGCGACAGGGCTTTCCGTGAGCGAGAGCAGGAGGAGCGCGGGCGCGGATCCGGGCGGGTCTTGCCGTTCGATCGTGGCGCGAAAGAGCCCCGGCCGGTGCCAGCCGACGAGGGAGACCGAGGTCAGCGGGGCGTGCAGAAGCTCGCGCCGCACGGGATCGGCCTCGACGTCGAGCTCTTTCAGCGGTGGTCTTTTGGCCGCGCTGGCGACGGGCGCCACGCTCGCGACCGTCACGGCGGACGGCAGAGGCTTCATTTCGGCCGGCGGATCCGGCCGATCTCGCGTACAGGCCCCGAGGACGAGCGCCGCCGCGGCGATCCGCGAGAGCGCGCCGCCCGGGTCCTTCATACGAGCACGCGCTCGCGCAGAAACCGCTGAATCCGGTCGCGCACGAGGTCGGGGCGCTCGATGGGCACGGCGTGGGAGCCGCCGTTCACCATGAGCAGCTCGCCGTGCGGCAGCGCGGCGGCCATCTCCTCGGCGTAGCGGGGCGGCGTGAAGGTATCGCGATCCCCTGCGATCACGAGCGCCGGCACGGTCACCTTTGGCAAGAGATCCGCGGCCGAATGGTCTCCGGCCGACCGGAGCATCCGCAGGAACATGGACGCGTCGATGTCGACCATGTGCTTGAGGTACGGCATCACGTCCTCGGGACGGATCGACCGATCGATCTCGCCGGTCAGCATGGCCAGCCTGAGCGCCGCCTCGGCCGGCACCCGGCCCCAGAGCGCCCGCACGATCTCCGGGTGGGCCTCGACGCGCGCGATGAGCTTCGGCAGCATCTGCGCGAGCACGTCGGTGCCCTTGAACGTGTGGGTGATCCGGCCCGGCGCGCCGCAGATCAGGACGAGCGCGCGCACCTTCTCGGGCCGGAGCCGGTAGGCCTCGAGCGAGACCTGGCAGCCCATCGAGTGGCCGACGAGCACGACCTCGGGGTCACCGACCGAGCGCCGGACCGTGTCGAGGTCGTGCGCGTGGTCGACGAGCTCGATGCGCTTCGGATCGGCGGGCAGGCTGCTACGACCGTGGCCGCGGTAGTTCCAGTGGGCGACGCTGGCCACGGGGGAGAGGTCGTCCCACAGGTACTTCCAGATGAACCCGTCGCAGGCGATCCCGTCGGTGAGCAGGACCGTGAGATCCGAGGGGCCCCGCCTTCGCCGCACGAAGAGGCGTGTCGTGTCGGGGGCAATGGCGAACGAGGCGGTCTGGGGGGCGCTCCCGCTCGAGGGAGGGGGAAAACTGCTCGTCGTCAATCGCCGAGATCCTCTTCGCCTTCACCGACCTCGTTCACGCTCGGCAGCTTTTTGATCTCGAGCCGGGCGAGCTTCCAGGCGCGCTGCACCACCCACGACAAAGACCGATCGAGCCGCGCCGCTTCTTCCTTGATCTCCTGGAGCATCGACTCCGGGAAGTAGAGACTTTGCTTCCTTTTGTCGGTCTTCGACGCCTCGTTGTTCTTCGCCAGCGTGTCTTTGTCGTTCATGGCTCCCCGAAGGCGTGAGCTAGCTACAAGGGAATACCTTAGCGCACGCGGGATGCACGAGGAAGCGCCGCGGGAGCAAGCTCACGCTGATCCCGTGGTCTTCCGCACATCAAAAACGTTGAAATCTTACCTTCCGCCGAACCCCTCGTCCGTCCACGCACGGACGCTCCGCTCTCGTCAGCCGGCATGGTAGGTTCGCTTCATGTCGGGCGATTTCGTGCTCGTCGTGGATGCGGATCTCTCCGCGTACCGGGCCCTCGTCGAAGGGCTGCCGTCCGATACGTACGATGTCGTCTCGGTCGCCACGGCGCGCGCCGGATTCAACGTCGCCTGCGCGCTCGAACCCCACGTGATCGTGGCCTCGCTGGATTTGCCCGACGCCGACGCGCTGGAGCTCGCGTCGGTGATCCGTGGCCACGATACGCGTGTCGCTTACACGCCCCTCGTCGTCCTGACCGAGTCGGATGCGGAATCGACGCGCCTCGCCGTGCTCGGCAGCGGCGCCGACGTCGTGCTCTCCGCCCCCATCGATCCCGTCGAGCTCGTGGCCCAGGTGAACGCGATGATCGCCATGGGCGAGCGCATCCGCGAGCTCGAACGTGGTCAGTCGATCCTGCCCCCCGCGAGCGACGGCGAATCGTTCGCGGTGCTCGGCGACCCGACGAAGATGTCGATCGCCAGCGTGCTCGGCGCGCTCGAGCTCGAACAACGCAGCGGCGAGCTGCGCTTCTTCAGCACCACGAGCCCGAGCCGCCTCGCCCTGTACATCGCCTCCGGCGTGATCGTGAGCGGGATGCTCGATCAAACGAGTATCTCCCCGCTCGAAGCCCTGAAAGCCGCGCTCACGTGGTCAGGGACACAGTTCGGATTCGTGGCGCGAGAACCGATGCCAGCGCCGCCGGGCGCGCAGCAGCTCGGGGCGCTGCTCATCGCGGCGTTCAACGAGACCGCGCCGAGTGATCGGCTGGCGCAGGAGATCGAGGCGAGCCAGCGGCTCTTCCGCGAGACGGCGGCGAGCCTGAAGCTGACGGAGTCGATCGCGGGGCTGCGCGCGGCGGCGAGCCTCAGGTTCGGCGAGACGGCGTCGGGGCTCCGGCTCGAAGACACGGCGGCCGGGAGGCGGTTTCTGCGCGACACGGCAGCGGGGCTCCGGCTCGGGAGTACGTCCGCGGGGGCACGCGTCGTGGAGCCGGTGCCGGCGATCAAGCTCGGGGATACGGCGGCCGAGATCCGCATGGGGAGCACGACGAGCGGCAAGGTCGCGCCCGCGCCGGATCCGGCCGAGCTCACGAGCACGCTGACGAGCTTCGATCAACGCGCGACGCCGACGCCCGCGCAGCCCGACGAGGAGCGGACGAGCACGCGCGTGCGCACCACCCCGAAGCCCGACCTCTCCGCCGAGAAAGCGGCCATGCGAGGCACGTTCCGCGGGCTCGAGGTCGAGCAGGTGATCAAATCATCGCGAGGCGGGAGCTAGATCGCCGCAGGCTCGACGATCCGGCCGGCGATCGCGCTCGCGGCGACGACGAGCGGGCTCGCGAGGTAGACCTTTCCGGGGCCCGAGCGACCGGGGAAGTTGCGGTTGATCGCGGAGACCGTGACCTCGTCCGCCGTGAACGACACGCCCGGCCCGGCCTTGATGCAGGCGCCGCACGAGGGGTCCACGAGCTCGGCGCCCGCGCGCTGGAAGATCTCGATGTAGCCCTTCTGCTCGGCGTAGCGGCGAATGTCCTGCGAGCCGAACTGGATGTAGAGGTGCACGCCCTCGGCCACGCGCTTGCCTTGCTCGACCGCAGCCCGCAGGACCTCGGCGTACATGTCCATGTCCGCCTTCTTCCCACCCGTGCACGAGCCGCCGTAGGCCACGTTGATCTTCACGTCGCCGCCCGCGACCTCGGCGAGCGAGCGCAGAGGCACGCCGTTCCGCGGATCGCCCGGCGTCGCGACCATCGGCTCGATCGCGGCGAGGTCGACGTCGAAGACCGCCATGTACGTGGCGCCCTCGTCGGCCCGCACGATCTTCGCGCGCACGGCGTCCGCGTCGAGGCCACGTTGCTTGACGAGGTAGTCGACGACCACCTCGTCGGCCTCGATGATGCCCGTGAAGCCGCCCGCCTCGACGGCCATGTTCGTGAGCGTCGCGCGCTCGTCGAGCCCCATCGCGCGCACGCCCTCGCCCGCGAACTCGAGCACCTTGCCGATGCCCTCGCCGCTCTTCCAGAACGGCTGCGAGAGCAGGTAGAGCATCACGTCCTTGGCGGTCACGCCCGGACGGAGCTTACCGTGCAGGTTGAAGCGCGCCGACTCGGGCACGGCGACGCGGATGTCGCGCGTGAGCCAGGCGTTCGCCATGTCGGTCGAGCCGACGCCGAACGCGAAGCAGCCGAGCGCGCCGGCCATGCACGTGTGCGAGTCCGTGCCCGCCACGACCTCTCCGGGCAGCGCGATCTCCTCGATCACCTTGTTGTGGCAGATCGCCTCGGAGCCGACGGTCTTACCGTCCCGTACGACCTCGCCGTAGAGCTTGACCCGGTGCTTCTGGGTGAAGGCCTCCTGCACCGTGGCGAGCGAGGCGGCCTGCTCCTGGAGGCCCATCTTCTTGTGCGCCTCGGGCATGATGAGGTCGAGGAACGTGAGGTGATCGCGGAACGCGTACACGCTCTCCGGCGCCTCCACCTTCGCGTCGGGCCCGAAGCCCGCGCGGAAGAGCGACTCCGCCATCGGCGTGACGTACTCGTGCGAGAAGCGGACGTCGGTGCGCACGAAGAGCGAGTCGCCGGGCTTGACCGCAGGCACGCCGATCGCGCCCGTCTTCGCGTCGACGATCGCCCGCGACGCGATGATCTTCTCGCAGAGCGTCATCGGCCGCGGCGGCGTGTCGATCGTCGGCGGCGAGACCTCGCCTGCGAGGCGCGCCTTGTTGTAGGTGAACAGGCCGCCGTACTCGACGACGTCGCGGCTGATCGGGTCGAGCCCGCGCGTGAACTCGGCGATCGGGATCTCTTCGCCGCGGCGGACGCGGTCGAGGATGCCGAAGTCCGTGGTCGTGAGCAGGCCGATGTTCTGGCAGTTCTGCCCGTAGATCTTCTCGATGCTCTTCGCGACGACGATCTGGATGCCCGCCTCGCGTTCGGAGTACGGCGCGGTCTCGCGCGATGATCCGCAGCCCTTCGAGCGGCCGCTGACGATCACGCCGAAGCCGCCGTTCTTGATGGCGTCGCGCTCGATGATCCCGCCGCGCAGGCCGACCAGGCAGTACCGAGCGAGCGTCTCGTCGTAGTAGTAACAAACCCAGCCCGGCGTGAGCTCGTCGGTCGAGATGTTGTTGACGAGGGCATGGCGCTCGGGGTCGAAGTCGATCGAGCCTCCGGCGAGCTGCGCGCGGAGCGCCTCGGGATCCTCGGTCAGGTACAGGATACGTCCGCTCGGGCGGACCGATGTGCGACGGGGGATGGGCATGTTCCTCCTCGACCCTCACTCGGCGAGAGCACGGGGACCTCTCGCGCCGGCACGGTGATTTATCCCGATCCGAAGGCCGGATCCAATGCGGACTTTCCGCAAATTTTTCGCGCACCTTGACGCGTCGTGGCACGAGGGGTCTACCACCCGCCGCAGTCGTCGAGGCGGATTCCCTTCAGCCACTCCCAGCCGAAGCGGCCTTGGCCGACCTCCACGAACACGTCCTGGCCCTCGTGCAGCGACGTGAAGACGTCGCGCTGCACCGGCAGCTCGACGGGCGCGCTCTCCCCCGGCAAACCGGTGAGGTGCACGAAGTACGACGTGCTCGTCTTGTACGTGCGTGATCCCTTCGAGGCGACGCGCGCCCCGAGGCATGCCGGCAGATCCGCGTCCATGCGTCCGTTCATGGCGATCGCGGTGCCCGCGCCGGAGAGCGGCATGCCGAGGAGCAGGAAGCAGAAACACGCGCCGAAGAGGCGGAAGCTCACGGAGCGGCCGCGCACGAGCACGCCGACGAGCGGGAGCGTGCAGAGCCACGCGACGAGCCCGAGCGCCGCGCCCATGATCGTCGCGCTGCTGCCGAGCGGGTAATACGCGCCGCGCGCCCACGAAAGGAGGTAAAACCCGACGAACGCGAGCACGGCGGACACCACGGCCGCGATCGGACCGGCGAGCCAGAGCGGCGGCGCATGGGGCCGCGCGCTCGGCGTGGGCAAGGCCTCTGCGATCGCGCCGAGCTCGCCACACGCCCCGCGCAGTGCGTCCGCGTCGAAGCGCTCGCCCGCGTCACGCACGGCGAGCAGTTTGCCGCCGCCGTCGTGGATCGCGACGGCCGAGAAGCCCGCGTCGAGCAGCGCGAGGACACGCTCCCGCACGCGCGCCTCGCCGAGCACGCGCTGCACGTCGAAGTCCGGCGCGTCCGACTCCACGTACACGGCCGCGTCGAAGGTCGCGTCGCCGGTCTGCACCTCGCGGTTGATCCGGAGCTTCTTGCCGAGCATGTCGAGCGACGTCTCGCGTCGGATCACGATCGGCGGCCTCGCCGAGGCGCCGCCCGCGGCGGCCTCGATCTCGACCTCCGCCCGCCCCGCTCGCCCGTGCCGGAGCCGGAGCACGAACGGCTGTCCCTGCGCCGTCACGCGGAGCGCGCCGCCTTCGTTCTCCGCGCCGAGGGCCTGGCCGAGCGCGAGGAAACGTCGATCGAGCTCGGCGCGCTCGGCGTCCTGCTTGCGCCCGAGCCCCAGCAAAACGAGCACGAGGACGGCCGCGAGGCAGAGGCAAAGGACGAGGGCGACGGCGAGCACGAGGCCTATCCTAGCGTGGTACCCTGCCCAGGATGACCGACGAATTCGACCTCGTGGTGCGCGGCGGTGACGTCATCGACGGCACGGGCAGGCCACGCTTCGCGGCGGACGTCGGCGTCAAGGAAGGACACGTCGCGGCGCTGACGGTCCCGGGCGCAATCACGGGCAAGGAGACGCTCGACGCCCGCGGCCTCGTGGTCGCGCCCGGCTTCGTGGACATCCACTCGCACGCCGACTGGCTGCTCCCGCTCGAAGATCACGGCGACATCCTCGCGCCGATGTTGCGGCAGGGCGTGACCTCGCTCGTCGTCGGCAACTGCGGCCACTCGCTCGCGCCGGTCAACGAAGAGTCCACGCGCCTCACCGACGCATCCTCGGAGATCCTGCGCGACCGCGCCTTCCCCTACACGTGGCGCTCGACCGCCGAGATGCTCGACGCCATCGAGGCGCGCGGCGTGGCCTTCAACGTGGCGTTCCTCGCGGGGCACGGGACGATCCGTCAATCGGTCATGGGCAACGCGCCGCGCGCGCCGACGGCGGACGAGCTCGATGCGCTCCGTCGCGCGACGCGGGATTCGCTCCGTGAAGGCGCCTTCGGCCTCTCCGCGGGCCTCGCCTACAAGCCGGGCGTCTTCGCGCAGTCGGACGAGCTCGCCTCGCTCTCCAGCGTCGTCGCCGAAGAAGGCGCGATCTTCACGGTGCACGGCCGCGCCTACGTGTGGATCTCGCCCTTCTACAAGCCGATGCTCCTCGGCGCGCCGCACAACGTTCGCTCCGTCGACGAGCTCGTCACGGCGGCGAAACGTGGCGGCGCGCGCCTCCAGCTCTCGCATCAGATCTTCATCGGCCGCCGCACCTGGCGCACCTACCCCACGGTGCTCCGGCGCATCGAGGAGGCCGTCGCATCCGGCGTCGACGTCGCGTTCGACGCGTTCCCGTACACCGTCGGCAACACGACCATCAACGCGATCCTGCCTGCGTGGGTGCTCGACCATTTCGAGGAGCGCATCCGCGACCCCAAGGTCCTCGCGCGCCTGCGCCGCGAGTTCACGATGTTCCGCCTCGCGCTCGGTCTCGACTGGTCCGACATCACGGTCACCTGGGGCGGCGGCATCGCCTCGCTCGAACCGCTCGAAGGCCTCGACATCGCCGCGATCGCGCGCCGCCTCGGCGTCTCGCCCTTCGACGCGTACGTCCACGTCTCGCGGGAAAGCTCGGGCGCGGCGCGCGTGCTCATCGGCACCTACTCCGGCGACGACACGCAGGAAGACCCGCTCCGCGCCGTCCTCTCGCACAGGCTCTGCGCCTTCGAGACCGACGCGATCCTCACGCGCCGCGGCCGCTTCCACAACCCAGCCTCCTTCGGCACGTTCCCGCGCGTGCTCGGCCGTTACAGCCGCGATCTCCGCCTCTTCTCGCTCGAAGAGGCCGTCCGCCGCATGACCTCCTTCCCTGCCGAGCGTATCGGCCTGCCCGGCATCGGCCGCCTCGCGCCCGGCTACGCGGCCGACCTCGTGCTCTTCGATCCTCAGCGCGTCGGCGAAGGCGGCCCGAACGCGCCGCCCGTCGGCATCGACAAGGTCGTCCTCGGCGGCCATGTCGTCGTGGATCGCGGCGTCACGCGCCTCGACCGGCCGCGCGGTCGCGTCTTGCGGCGGCGCTAGTCGGATCGTGCGGAACGTCTCTCCCGGCCCGGCGAAGGCCTGCTAGAGTCCGGCGCTCCCTGCGCACGGCCGCGGGGATTTCCGACTCGACCGGATGATTCGTTCTCCCCGCACCCCCGTCGCGATCCTGGGCGCTGGCCTGACTGGCATGTCGGCGTCGTTCCACCTCGGCCGTGCGGGCGCCTCGCATCGCATCTTCGAGCGGCTCGGCCGGCCGGGCGGGCATGCGATCACCCTGGAGGACGAGGGTTACCGCTTCGATCGGACGGGCCATCTCCTGCACCTGCGCGACGCGGATCTGCGCGCGCTCGCGCTCGGCTGGATCGGCGACGACTGGGTCGAGGTCGATCGCCGCTCGCGCATCTGGTCGCACGGCACCTACACGCGATATCCCTTCCAGGCGAACACCTTCGGCCTGCCGCCCGAGGTCGCCTACGAGTGCCTGCACGGGTTCGTCCGGGCGTACCACAACCCCGACAAACCCACGCCGAAGAACTTCGAGGAGTTCTGCCTCCAGCATTTCGGCGAGGGGATCAGCAAGCACTTCATGATCCCCTACAACACGCGGCTCTGGGGCGTCTCGCCGCGGGAGATCACGGCCGCGTGGTGCTCGCGGTTCGTACCCTTGCCCAAGCTCGAAGACGTGCTCGCGGGCGCCGTGGGCCTGAACGACCGGGAGCTCGGGTACAATGCGCGGTTCGTCTATCCGCGGCTCGGCATCGGCAAGCTCGCGGAGGGCATGGCGAAGAGCCTGCCTGCGCGGATCGAGCTCGGTCGTGCGCCTGCCTCGATCGATTTCGAGGCGCGCGAGCTGCATTTCGAGGACGAGACCGTCCCGTACGACGTGCTCGTCTCCACGGCGCCGCTCCCCGTGCTCGTCGAGCGCCTCGCCGGCGCGCCGGCGAACGTCGTGGAAGCGGCGCGGCGCCTGCGCTGCACGCACCTCCATTACCTCGACATCGCGCTCGACGGCCCTTGTGGCGAGCCGCTCCACTGGGTCTACGTGCCCGAGGAAAAGTATCCGTTTTACCGGGTCGGCTGTTACTCGAACTTTTCCGCGGCAATGGCCCCGCCAGGCAAAGCGAGCCTCTACGTCGAGCTCGCGGACCGCAGCGAGCCCGACCTCCCTTCGCTTTTGCCCCGCGTCGCCGAGGGCCTCACGGAGATGCGGCTCATCGATTCGCCGAAGCAGATCCGCTTCGCGCGGGTGCGCCGCATCGACCATGCGTACGTGATCTTCGATCATGCGTATTTCGAATCGCTCGAGGTCGTCTTGCCGTTCCTCGAACGGAACGGCATCGTGACCGCGGGCCGCTACGGCGGATGGAATTACTCGTCGATGGAGGACGCCTTGCGTTTCGGCCGTGACGCCGCGGCGAAGGCGGTCTCCACGCTCGGCGAAAGCGCGGCGAAGGAGCCGTGAGCCCGATGGATCCCCGGATATCGATCGTCATCCCGGTCTACAACGAGGAGGCCATTCTGCACGCCGCGGTCGTCGACCTGCGCGAGCGGCTGCGCCCCTTCGGTTGGTCCTACGAGATCGTCCTCGCCGAGAATGGCTCGCGCGACCGCACGGTCGAGATCGCAGCCGAGCTCGCCGCCAAATACCCCGAGGTCCGCTTCTTCTCGTTCGGCGAGCCGAACTACGGCGGCGCTCTCCGGCGCGGCATCGTCGAGGAGGCGCGCGGCGAGCTCATCATCTGCGACGAGATCGACCTCTGCGACGCCGATTTCCACAAGCGCGCGGTCGAGCTGCTCGAATCGGACCGCGGGGTGGACATGGTGATCGGCTCAAAACTCCTCGACGGCTCGGCCGACGAACGCCCGCTCGCCCGCCACGCGGCCAGCATTTTCTACAACGGCCTGCTCCGCGTGACGCTCGGCTTCCAGGGCACGGACACACACGGGCTCAAGGCGTTCACGCGGCGAACGCTCCTGCCGATCGCACGCGCGTGCGTGGTCGAGAAGGACGTCTTCGCGAGCGAGTTCGTCATCCGCGCCTACCGCGCGGGCCTGTCGATCCAGGAGATCCCTGTCCGCGTGAAGGAAAAGCGTCCCCCTTCGATCAACCTCGCCAAGCGCGTGCCGAACGTCCTCAAGAGCCTGGCCAAGCTCACCTGGGCGATCCGGATCAAGGGCTAGTCCCCGGGCCGAGCGAGCCCACCCGCGCGCCTCTGCGACCCTCGCCGCGGCGTGCTATGACGCGCACCATGCCGCGTCCCGTCAACAGTTCCGGAAAGGTAGAACCTCGACGATCCGACCACGACGTCGACATCGTCGTCATCGGCGGCGGCGTGAACGGGACGGGCGTCGCTCGCGACGCGTCGATGCGCGGCCTGCGGGTCGCGCTGCTCGAGCGCAACGACCTCGCGTTCGGCGCGAGCGGCAACAACAGCGGCCTCATCCACGGCGGCCCGCGGTACATGCTGAACGACCCGAACGTGACGGCGACCTCGTGCCGGGACTCGGGCTACATCCAGCGCATCGCGCCGCACATGCTCCACCGCGTCCCGTTCTTGATGCCCGTCGAGAACAAGGGCCGCGCGAAGATCATGTTCGCCCTCATCGACGCCTTCTTCGAGGCGTACGACCGCTACCAGCCGCTCAAACGCGGCAAGAAGCACGCGATGCTCACGGCCGAGGAGATGCAAACGCTCGAGCCGGGCCTGCGCGGCAACATCGTCGGCGGCATCAGCTTCGACGAGTGGGGCATCGATGGCGCCCGGCTCTGCGCGGCGAACGCCGTCGACGCGGGCGAGCGCGGCGCGCGCATCCTCGTCGGCTGCACGATGGAGCGCATCGAGCGGCGCGAGGACACGGGCGAGGTCGTCGCCGTGCACTACCGCGACCGCCGCACGGGCAAGACGGGCAAGCTGCGCACGGGCACGGTCATCAACGCGACGGGCGCGTGGGCCCCGATCACGGCATCCCTCGGCCGCATCGCGCCCGCGCGCGCGCGCGTCCGCCCCGGCAAGGGCATCCACATCGTCTACGACCGGCGGCTCTTGAACTACGCCGTCGCCGCGCAGACCATCGACGACCGCCAGATCTTCGTCGCGCCCTGGCAGAACATGACGATCGTCGGCACGACGGACGACGACTTTTACGGCGACCTCGACGAGGTCCGCGCGACGAGCGAAGAGGTGCGCTACCTCGTGCAAGGCGTCGCGCGTGTCTTCCCGCAGATCCACACGGCGCGCGCGATCGGCACCTACGCCGGCGTGCGGCCCACGCTCTACGCGTACGGCCCGCACGAGGATCGGCTCTCGCGCGAGCACCAGATCATCGACCACGCCGCGCACGACGCGCCGGGCGTCTACTCGATGATCGGCGGCAAGCTCGCGAGCTACCGCATCTTCGCCGAGGAGATGACCGACATCCTCGCGGCGCGTTTCGACATCGGCGCGCGTTGCGCCACACACGAGCGCCCGCTGCCGGGCGGCGACAAACCCGTCGACGCGATCGAGCTCGCCGCGCGCATGGAGATCGATCCGGTCGCGGCGCGACGACTCGTGTTCCGTCACGGCTCGCGCTCGCTCCACATCGCCGAGCGCGTGCAAGAACGTCCGCGCGAGGCGGCGATCGTCTGCGCGTGCGAGCCGGTGATCGAGGCCGAGGTCCGACACGTCGTGCGGACCGAGTGGGCCCGTTCGGTCTCGGATGTTTCGCGCAGGACACGCCTCGGCCTCGGCGCGTGCGGCGGCATGCGATGCGCCGCGCGATGCGGGCAGATCGTGGCGCAGGAGCTCGAACTCTCGCCGCGCGAGGGCCTCCAGCAAGCAGCACGTTTCCTCGCGCGCCAGGCGCAGACGCGAGCCGTCGCGCTCGGGCCCGAGCAAGCGCAGCAGGAAGCGCTGGCGATCGCTGCGGTCCGCGCCGAGCTCGGCGTCGACGTGCGCGACCTCGACGAAGGCGAGGCCGCGTGAGCCGCCGCGTCCTCATCCTCGGCGCGGGCGCCGCCGGCCTCTCGGCCGTGTTTGCCGCGCGAAACAGCGGCGCCGACGTCGTCCTCGTCTCGGCCGGCGCGGGCGCGAGCTCGCTCGGCGGAGGCGCCGTCGACGACGTCCCCTGGGAAGAACGTATCCACGCCGCGCGCGTTCTCGGCAGCGCCATCGAGCTCCACGCGTTGCCCGCGGAGGTCGCCGCGTTCTCGAACGCGCTCGGCATCTGGGACCTCCCGGATCGGGCGCCGCCGCCGTTCGTCGCGACGATCGCGGGCCGCCTGCGCCCGGCGCGTGGTCGCGACAAGGGCTTGCTCGATCTCGGCGCGCTCCATGGCAAACGTGTGCTCCTGCCTCGCGCCCCGCGTGCCGGCTGGGATGCCGACGCGATCGCCGCGACGCTCTCCGACGACCCGCTCGCGCGCCGCACGGGCCTGCGCTTCGAGGCCATCGACGCGCCCGTCCTGCGCTTCGCCGACGAGGCGCGTATCTCCGACGGCGACCTCGCGGCGCGGCACGACGATCCGGCGCGGATCGCCTGGCTCGGCGAACGCCTGCGCGAAGCGATCACGGTCGACGCGCGGGTTCATCCGGACGAACCCGCCTCCGCCGTGCTGCTCGGCTCCTGGCTCGGCGCGCGCGCGGCACGCGCGGCGGAGCTCTCCGAGCGGATCGGCGTTCCCGTCGGCGAAGCGCTCGTCGGCGTGGGCTCTGCCGCGGGCCTGCGCTTCGAGGCTGCACAGAAAAAACTCCTCGACGCGCTCGGCGTGAAACGCATCGTCGATCGCGCCGTGTCGCTCGTCCGCGAAGGTGATCGGCTCCTCCTCACGCGCGCCCGCGACACCGCGAAGATCGCGGTCGACGCGGCCGTGATCGCGATGGGCGGCGTCGCCGGCGGCGGCATCGTCTACGACCCGCCCGAGCATGGAGCCGGCGAAGATCTCCCCGCGCGTGGCGCCATCCCCTTCGCGCTCTCCATCGACGCGCCCGTCGCGCTCGCGCTCGGCCGAGGCCCGCTCGACGTCGTCGCCTCCATGCATGGCCCCGAGCTCGATCAGACCGCGTGGCCCAAGGACGCCGCGCCTTCCGCGCTCGAAGCTGTCGGCGTGCATGCGCCCGGCGGCCGCGCCGCTCCCGGCATCTTCGTCGCGGGCGACGCTGTCGCGGCTCGCCCGCGCACCCTCCTCGAGGCCGTCGCCTCGGGCTTGCGCGCGGGCCGCGCCGCCGCTCTGCCCGCCTAACGCGGCGCTGCGCCGAGCCGCTCGATCAGCATCTTGTAGCCTGTCGCCAGCACGAAATCGGATCCCTTCGTCGGGTCCGTCGGCACGTCGCGCGCGGGCCCCGTATCGTCCGCGGTGGCCCGCACGATCGGCCCTCGCGCCACGTTCGTGTTCGCGGTCCCGCCTCCTGCTTCCGCGGGCAGATGCCCGTCGAGATCACTCTCGCGCACCACCTCGCCTGGTTGCAGCGGCCGACTCGCCTCGACGCGCACGTCGGGCTGGATCCCTTGCGCCTGGATCGATCGACCGCTCGGCGTGTAGTACCGCATCGTCGTCAGCCGCATCCCGGCGCCGCCTGGCAGATCGAAGATCGTCTGCACGCTCCCCTTGCCGAACGTCGACGATCCGATCACCGACGCGCGCCGATTGTCCTGCAGCGCGCCTGCCACGAGCTCGGCCGAGCTCGCGGAGTACTCGTTCACGAGCGTCACGATCGGCAGATTCGCGAGCGCGCCGCCGCCGCTCGCCTTCACCTCGTCGATCACCTTGCCACGATGCCGCGTCGTGTAGATGACGCCCGTGTCGAGCATCTCGTCGGCGATGGCCTCGGCCTCGTCGACGAGCCCGCCCGGATTGTTGCGCATGTCGAGCAGCACGCCGCGCAGCGGCCGCGCGCTCTCCTCGCGCAGCTTCTTCGTCACGCGCAAGAGCTCCTCGTGTGTCCCGGCCTGGAATTGCCGCAGCTTCAGATACGCCACGTCGCTGTCGAGCCGCTTGCCCACCACGCTCGCCACGTGGATCTCCTCGCGCGCGAGGTCGAGCTGGATCGCCTCCGACACACCTTGCCGACGCAGCGTGAGCCGCACGCGCGAACCTGCGGGACCGCGCATCAGCCCGATGATCTTCTCGAGCCGCTCGCCGCGCACGGGTTTGCCCTCGATCGCCACGATCTCGTCGCCGGGCTTCACGCCGGCCCGCGCGGCAGGCGAACCCTCCATCGGCGCGAGCACCATCACGCGCTCGTCGCGGAAGTCGACCTCGACGCCGATGCCGCCGAATTTCCCTTCGGTGTCGCTCTGGAAGAGCGTGTACTCCTCGGGGGTCATGTACGCCGAGTGGGGATCGAGCTCGGCGACCATCCCTTTGATCGCACCCTCGACGATTTTATTTCGCTGCGCTGGATCGACGTAGTGGTTCTCGACCAGCACGAGCACCCAGGAGAGCTGGTCGAAGGGGTCGTACGGGCTACTCGCCTGGTTCCTCGCGTGTACGACCTGGCTCGTCACGGCGCCGCCGGCGAAAGCGGCGAGCACGAGTCCGGCGGTCCGGAGCCATCGGGGAGCGGACATGCGCATGCTCCGACCATAGCAGCCCGCGGCCTGGATCACGGCCCGGCCTACAGGGGCCCGGACCCGGGCGAGGGGCCCCCGTTCGTGACGCGCGCCCGCCTGGGGTAGCAACTTCCAGGCGCCCCGCCGACAACCTCGTCCCAAGCAACGGCGCGTTGCTTTGTCCAACCGGCCATGTTCGGTTATGTTCGCGCGCCTGAACGTGGCTCGGGGCGCTCATCGGGGAGACCGTCGGGGGCACGGCCCGTGGGCCTTGCCTCCCGGCGATCCCTCGCTCCCGGTCACGGGCCTCGGGCACATCGCACCTTCGCGCTCCTCGTCGGACTCACGGATCTCGTCCGTGGTCCGACCGTGGCGGGACCCGCCCAGGGCGCCCTCCCTTCGTTTCACGCACCAGCGAGCCTTCCAAGATGGGCAAACCGACGGATCGTGAGCTCGTGGAGCAGGCACGCGCCGGGAACGCGCAAGCGTTCGGGACGCTCGTGCAGCGTTACCAGCGGCGCATTTTCCGCCTCGCGTTCCACCTCGTGCGTACGGGCGCGGAGGCCGAGGACGTGACGCAGGAGACCTTCGTCCGAGCCTACCAGGCGCTCGACCGCTTCGACGGTCGCAGCGAGCCGTTCACCTGGCTCTATCGCATCGCCGTCAACCTCTCGCTCAACACCATCCGCGCTCGCAAGCCGAAGCGCGACGCGGTGCCCGCGGACGATCCGCGCATCGAGCCGCTCCTCGCGGAGCATCGCTCGTCGCATGGCTCGGATCCGGCGCGGATCGCGCAGGAGCGTCAGCTCACGAAGGCGCTGTGCGAGGGCATCGACAAGCTGTCGGACACGCTCCGGACCACGCTGGTCCTCGTGTGCATCGACGGCATGGGCCACGAAGAGGCCGCGCGGGTGCTCGATTGTCCCGAGGGCACGGTCGCCTGGCGCGTGCACGAAGCGCGGCGCAAGCTGCGCGAGCACCTCGAAAAGCAAGGGTTTGGAGGGGACGCGGCATGAGCCCCCAAGACAAGACCGACAAGACCGATCTCGGTTCCAAGGTCGACACGCTCCTCGGTTCCTGGCCTGCGCCGCACATGGATGATGCGGCTTGGGAGGAACGAGCGGCCTCGATCGTCGCGGCTGCGCAGGCCGCTCCGCCCGCGGATGACGCGCTTCTCACGGCGCTCTTCGCACCGCCTTCACTCTCGCCCGAGGCGGGAGAAGCAGAACGCTTGGTAGCTTCGGACGGCCCCGCGCGGCCTGTCCTTTCAGGAGAAAGAACGATGTCTCAGCAGGATTCGAACTCCGGGTCTTCGGCCAAGCCCCCGGAGAGCATGCCCATGAGCGCTGCGGCCTCCAAGCGTCCTTCGCTGAAGGAGCTTGCCGCGCGTGCCAGCCAAGCGGGTGCGTCGCGCGCGAGCATCCCGGGGCCGAGCTCGATCCCGCCGGCATCCATCAGCAAGCCGCCGTCGGAGGCGCCGCCTCCGCCCGTCTCGCGCACGCCGCTGCCCTCCGCGCCGCCGCCCAGGCTCTCGGAGACGGGCAGCAAGGAAGACTCGGGCGTCGTCGACCTCAACGCCATCAACAAGACGGCGACGGCCGAGCAGATCGCGGCAGCCGAGAAGGCGAAGCCCGCGACGCACGACCTCGCGTTCGAGGGCGACGAGAAGGTCGCCGCGGCGAGCGCGGGCAACGTGAAGAACCTCGCCGAGGCGCGCGAGAAGAAGGCCGAGAAGAAGGGCAGCGGCGCGACGTGGGGCATCCTCGTCGCGGTCGTCGGCATCGCCGCGGGCGTCGCGATCGTGATGCGTGGGCAGGCGCCGAAGGAGAACACGACCACGGCGAACGTCGGGCAGGAAAAACCCCAGGTCGCGGCCGAGGCGCCGAAGCCGGTCGAGCAGAAGATCGCCGAGGCGCCGCCGCCGGCGTCGACGGGTTTGTCGGTGGACTCGCTGCCGACGGAGCCCTCGGCGGATGCGCAGAAGGCCGCGCAGCCGACGGGCGGCGGCCCTGTGGCCGATCCGAAGGTCGCTGCGGCCACGCCGCCTGCGGGCGGCGCGGAAGCGCAGCAGGCGCCGGCTGCGCCTGCCGGTCCGGCCCCGACGATCGGCGCGAAGCCCGGCGATCTCGCGGGCGCGATGGCGCAGGCCGTCGGTGGTTCGACCGAGAAAAATGACGGCACGGGCGAGATGGTCCCCGCGGCGGGCGGCAACAAGGGCGGCAACCAGACGATCCCGGAGCAGCCGTCGCAGGGCTCGGTCGCGAGCGCCGTCGGCGCGGTGATGCCGGGCGCGAAGGCATGCGTCGCGGGCGCAGACGACGTGTCGCGCGCGCAGATCACGTTCTCGTCGGGCGGCACCGTGACGAACGTCAGCGTGACGGGCTGGGCCGCGAGCAACGGGCAGAGCGGGTGCGTCAAGTCTGCGCTGAAGGGCGCGAACGTCGGCGCGTTCTCGAAGCCCTCGTTCACCGTCGGCGTGACGATCCGGCCCTGAACGGCCGTAGCGCGCCGGCCGGGCTCGGGCCCACGAGGTTCGGCCGGCGCGACGGATCGTGCGGAAAACGTGTGTCTTGCCTTGACAGGCGGGACCCTCCGAATAGACTCCGCCCCCCCATGGTCTCCGCAACGCAGCAAAGCAGCCGCATCCGCAAGCGGAAGTCGCGGCGCGCAGGCACCGCCCGCAAGCGCGAGCTCCGCGCCCACGGCACGCCGAAGTTTCCGATCCACCTCGAGGGTTACGACCCGAACGCGCCCGATGCCCCCCGCACGGCGAGCGCGGCAGCGAAGAAGTAGGGATTTGCTCCATGGCCAATCACGCATCTGCCGAGAAGCGCAACCGCCAGCGCATCAAGAGGACGGCTCGTAACCGCGCCGCCAAGTCCGCCCTCCGCACCGAGCTGAAGAAGGCGCGTACGACCATCACGGCCACGCCCGCGGACGCGACGAAGACCGTTCGTGAGGCCATCGGCGCGCTCGACAGCGCCGCGCACAAGGGCACGATCCCCCGCAAGCGCGCCTCGCGCCTGCAGGGTCGCCTCGCCCGCGCGCTGCACAAGGCCGGCAAGGTCGCCTAGACCCGTAGCTGATCCTCGGCCTCGGCCGAGCACGCATCGGACCGCTACACACCTCGAAGATTCGAGGCGTGCGGCGGTTTGTTGCATTTTGTCGCCCCAAATCACCCGCCACCCCGCCCCTCTCCCGTGAGGGAAAGGGGCAAGGGGTGAGGTGTTGCGTTTAGTGCGCGTCGGCCCAGGTCGGGCCGGCGCCAACGTTCACCACGAGAGGCACGTCGAGCGGGAACACCGTCTCCATCACCTCGCGCACCTTCTCCTTCGCTTCCTCCACGCGATCCGCGGGCACCTCGAACGTGAGCTCGTCGTGCACCGTCAGCACCATACGCGCGCCCGGCACGACGGGTTCGCCGAGACGAACCATCGCGAGCTTGAGCAGATCCGCGCTCGAACCCTGGATCGGCGTGTTCTGCGCGATGCGCTCGGCGTAGGCGCGCCGGCCGCGATCCGAGCTGTGCACGTCCGGCACCATGCGCCGGCGACCGAGCATCGTCTGGACGACCTGCGTGTGCCGCGCCTCCGTCATCGTGCGCTCCATGAACTCGTGCACGCCGCGGTAGCGCTGGAAATACGCGTCGATGAAACGCGCGGCGTCGACGCGCGGGATGTCGAGCCGCCTCGCGAGTGCAGCCTCGCCCATGCCGTAGATCACCCCGAAGTTGATGGTCTTGCTCCGCCCGCGCATCTCGGCCGTCACCTCCGATGCTTCGACGCCGAAGATCTCCATCGCCGTGCGCGTGTGCACGTCCTGCCCCGTGCGGAACGCGTCGACGAGCACCGGATCCTTCGACAGATGCGCGAGCACGCGAAGCTCGATCTGCGAGTAGTCGGCGCTGAGCACGACGAACCCCGGCGGCGCCACGAACGCGCGCCGGATGAGGCGGCCGAGCTCGGTCCGGATCGGGATGTTCTGCAGGTTCGGATCCTGCGACGAGAGCCGGCCCGTCGCCGCGACGGCCTGGCTCCAGCGCGTGTGGATGCGCCCGGTCTCCGGGTGCACGAGCTTCGGCAGCGCGTCGACGTACGTGCCCTTGAGCTTCGCGATCGCGCGGTGTTCGAGCACGATGCCCGGCAGCGGGTGATCCTCGGAGAGCTGCTCGAGCACGTCCGCGTCCGTCGAGCGGCCGGTCTTCGTCTTGCGCAGGCTGCGTAGCTTCAGCTCGTCGAAGAGGATCGTCTCGAGCTGTCGCGGCGACGCGAGGTTCCACTCCTTGCCGGCCGCGTCGTGCGCGCGTTTTTCGAGGACCGCGAGCTCCTTCGCCATCTCCTCGCCGAGCGACGCGAGCGCCTTCGGATCGACGAGCACGCCCGTGTACTCCATCTGCGCGAGCACCGACGCGAGGGGCAGCTCGATCTTCGTGAAGAGGTCCGTCAGGTGCGCAGCCTCGAGCCGCGGCGTCTGCTGATCGACGAGCGTGAGGACCACCTCGGGGAAGGCCGCGGCGTAGCCCGTCGCCAGCTCGATCTCGACGTCGTCGAGCGCGCGTTGCGCTTGCCCGCGCTTCTTCGGCGCGAGCTCTTCGAACGGCTGCATCTTCACGCCCGCGTCACGCTCGGCCACGTCGGCGAGCTCGTGCGACGCCTCCGAGTCGAGCAGGTAACTCGCGAGCATCGTGTCGAACGTGACGCCGCGGAGCGCGAGGCCCTGGCGACGCAGGAGGACGTCGACGAACTTCAGATCGTGGCCGAGCTTCACGATCGCGGGGTCGTTCAGGATCGGGCCGAGGATCGCGGTGACGTCGGCCATGCCGAGCTGCGCGGGCACGCCGAGGTAGCGATGGCCGAGCGGCACGTAGACGCTCTGGCCACGCTCGTACGCGAGCGCGAGCCCGCAGATGTGCGCGCGCATGGCTTCGCGCGACGTCGCGTGGATCTCGATCGCGAGCTTGCCGGCCTTCTGCACTTCCGCGGCGAACGCGGCGAGCTCGTCACGCGTCGCGATCGCGCGCCGGCTGCCGCCCACGGGCGCCGCGGCGGGCACGGCCTTGATGAAGCGCGTGAAGCCGAGCTCCGTGAAGAGGGCGCGCAGGCGCGCGACATCCGCGCCGCCGTACCGAAGCGCTTCGAAGTCGAAGTCGACTTGTGCCTCCATGTGCAAGCTGACGAGCTTCTGCGAGAGGCGCGCGTCGGCCTCGTGCTCGCGCAGGTTGTCGCGGATCTTCTGGCGCTTGACGCGATCGAGGCCCGCGTAGATCGCGTCGAGCGTGCCGAACTCCTTCAAGAGGTCCGCGGCCGTCTTCACGCCGACGCCGGGCACGCCGGGCACGTTGTCGCTCGTGTCGCCCACGAGCGCGAGCAGATCGCGGAGCTGCGTCGGCGGCACGCCGAACTTCTCCTCGACCTCGGACGGGCCGTAGACCTTGTCGCGCCCGTCCCAGAGCATCACGCGGTCCGCGTCGACGAGCTGCATGAGGTCCTTGTCGCTGCTCACGATCACGACCCGGAGGCCACGCTCCTTGGCGCGCGCGACCGCGACCGCGAGCAGATCGTCGGCTTCGAGGCCGTCGGCGATGTAGATCGGGATGCGGTACGCCTCGACGATCTCCTTGCAACGCGCCATCTGCACGTGAAGGTCGGGTGGCGGCGGTGGGCGATGCGCCTTGTAGCGCTCGTCGAGATCGTCGCGGAACGTGCGTCCGGGTGAGTCCATCGCGACCGCGAGGAACGCCGGTTTGCGCTCGTCGACGAGCTTCGACAGCATGCTCACGGTGCCGTAGGTGGCATGCGTGGGCTCGCCCGTGGGGCTCGTCAGGGGCGTCTGGATCGCGTGATAGGCGCGGAAGACGTACCCCGACAGGTCGATGATGTAGAGGACATCGGGCGCGCCCGGCGGCGGCAGCTCGGCCTTGCGGGTGACCATGGGGCGAGCATGTAGCACGGCCGCGAGGCGGATTGGTCGAGCAGCCGAGCGCTACCGCTCGATGCGCTCGCGCGTCACCGTCACGTCGACGTTGCCCTCGCCCTCACGCGCGACCGACACCGTGACGCGTGATCCGGAGGGCCCGCGCAGCCTCTGGATCGCGTCGGGGAGCGTCATCTCCAGCGCCGATACGCCGTCGATGCGGAGGAGCCGATCCGCGTTCCGGAGCCCGGCCTTCGCGCCCGGCCCGTTCTCGACGAGCGACGCGATCACGATCCCGCCGGGCGTGGGCGCGAGGATCGCGCCGATGCCCTCGAGCTCGCTCTCGCTGCCGCCGTCGCCGCGCGCCCGAAGCGTGATGTCCTCGCGGATGACCGACGCGCCGCGCGTGGTCAAACCCGGCACGATGCGGCTCTTGTAGCCGTCGTGATCCACGCGCACCGAGAACGGCCCCGGCGGCACGCCCACGAGCGAGAACGCGCCCTCGGCGTCCGTCGTGACGGGCGTCGCGATGTCGAAGCCTCCGCCGCCCGCCATGCCATCGAGGCGCACCGTCGCCCCCGCGATGGGCTTGCGGGTCTGCTCGTCGCGCACCGTGCCCGAGAGCGTCGCCGCGCGCGGCAGCGCGATCCGCACGTTGCGCGCGGTTTGCCCGACCTCGACCTCCACGGTCTCGCTCTTGCCCGGCGGATGCCCTTCCGCGCTCGCGCCGAGCACGTACTTCCCCGGCGGGAGTTTTTCCAAACGAAACGCGCCTGCCGGATCCTCCACCTTCTTCGGCCGGCCCCGCACGCCGAGGTCGACGCCCTCCGCGTTCGGCAAGAAGAGCTCGATCGTGAGGCGATACGAGGTCACCGACGCGCCTTGCTCGTCGACGACCACGCCCTCGATCGCGCCGCCCGCGCCGAGCTTCACGATGTTGTCCTTGCCCGCCTCGACACGGACGCGCTCGGACGCCGGATGCTGCGCGTGATGCGCGACGACCATGCAGCCCGCGGCCTCCGCGGGCAGCCGGAAACGACCTTCCATGTCGGTCGTCGTCGTGAGCTGCGCGCTTCGATCGTCGCAGCCGACGGCCGCACGCGGGACCGGTTGCCCATCCGAATCGAGCACGGTCCCGGTCACGTCGTCATCGGCCGGCGGCTCGTCTGCCTTGGCGATCGCAGGCTTCGACGTCGGACGAGGCTCGGGCGTCGTGCCCGCAGGCGCCGTCTCCACGGGCGTCGCGAGCGCCGCCGTGGTGGCGCGTGAGCGCGGCTGTCTCGCAGGCGGCGCGCCGGGGCTCGGCAGCACGAGCCACACGAGGAGCGGCACGGCCAGCATCGCGACGAAGGTCGCGAGCGCGAACGACCAGGCGCGCCGGGGCGCGGTCACGGCTCGACGCCCGGCCCCCCGCCGCCTGCGTCGGGCGCGGCGCTGCGGATGTCGTCGAGCTCGCCGGGCGACGTCTCGCCGGCAGGACCGAGCGCAGGCCCCTCGGGCTCCGCGGGCCACGGCGTCTCGCTGGAGGAGCCGCCGCAGCCGAAGAGCGAGAGGATGCAGAGGACGAGGAGGGATCGCGAACGCATGCGCGGACTATAACCGAGCGAAGGGAGCCCGGCCGGCGGGGGACGCTAGCGGGTCTCGGCGAGGTTCGTACGCGCAATCCAGGCGCAGATCGCCGCGTTCAGGACGCACCAGGCGACGAGCGCCACGCGGCCGAAGGGCCCGCCCGCGTCGCCGAGCGCGACGAGCGAGAGCAGGTACGCCCCCGTGCCCACGGAGAGGCCGGCGATCGCCGGGCGCAGGCGCTTGATGCCGAAGCCCACCGCCGTGAGCGCGAAGGGGACGAACGCGTTCGCGAGCGGCAAGAAGCGATGCAACGAGACGCCGACGAGCAGATCGAGATCCGCGATCGGGCGCGCGGCGACGTCGACCCAGAAGTCCGCGCGCGGCAGGAGCCACGGCGCGAAGAAGAACAGGCCCGGGCCCGCGGCGAGCGCGGGCAGGAGGAAGTCGAGACGCAGCGGGCTCTTCGCGTCCTTGTTCTTCTTGCGCGCCGCCCGCGCGACGAACGCCGTCATGAGCACGAGCGCGACGAGGCGCGTGAACGCATGTTGCTTCGTGACGGACACGGCCGCCTCGGCGGCGTCGAGCACGCCCGCGCCGTAGAGGCGCTTGCCGCCGTCGGAGTTATCGACCACGCGCGCGCTCTTCCGCAGCGCGTCCTCGACCGCGGCCGGATCGGTCACGCCGAGGCCCATCACGAGCGCGGCCGCGCCGGCGACGTGGGGCGAGGCCATCGACGTGCCGTTCCAGCCGGGGAACTGCTCGCACTTGTTGCGGCCCTTGTTGCACACCGTCTGCTGCACGACCTTCACGCCCGGCGCGGCGAGATCCACGCCCTCGCCGCGCGAGGAGAACGACGCGAGCTTGTCGTTCGGATCGGTCGCGCTCACGCCGATGACGCCGTCGGAAGCGCCGGGGTACTGCACGCTGCCGCCGGTGTTGCCCGCGGCCGCCACGACCACCGCGCCCATCTGGTGCGCGTGGTCGATCGCCTTCTGCAAGACCTTCGCGTTGCGCGGGCCGCCGAGGCTCAAGTTGATCACGTGCGCGCCGTGATCGGCGGCCCAGCGGATGCCGTCGGCCACGTCCGCCGTCGTGCCCCAGCCGTTCTCGTTCAGCACCTTCACGGGCATGAGCCGCGCGCCGAACGCCACGCCTGACGCGCCGATCCCGTTGTTCGTCGACTGCGCGATCGTGCCCGCCACGTGCGTGCCGTGGCCCTGATCGTCGTTCGCGTGTTCGCTCCCCGTGACGAAGTTCCAGCCCTCGACGCACTCCGTCGCGGCGAGATCGGTGCCCTTCATGTACGGGCCGTGGTCCTCGCAGGCGATGCCCGTGTCGACGACGGCGACCGTCACGCCGCGCCCGACCGAGAAGTCCCACGCCCGCTGCGCGCCGATGCGCTGCATGTGCCACTGCTCGCCGGCGAGCGGGTCGTTCGGGACGAACGACGCACGCACGCGCGCGAGCGGCTCGGCGAACTCGACACGCGGATCACGCGAGAGCCTCTCGAGCACGCTCGCCATGTCGCCCGGGGACACCGTCGCGATCTGGATCTTCGTCGTCGGCTCGAGACGCGTCGGCGTGAACGTGAGCCCGAAGTCCGTGGCGAGCGAGAGCAACGACGACGCGTCGAGGTCGTCCCGAGCGTCCACCACGATCTGCCCCGGCACGTCCCAGCTCGTCTCGCCGAGATCCGACGGCGTCGACAGGAACCCTTCCGTCGCGATGGCGACGGGCTCGTAGAGCGGGCCGAGCCGATCTTCGATGGCCCCCGGCGCGCCGTTCGTTCGCGAGGGATCCACGAGCGGGCGCTCGGGTCCTCGGGCGCTCGCGGCGCTTACGGTGGCGACGAGCGCAGTCGCGACGAGCGCGGTCGGGAGAGCGGCAGGCGTTCGCATGGCGTTATCCTAGCGCAGCGCGGAAGCCGGGTCCCGTGCGCATCGAGCCGGCGAGCGGACGACCTTGGACGCATCGCGGCGCGTGTCGCGGCTTGGCAGCGCTGCCTGAGTCGTGGTAGCGGCCGCTTCCATGGAGTTCTTGATTCCCTCGCGAACCGCGCGCCCCGCGGACGATCCCATCTTCGCGCTGAACGCGGAAGCGCAGGCGAGAAAGAAGTCCGGTGAGCCGGTCATCAACGCGACCGTCGGCGTGCTGCTCGACGACGACGGCAAGCTCGCGGTGATCGGCGCCGTGGTCGAGGCGCTGCGCTCCGTGCCGCCCGAGGTCGGCGCCGCGTACGCACCGATCGCCGGCCCGCCGGCCTTCTTGCAGGGCGTGATCGACGACCTCTTCGCCGGCCGGCCCGAGGCCTCCTTCGCGACCGCGGTCGCCACGCCCGGCGGCTCCGGCGCGCTCCGCCACGCGATCACCACGTTCCTCGAACCGCAGCAGATGCTGCTCACGACGGGCTTTTACTGGAGCCCGTACAAGACCCTCGCGGACGAGGCGGATCGCACCCTCGCGACGTTCCGCATGTTCGACGACAAGGGCCGGCTCGACGTCGCCGACTTCGAACGCAAGCTCGCCGGCGTCCTCGACGCGCAGGGCCGCGCGCTCGTTTTCCTCAATACGCCGTGTCACAACCCGACGGGGTATTCGCTCGACGATCAAGACTGGAACGGCATCGTCGATGTCGTCGGGCGCGCCGCCGCGCGTGGGCCCATCACCGTGCTGCTCGACGTCGCCTACGGTCGGTACGCGAAGCAGAACCTCATCGAGACGTTCACGCCGGCGCTGCGCCTCGCGGAGAAGGCCATGGTCCTCTTCGCCTGGTCCGCGTCGAAGTCGTTCACGCAGTACGGCCTGCGCGTCGGCTCGCTCGTCGCGCTCTGCCCCGACGCCGGCGAGCGCGCGCGTGTCCAGAACGCGCTCACGTACGCGAGCCGCGGCACGTGGTCGAACTGCAACGCCGCCGGCATGAACGCGATCGCTCGGGTGCTCACCGATCCCGAGCTCCGCGCTCGTGTCGACCAGGAGCGCGCCGCGTTCAAAGACCTCCTCGACCGCCGCGTCGAGCGCTGGAACTCCCTCGCGACCGCCGCGGGCCTCGGCTATCCGCGCTACGACGGAGGCTTCTTCACCACGGTGTTTTGCGAGGACGCGCCGGGTGCTGCCGCGCGCCTGCGCGCGGAGGGCATCTTCGTGGTCCCGGTCCAGGGCGCGCTCCGGGTCGGCCTCTGCTCGGTGCCCGAGAAGGACATCGAGCGGCTCGTCGGCGGGCTCCGGCGGGCGACGAACCCCTGATTTTTCCGGGCGCCTGACGACCGCGACGAAAATCGAGCGTTCTGGTAACGTCTCGACTCGATTGTCGCGCCACTCGGCGCGCGCCTCGGAGGCCGTCAGAATGGGAAGGTTCGAGATGGGTGCTACTCGCCAAAGGCCGTGGGGGCTCGTGGGTGTCTCGGCAGCGCTCGTGATGCTGCTCGGCGGATGCCCGGATGCGTTGACCCTGGGAACCGAGGATCCGACCGGATCCGGTGCCTCGGGCGGCGCGGGCCCCGGCGGAGGAGGAGGGAGCGGCGGCGAGGGCGGCGCTCCCACGAGCTGCATCTCGAACTCCGATTGCCCCGCGCCTACCGCGGTCTGCGACACGAAGAAGTCGACCTGCGTCGAGTGCCTCGAGATCCAGGACTGCGCCTTCCGCCCGGGCACGGTCTGCTCCGAGGGCAAGTGCGTCTGTCCGAACGAGGGTGAGTCGTTCTGCGGCGGCCCTCCGCGTTGCGTCAATCTGGAGACGAGCAGCCAGGACTGCGGCAAATGCGGGCACGCGTGCTTCGGCGCATGCACCGAGAGCAAGTGTGCCGACGCCTGGGAGCCGACGCCGACGCAGGATGCGCCCGCCGCGCGCTCGCATCACGTCGCCGTGTGGACCGGCGCGAAGATGATCGTCTGGAGCGGCAACACCGCGGGCGGCACCACGAACACCGGCGCCATGCTCGACCTCGGCACGGGCGCGTGGACGCCGACGAGCACCGCGAACGTCCCGCCGCCGCGCACGCGCGCCCACGCCGTCTGGACCGGCACGCACATGGTCGTCTGGGGCGGCGAGAACGGCACGCCCGTCAAGACGGGCGGCGTGTTCAACCCCATCTCGAACACGTGGTCGGCGATGACCACGGCCGGCGCGCCCTCGCCGCGCTCGGGTCACACGATGGTGTGGACCGGCTCGAAGGTGATCGTGTGGGGCGGGTTCGACGGGACGAACTACCTCGGCGACGGCGGCGCGTACGACGTGACCGAGGACCGCTGGGATCCGCTCCCCGCGGGCGGCACGCCGCCGAGCCCGCGCTCGGATCACTCGGCCGTGTGGACCGGCTCGGACATGATCGTGTTCGGCGGCTACGGCTTCAACGGCGTCGAGGTCACCTACCTCGGCGACGGCGCCGAGTTCGATCCGGGCACGGGCGTCTGGAGCGCCGTGAAGGACGGCCAGCCGCCGGCGCGCGCGCGTCACGCGGCCGAGTGGACGGGCACCGAGATGATCGTCTGGGGCGGCTACGACCTGCTCGGGCCCGCCTCGATCGGCGCGCGGTACAAGCCGAAGATCGAGTGGAGCTTCATGACGACCGAGGGCGCGCCCGACCTCCGGCAGTACCACACGGCCGTGTGGATCGCGCCGCGCCTCATCGTGTGGGGCGGCCAGAACGTCGACGGCACCTACCTCAACACGGGCTCGCTCTACAACCCGGCGACGAACACCTGGAGCGCGAAGCCGATCCCGACCGCGCCCGTCGGCCGCGCGCATCACACGGCCATCAGCACGGGCAGCAAGATGGTCATCTGGGGCGGCGTCACGCCCGGCGGCGGCGTCACGAACACCGGCGGCATCCTCGATCCGTCGATCCTCCCCTGATCGATGCGCTGGGCGCGCCTCGCCCTCGCGCTCTCTTGCCTCCTCGGGCTCGCGTCGTGCACGAACGAGCGACGCGAACCCGAGGCGGACACGACGCTCGTCCTCGCCGCCTACTCCGCGCCGCGTGACGCCTTCGAACGCGGCATCCTCCCGGCCTTTCAGAAGCAGTACGAGGCCCGCACGGGCAAGCGCCTCCGCGTGCGCGCCTCGTACCTCGCGAGCGGCGCGCAGTCTCGCGCCGTCGCCTCCGGCTTTCCGGCCGACGTCGTCGTGCTCGCGCTCGCCCCGGACGTCACGCGCCTGGAGAAGGAAAAGCTCATCACGCACGACTGGCGCAAGCGTGGCCGGCGCGGCTCCTTCACCACCTCGGTCGTGGCCCTCGCGGTTCGTCCGGGCAACCCCAAGGGCATCACGGGGTTTCCCGATCTCGCGCGCCCCGGCCTCGACGTGCTCATGCCGAACCCGAAGACGAGCGGCGGGGCGATGTGGAACGTCAGCGCGCTCTGGGCCTCGGCGCTCCGCGGCCATGCGGGCGTCGCCGCGAACGACGAGGCCGCCGCGCAGGGGTATCTCCGCGGCGTCTTGAAGAACGTCGCCATCGCGGACAAGGGCGCGCGCGAGAGCCTCATCACGTTCGAGAAGGGCGTCGGCGACGTGGCCGTCACCTACGAGAGCGAGGTCTTCGCGGGCCGCGCCGCGGGCCGCACCTACGACATGGTGATCCCCTCCTCGACGATGGTCGTCGAGGTCATGGCGGCCGTCGTGGACACGAACGCCAAGAAGCACGCCCTCTTGACGGAGGCCGAGGCCTTCGTCGATTATTTGAGCTCCAACGAGGCCCAGCACATCCTCGCGACGTACGGCTTCCGCAGCGACGACGCCGAGGTACGCGCCGCGCACGCCGCCGCGTTCCCCGAGGTGAAGGATCCCGTGCGGATCGACGCGCTCGGCGGCTGGGACGAGGTCGTGCCGAAGCTCTTCGGCAAGGACGGCGTCTTTCCGCGCACGTGGGAGACCGTGTACGCGGAGCCTTGAGCGTTACTCGAGCGCGCCTTCTTCCACCACGGCGACGAACTTGTCCTGCTTCTTCTGCTGCGCCCACATCACGGCCTGACGTGGCCGGATGAAGCCCGCGCCCTGCTGGATCTTCGGGTACTGCGGCATCGGCGCGGCCGTCGCGAGCAGGCCCTCGCGGATCTGCGCGGGCGTGAGGCTCGGGTTCGCTTCGAGCATCTGCGCCGCCACGCTCGCCGCGATCGGCGCGGCGAACGACGTCCCGTCGACGTGCTGGTAGTCGACGCCGATGTATTTCTGCCGGTTGATGCGCGCGCTCACGGCGTCGATGAGCCCGTTCACGCTGCTACGCTCCTCGTGGCTCGCGCGCTGCTTCTGCTCTGAAAAACCCTGCTCCACGGAGAGCTCTTCGAGCACGGAGAGGAGCTGGAAGAGCGCGACCGCCTCGCGTGCGACGAGCGTGCCGGGCAGCATCGGCGCGGGCACCCAGATCGCGGGGGCGACGAGGTCCGGCTTGTCGAGGCCTTCGCGGATCGTGCCGTAGCTCGACGGCCAGAGCGACGCGTCCCCTTCCCGCTCGCCCTTGTCGTCGAGCCCGCCCACGGTGATCGCCTCGGGCGCGGATGCGGGCGGGCGCGAGGGCCTCCCGGGCGTGTTGCCTGCGGCGGCGAAGACCGTGATCCCCGCGGCGACGACCTCGGCCACGGCGGCCTCGACCTCGGCGAGGTCGGGATCATTCGACGGCGCGGCGAGCGACACGTTGATCACGCGGATGCCGAGGTGCGGGTAACGCAGCGGCAAACGGATCGCGTGGGCGACGTTCTTGCCCGTGATCTTTCCCTCGCTGCTCAGCGCCTTGACGAGCACGACCTCGGCTTCCGAGGCGAGCCCGCGGTAACGACCGCCCGACACGTAGCCGTTTCCTGCTGCGGTGCAGGCGGTCATCGTCCCGTGCCACGACGCGGCGCGTGGCGTGAAGAAGTCGTCGGCGACGGCCTCGTCACGCGTTGCGTCGGCGTACGCCTTGATCCGGCGCTTCGGGCGCATGAGGTCGGGGTGCGGGTAGAAGCCGCTGTCGACGAGGGCGATGACGACGCCGCGGCCGGTGAAGCGGGGGTTGGCGTCGAGGCGCTCGGGGATGGAGAGGAGCTGGGGGCGGGCCATCGGGGGCGTGGTTGTGACACCGAACGAGGGTGGAGGGCAATGGATGGGAGCGGGGGAAACGGACGACGCGTCGTGTGGCACAGCGCATCGGGATCGCGGGGGGCGGCGACGATCCGGACGCGGCTCGTTTTTTCGAAAAGATGCGGTGGAAATGGCACCAATGCCGACGGCGCCATTTTCGGTCGGCCGAACGCTTGCATTGCGAACATTCGTGCGAGCGCCGAGATCCGCGTGGCGCTGTGCTGTGCTTCCGTACCCTGTAACACCCTTGACTTCGAGGTTTTTCTCCGTTCTAATGGAAGCGGGAATCGTTGGCAAAACGCGGTCGCGCCTGGAGGGCCTCATGAACCTCATGGGTTCTGCCTTATATTGTCCGCTACCTTCGGCGCTCCATCCGAACGGCGCGGAAGCGCAGGCCGCGACGCTCCGGTGGGCGCGCAGCCACGAGCTTCTCCCGACGGAGACCGGCTACGCGCGGCTCGAAAAAATTCAGCTCGGAACCCTCGCGGCACGATTTTTCCCCGGTATCGGCGCCGAAGCATTACAAATCGCGACGGACTGGCTCGCGCTGTTTTTCCTGACGGACGATCTGAGCGAACGGCTGGAGGTTCATCCGATCGATACCGCTACATTGCTGGGTCGACAGGTGAACGTCCTGCGTGGAACCGATCCGCCGCGAGGCGACGTCCCGATGGCGCAGGCGTTCGCGGATCTCCGGCTGCGGATGACGAATACGTTCTCCGAGGCCTGGTTCGCGCGTTTCGTCGACAAGGTCGCCGATCTATTCGCCGGTTTTGCCTGGGAGGCGATCAATCGACGAAACCGGTTCATCCCGCACGCGGAGCTTTATCTGGAGGCGCGGAAGACCACGATTGGCCTGTATCCGCTCATCGAGCTCGCCGACGCGGATCGGGCCCGGCCGTCGGGGACGGCGGCCCGGAAGCGGCCGGAGGTCTCGCAGTTCGAAAGCCAGGCTTGCCTGCTCGTGGGAATGGCGAACGACCTGTTCACTTATGCGCGGGAGCTCGAAGAGGGCGATTACCACAACCTCGTCCTCGTGCTCATGCGCGAGAAAGGAATCGGCGCCGCGCAGGCGGAGGAGCTCGTGATTGGCATGCACAACGAGCGCATGCGCCAGTGGTTCCAGCTCTCGGAGCGACTACGCCAAGACGACCCCGACGAGGGCACGCGCCGCTTCGTCACCGCGCTCGGGCATCTGCTCCGTGGCCACCTGGATTGGGCCTACGAAAATGGGCGGTATCAAATATCTCCCACCTTGCCGCCCCGAGCTGCGGTCCGGCCGGACGAAGGCCCGGTTTAGCTGCTCGCGCTCGCCATTTGCGCGAGGAGCCCGGGGTTCTGCATCGCGGTGGTGAGCGCGGAGCCCATCATGTCACGCAGAAACGACGCAAAATAATCGGCAACCCAATCGGAAAGTTCACTCGGCGAGGCGGTGGGCGAGGCGGAGGGGAATCCGTGCATCACATCCATCGAGATGATCAGGCTGACGCTCGCCGCGCCGTACAGGAGCTTGGGCAGCGCCTCGCCGTTCGTGACGAGACCCGGGATGACCGTCTCCAGGTAGAACGTCCGCTTCTCGCTGCTCTCCTCGACGAGGGCCTCGGACATGATCGCGACGTACCCGGCGATGATCTGCTGCAGATCTTGGCGCTGGTAATCCTTCGCCTGGGTGAGCTCGACGGCACGGACGAGCGCGTCCGTGTACTTTTCGACGTTCGCTTGGATGAACCGAGCGAGCTGCAGGCGATCGCCTTCGGTGAGCATGGTGGCATGCTACCACAACGTCCGCCCAGGGTAATACCGCGTTCGCCTCGGTCATCCGGGCATCCCTCGCGCCAAGACGTGACACACATCACGTTTGTTTGGCGTATGTGCCGCTCTCGCCTCCCGCAGCCCTGGAATCCTGCACCCTGAGGAACGCGCGACAGGACAAGCCCCCCGGGCGCCGGGTGCTCCTCCGGTTCGTCACGGCGCGGCAGCCACACCTTGGCGTCCACGTCGGCCCACACCGGGAGGCGCCGCCACGATGAGCCGAGCGCGGCGAAAGCCAAGGCATTTCAGGTTCCTGCGGTTCGCGCCCATTGAACGCAGCGCCCCATTCACGACCCGCAAATACGTTTGTCTCGGGAGGGACGAGCGAACGTAACCCTTCCCCTCGCGCCCCGCGCCCACGCCCGTCCCCCCGCAAGAGCCGACCACAGCCCGCGAACGAGACCGGCACCTCGTGAATGAGGGCGCGGCAAGCGGACGACCGGGGGACGACCTCGAGCCGCGGGAGGCCTCGACGCCTGCGGAGCCGCACAGTCGACGCTTGTAGGCCGCTTCGATGCATGGTAACTAGGCGGTCTATGGAACCCTGGGCTCGTGAATTCCTGGACGCGTACACGGCGGCGATCCCCGATGCCGCACAGGCACTGCTCGACTCGCTCAACAAGGACCCGACGCGGAAGGGTCAGTACAAACTCGACGACATGGCGCAGGTTCTCCAGGGCGGTTTGGCCATGGCGAGAGAGTACCTCGAGCAAGGCACGACCGAGATCCGGGACACGTACGTGAACACGGTCATCCCCGGCATGATCGCGCAAGGCGAGACCCCGGAAATGGTGGTGTCCCAGTCGTACTTCGCCGGCATCATCCAGACGGTGAGCATCTTCGCCAAGATCCGGCCGGAGTTCAGGCGCGAGGCGACGGAGTTCTGGGCCTGGTGGGGGATGCAGTACATGCGCGAGCAATACAAGGTCGCCGTGGAGTGCGCCGGAGCCCCCTGAGCATCCGAGCTCCCAGCCGCTTCGGCGTGCATGCCACCGGGTCGGCCTAGCAGTCTCCTCCGCCGTCAGCCGACCCCTCCGTCACGAAGCCCTCACGCCCCATCACGCGACGCCTCGAGAACGAGCCCGAGGATCCGCGCGATCTCGGCTGAGGTCGGCTCCAGGACGACATTCAAGTGATTCCCCGGTAGCTCGTGCACCTGCACCGAGCCCGTGACGAGGCGCCGCCAGCCCAGGGACGGCTCTCGTGGCGACCGCGTCATGAGCGCGAGGCGGTCGATGCTGTCCCGGGTCGCGAGCACGGTCATGGAGCCGCCGTACGGCTGCGGCACGTAATCGATCAGGGCATTGAAATGCGCCCGGTACACGCCCAACAAATGGGTCGACTCGCTCAGATCCGGCGGTAAGCCCAGCATCGCGCCAATGCTGCGGGCGAGCCGCGAAACGGCCTCCTCTCGCCCGATGTCGGCCAGCGTCGACACGTCGTAATCGGGATCGACGAACCGCGCAGCCTGCGCCAGACGTGTGGCGAGGTCTCCCGCCTCCAGGGCGGGAACGTCCACGATCACCAGCGCTTCGACCGTCTCTCCTGCAATTTGCAGGATCCTGGCCATCTCGTAGGCAACGAGCCCGCCGAACGAGTATCCCCCCAGCCGATAAGGCCCGCGGGGTGCCACCGTTCGCATCGCCTCGATGAACCGGGCAGCCAGGGTCTCGACACGATCGCAAGGGGGAGCATCCGAATCGATCCCGGGCGCGTCGAAGGCATGAAAGGGGCGTTCCTTCCCCAAGCGGCGCGCGAGCGATTGATAAATGAGCGCGGATCCCGTGAGCGGCGGCGTCCAGAACATCGGCGGTCCGTCGCCGCCTCTGGTGAGCTCGATGCAAAGCCCCCGCTCACCGCGCGACCTCGAACCCGCCGCCACGCTCCCCTCGCCGGAACGAATCGCCGTCGCGACGTGGCCGACCAGCGCATCGATGCTGGGATTCTCCAGCAGGATCTTGAGCGGGAGGACCAGGTCGAAGGCTCCACGCAGGCGGCCGAGGAGCTGCGCGCCCATGATCGAATCCATGCCGAATGTGGAGAGCGCCTGATGACCCGGCAGGCGGTCGTTGGGATCGGCGTGAAGCACGTGCGCGACGAGACGACGCACGGCGCCTTCGACGATGTGCCGCGCCCCTTCCTCGTTCGCCTCGACGATACGCCTCCGCAACGAAGCCGCGCCTTCGACCGTCGCCGGAACATCCCCGCTCGCCTCGAGCCGCGAACGAGCGGGGCCGACCTGTTTTGGCGCCCGAAGATGCGCCCAGTCCGCCCATCCGACGATCGCCGCAGGGCGGTCCATCGCGAGCATGTGCTCGAGCGCCTCGAAGAGGCGAGGAGCGGGTATTCCTTCGATTCCCACCGCGACGAGCTCGTCCTCCAGCTCGGACATGGGCGCGCGCACCTCGAGGAGGGGGAAGACGTGCGCGATCGTGATGCGATGGCTGGTTCGACGGCGACGACGGGCGAACGCGTCGACCACCGCCGCCGCCACGGCGCTCGCGCCGAGCCCCTCCCAGCCGAGAAGCGCAGGCGCGGGCGAGAACAGGACGAAAAAGTCCAATCGATGGTTCGCCGTCAGCGAATGCAGCGTAAAACAGGGGAGGCATTGGGCCTCCACGACCGTGGCGAGCTCCCGCCGTGTCTCCGCGTCCGTCAGGCGGCGAGCGTCCTCCACGCCGTATCCAACCTGGAAGATCCCTGCAATCGGGTTCGATGCACGTGAAAGCACGCGCCTCATGACCTCCTCGTCCGCCGCGTCGGCTCCCCGGATGTCGACGCGCGCTCCGAGCGCTTCGAGCTCCCGAACCCACGTCGGCACGAGCCCCATGCGGTGTGGCTCGTCGACGAGCAGCAAATTGCGCGCGCCGCGCATGACCAGCCATCGCGCGGCCTCTTGGCCCAGAACGGAAAGCGCGCCGGTGATCAGATACGTGCATTCGGGACGAACCTCGATGGCCCGATGGACGGGGAGCGAGATCGGCGCGAGACGGGCGACGAAGCGCGCGGCGCCTCGAAGGGCGGACCATTCCTCCCCCGAGGACCGCAGCGACTCCGCGAGGAGGCGCGTTTCCTCCGCGTTCGGCGTGGGTTCGAGGTCGACGATCCCTCCCCAGACGGCGGGGAGCTCCTGCGACAGCACACGCCCGAGGCCCCAGAGTCCGGCCGGCCCCGGCGAGACGTCGATGCCGCCCGCGTCTTGCGCGCCGCGCGTGACGAGCCACAACCTGGGAGCGGTCGCTCGTGATGCGAGGAGGTCGGCAATCGCGAGCGCCACGAGCGCGTGCCGGGACGTCGACGCCTCGACCGCAGCGGCAGAGAATGCCTCGTGCCCCAGTTCGTCGAGCGCGCCCATGTAGACGATCCCTGCGAAGTCGAGCGAAGAGGCGAGCAGGAGGTCGAGCTTGTCGATCCCGTGCTCGAGCTGCGCGGCCGGCAACGTCACGACCGCGTCGCCTGTGCCCTGGAGCTGCGTCGCCAATGCGAGCCCTGTTCCTCCCGCGTCCGCGATGACGAGCCACGCACGCCGCCCCGTCCGTTCGTGGCGCGGAGCCGGCGCGGGCTCCCAGACGAAATCGGCGAACGCACCGTCGAAGGGATGTTTCCCGCGGGCGCGGAATACGGCCTCTGGATCCTCTGCTCGTAGATCGATTCGTTGAACCGAGGACAGGACGTCCCCCGCTTCGCTCACGAGCTCGGCGCTCACGCAGCCGGACGACGTATCTCTCTCGACCCAGCGCGCACGCAGCCACGCGCGGCCCTCCACGGAAGCGGGGGACACGAGAAAGCCGTCGACGGCCTCGATCGCCCAGGAATGCCCGTGCGCCGCGGGATGCGTGATCGAGACGAGCGCGGCGACGGCTCGAGGGAGCGCGCCCACGGCATCGGGGGCGGCCGTGCCCCGCACGAGCAGCTCGCTGCCATTCCGCAGAACCTCTTCCACACGAAAAACGTCATCATCGAGGCCCAGCGCCCCGAGCCGCGCCTCCCAGAGCGACGGAGCCATGTCCTGCAAGCGATCCGACGCGAGGACCGCGAGTCCCGTACGCACCCCGTCCGCGGGAGGAGCCGTCGCGAGGCTGCCCTGCACAACACGGCGCCAGGGACGTTTGTCGTTCTGGCGAACATGAACCTCGAAGGTCGCCTTGGACGCTCCCTCAGGCGAAACGAAGGTCTGGACGGTGGCCATTTCGTCGTCCTCGAGCGCCGGGGCATCGCCGAATTGCAGCGCGATCTGCCACGCGCCTTCGCCGAAGACCTCCCCTGCCGCCGCGACCGCGAGCCGCGCGAGCCCGCCTTTGGCCAGCCGACGGACGCCGAACGACCGCTGAACGCCGATCCTCGCGAGCAACGCCTCGTCGAGCTGCGCCTCCCATGTTCGCACCTCGGGCCGATCCGCCCTCGCGGGGAGGGGCTGCCCAAGGAGAGGCTGCGTCTCTGCGGCCGCGGTCGTATGCGGCCGAACCTGCTTCGGAGCGGCGATCCAGTAGCGACGCCTCTGCCAGGGATACGGGGGCAAGCTTACCACGCGCCCCCCTGCCGGGTAGAGGTTTTTCCAGCCAACCTCGACCCCTCCCACATGAAGCGCGCCGAGCCCGTCCAACATGCTCCGACGCTCGTCTGCATGTCTACGCATCGACGCGATGGCGGCCCCCTCGACGGCCGTTTCCTTCAGGTTGTCCTCGATCGAGGACAGCAGAACGGGGTGAGGGCTGAGCTCGACGAAGAGCGTGTGGCCCTCCTTCATCAACGCCTGCGTGACGCGCGAAAATCGAACGGGCTGGCGCAGGTTGTCCCACCAGTAGGAGGCCACGAGCTCGCCACCCCGCAAAAGCTCGCCCGTCACCGTCGAGCGCATCGCGATCCGAGCCTCCGCGGGCCGCACGTCATGGAGCGCCGCCAGCAGCTCCTCGCGTAGCGGATCCACCTGCGGGCTATGCGACGCCACGTCCACCTTCACGCGACGGCAAAAGACCCCGCGCTTTTCCAGCCCCCCGAGGACCTCCTCGAGCGCCGCCGGATCTCCCGACAGGACCGTGGCTCGCGGACCGTTGCTGACCGCAACGCCGAGCTTCTGCTCGTATCCCACGATCGCGGCCTCGGCCTCCGCCATGGGCAGCTCGACGAGCCCCATCGCGCCCTTGCCGCCAATGCGGCGAAGCAACCGGCTGCGGCGGCAGATGACCTTCACGGCGTCGGCGAGGCTCAGGCTCCCCGCGACGTGCGCCGCCGCGACCTCGCCCATGCTATGGCCCACCACGCAGTCGGGCTCGACGCCCCAGGATCGCCATAACGACGCGAGGGCGACGTCGATCGCGAACAGGACGGGCTGCACCACGGCGATGTCGGCGAGCCGCGAACGCCCTTCCTCGGCGGACATCTCCTCGATGACCGAAAACCCGGCTTCCTCGTGAATGGCCGCGTCGCAGGCGTCGAGCGTCGCTCGAAAGGCCGGCTCCTCGGTCAGCAACTGCCGACCCATGCCTGCCCATTGGGAACCCTGGCCAGGGAAAACGAACACCACCTTCGGGCGCCCCGCGCTCCGCGTGTTCCTCTCCGGCGTGCTGCCCGCCGCCTCCCCGCGCGCGATCGACGCGAGGAGCGCAGCCACCTTCTCGCGCGTCGATCCTACCACGAACAGCCGATGCTCGTGGTGCGTCCGACGCACGCTCGCCGTGTAGGCCACGTCGTGCAGCGAGGCGTCGTTCGTCTGGACCAACCACTCTGCATGACGACGGGCCATCTCCACGAGCGCATCGGGGCTCTTCGCGGACAACGGAACGAGGTAGGCCGAAGCCTCCTCGGCACTCCGCCTCGATTCCTCCGCGGGCGCCTCCTCCAGGATCACGTGCGCGTTGGTGCCGCTCAATCCGAACCCGCTGACACCCGCTCGGCGAGGTTTGTCGGCGCGCGGCCACGCCACGGGCGACGTCGGCACGACGAACGGCGTCCCGTCCAAGGAAATGCGCGGATTCAACCGACGAAAATGAAGGTTTCGGGGGATACGCTCGTGCTCCATGGAAAGCACGGCCTTGATGAGCCCCGCGATGCCCGCCGCTCCCTCCAGGTGCCCGATGTTCGTCTTGACCGCGCCGAGCACGCACGACGAGCCGTCCGCCCTCGGCGCGCCCAGGACCTCGCGGAGCGCCTCCACCTCGATGGGATCGCCGAGCGACGTGCCCGTCCCGTGCATTTCGACGTAACCAATGTCGCCCGGGGACAGGCGCGCGCGCTCGAGCGCCTGCCGCAGCATGGCCTGCTGAGAAAGGACGTTCGGCGTCGTCAAACCGGTGGAGCGCCCATCCTGGTTGACCGCCCAGCCTCGAATCACGGCCCGGATACGATCGCCGTCCCGCAATGCATCGGAGAGCCGCTTGAGCACCACGAGGCCACACCCCTCGCCGCGGACGAACCCGTTCGCCCGCGCGTCCAGCGTCTTGCATCGGCCGTCCGGCGACATCGCCTGCGTCTCGAGGATGAGCTGCATGGTCAGCGGCGACGCGATCACGTTCACGCCCCCGGCCACCGCGAGATCGCTGTCCCGCGCGCGCAGGCTCTGGCATGCCTGCGCGACCGCCACGAGAGACGAGGAACATGCCGTGTCCATGGCAATGGCCGGCCCCTGGAAGCCAAAGACGAACGACACCCTCCCCGCCGCCGTGCTGAAGGCATTTCCCGTGGCGCAATACGCGTCGTACGCCCCCGCCCAGGCCTGCGTCATGATCTGCGCATAATCAGTATTGCACAGACCGACGAAAACCCCGGTCTTGCTCCCCATGAGCCGGTCCGGACGTTGCCCCGCGTCGTCCAGGGCCTCCCGCGTCACCTCCAGGAGCAGGCGCTGCTGGGGATCCAGGCTCTCCGCCTCGCGCGGCGAGATCCCGAAGTGCGCCGCGTCGAACTGCGATACGTCGTCCAGCAAGGCGGCCCATCGAGCCGCCGGTCGATCGCCGGAAATCGCCTCGGGGGGCCATCGATCGGCAGGGATTTCTCGGACCGCGTCGACGCCGTTCTCGAGCGCCGCCCAGAATGCTTCGGGACCGTCGCCTCCTCCGGGGAAACGGCACGCCATCCCCACGATCGCGATGGGCTCGTTCGCCGCGCGCTCGACGGCGTCCAGACGTGTTTTCATCTTCTCCAGCGCGGCGACCGCGCGCTGAAGTGGGGTCGGCTCGCCGGACGCGCCCTCTCGGCGCGGAGGCCCCCCCGGTCCGCCTGCGCTGCTCATCCCAGAAACTCCTCGAATGCCTCGAGCTTGTTCACGAGCTCCGCCTCGTCTCCCTCGACCACGCCCTCCCCCGCCGTCGCCAGCTCCTCCTCCGCGTGCGCCGCGACGGGCGGCGAGACCTCCGCCGCGCCTTCCGCGCTGGCGGGCGGCGCGGGGGCCAACCGCTCGAGGAGATGAGCCGCGAGCGCCTCCGCGGTGGGGTATGTGAAGAGCAGCGCCGCCGAGAGCTTGAGGCCGAGGCTCGCCTCGATCCGGTTGCGCAGCTCCAGGCTCATCAGCGAATCCATTCCGAAGCTCGTGAAAGGCGTCCGCGTGTCGATGCGGGCCGGCTCGAGCCGAAGCACACGGCCGAGCTGCTCGCGGAGGTGCGCTTCGACCATCGCCGCCCGCTCTGCCGCCCCCGCGCGATCGAGCGCGTCGCGCAAGCCTCCGGCCTTGACGCTACTCGCGACGGAGCCTTTTTCGGCGAGCAGCTCCGACAAGAAGGGCATGGCCGCCATGTGGGGATAAAATTCGAGCCACTGGCGCACGTCGAAGCGGAGGAGCCCCACCTCGGGGCGCGGATGCTCGAGGAGCCGACCGAACAACGTATTGCCCTCCTCGGGCGTCATGCTCGCGGCGCCGCGAGAAGCGATGCGCTTCCCACGAACGTCCGAAGCCGCTGCGAGGCCCACGTTCGCGAACGGCCCCCACTGAATGCTCGTTCCGGGCAAACCGTCGGCGACGCGCGCCTGACAAAGCGCATCGAGGAAGGTATTGGCCAGCGCATAATTCGCTTGTCCGGGCGAACCCAGGAGCCCTGCCGCAGACGAGTAGGCCACGAAGAAATCGAGATCCCGGCCGCGCGTCGTCTCGTGCAGGTTCCATCCGCCGAGCGTCTTGGGCGCGACCGGTCCCCAGAAGTGCGCTTCCGTCATCTCCGGCAGCGTCTGGTCCGCGAGCGACCCCGCCGCGTGCACGACGCCGCGCAGGGGAGGCATGCTCCGATCGAGCTCCGCCATCGCCGCGTCCACGTCCGCTCGCACCGACACGTCTCCCCGCACGACACGCACCTCGGCGCCCGCCTCCTTCATCCTACGAATCGCGTCGTTCGCGGCTTCGCTCGGCGCGCTTCGACCCATGAGCGCGACATGCCTTGCGCCTTGCTCCACGAGCCATCCTGCGAGCGACAGCCCGAGACCCCCGAGGCCACCGGTGATCAGATACGTTCCGTCGCCCCGGACGCGCGCCCGCACCACGGGCGCCGCGATTTGCGCGGCCGGGTCCGCCATCCGCAGCGCGATTTTCCCGATGTGCCGAGCCTGCGCCATCCATCGGAACGCCTCGTCCGCGGAGCTCGCCGGGAACACCTGCACCGGCTGCGGCTCGAGCGTGCCATCCTCGAACTTCGCCATCACCTCGCCGAGCAGCCGCGCGAATCGCTCGGGGCTCTCCTCCCCCATTCCGGCAAGGTCGATGGCCGTGTACGAGAGGCTCTTCCGGAACGGCAGGAGCGGAAGCCGGGTGTTCTGATAGATGTCCTTCTTGCTGATATCCAGAAAGCGCCCGTATGGGCCCAGCACGTCGAGGCTCTTCAGGAGCGCGTCACCCGTGAGCGAATTCAACACGACGTCCACGCCGCGCCCTCCCGTTCGGGCCATCACCTCGTCCGCGAATGCGAGGGTACGCGAATCCATCACGTGCTCGATGCCGAGGGAACGCAGGTAGGCGCGTTTTTCCTCGCTGCCCGCCGTCGCGAAAATCTCGGCGCCCACGGACCGCGCATACTGTATCGCCGCGAGCCCGGTCCCGCCGGTCGCGGAATGGATCAAGATCCGCTCGCCCTGCCGTAGCCGACCGACGTGATGAAGCGCCCAGTACACGGTCGTGAAGACCGCCGGGATCGTCGCCGCCTGCTCGAACGAAATCCCCGCCGGCTTGCGCGCGACGAATTCGGCGCGTGTGGTCACGTGGCTCGCGAAGCTCGACGCGGCGGCGGCGATGACCTCCTGCCCCACATAGAGCCCATGCACGCCCTCCCCGAGCGCCACGATCCGGCCCGCGCAATCGCCGCCGAGCTGCGCCGACCTCGGGTCCATGCCGGGGTAGATCCCCATGGCCTTCATGACGTCGAGGAAATTCAGCCCCGCTGCCTCGACCTCGATCTCCACCTCTCCGGGGCCCGGCGGACGGCGCTCCATGGACCGCAGGCAGAGGCGCTCGAGCACCCCGGGCTCGCCGATTTCGAGCCGGTACGGCCTGCCCGCCGCGGGCTCTCGGCGTTCGCCCGCGGGGCCTTCCACCGCCAGGTTTCCTCGCACGAGCCGCGCCACGTATCGCCCCTCCGGCCTGAGCGCGACCTGATCCTCCTCGCTCCCCGAAAGGACCTCTCGGACCACGAGCTCCGGTTCGTCCTGGCTCATGTCCGTGGGAAGGTCGAGGCGCACGCAGCCGAGGTCGGGCAACTCCATCGCCAGGACGCGCCCGAGACCCCACATCGCGGCCTGCGAAATCGCGAGCGGCGTCACGCGCACGCCGGCGGCCTGCGCGCCGCGCGTCAACAGGAACAGGCGCGGCGCATCACGAGATGCTCGACGCCAGATCGCCTGGGCGAGCCGTATCGCGCTCAGCGTGCCGCGGCGCAAATCCGCCTCGACCGTGGCCGCGCTCGTCTCCCTCCAGCCCGCGCCGTCCAGCGCGGCGCAATGGATGACGCCGCGACAAGGATCCTTGCCGAAGGCGTCGTGCAAGAGCTCTTGCCATTGCTCGACACTCGTGGGATCCACCCGGTATCGGCGTTCGCCCTCGGGAGCATAACGCTCGCCGGCCGCGACCTCCACGCAAGTATGCCCGCGCTGGCGGAGCTGCTCCGCCACCACGGCGCCGAGCCCCTTCTCGTCCGCGAAGACGAGCCACGCGCCGGGGTTTGTCTCGGCCACCGGAGGAAGGTCCTTCCGCCGCCACGACACCTCGAACACGCACTCGGCGAAGGGCTCCCGCGTGGCCCCGGCCGCCTCGGTGAGCCGCTGCACGCGGAGCTCCGACACCTCGACCAGCGCATTCCCTGACTCGCCTCGAATCACGAGCGAGAAGGCCGGGTCGCTCTCCGTGCCGTCCCCCGAGAGGCGCCCGTGAACCCAGACTTCGAGCCCGGGTCGCTCGTGCACGCGGACGCCTGCGACCTTCACGGGGACGAACGTGCCGTCTCCCAACGACGCCCGCAGCGACCAACCGGCTGCCTGGAAGCACGCGTCGAGGAGCGCCGGATGAACGAGATAATCGCCGAAATCCGCGCGCGCCTCGTCGGGCAGCCGCACGCGCGCCACGACTTCGCCTTTCCCCAGGTGCAGCCGCTCGACCCCCTGGAAGCACTTGCCATACGAAAGGCCCTGCGCCTCCATGCGCTGGTAATGGGCGGGGCCCTCCAGGACCTCCGGACAACGCGCTTCGACGTCCCTTCGGTCCTCGCTGGCAGGCGGCGCCGTCGACGTGGCCACCACCCGCAGGATCCCCTCCGCGTGGCGTACCCACTCCTTCGCGCCCTCGGCCCGACTCGAAATCGTCACCGCGCCCCGCCCCCCGCCCTCTTCGAGGAGCGATACCTGCACGATGCGCGCTTGCCCGCGCGGCAGCACGAGCATTTGCTCGAACGACATCGTATCGAGCCGGACCGCGCCCTCTCCGTACACCCGGGCTCCCGCGGCCAGCGCCATTTCGACGTATCCTGCCCCGGGGAAGACCACCTCTCCCTGCACCCGATGATCTTCGAGGTAGGGCCATCCCTCCGTGCTCAGGCGCTGCTCCCATATGTGCAGCTCGGGCTGCGACGCAGGAACGATGCCCATACCCAGCAGCGGATGAGCGCCCTCTTCCCGCGGGAGGCGGGCGCGCGCCCCGCGCGTCTCGAGCCAAAATCGCTCGCGCTGCCATGGGTACGTGGGGAGCGGCACGACGCGCCCCCCGCTGGGAAAACGCTTGCGCCATTGGATCGCGCATCCCCGGACATGGAGCGCCCCGAGCGCTTCGAGCATCGTCCGGAGCTCGTCGGCCTGCCTGCGCATCGATGCAAGGGCCGCGCCCTCGACGTGCGTCTCTCGCAAGTTCTCCTCGATCGAAGGCACCAGAATCGGGTGCGGGCTCATCTCGACGAAGAGCGTGTGGCCCTCTTTCATGAGCGCCTGTGTGACGAGCGAGAATCGAACGGGCTGCCGCAGGTTGTCCCACCAATACGAAGCCGTGAGCTCGGCCCCCTTCGACGACCGTCCCGTCACCGTCGAGCGCATCGCCGTCCTTCCGTCCTCGGGGCGAATGTCTCGGAGTGACGCCGCGAAATCCTCGTGAAGAGGATCCACCTGGGGGCTGTGCGAGGCGACGTCCACCTTCACGCGACGGCAGAATACGCCCTTCTTTTCGAGCGCCCCGAGGACCTCCTCGAGCGCCGCCGGGTCGCCCGACAGGACCGTGGACCTCGGCCCATTGCTCACCGCGACGCCGATCTTATGCTCGTACCCCTCGATCGCGGCCTCGGCCTCCGCCATGTCGAGCTCGACGAGCGCCATCGCGCCCCGGCCGCTGATCCGGCGAAGCAAGCGGCTCCGGCGACAGATGACCTTCGCCGCGTCCTCGAGGCTCAACATCCCCGCCACGTGCGCCCCGGCGACCTCGCCCATGCTATGGCCGACGACACAATCCGGCTCCACACCCCAGGATCGCCACAAGGACGCGAGCGCCACCTCGATCGCGAACAGGACGGGCTGCACCACGTCGATCTCCGCAAGGCGCGACCGGGCCTCGTCCGCCGAGATCTCGTCGATGACCGAGAAGCCGGCCTCCGCGCGGATCGCCTGATCACAAGCCTCGAGCGACGCGCGAAATCCGGGCTCCTGCGCCAGGAGCGCACGGCCCATCCCCAACCATTGCGAACCCTGTCCAGGAAAAACGAAGACCACCTTCGGCCGCGCCTGCGCCGCGATCTTTCCCTGCACGACGCCGCCCGGCGCTTCTCCCCGGACAAACGAGGCAAGGAGCCCGGCGAGCTCCTCCCGCGTCGCGCCCACCGCGGCGAGGCGGTGCTCGTGGTGCGTCCGGCGCACGCTCGCCGTGTACGCAGCCTCGCGCAACGAGACATCGTTCGTCTTCGACAACCACGCCGCCAACGAATGCGCCGCCGCGCGGAGCGCTTCGGGGCTCTTCGCCGAGAGCGGCAACAGATGGACCGAGGGCTCCCGCTCGGGTGACCTCGCCTCGTCCGGAGGCGCCTCCTCCAGGATCACGTGCGCGTTCGTCCCGCTCAAACCGAACGAGCTCACGCCCGCCCGACGCGGCCTATCGCCCCGCAGCCAAGGCACGTTTTCGGTCGGAACCACGAGCGGCGTGCCGTCCAGCGAACTGCGGGGATTCAATGCCCGGAAATGGATGTTTCTGGGGATCACCCCGCGCTGCAACGTGAGCACGGCCTTGATGAGCCCCGCCACACCCGCCGCCGCCTCCAGGTGCCCGATGTTCGTCTTGACGGTCCCCACGAAACAATGCGTGCCATCGGCGCGCGGCTGGCCCAGCACCGCGCGGAGCGCGTCCATTTCGATCGGATCGCCGAGCGGCGTCCCGGTCCCGTGCGCCTCGACATACCCGATGTCTTGCGGCGAGAGGCCCGCGCGAGAGAGCGCCGCCTTCAACATCGTCTGCTGCGCGAGCACGTTCGGCGTGGTGAGCCCCGTCGAGCGCCCGTCCTGGTTCACGGCCGATCCGCGGATCAGCCCCAGGATGCAATCGCCGTCCCGCTGCGCGTCCGAGAGCCGCTTCAAAACGACGACCCCGCACCCCTCGCCTCGGACATACCCATTCGCCCGCGCATCGAAGCTCTTGCACCGGCCGTCCGGCGCGAGCGCGCCGGTCTTCGCCGTCACCTCGGCGATGAGCGGATCCAGCATCAAGCTGACGCCCCCGACGAGCGCGAGATCGCTGTCTCGCGTGTGCAAGCTCTGGCAGCCGAGGTGGACCGCGACGAGCGACGACGAGCAAGCCGTGTCCACCGCCGTGGCGGGTCCCTGAAGCCCGAACGCGTACGCGAGCCTGCCCGCGGGAAAACTGTGTCCGTTCCCGGTCGCGGTGTACGCTTCCTGGCTCTCCCGAGGCTGCGCCAGGCTGAGCTCCAGGTAATCGGTGTTCATGATCCCGACGAAGACCCCGGTCTTCGTCCCGACGAGCTTTGGGGCGTCGTACCCCGCGCGTTCGAGCGCCTCCCAGGACACCTCCAAGAGAAAACGCTGCTGTGGGTCGAGCCGCTCGGCCTCACGAGGCGAGATGCCGAAAAACCCCGCATCGAACCTATCGACGTCGCCCACGAACGCGCCCCAGCGTGCACCTTGCAGCCGGGGCTCGGCGTCGATCAGCGGGTCGATCTTCCATCGATTCGCCGGAACCGCGGTCACCGCGTCGGCGCCGCCCGCCAGGCGATCCCAGAACTCCTCCGGCGAATTCGCCTCGCCCGGGAACCGGCAAGCCATCCCGACGATGGCAATGGGTTCCGTCTTTTCCCGCAGGAGCGCGTCGCGCTCGGCACGGGTCTCCTTCAATGCCACGATCGCATCGCGCAGCTTTCCGAGGATCTCGTTTTCGGAGAGCGCCATGGTCAAACCCCTTTTCGGGTGAGGGAGAGCTCCTCGTCGAGGAGAGCCACGAGATCGTCGACATCCATCTGCGCGAGGCGCTCCGCCTCTCCGCTCTCGCCTCCCGCGGGCGCGTCGAGCGGCGCGGGCTCCGGCGACGCCGGGAGCTGCAGCGCATCCAGGAGCGACAGCGTGAGCTTTTCGAGCGTCGGATAGGTGAAGAGGAGGGTCGACGGGAGATCGAGACGCAGGCTTTGCTGGAGCCTGTTCCTGAGCTCCAGGCTCATGAGGGAATCGACGCCGAGGCTCGTGAACGTCGCGGCCGGGTCGATGCGACCGGGATCGAGCCTCAAGACCCGCCCGAGGTGCTCGAGCACGTGCCGCTGCAGGAGGGCGAATCGCGCGTCTGCCGCGACCTCCTCGAGCGTCGAACGGAAGGAACCCGCGCTCGACCCGCCGGGGGCCTGACCGGGTGCCTCCGCGCGCAGCTCCGCGAAGAACGGGAGCGCGGCGGCCTGGGGGTAGAACTCCTGCCATTGCCGCAAGGAGAGCCGCAGCACGCCGACCTCTGCCCTCGGCCGCTCGATCAGCTTCTCGAGGATGGTATTCCCATCGGCCGGCGACATGCCCTCGATGCCGCGCCCGGAGACCGCTCGACCGCGGGCTTCCTGCGCCGCCGCGAGGCCGACCTCCGTGAATGGCCCCCATGCAATGCTCGTCCCTGGCAGCCCCGCGTGCACGCGCGCCCGCGCGAGCGCGTCGAGGCATGCATTCGCGGCGGCATAGTTGCTTTGCCCAGGCGAGCCCAAGAGCCCCGCTGCGGAGGAGTAACACACGAAGAAATCGAGAGGCTCGGCTGCGGTGAGCTCGTGGAGGTGCAGCGCCCCGAGCACCTTCGCGCCCATCACGCGCAGGAACGCCTCCTCGGTGAGCTCGAGCAGCGTGCGATCTTCGAGGACCGCCGCGGCGTGCACGATACCGGCAAGCGGCGGCATTTCGCGCTGCATCGTCGACAGGACGCGAGCGACCTCCTCCCGCCGCGACACGTCGGCCCGCACGACACGAATCGAAGCTCCGGTCGCTGCCATCGCGTCGATCGCCTCCCGGGCCCGCGGCGAGGGTTCGCTCCTTCCAACCAGCGCGACGTGGCGGGCTCCACGACCGACCAGGAAACCCGCGAGCGCGAGCCCGAGGCCGCCCAGACCGCCGGTGATCAAGTAGGTGGCATCCGGACGGATGGCCACCTGCCTCGGGGGCGCGGCGGTCATCCGGGTGCGCGCGAGCCGGGCCACGAAGCGTCCTGCGCTCCGCAATGCCACCTGACTCTCGGCATCTCGCGCACCGAGCTCGTCGACGAGACGATCGATTTCGTCCTGCAGCGGCATTGGCGACAGATCGAGCAGCGTACACTCGAGCGCCGGATGTTCGAGCGCAATGGCTCGGCCGAGGCCCCAGAGCGGCGCCTGCGATACCGCGACGGGCGCAGCTTCTCCGCCAACCCTTTGCGCCGCCCTCGTCACCAGGAAAAGCCGCGGTACGTCGCGCCAACCCTGCACCAGAGCCGCCTGCGCCAATCTCGACGCGCTCACGCAGCTTCGCCGGATGTCACCGGACAGCGTCTCCGCGCTCGTCGCCTCCCAGGAGGCCCCGTCGAGGCCCGCCAGATGGACGATGCCCCTGCATTTCCGCCCGTCGCCGAAGACCTCTGCCAGCAGCCTTCGCACCTGCACGGGATCCGTGGGATCGAGCCGGTACGCTTCGGCGCCTACGCGTTCGTAGATCGAGCCGATCGAGACCTCGATACTCGCATGACCCCGCTCGCGCAGGCGCGCCGCGAGGGCCCGACCCAGACCCTTCGCGTCGAGCAGCACGAGCCACGCGCCGTCGCCGTTCGTGCTCGTTTTCCCGACGGGCAAGTCCTGGCGCCGCCAGGCGACCTCGAACAACCAGTCGTCGAAGCGGCCGTGCTCGCGCGCCGGCGCCGCCTCGATCGGCAAGAGACGGAGCTCTCCGAGCTCGAGCAATACCCGACCCGCTTCGTCGACGACCGTGAGGCTCACGCTGGGAATCGTGCCGTCGGCCTGCTTCTCGGACCGGACGCGGACCCACACCTCGCTCTTGGTTTTCGCGAAGGACCGCAGGCCCGCGAGCTTCGCCGGCACGAACGTCGTCTCGTCGGAGGACGAAGGATCGAGCGCCCAGGCGGCCGCCTGAAAGCATGCATCCAGGAGGGCCGGATGGACCTGGTATGCGGACGCCTGCGCGTCGAGCGCGCTGGGCAAACGAACGTGAGCGACCACCTCGCCCTGGTCGATCTTCACGGATTGCAGACCCCTGAACGACGCTCCGTACACGAGGCCAAGAGCATCCATGCGCGCGTAATGCTCCGCGGCCGTGATCGCGGCGTTCGGCCCCTCCATCATGGCCCGCGGCGGCGAGGACGAACGTGGCTGCGCCGTGGCGAGATCCACGCGCACCTTGGCGGTCGCGTGCCGCACCCACGCCTTCTCGCCCATCACGCGGCTCGCAATCGTGACCTGCGCGGCCTCGCCCTCCTGCTCCACGAGGACGAGCTGGAGCTCACGCGTGACGCCCGGGTCGAGCATCAGCATCCGCTCGAGGGACATCTCCTCGATGACGAGGACGCCCCCATCCTGCACGAGCGAGAGGGCCGCGAGCGCCATTTCGGCATAAGCCGTCGCAGGGAACACGACGCTCCCCGCCACGCGGTGATCCGCCAGATAGGGGAGATCTTCGAGCCGCAACGATCGTTGCCAGACATGGGTCCCCGGCGCGATCGAGGACGCATATCCTCGGCCGAGGAGCGGATGGAGATCGGCTTCCTCCCGCGCCACGCGCTCCCGCCGCACGGGCGCGTCGATCCAGTACCGCTCTCGCTGCCAAGGATATACGGGCAACGTGCAGACCCTTCCGGATTGGGGATTCGGGTCCCCCCCATGGAGCTCGACCCCTTCGACGTGCAGCGCCCCCAGCGCTTCCAGCACCGCCCGGCGCTCCTCGCCGTGCCGGCGCAGGGTCGGCAGCGCCTTCGCGCCTGTGATCCGCGCCGTCGCGATGCATTGCTGCACGTTCGCGAGGAGCACAGGATGGGGGCCGACCTCCAGAAACACGCGATATCCATCCGCGAGCGCCGTCGAGACCGCCCCGGCGAGATCCACCGTGGCTCGCACGTTGCGGCCCCAGTACGCCGCACCCAGCGCGTCTCCCGCGATACGCTCGCCCGTCACGGTGCTGTACATCGAAATCGTGGCAGCCCTCGCCTCGATCGCGTCGATCCCCACCGCGAGCTCACGCGCGAGGGGATCCATCTGCGGGCTGTGGAATGCGTAATTGACGCGCAAGGGCCTCGTGACCACGCCCCGGCCTTCGAGCTTTGCGAGCACATCCTCCAGCGCGGCCGTTTCACCGGACAAAACCACCGACGTCGGGTCGTTCACGGCCGCGATCGAGAGTTTGTCCTCGCGCCCCGCGATCGCCCTGCCCGCCTCGCTTGCCGGTAGCGACACCCACGCCATTTTCCCGTGGCCCGTCGCCTTCTGCATGATGCGGCCGCGCATCACCACGAGCCGGATCGCCTCGTCGAGCGTCAGCGCGCCCGATACGTGCGCCGCCGCGATCTCCCCCACGCTATGCCCGATCACCGCGTCCGGAACGACGCCCCACGATTTCAAGAGCTCCGCGAGCGCCACCTCGATCGCGAAGAGCGCAGGCTGCACGATCTCCGTCTCGCCGAGCCGCGACCGCTCCTCGGGCGCGCCGAGCTCCTCCACGACCGAGAAGCCTGCACGCGGGCGGAGCAGCCGGTCGATTTCTTCGAGCTTGGCACGAAAAACCGGCTCCTCCTCGTGGAGCTTCCTGCCCATTCCGGCCCATTGTGATCCCTGTCCGGAGAAGACGAACACCACCCTGGGCCGCCCCGCGGCCGAGGTCTTCGCATGCGCCACGCCGCTCGGCGCTTCTCCGCGCGCAAACGAGGACAAGAGGCCCGCGAGCTCCTCGCGCGTCGCGCCCACCGCGGCGAGGCGGTGCTCGTGGTGCATTCGGCGCGCGCTCGCCGTGTACACGACATCCCCGAGCGGCACGTCCTTCTCCCGGGACAACCATTCCCCGTACGACCGCGCCGCCTCGGTCAGCGCCGCGGGGGTCTTCGCCGAGATCGGCAGGAGATATGCCGAAGCCTCCTTGCCGGACGATTTCGCCTCCTCCGCGGGCGGCTCCTCCAGGATCACGTGTGCGTTCGTGCCGCTCATCCCGAAGGAGCTCACGCCCGCCCGCCGCGGCTTATTGCCGCGTGGCCAGGGCACGTTCTCGGTCGGGATCACGAGCGGCGTGCCATCCAGGGAAATGCGGGGATTCAGCGCCTTGAAATGCAGGTTCTTCGGCAGGATCCCGTGGCGGAACACCTCGAGGATTTTGATGATCCCCGCGACCCCCGCCGCCGATTCGAGGTGACCGATGTTCGTCTTCACCGCGCCGAGCAAGCACCGTGATCCGTCGTCCCGCGGCGCGCCGAAGACCTCTCGCAATGCGTCCGCCTCGATCGGGTCGCCGAGCGGCGTGCCCGTCCCATGCATTTCGATGTACCCGATGTCGTCCGCGCGAAGCCGCGCGCTCTCCAGCGCCTGCCGCAAAAGCGCCTGCTGCGACAGCACGTTCGGCGCCGTCAGGCCCGTCGATCGGCCGTCCTGGTTGATGGCCGATCCTCGAATCACCCCGTGGATCCTGTCGCCGTCCCGCCGGGCGTCCGAGAGCCGCTTCAGCACCACCATCCCGCAACCCTCGCCGCGGACGTATCCGTTCGCGCGAGCGTCGAGCGTCTTGCATCGCCCGTCCGGAGAGAGCGCCCGCATGGCCGAAAGCATCACCATGCTCTCCCACGCGAGCAGCGCATTCGCGCCGCCCGCGACGGCCATCGTGCTCTCCCCATTCCGCAAACTCTGGCAGGCCAGGTGCAGCGCCACGAGGGACGACGAGCACGCGGTATCGAGCGCCACGGCCGGCCCCTGCAACCCCAGCACGTACGACAATCGCCCCGCCGCCGTCGCCAGCATCGTGCCGGTCGCGCCATACGCGTCCAGGTGCTCCGGGCCGCTCTGCACGATGCGCTGGTAATCGAGTGACGTGATCCCCACGAACACGCCCGCCTGGCTACCCACCAATGCATCGGGCTTGAGCCCCGCGTCCTCCAGCGCCTCCCACGTGACCTCGAGGAGCATTCGTTGTTGAGGATCGAGCGCCTCCGCCTCCCGCGGCGCGATCCCGAAGAAGGCGGCGTCGAACCGATCGAGCCCATCCAGCAGGGCCGCGTACCCGGCGCCGGGTTTGTCCTCCAGCATCGTATCGGCCGGCCAACGCGACGGCACCACGTCCCGCACCGCGTCGACGCCGTCGAGCAGGGCAGCGAAGAACGAATCGGGATCGGCGCCGCCTCCCGGAAAGCGACAAGCCATTCCGACGATCGCAATCGGCTCGTCCTGCCCTCGCTCCGGCAGCGCCGCGACCGCCGCGACCGGCGCGGCCTCCTCGGCGTGGTCGAGACCGAGCTCTCCGAGCAGATGCTCGGTCAATGCCCCGAGGTGCGGGTACGTGAACAATAGCGTCGCCGGCAGCTTGAGCCCGAGGCTCGCGTCCAGGCGATTGCGCAGCTCGAGGCTCATCAACGAGTCGACACCGAGGGCCCGGAACGGAGACGTGCGCTCGATACGCCCAGGCTCGATTCCCAGGATGCGCCCGAGGTGCTCACGGACGTGTCCTTCGAGGAGGTGGGGCCGCTCGGCGAACGCCGCGCGCTCGATACGCGATCGGAAGCTCTGCTGCGGCGCTGAAGCTTGCTTCGCGCCCACCGCCTCGGTCGCGAGCTCGGACCAGAAGGGCTGCCCGGCGAGGTGCGGGAAAAACTCCAGCCAATGCCGCACCGACAAACGCATCACGCCCACGTCCGTGCGGGGCCGCTCGAGCAACTTCGCGAGGGCAGAGACGCCCTCCGCAGGCGTGAGGCTGCCCATCCCGCCCTCGCCGAGGCGCGTGGACGCGTCGCCCTGTTGTGCCAGGCCAACCTCCGCGAACGCGCCCCATTGGATGCTCATCCCGGGCAAACCACGTCCGGTCCGGAACGCCGCGAGAGCGTCCAGGAATGCATTCGCGGCCGCGTAGCTCGCCTGGCTCACGAGCCCGAGGAGTGAGGAGGCGGACGAATAAAGCACGAAGAAGTCGAGGGGCAACGGCGCCGTCAGGGCGTGCAGGTTCCAGGCGCCCCGCACCTTCGCGGCGATCGTGCGTTCGAATGCCTCACGACGAAGCTCGAGCAAAGGCGTCGGCTCCCCGGCGACGCCGGCCGCGTGCACGACGCCACGCAGCGGCGGCGCTTCCCGCTCGATCCTTTCGAGCAACGAGGCCACGTCTTTCCGCTCCGCCACGTCGCCTTGGAGTACGAGCACGTGCGCGCCCGCCGCGGCGAGGCCCTCGATGACCTTCGTGGCCGCCTCCGAGGGCCCACGACGCCCGACCAGGGCCAAATGCCGGGCGCCTGCCTCCACCATCCACCGCGCGACGGACAATCCGAGCCCGCCGAGGCCGCCCGTGATCAGGTACGTCGCATCCCCCCGCAAGGCTTTCGTCTTCGAGGGCGCGGCGTCGAAGTGCGCGCGGGAGAGGCGTGCCACGTACCTGCCCTCGCTTCGCAGCGCGATCTGATCCTCGTCATCCGCCATGGCGAGCTCACGCAAAAGCAAGCTCGCCTCGTCCTCGTGAGGGACGGGCGACAAATCGACGCGCTTGCACGTGATCTCGGGGTGCTCGAGCGCGATCGTACGCCCGAGCCCCCCGAGGAGCGCCTGCGAGACGCACGCGACCGGCTCCGCTCCGGCGCGCGCGACCCCGCGCGTGACGAGCCAGAGCGGAGGTTTGTCACGCCAGCTTCGCCGCAGCAGCGCCTGCAAGAGGTACGTCGCCCCGAGGAACCCGCGCGCCTGGTCTCTTCCCAGCGAGTTTTCGTCGGTATGCTCGAGGGGTGTCGCGTCGAGGGCCGTGAGATGAACGACGCCGCGACATCGAGCGCCGTCTCCGAACGCGTCGCGAAGCAGGGCGTGACAATCGTCCGGGTTTGTCGGGTCGAACACGTAGGCCCCTGGCCCGCGTGCCGCGAATCGCTCACCCGAACGCGCGCGCACGCACCTGTGCCCTTGCTGCTCCAAAAGCGAGGCGAGCCTGTCTCCGACGCCGCTCTCGTCGCACAAGAGCAACCACGGAGCCCCGGGGACGGCCGGCATCCGAGCGGGCGCGAGCGGGGCTCCCTGCAGGCGCCATTCGAGCGCGTACAGGCAATCCCCGAGGGGGTCGATCTCCCGTGGCTCGGTCCTCGTCTTCTCGGAGGGGATCCCCTCGATCCAATAACGCCGGCGCTGCCAGGCATAGGCCGGCAATGCGACGACGCTGCCACCCTCCGGATAGAGGGATTTCCAGTCGACCTCGACCCCCTCGACGTGAAGCGCCCCCAGCGCCTCCAGCATCGAAGGGTGCTCCTCCCTTTGCCTGCGCAAGGTCGGCAGCGCCTTCGCGTCATCCCCCCGCGCGGCAATGCATTGCTGCAAGTTCCCGAGCAGCACCGGGTGCGGACCCACCTCGACCAGCATGCGATGCCCGTCCGCGAGCGCCGCATTCACGGCCGCCGCGAGATCCACCGCGGCGCGCACGTTCCGGCCCCAGTACGCCGCGTCGAGCGTCCCCCCTTCGATCCGCGCGCCCGACACCGTGCTGTACATCGGGATCGTGCTGGGCCCCGCTTGCATGCGGCCGAGCCCCTCCACGAGCTGTCGCGCAAGTGGCTCCATTTGCGGGCTGTGAAACGCGTAATTCACCCGCAAGGGCCTCGTCGTCACCCCCCGCGCCCCCAGCTCCGCGAGCACCCCGGCGAGCGCCGTGGTTTGTCCCGACAGGACCACCGACGCCGGATCGTTCACGGCCGCGATCGAGAGCTCCCCCTCCCGCCCGGCGATCGCCTTCCTCGCGTCCTCCGCCGGCAACGACACCCATGCCATGGCCCCATGGCCGGTCGCCTTCTGCATGATGCGACCGCGCAACGCCACGAGCCGCACCGCCTCGTCGAGCGAGATCGCCCCCGAGACGTGCGCCGCCGCGATCTCTCCCACGCTGTGCCCGATCACCGCGTCCGGCACGACGCCCCACGATTTCAGGAGCTCGACGAGCGCCACCTCGATCGCGAACAGCGCAGGCTGCGCGATCTCCGTCTCGCCGAGCCGCGAGACCTCCTCCGACGCGCCGAGCTCCTCGAGCAGCGAGAAGCCGACGTGGCCACGGAGCAGCCGATCGATCTCTTCGAGTTTGGCACGAAACACCGGCTCCTCGCCGAGAAGCCCCCTTCCCATCCCCGCCCATTGCGAGCCCTGTCCCGAAAAAACGAACACGACCCTCGGGCGCCCCGATGCCTTCCCCGTCACCACGCCGCCCGGCGCCTCTCCGCGCCCGAACGCCGACAAAAGACCCGCGAGATCCTCGCGCGTCCTCCCCACGGCGCAGAGCCGGTGCTCGTGATGCGTACGGCGCGCGCTCGCCGTGTACACCACATCGTGCATCGCCGCCCCGGTCTCCCGCGACAACCACTCGCCGTACGAGCTCCCCATCGCCGCGAGCGCCTCGGCGCTCTTCGCCGAGAGCGGCAACAGATACGCGGGCGCTTCCTTCGAGGGCGGCTTCACCCCCTCGGCCGGCGCCTCCTCCAGAATCACGTGCGCGTTCGTGCCGCTCATCCCGAACGAGCTCACGCCGGCGCGCCGACGTGATCGGCCGCTCGGCCACGCCACGCGCTCCGTCGCAATGGCGATCGCGGAATCTTCCAGATCGATCCGGGGATTCAGCGTACGAAAGTGGATGTTGGGCGGAATGATCCCCTGCCGTAGCGCCATGATCGCCTTGATCATGCTCGCCATGCCCGCGGCCGCCTCGAGATGCCCGATGTTCGTCTTGACTGCGCCCAGAAAGACAGGCGAACCATCGGCGCGAGGATCACCGAGGACCGCTCGCAAGGCGTCCACCTCGATCGGGTCTCCGAGCGGCGTGCCCGTCCCGTGCGTCTCGACGTACCCGATGTCCGCGGGCGTCAAACCCGCATTCGCGAGCGCAGCGCGGAGCAGCGATTGTTGCGCGAGCACGTTCGGCGTCGTGAGCCCCGTCGAACGCCCATCCTGGTTCACGGCGGATCCCCGGATCACGGCGAGAATGCGATCCCCGTCGCGCCGCGCCTCCGAGAGCCGCTTCAGCACGAGCACGCCGCAGCCCTCGCCGCGCACGTAGCCATTGGCCGCCGCGTCGAACGTCTTGCACCGCCCGTCGGGCGACAGCGCCCGGGTCCGCGAGAAGAGCTCGCTCGTCTCCGCCGAGAGCATCAAGTTGACGCCGCCGACGAGCGCCGCGTCGCATTCCCTGGCCCGGAGGCTCTGGCAAGCGAGGTGCAATGCGACGAGCGAGGAAGAGCACGCGGTATCGACGACGAGGCTCGGTCCCTGCAAGCCGAGGGTATAGGAGAGCCTACCCGCGGGGAAACAATGCCCATTGCCGGTCGCGCTGTATGCGTCCTGGCGTTCCCGGCCTGCCGCGGCGTCGAGGAGCGCATAGTCGTTCGTCATGAGCCCCAGGAACACGCCCGTGCGGCTGCCCATGAGGCGCGCCGGGACGAGCCCTGCGCTCTCCAGCGCCTCCCACGCCACCTCCAGGAGCAACCGCTGCTGCGGATCCAGGCGCGTCGCCTCGCGGGGCGAGATGCCGAAGAACTCGGCATCGAAGCTGTCGACGGCCTCCACGAACGCGCCCCAGCGTACGCCTCGTGTCGCCGGGTCATCGGAAGCCGGGTCTAGCGTCCAGCGCCCGCCGGGCACCTCGGTCACGGCATCCAGGCCGGCTTCCAGGGCCTGGAAAAACGCCTCGGGTGTGTTCGATGCTCCGGGAAAACGGCACGCCATGCCCACGATCACGATGGGCTCGGTCTGGGCTCGCGTGAGGTCCTCGACCTTGGTCTTGAGCTGGTTGATCGCCGCGAGGGCCTCCCGGAGACGGGAACGGTAGTCCTCGATGGTGGCGCTCATACGAGCCCTCCATCCTTGATGCTGTTCATGGACGCGTCGAATGCCGTGATGAGGTCGTCGTCATCGACAGGCATAGGCGGCGATGGCTGGGTCGGCGAGGTGCGCGGTGGCTCCGCGGGCGGCGGCGGCTCGGGGGCGATCCGCCCGATGAGGTAATCGACCAGCGCTGCGGAATTCGCATAGGTGAAAAGGAGGGTCGAGGGCAGCTTGAGCTCGAGGGTCGTCTCCAATCGATTGCGAAGCTCGAGGCTGGTGAGCGAATCCATCCCGAGGTCCGTGAACGAAGCCGCGAGGTCGATTCCGGCGGCATCGACTTGCAAGACCCTGGCGAGGCATGTGCGCAGGTGGCCCTCCACGGCGGCACGCCGCTCACCTTCTGGTTTACCGTCGATCGTGCGGCGAACGCTCGTCTGCCCGGCCGTCGCCGACGGGCCGCTCACGCGCTCCTTGCGCAGCTCGGACCAGAAGGGCGAGGCAGCGGCCTGTGGCAGGGCCTCGAGCCAGCGCCGCAGATCGAAGCGCATGATGGCCAGCTCGGCGGACGACGACGCGAGGATTCGAAGGAGGGCTTGATGGCCCTCCTCGGGCGAGAGGCTCTCGAGGCCACGATGCGCGAGTCGGGCCCCTCGATTGCGCGCCGCAGCCGCGAGGCCGACCTCGCTGAAGGGCCCCCACTGGACGCTGGTCGCAGGGAGGCCCATGGCGCGCCGTGCCTGTGCGAGCGCGTCGACGGCCGCGTTTGCCGCCCCATAATTGGCTTGCCCCGCGGAGCCCAGCAGAGCTGCCGCTGACGAATAAAGGAGAAAGAAGTCGAGCTCTCGCCCCACCACCCTGTCGTGGAGGTGGAACGCGCCGAGCAGCTTCGGCGCCATGACCGTCCGGACATCGGCCCCCGAGAGCTCGAGGAGGGTATGGTCCGCGAGGACCGCGGCCGCGTGCACGACGCCCCGCAACGGCGGGAGATGCTCGTCGAGCTGCGCGAACACGTCTCCAACGTCAGCCGCTCGCGCGACGTCGGCCTCGATCACGAGGACCTTCGCGCCCGCCTGTTCCATGGCCCGAATCGCCCGCATCGCCGGCTCGGCAGGCCCGCGCCGCCCGACGAGGGCGAAATGGCGTGCCCCATGCTGCACCATCCATTGCGCGAGCGACAAACCGAGGCCCCCGAGGCCTCCGGTGATGAGGTACGACGCGTCCGGGCGCAGGGACGGCGCCGTCGAGGACCTGGAAAGCGACGCACGCGCGAGCCTCGCCGCGAGGCGGGCTTCGCCGCGGAACGCGAGCTGATCCTCGCGCCCGTTCACCAGGATCTCATCGAGTATCGCTTGCGCCGAGCGGAGCGTATCACCGGACGGGTCCAGGTCCACCCGCGCGCAATCGAGCTCCGGGTGTTCCAGCGCAATCGTACGCGCCATCCCCCAGAGGGCAGCCTGCGCCACCGATGGGGGCGGCCCGGCCGCGCTGGCGACCTGCGCGCCCTGGGTCGTGATCCAGAGTCGAGGCGTATCGCGACCTCCGAGGCGCACGAGCGCCTGCGCCAGATGAAGCAAGCTCACGCTCCCATGGCGCTGATCGGCCACGAGCGTATCGGTCGTCGTCGCAGCCCATCCGGCGCTGTCGATGCTGGAGAGGTGCACCGCCGCGCGGCACGGAAACTGCGCACTGAAGGCTCCCCGGAGGACCGACGTGTAATCGTCCCCGTTCTCCGGGTCGACGGTGTACGCGTCATACCCGATCCGCTCGTAATGGTCCCCGTGAATCACGTGAACCGCCTGGATTCCTCGCTCACGCAGGAGCGCCACGAGCGCCGTGCCCACGCCCTTCCGATCGGCGACGACGAGAACGCCGCCGGAGGATCCAGGCTTCGCAGCGGGCGCCTGCGGCCGAGCGCTCGGCCGCCACTCGACGGCGAACGCGCACGCGTCGACCCAATCGCGCGGAGCAGCCTTCGCGACCTTGACAGGTCGAAGGACGAGCCCGTCGACCGCCACGCGAACCACGCCTTCCTCGTCGACGAGCGTGATGTCTCCGATCACGGCGTCCTGCGACGAAGATCGCACCCGCGCGACGGCCCATATCTGACGGCCGACGGGGCCCAGAACGGCAACCCGCTCGACGCTCGCCGGGAGGTACGCCACGTCCCCGGAGAGCTTGCCCTCGTGGCAGAGAAGCGCCTCGAGCGCCTGAAATGCGCCGTCGAGCAGCACCACACGCCGGAAATATTCGAAGCCGGCGCCATTTTCATCGATCGGAGACGTCAGACGAGCAATGACCTCGTCCGAGCCCACCCAGAGCCCCTCGACCACCCGGAAGGCCGGGCCATACGAGAGGCCGAGCGACTCCATCACGCGGTAATGCTCGTCGGCGCTCACCTCCGTCGCGCATCGCGCCCGCCTCCGGTGCGGCGCCTCGACGCGCTCGCCCGCCGATCCGGGCGCCTGCCCCTCGACGCGGACCCTGACCGTGGCATTCCGCGTCCAGGCCGTATCCCTCGATGCTCGGCTCGATACGTGGAACGCCGCAGCGCCGCCGTCTTCCGGGACGAGAGCGGCCTGGAGCATCTTGCGTTCGCCGACGCCAAACGAGAGCGCTCGCTCGAAGACCGCATCCTCGAGCGTCACGTTCCCCGCACCGTCGAGCTTCGCCGCGGCGGAGATGGCCATCTCGACGTACGCGGCCGCCGGAAAAACAACGACGTCTCCAACGACGTGATGCCGCAAATCACCAAGTGATTCGTGATCGACCGCGCGCTGCCACCAATACATCGCCGGCGACACCGACGACTCGAATGCCGCGCCGAGGAGCGGGTGGACGTCGGCCATCGAGACATCGACCCCGCCCCGCGAAGCGCGCGCGCCTTCGGATGTATTCACCCAGAACCGCTCCCGCTGCCACGGATACGTGGGCAACGGCACGCACCTTCCCCCGCTCGGTACGATCCGCGCCCACTCCGGAAAACAACCCCGCGTATACAGTCCGCCCACCGCTTCGAGCAGCGACAATCGGTCGTCATGATTTCTGCGCAGGGTGTACGCGACGAACCCGTCTGCCTTCTTCGCAGCGAGCGTCTGCCGCACGTTCTCCGTCAGCACCGGATGTGGCCCGACTTCGAGGAAAAGCTGGTACCCGTCCCGGATCGCCTTCCCCACGGCCTCTGCGAGGTCGACCGTCTCCCGCACGTTCCGGCCCCAGTACCGAGCGTCGAGCTCGGCGCCGTCCACGCATTCGCCGAGCACCGTGCTGTACATCGCAAGCGTGGCCCGACGCGCCGAGACCCGCGCGAGCCGCTCGACGAGCTCCGCGGAGAGCGCATCCATCTGCGGGCTGTGGAACGCATAATTGACGCGCAGCGGCCGGCACGCGGCCCCGTCTCGCTCGAGCTTCGCGACGATCTCGTCCACGGCGAGCGTTTGTCCGCTCAGCACGACGGAGCCGGGGTCATTCACCGCGGCGATCGCCACGCGGTCCTCGTACCCGGCGATCGCCTCGCGCGCCACCTCGGGGGGCACCGCGACGGCCACCATTTTCCCGAGGCCCGTCGCCTTGTTCATGATGCGGCCGCGGATCGCGACGAGGCGGACCGCCTCGTCCAGAGAGAGAATGCCGGCCACGTGAGCCGCGGCGATTTCCCCGACGCTGTGCCCGATGACCGCATCCGGGGCGACGCCCCAGGATCGGAGCAGCTCCACGAGCGCGATCTGGATCGCGAAGATGAGCGGTTGCGCCACCTGCGTCTCGTTCAACCGCGACATCGCCTCCGTCGTGTCGAGCTCGTCGAGAATGCTCCAGCCGATGCGCGGGGCGAGGAGCGCATCACAAGATTCGATGACCGATCGGAATGCGGACTCTTCCTCGTAGAGCTTCCGGCCCATGCCGAGCCACTGCGCGCCCTGTCCCGAAAAAACGAAAACGACCTTCGCCCGTGCCGGCGTGGACCTCCCTTGGGCGAGCCCCGAGCTCGCCTCACCGCCCGTGAATGCCGAAAGCGCGCCGACGATCTCCTCCCGCGTGCGGCCGACCGCCGCGAGGCGATACTCGAAATGGGCCCGGCGCAAGCTCGCGGTATACACGATGTCCCGAAGCGAACCGTCCCCCTGCGAGTTCGTGAGGTAGTCCCGGACGGCGGCCGCGTGCGCCCGGAGCGCCGCGGGGCTCTTCGCCGAAAGCGGCAGCAGATACGCGGACGCCTCGGGGCTGAGATCCTCCTCGGCGCTCGGGGGAAAATCCTCCACGACGACGTGGGCATTCGTCCCGCTCATGCCGAACGAGCTCACGCCGGCCACGCGCCGCTTGAGCGCGACGCGCCAGGTCCGCATCTCGGTCGGAATGACGAAGGGCGTACGGTCGAGCTGGATGCGGGGATTCAACGTGCGGAAATGGTTGTTCTTCGGGATGATGCCATTCTGGAGCACGAGCACGGTCTTGATGAGCCCAGCCACACCCGCGGCCGACTCGAGGTGCCCGATGTTCGTTTTCACCGCTCCGAGCACGCACGTCGATCCGCTCTCCCTGGGATGACCGAAGACACGCGTGAGCGCCTCCATCTCGATCGGATCCCCGAGCGACGTCCCCGTGCCGTGTGCCTCGACATACCCCACATCCGACGGAGCCACCCGGGCGCTCTCGAGCGCCTGCGTCAGCATCGCTTGCTGCGCGAGCACGTTCGGCGTCGTGAGCCCGGTCGAGCGCCCGTCCTGATTGACCGCGGAGCCACGAATGAGTGCGAGAATCGTATCGCCGTCGCGCTCGGCGTCCGAGAGCCGCTTGAGCACGATCATCCCGCACCCCTCACCGCGGACAAACCCGTTCGCCGTGGCGTCGAAGGTCTTGCATCGACCGTCCGGCGAGAGGGCTTGCGTCTTTGCATACTTGCGCGTGGTCGAGGGCACGAGCATCAGGTTCACGCCGCCCGCGACCGCCATCGAGCACTCCCCGCTGCGCAAGCTCTGGCAAGCGAGATGAATCGAGACGAGGGACGAGGAACAAGCGGTATCCACCGCGACGCTCGGACCCTGGAACCCGAACGTGTACGAGAGCCGCCCCGGGGGAAAGGAATGGCCATTTCCCGTCGTCGTGTACGCGTCCTCCTGCTCGTGCCCGGCGTCCGCCGAAATCTCGGCGTAATCATTGTTCATGATGCCGAGAAAAACCCCGGTGCGGCTGCCGACGAGGCGCTCGGGCACCTGTCCGGCGCGCTCGAGGGCCTCCCACGTGACCTCGAGCAAAAGCCTCTGCTGCGGGTCCATCTTCGCCGCCTCGCGCGGCGAGATGCCGAAGAAGCGCGCATCGAAAAGGTCCACGTCCCGCAGGAACGCGCCCCAGCGCACCGCGCGCGCCTCGGGATCGGTCGATTGCTCGGGCGCGAGCCCCCACCGCTCGGGCGGGACCTCCGTGATCGCGTCCACGCCCTGCTTCAAGAGCTCGAAAAACGCCTCCGGCGTGTTTGCGCCCCCGGGAAAACGACATCCCATGCCGATGATGGCGATCGGCTCGACGCGCGCGCGTTCGAGATTCTCGATTTTCGCGCGCATCTTCTGGATCGTCATGATCGCGCGCTGCATCGACGAGAGCCCTGAGGCCGGCGGGGCGTCGTCGTCGTGCTGCGTCGTCATGCTCTGTGGGGCATCGGGGCGTCTGGTGGTCACGAGAGGTAATCCTCCGAGCGAGCCAGCTCCTCCTCGAGCTCGAGCAGGATATCGGCTTCCGATTGCGTGATGTGCCTGGGCGACTGCACCCGGATCGGCTCACTCGGCCTCGCAGGGAGCGCCGACGAGCGCTCCGCGCGCGGCGCCGCCATCGATGGGGGCGACGTGTCCCCAGAGCGCCTGCCAGGAGAGAGGCTCATTCGATCGAGGAGGTGATCGGCGAGCGACGCCGGGTTCGGATACGTGAACAGGAGCGTGGCCGAGAGCCGCACGCCGAGGCTCGATTCGAGCCGATTGCGTAGCTCCAGGCTGAGCAGCGAGTCCATGCCGAGGCTCGTGAACGAGGCGAGCCGGTCGATGCGCCCGATATCGAGCCGGAGCACCTGGCCCACGTGCTCCAGGATGTGCTTTTCCAGCATGGGGAGCCGCTCCTGCGGCGGCCTGCGCTCGAGCAAGCCCCGGAACGAGACGCGGCTCGACGGGGCCGGGCGATCGGTCGCATGTTTCGGATCACGCTGGAGCTCGGACCAGAAGGGGCTGCCCGCGAGCTGCGGGTAGAATTCGAGCCACTGGTGCACCGCGAGGCGCAAGATGCCGACCTCGGCGGGCGATCGTTCGAGCAAACGGCCGAACGCGACGAGCCCCTGCTGCGGCGTGAGGCTCTCGATGCCGCGATACGCGAGCCGCTGACCACGATTGCCCTGCGCGGCGGCGAGGCCGATGTCCGAGAACGGCCCCCAGTGAATGCTCGTCGCGGGGAAACCGCTGCGCCGGCGCGCGTGCGCGAGGGCGTCGAGGAAGGCATTGGCCGCCGCGTAATTGCCCTGGCCCGGCGCGCCGAGGAGCGAGGCCGCCGACGAATACAGCACGAAGAAATCGAGCTGTTTGTCCCGGGTGCGCGCGTGCAGGTTGAACGCGCCTGCGACCTTCGGCTCGAGCACGCGGTGGAAGCGCTCCTCGTCGAGCTCGAGCAGCGTCCTGTCGTCGAGGATGCCGGCCGCGTGCACGACGCCGCGCAAAGGCGGCAGCGAGCGGTCGATCTGCGCGAGCATCGCCGCGACCTGGTCCTCCCGGGCGACGTCCGCCTCGACGACGAGGACCTGCGCGCCGGCCTTTTCCATGGCCCGGATGGCCTCGCGCGCGGCGGGCAATGGCGCGCGACGCGAGACGAGCGCGAGGTGCCGAGCCCCCTGCTCCACCATCCACTGCGCGAGCGAGAGCCCGAGGCCGCCGAAGCCGCCGGTGATCAGATACGACACGTCGGGACGAATGCGGGGACGCGGCTCCTCCGCGGGCAAAATCGCGGCCGCTGGCTCGTTCATGACGAGCACGACCTTCCCGATGTGCTTCGCCTCGGACATCAGCTTGAACGCGGCATTCGCCTCCGACGCCGGGAAGACCTTCACCGGCAAGGGCTGGAAGATGCCCATTTCGAAGAGCTGCATGACCTCGTTCAGCAGCGACCCGAGCAACGACGGCCGCTCGACGGACATGCCGGGCAGGTCGACGGAGGCGAACGAGACGCTCCGCCGGAACGGCGTCATGGCGAGCTGGTTGTTCTCGTAGATGTCGCGCTTGCTGAGCTCGACGAAGCGCCCATACGGCGCGAGCAGCTCCAGGCTCCGCGTGCGGGCGTCGCCGGTCAGCGTGTTGAGCACGACGTCGACGCCCTGGCCGGACGTGCTCTCCATGATCTCGCTGACGAACGAGAGCGTGCGCGAATCCATGACATGTTCGATGCCGATGGATCGCAGATACGCCCGCTTCTCCTCGCTGCCCGCGGTCGCGAAGATCTCGGCTTTGAGCACGCGCGCGATCTGGATGGCCGCGAGGCCCGTCCCGCCCGTCGCCGTATGCACGAGGACCCGCTCGTCATGGCCGAGGCGCGCCAGTCGATTGAGCGCGTAATAGACGGTCATGAAGACGACGGGGAGCGACGCAGCCTCCGCGAAGCTGATCTTTGCAGGCTTCGGCGCCACGAACACCGAGAGCGTGGTCACGTGCGAGGCAAAGGAGCCGGGCGCGAACGCGACGACCTCCTGGCCGACGGAGAGGTTCTCGACCCCCTCGCCGACGGCGATGATGCGGCCCGCGCATTCGAGGCCGAGCGTGCCGCCGTCGCCGGCCACCCCCGGATAGGCCGCCATCGCCTTCATCACGTCGACGTAATTGAGCCCCGCGGCCTCGACCTCGATTTCGACCTCGCCCGGACCCGGCGCGCGTCGCTGCGCCTCGCGGAGCACGAGCTGGTCGAGGACCCCGACCTCGAGGCTCTCCAGCCGGAAAGGCCTGCCATTCGCCGGCTCGGGCGGCACGTTCGCCTTGACGACCCCGATCGCGTCGAACGAGCTGTGCACGAGCCGCGCGACGTACCGGCCCTCCTTGCGATAAGCGACCTGGTCCTCGCGGTCGCGCACCGAGATCTCGCGGAGCAGGACCGAGGCCTCGTCGCCGCTGCGGCTCGGATCCACGTCGATGCGCGTGCATTCGAGCTCCGGATGCTCGAGCGCGATCGTGCGGCCGAGGCCCCAGAGCGTCGATTGCGCCACGGAGAGCGGCACCCCCGTCGAGAGCACGGCCTGCGCGCCGCGCGTGACCAGCCAGAGCCGCGGCATGTCGCGCCAGCCCTGCCGGAGGACGGCCTGGACCAGGTAAAGCGCGCTCAAGCAGCCATGCTCGACGTCGCGCGTGATCGTGTCGTTCGTGGTGCGCTCCCACGGGGTCGCGTCGAGCGCGAACAGATGGACGATGCCGCGGCAATGTACCTCGCGGCCAAACGCCTCGCGCAGGACGCGCTGGTAATGCTCCGGGTTCGTCGGATCGACCTCGAAGAGCCCCGCTTCGAGGCGGGCAAACCGGCTGCCAACCCGGACCCGCACGCACGCCTCGCCCCGCGCGAGCAGGAGGAACGCCATGGCCGCCGCGGTGCCGCCCTCGTCCACGAAGATCAGCCACGCGCCCGGGGTGCCCGGCGCCTTGAGCCGCGTCGACTCGCCGTCGAGGTCCTTCTTGCGCCACTCGATCGCGTACACGGAATCGTCGAGGGCATTCGCGGACGCCGATTTTCCGCTCTCCAGTCGCTTGATGCGCAGGCCCTGCACCTCCGCCTGCACCCGGCCGTCCGCGTCGATGACGAAGACGTCGCCCGCGGGGTTGACCTTGTCGTCGCTCTGGTGGAGCTGCGCGTGGACCCATACCTCCTGCCCGAGCGAGCGGTGGAGCCGGATCCTGTCCACGCCCGAGAGCACGTACGTGCCGAGCGGCTCGGTCTCGCCGGCCACGTGAATGCCGACGAGGACCTGGAAGCACGTATCGAGCAGCGCCGGGTGGACCTGATATTGATCCGCATTCACCGCCACGTCGGCCGGCAAGAAGACGCGGGCGAGCCCCTCCTCGGAACCGAGCCACATCTGCTCGAGGCCGCGGAAGCTCCGGCCATAAAAGAGGCCGCCTTCCTCCATGCGGCGATAAAACGACTCCGCATCGAGCATCGTCGGGCAACGCGCCTGGAGCACGCGGGGGCGCTCGCGCGAAATGCGCGCGCCCGGCGCGCCCACGCCCGTCCGCACCTTGCCCGCCGCGTGGCGCGTCCACGTCTTCGAGCCCGCCTCGCGGCTCGAAATCTGGAACGACGCGCGCCCCGGTTCCTCGTCCACGAGGACGAACTGGACACGCCGATCCGGATCCTTGCCGACCGGGAGCATTCGATCGAAGGAGACCTCTTCGAGCGCGACGGAGACCTTGCCGTGCACCTCGGCGACGGCGGAGAGGGCCATCTCCACGTACCCCGCGCCGGGGAAGATCGGGTCGTTCTGCACGCGGTGGTGCGCGAGGTATGGCAATGCCGTGGTGCTGAGCGATTGCTCCCAAAAATGCAGCGTGGGCTCGACGGAGAGGGGAACCGGCGCGCCGAGCAGCGGGTGCGCCGCAGGATCCTGGGGAGCGGCCTGCGAGAGCCACGGCCGCGACGTCGGCATCCGCGATTTCACCTCGTCCGCGAGCCAGTACCGATCCCGCTGCCATGGATAGGTGGGCAGCGAGATGCACCGGCCGCCGCGCGGGAAGAGCTTGGCCCACGCGAGATCGTGGCCCTTCACGTGGAGCGCGCCGAGCGCGTCGACGAGGCAATGGCGCTCGTCCTCGTTGCGCTTGAGCGACGCAATGGCCGCACCCTCTTTCGAGAGCGCGCGCAGCGTCTCCTCGATCGAATGCAAGAGGATCGGGTGCGGGCTGATCTCGATGAAGAGGGGTTGTCCCTCCTCGGCAGACTTCGCGACGGCCCTGCCGAACAGGACGGGCGCGCGGAGGTTCTTCACCCAGTACGACGCGTCGAGCTCCGCGCCCGAGACGATCTCGCCCGTGACGGTCGAGCGCATGGCGACCTGCGACGCATGCGGGCGCAGATCGGCGAGCGCGGCCGAGAGGTCCTGCTTCAGCACATCCATCTGCGGGCTGTGCGAGGCGACGTCGACCTTCACGCGGCGACAGAAGACCCCGCGCGCTTCGAGCTTCGTGATGACCTCGTCGAGCGCCGCCGGCTCGCCCGAGATCACCGTGGAGCGCGGCCCATTGCTGACCGCGACGCTGAGCCTGTCCTCGTACCCCACGAGGACGCGCTCGGTCTCCTCCATCGCGAGCTCGACGAGCGCCATCGCGCCGAGCCCCGCGACACGCCGGAGGAGCTTGCTACGCCGGCAAATGACCTTCGCCGCGTCGTCGAGCGAGAGCACGCCCGCGACGTGCGCCGCCGCAATCTCGCCCATGCTGTGGCCGATCACGCCGTCGGGCTCGATGCCCCACGCGCGCCAGAGCGCGGCGAGCGCGACCTCGATCGCGAAGAGCATGGGCTGCACGACGTCGATGCGGCCGAGCTGCGAGCGCGTCTCGTCCGCGAGCAGCTCCTCGATCACCGAGAAGCCCGCCTCGCGCCGGATCACCGCGTCGCAATCCTCGATCGCCTCGCGGAAGACGGGCTTCTGCACGAAGAGCGAGCGGCCCATGCCGACCCACTGCGAGCCCTGCCCCGGAAACACGAAGACGAGGCCGCGTCGGCCGCCGATCGGCGTCGCCCCGACCCGCGCGAGGGGATGATCGCGCCCGTCGGCGATCGCGCGCAGCGCCTCGAGTACCTCGGTGCGGGTCCGCGCCGCGACCACGCCTCGAGCGCGATGGTGCGCGCGGCGAACGCTCATCGTGTAACAGACGTCCCGCAGCGCGGCCACGCTGGAGGATTCGAGGTACTGGGCGAGGCGCTTCGCCGCCTCGCGCATCGCCGCTTCGGTCTGGCCCGAGACGGGCAGGAGATGCACGTGGCCCGTCTCGGTCACCTCGCTCTCGGCGCGACGGTCGAGAACGCTCGCGCCATGCACGAAGAGCTGGCCCACAGCCTCGCGGATCGCGCGCCCCTCGTCCTCGTTCCGCCAGAACGACGCCACAACCGCGGCCGTGGCTTGTTTGTCCACGTGGCGGATGCACTCCTCGATCGAGTGCTTGACGATGGGGTGCGGCGCCACCTCGAGGAAAACCGCGAGCCCGTCATCGAGAAGGCGCTGGATGCCATTCGCGAAACGAACAGGCTCGCGGAGCTGCCGCGACCAGTACGCAATGTCGAGGTCCTCGCCTCGGATCCGCTCGCCCGTGAGGCCAGAGACGACGGGGACCCGCGCGCTCATGGGGTGCAGCCCCGCGAGCAGAGGCGGTAGCTCGTCCTCGAGATAGGCCATCTGCGGGCCATGCACGGCGGCGCCCGTGTTGACGGGGCGCGTGAAGATGGAACGCGCAGCAAAGGATGCCCCGAGGCCGACGAGCGCGCCGCCATCCCCGGAGAACACCGTGGACGTCGGGCTCGCGGCAATGGCCCTGTGAATACGCCCTCCGGTGGACGTGGCGATCGCTTCGGCCTCGTCCCAGCCGACGCCCGCGAGCAGCATCATCCCCTGCCCCACCGATCGCTGCACGAGCGTCGCTTGATGCGCAATGACCCGCGCCGCGTCGTCGAGCGAGAGCACGCCCGCGACGTGCGCCGCAGCGACCTCGCCGATGCTGTGGCCGATCACCGCGCCCGGCTCGAGGCCGAGGTCGTGCAAGAGCTCCGCGAGCGCGACCTGGAACGCGAAGAGCACGGGCCACATGACGTCGATGCGCTCGGCCGAGACGCGCGGCGAGCCCGCCATGATCTCGTCGAGCACCGACCAGCCGAGCAGCGGCGCGAGCACACGATCGCAGCGCGTGAGCGCCGCGCGGAAGCTCGGCTCCGAGAGCACGAGCGATCGGCCCATGCCCGCCCACTGCGATCCCTGCCCCGAGAACACCCACACGACGCGCCGGGATCCGCGGGCCACGCCGCGGAAGATGCCGCGCCCCTCGGCGCCGCCGCGCGCGTCGACGAGCCGCGCTTCGAGCCCGCTCTTCGTGCTCGCCACGACCGCGAGCCGCTGGCCCACGCCGGCCGGAGGGCCACGCAGCACGCGCCCGGCGATCACCTCCTCGGCCCGGATCGATTCGAGCGCGAGCCCGATCGAAGCGCCCATCGCCTCCGGCGCGCCCGCTTCGAGCAACGCGACCGTCGCCGTCGAGCGGGCCATGCTCTCCAGGATCACGTGCGCGTTCGTGCCGCCGTAGCCGAACGAGCTCACGCCCGCGCGGCGCAACGTGCCCTCGGGCGCGGGCCAGGGCTCGACCTTCGTGACGACGCGCAGGTTGAGCTGCACGAGGTCGATGTTCGGGTTCGGTGACTCGTAATGCAGGCTCGGCGGCAGCGCGTCGTGGTGCATCGCGAGCGCCACCTTCATGAGCCCCGCGATCCCCGCGGCTGCTTCGGTGTGCCCGATGTTCGTCTTGACCGAACCGATGTAGAGCGGCTGATCGGGCGGGTGCTCCATGCCGATCACGGCGCCGAGCGCGCCCGCCTCGATCGGATCGCCGAGCGGCGTGCCCGTGCCGTGCGCCTCGACGTACTGGATGTCCGCGGGCGCGACGCCGGCGGCGCGGCAAGCGTCCTTCAGCATCGACTGCTGGGCGGCCGGGTTCGGCGCGGTGAGGCCGTTGCTCGCGCCGTCGTTGTTCACGGCGCTGCCACGCACGACTGCGTAGATGCGATCGCCGTCGCGCAGCGCGTCCGAGAGGCGCTTCAGGATCACGAGCCCCGCGCCCTCGCTGCGCACGTAGCCGTTGCCGCGCGCGTCGAAGGCGCGGCAGCGGCCGTCGGGGCTCATCGCGTTGAGCTTCGTGAACCCCATCGTCGTCTCGGGCACGAGCATCAAGTTCACGCCGCCCGCGATCGCGACGCTCGACTCGCCGCTGCGCAAGCTCTGGACGGCGAGGTGCACGGCGACGAGCGCCGACGAGCATGCCGTGTCCACGGTCATGCTCGGTCCCTGCAGGCCGAACGCATACGAGACGCGGTTCGCGATGATGCACGACGCGCCGCCCGTGCTCGTGTGCGCGGTGATCGACTCGCGCCCGGCGCGATCCTGCAGGAGCGCGTGGTCGAGGAAGAGCGAGCCGATGAAGACGCCCGTGCGGCTGCTCTTCAGCGCGGGCGGCGGGATCCCGGCGTCCTCGAGCGCCTCCAGCGCGAGCTCGAGCGTGAGCCTTTGCTGCGGATCCATCTGCACCGCCTCGCGCGGCGAGATGCCGAAGAACTGCGGGTCGAAGGTGTCGACGTTGTCGAGGAACCCGCCCCAGCGCGTGTTCAGCTTGCCCGTGGCGGCGTTGTCCGGATCGTAGAGCTCGGCTGCGTTCCAGCGATCTTTCGGGACCTCGGTGATCGCGTCGATGCCGTCATGGAGCAGACGCCAGAACGCGGCGAGGTCCGGCGCCTTGGGGAGCCGACACGCCATGCCCACGATCGCGATGGGCTCGCTGCCCGCGGATGCGCGGGGGGCCGGCGCGGGCATGGGCGGGGGGCGCAGCGACGTCCCGGGAGGCGCGAGCGAACCCGCGTTCGACGCCAAGAACTTCGCCAGCGACTCGGGGGTCGCGTGCTCCCAGACGAGGGTCGGCGAGAGGCTACGACCGAGGTGCTTGCCCAGATCCGCGATGAGCTTCGTGGCGCCGATGGAGTCGAGCCCGTAGCGATGGAACCGCTCGCGTGGGTCGATGGTCCGCGAATCGATCCCCCGAAGCTCGGCGAGGCGGGAGACCAGCCAGGCCGAAAGGTTCTCTGCGTTGGGTGGAGTCATCGACGCGTAACCCGACCTCGTCCGTCGTCCTCACGTGCCGCGGAAAGCCTGAAACGTTGCTCGAACGGTCGAAGCACGCCTCGCGGCGCGCCCGAGGAAGCAGCATATACCCCGAGGGGGCGAAGCGACGCACCAGGTAGCCCGCACGGCGTGTTTCTCGCCCACCCCGGCGAGGACGACCCGCGAGCACCACGGCAGCGAGCCTCCCCGCGGCGAGGGCATCGTCGCCCATGGCCGTCGGATCCCCGCCGAAGATCGAGCGAAGCAGGGAGGACGTCGCGCATACAGTCCAGAGAATCCTAAACGAACCCGAACCGTTTGCCCATCGCACGTTCGGGTCTCGACGCGTGCGATGCAAGCCAGCCCGCACGGCCACACCGGAAACGCAAAACGAAGAGCGCTCCGGACGGCCCACGCGTGTCGCACACAGAATCACGCGCCGCGCCGATGAGATGCTCCGAACCGCTCAGTTGCCCGCGCTCTCGACCTTGGGCTCGGGCGGGAGCGGCGGATTGCCTGGGGCAGGCCTGTATCCAGGCTTGCGGTATGTCAGGATCGCAATCTTCTCATGCTTGTACGGCTGCGTTTGTCCAGGCAGAGGGCACTGGTCTCGCAGCCAGTACACGTCGAACGCGACGAGCTCGTCCTCGGGCCGGCCCGTCTCTTCGTGCCAGCGCAGGAGGTACTCCTTGAGCCCATGACGGAACACCTTGTTCCGATCGAGCCGGATGCGGTTGAAGTAGTCCTGCCAGATCTGGTTCAAGCCGAGGCCACGCGCGTCCGAGAGATTGAGGTCGGGCGCCTCGCCGGTGAAAGGATCGACGCGGCGGCCGCCGATCGTGACGGCGTCGATCGAGATCGAGCCGTCGTCGCTGATCGGGTTCGGCGCGAACATACCCCAGCCCTGGAACATGCGCGGATAACCGAGCGTCGCCTGCATGAGCCACGGCTGCTGGTGCTTGAAGGGCGCGGGGACGGACTTGTTCTCGTTCAGCACCTGGCTCACCGCGCAGACGAAGAACCAGGCCACGAGCGCCTCGCGTAGGCCCACGCGCACGCGGCCCAAGCGCGCGGCGAGCGGGGAAGGCTGGGCGCTCGCTTCACGGCCGCGCGGCGTCGCGGAGAGGCCGAAGGCGCGGGCGACAGCGTCGCGACGATGCGCGACGTAGCCGAAGAGCGGGCCCGAGAGGCCGAGCGAAACGACGCGGAAGAGCGGCCAGAGGAAGCGGCCCGCCGGCAGCGAGCGGGCGATGGCGGCGAGCGCCGCGTGGTCGTCGTGGGCCTCGTTCGTCGCGGGATCACGGACGCGGAGGAGCTTCGGCGTGGCTTCGTCCTCGGGGCTCGGCTCGAACGTGAGGCGCTCGCAGTGGTCGAGGCGCGCGAAGAGGCGGCAGAGGAAAAACGCGAGCGGCGAGCGCCGATCGTAGACGACGACCCAGGCGCGGGCCTTCTTCGTGTACCAGCGGCCGAGGATCTCCCAGTGCACGGGCTGGGGGAACAGGAAGCCCCAGGCGATCATGAACCAGGAGAACGGGCCGAGGCGCATCATCACGCCGAAGGTCCCGTGCAGGCCGGTCATCAGGAGCATCGCGAGCGGCCGCGTGACGCGACGGCCGGCGGGGGCGAGGATGAGCGGCACGAGGATCGCCTCGACGACGAGCACGCTCCAGGCGACGGGCCGCATCATCCAGAGGGGCATGTATTCGCGGAACGGCACGGCGAGCCCCGTGATCATGCGATCGAGGTGGAGCACGTAATGGACCGTGTCGCCCTTGCGCCAGATATTTCCTGATTTGTTGACGACGTTGAAATAATAAATGACCGCGATGTTCAGCGTCGTGAGCAGCCCGATCAGCGAGACGTAGGGCTTCGTGGCCCAGGCGAACGGGGCGCGCGCGTTGAGCTCCTCGGGTGAACGCTCCTTGCGCTCGCGGAACGAGCGCAAAAGCGCGTCGACGGAGAAGCGCTGGCCGGTGGGCATGAACATCGCCCAGCCGAGAACCAGGTTTTCCACGACGTACCCGCCGTTCTCGACCATGACGAGCCGGTTGTCGAGGCTCGTCACGAAGAAGAACGAGAGGATCGAAAAGATGCGGGTGTGCCAGCCGATGAAGAAGCAAAAATGGCAGAGCGTCGCGATCGCGAAGGCGACGTGGACCTCTTCGAGCGAGGAGAACGCGTGGAAGATGCTGAAATTGAAGCCGCTGCTCGGACGGAAGAGGTGGTAATGGTTCGTGAGGACGCCCTCGTTCGAGTAGAACCAGCGCGCCTCCTTCCAGTGCCGGATGCAATCGGCGGTGACGAGGAACCCGATCACGAGCCGGAAAAACCCGAGCGTGCGCGGGTCCATCGTCATGTAATGGTCACGCAGCCACGCGAACGCGGCGCGGAGGCGGGAAAACCGCGGTCGAGCGGGTTTGTCCTCTCGCGGCTCGTCCTTCGGCACGTCGGCCGTGACCTCGCCCTCGGCGGCTATTTCGGCCACGGCCTTACTCCTGCCGGCGGACGTCGGGCTTGAGGATCGGGAGCCTGTCGATCGCCAGGCGCCCGCCGCGCGAATGCGTGAAGAGTTTTTCGCGGCCCTTCTCGACCCGCGCCGGGCTCTCGCCCGGCTTGCCGATCGTGTACGTCACCCAGTACGCGTCGTACCCCGAGAGCTGCTCGTCCGGCGCGCGGCCTTCGAGCGCGGGGCCGCCCTTGCTGAGGTAATCACGCAGGGCCTTCTGGAACGGCTCGTACTCGCGCTGGCGGACGCGGTAGAGGTAATCGTTCCAGAGCTGGCCGAGCTTGCGCGCGTTGAAGGCCGCGGGGTCGACCGCGGGCGGGGCGCCCGTGAGCGGGTCGATGCTCGCGCCCTTGCGGTTCTGGCCGTCGATCACGAAGACGCCTTCCTCGGCCCCGTTCACGGCGAGCACGTCCCAGCGCTCCATCATGCGCGGCCAGGCGACGACCGCCGAGAGGAGTTTTCCCTGGGGAATCGAGAACCGGAGCGGGTTTTCCTTGGCCGCCTGGGCGAGCGCCGCGACGAAAAGCACGAAGACGAACGCCTCGCGGAGGCCGCCGGAAAGGAGACGCTGGGCGCGGACGGCGGACGGGACGTCGAGGGGCGAGGCGGCGTCGGATTCGGCCTCGTCGTTCGGCGCGGGGACGCCGCACGCGTCCATGCCGAGGAGCACGCTGATGTCGGCGCGCCGCTTCGCGAAGGCGTCGTAGAAGAGGTCGAGCAGGTTCGAGATGCCGGGCAGGCGCATGACGAAGGCGAGAGGCCTTCCGAGCGGCAAGGCCCGGACGATCTCCGCAATGCCGTGGCTCCGCGTGAAGACCGTGCCTTTCGCGTCCACGACGACGATCGTGTTCTGCACGAGCTCCTCGGTGATGCCCTCCGGCAGGTCGACCTTTTCGATCGTGCCGTCGGCTTTGCCGCGGAGGAGGGCCGCGAGGTCGCCATTGCCCTGGAACGTGAGGTGGTGGTGGGCGTCGAGGCGCTTGGCGAGGCGCGCGAGCCACAAGCAGACGCCGCAATCCTCGTCGTAGACGACGCTGCGCGCGCGCGAAGGCGTGAAGCGGCGCGCGAAGGCGTCCCAGCTCTCCGCGGGCACGAGCAGCGCTGCCGCGGCGAGGAGCGTCCAGGCATACAGGCCGAGCGAGAAGAGGAGACCGAGCGCGAGCGAATACACGACGAGCAGCGCCACGGCGATGCCACGCAGCGGACGGCGCGCCACGGGGACGAGCACGAGGAGCGGGACGGCGCATTCGGTGGCGAGGAGCAGATACGAGAGGCCCTTCAAGACGCCGGTCGGCGCGTGCTGGAGCCGCGCGCCGAAATCGCTCACCCAGCGCTCGACCTGGAGCGCATGATAGAGCCCGCTGCCATCCCGCCACGGCCCCGCGAAATGCCAGGCCGCGGACGCGACCAGGATGATCACGATTTGCAGCGTGACGGCGAGCGCCGCGAAGGAGAGCGGCGACCAGCCGGGGCCGCGCGTGGCCGAAAGCTCGGCCTCCGTGGGCCGCGGGCGATCGTTCAAATCCGCGTCGGTCTTCTCGTCGCGATCCGCGAACGAGCGGACGAGGGCGTCGACGGAGAAGCGGCTGCCGAGCGGCAGGAAGAGCGTGAAGAAGAGGAGCGCGACGGCCGCGTAATTGCCCTGGTTTTCGAGCAGGATGTTCCGCGAGCCGAGGCTCACGAGGCAGACGAGCGAGAGCGCGTGGAAGACGCGCGCCTTCCAGCCGAGGAGGAAGCCGAGATAAACGAGGAGGATCAGGGCGAACGCGACGTGATTCTCTCCGACGCTCGAAAAGGCGTGGAGAAAGCTCCAGACCTGGCCCTTGTCGCGCAGGTTGAAGATGTGGTTGTGATTCGGGAGGACGCCCTCGTTCGAATAAAACGCGCGCACCCAGGGCCAGCGGCGAAAGAGATCGCCCAAAAGGACGAGGGCCATCGCGATGCGAAAGAGACCCAGGGAGCGGGCGTCGATTGTAAGGAAGCTCGACAGAATTCGTTTGCCCACGTCAATCCTCGACACGGAATCGGTACTCGTCCTCGTGCGAGAGCAAGGGGACGCTCGGCTTGCGGAGCAAGATCGTCCGCACAGCCCAGAGGTCGTTGAAAATGCGATAACGAAGCGCCGTCTGATCCAGGTAATCGACGCCCGCAGACCCCCCCGTACCCGTGCGGCGCCCGATCACACGCTCGACCATGCGCGCGTGCCGCTGGCGCCAGATGATCATCTGCTGCTCGACCGCGATCACGAGGTCGATGACCTCGCGCGGCCACGCCAAGCGCGGCAGCTCCCGGTAGCTCTCCAGGAACACGATCGCCGCGCGCAGGCGGCGTCGGAAGGCGCGCGCCTCGTCGTCGAGCCCCTCCTCGTCCTCGGCCCGCAGGAACCGCTCGGCGAACCGGATCTCGGCGCGGTAACGCTCCTCGAGCCGCGTGATGTCGTCGGCCGTGAGCGCGTTCTGCTTGGCGAGCCGCACGCGGTTCTCGATCTCCTTCTCGTGCCCCGCGATGAACGCCTTCGCGAAACGATCGGCCGACTCCTGCGTCGCAGGGCCGTCGATCGGCGTGCGCGCGAGCCACTCGTAGAGCACGGTCTTCAGGCTCGGACCGCTCTCCCTGCGCTGCTCGACGCGGGCGAGCGCCGAAGACGCAGAGCCGTCCGAGGAGCGGAGCGCGGCCATGTAGCTGCCCTCGCGGCCGAGCGGGATACGCAGGTTGTCGTCGAGCCCGAGCAGGATCTCGATCTCGCGCATCTGCGCCGACTGGAAGCCGCTCGCCGGGATCAAGCGGTCGCGGAAGTCGAGGTAGTCGCGCGTGGTGAGCGTCTCCATCACGCGGAAATGCGGCACGGCCTGCTCGAAGAGGGCGACGACGCGGCGGAGCGAGGTCGCCGCGTTCGCGAGCTTCATGTCAGGCACGGGGTTCTGCCGGAAGAGATCGCGCGCCGTCTCGAGCTCGCGCAGGATGAGCTTGAACCAGAGCTCGTAGACCTGGTGCACGACGATGAAGACGACCTCATCGTTCGAAAGCTTGCTCTCGTCGTTGTCGAAGCCGCCCTGCAGCGAAAGGAGCTCTTCGACCTTGATGTAGTCCCAGTAGTTGCGCATGCCTCGGCTCCTCGACGCGTGGCGAGTCTACTGCCCACACGCGAAAACGGAAGCCACGAGGCGCGCGCTCGAAGAGCGGCCACGCGCTGCCACTAACGTAACGTCGGCCTCTGGATCAGGGCGTCGTGGTGAAGCTCGTACCCTCGGGCCCGATGTTCACGGGTGGCCCGTAACTCCGGAGTTCGGCGCGCTCGTGGGCCATACGCGCTTCGACGTCGAGAACGGTGATGCCGACATCGGGACAAAACGTGGTCGTGTACCGGACGGGTACATCCCCGCCGCGCTCTTCGACCGTGACGACACATCCAGCGAAGCGCCCCGCCGGGACCGTCACGCTCTGCCCGACCGCTTCGATGCGCGTCCAGCCGCCATGCTCGCCGGTCCAGGACATGCCGACGGCGATCGGCGCGCGGAGCACGTAGACCGAGCGGCCGAGGAGCGCGACGCCCTCGCTCGTGAACGCGACGCGGCGCGCGCCCGTGGGCGTGACGAGCTCGCCCTCGAACGCGCTCGTGCGGCGGGCGCGGACGAGCAAGAGGCCACGCTCGCCGTCGTCGCTCGTCGTCTCGTAGTGCCAGAGGTTTCCGTGCACGAGCGGAAAATACCGCTCGATCGGCAGGCCGGATGACGCGCCGACCATGCCCTCGCCGGGCGTGGTGAACGAAGGCCGCGGCTCGGGCGCGGCGGGCCCGCACGAGGCGAGCGCGAGGCCCGAAAGGACGAGGGCGAGGGCTCCGCGCCTCGGCCTCATGGGGTGGGCGCGAGCCGGTGAGAGAAGTACCAGACCGTGAAAAAGGCGAGGAGCAAACACGCGGCGAGGAGCATGTACTTCGCGAGCGGATCGGGCTCGATCCGACGGAGCAGCTCCTCGGCGGCGCGACGCACGGCCGGGTCGTCGGTGCTCTTCACGAGGCGTCCGCCGTCCTCGCGGACGCGGGCGTAGTCGCCGCGATCGAAGGCGGCGAGCAGCGCGTCGAGGCGCTCGTCGCGCGGAAACCGCTGCGCGAACGAGGGCACACCTTCGCGCGGCGCCTTCGCCTTCTTCTTGCGCTTTTTCTTGGAGCGCGTGGCCTCGTTCGGCTCTTCGGCCTCGCCCTCGGGCTCCGCGCCCTCTTGCGTCTCGCTCATCGTTCGGTCCTGTCGCGCAGTGCGCCGGTTCGATGTCTACCTTGGAAGGACGATCGTGTTCTGATCGGGTCGGTCCTTCCAGCCGATGGGCCCGTCGCCCTCGCCCTTCACCTCGCAGGAGAGGCCCTCGCAGAGCGTCCGATAGTACGCCTTCCGGCCGCAGCCGATGGCCTTGTAGACCCCGCCGAACTCCTCCGTGACGCGGACCTCCGCGTCGGGGCAGTCGAGGTCCTTGGCCGCGTGCACGCGCACGAGCGGCGCGGCCGCGCCACGCCCGTTGATCGTGCTTTCGCAACCGACGAGGCCGAGGAGGAGGAGCAGGGCGAAAGGGCGCATGGTCAGAACTGGAAGTACACGAACGGTACGGCCTTCACGCTCGCCGCCTCGTGCAGCACGACGGCGACGAGGAAGAGCACGGCGCCCTGCGCGGGGGCGGGCAGGGCCGTGAACGCGGCGCGCACTCGATCGTAGATCACGCGCGGCGTGTGGTGCACGGCGATCCCGAGGCCGAGCAGGGCGACGACGATGAGCGGCAGGTTCGGGTGGAAGGTCGTCCCCGTCGAGATCTGCTTCAGAACACGCGTGCCGATGTCGAAGGTTGGAGCACGGAAGAAGATCCACGCCAGGCAGACGTAGTGGAACGTGAGGATCACGCCGATCGGCTTCGGAAGAAGGCGCTTCGGCTTGCCCGCGCTCTTGCCCCCGGCGCGCTCGACGGCGCGCGTGACGGCGAGGCCGAGCCCGTGCAAAAAGCCCCAGAAGACGAACGTCCACGACGCGCCGTGCCAGAGGCCGCCGAGGAGCATCGTGAGCATGAGGTTGCGGTACGTGGCGAGGTTCGAGCCGCGGTTTCCGCCGAGCGGGATGTACAGGTAGTCGCGCAGCCAGCTCGACAGCGAGATGTGCCAGCGGCGCCAGAACTCGGCGAGGTTCGATGAGGTGTAAGGCGCGTCGAAGTTCGGCGGGAAGCGCACACCGAGCAGGAGCGCCGAGCCGATCGCGATGTCGCTGTAGCCCGAGAAGTCGCAGTAGATCTGGACGGCGTAGCCGTAGACGCCCGCGAGCACCTCGACCGCGGAGTAGTTCTCGGGGCGCTCGAAGATGCGATCGACGAGGTGGATCGCGAGCTGATCGGCGAAGACGACCTTCTTCAGGAGGCCTGTCGCGATGAGGAACATCGCCTCGGCGCCCACGCGGCTCGGCAGGGAGGGGACGGCTTCGAGCTGCGGCAAAAGATCACGCGGACGAACGATCGGGCCCGCGACGAGGTGCGGGAAAAACGAGACGAAGAGCAGGTAGCGGAGGTAGCTCCGGTGCGCCGGCAGATCGCCGCGGTAGACGTCGATGACGTAGCTCATCGACTCGAACGTGAAGAACGAGATGCCGACGGGCGGGAGCAAGACCCGCATCGCGTCGCTCGTGTGCGGCGTGGTGCCCGTGAGCCACGCGCGGAGGAGCTCGACGTTCTCGACGCCGAAGTTCCAGTACTTGAAGAAGCCGAGGAAGCCGAGGTTGAGGACGACGGTGATCGTGAGCAGCGCCTTGCGGCGTGAGGCCCGCGTCTCGTTCGCGATGATACGGGCGAGGAAGAAGTCGACCGTCGACGAGCCGAAGATGAGCGGCAGGTACCGCCAGTTCCAGGCGGCGTAGAAGCCGTAACTCATCGCAAGGAGAAAGATGATGCGCGGCCACGAGGCGAGGAGGCGCCCGCCGAGCGTGGCGAACGAAGGTTTGAGGGTCGAAAGGCCCCACCAACCGACGAACGCAACGGCGAAGAAAACCGCGTACTCGATGCTGATGAAGTTCACGAGCGGGCCGCATGTTGAACGGCGCGGGCTGCCGTGCCAAGGATTACGGTGATGCTCGGGCGCCTGATCATAGGGATCATCAAGGGCCTCGTCGTGGGCGGGCTCATCGGGTTCGGGCTTTTGAAGCTCGGATTTGCCGTACTGCCTGCGTGGCTCGCGTACATCGCCGCCGCGATCACCGGCGTCGTGATCGGCCTCATCGCGGGCAAACCCATCTGGGCGAAGGACGCGAAGATCGAGGCCGGGATGAAGGCCGTCGTCGGCGCGCTGCTCGGCGCCGGGCTCATGTTCGCCGCGCGCAAGTGGCTGACGATGTTCCTCCCGACCGACCTCTTGAGCCAGATCGGCGTGATGACGAAGAGCGAGGCGATCCGGTTCGGCTACTTCCCCATCACCTCGCTTGCCACGATCGCCGCGCTGCTCGGCGGCTTCTACGACGCGGACAACACGCCCGAGCCCGAGGGCGAGGCGAAGGAAGAGGCGAAGGCGCCACCGGCGAAGGCCGGGCCGCAGAAGCGCATCGCGCAGCCGGCCGAGGACGAGCTCGACGAGGATTTCGACACGTCGGCGGACGAGAAGAAGGCGAAGAAGTAGAGCGGTGCCGCCCGCGCGGATCCTGTTCTACATGGCGACGTTCGGAGCCCTCGCGCTCGTCGCGCGTTCGCTCCTGATCGGGCCCGTGCCCACGTGGATCACGCTCTCGGCGCTCGCCGCGTACACGGCGATCGTCATGTCCGGCGTGCTTTCCTTGCGCCTCCGCATGTTCGTCGACGCGGTCTGCCGCGGGCCCGACGACGCGCGCGGCGTGGCCCTGACCTTCGACGACGGGCCGAACCGCACGCACACGCCCAAGGTGCTCGACCTGCTCGATCGGGCGAAGGTCAAGGCGACGTTCTTCGTGATCGGCAAAAAGGCCGAGGCGCACCCGGAGATCGTGCGCGACATCGTGGCGCGAGGGCACACGCTCGGTTCGCACGGCTACGCGCACCCGCGGACGTTCGCCATGCTGCCCACGTCCGCCGTGCGCGCGGACATCGAGCGCTCGCTCGTGGTGCTGGAGAAGATCACGGGGCGCAAGCCGACCCTGTTCCGGCCGCCGATCGGGCACACGAACCCGCGCATCGCGAAGGTCGTGGACGAGCTCGAATTGACCGTGGTCGGCTGGTCGGTGCGGGCGATCGACGGGCTCGCCTCCGCGGACGCGACGAAGGTGGCGGCGCGCGTCGTGCGAGGCCTGGAAGATGGGGCGATCGTGCTCTTGCACGACGCGGCGGAGCGCGACGATCACGTGCCGGCGAGCCTCGGCGCGTTGCCCGCGATCCTCGAAGGCCTGCAGGCGAGGAACCTCGCCGGCGTGGCGGTCACGGATTTCGTGGAAGGAAGCCGCGAGGAAGGTGCAGCCTAGGGCCCCGAAGAGCGCTACGAACGAAGACGGATCATGGTGCCTTCTCGCCCGAGCCTGACGCTGTTCGCCCACCTCGTCTCGCGTCCCGAGTCGGAGATCGATCTCGTGCAAGCCGCGCTCGTCTTCGCCGAGAGCGAGTACCCGTCGCTCGACGTCGCGCGGTACGTGGCGACGCTCGAAGGGCTCGGCCGCGCCGCCGCCCGTCGCATCGCGCAGGCCGCGCCGCACGGGACGACGGAGGAGCGGGTGCGCGTGGTGCTCGAATGGCTCTACGGCTCGCAAGGCTTCCGCGGCAACGCCGAGGAGTACTACGACCCGCGCAACAGCTACCTGAACGAGGTGCTCGACCGGAAGAAGGGCATCCCGATCACGCTCGCGATGGTGCTGCTCGACGTGGCGACGCGCGCGGGGATCGACGCGCGAGGGATCTCGTTCCCGGGGCATTTCCTGGTCAGCGCGGGGGAGCGGCAGAAGCAAGCGTCGGGACTCGTGATCGATCCGTTCCATGGGCGGATCCTCGGCAATACGGAGCTCGAAGCGCTGCACGCGCGGGTGACGGGCTCGGGGCCGCGGGTCGATCCGCGGCTGCTCGAACCCTGCAGCAAGCGTCAGATCCTGGTCCGCATGCTCTCGAATCTGCGTAGCATCCACGCGTCGCGGAACGACGACGAGCGGCTGCGCAACGTGCTCGAACACCTCGTGGTGATCGCGCCGTCGCCGGAGCTCTCCCGCGAGCTCGAACGTCTCGGCGGCAGCCGCGCGATCCTCGCCCGGCCGAGCGCGCACCGCTCGTTCAACTGACGTCCTTCGCCACGAGCGGCACCGTGAAGGAGAAGCACGCGCCCGCGCCCTCCTCGCCGTGCTCGACGCCGATCGATCCGCCCACGGATTCGAGCAAGCCCCGACAAACCGCAAGCCCGAGGCCCGTGCCTTTGCCGACGTCCTTCGTCGTGGTGAAGGGTTCGAAGAGGCGATCGCGGATGGCCGGCGCCACGCCGGGGCCGTTGTCGCGGACCTCGACGCGCACGCCCTCGGGCGCGCGGCGCGCACGGAGCTCGATGCGGCCTCCGGACTTGGGGACGGCGTCGGCCGCGTTGAAGAGCAGGTTCAAAAGGACCTGTACGAGGCGCGGTTCGGAGAGCGCGACGAGCGGCAGGTCCTTCTCGACGTCGATCGAGATGTCCACGTCGCGCAGGGCCTTCTGCGGTTTGACCAGGGCGAGCGCGGCGTCGAGCGCTTGCGAAAAGGATCCAAAGGCCTCGGGCGATCGTCCGTCACGCACGCTCGTGGCGGGGCGCGCGAAGTCGAGCAGGTCGCGCAGGATGCTGTGGATGCGCTCGGTCTCGCGCTTCATGCGTTGCAAGAAGTCACGCTGATCGGCCTCGTCGAGGCCGCCGGCGAGGAGCAGCTCCTCGAAGCCGAGCAGCGCCGCGATGGGGTTTCCGATCTCGTGCGCGAGCCCGGCCGCGAGTCGCCCCACCGAGGCGAGGCGCTCCGATCGCACGAGCCGCTCCTGCGCGCGTTCGAGCTCCTTCGCGTATCGCGTGGCCTCGTCGATCTTCACGCGCAGGCTCTCCTCGTCGGCGCGAAGCCGCTCGGTCATGCGCGCCACGCTGTCGGCGAGCTCGGCGAGTTCGCGCGCCCCCGCGCGTGGTAATTCGAGTCTCCGCGCGCCCTCGGCCACGCGGCCCGCGGCGCGTGAGAGGCGCTCGATCGGATCGACCACGAGCCGCGTCATCGCGAGGTACATGAAGACGAGCAGCGCGAGGGCGAAGATGCCCATGTAGAGGGCGAGGAGGCGGATGAGCGGCGCCGTGGGGATGACCCCCGCCATGCTGGCCCGGTGCAAGCTGACGACGGCGAAGAAGAGAGGCAGGAAGGCGAGGACGAGGAGCGTGCCGAGGGCGACGAGGAGTTGAAGCCGTATGCCGGGGCGCACAGGCGTTAGCGTAGCCGTCTTCTCCCAAAACTAGGCCCGGCGCGACGCCCTCTGATACGGGGGCCTTACCACCCCGCATGGCTCCGCTCGTGGTCCTCGTGCTCAAGCTTCGGCGCCTTGGCCGCGCGGCCTTGCCGCTCCTCTCTGCGATCGGCCTCGGTGCGATCGTGGTCGCGTCCACGGCGAGCCCGCTCTCGCTCTGGATCGAGGCACCTGCCTCGGCGCTCTTGCTCGGTCTGCTCGCGGCACGCGCGTCGCGACGCTCCCGGGCGATCGAGGGAACGCTCCGCCTCGACCTCGAGGTCGGCGCGCTCCTCACCGTGCTCGTCTACGCGATCGTGACGCGCAGCGACGGCGCGCTCGACGGGCGCCTCTACCCGCTCGTCTACGTGTGCGTGGGCCTCGTGAGCGCGTTCGCGCGACCGATCGCCACGGTGCTCGTCCTCGCCTTCGCGCTCGGCCTCGACGCGTCGGTGCGGCACTGGGCCATGGTGGCGTCGAGCTTCGAGCGGCTCGCTTATTCGGGTGCGTTCATGGTCGTGTTCGCCTCGTTCAACGCGCTGCTCCTGCGCGCCGAGATCGCCCGCGCCCGCAGCACGCTGAAGGAGCGCATCCAGGCCGAGGTGGAAAAACTCCGCGACGACGCGCGCAGCTACCGGCTGCTCGGCGCGCCGGCCGGCGGGCGCAACGCGTCGCGGGCGAACGACGAGGAGCGGCTCGTGCGCTCGGGCGTGGAGGAGATCCACCAGTCCGTGCTCTTCGCGCTCCGGCTCCTGCGGCAGGCGATGAACCTGCACACGGCCGTCCTGCTCTGGCAAAACGACGCCGGGACGCACCTGCGCATCAGCGAGCTCTCGACGGACGATCCGAACGTCGCCGAGGGCCCCTTCCTCGCGGGCGACGGCATCTTCGGCGCGGCGATCACGCAGCGCGAGGCCGTCGCGCTCCGCGGCCTCGAGCCGCGCCACAAGCTCCCCTACTACACGGGCCCCTGCCCCGTGCGCGCCGCGCTCGCGCTGCCTGTCTTCGAGCACGGCTCCATCCGCGGCGTGCTCGTCCTCGACCGCATCGCCGACGAACCCTTTGGCCTCAAAGAACAAGAGCTCGCCATGGAAGCCTGCCGCTACGCGGTGCGTGCCATCCAGAACGAGCGCGTGTTCGTGCAGCTCGAACGCGCCAAGGTGGAGCAGGGCCGGCTCTACCGCGCGGTCGAGAGCCTCAACGCCGCGACGACCGAGGCCGAGGTCGTGGAGGCCGGCCTGCGCACGGCGCGCGAGATCACGAGCGTCGACTTCGCCGCGGTCACGCTCTACGACGAGTCGCAGAAGGCCCACGAGATCCGCGCCGTCAGCGGCGGCGACGAGGCGAACCTCGTCGGCCAGCAGTACAAGAAGAACGCGGGGCTCGTCTCGATGGCGCTCGAAAACAAGCACCCGCTGCCCTACCGCGGCGAGTACGACGAGAAGCGCCAGATCGTCTTCACGAAGAAGCTCGCGCCCCCGAGCATGCCGTCGATGATCGTGCTGCCGATGCTCGTGCACGACAAACCCCTCGGCACGCTCGTGCTCGGCTCGCGCCGGCGTGCCGCGTTCGGCGACGCCGCGCGCAGCACGCTCGAAGTGCTCACGAGCCACGTCGCCGTCTCGCTCGCGAACGCCCGCATGATGCGCAGGCTCGAGGAGATGGCCACGCTCGACGGCATGACGGGCCTCTACAACAAGCGCGCGATGCTGGAGATCGCCGACCAGAAGATCAAGGCGGCCAAGCGCTTCGGCCGCAAGCTCAGCGTGCTCGTGACGGACATCGACCACTTCAAGAAGGTCAACGACACCTACGGGCACGACGCGGGCGACGTGATCATCAAGGGCCTCGGCGAGGTGCTGCGCCGCGAGCGTCGCGCGACCGACGCGATCGCGCGCTTCGGCGGCGAGGAGTTCGTGGTGATCTGCGAGGAGACGGATGCGCGCGGCGCGATGCTGCTCGCCGAGCGGGTGCGCGAGGAGCTCGGCAAGACGATCTTCCACGCGCCGAAGCCCGGCCCGGACGGTCAACCCGTGACGATCCGCGTGACCTGCTCGATCGGCGTGGCGAGCTTCCCCGAGGCCGGCGAGACCTGGGACGACCTGTTCAAGGCCGCGGACGAGGCCCTCTACGCCTCGAAGCGCGGGGGCAGAAACCGCGTCACCGCCCACGCGTCCCTGCCCCGGGCGGCCGGCTCGAAAGCGCAACACGCAGCCTGACGGCTTGCGAGCGCGCTGACACGACCCCTACACTCAGGGCATGAGCGCGAACGACGATCGAGACGATCGCAACGAGCAAGCGGAGCGGGCGAAGACGCACCTGGTGCAAGGGCTCGGCCACTTGTTCCGCGCGGCCACGATGGCGGCGACCGGGATCAAGAAGGAGCTCGACCGCACGGACGTGGGCAAGCAAGTCGAGGTCGCGGGTCGCGAGATTTACCGCGCCGCGAACCACGTGGTGAGCCGGTTCGGGACGGAGATGCTGTTCGGGTCGAAGGACAAGGACAAAGAGAAGAAGCCGTCGCCGGAGGACGAGCGCAAAGGCGACGATCGGGATCCGCCGCGGTACCCGCCGGGCCAGAAGCCGAAAGGGCCGACGGAGGAGGATCCGGGGTTCCGGATCATGACGGATGATGAGGAGCCGAAGTAGGGCGGCTTCGACTGCCGAGCCCAGTTCCGACAGACGCGGCCACCTGGGACTGGCAGCCGATGGAATCGGCTGACCACATCCGGAGCCGTTCAGATGGGATCAACATTCGTGGAGTTTCGGGGCCGAGGCTTCGAGGCGAGTGATCCGACTCTCGAAATCTGGCTTCTACTCCTTGTGGACGCCATCGACAAAGGGCCGAGCGTTCCCGACTGGCTCGAGGAAGCGCGCCAAGAATGGCACACGCAAGCCACCGCTGGGTTCGGCTTTGGCGTGATGCCAGGCCTGGACGCGATCGTGACCAGCTCCGAGCGACGCGAGGTCATCCTCGAACTTTGTTCGAAGGCCATGAAGCGGCTGCGCGATTACGGTCCGGTCGTCCCCAAAGTCGAGCTCAACGCGATTCTCATGGCCGGCCCGCAAAACATGTTTCCCGATGACGTTCCGACCGAACTGTTCGAGAGGGTTGGAGATGCCTTCATGAAGCTTCTGCGTGAAGAACTCACGCCGGAAGAAAGCGACGCTCGCATCTGGCTGCCCCGGCGAAAGGCCTGATTCTCTGACGCAGCAGATGCACGCGTCGCCACGCTCGGAAGGCGTCTCGCCCCGCGAAGGTCCACTTCGGGCCCACCCGCCGCGCCGCTCCCCCACCGAACCCCTTCCCCATCGCCCCCACCTCGCGCCGGGCCGGTCGATCTTCGATCCCGCCTTCCACCGGCGCCCTCCGCGCCGCTCGACCTCGCCTCCCGCCGCCCCCGCCTCCCTCCGCGCCCCCGATCGCCGCGCCCCGTTCGTCTCCGGAGCCCCGTCTTCAATTTGAAACTCCCACCCCGGCCACCTCCGCACCCCCCCTTCCCAAGCCTCCTTCGTTCGGGTACCTACATCCCATGAGCGAAGCCAAAGCTTCCCGCATGGTCTCCGACCGCGTCGCGATCACGAACACCGTGGTCGCCGCGATCGACATCCACGGCCCCGAAATCGCGCCCACCCTGGAGAAGATCCTTTTCCCCGGCGGCGTCCCCGGGGACCTCACGCTTGCCACGCTCCTCGCCGCATTCGGCAATCACCTCCGCGCCCGTGCCAACCAGCTCGTCACCGCCGACCGCACGCACATGGTCGAGCTCTCCGACGACGACGGCTACCGCGCCAAGCGCGACGAATGCACCGCCGAGACGAGGGACTTCCTCGGCACGCTTCGCACCGGCCTCGCTCGCAATTATGGCCAGGTCGTTGCCGGTGCTTATGGCCTCGGCGCCCACATTCCCGAGGATCCGCACACCGTCCTCGTGCTCGCCGATAATGTCGAAAATCTCCTCCGCAATCGCCCGCTCACCGAGCCGCCGAAGAACAAGAGCCTGAAAATCGATCCCATCGCGGCCGCCGACGACCTGAACGCCAGCGCCTCGGCATTGAAGACCGCACTCGGCGATGTCGACCGCGAAAAGCGCGAGGCGCAGCTCACGCAGACCGCCAAGAACGAGGCCATGGCCGCCTGGGGAACGTCCTATTCGGGCGTGGCCGATGCAGCCGCCTCCTTTTTCCTCCTCGCCGGCCGCCCCGCCCTGGCCGAACGTGTCCGGCCCACGGCGCGACGCAGGGCCGGCTTGCCCGAGCCCGAGGATACCGTCGGCGGTGGTTCGGACGCCGCGGGCGGAGGCACGACACCCTGAATACGTCCGCTTGCCACGAGGTGCATCGTCATGCAGGGTCCTTGGCATGACGTCCCTGGCCATTTCCACGGAGCCCGAAATCGAGGAGCTGCCGTCTGACCTGCCGCCGGACGACCTCGAGAGCGACGAGCCCCCCATGGAGTCCACCGAGCACCTCGCCCAGCTCCTGCTGCTCCTCGACAGCATCGAACTCTACTGGAAGGAACGCGCCGACTTCTTCGCCGCGGGCAATCTGACGATCTACTTCAGCCCGAAGCAGCTCAAGAACGAGAAGTTCAACGGCCCCGACTTCTTCATCGTGCTCGGCACCGAGCGTAAGCCGCGCAAGAGCTGGACCGTCTGGCACGAGGACGGCAAGTACCCGAACGTGATCGTCGAGGTGCTCTCGCACAGCACGAAGAAGCTCGACCAGGGCCTCAAGAAGCAGGTCTACCAGGACGTCTTCCGCACGCCCGAGTACTTCTGGTTCGATCCCGAGACGAACGAGTTCGCGGGCTTCCGGCTCCTCGGCGGCCAGTACGAGCCGATCACACCCGACCGCGACGGGCGGCTGTGGAGCACACAGCTCGATCTCTCCCTCGGCGTTCACGAAGACAAGCTGCGCTTCTTCACGAAGGAAGGCGCGCTCGTCCCGACCGGTCGCGAGCTCGCAGAGACCGAGCACGCCCGCGCCGATCGCCTCGCCGAAAAGCTCCGCGCCCTCGGCGTCGATCCCGACTCCGTTTGACGTCCTAGTATTCGAACCCGCTCCCCCCGATGAACTCCCGGAGGATCGACGTCGGCGGCACGTGATCCGGGTAGATCGTCACCACCTTGTCGATGAGCTGCCGCAGCCGATACGCCGTCCCGAACGCGGGATGATCCTGCGGCACTTCGAGCAGGTAGCGATCCGCGAACACCTTGATCACGCCGAGCTCGTAGACGAGCGACGAGTCGAAGATCGCGTCGGCCTGCGCGAGGAACGGGAAGATGTTCGTGCGTTCGCCCGCGCGCACCGACGGCCAGCGCTGGATGTTCGCCGCCGCGTTCGTCCCGCGCCCGTGCCGGTCGCGCACGATGCGCCGGAGCAGGCGTACGTCGGACACGTGAACGCGGTTCACGCGGTCGAACGGCAGCGCCGTCATCGGCTGGATGAAGATGCGGAAGACCTTGTCCCGCGGGAGGATTCCATCGAGCAGCTTCGGGTTCAGCCCGTGGATCCCCTCGATCAAGAGCACGTCCGAGCTTCGCAGCGTCACCTCGCGCCCGCCGTCCGGGTGGCTCTTGCCCGTCATGAAGTCGTACCGCGCCGTCTTCACCGTCTGCCCGGCGAAGATGCGCCCGAGGTGATCACGCAGCGCGCCGACGTCGAGCGCTTCGAGCGCCTCGTAGTCGTACTCGCCCCGCGCGTCGCGCACCGTCTTCTCGCGGTCGACGTAGTAGTCGTCCAGCGACAAACCCACCGGGTGGATCCCGTTCACGAGGAGCTGCACCGTCAGGCGTGAGAGGAACGTCGTCTTGCCCGAGGACGACGGGCCCGCCACGCAGATCACCCGGATCGTCCCGCGCCCCGCGATCGCGTCCGCGATGCGGCTGATGCGCTTCTCGTGCTGGCCCTCGCTCACCCGGATGATCTCCGGCGTCTTGCCGCGCACGCACGCGTCGTTGAACGCGCCCACGCTCGTGATGCCCAGCGTCGTCAGCCAGGGTTCGTCCTGCCGCACCCCGTGCCGCGCGGATTCGGGCTGGATGTCCTCGTGCAGCCGCGTCGAAGGCGGCGCCGCGCCGCCCTCGGGCGCCACACGCAGCTCGTCGCCGTAGCGCAGCATCACCGCCTCGCCGTCGACCTCGATGCGGAACGGAAACGGTGCGATGCGCCCCGCGCTCGGCAAGAGCGGCGTCATCGACAGCACCGCGACGGCCCCCGCGCAGACGAGCTGCACGTGCCCCGTTCGCCACGTGCGCAAGAGCGCGAGCAGGTCCCGCGCGCCTTCCTCGGCGAAGTGGCTACGCGCCTCGTCCACCGTCCAGAGCTCCTGCTGGATCGGCACGTCCGTCGCGACGAGCTCGTGCATCATCCCCGTCACGCGCTCGGCCCACGTCGTGAGCGAGAGCGCGCCCGGGTGCATGAGCTCGATCGACTGACCGAAGCCCGTGCCGGGCCCGAGCCGCACGAAGACATCGGGAAAGGCGCGCCGTGACGCTTCGAGCAGCAAGAGCCCGAGGCTCGCGCGATAGACGCGCTTGCCTTCCCAGTGCGACGCGCAGAGCGGCTCGACGTGCGCGTCCGAGGTGATCGGCATCCCGAGCGCCACGGCCTTGTTGTTCACGAGCGCCGCCACCACCGGATCGCCGTCGACGTCGCGCGGCACGAGCTCGCCGAGGAGCGTCCCCGTCCGCACCCGCGTCCATGCGCGGTTCACCGTGACGTCGACGAACACGCGCCGCGGCAAGGAGCGCTCGCGCAGGAGCGCGCCCACGCTCTCCGTCATCTCGGTCAGCTCTTTTCCGAGCGACGCCACGAGCGACTGCGTCAGGCAAAGCGCGAGCTCCGGGTCTTGCTTCGACATCCGCTCGTACTGCTCGTGCGAGAGACGCGCGAGCGTGAGCGTCGACTCCGCCACGACGCTCGAGGTCCGCAGGCGCCTCGCGATGAGCGCGAGCTCGCCGAAATGCGCGCCCGGCCCGATGAGACCTAGGTCCACGTCCGCGCGGCGAAGATGCGCTTCGCCCGACACGACGAAGTACATCTCCCGCCCGACCTCGCCCTCGTGCATCACGACCGACTGCGGCGGAAGCACGACGTGTTCGAGGTACGAGACCAGCCTCCACGACGTCGCACTGCAAATTTGCGCGAAGAGTGCGCTCGTTGCGGTCAGCGCGTCGATGGACGCACGCGGGATGGGTTCGGGGGGATAGGGCAGCGTCGGCGACGACATACGGCGCAGGGAGAGCTACCATGCGCGCGCGAGGTGCCTTCATGCGTACTTCTTTTCATCTTGGACTTTTGTCGATCGTGCTCGGTCTCGGCTCCGTGGCTGCTTGCGCCGCGGAGGTGGAGTCGCTCTTCGCCAGCGGCGGCACGGCCGGCGCAAACGGCGGCGCCGGCGGCGTCGGCGGCGCGGGCGGACAAGGCGGGCTCGGAGGCATGGGCGGGCAAGGCGGGCTCGGCGGCGCGGGCGGGCAAGGCGGCGCTGCATCGAGCTCGAGCAGCGCTGCGACGGGCACGGGCCCGAGCTCGAGCAGCGCGGGCACTGGGGGACAAGGCGGACAGGGCGGCGGCTTCGATCCGCAGGCCTGTGGAACATGCGCGTTCGGCGCTTGCCAGAACGAGATCTTCGCCTGCGGCCAGGCGTGTCAGGGCTTCTTCGGCTGCGCGCAGAACTGCACCGACAAACCCTGCGTCGACGATTGCCTGACGCAGTACCCCCAGGCCCAGCCGGCCTACGATTGCACGTGCGGCTCGTGCAGCGCGCAGTGCGGCAGCTACTGCGACGGCGCGGCGAGCACGACGGCGAGCTCGAGCGCGAGCGGCACGGGCGGCGGCGGCCCTGCGTGCAGCACGTGCTCCGAGGTTCTCCAGGGCGGCGGAAACGATCCTCCTTGCCAAGGCTCGGACACGCTGCTCGGCGCGCTCTTCACGTGCACCTGCCAGCAGAGCTGCACGACCGAGTGTGCCAGCTCCTGCCAAGGCGGACAGCCAAGTCAGGCCTGTTTGGGCTGCGTGCAGCAAAAATGCGGGCAACAGCTCAACGCTTGTCTGCAGGACTGAAACGTCCTCGACACGCCATCGTCGAGAAGTCGCCGTCGCCGTGACGCTGCACGTTCGTCACGGTAAGAATGGCGACCATGCGTATTTCTTCGCTTAGGTCTCCGCTTCTTCTGCTGCCGCTGCTCACGCTCGCCGCGGTGCCTTTTGCGTGCGCCAATCCCATTCAAAGGCCCGACGTCAGCAGCGGCTCGGGGGGTGATGGCAGCGCAGGCGGCGCGGGCGGCGCGGGCGGCGCGGGCGGCTCCGATGGCGACGCCGGCCCCGACGTCACGCCCGGCAGTCCATGCACCACGGACCTCGACTGCGTGGCGCTCGAAGGCCCTTGCAGCGACGGCGTGTGCGCCGGGGAGAACGGCTGTCAGCTCGTGCCGAAGAACGACTTCGGCCCTTGCGACGACGGCCTCTTCTGCACCGTCAACGACGTCTGCTTGAGCGGCGCGTGCACCGCGGGCACCTCGAAGATCTGCCCGTCGAACGGCGAGTCCTGCAAGATCGGTAGCTGCAACGAGGCGACCGACGCGTGCGACTTCGCCCCCGTCAACGAGGGCGGCTTCTGCGACGACGGCGATCCGTGCACCGACCTCGGCACGTGCAAGGCCGGCTCGTGCCAGCTCGGCCCGCCGATCGACTGCTCCTTCCTCAACGACGACTGCTCCGTCGGCCAATGCGACAAGCAGCTCGGCTGCATCGCCGTCCCGCAGAACGACGGCACGTTCTGCGACGACAAACAGTTCTGCACCGTGGAGGACGTCTGCGTCTCCGGCCAGTGCGTCGGCAAGCCGAACCCCTGCACGCCGACGGCCGATCCGTGCAAGGTCCCGCAGTGCGACGAGATCCAGAAGACCTGCGTCGCGATCCCGGGCAACGACGGCGCCGCGTGCGAAGACGGAAACACCTGCACCGAGGGCGAGGTCTGCGCGGGCGGCGCGTGCGGCAGCGGCATGCCCGTGCCTGCGGGCACCTCGTGCAACGACAACAAGGTCTGCACGACGGGTGAGACGTGCGTCGCGGGCACCTGCGGCGGCGGCACGCCGATCCTCGCCTGCGCGAATGGCGACGGCTGCTGCCCTGCGGGTTGTGATCTCTCGACGGACGACGACTGCAAGCTGCTCAAGATCGCCGTGATGGGCGGACCGTTCTACGTCGACGACCTGCGCGCCCACCTCGCCACGCAGCCCTTCGTCGGCTCGGCCGTGGTGAACACCGATTGCTCGCTCGCCACGCTCCAGAAGTTCGACGTCGTGATCACCCACGGCCAGATGACCTGCTTCAGCCCCTCCACGCTGAACACCTACGTGCAGGGAGGCGGCGGCGTCATCGCCACGCCGTGGATGTACAGCAACTACGGCGACCTCGATCTCTTGCCCGTCACGGGCCAGGTCATCAACAGCTTCCAGAGCTTCCCGCTCAAGGTCAACGTGACCGACCCGTCCGACGTCCTCCTGCAAGGCGTCACGTTCCAGCCCAACGACTACGTCGGCTGGGAGGAGGTCCAGTTCACGCTCAAGCCCGGCGCGAAGAGCTCGGTCGTGTGGCTCGGAGATCTCACGAGGCACGCCGTGGCGAAGTGGCAGTACGGCAGCGGCCGCGTCGTCTATCTCGATTTTCATTACCTCACGTCCGATTGCTCGCTCGCTTCGGGCTACACGTGGGGCAAACAGCTCGCGTACAACGCCGCGCTCTGGGCTGGAAAAGTCCTGTAACGCACGGACCGTTCGGCGTATGCTCCGGGCTCCGGCGATGCCGCTGCCACCCTTGCCACGCATCCTGCTCACGCGGGAACAGCACGCAGAACCGAGCTCGCCCGCCTTCCTGCGCGTCCAGCGCGTCATGCTCCGCGCCGCCTTCCCGGACGGCGAAGAGAGCGAGCCTTTCTCCTACGATATCGTCTGTCGGGAGCGGCTCGACGCCGTGGTCATCGCCGCGCACTTCCGCGACGAGAAGGGCGCCCGCCACGTCTACCTCCGCTCCTCGGTGCGCCCTCCCGTCGCGCTCCGAGACCGCGCGACCTCGCCCGTCTCCGAGCGCGACGACCTCGGCAACCTCTGGGAGCTGCCCGCGGGCCTCGTCGAAGTCGAGGAACGGAGCCCCGAAGGCCTGCTCCTCTGCGCCGCGCGTGAGCTCGAGGAAGAGCTCGGCTTCGAGGTCGATCCGCGCTCGCTCGCGCCGCTCGGCCCTTCCTCGTTCCCGGCGCCTGGCATGGTCGGCGAGCGGCACTTTTTCTTTCACGTCGAGGTCGACCCTGCGCGGCGCACGACGCCGACCGAGGACGGCTCGGTGCTCGAACGCAAGGCCACGATTGCGTCGCTCTCCCTCGACGAGGCCCTCGCGCTCGCGCGGAGCGGCCTCATCGAGGATGAAAAGACCGAGCTCGCGCTGCGCCGCCTCGCGGAGCTCGACTCGTGAAGCGCGCCTCGTCCACGCGACGGAAGACGCCCGTGGGCGCGAACGGCCTCGCGGCCAAGAGCGCGCCGCGGCCCAAGGTCGCGCTCATCATCAAGCGCTCGGCGTACCGCGTGCAGGTGGAGGAGCGAAAGAACGGCCGCATCCAGCGCCTCCTCGCCGCGCACGACCCCACGGTCGCGCACCTGCGCGCCGCGCACGAGGAGCACGAGGCCACCGTGCAGGAGGTCAAAGCCGCGCTCGCGGTGCTCGGCGTGGACATCGCGTTCGAGGGCAGCGTCGGCGACGCCTTCGACGCCCACGGCCTCGACCTCGTCATCACCGTCGGCGGCGACGGCACGCTCCTCAGCGCCTCGCACTCCGTCGCGGATGTCCCCATCCTCGGCATCAACAGCGCGCCCGAGTACTCCGTCGGCTTCTTCTGCGGCGCGCGCCGCGGCGAGGCCGCCCTCGCCATCGGACGCGCGCTCCGCGGCGAGCTGCGCCGTGCCGTGCTCACGCGCATGCAGGTCTGCGTGAACGGCCGCGTCGTCGCGGCCCGCGTCCTCAACGACGCGCTCTTCTGCCACGTCTCGCCGGCCGCCACTTCGCGCTACATCGTCCGGCTCGGCGACATCGAGGAGGAGCAGAAGTCGAGCGGCTTCTGGATCGGCCCCGCGGCCGGCTCCACGGCGGCGCAGCGCTCCGCGGGCGGCCGCGTGATTCCTTTGACGTCCAAACGATTGCAGCTCGTCGTCCGCGAGCCCTACACCCCGCACGGCGAGCGCTACCGGCTGCGCCACGCGCTCATCCCGCCGGGGACGCCGCTCGTCGTGCGCAGCAAGATGACCGACGCAAAACTCTTCATCGACGGGCCGAACCGCACGATCGACGTCGGCGTCGGCGATCTCCTGGAGTTCACGCAGGCGAGCGAGGCGCTCACGGTGCTCGGCATCGCGCCCACGCGGCGCTGGGGCGTCGATCACGACGAACCCGCGTCGCACCCGCCGAGCCGCGTCGCGCACCCCGACGACCACGCGCGCTGATCCGAAAAACGGGTTCGTCCACGCGCGCTCGCCTCTCGGAAGGCCTGTCTCCCGGCCGTCCCGTGAAAAAATTCGCCTCGCACCGGCGCGCGCCGCGTGCTCCCCCCGGAGGAGCCGGATCGGCGCCGACCCTTCGGGATCCGCCGTTTTCGTGGGACCCGGACCTACCACCACGCCGCGATCCTCCGCCTCGCGCCATCGGGGTTCCTCCGGAAGATCGCGCGTTTTGCCTGGAAATCAGGGCTCTTTCAGCCGCTCGTGTGGCCGCGCCGAGGGCCCCTTCCGCCTGCGACCTCGGGCGGGAGCGCTGCCGAATGGCCTATTTTTGTCGCTCCGAACGACGATTTCCCGCTCGACCTAGCGCGTTCCTTGTGGTTGTTTGGGCCGCGAGAGGGGCTTTTACCTCGGAGGAAACACATCATGGCTGGCAAGAAGACGGAGACGAAGAAGGCGGCCTCGATCAGCAAGAGCGCGCTTCTCAACGCGATTGCGGAGGAGGCAGGGGGCGAGATCACGCGCAAGCAGGTCAAGCTCGTCCTCGACAACCTCGCGCTGATCGGCCACCGCGAGCTCAAGAAGGCTGGCATCTTCACCGTGCCCGGCTTCGCCAAGTTCCGCGTCGTGAAGAAGCCGGCCACGAAGGCGCGTGAGGGCGTCAACCCCTTCACGAAGCAGCCGATGACGTTCCCGGCCAAGCCGGCGAGCAAGACGGTCCGCGCCCGCCCGATCAAGGCGGTCAAGGACGCGATGGGCTGAGCCTTCGCTCCCGCTCTCGAAGGGCGGGGCTACGGGTCGCGATACGCCGGTCTTCGCAGAACGAAGCCGGCGCGCGACCCGTTTTTTTTTGTACGCCTGTCTAGCCCGCCTCGCCGACGAGGCTTTCGAACCGCGCGTACGCCTGATCCCGATCCGCCCGGATCTCCTGGGCCCGCGCGAGCAGCGCTTCGATCGGCTCGCCGCGGAGCTTCTGGAACGTGAGCTCCGATCGATCGACCGTGCTCGCCTCGAACTCCTCGATCGAGCTCGCGAACACCGTGCCGCCCTCGTGCACGCCTGCGGGGATGAACTGCACGAACGGGTCGGGCGCTCGGCGCAAAAGACCGATCAGACGATGCGGCGCGTCGCGATCGCCGACGAGCGCGGGGTGAAACGCCGCCATCACCGGCGCTTCCGGGAAAAACCCTTGCAACCGGGCGAGCAGCGTCGAAGCGAAACGCTCGAACACGTTCGGCGGCGGAAGCGCGAGCGGGAAGACCACGTGCAGCACGTTGCTTTGCGCCGCAACGACCGCCTCGCGCGTCGCGTCGAGGTCGGGCTCGTGGTCGAGCATCACGCAGAACTTCCCGAACGCCACGTCCACATCACGAACGAACGGGCAGAGCGCGTACGCTTGCACGATCTCCGTCGCGTAACGCCGATGGACCCGGAGGACCTCGGCGGCGAACGCGGCCGCTTCGGGGTGGGAGGCGAGCTTGCCCCGGATCATCGGTTCGAGCGCGGCCATCCTCGTGTACCTACCAAAGTTTTCCTGGATCGCCGCGGGTTTGCCCCGAGAGACCCGCCGCGATCGCGCCTCGTTGGTGGCCAGACCAACACTTCAAGAGCCGAAACCCTGTGTTTTCCGGTGTCCTCACCGAATTTGCGCGCACGTGGACACTTCCCGTGTGGTTCCGCTCGGCTTATGTCGGGGAGCCGTGGTACTTATGCCGCCGCTGCGGCGGGTGTGGTGAAAGGAGGACGCGTGCAGGAATCGGCCAAGCTCACGCTGAACAAAGATGGACAGGAGCAGACGATCGAGCTTCCGATCGTGACCGGGACGGAGAACGAGAAGGGCATCGACATCTCGACGCTCCGCGCAAAGACCGGCTACGTGGTGCTCGACCCGGCGTTCGTGAACACCGCGTCCACGTCGAGCTCGATCTGTTTCATCGACGGGGAGCAGGGCATCCTGCGGTATCGGGGCATTCCGATCGAGCAGCTCGGTGAGAAGTCCACGTTCGTGGAGGTCGCCTACCTCCTGATCTACGGCTCGCTGCCCAGCCGCGCGGAGCTGTCGCGCTTCTCGACGCTGCTCACGCGGCACTCGTTGATCCACGAGGACATGAAGCACTTCTACGAGGGTTATCCCTCGACGGCGCACCCGATGGCGATCCTGTCGTCGATGGTGTGTTCGCTCTCGAGCTTCTATCCCGAGGCGATCGACGCGGACAACCGCGAGCAGGTCGACATCACGATCGCGCGTCTTCTCTCGAAGGTCCGCACGATCGCGGCCTTCTCGTACAAGAAGTCGATCGGCCAGCCCTTCGTCTACCCGCAGAACTCGCTCTCGTACTGTGCGAACTTCCTCAACATGATGTTCTCGGTCCCGGCGGAGCCGTACGAGATCGACGAGGACATCGTGAAGGTGCTGAACCTCCTGCTCATCCTGCACGCCGATCACGAGCAGAACTGCTCGACGTCGACGGTGCGGCTCGTGGGCAGCGCGAAGGCGAACCTCTTCGCCTCGATCGCGGCGGGCATCTGTGCCCTCTGGGGCCCGCTGCACGGCGGCGCCAACCAGGAGGTCATCGAGATGCTCGAGGAGATCCGCAAGGACGGCGGCGACGTCACGAAGTTCGTGAAGCTCGCGAAAGACAAGTCCTCGGGCTTCAAGCTCATGGGCTTCGGCCACCGCGTGTACAAGAACTACGACCCGCGCGCGCGCATCATCAAGGCTGCGGCGGACAAGGTTCTCTCGAAGCTCGGCATCAAGGATCCGCTCCTCGACATCGGCCGCAAGCTCGAAGAGGCGGCGCTCAGCGACCCGTACTTCGTGGAGCGCAAGCTCTATCCGAACGTCGACTTCTACAGCGGCATCATCTACCGGGCCCTCGGCTTCCCCACGAACATGTTCACCGTCATGTTCGCGCTCGGCCGCCTGCCCGGCTGGATCGCGCACTGGAAAGAGCAGAACGAGAACTCGTCGACGAAGATCGGCCGCCCGCGCCAGATCTACACCGGCGAGGTCGAGCGCAACTACATCTCCATCGAAGAGCGCAGCTAAAGCGCCCTCTGCCGGGCCTGCGTGTGGGGGGGAGGATCGCCTCCCCCTACGCGCCCCGCGCTTCCCTCCCCTCTCGAAGCCTCGTGAACGTCAGTTGATGATCGAGCTGCCGAAGCTCGGCACGGGCTCGTCCATCCGATCGATCGCGGCCTTCAGCCCTGCCCACGCGTTGCGGAGGGCGTCGGCCGACATGCGCACCGTCACGCCGTTCTGAAGCATGGTGACGTGGACCGTGCCGCACGTGCACCGCGTCACGCGCACGGCGCTGTTCGACGCGAGCTCGGTGTGCTCTCCGCACTGCTTGTTGCCAGCCATCGACGAAAATCCTCCGTGCGGCGACAATAGCAGCAAGGCGCCCTGCGTGCGCCTCCTCGCGCGCGCTTCCCCCGGGAAAGGGCGGGCGGTGGGGCAGCAGGGCCCGGATGGCCGACGACTTGCTTTCGTGTAGCGTCCTCAGCGTCCCCTTTTTTCTGCCCCCGGGAGGAGAACCCATGTCCGCTTTCCGATCTCTCGTCTTGATGGCGCTCGCCGCCCCGCTCTTCTTCGCCTGCTCCAGCGAGCCGAATCCCCCCCCGACAACGGGGGCAGACCCGGCACATATCGACCCACCTCCGGCGGGCCAGGGCTTCCAGATCGAGACGAATACCTTCGAGGTCCCCGCCGGCGTCGAGAAGCAGGACTGTTACTTCTTCCGCGTCCGTGACCTCGCGGCGGCGAACGGCCTCGATCCCGAGAGCCCGGTCTACGTGAATCGTGTGCAGATCGCCCAGAAAGAGGGCTCGCACCACATGAACGTCTTCCGCGTCCGCACGATCACGGGCCTCGATCCGGCGAACGGCGCGATCCAGGAGGGCAAGGACAACGTCGGCGAGTGCTTCAAGAGCTCGAACTGGGCCGACTGGCCGCTCGTCGCGAACTCGCAGATCGACGGCCAGCTCGACTGGACCTTCCCCGAGGGCGTCGCCAACGAGTTCCTGCCCGACGAGTGGCTCATGCTCCAGACGCACTACGTCAACGCCTCGACCCAGGGCACGCCCTCGGGCGAGGGCAAGGTCAACGTGAACTTCTGGACGATCCCGAAGGAGAAGGTCAAGGCGCAGCTCGGGACGCTCTTCGCGACGAAGCAGTCGATCCGCGTCTGTGCCTCGAACCCGACGCCCTCCTTCGACGGCTCCTGCCAGTTCAAGAGCGACGTGCCCGTGCACATCATCGGCGCGAACGGCCACTTCCACAGCCGTGGCAAGCAGTTCGACATGTTCACGTGGGACGGCGTGAGCATCGACCAGCCGCCGATGGATCAGCGTTTCTACTCCTCGCAGGCCTGGGACGAGCCGCCGATGCTCACCTCGCCGCAGCTCGATCGCGAGGTCCCCGCGGGCGGTGGCGTGTTCTACACGTGCTCGTACCAGTGGCAGATGCCGGAGGCCTCGCTCGGCTGCGACGGCTTGAACGCGCTCGACAAGCAGGGCGCGGACGACTGCTGCTACACGTTCGGCCCGATCGTCGAGGCCAACGAGCACTGCAACATCTTCGTCTACTACTACCCGAAGTCCGACAACATCAACTGCTTCTAGCCGTGGACAAACGCTCGGTCGCCCTCGTGCTCGCGCTCGCTGCTTGCAGCTCCCCCTCGCCGCCGCCGCCGGAGGTCGACGCCGGCCCGATCGGGGGCTGCAAGCTCGCGTATCTCGGGGACCCTTCGGCCGAGCCGATCATGGAAGTGATCGCGCTCGGCCCCGGGGGCGAAATCCAGTCGATCAGCGACGGATCGAGCATCTCGCTCATCTTCCCGCCGCAGGGCGGCCGCGTCGTGTTCGCGGGCGTGCGGGCGACGAACGTCGACCCGTGCGCCGTCCGCGTCGCGGGCGCCCTGCGCGACCCGGCGACGAAGCAAGTTCGTCTGGACACACGCATCATCAACCTCGAGCCCACGGACGAGGGCTACGGTCGCAGCACGCCGACGGACATCTCCTCGTTCTCGAACATCGCCGCGTGCCCGAACCAGTGGGCCGAGGAAGACCTCTTCGACAAACCCTACGAGCTCACGGTCTCGCTCACGGATCGCGACGGCAAGAAGGTCACGAAGGTCATGACCGTGACCCCACGCTGCGACGAACCCGGCTACGAGGCCGAGTGCCTCTGCATGTGCGCCGGCGACTACGTCCTCGGCATGCAGTGTGATCCCGACGCCGGCAGCTTCGATCCGGACCTCGACGCGGGCGTGGACGCGGATCCTCCGGACGCCTTTGGAGGACCGCCGTGAAGCGCCTTCGCCTCCCGCTCGTGCTCACGCTCGCCGCGCTCGCGCTCGGCTGCTCCGATCCGCCTCCGGACGGGCCGCCTTCCTCGGAAACGCCCGCGTGGCAAGTCGTGCTCGACGGGGGCGACCTCGACCGCGCGGTGCTCAGCGTCTGGGGCAGCGGCCCGAAGGACGTCTTCGCCGTCGGCGGACCGCTCGGCAACGGCCAGGAGTCGCTCGTGGTGCACTTCGACGGCGCCTCCTTCCGCGAGCTCCACCCCGGCGGCGACCAGACGTACTGGTGGGTCTCGGGCTCCGGGCCCGACGACGTCTGGATGGTCGGCGAGGAGGGCCGCATCACCCACTGGGACGGCGCGACCTTCACGGAGCACGTTTCCGGCACCACGGCGACGCTCTGGGGCGTCTGGGCGGCCGGCAAGACGGACGCCTGGGCTGTCGGCGGCACGCCCGAGGGCGGCACCGGCGCCGCGAACGACGTGGTCCTCCACTGGGACGGGAGCACGTGGACGCCTGTGACCTTGCCCGGCATGCCGCTCGGCCGCGCGCACTACAAGGTCTGGGGCACGAGCTCGGACGACCTCTACGTGGTCGGCGAGTACGGCACGATCTGGCATAAGAAAGGCGCAGACTGGGCCTTCGAATCGGACCCACCGCTCGCCAGTGGCATGCTCTTCACGGTGTCCGGCTGCGGCCCGAACGAGGTCTACGCCGTCGGCACGTTCGATGTCCTGCGCTCGAACGGCGTGACCTGGCAGAAGCTCGACGTCGCGCTCACGAACGGCGTGAACGGCGTGGCTTGCAACGCGCCCGGCGAGGTGATCGTCGTGGGCTTCGGCGGCTCGAAGCAACGTCTCGACGCGGGCGCGTGGGTGGACGAGTTCGAAGTGCCACCTTATGCCGATCTGCACGCGGCCTGGGCCGATGGCACTGGCACGTACTGGGCCGTGGGGGGGAACTTCGTGACGAGCAGCATGCCGGGCGCGGCGCGCGAGGGCATCGTGGCGCGGTACGGCCCGGGCAGGATCGCGAATCAGATCACGCCTTGAGCTCGACCTGGTCGGACGAGCGACCGCCGGTATGACAGCGCCGCCCGAGGCGGCGTGAACGGCAGAGCTCGACCGTTTCGAAATCTCCGGCGGTTCGTCGAACGAAGGACCTACCCTCGTGGGTGGTCGCCCCCTTGCACCGGGGGCGCCGCGATCGAGGGACCCCTCTCGTCCACACAGGAGAACGAACTCATGCGTACTTCCCTTGCCCCGATCTTCGCCGCTGCCGCTCTCGCTGCCGCCACGACCTTCGGCTTTGCTTCTTCGGCCGACGCCAAGACCATCAGCGCTTGCGGCGGCATCGAGCTCGCCGCGAACGCCAAGTGCGAGATGCGCGTCGAGGGCGGATGCACCGCCGCGTGCGAGCCCGTGAGCTTCCAGGTCCAGTGCGCCGCGGACCTCTACGTCGGCTGCAACGGCCAGTGCAACGCGCAGATCGACGCCCAGTGCAGCGCGAGCTGCCAGGCGAGCTGCGAGGCCGAGTGCAACGTCGACCCCGGCAGCTTCGAGTGCGGCGCCTCGTGCCGTGCCGACTGCGGCGCGAGCTGTGACGGCGCCTGCGCCGGCGATCCGGACGGCGCCCGCTGCCGCGCCTCCTGCGAGGCCACGTGCGGCGGCGAGTGCGACGCGCGTTGCGAGGCCACGCCGCCCAGCGCGGAGTGCAAGGCGCAGTGCTCCTCGTGCTGCACCGGCTCCTGCGACGCGCAGGCCAACATCGACTGCCAGATCGACTGCCAGGCCAAGGGCTTCATCGACTGCGAAAGCGAGCTCAAGGGCGGCTGCGAGGTCGCCTGCTCGCGGCCCGAAGGCGCGCTCTTCTGCGACGGCCAGTACGTCGACGTCGGCGAGCAGATCGACAATTGCGTCGCGCAGCTCGAGAGCCTGCTCGAGATCAAGGTCGAGGGCTACGCGCGCGGCGACGCGAATTGCAGCGGCGGCCGCTGCACCGCCTCGGGCGAGGCGGGCGTCTCCTGCGCCCAGAGCCCCGGCAACACGTCGAGCGGCGCGGCCGGCATCCTCGGCGCCATCGCCGCGTTTGGCCTCGCGCTCGGCCGCCGCAAGAACCAGAAGAAGTAGTCGCCGGATGCGGGGGTTTGGGGCGGCGCTCGGCTTGTCCGAGCAGAGCCCCCAAGCGTCGAAAACGGGCTTGGGCTAGAGTCCCCCCGCCGATGCCCGCGCGTCCGAGAAGATCCTTCCTCCTCGCGGCGGTGCTCGTCTCGGCCTGCGTCGCACAGACGCCCGCGCCGCGCGACGACGCCGCGCCGCCTCCCCCACCCCCCGAGACGTCCGCCGCGCCGAGCGCCTCCACGAGCGCACCCGCGGCCGCCGTGCCCGCGACCGCCGCCGCTGCGAGCGCGCCCGCGCCCGACCCTTATCCGGCCCCGCCGCCGCCCGATCCGCCCGTCTCCCTGCGTCCGGGCGGCAAGCGCGCCGTGCAGGGCGAGGCCGGCCTCGTCACCTCCGTCGAGAGAAACGCCACGCGCATCGGCACGAGCGTGCTGCGCCGCGGCGGCAACGCCGTCGACGCCGCGGTCGCCGTCGCCTACGCGCTCGCCGTCACGCATCCATCTGCAGGGAACATCGGCGGCGGCGGCGTGATGATGATCCGCTTGAAGAGCGGCGAGACACACTTCGTCGACTTCCGCGAGACCGCGCCCGCGGCCGGCGCGACGACCGAGAAGGTGCTCGCGATGCTCGACCACGACGGCGGCATCGGCCTGCGCTCGGCGGGCGTGCCGGGCACCGTCGCGGGTTTGTCCTTTGCGCTCGAACGGTTCGGCACGCGCCCGCTCGCCGAGCTCGTCGCGCCCGCCATCGAGCTCGCGAAGAACGGACACGCGCTCGGCCCGCGGCAAGCGCTCACGCTCGCGTGGGCCTGGGACAAGCTCAAGCACGACCCCACGGCCCGCGCGATCTGGGGCCGGGGGAAAAAACCGCTCGGCGAGGGCGAACGCGTGCGACAGCCGGACCTCGCGCGCACGCTCGAGTCGATCGCGAAGGAGGGCCCGCGCGCCTTCTACGAAGGATTTTTCGCGCGCGCGATCGATGAGTGGATGAAGAAGGGCGGCGGGTACATCACGGCCAAGGACATGGCCGACTACCGCGCGAAGCTGCGCGCGCCGCTGCGCTTCTCGTACCGCGGTTTTTCCGTGGAGACCGCGCCTCCGCCGTCGATGGGCGGCGTCGCGTTCGCAGAGATCATGCTCTCGCTCGAGCGCGCGCGGGCGCACGAGCAGAAGCCCGGCTCGGCCGACGCGCTCCACCTCTTCGTCGAGGCCGCGCGCCGCGCCTACGCCGATCGAAGGCTCGTCGCCGCCGATCCGGATTTCGGGCCGAAGGAACTCGACACGAAGCTCAAGGAGCTCCTCTCCGGCGCGCACCTCGCGACGCGCAAGCCCGCGATCGATCCGGCGCGCGCCACGCCTTCGACCGCGCTCGCCGCGGCGATGCCCGAGGCCGCGCAGGAGTCGCCCGAGACCACGCACTTCTCGGTCGTCGATGCCGAGGGCAACGCCGTCGCTTGCACGTACACGCTCTCGGCCGGGTTCGGCGCGAAGGTCGTCGTGCCCGGCACGGGCGTCCTGCTCGGCAACGCGCTCGGCGGCTTCTCGAAGGACGGCCCGAACGTCGTCGCGCCGGGCAAACGCATGGCGACCTCGATGTCGCCTTCGATCGTCACGCAGAACGGACGCCTCGCGCTCGTGCTCGGCTCGCCGGGCGGCGACACGATCCCGAACACCGTGGCCCAGGTCTTCAGGAACCTCGTCGACTGGGGCATGACGATCGACGAGGCCATCACGACCGGCCGCCTGCACCACCAGTTCCAGCCGGACAAACTGCGCGTGGAGAAGCAGCGCCCTCCGCCGCGCGAGGTGCTCGCCGAGCTCACCCGGCGCGGGCACACGATCGAGCAGAGCAACCTCACGCAGGGCGACGCGAACGACATCCTCGTCGACCCGCAAACCGGCATCGCCTATGGCTTCGCCGATCCCCGCGAGGGAGGCACGGCCGAAGGGATTTCCCGTTTGGACGTGGAAAAGGCGAAGGTCGCCCGTCCCTAACGGAGGCGCGGATCGTATTGATCGACGCCCGGGTCGTCCTCGTCGCGTTTCGGGCGGACGATCACGACGGGGCACGGCGCATTTCGCGCGATGCGATCGGCGAGCGGACCGCCGAAAAGACGCTCGAGCCGGCTCGGCGGGTGGCTCGCCACGACGATGAGGTCGGCCCCGATTTCGTGCGCCAGGTTCACGATGGCCTTGTCCGGCCGTCCGTCGCGGTAATGCATGGCCATGAGCCGCGCTTGTCCGCCTGCGGAGCGATGTTCGAGCACCTTCAAAGGCGGCAGCTTCGCCTCGCTCGCGTGCGAGGTCGACACCCGCGGCGTGGCCACGTCCTTGATTCGCGGCGCCATGCCACGCGCACCGATCACCACGGCGTGAATCTCGGTCTCTTCGCCCCGGAGCTCCGCCAGATCAAAAGCGAACCGCCAGGCCCGGCCGCCGGGCTCCGAGAGGTCGAGCCCCACGAGCACAATGTATGGGTCCTTTTTGCGCTCCGCGGGTGGCGTCACCCTGCGAACGGCCGAGTCCGGTGGGGGAACCGAGACGGCGCGTAGCCTCGGCTGCGTCGTTTCTTCGGTGTCCGGGGCGGGCGAATCGGGGCCGGACTCTACCGTGGACGGAGCGATTGCGACCATTGCCAGCGAATGTTTGGATCGCGTCGCGTGGTCGCAAGTCCCTTTCGCTGCTTCTTCGAGCGGAAGCATTCCGAAACGACCGCGCGGCGCGCCCGGACGGGCTCGACCGCCGCGGGCGGCCTCAGCGCAGGAATACGAGCGCGAGCCCGACCGTGGCGGGAATGCGGCAGGTCAAACCGAACCCCAGCGTCACGTCCGGCCGCTCGCCGATCTTCGCATACGCGCCTTCGAGGTAAAGGCCAAGCCCTCCCTCGCCGTGCGCATACCCCATGGCGCCGCCGCTCGAGCTCGTCCCCGAGAACGTGGTCGACGTGAACCAGCGGGCCTCGGCCGTGACACGAACGGCCATGCCAAACCTCATCTTGTCCGTCTCCGACTCGTACCAGAGCCGCGGCTGGGCCGCGACGCCGATACGGCCGACCTGATCCACGACAGGAAAGACCGTCCCCTCGAAGAAGGCGCCGTGCCGGGAGGGCCCGGCGCCCGCCTCGAACGTGTAGCCCAAGCCGACGTCCGCGCGCCGTTTTTCCCATGCACGCATGAGCTGGAGGGGCTTCACGCCCACGTCGATGTGCCCCATTCCGGGGCCCGTCTGCTCGGTGCTCGGCGTCCCATAACGAACGCCGCCGCCCCCGGAGATGGCGATCGGCGGCGTCGCGAAGGGGAAGGCAATACACGCGGGGAGCGCGCTCGTGAGCGCGAGAAGGCAAAACGTCGAAATGCCTCTATGCATGGCGCCTCCCCTCCCTCTCAGAACACCCCCCGCACCATGACCGAGCTCGGCCCGATGAAGACCTCGGGCACGTACGTCACCTCGAGCTTGCGCTGGATCTTCTGGTTGCCGATGACACCGAGCGCGATACCGCCGCCGAACATCACGGTGCCCACGCCGAGCGTCGCCCAGCCACCAGGCGATCCGCCTCTCGAAAGGCCAACCGTGCCCGCGCCCACGAGCCCCACGATTCCCCCGACGACGCCGAGAATGACCCCGCCGGCGAGCATGCCCGTGCTGCGGCGGACCGTGGCGACCCGGTATTTGGGTTTGTCCCCCGGGCCCTGCATTCCCTGCTGCGGCTGCATTTGCTGCTCGGGCGGCGGCGGCGGGACGTCCGTCGCGTCGAGCGTGACCTCGTCCTTGCCCTTTTCCTTCGATTCGACCGCCGCCTCTTTGAGCACGTCGCTGCCGCGCCGGAGCGTCACCACGTGTTTGCCCGGGTCGACCGGCAGCGGCACGCCGAACGTGACGGGGTCGAGCTTCACCTCGTCGCGATAAACGGAGAGCCCCTCGACGCTGCCCTTCACCTGCACCGTGAGCTGCGGCAGGCGTGGATCGAGCTCCTTTTGCCGGCGCGCGGCGAGGTCTTCCCGGGGCTTGTCGCCCTCGCGCTTGGCCTGATCCCGCGCCTCGCCCCACAGGGCCCAGGCGCGCGCGAGCTGCCCCTGTTTCTCGACACAATCGGCCCAGTTCAGCTTCGTGCCGACGGCCGGGTCGAGCTTGTAGCTCCCCTCGAATTTCGGGCAGGCCTCGGCATAGTTTTTCTTTTCCATGAGGCCCTTGGCCACCCGGAAAAGGGCCTCGGCCGCGGCCGGATCATTCGCGAGCGCCGGCGCGGTAGAGAGCGAGAGCGCCGCGCCGACGAGGGCCGGAGCGACGAAACGGAAAGAGCGACGCCGCTCGGAATCAGCGGCGACCGGACATGAGGTCGTCATCGTTCGGTTTCTTTTTGGTGGTTACGGTCGGCGCCGGCTTCGTGCGGCCCGGGCCGGGGGGCAAGGGGGGCGCGGCGGGCTTCGCGGAGGCCGGGGGCGGCGCGGCCGCGGGTTCGACCGACACCGCCGCGGCGGGCTCGACCTTCGCCGGCGGCTCGGCGCCGACGGGCGCCTTCGGCGTCGGCGTGGGCAGGGGCAAGGGCGCGGCTTCCGCGGCGGCCGCTTCATTTTTCGGAGCTTCGCCGCGGTCCTTCGCGCCGAACATCACCGCGGCCCCGACAACGCCGATCAGCGCAATGGCGATCGCCGCGAAGATCGGGGCCTTGCTGCTCGACGCATTCGGCGGGCTCCCCGTTTGCGCGACCGGAACGGCCGTCGAAGCGGCGAGCACGGTCGCGCCCATGGCCGTCTGCGGCGAGATGGCGCCTCCGCCCATCGGGGTCAGGGCCATCGGGTTCTCGGGCTGCGGCGTGCTCGCGAAGGCCGGGCGCGCAACGCCGTCGTTCTGCGCGAGCGGCATCGGCGCGCCGGCGACCGTGCTCTTCGGCGCCCCTTCGGCCGCGTGTGCTTTCTGCAGGATCTCCGTCACTTCGAGCACGAGCGCCGGGCCCTCGACGATGCCGAGCGCGGCGGCGAGCTCCGTGATCGCCTCGCCGGCCGTGCGGAAGCGCTGCGAGGCGTCGCGGTTGCAGCAGCGCAAAAACCACGCGTCGAACCTCGGTCCGAACGGGCTGCCTTTCTGCGACGGCGGCGGGATCGGATCGACCACGATCTGCACGACGAGATCGCTGATCGTCTCGGCCTGCCAGTAATCAAAGCCGAGGAGCAGCCGCGCGGCGATGAGGCCGATGGCCCAGACATCCGTAGGAGGGCCAATGAGCTGCGCCTGGGCCCGCGCCTGCTCGGGCGCCATGTAGAGCGGCGTCCCGAACACGGCGCCGGTCTTCGTCTTCGAGTGCGCGCCCATCGCGCTCGCGGCGCCGCCCGTGAGCTTCGCGATGCCGAAGTCGAGCAGTTTTACGCAAGGCGTGCCGTCCTCGCGCACCGTGAGGAAGATGTTCTCCGGCTTGAGATCGCGGTGCACGATGCCGATCGCGTGGGCCTTGTCGAGCGCGCGCGCGGCCTGCCGCAGGTAGAGCACGACCTCCTTCGGATGCAGCTTCTGGCGCGCTTCCGCCTCGCCGGAGAGGTCTCGCCCGCGGAGGAACTCCATCACGAGGAACGGCGCCCCGTTGAGCTCGGGCGCGACGTCGGCGTCGGTGACGCGCACGATGTGGTCGCTGTCGATACGCGCCGGCGCGCGCGCCTCGGTGCGGAACCGCTCGATCGTGCTCGGATCGGAGAGCGTCTCGTTGTGCAGCACCTTGAGCGCGAGGCGCTCGTCGGTGTGGACGTGCTGCACGAGATACACGGCCCCCACGCCGCCTTCGCCGAGCTGCTTGACGATGCGGTAGCGACCGGCGATCACGAGGCCGGGCTGGATTTTCTCGGTGCTCATGGAGCGAGGGCCCCCTGAAAAGTACAAGCCGAGCCTAGCACGGCCCGGCCGAGCCCGTCGCCTTTCCTCGCCGCGCCGGTCGGGCCCGGCCCGCTTGACGGCGCGCGCGACTTCTCCCAGCTTTCGCGGCGAATGATCCCGCGATACACCCCGCCCGCGTTCGCCGCGCTCTGGTCGTCCGAGACTCGTTACGCCGTGTGGCTCGACGTCGAGCTCGCCGCCTGCGAGGCGATGGAGGCCGAAGGCCTCGTGCCCGCCGGCGTGGCCCGAGCGCTTCGTGACAAGAACCTCGTGCTCGATCCGGCGCGCATCGAGGAGATCGAGCGCACGGTCAAGCACGACGTCATCGCGTTCCTCACGCACGTCGAGGAGCTCGCGGGAGCCGACGCGCGGTGGCTGCATCGCGGCATGACGTCGAGCGACGTGCTCGACACGAGCCTCGCCGTGCTCCTCGTCCGCGCCGCGGATCTTTTGCTCGAGCGGCTCGACGGCCTCATCGTCGCGCTCTCGCGCCGCGCCGACGAGCATCGCCGCACGCCCATGATCGGCCGGAGCCACGGCATCCACGCCGAGCCCATCACCTTCGGCCTCGCGCTCGCGGGCCACCTCGCCGAGATGAAGCGCGGCCGCGCGCGCCTGCGTGAAGCGCGCAGCGAGATCGCCGTCGGCAAGATCTCGGGCGCGGTCGGCACGTACGCGCACCTCTCGCCGAAGATCGAAGCCGAGGCCCTCGCCGCGCTCGGTTTGCGCCCCGAGACCGTGGCCACGCAGGTCGTCCCGCGGGATCGTCACGCCGCGTTCTTCAACGCGCTCGCGCTCGTCGCTGCGGGCATCGAGCGGCTCGCGACGAACGTGCGGCACTGGCAACGCACCGAGGTCGCCGAGGCCGAGGAGTCCTTCACGAAGGGCCAGAAGGGCTCGTCCGCGATGCCCCACAAGCGCAACCCCATCCTGAGCGAGAACCTCTGCGGCCTCGCCCGCATCGTGCGCGCCGCGGCCATCCCTGCGCTCGAAGACGTCGTCCTCTGGCACGAGCGCGACATCTCGCACTCCTCGGTCGAGCGCATGATCGCGCCCGACGCGACGACCACGCTCGGCTTCATGCTGGAGCGCACGACCTCGCTCGTGGAAGGCCTCGTCGTGCGCGAGGACAACCTCTGGAAGAACCTCTCGCACTCGGGCGGGCTCTTCTTCAGCGAGGCCGTGCTGCTCGCGCTCGTGTCGTACGGCCTTCCGCGGCAGGAGGCCTACGTGCTCGTGCAGCGCAACGCGATGAAGGCGCTCGGCGGCGAGGGCACGTTCCGCGCCCTCCTCGGGGCCGATCCGGACGTGCACGCGCGCCTCTCGCCGGCCGAACTCGATCGATGCTTCGACCTCGAACACGCGCTCTCGCACGTCTCCGGCATCGTCGACCGCGCGATCGCGGCGCCCTGACGGGACGATCCCGGCCGCCCTCGCCTGTGAATTTCACGGATATTCGATCGGCGTCCCGTCGGCGTCGTTGACGTTGCCGACGACCGTCGGATTTGGATCATCGATCGTCCACGGCCCGTACCCCCAGTCGCCCTTGAAGCGGTTGCGGAGGACCTTGATCCCGGTCGGCATCTTTCCCCTCAGGTTGAGCGAATAGCCGCCGCCGGAGAGCCAGTTGCACTCGATCAGGAGATCGGTCGTGTCTCCGCTCTCGTCGCCGGTCTGGACGCAGGCGTTGCTCGCGCCTTCGATCCGGTTGTGACGGATGTGGACGTTCAGCCCGTGCGTCGACTGGACGCCGTCGTTGTGCTGGTCTGGATAATTGCCGAGGTCGTGGATCCACGAATCCTCGATCAGCACGTTCTCGTCCGCCTTGAAGCCGTCGGCGCCGCCGTGGACGTTGACCCGGCGCGCGGTGTAGTTCGAAAATGACAGCCCGGCGGTCACATCTGCGCTCGTCCCGATGATCTCGGTGTCCTCGACGACGAGACCCTTGTTGTCATTGTCGAAGTAGCGAATCGGGTAGTAATCGCCGCTCGTGATCCGACATCGCCGGATCGTGACGTCGTCGGCGAGGATCTGGACCTCGCCCTGGATGTCGAGGTCCTCGACGATCGCACCGTTGGTCGTCACCTGGATCGAGCCGCTCGGGGTGAGGATCGTCCCCTTGGGGACGCCGGTATTGTCGGGCCCGGGTTGATTCGCCCAGCACGGGTCGCCTGCGTCACCACCCCCGGCCTCGTCGGTCTCCGCGTCGCCGATGCCGCCGTCGACAGGGGTCATCGGGTCGGTGCTCGTACCGCACCCGATGAGCGGAAGAACGAGGGCGAGGAGCAAATGCGTTTTCATCTCGTGATTGTATGCGAGGCGGACGCGAAAAGGGAACAGCGGTCGACGTGGGGTCGAGGTACTCCTACCGATAAGGTGATCCCATCCCGATCCGCAGATCACACTGGAACACCTCGTAATGCACCGTGACGGCGAGCGCCCGCCCCGCCTCGAAATGCACGTACACCCCGGGCCACGAGCCCGCCCAGGTCTCGTCGAGCGTGCGCACCCCGAGCGCCACGGCTGGAAACCCGGCGCGCCGATCGAACCGCACGCAGACGAACGCCTCGGCGCCGGCCGCGAGCCATTCGAGGCAGCCGCGTGTATCCCGCGGCGAGAGCCGATCCTGGCGCAGCCATTTTTCGAAATCGACCGCCCCGCCCTTCCCTTCGAGCGCTTGCCGAAACGCAAAACTCCGGTCTGGCTCGACGAACTCCTCGGCGAGGCGCGCCGCGTGCTCCTCCGTAGCGCGCGCCCCGAGCGTGCGCAGATCGACCCGTAACGAACGCAGACGCGCGAGCTGCTCCCGGAACGTATCGCGGAGGAATCGTTCGTCGGGACGCACGCGGCCCCTCAGCCGTCCATTCTCTTGTAGTGATCGTGCCAGCGCTGGATCTCGTCGAGCACCGCCTTCCCCACGCGGGTCGGTTTTCCGTGTTCGAGGATCACCTCCGCGCCCTCCGCGTTGATCTGCCGGACACGCGCGAATCGCTCGGAAAACCCCGGCGCCTTCGCGAGCGGGTGGCCCGCCTCGATCATGCGCTCGTAGAGCCGCGCGACGGGCAAGAACGCGTGGACCGCGAGCAGGACGCCATGCAAAGGTCGCGGATCGGGCCGCACGGGCGAGGTGTAGAGCGGAGAAAACGCATTTTCGAGCACCGGATCGACCTCGAAGAGCGCATTGATCTTGTTGTGCGAGAACTCGTGAATCACCGCCTCCGTCATCGTCATGAGGCTCGGATGCAGGGACATGTAGATCGTCCCGATCGCCTCCTGGTACGACGCGGACAGGTGTTTTTCGTCGTGGTATCCGACGGGCACGATCTGCTGCACGAAAAGCTCGATCTCGCCCCGCAGGTCCGGTAGGTGCTCCCGCACGAGGCCGAGCGCCTCGGAGAGCGATTTCGTCCACTCCGCCGCGTCCTTGCCGCCGAGGTCGATCGCATTGCCCTCCTTGTCGGGGTGCGCCTCGACCATGGCGAGCGGATTCGTGTCCACGAGCGCGAGCACCGTGCCCCCGTCGATCGGGAAAAACGGGCGCGATACGGTCAAGCCCGCGCGCGTCTCGGAATACCCGGGCGGCTGCGCTTCGAGCGCCTGAAGGCTCAACGCTTTGACGCCGTCCGCGCGCTCGACGACGATCTTCCCCTCGTTCTCGAACACGACGGCGCGTGTATCCTCGGGCAAACGAATCGCAAAACCCGCCGTGGTGGAGACGAGCTGCTTCGGAGGCGCCTTCTGCCGAATGGCCCGCGGGAGCGCGGAGGCGCGCGCGAGGTGCACGAGAAAGACCCCGATGAGCTCGCGTAAAAGCGCCTCGGAATCGGGCCCCGGTGTTCGCAGGCACCGGACGAGCGTCCCCATCGCCGTGCGACGAAGGACGCTCGGGAGCGAGCCGGGGTTCTTCCGCGCGACATCACGCGCGAGCGTTTGAAACACCTGGAGATCGGCGCGCGCCTCGGCCGACAGCGCGAGGCCCTGCCCCACGCCGAAGAGCTCGGGCACGAGGCGACCGAGCGCGCGCGAGAGGACGCCTTTGGCCGTCTCCGAGCCCGGCGCGGGAATCGTGAGGTCCTCGGGAGGCTCGATCGGGCGCGTGGCGAGGGCGGGAGGCACGACGCCATTGTGGGCGAGGAGGGCGCGAGGCGACAAGCGAGAAGGCACGCGGCGCGCCCTTCATTCCGCAGCGGCGGCGTGGTAAGCGGAAGCGCATGGTCGGCTGGTCCATCGGGAAACATCGCCTGGAGGTCGACGTCCGCGCGCCTTTCCTGACCATCCTCCTCGACGAGGAGAAGATGCTCGAACATGTGATCCCGACGCACCTGCTCGGCGATTACCCGCTCGTGGTCGGCAAGCGTAAGGTCGTGCTCAGGCGCGTGCGCAACCTCGACGTCGCGCGGAGCGAGGTCTGGATCGACGGCGTGAAGGTGCCGCCCTCGGAGGACCCGATCCCGCGGCGCAAACCGCCGAAGGACGGCATGTGCGAGGTGCACCCGGGCGGCACGGCGGGATATCGGGAGCCGGGGGCCATGCCGGCGGCGAAGCTCGCCTGCGGGATCTGCCGCGTCGGGCTCTGCAATACGTGCGTCTCCGTCGACGGCGTGCGCTGCAAGTCGTGTTTCGACAAGGCGACGGCGGAGATGGTGGTGGCCGAGCGCGACTTGCGCATCAAAGGCCCGCTGCTCGGCGTGGCGCTCGGCGCGCTCGTGTTCATCTTCGGCCTCGCGTTCGACATTCCGCGCATGGCGGGCATCGGCCTCGCGGCGATCGTCCTCGTGGGAATCCGCGTCGGGATGGGGTACTGGAAAGAAAAACAGGAAGCCAAAAACCGGCCCTCCTCTTGATTCCGCGCCTCGGCCCGCGTACGCACGTCCCGATCCGCAATCCGCGGGAGGATGCATGCGTTACAAGCTCTTGGGTCGAACGGGGATCAAGGTGTCGGAGCTGTGCCTGGGCACGATGAGCTTCGGCGACAGGTGGGGGTTCGGGGCGGACGAGGCGACCTCGATCGAGGTCGCGGCCGCATACGCCGAGGCGGGGGGCAATTTCCTCGACACGGCGAACAAGTATCACGAGGGCCATACCGAGGAGATCTGCGGCAAGATCATCGCCAATAACCGCGACCGCTGGGTGCTCGCCACGAAGTTCACGCTCTCGACGGCGAACGGTGATCCGAACGCCTCGGGCAATTCGCGGAAGAACATGGTGCAGGCGGTCCACAAGAGCCTCGGGCGGCTCGGGACTGATTACATCGATCTGCTCTGGGTCCACGCCTGGGATTTCACGACGGGCGTGGAGGAGGTCATGCGGGGCCTCGACGACCTCGTTCGTGCGGGCAAGGTCCTCTCGATCGGCATCTCGGACGCGCCCGCGTGGGTCGTCTCGCAGGCGAATACCGTGGCGATGCTCCGGGGCCTCTCGCCCTTCGCGGCGCTCCAGATCGAATACAGCCTGATCGAGCGAACCGTGGAGCGTGAGCTCATTCCGATGGCCGAGGCGTTCGGCATCACGCTGACGCCCTGGGCGCCGCTCGGCGGCGGCGTGCTCACGGGCAAGTATTCACGCGGCAGCGGCGCGCCCGAGGACACGAAACGCGCGGCGGGCAACGAAGCGCGGCTCTCGCCGAAAAACCTCGCCATCGCGAAGACCGTGGACGCGATCGCGGACGAGCTCGGCAAGAGCTCGGCGCAGGTCGCGACGAACTGGGTGCGTCAGCGCGGGGCGAACGTCGTGCCCATCGTGGGCGCGCGCAAGGCGTCGCAGATCAAGGACGTGATCGGCTCCCTCGATTTCACGCTCAATGACGACCAGCTCCGCCGCCTGAACGAGGTGAGCCGGATCGAGCTCGGCTTCCCGCACGATTTCCTGGGCAACGCCCGCATCCGGGGGGTCGTCTACGGCGACCGCGCGAACGACATCGACCTGCCGGCCGCGACGCGCCCGCGCTGAAAAAGCCCTCCTCCCTGCGAGGGCTACACGATCCCGAGCCGTTCCAGCAGCGCCGCCGGGAGCGACGTGAAATCCGTGGACGTCCAGTCGGCGCCCGCGTCGCGTAGCTCCTCGGCGGTCGCCGCGGTGGTGATCCCGACCGCCACCATCCCCGCCGCCTTCGCGGCGCGCACGCCGTTCGCCGCATCCTCGAACACGACACAAGCCGCCGGCGTGACGCCGAGATCCTGTGCCGCGCGAAGAAAGATGTCGGGCGACGGCTTGCCGCGCGTCACCTCCTCGGCGCCCACCACGCGCTCGAAACGCTCGCGCAGACGGAGCCCATCGAGCACGAAATCGCGATTGCCGAGCGGAGCCGCCGTCGCAATGGCGAGCCGCACGCCGCGGTGCCGCAGCCGTTCGAGGAAGGCATCGGCCCCGCGGGTGAGCGCGAGGTGCGGGCGGTACGTGGCGCGGTAGAGCCCCTCCTTCTCCTCGGCGAGCCGCGCGAGCTCGTCCGGCGGCACGGCCCGCCCGAGCAGCTCGGGAAAGATCTCCTCATTCTTCTTTCCCGCGAATTCTCGCTGAAAACGCTCGGCCTTGGTCGGCACGCCGAGCCGCTCCGAGACGATCTCCCACGCACGATTGTGGAAGGCCATGTTGTCGACGAGCGTGCCATCCATGTCGAAGACGGCAGCGCGAAGGACCTCGATCATGCGTCACCCTAGCGCAGAACGCGGCTGAAACGCCTTTCGAAAAACAAAGCCCCCCTCTCCCGCGAGGGAGAGGGGGGCTCGGGGGGTGTGGGCGTCCTTCAGCCCTGCGATTCGGGCAATGCCGAAATCGGCGCGCGCTGCTTCTCCACGGACATGTCCGCCATGAAGATCGGCGGGCAATGCAGCGCCAGGATGTCCGGGTTCGGCGGCGCCGTCTGCTTCGCCATTCGCAGCGCCTCGTCCATCGTCCGCGCCGTCTCCCAGCCGAGGAGCTGGGGGATGTATTCGTTGTCCGCGCCGACGACGATCACCCGGCCGAGGTGCTGCCGCCCCGCCTCGCCCCAGTACCACATGAAGAACGGGTGCGTCGGGTGATAGGCATGGCCGTACCGGTACATCTCGATGTAAGCCGGGTTCTTCGCGAACTTCGGCTCCCAGATCTTGTGCAGCTCCATCGCGTCGCGCGTCTCGGGCAGCACGCGGTGCACGAACTCGATGTATGGCGCGTGGTGCTCGTTGTCGAAGAGGTCCGTGCACGGATGCATGATGATCATCGTGCCGCCCTTCTTCACCATGGGCGCGCCGCGATACAGGTTGAAGAGATACCCGTTCGCCATCACCTGCACGAGCAGCGGGTTCAGGAACGAATTCACGTTGTACGGGCTGATGAACGGAATGCCCGTGATGAGAATGTCGCTCTGCCCCACGACCGGCACGCAATATTGCTCGAAGCTCCGCCGCAGCGTGTGCTCGTGCACGGCCTCCGTCTCGCCGGCGAAGACGCCCGTCACGCCGAACGGCGAGGGCACGCGCTGGAAGATCGCCTGCCGCGCGGGCTGCGGCATCTTGTCGAGCGTGAACCGGAGCGCCTGGAGCGCGTTTCGCTCGGTCCGCGAGAGATCATCCTCGTTTTTCGCGAGGAACTCGAGCGGCGTATCGAACATCCGGTTGTTGATCGTCGTCTCGATCGTGAAGACGTTGAGCTTCTTGTTCGCGAGCCGGCCCATGCGCACGACGCTCGTGTTCAGCGCCGACGATTTCGGGTCCATGTACGAATAACATTGCCGCATGACGCGCGGGTTGTGGTGCGCGCGCAGGCTCCGGTATCCGCACAGGCCCACGGCGACCGATTTGTGGCCGCCGTCCATGGGCACGAGGTTCAGGTTCACGTAGATGATGAGGTCGCTCTCCACGGCGCGCCGGTTGAGCTCGACCTCCTCGCCCTCCTCGGTCGTGCCGAGGTATTTCATGTTGGCGAGGTTCTCGGCGTCGTGGTTGTAGAGCTTCTTCGGCCAGTACGCGTTGAAGATCTTGTCGCCGACGACGTGCCGGATCTCCCAGTCCTTCATGCGGCGATGCACGCTCGTCGCGATGATGATCTCGACGTCGTCGACGCCGTAATCGGCGAGCAGGTCGAGCACGATCGTGAGCACGCGCTCGCGGATGTCCGGCCGCTTCATCGGCGGCAAGGGCAGCGAGATGTCGTCCATCGCGATCGTCACCTTCATCCCCGGCCGGAGCTTCGCGTAGAGCGGCTCGGAGTTGTACGGGTGGTTGATCGCGTACCGGATGGCCGCGTCCACGTCCTTCAACGGCTTGAGCGGGGGCTTCGGGTAGACGACGCGGCTGCCCGTCGGCAGGTCGACCTCGACCAGCCTGTCGCCCGAGAAGAGGACGCGGGGTGCGCTGCGGCTGTCGATCGTCACGACACAGGGATGGCTCATGGCATTCTCGTATTCGGCGGCAATCCCGCCCGCTTCAGTCGACGTGGATGATGGGCCAGTGGTAGGCGTTCGCGAGCAGGGACAGCTTCCTGTCCGGGTTCACCGCGGCCGGGTGGCCGACGATGCTGAGCATGGGGACGTCGGAGTAACTGTCGGAGTAAGCGAAGCACTCGTCGAGGTCGTGGCCGCGGCCTTTGGCGTGCTCGCGAATGAGCCGCGACTTCTCGGGGCCCGCGACCACGGGGCGCAGGAGCTTGCCCGTGGCGAAGCGGTCCTTGATCTCGAGGCGGTTCGCAATGACGTCCGTCGCGCCGAGGTGCTCGGCGAGCAGGCGCATCAGGAAGTCGAGCGCGCCCGAGACGAGCACCACGTCGTGTCCCTTGTCGAGGCTCGTCTGCACGAGGTCCCGCGCGCCGGGGTAGATGTTGGGCTTGATCACGCGCTCGAACGTCTCGACCGCGAGCCCCACGAGCCGGTCCTCGCTCATCCCGCCGTAGGACGTGAAGAGCAGCTCGTTGAAGATGCGTCGGTCCCGCGTCTCCGCCCACGCCAGCCACGGGGCCTTCACCAGCGCCCCGCCGAGCTTCGCGAGGCTGTGCAGCGGCGTGTTCTGGTTCAGGACGTAATAGAGCGTGGGGTGGACGAGGTTCGTGCGGATCAGCGTGCCGTCCACGTCGAAGTAGCTCGCTGCCATTTGCGTCCCGGAATCACCTCTGGAAGGCCTCTCGTCAAGTACAAGGTGGCGCGAAAGGAGCTTCGCGCCGGAACTTCTCGGTCCGCTCGGCCCTCCCCTCGTGCTTTCGCGACCCAGAAAGGAGCGTAATCCCACACGAGGGAGGCTCTTGACAGGGAGGCCGAGTTGGCGGATCGGCGGCGCGGGAAGGGGTTCGTCCCGCCTACGCCGGCTGCCCGGAGAGCGCCTCGGCATAACGATCGTCCAATTCGATCGCGCCCTCGGCCGCGCCGCGGTCCACTGGATTGATCCCGCAATACTGCACGCTCGCCAAATGCCGCCATCGGCCGGCGCGCTCGCTTTCGTCGGGCAGGACCGGCGTCGTGCACGGAAAACAGCCGATCGTCCGGAAACCCATGGCGTGGAGCGGGTTCACGACGACCCCGGGATCGGCGGCGATGGCCCGGTCGAGCGCCTCGTTCGTCACGTGCGCGAGCGGGTGGACGCGGAGCGCGCCCATCGCGAGATCGAGCCCCACCGAGCGCACCTTGCTCCGCGCCCCGCCCTCGCCCTGCCGCAACGCCGAGACGAGCGCGTCGTACCGGCCCCGGAGCGCGTGGAGCGGCGCCGTCTTGCGCAGATCGCAGCATCGCGATTGGCCCTCGACGGACAGATAAAGCAGCCCCTCCTCGGCCGTCTGCTCGGCGAACGTGCGGGCGGGCGAGAGCGTGATCACCCGGAGATTCCGGTGCGTCCGCGCGAGCTCGTCGCGTGTTTCGCGCGTCTGCTCGTGCAGGACGCCCGTGTCCACGAAGAGCACGTCGAAGTCGAGCCCGGCCTGGTCGGCGAGCCGGCAGAGCCACGTGCCGGCGCGCTGCATGCTCGTCAGGATCGCGGCCCGCGGGCCGAACGTTTGGTGCACGAAACGCAGGACATCGAGGGGCGCGGCGCTGGCGAGGCGCCCGTTCAGGGCCTCGAGGCCCGCTTCGGTGACGCGCATGTCCCTCGTGGTAGCAGAGCGCGGCGCGGCTCGCCGGGCGAACGCGTGCAGAAGCCGGTTGCCTTTCCGGCACTCGTCGCCTAGAGGATCGCCGGTTCGCATGCCCCCTTCTTCTCCCTCGCAAGGCCGCGCGCCGGGGCGGCTCGTCGATGACCTCGGGCGGCGCCGCTTCCTCTTCGTCACGGGCAAAGGAGGCGTAGGCAAGACGACGTTCTCCGCGGCCCTCGCGGTGGCGCTCGCGCGGGAGGGCAAACGGGTCCTGGTCGCCCTCTGCAACACCAAGGAGCGGCTCTCGGCGATCCTCGGGACGAAACCGATCGGCGACGAGATCATGCCCGTCGCCGAGGGCGTGTGGGCCGTGAACATCTCGCCCGAGAAGGCGCTCACCGAGTACGGCGAGATGGTCCTCAAGGTGCGCACCGTGGCGCACGCCGTCTTCGACAACCGCTACACGAAGACCTTCTTCCGCGCGGTGCCCGGCCTCTACGAGTGGGCGATGCTCGGCAAGGCGTGGTTTCACACGACGGAGCTGCTGCCGGATGGGCGGCCGCGCTTCGACGTGGTCCTGCTCGACGCGCCGGCCACGGGCCACGGCCTCGACATGATGCGCGTGCCCAAGGTGATCCTCGACGTCGTGCCGCCGGGCGTCTTGCGCCGCGACGCCGAGGAGGCGTGGGCGATGTTCCAGGACCCGGCGCGGAGCGGGATCGTGGTCGTCACGCTGCCCGAGGAGATGCCGGCGCAGGAGACGATCGAGCTCGTCGATGCGATCAAAAAAGACCTCACCCTGCCCGTCCTGCGCCTCGTGGTGAACGCGGTCCTCGAGCCGCTTTTTTCGCCCGAGGAGCGCGATCGGCTCGCGCGCGAGGCGTCCTTACTGGCGATCGACGCGCCGAACCGGACGGACGGGACGCCGGAGAGCGCGCTCGTGGCGGGGGCGCGCCGGGCGGTGCGGGAGAAGGTGCAGGCCGAGAGCTTGGAGCGGATCGCGAACGAGATCGATCTGCCGCGGATCACCCTGCCGCACCTCTTCGACGAGGCCTCGACGGTGGAGGGGACGAAGATCCTCTCGAAGCTGCTCTAGATCGCAATCGGCGGCCGTCAGAAAAACACGCTGAGGTTTTTCGACAGCAACACCCCCTGATCGAGCAGGATGTATCGGCGGGCGATGCGATAGCTCCCCGCCACGCGGCGTAACGTATCCGTCCGCTCGCCGGCCCATAAATCGACGTCGTCGCCCGCCCGGTTGCGGTAGACGAGGAAGCTCGATTTGACCTCCACCTCGTCACTGGCGACGCGGTGGATCCGGACGTTCGTGACGAGGTGGCGTGTACGGGAACATGGATTCTCGCACCAATGCTTGGCGCTCTCGCGCTGCCGCACCTTGAGCTCGAGCGCCCAGCGGTCGTCATCGGCGAGCGCCGTCCCTTCCTCGCCCGAAGTCTCGCCCTGCATCTGGTGTTGCATGCGGTTTTGCCGTGTCGGAATCCAGTACCTCGTGTCCTCGGTGAAGAGCGCGAGCCAATCGCTGTAACGGCGCTCATCGAGGAGCGACGCCTCCGCATAGTAAAAATCTTCGATCTCCGCCCGGAGGAGGAGCCGCGCCAGGGCGGCGTCGCGGCCGTCCTCTTTGGGTATCGCGCGGGTGGTCATTGGGGCACCTCCTCGCCGGCGGAGCGGCCGCTACACGCAACGCCGGAGCCGGTGATACGGAGCTCGCTCTCGGGCACGTGCGGCCATGACTCGGATGTGAGGAACTCCTTCCACCTGCGGTAGAAGCCGAGCTGCGGGACATCACCGGTCATCGTGTCGTGAATCGTGCCGGGATGGACCGGATCCGCGCGGCCGCGGCCGAGTCCCATCTGATAATTGAGCCTGGCGCGACGGTTGAGCCGGCCCGCGGCGAGGACTCGACCTATTTCGGCCCAGTTCTCGGCGTCATCCTGCTCGGCGAGCCCGGTGGGATTGAACATGAGCTGCGCCGATCGCTTGACCGACTGCTTCACCTCCGGAGGCGCGCTCCGCTCGACGAAGGGCCACGACCACGCCTCGAACGTGTTGGGCCCACGCGGATGCCACATCCGAAGGAAAGGCGCGGCGATGATGTACGAGAAATTCGGGAACACCGTGTGGACCTGGTTCAGGTTCACCCGCTCCCGCCCGAGGTGCGCAATGGCACGCTGGAGTTCGTCCTGGAAATACTCCGTCAATCTGGGGTCGTTGGAGAAGATCGAGCGGGGGCTCGGCTCCCCCGCCGTGAACAGCGCGCCGTGACCGAGCCGGGAGCTGAACTGGCGACCGAAATCCGACCTCTTCGTCGCCTCCATCTGCTCACTGAGCCACGGGAAACCCGCGAACATCGAGTTGTGCGTCGTGGCGAGATGATAGGTATCGCCCGCGAACTGCTCGGCCGCGAACTTCCAGTTGCCTTGAAACACCCATTTGATCGGAGGGCCGAGCACCTCGATGCCGCCCGGGGTCCGATCGACCAGACCGTCGAGGTACCACGCCATGTCGCCGAGGTACTCGCGCAGCGAGGGCGCGTCCGGGTCGAAGCAGCCGAAGAAGAGCCCCTTGTAGCTCTCGATCCTGGGGACGGGGATGAGGCCCCACTTGGACTTGTCGAGCTCGCCGCGATAGCCCTCCTTGTACCGCGGCACCCCGACGAGGTCGCCGGCGAGGTTGAAGCTCCATCCGTGATAGCTGCACATGAAGGTGTGCGTATTGCCGCTGTCCGCGCGGCAAACGGGCATCCCTCTGTGCCGACAGAAGTTCAGGAAAGCCTTGATCGATCCGTTTTTCTGTCGAGCGACCACCACCGGGTCCGTCCCCATGTACGTGGTCATGTAATCGCCCACGTGGGGCAACATGGTATCGTGCGCGAGGAACAGCCAGCAGCGAGGAAAAAGTCGTTCGAGCTCGCGCTCGAAGATGTCGTCGTCGATGAAGATGCGGGGGCTGATCTCCCCCGCATCCACGTCGACCAATTCATCGATGTCGCTCTTCTCCATCATCTCCTCGTGGTGGTTCTCGGGGCCGCGATATCAAACGGAAAAACCGCGTCGACATCGCGTGCCCGTCCGAAACCCTCATCGAGGTAGCATGACCTTTTTCTACGTTGTGGGATCAATCAGCGCGGCAAGCAAAGTTCCGGCGCCGCTCACCCTTTCCATTCGACGCGCCGGCCCGTCGCCGAGGACGCCGCGACCGCGTCGAGCAGGCGGTAGAGCTTCCAGGCATCCCGAAATGTCGGGACGACCTCGGTTTCTTCTGCGAGATCCTTCGCGATGGCCGCATAAAGGTGCGCCGTATGATGGGCGTCTTCGTTCAGATTCGCCTGGGCGGGCGATCGATATCGCTCGGGGATCGGCAGCGACTCGAGCGGCTGGCCGTCGCCGCGGGCGCCGGAGAGCGTGAAATCCTGGGACAAACGTAGGTCGCCTTCGGTGCCGGTGAAGGTCGCCCAGATTTCCCCGCCATTGCGCTTGCCAGCTTCGATGTGTGCGGACAGGACCGCGCCGCTCTGCAGCGTCCCGCTGATGAGCACCTGGTGCGGCACGCTGATGGGGACGGTCTCGCCCGTCTCGAGGATCGTCCCCTGATCGAACTGGCGCGCGACCACCGCGGAGAGGCTCTCGAAGTCGCCCACCGCGGCGAGCACCGTATCGAGGTAATGCGCGGTGAGGATCGACAGCGCGTTCGCGCCGTTCTTCACGTCGGTCGTATAGGCGAGGGCTTCGGGGATCCGCGGGCCGAGGTACGCCACCGAAACGCGGAGCGTGACGGAGCGGAGCTTGCCGATGTACCCCTCGGCCAGCAGATCGCGCAGGTACCGCGCGCCCGGGGCGAAGCGCCGTTGCACGCCGCTGAACGTACGAACGCCGGCGGACTCGGCGAGCCGCGCGAGTTCGGCGGTCTCGTCCAGGGAGACGCCGAGCGGCCATTCGCAGAAGACGTGTTTCTTCGCGGCAATGGCGGCGCGTACGAGCCCCGCGTGCAAGGGCGCGCGGACGGAGACGACGACGAGGTCCACCTCCGGGTGCTCGATCAGGGGTTCGGCGCGATCGAACGCATGGGGCACCCCGAAGCGGCGCGCGGTCTCTTCCGCGCTCGCTTGCCGGGTGGTGCTCACCGCGGTGACCTCGTACGCGGGCAATGCTTTGAGCGCGGGCAGGTGCGCGTGGGACGCCCAGCCCCGGTCCGGGTTCGCACCGACGATACCCACACGAATCTTGTTCGACGTCGCCGACTTGCTCATGACCTCTCCATCCCTTCTTTCGGGCGCACCCGTGCCCGGGGACCGAGCGCTCGTCCGCCCCCTCGCGCATCGAATGGCCTGGAAGGGACCGTAATCCGGAAGCCGCAGACGATCATTGGCATCCCGTCCGTTTTTGTGGTTCGATCGTCCGCCACGGAGAGACGATGGACGTACTCGCGGACGTGCTGCGCGGGCTTCACCTGCGGACCAAGGTGTATGGACGGCTGGAGATGCGGGCGCCGTGGGGCATGCGCGTCGAAAAGCCCGGACACTCCTTGTTTTATGCGGTCTCGCGCGGGAGCTGCCTGCTCGAGGTCGACGGCGCGTGTATCCCGCTCTCGGGAGGGGATTTCGTGTTTCTTCTCGGCGGAAGCTCCCACGTCCTCCGGGACGGCCCGGGGACGCGGCCCATGCCGGTCGCCGAGATCTATGCGATACGCGGCGGGCGTTGTGGCGGGCTCGTGCACCATGGCGGCACGGGCGCGCCGACCACGCTCGTCTCCGGCTGCTTCCTCTTCGAAGGCACGTCGCTCGACCCGCTGATCGCGAGCCTGCCGCCGCTGATTCACGTGAAGGGCGACGGGGGCGTCGCCGCGCGGTGGCTCGAATCCACGTTGCAGTTCGTGGCCTCGGAGATGGAAGCGGAACAACCCGGCTACGAGACGGTGGCGAGCCGGCTCTCGGAGGTCTTGTTCGTCCAGGCCCTGCGGACCCACGTGGCGTCGCTGCCCGTCGAACAAGCGAGCTGGCTGCGCGCCCTGACCGACGCGCAGATCGGCGTCGTGCTGCAACGCCTGCACGAAAACCCCGAGAAACCCTGGACGGTGGAGAGCCTCGCGCATCTCGCGAGCATGTCGCGCTCGGTGTTCGCGGCGCGCTTCAAGGCCGTCGTCGGCGAGGGACCGCTGACCTACCTGACGCGCTGGCGCATGCACAGGGCCGCGCAGCTCATGGCGGGCGGCGACTCCACGAGCGCCATCGCGCAGGCCGTCGGCTACGACACCGACAGCGCCTTCGTGAAGGCCTTCAAGCGGCACCTCGGCGAGACCCCGGGCGCCTTCCGGCGTCGGCTCAAGGAGCGCGAAGGGGACGCCGCGGTGGTCACGAGGTGACGGTCTCGCCGGAGGAACATCCCCTCACGGCGCGCAGGTCTTGTTGCCGCCCGCGCCGGCGCAGTTGTTGCTGACGCAATCGGAGCCCTGGGCGCACGGCTGCCCGTTCTTGAGCTTGCAAGCGCCCGCGCCGTTGCAGGCGCTCGTGATCGTGCAGGTCCCCGGATCTTCCTCCTGCGCGGGCAGGAGCGAGCAAGCGCCGATGCTGCTCGGCCGCGCGCACGACACGCAGGCCACGTCGCAGGCCACGTCGCAGCACACGCCGTCGGCGCAAAAACCGCTCAGGCAGTCGGCCGCTTCGGTGCACGGATGGCCGTTTTCGTAACCACCGGCGCCGCTGCCGGTCGACGACGACGCGGTGACCGCCCCGCTCTCGTCGCCGCCGGTGCCCCCGGCGCCGCCGCCGCCCGGCACACCGTCGAGGCCGCCCGTGCCACCGACACCCCCCGTGCCACCCTGGCCTCCGTCGCCCGTCGAGAGCGAGAGACACCCGGCGACCGGGGTCAGGACCAGCACGGCCACGCCTCTCCACCACCTCCACGCGTCGCGCATCGGCTCCTCCGTCTCCGGAGCCGAACATAGCGCGATGCGACAGAGCGAGGCCCTCGCGGAGCAACGATGCCGCGAGACAAAAAAAGAGAGCGCCTACTCAACGGCGGGGGGGGGGACCGGAGCAGGCGCTCTGCCCGTAGATAGAGCAACCTATGGGCCAACCCCATGGTGACGAATTTTCGTCGCCTTGCACGTGCTCGCCCGGGTGATCGTTTCAGATGTGAAAGGCATGAGGATTGCAGCCTTTCAGGTCCGCCGTGGAGCGACGTAGGGCGTCGCACGGAGGGAAGAACCAGGCTGGCACGGTTGACAAGAGCAGGCGAGCGCTGCCTTGTGGAGGGATGCAGCACCATAGCCCCCTGCTCCTCGATGGCCGCGCGCTGCTCGATGCCGATCGCCTGCTCGCCGCCAAGCTCGCCGATCGCCGCGCGAGCTTCGAGCTCTCGTTCCGCGCCGCGCCGCCCCACACGGGCTTCCTCGTGATCTCCGGGCTGGAAAGCTCGCTCGAGCTCTTCGGTCGGCCGCTCGTCGACCCCGCCGCCGTCGCCGCCGCCCAGAGCCTCGTCGGCTTCTCCGACGCGCTCGCGCAGAGGCTCGCCCACCTCGTGCCCGCGATCGATCTCGATGCCGTCCCCGACGGCACGATCGCCTTCCCCGGCGCGCCGATCGCCACGGTGGAAGGGCCGTTCCTCGAAGCATCGCTGCTCGCCTCGCTCCTCCGCGCAGCCGCGCGGCGCGCGACGGCCATCGCCACGCGCACGGCGCGGCTGCACCAGGCGGCCGCGGGTGATCCGGTGATCGACGGGTCGAGCGCGCACGCGCACGGGTCCGAGGCGTCGATGCTGGTCGCGCGCGCGGCGTACGTGGGCGGGGCGAGCGCGACGACGAACGTGATCGCGGCGATGGCGCTCGGCGTGCCCTTCCGCGCGAGCCCCGGGCTCGTGCTCGGGCCGGCGGGGCCTTCGCTGGAGACGACCACGGTCGACGGCTGGGGCGCGCTCGACACCGACGATCTGGCCGACCTCGGCGCGGGCGACGACGAGGAGGCGATGATGATCGAGGCCAAGCGGCGCGGTCGGCGCGCAGGCGGCTGGATTGCGCGGGGGCTCGACGACGCGGAGGCGCGCGCGCTGCCGATGCGGTGCGAGCTCGTGGCGCTCGAGCAAGGCGGCGCGTGGGCCGTGCCGCCCGCGGATCTCGGCGACGAGGCGGCGCCGCGGCCGGGCCGGAAGATGGTCGTCAGGTACACGGACGGCGCGGGCAGGCTCGTCGCGGATGTCGTGCACCTGATGGCGGAGCGGATGCGCTCGCCGCAGGATCTCGGGGCGGCGACGCTCGCGCCGCTCTCGCGTCCGCGGGTGCGGCAAGGCCGCGCGCTCGAGCGGCCGGAGGCGCCGTCGCTCGGGCGGGATCGATCGATCGCGGCGCGCGCGACCTTGCCCGAGGCCGTCACGTACCTGCGCGCGCCGGCGACGTACCGCGTGGAAGAGTCGGCGGCGGTCGTCGCGCAACGCGAGGCCGCGGCGAAGGCGCGCGCGAGGGTGCCTGTTCGGAAGGGGTGAGCGTGACCGTCACGCCGCCGAAAAATCGGCGCTCGTGCCTCGCTCCGCGAGCACCTCGCGCACGCTGGCCACGAGCATGTTCGCGGTGAACGGCTTCGGGAGGAACGGCACGCCGAGCCCCGAGATCACGGTCGAGTCCTCGCTGCTGTAGCCGCTCATGATGAGCGCGGGCACCGAGGGCTCGATCGCGCGGAGCGAACGGATGAGCTCGACCCCGCCGATCTCGCCCATCGACAGGTCGGCGATGACGGCGCTGATCTCGTGGCGATGCTCGCGGAAGATCCGCTGCGCCTCGCGGCCGCCCACGGCGACGAGGACGCGGTAGCCGGCGCGCTCGAGCACGCGCTGCGCGACGCGGCGCACGGCGTCCTCGTCGTCGACGACGAGGATCGTCCCGTGCGAGCAATCGCCGCAGGACGAAGGTTCGTCCGCCGCGCGGGGCATCACGGATGCGTGCTCGACCGCACTCGGCAGGAGCAACGTGAACCGCGTCCCTTGCCCCGGCCGGCTCGTCACGTCGACGAGGCCACGATGGGCGCGGACGATGCCGAGCACGGCGGCGAGGCCGAGGCCCCGGCCGCCGACCTTCGTCGTGAAAAACGGATCGAAGATCCGGGCGAGGACGCATTCGCTCATCCCCTCGCCCGAATCCTCGACTTCGACGACGGCATAATCGCCGGGCGGAATGGGATCGGCCATACAGGCCGATTGCCTGGGCGTCGATAGACTCTGCACGCCGGTGCGGAGCCGGATGACGCCGGGTTTTCCCGCGAGCGCGTCCGAGGCATTCGTGATCAGGTTCATCACGACCTGCCGCAAATGGGTCGCGTCTCCGTCGACGCACGCCCGTGACAAATCGAGCTCCAGCGTCGCGCCCTTGGAGACGATGGTCCGGAGGAGGACGGCCATTTCGCGGACGACGACGTCGAGCCGCACGTGCTGGCTCACGAACGTGCCCCGGCCGGAATAAGCGAGCATTTGCCTGGCCAGATCGGCGGCGCGCTCGGAGGCGATGATGATCTCCTGGAGCATCGCCGAGAGCGGCGAGGGGTGGGAGACCTCGGCGAGGGCGAGGGTCGCCTGCGCGGTGACGACCGTGAGCAGGTTGTTGAAATCGTGGGCGACGCCGCCCGCGAGGACGCCGAGGCTCTCGAGCTTCTGCGCGTGGAACACCCGGGCCTCGAGCTCGCGCCGCTCCTCTTCGGCGCGTTTTCGATCGGTGATGTCGACCAGGACATTGACGGCGCCGATCAAATGGCCCTGACGATCCCGCAGCGGATTGGCGTGCGCCAGCGCGACGACGTGCGCGCCGGACGGCTGCTCGATGACGATCTCGAAGCCGTTGTGTGGCTCGCCGGTCTTGAGCGCCCGGGCCATCCAGCACTCGTCGTGGGGGATGGGCGTTCCTTCGGGGGTGAACAGGCGGAACGAGCCGCAAAAACGATCCTGCTCGTGGCGGAGCCTCGGGGCGCGCCCCCAGACCTTTTCGGCGGGCCGATTGAAAAACGTGATGAGCCCCTCGGAATCACACGTATAGGCCGCGGCCGGGAGGCGTTCGAGCAGGTCGTGGAACCGTCGCTCCGCTTCGAGCGCGCCCTGTCCTGCCAGCGCCTCGTCCGCGAGCCGCGTCCATGGGTCTTGCTGGGTCATCGAGGGTCCCTCCCGTTGTCGGTAGCGGACCCTCGATGATCGAGCACCCGCGCGACCGAGTCAATGCGACTTTGGTAGCAGCTCTCCCTCGATGGTGTTTCGTCTTCGAAAACTCGGCTACGATGCGCCCTGGAAGGAACCGCTCCGCATGCGCCGATCTTCTACGTTCGCCCTGTCCTTCGCCACCTTTGCCCTCGTCGGCCTCGCCGCGCCCGCCCTCGCGCGCGCGCAGGACTCCTCACCGGAGCCGCTGCCCCCGAGCGAGAAGAAGGCCGACCCGCTGGAGGTGGCCGCGCCGCCCCCGAGCCCGCCGCCCCCGCCCCAGAGGCCGCTCGAGGTACCGGAGCGCCCCACGCCGCCCCCGCCCCCCTCGTACGAGGACGACTCCGAGGACGACGGCTGGGCCAGGGGCGACCATTTCGAGTTCACGATGGGCTTCCTCGCAGGACAGCGGTCCTACTCGAAGACGTCCTTCAAGTTCGAGGAAGGCTCGGCCGAGGGGATCGGCGGCGGCGGGCTCGTCGCGCCGTTCGTCAAGCCGCCCTTCGACAACACGACGGTGCTCGGGCTCCGCTACGACCTGCGCCTCGTGATGAGCCACATCCGGATGACGGTGGGCTTCGACGTGCCGTTCACGACCTACAAGGTCAGCGACTCGACGGCGATCTACGACGTGAGCGGCACGCAGCGCACGGTGACGGTGCAGTCGCTCTCGTCGAAGGAGCTGCGGTTCGGGATCGGCGGCGAGTACGCCTGGACGAAGGTCGCGATCTTCGCGGACCTGCTCGGCGGCGTCCACTGGGTGGACACCGAGCTCTCGATCGACGGCTACAAGGCCGATTACGGGGCGGTGAGCTTCGCGTTCTCGGGGCGCGCGGGCGCGCGGGCGCACGTGCGAAAGTGGTTCTTCGCGCAGGCCGCCGGCGAGGTGGGGATCATCGGCGACATCCGCTGGAACGCGGAGCTGTCGGTCGGATTTTTCTTGAAGTGAAGGTCTCCCCGGAGAGCGGGCAAGACCCGCTCTTTCAGGGCGAGATCGCGTTGATGAACACGAAGAAGCCGCCGAGGACCACGACCGCGAGCCCGAGGAGCATGGGCACGCTCCAGTCCTCGGTCGGGGCCTTCTCGTTCGATGAATCCGTCGCCATGATGCCTCCCAGACGCGGCCGGCGGGCGCCGGCGCCGGTCCTTCCGTGACACCGGCGCGGCGCTGCGTCAACCGTGGACGTCAGTGTGAGCGCGCAACGAGGACGGAGCAGTGGGCTCCGCGCACGATCTTCTCGGCCACGCTGCCGAGCGCCGCGCGCGCGAGCCCGGTGCGGCCGTGGGTCGAGACCACCACGAGCTCGGCGTCGAGCTCCTCGGCGGTCCGGATCACCACCGTGGCGGCGTCTCCCTCGATCACGCGTCGCTCGGCCTTGATCCCGAGCCGGTCGAGCATGCCGCCGAGCACGCCGTCGGCCGCGGTGCGCATCTGCTCGATGAGGTCCGGCGGAGGAATGATCGGCGCGCCGCCGAAGGGCACGGTGAAGCCGAACGCCGGCGCGGGCATGACGTCGAGCGCGTGCAGCACGGTGAGCGCGCCGCCCTGCGCCGCGGCGACCTGACCGGCGAGCGCGACGCCCGGCTGGGAGAGCTCGGAGAGATCGGTCGCGGCGAGGATCTTGTTCGTCCGCGCGTGCGGGCGCGCGACGAGCACGGGGCAATGCGCGTACCGCACGATCCGCTCGGCGACGTTGCCGAGCAGGAGCCGCGCGATGCCCGTGAGGCCGCGGCTGCCGGTGACGACGAGCGTGGCGCCGACGTCCTCGGCGACGCGGAGGACCGAGGCGTCGGCGCCGCCGCTCTCGATGCGCACCTCGAAGCCGCTGCTGGGGCGGCCGGTGATGTCCTTGACGCGATCCTCGACCGCGGCCGCGGCGCGGCTCTCGGCGTGGATCAGGGCCTCCATGTCGGCCTGGATCGCCTGCGGGAAGAGGGGCGCCGAGCGCAGCACCTCGTGCACGACGTGACAGACGACGAGCTTGCCGCCCGCCCGCTGCGCGTGCTCGTGTCCGAGCTTGATCGCCTCATCGGCGGACTCGCTCAGGTCTGTCGCCACCAAGACCACGTTACCCAGGGCCATGCGCACTCCTTGCCGGATCCGCGCGTACCTTAGAGGGTCGGGCGGCGCTGTTCAACGGCCACCTTTCCAGGTCCGCGAGGTCGCTCGGCGACGGCGGCCGGGCCATGCCGCAGGGGCAAACGGGATGCGACCGCGACGGCGCGCGGGGGGTCGGCGTCAGAGCTGGTCGAGGCGGCGGTAGCTGCTGCGGAAGTAGAGCAAGGGGGAGGCCGGATCGCCCGCGCCGACGGCGAGGACCTCGCCGAAGTAGACGACGTGATCGCCGGCGTCGACCGCGCGTTCGAGGCGGCAATCGAGCCAGCCGAGGGCGCCTTTCAGGATGGGCGCGCCGGTGACGGCGCCTTGCCCGATCTCGTCGAGCAGGGCCCTTCTCTGCTCGTCCGTGCCCTTGCCGGCGAAGAGGTCGGAGAGGTGGCGCTGCTCCTCGGCGAGGACGTTGATGGCAAAGCAGCCGGCCGTGCCGACGAGCATGCCGGAGCGGGCGCGGCGGTCGGCGCAGAAGAGGACGAGCGGCGGGTCGAGGGAGACGGAGGTGAAGGAGTTCGCGGTCATGCCTTGCGGCACGCCCTCGTGGCGGGTGGTGACGACCGTGACGCCGGTCGCGAACTGCCCGAGGACCCTACGAAGCTCGGCGGCGTCGATGGCCATCGCGCTGCACTGTAGGGCGGTTTTTGCCGGGTGGCGAGGCGGTTCGGGGGACGTCCGGGCTTGGCGGGGAGGCGTGGATCCGTCGGCGGGCGTGGCGATCGATCGCGGCCGTTCGGCGGGCGGCGCGTGCTTGACATGAACCGGGGGTCCCTTTGTGATGGATCCTCGATCCGAGGGCGCATCGATGAAGACATCTCGCTTCCAGGCGCTGTTTCTCGTCGCCCTCGTGCATGCCGCCTGTGGAGGTGGCTCGCGAGCCGAGACGCCCCGGCTACGAAAGGTGCCACGCTACGAGGATTGCCCCACGGTCGTGATTGTCGCCGGGGGACCACACGAGCCACCTTTCCGGGAGGACCCGCGGGCGCCTTGCATGCTGGAGATGATCTATGCGGCGCTGCTCCGCGCCGGGTACCTTGCCTACCGCGAGCGTGATTACGTGTTCCCGGAAGTGCAGCCGGTCTACCACGTCCTGGCGATCCTCACCCTCGAGTCGAACTGGAGCACCGGGGGTGTGGTCGCAGCGCTGGAGCTCAGCAATGTCCAGACGAAGGCCAAGCAAGTCCCGCAATTGGCCCTCGAAAAGGGCGAATGGCCGACGGAGGCGGATATCGAAGCGCTGCTCTCCATCCCCGGTGGCTCGCCTTGGGATGTGGCAGCCCCGAGGTGGGACCAGGGCTGTGTGGATCGGGATCGCGTGGCCAAGCCGCGGGATCCGGAGGTCGCCGATGTGTGTGCGCCCCCGTCGGGCGTGAGGCAGTGATCGGATCTACGAGATCCTCACCCCGACGCCGCCGCCTCCGTCGCCGCGCTCCCAGCGCCCGCATTTCGCCTGATCCTCGGCCCTGCGCCGAGCGCCTCGAAGCTCGCGCGCTTCACGGGATCGTTCGCGAACTCCAGCCGCCCGGCGCCTTCGATCCGCGCGACCGCGGCGAGGATTCGATTGCCGATCCGGTTCCGCTCCTGCGTCGTGAGCGGAGCGCTCGCGCGCCTCTGCTCCTGCTTCGCATCGGCATCCGTGATCGCAGTGAGCGAAAGCGCCAGGCCGTCGAGGTCCTTCTTCACGATGCCGAGGGACTCGGCCTCGGCCGGCTTTTCCTTGGCGCGGTCGAGGATCTGCTGGATGGCGGCTTTCACGTCAGATACGACACGCGTTTTCAACTTCCGTCCGACCCCATATCCGCGCTTCACGTCGGCGGGCGCCATGGCGCGGCGGACGGCGGCGCGCACCTGACGCACACGCGTGTGCCCCTCTGCGAGCGCGACGTTTTGCGCGCTCGTCGCGGCGACCGACTCGCTCCGCGCCTGCTTCGCGCTGGGAACGACATCGCCGAGCTTCTCCACGTCGGCGAGGACGTCCTCGACCAAACCCGGCGGCAGCCGCGGATCGAGTGCGGCGGCATGCACGAGCGCGAGGTTCAAGGCCTTGAGGCCGAGCTGGGCGATGGCGGAGAAGTTCTTCCGGGGCAGCGTGTCCTTCACGATCAGAGCCGTATTCATGAGGATTCCTCCCTCGACGCCGTTGAGATGCAAGCGTCGGGTCAGCCCGAACGAGTGCACGCGGAATGCCAAGATCAGCGGCGACTGCAGACGCGGCAAATCACGGCGGAAAAGCGTCGAGCGCGGCTCGGGGGCCAGGCGAGACGCGGCGGCGCGGGGAAAAATTGTCCGGAATTGTCCGGAATTGTCCGGAATTGTCCGGACACTCTACGTGGCAGAACGGGGAGCCACCGTGCCGTCGACGCGAGTCGTCTTGTCCATCGCGCGAGCGACTGTTCCCTTCGCGCGAGCGACTGTTCCCTTCGCGCGAGCGACTGTTTCCTTCGCGCGAGCGACTGTTCCCTTCGTGCGAGCGACTGTTCCCTTCGCGCGAGCGACTGTTCCCTTCGCGCGAGCGACTGTTCCCTTCGCGCGAGCGACTGTTCCCTTCGCGCGAGCGACTGTTCCCTTCGCGCGAGCGACTGTTCCCTTCGCGCGAGCGACTGTTTCCTTCACGCGAGGCCCGGTGTCCTTCCGGGGAACCATCCCGCCCCCGCGGGACGGCGCGTCACCCGCCGGAACTGCCCTTCCGTGACCGGGGTATCCCGTACGCATCCATCCACCGCGTGAGCTGCCGCTCGTGCACCCCGAGTAGACGCGCGGCCTCCACCTGGGATCCTTTCGCCCGGAAGAGCGCCGCCTCGACCGTCTCCCGCGGCGGGCGGGTCTTGTAGCGCCGCCCCTCGTCCGTCGCCTCGGCCCCCGGCGGCTCCGAGGTCCTCTCCTCCTTCTCGCTCGCCGCGCGTGCTCGAAGGGCGCTCAGGTGCGGGAGGTCGATCGGCCCGTCCCCCATGAGCAGGCACGCGGTCCCGAGGGTACGCTCGATCTCGCGCACGTTGCCCGGCAGGTCCCCCAAAAAGAGCGCGCGCGCCGCCGGCCGCGTGATCGACGCGCGCTCGACGCCGCGCCGCCCGAGCAGGTGCGCGACCAGAAAACCGAGATCCTCGCGGCGCTTTCGCAGCGGCGGCAACATGGCCACGTATCCGGCGAGCCGCTCCCGCAGATCCGCGCGAAAGCCGCTTCTCTCGGAGAACACGTCCACGTTCGTCGCGGCGATCCACCGCACGTCCACCTTCTGCCCCCGGTCGGCGCCCACGGGCGTCACCTCGTTCTCCTGGATGGCACGGAGCAAACTCGCCTGCGCGGTCGCGGGCAGATTGCCGATTTCATCGAGGAACACCGTGCCCCCCTCCGCGCTGCGAATGCGGCCCTTGCGCTCCTCGTGCGCGCCGCTGAACGCGCCGCGGCGATGACCGAACAGCTCCCCCTCCACGAGGTGCTCGGGAATGGCGCCGCAATCGACGGCCACGAAAGGTCCCGCGCGGCCACTCTTGTCGTGCACGTACCGCGCCGCGACCTCCTTGCCAGCGCCGGTCTCGGCGAGCAAAAGGATGGGCTGGTCGGAGCGCGCAAGCCGATCGAGATCGAACGCGATGCTCATGAGCTCGGGGCAAAGCGTACGCGTCGGACCAAACGTGAACCCCGCGCGACGGGTGATCATACGAACGGCCGTCGGCTCGTCGATCAGCCGATACACGAAGAGCGATTGTCCCATCTCCACGACGTCGCCGTCGGCGAGGGGGACGGGCCCCTGAATGCGCTCGCCGCGGACGAACGTGCCGAACTTGCTCCCGGCGTCCTCCAGGAAGCTCTTGCCGTCACGATGAACCACGCGGGCATGCACGCGCGATACGAAGCGGTCGGGCAAGAGAAAGGTTTTTCCCTCCATTGCAGGCGGCCGGACCTCGGAGGCTCGCCCGATTTCGAATCCGGCGCCGTCGTGCGTGAGCGGAGGCAAAGCCACGGAGTCCGCCGCGCAGAGGTCCTCGTAACGAAGGACGAAGACGAGGACGCCGAAGGTTGCCAAATCCTTCGCGGCATCGAACTCGTTGTCGGTGGTGGCCAGGGAGTGGGCCATGGGCGGGGCGCATCCTAGGCGATACGTGTCCGGCGGCACAAGAGCGCTCGACGCGAGGCTTTGCCAGCCGAGACAGCAGCGCGGTCGTTCCAGGTCGCGACGTCTTCCCTGTCGACAGCGCGCATCGCGCGCTGTCGCCCTGGGTCCAGCGCTTGCGCTGGTCCGGGTGCAGGGGCGGATAGCCCCTGCTCGGGTCCGGGGTGAAACCCCGGCGCGACGCTCAGATGAGCCGCGCGCCCCTCACCCTGCCGATGAAGGCGAAATGCCGATTCCGGGCCAAATGCTGCTGGAGAAAAGACGGATTGTAGTCGACGGCTTCCAGGCTGAAATGCTCGCGCATCCGCTGCTGCGTGAACTGCATCTGCTCCATCGCCGCCAGGTAGCAATAGACCACGTGCCCCGAGCAGAAGAATGACTGCGCGTTGCCGGCGAGGAGCTGGTCGAGCGTCCCGTTGATCCGGTTCGACGAGGCGGCCGCGTTGCCGGGAAGCAGTGACCCGAACGCGCCTCCCACGGTGTACTGGATGTTGAATCCGCCGGCTGCCATGCCCTCGCGCATCATGATCGCCGTCTCGCCGGCTCCGGCGGCGAGGTTCTCGTCGCGGCATCGGAACACGTCGTACGTGAATGCGGAGTTCGTGGTGAGCAGGTTGTTTTCCTGGAGCCCGTGGCCGTCCATCTCGACGATGGTCGTGGGCGAGCTCGCGACCCCGGCGTGGATCAGGTCCGAGTTCCCGCGGCTGAAGAGCTGACCGATCTTGATGCCGACCCCCACGGGCGCCATGCCGTGGCGGTGCTTGATCATGATGTCGCCCTTCCGGACCGCACCGATGATGGCGTTCGACCGTTGTCGCACGCCTGCATTCGCATTTCCGCTTCCGTTCATAATAGACCCCTCGTCGCATCGTACCCTGCGCGGGGCCAACATGTCTACAGCGGATCCCGGCTCCTCAGCGAACGAACCGGATCCGGACCGGACCGAGTGACGCCTGGGTCGGCTGCCCTGCCCGGTCCAGTGCCGGCCGATAATGGTGCCGCGCCGCGCAATACCTGGCCTGGGCCCCGAAGCCGTGCCCCGGATCGGACACCACGTCGACCTTCTGCGCGCGGCCGTCGGCGCGCACGACGATCTGCAGCACCACCAGCGCATTCCGGATCCCCGCTGCTTCTGCTTCGGGCGGGAAATCGCAGTCCCACGCGCGGTCGCCGTAAAGCGACGCCGGTCGCGACAAATCGGGCGGCGGCGCCGGGGGACGGCGGGGCGGCGGGCCGCCGCCCAGGCCCGTATGGCGCACCGGACGAAACCCGGCGCCGAGCGCGGAGACGAGCCCGGTCCCATACCCGTCGCCGGTCACGAACGTGACGGCCGAAGGATCCGGCGGACCTTCCTCCTGCGTGAGCACCGGCGGCGCCTCCATCGGGGTGGGGGCCTCCGTCGGCGGGGCCTCTGTCGGCGGGGCCTCGGGCGGATCGTTTTGGGGAGGCCGCGGCGCGTGGTTCGCCACGGGTTGGGGCGGAGGCGGCGGCTCCTCGGGCGGCTCGGGCGGCGGCGGTTCGGGCGGCGGCGGTCGTGGCGCCTCGATCGGGACCTCGAACGGAACGACGAGTTCTGCCCGGATCGCCTCGCGCATGGCCCGCATGACGGCGCCGGTCTCGTCGCGCAGGGATCCCGCGCCGAGCAACGCCGCGTGCGCGGCCGTCGCCGCGACCAACCAGCCAGCGCTCAGGCGTCCATGGTCCACGGGTTCGCCCCAGCTTGCACGCGCCGGACCAACCCGGCGCGCCTCCCCCGAGCGGCCGTAGCGCCGCTCAGGTGGCGGGCAGCAGTTTGCGCAGATCGCGCAATTTGCGCAACTAGCGCGAGCTGCGCAGGCGGCTCACCACGCGAGCACCTGCGACCCATACCGCGCCCCGCTCGCGGAGCATTCCAAGGCAGCAAGCTCCTCGGCCCGCGGCGCCGGAACGTTCACGAAGGACGCACCGGCGTCGCTCGACATCGCCCAGGTGCCACCCTTCAACTGCACGGCGACGTGGGATCCATACACGCAGGCGTCTTCCGCCTCGGAGGGGAAATGCGACACCGAGACGTTCGGCGTCTTTCCCTCGGCGAGCGCGATCTTTCCGACGCCGCTCGGGCCGCTGTCTTGTTGCACCAGGAACGTGAGGACCTCATCTTCGATCGAGGCGCCGAACATGGGCGATGTCGCCGTCGGGGCCCCTCTCCAGAGCGAACGCAACGTGGAACCGCCATCGGTCGATGCCGCGATCCACACCTCGCCGGACTTGGCGAGGCCGAGCAGCGCGATCGTGCGGCCGTCGGGCGCCGCCGCGACGGCCGTCTGCATGTCGTCGGGCCAGCCGAGGGTCTCCTTGGCGCTGCGACGCGAGAATTTGCCGGTGCTTTCGCGCGAAAAAACGTGCAGCCGCGCGGTTTGGCCCGCGAATTTGCCGGTGACGAACAACGTATCGCCGGCCAGCGCGTACGAACCGAGCGCGACGGCGCCGTCGAGCACCCCGACGGGCGTCCAGGTCTTCCCGAGGTCGGCGCTGTGCCAGAAATGGATACGCGGCGCCGCCTCGAGGCCCATGCAATGCCCCCATAACGACGTCCCGCTCACGTCGATCTCCGCCGGCCCGCCCGCGCAGGTCCAGGGCGCTTTGCTCTTCGACAAGGCGCCCTTCTTCCCGGTGAGCAGGACGAACGGCTCGGCCTCGGAAGCATACGACTGCGCCACCACGAACGTTCCATCCGGGAGCACGACGGAATCGACGGCGCCCTCGGGCGGAGCTTCCCCCGCGAACGGCGAATCCTTCACCCATGCAGAGGTCGGGCGCGTCGACGTCGCGCCCACCGTCGGCCCGGGCTCGGACGAACCGACGGCGGCGGGCGTGCAGCCGCAACCCGCGATCAACCCGAGTGTCGAGAAAGAGAGGGTTCGAGCCTGCATCGCGAGCGTGTTGTCTCGCTTCTGGATCGGTGTGTCAAGCTACGTGTCGCCGCGCCCACGCGATTGGATCACTGCGCCATCACGATCCGCTGATCACACGGTCGGTCCTTCTCATCCTGATGCAGCCCCGCGATCCGCATCGGATCGGCATCCCGCGCCGCAATCGCCCCTCGCACCTTTCCCAGGATGAGCGCGTCCAGGTTCCCGCTCGTGTAATCGGTATGCGTGCCGCCGCAGCTCGATCGTGGATCCCCGCCGCCCACCGATTCCGGTCCGGCCCCGCCGCGCAGCACGAACATGTGCGTGCCGCCCGTGTATTGCGCGATCTGCCGGAAGACCACCTGCCCGAGGTTGTCCATGCCCGAGGCCGCGATCGCATGGACCTGCACGCCCGCGTGGCTCGCCTCCTTCATCGCGCCGGCATACCCCTCGTCCTGCGCGTAATCGAGGTGCGGGGGCGCGTCGCCGATCAAAAAGACCAGGCGCGCGAGCGATTCAGGCCGGAAACGCAGGTTCCGCACGGCGACACGCAGCGCCTCGTTCACGTGCTCGGGCGTGTCGCCGCCGCCGCCCGCGGAAATCGTGGCGATCCGCGCCTGGAGGCCGGCGACGTCGGTGGTCATCTGGTGCATGCGGGTCACGTATTCGTCGCCGCGGTCGCGATATTCGACGAGGCCCACGCGCGGGCGGACGTTCATCTTGGAGAGCGCGCCGGCCACCTTTTCGAGCGTATCGCGCAAGGCGTTGATCTCCTCGGACATCGAGCCGGTCGTGTCGAGGACGAAGGCGACGTCGATCGTTTGCGCCTCCGGCAAGATACGCGCGCCCGAGAGGACGAGGTCGACGACGCCGTCACCCGCGGAGACCGTGGTCGTCTTCGCGACGGATTCGCCCTGGCAACGCGCCGTGGCCACGAGGTCCGGTCCTTTCAGGCCCTCGGCCCGCGGAAACAGAAGGGCGCGGCCATTCGCGGTCGTGCGGAGCGAAAGCGTCGTGCCCGCGGAATCACGCACCTCGATGGGGCAGCTCGGGACGGGTTTGCCCGCGTTGTCCCGCACGACGAGGAAGCGGCGCGCCGAGAGGTCGAGCGTCGCTGTGCCCGGGGCGCGCTCCTTGCCGAGCCAGCGGGCGAATTCGCGGAAGTTCGCGTTGTCGTCCCATTCGCCCGTGCGCACGCCGCCCTGCGATTGCGCGGACGCGCCGAGGCCGCCCGGCCCCACGCGCACGCCGGACGGCACGTGATGCGAGCCGCCGAGCCTTCCATGGCCCGATCCGAACCCCGCGCCCGAGCCCACGCCGGCCCCGCGTCCAATCGTGCCGACCGTGCCGAGGCCAATGCCCTCCCCGCGCCCGCCGCCGCCTTCGCCGATCCCCGACAAACCGAGGCCGCCGGCCTCTTTCTTGTCCCCCCCCCACATCGATCCCCTCGCGCTGAGCGCATCGCCGCCGTGACGTGTATCGACGGGCGCCTCGAGCGGCTCGTCGGGGACGGGCGCGGCGGCGACGGGCGCAGGCGTGTCGGTCTGGACGACGGGAGGCGCGAGCGGCTCGTCGACGGGCGGCGGCGAGGTCTTGGCGAGGGATTTTGGCGCCGCGTGGGGCGCCGCGGGGGAGGCGGCTTCGGGGCCCGGAGGGGACTTGGCGCAAGCCGCGAGGGTGAGGAGGAGGGCGGGGGCGAGCCTTCGGAACGACATGCCCGCTCCGAGCGCGGACGCGGCCGGAAGTTCCCGGCCGACGCGATCTTTCGGCTCAGGGCACGAGGTGCAGGAGGAACGTCCCTTCGACCGTGAAGGGTTTCTTTGCGCCGGCCTCGTCATACTCGCCGATGGCGTTCACCTCGAGCGTGTAATCGCCGGGCGGGAAGGGCTGGCCTTTCGGGTTGTTGAAATCAGACGGCCCGGTCCAGTTGACCCCATCCCACGAGAACGTGCTCGGGTAGGTGCCCGCGAGGACGACGTTCGGCGTACCGTCCGGGAACGGGCAGATGCCCACGTCGCAAAGGCAATACTTGTTGTTGTTGCCGGAGAGCACCTCGAAGGGAATGAGGCCACTCGGCCCAGGCTTGCCGCAGCCGTTGTCCTGCGGCATGGGGTAAACGCTCGGGAGGTCGGCGTCCACCTTGATGTTGTAATTGATGGTGATACCGGCGGCCGCCTCGGCGAGGGTATACGTGCAATCGGTCGTGGTGAACTCGATGGAGACGCCGGGCAACGTCGACGACCCGCCGGCGTCGCAGGCCGCATTGCTACCGCCGCTCCCGCCGGTGCCGCCGCTCCCGCCAGAGCCGCCCGCGCCGCCCGTGCCGCCGGTGCCGCCGCTGCCGCCGCTGCCGCCGCTGGCCCCGCTCCCGCCGGCGCCGCCCTCGCCCCCGGCGCCGCCCGAGGTTTGTCCCCCGCACGCGGCGAGGGCGAGGACCAGAAAAACCGAAGCCAAAGAAGTCGAACGATTTTCAAGCATGTCCGAGAGCTTAGAACGTCCGCAGGGAAAATCACATCCGAAAGGGTTGTAAATTGGACGGATCCCTGCTCGCCTTGACCTCGCCCCTCTCTCGCTGGGACGATGCTTGCCATGTCGAGCCTGCCCGCTGACGTCACGAACGAACCGCACGGCGAAGAGCCTGCGGACGTGCACGCGCGGGTCTCGGACGACCTCTGGTATGCGCAGGTCTACAGGCCTCTCGAGCCACAATTCACGCTGCGCGCCGTCGTGTGCGGCTGCGTGATCGGCTCGGTCCTCTCCGCCGCGAACCTGTACACCGGGCTCACGATCGGCATCACGTACGGCGCCTCGATCACCGCGGCGCTCTCGGCGTGGCTCCTCTTCCGGCTCTTTCGCGCCGTCACGTCCGGCCCCGCGTTCACGGTGCTGGAGAACAACACCATGCAGACGGCCGCCTCGGCCGCGGCCGCGATGGCCGGCGCAGGCATGGTGTCGGCCGTGCCGGCGCTCATGATCGTCACGGGCCGGCGGCTCTCGATCCTCGAGGTCACCACGTGGCTCGTCTCCGCCGCGCTGCTCGGGGTGCTGTTCGCGATCCCGCTGAAGCGGCAAATGATCAACCGCGAAAACCTGAAATTCCCGTCAGGCATCGCCGCAGCCCAGACGACCCTCGCGCTGCACGGCGAGGGCGAAGGCGGGACGCAGAAGGCCGTCGCCTTGCTCGCCGCGACCGCGATGGGCGCCCTGCTCGGCCTCGCGCGCGGCGGCTTCGGGTTCGTCCCGGATTCGGTGCCGTTCGCCTTCGCGAGCCTCGGCGGAATGGGGCTCGCGCGGCTCACGCTGGGGATCGACGTGTCGCTCATGACGCTCGGCTCGGGCGCGCTCGTCGGGCTGCGAACGACGGCGTGGATGGCCGTCGGCGCGACGCTCTGCTGGACCGGCATCGTCCCCTGGGCCCTCGGGCGCGGCATCGTGACGCCCACGCCGAACGTGCCGACGCTGTACGGCGACGCCGTGGGTTTTCTGGTTTGGCCGGGCGTGTCGATGCTCGTGGTGGGCGGGCTCGTGTCGTTTGCGCTCAAAGGGGGATCGATCGCGACGGCGTTCCGGTCGATCGGCGGGGCGATGGGCGCGAAGACGACGGGCGAGGTGCTCCGCGAGGACGTGGAGGTGCCGCGGCGCTGGTTCGCCTGGGGCCTCGCGGCCGCCTTGATCCTGGCGATCGGGGTGCAATGGCTCGTGTTCGGCATGCACCCGGCCACGACATTCCTGGCGATCGTGCTCGCGGGCGCGCTCGCGCTCGTGGGGACGCGGACGATGGGCGAGACGGACGTGAATCCGATCGGCCCGATGGCCATGGTGACGCAGCTCCTCTTCGCCGTGATCACGGGCGGTCATGCGCAGTCCAGCCTGATGGCGGCGGGTCTCACGAACGCGGGGGCCAATAGCTGCGGCGACATGATGCAGGACCTGAAGACGGGCCGGCTCCTCGGCGCTTCGCCGCAAAAACAGCTCCTCGCGCAGCTCTTCGGGATCGTGACGGGCGGGCTCGCGACGGCGCTGGTCTTCGCGAAGGCATTTCCCCTGGAGCTGCTCGGCACGAAATACCCCGCGCCGGGCGTGCAGATGTTCAAAGGGACGGCGGAGATCTTGACGCGAGGGTTTGCCGGTCTGCCAGAGCCCGCGCCGCTGGCCATGGCGATCGCGGCGGGATTCGCCGTGGTCTGCACGCTCGCGAGCGAGCTCGGGCCGAAACGCCTCGCGGCCTGGGTGCCGTCGCCCCTCGGAATGGGGCTCGCGTTCATTTTGCCCGCGTCGACGAGCTACACGCTTTTCCTCGGCGCCGCGCTCGCCGCGATTCTGGCCTGTAAGTTCCCGAAGAAGGACGAGCTCTACACGACGGCGACGGCCTCGGGGTTCGTCGCCGGCGAGAGCGTGATGGGCGTGGCGGTGGCGATCTGGGCGGCGGGTCGGATGTGACGCGGAATCAGTAGATGCCGGCGCCCTGCAGGGTCACGCGATAAAGAGCGGTCCGCGCCGTGATGTAGAGCGTCTTCTTGTCCTCGCCGCCGAACGCGCAGTTCGCGGGCTGCTGGGGGACGGCAATGGCGCCGTAAAGCTTGCCCGCCGGGCTGTACACCTCGATGCCGTTCTTCGTGGAGATGAAGAGGTTGCCCTTTTCGTCCACGGCCATTCCGTCGGGGTTCGGGCCCGTGGTGAAGAGCTTGGTCCCGGTCCCGAGCGTCCCGTCGGCGTTCACCGGCCAGGCGCGAAGCTCGCCGGTGTTGGTATCGGGGACGTAAAGCGTCTTCTCGTCGGGCGAGAGCGCGATGCCGTTCGGTCGCTCCATGTCGTCGGCGACGAGCGAGAGCTCGCCGCTGGGCGAGACGCGGAAGACGCCGTAGAAGCCGAGCTCACTGAGGCCCGGATCGGCGAGGCCGTACGGCGGATCGGTGAAGTACACCGTGCCGTTCGAATGCACGATCACGTCGTTCGGGCTGTTCAGCTTCTTGCCCTCGTACGTGTCGGCGATGGAGGCGAGCGTGCCATTCGCGAGCTCCCGCGAGACGCGCCGCCCGCTGTGCTCGCAGGAGACGAGGAGGCCATTCTGATCGATGGCGAGGCCATTCGTGTTGGCGCTGGGCTCGCGGTAAACCGTGATGTCGCCGCCCGGCGTGTGCTCGTAGATGCGATTGGCGGGGATGTCGGTGAAGAGCAGGGTCTTCGTCGCGGGGTTCCATTGCGGCCCCTCCGTGAACATGAAGTTGCCCTGCACCTCCTCGACGGTCCCGATGCCGACGAGCGGATCGACCTCGACCACGCCGCCCGCGCCGCCGGAGCCGCCCATGCCGGCATCGCCGCCCATGCCGCCGGCGCCGCCGGTGCCGCCCACGCCGCCCGTGCCCCCGGTGCCGCCCGCTGCGCCGCTGCCGCCGGCGCCGGAGCCGGTCGTGTTCGAGCCGCCGTCGCTGCAGGCAGCGAGGAGGAAGGTGGTGGTGATCAAGCCCAAGGAAATCGCGCGTTTCAGCATGAGGGCATGCTAGCGGATTCGGGGCGGGCGAGGAGGCGGAAAGAGGTCGTCGTCCGCGTCTCGTTCGATCGACGGATTTTGCTCGATGGCCGAGGCGAATGTCTGCTTTGCCTGCTCTTCGGCGCGGATCCGCTCGGGCCCGTCCTTCAGAGACTTCGCTCGCGCCTGGAGCAGGCGCCCCTTCGCTTGCAGCACCGTCGCCATTTTTGGATGGATCGACAGCGCCTTGTCGGCCATCTCGAGCCCGCGTCGAATCGCCTCGTCGGGGCTCTTCTTCTGCGACAGGAGCCATTTCGCCCGAAGCGCGTGGATCTCGGCCATCGTCTGGTAAAACGCCGGGTGCGCTCGGTCGTCGGCGAGAAGTGGCACGAGCGGGGCGAGCGCCTCGTCGAAATGTGATTCCTTCGCCTCCACCTGCTTGATGGCCCACGAGAGCGCGACGATCTCGGTGCGCGCGCGGTACACACGATAATCGATGTCCCAGGGCGAGCTCTTCATCACACGCCCGAGCGCCTCGCGCGCCTTCGCGAGCAGCGGCCCGGGATCCTGCCCGGAGAGCGCCGCGCGGCGGGCCCGGAGCGTCGCCACGAGGCCGGTGTTCGCCGAGACCGACTCGGCGTCCGGGAAGATGGCTCGAAGGTCTTCGATGGCCTTCTCGGCCATCAAAAGCGAGCCCTCCGGGTCGCGCCCCTGGCTCGTCTCCGAGAGGGCTTTGTAATAATGGCCCTTGGCGAGGACCCCGTACACCCATCGCTGGTTCGGGCTCCTCTTGCGGGCCTCCTCCGCGTGACGAAGGATCGCCGCGAAGGACGATTCTTCCGCCCGGCCATACTGGTGCTGGTCCATGGCCTGATAGAGGTACGCCTGCGCTTTCGCCATGTGAGGGAACGCCCAGGTGGGCTCCAGGGCGATGGCGCGGTCGCAGGCTTCCATCGCGCCGGACAGCGCCGGCCGAGGATCGAGCCCTCGGACCGAGAGGAGACGTAACTTCTCCCCTTGCGCTTTGCAGAGCTCGTTGTGCGCCCATGAAAACGACGGGTCCAGCGAGGTGGCCTTCGCCAGGCTCTCGATCGCCGCGTTGACGGCCGGGAGGCTGTCGATGCCCCGGTCGTTGTTGTAATACACCTCGTTCAGCAGCGCCGTTCCGTGGACGTATTGCGCCATGGGGTCGCTCGGGCCGAGCTCCGCGGCCTCCCTGGCCATCCCGACCCCCTCCTTCATGAAACGCGCGGCATCGGTCGCAGGCGCGCCCGGGGAGAAAATGAGCTTGTGGGCCCAGATCTGGTAGAGCAGCGCGGTGTAGACCCGGGGCTCGACCGCGCGTGGTGAGGATCGAATTCCCTGGGTGCAGGAGGCGGCGCCCTTCGTGAACACGGGCAGGGCAGCGTCATAGGCGTTCGGCGCAGAGGAGAGCATTTGCCGCCAAAATTCACAGGACGCGAGGAACACCTTCGGGTCGCTCCGCCCGATCTCGGCGGCCTCCGCGAAGGCGTCCGCCGCCGGACGGAAATACGTCATCATCTTCTCGTAATCGAACGCCCCGTCGTGCCGATACTTGCTGCCCTCGGCAAAATAGGCGTCCGCCTCGAGCTTCTTCGCCTCGTAGAGCCACGGCTCCTTCGTAAAAGCCTCCCGGGCATTCCTCTTCGCCTCCTCGTAGTCCTCGGCATAAAGGGCGATGAGCCCTTTCACGTAGGCCGGCGACGACAGCTCACCCCCAAGCGACGCGTTCAGGCGGCGGAGTGCGGGCTCCTTGAGCTCGGCGTTCACCTCGTCGAGGCGCGCCTTCTTTTTCTCCGGACTCTCGATGCGCTTGATCTCCTCGAGCCCCTTTCGATAAAGCTCGCCCAGCGCCATTCCCATGGCGTAATCGAGCCCCGGGGACGTATACCCCGCGTCGATCGCCTTCTGAAGGTGCGCGCGCGCCATTTCGTAGTCCTGCAAGGCGAGGTGCCCCCAGCCGATGGCATAGTGCCCCGGCCCCTCGCCCAGCGCCCCGACCGCGGCCATCCTTGCTTGAATCTTCGATAGACGCGCCCGGATGATGTCGCGGTCTCGCTCGATGTCGTGCGTAGGCAGCTCGTGCGCGGTGCGCAGGAAGAGCTCCATTTCCTTGATGTCCTCGCCGAGCTCGCGGGAGAAGACAGCCTGCCTCTCGGCCGCCTTCTGCGCTCTCAGCCAGACGGCCACCAGCACCGCCGCAGCGCAGAGGCATGCCGTCGCCAGGAGAACGGCGAGCTTGTTTTGCTTGGCCTTCTTGTACGCGAGGAAAAAAATGGAAGCCCGACGCACGGACTCGCCATCGAGGAAACGCTGCAAATCGTCGCCGAGCGCTTTGGCCGACTCATAACGGTGCTGCGGCTCTTTCTCCAGGCACTTCGCGACGATCGCGCTGACGTCGGCGGGGATCGTCTTGTCCACGCTCCGGAGCGGGCGCGCGTCCTCCATTTGTACCTGATACAGGAGCGCCCCGAGATCGGGCGCCTCGAAGGGCGGCTTCCCCGAAAGGAGGTCGTACAGCGTCGCCCCGAGGCTATACACGTCGGTCCTCCGGTCGAGCTTGCGGATCTCGCCGCGCGCCTGCTCCGGCGCCATGAAGGCGGGCGTCCCGGCGAGGACGCCGGTGATGGTCTGGCCCTGGGCGCCGACCTCGCGGGCGAGACCAAAATCCATCAAATAGGGCTTGTAGATGCCGTCCTCGGTGAGCTCCACCATGATGTTCGACGGCTTGATGTCGCGATGCACGAAGCCGTGCCTGTGGACCTCGTGCAGGGCCGCGGCGATCTTCCGGACGATCCTGACCTTTTGCTCCAAGGTCAGATTCGCCCTCGCCTTGTCGAGCGGCACGCCCTGGATGAGCTGCATGACGAGGTAGTGGTGCTCGCCCTCGGAGCCGACCTCGTAGATCTTGCAGACGTTCTCGTGCTCGAGCTTCGCCTGCGAGCGGGCCTCGCGAAAAAGGGTCTCATCCAGGTTCGGGTTGCCCGGATGGAGGAGCTTCAGCGCGACGTCTCGGCCGAGGATGCTGTCGCGCGCCTGGTAGACGGTCCCCATGCCGCCCGCGCCGAGCACCTTCGGCTCACGAAACCGCCCCTGAAGCTCGGCCGGCAGGACGCGCTTGCTGCTCGTCGCGGGCTCCGACGTCGACGTCTCGGGCTCGCGCTCGACCCTCGCGACCACGAGCGCGGGCGCGACGGCTCTCTCTGGGGGAGCGGGCGCGGGCGCGGGGGCTTGCTTCGGGGCAGCGGGCGCTCGCGGCGCCGCCGCGGCTCCCGGAGACGTCACGGTCTGCGTTGCCTTGGGATCAAAAGACACCTGTCGACGACGGCGCACCTCTACCTCCGAGCGTCGCTTGGACCTGCCGCCTCGCGTGGATCGCCGAGCGATGATCACAGATGTCAAACCCGCGTACCAGCGGCTTCCGCGGCTCGAACGGGCGGCGGGGCATGACGCCCGGCGGCGCGCCGGGCTCGTGTCATGGATGGGTTACACCCGCAGGTGTCATGGACCCATTACAAAATGTCATGGCCGACGGACACGTGCGCGAACGGCCTCGCGAGCGATTCGCACGAAACGCCGAGCAAACCTCGTGGAAGCAGCGGAAGGAAGGCGCTGGCACGACCGCTGCTTTGGTCGTGGACCATGATGAAACCGGCGTCTCTTGTCGCGGCGATGATGGGCTTGGGGCTTTCGACGGCGGGGTGCTTCCAGACGGCGACCCATGAGGAGCTCGCCGCGATGGACCTGGCTTCGATCGGGTACGAGACGCAGGAGAACCCCACGGGTGGGGGCACGAGCAACCATTTCCCGAGCCTCCCCTACCATACGTACAAGTACGACCTGTTCCTCGCCATGGGCTATCCGCTGGGATCCTACGGCTGTTTCCCAAGCGGCCTCTGCGGGCACCTGTTGCACCCCCTCAATCCCGCGGTCGTCAGCAACACGGGCCTCATGAGCACGTCCGAAGGTCGGGGCCTCTTCAGGCTGGCTGTCGAGTGCGCGCTCTCCAATGGTCAATACGTGGAATACACGATGCTGGGACGAACCATCACGTACACCGGCATGGGCTTGATGAGCACGACGGCTGGTTGGTTTTCGAAATCGCTCACGACGGCGCAGAAGGAGGACGTGTTCCGCTGCGTGATCGCGCGGATCAACGCGTTCGGCGAACAGGTTTCCATCGTGCTCTCCGGGCAGAACGTGAGGGATCAACGGGACCCGAACGACCAGACCCCCTTGCAGCCGGACGCCTTTTGGGACGTCAAGATCACGCCGATCTTCGGCCCCTACGGGACGTATTACGCGATCGACGAGTACGTGTGGCCGCTCTCCATGATCGGCGGCAATGGGGTGTCGAGCTGCGTCCACAGCACTTCGGACATGTCGATGCGCGTCTGCGACGAAGATCCGGACTGCGGCTTCGAGATTCGTACGTCCCCGACTGACGATTGCATCAAGTCCGCATATCCGGGTGAGGACGACAGGTTCTATTACACCTGCAACACCGGCAACCCTCTCCAGGGGCGCCCCGTCGTGCAATCATGGGCGAGCGGCGAGGGGCTCGCGATCCTCAATCCGCAATGCTTGGGAGGGGTCGAGCCGGAGCTCATCGACATCGATCCGACCCTCCCGTACATCCCGAGTCTGCCTTGATCCATCTCGAAGCCGGGAGCCGTTGCTCCGGCTTCGACCCATACCGATCCACGAGCTGATGCGCGCGTCGCCGCGTCACGACACCACGTTGCCTTTCGAACACGACTCACACCACGTTTCACGTAATCAGGAGACAGGACCATGAATATCATTCGCAAGACCAACCGACTCGTCATCACCATTTGCCTCTCGCTCGTCGCGGGGATGGCCGGGTGCATCGCCGAGCAAGGCGATCCGGAGACCGAGGTGGATGGGATGGTCTCGGCCGGCGATCTGACCCCCGAGGCGTGGACGGGGTGGACCTCGGACGAGTACCCGCCCCTCAACTGCCCCACGGCGACCCTCGTGCACGGGGTCGAGTGTTATGGTGACTATTGCGACGACGTCCGCCTCGACTGCGATCCGGTTTCCGGCTACACATTCGGCTCGTCTTCGTGGAGCACGTGGTTCTCCGAGGAGGGCACCAACTGGCGCAAGTGCGACCCGAACGATGACGAGTGGATGACGGGTATTCGCTGCGACGACGACAACTGCGACAACGTCAGCATCGAGTGCACGCACGTGACCAGCAACGGCTATAAAGTTCTGGGCAGCAGTTGCGCTTGGTCGGGCTGGTACTCCGAGGAAGACGGGCCCTACTACGCGGGTACGGGTCGATTCATCCGCGGCGTGGAGTGCAGGGGCGACGACTGTGACGACATGCGATATTGGGTTTGCACACCTTGGGTTAGCAAAATTCCCGGGTGACGACGCAGACGCACCCCTGCCGACCACGGGTCCGCACGAGGCGCCTACTTCGGCTTCAACCCATACCGATCCACGAGCCGATGCGCGAGCTGCCTCGACACGCCCATCGCCTCGGCCGCCCGCGAGATGTTGTACCGCGATTGCTCGAGCCGCCTCGTCACATAGGCCCGCTCGAACTGCTCCATCAGCATCTCTCGGGCCTCCGGGAGCGGCATGTCCATCAAATGAGCCACCGGCTCGGATGGCACGACCGCACCACCCGCCGCAAGCTTCCCCTTCGTCGCCGCCGCAAGCCTCGCACCGGCTCCCTTCCGCTCCACCCCGAGCGCCGCACCGAGCTCCGCGACCAGGTCCGGAAACAGGACGAGCCGCGTCACCATGTTCCGGAGCTCGCGCACGTTGCCCGGCCAGTCGTGCGCCTCGAGCAGTGGCATCGTATTCGGCGGAAGATCCGACAACGTCCGCGGCGGGTTCTGGACGGAGAGGAAACGCTCGACGAGCGGCTGGATGTCGTCCCTCCGATCACGCAAGGCCGGCACGGCAATCTCGACGACGGCGAGGCGATAATACAAATCTTCGCGGAACGAGCCCTCGGCGATCTTTGCCTTCAAGTTGCGATGCGTCGCCGCCACCACGCGGACATCCAGGTCGCCATACGTGTTCGCGCCGAGCCGCCGGTACTGTCGCGACTCCAGGGCGCGCAGCAATTTCGGCTGCAAATCCAGGGGCAATTCGCCGATCTCGTCGATGAAGAGCGTGCCGCCGGCGGCCTCCGCGAGCAGACCCTCGCGCTCGCCGCTCGCGCCCGTGAACGCGCCCCGCACGTACCCGAAGAGCTCGCTCTCGATGAGGTTCGGGGCCACGCCGGCGCAGTCGAAAATCACGAACGGCCCGTCTTTTCGCCGGCTATGCGCGTGAATCTCGCGCGCCAGGACCTCCTTGCCCGTACCGGACTCGCCGAGGAGGAGGATCGTCGCGTCCGTCGGCGATGCGCGAAGCAGCTTGGCGAAGAGGGCGCGCATGGCGAGGCTGCGCCCGACGATGCTCCCCCATTGCTCGCTCGTCGAAAGGGGGACGACGACCCTGGAGCCGGTGGCCATGATGGAGAGGTCGGAGCCGCCGATGCGCAGAGCGACGTGCGGCGGCAGGATCGCCTCGAAGACGCGCACCTGTCCGAGAAACGAGCCGTTCTTGCTGCCGAGATCGCGGAAGAGGACGCCGTGCTCGGTGATCCGTAGCTCGGCGTGGACGCGGGATACACGCGGGTCCGGCACGACGATGTCGCAGTCGGCGCCCGTGCCGACGCGGAGCGGATTCATGCCGAGCGGCGCCTCGATCACGGGGCCCTCCGCGCCACCGGGATTCACGATGACGCTCACGGAGGGCAGCTCGAGCGTCTGCCCCTGCAGCGTGGCGGCGAGTGTGGCCGAAGGATCCGCTGTGCCCGTCATTGCGACATCGTGCCCGAGATCACCGGAGCACGCAACGAAAGCACGCCCGGATCGGGAGCAGATCCGACGGCGACGCGGCGCGGTGGGTGACCCGGAAAAACTCTCCGAGCAAGCGTTCGAATTCGGCGGGCGTCCACGTATGCAGGTGATAACGGTCGCCGCCCCACTCGATGCGATCGCGCAAGGCCCAGCCGACCGGCGTGCGCCGGACGAATCCCTTCAGCCCCAGGATGAGCGGGTCGTTCGGGATCGTGATGACCGCCGCGCCCTCGGGCCGGAGGAGCCGCGCGATCGTTCGCAGAATCGCCCGCGGGTCGACACAATGCTCGAGGACCTCGGTGCATATGATGCGGTCGAAGGAGCCGGGCGGGAGGTCCATCTTGTCGACCTCGCCCTTCAAGAAACGCGCGTCGTACCCGGCGAGGTTTTTCCGGGCCGTATCGAGGAAGACGTCGGAGACGTCGATCGCCGTGATGCGGGCGCGCGGGAACATGCGGAGGACGTGGCCGCCGCCGGAGCCGATCTCGGCGAGGTCGAGGCCGTCGGCGGGGCCGATGAAGCGCCGGATGATGGCGAGGCGGCCCTTCTCGATGAGCCGGATCGGCAGGATCGAGCGCTCGTAGTAGGCATCGATCGGGTGCTCGCGGGCGAGCCGGTCGTTCAGCGCCTCGACGTCGAGGCCTTCGGGCGCTTGCTCGTGCGTCCTGCCCATTCCTAGATGTCTCCCAGCATGGTCTGCGTGAGAATGTAATTGGCCACGAGGATCGCCACGCAGCTTTCGACGACCGCGCGTGTCGTCGCCATGCCCACGCCGCGCGCGCCGCCCGTCGCGAAATACCCGTGCCGGCAGGCGATCGAGGCGATCAAAAAGCCGAAGACCGAGCCCTTCACGAGGCCCATGAAGAGGTCACGCGGGCGGGCGAAGTCGTGAATGCTGCGCAAGAAAAAACCCCAGTCGCCGCCGAGCAAGGCGACGGCCACGAGGTAGCAGCCGACCATGCCGATCGTCGAATAGAGCATGCACATGAGCGGGCCCATCGTGACGCCCGCGAGCAGCCGCGGCGAGAGGAGGTACTGGACCGGGCTCACGCCCATCGTGGTGATCGCGTCGATCTGCTCGGTGACGCGCATGTTGCCGAGCTCGGCCGCCATGCCGCTGCCCGCCCGCGCCGTGATCATGAGCGCCGAGAAGACAGGCGAGACCTCACGCATGAGCGAGACGGCCACGATGCCGCCGACGTTCGCCTCGGCGCTGAACTGCTTGAGCGCGTAGACCGACTGGAGCGCGACGACCATGCCGCTGAAGAGGCCGGTCAAGCCGACGAGGAAGGTCGACTGGACGCCGATGAAATCCATCGCCGCGAGCATCTGGCCGATCCGAAACGGAGGGCGGAAGAGCCAGGCCACGGTCTGGAGGGTGAGGCTCACCGTGGTCCCGATGTTCTCGAAGAAGCCGAGCACGGGATCGAGGATCCGCTGCAAGAGCTTCGGTTCGGAGTCGTCCACGCGAGGACCTCTTTATCACGGCCGTCCGGCGCCCGTCAGGCCGACGTGCCGAGCCCCCCGAGGGCAGCCGCGAGGAGCGCCGCCGACCGAGCCCCCTCCGCCTCGATCCGCGCCCGCCGCACCCCATCCGCCGCGACCTCGAACGTGATCGAGAGCGCATCCCCGCCGAGCGCCGCCGCATACGGCGCGCCCCACTCGACGACGAGGACCGCGCCTTCGCCGCGTCGATCACGCAAGCCGAGCTGCACGAGCTCGTCCTCGTCGGCGATGCGGTAGAGGTCCGCATGGGCGATCGGGAGCTTGCCCGCATGCTCGTGGACGAGCGTGAAGGTGGGGCTCGTGATGGGCTCGGCGGAGGGAACGCCTAGCGCGCGGCAGAGAGCGCGCGTGAAAAAGGTTTTCCCGGCGCCGAGGTCGCCCGAGAGGATGACGAGGTCGCCCGGGAGGAGCGCGGCGGCGACGGCCCGCGCGAGGCGAATCGTGGCGCGGCGCGTGGGGAGCGGGACGATCGTGGCCAAGGCGCCTCGCTTCAAAACCGGTACGTCGTGCCGATCGTGGCGCCCATCAGCACGATCGTGCCGTCCTCCGTGGGGACGATGCGCAGGTTGCCGAGCTGAGCGTCGATGCGGAGCGCGGGCGAGAGAGCGAGGACGAGGTCGAGGGCAGCGCCGAAGGAAAAATGCGTGGTGCTGCGGCCTTCGTAGGTGACGCCGTTCGGCGCAGTGACGGTGCTGCCGAGGCGAACGAAGGGGCCGAGGAGGAGCTCGGGGCCGACATGAAAGGAAAAACCCTCCTTGCGGCCGTCGGGCGCGGTCTTGACGGCAGGGGAGAAGAGCCAGCGGCCGCCGAGGTCGATCCACAAGGCGGGGGGTCCGGCGAGGTTGCCCGAGAGTCCCGCGAAGAGCTCGACCCCGGATTCGCCGATCGCGTAGCCGCCGCGCAGCGCCCCGACGAAGGCGGCAGCGCTGCCCGTGGCGCGGCTTCCGGAGGACGCAGCGGAGGAAAACCCGATGAGCGCGCTGAGGAAGACGGGTTTGCCCGCGGTGTAGGGAGGCCAAACGGTTTGTCGGGAGCCGCCGAGGTACGACATCATGACCTCGTTCTTCGACGCCGGCTGAGGCGGCGGCGGGGGCGGCGGCGGCATGAATTGCCCCATGTTCCAGGGGGTTTGTGGAGCGCCGAACGGCGGAAGCGAAGGCGGCGGCGGAGAGGGCGGCGGAGGTGGCGGCGGCGCCGGGATGGGGGGCGGCGGCGGAGGCGGCGGGAGGGGTTGTTCCCAGGGGAGAGCGCCGACGCCGACGCCCTCGGGGCGCATGAGGACGGTGAGCATCTCCTGGATCTGGGCGGCCTGCTTCTGAGGGTCGACGTCGCGGGCGACGGACTCGACGCGGCCGAGGGAGGCAAGGTACGCGGCGATCTCGACGCGGGTGGTGGTGGCAGCAGGCTCGACGCGGGTGGAGAGGACCCAGTTCGCCCGAAGGATATTGGCGATGGTGGCGTACTCCTCGGGCGTATCGGCCGTGCCGTCGACGATACGAACGAGCGCGGCCTGGGTCTCGACCTCGGACGCGACGGAATGGCTGAGCGATGCCGCCCCCCGCGTGACGTCGAGATCGAGCGCGATGCGCGCCGCCGGCGCCGCGCCGCCCTGCGAAGGAAGGACGACGACACGATCGGCAAGGGCAGGAGCCGCCGAAAGGAGGAGAAGCGGGACGAGGGATAAGGCGGGGGCGCGGAGACGCATGCCAGGGATGGATGTACCGCGGGTCGGGCGGGGGAGCGAGGGGGATGCGACACGATGTCGTGCGGTGGGGCGAGGGGGCGCTGAACGTGCGACGAGGCGCCTGACTACGCTTGCCGGAACGGTGGTGGCGTCGGAGGACGGGGGCGCTGCGGCATGACGTCGTCTACTTGACCATCTTCTCGATCCGCAGGAGCACACGCTCCTGCAGCGACACCGGAGCAAGCACTTGGGCATCCTCCCCGAAGCTCAGGACCCACGCTTCGACCTCCGGGCACGCACGGACGCGAAGCTTCACCACAACGCCGTCTCTCGTCTCGATCGTACGCTGCGAAGGATGCCATCGGTGCGTTTTAGCATAGGTCTTCCAACGTTCAGCGAGCCAGACCTCAATATCCTCCACGTCGTGATTGTCGCTCATGAAGATCCCAAAGCGCTCGGAGAATATCTTGATTGGGTCGTACTCCTCGATCGACGGGTAGTCGAACGTCTTGTCCTCGACTTCGACCTTTTCAATTCGACAAAACCGATATGCGGTCCACGGCTGCTTCTCTGAACGAGCGATCACGTACAGCTGGTGATCGTAGATGGCCATCGATAGCGGAGCGATGCGGATAGCCTTCTTTTCCCCGTCGAACCGCAGGTAATCGATGGTGACCCACTTGCACCCCAAGATGGCTTCGAGGAGATCATCAAGCTCCCCCGCGCGGTCCGGTAGCGACCCTTCACCTCCGCGTCGAACAAAGACAAACTTCCGGTCCACGTTGCAGAAGTCCTTGCGACGCCTCGCGTGTTTCACGAGAAAGTCGCGCGCCTCGTGCAGGTTCCTCCCGTAAACGGACCCCTCGAAGAGCGATGACAGGCTCGCTCCGAAACAGGCCGCGATCACTGACGAGTGCCGTAACGCGGCGTGGATCATGGTCGGCTCGAACCGGTACACGGAGCGTTTCCCCTGCCGCTCCTTGACCACACCGCGCACCTTGGCGATCGCCTTCAAGTCTCGATCGGCCGTGGGCAACGAGATACGCCAGCGCGCGCTCACGGAGTGACGGTCGTGCACCTTGCCGTCCATCAACTCGTTGAGCAGCGCGGTTGCGCGATGAAGCTCCGCGTTCCGGCCCGATTCACCCAGCTTCGCGGCCATCCTTAGATCGTACGTCATCCTCATGGGATCACAAGACGGAAGTGGGCTGGCGTGCGCGCCGGACGAACGTACCTTCCCGTCCGCCGAGCGGGTTCTCGGTCGAGGAACCAATGCGCAACCCCACTGATCTACGAGCCGCAGCGTCCGCGGGTGCTTCCATCGCCGCGGCAGCGATCCAGCAGCCGCTCCAAACCCCGGCCCAGAGTCCTGCCGCAGCGGTCCAGGCTCTCGATTTTGCCGAGGCGTTGTACCAAACCCAGCCGCTCGTTCCCTGGGCGGGCCGCGAGACGGCGCAGGCGGCACAGCTCGTCGCCGAAAGCACGGCACGCGTGCGTGGGCTTCTCCCGGAGACGGCCTACCGTATGGTGACGTCTCCGCGCGACCTCTTCTCCTTCATCACGGGACCGCATCCGTCGGGCAAAACGGCCGAGATAGTCGTGGCCGCCGAGTTCCGGGATCTCCATGCGGGCGCGGAGCCCCGGATGCACAACGGACCGAGGTACGTGTCCTCGAATGTCGTCGATGTACGCCTCTCGCCTGACACCGCGAGCCGGCGTGACCTCCTCTTCCAGGTGCGAACGCGAGACGGGGTGCTCACCGTCGCCGGCGGGCAGGTCAAGACCGGCTCGGGCCAGTACGTAAGCGAAAGCCTCATCAAGATGGCGCAAACCTCGGGCTACGGGCGTACCGGGTACGTGGACGCTCGTTTCGTCAACCTGGACGGAAGCCCGCGTATCGCGCCGGACGCGTTCACGGCAAACCAGGCTCAGCGTCTCCGCGAGGCGGGGGTGCAGCTCCGCGGAATCCTCGACCTCGAGGAGCGGGCAAGGTTGCTCGTGGAGAACATCGTCGGCCATGGGGAAGACGGGCTGGATCCGGTTGCACGCGAGGAACTCGTGCGCCTGCGAGACGACATCGCGGCTGCGTACGGCCTGGGAGGCGTAGCTGATCGCGCGGTCGGCAGTGCTGCCTCCGCGGCAGCGACGTCGGCCCTCGTCAGCCTCATGATGCAGGCCGCATCGGGGGGCCGGGTCGACATGGCGCAAGTCGCGCATTCGGCAGCGGGTGCTGCGGTTTGGGGCGCCGGAAGCGTGGCCGCCGACGCCCTCGTCTACGAGGCGGCTACTGGCATGGGGCTCGCGCCGGAAGTCGCTCGTGCCGTGGCTCAGCGAACCGTGGCGGTCGGGTGCTGCGTCATCGGCGTGGTGAGCGACGCTCTTGCGGAGGCAAACGCTGTCCGCGAAGGACGAGCGACTGTCATGGATGCCCTTTCTGCCGGGGCATTCAAGACGACGATGGGGTTGCTGCCCCTGGTCATGCCGGCGCTTGGGGTCGGGGTACCGGTCCTCGCCGCGGTGCAGATCGGAGGTCGGTGGGCCCTGGCCGCGCTCCGAAACAGCGAGGCGTCACTTGCCCGGACGATCGCCGAGGACTTCGAGGTCGCCGCAGCGCTGGAGCAGCGGATGGAGCGGATGGGCGAGACGATCTCTCACCTCCAGGACGAGTGTAAGGAGACGGATCGGCTTTTCGAGCGGGTGATGGGGCCTGCAAGGAATCGTCAGCTTCGGCTGGTGAAGTGAACGGAGAAGAAATGATGGCAACGCGAGATGATGATGCATTGGGATTTTTCGTATTGGGTTGTTTCATGGCGATTGGAGGCGTCGCGATCGCCGCGGATCAGCATACGAAGCGAAAGGAGGGAGAGCAGCGGTTCCGACAGGAACTTGCGCAGATGAAGGCCGAACTGGCGGATCTAGAGACGAAGCTGGCAAACTTGCAAGCGGTCCTTGGTCCAAAGAACGAACAGGTGCGAATTCTGGCGCAGGAGGTCGAACGCCTTCGGCGCTGCATTGCAACTGGACGGGTTGCCTAACACAGAGAGGACGAACAGAAAACATGGCTCGTTTTAATGCTAGCGCGTTCCGTTCGAAGGTTTCGCAAGTTCAGAGCCAGCTTCGCACGGCCGAGTCGAGACTCCGGCGTGCGCAGTCGGATTTGAGGCGTGCAGAGCAGAACTACCGTCGATCGATTGCTGAACTCCAGCGATCACTCCGTTCGAGCGAGACAGGCGTTCTCGTCGTCACGACCGTGGAATGGGAGGTTCTGACGTATCAGGAACGGTCCCTACTGCAACAAGAAGCAGCCGGACTCGGAGTTCAGATTCATCAAAGCAATGACTCCGCATCCGACTTCGACGACAGCTGACGTCCTTCACACGAAATGCACCGGACTCGCTCAGGGATGCGGTGGCTTCCCGATCATGAGCAGGGTCCTCCGGTTGCCGGGACGTTCGCTCCTTGGGCCACGCTGCCCGCACCCCCCGCCCCCTTCACCTCGCTCGGCGCCAAGCCCCCTCGTCGTACAACAGAACCGTTGTACAACGGTTCTGTTGTACGACGAGGACCACGCCGGTCCCCGCCCCTCCCCGCTCACCCCGCCACCACGACCTCCCCTCCCCCCGCCCCTCCCCGCTCGATGAGCTGCCGCAGCCCCTCCGAAATGGCCACCACCTCCGACGCCGTTTGCAGCGTCTGCGCCGAGCTCACCTCCGTCTCGCGCGCCGTCTGCGCCACCTCCGTCACGGCGTTGCTCACCTGCTCCATCGCCGTCGTTTGTTGCTTCGTCGACAGCTCGATCTCCCGCGCCGCCTCGGCCGTGCCGTTCACGTAATCGATGATGCGGCGGAAGCTCTCCGCCACCTCGCCGAACCGCCGCGTCGACGAATCTACCGCCTTCGCGCCGTCCTCCGTCGCCATCACGGTCGTGTTCGCCGCGCCGCGGATGTCGTCGATCAGCCGGCGAATTTCCTTCGTCGAGGTACCCACGCGATCGGCGAGCTTGCGAATCTCGCTCGCCACCACGCCGAATCGACGACCCGCGTCGCCGGCGCCCGCGGCCTCGATCGTCGCATTGATGGCCAGGATGTTCGTCTGCTCGCTCAGCTCGTTGATGATATCGAGGATCGACCCGATTTCTTGCGATTTGCGCCCGAGGTCGAGCATGTGCCCCACGATGTCCTGCACCTGCCGGTGCACGGCTCCCATCGACTCCTGCGCCGTCGCGAGCACCCGATCGCCCCCGCGGGCCGATTGCGCGGTATCGCTCGCCATGCGCGTCACGCGTTGCGCGCTCTCCGAGACTTGCCGCGCCGTCACCGCCAGCTCGCGCACCGTGGTCGATACCTCCGACGCCGAGGACGCTTGCTCCTTCGACCCTCGCACCTGCTGCGTCGCCGCCGCTTCGAGCTCCGACGCGGCGCTCTGCATGCGCTGCACCGATTCGCCGATTTGCCGGTCGAGCCGCCGAATGATGATGACGGCACAGAATCCCACGATGACGAGCGCCGCCGTCGTGCCCACGCCGAGCATTCGATCGAGCGCGGTCGAGGCGCGGTTCACTTCATTCGTTTGTGCTTCAAGTGTTGCGTTCTCGGCGGCGGAGATGTCGGCCATGATGGCGCGGACCTCCTCGGTGAGCCGTTTGCCCCTGGCGGTCCCGATGTGCGTGATGGCGGCCGCGAGGCCCTCGGTTTTGCGGATCTGGATGTTCTGTTCGGCGAACGCGACGCGCTCGATGACCGTCCGTTCGAGCGCGTCGAGCCGCCGCGCCTGCTCGGCGTTCGAGGTGCCCACGAGATCGCGCACGTTCCCGAGGTGCGTCTTGTAGCGGCCGCGCGCGTCCTCGTAGCTCTGGTAGTACTCGTCGGTCCCGCTGATGACGTATCCCCGCTGCCCGCCCTCGATGTCCTGCAAATCGATGAGGAGCACCGTGAGCGCGTCGATCTCCTTTTGCACGTGCGCGGCCCACGCGCTCGCCTGCCGCATTTGCTGGTTCAGCCGGTAGGACGAGAGCCCGAGCACGCCCAGCACGATCAGCGGAATGGCAAATCCCAGGATGAGCTGCTGGCCGATGGTCCACGATCGCTTCATTGCGCCCCTTCCCACATCCTGCACGGTTGGCCCCGAGGGCCGTGACCCTCGCCGTCGATGCACGAGCAAATCACGACGTTACGAAACCGTCGCGCGATAGGGAAGACGTCAATACATTGACGCGTGCCCCGCGAGGTACGCGAGCGCCATTGCATCGACAGAGATCCATGTTTCGTGGGCCGCAATGCAGGAGCGAAGACCCTCACCGCACCTCGCGCACCCCGATCGACCGGGCGAGCTTGCGTGCCCCGCCAAACCCTTTTGCCTCGGTCGTCCACAATTCCTGCTCCGCCGCCGCGAGCGCGGCCGCCGCCTGCTCCCGCCGACGCTTGACCTCTTTCGGATCCCGCGTCCCCTGCGTGGGCAATCCCTCGACGCCCACCCACGCGAGCACCGCCGCGTCCCGCCCGAGCCCCGCCCACATGCTCGGCGGATCCGGGTGCACCCGCATCCACGCCGCGAGCGACTCCCGCCCCGGCGCCCGCGGATCGATCGGATACACCCCCGCCGTCGCCGCGAACGTGCCCTTCGGCAAGCTCACCCCGCCGAGGTCGAGCCCCACCGCGGTCTTCACGCTCGTCCCGGAGGTCGCGAGCAGCACGTCGGACACGCAGCTCCCGTACACCGCGACGCCCCCGATGCCGCGCCACGACGGCGGCAGGCGCGTGCACTCGAACGCCTCCTCCCGCGCCATGTCCACGCTGCCCTTGTCGCCGATCCACACGACCTGCCCCTTCGACGGGAGCGCCGCCACGAGCGCCTTGCGCACGCGCTCCGGCTCCTCGCCGACCACGAACACGAACGGCGAGTCGTCGACGTCGGGCGCGGGCGGATGCAGGAGCACCACCGGGATCGACTCGCGCGCCGCGAACTTCGCCGCGATCGTCGCCTCCTCCCGATCGATACCCGCGATGATGATCGCCGCGCCATCGGCGCCGAGCCCTTCGAGCGCGTCCTCGATGCCCGTGTCGCGCCCGAGGTCGTCGCGCGTCACGAGCCGCGCCGAAGACCCCGGCAGCCCGAGCCCGAACATCACGCCGCTCACGACCTGCGTGCCCCGCCGCCGCGCTTCGAGGCTCCGCGTGGGCAAGACGAGCCCGAGCGTCGGCGCCTCGACCCGCGCCCCGCCCGCGCCCGCCGCGAGCTCGGCGATCTCGTCGGCGCCCGTCCCGAGCAGGGGCATCGCCGCGCCGAGCAGCCGCCGCGCGAGCTGCTGGTCCCGCGCCGAGATCGCCGCGTCCGAGAGCCTCTCGACGAGCGTCTTCTGCACCTCGAGCTCCTCGTTCGACGGCTCCGGATGCTTCTTGCGCCGCTCTTCGAGGATCGGCGCGAGCGACGAAGGCGGGATGCTCGCGACGAGCTCCGCGAGCTTCGAGCGCACCTCGACGCGCTCCTCGATCGACGCCTCGTGCAGCCACACGAGCATCAGCTCGATCGCCTGACCGTGGTGCTTGGCGCCGATCGCGCTCGCGGTCGTCTCCTCGTTCAGGAACGTCCGGGCGTGCGGGTCGATGAGCTTGCCGAGCAGCGGCAAGAGTTTTCCGAGCGCGGCCTCGGCCTTGCCGGAGCGCCGGAGCGCGGCGCCCTGGATCATGCGGGCGAGCTCCGCGGTCGTGCCGACGGATTTCGTCAGCGTCTCGGCCCGGGACGAGAGCTCCGTGGCGCGGTTCAGGTCGCCGCGTTCCAGGGCGATCCAGGCGAGCATCACGTCGGCCACGGGGCCGAGCGCGTCCTTCGGGTAACGCGCCTGGAAGGCGAGCAGGCGGTCTTCGAGGGCCTGGCGTTCGGCGCGGCTCGACTGGGCGAACGTGGCCTCGATCTCGCGCAGCTCCGTCTGCGCCTCGATCGACGACGAGAGCGGGACCGTGGGGGTGACGGCGTCCTGACGCGATCCACCACACGCAGCGCCACACGCAGCGCCCGCGGCGGCCAAACCCAGCCCCGCGAGCATGCCGCGCCAGCGGCCGAGCGAGTTACCTAAAGATCGCGCCACCTTGACGTCCTGGCTAGAGTCCCATACATCGCCGGTCGCCCGCAAGACGACGAGGTCCATTCGTGTCCGAAGCAGCGCTCGCCGATCAGTCTCTCTTCGCGCAGAACCGCCGCGCGTTTCTGCTGCGCAAGCTGCACTCGCTCACGGGCGTCGCGCCCGTGGGCGCGTTCATGGTGTTCCACTTGTGGACGAACGCCAAGGCGCTCCAGGGACAGGAGCCGTTCGACAAGGCGGTCTCGGAGATCACGCACACGCCGTATCTCGCGCTGGCCGAGTGGGGGCTGATCCTCCTGCCGCTGCTCTTCCACGCGGGCTACGGCGTCAAGCTCGCGCTCGACGCGAAGTACAACGTCTCGAAGTACAAGACCACGCGCAACTGGGCCTTCACGCTCCAGCGCGTCACGGGCCTCCTGGCCTTCGCGTTCATCGCGTTCCACCTCTACGAGTACTGGGGCAAGAAGCTCACGGGCAAACTCGCGCCCGAGCAGTTCTACCCCGCGCTCTGCCAGAACATGTCGGCGACGGTGAAGGGCATCCCGGTCGTGGGCCTGCTCTACGTGCTCGGCATCGCGGCGAGCGTCTTTCACTTCGCGAACGGGCTCTGGGGCTTCTGCTTCTCGTGGGGCGTGACGGTGTCGCGCCGCTCGCAGCAGATGGCGGCCGCCGTCTTCGGCGTGCTCGGCGTCGCGATCTTCCTGCTCGGCGCGAACACGGCGATCTACTTCGCCACGGGGTCCAGCGTGCAGGACATGATCTTCGGCAAGAAGGGGGGCTCGGACGCGCGCACGTGCGTCGACATCCTCCAGCAAACGCCCAAGCCCGCGAAGGCCGGGCCGGTGATCGATTGAGGCAAGTTTCGGCCGCGCTCGCTTGAGGCGGCCTTTGGAGTTTCGAGCACCATGGCTGCGAAAAGCACGATCCGGAGCGAGGGGGGCAAGGTTCGAAGGGTGATCGTCGTCGGCGGAGGCCTCGCGGGCCTCATGACGGTGATCAAGCTCTGCGAGGCGAAGGTCCCGGTGGACCTGATCTCGCTCGTCCCGGTGAAGCGCTCGCACTCGGTGTGCGCGCAGGGCGGCATCAACGCCTCCGTGAACACCAAGGGCGAGGGCGACAGCCCGCAGATCCACCTCGAAGAGACGGCCTACGGCGGCGACTTCCTGGCGAACCAGCCGCCCGTCAAGGGCATGGCCGAGGCGGCCCCGGGCATCGTGTTCATGCTCGACCGCATGGGCGTGCCCTTCAACCGCACGCCCGAAGGCCTGCTCGACTTCCGTCGCTTCGGCGGCACGCTCTTCCACCGCACGGCGTTTGCGGGCGCGACGACGGGCCAGCAGCTCCTCTACGCCCTCGACGAGCAGGTGCGCCGCTACGAGATCGCCGACGTCGTCGACGAGCACGGCGTGTCGATCCCGGGCGAGAAGATGGTCCGCAAGTTCGAGTTCTGGGACTTCCTGCAGGCGGTGCTCGACGACAGCGGCACGTGCGTCGGCTGCGTCGCGCAGGACCTCAAGACGATGCAGATCAAGTACTTCCAGGGCGACGCCGTCGTGCTCGCCACGGGGGGCAACGGCATCATCTTCGGCCGCTCGACGATGAGCGTGATCTGCACCGGCACCGCGGCCTCGTCGGTCTACCAGCAGGGCGCGGTCTACGCGAACGGCGAGTTCATCCAGGTGCACCCGACGGCGATCCCGGGCGCGGACAAACTCCGCCTCATCTCGGAGAGCGCGCGCGGCGAAGGCGGCCGCGTGTGGGTGCCGAAGGACGCGAAGGATCAGCGCAACCCGAAGGAGATCCCCGAGAAGGAGCGCGACTACATCCTCGAGCGCATGTACCCGGGCTACGGCAACCTCGTGCCCCGCGACATCGCTTCGCGCGCGATCTTCAAGACGTGCTTCCACGAGAAGCGCGGCGTCTTCAACCCGAAGACCGGTCGCAACGAGAACGAGGTCTACCTCGACCTCACGCACAAGGACGAGAAGTTCCTGCGCTCGAAGCTCGCGGGCATCCTCGAGATCTACGAGAAGTTCGCGGGGACCGACCCCTACCACAACCCGATGAAGGTCTTCCCGGCCGTGCACTACTCGATGGGCGGCCTATGGGTCGACTTCGAGAAGGACGCGCGTGGCTCGCTGAAGGCGGGCTCGCCGCGCAACCACGCGACGAGCATCCCGGGCCTCTACGCGGTGGGCGAGGTCGAGTACCAGTACCACGGCGCGAACCGGCTCGGCGCGAACTCGCTGCTCTCGTGCATCTACGGCGGCATGGTCACGGGCCCCTCGGTCGCGAGCTACCAGAAGAGCCTCGCGAAGAGCGCGTTCGACCTGCCGAAGTCGATCTTCGAGAAGGCCGAGAAGCGCTGCCAGGACGACTACGGGCGTATCCTCAAGCAGAACCAGGACGACAAGGGCGCCGAGAACCCCTACAAGCTCCACCAAGAGCTCGGCGACATGATGCTCCGCGACGTGACGATCGAGCGCGACAACGCGACGCTCGAAGGGGTGCTCACGAAGATCTCGGAGCTCGACGAGCGCGTGAAGAAGGTCGCCTGCCCGGACGGCTCGCAGCGCTCGAACCAGGGCGCGCAGTTCGTGCGGCACCTCGAGAACATGCTGGTGCTCGCGCGCGTGATCGCGCAGGGCGCGAAGAACCGCGACGAGTCGCGCGGCGCGCACTACAAGCCCGCGTTCCCGAAGCGGAACGACGCGGACTGGATGCGCACGACGCTCGCGAAGCACGAGCAGAAGGGCGCCGTGAAGTACCTGCGGGAGTTCGACTACACGTGCGCCGGGCAGTCGGTCCACGTGACCGACGCCGTCGACGCGAGCCTCGTCACCCCGCGCGAGCGCAAGTACGAGCAGGCAGGCGCCGCGAGCGCCGCCGCGACCGGGAAGATCCAGCAACCGGCTGCCTCGGAGCAGCAGAAGAGCGTTTGACCATGGCGAACAGCGACTCGAAGGGCACCGGGCGTCTCGTGCATCTGCGCGTCAAGCGCCAGGACGGACCCGATCTCCCGGAGACGAAGCGGTGGGAGGAGTTCAAGGTCCCCTACCTGCCGCAGATGAACGTGATCAGCGCGCTGCAGCAGGTGCAGAAGGAGCCGCGCACGGTCGACGGGAAAGACGTCGCGCCGGTCGTGTGGGAGTCGTCGTGCCTCGAAGAGGTCTGCGGCGCCTGCACGATGGTGATCAACGGGCGCGTGCGTCAGGCGTGCTCGGCGCTCGTGGATCAGATCGCGCCGAACGGCGAGGTGATCCAGGTCGAGCCGATGACGAAGTTCCCGCTCGTGCGTGACCTGATCGTCGACCGCGAGCGCATGTTCCAGGACATGAAGAAGGTCAAAGCGTGGATCGACATCGACGGGACGCACGAGCTCGGCCCGGGTCCACGCGAGAGCCCCGAGGCGCAGCAGGAGCGTTATCCGCTGTCGCGCTGCATGACGTGCGGGTGCTGCGTCGAGGCGTGCCCGCAGTACAACGATTCGACGCAGTTCGTCGGGCCGTTCGCGCTGAACCTCGTGCGGCTGTTCAACATGCATCCGTCGGGTGCGCTGCACAAGAACGCGCGGCTCGAGACGGTCATGGGCGAAGGCGGCGTGCAGGACTGCGGCAAGGCGCAGAACTGCGTCGAGGTTTGTCCGAAGGAGATTCCGCTCGTCGATTCGATCGCGCAGGTGTCGCGGGATGCGACGAAGCGGCTGCTCTTCGGCTGGCTGCTCAAGTAGCTGGACGACGCCCTCACCCCCAACCCCCTCTCCCTCGCGGGAGAGGGGGCAGGTGCGGCGAGATGCTGATCGAGGTCCTCAGGGCGTGAGGATTCGGCAGCTCGCCATGCCGGGCGCGCCCTGGGCGTGGGGCGCCTCGTCCTGACAAACCAGGAGCCGGAGCGGCTGCGGCTGGCCGGCGCGGTTGCCGATCGCGAAGATCGTGATGACGCGGTCCGCCTCGACGTTCACGCCCAGGATCTTCAAGAGGTCCGCCTGTTCGCCCGCGATGCGCGACGCGATCGTGGCGTTGTCGAGCGGCGCGCCGGTCACGTAGTTGCCCGTCTTCGACTGGCCCGTCGAGCCGTAACCGACGCCCGTGAAGAGCGGCGTGAACGTGCCCTGTGCGTCGAGCGTGCCGACGTCGAGGTCGGCCGTGTCCGGCGAGGCATGGATGAAGCGCACGCGCGTCTTTCCCGATGCCGGCTCGCTGTCGTCGGGGAAGCTCAGCACGCCGAACTTGTGCACGTCCGCCGGCCCGTTGAGCTGACCCACGGCCGCGACCGTGGCCATCTCGCCCGAGCGCGCCTCGATCCCAGGGACGTCCTGCGTGCCCGCAAGCGCCGTGTCGCAGTTCTGCGCGTCGGGCGCGACGACGCGTAGCGTGTACTCGCCCCCGGGCACGTCGACGTACTTCGAGACCTCGCCGTACCGGATGCCGTCGGCGTCGTGGAAGCGCTGCTTGAAGATCGGGCCGATGGCGCCCTCGTGCGCGCGGCCGCCCGCCGGCAGGAGGCACACGTCGACCGCCCCCGCGTCCGGTGAGAGGTGCGAGAACCGCACGCTCGACATCGCCATCGCGCCCGCGTCGCCGCCGCCCATGCCGCCGGCACCGCCCGCGCCGCCCATGCCTCCGGCTCCGCCCGCGCCGCCGGTCCCGCCGGTGCCGCCCGTGCCCCCGGTTCCGCCGGTGCCGCCCGTGCCTCCGGTCCCGCCCGTGCCCGTGCCCGTGCCCGCGGTCCCGCCCGTCCCGCCGCCGCCGCCTTCTTTCCCGCCGCAGGCCTGCGCGGCGACGACGCCGACCATCACCAGAGTCGAGGCGAGGACCATGTTACGAACGTTCATCCGAACCTCCCTTGATCCGGAGTCGTCGCCACCTGCGCCGACAACCCCCCCGATGCCCACACGTCTCCCAGGCCTGCGTCGCAGGTTCGTCCCGGGAGGATGGGTCAGCCCAACGTGTGTCGGACTACACCCGTGCGCTGGGTTCGATGGCCAAGGCGTGCGGATGATTGCGCGGAACGACGACGTTCGAGGCGGGAGAACAGGGTGATCAACGGTAGGGCAAACCGAACCCCATGCCGGGCATGTAGCCGCCGGGGCCATAACCAAGGCCGTTCGGCGTAAGCGCGTTGTTGTTGCGCGACTGCGCGACGATGCGCGGCGTGAGCAGGTGGCTGACGAGCGTGCACGTCTGGTGCTGCAGGTAGGTCTGGTTGCAGCCGATCCAGACGCCGAGCGAGCTGCGCCCGCCGTCGTCCTCGTAGCGGACGACCTCACCCGTGGGCATGACGCTGAGCCAGGCGTGGGACTCGTCGCCCTGCGAGGCGTGGAGGATGCCAACGTTGCCGAGGAGTTTGTCGCCGGGGCCGACGAGCTTGCCGCCGGGCTCGAGGAGCGCGACGGGGTCGTTGTTCGGGTCGTAGACGCGCCCGCCGCGGTCGACGGTGAACTCCTGGGTCTCGTTGAGCGTCACGCGGCCATCCGGGAAGACGTCGACGACAGCGGTGCCGACGACCCAGCGGGCGCGGGGGACGTCGAGCATCGCGCCGCCGCGGACCCAGTTGGCCGGAGCGCCCGGCGCGCAGGCGCCGAGGACGAGGGCGGAGGCGAGGATCAAGCGCCGCATCATCAGCCGAAGGATAGTACGCAAGCGGCCCGTCGGTCAGGGCCTGCCGCGACTCAAACCTTCTCGATCGAGGCCTTTCCGAGCAGGCCCGTGGGCTTGACGAGCAGGACGGCGATGAGAGCCGTGAAGACCAGGACATCCTGCAGGCCGGAGTACGCCGTCAGCTTGGTCATCTCGCCGATGATGCCGATGAGCAGGCCGCCGAGCATCGCGCCCGGGATGTTGCCGATGCCGCCGATGACGGCGGCAACGAAGGCGCGTGTGCCGATGACGACGCCCATCGTCGGATAGACCTGCGACTGATCGAGGCAGTAGAGGACGGCGCCGAGCGCGGCGAGGACCGAGCCCGTGATGAACGTGATCGAAATGACGCGGCTCGTGCGGATGCCCATGAGGCGCGCGGCCTCGATGTTCACGCTGAGCGCGCGCATCGCCTTGCCCATCCAGGTTTTGTGCACGAGGAACTGGAGCGCGATCATCACGGAGAAGGCCGAGATGAAGATGACCTTGCGCGTGTCCTCGATCGGCAAAAGCTGCGGATAGCCGCGGTACTGCGCGGTGAAGAGGAGCTGGGCGAGGTTCTGGAGCAAGACGCTCATGCCGAGCGCCGTGACGAGCGGGGTGATGCGCGTGTTCGCCTTGCCCTTGCCGCGCGTGCGGAGCGGCGCGTAGGCGATGCGCTCGACGAGCATGCCGAGCAGGCCCGCGAAGAACATGGCGAGCAGCGTCCCGCCGACGCCGGCGACGAGCGGCGCGTCCTTGCCGCCGAGCGCCGTGATGCCGAAGAAGCCGAGGAAGGCGCCCATCATGAACACCTCGCTGTGGGCGAAGTTGATGAGCTTCAGGATGCCGTAGACCATCGTGTAGCCGAGGGCCACGAGCGCGATCATCGACCCCTGTGCGAGGCCCGTGATCAGGGCGTTGAGGATCTTCATGGCCATGGAATCACTCGACCTCGCGCCTCAGGGCTTCGCAGCCTTGTCGTTCACCGTCGCATAGTAGGTGAACTTCTTGTTCTTGATCTGGACGATCACGATGGATTTGTCCGCGTTGCGGTTCGGGTCGATGGTGATCGTGCCCGTCGCACCCTCGAAATTCTTGGTCTCGGCGATCGCGTCGCGGATGGACTCGGGCGTGTCGCCCTTGGCGCGGCCCATGGCGTCGAAGAGGAGCATCGCCGAGTCGTAGCCGAGCGACGAGAGGCTCGACGGATCCCGCTTGAAGCGCTCCTTGTAGGCCTTCAGGAAGGCCTGCGCGTTCGGCCAGGGGACGTCGGGCGCGTAGTGGTTCGTGAAGTACGCGCCCTCCATCTCGTCGCCCGCGTCCTGGATCAGCGTCTCGGCGTCCCAGCCGTCGCCGCCGACGAACGTGCTGCCCGGCATGCCCGCGGCCTTGGCCTGCCGCGCGATCGGGACCATCGCGTTGTAGTAGATCGGCGCGTAGACGAGCTCCGGCTTCGCGTCGCGGATCTCGTTGATGTACGTGGTGAAGTTCGTCTCCGTCTTGATGAAGCTCTTCTCCACGGCGATCTCGCCGCCGAGCTTCTTCACGGCGTCGCGGAACTGCGCGGCGAGGCCCGAGGAGTAGACGTCGTCGGAGGCGTAGAGCATCCCGATGCGCTTCTTGCCCATGGTCTTCACCACGAACTCGGCGCCCATCTGGCCCTGCGTGTCGTCCGTGAAGCAGACGCGGAAGACGAAGGGCCCGATCTGCGTGACCTCGGGCGCCGTCGCCGAGGACGTGATCATCGGGATCTTGTGCTTGTTCGCGACGATGCCGCCGACCGTGGAGCGCGACGAGGCGACCTCGCCGAGCAGCGCCACGACCTTGTCCCGCGTGATGAGCTGCAGGACCTTGTTGTTCGTCTCCTGCGGGTTCGACTTGTCGTCCTCGTAGAGGACCTTCACGGGCCGGCCCTTCACGCCGCCCTTCTTGTTGACCGCGTCGACGGCGAGCTCGATGCCTTCCTTCGTCTCGATGCCGAACTGCGTCTCGGCGCCCGACAGGCTCAGGTACGCGCCGACCTTCCAGGGCTCGGCCGCCGCGGGGACGCTCGGATCCTTGCCCGCGGCCTCCTTCTGGGGCGCGTCTTTCTGGGTGGAACAGGCCGAGAGCCAGAGCGCGCTCGCGCCGAGGGCCACGATCGCCTTCACCCAACGCCGTCGTCCGAGCATCGACCTCTCCTCGCCGGCAAGGGCCGCGAAAATCGCGGTGACCGTGCCGGGCCGATGAGTACCATCATCGCCGCAACTCGTCAGCCCCGAGCGCGCGCGGCCTCGGGATCAGCCGGCGCGTCGACGCGCCCAGACGAACCGCTCCACGTTGCCCTTCGGGCCGGCAACCGCGCTGTCGACCTCGGCCACGACCTCGAACCCGCCTTCCTCGACGGCCCGACGCGCCGCGGCGATCGCGGCATTTCGCGTCTCCTGATCCCGGATGACGCCCCGTCCACGCGAGGCAGCCTCCCGACCCGCCTCGAACTGCGGCTTCACGAGGGCGACGAGGTCCGCGCCCGGATCGAGCAAGGCCGCGATCGCACCGATGAGCTTGCCGATGCCGATGAACGATGCGTCCACGACGACGAGGTCGACGCCCGCGGGAAGATCGCTGCGGCCGAGCTCGCGCGCGTTCACGCGCTCGCGGACGTCGACGCGTGGATCGGCGCGAAGCTTCTCGGCGAGCTGGCCGTAGCCGACGTCGACGGCCACGACGAGCGCGGCGCCGCGCTGAAGCAGGCAATCGGTGAAGCCGCCCGTGGAGGCGCCGACGTCGAGGCAGCGGCGCCCGGCGACGTCGAGACCTTTCTCCGCGAAGAACGAGAGCGCGTGGTCGAGCTTGTCGCCGCCGCGGGAGACGAAGCGCGGCGGAGAAGCGACGCGGAGGGGCGCGTCGGGCGCGAGGAGCGCGCCGGGTTTGTCCACGCGTGTTTCGTTGCAGGTCACCTTGCCGGCCATGATGAGGGCTTGTGCTTGGGCGCGGCTCTCGGCGAGGCCGAGGGTGACGAGGAGAGCATCGGCGCGTACGCGGGCGGGCGAGCGGGTCATGGTGGGGGCGCGAGGTCCTCGCCGTGGATGGCGCGGGCGACGGCGAAGAGTCCATCACCGATGCGGGGGCCGGGGCGCAAGACGTCCGAGCCGACGACACGAATCTGGCCCTTCTGGACAGCGCGGAGCTCCCGCCAACCGGGGGCATTTTCGACGCGCTCGCGCAGCGTCTTCGTGGCGCGCATGTCGGAGGCGCCGTCGAGCAGGACGTCGGGATCGAGCGCGAGCAGATGCTCGAGGCCGATCGTCGGGTAGGCGCCGCCGCGCGTGATCACGTTCTCGCCGCCCGCGAGGCGCACGAGCTCGTCGGGAAAACTGCCGGGACCGGCGACGACGATGGGCGAAGCGTCGAACACGAAGAGCACGCGCTTCTTGGGCCGTCCGGCGACGAGCGCGGCGAGCGCTTTGCGTTTGTCCTGGATGCCTTGCGCGACGCGTTTCGCCTCGGCCTCGTGACCCACGCGGCGACCGAGCTCTTCGATCATGCTCGTGATGCCGTCGAGGGACTCGGTCTCGGGGAAAAACGTGTCGATGCCGTGCGCGCGCAGCCCCTCTTCGAGCACGGGCCCGGCGGGGCCACGCGCGCCGACGACGAGCGTGGGCGCGAGCGCGACGATCGCCTCGACGTTCGGATCGGCGTAACCACCGACGATGGGAAGCGCCTCGGCCTCTTTCGGGTAGTCGCAGTAGCGCGAGCGCCCGACGAGCAGGCCTCCGGCGCCGATCGCGAACATCGTCTCCGTCGTGCTCGGCGAGAGCGAGACGACGCGGAGAGGTTTGTCCTTGCCGGAGCCGCGCGAGCACGCGGAGAGGGCGAGCGCGACGAGCGCGAGGTGGAACGAGCGACGCTTCACCGCGCGCGGCGCCGCAGACCGAGCGCGACGAGCGCGAGCGCGAAGATGCCGCCGCGCCAGGGCACGGGCTTCGTCGGATCGGCGTTCACGCTGCAGCCACTGTCCTCGGAGATCTGCGGGCCGTCGGGGTCTTCCTCGCCCCAGCCGCCCGACGACGCGCCCTCTTGCTTGAAGCAGACGCCCTGGCCGTTGCTGTCGGCGTCGCAGTACCAGCCCTCGGGGCAAGGCGCCTGCTCGTTGCAGAGGCGCGTGCAGTACTGCTCCTTGCCGTCGTTCACGCAGCGACCCGAGGCGCAGTCGGAGGGATCGTTGCAGGCGTCGCCGGGCGTGTACGTGTAGTCGGGGTTCGTCGACCCGCCGTTCGCCCACGCCGGCACGGGATAACCGCCCATGTCCGCGGCCTTGATCGCCGTGTCCTTGATCCACTGATCCCAGGCCTTCACGTAGCCGTAGATCGGGGTCGAGCAGTTGAAGCCGCCGCGCGAGGTCACGCCGATGACGCGGTTTTTCGAGTCGATCGCGGGTCCGCCGGAGTCGCCCTGGCAGACGCCGGCGTTGCCCATCCACTCGGTCGTCTTGACCTGGACATCGGGGCACTCGTCGGCGACGCAGGTGATGGTGAGGTCGTCGCGGCGGCGACGCGCGCCCGCGCCGTTGCCCGCGCCGTCCGTCGCGCCAAACCCGATCGCGGAGTATTTTTCGCCGGTGACGAGCGGCTCGTCGATGCGGGGCACGAGCGGCTTGGCTTCCGCCTCGGGGATGTTCTCCGCGAGGATCAGGATCGCCTGATCCTGGCCGCAGAAGTCGTCGCCGGCGGGCAGGAGCACGACCTCCTTGGTGGCGCGGTACGCGGAGGGGTCCTGGGAGAGCTCGGGCGCGGTCGTGACGAGGTAGCTGCTCGGCGCCGCGGGCGGCGAGAACTTGGTGACGCCGCACTCGACGGTGCCCTGGTTGTTGTTGATCTCCGAAACGCAGTGGCGTGCCGTGAGCACCAGGTTCGGCGCGAGGAGCGAGCCGGTGCAGATGCCGCCGAGGTTCGTCGCGTAAATCCCGACGACCGCGGTGTCCTTGTCATCCGCATAGCCGCCGCTGATGTCGAGCTCCGCCTCGGCGACGGCGCCCTCGGGGGCCAGTTGCGACACGTCACCGCAGCCGGTGACGAGCGCGAGAGCGCCAACCAACAAGGCAAAACGAGCGCGGGGCGGACACGGGAACATCAGCGACCTCCAGGGGAGCGGCAGGCGCGTGCACCACGATGGATCGGGAGAGCACGCGCAAGAGAGCCGCCATTGTAGGAAGGCGCTCCCGGACGCGCACGCGTTCTCTGTGCGTCGATGCGCGCGTCGGATCGAGTTTTACGCGGCACGGAATCCTGCAATCCGATTGCATCACGTGGGGGCGAGGGCGAATGACGCGCGCTCGCCAAGGTGGCGGCCGCCGGGGCCCGCCATGGCGGCGCCAGGGTTTTCGGTGAGCGATCGCGCGGAATTCCGGCCGATTCGAGGGCGGCCCGGCGCTTGCTGCATCGCGGTACGTGACCGACAAGCTGCTCCTCACCGCGCTCGCGCTCGCGGCGGGCTCCGCCCTGGCACGCGCACCGCTCCCCGCCGCGCTCGCGGCCGTGATCTCGCTCTTCCTCTTGCGCCGTCACCTCGAACGGTGGGCGCTCGTGGGCCTCGCGCTCGTGCTTGCTTTCGGCGCGCTGCGTGCCCGCGCGGCGATCGACGAGGCCGCGGCCTTGCACGCGCGCGTGACCGAGGCGCTCGGGCCTCCAGGTCGATGCGAAGGCGAAGCGATCGTGCTGCGCTCGCCGGTGGTGCAGCGCGAGCCCGCTCCTCCGGGAGAAGAACGCGGTGAGGCTCGCATCGAGGTCGAGTTTTCCGAGGCCGCCTGCGAACGTGGCCCGCTCGAAGGGCCGCTCCGCGCGCGGCTCCACGGCGCGCCCGAGGACCTCGCGCGTGGCGATCGCGTGCGTCTCGTCGCGGACCTCGCCCCGGTCCATCTCTTCCTGAACGAGAGCCTTCCCGACCCGCGTCCTTCCATCGCGCGGAGCGGCGTCGCCGCGTCGGGGGGTCTCGTCGATCTCGAACACGTCTCGCGTGGCCAGGGCATCCCCGCGTGGATCGATCGGGCTCGCGCCTACGTTCGTCGCCGCATCGAGGCGACGTTTCATCCCGAAGCCCAGCCGCTCGCGCGGGCCCTCGTCCTCGGCGAGACGGATCTGCACGAGGCCGACAACGAGGCCTTCCGCCGGAGCGGTTTGTCCCATCTGCTCGCGGTCTCCGGCACGCACCTCGTCCTCGCCGTCGCGGGCCTCGCGGCCGCAGCGCGTGCCTTGCTCCTGCGCGTCACGCCGCTCTCGGCGCGCCTCGACGTCGGCCGCATCTCCGCGGCGCTCGCGATCCCCACGTCGTGGCTTTATGCCGATTTCGCGGGCGGCAGCGGCTCGGCCTTGCGCGCCGCCGGCATGCTCTCCGTGGTGATGCTCGTACGCGCGCTCGGCCGTCGCCCGAGCGGCGTGCGTGCCTTCGGCGGATCGCTCCTCCTCGCGGCGATCCTCGACCCGCTCGTCGGCAGCGACCCGTCGTTCGTCCTGTCCGCCGCGGCGACGGCGGGGCTGCTCGGGCTCGATCGACCCATCGCGGAACGGCTCGTGCGTGGCCCTGCGCCCGTCCGCGCCGTGCTGCGCCCCATCGCCACGACGCTCGCCGCGATGACCGCCTGCACGCCGTTCCTCGCGATGATGACGCCCTCCTTGCCGCTGCTCGGCATCCTCGCGAACCTCGTCGCCGCGCCGATCGGCGAGCTCGCGGCGCTGCCCGTTTGCCTCCTGCACGCGGTGCTCGCGTGGGCACCGCCGGTCGAGCGTGGCGCGGCGCTCCTCGGCTCGGGCGCGCTCCTCGCCGTGCGCGCGGTCGCCCGCGTGACGAGTGATCTCGGCGGGATCGTCACCTTCCCGCCGCCCACGCCTTCTCAGCTCGCGGCCGTGTCCATCGCTGCGCTCGCGGCCGCCCTCGCGAAGGATGCTCTTCGCCGCAGCGCCGCCCTCGCGCTCGGGTTCGCCGCGCTCCTCGTGCTGGAGCAGGGCGCGGCACATGCTGGGAGCTCCAAGGGCCTGCTGCGCGTGCGCGCTCTCGACGTGGGCCAGGGCGATTCGATCCTCGTCGATCTGCCCGACGGGAAAACCATGCTCATCGACGGCGGCGGCTTCATGGGAAGCCCCGTCGACACGGGCACGCGTGTCGTGCTCCCCGTCTTGCGCGCGCTCCGCAAAAAACGCGTCGACATCGTCGTCCTCTCGCACCCGCACCCCGATCACTTCGGCGGGCTCGTCTCCACGCTTCCGGAGATCGACGTCGGCGAGCTCTGGGACACGGGCCAGGGCGAAGACCACGGCGCCGGGCCGACGTACGCCGCGATGCTCGCGAATCTACGCCACCGTAAGATTCCCCTTCGCAGGCCGGACACGCTCTGCGGCAAACACGTGATCGGCGGCGCCACGATCGAAGTCCTCGCCCCCTGCCCCGGGTTCGTCCCCGACGAGAGCGCGAACGACAACTCCTTCGTCCTGCGCATCACCTACGGCAAACGCTCCGCGCTCCTCGTCGGCGACGCCGAGGCCGCGGCCGAGCGCGCGCTCCTCGAAAAACACCCTGCCGCGCTCCGCGCCGATCTCCTCAAGCTCGGCCACCACGGCAGCCGCACCTCGACCACGCCGCCCTTCCTCGACGCCGTTCGCCCGAGCGTGGCCCTCGTCTGCTCCGGCGTGCGCAACCGCTACGGCCACCCCGATCCGGGCGTCCTCGCCTCGCTGCGTGCCCGCGCCATCACCATCGCCCGGACCGACCGGGGCGGTGACGTCGTCTGGGAGACCGACGGCGAGGCCGTTCACCTGTCACGTCCCTCCGCCCGTTGAGGCGGGGATCCCGGGTGTTTTCGTGAGCAAATCGGCTGGGATCGCTTGCGCCACCGAGCCTGCTGAAGGAGTCTCTTCCCGAATGTCACGTGACGTCACCGTGGCGACCATCCGGCGGCGGCTCGCCGAGGAGGTCGGACGCCTCGACAAACACGCGCCCTGGCGCATCGCGCTCGCCTACCCGTCGCCTTACCGCACGGGCATGAGCTCGCTCGGCTTCCTGCAGATCTACAAGACGATCCAGCACGAGCCCGACATGGCCGCGGATCGCGCCTTCCTGCCGGACGACGAGCACGGCCCGCGCGCCGTCCCGCTCACGTACGAATCGCTCCGCCCCCTCAGCGATTACCCCGTGATCGCCATGAGCGTCGCCTACGAGCTCGAGACCGCGGGCGTCGTGCGCCTGCTCGAAGCTTCGGGGATCGCGCCTCTGCGCGAGGAACGATCGTCCCGGGATCCCTTCATCCTCGCGGGCGGCCCGCTGACGAACTCGAACCCGCTGCCGCTCGCGGCCTTCGCCGACGCGATCGTCATGGGCGAAGCCGACACGCTCGCCGTCGAGGTGCTTCGCATCCTGCGCGACACGCCCTCGCGCGAGGCCGCGCTCGACCTCTTGGCGAAGACCCCGCACGTCTTCGTCCCCTCGCGCCACGGCACCTCCATGCCCGGCATCGCGCAGTGCGACGACGAGCTCTTGCCCGCGTGGGCGCCGATCCGCACGCCCGACACCGAGCTCTCGAACATGTTCTTGATCGAGACCGAGCGCGGCTGCTCGCGCGGCTGCACCTACTGCGTGATGCGCCGCTCGACGAACGGCGGCATGCGCATCGTCCCCAAGGAAAAGATCCTCGGCCTCATCCCCGAGGACGCGCGCCGCATCGGCCTCGTCGGCGCCGCGGTCAGCGATCACCCGAAGATCGTGGAGATCGTCCGCACCCTCGCCGAGCGCGGCTGCGAGGTCGGCCTCTCCAGCCTGCGCCCGGACAAGCTCTCCGACGAGTTCGTCGGCGCGCTGAAGCTCGCCGGCTACCGCACGCTCACCACGGCGATGGACGGCACGAGCGAGCGCGTGCGCGAGACCCTCGACCGGCGCGCGCGCATCCGCCACCTCGAGCGCGCGGCCGAGATGGCGCGCAAGCACGGCATGCCGCGCATGAAGCTCTACCTGATGATCGGCGTGCCCGGCGAAGAGGACGTGGACGTCGACGAGTGCGTCCGCTTCGTCACGGAGCTCTCGCAAAGGGTCCCCATCGCGCTCGGCATCGCGCCCTTCTGCCCGAAGCGCAACACGCCGCTCGCGCACGCGCCGTTCGCGGGCATCGACGTGGTGAACGCGCGGCTCGAACGCCTGCGTCGTGGGCTCAAGGGCCGCGCCGACGTGCGCTCCACGAGCGCGAAGTGGGCCTGGGTCGAGGCCGTGCTCGCGCAAGGCGGAGAGGCCGAGGGCCGCGCGGTGCTCGAAGCCGTGCATGCCGGCGGCGCCTTCGCCGCCTACAAGCGCGCGTTCGAGGCGCTCACCCCGAAGAAGCCAAAGAAGAGCCTCTCCATCGTCGCCAGCGCATGAAGACGATCACCCTGTACACGCGGGTGCGATGTCATCTCTGCGACGTGGCCGAAGAGGCCCTCGAACGCGTGCGCCTCACGGAGCCCTTCGAGCTCGTGGTCCTGGACCTCGACCGCGAAGCCCCGGCCGAAAAGCGCGCCGCCTATGATTGGGACGTGCCCGTCGTGGAGCTCGATGGGCGTAAAATCATGAAGTATCGCGTCGACGAGGCGCGCCTCCTGCGGCTGCTCCGCGAGGAGACGCCTTGAGCATGTGGGCGGAGGCGCGCCCTTGCGCTATGGAGGTCGAGGCATGAAGTCGTCCACGCTCCTGCAGATCTTCTTCATCGTGGCCGCGGCGGTCGCCGTCTTCGGCTTCGTCACCGCCGCGAAGAACGATCAGGTCCGCGCGAGCTGCACCGCGATGTGTGGCCTCGGCCCCGCCTACGCCGGCCGCGATCGGCTCGCGCCCGACTTCGAGCTGCCCGACCTCGACGGCAAGCCCGTCCGGCTCTCGTCCTTCCGCGGCAAGGTCGTCTTCCTCAACTTCTGGACCGAGACGTGCGGCCCCTGCAAAGAGGAAATGCCCTCGCTCGCCACGCTCGCGCGCGTGCTCCGCGGCCGCAAGGACATGGTCCTCGTGACCGTCACCATCGACGAAGACCGCACGAAGGTGCGTGACCTCCTCCGCGTCCTGCTCGACGGCGACGCGCCCTTCCCCGTGCTCTTCGACACGGACTCGGAGATCGTCGGGGGCAAGTACGGCACGAAGCTCTTCCCCGAGACCTGGCTCATCGACAAGAACGGCATCATCCGCGCCCGCTACGACGGCGCGCGCGACTGGTCCGAGGCGAGCGCCGTCGAGATCGGCGAGATGCTCAAGAAGCCCGCGGGCCCGGTCCTCGATTTCGCCTGCCCCGTCGAGTTCATCCAGGGTGTGCCCCGCGGCAAACACGCGTCCCTGTGCATGGACGACTCGTGACGCTACATTGGCGCCCGCGATGACCTCTCGCAGGCCAGACGGAGAACCGAGCACACCCGACGAACGTGTCGTCGCCGCGCGAAAGGCGCTGCTCGAAGGCGTGGGCGCGGAGATCGCCGCCTCGTTCCCGGGCATCACGCGTCTCGGCGGGCAGGTCGTCGCCGCGCTCTACCTCGCCGACAGCCCGCGCTCGATGGACGAGCTCTCGATGGAGCTCGGTCGTTCGAAGAGCAACATCTTCGCGAACCTGCGCGGCCTCGAAGCCGCGGGCATCATCGAGCGCCGCCGCGAGTCCGGCGCGCGGCACGACTCGTACACGCTGCGGGGCAAGTACCCCGACGTGATCATCGGCGCCTACCTCGCGCGCCTGCGCCGCGTCGTGCAGGACAAACGCGCCCTCTCGCGCCGCGCCCTCGGCCTGCTCGGCGACGCGCAGGGCGACGAGGCGAACGCGCTCCGCAAGCGCCTCGACGACCTCTCGCGCAAGTACGACCTCTTCGCCGAGCTGATGGACCGCTACGTGCCGAACACGGACGGCCCGGTGGACCTCGAACGGCTCATCGCCCTCGTCCCCGAGCCGGTCCTCCGCGCGCTCACGACGGCCGTGAAAGCCGCGTTCGATGTGGCCGACACGATCGCCGCGACCCGCGACGAAGCGTTACGCCGCAGCACGCGCAAGCGCTGACCCGGCTCCACACGCGCGTCTTCACCCCTCTCCCGCGAGGGAGAGGGGCTGGGGGTGAGGGAGTCGCTCAGCCGTGATCGGTCTCGAGCATCCGCTCGATCCGATCCCGCGCGATCCGCGCCGTCGCCATCCGTTCGAGCTCGCCCGCGTCCGCCGGCAGGAGCTTGCACGCGAACGTCCGCGCATCCGCCACCGGCGCCGCTCCATCCGCGAGCCACACGACCGTGTGCGGACTCGACAGCGCCTCGTCGAGCTTCAGAACCGTCGGCGTTTCCAGCCCGATCTCCGCGAGCACGGCCGGCACCTCGGCGGGCAGCGCCGAGGCCTCGCCGATGGTCGCCGCCACCGCGTCCGTGTGCCCGAGCGCGCGCGCGACCGCGGCGCCGAGGGCCGCGAGCGCGCCGCCGGATGCGTCGGCGAAGCACAGCGGCCGATGGGTCTTCGTGGTCACGACAAACCGCCTAGTTCGTATTGAGCTCGACGCGCAGGAGCTTGCGGCCGATGAAGAGGTAGTCGCCGTGCCCGAGCTCGCGCTCGCTCTTGATGCGCACGTACGTGCCGTTGCGGCTGTTCAGATCGGTCAGCGAGAACTTCCCGCTGTTCTCCTCGATCCGGCAGTGCGATCCGGACATGTACAGATCGCCGGGGAAGTTCAGGTCGCCGCCTTCGCGCCCGATCTGCAAGGACGATCCACGCGCGCACACGGTCATGCCGACCGCGCCGCCCTGGAGGATCTGCGTGAGCCGGAACGGGCTCGGATGCTTCGGCGACGAATAGAAGTACGTCCCGTCCGGGTCCTGCCCGTCGGAGGGCTTGGGGCTCGAATCGAGGCGGAAGAGCTGCTCGCCCGCGAGGAACGTGTCGCTCGGGACGATGTCGACGGTGCCGCGCACGCGGATGTAGACGCCGTTCAGCGAGCCCTCGTCGCGCACGACGAGCTTGCCGTCTCGGTAGAAGAAGTTCGCGTGTTTCGGAGAGACGAACGGATCGTCCGGGAAGACGAGCTGACCGTTTCGGCCGACGATGTGCTGCTCGGCCTTGAGATGGAAGCTCAGGCCATCCATGCCTTCGCCGCGGATCAGGATGAGCTTCGCCTTCGCGGGGTTTTGCATGTCCCCGAAGAAGAGCGTCTGCGCGTTGAGGATCTCGAGCGGAACCGCAGTCCCACACCTCCCGCAGAACTTGTGGCCCGAGGGAACGCCGCTCGAGCAGGAACGGCAGACGTAGTTACGGGCTTGCTCCATGAGCTCCTCCTGCGATAAGTCCGCGAACTCGCTTCGTGCTGGGGTTTTCTGCGCGGGAACGGCGCCGGCCGCGGGGGCGCGACGAGGTCCCACGGAGGGCGTCGGGGGCAGCGGCGCCACGGGCCGATTGAGCGGCGGCGCGGGCGTCGTTGCGGGGCGCGCCGAGACCGCCGGGCGCACGGGCGCAGGCGGCAGCGGCGTCGGCAGCACGGATTGCCGGCTCCCGAACAGGGCCAGATCGTTGTCGCACGCAGTGCAGCTCGCGGCGCCCATGGGACTCCACGTGTCGCACTGACCGCAAACGATGCCTATCTCGTGCTGCTCGTTGCCCAACGTCGTTCCTCGGGGACACCCGGTTCTAGACGGCGATCGCGAGGAGGGTCAAGCAAACAAGGATCGTCCGTTGCGGCTCATCGGATCACCGTCATCCGGGCATCCTCGTCCCCCCAGCCGTTCTTGCCGACGAACCGGAAGACCACGCGCTCCTTGCACGAGGCGCGCTCCAGCGTACCGAACTCGCGAGAATCGTCGTAGAGGTCGATGTTGTCGCTGAGCAGATAGACCATGCCCTCGCCCACCTCGGCCTTGAAGGTCATGGGGCTCGTCTTGGACTTCGTCTGCCCGCGGTAATGCCACCCCCCGCCCATCTCCACAACGCCACACTCGAGGTCGACCTCGGCCTCGGTGTTGGGGTGCACGGTCTGGTACTTGTGCGGCCGGCAAGCCTGCACGGGGTTGTAGCGCTTGCCGTTGACCTCCACGTTGCGGCCGGTGATCTCGATCTTGTCGCCCTCGACGCCGATGATGCGACCGACGACGTACTGGGTCGGATCTTCGGGGTCCTTGCAACGGACGAGGTCGCCGAAGCCCGGCGTGCCTCGGGTCAAGAGCAAGACGAAATCCCCGCCGTCGAGCGTGGGAGCGACCGACGCCGAAAGCCGGAGCGTCGTCGGCACGGTCCAGGTCTTGAAGAGCAGCACCCTGAGGAGCCCGAAGACCACCACGAGGGCGAGGACGGTGTAGCCGAGCGCTTTGCCGAATTTCTGCATCGAAGCGCGAATCGTATCGCAAGCGCGGCCCGGGAGGCGAGCATCCGGCGCGCGGGTCAGAGGGTGTATCGCAGGCGTCGCGAGCGGCTCGAGGCTAGGGAGGCCGAGCGAGGCGTACTCCGTACGTCGAGCGAGGTCGACCGACGCATCGAGCCGCGCAGCAGCCTGCGGTACACCCTCAGCGTTGGCAGCTTCGGAAGGGCGGTAGCTCGCTCGGGCTCGTCCCGTTCGCGATCTCCTTGGCCGCGCTGAAGAGCTCGCGCCATGCGTCGAGACGCACGAAGATCGAGGGCGCCGCCGTGGCGTCGTCGCCATCCATCACGGAAGCCGAGACCACGCCGACGACGTCTTGCTTGTTCGGGCTGTACGCCGGTCCGCCCGAATCGCCGGGGCAAACCGAAGCGACCGCGATGAAGTCGCCGCTGCGCACCTTGCCGATCGGCCCGCCGACGCGCTCGATGCGGTGGATGGGCCCGCGCGAGAGCGCGCACCTTCCAAACCCGATCGGGTAAATCGACTCGTTTGCCGCGGGCGCCTCCTCGATGCGCGGGCTCAGCGTGGGGACGCCGACGAGCTTTCGCGAGAGCACGAGGATCGCGATGTCGCCTTCGCCCGATACGTAGCCGCAATCCGGGCTCACGATCGCACGCACCTTCACCTCGCCCCACGGCAGGTCGTCGCCGCCGAGCTCGATGGTGAGGCTCTCCGGATCCTTGTCGTGGTTTTGCACCTGCCCGTCCGCGTCGCGCTCCGAGACGCAGTGGTGCGCCGTGAGCACGAGGTCCTCCGCGATGAGCGTGCCGGTGCACGTCACGTCACCCACGATGCGCACGACCGCGTTGACCTTGTTCTCGACGTCGAGGTCCACGGGCGGCTGGAAGATGAAGGGACGCTCCTCGGCCTGACCATGCGACGCGGGGGTCGCGATCGGACGCTTCTGGGGCTGGCTGCAGCCGACGAGGAGAGAGGTGGAGACGAACACCGTCGCCCAGGGCAGACCGCTCGAAAGGCGGGCGCCGAGCGAGGAGGGCGGGGAGGAGCGGGGTTCGCGTCGATTCAGCACGCTGGCGATCGCCTCCCGAGTACGCAGCGACGATGGCTCACGAACATCGCTCCCTGAGACGAACCAAAAAAAGAATCGTGACATGGCGGCGTCGATGGGGCATCCGACAACGCCGCCAGATTTTCCTTGGGTGCGTCTTACGTCACGTGACGCGCGCCCCCTCCGGCGGCATTAACGCATCGCGACAAGGCCGACCTTCTGCGTCGAACGCTCGTACGCGGCCCGGACGGCGGCGGGATCCGTCATGGGGTCCTCGATGCCCGCGGCCACGACTTCGTGGAGGAACGCGGCCTGGCGCCGGGCCTTGGCGACCTGCCAGGAGCGGCACGCCACGGTCTCGGAATCGCAGGCGTCGAGCGCGTCCTCGACGGTCGCGAGGGCCTGGCGCGCCCGCCCGCGGTGGAAGAGGGCGCGGGCCGCGACGTCGGCGACACGAGGATCGAGCTGAATGGCGCGGGGGGCCTTTTCGATGACGGCGCTCGCGAGGCCGGGCTGGCCGCGGTCGACGTACGCCGAGGCGAGGGCCACGACGGAGTCGACGGTGGGCGTGAGCGAGGCGGCCGATTCGAGGGCGGCCATGTCGACCGGGGTCTCGGTGGTTTTGGCGTCTGCAGGCAGGAGGCGCTTCGAGTGGGTCCCGGGGCCAATGGCCAGGACCGCGACGATGCCCGCGAGGAGGATGCCGTTCGTGAAGAGGAGGCCCGAGCGCATGGCTGCACCGACAGCGCTCTTGGAGGTGGGTTCCCGGATTTCGAACGATGCGTGGCGGGTGTCCGGGGCGCCCTCGGGTCAGAGCGGGGCGGCGAGGCCGAAGCTCATGTAATCGCCGGGGCGGATGCGGACGCGGGCGAGCTCTTTCTCATCGCCGCTGACGCGGGTGTATTCGTAGAAGAGGTGCAGGCCCGGCGCGAGGTCGAGCGCGTCCTCCTTCTTCGGGCGGAACGAGATGTACAAGGAGCCGCGGAGCTTGTGCTCGCCGAAGCCCCGGTCTTCGAGCCCGTCCGACCTGCCGCCGAAGACGTTGCTCGCGGTGTCGGGGATCCAGCGGTACGTGGCGTCGGCGTCGACGTAGCCGGGCACGATCGTGAAGGCGAGGCGCGGCTTCACGTAGCCATACCCGTGGGCATTGAATCCGCCGCCCACCGCGACGCTCAGGCGCAGGTGCCGGAACGAGATCGGCTGCACGACGAGGCCGAGGTTCGCGCCGAAGCCGCCGAAGTACGATTTGAAGGCCGGAAACCCAATGGAAAAGTCCGCCTCCATGCCGCCCATGGCCCCGAAGAGCGTGGGGAGCGGGAGGTAACTCGCCGCCACCGTGAAATACCCGGTGCCCGAGATCGGCGGGTTCTGCTCGTCTTCCTCGAAATCGACGATGGAGCCGGGCATGTAGACGATGCCCACGCTGGCGAGGTGGCTCGTCCCGAGGCCGTACGCCTGCGAGACCTGATCTTCGCTCGAATACTCGTCCCTCGGGCTCCAGTCGTCGGCGCGCGCCGCGTCGGGCGAAAAGGAGAGGGCCGCGAAGAGAATCGAGGCGGCGGCGAGCGGTCGCATGCAGAGTCCCATGGCTAAAACCTCGCCCCCGCCGTGGCGACGTACCCGAACTGGCCCGTCCACGGGCGCGCGGTCTCGACGCCGACCGACAGGTGGAGCCGCCAGAGCACCGCGTTGACGGACAAGGTGAACGGGATCGGTCGCACGGGGTCCACACGCATGCGCTTTCCATCCACGTCGCGTGTCTCGATCTCGTCGTCCGCGAGCAGGCCGAAATCGAGGCCGCGGAAGTTCAAATCGAGCGCGGCCTGCGCATAAAGCGGGCCCCACGGGACGATGAACCGGATCGGGATGCCGACGTATTTCTCCTCGACGACGATGTCCTTGCCCGGGACGATCGCGCTCACGTCGCCGAAGCCGAAGCCCGTCTCGACGATGAACCACTTGCCCGTGAACGCGGTGAGCAGGAAGTTCATGCGGTAGCCGCGCGCGTCGCCGAGGGTCGAGCCGAACCAGTCGCGGGTGAAGACGTCGAGCTCGAAGGACTGCTGGCGGTAGGCGGCGAGGTCCTTGGCGCCTGCTTCGGCCGCTTTGAGGGCTGCTTCGCGTTCTTCGGGGCTCCTGCTGTAGGTCGCGGAGTACGTGGTGGTGGTGACTTGCTCGGTTTGGCCGCGGTCGTTCGTGCGCAGATAGGACGAGGTGGAGGTGGAGGTGGAATCCGGCATGGCCGCCGCGGTGGCGCCGAGCAGGTAGAAGATGCCGCCGATCACGAGGCCGGAGATGAAGCCGCCGCGCTCGACGAACCGGTAGCCGGTGACGAGCGGGTTGCCCCGACCGAGCGAGGAGCCATACATGCCGCCGCCGCCGCGGATGCTGGCGCCCACGACGTACCCCGGCCAACGCAAGCCGCTGTAAGCGTGCGATTGCACCTGGAATTTGGAGAGCCCCGGGGCCGGCGTGGGCGCGGGGGCGATGGGCGCAGGCGGGGTCCCCTCGGCCGCGGGCGGGGTCCCCTCGGCCGCGGGTGGAGTCCCCGCGGGGGATGACGTGTCGGAGCTGGGGGGTGACGTCTCGGAGCCGGGGGATGACGTTCCGGAGCTGGGGGGTGACGTCTCGGAGCCGGGGGATGACGTCCCGGAGCCGGGGGGTGACGTTCCGGAGCTGGGGGGTGACGTCTCGGAGCCGGGGGATGACGTCCCGGAGCTGGGGGGTGACGCCGAAGGGGCAGATTCGGCGGGGTTTTGCGCCAAAGCCCCCGGCGCGGCCAGCACGACCAGCCAAACCGCCGGGAACCACACGGGATGTTGACGGAGGAAGGACATCGGCCAGGACTTCGAAAAAAGTCCCAGCACTGTAACGCAGGTGGCTACTCGGACGGAAGCACGACGAGGTCGTCCCGATGGATGACGACGTCCTCACCCCCGTCCTCGCGCTTCTGCCCAACCACGCGCGCCGGAGCGCGTCACGGCAATCGACGCATCCGGAACACTTGGTTCGGGCGACCGTGACACGGGAACGTCACGAGATCAGTGCCCGGCTCCATCCTCGACTGTCGGACGGCCAGGCCACCGTGAGCTCGTAGAGACCAACGGCCGGCTGCTGCGCAAGGCCTCGGGCGGAGAAGAGGCTCACCCCACCGAACGCCATGACTGCCCATCCCGCGAGACGCGAATGCTTCATGCTCCCCTCCGTCGGCATGCACTCGGGGACGCGAGGGCCCCAATCGATCTCTAATGAATCCGCGCGGTGCGTCGATGCGAGCGCCGTCATGAACGCGTCCTCGCCGCCGGTGCTCCGCAGGTCCTGTCTTCGACGTGCGTATGCCCCTGAAATGGCCGACCGCGTCCTCCCTACCGCGGCGCGCGGGGATATGGATGGCGCGAATGTGCCGCAAGCGCTCGGCTTCATCGCGGCATAACCATTGCTCATTGGAGGGTGGGAGGTGTTCTCATGAAAGCAATCGCAATGAGCATGGTCCTGTTCGCGGGGATGGCCGCGGCGACGGCGCACGCCCAGGTGCACCCGCGGGTGTTCAGAGACCCGGGGCCGGGGGCCGGTGCGACGGCGGTCGGAACGGCGTCCGGTACCGTCCCGGTGTCGGCTCGTTTGGCGGGGTGCCGTGGATACATCGTGGAGACGAACGATTTCGAGATCACCCTGGACCGGGCACGGCCGAACCTCCGGCTGCGCACCGATTCCACCAAGGATCTCGTCCTCCTCGTGCAGCTCCCCGACGGCTCCTACCGCTGCGACGATGACAGCGGCGGGGAGAATCAGCCCGAGATCAACATCGTGACCCCGCCGCTCGGCACGTACCGCGTGTGGATCGGCGTGTATGCCCCCGGGGTCATCGCCGACTACAGCTTCCGCATGTCGAGCGATACCTGATCCAGCGCCCACGAGCGCTCCCCCTTCCCGCTCCCTCCTGTCCGGAATCTCTCCTCACTCCATCGGAAGCACGACGAGGTCGTCCCGATGGATGACGACGATCTCCTCCCCGTCCTCCTCGCGCTTCTGCCCGGCCACACGCGCCGCGTCGGACTGCGAGAGGCGGCAGAGGCCACGCGCGATCTCCCGGCCGTCGGGGTCGACGACGGAGACGGCATCCCCCGGCTGGAACATGCCGCGGACGCCGAGCACGCCGACCGCGAGGATGCTGCGGTTTTTGGCGCAGATGGCCTCGGCGGCGCCGCGATCGACGAGGATGACGCCGCGAGGTCGGAGGGTGTAGGCGATCCAGTGCTTGCGGGCGCTGAGGCGCTGGTGGACGGCCGGGAAGAAGGTGCCGACGTCCTCGCCGGCGACGACACGGCCGAGGATCCCAGGCTCGCGGGCGTGGGCGATGACGACGTGGGCCCCGGCGAGCGTCGCCCGGCGCGCCGCCTCGACCTTGCTCGTCATGCCGCCCGTGCCGACGCCCGAGGTGGAGCCGCCCGCGAGCGGGCGCGCCTCGGCGGCGATGCTGCGGACGAGCGGGACGCGGCGGCCCTCGGCGTCGAGCAAGCCCTCGACGTCGGAGAGCAGGAGCAGGAGGTCGGCGTCGACGAGGGGCGCGACCATGCTGGCGAGCTGGTCGTTGTCGCCGAACTTGATCTCCTCGACCGCGACGGCGTCGTTCTCGTTGATGATCGGGACGCACCCGGCTTCGAGGAGCGCGCCGAGGGCGCCGCGGGCGTTGTTCGTCCGGGCGCGGTCGGCGAGGTCGGCGTGCGTCAGGAGAACCTGCGCGACGGGGATGCCGACCTTGTCGAAGGCCTCCTCGTACCGCTGCATGAGGATGCTCTGGCCGGCGGCGGCCGCGGCTTGCAGCCAGGCGATGTCCTTGGGCCGGCTCTTCAGGCCGAGCTTCTGGATGCCGTGGGCGATCGCGCCGCTCGACACGATGACGACGCTGCGCCCGCCGCCACGTCCGGCGCGGTGGCCGCGGTAGGCGGCGACGTCCTGGGCGAGGCGGTCCCACGCGTCGCCAGTGAGGCTCTTCGAGCCGATCTTGAGGATGGCGCGCCTCGTCTTGGCGAGGACGGCGCGGGGGTGGGACGAGGAGGCGGGGTCGCGCTCAACCATCGTGCTTCACGACCTCGTCGAAGGCGGCTTCGAGGCGCCGCTCGACGTAACTCGGCAGCGAGGCGCCCGTGAGGATGGCCGTGTCGATCCAGCGGGTGAACTCGTCGCGGAGATCCTCGATGGTCTCCGGCAAGGTGATCGGGGTCGGGCGGAGCATCGGGGAGAAGGCGTGCAGGAAGGCGCGGTCGATGGTCTCGCGGATCTTGCGCGCCTCCTCGGCGTGGATGCGGACGGCGCCCGAGCGGCGGGCCTGCGTGATGTAGCGGTCGAAGAGGTGGCCAAACGCGAAGACCTCGAGGGCGCGGGCGAGGTTCGTGAGGGCGCCGAGGGGGCCGAGGCCGCGCTTCAAGATGGCGAGGCCGATGGCCTCGGCGGCCTTCCTGCCGAGGGCGCGGGCGGCGTTCTGCTCGCTGTCGACGTTGGCGAGGATCTCGCGGGCGTCGGTGGTGAGGCTGATGCCGTGGCGCGTGGCCGTGTCGTGGGCGAGGGCGCCGCGCAGGCGCGTGACGATGCGATCCGGCAGGATCGGCAGCGGGATGGCGAGCGCGCCCATGGCCGCCGCGGAGAGGACGGCGAGGCGGCCGGACGGCGCGGGCGCCGCCATGGGGACCGCGACGGTGCTCTGGCTCTGGGGGCGCACGGCAGGGGCGGGGGTCGTCATGGAGCCGACCGTACCCGAGCGGCCGGCGAAGGGGCAAGCCCTCACCCCCCGACCGTCTCACCGCCTCCGTACACGTGACCGACGATCGACGCGATCAAGGCGTCGGAGAGCGTCACGCCGCGCGTCTGTCGCCACGCGACGTGTCCGTCCGGCCGGATCAAGAGCGCGCCGTCGGGCTCGATCTCGAGCGCCGTGTGCACGGCAGCCACGTGACAGACGGGGATGTCCGCCGCGCCGAGCTCGAAGAGCCGGACGCCGTGGCGCGCTTCGATCCGGCCGAGCGCCTCGACGTCCGCCGGATGCGTCTCGACCGCCGCGCCGACGAGCAGGGTGGACGTGCGGTAATCGATGATGGATCGGCTGCCGCGGCGCCGCGTATTGCCATCCAGCCAGAAATGCGGGAATCGGGCGCCCGGCCGCGTCGAGGGGACGTAGGAGGACACGCGGTCGTCGGACGCGGGCGGCTTCGTGCCGTCGGGCAGGATCGCGCCTTCTTCGTAGGTGTAGCCGAGGTCGAGGCCGATCCGATCGAAATGGGACCTCTGCTGCGCGATGGCGGCGAGGACGCGCTCTCGCACGGAGGGGTCTCGATGGTATCGCGAGAGGACGCTCTCGGCGTACCGTTGCGCCTGTCGTTCGGCGAAGGCGCGGACCTTTTCGGGCAGCGCGCGCATCGTGGAGCTCGCGAGCTTCTCCGTCGCCCATCGAGCGTCGTTCACGTTGATGCCGAAGGCCTCCGCGACCTCGTTCATTCTCTCGAAATTGAGCCGGCTCTCGTCGCAGTTCGTCTGGACGACCGGGCGGCGCTCGGCCTCGTAGCTGTCGAGCAGCTCGGGCGGGGCGCGGCGATCGAGCACCATCGCGAGCTTCCAGGCGAGGTTGTGCGCGTCGCCGATGCCGGAGTTCATGCCGAGCCCGCCGGTGGGCGGGAATCGATGGGCCGCGTCGCCGATCAAAAAGACACGCCCGCTCCGGAAGCGGTCCGCCACCTGCGCGGTCATGCGCCAGTGGCTCATCGAGGTGATCTGGATGTCCACGTCCTCGCGCCCGAGCGCCGCCTTGATTTTCTTCAGCATCACCTCCGGGGTGTATTCCTCGACCTTTTCGTGCGGCGTCGCCACGGGGAGATGGAAGACCCATCGTTTCTCGACGTGGTGGGCGATGAACGCGCTGCCCGGCGCCTTGGGCGAGAAGATGAAGTAAAGCTTGCCGCGGGTGCGGACCACGTGGCGCAGGTCGGCCTCGAAGTAGGCATTGACGACGTCGAGCAGCTTGTCCGGGCCTCTCATTTCGATGCCGAGCGCCTTGCGGCTCCGGCTGCCGGCGCCGTCGGCGCATAGGACGTACTGGCTCCGTATCGTGAAAATCTCGCCGGTCGCTCGATTCAGGATCCGGCTCGCGACGCCTTCCTCGTCCTGTTCGAAGGACTCCCACTGGTGATTGAAGAGCGTCTGGATGCGCGGCGAGGCCGCGACGTGTTTTTGCAGGATCTTCTCCAGCTCGACCTGGGAGACATTGAGGTAGGGCATCGGGGCTTCGAGGTGCTCGCGGTATTTGCGCCCGATGCTGCCGGCTTGCAGATCGATGCAGCCGAACTCTTCGCCGATCGTGTCGCAAAAGAGGACCTTGGCCGCGTCCTCCGCCGGCGACGCCTCCGCGGAGAGCTCGTCGTAGCCGAGCCCGAGCTCGTGGAGGATTTCGATCGAGCGCGCCGAGAGCTCGTGGGCCTTCGGGTGCGTGTCCGTCCCCTGCCGGCGCTCGATGAGGATACAATCGATGCCGCGCTTCGCGAGGCACAAGGCGCTCACCATGCCGGAAGGCCCGGCGCCGATGACGAGGACGGGGGCCGTGACGGTGCGAGAGCTCATGTCGCATCACCTTTCTTGTTGCAGAGCGAGACGCCGGCGAAGAGCAGCGCCGCGGAAATGCTCAAATGCAGCATGGCCGGCGGGAGGAAACCGAAGAGGACCCGGCCATCGGCGTCGAATTCGGCGCCCGCCGCGTTCTTGAAGAGGGCGGCCACGAAGAATCCGCCGATGTGGAGGGCCCCGAGGAGGGCGCCCGTCCGGATCCGCCAGAGAGACCGAGGGGTGGCGGTCCAGAAGAGGTAGATGGAGGCGAGCGCGCCGAGGGCCCCGCCGCTGATGAGCCAGAGCAGGTGGAACCGCGCATGCCCCGGCCAATCAGGGTTTCGGAGGTGGTGCGGATCGAGGACGTCGATCAACGCCGTGAGGAGGCCGTACGTGAAGGTTGAGAGGATACAAAGCGCCTTGCCCGCGATCCAGGTCGCGGAGGAAGGCGGGTGCTCGGAGCTCATGAGAGCGAGTAGAGCACGAGCGAGGCGAGGCGTGATGGCCGCAGGCGGCCAGGGGGTGGCTGGAAATGAGCCATGCCCCGCCCTCGGCCGGAGGACGTCAATGCTTCGAGGGCACGTCGTCGAATTCGAAGCGGTAGATGTCCTCGAGCGGGGTGCCGGGCTTCATCTGCGCGTGTTCCTTCAGAAAGCCGGTGCGGATGTCGTAGACCCAGCCGTGGAGCGTGGGGCGGTTGTGCAGCGCCCAGGCGTGCTGGACGAAGCTCGTCTCGGCGAGGTTCTGCACCTGCTCGGCGACGTTGAACTCGACCAGGCGGTCGAGGCGCTTGTCGAGGTCGGAGAGGGTCTCGAGGTCGCGGCGGTGGGCGCGATAGACGTCCTTGATGTGGCGCAACCACTTGTCGATGAGGCCGAAGGAGCGGTTCGTCATCGCGTTGCGCACACCACCACAACCGTAATGGCCGCAGACGATGATGTGCTTCACCTCGAGCACCTCGACCGCATACTGGAGCACCGAGAGCATGTTGAGATCGGTGTGCACCACGAGGTTCGCGATGTTTCGGTGCACGAAGAGCTCGCCGGGCTCGGTGCTGGTGACGGACTCGGCCGGGACGCGGCTGTCGGAGCAGCCGATCCACAGGAACGCGGGCGTCTGCGTCGTCGCCGTGCGCTCGAAGTAGTCGGCGCGAATGGCGAGCTTCTCGGCGACCCAGGCCTTGTTGCTGAGCAGGAGCTTTTTGTACGCGTCCATGACGATCACCTCGGCGCCGGGAGCTCTCCGTCGGGGCGCTTTCCTCGCAGGTTCTTGAATTCCACCTTGATGTCCTTGTACTTCGCGTTCTCGACGAAATCGTCGAGCACCTCGAACGCGTCGCGATCGATGTGCAGGGCGCGCGTGCCGTCGATGATCAGCATCGTTCCCTCGGGGATCGCCGATAGCTTCTCCTTGAGCTCGGCCTTGTGCACGAAGCTGATGTCCTTGTTGAAGCGCAAGAGCGCGTAGTTGTCCTGCGAGACCACGATCATCGCCGCGTGCGAGTTCGTGCGGATGACGAAGAAGACGCCGATCGCGAGGCCGATGAGGACGCCCTTCAAGAGGTCCGTGAAGACGATCGCCAGGATCGTCACGATGAACGGCACGAACGTGCCGATCCCCTCGCGCCACATCTGCTGGAAGAGCGAGCGCGGCGCGAGCTTCGAGCCGATGACGATGAGGATCGCGGCGAGCGCGGCGAGCGGGACGTGATTGAGCACGCGGCCGAGGAAGAGGACGGCCGCGAGCAAGAGGCAGGCGTGGAGGATCGTCGACCAGCGCGTGCGGCCACCGGCATACACGTTCGCGCTCGTGCGCACGACGACGGACGTGACGGGCAGGCCCCCGAGCAGGCCCGAGGTGATGTTGCCGAGGCCCTGCGCGACGAGCTCGCGGTTCGGCAGGGCGATACGCTTGAACGGGTCGAGCCTTTGCCCGGCTTCGAGGGCGAGGAGCGATTCGAGGCTCGCGACCGCGGCGAGGGTCACGCCCGTGACGTAGACGCGTTGATCCTTGAAGGCGGCCCAGAGCGGGCGCGGCAGCTCGCCGACGATGTCCACGGGCGAGCGGAGGATCGGGAGCGAGACCAGGTGCCCATCCTCGCCCTTCAGGTGAAACCCGTCCGTGCCGAGGCGAAACGCCTCGTTGATCAAGGTGCCCACGACGACGACGACGAGCGGCGCGGGGATGAGCTTGAAGATTTTTGCTCGCGGGACGACGAGTTTGTCCCAGGTGAGCAGGATGAAGAGCGAGACGAGCGAGATGACCACGGCGCCGCCGCTCGCGCTGAGCAGCGACCTCACGATGGCAGAGAGGGTGTTCTCCTTGCCGTCGGGCTCGATGAAGCTCATGTCCATCTCGAAGTCGAGGTCCCGGCCGAGGGCGTGCGGGATCTGCTTCAAGACGATGACGATGCCGATGGCCGCGAGCATGCCCTTGATGACGGCCGTGGGGACGTAGTCGGCGATGGCGCCGAGGCGGAGCGCGCCGAAGGCGAGCTGCAGGACGCCGGCGAAGATGACGGCGGCGAGGAACGCCGGGTAGCCGAGCGTGTGGATCGCGGTCGCGACGATGACCGTGAGGCCCGCGGCCGGGCCGCTCACGCTGACGTCCGAGCCCGAGACGAAGCCGACGACGATGCCGCCGACGACGCCCGCGACGAGGCCGGCGAGCAGCGGCGCCCCGGACGCGAGCGCGATGCCGAGGCAGAGCGGAAGCGCGACGAGAAAGACGACCAGCCCCGCGGCCGCGTCGTAGCGGAGGTGGTCCTTCCCGATGTTCTCCTTGAGCGTCATCCCGACCGTCGCTTACGATCGTTGGCCGCGGCAAGCCAGAGGAAGATCACCTTTGTGTGCAAAGCGTCCGCGTCCCGGACAACGGGGCGTTGTGAACCTCCTCGGCCTCCTGTGTAAGGTGCGCGCCCGTTTGCCCCGGCAAGATGAGGTTTCAGGAGAAAGCGCCCGCATGTCGATCCGTCGTCCGCGTCCGTTCGGTCTCGTGAATCTCGGACCGGCCGTGCTCGGCCTTTGCCTTGCGGCCATCGGATGCGGCGGCGCGGCCGCTTCGGCCCCGAACACGGGGGACGAGGCCAAGGCGAGCGAATCGAAGCCGGCGGGCGAATCGAAGGCGGACGTAGCGGCCCCGGCGACGACGACGCCCGGCGACGCGGCGCAGGCAGCGGAAAAACCCGCCGCAGGGGCAACAGCAAAGTTCGCCCTGCCGAACGTGGAGATCACGAGCCCGGAGGAGCGAAGGACCGTGACGCTCGCGATGGTCGTGGGGCTGATCTACCGGATCAAGGGGCTCAACGGAGCTTCAATCGGGCGAGGGGGTGCTCGGCATGGGAGCGCCCCTCGTCGGTGTTCTCGACGTCCGGCCGGAAATCGTAGTTCTTGAAGGAAAAACGGCGCGGGTGGACGCGGAGGACGGCGCCGCTCGGGGCGCGGTGGATGGACGTGACGCTGTAAGCGTGGCCGTGGGGGATGTCGCGCTCGCGTCCGCCATACACCGCGCCCGCGATGATGCGGAGCGCGTCGGCGCCGCCGCCCGTGACGATACGCTCGCTCTTCGCGTCGTGGACGTGGCCGGCGAGATAGGCGTGGGCGCGGCTGCCGAGGAATCGAGCGAGGTCGCGCTGCTCGGCGAGCCAATCGTCTTCGAGCGGGTGATGGCCGAGGACGAGGACGAGCTCGCGGTCGCGGGCGGCGTCGTTGAGGAGCGCGCGCTGGCGCTGGCCGAGGCGTAATTTGCGCGCGTCGTCGTCGCCGGCGGCGAGGAGCGAGGTGTTCACGCCGAGGAGGCGGAGGGACAAACCGTCGCGGGTGGTCTCGGTGGCGGACCAGAAGAGGTCCTTGCAAGCGGGCGCGAACGAGGCGGCGAATTCGAGGTAGGCGGCCTGGCGGCGGCGGAGGAGGTCGAGGTCGACGGGGTTTTCGAGGGCTTCGTCGAGGTCGTCGTCGCCGCCGCGGAGGCCGCGGAGGAGGCGTTTTACGTTGCGATCGGCGTCGATGCCTCGGTCGACGTCGTGGTTGCCGGGGACGACGAAGATGCGGTCCTTGGAGAGGCCGAGGCGCTGGGCGACGTCGAGCAGCCATTTCGAGGCTTCGGCGTATTGATCGGGCTTGCCGCTCCACGCGATGTCGCCGGTGACGAGGATGGCGTCCGGGCGTGGGAGGTTTTTCCCGGCGAGGTCTGCGAGATCGTCGCGGAGGATCGAGAGGATCTGCGATTGGTTGTGGCGGTCGCCCGCGCCCGGGAGGCCAAAATGCAGATCGGAGAGGTGGAGCCACGTGAAGAGCGGCGCGGCTTCGGGCGCGGGGGCGGGGGCGGAAACGAAAGTGGTGGCAGGCGCGGGAGCGGATGCGGATGCGGGCGCGGATGCGGACGCGGATGCGGGCGCGGGCGTGGCGCCGAGGATGCGGAGGGCGGCGACTTTTTCGGGGCCGGCTTCGTCGAGCAGGGTTTTCCACGTGGGACAGTTGGCCACGAGGTCGAAGCCCGTCATGAGGGACGCGTAATCGGCGTGGGCGAGGGCGAGCGCGCCGAGCGGGCCGTCGAGGCGGCCGTGGTGCTGGCGAATGAGCTTGGCGTGCTCGTCCCAGGCGAATGCGACCCAGAATGCGTCGACGGGGTTCTGATCGAGCCACGTCTCCCAGGCCTCGTCCGAGGTTTTTTCGTCGGTCGGGTGGACGGAGAGGTGCCGGCTCAAGGCAAAAAGCCACTCGTTCGCCGCAATGGTGCCGACGTCGGCGAGGAGCACGGGCAGGGCGAGCGGGTTTTTGAGGTCGAACGTCAGATTGGGCGGACGGGCCTCGGCGTGAATGCCGAGCCTCGGCCGGTGGATGTAGATGAGCCACCAGAAATCGTCCTGTTCGAGCACGCGGGCGACGTGCGCCTCCTCGCCGAGGGCTTGATCCCAGCGTGCCTCCCAGTCGAGCGCGTCGGCGGATGCGTCAGGGTTTCCTAGGAGCGCGGCATAACGACGGCGATCCTGCGCAGGGACGAGGTCGCGCACGAAATCGCGGCCGAGCGCCGTGCCGAAGGAGCGCAGGAACGAGCGTCCGAGCGAGCGGAAGAAATCACGCACGAAGTTCTGCGCGAACGCGCGGCCGAAGGAGCGGAGAATGTCGCTGCGGAGGTCGCGGCCGAGGGACTGGACGAATTCGCGGACGAACGTGGGTTTCGGGTTGCCCGTGAAGGAGCGCGGAAAACTCCAGGCGAAGGTGCGGACGACGGTGCGGACGAAGGCCGTGGCGATGCGGTGGACGGCGTCCTCGGGAATGGGCTCGCCCTGCGGGAAGGCGGCGAGCGCGTCCTGGTTGAATCGCACCATCCGCTCGATGATGGGGACCTCGACGAGGTCGGCGTCGCCCATGCGATCACGCGCGAGCTTCGGATGGCGGAGGGTGGTGGTGATCGGCGCAGGTTGCGGGAGCGTGGAGAGGGGCTGCGGGATCTTGCGGAAGGCGAGCGGCGACGTGAGGGTATGGGTCCAGTCGGAGAGGCGCCAGCCGTAGGGCGATTGCAAGAGGAAATGGACGCGCTCGGGGTAATGCTCGGTGTAGGCGAGGCGCGAGCCGATTTCGGAGCGGATGCGATCGCGCAGCCAGCGCGCGGCCCCGAGGAACGGGGCCTCGGACGGGACGGGGGCCTCGGAGAGGCCGGTGAGCCAGCCGAGCGTGGTGCGATAAACGGCCGTGCCGCCGAGCGCGGCGAGCGCCGTGGCCCAGTGATCCACGGTGGAACGCTCGTCGAGGATGGTGCCGAGCGCGGGTTCGTCGCGGAACACGACGAGGTCGGGCAAGAGCTCGGCGAGGTCGGGGCGAGCGCGAATACGATCGGCCGCGCCGGGCAGGTCGCCGAGGAGCTTGCCTTCGAGGTGGAGGGCGGCGAGGGCTTCGGCGGCGGAGCCTTTTTCCTGGAGATCGGCGCAGGCGGCGCGAAGCTCGGCGCGCAGGTCGGAGTCGCCGAATTCGCAGATGTCGTCGAGGACGAGGAAGATGTCGCCGGAGAAGGCGGGTTTTTGGGCCCAGCGGGAGAGGATGACGGAGAGAATGACGCGCCGGTCGCGCTCGCGGGAGACGAGGCCGTCACGAATGGCGCGGCCGAGCGTGAGCCAGCCTGGATGCTCGGGCGTCTTGGTCAGCTCGTCGACGATTTCGCCGAGCAGATCACGGACGAGCTTGCGGCGGCGTTCGCCACGTTTCCGCGCGAGGACGTACCACCGGAGGAGGAGCACCTCTTCCCAGGCGCCGTCGCCGAGGTGTCCCCGGACGAACCGGCCCTCGTCCTCGTGGTCGACGTCGAAGCTATTGGCATACGCGGCGAGGTATTCCTGGAGCGTGAGGTGCAAAAAGGAGAGCTTGCCGCCGCCGCGGTCGACGAGCAGGCCGACGCGGTCGCAGGCGAAATCGATGAAATCGCGCATCTCGGCGTGGGCGACGTCGTGGGGGAGGTCGCGCTCTTCGTCCTCGGCGCGCTCGCGGTGGAGCTGGGTGAGGAAATCGAGGGCGTCGTCGCGGGAGAAGAGGCCGCGGACGCTGTAGGCGTCGCTCACCGCGCGGGATTGGACGTGGAGGGCGAGTTTTTCCAGGTACGCGCGCGGCAGCTCCGGGGGGAGGGCGCGGCGCTCGAAGGCGTGTTTTTCCGGGCGCTCCTTGGCGTCGAGCCAGGTGCGGAGAAGCATGTCGACGCATTTTTCGTAAAGCTCGCCGCGCTCCTGGGGGAGATGGCCGAGGAAGCGGTGGACGAAGGCCATCAGCGTGAGCAGGAGCGGGTTCGTGGCGAGGGCGCGGACCTGCGAGGTGCGGAAGACGGCGCGGCGGAGGGAGTTTTTTTGTTCTTCGCGACGGCGGTCGTTGTCCGGGATCTGAATGCGGTACCAGCGTTTGATGAAATGGTCGATGTCCTCGTCGGCGAGCGGGCCGATGCGGAGGTGATCGAATTCGTAGCGAGGGAGCGCGATGTCGGCGGTGTAGCCGTGGATGCGGGAGGTGACCCAGACGGGGCAACGAGGGAATGCGGCGCGGAATTCGCGGACGGCTTTGGCGACGCGGCTCCGGGTGGTGGAGGAGCCGACTTCGTCGAGGCCGTCGAGCAGGACGATGGCCTCGCCCATGCGCAGGGTGGCCTCGAAGAAGGCGGGGTGCGCGTTCGGGAGGGAGTGGTCCGTGCGGGCGCGTGCGGTGAGGAAATCGATCAGGGAGAGGTCGGTCTTGTGCGATTCGACGGCGTAATCGCGCAAGGAGACGAAGAAGGGAATACGCCACGGCGGGGATCGATACCCTTCGAGGTTGACGCCGGGATCGGAATGCAGGAGCGAGAGGAACGCGAGAAGCGTGGTCTTCCCCATGCCCGGATCGCCCAGGATGAGGGCGGAAGCGCCCCGATCGAGGAGTTGGGCGAGCGTGGGGTTTTTCCGGCCCCGCTCGTCGGTGATGAATCGTGTGGGCACGAAAAGGTCGGCGAGGCGAATATCGCCGCGCGCGTCCTTTTGACGGAGCGCGTCGGGGGGAAAACCGAGCAAGCTGACGTGCTCGAACGCGCGGGCGACCTTTTCGCGATAAAGACGGGCGAAGGCGTGAAAATAAAACCCATCATAGCCGGGGAGCAGAGCGCGAGCCTCAATTGATTCGGGGTAATAACGGGCGAGGAGGGAGGGGACGAGGTGCAGATTTTTGACGAGCTCGGCCGTCGACCACGTGCTGACCGGATGCGGCTCGACCCAGGGCTCCCCAGCAGCGGGAACGGCGTGGAATTGTACCGTCTCATTCGCATTCGATGGATGGAGAGTGAGAAAGAAGCCGGGCTCACGGCCAGACGGATGCCAGCGCGCTCCTGCCCTTACGAGCTCTTCGACGAGAGTGCCGAGCTCACGTATCCCATCCATCTCGGCGGGCAGCCCCTCCAGGATCGGCGGCAGCGCCTCAGCGTGCCCCTCCGCGCCCGGCAGCGTGCCCGCGAAAAGCGCGACGTCGTCCTTGTCCATCGATCCACCCTCCCCCGAGGACAGATCTTACCCCACGATCGGAAACATCTCCACGAGCGGCGCCCGCGCCTTGCTCGCCGCCGCGACGATGTCTTTCGTCGAGGCATCGGGGGAAAGCCGTACGCTCATCCGTAATGGCCCCCCGGTGACCTCGATTCCGCGCGCCAGCAATTCCTCACGGAAAGGCCCGGGGTTCTTGCGGATCGTGACGCCATAGACGCGGACGCCCGCGAACAACGCCTCGGGCGCGCCTTCGAGCACGAGCGCGCCGCCCGCGAAGACGAGGACGTCGGTGGCCCCGCGCGCGAGGTCGCCCTCCGGCGTGCCCGGCTCGAGGCGCTCGGCCGAGAGAATGGCGCGGCGGCCGTCGGTCGCACGCGCGAGGGCGTTCATGACGAACCCGGCCGCCGGGCCGTCGAGGCCCGCGAGCGGCGCTTCGAGGACGAGGACCGCAGGATCGGCGACGAGCGCATGCGCGAGGACGAGCGCGCGGCGCGGTGGGAGCTCGAGCGATTCGACCGGGCGGCGAAGGAAGGAGGAGAGGCCGACACGTTCGAGCGCGGAGGCCGCGAGATCACGCGCCGCGCGGGGAGAGAAACCGGCGAGGCGCGCGCTCCACGTGACGTAGTCGTGCGCGATCGTGCCCTTGGGCAAGGGCGGGTCGAGCGGGGCGATGCCCGCGACGTCGAGGTGCGCACGCGTGGCGACGTCGAGGCCAGCGACATGCAAGGTGCCCGCGGTGAGCGAAGCTTCGCCCGGCATGGCCGCGTCGTCGTGCGAGGGCGCGCGCGAGCGGAGCGGGACGGCCGTGAGCGCGGCGAAGAGCGCCTCGGCCTCGCCGGTGCAGAGGACACGATCGCCGCGCGCGCGGACCGTGAGCTTGTCGATCGCGACGACGTCGTCGATCGTGATGCGAGCGTCCTCGGCGTGGAGAACGGGCGGAGGCGCGGCGTCGGTCACTGTAGCTCGTCGTCCACGGTCGCCGGAGCGCCGCCGAAGGAGACGTCGCCGACGAGGTCGAGGCGCGCGAGCGGCTTCGTACCGTCGTAGACCATGAACGGCGCGAGGCCCCGCGCGAGGTCGAGCAAGGCCGGAGGGATGACGATCGGCACGGCGCCCGCTTGCGGGAAGACCGAGGCGATGCCGGCGAGCTTGGCGAGCGCGATGATGATGTTGTCGTCGTCCTCGGGGAACTCGACGAGCGGCGCGTCATGCGGGAGATCGGCGCGGGTGCGGACGTCGTCGAGCGCTTCGCGCAGGCCGCCGATGTGATCGACGAGCTTGCGTTCGAGCGCCTGCTGCCCGGTCCAGACGCGGCCGCGCGCGACGGCGTCGACGTCCTCGGGCTTCATTTTGCGGCCCTCGGCGACACGCGCGATGAAGAGGTCGTAGAACTGTTTGACCTTCACGCCGAGCTCGATGCGCTCTTCCTCGGTGAAGGGTCGATAGAGGCTCTCGGCGTCCGCGCGCGGGGCCGAGCGGAATTGTTCGAGGCCGACGCCGAGCTTGCCGAGGAGGCCGACGAGGTCGACCTTGCCGTAGAAGATGCCGATCGAGCCGGTGATCGTGGCGCGGTTCGCGTAGATGGGGCCTCCCGCGACCGACGCATAGTAGCCGCCGCTCGCCGCGGCCGTGCCCATGGAGACGACGAACGGCTTGGCCTTCGCGGTGAGGATCGCTTCGCGAAGAATGACGTCGGCCGCGAGGGAAGAGCCGCCGCCGGTCTCGATGCGGAAGACGACGGCCTTGACGCTCGCATCCTCACGCGCGCGCTTGAGGGCCTTCGCGATGGTGTACGAGCCGGCGAGGCGAATGCCGACGAGCGGAATCGTCTGGCTCTCGCCGTCGATCATGTCGCCCGAGAGGTAGACGATCGCGATCTTCGAAGGCGTGCCCCACCAGGTGGGCGCGTTCGAGGGCGCCGCGTCGTCGACGATGCGCGCGCGACCGCCCATCATCTCCTCGACGACCTCGTCGATCTCATCGTCGTACGCGAGAACGTCGACGAGGCCGCCGCTACGCGCCTCGGGCGCGATGAAGGGGCCCTTCGCGATCGTCTTGCGGAGCGTGGAGGCCGGCATCCTCCGGCCGCCGCCGACGTCGTGCATGTAGATGCCTTCGAGCTGCATCAAGAGGTCGACGTGGTCCTTGCGCCCGATCTCGGAAGACTCTTTGAACGCGTACTGCTCGGCCGCGAGCTTGTGCTCGGCGACGCGGACGAAGTCGGCGCGGACGCCGAGTTTGTCGAGGACACCGCCGTAATACATGTACTGCGAGGAGAGGCCCGCGAAGCGAAGGCCGCCGGCCGGGTTCATGGCGATACGATCGGCCTGCGAGCAGACGTGGAGGGAGCGGCCGCCCGCGTCTTCGAGATGGCAAAGGACCTTCTTGCCGCTCGCGCGGAGCATGCGGACCGCGTCGCCGACCTCCTCGGCATGCGCGAGCGAGCTCGCGGGCTCGGCGCGGAGCTGGAGGATGACGCCGTCGACGTTGCGATCCTCGGCGAGCCGCCAGAGGCGCCGCAGGAGCTGGACGTGGTTGCGGACGCCGGGCGTGGAGTCGAGGCGGATGCGCGCGACACGCTTGAGCGAGGGCAAGCCGGGCTCGCGGAAGGTGCGCAGCGCGGCGGTCGCGTAGTAGCCGACGTCGCCGCCGCCGAAGATGGCGCCGCCGCCGGCCTGGAGCATCGCGAGGTTCACGTCGAGGCCGACCATCGCCATGACGTCGGGGCTCGCGGCGAGGTCACGCACGGAGACTTCGCCGCGCAGGCGGCCGACGTGCGGGACGTCGAGACCAAGCGTGGCGCGCGGCGTGACGTCGCCGGTGCGCTCGTGGATCGAGGCTTCGAGGCCGAGCTCGGCATAACGGCGGCCCCAGAAGGGCCGGAACGCGAAGCCCACGTCGTAGCGACGATCGGCGTTCGTGGTCCAGTCGCGCGCGACGGCGGCAGCCGAGAGCCAGGTGAACGGGCGGATCGTGAGGCCGGTCGTCACGCCGAACTTCTCGTCGAGGTCACGCCGCTCGGCGTAGGACCAGCCGAACGTGGTGCCGATCGAGAACGTGTCGCTGATGTTCGTCGCGAGCGCCCAGCGCAGCCATCGTTGCGAGGCCGACGCGCCGACGGGCGTGCCGACGTCGAGCAAATCGACGCGCAGGCCCGTGGACAAACCGAGGAGCGGCAGGCCGAGATCGAAGGCATGCCCGTTCGTCGTGCCCGCGCCCGCGCCGGCTTGCGCCATGGTCCAGCGCAGCTCCGTGCCGGGCAAAAACCCGAGGTTCGCCGGGTTGTACGCGATGCTCGACGCATCGTCGCCGGCCGCGACGGGGCGGCCCGGCGCGGGGACGTACGCGCTCTGGGCGTGGAGCGGCGCAGCGGACGAGGTGAGCGCGGCGAGGGCGAGGCCCCCGAGGGCCAGGGCGGAGAGCTTCTTCATAAGGTCGAGAGGCGGCGCAACGTCTCGGCCTCGGCGTCGTAGATCTTGCGGATCTCGACCAAGGCCATACGGCCGGCGAGCGACGAGAGTACGCCAGCCTTGATCTCGATGTCGCCCTCGACGGTTCTTCGCGCGCGTCCCTCGGGCGCCGCTTCGAGGCGGAAGGTGCCCGAAGCGCTGAAATACTTGCGGAATTGCTCGCGCGGGAAGACGGACCAGGAGGCCGCGTGATCCGCGAGCCGATAGATGCTGCGCTCTTCCCAGGAGAGGGCCTCGCGCGCGATGTCGTAGCCGCGGAACATGGCGAGCGGCGCGTTCGCCTGGAACCGAAGGACGCGGCGCAATTCGCCGTTCGCGATCTCGTGCTCGATCACCTCGACCGAGGCGACGCTCGTGCTGGCGAGGAAGGGGGCCATCATCAAGCCGATGTCGGGCGAGAGGACGGCGAGCTCCAGGGCATCGAGGGGGACGTCGAACTCGTGCGTGATCTCGAAGTGCAAATCCGTGGCTCCCTTGCGCGATCCGTTGGACGACTCCCCCACCCCCATCCCCTCTCCCTCTCGAGAGAGGGGGCAAGAGCCGTTTTACATCTACACGAGGATCCCTCGAGCCCGGAGCGCTTGCTCGATCTCGGGCCTGCGGCGCTCGAGCTCGGGCACGTCCTTCACGGGCAAGAAGCGCGACGCGGCGCCATCACGCGGGACGCGGAGGAACTGCGGATCGAGCGCCGTCGTGATCTCGTTGACGATGCGCTCGAACTGGACCGCCTTCGCCTCGCCGACCTTCTTGTCGACCTCGACGTACGTCCACTTCATGTCGAGCGAGGCGAGCGCCTCGGCGGAGACAAGGAACGTGTTCGTGCTGAAGACGGGCATCTGCGCCGGATCGAAGCCGATCGGCAGGCGCATCTCCTCGGCGATGATCTTCCTGCCATTCCAGCGGATCGGGCCGCCGCCCTTGTCGCTGCCGACCTTGTTCACGACCTCGACGGTCAGCGGGCCGCCGTGCGCGAGGTGGAAGCCAAGGATCGCCGGATCGACGGTGGCGCCGAGGTTGTCGAGGTTCGCGATCCACACGGTCTTGCCACCTCGTTGGATGAACCGATCGAGAAGTCCGCTCGCGCGGAGCGCGTCGGGCAGGTCGCCGTGGCCGGTGGCGTAGACGCTCGGCTCGCCGTGTTCGTCCCGGAAGATCTTTCCCTCGTGCGTGAGGCGCAGCGAGACGAATTGCTCGAACGTGGCGACGTCGCCCGCGTCGAGGCGAGCGCCGAGCGCTTCGCGGATCGGGCCCTCGGTGGCCTCGCTCGTCATGAGCCAGAGCGGGCAGGTCGCGCCTGTTTTATGCGCGAGGGCATCCATCTCCGCGAGGCGGAGATCGAGGAATGTTTTTCCAGGCAGGGCCTCGACGAGCGCCTTGACGACGCCGCCCATACGCGTCGCCATGCCGCCCGCGAGCACACAAAGCGCGACCTCGCCCCGCGCGAGCGCCTCGCGGCCGAGCGCCTCGAAGCGCGCGTACTCGGGGCTGCCCGGCGCGGGTGCGTCGACGACGTCCCCTTCGGCGGGCGGGAGCACTTCGCCGGCGAAACGATTTCGTTTGTCGCGATCGTGGCCGATCGTGGCGGCCCAGGCGGCAAGACGGTCGGGATCGAAGCCCCGCGCCCGGAGGCGAGCGAGCAGGGCCGGCGGGAGAGCGGCGATCTCGTCGACGAGGGTCACATCAGCGGAGAAAGCACGGCGCTGGTGTCGAGGCAACCAGTTGTGGCCTCTGCTACCCGTCAGGGTTTTGCGTGGCGCGTCGGGGTGACTCCCAACGGCCTGGAATCCATACGTATTGGACGCCGTCGTCGTGCCAAGCGCCCGGGATCCACATCATGCCTGGCGCCGGCGGCGCGGTCTTGACCTCCGGCAGGGGCGGAGGCGCGTCGGATCCCCGCGCCGGGGTCTCCGGTGTGCCGGCGACACACGCCGCGAGGAGAAGGCTCGAGAGCAGGGCGAGCGAGCGGGCTGTTCGATTCATCCGTGAAGCACCATCGCCCACACGTCGTAGAGGGCGTGCGTCCAGACCGCAGGCGCGAAGCCGCGGAACACGTAGATCGCCGTGAGGACCAGGCCGCAGACGGCGCGGAAGACGAATGATTGGACGTCAAACGAGTCGCCGAGCGCCCCCACGTAGTGCCAGGCCGAGAACGCGACGGCCGCGACGCCGGCCCAGAGGAGCGTGAGCACGAGGCGGCGGATCCCGGGGCCGAAGATGGCCTTCACGACGAGCGCGCCGAGGCCGAAGATCCCGGCGCGGAAGGCGATCTCCTCGTAGAAGCCGGCGCCCATCGACATGACGACGCCCGAGAAGACGCCACGCGTCTCGACGCTGGGCGCGAGCGTGAGCGATCCGACGACGTACGAGGCGGCGAACCGCATGAGGATCGCGTAGAGCGTGCCCTCGAGGGCGATGAGCGCGAAGCGCTTGCCTTCGAGCGCGCGCTTCTGCCCCGTGGCGGCGAGGACCACGACGAACGCGATGCCGATCAAGACCGTGAGCCCCGCGTACGTGGGCAGGCTGTTTTTCGCGAGGGCCGAGAGCTCGGCCGTGACGGGATCGGCGGCGTTCCGAACGGGGAGAAAGACGACGCCGAGGTGGTAGAGGAGAAAGATGGGGAGCGTCAGGCCGAGGTCGGTCCAGGCGTCGCTTTTCTCCGGGACTTTGCCCGGTTCTTCCTTCGCCTTCGCCTCGTCCGCCATCAGGAGGGCCTCAACCGGTAGACGATGAACACGACCTCTGCGACCCAGATCATGATGTTCATCATGAACGGGACGTCACGCAGGATCTCCTGCGTCGGGCTCTCGGCCTTGGGGCGGCTCACGACGAGCTGGAGGAAGCGGACGACGCCGAAAAGCGGGTGAATCGTGGTCGCCCAGAGCCAGGGGTTCTCGAAGAAGCGCTGGGTGTCGTGGTCGAGCGTGTACGCGAGGTACGTCGCGATCGTGGCGATGCCCGTGGCCGCGAGCGCGAAGGTGAGCGCGCGCGGCGAATAGGCCTCGAGCGCGGCGCGCTGCTTGCCGGCGTTCGCCGCGGAGGCGAGCTCGTGGCGGCGCTTGCCGAAGCCGAGGAAGAGCGCGAGGAGCGCCGTGCACGCGACCATGAAGCCGGAGATCGGCGTGTTCGTCGCGAAGCCGCCGGCGAGGACGCGCAGGACGAACCCGAGGGCGATGAGGCCGACGTCGACGTACGCGATCTTCTTCAGGCCGAAGGAGTAAGCGACGTTCTGCGCGAAGTACGCGACCGCGACGATGAAGAACTTGATCGGCCCGAGGAGCGCGCCGCCGAGCGCGGTGAGGACGAGCGCGACCGCCATGGTCTTGGCGAGCGGGACCGGGACCTGGCCACTCGCGATCGGGCGGAAGCGCTTCACCGGATGCACCCGGTCCGCCTTCGCGTCCACGATGTCGTTCATCGTGTAGACCGCGCCGGCGAGGAGGCAAAACACGCCGAACGCGCCGATCGCGCTCTTGATGATCGACGGGTGCGTGAGGTGCTTGGCGAAGACGACCGGCGCCAGGACGAAGAGGTTCTTCACCCACTGGCTCGGCCGAACCGTGCGGATCATCCCGCGGATCCGCCAGAAGACGCTGCCCTCTTTCGAAGGCGGGAGGAGCGGCGTCGGCTCGGAAGGCGGCGCGCTCGTTCCCGGTAACGGAAGGGCAGCGCCGCCCGGAGACGGGGTCAAAGCGAGCCCGTCGGCCTCCGTGGAGGAGGCGTTTCGACGCTCGTCGTCATCGTTCGAAGGGGCCCGAGAAGGACCGGGGACGGCCACGACGGCGGAGCATACATGCGGCCCGGGGGTCGGGCCACACGCCTCGCCGAAAGGAAGGGCGGCAGGGCCCGAGAGGCGGGAAGGACCGGCGGCACGGTACCCCACGCTTCAGAAATCAGGAGGTTACCCGAGGCGCCTCCGATGATCGTGCTAGCATCAGCCCCAATGACGTCGGCGCTCTCGATCGCGCGGGAAACGACGCCCGTGCTCCAGGAGCTCCGCTCCGCGGTGGAGCAGGCCCTCGAAGGAAAGCCCGAAGCCGTGGAGCTCGCTCTCATCGCGCTGCTCGGGCGCGGCCATGTGCTGATCGAGGACGTGCCCGGCGTCGGCAAGACGACGCTGGCGCGCGCCCTCGCGAAGGCCGTCGGCGGCGAGCTTCGGCGCGTGCAGTTCACGAGCGACCTCCTGCCGAGCGACGTGCTCGGCGTGAGCGTCTTCGATCAGCGCACCGGGCAGTTCGTCTTCCGACAAGGGCCGATCTTCGCGAACATCCTGCTCGCCGACGAGATCAACCGCGCGAGCCCCCGGACGCAGTCGGCGATGCTCGAAGCGATGAACGAAGGGCAGGTGTCGGTCGACGGCGTGACGACGCCGCTGCCCGACCCGTTCTTCGTGCTCGCCACGCAAAACCCGCAGGACTTCGCAGGCACGTTCCCGCTGCCGGAGTCGCAGCTCGACCGGTTCATGGTGCGCATCCGGCTCGGCTATCCGCCGCCGCACGTGGAGATGCGCCTGCTCTTGCAGGGCGGCGACGGCGACCGGATCAAGTCCGTGCCGCAGGTGCTCGAGCCTTCGGCGCTCGTCGCGCTCCAGCGTGAGGTGGATCGGGTGGAGCTCGACGCGTCGCTCGCGACGTACCTGCAAGCCGTGCTGTCGGCGACGCGCGCGAGCCCGACGCTCTCGCTCGGCGCCTCGCCCCGCGCCGGGATGAACCTCGCCCGCGCCGCGCGGAGCCGCGCTGTCTTGCACGGGCGAACCTACTGCATCGCCGACGACATCCACGACCTCGCGGTGCCCGTGCTGGCGCACCGGATCCGCCTCGCCGCGCACGCCGAGGGCTACATGCCGAGCCGCGACGAGTGCGAGAACGCGGTGCGGGACATCGTCGCGCGGGTGCCGGTCCCGCTCTGAGCGAGGCGCGCATGGTGGCGGACCGGAGGCAGGCCGAGTCGCTCGCCGTTCGAGGCGACAAACCGCCTCGGGACAGCCGCGTCACGCGGCCGGAAGCGACGCCGCTGCCCGTGCCGAACCCGCTCACGCCGCTGCCCGGCGCCCCGGCGTCGCCGCGTCCGGACAGCGCGATCACGCGGTTCTTCCGCTCGTTCTTCAGCTTCAAGATGCCGCGGCGGCTGAAGTTCACCCGCGAAGGAAAATACTTCGTGGGCATCACGCTCGGCGTGGGCTTCGCGGCGATCAACACGGGCAACAACCTCCTCTACCTGCTGCTCGGCATGCTGCTCTCGCTGATGGTCGTGTCGAGCGTGATGAGCGAGCTGTCGCTGCGGACGCTGACGGTGACGCGCAGGCTGCCGACGCGGGCGCAGGTGGGGCGGGCGCACCTCGTGGAGATCGAGGTCTACAACCACAAGAAGCGCATCCCCTCGTACGCGATCGAGGTCGAGGATCTGCGCGCCGGGCAGCCCGCGGACAAACGCTGCTTCTTCCTGAAGATCAGCCCGTCGAGCGCGCAGGTGGCCGCCTACCGGCGCACGCCCGCGCGCCGCGGCCGCGACAGGCACACGGGCTTCCGCATCGCGACACGTTTTCCTTTCGGGCTGTTCGAGAAGTCGCGCGAGGTCATGGCGGACGGCGAGCTCGTGATTTATCCGGCCGTCGATCCGGTGCGTCTGCCGCCCGAGGATCGGGGCCGCGCGCTCGGCGGCGTGGGCACCGCGGGGCGCGGTACGAGCGACGAGACGTACGCGCTCCGGCCGATGCGCGAGGGCGACGATCCGCGCGACATCTACTGGCGGAAGAGCGCGATCACGAGCCAGATGGTCTTGCGCGAGCGGGCGCGCGAGACGCGGCCCGACGTGCGGCTCGTGATCGACGTGGTGCGGCCGAAGGGCGCGGGCGACGCGTTCGCGCAGCAGTTCGAGAAGCGCATCCGCGAGGTGGCCTCGCGCGCCGTGGCCCACATCAAGCGCGGCGACGGCGTGGTCGTCGCGACGAACCTCGGCGAGGAGGCGCGCGGCGACAGGAACATCGGCTCCGATCGGATCCTCCGGTTCCTCGCGCTGCTCGACGCGGTCGACGAGGATCGGGTGCAGGAGATCCAGGAGCGCCGCGGGCTCTCGCGGGGTGGTCCTCTGCGGACGAACGGGGGGAACGCATGAGGTTCGGGCTCGTTCACCGGGTGATGACCGACGCGCTCGCGGTGCTCGGCATCCTCGCGCTCCTCGCGAGCGGGCAGTTCGGGCCCTGGGTGAGCGGCTCGCTCATCGGCGGGCTCGTCATCGCGCTTTTGATCCGCGACGTCTGGGAGAAGTACCCGGCGCTCAAGCACTTCGACGCGATCACGCTGATCGGCGTGCTCGCGCTGCAGATCGGGCGGCTGCTCTTCGACGCGAACGCGAACGTGCTCGACGTGGTGATCGAGTTCGCCGCGGCGCTGCAGATCATCCGGCTCGCGACGCGCAAGGGCGCGGCGCACGACCAGCAGGTGATCGTCCTCGCGCTCCTGCACTTGATCTCGGGCACGGTGCTCGGCGGAGGCCTCGGCTACGGGCTCTGTTTCCTCGGCGTGATCATCGTGGCGCCGGGCGCGCTCGTGCTCAGCCACCTCAGGCGCGAGGTCGAAGGCAACTACCGGCAAGGCGCGCGGGATCGCACGGGCCTGCCGGTCGACGTGCCGCGCATCCTGCGCTCGCGCCGCGTCGTGGGTCGCACGTTCCTCGGCGTGACGTGCCTGCTCTCGGTGCCGATCTTCGTCTTCACGGCGCTGCTCTTCGTGCTCTTCCCGCGCGTCGGGCTCTCGCTCCTGCTCCTGAACCGCGGGCACTCGGGCCGCGTGATCGGGTTCTCGGGCCGCGTCGACCTCGGCGAGGTGGGCGTCCTGCGCAGCGACCCGACGCTCGTGATGCGCATCGAGATGCCGAACCTGCCCGATCCGCCGCCCGCGCGGATCCCGCTGCACCTGCGCGGCGCTGCGCTCGACGCGTACGACGGGCGCACGTGGACGCAGAGCGAGTCGTGGAAACGCGCGACGGAGAACGAGGCGGGGATCATCCCGATCGACGATCACTGGCCCGATTCCGCGCTCGATCCGGTGATGCGGATCGACCTCGAGCCGATCGACCCGCCCGTGGTGTTCCTGCCGCCGTATGCCTCGGGCCTGCGCCTGCGGACGCGCGCGACGGTGGCGCCCGAGCCGCAGGCGATGGCCTTCAAGGGCCCCGAGGGCGAGCTCCGCTACCAGCCCATCGACGACCGCGGCATCAAGTACGACGTCTTCCTCTCGCGCAAGAAGACGCCCTCGTTCCGCAAGCTCCCGAGCGGCGAGCGCTGGAAGTACCTCACGCTGCCGCGGAACATGTCGGACCGGATCCGCGACCTCGCCGCGAACTGGACGAAGGACGCGAAGACCCCGCTCGACCGGGCCCGCTCGATCGAGAATCATTTGAGGACCGAGTATCGGTACGACCTCGCCTCGCCGTCGGGCAAGGATCCGCAGCCGCTCGATCACTTCCTGTTCGAGTCGAAGCGCGGGCACTGCGAGTTCTACTCGACCGCGATGGCCATCATGCTGCGCACGCTCGACGTGCCGACGCGCAACGTGACGGGCTTCGTGGGCGGCAGCTACAACCGCTTCGGCCGGTTCTACGCCGTGCGCCAGGGCGACGCGCACTCGTGGGTCGAGGCGTGGATCGACGAGTACGGCTGGCTGACCTTCGACCCGACCCCGCCCGCCGACGCCGCGCCGAAGAGCGAGATCGTGGGCGTGTGGGCCTACCTGCGCGATCTCATCGAGGCGACGAGCCAGCGCTGGGATCGGCACGTGGTGAGCTACGACCTGAGCCAGCAGGTGGGGCTCTTGAACAGCCTCACCTCGCGGTATCGGCGTGGCGGATCGAAGAGCACGGGTGGGCCGCGGGGTCGCGCGGGGCTTTTGGTCGTGGCGGCGATCGTCGCGACGGCCGGCGGCGCGGCGCTGTGGCTGCGGCGGAAGAAGCAACGCGCGGCCGCGGCCTCGCGCGCGGCGGATCCTCGCTCGGCGAGCGCGGTGGTCGCGACGTCGCTCTACGAGTCGCTCGACGCGGCGATGGGCGCGCGCGGCGTGGGCCGTTCGCCGAGCGTGCCGCCGCTCCGGCATGCGCAGGCGCTCGTGTCGATGTCGCATCCGCTGGCGGAGGAGGTCCTGGAGCTCACCGAGATCTACCTCGCGGCGCGGTTCGGAGGCGTGGCGATCTCGGACGAGGATCGGCGGAGCTTCGAGCGGCGCGTGAAGGCGATCCGTCAGCCGGAACGGCCGAGCCAGCAGGCGATGACGTTGCCTGCGTCGTGAGCCGATCGCGTCGTCACGGCGCGCGTGACGCCGACGGACCCGGGCGGCGCGGCGCGCGCGCGTTGGCGGCGACCATCATCGCCTTCGCCAGGATCACGTGCTTGACCGAAGCACCCGTCAGGCCCACCTCGCCGGGCGCGAGACGACCGACCTGATCGAGAAACGCCTGCGCCGCGTCGTGCTCGCCGAGGAGCGAGAGCACCGCGCTCTGATCACGGAGCGTCCCTGCAACCACCGTCGACGTCGCCGTGTCCGGCACGATCGGCGCGGCGATCGCCGCCATCACGCGCTGGATCGGCTGGAGCGACGCCGTGGTCGAGAGCTTGCGATCCGAAGGCCCGAGCGGCTGCGGCGCATACTCCAGCCAGCATCCGTCGACCGTCAGGTGCGAGACGAGCCGCCGCGGCCAGCTCCGCTCGATCTCCGCGTGCAGCGGTCGCACGTCGGCGAGCTTCGACAGCGCGTACTCGCTCGGCTGCCCCGAGATCGCGTAATCGCGCAGGAGCGGCTCGATCTCCGGCTCCACCGCGAGCAAGCTGAGCGCCACGCGCCCGCGGTGCAGCAGGCGCTCCGGCACAATGAGCACGTCGGGCCGCTCGCCGCGCAGCAGCCGCGCCGCCCACAGGCGGAACGCGAGCGCCGGCGAGCGCACGAGGATCGCCGAGCTCGGCTCGAGCCTGCCGAGCGCGCCGTCCGTCCACTCCTCGGCCGCGAGCTGCTTGCCACGATCCGCGACGTATCCCGCCTCCTCCGAGGAGAGCGCGACGAGCGTCACGTGAAAGACCACGACGAGCACCGCGCCGCTCTTCGCCATCGGCAGGCGCAGCTCGAGCAGCTTCTGCGTCACCCAGCAGACGCCGAGCGCCGAGCACACGGCGAGCGCGGCCACGGCGAGCGCACGGACTGGCGTCATCGGATCCGCGTAGAGCGCGGCGAACGCGCGCGCCGGGATCAAGGTGTCGAACGCGACGAACGCGACGAGCGGCGCGACGAACCCACGCGCGCCGGGCGCGAGCAGCGAGACCACCGCGCCGCCGAGCGCGATGAGCAAGGACGCCACGCCCACTTCACGCGCCCACGCCGCGAGGCTCGAGAGCCGCGGCCCGGCAACGTCAAAACCCGTCAGATCCGCGGCCGAGAGCGCGCGGCCGACGTCGGCGAACGCCCGCGGCGCGAGCGGCCGGACGGCGAGCGGCACGAGCAAGAGCAGCGCGACGGCCGCCATCGACGCAAGCGAGACGGCCACGAGCTTGCGCGACGGGATCGGCGACGGCGTGATCCCCGGCGCCTTGCCGAACGGCAGCCGCTCGGCGATCGGCGTCGCGAGCACCGCGAAGACCGCCGCGAACGCAGCCGGCGGGCTCTCCGCGAGCGTCGCCCCGGCGAGCGCGCCAAGAAGCGCCGCACCACGCATCGCATCCGCGCCTTTCGCCCGGAGCACCGAGGTCCCCGCGAGCAGCGTCCCGAGCGCGAGCGCGACGGCGATCATCGCGCCTCCGCCCACCGTCGCCTCGCGTTGCCACACCGGCGAGAGCGCGGCCGTCAGCGTCCCGAGCGCCGCGAGCCCCGAGGCCAGCGTCGGCCCGGCGCCGAGCGCCCGCAAGAGCCGCCGCCCGAGGCCGAAGAGCAGGATCGACGCGACCGCGAGCGCGAGCGCCCCGCCGAGCGCGGCGCGGAAGGTCCGTGGCCCGAGCGGCAAGAGGCCAAGCGCCTGCGTGAGCGGCGTCGACGCGCCGCCTCCGACGCCCACCGCGAGCAGACCGAGGTCGCGCAGCGCTGGTAAATCGTCTCTCCACTGCCCGCTGCCTGCGGCCCGCGTGAGCGCGAGCCCGAACGGCAGCGCCACGGCCACGAAGCGCAGGGCGCGCTCATGCCATGCGAGGCGGGTCTCGGCGGGCGCGGGGGACGATCGAGGGATCGGCACGGCCGTCTCGTGCCAAAGACCACCGGAGACGGCCAAGTTTCGGGCCGACGCGCCCCGCCTCGCCCGACCGCTGGGCGGAGCGGTACGATTTACGGTTTTTCGCTGCGCGAATCTACGGCGGCCCGAGTTAGGCTTGCGCCGCCCACATGGCAAGCGCGGCGCGTGTCCTGGTCATCGACGACAGCCCGACCATCCTGAAGGTCGTCAGCGCCATCCTGGCCCGCAACGGCTACGAGCCCACCACCGCCCGCGACGGAGCGGCCGGGCTCGAGCTCATCCGCAAAGGCCCGAAGTTCGACCTCGTCTTGCTCGACTTCGTGATGCCGCGGATGAACGGCTACCAGTTCTGCCGCGAGCTTCGCTCGGACGCCACGCACCGCACCTTGCCGGTCGTGCTGATGAGCGCGAAGGGCGACAAGATCCGCGGCACCTTCGTCCAGCAGACGGGCGCCGTCGACGCAATTACAAAACCCTTCGATGCGCGCGCGCTCGTCACCGTGGTCGAGGGCGCGCTCGCGAAGACCGCGGAAGGCCGCTCGCCGCGCCCCGTCCCCGAGGGCCAGAAGATGCCCGACGAGGAGTCGCTGCCGGCCGAGAGCATGCGCCCGAGCATGCACATCCGGCACGCGCGGCAGCGGGCCAGCGTCGAGTTCGCGCAGCAGGTCGCGAACGCCGTCGTGCCCGCGATCCTCGCCATCTCGCCGCAGGACCGCGCGAGCGAGGCCGCCGTCATGGCCGCCGTCGCGCGCGCCATGACGCCCGACGTCCTCGCCTCGCTCTCGCTCACGGTGAAGGACCTCGACCCGGGCGACGGCGTCCGCGAGGCGATGAGCGGTGACCTCTCGGTCGTGGCGCTCGCCGAGATCCTCCAGGTGCTCGGCATGCAGCGCCAGACGGGCGTCCTGCACGTCACGAACAACCGCACGTCGATCACCATCTCCATGCGGCAGGGGCAGATCGACTTCGTGCAGTCGCGCGGCGCGACCGAAGAGTACCGCCTCGGCCGTTACTTCCTGGAGAAGGGCGCGCTCTCGCGCGACCAGCTCGATGCGCTCCTCGCCGAGCTCCGCGGCTCGAACAAGCTGCTCGGCGAAGAGGTCGTGGCGCGCGGCATCGTCACGCGCGAGGAGCTCGTCGACATCCTGACCAAGCAATCGAGCGAGCTCATCTACGACATGCTGCGCTGGCCGTACGGGCGTTTCTCCTTCACCAAGGAGCCGTTCCGCCCCGAGGCTGACATGGCGAAGCTCACCCTCGGCGTGAGCGCGCTCGTGCTCGAAGGCTTCCGCCGCGTCGACGAGTGGCGTCTCATGGAGGGCACGATCCACTTCGATCAGGTGCTCGTCATCGATCAGTTTGCGCTCGAAGGACTCTCGCCCGGCCAGCTCGCGCGGCCCGAGCGGCTCGTGCTCGACGCGGTGAACGGGCAGCGCACGGTGAGCGAGGTCGTCAAGGAGAGCACCGTCGGCTCCTTCGACGCGGTGAAGATCATCTACCAGTTCTTGCAATCGCGCGTCCTTCGCACGAGGTAGACGCGCGACGAGGGAGAGGCGTGTGCGACGCGGAGGCGTGCTCGTGAGGGTCTCGGTCGCGAAGGACGGGCGCTTCGTACTCGTCCCGGCGGAGGTCGTGCGCGGCGTCTTCGTGCTCCCCTCGATCACGCCTGTCGAAGGCCTGCGCAAGCCCGCCGCGGGCGTCGCGCTCGCGAACGGCGAGGTCGTCACGGTCCTCTGCCTCGACGAAGAAGGGCTCTCGCCGTCGTCGCAGAACGAACGCACCACGGCCGTTCTTTGCGACCTCGGCGGCGAGCCCGTTGCCATCGTGGGACGCGCCATCGAGTCGTCGGGGCTCTACGAAGAAGCACGCGCCGGGTTCGTTCGTGCAGGCGAGACGGACGCCGCGATCCTCGACGTCGCGGCCCTCCGTCGCGAGGCCGAGGAGGCGATCTGGACGGCGCGCACCGCGGTGCTGCGCTCGCCGGAGGCCACGTCGTGAGCGCGCCGCGCAGGCGCAGGTGGATCGACGTGCTCCGGCGCGCGGCCGAGCCCGCGAGCGCGGCCGAGACGCCGGCGGACATCGATACCGCGCTCTGGTCGGCGCACGGCGAGGCGCAACGCGCGGTGAGCGAAGCCGCCGACGGCGCGCCGCGCCTGATGGAAACCGTCACGCGGCAACGCGCCTCGATCGAGGGCGTCTCCGAGCGCGCCGGCGCGATGGCCGCGCATGCCGAAGGCCTCACGCTCGCGGCCACGCGCGTCGCGGACCTCTTCGAACGCCTCAGCGTGGTCGCGCTCAACGCGGGCCTCGAAGGCGCGCGCAACCCCGAGCCACAAGGCAAGGCGCTGCTCCTGCTCTCCGAAGAGATCCGCACGCACACCACGCGCGGCGCCGATGCCACGCGCGACCTCGTCGCGGTCGTCGAGGAGATGGCCGCCGAGACGAGCCTCATCCGCGGCGAGCTCGCGAACGTCCTCATGGCCGCGGACGAGACCGGCGGATCCGCGCGCGCGCTCGGCGATGCGGCGGGACGCGCGGGCCTCGCGCTCGCCGACGTCGAGCGTCACCTGCGCCGCGCCACGGGCATCGATCCCGAGGTCGCGCGTGCCGTCGCGCTCGCGGCCGAACATGCGCGCGGCTTGCTCTCCGCCCTCTCCACGCTCCGCGCCACGACCCCTGCGCGCCCACTTTTGCTCGGCGCGCTTCGCCCCGTGCTCGCGCCTCTCTCGCGCCTGCTCGGCGAGCTCGGGGACGAAGGTCGTACAGGAGAAGCCTCGCCCGGATCGCCCCAGGGCGACGACGGTGGGGCCTCGCCGTGACGGCGGATCGCGAGCTCACCCGCCTCCTCCTCGAAGAGATCCAGCGCCACGCGCCTGCGCTCGAAGAAGGCGCGCTCGACGACGCCACGCGCCGCGCGATTCACGCGCTGAAAGGCTCGGCTGGCGTCGCCGGCGAGCGCGCGCTCTTCGAGTCCCTCGCGCGGATCGAGCGACGCCTCGTCGACGGCGACGCGACGGCCCTCGGCGATGCGCGCGCCGTCCTCTCCATCGCCGCCGAGGCCCTCACCGCGGGCCGCCCCATCCCGGCGCCCGCCTGGCCCGAGCCTCCGTGGGACCTGCGCGGCCGCCCCGCGCCGCCCGAAAAACGCGCGCGTTACGCCGCGGAGATGTCCGATCGCCTCGCGCGTGTCGACGAGCTGCTCGCGGGTGATCTCCCCGAGCCGCGCCTCATCGCCGGCATCTTCCGCGAGGTGCACGCCATGAAGGCCGCCGCGCTCGCGGCCGGCGACGACGCCACCGCGTGGTTCTGCCACGGCCTCGAAGATCGCGCGCGCGACGCGAGCCGCAGCGACGTCGAGGCGCGGCGGGCCATCGCCGAGATCGCGCGCTGGCGAGGCCTGCTCGGCGAGCTCGTCGCCGCGCCCGATCGTGCCGTCGAGGTCCTCCGCCGCCTCGCGTACGGCGCTCGTTCGAGCACGCAGCCCCCGCCCTCCTTCAGCGCCGCCGAGCAGCCCCCGCACAGCACCCCCGAGCCCTCGCTCGATCCTCACGCTGCGCGCTTCTCCGGCGAGACGCTCCGCGTCTCCACCGCCGCTCTCGATCGCCTCCTCGATCGTGTCCGCTCCCTCGAGCACGCCGAATCCGCCATCGCTGCGGCCGGCCGCGAGCTCGGCGTCCTCGCCACCCGCGCGCGTCGTGTCCGCAGCTCGCTCGCGGAGCCCCGCGGCCCGCACGACGTCCTCCCGCGCCGCGAAAAACGCCTCCGCAAGGCCACCGCCGCCGTCGCGGCCCTCTCCGAGGCCCTCGACGCCGAGGCCGCCACGCTCCTCGGCATCGCCGAACGCTCCCGCTTCGAGGCGGCCTCTGCACACGCCGACATCGCGCTCATGCGCACCACGCCCGTCGCGACCCTCTTCGATCGTGTCGTCTCTGCGGCGAGCGCGCAGGCGCGCAGGCTCGGTCGTGACGTCCGCCTCGTCGCGCGCGGCGGCGAGACCCTCATCGATCGCCGCGTCGCCGAGGGCCTCTTCGACCCGCTCCTGCAGCTCGTCCAGAACTCCATCGTCCACGGCATCGAGCCCGAGCTCACGCGCGCGCACCACGGAAAACCTCTCGCCGGCCGCGTCGAGATCTCCGCCGAGCAACGAGGCGCCTCGCTCCGCATCGTCGTGCGCGATGACGGCTCCGGCGTCGACATCGAGCGCGTCCGCTCGCGCGCCGTCTCGCGTGGCGCCATCGCCTCGGCGCGCGCGGCCGTGGCCGATCACAAAGCGCTCCTCGGCCTCCTCTTCGTCCCGGGCTTCACCTTGCGCGAGAACGTCGACCTCCTCGCGGGCCGTGGCCTCGGCCTTGGCCTCGTGCGTGAGTCCGTGCGCCGCCTCGGCGGCACCGTGCGCCTCGCGAGCCGCCCTTCCGAGGGCCTCACCGCCACCCTCGACGTCCCGCTCGAACGTGGCCTCGTGCGTGTCCTCTGGGTCCGCGCGGGCGAGGCCGTCTATGCGATCCCTGCGCGCCTCGTCCGCCGCATCGCCTTCGGCGCCGACCTCCCGAACACGCTCGCTTTTCCCCTCGCGGCCTGCGTGCGTGGCCTCGGCGCGCTCGAGACTGGCGAAGCGCTCGGCCCCGACGATGGACCTTCGTACCTCCTCGAGCTCGATCCGGGCCGCGAGGACGAGCCTTCGTTTTTCCTCTCGGTCACGTCCGTCGGCGAGATCGAGGACGCCTCGCTGCATCCTGCGCCGCCGCTCGTGGCGCTCGCGGGCCCGTACAACGGCGCGATCGTGCGTGGCGACGCCGTGCGCTTGTGCCTCGACGTCCACGCGCTCGCGGAGCTCGTCTACCTGGTCCAGGGACGGCGCGCGCCCTGACGCGCTCTTCGTTCCTGTTCGTTCGTGGCTGGCGGAGAGAGAGGGATTCGAACCCTCGGATCAGTTTCCCGATCGCACGCTTAGCAAGCGTGTGCCTTAAGCCACTCGGCCATCTCTCCAGCCTCCAGACGACGTGCCCATGGGCCGCGACCACTTGGTCGGACGGCCCTGGGCGCGCGCCCAAAGCGCCACCGAGGTAGCACGGCTCCTCGTCCCGAGCCAACCCCAAACGGGCAGGGCCCTGCGTTTCTCGGTGCTTTTTGTTCCGGCTGGGGCTCCTGGTCAGCGTGTGGCCTTCGACGCCCGGCCGCGGAGGATCAACGCGAGGAGCGACTTGACGTCGCGGTGCGCCTCGATCGGGTGCCGCAGCGGCTTGTCCGGATGCACCTCGTACAGGTTCCGCCGCCCCACGCGTGATCGCGTCACGAACCCCTCCCCTTCCAGGTCCGTCACGATCCTCTGCACCGCGCGCTCCGTGATCCCCACCCGCTCGGCCATGTCGCGCAGCCGCACCTCGGGATCCTCGGCCAGGCAGAACAGCACGTGCGCGTGGTTCGTCAGGAACGTCCACCCCGCCGCCTCTTTGGACGGCGCCGCGCGACGCGAAGGCCGCGCTCTGGCCGCGCTCCCCGATACGCGACGTTCGTTTCGTGTTTTCTTGATCATGCACGACCGGCGCTCGCGATCGGGCGCAGCGCCCCCCGAACGTGAAAGGGTAAGTCATGAATCGGGACGACGCCCATCACCTCCGCGCGTGGCGCGTACCCTCTCGCCTCGGCTTGTCCCCTTCCCTACGGACTCGTCGAAAAGACTTTCGTTCGGCGGCGCGCCCGGGGTCTACTCGAACCCGGGGGCCGCCTGGGAGGTGCTGCATGGCCGATCGCAAGGACATGCCTCATGTGGTGATCGTCGGGGGAGGATTCGGCGGGCTCAACGCCGCCATGTCGCTCGCGGGCGCGCCCGTCCGGGTCACGCTCGTCGACCGCACGAACCACCACCTCTTCCAGCCTTTGCTCTACCAGGTCGCGACCGCGGGCCTCTCGCCGGCCGACATCGCGGTCCCCATCCGCTCCGTCTTCTCCCGTCAGCGGAACGTACGCGTCCTGCTCGCCGAGGCCACAGGCGCAGACCTCCCGGGCAAGCGGCTCCTGCTCGACAAGGGCGAGCTCCGCTACGATTACCTCGTCCTCGCCGTCGGCGCGACGCACAACTTCTTTGGCCACGACGAGTGGGGCACGCACGCGCTCGGCTTGAAGACCCTCGACGAGGCGCTCCGCATTCGCGAGCGCATGCTCCTCGCCTTCGAGGGCGCCGAGCGCACGACCGACCCCGAGGCGCGCAAACGCCTTTTGACCTTCGTCGTCATTGGAGGCGGCCCCACCGGCGTCGAAATGGCCGGCGCCTTCTCCGAGCTCGCGAGGCACGTCCTCTCCAAGGATTTTCGCGCCATCGACCCCTCCCAGGCCCGCGTCGTCCTCGTCGAGGCTGGCCCGCGCATTCTCGCGGCGTTCCCCGAGGACCTCGGAAAACGCGCCGAGGCCCAGCTCGCCTCGCTCGGCGTCACCGTCGAAAAGGGCCGACCGGTCGCGCGTATCGATGACAATGGCATTGCGTTCGGCGACGGCGAGCGCATCGACGCGGCCACCGTCGTCTGGGCTGCGGGGGTTCGCGGCACCAAGCTCTCGCGCGCGCTCGGCGCCGAGCTCGATCGCGGCGGCCGCGTCAAGGTCGGCGCGGATTGCTCCGTCCCGGGTCACCCCGAGGTCTTTGCGATCGGCGACATGGCTGCTTGTCGCGACAAGAACGGCGTCGACGTCCCCGGCCTCTGCCCTGCGGCCATTCAGCAGGGCCAGTACGTCGCGCGCACCATTCGCGCCGAACTCCGGGGAAAACCGCGCGAGCCCTTTGCCTACCTCGACAAGGGCACGATGGCCACGGTCGGCCGCAAGCGCGCCATTGCGATGATGGGAAAGCTCGAGCTCGCGGGCTTCCTCGCCTGGCTCGCGTGGATGGCCGTCCACGTCTTCTTCCTGATCGGCTTCAAGAACCGCTTCCTCGTCATGTTCAACTGGATCTGGCAATACTTCACGTGGAAGCGCGGCGCGCGGCTCATCACCACGCATACGGGCGTCGAGCCAAAACTCTTGCTCGCCGCCGCGCCCGACGGACCTGTGCCTTCCTTGCGCGCGGCCACCTCTTCCTCCTCCACGCCCGCCTCCTGAATGCATCGTCCTGGGCGGAGCACGAGGCTCCCCTCCTTTCGCGCCGCCGCCAGGTCTCCAGGTCTCCTCGTCGCCTGGATATTCGCCGTAATGACGCGGCCTTGCTCAGCGTGGAATCGGCTTGAAAGCCAAGCTTCCCCGGCTAGATAGTATCGGTATGAATTGACGCGGGGGCAGGTGGCCCGATGCGTCGCGGACGCGCGTGCGCCGCGAACATGCGCACGACGTGGCCGAGCCTCCATCGATGAACCGAGCCGCCGCGCGAGCTTCCGCGTCGCTCACGCTCGTGCATGAAAGCGCGCCGTCATGCACGGCGCGAATCCGTCCCGCCCATGGCAATCGTACCACGGAAGCGAGGTATACTTTCCATGAATCGAAGGAATGGCTTCAATTACGCGACGGCGCTCGTCTCGGCGGTGATCCTCGCTGGCTGCATGAATTTCGGCCGCGGCGAGGACGTGGAGACTTCCCGGGACAACCTGATCGCGCCGCCCGTGACCTGCCCGGATCGCGATTTCGATGGAATCTGCGACGACGTCGACAACTGCCCCGACGACGAAAATCCGGGCCAGAAGGACAGCGACGGCAATGGCATCGGCGACGTCTGCGATTGTCCGGACATCGACGCCGACTTCATCTGCGACCCCGTGGACAACTGCCCCGGCTGGAAAAACCCCGATCAGAAGGACACCGACGGCGACGGCGTCGGCGACGCTTGCGACTCGAATTGTCCCGACATCGACGGCGACAAGATCTGCAATGAGGACGACAACTGCCCGGCGTGGGGCAACGCCGACCAGAAGGACACCGACGGCGACGGCATTGGCGACGCCTGTGAATGCGCCGACGCCGACAAGGACACGATCTGCGACCCGGACGACAACTGCCCCCACCACGCGAATCTGGGCCAGGAAGACGTGGACAAGGACGGCCTCGGCGACGCCTGTGACGCTTGCGCCGACGTGGACGGCGATTCCCTCTGCGACTTCCAGGACAACTGCCCGGGCGTCTACAACCCCGGTCAAATCGACGGCGATGGCGACGGCCTCGGCGACGCCTGCGACGAGCCCCCGCCGCCGCCGCCGCCTCCGCCTCCGCCGCCGCCGCCGCCGCCGCCTCCGCCCCCGCCCCCGCCTCCGCCCCCGCCGCCCCCGCCTCCTTGCTCGGACGTGGACGCCGACGGCATCTGCGACCTCGACGACGTTTGCCCGGAG
>NZ_JARZHG010000050.1 GCF_029946505.1 Polyangium sp. y55x31
TCGGTCGAGCCGGGGACGGGCGGGGCCGCCTGCGCGTTGCGGCGACCGCCGGCCGCGGCGCCGCCGCCCGCGCCGCCCGCGCCGCCGAGGAGCTGATTCAGCGTGCCCGAGAGGTCCTTGCAACCAGCGTGCTGGAGGGGCAATACGTGCATTTGCCCCTCGCCGGATTGCGGGACGTCCATGCGCTTGATGAGCTCGAGCAGGCGCATGTAATCGGGCTGGTTCGCCGTGATGACGAGCGAATTCGTGCGGTCGTCGGCGATGATGCGCGCGCCGCCGCCCGCGCCGCCGCCGCCCGCGCCGCCCCGCGCGCCGCCCTTGCCTCCGGCGCCCGGCTTGAGATCGAGGATCTCGTTCAATTTCATGGCGACGTCGTTCGCCCCGGCATAATGGATCGGCTCGAACCAGATCTGATCCCCCGCGCCGCCGACGTCGATGTCCTCGAGGATGCGGATCATGCGCTGCACGTTCGAGCCCGTGTCCGTCATGATGATGAGGTTGCCGGACGGGTGGACCGTGATGTCGCCCTCCTTCGATTTGAACTTCCCGAGGACGTTCGCGGCCTCGTTCGGATCGACGCTGGCGACGCGATACATGCGGGTGATGAAGCGATCCTCGGCGGGGACCGCGGTGCCGGCGCCGTAAATGGGGGTCGTCTGCGAGACGACGCCGGGGGTCTCCACGATCTTGAGGAAACGGCCGTGCGGAATGACGGTGAGGCCGTTCGTCTCGAGGATCGAGAGGAACGCGCTGTACGCCTCCTGCACCGTGACCTTGTCCGGCGAATACACCGTGGCCTTGATCTGGCGGAGCTTGCCGCCATAGATGAAGCGCCGGCCGGTGATGTTGCTGATGGCCTTGACGAGCTCGTTGAGGTCGGCCTCCTCCAGATTGAAGGAGACCATGAAGTTGCCATTACGCGGCTTGAAATCGATTTCCTTCGGGCCCTGCTTGACGCCGGCCATGGGATCCTCGCCGACGACGGGCGCGGGGCCAAACGGCGTCGCAGCGCGCGGCGGCGGGCCGGGCGGGAAGCCGGGAGGATTGCCCGCATTCGGGTTGGCCCCGGCGCCGCCGGCCGCCGCCGGGGGCGCGCCGGTCTGGGGGGCGGCCTGCGGGCGCGCGCCGGGCGTCTTGAGGACGGGCGCGCCGCGCGGCGGACCATTCTGCGCGGACGCGATCGCGGGTGCGGAGGCGCAGAGCAGCGCGGCGAAACCGAAGCCAAACCTTCCCAGGCGGGAGTTTCTGTAAGGCGTGTTCATGATCCTCGAATTCGATTCGGTCATTCGCTACGGAAGACTTCAGGGCGTGGCCTCGGCGGGCGGCTCGGCCGGGGCGGCCGCTTTACCACGCTTCGGGCGCGGGAGCTTGGTCGTCGGTTTGCCCGGCGTCGCCGCGGCGACCTCGGCCGGTTTGTCCGAGCTAGACTCACTCGCCTCGCTGGATTCGCCCCGGGCGGGCAAGACGGATTTCGCGATCGTGACGACGAGCAGGCTCGCGAGGGCGACGAAGCCGATCGAGCCCACGACGAACGTGCCCACGTAGAGCAGCGTTCGCTGGAGGAGGCTTCCCTCGTTGAATGCAGGCAGCTTGAGCTTGGCCATCCCTCGGTCTCCCGTCTCGATGCCGTTCGTCGCGGAACCGTTCGTCCCGGTCACTTGATGTTGAAATCGATGTTCATCGGCTTGCCTCGCCGATTGACGCTCACCTGGAGCTTGTCCGCGGTGCGGAGCCGCGCGTATGCCTCGAGCGCTTTCTGCGGGTCGCTCATCTCGAAGCCATTGATGGACTGGAGGCGGTCGCCATTCTCGAGGCCGAGTGTACCGAGCAGCGATTCCGGGCGCACGCCGAAGAGCCGGATCCCGACGACCTTGTCGCCCTCCTTTTCGGGTACGATGCGCGCCGACCGCATGAGCTCCGCCTGATTCTCCAGGATCTGATCGACGACCGAACGCTCGACGTCGAATTGGTTTTCGCTGATCTTGTGAATCTTGTCCGCGATCTCCTTCGGAACGGCTTTCCCTTTGCCTTTCGGCTTCGGCGCGTCCGGCGTGCTCGAAGGCGCAGGCGAGGCGGACGCGAGCTTCTTCGGCGGCTCGCCGTGCACCTGCATCTGGCAGCGCGAGCTGCCGCTCATGAGCCACACGCGATCCCAGCCGATCCAGTAGATCTGGTGGCCCGAGACGTCGTCGCCGCGCCGCCGGAGCTGCGCTTTGCCGTCCGAGCCCGCAATGGCCGCGAACGACCAATCGGGATCTTCCGATTGCGTGATCAAAAGGACCTTGCCGACGTCGCAGACGGGATCGTTGTAAGGATCGCTGTTATCGGGCGCCGGCGACTCGGCGGGGCTCGGCAGATCGAGGGGCTTGCCGTCGAGAGGGCCCGTGACGGAGTCGAACGGGTTGCGGCTCAGGATCGGCCCAGCGTTGACCGTGCGTTCCTGTCCGGAGCTCGTGTGCGACGCGCCACCCTTGGGCGGCGGCGGCGGCGGTGGCATCGACGACGGATCGAGCAGGACGCTGCCGGCGACGAGCTCGCCCATTCCGGACGCCTGGAAATAGGCGGCGGAGGCGATCAAGAGGCAGATGACCGCGGGAAAGTAGCGCTTCAGGATCGCATCGAGTCCCATGAGCCCAGCTCCGTACTAGCGAGAGACGTGCCAGCCCCGACCTTAGCGCTTCCCGGGCCTTTTTTCGCGCGGGAAGGCCACGATCGACAAGGTGGCGAAGGGGGGAGGGTGGGGGCGGCGAGGATTGCCAAAGTGACAATCGGATTTTCAAGCGACGGGGTCGCCCCGGTCTTCCCGGTGATCAACCCTCGATCTCTCCGAGCTTGCGATAGATCGTGCGGGTGGAGATCCCGAGGAGCTGGGCGGCGACGGATTTGTCGCCATGGGCGTAACGGAGGGTCTCCCGGATGAGCCGGCGTTCGACCTCGTCGAGCGGCGTTCCGACCGAGAACGTGATCGTCTCGGGGGCCGCGGCGAGGCTCTCGCGGATCGACTCGGGGAGGTCCTCGACGGACAATTTCTCGCCGCGGCAGAGGACGGCGGCGCGCTCGATCACGTTTTCCAGCTCGCGGACGTTGCCCGGGAACGAGTAGTCGAGCAGGCGCGCGATGACCTCACGCGGGGCTTCGAGGCGGCCGCGATTGTTCTTCGCGCAGTAAACACCGAGAAAATGGTCGACGAGCAGCGGGATGTCCTCGCGGCGCGCCCGGAGCGGAGGCACGGTGATGGCGATGACGTTCAGGCGATAAAAAAGGTCCTCGCGGAAGCGGCCGGCCGCGATCTCGGCGCGGAGGTCCTTGTTGGTGGCGGCGACGATTCGAACGTCGGCGCGGACGGTATCGCCGCCGATGGGCTCGTATTCGTTTTCCTGCAGGACGCGCAGGAGCTTGACCTGAACGGAAGGCGTGAGCTCGCCGATCTCGTCGAGGAAGAGGGTGCCGCCCGCCGCTTTGGCGAATCGACCCTCGCGGCGCGCGAAAGCGCCGGTGAATGCGCCGCGCTCGTGGCCGAAGAGCTCGGCTTCGAGGATGGTCTCCGGGATGGCGGAGCAGTTGACCGCGACGAAAGGCCCGTGGCGGCGCGCGCTGTGATCGTGGATGTAACGAGCGACGAGCTCCTTGCCCGTGCCACTTTCGCCGAGGACGAGCACGGTGGCGGACGAGGGCGCGGCCTGCGTGGCGACGTCGAGGACGCGGCGGAGCGCCGGGCTCGATCCGATGATCTCGCGCTTCGTGAGGAGCTTGAGCTCCTGGCGGAGGGAGCGGTTTTCGGCGACGAGGGAGCGGCGCTCCGCGGCTTTGCGGACGCTCTTGATGATCGTCATCCGCTTGAGGGGCTTTTCGACGAAGTCGTAGGCGCCCTCGCGCATGGCCTGGACGGCCGTCTCGACGGTGCCGTACGCCGTCATGAGGACGACCTCGGTGTCGGGGGCGAGCTGCTTGATCGCGCGGAGGAGCTCGATGCCGCTGGTGCCGGGCATCATGAGGTCGGTGAGGACGACCTCGACGCGGTGTCCGCGGAGAAGGTCGAGCGCGGCGCGGGCCGAGGACGCCGTGAGGACGCGCATGCCGTCGCGCTGGAAAATCTTCTCGATGGAAGCAAGGTTACTGGGCTCGTCGTCCACCACGAGCACGGTGGGCGCGTCGGCCCCGGCCTTCGCCTCGGGAGGCGCGGGCGTCGAAGATCCTGACAGCTCGTCAACCATGTCGACAACATGTCACACCGGCAGGCACGGTGTCCACGTTGTCTGACGGTTCGTCAACTTGGCAAGGGCGAGGTGGCTGAGATCACGAAAATCGACGGGATGCGCCGTTGCCAGGATGTCCGGTTGCCAGGGTGTCAGCGGATCAACTTCGAGAGCTTCTTGAAGGACTCCGTCCCGGCGCGTCCGAGCCAGTCGAAGACGACGGTCTCCATCGTGGTGATCGTGGCGCCGGCGGCGCGGCAGAGTTCGAGGCCGATGGCGCGGTGATCGTCGCGGCGCGAGGCGACGCCGTCGGCGATGACGTGCACGTTGGTTCCACGTGTGGCGAGCTCGCGCACGGTCTGCATGACGCAGACATGCGTCTCCATGCCGAGGACGATCGCGTTGCGCGGCGTGCCGATCGAGGCCCACGCGCGCTCGAAGCCACGTTCGTCACAAGCGGAGAAGTCGATCTTCTCGACGACGGGCGCGCGGAGGGCGCGGAGCTTGTCGCCGATCGGCGCGATCGTGCGGCCGAGGCCCGCGGGGTACTGCTCGGTGGCGATCACGCGCGCGCCGAGGAGGTCGGCGGCCTCGAGGAGCACCGTGGCAGCGCGGACGAGGTCCTTCATGCGGTCCTCGGGCATGGCCGCGGCGAGTTTGTCCTGCACGTCGACGACGAGCACCACGCTCGTCTTGGGATCGAGCCGTCGCATCGTTTGTCCTCCAACGGGTGACGAGAGCGGTCAGCGAGAGAGCCGGAAGCTCCTCAAGAATTTGACGAGGTCGCTGCGAGCGTCGAAGCGCAAGAGCGCGCGAGCGACGACGGCGCCATCCTCGTTTTTGATGGCGCCGGGGAGCACGGTCATCGATTCGAGTAGCTCCCGCACGGAGACGTCTTTCTGGCCTTCGAAGACGTACGGTTTGTCGTCGTCGCCCCGGAAGCGGAACGCGTAGGGGAGCGTGCCCGTGCGGAGGAGGTCCATGCCGAGGGTGCCGCGGAGGTAGCGATGATCCGCGAGGCCCGGGGCGTCGATCGCGCCCTCGATCTCGACCTCGGGGCGGCGGAGGAAGCGGAGGAGCGGGGCGCTCTTGGCGCGGATCGTGAACGCGAGAGGTCGCTCTTGGTGGGGCTCGTCCACGCGGTGGTAGCTGCCCGCCATCGTCTCGCGAAACTCGAAGCCGCTCACGGCTCGCCGCCCTCCGCAGGCTTGGCTTTTGGAGCAGGCAGCGGAGGTCCGGCGGTCTTCTCGTCGAAATCGTTGGAGGGCAAAAGGAGGCGCTCGACGCGGGTGCCGTTCGCGAGCGATTCGACGATCGCGGGGACGTCCTCCATCGTGACGCGGCCGTAGAAGTAGCCGTCGGGCTCGACGGCAATGGCCGGGCCGGCCCAGCAGACGTCGAGGCAGCTCGACGTGCAGGCGCGCACCTCGGTCTTCGCGAGGCCCCGATCCTTGAGCGCGTCCTTGAGAGCGGCGTGGATCTCGACGGCGCCGCGCTGCGCGCACGAGCCCTTGGGCGTGCCGTCGGGGCGGCGGTTCACGCAGACGAAGAGGTAACGCTTGCGTTGAGGCACGACGCGAGCCTTACGCCGGGGCTCGCGGCGGTCAAGTCAGGGGGTCGTGACGGAGACGGAGAGGCCGTAGTAGCTCGGATCCGAGGCGCGGCCGCCCGCCGTGACGCGCACGTAGTACGTGCCGGCCGCGACGTTCTCCGCCTTGGCGAGCGAGCAGTAGCCGAAGGCGTCGTCATTCGTGACGAGCTCCTTGCCGGTGGAATCGAGGATCGTGACGATCGTGTCGAGCGTGCTCATCACGCAGCCGCCGAGGCCGGCGTCGCCGGTCTGCGCGGTGATCACGGAGCCGTCCGTCGCGACCTGGACGGAGACGTAGTCGGCATCCATGACGGGCGAGAGGATCGCCTGCCAGCCGCTCGTGAAGGTGTTCGCCTGGGCGATCGTGTCGTTCGGCTCGGTCTCGTGGATCTCGAGCTGACAGGTCGGGCTGCATCCGTCGCCCGCGGTGGTGCCGCCGTCGTCGCATTGCTCGCCGGGCGTACGCACGCCGTCGCCGCAGGTGTTGGTGATCGCGTCGATCACGAGGCGGTAGTGGAACGTGGGGTTCGGAGTGTCGGGCGCGGCGGTGACGCGCGCGTAGTAGAGGCCCGGCTGGACGAGCGCGAGCGTGGCGCGCGAGCAGTAGCCCTCGCCCGCGTCGTCGTCGCTCGCGAGCACGGTGGCGCCGTTCGAGCCGAGGATCTCGACGACGGTGTCGAGCTTCGACGCGGCGCAGGCGCCGTCGCCCGGGTCGCGGGTCTCGACGACGAGGCTCGCGGACGCGGGCACATCAAACGAGAAGACGTCGACGTCGCCGGCCGGCGCGATTTGCGCGCCCCACGGCGAGCTCCACGCGTTCGCTTGCGCGGGCGTGTTGTTCGGCTCGGCCTCGCTCGTGACGAGCTTGCAGTTCGCGTCGCAGAGGTCGGCGCCGCCGGGGTTTCCGTCGTCGCATTCCTCGCCGATCTCGGGGTTCAGGTTGCCGTCGCCGCAGACGGGATCGGGCGGGCTACCGCCCGTGCCGCCTTGCCCGCCGATGCCGCCCGCGCCGCCTTGTCCACCCACGCCGCCGACGCCGCCCGCGCCGCCTTGTCCGCCTGCGCCGCCTTGTCCTCCGCTGCCGGAGCTCGACGAGGTGGTGGTTTGTCGCGGCGGGAGCTCGTCTTCGCCGCACGCGACGAGCGCGAGGCCGAAGAGCGCGGCGAGGGGCCAGATGCGCGAGGTCATTCGCTGTCGACGCACGAGTAGGTGATCTCCCAGCCGTTGAGGGTCGGCGCGGCGCCCTTGTTGGTGGTCGGGTTGAAGGTGACGGAGAACTCGAGGAACGACTGCCGCGCGCCGGGCAAACCGAGCTTCGTGTACATGTCGATCGGGCACGGCGAGGGGCCGGCCATGGTGCAGAGCTGCGTGTCGACGGGCGAGGTCTTGGCCGTCGCGAGCGTGGTGAACGCGCCCGAGAGCGCGGCCGCGGTGTCCGCGGTGCGCGCGGCGAAGGCGAGGTTCGAATCGCCGGGCGTGACGCTGTCGTAGGCGAAGTAGCCCCACTGCACCTTGGTGCCCGTGGGGCACGTGGCCTGATACACGTGCGTGAACGTCTGCGCGGTGTACGCGCCGGGGCAGCCGAGCTCGACGTCGATCGTCGCGCCGGCCGAGTTCAGCACGGTCTGGCACGTGGTCGGGCAGAGGAAGATCTTCTTCGGGTTCTGGGCGTTGTCGTAGTACCAGCCGTTGCCGCACGCGGCCTGGCTCGCGACCTTGGCGAACGAGACGGCGTTGCCGGACGTGGGCATGAACGTGACCGTCGCGTTCGAGGGATCGAAGAGGCCCGCGTTCGGCAGGTCGAACTCGCACGCGACGACGTCGCCTTTGATCTCGAGCAGCGCGGAGAGCATCTGCTGCTGCGCGTCGCCCTGATCGGTGACGAAGAACGCGTTGGCCGTGCCGCCCTTCTGCGCGATGAGGTTCATCAAGGCGACGTTCGCGTCCTGGATGCCGATCGCGTACGTGAGCACGCCGGCGTTGAGGTACGCGTCCTCGGCGTAGCCCGCGATCGTGTTCGAGTCGGTGCCGCAGGAGTTCGGGTAGCCGTCGGTGACGAGCACGACGACGGTCTGCTGGTTCGGGTTCGCGAGCTGGTAGGCCTTGGCCCACTTTTCAGCGCCGGCGAGCGCGGGCAGGAGCGGCGTGTCGGCGGCGGGCAGGGTGTTGTTGATCTCGTTGATGAGCTTCTGCTCCTGCGTGTCCGTCGGCGCAGACGCGGTCGTGAGCTTGCCGAGCGCGACGAGCGGGACCGAGCACGCGTCGATGCTGCAGTTCGTGTCGTCGCAGCCGGTGACGGGCTTGTAGTGCTCCCAGAAGCGGAGCGCGACGCCTATGCCGGCCGAGGCGGGGTCCGAGAAGAAGGCCTTCAGCGCGCCGGTGGTCTTGCCCCAGCGATCGTTCGTGGTCATCGAGCCGGAGCGGTCGAACTGGACGAACATGTTCACGGGGCGGATGGTCCGGCTCGTGACGGAGGAGCAATCGGGCGCCTCGCAAGCGTTGCCGCCGCTCGAGAGCGACCAGTTGTTCTCGCAGAAGCACTCGGTGACGTAGGGGTTCGCCGCCGTCTTCTTCGGCGGGTTGATCATGATCTCGCGGTTGCCGTTGCCGATGCCGCAGGCGTTCGCGTCGACGTTGATGCACTTGCCGGGCGGGATGGGCGCCTGCGTGAGGCACTCCATCATGCCGGGGTGCGTCTGATCGGGCGTGCACTTCGGGTACTGCTGCGAGTTCGCCGGGAAGTGGACGAGGCGGATGCCCGTGGGCGCCTGGGTTTGTCCGTGGTTGCAGACGGGTACGACGCCGTTGCACGGGACGCCGACGGAGAGGTCGATCCCGGGGCATTTCGGGTCGGTTTCGCCGGGCAGCCACGGCGTGCACACGCCCTTGGCGGGGCAGCTCTCGTTGCAGAGCGTCTTGACCTTGTCGACGCAGAGGTTGTCCCACTTCGTCGTGCAGCACGAGGGGCTCGCCTGGCAGATCGTGGCGACGCACGGGTCACAAGCGGCGCTCAGCGCGGAGCCCGAGTAGCACTTGTCGTGCGCGCAGGGCGGGTCGGTTTTGCACTCGGCGCCGCAGAGGCTGTAGACCTTGTCGACGCAGCTCGGCGTCCAGCTCCCCTGCACCCCGGCGCAGCTCTTCGGGCACGCAGCGGCGAAGGCGTCCACGCAAGCCTGCGTCCACGTGCCGGTGCAGCAGGTCGGGTTCGCCGTGCAGACGGTGTTCACGCAGGTGCTGCAGGTCTTCTTCAAGCCGACGCCGGTGACGCACGGGTCGTGCGCGCAGGTGCCGCTGTACGGGACGAGGCAGCAGGTCGGATCCGCGGTGCAGATCGTCTTCACGCACGGATCACACTCGGGATAGAGCCCTTCGCCGACGGAGCACTTGTGGTGCGAGCACGTGTTCGAGGTCGGGCTCTCGCACTGCATGTTGAACTGGCAGTCGGCCGCCTGGGCGCACGGCTCCTTCAGGCCCTTGTTCACGAGGCCGTTCGGGAAATCGTCGAGGTCGCCGGTCTGCCAGTTGAAGACGCTGCCCCCGGCGTCGAGCTTGAGGCCGGCGTCGGGCTCCTCGTCGAAGACCTGGCACGAGGGATCGCAGGGGTTGTTGGCGCACGCGCTCGAGACGTGGTTCAGGATGATGATGCCGCCGCCCTGATCGTCGTCGGGGCGCGCCGAGGTCTCGCGGATCTTCGACTTCGGCGGCGCGGCGCGGGAGGAGATGGTGCCCTCGGCGCAGGGGGCCCACTCGCCTTCGACGCACTGCTGCGTGCCGTCGAGGCAGGTGAGGATCCCGTTTTGCTCGCCGATCGTGACGTGGCAATCGCGCGCCTGGCCATCCACGCAGGGGCCCACGCTCGGGCCGGCGCCGGTCCCGCCGCTGCCGCCGCTGCCGCCCTCACCGGGCCGCGCCCCGAGCGGCCCATCGGCCGAGCACGCGGCGAAGACCACGCCGAGAGGCGCGAGGACGAGCATCACGAGGGCAAAGGTCGAGCGGAGAGCCGCGCGGGATCCCGCGCCGGACGAGCCGTTCTTTTCGAGCATCCCTGTCGATCTGCCCGACGCACGCGCCATGGGTCGAAACCTCCGGTGGATCCTTCGCAACAAGCGAAGACTGCAGGATCCGGGGCGAAAGAAGCAAGCAACGTGCCCCGAACGGTCGGGCCGTGTCCATGCGAAGGCACGGGCGCTGAGGCGGAATGCGCGTGGGTGGCTTCGCAGTCGAGGACCCTGGTAACGCCGTCTACCGGGGAAAAAGTTGCGTAGGCCGCAACGGTTTCACAACCAGCGCACGCCGCCCGGGGGCGGGAGGGAGCGCCTCGAAAAACGGGCTTGTCGGGGCCCGGGTCCACGCGCATGCTCGGCCCGGGCGAAGGCCCTTCCCGGCCCGACGATGCGGCCGACTCCCGATGGCCCTGGCTCGCCGGATCGGGGAAAGCTCCAAGGACCGTGCACGCCCACTCCATCGCCGGATTCTTGAGCGCGTGGGTGGTCGCGTACGTCGCGATCGCCACGTTCTGCTTCGTCGCGCGGCGGAAAGAGCGCCTGCGCGGGCGCGAGGTCGACTTCGTCCTGTTCGGGTTCCTCTGCCTCGCGCTGTCGGTGCACACGGCGGGCGTGGCAGCGCTGCACGTGATGCGGGACGCAGCCCTCGTGCGCGGTTCGCTGCTCGCCTCGGACGTGGGGCGCGTGCTCGCGGCGGCGCTGCTCGCGCACGTGGTCGCGCATCTCTCGCAGATGCGCCTCGCCCCGCGGGTGCTCTTCGCGATCTACGGCGCGGCGGCGCTTCTCGGGGTCGCGAGCGTGATCGAGCACGTGCGGCAGTTCGACACCGTGGCCGAAGCGCCGGTGTCGCTGCTCGGGCTCTCGGTCGTGGAGGTCACGACGCCCGCGCATCCGCTCGCGGCGGTGCTGTCGGTCGGCTCGTTCGCGACGGCGGTCTTCGGGATGACGGTGTTCGTGCGAGGCGCGCTGCGCGGGCGGTCGGATCTGCTCCCGTCGCTGTGGGGCGCGATCGCGCTCGTCGTGAGCACGGGCTACGACGGGTTTCACGGGGTGCTCGGGCAAGGCAAGCCGCTCACGAGCCCGTACGGATACGCGGCGTTCGTGATGGGCGTCGTGATGTCGCTGCTGTCGCGTTACGTGGCGCTGCGGCAAAGGCTGGAGGAGCGCGCGTCGGAGCTGAAGCAGAGGTCGGCGGAGATCGCGCGGGCCTACGAGGATCTTCGCGCGGCGCAGGCGGAGATCGTGCGCAAGGAGCAGCTCGCGGCGGTGGGAGAGCTGTCGGCGGTGATCGCGCACGAGGTGCGCAACCCCTTGGCGATCATCACGACCGCGGTGGCGACGCTCCGTCGTGAAGGGCTCGGCGAGGACGATCGGCAGACGCTGCTCGGGATCCTCGACGAGGAGGCGTCGCGGCTGAACCGGCTCGTGGGGGATCTGCTCCGGTACGCGCGGCCCGTGCGGTGCGAGCGTCAGCCCGTGTCGGCGCGCGAGATCGTGGAGCGCGCGCTCGCGCTGTCGCAGAACCAGACGAGCGTGAAGGTGACGCTCGTGGAGCCTGAGCCGCTCGAGCGGATCCAGGCCGATCCGATGCTGCTAAGGCAGGTGTTCGAGAACATCGTGACGAACGCGCTGCAAGCGATGCCGGGCGGCGGATCCTTGACGGTGACGCTCGTGGCGCACGCGGAGAGCGGCGCGAGCGGGGTCGAGGTGCGCATCGCGGACACGGGCGAGGGGATGGACACGTCGGTGCGCGATCGCGCGCTCGATCCGTTCTTCACGACGCGCGCGGCGGGGACGGGCCTCGGCCTCGCGATCGTGGCGCGGATCGTGGACGCGCACGGCGGGCGGCTGTCGATCCAGAGCGACGTGGGCGCGGGGACGGAGGTGCGGATCTTCTTGCCGCAGCAGGGCGAGCCTGCGCCGGGGCGGAGGTCGGTGCCGCCGGAGATCAACCGGACGAGCTCGCTGCCGCCGATGCCAGTAGAAGTCCGACGCGCGTTCGCCGGGAGGAAGACGTGACGAGAGGCGTAGATCAAAGGGCCCAGCGGCGCGCGGAGATCGTGCGCGCGGACAAGCGGTACGTATGGCACCCGTACACGCCGATGCAGCGGTACATCGACGAGGTGGATCCGCTCGTGGTCGAACGGGCCGCGGGCGCGCGGTTCTTCGACGTGGATGGGCGGAGCTACCTCGACGCGAATTCGAGCTGGTGGGTCGCGACGCTGGGGCACAACCACCCGCGGCTCGTGGCGGCGCTCGCGCGTCAGGCCGAGAAGCTCTGCCACGTGTCGCTCGCGGGCGTGACGCACGAGGGCGCGGCGGTGCTCGGCGAGGAGCTCGTATCGATCGCGCCGCGGGGCCTCGGAAAGGTGTTCTACAGCGACGACGGCTCGACGGCGGTGGAGGTCGCGCTGAAGCTCGCGCTGCAGATGTGGCACAACGAAGGAAGGCCCGAGCGGCGGCGGTTCGTCGCGCTCGACGGCGCGTTCCACGGCGAGACGATCGGCGCGACGAGCCTCGGGGGCGTGGAGGTGTTCCGCAAGCCGTTCGCAGGCGTGCTGATGGAGTGCATCCACGTGCCGCCGCCCGAGGGCGATACGCCTTCGGATGCAGGGTATGCGCGGGCGTTCGAGGCGCTCGAGAAGCTGCTCGCGGAGGGCAGCGACACGATCGCGGCGGTGGTGCTGGAGCCGCTCGTGCAAGGCGCGACGGGGATGCGGATGTACGACGCGGCGTACCTGCGGCATGCGCGCGCGCTCTGCGATCGGTACGACGTGCTGCTCGTGATCGACGAGGTGTTCACGGGCTACGGGCGCACGGGGCCGATGTGGGCGTGTGATCACGCGGGGATCACGCCGGACCTGATGTGCCTCGCGAAGGGCTTTTCCGGCGGCATGTTCCCGATGGCGGCGACGCTCGCGACACAACGTGTCTTCGACGCGTTCCTCGGCGCGCCGGAGCGAGCCTTTTATTACGGGCACTCGTTCTGCGGAAACCCGCTCGGCGCGGCCATCGCGCGCGAGGTGCTCGCGATCTTCCGGGAGGAGGAGATCCTCGCGAAGGCCCGCGCGAAGGGCGCGCGGATCACGAAGGCGTTCACGGCGATGGGCGCGATCCCGGGTGTGTCGCGGGCGCGCTCGCTCGGGATGATCGGCGCGCTCGATCTGTCGAAGGGCGCGAGTTATCTCGGCGAGCTCGGATGGCGGGTGTACGCAGAGGCGAGGCGGCGCGGGGCGTATCTGCGGCCGCTCGGCGACGTGGTGTACGTGGCGCCGCCGCTCACGATCACGGACGACGAGCTCGAGACGCTCCTGGGGATCGTCGAGGAGAGCGTGCGGGCGGTGCTGCGTTAGCGCGTCTTCCCCGAGCGATCCCTGCGCCTTCGCAAGCGAATCGCGAGCGCGCCGAGCCCCGCCAGGACGGCCGCGCCGGACGCACTCGACGCGCTTCCCAGGCCGCAATCACAGCCGCCCGCCGCTTCGAGCTCGTGCGGCGAGCCTCCGCCGGTGCCGCTGCCCGATCCGCTTCCTGCGCCGATGCCGCCACACGCGGTCGGCTCGATCCCGAGCGTCGCCGCGACGCCAGGCCAGCTCATGATGCACGCCTCCGGCGTCGTGGCGCCCTCGCCGCATTCGAGCGGGCAGATCTCGGCCAGGTTGTAGATGTTTTCGAACGTCTTGCCCTCGTCCTTCGAGAGGCCGACCGTGAAGCCGTCGACGAACTGGTTGCCGCACGCGTAGATGCCCGCGGTCGTCCACGTGAGGCAACGCGTGTAGATGCTGCTGACCTTCTGGAACGCGAGGTCCGCGGTGTTCGCGATCTGGACGCCGTCCTTGGGGCCGCCGATCGCGACACGCGTGCCGTCGGGCGAGAGAGCGAAGCCGAGCAGGTCGTCGGCGGCCGTGAAGACCTCGGTGAACGTGGCGCCGGCGTCGTCGCTGACGAGGAGCTTGTCGACCGGATCGCCGCTCAGGCGCAGGTAGACGCGGTCGGGGTTGTCCGGGGCGATCGCGGCGAGGAACGGGACGAATTTCGCGTACGCCGCGTCGAGGTAGGTGCGCGTCCAGGTGACGCCGCGATCGTCGGAGCGCTCGATCGCGGGCGCAAAAGACTTGCCGACGATGCCGCTCGCAAAGACGCGTTGCGTGTTCGAGGGCGCGACGTCGACCGTGAGGGCGATGAAATCGCTCAGGAGCGGCGTGCCGGCCTGCGTCCAGGTGGCGCCGTTGTCGGCGGTCTCGGCGAGGATCACGTGGAAGCCGTCGGTGCCCTTGCCGGTGGAGGTGATGGCGACGCCGCGCGAAGGGTCGTCGCGGTGGACGGAGACGTCGATGACGTACTCGTCTGTCAAGGGATCCTGGACGAAACCCCAGGAACAGCCGCGATCGTGGCTGATGCTGAGGCCTTCGAAGACGCCGGCGAGGATGGTTCCGTCGCCGAGCACGCCGATGGCCGGATCCTGGGTGCCGCCGTAGCCGACCGCGCCTTCGCAGCTCCACGACCACGCGCCGCCCGCGTCCGAGCTCTCGAGGATGCCGTACGTGGTGCGCAGGACGATGTGCGAAGGATCCTTGGGGTCGACGACGAGCTGGTCGGCGATGGGGAAGCGTCCGTTCGCGTGGGATTCGGCGGGCGCGAGGAGCGAGAAGGCCGCGATCGCCGCGGCGAAGGGGAGCAAGCGCATGGCCGATCCTAGCGCGTCGACATGCGCTCGGCGGCCGCGGCGTCTTCGTGTCCGAGGCGAACGTCCCGTAGCTCCGCCCCGAGCAGCTCGATCGCGGCCGTGACGAGGGGGTGATCGGCGATGGCGCGGCGCGCGTTGTCGAGGCGGGCGCGGAGGCCGGCGCCGTCGATCTGCGCGACCGTGACCGCGCCGCTCTGGGGACGGAGCGTTTCGAAGGTGACGTCGGGGTTGCCGCCGTAATGCGCGGCGAGGGCGGCGCGGATGGCCTCCTTGGCGATGGGCTCCTGCGCTTGCCTGCCGAGGAAGGAGTCGGCCTCGAAGCCGAGCACGATGCCGTCGGGGCCGATGCGGAGCAGCGCCGCGTGCTCGAGCACGGAGGCGAGGGGCGCGCGCTTGGCGCGGACGAGCTCGATCACGGCGCGAAAGGCGGCGAGATCGGCGGGGTTCGGGGCGGAAGGTGCTCGGGACGCGCCCTCGGCGGGAGGCGGAACGGTCGAAGGACGGTTCACGGCGCCGTTCTGCGGAGCAGAGAAGGAAGGGCGACCGCTCGCGGCGCCATTCTGCGGAGCAGAGAAGGAAGGGCGACCGCTCACGGCGCCGTTCTGCGGAGCAGAGAAGGCAGGTGGGCCGCTCGCGGCACCGTTCTGCGGAGCAGAAAAGGAAGGGCGACCGCTCACGGCGCCGTTCTGCGGCGCAGAAAAGGTAGGTGGACCGCTCGCGGCGCCGTTCTGCGGAGCAGAAAAGGTAGGTGGACCGTTCGCGGCGCCGTTCTGCGGAGCAGAAAAGGCAGGTGGACCGTTCGCGGCTGATGGACCGGGTGATGGGTCGGCGGAGGCGCCTCGACGCTGGCCCGGCGGCGTTCCCCCGCCTTGCATGGGCCTGCCGTGGCCGGCGCTTCCCGAGGGCGCGCCGCCCCCGCCGCTGCCGAGTAGGCGACGTTCCATCTCCCCGATCCGTCGCAAGAGCTCGTCCACCGGCATCAAGGGCGGCCGGCGCGCGAGGCGTACGAGCGTCATCTCCAGCGCCGCGCGTGGTTGACCGCTCCGCGTGACGTCGTCGTACGAACGCGAAAATCCTTGATGCAAACGCGCGAGGTCGTCGGCGTCCGCGCGCGCCGCGAGGGACTTCACGTCGGCGAGCTCGCTGTCGGCGAGGTCGAGCAGGCCCGTCGGATCCGCGGAGACCTTGGCGACCACGAGGTCCCGCAAATGCGCGAGGAAATCCCGCGCGACGTGCGGCAGATCGTAGCCCTGATGCGCGAGGTCGGAGACCGTGCGCAGGCACGCCTCGGCGTCGCCGTCGACGAGCGCGGCCGCGAGCCCGTGGAGGACCGAGCGATCCGCGACGCCGAGGACCCGCGCCACGCCCTCGGCCGTGAGCTTGTCGCCGTCGACGCCGACCCACGCGAGGACCTGATCGAGCAAGCTCATCGCGTCGCGCATGCTGCCCGCGGCCTCGCGCGCGATGATGGAGAGCGCCGCGTCCTCGTAACCGACGCCCTCGCGGTCGAGGACGAAGCGCAGGCGCGCCGTGATCGAGAGCGCGCTGATGAGCTTGAAGTCGTAGCGCTGGCAGCGGCTCAGGATCGTGACCGGGATCTTGTGGACCTCGGTCGTCGCGAAGATGAACTTCACGTGGGGCGGCGGCTCCTCGAGCGTCTTGAGGAACGCGTTCCACGCGTTGTTCGAGAGCATGTGGACCTCGTCCACGATGAAGATCTTGAACCGGTCGCGCGAAGGCCGGTACGGCAGGCTCTCCTGGAGCTTGCGGACGTCGTCGACGCCGGTGTAGCTCGCGCCGTCGATCTCCTGAACGTCGACGTCGCTGCCGACGGTGATCTCCTTGCAAGGAGCGCACTCCTGGCAGGGCTTCGACGTCGGACCCTTCACGCAGTTGAGCGATTTCGCGAGGATGCGCGCGCTCGTCGTCTTGCCGACGCCACGGACGCCCGTGAACAAGAAGGCGTGCGCGACGCGGTTCTTGGCGATCGCGTTCTCGAGCGTGGTCGAGACGTGCCCCTGACCGACGAGATCCTCGAACGACTGCGGTCGGTACTTGCGCGCGAGGACGACGTAGCTCATCGCCGCCTCGACGTAGCAGAAAGGCGCGGCCGCGTCTCCCTACCCCGTCCCCGCAACCGGACCGGCGCGGCGGGCAGCAAGCGAGCGAAGAGGCGCGCCGGGGCGTTCGTCCGGCCTTGCAGCCCAGCCGACTTCACGGCATACACGCTCCTCCCATGCAATTTCGCGGTGGAATGAACGAGCTGGTCCGCCAAGCGGCCCGGATGCAGCGCAAAATCGACGAGGCGAAAGCCAAGATCAAGGACCACGAGATCTCGGCGACCGCCGCGTCGGACAAGGTCTCGGTCACCGTGACCTGCGAAGGCAAGGTCCGGAAGATCGCGATCGATCCGGACTTCCTCGCGGCCGAGGGCCTGGAGATGGCGCTCGACGCGGTGGCAGCCGCGGCGAACTCGGCGCTCGAGCAGGCCGACAAGCACGTCGAAGCCGAGATCGCGAAGGTCACGGGCGGCGTGAAGATCCCGGGAATGCACACGTAGTGGCCACGCGGAGCCCCACCTCCTACGTCACGCGCACCTCTTCTTTGCCCGAACGTCTGACACGCGTCGCGCACCTGTTCGCGCGGCTGCCCGGCGTCGGCGAGAAGACCGCGCAGCGCTTCGCCCTGTTCCTGGCGACGGCGGACGAGGAAGTCGCGCGTGATCTCGGCGCCGAGCTCGCCACGCTGCGCGACCACGTGCGGCCCTGCGAGCGCTGCGGGAACATCGCCGAGGTCGTCGAGGGAGCTCCGCCGGACGAGCCCGTGCGCTGCGCAATCTGCCGGGACGAGCGGCGTGACAAGGCGCTGCTCTGCGTGGTCGCGCGGGTGCAAGACCTGCTCGCCATCGAGCGGAGCGGCGTGATGCGCGGGAAGTATTTCGTGCTCGGGCGGCTGCTCTCGCCGCTCGACGGGATCTCGGCCGAGGATCTGCCGCTCGAGCGGCTGCGGCGCATCGTGAAGGATCCCGAGGCGCCCGTGAGCGAGGTGCTCGTGGCGACGCCGCCGTCGGTGGACGGCGAGGCGACGGCGCTGCTCGTGGCGCGCGAGATGGCCTCGCTCGGCGCGCGCGTGACCCGCATCGCGAGCGGCGTGCCCCACGGGGGCGACCTCGAGTTCGCCGATCAAGTCACGCTCGGCCGCGCCATCGAGGGCCGGAAGAGCTTCGGCTGAACGGAGGGTACGACAGATGCCGAAAACCATCATTTCCACGAAGGATGCACCCGCCGCGATCGGCCCGTACTCGCAGGCCACGCGCGCCGGGAACCTCGTCTTTTGCAGCGGCCAGATCCCCATCGACCCGAAGACGGGTGAGCTCGTCGCAGGCGGGATCGAGGCGCAGACGAAGCAAGCGCTCGCGAACCTCGGCGAGGTGCTCCGCGCCGCCGGCGCGTCGTGGCCCGACGTCGTGCGGACGACGATCTGGCTCGTCGATCTCGGCGATTTCGCGGTCGTCAACCGGATTTACGGAGAAGTCGTGGGCGCCGAGCCGCCCGCACGCGTGACCATCCAAGTGTCGGCGCTGCCGAAGGGCGCCGCCGTCGAAATCGATGCGATTGCCCATGTTTGACACCTGGGCAAAGTCAATCCCCAGGGGAGCCTCGAAATGACCACCAAGGACGATAGCGACAACCCCGAGAAGAAGACGCGCAGGATCGTCCGCTCGGCGAGCACGCGGCGCGAGGGCGAGCCCGGCACCGACAGCCCGACTGCGGAGGCAAAGCCCACGCAAGAGGCCGGGGAGGCGAAGAAGGAGCCGGCCGCCGGCGAAGGCGCCGCCGCTCCCGCGCCGAAGCCCGCCGCGAGCGGCCCCGGCGGCAGGCCCGAAGGCGTGCGCCGGATCGACATGCGCGGGCCCCGTCCGCCCGCCGGCTCCGCGAGGCCGAGCGGCGGTAGGCCGCCGCCCCGCGGCCCCCGAAGGGACAACGGCGGCGACTTCATTCCGCGTCAGGAAGAAGGGATGCGCCCGCGGCCCGGCCCGAACGCCGCACGCTCGCCCATGGGCCCGGCCCGCCCCGCCCGTCCCGGCGCCCCGCCCGGGGAAGCCCGCGCCGAAGGCGGCGAGAGGCCGCCGCGTCTCGATCGAGGCCCGCGCCCGGACCGGGGTCCGAGGCCGGATCGTGGTCCGCGTCCGGATCGGGGTCCGCGGCCGGAGCGTGGTCCGAGGCCGGAGCGTGGTCCGCGTCCCGAGGGCGCAGGCCCGCGTCGTGATCGTCCGCAAGCCGCCGCGCCGAGCGCCGCCGCGTCCGCCGCCGCGGGTGAGGCCCAGGCGAAGCCGGCCGCCGCCGTGAAGCCGGCCGCGCCGCCCGCGAAGCCGGCCGCGCCCGCGCCCGCCCCGAAGCCGGCCGCGCCGAAGCCGAACATCGTGACGATCATCGCGCCGCCCCCGAAGGCGAGCGGCGGCCCGAAGGTTTCCGCGCCGAAGCCGGCGCTGACGGCGAAGGAAGCCCTCGCCGCGAAGGCGAAGGCCGCGCAGGCGAAGGGCAAGGCCCCGGCGCAACCCGCGAAGGCAGAAGGCGCCGCAGAGGCCCCGGCGGCCGCAGCGGCCCCGGCGTTCGAGGCGGCCGATCTGTCGGCCGGCTGGGACACGGCCGTGGAGGCCGCGCGCAAGGCAGGCGATCGCAGCGCGGCCCTCGTGGACGCGTGGCTCGCCGGCTCGAACGTGGAGGCGATCGCGGCCGTGGCCGACGCGGACGACGCGCCGGGCGCCGCGCGCAAGGCCGCGCGTCGCGCGATCAACATCCTGAAGTCGCGCGGGACGGCGATCCCGACGCGGCCGCGGGTGGCGCGCGTCGACGCGAAGGCCGAGGTGGTGCTCGAAGCGACGTTCCTGCCGCCCGACGGCAGCGGGACGTCGGCCATCTCGATCACGAGCCGTGACGCGAGCGGTCGCTACCACCTGGCCGAGGTGATCGTGCGGGACCCGATCGGCATCCTGAACGCGGGCAGCGCGTGGATGAGCGGCTCGCAGCTCAAGGAAGGCCGGAACCGCGCGCTCGAAGGGCTCGGCGTGTCGCCGGCGCCCGTGTCCGTGGAGTGGGCGCGTCATCGGATCGCCGCGGCGCGGAAGCAAAACGCCACGTCGGGGCAGATCGTGCCGCTCGGGTTCGAGGGCTGCCGCGAGCTCGTCGAGCCGTGCCCCGAGGCCGAGCCGCCGCATCCGGTGGCCGATCTCGAAGCCGAGGTCACGAGCGAGATCGCCTGGGCGCGCGCGCCCGGGTCGGCGACGCTGCACGAGGAGCCGGAGTTCCGGTCGTGGCTCCCCGATCGCGGGAGCCTGGAGGAGCTGCTCCAGCGGCTCGGTCAGCGGCTCGGGCCGGAGGGCGTGCGCGATCCGCAGGCCGTGAACGAGGCGCTGCGCGAGGAGATCGCGAGCGCGACGGATCGCTTCTTCTCGCCGGAGGCGCGCGCGATCATCGCGACGCGGATGCGAGACGCGGCGATCTCGGTGCGCACGCGGAAGGGCAGCGATCGCGCGGCGGACGTGCTCGCAGTGGCGCGCGCGGTGAAGGAGGCGGGGCTCATCACGTCGCCGCCGAACGAGATTCCCTTCCTGCTGGGCTTCTTCCAGAAGGGGATCAGCGTGCTCGCGCATCAGGGTGGCGGGTCGCTGCGCATTCCGGTGGCGCCGCTCGGGCCGCAGGTGCCGCAGGCTGCTCCGCAGGCTCCCGCGGAGGGGTCGGCGGAAGCTTCGACCTGATCGCCAGACCTCACCCCCCTAACCCCCCTCTCCACGCCGTGGAGAGGGGGGAATAGACCACGGCGCTTTTGCGTCGCCCATCCCCACATGTCGTCGAAACGCGAGGTGCAGCGCCCGCGTGTTCGGGCCCGGTGTTCCGCTTCCGATCGGCGCGCCGTCGACCGCGACGACAGGCAGGAGCTCGCGCAAGCTCGACGAGAGGAACACCTCGTCCGCCGAGCGCACGTCGTCGGGCACGAGCGGGCGTAGCTCGACGGAGAGCCCCGCTTCACCGGCGATCGCGAGGATGTGCGCGCGCGTGATGCCCGCGAGGATCCCCGCCTCCTCGGGCGGCGTGATCAGCGTTCGTCCCCGCACCACGAAAACGTTTGAGGTCGTACCTTCGACGATCTGCCCCGCGGTGTTGATGATGAGCGCCTCGTGCGCGCCGACGTCACACGCCTTGCGGATCGCGAGCACGCTGGCGAGGTAGTTTCCGACCTTGGCGCCATGCGCGGCATCGCAGGCACGCTCGGTGCGATGCGTGATGACGGCGACGCCGTCGCGGTACATCGCCGCCGGGAGGAGCTTGAGGGGCTCGACGAGGATCACGCGCAGCGGATGCGTCGCGAGGCGCGGATCGAGGCCGAGCGGGCCGGTGCCACGCGTGAGCGTGGCGCGCACGTAACTCTCGGGGTTCGCCGCCTCCGCGAGGGCTCGTTCGATCTCGGCGGCGAACGCGGCGCGATCGATCGGCATGGGGATCGCGACCTGCGCGGCCGATCGTTCGAGGCGCTCGACGTGCTCGTCGAGGGCGAACGGGCGGCCGCCGTAGGTGCGGATGGTCTCGAAGACGCTGTCGCCGTAGAGGAAGCCGCGGTCGTAGACCGAAACCTTTGCGTCCTCGGGCGCGTAAAACCTTCCGTCGATGCAGGCGATGCGGCTCATGGTCGTCGACCGAGAGCGTGTCACGGATCGTCGCCGAGCGCGCGCAGGGCCGTCACGCGAGCGTCGTCGATCGCGCGCGCGAGGGTCGCGCCGTCGAGTCCGCGTGGATCGAGCGGCGCGCCGAGCGCGACGGCGACACGCGAGAAGGGGCGGGGGATCTCGAACTTGTCCCACGTCCGCGCGAGGACCCACGCAGAGGAGCAAGCCGACGCGAGAGGCACGACGAGGCCGCCGCCGAGCTGCGCCGCGAGGATCGCGCCGACGCGCTCTCCGTCACCACGCACGACGCCGCGTGGTCCACGCGGGCCGTCCACGGCGAAGGCCGCGTCATGGCCCTGGCGCATGCGACGAACGATGCCTTTGAGGCCCATGGCGCCGCCGCGCGAGGACGAACCACGCTCGATGACGAGTCCGAGCGATCCGAGCGCGCCGGTCTGGATCTCGCCGTCGTCGGAGAGGCTGACGAGCACGGCCGTGCGGCGACGCTTGGGCCAGCGGTGCAGCGCGAATTGCTGACCGTGCCAGAAGGCGAGCACCCAGGGGGTGCCGTCGGTTCCGTCGAGATCGGGGTGGGTGACGAGGGAGAAGCGGACAGAGCGGAGGAGGACGCGGGCGACGAGCCCCAGAGCTTTGCCGAGGGCTCGTCGCCGTTTCACGGCGTTACTTCTTCAGCTTGGCGAGCAGCTCCTTCGCGGGCGCGAAGTTCTTGTCGGCGTCGATCGCGCGATCGAGCTGCTGGATCGCCTTCTTGTCGTCGCCCTGCGCGTGGAGGATCCGGCCGATGTAGTAGAAGGCCGCGGCCTTCGAGATCGGCGAATTCTCGTCGAGCTTCTGCAGGAGCAACGCGCGGAAGGTCTTCTGCGCGCGCTCGAAGTGCGCGTCGCGTGCAGCCTTCTCCTCCGTGGCCTCGCCGAGCTCCATCGAGAGCACGCCGAGGTCGCGCAGGATCGCGATCGAACCCGGATCGATCTTGAACGCGATGTCGAGGTCCGCGAGCGCCTTGTCCTTGTCGCCTTCGGCGAGGTACGCCTTGGCGAGCCGGTGGTGGATCGTCGCGAGCTCCTTCGAGCGACGGCCGCCGTACGACTCCACGATCTTCTGCAGCACCTCCGCGGCCTGCTTGCCGCGGCCCGAGGCGCTGTAGGCGTCGCAGAGCGCGAGGAGCAGCTCCCGATCGCCGGGCGCGAGCTCCGAGGCCTTCACGAGCAGGTCCGCCGCGGCGCCCGGATCGTTGCGCTTGCCGAGGTGGATGTCCGCGGCCTTCCGGAAGAGCTGCACCTTCTGGCCCGACTCGGTCGCGGCCTCGGCGTCGCCCTTCACGAGATCGGCGAGCTCGGCCCACGCCTGCTGCTTCTCGTAGAGCGCGTGCAGCTTCTTGCGGATGTCCGCGGCGCGCTCGTCGGCCTTGAGGCCGGCTTCGAGGACACGACGGACCGCCGCCTCGTCCTTGAGCGCCGTGTACAGATCCGCGAGGCGGAGCGACGTCTTGACGGCCTCTTCGCCGCTGGCGGAAGAGAGCACCGTCTCGAGCGCCTTGGCCGCCTCGGCCTTGTCGCCCTTCTTCTCGTAGAGCCGCGCGAGCGAGAGCAACGCGCCCTTGTGGCTGCCGTCGCGCTCGAGCACCGCCTTGTACGTATCGATCGCCTTCGGGACGTTGTTCAGGCGGTTCTCGAAGACCTCACCGAGGCGCACGCTGTAGACGAGCTCCGCGGAGAGATCGCCACGCTCCTTCGCGAGGTCGATCTGCGTGTTGAGCAGCTCGGCCAGCTCGTCGTCGCGGCCCGTCTTTTCGAGGAGCTGCGAGAGGAGGAGCGTGGCCTGCTCGTGCGTGCGCTCCTCGTCGAGGATCGCGCGCAGGTGCTCCATCGCCTCGCTCGTCGCGTCGAGCTTCTCGATGCAGATCCGCGCGCTCTCGAGGCGCAACGTGGCGCGCGCGGAAGGCGTCTCCGCGAGGTCCACGAGGCGCGAGAGGACGTTCAGGAGCTCCTTGTTCTTGCCCGCCTTCGCATAGAGCTCGCGCAGCGCGTCGGAGGCCTTCGCGTCGTTCGGCTCGTCCTCGAAGATCTGGCTGTAGAGGTCGAGGGCCTTCTTGTCGTCCGAGAGTTTCTCCCGAGCGACCGAGGCCGCGCGGTGCTTGAGATCCCGGATCTTGTCGCCCTCGGCCGCGAGCTCGGCCTGACGCACGAGGAGATCGAAGACCTCCTTCGAGTCGCCGGCCTTGTCGCGCACCTTCGTGAGCTCCGCGAGCGCCCACGCGTCGCTGTCGTCGGCCTTGATCATGTCGCGGAGGATCGCCTCGGTGAGCGCGTCGTCCGCGAGCACGCCCTCGGCCAGGCCCTTCGCCTCGCGGCGCAGGTCGGAGGCGAGGTGGCCGAGGCCGTCGAGCCCGGCGAGGCGGCGCAACGTGCCCACGAGGTCACGCTCGCGACCCGCCGCGCGCTGCAGGCCCTCGATGTTGCGCAGGATCGTCTCGCTCGTCGGGTCGTGCTTGAGCGCCTGTTCGAGCGCGCGTTCGGCAGCGGCGCTATCGGCGAGCTTGTCCTTGCGCCACTCGGCGATGCGCATCCACAGGTCGCGCGCCGCGTCCGTCGAGAGGTCGCTCTTCTCGGACACGGCCTTCTCCAGCGCGTCCGCGGCGCTCGCCCACCCGCCCGTGATCGGGGCGAGGCGTTCGAGCTCGGCGAGCACGTCGACGTCGGCCGGGTCGTCCTTGAGCGCGGCCTCGAGCGCGCCCTGGGCCGCCTTCGCATCGCCGGAGCGATCTTCGAGGACCTTGGCGAGATCGAGACGGAGCCGCACGCGCTCGGTGGGCGTCGCGACGAACCCGATGCGCTTCTCGTAGAGCTTCGCGAGCGCCGCGTGATCGCCCTGCGACTTGTAGACGTTCTCGAGGGCCTCGGCGGCTTCCTCGAAGAGCGACCGCTCGTCGGTGAGCTTCTCCAGCGCCTCGCGCGAAGGCTTGTGATCGGGCGCGCGCTCGAGGGCTTGCTTGAGCGTCGCGAGGCCCTGCGACTTCTCGCCGAACGCCTCGATCTGGATCGTGGCGAGCCGGTGGTGGAAGTTCGCCTGCTCGCGCTCGTCGGAGATCGCGGCGACGCGGCGTTCGAGGACGTCGGCGAGCGCCTTGTTGTCCCCGAGGCGCGAGTAGAGACGATCGAGGGCTTCGAGCAGCGCGGGCTCGTCGCCGGCTTGCTCGACCGCCTTCGCGTACGCCTCGACGCTGCGCCGATCGTCCTTGAGCTTCTCCTCGGCGATACGACCGACGCGCAGCCACAGGTCCTTCGCGATGACGGCGTCGAACGTCGCCGCCGCGCGCTGCGAGAGGGCGTCGCAGTACCGGCCGAAGCCCTCGGAGCGCTCGGCGAGCCGCTCGATCTCGGCGTGGAGCTCGGGATCGTCCGGCGTGTCTTCGAGCGCGCGGAGCAGCGCGCTCTCGGCGGCCAGGGGCTTGCCGAGCTTCTCGTCCTCGACGATCGCGATCGCGCGGAGCGTGCGGGCGCGGTCGCTGCCCTCGGTCTGCGCCTTGAGGCGCATCTCGAGGACGCCGACGAGCTCCTCCCAGCGCGAGGCCGCGCGGAGGACGGGCTCGAGGGCGTCGGCCGCGTCGAGGCGAAGCTCCTCGCGACCCTCGCCGATCGCGCGGATCGCCTTGATCGCGTGATCGTTCGTGGCGTCGTCGTTGAGCACCAGGCGGTAGTGTTCGAGCGCGTCCTGCGGGCTCGCGAGCTCGGCGGCGTAGAGGTCGCCGATCGCGGTCCGCAGCTTGACGCGCGCTTCACGCGTGTCCGCCGTGCTCGCCTGGAGCTTCAGGTTGTCGAGCAGCTCGTCCCACATCTTCTCGGCGCGGTAGAGCCGTTCGAGCGAGGCGAGGACCGCCGCGTCCGAGGGCCGCGCGTCGAGCGCCGAGTTGAGCGAGTTGATCGCCTCCCGGCGGTTGTCGAGCGACTTCTCGTAACGCTCGGCCGCGCGCACGTTGAGGTCGTACCGGAGGTCGGCCTCGCCCGAGCCCGCGAGCTCCACGCGGCGCGCGTAGAGCTCGACGAGGCGCTGGGCCGCATCACGCGGCTCGTACAGCGGGATGAGCGCGTCGACCGTGACCGTGCTCTCCGGATCGAGCTCGAGGGCGCGCTCGTACGCCTTGATGGCGCCCTCCTCGTCGTCGAGCATCTGCAACTTCGTCTCGGCGATGCGGCGCCAGATGGCGGCGTTCTCGTCGTCGGAAGCGAGCTCGCTCTTCTTTTCGAGGACTGCGATCAAGGTCTGCCAGTCGGAGAGCAGCATCGACAGCATGTCGATCGCCTCGAGCGGATCACGCTCGCTCGGATCGAGCTCGCTGAGCCTCCGGTAGGCGCCGAGGGCGCGCCGCGGATCGTCGACCTTCTCGTCGTAGACCTTGGCCACCGCGAGCAGGAGCTCGCGCTTCACCACGTCGTCGCTCGTCTTCTCGATGCCCTGCTCGTAGCTCTCGCAGAGCCGCTCCCAGGCGCCGAGCATGGTCGCGAGGCGCTCGAGCTCTGCCCGCGTCTCTCCGTCCTCGGGGTCGAGGGCGAAGGCCGCGCGCATCGAGCGGAAGGCGAGGCTCTTGTCGTTGCCGCGCGTCTCCCAGAGCTGCGCGGTCTCGCGCAGCACGGCGACCTTCTCGTGCACCTCGCCCGCCAGGTGGTAGCGCTCCTCGTTCAGCTTCACGAGCAAGCGCCAGTCGTCGCTGCGCTCGTAAAGCGGGCGGAGGATCTCCACCACGCGCGCCTTGTGCTCGTCGTCGCGCGTGAGGGCTTCGAGCTCCTTGATCGCCTCCTGGTGCCAAGGCACGTCGGAGACGATCGCTTCGAGCTGATCGATCGCGGCCGACGTGTCCTTGATCTTGTCGCGGAGCAATCGCGCGAGCGCGAGGCGGTACGGAGCGCCGGCCTCGCCGTTCGCCGCGGCCTCGGCGCGCCGCAGGTAGAGATCGGCGAGGTCCTGATCACGCCCGAGCTCCGCGTAGAGCTCGGTCAGCGCGTCGAGCGCGCGCGCGTCGGCGTCGTCGACGTCGAGGGCCGCACGGTACGTCTCGATCGACTTCTCGGGCTGCTTGAGCTCGATCCGTTCGAGGCGCGCGATCGTGTGCAGCGCGTCGAGCCGATCCTTGTCGTAGCGGTAGTCGAGCGACGAGCGGTAGAGCTCGACGCGCTCCTCGTGGCGGCGCTCCTTCACGAGCAGGCCGTCGATCGCCGAGAACAGCTCGCGCGACTCCGGCTCGAACTCGTGCGCGCGCCGGTACCACTTGAGCGCGCTCGCGACGTCGTTCAGGTCCGCGTAGATCTCGCCCGTCCGGCGGCAGAGCTTGGCGCTCTGCGCGTCGTCGACCGTGATCTCGGTGAGCTCGGCCGAGTAGATCTCGGCGAGCCTCCGCTCCGCGCTCGCCACCTTCGCGAGGCGCTCGAGCTCGTGCCACACGCCCTCGTCGCCGAGGTCCTCGTGCAGGAGCTTCGCCACCGTCTCGAGGGCGGCCTTGTAGTCCTCGAGCTGCTCCTCGTGCAGCGTCGCCAGGCGCGTGAGCAGCTCGCGCCGCTCCGACGGGTCCTCGCTCGCGGCGAGCCGCGCGTCGAGGGCCATCTTCACGCGCGCCCAGTCGGCGCGGCGGAGGTAGACCGGCTCCAGCATCTCGCCCGCGCGTGCCCGGTGCGCCGGGGTCTCCGACGCTTCGAGCAGCGCTTCGAGCTCGCCCACCGCGCCCACGTGCGCCGCGTCGATCACGAGCGCCTCGGCGAGCTCGTCGAACGCGCGGGACACGTCCTCGAGCCGCTCGTGCGCGACCTTCGCGATCTTCACGCGGAGCTCCGCCGGCGCCCCCACCCCTCCGTCGAGCTGACGCTCGTAGAGCTTGATGAGGTCCTCCCAGCGCTTCGACTCCTTGTAGAGCGTCTCGAGCGCGTCGATCGCCTTCGGGTTGAGCTCGACGTCGAGCAGCGCTTCGTACGTCTCGATCGCGCCCGTCGGATCCTTCAGCGCGTCGCGCTGCAGCTCCGCCTGGCGGAAGAGGAGGCGCTTCTTCTCGACGTCGTCCTCGGCGTTCTCCACGCGCTGGCGGAGGATTTCGAGGAGGTTCGGCGCGTCGTTCGCCTCGCCGTAGAGCTCTTCGAGAGCGATCATCGCGCGGCGATCGTCGCTGCGCGCTTCGAGCGCGTTCTTGTACCACTCGACCGCGAGCGCCTTGTCGTCGAGCTTCGTCCGGGCGAGCTCGCCGACGCGCAGCCGCACGTCCTGCTGCACGTCGCCGTCGAGGATCGAGTCCACGACCGAGCGGTAGAGCTCCGACAGCTCCGCCCACCGGCCCGTCGCCTTCGCGAGGCGCTCGACGGTCTCGATCCACTGCGCGACCTCGGGCTCACCCGCGGCCTCGCGCACGCCGCGCACCGCATAGCCGAAGGCCCGGCCCGTGTCGCCGAGCGGACCCTCCGCCGTGCGCAGCGCGCTCTGCAGGTTCGAGAGACGCTCGCCCGTGTTGTCCGCCGTCTCCACCTCGATCTCGAGGACGCGGAGCAGCTTCTCGCTGTCGCCGTCGGCCTCGTAGAGCGGATGCAGCGTCTCGGCCGCGTCGCGCCGCGCCTCGGGATCCTCGAGCAGGGCTTCGAGCGCGCTCCTGCAGCGCGCGTTCGCCGGATCGAGGACGAGCGCCTGGCGGTACGCGTCGAGCGCGCCTGGCAGATCACTCTGGTGCAGGCGCCGCACGTCGCCGAGCCGCGCGAACAGATCGAGCCGCTCTTCGAGCTCCGTCGCGAGCGACAGGTGCACGTCGAGCGTGTCGGCGAGATCCGACCACCGCTCGGCCTTCTCGTAGAGCGCTTCGAGCGCCGAGAGCGTGGCCGGCTCGGGGCCGAACTCGTCGGAGACGTTGCGCCAGCCGCTGATCGCGCCGGCCACGTCGCCGAGCTTGCTCGCGAGCGTCTCGGCCGCGCGCACCATCGTCCGCTTGCGCTCGGTCGCGTCGTTCGAGAGCGTCTGCCGCGCCTCCAGGATGGAGACGAGCTCGCGCCACTCGCCCGTGCGTTCGTAGAGGCGCTCGAGCGCGGAGAGCGCTTCGAGGTCCTCCGGATCGTCGGACAGACGCGCGCGCCAGGCCCCGATCGCCTTGTCGGGCGCTTCGAGGACCGACTCGTACACCTCGCCGATGCGGCGGTAGAGGGTGCGACGCTTCTCGAGATCCTCTTCGAGGCGCACCTCGATGCCGAGCACCTCGGCGAGCGCCTCGTGCTTGCCCTTGCTCGTGTAGATGCCGGCGAGCGCCTGCGCCGCCGGGATCACGAGGTTCGGATCGGTCTCGTCGATCGAGAGCACGCGCTGGTAGACCTTCTCGGCTCGATCCTGGTCGCCCAGCATGTCCGAGTAGATCTCGGCGACGACCATGAGGATCTCGCCTTGCGTCGGCGGCGTGCTGCACGCGTCGGCGGCCGCCGTGAGGACGGTCGCCATCTTCTCGTGCTCGGCGAGCCTGCGACCGATGTCGACGAAGCGCTCGCGCACGATCGCGTCGTCGGGCTCGAGCGGCACGAGCTCGCTCAACGTGGCGAACGCGCCCGCGTCGTCGCGCAGACGCTCGTCGCGCAGCGTGCTCACGCGGCGCAGAAGCTCGCGACGCTCGTGCTCCTCCTGCGCGCCTTCGCGCCGGATTTCGAGCACCCGCACGAGCTGACGCACCTCGTCGCGCGCCTCGTACACGACCTCCAGCACGCGCGCGGCGCGCAGACGCAGGCTGCCCACTTCGAGCAAGCGCTCGACGAGCTGACGCGCCTCCGAATCACCCTGCCGGTGCTCCAGCACGCGCTCGAGGTGTTCGAGCGACAGCGCCGGCTCGTGCAGACGGTCGAGGTAGATCCGCCCGAGGCTCAGCTTGATGTCGGCCGACTCCTCGTCGGTCGCGGTCTCTAGCCGACGCTCGAGCAACGCCGCGAGGTCCTTCCACCGACCCTCGCGCTCGTAGAGCCGCTGCAGCGCGTCGAGCGCCGGCTCGTAGAACGCGTCGAGCGTGAGGATGCGCTCGTAGTAGCGGATCGCCTTCGCCGCATCGCCCATGATCTCCTCGGCGATCACGGCGACGTCGTTGAGCAGCGAGATCCGCGTCGATTGATCCGGCGTGCCCTGCGCGGCCTTGTCGTAGAGCGCTTCGAGCTCGCCCCACCGCTCCGCGTTGGTCAGGATCTGCTTCAGGCGCGAGAACGCGCGCTCGTTCGTCGGGTCCACCGCGAGCACGCGATCGAGGTAGGGCATCGCGCCCTCCGGATCGCCGAGCTGCTCGTCGTGCAACATCGCCGCGCGCTCGCAGAGCTCGATCTCCACGTCGTCGGGCAGCTTCTTCCCGCCCTCGACGTTGCGCGCCGCGACGAGGTGCGTCCGGTACGCTTCCGCGAGGTCCGTCGGGCGACCGGCGCGCGCAGCAAGCTCGGAGGCGCGGTCCCAGACCGTGAGCTCGCTCGAGAACTCGTTCAGCGCGCCGAGCACCACGTCGAGCGCCGTGCCCACCGCGCGGAGCTTCTGCTCGTTGACGTCCGCGAGCCGGAGGAAGAGCGCGAGCCGCGTGGCCGTGTCGGTCTCCGACTCGAGCAGCACCTTGATCGCGTGCGCCTCGCGGCGCGCGTCGCCCGTCTCGGCGTACTCGATCGACAGCACCTGCGCCGCCTGCGCGCGCGTCTCGGGTTTGTCGAGCAGGCGCGCGAGGATCCCCACCGCATCCGTATCGTGCGGGAGGATCTCCAGCGCGCGCACCGCCGCGTCGAACGCGTCCACGGGCCGCTCGAGTTTCTCGAGGTAGAGCGTCGCGAGCTCGACCTCGCACCGACCGCGCTGATCGCCCTCGGACACGTCGCGGTGACGCGCCACGACCTCGGCGCCCGCGGCTGCCTCGCCTGCCGCGATGAGCAGGCGCGAGAGAGCACGGAGCGCTTCCCCACGCGCCGGCGTCACCTCGACGACCTTGTGCAGGAGCTGGATCGCCTGCGCGTTGTCGCCGAAGACCTCCTCTTCGAGCGTCGCCCACTCTTCGAGGATCTCGGCGCGGGCCTCGCCCTCGACCTGATCGGCGCGGAGCTGGAAGAGCCAGCGCAGGTCGTCCTTCTTCTCGTTCGCGCGGAGGAGCGCGTCGAGCTCGCGGATCGTCTCCTCGTCGGTCGGATCCGCCTCGACGAGCTCGCGGTACGTCGCCGCGGCCTCGTCCACCTTGCCGAGCTCGCGCGCGTACACCTCCGCGAGCCTGAGCTTCAGCGCGCGCCGCGTCGCGCCGTCGAGATCCGCGTCGCGCTTGAGCCGCGCCTCGACGGCCTCGACGAACGGACCCCACGAGCTCGCCGCGCGCGACCACGCTTCGAGCAGCGAGAGCCCGTCCTCGCTCGCGTCGAGCTCGTAGGCGCGCCGCGCGTAGCCGAGCGCCTTCTGCTTGTCCGCGAGCGGCCCGCCCGTCACCGCGGCGAGCTTGCGCAGCATCGAGACCTGCTCCTCCACGTCTTGCGTGGCGCCGAGCAGGATCTCGTAGAGCGCGGGCAGACGCGCCCACTTCTCTTCCTTCTCGTAGATCGGCACGAGCGCGGCCGCCGCGCGCGCGTCGGAGGGCGACACGCTGAGGACGCGCTCGTACGAACGCACGGCCCGCTCCGGCGCGCCGAGCTGCTCCTCGTAGATCCGCGCCGCGCGGAACGAGATGTCGAGCTTGACGTTCGGCTCCGTCGCCTTGTCCGCCGCGCCCGAGAGGAACTCGACGAGACCCTCCCAGTCGTTCTGCGACGCGTAGAGCTCTTCGAGCCCGTCCCAGTCGCCCGACGCCACGTACGACTCGCGCAGCACGCGGAGCGCGCGCGCGTGCCCCGGCGAGAGCACGAGCACGCGACGCCACGTACGCGCCGCCGCCACCGGATCCTTGAGTCGCTCCGCGTACACCGCGCCGAGCTTCTGCAGCGCGTTGAGCCTTCCGGCGTCGTCCGTCGCCGCGTCCACGCGACGCTCGAGCACCTCGGCCACCGTCGCGAAATCCTTGTCGCGCTCGGCTTGCTTCTCCAGCGCGTCGAGCACGCCCGGGGCCGACGCGTCGAGCTCCAGGATCTGCTTGTAGTGCGCGATCGCGTCCGCGCCGCGATCGAGGCGCTCGGCCGCGAGCTTCGCCATCTCGCCGAGCAGCTCGATGCGCGCCGCGTCCTCCGTCCTCGGGAGCTGCGCCTCGTAGAGCGCGTAGAGCTGCGCCCACGAGCGCCGCTTCAGGTAGAGCTCCTTCAGCCGCGACTCGGCCTCTTCATCGCCCGGCGCCACCGCGAGCAGCGACTCGTAGGCCGCCACCGCGTTCTGGACGTTCGAGAATTGATCGACCCAGCGACGCGCCACCGCGCGGTAGAGGTTTGCCTTCTCCGCGTCGCTCGTCGTGAGCTCGGCGAGCTTCTGCTGGTAAGCGAGCAGGTCACGCCAGCGACCCAGCGTCTCGTAGACGCGCGTCAGCTCGCGCACTGCGTCGATATCCCGTTCGTCGAGCTGCACGATCTGCGTGAGCGCCGTGACGAGCGCCGCGTCGTTCTTCGCGCGGTCGCGGTACACCGAGGCGATGTCGCGCAGCACCTGGATGCGACCCTGCACGTCCGTTTGCGGCGTGCGCTCGAGCTCCTGCCGGTAGAGCTCGACGAGGGCGTTGTAGCCCTCCGTCTGCATGTAGAGACGCTTCAGGGCGTCGCGCGCGTCGCGGTTGTCCGGGTCGGTGCGCAGGATGTTCTTGTACTGATCGATCGCCTTGTGCGCGTTCTCGGTCGACTCGGCGAGCTTGGCGAGCTCCGAGGCGATCGCGCGTTTGTCGGCCCCGTCGGGCAGCGCGCGCTGGGCGTCGGTGAGGATCGCGTAGAGCCGCGCCTTGTCGCCCTTGGCGAGCAGGTGTTCCCGGAAAAACGCGAGCATGCCGGCGTGCGTCGGATCGGCGCGACGCACGCGGTCGAAGTACGCCTCCGCCGCCTGCGGCTGCCCGCGCATCCGCCAGTGCACCATGCCGATCTGGACGAGCACGCCGAGCTCCTCGCCCGGCTTCACGCCGCCGCCCTTGAGCTGATCCTCGTAGAGCGCGACGAGCTCGTCCCATTGCTCGTTCGAGGTGAAATGGTCGGCGAGGAACGCGAGCGCGTCGGGCTGACCGGGCTGCATGTCGAGCACCTGCGCGTAGGCATCGCGGGCGCGGGTCTTGTCGCCGAGCTTCTCTGCCGCGACGCGTCCGAGCCGGAGCCCCGCCGCGATGCGGTCCTCCTTCGTCGCGCCCTCGCGCAGCGTGAACGAGAGCGCCCGCGTCACGCCGTCCCAGTCGGAGACCTTTGCGCTCGCGCGCTCGAGCAGCCGCGTCGCGCGGCTGTTCTTCGGGTCGAGCGCGAGTGCGAGACCGATGAGCTCGTCGATCCGATCACGCGCCTCGCCGTGCCCGTACCGGAGCGCCATGTCCGCCGCGCTCGCGAGCAGCGAACTCTTGAACGCGGGGCCGTCGGCGTTCTCGGACTCGGCCACGTAGCGGTCGACGATCTCGCTCCACCGCTCGCGCTTCGTCGCGTCGCTCTCGAGCGCCTCGGCGGCGGCCTCGTCCTCCGGCCTGAGTTCGAGCAGGCGCTGGTAGGCGGCTCGCGCCTTGTCGGCGTCGACGAGCTCCTCGTTGTAGATGCGCGCGAGCTCCGCCTGCATCGGCGGCTCGACGGGCGTCCCCGAGGCAAACGAGATCTCCAGCTCGAGGAGCTTGGCGACCGCGCCCCATTCTTTTCGCTCCTCTTGCTTGGCCCGCGCGAGCCCCAGGAGACGCTCCACGTCGTTCGTCGACGTGTCGGGGGCCGTCACTGCCTCCGCGAGATCGTTCCAGGCCGCCTCGTTCTCGGGATCGGACTGCAGGACCCCAAGGGCCACGCGAATTTTCTCAACGCTCATCGTTACCCCGGTCGGCGAAGCTCAACGACACGATCATCCGGTCACCCATACGCTGCATTCGTGCAGCGCTGGGCTCCTTGGACCAGACAGCTCGTCCTTCTCCCGCCATGCGTCGTCGAGAGAAGGATCCTCGGATTTATTTGACGCGAGCCGACTCTACGCTGCATTCGACCGGCGTTTCAAGGCGCCGTTTCCATCCCGGCCCGGCCGTCCGCTCGCGATGCGGCAAACCCGCGGGAAAGCCCCCGTCCTGCCCCCGCGTGCCCTCGGCCGTTCCACGCGGCCGCACCTTGGGCTATCAAGCGGGCCCATGAACGCTTCCTCCGTGAAACGGATTGGTGTCATCGGCGCTGGCCAGATGGGCCGCGGCATCGCGCAGGTCGCCGCCGCGGCCGGGATCGAGGTCGTCCTCTGCGACGCGTCCCTGGAGATCGCGGACAAGGGCAAGTCGCTGATCGGCAGTATCCTCGGAAAGCTCGTAGAAAAAGGGAAGATGTCGGCGGACGATCATCGCGCATTGCTCGATCGCATCGTCCCCGCCGGCAGCATGGACGCCTTCTCTTCCGTCGAGCTTGCCGTCGAGGCCGCGACGGAGAACGTCGACCTCAAGATCGGCCTCTTCCGCAAGGCCGACGCGGCGCTCGCGCCGGGCGCGATCCTCGCCTCGAACACCTCGTCGATCTCGATCACGCGCCTCGCCGCCGCGACCTCGCGGCCCGAGCGTGTCATCGGCATGCACTTCATGAACCCCGTTCCGCTCATGAAGCTCGTGGAGATCGTGCGTGGCGTGCAGACCTCGCCCGAGACCTACGCGCTCGTCCACGAGCTCTCGGTTCGTCTCGGCAAGACCGTGATCACCTCCGAGGATCGACCGGGCTTTCTGGTCAACCGCATGTTGATCCCCTTCCTCAACGAGGCTTGCTTCACCTTGCAGGAAGGCGTGGGCAGCCCCGAGGACATCGACACGGGCGCGAAGCTCGGCTTGAACCACCCGATGGGCCCGCTCGAGCTTGCGGACCTCATCGGCCTCGACACGGTCCTCGCGATCGCGGAGGTGCTCCACAAGGACCTCGGCGAGGACAAGTACCGCCCCGCCGCGCTCCTGCGGAACCTCGTCGCGGCCGGCTGGCTCGGCAAGAAGAGCGGCCGCGGTTTCTACGTGTACGACGAGAAGGGCCAGAAGACGAAGAACAGCCTGGGCCGCTAACGCCCGAGGAACGTCGGCTTCGTCTTCGCGAGGAACGCCTTCATCCCCTCGCGCAGATCCTCCGACCCGAAGAGCCCCGCGAACGCCTGCGCCTCGTGCTCGCACGCCGACGCGAGGTCGATCCCCTCACCGTGCAGCATCACGCGCTTGGCCGCCGCGACCGCGAGCGGCCCGCGCGACGCGATCTTCTGCGCCGTTTCCCGCGCCTTCGGCAAGAGCTCCGCCGCCGGATGCACCGCGTTCACGAGCCCCATCACGAGCGCCTGCTCCGCGCTCACCATGTCGCCCGTGAACACGAGCTCACGCGCACGCGCCGCGCCCACCCGCCGAAGCAGCCGCTGCGTCCCGCCGAACCCCGGCATCACGCCGAGCGTCACCTCCGGCAGCCCGAGCTTCGCGTTGTCGGACGCGTAGATGAAGTCGCAGGCCAGCGCGAGCTCGCAGCCCCCGCCGAGCGCGAATCCGTTCACCGCGGCGATCACCGGGAACGGCAGCGACTCGATCCGATGACACAGCCGCTGCCCCGCGTCGGCGAACCGCTTTGCGCCGACCGGCGTCATCTCCGCCATCTCCCCGATGTCCGCGCCTGCCACGAACGCCTTGTTGCCCGCGCCCGTCAGGATCGCCGCGCGCACCGCGTCTTCCCCTTCGCCTGCGGTCGCGAGCGCCTCGAACGCGCGCGCGAGCTCCGCCACGAGGTGCGCGTTCAGCGCGTTCAGCTTGCTGGGCCGGTTGATCGTGAGCGTCGCGATCGGGCCGGTACGCTCCACGAGGACGAGGTCGGTATCCGTCATGGCGCCGCGTTACCAGGGCGCGGCCCCGATGGGAAGCCGGGACGAGGCGTCGACGCGGTGTGCCGTGAGGGCAAAAAAAAGTCGCGCAGCGCACCGGTTGGGGGGGGCGGACCGGCACGCGCGCGACGAGGGGGAGTGTGACACCCGCGCGCTCCTTGTCGAGCGCAAGTGCGCGACTCGTGCACGGAAACGACGATCGACCGGGCCGGTCGGACACGTTCGCATGGCCACGTCATCGAGGCGGTGTCCCCGCCATGCGCAGTTCGTTGTGCCCGGGACTACTTGACGCAGAGAGGGGGTCGAACGGGCGGAACCGCGAGGAGCAAACCGATCGGGACGTGATGCGTGGTCCCTCGGCGCGCCGGCCTCCAAACGTGCTTTGGGGCTCGACCGGAACGCAACCGATCTTGTCCCCGCGTGCGAGTCGGGGTGAAACTGCCGGGTATGGTCCTTACCAAGGCCGGTCTGAACCGGCTGCTCGCGGAAGTCCTGCCTCAAGACGCAGACGTCGAAGCGTTCGTCGCACAGAACTTCGGCACCATCGCCCGGCGCATCGCGCGCGGCGCCGATCGGGCCGCCAAGATCGCGCTCCTCGTGGACAACGCCGATCTCAAGGTTCTGTTCGACAAGATCTCCGGCGCGCGCCCGGTCGCCGTCGCTCGGAACGAGCACCTGCTCGCCGAGGACAAACGGGTCGCGGGAGCGCCGGTGCCCGACGCAGGACCCTGCGTGGGTCGGGACGCGCTCCTCGCCGAGCTCGCAGCGCACATCCATCGTGACGCGCCCGGGCCCGTGCTCCTCGTCGGCGACGCAGGCCTCGGCAAGACGACGCTCGCGCTCGCGCTCCTCCACGCGCCTGCCTCCGCCGCGCGCTTCGGCGGCCGCAGGTACGTCGCGCACCTCGACACGACGGCCGACACCGAAGCGGCCGTCGTCGAGGTCAGCCGCGCGCTCGGCGCCACGCCCGAGGCGCCGCTCCTCAACCGTATCGCGGACACGCTCCGCCGCGCGCCGGCCCTGATCGTCCTCGACGATCTCGACGTGCCCCTCGCGAAGGATCCCGCCAACGTGCGCGACCTCCTCCAGAGGCTCACGGCCATCCCCGGCGTCGCGGTCATCGCCACGGCGCGGAGTTCGTCTGCGCGGCCCGAGGGCTTCCACGTCGCCGCCGTCAAACCCCTCGACGAGGCGTCTGCGCGGGAAGCGTTCCTCGCGATCGCCGGCGACGCGCGCCGCTCCGACCCGGGCCTCTCCTTCGCGCTCCCCTTGGCGAGCGGCAATCCCCTCGCGCTCGCCTTGCTCGCGCGCGCGGCGGGCGACGGTCCGCTCGACCTCGCGGTCCGCGCCTGGCACCAGAAGCAGAACGAGCTCCTCATGCGCGAGGACGGCCCCGAGTCGGCGAGCGCCATCGAGATCGCCGTCGCGCTCGCGCTTGCGAGCGGCCGCCTCTCGGACGAAGCGCGCCGCCTCGTCCCGCTCCTCGCGGCTCTGCCGAACGGCGTCCGCTCCGACGACCTCGCGGCCTTCGCCTCCTCGGGCACGGCCGACGCGGGTGTCGCGCTCGCGGCCCTCGGCCTCGCGCAGGATGCATCGGGGCGTTACCGGGTGCGTCGCGCCGTGCGTGAGGCCATCGCCTCGCAGCGCCCTGGCTTCGAGGAGTCTGCGAAGGCGACGCAGCGCTACACCGGCCTCGCGCTCTCGAACGGCCCGAACGTCGGATGGCCTGCCGGCGACGAGAGCGCGGTGCGCCTCGCGGCGGACAGCGACAACATCGAGACGATGATCCTGCGTGGCTTCGACGGCCCGCATCGCATCGCGTGCATCGACGCCTCCGTCGCGCTCGCGACCTTCATCGGCTCCTCGGGTCATGGAACGCCGCGCGTCGTCGAGCGCGCGCGCGACGCGGCGCGCGAGGGCGGCGACAAGCTCGGCGAGGCCGACTGCACGCAGGCGCTCGGCGACATCGCGCTCGCGCGTGGCGACGTCGACGAGGCGCGCGCGCGTTACCTCGACGCGCTCCCGCTCTTCCACCAGGCGCGCGCGGGCCTCAGCATCGCGGCTTGCCTCATGCGCCTCGGCGACATCGCGAGCGAGCGCCACGAGTACGACGAGGCCAAGCTCCGTTACACCGACGCGGCGCCGTACTACCGGCACATCGGCGACAAACTCGGCGAGGCCAACTGCCTGCGCAACCTCGCCGAGATCGCGGCTTTGCGCGACGACTACGAGGAGGCGCGCACTCGCTTCAAGGAGGCGCTGCCGATCTACACCGAGCTCGGCGACAAGGAGGCGAGCGCCCACTGCATGAAGGGCATCGCCGACATCGCCTTCCAGGGCACGCAGTACGACGAGGCGCGCGCGCTCTACCAGGAGGTCGGCCCGCTCCTCGAGGAGCTCGGCGATCGCCTCTCGATGGCGCAGTGCCTGCAGAACCTCGGCGACATCGCGTTCGCGCTCGGCGAGCACTCCGTCGCCGAGGGGCATTACCAGAAGGCGCTGCCCATCCTGAAGGAGCTCGGCGACAAACTGGGCGAGGGCACGTGCCTCTCGACGCTCGGCGACGTCGCGCTCGCGTGCACCGAGATCGAGGACGCGCAGGCCTACTACCTCGCGGCGCTCCCGCTTCTCCGTGACGTCGGCGAGAGGATGGGCGAGGCGAACTGCATCCAGAGCCTCGGCGACATCGCGCTCACGCAGTTCGAGCACGACGCGGCCCGGTCGCATTACGAGAACGCCCTCGGCCTCTTCACGGCGCTGAAGGACGATTACTCGATCGGCTGGACGCATTACCGCCTGGCCCAGGTCGCCGCGGATCCGGACATCTTCAAGAACCACCTCTACGCCGCGCGCGACGCCTGGCTGCGCATCAGCCGCCAGGACCTCATCGACGACGTCAACACCGAGTTCCCTGGGATTCTCTAGGATTCTCCAAAAAACGGATGTCGTGTCCTCCGCGCCCGGTATAGTGCCGGGCGCACGGAGGACCGATCATCCATGAACGTCGTCGTTACCGGGGCCACGGGGCACGTGGGCGCGAACCTCACGCGCGCGCTCGTCGAGCGCGGCGATCGCGTGCGTGTACTTTATCGACATGCGCCGCCGCGCTCGCTCGACGGCATCGATTGCGAGCGAATCACCGGCGACGTCCGCGACTCCGACACCGTCGACCGCGCCGTCCAGGGCGCCGAGCTCGTCTATCACTGCGCCGCCAAGATATCGCTCGAATCGGTCGACCCCGAGGTCGAGACCATCAACGTCGACGGCGTCCGCAACATCACGAACGCCTGCCTGCGCCACGGCGTCCGCAGGCTCGTGCATTTCAGCTCGATTCACGCGTTCGCCACCGAACCTGCGTCCGAAGTCCTCGACGAGAAGCGCCCGCTCATCACGGACCAACGCCAGCCTCCGTACGACCGCTCCAAGGCCGCGGGACATCGCGTCGTCCTCTCGGCCGTCGAAAAGGGCCTCGACGCTGTCGTCTTGCATCCTGCGGCCGTCCTCGGCCCGCACGATTACATGCCCTCGCGTATGGGCCGCGTCCTCCTTTCGCTTGCCCGCGGCCGCATGCCTGGGCTCGTCGAGGGCGGGTTCTCCTGGGTCGACGTTCGTGACATCGTGGCAGCGGCCCTTGCGGCCGACACCCGCGGTCGCCGTGGGGAAAACTACCTCCTCTCGGGCCATTGGCTCAGCTTTGCCGAACTCGCGGCCGTCGCGGGCGAGGTCACGGGCCGCCGCCCGCCGCGCCTCACCACGCCCATGTGGCTCGCGCGCGCCGTCGCGCCGGCTGCGGGGGGCATTGCGAAGCTCCTCCGCGTCGATCCGCTCTTCAACAGCGTCTCCTTGCACGCGCTCCGCATTCATCGCTACACGAGCCACAAAAAGGCCGAGACCGAGCTCGGATTCACGCCGCGTTCCACGAAAGAGACCTTGGAGGCCACCTATGCGTGGTTCCGCGAGGTCGGCATGCTGCCCCGCTGATTCATGGACGAGCCCACGTTCTATCGATTCCTCCTCTGGGGATTCCTCGTCGTCGCGGCCCTGACCTTCCCGGCACTCTTTTTCATCACCGCCCCGTACGGCCGCCACGAAACGAAATCCTGGGGCCCCACGATCGACAATCGCCTCGGCTGGCTCCTCATGGAGTCGCCGTCGGTCCTCGTCTTTTTCGGGTGCTGGTATCTCGGCGGCTGCCCGACCGACCCGGCCTCGCTCGTCTTCCTCGTCCTCTGGCAGCTCCATTACGTCCACCGCGCCTTCATCTTCCCGTTCCGCATCAAGAGCGGCCCCAAGCGAATGCCGATCGCCATTGCCGCGGCGGCGTTCACGTTCACCTCGATCAACGGCTACCTCAATGGCCGCTGGCTCTTCGGTTTCGCCGGCGCGGATCGGTATGGAGCCGCCTGGCTCTCCGATCTCCGCTTCTTCCTCGGCGCGGCCATCTTCCTCGCGGGATTCGCCATCAACCAGCAGGCCGACTGGATCCTCCTCCACCTGCGCAAGCCTGGCGAAACCGGCTACAAGATCCCGCGCGGCGGTTTTTACCGCTGGGTGAGCTGCCCCAATTATTTCGGCGAGATCATCGAATGGATCGGCTTTGCGATCTGCACCTGGTCGCTGCCGGGCCTCGCGTTCGCGCTCTGGACGATCGCGAACCTCTTGCCGCGCGCCCGCTCCCACCACCGCTGGTATCGCGAAAAATTCCCGGATTACCCGCCGGAGCGGAAGGCGCTCGTGCCGGGACTATTTTGAACCGTACAGCTTCTTCGCATTCCCGCCGACGAGCGCCGCGAGCTGCTCTTCCCGCAATCCCAGCGCCGCGAGCCGCTTGATCTCCCGATCCCACGCGTACGGCACGTTCGGAAAATCCGACCCGTAAAGCACCCGCTCCGGCCGGCAATGCAAGAGCCGCACGGGCGGATCTCCCGTGAAGTATTCGGCCATCGTCATCGTCGTATCGAGCCAGAGGTTATCGTACCGTTCGAGCAGCCGCTCATACGCGTCGAATTCATCGGCCCCGAGGTGCGGCACGCAGAGCGATAAGCCTGGATATTCGGCGAGCACCCGCTCCACCCGGTCGGCCGAGCAGATCTCGTACGTATCACACTTGTAGGCCGGGCTCTTCGGCTCCCTGCCCGCGTGCACCACGAGCGGACGGTTTGCCCGGACGCACGCCTCGTACACGTCGTGCAGCGCCTCCTCGTCCGGCGAGAAGCATTGCACGTGGCAATGTAGCTTCACCCCCGCGAGCCCCATCGCGAATGCCTCCGCCAATATCTCCTTCGCCCCCGGCTCCCCGGGCAGCACCGTCGCGAGCCCGACGACCCGCGGCTCCTCCCGGCAAAGCCCCGCCACGAATTGGTTCAACGCCCGCGCCATCCCCGGCTTGTGCGCATAATGCAATGCCACGATCCGCGACACCCCGCGCGACAGCAGAAATTGCACCACCTCCCGCGCTTTGAGCTTGTACCGGATCGGCCACCCATACTGATCGAACCAGCGCCACAGCGCCTCGAACACCGGCTCCGGGAACAGGTGCACGTGCGCGTCGATCACCTCGGGCAACGACGACGACAGGCGCTCGCCTTCCTCGTCGTTCGCGGCGGGCAGCGGCGCCCGATCGGCCGAAAGCCATCCGCCAAAAGCCTCCCGGGGCGGCGGCGCGTGATCGGCGAGGCAGGGCAGGGGACAGTCGTGCATGGCGACGCAGCATGCCTCAAACGGGCGCCGCGCGACAGACCTCGCCTTGCCCGCCGAGGGCGCGTCATGCAGCGTGGACAACCTCGACCTCCGGCGAGCCATCGCGCGAATCGGTCGAATCGGCTCCCCTTCGTCTTGACCCCGTCCTCGCGCGGCCACACGATCCGGGCACCGCTCCGGTGCGCCCCTTGGACTTCCTCCAATCCCTCTTCGTCTGGGCGAACCTCCCCTACGCGATCGTATTCACGGTCGCGATCCTCTTCGCGCTCCTGCAAATGACGGGCGTCCTCGGCCTGCTCGTCGGCGGCTCCGATCACGACGCGGACGCCGATCACGACGCCGACGTCGACGCGGACGCCGATCATGACGTCGACGCGGACGCCGATCACGACCACGATCACGACGCCGACGGCGACGACGACGCGAGCCTCGGCGGCAAGATCCTCGTCGACCTCGGCGCCGGCCGCGTCCCGTTTTCGGTCCTCTGGCAGACCTTCGCCGTCACGTTCGGCATCACCGGCCTCGCGCTCAACACCCTCTATTTCGGCCGCGCTGGCGCCCTCGCGACCTCGACCCTCGCGCTCAGCCTGCCCGCTTCGCTCCTCGTCGCCTACCTCGTCACGCGCACCGCCTCGCGCCTCCTCGGCAAGGTCGTCGCGCCCGCCGGCGAGGAGGCCACGAGCCGCAGGAACCTCGTGGGCTGCTCGGGTGTCGTGATCAGTAGCCGCGTGACCAGCGAATTCGGCGAAATTCGTGCCAAGGACCGGGCGGGGCATTTCGTGCACGTCATCTGCCGTATTCGTGAGGGTGAACCCGTCATCGGCGCCGGTCGCGAGGTGGTCATCGTCGATTACGACAGCAGGGACGGTCGCATCTTCGTCGCGCCGCTCGACGACGACGACGCGCCGCCCGCGCCCGCGCTCCGCATCGCGGGTGATACGCGGGCCGAGACCGAAGCAGAGGCCGAAGCGGAGGCCTCGGAAAAGAATAACGAATCCAACGTTCGCCGCGCGCCCTGAGCGGGCGAGCGCGTTCTCCCTTGCCACGGCCCCCTGCGAGGCGGTCTCATCGACCGTCGCCCTCGCGGCGGAGCTTTTTCGATACGGAGCATCCGAGCCATGCCTCAGCTCTTCCAGAAACCCGAGTTTCAGTTATTCGCCTTGGGAACGGTCGGCTTCCTGGTCCTCCTGGTCGCCTTCTTCGTCACCCTGGCGAAGTTTTATCGACGCTGCGGCGCGGACGAGGCCCTCGTCCGCACCGGCGCCGGCGGCAACAAGGTCGTGATCGGCGGCGGTATCACCGTCTATCCGATCCTCCACCAGCTCCTGCGCGTCTCGCTGCACTCGATCAAGCTCTCCGTCGAGCGCTCCGGCAAGAACGCCCTCGTCACGAAGGACAAGATCAAGGCCAACGTCACGACCGAGCTCTACATCAAGGTCGAGCCCATCGCCGAGGACGTCCTCGCCGCCGCGCGATCGTTCGGCGAGCGAAACTTCGACGAGCAGGCCATCGGCGATCTCATCGAGGGCAAACTCACCGACGCCCTCCGGTCCGTCTCGGCAAACCAGACCTTCATGGAGCTGCACGGGCAGCGAAAGCAGTTCGCAGAGCACATCCAGAGCACGCTCTCCGACGAGCTCAAGAAGAACGGCCTCACGCTGGAGAACGTCTCGATCACCGCGCTCGCGATGGTCCCCGTGAAAGAGCTCGACCCGCAGGACGTCTTCGACGCCGAGGGCTTGCGCGCCATCACGGACAGCGTCCAGTCGAACGCCGAGCAGACCACCAAGATCCAGCGCGAAAAAGAGCTCGCCATCCAGCTCACGAACGCCGAGGCGAAAAAACGCGCCCTCACGATCGAGCAGGATCAGAAGCAGGCCGAGGCCGACCAGGCCCGCCGCGTCGCCGAGTACGCCGCCACGCAGAAGGCCGAGACCGCGAAGGCCGTCTACGTCCAGGAGCAGGCCCAGGAGCTCGCCGCGCTCGAAAAACGCAAAGCGACCGAGACCGCGCGTATCCAGCAGGAGCAAGCGATCGCCGTCGCCGAGGCCGCGCGCCAGCGGGGCCAGCGCGAGGCGCAGATCGCCGCCGAAAAGGCACAGCAGGCTGCCGAGATCGCCAAGCAGCGCGAGATCGAGGCCTCGATGATCGAGAAAGAGAAGGTCGTCCAGGCCGCCGAGGTCGATCGGCAAAAGGCCCTCGAGACGGCCTCGATCGACAAGCAGAAGGCCGTCGAGAGCGCCGAGATCGTCAAGCAGCAGGCCGTCGAGACCGCGCGCATCGCGAAGCAAATCGCGGTCACGCAGAGCGAGGAGCAGGCCGCGCGCGCCGCCGCCCTGAAGGCCCAGGCCGAGGCCGAGCAGCAGCAAGCGATGCAGGGGATCATCACGGTCGAGGAGACCGCGAAGGCGAACCGCGAAAAGGCGATCGCCGTGATCAAGAGCGAGGAGGACGCGCAACGCTCGCGTATCGCCGCCGAGCGCGAGGCCTTCAAGCTCAAGCTCGAAGCCGAGACGCAGGCCGCCGCGCTCAAGGCGCACGCCGAGGGTGAAGCCGCGGCCAAACGCGCCGCCGCCGAAGGCGAAATCGCCCGCGCCCAGGGCCTCGCGCAGGCGCGTGAGCTCGACGCGCAGGCGAACGCGAACGTCATGCGCAAGGGCGCCGAGGCCGACGCCGACCGCGTCCGCATCTCGGCCGAAGCCAAGGCCCAGGCCGCCTCGCAGGAAGCGCAGGCCTTGATCGCCCTCGCCGAGGCCACGCGCAAAAAGGGCGAGGCCGAGGCCGACGCCAAGCGCAAGCTCGTCGAGGCCGAGAACGCCGTCGCCACGAAGTTCCTCCTCCGCGACGTCGCCCTGAAGGCGCTCGACGTCCTGCCCGCCGTCACGCGCGAGCTCATGACCCCGGCCCGCGCCATCAGCGAGATCAAGGTTCTGCAGCTCCAGGGCACGGGCGGCGCGGCCGCGACGAACGGCGAGGGCGCCCCGAGCGCGCCCTTCGGCAACGTCGCCTCGCCCGTCCTCAAAACCATCCTCGAAGCCGGCGCCGCGTATCCGCTCCTCCGCGAAATGCTCGCATTTTCGCAGGTCGACGAGCGCGGCCTCGCGGACAAGGCCCGCGCCTTCCTCGGCACGCTCCCGGCCGAGCTCCGCGCCGTGATCGACAAGGACCCGGAGCTCGCGAAGAAGCTCGACGACCTCGGCGTCGGCCGCGCCGCGCCCTCCGGCGCCGGCATCCAGGTCCACGAGGTCGACCCCCCGACGATCCCGCCCGCGGCCCCGCTTCCTGCGGAGTGATTCGATGACCACGCCTCGCCAAGACCCTGACGCTGCCGCGCTCTCTGCACTTGCGCAGATCGCGCGTGGCCTCGTCGCGACCCCGGGTGCGCAGGGCGGCGCGCTCGGGTATGGCACCTTGAAGCAAGGTTTTCGCGAGCTCGTCCAGCGGGATCCGCTGGACACGCTCCTCGTCTCCGTGCTTGGCGGCGCCTACCTTTTTTGGCTCGCCGAGAAGGACAAGAATCCGCGGTGCCGCACGTTCTGGGACGCCGTGGTGTTCGTCTCGACCTGCCTTTCCGTAGGGTACGACAACAAGTTCGCGGAGACCGAATCGGGCAAGGCTTTGGCTGCGTTCCTCATGACGTTTGGCCCGAGCGTCGCGGCGAACGCGTTCGCCCCGCCCGCCACGGAGCAGCAAAAATTTGGCGCTCCGGCCTCCAATGGGGCCGACGCGCACGTTTTCGCCGCCACAGCGGAGTCGATCGCCCTGCAAAAGGCCATTCTCGCGCGGCTCGATGCGATCCTCGCCGAACTCCAGGGCGTCCGTCCGTCGCCCGACCGGAACGTGCGGGGCTGACAGGATTTTCGTTTCGGCTATCATGATCGGCCGCCCCTGGACCGCGGGCCGTCGCTCGGCCCGGTCCGATTCGTCGAGGAGGACGCCATGAGTCTTGCTGCAACGCACGGAACCGGCCGCCATGCCGTCGTCATTGGTGGTGGGATCGCCGGCCTCTCCACCGCGCGTGTGCTCACCGAGCATTTCGATCGTGTCACCGTGCTCGAGCGGGACAAACCGCAGGGCGGCGCCGAGCACCGGGCCGGAGTCCCCCAGGCTCGACATGTCCACGTCTTGCTCGCGGGCGGTGAGCAGGCATTGGAGGGGCTCTTCCCGGGGCTTCGTGAGGAGCTCACCGCGGCCGGGGCGCCGTGGGGCGATTATGCCGGCACATCGCTCGTCAATTTTCCGATATTCCGCCTGCCGACCTCGACGAGCGGCGTCGAGGTGAGCTTCGCGAGCCGTCCGTTCCGGGAGTACACGATGCGGTGTCGGCTCGAGCGTGACGGCCAGGTCGAATTTCGCAATGGCATCCAGGTGAAGGGCCTCGTCGGCGAGGGCCACGGGGTCTCGGGCGTGAAGTACCGCGACAGCCGTGGAGAGGACGTCTTGCGGGCCGACTTCGTGGTCGCGGCGTGCGGCCGCGAGGCCCGGGTGGACGAGTGGCTCGCGGAGCTCGGCTATCCGACGCCGCGCGAAGAAATCGTCGACGCGGCGCTCTCGTATTCGACGCGCTGGTATCGTGGTCCCCGGAGCCTCTCGCGGTACAACCTCGTGGTGGACCTCCCGACCCCGCCGGACCTGCCGCGGGGCGGAGGGTACATGTCGTGCGAGGACGACAAGTGGTTCGTCACGCTGATGGGCATCGCGGGCGAACGCACGCCGCTCGACGAGGAGGGATTCCACGCCTGGATCCGCGCCCTGCGTTTCCCGGAGGTCTGGGATTTCGTGCAGAAAGCCGAGCCGATCTCGCCGATTTATGGCTCGGCGAAGACGGAGAACCGGCACCGCCATTTCGAGGAGCTGAGCCGCTTTCCGGATCGCTTCGTGGCGGTCGGCGACGCGGTCGCCTCGTTCAACCCGATGTACGGCCAGGGCATGTCGATGGCGGTGCTCGGCGCGGTCGAGCTCGGCGCCTGCCTGACGGAGCAACGCGAGCGTATCGGCGGGCCGAGCCTCGTGGGTTTGTCGCGCCGATTCCAGCGGCGCCTCGCGCGGGTTCTGCGATCGGTGTGGGGAATGGCGCTCGCCGAAGATTTCCGCTGGTCGGCGACGAAGGGCGAGCGCCCCGGAGCGGTGAGCCGGGTGGTGGGGAAGTACATGGACGAGCTCATGAATACCGTCCCGGATGACGAGCTGGTGTTCCAGAAGTTCGTCCGGGTGCAGCACTTGCTGGATCCGGTATCGTCGCTGCTCGCGCCGGACGTGGCGGGACGGGTGATCGAGAGGGCGACGCGGCCGGTGCGGGCGGGGGTGCGTGAGGTGGTGGGGGGGCTGGTCCAGCAGGTGGGCGGGTAGGGGGCTCTCGTCCCCACGCCGGCATGGCCAGCGCGATGTGCCTCGAATGCGCGGCCTGCCCCTGAATCAGCCCTTCCGCACCAAAAACCCCGCCACGAAATACCCATCCGTCCCCTGCACGTGCGGCAGGAGCCGGAAGCTCGTCGCCCCCTCGCCCAAGATCTCCCGCGAAAGCTCTGCCTCGATCGGCAGTTTTTCCAGCCGAACCCCCGCTCCCGACGGCTCCCCCACGAGCCGCTCGACCACCTCTTCGGCCTCCTCCCGCAGCACGCTGCACACCGCGAAAACCAGCCGACCCCCGTCCTTCACCCGCGTCGCCGCGTTCCGCACGATCGCAGTCTGCAGCTCCGACAAACGTTTCACGTCCTCCGCCGTCCGCCTGAGCGTGATCTCCGGCCGCCTCCGCAGCGTCCCCACGCCCGAGCATGGCGCGTCCACCAGCACCCGATCGTAATCCTCGGGCACCTCTGCGAACGCCCCCGTCCGCGCCGCCCAGTCGACCGCGTACGCCGCCCGCGCACCTCGCCCCGCAGGACCTTCCTTCAATCGTTCGAGCTTCGCCGCGTACAGATCCGCCGCGTCCACGGCGCCCTCGGGCCCCACCTCGTCCGCGAGCAGCCACGTCTTGTTTCCGCGACCCGCGCAGGCGTCGAGCACCCGCTCGCCCCGCCGCGCCCCGAGCGCGAGCGCCACCACCTGCGCCCCTTCCTCCTGCACGATCCACGCCTTCCCCGCGCCCGGCAATCGCCGCACGTCCCCGGCGCCGCGTACCAGGATCGCCCGCGGCGAGGCGTGCCCCTCCTCGAATGTACCTTCCGGACAAACCTCACGCAATCGCGCGATCCACGCCGCCCGATCCTCCGACAGCGCGAGCGACAAACCGAGCGGCGGCGGTACCGGCCCCGCGGCGAGATATGCCTCCGCCGCGCTCCGCCCGAGCGATCGCCGCAGCGATCCCCGGAGCCACCCGGGCGCCGACGCGCTCGCCGCCTCCACCAGCGACGGCCGCCCCTTCGCCTCGACCTCCGCCGACAGCTTCCGCAAAATCGCATTCGCGAACGACCCCGTCCGCACGTCCCCTTCCGAGCGGATCGCCCCCACCGCCTCGTTCACCGCGGCGAACGCCGGCACCCGATCCAGAAAGCAGATCGTATATGCCGCCATGAGCACGTGCGCCCGCGCGATCGGCGACGGCAGGTCGAGCTTGCCTTTTGGCGTCAATGCCGAAAGCCTCGCGACGAGCGCCGCTTCCGTCCGCAAAACCCCGTACACGAGCTCGGTCGCGAGCCCCGCGTCGCGTGGATCCATTCCGGAATGCCGCCCGAGCTCGGCGTCGAGCGCCGCCGCCGCGAACGCCTCCGTGCTCCACACCCGCGCGAGCACCCGGGCCGCGATGATCCTCGCCTCGCTAATCAACGAGCTCCCTCAACTGTCCTTGGATCACGTCCCACCGCCGCTCCACGTCATTCTTGAACGCCACCCCCATCAATGCAAAGAGCACGAGCAGGCCCACGAGGCTCGCGATCTCCCGCACCCGGAGCGGCAGAGGCCGGCGCGATACCGCCTCGAACAGGAAAAACAGGAGATGACCGCCGTCGAGCACCGGGATCGGCAGCAGGTTCACGAGCCCGAGGTTGATGGAAATCACGGCCATCGCCCACACGAAGTAGGAGACGCCCTTCGAGCCCTCCTCGCCGACCACGTCGTACACCGTAATGGGCCCGCCGAGCGTCGAGATGCTCACCTTGCCCTCGACGATCCGCACGATCCCCACCACGATGAACCGGATCACGTCGTACGTCTCGTCGAGCGCGCTCCGCAGCGCGAACGGCAAGAGCGACGCGTGCTCCACGTACGCCTCCGGCACCACCGGCGACCAGTTCGACGCACGCACGAAATACCGCGGCCGGTGCTGCCCGTATTCGTCGATCCAATCCTCGCGCCGCAGGAGAATCGTCCCGCTCTTCTTCACGCCGCCGCGGAGCCACGTCACCATGTGCGGCCGATCCGGCGCCACGAGCAGCCGTTCGAGGAACGTCGCCCAGGCCGTCACCGCTGCCTGGTCCACCTCCACGATGCGATCCCCCGGCCGCATGTCGGCGTTCCATTCGGCCGAACCCTCGGCCACGTCGAATACGTAGAGGTCCGCGGATTCGAGCCCCGTCCGCTCCTCCAGATCGCCGTGCCCGTTCGCCTCCGGCGTCAGCGCCGCCACGCCCGACTCGTACACGGCCATGTCCGCGAGCCCGCCGAATGCGCGCGGCACCTTCACGGGCCGCAAATACGTCACCGGCACTGTCTCGCCGTGGTTCTCCGACAGCGCCGCTTCGAGATCGGCGAACGTCTTCACCGGCCGGCCTCGAACCTCGGTCACGAGGTCGAACGTCCGGAGCCCCGCGCGATACGCAGGCGAATCCGGCCGCGAGATGCCCACGACGGCCGCGGGCCGGCTCGGCTTGATGCCGATTTCGCCGACCTTCTCCACGATGTCGAGCGGCTTCCGGACGACCTTCTCCTCCGGCACCACCACGACCTCGACGTGCTCGTTGTTGCGGAACACCTTGAGCCGCAGCTCTTTGCCGGGGCTCCCGCCGATGATCCGCGCGAGCTCGGCGAACGTCGAGATTCGCTCGCCGTCCACCTCGAGCACGCGATCACCCGGCACGAGTTTTCCCTCCGCGGGGTGTCCGGGCAAAACGAAGCCGACCGTGGGCGGCGAGAATCGCGTCTCCCCGACGAAAACGGAGAAATACAGGAGGACCGGGAACAGGATGTTCATCGCCGGGCCCGCGATGACGATGATCACCCGTTTCCAGAGCGCCTGCGCCTCGAACGTACGCTTGCGATCCTCGGGCAGCACCGGCTCCTGCCGGTTCTCCTCGAGCATCTTCACGAAGCCGCCGAGGGGCAAGAGCCCCACGCAATACTCCGTCTCTCGTCCTCGAAACCGGAGCACCTTCGGCCCGAAACCCATCGAGAACGTGAGCACCTTCACGCCGAAGATCTTCGCCCACACGAAGTGGCCGAGCTCGTGCACGAAGATCAGCACGGAGCAGAGAAGCGCGAAGTAGAGCAGATCCACGGCTGGCGTATCTCTACGCGAGATCCCGCCGGGGCGCCAAGGACAAAACCGCGCCCGGGACGCTCTTTCCGCTCACACCGGGCCCCCATTTGCCCGGCCGACACCGCCGTGCAATCGTTGGCCCGGGGGATTCGTCTTGCGCCTGCTCATCGTCTCGTACGCTTTTCCGCCCGTCGGCGGCGTCGCCGTCCAGCGCGTCACCAAGTTCGCCAAGTACCTTCCTTCGTGCGGCGTCGAGACCACCGTGCTCACGGCGGAAAACCCGTCCGTCCCCATCCGGGACGAGAGCTTGCTCCGCGATGTCCCGGCCGAAGTGAAGGTCGTCCGCGTCCGGACCCTCGAACCGAGCTACGAAAAAAAGGCCGCCGTCTGGCGCGGCGCCGCCTCGAAAGGCCGCTTCTCGGGGGCGCGCCGCGTCCTCGCGCGCCTCGCCTCCGCCGCGCTCGTCCCGGACCCGCAAATCTTGTGGCTCCCCGCGGCCGCCGCCGCGATTCGCCGCCTCTCGGCGAACGTCGACGTCGTCCTCGTCAGCGGCCCGCCGTTTTCGCCCTTTTTGCTCGGCCCGCTCGCGCGCGTCCCGTTCGTCCTCGATTATCGCGACGAATGGCGTACCGCGGCCACCTACGAAATGCACGGCGGCCCGCTCCTCGCGCGTGCGATCGACACGATCGAGCCGGCGCTCGTCCGTCGCGCCGCGCGTATCCTCACGGTCACCGAGGACTTCCGCCAGAACCTGCTCGCGCGTTATCGCGACCTCGACCCGAGCCGCGTCGTCACGCTGACGAACGGCTACGATCCCGACGATTTCGCGCACATCCTCGACGCGCCTCCGCCGCGGACCTACGCGCCCGGCCGCAAGCTCGTCGCGACCTATGCGGGCACGACCTTCTGGCATACCTCGCCGCGTGGCCTCTTCGCGGGCTTGCGCCTCCTCGCGGAGCGCGCGCCGACGCTCGCGGACCTCTTCGACATTCGATTCGTCGGCCGCGTCGTCGATACCGAGCGCGTCGTCTTCGAGCAGAATTCGCTCCCGATGGTCCGCCACCTCGGGTTTCGCCCGCACGACGAGGCGCTCTCGCTCCTCGCGGAGAGCCACCTCGCGCTCGTCATCGTCGACGACATCCCGGGCAATGCTGCCATTTACCCTGGGAAGATCTTCGACATCATGGCGGTCGGCCGGCCTTGCCTCGCGCTCGCGCCCGAGGGCGCGCTCTCGCGCCTCGTCGAGCGACATCGCCTCGGCCTCGTCGTGCACCCGCGCGAGCCTGCCGCCATTGCCGAGGCGCTCGAACGTATTGCGCGCTCGTTCCAGCGCGGCGAGCCGCTCCTTCCCGCGCAGCCCGTGGGCCTCGAACCTTTCCACCGCCGCGCCATCGCCGGCCGCCTGGCCGAGCTGCTCCGCGACATCGTGGGTTCGCAAGGACAAACGAGGGCACCTTCGGCCGCCTAACGAGCGGACGAGGCGATCCTTTCGAGCACCGCGGCCAGCTCCTTCGGGTGGCTGATCATGGGGAAAAGCCCCGTCGCGATCTCGTGAAACTCGAAGCCCTCCGCGCGCGCTTTTTCCACGAAGTGGGCGATCGGATCCGCCTTGAAGAACGCGATCAGATCCTCGCGCGCCGTACCGAGCACGTAGGCCCGGGGCATCCGGGGCTCGCCATTCGCGAGCACGATCGGCTCTTCGAGGCATTTCATCGGATGCGGCGATAGCCTCGGCCCGACCCAGGCACGGTCCGCGGGGTCGTAGATGCCCATCGCCTCGAACGGAAACGGCGGCAAGAGCCGGGGTCCCTCCTTGTCCGACATATCATCGAGCTTGCCGGCCGTCCCTCCGCCGAATGCGCCCATCGCATTGCGCCCGTTCGTCGGCACGTGCCCATTGACATACACGAGCCGCGCAATTCGCTCCGGCACCCGGTCCGCGACGCCCGTGATCACCATCCCGCCGTAGCTCTGCCCCACGAGGATCACGTCACGGAGATCCTCGTACACGAGCACGTTCGTGATGTCCTCGATGTGCGTCGACAGCCCGACCTCGGGGCCGAGCAGATGCGAGCGCTCGCCGATGCCCGTCAGCGTCGGCGTGAAGACCGTATGCCCTGCGCGTTCGAGCGTGGAAGCGACGCGCCGAAACCCCCATCCGCCGAGGAAGGGCCCGTGGACCAGGACGAACGTCGCCGTCATCGCGCCGCTTCCACCCTGGGTTTCTCGCACAAGCTCGCGCGTTTTTCCTGACAAGGGAGATCGTTCGCGCGCCCGTCGGCCGGGAGCCACTCCGCGCAATCCTCGTCGCCGAGGTTGTTCGGCTCTCCGCTCCGCCATGGGGGCGCGCCGACCGGCTCGCCCGAGGCCCACCGGAAATCGGCTTCTTTCGCCGCGTCCGAGAGCCCGATCCACATCGACCCGACGTCGATCTTCGCGCCGATCGCAGCAAAAAGTGCGTCGTTCTCCTCCGAGGAATCCATCATCGCGAGGTCTCCGCCGGATTGCACGCATCGCGCCTGCGCATTCTGCCACGTCGCGGCATCTTGCAAACAATACTCGCGTTTGCCGACGACGAGCCGCGCGCTCTCCGCGCACTTGAGCGCGCCTTTCGTCCCGGCGGGCGATCGGCTCTCGCAGAGCGCCATGCGCGGCACGAAGCAATCGACGTCGTTCCACCGCCCGCTCCCGACGAGCCACGCGCCGCAGTTCTCCGAGCCTCCGTCGTTGTTCGGCTCGCCGCCGTTCCACGCGAAGAATCGCACGGGCTTCGCGTCGGGGCCGAGCCATCGCCCCTCCGTCGGCTCCACGAGCCCGAGCCATACGTTCTCACCCGTCACGGGCGACACGATCGCCGCGCGAATCGCCTGCGCTTCGGCCTCGGACGTGATCGACGCGAGGTGGCTGCCGTGCTCCTCGCAATGCCGCTCGGCCTCCGGCCAGGAACGCGGTTCGGTAAACACGCAATACGTGCCCGTCGCGATCACGATCTCCTTCCCCTTGCCACACGAAAACGGCGGAAGCGGCAGCGGCGTACCATCCGCCACTTCGAGCCTCGTTTTTTCGGGGGCGGATGCGGACGCGGACGCCGAGGGCGTCGCCGAAGCGGAAGCCGACGCCGCGCCGCGCGGCGTCAGCGCTTCATCGGGATTCGATACGATCGTCGGGCCTGGACCACAGGCGGCGAGGGCCAGCAAAACGACGGACCAGCACGAACCAGATCTCCGCATGCTCCGGATCGCATCAGTCCCCGGGCCTGCCTGTCAAGGCATTCACGCGCCCTCGGCGCGCGCGAATCGCTTCGTGCCCACGGCCACCAGAATCCCGAGCAGCAGTGTCACCCCGGCGAACAGGAACTCCGGCTTCTCCGCGCCGGCGAGCAGCGCCACGGATCCCACAGCGCCCACGATCGGAATGATCTTGCCGCCCGGCACCCGAAACCCCTTCGATTCGCCCTCTTTTTTCCGCAACACCGGCACCGCGAGGCACGTGAACAGATACTGGATCACGATCGTGATGTTCGACATCCCCACGAGGCGCCGATAATCGAAGAAAAACGCGAGCGCCGCCGTGATGGCCGTCGTCCAGAAGATCGCCACGTGCGGCGTCCCCCAGCGCCCGTGGATCCGCGCGAGCGCCGTGGGCATGAGCCCGTGCGCCGCGATCGCCTGCGCATACCGCGGCGACCCGAGCGCGCTGCCCGCCGTGAATCCGCCGACCGAGAGCAGGCTGCCCGCGACCACGATCGCGCCGATCGTCGGCCCGATGAACCGCGCCGCATCGACGAGCGGCTGCCCCGACTCCTCGCCGATCTTCGGGTACATCCCGACCAGCACCGCCTGCACCATGATGAAGAGCAGCGCCGAGATCGACAGCGCTCCGAGTGTCCCGACCGGCACGTTGCGCTGGGGATTTTGCGTCTCGCCCGCCGCGATCGGCGCGACCTCGAAACCCTGCAGCGGAAACAGCGCGAGATACACGCCTTGCCCCACGCCGAGCGCGCCGAGCGGAAGTTTGCCCCCGAGCCGCGACGGATCGAACAGCGAGATCGCCACCACGAGGAAACACAGGATTGCGCCGATCTTGCCGAGCGTCATCGCGTTCACGACCCACGCGCCCGGTTTTACCCCGAAATAATTCACCACCCCGAGCGCGACCACGACCGCCGCGGCGACCGCGGACCCCACGAGCGGCGCGCGGATCCCCACGAGCTCGACGAATAAGCTCGCGTTCGCCGCCCAGCTCACGAACGTGTTCGCCCAGCAAAACCAGCCGACGAGGAAGCCGGCCCGTTCGCCGAACGCATTGCGCGCATAGAGATACGTCCCGCCCGTGTCGACGTGCCTGCCCGAGAGCTCGGCGAAGCAGAGCGCCACCGGCATCAAGAGCAGCGCGCAGAGCGCGAAGGAGAGCGGGGAAAACCCGCCCATCACCCGGTGCATGTCATCGGGCAGCGCGAACACGCCCGATCCCACCGTGGCGTTCACCCCGATGCAGAGGACGTCGAACAACGTGAGCCTGCGCCGCAGGGTGGGCGCCTGGGCCTGGGTCGAGTCGCCGAGGGCGGAGACGCTCATGATGCGGACCCCATGGCAGAGAGGAGACGACCGAAGCGGGCCAACAGTCTAGGATGCGCGGGCCGCGCGAAGCAACACCTTCGATCGCCGATCGGCTTGACGTTCCCGGTAAAACCCTGCATCGTGCGGGCAAAGGAGGAATCCGGCATGAACGAGCGAGCCGACTGGTATTATCACCGCAAGGGGTGAACCTCGTGCACCCGAGCGCGGGAGTTTCTCGCGCAAGAAAATGTGGTGATCGGGGAAATGGCCGACGCGGGCAAGCTCAAGCTCGCCGAGGAGGGCGCGCTCGCGCTCGCCCGGCAGGCCGAGCGGGTCGTCGCGGTGAAAGGGAAGAAGCGCGTCACGCTCGACATGCGCGCGCGCCCGCCCGATGAAGAGGTGCTCGGGGCCCTGCTCGGGCCGACGGGCGGCTTGCGGGCCCCGACGATGCGGGTAGGACAAACGCTCGTGGTGGGATTCGATCCCGAGGTTTACGCCGAGGTCCTCGGGCTCCGGAAGGGGTGAGCGAGGAGGCTCAATCCGCCAGGTTGCCCATACCCATGCCGGCGAGCAGGTGCTTCTGGACCTCGGCGTGTGCCTTGTTCAGCCCTTCGGCAGCCTGACCCGAGACCGGATCGACGACCACGCGCGCGGGGCGGCTGCCCGCGGGCGACTCGACGAGCGTGACGACCGCGTCCGCCACGAGCTGCGGGCTCGGCACGTTGTCGCCCGAGAACATCTGCTCGAAGCTCTTGCCCATCATCTCCAGCGCGTTCGCGAACGGCCCGTAGCCCTTCGCGCGCTCCTGCTCGGCGCCGATGGCGAGCTTCTGACCGAATTCCGTGGGGAACGCGCCCGGCTGCACGATCGTGAGCTCGACGCCCGTCGCTTTGAGCTCATAACGATACGCCTCGCTCAGCGCTTCGAGCGCGAACTTGCTCGACCCGTAGGCGCCCATCACCGGGAAGACCACGCGCCCGAGGGCGCTCGAGACCTGCACGACGAAGCCCTTGCCGCGCGCGCGCATCGACGGCAGCGCCGCGCGCAGGACGCGGTGCGGGCCGACCACGTTCACGTCGTATTGCCGGAGGAGCTCCTCGCTCGTCAGCGTCTCTTCGAGGCCGAGCGCCGCGTATCCGGCGTTGTTCACCACGACGTCGAGGTGCCCGGCCTTTTCGAGCGCCGCGGCCACGGCCTTGTTCACCGACGTGTCGTCGGTCGCGGCCATCTCGAGGACGTGCACGCGGCCCTCGCCGGCCTTCGTGAGCTCCTCGGCGGCCGCTGCATTGCGGCCCGCGATGTCGCGCATCGTCGCGAAGACCGTATGGCCTTTCTTCGCGAGCGTGAGCGTGATGAGGCGGCCGAAGCCGCTGTTCGTACCGGTGACGAAGACGTTCTGGCTCATCGGGTTCTCCTCCCAACGGGAAGAGCGCTAGATAAGCACGGCTCCGCCCCGTGGGAAGGGGCGACCCGTCAGGCAGCAAAAATCGAACCTCAATCTCCGTTTGGCTGACCCATGCGGAGCGGGCCGCCGCGCGCGGTCGACCAGAGCAGGCAATTCTCGGCCGATCCGGGCACCGTGAACACATCGAGCCCGTGCTCGAAGGTCTGCACGAAGATCTCGACCTGCCCGTCGCCGTCGAGGTCGCCGACGGCGGGCGCCGCGGGCGCGCCGTTTCCATTTCCATTTTGCTCGCCCGTGTTGTGGAGCGGCACGTCGTGCAGCAACGTCCCGTCCGCGCCGAGGATCACGAGATACCCCGAGTCGAGCACGTTCGGATCGCCGTACGTGGCAAAAAGGAGCTCGGGCGAGCCGTCCTGGTTCAGGTCCGCGACGGTCACCTCGGTCGCGAACATGATCGATTTTCCGTGCGTGTAGTTGAATCGCCAGATCTGCTTCGCGTCCGCGCCGAACGCATACACGAACCCGTCGTTGAACGGCGCCACGATCTCGGGTTTGTCGTCGCCCTGGATGTTCACGGTCGTCGCCGCGGGAATGCCGCCGGGCGGATAATAACCCTCCACCTGGATGGGTTTTTCCCCGCGCGGCAAGGTCTCCCAGCCCGGCTTGCGCATCGCCGAGCGGCTCCCGTCGCCGTGCGCGCCTTCGAGCACCATGATCGCATAGCCTACCGTCTCGTACGGCTCGTTCTTCTCCACGTTCGGCAGTCCCAGCACCTCGTTTTTCCCGTCCCCGTCGAGGTCGACCACGTTCGGCGGCGAGGCCGTCCACTGGAGCCACTCGGCGAACGAGGGGTGCGGCCACTCGCCCGTGTGCAGGTTGTAATGGTCCGCCTCGATCTTCGGATCGGCCCAGCGAATGAACTGACCCCACGTCAGGCGCTGCCCCTCGAATTCGTTCGCGCGGTTCGTGAAGAACGGCGCGGCGTCGAGGGCCACGCCGTCGTGGTCGAAGGCCTGGATGTGGTGGTTGTCGTAGGTCGCGAGCACCTCGAGCTCCGGGTCGTCGTCGATGTTCCCGACCGCCACGTTGAGCCCATAACAGCCATACCCGGAGTGCCCCATCCCATTCCGATCCGCGTCGTTCCCGGCGCCCGTGAGGTTATTGTAACGAGGCCACGCCGGAAACCCGAGCCCCGCCGGCTGATGCAGCGATCCATCGGCGCGGAACACGAAGACCTGCGCCCCGCCATCCTCGGTGCTCGCGGTTTGCGTCGTCGTCACGACGATCTCGAGCACCCCGTCGCCGTCGAGATCACCGGCGGCCATGCCGCGCACCTCGGGCGCGTTGTTTGCCGTCGTCGTGCTCGCGGGGAAACCGGCCTTCGGCACGAGCGCCTTGTCCTTCCACTCGTACGCCCAGACCTCGTGATCGCTGCCGTACACGATGTCCACGAGCCCATCGCCTTCGAGATCGGCCACGATGTGCGGGGCGTACACGCGCCCCTCGCCGCCCTCGGCCTTCGCGAGCACGTTGCCCTCCGCGTCGTGGACGAAGACCGAGTAATAGGCCGCGATGAGCTCGCGTTTTCCGTCGCCGTCGAGGTCGCGCACGATGGGCGAGGCGAACCAGCTCGTCTCGCCGGGGAGCGTCATTTTGTATTCGGGCGCCATCACTTCGCCCTTGCTTTCGCCCTTCTCGCACGTCGTGTTGCGCGTCCCGCCGGTCGTGGAGCCCCCGGTCCGGCCCCCGGGACCGCCCTCGCTCCCGCAGGAGGCCGCCGTGAGGGAGAGGCCCGAGGCGAGGAGCAAGAAGAGGAGGGGTTTGCCCCGCCGGGACATCGAGCGATGGAATGAGCGCATGTGGGTCATGTCGTCCTCGTCGCGCAAAAGAAAGGCGCCGCGTCCGCCCCCAGCGGCGGCGGGTGCGAGGATATCAAACTTCGTCCGATCGTGGTAAGGTCGCCTCGTGCGACCCCGGTGAGCCATGCGCGTGTCTGCCACGGAAAACCGAGCTTCACGAACTCACGAGAGCCGCGCCATCCGCGCTCTTCTCTGCATCCTCGCGCCGCTCGTGCTCGGCGCGGCGTCGCCCGACGAAGCCGCGTCCGCGCCTCCGGCCGATCCTCTGCCCGAGCTCCCGCCGCCGCCCGAGCCCGCGGCGGCGCCTTCCGCGCCGGCCGTGAGCCAATCTGCGCCGCGCGAGCGCTCGACGGTGGAGATGGCGCGGCTCGACGCGGGAGTGATGTACGTCCGCGGCCTGAAAATGCTGGGGCTCGGGACGCTTGCGCGTTACCAGGTCCTCGTCGGCGTCATCGACCTCGACGTCGTGCGTTTCCCGCACGAGCGGCTCGGCTTCGAGATTCACCTGAACGGCGGCCCGATCGGATTCGACGAGAATGCGCAGGTGGAGATCGGCCTCTCCGGCGCGGGCCTCGTCGCGCCGTTCCGCTGGAAGGGCCGGGCGCCGGGGTCGTTCGTCCTCGGCGTGGGCGGCACCTTCGAGTACGGCCGCCCCGTCTGGCTCGAACCGGGTTATCACGGCGCGCCGTACGGCGTCGCGCGGTTCCGGATCTTTCCCACGGAGACCGTTGGACTTCAAACGAGCTACCGCTTCGTCCCGATCACCACGAACGAGCTCGCGCTCCAGGAGCACGACGTCGAGCTCGGCGTGAGCACAGGGCTCTTTCAGGTGGGCGCGCGCGTGCGGGTCGACGAGGTGCGGGGCGGCGAGCCTGCGAGGCTTTATCGATCGATCGGCGGGGGCCTCTTCGCCGGGCTCGTGGTGTTCTGATGAAGACGCGCGCGCTCATGATCGGCCTTTTCGCCCTCGCGGCGCTCGCCGGCTGCAAGGAAGAGCCCGTGCGCTCGACGGACGTCTCGACCCTCGACATGCTCTTTTCTCTGGACGCGAGCGACGAGGGAAACGGCGCCACCGTTCGCTTGCGCATATCGAGCCCGCTCGGCGATTTGCGTTTGTCGAACGGGGACACGCTGCGGCTCGGCATGGCAGGCGAACCGCTCACGCTCCGTGCGGCGGAAGAAGACGATCGCCCCGTCTACCTGGCCGAGGTCGAGGGTTTGTCGGGGGATATCACGCTCGATCTGGAGCGCCGCGCGGATCGGGGCATCATCGGCCGCGTGATCCCCGTGCCTCCGCCGATCGGGCTTTCGGCCGAGCCGCTCATGGGGGATTTTCCGCTGAAGCTCACCTGGAATGGCGCGCCGGAGGGCAACCACGTGCTCGGCCTGACCGTCGAGGGGACGTGCATCAAGCCGCTGATTCGCACGCTTCCGAACGACGTGGGCCAATACGAAATTTCCCAGGCCGAGCTTTTGCCTGCGGATCCGGCGACGCCGGGCCCGTGCCCGCTCCAGGTGACGCTCACGCGGAACGCGACGTTCCAGGAGCCGATTGCCCCGCCGGCGACACAAGTCGGGGTTTACGCGTGGTTCGTGCTGAGCCGCACGGTCGAGGTGAACTGGACGCCTTGAGGCGGTTCAGCGATCGGCGACGATTCCTCTGAGAATGGGCGGAAAGTCCTCGGGCCGGACTCCCTCGGTCACGAGCGGACGGCTGTTTTGCGAATTCCAGAAGAGCACGACCTTCCCCGCGAGGCGCGTGGCGTCGTCGAGCAAGGCGGCGAGGGTTTTTCCGGTATAGGTCGGTTCGAGCGCCATCCCTTCCGTCTCCGCGGCCAGCGAGATCGCCCGTTCTCCTTTTCGTGTCGGCGCGCCATACCCGGCGCCGAGGTGGTTCGTCGCGAATCGCACGCGCGCGCGGCCGAGGCGCACGTCGGGAAAGGTCGGATCGAGCGAACGCGCGAACGCCACGGTCTCCCGGGCCATCGCGAAAAACCGCGCCTCGCTCGACGTCTCGGGGCTCGACGTGCGCACGGCGACGACCTCGGTCCGGAGCCCCGAGAGCTCGAGCCCGAGCGCGAGGCCGACCGCGCTGCCCATCGTGCCCATGGCGAGATAGACGCAATCGGGTAGAGGGCAATGGCCGGCGCCGACCTGCTCGGCGAGCTCGAAGCCGGCATTGACGAACGCGAGGTTTCCGAGCGGGGAGGAGCCGCCGGGCGGCACGAGATACGGCGCTGTGCCCTTCGCCGTCTTCGCCGCCCGTTTCGCCAGGGCCTCGGCTTCGGCGACGCCGCCGGTCACGACCCGAATCGTGGCCCCGGCGCGCCGCGCGGCGAGCAGGTTCTTCCGGACGTACGGACTCGGCGATTGCGGAGCGAGCAGCAGCGTGACCGCCAATCCCTGCGCAGCGCCGTACAGGGCCGTGGCGACGGCTTGATTCGATCCGAAAGCGCCGAACGTGACGATCTCGCGTGCGCCTTTCGCGCGGGCATCCGCGAGGAAAAATTCGAGCTTGCGCGTCTTGCCCCCGCCGTACATTGCGCCGGAGAGGTCGTCCCGCTTGACGTGGAGCCCCGCGAGCCCGGCCTTTTCGCCGAGTTTTTCCGCGCGCTCGACGGGCGTGGGCAAAAGGCCGAGCGGAAGGCGTGGCAGGTGCGGCGCGAGGCCCGGATGGGCGCGAAACAGGGGAGGGACGTAATCCGCGGGAGCGGGAGCGGAAGCGGAAGCGCTGGCGGGAGCGGAAGCGCTGTCGAAAGCGGAAGCGCTGGCGGAAGCGGAAGCGGCAGCATCCGCGGGGGTCGGTTTATCTTTCTCACACCCGACGAGCGTGCCGAGCGCGAGGGCCGAGAAGGTGCGTCGGTCGATCTTCATTCGCCGACCTTCAACGCCCGCGGACGGGCTTTCCAACCCGGCGGCATGTGCTTTTCACGGCCTCGCTCACGCCCGCGCGAGGGCCACCGAGATCGCTGCGTCGCCCCACGCTTTCGTCGCCTCACCGAGGTCTCCCGCCGCCCGCGCGGCTTCGAGACGTGAATAGGTCGCGGCCATCGCCCGCAATCCGACGTGCGCGAGCGCCGGCGCGAGCGGCGGGATCCGGGCCGCGAGCACGCCGTCCTGCGCCAGCGCATCCAGCGCGGATTCGAGCCGCCCGATCGCGCCGCCGAGCAAGTCCGGCGCCTCGGGCGCGGCGATCGGGAGCGCGGGGATCGGCGCGGCGGGCGCGAGATCCGGGATGACGACACGATCCGTGACCACCGCAATCGGTTCGAGCACCCGCCCGCCTCGTGATTCACGCAGCCAGCCCGAGACGTAACGCGCCGACGGGAGCGCCTCCGCGAGCGCCGCGATGGCGCCGGGGGCAAACCATTCGTGTGCCCTCTCCACGCACAGCCGGGCGTCCTCGTCCTCGATCCACCCCGACAACGTTTGCCGCCCCGGCGACCACGACAAACCTTGCACGCCACCGTTCGTCGCGACGATCCGCAGCGCCGCGGTGCGGGCGCGCGGGCGCAGGAACGAGGGCGGCCGGCCTGCTTCGTCGGCGAAGAGCGCGCTCGGCCCGGGGAAACCGAAGGGCGCGGGGATGTCGCCCCACGCGCCGCGCTGCGGGATCACCGTGGTGTCCTTGCCACGACGGATCTCGATCGTTCGTCTTGCCAAACGTACGAGGTGACGCGAAAGGACCTGCCCGCCGGCCATGACCCCGAGTGGCGTGCCCGCGACCGCGATCATCGAGGCCGGATCGACCTGGTCTGGAATCGCCACGCTCCACGACACGACCGTGGCGCCGTCCCAGAAAAGCACTTCCAACGATCGCGCCGAACCCGCCGCCGAGAGCCGCGCGCCGAGCGAGAGCAGCCGCGCTCGATCGAGCGGGACTTCGAGCGGCTCGCCGAGGCCGAGCAAGGCCGCGGGATCCCCGCCGCTCCTCGCCGCCCGCACCCGCGCCCATCCTTCGGCGAGGAGCCTCCGTACCGCCCCGGCGTCGTGTAATGCCGAACGAATCTCCCACGCCCCGCGTTGCGTTTCGAGGTCCTCGATCAAGCCGTCGAGCCAGGGGTATTCTTTCAATCGAGCGCGGACCTCCTCGCGCGCTTGCGCGAGCCCACGCGCATCCGCGAGCCCACGCGCGAGGGTTCGCCCGAAAAACCCCTCCACGCCGGCGAGCACGGCCTCCGGAATCGTGGGTTTCGGCGGCGGCCCGAGGCGCACGTGCCCCACGCCGCGCGCCCGATCCTCCGCGGAAAGCTGCAAAAATGCCCGGACCGCGAGCGGCACGTGCACGCACCGCGGCGTCGCGCAATCACACCGCGCATGCGCGAGATCGGCCCCGGCCAGGAAACGCACCGTGCACCCGGAGAAACGCGCGATCGGCGGATTCGTCCCGAGCTCGACGTCGACCCCCGCGGCCTCGGCGGCGTCCACGAGCGGCGCCCGTTCGCCGAGCCAAACTCGAAGCTCCTCGGAGCCGATCTCCCACGGCGGCCGCGTCTCCGAGCCGGCCGCCGCCGCATAAGCGAGCACCGCCGCGATACGATGGCGACAAACCGTCTTCGCCCCGCAGCCGCAAGGCGTGTCCTTCAGCGCTTTGCCCGGCAGGAGCCGCGTCGCAATGCCGTCCGGGAACGTCGCGACGACGACGCCATTCTCTTCCTCGTGGACCTTTGGCCCCTGTCCGGCCTCGATTTCCCGCTGCGCGCGCTTCACGAGGCCCACGTTCGCGAGCGCCGCGAGCGCTTCGGGCGTCAGAGCCGCGAGATCCGCCCTCATTTCCGGACCCTCTCCACGAGCCAGCCGACGAGCTCGCGCGGCGTCGTGGCCGCCACGTGCGCGCCCGCGTCCGCGACCGCCTGCGCGACGCCGTGGTCGTACGCGCCGCGCACCTGATCGTCGAGCGAAGCCGCGCCGAAGACCGTGACGCCTTCGCCGACGAGCGCGGTCACTTCCCGCACGAGTTTGTCCGCGTGGTCCTCGAAATCGGTGATCCAGAGCAGGATCGTCCGGTGTGGCATGTCGACGAGCTCCGCCGCGTATTGCAGCGCCTTCGCCCCGTCCGTGCCGCCGCCGAGCTGCACGCGCAAAAGAAGCTCGACGGGATCCTCCACGTAGGGCGTCAGATCCACGACCTCCGTGTCGTACACGACGAGGTGCGAGCGCGTGGACGGGAGCTTCCAGAGGACCGACGCGAGCACGGCCGCGTGAATGATGTTGCGCGCCATCGAGCCGGATTGATCGACGAGCACGATGACCTGATACCGCGGCCCGAAGCGCCGGACGCGCGCGAAAAATTCGGGGCGCTCGATGAGGAGACGGCGTTTGTCCGGGTCCCAGTGCTGGAGGTTTCTCCGGATGGTCCGGAGCGCGTCGAGGTTCCGCGCCACGCGAAAGCGCGAGCGCCTGTGCCGGAACGGCGTCGCGCCGAGCCTGTGCTCGATCTCGTCGCAGAGGCGTTTTTTCAGGTCCTCGACCACCTTGTCGACGATCGCGCGGGCGGCGTCGAGCACGTGGGCATCCATGCGCGATTTGCAGCGCAGGATCGCCTCGACGAGCGAGAGCGAAGGCGTGACGTTTTCGAGCGCCTCCTTGCGCGTGACCACGTCGAGGATGCCATAACGGTGCAGTGCGTCGGATTCGAGGCGCTCGATGGCCTCTTTCGGGAAGAGCTCGTGGATCGCATTGAGCCAGTCGGGCACGTCGAGCGGGTGCGCGGGACCGCTGCCGGGGCGGCCGCGCGCGATCGAGCGGCTCGCCTCGCCGTCGGTCTCGCGATCGTAAAGCCACGAGAGGGCGCGTTCGAGGTCCGCGACATCGCCCCCGCCGCCCTCTGCGGCGCCGAGCCCGTCATTGCCGGCGGGACCGAGGATGAGCCGCCATCGGGTCTCCGCGTCGTACGTGCTCATTCGAGCACCCCGAGCGCGCGGCCCCACGAGAGCACCCGCGCGTCGAGCGCGAGGCCGGCTTGCAAGATATCGGCCGGGACGTCGCCGATCCACGATGCATCCGGCTGTTTGCCCCAGCGCGCAGCGAGCAGCGCGCCGATGCGCGCACGCTCGCCCGGAGGAAACCACGAAAAGGCGAGTCGCAAGGCGGGGAGCGCGGCGAGAAAAGCGTTGTCGTCGAGCTTGCCGAGGGCCGCGTCGACCACACCGATGAGCCGATCGTCGCGCAGCGCAGGCCCACGCGCGAGGGCAAACAAGCCCGCGAGGTAATCGCCGAGCCGGCCTTCCGAGGAGGCGAAAAGAGCGCCTTCGATGGCTGCATCGACGGGCGCGGCTTCGGTATCGAGGAACCAGATCGCGCCGAGCGCGGCGCCGCGCAGCATGGCAGGCGCAGCCCGATCCGTGACCCGGCGCGCGAGCACGCCGCGAGTATCGTCCGTCGGGAGGTCGAGCGCCTCGCCATGCCGCAAAAGCTCGGCGAGCGAGCGCATGGCCGTGAGATCGGCCGGGAGCAGATCCGTTCCCTGAATGCCCGCGAGCAGCGAGAGCGACCGTTCGCCGGCCGCGCGCAGCACCGGCGAAAAAAGCGGCGCGCCGACGACCTCCAGCCATTCGCCGTGACGCCACAGGCCGAGGAGTTTTTCGATCGCTGGCCCGAGCGCGCTGAACGAGGGCGTGGTGGCCACGGCATTCGCCACGAGATCGAGGATCTCGCCCGCGAGCTTCGTGAGCCCCACGAATGCGGCGTCCCCGAGCGCGTCCACGCGCGCGGCGAGCGAATCAGCCGCGAGCAATCGGTGCGAGAGGAGCAGCGAGATCGCTCCTTCGAGCGTCGAGCCCCAGCGCGAGGCCTCGATGATGGCCGGATCCTGATCGGGTCGCCATACGAGCTTGAAGGCCTCGGCCATGCGCGCGTCCGTGCCCCACGCCGGGCCGTGGAGCCGGACGAACCCCGGAATCTCGAGGAGCCGCAATCGATGCAGGACCCGGAGCCGCTCGCGATCCCCCTCGATACGCCAGTCGAGCGAGAGCGTTTGCGGATTTCTCGGGGGCGAGAGGCCGAGGCGATCGAGCGTCGCGTGCACGTCGCGGAGGAGCGGCGGTCGCTCCGTCGCCGCGGACAAACGGCCCACCCGATCGCCCGTGAACGTGCGGAGGAGCGTCGCCAGGGTCGGATGCAGATCGCCGGTCACGACGCCGCGCCGCGACCACGGCGGCGGGCCGGGGAGCGGCTCGCGAATCAGCGCGGAGAGCAGCCCGTCGAGCACGTCCACGCGTTTCGGCGCCGCGTGCCCGCGTAATGCGGCGAGCGCCCCGATCGCCGTGCGAACCGCGATATGGTCGGCGACCGTGGGCCGTTGCGTCGTCTTGCGCAAGGCTTCGAGGCTGCGATCGAGCATCGCCTCCGCCACGTCCGCGCCGAGCTTCCATTCGAGCTCCCACCACATCGGCGAGGGCATGCCGGCCTGGTAACCGGCGAAGTTATCCATGCGGGCATAGGTCCAGGGCACGAGGTGGCTCTGGCCGCCGAGCGGGGGCGCCGGAGCAACGGGCTCGGGGCCGCCGGGCGTGATGTCGGCGAGCGCGGGCGCGTGGTATCCGCCGCAAACGAGAACGACGTCGCCGCGCGTGAGCCCCCAGGAGGCATACGCGCGCATGAACGCCTCGCGCGGCGCGTCGCGCTCGCCGGCCTCCGCGTTGCCGCGGATCTGCTGGAAATAAGCTTCGAGCGCGGGTTCGAGCTCCTGCGGGGAGCGGCCCTCGAACAGGTGATCCCATAACGCGTCGAGGTCCGAGGTGCCGGTGCGGTGGCATAACGCTTCGATCGCTCGTTCGTAGCGATCGTCCTCGTCACGATATCGGTTCTCCACGCCGACGAACGCCTTGCTCCACGAGGGCAAATCGCAGAACCGCACGGTTTTCCCGTGCTCGAAGGCCCACCGGAGCGCGATCCACTCCGGGGAAAACGCGCAGAACGGCGTGAACGACGAGACCGGGCCGTCCTCGTTCAAATGGTGCGTGAAGATCGCAATGGGCAGCGCGTGGTCGAGCGCGAGCTCCGCCATCTTGGCGTTCCAGTCGGACGGTCCCTCGATCAGCACCACGGCCGGATCGACACGCGCGAGCACGGCCTCGACGAGGCGCGCGCACGCGGGGCTATGATGCCGCACGCCGACGACGTGGAGCCTCCCGGCCACGGGCCTAGAGCCTCGACCGCGCCGCGTGCAGCGCGGCCCAATGTGGCGCCTTGCGTTTGCTCACCACGGTTTCCAGATATCGCCGCAGTTTCTCCAGATCCTCGGCATTGTCCTTCACCGCGGCGCCCGCGAGGCAATCGATCACGTCGCCCGGATGCGGCGCGCCGTCGCCGAGGAATGCCGCCCGGACGCCGACGGCGTGCGCGACGGAGACCGCCTCGGCCGTGGAGAGGACGGTCGAGAGGCGCTCGACGGGCTGACCGTCCGCAGAGACGCCCGTGCGTAGCTCGCGGAACGTGGTGACGAGGACTTCGAGCACCGGCTCGGGCAAGGTCATTTTTACGCCCGAGGCGTCGAGCAGGCGCGTGGATTCGCGGCGGACGAGGTCGATTTCGGCCGCGAGGTCGCCGATGGGGAAGAGGGTTTCGAAGTTGAAACGGCGCTTGAGCGCCGCGCTCATTTCATTGACGCCGCGGTCGCGGGTGTTCGCCGTGGCGATGATGTTGAACCCTTCCCGCGCGAAGACCACGCCTTGCTCGCCGAGCTCGGGGATCGTGAGGACGCGGTCCGAGAGGATCGAAAGGAGCCCGTCCTGCACCTCGGCCGGGCATCGCGTGATTTCCTCGAATCGTACGACCTTTCCTTCTCGCATGCCCGTGAGCACGGGGCCGGGGACGAGCGCGCGTTCGCCCGGGCCCTCGGCGAGGAGCAAAGCGTAATTCCACGAATGCTTGATCTGGTCCTCGCTCGTGGCCGCGCTGCCTTGCACCGTGAGCGTCGATTGCCCGGAGATCCCCGCGGCGAGCAGCTCCGAGAGCCAGCTCTTCGCCGTGCCCGGCTCGCCGATGAGCAAGAGCCCTCGCGAGGTCGCGAGCGAGACCATGGCCCGATCGATCACCGCTGAATGGCCCACGAATTTCGGCTTGATGTCGCGCGCCGGATCGCCGAGCACGAATGCACGCACCGCGCGTGGCGAGAGCTTCCACCCGGGCGGGCGAGGGCCCGTGTCCTCCGCGGCGAGCCGCGCGAGCTCGTCCTTGAAATGCAGCTCCGCCGGGGCGCGCTGCAGGCCTGCCTGTTTCTTTTTCACGAGGCGCTCCCGAGCTGCATGAGGTCCCGCACGAGCTCCGAGAACACGATGGGCGAGAGCTCGCCGAGCTTGGAGCCGTCGCGGTTTTTCGAGGCATACACCTCGCCGATCTCCTGCTTCGGCTCCGTCATCTGCATGTCGGCGCCGATGCCGGTGCGGAGGGCCAGCGTGGCCACGACGCCGCCGGGCAAACGCTTTTCCATGTCCCAGATCCAGCCGGCGTCCTGCGGCTCTCCCTTGCGCCAGCCGCGCTCGACGAGGCCGAGGAGCTTGCCCACGGGGACGAACTGCCCCGCGCGGCGCTTGATCGAGTTGTCTTTCGCCTCCGCGTCGGTCGGGGCATACGTGTCGCGGCCGATCTGCGGGAAGGGCTGAAGAATGCCGTAATCGCCGAGGATCTGGCCGAACGCCGCGCGTGTCGCGTCCGGGAGCGCGAGCGGGTGGACGATTCCGATGAACGCGCCGTCCGGCAAATCGAAGGCCGCGTCGTCGGCGTCGGCGAGCGAGCTGTCCTCGGCGACGCGGAAGGCATTCAGGTATTTGCCCTCCTCGGTATAAACACCCCAGATGAGCCGCCGCACGAGGTGGACGAGCAGCGGGTGTTCGAGGAAGAGCGCGCGGAACGAGCCGACCTCCCAGCGCCGCTCGGCGCACATCGCGAGCTCGAGCCGCGTGATCTGGTTCTGGGCGATCGCCTTGACGTCCTTCTTGAGCGTCTTCCAGGTGGTATCCGCCTCTTTCGCCTTCGCCGCGTCGTCCGATTTGCCCGGCTTCGGCAGATCCGAGAGGGTTTTTCCGGACCCATCCACGACGTACGGCTTCAAAGCCTCGTCGAACCCGACGCGGAATTGCCGCGGGCCGAAATCGAGCGTGCGCGAGCCGTCCTCGTCGAGGTCGAGGTCGGGCACGAGCCGATCGGCGAGCTCGTCGGCGGAGAGGCCGCGGTTTTGCGCGACCTCGTCCATTTTCTCGCGCGCCTTCTCCTGGAGGCCCTTGAACTTCACCTTCTGCGCGACGCCGTTGAGGTGCATCAGCGCGAGGTCGGAGCCGATACGCGCGAGGATGTCGAGGCCCGAGACGGCGCGCGCCTGGAGGTTTTCCCCGGGCCAGGCGCGAATGAGCGGCGTGAGCTTGCGCGCGACGTTGTCGCCGCCGAGCAATGCGAGCTGCTGAAACCCCCACGCCTCCTTGGAAGGACCCCCGGCGCGCTGCCATTCGTTGAAGAGCGCCCAGGAGAACTCCTCCAGCGAGGCGGGATCACAGACGGCAAACACGTCTTCGAGGCCGGCATACACGTTGTCTGCCGTGGAGATCGCCAGCATGACCAGGAGGGCCTCGACGGCGGATCGCGGCAAGCCCTTGGCCCGGCCCGCGAGGAGGACCGTTGGCAAAACCTCGGGCTTGGCCCAATCGCCGATCTTCGGGAGTTTCGCGGGGAACCGGTCACGCGGGTCCGTGGAGAGGACGGCCTTCACGGCGGCCTCGACCTCGTCGCCATAGGATTCGGCGACCTCGCGGACGATCTCGCCGTGGCCCTTTTTGACCAGGAATCGGACCGCTTCCTCCGCGCGCTCGCGCGCCTGCGATTGAGGCCCGATGGCCGCGGGGATGAGGCCGACGGCCGCGGCCTTCGGGAATTTCGAGAACCAGCGCTCCGCGTGTTTGCGCGCGGATTTCACGGTGCGCGCGTGGGCAAAAAAGCTCGCGAGCTGCGGGGACTCGACGACGTCGGCGAGGGCGGATGCGAAATGCGCGGCATTGCTGGAGGCAATGCGGGGATACCCGCCGATCGCGTCGACACCGAGGACCACGAGGGGGACGAGCAGGCCGTAGCCGGCGTCCCACGCCTTCGCGGGCCACTCTGCAAAGGCGCGTTTCACGTCCGCGTCCGAGAGCTCGCTCATCCTGCCCGAGACGTACTTGCCGGCCCAGCGTAGGCCCAGGTTTTCGGAGGCCTCCTCGAAGGACGACTTCGTGTGTTTCCGCGTCTGCTCCCGGTCCGCTTTCGCCTGCGAGAGGACCCCGTAGGCGTCGTGCAGCACCTCGGGATAAGGCTGCATCGCGACGCGCACGACGACGGACTGCGCGGTGGACCACCGGCCCGAGATCCAGGGTGGATCCAGGAGAATGCGGGGCAATTCGGCAGGGGAGGCCTCGGGCCGCGGGGCCATTTTTTCGCGGAGCTTTTGAATGGCCGTGCGCGCGGCGGGACGAAGATCGACCTTGTCGGCGAGGCCCGGGTGCGCGCGGTCGAGCCCGAGGAACACGGACGCGGCCCGGTCCCCGATCGTCGAGGCCGCGGCGATCGCGTCCGCGAGCGGGGCGACGGCGAGCGCGGGGTTTTTCGCGAGCCACGCTTCGGCGACCAGGGCGACTTCGCGCTTCTGTGCGAGCTGCGAGACCATGAGCGAAGCCGTCTCGGGCCCGCGGACGTGCGCCGCGACCTGGAGACCTTCGGCGATGGAGGCGGGGTAATCGGCGCTGTCGCAATGGATCCGGCAGACCGGGACCACGTCCGCGCCGCAGAGGTCGAGGAGCGTCCAGAGGAACGACCCGAGGTAGCTGCCCGAGAACGACATCGCGACCGTCTTTTTCGCGAGCTTGAGGAGGATCGGGCGCGAATAGGCGTAATGGAAGTCCGGCTTGATGCCGTCCTTGTCCCACGAGGGCCGGACGTACCCCTCGACGTGCCCGTCGCAGGCGAGCCAGTCCTCGCCGAGCGCGTCCGCGAGCGGCGTGTGGTCGGGGATCAGCGAGAGGGCGAGGCGCTTCTGCCAGTACGAGAGCGTGGGCCAGCGCGTCGTGATGGCCAGGACGAGGGCGGCGTAGGTGTCGTCGGGCAGGTTTTGCGTGTAAAACGCGAATTTCGAGATTCCGTTCGTCCCGAGCTCGAAGGGCCCGATGCTCTCCTTGTACAGGAGGAACCCGCTGAACTCCTTCGCCTCCTTGTTGCGGATCTGGTACGGCCACGGGTCGAGCCGGACGCGCATCATCGCGAGGGTCGCGTCGAGGAGCCACCCCGGGCCGTCTTTCGCGATCGAGGCATCGGCGAGCGCGCGGAGGAGGGGAACCGCGGGCGTGCCGAACGGCACGTCGAGCAATTGGTCGAGCGTGGCGGCGGCGAGCGGCGAGAGCGGCGCGGGGCCCTTGCCTTCGAGCCACGCGCGCGCCTCGCGAATGGCCGGCGCGAGCTCGGCGGGAATCTCCATCTGATCCCAGGGGCAAAACGGCGCCCATGCGGCCCACGCCTTCTGCACGGCCTCCCAGGGCTCGGCCGCGAGCTCCTCGGCCGTAGGCCTCAGAAGCCCTTTGCGATGGGGTATGCGCGCGTTCGGATGGATGTCCTCGGCTTTCGGGGTGTCGATGACGACAGGCGCCGCGGTCGTGGCAGGTGTTGCAATTTCGTCCGCGGCCGGCTGCGGGGCGCTCGCCGCTTTCGGGGCCGGGGCCGGGGCCAGGCTGGGCTGCGCAGGCGCTGCGGCGGCCGCAGCAGCTTTTTTGGGGGCGGGGGGCGGAGCCGCCGACGCGTCCGGGGCCGCGACTTCGACGTATCCCTTTTTGGTCTTCTCGGCGACGAGCTTGTCGTGCTCGGCCTGCGCCTTTTGTTCGCTCGGAAAATCCTTGACCTGGCTTTGACCGGCGGTGCCGATCTTCCCCCACTGGATCGAGAGCTGCGATCCATCACGCTCGATCTGCCAGAACTTCTTCGAAGACCCTTCGACGAACTCGAACCGACGCATGGCGCGGGAGGCTACCACGCGCGCCGCGAGCGATGGTAGAACCTCCCGCGATGCGCCGCCTCGCGAACGTCGCCCTCGCCCTCGCCCTCGCCCTCGCCCTCGGCACGCTCACGGGAGGGGCCGCGCGCGCAGACGCCCCCGCGAAGCCCGCCACAGTCGCCGACGACGAGGCGATCGAAAAGGACGTCGAGGCTTTTTACGCCGCGGGGAAGTACGGCGAGGCGCTCGCGGCGGCGCAGAAGCTCGTGGCGGTGCGCGAGCAGAAATTCGGCAAGGAGCACCCGAAGACGGGCTCGGCGCTCTCCGATCTCGGCGCGATGTACCTCGCGCAGGGCGATTTCCCGAAGGCCGAGGGGTTTTTGCGGCGCGCGGTCGAGATCCTCGAAGCGTCGAAAGGGCCCGACGATTTGCTCGCCACGGCCCTCGGCAACCTCGGCACGCTGCTCAAGAAAAAGGGCGACACGAAGGGCGCCGAGAAGGCCTACGAGCGCGCCGTCGCCCTCGAAGAGAAAGGCGGCGCGCCGCGCGAATCGGCCCTCGGGACGGTGCTCGCGAATCTCGCCGGGCTTTACATGGCGACCGGCAGATTGCCCCAGGCGGAGAAGCTCTATTTGCGGGCGATCGCCCTCCACGAGAAGAATGGCCCCGAGCGTTCGCTGCTCATCGACGTCGGTAGCCTCGGGGCGCTCTATCGAGGCATGGGCCGCTACGACAAGGCCGCCGACCAGTACAACCGCGCCCTGCCGCTCGCCGAGCGTGTGCACGGGACGAACCACCCCGACGTGGGGCGGCTCTACCACAACATCGCGATCTTCTTGACGGGGTCGAACCAGATGGACCTCGCCGAGCAGCATTATCAAAAAGCCGAGGCGATCCTCACGAAGACGCTCGGGCCCCGGCACCCCGATCTCGCCCCGGTCTACAGCGACTGGGCGCTTTTACGGACGCGGGTCGACTGGAAGCGGGCCATCGGCCTCTACGAGAAGGCGCTCGATATCGAGGAGCAATGGCTGGAGAACGCGCTCGTCGGCGGCTCCGAAGAGGACAAGACGCTGTATGCGGCGCGCCTCGAGACGGTCATGGATCGGGTCGTCTCGTTCGAGTTCGCAGGCAATGGAATGGGTCGGCAGGAGGTCGCGCGGATGGCCCTCGGCGCAGTGTTGCGCAACAAGGCGCGCGTGCTCGAAGCGTCGGCCGCGCACATGGGCGCGCTTCGCGAGCGCATGAGCCCCGAGGACCGCCAATTGCTGGACGACCTCGCCCGGGTGCGCGGCGCATACGCAGCCGCCATGACGCGGGGGCCGCGCGGAATGACCGTGGCCGAGCACAACGCCGAGACGGATCGGCTCCGCGCGGAAGCGGACGCGATCGAGGCCCGGATCGCCGAGCACAGCGCCGGGTATCGCCGCGCAAAGGCGAAGGTGACGGTCGAGGCCGTCGCCGCGCGGATTCCCAAGGACGCCGTGCTCATGGAGTTCGTGCGGTATCAGCCGCGGAGCACGCATTTCTACAGCGCGGCTAGCGAGAAGCTCGGCGGCCCGAAGTACATGGCCTACGTGCTCTGGCCGGACGGGAAGATCTTCCACCACATCGTGCCGGTCAGCGCGGCCGAGGTCGAACAGAAGGTCGGCATCATTCGCAGCGGCCTTTCGGACCCGGGCGCGAAGTTCCGCGACGCCGGGACGCAGCTCGCGCTTTTGCACGACGTGCTCTTCTGGCAGGTCAGCGGAGAGCTCGGCGGGGTGAAGCACGTGCTCCTCTCGCCCGACGCGGCGCTCGCGCTGGTGCCGTTCGGCGCGCTGATCGGTCGGGACAACCAGTATTTGATCTCCAAATATTCATTCACGTACCTGTCGACGGGGCGTGATCTCTTGCGGCTCGGCGCGGGCGGGGCGAAGCGATCGGCGCCGCTGCTCGTGGCGAACCCCGATTACGATGCGCCGGGCGAGGCGGGGGCGACGGCGCTGCCGGAGGTGCCGAAAACCGCGCTGCCCACGATTGCACGGGTGAAGTTCACGCCGCTGCCGGGAACGGCGGAGGAGGCGCAGGCGATCCGGGCCCTCATGCCCGATCCGTCCGTGAGGCTCGAACGCGTCGCGACGGAGACGGCGCTCAAGCAAGTCTCCTCGCCGCGGATCCTGCACGTCGCGACGCACGGGTTTTTCCTGGGCGACGACGGCACGGCCGGGCAAGGAAGGACGCGCGGGCTCGAGCTCGAAGTTCCGCCCCAGAATCTGCCGCAGGTCGCTTCGGAGGTGGATGGGCGGAAGCTGCCCGTGCCGCACCCGATGTTTCTCTCGGGCATCGCGCTCGCCGGCGCGAACGTGCGCAAAGGGCAGGCCGACGACGGGATCCTCACGGCCTACGAGGCGTCATCGTTGGACCTCCAAGGAACGGAGCTCGTCGTGCTGAGCGCATGCGAGACGGGCCGCGGCGAAAAGGCCGGGAGCGAAGGCCTGCGGGGGCTGCGTCGCGCGCTCGTGCTCGCCGGATCCGAGACGCAGGTGATGAGCCTGTGGCAGGTCGACGACGAGGCGACGCGCGACCTGATGACGAGCTACTACCAGAAGCTCTTTCGCGAAGGAAAAGGGCGCGCCGAGGCGATGCGCGAATCGCAGATCCAGATGCTCCAGCGGCCGGAATACAACCACCCGTACTTCTGGGCGAGCTTCATCGTGTCCGGCGCGTGGGGGCCGCTCGAAGGGGTGAAGCCCGCGAAGGTGGAAGTCCCGGCGCGCGGCGTCGTTCCGCCGGGCGGGGCGCGGGGCTGCGGATGCGAGGTCGCGGGGACGAACGAGGGGACGCAGGCAGCCGGGGCCGGTGTTCTGGCGCTCGTCGCGCTCGCGGCCGCGCGCCGCATTCGTGTGGCTCGCGCGCGAGGGCAGCGATAAGCTCGGTCCCATGTCGCGAAGGCTCTCCGGCATGGGGGACGTCGATCCCCTCGCCGTACCTCTCCCGCATGGGACGGAGGTGACGACCCGCGTGGATCGGACGCTCGGCGAGCGCCTGGTCCCGCAAGGCGCGCTCGGACGTGTGGTCGGATCCGGAGAGGGATTTTTTGATGTCCTCGTCGTCGGCGTGGGGACCGTGCGTTATTCGCGCGAGGAGCTCGTGCCGCGCAAGGTCGGGCAGGTGCGGTACGCGCGGCGGCGCGAGGACGCGTGGTCGGCGCTCCTTCCGTGCGTGGTGATCGACGCGGTCGTCGGGTCGCGGACGTGGGGTTTGTCGGACGAGAACTCCGACGAGGATCGGCGCGGCGTGTTCGTCTTGCCGTTCCCGTTCACGACCGGGCTCGTCGAGCCTCCGCAGGACCTCGTGTCGGAGGACGGCAGCCGCACGTACTGGGAGATGGGCAAAGCGATCCGGCAGGCGCTCCGGGCCGATCCGAACACGCTGGAAATGCTGTTCGCGGCCGCGTCGCAGCCGGCGAGCGAGAAGGATCCGATGGGCCGATGGCTCATCGAGGCGCGCGACGCGTTCGTCTCGGTGGAGATCCACGCGAGCTTCGGGCGGTACGCGCTCTCGCAGCTCTCGCGCCTGTCGCACGACACGCGCCTCGCGGAGCATCGCGCGATCGTGCTCGGCTGGCTGCGCGAGGATCCGACGCTCGGCCTCGACGAGGCGGCGGCGCGGCTCGCGAAGGAGACGGAGATCGTGGCGCCGACGCCCGAGGACGTGATCCTCCGCGCGCGCGAGTACCTGAAGCAGCTCTATCGCTCGATGGCCGATCAGGGCCTGCTCGAAGGGCGCGAGTGGACGGCGCTCGCCGCGTACGCGCGCGCGGGTGATGGGTCTTCGTTGCCTTCGCCGCGCGAGCTCCGGCCGAAGAATGCCTACAACCTGGTGCGCCTCATCGATCTGTCGATCCGATGGCTGCGGACGGGCGAGCCGGAGCTTCGCGTGAGGGACGAGCTCCGGCCCGTGCTGCTCGACATCAAGAAGGGGCGCGTGCCGCTCGCGGAGGTGATCCGGCTGGCCGAGTCGCTCACGCCGGAGCTCGAAGCGGCGCGGCGGGAGAGCAAGCTGCCGCGGCGCGCGGACGTGCGGCGGGCCGAGGTCGCGCTGCGCCGGGTCCGCGAGGAGGCCGCGCGGAGGTTTTTCGAGGGCAGGGAGGGGCCCTTCGGCAAGGACGCGCCGCCCGCACCGGAGGCGCGATGGGACGAATGAGGGACCAATGACGAAGGAGAAGGGTGAGCAGGCGCTCGCGCTCGCGATGCATTTCGACGTTTTGCCCGACGCGCAGGCGAAGGTGGCCCGCGGCGTGCTGGAAGAAGAGGGAAAAGCTCGCGAGCACCTCGTCGTGCTCCTGAGCGGCGCGCACGCATACGGGTTCGCCTCGCCTGACAGCGATCTCGATCTGAAGGCGGTGCACGTGGTGTCGACGTCGCTCCTCGTGGGCCTCGAAATGGCGCCGGCCGCGCGGGATCGCATGGAGGTGATCGAGGGGGTGGAGATCGATTACACCTCGAACGAGATCGGCCCCGTGCTCGCCGGGATCCTCGGGGGAAATGGCAATTACGTGGAGCGGATCCTCGGCGCGCCCGCGCTCGTCACGAGCCCGCTGCTCGAAGGGTTGCGCCCGCTCGTGCGCGCGGCGCTGTCGCGGCGCGTGTTCCGGCATTACGCGGGGTTCGCCCAGAACCAGCGCAAGGCGGCCGAGGAGGAGGGCGGGACGACGGCGAAGCGCGTGCTCTACGTGCTACGCACCGCGCTGACCGGGACGCACATGCTGCGCGCGGGCGAGGTGGTGACGGACGTGGCGAGGCTGTTCCCCGAATACGGGTTCGAGGAGGCGAACGCGCTCGTCACGATGAAGCGCGCCGGGGAACGCACGAAGCTGTCCGCGAAGGAAGCGAAGCGATTCCGCGAATGCCTCGACCGGGCGATGCGTATGCTCGAAGAGGCGCGCGGCAAATCGGTCCTGCCCGAGACGCCTTCGGACGAGGCGTTCCGCGCGCTCTCGGGCTGGCTCATCGCGCTTCGGAAAGAGCGATTCTGAGGCGCCTCAGCCGCGCGCCTTTCCCACCCGCACGAGCCGCCCCGGCCGCGCCCCCGTGAATCGACCGTTCTCCACGATGACCTCGCCGGCCACGAGCGTCGCGACGTAGCCCTCCGCCTGCTGCATGAGGCGCTGCCCGCCGGCCGGCAGGTCACGCTGCATGAAGGGGGAACGGAGGCGCAAATTGTCGAAATCGACGATGTTGATGTCCGCCCGTTGCCCCGGCTTCAAGGTGCCGCGATCGTCGAGGCCGAGGAACCGCGCGGTGTCGTGCGCCTGCATTTTCACGAGGCGCTCCACGGGGATTTTTCCTTCGGCCCGGTCGCGGGCCCAGTGCGTGAGCAAGAACGTCGGAAAGCTCGCGTCGCAAATGGTGCCGACGTGCGCGCCGCCGTCGCCGAGGCCCGGCAGCGAGAGCGGATGCATGAGCATGCGGCGCACCACCTCGAGGTTCATTTCGGTGTAGTTGTAGAGCGGGAAATAAAGGAGCGCGCGGCCGTCCTGTTCGAGCATCGCGTCGTAGATGACCGAGAGCAGCGGCAAACCCCCGCGCGACGCGTCGCCCGCGAGGCTCGTGAGCCCGGAAGGCTCGTAATTCGGCGATTCGCCGAGCCGGAAGAGGCGCATCGCCACGAGGAGCGGGTTTGCCAGGAAAAAGTCCGCGAGCGGAGGCAAGGGGCTGCCGTCGCCCGCGACCTTTCCGCTCTTCTCCGAGAGGAGCCGGGCGCGGAAAGCGGGATCTCGCATCTGCGCGACACGCGCGTCGAGCGGCAAGGAGGCGATTTCCTTGTAGCTCGGAAAGCCCATGAAGGGGTGGAACGTGGCCGTGAGGCCGAGCAAGACGCCGATGGGGCGCGCCGCGACCTGGCAACGAATGTCCATGCCGGCGAGGGCGGCCCGCTCGGCGCGCTCGTAAATGCGCTCCCATTGGCGCGGGGCGTGGTCGCGTTGCATCGTGGAGACGCTGAGCGGGCGGCCGGAGGCCTCGGCCATCCGTTCGAGCAGGTCGAACTCGGCCGAGAAAGCCTCCTCGCCGCGGAACATGTCGAAATCGCTGACGGCCTGGACGACGCCGTGTGAGAGGCCCGAAAAGGCGCGGGCGATGCCGGTGAGCTCGTCCCCGCGGGCCTCGGAGCCGGGGGTCGGTTTGCCCCGGGCGCTCCTGTGGTTGTCGGTGCGGCCCGTGGAGAAGCCGGCCGCGCCGGCGAGGAGGGCCTCGCGGAGGAGCGCGCGCATCGATTCGATGTCGGACGCGGTCGCGCTCTCCTCGGCGACGGCGCGCTCGCCCATCACGTACACGCGCAGGGCGTCGTGCGGGACCTGGCAGACGAAATCGATCGCGCGGCGGCGCTTTTCGAGGACGTCCATGTACTCCGGAAAGCTCTCCCAGCCCCAGGTGAGGCCCTCGGCGAGGGCGCTGCCCGGGATGTCCTCGACGCCCTCCATGAGCTCGATGAGCTTTTCGTGGTCGCTCGGCCGCACGGGCGCGAATCCGACGCCGCAATTGCCCATCACGCAGGTCGTGACCCCGTGGAGCGACGAGGGCGCGAGCTCCTCGTCCCACGAGATCTGGCCGTCGTAGTGCGTGTGGATGTCCAAAAAGCCCGGGATCACCAGGGCGCCGTGGGCCGAGATCGTGCGCGCGGCGCTCTCGGGGCAGTCGCCGACAGAGGCGATCTTGCCGTCCTTGATGCCGATATCGCCGGAGGAGCGCGGCGCGCCCGTGCCGTCGACGAGGGTGCCACCCACGATCTTGACGTCGTACATGGCGCCGATCATCGGCCGAAGCCCGAGGCCCTGGCAAGGGCATTCGGACCCGGCGCGCACGGGGCGCGTCGCGGACGGTGGAGCCGTGGGGGAGCGAGGGGTCGGCCTCGCTCCCCGGCGCCCCGCTTTTTATCGGCCGCGGATGCGGTCGACGAACTCGACGCGGATCTGCGGGTTGTGGCTGCCGCGCGGGATGCGGTCGGGCACGACGATCGCGTAATCGGGGTGATCCCATTGCGACCGTTCGGTCCAGGCGCTCGACGTCACGCCGAATCGATCGCCCTGCCATTTGCCCTTGAGGTCGTAGGTGTACTCGCGCGAGTCCTCGATCGTGCCCACGAAATTGCGATCGTCGACGTGCGGGCTCGCAAGGAAGAGCCAGGTGCGGACATGCGCGACGCCGCTGTCGTCGTCGTCCTTCTCGACCCGCGTGATCGCCTTCCACGCCGGCTCGTTCCACACCTCGGGGCCCGCGTCCTCGTCGATGATGAAGGCCCGCTTGCGACCGATGAGCTCGGTCTCTATGACTCGGTGCAGCTCGTGGGGCCGGACGTCTTCGTAGACATCGTCCCATTCGCCGTCGAATCGGGTGCCGACGAACGTGAGCGGTGGGACTTTCTCGTACGTCTTGAGGAGAAGCGCTTTCAAGTCGGCGACCGAGAACGTCACCTCGCCTTGCGTCACGGGGCGCGTCGGCTCGGGCTCGAGGATCGACGCGAGGGCCCAGGCGTCACAGAGCCCCGACCACGAGGCCGCGCGCGGCTGGTAGAGCTCCTTGCGCTCGTAGGCCGCGGCCGACGTGCGCGTATTGCCGACCTTCTCCGCCCACACGTCGTATTTTTCGAGCGTCGAGGCCTCGCCGTTTTTCCCCTGGAACAGGGTGTCCTCCCAGAGCGGATACCACCAGGACGACCAAGGTTTTTTCGTCGCTTCCGCCGTGCGTTCTCCCTTCTCGACCCAGAAGAGGGGCTGCCCCGCCACCGAGCCGCCGCCGGTGCCGCCGCCGCCGGTGCCGCCGGTGCCGCTGCCGCCGGTGCCGCTGCCGCCGGTGCCGCTGCCGCCGGTGCCACTTCCGCCTGCGCCTCCACCGCCGCCGCTTCCGCCGCCACCTCCGTTTCCGCCGGTGTTGTCCGGACAATCCCCCGCCAGCTCGCAATCGGGTTCACCGCCGCCGGAGGTCGTGGTGCCGCCGATGCCGCAACCGGCGCCTACGAGGCCGATCACGAGGATGGTCGAGGTCGTCACGATGCGAATCGCCATGAGCCGTCTCCTTGGATGTTTGTCCCGGAATGCTCAGGGGATTTTTGAAAAGGCCAGGCGGCCGAGCCACGCGGCCCGGCCGCCTGACGAGCGCGCTCACTTCATGTCAGCGCGACTTGGTTACCGCGACTTGCGGCCGCCCGCGAGGCCCGGGAGCGCCGGGAGCTGCCCGCCGATGCCCGGACGCGCGCCGCCGATCCCCACCTGCCCGCCCGGCTGCGCCGGCTGCACGCCGCCCGGCTGCGCGCCGCCCGGCTGCGCCGGCTGCGCGCCGCCCGGCTGCGCGCCACCCGGCTG
>NZ_JARZHG010000051.1 GCF_029946505.1 Polyangium sp. y55x31
CCCGTCGGAGAAACTGCGCATCGCGCAGTTTCTCCGCGTTCGGTCCAGGCCGTGCCTGGTCCGGGGTGCAGGGGGCGGACAGCCCCCTGCTGGGGTGCGGGGCAACGCCCCGCTCAGGGCTTCGGCGCCGTGGAGGCCTTCTCCACGTCGCGGCCGGTCGCGTGCTCGAGCCGTGTGCGGGCGACGAGGATCCCGACGCGTGCTTCTACGCGGCGCAGGCGTGCGCGTGTCAGCTCGGCCTCGGCGTCGACGAGTGCCACGCCTGTCGCGCGACCTGCGCGGAAGAGCTCGTTCTGCACGCGCACTCCTTCTTCGGCTGCGGCGAGTCCGCGATCGGCGGCGTCGATGTTTGCCTCGGCGCGCTTCAGCTCTGCGTAGGCGGAGGCGACCTCGACTTTGAGACCTTGGAGGAGTTGCTCCTTCTGCGCGGCGATTTGCTCCACGCGTGACTTTGCCTCGGTCACGGCGGGGATCGTGGTCAGCGTATCGTTGATGGTCCAAGAGAGCCGCACGCCTGCGTTCCATGTGAACCGGAACGCGTCGGTCTGCGGGAAGACGCGCTGGTTTGGGTTCTGGTACTGCCCCTCGGCGAACCCGTCGATGCGCGGGAAGTAGCCTGCGCGTGTCAGCGACACTTGCTTCTTCAGCGAGTGCTCCGTCTCGTCGAGTGCGCGGATCTCCAGCCGCTTTGCGAGTGCCTCGTCTTGTAGTGCTGCGAGCTGCACGTTGCTCGGCTCCACCGACGCATGCAGCACGTCCACGCCGATCACCAGCGGCTTTCCGGCTGGCAACGCGAGGGAGACTCGGATCTGCTCCTCTGCGAGGGATGCGAATGCGTCTGCGTCGGCTTGCACCTGCTGCGCGGATGCTACTTGCGCTTCGAGACGCAGCACGTCGGCTTTCGAGATGAGACCTGCTGCGAAGGTGTTCTGCGCGTCCTTCAGGTGCGCCTCGGCTTGTGCCACGGCTTCGGCTGCGACGACGGCGCTGCCCTTCGCGCGCACCCAGTTGAAGAATGCGACCTTTGCGTCGGCGGCGACCGTCAGCCCCTCGGCTTCGAGCTCGATCCGCTTTGCGCTCTCGGCGTGCGACGCGGATGCGTAGCCCTGCGAGATGCGCAGCACGTAGTCCGAGATCGGCACTGCGAGCGAGGCCGTCAGCGAGTACGAGTTCAAGAGAACGGGGAACGAGAAGGCCGGCGCTTGCACGGCGGTGATCGCTGTGCCTGCGATGTCCGTCACGCAGTTGCCCGACAGCGGCGGCGGGCATGGCCTCGACACGAGCGGACCTTCCTGCACCGGGATCACTTGCGGGTTTGCGGGGTCGAGGTTCGTTCCGACGTAGGCGGTCGACGGCGCGCCGAGCACGTTCTCGACCCGGGACAGCCGCGTGTAGCCTGCGGCGACCGTCACGCGCGGCAGGTAGTTCAGGAGTGCTTGATCGACGCGCGCCGCGGCGGCGCGCAGCTCGGCCTGCTTGACGCGGAGCGACGGACGGGTGCGAAGCGCGATGCGCGCCGCTTCGTCCGGGGTCAGGCCTCCGGGTTGGGGTGCGAGGGCCTCGGCGATACGATCTGTTGCGGGGGGAGGCGGCGCGGGTGCGGCTGCGGGGGCTGCGGGCGCGGGCGGCGCGGGCGCGGGTTGCGCGAGGGCCGCGGCGGGGGCGCCGAGCAGCAGGGCGAGCGTGCACGCCGTGAGGGTGTGCTTGGCTCTGCGGGGCGAGGGTGAGGAGACGAAGCGGGAGACAGAGGACGTCATGTTGACCCGCCGGTCACTTATGGGCGCTCGCCTCTCCCGTCAAGCGCCCTTGCACGACTTTACAATCGCGGCATCGGACGGGGGTCACGTGGATTCGTGACCCCCGGGTCGTGACGCCGTCTCAGCGCATGTATGCCGGCGTGGCCACGGCGCTGCGGCACTGCCAGTTGAAGCTCCGCATGTGCGGCGCGCGACCGTGCTGCTTGAGCTTCGCCACCAGTCCGCCGACTGCGTTCGCCAGCGAGGCATCGTGCGAGTAGTGGTAGGCCATGGCCATGACGTACGCGGCTTCACCCCAGTGCTCGTTGTCCGGGTCTTCTTCGCCCCGACCGGTTCCGCCTTCGCCCATGAAGTAGTAGGGCTTGCCGGACCTGTCCATCCCTTCGCGCGCGATGGCGCGACCGAGCTGCACGATCGACGCGTGCACCTGCTGCTCGCGCTGGCCGCCGCGCTCGGTCGCGTAGAGATCGAGACCGTCGGCGAGGATGGCGCTCATCCAGGGGCTGCAACCGAAGTAGCCGTAGTCCTCGCCGTGCGCGCCGGCGTGGTGGGCGAAGCAGCGGGCGCTCGAATTGCCATAGCCGCGCGGATACGTCGCCTGCACGTCGAGGTATGCGTCGACCGCGTTGTCGGCGAGCTCCTGGAAATGGGCGCTCCGATCGTCGGAGACCATCATTGCATAGGTCATGTCGAGCAGGAAGAAGCCCGCGTGACGCTCGGTCCAGAGGCCCGTGTCCTTCCCCTTGTACCGGGGATTCCAGATCGAGGCCATTCGATCGGCCACGTCCTCGGCGGCCTCGCGGAACCGGTCGTCGCCGGTCAGGAGGTAATGGATCGCGAGGTTCTGGCTATAATGGTACTTCGGGTCGTTCGCCTTTTTGGGGATGCCGATCTGCAGGTTCTTCCCGCTGCCGGAGAGCGTCGCGCGATAAAGCGCGGTCTCGGCGTAGGCCGTGCGCAGCGTCTCGACGTCGCCCCGCCGCGCATGACCCCGGTAAAACGTCGTCCCACGATCGTAGAGCCAGACGGCGGGATCACCCTTCTTCGGCAGGAACGCGTCGACGTCGTGCTTCCCGTAATCGCAGACCTTCGCCCAGCCGTCGTACGGCGAGCCCGCGGACTCGGATTCGGGTGCGATCGTGCCCATCACGCCGCTCTTCGCGAGCCTCTGGGGCGAGAGGAGCGCATACACGCGCGGCCCGAGCGTCCCGTTCGCGTCCACGAGCGTCTGCTGCACGGGGACCAGCGAAAGCGCGCCTGCCTTCGACCGCTCTCCCACGATCACGCTGAGCTCCGTCTCTCCGGGGACGGGCACTTCGACCTGGATCTGCACGCTCCGGAGGCTATTGTCGGCGTGACGGGCGAGGCCGCGGCGCGCGACGGGGAGATCACGACCCGCGTGGACCACGCGAATCATGGATTCCTCGAAGAGCTCGCCGGGGGCGAGGGGAATCGCGAAATTGACGCGCTGGGTGCCGGTGTGGCCCTGCGCGGGGACGAGACGCACCGTCTCGGTGCGCGGCGACGAGAGCGCGCTCTCGGCTTCGTCGCTCTCCGCGGTCTCTTCGGTCTCGGCGGCCGCGACGGTATCTTCCGCGACGCCCTCGTCGCTCGCCTCGTCGCCGGCCTTGTCGCTCGACGAATCGACGTCGCTCTCCGCGGCCTCGATCCCGTCTTCCTGGGCGGCGCCTTCGGAGGCGACACACGAGGCCGTGGAGGCGGCGAGGAGGAGGGCTAGGAGAGAAATACAAGAATTGGAATGATAACGGTGCATGTTTGCGCCTTTCAAAGGAGGTGTGCGAATGGCCGAGCCGGGCCGACGCGGTCGCCGCGAGGACGAAGGCCAAACGAAGGATGCCCGTGCGCGCTGGAGAGGCCGAACGAGGGCCTGCGCGTCAATCGGTGTCGGTCATGGGCAATTGAATGACAGCCAGCCGGGACGTCGTCGAGATCTTTAATGGGAACGGCTTACCGCCGTGGGGCCGCGCATTACCATCATCCAGCTTTATTTTGGCAAGCGCCCCCACCGGGGCGACGCGTTTTGCCGGCACTCGCGGCATTCGTCGCTGGGAAGCGCGCCCGGCGCGGGGGAGAACCGTGCGGAAAATGCGCGGAATCCCACCGCCCGCGCGCCAAAGCCCCCTCCGGCTGCCCGGCTCTCTCCGCGGCGCTTCGCCAAAGACCCTTCGGGCGCCCCCACCTCCCCCGCGGCGCTCCGCCGAAGACCCCCCGGACTACGCCGACCTCGCTTTGGCGCTCCGCCATGTAACGACGCCCGACGCGCCGACCTCTCCTTGGCGCACCGCCAAAGCCCCCTCCGGACGCGCCGACCTCTCCTTGGCGCACCGCCAAAGACCTCTCCGGACGCGCCGACCTCTCCTTGGCGCACCGCCAAAGACCCCTCCCGACGCGCCGACCCCTCTTTGGCGCTCCCCCAAAGACCACGCCGGGCACGCCGACCTCTCTTCGGCGCATCGCCAAAGCCCACCCGGAGCGCGCCGACCCCTCTTCGGCGTATTCGCGCGCCCCCTTTTCCGCCTTCGACACAACGAGCGATTCTATTTGCGCTTTCGCTCACCAGGCGACATCGAGAAGCGAAGCCTTGGAGGTATCGATGCCCGTCCAGTCCCACCGGCGCCCGGAGCTACGCGCATCCGTCGTGAAGTTGCTCGAAACCCTCGTCCCCGCCGTGCGGGACGGAGGCGAGGTGCCGCTCCTCTCGATCGTCGAGAGCGTCGCGGGCGATCGATTGAAGCCCGAGGTCCGAAAGCAGCTCGAAGCCCGCGGCAACGCCGTCTTCCGACGCGAGGGCGAGGCCACGCGCTTCCTCAACGAAGGCCCCGCGCTGCGCATCCCCCTCAAGCGATTCGACCTCCGCATCGCCCCCCGCGTCTCCGGAGACGCCCGCCTCGTCGACGGCGGCGCCGCCCTGTGCTTCCGCGGCGCCGAGACCCTGAGCGCGAGCAAGTTCCTCTTCTCCGTGCGCCTCGAAGGCATCGAAGCCACCGATCAACGAATCTTCGTCGACATGGAGGGCGACTCCTTCGACCAGGTCTTCGAGCTGGTGTGACATCCGCGTCATAGCGGCGCCGGCTGGCACATCATTTCTCGCCGAGCGCGAACCCTCCTTCACGGGCGGACGCGCCTCCCCCCGAAGTGCAACTCCGCACGCCGATTGGGATTCCGTTTCATCCACGCGCAGTTGTCGCGCGAACGGGAAGCGGCGAGAATTCGACAGGGCTTGGCTTCTTATTTGCCAAGCCCGAGCGCGGAGGCCTCATGCGAACCCATCTTCGACGCCCGCTCGCCTTGCTCCTCGTCTCCCTCGCCGGCGCCAGCATCGCCGCCGGATGCTCTGGCATCGACGACACCTTCGTCCCCAACGCGGACATCGCCGTCGCCGCCGTCTCGCCGCCTGCCATCTCCGGTGGCACCCTCGCCATCGCCGGTGACGGTCGCACCGCCGTCGCCGCCGACCCGGACCGCGACATGGTCTGGATCGTCGACCTCGAAGCCGGCGCCCTGAAAGCCAAGGTCGCCCTCGAAGAAGGCGACGAGCCCGGGCGCGTGGCCATCGACGGCCAGGGCCGCGCCCACGTGGCCCTCCGCTCGGGCGGCGCCGTGGCGTCGATCGACGTGGCCGGCGGCAAGCTGATCGAGCGTCGTCAGGTCTGCGCGACGCCGCGCGGCATCGCCTACGAGGCCGAAAACGACCGCCTCCACGTGGCCTGTCAGACGGGTGAGCTCGTGACGCTGCCCGCAGGCGGCGGCGCGGCGACGCGCGTGCTGAAGCTCGAGCGCGATCTGCGCGATGTGGTCGTGCAAGGCGACAAGCTGCTCGTGAGCCGCTTCCGCTCGGCCGAGGTGCTCGTCGTGGGCATCGACGGCAAGATCTGGCAGCGCGAGGCGCCGGCCAAGGTGAAGGGCTTCGATCCGTTCACCGGCGGCGAGTCGAGCTTCGAGCCGGCCGTGGCGTGGCGCATGGTGTCGCGGCCGAACGGCGGCGCGCTCATGGTGCACCAGCGCGGGACGGCGAACGCAGTGGTGATCGAGCAGCCCGGCGGCTACGGCAGCGGCGGCGGCTGCGACGGGAGCATCGTGCAGACGACGGTGACCGAGGTGGAGCCGGGCGACGAGTCGGTGCCCATCGTGATCCCGCCGATCGGCGGCGCGTCGCTCTCGGGTTCGGCCCTGCCGGTCGACATCGCGGTCTCCCCGAACGAGACCGAGGTGACGATCGTCGCCGCCGGCAACAACGCGATCCTGCGGACGACGCGCACCTCGATCGCGAACAGCGAGTCGACTGGCTGCGATCCGTCGTTCGGCGAGCAGGTGCCCGGCCAGCCGATCGCGGCGCAATACTGGGGCAACGGCGACCTCGCCGTGCAGCTCCGCGAGCCCGCGGCGATCTACCTGCCGAACACGCAGGTGACGATCACGCTGCCCGGCGAGAGCCGCCGCGACACGGGCCACGACGTGTTCCACAAGAGCGCGAACGGCTTCAACTCGCTCGCCTGCGCGTCCTGCCACCCGGAGGCGATGGATGACGCCCGGACCTGGAACTTCAACCCGATCGGTCCGCGCCGGACGCAGTCGATCCGCGGCGGCATCCTGGCGACGGCGCCGCTCCACTGGGACGGCGACATGGAAGACCTCGGCCACATCATGAGCGAGGTGTTCGTGAACCGGATGGGCGGCCAGCCGCTCGGTCCGCGTCAATCGCGCCTCGTCGGTCGCTGGATCGACGCGCAGCCGGTGCTGCCGAAGGCGGAGATCGCGGACACGACGGCAGTGGAGCGCGGCAAGGAGGTCTACTTCGACGCGAAGGTCGGCTGCGCGACCTGCCACAACGGCGCGAAGCTGACGAACAACGACTGGGCCGACGTGGGCACGGGCAAGGCCTTCCAGGTGCCGACGCTGATGGGCATCGCCGACCGCGCACCCTTCATGCACGACGGCTGCGCCCCGACGCTGCGCGACCGCTTCAACCCGGCCTGCGGCGGCGGCGACAAGCACGGCGTGACGTCGCACCTGACCCCGGCGCAGGTCGACGACCTCGTCGCGTACCTCGAGACGCTCTGAGAGAGAGCGCGGGGCGTTGCCCCGCACCCCAGGAGGGGGCTGTCCGCCCCCTCCACCCCGGACCAGGCACGGCCTGGACCGAAGGCCGAGAAACCGCGCGATGCGCGGTTTCTCGGACGGGCCTGTGGCAAGACCACGAGGCCTCGCCCCCCAAAACAGCAGCGCTACCCCACGTGCTGGGGACGTTTTCCCTGTCGACAGCGCGCTTTGCGCGCTGTCGCCCCGGGTCCAGCGCTTGCGCTGGTCCGGGTCCAGGGGTGGACAACCCCTGGTCGGGTCCGGGGTGAAACCCCGGCGCGGCGCTGCAAGTTTTTTGCGCATCCCGTAGGATCCTCGTCAGCCGCCGCGTGATTGGGTAGACTCCCGAGGCGTGAACGTCGAACAACGAATCGCGGCGCTGGAAGCGCTCCTCGACAAGGTCCAGAAGAACGCCGCGTTGCCCCGGCCCGAGCGTGCCGGGATCGGCTCGCTCGCGGTGAAGCCGGGGGACGACGTGGTCGGCGCTCCGATCCCCACGATCGCCGAGGCTGCGACGCCGATCGTCACCAAGAAGCCCGACATCGGCGACGACCTCTGGGACGAGGCGCCTGCGAAGGAGGCGCCCGCGAAGGCCGTGGCCATCGCCTCTCCGCTGCCTGGCGCCAAGGAGGGCACGCCGAAGACGCCTCCGGCCGCCCCGGCCAAACCCGTGCCCGTCACCACGGCTGCGAAACCGGCCGCCATCCCGGGCCCGAAGCCGATCACTCCGGTGACCACGGGCGCCAAGCCTGCCGCCGTCACGCCGACCGCCGCCAAACCTGCGGCCGTGCCGGGTCCGAAGCCGATCGCGCCCGTCACCACGGCTGCGAAGGCGGGCGCGACGACGCCGGCTGCGACGCCTGCGGCCAAGGCTGCGGTCGCGGCTGCGATGCCGAAGCTCACGACGCCGGCGGCGACGCCCATCGCCACGAAGCCGGCCGCGAAGCCGGTCGACGAGCTCAAGAGGACGCTGCCCGGGGTCGGCGAAGGCGAAGAGGCCGGCGATTCCCGTCCGCCGCCGCTCGACTCGGACGCGATCACCGCGCCGCTCGCGCTCGCGCCGGAGCAGATCGAGGCCCTCATCGGGACCGATCCTGCGGCTGCGAAGAAGCCGGAGACGACGAGCACGGGTTTGCCCTCGGCGGTCGAGGACGACGGCGAAGGCGACGATGCCGAGCCGACGAAGCTGTTCGAGCCCGCTTCGACGTCGAAGCCGAGCGCAGCGCTCCTTGGTGCGCTCGTGAAGCCGGACGAGCCCGAGAAGAAGCCGGAGCCCGAAAAGGAGCCCGTCCTCGAAGCGAAGCCCGAGCCCGAGAAGAAGCCCGAGCCCGAGGCCGCCATCGAGATCGAGGCTGCTGCGCCCGAGAAGAAGCCCGAGCCCGAGAAGAAGCCCGCGCCCGAGGCCGCCATCGAGATCGAGGCTGCCGCGCCCGAGAAGAAGCCCGAATCCGAGAAGAAGCCCGCGCCGGTCAAGAAGCCGGAGACGGAGCCGGAGGAGGCCTCGATCGAGCTCGGCGCTGCGGAGCTCGAGCCGAAGCCGGAGCCGGAGAAGAAGCCCGTCGCCAAGCCCCCGCTGCCGACGAAGAAGCCCGAGACCGAGAAGAAGCCCGTCGCCGAGACCAAGCCGCCGGTCGAGAAGAAGCCGGTCGTCGTGGCGAAGGAGCCGGAAGAGACGAAGCCGGAGCCGGAGCCGAAGAAGGGTTTGCCCGGGTGGCTGCTCGTCGCGGCCGCGCTCTTGCTCATCGGCGCGGGTGTGTTCGTCGCGATGCAGAAGGGCTGGATCGGTGGCCTGCCCGGCGGCACGCAGCCCGGAAACACGGGCGGCACCGTGACGCCTCCGCCCACGCCCACGCCCACGGAGACGGTGAAGGCTGCGCCGACGCCGGCCACCACCGAGACGGCGCCCGCGCCGTCGGACAGCGCCTCGGCCGCGCCTGCGGGCAGCGCTTCGGCCGCGCCTGCGGGCAGCGCTTCGGCCGGTCCCGAGGCGAGCGCCGCGCCGACCGCGGAAGCGCCGCCGGCGAAGGATCCGGCGACGCTGCCGGCGACGCGCGCGATCCTGACCGTCACCTCGAACAAGGCGGCGCTCGTGTTCCTGACCGGCAAGCTGGTCGGCGGCACGGGTGAGGCGCTCGAGGTCGACTGCGGTCCGAAGTTCGTCCGTCTCGCCGAGCCTGGCGAGACGAACCCGACGAAGGCCAAGTGGCTCACGCCGGGTCAATCGGCCGTGATCAACTGCCAGAAGGCGAACAACGTGACCATCAACGTGCCGTGAAGGCAGCCGCGAGAGCGGCGCTCGATCGAGGAAGCCTCGAGGTCCACGTGCCTCGGGGCTTCTTCGTTTCGAACGCGGGTGGCGCGTAGCCGCAAGCAGAATGGTAGGCTCCGCGCCGCATGGACGTGCAGCAAGATGGGCAAGCGGCCGAGGCGCAGGCGGACGCCGCGGAGACGAACGACACGAACGAGGCGAGCGCGCCGCAAGCGACGAGCGCGCCTCGAGCGACGCCGGCGACGGACGGGGCGAACGGCCCCTTCCCCACGCAAAGCCCGCTCGATGGTTCCGCCCTGCCGGCCGTGACGGCGACGTCGCCGAGCGAGGTCCCGGCGCTCGCGCGCAAGGCGCGTGAGGCGCAAAAGGCGTGGGCCGCGAAGACGGCGCGGGAGCGGGCGAGCGTGATCGCGCCCGTCAAGCAGCGCATCCTCGCGCGCGCCGAGGAGATCGCGGACCTCGTGCACCGCGAGTGCGGCAAGCCCGTCGAGGAGGCGGCGCTCGCGGAGGTGCTGCCGAACGCGGACCTCGTCGAGTACTGGACCGACGCGATCGAGGAGCTGCTCGAAGGCACGACCGTCGAGCTCGATCCGCTCTCGTATCCCGGCAAGATCGGCCGGATCCACAAGGCGCCGCGTGGGCTCGTCGGGCTCGTCACGCCGTGGAACTACCCCGTGGCGATCCCGCTCCGGACGATCGTGCCGGCGCTGCTCGCGGGCAACGCGGTGCTGTTCAAGCCGAGCGAGATCACGCCGCGGGCCGGCGCGCTCGTGGCGTCGCTCTTCGAGGGGCTCTTGCCGGACGGGCTCCTCGCGCTCGTGCAAGGCGGCGGGGACGTGGGCGCGGCGGTCGTCGACGAGGCGGACATCGTGGTGTTCACGGGCAGCGTGGCGACGGGCAGGCGCGTGGCCATGCGCTGCGCGGAGCGGCTGATCCCGTGCTCGCTCGAGCTCGGCGGCAAGGACGCGGCCATCGTGCTCGCGGATGCGCCGATCGAACGGACGGCGAACGGCATCGTGTGGGGTGCGTTCACGAACGCCGGGCAGAACTGCGCGTCGATCGAGCGCGTGTACGTGGATCGGAAGATCGCGGACAAGCTCGTGCCGCGCCTCGTGGAGCTGACGAAGAAGCTCGAGCCGGGCCGCGACACGGCGGTGCTCACGACGTCGCGGCAATGCGACATCGTGCGGCGTCACCTCGCCGAGGCCGAGGCCGCGGGCGCCGAGGTGCTCGCGGGCGGCGCGCCCGAGGCAGGATCACTCGCGTTCGCGCCCACGGTCGTGAAGCTCGATCGCGAGGACACGCCGCTGCTCCGGGAAGAGACCTTCGGGCCGATCCTGCCGATCGTGCTCGTGGACGGCGCCGAGGACGCGATCACGCGGGTGAATGCGTCGACGTTCGGCCTGACGACGAGCGTGTGGACGCGGCGCGTGGGCGCGGCGCACGAGCTCGCGCGGCGCCTCAAGACGGGCGTGGTGACGATCAACAACCACGGGTTCACGGCGGCCGTGGCCGCGGCGCCCTGGACGGGCACGGGCGAGAGCGGGTACGGCATCACGAACAGCCCGCACGCCCTCGGCGAACTGACACGCCCGCAGTTCGTCCTCGAGGATCGCAACAAGGCCGCGCGCGAGCTCTGGTGGTACCCGTACACGCCGGTTCTGCGCAAGATTGCTTTCGCGATGGCGCGCGTCCGGGGAGGGGCGGGCTTGTTCGGCCGCATCGCTGCGGTCTTCGAGCTCGTCTCTGCCCTGCCGAAGCGCCTGCTCGGAGGATGACCCGTGGAGGACTCTCGCCCGCTGATCCTGCTCTCGAACGACGACGGCTACGCCGCGGAGAACCTGCGCGCGATGCACGCGGCGCTCGCCCCCTACGGCCGCGTGATCGTGTGCGCGCCCGAGGTGAACCAGAGCGCCACGAGCCACTCGCTCAGCCTGCACAGGATCCTACGGCTTCGTAACGTCTCGGAGGACGTGTTCGCCATCGACGGGACGCCGGCCGACTGCGTCTACGTGGCGATGCACTCGAGTGGCCGGGTCTTGCCGCGGAAGCCCGATCTCGTCGTGTCGGGGATGAACCACGGGCTCAACCTCGGCGTCGACGTGTTCTATTCGGGCACCGTCGCGGCCGCGCGCGAGGCGGCGATGCGCGGGGTGCCGGCGGTCGCGGTGTCGGCCGACGCGAAGGCCGATCGCGCCGCCGCCGCCGCGATCGGGGCGCGCATCGCGATGGAGACGCTCGCTGCCTTCCGCCGCGCGCCGAGCGCGCGCGCCCCGCTCTTCAACGTGAACGTGCCGCCGGGGAATGCGTGGTCCGTTCGTCCCACGAAGCTCGGCGCGCGGCTCTACACGGAGAGCGTGATCTTCCGGGAGGATCCGCGCGGGCAGGAGTACCTGTGGATCGGCGGCGGCGGCGTGCGGCACGATCACGTGCACGGCTCGGACACCGAGGCCTTCGACGAGGGCGCGGTCGGCGTCACACCGCTCACGCTGGATCTCACGTCGCCGGAGCACCGCGACCTCTGCGTCGCGACGTGCGCGGCCGTTTCCCTCGGCGAACGCGAAGGCTAGGCTTGCCCGCGATGACGATCACGTTCGATCCCGACAAGCTGCCCGGGGCGCATGCGCTCGCGTACCTGCAATCGAAGCTGCGGGACGTGCCCGACTTCCCGAAGCCCGGCATCCTGTTCAAGGACATCACGCCACTGCTCGCGGATCCGCGGGCGCTGCACATCACGATCGATCTCCTCGCGGAGCGCTTCATCGGCGAGCGCATCGACCTCGTGGTCGGCATCGAGTCGCGCGGGTTCATCTTCGGCGGCGCCGTCGCGACGCGGCTCAACGCGGGCTTCGTTCCGGTGCGCAAGCTCGGCAAGCTGCCGTGGAAGACGGATCGGCTCACGTACGCGCTCGAATACGGCGAGGCCGAGCTCGAGATGCACGTGGACTCGATCCCGAAAGGCGCGCGCGTGCTCGTCGTCGACGACGTGCTCGCCACGGGCGGCACGGCGAGCGCGGCGGCCGAGCTCGCGCGTAGGCAGGGCGGCGTCGTCGCGGCGTTCGCGTTCGTCGTGGAGCTCGATTTCCTGGCGGGGCGATCGCGGCTCGACAGCGAGAACACGCAGCCGGCCGTGTACTCGCTCGTGCACGTCGGCGGGTAGTTACCGCCGTCCGATCGCCTCGAAGAACCGACCGAGGATCGCGCGACCTTCCACGAGCAGCGGGATCGACGTCCACTCGTTCCGCTGGTGCGCCTGCGCGTTCACGCCCGGCCCCCAGTTCACGGCGGGCACGGAGAGCGCGGCGAACCGCGCGACGTCGGTCCACGCTTGTTTCGCCTCCACGCCGGCCACGCCCGCGTCCTTGAGCGCGATCACGAGCGGGTGCGACGCGTGCGGCGGCGCGGACGGGGAGAGGTCGGTCCACTCGATCTTCGCGCGGCCCGCGACGAGCGCTTCGATGTCGCGTTGTGCTTCCGCGATCGAGGTATCGGGCGAGAAGCGGTGGTTCAGGTTGAGCGTGAACACGTCGGGAACGACGTTCCGGCCGCGGCCGCCCTCGGCGAGGGTCGAGGACGTGACCGTGCGGTACGTGAGCCCGTCGAGGATCACCGTGCGCGGCTCGCGCGCGCCGAGCTCCGTGAGGAACGGGCCGGCCTTGTGGATCGCGTTCTCGCCCTGCCACGGCCGCGCGCTGTGCGCGGTGCGGCCCTCGAACGTGATGCGCGCGTGGATCGAGCCCGACGCGCCGAGGCTGAGCTTGTTGTCCGACGGCTCCATACAGACGGCGAGATCCACGGCCGTCGCCTCGGGATCGTCCGCGAGCACGCGACCGAGCTCGTTCTCCGCGTAGGGGCCTTCCTCGCGGGCGTAGAAGATCAACGTGAGATCGGTGCCCGCGATCTCGCGCGCCCCGTGCGAAAGGAGATCGAACATCAGCGCGAGGCCCGACTTCATGTCCGAAGCGCCGGGGCCGTAGAGCTTGTCGCCTTCGACGCGCGGCGGACCGTCGTGCGACGTCCGCACGACGTCGAGGTGCCCCGCGAGCGCGACGCGTGGACCACCCGTGCCTCGCGTGACGGGCACGACGATCGAGTCACCGTGACGGCGCGGCGGCGCGGCGAGCGCGGAACGGGAGACGCGTTCCATGACCGCATCGGCGATCAGGCGCTCCTCCCCCGTCGGCGAGGGAATGTTGCAGAGCCAAAGAAGCGTCTCGACGAGCCGCGCCTCGACCCCGCTCATACCGCCACCGAGAAGTCCCGGAGCGCCGCGTTGAGCGAGACCTTGCGATCGGTCGACTCGCTCCGCTTTCCGATGATGAGCGCGCAAGGCACGCCGAACTCGCCCGCCGGAAAACGCTTCGGCCGCATGCCGGGGATGACGACGCTGCGCGCGGGGACGCGGCCGCGGTGCTCGACGACCTCGGAGCCCGTGACGTCGAGGATCGCAGTCGACGCCGTGAGCACGACGCCCGCGCCGAGCACGGCCTCGCGCTCGACGATCACGCCTTCGACGACGATCACGCGCGAGCCGACGAACACGCCGTCCTCGATGATCACGGGCTGCGCGCCCGGCGGTTCGAGCACGCCGCCGATCCCGACGCCGCCCGCGAGGTGAACATCGCGGCCGATCTGCGCGCACGATCCCACGGTCGCCCACGTGTCGACCATCGTCCCCGCACCCACGCGCGCGCCGATGTTCACGTAGCCCGGCATGACGATCGCGCCCGGCTCGAGGAACGCGCCGTAGCGCACCGCGCCCGGCGGCACGACGCGCACGCCTGCGGCGTCGAGGCCACGCTTGAGCGGGATCTTGTCGTGGAACTCGAGCGGCCCCGCCTCCATCACCGACATCTTCTGCACGGCGAAGTAGAGCAGGATGGCCTGCTTCACCCACGCATGCGTCACCCACTTCCCTTCGGAGACGGGCTCGGCGACGCGGAGAACGCCATGATCGAGCGCGTCGATCGTCTGGAGGACGGCGCTCTCGTGCTCGGGATCCTTCAGGAGTGAACGATCCGCGAAGGCCGCCGAGATGAGCGGTGCGAGGGAGCCTTTGAGGTTCATCCCGGCCGACTTAGCACGGATTTCAGGGCGCCTCGCGCTCGCTCTCCATCGACACGATCCCCGCGGCCACGTCGATCGTGAGCCCGAGCTTCGCGCGACGTGCAGCCACGCGGGCGATCCCGAGCGAGCCGGGCACCTCGCCCCGCGCCGTCACGGACAGCACGATCCGCGTCGCTGCGGCGTTCCGCGGCGACGGACTCAACCGAACGAGCAGCCCTCCCCCGGACGAACGCGCGACGCCGAGCCGCGCCGTCACCGTCCCGCGCCGCGACGCGATCGGCGCGGCCAGCTCCACGAGCCCGCCGAGCACGTGCCGATCCGCCACGAGCCACGACGGCCGCGGCGCATCCACCGCGATCCGAACCACGCCTTCCTCGGCCGACCGGTTCGCGCCGAACCGTTGCTCCAGCACGTCGACGAGATCGAGCTCCGTGGGCGTGGGCGCGACCGCGGCCGCGAGCAGCTCCGCGACCGCGAACGCGTCCCGAAGCTCCGCTCCATGCTTGCGAACCGCGGCTTCGAGAGCGAGCCGCCGCCGCGCATCGGAGAGCGAACCGCCATCGGACAGGGCGGACGACAGAGCAGCGACACACGCGCCTGCGTGTGCGCCGAGGGTGCGGACTTGATCCTGGGCCTCCGCGTCGGAGGCGAACGCCGCGACGAACGCTTGTTCGAGCGCGGAAAAGGACGCGCGGAGCGCCTCGCAGGCCGGGACCATCTCGCCTCTCGCTTGCGCGAGGGCGCGTGGCCCGATGCGGCGCGAGCCGAGCAGATCCGAAAAGCCTTCGAGCGCGGCGAGGCCCTCACGGACCTCGCCGCGTGCGATGGCGAGCGGGGTTTCTCCGCGCTCCGACCCGGTCACGCGCGAGGCGAAACCTCGTAGCCGGCGAAGAAGTAGGCGATCTCGCGGGCCGCGGACTCGGGCTTGTCCGAGCCGTGCACCGCGTTCTCGCCGACGCTCGCGGCGTACAGCTTGCGGATGGTGCCCTCGGCGGCGTTCGCGGGGTTCGTCGCGCCGATGACCTCGCGGTACTTCGCGATCGCGTCCTCGCGCTCGAGCGCCATGATGACGATCGGGCTGCGGGACATGAACGTGGTGAGCTCCTCGAAGAAGCCGCGACCACGGTGCTCCGCGTAGAAGCCTTCGGCCTCGGCGCGGCTGAGGTGAACGCGCTTCATCGCGCGGATGATGAAGCCCTCCTGCTCGAGGCGGGCGATGATCGCACCCGTGTGGTTCTTCTCGACCGCATCGGGTTTGACGATGGAAAGAGTACGCTCCAGAGCCATGACGCGCCCCTACTAGAAGAAAGAGGGCGGGCGCGCAAGAAAAGGTCGCGCCGGCATGTCGTTCTTGCCTCCGCGGCATGGCTCGGCACGATACGGCTCGGCTCGCCCCCGTGCTGGCCCCGACGCCACGCGCCTGTCACACAAGGCTGCTAGAGGTGGGGCCCACGCATGCCGACGAACGTTCTCATCGTCGAGGACGAGCGCGACCTTCAGCGCGTCCTGTCCTACAACTTCAAGCAGGCGGGGTTCGACGTCGTCTCCGCGATGAACGGCGAGACTGCGCTCCGCGCGGTCAAAGAAGAGCCGTTCGACCTCGTGATCCTCGATCTGATGCTCCCCGACATGCCGGGCACCGAGGTGTGCAAGCGCCTCAAGCAGAGCCCGGAGACGGCCAACATCCCGGTCATCATGGTCACGGCCAAGGGCGAAGAGGTGGATCGCGTGGTCGGCTTCGAGCTCGGCGCCGACGACTACGTGGTCAAACCCTTCTCGGTCCGCGAGCTCATCCTCCGAGCCCGCGCGATCTTGCGCCGCGCCGAGGGCACCCCGCCCGACGGCGCGAAGATCGACTTCGGCGTCCTCCGTGTCGATCGCGCCGCGCACCGCGCCTGGGTGAACGGCGAGGAGATCGCCTTCACCGCGCTCGAGTTCAAGCTGCTCGTCGTGCTCTTCGATCGCCGCGGGCGCGTCATGACCCGCGACGTCCTGCTCGACGAGGTCTGGGGCTCGCACGTCGACGTCACGGCCCGCAACGTCGACACGCACGTCAAGCGCGTCCGCGAAAAACTCGGCCTCGCCGGTGACTACATCGAGACCGTGCGCGGCGTCGGATATCGCTTCCGCGCCGAGCCCGGCGAGCTCTCCGCGCCTTCGGACGAATGATCGGCCGCCTCGGCATCCGCGCGAAGCTCATCATCGCGTCGGTCGTGCTCATGCTCGTCGCGGGCTTCGCGATCGAGCGGTTCGGCTCGCGCTCGCTCGAAGCGCTCATGATCGAACGCACGACGGTGCAGCTCACGGGCGAGCTTCGCCTCTGCGAGGACATCGTCCGGCGCCGCTGCGAGGCGTCGCCATGCGCCGAGGGCCACACGCTCGACGCCCTCGCCGACGAGCTCGGCACGCTCGCCGGCGGACGCATCACGCTCATCGCGCCGGGCGGCGCCGTGCTCGGCGACTCCGAGCTCACCCCGGACGAGATCTCGCGCACGGAGAACCACGCCTCGCGCGAGGAGGTCGCTTCCGCGCTCGGGACCGGCACCGGCAGCGCGTTCCGCTACAGCGGCACCCTCGGCCAGCGCATGATCTACGCCGCGCGCCGCTACCCGAAACCCGAGCAAGGCGTCTCCGTCGTGCGCATCGCCGTGCCGCTCACCGGCGTCGACGCCGCCATCGGGAGCGCGCGCCTCTTCTTGCTCGTGGGCATCGCCGTCGCGATCGCCGCGGCCGTGGCGATGAGCGCGTTCGGCACGTACCTGCTCACGCGCCCCGTCCGCAGCTTGACCGAGGCCGCGCTGGCGATGGCCGGCGGCAACCTCGCGATCCACGCGCCCGCGCAGGGCACCGACGAGACCGCGCAGCTCGGCCGCGCCCTGAACCGCCTCTCGAGCGAGCTGCTCGCCGCGATCGAAGAGCTCCGCGACGAGCGTGATCTCCTCGCCTCGATCCTCGACGGCATGAACGAAGGCGTGCTCGTCACCGACGGCGACGCGCGGATCGTCCTCGCGAACCGCGCGCTCCGCGGCATGACGCTCGTCGGCGAAGGAACCATCGGCAAGAGCGTGATCGAGGTCATCCGCAACGCCTCGCTCCAGGAGGCGCTCGATCGTGCCGCGGCGAGCAGCGAAGCCGTCGTGCGCGAGGTCGAGCTCTCGGGCCTGCTCCCGCGCAAGCTCCTCGTCCGTGTCTCCAAGCTCCCGAGCCGCAAGGATCGTGATCGTCAGAGCACCAACGATCGTGGCCTCATCGCCGTCTTCCACGACGTCACGGACCTAAGGCGCCTGGAGACGATCCGCACCGACTTCGTTGCGAACGTCTCGCACGAGCTCCGCACGCCGGTCACGGCCATCAGCACCGCGGCCGAGACGCTTTTGGCCGGCGCGCTCGCCGAGCCCGAAGAGGCCGCCGAGTTCGTCGACGTCATCGATCGTCACGCCAAGCGCCTTCGCCAGCTCGTCGACGACCTGCTCGATCTCTCGAAGATCGAGAGCAAAAACTACCGCTTGAAGCTCGTCGAGCAGGACGTGATTCCTGCCGTCACGCACGTCACGCGTCTGCTCGACGAGGCCGCGCGCCGCCGCAAGGTCGAGCTTCGCATCGAGCGCCCCGAGGGCCCGCTGCCGGCGCGTATCGATCGCCGCGCGATGGAGCAGGTCCTCATGAACCTTTGCGACAACGCCACGAAGTACGCCGGCGAAGGCGCGCACGTCGTCGTCACCGCGCGCCCGAAGGACGGCGGCGGCGTGGAGATCCGCGTGAAGGACGACGGCCCTGGCATCCCGCCGGCGCACCTCGGCCGCATTTTCGAGCGCTTCTACCGCGTCGACGCGGGCCGCTCGCGTGACCTCGGGGGCACGGGCCTCGGCCTCAGTATCGTCAAGCACCTCGTGGAGCTCATGAACGGCACGATCGACGTGGAGAGCGAGCTCGGAAAAGGCTCGACGTTCACGGTGCGGCTTCCGCCCACGGGCGAAAGACAGTCTCGCGACCGCGCGTAGCGAGCTCTCGCCTTCACTTCCAAAAAAAGAATCCGTTCGGGCTTTTGCTGCGGGCCCCGGCTCTGGCACATTTCGATCATGCTGAGCCGTAGAAGCTTCCTTCGCGCAACCGTCGTCACCGTAGGCGCCGCCTTCGTCCCTGGATGCGGCGACGATCCCTCGAACACCCCGGGCAATCGCGAGCTCGTGGAGGGGAAGGGATATTTCCCGCAATCCGTCGCCTCGGGGGATCCGCGCCCGGAGAGCGTCGTCGTCTGGACGCGCGTCGTCGACGGCGAAAAGGCGGGCTGGGACCTCGACGTCGAGCTCGAGGTCGCGCTCGACGCCGCATTCACGAAGCCCGTCTCCGGCCCCATCAAGCTCCGCGCCCTCGCCGCCTACGACAACTGCGTCAAGGCGCGCATCGTCGGCGACCCCGGCACGACCTATTACTATCGATTCGTCTACGAGCGCGGCGGGATCTATTACGTCTCCCGTGTCGGCCGCACGAAGACGGCGCCCGCGGAGGACGCGGACGTGCCGGTGCGCTTCGCCTTCGTCTCCTGCCAGGATTTCGTCGGGCGGTATTACAACACGCTGCTCGCGCTGGGGGACGAGGACCTCGATTTCGTGGTGCACCTCGGCGATTACATTTACGAGACCACGGGCGACCCCTCGTTCCAGACGCCGGACGAGGCGCGCAAGGTCGTCTTCCGCGACCCGGCCTCGGCCATCGAGCTCGGGGCGAATGGCGAAGAGAAGTTCTACGCGGCGAAATCGCTCGACAACTACCGCGACCTCTACCGGACCTATCGCGGAGACCCCGCGCTCCAGGCCATCCACGAAAAATTCCCGATGATCCCGACCTGGGACGATCACGAATTCTCGAACGACTGCTGGGGCGCGAACGCCACGTACCTGAGCGGCCGCGCGAGCGAGCTCGACGTCGCGCGCCGGAAGGCCGCGAACCAGGCCTGGTTCGAGTACCAGCCGGTCGATTACGCCGACGACCCCGACTTCAAGTACGACCCCGCCGCCGATTTCCCGAACGACATCCGCATCTATCGCGACTTCACGTACGGCAAGCACGTCCACCTCGTCGTGACCGACCTCCGGAGCCACCGACCCGATCACCTGATCCCCGAGGACGCGTTCCCCGGCGCGGTCATCTTCGACCAGGCCACGCTCACGGCCTCGCCGGGCGGCTTGCCTGGCCCCACGATCGCCACGCCTTACGTGAACATCGACGACGCCTCTTATGCCCCCTACAAGAGCGTCCTCTCGCAGGCCGCGATGGCCGCGGACTATGACGCCACGAAGGTCACGGGCAACGTCAGCGTCGATTACATCAACGCCGTCGTCGCCCAGATCAACGAGCCGGCCATCCCGCCCATCGATCCCGCGGGCCTGCCGCGAGGCCTCTCGTATTTCGACCTCAACAAGGTCAGCTTCTACGCGCAGATCGGCACGCGGTATTTCGTCCACAAGGACGCGTTCGACGTCTTCAGCACGCTCCGTTATGCCGCCGATCCCAAAACGCAAGACGTCATGGGCGAAGCGCAGGAGACCTGGTTCCTCGAGACGCTCACGGGCTCCACGAAGACGTGGAAGGTCTGGGCGAACGAATTCAACATCGTCCCTGTCCAGGTCGATCTACGGCAGGTCGTGGGCATTCCGGCGAACGTACAGCGCCGCTTCTACATGGGCGTCGAGGGCTGGGACGGTTTCCGCGACAAACGAAACGAGCTGCTCGGCAAGATCGGCGGGCTCGGCAATGTCGTCGCATTGACCGGCGACTTGCACACGTTCATGGCGGGCACGCCCTGGGCCGAGCAGGATTCCTCGAAGAAGATCGTCGAGTTCATGACCGGCGGCGTCTCCTCGACGCCCTTCCGCGACGAGCTCAGCTCGCAGGTGAAATCCGACCCCGTCCTGAGCCAGATCCCCGCCGCGCCGCTGCTCGCGCTCCAGATCGACGACCTCGTGCTCGACACCGAGACGAAGGTGAACCCGCACCTCGCCCACGCCGAAAGCAACACGCACGGGTATGCCGTCGCCGAGGTGAGCGCCGCGGAGATCGTGGTCACCATGCATTCGGTCTCCGGCAAGGAGGTCACGACGAATTATGCCGGCAAGACGGCGGAACTCGTGGCCAAGATGCACAAGACGCGCTTCAAGACGGTGGCCGGCGGGAGCGACCTTTTCAAGGAGATCGACGGCGCGTGGAAGCGGTGGGATTCGGAGACGCTGATGTGGGTGTGACGGTCACGCGTACCGCCGTCAACCGCCGCCGCTGACCCCGGACCCGGCCTCGAAGCACGCCGACTCGACGCTCGCGTGCCAGGGGTGCTTCGGCCGGAGCTTCTCGCATCGTTCGCGCGTGGGGAAGCAGAAGTACGATCGGTACGACTGCCATGCTCCCAGGTTCGAGTAATCCGTCTTCATCGCGTAGCAGTGGACCCGAGGGGCCGCCGAGCAAGTCCCGATCTCTTCCGGGCGGCCCCCCCGAATGCGGACCTCGTCCATCAGGTCCTCGCGGCCGGAGGCGCAGGCCTCCTCGCTCGGGTAGCACTCGTTGGGGATCAACTCCTTGGGGTCGGACGGCCCGGCGAGGCAATGCCACGGCCCTGTGTGCGTGCTCGGATGCGGCTTGTCTTTGGGCCGGCACGAGACGGACGCGTCCAGCCAGTCCGGGGGGTCGGACATCGACGACCAGATATTGACCCGCAGCGCCGGCCATTCCCCCGCGGCTCGCTTGATCTCCGCCCTGGCCTGCGTCGCGGACGGAGCCCGCAAGAGGAGCCGGAAGCGCGCGCTCTCCTCCTCCCGCGGCGCGGACGCGGTCGCCGTGCGCGCCTCTCCGCTGCCCACGGTGAGCAGCTCGACCTCGTCGCGGCCCCAGCGGCCCCAGAGAGCTCTGGCCAGGTTGTCCCAACCTTCCCCCTCATGACGCACGGTCGACACCTCCCCATCGTGACGCACCACCAGGCAGGTGCCGCCCGGCTCGCTGATACAGCCATGAACAGGCCGTCCGGCGGAGATCCGGCGAGCCAGCCCGGCACGCGCCCGCGCCTCGCAGGAGGCTGCATCGTCGCCCTCGCGGCAACGGCTGCTGGCTTTGGAGCCGTGCCAGTGCCGCAGGAGGACGGTGTCGCCCTGGAGGCTCTCCCAGAAGCCGCGCACCGTCTGATCATTGCAGTCCGCCACCGAGCGCGGGCTCGGCGTCGCGCAGGCGCACAGCGCGAAAACCACGGTGAACGGAGCGGCACGGGCGCCGATGGGGCTCATGCAGCCTTCCCGATCCGCCAGGCATCACGCATCTGCCAGCCAACGAAAGCACCTCCGCGCAGTGGCGTCAAAGGCCTCGACATGCACGGGCGCCGTTAAGGCCTGACACGCGGCATCCGTCGTCGACGCCGCGTGTTCTGCCGCCGGACGGGTGACATCGCCGGGCGAGGGCGCGTGTCATGGCGCCCGCCCGGCGACGCTCGCCCGGATGCAGGTCGTTCCTGGGGCGCAACAAGGCCCGTCGGCGGTCGACGGCCCGTGTTCGGCAGCTCGACAAGGACCATCCGCCGCCGGTGGTTCGTGTTTGGAGGCTCGACCTTCCCCAGGGAAGGCGCCCTGCCCCGTGTTCGGCGGCGGGACGAGTGCGTTCTGACGTCGACGACCCGTGTTCAGCTTCGTGCCAGGGGTCCCCGGCGGGGACATCGGTTGTCGGTGGGGAGAACAGGCGGGGACGAGTGTGGATGTCGTGTGTCGAGGATGCCCAAGAGCCGACGGCTCGGGGACGGGCCGATCGACACCTCGATTGCGTTGTCGACCTCGACCTGCACGTCTGGAAAACAGCTCGGCAGATCGTTTGCAAGGCTCTCTCGCGTCCATGGCCCGCCGGCACTGCCTCTCCAGGCGCACCATCCCAGGGGTGTGCAGCGGTGGTGGGCGCGTTCGCGGAGGAGCTATCGAGATCGTATCGATGGCGCGCGAAGCGTATGTTTGGCCTTTCGAGCGTTGAAGATGCGTTTCCCGGAGCCGTGACAGTCATCCAGCGATTCGACTCGGCGCTGCGGCTGAACGTGCATGCGCATACGCTCGTGCTGGATGGTGTGTACGTGCGGCGCGCGGGTATGGATGGAGAATGCTTGTCGTTTCTGCGGCTGTCAGCGCCGACGGAGGGTGAGGTCCAGAATGTCGCCGAGCGGACCGCAAAGCGGGTGGCGGCGATATTGAAGAACCGGGGCCGCTCGATCGAAGGCCTATCTGGCCGTGAAGTGGGAGACGATATCGAGCCTGCGCTTATGGCTTGTTATGACGTGGCGGCGCGAGCGCCTGCGCTGCGCGTGGTGGAGCCGAGCCGAATACGTGAGGATGAGCGTGTAGCTGTCGTGATGGGTTTCAACGTCCACGCGGGAGCAGCGATCGATGGTCGGGATGTTCGCCATCGATGTGACAGCGTGTCCGAAGTGTGCGAGCACGATGCGGTGGCGAAACGTTGCGCTTACACCGGATGCGATTCGCGAAGGGTTGGCCCGCGGGGCTCTCGGCGCGTGGCCGATGCGTACGTGTACCCGCAGTGCCAGAGAATTCGATGACGAGCTCGACTTTCCGCGCGAGGCCCACGCGTGGTGGCGTCATGCCGTAGTCGGGGATACGGCCGCGGCGGGGGCGGCGGGGCGACGGTTCCTGCTCGAGGGGGAAATTGGCTGGTTATTTGCCCTAAGCGCCACGTTCGGCGAACAGGGGCACGTGCCCGGCGTGGGCAACGTGCATTCGAATCTGTCGGTCGCGCTCGTCATCGCGGGCTAGGACGGATCAGGGAGCCGCGCATAAAAGGCGCGGCTCCCGCCGGATCGCGTCGGCCTGCCAGCACTTCTTCTCCACGTTATACGAGATCTTGTCGCCGAACTCGATCCGGCCGACGACACGCGCGCCCTTGGGGTCGACCTCGACGACGTCCTCGTCGATGTTCACGAATGCGACGTGTCCCTCGCTGCGGATCGGGCTGTCGAGGAAGCGCATCTGCTTGACGCCGAACCATTCGACCGGCTGGAGCGTGCCTCCGCGGGGCAGGCGCACGATACCACCACGCTCCTCGGCGTCCCCGACCGCGAAGACGCGATCCCCACTGTCGAAGACGATGGGGTAATGGTGGGTGTGATCCTCGAACGACCCGAGGCGCTCCGGCGTGACGTCGAGCGACGGTGTCTCCAGCGAGACGCGCCGGACCTTCATTTCGTGCGCGCTGTAGGACGTGAACACGACGTCGTGCTTGGTGAGGCTCGGCTCCCAGTCCTCGTCGATGGAGCTGAAGTCCGGCGAACGGGACGCGAGGCCGCGCCCGAGGCGGACGACGTGCTCGGACCAGATGAAGTAGGCATCATCGCGCGTGCCGAGCGCGGCAAAGACGGGGTCGCTGGGGACGGGGACGTCCGGGGCCACGTCGAAGCGCTTCGCGAGATCCTGGAGAGGCATGAACACGTAGGGGCGCATCGCGTCCACGGGCCCGGCGGCGATGTCGATGGGATTGCCGAGGCGCGGAGACTCCGTGCTCGCCGCGTCCACCACGAGGGCCTCGGTGTCCCTCACGCTGAGCACGCGATCACGCGCAGCGTCGTGATAAAGCAGACCGCCGCTCCAGGCGTACATCAGCCTGAAGAAGATGAGGTCGGTCGATTTCCTCGGGTACCGGTGCTCGAACCGCTCCGCGTCGCGGTCCTGGACGACGAGCGCCGCGGAGCTCGTCAGGTACGCGACGCGCGACGCGTCGAGCGGGACGACGGCGATCGCCTCGCTGTCCTTGCTCGGCGCTCGTTTCGCCGTCCACGGCGCGCCGCCTCCGTCGAGGGGAATGACGGTCGCGCCGTTTCCCGCGGCGGCGGCGACGGCCCGCGCGTCGTGCGAGAAGCGGATCTGCGCGGGCTTCACCACGCGAGAGCGGTGAACCTCGACGAGCGACGGAAACTCGAGGACGACGAGCTCGGCCTGCTTGTCGGCTTCGGAGGGGCTGTCGGGCGCAGGGCGCGGGGTGGACTCGGCGTAGGCGATCCGGCGTCCGTCGGCCGAGACGGCGACGGCCGAGAGGGCGCCCGTTCGGAGGCGCGCGCGCCGCGCCAGGGTCTGCGCCTCCAGGAGCCAGAGGCCGCTGTCAGCTTGGACGAGGAGCCACGCGGGATCGGCGAGGAGGTGCAGCGAGCGGGCGACGTGGCGGCCGAATCCACGTCCCGAGGGCGTGGCCCAGACGGTCCCTCGTTCGGCGGGGCGTTCGTCGCGCGCGGGCCGGATGCCCACGAGGCCGAGGCGGCGCTCCGGGACGAGGTCGACCCGGTCCGCGGGAAACGGCATCGGGGGGGGCGGGACGTCGACCACCGACGCGGACGCGGACGCGGACGGCGCGGACGTGGACGTGTCGTGTTTCGTTCTCACGACGATCATCGCGCCGGCCATCGCGACGAGCATCAAGATGGCGAAGCTGCCTAGGAGGTACTGGGCGGGACGGCGCATCGGGCGGCGCTAAGGTGGCGGCTCCTCGCGCGGTGGTCAATCCTGTCGTCCGGCCGCCCGTCTTCCCCCCAGCGTCGCCGGCCGCCTACTTGTGGACGGCCCAGACGTCGCCGCCGAAGTAATTGCCCCAGTAGACGTGTTTCGCGTCGACCGCGACACCCACCGGCTGCGGTTGACCCGACGCCACCACGGTGACGGCCTTGGTGGTCTTGTCGACACGCAACACCTCGGACCCGTACGTCGCCGTATAGAATGCGCTCGTGTCCTCCGCGAGCTGCGTGGAGACGCGGCCAGGGCCGAGGTCGTACTCCTGGGTCGCCGCTCCGCCGCCGCTCGGGATGCGGAAGAGGTACTGCGACGACTGGCTCGTGATCAGGTAATCGCCCCCCGGGAGCATGAGGACGCCGCCGCTGTAGTTGCCCGGGATGGTCCCGAGCGTCGTCGTGGCGCCGCCGCCGATCGGGGTCCAGTTCAAACCGCCCGTCCCGGCGTAGATGGTCCACACGTGACGCGTCGGTTCGATCAGCACTGCGCCGATGCTGGTGAACCCGCTCGCCACGGTCTGAATGGGGCCGCCGCCGGCGAGGGGCGCCTTGCTCAACGTGCCGGCGCTGTAGTCGGTCCAGTAGAGATCGCTGCCCACCACGTGGATGTCGACCATGAACGAGGACGCCGTGTAGAGCGTGGTCGCCGTGTACGGCGGCGTCTTCTGGATCCTCGTGATCCTGTCGTTGTCGTAGTGTCCGAGCACGTAAACGTACGTGTCGTCGACCGCGAGGTTCGTGATCCTGCCGAGCCCGCTGGCGATCGGGAAGGCCATGCACGAGCCCGCGACCTCGCAGCCGTTCGAGGGGTCGTCGTCGCAATCGGAACGGCCCGGATCACACGCAGCGATCACGCAGCTCCCGGCGCTGCATCCAGGCGTCCCGTTCGTGGCGGTGCATGCCGCCCCGCAGGCCCCGCAGTGGGCAGGATCGACCTGCGTGTCGACCTCGCAGCCATTCGCCGCATTCCCGTCGCAATCGGCGTGGCCAGGCTCGCATGCATCGCCCCCCTGCCCGCCGCTCCCGCCCTGTCCACCCGCAGCGCCCGCGCCCCCCTCGCCGCCCGTGCCGCCCACGCCGCCGGTGCCGCCCGTGGCGTCCATGCCGCCCGTGCCGCCCACGCCGCCGGTGCCGCCCTGTCCTCCGCTTCCCTGTGCCGAGCTCGAGGGGTTCTCCTCGACCGTTCCACCACAAGCGGTGAGAACGATCATCCCTGCGACCATCCAAACATGTCGACTCATCCAGCTTCTCTCCGTCGATCAGCAGCGCCGTGCGCTCCTGATGGCCGAAACGAAGCCCTCGGCCGAACCGTCAGGCGATGCTCGAAGATTCTTGCACGCCGGCTTCTAGCGTCGGTCTCCCGCCGCCCGCCGTCCCCCAGCGTCGCCACCGCCGCCCCGATCACGATGAGCACGCACGACGCCGCGAGCGCGAGGCTCGGCTCGGCGTGGCCGATTCCGACGGCCGGGGTCGACGCGCCGACGCTCGTCGCGTGGCGCGCGACGATGCTCCTCGACTCCGGCAAGCGGCAGGACGCCTACGCCGAGTACAACCGGTCGTTCGAGATGGGACCCAACGAGATCGCGGGCAAGGCGCTGGTCGAAGCGTACGGTCAGCAGAACCGGCCGGACCTCGTCGGCCCGGTGTGCGCGAAGACAGTCCCGGTGTTGCACAACGACGACGACAAGCTCGCGATGATCGCGATGTGCCGGAAGAACATGAACGCGCTGTCGCCCGAGGGCGAGATGGCGTGGATGAGCCCCGAGCTGGTCACCTGGTATCAGGACGAGAATGCGCGCCGCCTGGGTGCCCAGGTCGAAGCGGACAACGCGCGCATCGAGCGCCAGAAGCAAGAGCAGCACGTCGTGCGCGACATGGAGCAGTGCGCGGCGAACTGCAAGCGTGAAGGGCTGTACTGCCAGAACCGCTGTCGCCACGACAACGCGTGCGAGAATCGTTGCGTCGAGATCAATCACGCCTGCCTCGATCGCTGCGAATCGGAAGCCCACGACAAGCTCGGCCGGTAAGCCCCCGCGGTGGAGACCGCAGCCTGCGCGGCCCGGACGGCTGCCATAGCCTCGGCGCATGCGCTTCACCGCCCTTGTCGCCGCCCCATTCCTTGCCCTCCTCGCCGCATGCGGGAGCCAAGCTCCCTCCCCCGGAACCGCCTCCGCTCCCGCTCCCGCTCCCGCTTCCGCTTCCGCTCCCGATACGCCGCGCACCGCCCCCGACTCCGGCGGCCTCACGATCGGTCGCGGCAGCGGCTTCCGCCGCTCGGCCTTCTGGCGCTCCTCCTTACTTCTTGCCCGCGACCTTCGCCGCGACGACGACGCGGGGCTGCGGCGGCGGCAAGATCCTCGCCGGGCACGCGAGCCGATTGTACGGAATCGGCAGGAGCTTCGCGCTCTCGGGAGGAGCGTCCAAGTCGAATACGTAGACGGGGAGACCATTACGTCTCGCCGCGTCCTCTGCCCATCTCTCCGTCAGGGGCGTCCCGTCGACGGTGAGCGCCCAGGACCGCGCATTTTTGGGCACATTCGGCGGGCGTACGCAGACGCGGACGACGTTCGGCGCCGCGAAGATCGGGCTCATCGTGTCGCGCGAGGACGCGCATCCAGACAAAACGAACGACAGGACGACGAGCAGGGCGACATACCCCAGCATTGCCTTCTGCATTGCCTTTTCCTGCGCCCCGGAATGGACCGACCCTCACCCCCATCAGCGGGGCGGCCATTCGGGCCATGACCGGACGATCCAGCGACGTTCGGCCGGCATTGACAACCGGAAAGCCGCCGGTCGCGTACGCGTCCTCGGCCTCGGCATTCACGTGAACGCGAACCACCTCTCGCGTGGACGCAAATCCCCTTCGCGTCCGAGCCTTCGGCGTTCGCTCGAACACGCTCCCCTCCCGCTCCCTCGCCCTCGGCGTTCGCTCCGACGCGAATCCCTCCCGCGTGGACGCGAATCACCTCTCGCGTAGACGCGAACCACCTCTCGCGTGGACGCGAATCCCTTTCGCGTCCTAGCCCTCGGCGCTCGCTCCGACGCGAACCACCTCTCGCGTGGACGCGAATCCCTCCCGCGTCCGAGCCCTCGGCGTTCGCTCGAACGCGAACCCTCTCTCGCGTGGACGCGAATCCCTCCCGCGTCCGAGCCCTCGGCGTTCGCTCCGACGCAAACCACCTCTCGCGTGGACGCAAACCACCTCTCGCGTGGACGCGAACCACCTCTCGCTCCGACGCGACCCTCCTCTCGCGTCCGAGCCCGAAAAAACCGCTCCCACTCCCGCAGACGCCTTTTTTTCGCCGCTCCACCCCTCTGTCACGGTCCTGTCACACAGCACGGGTACGACGGCCATGTGGGCACCCGCGTCACGCGTTCGCTCGCGGACGCTGTCGTCCCGAAGCTCTTCTTCCTCTGCGCGCTCTCCAGCGTCCTCGCCACGCTCGCGATCGCCGGCCTGCTCGCCTTCGAGGCCCTCGGGTTCGTCCAGAACCTCGGCACGTCCGCGGCTGGCACTGGCAGCCTCACGTCGCTCCTCGTCGGCACCGTCCTCGCGACGCTCGTCGCCGTCCTCGTCGCGCTCCCGCTCGGCCTCGTCGCCGCGGTCTACCTGAGCGAGTTCGCCGGACCACGCGCGCGCCGTCTCCTCGAGCTCGGGCTCGACGTGCTCGCGAGCCTGCCCACGGTCGTCCTCGGCTACCTCGCGATCACCCTGCTCGGGCCGGCGCTCGCCGAGCACCACGTGCTCCTCTCGGGCGTCGCCCTCGGCGTGATGATCCTGCCGTACTTCGCGTCGCAGAGCGCGCGCGCGATCTCCGCCGTCCCGCACAACCTGCGCGAGGGCGCGTATGCGCTCGGCGCGGGCAAGCTCGCGACGGTCTACCGCATCGTCCTCAAGGCCGCGCTCGGCGGGATCGGCACGGCGCTCTTGCTCGCCGTCGCGCGGGCGCTCGGTGAGGTGATGATCCTCGTGATCGTCACCGGCCATGCCCCGCAAGGCGGGTGGGACGTCTGGGTCCTCGAAGCCTCGAACCACCTCGCGCGCGCGTCGCTCGCCGCCACGATCGAGGGCGCCCTCGGCCTCGTTGCCCTGGCCCTCGGGATGGCCGTGCTCGCCTCGGTCGGCGCCGCGGTGTGGCTCGAAGAGTACGCGCCTCGTGGCCGGCTCATGTCGCGCGTCGAGCGGATCGCCCGCAAGCTCGCCGCAGCCCCGCCGATCGTCTACGGCCTGCTCGGCTTGGCGATCTTCGTGCGTGTGCTCGGCCAGGGCGAGAGCACGATCGCGGGCGCCGCGATGCTCGCGCTCCTCCTCTTGCCGCGGATGACCACGGCCTTCCGCGAGGCGCTCCGCGCGGTGCCCGCGTCGCTCCGGGAAGCCTGCCTCGCGCTCGGCGCCGATCGGCTGCGCACGCTCGGCGAGGTCGTGCTCCCCGCCGCGATGCCCGGGATCTTGCGCGCCGCCCTCCGCTCGCTCGCCCGCGCGGCCGTCGAGACGGCGCCGCTCGCGTGGATCGGCGCGCTCGCGCTCTCGGCGCTACCCTGGAGACTTCTCGGCGCGGCCTGACGCCCGCGAAACGACGGACAAACCCGTATGACCTCCGACCACCCGCACGACAGCGAGCCCCCGGTGAAGATGAAAGCCGAGGATTTACGCGCGTGGTCTGGCAGCGAGGAGGTGATCCGCGGCATCACGCTGCGCATCGCGGACAAGCGCGTCACGGCGCTGATGGGCCCCTCCGGCTGCGGCAAGTCACCGCTCCTCCGGTGCTTGAACCGCATGCACGAGATCACGCCGGGCAACCGCGTCGAGGGCCGCGTGCTGCTCGACGGCGTCGACATCTACGCCCCCGGCACGAGCCCCGCGGAGGTCCGCCGCCGGGTCGGCATGATCTTCAAGAAGCCGAACCCGTTCCCGCACATGTCCGTGCGGGACAACGTCCTCGCCGGCCTCCGCTTGAACGGCCTTCTCGCCGAGCGCCCCGACGAGCTCGTCGAGCGCTCCCTTCGCCAGGCTGCGCTCTGGGACGAGGTCGCGGACGACCTCGCCCGCCCCGGCACGAGCCTCTCGCGTGGCCAGCAGCAGCGCCTCTGCATCGCGCGCGCGCTCGCGCTCGGACCCGAGGTCCTGCTCATGGACGAGCCGACGAGCGCGCTCGACCCCGTGGCGACGAGCCGCATCGAGGACCTCATCCACGAATTGCGCGAGCACGTCGCCGTGGTCATCGTCACGCACAACATGCAGCAGGCCGCGCGCGTCAGCGACTACACGGCCTTCATCCACGAGGGAGATCTGGTAGAGTTCGATCGCACGGATCGGATCTTCACGAACCCGAGGGAGAAACGAACCGAGGACTACGTCACAGGGAAGTTCGGTTGAGCTGAAAGGATTTTTCGAGGTCGATGCCCCAGGGTCAGCACACGAGCCGCGTCTACGAGAACGAGCTGCGCACGCTGCGCGATCGGCTGCTCCTCATGGGCAGCCTCGTCGAGGAGATGATCGGCAAGGCGATGCAGGCCCTCGCCACGCGGGACACGGCCCTCGCGCGCTCGACCATGAAGATGGACCGGCGCATCAACCGGCTGGAGTGCGAGATCGACGACCTCTGCATGCGCATCCTCGCCATGCGCCAGCCCGTCGCCTCGGACCTGCGCTTCGTCACGAAGGCCCTGAAGATCGTCACCGACCTCGAACGTATCGGCGACCTCGGCGTGAACATCTGCGACCGCGTGGCGGAGCTCAACGAGGAGCCGCCGCTCGGCGCCACGTTCGACCTCGTGGCCCTCGCCGACGAAGCGACGCTCGTGGTGCACGAGGCGCTCGACGCGCTCGTCGAGCGTGACGTCGACCGCGCCACGGAGCTGCTCACGCGGGACGAGGCCATCGACGAGCACTACGGCGAGATCTGGAAGCGCCTGCTCGAGCTCATGACGTCGGACCCGACCACGATTTACCGGGCCACGCGTATCCAATCGATCGCGAAGTACCTCGAACGTATCGGCGATCACGCGATGAACATTGCCGAGACCGTGGTTTTCCTGGTCACCGGCAAGGACATCCGGCACCGCAATCGGCGCTACGAGACCGGAGCACCGCCACCCGACGCGGAGGGCTCCGGCCGGCCCTGAGACGACATCCCTCTTTGGCTCGACGCGTGCTCATGCGCCTTGCAATCAGGTTTGCCCTCGGATTCGGCGCCGTCGCGTTCACCACCGCGGCCTCGGCCGACGTCGTGCCCAACGTGCAGATCGACTGCCCGAAGGGCACCCACAAGGAGATCGGCCACAGCGGGCCCTATTGCGCTCCGCCGATGCGCGCGGATTGCCCGCCGGGGTACGAGCCGCAGGTCTACCGCACGACGTCCTATTGCGAGCGGCCTCCCACCGCGCCTTGCCCCGACGGCCTGCACTGGGAATCGAAGGGGCCGGACGAGGCTTCGTGCTCGCTGAACGAGGTCTGCGAGCCAGCCGGCGGAAAATGCGAGCACGGCCTCTGCAAAGAGCTCTCGTTTTGCATCGAAAAGGTGCTGACGCGCCGCGTCCTCCACTCCGTCGCCCACGGCACGTGCAAGACCCCGTCGGATTGCGCGGCCTTCCCAAGGAGCAAGTGCGAGAAGCGCGCGACGTGCACCGACGAGGACGCTCGAAAACGCGAGGCCGAGCGGATCGCCGCCGCCAAAGCCGTGCGGGCGAGCGCCGTCCCAGCACCTTATGTGGCGATCCCGGGCGGAGATCCGCCGCGTTATCCCGTCCTGAAGGAGGACGCCCAAGAGCCCCCGCCCGTCCCCGCGTCCAGCGAAACCCCCGACGTCCCCGCGCCCAGCGAGACCCCCGACGCGTCGCGTCCGCCGGACGCCGGCGCGGCCAAACCGCCGAGCCCTGGGGGCTGCGCCGGATGTGAGGTCGGCGCGTCGGATCGGGACACGGCGGGCTGGGCGGCGCTCGTGACCCTGCTCGGGCTCGGTATCGCCATGCGGCGAAAAGGCGGGTGAGGTCGAACGTCACAGTCCTTCCTCTGCCCCCCACCCCTCGCGGATCGAGCGGGAAGCGGGGGCCCCGGAGAGGGCGTTTCGCGGCCCGTGCCTCGCGCAAAACTTGCTGAGAGCCCGGGAACTTGTGCTACGGCACGGCCCATGGCGAAGTCAACGCGCCCCGTCACGATCGAGAGGCCCTCGCCGGCCGACGAAAGGCCCGCGTGGTCCCGGGTCGGGATCGTCGCAGCGGTGGGCTTCGTACTGGGCGTCGCCTGGCCCAAGCTCGCGGGCGTGAAGGTCGGCCCCAACGTGCCGGGGGATCTCAAGGCCCAGGTCGAGGTCACCGCGCCCCCGACGGCGTCCGCCCAGGCCGCGCCCGCCGCGCCGCCGCCCACGGCCGCCCCCACGGCCGAGCCCGCCGCGGCGGCTCCGCCGAACAAGCAGACCGTGGTCGTCGGCCCGGGCAAGATCAGCCGTTGCTGGGACAAGAAGAACAAAAAGGTCACCGATTGCGGGGCCCTCCAGCTCGATCCCGTCGCGGTCCCCAAGCTCCAGGGCCTCGCCGAATGCCCCTCGGCGGTCGGCCTCTCGGGCAAGCTCACGCTCGGCCTCGAGATCGATTTCGAGAAAAAAGAAGTCCACGTCGTCAAGAACAAGAAAGACAAGACGACGATCCCGACCTCGACCGTCACCGGCATCGTGCAGTGCGCCTCGCGCGCCTTCGCGAACCTCCCGCTCGAAGACGTCCCCAACAAGTACCGCCATTACACGGTGCAATACGGCCTGACGTTCTACCCGCCCGGAAAGGCGCCCGAGGAGGCCGAGGCCGCGGCCACGGGCGAGGGCGAAGACGCCGCCGGCAGCACCACGAGCGAGGCAGAGGCCAATGGCACGGGCACCGTGAGCTGGGATACGGCGCTCGTCCGCAAGGATCCCAAGGACGGCGAGGTCGTGGTGCGGCTCGTGCGCGGGACGAAGGTCAAGATCGTCGGCCGCCGCAACGATTGGTTCAAGATCGAGACCAACGGCAAGACCGGCTGGATCTACCGCGGCGCCATCGGACTCTGATTTTCCACGCGGATCTGGAAATCGAGCCGCCTGGAACGATAAGCTCGGGCCCGAGGCGTTCTCGGGCCGATGTCACACGCAAGCGCGCACTCCTCGTCCACCACGCGACGCCCCCGCCGGAACTTCCTGCTCCGCGGCGCCCTCGCGATGCTCGTCGCCGGCGCCGGGGCGCTCTCGGCCTCCGCCGCTTGTCGATCCCTCCTGCCCGCTGAAAACGCGATCGCGAAGGGCGTGCGTATCGGCGGCGTCGACGCCGGTTCGGGGTCGCCGCGCGAGGTCGCCGAGCGGCAGGCGCGCGCCTTGCTCGATCGACGCGTCACGCTCGTCATGGGCGAAGAGGTCGCCCTCGAGACCTCGCTCGCCGAGCTCGGCGCGACCGTCGACGAGGAGCGGCTCGCGGCGCGGCTTTCATCCGTGGGCCGCGAAGGGGACCTCTTCACGCGCCTCGCCGATGCGCTCTCCGCGCGGCGCGGCGACGTCTCGGTCCCCGTCTTCGTCACGCTCCCGATCGAGCCCCTCGCCGCCGCGCTGGAGCGACGCAAGGACGAAGCCGACACCCCGCCCCGCGGCGCGCGCCTCGATTTCGCCACCGGAAAACCCACCCCGCACGTCGCCGGCCAGTACCTCGATCTTTATGCGGCCGCCTCGGCCATCGAGCGAGCCGCGCAGAACGGCGAGACCCGCGTGCCCGTCCCGACCTTCGAAATCCTGCCCGACGCGTCGAGCGAGGTCGTCGCGTCGATCGACGTCTCCCGCGTGATCACGAAATACGAGACCCGCTTCGGGTATCTCGGCGGACAGGCGAACCGCGCGCAGAACGTCGCGCGCGCCGCGGCCGGCATCGATGGCGTCGTGCTCCTCCCGGGCGAGATCAAGAGCTTCAACGCCGAGGTCGGCGCCCGCACGAAGGAAAATGGCTTCACCACGGCGCCCGAGATCTTCAAGGGCGAGATGCGCGAGGGCATCGGCGGCGGCACCTGCCAGGTCGCGAGCACGCTGCACGCGGCGGCGTATCTCGGCGGGTTCGAGATCACCGAGCGGATCAACCATTCCCGGCCGAGCGGCTACATCCCGATGGGCCTCGACGCCACGGTCGTATATCCGCACGTCGACCTCAAGCTCAAGAACCCCTACACGTTCCCCGTCGTCGTGCACGCCGTCGCGCAGAAGGGCATTCTCACGGTGGAGATGCGCGGCAGCGGCGCGCCCGCCGACGTCGAGTGGTCGAGCGCGACGATCGGCGTCTCCCCGTACAAACGCAAGATCGAGGAGAGCGCGTACTTGACCGAGGGGCACGTCGTCCTGAAGCAAAAGGGCATTCGTGGCTACCAGATCAAGAAGACCCGCGTCGTGAAATCGGACGACGGCCGGGCGCGCGTCGAGGAGAAGACCGACGTCTATCCGCCGACCTTCGAGATCCTGATCGTCCCGCCCGGCCTCGATCCCGCGACATTACCTCCGTTGCCCGGCGAAGAGGCCGAGCGGCAATCGAGCGGATAACCACGCCGCGATCCCGCCCCGCTGCTTCGCTTCCAGCGCCGCCACCTTCGCCATCGAGAGCGTCGTATCGTATTCGACGCGCCGGAACCACACGACCCCCTGATCCATGTCGAGGATCGCAAACGCCGCGCGTGGATCATCGTCCCGCGATTGCCCCACGCTCCCCGGGTTGATCAGGTAATGCGCCCCGTCGTCGAGCTTCACCATCTCGCCCGGCGCCGGCCCGAACGCGCCGCCTCGCGCGCGCCAGGCCCCCGCGTGATGCGTGTGCCCGAAGAGCCCGATCCGCGCGCCGTACCCGCCCTCCTGGAGCGCGCGTAGGCTCTTCTCCAGCCGCGACAGACTCGAGAGATGCAGATCGTCGTTCGGCACCGGGTGCAGCGCCGCGTGGAAGAGCAAAAGCTCCGACGACGCCTTCCGGAGCAGCGGCAACGAAGCGAGCCAATCGTGCGCCGCCCCGCCGAGCATCCGCTTCGTCCATCGCATCGCCTGCTCGGCCTTCCGGCCGAAATTCGCCGTGTCCCTGAGCCCGAGCGCGGCGCGATCGTGATTGCCGACGACGCACTTCGCCCCGGCCGAAGCGAGCAGACGCGCGCATTCGTTCGGATTGGCCCCATATCCCACGACGTCGCCGAGGCACAGGATCGTATCGACCCGCTCCACGTCGATCGCCGCGAGCACCGCGGACAGCGCTTCGAGGTTCGCGTGCACGTCCGAGAGGACCGCGTATTTCATGGCCGACCAGCCTTCCCCACCCCGCGCAGGGCCCGCTCGCCCACACGTTTCGCCAGCGTCAGCACGAGCGGCCAGGGGTCGTCCCAGGCGAACACGTCGAACACCTTCGGCCCGCGGTACGAGGCCACGAAATCGCGGAGCGACACCGCCCCGGAGGGCCCGTAATCGAGCAGAAACGCCCGCAGATCACCCTCGACCGAGGCCCAGCGCAAGCCCGGACGAACCGGCCCGGGGCTCGGCATCGAAAGCCCCGCGAGCTCGGCATACGCGAAAAGCGGCAGGTTCACGCCCGACGCCGCGCCGAGCCGGTTCCACAGGTTGAACCGCGGATTCGCCTCCAGCAAAAAGAGCTCACCCGTCTCGGCGTCTCGCTTGAAATCGAGCTTCACCACGCCCACGAGCCCGAGCGCCCGCACGACCTCGAGCCCGACCCGCGTCACCTCGGGATCCTCGACGATCTCGATGAACGTGCTCTCCCCCGATCCCGACGGATACGTCCGGAGCTTCTTGCCCACGTGATGCGCGACCGGCTCGCCGCGCGCATTCATCCACGCGTGAAAGCTCGTGATGTGATCGTCGCCGCCGCGCACGTATCGCTGCACGACGAACGCCGTGCCCGACCGCTGCATCTGCGAGAGCCGCTTGTCGAGCTCCTCCGGCGTGAACGCGAAGAGCGCCTTGCGCGGCAAACCGCCCTCCTCGCGCACAGCCGCGGATTTGCGGAACGACGTGTGGTTCACGGGCTTGACCGCGCAAGGCAAACGCACGCGCGAGAGCACCTCCTCGCGCGTCTTCGCCTCCTCGGACGTCACCGTCTCGGGCACGGGCAGGCCGAGGCACCACGCGAGCTTGGCGAAGCGCGCCTTGTCGACGAGGTCCTCGATGCGCTCGGCCGGCGGCATCAAAAATCGATAATGCCGCGCGAGCATGTCCCGATGCCGCGAGACGCAGAGCAGCATGGCGTCCGTCCCGTAAAACAGCACGGGCCGCCCGCCCGTCCGCTCGGCCACGATCCGGAGATCTTCGGCCGTCTGATCCGGATTCATCGCGGGATCCGCGATCACGGCGGTCCGCTCCACGTGCCGTGATCCGAACGTCGGATCCCCGGCGCGCGTCGAGGCCACGACGAACGGAATCCGCCTTCCGGGCAAGCCCGCCTCGTCCGGCGCATGTCCGGAAAAACACCGGACCATGTTGAGATCCCCGCAAAGCACGGCCGGGACAAGCGATTCTTCGGGCATTGTTCCCTCCCTTTTTTCGAATCAAGGTTCTTCTTCGGCGAACGCCTCCACCGGGCGCCGCTTCGTGACGGGGTGCCCACGGAGCCGCGCGATCTCGCGCGCGGCGCGCTCGGCGTGATCACGCAAAGCCTCCCGGATCGTCCGCCGCGCCGCCCGGATCTCCACGAGCGGCCGCGAATCGAGCGCGAGATCCAGCTTGTAACGCACGTCCCCTCCCAGAAAATCGTATTCACGCCGGCCCGCGTCGATCGCCATTCGAATGGCGAGCGCGTGCGCGGCGATCCCCGGGCGGAGCTTCGGCGGCAGATCGGCGCGCCGGCCGCTCTGATAGAAATACACCTTGTCGTTCCAGACCACGTTGTACAGGGCCGCCACCGGCTCACCGCCGGCCCGGAGCACCGAGAGTTCGAGCGCACCCCGTTCGAGGAGCGCGGGCATCACGGCGTCGTGAAATGCCGTGAATTTCGCCGAGGAAAACAGCCCGCTCTGCTCGTCCTTTTGCCAGCGCGCCTCGTGGAGCGACACGAGCGTCGCGCGGGCCTGCGAGAGCTCCTCCTTCGTCCGCGCGACCGAGAGGACGAGCTCGCCCCGCCCGAAGCTCTCCAGATCCCGCATCGATCGCCGCACGAGGTACCGCCGCGACGAAGGCAACGCCGCGAGATACGCCTCGAACGATCCGGGCAACGTCACGTACGGGCTCCGGCTGCGCTCCGTCAGGGTCACCATCAGGTCCCTGCGCCCGAGGGCGTCCGCGAGCGCGAAAGGCGCGCGCTTGCTGCCATCCATCGCCGGGAGCACGACCTCGTCCCAGCCCCCGAGAAGGCCCCCCGCGAGCGCCCGCGCGGCCGCCTCCGCGACCACGTCCTCCGCGCCCCGCTCGACCACGATGCCGATGTATTCGGAGACGATTTCGTCCGCCTCGTCCTCCCCCGACGGCAGCGCTTCGAGCCGCCGGAACGGAAACCCCCGATGCCACACGCGCCGCGCGACGAGCGGCAAGAGGCCCACGAGCCGCTCCCCTTCCGTGATCCGGAGCGCGCGGAGGCCTCGCCCGTCCGTCCCGCCGAACACGCGCCACCAGGCGAGAATCCAGAGCGGGGAAAGCGTGGGCTCGTTGCAATCGCTGCGTTCGAGCAGACCCTCCCACGCCCCCTGCATTGCCTCGAGCTCGGCGATATCGGAGACGACGGTGCAGCAGAGTCCCATGGCAGCCCCCCGGGCCGCGCAGGCATTTCGAGCATCCCCCGAAAAACCGCGCCCTTCGTCGTATGGAGATCACGCGCGCGCCCCACGCGCGCCGCGCTGGCGGCCATGTAGGCACGGACTGCGCCCCACCCCTCCTTCCGCCCGCAGCGACGTCGCCCGCCTGCTCGGCCGCTCACACGCTCGACCCGGGACGGGCCGACGTACCCGCCGGACGCCCGCCTCCGTCCGCCTTCCCAGCGGCCCGGAAAATCCGCCGCGGCGCTCGCCTGGGGGTGCGTCCGTCCGCGGCGACGAGGGCCCGACAAACTACACGCTGCCGTGCGCCGCGAGCACATCGCCGCGCACAGGAGCGGTCTCGGCGAGCGCGGGGGTTGTCCCGAAGAGCCCCGGCGCGTCACTCGCCCCTTGACGCGGGCAGCACTTCCTTGTCCCATCGGGCCCCCCTCGAACTGGTCCGAGAGAGCCGTGCTCGACAACCTGAAGAAGCGAATTTTCTCCCGTGAGCGGCTCCCAGACGAGGTCCGAGCCATCCTCCAGAATCAGGAAATGGCCGGCGAGCGGCTCGTCAACTACGTGCGCGCGGTCTTCGCGGGGTTCTCCCTCATCGTCACTCTGTTCGTCTCTCCGGAAGCGCAGACCGAGAAGTCCACGTTCATCTTTCGCCTCGTCGGCTTCTCCTGGATCGCCTACGCGGTGGCGGTCTGGCTCGTGCTCCGCAGGCGCGACCGCTACCACCGCTGGCTCAAGTACCTCTCCATCTCCGTCGACATTTCCCTTTTGTACGTCGGATTGATCGGAAACCTTCTCAATTATTCGGGTGTGTACGAGGTCTACCGGACGGCCGTCACCTGGGTCGTGATGTCGGCGTTCGGCGTGATGGCGGGCCTGCGCTACAGCGTCCTCGCCGGCTTGTATTCGGCGTTCCTCGTCATGCTGTTCGGGTTCTCGTTCCTCGCATACGTGCGGCTCGAGCTGTCCGTCCCGTGGCTGCCGCACGCCGTGTACATCGGCGAAGGCCTGAACCTCGACGATTGCGTGTACACGGTGGTCTTCGCGGCGATCTCGGGCATATTCGCCGCCGTCATCGCCGGCAACTCCCGCCGCCTCATCCTGCGCGCCGCCACCGAAAGCCTCGCGCGCGAGCGCCTCGAGCAGCACCGCGATCGTTTGGCCAAGTACTTCTCGAAGGACGTCGTCGACCTCGTCCTGAACAACCCCGAGAGCATCGGCCTCGGCGGCCAGCGAATGACGGCGACCGTGCTCTTCGCCGACATCCGCAACTTCACGCAGCTCTCCACGATGATGCAGCCCGAAGAGGTCGTGGAGCTTTTGAACCGCTACTTCTCGACGATGGTCGACATCGTCTTCAAGAACGGCGGCACGCTCGACAAGTTCCTCGGGGACGGATTGATGGCCCTCTTCGGCGTCCCCTATCCGATCGAGCACCCCGAGGAGAGCGCCGTCCGGACCGCGCTGGAGATGCTCGACGCCCTGCAGGTCATGAACCGCGAGCTCGAAGCGCGCGGCATGCTCCGGCTCGACATCGGCGTCGGCATCAACGCGGGCCCGGTCGTCGCCGGCAACATCGGCTCCTCGCAGCGCCACGAGTACACCGTCATCGGCGACACCGTGAACCTCGCCGCGCGCCTCGAAGCGCTCAACAAGGAGACGCGCACGCAGATCCTCGTGTCCGCCACGGTGCACCACGCGGTCGAAAAGCTCTTCCGCACGCGTCAGCTCGGTCCGCTGCGCATTCGCGGCAAGCCCGAGCCCGTCGAGGTCTTCGCGATTCTGCCCTCCGACGTCGTGCCCGAGCCGACGCGTATCTCCCTCCTCCCGCCCTCCACCTCGTACCCGTGAACGTCTCCGACACGCCCTTCCCGAGCTACCAGGCCCGGCGCGCGGACACCGACGCCGCGTGGTCGATCGTCGAGGCGCGCCTCGCCGCGCTCCCGAGCCCGCTCGACGCCCTCGCGACGCGTTTCCTCGCCGCCGTCTCTGCCGGCGAAGTCCGCCATCGCGCCTACTTCCAGAACCCGCTCGCGCCGCCGCTGCTTTACATGCCGCTCTGGTTCCGGGACGGGCTCGTCGGCGCGGGCCGCGACCCCGGCGCGCTCGACGACGCCCTTCCCCGGATCCTCGCCGGCACGATGCTCGGTTACGTCTACGTCCGCATCCAGGACGACGTGCTCGACGACCCGGAGCGGGCGGATCGCGAGCTGCTCCTGCTCGGAAATGCCTGCTTCACGGGCATGCTCGGGCTCCTCCGCGCCGCGGTCGGCGATCACCGCGGGTTCTGGGACGCGTTCGACCGGGCGTTCGTCACGTTCTCCCGCTTCACGGCCCTCGAACAACGCGTGGTGCGCGCGGACGAACCCTACCCGGAGGCGCTCTTCGAGGAGCACTGCGACAAGGTGGCGTTTGCCCGGGTCCCGCTCCTCGCCGTCGCGGCGCTCGTGGACCGGCTCGACGCGGCCGAGCCCGAGATCTCTCGGCTCGTGCATCGGCTCGGCGTCGCGTACGGGCTCGCCAACGACGTCCTCGGCTGGCCCCGGGATCTGCTCGCGGGTCAGCGCACGTACCTGCTCGCGGAGGCGGGCCTCGACCACGCGAGCCTCGCGCGCATCGCGGCCGAACCCGAGGGAGCTTCGCGCGACGCGGCCCGGGAGCAGCTCACGGAGGCGCTGCGCGGAAAACTCTACGAGGGCGGACTGCTTCGACGCACCTTGAAGACGGCCGTCGCGTGGCACGAGCGCGCGGCCGAGGCGGCGCGCGTGTTATCGCTGCCGGGGTTCGAGGCGTTCACGGCGGAGCGGATCGCCTGGATCGAGGCCCTCGACCGGCAGATCGTGGTGATGTCGCTCCGCCGCGCCCTCGGCGGCGCGCGCTCATGAGCCGCGCGTGGCGCGCGCGTGCGTCCGGACGAGCGCGCCCAGACAAACGGCCGAGGTGACCGCCCGCGCGCCAAACGCCGCCGGCGCGCCGTCCTTGCCGGGACAGCAGAAAAACGGCTCCCAGGGCCAGTAGCCGTCATACCCCTGCCTCGACGCGAGGTACGTGACGGCCGGAAACGGATCGAAGTTCGTCCTTCGAGGGCTCGTCGCGAGCACTTCGAGGTGGCAGGCCGTCGCGAGCGGGCTGCCCCAGCCTCCGTCGTCGGCGACCGAGCTCGAGATCTCCGCCTCGATCCGCGTGACGATCGCGTGGAGCTGCCTCCGCGGCGCCGGATCGCCGGGGACACGATCGACCACCCGCGCGAGCCGCGCGAAGAGGAGCCGCGTGTACGGCGCGCCGTAAAAGTACACAGCCCGCATTCCTTCGGCGTCCCAGGTGCGCGTGATCCACGCGAGCACCCGATCGAAAAACCCCTCCGGCAGGGGGATTTCGGCCTCGACGAGGCCGAGGCACGCGTTCACCGCGACGGCGACGCACACGTGCCCTTCCCAGCGCGGCGATCCCTCCGGCAAGGGCTCGCGCAGGTGTTGTTCCAGCCAAACCGGCAAGCACCCGTCCTCGCCGACGTTGCGCACGAGGACCTCGATGGGCCACGAAAGCTCGGCGACGAGCCGATCACGCTCCGGGCAGCGCACGGCCATCTGCAGCGCGAGCCCGAGCAGATCCGAGTCCGGCGCGATGCCCGTGTATCCCTCGTAGTAGCGGTATCCATCGGGCTCGCGACGCCCGAGCAGCGGGATCATCCGCGCCGACACATCCACGCCCGCGGCGTCGAGCGCGAGCAAACACACGCCCACGGGGAACAACCGGGCGAGGCGCGGCTCCTCGCAAAAACCTCCCCAGCGCTGGATCTCCCACGCCTCGCGGAGCGCCGTGTCGGCCACGAGCGCGTCACGCGTGAGCCGGATCGCCCGCGTGAGCTCCTCGTCCGGCCGCGCCGCGTTCGGCATCAACGAAATAAAACGCGCGCTCGAAAGCCCCCGCGAGATCGAGCCGAGGAGCGCGCCCGCGAGCGCGGCCAGGGCCTCGGCCGCCTGCCCCGTGGCCCCGCGCGGAACGTCGGCCGCGAGCGCCTCTGCGTGGCCCCTGACGCGTGTTGCCGTCGCGGGATGCCCCAGGGTGCGGAGGAGCGGCAGACGGTCCGGCAATGGGCTCTGCGCGAGCGCGAGGGCCAGCGCGAAAGGCCCGGCTTGCCCCGCGCCTTCAGCGAGCCGCGCGAGCAGCCGGGGACGGGGCCCTGCGAGGCGCGGCCGTGACAGCGCGTGGACCTCGCTCGCAAGGCGGAGGAGCTTCCCGAGAGCGAGCCCCGCGCCTTCGCAAACCGGAGACGCCTCGTGCCCGCAAAGCGCCGGCAGGACCATTTCGAGCCCGTACGCCTCCGCGCTCCCCTCGGGCGCCTCTTCCCCGATGATTGCACCTCCAAGCGCTTCGATGGCCCCATCGAACGCGACCTCGACCACGTTCGGCAACCGGCTCCCCGCGCGCTCCCGCGCCGCCAGAAGCAGCCACGCCGCGGCCGAAAGCGCGGCGCGGGGCCGCTCCTCCGTGATGGCCGGGGGTGGCGCGGGGAAACGTGCTGCTGCGTGCACGGCGGCGGCGACGAGGACGAGCCTTCGCGCGACCGCGGCCGCATGGCCGCCCTGGAGCGCGCCGAGGGCCCGCGCCGCGATGCATGCGGGCGCCTCGGAATCGAAGAATGGTTCGAGCTCGGCTCGGGCGCGCCGGAGCAGCTCGGTGGGCGTGTTGTCCCAGGAAAGAAAGAAATCGTTCAAGGAATTTACCGGGCAGTAGGGGCCCGGACGCGACGCGTCGACGTGCGTCGTCGGGATCAGGCCGCGGCTTTGCGCTGCGCGATCTGGCTCTCGAACTCCTTCGCGACGGCCTGGACTTCGGCCGGGCTCGTCGACTTGATGGCTTCGATCACCTCGGGCCCGACTTCATATCCCTCCTCCACGAGGGTCGACTCCGGGGAGGCGAGGAGCTTTTCCCGAAACTTTGCATCCGTCAGGGCGCGACCAATGAGCTCTTCCACGCTCTTCTTCGACATGACATCACCTCTCGTTCGACCCGCGATCCGACGCTCGATGTTACGGACAAGGAGATCGTGCCACTGGATACAGCGATCTCGCGTTCCTTGTCAAGGAGAAGGCCGTACGGATCTTTGCCTCGGGGGACGTGCATGATAACGTGAACCGGGCGGGAGATCGTGCGCAGGAGCTCATGAGCGACAAGTCGAAGCCCGAGCTCGAGCTCCTCATTCGATCTCGGCCTGGTTCCGGAGATGCAGGGAACGGATCGAGCGGCGGATTCGTCACGAAACGATACGTCGCGAACCAGGTCGCGCTCACCGTGCGCCCGCGCCGCATCCCCGAGGAAAGCTACGAGGTCCAGGCCCAATCGAGGAAGGATCGCAAGTTATTTTACGTGATCCGCCAGCTCGAAGGGGATCGCTATCTTTTCCTCAACGAGGAAGAGTACTTCCTCTGGCAGAAGATGGACGGGCTCCACACGCTGCGCGACGTCGCGACGGCGTACTTCCTGAAGTTCGGCTCCTTCGACTTCCGCGTGATCCAGCGCTTCCTCGCGCGCGCACGCGAGAACAAGCTCATCGTCATCCCCCAGACCGACCTCGTCCGGCGGTCTTTGTCCGACGAGCCCACCTCGTTGCGCTCGCAGGTGCTCACGCGGCTGCATCGGCTCGACCTGCGCCTCTCGAACGTCGATCAACGCATCACCGCGCTCTACCAGCGCGTGCGCCCGCTCTTCTCGCGCCCCGCTTTCGCGATCTACGGCGCGGTCCTCGCGGTCGGCGTCGTGGCGCTCGTCAAGCAAGCGGGCCGCGGCTCGGGCGCCGAGGTGTTGCACATGGGCCACGCCTTGCTCCTGCCCGTGTTCCTGATCCTCCACGCCGCGACGATCGTGGTGCACGAGCTCTCGCACGCGCTCGCGTGCAAGCACTTCGGCCGAGAAGTGAAGGCGTTCGGCTTCACGTTCATGAACCGCCTCGTGCCGAGCGTCTACGCCGACGTGACCGACATGTGGATGTCGACCCGCAAGGCGCGCATGGCCGTGAGCTTCGCCGGCCCGCTCTCGGGCCTGCTCATCGGCAGCGTGAGCGCGATCGTCGCGTGGATCCTGCCTCCGGGCATCCCCTCCTCGTTCTTCTGGTTCGTCGCGGTCACGATCGTCGCGCTCGCGCTCGGCAATCTCTACCCCTGCCTCTTCATCGAGTCGGACGGCTATCACATCCTGAGCGATTGGGTGCGCATCCCCGCGCTGCGCGAGAACAGCCGCCGCTTCCTGCGCGAGAGGATCCGCGATCAGCTCCGCGGCAAGAAGACGCGCCCCATGACGAGCGACGAACGCGCCTACTTCCTGTATGGAGTGACTTCGCTCGTCAGCGTCGTCGCGGTCGTCGCCGTCCTCGTGGCGGCCTTCGCGCACCGACTGACGCGTTGATCCCGAGGCCAAGACCGATGAAGTTCACCCCGCGCCCCCTCCGCAAGGACCAAATCAAGGACTGCGCCCGCATGCTCCGGCGCGTCACCTTGTTCGCGGCCTGGTCGCCCGACGAGATCGAGGAGTTTGCCGCGCATGTCCAGCTCCTGCCTTTCCCCGCGCAGGAGGTCGTGCTCTGGGAGGGCGACGCCGGCGACGTGCTCTACATCATCGCCGAGGGCAGCGTCGTCGTGTCGCGCCGGCTGAAGGGCGACGTCGAGACCGTGATCTGCCGCCTGCACGCGGGCGACTTCTTCGGCGAGCTCGACGTCATCGACGACCAGTCGGCCTCGGCGAACGTGCAGACCGAGACGCAGTGCCTCTTCTACACGATCGATCGCGACACGCTCTACCGCGAGCTCGAGGCGAACCCGCGCGTGTATTCGAAGTTCTTGCTGGCCCTCCTGAAAGAGGTCGCCAAGCGCCTGCGCACCACGAACCAGAGGCTCATCGACGCGATCCTCTGGGGCATCGACGCGACGTCGCTCGACACGGGCTGATCGTTCAGAGCCGAACGGTCCCGAGCGCGGACGAACGGCTGCTCGGCGCGCTCTCTTGGCCGCGCCGCCATCGCAGCAGGATGAACGTGAGGACCGCGCTCGACAGCGCGACCAAAAGCCCGCCCTCGCTCGCCCAGAGCGCCGCATGCTCACCCGTGGTCGACGCCCCGAAAAACGAGACCAGGATCGCGTTCCACCCCGCGTGGAGCACGACGGGCGGCCAGACGCTCCCCGTATCGAGGCGCAGTCGCGCGGCGTAATAACTTTGTCCACATAACGCCACGACGAAGAACAGGAGCGAGAGGATCGGCGACGGGCTCGGGTTGTAGTGGCCGCTCAGGATGAGCGGCGTGTGCCAGAATCCCCACACGAGGCCGGTCACGAGCGCCGGATGCGGCACGCGCGCGTCGATGAGGCGCGGCAAGAGATAACCACGCCAGCCGATCTCCTCCCCGAGCGCGAGCACCGAAAGCACGAGCGGGCCGATCGTCAGCGCGATGATGCCGCCCGCGAGCAAACGTTCTCCCGGCGTGCTGCCGGGGATGGCGAACCCGAGCGGATGCATGCTCGGCGGATCGAGCGCGGCGATGCCCGTGCCCCACGCGAGCCCATACGCGGGCAACGCCACGACCACCGGATAGATCAGCGCGGGGATCATCGCCCAGGCCGCGCGTCGGTCGAGGCGGAATGATACGTCGCCAAACCCCTCGCGCAGGACGAACCGCGCGACCACGGACGCGAGGCAGGGGACCCATACGAATGGCACGAAGCTCGTCGGCACCATGCCGTGCAGCGCAATGTCCACCTGGAACGGCGCGCTCACGAGAAGAAGGACGACGAGGTAGATCGCGATCCCTCTGCGCGCGCGCCGTACCTTGTCCGTCGCCTCCTGCACCGACGGCGAGCTTATACGGGGTCGAGCCGCGCGGGTAGGGACAAGGCAGGCCTCGCGCGGCGTCCCCTCGCCGGTCGCGGCGTCGGCGCCCCGACACCTCTGTGGTATCGCGTGTTTGTCCGGCGCATCCGGACCGCCGGCCCGGGCAACCACGGCCCTAGGGAATCGGGCCAAACCCGTACGAGGCGAGGATCCTCTGCCCCTCGGGGCCCGCGATGAAATCGAGCAGCGCCTCCGCATCGGCGCGCGAGCGAGCCTTCGTGGTGACGGCAGCCCAGACTTCGGGCTTCGGCGCCCATTCTCCCTTTCCGCCATCGAGCACCTCGATCCCCGCCGCGCCGGGGACCTCCGTACGATAAACGATCGCCGCCGCGACCTCGCCACGCTCGACGTAGGCGAGCACGGCCGCGACGTTCCCGCCGAGCACCACGCGCCCCTCGAGCGCCTTCCAGGACCCGAGCTTCTCCAGCGCCTCGCGCGCGTAGCGCCCCGCCGGCACCGCGCCCGGCTCCCCGATCGCGATCTTCTCGCCGGGCGGTAATGCCGTCCCGAGCGTCTGGAATGTGAGCTTCGGCCCGCCCTTTGGCCCGACGAGCACGAGCTCGTTCGTCGCCACCACGCGCGCCCGTTTGGCGTCCACGTGCCCGCCGGCCGCGAGCCGGTCGATCGGGTCTCTCGCCGCGACGATCACCAGATCGACCCCGGCGCCGCCCTCGATCTGCCGCGCGAGCTCGCCCGAGGCCCCGTACGTCGCGCTCACGCGGACGCCTGGATGCGTCGCGCCAAAGCCTTCGCGGAGCTTGGGGAACACCTTCCGCAGGCTCGTCGCCGCGGCGACCGTCACCTCCTCGCCTCCCTCCGCGGGCTCGCGCTTGCAGCCTGCGGCGACGAGCGCGGCGAGGGTGAACGCGAGGACGAACGCCCTCCGGCCTAAGGCTCGCAGAGCCCTTGCTTCCATCGCGCGTACGACAGCAAAAAGAAGTTTTCGACCGCGGTCTCCATCTCCGGCGACAGCAAGAACGCCGGATGGCAGGGCTCCTGATCGCACGTCTGGCTCTCCTTGCCCTTGTCGATGTGGCGCCGCGCGGGCACGAGATCCAGGAACGCGCCGGTCTCGTCGACGGTGCCGACGGCGATTTTCAGAATGTACGGAAAGAGCCGGTTTTTCTCGAACGTCGCGGCGGCGTCGCCCGAGAGCCAATTGCCGCCCATCCCCGCGAAATGGCACGTCTTGCAGGCGCCGGCCGCCGTCGGCTGATTAGGCAGGTTCACCATTCCGGTGGACTCCCAGTCCTTCCACTGCATGCACGCGCCGAACGCTTCCAGCGCCTCGAGCAACGTCGTATCACTCGTCGGGCCGCCGCCCGCGCCTCCGCCGCCGCCCGCGCCGCCCGCCCCTGCTTCGCCGCCTGCGCCGCCCGCGCCCGGATCCGGCTCGAACGTGGGATCACCGAAGAGCCCTCGCTCGTCGACCTCCTTCATCAGCCATTCCGTGACGAGGGTATCGTCCTCGATGGCGAGGGCCGGGCCGGTATGTTCGCCTTTCAGGCGGAGCAGGCTGTTGTCGGGGTGGGCGATGAGCGGCTTCGGGTACCCCTCGATCTTCGCGTACGACGAGCTCTCCTCGGCGCCGAGCCAGATGGGCGCGCTGTTCGCGCCTTGCGTGTGGCACGGCGTGCATTTGCTGGCGAAGATCGGGTAAACGTTCAGGTCGAAGAGCTCCTTCGCCGTGAAGTAATCGTCCGGCGGCCCGCCGGCCGCGCCCGAGCCGCCATTGCCAGAGGGCGTGGGACCGAGGGTGCCGGTCGGCGGCGCGACGCAGCCATAGGCCAGGATCAAGGCGAGGACGAACCCCGCGGTCGCTCGTTTCACGCAGGGGATCATGGCCCGATCCCCGCGCGGGGGTCAACGAAAGAGGCCGAGCTGCAGGGACGAACAGGGCTTGCCGTCCTGGGAGACGAGGCCGGCGAACTGCTTCACGGGCGGATAAATGTACCCGAACAGGATGCACATTTCGTTGAGCCCGAGGCCGTAGTGGACCTCGACGTCGCGCGTGTTGTCGAACAGGCACGCGTGGCGGATCGCGGTGACGCCCTCGAGATCGAGCGGCGGATCGTAGTTTCGGATGTCACTCGCGAGATCGTAGGTGCCGTCCTCGTAGACGCGGCGGGAGCCTCCGTCCGCCGTGAGGAAATCCACCGTGAACTCCTGCGCGAGGTCGTGGGTGTGGGGCATGAACGAGACGACGTGGCCGCCGAACACGGTGCACGTCGTGCCGACGCTCTCGGTCGTGTGCGGCGGGATCGAGAAGTCCGAGATCTGCACGACGAACGGGGCGACCTCCTGCGTGAGCTCGTCTTTCGGCATCGTGAAGAAATCGTAGGCGAGCTCGATCCGCTGCGGCTCGGTTTTCGTGTTCAGGAAATGGATGCTCGTCGAGATCTCGCGCGTGGTGTCGAGCACGTAGCCCATTCCCTCGGGGAATTGGATGGTCTCCTCGCCGACCACCTGCGTCGAGTTCGCGAAGAGCACGTCGGGGATGCCGGCGCCCACGTTCGAGAAGGGATCGTCCGCGCCCGGATGGCAGTTCGGATAGGGGTTCGGGCCGAGGTCGGGCTGGACGGGCTTGGCGACCATGTTCGAGTGGTGCAGGCCCGGCGTCGTGTAGAGGCGGCCGCCGTGCACGATGTCGTGCTTGAGCGCGGGGATGGGCCACGAGAGGCAAAACGAGATCTCCTCGCCGGGCGCGAGCGTGCGCGGCGGGGCGACGATCCGGAAGCCGCTCTTCGGCGGGGGCGGGAGCGTCAGATCCTGGAGCGGCTCGCCGTAGGCGACGACGTTGTCGGCGTCGAGCTGCGCGGCCGGCTCGTAACGGCGCACGGGATCGACACATGCGCCGCGAAAGAAGACGTCGTCGCCGAGGCAGAGGGGCTCTTCTGCACCGCATCCGGACGAGAGCGCGGCGACGACGAGGAGAGCGAGGATTCGGATACGCATGATCGCATGATCCCGCGGCTCCGCGCATCGATCCACTATTTCTGGATGAACGGAACGTTCGTCCGGACCGTGCAAAACGAGGAGGATCAGAAGCCGGCGTCGTGCATGGCGGCGGCGTTGATCTCGAGGGCGCGGGCGCGGCGGGCGGCAGGCGCGGGGGGCGCGGCGGCGGCGGAGCCTGCGCTCTGGCGCGCGGCGCTCACATTACGCGCGGCGGCGAGGACACGTTGTTTTTCTTTCTCGTCGCGGACGGTCGCGGCGACCGCATTGAGCCGCTGTTCGGCCTGGGCGAGGGCCTTCGAGGCGTCCTCGAAGCGGCCCGCGTTCACGTCCTGCGCGGCGGCGATGGAGATCTCCGCGGCCTCGTGCACGGCGGCGATCGTGCGGGCGCGAGCATTTTCCGTTCGCGCGACGACCGCGGGATCGTCGGTCAGATCGAACCGGGCCACGACCTCCTGCACCCGCGGCAAACCCTGCTCCGCCGGGTCGCGGAAGTGCAGGCGCACGCTGGCGAGGGGGCGCGCGCCGCTGGCGGTGGGGGTTTGGGGCGCAGGACGCCGAAGGCGATCCGAAGCCCCAAGCGTCGACTCGGCATCGTCGACCCGCACGCGCACGGCCATTTCGCGGTGCTGGCCGCCGAACATGGCGCCGAGGGGCACGCGCATGCCGCCGCCCGCGACGGGCGTGGCGCGGGCGCCGGCGACGGAGAGGATGGTGACGCCCGGCGCGGGGACGATTTCCACGACGGCGTCGGTGGCGCGCGTGCCGGCGAAGAGGCGCGTCTCCTCGGCGAGCACGTTCGCCATGTCCTCGGGCGAGGCGAGGTGGTGCATGCGACCGCTCGATCGAACGGCGAGCGTGTTCAAGGTGCGCTCATCGTAGTCGAGGCCGACGCCGAGGGCCGTGACCTGGATGCCGCGCTCGGCGCCGGTCTCCGCGATCGCGCCGAGCAATTCGGGCGAGGTCGGGCCGACGGTGGCGACGCCGTCGGAGATGACGACGACGCGGCGAACGGGGTGCGAAGACGGCGCGGAGGCGACGCGCAGCTCGGCGAGGCGCAGGCCGTCGAAGAGGTTCGTCCCGCCCGCCGCGCTGAGGTGATCGATGACGGCGTGCATGGTCCTGCGCGTCTCGGGGTCGAGCGGGAAGGGCGCGATGCGGTCCTCGGCGGTGTCCGAAAAGGCCTGGATCGAGACGATGTCGCCGTCGGGCAGGCTGTCGACCATGCGATGCGCGGCGGCGCGCGCGTGCTGGATCTTGGGGCCGGACATGGAGCCGGACGTATCGATGACGAGCGCGAGCGCGCTCTTGGCGCGGGCGATCTTGGCGGCTGTGGGAACGTCGACCCACACGCCGAGCAAGGTCTCGCGCTGGCTGCGGAGAATGAAATCACTCGCGGGCGCGGCGCCGATCCACGAGGCATTTTCGCGAGGCGCGTCGCTCGCGGGTCCCTGTGCGGCGTCGCCTCCGGAGGCCATGACGAGCGTCGTTTGCGCGGGCGTCTTCGACGCAGCCGCTGCATCACTTTCGTGCGTCGGGCTCGCGGCGGGGGCTTGCGGGGCGGCGGTGGCGCACCCGGCGAGCAGGGTGGCCGTGAACAAAGCAATCACCTTCGGTAGCATCGTCGGCTCCTCGTTGGGGGCGCGCCTCGCGGGAGTGGCCAGCTCCTCGGGCGCGGCGGCCCGACCTCTTACGGACGAGAGGGGCGAACGATCTTCCGGATGCGGAGAAGTCGGCGGGCGGCGGGCGAGTCGAGGAAGCCGCGATTCGCGTGGTGCGCCCGGCTCAGGGCTCTTCGTTCGTCCCGGCCGTTTCGTCCTCGCTCGTGCCTTCGCTCGGCTTCTCGCCCTTCAGGAAGAACGACTCCACGAAGTCCCGTTGCCCCGGGAACAGCGCGCCGAGCGAGCGGTGCACGCGCTCGAGCTCCAATCGCAATCGGCCCTTCGCGACGAGCTCCTCGGAGCGCTCCTTCGACCAGCCCATCTGCGCGCCGTCATTGGCGTGGATCGCTTGTTGCGCGCGCTCGGCGGCGTCCTTCAACTTGCCCACGAGGGCCGCGCGTTCGCCAAAGTCTTCGCCGGCTTCGAGGCGCGCGGCCGCCTCGTTCGCGCGCTTGGGGCGCTGGTCGATCGGCGCGCGCGAAAAGCCCGTGAGCAGGCCCGGCAGGAAGGAGAGGACGGCGGGGTGCTTCTTCGAGCCCCCACCGAGGCGAATCGTGACGAGCGCGAGCGCCTCGTCGATTCTGCGCTTGAGCAAGACGAGCGTCGCATTCTGCTTGGCCTGCGCGGAGGGGCGGCCGAAGAGCTGGGCCTCCTGCGTGTCGCGCGCCTCCTTCAGGAGGGAGTCGATATGGGTCTTGAGGGAATGCGCGAGCTTCTCGATCTCGGCCCGCTCGGTCGGCTTGAGGTCCGGAAACTCCGCCCAGGCGCAGAGGGAAGACCACGAGAAGGATGCAAACGTGAGGAGAACCCAGGAGGAAGCTGTCTCATTGGGCAGGCGCATGGGGAGGAGGCTCCGGGAAGGTTGGAGAACGAACAGGGAGGCGGGAAGGACGCTAACGAAAGCGGAAAGGGGGTGTCAAGGCAGAGGAGAGGCGGCAGACGGGGCGTTGCAGGAGGGTCAGGGAGGCGGGGAGGAGGGTCGTGAAGAGCCCGGGTAGGTGCAGGGAGGGAGCGAGGAGCGGCGTGAAGGGGTTCGGAGGGGGTCGTGGGCTCGGTGCGTTGACGAAAACCGGCACTCCTGGTCGCATGGGGGCATGTCGTTACCGAGCATACGAACCATGCTCTCCTTGGGGCTCCTCGGTTGCGCGACGTTATCGCTCGTGCCGCTCGGCTGCGGGGCCAAGATCACCTATCCCGCGGCGAGCGAGGGCCCGCGTGTGCCGGATGCCACCGCCGAGCGGCTGCGAGCGTGCGTGGATGAGTTCGGCAGCGATCTTCGCGGGGGATATTACGTGTTCGACTACACGGTGAAGGTCGACGAAGAGGGCCGCGTGGTCGATGTGGCGTCGAAGGGCGTGCCCCACGCGGATCTCGCGGGGTGTACGCGGCTCGCGCTGCGCGCCATGACGGTGCCGGAGGACCTCCTCCGGCTGCGCAAGTTGCGCCTGTCCGCGTCGCCCGCTCCGTCGGCCGAGCGTGGACTCGTCGGGCACCCGGCGCTCGTGGTCGTGGCGATCGCCCTCGCCGACCTCATCATCGAGGCGGCCCCCATCGTCGTCGTGATCGCCGCGTCGGTGGAGATTGGCAAGTCGGAGATTGCGGAGGTAGGTCGAAAGAAGTCAGGCCCGGTGTCCTGTCAAGACCATCTCAACGCTTGCCTGCGCTGGCCTCAGGCAGACTTGCCAGGGCATGTCGAAGGCAATAAGAGGTGTGCCACGTGCTTTGAGTTGTGCAATGGCAGCGGAACATGGCCCAAAGGATTCGAATTGACGGATGAGTCATGGGCGTCCTGCATCTACCCGCATATCAGATGGTACTATTAGGACAGATATGGTTACGGAAGTAGAAACAATCGCTCAACTCCTCTCGGAGTTCGGGAAGGCGCACGACGCCCTCCTGGTCCGATCGCTGGAGCGGAACCGGACCTTCGCCGAGGCCGTCGACGACTACCGCCGGCTCGAAGCGGAGTTCGTGGCGCGCGCAGGCGACAGCGAGCTCGGCGTGCTCGAGACGAGGCGACGCATTGCCGAGGCCATCCTCTTGCTCGCGAACGAAAAACATCCGCCCTTCGAGGTCTGCCGCGAAGCGTGGAACGAGCTCGTTCGCCTCGGCTTCACGAACATTCACGTCAGGTGCATGAAGACCTGGTGTTACGCGGAGTGCTGCCGGTATGACGAGAAGCCCGAAGAGGGGCTCGCCGTGCTCGAACCCCTCATCGCCGAGCTCGAGCGCGGGCTCGAGGAAGCCAAGGCGGCGAAGCGCCGCACGGGCTTTTACGAACAGGAGCTCGAGCGCTTGGGCGACCTTCGGGGCGCGCTCCTGGCCCAGCAAAGAGGCCAGCTCAACCCGGAGCGAAGTACCCGGCGGCTCGACGAGGCGCACCCTCCCACCCCGGAAGAGGAGAGGAGCGATGCGGTCTGGGACGAGTTCTCCAACGCGCGCAGCGCCGTCGTCAAGACCTTTGCAAGGACGCAGGAGCGGAGCTTCGCCGACGTCGCCGCCGACTACAAACAGATTGAGGCGGATTTCACGGCGCGCGCCGGCGAGGGCGAAGCCTCAGTAGACCTCGTGCTCAGCATGCGGCGGTGCATCGCCGGAGACCTCCTCTGGGCAGCCTCTCAGCTCGAACAGCCCTTCGAGGTCTGCCGCGATGCCTGGAATGAGGTGGTCCGCCTGGGCTTCACGGACCTCTGGGAGCAATGCCTGAAGGCGGAGACACACGTGGAGTCTTGCTTGCGCACCCACAAGCCCGAGGAGGGCCTCGCCGTGCTCGAACCCCTCATCGGGGAGCTCGAGCGTGGGCTCGAAGCGGAGCTTCGGCGGCGGAGCGAGGCGCAGGCGAAGGGCGAAGTCCCGATGCAGGCAGGCCTGACCCCGAAGTATTACCGAGACATGCTCAGGTCTTTGGGTGAGCTCCGGGACAAGCTCGAAGCAGCGCGCAAGGGCCCGTGAGCACGACCGCGCGTGGACGACGGCGCCCGTGGGCTTGACGTCTCGCGAGGGTTTGTCGTACCGTCACTCCGACGCACGGAGGCGGGACGACGAATCAGCGCTCCCGATCGCGGTCTATCCAGCCCTGATCGACACCGCCTGGTTCCACTACGCCGGAGCGATCCACCTCGCCGCGCTCGGCGGTGAAATAACCGCTCTCGCGTCGTGGGCGCGCCATCAACTGCCGCGTATGGGCGGCGAGCATGGCTGCGATCGCGCGGAGATCGTAAGGCCAGGCGTAGAGGACGGAGACGCCCGGGTGGCGCTCGCGGACGCGCGCGAGGGCTTCGGGAATTTCGGTCTCGGAATGAATGCCGCCCGGCGTGAGCATGGACGGCACGACCGTGAGCATCTTCGCCCCGGCCGCAATGGCCTCGTCCGCGGCATCTTCAATGGTTGGTGCACAAAACTCGTTGTACGCGACGAACAACGCGGCCGGCGCGACGAGGGGCCGGAGGGCTTCGGCGAGGGAGAGAAGGCCCTTGCGGTAGGGATCGTTTGCATCCGTGCGGGGCCAGGTGCGGATGCGGTGATCGAGCTCGATCTCCTCGGCGGACGGCGGGCCGCCGGTCGCGTGCCTGCGACCTTCGAGGGATTTCCAGCGCGTGACGAGCTCCCGCGGGCAATCCTTCGCCGCCGCGCCGTGCCCTACGAGGATGACTGCCTGCTCGATCTGCGATGCCATGGGTTTCTCCTGCGATGGTGCCGAAGGAAGAGGAGCGTGAGGAAACCGAGGGCCGGCGGAAGGGTCGATGCGCTGGTTTGTCCAGGCAGACGACAGGAGCAACCCTCCCCTGCCCCGGGATCACGTCCGCCGCCGCTTCCGCTGCTGCTTCCGCCGCCGCTTCCGCCTCCGCCTCCGCCGCCGCTTCCGCTTCCGCCTCCGAAATCGATCACGACTTCGGCCTTCGCGACGACGAACGGCGGCGAGGCGCCCACCGATTCATAAATTGCGAGAAGCTCCTGCCCGCTCGAATCCGTGACGTTGGCTGCCGCGAGATGCTCGACGTATTTCCGTGTGATCGGTTGATACAAGACCCGCGCGGAAACGGTCCTCTCCCCCGTCACGCCCGCCGGCGCCGCCACCGTGAACGTCGCCTCGTCAAAGGAGCGCACGCCTCCTGCGCCGTCCCCGTAATCGATTTCCCCCGTCGGACGCGTCGTGGTCGTCGGGACGAACCCCTTCGGCGGGATCCGTGTATCCGAAAGGATCATGTCGTGCCGCGCGAGATCCTCTCCCGGCTCGGCCGCCGCTCCATTCCAGCGTCCATGCTGCGCGCGGTACACCCGCGTCGGCGGCGACGCCTCGATCTCGCCTTTCGCCGCGTCGTACCCGCCCACGAGAAACGTCTCTTCTCCCGTCGAATCGATCAGCGCGAGCGCAATCCACGCGCGCCGGCCCTCGGCATACCCCGTGGGGAACTTGTGCCCGCTGAGGTTTTCCACGCGCACCGTGATCGTAAATGGCTCACCGGGCGCAGCCGAGGCGGGCGCGCTCGTGATTTCGATCTTCGCGGCCGCGGAGAGCGTCTCCTCCGTGCGCGCGAGGGCCAGCGCGAAGGCATCCGGGAACGCCGCGGCGCGCGCGGGGTCCTTGGCCATGACGGCGCGGATGCCGAAAAGGTTTCCGCCGGCAAACACGTGATCACGTGGATCCGGGCGAAGCGGCGCGACGGGGACGGTCGCGACGGGGAATTGTCCCGGCTTGCGGCGGGTATGGCAATCGACGCAGCTTTGCCCGCCCTCCTCGGCGTAGGCGCTCTGCGCCCATTCTTCGTAGGTGGTGTCGAGCGGAAATGCGAGGGCCGTCTCCACGCCGTCCGCGTCACGCAATCGCCTCCCGGGGTTCGTCACCTGGTGGCATTGCCCGCAAAATGCCGAGCTCGCGAGCGCCTCGGCCGCGGCCGTCCCGTGCACCTGCGCCACGCTGTCGGCATACGGGCCCCGTTTGTCGAGGTCGTCGTCGTACACGATCTGCGCATCACCGCGGTAATACGGCGCGTCGGGCGGACCCGAGGTCACGGCGCGGTGGCAGGTGTCGCAGCCGACGCCTTGCATGTCGACGGCGTCGAATGCGCTGCCGTCGGGCGGGGTCGCGTGTCCCCGGACGAACGCGATCGGCGAATGACAACGCAAGCAAAACGTGCCCACGCCGGGTTCGTCCTGGTTCGCAATCGTGAGCGCCGCGCGAAAGACGGGATCCCGCGCGGCGTTTCCCATCATGGTGCCGGCCCACCCGTCGTGCGGGAGGTACGTGCGGTCGCCCTCGTGACCACCGCCATGGCATAACGCGCAGCCGTCGGCCCCCTCGAACAGGCTTCCCGGGCCGAGCTCTCCGGGCTTCGTGCCCGCGAGATCCTCGAAGCCCGCGGACGCGGAGGCGGGGAGCACGAGCGGCAAGAGGGCGGCAAACGCGACGCGGGCGAGCCCTCGGAGATCCGGCATGCCCGCTTTGTAGCACGGGCTCGTCTCGTGATAACGTCGGCCATCATGCGTCACGCCCGGACGACCTCGTTTGCCCTCCTGTCCATCTTCACGCTCGCCGCTTCGATCTTCGGGGTCGCGACCACGGAGTCCGGATGCGCCAGCGCGACGCCCTGCGAGATCAACAGCGACTGCATCGAGGGCGCGTGCGTCGACGGCGAGTGCAAGCGCGAGTGCGCCGACTCCGAGCGCGACTGCCAGCCCGGATTCCGGTGTTATGCCGGCCAGTGTTTGCCCGACGACGGCCAAGGCGGCGCCGGGCCCGGCGCAGGCGGCATGGGCGGTAGCGGCGGCATGGGCGGGACCGGCGGCATCGGCGGAATGGGCGGCGCGACGAGCTCGAGCGCTTCGTCGAGCAGCAGCAGCGCTTCGTCGAGCAGCAGCGCTTCGTCGAGCAGCAGCGCTTCGAGCGGCTCCGGTGGCGGGGGCGGCGGGCCGACGAAGGGCGAGCTCGATCTTTGCGCGGCCGACGGCGAATGCGAGGCGGGGCTCACGTGCGAGCCGATGTGGAAAAACGGGCCGAAGCGCTGCACGCGCGCCTGCGTCTCGGACGGGGGCTGCCCGAGTGGATTGCGCTGCAGCGCGGCGGGCGCCGAGAAATATTGCGCGATGAGCGACGTCGGGAAGGCGTGCGCGAATGCCGCGACCTGCAATTTCGGCTGCCTCGAAGGCCCGGGGTATTGCACGGTGGCATGCGCCACCGGATCGGATTGCCCGAACGGATACGGGTGCATGCCCGTCGGCAGCCCGCCCACGAAGGTCTGCGTGAAAGCCGAGGCCTACTGCGAATCGGGCAACACGTCCGCGTGTATCGTTCCGGCCGCGTGTGACACGAGCTCGCTGCTCGTCGGGGCCTGCACGCTCGCGTGCACGACGAACGCCGATTGCCCGCAGCGGGCCTCGCTGCTCGCGCCCTGGACCTGCTCGAATGGCCTCTGCACGCGGCCGCCGGACGTGTACGGCCCGATGCCCGGCGGGAGCGCGCCCACGGAGTGGCATTGTGATCCGTTCGGCAACGCCGTGAACCTCTGCAACGACGCCCAGCACATGAACTTCCAGGCGTTCTCGATCCCGCCGCCTCCGGCCGTGAACTGCGCCTCGTCCGTCACGTTCCAGGGCCAGGCCGGGGACGCGTGCGTGAATTCGTGCCGGTACCAGGGCGGCTGCGGCTTTGGTTTTTCCTGTACGGCCGTGGGCAACATCCAGGGCGGGCGCATCGGCCTCTGCCTGCCCGCGGGCTCGGGCGAGGTGGGCGCGGCTTGCGCGAACGACACGCAATGTGTGTTCGGGTATTGCAATAACGGCAAATGCAGCCGCGATTGCACGGCCGACGGCGTGTGTCCGAATGGAACGACGTGCACCGCCGCCGGGGGCGCTTCGCCGAACGTGGAGGGGATGCCGTTCCGGAAGTGCCTCTGATCGTCGGACGGGAGATCCTGGGACGCCCAACCTTCCGAGCACCAAGCGATCAGAGCGTGTCGCGCGCGTCCGGATCGATCCTGCGGATCGCGTCGCGGAGCACGTCCGGGATCGGGGCCGGCCGGTTCGTGCTCGAGGCGAGTAGCACGACGACGGCGCTCCCGGTCGCGACGACGGCCTGCTGGGACGTCGAGGTCACGCGGTAATCCATGGTCAGGCTCGTGCGGCCGAGGCGGGTCGTCTTGCCCTCGACGCGCACCGTGTCGGGCCAGAAGACGGGGCGGAGGAAGTCGGCGGTCGTCGAGGCGAGCACGGGCTTCTGCGGCGCGCCGCTCGACATGTCGACGCCGATCAGGCGCAGGTAGGCGAGCCGCGCCTCCTCGAACCAGGCGAAGTAGCGCGTGTTGTTGACGTGCCCGAGCACGTCGAGATCACCCCAGAGCACGGTGATCTCCTGACAAACGGAGAACCGCGTGCCCACCGGGGGAGCGGGGGGCGCGAACGTCGTGGAGCTGCGCCCGGTGGGCCTCTCGAAGCGATCGGAAGAAGACAAGGCAACCTCGTGGATCAGATGCCGGGCTCGCCCGCCGTCGCGATCGCGGAACGCACCCCCGCACGGAGCGTGGCAGCGTAGTTTCCGCGGCGTCAAGCCTGTGGCATGCTCCGCCGCAGGAGAGCGAGGACAATGCTCGGACGACGTCGTTGGATCGGGACCGTGGCCGGCCTTTGTTTGCTGTCGGCGCTCGGGGTGGGATGCGGCAAGAAGGAGAACGGGGGCGCGGGACCTGAGCCTGGCTCGAACGAGTGGAAGGTGGGCGCCTACCTCAGCCTCTCCGGCGCCGAGACACAGTTCGGCAAGGACACGCAGGAGGGCACCGAGCTCGCGGTCGAGGAGATCAACGCGAAGGGCGGCGTGAAGGGCAAGAAGGTCCGCGTGCTCTTCGAGGACGACAAGTCGAACCCGCAGGAGGCCTCGAACAAGGTCCTGCAGCTCATCAACCGGGACAAGGTCGTCGCGCTGCTCGGCGAGGTCGCGTCGTCGCGCTCCAAGGCCGCCGGCATCGTGGCGAACAAGAACAAGATCCCGATGATCTCGCCCTCGTCGACGAACCCGGACGTGACGAAGGTCGGCCCGTTCGTCTTCCGCGTCTGCTTCACGGACGACGTGCAGGGCCAGATGGGCGCGCGGTTCGTGAAGAACAAGCTGAACAAGAACAAGGTCGCGCTGCTCTACGCCTCGGACGACCTTTACTCCTCGGGGCTCGCGAACGAGTTCAAGAACGAGGCGAAGAAGCTCGGCATGACGGTCGTCGCCGAGAAGAGCTTCCTCAAGAGCGAGACGAACTTCACGACATACCTGAACGAGATCAAGAGCGCCGAGCCCGAGGTGATCTACGCGCCGGTCTACTACAACGCGATGGTGCCGATCGCGCGGCAGGCGAAGGCCGCGGGGATCCCGGGGAACATGTTCGTCGGCGGCGACGGCTGGCACTCGGACTCGCTCGTGAACGACGCGGGCGAGGAGATGGAGGGCGCGTACTTCACGAACCACTTCTCGCCGGACATGCCGTCGCCGAACTCGCAGGCGTTCGTGAAGAGATACGTGGAGAAGTTCAAGCGCGATCCGAGCGCGCTCGCAGCGCAAGGCTACGACTCGGCGATGCTGCTCTTCGACGCGATGGGCCGCGCGAAGGGCGACACGCCCGAGGCGATCCGCGACGCGATCGCCGAGACCAAGGATTTCCAGGGCGCGACGGGCGCGATCACCATCGACGCGAACCGCAACGCCGAGAAGCCCATCGTGATCGTGCAGATCAAGGGCAAGAAGTTCACGTACTTCGACACGGTCTCCGCGAAGTAGCCCGATCTCAGCCCGACACGACGAGAGGCCGGGCGGCGGCGCGCGCCGCTTCGGCCTCGGCGAGGGCCTCTTCCTCGGCGCGCGCATCACGATCGTTCGTCGTTTCGAGGGGCGTGTCCTCGGGCGTCCGTTCCATCGCGGCGAGCGCGGTCGGCGCGACGGTCTCCATCCAGCGGCGCACCGGCGCGTACGTGCGGAGCTCCCGCTTGATCCGCGGGATCTCCCCGGCGCCGGCCGCCTCCGGGTTCGTCGCGGCGCGCACGGCGTCCACGAGCAATTCGTCGCGCGCGTAGAGCGGCAGATCGAGCCCGGCCCGCGCGGCAAGCTCCGCGGCGCCCTTCAGATCGCCCTGCCGGAGGCGCGAGAGCAGGCGCACGCGGAAGAGGGCGCGGCTCTTGTAGGGGTACGCCGGGGGCAACGAGGCGAGCTCGGCTTCTGCCTCCGCGTGTCGATCCATGGCTGCGAGGAGGAAGGCGCGCTCGCTGACGAGATCGGGCAGGAGGATGTCGGAGGTCGAGATCCGGACGGCGTACTTCGTGAGCCGCGCGAGGCCACGATCGCAGCGCTCGAGCGCGAGCCGGAGATCACTCTTCCTCTCGGCGACGAGCGCGAGCGAGTGATCGGCCTGCGCGGCGATGATCGGGAGGCGGCTCGACGTGAGGCGCTCGAGCGCCGCGCTGCCCGCGTCGAAATCCCCCTTGGCGACGAGGTTCAGCGCGGCGAAGAGATCATGCGACTCCTTGCGCGCCCGGTAGAACCAGTAGACGCGGGAGCCAATCAGCGCGGCGAAGACCACGAGGCAGATCAGGCCGAGCGGCAGGGTCGGATCCCACGGCTCCTCGGGAACGTCTTCGTAGCCGCTCCCGCTCCCTGCGCCCGAGGGCGAGAGCGCCAGGTAGACGGCGCCCAAGACGGCCACGAGCGCGGCCCAGAGCACGATGACCCGGCCGACCTTGTGTCCGGTCTTCGTGGGCGCGCTCTTCGCGGCCGCCTTGCGCGCCTCCGCGACGGCCACCTTCGCGGCCTCGGTGGCCTCGGCCGCGGGCAGCTCGCCGGTTTTGTCGGGCTGCGCGCGGCCCACGTCGGCGAAGGGCGCGGCCTCGGGCACGACCTGCGCGATCCAGTCGGCGAGCGGCGGCTCCTCGCTGCCTTCGTCGCGCTTGCCGCCCTTGCGATACACGCTCGTCGCGGTCGTCTCCAGCATGCGCTGGAAGGCCCGGACGATCGTGCGCTCGCGGCGATCGGTGGCGTCGAACAGCAACTCGTGGTGCGTGACGAGGTGCGCGCGCAAGGCGTCACGATCGCCCGATCGTTCGAGCAGGATCGCCTCGGCGAGGGCGGCCCGGCCGAGCGCTTGGGGCAGGGCATCGGGGCTCTTGCGCACGGCCTCGATGTCCTCGCGCGCGCCCGCGCGATCGCCGCTCGCAGCGCGCAAGAAGGCGCGGATGGCGTGGGCCGCCGTGATCTGCATCCGGATCTGCGCACGCTGGAGGACGCCGTGGGGGGTCGCGATGCATCGATCGAGGTGCACGAGGGCGGCAGGAATGTCGCCCCTGCGCATGCCGACGAGGCCGCGCTGGATGGCAGCGACGCACGCGAGGAGGGGACTCGGTCGGTTCTGCTCGACGAGATCGAGGTGCGCCTCGGCCTCGGCGAGGCGGCCGCGGCTGATGAGATCGAACGAGGTGTTGACGATCTGCACGCCCGCGCCGACCCGGCGCCCCATGAGGCCGAAGAAGGTGAACACCCCGCCGAGCACGGCGCAGAGCGCGCCGAGGATCACGATCCCCACGCTCGTCGCCTCGAGCAGGACGAGCAGCGTGAAGCTGTAGAGCATCATGACCCCGCCCAAGACGACGAGCGTCGTGTGGTAGCGATGGGTCGCGTGGCGGGGCACGTGTTTCGGGGCAGGTGCGCTCATCGTGGAGGTCGGGCCGGCCGCGGCACTCCCCGCGGCGCGCCTTCGGCCCCATCCTAAGCCGAGATGTCCCCCGTGATGTTGACGATCCTCGACGGACCGATGGGAACGGAGCTCGCCGCGCGCGGCGTCCCCACGCCCGCGCCGCTCTGGAGCGCGCTCGCGCTCGATCGCGCGCCCGAGATCGTTTCGGCGATCCATCGCGAATACGCGGCGGCGGGCGCGACGGTGCACACGGCGAACACGTTCCGGACCAAGCGACGCAGCGCGGGCGAGCGCTGGGAGGCGCTTGCACGAAAGGCGGTCGCGATCGCGCGGGAGGCCGTGCCGCCGGGGCATCGGATCGCGGGGAGCGTGGCGCCGCTCGAGGATTGCTACAGGCCGGATCTATCCCCGACGAACCCAGGGCCGGAGCACCGTGAGCTCTGCGAGGTGCTCGCGGACGCGGGGGTGGATCTGATCCTCTGCGAGACGTTTCCGCACGTCGGCGAGGCGCTCGTGGCGGTGGACGAGGCATTGCGGACGGGTTTGCCCGTGTGGGTGGCGTTCACCGCGGGCCCGAACGCGGAATTGCTGACGCCGGCGGAGGTCCTCGCGGGCGCGCGAGAGGCGGCATCGCGGGGGGCGAGCGCGGTTTTGATCAATTGTACGAAGGCGACGCGGACGCGGTCTTACGTGGAAAAGCTCGCGGCGGTGGGGATTCCCTTCGGCGTGTACGCGAATGCGGGCGCCGTGGAGGAGGGGATCGGCTGGGGGGATGCTGTGCGCGGGGCGGAGCTTCATGCCGATCTGGCGGAGGCCTGGATCCAGGCAGGAGCGACGATCCTCGGCGGGTGCTGCGGGACGGGCCCGCAGCACCTGCGAGCGATCGCGGAGCGGCTCCGGGTGAAAGAATGAACCTCAGACCCGTTCGAGGATCGTGGCGATGCCCTGCCCGCCGCCGATGCACAAGGTGACGAGCGCGGTCTGCGCGTCGCGACGCTCGAGCTCGTCGAGGGCGGTGCCGAGCAGCATCGCGCCCGTCGCGCCGAGCGGGTGACCGAGCGCGATCGAGCCGCCGTTCACGTTCACGCGATCCGGGTCGATCCCGAGCGCGCGCGTCGTTTGCAGCACGACGCCGGCGAAGGCCTCGTTAATCTCCCACAGGTCGATGTCACGCACCTCCATGCCTGCGGCGCGCAGCGCTTTCCGGCTCGCCGGCGTGGGCGCTGTGAGCATGATCAAAGGCTCGGTCCCGACGGTCGCCATCGCACGGATCCGGGCGCGCGGCTTCACGCCTTTTTCCTTCACGTACTGCTCCGAGGCGAGCACCACCGCGGCGGCTCCGTCGACGATGCCGCTCGAGTTGCCGGCCGTGTGGAAGTGCCGGATCTCCTTCGCCTGCGGGTACGCGGCGAGGGCGATCTGATCGAGCGTCTCGCCGTTCGGACCGGCCCCGGCGCTGCCAAGCGCGACGAACGAGGGCTCGAGCGCGGCGAGCCCCTCGGCCGTGGTGTTCGGCCGGGGAAACTCGTCCTGCGCGAGGAGCGTCGCGCCCGTGTTCGGATCCGTCACCGGGATCAGCGATTTCGCGAAACGTTTCTCCTGGATGGCGCGCGCCGCGTTCTTTTGAGATCGCAACGCCACCGCGTCGATCTCCTCGCGCGAAAATCCCTCCAGCGTGGCGATCAGATCGGCGCTGATGCCCTGGGGGACCTGGAACACGCGCTTGCGGAGGAGCGCGTTGCCGCCGTCCTGCCCGCCGCCGTCGGAGCCCATGGGGACACGCGACATGCTCTCCACGCCGCCGGCGACGACGAGATCCATCGCGCCCGATCCGACCGCCATGGCGCCGAAGTTCACCGCCTGGAGGCCCGAGCCGCAGAAGCGGTTGAGCGACACGCCTGGTATCTCTTCAGGCCACCCTGCCGCGAGCACCGCGTTGCGAGCGAGGTTCGCGCCTTGCTCGCCGACCTGCGAGACGATGCCCGCCATCACGTCGCCCACCTCGCGCGGATCGAAACCGGTACGCTGCGGGAGCGCCCGGAGCACCTGCGCAAGCAGTTCCTGCGGGTGCACGCCCGACAGCGCTCCTTTACCGGCCTTGCCCCGCCCTCGCGGCGTCCGTGCAGCGTCGATGATGTAGCTCGTACCCATGTGGTCGCTCCCTTCGTATGACGTTCATCATATGATGATTGTCATGCGAACTGTCAAGGCGGCGTCCGCGGGAGCGCGAGGAGCGATTCGTTGCTGATTCGAACCGTTGGCGCTCGTAGCATCGCAAAGGCGCCTTCGTGTCGACGTCGCAGGACCCGAACGCGCTCGCCAACTGGCTCACCACGAACGGCTACAACATCCCCGCCGACATCCAGCCGGTCATCGATACGTACGTGCAGGAAGGGTTCGACTTCCTCGCGCTCAAGCTCGTGCCCGGGCAGGGGGTCGACTCGATGCGTTCCGTGCGCGTGACCTCGCCCGGCGCGTCGCTCTCGCTGCCGCTGCGGATGGTCGCCGCGGGGACGGGCGCGAAGACGCCCATCAGCCTGTGGGTCCTCGGCGAGGGCCGCTACGAGCCGAAGAACTTCCCGCTCTTCGTGATCAACGCCGCGGATCTCGTGTGGAACTGGGACACGCAGTCGAGCAACTACAAGGAACTCCGGCAAAACGCGTTCGACGCGTCCAGCGGCAAGGCGTGGCTGATCGAGGCGAGCGAGCCGCTCTCGACGTTCGTCTTCGAGGAAGAGCTGCTGTGGCTGGCGAACGAGAACCCCGAGGAGAGCGGGTACGGGACGCCCATGGGCGCGACCGCGGCCGAAGAGTGCCAGGCCGACCTCGCCAAGCTCTACGGATCGCTCCCGTTCGGGAGCCGCTGGGTGACGCGGATGAGCGCCGAGCTCTCGCGCCCCGCGCTCGCGACCGATCTCGTCGTCGGCGCGGCGGCCGATCAGTCGCAGATCGCGCGCTCGTTGACCGTCACGAAGGCGGCGGGCACGGCGCCCTCCTGCCCCTGCGATCCGCCGGGGAGCGGAGGCGCAGGCGGAAGCGGCGGCTCGAACAGCGGCGGAGGCTCGGACAGCGGCGGCGGATGCGCCGTCGGCGGCGCGTCGAGCTTGCCCGGGGCGCTCGCTCTCCTCGGCGGCGCGGCGCTCGTGTCCGCCGCGCGTCGCCGACGCCGTCGCTGACGCCCGTTCGCTCGTTTCCTGCCCTCCGAGTTGACATGATATACGTCATATGACATTCATCATTCATGAAGAAGGAGCCCCTCTCCAAGGCCGATCGCTGGGAGCGCACGCATGAGACGTTGCGGCTGACAGCGGCGCGCCTCCTGCGCACGCGAGGCCTCAGGCTGCCGTCGGTGGCGGACGTCATGAAGGGCGCGAAGCTCACGGTCGGCGGCTTTTACGGGCACTGGGAGAGCAAGGAGGCGCTCTTCGAAGAGGCCCTGCGCGATGCGCTTCGGAACAACTGGTCCGAGCTCGTGCAGCAGTCGCGCGGGGAGACGGCGAAGGAGCGGCTCACGTGGATCCTGCGCCGTTACCTCTCCCGCTCGCACCGTGACAACCCCGAGTCCGGCTGTCCGCTGCCCGCGTCGCTGAGCGACATCTCCGTGCTCGGCGCGCCCTACCAGAAGGCATTCGCCGAGGAAGTCGAGTCGCTCGCCTCGGAGCTCGGCGAGGTGGCCGGGCCGATCGGCGGCAAGCAGCTCGCGCTCGGGCTCTTCGCCTTGATGGTCGGCGGCCTGAGCCTCGCCCGCGCCACGGAGGGGACGCCTCTTTCGGACGCCATTCTCGCCGCGAGCCGCGCGCTCGCCTACGCCGCCCTCGATCGCGCCGAGCAAAAGGCCTCGGAGAAGAAGGACGAATCATGACGACGACGACCGAAGAGACGACCTGGATGAAGAAGGCGCGCGCGCTCCTCACGGGCGCCGAGCCACCGCCGATCGCCAAGCTGATCGGCTTCGAGCTCGTCGACGTCGGCCAAGGCTCGGCGGTCTTCACGCTGGTCGGCGATCCGAGCAAGCACGCGAATCCGATGGGCACGATGCACGGCGGCGTGCTGGTCGACCTCGGCGACGCCGCGATGGGCTTCGCCATGGCGAGCACGCTCGCGGAGGGCGAGAGCTTCACGACGGTGGAGCTCAAAGCGAATTATTTCAAACCCGTATGGACGTCGCGCCTGCGAGCCGAGGCGCGGATGGTGAAGCGGTCGAAGTCGCTCGGGTACCTCGAGTGCGACATCGTCGACGAGGAGAAATCGCTCGTGTGCAAGCTGGCGAGCACGTGCATGGTGCTGCGCGGGCAAGCTGCCGCCGGTCGCTGATCCGAGCCGCGCGCCGGGCCGCCTATTGGCAGCCGATGCGGGTCGTGGCGAGGGCCACGTCGTCGAACCAGAGATTCATGTCCTGGCCGGCATAACTCTCCCATCCGAGCTTCAGGTCGGTGACCTTCGGCTTCCAGTTCGGCTTCTGCGTGATCCATTGCTGATCCACGTCGGGCGTCGGGGTCCCGTCGATCACGAGGCCCGCGACCTCGTTGCCGTCGACCCAGGTCCGGAGCGCGCCCGCGGCCTGGTCGACCTGGAACTCGATGCAGCGCCATTTGTCCGCCGTGAGCGGGACGCTCATTCCGATGCCCGTGGGGCTGAGCGAGGGCAAGGTCGCGTCGTCGGATTCGCGGTTCCACATGAGGATCTTGCTCTGGCCGCCCATGCGGAGATCCTTGGGGCCGTCGTTCTCGTCACGCATGGCCATGAAGGTCGTGTGACCGTCGCCCTGGTCGGCCGACATGCGCAGGTAGAAACGGCCGTACACCACGTCGCCGAGCTCGGCGAACGCCGCCGCGTGCGAGATGAAGACGTGATTGCAATAACCTCCCTTGCCCGTGACGAGCACGGAGTTCTTGCCGCTGTGCGCCTGGGTCGCGTCGACGGCGGCCGTGCCCGAGCCCATGCAGTTCGGCATGACAACCGCCCAGCGCGCCGGATCGGGCGCTTGGCCGGCCGCCTGGGCCTCGAAATCGTCGCAAAGGGGCAGATTCGCGCAATCGAACGCGGCGCCGCCCGCGCCGCCCATACCACCCGATCCGCCGCTCGCGGAGCCCGAGCTCGACGCGGACATGCCGCCTTGCCCGCCCTGCCCTCCGCCGCCGCCTTGCCCGCCGTTGCCGCCGTTCCCACCGTTTCCACCCTGGCCACCGCCGCCGGCGCCGGCGCCTCCATTTCCCGTTTCGTCGCACGCGACGACCGGGACGGTGAGGGCGAGGACTAGAAACACGTGAGGAAGCATCGTTCGTAGGTTCATCAGGGCTGCCTACCAGGGTTTCCCCGAGCAAGCGAGGCCGCCGGACGTACTGAACATTTGCTCATTGCCAACGAACCGACCGTCGTCTACGGTGGCCCGGCTTGATCGGCGAAACTCTGGGCCAGAAGTACAAGCTCATTTCCCTGCTCGGGCGCGGGGGGATGGGCGCCGTCTACGAAGCCGCGCACACCGAGACGGGCGCGCGGGTCGCCGTGAAGGTGCTCCACCACCACCTCGCCGAGGGCGAAGGGCTGCGTCGCTTTCGCCGGGAAGCAGAGGCGGTCTCGCGAATCCAGAGCCCGCACATCGTCCGCATCCTCGATACCGGGACCGACGAGCCGAGCGGAACTCTTTATCTCGTGACGGAGCTGCTCGAAGGTGAAGACCTGCAGCGGCTCATCGATCGAATCGGCACGCTTTCGCTGCGCGGCGCCCTCGGAATCGGAAGCCAGGTCCTCCGCGGGCTCGCCGCCGCCCACGCGGCGCGCGTGGTGCATCGCGACATCAAGCCGGCAAACCTCTTCCTCGCCCGGGGGCCGAATGGCGCGCTGACGGTCAAAATCCTCGATTTCGGCATCGCGAAGGTCCGGAAAGAGCCGCTCGGCCTCGGGCAGACGACGGACCTGACGGCCACGGGAAACCTGCTCGGCTCGCCGCTCTACATGTCGCCCGAGCAGGTGCAAAACAGCCGCGACGTCGATCATCGGACGGATCTGTGGTCGCTCGGGTGCGTGCTTTATGCAGCGCTCGCCGGACGGGCGCCCCATCAGCATCTTTCGTCGATCGGGCAGCTCCTCGTGGCCATTTGCGTGACGCCGGCGAGGTCACTCGTGGAGGTCGCGCCGTGGGTGCCGGCCGACGTGGCCGCGGTCGTCGAGCGCGCGCTCGCCATTGCCGCGGAATCGCGGCCCCAGAGCGCCGAGGAGATGCTTTCGGAGCTCGCGAGATTCGTTTCGCCCGGCGAGACGCTCCGGGAGGATTTGCTGGCGACGGGCGAGCGCGCCCGCGAGGTTCCGGGTTCGAGCACGCCGCCGGGCCCACCTTCGTCGATGTCCACGTCTCGGTCGACGCTCGGGGCTCCGGGTCGCCAGGCGGCGCCCTGCGCCCCGAACCCCGGGTTCGTCGTGCCGCCCTCGTCGGACCGGCCGATTCGAGGGGACGAGCCGACGGCCTTCGCGGGGTCGTTCACGGATTCGGTGCCCTCGGAAGGGCCACGATCGGCCGCGCGATCGGCCGTGCCGAAGCTCTCCGCGCGGGTGGCCGGCCGGCACGTGACCGTGGATCCGCGTCGATTCCTGGGGGAGCAGAGCGAGCTCTGGACGTTCTCGCTCGACGTGCACACGCATCTTTCGAGCTTGATCGCGCGGATCTGGAAGGCTTTGCGCCGCGCGGGCGCGAAGGTGCCTCCGATGTCGTACGGGACCGAATGGGTCCTGTTCGAGCCGCGGACGAAGCGGTTCGTCGAAGACGACAAGCGCGAGGGCGGAGAACGTTTGTCCCTGGAAGCCGCGGGGATCCGGCCGGGCGCGGTGCTCTGGGTGATGACGCCCGCGGGGCGCGAGACGGTCGGATCAGAAAGCCCGTTCGTCCAGCGCAGCTGACGAGGCAGGCGGGACGTCTGTCCCCGGCGGGAGCATGGCCTCCTCGGCGCCCCCATGCCTCGATGCTCCGAAAAAACGTCCGAGGCGCGCGGTGCTCGGTCGTGAGGGCCGTGCTACCGCTGTCCCGCGTGAGGAAGCCCCGCGATATCGTCATCGCCACGCACGGCCACTGCTTCGATGGCATGGCGAGCGCCGCCGTGTTCACCCACCTCGCGCGCTCCCTCGCCCCCGGGCAGCCGCTCTCGTTCCGGTACCGCTCGTGCGGCTACGGGCCCGGCATGGCCACGATCCCGGAAGGGTGGCTCGACGGCGAAGAGAACGCGATCCTGGATTTCCGCTACACGAAGAGCACGCGCCTGACGTGGTACTTCGATCACCACGTCACCGCGTTCGGCTCGGCCGACGAGCAACGCGAGGCGCTCGCCTCGGAGGACGCGACGCACCACGTGTTCTACGAGCCCACGTACGGCTCGTGCACGAAGCTCATCGCCGACGTGGCGAGCAACCGCTTCGGCATCCGGAGCGAGGCGCTCGCGCCACTCGTCGCCTGGGCCGACGTGATCGACGCAGCCCGTTTCTCCTCGGCGGAGGCGGCCGTCGATCGCGAAGAGCCCGTGCTGAAGCTGGCGTCGGTCGTCGAGCACCACGGCGATGGGCCGTTCCTGAAGGACATCGTGCCGCGGCTGCTCGAACGTCCGCTCGACGAGGTGGCGAGCGGCGCGGACATCGCCGAGCTCTTCCGGCCGCTCGGCGCGGCGCGCGAGACGTTCATCCGCCGCGTGAAGCAAGTCGGGACGATGATGGGCAGCGTGGTGTTCGTGGATCTCAGCGACGCGCCGATCGACGCAGCCGCAAAGTTCGTCACGTACGCCCTCTTCCCCGAGGCCGTCTACTCCGTGACGCTCACGCGCCAGAAGCAACACTGCAAGGTGTCGGTCGGGTACAACCCCTGGTGCGGCAAGGAGCGGCGGCACGACATCGCGGCGATCTGCCGGCGCTACGACGGCGGCGGGCATCCGGTCGTGGGGGCAGCGTCGTTCCCGCTGTCGGAGATGACGAGGGCGCGCGCTGTGGCGCTCTCGATCGCGCGGGAGCTCGACACGTGAGATCACGCGGCGTCCTTGCGTTCCGGCGCGCGGACGGTCGGCCGCCGCTCGTGTACGGGCACCGCGGCGTGCGCGGGGCAAGGCCGGAGAACACGCTCGCGGCGTTCGAGCTCGCCGCGGAAGAAGGAGCAGACGGGGTCGAGCTCGACGTGCGCGTCGATCGGGACGGCGAGCTCGTCGTGCTGCACGATCCGACGTTCGAGCGCGTGACGGGCGGCGCAGATACGCGAGCCGCAGCAGAGCTACCGTACGAGGAGATCCGGCGGATCGACGTGGGGAGCGGAGAGCACGCGCCGCGGCTGACGGAGGTGCTCGCGCTGGCGCAGGCGCGCAGGCTACGCGTCAACGTGGAGATGAAGCACGACGTGCCAGATCGAGGGGCCGTGGTGCGTGCAACGGCGCGCAAGCTCGGGGCCTTCGATCCACGCGTGCCGGTGATCGTGTCGTCGTTCGATCCGCGCATGGTCGCAGCGATCGGCGCGCTCGCGCCGCGGATCCCGCGGGCGCTTCTGGTGCATCGCACGCGCTGGTCACGCGCCGCGCTCGAGCTCGCCCGCAGCCTCGGGCAAGCAGTGCACGTGGAGCGGATCCTCACGCAAGCCAGCACGGTGCGGCGGCTTTTGCAAAGCGGGCTCGTGGTGAACGTGTGGACGGTGAACGACACGCGCGAGGCCATGGATCTCGCAGCGCTCGGCGTGGACGGCATCATCACGGACGTGCCGGGGCGCGTCCGCGAAGCGTTCGGCTAGCCGCGTGATCTACTTGTCGCAGGTGACGTAGAGCTTGCGCACGCCGCCGGGTTCGGTCTGCTGGAAGGCGCCGGGCACGAGGGGCGGGTTCCACTGCGCTTCCTTGTACTGGAAGATCACGTCTTCCTCGGTATGCGGCACACGCATGCGGATCGAGCGCGGCAACTCCGCATCGCAGGCGCCGCCAATCGGCGGGATCGGCTCCTCGATGCCGTCGGGATCGACCCGCGGCGGCGCGGTGCGCGCGGGCTCGTGGTTCGAGAGCTCAGCCTGGTAGAGGTCGGCGCCACGCTGCGAGACGAGCACGGAGAGGACACGCACGCGCTGCTGAGACCAGGGTTTGTCCCAGTCCTCGGGCCGAATGCCGAGGTGGATCTCCTGCTGAGCATCACGCGTGCTCGGCACGAGGACGCGGTAAAACCCCTTGTCGGTGTCCCAGGTGATCGTGGGAGCGCCAGGCTGGTGCAGGAGAACGGGCGCCTCGCCGCGGAGGAGCGAGACGAGCGCGTGCCCAGGGATGGGGACGCGGGTCATGCGCGCAAGGTTGCAGGGGCTCGCCGGGCCGAAAAGGAACTGTTTCTCCTTCACGTCGAGCATCTGGAAGCGCTCGCCGTCGGCCGTGAGGGTGTAAAGCATCGCGCCGAAGGGGCTGACCACGTCGAAGCGGACGCGATCAGGGTTCACCGCGAAGAGGTGCACCTCGCCGCGGACGCGGCCCTCAGGCGCGAAGCGGTCAATCTTGGCCTGGCCCTGCACGCCGTTGACGCACGCATAGGTGGCCTTCATCCGGCCAAGCGCGTCATCCCCGGTAGGAAAAACGGACGGAGGCGGGCGCGTGCCGCACGCCGTGGCAAGGAGGGTGGCCGTGATGAGGAAAAACCGTGCAACGTGGGCGCGCATGCGGGCTGGACCGTTGCAGGAAAGTCCGAGCACGTCAACGTGGCGAGGTTCCAGGGCGTAGCGCCGGGGTTTCACCCCGGACCCCAGCAGGGGCTGTCCGCCCCTGCACCCGGACCAGCGCAAGCGCTGGACTCGGGGTCGATGAACTGCGCGATGCGCAGTTCATCGAACAGGCCCGTTCAAGGCCGGCGACGACCTCGTGGCGGCTGAGGGGGGAGCGCTGCTGTCTTGGCTGGCAACGTGGTTCGTGGTCTTGCCACGGGCCCGTCCGAGAAACCGCGCATCGCGCGGTTTCTCGGCCCTCGGTCCAGGCCGTGCCTGGTCCGGGGTGGAGGGGGCGGACAGCCCCCTCCTGGGGTGCGGGGCAACGCCCCGCGACCGGCCCCCGCGCTGGTCAGGACGCGCGCAGTGCGTCGAGCAGATCGACGTCCGGGATCGCGATCGGCAGCTTCGCCCGGATCACCGCCACGTCGTTGTCCTCGCACAGCCGCGCCACCGCGAGACCGTCGTACAGCGCGATCGGCGCCGTACCCGGGACGGATGCCTCTTCCCGTGCGCCGGACAGGGTTTGCCCGGCCGTGAAGATCCATCCGACCGTGGCCGGCCCGTAGTGGTGGAGCGAGCCGCGCAGCTCCGTCACCCGCTCGCGACCGACCTCGCGGCCGTCGCGGCGGATCACGATCGCCACCCGGATCTCGTCGTTGCCCATGCGCAGGACGCCCGAGAAGTGCGACTCGCCGCCGGGCGCGCCGGCGCGGCGCACCGCGCGGAGCTGGCCGACGCCCATGCGCTCGAGCGCGAGGACGCAGACCTCGATGAACGCGTGCCCGGGCAGCTCGCCGAGCTTGCGGGCGAAGGCGCGACGGGCTGCGTCGCGGTAGCGCTCCACTGCGGCGAGGGCCTCCTGCTCCAGGCGCGCGAGGTCGCCGCCGAGCAGCCAGTCCGTCAGGGCCACACGGCCGCCGGCGAAGCGGAAGCGCGGGCGCTGACCGGCCGCGATCCGGCGGGCGTTGTCGGCGCGCACGGCGGCGGCCACCTGCGACTGCACGAGCTGCGCGTCGCCCGAGAGGCGACCGCGGCGCTGCGCCGTCTCGGCGATCTGCCGCAGGGACACGGCGCCGGCGTTGCGATCGAACGTCGACAGGATTGCGGCCACGGCGTCGGCGAGCTCGCGACCGGCGAGGTCGTCGAGCGCCGGATGACCTTCGCCCGGGGTCAGCTCGATGACCTGCGGACCGCGGTAGACGGCCTCGGTCGGCGCCACGTCGCGCACGATCTCGCGGTCGCGACCGATGTCGCGGTCGCGGTCGCGGTCACGACCGACGTCGCGGTCACGGTCGCGATCACGTCCGTCGCGACGAACTTCGAACGCGGGCGTCGCCGTGTACGAGGGCAGCCCGCCACCGCTCGTGGGCAGGGCCTGGGCTTCGCCGTTCGTGCTGCGGCCGCGGCGACGGCGGCGACGACGGCGGCGGCCCTCTCCTCCGGGCTCGGCCGCGCCGCCACCGGCGCGCTCGTCGCCACCGCCGAGGATCGGCTGGTCGTCGTCTTCTTCCTCGTCGAACATCTCGGCGGCGCCGGCTGCGGCTTCCGCGCGCATCACGTCGTCGGGGCCGGCGGGGCCTGCGTCGATGTCCTCCTCGTCCTCCACGGCCCGCGTGTACGTCGGCGCGGACGGGCGCGGCGTGGGCGGGGACAACTTCGCGGGGGCCGGGGACACGAGCGTCTCGTCGTCCTCGTCGGCGGCTTCCTCGGCGGCGGGGGCGGCTTCTTCGGGGGCGGCGGGGGCGGCCTCGATCTCCTCGGGCGCCTCTTCCGTCTCGGCCTCCGTCTCGGCCTCTTCTTCCTCGGCGACCTCCGGGGCTGCCTCTTCCTCGACCTCGTGGCGGGCGGCCTTGGCGGGCTCTTGCTTGCCGCCGCGCCTGCCCTTCTTGCCGTCGAGGCCTGCGCGCAGCGTCTTCTCGTCCCACTCCCGCAGCGCGAAGACGCCGGGCTTCACCCGGATGAGCGGCGTGTCGGACGAGTCCTTCTTGAGCATCGCGGCGAGCCGGGCGCCCATCGTGACCTCGGGGCTCTTCCCGACGTGGCTGAGCAAGTTCTTCTCTATCGCGATATCGGTGATCTCTTTGTAGTGGAGCGGCCTGCCGACGAGGCGAAGCACCTCGGCCGCTGCATCGGTAAACGTCATCTTTTGTCCAGCCCTTCGGGCGCTCCCATCACTTGGGCGCTCCTCTTGGTGCGCGTCGCACGTGCCGTCCTTATTTCGACGCCACGCGCTGGGCCTCTGCCCGCCACGACCGGGAAGCGCACATTCGCTCCCACTCGGCCGGACACGCTACTGAACAGCCGCATAACACGTGACGATCGACGAGTCAACCGCGGCAGCCCGACCGGCCGTCCCCGATCGCACGAACACGACACGCATGATCACCCTGGACGGACTTTTTTCCCGACGAACACGCGCCGCCCGCCTGCTAGGGCCGGTACGTCTTCGGGTTCGACAGCTTGCTCGGCAACCAGCGGAAAAAGTCGACGATCACGGACGAGTCGAAGATGTTGTCCGAGGAGTCCCACACGATGAACTCCACCGTCGCGATCTCGCCGGGAACGATCGGCGCCTCTGTGGTCAGCCATCCCGTGCTCCCGCCGATGGAGCTCGGCGTGTTGTTGCAAGGCGAGTCGAGGTCGTCGTAGCCCGTGCCCGCGAGCTCGGATTTGCCCCCGGAGCAGAAATTGAAGCCCGGCGTGCCGAAGCAACCCGTCGGTCCGGCCACACAACGGTCGAAGAAATTCAGGTTCACGGAGCCGGGCGTGCCCTGGTTGTCGAACACCACGTTTCGGTTGTTCGCGATTCCCGGCGCGTTCGTCTTCAAAAGCGTGACCCAGAGGTCGTTGAACGGCGAGCAGGCATACTCCGGGTACTCGGAGGACCAGTACGCATGATCAAACGCGAAACTGTTCGCGTTCGTGGGCGTGCGCACCTGAATCTTGAGGTTGACCGGGTTGAACGCCGTCGACGCGAAGGGGACCGGGCATCCTGATTTGTTGGTCGGGAAGCCGGGGGGCGCGGCCGACTGCGTGCCGGTGTCCGTGCCGCCCTGCGGCGTGCCGAACTGGAAGTACGGCTGGCTCGGCGTGGCCGCGAGGCCCGTCGAGAGGAAGACGAAGTTCTGGTTCGCCCGCGGGCCGATCACGTTGCCCATCGAGGTGATGATCGCGTGCGACTGCGGGAACGGCATGCCCGTGCCATCCGCGAGCCGAAGCTCCGCCGAGATCACACCCCAGCGCTTGTTCGCGCCGGTCGCATTCAGCGTCGTCGTCTGGCAAAGCTCGATCGACTTCGCGTAGTCGAGCGGATCCTGCGAGGTGTACTGCAAGCCCACGCCGCAGGCGATGTTCGGGTTGTCGATCCCGCCGTCGCAGTCGTCGTCCTTGGCGTTCGGGAAGTCGAACGCGCCCGGGTTGACCAGCGGATCGGCGTCGTTGCAGTCGCCGTCGCAGACCGAGTAACCATCGCCGTCGGCGTCCGGACACGAGCCGTCGGGCGTCACGTCGACGGGGACGTCTTGTGGCACGTCTTGTGGCACGTCGGCCGGAACATCGACCGGCACGTCTTCGGGAACGTCCTCGGGAACGTCTTCGGGAACGTCCTCGGGCACATCTTCGGGAACGTCGATCGGCACGTCGATCGGCACGTCGATCGGCACGTCCTCGACCACGTCCTCGACCACGTCGAACGGCGCGTCCTCGACGCTCTCCTCCACCACGTCGAACACGACGTCCGGCGACACGTCGGGCTCGGCGTCGGATCCGTCGGGCGATACGTCGGGCTGTGCGTCTTCGCCGAGCGCATCGGGGCCGGCGTCGTCTTCGTCCTCGTCGAGGGAGTCGTCGTCCTCGATGTCGGTGCGCGCGCCGCAGCCCGGCCCGAGCCAGACGGCCGGCGTGGCGAGCGCAACCAGAACGAGACCCCAGCGAAAAGAAAAGCGCACGACCAAGCCTCCCGAGAACACCCCCGGCGACGGCACACACCACCGCCCCACCGCAGAGTAACAGGAAACGCAGGAAACGTACGCGGTCCGCCTCGAACGGGAGTACGCTCGGAGGATGGAGCTCGGTCGGCTCCTCCAGGAGCTCATCCAGGCCGCACGCAAAGCGGGCATCACCGTGCGCTCCGAGTCCTTCGACCCCTCGCTCTCCGACGGCGGCAAGAAGTGGCGCGGAGGGCTCTGTGTGATCCGCGGCAAACGGTTCATCCTCGTGGACGAACGCGCCCCGCTCGTCGACCGCATCGCGACGGTCGCCGCCTCGCTCGCGAGCGTCGACCTCGAGCACGTCTTCCTTCCCCCGATCGTCCGAGCGACCATCGGCGCTTACCAGCGCGAGTCCCCCGAGCGTCCTGTCCCGAACGCGACCGTCCCGCTGCCCCCCGTGCGCGCGCGGCTCCGGCGCACCGACGACGAAGGCAACTGAATCCGCGGCGTTCGTCCCCGCGCACACCGAGGCCCAAACACATCATCGCCGGCGCGTGCAGGACGGCGCGATCACGCGGTGGACCGCCGTGACGCGAAATCCACGCTCTCCGCGTCGGCACGATTGCGCGAAAAAGGAACGATTCCAGGATGGCACACGCGTTGCTCCGCAATGGCGCGCGCCTCGGCGCGTCGGGGGAGATCGAGGGCCTGCCTCCTCCCGACCCTTTTCGGGCCCAACGACGCTCTTCGTGCTTACTTCCATGACGCAATCCCCTCCAAGGGTCACGCCCCCGCGAGCCACTCAAGCTCCCGAGAGGTCGCATCGGTCCGATTCCACGCAAATGCCCACGCCCGGCTCGAGCCGCCGTTCGCCGAGCGTGCCCCCGGGCGCCGAAGCCACGCGCTCGAAACGCCCCACGTCGAGCGTGCCGCCGCCCGCGCCCGGCCTCTCCGACGCGGCCGCCGCGCTTTCCGGCGCCGCCGCCGCGCTCCATGACGCCGCCGCCACGCTCGAAGGCGCCGCCGCCCGGCTCGCGGCGATTCGACCCCGCGCGCGCACGAGCACGTTCTCGGGTACGACGCCCCCGGTTCCAGGCACACCGCCGGACCGTGAACGAACGTAGGGGACGTACAGCCGGCGTCTTGACGCGCACTTCCTTCCCCGTTCTCCTTCCGCCTCTTAGGAGGTCGGAAGATGCGGAGAACGATGAAGGCACTTGGAGGCATTCTTGTCCTCGCCCTCGGAAGCGCGGCAGGTTGCAGCGGCGGAGGGACGGAGCCCACGGGCTCCGGCGCGAGCTCGGGCACCGCGGGTTCGGGGGGGACGGCCGGCGCGGGCGGAATGGGCGGGGCCGGCGCGGGCGGAATGGGCGGCGACGGTGGGACGGGCGGCGTGTTCGTGCCGGGATGCCCGTCGGGAATCGTCTGCGGCGCCGGCGATTGCTGCGCGCAGGGCTCGGAGTGCGTGATCGACGCGTGCCTGCCGGCCTGCGCCACGAACGTCCGGTGCGGCGCGGATCTCTCCGTGTGCTGCGCGGCCGACGAGGTCTGCGTGGCGGACAAATGCGAAAAGACCGGCAGCAATTGCCTCGACTGGGCCGATTGCGCCGAGGGCGAGTTCTGCGAATCGACGCTCGGCGTGTGCTTGCCGCAGCCGCCCCCGGGCTCCGCGACCTGCGAATACAAGCCGCCGCCCGGCCCGCTCACGCCGGTGCTCGAATGGTCCTGGACGGAGAGCCCCATCTTCCCGGAGTACCGCCAGGTCATCAACATGCCCGTCGTCGTCGACCTGGAGAACGACGGCACCCCGGACGTGGTGATCGTGACGTCCAACAACTTCAACGCGAACCAGACGGCGTACCTGCGCGCATTGAATGGCAAGGACGGCGTCGAGAAATGGGACGCGAACGTCGACGTGTACGCCGACGTGAACCGCGTGCAGCCGCGCGTGACGCCGGCGGCGGCGGACATCGACGGCGACGGCTTCGTCGAGATCGTGACCGGCAAGGCGGGCGGCGGGCTCATCGCATTCGAGCACGACGGCAAGGTCAAGTGGACGTCGAAGCAAGCGGACGGCACCACGGCCTGGAACGTCGCCATCGACTCGGCCACGGTGGCGATCGCGGACCTCGAGGGCGACGGCAAGCCCGAGATCGTCGTCGGCGGCGCGGTCTTTGATGCGGCGGGCGTCCTCCGGTTCAACGGCGGAGCGTTCTTCGGGGCAAACACCGGCACCTACGGCGCCGTCAGCATCGTCGCCGACCTCGACGGCGTCATGCCGCAGGAAATCGTGAGCGGCAAAAAAGCGCTCCGGGCCGACGGCACCACGTACTGGGAGCAAGCTGCGCTCATCGACGGCTATCCGGCCATCGCGGATCTCGATCTCGATGGCAAGCCCGAGCTCGTCGTCATCGCGCAAGGCACCGTGCGTGTCCAGAACCCGACGAACGGCGCGGTCATCGCCACCGTCGCGATGCCCGGCAACGGCCTCGGCGGCCCCCCGACCATCGCCGATTTCGACGCCGACGGCGTGCCCGAGATCGCCGCGGCGAACGGCACGGCGTACTCCGTCTTCGAGTTCGAGGCCGGCGAGACCGCGACGCTCACCGTGAAATGGCAAAAGACGACGCAGGACGGCTCGTCGAACCGGACGGGCTCGAGCGTCTTCGATTTCCAGGGCGACGGCGCGGCCGAGGTCGTCTACAACGACGAGTGTTATTTCCGCGTCTACGACGGCGCGACCGGCGACACGCTCTACGAGGAGAAGAACCCGTCGGCGACCATTCACGAGTACCCGGTCGTCGTGGACGTCGACGGCGACAACAACACCGAGGTCGTGCTCGCGGCGAACGACCTCTTCCACCTGAATGGCCAGAACGGCTGCCCGTACGGCATGAACGGCCTGCGGCACGGCGTCTACGTCTACGGCGACGCGGGTGACAACTGGGTCCGGACGCGCAAGATCTGGAACCAGCACGCCTATCACCTCACGAACGTGAACGCGAACGGCAGCGTCCCCTCCCCCGAGCCCGCGAGCTGGATCGGCCCCTTCGGCCTCAACAACTACCGCCAGTCGAACCAGGGCGCCGGCGTCTTCAATGCGCCCGACCTCCAGGTCAGCCTCGAAGCCTCGCTCGCCCCCTGCCCGGACGGCTTCGTGGCTCTCCGGGCGTTCGTGCAAAACAAGGGCACGAACGGCGTCCCGCCCGGCGTGAAGGTGAGGTTTTACCGGGGCGATGGCCCGAGCGGCACGTTCATCGGCGAGGGGACCACGACGAAGGCGCTCCTGCCGGGCCAGTACGAGCTCGTCACCATGCAATACAAGCTCATGCCGAGCGACATCGTCATGTCGTTCTACGTCGAGGTCGACAAGGACGAGGCCGGGCAGGGCGGCCTGAACGAATGCCTCGAAGACAACAACGGCACCACGCTCGGCGGTGTCGAGTGCGACAGCGCGAACTGACGTCGCCTGCCTGAAAGGAAAAGGGCGGACCCGCGTGGGCCCGCCCTTTTTCATTTCAACGCGGGCCCACGCCGGGCCCGCGCCTCATTCACGCGGCCTTGCGCCGCCGCCCGAGCACGAACCCGAGCGCGCCGAGCACCACGAGGAGTGATCCCGCGTGGCCCTCGCCCGCGCCGGGCGCCGTCCGGCAGCCGCAGCCGCCGTCGTCGGGCACGCCGCCGCCCGCGCCGGCAGAACCGCCGTCGCCGCCCGCGCCACCCGCGCCGCCGGCACCACCTGCGCCGCC
>NZ_JARZHG010000052.1 GCF_029946505.1 Polyangium sp. y55x31
CACACCTGCATATGTCGTCAGCAATCAAAAATGTACCGACGACTGGACCGAGCCTCGTTCGATTGATCCTACAAAGTGGGATGTTGGAGCCGATGGACCTACTCGACGGTTTATGAGATGAGTTCTATGCACTGTTCCGACGAACCTGGGCACTGGAAAATGCGGTTTCATTGCAGTTACCGCTCCCGAGACACGTTTGTCATAGGAGCTCATCGTCGTAAGACGTGTTACATGTTGATGCATGCGCGCACGCTCCCCTCCCGAGGCGAACGGCTCGCCTCGAAGGCCGGCAGACGTGCGCAAAACGCGAGCGAACACGCGCGTCTTCCCGAAGATCTCGATGATGCGGCGCGTGCAGTCGATGACGCGCGCCGATGGCGATGACGTGATCGTTATGATCGGTTCCGCCGAACCACTCGCCCCCACGCGGAGCGAAAGACGCACCCAAAGGGACCCCCACAGCGGGTTTCGTTCGAGACGCGAGGGGTGCGAAAAGAACGTAGCAGTCGGCCCGGCGCTTCCGCGCCGTCCAGAGCCATGAATGGCGAGCGGCTCAGCCGGCAGGGCCGGCCGAGGTGCGCGGCAAGATGCGGCGGAGCCGCCCCGCAATCTCCATGACGGCCGCCTCGCCCTTGACCGAGCCCTCGATGCGCCGATCCGAGGCGGTGCCGTCATCGTTTGGCGCGACAAATAAGGGGATGAGCCGCGACGTGTAACCGGCGACCGCGAGCCGCTCGGCGTCACGATCGTGGTCGAACTCGAGGATCCGCAGGCGCGGAAAGATGTCGTCGAGCTCCCCCTTCTCGGCCGCGTGATGGAACCTTTGGCAGGGCTCGCACCACGGGGCGCCGACGTAGACGAGCAGATCACGTCCGTCCTTGCGAGCGCGCTCGATCTCGCGCCGCACGGTCGTGGCGACGTCCTCCCCCTCGGTCGCACGGACCCACTCGACACGTCCCTTCGACGCCGTGGATGCAGCCGGCTTGGCTTCCGGCGTGGGGGTTTGGTCGTTCGAACACCCCGCGGGGCCCAGGATCGCGGCCACGGAGAACGATAGGGCCAAAGATTTCCACTTCGATGCGGCCTTCATCCCGCGCAATGTACCACGCGAAATATGAAGGAAGACGCGGGTATTCAGCGCAAGAGCGAGACCGAGACGGGGGATTTTCGGATGCCGGCGAGCGCGAGGGTGGCGCTGCGGATGAGGCGCTCGTTCGGCTCGAAGCGGAAGTGGAGGATGGCGCGGCCGCCACGCACGTCGAGATCGGGGATGTCGAACGAGGCGACCCCGAGGAGCGCCTTTCGCACGGCAGGGCCGAGGAGGCGTTTTGCGACGTCGGGCTCGGCTTCGATGAGGAACAAATCATCGAAACGTTCGTCCCCGACCTCCGCGTCACGCACGAGGCCGATCGCCTTGCCGAGGCCATGCAAGAGCGTCTGGGGACGAATCCGTAATGGCGGTGTTCCAGCGGCGACGGAGGTCGCGACGAAGACGTGGACCTCGGCGGGGCTCTCGTTCGGGGAGTAGGCGATCTGGGCGAGGATCGAGAAGGGCGCGTCGTGCGCGTGGAACCTCGCGCGAAAGGCGAATGTGGCGTCCTCGGAGAGCGCGGCGCGTTTGTCGAGGGCGAGCGCGGCCTGGCGCAGCCCACGTTCGGCGGCCTGGCAGGTCTCGACCGCGTTGTCGGTCATCATGAAGAGGTCGAGCAGGGGGCGCAGCGAGCCCGAGAGCTGCGGGTCGGGCGCGTCTGCGGGGAGCGCGCGTTGCTCGTCTTCGAGGTCGGGCGCGAGCTCGATCGCGCGGTCGAGGGCGTCGCGATAGGCGAGGAGCGTGGCCTCGGCGGCGAGGAGCTCGGCCTCGGTGTTCGCGGGCAAGCGCGCGCGGGCGCGGCCGTCGAGGAGGGCTTCGGCGAGCGTTCGAGGCAGGTGCTCGACGAGCGCGTCGGTGAGCATGGCCTCGCGCTCCTCGACCTCGCGCGCGAGGTCGTGCACGCGGGCGCGGAGGCCCTGCAGCGGATCCCGATAAGCACCGTCGTTGCCGTGCACGTCGGCAAACGAGCGTATCCGAGCCTCGCGCCGTTCGCGAGCGCCGCGCCTTGCCAGGAGGCCTCGGGGAGGGGCATCCTCTCGGCCCATGCGCGGCGACGACGTCAAATTCACGGCGAATCTCGGCGATCGGGAGCATTTCCCGGATCTCGAGGCGCTCGTCTATTGCAACCACGCGGCCATCTCGCCGCCGTCCTGGCCCGTGCGCCGCGCGATGCAAAACGCGATCGCGGACTGGGGGAGGCGCGGAGCGCAAGCCTTCGGGACCTACGGGGCCCAGCGGGCGCGGCTGCGCGAGAAGCTCGCGCGGCTCGTCGGCGCGTCGGCCGAGGAGATTGCGTTCGTCCCGAACACGTCGTCGGGCGTGACGGCGATCGCGCTGTCGCTGCCGTGGAAACGCGGCGATCGGGTGATCCTGTTCGAAGGGGAGTTCCCGGCGAACGTGACGCCGTGGCAACGCGCGGGGGAGCTCTTCGGCGTGACGCCGGTGTTCCTGCCGCTTTCGGATTTCCAGGAGAGCGACGAGCGAGGGCTCGGGCGGCTCGCGGAGGAGCTCGCGAAGGGCGCGCGGCTCGTGGCCGTCAGCGCGGTGCAGTTCCGGTCGGGGCTCCGGATGCCGCTCGCGGAGATGGCGCGGCTCTGCCACGCGCACGGGGCGGAGCTCTTCGTCGATGGGATCCAGGCGACGGGCGCGGTGCCGGTGGACGTGCGCGCGCTCGGCATCGATTACTGGGCCTCGGGCGGGCACAAGTGGCTGATGGGGCCCGAGGGGACGGGGATGCTGTACGTGCGCAAGGAGCGCATCGAGGCGCTGAACCCGCACGTCGCCGGATGGCTGAGCCACGAGGACGCGGTGCGCTTCCTGCTCGAAGGACCGGGGCACATGCGGTACGACCGGCCGTTCAAGAAGCGCGCGGACGTGTTCGAGGTCGGCTGCATCAACGCGATCGGGCTCGTGGGGCTCGAAGCGGCGGTGGATCTCGTGGCCGAGCTCGGCGTGGAGAAGATCTGGGCGCACGTGGTGCGCTGGGGCGACGCGGTGGAGGCGGGGCTCGTGGAGCGAGGTTTCACGAGCCTGCGCGCGCCCGAGGCGAACCGGCGGAGCGGGATCCTCGCGGTGCTGCCGCCGAAGGACATCGACGTGGTGGTGCTCCACCGCGCGCTGCTCGCCCGCGGGATCAGCACGGCGATCCCGGACGGCGTGCTGCGGCTGAGCCCGCACTGGCCGAACAACGTGGACGAGGCGGAGCAGGTGCTCCTGTCGACGGAGGACGCGCTCGCCGAGCTGAGGGGCGCGCCGCGGCCGCGCTCGGATGATTGGTAGTCAAACGATCTAGGGCCAGCCGATCGTCATGAACCGGACGCGGCCGGTGCCGCCGATGGCGTCGTCGCCGAAGAAGAGCGAGGTGCCCTCGCGGCCGGCGAACGAGGGGGAGACGTCCGCGTTGGCGCCGCCCGTGAGCGTGGCGAGGGCCTTGAGCGGGCCGGGCGGCGCGCCGGGCGAGAGCTCGAACGCGTCGAGGATCATGCTGTCGCGGAGCACCGAGGTGAGGACGCCGCGGCACTTCGAGGGGCCGCACGCGAGGGCCACGGAGGTGACCGCGCTTTGCTCCTCGCCCCGCACGAGGCGAGGGCTGCCGGCGAGGGCGCCGCGCTCGTCGAGGATGGCGATGCGCACGCCCGCCTCGGATGCTTCGGGCTTCGCGTCGGGCGCGGCCTCCTCGATCCACGCGACGACCACGCGATCACCGGCGAGCGCGATCGTGGGCGATCGCGAGTGCGCGGGGGACGCGTAAAGGCGCGTCTCGGGACCAACTTTTTGCAGCGTGCGCGTGTCGAGGCGGACGACGTGGACGTCGCCGGCGCCCTCGTCCGGGTTTCCGCGCGCGTCGGACCACACGAGGAAGGTCTCCTTGCCGCGCACCGCGATCTGGACCTCGGTCGAGTCGCCGGGGGCCTCGGTGATGCGTCGATCCTGGACGACCTTGCGCAGCGTGCGATCGACACGCGCGGCGTAGACCTCGGCGTTGCCGTCGCGCGTGTCGACCCAGGCGACGATAAAGCCGTCGTCGGTGCTCTTGCCCGGATCCGACGGAGGCGCGTAGGCGACGGCGACGTCGGAGACCTCGCTCGGGACGCCGTCCTTGCTCGGCTTGCGCGCGATCGTGGTGAGCGGCTTTTGCGCGAGTTTTTCGCCCTCGGGGCCGAGCTTGGCGATCTGGACCTGCGCTTCGTTCTTGTCGCGCGCGGCCCAGACGAGCGCGCTTTCTTCGGTCTTGCCGCCGGGCGCGGAGGCGATCGCGACGCCGCCGATCGAGAGCGCGCGGCGGGAGAGGATCTGGGTTTTTCCGGGAACACCGGCCGCGGAGACCGGCCGCACGCCCACCGTGGCGAGCGGTTCGTCCTTGCGGGCAGGTTTGCCGCCGTCGCGGTCGCCGCTGCCTTCGATGTAGTAGGTGACCCATGCAGCGAGCGAGCCGCCGGAGGGGCGCTCGGTCGCGGCCACGCGGGCGAGGTGCTCGCCGTCGTAGAGGGCCGTGACGCCGAGCGGGCGCGGCGGGGTCTCGGCGGGATCCCGGAACGCCGGCGCGCGCCACGGGCTCTGCCGCACGGGCAAACCGACCACCGCGAGCGTCGCGGGCGTGCCTTCGCTCGACGCGAGCGTCGTGCAAGCGCCGGCCTGGCAGGACAAACCTCGCGTGAGGTAGGGGATGCCCTCGCTCGCCGCGAAGACCTCGGCGCGCACGGGCTCGGCGGCGCGGACCTGGAGATCGGGGCCGAAGCGCACGAACGTGGGCCAGATCGGCGCGTCCTTGGGCAGCGGGCCCTCGCCGCTCGAGGCGGGCGCGAGCGTGAGCGCGGCGAAGCCGTCGCCGTCGGCGGTGATGTCGGGCGGGCCGCTCGCGCTGAAGACGAGCGTCGCGCGCTCGGCGCCGAGCTTGCCGTCGGGATCCATCGCGGCGAGGTGGATGAGGCGTCCTTCGCGCGGCGATCGCAGGAGATCTTCCCACGCGAGGAGCGCGCGTTTGCCCGCGCCGCCGGCCGAGACGAGCGAGACGAGCGCCTGCTCGCCGACGGGCGTGGTGGCGCGCTTCGGGGGCGTGACGATGTTGCCGCCGGGCTCGACGGCCGCGACGTACACGCTGGAGTCGATGTTGCGCACGTCGGTCCAGCCGATGAGCGTGCGGCCGCCCGCGCGGCCCACGATGATGTCGTGTTGCGCCGTCGCCTCGGGGTTCACGACGACGGGCGCCGAGACCTTCCCGCTGAAATCGACATCGGCGTAGAGCACGCGGCCGACGCGGCCTTGCTCGGTCTCGTTCTGCGCGCTGGCCGCGCCCGCGACGACGCTCGCGATCGCGGCGCCGCGATCGGTCGTGACGAGATCCCAGCCGAGGGCGTCGTGCGTGAGGACGACCGCGGGGGACGCGGGTTTTCCGGGCGTCACGGGCGCCGCGAGGACGTCGGAGTGATCGTCGCGAGGAACCTCCCAGACGACGAGCGCCGAGCTCGGGCCCGCGACGACCTCGACCCAGCTCACCTCGTCGGCCGACTGCGCCAGCGTGACGGGCGCGCCGCGCGCGGCGCCCGTGGCGTCGAGCCAGAGCATCTTCACCGCGGCGTTGCTCTTCATGCCCTCGACCCACGCGGCGACGTAGCCGTCGCCGACGGCCTCGATCGTCGCGACGGGAATCTCGGCCGCGGCGGGTCCGACGTCGATGGGCTCGGCCGTCCGGGGCTTTCCTTCCGGCCCGCAAAGGCGCGTGAGGAGCCGGCCACGCGCGTCGTAGAAGACGAGCATGTCCTCGCCACGCCGCGCGACGTACGGCGCCGCGTTCTCGTCGTCGAGCCGCGCGATCACGTACGAAGGCAAGAGCGCCGGGCCCGAGACCGCGGCGGCGGGCTTGGGGTTCGCCGTGGCGCGGAGCGAGGTCTTCGGGCGCGAGGTGCGGGGCTGCTTCGGGGGCGCGCCGCCGCAGCCCAGCGCGAGTGATGAGAGAGCCACGAGCGAGAGGGCGAACCGAGCGCGTGCCGTCGAGCTTCGCATGGCCGGACCATGCCAGAGGCGATCGACGCTGGCCAGCCGAGGGCCCGCTTTTCGAGACCTCGATGGGAATGGGGAATCGCGTCTAACTGCTCTTGTCCGGCCCGCGGAGCGTGGTCTCGATCGCGGGCGGTTTGTCGAGCAGCGGCGGGCCGGACACGGGGAGCCACACCTCGAAGACCGCGCCGCCCTTCTTCGCCTCGCGGTACGTGATTTCCCCGCCGTGCTCGAACACGATGCGCTGGACGATCGCGAGGCCGAGGCCGGTCCCTTTTTCCTTGGTCGTCGCGTAGGCCTCGAAGAGCCGCGGCACCATTTCCGCTGGTACGCCCGGGCCGTTGTCGCGCACGACGACGCGGACCTTGTTGTCCGGCAGCGGCCCGATCGTCACGAGCACACGCGGATCCGGACGCACGGCGCTCGCCGCGTCGAGGCCGTTCTGGATCAGGTTGGTCAACACCTGCACCATCTGATCCCGATCGGCCATCACCTGCGGGATCGGCTCGGACGAAAGGTCGACCCGCCGCGTCCCCGTCTTTTCAACGCCTTCGCCCGCCGAGGCGTGCAGCGTGACCACGCCTTTCGCCACGGAGACGAGATCGATCGGCGCGGGGTTCGGCGGGGGCAGACGCGCGAAGCGGGTGAACTCGGTGACGATGTTCGCGATCCGGTGGACCTCTTGCAGGACCGTGGCCGTCGCCTCCTCGAAGTACTCGTCGAAGGCGGGATCTTCGCGGGCGCGGAGCCTGCGGAGCGTCTCGACGGCGGCGCGGATCGGGGCGAGCGGGTTCTTGATCTCGTGCGCGATCTGCCGCGCGACCTCGCGTTGCGCGGCGATGCGCTCGGTCGCGGCGAGGCGCCTGCGGATCGCGGCGAGCTCGGCGATCGTGCGGTTCCAGGCGTCGGCGAGGCCTTCGAGCTCGCGGCCCCCGCGCCCCTTCACCGTGCGCGGCGCGCCGGCCACGACCTCGCGCGTCTCGCGGGCGAGCTCGACGAGCGGGCGCGAGAGGCTTCGCGCGAGGACGAACGCGATCGCGAGGCCGAGCACGAGCGCGACGGAGCCGGCGAAGAGCATCGCGCGATCGAGCTTCGCGAGCGCCGCGTGGAGTTTGTCGCGCGTGGCGATGGCGACGACACGCAGGCCCGGGACCTCGGCGACGTCGATCGGACGGACGACGGCGTCGCCCGCGACCTTCGCGCGATCGGGCCTCTCGACGCGCAGCTCGACGCCGTGTGAGGCGCCGATGCGTTCGAGGATCTTGCCGACGCGGCGCGCGCCGACGAGCCCGACCTCGACGCCGCCGCCCGAGCGCGCGCAGTGCACTTCGAGCGAGGCCTCGCCGCCCTTCGGATCGGGCCGGAGCCGCGGCGCGCCGCCCGCCGGTGATCGCAAGAGCTTCGCGAGCTCGGGGGCCTTCGTGCCCGTCAGCGAGACGTCGGAGGCGGCCAGGATCAAGCCCTTGTCGGTGACGAGCACGAGGTCGTCGAGCCCGAGCGCGCGTGCCTGATCGGGGACGAAGTGCCGCATCGAGATGCGCGCGTCCGACTCGATCGCGGACTCGTCGCCGCGCGCGCGTTCGAGCTGAAGGTGTGCTTTGTCCACGAACGTATCGTGCGCGCAGAGCGGCCCGAGCAGCCCTTCGAGCGCGTGCGCCTCCCGCGCGAGCTCGCGACGAACGCCCATCGCGGCGGCCTCGATCCGGTCCTCGAAATCGCTCTCGATGATCTGACGCGAGGCGTCGCGCAGCGACAGACCCACGAGCGCCGCGGCGAAGATGGCGACGAGGCCGAAGGCGAGGAGCAGCCGGGCAGCGAGGGTCACGGGCGACGAGGTCTTGGAAAGGCCCGCATCATAGGCGCACGGGCGCCCTCGCGCCGCAACGTCGCTCGCGAGCGAGGCTTGCCGCGACCGAAAAATTCTCCACCCGCGTCGTAGGGTGCCCCGGCCCGCCGACGTCCACGGAGTTCGGGGTTCGCGAACATCGGCGCATGGAGGGCTCTTCCATGAGGAGATTCGTCGGCTTGCTGCTTCTTTCCAGCATGCTTGTGGGGTGCGGCACGTTCATCGGATCGAACGACAGTGCCCCGACCCGCAGACCTCCGCATCGTCGCGGATACGACAAGCCCTTCGGGACGTCGCCGGACTACAGCACGCCGCCGAAAAAGCCCGCGGGAGAGGGGGGCTCGCGGCGGACGGGCGGCGAGGGGGCCGGGGATCGGGGCGGGTCCTAGGCCTCGATCGCGAGGAAATGATCCCTCTCCTTGCACCCGAGGCCCCGGCGCTCTTAACCTCGGCGAGCGTTCGCGTGTCGGCTCGCGCCTGCCCTTCGGCCGGAGCGTCGTCCGTCCCGCGTCACCCGCAAGCCGCGTCAGACCATGAACTCAAGGCAGCTCGGCCCTCCCGCCGTCGTCCTCGTCGCCGCCGTCCTCTTCGGCATCGGAACCAAGTCCTTCCTCAAGGACTTCACGTCCGAGCTCTTCTACCTGATAGGCCTCGGCGCCGCGGTCGCGATGTTCGTCGCCACCGCGTCCCAGGGCGCGAGCGTCAAGCTCGGCGGGCTCGTCGACGCGCTGAAAGCCGCGGCCCGCGGCAAGAAGCCGGCGCTGCCCGAAGGCGTGACCGGAGAGCTCGCGGAGGTCTACGAGGAGATCCAGCGTCTCTCGAAGAAGACCGCGGAGCTCAACGAAGAGGTCGCGAAGCTCGAGCAGAACGCGGGCACGAGCAGCGTGAACGTCGACGAGGTGATCGAAGCGCTCGGCCGCGCCGCATCCGGCGAGCGCGTGCGCGCCCCGGCCGGCGCGAAGCCCGACATGGCGCGTATCTACGCGGAGCTCTCGGGCGTCGCCGAGGTGGTCCGCGACGCGACGAAGGATGCGGACAAGAAGGTCCAGTTCGCCGAGGAGCGCGCGAGCGCCGCGGAGCAACGCGCCGGCAGCGCCGAGCAGCGGCTCCAGTCGCTCGAGGCGCGGATCTCGGCCGCCGAGTCGCGCGCGATCGCCGCGGAGCAAGGGCTCGCCGCCGCCGAGCAGCGCGCGCAGTCCGCCGAGCAGCGCGAGGGCCAGCGCCGCAGCGAGCTCGCCGAGACGCTGGCGAACGTCGAGGCCGACGTGATCGACGCGGTCCAGCGCGTCGCCGAGGGCGAACGTGTTCGTCCCCCGCCCGGCGCGAAGCCGGAGGTGGCCCGCATCTTCATGGAGCTGTCTTCGATCGGCGAGCGCCTCACCCAGGCCGAGCAGCGCGAGCAGAAGCGCCGCGCCGAGCTCGCCGAGGCGATGCAGATCCTCGAAGGCGAGATCGTCAACGCCGTGCAGCGCGCAGGCGAGGGCGAGCGTGTTCGTGCGCCGGTGGGCGCGAAGCCCGAGGTCGCGCGGATCTACATGGAGCTCGCGTCGATCGGCGAGCGCCTCGCGGGCTCGGAGCAACGCGAGCAGAAGCGGCGCGCGGAGCTCGGCGAGGCCCTCGGCGTCATCGACGAGTACCTGCCGCGGCTCGGCGACGGCCTCGGCACCGTGCTCACCTCGGCCGAGCAGGCGACGGCGCACGCGCGTGACATCAACGCATCGCTGTCGACCTTCTCGCAGTCGATCGAGATGCTCGCGACGAGCGCGGAGGAGTCTTCGTCGAGCATCCTCGAGATGACGGCGACGAGCGACGAGGTCGCCGAGAACGTCGGCGAGCTCGCGGCGAGCGTGCGCGAGACGGTCTCCTCGATCGAGGAGATGGCCTACTCGATCCGCGAGGTCGCGAAGAACGTCGACGGCCTGTCCTTGACGGCCGAAGAGACGAGCTCCTCGATGAACCAGATGGACGTGTCCATCGACCAGGTTCAATCGAACGCGAACGAGACGGCGCGTCTGTCCGAGGAGGTCGCCATGGACGCCGAGAAGGGCGCCGAGGCGATCCTGAAGACGATCAGCGAGATCTACCGCATCAAGGAGTCGAGCCAGGAGGCCGTGAGCGTCATCTCGAACCTCGGCTTCCGCATCGAGGCGATCGGCCAGATCCTCGCCGTCATCGACGACGTCGCCGAGCAGACGAACCTGCTCGCGCTGAACGCCGCCATCCTCTCGGCCCAGGCCGGCGAGCACGGCAAGGGTTTCGCCGTCGTCGCCGACGAGATCAAGGAGCTCGCGGATCGCGCGGGCGGCAGCACCAAGGAGATCGCGGACCTCATCAAGACGATCCAGGCCGAGTCGAAGAACGCGATCGCCGCCGTCGAGCGCGGCGCGCACAACGTCGACCGCGGCGTCGAGGTCTCGAACGAGGCCGAGCGCGCGCTGAAGAAGATCCTCGACAGCTCGCAGAAGAGCACGAACATGGTGCGCGCCATCGCGCGCGCCACGGTCGAGCAGGCCAAGGGCTCGAAGCAGGTCACGGACGCGATCGGCCGCATCGCCGAGACCGTGCAGCAGATCGCAGCGGCCACGGCCGAGCAGGCGCGCGGCTCGGAGCTCATCATGAAGAGCGCCGAGAAGATGCGCACGATCACGCAGCACGTGGAGCGCTCGAGCCAGGAGCAGGCCCGCGGCGGCCGTCAGATGACGAGCTCGATCGAGCAGATCTCTGCGATGGTGAACAACCTGAACGCCTCGCAGCGCAACCAGAACCGCGGCTTCGAACAGCTCCTCGACGCCTCCAAGAAGATCGAGGAGGCCGCGCGTATCCAAGAGCAGACGATGCGCCAGCTCGGCAACGCCGTGGAGCGCGTGCGCCGGAGCATCGGCGCCTGAAGGCACGCGCGGCAAACCCTCCTGCCGCGCGCTCGCCCGAGGTTTCATGGCAGTCACGATCACGGTGCGGTCGGGGGAAACGGGCGACGAGCTGTCGCTCACCTTCGACATGCCGCGCGTGTTCATCGGCCGCGGCGAGGGCGCAGACCTCCGCCTCCCCGACCCCAGCGTCAGCCTCCGTCACGCCTCCATCCGGCAACGCGGTCACGAGTACGTGATCGTCGACGAGGGCAGCACGAACGGCACGGCCCTCGGATCCGTGCTCCTTCCGCCGCAATCGCCCCGCGTCCTCCGATCCGGAGAGCTCTTTCGCCTCGGCCGCGTGTGGCTCGAAGTGAAGATCGATCCGCTCGCGACCGCGCGCGCGACGCCCGCGGCGACGAAGGCCCTGGCGCTCGATCTCGTCACGCGTGGGCTCGCCTCGCAGGGCGAGGATGCCGGGCCGAAGCTCGTCGTCGTCTCGGGGCCCGACGAAGGCAAGGCGCTCGCGCTTGCGGACGCGGGCAGGCGTTACGTGCTCGGCCGCGCGCGCGAGGTCGACCTCCCGCTCGACGATCCGGAGACCGCGTTCCGCCACGTCGAAGTGGGCCTCAAGGGCGAACACCTGCTCGTGCGGGACCTCGGCGCGAAGGCCGCGCTGCTCGAAGGCACGCCGCTCGGCGCGACGGACGTCACTTGGCGTACCGGACAAACCCTCGCCATGGGCCGCAACGTCGTGCTGTTCGCGTATCCCGCGGCCGAGGCGCTCGCGGAGCTCTCGCGGTGCGCGGACGAGCCGCTACGCCCCGAGGACGCGCCTCCGCCGCCCGTTCCGGAGGACGAGTCGCCTTCCGCGGCCGCGGCGCCCGAGCCGACGCCCGTCGAGGAGGACGCTTCGCGACCGCTTCGGCCTCAGCGAGCTGTCACGCCGGCCCCCGAGTCTGGCTGGAGCCTCACCGATGGTGTGGTGCTCCTCTTTGCGGCCTTCGTCCTCGTCCTGAGCGTCGTCGGGTTCTTCTGGTTGATCAGGCGTTAGGCGCTTGACGCCGCGTTGCCGTGCGGGCGGGATCGAATCGAGCGACCGTACGGAGGTTTGGATGCGAGCGGTGTGGATGAGCCCGAGCGAGCGCGTATGCAGCCCCGAGGAGCTCTGGGCCGAGGGGATCCTCGCCGAATCGTTCGATCCGCAATCGATGCAGCCGCTCCTCGATCGCATCCGTACCGAGCGTGATTTCGGCAAGCAGGACGACGTCCGACTCAGCGTGGCGAACCCGCGTGACGAGGCGACCATCGCGCGCGAGATCGACGAGCATCTGCACCTCATCGCTGAAGTGCGACTTTTCCTCGAAGGCGAAGGTGTCTACGACGTCCGCGCGAAAGACGAGCGCTGGATACGGATCTGGGTCGGCCCCGGCGATGCGCTCGTGATCCCGGAGAAGCGTTATCACCGCTTCCTTCCGGGCGCGCAGACGGTGCTCCGCTACCTGCAACCCTACGCGGAGCGCGGAGGCCTCTCGCCGCTTTATCGCGCGTCGAGCGAGGATACCCGCGCCGGCTAGTGCCGCGTTTTCTTCGCCTTCGAACCTTTTTTCGTCTTCGTTTTTTTCGATCCGTTCGTCCCGCCGCGCGTGACGCGACCTTTCGCCTCGGCCTTCGTCACCTTGGCTCGGACGCGTTTGTCCGGGCCGTTCGTCGACGCCGTGCGGCGGACCTTGCGGATCCTCGGCTCGGTCGCGCCTTCCTCGTCCACCGCAATCACGCGCCTGCCGTAGATCGAGCGGCGGAGCACGGCGACGTCCTCGATCTGCACGAGCATCGTGTCGCCGAGCTTGATCTGCTCGCCGCTGCGCGTGCCCGTCACGTAGAGGCCCGTCTCGTCGACCTCGTAGCCGTCGGGGCCGAGCGCGTCGAGGCGCACGAGCACGTCCACGAAGGGGTTGTCGATCGCCACGAACAGGCCCGTGCCCACGACGGCCGTCACCGTACCTTCGTAGATCTCGCCGATGTGCGAGCGCATGTAGAGCGCGCGGTAGAGGTCGACGACTTCGCGCTCGATGTCCATCCCGCGGCGCTCGCAGTCGGACGCGGTCGACGCGGCGAGGCGCAGTTTTTCCTCGGCCTCCGGGCTCGTGTCGATGCGCTCTTTCTGGAGCAGCGCGCGCATCATGCGGTGCACGACGAGGTCCGGATAGCGGCGGATCGGCGAGGTGAAGTGCAGGTACGCCGTCGACGCGAGGCCGAAGTGCCCGTTGTTGTTCACGTCGTAGACGGCCTGCTTCATCGCGCGGAGCAGGAGCGAGTGCAGCACCTGCTTCTGCGGGTGGCTCGCGATGCGCTTCAGGAACGTCGAGAGCTTCTTCGGATCCGAGGCGTCTTCGAGCTCGAAGCCCACGTCGAGCGTCTCGCACATCGTCACGAACCTCTCGAGGCGCTCGGGGTTCGGCGGCGCGTGCACGCGGAAGATCCCCGGCACGTTCCGGGTCACGAGCTCGCGCGCGACCGTCTCGTTCGCGAGCAGCATCAGCTCCTCGATGAGCTCGTAGGCCTTCTTCACGCCCGGATCGTGGGCGCGTTTTTCCACGTCGAGCGGCGCGCCCGTCTCCAGGTCGAGCACGACCTTCGCCTCGGGCAGATCGAAATCGAGCGCGCCGCGCCGCATGCGCCGCGCGCGGAGCAGCCGCGAGAGCTCCCACAACACCGCGAGGTCCTCGCGCATCGCCTCGGCGTCGGGGTCCGCCACCGCGTGCTTCGCGAGCCCGAGCGCGCGCGCCACGGCCGAGTACGTGAGCCCCGCGCGCGAGCGCATGAAACCTTCGAAGATGCGCGCGGCCGTCACGGTCCCCGTCGGATCGAGGTCGACCTCCACGCACAAGCAGAGGCGCGTGACGTTCGGCAGGAGCGAGCACAGGTTCGAGGAGAGCGCGCGCGGCAGCATCGGGATCGCTCGATCCGGCAGGTAGATCGAGTTGCCGCGCATCATCGCGCTCTCGTCGAGCGCGGTCCCCGGCCGCACGTAGTGCGACACGTCGGCGATCGCGATCCACGCTCGGTACGAGCCGTCCGCGTTCCGCACGGCCCAGACCGCGTCGTCGTGATCACGCGCGTCTTCCGGGTCGATCGTCGGCAGCGGCAGGTGCGTCAGGTCCTCGCGGCCCACGAGCGCCTCGTGCGGCACCTCGTCGCCATAACCTTCCGCTTCCGCGATCGCCTCCGCGGGATGCGCTTCCTCGATCGCCTCGCGCACGAGCACCTTGGCGACCTCGACGTTCGGATCGCCGGGCACGCCGAGCACGGCTTCGAGCACGCCTTCGGGGTTCTCGTCGGGCAGCTCGGGGAAACGCGTGATCGTGGCGACGGCGGCGAGGCCGTCTTCGAGCCTCGTGCGCGGCTCGGATTTGAGGACGATCGGACCACGCAGCCGCGAGTCGTCGGGCTCGATCCACACGCTGCGCCCGCGCTTGCGCAAGACGCCTGCGACGCGCGTCGTTTTGCGTTTCACGACGCGCACCACCTCGCCCTCGATGCCTCGGCGCGACGTCGTCACCACGCGGATCGCCACCGTGTCGCCGTGCAGCGCGCCGGCCATCGCCTCGGGCGGCACGTACACGTCGTCGGGCAGATCGAGCACCGTGACGAACCCGAAGCCGCGCGGGTTCACGTTCAGCGTCCCCTCGTACTCCTTGGCGCGCCGCTCCTCGCGGGCGCGGGCGAGGCGGAAGCGCTGGCCGGGCAGGGCGACGACGCTTCCGTCCCAGCAGAGGTCGTCGAGCACGCGACGCAGCGGTTCGTAGGCGCCTTCGGTGAGGCCGAGCCGGCTGGCGATCTCGTGGATGTGCAGAGGGCGACTGTGCTCGGCGAGCACATCGGCGATGGTTACGCGGCCGATCGACGTCATGGGTCGTGGAGCCCGGAGGCCGGACTTTCCTTTCAGCGCTTGGGGCTACGCTCGGACGAGCCGAGCTACGCCCCAAACCCCTCCTGTTCGCGTTTTGGGGCACGCGCTGGGCGGTTTCCTAGCATGTCCCGAACCAAGCCGGCTGCGAAAGCACGGCGCTTGTGCGAAACATGAGCCGATGCGCACCTTGCCCGTCCTTTTGCTCCGTTTGCCCCTGCTCGTCGCGATCGCCGCGTCCGCCGCGCTCGTCGTCGAGTACACGAACGCGGGCGATCCCGCGTTCTGCGGCGTGACGTCGGGCTGCTTCGCGGTGCGCATGTCCCCCTGGTCGCGCCTGTTCGGCCTCGCGCCGCTGCCGAGCCTCGGACTCGCCGCGTACGCGCTCCTCTTCGGGCTGACCCTCGTCGCCCGGCGCAAATCGCAGCACGTGCTCGTCGCCTCGCTCGCCGTGCTCGGCGGCCTGTTCGCGGCCCTGCTCCTCTGGGTCCAGCAGAACGTGGTCGGCGCGTTTTGCGCGTGGTGCGTCGCGGTCGACCTCTCCGCGATCGTCGCGGCGGTCGCCTCGGTGTGGGTCGCTCTCCGCGCGTGGAAGGACGAGGGCAGCGTCCTCTTGCCGCAACGCAAGGCCGTCACGGGCGCCTGGGTCACGGCTGCGATGCTCGCGGTGCTCGTGCCTTTCGTCTGGGGCCGTCATCCCGTCGAGCCGCCGCTGCCCGCGGTGATCCAGGCCGAGAGTGAGCCGGGCAAGGTCACGATCGTCGGGTTCACCGACTTCGAGTGCCCGTTCTGCCGGCGCATGCACCCCGTGCTGCACGGCGTCGCCGAGCAGTACGGCGACCGCGTGAAACTCGTGCGCAAGATGATGCCGCTCTCGGGCCATCCGGGCGCCGAGCCCGCGGCGCTCGCCTACCTCTGCACGCCTTCTCCGAAGCGCGAGATCGTCGCCGATCAGCTCTACGCGGCCGATCCCGAGCAGCTCACGCGCGAAAATATCCCCAAGCTCCTCGCCGAGAAGGCGGGCCTCGACGCCGACGTCCTCGCGACCTGCATGAAGGCCCCGCAGACGATCGCGGATCTGGAGCGCGACAAAAAACTCTTCGAGGACCTCGGGGGCCGCGGTTTGCCGTTCACGTTCGTCGGCAAGCGCGTGGTGCTCGGGTTCAACCCGGACCGCGTCGAGATGGCCATGACGCAGGAGCTCGGGGGCCCGCGCTTGTCCCTGCCGGTCTGGAGCATGTTCCTCGTGCTCGGCGTGGCCTTCGCGTTCGCGGTGCTCGTGACGTTGATGACGCCGAGCGGCGACCAGGACGGAGACGCGTCGAAAAACGAGCGCTCGCCCTCGGCGTGACCTCGCCGGGCCGGGCGGATCGGCCTCCCCTCACGGCGCCGTCCGTGTAAGACTTCACCATGGAAACAGATACAGCGACCGGCGGCGTAAGTACGCTGCCGCTCGAGTTCTTCCAGCAGCTTCCGAAGACGGACCTCCACGTCCATCTCGACGGCTCGCTGCGGCTCGAGACGATCATCGACCTCGCGAAGAAGCACGGCATCGAGATGCCGTCGTACGACCCGGCCGAGCTCCGGCGCGTGATGCGGCTCGGGCAAAACACGGGTTCACTCGTCGAGTACCTGAAGGCATTCGACGTCACGCTGCGTGTCCTGCAGACCGAGGACGCGCTCTTCCGCTGCGCCTACGAGCTCGCCGAGGACGCGGCGCGCGAGAACGTCCGCTACATGGAGGTTCGTTACGCGCCGATGCTTCACACGCGGCTCGGGCTCAAGCTCACGAGCGTCGTCGAGGCGGTGCTCGCGGGCCTGCGCGCCGCGCACGACAACCTCGGCATCGAGAGCGCGGTCATCGTGTGCGGCATCCGCAACATCTCGCCGCACTCCTCGCTGGAGATGGCCGAGCTCGCGGTGGCCTACAAGAACCGCGGCGTCGTCGGCTTCGACCTCGCCGGCGCCGAGTACGACAACCCCGCCAAGCACCACAAGGCCGCCTTCCAGCTCGTCCGCGACAACAACATCAACTGCACGATCCACGCGGGCGAGGCGTACGGGCCCGAGTCGATCGCGCAGGCGATCCACGTCTGCGGCGCGCATCGCATCGGCCACGGCTGCCGCCTGCGCGAAAATGGCGACCTTTTGCATTACGTGAACGACCACCGCATCCCGCTCGAGGCCTGCCCGTCGTCGAACGTGCAGACCGGCGCGGTGCGGGACCTCGCGTCGCACCCGCTGAAGCTTTATTACAACCTGGGCCTGCGCGTCACGGTCAACACGGACAACCGGCTCGTCACGGACACGACGGTGTCGAACGAGCTCTGGCTCTGCCACACGAAGATGGGCATGTCGCTGAAGGACATCAAGACGATCCTCGTCTCGGGGTTCAAGAGCGCGTTCATGCCGTTCCACATCAAGCAGTCGTATCTTCGGCGCGTGACCGAAGAGCTCGAGCGCTTCCAGCCGGACGGGCGCATCCTGCCGGCGCGCAAGCCCGAGTCGTCGCGGAGCGAGCAGGAGACGTGGCTGCCGCGCGGCGTGCTGCCGCCGGTGAGCTTCGACGTGCAGAAGCCCGCGAGCGACGTTTCTCCGGTGCACGCCGCGGTCGAGCGCGCCATCGAGGACGGAGCGAACTAGTATCGCGCGGGTGTCCGCCGCTCCGAACCCTCCCCGCCCCGCCCCCCTCATCAAGAGACGAAAGATCGAGCGCCGCGTCGTCCTCGCGGTGCTCGTGACCGCCGTCATCCCGCTCGTCGCCGCGCTGCTCATGGCGCGGGCCATGGTCGCGCGTGTCAGCGCGACCGCGTTTCAGCCGGAGTTCGGCGCGCACCTCGACCGGGCGCTCGGCGTGTACGCCGACCTCGCCAAGACGATCAAGCAAGGCATGCGGTACGAGGCCGACGCCATTGCGATGCGGCCGGAGCTCTCGCGCGTGGCGAAGGACGGCGAGGGGGATCGGGTCTCCGCCGAGCTCGCGCGGGAGTTTTCCGCGCATCCCTCGCTCGTCTCGCTGAAAATCGAGGATGCGTCGGGCAAGGTCCTCGGCAAACACGAGCGCGAGCGCCCCGTGGATCCGGCCGCGGAGCGCACGCTGCTCGTGCGCAGGCCGCTCGGCGAGACCTCCGAGGACGACGGCCCTTTCCTCGTCGCCACGTTCGCCGCGCCAAACGCGCGGTTCGCCGAGATGGAATCCGCGCAGGAGTTCGTCCAGGCATACCATCAGCTCGAACGACATCACCGCGAGGAGTACGTCGACCGGACGTACACGCGGGCGTTCGGCCTTTTGTTCGGGCTTTTGATTCTGCTCGCGGCGCTCGCGGGGATCGTCGTCGCGCGGCCGGTGACGCGGCGGATCGCCGAGCTCGCGGCGGCGACGCGACCCGTCGCGGCGGGTGATTTGACGGTGCGGGTCGCGGTGACCGGGGACGACGAGGTCGGCGACCTCGGGCGGGCGTTCAATCGAATGCTCGCGGAGCTCGACGAGAGCCGCGCCCGGATCGAATTCCTCCGTCGCATGAGCGAGTGGCAGAAGATGGCGCGGCACCTCGCGCACGAAATCAAGAATCCGCTCACGCCGATCCAGCTCGCCGTGCAGGAATGCCATCGCCGGTATGCCGGCGACGATCCCGATTACCGGCGCATCGTGCAGACCACGCTGGAGGTCGTCGAGGAAGAGGTCGGCACGCTCCGCCGCCTCGTCGGCGAGTTCTCGAGCTTCGCGCGGCTGCCGCGGGCGGAGCTCTCCCCGGTCGACCTCGGGGCCTTCATGCGCGAGCAGCGCGACCATTTCTCGGCCCGGACGGAGGGCCGCGCGAGCTCCGACGAGCTGGCGCTGCTCTCGCGGGTCGATCTGCGCTTCGACGTGCCCGAGGACGCGATGCCCGTGGTCCTCGATCGGGAAATGCTCCACCGCGTGCTCACGAATGTCGTGCAGAATGCGGCGCAGGCGCTCCGGGACGCCCGCAAGCGAGCCGGCAAGAGCGAAGGGACGTGGGGACGGGTCGTGGTCTCGCTGCGGACCGTGGGCGGCTCGTACGTCGTCGACGTGGACGACGACGGGCCCGGCATCTCGGCCGAGGTGCGCGACGTCCTCTTCGATCCTTATGTGACCACGAAGCGCGACGGGACGGGGCTCGGGCTTACCATTGTGAAGAAAATCGTCGTTGATCACGGCGGGACCATCGAGGCCACGGCGTCGCCGCTCGGGGGTGCGCGGTTTCGGATCCGGCTGCCCCGCGCAGACAGCGCCGAGGCTCGCGCCGCCGTCGAGCGCTCTCTCGCGGCGGATGACGAGGAGGGGGCGCGATCCTCCTCCGCCGGTGCGTAGCGTCGTGCACGACGGCGACACCCTGCGTGGCACGGCCGCTGCAATGGACACCCGTTCATGGCGCCCTGGCTCCGTATCGTTCTGTGGGTGGTGGCGATCGTAGCCCCGGGTGGATTCGCGCTCTTGCCTTTGCTTGCGGGTGAACACGTCAAGCGGAGGCGCGACGAGCGGTCGCGCGCCCTCGCCGCCTCTTCGGTGAAGACCGGGCCGTAGCGCGAAGTCCGCCTGGGACGGCCTCCGAGCGAGCTCGACTTTTTGGGTCCTTTCTGCGGTCGAGTTTGGCGGGCCGAGCATCGAACGAAGGAGCGTCGGGCCATTGCTCATTGCTTGACGGAGTACCGATGAACAACGAGGCAGGGACGAAGACGCGTTCGCCGCTCCGCACGTTGCGCCTGGGCACGGTGACGGCGGGATCGGCCGAGACGGCGCAACCGATGTCCGAACGGTACGGGCCTCGATCCGCGATGCGCCCGATGGCGCCGGATTATTTCTCGATTCCGCCGGAGCCCTCGGGCGTGGTCCAGGCGCTCTCCGCGGAGCCGCGCTCGGGGCCCGGGAGCCGGAAGCTCCGGACGCCCCTCGACGAGGTGAACGAGCTCGTCCGAAAAATGGAGATTCGTGAGCTCGGGGATGTCCTGCTCTATGCGCAACGATTGCTCGCTGCGCGCGGCAAGGCGCCCGACCCGGACGTGATTTCTGCGATCCTCGCGGCCATGGGTCGGCTCTACGGGGCGTATCGCAATGCGCCCGGCGTGCCCTTGCCGATTCTGCGCGGAGCGCTCCCGGACGTCCCGCGCAAGACGCTCGACGACGCGCTGCTCGAAGCCGAAGCGCGGCGTATGCTCCGGCTCGTCGTGGTCTCGCCGCTGACGCCGTTCGTCGAGCGGGCGGCGGGCCTTCACGATCCGCGGCGCGGGCTCCTTTATTTCGTGTCGGCGCCGGACGGCACGCCGCGCGAGCCCGAGCCCATGCGGAAGCGCTGAATCGGGCGGCCCTCGATCCTCAGCCGAGGCCGGCCAGCACCTCGTCCGAGGCGCGCTCGCCGGCTTCGACGGCGCCTTCCATGTAACCCGTCCACACGCGCGCCGTCTCCGTCCCGGCCCAATGCACGCGGCCCACGGGCGCGCGCAAGGCCAGAGCGTGCGCGGTGAGCACGCCCGGGCCGAGGACCATCGAATAGCAACCGCGCGACCAGCGCTCGGCGGGCCAGTCCTGATCGACGTAATCGATCGGGGCGGCCGCGCTCGGGCCGAAGAAACGCGTGAACGAATCGAGCGCCGCCTTTTTCCGCTCCTCGGGGCTTTTTCCGCTCATGGCGCGCGCGTCCTTGCCCATGAAGAATCCGACGAGCGCGCCGCGCGACCCGTCCTCGGGAGAATCGTCGAACACGAGCTTCACCGATCCCACGTCGGAGAGCGCCTCTCCCGAATATCCGGCTTGCCGCCAGAACGGCGACTCGTACGTCGCGACGCATTTGATGACGCTGCCCATCGGCGACCGCTGCGTGAGCTGATCCCGCGACGCGGGCAGGGCCGGCTCGTAATCGATTCGCCCCGCGAGCGCCGGCGGCACGGCGACGATCACCCGCTTGCACCGCCACGTCCCCGCGTCCGAGGTCACGGTCACGCCCGCCGCGTCCTGCGCGATGCGCCGCACCGGCGCGCCGAGGACCACCCGGTCCTCGCCGAGCTCACGCGCGATTCGCTTCGAGACCTCCTGAAAACCCTCCGCCAGGCGCGTCTCCTGCGCGCCATTCTCGATCTCCGTCAGGCGCATGAGCCCGCCGCCCTGACGGAGGTAATACAGGAAAAACAGGAGGGACAGCTCGGACGGCTCCGCCGCGAAGACGGCCCGCACCGCCGTGTCGAGCATCGCTTTGGCGCCGCGGGTCTTCACGTTTTTACGTTTCCACGCCTCGACCGTGGTCCCGTCCCATTCGAGGGCCTTCGCGGCCGAGAGCGGATCCTCGATCGGGACCTCCTTCACGAGCGTCTCGATGCGCTGGATCGTGATCCCGAGGTCGACGGCGCCGATCAAGGACAAACTCGGGATCGACGTCTTGTACGTCGTCAGCGTCCCGCCGAGCGAGAGCACCTTCTTGCCGTCGTGCCATTGCTTGAACGTCGACAAGCCGAGCTCGGCGACGAGCTTCGTCATTCGGTCCTGCGTGGGGCCGATCCATTGCGCGCCGAGATCCACGCGGTCGCCGTGCGCCGTCGTGTGGCTCAAGGTCCGGCCGCCGACCCGATCCCGCGCCTCCAGCACCACGACCGAGACGCCCGCGGCCGCGAGCCGCCGGGCCGCCACGAGCCCGCTGAGCCCCGCGCCCACGACCACCACGGAGGCCTCGCGCGGCGCTCCTTGCCCAGTTTCTTCCATCGCGGGGGCAGGATACCGCTGTTCGGGCCGGCCGTGTGCTTCGATTACGTGACGGGCGCGAGCAGGGCCCGCACCTTCGACAGGATCGCGACATCCGCCGGCGGGAAAAGCTCGTCCTTCAGGTCGGAGGGACCGGCCCACCTCACGTCCGCGACGTCGAGCGGCCGCGGATCGGGCGATCCTGCGGCGCGCGTCACCGTGAAGAACAGGAGCAACACGGATTTCTCCGGGTATCGATGGAACGTCACCTCGACGGGATCACCGACCGAGACCTCCATCCCGATCTCCTCGCGCAGCTCGCGCACGAGGGCCGCGCGCGGGTCCTCGCCAGGCTCGACCTTGCCGCCGGGGAACTCCCAGGCGCCGGCGAGGTGTGTGCCGCGCTTGCGCTGGGTGAGCAGGACGCGCCCCTCCTCGACGAGGACGGCGGCGGAGACGAGGACGGGCGGACGCGGCAAGTCGGTCATGACGGCGACGAACCCTAGCACCTCGCCCCGAGCTGTGACATTCCGGCGCCATGCCCATCACCTACAGCCAGGCAGGCGTGGACATCGACCGGGGAGACGCCCTCGTCGAGCGCATCAAAAAGCTCGCGCGTCCGACGCGCATCCCCGAGGTCGTCGCCGACGTCGGCGGCTTCGCGGGCCTCTGCGCCCTGCCGAGCGGGCTCGTCGACCCGATCCTCGTGAGCGGCACGGACGGCGTCGGCACGAAGCTCAAGGTCGCCTTCGCCGCGAACGTGCACGACACCGTCGGCCAGGACCTCGTGGCGATGTGCGTGAACGACGTGATCACCGTCGGCGCGCGCCCCCTGTTTTTCCTGGACTATTTCGCGACGGGCACGCTCGAGCTCGACGTGGGCGAGGCCGTCGTGCGAGGTATCGCCGAGGGCTGCAAGCTCGCCGGCTGCGCGCTGCTCGGCGGCGAGACCGCCGAGCTTCCGGGCATGTACGCGCCGGGCGAGTACGACCTCGCGGGCTTCGCGGTGGGCGTGGTCGAGCGGGCGAAGATGCTCGACGGCACGAAGGCGCGGGCGGGCGACGTCGTGCTCGGCGTCGCGTCGAGTGGTTTGCACTCGAACGGTTATTCGCTGGCGCGCAAGGTGCTCTTCGAGCGCATGGGCCTCGGCATCCACGACGAGGTCCCCGGGCTCGGGCGCACGGCGGCCGAGGCGCTTCTCGTGCCGACGCGCATTTACGCCCACGCGGTGCGAGAGCTCTTCGCAGCGATCCCCGAGGCCGTGCGCGGTCTCTCGCACATCACAGGCGGGGGCCTGCCGGGCAACCTGCCGCGTGTCCTGCCGGAGGGGCTCGGCGCGCGGCTCGATCTGTCCGTGTACGAAAGGCCTGCGATTTTCCGGGTGATCGCCGAGCAAGGGCCGGTCGAGGAGGCCGAGATGCGCCGCACGTTCAACCTCGGCGTCGGGCTCGTCGTGGTGGTCGCGCCCGAGGCCGAGGCCGCCGCGACGGCCGCGCTGCGTGGAGCCGGCGAGCAGGTCTTCCGGCTCGGCGAGGTCATCGAGGTCGGGGCCGACGTGCCGTTCGAGGATCGGGTGCGATTCGACCGATAGCCCGTGGTGGACGCGGATTCGCCGGTTACATTGGCGCGACCATGGATCCGCTCCTCCTCGTGTTCGGGTTTCTCCTCCTCGCGTACCTCCTCGCGGGCATCCGGCAGATCAACCAGTGGGAGGTCGCGCTGCGCTTCACGCTCGGCAAGCTCTCGGGCCGGGTGCAGCCCGGCTTGACGCTGTTCCTGCCCGGCTTCCAGACGCTCCGCAAGATCGACACGCGCACGAAAAACCGCGACCTTTTGCGGCAAATGGTGATCACGCGGGACAACGTGACGACGATGGTCGACACCGTGCTCTATTACCGCGTCGTCGACCCGGAGAAGGCCACGCTGGCCGTGGAGAACTACGAGGCGGCGGTGAAGGATCGGGCGAAGGTCGTGCTGCGCGACGTCGTCGGCGAGACGCGCCTCGACGAGCTGCTCGCGCACCGCGAGGAGGTCGCCGCGAAGGTGCGCGCGCAGGTCGAGACCACGGTCTCGCAGTGGGGCCTGCACGTGGAGCTCATCGGCCTCCAGGACGTGCAGCTCCCGCCGCAGATGCAGGAGGTCCTGGCGAAGGTCGCGATCGCCGAGCGGGACCGCAAGTACGTGGTCATCAAGAGCGAGGCCGACGTGGAGAGCGCGAAGAACTTCGCCGAGGCGGCCGCGATCCTCTCGAAGTCGCCGGGCGCCATGGAGCTGCGGCGCTTCGAGGCCCTCGCGAACCTGAGCCAGGGCAACACGAAGGTCATCTTCGACCTCGCCAAGCCCTACGACGACGTCCGGCACACGGCGGCGGCGATGGCCGAGGCGGCCACGACGAACGAGCAGCAACGCATGCGCGTCGACAACCCCGGCGCGGGCGCGCTCCGCACGGCCGCGCAGCACGAGGCCGAGGCCATCGCCGAGGCGGAGGCCGAGCTCCAGGCCCGCAAGTTCATGGCGGCGGGCCGGAAGATCTAGCCGCGATGATCCCCGAAGGCAGCGCGCTCGCCGCGGGCGCGAGGAGCCTGCTCGACGCGGGGGGCGAGGCCGAGCTTTCGGCCCTCGTCGAGCGCAGCACGGTCGAGCTCGTGGGCGAGGCCGATCGCTGGTCGATGGGCTCGCGCGAGGTGCGCGCGTATCGCGTGGTCCTCACGGTCTCCGCGGCCGATCACGTCCTGCTCACCACGAACCCGAACCGCCTCGCGACCTTGCGCGACGCGTTCGCCGCGGCCGCGCGGACGCCCGAGACCGAGCTCGAGAGCCTCTCGCTCGTGCTCGCGCTCCCGCCCACGGGCGCGGGGTTTCACCGTCATGCCTACCGCGACGCGCCGGCCCTGCGCGCTGAGCCGCCGCCCCCACCCGCGGCCGTGCTCGGCGGCGCGGCCGAGCTTTGCAGGGCCCGGAAGAACCGCGACGCGGAGGGCATCCTGCGGCGGGCTTCGATGGAGCAATCCTACGTGCAGGCCGCGGCCCGCTCGATGCGCCGCTTTCTGCTCCGGCTCGACCCGGCCGACTTTGCGCGGGTCGAGCGGGATCCGCCGCTCGCCGAGAGCCTCCTGTCGGCGGTGCGGGACGCGGCCGCGACCGCGGACGACCCGGCGTCGGCAATTCATTTCGGCCTGCGCCTCGACGGGCCCGCGCCGGAGCTTCTGGACCCCGAGGTCCGGCTCGCGCTCTCGCTCGCGGAGAAGGGCATCGCGTGCGTGCCCGTGACGCGGCCCGAGGGAAAACGCGTGCTCGCGGCGATCGGCTCGTCGGGCGTCGTGCTCGTGGAGGTCACGTCGGGCGGGCAGGGGACCGTTTCACGCGGCGGCGAGGTGAAGATCTCGCGCCTGCGCGTGCCGGAGGGCGCGCTCGTGACGGCGGAGGGCGCCGATAACGTCAGCGCCCAAATCGTGGCCGCGCTCGGGGCCGCAAAAATCCGTTAAGGCGTCCCGAAATCCTGCGTCCAGTATTTCTTGTACCCAGTCGTCCCCTCGTAATACCCCACGCCGAGCTGCTTCAACTTGGCGTTCATGATGTTCTTGCAATGCCCCGTGCTCGTCATCCAGCCATTCACCACGGCGGTCGGCGAGGCGTACCCGGCCGCGATGTTCTCGGCCGCGGTCTTGTACGTGTAACCTGCGCTGTTGATGCGCTGCCACGGCGTCGATCCATTCGATCCTGTGTGGCTGAAGAAATTCTTCACCCCCATGTCCTTCGAATGCTTGCGCGCCGCACACCTGAGCCGCTCGTCGAGCGTCAACGCGGGCGCGGGCGGATACGCCACGCCTCCACAGCTCGCGCCGGCCGCGCGTTTCTGGTTCACCAGCGTCAGCACCTGCGCCTCGTAATCCGACCAGGCCTGATTCCAGCTCACGACGTCGTCGCACCAGGCCACGAGGTCCGCCGCGCCATCTTCGATGGCAAACGCATCCGCGTCCTCGTCTTTGGTGGTCCCGAGCGCCTCCCCCAGCGCTCCGCCCATTTCCTCGGTCGCTTCGTCCGCGTATTCGTCCTCTGCCTCCATGGGGCCGCCGCAGCCAATCAGCGAAAGCGACCCCATCACGAAGAGCAGGGACCATGCAATGTTTTTCATGAACGAGGACATTATCATCGCATCCTCGTTTCTCGAATCCCTCAATGGCGCCGCATTCGTGCTTCCATCGTAATCGTAATGGTTCGTCGTGGGCAGCACTCGTTGGACGTAGAACAAATCAGCGAACCGGGCCGTGTCCCCGCGTCACCCGGAGCGCGTACGCCACGCCGTCGCGCAAGGTCCCCTTCGTGACGATCGTCCCGAGCTCCGCCCCGTTCTCCACGAACGCGCGCGCGAGCTCCGGCCCCGTCCCCGTCGCGACCACCTCCGCGCCGAGCAGCCGCGCCGCCTGCGCCGCGCGCACGAGCGCCTCGGCCGCCTCCGCGCGCGCCTCTTTCACGCCCGTGAGATCGAGGATCACGACCCTCGCGTTCTGCCGCCCGATCCCTTCGAGGAGCACGCCGAGCATCCGCTCGGCCCGCGCCGGCTCGAGCACCCCGACGAGCGGCATCACGACGACGCCCTCCGCGATCGGCACGAGCGGCGTCCCGAGCTCTTCGAGCGCCGCTTTTTGCGCCGCGATCACCTCGGCCGCGAGCTTGCGCCGCTCGTCCTCCGCGCGCCGCGGCTCCGTCAGATCCCGGATGATCGCACACCGCGCGATGCCCCGGCCTCGCTCGTCGCGCACGAGGAACGCCGTCACCTGCGCTTCGAACGTCACGCCGTCGGCGCGCTGATACGGCAGCACCCCGCTCCACGAGCCTCGCTCGAGCACCGCGGTCAGCACCTGCTCGCGGTGCACGGCCTCCGCCTGCGGCGCGAGCGTGTCGTGGACCGAGTGGCCAAGCAGATCGTCGCGCCCGAGCAGCCGTTCGAACGCCGGGTTCACGTAGACCAGCGTCCCGTCCGTCGCCGCCACGCCCATCCCGTCCGGCGCGTGGTGGATCAACGCCTCGAAGATCTGCGTCTTGCGGTGCAGGAACTCCACCCGCGTCCGGAGCTCCTCGTCGATGAGGTAGAGCGCCTCGCTCGACGAGCGGATGAACGCGCGGATCTTCCGTGTCGCATCCGGCACGCCCGAAGCGCGTAGCTCGAGGGCCACGTCGATGAACACCTGCCGCATCGCGCCGAGCACGCCTTGCAGCGTCGACGCCGACCAGCCGCGCTGCACGGAGCTGTCGATCCAGCGCTTCCAGCTCTCGGTCGCGAACGACATGCGGCCGTCGCGGAGCGCCTCGATCGCGATGTCGACCTCCACGGCGCGATCGGCGCGGAAGGCCTCGATCGGCGCCCCGAGCGTCCCGCCGAGCGCCGAGAGCGCCTCCTGCGTCAGCCGCTCGACGAGCTTTTCCCGGTGTGAAGCGAACGCCTCCGCGAACGACGCGGCCACCGCTGCCTCGGGCTCGCTCATCGCAGAGGCCTCGCCCCTCGACGCGTGTGCCGCTTCTGCCGCTCGTGGGCGATCGCGTGCGCCACGCCCGCGCGCAGCGTGCTCCACGTATCCATGCCGCCGAGATCCACGTCGAGATCGACCAGCGTCTTCGCCACCGCGCCACGCACGCCCGTCAGGACCACCTCCGCGCCGACGAGCTCGGCGGCCCTCGCCGCGCGCACGATCGACGCGGCCACCTCCGCGTCCACCACCGGCACGCCCGTGATGTCCACGATCACGTGCCCCGCGCCCGTCCGCGTGATTCCTTCGAGCATCACCTCGATGATCCGCGGCGTCCGCGCCGCGTCGAGCGAGCCGACGAGGGGCATCGCCAGGACCCCTTCGGCGAGCGGCAGGAGCGGCGCGGCGAGCTCACGCAGCGCCTCGGCTTGCGCCTTTTGCATCTCCTCTTCGAGCCCGCGCCGCTGCTCCTCGGCACGCTCTTCCGGCGTCGCGTCGCGCACGAGCACGCACCGCGCGATCACCTCGCCGTCCTCCGACTTCACGCGGAACGCCTTGGCTCGCGCGTTGAACGACGTCCCGTCCGCGCGCTTGTACCGGAGGATCCCGTCCCAGTAGCCCACGCGTTGCGCGGCCTCGGCGATGTGCGCGAGCTTCGTGGCCTCGTCCGGATGCACGAAATCCGTGAAGTGCCCGCGGCCGGCCTCTTCCGAGCCCATCATCCTGCAGAACGCCGGGTTCGCGTAGAGCACCGACCCATCGGGTTTGGCGATCCCGATCCCGTCGGGCGCGTTCTCTGCGACCGCGCGGAGCACCGCCGCGCGTTTCGCCGCTTCTTCCGCCTTCGCCCGGAACGCTCGATTGAACGCCGCCGCGGCCGTGTTCATCGCGCCGACGATCCTCCGCGCGCCCACGTCCGCGCCCGGCACGCCCTCCTCCACCGCGTCGAGCACCGCGTCGAGCAGCGTTTGGCCGATATGCTCGAGCCACATGAGCACCCTGCGCCCGGTCCAGCCTCGCGCCTTCGCGAGCTCGCCGAGGCGCAGGGCCCACGCTTCCACCGCGCTTGCCTCGGGTTTTTCCGCGGTGTCGATCCACGCGTCGAAGCTCGCGTCGAGCACCGCGCGGAGCTCCGGCGGCGCCTCGCCGAGCTCCGACGACGAGGGATCCGCGCCCGTGTCCACGAGGCGCACAAGGACGTCCGAGCGCCTTTGCAACATCGCCCGTCGGAACGCGGAAACTTCTGCCCCCGACATGTAGAGCCCAGCGTAAGAGCATCCTGGGCACGCTCGCAAGCATCGGCGCGGCGCTGCGTGCGCCCGAACCGTGCCTGCACGTCGACGCGGGGCGGCATACGTGGCGGCCGTGACGGGGTTCGCCCTTGGGCCTTGTCGCGGGGAGAAAATCACGGTTGATTGTGCTCGGCGCGTCTCGCGCGGGCCCCCGTCGGGGCTCGGGCCTGGCCGCGCAGGGGGGAAGGGCGAAGGCCCACGTCAGGAGGAGGATCGTCGTTTTATGCGCGTGCTCGAGAACTTCATCAACGGCGCCTGGGTTGCTTCTGCGGGCACCACGTTGCTCGACGTGAAGAACCCCGCGACCGGGGAGCTTTTGGCCAAGGTCCCGCTCTCGACCTCGGCCGACGTCGACGCTGCGGTGCAGGCGGCCAAGGCTGCGTTCCCTGCGTGGCGCGCCGTCCCGCCGGTGCAGCGCGCGCGTTACCTCTTCAAGCTGAAGGGCCTCTTCGATCAGCACCGCGAGGAGATCGCGAACATCTGCACGAGCGAGCACGGCAAGACGTTCGCCGAGTCGTTCAATGATTTCGGCCGCGGCATCGAGAACGTCGAGCACGCGTGTGGCATCCCGACGTTGCTCATGGGGCAGAGCCTCGAGGACGTCGCCTCGGGCATCGACACGCGCGTCCTGCGCCAGCCGCTCGGCGTCTTTGCGGCGATCACGCCCTTCAACTTTCCGCCGATGGTGCCGCTCTGGTTCCTCCCGTACGCGATCGCCACGGGCAACACCTTCGTGCTCAAGCCGAGCGAGCAGGTGCCGCTCTCGCAGCGCCGCATCTTCGAGCTCATCCAGCAGATCGGCCTGCCGAACGGCGTCGTGAACCTGGTGAACGGCGGCCGCGAGGTCGTCGAGGCGATCTGCGAGCACCCGGACGTGAAGGGCGTCTCGTTCGTCGGCTCCTCGAACGTCGCGAAGATCGTCTACCGCAAGTGCGGCGAGACCGGCAAGCGCGTGCAGGCGCTCGGCGGCGCGAAGAATTTCATCGTGATCATGCCCGACGCGGACATCGAGCGCGCGGTGCAGAACGCGGTCGAGTCCTGCTACGGCTGCGCGGGCCAGCGCTGTCTCGCGGGCAGCGTGATCGTGCCCGTCGGCGACGCGTACGAGCGCGTGCGTGACGCCTTCGTCGCGTACGCGAAGAAGATCGTCCTCGGCGACGGCAAGGACCCGGCCACCACGCTCGGCCCCGTCATCTCGCGGGCGCACAGGGACCGCGTGCTCTCGTACGTCGAGAAGGGCCTGCAGGAGGGCGCGAAGCTCATCCTCGACGGCCGCAACGCCTCTGTCCCGGGCCTGCCGGACGGCAACTGGATCGGGCCGACGATCTTCGAGGACGTGCGCCCCGACATGGTGATCGCGCGCGAGGAGATCTTCGGGCCCGTCGCGTCGTTCATGCGCGCGAAGGACCTCGACGAGGCGATCCGGCTCGCGAACGCGAGCGAATTCGGCAACGCGGCGAGCATCTACACGACGAACGGCAAGGCCGCGCGCGAGTTCGGGGCCCGCGTCGAGGCGGGTATGGTCGGCGTGAACATCGGCGTCGCTGCGCCCATGGCCTTCTTCCCGTTCGGCGGCCAGAAGGCGAGCCTCTTCGGCGACACGAAGGCCCACGGCTCGGCCGGCATCGATTTCTACACCGAGCGCAAGATCGTCATCGAGAGGTGGTTCTAATGGCCAGGAAAGTCATCGGCGGGCTCATCCAGTGCGGTAACGCGCTCAATGATCCGGGCGCCTCGGTGCTCCAGATCCGCGACGCGATGTTCGAGAAGCACCTCCCGTTCATCGAGGAGGCGGGCAAGAAGGGCGTGCAGATCCTCTGCTTGCAGGAGGTCTTCAACACCCCGTATTTCTGCCCCTCGCAGGACGCGAAATGGTGCGACACGGCCGAGGCGGTCCCGAACGGCCCCACGGTCCAGCGGCTCAGCGAGTACGCGAAGAAGTACCAGATGGCGATGATCATCCCCGTCTACGAGCGGGAGCAGGCCGGCGTGTATTACAACACGGCCGCCGTCATCGACGCGGACGGGACGTACCTCGGCAAGTACCGGAAAAACCACATCCCGCAGACGAACGGCTTCTGGGAGAAGTATTTCTTCAAGCCGGGCAACCTCGGCTATCCCACGTTCCAGACGCGGTACGCGAAGATCGGCGTCTACATCTGCTACGACCGCCATTTCCCCGAGGGCGCGCGCCTGCTCGGCCTGAACGGCGCCGAGATCGTGTTCAATCCCTCGGCGACCGTGGCCGGTTTGTCCCAGTACCTCTGGAAGCTCGAGCAGCCCGCGCACGCCGTGGCGAACGGGTATTACATCGCGGCGAGTAACCGCGTCGGCACCGAGGCGCCGTGGAACATCGGCAAGTTCTACGGGACCAGCTATTTCTGCGATCCGCGGGGCAATTTCCTGGCCGTCGGCAGCGAGGACCGAGACGAGCTCGTCGTCGCGGAGATGGACCTCGACCTGATCGAGGAGGTGCGGCGCACCTGGCAGTTCTATCGCGACCGCAGGCCCGAGACGTACGAGGACATGGTCAAGCTCTTGCCCTGATCGAGGGGCGTTCGGGAGGACGAGATGGGCATCCTGATCAAGAACGGCGAGATCGTCACCGCCTCCGATAAGTTTGTCGGTGACGTATATTGCGATGGCGACAAGATCGTGGCGGTCGGGTCCGGGCTCGTGAAGCAGGGCGCGGACGACGTCGTCATCGACGCCTCGGGCCAGCTCGTCTTCCCGGGCGGCATCGACGCGCACGTGCACATGGAGCTGCCGTTCATGGGCACGGAGAGCTCCGACGATTTCGAGACGGGCACCGCGGCGGGCGTCGCCGGCGGCACCACGTCGATCATCGATTTCGTCATCCCTGCGCGCGGCCAGCATCTGCTCGACGGCCTTTCCATGTGGAAGGAGAAGGCGAAGAAGGCCGTCGCCGATTATGCCTTCCACATGGCGGTCACCTGGTGGGGCGACCGCACGAAGTCCGAGATGGAGCAATGCGTCCGCGAGGAGGGCATCCCCTCCTTCAAGACGTTCATGGCCTATCGCGGCGCGATCGGCGTCGACGACGTCGAGCTCATCCAGGTCATGCAGACCGCGAAGGACCTCGGCGCGCTCGTCACGGTGCACGCCGAGCACGGCGACGTCGTCGTCGCATTGCAGAAGAAGCTCGTGGCCGAGGGTAAGCTCGAGCCGAAATACCACGCCCTCTCGCGCCCCGCGCCCGTCGAGGGCGAGGCGACGAACCGCGCGATCATGATGGCGCGTTTGATCGGCGAGCCCATTTACATCGTCCACCTCACGTGTCGCGAGGCGCTCGACGCCGTCACCGACGCGCGCAGGCGCGGTCAGCTCGTCTTTGCCGAGACGTGCCCGCAATACCTCATCCTCGACGACTCGGTCTACGACAAACCCGATTTCGAGGGCGCGGCGTACGTCATGAGCCCGCCGATCCGGCCGAAGGGCCACCAGGATGCGCTCTGGGCGGGCATCGCCTCGGGGCTCATCCAGGTGGTCGCGACGGACCATTGCCCGTTCAATCAGGTCGGCCAGAAGGACATGGGCCGGGACAATTTCACGAAGATCCCGAACGGCGCGGCGGGCATCGAGAATCGCCTGGGCCTGCTCTGGACCTACGGCGTGCTCGGCGGCCACATCGACGTGAACCGCTTCGTGGATCTTTTCTCCACGCAGCCCGCGAAGATCTTCGGCCTCTATCCGCGCAAGGGCGCGATCGTGCCGGGCGCCGACGCCGATCTCGTGGTCTTCGATCCGAAGGGGTCGAGCGTCATCTCGGCGAAGACGCACCACCACCGCTGCGATCGCAACATCTTCGAGGGATTCGAGGTCAAGGGCAAGGTGAGCCACACCATCGTCCACGGCCGCGTCCAGTACAAGGACGGCAAGCTCGACGTCGTGCGCGGCGCGGGGCGTTATCTCCCGCGCAAGCTCGAGGCGCCGGCTGCTGCGAAGGAGCTCCGATGACCCATCATTCGCCGCACATCCCGGACGTCGAGGGGGACCGGCTCGAAGTCCTTTACGAGGACAAGAAGCCGCCGTACGAGGGCGCCGAGGCCATCGCCGAGGCGAACCGGTGCCTGTATTGCGTCGACGCGCCCTGCATCAAGGCGTGCCCGACCGCGATCGACATCCCCACGTTTATCCGGAAGATCGGCACGGGCAACGTCAAGGGCGCGGCGCGCACCATTCTCACGCAGAACCTGCTCGGCAAGTCCTGCGGCCAGGTTTGTCCGGTGGAGGTCCTCTGCGCCGGCGCCTGCGTCTACAACGATTGGAACCGCGATCCGATCAAGATCGGGCGGCTCCAGCGTTATGCCGTGGAGACGGCGCTCGCCGAGGATCCGCAGCTCTTCAAGCCCAAGGCGCCCACGGGCAAGCGCGTCGCGCTCGTCGGCGCGGGCCCGGCGTCGATCGCGGCGGCCGGCTGGCTCGCGCTCGAAGGGCACGAGGTGGCCATTTACGAAAAGAAGCTCCTGCCGGGCGGGCTCAATACGCTCGGCATCGCCCCGTACAAGATGAAGGTCGAGGAGGCGCTCACGGAGATCACGTGGGTGCTCTCGCTCGGCAACGTCGAGCTTTATCAGGGCGTGGAGATCGTCCCCGTTTCGGGCTCGCCCGAGGAGGTTTCGGTCGCGACGCTGCTCCAGCAATACGACGCGGTCTTGCTCGGCCTCGGCCTCGGCCCGGATTCGCGCCTCAAGATCCCCGGCGAGGACGGCGGCGGCGTGGTTGGCGCGACGCACCTCATCGAGCGGCTCAAGGCCGACCCGACGCTCCGCTTCAAGGGCGTCGACCGGGCGATCATCGTCGGCGGCGGCAATACGGCCGTCGACGTCGCGCACGAGCTCGCATTGCTCGGCATCGACGCGACCATGGTTTATCGCGGCGGCGACCACGAGCTCTCGGCCTACGAGCACGAGCTCGCGAGCGGCCGCGTCGACGGCATGAAGGTGCTCTGCGAGCGCTCGCCGGTCGCGGTTTTACGGGACAACATCGGCAAGGTCACGGGCGTCCGCGTGATCCGGACCGAGGACAAAAAGCCCGTGCCCGGCACCGAGGAGGACCTCCGGGCGGACCTCGTGGTCGTCGCGGTCGGCCAGAGCCGCGCGACCGAGGTCGCGCGCTCGTTCCCGGGCGTCGAGCTCGACACGCGCGGCCGGGTCATCGTCGATCCGAAGACCCATCGCACCGGAAACCCCAAGGTCTGGAGCGCCGGCGATTGCGTCAACGGCGGCAAGGAGGTCGTGAACGCGGTCGCCGAGGCGAAGATCGCGGTCACGAGCATGCACGCGTTTCTCATGGGCGCGGAGATGGGCGCGGAAAAGGGCGTGGGAGCCTGAGACATGGCAGACTTATCGATTGATTTCGCGGGTATCAAGAGCCCGAACCCGTTCTGGCTCGCCTCGGCGCCGCCCACGAACACGGGCGACCAGGTCATGCGCGCGTTCGACGCCGGCTGGGGCGGCGCCGTGTGGAAGACGCTCGGCAATCCGATCGTCAACGTATCGAGCCGGTTCGGCGGCATCGATTACGGCAATACGCGCATGATGGGCCTGAACAACATCGAGCTCATCACGGACCGGCCGCTGGAAGTGAACCTGCGCGAGATTCGCGAGGTCAAGCGCCGGTATCCGAACCACGCCGTCATCACTTCGCTCATGGTCGAGACGAAGGAGGAGTGGAAGGAGATCATCCAGCGCGCCGAGGAGGCGGGCTCGGACGGCCACGAGCTCAATTTCGGCTGCCCGCACGGCATGTGCGAGCGCGGCATGGGCTCGGCCGTGAGCTCGGAGCCGAAGGTGCTCCGGGAGATCGCGAGCTGGGCCGTCGAATTCGCCACGAAGCCGGTCATCGTCAAGCTGAGCCCGAACGTGACGGACATCGTCGAGCCGGGCGAGGCGGTGCTCGAATCGAAGGCGCACGGGATCAGCTTGATCAACACGATCAAGTCGATCATGGGCATCGACCTCGACCGGATGGTGCCGCTGCCGCGCGTCGGGGACGCCTCGACGAACGGCGGCTATTGCGGCCCGGCGGTCAAGCCCGTCGCGCTGCACATGGTCGGCGAGTTGACGCGGCACCCGTACATCGCGAAGCTCCCGATCTCGGGCATCGGCGGCATCTCGAACTGGCGCGACGCGGCCGAGTTCATCGCGCTCGGGTGCACGAGCGTGCAGGTGTGCACGGCGGTCATGCATTATGGCTACCGCATCGTCGAGGACATGATCGAGGGCCTGAACGATTTCCTCGATTCGAAGGGCATGAAATCGGTCCTCGAGCTCCGGGGCCGGGCCGCGCCGCAATACAAGAACTGGGGCGAGCTCGACCTCGGGTATCGCGTCGTCGCCGACATCTCGACCGACAAATGCATCGGCTGCCAGCTCTGCTACGTCGCCTGCATGGACGGCGCGCACCAATGCATCCACCTGCCCGGCCGCACGGAGGAGCAGGCGCGCAAGGCGGGGCATACGCACATCCCGAAGCTCATCCCGGACCGCGCGGTCACGGCGAAGGGCGGAACGCCGGGCGCGCGCGTGCCGTTCGTCGACGAGGAGGAGTGCATCGGCTGCAATCTCTGCCAGCTCGTTTGCCCCGTCTCGGGTTGCATCACGATGAAGGAAGTGGCCTCGGACAAACCGCACGAGACCTGGGACGACCGCGTCCAGCGCGGCGCCGATTTCGTACCCGGCGGACTTCACGTCACGGAGATGGAGCGCGCCAAGCGTAACGGCTGATCCTACCATTCGGGGGTTCCCTCCATGACGACCGACCCACGCCTCGCGGTCCGCGTCTCGGGTGACATTCACGAGATCGAGGGCGAGATCGTCTCGCCCTACATCAACCACGACCTCGAGCCGACGCGGATCAAGGATCGCAAGTGGGCGATGAAGGACATCGCCGCGCTCTGGATCTCCATGTCGGCCTGCGTGCCCACGTACATGCTCGCCTCCTCGCTCATTGCCGAGGGGATGAGCTGGTGGCAGGCCGTGCTGACGATCTTCCTCGGCAACACGATCGTCCTCTTGCCGATGATCCTGAATGCGCACGCGGGCACGAAATACGGCATTCCCTTCCCGGTGTATTGCCGCCCGTCGTTCGGCATTCTCGGCGCGAACATCCCGGCGATCCTGCGCGCGCTCGTCGCGTGTGGCTGGTTCGGGATCCAGGCGTGGATCGGGGGCTGGGCGATCTTCAAGATCATCGCCGTCTTCGTCCCCTCGTGGGAGAGCGCGCCCGCGAACATCCTCGGCATCAGCCTCCCCCAGCTCCTATGCTTTCTGTTTTTCTGGGGGATCAACATGTGGGTCATCCACAAGGGGATCGATTCGATCCGGGTCCTCCTGAACATCAAGGCGCCCCTGCTCATCGCGCTCGGGCTCGCGCTGCTCGCGTGGGCCTATGGCAAGGCGGGCGGGTTCGGTCCGATGCTCGACACGCCCTCGGCGTTTTCGGCGGGCGGCAAGAAGGAGGGCCAGTTCTGGTCGTTTTTCTTCCCCGCGCTCACGGGCATGATCGGCTTCTGGGCGACGCTCTCGTTGAACATCCCCGATTTCACGCGTTATGCGTACTCGCAGCGGGATCAGGTCGTGGGACAGGCGCTCGGCTTGCCGACCACGATGGGGCTCTATTCGTTCATCGGCGTGGCGGTCACCTCGGCGACGGCGGTGATCTACGGCGAGACGATCTGGGACCCGGTCGTGCTCATCACGAAGTTCAAGAACCCGGTCCTGCTCGTGGTCGCGCTCTTCTCGCTTTGTATTGCCACGCTCGCGACGAACATCGCGGCGAACGTGGTGAGCCCGGCGAATGATTTCGCGAACCTCTGGCCGAAGGGCATCTCGTTCCGGACCGGCGGCTTCATCACGGGCGTGATCGGCATCCTGATCCAGCCGTGGCGGCTCGTCTCGGACCCGTCGGGCTACATCTTCACGTGGCTCGTCGGGTATTCGGCGCTGCTCGGCGCGATCGGCGGGATCCTCATCGCGGACTATTTCATCGTCCGCAAGACGAAGCTCGATCTCGTGCAGCTCTACGTGCGCGAGGGCTCGTACTGGTATCGAGGCGGCTTCAATCCGGCGGCCATCCTCGCGCTCCTGGTGGGCATCCTGCCGAACCTGCCGGGGTTCCTCGGGACGATCAAGGTCATGACCGTCGCCCCGATCTGGATGAAGCTCTACAACTATGCCTGGTTCGTGGGTTTCTTCCTATCGGGCGCGCTCTACGTCGTCCTCGCGCCGATCTTCGGCCGGAGCGAGGCGACGCCGGTGAAGGCCGAGACCTGACGTTCACGTTTCTGCCACGCCCCGCATCGACAAAAGCATTGAACTCTCGGGTCATCTCAGGATAATCGTGGCCCAGGTCGCGGTTTTCCCGACGGAGGCGTCGATGCGGTTCGGTGTTTTGTCTGCCCTCATGGCCCTTGCCCTCGCGGGCCTGGGCATCGCCAGCTGTACCCAGGATTTCGACCAGTTCGAGCCGACGGGGGGCAGCGCTGGCAATGGCGGCAGTGGCGGCTCGTCCGCGTGTGAGGCCGGGCAGGTGAGCTGCAATGGCACGTGTGTCTCCGTCGACGATCCGGCCACGGGCTGCGGCAAGGGGTGCGCACCGTGCGTCGTGCTCAATGCGACGCCCGTCTGCGCCGACGGCGCGTGCGCCGTGGGCACGTGCAATCCAGGGTTCTCCGATTGCGACGCTATGGCCGCCAATGGCTGCGAGACGAACACCGGAGCGGACCCGCAGCATTGCGGTGGTTGTGATACGGCCTGCACCACCTTCGAGACCTGTAGCAACGGCAGTTGCGCGCCGAACCCGTGCCAGCCGGGGACGGGCGATTGCAACATGGATAACGCCGACGGCTGCGAGACCATGCTCGGCACGCTGATCGATTGCAAGTTCTGCGGCGACACGTGCGACCTCGCGAACGCAGCCGAGACGTGCGACATGGGCGCGTGTACGCTCGGCGCGTGTGACGGCGGGTTCGATGATTGCGACATGATGGACGCGACGGGCTGCGAGGTGAACCTCCAGAACGACCCGATGAACTGCGGCGCGTGCAACAACGTCTGTCCGGGCGGCGCAACGGCGACCTGCACGGACGGGATGTGCGGGCTCGACTGCGCGCCGGGGACGGCCGATTGCAATGGTGATCCCTCGGACGGCTGCGAGGTGGATACGGCGACGGACGTGATGCATTGCGGCGCGTGCGACCATGCCTGCTCGAACGCGAACGCGTCGGCCACCGCGTGCGCGGCCGGCGCGTGTGCACCCACGTGCGAAGCCGGGTCCGGCGATTGCACGACGCCCATGGCGCCCGCGATGGACGACGGCTGCGAGACGAACACCGCGACGAACATCGACCATTGCGGCGCCTGCGGCCGCGCGTGCTCCGGGACGAACGTCGCCTCGAAGAGCTGCGCGGCTGGCGTGTGTGATTCGTCGTGCGACCTCGGTTTTGCGAACTGCGCCATGCCCGCGATGGGCAACGACGACGGCTGCGAGCTCAATGCCCAGCAAAATGACACGAACTGCGGCGGCTGCGGCAACGATTGCAGCGGCGGGCTCGACTGCGATCGCGGCCCCCTCGCGCAGAAATTCTGCGGCTGCAACAACAACAACGAGTGCGGGCCGGGCGGCACCTGCCCCGGCAATACGGGGCTCTGTAGCTGCCTCGGGACGACCTGCGCGGCGGGCGAAATCTGCGCGGCCCTGGGGTGCTCGTGTAATGGCGGCGCCGCGTGCGGCGCGAACATGCTCTGCTGCCAGAGCCCGGCGGGTTGCGTCAATCCGTACACGGACGCGATGAACTGCGGCGCGTGCGGCCGTGAATGCCCCACGGGCTTCGTCTGCGGCGGCATGGCCCCGCAGGCGCCCTCGTGCCGCTGCGACGCGGACGCCGATTGCAACGCGGGATCGGCGGGCACGTGCGGCGGCAACGGGCAATGCACCTGCGGCGGCACGCAATGCGCCATCGGCGAGCGGTGCTTGCCGAACGGGATGTGCGGCTGATCAGGAAGGGCGGCCGCGCCGCCGCGCGACGAGCGCCACGCACGCGCCTGCGAGCGCGAGCAGCGACCCGGCGTTCGTCTCGCGGCGCGCCGGCGCGGCCGTGCAGCCGCTTTCCTGCTCCGCGACGGGATTGACGTTCGTCGGCGGGGGCGGCTCTTCCTCTTCCGGGGGCACATCCTCGGGCCGCATCGAATACGCCTCGTCGAGCTTCGGGCAGGGCGAGGCGGGCGGCGGCCCGGCCTGCGCGGCGCAATCGCCGCCCGGGGAATCCGGCGTGCAGGTCGTGAACGGAAAGACGATATCTTCGGTCGGGGAGACGCCGGCGAGCGTCTTGATCGATTTGTGCAGGGTCGCCGTGTATTTCGTGGCCGCTTTCCAGGGCTCTTGCGCCGTGACGAGGAGGACGTTCGCCCACTTGTCGCCGCGATATACGGAGGCCTTCGTGGGGACCACGGTCCCCGCGTCGTCGCGCACGGTCACGACCGCGTCGTCGATCGTGGCCCGGTCCATTCCCTCGCCGAAGAACAGCACGATCCTTCCATCGGGCCGCGTATTGTCGAGCGTGGCGAGCGGGTAGGCCTCGTCCGGATAGGCGCCGATGACCACGCCGTCGGCCGATGAATTGCCGTCGAGCCGACGGAGGATCTCGCGGTAATAACCCATCGTGACCCGGGCGCCGAACGGATATCCGCCGGGCGTCCGCGGATCACGCAGGCTCTGCCGGGCCCAGGGGAATTTCGCCCCGTACTCGTCGGCGCCGATGTAGAGGTATTCTGCGACCAGGAAGATCCCGGACCTGGCCGTCGACATGGCCTTCTTGATGGCGTCGGGCGTGACGGGGTGGGCGATCTTTTGCTCGAAGATCTCGCTTTGCGTCTCCGTGTCGACCGCGATTTCGGGCAGGTAATACCGCGGATGGTCGTGGACGAGGAAGATGTCCATCGCCATGTCGAAGGTATCCATGTCCCCCGGATCGACCTGATCCGCGCGCTCGTAGAGGAGCGAATCGAACGTCGAATCCGTGATCCCATGGGCGGCGAGGCCCATCAAGAACGCCACGTGCGTCGCGGCGTCCGGGTTTTCGAGGGGTTTGTCGCCGTACCTGCTGCGGATGAGCTCGACGTAGCCCTGGACGTATTGCTCCCAGTGCGGGATCTCGCCTTGATCGTGGTCCTCGGCGGTGTAACCGGAGTCGGGGAAGAAGGCGCCGTTCGAGAGGTCGTTCAGGTGGGCGTCGAAGAGGGCGCGCAGGCGCGGCTCCGTGACCTGCTCGGCGGCGCATTGGGCCATGTAGATATGGCCCTGCATGCCCGTGGCCGAGGCGGTCCCCGCGACGCCGAGCGTCGGAAGGAGACAAGCGAGGGCGGCGAGAAATCTTTTTTTCGAGGAAATGCGGGGGGCGTGCATCATCACCTCCGGGGAGGGATGATACATGGAAATCGAGGGGAGGGCGTCAGTTCGGCACGGCGCCGCACTCGACGCCGGTATAAAGCGCGTCGTTGTTCTTCTCGTGGCACTCGAGCGTCTGCGTCTGCGGGTCGACGCGGACGTAGATGTCGAGCTTCTTGCCGCCGAGATCGGCCTGGCAACTCACGATCGTGCACTCCGAAACGCCGAGCGCGACCGGGATCGCGGCCGTGCAGAGCGTGGGCCCCTCGGCCGAGCCGTCATAAAAGGTGACCTCGGTGCCGCTGACCATCGGGAGCGTGCCGCGGTTGCATACGCGGGCCTCGATCGTCGCGAGGGTCCCGATGCATTTCACGGCGCCGACGTCGCCGCCGGCCGTGAGATCGGGCTGCCCGAGCGCTTCGAGGTCGCCTTGCACGTTCTGGCGGAAATTGTTGAGCTCCGGCGCCTTCCAATTGATCGCCACGCTCGACGTCTTGGGGATCGCGCCACGATCGCCGACGTGCGTCACCGCGTACGCGTGCTGGTTCCACACCGGCCGCGAGGCCGCCCAGCGCTCCTGCTCGTCGCGAAGGACCAGGATGCCGTGGTTCTGGCTGAACGTCGCGGCCGCGAAGAGCGGATCCGTGGCCGGGCAATTGAGGCTGCCGGCGTAGTCGTTCACCGCCGTGACGATCTCCGTGTGGTAATCGCCGTCCACGTCGACGATCACCGGATTCTCGTAGGTCGTCCCCGACGAACGGGCGACGCTGTAAATGACGGCGCCCGTCGTGCCGTCGTAGACGCGGAGGAAACACTCGTCGGCGTAGACCGCCTCGGCCTTGCCGTCGTAATCGAAGTCGAAGACGCTCGACCCGGTCACGTTGGAGCTCGCGTCCTTCGAGGGCTGGCTCCAGAGGATACCCGTCCCCGGGGATTGTCCTCCACATTTCGCGGGATCGCCGCCCGCGAGGCAGTCGAAATCGAAGACGACGTATTGCGTGCCGCCCGCGCTCGCGAATTCGCGGCGTCCATCCCCGTCGAAATCGGCGATCGTGGGGGGACCACCCGTGCCGCCGCCTGGAATCGTGACCGGCCCGAACACGACGGTCCCGGCGAGCGTCTGCACGCGAAGGGTCCCGCCCGACACGACCACGACCTCGGCGCGATCCTGCCCGCCGAACGCGTCGAGCGGGAAGCTCCCGAGCTCGGCGATGGCGACCTGACCGGCGGCGAGGTTTCCCGGCGTGAAATAAGCCTCGGCGACCCAGTCGCCCGTCGCCGCGTCCCATTGATGAATGCCATTGCCGAGCACGAGCTCCATCTTCCCGTCCTCGTCGACGTCGGCGACGACCGGCACGTAGCCTTTGCTGTACCCCGGGAAGCCGAGGCTGTTCGAGGCAAGGCACCCATCGGCGCGGTAGACCGTGGCGCCGTAAATGATCTCGGGTTTGCCGTCGTCGTCGAGGTCATGAATCGACGGCCCGCTCCATTTGTCGTTGCCGCCCGCCGTGTCGAACGTGGTCGGCGGGCCGGAGCCTCCGGGGCACGTGCCGGAGCGCCAGAGCTGGGAGAACTTGTTCGTCGCGGGATCGAAGCGGAACGCGATGATGCCGCCGCCGTGGCGCGCCGCGACGATCTCCGCGCGCCCGTCGCCGTCGATGTCGCCGACGGCCACCGACGCGGGCGCCATGGTCGCGTCCTCCGCGGCATCGAAACTGAATTGCTGCGAGCAATCCTTCCCGCTGATGACGCGCAGGACGCCCGGATTCGAGTAGCTGCCCGCCGTGGGGAACGAGCTGAAGACGATGGACGGCGAGAGCGTCGTCGGATCGCTGTCGAAATCGAAATCGACGACGACGGGCGTGGCCATCACGTGGAAGCTGTTCGGATGCGCGTCGCCGCTCGGCGGCCCCGTCCAGCGGCATTGCTCGGAGGGCACGATCGCGCCGATCTCGACGGGGCTCGTGCAGGCCGGGTCGTTCGCCTGCGCGCCGGGAATGCCGTAAGGGACGCACTGCCCCCCGTCGCAGTAGCTATCGAACAAGCAATCGTCGTTCGTCGTGCAAGGCGGCTGCTCGCGGGCGCACGCAGTCCCGAGCGCGCACGTCTCGCCCGTGGGGCAGCACGTGTCGCCGCAGATCTGCGAAGACGGGCATCCGGCGTCCGGGAAGAAATCGCCCCCCGCCCCCGCATCTCCGCCCGTCCCGCCGCCGCCGGTATTCCCGCCGCCCGCGCCGCCGGAGCCGCCCGTGTTCGTGCCCGTGGGGGACGTGCTGCCGCCGCCGCTGCAGGCGAACACCATTCCGCCCGCGAGCAGGCCGAGCGCCGCGAAGCGCATCGTTCCGCGCATGTTCATGATGGATCCCTCGCTTTCGCGCCGATCGTAGGCCGGCGAGGAGAGCGAGGTCAACGCCGGATCAGGGCGCCCGAGCCTCCGCCACGGCCTTGCCGATCGCCTCACAAAGCGGCCGGATCTCCGCCGCGCGGAGCTTGTACGCCGCGCGGTTCGCGATGAGCATCGTGCTCACCTCGGCGACGGTCTCGATCACCTCGAGGTCATTCTCCTCGAGCGTTTTTCCCGTCTCGACGACGTCGACGATGAGGTCCGACAAACCCACGAGCGGCGCGAGCTCCACCGAGCCGGAGACGGGGATCACCTCGGCCTGGATCCCCTTTTTCGCGAAAAACTCCGCCGTGACGCGCGGGTATTTCGTGGCCACGCGGGGCAGGTCCGGCGCCTGTTTGCCCCGCGGCCCGGCCACCGCGAGGCGGCATTTGCCGATGCCGAGGTCGAGCGGCGTGTAGAGGTCCGCCTTCTTTTCGAGCAACGTGTCCCGCCCGGCGATGCCGAGGTCGACCGCGCCGTACTCCACGTACGTCGGCACGTCGTCGGGCTTCAGGAACACGTAGCGGAGGCGGCCCGCCGCGTCGTCGCGCACGAGCCGCCGGTCGTCGGCGAGGAGCGGGCCCACGTCGAGGCCCGCGCGGGAAAACAGGGGCGCGAGCGCCTTGAGGATGCGGCCTTTCGGGACGGCGATCGAGAGCGGACCCTCGTTCACCCCGGCTGCCCCTTGATGCGCACCGTATCGGCCCCGAGCTGCGCGAGCTTGCGCTCCATGTACTCGTAGCCGCGATCGAGGTGGTAGACGCGCAAGACCTCCGTCTCGCCCTCCGTCGCGAGCAGCCCCGCGATGACGAGCGACGCGCTCGCGCGCAGGTCCGTGGCCATCACCTTCGCGCCCGAGAGCGGGCGGCCGCCGTGCACGTGCGCCGTGTGCCCGTCGGTGTCGATCTCCGCGCCCATGCGGCGCAGCTCCGGCACGTGCATGAACCGGTTCTCGAAGATCGTCTCGACGATCCGCGACGTCCCGCGCGCCAGGCACATGAGCACCATGAACTGCGCTTGCATGTCCGTGGGGAAGCCGGGGTGCGGCGCGGTCATCACGTCCACGGGGCGCAGCGGCCGGTCGGGGTCGCGGCGGATGCGCACGCAGTCGCCCTCGCGCCCGACCTCCACGCCCGTCGCGCGGAGCTTCGACACCACCGCTTCGAGGTCCTCGAGCGGCGCGTTCTCGAGCAGCACGTCGCCGCCGGCCGCGGCCGCCGCGACCATGTACGTCCCGGTCTCGATGCGGTCCGAGATGATCGCGTGATCGAACGGGTCGAGCTCGTCGCGGCCCTCGATGTGGATGACGTCGGTGCCCGCGCCGTCGACGCGCGCGCCCATCTTGTTGAGCACGCGGCCGAGCTCCTCGACCTCCGGCTCGCGGGCGCAGTTGACCAGCGTCGTGCGGCCCTTCGCGAGCGCGGCGGCCATCATGATGTTCTCGGTGCCCGTCACGGTGGGCATGTCGAAGACGACCTCGGCGCCCCGGAGCCGCTTGCACTCGGCGTGGATGTAGCCGTTCGAGAGGCGGATCGTCGCGCCGAGCGCTTCGAGGCCCTTCAGGTGCTGGTCGACGGGGCGCGAGCCGATCTGGCATCCGCCGGGGAGGCTCACCTTGGCGCGGCCGTACCGCGCGACGAGGGGGCCGAGCACGAGCACGCTGGCGCGCATCTGCTTGACGAGCTCGTAGGGGGCCTCGGGGTTCGCCTCGGGGCCGCCGGCGACGCGCACGAGGGGCGGGTCGACCATCACGTTGCGCCCGAGCACGCGCAGAAGCTCGCCCGTGGTCTCGATGTCCTTGAGGGCCGGCACGTTGCGCAGGATGCTCTCGCCGTCCGAGAGGAGCGTCGCGCACAGGATCGGCAGCGCCGCGTTCTTCGCGCCGCTCACGCGGATCTTGCCCTGAAGCTGCTTTCCACCGCGAATCCGGATGACGTCCATGGCTCCGACTCTTCGCATGATTCGCGCGGGAAGGCGAACGTTTGGCGAGCGTTCACCGGGGCCGCGCATGTAGGCGTGGGTAGGATCCGCGTGTCAGCTCGCAGGACGCAAGGTACGATGGGCATCGGAGAGCGCATGGATTCCGGGGAACAAGAACGCGACAAGGGGCCCGAGGCACCGAACGAAGCAGGGGCCCAGCCAAACCCCGCGATGGTCCCCTTCGCGCCGCCCGAGGCCCCGCTCGCGGAGGCGCCCGCGCCTTCGCCCTCCACGCACAGCCGCCTCGCGGACGCCGCGCTCGTGACGTTGCTCGTCGTCGGGTACGTCTCGCCGACCGTCGCGGCTCTCGTCGCGCTCTCCACGGGAGCCCGCGGCCTCGCGTTCGTCTGTTTCGGGATCGCGGCCGTCGGCGTGGGGCTCTGGGGCGTCATCAAGCTCTACCGTCGCACCCGAACGCACGGGCGCGGCGCGGCTCTGGCGTGGGCGGACGTCCTCGTCCTCAGCATCCTCCCCGCGTGGGGGCTGCTCTACAACCACATCGTCAACGCGACGTGCCAGGTGATGGAGTGCGAGGCGAGCGGCGAGGTCTTCCGCCCGCTCGCCGAGCCCGAGGTCTTCGGCCTGCTCGCGTTTCACCTCGTGACGGCGCTCGCGTACGTGGTCTCGCGGCGCAGGCGCGCGGCGTTGCACCCGCCGATGGCCGAGCTCCTCGTGCACGCGGGCATGCTCGCGGGGATGGCCATCCACGTGCTGCTCGCGGTGCATTTCGGCAAATGGGTGCTCATTGGCGTGGTGTTCCCGCCGGCCTTCTTGCCCTGTTTGTCCCCGGTCCTGACCGTGATCCTCTACGGCGCGGAGCTCCGCCACCGCCTGCGCCTGCGGGGCGCGGAGGCGCGGGCTCTCGGAAAGCCGCTCACCGTGTATCGCGAAGGCCCGGAGCAATCCTTCCTGCCCGAGAAGATCCACGCCCCGACGCTGCTTCGCGCCCTCGCCTTGTCGCCGGTCTTGCTCGGCGTGCACGCCGTGATCCAGGCGGTTTGGCTGGGCCATGCGGCGGGCGCGCTCCAGGTCTTCACGCGGACGTGCGACTACACGCTCTCGCGGCTCCCGGTGGAGCTGATCCCCGGCGATTGCCATTACCTCTGCACCGTGGCGGCGCGTGGCCATTCCTGGCTCGTGCGCCCGCTCCGGATGGGCCGGCGCGGCGGCGTGCCGATCCTGGTGAACCGTCAGCTCGCGGTGGCGAACGCGTTCGAGGATCTGCTTCACGAGCGCTGGCCCCGCTTCGGTCGTTTGGCACGACGAACGTACGATCTGCTCGCCCGGCCCGTGTGCAACTACCTGCGTCCCGCGTGGGTGTCGGACCTCGTGTACCTCTTGATGAAGCCGGCGGAGTGGGTGTTCTACCTCGTGCTCGTGCTCCTCGATCCGCGGTCGCCGGAGGCGCGGATCGATCGGATGTATCGGTGATCCGTTTGGGGCGAAGAACCCCGGGGACCAACATCGACCCCTTTTCCCCGAGGTTTCACCTGGGCTAACCTACGCCCGCGTCATGCCTTTCTTCTCTTCGCGTCTTGCCACGGGCCTCGCGCTCGCCGCGTCCCTCGTGGCGCGCTCGGCCGCGGCCGTCGAGCCTGATCCCGTGCCCTCGCTCGATCTGCGCGGGTACCATCCTTCCACCGATCCTGCGGCGGGCCTCTTCCTCGAACCTGTCTCCACGCCCGCGCACGGCGACTGGAACATCGCCGTCTACGGTTCGTACGCGTACAAACCAATCACGCTCCGGGATCCTGCGACGAACGAGCATGTGTTCGACGTCCTCACCCATCAGCTCACCGGCGACCTCGTCGCCAACATCGGCGCCCTCGGCCGCCTCTCCTTCGGCGCCGACTTGCCCTTCGCCCTGTACCAGAAGGGCGACACCCCCGACTTCGACTCCGTCGCCACGCTCGGACCGACGAACATCCCCCAGCAGGCCCTCGGCGACCTCGCGTTCACCGGCAAGCTCGTCATCGTCAAACCCACCGGCGGCGACCTCGGCGGGTTTGCCCTCGGCCTCCACGAGCGGTTCACCGTGCCCACCGGCGATCGCGGCTCCTTCCTCGGCGAAGGCGCGATCACCAGCACCACGCGCCTGCTCGCCGAGTACCGCCTCCTCGTCCTCGGCTTCCACCTCGCCGCGGGCGTCAAGCTCCGCGCGGAGACCGAGCGTTTCGCCTGCGCCCACATCCCTCTCACCGATCCTTTAGGCTGCCGCCAGCGTGTCGGGCACGAGCTCCCCTTCTCGTTTGGCCTCTCCTTCCGGCCCCAGGCCCTCGGCATCGACGAGGCCGGCCGTTTCACCGTGTTCCTCGAGACGAACGGGCACGTGCCGATCTACCCCCTGGAGCCTTTCCAGAACCGTACCCTCACCGCGTTCGAGGCGGCGCTCGGGGCGCGGGCGCAGCTCGGGGACTTTTCGGTCCTCGCCGGCGCGTCGCGCGGGTTTTTCGGCGGCGTCGGCACCGGACCTCTTCGCGTGATGCTCGGCATCGGCTGGGCCCCGCGCGTGCGCGACGTCGACGAGGACGGCGTGCCGGACGAGGCCGACCAGTGCCGCGAGCTCGCCGAGGACAAGGACGGCTTCGAGGACCACGACGGCTGCCCCGACGGCGACAACGACGACGACGGCGTGCCGGACAACGAAGACAAGTGCCCCAAGACCAAAGAAGACGAGGACGGCAAGGACGACGACGACGGCTGCCCCGAGCCCGAGTGATGTGAGTGTCCCTTGGACGGAATAAATCCTGACCGAAGGAATCCGTTGGGGTCGATGACGTAAGGTGGTTGACGAGCGCGGGGTTCGCGTAGGATGGTGGGTGGTCTGCCTCGATGGCGCAACACCGCTTCCAACTCACGATGACTCCGCCCGATCGGGTGACGATCGAGATCGGCGGTGCGCTCGGGGATCTGATCGCGGAGGAGCTCACGGCGAAGACCGTGGACGCGCTCGCGAGCCAGGCGAGCACGAAGCTCGTGCTCATCGACATCCGCGGGCTCACGGATTTCACGGTGATGGCGCGCGTCGGCCTCGGCACGTGCCAGAAGCTCCTCCGGCGGCGGCAGATCCGGACGGCGTGGCTCGTCTCGACGCCGCGGCAACACGGGCTCGCGACGCTCGTCGCGCACAGCGCCGCCGACGACGGGGCGGGCGTGTTTCAGACGCTCGCGCAGATCGAGGCGTGGTTCGCTTCGAGCGAGGGGCGACCGTCTGGGCGTGGCTGAACGAGGGTTCGGCGCCGACCATGTTCGGCGGGCGGCGCCTTCGGCGGAAAGGGCCTAGGACGACACGATCGGCAAGCGGACGGCCTTCTTCCGCTCCTGCTTGGCGAGCTCGTGCTCCTTCACGGTGATGGAGTTCTCGAATTCGGGCAGGGCGAGGTCCTTGTTTTTCGCGTAGATCGGGTGCCTGCCGTATTTGCGGTACCACTCGGCGACCGTGGCGTTCGCCTTGATCTTTTCGAGCACGTTGCGCCAGCCGACGCCCGTGTTGTAGGCGCAGAAGCTGATCTCGCCCATCTGCGTGCCGTAGGGGATGATGCACATCTCCGTCCGGCGGAAATCGTAATTGAAGAGGTCCTGGAACCACATGCCGGCGACGAAGAGCACGCGCCACTCGTATTCCTTCGCGTCGTTCTCGCCCGCGTGCGCCGCGCCCGTCTGGCTCATGAACTGCTTCACGAGCGTCTTCACGTCGAACCCGGGCGGCGCCTTCTCCGGCTTGTAATGGCGGAGGATGCTCGTGAGCACCTGCGCCTTCGTCCATTTCGAGCCCCGGCCCGCGTCGAAGATCGTCCGGAAATCGCGCAGGATGCCCTCCATGTCGAGGAACTCGAGCAAGGGGACCATCTGCTTCGTCTTCTTGTTGACGAAGAGCACGGTGCCGATGCCGCAGTTCGGGTGACACCCGCAATTGAGCTGGCCGAAATCCTTGTCCGGTCCGTCGAGCAGATCGACGACGTCGCCGAACGGCGAGAGCGCCGAGAGCGGGAACCAATCGCGCAATGGCTCGGTGACGCCGGTCTGCGCCTTCACGTCGCGCGCGAGGTGGCTCAGCGTGTATCTTTGCTTTTCGCGCAGCTCGTCGGAGATGTCCTCGTCGCGGCCGGTGAAGCTCACGGGCTGGAAGCTCACGACCGTGACCTTGTCGGCGTTCTCGATCGCGAACTCGATGATCGGGCCGACCATGTCGTTGTTCACGCCATTGACGACGGTCACGACCAGGATGACGTCGATGCCCGCCGCCGCGAGCTCCTCGATCGCGCGGAGCTTCACGTCGTAGAGGTTCGCGATCTTGCGGTGGCTGTTCGCCTCGTTCGTGACCCCGTCGAACTGGAGGTAGGCCATGCGCAGGCCCGCCTCCTTGCATTGCTTGGCGAAGCCGGGCTCCTGCGCGAAGCGCAGGCCATTCGTCGCGCATTGCACGGCGAAATAGCCCTTCTTGCGGGCATAACGGATCGCGTCGAGGAAATGGGGCGAGAGCGTGGGCTCGCCGCCCGAGAACTGGATCGACATCTGCCGCCTCGGCCGCACTTCGGCCGCGTCGTCCAGGATCTGCGTGATCTCCTCCCAGGAGAGCTCGTGCACGTAGCCGACCTGATTCGCGTCCATGAAGCACGGGTCGCACATCATGTTGCAGCGATTCGTGAGGTCGACCGTGAGCACCGCGCCGCGGCCGTACTTGATCGAGCTCGATCCGTGCTGGTGGATGCGATCGGGCGTCATCACCACGTCGCGGCCCTGGAAGAGGCTCTCGATCCGCGCGAGGAATTTCGGATCGATCGAGATGACGTCGCTCACGCGGCCGTGCTTCGGGCACTCCTTCTCCATCCGGATCTGGCCGTCGCGCTCGACGATGTGCGCCTTGATCTCTCCGGGGTTGTCCGAGACGAGCTTCGTCCAGTCCGCGTCGCCGCGCAGGATCTCGGCGCGCGCTTCCTTGACGCACGTGGGGCACAAGCTGTCCGTCACCCGAGGCCAGCCGAGCGGCGGCTTCGTCCGCTCCTTGCCGCGCGGGATGGGGCGATCGCTCCATCGAGGCTTGAACGGCAGGGCCTCCGGGCCGAGCGTGTTCAGCGTCTGCATCACCGGCCAGACCCGATTCGCGGAGGCCGTGACGAATTTCTCCAGATGACGCACGGACAACATCGTTGCTGCTTTCCTCCTCGGTCCCCCCGACGGGTGACGTAACGTAGTTGCTGGCCGCCGGGCCGACCAGCAATTTCGTTCCGTTCTGACGATACGGAAAACTGCGTGGTCGTGACGGAGACGGGGGTTCGCGCTCACGGCGACACGGCGAGATGGGTCTTGACAGGGACGCGGGGCCCGGCGCGGCGGGTCGCGGATCGCTCGGTCGCCCCGGCGTCGGTCTCGTGGAACGGTTGGGCGCGACGCGCGGAGCCTGCGCGAGCGGAGGCCCATGGCGACGCGGGCGAGGGGGCGTCACCGCCCGCAGGAACGCCACGGATCGCGGCGGAAACTGCGCTGCCGACCGACCCGGTGAGGGGCGTGGCTCCGTGTTGTGATCTGGCACGTGGATCGGAGGTGATCCAGGGGGGTGCGCCGGGAGTGTGCGTCCGGGCGCGAAATGGGGATCGAATCCGCGGCGAAACACGGCGAAGCGCGACGCGCCGATATCGTTGGTCCATCCGTACGAGAGGATCTCCTGCGTTTGACTGGATCGAAAAGGGATCGGTTTCTCGCGCGTTTCGCTGTCAAATTGTTTGTCTCGGCGCGCCGGGATCGTACGAATTCGTTACGCTCCCGTGAACGGGCGAAAATCTGTTGCTCCCGAGGATCGACCGGCCGTATCTGTAGAACACCGGCGGGCGGCCGATGACCGCAGCCGGGGCTCGCGACTCTTTGGCTCGAGGGTCTGCGTCTCGCTGCTTTGCCGTGATTCGCGGGCGTGGTCCCACGCGACGGCGACGTGTGTCGTGCGTGGGCGCCATGAATCGTTCTTTTCGGCCAAGCGGCGTATCTCGACCCGCGTACCTCGTTCTTGCGGTGCTCCGGTGGTTATTCCGTTTTCGGCGGCCGGCGGCATCCAAAAGGAGTCTTCCCATGAGCGACAACGGTACAGGTACCGGTTCGAATAACAACGGCGATCAAGCAGCCGCAACGCAGCTCCTCAGCCAGATCCCCTTCGGGGCGATCATCGGCGGCCCGCTCGTCGCCGGCGTCGAAGCGCAGACCTTGGCGGCGAACGCCACGCTGAAGTACGTGCTGGGTGTCCTCTTTGGCCTGGACAAGGACGGCAACCCCAACGGGTCGGACGGCAAGGCCCCGACTGCCGTGATGTCCGTCACGTTCACGTTTTCGAGGGGCGCCGATACGGCGCAGCTCACGGTGCCGCTCCTGACCCTGGTGCCGATTCCGTACCTGCTGGTCGAGACGATGGACATCAACTTCAAGGCGGCCATCAATGCCACGTCGAGCTTCGAAGCGAAGCAGAGCACGGAGAACCAGACGGGAGGCGAGACCAGCGGATCCTTCGGCTTCCTCTTCGACAAGGTCAATTTCAAAGGGAGCTACTCGAGCAAGTCGGACTCGAGCTCGACGAGGGATTCGAAGTACTCCGTCGAGTACACGGTCAACGTCAACGTGCACGCCACGGGGCACGACATGCCTGCGGGCACCTCGAAGGTGCTCAACATGCTGAACGACGCCATCAAGGCGGTGCCCGGGAAGACGACGTGAGCTGAACGAGGGCGATGGCCGCGATCTCCACCTGTTGCGGTTCGGGGTGAGCGTCGATGCAGGAGCGAGTCGAGCGGATGGTCACCGCAGTGCTCGATGAAATCGAGCGAGGGCTCGCGCTCGCTCGCGTGCCTGCGCGCGAGCTCTCCGGCGCGCAGCAGGTGGAGCGTTTTCATTCGAGCCTGCGCCCGACCCACGTCGTGTGCACGTTCGAATGGCCGATCGCGGCGCAGGATCGAGCGGAGCCGGGGCCGCTCATGGTCGTGAAGATATCCATCGAGATCGACGCGTCGGGCGTGCCGCGGCTCCACGGGGTCACGGCCGAAGCGCCACACGCGAGCGTGTAGGAGTCCGTCATGCCGGAGAACACCGTTTCTCAGATCCCGTTGAGTCAGCTCGTGGGGAGCCTCGTCCGCGACATCGTCGACGCGGATGGAATGGCCGCCAAGGCCACGTCGGACTTCATCCAGAGTGTGGGGTTCGACGAGAAGGGCGAGCTGCGCACGGTGCAATTCAGCTACCAGCAGGTCGTGCCGGGCGTGGGCGTCAAGCGATACACCGTCTCCGTGCCGCTCTTGACGCTCGTGCCGATCCCCATTCTCGGCATCGACAAGGCGGAGATCTCGTTCACGACGAAGATCGTGGAGATGAGCCAGGGGGATTCGCAAGCGCCGAAGCTGCTCGCGAGGATCGCGGCGGACGCGCAGCCGAAGAGCGACGCCGCGTCCGAGACGACCAACATCAAGTTCTCGCTGACGATGTCGCGCTGCGACGTACCCGCGGGGCTCACGGGCATCTTCGGGCTGCTCGGCAACAGCATCCAGGTCACCGGTGTGCCTGCCGGCAAGCCTGAATAACGCAATCGCACGAACCAGGACCATCGAGCAAGGAGAGGATCGTCATGCTGCAAGGGTTGAAGGCTCAGTCCGACAATCATGGTTTCCCGTGCCCGTGCTGCAATTTCAAGATCAAGGCGACGATCGAGCAGATCCTGACCGGCAGCTCCATTTTTTGCGCGGGCTGTGGCCTGCAGCTCGACATCGATCGGCAGGGCTCGGCGCAGGCGATCGACGCGCTGAAGACGCTGAACGAGGCCGTCGCGCAGGCCGAGGACCAGATGGCAAAGGCGAAGAAGCCCGGGGCGAGGTGAGCGATGCCCACGCTCGTCGACCTCATCAAGGGTGAAAGCAAGAGGAGCGACAAGGACAAGATCTTTGGCCCGGACTTCCAGACGCCAGCCGATTGGTCCAGGTACTTGAAGGATCGGTTCGGGGAAGGAAGTGAACCCGTGAGCGCGCTCCTCCGGTCGGGGGTGGACCGCGACGGGTTTCAGGCCCTGTACGTCGCGTGCTGGATTCATCAGCCCCTCGAGAAGGGCTCGTACATGATCGAGCTCGAGAATCCGGGGCAGGTGAGACAAGGGTACGACGCGCTGCCGGGCCGCTGGTCCAGCCATCTCAGCGAGCATGGCAAGACCGCGGGAGACGGCTGGCAATTCCTCAAGGGATACAAGGAGCTCCTCGTCCAGCTCGAGAGCGTCGCATCGGCCTCGTCGGCTCTGTTCCTGAAGAGCGAAGGACACCCCGCCATTTCGGTGAAGCACATGCTGAGCTTCTTCACCAAGATGTTCACCGGAGCGGGCAATACCGCCAGCAAGTCCTTGCAGGCGCAGGGGAAGGACCCCGGAAGCGTGGTCGAGCCGCGCGCGGCCGAGAATTACAGCAAGTCGTACAAGAAGGTCCTCGCGGCGGTGGGCTTGCAACCGAAGGCGACCATGAACACGGTCCCGACCGTCGCGTCCGCGATGTGGAAGTACCTCGCCGCGCGCGGGAGCAATACCCTCACCGCGTATTCGAATGCCGGCGGGCCGAGGGACGATTCCCGTGTGGCGAACCTCCGGGGCGTGAAGCTCGCCGAATGCCTGGACAAGCTTCGCGGCGCTGCGACGAGCGACCTCGGGCCCAAGGACAAGCTGCGCGTGGCCGTGCTCGAGGCCAAGAAGGATCTCGACACGATCATCGCGAACCTGAAGACCGATCCCGCAGGGACCCAGCGCGTCTTCGCCGAGGTCAAGGTGACGCCGAGGCAGCTCGACGAAAGCCTCCGCGACTTCCGGGCCGCGCTCGCTCGGGCCTAGAACCCCCCGAGGATGAGGCGTGACAACCCGCCTCCCGTCGTCGATAGTTGCCCCCGTCATGCGCCGTTCGTTCGCCCTCTTCGCGTCGCTCACGTTCGCCGCGCTCTCGCTCGCGCCCGTCGTGGCGAGCGCGCAAGGGATCGCGGTGGGCGTCGGGCGCAGGGCCGTCGATGAAGACGAGTACGGCGAGGTTTCCGTTCCGCCCCGCGGGACGCTCCGTGGTTCGTTCGGCGTGCCCGTGGCCGAGCGGCTGCTCGTGTCGGGCTCGGTCGAGGAGCGGCTGCGCGGCGTGCGCAGGCTCGGGGCGATCGGGACGCCCGAGGCGATCGACGCCCTGACGAACGCGTTCGAGCAGTCGTCGATCCTGACGCGCGACGGACGCACGCGGCTCGAAGGCGTGCGGATCCTCGCGGCGCACGCCGATCGCGAGGCGGTGCGGCCGCTGCTCATGCGTGAGCTCTCGGAAGGTGGTCCCGAGGCGCGCGCGGCGTCGCACGGGGGGCTCGCGCGCGGGGCCGCGGCGCTCGCGCTCGCGAGGAGCCGCGACAAGAAGGCCCTGTCGGCGCTCGTGGGCGCGGTGATGCAAGGCGGGCCGGGCGGAGAAGCGGCGTCGGCGGCGCTCGTGGTGTACCCGCCCGCGTCGATCGCGCCGCTGCTGGAAGGGCGTCGTCGGATCGAGCCGGCCCTCGCGGCGCTGCTCGGCGACCTCGGGGACGTGCGAGCGATCCCGCGGCTCCGGCAGGCGCTCGAGGACACGGATCCGACCTACCGCGCCGCCGCGGCGCTCGCGCTCGCGCGTCTCGGCGACACGAGCGCGCAAGCGGCGGCGCGCACGTGGGTGAAGAACGACGACGTGAAGCAGAAGCGCGCAGGCGCCGAGGTGCTCGCGCGGCTCGGCGCAGACGGCGCGGCCGAGGCGATCGCCGCGCTGCTCGCAGCAGGCCCGACGCGCCTCGACGGCGTGCGCCTCGCGCTCACCGCGCCCTCGCCGGCGCTGGTCAAACCACTCGTCGCGGCGCTCGAAGCGCTCGACGGCGACGATCGGGAGCAAGCCATCGCGGCGATCGGTCGCGCGGGCGGGCCGGAGGCCGCGACGGCGCTGCTCGCGCAGCTCGGCAAGCCCGAGCATGCGACGGCGGCGGCGTTCGCGCTCGCGCGCATGCCGGGCAAGGACGCGCGCGCGTCCCTCGAACGGGCGCTCGGGAGCACGTCGGCGAAGAAGGGCGCGCCGCGCCGGCTGATCACGCGCGCGGCGCTCGTGCGCGCGCTCGTGCTCGGCGACGAACCGAGCGGCCTCGGGGAAGCGCTCGATGCCATGGCGAACGAGAAGGATCCGGCCGACCGCGCGGTGAGCGTCTTCGGCCGGGTCGCGACGGGCCGGACGAGCGTGCGCGCCGCGCTCGACGCCGCTTGCCCCGAGAAACGCCCGTGCGACGTGGCGATCGTGGCCGCGGTGGCGCGCGCCTCGCTCTCGCGCGCGGCGATCGGCAAGAACGACGCGCCGGCGGAGCTCGCGCGCGTGCTCGGCGCGAAGGCGGCGGGGCGGGGGTTTGGGGCGCAGGGCGCCGAAGGCGACCCGAAGCCCCAAGCGTCGAAGGGGGACGCACCTTCGGCGATCGAGGTCGCGGCGGGCGTCGCGCTCCTCGCGGATCCGAGCGGCGCGGGCCTGCCGACGGCGCTGCTCGCGCGCTGGGCCGAAGGGGAGAGCCCGCTCGCGCCGCTCGCCGCGCGCGCCTTGCCGAGCCGCGACGACGAGGCGATTCGCAGCCGCATCAAGCGCCTGCTCGCCGGCACCGACCCGGTCATCCGCGCGCACACGGCGCTCGGCCTCGCGCTCGACCCCGAGCCGGACGCGACGTCGCTGCTCGCGAACGCTTATCGCTTCGAGGACGATCCGACCGTGCGCCGCGCCGTCGTGCGTGCGCTCTCCGCGCGTCGCGAGCCCTTGCGCGTGGTGACGCTCGAGCTCGCGCGCGACCTCGATCCGGACGACCAGGTCCGCGCCCTCGCGCGCGCGGCTTTGTCCGGACGCACGCTTCTGCCGACGCTGACGGTGCCTCGTGGCCCGGTCGCGTGGATCTCGCTCGTGGCGAACGCGCCTTCGGCGCTCGCGTCGATCCAGGGGCGCGCGGCGCGGCTCGTCCGGTCGGATGGCGTGGCCGTGCCGATCGTGGCGGATCCGGACGGCGTGGTGCTCGTCCCGGGCCTGCCGGACGGCCCTGCCGCGCTCACGCTTGCGCCCGAGGCCATCCCGGGGGACGCTGGGTCGCCATGAGCCAAGAGACGGCTTCGATGACCAAGCCTGCCGGAGCGGAGCAGGCGTCTGCGCTCTCGTTCGAGGAGTCCACGCGGAGGCTCTCCGCGATCGTGGAGGAGCTCGAAGGCGGGGAGCTGCCGCTCGAGCGATCGCTCGCGCTCTTCGAGGAGGGCGTGCGCCTGGCGCGTGCGGCGAAGGAGCGGCTCGACCGGGCCGAGCGTCGGGTCGAGGAGCTGCTCGGCATCGACGCGCAGGGCAAGCCCATCGTGCGCGAGTTCGAGAGCTAGGAGTTTTCCCGTGCGAACGGCGGCGGCGCTCATCATCGGCAACGAGCTGCTCAGCGGCAAGATCGCGGACGCGAACGTGGTCGTGCTCGCGCGGGCGCTGCGTTCGCTCGGCGTGGTCTTCCGGCGCGTGGTGATGGTGCTCGACGAGGTCGACGTCATCGCCGAGGAAGTGCGGACGCTCTCGAAGACGCACGACTGGCTCTTCACGTCGGGCGGGGTGGGCCCGACACACGACGACGTCACGATCGACGGCGTGGCGCGAGCGTTCGGCACGCATGTCGTGAGCGATCCCTCGATGGAGGCGATGCTGCGGACCTACTACGGCGAGAAGCTGACGGAGGGGCACCTCTTGATGGCGCGCATGCCGCACGGCGCGCGGCTCGCCGCGTCGAAGTCGATGCCGTGGCCGACGGTGGTGATGAACAACGTGTGGATCCTGCCGGGCGTGCCGGAGATCTTCCAGGCGAAGATCCCGCTGATCACGGAGGAGCTCGGCGCGGACAGGCCGTTCATCTCGCACGCGGTGTTCACGACGCTGGACGAGGGGACGATCAAGCCGATGCTCGACCGCGTGGTCTCGGAGCACCCGGACGTGGAGATCGGCTCGTATCCGCGGTGGAGCGCACTCGAATATCGGACGAAGCTGACGTTCGACGGGCGTGACGCGGAGAAGGTGCGGACGGCGCGGGATGCGTTCGCGGCGAGTTTGCCGGAAGAGGCGGTTGTCCGGGTCGAGTGATCATCCCGCCATTGCATTGACTGTCGGCTCCATGCGTGTGGTCGGATGCGGCCAAACCTCGATGTAATGCCCCTGCGTCAGGCCGTGACGAGCGATCGTCCTCGGCTCCTTCGAAAACCCGAAAAGCTTTGGATCACGCCGAGGTAGGATCATGCGGAGCCAGTCGTCCGCTCGCCCTGTCCTGATCCTGCCATGGCAAACGATTCCCGCGAGGACGCTCCGTCGGAGATCCGGATCGGCGCCCATCTTTTTCGCTGGGAGCCGCCGGATCTCTCGTACCTGGCTTATTTCGGGGATCTCGACGGCCCGACCTCGGCGGAGCTCAGCCGAGTGTCGCGCGCGTTCACCCTGGGAAAACCTCGCGTCTTTCTCCTCGTCGACATGTCGAAGATGGGGCGTATCACGCGCGAGGCGCGCACTGCTTCGGCCGAGGGCGGCAAGGACCTCGCGCTGCGCGGCACGGCCGTCGTCGGCGCCTCGCCGCACATGCGGGTCCTCGCCGGCCTCGTGACCCGCGCCATCTCCCTGCTGTACGGCGGTAGCGACAATCCCACGCGGTTCTTCACGACCGAGGCGGAGGCCCGCGCGTGGATCGCCGAGCGAAGGCGCGAGCTCGACGCGCGCTGAGCGCCGCGAGACCTGCTGCCACCGACGGCCCGAGCAAGCGCCTGCCGATGCCTCCAGCCTGCGGATCCGGCGTCTCCGGCGCTGAATCGACCGCCTTTTGTGTGGCCTCCCGCCTCTCGGAGGGCTCCTGGTGATGGCACGCGGGTTGCCGTTTCGCTCGGATGTCCACCCTGCCAGGAGACCGATCATGCTTCGACTTCGTTTTCCGTGGGCGCTCGCCGCGTCCCTCGCCGCCTCGAGGCTTCTGCCGGCGTGTGTCGCGGAGGGAGACGGGACGAGCCCTCCCGCCCCGCCGCCCCCGATACCCGAGTTTTGTGGAGACGACACGTGCAAGGGGACCGAGACGTGCTCGTCCTGCCCCGCGGATTGCGGGGACTGTCCCCCCGCGTGTGGCGACGGCATGTGTCAGGGGACCGAAAACTGCGCCGTTTGTCCCGCGGATTGCGGGGGTTGCCCGCCGTCCTGCGGCGACGGGACGTGTAGCGGCATGGAGAGCTGCGCGGTTTGCCCCATGGATTGCGGCATCTGCCCGCCCTTCTGCGGCGATGGAACCTGCGACGGCATGGAGAGCTGCGCCGTTTGCGCAATCGATTGCGGCATGTGTCCGGCGAGCTGCGGCGATGGAACCTGCAACGGCATGGAGACCTGCTCCACCTGCGCCGGCGATTGTGGCCTTTGCCCTCCCGTATGCGGCAACGGCATCTGTGACGGCGACGATACCTGCGAGACCTGTCCGATGGATTGCGGGGTTTGCCCCCCGGTGTGCGGCGACGGCATGTGCAATGGCGCCGAGACGTGCAAGGTCTGCTTCGTCGATTGCGGCATCTGCCCGCCCGTGTGCGGCGACGGGCTCTGCAACGGCGGCGAGACCTGCTCCGGCTGCCCCATGGATTGCGGCGTGTGCCCCCCGAAATGCGGCGACGGCGCGTGCAACGGCGACGAGACGTGCTGGGTTTGCCCCGGGGACTGCGGCACGGATTGCCAGCCGGTCGTGGAAGGATCCTGCGACCAGACGACGATGTGCTGGGAGGTCTTCGACACGACGCAGGCGCCCTCCAGCGTCCATCAGCAGACCTGCATCGCCAACGGCTTTACGTGGTCCACGACGCCCTGCGCAGTCGTGAACTCCGCGGGGGCCTGCGAAATCCGGGTCTTCGGGATCCCCGAGCGAAAATGGTACTATCGCGTGCCCTGGTTCGAGGCGAGCCAGGTGCAATCGGGGTGCAACGTGAACGGCGGCACGTACTTCCCCCCGTGACCCCCTGGCGCCCGCCAGGCGGATTTTTCGTTCCGCCACCCCCCGGGCCCCGCGTGGCCCCGGAAAACCATGCGGCCTGGATCCTGCTCCAGCCCGGGCATGGACGTGATGCTCGAACTGGCTACGCGAAGCGATCCTCTCCTCGAGACGATGCCGCTCGGGCCACGCGGCCCGCGCGAACGCGCGCTCGAAGAGGGGATCTTGATGCTCTCGGACGCCGATCTGCTCGCCATCGTGCTCGGCACCGGGCTCGTTGGATGTCCCGTCTTTCGCCTCGCGAACGAGCTGCTCGACCGGGTCGGCGGCCTCGAAGGGCTCGGGCGCCTCGGCCCCTCGGCGATCGCCGAGATCCCCGGCGTGGGCACCGCCAAGGCCCTGCGCCTGCTCGCCGGGCTCGAGATCGGACGGCGCTCGCTCATGCGCTCGATCCGGCCGCGCCCCGAGGTTTGCAACTCCGCCGCCGTGGCCTCGTGGTTCACGAGCCGCCTCGCCTGGCGCGAGTACGAGGAGCTCTGGGTGATCTCGCTCGACGGCCGCAACGGCCTGCGCAGCGCGCGCCGCGTCGCCCAGGGCGGCGTGCACGGGCTCGGCATCACCTCGCGCGACGTCCTGCGTGTCGCCCTCCAGGACACCGCGGCGGCCATGATCCTCGTGCACAACCACCCGAGTGGCGACCCCAAGCCCTCGGACGCCGACGTGGCCATGACCCGCAAGGTCGCCGAGGCCAGCGTCGTCGTGGGCGTGCCCCTGCTCGATCACGTGATCGTCTCGAGCACCGGCAACTACTGCTCGATGCTCGACCTCGGGATCCTGCCCTTCGAATGAGCCGTCGTGTTCGCACGGTCGCTCCCGGGCGAGACCGTGGGGGCACCAAGCTTCGCCGAGATCTTCCCTTTCGTCCCGGGATGATCGGACACTCGCACGTGGAGCTTCCCCTGATGCACGAACTGCTTTCCCGGCTCGGCCTCGCTCGCGACGAGAATTTCGGCGGCTTCGACGGCGAGCGCTGGCTCGGCGACGGCCCGCCGCTCGACGTGATCACCCCGATCGACGGCTCGCGGATCGCCTCCGTGCGCCCGATCGGCCGCGCCGCGTACGAGCACATCGCCCGGCGCGCCGAGGCCGCTTTCCGCGCGTGGCGCGAGGTGCCGGCCCCCAAGCGAGGCGAGGTCGTGCGCAGGCTCGGCGACGCCCTGCGCGCGCACAAGAAGGACCTCGGCGCTCTCGTGACCCTGGAGATGGGCAAGATCACGGCCGAGGGCGAGGGCGAAGTGCAGGAGATGATCGACGTCTGCGATTTCGCCTGCGGCCTCTCGCGCCAGCTCCACGGCCTCACCATGCACAGCGAGCGGCCGCGGCATCGCATGTACGAGCAATGGCATCCGCTCGGGGTCATCGGCGTGATTACCGCCTTCAATTTCCCCGTGGCCGTCTGGAGCTGGAATGCGGCGATCGCGGCCGTCTGCGGCGACGTCACGGTCTGGAAGCCCTCGCCGAAGACCCCGCTTTCGGCCATTGCCACGACGAACATCGCGGCGCGTGTCTGCCGCGAGAGCGGCGTCGATCCGGCCATCTTCTCCCTCGCGTTCGGCAGCGTCGAGGACGTCGGAGAGCCCATGCTCGCCGATGCGCGATTGCCGCTCGTCTCGGCCACGGGCAGTACGAGCATGGGCCGGCGCGTCGCCGAGGTCGTCAGCCGGCGGCTCGGCCGCACCTTGCTGGAGCTCGGCGGCAACAATGCGCTCATCGTCACGAGTCACGCCGACCTCGACCTCGCGACGCGGGCCATCCTCTTCGGCGCGGTCGGCACCGCCGGGCAACGTTGCACCTCGACCCGGCGTATCCTCGTGCACCGCTCGGTCCGTGACGAGCTCGTCACGCGGCTCGTCCGTGCGTACCGCTCGGTCCGTATCGGAGACCCACGCGAGCCCGGCACGCTCATGGGGCCCCTTGTCAGCCACGACGCCGTCGCCGCCATGCAATCGGCCCTCGCGCGGCTGAAAGAGGAGGGCGGCGAGGTCCTCTACGGCGGCGCGCCGCTCGATGGTCCCGCGTTCCCCGGCGGGCATTACGTCGAGCCTTGCATCGCCGCGGCGAAAAACGATTTTCGTATCGTGCAGGAAGAGACGTTCGCGCCGATCGTCTACGTCATCGAATACGGCGGCCCCTCGCGGCCACCGGATCACGCGACGCTCATGCGCGAGATGCACGAGGTGATCGCGCTCCACAACGCCGTCCCGCAAGGCCTGTCCGGCTCGATCTTCACGCACCACCTCATCGAGGCCGAGGCCTTCCTCGCCCACGCCGGCAGCGATTGCGGGATCGCGAACGTCAACATCGGCACGAGCGGCGCGGAGATCGGCGGCGCGTTCGGCGGCGAGAAAGACACGGGCGGCGGGCGCGAGAGCGGCTCCGATGCCTGGAAAGCCTACATGCGGCGACAAACCAATACCCTCAACTGGGGCATGGACCTGCCCCTGTCGCAGGGAATCGCCTTCGGAGAGCCCTGAGCATGCCGCGACTGCCCCTCACCGAACCGGAGCTGCTTTTTTCGAGCCAGGCCCCGCGCCCCTGGTCGGGCTTCCTGGAGCGGCCGGTCGTGGCCGAGCAGGGCGTCCTCCTCGCGGGCGACGACGCCTCCGCCGTATGCGTCGACGGCGCGACCGGACGCACCATTTACACCCTCCACGTGCCGCTCGAAGCCACCGACGCGTACACGGGGCTGCCAATCCCCTGGAGCGACGGCCGCGCGCTCGTGCCGGTCTACCAGAAAGACGCCTCGCTGAAGGTCTACGACGTGAGCCCCGCCGGGGCCATCGCGCTCGTCGATTCGCCTGGCGCCGAGGAAGCCGCCCGGGGCAACGACATGCGCATCGCCGCCCACGACGCCGGCTGCAAGCTCTTCTTGATGCCCCTCGCCCGCGCGGCCGACGACCATTACCTCGTTTCATGGCTCTACCGCCAGGTCCGGTTTTACCGCACCGAATGCCGCTCCTTCACGCGCGGCCTCCGCTGGGGCAGCGAGGAGGCCATGCTCGCCACCACGGCCGACGTCGTGCTCGGCGTGACCCCGCCCGTGCGCGGCACCAACGATCGGGGGACGCTCGTGGCCCGGTCGATCGAGGATGGCCAGGTCCTCTGGTCACTCGGCGCCCGCAGCCGCACCGTCGCCGGGGCCGGCGCCGGCATGTTTTTCGTTCTGGATCGATCGACCCGCGTGGCCGAGGACGCCGCGCGCAAGATCGCTTGTGACGAGGAGCTGCTCGAAGCGCTCGCCGAGGAGCCCGCGCTCATGGGAGAGGCCCTCCAGACGCTCCTCCGCAGCTTGCTCGCGCAGCGGCCCGTCCGCGCGCCTTCCCGGATCGCCGCGATCGACGCCGCGACGGGGATCGTCCGCTGGGAGGCGCAGGTGCCCGGGGACGTCGTCTCGATCGGCGGACCGGGCGGGGGCGTGCTCGCGGCCGTCGGCTTCGACGGCACGGCCGCGTATCTCCATCGGTTCGACGCCGACACCGGCGCGCCGCGGGGCGCCTCGTCGCTCGGCGCGGGCTGGCCCGGCTCGCCGTTCGATCCGTGGAGCGGGCGCCTCTCGTTCGAGCTCTGGTCGACCGAAATGCCGTCGATCGTCGCCGTCGACGAGCACGCCATTGCCTGGTCGAGCCCCGAGGCCCTTTTCGTCGAGCGCCTCGAAGAGCCGTTCACCCGGCTCTGGCGGTGGACCTTGCCGGCCCCGTGCCGCGCCTTCCGCCCTCGCGTCCTCGATCGCGTGCTCAACGAGCCCGCCATCAGCGTCGGTGACGGCCGCATCTACCTCCGCGACGGCTGGAGCCTCTGGGGCATTGGCGAGCGTCGGTAGCGCCGCCGACGATCTTGCGTGTTTCGCGCGTCGCGCGGCGCGCCCGAGGCCGGAAAATCGGCCAATGCTGCCATGAATCCGCGGGCAAACGCTCATTCCAGCTTGATCGGGCCGCACGCTCGAATCACGTTCGGTTCCATCCGGGGGGGAACTTCAACCGGATGGAAGACAAATGATTGCACGCCGTGAATGGTCTTACTTCGTCGTCATGGCCCTCGCCGCCGTGACGTATGGTTGTCAGGGAGAACAGGGCGAGACCGAAATCGACGACGCGGCGGACTCCACCACGTCCGAAGCCGAGTCGTCGGCCGACACCGAGTCCGGCGAGTCCGCCGAGGTGACGGGCGAGGCGGTGCTCTCCGCCGCCGGGGATGGCCCGTCCGAAGCGCCGGGCGCCTTGCGGGTCGGCCGCGGGGATCTCGAGCCGAACGATGCGAGCGCGACCGCCCAGCAAGCGCCGCTCGGCGTCACGAACAACCTCTCCATTACCAAGGGGGATGAAGACTGGTATCGTGTCGTCGTGCCCGCGCGCACCGTCGCGCGCGTCGGTATCCAGATGAATAACGCGGCCGGGGATCTGGATCTCGTGGCGTATGATGCGCAGGGACACCTGCTCGGCTCCCGCAACGGCGCCGAGTACCCGTACACGTGGCGCGGCCAGGAGACGAACACCGAATTTTATGGCTTCTATTCCGAGGAAGGCGGCGCGGTGTATTACGTCCGCGTCCTCGGTCATGCGGGCGCGACGAACACGTACAGCCTGTACGTCGATCATTACACTTACGTGGACGGCCAGACCTGCACGGGCGCCGGTTTTTCCCTCGCCGATTGCGAGGGGCGCGGCAGCGGCGGCAGCGGCCTGATCCCGTTCCCGTTCCCGGATCCTTCCGACTCCGTCCTCGGAAACGCTTACAACTTCGCATCGTACTCCAATTATCGCTTTGCCCGGCGCGAGCTCGTCATGCTCGTGCGCCACGCCCTCGCCGAGACGCGAAAGGCGTTCCCGGGCACGAAGCCGCTCTCGCTCATCGACATCTGCCAGATGGACGGCGTCACGCCCGGCTACGACATCGGCGATCCGCGCCATCCGCAGAGCACGCATGATCAAGGCGGCAACATCGACATCGCGTACTTCCAGACCGACGGCTCGAACGACGCCGAGATCGTGTGCAACGACGGCGCGAGCCACGCCGACGGGTATTGCTCGTCCACCGCGGCGAAGACCCACATCGTCGACTTGCCTCGCCAGGCCTTCTTCATGGCCAAGCTCTTCGCTTCGCCGCGCACGCGCGTCATCGGCACGGACACCGTCCTCGCGCCCCTGATCCGCGCCACCGCGCAGTCGCTCGCCTCGCTCCCCGCCGGTGATCGCCGGAGGATCAGCCAGTCCGAGCTCAACTCGTTCTCGAGCCGGCTCGCGTATGGCTCGGGGTGGCCGTACCACCACCACCACATTCACCTCAGCCTGCAATGGCTGCCGCAGGGGAGCAGCGCGCGTGGTGGCGATCCGATGCCGCTCTCCGCGCCCGCGCCGTTCCTGGGGCCTGGGGCGAAGGACGCCGAAGGCGATCCGAAGCCCCAGATGTCGAACAGCATGCAGGCGCCCGGCGAGGCCGTCGATTCGTTCGACATGACCTGGCCGCCGCGCCCCTGAGGCGCCTCCGATCGCAGGGGCGCGGCGTGGGCTTTCCTTTCGGCCGCGCCTCTGCGATCGTCCCTTCATGACGGATGCCCGCACCCCGCTCACCGCGGAGGATCGCGTCCTGGTCTCGACCCAGCTCGCGAGCCGCCGCTCGGTGGCGAACCGGTTCGCGACCATCACCGCGATCGCGACCGCCGTTTTCCTCGTGAAACTCTTCGTCAGCGTGCGCGGCGGCAACGGGCCCGCCCTCGTCGGCCTCGGGATCGCCTTCGTGATCACGATGGGCCTTCTCGTCTGGTTTCTCGGTTATCGGCTCGTGTCGCGCATCGCCGCGGACCTCGCCGCGGGCGAGAAGCAGACGATCACCGGCAAGATCGACGACATTTCGAGCACCGGCAATGCGTACGGCGAGACGATCACGTACGTCACCGTGGGCGGCGAGAAGTTCGTGACGCGCGGCAAATTTTTCGACCGATGCCGCGGCGGCGAGCCTGTCGAGCTTTCGATTCTGCCCCGCTCACGCGTGGCCATCCGGGGTCGCGTGCTCGAAGCCGCGAACGCGCCGGCCTGATTCAGGGGTTTTCCGGGTTGTCGTCGCCGCCGAGCTTGCGCCAGCGGGCGAGGTCACGCGCGCCCGCGACGTTCTTGTAGCCGAGGAAGCAGAGCGCGCCCGAGAGCAGGAGCGAGCCGAGCGCGCCTGCGTGGAAGGTCTCGACGATCGAGAACACCGTCGGCAGGGCCGTCAGCGCGCCGAGCGCGATCGACGTCGCGCCCCAGCCGAGGCTCGGCTTGCCGCGCCCGAGGTGCACGAGGTTCATCACGATGACGAGGACCATCGCGCCCCAGACGACGAGGTGCACGACGATGAGGACGATGGCGAGCAGGACGAGGGCCTCGAGGAACCGCTCGAGCTCCTGACCGTTGCACCCCGGCAAGAGGGCCATCGTGGCCACGAGGGCGGCGAGGACGGCGGCGCGGCGGGGGAACGAGGAGCCTTCGTGCTTGGTACTTGGGACCATGTTCGTTTGCGGCTCCCCACGAGCAAGAACCGCTCCCGCGACGAACCGGCCCTTTTCCCGGGCTTTTGGGGCTCCCGTGGCTCGAACAGCGCAGCCGCTTGCGCGGATCACCGCGGAACGCGCTTCGCACGCGGCGCGTCGTTTACCAAGACAACCTGCGTCCAACGCAATGCGTGACGCCGTGTTTTGCATTACGATCCTGACGCGAAGGCAAAAAAAGAGCGCCTACTCGACGGCGGGGGGGGGGACCGGAGCAGGCGCTCGCGTAGAGATAGAGCAACCTCTGGGCCAGGCACTTCCTGACCTGAATTCGAGGGGTTGACGCAGCATGGCCTGCCCGTCCCTTCAACCCTGCAACCACGAGCCGACAACCATGCAGGACCGGAGCCGGCTGCGGCCGCCCACGAGGCGCGCGCGAGGGCCCGCCCGACGGGCGCATCGGGCCACGTAGGCACGTCGGCGGCTGCGTCACGGACGGAGGCGCGAGCGGACGGCCGGGAAGGGCGTCCACGGGCTCGCGCTGCGGCGTCTCGGCGGCAGCGGACAAAAGAAAAGAGCGCCTACTCGACGGCGGGGGGGGGGACCGGAGCAGGCGCTCGCGTAGAGATAGAGCAAGCGCTGGGCCAGGTACTTCCTGACCTGAAATCGCAGGGTTGGCGATCAGGCAGCCCCCTCGGCATCGCATCGGTGAAAATCACGATGACGAACCTGCAGGGAATGTAGGTAACGGTGCCTACGGGTGTGGGATCAGTCGACCTTGGGGGCGGCGCGGTGGAAACGCATCACGACGTTCGGATCGGGCAGGAGCGAGACGCCCGCGTCCTGCTTGCCCCTGTACGCGAGGATCGACAGCACGTACCGGATGCTCTCGAGCCGCGCCTTCCGCTTGTTGTTGGCCTGCACGATCATCCACGGGCTGAAGCTCGTGTGCGTCCGGCCAAACATCATCTCCTTGTACCGCGTGTAGCTGTCCCACAGCGCCTCGGCTTTGCCGTCGAGGGGCGAGAGCTTCCATTGCTTGAGCGGGTTCTTCCGGCGCGACTCGATCCGCGCGCTCTGGATCTCCTTCGAGATCGAGAACCAGAACTTCACGAGCACCACGCCGTCCTCGACGAGCATGTGCTCGAACTCCGGCACCTGGCGCATGAAGCGCTCGTATTGCTCCTGCGTGCAGAATCCGTTCACGGGCTCGACGACGGCGCGGTTGTACCAGCTCCGGTCGAAGAACACGATCTCGCCGCGGTTCGGGAGCTGGCGCATGTAGCGCTGGAAATACCATTGCCCCGTCTCCTCGTCCGTCGGCTTGGGCAGGGCCACCACGCGCATCGCCCGCGGGTTCAGGTACTCCGTGAAACGCCGGATCGTGCCGCCTTTGCCCGCCGCGTCGCGTCCCTCGAACAGGATCGCGATCCGCTTGCCCTCCTCCTGCACCCAGCGCTGCATCTTCACGAGCTCGACCTGCAGCTTCTCGAGCTCGTTCTCGTAATCGACGGCCGCCCGGATGCGCCGGATGTCCACGTTCTTCGAGCGCAAGAGCTGGATGAACTCGCGTGACGAATGCAGGTCGGAGAGCTCTTCGAGCGAAAGGACGGACTCCGGCATGGTCGCCGGCGGCAGCTCGCAAAGCGCCTGCAGCACGGGCCCGACATCGCACGACACCCCGGGCGGATGAATTTGCACGTCGTCCTGCTGCCCGCGCGCCTCGCGGCCGCCACCATTGCCGTCGTCCCGCCTGACCTCGCTGCTCCGTTCGAGTGACATGCCTACCTCGCCTTGGTGGTCGTGGTGGCAAATGCTACCCATCGAAAGGTGAGCTGGCGCGTTGTCTTGTTCAATTTCGACGGTCACCCTCCGCCGGACGAGCTCGTACAAGGTTTTCGGCCGAGGCCCATGGGCCCGCCCGCCTACGTGCGCGAGTCGATCTCGGCGCTCCTTTGCGACGTCGACTGGTCGGATCCGTCCCGGGCTATCTTCGACGAGGGCGAATACACGATGTGGCTCGCCTTGCCGGCCGGCGACGTCGTCGATCGCGTCGAGGTCGAGGTCGTGGGAGGTGGAAACCCCGTGCCCGCGCTCTCGCATCTTTGCCAGGTGAACGGCTGGTTCGCGTACGACGTCGGCGAGCGCGTATTTCTCGATCCCGAGGAGCCGCGGGCGAGCGGCTGGGAAGCGAGCTTGCGCGTGCCAAAGGACTGACACGCCCGCTCGCTGGAACCTGGGCCGCGCGGTAATGCATCACCGCCGCTCGCGCGCCTGCTTGACGCCGCGTCGAAATGCAATGACCCTGGGAGCGGCCGCCATGTCGGATGAGGACCCGCGAGCTCGGCTCGAATCGCTGGAACGCGAGATCGAGCACCTGCGACGCGAGAACCAGCGTCTGCTGGAGGTGCACCGCGGGGATTCCTCCGTTTCGGACGGATGCACCCCGCCAAGCGCCCGGAGCTTGGGCCCGATCGCCGAGGCGCTGCCGCATCTCGTATGGATCTGGGGTCCGGGCGGGGTCGAATACTACAATCGCCGATTCGTGGAGTATACCGGCCGGACGCTCGAGACCGGACGGAACGTGAGCTGGCTCGAGTGGGTTCATCCCGACGACCGCGAGCAGGCCGGGCGCACGTTCATGTCGTGCCAGCGGACGGGCGATATTTTCGAGTGCGAAGAGCGCGTGCGCGGGGTGGACGGGGAATATCGCTGGTTTCTCTCGCGCGCCTGGCCGCTGCTCGGACCGGATGGGCGCCCCGAGCGATGGTTCGGCGCGCTCACGGACATCGACCTGCACAAGCGTAACGAGGCGGCCCTCGCGAACCTCTACGAAGTGGCCGAGCGCGAGCGGCGGCGCATGGAGCGGCTGCAGGCATTCACCGCGAAGCTCTCGGCCGCGCGCACGATCCGCGAGTTGATCGACGCCATCGTGACCGAGGGGCGCGTGTCGTTCGGGGCGCTTCGCGGCGTGTTCGCGAAGGTCGTGGCCGAGCAGGGCGCGCTCGAAATCGTGTGCATGGAGGGGTTTTCCGAGGAGATGCTCGCGGTCTGGCTCGGCCGGCGTTTGCCGCTCGTCGAGGCGCTGCCGCTGACCGACGCGGTGCGCCTGGATGCGCCGGTTTGTCTCGGCAATCGGATCTCGATCGAGGCGCGGTATCCCGAATTCGCGCGGCGCATCCTCGACGTCGAGGCCATGCTCGTCTTGCCGATCCGCGCGGGCGGCTGCCAGCTCGGGGCGCTCGGGCTCATGTACGATGCTCCGACGCAGCTCACGGACGACGACGATCAGCGCGAAATGCAGACGTTCGCGCGGCTCGCGGGGCAAGCGCTCGAGCGGGGCCACCTCTTCGACGCGGCCAGGGCCGAGATGCGGCGCGCGGAGGAGGCGAACCACGCGAAGGACCTGTTTCTCGGCATGATGAGCCACGAATTGCGCACGCCGCTCACGGCCATCCTCGGCTGGGCGACGATCCTGCGCGCGAGGGTGCCGCCGCCGGAGACGCTGGCGAAGGCGATCCTGGTGATCGAGCGGAATGCGCGGGCCCAGGCGCAGCTCATCGACGATCTGCTCGACGTGACGAAGATCCTCGCGGGATCGATGCGGATCGAGGTGCAGGACGTGGATCCGCTCGCCGTGGCGGAAGAGGCGATCGACGCCGTGCGTCCCTCGGCGACGGCGAAGGGCGTGGAGATCATCCGGGCCCTCGACGCGGGCGTCCGCCCATTACGCGCCGATCCGGCGCGGCTGAAGCAGGTCGTGTGGAACTTGCTCTCGAATGCGGTGAAATTCACGCCGGCCGGGGGGCAGGTCTTCGTCTCGCTGGACGGCGACGAGAGCCATGTCGAGTTTGCCGTGGAGGATACGGGCAAAGGCATTCCGATCGCGTTTTTGCCGCACGTCTTCGAGCCCTTTCGCCAGGCGGACGTGGGCACGACGCGCGCCTACGGCGGGCTCGGGCTCGGGCTCGCGATCGTGAGCCACCTCGTCGAATTGCACGGGGGCGTGATCGAGGTGACGAGCAAAGGCGAGGGCAAGGGCGCGCGTTTCGTGGTGCGGCTGCCGCGAAAGCACGATTCGTCGTCCATATCGGAAGGCGCGCCCCCGTTGCATGGCCTCGGGCGTGCGCCGGGGCCGAGCCTCGAAGGTCACCGGATCCTGGTGATCGACGACGAGCCCGACGTGCTTGAAATGCTCTCGTCGTATCTGTCGAGCCGCGGCGCCACGGTCCTCGTGGCCGCCAGCGCCGCCGAGGGGCTCGGGAAAATCAAGGAATCGCGTCCGGACGTCGTGGTCTGCGACATCGGCATGCCGGGGCAGGACGGGTACGGTTTCATCGAGGAGCTGCGGAGCTCCTCGCCCGCCGAGGGGAGCGCGACGCCGGTCGTCGCGCTCACGGCGTACGCGCGCCCCGAGGACCGGAGCCGCGCGATTTTGCATGGATTCGACACGCACGTGGCGAAGCCGCTCGATCCGGGCGAGCTCGCCAGCGTGATCGAGCGGCTCTCTACTTCAAAGGCGGCTGCGCGATCTCGCGCAGGTTGAGGCCGCCGGGATACTGATAACTCGTGTACGTCCCGTAGCCCATGACCTGGAGGCCCACGGGCAGGCTCGCTTCGAGCACGTGCGCGCCGCCCTTCGCATTCGAGAGCGGCACGCGCGCGATGCCGAAGCCGGAGCTCAGGGGTTTCGGCTGGACGGCGAGCGTCATGCCGTCGAGCGTGAGCGTCGCGGCGACGGGCATGATGACGTCGGCGTAACTCGCGTCGTAATCGGCGGGCGCGAGGAAGACGTATTTCTTGCGGAACTGCTCGACCGCGGTGGCGAAGCTCATCGCCGGGTCGCCTTTTTGCTGGTCGACGGGCAGGTTCGGGTAGATGAGCGAGGCGCCGATCTGGAACGAGACGACGCCGAATTCGTGGTCGCCCACGACCTCGAAATCCTGCGAGACCATGTCGAGCTCGACCATTTCGCCGGCCGCGAGCGTGCTCGGCGCGCCGGGCGGGGCGCCGCCGGGGTAGGTGAGGGTCGTATTGTCGACGTTGCCGAAGAGGCGCACCACGTGGCCGACGGGCGAGGCCGTGGGGCTCGTCGGGACGGTGACGAAATAATGTTTTCCGAGCGTCTCGGCGGGGAAGACGCTCTCTTCGAGGTGATCACAGGCCACCGCGTCGTGGGGCATGTTCGAGCACGAAATGCCGGAGATCACCTGCACGGGCGCGGACGTGGTGACGAGCGTGCCGCTGAAATCGGAGCCGGCGCCGCCGACGACCTGCACGACGTCGCCGCGATTCAAGGCGAGCGTCGCCGTCCCCCCGGGCGGCGTGCTCGGCACACCCGCGCCGCCGGCGATCGAGGCCGTACCCGAGAGCTTGATCGTGACGCCGGTATTGTCAGACAAACCCGTGACGGCGAAGTAAGGCGGGAACTCGAAATTGTTCTCCGGGTTGAGCCACGCGGGCGGGCCCATGATGCGGTAGGCGCGGGTCTGCGCGGTGCTCGGCAGGAGCAGGGAGGCGTCGTTCGAGTAGGAAAAACACTGCGTGTTCGGGCAGGCATAGGCGGGGCACGTCGACCAGTCCTTGCCCGCGGGGCCGCCCTTCGCCGCGTATTCGAGGGCGTTGAACTGGTAGACCGTGACGGGGCGGGTCGAGACGAGGTGATAGGCGCCGCCGTTCACGCGGACGGTCTGCGTCTTGATCGAGGGCGTCGCGCAGAGGAACGGCGTGACCGTCGATTTCAGCTCCTCCACCCAGGGCAGATAGATCGTCGAGAGCCCGCTCGGCGCGACGTCGGCCGTGGCGATGACCTCGCTCCCCCGGCTCACCGTGACCGAGGCGGGCTCGTCGCCGGCGTTCGCGACGACGACCGCGTAATCGAAGATGCCCCACACGAGGTTGTCGACGACCGTCGGATAAAAATCGCAGCCGACGTAGCTCCGCGCTTCGGCGGCCTCGGCGCACGTCTTCGGGTCCGTGGGGATGTCGGGCCCGCCGCCGGATCCGGCCGGATCGAAGCCCGCGGCGCCTCCGCCGCCGCCCGCGCCGTCGCCGCCGCTGCCGCCCGCGCCCTTCGTCGAGGCGGAGGGGCCCGTCGCGGAGCAAGCCGCGCCGAGGATCGTGAGGCCGAGGGCGAGCCCCGCCAAGGCGCGCCCGGGTTGGAAATTGAAAAAGACAGGGTATTTCACGGCCGTGCCCACCATTTCCGTGCCCGCGGGCCTCTCGCGGCCCCTCGCGGCGCACGCGCGCGAGCGTACCACGACGGGCCCTTCCCGGAAGGCCGGCGTCCCGGGTAGACTCGCCGCGATGCGTGTTCGTCGTTTCGCACGGATCGTGGTGTTCCTCGGGCTCGTGGGCTGCGCTTCGGCCGTCCCGCGGGGCGCTCCCGTGGCCGCGGGCAAACCCACGGCGAAGGCCGCGCAGACACGCGCGGACGTGGATTACCTCGCGATCGGTCCTCGCGCGCTGCTCGAGGGGATCGAGCCGCTGCTCGTGCACCGCGAGAGCCGCGGGCTCAGGGTCGCGCGGGTCGCCCTCGAGGACCTCGCTCCGGAGGGCGGCAAGCCGCTGTCACCCGAGCAGATCGCCGGGGTGATCCGGGAGACGGCGTCGCGCGCGGGCAAACGCCTGCGGTTCGTCCTGCTCGTCGGAGACGCGCCGGGGTACGGCGAGGCGCTCGTGGGGACCACGTTCCTGCCCACGTTTTACCGACCGAAGCTCGGCTACGAGAATCACGATCACGAGGAGCACGCGTTTCTCGTGTCGCACCTCAGCGAGGAGGAGCGTGGTTTCTACCATCACATGGAGGAGATCTACGCGACGGACTTCCCCTACGCCCTCGCCCATGTCGATGCGCCGGGACAACCGGATTTCGCGGCCGCTCGATCTCCCACGCCGCTCGCCGTGGGTCGGGTGCCGGCGCGGACGCTTTCGGACGCGATCGGCTTCGCGAAGAAGGTCATCGATTACGAGACCGCACGGCCGGAAGGCACGTGGCGCCGCAGCATCACGCTCTTCAGCGGGCCGGCGAATTTCGGCGCGGTCGCCGATTTCATGATCGAACGGACGATGACGCGGATCCTCGACGACGACGTCCCCTACGACTGGGACGTCGACCTCGTCGTCCCGCAGGCGGGCTCGCCTTATGCGTATCCGTTCCCGTTCCTCCGGGACCGGCTCGTCGAGCGGCTCGACGCGGGCGCGCTCATCGCCGGTTATGTCGGCCACGGCGCGCCGATGTTCCTGGATGATGCCCGCTTCAACGGGCGCCTGTACAACATCGGCAACATGGCCGATTTCAAGCGCCTGCGCATCGCCGATGGCAAACCCTTTTTCGTGTCGATCACCTGCAACACCGGGTTCTTCGATCTACGCAATGGCCATCGCTCCGTCGCGGAGGCGCTCGTCATGAATCCGGAGGGCGCGATCGCCGCGCTCGCGTCGAGCCGCGAGAGCCACCCGTATCCGAATGCGCTTTATGGTCAGGCGATCGTGCAGACGTTCGTCGAGGAGCGCGCGCCGACGATCGGAGAGGGGGTCGTGACGGTGAAGCAGAGGATGCGCGAGGGCGAGGTCCCGCTCGCGCCGTTGCTCTTTCAATCGGACCCGGAGGAGCTCGCGGAGGAGCACCTCGGCCTCTACAACCTGCTCGGTGATCCGGCGACGGTGCTGCAATACCCGGCGAGCGCCAAGGTGTCGCTCGAAGGCGGCCCGGGGCCGCGCGCGCCGTCCACCGACGTGGTCGTTTCGGTGGACGCGCCGGCGATTCCGATGGGGAAAGCGCTGTTCACGCTGGAGACGAAGCGCAGCGTGGTGCGGACGAAGGTCCCGGGCGAGGCGGAGCTCCGGTCGATGCCGGAGGACGAGGCGTGGGAGGCGCTGCGAAAGACCTACGCGGCGGCCTCGGACAAGGTGATCACGCGCATGGAAAAGGCCGTCAGCGGAGGGCGCGTGGAGTTTCTCGTGAGATTGCCGCTCGACCCGGGGGAGTACGTGATCAAGGTGTTCGTCGCGGGCAGCGGGCAGGCGGCGGCGGGGCACGCGCGCGTCGCGGTGGCGAAGCCGTAGGCGCGGGCGCGGCGGATCACTCGACCTTCACGGTCACGGCCACGTCGCGATTGTCGATCACGCATTGTTCGGACGTGCAGACCGAGAAATAGAACTTCCCGGCCACCTGCGTATCGCCCGCGTTTTGCGGGACGAACGGCACGCGCATCACGGCGCGGCTCGCCGAGACGCTCACGCCTTCGGTCCGCACGATCGGCGTGGGATACGTGACGCCCTCGGGCGGCGCGCCGAGCTTCATCTTGTAGGGATATTCTTGGTTGCAGTGGAAATCGCCCTTCGGGACGAGCACCACCTCGACGAAGCCTTGCTGCCCGGCTTTGTACCTGCCCGACGATTGCATCCACAAGCTGAAGCTCTGCTCGCCCATCTTCGGCGATACCACCGGCGGCGGAGGCGGCGGCTCGGGCGTCGGCGCAGGGGCGGCCGCAACGGTGGGCGCCGGCTCGGGCGTGGCGGCGGGTGTGGGCGCCGGCGGAGGCTCGGGCGCGGCGGCGGGGGCGAGGGATTTCTTTTCGGAGCCCGCATGCGCCTGGCCGGCTGCCGGCGGTTTTGCGACCTCGGGAGCAGCGGCCGCGCCGGCCTTGGCCTCGGGCGCGGGCGCGGGCTTTTCGGCGGCGGGCGGCGCTTCCTTTGCCTCGGCCTTGGCTTCCGGCTGGCTCGTGGGGCGGTCGGGCTCCGCGGTGGGCTCGGCCCCGCCTTCTTTGCAGCCCGCGACGAGGAGGAAAGCCGCCGCGGCGAGCGCCCCCTGCAAAACGAAACCACCCGAGAACGTCGCCGCCCGTATCGAGCCTTCCGAGAGCGCCATACCATTCGAGGTATCCGATCCCGCCGTCCGCGTAAAGGCCCCGGCTCGGATTCGGCTCGCACGATTACGACGTCCGTCCCCGAACATCGTCGTCGCACTGCAATTACATTGAACAGAGTCTCTAGGCGTCCGCTTTTTCGACCGCCTTCGGCGGAAGTTTCTTCCACGCCGCGATCGCGATCCCCACGGCGACGATCGCGGCCACGAGCGCGACCACGCCACGCGCGCGCGGCCCGTCGCCGAGCAGTCCGCTTTTCCACGTCACGTCGAGGAGCCCGCCGCGAAGCCCCACGCCTGCAAGCAGGATGAAGCCCGCGTGCGCGGCGACCGACGTCCACGCGACGCCGGTGCGCGCCCAGAGCACCGCGAACAGCGCGCCTTGCGCGGCCGCGAGCACGAGCGCCTCCCACGACGCACCCGGCACGAGCGCGAGCGCAAAGGCGCCCGCGAGCACCGCGTACCCGATCCCGAAGCGTGTCCCGAGCCCCGCGCGCGCCGCCACCACGAGCGGCAAACCCCGGTAGAGCAGCTCGTCCCGCGTCGCCACGGCCGCCGCGCGGAGCAGGGCAAACCCGAGCGAGCTCGACGGGCTGCCCGCGCTCACCGAGGCAAACCCCAGGAGCACGGCCACGAGGAGCGGCACGGCCACGAGCACGAGCGCGACGCCGAGCCCGAGCCCGATGCCGCGGAGCGCGCGTTCTCGTGGCTCCTTGCCGGTGCTCGGATCCGGGTCCCAGCGCACGCCGGCGCGGTACGTGCCGAGGTCCACGATGATCGCGCCGACGAGCGCGGCGACGAGCGGATTGCGACCGACGACGACCTCGGCGAGGCGCACGGCGGCCGCGGTGCCGAGCAGCCATGCGGAGCCCTTGGCGATCTCACGCAAGGCAGTCCGAGGTGCGTCGATCCGTACGGTCGCGGAAGGCACGGGCCGCATGGTGGCACGTTTCCGCGAGGGACGCTTCGCTCGCCGCGGCGCGCGTGGCCCCGACAGACAGGCGTTGCGGGCCGGATCGCCTTGGAGTAGCTTGCGCGCGCTTTCCGCCCCGCGCGTGTTTCGCCGTGGCGGACGCGAACGTGGAGAAGAGGTCCATGGTCCGAGCGCCGTCGATGCAAGAGAACGATCTCGATACGAGCGGCTCCGTGCTCGGGCGCGGCACGCGCGTGCGTGGCCGCGTCGTGGGCGAGGGAGATCTGCGCGTGGAGGGCAACGTCGAGGGCGGCGTGAGCCTCACGGGCGAGCTCTTGATCGACGAAGGCGCCGAGGTGAGCGGCGACGTCGAGGCCGCGGCCGTGACGATCGCCGGCACCTTGACCGGAGACGTCTCCGCGCGTGGCCCCGTGGCGATCCGCGCGTCGGCGAAGGTCTCGGGCAACCTCGGCGGCACCGAGGTGAGCCTCGACGAAGGCGCCGAGTTCTCCGGGCGAATCGAGGCGGATTTCGAGCTGCCGGCCGAGCTTCTGGGTGGCCGCGCCGGCGGTCGGTGAAGGTTTTTCCGAGGAACACGAACGTGCTGCGGCGCGCGCGGCGAGGGAGCGTGGAAGGTGGCGGGTACGATCATCGGCAGCGGCATCACGATCGAGGGTGAGATCACCTCCGACGAGGAGGTGGTCGTGGCCGGCACGGTTCGCGGCAAGCTCAGCGTCGACGGCGGCGTGACCGTCGAGGGAGGCGCGGTCGTCGAGGCGGACATCGCGGCGGCCTCTCTCTCGGTCGGCGGCAACGTGACGGGCAACGTGAGCGCCTCGGATCGCGTCGATCTGCTCACCGGCGGGCGCCTCGTTGGCGACGTCAAGGCGGCGCGGCTGACCATCGCGGACGGTGCCTCGTTCAAGGGCAACGTCGACATGGACGTGTGATCCGATGACGACCCCCTCGACCATCGGCCGCGGGACCACGATCCGCGGCTCCATCCGCGGCGACGGGGACCTCGACCTCCACGGCTTCGTGGAGGGAAGCGTCACCGTCCAGGGAGAGCTGCTCATCGGCGAGACGGCGCTCGTGAAGAGCGACGTCTCCGGCAAGCGCATCATCGTGCGCGGTGCCGTCGCGGGCAACGTGTCGGCGACCGAGCTCGTCGTGCTCGAGCCCGGCGCGCGCGTCGTCGGCGACATCGGCGCCCCGCAGATCGGCATCCGGCCCGGCGCGCTCGTGCGAGGCAACGTCTCGACCGGCGCCCCGCTGCCGGCCCGCGCGCCTGCGCCCGCGGCCGCTGCGCCTGCACAGGCGGCCCCGCGTGGTCGCGCCGCTGCGCCCGCCGCC
>NZ_JARZHG010000053.1 GCF_029946505.1 Polyangium sp. y55x31
GGCTCCGCCGTCGCTCGGCGCGCCGCCGCCTCCGCCGCCCGGTCCGATGATGGGCGCGCCGCCGCCCCCGCCGCCGGGCCCGATGATGGGCGCGCCGCCGCCCCCGCCGCCGGGTCCGATGATGGGCGCGCCGCCGCCTCCGCCGCCGGGGCCTCCCTCGGCGATCGGCTTCGGGGCTCCGCCGCCGCCTCCGCCGCAGTACGGCAACATGGCGCCTCCGGGTCCGCCTCCGGCCCCGCCTGCGCCTGCGCCCTCCGCGGCCGGCGGCATCCCGGGCGCGATCCCGCTCTTCGCGTACTACGCGGGCGAGCGGAGCGTCGTGAACAAGGACCGCTTCATCATCGGCCGCGGCAAGCAGTCGAGCGACCTGACGATCAAGGACCCGAACGTCTCGCGCCAGCACGCGATGGTCGAGTACCTGAACGGCCAGTACTACATGGTCGACATGGGCTCGACGAACGGCGTCGAGTTCAACGGCCAGCGCATCACGCGCAAGGCGATCGGCGAAGGCGACTCGTTCCGGATCTGCGACCACGAAGTCCGGTTCTCTTACCGCTGACGCGCTGATGGGGGCGGTCATGGGTGGCTCGCGTGGACAAACCCTGCGAGCCACCCGCCACGCCCCGCCCTTCTTCTCCTTCACGCTCGCCGCGCTCCTCGTCACGGGACACGCCCGCGCCTCGAACGAGCCGCCCTGGGTCGCGCCCGAGACCGAGCCCTTGCCGCAGGGCATCGTCAGCGCGCGGATCCTCAAGGCCGATCAGCCGATCCTCGCATCCCCGTGGGAAGGCGCGCCGCGACGCGGATCGGCCGCGCTCGACGTGCACCTGCCGATCTTCGCCGTGCGCCGCGGCCCGGGCTGCAAAGGACGATTTCTCTCGATCGGCCCACTCGCGTGGGTCTGCGAGGACGCCGTCGAGCTCGCGGAGACGCCCTTCGTGAACGCGGCGTACCGCGCGATCCGCGAGACCTCCGACGGTTTGCCCTTCCGGTACTACTTCGTCGGCCCCGACGGATCGTTTGCGTACAAAAAGCTTCACGCGGTCGACATCGGCGCGCCCGACATGCAGCTCGAACCCGGGTTCGCCGTGGCGATCGTGGAGGAGCGCCTGGTCGAGGGTGCTCGTTACGGACGCAGCCACAACGAGCTCTGGATCCCGATGCGGGACCTCGGCCCCGCGCGGCCGCTCGCGTTCCGCGGCGAGGAGATCAAACCCGACGCGCCCGCGGACGCCTTGCCCTTCGCGTGGATCCTCGTCGACAAGGCGAAGGTGTTTTCGACGCCGAGCGCGCTCGGCAAAACGGAAGCCAGCCGCGCGCGCTTCGAACGTGTGCCCTTCTTCGAGGAGAAAAACGTGGGCGGCGCGCGCTTCTCGCGCATCGGGGAAAACGCGTGGGTCCGCTCGTCGGAGATCCGTCACGCGACGATCGCGCCGCCGCCGCCCGAGGTCGACGTCGAGGCGGGCGAGAAGTGGATCGACGTGGAGCTCGAGAGCCAGACGCTCGTGGCTTACGAGGGCAAACGCCCCGTGTTCGCGACGCTCGTCTCGACGGGCAAGGGCCGCGAAGGATCGGCGACGGCGACGCCGCGCGGCACGTCGCGCATCTGGGCGAAGCTCTTCACCTCGAACATGGACAACCTCGAGGACGAGGGCGCGACGCGGTACTACCGGATGGAGGACGTGCCGTGGGTGCAGTTCTTCGCGAAGGGCGTGGGCCTGCACGGCGCGTTCTGGCATCGATCCTTCGGCCAGGTGCGCAGCCATGGCTGCGTGAACCTCGCGCCGCTCGACGCGCAGCGGCTCTTCTTCTGGACCACGCCGCGCGTGCCCGCCGGATGGACCGCCGCCTTGCCGAGCACGCACGACGTGGGCACGGTCGTGCGAGTACGCTAGAAGCGAAGCCGTCACGCGAGAGAGCGCATACCCATGGTCTCGATCGTCAACGCTGTTCGTGATCTCGGCCGACTGCGCCAGATCTACGTCGTGCTCGTTCGTCACGGCTTCGGCGAGCTCGCGCAGCGGCTCGGGCTCGGCGGTCGCCCGCGCACGCAAGCCATGCCCGAGCTGCCCCCGGGCAGCGAGCCGAGTGACGCGCTGGTCGAGGCGCCCGAGGCCGACGCCAAGCGCGGCGAAGAAGAACGACGGCGCATCTCGCTGCCCGAGCGCGTGCGGCTCGTGTGCATGGATCTCGGCCCCTCGTTCGTGAAGCTCGGCCAGATTGCCTCCACGCGCCCCGACGTCCTGCCGAACGACTGGATCATCGAGCTGAAGAAGCTCCAGGACGAGGTGAACCCGCTGCCGTGGAGCGACATCAAGGCCGCGGTCGAGGCCTCGCTCGGCGCGCCGATCGAAGACGTCTACGAGCGGTTCGAGGAAAAACCCCTCGCGGCGGCCTCGATCGGCCAGGTACATCGCGCCGTGCTCAAGCACGCCGACGGCCCGCAAGAGGTCGTCGTGAAGGTGCAGCGGCCCGGCGTGCGCACGACCGTCGCGCGTGACCTCGAGCTCTTGCACGCGCTCGCGAAGCTCATCGAGCGCACGATCCCCGAATCGGCCTTGTACCAACCATCGGCGCTCGTCGATCAGTTCGATCGCGCGATCACGAGCGAGCTCGACTTCGGCCTCGAGGCCGAGCACGCCGAGAAGTTCCGGCGTAACTTCGCGGGTCACCCGCACGCGCGCTTCCCGCTCGTCTACCGCGAAGCATCGTCCAAGACCGTGCTCACGCTCGAGCTCCTGCCCGGCGGCAAGGTCTACGACGAGATCCGCGACCATGGACACAAGGGCCCCGCGATCGCGCAGGCCGCGGTTGGCATCGTCGTGAAGATGATCTTCGAGGACGGGTTCTTCCACGCGGACCCGCACCCTGGGAACATCTTGATCTCCGGCGATCCGGACAGCCCCACGATCGGCCTCATCGACCTCGGCATGGTCGGACGTTTGTCCCCGGAGATGCGCGACAAGACGCTCGACCTGATGATCGCCGCGGTTCGTCAGGACCACCTCGGCGTCGCGGACGCGCTCTACGCGATCGGCACGCCGACGAAGAAGGTCGACATGCGCGCCTACCGCGCCGAGGTCAGCGTCCTGGCGGAGAAGTATCTCGGCCGGCCGCTCAAGGAGATCGACGTCGCCGCGATGATCAGCGACCTCATGCGCGGCGCGAGCAAGTACGGCATCGAGATCCCGCCGGACTTCTTGCTCGTCGGCAAGGCGATCATGACGATCGAAGGCGTCGGCAAGGAGATCGATCCGGACCTCGACGTCTTTGGCGTCGCGCGTCCGTTTTTCCTCGATCTCCTGCGCAAACGTTACTCGCCCGAGCGCGTCGGGATGGAGCTCTGGCGCGGCGTCGAGCGCCTTTCCGGCGCTGCCTACGACTTGCCGCAACAGCTCCGCGAGGTCCTCGACGACCTGCGCCTCGGGCGGCTGACCTTACGCACCACCGATCCGACCCTCCCGCGTACGGTCGATCGCCTCGGACGGCGCCTCTTCGCGGGCCTCGTCGTGGCGACCTTCGTCTTCGCGGGGACGTGGCTGCTTCAAACGGATCGAAAGGATCCGCTCGGCATCACGCTCCTCGTCTTCGGCGTGCTCGTGATGTTCGGGCACGTCGTCCTCGACGTGCTCCGCCATCTTCGTTAGCCGGCTGTTGTTCAGCGGAGCAGCCGCCTACGGACCACCACATGCGCGCAGCAGGGCGCCGAGCTACCTCGACGCCCTGCTCCGCGGCCCGGTGAATCCGCGCGTGGCCTATCCGATCAGAGCTGCGGGATCTTGCCCTGGAGCAAGAACGCGATGATCAGCGCGAAGAGCACGAGCGACTCGATGAGCGCCAGGCCGAGAATCATCGGCGTCTGGATACGAGCCGCGGCGCCCGGGTTGCGCGAGATGCCTTCGAGGGCGGCCGCAGCGGCGCGGCCCTGACCGAGCGTACCGCCGAGGGCGGCGATGCCGATCGCGAGGCCGGCGGCCAGCGCGATCATGCCGCTCGTGTCGAACTTGTTCGAAGCAGCAGCATCCTGCGCGAACGCCATGCTGGGAACGAGGGCCAGCGCGGTGGCGACCAGCGTGGACAGGGTGAGCTTGCTCTTGAGAGACATCCGATTCTGCTCCTTTCAGGCCACGCGCCCCCATGGGGGGCTGCATGCATCATTCGAGACGACCCGCGGGGTTCGGGGGGACCGACTGTTGGTCCCAGCCCACCGAGGGCTCGGGGGCTTCGCTTCGGGCGGCCCCGCTCTAATCCGAAACTGACGGTTTGGCTAGCGGCTTTTTGAGGTTTCCCACCGCGATCTTCCGGCGGGACGCCTCAGTGGTGTTCTGCGTGGTGGTGCTCCGTGGCGAGGCCGATGTAGATGCTGCTGAGCAGGCAGAACACCAGCGTCTGCACGACGATCACGATGAGCCCGAGCATCATCACGGGCAGCGGCAGGAAGATCGCCACGAGACCGAAGAAGACCGAGGCGATGAGGTGGTCGACCGCGATGTTGACCATCAGACGCACGCTGAGCGTGATCGGACGGACGCAGGTCGAGATGACCTCGATCGGGAAGATGAGCGGCGCGAGGTACCACTTCGGCCCCGCGAGGTGCGCGATGTAGCTCCAGCCGTTCTCCTTGATGCCCCAGATGTTGAAGGAGAGGAAGACGAGCAGCGCGCAGCCGAGCGTGACGTTCAGGCTCGACGTCGGCGGCGAGAAGCCGGGGATCAGGCCCGAGACGTTCGAGAAGAAGATGAAGCCCGCGGCGCCGCCGATCAGCGGGAAGTACCGCTTGGCGTTCTCCGCGCCCATCACGTCCTTGGCCATGTCGTAGAAGTAGCCAAAGAACGCCTCGAAAAACGTGCGCAGGCTGAGCCGATCGTCCGGAACGACCGACTCGTCGAGCCGCCGGAACTTCGACCGCACCGCCATCGCCATCGCGATGAACACGATGATGATGAGCAAGCTCGAGAAGATCGGCTCGACCGAGTGGTAGCTCATCGGCTCGTGACCGATGAAGCTGTGGCCGAGGTTCTTCGCGTTCTCGCGGAGACCAGGGAGGTGGGCCAGGAGGAAGGTCAGAAAACCAGTATGCTCGGGCATGACCGTCGTCGCTCCATCACCGGAGCGCTCCAATCTCGAACTCGTACTCGCTGCTCGATCTCAGGGCTCGTTCGAGGGGTCCCCCTCGTCAGCGGGCCTCGCCTTTAGCACATCTTCGCGCGGCGCGTCCCCGAAAGATCTGCGCTTTGGATCACCTTGTGGGAGGTCCTCCGGGGGCTTCGGGCCAAACAGGGTCCCCACCGTGATGCCGATGGGCAGGGCCCCATACCCCACGATGAGCGAGAGACCCGAGGCAATCCCGCTGCGCAGAATGAGCCAAACCCCGCCCAGCAAAAGCGCGAGCTTGAGCGTGGCGATGACCGCCCAAGGCGCGGTGTTGCCCCGCCGGGACAAAAACGCCTCGCCCACCTGCGCAAATACCCAGAGGTTCACCGGCGCGAGCGCCCCGCCGATCGCCACGCCGACCCCGAACCTCGGCCCGCCGATCGCAAACGCGCCTACGGTCAAGACGACCGCCGTTCCGATCACCCCGAGGAGCGCCCCGCGCATCGGCGCGTCGAGCTTCGAAGGCTTTTCCGCGTCTTCGCTCATGCGCCTCCCCTCCCCTCGTCTTCGTCGTCCGCCTTCGTGATCGGAGGCTCGTCCTTCTTGCGCTCGTCGGGCGTGTCGTAACGCGGCAGCGGATTGCCTTGCTCGCGCTCCTCGCGCTCGGCCTGCGCCTTCATCTCGCGCGAGGCGCGAAGGAAGGCCTTCACGGCCGCGCCGCAGCCGAAAAAGAAGCCGAGGACCGCGAGGTACGGCTCGGTGCCGAATTTACCGTCGAGCCAGCGCCCGCCGAAGAAGCCAAACGCGATCGACAGGACGATCTCGAGACCGATCGTCCCGAGGCTGCCGACGCCGCGCCACTCCTCGACCTTGGGCGGACGCTTCTGCTCCTTGCCGTTCACCGCTCGCCCACCACGCGCGTCACCGTCGCGCGTCGATTCTCGATCAATGCTTCCAGCACGGGCCGCATCGAGCGCGCCGCTTCGGCGCGATGGCTGATGCGGTTCTTCTCGTCGTCGCCGAGCTCGGCCATCGTGCGCCCGTCGCCCTTGACGATGAAGAGCGGGTCGTACCCGAAGCCGCCCGCGCCGCGCGCTTGCCGTGCGATCGTCCCCTCGCAGCGGCCCTCGCAGATGACCTCGGGCTCGACCTCGTTCCACGGATCGAGCAGCACCATCGTGCAGCGGAAGCGCGCCGTGCGGTGCTCGTCGTCGATCTCTTCGAGCGCCGCGAGCAGCGCCGCGTTGTTCTCCGAGTCGGTCGCGCCTTCCTTCGCGAAGCGCGCCGAGCGCACGCCGGGCCGGCCCGCGAGCGCGTCGACCTCGAGCCCCGCGTCCTCCGCGAGCGTCACCATCATCGCGGCCTCGGCCGCCGTGCGCGCCTTGATCAACGCGTTGTCCACGAACGTCGCGCCGTCCTCGATGATCGGCGGCAAGTCGGGCAGCACCTGCGAGAGCGGCAGGAGCTTGATCGGCAGGTCGGCGAAGATCGCCCCGAGCTCCGCGAGCTTGCCGCGGTTCGTCGTGGCGACGAGGATCGCCAGCGGCAGGTTCGCCTCGCTCACGAGAATCTCCCCGCCTGGAAGAGCGAAGCGAGCTCGACGCCCGCCGACGCGAGCGCGCTTCGTTGCATCGACACGAGCTTCGCGACGCCGGCGAGCCCGACGTCGATCATGCTGTCGAGGTCGCGCCGCTCGATCGCCTCGCCTTCGGCCGTCGCTTGCACCTCGACGATCGATCCACGCGCCGTCGCCACGACGTTGAGGTCCACGCGCGCCTTGCTGTCCTCTTCGTAGACGAGATCGAGGATCGCGTCGCCGCCGAGGTGTCCCACGCTGATCGCGGCCACCTGGTCCCGCAACACCGGCGCGATCTGGTTCGCCGTGCGCAGCTTCGCGAGCGCGAGCGACATCGCCACGAAGCCTCCGGTGATCGACGCCGTCCGCGTCCCGCCGTCGGCCTCCAGCACGTCGCAGTCGATCACGATCGTACGCTCGCCGATCGCGTCGAGGTCGATCGCGCTCCGGAGCGCGCGCCCGATGAGCCGCTGGATCTCCTGCGTCCGCCCGCTCGGCGACTTGCCGCGTCCTTCGCGTGCTTCCCTTCGCGCGCGGCTCGCGCGCGGATGCATCTGGTACTCCGCCGTCAGCCAGCCTTTGCCTTTGCCCGCCATCCATGCGGGCACGACCGCGTCGATCGACGCGGTGCAGAGCACGACCGTACCGCCGGCGCGGTAGAGCACGGAGCCCTCTGCGTTGCGGTGGAAGTGCGGGACGATCTCGACGGGGCGAGGTTCGGCGGGGCTACGGCCATCGGGGCGGGACACGCCGCGTCCTTAGCACAGGCGAAGAGCCGCGCAGTGCATCCTCACGCCCGGCCCCCACACTCCTCGTCCGGCCTGCGCGCCCGGTGGTCGCTTCGGGTCACCAGGTCACGGGGTAAACCGTCGCGTAGAGCCCCTCGCCCGACCCGCCCCGCGTCGCGGCGCGCTGGACGAGATAAAGCTCCTGCTTTGGTCCCTGACAGACGAACGCGCCTCCCTCGGACGCGACGTACACCTGGCCGCCGACGGTCCTCATGGAAAACCCCTCGGGCCACGACTCGCGCTTCTTCAAGTAGTCGAGCGCCATGTTCGCCCGCGGCGGCACGTCGGACCGTTCGAGGATGCGGATGAGCCGGTCCGCCTGGGAAAACGCCGAGCCCTCCTGCTTGGCGACGTCGCTGATGCCGACCTTCGCGGGGAGCTGTCCGGGCCCGACCTCGTTCGAGGGCACGCGGCGCGAGCGGACGATGGTGAACTCCTCCGTCGTCTTGCCGCCCTCGACGCGATGGCCCCGGCCGATCCACCGGCCATCGCCGGAAGGCACGACCGCGTTCCACGGCTTGCACGAGCCGAACGCATTCAGCACCGCGCACGGTCCGCTCTTCGCGTCGGCCGCGCACTTGAGCGTCTTCTTCAGCGAGGCGACGTCGAGATCGTCGGGCGCGGCGACGGCCTCGGGCGTCGTCGTCGCGGGCGGCGCGGCGGACGGAGGCGCGGGCGTCCCGGTGCGCGCGGGCGCCGCGGAGTCCCCGGCGGGCTCCTGGGAACACGCGGCGACGGCGATCGAGACGAGGACGGCGAAGGGGCGCGTTCGCATGGGCGCGCAGTCTGGCACGCCGTCGCTCGTCCGCTACGGCGGGTCGATCAGGAGCTTCGGCCGGAGCCGCGCGAGCGACTTCCGCCCGATCCCCTTCACGCGAAGCAGATCCTCCGGCCGCTTGAACCGCCCGAGCTTCGCCCGCAGCGCGAGGATCGCCTTGGCCTTCGTGGCCCCGACGCCCGGCAGCTTTCGCAGATCCTCCTCCGTCGCGAGGTTCAGGATCACTCGTCCATCCGGAGTCACCGCCGCGATCGGCGCGCCCGCATCCGCCGCCGCACCCGCATCCGCCGTCGCCCCCGCATCCGCTTCCGCGTGCGCTCTCGCTCCCGCATCCGCTTCCGCGCTCGCCGTCGCCGCGGGCGGAGGCGCCGCCGCGCTCGCGCTCGTCGCCGGCGGACCGAGGTATGCCCCGACGCGACGCGGCATCAAATCCGCAGCCGCTCCGGATCCCACGAACGCGAGCGCCAAGAACCCGAGCGCCGCGAGTGCCGCTTTCCCCGCGAGCGGCATCCATGCCGATCCTCGCAGCCGCGCCGCGATCGACCCGAAAAACGCCCGCGCGCCGACCTGCTTCTCCTCGACCGAAAGTTCCACCGAGAGCCTCCTCGGCGGCCTCTTCGGCGATCTTCGTGCCAGGGGCGGCGACGCGGGAATGCGCGTCATTTTTGGGTGCAAACGGTCTGCGCGGAGGTGGCGCCGCCATGGCGGAGGGGTGGCGACGCCATCGGGACCTCTCGCTCGACCTGCGCTACGATGCCGGCGAGCAGGTGACCATGTCCGACCCTCGTTTTTCCCCGTCCCCCGAGGCCTTCACGCGACGCACCTTCCTCGGCGCTGCCCTCACCGGCGCGGCGCTGCTCGGCGCCGATCAAGCGCTCGCTGCAGGCTCCGGCCTCGCAGCCAAGCCCCCGGCAGGCTTCGTGCCCCTCTCGATCCCCGGCAAGGTCGTGAAGGTCGCGAAGTCGAACGTGATGCAGCCGAACGGCCTCTGGCCCACCGAGGGCGCCGCAAAGCTCATGCTCGAGCGCGTGATGTCGGAGCTCACGGGCAAGAGTGATCTCGGCGCGGCCTTCGCCAAGTTCGTCCACAAAGACGACAAGGTCGCCATCAAGCCAAACGGCATCGCGGGCCAGAAGGGCGCGACGATGGCCACGAACCGCGAGCTCATCCTCGAAGTCGTGCGCGGCGTCATGGCCGCCGGCGTGCCCGCGAGCCAGATCATGATCTTCGAGCAATACCCGAAGTTCTTGGAAGGCACGCGCATCTGGGATCGCCACAAGGGCCCCGACCCGGCGCTGCCCGCGGGCATCGCGACCGCCGTGCACGAGAACGAGGACGCCACGATGCCCGACCTCAACGTGATGGGCATCCCGACGAAGTTCGTCCGTCCCTTCACCGAGGCGACAGCCGTGATCAACGTCGGCCTGATCAAGGATCACTCGATCTGCGGCTTCACGGGTTGCCTCAAGAACATCACGCACGGCGCGACGATCAACCCGCACGCCTTCCACCAGCACAACGCGAGCCCGCAGATCGCCGAGCTCTACGCGCAGGACGTCGTGAAGAGTCGCGTGCGCTTGCACATCATCGACGGCTTCAAGCTCATCTACGACGAGGGTCCGCTCGACAAGAACAAGAAGCGTCGCGTGCTGCACGAGGCCGTCTACGCGACGACCGACCCCGTGGCGATGGACACGCTCGGCTGGGGCATCATCGAGCAGTGGCGCAAGGACAACGGCCTGCCGACGCTCAAAGACGCCGGCCGCGAACCGACGTACATCCGCATCGCGAGCGAGCTCGGGCTCGGCGTGTTCGACAAGAACCGCATCTCGATGCGCGAAGTCACGCTCTGAGGGGAGAGAGCGGGGCTTTGCCCCGGACCCCAGAAGGGGGCTGTCCGCCCCCTTCACCCCGGACCAGCGCAAGCGCTGGACTCGGGGTCGATGAACTGCGCGATGCGCAGTTCATCGAACAGACCGTCGCAAGACCACGAGCCGAGCCCTGCCTGCTAGCAACGTCTTCCCTGTCGACAGCGCGCATCGCGCGCTGTCGCCCTGGGTCCAGCGCTTGCGCTGGTCCGGGTGCAGGGGCGGATAGCCCCTGCTCGGGTCCGGGGTGAAACCCCGGCGCTACGCCGCAAAACACATCAGGCGGGGCTCGTCGTGACCGCCGGCGCCTCGCTCACGACGGGAACGCGCAAAGGCTCACCCGTCTCGGGATCCACGTCATCGGCCGTTCGCCGCGCGCGCAGGGACTGCCCGATGGCCTCGTTCTGCTGCACGATGGGGCCGAGCATGGCCAAACGGGAGGCCTGATCCTCCGGCGTGTCCGAAGGGTATCGACCCACGATCATGGCCACGAGCTGAAGCATTCGCCGCTGCCCCTCGGCGCGCGCGGCCTTCACCTCGGGAAACGTGACCCGCTTCGGCAAAGGCAGCTCGAGTGCGGTGCGATATTGCTTCGCCAGATCGACGAGCCGCGCGACGTACCGCGAGAGCCCGAGCTCCTGCACCGTGGGTACGCGCATCGGATGTTGGAGCACGCCGAGGATCCGCTCCACCTCGCAGAGCTCTTCCACGTAAGGGAGGGACGTCACTGCGAAGAGACCGCGCGGAAAGATCTCCTTCAAGAGCGCGGAGCCGCTCGTGGCGATGGGATCGCCCTGCGCTGACGCCTCGACTTGCCGCTCGGCGGTATCACGAATCGCGACGAGCACGCCATCGATGGCCAGATCGATCGGCTTCGCCTCGGGCGCGAACGCGGGGGCCTTTTCGTCTTGCGCTGCCCATGTCGCTTCGAGCGTGCGCAGTGCCTCGTCGTGATCGACGCAGGAGACCGCGAACGCGGCGATGGCCATGTCGCCGGCGGCGAGCGCAGCTTTGCGCACCTGCGCAATCGCGAAGAGACGGCGGCCGGGCGTGAACGTGTACAGATTGAAGAGCGTGGCGAGCGAGGTATCCATGCAGAGCCTCCTTCGGGGCATGCCGGAAAATTCGGTCGGCGCGGTAGACGCCGGACGGAGGGCTCGCCACGCAATCGGAGCAGCATTTCGGCGAAGGGGAGCGCGGACCGGATTCGCTGGGGGTCGACCCGCGGCGAAGGAGGGCGAGGACCGGGTTCGCTGGGGGTCGACCCGCGGCGAAGGAGGGCGAGGACCGGGTTCGGCGGAGAGCGAGCGGGAGCGAAGGTGCTCTTCCTCCGCTCACGGCGGCGAAAGCGCGAGCGCCTGGAGCCGCCCGTTCTCGCACGGCGCGTTCGTCTCGCATTCGATCCAGTAGAGCGCCTCCTCGTCGACCGTGAAATGGAACGGCCCGGTCGGCCGCACGACGATCTCGGCGGCCTGGGTCCCCCAGTTCGAGCCGCCCACGGGCAGCCGCGCGATCGCCTTGCCGCCGTCGAACGTCGAGGCGCCGAAATAGACCCAGTCTCCTTGGACCTCGATCGGCGGCAGGACCGCGAGCGAAAAATCCGTCGCCGCATTCGAGAAGATGAGCTCGCCGCTCGTCGGCACGAACGACTCCACCGCCCCGCCGGCCTTCGATACACGGTTCAGGAGCGCGTTGTTCTGCGCGAAGAAAAACACGTATTCGTCGGACACGTCGAGGCTCGACACATAATTGAGGCCCTTCACGAGCGCCTTCTCCTCCACGCCCACGCCCACCGACGGATCGAGCGAGTATACCGCGCCGGTCAAGGCTTTCTCGCCGTCGTCGCACGAGTTCGGCACGTCGTCCCCCAGCGCGAAGCGCGTGAAATAGAGCAGGCCATCGCTATAGCGGATGTCGTAGAGCAACGAGGCCGCCATTCCCTCCTTGTATTCCGGGTCGATCCAGAGCGCCTCGTATGCGGTCGTGCCTTTGGCCACCCGCCCCACGAGCCCGTCCGTGAGCATGTAATAAAGGTATTCGCCGCCGAGCGTGATTCCGGCGAGCTTCTCGAACTCGGGTTGCTCGCCGAGCACGGGGATCACGTCGGGATCGCAGTTCCTCGGGTCGCACCAGGAGAGATTCGATCCGAGGCAGGTCGATTCGTTGCCGCGCTGGGTCCAGGCGATGAAATTGTGCGAGACCACGGCCCATTCGACCCGCAGGCCTCCGACGTCCAGCATCGGCGCCGAGCAGCCCGGCTTCGGCAGGCGGCGAATCGATCCCGGCGTCGCGTATTGCCGGACGACGATCGACTCGACGTCCGAGGTCAAGGACCCCATGACGACGTTCGGCTCGATGACGAACGGCTCGCACGCCTCCCCGCTGCCCCCGCAGGGAATCGCGGCGCACGCGAGGTTCGGCGGGGGCTTCGGCGCATACGCGTCGTACCCATCGTCGACGCAGCCCGACACGAGCGCGGCCGGGAGGCCCATCAAAAAGGCGCGAAGGAGCGAAAGTTTCATGGGCGAATCTTACAACGCCCATGAACGTGCTTGCCAGCGCGCAGGAACTCCGGTCTGCTTGTCCGCCGGAGCGAGCGCCCATGTCCAGCGCCACCGGCACACAGAAGTTTCTCGCGCACGGAGCCCTCGAATTCGCCAGGACGCGGCCCATCGTGGCGAACGCCCTGCTCGCGCTGAACGACGACAACGCCGAGCGCCTGGCGGACGAAGAGCGCCACAAGATCCGGCGGAGCCGACGCCTGCACGCGGCGAAGCTCGTCAAGACGCACAACCCCACCGTCGACCGGAACCTCGCCTACGAGCTCGTCCTCGAGCGTTACGAGCCCGGGACGCCGCGCGCCGCGGACACCTTCCTCACCTGGTATTTGCCGTGGAACCCCGGCGGCGGGCAGGTCACGATGCACATCCCCGCGGGCGAGGTCCTCGATCACACGGGCGCGGACGTCAATCCGCCCGTGTTTTTCACGGCCGAGCTCACGGGCTGCTCGGTCTTCATTCGCGGCGATCGGCGGCGCCCGGAGGTCTTTCATTCGGGCGCGCACGCGGCGAGCTGGCAGGGCAGCGCCGGCACGCACTGGCGCGCGCTCTTCGCGAAGAGCCGCCCCAGGACCTTCGCGCGCGAGAGCTACGTCGAGGTCAACAAGCACCATTACATGGGCGGCGATCTGCTCGGGCAGCCGTACGTGCCGCTGCTCGTGAAGGAATACATCCAGAAGGTCGCGGACGAGGAGGCACGGGCGGGCAGGGTTTTCAACCTCGTCGATTGCACCGGATTCGGCTGCGTGTTCGGCCTGCGCGACGAGGCCGGGCTCTGGTCGTTTTACCTGCAGGAGAACGTCCGCGTCTTTTATCGCCGCGGCCCCGGCGGCCCGCTCTTTCAGTGCGCGAACCGCACCTTGCGCGTCTCGCGGGTCTACCCCGATCGCGCGGTCCTCTCCCGCAACGAAGAACCCAAGCCGCTCCCCTGAGCGGACCGAAGAGGGACACGTATGCCGATCCTCGAACTCACGTTATCGGGCGGAGCGAAGCTCTCCGTGCACAATTTCTCCGTGCAGGAGGCCCTGTCCGAGCTCTTCCACGTGTCCGTCGTGGCGCGGGCGCAGCGGCCGGACCTCGACCTCGAGGCGATCGTCGGCAAGCCCGCCTCGCTCCACATCGTGGCCGGCTGGACCTACGTGAAAGACCAGGGCACCCGCACCTGGAAAGGCGTGTGCAGCTACATCGAGCAATCCCAGGCGCAGACCGAGCAAACCGGGCTCTCGACCTATTACCTGCACATCGTGCCGGATCTCTGGCTGCTCACCCAGCGCACGAACCACCGCATCTTCCAGCACCTCTCCATTCCCGACATCGCCGACGTGTTGCTCCGCGAGTGGGGCGTCGAGCCGACGTGGCAGATCGATCGAGGGCTCTACCCGAAGCTCGAATTCAAGGTGCAATACGGCGAGAGCGATTATACCTTCCTCTGCCGCCTGCTCGAAGAGGCGGGCATCACGTTCTGGTTTTCGGACCAGGGCGGCGCGGGCTCCGTGCTCACGTTCGGCGACAAGCTGCACGCGGCGGCGCCGCGCCCGGCCATTCCTTTCGTCGACAACCCGAACCAGGCCGCGCAGCGCGAATTCCTCTCGCTCGTCCGCCTCGGCCACGAGGTCCGGCCCGGCGCGCACGTGATGCGCGACCACGATTTCCGAAAGCCCTCCTTCCCGCTCCTCGGCACGGCCGAACCTGCCGCGACCGGGCCCGAGAGCAAATACGAGCAATACACCTACGGCCCGGGCGCGTTCCTCGTGGAGGGCACGATGGGCGGCGGTGGCACGCCGGTGGCGGACGATCAGGCCATCGCCCGGCACGACCCCAAATACGGGACCGACCTCGCCACGCGCCGCCTGCAATCGCTCCGCGCCGACAAACGCCGGGTCACGTTCAACACGAACACCCTCGATCTTTTCCCCGGCGCGGTCTTCACGATCGAGGACCATTTGCACCCGTCGCTCGGGCCGAGCCAGCGACTGCTCGTCTCGTCGTTCTCCGTGGAAGGCACGCCGGGCGACGAATGGACCATGACCGGCGCCGCGGTCTTCGCCGACCCCGCCGCGCCCTACCGCCCGCCGATCAAGTCGCCGCGCCCGCGGGTCTTCGGCGTGCAGAGCGCGACCGTGGTGGGACCGCCGGGCAAGGAGATCCATACCGACGAATTCGGCCGCGTCCGCGTGCAATTCCCCTGGGATCGCGACGGCCAAAACGACGACCGCTCCTCGTGCTGGATGCGCGTGAGCCAGGGCTGGGCCGGCACGGCGTACGGGATGATCACGATTCCGCGCGTCGGCCAGGAGGTGCTCGTCACGTTCCTCGACGGCGATCCGGATCGGCCGGTCGTGACGGGCCGCGTCTACAATGCGATCGAGCAGGTGCCCTACAAGCTGCCGGACGACATGACCGTGAGCACGTGGAAGAGCCAATCCTCGCCGGCCACGGGCGGCTACAACGAGATCAAATTCGACGACAAGGCCGGATCCGAGCGCGTCTACGTGCAGGCCGAGCGGGATTTGCACAAGCTCGTCAAGAACGACGAGGTGCTCCGCACGCAGCACAACAAGATGGAGACGGTGGACGGCACGTCGGACCTCGTGGTGAAGGGCGCGCGCAAGCAGCTCATCGAATCGGCGGACCATTTGCACGTGAAGATGGACCAGCGCAGCCAGGTCGACGGCGGGGTCTCGCTGACCGTGAAGATGGGCAAGCAGGAGAAGGTGGGGACCGATTACGCGCTCGACGCCGGGCAGGAGATTCACCTCAAGGCGGGCATGACGCTCGTGCTCGAAGCCGGGCTGCGGCTGACCATCAAGGGACCGGCGGGCTTCATCGATTTCCACCCGATGGGCATCGATATCGTGGGGCTCCTCGTCAACATCAACAGCGGCGGTTTTCCGGCCTTCGGCAAGGGCGCCTCCCCCGACGCGCCCGAGGACGCGATGGAGGCCGAGCCCCGCGACAGGCCGCCCGGCGCGCCAGCGGGGAATTCGAGCACGGGCACCGGCGGTACGTCCGGCCAAGGTGGGAGCTAGGCCATGCCCCTCGCTGCGCGCATCGACGACGAGCTGACGTGCGAGGTCCACGGCGCGGGCATCATCACGGAAGGGTGCCCGACGGTGATCATCGGCTTTCAGCCGGCCGCGCGGGTCGAGGACGAGATCCTTTGCCAGGAGGTGCCGAGCGAGATCGCCAAGGGTTGCGAGACGGTGTTCATCGGCGGAATGCCGGCCGCGCGCGTCGACGATGTGGCCGTGGACGGCGCGGTGATCAGCACGGGATTTGCCACGGTGAACATCGGCACGACGCCGCAGATCCAGGTGCTGCTCCTGGCCGCGGCGCTGGGTTTGCCCTTCTGCGAGGAATGCGAGCCGAGCTCGCTCGCCGGGCCGAGCGGGGAGCCATGAAGGCCGTTCTTTACATCGTCACGGGGCGATCGTCGGGGGAGCGGGTGCGGCTCCCGGTGGGCCGGCCATTTTGCGTGGGGCGCGGCGGGCGGGCGGATCTGATCCTGGCGCACGACGAGAAAATGGCCCTGGCGCATTTCGATCTCGAATGGGACGGCGCCACGTGCCGCCTGCGCGACCGGAGCCGGCAAGGGACGGAGCTCGACGGCAAGCACGTGGACGAGGCCGAGCTGAAGAACGGCGCGTGGATCGGCGCGGGCGGGACGCGGTTTCTGTTCCGCATCCGCAGCGAGGATCTCCGGTCGGAGCTACCACCGGCGCCGCCCGGGACGCCGCCTTCGCCGGAGATGCTTTCGGCGCGCCGGGAGGCGCTCGTGGTGCTGTCGCAGGAGAAGCATCTCTTCGCCATTCTGGATGCGGCCCGGGATCGGCGCGTCCGCGCCTTGCTCGCCGCATGCGACGAGGAATTTCGTTCGCTCTACGAAGGCCAGAAAGGCGAGGCCCTCGCCGAGGTGGCGCCGTACCTCGTGCAACTCCAGCCGGGCTCGCCGCTGCTCTCCGTGCTCGTGGAGGACGCGTGGGGCGAGAGCTGGGGCGTGTATCTGACGAGCGAGCGACCCTTCAAGGAGGTCCGCCAAAGGCTGCGCCGGTCGCTCATGGTGCGGGACGAGGAGACGGGCAAGCGGATGTATTTCCGTTTTTATGACCCGCGCGTCCTGCGACTGTTCTGGCCGGCATGTACGCCGCGACAGCGGAGCGAGATCCTGGGGACGGAGATCGAATCGTTCTTCGTCGAGGGCGCCACGAACGAGCTTCTGCGGCTGGGACAGGAGGGATAGGGCGATGCTGACGTTGCGCCGGGGGCAGCGAAAGGCCTTCGAACCGCTGGTGGAGGACGCGCTCGTCGAGCGCATTTTCGTCTTCCTCCGCCAGCGTCCCGAACCCGAGATTCATCGCCTCGACGACGCGCACCTCCGCGCGGCCATCCGCGCGGGCGTGGCGCAGGGGCGATCGTTCAGGCTCACGTGGCAATCGTCGCTCGGCGCGTTCGTGGGGCTCTCGATCGTCGTGGGGCCGAGGTTTCACGAGCACCCGGCCGTGCGCGCCATTCTGACGGACGAGACGATCCCGCCGGACGAGCGAATCGCCGCGCTCCGCGACAGGCTCACCGAAGAGGAATGGCGCGAGGCCTCGGGCCCGGAGGTGACGGCGCGATGATGCACCCCGATCCCCGGACCACCACGACCACCACGTCGACGACCTCGACGGCGGCGACGAGCATGATCAACGCTGCCTCTGACGCGCTCCCCCCGACGCCGCTCAGCACGAGCGTCCCATGTGCCGCGGGCAAGGTCGCCAAGCCGTCGTCGAGCGCACCCGCGAGAAAGAAGGCCACCCCCAAGGAGATCTGGCTGCGCGCGGACAACGTCGAGAAGATGGTGCGCGCGGCCGTCAGCTTCGAGCAAGACATCTGGACTGGGGCGGTCATCGCGGAACTTTATAAAGACCTGGAGAGTGTAAAGAAGGCGAGCGAGAGCGACACGAACGTCCAGTCGGTGTGGAACACGTTCTACAAAAAGTGGGAGAGCGCGCTCCTCCCGCTCAAGGAATTCGTCGACAGGAAACGGAAGGATCTCGAGGGCCAGAACGAGGCGGAGGAACGGGCCCGGCTAAACAAGCAGAAGATGGCGGAGGGCCTCGAGTCGAAGAAGAACGAGATCGCGGCCAAGAAGAAGGAACAGGAGGCGCTCGCTCAGAAGCACAAGCAAGAAATGGCCGCGCTCGCGAAGGCTCACAGAAACCATTTCAACGATCCCAAGGCGCTGGAAGCCATCGTCAGCGAAAACCCCACGCTCTGCACGGCGGTCGTGGAAGGCACGGACACGATGGCGTTCGGGATCAGCTCCGTGGGAAACCACCACCTTCAGGCCTTCTTTCGGGACAAGGAAGGGATTATCCGCTGCACGAAAGCGGCGGAGGTTCATGCCAAGGTGCTCGAACCGCTGCGCGCGACGCTCGCTGGCATCCAGAAGGTCGAGGACTGGGAAGTCTACGTCTGCGCAGAGGTCGACGCGGCAGTTCAGCTCTTGCTGCGCGGAGTGCCCCTACGGCGAATCAAGACCTACGCCACGGACTTCGATCTCAAATACAAGCCGCCCTGCGCACACTGCTACCAGTGGGTGACGGAGATCTGAGCCGGCAATCCCGAGATGCGCGTCAAGCCTGCGGCAGCCGCACGACCCGCCCGAGCGCCACGGCCCGCAGCGCGATCGGGAGCTTCTCCTCGGGGTCGACCGCGAAATGCACCTCGCCGAGGACCCGCGCCGGGAATTGCCCGAAGAGCGGCAGATCGTCCGCGATGGCGGCCGGCAAATAGACCACCAGCGGGTGCCGCTCGCCGGGCGCCCGCAGGAGCGCGCGCAGGTGGTTTCCGCCGAGGACCCGGCGCCGCTGGTAATGCCGGCCCTCGCAGAGCGCGCGCGCGACGAGCACGTCGAGGTCGTCCCCGCCGAGCCCGTGCGCGCTCAACGCATATGCCTCGCGGATGTTCCGGGTGAAGCGCTCCGCGAGGCCCGGCGCATTCTGATAACCCGGCGAGCCGATGAACCCTTCGGCTTCCTGGACGGCTGCGGAGAGCGCCTCCTTTCCCGCCGCGAACGGCCTCGCCGTCGCCGCCGTCGTCTTCAAGGCCTCGATGGGATCAAACGGCAGCGAGAGCTCGCCCTCGCAGACCTCGAGGGGCGGAATCGCATGGGCCTTTTTCGCCGCCCGCATCGCCGCGTCGAGCAGCCCCTCGAAGCTCACGGCCGCAGCACGGCCGAGGATCACGTGCGCCTCTGCGCGGTCCTCCATCTCGGCCGGGTCCTTGAAGAGGGCCGGATCGTCGAACTCCGGATCGATCGGCTCCTCCTCGCGCGCGTCGAGGATCTCCTGCCAAGCGCGCTTGCGCACGACGCGCGGCATGGTCTTGCGATCGAGCCACACGAGCAGCAGCGCATCGCTCGGCGACATGCCCCCGTTCGCCGACGGCGCGACCGCGAAGCCCGGCGCCTCGACGGCAGGCGTCGCGCTCCCGGCCGCGACCGCGACCGGCAGCCCGCCCTCGACCACGGCCTCGCCGATGGTCTTTCGAGCAGCAACGATCGGCTCCGGCGCCCGCGCATGCACCACCGTCCCCGGCGCCTCCGGCGGAGGCACCTGCGGCACCCCGCTCGCCCACGGGCTCGCCGCCGGCGCGGGCTCGGGCGCGGGCGTCGCGAAGATCAGCGCAGGTGGCTTCGGCCCTTGTGGGACCGGGCTCTGCGGCGTCGTCGCCGCGAAGGGCAGCGCCGCCGCGGGGGAAGGCAGCTCCCCCGGATCGATGGCCACCGTCCCCTCCGAAGGTGGCCGATCGAGCGGAGAACGCGGCGGCGCCGGCGCGAAGGTGACGACCGCGTCCGGCGAGGTCGCCTTGAAGGGCAACGTGGCCGGCCCTTCCTCGTCGCGGACGAACGCCGTCGTCTTGCCCATCTCCTCGCGTGGCAAAGGCTCCTTCTCCGCGTGCTCCAGGCTGACGGTCACGCGTCCCTCTTCCTGCGCGCTTCGCAGCGGGATTTGCGCCCGCCACGTCACCACGATGGCCGCGCGCTCCGTATCGATCACCAGCGTATCGGCGCGCATCGGGATCACGCGCGGTCCGCCTTCGCGCCCCGACAGCACGGCCTTCGGCCGCAGGCCGGGCAGGCTCGTCACGAGGTGCGCGTGCTTCGGGTGCAGGTTGTCGAGCACGATGCGCTCGTTGTCACGCAAGGCGTCGACCTGCTGATCGGGCGGCGCGACCTGGTAGTACGCGATCTCGATGTCCTCCGGCGCGGGCGCGCGCGCGAGATCGGTGGGGCTCCAACGACCTGCGTGACGACCGAGCTTCTGCTGCCGCGAGGGCCAGCGCGCCGCGATCGGACCAAAGCCTACCGGCGTGAGCAGATCCCCCGGGCTGTTCACCACCTTGTCGAGCGGCTGCAAGTTGGGCACGGCGATGCGGCCTTGCCTGTCGCGCGCATCGGGCCGCATGCCCGCGGGGTTCCACGTCTCGGGCCCGCCGCCGGCGCGCTCGTAACGGAGCGACATCCGCGTGAAGCGCGGCCCTTCTTGCAGCGCGCCGTCGAGCGTGAAGGCGCGGTCGCAGAACACCTCGATCGATTTGTCGATGTCGCCGACGATCATCCGCGCCACGAGCGAGCGCACGGGGCGCGCCTCGGGCGCGAAGGCCATACCCACGAGCACGACGTCGGCGCGTGGCTTGAGCGGGACGATGTCGCTCGCGGCGCGCAGGCTGCGTGTTTCGTCGTCGTCCCAGTGCTCGTCCTGCTCGACGATCGGATCCTGCTCGGGCGCGAGCTGCGCCTCGGTGGGCACGAGCAGGAACGTCGCCTTGCAGATCACCGTGAGCGCCCACGTACCGGGGCGCGATTGCCAGAGGAGCGAGGCGACGGGCAGCGGACCTTGAGCGACGACGTCCATGGCCCGCCGACGGTATCACCACGCGCGCAAGGCGAGCACCGCAGCGATCACGACGAGAATCACGACCGCGACCACCACGACGACGGCGAGTCCGCGCGACGCTGGCTTCGGCGTGTCGACGAGGGGGACCGGAGCCATCGGCGGAGGCCTCGGGATCACCACCGTGGCGCCATTGCGCGCATTCAGTTCCTCCACGGGAGCCGCGGGAGCCGCAGGCGCGGGCGCGGGCGCGGGCGGCGCGGCGGGCACTTCGGGTGGGGGCGCCTTGACCGGGCGCTTCAGCGTCGTCGCATTGTCCGACAGCGAGACCTCGCCAAACGCTTGCCGCACGGCCTGCTCGAGCGCCGCGCCTTTCTGGGTCCCGTCGATAATCGAGGGCGGACGCTGCGGCGGCGCGACACCTTGCAGGCGATGAATACGCTCCACCGAAATGCGCCCCTCCTCGGAGGCGAACGGGAGCAAGAGCCGCGCAAGCTCGGCGATCGATTGCGGCCGATCGCTCGGCTTCTTTTCGAGGCATTGCAGCACGACGGCCTCGAGCCCGGCGGGAATCTCGGGCCTCTGCCAGCGCGGCGGGGCGGGCGGATCGCCGCCGATCATCAGGAACAGCGCGTGCGTCGCCTCGGCCTCGAAGGGCCGCTTGCCGGTGAGGATCTGATACAGGATGACGCCGAGCGCCCAGATGTCGGTGCGCGCGTCGAGCCCTTTGAGGCCGCGGATCTGCTCGGGCGACATGTAAAACGGCGAGCCGATGATCACGTTCGCCGCGGTGAGGCTCGTGTAGAGCGCGTCGGCCCGCGTCGCCTTGGCGAGGCCAAAATCGAGCACCTTCACGAGCGGCGATCCATCGGGCCGCGTGGTGACGAAGATGTTCGCGGGCTTGAGGTCGCGATGAATGATGCCGAGCGCGTGCGCCTCGGCGATGGCCTCCGACGCTTGCAGCACCGCGTCGATCGCCTGCGCGATGGGCAAGGGCCCGCGCTGCCGCACGATCTCTTGCAGATCGGCGCCGGTGAGCAGCTCCATCACCATGTACGGCAGACCGGACTCGAGCGTGCCGAGGTCCATCACGCGCGCGACGTGCTCGCTCTGGATCGACACGGCGGCGCGGGCCTCGCGGAGAAATCGCTCCACGGCATCGCCCTGCTTGGCCGCTTCGGGCAGGAGGATCTTGATGGCGACGCGCTGAGGCAGCGTCGTGTGCTGGGCCTCGACCACGAGCCCCATGCCGCCTTTCCCGATCACGCGCTCGACGCGGTACTTGCCCGCGACGACGTCCCCCATCTCGGGCGCCTTCGGCTCGGCCGAGACGCCGGTGGGGCTCTTGTTGACGCTCTCGGTGCTCATGCGGGCGGAAAAACTCGCGTTTGCGACGCTAACACACCCGCCTTCGGCGACACACCCGCGGCGCGGCGCGCGCCGACGATAGGCGAGACCCGCCATGCTACGTTTCCCCCATGACGCAGCCGCTCGCGTTCACCGTGGACCCCGAGGACCCGCGTGCCCCTCCCGAGGAGGTCTGGAAGTCCTTGTCGGACGAGGATCGGCGGCGCGTCGTGGACATGCTCCCGTCCGAGGTCCCCGTGGACATCATGGCGCCCGAGGGCGACCCGCACCGCGAGGCCAAGGAGCGCACGCTCGACGCGCTCGGCCGCTTCTTCCGCCGCACCGGGCGCAGGGTCTACCTCTCGTCGGAGCTCGCGACGTACTACCCCGACCGCCCGCGCATCGTGCCCGATGTCCTGGCCGTCCTCGACGTCGACCCGCATCCGCGGACCAAGTGGGTCGTCGCCACGGAAGGCAAGGGGCTCGACTTCGTGCTCGAAGTGCACGTCGAGGGTGACAAACGCAAAGATCACGAGCGCAACGTCGCGCTCTACGCCGAGTTCGGGATCCCGGAGTACTTCATCTTCGACCGCGGCCGGCAGATCCTGCGCGGCCATCGGCTCACGTCCCCAGGGGCGCGCGTCTACCAGCCCATCGTGCCGCAAGGGGGGCGATATGCTTCCGCGCTGCTGGGCCTCGACTTGATGCTCGTGGAAGGCCGCCTGCGATTCGTCGTCGGAGGCACGCCGCTCCTGGAATCGGAGGAGATCATCGGCCAGCTCGAATCGATGGTCGACGGCCTCGTGCATCGACGCGAAGAGGACGAACGCGCGCTGGAAGAGGCGAAGCGTCAGATCAAGGAGGAACGCAAGCGGGCCAAGGAGGAACGAAGGCGGGCCAACGAAGAACGCAGGCGGGCCGACGAAGAGCGCACGCGGGCCGACGAAGAGCGCACGCGGGCCGACGAGGAGCGCACGCGGGCCGACGAGGCCGAGCAGCGAGCGGCTGCGCTGCAGGCGGAACTCGATCGGCTCCGCGGCGGCAAGTCATGACGGCGCCCGCGAGGTCCCCTGACCACGCCCGCGATGTCCGCGACCTCCTCTGACGCCGCGCGCAACCTCCCACGATCCCGCGTCCCCCTCTGCGTGCTCCCCGCGCGACGTTCGTCTACCTGCTAGCCTTGAAGCTCGTTCACCCCGAGGGGCTCGCCATGTCGCTGCCGCGTTTGCTTCCTCTTCTTGCACTTCTCCTCGCTGCCGAGGGATGCGCCTCGCAGACGAACACGCAGCCCCCCGGCGCGCCGCCGACCCCCAAGACCGTCACCAGCGCCAATCCCGGCGGCGACGCCGACGACCCCGAAAGCGCGGCCCTCGCTCGCCTCACCGCCGAGCCCTGGGGCTTTCGCCGCGACTTCTGGAACACCCTCCACGTCCCCCTCGCCGACTGGAAAAACTGGCGCAGGGTCCGCATCTTCGGCCACCCCACCCGCGCCTCGTATCGTTATGGCGACGATCACTACGCCGTCGCCTCCATCTGGTACACGACCATCGAAGGCCCGAACGAGCCCGAGGCCTGCCTCGCCAAGTTCATCGACATGGCCACGCCCATCGCCGACGCGAACGGCGTGCGCATCGGCGAGCGCCAGCGCGTCCGCATGACCCAGAGCGTCGGCGCCGAGATCCGCCCCATGATCGTCGACCTCGTCGAAGGCAGGCTCGACAGCTTGCTCGGCCGCGACGATTACGTCGGCGCCATCGCCGCCTACCAATCGTTCCCGGGCACGTGCCTCGTCCAGGGGTTTGCCGTCGTCGCCACCGAGCACCGCGACGCCGCCAAGAAGGTCCGCGATCGATGGGTCGCCGAGGGCGCGAGCAAGCTCGTCTGGGAGCGCCACGTCAAGCAGGCGCCCGAGCCCCTCACGCGTTAGGCCGTCTGCTCACGCGAATTGCGCGACGACGCGCGCCGCCACGTACGTGAGCAGCGCGGCCACCCAGAGCGCGGCTCCTTTTCGGAAGCCTTGCCGATATCCCCAGATCGGCGCGAGCGGCGGCACGAAGAGCGCGAGCGTCCCGCGCAGGCGTGACGAGCCGCGGAGAATCAGCTTCGCCGCGAGCCACACGTGCGTGGTCACGAACGAGGCGAACCCCAGGATCAGGAGGGCGACGACGGCAACGTCCTTGCCGGACACGCGCCCGAGCGTAGCGCGGGCGGAGGCGCCTCGCCTCGACTTCGCAGACCTTTCGCGCCCTTTCCCACGAACCCGGCCCGATCACCACGATCGATCCACGCTCGCGGCTCTGTCCCCGCTCCATTTTCACGCTAAGCTCTGCGCGTGCCGAGAAGCCCCATCCCCGTCCGCGACACAGCACCACCCGCCTCTCCACGATCTTCGTTCCTCGACCGCCTCCCTGGATCTCGCGTCGTGCCCGTGGGCCTCGCCCTCGGCGTGATCACGAGCGCCCTCGTGGGCGTGGGCGTCGCCGAGGCCGTCACGGACCCGCCGGATACATTGCCCCTCTCCGAGGTCAAACCCGGCATGAAGGGCTACGGCCTCACCGTGTTCTCCGGAACGAACCCCGAGCGCTTCGACGTCGAGGTCATCTCCACCCTCAAGAATTTCCGGCCCAACCAGGATCTCATCCTGATCAAGACGCCGAACCACCCGCGCCTCGATGTCGCCCGCACCGTCGGCGGCATGAGCGGGAGCCCCATCTATCTCAACGGCAAGATGATCGGCGCCTACGCCTATGGCTGGCTCTTCGGCGTCGAGCCCATCGCCGGCGTCACGCCCATCAAATCGATGCTCGAAGAGCTCGCGCGCCCCATGCCGAAGGCCATCATGCCCATTCCCGGCAAAGGCCCCCTGCCCGCCGCCGATGACGACGGCAGGGTCAAGCGCGACAAACACGCGCGCGCTTTCCACGGCACGCCCGAGGGATACGATCTGCAAGGACACGCGACGCAGCTCGCGTCACGCGCGTCGAGCTTGCTCGCGCCGCCCGAGGGCAGCGCGCTCGCCCGCGCCTCGACGCCCATCATGCTCGGCGGGCTTTCGGGGACGTCGCTCAAGATCGCGCAGAACCTGCTCGGGCCGATGGGCATGGAGCCGCTCCAGGCCGGCGGCGGGTCGTCGACGAAGCCTTCGCCCGACGCGCCCACGAAGTTCGTCGACGGCGGCGCGATCGGCGTCGAGATGATCCGCGGCGACATCTCCGCGATGGGCCTCGGCACGGTCACGCGCGTGAGCGGCGACAAGCTCGTCGCCTTCGGTCACCCCATGCTCGGCGGCGGCATCGAGGCCCTGCCCACGGCCGTCGCGCGCGTGCACTGGATCATGGCGAGCCAGAACCGGAGCTTCAAAATTGGCGAGGCCGTGCGCTCCGTCGGCGCGCTCGTGAACGATCGCCAGGCCGCCATTGTCGTCGACTCGTCCGTGAAGGCGCCCGTCTTCCCGATGAAGGTCACGATCACCGCGCCCGGCGGCGTGCCGCATCCGACGTGGAACATGGAGGTCGCGCAGGATCAGTTCCTCTCGCCCACGTTCGTCGCGATGGCGATCGGCAATGCGTTCGAGACCTCGGCCTCCGAGCGCAACGACCTCACCTACCGCGCCACGAGCAAGCTGAAGATCGGCCGCTGGGGGACGATCACGCTCACGGACTTCGGCGCCGGCAACGGCAATCCCCCGGGCGCCGAGGACTTCGTGCGCGGCCGCCTCGTGCGCGCGATCGGCTCGCTCTTGAACAACCCCTGGGAGCCGGTGTCGATCGAAGGCGTCGAGACCGAGGTCAAGGTCTCCTACGAGCGCGAGGTCGTGACCTTGCGCGGCGCGAAGATCCTCGAGCCCGAGATCGACGCGGGCGCGAAGGTGCACATCCAGCTCGAATTGCAGCGCTTCCAGGGCAAGATCGAGACGAAGGTCATCGAGGTCGACGTGCCCACGGAGCTCGCGGGCCGCGAGGTCGAGATCGAGCTCGCCCCCGGCTACGAGGTGGAGCGCCCGCTGCCCTCGCCCGAGAACGTGGCGCAGCTCGTGGCGAACCTGCCGAACCAGACCTTCGATCCGGAGAGCGTCGTGGCCTCGTTCCGGCTGCGCGAGAACGGCGCGTCCTACAAGGGCAAGATCGCCTCGCGCTTGCCCGCCGGCGCGCTCGACACGCTCCGATCGAGCGTCGACTCCGACACGCCCGAGACGTTCGTCGCGCAGGTGCAGTCTGCCGTGCCGCTCAAGCAATTCATGGTCGGTCGCGACACCGTGCGCGTGAAAGTCCGCAACGTCTTGCGCTGATCTCTCAAACGAAGATTCCTCCTCCCCGCCCCGAAGAAAGCCCCACGCATGACATCCCTCTCGTCCGGAAAGATCGCGCGCCTCGGCATCGGCGCGCTCGTCCTCGCTGCCGCCGTCGTCCCCGCGAAGACGGCCTCCGCCGTCGGCACCCGCACCTTCCAGCTCGATACGATCGACGAGCTCAAGGGCGGCGATCTGACCGGCGTCAGCGTCGACTCGAACGGCAACGTGCGCGCAGGCCTCACGCTCGGCTCGCTCCCCGTGCAGGACGCGAGCAGCGTGTGGAGCTCGGTCGTGCTGCCCGACGGCTCGGTGCTGCTCGGCACCGGCAGCGACGGCAAGATCTTCAAGGTCTCGGGCGGCAAGGCCACGCTCGTCGCGACGACGGGCGCGATGGCCGTGAGCTCGATGGTCGTCGCCTGGAACGGCGACGTCATCGCGGGGACGTTCCCCGACGGCAAGCTCTATCGTTTGCCCGCGGGCGGCGGCAACGGCGGCCCCGCGGCGGCGTTCGGCGATCTGCCGGGCGCGGAGGACGTCTGGGCGCTCGCGTTCGACGCGAAGTCGAAATCGCTCTACGCGGCGACGGGCCCCGAGGGGAAGATCTTCCGCGTCGATCAGGCGGGCAAGTCGCAGGTGCATTTCGACAGCGAAGAGGCGCACATCGTCTCGCTCGCGGTCGCCGAGGACGGCACGCTCTACGCGGGCTCGAACGGCAAAGGCCTGCTCTACAAGATCACGGGCCCGGGCCGCGCGACGGTCGCGTACGACTTCGACGCCGACGAGGTGAAGGCGATCGCGTTCGGCAAGAACGGCGCGATGTTCGTGGTGGCGAACAAGATGGGCGAGAGCTTCGCGCCGCCGAAGCGCAACAAGTCGGGCCCGGCCGGCCCGCAGTCGACGCGGCCCTCGAAGCCCGGCAAGGGCATGCTCTACCGCTTCGGCAAGGACGGCATCGCCGAGCAGCTCCTCACGGACAACGAGACGCACTACGTCTCGCTCGCGATCGACGACACGGGCGCGCCGTACGTGGGCACGGGCGCCGAGGGACGTCTCTACACGGTCGACGACGCGCACGTCGCGAGCCTCGTCGCCGACACGGACGAGCGGCAGATCGGCGCCGTCGTGGTGAGCGGCAAGCAGCGCTTCCTCGCGACGACGGACCCCGTGGTGTTCCGCGAGATCAAGGGCACGGGCGGCGCCGACGCGGTGTGGACGAGCAAGGTGCTCGACGCGGGCCTGCGCGCGACGTTCGGCCGTCTCGCGTGGCGCTCGGAGGGTCAGCTCGAGCTCTCCACGCGCAGCGGCAACACCGAGACGCCCGACGCGACGTGGAGCGCGTGGTCGGCGGGCCTCGGCGCGCCCGGCGACGTGCAGAGCCCGGCGGGCCGCTACGTGCAGATCCGCGCGCGATGGAGCCGCGACCCGAAGGCGGTGCTGCGCGAGGTCACGCTCTACTTCGTCACCGACAACGCGCGCGCGGTGATCACCTCGATCGACGCGACGGCGCGGAACAGCGGCAGCAAGAGCGGCAAGATGGGCATCGTCTCCTCGGGCGGCGAGTCGCCGCGTCCGTCGAGCTCGATCAAGCTCTCGTGGCGCGTCGACAACCCCGATCAGGACGACCTGCGTTACCGCGTCTCCTACCGCCTCGAAGGCCAGAACACCTGGCGCAGCGTGCAGAAGCCGGGCGAGAAGCTCACGCGGCCCGAGCTCGACTGGGACACGACGGGCCTGCCCGAGGGGCCGTACCGCATCCTCGTCGAGGCGACGGACGAGCTTTCGAACCCGCCCGACCGCGTGCAGAAGCACTCGCTCGAGTCGGCCACGGTCCTCGTCGACAACACGCCGCCCGTCTACAAGTCGCTCGCGCTCCAGGGCCGCAAGCTCAAGGGCGAGGTCGTCGACGGCCTCGGCCCGATCGCGCGCATCGAGGTCTCGATCGCCGGCTCCGACGAGTGGCGCCCGCTCTTCCCGAGCGACGGCGTGCTCGACGAGCCCTCCGAGGCCTTCGACGTCGATGTCGCCTCGATCGTCCCGCCCGGGGCGCACATCGTGGCCGTCCGCGTCTACGACAGCGCCGGCAACGTGGTCACGCGCGACGTCGAAGCGAAGTAATCCGACGACTTCCTGACGCCCTCCCCTCTCCTTGCCACGGGAGCGGGGAGGGGGCGCGCGCGATGTGCCTCGACCTCGCGCCACGACACGGACGTCATGCCCAGGCGCCCGAGGCTCCCCACCTCGAAAGGACCCGCCGAGCCGTTCGTGCCGCATCTCGCGGTGGAGGTGGATCCCGACGCGTCGCTCCCTTGCGCGAGCGACCCGCGGCACGGGACGTGAATGAGGCGTGGTGATAAACTCGGGCATTCCTTCCCGCGCTCGCACCCCTTCTTGCCATGGCCTCTACGAAGCGCTTCCTCCACTCCCTCTTCCTGCTTTCCTCGCTCGCGGCGACGTCTGTCCTCGGCGTCGCGTGCAACCTCCAGCTCCTCGCCTCCTCCTACGAGCGGTCGACCAGCCTGGATGACGAAGACAACGGGACCACGGCCGGCGGCGAAGGGAACCCGCCGGCGCCGACGGTCGACGGCTCCGGCGGGACCACGGGCGGCATCGACTTTCCCCCGCCGAACCCGCCGCCCGATGGCAGCACGTCGTACACGCACCTCTGCGGCGAGGGGTGCATGTCGAGCGAGAGCGCGCTCGGCTGCAGCGTCGCGATGAACCCCGACGGCACGCCCCAGGTCGCGTGTCAGATCGTGCCGACCGCGGACGGCGCGTCAGCCCAGTGTTTGACGCCGGGCACCTTCAAGACCGGCGACCCGTGCACACGCGCGAGCGACTGCGCGCCGGGGCACGGCTGCGCGCTCACCGGATCGAGCGTGGGTTCGTGCAGGCCTTACTGCTGCGGCGCGGTCGAGGCGTGTCCCGCCGACACCTACTGCGCGCCGGCGCCGATGGCCGACGACGTGGCGAACGACCCGCCGCTCACCATCCCCGTGTGCATCCCCGCGACCGAGTGCACGCTGCTCGACGACACCTCGTGCCCCGAGGGCCTCACGTGCACGCTCGTGCGCGAGGACGGCACGACGAGCTGCGTGGCGCCCGGCGCGAGCGGGCTCGACGGCGAGTGCCCGTGCGCCGCGGGTTTCCTCTGCGTCGCCGCCTTCAAGAAGTGCCTCGCGCTCTGCCACACGGGTGGCAACGACTGCCCCGATGGCATGTTCTGCCAGGGCGGGGCGAACAGCTTCCCCGACGGGATCGGCGTCTGTGTGAAGTAGTGTGATCGAGCGGCCCGGACGGAGCGCCGCGCGCGAACGCGTGGCATCCTTCCGACCGTGCAGCGCTCCGTCCTCCAGTACGCGATCTTCCTCGCCGTCTTCGCCCTGCTCGTCTTCGCGATCCACTACTACCTCTGGCACCGGCTCTTGCGCGCGCCGGCGCTGCAAGAGCGCGTGCAGACGTGGGGGAAGCGCGTGCTCGTCGCGCTCGGCGTCGCGCTGCCCGTGTCGATGTTCGTCGTGCGCCTCCTGCCGCGCTCGGCGGGCGCGATCGTCTCGTTCGTCGTGTACACGTGGATGGGGCTGGCCGCGCTGCTCGTCTCGACGCTGCTCGTCAGCGAGCCCATGCGCGCCGCGGTGCACGCGCTCTCGAAGCTCGCCTCGCGCCCGCTCGACGAAGCGCGGCGCAAGTTCCTCTCGCGCACGATCGCCGGTTCGGCCGGCATGATCACGTTCGGCCTCGCGGGCTCGGGCGCGGCGGAGGCGCTCGGCGAGGTCGCGGTGCGCAAGGTGAACGTGGCGCTCGGCAGGTTGCCGAAGGAGCTCACGGGCCTGCGCATCGTGCAGCTCACGGACGTGCACATCGGCCCGACGATCGGGCGCGCGTGGCTCGCGGAGATCGTCGGCCGCGTGAACGCGCTCGACCCGCACGTCGTCGTCATCACGGGTGACCTCGTCGACGGCTCGGTCGAGGCGCTGCGCGAGCACGTCGCGCCGCTCGCGGACCTCCGCGCGAAGTACGGCGTCTACTTCGTCACGGGCAACCACGAGTACTACTCGGGCGTCGAGGCGTGGATCGAAGAGCTCGGCCGCATCGGCGTGCGCGTGCTTCGCAACGAGCACGTATCGATCGGCGAAGGCGTGGCGAGCTTCGACCTCGCGGGCGTCGACGACTGGACCGGCGGCTCGTACGTGAAGGGCCACGGGCCCGACATGGCGAAGGCCGTGGCAGGACGTGATCCGAACCGCGAGCTCATCCTGCTCGCGCACCAGCCGCGCCAGATCTTCGAGGCCGCCGCGCACGGCGTGGGTCTGCAGATCAGCGGCCACACGCACGGCGGGCAGATCTTCCCCGCGACGATGCTCGTGCGGCTGCAGCAGCCGTTCGTCGCGGGGCTCGATCGTCTCGGCGAGACGCAGATCTACGTGAGCCGCGGGACGGGCTACTGGGGCCCGCCGATGCGCGTCGGCGCGCCCGCGGAGATCACGCTCCTCGAACTACGGTCCGGCGCAGCAAGCTGAAGATACGCGCGCCGAGCTCGGGCGCGCGGAAGGGCTTGACGACGTAGTCGTCGGCGCCGCTCGCGAAGGCCTCGACCATGTCCTGGCTCGACGCGTTCGCCGTCAAGAACAGCACCGGCAGCGCGACGTTGAGGTCGCGCCGGATCATCCGGCAGAGCTCGATGCCCGTCATCTTCGGCAGGTTCCAGTCGAGCACGAGCAGATCGAAGTGCTCGCGCTGCACGGTCTCGAGCGCTTCCTCCGCGCTCGTGCGGGTCGTGACGACGAGGCCCACGGCTTCGAGCATCGCGCTCACGACGTCGCGGATGTCGGGGTCGTCGTCGACGACGAGGATCTGCGCGCCTTCACCGGCGCGCGGCGGCCACGAGCGCGGCAGGCTCGGAGGCAGCTCGATGTCTGGCTGCGAGGCGCGCGCCGGCGGCCGCGACGAGGGGCGATGGAACGCCTCGATCGCCGCGAAGTCCGCGAGCCTGCGCCAGTCGCGAGGTTCGAACGCGAGAATGGGACCCTCGGGGCCGATCGAGGCGCGCGCCGCCGCGGACGTGGCCCGTCTCTCCGGGCCGACGTCGAAGATGGCGAGCACCCACTCGCCGTCTTCCACCGATTCGCCGGAAGGAAGCCCGAGCTCGAGCTCGGAATCCCCGGCCGAACCGATCATCTGCTCGAACTGCCGAGGGTCGGGAAACCGATAGCAGATGCTCCGCACGCGCACACGCTACACCCAGTCGGGCGATGGGGCTACGCTCGGCAAACCGTGCGACGCCCCAAACCCCGGTTCGCCCATGGAGCTACGGGGCTAGCGCCTCGCGAAGGGTCCGACTAAGCTCGCGCCGCGATGGCCCTACTGCGATGGTCGCCTCTCCTCTTGGCTCTCCTCGGGAGCGGCGGCGGGTGTCATGGTTCGTCCGACCGGAGCGAATCGAAGCCGGCCCCGTCGGCCGCGCCGGATCCGAGCGTCCCTGGAATCGAGCTCGGTCAGCTCACACCACGCGAGCGACGCGAGTGGACGGCCCAGGTCTCGACGCTGCTCGCCCCTTGCGCCGAGACGCCGGTCCCGATCACCCAGTGCATCCAGGAGAACCGGCCCTGCAAGGCGTGTTTTCCCGCCGCACAGTTTCTGCTCAAACAGGTGCAAGCCGGTCGTAGCAAGCAAGAGCGCGAGGAAGCGTACACGGCTCGCTTCGATGCCAAGAAGGTCCGGACGCTGGTGACCGACGGCTCTCCCGAGCTCGGTCCGCCCGACGCGCCCGTGACGATCGTCGAGTGGGCCGACTTCGAGTGCCCCGCGTGCCGCGCGTTTTACCCGGTGGTCGACGACCTCGTGAAGCGGTTCCCGGGCCAGGTGCGCGCCGTCTACAAGTTCTACCCGCTCTCCAGCCACCCCCACGGGGAGATCTCGGCGCGCGCGGCGAACGCGGCCTTCAAGCAAGGCAAGTTCTGGGAGATGCACCATCTCCTCTTCGACAACCAGGATCGCCTGGAGCAGTCGGACCTCGAACGGTACGCGAAGAAGCTCGAGCTCGACGTCGCGAAGTTCCGCGCGGACATGGGCTCGGACGACACGATCGGCCGCATCGAGAAGGACAAGAAGCAAGCCGACGGCGTGGGCCTGCAGGGCACGCCCACGGTCTTCATCAACGGCCGTGAGGTCGACCTCGGCAAACTCACCGACCTCTACGGAGACCTCGAGGAGTGGATCAAGCTCGACCTCGAGCTCGCGGGCATCAAGCCGGCGCCGGCCCCCGCGAAGCCCGGAGGTTCGGCGGTGCCCGCGGCCGGTTCGGCCGTGCCCGCGGCCGGCTCCGCGATCCCCGCGGCAGGCTCCGCGATCCCCGCGGCAGGCTCCGCAGCTCCGTCTTCGGGTCCCGCGAAGAAATGAAGGTCGCCGATCCCTGCGGCTGCTTCCCGACCGGGCGGCACTACCCCGGCATCGCGCACCTGCTCAAGGTGCGCGCCGTCGGCGTCGCCTCCGAGCTCGACGCGAGCGCGCCGTGGATCGATCACCCGATCGCCTTCCTCGACGTCGAGACCACCGGCCGCAACGCCCAGCAGGATCGGCTCGTCGAGGTCGCCGTCGTCATCGGCATCCGCGGCGACGTGGTCGCGCGCCATAGCTGGCTCGTGAACCCCGGCCGCCCGATCCCCGCCGAGTCCACCGCCGTCCACGGCATCCGCGACGAAGACGTCGCCGGCAAGCCCGCGTTCTCCGAGATCGCCGGCGAGCTCCTCGCAACGCTCGCGGGCGCGATCCCCGCCGCGTACAACGCCGTCTTCGACCGCGGCTTCTTGTTCGCCGAGCTCGAGCGCGCCTCGGTTCGTCCCGAAAACCCGCCGCCCGCGATGCGCCGCGAGGTCGACTGGATCGATCCGCTCACGTTCGCCCGCGAGCTCTACAAGCACGAAGGCAGCCGCGCGCTCGGCGACATGGCCGCGCTGCTCGGCATCGAGCTCGTCAACGCGCACCGCGCCACCGACGACGCCGAGGCGGCGCTGCGCGTGCTCTACGCGCTCGCCAAGGATTCGCGGGTCCCCCGCGCCTACGGCAGCTTCATCCAGGAGCAGCGCCGGCTCCTCCGCATGCAGGACGAGGCCCGCGCGCGCTGGCGCAGGCCGAGCTAGGTGACGGCGCCCGACAAGAAGCGACGCCTCCCGCTCGTACAAGCGGGCCCGCCGCCGGACGCGCCGGACGCCGAGGATCGGCCGCCCTGGCACTGGTCCGGGATCGGCGCGGTCGCGACGTTCCTCGTCTGGCTGCCGCTCGCGGCGATCGCGGCGAAGCTCGGCGCGCGGATCGTCGATCGGGCCGAGCTCGGCGTCTCGGCGCCCGCGGACGCCAAGATGGCCGTGCCGTTCTCCGCGCAGCTCGCGTTCATCGGCTTGCAGCTCGCGGGGTTTTTGATCGCCTCGCTCGCGGGCGGATTCCTCGTGGGTCGGTTCGGCGGCAAGGCGGGGCCGAAGGAGGGCGCGGTGGGCGGGTTCGTCGCGGCCGCCCTCGCCTGGGCGCTCGCGGCGGCCGCGCCCGCGCCGGGTCCCGGCGCCCCGACCTGGGCGGGCCTGCTCGTCTTGCTCGGCGGGCTCGGCGCGCTCTTCGGGTATGGGGGCGCTCGCCTGGGATATTCGCGCCGCCATCCGGCCGAAAAGCAGGCTCCGGAACGTCACGTTTAGCCCTGCCAAACGCGTTTTTTCTCGCCTGCGGAGCGATCGTACGGTCATTCTCCATTGGGGACGGAGCGCCGGTCTACCCACGTCGAGGCCGTGCTGTACGCGGGGAAGGGCTTTTCCGACTCGGAAAGTCCGTGGTACCATGCCCGTCCATGAATGCGAGCGCCACCCGCGCGGCCGAGGTCGCGCATGCGATGTCCCAGTGCATGAACCTCCTCTTCCTGTTCGCGGCGCCCCGCGTGTTCGCCTCCGTCCGCTCGGCGAGCCCGGAGTCGCTCGCCTCGGCGACCGAGACGCTCCGCGCGTTCGTGCGCACGGCGGAGGGCATCCGGGCGCGAAACGACTCGCTCTCGGGCGACGTCCGCCGCGTGGTCGAGGCGGCGACGCTCGTCGAGGAGATCTGCGAGGCGCTGCCCGGCGGTAGTCCCATCGAGGAGGAATTGCCGCCCGGGGTCGTCGAGCCGGCGCGCCGCACGCTCGCCGTGCTCGGCTTCCCCGGCCCGCTTGAAGGCTGGGACGAATTCGAAGGGTTCTTCGTGCCGACGCCGCCGATGCCCAAGGCCTGAGGTCAGACGCCTCGTGGCTCCTCGGCCTCCTCGCGTGGCCGCAAGATTCCGCTTTTCAAGCAACCCGCCACGTCGATTCGCCCGTCTTTGCGCAGTGGAATCGGCACGATGCCGGCCCGCACCACGAGCCCGTGCGCCTTCACGTTGCGACGCGGGCAAATGGCGGTGATCCGGGAGATGTCGTCCGAGAGCTCGATCGACTCCCCGGCGCGGAGCGTGATGTCGGGCAATGGCAAGGGGCCCCCGAGGCGCACGGTCCAGCGCGTGGGCAAAACGTCGTCGGCCGGCCAGCATTGAAAGCGGCTCCCCTGGGGAAAACGATGGCCCGCTGCGCGTCCGTCCCGCGCCAGCGTGAATCCCACGAGCTCGCCGTCTTCATCGAAGGCGAGCACGTCCCGCCCGTTCACCCACGTCCCGTCGATCTCCACCTCCGATTCGAATGCGCCGCGCAGGCTCGACAAACGGCCCGAGGGGGCGAAGACCAAGCTCGCCCCGGGGCGGACCGTTTTTCCGAGCAGCGGAATGGGCCCGCCGAGGACCACCTCGTGCAGCCGGTCCTCTCGGCGCGGATCGAGGAAGCGGTCTTCATTGAAATGGAAAATGGATCCAGGCGGCACCTCGACCTCGCCGACGTACACGGCCGAGACCGAACGGACCCGCCGGAGTCGCCCACGTTCGTCGCGAATGGCGCGGACGAGGTCGAACGCGCCCATCTGCGGGCCCAGCCAGAAATTGCGGAGCCCGGGCGGCACCGGCGCCCGCGACACGGCCGCGCGCATGGAGTCGAGCGCGTCCACGAGCCGCGCGTGCAGCCGAAGGAGGCGCGGCGGACCGAACCGGGGCCCGAACACGTCGGATTCGTTGTCGAAGCCGGGATCGGCGTACGGCTCGCGGATGACGAGGCCCTTCGGCTCCGCCGCGTCGAGGTCGTGATGAACGTCGATGTCCGCGTCGAGCAAGGAATGCCGCCGGTGCACGGGGACGAGCCAGAACCGGTAGAGCGTGAGCCGAATGCCATCCGGCCCGATCCGGATCGAATACCGGCAGCCGACGCATACGGCGACGACGATACCGAGGACCACGAGGACCGAGGACACGGGCAAGGCGAAGACGAGTCCGACGAATCCCCCGAGCACGATCGCCCCGAGGCCCCCGAAGAGAGCGCCGGTCTCGTCGAAGCCCTCGCAGCGCGTCGCGCCGTTGGTTGTCCAGACGAACATCGTTCCGGGGCAAACTATAGGCTCCACGCCGGGGTTTGACAACCTCCACGTTTGTCGGCGGGCGCGCTTTTTTCGTCCGAACGGCCCTGGGGCAAACCCAGGGTGCGTCCGGCCGAACCCGCCCGAGGCGCATGCGCGGGCCGCGGACGGGCGCGCGGGCGTGGCGCGGGCGGCGTCGTCGCGATAAGCTCGGGGCATGATGCCCCCGTGGGAGCACCCCGACTGGTACGACCTGCACGACACCACCTTCACGGCCGGGCCCGAGCGGGAACCCGAGCACTACCGCGAGCTCGTGCTTTCGCTCCCCCCGCTCGGCGCCGATGATCACCTCGTCGACGTCGGCGCCGGCACGGGCAAGCTCACGCGCCTCGTCGCCTCGGCCTACCCCGAGCTCGGCCGCATCACGCTGGTCGAGCCGAACGTGCAGAAGATCATCCGCGCCGAACGTTCGCTGGCCGAGGCCCTCCACCGCGGCTCGACGCGCATCAAGTCGATCACGCAGGGGCTCGGCGACGGCGGGCTCGCCATCGCGCCGCTCGCCTCGGTCGTCACGGTGGGCAGCGTGCTCATGCCCGTCATGGAGCTGCGCGGCGGGACGCTGCGGGACGGGCTCTCGTGGCTCGATCGAGCGCTCGAAGAGCTTGCGGCCATGCTTTCGCCGAGCGGCGCCTTGTTCCTCGTGGAGACGCTCGGCGCGCCCTGGGCCCGCGGCGGCCTCGACGGGCCCGTACGCAGGCTTCAGCTCCCGGAGCTCGAAGAGCGCCTTCACGCGGCGGGGCTCTCGTCGATCGAGTGCACGTACCGCTTCCGCGACCGCGTCGTGATTCGCGCCCAGCCGGGAGACGGCGAGGGCAATGCGACGCGGGTCATGATGAACGTCGTGCTGCCCGGGCGCAGCTAACGGCAAAGGCAAACGAGCGCCGGAAACTGGATTTTCGTCGGCCAGGCCTCCTACGGTCGGCCATGTCGACGGATCGCCTGAACATCGACGCAGGCTTCGAGCTCTTGATCCACGCCGGCGAGGGCATACAACCCCACCCGCTGCCGGCGTCCGGTCGGCTCGTCCTCGGGCGCGCGCCCGACGTCGATATCCGCATCGAGGACGCGTCGGTCTCGCGGCGCCACGCCATCCTGCACCTCGGTCGCGTGATTCGAATCGAGGATCTCGGCAGCGCCAATGGCGTGCACATGCGACGGCGAAGCGGCGTCGAAGCGCCGCTCAGAGATACGCCGACGCTGCGGCAGCGCCCCGGTGAGCTCGTCGAATGGGCGGCGGGTGACGGCCTGCTCCTCGGCGCGGTGCCCATGACATTGCGGCGGCGGAGCACGCACGAAAGCGCGCCGGTCGTGGAATCGGAGGCGATGCGGGCGCTGGTCGCGCGCGCGCGGAGGGTGGCGCAGGGCGATTTCAGCGTGCTCTTGCTGGGGGAGACCGGCGTGGGCAAGGAGGTGCTCGCGCGCCTCGTCCACGAGGCATCACCGCGAGCCGCGCGTCCGTTCGTCACGCTGAATTGCGCGGCGCTCCCGGAATCGTTGATCGAAGGAGAACTCTTCGGCTACGAGCGCGGCGCATTCAGCGGAGCGACGCAAGCGCGGGCCGGGCTTTTCGAGGCGGCCGAAGGAGGGACGGTGCTGCTCGACGAGATCGGCGAGATGCCGCTCGGCGCGCAAGCGCGCCTGCTCCGGGTGCTCGAACAGCGCGAGGTCATGCGTATCGGCGCGCGTATTGCAAAACCGATCGACGTGCGTTTCCTGTCCGCGACGAACCGCGACCTCGAAGCCGAGGTGACGCGCGGCGCCTTCCGGCAAGACCTTCTTTTTCGGCTGAACGCCGTGACGCTGCACATTCCCCCGCTCCGGGATCGGGTGGGCGAGATCCCGCGGCTCGCCGAGGCGTTCCTCGCGAGCTCGTTCCGGAAGCTCGGCCAGCCGCCGCCGTCGATCGGCTCGGCCGCGCTCGCGAGGCTCGTGGGATACGCGTTTCCGGGCAACCTGCGCGAGCTCCGGAACGCCATGGATCACGCGGCGGCGGTATGCGAGGGCGACGTGGTTTTACCGGACCACCTGCCGGCGCGAATCGTGGGGATGGCGAACGCGTCGCCGAAGTCGGGCGTGCGCGAGGTGGGCGCGGCGCTCTCGGCGATCGAGCGGCGGCGAATCGACGAGGCGCTCGTTCGATGCGGGGGGAATCAGACGCGCGCCGCGGAGATGCTGGGGATCTCGCGACGGACGCTGGTGGGGAGGCTGTCGGCGTACGGAATGCCGCGGCCGCGGCGGAAGGGGTGAGGGGTGCGCGAGGGGCGCGCGGCTTTCAATGGCCGTTCGTCGGGGCGATCCAGGCCGCGAGGTCCTGCGGTGAGAGGTCGAGGACGGCGTCGCCCACCCGATCGGGGCCGTCGACGCGGATGCGCGCGAGCAGCGTCGCGCGCTCCGGCTCGGTCAGGGCACGGCCGAGCCGGCGCTCCAAGAGGTGAACGAGCGGCCGGAGGCCCTCGTGGATGCCCTTCTCGATGCCCTCGTGGATGCCCCTCTCGATGCCCTGCTCGATGCCCTTCTCGATACCTTTCGAGTACCCTTCTTCCAGCCCTTCCTTGTAGATCCAGTTCTGCATCACCAGCTCCCTCGGCAACAGCGATCGTACCACGTCTCGCAATCCCCGCTCGCGTTGATCCGCTTCCGCCAGGACGGCCATGGCCGTGCCGAGCTCGTCGAACGTCGCGGGCGGGACACGCGCGCGGAGCTCGCCGAGCACGCGTGCGACGCTGCGTTCGTCCGCGTCCACGGCGAGCGGCGCGAACGCGAGCCAGAAGCTGCCCCAGGCGGCGAGCTCGGCGATCGTACGCTGGTAGACCGGCTCGATGCGGAAGTGCACGCCCGAGAACGGCGCGCCTCGCGGGGAAACCCGGTAGGTGCCATAAAGAGGCCACGGCTCTTCACGACCGCCGAGGAGCACGACGATGCTCTCGATGGGCGGCACGAGCTCCGGGCCGCTCTTGTTCTCCTCCGCGACCGCAAAGCCGAGCAGCGCCTGATACTCGTAGGTCCGATATGGCATGTTGGCAGGCATCGCCGTCTGCCATTCCACGTGGAGGAGCCTCCGCTCCCCGTCGATGCGTACGTCGAGCGTGCGATCGAGCTCGCGATGGCGCGAGGTGACCTGGGTCTCGAGCACGGCGGCGGTGAGAGGCCCTTCGCAGCCGAGGAGACCACGCGCGAGCTCGTCCGGGAACCGCTGCGAGATGTGGCGCAGGATCAGATCGACGCTGTCGTCTTCGGGGGACACACGCGCCGTCTACCGGCGGGGCGGGGTTCCGTCAAGTAAAACGTTTTACCGCGGAGCGAGGCGCGCGGCAGCCTCCATCAGCGCGAAATTCTCCGCGCGGATCTCCTCGAGCACGCTGCGCTCGCCTGCTGGGACGATCGCACGTCACGGAACCGCGCAATTCATTGCTCGAGCGGCCCGCGCCGAAGAGCGGACCTGGGCAACCCTTTGCGCAACAGGATGTCAGGGCGCCGCGAGCGGGCCTCCGCTCGTGTTATGAATGCGGCGCATGCCCACGCGCTCCCGGCCGATCGCGATCCTCCTCGCCACCTCGTTTTGCCTCGCCGCTTGCAGCGATCCGCCCCCGCCCACGAATTTCCCGAACACGACCGCGAAGGTGGTTTTTTCGCCCGGGCCCGATCTCGCGGAGCCCCGGTACCTGCACGCGTCCGGCGCGCTCGCGGATGGGCGCGTGCTCGTTTGCGGCGGGCTCGACAAATTCGTGCAGGGAGACGGCTTTCACGCCCTCGGGAGCTGCGAGATCTTCGACCCCGAAGCATTCACCCTCGCCCCCGGCCCCGCGCTGATCGGCCCGCGCCTCGTATTCCGGATGGTGCGCCTCCCCGACGGGACGCTCGTCGCCATGGGCGGTCAGCACCGCACGAATTACCTGAAGACGGTCGAGCGATTCGACCCCGCACAAGGCGCGTGGAACGCCACGAGCCCGATGGCCGAGCAGCGCATTTACTTCACCGCGACCTATTCCCCCGCCGACAGCATGATCGTCGTGGCCGGCGGTGTATCCGACATCGTGCCGCAAAGCGAGGTCTACAGGACCATTTTCGAGACATGGCTCCCCGCCGCGGGGCCCATGGCCCAGGTACGCAGCTATCACGGGGCCACGGCGCTCCTCGACGCGCGCATTCTCGTCTCCGGCGGGTTCGCCGACCTCGACGCGATCCCCGGCGCCGAGGCCATCGACGCCGCCGAGGTCTTCGATCCCGCGACGCGAACCTGGACCGCCACCGGCAGCATGCTGGAGCCACGCGCTTCTCATTCCCTCACCACCCTCCCGGACGGCAAAGCCCTCGCCGTCGGCGGGAGAGCCGCCGACAGCAATGCCTCGAACACCGTCGAGACGTACGACCCGAGCACCGGCGCATGGACGGCCGCGGCGCCCATGCTCCATGCTCGCACGAACCACGACGCCATTTTGCTCGTGGGCGGGCGCCGATTGCTCGTCACCGGCGGCACCGGCGACGACGGAGGCCTCGTGGCCGAGGCCGAGATCCTCGATATCGAGACAGGCGAATGGTCGCCCATCGGCGACCTCGGCCTCCCGCGCGGCGGCCACACCACGGAGCTCCTCCCCGACGGCCGCGTCATGATCCTCGGCGGCGCCGACAGCGCGCCGATGCGCAGCACGGAGATCTTCACCCCGCCCTGCGCTTCGAACCTCGAATGCACCGCGGGCCATCGATGCGCAGTCGAAGGCGTCTGCGTCGTCGATACGCTTCAATAAAATGGATGACGCGCCGAGACCTGCGGCACGAACACCACGAACGCCCCGTGGGCGCGCTCGCCGGACGTCACGTTCGAATCGGGCGCGCACGCGCCGACGCTCCACGCATCGAGCGCGCAAGCCGAGACGTCCGTCACAGGCGCGGTGCTTGCCGGTTTGCTCGAAGCGGCCGCGCTCGGGGCCACGCTCGGCCGAGGAGAACGCGCGGGCGTGCAGACCGTCAGCGCTGTCGGCGCGGGTCGCTCCACTTCGACCCGCGGCGCCGCCGGACGTATTCCCGCGGGAGCCGCCGCGCCCATCTGGGGCTCCGTCGTCTCCCGTCGAGCCTCCGCCTGAATCAGCGCGGGCATCCACCGGGACGCGGCCTCCTCCGCGCGCGCCGCTCGATCATAGGCCGCGTACGTCCCGATTCCCGACACGACCGCCAGGATCGGCGCCGACGCGGCCACGACCTGCATCACGCTCGGGCGCGCCGCCGTCCTCTCGCGGATCCGCTCGAACGCCGCGGCGACCTCCTCGGCGGATCCGTACCGCAATGTTCTGTCTGGACGCACCATTCGATCGACGGATGCCGCGAGCGCTCGGGGCACATCCGGCGCGAGCGTCGCGACGGGCGGCGGCGAGGCTCGACCGTCGAGGATCCGCTCGTCGAGATCCCCGCGGTACGCGCCCGCCGGCAAGCGGCCGGTGAGGCATTCGAAAAGCGTCGCGCCCATCGCATACAGATCACTTTCGGGGGACGCCGGCCCGCCCGTCGCAATCGTGACCGGATCCACGTACCCGAGCGTCCCCGATTGCAACGCCGCCACGCGCCCGGTGCTTTCCGGATCCCGCGAAGGCGCCCACGCCGCGGCCTCCGGGAAGCTCGTCCTCGCCGAGGCAATCCCGAAATCGACGAGCTTGTATCCCTCGGCCGTCTCCACGACGTTCGCCGGCTTGACGTCCCGATGCACGATTCCCGCGCGATGCACCGCCGCGAGCGCCGAAGCGAGCGTGATCCCGAGCTCGACCACCTGCTCCGCGCGCATCGCCCCTGCCGCTTCGAGCCGCGCCGCGAGCGACCTCCCGGCGACATACTCCATGCCGAGCCCCATCACGCCCGCCGCCTCGTCGACCGCGAGCGAATGAAACCGCACCACATTTCGATGCTCGACCCGGCAAAGCGCGCGCGCCTCCTCGACGATGCGCCGCGACGCATCGCCCCCGAGCGCGACGAGCTTCACCGCCACTGCGCGCAACGTCTCGGTCCCGTACACCTCGCGCGCGAGCCACACCGGCGCGAATCCCCCGCGCCCGAGCTGACGCACGAGCACGAATGGGCCGATCCGGCGCGCCGCTTCCGGCAGCGCGAGCAGCCGCGCGATCGAGGGATGGATGTCGTGCATGGGTCAGGCAAAGCGCACGAAGCGCGCTGCCTCACACCATCCGCGACGAGCCCCGCGAGGGCCAAGAAACCGGCGAGAGCTTTACTTCCCGTGCCCCGGCCCGAGGATGAGGTCCATCTTCGCCACCGGATCGAAGTTCTCGACGTGCGGCGGGTGATGGCATTGCGAGACGCACGATTGCGGATCGGGCTTCAGGATGATGAGCCCTTTCGCGTCCGGCTTCCTCGCGTGGAGCGACCCCGGCCCGTGGCACTCCTCGCATTGCACGTCCTTGAATTTGTCCACGAACGTGACGGTCGAGCCGCCGGGTTTGTCGTAGCCCGTCACGTGGCAGCTCACGCAGTCGAGGTTGAACTCCTTGAAGTCCTTCTCCAGCGTCTCGTACGCCTTCGCGTGCGCAGTGCCGTCGTAGACCTTGCGCTCCTCGTCGTGACAAACCGTGCACGCCTCGATGCCGATGTAGCTCGCCTTTCCCGCCGGCGCGGCCGCGGGCTTGCGGTCGGCGAACGCCGTGCGGTTGTGCTCGTTCACGCGCTTGTAGTAATCGACGAGCTTGGTCGCCATCGCCGGCTCGATGCCGAGTTTTTCGCGCACCTCGACGAGCTTGTATCGGAAATAGCTGCCCTTCGGCGAAGGCGTCGGCTCTTCGAGCTTCGCCTTCTCGGCGCGCAGCTTCTCGAGGTCGGCCTTGCGCGCGGCGAGATCCTCGGCTTTGACCTTGCCGCCCTTCTCCCACGATTGAATCCGCGTCTCGAGGTCGCGAATGCGGCCCGCGAGAACGACGAGCTCCTCGGCGCGCTCGATCCCGCTCGCGTCCGCGAACGAGAGCACCTCCGTGTCCCGCGCCCGCACGTAGAGATCCACGACGCCCACGGTTTGCAGGTGGTTCGACGTCTCCACGACGAGCGTCGAGCCCACGCGCATCGGCGGCTTCGGCGCGTCGTTGTTGTGGTCGGTCTCCTGGGGCTTGCCGAGCACGAGCACGGCGAGATCGGGAATCGCGTCCGCGAGCCGGAGCGCCTCGCCGCGCGGGATCGCCGCGAGCCCCACGAGCACGCGCGCGCCCTGCTTCTTCGCCTCCTCGACCCCCGCTTTCATCGCGTCGAGCGCGGGCTTCGTGCGGATCCCGTCCGGCAGTTTTCCCCCGCGATCCCGCGGCTCGGCCACGCCGATGATCCCCACCTTCACGCCCGACACCTCGCGCACGACGACGCCCGTCACGCCGGGCACCCCCTCGACATTGCCCGCGAGCAGCGACGATCCCGCGGTCGAGACGTACTTCGTGAGCGCCTCGCCGCCGGCCGCCCAGTCGTTCAAGCCCGGCGCCCACGCCACGAGCCCGAGCTCCTTCGCCGCTGCGGCCAGCGTCTCCGCCTTCCACGACTCCTGCGTCACCGCCTCGGGCCGGAGCGTCGGCTCGCCGAAGAGCATCGGGCCTGCACCGAGCACGAGGCTCGACGGCGCCGCGGCCGACTCCGCGCGGAGGAACGCCGCGAGGTGATCAACGCCTCCGAGCTGATCCTTCGTACAACCGCACGGCTCGATCGCGCCGGCAACGGTGCTCAGCAGGTAGAGGCGTACGGTCGGCTGCGCAGAGGCCGCGTCCTCCTCGGCGGTGACGGGAGGCGGCGTCCGGCACCCCTGACACGCGGCCACGGTGGCACCGAGGACGAGGGAAAGGACGAGAGCCGTGCTGGGAAGCGCGCGAGGCATCGGACGGCTTGTAGCACAGCGGGCGGCGCTTCGTAGCCGCCCGGCCGCCTCGCCGCCTACCCGCGCGAGCGCCGCGACGACTTTGGCGGCGCCGCGTATTCGTGGCCGAACACCTTGCGATCGAGCGTGCGGCCCCGAGCATCTCGCAAGGAGATACGCCAGCGGACGTGCACCCGCTCGCCGAGCTCCAGCGTGGGCCCCCAGACGGTATGGTCCGAGAGCACGCGGGCCGGCAGCCGAATACGCTGGCGACCGACGAACACCGGTCCGTCGGGGATCACGACCACCTCGCCCTCGCCGAGCACCTCGTGACTCGTGTCTTCGAGCGCGTAATGCAACACGGTCGGCACATGCGCGCGGCCTTCGATCGAATGACGCACTGTCGCCGAGAGGCGTGTCCCGGCCGCGACCCCGAGAATGGTGCCTTTTCCGATACCCGCGGCGGCCTGGCACCGCGCGAGCGGAAAATCCCCGAAGGGCCCCATCTGCACCGGTAGATGGGTCGCATGCCACCGCCGCCGCAGAATGGCCTGCGATGCGTGGAGCGCCCGCATATCCGAGATGTACTTCGCGCCCTGAAACTCCAGATCGCCGTCGGAGGTTTGCAGCGCTTCGAGCAGCGCGCCCGTGAAACGCGCCCGCCCCTCGCCCTCGGTGCCCACGCCGATCCGCGTCGCGCGCGCTGCCGCCACGCGCAGGCCTTTGCGTGCCCGCGCCACGGCCTCGACCCATTTCGGCACGACCTCTTCATCGGGCACCGCGCCGACCACGAGATCGAGGACGAACAGCACCGACGGCGCGGCCACGCGCTCGAAATACCCCCCGAGCACGTCACTGCCGATGCACCCGTCCGCCACGTGCAGACCCTTTTCGCTGGCGCGGCCCGAAAAATACACGACGAAAAACGGCGTGCTCTCACGCGAAGCCGCGTCGAATGCGCCCTTCACTGCTTTTTTCGTGGCGTCCTCGCCGACGAGACACGTCGCCACGGTGCCCGGGGGACCGAGGGCTCCGGTGAACAGGTGGAACACGTCGCGGGCATTGGTCTCTTCACATCCGAGCTGCGACCTACCGGGCACTCCGAGGCAAACGACACGATGACTGGCGCTGGGCGGAGCCATGGCGACATCCCTGGCGCGCGCGAGCAGGCCCGAGCAGCACGTCCGGGCGAGGCGCGACCTGGGCCGGATACTGAACGAATTTTCAGGTCATGTCAACCAGGCTCGCGATCCAGGTTTGGCACAGGATCCACCGAGGAAAAACCCGCTCAGGTTCCAAGGGGACGAACGGGCAAGACGTTAGATAGGACACGTTTTTCGAACCGCCTCGACCGGGCTGCGCAGGGTGCAGTTGTTCAGTAGTACAGCGGATGCCTCCGGTCGAGGCGGCGTTTCGTGGGCGGGATGATCAGGGGGCGGGGACGCGTGATGGATCAGGCGGCCTTTCCAGGCTTCTTGCCGTGGTCGCGGCCCTTCTTCTTGTCGTGCCCGCCCGGCTTGAGGCTCTTCGCGATCTTGCGGACCTCCTTGGCCTCTTCCTTCGTGACCGTGCCGTCCTGCGCGACGCGCTTGGCGGCGGCGCGAAGCTCGGTCGCGCTCGCGTCGAAGGCTTTGCGGCGCGCGGCGCGGTCCGCCTCGGGGAGGTTCTTCTCCTTCATGTGGCTCTCCATGCGGCCGCGGGCCTTCTCGATCCGCTTTTCCACGTGCTTCGTGAACTGATCGGCCGGAATCGGGAAGGCGACGCGCTTCTTCTTGCCCGCCTCGTCCTTGGCCTTGGCGCCGGCCGGGGCGTGGCCCTCACCCGCGAAAGCGACCGTGGGCGCGGCGGCGAAAGCGAGGCAAAGAGCGACGGCGAGGGGGCGGAAGAACGAGGGGACGTGCATCATGGCTGGCTCCTTGGGACAGCGCCTTGTCGCGGCGCTCGCGAAGGACCAATTGCACGGTCCGTGCCGTCGTCCTTTCGAGCCCGAAACCGCGATTTCCGCGGGAAATCGGCTGCGGAGCATTCGCCGCGCCCCTCGCCTGCGGAGAGATCGGTGCGGCGCGGGCTCCGCACCGGGTGCGCGCTCAGAACACGGGCGGCGCGAAGGGCAGGATCGTCTTCAGATCCTTGTCGTTGAAGCGGAGCTGGAGGCCGATGAAGTAATCACGCCGATCGGCATTCAGGATGTCGTCGACGCCGCCGAGCAGCCACAACTTGCGAATGAACTCGTACGCGAGCGCGACGCGCCAGCGCGGGGAGATCTGCTCGCCGAAGCCGAAGAGGTCCTGCCGGAGCTCGAATCGATCGTCGAGCAGGTGCAAATCGAGGCCGAGGCCGCCGGTCGACTCCTTGATGCCGAAGCGGCCCGTGAAGGGGCCGAAGCGCTTGGCGAACTGGAACGAGAAGCGGAAGGCGTTCGTCGTGACCGTACGGATCTCGCGGTAATGCGGCGGGTCGTTCGGGTTCGTCGTGTCGACGTCGATCTGCTCGAACGTCGTGAGACCGCGCGGATCGTTGACGAGCTCGATGAGGTAGTATTTGTCCTCGGACGGCTGGAGGCGCAGCTCGACGTAGCTCTTGATGGTGTTCGCGAGGAAGTTGTAATCGGTCCGCAGGCCGACGATGGTCTGCAATCGGCCCATGCCGCCGACGAGCTCGCCCACGTCACCGACAGCGCTCTCGACCTCGTTGATGAGCGTCTCGTCCTTCGTGAGCTTGCCGAGCGTGCCCTCGCCCCGATCGATGCGCGCCGCGACGTTGTCCGCATGCGAAAGCGCGCTCTCGAGCGAGGTCGTCGCCTTGTCGATCCGCGCCGCCGCGCTCCGGAGCTCGCCCGCCTTGCCGTTTTCGCCATTCGCGCTCGTCATCTTGCGGACGTCGCCCGTGACCTGCCGCAGGTTGTCGAGGATGGCGTTGATGTTCGGCTGCGAGTTCTGGGTGATCGTGTTGATGTTGTTGATCGTGTCGCGGACCGCCGTGCGGTTTTCGCGGACGGTCTCGTTCAGCGCCTCGGTCACCTCGGCGAGGTTTTTCAGGATCTTTTCGAGCTGATCCTTGCCCGTGTCGCTGCCGACGGTGCCCTTCAAGGACTCGGTCACCGTCTTGACGTCCTTCAGGATCTCGGAGACCTGCCCCTGCAAGGACTGGATCGAGGGCTCCTCGATGTAGTTCTTGATCTGCCCCTGATCCGGGATGCGTGGATACCCCTCCGTCCCGGGCGCGAGCACGATGTAGTATTCGCCGATCAAGCTCGTCGCGCGTTTGCCAATCGCCGCGTCGTCGAAGAGCGGGGCCGTCGGGAACATCTTGATGTCGACGCGCGCTTTGCCGCCGTCGAGCCAGATGCGATCCACGGTGCCAACCTGGATGCCCTGGATCATCACGCGCGAGTGCGGCGCGACGCCGGTCACGTCGGGCAAGTACGCCCAGACGCGATAACCGTTCTCCGTGCCCGCATCCGGCGAGATGAAGCGATACGCGCCGAACGCCGCAGCCGCGAGCGCGACGGTCATCAAGCCGACCTTGGCGCCTTTATTGACCTCGATGCCCAAGCAAGCCGAGCGTACCACGGAAATGCCGAAGAGACGCGCCCCTTTCTTGCAGCCTCAACGTGGTCACCAGGGGTGTCAGGTGCGCCGAAATTTGCTACCACCGAAGGCATGCGTGGCGTAGCTCGGGCAGCGCTCGTGACGTTCGCGCTCGGCGGCATGGGCTGCGCCGGCGCCGCGCCGATGACGCCCGCCCCCGCAGCGCCGGCCGCAGAAACGCAGGCGCTCGGCGACAGGCCTGCGTGGCTCCCCGCGTACACCGCGGCGCAACGCGCCCTGCTCGCCCCGGTCGAGACGCCGATTCAGGTGCCGGCGGCGCGCGTGTACCCGGACCTGCATCGCTTCCAGTACGCAGGCCCCGCGCGCCTCGACGACCTGCGCAGGACGATCCGGTTCTCGACGTTGATCGTGACGGTGATCGACAAATCGCCGCGGCTGTACTCGCTCGACGACGCCGCGCCCGAGCTCGCGAACCTGGTGGCGCAGTACGGACCGCCGCCGCCCGCAGAGCCGGACCCGTGGCAAACGGCGGAGGTGGTTCGCAAGGACCGCGCGCTCACGCTGACGCCGGTCAAGCTCTCGGACGAGGCGAAAACGTCGCTCGCCGCGGCCCGATCGAAGCGCGACGCGGGCGAGACGAAGGCCGCCGCGGAGGCGTTTCGCGCGGCGCTCGGGTCCACGCGGGCGGCAGGAATCGCCCTCGAGCTCGGGGAGATGCTCGTCGCGCAGAACCAGCCGAAGGAAGCACGCGAGGCGTTCGAAGAGGCGATCGGCATCGACCCGACGCTCGCGACGGCGCACCTCCGGCTCGCCGAGCTCGCGGAGAAACGTGCGGATCGCGAAGAGGCGCGCCGCCGGCTCGCCGAGGCCATCGCCTTCTGGCCGGCCTCGCGCCGCGCGATCGAGCTCGCCGACCGGCTCTCGAACGGCCTCGCTTCCTCGCGCCTCACGCGCCTGCCCCTCTTCCGCGTCTTCCTCGACGTCGACAGCGTGGGCGCGATCCACGTCGGCTCCTCGGGCGGCGATCCCGCGCGCGTCTACGCCGGCTGCCGCGCCGTGATGCGCTACGAGCCCGAGGTCCGCGCGCGAATCTTCGAGCAGCCCGAGGACGTGCCCTACCACCTCACGATGATGGAAGAGCTCATCTGCCTGGAATCCGCGCTCGGGACGTACGTCGCCGCGCGGATGTCCAAGGGGGGCGCGGCGGTCGATCCGGCGATGGAGGCGCTGCTCGAGGTCGCCCACGAGGAGGGGCTCGGCGGGTACGTCATGACCGAGATCCTGGGCCGGCACCGTCCCGAGCGGGCGCGCAGCGCGCCACGCGAGGTGCATGAGGCCATGGTGCGCTACGTCGAACGCACGATGCTCGGCGCGCCGCTCGTCGCCGACCCCGCGCAAGGGGTGTACACCGCGGCGCGTTGACCCCACCCGGAGTCGTCGATGAACGCTCATTCGCGCCGATTGCACCGAGGTCCGTCCCTCCTCCAAGCGCTCGTCTGCTCGCTGCCCGCCCTCGCCGCCCTCGCGCTGCCGCTCGTCGCCTCGGCCGAGGCCGGCGCGCTGCGGGTCACCTGGAAGCCGACCGTCTCGTCCCCCCACTCCGCCGCGAAAACCAGCGCACGCGAGGCCCCGCTCTTGAACCTCTGCGGGCCCGCGGACAGCGCGCTCATGGAAGTCGCGGGGATCGTGGCGCGGCGGCAGCTCGACGGGGCGAGCGCGCTGACGGCCGATGAGCTCGCCTTCGCGCTGCGCGCCGCGGGGGACCCGCACGTGTGGCCGAAGGCGTGGTCGCTCTCCGGGGTGAACCTCGACGACGCGGACACGGAGACGCGCTTCAAGGGGTGGATCGGCGGGCTTCGGTCGCTCGGCGCGCGTCGATGCGGCGTGGCGAAGCTCGACGGCGAAGGCGGGGCGTCGGTCGCGACGGTCATCACGTTCGACGCGCTCGCGGACATGGCGCCGGTGACGACGACGGCGCGCGTGGGACAGTGGATCACGCTGGAAGGGACGATGCTCGTGCCGGCCTCGGGCGTGCAGGTCGTCTTGCTCGGGCCACGCGCGGCGCCGCGCACGGTGCCGAGCTCGCTATCGGGCGGGAAGATCCGGTCGACGTTCGCGGTGGACCAGCCCGGCGCGTGGCTCGTGCAGGTGCTCGCGACGGTGTCGACGGGGCCACGTCCGGTGCTGGAAACGACGATCTACGCCGGGCAAAAGCCGCCGACCGAGTTCGTCCGCGCCGCGGTGCCGGGCGAGGAGGCCGCGGCGGGGGCGAAGGACGACGCGGACGCGATGCTGCGCATGATCAACGCGGCGCGTATCGCCGAAGGTCGCAAGCCGCTCGTGCGAGACGCGGCGCTCGACAAGGTGGCGCGGGCGCACTCGGAGGAGATGATGAAGACGCGGATCGTCGGCCACGACGTGGGCGGGGGCGATCCACGCAAGCGCATCGAGGCGGCGGGGATCCAGACGGCGATCGCCGGGGAAAACGTGGCGAGCGCGAGCTCGCTGCCGAACGCGCACAGGGCGCTCTGGGCGAGCCCGTCGCACCGGGGGAATTTGCTCCTGGAGAAGTTCACGCGCGTCGGGGTGGCCGTGTCGCGTGGGGCGGATGGGTCGTACTGGGTGACGGAGTTGTTCTCCGGATCGTAGCCGGCGCCGTCCCCCGACCCCCTTCCCTCACCCCCCATCCCCCTCTCCTTCGCGGGAGAGGGGGAGCTTCGTTTCGTTCGACGTCAAAATGTTTTCCCCCTGGGACTTGCGGCGCAGGGGGACGAGCTGAGGCTCGGAGGAGGGCTCGGGCTGGATGGTGCAGTGCTCGAGGCCGTGGGCCTCGCGCATGCGCGCCGCGACGGCCTGGACGACGTCGGTGCCGTGGAAGCCGCGCGCGATGACGATGTGCACCGTCAGCACGTCGAAGCCCTCCGAGATCGACCAGACGTGCAGGTCGTGAAAGCCCACGACGCCGGGGACCTTGAGAAGCGTGTCCTCGACGTGCGCGATGTCGATCTCGATGGGGCTTCCCTCCATGAGCACGTGCGAGGTGTCGCGCACGAGCTTGAAGCCGCCCCAGCAGATCAAGAGCGCGATGACGCCGCTGATGATCGGGTCGGCCCGGGTCCAGCCGAGCGAGAGGACGAGCACGCCGCCCACGATCGCGCCGACGGAGCCGAGCGCGTCGGAGAGGACGTGCGCGAGCGCGGCGCGCGTGTTGATGTTGTGCCCCTTGTCGCCGAACGAGAGCACCGCCGCGGCGAAGAGGTTGATGACGAGGCCCGTCACCGCGGTCGCCGTCATGGCCGCGCCGTCGATCGAGCGCGGCTCGTTGAACCGATGCACGGCCTCGCCGAAGATCCACACGGCCGTGAGCGCGAGCGCGACGCCGTTCGCGAAGGCCGCGAGCACCTCGGCGCGGCGATAACCGTACGTGCGGGCGCGCGTGCGCTGCTGCGAGGCGATGCGCTGCGCGATCATGGCGAGCGCGAGCGCCGCCGCATCCGCGAGCATGTGGCCCGCGTCCGCGAGGAGCGCGAGGCTGCCCGACAGAAAGCCGACGACCGCCTCGACGACCATGAAGCCGGCCGTGACCGTGAACGCCAGGATGAGCCGTCGGAACGGCGTGCGCCGTAGCTCGCTCAAGCCGTGCGCATGGCCGTGGTCGTGGTCGTGGTGCGCGTGGCCCTTCCGCGGTTCGTCGTGCGCGTGGTCGTGATCGTCGTGACGATCGTGATCGTGATCGTGACCATCCTCATGCGCGTGGTCGTGATGCGCGTGATCTTCGGGGTGCGCCGCACGGGCCATGGCCGGGAGGGTAGTCCATCCGCGAGCGGGCGAAGGCACCGATCGACGCGCTCCGGCGTCGAGACCTCCGCTCGGGCGAGCCGAGCGGGTCAAAACTTGGCGGGGGGCGGGCTTCGTTGACTATGCTCCGCCCCATGGCCGAACCGTCGGACCGCCTCGTGTGGGTGGACCTCGAGATGACCGGGCTCGATCCACAGCGCTGCGCGATCGTCGAGATCGCGACGATCATCACGGACTGTAACCTCCGCGTCGTGGAAGAGGGCCCGAACCTCGTCATCCACCAGCCGCCCGAGGTGCTCGCCACGATGAACGACTTCGTCCGCGACCTGCACGCGCGCTCGGGGCTGCTCGAACGGATCCCGACCTCGAAGGTCACCCTCGACGACGCCGCCGCGCAGACGCTCGCCTTCGTGCAGAAGCACGTGACGAAAGGGACGGCGCCGCTCTGTGGGAACTCCGTCTGGAAGGACCGCGAGTTCCTCGAGCGCTACATGCCCGCGTTCGTGGCCCACCTGCATTACCGCATGATCGACGTGTCCACGCTGAAGGAGCTCGTGAAGCGGTGGTGTCCCGAACGGCAGGCGCCGAAGAAGAAGGAGACGCACCGCGCGCTCGACGACATCCGCGAATCGATCGAGGAGCTCGCCCATTACCAGAAGCTCCTGTTCGCGCCCCTCGCGCGCGCCTGAAGATCGCCGTGTAAGGCGAAGGCTCGGGTCTCGTTCTCATGCACACGCCACGGAGAACGGATACCCGCCATGTTCGCAGAGACGCGCCTCGCCTCGATAGTCGCCCCCATCCTCGCCTCGATCTCCCTGCTCGCCGGCTGCGGCGGCGCGCCGTCACCGATGGCCGAGCCCCAGGCCTACGCCGCCGCGCGGCCCGAAATGGTCGCGCCCGCCGCGCCCGCGCTCCAGCGCTCGTACTTCACGAAGGACGTGACCGGCGCGCTCACCGAGCAGGACCTGCAAACCGTGCTCGAAGCGCCGATCGATTTGCAGCTCCCGGCGCGCATCGGCGTGATTCCCCTGGCAGAACCGTTTGATCCCAAAGGATCGCCGTCACTCGGCCTCCGGAGCACGGCATCACACCATTTCGCCAAGACGCTCGCGGGAAATCCCCATTTCTCGCAGGTCACGGACATCTCGACGGACCTGCCGAACGTGGGCGGAATCGAGGGGCTGCGCGTGATCGCCGCCCGCTACCGGCTCAGGTATCTCGTGCTTTATTCGGAGCGCTTCGAGGACAGCACGCACCTGAACGGCTGGGCGTGGCTCTATCCGACCGTGCTCGGCATGTTCCTCGCGCCGGGCGTGACCGTCGAGAGCCAGGGGATCGCGCAGGCCGATTTCCTCGACGTACGCACGGGGACGATCCTGTTTTCGGTGAGCGAGCCGCTGCACGTGTCGAAGAAGGAGCAGATGATCGGCGCGGCGCGCTCGCACAAGGAGGAGCAAGGGAAGATCGCCGCCGACGGGGCGCGCGCGCTCGCCAAGCGCGTGCACGTGCAGACGAACGCGCTCGTGGCCTTCGCCGAGGCCACACACGGCGCGCAGCCGAGGCCGAAGCTCCTGCCCGCCCCCGTCGTCGCGTCGTCGCCCGGGACGACGGGCGTGGTCGCGGAAATGGGCCTCGCCAAACCCTGAATCAAGCGCGCCAGAGCGCGAGCACCCACAAGAGCACGCCCGCGAGCGCGACGAAGATGCCCGCCCGCGCCCGCGCGAGGTCGAAGCCGTCCGGCGACGCGCTCGAACGGCGCACGGCCCACGCAGCGCCGCCCGCCCACGCGACGAACGCGACGAGCAAGAGGACGACCCACGGCGTGCGCGGCGCCTCGTCGCGCAGGAGCGCCGCGAGCTGCTTCTCCTCGATGCGCTGCGGCGGCTCGGTGCGCGTGCCCGGCGGGCGCGGCGCCGCGGCCTCGATCCGCGCGATGGCCAGGTTCGCGCGGTCGAGGTCCTCCTTGTGCGGGACGAGGAGCCAGCGCGTCTCGATCGCCGCCGTGCGGACGCCACGCCAGGCGAGGAGCGCGAGATCCCGATCGCCGAGACCTTCCGCCGTCGTAGCAATCGACGCGAGCCGCTCGTAGGCGACCCGCACGTGCGGCGCGCCCGGCGCATACCAGCCGGCGGCCCTGCGCGCCCGGACGGTGGCCTCGTACGCGTCGCCGCGCCGCAGCGCCGCCGTGCTCTCGGCGATCTCCGCTTCGCCCGACCACACGACACGCGCCGTCACCGCGCCGACGAGCAGCCCGACGATCGCCGCGGCTCCGAGCGCGCGCACGACCCGCGCGACGAAACGCGCGCGCGCGGGCGAAATCGAGGTCGTTCCGGCCGCGTCGTTCACAGGAAATCACGCTCGTTGAAGACGAGCGCAGCCACGGCGAGGAGCCCCAAAGACCAGCCGAACGACGTGAGCGACGCCATGCCGAGGTACGACGAGAGCTTCACGTCGATCGCCTCGCCGACGAGCAGCGGCCGCGCCGGGACGAAGATTTGCAGGTTCGGGACGATCTTCGAAAGCCCGACACCCATGTCGTGAATCGTTTGTCCGAATTGCTTCACGGGCAGCCGCGCCAGGTTGTCGGCATACCGGCCCACGAGCCACACGCCGAGCGTGAAGAGCGCCGAGAGGAAGGGCGTGGAGAACGAGGCGAAGAGCGTGGCCGCCGCAGCGACGATCGCGATCTCGAGCAGCGTGAGCAGGCTCGACGCGAGCACGACGCGGCGCTCGTCCGGCGCGACGCCCGAGAGGACGACGCCGAGCACGAGCATGCCCGCGGCCCACGGGATCACGCCATAGGTGCGCATCGCCGGGACGCGCCAGGCGACGAGGCCCATGAGCAAGAGCCAGCCGAGCGCGCCGCCCACGATGCGAGAGAGGTGCGCGGCCGAGTTGCTCGCGCCGAGGCCCGCGCTGAGCAGGAGCACGAGGCCCGCGTCGGCCATGATGAAGACGACGATCGTGAGCAGCGTGCCGAGGTACTTGCCGACGAGGTACTCGCTGCGGCGGATCGGCCGGGCCAGGATGGGAAAAAGCGTCTTCTGTTCGAGCTCGCGGTAGAGCGAGGTCGCGCCGATGACGATCGCCACGAGCAAGCTGAAGATCGAGATCGACGCCGCGCCGAGGTCGCTCACGACGCGCGGCGCGTTCTTCAGCGTGAAGGCGCCGACCACGAGCGAGAAGAGCGACACGAAGAAGGCCACGACCGCGAGCCCGAGCAAGATGCGCGCGCGCACCGACTCGCGGTACGTGTTCAGGGCGATGACGCCGATCCGGCCGAACATGGCGCGGAACGTATCACGAAGCGATCAGCCGTTCCCCTCAGACCTTGCGCACGCAGCCGCCGCCCACGTCGAGGAAGCGACCGCGCCGAAGAGCCGACTCGAGCGCAGCGTCGAGGCCCGTCAAGATCGAGCCGCCGCGCTGCAAACGCGCAAAGGAGAGACCCGTGTTCGACGCGGCCCAGTACGCGGCGAAGCGCAAGGCCGCGTCGCGATCGGTCGGCTCGCGGTCGAGCGCGTTCATCAGGCAGAGCGTCCAATCCTCGGACGAATAATCCTTCGCGTCGGTACGAATGGCGCGGATCTGGCCGCGCTTCGGACGATCGAAGCGGCCCGCGCGCAGGCCGTTGTCGATCGCTCGCTCCACGGCGACGCGCGCTTTGGCCTTCTTCGCTTCGTCCTCCTCGTCGGCGAGGCCGAGGAGCACGAGCGCGTCGAGCACCTGCCCGACCGCTTCGTCCCTGTCGAGCGCGCCCTTGCCGAACAGGATCTCGAAGACCCAATCGATCTGCGCGTCGCGGCTCGCGTGCACGAAGCCAGGCTCGCCGTGGTTTTCCGATTCCACCCGAGGAGAGGTCGACCTTCGGCGATTTCGAGGAGGTGTCATCTTGCCCGTTCCAGCCCCGGATCGAGGCCGAGCGAGCGGCGTATGTACTTCCATGTGGGCGCGCCGTCGAGCCCCCACGTGCATCCCTCGAAAAAGCTTTCCTTCGCGTGGTTGCGTGATGTGGGCAATATTTCACGGGTTCGGCGCGGCGTGACCCGACCCGGACGCGTGTCCTTCCGAATGGTTTCGCTCGACGTCGCCCGGCTCGTCAGTACCTTCCGGCCCGTGGTCGTCATCGGTGGTCAGGGTCAGGGGCGTTCGCAGTCATTTCCGTTCCCTACGCGCTTCGCCGCGCTCCGGCGTGGGAGCGTCGCTTACTTCGACGCGGGAGAGGGGGAAAGCGTGGTGTTCGTCCACGGACTCGTGGGTGATTTCACGCACTTCGAGCATGTCTTGAACCCCCTCGCCGGGCGATTTCGCCTCGCTGGGCTCGATCTTCCGGGCTGCGGGCTCTCGTACAAGCCGAGGACGCGGAACACGATCGACGGCTACGCCGACACGCTCCTGGAATGGATGGACGAGCGCGGGATGCGCCGGGTGACGCTCGTCGGGCACTCGGCCGGAGGGCAGGTCGTGGCGCAAGCCGCGTTACGTGCGCCCGAGCGGGTCGAGCGGCTCGTGCTGATCGGCGCGGCGGGGATGCGAAGGTACCCGCCCGGCACGCCGTGGCTCGCCGAGACGCTGCTTCAGCCCTGGCTCCTGTCGCGCACGCTCGACCGCCTGGCGATGCCGATGCTCGACCACGTGTTCGTCGCTCGAAACGAGTATACCGAGAAATTCGTGAGGGATTCCCTCGACCGGCCCATTCACCCGACCATTGACGAAATGGCGAAGGTCTTCCACGACCTGGCAAAAGATCTGGTGTCCCCGACGATCCTGGAAAATGCGCATCGCTTCCGCATGCCAGTCCTGGTCGTCTGGGGAGAGCGGGACCGATTGATTCCACGGGAGAGCGCGGCGGAGGTGGCAGCCAAGCTACCCAAGGTTATAATGAGAGTCATTCCTGGGTGCGGCCACCTGCCCATGATCGAATGTCCGGACGAGGTCGTCCGGACGATCGAGGGCTTCTTCGGCTCCGTGATCGTGCCCGAGGTGACCAGGACGATTCCCGCATGAAATCCGAAGTCGCGCAGCATTCGAGCGCGTCCCGCAAGAGCACCCGAAAATACGGACATACCGTCCCCGAGATCCGCAAGGACGTCGTCCGGCGCTCGCACCGCATCATCTCGCGGATCGTGAAATCATATTTTCGCAGCGAGATTCGCGGCGCCGAGCGGCTCCCGTCGTCCCAGACGATCATCGTCTCCCACCACGACGGCGGCGTGCTTCCGATCAATGGCCTCTGCCTCGGAGTCCACTGGTACGACCATTTCGGCTTCGATCGCCCGCTCTACGTTCTCACGCACGATTTGCTGCACAGCCTCTGGGATCCGTTCTCCAAGCTGCTCGCGGATTCGGGGCTGCTCCGCGCCGACCGGAATGCCATGGACGCCGTGCTCGAGCGCGGGCAATCCGTCCTGCTCTTCCCCGGCGCCGCCCGCGAGTCGTTCCGCCCGTTCTGGCACCGCGCGAAGATCGACCTCGGCGGTCGCAAAGGCTTCATCGCGCAGGCGATCCGCTGGGGGCTGCCCATCACGCCCGTGGTCTCCGCAGGCTCGCACGAGACCGTCGTCGTCCTCTCCGGCGGCCACGAGTTCGCGAAGGCGATCGGCATCCCGAAGATCGTGCGGTCCGCCGACATCTGGCCCGTCCTCGCGGGGCTGCCCTGGGGGGTCTGGGCGCTGCCGTTCCTGCCGCAAATCCCGCTGCCCGCGAAGATCACGACCGAGGTCCTGCCCCCGATCCACCTCTCCGAGGCGCTCGGATTGGACCTCGGCCCGCACCACGCCTCCGATCCGGAGATCGTGCAGGCCGGCTTCGACCTCGTCGTCGGCCGCATGCGCAAGCGCCTCGGCGAGCTCTACGACGAGCGCAAGTACCCCGTCCTCGGCTGACCCGCTTTCCGCTCAGCGCTTGCGCGGCGAGCTCCACTCGCGCCGGAGCAGGCCGTAGACACACTGATCCACGCGGCGGCCGTGGATCATGAAATGCTCGCGCAGCGTGCCCTCGTGCACGAAGCCGAGCTTCTCCGCGAGCCTACGCGAGGCGCGGTTCGGTTCGCTGATGTACGCGTAGAGCCGCGCGAGGTCGGTCTGCTCGAAGACCCGATCGATGAGCGCCGCCACCGCCTGCGTGGCGATGCCCCGGCGATGGTAGGCCTGCGCGACGTGGTAGCTGAGCTCGGCGTGGCCGAGGCGAAAGCTCGGCCTGAGGATCGAGACGATCCCCACACACTCGTCCTGACACTGCACGATCCAGCGGTGCTCCTGCTTCTCTGGATCCGAGAGGTCCGGCGTCGACGCGACGAGCCTCCGGCGCAGCGCATCGACCGACCACGGCTCGATCGGCATGTGCCTCTGGGCATGCGCCTCGCTCCGCCAGCCGAACCAGAGCTGCGCATGAGCCGCGCGAGGCGGCACGAGCTGGACCTGGGAGCCACGCGGGACCGCAGATAAGGCCATCGTCATCGCAGAAAAACGCGGGGAGGGTCCGCGACGCCGCGATGCTAAGGGCAAGTCGCCCGCTCGCGCAATGGATGCAGTAGGGCGCGCGACGATCCTTCTCGAATCCCACGTTTCGCGATATCTCTCGGGGTCGTTCGAATCCTTCGAAAACCCGGGAGCTTAACCATGCCCAGCCGCGTTCGGCCTCGTCGCACATTGCGTCTCTCCATCGTCGCCTCCACCGCCCTTTCGGGCGTGGCGCTCACCCTGCTCGGCGCGTCGCTCTTCGGATGCGGCTCCGATACGTCGGACGTGTTCCAGACCGGCGGGAGCGCCGGCGCTGGAAACGCCACGAACACAGGATCCGGCGGCTCCGCCGGACCCGGCGGGCCCGGCGGCGGCGGGCCAGGCGGCGGCGGACAAGGCGGGGGCGGACAGGGCGGCGCGGGCGCGGGGACGAGCGGGAGCGAGGACTGCCTCGACGGCGCAGACAACGACGGCGACGGCGATGTCGACTGCGCCGACGCCGATTGCACGGAGGGTTTTACCTGCGTGGACGAGGCGCCGGCGGGCTGGTCGTACACGTGGGCCGCGGAAGGGGACGTGGTGCCCGCGTCGTGCGAAGCCGGCGCCGGGGCCGAGGTGCTCTTCACGGATCCCGCGGGCGCGGCCGAGTGTTCGGCGTGCACCTGCGGGACTCTGGAAGGCGCGGCGTGCTCGACGCCGGGCCTGCAGTGTCACACGAACACGGGCAATTGCTTCGGCAACGGCGAGAGCTGGACGGGCGCGTTCCAGAACGGCGCGTGCGCCAAGCCGACGAACCTGCTCGGCCTCTCCATCTCGCTCTCGTGCCGCCTGAACGGGACGGCGATGGTGACCTCGCCCGGGAGCTGTCCGCCCTCCGTGAGCGACTTCCAGAACAAGGAGCCCTTCGCCGGCAAGATCGCGGCGTGCGGCGCGAAGACCTCGAACGGCGGCTGCGGCGCCGGATCGGCCTGCGCGCCGAAGCCCGCCGCGGACACGGAGAGCCTCTGCCTGCGGCAGGAGGGCGAGCACGCGTGCCCCGACGGCTTCACGCAGATCGTGAGTTACAAGAACGCCACGGACACGCGCGCATGCAGCGCGTGCGCGTGCGAGCCCGACGCGACGTGCATGGGCGGGCAGTACCGCTTCTTCGACTACGACATGTGCATGGCCGGCGGCGACAATCCGATCGCCGTGGACAGTGGCACGTGCAGGAACGTGAGCGCGCCGCTCGACTCGAACACGTGGTCGGTTCAGCAGGTGCCCGCCACGCCGAGCGGCTCGTGCGTCCCGACGGGCGGCGCGCCGACAGGCGAGCTCACGCCCGAAGGCGCGGTGACCTTCTGCTGCAAGTGAGTCCGGGTTTGGAAGGATGAACGGGGGAAGGAGGGGGCTCGGCGCGGAAGGCCGAGCCCCTTTTTCATCGCCTCAGGCGCGCCGACGGCGACGACCAAAGGCGAGGAGCGCGACGCCGAGCGCCGCGAGCAAGCCACGCGAGGCGTCGTCGTCGGTCGCGACCGCGCAACCCGCGCAACCACCGCCAAGCTTGACGCCGTCGGCCGTGTCGCCGCCGCCCGTGCCACCACCGCCCGTGCCGCCGCCGCCCGCGCCGGTCGGATCCACGCATTGCCCGATGCTGCCGTCCATCGAGGTGCACTCGAGCTCCGACGGGCAAGCGTTGCCGCCGCTGCCGCGGCAACCCTCGACGCAAGCGTTGCTCTCGTCGCACACCATGCCGCTCGTCGGGCCGCCGCAATCGGCGTCGACGTCGCATTCCTCGACGACGTCGTCGCTCGGGTCGTTCGGATCGGTCTCGCCGCTATCGACCGCGCCGTTGCCGTTCGCGTCCTCGACGCCGTCGGGGATGCCGCCGTTGTCGGTGTCCGCGTCGATCGGGCTCGTCGTGGTCGCGCCGCTGTCCGCGTCGGCCTTGCAGAGGTTCGCCGCCGGATCCGTCGCCGGGTTCGAGCAATCGAACCCGAGCTCCAGGCCGTCGGGCAGGCCGTCGTTGTCGCTGTCCGGATCGACGACGTTCTTGATGCCGTCGCCGTCCGAGTCGTCGCTCGGGTTCGGCTCCTTGCCGTCGATCACGCCGTCGTCGTCCGTGTCCGCGTCGTTCGGATCCGAGCCGAGGAAGCCCTCGAGATCGTCGCTGAGCCCGTCGCCGTCCGTGTCGACGATCGTGCTGTCGTCGCTCGGATCGTTCGGGTTGCCCTCGCCCGGATCGATGACGCCGTTGAGGTTCGCGTCCTCGGAGCCGTCGGACACGCCGCCGTCGTCCGTGTCCGCGTCGATCGGGCTCGTCTTCGTCGCGCCCATGTCGGCGTCGGGCACGCAGCGGCCTTCGGTCTTGTCGGTCGCGGGGTTGTCGCAGCCGAGGCCGAGCTCGGTGCCGTCGAACAGGCCGTCGTTGTCGCTGTCGGCGTCGGTGATGTTCGGCGCGCCGTCGCCGTCCGTGTCGAACGACGGGTTCGGCTCGGCGCCGTCGAGCACGCCGTCGTCGTCCGTGTCCGCGTCGTTCGGATCGGAGCCGAGGTGCTCTTCGAGGTCGTTGGAGAGGCCGTCGCCATCCGAGTCGAGGACAGTGCTGTCGTCGCTCGGATCGTTCGGATCCTTCTCGCCCGGATCGATCTGGCCGTTGAGGTTCGAGTCCTCCGAGCCGTCGTTCACGCCGCCGTCGTCCGTGTCCGCGTCGATCGGGCTCGTCTTCGTCGCGCCCATGTCGGCGTCGGGCACGCAGTAGGCCTCGTTCGTCCCGGGTGCCTTGCAGTCGTAGCCGAGCTCGGTGCCGTCGAGCAGGCCGTCGTTGTCGCTGTCGGGATCGAGCGCGTTGATCAGGCCGTCGCCGTCCGAGTCCTCGGCGGGGTTCGGCTCTTCTCCGTCGGGCACGCCGTCGTCGTCCGAGTCCGCGTCGTTCGGATCGGTGCCGAGCGTGCCTTCGACGATGTCGGAGAGGCCGTCGTTGTCGCTGTCGACGATGGTGCTGTCGTCGGCGGGGTTGTTCGGATCGCCCTCGCCCGGATCGATCTGGCCGTTGAGGTTCGCGTCCTCGGAGCCGTCGGACACGCCGCCGTCGTCCGTGTCGGCGTCGATCGGGCTCGTCGTCGTCGCGCCCATGTCCGCGTCGGGCTTGCAGGTGCCGGCCGAAACGTTGGTCGCGGCGTTCGAACAGTCGAGCCCGAGCTCGGTGCCGTCGAAGAGGCCGTCGTTGTCGCTGTCGGCGTCGAGCACGTTGGGCACGCCGTCGCCGTCGGTGTCGATCGACGGGTTCGGCTCCTGGCCGTCGATCACGCCGTCGTCGTCGCTGTCGGCGTCGTTCGGATCCGAGCCGAGCGTGCCCTCGACGATGTCGGAGAGGCCGTCGCCGTCGGTGTCGGCGATCGTGTTGTCGTCGGAGGGATCGAGCGGATTGCCCTCGCCGGGATCGATCTGCCCGTTGAGGTTCCCGTCCTCGGAGCCGTCGCCCACGCCGCCGTTGTCGGTGTCGGCGTCGAGCGGATCGGTCGTCGTCGCGCCCATGTCCGCGTCGGGGCGGCAGGCGCCGGCCGAGGCGTTCGTCGCGGGATCGTCGCAGCCGAGGCCGAGCTCGGTGCCGTCGAGCAGGCCGTCATTGTCGCTGTCGGGGTCGAGCGCGTTGATGAGGCCGTCGCCGTCGGAGTCGACGTCCCATTGCGGCTCCATGCCGTCGGTCACGCCGTCGTCGTCCGAGTCGGCGTCGTTCGGATCGGTGCCGGCCGCGTTCTCGTCGTCGTTCGAAATACCGTCGGCGTCCGAGTCGACGATGACCACGGTGGGAGGCGCGCCGGGGGTGGCGCCGTTGCCGTCGGTCGGCGTGTCCTCGGCGGGCGCGCCTTGCGTGCCGCTCGCGCTGATCACGGCCTGGTTGATGATGCTGCCGCCGACGCCGGGATTCACCGTGACGCGGAAGCGGATCGTGGTCGTCTCGCCGACGTTGAGGCTGCCGCCGACGCTCGCATTCGCGCCCGCGCCGAGGCGGACGACGACCGTGCTCGTGGCCGCGTCGAACTCGCCTTGATCGTCGGCCGTCGCGTCCGTCTTCACGCCCATGTTCGGGCCCGTGACGACCTCGAGAGAGCCCGGGACGTACGTCACTTCGGCCGGGAGTTTGTCCGTGAGAACCGTCTCCTTCGACGTGTCGTCGCCCGTGTTGCTGACGACGATCGTGTACTCGAGCTCGTCGCCGGGGTTGAGCGTGCCGCCGTTCAGATCGGTGACGCTCTTCGCGGACGAGGTGAAGTCGGGCTTGAGCGTGGAGATCGCCGTGACGAAGCCGCCGAGGATGTAGCCGTCGCTCGACGTCTTCGCGACGAGCTGGGCCGAGGTCGAGCCGGGCGTGACGATGCTCGTGATGTCGAGGATGTCGAGATCGATGCCGCTCATGCTCCGCGCAGCGCCCGCGAGCTGCGGCAGATCCCCCATCACCGAGACGGGCGCGCCGAGGCGCGAGCGCGTGCCGTTGAAGAAGTTGTTGGCAGGGTTGGCGGCGTCCGAGAGCGTGGTCGCGTTCCAGCTCAGGCTGTCGCCGCCTTGCTGATCATCACCCTCGTACGCGACGACGCCGAGCTTCGCGTTGTAGGCCGCGAGCGGGACGGCGAAGCCGGAGATCGTCGCCGCGATGCCGTCCTGGTCCTCGCTAGAGACCTCGTCGAAGCCGTCGAAGAGCGTGATGTTGCGCGGCGGCTCGCTCTGGAGCTCGTAGACGACGACCATCCACCAGCCGGCGAACAGCGAGTTGTTGGGGACGTTGTTCAGCGCGACCGAGTCGACGCCGCCGAGGCGGTAGGGGCCCGAGCCGTACTGCTGCACGAGCGCCGTGATGTCCGCGACCGACTGATAGAACTCGTCGATGTTCGAGAGCGGGTCGCCGACGATGGAGTCGATCGCGGCCACGTTCTCGGCAAACGCGTTCGGGAACGGCGCGGGACGATCGAGGCTCACGTTGAGATCGGCCACGCCGGTCGGGCTGCGCGCGGCCCAGTAGAGGTACGCGTGCGTGACGGTGGCGCCGAGCGGCAGGGTCAGGTTCGCGGTCGTCCGCGCGGCGCTCACGCCCACCATCGTGCTGGCAGAGGCCTGGCCGGCCGCGGGCGCGTCCGCTTGCCAGTACACGTCGGGCGCGCTGTCGGTCGTGTTCGTGCCGCAGGCGCCGACGTTTCCGACGATGGGCGCGGGGACTCCAGACCCGCAGTCCTGCGCGAGCGTGTTGCCGATCAGAACGAAGTCACCCCGCTGGGTGACCTGGAAACGCTGCGCCGGTGCTGCGCTCGCCGTACCGGCCGTCACGCAGACGAGAGCGGCGACGATGCCGCCGAGGGCCGTTCTTCTTCTCATGCGTCCTCTCCAAGCAATCGGATGCAACCCCGGTTTATCATCAAGTTCCGTACCAGCAGTCGATCCGCGCGTCATCCCGACAAGAAGCGCGATCCTGCTGAATGAAGAAGAATTCATATCGATGCCTGCAGGCATCAACGATGTGCGGCTCGTGGTCCTCACTCCTCGCGGACGCGTTATGCTGATCGCTGAGGGCACAGCGCTCTCGCACCATGCACATCGAACTCATCATCGTTCGACACGGTCAATCGGAGGGGAACCGAGATCGTGTCTTCACAGGGCACGGCCCCTCACCGCTCACCGATCGTGGGCGCCGCGAAGCCGAGGCCGTGGCGCGGCGGATCACGGAGAAGCCGGTCACCGCGATCTTCGCGAGTGATCTGCCGCGGGCCCTGGAAACGGCAGCGCCCATCGTCGAGAAGTCCGGCGTGCCGCTCGTCGCGGACCCGGCCCTGCGCGAGCGCAATTTCGGCGAGCTGACCGGCACTTCGTTCGCCGACATCGAGGCGCGTCACCCCGACGTGTGGCGAGCGCTGCTCGCGCGCGACCCGCTCTTCCGCCCCCCGGGCGGCGAGTCGAACGCCGACTGCCGGGCCCGGATCGCGGGCTTCGTCGAAGGCCTCTTCACCCGCGGCGCCGAGGGCCGGATCGTGCTCGTGAGCCACGGCGTGGCGATCAACCAGCTCCTCTACCACCTGCTCGGCGTGCCGGTGGAGCTCGCGCCGCCCGTCGTCTTCCGCGTGGACAACTGCTCGGTCCAGCGCGTCGAGCGCCACGACGACACCGTGCGCATCCTCTGCATCAACGACCGCAGCCACCTCGAAGGTTTGACCTGAAACGAATGCGGGCCCCCGGACGAGGACACGTCCGGAGGCCCGCCTTTCGCTCACGAAGGCCGCGTCAGCACTTGCGCCAGATGATGTTGTACGTCTGTTGCACGACGAGGCTCACCGAGTCGACGGTCATGAGGCCGCTGCCCGAGGGGTTCGCGAGCGTCGAGACGGCCGCCTGCGTGCTGATGTTGAGCGGTCGGCTCGCGCCGCACGGCGACCACACCACGGCCTCGAGGGTGAGGTTGTCGCGGCGGAAGTAGTTCTCCGAGAAGGGCCCGACGATCTTGGTGCGGAAGCTGCGCCCCAGGCCGCCGGTGAAGTAGTAGTTCGACGTCTGTGTGCCGACGACGGCCGCCCCGAGTTCGGCGAAGCCGCGGTAGTCGGCCGAGACGAGCGAGAAGCTATAGCCCTGCGGGAAGGCCATATCGACGGTGATCTGGCAGAACTTGCGCGCCTCGCTCGGCTGGCCGAGCGGGCTCGCCTCGGCGGTGAAGGCCCCGAAGATGAGCTCCAGGGCTTTGCGGTCCTCGGAGAGGGTGCCGGCGACCGAGTTCTGCGGGCAGCCGGTGCCGTTGTACACGAGCCCGCGGATCTCGACGCCTTCGGGCGGTTCGATGAGGTCGTAAGGCTGTGCGTCGGCCCGCTCCGAGATGCCGAGGACGACCGAGCCGGCCGCGACGAACGCAACGAAGAGCTTCTTCATGATGATGTCCCCCCAGATCGCTCGCGGGTCTTCGGCCCGCGGCGGTGTATTGGGCACGACGAAGGCGCAGGGGTCCGCCCAGACCGCCCCCTCCGTGCCGTCCGATCGCGAACCTGAGGAGGCGAGCAGGCGGTCGCAAGCCTCGGACGGCGCCCTCGGCGCGCTTCCTTTCCCGCGTTTTCGAGCGCGCCAGCGTGCGTCCGCGGAAGGACATCGCGGAACACGAGCGCATGGAAAACGAAAAACGCCGTGTTCCAGCTCGGGAACACGGCGCTTCTTCTCGCTGCGGGTTTTTCTTGGTGGACCTGACAGGGATCGAACCTGCGACCTCTAGAGTGCGATTCTAGCGCTCTCCCAACTGAGCTACAGGCCCGTCAGCGACTCGCGGGACTCTACTGATTGAGCTTCACGAGTCAAGACGAAAGTTTTGTTTCGGCGGTTCGGTCAGCCTCCGGACCTCGCCTGCGTGCGGACGGCGGGGTTTTCGAAGGAGAACAGCTTGTTCTTCTCCAGCTTGTACGACTGCGTCTTGCCGAAGGGCGGGTTCATGTCCTGGATCCAGTACACGTCCCCCGAGACGATCGTGTCCTCCGGCCGCCCCGTGCGCTCCGGGTAGCGGAAGATGAAGTCCCGCATCGCGTCCCGGTACGCCGAGTTCGCCGGCAGGTGCATGCGGTTGAAGTAGTCGCTCCAGATCTGGTTGTACCGGAGGCTCTGGGCCTTCGTGAGGTCGAACTCCGGCGGCTTTCCGGTGAACGGGTCGATCGAGCGGCCGTCGATGGTCTTCGCGTCGACGATGATCGTGCCGTCGTCCATCACGGGGTTCGGCGAGAACATGAACCAGCCCTGGAGGTAGCGCATCTTCTGCGCGAGGACGCGCAAGGGCTCGGGGTGCGGGACCTTCACGCGGCGGTTGACGACCCAGAGCTCGACGAGCGCCTGGTTCACCGCGCCCGCGAGCATCGCGACGATGGCGAGCTCGCGCAGCGTGATGACGAAACGACCGACCTTCCGACGAAGCGGCGAAGGCTCGGTGCTGGTCACGGGGCCCGGCGCGCGCGGGACGCGCAGGCCGAAGAAACGCGAGACGTCGCGCGTGGTGATCACGTTCCAGATCGCGTCGACGAGGTGCGAGAGGCCAGGCGCGCGGAAGAGCCAGGCGATCGCGGGGCCGAGCGGCAAGGCCGCGATGATGTCGGCGAGGGCGGCGCTACGCTCGAGGCGCTTGTTGTCCTGCGGGCGCTCCACGGCGATGCCATGCGTGAGGCCCTCCTCGGCGCGGAACGTGAGCAGCTCGTAGCGGTCGAGGCGCTTCCAGATGCGGCAGAGCCAGAGCGAGGCGCCGGAGGATCCGTCGAAGAGGACGACCCGCGCGCGGTGGGCGCGGCGCATCGTGCGGGTGGCGAGCTCCCAGTCGTCGGTGGTGAAGAGCAACGTGGAGAAGACGCACATCGCCCAGGCGAAGGGGCCGAGGACGAACGTCGCGCCGAAGCCGATGTGCAGGATGCACATGAGCGCGATGGCGAGCCGGCGGGCCCAGGCACGGCCGAGCGGCGAGGCGAGGCAGATCGGGATCGTGGCCTCGGCCATCAGGACGAACTTCGTGCCGACGATGATGAGCGCGGGCGGGACGAGGCCACGCACGGCCGCCACGATGGGCGTGACCATGCGGTCGACCCAGAGCACGTAATGGACTGCCGTGCCGTTTTTCCAGGCCGTCCCGGTCTTGTGAATGACGTTGAAGTAATAAATGGCGCAGATCTGGAGGAGGATGACGCCGGCCACGAGCGAGACGTGCGGCGTGAGCTTGCGCGGCTCGATGACGTCGGTGCGGTCGTTGAGCTCGTCCGCGTTCGCCTCTTTGCGGCGGCGCATCGAGTCGAGCAGGGCGTCGACGGAGAAGCGGTCCCCCATCGGGAGGAACGCGGTCCACATCACGAGGAGGTTGAAAACGACGTAGCCGCCATTCTCGATGAGGAGGATGCGGCCATTCATGCTGGCCACGAAGATCGCGGCGAGGACGTGGGCGATACGCGTCTTGTAGCCGACGAGGACGCAGGTGAACGTGACGAGGAGGATCGCCCAGAGGGCCCAGAGCTCGGGGGCGGTGGAGAAGGCATTGAAGAGGGTGAACGCGCCCCAGGCCTGAGGCCGGAAGAGGTTCAGGTGCGTCGGCAGGACCCCCTTGTCCGAGTACATGTGGAGCCAGTCCGGCGTGCGCCGGAAGAGGTCCGTGACGAGGAGGAAGCCGAGCATGATCCGGGCGAAGCCGAGGGTCCGCCGGTCGATCGAGAGGTAGACGTCGCGGATGATCGTCCAGTAGCCCTGGAGGTGCCACGAGAGCCATCCGAGCCCCTTGGGCGTCTCGGGCGCGGCTTCGGAGGGCTCTTCCGGCGCTTCGTCGAGGGCCTCGGGGGCCGTGCTTGCGTCGATGGGAGGCTGGCCGGTGGCGGAGCTCATGGGGCGTTCCCCCATTAGCGCGAATTTCGCGCCGCCGCACCTCTTCCCTTCCCGCGCGCGCAGGGTTCGCGCTAGGCTCGGCGCGATCCTGCGTATCCGCGGGGCTATCACATGCTGGACGCTACGGAACGGAAGACCCTGGCCTGGTGCACCTTCATCGCGGGGGTGTTATGCCTGATCCCCGGGGAGACGCCGCGCGGGCCGCGGGTATGGGACTACGCCCGCCAGGTCCTCCTCGACCGGCTGCTGGAGCATCGAGCGACGCAGATCGCATGGGCGATTTGCGCGATCCTCGTGATCCATCACGTGTGGAAATCTCGGACCGAAGCGGTAACGGCGCCGGCAGATGCCACGTCGCCCGCGGGGAGCGCTCGAACGGACGGGGCGGCGTAGCGGGCCGATCTCGGTTGGGGCTTGACAGGTCGCTCAGAAGGAGAACCTGCCGGCGACTGCGGGTTCCATGCTGATGCCGGTCCATGCGAGCGTGCGGAGGAAGCGCACGCTGCAGGCGGCGACGAGGGCCAGGTGCTTCGCGAGCGTGTAGGCGATCCCGAGATGGAGCGCGGGGAAGAGGCCGAGATACCGTGAACAGAGGGCCCACGCATTGCAGATGGGGACGCGGCCGAAATCGAGGTGCGCGGCGAGCTCGAAGGACAAGGGGGCGCGGGAGGGTCGATAGCCAGCGCCCAGGAGGGGGCCTCCGAGGATGCCCATCCAGGCTGCGTCGCGGAAGAGGCCAAAAGCGCCGAGATGAGCGCCGAGGCCGAGAGATACGTTTTCGCGCAGGGCAAAGGTGCGGCGAGCGGTGAGGGAGGGCATGAGGCCGCCGGTCGAGCGCCTGGCGTGGTCGCCGAGGACGACGTAGGAGGCTTTTACGTCGAATTGCCACGAGTCGGGATCTGCGTGGGCTGTACGAGTGTGGAGAAGTGCGGCGAGGAATGGCCCGCAGAGCGTGACCATGGCGCGGGTATTCATGATTTGGGCTTCGGTAGAACTTCGCGTACCTTGCGGATCGCGGTGAGCCAGGCTTCCGAGGGGCGCGGTGGCTCCTTTCGCGTGCATGCCGCATACACGGCGAGGACCGCTGCCAGCGTCTCTTGCTCGGCCTCCTCGGGCTTCTCGATCATTCGATTGCCGACCCAGTAGAACTCGCCCGGGAGGCGGGTCGCGAGCGCCCTCTCGTCCACCGGTATGCCTTCCGTCTCGCAATACGCGCGGTAGGCTAGCTCGGCAGCGATGTCCTTGCGCACGGCGCGTATTCTTCGCAGGAGGCCACGCTCACCCTCCCGATGGGCGCGGGCCCATTCCGCGTCCTCCTGGGGGACGGGCTCTTGTTTGGCCTGGCGATCGAGCTCCAGGAGCTCCGCGAGCAGCGCCTCCCTCTCGGCAGGATCGACCGTGCAATAAAGCTCCCGCGCGAGCTCGGCCTCGCGCGCGGCGGCGGGGCCCGGCGCGAGGGGGAGGATCTTGAGCTCGGCCCGCTTCATTCGGAGCTCTCGCAGTCGCTCCTTCGTACCCGGAGGGACGACCGATCCTTTCACGGGCTCGAGCGGCCCTTTCCAGGCGCGAGCCTTTCTATCCGTCCATTTCTCCCTTACGGCCCGGGCTGCTGCGCGCCAGTGCTCCGAAGGCTCTGGCGCCGGCTGCCCCGCGCGGCTTCCAAAGGCGGCCAGAGCAGCGCCCAGGGTCTCCTCTTCGCTCTCGCCTTCGGGGGCGCCCGCCACGCGACCGCCGAAGTCGTACCAGGGCTCGTGATCGAGCTCGGAGCTCCTCCAAGAGCTAACGCGGCCCTCGAACGTGCCCCCCGTGCTTGCGAGATAGCCCTGGTGCGCCCATTCCCCCGCGTTCTGCCGTCGCGTCGCCTCCAGGGCCCACGCGTCTCGTTCGCGGTGAAGCCGCGCCCACTCCACGTCCTCCTCGGGGACGGGATCCTGGAAAGCCCGGCGGCGGAGCTGAGCAATTTCGGCCGCGATCGCAAGCTTGCCGGCCTCGTCCTCCATGTACCAATACTCCAGCCCGAGCTCGGCCTCGAGCGCAGCGCTGGGCCCTTTCGCAATGGGCTTGGGGTCGAGGGTCTGATCCCGCTTCACGTCACCCTCCTCCTTCCGGCGGATCTGTTTCGGTGGCCGGATCGCTCGGGCACCCCCACCCCGGTCCCGCGCCGAGCGGACAAAGCAGAGGCGCGAGCTCTGGCGCAACGAACCCCGGCGGCGGCGCGGGAAGGGAGACCAGGACGTCGATCATATCGTCGAACGAGATCGACTCTTCCTTCCACAAAGACTCCGGCACCTTGTCCGGTTCGTATCGCCAATCGAACACGAAGCGACACTCGACGTCCGTGCCAGGAATCTGGCTCTCCAGAAGCTCCTGCTTTTTAAGAGTCGTCTGCGTGGATACCCACTCGTCCTTGCACATGAGGTAGGTCACGGCCAAGGGCACCTCTTTGAGGCAGCGGAGAAGGTCGTAGACGATCCAACTCGGTTCTTGATCCTGCCAGTTACCCCACTGATTTCCGGCGAACACGCGGCACTGGATCTTCCCTACCTGATCGGCCTCGGGGACCATGCTGAAGTAGTTGATCCCCTTCGCGTTCATGACCGTCCGCCGCATGAGGATGATGTCTTCAGGCGCCATCCCGGCGAGCCGGTCGCGCAGCGCCTGGCGGTCATCCGGATCCATGATCGAACAGCTCGGCAAAACGAGGGCGATCAGCCCGATCGCCGCAGCGCGGAGGAGCGGTTTCACGAACGGATGCTCTCACGGGGTCGACAATGACGTCAACCGCGCCCCCCGGCGCCTCAACCCTCCGGGGTCCCGGCCCCCTGCTTCGCCTTCGCCGCGCGCTTCGCGCGTCTCCGCGCCGTCGCCTTCTCCGCCGCCGCGAGCAATGGAGCGCGAATGGCGTCCACCATCGCGGCGGGCGCGACCGATTCGTCGAGGTTCGCGAGGATCGTCTCGGCGACCCTCGCCCAAGCGCGCATCCGCTTGCGGACCTCGGCCGGCGCGATTGCGATTTTCTGCGCCTCGGCGGCGGCTTGCGGCTTCTGATTCTCGACGGCGCCGAGCTGTTTCCCCGTCTCGCCGAGCTGCAAGGCGACGTCCTTCGCGGACGTGTCCTTGTCGACGTGAATGGCCCCGAGCACCGGGGAGAGCTCGCCCTCGGCGAGCTTCGCGATCTGCGCGGCATTGCCCGCTTCCGCCTGGTACGAGGCAGAGACGATGTTGAGTTTTTGCGGAAACAGCGCCTCCCGCGCGCCCTCGATGGCCTCCGCCGTCGCTTCGTTGGGAATGGGCTTGCCGAGCTCGTAATGCTGGGCCGCGAGCATCGAATAAAAGAGCGCGCGCGAGAGGTGATCGTGACGATCGTCGAGCTCCTCGGCCTCCTCGCCGAGGGCGCGGAGCGCGGACGCCGAGCTGTCGCCGTCCCGCGCCGCGACGAGGTCCGTATGCACCGCCTCAAGGCGCCCGATGAGCGGCGCGACCTCCGGGATGGCGAGGAACGAGGGCCTGTGCTGAGGATCGAGCCAGTGCGCCGAGACACTGATCATCTCCCCGATTTGTAGGTCACGGACGGAAGCTGTCATGGTATGGGAATGTACAGCCCCCACGGAAGGACTGGCAAGGGGGAAGGGACGTGTCACAGGTCACGAAGATCGACCTCCGAGGTCACCTTCGAGGTCCGCGCCGAGCTCCGACCGAACCTCCGAGGTCACCTTCGAGGTCCGCGCCGAGCTCCAAACCGACCCCCGAGGTCACCTTCGAGGTCCGCGCCGAGCTCCAAACCGACCCCCGAGGTCACCTTCGAGGTCCGCGCGGCACTCGAAACCAACCTCGGAGGTCGGGTTCCAGCTTCGTACAGCGCCCTGAACCAACCTCCGAGGTCGGGTCGGGACGCGGAGCGGACCTCGGAGGTGACCTCGGAGGTGACGTTGATGTTCGGCGAATGGCCATAGGCATGACCGAGCCGTGCGCCGGCCTCGGAGTGGCCTGTACATGCACCCGCCGGACAATGCGGTCGTTCTCTGCGTGGATGAGAAGTCGCAGATCCAGGCGCTCAACCGCTCGCTGCCGCTCTTGCCGATGCGGCCCGGGCAAATCGAGCGACGCACGCACGACTACGTGCGGCATGGGACCACGACGCTGTTCGCCGCGCTCGACTACGAGACGGGCAAGGTCATCGGTCGGATGTATCAGCGGCACCGGGCCGTCGAATTCCGGAAGTTTCTGCAGGCGATCGACGACGCAGTGCCGAAGGAGCTCGATCTCCACCTCATCCTCGACAACTACGCAACGCACAAGACGCCGCTCATCCAGCGATGGCTCGCACGGCATCCGAGGTTCCACGTGCACTTCACGCCGACCCACGGATCATGGCTCAATCTGGTGGAGAGGTGGTTCGCGCTGCTCACCGAACGCGCGCTACGGCGCGGCGTTCATTGCAGCGTGCGCGAGCTGGAAAAGGCGAGCCGCGAGGACCTCGACGCACACAACGAGGACCCCAAGCCCTTCGTGTGGACGAAGACCGCCGACGAGATCATCGAGAACATCAGGCGCTTCGCGCAGACGACGCTCGACATCCATGCCCCAGAGCGTTCTTGAATGAACTTCGGTCCCAGGACACTAGAACTCATCTCATAAACCGTCGAGTAGGTCCATCGGCTCCAACATCCCACTTTGTAGGATCAATCGAACGAGGCTCGGTCCAGTCGTCGGTACATTTTTGATTGCTGACGACATATGCAGGTGT
>NZ_JARZHG010000054.1 GCF_029946505.1 Polyangium sp. y55x31
GGAGCCGGCGGCGTGGGCGGCACAGGGGGCGCGGGCGGCGCTGGCGGCGCGGGAGGCGCTGGCGGCGCTGGAGGCGCGGGCGGCGCGGGCGGCGGGCCCGTGGCCGGGCTCGAGCTTTGCGTGCTGAATGACGCGGGCCCGGAGGGCGTTTGCGCGAGCCCCGAGGAGCTTTCGTATGGCAGCGTGCCCGCGGGGACGACACGGATGCGGCTTTTCCGCGTGGACAATGCCTCGAACGCGACCGCGTCGTTCCAGTCGGTGAGCGTGGCGAACCCCGACTTTTCCGTCGCGGTGGTCCGGTACGTGCCCGACGCGCCGAATCCGCCGATCCGCGTGCCCGTCGCGTTGCCATTCGACCGGCCGCCCGGCACGTCGCTTTATTTCGAGGTCACGTATACCTCGCCCGGCCTCGCCGAGCCGCTCGACCCGCTCGACGTGCAGGTCACGGCGACGATCGGCGGCGCCGGCGCGTCCGACGTCCTCGTGCCCATCGTCGGGACCGCGGAGGGCTGCCCGGATGGCAAGGCCGTCTGCGACGCGGATCCGACGAATGGCTGCGACACGGACATCATGACGAGCACGGACCATTGCGGCGGCTGCGACAATGCCTGCAGCTTGCCGAACACCACCGCCGTCTGCGTCGCGGGATCTTGCAAGCCCGGCGCGTGCACCACGGGGTTCGGGGATTGCAACGACGTGGCCGGCGACGGCTGCGAGACGGACGTGACGAGCAACGTGCAGCATTGCGGCGCGTGCAATGCTGCCTGCGATCTCCCGAACGCGACCGAGGCCTGCATGGGGGGCACCTGCGTGCCCGCCGTCTGCGCCGCGCCGTTCGGCAATTGCGACCAGATGCCCGGCAACGGCTGCGAGACGAACCTGCAAACGACGCTCGCCCACTGCGGCGCGTGCAACGCGCCCTGCGACCTCGCGAACGCCGCCGAGTCGTGCGTCTCGGGCGCCTGCACGCTCGGCGCCTGCGACAGCGGGTTCGGCAACTGCGACGGCGTGAGCTCGACCGGCTGCGAGACGAACGTGCAGACGAGCCTCGCCCATTGCGGCGCGTGCAATGCCGCCTGCGACCTCGCGAACGCCTCCGAGTCGTGCGTGTCCGGCGCGTGCACGCTCGGCGTCTGCGCCATGGGGTATGGCAACTGCGACGGCATGGGCGCGACCGGCTGCGAGACGAACTTCCTCAATGACGCGTCGAACTGCGGCGGCTGCAACAACAACTGCGGGATGCTCATCCCCAATGCGCAATCGACGTGCTCGTCCGGCATGTGCCAGCTCGTCTCCTGCTTGCCCGGTTATGTCGACGTCGACGGCTCCCCGCAGAACGGCTGCGAATGCCAGTTCGTCGGGGCCGACCTGCCCGACGACGGATTCGCCGACACGAACTGCGACGGCATCGACGGCGACGCCTCCGCGGCCGTGTTCGTCGCGAAAACCGGAAACGACCTGAACGCCGGCACGCGCGAGTCCCCGATGGCCACGATCTCCGCCGGCATCTCGAAGGCCGTCGTGCAGGGCAAGAAGCAGGTCTACGTGTCGCAGGGCCTCTACGACGGCCGCGTCGTGCTGGCGAACGGCGTATCCGTGTACGGCGGGTACTCGGCGCAGAACAACTGGGCCCGGAGCGCGGCCTACGTCGCCACCATTCAATCGAGCACCGTGCTGAACGGCCGCGTGAGCGCGGTCGAGGGCAAGGACCTCGTCATGGCGATGACCGTCGATCGGATGACGATCCAGACGCTCGACACGAACACGGCGGGCGTCTCGAATTATGCGATGTATTGCAACAACTGCGCGTCGCTCGTCCTGAAAAACAGCACGCTCTCCGCCGGGGCAGCCGGGCCGGGGGCGGCCGGGGCCGCGGGGACGGTCGGCGGCAACGGCGGCAACGGGGGCGCGGGCGGGCCCGGCGCCTGCGATTCGAGCACGCCGGCCGCCGGCGGCTCGGGCGGGACGAGCACGTGCAGCCGCACCGGCGGCCTCGGTGGCAAGGGCGGCGACGCGTCCGCCGGCGGAACAGGGCTCTCGGGCGTCGGTGGCACGGCCGGCGGCATCGGCGGCTCGGCTGGCAACACGGGAACGGACGGCGCCGGCGGTCAGAATGGTTCGGCGGGGCCGAACGGCGGAAACGGAGCAGGCGGCAGCGGCGGATCGACCGCGAGCCTGTTCTGGGTCGGCAATGCGGGCGTCACCGGCGTGACCGGCACGCACGGCAATGGCGGCGGCGGCGGCGGCGGCGGCGGCGGCCAGACCGGGGCGTTCGTCATCAATGGCACGGGCAACGGCGGCGGCGGCGGCGGCGCGGGTGGATGCGGCGGCACCGGCGGCGGCGGCGGCGGCGCGGGCGGGGGATCGTTCGGGCTCTTCATCATCAATTCGAACGGAATGGCCCTGTCGGGCAATACCATCAAGAGCGCGAAGGGCGGGGCCGGCGGGAGCGGCGGCGCGGGCGCCACGGGCGGGACCGGCGGGAGCGGCGGCTCGGGCGCGGCGACGTGCACGGCCGAGGTGGGCCAGGGCGGCAATGGTGGTACGGGCGGCAAGGGTGGCAATGGCGGGCACGGCGGCGGCGGCGCGGGCGGCCCCTCGTTTGCCGTGTATCGTGTCGGTAGCCCCCTGGTCTCGGTCACTGGCAACACGCTCACGCCCGGCACCGGCGGCGCGGGCGGCACCTCGCCCGGGAGCGCGGGCACCGCGGGCGCGTCCGGGCAGGTGTTCTGAGCACGTTCCCGCGCCTTTTTCCCGCGGGCCAGGGTTTACGGCCGGCGCGCTCGTCGCCTAGACTCGCGCGCCGGGGCGCTCGCGCGCCCGAGGGAGGTGTCCGTGTCCATTCGTTCGTTGTCTGCGATATCGCTCGCTTTGGTGATGCTCTGCTCCGCCGGGTGCAGCAAATCCGACTCGGCGTCCGGCGCCGAGGGGAAGGCCGCGCCGGGGCAGAAGGGCGCGGGTGAGAGCGCGGCGGCGCCGTCGGGCGGCGGGGACATGGACGCGGCGAAGGCGCTACTCGAACAGTTCTTGAAGCCCGGCGTCGATCACGCGGCGCTCACGAAGCCGCTCGAACCGACGGCCGAGGATTACAAGGCCGTCTTCAAGGAAGAGGCCGCGGGCAAGCTCGAATCGCATTACAAGAAGATGTGGTCCGACCCGAACGCGGCCGTCAAGCCGAACGACGGACAAACCCAGCTCCTCCTGTTCTCGGCGACGACGGAGGAGATCGCGGCGGGCCAGGGCGACGGGCCGAATTTCCCCGGCGGATACAAGAAGGCCGTGGAGGCGATGAAGCCGGGCGTGCGCTGGTATCGCTTCAAGTTCGTCAAGCCCGGCGAGACGATCGGCATGGCGTTCGACGGGCTCACGTTCGTGAATGGCAAATGGCGCTTCTTCCCGAAGCCTTGGCGCGGACTCGAGGGATCGTGATGGGCACGGAGAGACACGTGATCAAAAAAGAATGGCTGTTCGTGTTCGGAGGGCTCTCGGCGGCGCTCTCCGGCTGCAGCGGCGGCGAGGGGGGCTCCGGGACGAACGAGCCGGCCGACGTTTGCGCGCCTTTCATGTCGGAGGCCTCCGCGGGCGAGGTCGAGATCGTCGTCCGGAACGACCGCTCCACGCCTGTTTACCTGCGCAGCGGTATGTGCGACGCGCAGTTCTCCCTCCAGCCGCTCGGGGAGCCTGCGGGGGCGACATCGGGAAGGGCCGAGCTCACGGTCCTCGACGTCACGTGTGACGACGGCCGAACGCTCGAACAGTTCCCGCTCGATTGCTTCGACTCGTCATTGCCTTCGATCGAGCCGGGCGCGACGGTGACATTTCCCTGGAAGGGCCTGCTCTACCAGCGCGTCGCCATGCCTGCGAGCTGTTACGAAAAGGCGGATCCCGCTGGGATCAAGCCCTCCGAGTGTTCCCAGGGCTTCGCCGTCGCGCCGGGCATGGTGGAGGCGACGGTGCCGCTCTTCGCGAACGCCATGGAGAACTGCGAGGGCGGCTGCCAGACCGGGCTCGATCCGTTCGAGGTCAAAGGGACGTTCAGCTACCCCGACGAGACGACCGTCACGATCTCCGTCTCGCCCTGACTCAATGTAGATCCGCGAGGAGCTTGTCCGCCGTGAGTTTGTCGGCGGCGAGCCCGCCGAAGTACCGCATGAGGCCCGCCTCCTCGTACCGCGGCATGATCCGCGGCGAGAGCAGGCCGATCTCGCGCAGGTTCGGCACGAGGCGGCTGAACATCGTGGTCCGGAACTCCACCATCCCCTTCGACCGGTCCACCACCCCTCGCCACTGGGCGCGCGTCATCCGGCCCTCGAACCACTCGTCGTAGACCTCGTATGCGGCGAAGCGGTTGCGCATGAGCAGCGCGACCTCGAACGCCCAGTCCTCACGCTCCTGCCGCTCGCGCTCCGTGATGTATTTCGTGAAGTGCTCGCGCAGCGCGCACACGCCGTAATGCACGTGCCGCGCCTCGTCCTGGATGACCATCTTGAGCAGCTCCTTCAAGAGCGGCTCCTTCGTCAGCTTGTACAGCGTGCCGAACGCGCCGAGCGCGAGGCCCTCGACCATGATCTGCATGCCGAGGAACTTCATGTCCCAGCGGCCGTCGGTCATGAGCGAGTCGATGATCACGAAGAGGTTGTCGTTGATCTGGTAGAGCTTGTGGAGCTTCGTATCGAGGTAGCGGTTGAAGACCTCGACGTGGCGGCCCTCGTCCATCACCTGCGTGGCGCCGTAGAGCTTGCCGTCGAAGAACTGGACGGCCTCGGTCACCTGCGCGGCGGCGAAGAGCGCGCCCTGCTCGCCGTGCAGGAACTGGCTCAGCATCCAGGCGCACATGCTGTAGCTGAGCTGTGTCCGCTCGTTTTTGTCGATCTTGATGCCGAGCGCCTCGATCTCCTCGAACGAGAGGAACTCCTCGGGGATGAGCGGGCGCTCGGGATCAAAAGGATCGACGCTCGTGTGCCAGGGCAGGTCGTCGCCGTTCCACTGCCCGACCTTGGCGCGGCGGTAGAGGTCGGCCATCTCGGGCTGATCGCTCGGGTACGTCCAGTCGAAATGGGCCACGTGTGTCGCGGGCATGTCCGTCGGCGTGCCTTGCTTGCCGCGGTGCAGGATCAAGCCCCGCACGCCTGAGGGGCCGAGCGCGCCGAGCACCTTGGGATCCTTGACCGAGAGGAGGACGTCGAGGGCCTCGAAATACGCGTCGATCTGCGATTGCATCCTCGGCGGCAGGAACCTCGTGAGCCGGCTCGTGTCGAACATGTCGTGTCTCCTCCGAAAACCGTTGCACCTCAAAGTGTCGCGAGGAAGTTCCTCGCCAGAGCGTCGTGGTAGCGGACCAGAAAGGCGTTGATGAGCGGCAACGCCCGCTCGACCATGGACGCGGCCTGCTCGGGCGAGAGCGAGGAGAGGCGCTCGGCGAGGAGCTTCGCCTCGCGGGTGAAGAGCGCGCCCATGGCCTCCTCGTACATCAGGATGTCGCGCGCCGAAAAACCGATCGACTCGTCGAAGCCGATCCGCCGGAACTCGGCGAACGTCTCCAGGATCCACGTGTCGTCGCTCGCCACGACGAGACGCGCGCGGCCCGAGGCGTCGTGCTCCTCGGCGGCCGCGATGAGCCCGAGCTCGACCATGTCCTCGAGATCTTTCCGTGAAAGACCGAGCTTCTTGATGAGCTCGTTCGCGTCCGCGGTCGTGGGTTTGTCCGCGCGCGCGCCGAGCGTGGCGCTGAGGCGCGCCTTCACCTCGTGGACGAACCTGCGTTGCGCGGGGCTGAAGGCCTCGTCGCGCTCCTCGAGCAGGGCCTTGATCGCGCGCAGCGGGAGGAAGCGCTCGTGCTGGAGCTTGCGCACGAGGAGGATGCGGGCGAGGTGCGGCTCGCCGTAATAGGCCATGTTGCGGCCGGTCTTGTGGCCCTCCGGCACGAGGCCTTGCTGGATGTAGAAATGAATGACCTGCCGCGGCAGGCCCGTCCGCTCGCAGAGGTCCTTCATGCGATACGGATAGGCCTCGCGGTCCACCGCGGGACGCGCGGGCTCCTTGCTCGCGATCGCGACGTCCATCACGGGACTTCCACCGTGCACGGCGCTGCCGCGTGGGACACGCACGCGAGGACGAACCCCTGGCTCCGTTCCTCCTCGTGCAGGCAATTCGGCTCTTCGCTCGTCACGTTCCCCGAGAGGAGCTTCACCTTGCACACGCCGCACCCGCCCATCGTACACGAGAAAGGCATGGGCAGGGACGCGCCGAGGCCCGCTTCGAGCAGGGTTTGTCCGGGAGCCGCGGAGACGATCTTCGTGCGGCCGCGCAGGCGGATCTCGACCAGGGCAGAGGCCTTGGGCAGCTCGGGCGTCGTGCGACGCGCGGGCGCGGAGAATCGTTCTTCGTGGATGCGCGCGGGCTCGACGCCGCGGGCGAGGAGGGCCTCGCGCGCCGCGATCATCATCGGCTCGGGGCCGCAGACGTAATATTCGGCGGCGTCCGCGTCGAGGCCCGAGGACGCGGCGATCGCGTCGAGCTCGCGCGTGACGTTGTCGTGATCGAGCAGGCCGGTGCGTCCGGTGAAACCCTCGGGTGGATCGGAGAGCACGTGGCGGAGCGTGAAGCGGTCCGCGTGGTCTCGAGCGAGGGATTCGAGCGATTCGCGGAAGATGACGTCGGCCTCGCCGCGGTTTCCGTACACGAGCGAGACGCGGCTTTCGGGCTCGCGGGCGAGCGTGGTCCGCGTGATCGAGGCGAGCGGGGTGATGCCGCTGCCGCCCGCGATGAGCACGAGATGCCTTCGCGCGGCGGGGTCCGGCGTCACGATGAAGTTGCCCGAGGGGCCGAGCACGTCGAGGACGTCGCCCTCCGCAACGCGCTCGTTCAGGTGGTTCGAGGCGCGCCCGCCGGGCATTCGTTTGATGGTGATCGTCACCTCGGCGGCGGCGCCGTCCTCGTCGGGCAGGCTCGAGATCGAATAGGCGCGACGGAGCACCTCGCCGCTCGCGAGCGTGACGAGCACGGTGAAGAACTGGCCCGGCACGAACGTGATGCGGCGGCCTTCGGGATCGGTGAGCGTGAGCGAGACGGCGTCCTTGGTCTCGCGCACGACGCGGGTGACGCGGAGCCTGCGCGGCGTGATGCCGGGGCTTGGCTCGGGCGTGACGGCGATGAGGTGCCGGGCGAGCGGCTCGCGGACCGAGTAGGGCGCGGGGCGCGCGCCGGTGAAGTCGTTCAAGACCGTGCGCACGTCGCGCACCAGCGCTTCGAGCCGGACGACGATCGTGGCGGGCAGGAGCGCCGCGGGCCCGCTGCCTCTTCGCGCCTCGTTCGCCCTCTCGCCGCCGCTCTGGGCCTTGTCGAGCTCCATGGCTCGCTTCTACCCGTCGGGTCTGCCAAGTGTCAAGTGTCACTTGACACTACGCGCTGGCGGCGGCGCTTCCGGGGCGGCCGTCGTGGGGGAGGCCGCCGCCGTCGTCGTCCGCGGGGGTTGCAGCTATCGGGTGTCCGAGACGAGGCACGAAATCGACGAGGCGACGATAAGTACGGAAAAGACCAGCGATAGATGCTTCATGTTCGTACCATCGGCGCTGGTTCGTCGGCGGGACGAGTTGTCATCCAGCCTGCACCATGCTTTCCTCGATACCGTGAGCTACCTGTTCGTCGCGTACCTGTACGACAAACGTCGCTGCTCGGCGAAAACCATCGCGGATCCGTGGGCCGACGCGGAGCCGGGTTTCGCGGGCGAGAGCCTCGTGCGTGTCGCCGTGAGCCCGCGCGTCGAGGCGGTGTTCTACATCCCCGGAAATTTCCGGCTCAAATCGCAGGCATTCTCGTTCGGCTGCGAGGTGTTCCTGGTGGACGACTGGGCCGCGGCGCCGGCCGACGCGCTCCGGAGGGCAGGCGCGCGCGATTGGCAATACGTGGCGTGGGCGTCGTCGGACATGAACGACTACGACGTGGCCATGCGTTTTACGCCCGACGGATTCGACGGCCGCGCGATGATCGACGGGGAGGGCGAGCGCGTCGCGATCGACAAGGGGCTCGTCCAGACGTACGAAAAAAAGACGATCGCGGCCTCGCCGCAGGAGCTCGGGTTCGGGACCGAGGGCAACGCGGCGTTCGACGAGGAGGCGTTCGAGCGTGCGCTCGTGGAGCGTGAAGAGCCTTTCCGTCCTGGGCTTCTGGTGCACGATACGCTCGGCGTGACGCGCGGAAAGGTGATCGACGCGCTCCACAACGTGGCCGATGGTCAAGGCGAGGTGCTGTGGCCCAAAGGCGGGCCGCTGGATACGCAGGCTCTTCGCCGCGCGATCACGGAAGCCGAGGATCCGATCGTGCCCGCGCTGCCGCTCTGGGAGCATCTGCGCGTCGAGACGAAGAAGCCCGAGAGCGGGCAGAGGAGAAAAAGGGCGAGGATGAAGGCAGGTTGATTCAGGGGCCCGCGCCGAAGCGGCGCTCGACGGCGACGAACGTCGAGCCGGCGATCCGGAAGGGCATCGGCATCAGGTCCGCGGGCATCGGCGCGCGGAGGAGCTGCTCGGGCAAGGCATAGGTCCGATCGACCACGCGCACCGATACGGGCGCGCCGGGCGTAATGTCGATGGACCACTCGATGCCCTCCGCGGGCAAACCCTGGAAGGTGAAACCCCAAGGCTCGTCGGTCGTCGGGCGAAATTCGCTCGGCTCGTCCACGCGGCGCCCGTCGATCGTGCCGCCGCGAATGGGCGCCTCGGAGGTGACGGAGACGAGGACGAACGGCGCGCTCCGGCCCGAGCGAAGACGAAAGCGGAGGGTGCGGATCCCGTCGTGAAGGGTGTCGCCGAGGGATTCGAGCTGGGGAGGCAGGACGTCGAGCGGCGGCGCCTCGGCCTCGTGCCTGAGCGTGCCCTGGCCGTGGAATGAAAATCGCGGGGCGCGGCGCGTGGCTTCCGGGATGTGCAAGGCCGTCCAGGGAGCCGGCTTTTGATCGGTCGTCGTCCAGGCGGCTTCACGTCGATCGGCGTCGAGAGCATATGCGAGGCATGCAGGGCGGGGCTGCGCCGGCGAGAATGGGTTCGTCGCGACGGCCAGGCCGAGCAGGACCACGCAAACGCCGGTGAGGCCGAGCGCGGGTTTTCGAGAGGCGCCCGCGCCGAGGACTTCGAAGAGCGGGGCGATGAGGCCTGCGAGGAGCACGACGACGGCGACCGCCGGCGCGGCGCGGGGCAACCCGAGGGCGATGAAGAGGAGGTAAGGGACCGGGACGACGAGGACGAGCGCGGGAAGCGCGGAAAGCAGGAGCCAGAGGCCGCTCGACGGCGATTGCGGAGAAGGGCGCCTTTGCCAGACGAGCAAGCCCGCGAGGGACGCGGCGAGCGGGAGGGCAAAAAGAAAACTCGCGCCCGGGAGGAGCGCGGCCGTCGCGAGGGCGAGGAGGAGCCAGGCCGCGGCCGCGCCGAGCGCGAGCTCGAATGGGGAGAGGCGTGCCCGGAAAAACCGATAGGCGGCGGCATACACGGTGGCGCCGAGCAGGGCGAAGGCGATACGCGCGAGGCCGGGATCGAAGGGATCTCCGCGGAAAACGCCCCACGCGGGCGCGAGGGCGCGCAGCGCGGCGACGATCCCGACCGTGAGCGCGGCCGCGACCACGAGCGAGCCAAGAAGCGCGCCGAGCCCGGCGAGCACACGCGCGGGGCGCGCTTGCCCGCGCCGGATCGCGAAAACGAGCGCGAGGACGAACAGCGCCGCGGGGATCATCGCAATCGGCAGCGCCCATGCGCGGCCGTACACGACGAGGCCGAGGCCTGGGACGTCGAAATAGACGACCGGCTCGGCCCCGAGGGTCGTGAGATCGATGTCGCCGAAGCGTCGCGCGAGGGCGAGCGCGAGCGTCCCCGCGTGCGCGAGGGTCCGCCGGTCGAGGTGCGCCGGGTCGTCGACGGGCGCGTGGTAATGGGTAGCGCCGTCGGCAAACGCGAAATTCATCCCGAGCACGCGGGCCTCTCGGAAGGGAAAAAAATCGGTCTGGTGGCCGAGGCGGCGCGAGATCTCGGGGAAGAGCGACGACGCGACGGGATCCGGAACGGCGTCCGCGAAATGCCGCACGAGCGCGCCGGCGCCGGCGCTCGTCTCGATGAGCCCGACGGGGCCGCGCGTGCCACGCGCGTCGAAATTCAGCACGAGGCCGATGTCGCGGAACGACGGGTGTTCCTGGACGAATACGTTCCCGCCGAGGACGCCGGCTTCCTCGGCGTCCGTGAACAGGAAGATCACGTCGTTGCGGAGCGCCGGGCCCTCGCGGAGGGCGCGGGCCGTCTCCAGCAGGACGGCGACGCCGCTCGCGTCGTCGGCCGCGCCGGGGGCATTGGGCACGGAATCGTAATGGGCGACGAGCGCGAGGGCCGGGCCCCGCTCGCGCCCGGGCAAACGCGCGACGAGGTTTTCCACGCGGGCGACGTCGTACGGCACGCCCCAGTGTGTGCCGAGCGCCGTGGCGCGCTGGATCTCCACCGAAATGCCGAGGCGCGCGAGCTCGCCGCGGATGAAATCCCGCGCGTCGTCGTGGCCCGAGGTGCCCGGAGGTCGCGGAGATGCGGCGAGGCGCGTGACGTGGGCCGCGGCGCGATCGACGGAAAACCCTTGCGGCGACGCGCTCGGCGGTGGGTCTTTCGGGACGAACCCCCGGATGCGGAGGGCGACGATCACGAGGAGGGCGAGGAGGAGCGCGGCGCGCAGGGCCATCGGGGGCACGCGGAGGGCAGGCGTGGCCTCCTCGCGTCCGGGCCGAGGGCAGGCTTCCGGGCGCTTTTCCGGCTTGTTCGTCATGTCCCGAGGCTACCACTGCCGCGGCACGAGGCACGTCGATTGAATTTTGGTCACAACGGCCCGGGCTGGCGTCTATCCTGTGCGCCCCCGGCGCCCCCAGGAGGTTCGTTCGTGTCCGCTCGTGTTCTTCTCGCCCGCACGTCCCCGCTCGTCCTCGCGATCCTCGCCTTGCCCGCGTGTCGGGTCGAAGAGAAGGCCGCCCCGACGCCGCCGCCGCTCGCCGCGCCCGCCGCCGCGCCCGCGCCTTCGAGCGAGGGCGAGGCGCGGGACGCGCGCGCGGAGTTCATCCGGTCGCGCTACACGAAATACGAGTATCGCATTCCCATGCGCGACGGCGTTCGGCTCTTCACGGCGGTGTACGTACCGAACGACGCCAGCCCATCACGGAAGTATCCGTTCCTCATGATGCGCACGCCCTACTCCGTGGGGCCGTACGGGGCCGATCGGTATCGCAGGCGTTTTCTCACGGAGGCCTTCGAGAAGGAGGGCTTCATCTTCGTGCATCAGGACGTGCGCGGCCGCTACATGTCCGAGGGCGAGTTCGTGAACGTGCGCCCGCACCTCGACAAGAAGGGGCCGAAGGACATCGACGAGAGCACGGATACGTACGACACGCTCGAGTGGTTGACGAAAAACGTGGCCGGGAACAATGGGCGCGCGGGCATGCTCGGGGTGTCGTATCCGGGGTTTTATTCGTCGGCGGGCGCGATCGACTCGCACCCGTCCTTGAAGGCGATCTCGCCGCAGGCGCCGATCGGGGACTGGTTCCGCGGCGACGACATGCACCGGCACGGCGCCTTCAATTTGCAGCTCGCGTTCCATTTCTTCGGCTCGTTCGACAAACCGCGGCCGAAGCCCACGGAGGACAGCGAGGACGACTGGGAGGGGGTCGACTACGGGACGCCGGACGCGTATCGGTTTTTCCTCTCCGCGGGGCCCTTGTCCGAGGCCGAGGCGAAGCATTTCAAGGGCGAGCGCCCGTTCTTCCGCGACATCGTGGCGCACCCGAACTACGACGCGTTCTGGCAAGCCCGGAACATCCTGCCCCACCTGCGCAACATCAAGGCCGCCGTGCTCGTCGTGGGAGGGTTTTACGATACCGAGGATCTCTATGGCCCGCTCGCCACGTACCGCGCGATCGAGGCGCAAAACCCGGGCGCGAAGAATTCGCTCGTGATGGGGCCGTGGAAACACGGAGGCTGGAACCACGGGCCCGGGGACAAGCTCGGCGACGCGGAGTTCGGGTTCGCGACGTCGACCGTGCTCCAGGATCTCGAGCTCGCGTTCTTCAAGCATCACCTGAAGGACGGGCCGGACCCGGAGCTCGCCGAGGCGCTGGTCTTCGAGGCGGGCGCCAATCGCTTCCGGCGCCTCGACGCCTGGCCCCCGCGCGAGGCGAAGAAGGGGCGGCTTTATCTGCAAGGGAGCGGCGCGCTGTCGTTCGAGCCGCCGAAGAACGCGGAGGCCGAGAGCGACGAATACCTGAGCGACCCGGACAAACCAGTGCCGTACACGCAGGAGATGGCGAATGGCTGGTCGTCGAGCTACATGGCCGAGGATCAGCGGTTCGCGTCGCGCAGGCCCGACGTGCTCGAATATCGCTCGGAGCCGCTCGAGCAGGACGTCACGCTCGCGGGTCCGCTCGAAGCCGAGCTGTGGGTGAGCACGACGGGCTCCGACGCGGACTGGGTGGTGAAGCTCATCGACGAGAACCCCGGAAAGATGCCGGGGTTCAAGAAGGAAGACCGGTGGGACGGCAAGAAGGACCGCGGCGGCCAGCAGACCCTCGTGCGCGGCGAGCCGTTCCGCGGCCGGTTCCGCGAGAGCTACGAGGCGCCGAAGCCGTTCGTCCCGGGCGAGCCGACGAAGGTGAAGTTCGCGGTGAACGACGTGTTCCACACCTTCAAACGCGGGCACCGGATCGTGATCCAGGTGCAATCGACCTGGTTCCCGTTCATCGATCGAAACCCGCAGAAATTCGTGCCGAACATCTTCGAGGCCAAGCCGGGTGATTACACGAAGGCGACGCACCGCGTGTATCGCTCCCAGGCGATGCCGAGCGCGCTGGAAGTGACGATCCTCCCGGCGCTGGACGAGTAGGTTTTTCTTCGCACCTCGAACGATCTCCGGTACGCTCGCGCCGAACCCGCGATGACCACGATGGACCCCACCGCCGAGCCCGCCGCGCCTGAAGAGTCCGCCGCCCGGACGGAGAACGCACCCGCGAAGGACCCCGAGCAACAATGGCTCGATACGGTCTATCGCAAAGGGGAAAAACAGCTCACGCCGCGCGCGATCGTCGCCGGGATGCTCATCGGCGGGGTGATGTGTTTGTCCAACCTCTACGTCTTTTTCAAGACGGGGTGGAGCCTCGGCGTCACGTTGACCGCGTGCATCCTGGCGTTCGCCGTCTTCGAGCTGCTTCGCGCGGCGAAGCTGACGAGGAGCGAGTTCACGATCCTGGAGAACAACGCGATGGGCTCGGTCGCGTCCGCGGCCGGGTACATGACGGGCGGCGGGAACATGGCGGCGTTCGGCGCGCTGCTCATGGTCACGACGATGCGGCCGAGCGCGATCTGGCTCATGCTCTGGTTCGGCGTGATCGCGGCGATGGGCGTGTTCGCGGCGATCCCGATCAAGCGGCAGCTCATCAACAAGGAGGCGCTCGCCTTCCCGACGGGGACGGCGACGGCCGAGACGTTGCGCTCGATGCACGATGCGGTGCACCACGGAGACGCGGGCGCCGAAGGCGCGGGCGCGGGCAAGGAGAAGGCGCGGCTGCTCGGGATCGCGGGGCTCATGGGCGCGCTGCTCGCGTTCTTGCGGGACGCGAAGGCGGCGTGGATCCCGTTCAACCTGCCGAGCTCGATCGCGCTGCCCTTCACGATCGCGGGGCGCGCGGCGAAGGACTGGACGATCATGCTGAACTGCGAGCTCGTGCTGGTCGGCGCGGGCGCGCTCATGAGCTTCCGCACGGCATGGTCGCTCTTGCTGTCGGGGATGGCCGGCTACGCGATCCTCGCGCCGCGGCTCGCGGCGGAGCACGCGATCAAAGAGGTGAGCTACAAGGCGATCGTCGGGTGGACGCTCTGGCCAGGCGCCGCGATCCTCGTGGCCTCGGGCCTGACGAGCTTTTTGCTCGATTACAAGAGCATCGTCCGGTCGTTCCGGGGTTTGTCGGGGATATTCACGGGCGGCGCGAAGAAATCCGAGAAGGAGGAGCCGATCGCGGCGGTGGAGTGCCCGGCCTGGTGGTTCCCCGCGGGGTTCGCCGTGCTCGCGCCGATCGTGATCCTCTTGATGGGTTTCCTCTTCAAGATCCCGTTCTGGGCCGGGATCGTGGCGGTGCCGCTCGCGGTCGTGATGGGGTTCGTCGCGGCGCGCGTGACGGGCGAGACGGACGTGACGCCGACGAAGGCGCTCGGGCCGGTGACGCAGGCGGTGTACGGGCTTTTGACGCCCGGCAATCTCGCCGGCAACATCATGAGCGCGAACGTGACGGGCGGGGTCGGGCTGCATTCGGCGGATTTGCTGACCGACCTGAAGAGCGGGTGGCTGCTCGGCGCGAGCCCGCGGCAGCAGCTCAAAGGGCAGCTCTTCGGCGTGGTGGCCGGGGCGCTCGTCGTGGTGCCGGCCTTCTGGCTCATCATGCCGGACCCGTCCGTGCTCGGCAGCGAGGAATGGCCCGCGCCCTCGTGCCTCGTGTGGGCCGGCGTTTCGAAGGCATTCGCAGGCGGGCTCGGCGGTTTGCCCGCGGGGGCGGACCGGGCGATGGTGATCGGCCTCGTGCTCGGGGTCGTGCTCGCGCTCGCGGAGCGATTCGCGCCGAAGAAGCTGCTCCCGTTCATTCCCTCGCCCTCGGGCCTCGGCATCGCGCTCGTGATCCCGGCGAGCAACGCGATCGCGATGTTCATCGGGGCGACGATCGCGCACGTGCTGCGCAAGACGAAGCCGGCCCTCGGCGAACGTCTGACGGTCCCGGTGTCGAGCGGGTGGATCGCGGGCGAGAGCTTGATGGGAATCGCGATCAAGCTGCTCGTGGTGGCCGGTGTGCTGCAGAAGTAGGTGGAGCCACGCGGTGACGAGCCGGTTGCGCGCGAAACGCCGTGGATCGATGATGCTCGATCGATGAGCAAGATCCAAGGCGACGCCGCGGCGGCCGTGCTCCGAGCCATCGGAGAGAACATCCCCGGCGCGATCATGTTCGCGCTCGATCGGGAATACCGATACATCCATTTCAATCCCCGGCACGAAGGGGTCATGCGGGCGATCTGGGGCGTCGATATCCGCCTCGGTCTGAGCATGCTGGAGGCCATCAAGGCCCCCGCGGATCGCGAGAAAGCCCGCGTGAACTTCGATCGCGCGCTCGCCGGCGAGGCATTCACGGTGATCGAGGCGTACGGCGACGAGGCGCTGCAGCGGAATTACTGGGAGAACGTGTATGCCCCGGTGCGCGGCGAAGACGGCGCGGCGATCGGCGTGTTCGTGCAGGTGAAGGACATCACGACCGAGAAGCGCAACGAGGCGCTCGTCGCGGAGCATCGAGCCGAGCTCGAACGAATGGTGGCCGCGAGGACGGCCGAGCTCGAAGAGAAGATCGCGCTGATCCAGGCGATCTCGGCGCCGATCATTCAAGTGTGGGACGGCGTGCTCGTGGTTCCGCTCGTGGGGACGCTCGATGAGCGGCGAGGCGAGCGGGTGACGGATGACGTGCTCGAGGCGATTCAGCGGCTCCAGACACGCGAGGTGCTGCTCGACATCACAGGGATGCGGTCGGTGGACGAGAGCGCCGCGCATCGGCTCTTGCAAACGATCAGCGCGACGCGGCTGCTCGGGGCGGGATGCGCGGTGGTCGGCGTGAGCCCGGAGGTGGCAAGGACGCTGGTGGGGATCGATGCGCCGCTTTCGGGCGTGCCGACGTACGGGACGTTGCGGGATGGATTGCGGGCGGCGCTTCGGAGAATGGCGTTCGAGGTGGTGAGGCGGGGGAAGTGATTACGCCTCCGCCGCGCCTGTCTCCTTCTTCTTCGTCCGCCGGGAGAACAGCCGCCGCGTCGAGTTCGGAAGGAGGCGCGGGATCGTCGGATCCAGATCATTCGCTGCGTCGAAGGCACGTACGATCTGCCCGAGCAGGAGGATCGCGACGCCGTCTTCTCGATCGAGCCCTGCTTGCGCGGCGGCACGCGCGGCGTTGCGCTCGCCGGCTTGCGCCGCGGTTGTTTGCACGGCGTTCGCCGCGGCGCGAAGCTCCGCCGCGTACGCTGCATCGAGGCTCGCCAGCGTGATCCGCGCGTGGATGGGCGAGCCCGCGGGCGACTTCAGCCACGCGTCGAGGACCTCGGCGAGGTTGTGGAGCCCGCGCGCGAGCGTGTCCGGCGTATCGGCCGTGCCCACCACCTTGTCGACCTCCGCGCGCAAGGCGGGATCGAGGCCTGCGGCGTCGCGCATGGACGATGCGGCCTGATCACGCAGCGCGACCCCGTGCGCGGCCGCGCGGCTCGCCTCGGCCGCGCGTTTGGCTCGCGTCTTCACCTCGTCGGTCGCGTCGTTCGCGACTTTTTGCGATTGCGCGTGGAGCGCGTGGAGCTGATGCACGGCGACGGCGAGCAGGGGGAGCGAAAACCCTTTGAGGCGCTTCTTCTGGGTGTCGGCGGCGTCTTGCCAGAACTTGTACGCCTCCTGATAGAGCCGCACGCCATCGACGACGAGCCGACTCGTGGCGATCGCGCGTCCCTTCTCGGTGAGCTGCTCATTATCGGTGCCCGCGAGCAGCGCGTCGAGCAGCCCCGCCGGGGGCGCGCCGACCTTCGCGGCGAGGATTTCGAGGGTGTGGATCGGGTCGTCGCTGGGCTCCAGGGGCATGGCGGGAGAATTCGGCGAGCGGGCGAGCCGTGTCAAGGGGAATGTGGGCGAGAGCAGGATGGCGCACCGCGCGTCGGGTCATGTCCCGCGATGCTTCAGCATTTTTTCGAGGAAGTAGATCGCGACCTGGCAGTACTCGCGATACATCCCGCTTGCATTGAGCTTCTTCCACGCGGAGAGCTCACGCTCCAGCATCTCGCGTGTCCAGTAGCCCGGTGTCTCCTTGCCGAGCCGATGGCGCAGGCTGTCGAGGATCTTCTGCCGGGCTGGTTTGATGCGCTCGTTGTTCAGGTTGAGCGTCTCGTTGAGATCCTTCTGGATCTCCGGATCCGTCGAGAAGATCTCCCCGTTGGCGAGGAACCCGATGAGGCGCTCGCAGCGCTGCGTCCTATCGAGCGGGTTCACCTTCAGCGGCGTATTGCCCCTCGATGTGTCGCAGTGCTGGAGGGCCTTCCGCTCCCCGTCGCCGCCCGTGCAGGCGCCCATGAGGTTGTCGTAATCGACGGTCCTGTCTTCGTTGTCGCTCTGCGAGGCCCAGTGCTCGATCTTCATCGTCCGGAGCGAGATCCGCTTCATGCAATAGCAGCAGATGTGCCCTTGCGCCGCGAGCAGCGATGCCCGCAGCTCGTCCGTCTGCGCATAGGTCTCGTACGTGCCGCCGGCCTTGCGATGGAGCCGGAGGCTCTGCGGCTCCTTGCCCTTCTCGATCGTGCGCATGGTCAGCCGTCGAGGAAGCCGAGGAGGGCGCGGAGCCGGACCATGTCGGCGTCCTCCTCGCCGAGGAGCGCGATGAGCTCGTTCAATGCGGCCTTCGCCTCGTCGATGCGCTCCTCGTCGATGAGGCGCGCGGCATTGCGGATCTTCTCCTCGACGTCTTTGGGCCGCGCCGAGAGCCCCATGACCTCCGCGAGGATGGAGCTCGCGTCATGGCCGTACGTCGGCGGCGTGACCCGAACGAGCCCGAAGTTTTCGAGGATGAAGACGTGCTCCCTGGGAATCCGGCTGAGGACTTGCGGGGAGTGGGTGCTGACGATGAACTGGATGCCCGGAAAGGTCTCGCCGAGGGCGGGCAAGATCTCGCGTTGCCAGCCCGGGTGGAGGTGCAGGTCGATCTCGTCGATGAGCACGATGCCCTCCCCGAGGAGGGCATTTTCCTGACGCGGGTTGGCGATCGAGAGGCGCCGGGCCAGATCGGAGACGAGGAGGAGGGTGTTTTTTTCGCCCTCGGAGAGCTGCTCGATCCGCAGGGGAACGCCGTCCTTGTTGATGACGAGCGAGCCTTCCCTCGCCGCGGCGCTCCGCTCGATCCGCAGATCGGAGAACCGCGCCCCGCCGAGGTTTTGTAGGAATCGCGTGAGCGCGGACCGGACGACTTCGAGGGAAGGGTTTCGATGCTCCGGGCGCTCACGCAGGCGGACCTGATTCTCGAGGTCCTCTTCGAGCCGGAACCAGCGGACGAAATCCTGAAATGCTCCGACGCCGTGTCGGAAGGCTCGATCATAAGCTTGGAGTTGCGGGTACGGAGCGGTCGTCGGCTCTCCGTGGACCTCGCTCGCGAGTGCTCTGTTCGCCGAGTAGAAGCAGAGCACGGGGATGTTTATGTCTCTAACCAACGCCAGGTTCTTTTGGAGAACCTGCGCTCCTCGGAGAATTTCTCTCTTCGCAGCAGGCGACCGGCGGGAGCGATCGGAGCGAAGTCCCCAGTGTGCGTCCTCCTCGTCCATCCGGACCGTCGCGTCGACGACCACGCCCTCATGCCCAATCTTGATGTCGCCGTCGCTGAGCTTCACCTCCGCGCGACGCACCGAGTCCCCGAATGCGAGCGCAGTGAAGGTCGAAAGGAGCATGCCGATCGCATCGAGCACGCTCGATTTGCCCGCACCGTTCACGCCGATGAGGACCGCCGGTCCCTCCGGGGGCAAGCGTAGCTCCAGGCTCTCGAAGCCACGAAAGTGCGTCAGCGTCAGAGACGAGATCCTCATGCGGGCACGCTCTTCGTTACTCGCCCCTCGATCGGGGTCAAGCCCGTCGTCACCCGGCCCCGAGCCCGTTGTCACCCGGCCCCGAGCCCGTCGTCATCCGGCCCCGACCCATCGGCAAGCGCCGTCGTCATCCCGCCGGACGCCGTTGTCATCACGTCCGGACGCCGTCGTCATCCCGCCGAACGCCGTCGTCATCACGCGGAGCGCCCTCGTCCTCCTCCGACGCGCCTTCGTCATCGCGTCGGGACGAGGTCGATCCTCCCGAGCTCCTCATGCACGGCCGCGACGGTCGCCTGGATGCGGTCGCCCACGGCAAACCGCTGTCCGTGGCCGATGAGCGCCTGCGCGGCGAGGTCGGTGCGGAAAGGGCCGCCGGGGAGGGCTTCCATCGCAATGGAGCCCATCGCGCCCGTGCCGGCGATTTGTACGAGCAGGCCAAACGGCTTCAGCGCGACGATGTTGCCCGAGACCTCCTCGCCGAGGCGGCCGGCATAAAGGCGCGCGACGAGCATGCGGTGGCGCTCGGCCTCGGCTTTGCCCGCGTTTTGCGAGGAACGGTCGCAGTCGGCCGCGAGGACGGCGAGCCCGGCGCGGATGTCCTCGTAATCGCGATGGCCTTCGAGGTACCGCTTGAGGATGCGGTGCACGAGGAGGTCGGCGTATCTGCGGATCGGCGAGGTGAAATGCAGGTAGAGCGGCGCGCCGAGGCCAAAATGCGGGCCGGGATCGGGCGTGTAGCGCGCCGGGCCGAGGGCCTGGCCGAGCACGGTGCGGATCGCTGGCTCGAAGCGCGCGCCGGCGATCTGCGTCTCGAACGCGGCGAGCGAGCGGGCCGAGAGGCGCGGGCCGAAGCCGGCCTCGATGCCGAAGTTGTGCGCGAGCTGCGCGAGCGTGCGGACGCGCTCGGGCGAGGGCTCGTCGTGCACGCGGAAGATGCCCGGGAGGCCACGCGCGACGAGCCACTCGGCGACGGCCTCGTTCGCCGCGACCATGAGCCGCTCGACGAGCCTGTGCGCGGGGGTCTCGCGGCGCGCCTCGATCGCGGTGGGCTCGCCGGTGCGCGCGTCGAGCTCGATACGCGCCTCCTCGCGCGCGAGGTTGACGCCACCCCGCGCCGCGCGGACGGTGCTGAGGCGCGCGACCGCGGTGCGGAGCCAGCGGAGCGTGCTCTCGACGGCGTGCGGGACGCCCTCGGCGTGGCCCTCGGAAAGGAACGTGTCGACGGCATCGTACGTGAGGCGCGCGCGCGAGCGGACGAGGCTCTCGTAGACGTCGACCGCGGTGATGCGACCCTCGGGATCGATGCGGAGCTCGGCCGTGAGCGCGGGCCTGTCCTCGCCCTCGACGAGGCTCGCCGCGCGCGACGAGATGGCCTCGGGGAGCATCGGGAGCACGCGGCCCGCGAGGTAGACGCTCGTGCCGCGCAGGCGCGCCTCGCGATCGAGGAGCGAGCGCTCGGGGACGAACACGTCGACGTCGGCGATGGAGACGAGCACGCGGAGCGCGCCGCTCGCATCGGCCGGGTACGCCGAGAGCGCGTCGTCGATGTCCCGCGTGGAGGCCGCGTCGATGGTCACGGTCGGGACGCTCCGCAGATCGCGCCGCCGCTCCATGGGGATCGGCCGCGTGGCTGCTTCCTCGGCGGCGCGCTCGAGCGACTCGGCGAAGACCGCGCGCAGGCCGTGCCGCGCGATGCAACGCTCGACGCCGAGATCGGCTCCCTCGGGGACGACACGCGCGACGACGAGGCGATCGCCCGAGACCTCGGCCACGACGTGCGTGCCCTCGGCGAGCTCGTTCGTGGTGTCGAGCGGCCAGTCGGTGTTCGCCACGGAGCGATCGATCCGCAGGTACCGCTTGCCGCCGCGCAGGACGACGCTGCCGAAGACCTCGGCGCGGGCGCGGCTGACGAGCGCGAGCTCGCTCGCGACGAAGCGGCCGTTGCCCTCGGACGTGAGCCGCGCGGTCACGATGTCGCCGTCGAGGAACGGGTTCAGATCCGGCGGCGCGATGAACGCGGATACGGGCGCCGGGGCTTCGGCGACGAGGAAGCCGAACCCTCTCGGATGAACGGAGATACGCCCGCGTGTCGTGCCGTCGTTCATGTGTCGTCGGCGCTGTCGCTCGTGGCTTGCCCGCGGCGCCACCGGAGCTGCAACTCGATCTCCTCGGCGTCGCCTTCGGCCTCGTGCTCGACCGAGAGCTCGGCGTCGTACGGGACCGTGACCCGCACGCCGCCGACCTGGACGCGGAACGGCTCGCCTCGCTCGACCGCGTCGGCGACGCGGCGGAGGAGCGCGACGAACTCGTCCCTCGAACGGATGCGCGTGACGTCTCTCGCCATGGGCGGAGGATAGTCGGCTCATCGTCGCGATGTCCACGGGAGGCATGTGCTAGTGTCCGGACCCCTCAGGAAAACGGGAATGGAAGCGAAATCCGAGGTGATTGAGCGGCTCGAAGCGAAGGCGAACCGCGCCTTTCCGCACGTGCTCGCCGCGCGTGACCTCTCCGCGCGGACGCTCGAAAAGCTCCGCGAGCTTCTCCGCGGGCACGATCCGGAGGACGCGAGCATCGTCGTCTTCGGCTCGTTTGCTCGCGGCGAGTACACGCCTGGCAGCGACATCGACTGGACGCTGCTCGTCGACGGGCGCGCGGACCGGGTCCACTTCGAAGAGGCCGTGGCGATCACGCGTATCCTCGACGCGGCGAAGTTCCAGCCGCCGAGCCCGTTCGGCGTGTTCGACAACGTGTCCTTCAGCCACCCCTTGCTGCACCTCATCGGGGGCCACGACGACACGAACCGCAACACCACGCAGCGCATCCTGCTCCTGCTCGAGTCGATCGCGATCGGCCAGAGGGAGGCGCTCGATCGGGTCGTCGACCTCGTGCTGCACCGCTACGTCTCCGACGACCGTGGTCTTTTGTTCTCCAAGCGTTCGAAGCTCGTGCCGCGTGTCCTCTTGAACGACATCATCCGGTACTGGCGCACCATCACCGTCGACTTCGTGAACAAGCAGGGCTTCAAGGGCGGCTGGGCGCTGCGCAACATCAAGCTGCGCATGAGCCGCAAGCTGCTCTTCGCGAGCGGGATGCTGGCGTGCTTCTCGCTCGAGCTCTTTGGCAAGGGCGAGTTTCGGCGCGGTGAGGGCGGCCTGGATCCGACACGTGTCGTCCGCTACCTCCGTGAGCGTCTCCGCCTCTCGCCGTTCGAGCAGATGTGCGAGGTCCTGCTTCGGCCTGCGATCTCCGTCGAGACCGCGCAGAAGGTGATGAGCTCGTACGACGCCTTCATGGCCATCCTCTCGGACGAGGACAAACGTCGACACCTCTCCGATCTCCCGTTCGAAGCCTTCAACCAAGACGCGCTCTGGAAGGAAGCGACGAACTTGACCTACACCTTCCAGGACGGGCTCGATCAGGTCTTCTTCCTGGAGGACGAAGAGATCGCCGGGCTCGTGCGGCAATTCGGCGTGTTCTGATCGGAGCCGTGGTTGCGCGTGTGGTCGTGGCGGAGTAACCACACGGCCTTGCCATGTCGGTTCCAGACGAACGACGCACGCATCGAGGCCTGACCGTCGCGGGCCTCGTGCTCGCCCTCGCCATGGCCGCGCTCGAGGCGACCGTCGTGGCCACCGCGATGCCCACCGTCACCGGGGATCTCGGCGGCATCGAGTATTACGCGTGGGTCACGAACGCCTACCTGATCACGTCGGCGATCTCGGTCCCCATCTTCGGCAAGCTCGCGGATCTGCACGGTCGAAAGCCCGTGCTGCTCGCAGGGATCGCGATCTTCCTCCTGGGATCGGCGGCGAGCGGGGCGGCGCAGTCGATGCCCGCGCTCATCGCGTTCCGCGCGATCCAGGGCCTCGGCGCAGGGGCGATGCAGCCGATGCCGATCACGATCATCGGCGACATCTTCGGCATCGAGGAGCGATCGCGGCTGCAAGGGCTCTTCGGCGCGGCGTGGGGCTTCTTCGGGCTCGTCGGGCCGATCATCGGCGGCGTGATCGTGCAGAACGTGTCCTGGCGGTGGGTGTTCTACATGAACCTGCCGTTCGGGGTCGCGGCCGCGGCGCTCATCACGACGGCGCTGCACGAGCGCGTGGAGCGGAAGAAACGAAAGCTCGATCTCGCAGGTGCTTTCCTGCTCGCGAGCTTCGTGACGGCGCTGCTGCTCGCGAGCTCCGGAGTGCACGACGAGTCCAGGTGGGCGTTCGTCCTCGCCACGGTTCTGCTCCTCGGGGCCTTCCTGTTCGTCGAGTCCCGCGCGGAGGAGCCGCTCTTGCCGCTCGGGCTCTTCACGCGCCGGGTGATCGCGTTTTCCTCGGCGATCGGCGCGGTCATCGGCGGCGCGATGGTCGCCATCCTGACGTACGTGCCCCTGTTCATTCAGGGCGTGCGCGGCGGCACGCCGACCGAGGCAGGCAGCTCCATCACGCCCATGCTCGTCACGTGGCCGATCGCGAGCACGCTCGGCGGCAGGCTCATTCCGAGGGTAGGCTTCCGGGCGCTCGTTCGCCTCGGCATGGGGTGCACGGGCGTGGCCGCGGTCGCCTTGCCCCTCGTCGCGGATCGAATGCCGCTCGGGCTTCGCGTGGTGACCGCGCTCTTCGGGATCGGGATGGGCCTGGCCAACACGGCGCTCATCATCGGCGTGCAGACCTCGGTCGGCTGGGAGCAGCGAGGCATCGCGACCGCGAGCTCGATGTTTTTCCGGACGATCGGCGGGGCCGTGGCGGTCGGCGTGATGGGCGGCGTGATCGTGACCGCGCTGGAGAAGGACGCGTCGCTGCCGAAGGATGCGGCGAGTCGCGCGCTCTCGCGCGAGGGGATGAACGCGCTCGGGCCCGACGTCGTGCAGCGGATCGCGGGGCTGCTCGACGCGGGGCTCGGGACGGTGTTCTGGATGATCGCGGTGCTCGGCGTCCTCGCGTTCATCGGGGCCCTGTTTTTCCCGAACGTACCCCTGGAGACGAAGGCCGCGAAGCCTGCGCCCGCGCCTGCGCCTCCTGCGCATTGATCGTTCGAGCTCCAAGGAAAGGGGCGACGCTCAGGGAGCGGGCGTCGTCCCCGGGATCCGCCGCGAGCGCGGCTGGATCTTGGTGACGCGTGGGTTCGGCGTGAGGTCGAGCCCGAAGGCGATGCCGAGGCTCGCGCGCACGTCGTGCAGCGGGGCGAGCTCGAGCGCGGGCGGGACGAGGCGATAGCTGCCCTCGAAGAAGGCGGAGATGGGCTCGTCGTTGATCGCGAGGATCGTCCGCTCGACGCGGGCATGGCCGAGCGCGCCGAGCTTCCACGTGCGCTCGCTGGTCCAGTGCGGGGTGATCTCGGCGCGTGTGTCGAGCGAGAGGAGCCCGTCCTGCGTTTCGAAGCGGAAGCGAATCGAGCCGGCCGTGCCGGGGGCGACGCGATGCACGAGGCGAGGGCGCGCGATCGAGTCCGCGGGGCCGGTGCCGCGCTGGGGGCCGTAGACGTCGAGGTCGTACCGCACGCCCACGCCGATCTCGATGCTGCGGCCGGGATGGTTGGAGCGCAAAGGATCGAGGTAGGCGGTGGCGCGGGCGACGGAGACGCGGAGGAAGGGGATGGCCGCGCCGTCCGCGGCGCCCGTGGGCATGGCACGCGGGACGGTGACGCGGCCGATCTCGCCGTCGAAGCCGATGTCGAACGGGAAAGGGATGCTGAGCGGCGGTGAGGAAGGCAGGACGATACGCGGCGAGAGGTCGTGGCGGTGCGCGGCGGCGCCGTAGAGCACGGCGTCGAAGGCGGGCATGTCGCCGAACGGGCGGACGAAGGGCGCGACGAAGCCCGAGAGGACGCGTTGATCGAATTGCCATTCGACCCGCGCGGGGCCCTCGCCGAAGGCATAACGACGGCGGACCGAGGTGCCTGCGTGGACTTCGAGGGCAGGGGTGATCCGGCCATTTTCCGTGCGGGCGCCGGAGGCGGCGGCGCCGAGGCGGATGCGGCTTTCGGGATCGAAATGAACGCGGAACGTGCGGCCCTTGGGTGAATGACGAAAGTCTCCCTCATCCGCCGCGGCCATGATGGGCGCGGTGGTGACGGCGATCGCGGCGATCGCGGCGGTGAGGGAACGTCGGATCACGGGTCCTCGAAGGCAGGCATCGGCTCGAAGACACGCGGCGGGGCGCCAAAGGACATGCGCAGGCCCGCAAAGAAGCGGAGCTCGACCGCCCGCACGTCGCGCACGAAATCGTTCTGCGTGCGGCCCTCGGCGGCGAGGCGGACCGAGATCGGCTGGTCGTTGATCGCGACGAGCACGCCCTCGTACGCGAGCGAGCCCGCGAGGCGATTGACGGACTCGCCCGTGAGGTCGCCCGAGACGATGGTGGGGCGGCGGAACGTGAGATCACTGAAGAGATAATGCAGGCCGCCCTTGCCGAGGCTGACGCGCGACTCGATCGCGGCCGTGGGTCCGATGAAATAATTGCCCGATTTGCCGGAGACGATCTTTCGATCCTGCCAGTGCGCGCCGAAATCGCCGCCGATTTCGATGCGGAGGTGGCTGTACATGTCGTCGGATTGCCAGGGGTTCCAGGCGAGGTGGAACTCGCCGAACTCCATGTCGAGGGCGTCGCGGAACGAGGGCTGGCGATCGAGGACGGAGAGGACGCGGAAGCCGAAGCCCATGCGCGGAAGAATCGGGTGCACGTCGGGCTCGCCGAAGAAGGTGCTGAGCCAGAAGAGCGGGCGCCTGTGCTCGTGCTGGTAATCGTAGGAGAGGAGGGTGCCGCGGAGCTCGAGGTCGGCGAAGGTCGCGCTGCCTTCGAGGATGCGGAGGTCGTGCCGGGCGCGCTTTCGCGGCGAGAGAATGCTGAGGTGGATGCCCATCTCGGCGTTCGCCCGGGCAAACGGAAAGCCCGCGGGGACGGCGAAGCCGCGGCTCGATTGCAAAGTGGGGGCCCAGCCGACGCCGATGTAAAAGCGGTTCAAGAGGTCGAATTTGACCTGGAAGGCGCGGCCGCTCTCGCCACGCGCATAACCGGGCGGCGCCTCGGCGACCGCGGGGACCATGCGGGCGCGGCGCGCGAGCGCGCGATAGGTGTCCTCGCTGTAGGGCGTGCAGGACTGGACCTTGTCGAGCGGATCGCCGATGCCGACCATCTCGCCGGGGGCGACGAGGCACGTCTCTCCTTTGGCGTCCTGCGTGCATTGGACGCGGAGCGTCTTGCCGTCCCTCAGGTTGTAACAGCTTACGGGCTGATCCCAGCGGAGCGCAGGCGGTGCGTCGTCCGCCGCGGCAGGCGCCGCGAGCGCGAGGAGCGGGGCGGTGAGCAGCGCGGAGAAGAGGAGGCGTCGAGGAGGTGATCGCACGGTGTTACCTCGTGGCGAAGGCGCCGGCGCGCGAAAAGGAGATCGCTGCATCCAGCAAGCTATCACGGGAGAAGCACGCGCCGTGCCGGCAAGACGGCGGGGGAGGCAAAAAGGATCCATCTGTTCGGAAAGTGCAGAACATCGACGCCGACCGGCGGAAATTCGACAGGTGGCTGCGAAAGGGCGGACGCGGCGCGGCGCGAGATCCTGCCGACGAGGCTGCGCACGTGGCGCGCCGTGCCGAGGCCAACGTTGAGGGGCCCGGGGTGTCCTTGCTAGATTCGGCCGATGATCACGACCTTCCGATCCTTGGTTCGACGGGCAAACACATTCCAGGCAGCCGTGGCCCTCACGGCGATATCCCTCGCGGGGTGCAGCGACGATCCGGCGCAAAACCCGCCCTGCGTGGGTGATGCGTGCAATCCCCCCGGGCCGATGTGCGTGCCGGCGATGGACTTCGAAGGGCTCGATGGCGGGCTCACGGCCTCGCTGCGCACGTTCTACAACGGCAGCGGCGGCGGGGGGCTCGCGCACATCACGTATTGGGGCCTCAAGGCAGGGATGCCCGAGTTCGACGATCTTCCGGCCGAGGAGCAAGCGAAGGTCAAGAAGATGCAGGCGAGCCTCCTGCACTCGCTGAAGCTCGCGCCAAAGGACGAGGTGTACGGCGTCGAGGTCACGGGCACGCTCGCGGTGACCGAGGGCGGGGTCACGCGGACGCAGGAGATCGTGCTGAAGGTGCCGAATGATTGGAACGGCAAGCTCGTGGTGGCCGGGACGCCGGGGACGCGCAGCGAATTCGCGAACGAAGGGACGATCGTTCCCTGGGTGCTGAAGCGCGGATATGCGTACGTGGCCGGAAACAAGGGAATGACGAACGGCGGGGTCGACGGGAACGCGACGCTCCTGACGAAGACGCACCCGACGCAGCACTGGGGCGCGATGATGCTGGATCTCGCGGAGTGGGCCGCGACGTCGCTGGAGATCGTGACGTGCAAAGCGCCGACGCACGTGTATGCGGTGGGGCTCTCGAACGGCGGATACCAGGTGCGGCGCGCGCTGGAGCTCGATCACGAGCGCGAGAAGGCCGGCGGGAAGAAGATTTTCGCCGGCGGGCTCGACTGGTCGGGCGCGTACTGGCCCGACGCGCGGGTGCTCGACAAGGACAAGGACGGGACGGTGACGCCGGCCGAGTATGCCGCGGCAAACCACCTCGTGAGCACGAACGAGCGCGCGGCGCTGGCCATGAAGTGGGCCTACGATCCCGCGACGCTGTCGACGCCGGACGCGTACACGCAAATGCCGCCGTTCTCGGGGGCCGAGGACGCGATGATCGCCGCGGGCTTCGGCGCGCCGTCGGCGACGATCTGGGGCGCCTACAACACGGCGTTCGATTCGCTGAAGGCGACGCTGCCGCAATTCAAGGGGATCGGTTACTACAACTTCACGGCGTATTACTTCAAGGCGGAGCTGCTCGGCCACGATCTGGCCGAGAGCGCGGCGTATAGCTGCTTCCCGCCGAACGACATGGATCCGCCGCCGTTCTACGCATACCTGGCCTCGGCGCCGGACGCGGGCTGGACGGCGGAGAGCGTGTCGTTTGCCCTGAAAAACGCGAACACCGGCGAGTTCTCGGCGCCGCTCGTGAGCATCCACGGCGACGCGGACGGGCTGCTCGGGGTGATCGCGAACGCGGAGGCCTATCGCGACGCGGTGACCGCGTACGGCGATCCGGACATGTATCGGCTCTACGTGGTGGCCGGCGGCGGCCACGTGGATCTGCATTCGGACGGGGTGCTCGATTTCGATTTCGACGGCACGCGGGCCGAGGAGGGCGCGCAGGACAAGTTCACGATCCTGCAGCCCTACGCAGAGCGCGCGTTCGACGCCCTCGTGGAATGGGCCGAGAAGGGGACGGCGCCGCCGCCGAGCAAGACGCTGGCCGCGGATCCAGTGAACGACGAGCTCGACGCGTCGAAGATCGAGCTATAGCCTGCCGGTCAGGAGGGCCGCTCGGGCGCGTCTGCCCCGAGCCGGCCCCGCTGGCGTCGCGCCTGCATGCGGCGGAACTTCTCCCGCAGGTGATAAAGCGTCTCGAGGAGCGCGCCGAGGAATTCGAGCGCCTCTTTCGCGTCCTGGTGCGAGGCCTTCGGGTCCGTGGGCAGGACGCCGACGTCGCCGAGGAACCGGAGCTCCTCGCCCCAGCGGCAAAGCTCCTCGCTGATGAGGCCCTTCGTGTAGAGCGCACGCAGGCCGTCGAGGAAACGCTCGTGATCGGGCGCGAACTCGCGCACCACGACCTCCAGCGTGCGCCGCGCCATGACCGCCGTGGCCATCCACGCGCCGGCCGCCTCGCACCGCAGCGTCTCCTGGTACGACTCCATCACCCGCGGCGGGAGCTCGAAATCGATGGGCCGGAGCACCGAGGGCCAGAGCTGCCGCGGCTCCGCCGCCGCGCCGTCGGTTTCGTGCTCGTATTCGACGAGCCCCACGCGGTTGCAGCGGGCGCAATGACCGAAGACGTAGTCCTTCGTGGCCCCGTCCTGCTGCTGGTACTTGTGCTCGCCGTGGTGCACGAGCTGCACCTGCATGCGACACGCCTGGCAATAAAAGCTCGGGTTGCGCTGCGTCGACATGGCTACTCCTCGAGACGATGGATGCCAAGTCTTTCATGCCCGCCAGCCGAGAGCAATGCCCATTCCGTGCCCGGCGCACCCGGGGCCCGGCGCGCGGGCCCCCCGGGCTACTCGTCGTCCGGCTTCTTGTCTTCGTACTTCGGCGCGAGCGGCGCGCTCTGCCCCTTCGGCTCGAGGAGCTCGAACGTATTGACGCACAGGCCGAGCGGGACGACCCACACATCCCACACGTCGAGCGGCGCCATTCCGATGAGCGCGAACAGGCGATTGCCGTCCTCGAACATCGTGATGCGCAGCTTGAGCTTGCCGAAATCACTCGCCTGCAGCGCGACCGCCTCCGCGGCCCAGCCGAACGGGAACTTGTTCAGCTTCATGCGCTGGAGCGCGAGCTGCTGGAGATGACATTGGCGCTCGAGCCATTCGGCCACGTTGCCCTTCTTCGGCGCAGGGCGGACGCCGACCGAGAAGATGATCGGCGGGAGCATCTCCTTCGCCGCGCTGAAGAGCGCGAGCGGGACGAACTCGGACTCCTTGGAGAAGTCCATCTTGCCGACCGGCGCAGGCTGCTGGTACCAGCCGTCGGGCAGGAGAACGCTGAAATCGAGATCCGAGCGAGGCTGCCGGACCGTGACGGTGATGCAATCCTTCAGCTCTTCCTCGTTCGGGAAGACGCCTTGGGTCGGGAGATCCGGATCGTCGAGCGCCATGTCGAGCTCTTCCTTGCTGGATTCGAGTCTAGCACCTTCGTCACGATGGATCGTCGAAGACGAAGAGGTGCGCGAGAGCCTCGCCGTCGACGGCGATCGTGCGGTCGTCGAACAGGCGGGGCGTACCGAAAACCTCGTCCGGCTCGGCGAGCGCGGCGAAGGTCTCGCGCTTGACGTCGAGCAGGACGAGGCGGGTCGTCGCCGGGCGCTCCTCGTCGCCGGGCTTTTCCGTGCGGAAGAAGGCGATGGAGCGGGCGCTCTGCGTGAATGCGGGCGTCTCTGCCGGGTCGAGGTAGCTGCTCTCGTAAAGGACGTGCCCTTCGCCTTCGAGGCGCGGGACGACGATGAGCGCGGTCTTCTCCTGCTCCTCGTGCACGCAGAAGAGGCCGAGCGTCGCGCCCTTGGGTGACCAGAAGGGCAGGATGTGGACGTTGCCGCCCGGGATCTCGGTGAAGATCGAGGTCACGACCGCGCCCTTTTCGCGCTTGACGAGCCAGACCTCGGAGATCTCCTCGCCCTCGCGCCCGGCCGTGTACACGATGTGCTCGCCGTCGGGCGAGACCACGATACGTGCGGGGAACGAGGGATCGGCGTCGTCCTCGAAGGGGCCGAGCGCGCGCGGCTCCTCCTCGTCGAGCGCATAACGAAGCAGCGATTTGCGGTAAGGATCCGCGACGAGGAGCGCTTTGCCACCGGCTGTCCAGCCAAACCCCGTCCCTTCGACGCGCCGGATCTCGCCCGGCGCATCCGCGCTCGCCCAGCCAATGGTGCCGCGCGCGCCGAATCCGAGGAGCGGCGCGACGCGATATGCGATGTGCGAGCCGTCCGGGGAAAACGCGAGGTCCTCGATACGGCCGGGCTTGAAGGGGACGAGGAGCCGGGCCGAGTGGGCATTGTGGATCTCGCCGATCCAGATTCCGGTTTGTCCCTCGGGGCCGTCCTCGCGGACGAAGGCGATACGATGGCCGGAGGGCGCGAGCCGGCAGAGCCGCAGGACGGCGTCGCTCGGCACGGGCGCTTGGAGCGTGCGGTGCTGGTAGCGGAGTCCGGCTAGTTGGGTGGCCATGCCGTGAAATATCCGTTGAGCTCGTGCAGGCGTTCGATGAAATCAGCGAGGTCCGGATCCTGCGTCGGCTCGAGCTCGCGGACGGCGAGCAGGCCGATCGTGATGGATTCCCGCTCGTCCTCGGTGGGCGTGCGGCCCTTCGCCGTCATCGATTGCATGGCGGCGAGCTGGCGGGCGATGGATTCGTAGGTGACGGAGCGCGGCGCCCCCTGGAAGCGCGCCTCGGCCTCGATCTGCGTCTGCGCGAGGACGTCGAAGAAATCCTTCCGGTTGTCGAGCGGACGGTTCATGCGGGATCAGGCGGCGGGCTTCGCGCCGATTTCGTGGATGTTCGAGTTGTTGCCGATGTAATACTGGGTCATGCCGCCCGGGGTCATCACCGGCTTGTTCTGCACGCTCCACGTGTCGAGGATCTTCGCCGCCGTGGTCTTCAGATAGGGCGTGGACGGGGGAATGGCATACGGCTTCGCGATCTTCTCGACGACCTTGCCATCCTGCTTCGTCCCGAGCTTGCCAATGCCGAGGTCGGGCGGCGTGGCCATGGAGCTCGCGAAGTAATTGCCCTTGAACCCGTCCGGGACCTGCCATTGCGTGAGCCGCTTCGGCGCGGGCGGCGGCGGACCCACGGAGATGGGCTCCTTGAAATCGATGCCCCGCATGTGGCTCAGGATCTCGTTGATCTCCTGCGGGTAGTTGTAATTGCGGACCTTCCCGAGCGCCTTGTCGAATTTCTGGCCGTTGTCCTTGTAGAAGTGGAGCGCGATCTTCTTCCGGGCGGCCATTTGCGCGACGCTGCTGCCCTTCTCCGCGGCGATCTTGAACATCTGCGGCGTCGGGGGCCGGAAGCCGATGATCTGGCGCTGCATCGCGAGGCGCACGGCCTTGGACTTCGGCTGGCCGAACGTCTCCAGGACCGCGCCGAGCGTGCGGCCCTGAGGCCTTCGCGCGCCGTCGCTCGCGCTGCCCTCGACCTTGGGCGCTCCGCCGGGCACGCTCTTCGTGTTGATGTAGACGTGTTTGCCCTCGATGATGACGTCCCCGCCCGATTTGAGCACGACGTTGCGATCGGCGAGCAAATTGATGTTCGCGTCGTCGATGATGCTCGTGCCCTTGCCCGTGGTGAGCGAGATCTTCGGGTGGATCGTCTCGATCATCGTCTCCTTGAGCACCATCGTGGGCTCGTTCGGTTTGTCCGGGTCTTTCTCCCGGAACTCGACCATGGCGGCGACGCTGCGCTGGCCGACCATGACGTTGTCGACGGCGCCGATGAAGGAGCTCCGGTTTGCTCCCACGAAGATCGAGCGATTCGCGCCCGTCCGCTCGTTCTCGTTCGCCTTGACGAGCTTCGAGAGGTTTCGCTGGGCCTGCATGTAGAGCACCTCCTTGCCCGCGGCGTCGTCGAAGGTGATCTCGTTCCAGCCCTCGGATTTCGGCGAGGACTGCGATTTCCAGGTGCTCACCGTCCGCTGCTCGGGGAGGTTGAACGGCACGGGCGCGACCTTGTTGTACGCTCGGCCGAGGAGGACGGGCTGATCCGGATCACCTTCGAGGAAGGCGATCAAGACCTCCTGGCTCACGCGCGGCAGGACGATCATGCCGAACGCGCCGCCGGCCCAGCCCTGGCTCACGCGAATCCAGCAGGACGATTGATCGTCGTATTGCCCGTCGCGATCCCAGTGGAATTGCACGCGCACGCGGCCGTGCTCGTCCGTGTGGATCTCCTCGCCCTTCGGGCCGACGACGATCGCGCTCTCGACGCCCTCGACGACGGGCTTCGGCGTGACCTTCATCGGCCGGAACCGCGTCTTTTCCTCGACGAACGCGGCATACCCGGAGAGCGTCCACTCGCCGTCGTGCGTGCCTTCGAGCGTGACCTCCGTGCAAAGGAAGCGGCCCGCCGAGACGTCGCTGCGCGGGTGATTCTCGACCTTGAAGAGCAGGCCCGGCGCGAGGTCGTACGCATTCGCGTCGAACTGGAGCTCGCGCTTGCCGCGGCGCGCGGCCGCGAGGTCGATGTCGGCGACGAGCTTGCCCTCGGTGTCCGCGGGGACGCGCGGCTGCTCGCGCCGATCCTTGACGAGCCCGGCGGGCGTGTACCGGTAAAGCTCGTAAAAATCCTCGGGCTTCGAGGCCTTCTCGGCGTCGCCGAGGAGGTGGAAATCGGGGCGCACGAAGTCGTAATCGCGGAAGCCCGCCGCGCCGGGGCGAATGCGGTGCGCGATCTTGACGTTGCGGACGAACTCCTTGCGCGCGTCCTGGTTCGGCGCGTATACGAAGGGCAGGGTGGGGCGCTCCTCGCCCGCCTCGGGTTTGTCCGAGAGGATGAGCTCGGTCGTGTACGTGCCGGCGTTGCCGCCGCCGACCTGCTTGAAGAAATAGGAGATGCCCTCCTCTTCGAGCAGGCGGCTCACGAAGTCGTAATCGCTCTCCTCGTACTGGACGCGATACTCGTGCTCCTGATGCTCGTCGACCGTCTTCATCTGGTGGACGATCGAATACTCGTCGAGGATCTGCTTGACGATCGCCGGGATCGTCATGTGCTGGAAGATGCGGTTCCGCTTGCGCAGCTTGAGGAGCCACATCTGCGGCACGATCCGCACGAAATAGGTCGAGAGTCCCGTCGGCTCGGCCTGCACCATCTGGATGTGGCTGGCGACGCCCGACCATGCGCGCGGGCCCGAGAGCGGGCCGCCCATCATCAGGAACGCCGCAGGTCTCCCGACGAACCCCTCGAGATCGAGCCCTGGCAGGCGCGAGCGCGCGAGCACGCCCACGTCGAACGAGCCCGAAATCGGCTCCCGGACGGAGAAATGCCGCACCGAGAGGGAGTCTTCATTGTTTTCGAAGGCAAGCTCCAGCAGCGCCATGATCGGCCTCGTCGGTTACGTCAGATCGTGTCGTCCGGATCGTCTTGCTTCACGGGGCGCAAGGGCGGGAGCGCGCGGCCGTGCGTGATGTCCGCGACGCGCGCGAACCAGCGCGTCGTCCACGTGGCGGCGAGATCCCGGAGCCTCTCCATGCCCTCGTCGAGCACCTCGCGCGTCGTCGTGGCGAGGGGGAAATCCTTCTTCAGGAAATACATGCGTTTGTCCGGGTCGAGGTGGAAATACCCCCCGCCCTGGTCGAAGAGCCCGCCGATCGCCGGATCGTTGAGCGCGCGGCCGACCTTCATGAAAGCGTCGATCTGCGCCTCCGGCGCGCCGTCGCGCCACGCCTTCGCCACGAAGACGCGCCCGACGAGCGCGTCCTTTTCGGGCTCGTGCCGGAAGCCGAACTCGCCGAACGAGACGTCCCCGTTCGCGTCGAACGCGGCGTCGTAGCGGTTCTCCTTGCGCGCGTAGAACTGCATGAGGGCCTCGGCCCTGTCCCGCCCCGGCGGCATCGCGCTGTTCGTCGCCATGTTCGTACCTCTGCCTTCCGCCTCGGCGCCTTATTTGTTCTTGCCGCAGCCGCAGGTGTCGCCGGTGTTCCGGTTCTGCTGCTGGTACGCCTTGAAATACAGATCGTCGTCGATGCCGTGGTATTCGGTCATGCCCGGCAGCCAGTGCTTGTCGAGGTTCTTGCCGTTCGTCTCGAAATCGGCCGCCTGGCCGCGCTCGCCCGAGAACGTGACGACGTTGCCGCCGCCCGCGTATTTCGCGTGATTGCTCGGGTTGTCGCCGAGGCCGAACACCATCGGCGTCGCGTCGTTCACGTGCACGTAATGCGTGTACTTCGGCCCGTTCACCCATTGCGGCGCCGCGGAGCCGAAGCTCGTGACCTTGACGTTTTGGTCGAGGCCCGCGTTCGGCGAGGGCGAGCCCGCCTTGAGCGTGTTGTTCGCGTCGTAGAGCGCGAGGCTCGTGACGGCGCCGCCCTGGCTGTGCGCGAAGATCTCGACCGGCTGACCCGACTCGCGCTCGGCCACGATGAGGTCGCTCAGCGTGTTCACGGCGGGGTTTCGGCCGTCCGTCGTGAGGTCCTTCTTGCCCGCCGCCGCTTCACGGATGAGGCGCCGATCCTTCGAGGTCTGCTGCGCGTCCTTGGCGAAACCCTCGGTCGCGTTGTAGACGCCGACGACCGTGGCGCACGTCATGTCGCCGAGCTGCTTCAGCGTCTCGCAATGCGTGGTGCGCGTGGTGTTGATGCCGTTGACGTAGAAGATCGTGCGCGGAGGTTTGCCCTCGGTGCATTTCGCGCAGCAATCCTTCGTCGCCTGCGAGGTGTTCCGCGTCGGATCGTCCGGCCGTTCGGGATCGTAGGCCGAATGGGTCTTCGACGATGGGTTGTAGCCGCTTTTCTTCGCGTTCTCGATGTCGGCCCGCGTGACCTCCTGGCCCTTCTGCGTGAGCGGCACGCATTTGCCGTTCACGTAGCCGAAGATCGCCCCGTCGTGGTCGACGTCCTTGCCGGTGCACGCAATACAAGGCTGGGCCGGGGGTTTGCCCGTGAAATGCTCCTTGGCCTTCGCGTAGGCGTCGCTGACGGCCTTCGCGCCGGAGTCGAGCGCGTCCTTGCCGGCGCCGATCGCGTTGTAGCCGGCGTCCGCCACGGCCCGCGTCGCGCCCCGGACCCCTTCCTTGACGGTGTCCTTGACCGCGACGGCAGCATTGCCGACGGCCTTCGCGCCCGTCACGACGGCATTGCCGACGGCCTTCGCGCCGCTGACGATGCCGTCGCCGACCATCTTGGCGCCGCCGGTGATCGCGCCGGCCGTCTTCTTGGCTGCGTTCGAGGCCGCGCCCAAAGCTCTCTGCAATAGACCGCCACCAGGCATGACTCAGGTCTCCTCGAGCGTACGAAGAAGCTTGCGCGTGAAGTCCGAGATCCACGCGGCCTTGTCACCGGACGAGAGGTGCTTGGCCGCGAGCGTGTCCGCCACGGCCGGCATCGCCGTATCGAAATCACCGCCGAGCGCCCAGGCCGTGATCACGTACGTGACGAGCTCGAGCTCCGTCGTGAAGCCGTGCAGCGTGCGCGCGCGATCGATCTGGTCGGCGACGAAGAACTTGAGCGAAGGCCTCGGCTCCTCCCGCGCGTCCGGGAACTGCGCCTGGAGGAAGTTCACCGTGCGATCCGTGAAGCGCTCCTCCGAGGCCTTGGAGAAGGCGCGCATCTGCGCCGGGCGCAGCTTGTAGAGGAGCTCCTCGCGCCTGCGCGGCGCGCCCTCGACGAGGCGCTTCCAGAAGAGCGCGCCGAGGCCGTCCTCCGTGGGGATGCCGTACTCGCTCACGGGGCCGTAGAAGTCGTCGAGCTCCTGCGCGGTGCAGCAGTCGAGCCACGTGACGAGCACGCGCGGATCGTAGAAGCGGAAGTTCATCTTCGTGCCCGCCGGCGACTGGACCAGGAGGTAGCGGCGGAAATGACGGCGCACGCCTTCGAGGTTCGTGTCGGCGATCGCGAAGATGCAGAGGCTCGGATCCTCGGTGAGGCCCTCGCGCAGCCAGCTCCATGTCGCGAGATCGACCTGGAAGAGGTACGGCGCGGCGTCGGCCCACTCGCTCGCGTCCTTGGGTTTGTAGAGACAGACCGCGGCGTGAGGGCCCGCTTGTGTGGCCTTCTCCGCGACGAACGGCGCGTCCGCCGCGTCGACCGCGGCGAACAGACGGCCCGATCGCGCGAGGCGCTCGATGCCGTCCGCGAAGGCCGCGGTCGTGACGAGGGGGGACTCGTGCTCGTTCATGCCGGTGTCCATCGAGCCTCGTTCCCTCTCAGAAGTCGCACTTGATCGGCGTGAACGGCGCCGCCGCGCGTTTCGCGGCCTTGAGCGTCAGCGCCTGGGATTTGTTGCGGATGCCGACCGCATCGACGATGACGCCCGGCGGTTGATCGGGCGGGGGCGCGCCGGGGACGTACGGAGGCGGGGTGCCGCCGATGAGCACGGTCATGCAGCCGATCGCGATCGGATCGATGCCCGCGACGCCGGGGACGCCGGGCGCCTTCGGGGGCTCCTTCTTCTCCTCGGCGGGGCCGATCTCGATGTTCAGCTTGAAGCCGAGGCCCGCGAGCAAGGCGCCGACCTTCGCGCCGAACCCCATCTGGAACTTGCCGTCGCGGTAGCCCGCGTACGCGCTCGCGCGCGCCTCCGCGGTGAGCAGCGCGCCCGAGGCCTCGCCGCCGATGCTGACGTCGAGGTTCACGAGCGGGATCGTGAACGTCTTCTTGCCCGAGGCTTTGCCCTCGACGACGGACGCGCCCGCGCCCGCGCCCGCCTCGACGTACGCGGACTCGACCTTGCCGTTCTTGACCTCGAACTGCCCGCCCGCGGCGGCGTCGGCCTTCGCCGTGAGGACCTTCGCCTCGCCGGAGACTTCACCCCAGCCCTTCGCGTCGCCGGCCTTGCCCGAGGCTGCGAAGAGTGAACCTTCGACCTCGGCCTTGCCGCCCGCGTTCGCCTTCATGTTGCGAACGTTCTCGATCTCGGCGCTCGCTCCGTACGAACCCTTCGTCGAGCCGGAGAAGAACTGCGCGTAGTTGTCGACGGGTTTGCCGTCGGGGCCCTTGGGCACGGTGGTCGCGCTCCAGAGCTCCTTGTTGGCGCCGAGCGCGACCTTGGGCTTCCACGCTTGATCCTTCGGATCGCGGCCGTTCACGACCTGATCGATCGCCTTGTCGCCGGCCTTGTTCTTCGCCTGGTCCCAGGCTTCGCCGAGCGTCTTGCCCGTGCCCTCGCCCTCGGTGGCGTACTTGTTTTCCTTCGTCGCGGACCCGTCCGCTTTGAAGGTCCACTTCGCCTGGTCGGGTTTGGCCGCGTCGCCTCCGCCGACCGCGGTGGAGGGCATCATGCAGGTGCACGCGTCGCCCACGCGCGCGGCGCCGACCTTGTTGATGAAGACCGTGAACGACGTCTGCGTGACGGGCCCGGGGCCGTGCAGCGGACAGACGTGTTTGTCGGTCAGGCGCGCGGCGGGCATCCCGCCGATGGTGACGTCGGGCGAACCCTCGGCGAGCACGCCGCCGTGCACCGTCAGATCGCCTTTGCGTGCGGCTTGCGGCATGGCGGTCTCCTAGCAGTTGATCTTCACGAACGGGCCGCCGTGGATCACGACCTCGCCGCCCGCGTTGAGCTTGATGTCGCCGTCGGCCTTCAGCGTGATCGTGGCCCCGTCGAGCGTGATGGTGGCCTTGCCCGTGGTCAGCGTGATCTTGCCGTCGACCATCTCGATCATGGTCTCTTGCTTCTCGACGTCGGGGCTGCCCATGGCCTCGACCTTGAGGTCCTTGGGTTTGGCCATGATGAGCGCGTACTTCGAACCGACGAGCGTGGTGTCGACGGCGCCGACGACGCTCGATCGGTTCGCCCCGACGACCATCGTGCGGTTCGCGCCGGTGCGCTCCGTCTCGTTGCGCTTGACGAGCTTCGAGAGATCACGCTGCGCCTGGACGAAGAAGAGCTCCTTGCCCGCCTTGTCCTCGAACATGATCTCGTTGAAGCCGCCGTTCGTCGGCGAGCTGTTCGTCTTCCAGGTGCTCTTCGTCTTCTCGTCGGGCAGCTTGTACGGGACGCGGTTCTTGCCGTTGTAGAGGCGGCCGACGATGACGGGTTCGTCGGGGTTGCCCTCCCAGAAGCCGACGAGGACCTCCTGGCCGATGCGCGGGATCGTCATCATGCCGTACGCGGCGCCGGCCCAGCCCTGGCTCACGCGGATCCAGCAGGTCGAGTTCTCGTCGTACTTGCCGTCGCGATCCCAGTGGAACTGCACGCGCACGCGGCCGTACTCGTCGGTGTAGATCTCCTCGCCCTTCGGGCCGACGACGAACGCGCTCTGCAGGCCGTTGATCTTGGGGCGCGGCGTGCGCTGCGCGGGACGGTGCGGGACGTCGATGAACGTGGCCTCGCCGGAGAGCGTCCACTCGCCGTCGGGCGTGCCTTCGTGCATCGCCTCGAGGACGAGGAGCTTCTTGCCCGGATCGAGGTCCTCGCGCGGGTGGTTGTCGATGCTGAAGATGACGCCCGGCGCGAGATCGAAGGCGTTCGCCTCGTACGAGACGACGCGCTTCGTGCGGCGCTCGGCTTCGAGCAGGATGTCCGCGCGGCGCTTGCCTTCCTTGTCGTCGGTGAAGGCGCCGTGCTCGTAGACGTATTGCTCGAAGAAGTCCTCCTTCTTGGCCTTCTCGGCCTCGCCGCGGAGGAGGAACTTGGGTTTTTCGAAGTCGTAGTCGCGGATCATCGCGGCGCCGGGGCGAACCTGGTGCGCGAGGTGGACGCGGCAGATCCACTCGTTGTTGCCGGGCTGGTTCGGGTTCTCCGCGTGGCGGATGGGCTTGCGCGCCTCGCCGCGCGTGGGCGCGTCCGCGAGGTTCAACTCGCTGACGATCTTGTCGCCGCTCATCGCCTGGCCGAACCAGTACGAGATGCCTTCTTCCTCGAGCAGGCGGCTCACGAAGGCGAAATCGGTCTCGCCGTATTGGACGCGGTACTCGTGCTCGGGGTGCGGCTCGGTGAGCTTCATCTTCGGCTCGATGCCGTACTCGCCGAGGACCTTCTTCACGATGTCGGGGATCGACGTCTTCTGGAAGATCCGGTTGCCCTTGCGCTGCGTGAGCAGCCACATCGTGGGCACGATCCGGATGAGGTACGTGGAGAGCCCGAGCGAGGTGCCCGTCGGCGGCTCGACGTCGATCTGCTCGGCGTGGCTGACGACGCCGGTCCAGCCGCGAGGCACGTTGAGGTTGCCAATCGCGAGCAGGCCGCCGGCCTTGCCGACGAGCGATTCGAGGTCGATGTCTTCCTTCGGCGAGCGCGCGACGATGCTGGCGCTGAAGAGCGTCGAGATGCCTTCGTGCACCGAGAAGTGCCGCACCGAGAGGCTCTGCTCGCCGGACTCGAAGGAGAGATCGAGGATCGCCATTGGCACAGCCTACGAAAAGGCAGGTGAAGCATGCAAGGGGGCCGAGCCGTGCGAAGGCATATCGACACCCCGCGTCATGAGGGCCCGATGGGCTATCCGTGAAAAATGACGCCGGCAGTGTAGATTCGCGGCGGTGGGAGGGGCTCGTCGTGACCGGGCCCGCCGCGGCCCGTGCGCGGTGGCCGGGCATCCTGCGGCAGCAGTGGATCGCGCCCGGTTCAGCGGGCCGCGAGCTGTTTCTTGAAGGTGAGGCGGACGATGGGGACGATGGTGGGGTCGTTCTGGATTTCGCGTTCGAATTGGAGGACGTCGTAGTAGCCGCAGCGGCTCTTGCCGGGGTATTCGCGGCAGGCCTGGGGGCGGCCTTCGTAGATGGTGCAGCCGCGGGTCTCGGGGTGGAGGAATTTGCAAGCCTTGCCGAAGAAAGGATCTTTCTTGCGGCGGAGGATGCGGCCGCCGAAGCGGTGCACGGTGAAGCGCTTCTCGGCGACCTCGGGCGTGACGCCGAAATGGGCGGCGAGCCGCTTGACGTCGCGAGCCGTCACCTCGACGCGCTCGTAGATGGAGCAGCAAAATGCCACGCATTTGGTGCAATCGTATTGAACGCGCGTTCGTCCGGCGGCCACGGCTGACTCCAGGGAGAGTTGGAATTGGATGGATGCCGCGTCCCGCGACGAGGCGGCGCGAGTCTAGGCGCATCGAAGGCGCGGGTCGAGGGGGTCTGAGGGGGTTTGAGGCGTAGCTCGGCTTGTCCGAGCGTAGCCCCCGAGCGTCCAAGGGGTTCGTCCAAGCAGACGACGTGAGCGAATTCACGCAGTCCGGACGAACCCACCCCGTCCGGAGTGCTCTCCCGCGCGTCCTGGACGGCTAGCTTTGTGCGTTGTCTCGCAATTCGTCGTGACGGGGTCGAATGCGGGCGCTACCTTTCGAGGACTCACGCGGAGGTGCTGTGATGCGCATTTTCTTGGGCGCCGCTCCGCTTGTCTTGCTCCTTGCGTGCTCGCGCTCGGCCTCGCCCGGTGATCACGGCGAGTCGAGCGAGGCGGCGTCCGCGCCGCCGCGCATGCAGAACCTGGCATCGATCGGGCCCGCGACGACGAGGCCTCTGCCGCCGCAGGGCGGGCGGCGATTCCGGGTCTCGCCGCTCGGGAGCGACGCGAACGATTGCTCGGACGGCAAGCCGTGCCGGGAAATCCAGCGAGGCATTTCCTTGGCGACGGCGCCCGGCGACGTGCTGCTCGTGGAAGACGGGGAGTATTCGCGGTTCACGGTGGACGGGCTGCGCGGCGAGCCCGGCCGGCCCATCACGATCTTCGCGATCGGCAAGCGCGCGCTCGTCCGGCCGGATCCCGATTGCAAGAACAAGAACGCTTGTCGGGACAACATCATCCTGAAGAGATCGCACCACGTCGTCCTCGACGGGATCTCGTCGTACGGCGCGCCGCGGGCCTCGGTGGCGGTGTTTTACGGGACGAACGTGGTGATCCGGAACGGGACGTACGTCGACAACGGCCGCTGGGGGATCGTCTCGTCGTTCGCGGACGACCTCCGGGTCGAGAACAACGAGGTCCGGCGGAGCCGGCGCGAGCACGGGATCTATCTGTCGAACAGCGGCGATAGGCCCGTGGTCCGGGCGAACGTGCTGCGCGACAACGACGGCTGCGGCCTGCAGATCAACGCCGACATGCGCGAGCGGCCCGAGATCGACAAGTCCGGCAAGAGCTTTTACGATGGCGTGGCCGACGGGCTCGTGACCGGCGCCACCATCGAGCGGAACCTGATCATCGGCAATGGCGCCGGCCTGCTCGCGAACAACAAGAAGCGAAAAGGCGCGGGGATCAACCTCGACGGCGTGCAGGACTCGATCGTCCAGGGGAACGTGCTCTACGACAATGCCGCGTCGGGCATCGTGGCGTTCGGCGACGCGGATGGAAGCGAGCAGGACGCGGAGGAGGACGGGGACGGTCGTTTCGGGCCGAAGGGGCTCTCGATCGTGCACAACACGGTGGTGATGCCCGAGGGAGCGCGGAGCGCGCTGCAGGTTCGATTGAGCGCAGGGCCGAACGTGGTGCGGAACAACATCCTGTATCACCGGGATTCGCGCCGCGCGGGGCTCGAGCTCGTGACGGAGAAGGACGCGAAGCTCGTGGAGAGCGACGGGAACGTCCTCGATCGGGTGGCGATCGGAGAGCAGGTGCGGTCGCTGTCGGAGTGGCGAAAGCAGGCCGGCAAGGACGGGCATTCGCTTTCGCTGCCGCTGACGCGGCTCTTCGTGGATCCGGCGCGGGGCGATTACACGCTCTTGCCCGCGTCTCCGGCGGCACGGGCGGCGACGGCGGATGCGGTGGACGAGCACCAGGATTTCATGGGGAAATCACGCTTGCGGCGGGAGAAGGAGCACAGCATCGGGGCCTGCGAGGTGGGGCCCGGGGAGTCGCACGGGATCAAGGCATTGCCAGTCGGACCACGCGCTCACCAGCGATGAGGACGAGGTCCGTGCCGTCCGCAGTGACGGCACGGACGCCGCGCGGCGTGACGGAGAGGGGCGGCGCGCCAGAGGTCGCGAGGCGGCCCGGCGCGCCGCTGCCGAAGACGTGCGCAAAGAGGCTCGAAGGCCCGATCACGCCATTCGCGTCGGGCTCGACGACGACGAGCGTGTGGCCGAAGTCGTTCGCGATCACGAGCTCGCCCGTCGGGAGGAACGTGATGTCGCTCGGGCGGTTGAGGCGCAGGTCGGAGAGGGCGCCGGGCTTGGCGACACCATAACGCTGGCTGTCGCCCGGGATGACGTTTTCCGCGGTGAAGGGGCCCGCGGCGGGGATGCGGCGGACGGCGTTGGAATCGTACGAGGCGACGTAGAGGTCGCCGTTCGGCGCGAAGGCGATGCCGCTGATGTTCGGGCCGAGGCTCAGCGGGAGGTCGTCGATGTAACCGGGTTGGAGCGTGACGCCGAAGGTGGTGATGGCCTGGTTCGTGACGTTGATGATGCGGAGGTAGTTCGCGTCGGCGAAGTAGAGCGCGCCGCTCGGGCCGATCGTGGCCTTGCCCGCGCCGGTGTTGATGGCGACGCGTGCAGCGGCGGCGAGGCCCGCGGCCTGCTGTTCGGCGGTCGTGGCGGCGCGGCCGTCGCCGGCGACGACGGAGAGCATGCCCGTCGCGAGGTCGACCTTCGAGACGCGCGGCAGGCTCGCCTCGAGGAGGTACATCGCGCCGCCCGCGAGCTCGATGCCGCGCAGGGTGGCGAGATCGGAGGCGAGCGCCATGCCGTTCGGGCCGATGGTGTTGCCGGTGTAGCCCGTGCCGGCGAGGGGCGTGAGCAGGTTCGTCGTGCGATCCTGGGCCACGACACGCGCGTCCGAGGTGTAGACGTAGCGGTTGTTCGCCGCGTCGACGCGGATGGAGCTCAGGCTGTTCAGGGCGCGGAGCGAGAGCCCGGGCAGGTTGTCGAGCTTGGTCGGGCCCGTGCCGGCGACGGTCTCGACGAGCCCCGGATTGCCGGCGGCGTCGAAGAGGACGCGGCGCAGGCGGCCCTCGGCGAGCACGAGGAGCGAGCCGTTGCGATCGACGAACGGGCGCGAGAAGAGCGCGAACGCGGCGCTCTTCGCGGGGCCGCCGTCACCCGTGTATCCAGCGTTGGGGATGGCCTTGCCGATGTCCCAGCTCCCGGCCACGAAATCGATGCAGTCGTTTTCGTCGAGCGTCGTCGGCGAGGCCCCGCCGGTCGGGCGGATGCGGCGGACGAGGCCGTGGCGGCTGCCGACGAAGAGGTCGCCGCGGACCGGATCGACGATGGCGCCGCTGTTGATGCCGAGCGGCGTGGTGATCGCAGGGCAACCCTCGGCGGGCAGGCTCGAATTGTTGCCGCTCCCCGCGAGGTGCAAGCTCTCGACGTACATCGGATCGCCGACCGGCGGGCGGTTCGCGGGGATCTTGCGGAGCTGGAGGGAGGTCGCGGTGTAGATGCTGCCCTCGGCGTCGAGCGTGACGGTGAGCGGATTGACGACGCCGATGTTCGCGATCTGATCGACCGCGTCGGCCGCGAGCGTGACGCCCCAGGCCGTGGTGGCCGTGCCCGTGGTATTGATCGCGCGGATCGTGCCGTTGCTGTTGTCCGCGACGAGCAGGATGGCGCCGTCGGCCGTGAAGGCGAGGTCGCTGATGCCGTTGAAGCTCGCGCTCAGGCGATTGCCGCCGTTGCCGCCGTTGCCGCTCGACGCGGTGCCGGCGTACGGCGTGACGGTGCCGTCGGTGCGCTTGGCCCGGAAGATGCGGAAGCCGCTGGCGAAATACGCGTCCTGGGTGACGGGGTGGATCGCGACGGCGACGACGCCCTCGGGCGCCTGCGCGACGGTCTGGATGGTCTTCGGCTGGATCGTCTTGCCGAACATCGTGACGGGCGAAGCGCCGTCGTTGATGACGCGGACGCGCTTGCGATCGGCAACGTAATAGTTGTTGGCCGCGTCCGTCGTGACGAACCCACCTTCGATCGAGGCGAGGAGCGGATCGGCGCCGTCGCCGATCTCGGTCTCCTCGGGGCCGCCGCCGGCGAGGATGTCGTAATCACCCGAGACGCCGAAGACGCCGGCGTTCGTGGTTTGTCCGGCCGAATCGATGAGGATCTCGGCCGGGCCGAAGTCGACGGCCGGGACTTCCGCGACGAGCCGATCGGGCTCGGCGGAGAGGACGACGGCTTGCACGCCGTCGAAGGTGACCTTGTTCATCGCGGCGTTCGCGGAAAAACCCGTGCCGCGGAGGACGAGCGCGCTGCCGGGAGCGCCGCCGGCCGGGGTCGTGTCGAGCACGGAGAGGACGGGCGTGGTGCCGGTGATCGTGGCCGCGACGTAGCTCCGCGCCGGCATTCGCCCCGGTGCGGCGAGGTTCACCGGGCCGGTGACGGCGTCCGCGGGGACGGTCACGACGACCTGCGTGCCGGCGGCGTTGATCGAGGTGACGGGCGCAGGCGCGGCGGCGCCGGCGAACGTGACGGTGAGGTCCTGGGGCTGCAGGCCGACGAAGCCGGCGCCGGTGAGGGTCATGGTTTCGCCGGGCGCGTGGGGCGCGTCGACGCCGGTGACCGCGAGCTCGGCGGGGATCGACGCGTCGGTGATCGTGAGCGGGAGCCAGTTGGAGCGCAGGCCGTTGACCTCGATGGCGATGGCGCCGGTCGCGAGCGTGGACTCGGAGTTGCCGACGCCGAGCGCGAAGGCGAGGTCACCGGGGTTCGCCTGGTTCGTGACGATCTTGCGGCGCGTGCCGCTGCGGCCCGGGATCGCGAGCTGGTTCGTGTCGACGGACGCGGGGTCGAAGCCGAGGCCCTGGACCTTCAGCGTGGAGGAGAGTTTGGCCTGCGTGACGTCGGTCGAACCGGCGACGGGCAGGTGGGTGAAACCCGGGGAGAAGGTGGCCGGCGGGAAGCCGTCGATCTTGACCGTGACGACGCGCGTGTTCGCGACGGCGGGGGGTGTGGTGACGCTGAGGGTGGCGTCGTCGAGGACCATGACGTCGGCCGCGGGGATGTTGCCGAAGAGGACGGCGACGGAGCCGAGGAAGCCGTAGCCGCTGATCGTGACCATCTCGCCGCCCGCGGCGCTGCCCGCGGCCGGGTGGATGCCGGCGACGCCGAAGGAGGGCTCGGCCTCGATCGTGTAGTCCTGTTTCGCGCTTTGCCCGTCGGGGCCCGTGGCCACGAGCGAGACGGCCTGCGGCCCTTCCTGGCCCGCGGAGGGTGTCCATGTGACCTCGCCCGTGGCGGCGTCGACCTGCATGCCGTCGGGCTTCGTCGCGAGCGAGTAGGTGATCGTGTCGCCGGGCAGGGCTTTTTCCTGAACGGCCTGCGACGCGTAGAGGTAGGGGTCGCCGACGCGCGCGGTGAGCACGGGCATCGTGGTGAACGAGACCGGGCCGCGCATTTCTTCCTGTCCGCCCGCGCCGCCGCTGCCGCCGCTCCCGCCCATGCCGGCGTCGCCGCCGCTCCCGCCCATGCCTCCGACGCCGCCCGCGCCGCCGCTGCCGGCGGGGTTCGTCGTGCCGGAGGTCGAGGGCGCGTCGTCGGAGCAACCCGTCGCCAAGGCGGCGAGCGGGAGGCTGATCAGGAACGCGAGCGAGAGTCGGCTTTTCGCGCGGGAACGCATGGCGTGCTCCTCCTGTGGCGGAAGGGAAGATCGAGGAGGATAGAGGGGAGGCGCTCGCGGCAGAAGGGGGAGGATGGCTGTGGGGGATGATTCTCGTGTCGCTGGATGAGTGGTGGGCGTCGCGGTACATAAGGAGCGACGACAGCGCTGGGAATCCCGCAATGCCAGCGAGTCGGTCGGCTTGCGGCTGTCCTCCTCTTCCTTTGTACACGTAGGGAGTTTAGGATGCGCCCACACGTCCGGGCGGCTTCGTGTGGACCCGGGGGAGAAGAAGAATGTCGTTCGTCAAACGCCCGGGAGGGGACCCCACACAGATGGCCGGCGGCCTGCGCGAGCCGGAGCTGCCGATCTTCGAGGAGAAGGCGATCACGTCACGCGTGGCCGAGAAAGCCGTGAGCGCATTCCAGGCGAAGGGCGGCGCGGCGTTCGAGGAGCTCGCGAGCCGCGCGGGCGCGGCGGGCCTGGGCGGGGGCGGCGGCGCGCTGGGTGGGACCGACCTCACGTTCGCCTGGGAAAACGCGGCCGGGCCGCAGGGGCCGTGGAGCCACCTGCGTGTCGTGTCCGTGCGCGGGACCGAGGCCCTCTCGAGCCTGTATCGTTATGAAATCACGGCCCTCGCCCGCGAGCCCGCGCCCGAGCTCGATCCGGACGAGCTCATTCAAGCACGCGCGACGTTGCGGATCGCCACGACGACGTTGCCTTCGTTTCGCGTCGTGCACGGCATCGTCGTCGAGGCCGAGGAGCTCGGGCCCGTGCCGGGGGGCATGCTCTATCGCCTCGTGCTCGCGCCCCCGCTCACGCGCGCGATGCACCGCATGCGTTGCCGCATCTTTTTGGAGAAGACCACGCGGCAGATCATCGACGCGGTCTTGCAAGGCGATCCGGAGCTCACGCTCGCGGTCGGGGCAAACGCGCAGCCCGACGGCGGCGACGATCTGAGTTTCTCGCCGGCGATGGAGCGGTACACGTGGCGTATCGCGGATGCCTCGCGCATCGACGAGGTGGCCACGCGCGGGTATTGCGTCCAGTACAACGAGAGCGATTTCGCCTTCGTTTGTCGGCTTCTGGAGGAGGAGGGTATCTCGTTCCATTACGAGAACGGCGACGGGGTTTGCCTGCTCGTCCTCTCGGACAACGACGCGGGCCGCACGCGCCTCGACCCGTTCGAGCCGCTCGGCCCCGGCATCGTGGGCCGCGCGGTGCAGTCGATGAAGCTCGGGGCGCGCATGCGCCCGCGCAAGGTCTCGCTCCTCGATTACAACTGGAAACAACCCACGCTCGACATGGCCGTCGCCGAGCCGGCGCGGCCGGCGAGCGCGGACCTCGTCTACCACGAGTATCCGGGGCGCTACACGGAGACGCCGGCCATGGGCAAACCGCTCGCGGCGGCGACGCTCGATCGGCTGGAGGTGGAGGCGAGTTACGCCGTCGGCGAGAGCTCGTGCCGCACGATCGCGGCGGGCAGCATCTTCGCGCTCGAACACCCGCAATCACGCTACGAGGGCGAATACCTGGTCACGAAGATCGAGGTCCGCGCCGAGCAAGCGGGCGTGTTGCCGCCGAGCGTGGCGACGGCGATGCCGCTCTCGGGCGTGCCGTATGTCGTGACGTTCGAATGCGCGCGGCGCGGGAAGAATGGCTCCGTGGCGGAGTCGAGGTTCCGCCCGGCGCGCGTGACGCCGAAGCCGCGCATTCACGGTTCGCAGACGGCCTTCGTCACGGCGGAGCCGAGCACGAAGGGAGCAGAGATCCACGTGGGAGGGCCCCCGGGCGCCGAGATCGGCTGCGTCCGCCTGAAGTTTCACTGGGACACGGACACGGCGCGGCACGCGAAGGAGCCGACGTCGTGCTGGGTGCGCGTGAATCAGGTGTTCGCGGGCGTCGGCGAGGGCGCGGTATTTCATCCGCGGGTCGGGGTGGAGGCGATCGTCGATTTCGAGGAGGGAGATCCGGATCGGCCGATCATCGTGGGGCGCGTGTACAACGGGAAGAACCGGCCGCCGGGCGGAGCGCCCACGGTGAGCACGTTCAAGACGATGTCGAGCCCGTCCTCGGGGGCCTTCAACGAGCTCACGTTCGACGATACGGCGGGCAATGAGCAAATCAAGATGCACACGCCGTTCAACTGGAACTCGGACGCCGGCAATGATCGGACCGAGAAGGTGGGGAACAACAGCGCGTCGACCGCGGGCGTGGATCGCAACGAGATGACGGGCTCGAACCGGACCACGATGGCGGGCGGGAACAACGCCGAGGTGGTGGGGGGCAACGAGTCGGTCACGGTCGGCGCGAACCAGAACATGAACGTCGGCGCGAACCAGTCGGTCAGCGTCGGCGCGAATCGGTCGGTCGACGTCGGCGCGAACCAGTCGGTCACCGTGGCGGGCAATCACACCGAGACGGTCACGGGCAACCGAGAATCGACCATTTCGAGCAACGACAAGCTCACGGTGACGGGCACGCAGGACGTCCACGTGACGGGCGCGCAGACGGAGAACTACGGCGCGACGCAGGACATCACGGTCGCGGGGAATCAGAAAGCGCAGATCGGGGGCGAGCAGACGATCGAGGTGACGGGGCCGCAGGGGCTCAAATCGGGGGCGAGCCAGAAGATCGAGGCGCCGGCGCAGGAGATCAAGGCGGACGGCACGCAAGCGTTGAAATCGACGGTCCTCACGGTGAACGCCGCAGCAATGGCGACGGTCGAGACCACGATGCTCACCCTGAACGGGGCCGCCTTCACGCAGATCAATACGGCGAGCCTGGTGATCACCGCGGGCACGATCACGATCAACGGCGGCGCGATCAGCATCAACGGCGGCACGGTGAGCGTGAAGGGCTCGCCGGTCGACATCGACGGCGGCGGCGCGGTGAACGTGACGGCCGGGCTGATCAAGCTGAACTGAGCGCGCATGAAATTCGTCAACGAGACTCCGCTGCCGGCGGCGATTGTTCCGAACGGCGAGGAGGACGATCGGATCACGGCGCTGTTCCTCTGCGCGATCACGTACCGGATCGCGCCGGGCGGGCTCGAGCTCGTCCCCGGGCAACGGCCGCTCCTGCTCGACGCGCGGTCGAAGGTACCGCACGACGCCATGTTCTCGAAGGAGGTCACGTCCGTGTGCGCGACGGGCTTCGTGTATCCGCGCCGGGGCGACCGCGCGCGGGAGGCCACGGCGTCGCTGCGCGTGGGTTCGTCAGACCTGCACATTCATGTGTTCGGGACGCGGGTCTGGCAGCGGGGCGCGCTCGGGGGGCTCGCGTCGAGCTCGCCGATCCCCTTCGAGCGGGTGGCGATGAGCTGGGAGAATGCGTACGGCGGCGTGACGAAGGCGCCCGCGGCGGTCGTCGAGATGGACGGGGAGGAGGCGTTCGTCCCGGAGCACGAGTCGGGGTATCCGCTGAACTTCGACGGCAAGGGGTTTTACACGGACGAGGCGCGCGCCGAGAATCAGCCGCTCCCGCAGCTCGAAGATCCCGCGGCGCTCGTGCGCTCCTGGGACGATCACCCCGAGCCCGTCTGTTTCGCGCCGTATCCGCTCTGGGGCGGCATGCGGGCGAAACACGTGGTGAAGGGGCAAGAGCTCGACATGACGGGCGTCCGCAAGCTCGGCAGCCGCGCGGCGCCGCGAATGACGTTCGACACGATCGGCGCAGGGACCGAGATCGTGCTCGCAGGAATGCGCCCCGGAGGCTCGGTGCTCGCGTTCGTGGTGCCACGATCGCCGGTCGTGATCGCGATGTCGGTCGGGAACATGCGCGAGACGATCGTGCCGCGGCTCGACGCGGTCGACATCGACGCCGAGGCGTGTGAAGCGCGGTTCCTCTTCCGGGCCAAGGCGACGTACGGCCTCGTGCAATTCGAGGAGCGGCGGGCGGTGCTCTCGCCGAGCGAGTTTTTCCCGAAGGGGTGAGCGGCCATGGCGAACAATTTCCACACCGATGCGGGATGGCTGCTCGTCGGGATCGATGGGCACAATGGAATCCACTGGCCGTTCGTGCCGACGTGGTTCTTCAAGCTGAACCTTCTGCACCCGCTCTCGATGGGCGACAAGCAGAAGCCGACGGTGATGTTCAATGGCGTGCCGTCGGTGACGCACGGGCACGAGCCCTCGAAATTGTGGCCGCACATCGGCATCTTCCCGAGCCCGCTCGATCTGATGACGCCGCTGCACATCCTCTTCGGCTCGCACAAATGCTGGCTGCCGCGGGGCGCCGTCCAGATCTGCGGGGAGCAGGCGACGTGTTGCGTGATCGGCGGAGCGATGTCGCTCAACGCCGATTGCTGGGAGTACGGCAAATGGCCGACGTCGCTCGTCGAGGACCCGGGCACGGTGCAGACGACGCCCACCGTGATGGATTTCCTCATGGGCGCGGTCTCGCTCGCGGTCGACCTCGTGATCGATCTCGCGTTCGAGGTCGTCATGAACGTCGGCGGCGCGGCGCTCAAGAAGTTCGGCGACAGACTCATTGCCCCGTTCTTCAAGAAGGCAGACGAGGCCGTGGAGGGGGTCGCGAAAAACGCGGACGAGGTGCTCGGCGAGGGGCTCGAATCCGCGGCCAAACAGAGCGACGAGGTGGCCGGGGAGGCGGCGGAGGGCGCGGCGAAGAACGCGGACGGGCAAGCCTCCGATCTCTGCGACGAGGTGCGTTGCGAAGGCGGGCACCCCGTGGATCTGACGAGCGGAGACGTCGTCGATCGAAAGGTCGATCTGGTCTTGCCCGGGGCCATTCCGTTCGAATGGAAGAGGCACTATTCGTCGAAACGCGCGCTCCGGCGGACCTCGCTCGGCCGCGGCGGCTGGGCGCACGATTTCGACCAATGGATCGAGCGCACGGACGACGGGCTGCTCTCGCTGCGCAGCGAGGAGGGGCGCGACGTGTATTTCCGCGCGCTCCGCGTGGGCGAGCGCGCGTTCCACCGGATGGATCGGCTGACGCTCCGGGCGCTCGAAGGCGGGGCGTTCGAGGTGACGAGCCACAAGACGCGGCTCGTGCGGCATTTCGCCCCCGAGGCGCCGGGCGAAAAGGCGCTTCTCCAGTCGATCCGGGACGCGTACGGAAACTCCATCGAGCTCGAATACACGAACGGCCGCCTGCGCCGGGTGATCGATACGGCCGGCCGCGAGGTGCGCGTGAAGACGACGCACGGCGGGCGTATCGCGCGGCTCGAGGTCTGGGTCGGTGATTCGTTCGAGCAGTGGGTCGATTACACCTACGCGAAGATGGGGGAGCTCGAGAGCGTGACGGACGCGCTCGGGCAAACGGAGCGGTACGCGTACGACGAGGATCACCGGATGGTGAAGACCACGCTGAAGAACGGCGTGAGTTTTCATTATGCGTACGATCCGGAGACCGGGCGTTGCAAGAAGACGTGGGGGGACGAGGGGCTGCACACGCTGGTCCTCACGTACGACCTGGAAAAACGAATCACACGGGTCGAGGGGAACGAGGAGCCGAGGATCCTTCACTGGAACGAGTCGGGGCTCGTCGTCCGGGAGGAGACGCCCGACGGGACCCTGATCGGCACGTGGGAATACGACGCGCACAATTACCTGGTTGGCAAGACGAACGGCGCCGGCGAGGCGACGCGGTACCGGTACGACGAGAGGGGGAACAAGGTCGAGGAGGTCGATCCCGCGGGGAACGTGACCCGGTGGGAGTACGACGACGATCTCGCGGTGTTGCGGGTCGGTCCGGACGAGCTCACGACGCGGTTTTCGCGGGACGTGTTCGGCGCGCTGCAGCGGGTCGAGTATCCCACGGGCGTCCGGTATTCGCTCGGGTACGACGAAAAGGGGCGCCTCACGTGCGTGAGCGGGGACGAGGGGATCCTCGTGGAGATCACGCACGACGCGCAGCACAACGTCGTGGCCGAGGTCGACGCGCGTGGCGCCCGGACGACGTACGAGCACGACGTTCTCGGCCGGCCCGTGCGGCGAACCGACGCCCTCGGGCGCTTCACGGCGGTGGAGTATGATCGCCTGGGGCAACCCCTTTCCGTGCGGAGGCCGGACGGCACGAGCACGCAATCGGCGTACGATCCGCTCGGCAATCCGATCCGCGTGGTCGACGCGTCGGGGCAGGTCACGCAGATGGAGTACGGCGGGACGGGCGTGCTCACGAAGCTCGTGCAGCCGGACGGGCAGACCTTTCGGTTCAAGTATTCTGCCGGAGAGAAGCTCCGCTGCATCGAGAATCCGCGCAGCGAGAAGTACGAATTCGTTTACGACGGGGCAGGGAGGGTGGTCGAGGAGGCCACGTTCGACGGGCGGGTGCTGAAATACGGGTACACGAAGGCGGGGAGGCTCGGGCGGATCGATTATCCGGATCGCAGCCATCGCGCCTTCGAACACGACCGGCTCGGCAACGTGCGCCGCGAGGATACGACGGACGGCCCGATCTCGTTCGAGCGGGATCACCAGGGCCGGATCCTCGGCGCGGTCTTGGAGCAGGACGGGAAGCGGGTCGTCACGGTGTTCGAGCGGGACCGCTTCGGCCGCGTCGTGGCCGAGATCCAGGACGGAAAGCGGATCCGGTACGAGCTCGACGCGCATGGCCGAAGGACAGCCCGCGTGATGCCGGACGGCGCGACCACGCGGTATCGGTACGACGCGCCCGGGAACCTCGCCGGCGTTTCGCACGACGGCCACGAGATCAAGTTCGATCGCGACGTACTCGGGCGGGAGACGGCGCGGCGAGACGGCGCGGGGAGGTATTCGATCCGGAGCGAATACGACTCGAGGGATCGGATCATCGAGCAACGTGTCGAGGCGCGGAGACCGGGCGGCGGCGTGCCGCAGGCGGTGGTGCAGCGGCTCTGGCAATACGACGCGCTGGGGCGGGCGAAGCTCGTCGAGGATGCGCGGTGGGGCGCGACGGCGTATCGATATGATCCGGTCGGGCAGCTCGTGGAGGCGCAGCGGGGCAGCCTCCGCGAGGTGTTTGCGTATGATGCGGCGGGGTCGATCCAGAGGATGCTCGACGGGCTGGAGGCGAACCCGGCGCAGGCGGACGAGGCCGAGCCGTGGGAGATTGGCAAGGGGAACTTGCTGCTCCGCACGGATCGCGCGAAGTATTCGTACGATCGGCGGGGGCGTCGGGTATCGAAGGAAGAAGCGGGCCAGCGGACCACGTATCGCTGGGATGCACGGGATCGGCTGCGCGAGGTCGTTCTACCGTCGGGCGAGCGGGTGCTCTTCACGTATGACTCGTTCGGCCGGCGGATGCGGAAGGAGATTCACGACGAATACGGAGAACGGCGATACGCCGTCGATTTCGTCTGGGATGGGGATGTCCTGGCGCAGGACATCGATGACCGGCACGGCAAACGCTGCTTCATCCATGCACCAGGCACGTTCGTGCCGCTGCTCCAGTCGGAGCGGGGGGAGGTGTTCAGTTACGTCGTCGATCAGGTGGGGGTACCGAAGGAGCTGATCGACCGGGAGGGGCGGATCGCGTGGTCGGCGGAGCATTCGTCGTGGGGGCGGGTGACAAACACGTACCGCGACGCCGATCGTACGGATCGACACCCACGGACCGTGCAATCACCGTTCCGGCTCCTCGGTCAATACGAGGACGAAGAAACGGGCCTTCATTGCACGAGGTTCCGGTACTTCGACCCCGATGTCGGCCGGTGGTGCAGCGCGGATCCCAAGGGGCTGCGTGGCGGCGTGAACGCGTATGCGCTGGATGGCAGTCCGACCCACGTCGTCGATCCCCTGGGGCTCACGACCAAGCTGAACATCGCCGCCGGAGACAACCCGATGGTGGGAGCGGAGAACGTCGATATCAACCCCGGGCATCCGGACGTGAAATTCGGCGACGGCGGCGTCGCAAATGGCCTCCCCTTCGCCGACGCCACGTTCGACGAGGTGCACGCGATCAATCCCTACGGCTTCAACCCCGCCAGTGCAGAGGTCGCTCGGGTCACGAAGCCAGGTGGCACGCTTTATGTTACGGGCTCACCGTCCAACAAGTATGCCAATCAGCGCCTGGATGCGCTGGCCCAAGAGGGCGGGTTCGAGTTCGTCGAAGAAAGAAGCATGATCCCCGAACACGACTTCGGACAACAAAAACTGACGGATGGAAGGCCGCTGAAAACCGACAACTCCAGGACTCGTATCTACAGGAAGCCCTGCGGCGGCGGGTGATTGCGATGCTCGATCTCACAGCCGATAGGTTCGACAGGGTCGATTTCACCGAGGCCACGGTCCTTTTCGAGCCGAGCTGGATACTCCCCGAGACGGTCGAATTTCAGGTCTGGGGACTGACGTTGCTCGCCTGCCCGGACGACCCGGCGTGGCCTTCCGTGCCGGCCCCAGCCGATGCGGCGGTCGCGGGGGACCTGTACGTGGCAGGTCTCGCCATCTTGAGGTTTGCCATGGTCCGTGGAGGCCGATTCGAGGCGAGCCTGTACGACCCTGATTGTCCTGGCGAATTTGCTCGCTCGTGTCGAGGAAATACGATCACCTTGACCAGGTCGTGGAGGGAGGACCAAACCAAGGGGGCGTTGGCCAGGTACTGCATGGATTGCGGGCTCGCCTGGCCGCAGGCCGCCTGTCATCTCGAGTTGTACGCCAGCGGGCCTGTTTCTCTGGAGCTTCCGCCGGAACAGTACATTTCGGTGGGCGAATACGTCCGCAACCCGGCCCGATATCACTGGCGACCGGAATCGGGCCACAAGGAATAGCTCCCGGGACGTCGCTTCAGATCCACTTGCTGATCAACTTGGTTTGGGTGAGCTGTGCCGCGTCCATCGCAGCCATCACCCGCACCACCCCCGCCCACGTCATCACGACCCGCCTCGCCTCCGCATCCACCCGCACCGATTGCAGCACCGTCTCCGGCGTGAATACCTTCGGGCTGCCCGGCGGCATCACCTCGATCCGCGGCCGCTCCCCCGGCAGGGCAAACCTCGTTTCCGCTTGCCCTTCGACGAGCCCCTGCAAGATCACCGTCTCGTCCCCGCGCAATCGCTCCACCGCCATCCCCGGCGCCGCCCCCTGCAGCCCACGCGGTAAAACCTCGTTTTTCCGGAACGGACCCGCGAGATCCTCGCCGTCCGCGAATTGCATCTCCCGGATCGGCTTCGTCGCCGGATCGTGCTCCAGAAACCCGCCCATGAGCCGCATCATCCGCGGATACCACGTGTGCGGCACCCACCCGATCCCCGCAGGCATCGGCTGATCCAGCCACTTCTTCCAGTGTGGCACGAAAAACCGCGACGGCGTCAGCGGGTCGCCTGGATCCTCGATCTGCGGGAGCAACGCCCCATCCGCCCGATCCCGGTCCACGTCGATGAAATAAGCCCGCCCCACCTTGTTCCGCGGGTACGCGAAGACGCCCTCTTGCCGCGGCGAAGGCTCGATCCTCCGCCCGTTCCGCCGCTTCGGCGGGCAAAGCTCGTCGTGCGCGTACGCGTCGTACCCGCCATACGCGAGATCCCACGCGAGCGGCACGCTCTCGAAAGGCGCCGGATCCGAGAACCGCACCGCTCCGTCGATCGAGACCTCCGCCCGCCGCTCCCCGAGCACCCGGAGCACGCGCGCGTTTTTCCCGACCGCCACCCGCACCGCCGCCTCGCGCGCTTTCCCACCCGGCGCATACGCCCGCCCCGTCACGATCACGTCGGTCGCGACCTTCGGCGGGAAGAGGTCCATGTCGTCCCGGAGCCCGCGCATGCGGCCGTCGTCGCCGACCTCGAGGTCCGGCTCCCTCCGCACCGGCACCTGCTCGTCCGCGAGCCTGAGCTTGCCCCCGCCGAACGAGTAAGCCCGTTTCGCCACGCAGACGAGCCACAACTTGCCGTCCGTGCTCTTCGCGTTCGCGACTGCCTGCGTGCTCGTCATGCCACCCGTTCCCCGAACTCGGTTATCATGGCCCCGTGAAGGACGACGCCGAAAAAAACGCTCCGCCCGCGGCCCTCGCGTCCACGCGAGGCGAGACGCTCGCCGCGCCGGCGCGCACGATCGGGCTCGCCTCCGGACGATCGATCGAAATCGAAGAGACGGGCCGCGAAGAGCACATCAAGGTCCGCTCGGCCGACGGAAACCTCGTCCTCTCGCTTCGCCTGACCGACGAGGGGCCCGTCCTCTCGCTCTCCGCGGTCTCCCTGGAGATCGCCGCCCAGAAGCACCTCGCCCTGAAGAGCGACACCCTCGCGATCCAGACGTCCGGCGACGCCACGCTCGACGTCGGCGGGAGCCTGCACGAGCGCACGCGCGGCAGCGCGATCCGCGAGGTCGGCAAGGCGTCCATCGAGCGCGCCCGCGAGGTGAGCATCGAGGCCGCGCCCGGCGGCGTGGTCGTCAAGGCGAACGACGACGTCTCCATCACCGGCGAGCGCGTGCGGCTCAACTCGGACGAACCGCCCATGCCCCTCACCTGGGAAGAACACCACGCGCGGCAAGCCAAGCGGCTCGCCGCCGCGGCGGAGCGGACCCACGAGATCGGTGTCCCCGGCCTCGGCCCGTTCCGCATCCCGGAGCCCTGAGGCGCGCCTCACGCCCGCCGCGCGGCCCGGAGCGCGTCGTTCGCCGCGTCCCCGAGCTTCATGTCCGTCGCCACCTTCCGGGTCCACAGCCGCACGATCGGCATGAGCGCGGGGCGCTGGATCCGCAACGCGTCGAGCACCTCGTTCGCCTTGCCACGTTCGATCGCGACGAGCAGGCGCGTGAACGCCTCCAGCGTGATCGGGCCGCGGAAGGACTCCACCTTCGCCACGTACGCCGCGTCGTAGGCCTCGCGCAGCTTGTGTGTCCCGCGCGCCGACTCCGCCTCGATCGCGTCGGCCCAGCGTCGCTCGTTCTTGCGCCACGAGCGCTCGCGTAGGCCGTGCGCCTCGAGCACCTTCGCGCGATCCTTTTTCCCTTCGGCGATCTCGGCGGCGATGGCCGCGGTCTGCTCGATCGTGAGCTCGATCGGCGCCTCCGGCTCGGGCTCGGCCGGCGCCGCCTTCAGCTTGCCCGCCGGCTCCGTGGTCGGCGCAGGCTCGATGCTGGCCGCTGCGGCCGCGGCGGGGGTTTCCGCGGGCGTAGGTTCGCTCTTCGCGAGGGGGCCGAGCATCGCGGGTTTTTCCACGGCCCGCGCCGTCGTCGGCGCGGCCTCGATTTCGACTTTCCCCACGATGCCGAAGAGCGCCGGCGGGGGCACGTCGAAGGGCATCGGCGGCACGTTCGTCCGCTCCTCCTTCGCCGGGACGTCGAGCGGCTTCGTATCGGGCGCCTCCGAGGTCACCTCCACCGGCGCCGGGCGCTTCGTCGGCTCGAACGGCGTTGCCGGCTTCGACGCTGCCAGGGCGGGGACGTGGGTCAACGTTCGCGGGCCCGATCCCTCGTCCTCGTCCTTCGGCGGAGGTGAAGCGCGCGGGGCCTCGTCGCGGATCGCGATGCTCGGCAGCCCCGGCCCTCCCGCGACGAACGGGAGCACGGGCGCCTGCGGCGCGTTTTTCCCCGCCGACGTCGCGAGCGGAATCGTCGCCTCCACGTCGCCTCCGGCGATCGGCCCCGCGCCCTCCATCGAGACCGCGACGAGCCCGACCTCCGCCGCATGCGCGAGCAAGATCACGCCGCGCCACACCAGCATCGCGATCTGCCGGTCCGTGTCGATGGTCAACGTGTCACAGCGCAGCCGCACCTCCTGCGGCGGCCCACCCATGCGTTCCACGGTCACGCGCGGGACGACGCGGGTGAGCTTCGTTTCGAGCCGCGGATACGACGGGTGCAGGTTCACGAGCACGATCGGCTCGTCCCCCGCGAGGTTCGCGAGCTGCTGATCGGCGGGCGCGAGGTTGAAGTACGCGCCGTCCACGTCCTCGGGCAGCGGCTTCGTGTTCCAGGTGCCGGGATCCCAGCTCGCCGCGTGTTTTCCGAGGAGCGAAAGACGCGCAGGCGACGTCGGCGCGACGGGGCCGAAGCCCTCCGCGACCCAGCCGCGATCCGCGCGGACCTCGATCGCCTTCTGCAAGGTCCCCACGCCGAGCTGCGCGACGAGCGCGGCGGGCGCGCCGACGGCGGGCGGCTTCGGCGGATGGGCGCGCCCGAGCACGAGCACATCGGCCCTTCGTTTGAACGGGGCCATGTCGCTCGCGGGGCTCTTCGTATCCCAGACGGCCTCTCGTTTCACGGCGAGCGGCGACTCGCCGGGCGCGAGCTCGAAGGTCGCCTTGCAGATCACCGTGACGGCGTGCGCGTCCCGTCGCGGCTGCCAGGGGAACAAGGAGGCGCGCAGGACGCAGAACGACACGACATTCATGGGCGCAGCTTACCGCGATGCGGCACCGTCATGAAGCTGCCGTTCGACTTGCCGGCTCCGTTTCCACTGGAGACTTCTCCGGTATCGCTGGTGCAGCCAGCCGCTGCGAGCGCTGCAACGAGGACGACGATGAACCGCGCGACGACGCGCGCCGATAGAGCAAAAGGTTGGAGAGAGGAGCGTCGCGACATATCTCGTTTTCTGGGGTGCGCCTGAAACATATCGTCCGGACGGCGCATTACGCGGCCGCGCGGAGCCGTGATATCCTCGCGAGCGTAGGGTCCCATGTTGCGGGGCCGATGCCTCTCGAGGAGCCACCATGCCTTTGCTTCGATCACTCCCGTTGCTGATGGTCCCCTTTCTCGGCGGCTGCTTCTTCGGATCGGGGGATCGAGAGCTCCCGCCGGTCGAGCACAGCGCGGGTTTTTTCGCCGAGTTCGATCGGATGATCGACGACACGATGTCGCGGGGCTCGCTCGACGAGAAGGCGCATACGCTCGACGTCGAGTTCGCGCGTCGCGTGGACGAGGGGCCCGGGCCGAACGAGGTCGTGGCCGTCGGAGCCACTTGGGAAAAGGTCGAAGCCTTCCTCTCGATCGGGCTGCTCTCCGCGGATGTCATGGCGCCGATCGTCGGCTCCGAGCAGAGCCGGGTGGACATGTTCGAACACGCCGCGGACAGGGTGCTTCGGAGCGACACCACGGCCATCGCTGCCTGGAACCGCACCGTCCGCGACATGGGCTTCACCGACGCGCGGATGGAGCCCACGGGAGAGCTCGTCTGGGAGTCGCTTTACCTCGTGCTCACCGAATCGGAGCACGCTTATCAGGACGTCTGGGTCGAAAGTGGCACCTGGGTCGAGGGCGCCTGGGTCCGCACGGAGGGGTATTACGAAGAGCTCTGGATCGACGGGTATTACGAGTCCGTCTGGCAGGATGGCTCCTGTCGCGACGAATACGTCGACACGGAGTGCGACACGTACTGGGTCGAGGAGACCTGCTACGACGTGTGGATCGACGATGGATACTGGGAGACGTACTGCTCCGGGTACGATGACGAAGGCAACTGCGTGGAGTGGACCGACGAGTGGGTGAGCACGGGGTACTACGAGACCCAATGCGAGCCAGCGCATTCGTACGAGGAGTGTACCGACATCTACGAAACGGTCTGCGATCCGGGGCAATGGGTGGATACGTGGATCGAGGGCCACTGGGTCGAGGGGGCGTGGGTCCCCGGCGAGCTCGTCTGGGTGGATGGGTACTGGAGCGACACCTCGGGTTATCGGACCGTGGCGCTCCCGGCAGAGGAGGCCGAGATCCTCGCGGCGGGCATCGTATACGTGGCGTCCTTCGGGCCGGAGCGCGTGGGCGCTGATTGTTATGCGAGGCTCGACGAGGCTCTCGTGCAATCGGCCGGGAGCCCGCCCGAGAGCGCCGTGACGCTCTCGAGGGACGCGATCCTGGCTTGCCTTTCGCCGCGCTGAGTCGAAACGACGACGTACTACACGCACCGGCATCCGGAGTTCTGGGAAAACCCCGAGGTATCGAGAATGGGCTGCCGATGGTGATCACGCCGCGCTGACGTCAGGCGTTCCGCGCGAAGATCGATCCATTCAGGGAGCGACGGGGCAACGCGGCGCGATGTATTCGCCGCTGGGATTCGTGCTCCAGGCATCGAGCTCGACCCGGAAATGAACTTCGTTCTCGTCGATCGAGAGGATCTCCAGCGTCCCCGGGCCGAGCGAGCCGCCGCCCCACGGGCAATCCTCGGGGCTCGGCGAATTCTGCTCGCCGGTCTCGGACATGTAGCTGTACGCGAGGAGCTCGGGGCTGTCGAGGTCGTAGACGCCCACCTGCTGCAGCTCCGGGGGAAGCGCGATGCTGAGCTGCCAATGACCACCGCAGGTCAGGTCCGTGGTGGGCGAATCGCAGGAGGCGCCGAGGTCCGAGACACGAAGGAAAAGATCGTTCGGGTTCAGCTCCGGGCCGCCGCCCGTGCTGGAGCTGCTGCCGCTGGGATCATGGTTGGCCCAGTATTCGTCCCAGAGGACGTCGAGCTGCGCGCGGGTGAGGGCGACGGCGATGAGGCCCGGATCGGGATTCGAGCCGCTGGAGCTCGTATTGCCGCCCGTGCCGCCCGTGCCGCCCGTGCCGCCCGTGCCGCCGTCGCCGCCGGTGCCTTCGTGGGCATTTTTTTCATCGCCGCCACCCTGGACGACGTAATTGCCGCACGCGGCGAGGAGGACGGGGAGGAGGAAGAAGGGAAGGCGCTTGAGGTTCATGCCCACTCATAAGACACGTTTCGTGCCAAGCAGAAGCGCAGGTCATTTCATGGGTTTACGAGGGTGTGTGCCAGGTGTGCCGGCATGGTGTGCCTGCGTGTGCCTGATGCTGGCACAGTGTCACGCGGGGGGCGGGGGTGTGGTGGTAGGCTCGGCGTTGCCACGTCGCTGACGCGGCTCCACATCGCGGAGAGGGCACGAGGAGCGCGACAGCGAAAAGCGGCTGCTCGCGCTTTTGTGGGAGCCTTAGCCCCCCGCCTTCTCCCGGGGCGCGAAATCGAGCGAGGCCGAGTTGATGCAGTACCGCATGCCGGTCGGCTGCGGGCCGTCCGGGAAGACGTGGCCGAGGTGGGCGTCGCATTTCGCGCAGCGGACCTCGGTGCGGAACATGCCGTGGCTCGTGTCTTCGATCTCCTTGACGGTGCCCTTCGAGATCGGGGCCCAGTAGCTCGGCCAGCCGCTGCCGGAGTCGTATTTCGTGGTCGAATCGAAGAGCGGCTCGCCACAGCAGACGCAAACGTAGCGCCCGTCGGCCTTGTGGTTCCAGTACTTGCCCGTGAAGGCCCGCTCGGTGCCGCCGCATCGGCTGACGCGGTATTGCTCGGGGGAGAGGCGCTCGCGGTAGGGATCCTCGCGCTCGGGTTGGCTCGACATGAAAGGTCCTCCGCCGCGTATCCTAGCGCGAGGCGCGGCGTCGTTCGAGCCCCGCGCACGAACGCGGGAGGTGGAGCGCTTGACGGGCCTCAGGGGAGGCTGTAGCGGCTAGGAGGCCCCTGCCGATGGAGGAGCGACGCCATGGCTGCCAAGATGCCCCTCGTGACCGAGGACGAGTACATCGAGCGCGAGCGCAAGAGCCCCACCAAGCACGAGTTCTGCCGCGGCGTGATCACGGCGATGGCCGGCGCATCGGCCAGGCACAACGCGCTCTGCGCGAACATGATCGTCTCGCTCGGCGTCGCCCTTCGTGGAGGTCCCTGCGCCGTCCTGACGAGTGACCAACGCGTCTACGTCGAGGCGACGGGGCTCTACACCTACCCCGACGTCGTGGTCGTCTGCGGCGCGCCGCAGTTTCACGCGAAGCACCGCGAGAACCTCTTGAACCCCCGCGTCATCGTGGAAGTCCTCTCGCCGACGACGGCGCGGCACGACCAGACGTCCAAGTTCTCCCATTATCGCATGATCCCCTCGCTGGAGGAGTACGTGCTCGTGTACCAGGACGAACGGCGGATCGAGCATTACAAGAAGCTGCCCACGGGGCAATGGTTGCTCACCGAGGCCACGGGGGACGAGGGGAGCGTGGAGCTCTCCGCGCTCGGCTGCACGATCCGGCTCGCCGACGTGTACGCAGGCGTCGACCGGTTCGCGCCGGAGCCGGAGGGCCAGGGGAACGAGCCCTGAGCGGGCTCAGCCCTCGATGAAGCTGTCCTGATAGCCCGGATCCTCGGCGCCGAGCGCGGCCTCGGTCGGGAGCAAGGGCTCGAACGTGTCGAGCATGACCGCGAGCTCGCTCGTCTCCTTCGTGCCGATGCTGGCCTCGTAGGAGCCCGGGTGCGGGCCGTGCGGGATGCCCGCCGGGTGGTGGGAAATGCTGCCCGGACCGACGCCGCGGCGCGAGGTGAAGTTGCCGCGGCAATAAAAGATGAACTCGTCGCAGTCGTACGACGAATGCGGGTACGGGCAGGGGATCGCCTGCGGGTGGAAATCGACCACGCGCGGGACGAAGCTGCAGACGAGCGCGCCGCGCGCCGCGAACGTGCCGTGCCAGTCGGGCGGCAGGTGCACGAGGCCCGCGCGCGGCTGGAAGTTCAGGATCGGGAAGACGAACGGATACACCGTGCCGTCCCAGCCGACGACGTCGAGCGGCGAATGCGCCATGGAGAAGCCATGGAAGCCGCCGTCGCGCTTGACCACGAGCTTGCGGATCCCCTCGTCCATGGGCCCGACGAACGCAGGCTTCTTGAAATCGCGGTGGCTGTAGGGCGCGTCCATGCGGAGCTGCCCGACGTCGTTGCGCCATTTCGACGGGATGTGGATCCCGCCCATCGCCTCGAGGCAGAGCCACGATTGCAGCCCCGCGTCGGGGATGAAGCGATAGAAGAGGCCCCGCGGCACGTAGATGTAATCGTCTTTTTCGTACCGGAGATCGCCGAGCATCGTGCGCAGAAGGCCGCTGCCCTCGAAGACGTAGAAGAGCTCGTCGGCGTCCGCGTTCGAGAAATAAACGGGATCGGGCGCGTCCGGGCGGGCGATGCCGATGACGACGTCGCCGTTGTAGAGCAAGGGGACGCGCCCGTCGATCTGCGGGCCGCTCGGGGTCGGGACCGAGGTCGATCGATAATGGCGCTTCGCCAGGGGGCGCTGCGGGGCCGGCGCCGGGAGCGCAAACCCGTGCTCGGCGGGCGCGACGCGGTGCTCGTGCGGGCGCCGCTCGTGATACGCGATGGTGTAGGGCCCGTCGAACCCGCGACGCGTCAGGCATTCCTCCCAGCGGAGGGCGCCCTTCGCGTCGCGGAGCACCGTGTGGTGCTTCGGCGAAAGCTCCCCGAAGGCGAGGCGCTCGATCATGCGACCTTGCCTTCCGTCTTCTGCTGCCGCTCGATGCTCTCGAACAGAGCGCGGAAGTTGCCGCCGCCGAAGCCTCGATCGCCCTTGCGCTGGATGATCTCGTAGAAGAACGGCCCGGCGTCCGGATCCCCGTGCGTCCCGGCCGACTCCTTGAGGAAGATCTGGAGCAGGTATTTGCCCTCGGCCTCGCCGTCGACGAGGATTTCGAGGTCGCGCAGCACGTTCACGTCCTCGTCGATCTGCTGGACGCCGAGCGATTTCAGGCGCGCCGGGAGCGCGTCGTAATACGAGCCCGGCGTGGGCATGAACTGGATGCCGCGCTCGCGCATGTGCTTCACGGAGGTGAGGATGTCCTTCACCGCGATCGCCGCGTGCTGCACGCCGTCGCCGCGGTGCTCCTCGTTGAAGATGTTGATCTGCGAGCTCTTGAAATACGGCCGGTACGGCTCGTTGTTCGCGAACTTCACGCCCGAGCCCGGATCCCACATGACGGCCGAGCGCAGCCCCGAGCCGTGATCGCCGCCCTTCTTGACGTCCTCGGTGTGGAACTGGATCTCCCAGAACCGCTCGAAGCCGAGCACGTGCTCCATCCAGAGCAGCGCGGGCGCCATCGTCTGGAAGTTCGTCGTGATGTGATCGAAATGGGTGAAGCCGAGCGTGTTCTTGCCCCCGCGCGGGATGTCGTAATGCACCGCGCCCGGGAAGAGCTTGCGATAGTTCTTGCGCTCGACGAAGCGGAACGTCGTGTCGCCGAAGGGCGACGTGATCGAGAACGAGGCGAACTCGCCGCCGTCCTCCTTCACGCGCGTGATCTCGTCGATCGGGGTGCCGCCGCGCCCGTCGAGCAGGCGGAACGCGCGCTCGATGTCCTCGACCTCGAAGATGAGCGTGCCGACGCCGTCCGGGTGCTTGCGGAGGTACCGCCACGCCCGCCCGCCCTCGCCGAGCGGCTGCGAGCACATGACGATGCATTCGCCGGCCCGGAAGACGACCGAGCGCTGCTTGGCCGCCTCCTCGAGGTCGGGGCTCGAATGGGCGATCTCCTCGAAATCGAGCTTCTCCGTGTAGAACTTGCGGCTCCGCTCGAGGTCGCGGACGTAGTAGTGAAGCGCCTCGATGCGCTTGATCCCGATGGATTCCACCTTCGACATGATCTCGATGACTCCTTCACGCACCAGTCACGGCGTCGATTTGCCGATCCGGATGAGCGGCCTGGAAGGCCGGTAGCGACGCGCATTCTTCTTCGATGCGCACGAGCGAGGGGAACGCAGTGACGTCCACACCGAAGCGCCGTGCAGCAAAAAGTTGGGGCACGAGGCACGCATCGGCCATCGTGGGCGCGTCGCCCACGGAGAATCGGCCCTGGACGGGCCCGGCGAGCGATTGGTACGCGGCGAGGCCCTTCTCGATGAAGCGGCGCGCGAACGCCTGCTCGTCGCCGCCGAGCTCGGTCTTCACGAGCTTGAGCACCGAGAGGTTCTGGAAGGGCTGGATGCCCGCGTTGATCGTCTCGGCGAGCTGCCGCGTCCGCGCGCGGAGGAACGAATTGGCCGGCAGGAGCGGCCGCTCGGGATATCGCTCCTCGAGCCATTCCATGATCGCGAGCGATTGCCCGAGCTCGTGGATCACGCCGCCCTCTTCGACCTCGAGCGTCGGCACCTGAGCCATCGGGTTTTTCGCGCGGTAATCGTCCCGGAATTGCTCGCCGCCGTCCTTGACGAGGTGCACGGGGACGTACTCGAAGGGGATGCCTTTGAGGTGCAGCGCGATCCGCACGCGATAGCTGCACGAGCTGCGCCAGTATCCGTAGAGCTTCATGGAGAGACCACCTTTTGCTCGATGCGCCCGAAGATGTCTTGCCCGTCCTCGCCCCGCATCTCGATGGCGATGGTGTCGCCGGGCTTCATGAAAGGCGTCTTCGGCGCGCCCTCCTCGATGGTCTCGATCATGCGGCGCTCGGCCAGGCAGCTCACGCCGCGCGCGCGATCGACGTTGGAGACGGTGCCGCTGCCGAGGATCGTCCCGGCGCCGAAGGCGCGGGTCTTCGTGATGTGCTCGACGAGGTCGAAGAAGGAAAAATGCATCTCCGGCCCGGCCTCGGGATCACCGATCAGCGCGCCATTGTAGGTCGAGAAGAGCCGGAGGTGGACGCGGCCGTCCCGGAACGCGCCGCCGAGCTCGTCGGGCGTGACGGCGAACGGCGAGAATGCGGTGGCGGGCTTCGATTGAAAAAAGCCGAATCCCTTGGCGAGCTCGGCGGGGACGATGTTCCGCAGCGTGACGTCGTTCGCGAGGCAAAGGAGGCGCACGTGGCGGTGCGCGTCTTCCTTTTTGGTGCCGAGGGGGACGTCGCCGAGGATGACGCAGATCTCCGCCTCGAAATCGAGGCCCCAGCGCGCGTCGTGGAGGACGATGTCCTCGCGCGGCCCGAGGAGCACCGAGGAGCCGCCCTGGTAGACGAGCGGATCGGTGCGGAGCGTCTCGGGCGGCTCGGCGCCGCGCGCCTTGCGGACGAGGACGATGTGATTGATGTACGCGGAGCCGTCGACCCACTCGTACGCGCGCGGCAAGGGCGGCGCGAGCTTCGTGGGATCGAGAGGCTCACCGGGGATCTCGCCGCGTTCGAGGCGGGCGGCGAGGTCGCGAAGGCGCCCCTCGACTTCGTCCCAGCGATCGAGCGCGGCCTGCATCGTGGGGATGTCGGACGGCGCCGGGGTGAACACCGCGCCGTCGCGCCGGACGACGATGAGCGTGCCGTCCCTTCCCGGTCCTCGTAGGCTCGCGAGCTTCATGGATGTCTCTCCGCCACCTGGGCGAGCGTCGGGTAGCACGAAGGGGGAGGGAGGTTCAACCCCGGAGGCGGGCGCGGGGAAGGAAGCGGGGGCGGAGGCGGGAAGGGAGCGCGTCCTCGTGAACGGGATCGCGGCGCCTGGACCTCAGGGCGAGCACAGGTTCCCGTCGCACGTGCACAGGTTCCCCTCGCACGTGACGGGGACGCCGAGGCCGAGCAGCGCGAAGTACCGTTCGGTGATCTCGGCATGGCACGTTCGAGCCTGGGCATCCGTGATCGTCAGGTCGCGGCTCTCGGTGATTCCCTCCGCGGCATCGGAGAAAAAGTAGCTGCACACGGGGGCTCTGCCCGTCGGGATATCGACGAGCGCGATTTGAAACGCGTCCGAAGGGACCGTCATGCGGGTCTCGGCGAGCGCGATCGTGGACAAACCGTCGAATGCCTGGGGAAACACGTTCACGAGGTTCGGCGTCCACGTCGTACCGATCGCGGCGAGCTCCCCGGGCAGCCAGCAGGGGCACGCGTCTTCCGCGATGCAGGGCATGGGCGGATCGGTGGCCTCGCGCAGGGCATCGTACTGCGTGAGGAGCTGGGGCCCCATGGTTTCGCAGGGGCCTGTGGTCTTCGCGTCGCAGTCGAGCGCCTCGCAGTACGTCACGCAGAGGCCGTGGAGCCCCGGCGTGACGTCCGGCGTCGACAACACGTCGCATACGGCGAACGTCGCATTCTTCGAGGACGACTCGGCCCGCGAAACGTTCGGCCCCGCGCAAAGCAAAAGGGCGCCCAGGGCCAGCGTACGAAGAACCTGCGGCATTTTCATGGTTGCCTTCCTCGCTCTCCGCGGGACCATCGTCGCAGAGAATCGAATCTCTGCAACGAGTTCCAGAATTCCAATGGCTTGAAAATATCGATTCAATGCGGGCGGGCGACGACGCCCCGACTCTGCGCGCGCCTCCGGACGATCGCCCGAGCGCCCGGCGCCGGCCCTGTGGTCGGGATCGCACGGGCACCGAAGGATTTGCGTTTTCCGACCATGTCGAGTAGGCGTCGCCAGCGTACGCCCGAGGGGGAGGGTCCCCGAGGCGAGGCATCAGGAAAGACCTACGGACATGAAGAAGATCGTTTTCGCATTCGCGGCGCTCGCGCTTTTTGGTTGTGCCAAGGAGGAGGCGGCGCCGAGCCCCGCCGGCGGTTCGTCCGCGAAGGCGGCCGCCCCCGCCGGCTCCACGATGCCCGCGACGGCCGAGGCGAAGCCCGAAGCCAAGCCGGAAGCCAAGGAAGAGGCCAAGCCGGCCGCGCAGAAGGGCCTCGAGGCGGGTCAGGTCATCATCGGCTACCTCCGCGACCCGAAGGACGAGGGGCAGTGTGCCGCCCTCGTGGCGCCCGAGGCCGAGAAGGCGAAGTTCGACGAAGCCAAGATCGCCGACCTTGCCAAGACGCTCAAGCTCGACGTCGCCAAGTCCTGCCCGTCCGAGGGCGTCGTGGGCGTGTGCTACGCGATGGGGATGCTCGTGAATTACACCGGGCCGAAGTACACGAAGGAATCGGCCCAGGCGGATTGCACGAAGGGCCGCGGCAAGTTCATCGAGTGAGGGATCGACGCTCGGGGGGCTACGCTCGGGCGAGCTGAGCTATACCCCGAATCCCTGTGCCGGCGTGTGCCGCCCGAACCGCGATTCGGGCGGCAATGTCAGGGCTCGCGGGCGACGCGTCTTTCAGCGGGAGACGAGGTCCGTCATCCACGGCACGTCGGCGGGCGTCGCGGCCTCGAGGCCCTGCGCCCACTCCTCGTCGGTCATTCGCTCGAAGTTCGACGTGATCTTCTCGAAATAGGACGACGCCAGGCCGACGAAGGCCCGCGGCGTGCCGCACGGATCGGCCGTCACGACCATGAGGCGCGGCAGGCCCGTCCCCACGTGCAGGACACGGCCAACGGGGGTGCCGAACTCGTCGGTCGGCTGCGTGTGCACGTCGGCGATCGTCGGATCCTGCTGGACGCTCTGGAAGTTGTCGAAGAACAGGTTCGCGTACCAGCCCGTCGCGCCCTCCGGATCGCCGCAGCCCATCTGCACCTTCACGGCCTGGTTGATGAAATCGAGGTGCTCCTGCGTGAGCGGGATGCCGTCGCGCTCGTTCTTCGCCATCTCGCCGAGCTTCTGGGCCACGTCGCGCAGCGTGGCGAAATACGCCGGGATCCGCTCGGCGAGGTATGCGTTGCTCGAAAGATCGAGGGTGTCGACCATGGCGGAGCCGTGCTCGGCGAGCTCGGCGATGCGGGCATAGAAGGCCGGGTACGGGTCCACGAACGCGTCCGGGAACTGGCACGAAGCGCCGCCCGTGTACGATTGCTTCGCGTAGAGCAGCGTGTCGTGCCGGAGCTCGGCCCAGGACGCGAACTGCGTGTTCATGAGCCTGCGGCCCCAGGCCTCCGTCTTCGCGACGCCGGGCAGGCCCGAGGTATCGCCGGCGAGGGTCTTGTTCGGCGAGAGCTCGCGCAGCGAGACGAGCCAGCGGTTGTAGAGGTTGTCATTCCAGAACGATTCGGGGTGCGCGTCGACGAGGACGCGCATCATGTGCAGATCCGGCGCGTACTGGAATTTTTCGAGCTCGGGCACGAGGAGCTGCCCGGCCTGATCGTTGCCGAGCGCCGCGAAGCCGACGTCGAGCGGGTTCGGCATCATGCGATAGACCTCGCCCTTCTTCACGCGGTCGTAGACCACGTTCGAGAAGACGTGCGAGTCGACGACGTAGCGCTGGCCGAAGAGCGCGAAGCTCGACGAGAGCGGCAGCGTGCCCTTCCCGAGGCCGTTGATCATGATGTGGCTCGAGATCCGCTGCGTGCCGTAGCCCTTTTGCAGCACGACCTTGGCGATCTCGTCGTCCGCGAGCCCGGCGAGCCCCGAGGCGTCGGCGACGCCGAGATCGCCGAGCAGGCCGTCGAGCTCGGGCAGGGTCATGTAATCGCTTTCGCCGACGAACGTGCGAATTGCGCTGTCGATGCGGGTATAACGCTTCTGCTGATCGCCCTGGGCGAGGGCGTGGAGGACGTAGGCGCCTTCGAGTTGCCGGCGCTGGAAGACCTGCGAGCCGTCTTCTTGCGTCTCGATGATGCGGAAATCGATGCGGCCGAGCCACATCATCGCGCGGAAGTAACGCTCGAGCTCCGGCGACTCGGTGTAGTGGCCACGCGGCTCGAACTGCGAGAAGTCGATGATGCGATCGCTGCCGAAGAGGCGCGCCTCGCCCATTCCCTGGTGGGCCTTGGCGCCGTCGACGAGCTTGACGATGTCGGCCTCCTGTGCGCCCGCGACGGGCGCGACCGCCTGATCGGTGAGGAGCGACAGCGCGACGGCCGTGAAGAGATCCGCGTCCGCGCGCGCCTCGGTGCCGAGCGCGGAGCCGCCGCCGGCCGCGAGCTCGGCGCGCATCGATTGGAGCAGCGTCTGGAGCTCGGGCGCGAGGGACGCCGTCTCGACGGCCTTCAGGATGGCGTCGTAGGAGCGGTGGACGGCGTAGAGGACCGAGTCCGCCGACACGTAGAGCGGCAGATCGAGCGCATAAATGCTCTCGTAGCCGTACACGAACGTGGGGAATCGTTTCTTCTCCGAGATGACGAAGCCGTGTTCCTTGAGCTTGTCCATCTCGTCGGCGTCGAGCCCGAGCGAGGAGGCCTGGATCAGCGGGAGGCCGTCGGCCTGCGCGGGATCGTAGGAGAGGCCGTTCGCGAAGGAGACCGCATACTGGCTCGCGAAATCGGCGGCGGTCATGTTCGCCGATTTTTGCGCCTCGTCGAGGAGCGCATCGAGCTCGGCCTGTTGATCCGGCGCCATCGGCGTGGGCGGCAGGGCCGTTCCATCAGGCTTTCGAGGCTGATCTTCCAGCGTCGTGAAACAGGCGGTGGCGAGGACCGCGAGGAGCGGGACGGAGCACAAGCGAAGCAGCGGCGTGCGCATGGTGGATTCCCCTTCCGCGGCGGCTCGAATCGCCGCGCGCGCCATTCGCCTAGCAAGGCGCGTGCCCCCTCTGCTCGGCCGCCGCTACGTTCAGGTCGAGCCCATCTCCGCCTTGAGGCGCGCGATCTCCTGCGCCGCCTCGGCGGCCCGTTTCTCGGCGGCCGCGAGCTTGGCTTGTTTTTCGGCGAGCTCGGCCTCCTGCCTGGCGCGGAGCTGCTTGGCCTCCTTCTCCTTCATGGATTCGAGGAGGGCCTTCTGCCGCGCGAGTTTTGCTTCGAGGCGCGTGATCGATTGGGAGAGCTCGGCGCTCGTCGGGGTCCTCGATCCGCCGCTCGACAGGAAGAATCGATCGGCGAAATCGCGCGGGACCTTTCCTTCGAGGATCCCGTGCACGAGCTCGCCGATTTGCCCCGCCGTGAGCTTGCGGAGGGCATTGACGTCGTTCACCAGTGAAGTCCGCGGGCCGGCGACGAAGGTATCCATGGCCTGCTCCGCGAGCGAAGTCTTGGTGACGGCGTCGTCGGCCTTGACGATGGCCGACGAGAGCTTCTGCGCGATCACGTCGAGCGCGGGCACGTTCGCGGCGCCGAGGGGCCCTACCCAGGCGCGCATGGTCTCGAGCTGGGCGCCGAGAAGGGGCCGCTTGAGCTCGCTCGGGCTTTGCCCCTCGAAGAGCTGCCGATAAAGCGGGGCCTGAAAATCCTGATCGTACGCCGCGAGCACGGCCTTTTTCGTCTCGTCGACGAGGAGATTGAGCACATCGTCGGCGGCGACCACGAGCGCCTTGGCGAAGGCGATCCCATCGAGGAGGGCGTCTTCCTCGGCCTTGCGCTTGCGGACCTCGGCGCGGAGGGCGGCGAAGGACTCGGCCAGCGGAGCGGTGTCCGGGTACGCCTTCGAGGTCAACTCGGTGTGGCGAAGCTCCTCGTCGAGGTCGTCGAAGGGCTCGTCGATGGCAACGGTGCGGGGTCCGGTCATGGGTTGTGTCCTCACAAGGTGGGCGGGGAAGGTGTAATCGGGAGCCGTCGGAGAACGCAGAACGGGGGCGGGAGGCTTCCGGGAGGAGCGCGTTCTTTCCCGGAGCCGCGCGGGGAGGGGTCGACGGGAGGTTTTTGGCGAGGCGCGCCGCGCGGGGAGGGGTCCCCGCGGGGATTTGCCGGCGGGGAGGTCGAGGGGAGGGGGGCTCCCCGCGGGATTTTGTCGCCGAGGGGCGGGCGGCGGAGGGGTCCCCGCGAGGAATTGCGGCGCGGATTTTTGGTGGGGAGGGGTCGCCGGGGAGGAGCGCGGCGCGGAAATGTTCGTGCGGAGGGGTCCCGGGGTGGGCGCGGTTGACGGGGGTGGCCGCTGAGACCTGTCATCGTGGGCATGGACGTGCTGCGAGTCACCCGTGCCGCCCTGATGCTCGTGGGCGCCGCCCTGCGGTTCTTTCGGCTCGGGCTTGCGGTGCTCTTCGCGGCTTGCGTCTCGGTATGGCTCCTCGGGTGTGGCGCAGCGCGCGTGCCCGCGGAGGGGTGGGCGGAGGAACTGCACGGAAAGAGCGTGTTTCGCGTCTGCCGGCGTCATCCCCGCGTCGGCCCGAATGCGCGCTACTGGTACGAGCTCGGGGACGGAGTGCATCGACCGGCGTTCGAACCGCTCGAAAAGCTCCTGGCATACCGGGGAGCGGATCGGGCGCGAGTGGGGAGCGACGCTCGGCAAGGCGGACGAAGTGAAGGCCACCTTCGACGGTTTCAGTCTCGGCGGGGCGCCACCTTCGACTATTTGGGACGGGAAGACGATGCAGCTCGTGCCCAAGGACATTCATCGGGCCACGGGCCACACCGGCGGGTCGCAACAAAAGGGAAACCGTGACATGGTAATCAAAGACCGCGGAGAACCTCTGAGCGAGCAGTCCCTCCAAGAGCTGGAGGAGAAGCTCGGCGTGCGCCTGCCCGAGCCCTATCGTCGGTTCTTGCAAGAGTACAATGGAGGCCGGCCAGAGCCGGACGTACTCGACATCGCCGGGGCTCCCTTCGGGGGCGCGAGCGTCAGAATGTTCTTCGGCGTGGGAAAAGACTAGAACTCATCTCATAAACCGTCGAGTAGGTCCATCGGCTCCAACATCCCACTTTGTAGGATCAATCGAACGAGGCTCGGTCCAGTCGTCGGTACATTTTTGATTGCTGACGACATATGCAGGTG
>NZ_JARZHG010000055.1 GCF_029946505.1 Polyangium sp. y55x31
CCGGTGGGGCCGGCGGCGCGGGCGGCGCGGGCGGCGCCGGTGGTGCCGGCGGCGCGGGCGGCGCCGGCGGGACCTGATTTCGCCAAAATCGAGAATACGCACGCAAACTTGCGCGACGTATCGAGCCTCGCAGCCGCACCTTCGCGTTATGCTGCGAGGGGAAAAGTCCATTCGTTTTTCGAAATGGCCCCGAGGTAGGGAAGTAGAACCCAGATTCCCACCATTTCAGCGGCGGCGGTCCTCGTGTAGAAGAGAGCTTCCGTTACGTATGACTTTCCAGGCTCGTCTCTGCGAGCCCGGAACCACCTACGAGGCCGCTCATGCCGCGAACGCGAAGACGACTCGGAAAACATCTTGGCTCCATTGGTCTGGTGTCCCTGGCCGCGATCGGCGCGCTGGGGTTCACCGGCTGCATCGCTGGGGAGGACGATGGTCCGTGCGTTTCGGACCAGATGTTCTTCGCCGAGCAGGTCTGGGCTCCGATCCTTTCGAACAACTGCATCGCCTGCCATACCTCGAACGGGGCCGCGAAGGACTCGAGCCTCGTGCTTCGAGGCAGCAGCGAAGCAGGCTTCCTCGACACGAACTACGAGATCATGAAGAACGCGGCCGCCCTCCAGCAGGACGGCATGTCGCAGCTGCTCGCCATGCCCACCGGCGGCACCGCCTCCCGCAAGCATCCGGGCGGCGTGGTCATCCAGCCGGGCAGCGACGAGTTCAAGGCGCTCGAGGAGCTCGTGAACCGCTTCAACGAGCCCTCGTCCTGCGAGACGAACCTCTCGGCGACGTTCACGGGCGTGCAGCTCGCGACGCCCGCCGAGACGCTGCGCAAGGCGTCGCTCTCCCTGGTCGGCCGACTGCCCACCGTGGAAGAGGAAGACGCCATCGAGGCCGGCGGCATCCGCGCCCTCGATCCCGTCCTCGACCACATGATGACGGAGGAGGCGTTCTACACGCGCCTGAAGGAGATCTACAACGACCAGTTCCTCACGGATCGCTACCTGGGGAACGAGGACGCGGTGCAGCTCCTCAACGACATCGATTATTACAACCCCTACTGGTACGACCAGTTCTTCGAGGGCGCCAACGCCGAGCCGAAGGCGATGGAAGACGCCATCGACAAGTACGGCGCCTGGAACGCCGACGACCTCTACAACAAGCTGCGTTCCTGGACGAACCGCGGCGTGGCGCGCGAGCCGCTCGAGCTCGTGGCCCACGTGGTGCGCGAGAACCGGCCGTTCAGCGAGATCCTGACGGCCAACTACATCATGGTGAACCCGTTCTCGGCCCAGGCGTTCATGCTGAGCGACCTGCCGTTCAAGAACGACGCGGATCCGAACGAGTTCATCGAGGCGCAGATCCCGACCCTGCCGCACGCCGGCGTGCTCACGTCGCCGATGTTCCTGAACCGGTTCCCGACCACGGAGACGAACCGGAACCGGGCGCGCGCGCGCATGGTCTACCAGTTCTTCCTCGGCACCGACATCCTGAAGACCGGCCAGCAGCCGCTCGATCAGACGCTCATCACCGAGGTCAACCCGACCCTCAACGCGGCCGCCTGCCAGCAATGCCACGTGGAGATCGATCCGGTCGCCGGCGCATTCCGGCACTGGAACGGGCGCGCGGCCTACGATCCGATGACGCCTCCGCTCGACGACATGCGTCCGCCGGGCTTCAAGGGCGAAAAGACGCCGTACGAGATGCTGCCGCAAGGCCTGCAATGGCTCGCGCCGCGCGTCGCCGCCGACCCGCGCTTCGCCCTGTCGGCCGTGTACATCATCTTCGAAGGCCTCACGGGCCAGAAGCCGCTCGTGGCGCCGCAGGACCGCAAGGCGAGCGACTTCTCGACCGAGTTCCAGGCCTACCTCGCCGAGTACACGGAGTTCAGCAAGATCGCGCGCGAGTTCGAGGCCTCGAACTACGACCTCAAGGTCGTCGTGAAGCAGATCATCCACTCGCCGTACTTCCGCGCGAAGAACAGCGGCGCGCTCGATTCGGCCGGCAAGGCGCGGCTCGGTGAGGTCGGCATGGGCCGCCTCGTCACGCCCGAGCAGCTCCACCGGAAGATCCAGGCCGTCCTCGGCTATCCGTGGCGTCCCCGCGCGTACGAGGACAACGGCGGCACGTACGACTACCTGCTCCGCGGCGATGCCTACCGCATGCTCTACGGCGGCATCGACTCGGCCGACGTGGTCAAGCGCGTCACGAGCCCGAACGGCATCATGGCGAACATCGGCGAGCGCATGGCGAACGAGATGTCCTGCACCGCGGTGCCGCGCGACATGTGGAAGCCGACGGAGGAGCGCATGCTCTTCCCGTACGTCGAGACGAGCTTCGAGCCGGAAGACAAGAACGGCTTCCCGGTCGAGCCCGCCGTCGTCGCCATCAAGAAGAACATCCAGTACCTCCACAAGCACATCCTCGGCGAGACGCTGCCCGATGGTCACCCCGAGATCGAGCGCACCTACAAGCTCTTCCTCGACACGTACCGCGAGGGCGTGAAGGGCATGAGCGACATGTCGCAGCCCGAGGGCAAGTACTCGACGTGGCTGAACGGCCCGTGCCGCGTGGAGAACGACTACTGGACGCGTACGCCGCTGCCCGAAGAGGATCGTCTGCGCGAGGATCCGAATTACGTCATCCGTTCGTGGATGACGGTCGTGACGTACATGCTGTCCGACTACCACTTCCTTTACGAGTGAGGAGCGAGCCCCCATGGACCGAAGAGATTTCCTCAAGATTGCATCGACGGCGGGGCTCGGCGTGGCCGCCAGCACCATCCCGTTCTCCAGCGACGCCGGAGCCGCGCCCTACACGGGCAAGTTCTGGGTCATGATCCACGCCGGCGGCGGCTGGGACGTCACGAGCCACTGCGATCCGAAGGGTTCGAAGGGCGAGAGCGACGCCGACCCGATGAACCATTACCTCGCGACGGCGATCGGGACGGCGGTCGGGAGCAAGAGCAAGCTCCCGATGCAATACGCCCCGGATCCGGACGGCGCGAACAAGGCGTTCTTCGACAAGTACGTGAACGACCTCATGGTCCTGAACGGCGTCGATACGTCGACGAACAGCCACGACGTCGGCACGCGCGTGACGTGGGCGGGCACCTTGGCCGAAAACAAGGCCTCGTTCGCCGCGCTCACGGCCGCCGTCGCCGGCGGCTCGCTGCCGATGGCGTACATCTCGTACGGCGGCTACGACACGACGGCCGGCACCGTGGCGGTGACCCGGGTGGGCAACGTCGATGCGATCCGTCGCATCGCCTACCCGAACGTCATCGACCCGATGTACGACGAGAACAAGACGCCGTACTACACGGAGGAGACGGAGGCGCGTATCGCCGAGGCGCGCTCCGCCCGCCACATGGCGTACGCCGAGAAGCAGAACCTGCCGCGCATCCAGCAGTCGATGGGTATGCTGTTCACGGCGCGCTCGGGGCAAAACGAGCTCAAGAAGCTGACGGAGTATCTGCCCGCGCAGCTCGAGAACGGTAACCTCCGTCGTCAGGCGCAGATCGCGCTCGCCGCCTACCGCGCCGGCATCTGCGTCAGCGCGAACCTGGGCATCGGCGGGTTCGATACGCACGGCAACAACGACGACCAGCAGTTCGCGCGGCTGGCCGAGCTCTGGGACGGCATCGACTACCTCGTCCAAGAGGCGAAGGCGACGGGCGTCTGGGGCAACATGGTGATCGTCGTCGGGTCCGATTTCGGCCGCACGCCGGGGTACAACTCCGGTAACGGCAAGGACCACTGGTCGATCACCAGCATGCTGCTGATGGGCGCGGGCATCCCGGGCAACCAGGTCATCGGTAAGACGACCGAGCGTCACAACCCGATGAACATCGACCCGAACACGCTCGAGCCGGTCGAGGGCGGCGGCGTCCGCCTGAAGCCGGGTCACGTGCACCGCGCGCTGCGCAGGCTCGCGGGGATCGATCAAAACGAGGTCGCAGCTCGCTTCCCGATCAAGGAGAAGGAAGAGCTGCCGCTGTTCGGCTGATCGATCGATAGAGCGATTCGTCGCTCGAAAGGAAGAAGGCCCCCTCGGTTCGTCCGAGGGGGCCTTTCTTTTTGGGGGTTGGTGCCATGGGAGAGGCCGAGAATCATTTCTTCGAGAAACAGAGCCCCAACCTCGACACACGCCGCGGAAAACCTCGTTTCTCCACGACGCCCCTTTCGCGCTCGTTCCACCACGCGGTCGGCTTACGCTGGCTGCATGAAGACCAGCCACGTCGTCGGCACGCTCTCTGGAACACTCGTCGGGACGGCGCTCCTCGCGAGCTGCTTGGTTGCGCCGGCGGAGAACTATGCCTCGGAGCAACAGGCCATCGGGGAACCCGTGGGGGCGCTGCCCAACCACGACGAGCGCGTCCTTGGGTTCTGGACGAACCGCATTCGCACCGACCCGGCGTATTTTGATGCCCTCATGAGCCCCGACGGCACCACGCCGTCGGGGAGGCCCATCCCGAGCCCGACACCACCGCTCGAGATCGTCGCCGACCTCGGCCGAGCCGCGCACTTCCAGTCGAACCACATCGCCACCACCACGTGCCCGCTCTGCGCGGATCACTCGAGCTGCTGTGTGCTCGTCGGGCAGGACGACGACACGCACTGCGAAGGCGACGTGACGACGTGTGGTGTCACGAGCCGTGACGAACGCTTCTCGCACTTCTCGGATCGCGCCGCGGACGAGAACGCCGAAGAAGGCAACGCGACCCCCGAGCTCGCGATGCTCACGTGGGTCACCTCCAATGCGCACTGGGCGGCGATCAACGGCGCCGGCTACACCGCGCTCGGCACGGGCGCGGTCCTCGCGAACCGACAGGTCCATCACCTCGTGTTCGGCGTCCAAGGCACTTACCCCGTGGCGGGCGACGGGACCCATTTTTACGATCTCAGCCGCGATGGTTCGTTTGTGGTCAAAGAAGCGCCGGTGACGAACCCGACGTTCGGGATCACGTACTACCTGCCTGGGGGTGGGGCTCCGAAGGTCGCTGAAGTCGTGCGCTCGCGCGACGGTGCGGAAGCGGTCTGCGACGCCCTCGCGCTCACGCACGGCATGGAGGCGCATGGCACCTACGAGAAGGCGATGACCCTCGAATCGGGTTGCCATCGGTACTTCTTTCGCATCGTCGATGGTAACGGCAAAGAGCACCTCTACCCCACGACGGGCACGCTCGGTCTTCCGATCAACGTGAGCGCCGACGAGTGCGCCGATTTCTCGGCCGATCGATTCGAGGCCCCATGCGCCGGGACACCTGCCAGCTCGGGTGAAGGCGGCGCTGGTTCGGGCACGAGCGGGAGCGCGGGGAGCGGCGGCTCGAATGAACCGAGCGGCGGCGGCGGGAGCGAAGACGGCGACGACAGCGGCAGCTCCGGATGTGGATGCCGCGTAGCGCCCGTCGGCCTCGCGTCGACAGGCCGTTGGTTCGTGCTGCTCGCGCTCGCCACATGGTTGCGCCGACGGGCACGAGGCTCGTCAGGTGCGGAATAATCAGCGCTTCAGGGGCGCACGGTATTGAGCGCGACGAAGTCGTTCCTCGAATGTCGACCGCGCGCGTGCGCTTTCGGCTATAAGCGCGCTCCGATGATGCACTCCTCTTCATTTTTCATGAACGCAACGACGTTGCGTGTGGTTGGGCGGGTTGGCTACTGGGCGCTCTTCTTCGGGGCGATGCTCGGCTCGACGGGGTGCGAGATCATCGCCCGCGTCGATCGCAGCGAGATCGACAACGGCCAGGGCGGCGTGAACGCGGTGTGCGGCGACGGTGCCCTCGCCTCGCCGGAGACCTGCGACGACGGCAACGAGGCGAGCGGCGATGGCTGCTCCAGCGACTGCACGGTCGAGAGCGGCTGGACCTGCTCCGGGCAGCCCAGCAAGTGCACGAACGTCGACGACTGCGCACCCAACCCTTGCCAGAACGGCGGCACGTGCTCCGACGGCGTCGACGGATACACCTGTGCGTGCGCGCCTGGATACACCGGCACGAACTGCGAGACCAACGTCGACGACTGCACCCCGAACCCCTGCCAGAACGGCGGCACGTGCACCGACGGCGTCGACGGCTACACCTGCCAGTGCGCGCCTGGATACACCGGGACGAACTGCGAGACCAACGTCGACGACTGCGCACCCAACCCCTGTCAGAACGGCGGCACGTGCACCGACGGCGTCGACGGATACACCTGCCAGTGCGCGCCTGGATACACCGGGACGAACTGTGAGACCAACGTCGACGACTGCACCCCGAACCCCTGCCTGAACGGCGGCACGTGCTCCGACAGCGTCGACGGATACACCTGCCAGTGCGCGTCCGGATTCACCGGGACGAACTGTGAGACCAACGTCGACGACTGCACCCCGAACCCCTGCCAGAACGGCGGCACGTGCACCGACGGCATCAATGGCTACACCTGCCAGTGCGCACCCGGCTTCACCGGGACGAACTGCGATATCAACATCGACGAGTGCGCCTCCGACCCGTGCCTGAACGGCGGCACGTGCTCCGACGGCATCAATGGCTACACCTGCCAGTGCGCGCCTGGATACTCCGGGACGAACTGCGAGACCAACGTCGACGATTGCACCCCCAACCCCTGCCTGAACGGCGGCACGTGCTCCGACGGCATCAATGGCTACACCTGCCAGTGCGCGCCCGGCTTCACCGGGACGAGTTGCGATATCAACATCGACGAGTGCGCCTCCGACCCGTGCCTGAACGGCGGCACGTGCTCCGACGGCATCAATGGCTACACCTGCCAGTGCGCGCCCGGATACTCCGGGACGAACTGTGAGACCAACGTCGACGACTGCGCGCCGAACCCCTGCCTGAACGGCGGCACGTGCACCGACGGCATCAATGGCTACACCTGCCAGTGCGCGCCCACCTACGAGGGAACGAATTGCGAGGCCTGCGCTGGCAGCCTCGCCGACTGCAATGGGCTCGCATCCGACGGCTGCGAGGCGAACCTCCAGAGCAACGCCGACCACTGCAACGCGTGCAACCTCGCGTGCTCGACGGGCGACATCTGCTCGAACGGCGCCTGCCAGACTCCACCCTCCGGCCAGGTCCCCGGCACGCCGATCAGCGTCCCGGCGACGCACAACCCGCTGGCCCCGACGGTCGCCGACGTGAACAACGACGGCAAGCTCGACATCCTGGTGGCCAACGCCGAATCCGGCTCGACGATGAGTCCCTCCGGCTCGGTCTCCGTTTTCTTCGGCAATGGCGACGCGACCGTCCAGGCGGAGGTCAATTATGCGGGCGCCGCGCTCTCCAGCAACGCGGTCGTGGCGGCGGACGTGGACGGCGACGGGTGGCTCGACGCCATCACCGTCGACGGCCAGACCAACCTGCCCGCCAACAACGGAAACATCAGCGTCTACCGCAACCTCGGCATGAGCGCGCCCGGCACCTTCGGCGCGCTGACGAGCTTCACGACCGGCGCCCCGGGCTCGGTCCACCTCTGCGCGGGGGACTTCGACGGCGATGGGAAGGTCGACATAGCCACCACCAGCGTGGTCACGAACCAGGTGAGCGTGCTCTTCGGCACCGGCACCGGCAGCTTCGGCGCGCCCGTGCTCATCGCCATTCCCAACACCGGCGGCGTGCAGTCGACCATCGCCTGCCGTGACCTGAACGGTGACGGCGACCCCGATATCGTGGTGACGAGCCCCAGCTCCGCGCGCCTCTCGATCCTCATCAACCAGGGCGACGGCTCGTTCGCCGCACCGGTCTCCTACACCAACGCCCTCAATGGCCAGACCGCAGGCATCGCCTTCGGCGACGCCGACGCAGACGGCCAGCTCGACATCCTCGCGAACGGCGCGGCCGGCGCATACCTCTTCTTCTTCAAAGGGAACGGCGACGGCACCGTCGCGAGCGGCGTGCAATCCGCCACGGGAGCCAGCGCGGTCGCCAACTCGGCGCTGGGGGTCGTGGCCAGTGACTTCAACGGCGACGGCAAGCTCGACGCCTACATCCTGGTCACCGCCGCCTCGGGCGGGGTCCGCCCGATGACCGGCAACGGCAATGGCTCCTTTACCGCAGGCGCCGTCGTCACGACCGGCACCTCGCCCGGCCTCAACGCCATTGCAGTCGCGGACCTGGACGGCGATGGGTACGACGATCTCATTTTGACGAACAAGGGTTCCGCCACCCTCACCGTGATCCCCAACGGGCTCTGACGAGCAGCCGCCGTCCCCGCTGCCGTCGTCGCAGCGGGGCACGGCCCGGCGGATTCGCCCGTCGCAGCCAGGAGCGCCCGCGGCGCTTCCCTCTGCATTCAGCCTGTTCGGTCGTCGCTGCCGTCGGATTCGCGTACGACCGTGCCAAACCGGCTCGATACGTCGGACCGGCTGCCTCGGCTATGGCTCGCCGTCGGCGCCGCAATGAAGAATCACGCATTCCTTGCGTTCGGACTCCCTCATCCGGCAGCACAGCTCGCCGAGATCCGTATCCCTGTCGACCACGTCGCCTTCGTGCGGCTCGATCGTTCCGGCCCTGTACTCGACATTTTCAAGCGCCACCCACCTCCCGCTGAACTCATTCGAGCGGCACAGCTCTGCCCATTTCGTGCGCGTACTGTGTTGGTTTCGCATGGCAAGGACACATTACCGTCCTTTTCATTCCGGGGTCAATCTTGCAAACAGTCGAGATAGTGCTGCTCGCAGCAGGATTGTCACGGCCGCACCCCAGAGAGCTGCGCATTCCCGAGAAAGTCAGCGCATACGAAGGGTTTGCCCGCGCGCCAAAGCGAGCGAGCTCATCGGATGGTGCCCCCCTCCACCGTCACGTACGGGCCCCGCCCAAGGAGGAATCCAATGCCAGCAACCAGCTTCGCCCACGTACCCGAGGAGGGCTTTCACGCCTTCATCCAGGCTCTCTCCGAAGGCCCGTGGGCGCTCATGGAGACAACACGCCAATCGATTGAAAAGACATTCTTTGGCGCGGCGCCGGCACCTGCCAGACGAAACTCCGCTATCAGCAGGAGGTCGATTTCGGGCGCGCCCATCCCGTATATTTCGATCATGCGCGCTCTCGGGTTTCTCGTCGCGGCCACGCTCTGCGCCTGCTCCTCGGTCCACGGCAAGGAGCCTTCAGGCCGCGTCGAGCAATGGATCCAGCGCGATAGCCCGTTCTACGAGTGCCCCTCGAAGCGCGCCTTTCTCATCGGCACGCAAGACGCGCCTCGTGTCCTGATGATGCCTGGGCCGACCTGCATCAGCAGCGCGATGTTCGAGCCGTATCTGATGACCCGCCATTTCCGCGAGGGCGACGCCGATCACTTCGTCGTCTGGTCCGAGACGAGCCCCCGCTGGGCGAACGAGCTCGTCATCCCCGTGGATCGAACCCGGGACGGCGAGATACGGACGTACCATGAATCGGTGCCCGGCGGCGTTTCGATCACGGAAGGGGCGGGAGGCCGGGTCATCCTCCGCGGCGCCCCCATCGAAACGGCTACTTGCTGGTCGCCTGCGCGGAAGGGGGAGTGAAACGCGGCGTCAGTGATTGCCCATCGCCTTGCGCAGCGGCTTGTTGAACGCCGCGATCGCGAGGCCGGCGGCGACGCCGAGGGCCATGAGCAGGAGGAAGAAGTTCGTCGGCGACCACTTCGTGTAGAGGATGCCGATGTAGCCGCTCAGGATGTTGCCGAAGAAGCTCGACATGAACCACATGCCCATCATCATCGACACGAACCGCACCGGCGAGACCTTCGTCACGAGCGAGAGCCCGATCGGCGACAGATAAAGCTCGCCGATCGTGAGCAGCGCCGTGCAGACGAGCGGCCACATCACGCTGCCCTTGCCTCCGCCGATCACCTGCGCGCCTCCGACCATCACGATGAACGAGAGGCCGAGGATGATGCAGCCGACGGCCATCTTCGTGACGCTCGACATCTCCTTGCCGCTCTTGGCCTGCGCGGCCCAGATGCGGTCGAGGATCGGCGCGAAGAGGAAGATGAAGAACGGGTTGAACGACTGGAACCAGGTCGAGGGGATCTGGAAGCCGAAGATCACGGGCCAGACGGTCTTCTCGTCGGCCCACGTCTGCATCGTGTTGCCCTGCTGCTCGTAGACGGCCCAGAAGACGATGTTCAGCGCGCAGAGGATCACGAGCGCGCCCATGCGCTGCCCCTCGTTCTCCTCCTTCACCACGGCCTGGGGTTCGCCCTTCGTGTCCTCACGCTTCTTGAGCGTGTCGGGCGCGAGCGTGCTCGGACCAAAGAAGAACTGGATGAGCAGGCCGAGGCACATGCCGACGCCCGCCGCGAGGTAGCCGTACCGCCAGCCGCTGTTCTGGGCGAGGGTGCCGCAGACGAGGTTCGTCAGGAAGGCACCCAGGTTGATGCCCATGTAGAAGATCGTGTACGCGCCGTCGCGGCGCTTGTCGCCGGGCGGATAGAGGTTGCCGACCTGGGTCGAGATGTTCGGCTTGAAGAAGCCGTTGCCGATGATGAGGAGCAAAAGGCCGAGGAAAAACAGGTTCTCGGCGCCGAAGAGCACGAACTGGCCGAGCGCCATGAGCGCGCCGCCGAGGTAGACCGAGCGCTTCTGGCCGAGGTAGCGATCGGCCATGAAGCCGCCGAGCAGCGGCGTCAGGTAGACGAGGCCGGTGTACCAGCCGTAAATCGCCGAGGCGACGGGCTGCATCGAGCAGGTCTGCTGCGCGATCGAGTGCGCCATGTCCGAGGCCATCGGCGCGATGTTCTTCGTCGGGTCACCCTGGACGAGGAGACCGACCTTCTCGTTCACGCACTGCGAGAGCGTCGCGGGATCGACGTCGGGCAAGAAGCCGCGGATGAAGCTCCAGCCGAGGACGTCGTTCGGGTTGCCGGTCGCGTCGTACGCCTGGCCCTGGAACCGCTGGCGGTACGTGACGAACAAGTAGTTCACCAAGTACAGCTTCAAGAGGCCGCGCATGCCGTAGTAGGAGAACCGCTCCCACATCTCCGTGGTGAAGAGCACGAAGAGGCCGGCCGGATGGCCGAGGATCTCCTTCTTCGACTTGGGTCCCGACCACTGCTGCGCCGCGGGATCTTGCTGGACGTTGGTCGCCATCGAGGCGCGGTTTTACGCGGCCTGTATGGCGACCGCAAGGGCCGCGTGTCACCGGGCAACGCTGGAGATCACGCCACCATCGAGCACACGCTCATCGAGCACGGCGAGTTTTCCCTCGGGGAACACGGCGCGGATCGCAGCGAGCGCGCGCTCGACGCTCTCCTTGGTGCTGCACGAGGCAACATCGACGAAGAGCCTGCCTTCTTCGGGCCACGTGTGCAGCGCGATGTGGCTCTCGCCGACGACGGCGCATGCCGTGACGCCCTGCGGCGAAAACGGGACGACGAGCGTGCCGAGGCCCGTGAAGGGGCCCGCCGCGACGGCGGCGTCGAGCGCGGCGCGCAGCGCGTCCGGGCTGTCGAGGGTGTCGCGACGGCAATCCGTGAGGATCGCGAGGAGCACGAAGAGCTTCATCGGCAGCTTCGGCACATACCGCCGCCCGGGGCACATGGCCAGGCACGAAATGAAACGAGGGGGCAGGCCAAAAGCCCGCCCCCTCACACGCGTGGTCACGCGTGCTGGTTTTACCGGCGACCCACGATCGTCACCGGACGAGCGCGCTCCCCACCGGCGTCGAAGCGGCCCGCGACGCCCGCGAAGACGAAGGCGTTCAGGCGCGGCGTGTCGACCGTCTGATTCCCGACGCGGCCCTCGGGGTTGCGCCAGAGGAACATGCTGAGATCGCCGCCGATCGTCGGGGCGAGCGCGACGCTCTCGCTCACGCGGATGTCGACGCCGATCTTGGCCCTCGCGAGCTGGAAGCCGTGGATGAGCATGTCGTTGTTCGGGCCCGAGGGCTGATCCCAGAGCATGCGATACCCGGCGCCGACCGAGACCCACGGATCGAGGCGCGTGTAGGGGCTCGTGTGGAAGACGCCGTCGATGCCCGCCGTCGCGCCACGCATCTCTGCGCCTCGGGCGAGGTTTTGCATGTTGTAACTACCGTTGATGCCGACCGAGGAGTACGGATTCGCGCGGTAGTGGAGGCCGAGGCCCGCGCCGAGGCCTGCGCCGCCGAGGCGCGTCGCTTGCGTTCCTTCAGTCGCGGGCACCGCCGGGCCGAAGGCCTGGTTGTAGCCCGAATCGACCTGGATCTCGAACGCGTTCAGCGGAGCGCCAATCTGGCCGCGCCGCTCCATTTCGGTTTCGCGCACCAACGTTTGCGCCGAGGCCGTGCTGGCGCTCGCCGCGGCGAGCGCAAACGTGGCGACCGCGATTCCCATCGTTCGTGTCATGGTTTCATTCCCCCTGGCTTCGGGCGCCGGAATCGAGCGCCGCCCGCGGCGAGGGGTGGAGCAGCGTACGTGCCAGGCGGGGGACGAGCAGCATGTTCCCGTCGAAACGAGCGGGGCCCGCCGTGGATCACGAACGAGCAGGCGCCTACTGCACACGCGCCGAGCTCGCTCGGGCGTATCGAGCAAAAACCTTGCTTGGCAAGGCGGCACGGATTCGCGAGGATGCCGCCGCGATGAAGAGCTTCATCAACGTCGAGGGCAAGGTCGCGATCGTGACCGGTGGCAGCCGAGGGATCGGCGAGTCGATCGCCAAAGCGCTCGGGCAGAGCGGGGCGAAGGTGGTGATCGCGTCGAGGAAGAAGGAAGGGCTCGACGTGGCGGCCGAGCGGCTGCGCAAGGAGGGCGTGACCGTTTCGGCATTCACGTGCCACACGGGCAAGCCCGACGATGTGCAGAAGCTCTTCCAGCAGACGATCGCGGCGTTCGGGAAGGTGGACGTCCTCGTCAACAACGCCGCGACGAACCCTCATTTCGGCCCGCTGATGACGGCGGACGACGCGGCGTTCGACAAGACGATCGAGGTCAACCTGAAGGGCTATTTCTACACGTCGCGTGAGCTCGTCCGGCACCTCGTCGAGCGCAACGCGCCAGGCTCGATCGTGAACGTGGCGAGCGTGGCGGGGCTCGCGGGCGCGCCGCTGCAGGGCGTGTACGGGATGACGAAGGCCGCGGTCCTGTCGATGACGCAGACGATGGCGGTCGAGCTCGGCGCGAGCGGGATCCGCGTCAACGCGATCGCGCCGGGCCTCGTGGATACGCGGTTCGCCTCGGCGATCGTGCACAACAAGGATCTCGTCGAGCGGGTCGTGGGGCGGACGCCGCTCGGAAGGTACGGGCAGCCCGACGAGATCGCCGGGGCGGCGCTGTACCTCGCCTCCGACGCGGCATCGTTCCTCACGGGGCAGACGATCGTGGTCGATGGCGGCATGACCATCGCGTGAGGGAACGAGGATGAGCGATCAACAAAGCTTGCAGGACCGCTACGCGCCCGGGAGCTATTGTTTCGGCTGCGGGCCGGCGAACGAGAAGGGGCTGCGGATCAAGAGCCACGTGGCGGGCGACGAGGTCGTGGCGACGTGGGTCCCCGAGCCGTACCACCAGGCGTTCCCCGGCATGCTGAACGGCGGGATCATCGGCGCGCTGCTCGATTGCCATTCGAACTGGACCGCGGCGCATCACCTGATGGAGCGGGGCGGCCTCGACAAACCCCCGTGCACGGTGACGGCCGATTTTCACGTAAAACTCCGGCGGCCGACGCCGCTCGGGCCCGTGCGCCTCGTGGCGCGCGTGGCCGACGTGGCCGAGGATCGGTGCGTGATCGAAGCGACGCTCGAGGCCGGCGGGAAGGTCACGGCGACGTGCCGCGGGACGTTCGTCGCGGTGAAAGAGGGCCATCCCGCGTACCACCGCTGGTAGCCGTCCCGAGGATCCGGCCGAGCTCGTCGAACAAGCGATGCGGCTCGATGGGCTTGCAAACGTGGCCATCGAAGCCCGCGCGTAAAGCTCGGGCTCGGTCGGCGTCGCGGGTGAAGGCCGTGACGGCGACGACGGGGAGCGACGCGGCGAGCCGGTCGTTTCGCACGGCGCGCACCAGGTGAAACCCGTCCTCCCCGGGCAAACCGAGCTCGCTCAGCACCACGGAGGGCCAGCCGGACTGGATCACGCGCATCGCCTCCGCCGCGGTCGACGCCGTCCGGGTCTCGGCGCCCTCCTCGACGAGCAGGCGTGAAAGAACCTCCCGCGCGCCTTGCTCGTCGTCCACGACGAGGACGTGCAGACCTTCGAGGGAGGGGCCGTCCTCCCGCCGCTCGGACGGCAGAGCGTCGTCCTCCGCCGCGAGCGGGAGCTCCACGAGCAGCGTCGCGCCGCGGCCGACCCCCTCGCTCTCGGCCCGCACCGTGCCGCCGTGGAGCATCACGAGGTCCTTCACGATCGAGAGCCCGAGGCCGAGCCCGCCCTGCCGCCGCGCCGACGACGCGTCCGCCTGGCGGAATTTCTCGAAGACGTGCGGCAAGAGGTCGGGCCGGATGCCGAGGCCGTCGTCGCGCACGGTGAGCGTCACGGTGGAGCCGGCGCACGCGAGCGAGACCTCCGTGGTGCCGCCGGGCGCGCTGAACTTGATGGCGTTGCTGAGGAGGTTGCACACGATCTGCTGCAGGCGCGCCGGGTCGCCGAGCACCTGCACGGCCGTGAGCGTGTCCGTGCGCGTGAGCTCGATCTGCCGCTCGTTCGCCATGGGGCGCATGGTCTCGAGGGCCACGTCGACCGCGCGGGAGAGGTCGCAGAGGCACGTGTCGAGCTTGAGCTTGCCGACGCGGATGCGCTCCATGTCGAGCATGTCGCCCATCAGGCGGCCGAGCAGGGCGGCGTTGCGCTCGATCACGTCGATCGCCTTGCCCGTGCCCTCCTGCGAGAGCGAGCCCCGGCGGAGCATGTCGGACCAGCCGAGGATGGCGTTGAGCGGCGCGCGCAGCTCGTGGGAGACGATGGCCAAAAAGTCGTCCTTGAGCCGGTTCGCCCGCTCGGCGTCGCGCCGGGCGGCCCGCTCGCTGTCGAGCAGCGCGTCGCGCTCCTCTTCGAGCCGCTTGCGCTCGGTCACGTCGATCAGCGCGCCGTAGAGGGCCGCAGGTTTGCCCTCGCCGTCCCGCCGCACGTGCGCCATGAGCTCGATCCAGCGCACGTCCTGGCCGCCGCGCAGGATGCGGAACTGCGAGCGGCAAGGCTCCTCGGATTCGAAGGCGCAACGCGTGGCGCGGTTGACCTCGGGGCGATCGTCCGGGTGCACGCACGATAAAAGGAGCCTCCGCTGGAAGACCGCGCCTTCGGGCACGCCGAGCAGCTCGCGGGTCGTCGCCGAGCAGAAGGCCTGGCGTTCCAGAAGGTCGAACGAGAAGGTGCCGACGCCGCCGGCCTCGGTGGCGAGCCGGAGGTGCTCCTCGCTCTCGCGCAGGGCTTGTTGCGCGGCCTTGAGGTCGTGCACGTCCGCGGCCGCGCCGAACCATTTCGTGATCGCGCCCTTCTCGTCGCGGATCGGCCGCGCGCGGCCGCAAAACCAGCGGTACGAGCCGTCCTTGCCCCGCAGGCGGAACTCCACGGCGACGGGCTCGGGCTCGACACGCTGCGCCGTCATCGCCTCGGTCCAGTGGGCGCGGACGGCGGGGACGTCGTCCGGGTGGATCCATTGCATCCAGACGACGTCGTCCGAGCCGGGGCGCATCCCCGTGTACTCGTGCATGCGCAGGTTCACGTACTCGCCGCGGCCGTCGGGGAGCGCCGTGAAGAGGATCTCGGGCACGGTGTCGGCCATCGCGCGGAAGCGCTCCTCGCTCTCGCAGAGGGCCTGCTCGGCGCGCTTGCGGGCGTCGATGCTGATGACGCAGCCAATCAAGCGGACGGGCGTGCCCATCTCGTCATGAATCAGCCGGGCGTGATCCCAGACCCAGATCCAGTGGCCGTCGCGGTGGCGGATGCGGTATTCGGCGTCGATGACGGGCTGGTTTTTGTTACGAATCGTGGTGCGGCCGGCGTAGCTCTTCATGTCCTCCGGGTGGATGCGGCCTCGCCACCAGGTGTCGGTGGTCGGGACCTCTTCGGGCCGAAAGCCGAGCATCTCGATCAGGCCCCCGGAGCGCCAGACGTGGTTCGTGGGGAAATCCCAGTCGTAGACCATGCCGCGGATGGCCTCGGTCGCCAGCCGGAAGCGCTCCTCGCTCTCACGCAGCGCGGCCACACCCTGCCCCGCTTCGCCTTCTTCCCGCGTACGGCCCCCCCGTTCGGCCAGGAACAATCCGGATTCGTGTTTGCCGGGCTCTCGCCTTTCGCGGTCGCCGGCGTGGTCGCGCGGGGGATTTCCCATGCTGCGATGTTCCAACGGCTCGGCGTCAAAAAGCAATCACACGTAAGTAGTATCTCACGGGACGGATTTCATTCCGTAGAGTACGGAGGCGGCTGCCTGTGGACGGGCAAGGGATGGGCAAGTCGGGCCGTGCCTGATCGAGGCGGCGGGAAATTCCTCCCGGAGGAGGAAAACCTGGCCTTGACAAACCCGCGCCCGGTCCGCGACGCTGCTCGGCGCATGCCGCGCGTCACGTTCACCCAGCATATCGCGAGGCACGTCCCCTGCCCGGCGCGCGACGTCGAAGGCCGCACCGTCCGCGAGGCCCTCGACGCCTATTTCACGGCCGAACCAGCCGTGCGGGGGTACGTTCTGGACGAGCAAGGCGTCGTGCGGAAGCACGTGGTGATCTTCGTCGACGGCCATCAGACGACGGATCGAACGAGCCTCGGAGACGCGGTGGGCGAGGGCTCGGTGATCTACGTGATGCAAGCGCTTTCCGGGGGTTAGGTCATGTCGAGCAGGTTGTTCGTGGCGACGCGCAAAGGGCTCTTCCGTCTCGATCGAAAGCGGTCCGGATGGGCGATCGGCGAGGTCTCGTTTCTCGGCGACAACGTCTCGATGGTGCTGCCGGATCGGCGGGACGGGACGCTGTACGCGGCGCTCGCGCTGGGGCATTTCGGGGTGAAGCTGCGGCGGTCGCGGGACGTGGGCGCGACGTGGGAGGAGATCACGGCGCCGGCCTATCCGCCGCTGCCCGAGGGCGCCGAGCCGGACAAGACGCCGGACGGACGCGAATGGCCGCAGCGGGTCGAGCTTCTGTGGAGCCTGGAGGCAGGTCGCGAGGATCAGCCGGGGCAGCTCTGGTGCGGGACGATCCCGGGGGGGCTCTTCCGCTCGACGGATCACGGGCAATCGTGGGAGCTCATGCGCTCGCTCTGGGAGCACCCGACCCGGAAAGGCTGGTTCGGCGGCGGCTACGACTGGCCAGGGATTCACTCGATCTGCGTGGACCGAGGCGGCGTGACGATCGGGATTTCCTGCGGGGGCGTGTGGCGCTCGACGGACGAGGGCGCGACGTGGGAGACGCGGACGAAGGGCATGTACGCCGAATACATGCCGCCCGAGCGCCGAGACGATCCGGGGATCCAGGACCCGCACCGCGTCGTGGCCTGCGCCGCGCAGCCCGACGCGCTCTGGACCCAGCACCACAACGGGCTCTTCCGCTCGACGGACGGAGGAAAGACGTGGCGCGAGGTGACGTCGGTGAGGCCGAGCAAATTCGGCTTCACGATGGCCGTGCACCCCAAGGATCCGGAGACGGCGTGGGTGGTGCCCGCGAAGAAGGACGAGCAGCGCGTGCCGGTCGACGGGAAGGTGGTGGTGGCCCGGACGCGCGACGGCGGGGAGACCTTCACGGTGCTCGACAAAGGTTTGCCGCAGGCGAACGCGTTCGATTTGACGTACCGCCACGGGCTCGACGTGGACGGGACGGGGAACGTGCTCGCGTTCGGCACGACGACGGGGTCGCTTTGGATCAGCGAGGACGGCGGGGATTCGTGGCAGACGATCTCGAATCACCTGCCGCCGGTGTACGCGGTGCGGTTCGCCGAAGGCGCGGCGGACGCTTGAGCTACGGGACGTAGTTCCAGGCGCAAGAGCCGTTCTTGCAGACGAACCCGTTCGCGTTCGGGCAATCGCACGTGGTGCCGAGGACGTCACATCCGAGCGGCTCCCTCATCGCGAGCAGCTCGTAGAACCGCGTCGCGTCCGCGTCGAGGCGCGCGACGAGGTCACGCGTGCAGCCGCAGCTCGTGCCCTTGAGCTGCTGGCCACACTGGGCATCGGCCGTGCAGCTCGTGATCGCCTGCCGCTCCTTCGTGAGCTCCGCCTCGAGCTCCTCGCAGGTCTTGATGTCGGAGCCGCCGCCGCTGCTCGAACTGGAGCTGCCACCCGTACCGCCGCTGCCGCCCGTACTGCCGCTGCCGCCCGTACTGCCGCTGCCGCCCGTGCCGCCGCTGCCGCCTGTATCGCCGGGCGAGGAGCCTCCGCCGCCGATGCCGGCCGAACAGCCGATCAGGGAGATGGCGAGGACGGTGAAGAATCCAGAGCCAATACGAACCATAAAAAAACCTCCGTGCGCACGGGGTGGCGTGCACACGGAGGTTACCATGCCCCGATGGGGCAGTGATCAGGCGAACGCTTCGTCCATGAGGCGCTTCTGCTCCAGGTTGTGGCTCGCCTTCGAGCCGGTCGCGGGGCTCGCGCTCGGCTGGCGACCCACGACGGAGAGCGGGAAACGTCCGCCGAGGAACTGGGGCAGGACTGCGTTGATGTAGTACCAGGAGCCGTAGTTGATCGGCTCTTCCTGGACCCACACGAGCTTCGTGCCGTCCTTGTAGTTCGCGAGCGCGTTCGTGAGCTCCTGGTTCAGCGGGAAGAGCTGCTCGAGCCGCACGATGGCCACGTCCTTCAGGCCGCGCTGCTCCCGCGTCACGGCGAGGTCGTAGTAGACCTTGCCCGAGCAGAGCAGGATCTTCTTCACGTCCGAGGGATCGACCGCGTCGTCGCCGATCACGCGCTGGAACCTGCCGTTCGCGAGGTCGTCGATCGTGGAGACGGGGCGCGGGCCCTTGGCCGTGGTGGCGACGCGCAAGAGGCTCTTCGGCGTGGCGATGACGAGCGGCTTGCGCCAGGGGCGAAGGATCTGGCGGCGCAGCGCGTGGAAGAGCTGGGCCGGCGTCGTCAGGTTGCAGACCTGGATGTTGTCCTCGGCGCTGTTCTGGAGGAAGCGCTCGATGCGCGCGCTCGAGTGCTCCGGGCCCTGACCTTCGTAGCCGTGCGGGAGGAAGAGGACGAGGCCCGAGAGCCTGTGCCACTTGTCCTCGCTCGACGTGATGAACTGGTCGACGATGACCTGCGCGCCGTTGAGGAAGTCGCCGAACTGCGCCTCCCAGATGACGAGCGCGTCGGGGTAGTCGAGCGCGTAGCCGAACTCGAAGCCGAGCACGCCCGCCTCGCTGAGGGGGCTGTTGTGGATGTCGAGGCGCGCCGGGCCCTCCGCGACACGCGAGAGCGGGGCGAAGGTCGCGCCCGTCTCGATGTCGACGACGACCGCGTGGCGATGGCTGAACGTCCCGCGACGCACGTCCTGGCCCGAGAGGCGCACGGGCGTCTTCTCGGAGAGGAGCGTGGCGTACGCGAGCATCTCGCCCGTGCCCCAATCGAAGGGCTCGCCCTTCACGAGGCGGTCGTGGCGCGCCTTCAGGATGGGCATGACCTTCGGGTGCACCTTGAAGTCACCCGGCAGCTCGAGGAGGCGACGCGAGAGGTCGATGAGCTTTTCGGCGGGCACGCCCGTCGGCACCTCGGGCGTGTCGGCGTCGCGGCCGCCGCGGTAGCTCGTCCAGACGCCGGCCATCGCGTACGTGACCGGGGCGAAGCCCTTCTGCTTGACCTCTTGCAGCGCGACGTTGAGCGCCTCGCGGCGGCGGACGAGGATCTCCTCGGCCTTCTCCTCGCTCACCTGGCCCATCTCGACCAGGCGCTTGACGTACATCTGCCGGACCGTCGGCTTCTTGTCGATGACGGCGTACATCCGCGGCTGCGTGTAGCGCGGCTCGTCGCCTTCGTTGTGGCCGTAGCGGCGGTAGCAGTACATGTCGATCACGACGTCCATGCCGAAGCGCTGGCGCCACTCGGTCGCGAGGAGCGCGACCTGCGCGACGGCCTCGGGATCCTCGCCGTTCACGTGGAAGACGGGGACCTTCAGCATGCGCGTGATGTCGGACGCGTACCGCGTGGAGCGCGACTCGCTCGGGTTCGTCGTGAAGCCGACCTGGTTGTTCACGATCACGTGGATCGTGCCGCCGGTCCGGTAGCCCTCGAGGCCGCACATGTTGAGCGTCTCGGGGACGATGCCCTGGCCGATGAACGCGGCGTCGCCGTGGATGAGCAAGGGCATGACCTTGCGCGCGGCGTCGGGGACGCCGAGGCGGTCTTGCTTCGCGCGGGCGCGGCCCTCGACCACGGGGTTCACGAACTCGAGGTGGCTCGGGTTGAACGTGAGCGTGAGGTGGACCTTGTGGCCCGACTCCGTGAGGCGATCGTTCGAGTAGCCGAGGTGGTACTTCACGTCGCCCGCGCCGACGTAACGCTCGGGGTCCTTGTCCTCGAAGTGCGCGAAGATCTCGCGCGGGCTCTTTTCGAGGATGTTCGCGAGCACGTTGAGGCGGCCGCGGTGGGCCATGCCGAAGACGATCTCGTCGACGTTCTCGGCGCCGGCGCGCTCGATGATGAGGTCGAGCAGCGGGATCAGCGCCTCACCGCCTTCGAGCGAGAAGCGCTTCGTGCCGGCCTCGTAGCTCCGGTGGATGAACTGCTCGAAGATCTCCGCGTCGGAGAGCTTCGTCAGGATGCGGAGCTGCTTGTCACGGCTGAGCTCGAGGCGGTTCTTCGTCGCCTCCATGCGCCGCTGCAGCCAGATGCGCTGGACCGGATCCTCGATGTGCGTGAACTCGACGCCGATCGAGCGGCAGTAGGTCTCCTCGAGGCGGTTGATGATCTCGCGCAGCGTCGAGATGGCCGGCAGACCGGCGAGGTCGACCGTCGGGAAGGGCTGGTCGAGGTCCGCTTCGCTGAGGTCGAAGTTGTCGAGGTTGAGCTCGGGCGGCGCGGGCGGCGGGAGGCCGAGCGGATCGATGTGCGCGAAGAGATGACCACGCACGCGGTAAGCGTTGACGAGCTGATACACGCGGGCGCGGGTCGCCGCGGTCGACATCATCTCCTGCTCGGAGGAGATGAAATCGAAGCCCGGCACGCGCGGCGGCGGCGGGGGCGGCGGCGACGAGCGGCGGTGCTTGCGCGCCGGCTCCTGCGTGAACAGGCTGGCCTGCGCGGGCGCGGCGCCGCCGTTCGTGTACCGCGGCGACTCGGCGAGGGGCGCCGTCGACGTCACGGGCGGGGGCGCCGGCGGAGCGACCTGCACGGGCGCTCGATACACCGGCGCGGACGCCTGCGACGGACCGCGCTGTTTATCGAAGAAGGCCCTCCAGCTCGGGTCGACCTTCTCGGGATTCTCCTGGTATTGCGCGTAGAGCTCTTCGACGAACCCTGCGTTGACGCCGAAATCAAGCTGCATGGATGGCATTGGGGCGGCAGGGAAATAACGCGGGATCGGTGTCGCCGCCAGCGCAGTTTTTTCGGATCCCGGTGCGCTGGAAACCCAAGAGACCACCCGCCGAGCGGGCGCCCGAGCCCCAGGGTGCGCTACATACGTACGAACGACGAAGCGGCTCGGGCCGGGGACGAGCCCGGCCCGGCGCCACCGATGGGGATGGTACGACGATGAACGACGGGCTCGACCGGTTTCGCGCGCACCTTTGTTATGACGAGCGCCTCGGCTTCTGGCTGGACACGAGCCGGATCCGATGGACGGAAGGCTTCCTCGACGCGCTCGAGCCGCGGCTTCAAGCGGCCTACGAGGCGATGGCGGCGGTCGAACGCGGCGCGATCGCGAACGCCGACGAGGGGCGCATGGTGGGGCACTACTGGCTCCGGGCGCCCGAGCTCGCGCCGGATCCGGCGATCCGTGACGCGATCACGCAGACGCTCGGCCGTGTGCTCTCGTTCGCGGAGGACGTGCACGCCGCGCGTATCCGCCCCGAGCGCGCGAGCCGCTTCCGGAACGTGCTGCTCATCGGCATCGGCGGCTCGGCGCTCGGCCCCGAGCTCGTCTCCGCGGCGCTCACGTCGCCCGCGGATCGCATGCGCGTGTGGTTCTTCGACAACACCGATCCCGACGGATTCGATCGGACCCTCGACGCGATCGGCGACGCGCTGCCCGAGACGCTCACGGTCGTCATCTCGAAATCGGGCGGCACGAAGGAGACGCGCAACGGGATGCTCGAAGCGGAGGCCGCGTATGCGCGACTCGGGCTCGATTTCGCGAAGCACGCGGTGGTCGTGACGGGCGAGGGCAGCGAGCTCGACAAGCACGCGGTGGCGCGCAGGTTCCTCGATCGGTTCCCGATGTGGGACTGGGTCGGCGGTCGGACGAGCGAGCTCAGCGCGGTGGGGCTTCTGCCGGCGGCGCTGCAAGGGCTCGACGTGGCGGACATGCTGCGCGGCGCGCGCGCGATGGACGAGGTGACGCGCTCCCGCGTGACGAAGAAGAACCCGGCAGCGCAGCTCGCGGCGGCGTGGCTCGCGGCGACGGGCGGCGCGGGCAAGAAGGACATGGTGCTCCTGCCGTACAAGGACCGGCTCGAGCTCTTCAGCCGGTACGCGCAGCAGCTCGTGATGGAGTCGCTCGGCAAGCGGCTCGATCGGCAAGGGCGCGAGGTGTGGCAGGGGATCAGCGTCTACGGCAACAAGGGCTCGACGGATCAACACGCGTACGTGCAGCAGCTCCGCGACGGGGTCGACAACTTCTTCGTGACGTTCATCGAGGTGCTGCTCGATCGCGCGCCGCAGCGAGGGGACCGCGAGGTGGAGCCGGGCGTGACGTCGGGCGATTACCTCTCGGGGTTCCTGCAAGGCACGCGGCGCGCGCTCGACGAGCGGGGGCGATCGTCGATCACGATCACGCTGGAGGCGCTCGACGCTTCCTCGCTCGGCGCGCTCATCGCGCTCTACGAGCGGGCCGTGGGGATCTACGCGGAGCTCGTGGACATCAACGCGTACCACCAGCCGGGCGTGGAGGCGGGGAAGAAGGCGGCGCAGGCGGTGATCGATCTGGAGCTGCGCGTGCTCGCGGCGCTCCGCGCGAAGGCGGGGACGGCGCTCTCGCTCGCGGATGTCACGGCGGCGGCGGGCAGCGACGATCCGGAGACGGTGTTCTGGATCCTGCGGCATCTCTCGGCGAACCCGCAGCGCGGCGTCTTGCGTGTGCGTGGTCAGGGCGCCGAGGCCGAAGCGGGTTCGCCGCTCGACTGGATGTGGATGGTCGCCGCCGCCAAGTGAGGCGGCGTTGATCAGAAGTGGAGACGCACGGCGGCGGAGCTGCCGCCCACGAGCAGCTCCGGCTTGCCCGGGAGCGCCTGCGCGCGCTGGAGGTACTTCTCGGGCAAGAGGATGCCAGCCGCGATCATGGCCGCGCCGGTCATCTGCGTGAAGCCGTTCAGCAGCATGAAGAACGTGTAGACGTCGTCGTCGGTGCTGCGCGGATTCGGGAACTCCTGCGTACGCGCGTTCTCGACGCCGAGCGAGATGAACGGGCCGAAGATCGGGACGAGGAGCGGGCCGAGGGTCTCGGCGTCGCGCTCGTTGTCATCGAACGCGAAGGCGCCGCCGACGAGGGCGGACAGGCCGTACGGCACCGCGAACGTGACGATGCCGCCGACGACGAGGCTCCGGGTCGGCTGCACCTTCAGCTCGTAGCCCGGCAGGAGGATGTCGCCCTCTTCGTACTCGATGCGGCGAGGCAAGACGGGCAGGCTCGGGTCGTCCATCGGAGCCCACATCGCCGGGGGCTGCTGCGGCGACGGGCTGTCCCACGTCTCGTTACTGAGCCTCGGCTGCTTCTTGCGCTTCTTCGGCTTCGGCTGCTCCTCCGTCGACTCCGCGGCCTCGGTCGTCGGAGCGGGCGGCGGAGGCGGCAAGGGCGCGGCGCTCGTGGTCGAGGGCGGCGCAGGCGGAGGCGGCAGGGGCGCGGCGGCCGTGGATGACGACGGCGGCGGCGCGGCGGGGGCAGGCTGCGCGCTCGCGGGGAGCGCGGAGGCGAGGCCCAGCGAGAGCGCGGCGAGCGGCGCGAGGCGGCGCGCGATGCCCGGGATCGACGTGCGCTTGCTACTTTCCATCGACGGAGTCCCTTTCATCGTCGATCCACGGCTCAGAAATGCCACCGGAGCGCCGCGGCCCGCGGGCCGACCATGACCTCGGGGCGCGGATCGAAGGCGAATTCGTTGGGCGTGCGCGAGATGAACTTCTCGTCGGCGAGCATGCCCGCCACGAAGAGCGCGGCGCCCGTGGCCTGGCCGAGGCCGTCGAGCATGAGCATGAAGACGCCGACGCTCTCGGCATCGGAGGTGCCGATCGCGACGAAGGGACCGATGACCGGAATGAAGAGCGACGTGTAATAGCCGGAGGCGATGCCCTCGTTGCCCACGAAGGAGCCCGCGAACAGGACCGACATCCCGTAGAGCGGCGCGAACGTCGCGATGCCCGCGGTCGCCATCTTGTAACGGGGCCTCGTCTCGATGCCGTAGCCGGGCGGGATCGGATCCCCTTCCTTGTACGGCAGACGCGAGGGTCCGAAGATCGGCGGCGGCGGATAGGCAGCGCGCGGCGGATAGCCTGGCGGCGCCGCGCCCATCGGCTGCTGCGGCGCCGCGCCCATCGGCGGCGGAGGCTGCTGCGGCATCACTCCGGGCGGCGGTTGCTGCTGCGGCGGCATGGCGCCTGGCGTCGGCTGCTGCTGCGGCGTCACGCCGGGCGGCGGAGGCGGAGGCGGAGGAGCGCCCTGCGCCAGGGAGATGTTTGCAGCACCAAGGATCGTCAGCGTGGCACCGACGGAGAGGATCGTTCGTCGCGTCGTCACATCGTCCCCACGAGGCCCAGGCCTGCGCCATGCGGGCCGAACCGGAGAGGCATCACGGTCACGGAGGCGTCGAGCTCGGATCGGACGAGCCGCTTCTCCTGGGCGACGATGCCGGCGATCAGCATCGCGATGCCGCCCGCTTGCGCGAGCCCGTCGACCGCGAGCCAGAAGGTCCCCGGGCCCTCGGAGTCGAGCGTGCCCATCGCGATGAAGGGCCCGACCGCCGGGATGTAGAGCGGCCAGAGCTCCGAGCTTCGCGAGACGCTGTCGCCGATCGAGGCGATCATCGCGGAGAAGAACCACGGGACGCCGAACGTGACGGCGCCGCCGATGACGAGGCCCTTGCGGATGCGGCTGTCGACGCGGTAGCCGGGCGGGATCGGATCCCCCTCCTCGTACGCGAGCGTCGCCGGGAGCGAAGCGCCGGGCGCACCGTATCCATAGCTGTTCGGCCCGTACCCGGGCGGCGGCGGATACCCCGGCGGCGGATAACCCGGCGGCGGATAACCTTGCGGATACCCGGGCGGCGGCGCGTACCCCGGCGGCGGATACCCCGGCGGATAACCTTGCGGATACCCGGGCGGCGGCGCGTAACCGGGCGGCGGCAGCGGCGCGCCCTGCGGCGCCGCGGGCTCGTAGCCAGGAGGCGGCGGAGGCGGAGGCGCCGAGGTGTCCGGCGAGCCAGCCGGCGGCGGCGGAGGCGCGGGCGCCTGCGCGGCCGCGAGCTGCGAGGAGACACCTACCGCGACGAACAGCGCCGCCGCGAGCGCACGAGGAGCTCCCTTCGTTGTGTTCGCCTTCGTCTTCCCCATACCGCAGCCTCCGCCCTCGCGCGTGATGCCTGCACGCGCGTAAAAACGGAGAATACGTGAGGCATCCAGGAGGTCAACGCGGCTTTTTCGTCCCCGATCGGGGCGTCAAAGCCTCGGCGCGGAGCTCTCGCGCGCGCCGCTCGACGAGAGACGGCGCGCGTGCGCGGGCCACGGCCCACACGGACGCGGGCGCGAACGAGGCCACGCGTCGCGCCTCGACGAGCGCGTCGGGCCCGGCGAGATCGAGGTCGGGGACGAACCCACGCGTCTCGTCGTAGTCGCCGAGCGGATCCACGACGGCGCGCGTGCCGAGCGTGATCAAAAGGCGCGAGCGCGGGAGCACGAACGACGCGACCTCGCCCACCGCCATGCTGCCACGCGTGCGCTCGCCCGCGACGAGGAGCCCCGGGACTTGCCGCGCCAGCGCGACGAACATCTCGCACGCCGACGCACAACCGCCGTCGACGAGGATCACGCCGCGACCCGCGAGCGGCGCGGGCGCCGTGCCTTGCAGGATCTCGCCCTCGCGGACGATCTCCACGCGTCCTTCCCCGCGCGCGGCGAGATCCTCGGCGAGCCGTTCGAGCAGCGTGATGTGTTCGAGGAACATCGCGCGCCCGGCCTTCGGGACGTCTCCACGCGCGAGGCGCCGCTTCGCCGCGTTCACGCGCCCGAGGGCCGCGGTCACGGACTGGACCTCACGCGTGCCGAGCGCGTGGATCGGACCGTGCGCGAGCGCGAGCAGGAAGCGCTCGGCGAAGGCGTAGTTTCCGCCGCGGTTGCCACGCAGATCCACGACGAACGCAGGCGCCTCATGGAGGCGCACGGCGAGCCGAGGCAACGTCGCGAGCGCCTCGGCCGCGGCCGTTTCGAACGTGCGCACCGCGAGGACCGGCACCTCCCCCTCGACGAGCTCCACGGGCGGCGCGGAGCTCGGCGGCGGCGCGGCGGGCGCCGGCAATGCTTCGAGCCGCAACGGTTTTTCGCCGCCGTGACCGAACGCGAGATGTCCGTCGTCCGCGCGGAGCAGATCTCGCAAGAGGATCGCGAGCTCGAACGGGGACCAGGTCGCGCGGCTCTGGATCAACCGGCGCGCGTCGTCGATGCGCGCGCGCGGCGGCAGGGGCGCTTGGCCCTCGGGCGCGGCGTACGCTTCGGCGAAGACGTCGAGCGCGAAGTCGAGATCGGCCTCGGCGAGCGCGGACGAGACCTCACGCGGCTCGGCGTCGAAGTCGCTCGGGCTCGCGGCGAGCGCCGCGAAGGTCGGAGAGAGCGTCGTGGAAGCGCGCGGGCTCCGCTCGGGAGATCCCCAGGATCCGGCGCACCCGGCGAGGGTGAGCCCGAGGATGAGGAGGCCTCCGTGAAGCAAGGCGCGCATCGTCCGCGAGGGTGCAACGACGAGTGACCTCGTTGCAACGGCCTCGCGACGATGCGGTGGGGCTGAAGACGGGAAGGGAACGTATTTCTTGCGGAGAGGACGCGAGGCGTCCCCTTCGGGACTACGCCTGCGCGGCGAGGGCCTTGTAGGCCTCGGCCCACTTCTTCCACTGCTTCAGGCGCGTACCGGGCTTGCGGTTCTTCGCCTTGGCGCGGGACTCCTTGCGGGCGATCTTCTCGAGCAGGTGCTGGTGCTGGCGGCTGGGACGATGCATGCGCGCGATGCTGGTCCAAGCGCGCTTGCTTCGCAAGCCCGTCGAGCAGGGGCAGAAGAAGGTGCGGCGCGGCCCGGATCGATCTCCGGTCAGCCGCCCCGGCTGCCCTTCTCGCCTTCGTCGGGTCCGAGTCGGCCGTACGTATGAATCGCGCCGATGAGGAGGAAGAGCGCGAGGAGCGTCAGGACGGAGCCGATGTCGATGACGCTCGTGTCGTTCGGGTCGCTCGGGCGCAGGCCCACGAGCCCGAGCCCGACGAGCAGCGCCGTGCTGCCCACGAAGAGCGCGCGCCGCGGCCCGGTCGCGCGCTCGGACTCGCTCTGCACCAGACTCCCGATCTTGTCGCCGAGGCTCACTTGAACTTCTTGGTCTTCGCGTACGTGATGAAGTCGCGCACGTCACGCGTCAGCGTGCGCTCGGCTGTGATCGTCGTGAGCTCGTGCGACTCGCCGGCGAGGTCGTCGTAGCGGTAGTTCGCCTGGTAGAGCAGCACGATGCGGACCTCGCCTTCGGGGCCGACGCGCTCGAGCCGGAGTTTTTCATCGGCGCCGTTCGGCGGCTTGATCGCGTCGCCGAGCTTGTCCTGGTCCTCGTCGGAGATGTACGCGATCCCGAACTCGTGGCCGTCGATGCTCACGTCGACGCGCAGGGGCTTGCCGCTCCGCAGCTCGACATCACGGGCAGGCGCCGGCTGCACGCCTTCCTGGGCGACGGCGCGACGGATGACCTCGATCGCGCGGCGCTCGTCGAGGGTCCTCGTGGGGTTCGGCGCGCGGACCGGCTCGGGTCCGCATCCGAGGGCGACCGCGCCGAGGGTGGCGGTCGCGACAATCGGCCAGATGGTTCGCAAGACGGTAGCCATGAGCGCCATGAGAGTAGCCAACCAGGCCGCGCTCCGCTACTTCTCCCGCCATGGCTCGCCTCGCGGCGATCGACATCGGGTCCAACGCCATCCGGCTTCGCGTGGTCGACGTGGACCCGCCTCTGATCACGGACGACGGACCTCGGTTCTACCCCTTCCGCGACGTGCTCGTCGACCGCGCGCCGGTGCGGCTCGGGCACGACGTCTTCACGAAAGGTCGGCTCGAAAACGGCGTCATCGGCGCGGCCTGCGAGGCGCTGAAGCGGTTTCGCGCGGCCATGGACGCGGCGAAGGTCGAGCGCTACCGGGCCGTCGCCACGAGCGCCGCGCGCGAGGCGCAGAACGGTGACCTCTTCGTCGAGCGTGCCGAGCGCGAGAGCCGCGTGCACGTGGAGATCATCGAGGGCGTCGAGGAGGCGCGCCTCGTGCAGCTCGCCGTCGTCGAGCGCATCGCCATGGGACAGCGGCGCTCGCTGCTCGTCGACATCGGCGGCGGCTCGACGGAGCTCACGCTGCTCGAAGGCCGCCTCCCCGTCTTCTCGCGCTCCTTGCCCGTCGGGACCGTCCGGCTGCTCGAAGCGTTCCTCGAAGGGCGCGGGCCGATCGACATCAGCCACAGAAAGCTCCTCGAAGAGTACGTCGACCGCGTCTGCGCCGACGCCTTCCGCGAGATCGAGGACGCCTCCGACGAGCCCGTCGACGTCGTCATCGGCACGGGCGGCAACATCGAGACGCTCGCCGACCTCTGCCCGATGCCGATCGCCTTCCCCGAAGGTCGCGCCATCGAGGTCCGCGCGATGCGAAGGCTGCTCGACGAGCTCTCCGCGAAGAGCGTGGACGAGCGCGTGAGCGCTTATGGCCTGCGGCCCGATCGCGCCGACACGATCGTCCCTGCAGCGACGGTGCTCTGCCGCGTCGCCGAGGCGTTCGGGCGAGAGTCGATCACGGCGCCGGGCGTGGGGCTCAAGGAAGGCGTGCTCGTCGACCTCGCGCGCCAGCACTTCGTACCGCGTGACTTCGGGGGCGAGGCGACCGCGGTGAGCGAGGCGTGCCTCCGGCTCGGGCGTCGCTACCACTTCGACGAGGCGCACGGCCTGCTCGTCGCGCGCTTCGCGACCCGCCTCTTCGACGAGCTCGCCACGCGCCACCGCATGAGCCCGCGCGACCGCATCCTCCTCCATGCGGCGGCGCTCCTGCACGACGTCGGCGACTTCGTGCGGTACGAGGGGCACCACAAGCACAGCTACTACCTCATCGTGCACGCCGACCTGATGGGCCTGTCGCCGGCGGAGCGCGAAATCGTGGCCAACGTCGCGCGCTACCACCGCAAGAGCCCGCCGCAGCTCGACCACGAAAACTTCCGCACGCTCTCGCGCGAGGACCGGGCGAAGGTGAAGGCGATGGCCGCGATCCTCCGGATCGCCGACGCGCTCGATCGGGAGCACCGGGCCAAGGTCGCGGGGGTCAGCGGGCGCATCGAGGGCGACTCGCTGGTGCTCGAGCTCTCGGGCACCGAGGACCGGTCGCTCGAAGAGTGGACCGTCGGAGCGAAGTGCGGGATGTTGAAGGACGCGCTCGGGCTCGACGTGCGTATCGTGGACGCGGCGACGGGCGCGTCGCGGACGCCTACGACGGTGCCGCCTCCCTCGCGGAAGACGCCGATACCGACGCCGCGGAGCTAGCAGCCTGTGGACTTATCTGCTGCGCGCCCCGAATCGTCGGTCGACATCGCTCGAAATCCTTCAGGATTCCTCGCTCCGTCGCCCTAGCTTCGGGGCGCTCGCGACGATGATTCCACAGGCAGCTGACGCCCGCGGGCCCTTCGAAAACGGGTGTTACGGGAAGAACCCCGGCTTTGACGCGCGCGAGGTTGTCCGGGCGTTCAGCGCTTGCGGCGGCCCTTTGCAGCGGGTGCCGGCGTGGCCGGGGCGGCGGGGGTGGCGGGCGCGGCTTTGGCGGCGGCTTTCGCGGGCGCCTTTGTCGCGTTCGGCTTCGCGGCGGCGTTTTTCGTCGGCGTGGCCGTCTTCGGGGCGCGACCGTTCGGCCCGAAGACGAGCTTGCGCAGCGCGGCGGCGGCCTTGTCGGTGTCGCCGCCTTCGCTCGCGCGCACGTGCTCGACCACGGCGGCGAGCGGCTCTTCCTCGGGGAACATGAGGAGCACGAAGGGCGGGACGCCGAGCGCCTTGGCGGCGGAGACCACGGTCCCGACCGTGATCAGGACGAGCCCACGCTCCACGCTCGACATGTGCCCCTTGGACAGACCACTTTCGTCGGCGAGGGCCGCGAGCGACATGCCGCGCTCCTGGCGAAGATCACGGATTCGGGCCCCCACCTTGGCGGCGACGGGCTCGGGAGTCGGACGACGGGGCATGGTTTTTCCACCTCGAACGTTGCGCCCCCGGCGTGCCGGAGACGCGGAGAAGACCAGGGCAAAACGCGGCGGTTCGTCGCGGCCGTGTTCGCGTGGGACGAACTCTACCATGCCGTCCTTGCCCGGTTCAACGTCCCCGTAGGACGCGCATGTCCCGACAACCCGCGCCCGCATTTTCGCCCTACTCTGGTCCCCTCCCCCGCCGGGACGGCTTGCCGAAGAAGAGCTCCCGGAGCCGCTCGGCCGCGCGGAGCACGTCTCCGCCCTCTTCGCGGATGAGGCTATCGAAGCACTCGGTAAAGGGTTCGTCCTCCTCTCGCATGCACACGAGGAACGGAGGCACGCCGAGCGCTCTGCCCGCTGCGCAGATCGTGCCGACGCTCATGACGGCGAGACCATTCTCCAGGTTGGAGACGTGACCCTTCGAGAGCCCGCTCGCCTTCGCGAATTGCCCGAGAGACATGTTCTTCTCGCGCCGGAGCTCGCGTATTCGAGCGCCGATCTGGGCGGCCATCGGGTCCGGGATACGACGTGTAGGCACCGGATTGCACCTCGAAACCGTTTTTCCTGCCAAGCATGCGATCGACCGTCGACCGCTCGCTACCGTCTTCGAAGATTCGGTCGGTCGACCCAATGGGATCAACCACGCCAAACCACTTACCATGACAGGAGCGGTTTCCCAATGTTCGAACGCATTTTCGAACCTTCGAAAATCGACGCGGGGGGCATTCATTTCCCCAAATGAAAATCGGGTTCGACACATGAAACACGCCGGGCCTGCTTCCAGGGCACGCCGGACGCGTCGAAACATGCGGGATTCCAGGGCAAACCCCCGCCGAGCCCCCACGCCCTCGACGCGCGTCGGCGGTTGTCAGGCCAAGCAGGCCCTACCCGGGTCGGTCACACACGACGCCACCCCCGCCGCCGGCAGGGAGGCCTCGTACGACCCTCACATGATTCTCTTGACTTTTCGCTCTACTCGTGGAGCGAGCGTTTCGATGCGCCGCGACCGCGCTTCTTGCCGAGCCTGCCGCTCGTGCGCTCCTCGATGACCGAGCTCACGCGCCGCATATCGCCGCCGTACGCCTGCCGGATCTCCTCCAGCACAGCCGAGAGCGGATCCTCGTCGGGAAACGCCAGCAGCACGAACGGCGGCACATCGAGCGCTTTCGCCACCGCGACGACCGTGCCCATCGTGACGCGCACCCGCCCTCGCTCCGCGCTCGACATCTGGCTCGGCGTCAAGCCTCCCGCCTCGCGCAAGCTCGCGAGCGACAGACCTCGCTCGAGCCGGAGATCACGCATCCGCGCTCCGAGCTTGCCGGCGTAAGGCTCCGGTTGCTCGCTCGTGATGTCCGCGCGCTCGCGGGCCGCCGCCCGCATCTTCGATCCCTGCGCCTGCGTTTCGCTCGACGTGCGCTTCATCGTGACCCGCGACAAACCTAACACGTTCTGCGGGGCCACGTGCACGCGCGATCGAAAAACCAAACCGGGTCCACGCGAGGTTGGTCCGTGACCCGGTTTTTCGGGCCTAACCTCATTTTTTAACAGACGACCTCGGGGCGCCCGAAGAAGCCCGCCCCCCCTCGGGCCCGCCGGTCGGTCAGCCGAAGAAACGAACGAGCTCGGAGACGAACGCGTCGTGCGCCTCGATGTGCGGCGAATGTCCGACGCCGGGCAGGATTTCTTCGCGGTAGCTGCCGCCGTTCTCCTTGTAGGCGTCGAGCACGGCGCGCGTCTGCGAGACCATGGGCTGCGCCGGGTAGATCTCGTCGCCCGGCCAGCCCGGGATCGCGCCGAGCTTGCCGAGGAAGCCAAAGTCGAAGAGCGACGTGTCGCTGACGATCTGATCGCCGTCGCCACGGATCCAGAGGACGTCGTGCTTCGGCGCGATCATCGCGAAGCCCGAGAGGTTCACGTACTTCGGCGCGAGCGCGTTGTTCACGCCGCGCGTGCCGGGCGCGACGGTGGGCCAGTTCGGAGACGAGGTCGTGTCGCCGGGGTAGTGATCGTCGTCGACCACCATCTTCAAGATCTCCGCGACGAAGAGCTCCTCGCGATCCTTCTCCACGCGAAACGGTGGCTTGAAGTAGAAGTCGTTCATCACCTTGCGCGGCGAGAACGCGCTCTCCTCCGAAGCGTCGCGCTCCTTCAGCCGACGCGCGAACTCGGGGTTCGCCGTGCCGCCGCCAGAGCCCGCGAAGTCCGCGAAACACGGCTCGCCGCTCGTGCCCTTCGTCCCGCCGAACCCGTACGGCGCCATCGGCGCTTCGAGGACGATCTTGGCGACGAGCTCGGGGTGATCCATCGCGAGCTGCATCGCGACGCCGCCGCCGACCGACCAGCCGACGACGTGCACCTTGCCCTTGATGCCGAGCTCCGGGTGCTGGAGGAGCGCCGCGAGGTCGTCCGAGAAATCACGCAGGCCGCGCGTCGCGTCGATGGGCGCGGGCTCGGAGTCGCCGTAGCCGCGGAGGTCGGCTGCGATGGCGCGAAAGCCCGCGGGGAGCGCGGCCATCGTCTGCTCGAAGAACCGAGCGGAGGAGCAGTTGCCGTGGATGAAGAGGACGGGCACGCCGTCCGCGGGTCCGCTGACGAGCACGTGCGTGCGAAGGCGAGGCGTCTGGATCTTGATCGAGGTGATGGCGGTCATGAGCTCCTCGGGTTTTTCGGGCCAGAGGAGAGGATGCCTTCAACGCTCGCCGGTGAGAAGATCATAGAGGCGCGGCGCGAACGCCTCGGCCACGCAGTGCTCGACCTCGTCGGAGGTGCCGAACCGTAAGGCCTCCCGCGCGACGGCCTCGGCCTCGACGAGCGTCACGCGCCGGAGCGCCTCCTTGATCTCGGGGATCGCGGCGGCCTCCATCGAGAAGTCACGCATGCCGAGGCCGACGAGCAGGACCGCGGCGAGCGGATCACTCGCCATCGCGCCGCAGATCGAGACGGGACAACCCCATCCCTCGCCCGCGCGCACGACGCTGCGGATGAGCCGCAGGATCGCAGGATCGAAGGACGACGCGAGGTAAGCGAGCGAGCGGCTCGTGCGATCGACGGCGAGCGTGTACTGCACGAGGTCGTTCGTGCCGAGGCTCATGAAGCTCGCCTCCTGCGCGAAGAGATCCACGAGCACCGCGGCCGCCGGCACCTCGACCATGATCCCGAGCGGGATGTCGTCCGCGCAGGGCAAACCACGCGCCTTCACCTGCTCGATCGCCTTCTCCAGGAGGACGCGCACCTGCCGGAGCTCGGAGAGGCTCGCGATCATGGGGATCATGATCTTCACCTCGCCGTATGCGCTCGCCCGGACCATCGCGCGCAGGTGTTCGAGGAAGACCTCGGGCTGCGAGAGCGCGAGGCGCACGGCGCGTAAGCCCAGCATCGGGTTCATCTCGGGCGGGAGCTTGAGGCTCGAGATGAACTTGTCGCCGCCGATGTCGAAGGTGCGCAGCGTGACGGGCATCGGGCGCATCGTCTCCACGACGGCGCGGAAGATCTCGAACTGCTGATCCTCGGTCGGCGGCAGCGATCGATCGATGTAGAGGAACTCGGTGCGATAGAGGCCGATGCCCTCGGCGCCGTGATCACGGGCGAGGATCGCCTCGGCCGGGAGCTCGACGTTCGCGCGCAGCGTGACGCGCACGCCGTCCTGGGTCGTCGCTTCACGATCGCGGGAGACCGAGAGCTCGCGCGAGAGCGCGGTGTGCCGCTCGCCGCGCGCGCGCGCCTCGTCGAGGTCGCGCGGATGCGGGCGCACGAGGACGCTGCCGCGCAGGCCGTCGACGACGACGAGGTCTCCGCCCGAGATCCGCGCGAGCGCGTCGGTCACACCAACGACGGCGGGGATCTCCAGCGCGCGCGCCATGATCGCGGTGTGGCTCGTCCGCGTGCCGACCTCGGTCACGAAGCCGACGACGGGCTGGTTGATCATCGCCGCCGTGTCCGCGGGCGAGAGGTCGTGCGCGACGACGATCGATGGGCCTTCGAGGCGGAGGTGCTGCTGCTCGGGCACGGTCGTGCCGAAGGCGCGCAGGATGCGATCGCCGATGAAGAGCACGTCGTGGCTGCGCTCGCTCAGGTACGGATCGTCGAGCGCCGCGAGCCGCTTGGCGATCACGTCGGACGCCTCGGCGACGGCCCACTCCGCGGCGCGCTTCTCCTTCTGGATCTGGTGACGCACGGCCTCGGCGAGGACGGGGTCGCCGGTCATGAGCACGTACGCTTCGAGGATGGAGGCCTCGGCGCTGCGCTCGGTGAGGCGCTGCGACATCTCGCGCAGGTCGCGCTGCGCGCGCGCGACGGCCTCCTCGAAGCGCGCGATCTCGGTGTCGACCTCCCCCGAGCCGATCGTGCGCCGCGGGCAAGGCGCGCGGCTCTTGCCGAAGACGACGACCTTGCCGATCGCGACGCCGGGCGAGCCCGCGATGCCGCGGAGCACGTCACTCGGTTTCGAGGGAGGCTCCGTGTTCATTCGGGCTCTCCGAAGCGATCGGCGATGAGCTTGCCGATCGCCGCCACGACCTCCGCCGAGCCCTCGCCGCGCGCCTTCACCTCGATCACGGAGCCGACGCCGCCGCAGAGCAGGAGCACGCCCATCACGCTCTTCGCGTTCGCCTCCTGCCCGTCGGGCCCCGCGACCGTGACCTCGCACGGATACTTGCCGGCGAGCTGCACGAGCTTCGTGGCCGCGCGCGCGTGCAAGCCACGTGCGTTGACGATCGTGAACCGCCCCGTCGCGCTCGCGTCGCTCACGTCTTTCCCCCTCCGCCGTCGGGGGGGCGCGGCGCCCCCTCCGCGCCTTCGGTGGCGCTGCGGCCTTGCGGATGTGGATCGGGCTCGGGCTGCGCGGTGTGCTCCGCCCTGCCGACGTCACGATGCACGACCGAGATGGGTAGCTCCACCTTCCTGCGTAGATTGTCGGCCAAAACCTCGGCGAGCGCCACCGATCGATGGCGCCCTCCGGTGCAGCCGATGCCGATGGTCAGGTAGCTCTTCCCTTCCCGCTCGTACCGGGGGAGCGAGAACACGAGCAGCGACTCGATCTTTTCGAGAAGCTCGGACGCTTCGGGGCTCTGCAGGACGAAATCTCGCACCGCGGGGTGGCTCCCGGGCAGCCGCCGTAGCTCCGGGACGAAATGCGGGTTGTCGAGGAACCGCACGTCGAAGATCAGATCCGCATCGACCGGGACGCCGAACTTGAAGCCGAACGAGACGAAGCGCGTGGACATGCGCGGCGCCTCGGCCTTGCCCGGGCCGAGGTGCGCGATGATCTGGCGGCGCAGCTCGTGGACGCTGAGGCGCGTCGTGTCGAGATCGATCGTGGCGAGCGCGCGCAGCGGGGCGAGGCGCTCGCGCTCGAGATGCACGCCGTCGAGCACGGCGAGCCCGCCGGCGCTGCCGGGCGCGCGCGAGGCGGCGGCCGAGAGCGGGTGTGGCCTGCGCGTCTCGTTGAAGCGGCGGAGCAGCGCCTCGTCGGTCGCGTCGAGGAAGAGGATGGCCATGTCGCGGCCCTCGGCGATGCGCGTGAGCGTGGGGCAAGCGCCGTCGAGGAAGGCCAACGCGCGCACGTCGATGCCGAGGCCGATGCGGCGGATGCCGCCGGACTCGCAGGCATCGATCGTGGCGGGCACGAGGGACGTCGGCAGGTTGTCGACGCAGAAGTAGCCGAGGTCTTCCAGGGCATGGAGCGCGGTGGACTTGCCGGCCCCCGAGAGCCCGGTGACCACGACGACGCGGCTCTTGTCGCTCATCGATCTCGCCTCCCTCCGCTCATGAGCGCGCCTTCGAGGTTGCCGAAGAACTCGCGCGCGGCGTGGTGCCCCGCGTTCTTGAGCAATTCGTTCCGCGCCGCGACCTCGATGATCGTCGACATGTCGCGCCCCGGGCGGACGGGGATCACGAGCTCGCGCACCTTCACGCCGAGGATCGTGTGGTACCGGTCTTCGAGGCCGAGCCTGTCGTACTCGACGTCCTTCGACCACTCGACGAGCTTGATCACCACGTCGATGCGCTTGCGCTCGCGGATCGCCGTCACGCCGAAGAGATCCTTCACGTTGAGGATGCCGAGCCCGCGCACCTCGAGGTGATAGCGGAGCAGGTGCGCGGCCGCGCCGAAGACCATGCCCGGCGGGCGGTAATCGCACTCGACGACGTCGTCGGCGACGAGGCGATGTCCGCGCATCACGAGGTCGAGCGCGCACTCGCTCTTGCCGATCGCGCTCGGGCCGGCGAGGAGCACGCCCACGCCGAAGACGTCGACGAGCACGCCGTGCATGCGCACGCGCGGCGCGAGCCTGTCGTCGAGCAGCGCGTGCAGCGCCGTGATGGTCACGCTCGATCGCTCCGCCGATCGGAGCAGCGGCGTCCCGGACGCCTCGGCCGCGGCCACGAGCTCCGGCACCGCGGGGAAGCCGCCCTCCGCGGGGGCTTCGGCCTCGCCGCGCGAGGCGCGCGTGACGATCACGCAGCAGAGATCACGCGCGAAGAGATCGCGGAGCTTCTTCGCGCGGTCCTCGCCTTCGAGCGTGTGCAGAAACGAGAGCTCGGTCTGGCCGAAGATCTGGATGCGCGACGCGGAGATGCCGTGGAAGTGCCCCACGAGCGCGAGGCCCGACTTCTGGATACGCGCCGACTCGATGATCCGATCGAGGCCCGCTTCGCCCGCGACGAGCTCGAGCCCCACGCCGAGCCCGGGATCGGCGAGGAGCGCACGCACGCTCATCGAGGGGCGCGGGGCCGGCACGCTGCGCGGGACCTCTTCCGTCACGGACCCCTGCCCTCCTCGGCGGCGATGATCGCGAACGCGTCGGCGCCGCTCGGCGCGAGCAAGAGGCGCTTGCGGAACTCGTCATCGCGCAGCAGGCGCGAGACACGCGCGAGTGTCTTCAGGTGCTCGCCGGCGGCGCGCTTCGGTCCGACGACGGCGAAGAGGATGCTCACGGGCGCGCGGTCGATCGCGTCGAAGTCGATCGGGTGCGGGCAGAGCAGGACCGCGCCCACGTGCCGATCGAGGCCTTCGAGCCCGCCGTGGGGGATGGCCACGCCGCCGCCCACGCCGGTCGACTGGAGCTTCTCGCGCTCGACGAGCACGCGCTCGATCTCCGCGACCGGCGTGACGGGGACGAGGCCGCGGGCGAGCAGCTCGGCGATGCGGCGCAGCGCCTCGGGCTTGGAGCGGACGACGCCCTCGGCCTCGTTGGCCACCGAGACGTGGTCCGCGCTCAGGATCTCGAGAACACCCATGATCGTGCCGGGGGGGTTGGGAGAGCGGGGCGTGCGCCGCCTGTTGCGCCGCGGGGCCGCCGGAGGGGCGCCCGCGCGGCGCTCGGCTGCGCCGTGGAGTCGATCGTTACGTGGTCCCCCCCGGTGCCTCGGCGGAGGCACGGGCGAGCCCTACTACGGAAAGGCTCGCCTGGCGAGGGCGTACAGCGTGGAAGTCGCCTTCAGTCGCGGGCTCGCCCCTCGGCCGCCTCGTGGGCCTCGGCCGCGAACTCGGCCGCGCTCGTCCCGCCGCGCTTCTTCGCCATGCTTGCCGTCTTGTCCGCTTCGATCTGGCGATCGAGCTTGTCGATGACCTTGTCGATCGAGGCGTACATGTCCTGGCTGCGGACCGTGGCGTGGAACTGCTGGCTGCCCGAGGAGATTCGCACGTCGGCGATGTGATCGAGACCCTCGACGGACAACGTGACCTGCGCGGTCATGGCTTGACGAAGGAACCTTTGCAGCTTGGCAATCTTGTCATGCGCGTACTGCTTCACCGCGTCCGTGCCCACCATGTGTCGGAACGTGATTGCGATGTTCATCGAAGGCTTCTTCCTTTCCTTCCGGGGCGAAGCACCAGAGGTGCGCTCGTCACCAGCGCCACCGCTCATCGTACCACCGCAGGTCGCGTGGACGTGCGTTGATAAGATGCGCCCGAGGCGTCGCAACGATGCCGGCCCTCGGCTCGTGACCTCCGGCGTGACCACCACGTTTGCCGGGCCACGCCTCGTTCCGATCGAGCTGCCGATTCGCCGCATGTCCTCGACGCAACCCACGATGGGGCCCGGACAATCCCACGCGCAGGCTTTCGCCCTCAGGTCGCGGAGTAACGAGAAAGCACGAGCGGGTGGGCTCGAAAACCCTCGGGAGAGGCTTCGAGCGCGATCTCTCCGTCGAGGAGGAGGACGGCGCGGTCGCAGAGGCGCAGGGCCGCGTCAACGTGATGATCCGAGACGAGGACCGCGGCCCCGGCGTCGGCGAGGGCACGGAGCCGCTCAGCGACGCGCGTCGCGCCGAGCGGATCGACGGCCGCGAACGGCTCGTCACAAACGAGCACGCGAGGCGCGGCCGTGAGCGCTCGTGTGATCTCCAGGCGCCGCCGCTCGCCGCCGGAGAGGCGCGCGGCCTGCATGTCGAGCAGGCTGTCGAGGCCGAGATCACGGGCGATCGTGATCACGTCCGGCGCGCCGTGCGGACGGGCGCGTCGGGTCAGGCCTTCGAAGACGGCGAGGTTGTCGCGGACCGAAAGATCGGGCAGCACGCTCGGCGTCTGCGGGACGTAGCCGAGGCCGCGACGCGCGCGCTCGTACAGCGGCAGGCGCGTCACGTCTTCGCCGGCGAGGACGACCTTTCCTTCGAGCGGGGAGAGCTCACCGACGAGCACGCGAAACAGCGTGGTCTTGCCGGCGCCGCTCGGGCCGAAGACGGCGACGACCTCGCCGGGCCGCGCTTCGAGCGAGGCGCGGTGGAGGAGCGTGCGACCCGAGAGGCGCACGGTGAGGGAGGAAGCGAGGAGCGACATCGAGCGCGACGGAGACGAGCTTAGCGGTGAGCTGGTAGGGTGCGCCCGTGGCTTTCCTCTACGCGCTCTGGAAGGAAGCGCTCCTCGCGCACACGTTCTGGCTTCTCACGGCGCTCGTCATCGCGCTCGTCGCGAGCCGGTTCGACACGTCGAGCGAGCCGCGGCTCCGTCCGCTCGGCTTCTTCCTCTCGATGCACGTGCTGTCGCTCCTCGGGGCGGCGGCGCTCGTGGTGTCGGGCTCGTCGTTCGTCGACGAGATTCGCATCCCGGCGGCGGTGTTCGGCGGCGTCGCCTTCGTGGGCGCGGCGGCCGTGCTGCTCTTCCACGTCGTTCTGCCGCGCCTGCGCCTGCATGCGCCCCGCATCGTCGAGGATGTGACGGTGGCGATCTTCTCGGTCGTCACGGCGGTGACGATCACGAGCCGCGCGGGCATCAACCTCTCGGGCCTCATCGCCACGAGCGCGGTGCTCACCGCGATCCTCGGCTTCTCCTTGCAGGACGTCATCGGCAACATCGCCGGCGGCCTCGCGCTCCAGCTCGACAACTCCATCGAGGTCGGCGACCGCATCAAGGTGAACGACGTGAGCGGGCGCGTCGTGGAGATCCGCTGGAGATACACGGCGATCGAGACGGGCAACTGGGAGACGGTGCTCGTGCCGAACAACGTGCTCATGAAATCCCAGGTGACGGTCTTCGGCCGCCGCCAGGGCAAACCTTCGTATCTGCGCCGCGTGATCCATTTCAACGTCGATTTCCGGTACCAGCCTTCGGACGTCATCGACGTGGTGCGGGACGCCGTGAAAAACGCCAAGATGCCGTTCGTCGCGGAGGACCCCGCGCCGAGCTGCGTGCTCCTCGATCTCGGCGAGTCTTACGGGCGTTATGCATTGCGGTACTGGCTCACCGACCTCGACATGGACACGCCCACCGACTCCGACGTGCGCACGCGTATCTTCTTCGCGCTGGAGCGCGCGGGCATGCACCTCGCCATCCCCGCGGCGTCGGTGCTCGTCACCGAGGAGGCGAGCCGGGCGGCGCAGAAACACGCGAAGCGGCTTTCGAGGCGCAAACACCTGCTCGAAATGGTGCCGCTGTTCCAGGCGCTCTCGGAGGCGGAGCGGACCGAGCTCGCCGAGCAGCTCAAGTATGCGCCGTTCACGCGCGGCGAGATCATCGCGCATCAGGGCGACGCCGAGCAGCATTGCTTGTATCTCGTCGAGGACGGCACGGCGGCCGTACGCATCTCCGAGAACGGCCGGCAGCTCCCGGTGAAGAAGCTCGGGCCCGGGAGCTTCTTCGGCGAGATGTCGCTGCTCACGGGCACGCCGCGGCTCGCCACCGTGGTCGCCGAGACCGACGTCGAATGTTTCCGGCTCGAAAAAGGACCGTTTCAGCGCGTGATCGAAAAACGCCCCGAGCTCGCCCGGGAGCTCGCCGCCGTGCTCGCGCAACGGGCCGAGGAGCTACGGGCCGCGCGGGAAGGCGTCGATGTGGCGAGCGAGGCCGCGCCGTCCGTCGTGAAGGCGGAGCGGGATCTGTTCGATCGAATTCGAAATTTCTTCGAGCTAGGAGCGCCGTAGGGGCGGGAGCGGCTGCGGGAGCGAGCTCAGGGATCACGCTCGGGGACGGCGATCGTACCGTCGTGCTCGCATTCGGCCCCCCACCCACCTCCTGCCTCGCGACCCACGCGTCTTTCGCGTACACGCGGCTTCGCGACCGACATTCCGCTATGCATCGGACAATCGACACGGTATGTAGTCACCGACGCACGCGCCGCGTGCTTCGGTAGCATGCCGCGGAATCATCCCCTCTATCGATAGGATGTTCGAAAAGAATCGCTCATGAAATCCCCTCTTGCCATGATCCTCGTCACCCTCGCGCTCACCGGCGCGACCGGCTGTAACAAGAAGGCGCAAGCTCCCGCGACGGTCTGGTACGAGCTTTCTGGCACCGACGGCAACCTCACCGGCTTGACGGTCATCATCGGGAGTGAGCGGAAGACGTTCGCGAAGGACGCCTATGGGGCCACCACGATCAAGGCGTCGGCGACGCTCCCGGCGACTGGCCCGAGCGTGCTCCCGACGTTGGCGGTGGAGCTCCCGACCCCGTGCGGGACCAAGACGATCGCCCTCAGCACGAAGGAGACAGCGGCCGAGGAGGAGAGCCAGCGGAAGTCCGAGGGCCATTCCGTGTACCTCAAGGTGACCCCCAGTTCGCCCATCCCGCGCGCTGTCGACATCTGGATCGACAGCACGGGCGACGTGGCGCTCGGCTCGCTCACGCTGAAGCAAGGGCAAAACCGCGTCTACGAGCTGGAGTGCCAGCCCTCCCTGGAGCTCCGATCGGGGGGCAACGTCCTCGGACCTCTCCCCAAGGTCGACGGTTCGGCGACCAAAGCGGTCTTCGTCACGACAAAAGACCAGTGCTACGTGTATCGGGGCGTGTCCTACAGCAAGGACCCGTCCGCTGCGAGCAGCGCTGGCACCATCCTCAAAGGCAAGCACGTCTACGAGCTGGACGAGAACGTCGACCACTTTCTCACCCCCGCGCCGTCAGCCACGCGCGGCGAGAGCTACCGCATGGAGCTCGTCCCCGTCGCGTGCCCTTGAGGAGGACGTCACGAAACCGGCTGTCGGCCCCGCGAGTTCCGGTCGAGGAGCCGTCACGCTACCAGGGAGCGCGGGGTTAGGCGTTCCGATCAGCTCGCCTGTCTCGCCTGGGTAAGGGCCGAAGAGCCGCGCGGTGCGCTCCGCCACCCCAGGGGAGGTAGTGGCCGGATAGCGTCCCCTGCGAGCGCGCGACGCCCACCGATCCCGCACATCTTCCTGGAGGCAGGCGTCACCGGGTTCGACTGGATCCTGATCCGCGTCGTCGAGGAATGACCCCGGTTTGAGCTCGGCCCGTTCCGTAAACAGAAGCGAGACGTGCGTCAGCCGAGCACCGAGAGCACGATCGCCGAGGGGCGCTCGGGATCGTGATGCACCGTCTGGTCCGCAGGGACGAGCCGCGTCGCGGTGGCGAGCGGCTCACCGCTGCCGGGATTGCGGGCGAAGCGCGGGTGCGCGCCGCTCGATACTTGCAGGCGAATGCGGTGGCCGCGGCGGAAGCGGTGCGCGGTGGGCCATAACTCGATCGTGATGGCGAGCGTGCCGTCGGGCCTCGGCGCGGGGCGGCCGGGGACGAGGCGCAGGATGCCGTCGCAGAGGTTCACGGATCGGCCGGAGGGATCGACGTCGCAAAGGCGGACGAAAAAGTCGGTGTGCGCGAGGCTCGATTGCACGAAGAGTTCGGCCGATACGGGGCCGATCACCTCGACGGGTCGGTCGAGCGGGGGGGTCGTATAGGTCAATACGTCGCGCCGCGCTTCGAGGGCGCGGTTGTCCTGGGGCCCGCTCTCGTCATTGAGCAGGGCGCCGCCCACGGACGGGGTGGGGTCGGCGGGATCGTAGCGGTAATGGTCGGGCGGCGAGGCCGCGGGGGGTTTTGGCGCGAGGCCGCGGTTCGGCTGGAGGTAATAATGCTCGGTGTGGACGCCGGGCGGGGGCCAGCTCGGGTATTCACGCCATTCGTCCGCGCCCATCACGTAAATGCGCACGGGCGCCTCGCGCAGGCGGCTGCGATCGCCGAGCAGGTGCGCGCGGAACCAGGCGAGCGACTCGCGAATGCTCTCCTTGAAGAGGGGCCTCGACGTATGGGACCAGGGCCCGATGGTGAGGTACGGCTTCTGGCCCGCCGCGACGAGCGCGGCATAATCCCGGAGCTGCCAGGGCAGGAAGATATCGTAGAAGCCGCCAATGAAAAGCGCGGGCGCCGTCACCTCGGCCACGGCGGCGCTATGGTTCGCCTTCGCCCACCACGGGTCGCCCGGGGCGTTGTGCTCGAGCCAGTCCTGGAAAAACCCGACCCGATGACCGAGGACCACCCGATCCGCCTCGGCGAGCGGCAGGCGCGCGAAGGCTCGGTCGAACGAGCGGCGCGCGGCGAGCCGGGCGAGCACCTGCTCGTGGAGGGGTTTTTCCTGGATATGGACGAGGTGCGTCCAGCGCAGCATGGCATCCAGCGAGAAGGTCTCGCCGGGATATTTGAAGTCGCGGAAATTGGAGAGCGTGATCTGGGGCGACATGGCCTTCAGCATGGCGCCCGCGTCGCGGGCGATCGCCCATTGCACGAAGCCGAGGTAGCTCGGTCCGAAGGTGGCGATCTCGCCCGAGAACCAGGGCTGCTCTTTCAGCCAGGCGAGGGTGGCGAGGCCGTCGTCCTTTTCGGTGCGGAAGGGGTCGAGCACGCCGCCGGAGCCGAAGGTGCCGCGGCAGCTCTGGATCAGGACCGAGAAGCCGCGCTCGGCGAAGGGCCGGCCGAGCATCACGCCGAGAGGGCCCGTGCGCCCGTAGGGAGAGCGGACGAGGATGAGCGGGCGCTTTTTTTCGTCGCGCGGAGCATGCCGATCAGCAAGGAGGACCGTGCCGTCGGGCATGGGCACCCGGAGATCACGCTCCACGACGATGTCGCGTGTCTCGGCGGGCGGGAGGTCGAGGAGCCATTCGAGGAAGCGGCTCGGGAGTGTCTCGAGGTCGTTCACGTCTCCCATGGAGACGCAGGGCCGGGGCGGATGCAAGGCCATAGCTGGATTTGCTCGACACGAACCTGCGGCGGGCCTGGGGCGAAGCTCGGGAGGAACATCGCAGACGCTTGCCCCCGAGCCCGCCTGGTCCCACGCTCCCCATGGAGGGAGGGGGACATGCAAAAAAGAATACACGGATTGGAGGAGCTGAGCCGGAGGGTCTGGGGGGACAAGATCCCCTTGGCCCTCGCCGCACATGCGCTCGGAGGGATCGGGCTCGGAATGCTCACCTGCAAAGGCACGGACGCGAGGCACCGGCGCGTTGCCTACGCGCTCGTCGGATTCTCCATGCTGGCGCACGTCTATGCGTTCACGACGATGCGCGTCGGGGAGCAAGAATCCGGAGGCTAGCGCATCCGGCGCAGGCAAGCGGCGAGCGCATCGAGCTCCTGCCTCGTATTGTAAAGCCCAATCGACGCGCGTACCGTGCTCGTGACCCCCAGGCGGTCCATCAACGGCTGCGTGCAATGGTGCCCCACCCGCACCGCGATTCCGCTCTTGCCGAGGGCGACGCCGATCTCCTGCGGGTCCATGCCATCCATGACGAATGCCAGGATGCTCGATTTCTCCCGGGCCGTGCCGATCAACCGGAGCCCCGGGATCTCCCGAAGCAGCTCGGTGCCGTAGGCGAGCAATGCCGACTCGTGGGCGAGGATCTCCGCGGGCCCGAGCGAGGACACGTAATCGATCGCCGCGCCGAGGCCAATCGCGCCCACGATGTTGGGCGTTCCCGCCTCGAACTTCTGCGGCGGCGGCGAAAACTCGGTCTTCTCGAATGTCACCGAGAGGATCATGAGGCCGCCGCCCTGGTACGGCGGCATCGCCTCGAGGTGCGGAAGCTTGGCGAAGACGACGCCGATCCCGGTCGGCCCGTATACCTTGTGACCGCTGAAGACGTAGAAATCGGCGTCGAGGTCGCGCACGTCGACCGGCATGTGCAGCGCCGCTTGGCTTCCGTCGACGAGCACCGGGATCCCGCGCGCATGCGCGAGGCGTACGATCTCTTTGACCGGATTCACGGTCCCGAGCGCGTTCGAAACATGAACGACCGAGACGAACTTGACGCGGTCCGTGAGCATTCGCTCGAAGGCATCCATGTCGAGCTCCCCGTCGTCGGTGATCGGCGCGACGCGGAGCGTGATGCCCTTCTCCTGCCGCAGGAGCTGCCACGGCACGATGTTGGCGTGGTGCTCCATGTGCGTGATGAGGACCTCGTCGCCTCGTTCGAGGAAATGCCGCCCGTAGCTGCTGGCGACGAGGTTGATTCCCTCGGTCGCATTGCGGACGAAGACGATCTCGCGCGCGTCTCCTGCGTGGATGAAACGGGCCACCTTCTCCCGCGCGGCGTCATAGAGCGCCGTCGAGCGCTGGCTCAGGGCGTACACGCCCCGATGGGTGTTGGCGTAGTCCTCGCTCATGAAGCGCGTCATCTCGTCGAGGACGGCCCGCGGCTTCTGCGCGCTCGCGGCGGTATCGAGGTACACGAGCGGCTGCCCGTTCATCGGCCGCTCGAGAATCGGGAAGTCCCGCCGCACGCGCTCGACCTCGAAGGCGGATGCGCCGGCCGCCTCCCGGACGATCTCCTCGTTCGCCCCCATGACCTCTCCTCCGCGACGGTAAGCCGGGTATCGGACCGCCGCAATGCTCAAGCGAGCCCCGTGCCAGGGCCCGCGGCTTGGCCTCGCTGGGTACGGTGCGTGCAATCACCCTGGGCCATGCGAACGGATCACGCGCCGATGCACGATTTTCGCAGGCGATGGGCGCCCCTTGGCGTCGCCATGGCCGCAGCCGCGTCGTTGCTGCTCGGCTGCCGTCTCGAACGCCACACATCCGGGCGCCTGCGTCATCTTTCACGCGCACGCCCGCGCCTTGCTCAGGCGTGTCGCGCCGCGCGGAGGTACCCTCTCGAAAACGGGGGCCTCTCATGCGACACGCCTTTTTCGTTTCCGCGCTCATCCTCCTCGGCGGCTGCGCCGCGTCGCGCCCGCTCGTCGACGTCGAGCATTCCGAGATCATCGATCTGACGCACACCTTCGACGAGCACACGCTCTACTGGCCGAACGCGCCGAGCGCCTTCGAGCTCAAAGAGCTCGCCCACGGACGGACGCAGGCGGGCTACTTTTACGCGGCGAACGCCTTCTGCACGCCGGAGCACGGCGGGACGCACATGGACGCGCCGATTCACTTCGCCGAGGGGAAGATGACCGCGGCGGAGGTCCCGCTCGCGCGGCTCATCGCGCCCGCCGTCGTCATCGATGTCGCCGCCAAGGCAGCGGAAAACCCCGACTACCGGCTCACCGCCGCCGACGTCCACGCGTGGGAGTCGCGGCACGAGCCCATCGCGCCCGGGACGATCGTGCTGCTGCGGACCGGCTGGGGAAAACGTTATCCCGATCGGAAATCATATTTCGGCGATGACACGCCGGGCGCGATCGACAAGCTTCATTTCCCCTCTTATGGGGAGGACGCGGCGCGTCTCCTCATCGGCGAGCGGCACGTCGGCGCCATCGGTGTCGATACGGCGAGCATCGATTACGGTCCGTCGCGCGAGTTCATCGTCCACCGGATCGCCGGCGAGGCCCAGGTGCCGGGGTTCGAGAACCTCGCGAACCTCGATCGTGTGCCCGAGCGCGGCGCGTGGGTGATCGCGTTGCCCATGAAAATCGAACGCGGGACGGGCGGGCCGCTCCGGATCGTGGCGCTCGTGCGGAAGTGAACCGTTCGCTCTCCGACGAAAAGAACCGCGCCTATTACATGCGCTTCTTCGGCGCGTGACGCCCTCCCTGCCCCGAGGGCGTGCTAGCGTCGCCGCCATGCGCGCGCGCTTCTCGACCTTCCTGGCACTCTCAATCCTCGGCTGCGGCGCGGCCCCCGCCCCGGGCCCCGCCACACCTCCCGCAACAAACACCACCCCCACGTCCCCGAGCGCAGCCGCGCTCCCTCCGTGGACCCCCTCGACGCCCTCCACGCCCGCCGCAGCCCCGACAGCCGCCGTGCCCACGCTCGCGGCGGAGGCGCACCCCGAGACGCGGCCGCTCGCCGTGGACCTCGCGTCCCTGCCCCGGATCCAGGGGATCACCATCTCCCCCGACGGCCAGCACATCGCCTATGTTGTGAAAGAAACGCGGCTCGACCCGGATGCACGCCCCTCGGAGAGCGACACTTCCGGCGGCTGGAAATCCGAGGCGCAGCTCTGGGTGGTGGGGCGCGCAGGCGGCGCGCCGAGGCAGCTCACGCGGGCCGAAAAACCGGTCGGAAACCCGAAATGGCTGCCCGACAGCCGCGCCATCGCGTTCGTGCGCGCGAATGGCAACGGGCGCAAGATCCACATTCTCCCGCTCGACGGCGGCGAGGCCGAGGTGCTGGATGTGGGCGAGCTCGAGTTCGAGGACTACGAATTCGCGCCCGACGGCCGCTCCATCGCCTTCACCGCCACGCCGCCGCGCACCGCGGCCGAAAAGGAGGCCACGTGGCGCAGCGGCGGCGTGGTCGACGAGGGCAGCCGCTTCCGATCGTCGCAGCTCTGGGTCCTCGAGCGAGGCGGAAAAACCCCGCGGCGCGTCACCCCGGGCCAGGAGAATGTGTTCGCATTCCGCTGGTCGCCGGACGGGCGCAAGTTCGTGGTGCTCACCTCGCCGTCGGCGGAGCCCCACGACGCGAGCATGCGGCACTCGGCGCGGATCCTCAGCGCCGTCGACGGTGCCGTCCTCCGCGATTTGACCCGGGAGCCGCGGCCGCACGGGTTTGTCGCCTGGTCACCGGACGGGCGCCATGTGGCCGTGCAAAGCGGAAAAAACACGCTCTCGATGCTCAATGCGCTCCACGTATACGAGGTCGATTCCGGGCGGTCCTGGGACGTGGCGGACAAACTCGACGCCACCATTGCGAGCTTCGCCTGGTCGGGCGACAGCCGGAACCTGACCCTGGTCGTCGCCGAGCGGACCGGGACCAAGCTCGTGCGCGTCCCCGCCGCGGGCGGCAGCGCCACGCAGCTCGGCCGGACGCCGCGCCTGCTCGGGCCTATCGGCACGACCGACCGATCGGGGCGCTGGGCGGCGACCTTTTCGTCCTCGTCGACCGACCTTGGAGCCCCCACCTTGGTGGACCTGCAGACCGGCGCCCTGCAGGTGGTCGCATCACAATCGAACCGGATCGCGGGCTGGACGATTGCCAAGACCGAGGTGGTGCGGTGGAAAAACGCGGACGGCCTCGAAATCGAGGGGCTCCTCACGGTCTCGCCGCATGCGGGCACGGGCCCCGCGCCGCTCCTCGTCGCCCCGCACGGCGGGCCCGACGACGTGAGCCAGGACGGGTTCAACCCCTTCGTGCAGTACATGGCGGCGCGCGGCTACTCCGTCCTGCGCCCGAACTACCGCGGCAGCTTCGGCTACGGCCAGGCGTTTTACGCGGCAAACCGCGGCCGCCTCGGCGAGGTCGAGCTCGCCGACATCGAGAGCGGCGTGGACTCGCTCATCGCGGCCGGACGTGTCGATCCGCAGCGGCTCTATTATGGCGGTTGGTCCTGGGGAGGGTACGTCACCGCGTGGACCATCGGCCACACGCGCCGTTATCGCGCGGCGATGGTCGGCGCCGGCGTCGTCGACGTGGTGGCCCAGTATGCAGGGTCCGACATCAACCACGGAGACGCCGCGCAATGGGAGTTCCGCGGCGATCCCTGGAAGCAGCCCGAGGAGTTCGCCGACTCGAATCCGCTGCGCTGGCTGAGCAAAGTGGCCACCCCGACGCTGATCGCGCATGGCGACGAAGATTCGCGCGTGCCTCCCATCAACGGCATGCTCCTCTATCGCGCCCTCACCGACATCGGCTGCGAGGTGCGATTCCACCGTTATCCCCGCGAGCCGCACGGCTTCGGGGAGCCGGCCCATCAGGTGCATTTGTGGACCACCTGGGCGGCCTGGTACGCGGCGCATTAAGGCGAGAGCGGCAGCTCGACCCGGAAGTTCGAACCCCGGCCAACCTCGCTCGATAAGAAAACCCGCCCGCCGTGCGCCTCGACGATGGTGCGGGTGATGTAGAGGCCGAGCCCCAGTCCCCCGTAGTGGCGTGACGAAACGCCGCGGCGAAATCGCTCGAAGAGCTGCGCCTGCACCTCGGCCGGGATCCCGATCCCGTGGTCGGTCACCAAGAGGCGCGCGAGCTCTGCCTCCGCGTCGATCGTGATCTCGATGGGCCTGTCTTCCCCGAATTTGATGGCATTCGTGAGGAGGTTCGTCACCACCTGCTCCAGCCGGTGCGGGTCCCACCGGCCAATGACCGGCGCCTCGGCGCGCACGGTGAGCGTGCTGCCGGATCGCGCGATCTGGTCGCCGAGGTTGGCGACGACGTCGGCGACGAGATCACGCAAATCGACGAGCGAGGTGTTCAGCTCGAGCCTCCCCGCCTGGATCCGCGAGACGTCGAGGAGCATGTCGACGAGGTTGTCGAGGCGCTTGATCTGGCGCCCGGAGAGGGCGACCGCGGCGCGCACGCGCTCGGCGTCCATGCCCCGCGCGAGCCTCTGCTCGATCGATTGAATGGCGAGCTGCAGGCTGGTGAGCGGGGTGCGGAGCTCGTGCGAGGCGATGGAGAGGAATTCGTCGCGCAGGCGGACCGCCTCCTCCGCCGCGCCGCGCGCGCGTTGCTCGTCGAGCAGCAGCCGATCGCGCTGCTGCTCGGCTTGCACGCGCGCGGTGACGTCGCGGAAGCTCCAGACGCGCCCGACCACGCGCCCGCCGAACCGCTGCGGCTGCGAGTAACGCTCGAAGACGCGCCCGTCCGCGAGCGGGAGCACATCGAAGCTGCTCTCTTCGGGCGAGGCATAAAGAGCGCCGACCCTTCGCTCGAACGACGCGGGCTCCTGGAGCTGGTCGCTCACGAACGCACGGAACACGTCGTCCGAACCGGAGGCGAGCACGTCGTCGGGGATACGCCACATCTGCACGAACGTTCGATTGAAGCGCACGGCGCGCCGCGTGTCGTCGACGACGAGGATGCCGTCCGCCGTCGATTCGAGCGTGGCCTCGAGGAGCGAGTACGAATGGCGCAGCACCTCCTCGGCGCGCCTGCGCGCGGTGACGTCGGTCGCGATGCCGCAGATGCCGTAGGGTTTGCCGGCGGGATCACGGAGCGGAAACTTGACGCACCTGAAGGTGCGCATCTCGCCCGCGTCCCACGCCGACTCGTCGTATTCGAGGGCCCGGTTTTCACGCATGACGCGGAGATCGTGGGCGCGATATTCATCGGCCATCTCGCGCACGAAGAGCTCGTGGTCGGCCTTGCCGAAGATCTCCTCGCGGCGCATGTGGACGAGCTCCTCCAGGCCGCGGTTCACGAAGATGAAGCGACCTTCGAGGTCCTTGGCGAAGATGACGGCCGTCGTGTTGTCCACGATGGAGTAGAGAAACTGCTGGCTTTCTCGAACGGATTCCTCCGCGCGCCGCCGCTGCGCATTCTCCTGCGCGAGGTCCGCATAGAGGCGCGCATTCTCGATGGAGATGGCCGCCTGGGCCGAGAGCAGCCGGATCACCTCGACACGATCCGGCGTGAAGGCCGAGCGGGTGAGGTCGTTCTCGAGATAGATCACGCCGGCGAGGCAGCCCTTGTAGACGATGGGCGCGGCGAGCGAGGAGCGCGGCCGCGCGCTTTCGAACCAGGGATCACGCCCGAATGGCCCGTCGATCGCGCGGTCGTCGAGGACGACCGTCTCGCACGTGCGCGCCACGTAGGTCACGACGCCGACCGGCAGATCCGCGCGGCTTTCGAGGGGTGTCGCGCCGAGCGCGCGAATGGACGCCTCCCCGACGCGGTGCTCGACCTCGACGACGAGCCGTCCGTCGCGCAGGAGCAAGAGGACGCCGCGCCGCGCGCCGGCGTTCTCGACGAGGATGCGCATGAGCGCGTCGAGCAGGCGGTCGAGGACGATCTCGCCCGAGATGGCCTGGGAAGCCTTGAGGACCGAATCGATGTCGAGCGCGGCGGCCCCCGGTCCCCGCGCGCCGCGGAGGGTATCGCCGGGGACGAGGTCGGGGTATGCATGCTCGAGGCGCCGCATCGCCTCGGTCGCGCCCCATTGGCCATAGACCCGGTGGGCCTCGGTGAGGTATGCGCGGGCAATGGTGGTCTTGCCGAGCGCGCGGAAAGAGCGGCCCGCGAGCTCGTTGGCGAGCGCCTCGTCGTGGAGGTATCCGCCGCGCTGCGCGAGGGCGATCGCCTCGTCGTAGTGATCCCCCGCGGCGCGCGCGTCGCCGCGGGCGCGCTCGAGCTCGGCCCGGAGCAGCGCGCTCCTGTGCGCCAGGTTGTCCGGGCAGAGCTCCGCCCAGCGCGAGAGTTTTTCCGCAAAAACCTCCGCGCGGGCGAGGAAGCGCGCGCGCTCGTCCGGCGAGACCACGCCCGCCGCCTGCGTGAATGCGATGCCGGCATAACAATGGAACGCGGGGACACCGTGCCAGGCCGCCACGGTCGGCAGCTCGACGTTCAGCGGGAACGCGGCCCGCGCTGCTTCCTCGAATGCGCCCTGGAAGACGCCGAGGAGTACGACGTAGACGTTGGCGAAGAAAATCGTGCCCTGGTTGTCGACCCGGCGAGCCTCCTCGATCAAGACGTCGATGTCGATCCACGCGCCCTCGAGCTTGGCCGGGTGAGCGCTCTCGACCGAGAGCTTTTGCGCGAGCTGCCCGACCGCGGCGATCATCCAGGTGATGGCGTTGAACTTGTCGAGCTTGCATATCGGCTGGTAGCCACGCGCCTCGGCGAGGAGCTCGGAGAGCGGGAGGCCGCGGAGGAGGCTGTTCGTCATGCCGTTGACCGCGCTGTAGAACGCCCAGATGTACTGGCCCGTATCGAGCCCGGCGCGCATGCCCGCGACAAACGAATTCTTGCAGGCGGAATACCCCTCTCTCCAGTGCTGCACGAAGCAGCCCCAGATGTCGAGGAGCATCGCTTCGCTATTCTTGTCCGCGTAGCGCTCCGCGATGTCGATGGCGGCGCGGCCGAAGCGGTAGCCGAGCTCGATGTCGCCACGGCCGCAGAGGAATGCCCCGAACTGGATGCCCCCGAAGATCGCGTGCTTCGATAACCCGTGGCGCAACGTGTTCTCGACGAGCTTCGCGAGCGTGATGCTGAGGTTGTTGGGGCTCAAAAACCAGCAGGGGAGGAAAAGCTCCTGGAGCACGTCCTGCATGGCGCGGATCTCCGGGTCCACGAGCTGGGGCAGGTCGGGCAGCGCTTCGGGCGTGTTTTCCCAAATGAGATCCATCGTCGCCCGGATCTGGGTATCGACCATGGCTTCGTCGGGGAACGGGGGTAGGTCGAGCCCGAATGCGCAGAGGGCCGCGAGCCCCTCCGAGAGCGCGGCGGGCAGGTCGTTCCTCAGCACCTGCACGCTCAGCTTGAGCCGCAGCACCTCGGCGCGATCGAGCCTCCCTTCGGTGTGCTCGAGGCAGCGTTCGAGCTCGACGAGGCCCTCGTCGTGCCGGCCCGACAGCGCGAGCATGACGCCCCTCTTCTTCGCGTACGCGAGGCGCAAAACATGGTTTGACGTCCAAGCGTCGGGCGGCAGACACGGGAGGCCCTGCTCGAGGTAATGCAGGGCCGAGCAGAACGCGGCCGACTCCTCGGCGCGGAGCGCGGCGTCGAGGTTCATGCGCGCGAGGAGCAGGCGCTCGGCGCCGTCCGCGATGAGGTCCCCCGCGGCATTCAGGTGGCCGACGACGTCGAAGAGGCCCTGGCTGACCGAGAGATCGGTATGCCCCGCGAGGTACCGGCCGACACGGAGGCGGTATGCAGGCCGCTCCTCCTCCGGGATCATTGCATAAGCGCCCTCCTGGACCTTGTCGTGGGCGAAGCGATAGCCGCTCCGATCGGCGAGGAGCAGCCCCTCCTCGACGGCGTGCTCCAGGCGGCTGCACGCCTCCTCGGGCGAACAAGCGAGCAAGGCCGCGAGCACGTCGAGATCGAAGCGGCTCCCGATCGCCGCGGCGATCCGCAGCGCCTCCTGCGTCCGCGCTGGCAGACGCCCGATGGTGCGCACCATGAGGTCGACGACGTTTTCCGAGTATGCGAGCGCTTCGATCTTCGCGAGATCCCACCGCCACCCCGCGTCGAACGTGTACGTGAGCACGCCGTGGTCGTGGAGAGATTGAACCAAACGTTTGACGAAAAACGGGTTGCCACCCGTCTTTTCGAGCACGACGCCGGCGAGCGGGCCGGTGTCGTCGCGTTCGAGGCAATCGCCGAGCATGGCGAGCAGGTGGCGCCGTTCGAGCGGGGTGAGGACGATGTCGCGCACCGAGAGCCCTCCGCGCCTGAGCTCCGCGAGCGTCGCCATCAACGGATGCGCGGCCCATACCTCGTTTTCGCGATAGGCCCCGCAGAAAAAGAGCGCTTCGAGCGAGTCGTCGGCGAGCAGGGAGCGGAGCAATTCGAGGCTCGCGGAATCGATCCACTGCAGGTCGTCGAGGAAAAGTACGAGCGGGTGCTCGTACCGCGCGAACACCGAGACGAACCGCAAGAAGCACCGGTTCAAGCGGTTCTGGGCTTCGAGCGGGCTGAGCGCAGGGACGGGCGGCTGCGGGCCGATCACGTGGGATAGGGAGGGAATGACGTCGCAGACGACCTGCCCGTTTTGCCCGAGCGCCTCGCGGAGCGAGCTCCGCCACCGGAGGATACGCGCCTCGCTCTCGGCGAGGATCTGCCGCACGAGGCCGTCGAACGCCTGGATGAAGCCGCTGTAGGGCGCTGCGCGGTGGTATGGGTCGTGTTTGCCGCTCGTGAAGTAGCCCTTCTGGCGCGCGAGCGGTTTCAGGATCTCCTGCACGAGCGAGGACTTGCCGATCCCCGAATAGCCGGAGACGAGCACGATTTCCCGGCGCCCCGCGAGCGCGTTTTCCAGCGCGGAGGTGAGCGCCTGGATGTCTCGCTCGCGGCCATAAAGCTTCTGGTGCATCCGGAAGAGCTCGGCGCGATCGTGCTCCCCTGGCCGAAAAGGCTCGATGCGACCGCCGCTTTGCAGGGCCTCGCGGCAATGATGGAGGTCGGCGAGCAAGCCATCGGCGCTCTGGTAGCGGTCCTCGGCGTTTTTCTCGAGCAGCTTGAGCACGACACCGGAGATCGCCTCGGGAATGGTCGGATCGAGGCTGGAAGGGCGCGCGGGAGAGGCGGCGAGGTGCGCGTGGATGAGCTCCATCGGCTCGACGCCCTCGAAGGGGGGGCGGCCCGTGAGTGCCTGGTAGAGAATGGTCCCGAGCGCATAAAGATCGGTCCGGGAATCGACGCCGCGGTTCATCCGACCCGTCTGCTCGGGGGCGACGTAGGGCAATACGTCGACGAGCACCCGAGGTGCGTAGAGCTGCTCGTGCGCGCGGGTGATCTCGGCGTCGGCGCCGAATCCGGTGATCTTGACCGCGCCCCCCTCGCCGAGGAGCACGTTCCGCGGGCGGAGATCGCGGTGACCGAGCCCGTCGGCGTGCATCGCGGCGAGGCCCTCGGCGAGCGCGATGGCGAGATCGAGGGCCTCGCCCACGGGCATCCGGTGCGTGGGGCGCGCGGCGAGGGCCTCTGCGAGGTCGAGGCCCGGGAAGTCTTCGAGCACGACGACCAGCGCGCCCGCGCGCTCCTCGACGCCTCTCACAGCGACGATGCGCGAGGAGGCGAGGCGGGCGAGGCGCTCGTATTGCTGCTTGAAGCGCGCGATTTCGGCGGCGCGCGCGCCCTCGGGGCGCAGGACCTTGAGCAGAACGGCTGTATCGCCCTCGCGGCACGCGCGGTAAAGGGTGAAGTAGGCAGTCTCCTCGGCCTTCTCAGCGAACGCGTAGCCTGGACCGGCCATCATTGGAAAACCTCGCTCGACTGCCAGGCGTGGGCGCGAGCGATCTGTTTATGCCACAGGGGCGCGGCCTCGGGTCGGGTTTCGAGTCGGCCCGGTCGCGTGGGACCAAATTCCAGCGCCAGGCTCCCTGAGGTTTTCCGCACGGGCTACGTACATCCATGAAATGTTGTACGACTACGACGCCCGAACGAGCTCGCCCGTGTGGTCGCCTCCGCAGGCGAACGCGAGCCCGGATCCGCCCCGGGAACGGCCGGGCAAGCGGTTCCTCGCGCGGTATGGTGTCGCCGTCGCGGCCGTCGCTGTGGTGACGGCCATCCGGCTCGCGCTCGACCCCATGCTCGGGGAGGGGTCTCCGTTCCTCCTCTTCACCCTCGCCGTGATGGCCGCAGCCTGGTACGGCGGGCTGCGGGCGGCGCTTTTCGCCATGGTCCTGGCCGCCTTCTCGTCCACCTTCTTCATCATGCGCCCCCAATTCGAGCTCGGGCTCACGATGCCGTCGGCGCGCGCGCAGCTCGGGCTCTTCCTGTTCACCGGCGGCGGCCTGAGTTATTTGACGGATTCGCTCCACCGCGCCCGGATACGCGCCGAGGTCGCCGAGAAAAAAAAGCAGGCGAGCGAGGAGTGGCTGCGCGTCACGCTCCGGAGCATCGGCGACGGGGTCATCGCCACGGACGATCTCGGGCGGGTGGCATTCATGAACCCGTCCGCGGAAAAACTCACGGGGTGGAGAGCCGCGGACGCCATCGGTCATCCGCTCCGCGAGGTGTTCAGCATCGTGGGCGAGGCCGATCGAAAGCCCCTGGAAGATCCGGTGACGAAGGTCTTGCGGGACGGTACCGTGGTTGGGCTCGCCAATCACACGTTGCTGCTCGCCCGCGACGGACGGGAATACCCCATCTCGGATTCGGGGGCGCCGATCCTGGACGACGCCGGCCGGCTCCGCGGGGTCGTGCTCGTATTCCAGGACGGGACGGCCGAACGAGACGCTGCTCGGAAGCTCGCGGCGAGCGAAGCGGAGTTCCGCGAGGCCTTCGAACGAGCCGGGGTCGGCGAGGCGCAGGTGGACCCCGCGAGCGGGCGATTTCTGCGCGTGAACCACATGCTCTGCGAAATCACCGGCTGCACGGCGCACGAGCTCGCCGAAATGACGTTCCCCGAGCTCACGCACCCGGACAACCGGGCCGCGGATTGGGCGCGTTTTCAGGCGACCGTCCGGGGCGAGCGCCCCATGTTCGACAGCGATACGCGGTACATCCACAAGGATGGGCGGGAGATCCGGGTGCGCGTGACCGCCACCATCATCCGGAACGAGCGGGGAGAGCCGCTGCGGGCCATGGTGGTCTTCCAGGACGTGACCGAGCGGGCCGAGGCCGAGGAAGCGCTCCAGGCACGAAAAGCGCTTTTGCGGGCCGTCACCGATGCCACGAGCGACCTCATTTATGCAAAGGACTCCGCCGGTCGGCTCACGCTCGCGAACCCGTCCACGCTGCAAGTGCTCGGACGTACGGAGGAAGAGGCGATCGGGCGCCGCGACATCGATTTCGCCCCGCAGGCCGAGCAGGGCCGCCGCATTGCCGAGATCGATCGTTCCGTTCTGAGGACGGGTCGGGAGGTGACGGGCGAAGAGGAATTCGGGCTGCCGGGCGCGGTCCGGACCTATTTGACGACGAAGGCCCCGCTCCGGGACGAGAGCGGCGCCGTCGTGGGCCTGGTCGGGGTTTCGCGGGACATCACGGCCCGAAAGCAAGCGGAGGAGGAGGTGCGGAGGCTCAACGCCGAGCTCGAGCTGCGGGTCGAAGAGCGCACCCGGGCGCTCTCCGACGCGAATGCGGAGCTCGAGGCATTTTCCTACACGATCGCCCATGATCTCCGGGCCCCTGTGCGGAACATGCATTCCCTCGCCGACGCCCTCGTCGAGGATTACGCGGAGGAGCTTCCCCCCGAGGCCCGGGATTACACGGAGCGTATCGTGGGGGCCGCGGTCCGGATGGACAACCTCATCAAGGACCTGCTCGCGTACGCCCGGCTGGCGCGGGAGGCGATCCGGCTCGAACCGGTCGACCTCGACAGCGTCCTCACCGACGTCCTCGGGCAAATGCGGCCGGAGATCCACGAGCGCGCAGCCGAGGTGACCGTGGCGTGGCCGCTCGGCCGCGTGTTCGCGCATCGAACGACGCTCCGACAGGTGATGACGAACCTCCTCGGAAACGCGATCAAATTCGTGCAGGCGGGCAAGAAGCCCGTGGCGCGCGTGCGCGCCGAGGACCGCGGCGATCGCGTGCGGCTCTGGGTCGAGGACAATGGCATCGGCGTCGAGCCCGAGCATCGGGAGCGCATTTTCCGGGTATTCGAACGTCTCCACGCGCAAGAGGCTTACCCGGGCACCGGCATTGGCCTTGCCATCGTGCGGAAAGGCGCCGAGCGGATGGGCGGATCGTGCGGGGTGGAGTCCAATCCGGCTGGCGGGAGCCGATTCTGGGTCGAGCTGCCGAAGCAGGAGGATACATGAACATCGGGGACATCGGCGTGCTCGTGGTCGAGGACGACTCGACCGACGTGCTCATGATCCGCCGCGCCTTCAAGAAAGCTCAGCTCGTGAATCCCCTGCACATCGTGGACAACGGGGACACGGCGGTGGAATACCTGGCCGGGCGGACCCCGTACGACGATCGCGGGGCGTACCCGTTGCCGGCGTTGATCTTGCTCGACCTGAAATTGCCGCGGCGCTCGGGGCTGGAGGTCCTGGAATGGCTGCGGCAGCAGCCGGGGCTCAAGCGGCTCCCGGTCGTCGTCTTGACGTCGTCGATGGAGAGCAACGACGTGCGGAAGGCGTACGACCTCGGGTGCAATTCGTACCTGGTCAAACCCGTCAACTTCGAGGGGCTGCTCGACGCGGTGAAGGCGCTCGGGGTCTACTGGCTCATCCTCAATCGACGGGCGGACACGGAGGTCGCCTGAGCCCATGCGTTTCCTCGTGCTGGACGACAACCCGGACGACCGCCTCATGGCGATCCGGCTCCTCTCGCACGAGTTTTCGGACGCCGAGGCGGACGAGGTCTTCGACAAAGCCGGCTTCGAGCAGGCGATCGCGCGGGGCGGGTACGACGCCGTCGTGACCGATTACATGATGCGATGGACGGACGGCATTCAGGTCCTGCAGCTCGTCAAGCGCCACTGGCCCGATTGCCCGGTCGTCCTGTTCACCGGCAGCGGGAACGAGGAGGTGGCGGTCGAGGCCATGAAGGCCGGGGCCGACGATTACGTGGTGAAGAGCCCCCAGCGAATGCCCCGGCTGCCGCTCGCGGTCCGGCATGCGATCGACCGGGCCACGTCGAAGCGGCGGCTCGCGCAGGTCGAAATCCACCTTCAGCGGCTGACGGACGCGCTCGACGTCGGGGTGTTTCGCGCCACCCCCGATGGCGAGCTCCTCTCCTGCAATCCTGCGTTTTTGCGGATCGTCGGCCGCAGCTCGCTGGAGGAGGCGCGGGCGGGGAGCGTCAAAGAATTCCTTTCGCCGCCCGGACAGGCGGACAAGGTCCGCGATACCGAGAGCGGTCGGGCCATGGCGAAGCGCGAAATGGAGGTGCGCCGGCCGGACGGGTCGAGCATATGGGCGCGGGTGAGCGAGCGCGTGGGCGAAGAAGACGGCCGGACGGTGGTGGACGGGCTCGTGGAGGACATCAGCGAGCGCAAAGCGCTGGAGGAAGGCCTCCGGGCGCGGACCGAGGAGCTGCAGGAGGCGGACCGGCGCAAGGACGAATTCCTCGCCATGCTCGCCCACGAGCTCCGCAATCCGCTGGCGCCGATCCTCAATGCAGCGACCATCGTGCGATACAAGACCGTGGCGCTCGCGGACACGAATGTGCAAGGCGCCTGCGTGATCATCGAGCGCCAGGTCACGACGTTGTCGAGGCTCGTCGACGACTTGCTCGACGTGTCCCGGGTGAGCCAGGGGAAAATCACGCTGCACCCCGAAATCATCGACCTCAAGATGGCCGTGACACAGGCCGTGGAAATGGTGCGTCCGCTCGTGGAGTCGCGGAAGCAGGCGCTCGCGGTGCAATTGCCGTCCGCGCCGGTGCAGGTGCGCGCGGACCTCACCCGGCTGACGCAGGTCTTCACGAACCTGCTCAACAATGCGGCGAAATTCACTCCGCAGGGAGGGCAGCTCGGCCTGACGGCCACGCGGAAAGGGGCCGAGGTGATCGTGCGGATCACGGACACCGGCGTGGGGATCGACGCGGCGCTGCTTCCGCGCATTTTCGATCTGTTCACGCAGGGGGATGTGTCCCTCGACCGGACGCAAGGGGGGCTCGGCGTGGGGCTGACGCTCGTCAAGCGGCTCGTCGAAATGCACGGCGGCGCGGTGATGGCGGAGAGCGCGGGGGTGGGCGAGGGCAGCGCATTCACGGTCCGGCTGCCCGCGTCGAATGCGGATGCCGGGGACCACGATTCCGCGTCGCGTGAGGACGTCGAGGGGCCCGAGGGCTTGCGGGTGCTGGTGGTGGACGACAACCGGGATTCGGCGGAGACGCTTTCCCTTTTGCTGGACATGCTGGGGCACGAGGTGGCGCAGGCGCATGACGGCCCCTCGGCGCTGGAGCTGGCGCGGTCCTTCCGGCCGACGGTGGTCTTTCTGGATCTCGGCCTCCCGGGCATGGATGGATACGAGGTCGCGCGGCAGCTCCGCCGGGAGCCCTGGGGAAAGGAAACGTTTGTCGTCGCGCTGTCCGGGTATGGGCGGGACGAGGACCGGGAGCAATCACGAATGGCCGGATGCGATCTTCACCTGACGAAGCCGCCGGATTTCGATGTCGTGCGACAGATCCTGCAAAAACTCGTCAATGAGCGCGGGGGGCGTCCGGCTTGATCACCAGGGCCCGAGCGGCCCCGTCCGATCCCGCACGAGCCACGGCCAGGATCCGCGGATCAGGGTGACCACGCGATCGTCGACGATATGGCCGATGTGCCCGGCCGTGATCATCTTCGCCTCGACGCCCGCCCGCTTCAGAATGGCGAGCGCGGGCGGCGTCGCCATTTCGCAGTCCGGCGTGGAGCAAACGAAGAGGACACGCTTGCCGCCGCCGCGCGCGAACCGGGAGGCGCGATCGTCCGTCCACGAGCTTTGCCCACCCTCGCCGAGGACGACGACGGGGAAACGCGCGGGATCGTCCGCGACGATGGGCACGCCGAGGAAGGCGCCGCGGGAAAACCCTCCATAAATCATCGGCCCTTCGGCCACGTAAGGCCCAAAGCGCTCGCGGAGCGCTTTCAGGCCCGCGTCGATTTCGAGCTTCAGGTCCTCGGCCGTCGTGAACCCGTAGAGCGGCTCGGCGTGGTTGGGAACGCCGTGGGGGCAGAGGATGAACGGATATCCCTTCGTCACGCCGAGAAACTCGCCGCAAGCCCATTCCGGGCGATCTCGCGACCCATGCACACCAATCAGGACCGGCCGCGGCGACGTTGTCCCGATGGGCGCGGCGACCACGGCATCGAAGAACTTTTCGAGCCGGAGGCGCACGAGCCAATCGCCGCCGAGCGGCGGGAGCGCAGGGGCGGAAACGTCCGGCGTGCTCGATGCAGGCGGGGCCGCCGGCGCCGCGGACGCGGCCGTGGGCGTCGACGAGGCATTGGGAGCGCGGTCGCACGACGCGCAGAGGAGCGTGGGCGCGCTGAGCATGGCGCCTATCGCGAGGACGCGCGGCCGAGAGGGCATCGGGAGAAGCGTAGCGCGTCTTCGGTCTCCGCGCTCCCGCCGCCTTACTTGCCGCGCGGAAAGGGTGTATCTTCCTGCCGCTCCCATTTCCTTCCAAGCCGTTGGAGACAGCCATGCCCATTCGACGCTTGCTTCCATTCGTTCTTCCGCTCGCCGCCTTCGCCTTCGGCTGTGGCTCGACCGAGCCGAGCCCGCCGCCGCCCGACGAGGGCGAGCCCGGTCCGCTCGCGGTGACGACCGACAAGGGGCCCATCGAGGGCTCGCTCGTCGGCTCGACGCGCGCATTCCTCGGCATCCCGTATGCAGCGCCGCCGGTCGGGGATCTGCGCTGGAAGCCGCCCGCCCCGCACGCGGCGTGGACGGAGACGATGAAGGTCACGACGCCGGGGCGCATGTGCGCGCAGCGCAATGCGCTCACCGGGGATTTCGTCTCGACCTCGCAGGAGGATTGCCTGACGGTGAACGTGTGGACGCCCGAAAAACTCGCGAGCGCGCCGCGGCCCGTGCTCGTGTGGATCCACGGCGGCGCATTCACGCTCGGCAGCGGCGGCGATTATTCGTACAACGGGCAGAACCTGTCGGAGACGACCGGTGCGGTGGTGGTGACGCTCAATTACCGCCTCGGCCCGTTCGGCTTCCTCGCGCTGCCCGAGCTCGAAGCGGAGGACGCGGCGCACCCGTCCTCGGGGAACTACGGAATCGAGGATCAGCGGGCGGCGCTCGCGTGGGTGAGGGCCAATGCGGCGGCGTTCGGCGGCGACCCGGGCAATGTCACGGTCTTCGGCGAGTCGGCCGGTGGGATCAGCGTGTGCCATCACCTCGTGTCGCCCGAGAGCAAAGGCCTGTTCCAGCGTGCCATCATCGAGAGCGGCCCGTGCGATTCGTTCCTCGGCAAGGACAAGGCCACGGCGCAGGGGGCCGATCTGCTCGCGGCGCTCGGCTGCGAGGGCCCGGACGCGCTCACATGTCTCCGGAGCCGATCGACGGAGGAGATCATGACCGCGCTTCCGAGCAGCGCGGATCTGATCTTCGGCGACGGCGCGAAATGGTTCCCGGTGCTCGACGGCTGGAACCTGCCCGACGCGCCGAGCAAGCTGCTCGCGGAGGGCCAATTCGAGAAGGTGCCCACGATCGTCGGCGGCAATGCCGACGAGGGCTCGCTGTTCTTTGCGCTCGCGAATACGATGATCGCGGACGATGCAGCATTCGAGGCCCTCGCCGAGCAGCTCGTCCCCGGGCACGGCAAGGAGGTGGTCGCGCAATATCCGAGCGCGACGTATGGATCGGCGCAAAAAGCGGCGGCGGCTGCGGTCGGGGACGCGGGGTTCGTTTGCCCGACGCGGCAGGCGGCGCGCTCGCTCGCGAAGGCGGGCGTGCCCACGTTCCACTACCATTTCACCTACGCGCCCAAGGGCGCGCTGCTCGGGGACATCGGGGCGTTTCACGCGGCCGAGCTGAAATACGTGTTCGGAAACCCCGGGCAGCTCGCGCCGCAGGCGCTCACCGACGAGGAGATCGCCTTCTCGAAGGTGATCATGGGCTACTGGTCGCGGCACGCCGCGAAGGGGGATCCGAATGGAGAGGGGGCGTTTTCGTGGCCGGCGTATGATGCCGAGAAGGACGAGAGCATCATCCTCGACATGACGGTGTCGAAGCAGGCGGGCGTCCGGAAGGACAAGTGCGACTTCTGGGATACGATGCCGAGCTTCACGCCCTGACCGGGAATGGCCGCGGCGGCGGGGGGCTCACTCCGCGAGCAGCTCTTCGATCACCGCGGCCATCGCATCCGGATCGTATTCGTGGCTCGCGTACCGGACCGTGCCGTCCTTGCCGACGATCACGTCGACCGGGAAGGGATTGGGCCCGACGAAGTTCGTCGTGACGGCCGTGTACGTGCTCGCGGGCTCCTCGATGCCGAGCGGGAACGAGACCTTGATGTTCTCGCAATAAGCCTGCACGTCGCCGATCTTGTCCGTCGTCTCCCGCGGATTCAGGGCGACGATTTCGAGGCCCTTGTCCCGGTACGACTGCCAGAATCGCTCCTCCACGTCCGGCAGGTGGTTCGCGCAGACCGGGCAGAACGTGGCGAAGTAGCTGAGCAAGAGCACCTTCCCGGCCGAAGCTTCCGACGTCCACGTCGTGCCGTCGAGCATGGTCGCCGTCGTGGCAGGCAGCGGGCTGCCGACGGTCACGCCGGGCGCATTGCCGACGAGGTAGGCCTTGCGCACCGGGGCCGCGGGGTCGTCGGAGACGATATGCAGATACCCGACCTCCTCCTCGGCGGACGAGGCGACGTACGTCACCTCGAGCGAGAACGTCTCCCCCGGCTCGATACGGGCCTGCTTCGGCTCGACGCTGAAGCCCTCTCCGCTGATCCAGTTGTCCACCAGCGTGAGCGGCGCCGTGCCCTGGTTCGTGACCGGGATCTGGATCGTCTTCGAGGCGCCAGCCGCGACCTTGCCGAAATCGAGGCGGGCAGCCGTCTCGGGCAGGCGAATGTTGGGGGCGAGGCGGTCCGGTTCGAGGCGGTACGAATACGGGTTTTCCCAGGCGCCGATGAAGACGTCCTGCCCCCGCGCGGCCACGCCGAACGTGCGCATCGTCGGCAGCTCGCGATCGGCGTCCTCGTAATCGAAGGGCCGCGGAATGCGGACGGCGGCGATGAAGCGGGGAGCCTGTGGCGTGGTCACGTCGTAGACGCGCACGTCGTTCCACGCAGCCACGAAGATGCGGCCCTCGGAGAACGCGACGCGGAGCGCCGTGCCGGGCATCTCCGCCCGGCCGACCACCTTCGGGCTCGCGAGGTCGGAGATGTCGACCACGGCCACGCCCGCGGAGCCGGCGGCCACATATGCGAAATTGCCGTCCACGACGACGCCGCGCGCCTGGCCGCCGACGGCGACGCGGCCGAGCTCGACGGGCTTCGCCGGATCCGTGGCGTCGACCGTGGCAAACCCTCCGAGGCCGTCGGCGACGAACACGTGGTTGCCGCGCGCGGCGATGCCCCACGCATTCGTGAAGCCGCCGAGGCTCCCGACGCGCGCGAAACCATTGGCCGCGTCGTAATCGTACACGCCGAGGCCATTCTCGTGCAGGCCGACGAAGATGTGGTGGTTCGCGACGTCGACGCCCTCGTAGCTGATGCCGGGCTCCTGAAGGACCGGGAGCTGCACGGGCGCCTCGGGATCGGTGATGTCCCAGCCGCTGAGGAAGGCCGGGTTGCGGATGTTGCCGAGGTGCGTCGTGAAGACGAGGTTCTCGTCCCACGCGAGGTGTTTGCAACCTGGCGTGCGCGAATCGCCGGGGATCGTATGCCGGAGGCCCTCGCCCGTGAGGGCCTCCATGTCGTTCGCGTGCTCGGCGTTGATCACGTTGAACGTGTAGCTGCAATTGAGGAGCAGGTTGTCCTCGCGGATACGCACCTCGTCGGTATGGCTACCGACCTCGGCCAGGCTCTGGAGCTGGACGAGCGGGCTCAAGTAATGCCCCGGTTCGAGCGCGGTCGGGACGCATTCGCGCCCGACCGCCTGGGTGCCCTCGCCGCACGAAAGGCCCGGGGTCGCGGACGGCGGCGGGGCGTCGGAGCAGCCGGCGACGAGCAGGAGCGAAGAGGCGCCGAGGAGCGCGGCGCGGGCGCGGGGGATCGTTCGTACCAAGGAAGCAAGCGTCATCATCGTGCCTTTCTGTGCCAGGTCACTCTTTTGATATCACGAGCCAAGTCAGCTCGGAAATGCCTACCTGCGGCGCCGTCGCAACACTCGTGCCATCGGCCTCGCCCGGGACCGGCTCGGAGAAGGCGCCGTCGATCTCGCTGATCGTTCGAAACCGTACCTTCGTCCCCGCGGGTAAATCCGATGGGGCTCGGACCGCAATGGGAGAAGAGCTCACGGTGGCAAAGGGATGCAAGGCATATACGGCGACGAGCGCCTCGCCCTCGGGCACGACCGACGGACAAGCTTGGGACGGCGGGATGCGCCGCGCGGCGACGTCGACGAGCGTATCACCGAGGTAGGGCGTGAGATCCGCGACGCGCAGGGTCAGCACGACGCCGTCGCCGGCCATGAGCGATTGCGGATCCTGGGCGGCAGGCCCGAGGAGCGCGCCGTCCGGGAGGCTCGGGACGTGGAGGGATCCGACGTCGATCAGGGAAGAATCGACGATACGCACGGGGCAAAGCGCAGCGGATTTCCGAGGCGTGGCGGTCGGGTCCGGCAGGGTCTTCAATGCGACCTCGGCCGTCGGCTCGATCGGGAAAAAGAATGAGCCGTCCGGCTCGGCGTCGCCGAAGAGGCAAAGGGTCGCCATGCAGGCGAGGACTTTTCCGCCGCCGATCGGCTGATCCGCGTGGTCCTTCAGGATTCCCGTGATTCCGGGTCCCATGGGTGTGGAGCCGTCGGAGCCGGCGTCCGTTTCGATTGGGTTGCCGCCGGGCGGCGGGTTTCCGCAGCCGGCGAGGAGGGCAAGGAAAGCATAAATGGGGATGCTGCGCATACATTCACCGAAGTGCCGCTCGGCTGGAGTCGCGGCCGTCGGAGCATTGCATGATCGGAATGGATACGCAAATCGGGCGGCTGCCCGGGGTATGGATCGGGGTCGACCCATCGAGGAGCGAAACCGTGCTCTCCCCCCGAGGTTTTACCGGAGGCCCGTTGCACACGGACGTACGCTCGGCTAGGTGGCGTCAGCATGCGCGTCTTTGCTGCCACGCTCGGCATGGCCCTCCTCACGACGCTCTCCGGTTGCGCCTCGGCGCCGCGCGGAGTCGCCGCGGACGTCGATCAGCTATTGACGGAGATCCGCGAGAATTACGGTTACCTCGAGGAGCAATCGATCGACTGGGACGCCGTGCGCCGGCGATACGCCGCGCGCGCGGCCGATGTGCGCACCAAGGCAGAACGGGTCGCCCTCTTCGAGGTCGTGCTCGACGAGCTGCACGACGCCCACGCGCACCTCGGCACCAATACGAAGCATTCGTATCGCCTCGTGCCGAGCGGCGCGGATCTGTGGGCCGAGGTCGATGGCACGCGCGCGATCGTCACGCAGGTCCGGCCCGGCAGCGCCGCGGCGCGGGCGGGACTGCGGGCGGGTCAGGAGGTCCTTGCGATCGGCGGCGTCCCCGTCGCGCGAGCCATCGCGGAGCGGCTCGGCATGTCGAGCGCCGACCCCGCGGCGCATGCCTGGGCGCTGCGCAGCCTCCTGGCCGGGCGCCATGACGAACGGCGCCGGCTCCGCGTCGCGACGGCCGCAGGTCCGCGCGATGTCGAGCTCGACGCCCCCGAAGTCCCGTCCGGCGACGGAATGCTCGAGCAGCGCCGGCTCGCGGGCGGCGTCGGTTATCTCCGGATCCACAATTCCCTCGGCGACGACGCGCTGGTCCCCGCATTCGACGCCGCGCTCGCCGAGCTTGGCGATTGCCGCGCGCTCGTCCTGGATTTGCGCGACACCCCGAGCGGCGGCAACACGGCCGTCGCCGAGGCGCTGCTCGGTCGCTTCGTGCGGGAGCCCCTGCCCTACCAGAAGCACGAATTGCCGGGCGTCGGCTGGCAGGGGCGCAGCCGGGTATGGGTCCAGTACGTGCTGCCGCGTGGCCCTTTCACATACGAAAAACCGCTCGCCGTGCTCGTCGATCACTGGACCGGGAGCATGGGCGAGGGCATGGCCATCGGCGTCGACGCCATGCGCCGCGGCGTGGTGGTCGGCACGGGCATGGCCGGGCTCAAGGGCGCCATTACGTCGTCGACCCTGAACCAAAGCGGGATTCGCTTCGCGATCCCGGTCGAGCGGCTCTTCCACATCGATGGCACCCCGCGGCACCGCTGGCTCCCGCCCGAGCGTGTCGATCTCATCGGCCACGATGCGCCGGGCGAGGACGCGATCCTCGCGCGCGCGCTCGAGATCCTCGCGTCGCCCTCCCTCGAGCCTGGTCAACGACGCGGCGATTCGCCGCCCTCGCGGCCATAAAAAAGGACCCAGACGGCGAGATCGTCGGTGAAATCGACGAATCGATCTCCGTGGAGGTCATCTTACCGCAGGCGGCGAAATTTCTGGCGAGACTTCTCCGCCGTACGCTCGTCCGGGTCGCCCGAAAAAAAAACTGCGACCCAGGGACGCGACGAGCATCTCCCAGGCGCTGGGCCTGTTGCGGGCGGCGCCGCGCGGCGCCGTGAGCACGCCGACGCCCGGGGTAGACGAGCATGAACACCAGACATCAATCACGTCCTTCCTTTGCGAGCGCCCTGCATTGCATGGCCCTCGCCCTTGCGCTTACCGTCGCGCTGGTTTTCCCGCGCGAAGCGGCTGCCGCGACGACCATCGCCGGCGGCACCATCGCCACCCAGACCTGGACCGCCGCGGGCAGCCCCTACAACGTCCAGGGGGACGTCACGGTGCCGAGCGGCGCCTCGTTGACCATCGAGGCCGGCACTGTCGTGCGGTTCGCGAGCAGCGACGGGCAATCCGGCGGCTCCGACACGGCCCGCGTCGAGCTCATCGTGCAGGGGCAACTCAACGTCAATGGCACGGCCGCGAGCCCCGTGCAGTTCATGGCCCAGAACGGGTCGGCTGTGGGCACGTGGTTTGGCATCCGCGCCGGTGCGGCGAGCGCCGTCACCATCTCCGGCGCGTCGATCGCCCATGCGAGGCAAGGCGTCACCTCGAGCGCGGCGGGCATGGGTCTCGCCGTCTCCGATACCACGATCACCGCCACCACATATGGCTTCTACCTCCTCGCCGGCACGCCGACGCTCACGAACGTGAGCGTCAGCGGCGGCTCGGTCGGCATCGACATCGCGGGGTCCGCCGCAGCGACGATCAACGGCTGCACGATCAATGACAATACCAACCGCGGCATCAGGATCTTGACGACGGGCGTGGCCGCGGTGAACACCATCAACAACTGCGTGGTACGGAATAGCTTTTACGGGCTCGATCTGTCGGCAGAGTCGAACGCCATCTCGACGGTGAACATCACGGGCGCCACGATCCATGAGCAGTCCCGCGGCGTGTCCGCCTCCACGTCTTCGGGCGCATCGACAACGGTGAACCTCAAAAACTCGAACGTGACGGACAACACCACCGGCATCTACGGGGCGGGCGGCGCGGCGACGGTGAACGTCACGTATTCGAACGTCTGGGACAACACGACGAACTATTCGAATGTGACCCCCGGCCCGGGGTGCTTCTCGGCGAACCCGCTGTACGTGAACCCGCTGTCGGACCTGCGGATCACGTCGAATTCGCCGTCGAGGTTCGCGGGGGACGCGGGCCAGGACATCGGGGCGCTGCCGTACGTGAATGACGCGACGCCGGGGTATCACGGGACGCTCTGGACCGATACGACGCTGACCTTGGCAGGCTCGCCATATACCGTCGCGGGGGACATCACGGTACCGCCGGGCCGGAAGCTCTCGATCGAGCCGGGCGTGGTGGTGAACTTCTCGAACGGCGACATCATGAAGGCGGGCACGGACACGGAGCGCGCCGAGATCCGGGTGCGGGGGACGCTGGAAGCCATCGGGACGGCGGCCGCGCCCATCACGCTGCGCGCCCTCGTGGCCGCAGCGCAGAACTGGTATGGCGTGCGGGTGCTGTCGGGCGCGACGGCGGCGACGCTGACGCACGTGAACGTGCGGTACGGGTACAATGCGATCCATTCGAGCGCCGCGGGCGGCGTGCTCGGGCTTTTGAACGTCACGACCGATACGTCGTTTTACGGCCTGCGTCTCGATGCGGGGGCGCCGCTCATCAAGAATTTCACGACCAAGAGCAACGAGAACGGGATCCGCGTGGAGGGCAATGCGTCCCCCACCTTCTCGGGCCTGACCGTGAGCGACAACGAGTGGGATGGCGTGGATTTCTTCCCGAGCAGCGGCTCCACCACGTTGACGATCGAGAACGGGCTCTTCCGCAACAACTGGGATAACATCAGCATTTACGCCACGAGCAATGCGACCGGCACGCTCAACGTGACGAACACGACGGTCCACGGTCCAGGCGCGTTCGGCGTGAGCCTGAGGGCGGATACGAATGCGACGGCGATCGTGAACGTCAAGAACAGCATCATCATCGGGACCACGACGGGCATCTACCGGAACAACGCGACGGGCACGACGACGGCCACCGTCACGTACACGAACGTCCTAGGCACCGAAGAGAACTACGATAACGTGGTGGCAGGAGCGGGCTGCATTTCGCAGAACCCGGGCTTCGTGAACGCGCCGTCGGACCTGCACCTGGCCATGGGCAGCCCGTGCATCGACAAGGGCACGTCGGTGGGCGCCCCCCTCACGGACCTCGACGGCAATGTGCGGCCGATGGACGGGGACGGCGCCAATGGCCCCGCGGTCGACATGGGCGCGTACGAGTTCGTGCCTCCGTTCTATTGCGGCGACGGCATCGTGAACGGCGCCGAGGCGTGCGACGACGGCAATGCATCGAATACGGATGCGTGCCTCGTCACCTGCAAGAATGCGACGTGCGGCGACGGCTTCGTGCAGATGGGCGTCGAGGCGTGCGACGATGGCAACCAGATCGACAACGATGGGTGCCGGAACAGTTGCAGCCTGCCGGGCTGCGGCGACGGCGTCGTGCAAGCGGGCGAGGAGTGCGACGACGCGAACGCGTCGAACGACGACGCATGCACGAACACCTGCAAGACGGCCAAGTGCGGCGACGGGCACGTGCAGGCGGGCGTCGAGGCGTGCGACGATGGCAACGTGTCGGATGCCGATGGTTGTCTCAATACCTGCGTGCCGGCCAAGTGCGGCGACGGGTTCGTGCAGGACGGCGTCGAGGAATGTGACGACGGCAATGACGTGTCCGGCGATGGTTGCACGTCCGATTGCAAGACCGAGTCGATGGGAGTAGGCGGTGCTGGCGGTGCCGGCGGCGCGGGTGGCGCGGGTGGCGCGGGCGGCAACGGTGGCGCGGGCGGCGCGGGCGGCGACGGCGGCGCGGGTGGCGCTGGCGGCGCTGGC
>NZ_JARZHG010000056.1 GCF_029946505.1 Polyangium sp. y55x31
ACCGGGGCCGAAGCCCTTTCTCGCACGACTTGCATGTGTTAGGCGCGCCGCTAACGTTCGTTCTGAGCCAGGATCAAACTCTCCAGTTAAACTTTCTGGAGGTCACCTCGGTCCGGCTAAAGACCGGATGACGGCTCATGCCTTATTGGCATGACGTGTTGCCTCGACCGTGCTTGCGCAGTTCGAGCGCGAGGGCCACGTCACCACACGTTATTGCGTGTTGCGTACAATCCAGTTTTCAAGGACCGAGCCGAAGGCTTTCGGCAGAGTCTCCTGCCATTCCTTCGTTCTGTCGTCTCGCCGTTCGTCCGGGCCGCTTTCGCGACGCCGTTCCTTGCGGCGAGGTCGGTTGTTTTAGAGCGTCTCGTTCGCCCTGTCAACCTTTTTTTGCTTCCGCTTCGCTGAATCTTTCTTTCAGCTTTGCTTCGGCAACCCCTCTCGCTTTGGCCTCGCTCGCCTATTCGGCTCGCGTTTCCCTCGCGATCCAGCGCCTTCAGGGTTTGCCCTCCGGCGCGTCGGGGAGGCGGACTCTACTTACTTCGTTCCGCCTGTCAAGCTCCCCGTTTCTTTTTTTCGTCCCAGCCGCTCTCTCTAATGAGTGACCGGCTGGGACGCTTGACCCGGGGGGCCTGCCCCGTCTTGCCCTGGATCCGTCGTCCCGGGCGCGTCGGGGAGGCGGAACATACTCCCCCCCTCAGGCCTGTCAAGGAAATCGTCCGGAGGCCTTTCGATCTCTGCTGCTCGGTTGCCCGGCACACCCCAGAGAGCCAGGATCTAGGCCTCCCGCTCACCTCGATCGCTTCCGCGAAAACCGCATGAAAACCGCATCCAAAGCCCTCGGAGTTCTGCTCCTCGTCGCCTTCGTCTTCGGCCTCGGTTTCTTCATCGGGCGCTCGCGTCAGAGCTCGCCCCCTCCTCCTTACGAGCTCGCGCCCCCCGCCGAGCCCGCGCCTCCACAACTGCCCATCCCCGAGGAGCTCACCAGCGACGAGCGCCGTGACATCGACGTCTTCCGCCGCGCTTCCTCGTCCGTCGTGTTCATCACGAGCATCGCGGTCCAGCGCAACCTCTTCTCCTTCGACGTCATGCAGATCCCGCAAGGCACCGGCTCGGGCTTCTTGTGGGACGACGCTGGTCACGTCGTCACGAACTTCCACGTGATCCAGCAGGGCGATCGCTTCTCCGTGACGCTCGCCGATCAGTCGGAGTGGGACGCGAAGGTCGTCGGCACGGCGCCCGAAAAAGACCTCGCTGTTCTCCAGATCGAAGCGCCCAAGCAAAAGCTCGTCCCCCTGCCCGTCGGCAAGTCGCGCGATCTGCTCGTCGGTCAGCGCGTCCTCGCCGTCGGGAACCCCTTCGGTCTCGATCACTCGCTCACGGTCGGCGTCGTCAGCGCGCTCGGCCGCGAGCTCACGTCGCCGATCGGTCGGAAGATCCGCGACGTCATCCAGACGGACGCGGCCATCAACCCCGGCAACTCCGGCGGCCCGCTGCTCGACTCGAGCGGCCGCCTCATCGGCGTGAACACCGCGATCTACAGCCCGAGCGGCGCGTCGTCGGGCATCGGCTTCGCGATCCCCGTCGACACGGTGGCTCGGCTGATCCCTCAGCTCATCGAGAAGGGTCGCGCTTCGGTCGCCGGCATCGGCGTGCAGGTGAGCCCGACCCTGGATCGCGCAGCGCGGCGCGCAGGGATCGAGGGCGTCGTCATCTACGAAGTGATCGAGGGCTCGCCCGCGGAGAAAGCCGGGCTCGAAGGCGTGCGCGTGACCCGCGGCAAGCGCGTGGTGCTCGGCGACGTGATCGTGGCCATCGACGGCAAGCGCGTGAAAACGAACGAGGAGCTGCTCGACGCGTTCGATCACGTCGGGCCAGGCCGCCAGGTGAAGCTCACCGTGATCCGCGAAGGAAAGGAGCGGAACGTGTCCGTGGAGGTCGTCGCGATGTGACGGGCGCTCAAGCCGAGGCGCGACGACGGCGGCGGCCGAGGATCAAGAGGAGGCCGAGCAACGCAGACGCCAGAGATCCCGCCGGCTCGTTCGTGCTCCAACGGCATCCGCAGCCCCCGGCGTCTCCCGCATCTCCGCCCCCGTCCGCGCCTCCGCTCCCGCCGCCCGGGCCTGCACTTCCGCCTCCGCTTCCGCTCGCGTTTCCGCCTCCGCTCCCGCCCGCGCCTCCGCTTCCGCCTTCGCAGACGATCGTCGGCTTGATGGCCTCGGCCGGCTTCCATCCGGGGTTCGTGCCCTCACCCGCGTACGCGCCACGGAACGCGAAGTCCTTGCGAGGGCTGCCGTTGAAGTCACACGCGTGCTCGGGATCGTCGACGAGCTCGGTCGTGTCGAGCGGGCTCGTCTCGGCCTTGCCGGGCAGCGGGTAGAAGTCCATGTCGCCGAGGACGATCGAAGGCTTCTGCATGTAGTTGGCTGCGTTCGCCGCGACGTCGACGAGGTTCGAGCCGGTGCCCGTGCTCGGCCCGGAGACGGCCTCGTCCGCGAACACGAGGTTCCCCGCGACGAGATCTCCCTCGGTCGCCTCGCTGCCGAAGACGACGGCGCGCTTCGCGGCGTAGAAGGTGTTGCCGTAGACGCGCGCGTAGAGGAGCGGGAAGCCTTCGTGTTGCGTGAGCCGAAGGGCCGTGTCCGCGACGTCGACGAAGAGGTTGTCGTGCACGGAGACGCGGCCGGTCGCCTGGACGAGCGACTCGCTCGTGTTGTGCACGAAGACGTTGCCGTAGACCTCCGTGAGCGCGCCGGCGCCGGGTCCGCTCGGGGGCGGGCCGCCGACGAGCAGGTTCGGCCGCACGCCGTCCGGGCTCGGCTGGTCGTCCTTGAGGAAGACGTTGTGCCGGATGATCGTGCGTGGCGCGTCGACGTTCGGGAGCGCGGCATGCGCAGGCCAGGCGTTCTGGTTCTTGATCTGCATGCCGTAGCCGATCGTGCGCTTGACGAGGTTGTACTCGATGACCCCGCCCACGAAGGGATCGGCGAAGTTCGAGTTGCCGAAGTACATGCCCGTGCCTGCGCCGTCGATGACGTTGCGGCGCACGATCCAGCCGTAGGTCGGGGTCTTCGTGGAGATGGCCACGGTCTGCTGCGAGCCGTTCTGGCCGACGAAGGTGCAGCCCTCGATGCGCACGTGGTGCACGACGTTGTTCGTGCCGTTCTTGGCGCTGACGCCGAACACGCCGTCGATGCCCTTGCCGTCGACGGTGATGTTCTCCACCGCGATGTACGAGGCGTTCACGAGCTCGACGGTGTTGCAGCAGGCGTCGCCTTCGAAGATCGCCGGCGCGCCGGAGGCAGGGCCGCGGACCGTGATCCACGCGGCCTCGGTGCCATTCAGGTTCGTGATCGGCAGGCCTTGCGTGTACGTGCCCGGGGCGAGGACGAGCGTGTCGCCGGGCTTCAACGTGTCGAGGAGGTCGCGGTAGTTCGACGGATCCGCGTCGATGTCGGCCGCGCTCGCGGCGGCGGCGAAGAAGATGATGGAGAGGGAAGCGAGGGAAGCGTGGAGCTTGCGCATGGCCGCGCATGCTAGCGAAGCTGCGTCGAGCGAGCGCTAGCGCCGCTGCTCGATGCGGACCTTCACGTCGACCTTCTCGTGCGCGGCGTCGAGCTCGACCGAGGGGTTCACGTCGACGATGCTGCCGCGGGATTCGTGGAACGCGCGGATGCGCTCGATGTCCGTCGCGACGACCGTGCGCGAGAAGATCGCGCCGGGCTTCGAGGTCCAGAAGTCGCGCTCGTAGGTCTTCACCGGGCCGATGAGGTCTCCCTCGAACGAAACCTTCCCGAGCCGAAAGACCGGGCCCTCGTTCACGCGGAGGACGATCTCCACGGCGGCGCCGCCGTCCGACTCGACGAGCTCGGGCTCTGCGACGGTCGTCGTGAGGCGGCCCTTGTCGTAGCCGTCGGCCTGGATCACGAGGACGTCGCGCTCGAGCGCCTGGCGTTCGAGCGGCTTTCCCGCGGTCGTTCGCATCGAGGCGGAGAGCTCTCGCGCGCGATCGGACGAGGGTCCCTCGAATCGCACGGCGCGTACGATCGCGCGTGGCCCGGGCGCGACACGAAGGACGAGGGCCACGCCGCCCTCGCGCGGCGTCATCTCGAAGTCGACCGTGGCATGCAGGTAGCCGGCGCCCCGCATCTCGCGGGTCGCGTCGGACGTCATCGCGCGGACGATCCCGGGATCGGCGACCTCGGGTCGTTCGAGGACCACGCCCGCAGGCAAGGCGCCCGAGGGATCCGCGCCCTGGATCTCGAAGGTGACGATGGGAGGACGCATCCGCACCGAATAGACGAGCACCGTGCGCGCGCCCTCTTCGCGGAGGACGATGATGTCCTCGACCCGGCCATCCGCGTAGAGGGCGCGGACGTCGTCGTCGACGCGCTGGTCGTCCAGAGGTCTGCCGATCCCGTGCTTCACGCGGGTGCAGAGCTCCTGGGGCACACGCGCGCCCTGGATCTCGATCCGCGCGATCTGATCGGCGGGCACGCTCTCGCGCGTGTCCGCACAAACGAGCACGGGATCCTGTGCGCGAGCAGGTTCGTTCTTCGTACTCGCGTCCTTGGCCGGCGCCCGCGTGTGCGCCCCCTCGCCCGCGCCCCCGCATGCCGTCGTGCCCAGCGCGACGAGCGCCGCGACGACCAAGCCTGCGCGTGTGATCACAACCGCACCTCGACGAACACGTCGCGCTTGATCTCCTCCATCATCGCGCGCGACGCCTCCTGCATCTGCGCGTCGTTCATCTCCCCGCTCACCTTTTTCCCCGCGAGGTGCAGGCGCAAGCACTTGAACAGAAGGAGCTGCCTGCGGAGATCGTCCCGGTAGTCGGCCTCGGAGACCCCGGCCGCACGGACCTCGACGAGCAAGGCTTCCCGCGAGAGGTGATTCGCCTGCGCGAGCGAGTCGAGCGCGGCATCGATCTCGCTCGCCGTCACCACGATCGAGCTCATCCGCGCGCGCCGCGCGATCAGACGCTCCTCGACCATCTGATTCACGAGATCGCGGTACATGTGGGTCTCGGCCATGGTCCGACTCGCCTCGTCGACGGAGGCGAGTTTGCGCAGGAGCGGTGCGGCGCGGCGGCGCAGCTCGACGAGCGTGATCACCTCGCGATCCACGACGGCGACGATCCGATCGACCACGACACGACGAACGGGTTCGGCTCGGACGGGCGTGGATCCTGCGACCATCGCGCCGAACGCGAGGAGAAACGTTGTGGTGATCCGAGCGGGCGACATCACCTGCCATGCTACGCTCTGCCGAGGCACGATGACCACGTTTGCACGCATCGATCGAGGCGAGGGGCGCGCGGCTTTTGCGCGCCTCGACCGGGACAGGCTCCGCTTGCTCGCAGGCGCGCCCTGGGAGCGAGCTTCCGAGACCGGGGAGGAGGTGCCGCTCGCCGGCGCGCGCCTGCTCGCGCCGGTCACGCCCACCAAGATCGTGTGCGTGGGTCGGAACTACCGCGCGCACGCCGCCGAGCTCGGCAACGACGTCCCGGCCGAGCCGCTCCTCTTCTTCAAGCCGCCCTCGTCGATCGTCGCCGCGGACGAAGGGATCGAGCTTCCCGAAGAGAGCAGCCGCGTCGATCACGAGGCCGAGCTCGGCGTGGTGATCGGCGCGCGTTGCCGTCGCGTCTCGGAGGAACGCGCGCTCGATTTCGTCTTCGGCTACACGTGCGTCGACGACGTCACGGCGCGTGATCTGCAGAAGAAGGACGGCCAGTGGACACGCGCGAAGGGGTTCGACACCTTCTGCCCCACGGGCCCGCTCCTCGTGACCGGCATCGATCCGAACGCGCTCGCCGTGCGTTGCCGTGTGAACGGGGAGATCCGGCAGGACGGGAACACGCGCGACATGATCTTCTCGATCGCGCGGCTCATCGCGTACATCAGCGGCGTCATGACGCTCGAACCCGGGGACCTGATCGCGACCGGCACGCCGCACGGCGTGGGTCCTCTCGCGGCCGGCGACGTCGTGGAGGTCGAGGTCGAGGGCGTGGGGACCTTGCGCAACCCGGTCCGCGCGCGCGGCTAGGCGAGATCGCCGCTCTCTTGGCCACGCCGGGGAGGCGTGGACACAATGAGGGGCGCGATCGTGACGTCCCCCGATCCTCCCCGCCCCGACTCCGTGCCGCCGCTCGCCTCGACGCTCGTCGAGGCCCCGAAGGCGACGCGCCCAGGACGGCGCGCCGTGGCCGAGGCTGCGCTCGTCGTCCTCGCGGTCGGGACCGCCGCGACGCTCGTCCTCTCGGTCACCCTCCCTCCGCAGCGCCGCCTCGAAGCGCGAAGGCTCGCGTCGCTCGTCCCCGAGCCTCCGCCGCCGCGCGCGCTCGCCCCGGACGATCTCGACCAGGAGCCCGAGAGGCTCGATGCACAACGCGCGCGCCTGCTCGATCACATGCGCGCCGGCCTTGGTTTGTCGGACACGCAGATTGACGCCGTACGCGCCGTCTTCGACGCCTCGCCCGTGCTCGGCCAGGGCAACCCTGCGATCTCGCGCCACCCGATGTCGCGCTCGGAGTGCCGGCGCGTCCGCCTCGAGGCCGGGGTGGAGGAGGCGAACGTGCCTGCCTGCGGAGCTCCTTCCATGGTCCCGCTCTACGATCCTTCGTCCGGCCAAACCGAGGCCGACGCGCGGGTCTGCATCGACCAGCTCGAATTCCCGAACCTGCCCTGTGAATATCCGGTCGTGCACGTGCGCGCGAGCGAGGCGTCGGCGCTCTGCCGCGCGGTCGGCAAGCGCATCTGCGACACGCACGAATGGGAGGGCGCCTGCGCGGGCGCCCTCCACACACCGGAAGTCGAGTACGAATGGGGGCGTCCGCGCGCCGAGGCGACCTGGTACCACAACTACAAACGCGAAAAGGTCTGGGCCTACGGCGCCGCGAAGAACCACGCCCTCTGCGGCACGTCGAGCAGCCGCACCCCTGGTTGTCCCGGCGGCGGCTACGACCAGTGTGGTTCGAATACCTATCCCGCCGGCGCCTTCCCGGCTTGCCGGAGCCCGCTCGGCGTCTTCGACATGCACGGCAATGCCGCGGAGCACATGAACCTGCCCACGCTGCCCGAGGAGCTCGCGGCGAGCGGAGGGCTCGGCTTCACCGAAATGAAAGGGAGCTGGTTCGTCTTCGCGACGATCGAGGCCCACGAGGACGATTGCCGCTGGCGCGCGCCGAGCTGGCACGAGACGCGCCTCGCGAGCGAGAACAGCCACGCGAACTACCACCTCGGCTTCCGCTGCTGCAAGGACCTCTGAACGCCGAAAACCGGCGAAACGAGAATCTCTTGCATCGCGGCAATACGCTCCGGCCCACCTCGGCCTTCACGAGCGTCGACGTGGCGCTGCGCCTGCCCCGCAGTACACTCGACAGCACAGGGAACGGGACCGTACCGGGGGAAATCCTCGGCGCCGCCTGATCGGTCAATTGCATCCGCACCGGAAATTCGCCCTTGCATCCCAGACGCCCGGGCACGCGCGTGCCGAGCACGCGCACCTGCGCATCCTGGCGAAAGCGGCGAGTCGATTGGTCCTCTGCGACAACCCGTCGGAGCTGCTCGGGTCGCTCTTCGAGGAGCTGGCGAACGACCTCGGCGTCGAGCTTTACTTCAATTACATGATCGGCGACGTGCCGGACACCCTCGTCCTCGAATCAGCCGGCGGGATCTCGCCCGAGGACGAGCTCCGATACCGGCAGATCGCGTTCGGCCAGTACATGTGCGGGACCGTCGCCGCGACACGAAAGCCGCTCATCGCCTTCGATCTCCAGCATTCGAACCTGGGCAGCAGCGCGGAGCTGAAAAAATCGGGCGTTCGGGCATATGCGGGATATCCGCTCATGTCGCACGGCCGCCTGCTCGGCACCCTGGCGTTCGCCACCACCCGGCGCCCGCGCCTCCGCGCCGACGAGCTCCAGCTCATGCAGCTCCTCAGCGATCAGGTCGCGGCGGTGCTCGAACGCAATCGCCTGGTCCAGAGCCTCCAGGCGAGCGAGCAGGCGGCGCAGCGGCACCTCGCGCTCCTCCAGAACGTGTATTCCACCGCCCCGGTGGGCCTCTGCTTCCTCGACCGGGATCTCCGGTACGTGCACGTCAACGAGACGCTCGCGCGTATCAGCGGCCGCTCCATCTCCGAGCACCTCGGCCGCACGCTCGGCGAATTCATTCCCGAGGCCACCCCGTTCAAAGCGTTATGCCAGCGGGTCCTCGAGACGGGGCAGGCGGTCACGAATTGCGAGCTCCGCCATGAGCGACCCGAGGGGGATCGGCATTGGCTGGTCAGCGTCCATCCCGTGCACGACGAGGCGTCGACGTTGCTCGGCATCAACGTGGTCGTGCAGGAGGTCACGGAGAGAAAGCGGGCCGAGCAGGCGCTACGCGAGAGCGAGCAGGCCCTCCGGGAGGCCGATCGCCGCAAGGACGAGTTCCTCGTGATGCTCGCCCACGAATTGCGCAATCCCCTCGCGCCCATTCGCACGGCCATTCAGGTCCTCGACATCACGGGCGGCAGCGCGCCCGACGTGGTCCGCACGCGCGAGATGATCCAGCGCCAGGTGACGCACATGGCCCGGATGATCGACGACCTGCTCGACGTCTCGCGTGTCGCCCGCGGCAAGGTCGAGCTGCGCAAGGAGCCGTGTGACCTCGCGCGGATCGTCCGCCAGGTCGCCGACGATTACGGGCCTGCGTTCCAGGGCAATGGCATCGAGCTCTTGGTCTCGCTGCCGGACGAGCCCGTCTGGACCTGCGGAGATCACACGCGCCTGGCGCAGGTCATCGGCAACCTCCTGCACAATGCGCTCAAATTCACGGACGAGGGCGGGCACGTGCTCGCTTGCCTCGTGACGGATCCGGCGACGAACAGCGCGACGATCGTGGTGGAGGATTCGGGGATCGGCATGGATCCCGCGATGATCCCGCGCGTCTTCGAGACCTTCAGCCAGGCCGATAGCAGCCTCGATCGAAAACGCGGCGGCCTCGGGCTCGGGCTCTCGCTGGTGCGGAGCCTGATCGCGCTGCACGGCGGATCCGTCGAGGCCCACAGCGAGGGCCCGGGACGCGGATCGACCTTCCGCGTGCGGCTGCCGCTCTCGTCCGCGCCCGAGCATTCCACGGGACAACCGGAGCCTGCCCGGCCCGCCTCTCCTTCGCGGGAAGAGACATTGCGGGTGCTCGTGGTCGAGGACAACCGCGACACCGCGGACATCCTCAAGAAATTGCTCGTCCTCCTCGGATATCGCGCCGAGGTCGCATACACGGGACCTTCGGGGCTCGACGTGGGGCGCAGGCTGGCGCCGGACGTCGTGCTCTGCGACCTCGGTTTGCCGGGAATGGACGGGTATGCGCTGGCGCGCGCGCTGCGAGCCGATCCGGCGACGGCGGGGGCGTACCTCATCGCGCAGACCGGATACGGCCACGCGGAGGATCGCCGCCGCGCGCGGGAAGCGGGCTTCGATCTGCACATGACGAAGCCGATCGATCCGACCGAGCTCGAGCGCGTTTTGTCCTCGGTCGCGGCGCGCGCTTAAAACACTCGCATGCCGACCGTCACGCCGGGCCAGCCGAGAATGGGGTTCGGGCTGGTGGTCAGATCCAGGCCGGAGCTGTCGTAAGGAGCGAGCAGGGCATCTTCCACGGAACGCGCATTGACGACCGTGTAACTCGGGCCCGCAAAAAACCCGAGGCGCGCGCCGATCTCCAGGGCCGCGACGGCGCGCGCCTGCACGAGGTACGCGGTGGGCGCGAGGCTCGGCGTCTCGTGGAGCGAATACCCGAGGAGGTCGAGGTCGACCGAAAATCGCTTCGAGATCTGCACGTGACCGCCGAGGCCCAAGGAAAGCGCAAGGCGCCGCTCGGCACCGACGACGCGCGTGCCTATGCCGTAGATGTTGTGCATGTAATCGCCGCCGTGCTCGATGCCGGCCATCACGATGCCCGTCTCCTGCCCCCAGAGATCGATGTGCAGGCGGCCGTGACGGATGATGTTGAGCAGGCCGAACGATAGCGTGGAGCGGTCCGCGTAGTTGACGACCCCGAGCTGCACGCCTTTCACCGGGCCCGTGGCCACGTTGACGGCGCCAATCTGTACACCCGAAACGGCGCCTCCGATGTTCAACATGCCGAGCTGCGCGCCGACCACGTCGCCCGCGATGTCGAGGGCGCCCATCTGCACGCCGAAGACCGGACCCGCGGCGATGTCGATGCCGCCGATCTGCACGCCCCGCAGCGAGGTGGCGAGATTCAATCCGCCTGCCGCTTGCACGCCGCGCACGGGGCCGGCCACGATGTTCGCGACGGTGGTGAGCTGCACGCCGCAGGCGAACTCGCGCTCGATGTTCAGCCCCAAGCCGACTTCGAGTCCATCGAGGCCCGCGGCATACCCGGCGAGCAAGTTCGCCGAAAGATTGTGCACGACGTTCGCCCCTCGGCTCGTCGACGTGCCAAGCCAAAACAGCACGTTCGCGCCGGCAAAGTACTGCGTGGCGTCGCGACGCCAGCAAGGCGCGAGCTCTTCGAGCGAAGGTGTCCGCGTGGGCGTGGTGGGGGGCGTGGCCGCGGGCGCGTGGGCCGGTGCTGGCGCTGCCTTTCGCGGCACGGGGGCGTTTTTTGGCGGCGCTGCCTTTGCGGGTGGTTCCTGCGCCGGAGGCTCGCTTGTCTCCACGACGGGAGAAGGCTCGGGCTCGGCGGGCGCGTCGCTCGGCGCTTCACTCGGCGCTTCGCTCGGCGCTTCACTCGGCGCGGCAGCGGGTTTGTCCTCGGGCCGTTTGCCGAGCAACGCCGCGAGCTCGGCGGCCTCGTCGCGGGCGAGATTTCCAGCGAGCAGGGCCAACGTCTCCGCCGCGCGGTCCGCATCGTCCGGAAGATCGATCGTGCGACCGACGATCGCTCCCTCGCCCTCCGCGCGATAGGTCAGCGTCACGCGCCGCCCGCCCTCGCCGCGCAGCACGAAGGATGCTTTTCCCGCGGGCGCCGCGCCCGAAAGGACGACGGTCTTGCCAATCTCGCGACCGATCGCCGCGCGCACGGCTTCCGGATCCACGTCCCACGGCAATCCCTCGACGACGAGGACCACGGCGCTGCTGGTCGGCTCCTCGGCGAGCGCCGCGCCGGCGTACGTGGAAAGGGCGAGCGGGCCCGCGGCGAGCAAGGAGACGCGGAGCGCGAGGAGAATGGCTCGCGAGGCCCTCGTGGCGGCGTCGTTTCGGTTCATCGCGGACTTCGTGCCCGGAGGCGTCGCATTCGTTCTTTTGGCGCGTACGATTCGAAGGCAATCACGGCGTGGGGCCGCGCATCGCGTCGAGCAGCGCTTTCGCCTCGGCCTTGCGATAACCGCCGAACGAGCCCGAAGCGAAGAGCTCGAGCGTCCGCTCGGCCTCGGCCGTTCGTCCGAGCCGCACGAGGCAGAGCGCGCGGTTGTAATGCGCCTCGGGCGCGAACCGGCCGCGCGGCGCTGCTCGCAAATAGGCGTCCCACGCGGCGAGCGCGGCGGCGGGATCCCGCGTGACGAAATGAGCCTGGTGGGCGGCGCGGTAGAGCGCGTCGTCCGAGTCAACCCGAGGCGCAGGCGCCGCGGCGACCGGGGCTTCCTCCGCCGTCTCGCTCGGCGCGCTCGCTTTCGGAGGCTCTGCGGCCGCAATCTTTGGAGCCGCAACCATTGGAGCACCAACGGCATCGACGGGCGCAGCCTGGGGCTCGCTCGGCGTCGGCGAAACCTCGGGCTCGGCCTCGGCCACCTTCTCCGCGGGCGCTTCCGCCTTCTCCGCGGGCGCTTCCGCCGGGGCTGCGCCCTTCACGTTTTTCGCAGCAGGAGCCGCCGCCGGGGGATTCGACATGGCCTCCGCGGGCGCCTCCTCTTCTTCTCGTCCGAATCCGAGATCCTGCTTGATCTCGTACCAGACGCTCGGCAATCTGTGCGTCGCGTCGGCCCACGCGACCGAGCCCACGAGCACGGCGGCGAGCGGGACCATCACGCGGATCGCCGCGAGCTTGCGCGCGCGACGCGCCTTCAGCGTGGCGAGCACGCGGGCGCGCGTCTCGGCTCCGCGGCCCTTCGATGCATCGGCCTCTTCGCGGAGCGCGCGGGTCGCGGCGCGGAGCACGTCGTCGTTCATCGGCTCTCCTCCTCGTCGAGCAGGGCCCTGAGCTTCTGCTTCGCGTGGAACAGGCGCGTGCGCGCCGTGGCCTCGGGCACGCCCATGATCTCTGCGGCCTCGCGCGCGCTGCGATCCTCGACCTCGCAGAGCACGAACGCCACACGTTGTTGTACGGGGAGCTGATCGAGGGCGCGGTCGAGCGCGCGGGCCAGCGCGGCGCGGCTCACGTCCCGCTCCGGGTTCGGCGCGTCCGGCAGAGGCTCGCGGCCGAGCCTTTCCAGGGCCGCGCGTCGGCGCGCTGCAGAGCGCAGGTGATGGCGAGCGTGGTTCACGGCGATCGAGACGAGAAACGTCTTGAGCGACGACTCGCCGCGGAACCGCTGCGCCGCGCTCGGCAGGCTGACGAACACGTCGTGGACGAGATCCTCGGCCGCCGCGTCGTCGCCGGTGAGACGTCGGGCGAAGGCGCGCACGGTGGCGTAGTGCTCGTCGTACACCTCGGCGATCGCGGAGCTTTCGCCGCGACGCAGCCGCTCGACGAGCTCTTCCTCGGCCCGGGCGGCGCTGGCCGTGGGGCGCGAGAAGAAGAGAGGCGCAAGCAGATCGAGGGCCCTCATCGCCCCCCTTCGTGCCCGCACGGATGCCCTTCGTTCAAGGTCCAACGTCGATTTCGTGCCCCCGGGGCGACCCGGTCCGGGAGGACCCTCCGGGGTTTCTTCATCTTGTGACATCTCGCACAAACAGAAAAGATTTGAACGAACGGCGGAGGACGGGGAACCCACGGACGAATCGACGGAAGGCGCGCGGGTGGCGAGTCTTCGTCGGGACAAACCTACCACCGTTCGAGGTGATGAATGATGACGCGTCGCGCGGCCCAGGCTTGGGCTCTCGGGTTGTTTCTGTCCATGGTGACGGTGACGGGCGGGTGCTACATCGAGCACGGAAACGGCTCGTGGGACGATGACTGGTCCGATGGGTCGGGCGAGTACGGGCCGGCCGGGATCTGCTTCGACATGTGCAATCACCTCGCCGGCTGCGGGACCATCGACGAGAGCGCGGTCCCCGGCTGCATCGACGGTTGCAATGCCCAGCACGCGTCGACGCCTTATCTGGTGGAGACGGGCAGCATCTGCGTGATCGAGGCGGGCTGCGTGGAGGCGCTCAACGACTACGATTGTCCGGGCGCGCCGCTGTCCATCATCCCCGGCAACGACGGCGCCGGCGGCTACAGCAGCAGCGGCAACGGGTACGGCACCGGCGGCAGCCCCGCTCCGAGCGGCGGCGCCGGCGGGTACGGCACCGGCGGCAATGGCGCCGGCGGCGAAGGGGGTTATGCGCAGGTCGAATGCACGGCCGATTGTGATTGCCCGAGCGGATCGTCCTGCATCGACGGCGCGTGCAAGGTCGCCTGCGTGGCGTCGTGCGAATGCCCGACGGGCCAGAGCTGTGTCGGCGGATATTGCGAGGCCCCGCCCGCGCCGCAGATCCCCTGCCAGGTGGATTGCGATTGCCCGAGCGGTCAGGTGTGCAGCGCAGGCGCGTGCGTGTCGGATTGAACTACGAGTCGTTCTCGCCCTCGTCGTCCGGGGGGTTCGGCGTGGGCATGAACCCCGGCGGAACCCAATCCGGCGGCGAGGGACCCAAGGTGGGAGGCTCCGTCGGCATGGGCGGCGGGCCGAATCCGAACCCGGGCGGCGCGGGCGCATTGGCCGGCAGCGGCGGCGCGCCATACCCCGGAACCGGCGGCGGCGCGCCGCTCGATGGATCCCACGGAGGAGGGACCAATGGAGCCGGCGGCAGCTTCTCCCAGAATTCAGGCGGAGGAGGGGGCGGGCGGTTCTCCGCCGTGTATCCCAGAAACCAGTTACACACCTGGCAATGAGGGTCCTCGAGTGAAGTCGAGGCGCGGCACATGACGCAGGTTCGGGTCGCATTGGACATGGTCGGAGTCCCCTCGCTCAATCCGTCCCGGCATCCTCGGCGCCGCCCGCACCTCCGGCTCCGCCCGCGCCGCCCCCGCCTCCCCCGCCCGGCCCGTCGATCGGCGGACCGCCATAGGCCGCGGTCATCACGCAGCCCTCGGCCGCCGCCGCCGCGAGGGTCAGCCCGAGCAAAAGCGCCGCCGCGCTGCGCAGCGGCGCGCCGCCCTCACCACGCAGGCGAGCGCCGCAATGCGGGCAGTTGCTCTCGGTCGATCGCGCATGGCACCCACAGGCCGAACAAAGGACGAGGCTGGGAGGCATGTCGTGATGGTCGCAACGACCCGGCGGCCTCGTCAAGCGCTCTCGCGCCCCGCGACACGAAAGCACGAAACGGTTAAGCTCGGCGCCCATGGCCGAGCCTGCGATCCCCGAGACGACCCCCGCCCCCCGCGCGCGCAGGCCCGAGGACGGCGACGCGCCCATCCCGCTCTTCGCCGTCTGGGAGCTGACGATGAAATGCGATCAGCCCTGCCAGCATTGCGGATCCCGCGCCGGTCACGCCAGAAGCGCCGAGCTCTCGACGAACGAGGTCCTCGACGTCGCCGACAGCCTCGCCCGCCTCGGCTGCCGCGAGGTCGTGCTCATCGGCGGCGAGGCGTATCTCCGCGAGGACATCCACGCGGTCGTCGGGCGCCTCGCCGGGCATGGGCTCCGCGTCGTCATGCAGACGGGCGGCCGCGCCATGACGGTCGAACGAGCGCGAAAGCTGCGCGACGCCGGCCTCACGGTGCTCGGCGTCTCCGTCGACGGGACGGCCCCGATTCACGACGAGCTCCGCGGCAATCGAGGCAGCCACGCCGCCGCGATGCGCGCGCTCGACGCAGGCGCCGCGGCCGGACTCCTCCTCACCGCGAATACGCAGATCAATCGCCTGAACATGGGCGTCCTGCGCGAGATCGCCGCCGAGATCCGCGCCCGGGGCGCGCTCGCGTGGCAAGTGCAGCTCACGGTGCCGATGGGCCGCGCGGCCGATCGCCCCGAATGGATCGTCGAGCCGTGGCACGTCGTGCCGATCATCGACACGCTCGCGTCGATCCAGCGCGAGGCGGCGATCGAGGGCCAGGGCAAGGGGTGGATCTTCGACGTCGTGGCGGGCAACAACCTCGGCTATTACGGCCCGCACGAGGCCCTGCTCCGCTCGCGTCCGGGCGGCCAGGAGGCCTACTGGAGCGGCTGCCGCGCGGGCATTTCCGGCATCGGCATCGAATCGGACGGGACCGTGAAGGGCTGCCCCTCGTTGCCCACGGCGCCTTATGCCGGCGGCAACGTGCGCGCGCTCTCGCTCGACGCCATCTGGCAGCACGGAGAGGCGATCGGATTTGCCCGCGAGCGGACGGAAGACGAGCTCTGGGGATTCTGCCGGACCTGTTACTTCGCCCCGTATTGCCGCGCAGGCTGCTCGTGGACTACCCATTGCACGCTCGGGCGGCGCGGGAACAATCCGTTCTGTTATCACCGCGTGAAGGAGCTCGAAAAACGCGGCGTGCGCGAGCGCATCGAGAAGCGGAGGAACGCGCCGCAAGAGCCCTACGACTTCGGCCTGTTCGAGCTCGTCGAGGAGCCACTCGGCGCGGAGACGGCGAGCCCGACGGCCGGCGACGCGCCGCGACGTAGGTTGCCGATCGCTTCCGATTGACAAGGGCGGCCCGCTGCGTTGTCCTCTCCCGAGGAGCCTCGCCATGCCCTCGATGGTCCTCTGCCCGTCTTGCAAGCGGCACGTCTTCCCGCGCGAAACCTCGTGCCCCTTCTGCGGCCTCGCCATTTCCGCCGATCCGGGCGCCGCGCCTCCTTCGCCGACGCCCGAGATGTCGCGCGGCCAGCGTTATCTCGTCGGCGCCGCGATCGTCGCGACCGTCGCCGTCGCCGCAGGGTGCAACACGAAACCCGCCCGGGATCCGAATGACGTCCAGACGCAGGAGGAGCTCGAAAGGGCGCATCAGAAACAGATGGACGAGGAACAGGAGCGCCACCCCGGCGGCGGCCCCTGCGTGAACAACGTCTGTCCACCTTATGGCTGCGTCTTCCCGGACGAGGCCTGCGACATCCTGCGCGTTTGACCGTGGAAGACCGGCCGAACGATCCGCTCGATCCCGAAAAGCGCCGCGCCGTCATGCAAGCGACGCGGCCCCGGGGGCTGCCGCTCTTGCCACGCGCCGGGCAAATGGCGAGCGAGGCGCGGGGCAAACATCTCCCGCTCGCGGATGAGGTCCGCGCGATCGATCTCGAATGCCGCCCCATTTACGCGGTCTGGGAGCTGACGCTCGCCTGTGACCTCGCCTGCCGCCATTGCGGCTCGCGCGCGGGCGCGTCACGCCCGGACGAGCTCACGACGGCGGAGGCCACGGATCTCGTCCGGCAGATGGCCGCGCTCGGCGTGCGCGAGGTCGCGCTCATCGGCGGCGAGGTGTACCTGCACGAGGGGTGGACCGAGGTTGTCCGGGAAATACGCCGCATGGGCATGCAAAGCACGCTCGTCACGGGCGGCCGCGGCCTGACCCCGGAGCGCGCGCGGTTGGCCAAAGAGGCCGGCGTGCAGAGCATCGCGGTCTCCATCGACGGCACCGAGCCCACGCACGACCGGCTCCGCGGGCTCACGGGCTCGTACGCCGCGGCCGTGCAGGCGCTCCGCAATGCCCGCGAGGCCGGGATCCCGGTCGCCGTCAATACGCAGGTCAATCGCCTGAACCTCTGCGAGCTCCCGCATATCTTCGATTTGATCCTCGACGTCTCCGCGCACGGCTGGCAAGTGCAGCTCACGGTCCCCGTCGGCCGCGCCGCCGACGAGCCGGACGTCCTTTTGCAGCCGTACGATCTCCTGGAGCTCTTCCCGCTCCTCGCCTCGCTCAAGGCGCGCGCCGACGCCGCGCGCATCAAGATGCTCGCCGGCAACAACATCGGCTATTACGGGCCGTTCGAGCACCTCCTGCGCAGCTACACCACCGAAAAACACGCCGATTCATGCAGCGCCGGGCGCTCCACGCTGGGCATCGAGTCGAACGGCGACGTCAAGGGCTGCCCCTCGCTGCCCACGGAGTCCTGGGTCGGCGGCAACGTCCGATCCGCTTCGCTGCGCGACATCTGGGAGCGCTCGTCCGCGCTCCGCCACATGCGGGATCGCACGGAGGAGGAGCGCTGGGGGTATTGCCGCACGTGTTATTACGGCGAGGTTTGTCGGGGCGGCTGCACCTGGATGGCCACGGCCCTCTTCGGCAAACCGGGAAACAATCCGTATTGCCATCACCGCGCCCTCGAAATGCAGCGCCTCGGCAAGCGCGAGCGCGTCGTGCGGGTCGCGCCGGCCGAGGGGCTGCCGTTCGATCGCGCCTCGTGGGCGCTCGTCGACGAGGATCTGCGCTGATCAGCCGGGCCCGAGCCCCTCGTGCGAGAGCCATTCGAGCATCGCGCGGAGGAGCCCATCGTCCCATACGCCGGCGCGGGGGTTCTGGTAGCTCTGCGCGTAACTCTCGTGCCGGCGCATGTCGTGCCCCACCTTGTCGAGGAGCACGAAATGCGACCGCCCCGGCGAAGCCGCCGCGATCTCGTCCGCGATCATCCGCCCCTCCTCCGGCGCCGCGGCATAATCGTAGCTGCCGTGCAGCACGAGCACGGGAACGTTCGTCGTCCTCCAGAGCGCGGGCAGATCGAGGCGCTCGATCTCCTGGAACAACGAAACATGCCGGCCGAACATCGTCTCGCCGTGGCACGAGGTCCCTTCGATCCACGCGAGCTCGGGGCGCTTCGCGAAGACGTCCCGCGGGAACATGCCTTCCCGACAAACGCTCGTGTGCATCTCGCTCCAAGCCGCGACGTACCTTTCGAGCTCCTCGCCTTCCATCCCGGCGAGGACGCGCTGCCGCCGCGTCGCCCGCACCATGCAATCGACCCATTTGAGCTGGGACGTGCCGAAGACGACGACGCCACGCGCCTGCGTCCCCTCGCCCGCGAGCAGCGGCGCGATCATGCCCCCGAGGCTATGGCCGAAGATCACGATCCGCCCCACCAGCGGATCCTGCGCGAGTGATTCGAGCGCGGCCCGATAGCCCTCCACCTCATCGAAAAACCCCGTGGTTTGGCAGGGCGGACCCTCGCTGTCCCCCACCCCGCTCCGCTCGACGCGCATCGTGGCAATGCCCGCATCCGCGAGGCCCGAGAGGAATGCGCGCATCGGATCGTCCGGGTCCTGCGGGAGCTCGCACGAGGCCGTACCGAGGCCCGAGAGGTAAAGCACGGTCGTGAACGGTGGACGGCTCGATGTGGGAATCGCAAAGAGCGTCCGTTGCCGCCACGATCCCCGCACGGTCACGTGTCCCAGACGAACCTCCGCGCCGGCGATACGCTCGATCGGCAGCGGCGTGGCCTTGCCAGGGAGCGTCAAGCGCGCGCCGTCGCGAACGATCTCGAAATGGAGCGGCGCGCCGGGCACGAGGCCTCGCACCAGCGCGACGAGCGCGCGCGGCTCGGACACCGTCGCATCACCGAGCGCCACCAGGCGATCGCCCGCTTGCACGCCCGCGAGCGCGGCGGCCCCGCCTTCCGCCACCCGAACGACCTCGAGGCCCTCCGAGGCGCCTTCCGCGGGGCGCGCCCGTAGTTCGAGGCCGAGGAAGGGTCTTCGGGGGAGCGCTTGGTCTTGGTACATTCCAAACCACGATGCCACGGCGCGCCCTCGGAATCCACGCCCTCACCTTGCTCCTCGCGCCTGCGATCGCGCACGCAGATCCGCCCGCGATCGCGCCCGTGCCTCTGCCCGCGCCGAAAGGGCAGGATCCCGCGGCCATCGCCGCGCGAGAGGCGCACCTCGAAACGCAGACGCGCGCGATGACCGTCCTCACGAGCTGGGCCGTCGCCAGCATCGCCACGGGCGCCGCGCTCTGGGCCACGGCCGGCGACGACTACACGCGCTCGATCGGCATCCAGAACGTCGCCTGGGGCGCGGTCGACGGCGTCATCGCCGGGTTCGGCTACCGCGGCCTCGCGAAGCAGAGCGGCCTCGACAAACCCCTTTCCTACTGGCAGGCCGAAGACCGCAAGGCGCGGACGATCTTCCTCGTGAATGCGGGGCTCGACGTCCTTTACGTGACGGCCGGGGCCTTGATGGTCGGGTTTGGCAAGAACGACTGGGTCCGCGGCGCCGGCGCGGGCGTCGCCCTGCAGGGAAGCTTCCTCTTCGCCTTCGACACGGCCATGGGCCTCGGCGCCCGCTGAGCAGCCGCCCGGCCACGCTTCGACAACGCCCATCGCGGCGAGTTCCCGCTCCCTTTGTGCGCGAAAATCGGCGAAGATCAGGCGCGCCGCCGTAGATCGTCCGCGGCCCTGCTTCGTCGAACCGCACCGAACACGACGTCTCGAGCCTGAGGGATATGACCATGTCGCGCATGTCGAAGAGCGGTACCTCGATGATCCTCGGAAGCCTCTGCCTGGCGAGCGGCCTCGTCGGCGGCGGGTGCACGAAGGCGGCCCCGAGCCACGAGGAAGCGGCCGCACAGGCGCCCGAGGAGCCGAATACCCGGGCCAAGGGCGAGCAAGGCTACCTGGGCACCCCGGACGTCGCCGCCGAGGCGCCCCGCGCGTTCGGCATCCGCGGCGGCGACGGCGCGACGCGCGCGCCGGGCGAGGCCGCCGCCAAGGCCGACGCGAAGGCCGGCGGCGGCGGCGTGCTGCCAGCGCCGACCCAGGCGCTGATTCCGCCCTCCGCGAACGACGCGCCCACGATCGACCCGAACGGCCGGTTTGCCACGACATACCGTCCCGGCGGCGGCCACCTCGCCGCGTTCGAATCCGCCGTCGCGCGTGGCATCATCCCCCCGGGCGAGCGCGAGCTCGTCTCGGACGTCGGCGCCCACTACGTCACGGGCTTCGAGGTCCCGAAGGGCAAAGCCCTCGGCATCCAGGCCGGCCTCGAACGCGGAAAACTCCCGCCCTCGGGCAGCCCGTTCCACCTCCGCCTCACGCTGAAATCGAGCCCCGACAAACCCGCCGAGCGCCCGCACCTCTCCGTGCACCTCGTCCTCGACGTGAGCGGCTCGATGCAGGGCGAGTCGATCAAGCAGGCCCGCGAGGCCGCGAGCGCGCTCGTCGACAAGCTCGCGCCGACCGACGATTTTTCCCTCGTGACGTTCTCGACCGACGCCGAGGTCAAGATCCCCGACGGCCCCGTCGGCGCGCGCCGCGAGGCCATCAAGAAGGTGATCGCCGAGATCAAGGAGGGCGGCGGCACCAACATTTCGAGCGGCCTCGAGCTCGGGTATGCGCAGGCCGAGACGAAGACCATCCCCGAGGACGCGGTGAAGGTCGTCCTCTTGCTCTCCGACGGCCGCGCGAACAGCGGGATCAAGTCGGCGAGCGGCATCTCGAAGCTCGCGCTCGACGCGTTCCAGAAGGGCATTCAAACGAGCACGTTCGGCCTCGGCGCCGATTACGACGGCGCGCTCATGAGCGCGATCGCGGAGGACGGCGCGGGCGGTTATTACTACCTGCGCGACGCGGCGCAGATCGCCCCGGCGCTCGGCACCGAGCTCGACAAACGCCTCGACCCGGCGGCGACGGCCGTCGAGGTCCGCGTGCGCCTGAAGAAGGGCTTCGATCTGCTCAAGGTCTACGGCTCGCGCCGGCTCTCCGAGGCCGAGGCGCAGCGCGTGCGGGCGCAGGAGGTCGCGGCGGACGAGCAGGCGGCGAAGCGCGACAACATCAAGCAGGACCGCAAAGACGATCAGGAGGGCGGCATGCGGTTCTTCATTCCGGCCTTCGCCGCGGGCGACAGCCACGCGCTGCTCTTCCAGCTCCGCGCGGGCGCCGGCGTGGGCAAGGGGCAGCTCGCGCTGGTCGAGCTCAAGTACAAGGACCGCATTTCCAAGAAAAACGTGACCGAGGAGTTCCCGGTCGACATCGAGTGGGCCGACTCCGACGTGGCGAGCGGGGCGACGATCGACGGCTCCGTGGCCCGCACGATCCAGGGTTTTGCCGCGGGCGAGACGCTGGCGCGCGCGGCCCAGAACGTGGCCGGCGGCGACAAGCAGTATGCGATCAGCCTGCTCACCGAGCGCGAGACGATCCTGCGCGAGGCGGCGAAGACCCTCGAAGAGCCGCTCTTCCTGAAGGACGCCGATCGCCTCGCCCGCATGCGCGAGCACGCGGCGCAGAGCACGGGCATGGGTGATCCGCTCCTCTTCGCCATGCTGCTCGAGACCGCGAGCCGCTCGCATCTGCGGTAGGCTGAGGCGCGCATGTCCGATCCCATCGTCCTCGAGATCCCGCTCGACAAACCCGCCGTGCACGTCAACGTGGCGGCGGGACAAACCATCACGCTGCGCGGGTTCTACACGTCGAAACACGACGGTTCGATCATCGACGCGGCGACGACCACCTGGCCCAAGGAGGCGCCCGGGGGGGCGTCGGTCGATCCGGTGGGGCTCATCGAAGTGGAGTCGGGCGGGTTTCACCTGACGAAACGAAATGTCGACACGCACGAGGTGACGCTCGTCGCGACGGGCTCGGGTGCGGAGGCGTGCGGGGCGGCGGGCGTCGAGGCGCCGTGCCTCGTGGTGAACAAGCGAATCGCCCTGCAAAAGCGGCTCATGGGCTGGGAGGATTTCAAGGGCTCGCTCGTCGGCGAGGGTATCGAGGCGGTGCTGCCGCCGCCGCCCGTGGTGGAGGTCGCGCCGGGCGTGATGCCGTATTTGCAGGCGGGCGCGGGCGTGGCGCTCGCCGCGGTGGTCGGGTTCGCGGCGTGGACGTGGAAAAAGAAGCGCGACGCCTCGCCGGCGGGGCAGATGCTCTCGCTCGCGCGCAGCGTGAAGGAGCAGCTCCGGCGCGCCGATCCGGTGCTGGCGGCGCCGCTCGCGCCCGCGGTGGACGCGGCGATCCGATCGTTACGCGAGCGCCGCGTGGATGCGGCGTCGGCGGAAGGAAAGCGGGTCGCCGAGGCGCTGCGAAAAACCTCGGCGCGGCTCGATGCCTCGATGCGGGAGGCGCAGGCCGCGAAGGAGCAGGAGGCCGCCGACGAGCTCGTGCAGGAGATGGAAGCGGCGCTCGAAGCGGCCGACGAGGTGAAGCGCGCGCATCGGGCGGTCTAACCGCGGCCGCGATAGATCGACTCGATCCGTTTTCTGGCGAGCCCGAGCGGTTTGTCGAAGCGGCTCAATGTTCTGCCGCGAAGCTCGGGGCTTTTGTCCGCGAGTTTGCCGAGGAGCGTGACGTCACGCCGTAGCTCCATCACCACGAAGGCGCGCGTCAAGAGATACGCGAAGGCATTGAGGCCATAACGCTCCCACGGCGCCGCCAGCGCGTACGAGAGCGCGAAGATGTCCGTCTGCCCGGCCGTGACGGGCACGAAGAAGATCGCGATCCGCAAGGCGTTCGGCCGCCGCTGTCCCGTCGCCGGATCGAACCAGTATTGATCGTAGACGGTGTAGACCGGCGAAAACCACGTGGTCCAGTCGTCGACGAAGGAATCACCGGTCTCGATCTGCAGGAGCGAATACAGCGGTCGCGGGAGCGCTTTTTGTGGGCCCTCGTTGTAGACGCGTACGCTCCTCTCCGTGCTCGTCACCTCGCACGTGACCTCCGCCATGCGCTCGCGCGGATACCCGAGCAGCGCGTGGACCTCGGGCGTGTGCTCGACCTCGATGAAATTGTCGAGCGTGACCTCGAGCGGGGCCTCGGCCCGGTGCCGCGTCTTGCCGATGAAGTGATACCCGCTCACGTCGAGCGCGGGGAAAGCGGCATCCACGCCGCGTCGCTTGATCCAGATCAGGCCGTATCGCTCGACCACCTCGAAGGCGTCGGCGCAAGGCCGCGCCGCGGGCGTGGCGGGGCTTTTGCCCTCGCCGTCCGGCGCGAACGACCAGCCATGGTACGGACAAACCAGCCGCCCGCCCTCCACGCGCCCCTCGCTGAGGCGCATGCCCCGGTGCGGGCAGACGTCGGCGAGCGCGCCGAGCGTCGCTTGTCCATTCGAGGCGCGGAACACGACGAGCTCGCGATCACAGACGCGCACGGGCGCGGGCTTTTTGCCGAGCTCGTCGGCGAAGAGCACCGGGTGCCAGTGATCGAGCTCGGCCATTTCAACGCTTCTCCCCCGCGAGGTAGTTCGCGACGCGCTCGGCCTCGACCGCGATGTCGTGGAGCGCGCCCGTGAGCGGGTTCCGGAAGCCAATGAAAAAGAGACCCGGCGCCCCCGGCACCGGCTCGCCGAAATAACGCGGATACCCCCGTTCGTCGAGCCAACCCTCCGCGTCCTCGAAATAGTCGGAGATCCCGGTCCGATAACCCGTCGCGAGCACGACCGCGTCGAACGGACGCGTGGTTCCATCGACGAAATGCACCTCGCCGGGGCTGAAGGAGCGCACGTCCTTCACCACGTCGATCTGCCCTTGCTTGACGAGCTCCAGCGTGCCGACGTCGATGAGCGGAATGCGCTTCTCGACGATCACCTGCGAGATCGGCCCGAGCTTCGGTCGCGTAAAACCGTACGGCGTGAGGTCCCCGAGGAGCCGATCGAGGGCGAAAAGCGAAATCGCGTCGGCGACCTTGGGCGGCAGGCGCGAGAAGAGGAAGAGGGAGCTCAACTGCGAGGGGACGCCCGTCAAATCACGCGGCACGACGTGCACGGGGCCGCGGACCGAGAGGGCGGGCTTCGCGCCGTGCTCCCAAAGATCGAGCGCGATCTCCGCACCGGAGTTGCCCGCGCCCACGACGAGGACGCGCTTGCCCCGCCAAGGATCGCCGTTCTTGTAGCGGGAGCTGTGCAGGATCGAGCCGCCGAACGAGGCCTCGCCCGGCCAGGTCGGGATGTTGGGGACGCGGTTGTACCCCGTGGCGACGACGAGCGCGCGCGTGTGGTACTCGTTCGCCTCGGTGCGCAGGACAAACCCGCCGTCCTCGCGCCGCGCCGAGCGGACGTCCTCGCCGAATCGGGGATGCAATTCGAAGTCGCGGGCGTACGCGTCGAGATACGCGACCATCTGCGCCCGCGACGGATAGGTCGGCGTGCCGGGGGGCCAGGGCATGCCCGGCAATGCGGAGAAGCGCTGCACGGTGTGCAGGTGGAGCCGCTCGTAATGGTTCCGCCAGGACGATCCCACCTCGCCCGATCGCTCGAGGATCTCGAACGAGATGCCGCGGGACCGCAAGCACGCCCCGACGGAGAGCCCCGACGGACCGGCGCCCACGACGATGACCTCCGTCTCTTCGCGCATGCGGCGCATCCTAGGCGATCCGTCGCGGCGCTCAACCTTTCGCGACGGACGTGACGACGATCTCGATCGCCTTCGCGAAGTCCTCCGGGCCCGGCAGCAGGCTGACCACGAGAAACCCCTCGCGCTCCATGTCGAAGAAGTAGCCCGGATGCACGACGATGCCGTGATCGCGCACGAGCGTTTCAACCCAGGCGTCTTCGTCGCGCGTCCGCGGAACTTCGAGGATCGCGTACCAGCCGCCGTCGGTGGGCAAGCGCCGGACCGCGGCGTCTTCGCCCGCCGCTGCGAGCGCGCGATCGAGCGCCGCGAGGTTTTCCGCCGTGCGCGCGCGGACGGGCCCTTGCACCGAGGCGCGCGCGGCGAGCAGCTCCGGGAGCGCGAGCTGCGCCGGCGTCGAGGCCGAGAGGTAGGTGTCCGCGACGAGCTCGAGCCGCGCGATCGCCTCGTCGCAAAGCGCGTCGGGGCCGTAGACGAGCGTCCAGCCGAGCTTGCATTGCGGCAAAAGCAGGCTCTTCGAGAGGCCGCCCAGCACGAACGTGAGCGCCTCACGCTCGCCCGCGAAGCTCGGGAGCCGATCCGCGGGCAAAACGCCGTGCGGATACTCGGCGAAGACCTCGTCCACGATGAGCGCCATGCCGTGACGCGCGGCGATGCGCGAAACCTCGTCCGCCTCGTCGCGACGCACGTAGGTGCCCGTGGGGTTGTTCGGGTGCACGAGGACGATCGCGCGCGCGTGGCCGCGGGACTCTTCGGCGGCGCGATCGAGCGCGCCGAGATCGATCCGAAAACCTTCCTCGCGCACGAGCGGGTACGTGGCGAGCTCGACGTCTTCGAGCCGGGCGAGGAACTCGAACAGAGGATACGAAGGCGCCGGGACGAGGACGCGATCCCCACGCTCGCAGAGCAGCTTGAAGAGCCACGTGTACGCCTCGCTCGTGCTCGCGCTGAGGACGACGCGATCCTCACGAGCCGGCAAGCCGCGCTCGTGGAACGAAGCGGCGACGGCGGCGCGGGCCTTCGGGTGGCCGAGCGGAAGCGGGGCGTACGTTGTGCCGCGTGGATGGCCGAGCAGAGCGACGAGCGGCGTCGTGTCGACGATGCCGGCGCGCGTGGGGTTCGACTCCGTGAGATCGACGAGGTCGCGACCCGCGCGCTTTGCGTCGGCGAGCAGGGTGGTCAGCGGATTTTCGGTGCGATCCCAGTCGGTTCGCCGGGTGAAGCGGGCCATGCGAGGCGCGGAGCTTGTCGCCGGGGCGCGCGGCGAGCAAGGACGCCGGGAAAAACGAAGGCCGGCCTCGCCTCCTTGTCTCCAAGGGTGACGAGCAGCCGGCCTATTCGCGGAGCCTCGGGCGCCGCGTTTCGTTCACAGCTTGCTGATGAGCGCGTCGCCGAGCTTGGGCTGGTCGATCTTGCCGAACCAGATGGCCCAGACGCCCTTCATGAAGTCGACGCCCTCGACCGTCGCGCTGCCGCCGCCGCCGACCGTGACCGTCGTGGACTTCTTCGCCGCGTCGTACACGATCGAGATCTTGGAGTTCTCCTTGAGCTCGCGGGAGAAGGCGGCGAGGAACTTGTCGATCTTGCCCTTGTCCGCGTAGCCGTTCATGGCGAACGCGTCGCGCAGCGTCTGCACGACCTTCTCGTGGTCGACGTCGCGCTTCATCGTCCACTCGAACTTCTTGTCGATGTCGGCGTCGATCACGGCCTTCTTCGACTTCTCGACCGCGCCCTTGATGAAGTGCGAGATCTGGTAGACGTTCACGTCGACGAGGACCACGGTCTTCACGCGGGTCCCGGTGCCCGTGAGTTTCCAGTCCTCGGCGAAGGCGCCCGTGCCGAACAGGAAGAGAGCCGCGAGGATCGAGAGGAAGAGGGGAAGCTGTCGCCTACGAAGTTGCATCGCGCTGACCTCCGCCGATGGGGGTGGTGGCTTTCGTGACCGCCCCGGGCCGCAAAACGCGTGCGCGGGCTGCCGGAATGACCCACGGCCTTCGTTTGACGTGAAACCATGAGAAGCCACGCAACGTCAAGCGACGAATTTCCAAGGATGTTCGTGACGGGATGCGTCAAAGGTCCAGCCGAGGAAAAACCTCGCATGCGTCGAAGGCGCGCGTTGCGGTGTGCTGGTAGGTTTGCCGCGTGGTGACCATCGAGCTCTACGGCGTGGCCCGGCTGCGCGCCGGTCGCGAGGTGATCGAGGTCGACGCGCGCTCGCTCGGCGATGCGCTCGTGGCCCTCGGCGCCGCGTGCCCAGCGCTCGAACGCGTCATCGTCGCGGGCGGACGTCTCGCGCCGGGATGGCTCGTGGCCTTGAACGGCGCGCAGATCACGGCCGATCTAGCGACGCCGCTCGGCGAGGGGGACGTCGTGGTGCTGGTGTCCGCGGACGCAGGCGGTTAGAAACCGAGCATGGGGCGCGGCGGTTATTTCGAGCGATACCTGCGCGTCGACCTCGGTCGCCCGAGCGCCGAGCACGTGCCGCTCGACGAGACGACGCGGCGCGCCGTCGTCGGCGGGGTCGGGCTCGGCGCGCTCCTGCTCACGCGCGAGACGCCGCCGGGCTTTGATCCGCTCGGGCCCGAGGCCGCGCTCGTGCTCGCGTTCGGGCCGCTCGTGGGCACGCCGCTCACGACCTCGGCGAAGCTCGCGTTCGTGGCGAAATCACCGCTCACGGGGCGCATCTCGGACGGGCTCTCGTCGTCGTCGTTCGCCATCGCGGGCAAACGCGCGGGGCTCGATGCGATCGTGCTCGTCGGAGAGGCCGCGGAGCCGTCGATCGTGCTCGTCGACGAGGAGGGCGCGGAGGTCGTGCCTTGTCCCGAGCTGTGGGGGCGTGATTTTACAATTTCGGAGGCGAGCGAGCGGCTCGGGAAGGCGTATCCAGAGCATCGATTCGCGGTGATCGGGGTCGCGGGCGAGCGGCTCGTGCGGTATGCGGGCATCGCGAACGAGGGGCGTCATGCGGGGCGCGGCGGGCTCGGCGCGGTGCTCGGGGCGAAACGCGTGAAGGCGATCGGCGTGCGAGGGAGCCGGCCCGTGCCGCTCGCGGATGCGGAGGCGACGCTCGGGATCGCGAAGGATCTGGCCCGCCGATCGCTTGGACCTGCAACGGAAAAATATCGAGCGCTCGGGACGGTGGCGAACCTCTCGACGTTCAACCGGCTCGCGGCGCTGCCGACGCGTAATTTTCAGGCGAGCACGTTCGAGGAGGCGCGGAAGATCGAAGGCGAGGCGCTGCACGAGACGCGCGCGCAAGGCCGGGGCTCGTGCAAGAGCTGCACGATCGGCTGCGAGCATTTCTTCGAGGTTCGTCCGGGGCAGCGGCCCGTCAAAATGGAGTACGAGAACCTGTTCGCGCTCGGGCCGCTCTGCGGGATCGGGGATCCCGAGGTGGTCTTGCGGGCGTCGTCGGCGTGTGACGAGCTCGGGATCGACACGATCTCGGCGGGCGGGACGATCGCGTTCGCCATGGAGTGCGCCGAGCGAGGCCTCTTCCCTGCGGGTCCGCTCGCCGAGGAGGCGCGGGATCTGCGGTTCGGCGCGGGCGAGCGGATGCTCGTGTTGCTCGAGGACATCGCGCGAAGGCGGACGCCGCTCGGGCGTTTGCTCGCGGAGGGGAGCCGGCGCGCGGCGGAGATCGTGGGCGGGGAGGCGCCGTCGTTCGCGCCGCACGTGAAGGGGATGGAGATCCCGGGCTACGAGCCGCGGGCGCTGCAAACGATGGCGCTCGGGTTCGCCGTGGGGACACGCGGCGCGGACCACAACCGGAGCGGGGCGTACGAGGCGGATTTTTCGGGGAAGGTGAATCGGTTCGAGGCGAGCGAGGAATCGGCGGCGCACGCCGTGGCGGCGGAGGATCGGGCGGCGGTGATGGATGCGCTGATCCTGTGCAAGTTCCTGCGTCGGGCGATGGAGGATTTTTTCGGGGAATCGGCGGAGATGCTGCGAGCCGTGACGGGGCTGCCGTTCGAGGCAGAGGAGCTCGTGCGCGTGGGCGGGCGGATCACGCTCGTGCGGCGGCTGTTCAACGAGCGCGAGGGGTGGACGCCCGCGGAGGACACGCTGCCCGCGCGGTTCTTCGAGGAAAAATTGCCGGGAGGTGCCGCGAAGGGCGCGGGGATCGATCGCGAGGGGTTCGCCCGCTCGATAAAGGCGTATCATGCGCGGCGCGGCCTCGACGAACGCGGGTTCGTCCCGGCGGAGGTCGCGCGGGACATGGCGTCCCTGATCCGGGGGAAGAACCGATGATCCTTGGTGATACGAGCGTCCACAGCCCGGCCCTGTACGAGATCTTCGCGCGCATGTGGCTCCACGATCTCGGGCGCGCGGCGGGCGCGCGCGTCACGCTCGCGGACGTGCCCGACGGGGAGCTCGATCGGCTGGCCCGGCTCGGCTTCGATTACGTGTACCTGATGGGCGTGTGGACGCTCGGCGCGGTGGGGCCGAAGATCGCGCGGGAGACGCCGGGTTTGCGCGCCGAATACGAGCGGGCGCTGCCCGATCTCGGGCCGGCGGACGTGATCGGATCGCCGTTCGCGGTGGCGCGGTACGCGGTCGATCCGTCGCTCGGCGGGGACGAGGCGCTCGCAGCGCTACGGGAGAGGCTCCGGGCGCGGGGGATCGGGCTCCTGCTCGATTTCGTGCCGAACCACCTGGCGCGGGATCATCACTGGATCACGGAGCGGCCGGAGCTCTTCGTCAGGGAGGCGAACGGGCAGATCGCCTGCGGAAAGGATCCGTATTTCCCGCCGTGGACCGATACGGCGCAGCTCGATTTCCGCGTGAAGGAGACGCGGCAAGCGTCGATCGAGACGCTCCTCGACGTCGCTTCGCGGTGCGACGGCGTGCGGTGCGACATGGCGATGCTCGTGCTCTCGGACGTGTTTCGGCGGACGTGGGCGCACGCGCGGCGGGCCGCGGGGACGCGGGAGGCCGAGGGCGAGTTCTGGGCCGAGGCGATCGACGCGGTGCGGGAACGACATCCGAATTTCGTGCTGCTCGCCGAGGCGTACTGGGACCTCGAATGGCGGCTGCAGACGCTCGGGTTCGATTACACGTACGACAAGAGCATGTACGATCGGCTGCTGCACGGGTCGGCAAGCGCGGTGCGCGGGCATCTGAGCGGGTCGTTCGATTATCAGGCGCGCTCGGCGCGATTTCTGGAGAATCATGACGAGCCGCGGATAGCGTCTGCGCTGCCGCCCGATCGGAGGAAGGCGGCCACGGTGCTGCTCGGGACCGCGCCGGGGATGCGGTTTTTCCACGAGGGGCAGCTCGAAGGGCGGAAGATCCGGGCGCCGGTGCAGCTCGCGCGGCGCGCGGACGAGCGCGTGGACGAGGCGAGCATCGCGTTTCACCGGTCGCTCTTCGAGGCGATGAAGCTCGACGTCCTCCGGCGCGGACGCTTCGCGCTGCTGCCGCCGCACGCGGTCGGGCCGGGGAGCACGAGCTTCGAATCGTTCGTCGCGTATCGCTGGGATTCGCGGACGAGCGCCGTGATCGTCGCGGTGAACTTCGGCCCGTCGCGGGCGCAATGCAGGCTGGCGCTGGATCTCGCGGGGATCGCCGGGAGGAACGTGCTGCTCGTCGATCGCATCGGGGGTGAGGAATATCGGCGCAGCGGGGACGAGCTGCTCGACGATCGGCGCGGGCTCTACGTGGAGCTGCCGGCCTACGGGGCGCATCTGTTCGAGGTCAAAAAGAGGTGACGATGAGTGCATTCGTCCCGCCGCCCGAGGCGCCCCCGGGGCAAGAGCCGAGACGAACGCGGCGTATTCTGCGGTGCGAGGCGTGCTGGCTGCCGCCATCCTTGTGCATTTGCGAAAAACTCGCGCCGATGGCCGTGCGGACGCAGCTCGTCTTGCTCGTGCATCACCTGGAGCGGTTCAAGAGCTCGAATACCGGGCGGCTCGTGGCGCGGATGGTTCCCGAGACGATCGTGCGCGTGCACGGCGATCCGAGCCGCGAGCCCGCGATGCCCTTGCCCGAGGGGCGCGTGCTCGTGTTGTTCCCGGACGCGGAGGCGCGTGTACTCTCGGCGGATCTCGTGGAGGGAGAGCGCGCCATTTTGATGGTGCCCGACGGGACGTGGGGGCAAGCGCGGCGCATCTCGCGGCGGGATCCGGACGCGCAAAAAGCCCTGACGGTAAAACTTCCGGAGGGACAAACCACACGATTCGGGGCGCTCCGGCGCAGCGAGCGCGAGGGGACGATGTCGACGATGGAGGCGGTGGCGCGGGCGCTCGGAATCCTGGAGGGGCCCGAGGTCGAGGCGCGGATGATGCAGGCGTTCGAGGCGTTCCTGGAGCGGACGGTGTATGTCCGGGCGAACGCCTCGCGCGTGGCGATGGAGAATCCGCGGGGCGGGCGGTAATCAGCGGGGTTTTGCGAAGATGGTGCCCGCGGCGCGGCGGGAGAGCTTTTGCCATTTCGCATAAGCGGCCACGGCGCGATCACGAATGGAGGTAGGCGGCGCGTGTTCGCCGATCGCACGGACGACGGCGTCGAGGACGTATCCCTCGGGGGCCATGAGCGAGCGGGTCATGAGCAACGTCTCCGAGCCCGCGGCGCGCAAGGCGGGGCCGAAATAAGGCTCGGAGTCGCAGGCCAGGACGAACGAGGGAATGGCGCGGCCGCGCGAATCGGCGCCGGGCGACGGTGGGAGACGCACGCCGTCCATGAGGCGGTTGTGGCCCGCGTAGCCGGCGACGGTGATGCTGACTTCCCGTTCTTTGCCGGCATCGTGGAATCGAATGCGTCCGCCGCGGGTCGCGAGGCGCCAGAACGTTTCGACGGCGCGGTCGATGGAATCGCCGTGGTAGGCGTCGAGGACGACGATTTGTTCGAGGGTTTCCCCGGGTTTGCCGCCGAAAGGCTCCGCCGAGACGAGGCGGCGGTAGACCACGCGTTCGAGGCGCGGGCCGTCGGCAGGGAGGACGTCGATGCGGGTAAAACCGCTCTTCTTGCGGTCGAAGTAGCGGCGATGGCCGAAGGCGGCGCCCCAGTAGAGGTTCGTGTCGAGGCGGTCGGGGTCGCCGGCGACGTTGCTGCCGCAATCGATCTGGTCATTCGAGCATAAAGGGACGATGACCTGGACGACGAGCGGTTCGGCCGCCTGGGCCGAGGCGGCAGCGAGGAGGATGGCGGCGAGGACGAGGAGGACGTGGAGGGATCGAAGCATGGTGCTGTCCCCTATCGGCGGAGCCGGGCGAAGTGTGACGACGCGGGTTCAGCTCTTCATGCTGGCATCGTTCCCCAGGGCCCGTGTCAGGTACCAATAGGTCCTCGAGCAATTCACGCAGCCGCTACGTGGCCGATGTCAGCTTCAAGCCGACGATCGACACGACGAGGAGCACGACGAAGACGATGCGCAGCGGAGGCATCGCCTCATCAAAGAGGACGACACCGCCGATGACAGCACCGACCACGCCGATGCCGACCCAGACCGCGTACGCGGTGCCGATCGGAAGCGTGCGCGCGGCTCGTGCGAGCGAGACCATGCTCGCGACGATGGCAGTCCCGGTGATGATGCTCGGAACTGGGCGCGTGAAGCCCTGCGTGTACTTGAGCCCGAGCGACCAGACGACTTCGAGAACACCCGCGAGGATCAGGAAAAACCAGGCCATGGAACACCTCCACGGCCCGTCGTTCCTTCCTGGTACGGGTCGCCCTCGTCAGGGCTCGAATGAGCAACGAAGACTTTAGCCGCCCAAGTTCCTCAGGGCAACCCGGCGTGCGCCCGGCTACCGCGCCGGGGCCGTGGCTGGAACGTCGATCTTGCGGATGCCCGAGCGCCTGCACGGCGGCCACGCGCTTTCGAGTGGCTCGGTATGGATGTCCATGCCGGCCGGCACGACGCCGAGAGCGAGGCCAGGAGGAGCATGCGCAGGGCCGCCGCACAGAGCGATGCATGGTCCCGCGGAGGTGCGCGACGAGCCGACGTTGTGGGACGTGGGACCCGTTTCAGCGCGATTCCAACCATAACTTTTCTCTCTCGGCGTCCGAGCCCACCCACTCTTCGAGACCGAGCGCTTGTTCGAAGAGATCGTACGTGCTCGTGCCTTCGGGGGTCGTGCTTGCGAGCCAGTGCGTGACGCCGTTCTTCTCGTACCGGAGGTGCGGCCGCTCCTCTCGGATGGCATCGTCGAGCGGGCTTGGCCCGTCGGCGACCCGATCGAGCGCTCCCCAGAGCGCGGCGAGCCGATCCGGGCTGAGCACACGTACCTTTCGACCGGGCGTCTTCACGAAGAACGGGATCATTGCTCTTGGTTGCGTCCATCACCTCCACATTGCTCCCCGTTCTGCTCCCATGATACCGTCCCGGTCCCTCCCATGGCTTACAAGCACCTTCGATCCGAAGAAATGCTCCAGGTCTCCTCGAGCTGGATCGACCCGCAATCCCCCGCCCGCGCCGCCATTCTCGCGAGCGCCGACCTCTCCGGCAAACTCCCTCGGATCGAGGAGGCACACGCCGGCCTCGCTGCCGCCGCTCAGCCTGCCAAGCTGCCTCGAATGAACGCGCTCAGCGCCGAGGAGGCGAGGCTCGATGTCCGGCACGATTCCATCATTCGGGGTGTCTTCGGCCTCCTCACCGCGACCGCCGAGATGCTCGACGGCGAGGCGGCGGCGGAGCTCTTGGCCCTCCGCGATACCCTCATCCCCGAGGGGCTCTCCAGCATGCAGAAGACCTATCGCGCCGAGGCTGGCCAGGCGGCTCAGCTCGAAGATCGGCTCACCCCCGCCGTCGTGGCACGCACGGATGCCATTCTCGTCGGCCAGGGGCCCTCGCAGAAATCACTCACCCATTACCTCCAGGAGTGGATCACCATCGGCAAGAAGCTCGGAGGGCTCGAGGACGAGAAAGGGCGCCTCCTCGCCGAGCAGCAGTCCGACGCCTCCTCGGGCCTCGCCCTCGTGAAGGCGCGCAATCGGTGGATTCGCGTCGTCAATGCCCTGGTCGCCGACGGCGAGCTCGCCGAGCTCCCCGCTCCGACCGACACCTTGGTCTTCGGGCCCCTCCGCGACGCAGAGAAAAAGGCAGTGCTCCGGACGCGCACCACCCATGCCGCCAAGGAAACCACCGGCGAGGTGGATACGATCCCCGAGGCGCCCTGACGAAACCACCCGACGACCCGGTCCGGACCCCCTTCCGCGTGGTTTCGTGACCCGACCCCCCGGTACGGCCCCCCCTTCCGCGTGGTTTCGTGACCCGACCCCCCGGTACGGCCCCCCCTTCCGAGTGGTTTCGTGACCCGACCACCCGGTGCGGACCCCCCTTCCGCGTGGTTTCGTGACCCGACCACCCGGTACGGACCCCGTCGCCGGGTGGTTCGAAGCAGCCTGCTAGCTGCCCGCGAGCGCCCGCGCCGGATCGACCTTCGCGGCAGCGCGCGCAGGGCCAATGGCACCGAGGACCGAAAACAGAATCGAAAAGCCCATGCCGAGGAGCCAGAGCCACCAGGGGAACGCGAAAAAGGTGTCGGGCTTGAACGGGAAGTCCGGGAGTTTTTCCGCTGCGGCCCAGTCGGCGATGAACGCGAGGATCCGCGCGACGACGAGGCCGAGCGCGCCCGCGAAGAATCCGACGACGGCCGCGAGCGAGACCGTCCACGCGCCAATCTCGCCCGCCGTGGCCCCGACCGCGCGGTAGAGGGCGATCTCGCCGCGTCGTTCGAGGACGAGCGCGCGAAACGTCTGCGTGATGCTCGACGCGCTGACGACGAGGACGACGCCCGCGACGAGCGAGAGCAAGGCCATCACGCCCGAGACGAGGACGCTGACGTCGCGGGCGCGCGTGTCCTTCGGGGACAAACCCATGCGCGCGCCCGCGTCGATGACGTCCGCGACCTCGGCCCCGGAGCGCGCCTCCACGACGGCGCTCGAATACCGCTCGGCCGCGCGTTCGCCGCCGAACTCGCGGTTCCAGCGGCGCACGACGCCGAGCGGAAACGTGAGCCCGAGGTCGGTGGCGCTGCCCGAGATGCCGACGATGCGGGCCTTGATGGTGCGAGGGCTGCCCTGCTTGGCGCGGCCGAGCAAGCTCTCGCCGAGGCGAACCGTGAAGGTGATGCCCTGCGCGCGGCCGAGGAGCGTCTCGCCGACGGCCGGGAAGCCGTGCGCAGGCGCGATGCTCTTGTCGAAGATCTCGACGAGGTAACGGCTGACGATCGCAGGGACGGGCGCGGAGCAGCGGCCCTCGGCGACGCCTTCGGCGCGCTCGCAATACGCGCCGCCGGTGCAGGCGGCGTCGTCGGTGCAGGCAGGGCCGGGCGTGTCCATCGGATCGACGAAGAGGCCAGGCTTCACGTCGGCCGCGGCGAGCGAGGGATCGATGCCGTCGCCGGGCAGCTCGCTCGCGCCGACGTCGTGGCCGAGGATCTCGCGTCCGCCGCGCGCGCTCGCGGGGAAGGCCAAGGAGAGCTTGGGCAGGACGCGTTTCACGCCGGGGACGCGGCCAAGCGCGTCGACGTCGTCGGGGCGGATGCCCGAGGGCTCGCCGCCGCCGCCGAGGAGCAAGCCGAGCAGGCCCGGATCCTTGGCCTTCGGTGGTTCGAGCTCGATCCGATCGATGGGAAAAACTTCGCCGAGGAGAACGGCGCGCACGCCGAGGCCGAGGGCGAGGAAAAACACGAGCGTGGCCGTGCCCGCGGCGATGCCGAAGGCGCTGCCGGCGAGGGCGCGGCGCGCACGGGCGAGGTCGCGGCGCACGAGGCGGACGAGGGCAGCGAGCTTCATGCGGACACCTCGTTCGAGGCGTCCACGCGGCCGTCGTGCAGGCGGAGGATGCGGGTCGCGGCGCGCGCGAGGCGCTCTTCGTGGGTGACGGCCACGATCGTGAGGCGCTCTTCGCGGTGGAACTCCTCGAAGAGTTCGATGATGCGCGCGCCCGTGTCGGCATCGAGGTTGCCGGTGGGCTCGTCACAGAGCAAAAGCTTCGGTTTTCGCAGGAGCGCGCGCGCGATCGCCACACGTTGCCGCTGACCGCCCGAAAGCTCCGCAGGCGTGTCGCCGGCACGATCGGCGAGGCCGAGTCGATCGAGGAGGTGTTTTGCGCGCGCGAGGCAAGCCTCCTCGTCGCCGTGTGGATCGAAGAGCGCGGGCGTCGTGACGTTCTCGATCACGGTGAGGTGATGCAGGAGGTGAAAGTGCTGGAAGACGAAGCCGATGCGCTCGCCGCGCAGGCGCGCGAGGGCCGCGTCGCTCATGCGGCCGATGTCTTCGCCGAAGAGCTCGATCTCACCCTGGTAGCCACGATCGAGCCCGCCGATCACGGCGAGCAGCGTGCTCTTGCCCGATCCGCTCGGGCCGAGGACGCAGACGAACTCGCCCTCCTCGACGACGATCTCCACGTCCGCGAGGGCCCGGCGCGCGTCGCGGCCGCCGTCGTGCACGCGGGAGAGGCCGCGGGTGCGGATGGCCGGGACGCTCACAGCGCCGTGACCGCGACGCGCTCGCGATCCACGGCGGCCTCGGCGGCGCGCACGCTCACGGCCGACGTGTCCTCGCCCTCGCGCAGCGCCTCGTCCGTGAGGCCGAAGAGCCACAGCAAGAGCCGCGGCGGGCGCAAGCGGAGATCGTCCTCCTTCACGAAGAGGCGCGCGAGGTGCTCGGCGTAGGCGCGGCAGAGGACGCGGAACGGGATGTGATCGAAGGCCTCGGCGCGGCGGCGGCTCGCGTAGGACGAGAGCAAGAGGGCCACGTAGAGCACGTCGTGGATCACCTGCAGGCGCAGGCGCGAGACGCCGGGGTTTCGCGCGAGCGTCTCGCGGAGGAAGTGCACGTTCAGCGGGACGTGGAAGGACTCGTCGCGCGTGAGGATCGTGAGCATGTGGCGCACGGCCGGGTGGCGCGCGCGGCGCAAGGCGAGGCGGTAGGTCGTCGAGCCGATCGTCTCGAACATCAGGTTCGTGAGGACGATCGTCTCGATGCGCTTGGCCCGGCCGTAGAGGCGGTAGAACGTGCCGGTGACGCGGCCCATGGGGCGCACTTCGCCGCCGATGTAGGCGAGGAACTCGGTCAAGAGCTCGCGATGCCAGCCCTCCTCGTTGCCGTAGAGGCGCAGGCACTCGGCAAGCTCGGGATCCCACGTGGCGATCTCGTCCGCGAGCTCGTGCGCCTGGCGCAGGCCCGACTCCTCGGCGCGGAAGGCCGCGTTGAAGAAGGCGATGGCCGCCTGCCGCTCCACCTCGGACGCCCACACGATGGGTTCACCGAGGTCGAGCTTCTCTTCGTACATCCGCTCGGCCCGCCTTTTCAGCATGCCGAGCCACCACGAGGTGGGGCGCCGGAGCGGACCGCTCTCCCTGTTCTTCGTCATCACTGCCTGGGACGGAGGGTGGAGGCGGACGATAGCGCACCGGGGCGGAGCGAGCACGGGCTCGCGGAGAGGGCGAACGAGCAAGCGAAGAGGAGCGGGCTGGAACAAGAACGCACGCGTGCAACGTGGACGGCGCGCCTATGTGCTGCGGATGAGGTAGGATGGTTGTGGGTCCCGTGGCGTTCGAACAGCTCTCTCTACCGTTCGAGGGGCACCTCACCCCGACCGCGCCGGCGCGAATTCCGCGCACGCGACGGGTGTTCGTGAACCGCAATCTGAAGATGGCGGGGATCGACTGGGTGGGGTTCGACATGGACTACACCCTGGCGATCTACAACCAGGTCGAGATGGACAAGCTGTCCATCGAAGCCGTGATCCCCAAGCTCGCCAAGCGCGGCTACGACGAGGACATCCTCCGCGGGATCACCTGGCCGATCGACTTCCCGATCCGCGGGCTCTTGATCGACAAAAAGGCCGGGAACGTCCTCAAAATGGACCGCTTCAAGGTGGTCCACAAAGGCTACCACGGCCTGCGCGAGCTCACGAAAGAGGAGCTCCGGTCGCTCTACCACCAGAAGCGCGTCAAGCCGAACACCGGCCGCTACCACTTCATCGACACGCTGTACGCGCTGAGCGAGGTCGCGCTCTACACGGGGATCGTGGAGGCGTTCGAAGCGCGACGGATCGAGCTCGACTACACGACTTTGTTCACGGACATCCGCGAGTGCATCGACGAGGCGCATCGCGACGGATCCATCCTGGACGTGGTGCTCGGAGATCTGCCGCGGTTCATCGAGCGCGACCCGCTCCTCGCGCCGACCTTGCACAAGCTCCGCTCGGCGGGAAAACGGCTGTTTTTGCTGACGAACTCGCGCTGGCCCTACACCGAGCGGATGATGACGTACCTGCTCGGCGACGCGATGCCGGAGTACCCGAGCTTCCGTCACTACTTCGACCTGGTCATCGTGGCGGCGCAGAAGCCGGCGTTTTTCCAGGAGCGCAGGCCGCTCTTGGAGCGCGACGGCGACAACCTGCGCCCCGCGACGTACCCGCTCGAACGAGGCGTGATCTACGAGGGCGGCAACCTCCACGACCTCGAAGCCGCCCTCGGTATCGGCGGCGACCGGATCCTCTACGTCGGCGATCACATCTACGGCGATATTTTGAGGTCCAAGAAAGAGTCGGCCTGGCGCACGGCGATGATCATCCAGGAGATGGAAGCCGAGGTGATCGCGCACGAGATGTGCCGCGAGGAGCACCAGAAGAGCGCGGAGCTCGAACAACGAAGGGACGAGCTCGAAGATCAGCTCCGGTACTACCAGCAGCGATACAAGGACCTGACGCGCAAGATCGAGGACGCGGCGCAGGCCGAGAAAAACGGACACGGGAGCAGCAACGGGAACGGGATCTCGTACGAGGCGGAGCGAGGCCGGGCGAAGCGCGCCGTGGAGCGGATCCGCGGCATGCTGCGCGGGGTGGACGCGGAGGCGACGAAGCTCGAGCGCGAGATCGATCAGCGCTTCCACCCCTACTGGGGCTCGCTGCTGAAGGAGTCGATCGAGCCGAGTAGCTTCGGCGATCAGGTCGAGGAGTTCGCCTGCATCTACACGTCGCGCGTGTCGAACATGCTGGCCTACTCGCCGCTGCAATACTGGCGGAGCCCGCGCGATCTCATGCCGCACGAGCTGTGATCGGGCGTCACTGACAGCAGCGGAAACCCGTCGAGTAGTCGTGGTACCGCGCGTTGTGCGCGGTCGTCTTGTAGTCGCAGCCGTCGCCGTTCTGGTGCGTGTCGAGGTAGTAGCCGCCGCGGAACGTGCCCGACTTCGAGGCCGTCCACTCGTGCAGGTTGCCGACCATGTCGAAGGCGCCGTAGCTCGACTTGCACTTCTTGTAGGCGCCGCTCTTCGCGAGCGTGCCCTTCATCTGGTTGAGGCGCTCGTCGTTCATGTTCGCGAACGTGTACGCCTCCTGCGGCGGCGGATTGCCGCCGACGCCGTAGAGCGCGTTGAACGAGGAAAAACCGCCGTCGTTGCAAGCGCCGGAGACGTGATCACTGCCGTACGGGAACGTCGTGGGCTTCTTGCCTTTGCAGGCGCCGATCCACTCGTCGTCCGCGCAGAGCCGTTTGCCCGCGTTCTTGCACGCCTCCTCGGCCTGATCGCGGCTGATGTACGCCTGCGGGACCTTGCCCTTCTTGCTCACGGCCTTCACGCGCAGGCCGGAGACCGGCTGGTACGGCGAGTGCGACTTCGTCTTGTTCTTGCCGACGATCTCGACGACGTGCGCCTCGTACGTGTCGATGCAGTACTTGCCAGCCACGCTCACCATGCCCTCGGGGCACTTCTTTCCCTTCGCCTCGGCCTCCGAGGGCGCCGGCAAGGTCGCCGCGAGGAGCGCGACGGCCGCGAGCCCGAGAGCCGGAGGAGAGCGGAAAAAGACGAAGGGTCGCATGGCGCCACGAAGGACGAACGAGCCGCCTCGTCGACTCATACCGAAAGCTTCCGGCGAGGGCAAATCCGCCGTGGCCGCTTGGACGGGCCTCGGTTTTCGGTCAACCTCTGCCGCCCATGCAGGCGCCCCTCCCGATCGCCACGATCCGTACGAGCCCCGAGGACTTCGTCGTCGAGGAGATCCCCGCGTACGCGCCGAGCGGCAAGGGCGAGCACCTCTACGTCACCCTGCGCAAGACCGGCAAAAACACGCCCGACGTGGTGCGTGATCTCTCCCGCGCCCTCGGCGCCGACCCGCGCAGCACGGGCTGGGCCGGGATGAAGGACCGGCACGCGATCACCACGCAGACGATCTCGATCCAGGTGCCCATCGCGGAGGACGCGGAGGCAAAGCTCGCGCAGGTGTCGCTGCCGGGCGTGGAGATCCTCTCCGCGGCCCGACACGGGAACAAGCTCAAGCCGGGGCACCTCGTGGGCAACCGGTTCACGATCACGCTGCGAGGTCTCGCGCCCGAGGACGCGGCCCGGGTCGCGGAGCGGCTCACGGAGGCGGGCCGGGTGGGTGTGCCGAACTCGTTTGGACCGCAACGGTTCGGGCGAGATGGTCAGAACCCGACGCGGGCGCTCGCCTGGCTGCGCGGCGAGGAGCGGGGGCCGCGGGATCGGCGCGACCAGCGGCTTTTGTTTTCGGCCCTGCAGTCGATGCTGTTCAATCAGGTGCTCGCGCGGCGGGTAGAGGCCGGGACCTGGGCCGCGGTGCTGCCGGGGGACATCGCGAAAAAGCACGACTCCGGCGGGATCTTTGCCGTCCCGACGGAGGGGCGGGACCTCGAAGACGCGAAGGCGCGGGCCGAGGCCGGGGCCATCTCGCCGACCGGGCCGATGTTCGGCGCGAAGATGCGCTGGCCCGAGGGCGTGCCGCGGGACATCGAGCGCGAGGTGCTCGCCACGGTGCTGCCCGACGCGAGCCGACTCGATGCCTTCCGCGCCCTCGGCGAGGGCACCCGGCGGCCGCTGCGGCTGATGGTCGCCGACATGCTGGTGCGGCCGATTGACGCATCCGGCGGGCTCACCGTTTCTTTTGTGCTACCGAAGGGTGGCTACGCCACAACGGTCCTCGCCACCGCTTGTCAGATCGCCGATGCGACGTTACGCGCCAGCAACGCGGACGATGGCGAAGAAGGCGACGAGTCCTCCTCCGAGCCTTCCGATTCCGCTTAGCGCCACTTCGCGCCCGCCTCGAGCCTCGTCGAGAGGGCGCGTGAACAAGATCCAAAGCCCGGGCTGCAAGGGCCCACGACTGAAAGGCACAACCGGAAGATGAATCTCATCGAGTGGCTGCAGCGCATCATGGTCGGCTTCGGCGCTGCCTGGGTCATGTGGCTCATGATCGGGCTCTCCGTGGTGAGCGTCGCGATCATCCTCGAGCGCGCTTGGTTCTTCTGGTCGCTGCGGGACGACGTGGTCGTGCTGGCGCGGGACCTGCGCAATGCGCTGAAGGACTCGATCGAGGCCGCGCAGAAGCGCATGGAGGCCTCGCCCTCGGCCGAGGCGGCCGTCGTGAAGGCAGGCCTCGTCGAGGCCGATCGCGGGCCGAAGGCAGCCGAAGAGGCGATGGCCGGCGCGCTCGCCCTCCAGCGCATGAAGCTCGAGCGGCGCCTCGCCTACCTCGGCACCCTCGGCAACAACGCTCCGTTCATCGGCCTCTTCGGCACCGTCATCGGCGTCGTCGGCGCGTTCGACGCGCTCGGCAAGGCCGCCGAGAAGCCGATGGCGCAGGCGGCTTCCGCGGCGATGGCCCCGCAGCAGGTCATGTCGAGCATCGCCGAGGCGCTCGTCGCCACGGCCGTCGGCCTCGCGGTCGCCATCCCGGCCGTCGCCGCGAACAACTACTTCCAGCGGCTCATCCGCTCGACGATCGCGAACACCGATGCACTGACGCGTGTCCTGCTCGCGCACCTGCACGGCGAGAAGGAGAGCGCGCTCGAAGAGGCAGTCGAGGACATCGCCCTCGCCGTGACCGCGAGGAAGTCCGAGGCGGCGAAGCCTGCGAAGACGAACGGCGCGCAGAACAAGAAGGCCGCGAAGAAGGGCGAGGACGAGGACGAGTCCAGCGAGGAGAACGGCTGATGGCCGCGTCGAGCTCGAACAACGAGGACAACATGGTCGAGGGGATCAACGTCACCCCCCTCGTCGACATCACCCTCGTGCTCCTCATCATCTTCATGGTGACGGCGAAGATCATCGTGTCGCAGGCCCTGCCGCTCGACCTGCCGAAGGCCGCGTCGGGGCAAGAAGTGCAGATGGTCTTCAGCGTCGAGCTCCGCGCGAACGGAGACATGGTCGTCGACGGCAAGAAGCTTCCGAACGACGACGCCGTGCTCCCGCAAGCGAAGGAGGCGCAGGCGAAGACGCCCGATCTGCGCGCCGTCATCCGCGCGGAGCAGACGGTCCAGCACGGCCGCGTGCTTCACGCGCTCGATCTCTTGAAGCGCGCGGGGATCACGAAGATCGCCTTCGGCGTGACGCCCGTGCCCGCCGAGGACGGCAAGGCGGCTCCGGCCCCGCCGCCCACGCCCGTGACGCCGTGATAGCTTCGTTTCGTTCTTGAGGGGCTCCGCCAGGCCACGCGGAGCTCCACGCCCGAACCTTGGAGATACATCGATCATGAGCTCGGCGGCGAACAGAGTCGTGATGGGGGGAGGCCCGTTCCACCACACCGCCGAGCGCGACCGTGATCCGCTCGCGCCCGTCGTCGCGCTCGGTGATCGCGCGGCGAAGACGGGCACGGCGATCGGGCTCGTGCTCGCGCTGCTCTCGCACGGCTACGCCTCCGCGCGTGCGATGACCGCCCTCTTCGACATGCGGCGCGCGGTCGTCGAGATGCGTCAGGGTCTGCACGAGTTCTTCTGGACCGAGTACGACATCGATCTGACGCCGAAGAACGAGGACAAACCGAAGCCCGAGGAAAAACCCCCGGAGCCCGAGCCGGAGCCCGAGGCGCCGCCGCCGGTGCCCGCGCCGAAGGCCGAGAAGGCGCCGGAAGAAGAGGTCCCCGACAAGGATCCGGAGCCGCCGCCGCCGCCCTCGCAGGCTGCGAAGGTGCTCACGCAAGAGCCGGACGAAGAAGAGCCCGTGGACATGACGGGGCAAGGCTTCGTGAGCGGCACCGGGGAGGGGCCGGGCTACGGGATGGTGAGCGCGGCGGGGACCGGGAAGGCCCCGACATACAACAAGTCCGCCTCACTCGACGGGAAAGAAGGCGGCACGGGCACGGGCAAAGGTGGACCGCCGCCCGCGCCGACGGGGCCGGACATGTCGAAGGCCGCGGGCCTCGTGGGTAGCTCGGCCTGGGATTGCCCCTTCCCGCCCGAGGCCGACGCCGAGCAGATCGATCAGGCCGTGGTGTCGATCATCGTGACGGTGCGCGCAGACGGCTCGCCGCAGTCCGTGAAGGTCGTGAACGATCCGGGCTACGGCTTCGGCCGCGCCGCGCGCCTCTGCGCACTGTCGCGGCGGTACACGCCTGCGCTCGACCGGACCGGGACCCCGATGGTGGCCGCGACGCCGCCGATCCGCGTGCGCTTCACGCGCTGACGGTCTTCACGCGCGGCCCGCGATCCGCCGGGACCGAGTCGCCGCGCTTCCTTTCCGCGCGGCGCCTCATTATCCTCCGCGGACACGTGGACGTCGCCGAACGCATCGAGAAGCTCAGCAAGGTGCCCCTGTTCGAGGGGCTCACCACCCAGGCGCTCGAGCTGATCTCGCGCGTCGCAAACGAGGAGTCCCACGCGCTCGGGACGAAGATCTTCCAGCACGGAGATCCGGGCGACAAGCTCTACATCATCATCGAAGGCAAGGTGCGCATCAGCCGCGAGGTGCCCGGCATGGGCGAGGAGGCGCTCGCGGTGCTCGGGCCGGGCTCGGTCTTCGGCGAGATGAGCCTGCTCGACGAGGCGCCGCGCTCGGCCGACGCCCGCGTCCACGAGCGCTGCCGCCTGCTCACGGTGCCCAAGGACGCCTTCGAGGACCTCCTCTTCCTGCACAAGGACCTCGCCTACGAGGTTCTCTGGAGCTTCGTTCGGATGCTGACGCAACGGCTCCGCGAGACGAACGACAAGCTCACGTTCCTCACGGTCACGGGCAAATTCTGACGGCGAAGGCGCGAGTTTCGCGCCGAGGACTTCCGTCCGCGCGGCCGTGTCGTGTAGTGTCTGGCCTAGACAACATGGCTGCCAAGAAACACCTCGCTCTCGCCTTCGTTCTTGCCCTTTCGGGCGTCGCCGCGGCCTGCGGCGGCGGTTCGACGCCTCCGCCCGACACCGCCAACGATCAGAAGACGGACGGGACCACGACCGACAAGCCCGCCGACACGGGCGGCGCCACCGACGCGAAGCCCGAAGGCGGTGACGCGAAGCCCGCCGGCGACGCGAAGCCCGAAGGCACGGGCACGGGCGGGACGGCCGCGACGCCTCCGGCTCCCTCCGGCAAGCCGTCGACGAACATCCGTCAGAGCCAGATGCTCGAGGACATCAAGAAGATCGGCCTCGCCCCGGACAAGCTCCAGGACCTGCCGAAGATCGCCCTCGCGCAGAAGAAGAAGCTGATGCCGCTCTTCCAGAAGGCGCTCGGCTACAAGGACTGCAACGGGTGCCACGTCGAGGGCGACTACAAGGCCGAGACGCGCAACATCAAGGTGACGCGCGGCATGTGGAAGAACTTCGTCGTCGCGCTGCGCGACGAGAAGGGCGGCGCGGTCTTCTGCGACACGTGCCACGACGGCAACGAGCACAACCTCAATCACTCCGACAAGAAGGCGCTCGAGAAGTTCATGGACGAGCAGTACGAGGACAAGCTCACGCGCGCCGACAAGAAGGACATGGAGTGCGGCACGTGCCACGGTGATCCCTTCGAGGGCGACATCATCACGAAGGTCTGGGGCATCGCGAAGAAGTAGCGCTCGCCCGCAAGCGCTGTTTCCTCCCGGCCTTTCCGCCCTCTCCACCCCTCCCCGCCCCGCAAAGGCCACCTCGCGTGGCCGGCTCCCGCTTTCGTACTAAAGAGACGCCGCATGTGCGGTGTGTTCGGCATCTATGGCCACCCCGAGGCCGCCAACATCACCTACCTCGGGCTGCACGCGTTGCAGCATCGAGGTCAGGAGGCGGCGGGGATCGTCACGAGCGACGGGGAGCGGCTCACGCCGCACAGGTCGATGGGCCTCGTGCAAGCAGGGTTCTCCCCGACGGATCTCGCGGCGCTGCGCGGCGACCGAGCGATCGGCCACGTGCGGTACTCGACCGCCGGCGGTTCGCACATCCGCAACGCGCAGCCGTTCGCGGTGGACTACGCGCGCGGCTCGGTCGCGGTCGGGCACAACGGGAACCTGACGAACTACGAGGCGCTGCGTGATCGACTGGAAGCGCGCGGGAGCATCTTCCAGAGCTCGAGCGACACGGAGGTGATCGTGCACCTCATCGCCGCGAGCACGCAGGCGACCGTGGAGAGCCGCGTCACCGAGGCGCTCGGGCAAGTCGAGGGCGCGTACTCGATCCTGTTCCTCACGGAGCGCGAGCTCATCGCCGTGCGTGATCCGATGGGCTTCCGCCCGCTCTGCATGGGGCGGCTGGCGCACGGCGGGGCCGAGGCGGTGGTGATCGCCAGCGAGCCGACGGCGTTCGATCTGATCGGCGCGACGTACGTGCGAGACATCGAGCCGGGCGAGATGGTGATCGTGGACGCGAACGGGACGCGATCGCTCCGGCCCTTCGCCCCGCGCGCGCGCAAGCTCTGCATCTTCGAGCACGTGTACTTCGCGCGGCCCGACTCGCTCATCGAAGGCGCGAGCGTGTACGAGGTGCGCAAGGCACTCGGGCGCAAGCTCGCCGAGGAGGCGCCTGTCCCGGGCGGGAATGCGGCCGGCGACGTCGTGGTGGTGCCCGTGCCCGACTCGGGGGTGCCCGCGGCCGTGGGTTTTGCCGAGCGCGCCGGCGCGCCCTTCGAGATGGGCTTGATCCGCAGCCACTACGTGGGCCGGACGTTCATCGAGCCGCAGCAGTCGATCCGGCACTTCGGGGTGCGGCTGAAGCTCAGTCCGAACCGCGCGGCGCTCGCGAACAAGCGCGTCGTGATCGTGGACGACTCGATCGTCCGGGGCACGACGAGCCGCAAGATCGTGAAGATGGTGCGCGACGCCGGGGCACGCGAGGTGCACCTCCGGATCTCGAGCCCGCCGACGCGCTGGCCCTGCTTCTACGGGATCGACACGCCGACGCGCGCCGAGCTCATCGCCGCCACGCACACCGAGGGCGAAATCTGCAAGTACGTGACCGCGGACTCGCTCGGATACCTGTCGCTCGAAGGGCTCATCACGTCGGTGCGGAACAGCGAGCAGAACGGGGCGTCGCCGAACGGGCCGGCCTCGCCGAGCAGCGGGGGAGCGGCCGAGAACGGATACTGCGCCGCCTGTTTCTCGGGCACCTACCCGGTGCCGTTCAACCCGAGCCCGAAATCGAGGCATTTGCGCCTCGTGCACGGCTAGCGCGCGCGGGCGTTGACGACGCCCGCGCATGCCGAACAATGGTCACCCCATGACGGATCGCCCCTCGAGCTCGAGCGTCGCCCCGCACGATCTGTTCGCCCACGCGCCCGATCGGGTGTCGGTCTACGAGGTGAGCCCGCGTGACGGCCTGCAGAACGAGGCGGTCGTCGTGCCACTCGAAGCGAAGAAGCAGCTCGTCGCGGCGCTCGTCGCAGCCGGCGTGAAGCGGCTCGAGATCACGAGCTTCGTGTCGCCGAAGTGGGTGCCGCAGCTCGCCGACGCCGAGGATCTGGCGCGCGAGATGCGGCCGCCCGAGGGCGTGAGCTTCAGCGCGCTCTGTCCAAACGCGAAAGGGCTCGAGCGCGCGCTCGCCACGGGCCTCGGCGAGATCGCGGTCTTCATGAGCGCGAGCGAGACGCACAACCAGAAGAACATCAACAAGTCGATCGATCGAACGCTCGGGGTGTTCTCGGAGATCGTGCCGCCGGCGATCGAGGCTGGTCTGCGGGTGCGCGGGTACGTGTCGACGGTGTGGGGATGTCCGTACGAGGGCCCGGTGTCCGCGGAGCGGAGCGTCGAGATCACGAAGAAGCTCCTGGATCTCGGCTGCTACCAGGTGTCGCTCGGCGACACGATCGGCGTGGGGACGCCGAAGCAGACGCGCGACATCGTGCTGCGTTGCCTCGACGCGATGCGGGTGGATCAGTTCGCGCTGCACCTGCACGACACGCGCGGGACGGCGCTGGCGAACATCCTCGTCGGGCTCGAGCTCGGGGTGCGTGACTTCGACGCGTCGGTGGGAGGTCTCGGGGGTTGTCCATACGCGCCGGGCGCCGCGGGGAACGTGGCGACGGAAGACCTCGTGTACATGCTGCACGGGATGGGGATCGAGACAGGGATCGACCTCGACAAACTCATCGAGGCGGGCAACGTTGCCGAGCGGGTGCTCGGTCGGCCGCTGCCGGGCAAGGTGCACAAGGCCGGCGCGTTCCGGCGTCGGCCGAGCTGAGCTTGGGCCGCTGCGCTGGGGCGTTGCCCCAGGCCCCAGCAGGGGCTGTCCGCCCCTGCACCCGGACCAGCGCAAGCGCTGGACTCGGGGTCGATGAACTGCGCGATGCGCAGTTCATCGAACAGGCCAGATCACGACGACCCTGCCAACCAAGACCGCAGCGCTGACGTTTCAACGGGCAACGTGCCGCTGCATGCGACGACCTTCATGGTCTTGCCACCGGCCGTTGGAAGAACTGCGCATCGCGCAGTTCTTCCACCAAAGGTCCAGGGCTTGCCCTGGTCCGGGTCGAGGGGCGGATAGCCCCCGCGGGGTCCGGGGCAGCGCCCCGGCGACGCGGCCTCCCCGAGAATCGCCTGTCTCTAGGGCACGATGCAGCCGAGCCGTGTGAAGAACACGTGCTGCTGGCCTTCGCGGTCGTCGCGGAAGAGGATGCCGACGTTGCCGTCGGGGCCGAACGTGGCGATCGGGTAGATGCTGTCCTTCTTGGCGAACGTGACGCGTTGCTCGGAGCCTGAAGGGTTCAGCTCCTGATCGAGCATGAGTGCGTAGAGCTCGTAGCCGTCGTTCTGGTCGCGATCGTCGGCGTAGACGAGCAGGACGCGATCGCCGAGGGCCTTGAGGCTCGGGTAACGCGAGCGGAAGGCGCCGGGGTTCGTGAGGGCCTTGGGCTGGACGAGGATGTTCCCGTCCTCGTCGACGACGGCGCCGTAGATGGCCTTGGGGTTCGCGGTCTTGTCGAACCACGCGACGACGTACCGATCCTGGTTCCAGACGACCGTGGGGTAGACCGAGTCGCTGGTGCCCTGCGTGAGGGAGACGGCCTGCGATCGCGGCGTGAGATCCTGGTTGAAGACCTGGAACTGGATGAAGTGCTGGAGCGCGTCGCCGGGCGCCCAGGCGACGCCGATCGAGGAGAGGCCGGCCGCCATCTGCGGCGCTTCGTTGCCCACGTTGATGGCCTGCGTGAGCTTGACGTTGCCGCCGATCGGAGCGCCGTCGATGGAGAGGCGCTGCGCGTAGAGGTCGAAGAGGCCGTCACGCTCGTCCTGCCATGCGACGATGAACTCGCCGCCGGTCCAGCCGAGCGAGACGTTGATCGAAAAACCGTCGGCGAAGGAGAGGCGCGTGTCGGGCAGAACCTTCGCGCCGCTCTCGTCGAGGAGCGTGAAGTACACCTCGTAGTCGCCGCTGCGGCGATCTTGCCACGCGATGCCGTACCGATCGCCGACCCACACGATCGGGCCGCCGGCGTTGTCGCCGTTCTGGAAGACGATCGGCGCCTCGGAGCCGAGCGGAACGCCCGTCGGTGCGAGCATGTTGAGGCGCATCGAGAAGCCGGAGATGGTGCCCGTGTACGCTGCCGCGTACGAGGTGCCGCTCCACGCGAGGCCGCCGGGACCCGCGGGCGCGATGTCGCCCGAGAGGCGGATGGGCTCGTTGAGGAGCGGGATGTACGCGGCGCCGTCGTCGACGACGCCGTTGCAGTCGTTGTCGACGCCGTCGCAGACCTCGGTGCCGCCCGGATACGCGAGCTCGCTCTTGTCGTCGCAGTCGTCGCCGCACGCGTTCGGCTCACCCGGAAGCATGCCGGGACGTGGGCCGCGGAAGCCGTCGCCGTCGTTGTCGCGTGTCGCGATCTCGTACGTGCACTGCCCCGTCTTCGGGACGCACGCGTCGTCGGTGCAGGGATCGTTGTCGTCGCAGACGATGGGCGGGAGGTCGACGCAGAGGCCGCCGTTCCGCGGGGCACCTGCCTCCGCGCCCGCCGCGAGGTCGCAGTAGACGGGCTCGCAGAGGTTCTTGTGGCCGGGGCAGTCCGAGTCGACGAAACAAGGTGGCTGGGGCGGGCCGACGTCGAGCGGCGTGCGCGCGCCGCAGCCGCTCGCCACGATCCCCGCGGCCACGAACGTGCCCGAGAGCGCGGCGAGCGACAGGCCGATCAGGTTTCGTCCGCCGCGCGCCTTCCGCAAACGCTTCACAGGCATCCGCCGAACCCTTCGACGTCGATGGGCTCGCACACGAGGCCGGACGGGCAGCCATCGTTGCCATCGAGTGGACAGAGCTGAACACACTGCGTGCCCGAGCCGGTCACGACACAGGCAAACCCCGCCGCGCACCAGAGGCCCGTATTGCTGCCGCACGGATCGCCTTGCACGCCGGAGCCCGCGGGCGAGCAGAACGCGCCGTAGATCTCCTGGCCGCAGGGTTCGTCCGGGTACGAGACGAAGATGAAGCACCCCTCGCCGGGGAAGCAGCCGCTGTTCAGTTGATCGAAGGGATCACACTGGAAGTCCTCGATCGGCGCCGGCGTGGAGGGGCAGCCGGGATCGATGTACTCGTCGAACGCGTCCTTGCCCGCGTCCCAGACGGGGCCTGTCACCGAGCTGCTCGACGAGTCTCCGCCTTCGCCGCCGCCCCCGCCCTGGCCCTCTGTCTCCCGCACGATCGAGCTGCCGCACCCGCCGAGACCCGCGGCCGGGACGACGAGGCCAAGCGCGGCGGCCACCAAGATAAGCCGCTTCTGCATGGCGGAAGCGTAACCGAATTTTTTCGCGCGCGCCGCGAAGACGAGGCGGGATCGGCGCAGAAAAGATCACTTGCGGGCGACGGTGACCTTCTTGATGACGGGCGGGTTCTCCGGCTTCTCGCGGACCACGGGAACAGAGGCGATCTTGTGCACGACGTCCACCGGCGCGCACTCGCCGAAGATCGTGTAGCCGCCGTCGAGGTGGAAGGCCGCCTCATCCGTGATGAAGAACTGCGCGCTGTTCGTGTTCGGCCCGCGGTTCGCCATGCACAACAGGCCCGGACGATCGTGGTTCGCGTCCTCCCAGATCTCGTCCGGGATCACGTATCCGGCCTCGCCCGTGCCGTTCTTCTTGGCGTCGCCGCCCTGGATCATGAAGCCCTTGATGATGCGGTGGAAGATCGTGCCGTCGTAGGCGGGCTTCTTCTCCCACTTGCCCTCGGGCGTCTTCCACGGGCGAAGGCCACGCGCGAGGCCGACGAAGTTGGCGACGGTGATGGGCGCCTTGTCCTCGAAGAGCGTGCACTCGAGGCTGCCCTGGTCCGTCTCGATCGTGGCCACGAGGCTCTTGCCCGCGGGCAGGCCTTTCGTGGCGTCGGCGAGCGTCCACTTGCCCTTGATCGGATCGTCCTCGCTCGGCTTGACCTCGGCGACGGGCTTGGCCGAGACCTTCTTTTTCGTGGGCTTCGGAAGCTGGATGCGGGGCCGGGAGGACTTCTCGGGCTGGCCGGGCGCTTCCTTGGCCTGGGTCTGGGCCTCGGGCTTGCGTTCGGGCGCCGCCGTGGGCTCGGGAGGGCTCGACTCACAGCCGCTCACGAAGGCGGTGACGACCAGGGCAGAAGCCGCGGCGACGGCGGCGAAAGCGGGACTTTGGATCGAGGGAAGTTTCATAGGAGATCTTTCCCTTGCGGCGAGGCGAGGCGAAGGTCAAGCGCGGGCTCGCATCGTGCTACGAAGGGGCCCGAGCCATGCCCGTCACGAAGCTGCGCATCGCCCTGTCGCTCGGGTTTCTGGTCGTGGCCTGCGAGCCGCGCGTGGAGGAGCCGGTACCGCCCTCGCGCGACGTGCGCCCCGAGCCGATCGGGCAAGAAGCACAGGCCTCGGAAAGTCGCCCCTCGAAGGCGCGGTGCATCCACCCGACCGAGGACAAACCCAAGCGCACGCTCGCGCAAAAGGGCCCCGATCCGGCGTGTCCGCCCGACGATCTCGCGAAGCCGCCCGTGCTGCGCGAGGGCAAGGTGGTGTTCACCGACGCGAAGGACGAGACGGTCTCCGTGGAGATCGCGCAGCGTGATCGAGAGCGCTCCCGCGGGCTCATGTACCGCAAGCACATGGACGAGGAGCGCGGGATGATCTTCGTCTTCGATCGGGACGAGGTGCACCAGTTCTGGATGCACAACACGTGCATCCCGCTCGACATGTTGTTCGTCGACGCCGACGGGACGATCGTGGGGATCGAGGAGAACACGCCGACGATGAACGACTCGACGTTCTCGGTGCCGTGTCCGTCGCGTTACGTGATCGAGGTGAACGCGGGGTACTGCCGGCGGCACGGGGTGCGCGCCGGCCAGAAGGTGCGTCTGGAAGGGATTTGAAGGCTCGTCAGGGGCACATGTACGTCGCGGCGTCGCAGTCGATCGGGCAATCGACGCAGATGATGCAGTCCTGGTAGGCGACGAAGTCGTCGATGCCGGCCGAGTAGGTCGAGGCGCAGTTGTCGACGCACGCCGTGTCGCCGGACAAGCAGTCGCCGAGGCAAACGGAGAGGTTGACGCAGCTCGTGTTGGCGTTGCACGTGTTGTACGCGTTCACGCAGCTCCCCGTGTTCGAGGAGCACTCGGCGCAGTCGCCGCAAACGCCCTTGTTGTCACACGTGCCCGATCCGCCGCCGACGCCGCCTCCGCTCCCGCCGGAGCCGGAGTTGCTGCTACTCGAGCTCGATCCGGGTCCTGGACCCCCCCAGTCGTCGCCTCCTTCGCCGCCGCTTCCGCCGAAGCCGCCGCCGGTCGAGCCTTTGGCGCAAGCGAACACGGTGAGCGCGAGAAACGAGCAAGCGACGGCGAAGATCGAACGCGCGGACATCATGAATCCTCCTGCCGCGCGATGGGGCGCGGCGCCGGGGTATCGACGAGCCATCGTCGCACGAATTCGAGGAAAAAAGGACGAAGGGGCGAGGCGCGCGACGGCTTTCGATGCCGGAGCCGGGCGCGGGTCTTGGCACGCTTTTGTTGGTTTCGGTATACGAGGAATGCGTGGTTGCTTTCGTCGTTCCACATGAGCCAGTCCCTCCCGTCGACGTGCTGAAAGACGGGCTCGCCGCGCTCGCCGAGAAGGCGCGCGTGAAGGTGCGCCCGAACGATCTCGGGGCCCGCGATCCGCGCTTCATCGAGCGCGCGATGCCGCTGCTCGGCATGCTCTACGACCACTACTTCCGCGCCGAGACCGAGCTCGAAGAGCCGTTCGTGGATGGTCCCGCGCTCGTGGTCGGCAACCACAACGCGATGACCGGAACGCCGGACATGTTCTGTCACATGCTCGCGTTCTGGAGGCTTTACTCGCCCGCTCGGCTCTCGTACGGGCTGATGCACGACGTGCCGTTCCGCTTCCCCGGCGCGGGCGCGTGGCTGAACGCCTCGGGCGCGATCGCGGCGAGCCCGGACAACGCGGCGCGCGCGCTCGATCGAGGCGCGGCGGTGCTCGTGTTCCCGGGCGGCGATCTCGACGCGTGCAAGCCGTACTCGCGACGGTACGAGATCGAGTTCGGCAAGCGCCGCGGCTTCGTGCGCACGGCGCTGCGGCATCAGGTGCCGATCGTGCCCGTGGTGAGCGTGGGCGCGCATCACTCGCTCTACATCTGGACCGACGGGCGGCGCATCGCCGAGGCGCTCAAGCTGCCGCTGCTCGCGCGATCGAACGTGGCACCGCTCGGCGTGGCGCTGCCGTGGGGGATCATCGCGGGCATTCCGCTGCCGCACCTGCCGCCGCCCGTGAAGATCCACACGCGGATCCTCGCGCCGATCCGCGCCGATCTGCCGCCCTCCGCGGCCGAGGATCCCGAGGCGGTGGAAGATCTTTTCGAACGCGTACGAAGCGCGATGCAGCGGACGATGAACGATCTGAAGCAGCAAGGGCGCCACGGCTGGTTCCCGGCGTCATGAGGGCGCTCGCGCCGCTCGTCGCGCTCTCGATCGTGGCCGTCGCTTGCCCGGCGAGCGCGGTGGCCGTGGGCGGCGCGACGCCTCCTCCGGTGGTGCACGAGGACTACGTGATCGTGAGCCACGACGAGGCGAGCGGCCTCGAGCACGTGCTCTTCGCCGCGCGCCTCGCGCCCGCCGCGCCGCGCGTGCTCCTCGGCTTGCCGACGCCGAGCACGCCGACGATCGAACCTCTCCCGAAGCTCGATCTCGCGGCGCTCGTGCATGCGCTCGTCGAGCCGTACGAGCGACGCACCCGCGGTCGCGTGTCAGCGCCTCCGGCGGCGTGGGGGATGGATCGATCGACGCTCTCGGGCTTCGTCGTTGGCCCCTCCGCGGGCGAGCAGCCGTTCGACGCGGCGTGGACGAAGAGCTACGTCGATCGGAATTTTTCGTTCGCCGTGCTCGACGTGTCCACGCCGCCGGGCGGCTCGCTGGACATCATGACGCCGGCCGCGCACGTCTCGTTCGTCACGCCGCGCGTGATCGTCGCGCGCCGCGAGCCCGCGCGCGCGGAGCCGCCTCCGGACGATGCGCAGGAAGGCGCGGTGCTCCCGCTCGTGGTGGAGTCGGTGCGCGCCGAGCCGAAGGCCGTGGCGCCGAGCGGCGAGGCGATCGCGCGTGTCCTCCGCGCGCGGAGCGGGCCGATCCTCGACTGTTACGAGCGGTTCCTCGAACATCGCCCCGAGGCCACGAAGCTGACGATCGAGGCTTCGATCCGGCCGAAAGGCGACACGGCTTCGTTGCGATCTCCAGGCGAGCGCGACGCCGACGAGTCGACACGCGAGCTCGCGCGGTGTGTCGTCACGATCCTCCGCGCGCGGCAGTTCCCGCGGACGGACGAGGGCTGGAAGTTCTCCGCGGATCTCGCCTTCAAACCGCCGCGCACGCCCGCGCGCCGCACGCACCTCGTGCTCGTCGGGCCCTCACGATACGTGTGGAAAGATCCGCCCACGTCAGCGCGTCTGCTGCACGATTTCGAGGCAAAAGCGGAGGACGTGGCGCGGGCCATGACGCCCGAGCTGCGCCGCGCGCTCGGGCTGCCCGAAGGCAAACGGCTGTGGATCTCGCACTGGCTCGACCGGGACGTGCGACGCGCGCTCGCCGAGGACGCGCTCTTCGATCGCGAGGATCTGCCCGCGGACGGCGAGCCCGGCACGCTCTCGTTCACCGCGCCCAAGCCCGATCTTCTTCCCGCAGCAGAGAACCCTCGCGAAAAACCGCGCGCACGTTCCCGCGGCAAGCGCGCGCGCGGCGTCATCGTCGCGGCCACGGCGCTCGCCTTCGCGGTCGCCCTCGCTCTCTGGCTCGCGCGGGACGATCGTTCCTCGGCGTGAAGCGCCTTGCCCCTTGCGCTCGCCCGCGCCGCCATCCATGGATTCCCGAGGAGGCGTCCATGAACGTCGTGATCAAGTACTGCCACGTCTGAAACTACAAGCCCCGGGCCGTGAGTTTCGCGGCCGCCATCAAGGATGCGTTCGACGTCGACAGCAAGCTCGAGATCGGCAAGCCCAGTCAGTTCGACGTGATCGTCGACGGCGAGCTGATCTTCTCCAAGCAGTCGGCAGGCCGGTTCCCAGAGATCCAGGAGGTGCTCGACGCCATGTCGAAGCGCGCGGTCGGCTGAGCGCCGCGAGCGACAAACCGGCCGCGGCTTGACGGCCGTGCGTCGATGAGGTCCCCTATCCTGGATGCGCCGCTCCCTCGCGCTTCCCTTCCCTGCCCTGCTGCTCCTCGCGCTCGCCGGGTGCGGCGATCCCGACACCTTCGTCCCGGATATCCCCGGGTTCAGCGGTCCGGCGGGCGTCGTCGAAGGAACGCTGACCTACGCGGGCCCGCCGCCGTGCACGGAGAACGGCCGGGTCGTCGGCGCGGCCATCGTGCTCGCGTTCGACAAGCGCCTCCTGCCGCCGCCCTCAGGCCTCGGCACGGGCGCCGGGAGCATCGACGCGATCCCGGGCGACGTACTCTTCTCGAGCATCCGCGACAAACTCGTCTTCGACAAGGACGGCAAGCGCCGCTGCCCCGATCCTTCGGCGCCGAACATCACGGCGAGCGGGACGTGGACGATCGCGCCGCTGAGCGGCGGGACATACCAGTTCCGCGGGTTCTATGATCGCGACGGCGACTTCGATCCGGCCTTCTCCATCTCGAACCTGCCGACGGCCGGCGACGTGGGCGGCGGCGCGATCGACAACGCGGCCGAGGTGCTCATGGGCGCGGCGCCGAAGTACACGGAGATCGACGTCGGCGAGCCCGACGGCAAGGGAAACCTCGTGATCCCAGCAGTCGGCGTGCGCGTGCTCGGCGTGGGCGTGACGCTCGCGCAGGTGCTCCCGCTCGAGCGCCCAGTGTTCTACCCGTCGGCCGTGAACGACAGCGTCGCGGGCAACACGGATCCGCGCAAAGTCGTGGTGCCGTCGGACTTCGAGTTCGCCACGTTCCCCCCGAACGACGCGTCCTTCATCCGCATCACGTTCTCGGCCGGCGTCGATCCGACCGAGGTCGACGCAGCCGCACTCACGCCGTTTTTCCTGCCCGTGAAGGATCCGGCCGCGACGCTCTACATGGCCGTCGAAGACGTGAACGGCGACGGCCAGCTCACGAACGAGGATCACGTGGTCGAGTCGGTGAACGTGCCGCAGCTCTACCCGACGTCGGTCTTCTCGAAGATCAACGCGACACGGCTCGCCAACGACAAGCGCATCGAGACGCAAGCGCGGCCGCGCGTGATCATGCAGGGGCTCACGCTCCTCAAGAACCTGCTGCTCACGGCGACGAAGCTGCCACCCGCCATGCCGGACCCGATGAACCCGCCCTTCCAGTCGGCCGAGGCCGAGGTGACGGTCGCAGTGCGGCCAGCGGCGATCTGCATCGATCCGGTCGACGCGTCGAAGAAGGGCGTGTTCGTCCTGAGCCGCAAGACAGCCGCGGACGGGACGGCGATCATCGCCGATGAAGAGGCCTTGAAGCAGAGCCTCGCGGCGCGCTTCGGGCGCCCATTCGACATCGTCTACGGCTGCCTGCCGGAAGGGCAGTACTCGATGAACCTCGTCTACCCGACGGGACAGGCGTGGAGCGTGCCAAACGAAGCCGGCGTGTGCGCACTGGCCGAGCCACAAACGTCCGACGGCAAGACGTGCAAAGCCGTGACGAACTCACGCCCGCGGCTCGTGTCGCAGGATGCGATGCTGATCGTGGGTGCGCCGAAGGATGCGGCGTACTGCAAGGACAATCCGACGCCCGCGGCGTGCACCGGGCTCTGATCTAGCCCCACCAGTAAGATAGTTTGGCCAGCAACGTTTCTTCGGAGGCGCGCGGGCCGAGCCATCCAAAGTCGAAGCCCGCAGCACGCCGGGCAAGGGGCGCGCGTCCGTCGCCCTGCGCGTGCGTGTACACGAGGAACAACGTCGAGCCGAGCCGGTACTCCCAGCGCAGGACGATGTTCGCGTTGATCGATCCACCTTCCCAGTCGGGATCCTCGTCGAGCGTCGATCCGAACGGCAAAAGCTCCGCAAGGCGCGCGACCTGGCCCGGCCCCCGCGCCTTCGAGCGTGTGAAGCCGTGGAAGCTCTGCGCTTCGAGGAAGGCCTGCGCATAAGCCTGGAGCGACAAGCGCGGCGTGAACGTGTACGTCGCGCGCATCGTGAGCCCGAGGCTCTGCGCCCGCAGCCGGCCGAAGACGTGGCCCGCGCCGATCGTCGTGACGTACCGCGGCTCGCCGCGCGTGTATTGGAAGGTCGGGATCAGATCGAGATCGAGCTGCGGCAGGATACGCACGGACAAACGGCCGTCGGCCTCCACGTTGATGCCGGTCTCGATGCCCTGCACCATCACCCACGCCTCGCCGTTCACGAGGCGCCGGCCATCCGTCGCGACCCAGAGCTCGCCGCCAAAGAGAGGCGCACGCTCGAGCGCCGTGCCGTCACCGACCTCGCGATCGTCGTAACGCGAAGGTTTGGCGTGGATGCCCGCGAAGCTCTCCCAGAAGTTCGCCCAGCGCGTGTAGTTGCCGAGCAGGAGCATGCGCTCCTGCGTGAGCCAGTCGAGCGTGTCGCGCTCGACCACGTCGATGGACGTCTGCGTCTCGAGCGTCACCCACCACGGATCGAGCGTCCGATAGCCGACGGACGCAGTGAACGCGTGGAGGTTCTGCCGCTGCATGTAGCCGACGTCGTTGTAGTCGACCTTGCGGCCATGCCCGGCGTACTCGGCCTTGAAGGTCCAGTGCTTGCCGCCCTCCTTGGCGACACGCGCCTGCACCGCAGGGCCGATGTCGCCGGAGGAGATGACGGTGCCGTCGGGCATCGTGCGCGGCGGGCCGTCGTGCACGAGCGAAGCGACGGCCTGTCCGCTGATCACGTACTCGCCGCCCGGCGAACGCCAGCGACCATCGAGGCCGGCGACGTAGGCATCGTGGAAGCAACGAGCGCCGTGCGCGACGAGCTGCTCCTTCGGGCAAAGCACGCGCGTGCGACCGCTGCCGGGAGTGGTCTCGACGGTGGGGTACACGGACGGCGTTTCGAAGCGGCTCTTCGCCGTGGCCATGAAGCCGAGCGAGGCGCGCGGGCCGAAGTCCTTGCGAAGGCGCAGGACCTTGAACGCGGCGAGCGGCTCGGCGACACGCGAGGCGAAGCTGCCATCACCGCGCTTCACGTCGACGAGGACGGGCGCGGTGACGCCGAGCAGCTCGAACGCCGACACGCCTTCCGCGAGCTCGCCCGAGAGCTTCGCCGCGGCGTACACCGTGGCCGGTGTCGAAGATGCCACGGTCTCCTCGTCGTCGCGTACGGCCGGCGTGCCGGGTGCGCGGCCGATCCTGCGCGTGTAGACGAGCTTGAAGGGCGTCGCGAGGTTGTCCGCGCCCTCCAGGAAAAACGGCCTGCGTTCCGGGAAAAACCGCTCGAAGTTGCTCAGGTTGAGGACGACCTGATCGGCCTCGACCTGGCCGAAGTCCGGGAAGATCGTGGCGTCGAGGGTGAGGCTCTGCGAGGGATGCCACTTGAGATCGAGCCCCGCCGAGCCCGCGGGGAAGATGCCCGCGCCGCGGATCTCGGCCTCACTCTCGCTGTAGCGGAGAGCGCCGACGAGGAAGGGCCGAAGCTCGAGCGCGGCCTTGGGCCGGAGCCCGGAGAGGCCATCGAGCTTGCCGTAGCGCGACACCTCGCCGCCGGCGTCGCGCGGGATGAACGTCCACTCGTCGACCTCCTGGAGCATGGAGACGCGGCGACGCACCTGCAAGCCGAAGCTCTGCGTGGGCAGATCACGGAAGCGCAGGATCCGGAGCGGAATCTTGAACTCGGCCGACCAGCCGTGCGTGGTGCGCGTGGTGCGCGCGTCCCAGATCTCGTCCCACTCGCGCGAGATCTCGGTGTCGTTGAAGCGGAGCGCGTCGGAGAGGACGCCGGCCGCGTTGACCTCGAACTCGAGCGCGCTCCGGCCGTCGCCGCGCGTGTCGAGCGTGACCGTGACGGCGTCGGCCTCGACCTGGCGATCACGCCGCGTGAGGCGCGCGATGATCTCGTCGCCCGTCTGCTCGCAGTCGATGCCGACGTAGACGGCCTCGTCGTCGTACACGACCCGAACGAGCGTGCGGTAGCGCGGTTTTTCGCCGGGCGTGGGGAGCTTCTGCGTGAAGGCGTCGCTGCCTTTGGCGCGCTTCCAGGTGAGCTCGTCGAGGCGGCCGTCGAGGACCGGCGGCGTGGAAACGCGCGTCGCGGTGAGGTGCGGCGTGGCCACCTGGGTGGTCACCGCGAGAAGCGCGGGCAGGAGAGACATGGCGGGAGATGGACGCCGAGCGTATCACCGCGTGACATCCGGACGGACGAGAGAAGCGTGCGGGGAGCCGCGGCGACTCAGAAGAGGTCGTCGATCGCAGCCACCGTCTGCGCGAGATCGTGCGTCGGCGCGTAGCCGAGATCGTTTCGCGCGCGCGCGTCGTCGACCATGCACACGTAGCGGATGTGATCGATCTCGGGCGCGGGGAACGAGGTGGCCCGGTACTGCCAGAGCTTGCGAACGACGCCCTGCGCGACCCCATGCGGGATGGCGACGCGCGTGCGTCCGGTCATGCCGACGAGGCGCGACAAGGGCAAAGGCGGCGGCCCCGCGATGTTGTAGATGCCGCGCGCGCCGGGCATGAGCGCGCGGGCGATGGCGCTGACGACGTCTTCCTGGTGGATGACCTGCACCATCGGATCGAAGCCGAGCAGCGTGGGGATCACGGGCAAGCGCAGGTAGTTCGAAGGCGCGTTGCGCACGGCGCCGAGGATGTGCACGGGCCGAAGGATCACGGTCTCGGTGCGTGGCCTCTTCCAGAAGAACGACTGCGCGAGCATGTCGACCTCGATGAGATCGCGGATCTCGCTGAACGAGGCGCCGCCGAGGAGCGGCGCGTCCTCCGTGAGGAACTGAGGGTTGTCCGGACGAGGGCCGTAAACGTTGGCGCTCGAAAGAACGACGAGCTTGGGGATGTCGTAGTGCGCGACGTACTCGAGGAGACGCTGCAAGCCGACGACGTTCCAACTGTGGTGCTCGGCCTGGCTCTCGCGCGGATCGTGCATGACGCCGAGGTGCACGACGGCGGCCAGGCGCTCGTGGCGGAAGACGTCCTGCGTCTTCTTGCGGCGGAGGTCGAGCTGGTGATGGACGATGTCCTTCGGTTTGCCCTCAAACGATCGTCGATCGATGCCGATCACCGGCCGCTCGCGGTGCAACTGCCGAGCGAGCCTGCGCCCGAGCCGCCCGCAGATGCCCGTGATGAGCACCGGCAAATGCGAACGATCACTCTCCACGCTCGGCTCGCGTGAAGAGTCGCCATCCACGCTCACGCTCGCCCTGCGCGGCGGCCGCATCGTGAGCCGCGGCGCGACGCGCGTCGCTTCGCCTCCCCCGTTCGTCAACATCATCCCCCCGATCCCCGACGCTCACCGTGAAGCTCGGAAGCACGTCACGTCAAGCACTTCGCGCCGTGCTGCGTTGCCCTCGATTTGCTACGTTCGCATGCATGCTGGATGGAGCAGCGCGCACCCTCGGCAGACTCTCGACCTTCGCGACGCGCGAGGCCTTCCCGATCGCGCGTTCGATCGTCGGCGTCGCCCAAGACGGAATCGGCGAGCTCGGGATCAAGCTGCTCGGCCGCGACTTCGAGGAGCGCCTGCGTCGTGTCCCGATCCCCTTGGGAGGCGGCGGCGTCGATCCCTTCGGCCTCGATCCCGAGTGGGCGAAGTACGCGATCGGCGGCGCGGCGTTCTTCCACCGTTTCTACTTCCGCACGATCGTCAGCGGGATCGAGCGCGTGCCCGCGTCGCGCGTGCTGCTCGTGGCGAACCACTCGGGGCAGATCCCGATGGACGGCGTGATCATCGCGGCGTCGATGTTCCTCGACGCGGAGCCGCCACGCATCGTGCGCAGCATGGTGGAGAAGTGGTCGCAGACGCTCCCGTTCGTCTCGACGTTCTTCTCGCGTGTCGGGCAGGTCGTGGGCGTGCCCGAGAACGCGCGCCGGCTGCTCGAGCTCGGCGAGGCGATCCTCGTGTTCCCCGAGGGCGTGCGTGGCGTGACGAAGACGTTCGCCGAGCGTTACAAGCTCACGGACTTCGGGCTCGGCTTCATGCGCCTTGCGCTCGAGACGAACACGCCGATCGTGCCCGTGGCCGTCATCGGCGCGGAGGAGCAGTACGTCTCGCTCGGCAATCTCCGTCGCGTGGCGAAGACGCTGCACTTGCCGAGCTTTCCGATCCTCCCGCAACTCCTCTTGCCCGGCGGGATCCTCCCCTTGCCCACGCGCTACCGGATCACGTTCGGCGAGCCGATGCGCTTCGACGGCGATCCCGACGACGACGACACGATCATCGAGGAGAAGGTCCTCCGCGTGAAGGCGACCATCCAGTCGATGCTGAACCGCGGGCTGAAGGAGCGGAGGTCGGTGTTCTGGTGAGGCAGGGGCGGCGAGACCGCCCCCTCGGGCTCATCAGGATTCGTCGTCGAGGAGCTCGGCCTCTTCGAGCTCTTCGCCCTGGGCGGGCGGCTGCGCGGCTTGCTGCTGCGCGTAGGCCTGCTGCTGCTGCGCGTAGGCCTGCTGCTGCGCGTAGTACGCCGCGTATGCCTGCTGCTGCGCGTACGCCTCTTCCGGCGTCTGCGCGGGCTGCTGCTGCGCGTACTGCTGCTGCGCGTAGTACGCCGCGTACGCCTGCTGCTGCGCGTACGCCTCTTCCGGCGTCTGCGCGGGCTGCTGCTGCGCGTACTGCTGCTGCTGCGCTTGCGGATCCACGTACGCAGGCTGCGCGGCCGGCTCGGTCTGGACGTACGCCGGAGGCGCAGCGACCATCGGCGGAGGCGCAGGCAACTCCGCGGCGGGCGCGAGGGGCGTCGGCTCGTTGTCCGTCGGGGGCTGCCACGCCGGAAGCGCGGACGGCGCGGCGACCGGAGGCGGAGGCGCGGACGGCGTGGGGACCGGAGCAGGCGGCGGCGTGGACGTCCCCGCGTACGCAGGCGGCGGCGGCGTCGACGTCCCCGCGTACGCAGGCGGCGGCGGCGTCGACGCCCGCGCATACGCAGGCGGCGGCGTGGACGGGCCCGCGTACGCAGGCGGCGGCGTGGACGGCCCTGCCGCGGTCGGCGGCACCGAGGCCATCGACGGGCGCGGCGGCGTACGCTTGAGCTTGCCGGTCTTCGCGCGCTCGAGCCCCTGGGTCGCCTCGGCGTCGCCGGCCTTCATGCGCAGCACGCGCCGCCAGGCATCGGCCGCCTCGCGCGCGTCGCCGAGCTCCTCCTCCCACAGCCGCGCGACCTTGCGCGCGAGCTCGGCGCGGACGGCGGGATCACGGCCGCGGAGGATCTGATCCTCGTAGAGCTGGATCATGCCGCGGTGATCGCCGAGCTCGGTGAGCAGGTTCGAGAGCTCGTTCATCACGTCCTGATCGGCAGGCGACAGGTCGTGGAGCTTCTTGAAGTCGACGCCCGCGCCCTTCTTGTCGTTCAGCGCGTCGCGGCGGAGGCGCGCGCGGCGCTGCAGGAGCTTGCGAACGAGCGGGCCGTCGAAGACCTCTTCGAGCGCGCGCGTGAGCGTGGCCTCGACGCGCGGCAGATCGTTGAGCTCGCGGCCGAGGGCTTCGAGCGCATCGAGCGAAGGATCGTCGACGTGCGTGACGAGCGCGTCGCCGAGCCACTTGAAGGCGCGCTCGACGTCGCCGAGCGCGCGGTGCGCGATGGTCGCAGCGCGCCGGAGAAGCGCGCTCTTCGTGCGGCCGCCGTCACGCGAACCCTGACCGCCGCCCGCGAGCGCCTCCGCCAGGATGCGGCGCAGGCCCGTGCCGCCCGAACGCTCGTCGCCCGCGGTGGCCGCCGCTTCGAGCGCGACGAGCGTCTCTTCCTGGACGCCCGCGCTGAGCGCGAGCTCGAAGAAGCCACGCGCGCGATCGTTCGCGCCGCGCTCGGCCGCGACCTGCGCCGCGCGCGCGAGCGCCGTGAGCCGATCCGCCGGCAAACGGCAACGACCAACCTGACGCTCGTACACGTCGATGACCTGCGAGACATCGGGCGCGAGCGCCGCGAGCCGCGCGAGCAAGGGCTCGACCTCGTTCGGCGGGACGCTGGTCAGCGCGCCCTCGCCGTGCTGGATCGCCTCGTTCGCGGGCACGGACGCGGCGATCTGCACCTCGGCCTGACGCACCATCTCGGCCGCGCGCGCCGGGCCCGAGACGTCCTTCGCGAGCAGGTCGTGCGCGACGCCGAGGGCGTCGAGGTCCTTCAGCTTGATCGCGAGCTGCTCGAGCCGCTCGGCGAGCGCGCGATCGGCGCCGCGCGAGCGCGCGAGCTCCATGGCCACGCGCGCGGCGTCCGCGTCGCGGCCGACCTCGATGAACCGCTCGAACGCGCCGCGCAGCGCCTCGTTCCGCGCCGGGCCCGTGCCCGACTCGTTCCACGAGACGAGCTTCGTCGCGACGAGCCCCTTCCACCCGAGTTTGTCGCCGAGCTCGACGTACGCGCGCCGGCACGGCTCGTCGCCCGTCTCGGCGACCTTGTCGAGCGCCGCGAGCGCCTCGTCGCCGCGGCCGAGTTTGTCGAAGAGGATGTCCGCGACCCTGCGGGTCATGCGGGAGAGCTCCTCCTCGTCGCCTTCGACCTCGATGAGGATCTGCAGGAAATGCGCGACGCGCGGCCAGTCCTCGACCTCGGCGCAGAGCCGCTCGAGCCGACCGATCGCGTCGAAGTCCTCCGAGTCGGCCGCGTGCACGATCTCGAGCGCCCGGATCGCGCCGCGCGGATCGGAGAGGCGGCTCTCGTAAATCTGCGCCAGGCGCTGCGCGAGCTCGACCTTCTGCTCGCCCTCGGCGAGGGCGGCCTCGCGTTCGAGCGCCGCCGCTGCGCCTTGCGGGTTGTTGCGCCGCTCTTCGAGGTTCGCGATCGCCGCGAGCGCGACGCGGCTCTTCGGATCGAGCGTCTTCAGGATCCCCTCGTACCGCTCGATCGCGCCGTCCACGTCGTCGAGCCCCTCGGCCAGGATGCTCGCCTCGCGCAGCGCGTGGTTCAGCTTGTCGGCCGGCGCCTTCGTGATCGCGCCGAGCCGGCGGAGGAGCTCCACGCACTCCTGATGATCGCCGCGCTGCGCCGCGTCCTCGACGAGCAGCGCGAGCGCGCCCTCGTCGTCGCCGTCGGAAAGCACGAGGAGCAGGCTCTCGCGCGCGCCCTCGTGGTCGCCGAGCGAGCGCTGCACCTCGGCCGCCGCGCGCCGCGAGGCCACGCGCTTGCCGCGATCCGAGAGTTTTTCCGCGCGCCCGAGGAGCAGGTGCACGAGATCCGAGAGCCGCCCGGCCGCGCGGTACTGCTCTTCGAGCGCCTGCACGTACGCGTCGTTCGTCGGATCGATCTCGGAAGCGCGCTCGAGGCGAATCATCGCGCCCGGCGCATCACCCGCCTTGAGCAAGAGATCCGCCGCTTGCGCGAGCAGCATCGCTTGCTGCTTGCCGTCCGCGAGCTCCGCGCGTTGCTCGATCGCGTTCGCCGCGTCGGACATGCGCCCCGCGGCCGTGTACGCCTTCTCGGCCTGCTCCCAGATCTTCGCCTGCTTGCCGAGCTCGGCGGCCTCCGCGAACGCATCACCCGCGGCGCCCGGATCATTCAGCTTCAGCCGGAGCTCGCCGAGCTTCTGCAGGAGCCCGGCGCGCGTGTTCGCGTCCGTGAACCCGCTCATGTTGTCCGCGATGGCCTGCGCCGCGAGATCGAGACGCTCGCCCTTTTCGTAGAGCTTGACGGCCGTGTTCACGGCCTGCTCGTCCTCGGGCATGAGCGAGGCGATCCGCGTCCACACCTCGGCCGCGGCCACCGGATCCTTGCGCTTCGCCTCGTGCAGGTTCGCGAGCTTCTTCTCGATCGCGAGCTTCTGCTCCGTGTCGGGCGTGCTCATCGCGTCCTGCTCGAGCACGGTCGCGAGATCGTCCCACTTCGTCGCGCGTTCGAGCAGCCTGCGGAGCTGATCCCGCGCCTGCTCGTCGCCGCGATCGATCTGGCAGAGCTGCTTCCACGCCGCGATCGCCGTGTCGATGTCGCGGAGCTGCGACTCGCACATGCCGGCCACGTCGCGGAGCTGGGCCTTGCGTGTCTCGGTCGAGACCGTCGGCACGCGCGAGGCCGCGAGCAGCACGTCGCGGAGATCCGCGAACATGCGCTTCTGCCGCAGGTACTCCTCGACCCACGAGAGCGCCTCGGAGTTCGCCGGATCGATCTTCAGCGCCTCGCGGTACTTCGTGTACGCCTGCGGCTTGCGACCCTTCTGCGCCTCGGCCGAGGCCTCCTCCAGGAGCGCGTGCACGTCGCCCGCCGGGACCGCCGGCTGCGCCTGCATCGCGACGACCGAAGGCGAAGGCGCGCGCGCCTCGGGTGCGGCTGCCGCTGCGGGCGCGGCTGCCGGGGGCTGCGAGGGCTGCGCCGGTTGCGCGGCCGCGGGGGGTTGCGACGGCTGCGCGACGGCCGCGGCGGGCGCGGG
>NZ_JARZHG010000057.1 GCF_029946505.1 Polyangium sp. y55x31
GAAGGCGCCGCCACCCAAAGCGGCGCCTGCTTCTCCCGTCTTCGACCCATCGACATGACGCGGACAAACCTACCATCCCCTCCCGTCCCTGTCGATCGTCCTTCGGGATAGGTCCACGGGCTGCTAAGAGGGGCGAGCATTCAAGAAGGAGGAGCCTATGCGAGCTGCGGAGGAACGAGAGCCGTCGAAGGAAGCGGCGACGACGGCGGGCGATGCACGCCCGGAGGTGGTGAAGACGCGGCGCGGCGACGTCGAATGCGCCTTCCTCGGGAGCGGACCGGCCGTGCTTTCGCTCCACGGCGCCATGGGTGGTTACGATCAGGCGCTTCTCCTCGCGCGCACCGCGGGCGTTCCGGGCTTCCGTTATGTCGCGCCCTCCCGCCCCGGCTACCTCGGGACCCCGCTCTCTTTGGGCAAAACACCCACGGAGCAGGCTGATCTTTATCGCGATCTCCTCGACGCGCTCGGCATTGAGAAGGCCGCGGTGATGGCCATCTCGGGCGGCGGACCGTCCGCGCTCCAGTTCGCCCTCGGCCATCCGGATCGCTGCTGGGGCCTCGTCATCATTTCGTCCGTCTGCACCCGCGTCGAGACGCGGCTCCCGCTCGCCTGGTACATCCTGCGGCTCACCGCGCGTTGCGGCCCGCTCATCTCCGTCATGCGGCGAAAAGCCGAGCAGGACCCGGAGCGGTCGGCGCGCCGCTCGATTCCGGATCCCGAGGTGCGCGCACGCACGCTCCGCGATCCCGAGGCGGGCGCGCTCCTGCGCGAATTGCAGCTCAGCACGTTCGATCGAATGAACCTCCGGCTTCCGGGCTCGGAGAACGACGTCGCCATCACGCGTCACGACCAAGGGTTTGCCCTGGAGCGTATCAAGGCGCCGCTCCTCGTCGTGCACGGGACGAACGACAAGGCGGCGCCATTCGCGCAAGCGGAGATTCTCACGGCCCGCGTCCCCGGCGCGGAGCTCCTCGCCATCGAGAAAGGCGAGCACGTGAGTATTTTTACCGATCGCGACAGGGTCCGGGCGCGTGTGGGGCAATTCCTCCGCGCACACGCGCCCGCGGAATCGGCTACGCCGACCGTCCCTTCATGAACGGACGAGCGCCTGGATCACCTCGTCGATGGGCGTCTTTCCCTCGACGAGGCGATCGCCCCTCGGGGCAATGGCGCCGCTCTGGAAGCCGCGGTACATCTCGGCGAAAATCTCGGCGTGATCCTGCCGCAATCCTGCTTGCACGAGCGTGCTCACATGCGCTTCCGGCGGAATGTCGACGACCTGCAGCGCCTTGCCGAGCGCGGCCCCGAGCTTTTCGGCGACCTGCCGCACCGAATACGCGGGGCCGTGCAGGTCGATGATCTCGCTCTTCTGGCCGCCTTCGAGGAGCGACACGGCGGCGAGCGTGCCGATGTCCTTGGTGGCGATGTGCGGGAAGGGGTAATCAGGAGCCCCCGTGAAATTCGGAAAGATCCCCGCATTTTTCGCCGGCGCGAGCGAGTTCGCGACGTTCTCCTGGAAGTACCCGGCGCGAATGGCGGTGAGCGTGACGCCGGTCGCGCGGAGCGCGTTCTCCAGGTGATGAAGTCCTTTGATGGGCCCCGTGCCGTCCGGCAGATCCGCGCCCACGGAGGAAAGGAGGACGACGTGCGGGACGCCGCTCGCCTTTACCGCGGCCACGATGCTATCCGATGTCTCGCGCTGGTACGCATAAAAATCCGGCGCCGCGACGTTCGGGGGCAGGAGCACGAAAAAGCCTTGCGCACCCGCGAGCGCGGCGGCGAGCGCGTCCTTGTCGCCGAGCCCGGCGACCACGACCTCGGCGCCCTTTTTGGACCATTCGGCGCCCTTCGCCGCGTCGCGCACGAGGACCTTGACCTTTTGCCCTTTGGCGAGGAGCTCCGCCGCGACGACCGAACCGACGTTGCCCGTCACGCCTGCGACCACGAAAGACATGCTGGACTCCTTTCGACGCACCTCTCCCGAGGCGGCATCCTTTATAACGGACACACATCCGCCATGCAAGACATTTCGCGGAAGAGCTTGCCGAGCAGGTGACAGGCTCTCGATGAGCGGAGCGGGTCGCTTGACCCCGGCGACCGGTCTTGATGTACTCCCGGGCCGCGATTGCGTGCAGGGGCCCGAGGCGACATGGACACGAAAAAGGTTCGCCTGACGAAGGACAAGGAGACGTACCTCGCAACGCTGTACGGCAAAGCGCTGGACGCCACGGCCCCGAACCCGATCCTCGGCGACCGATTCGCGGCGGACGCCGTTGCGCGGATCGACTACGACTTCGAGGCGCTGAAGCTCCCGAGCGGCGGCTCGATCACCTTGCCCCTGCGTGCCCGGCATTTCGACCAGTGGACACGGTCATTCCTCGCTGAAAAACCCGCCTCGACCGTCCTCCACCTCGGCTGCGGTCTCGACACGCGTGTGTATCGAATCGATCCGGGCCCGGAGGTCCGCTGGTACGACGTCGACTTTCCGGACGTCATCGCCCTGCGCGAAAAACTCTATCCGGAGCGCGAAGGGTATCGCCGGATCGGCGCGTCGGTGACCGATCTCGCCTGGCTCGACGCGATCCCGGGAGACACGCCGGTCCTCGTCGTCGCCGAGGGCCTCTTCATGTACCTGCACGAGAAAGACGCGGCGGCGATGCTGCGGCGGGTGACCGAGCAGTTTCCGAGCGGACAGGTCGTATTCGACGGCTACAGCTCCGCGATGGTACGCATGGTCTCTCGCCTGGCGACGGTGCGTGGCGCCAGGGTCGAGCTCGTCTGGGGGATCGACGATCCACACGACCTCGAAAAACAGGTGCCGAAGCTACGGCTCGTCGAGAGCATCGATTTTCTGACGATGCCCGATCTCGTGGACCGCCTCTCGAAAAGCTGGTTCTCCGGCGCAATACACGGGCTCATGGGGCGGCTGCCTTCCTATCGGAAGCTCGTCCGCCACCTGCGTTATGCGTTTTAGGCCTCGGCTTGCGGAGCCTACCATGCCACCTACGTTATTGCAGGACGAACTGAACCAGGACGACCGATGACGAGCGAGCTTGCATTCGAGCGAATCCGCACGATCTGTCTTGCCTTACCCGGCACCGCCGAGGTGACGAAGCACGCGCGCCCCTGCTTTGCCGTGCGCGACAAGACATTCGTCATGTTCATGGACAACCACCACGGCGACGGCCGCCTCGCGATCTGGTGCAAAGCGACGCCGGACGCGCAGCAAATGGTGGTCGAGTCCGATCCCTCCCGATTCTTCGTCCCGCCTTACGTGGGCCGGCAGGGGTGGATCGGCGCGCGGCTCGATCGCGAACCCGACTGGGGGGCGATCACGGCGATCATCGAAGAGGCCCATCAACTCGCGGCGCCCCGCTCGACCCGCAAGAGCCCTCCTCGCAAGCGCCGCGCCTGAGCGCGCGCACGGCCGCGCGGGCCGTGCATCCCAGGATCACCCCCGCGCTCGGCGGCGATACTTTGTTCTCCAACATGTATCAGCTCGCGCGTGAAGCGGCCGGGCGTGGATATCCGCGGGCGCGCTGGCTCGCGGCCGCCGCCTACGACCGATGGTGCATGTACGAGGGTCGGCCGCAGAAACACGGGACGCAATTCGTCCCCGATGGCGTGCGTCATCGACTCTGGGACGTCGACCCGACGACCACGGACGCGGAGCGCGCCGCGTGGGATGTGCCGCCCCTCGCCGAGCAGCTTGGTCGCGCAGACGAAATGACGCGCACCGAGCCGCAGCCGCCCATGGTCGGCGCGCCGGCGTGGCTGAAAGCCGCGATCGAACGCTGGGGAAAATCAGGTTGAGGCGACAGCGCTCTTCGCGGTATCCTGCGACGGCCGTTTTCCGCGGAGTCCCGACGAATTGGAGCCTCCCAACCTGCGCACGCCGACGAGTCATCCGGACGTATGGATCGAGCGACCGGACATTCTGCACGTCACGATGCGGGGCACCCTCGACGTGGCGGAGGCAGCGCCCCTCCTCGCGGCGCAACTCGCGGCCGGCGGAACATGGCCGCATGCCATCGTGCTCTGCGACGTCTCGCAACTCGAATGGATGTCGATGGAGGCTCGCCGCATGTTCGCCCAGACCCGCGACATCGGGCCCCGGCGCGCCATCGTCGTGATCGGGGCGAATGCGACGTTACGGACCATCGCCGATCTCCTATTTCGCGCGGTACACGCGCTTCGCCCCGCACACCCGAGCCCCACCCGCTTCGTGCGTGACCTCGACGAGGCCCGCTCCGTCGTGCCCGAGCTCCGCCGATTGCTCGGCGCTCACTCCGACCCCTGATCCTCCGCCGCGCGCGCACACGCGGCCTCGTCCGTCGCGGCCGATAACCAGCTCGTCAGACATCGATCCGCATCATCACCCGGGACGATACGCGCGCCGCCCTTGTGCGCCTCTTCGCCGCGCGCTTTCCGAACCAGCGAGAGCCGCTCCGGCGCGCGGCCGCCCTCCTCGCAGACCAGGCTGATCACCTCGGGCTCGAGACCAATCACGGATCGATAACTCGCGTCGTATTCGGCCTCGGTCGTCTCGCCATGCCCCGGCACGTCGCCCGCGGCGAGGCGCATCCCGGAGCTCCCGTAGAGCCGCAGGTTTCGCTCGGGTTTTCCATGACAATCGAGCGTCGCGCAGCGGTGCTCCAGCGCGCCGCCGACGCTCGGATAGGTGACCCGGCTCGGGACGAGCAATCCGTCGGCCGGCTCGGCGTCGGGGGTACAAGCGACGAAGAGCGCGGCGAGCGCGATCGGGAACAACGAAAGGAGCATTCGCCTCACGGACAACGATCCTCCAAGGTCGCGGCGACGGAGAGCAGAAAGACGCGGCCGGCCGAGCGTGGACCGGGCTTCGTCGCATGGCAGACTGCACACGAGCCCTCGCCGTTCACCGGCGACTCCATTTCCTGACGGAACCCTTCACGCTCGATGGCCACCCGCATCGGATATTCGGGGCTGAAATCGCCCGGCCGCACGAAAAAATTCCCGGCGCAATTCGTGGCCGTCACGTAGGCCGTCCCCCGCGCGTCGACGAGGTGCACGAGCACGTCGGGGACTGGCTTCGTCGAATCGACGCGCTCGTAGATCGTCCCTGCGACGGTGAGCTCGGTGGCCTCGGCGCCGTCGTGACATACGAGGCAGGGCTGCCCGGCGCGGTGCAAAGGGCCGAGGGGAATGGCTGGGGACTCGGGGCCGAGCGCGGCAATGGCGTCCTCCTGGAGCGGGTTCGTGCAGCCCATGCTCGCAACGCAAAGGCACGCGCCCGCGAATCGCGCTGCGGAGGACCAGCGACGGCCCGACCTTCGTGATGCGGAATTCTGCGCCAGCGTGAACACGAACAACTTTCCTCTTGTCTCCAGGGTGCGACCTCTCTAAGCTGAAGATGAAAGTAGAAGTCAACATCAACAGGGTACCCGGCGTCGATGGTCAGGTCAACGAGAATTGCGAAACGTCTCGCCCTCGCGTGGGCGGCATGCCTCTTCCCGCCGATGTTGCTCGCCTGCGGGCCCGCGACCCAGAGCGATCCCGCATTCTGGGTGCCTTATGGCGAAGACGGCGGCGGCGGCAGCGCGGCGTCCGACGCTGCGAGTAGCACGGGCACGGGCGCGGGCGGCGCGGGAGGGACCGGCGGCATGGCATCTCCGGGCGGCGCCCTCGAATATCGATTCACCACCGTCTCCCTCGACGGCGAGTATGCACCAAAAAACATCGGCGCGGTGTGGATCACGGACGCGCAGGACACATTCGTGAAGACGCTCGAAGTGTGGGCCGCGAAGCGCGTGGAGCACCTCGTGCGCTGGGGCGCCGCATCCGGAACGAATGTCGTGGATGCGGTGACGGGAGCCACGCGAAAATCCCACGTCGAGCACGTGAGCACCTGGAATGGCACGGACACGGCGGGCCTCGTGGTCCCGGACGGCGCCTATCGCGTACACGTCGAGTTCACGGAATGGAACTCGTCGGACTCGGGCGAGGCGCCTGGGCCCTGGACGGCGGTCGATTTCGTGAAGAGCGCCGATGCCCAGGAAACGACCTTGCCGGACGAACCGGCATTCATCGGAAGGCACCTTTCCTGGACACCCTGATGAAGGTCGAGCCCTCGAACCAACCCTTTTTCGACACGAGGTTTTCATGGTCCTGCGAATCACGCGGCTCGCATGCCTGCTCGGGCTCCTCCACGCGCTCGCGGCCTGCACGCACGTCGCGCCTTACGAACGCGGGCACCTCGCGCATCCGACGATGTCGGTCGGCCCCGTCTCCGGCCCCGGCGAATCCCACATGCAAGCCGTGCACGAAGGCGCGAGCGGCGGAGCGGCGAGCGCCGAGGGCGGTTGCGGCTGCAATTGATACACGCTCGTGGCGGAGAGCGTCGCTGCTCGTCGTCGCATTGCTGATCTTTCCGAAAGAAACACGGGCCGCCGACGCGCCCCCGAAAAAAGCCACCTCGCACGACAACGCCCTCTCCTTGTCGCTCGTCCAGGATCTGGGGCTCCACGCGGACACCGACGTCTGCTCGCCCTCGAGCCAGCTTCACGGCGATTACGCCTGCTTCCGAGATTCGGGCACGCAATACCACGGCACGCCGCTCGCCATGCGCGGCGGCGAGGTGCGCCCCGGCGTTCAGCTCTCGACGACGCGGGTCCTCGTCGGCTACGACCGCGTGGTTTTCGACAACATCACGCTCGGACTGCGGCTCGGCTGGGTGCTCCGCGGCGGCGGGCCACGGCCGAGCGGCGCCGAGGCGCCGGCCTTCTTGCCCTTTCACGGCGAGGTCCGCGCGGGATACACGTTCGGCGCCCGGCCCTTTGCCAGGCCGGGCTTCCGGGGCTCCCTCTTCGTCTTCGGCGGGATCGCGCAATTCGACACCGAATACCGGGTCGTCGTGGAAGAGGACACGACGAAGCCGCCGCCTGCGAGCCAGCTCGACAATCCTCCTTCGCAGACGCTCAGCGCCTATCGAAAATCCGGTACGGGCTTCGTCGGCCTCGGGGTCGCGGCGACCTACGCGTTCTCTCCCTCGCTCGCCCTCTCGGCCGCCTTGAAGTTCACGAAGCCCTTTCCCTCGACCGGCACGCTCCTCTCGCCCGAGCTCTCGTTTTCGTACGCCTTCTGATCCGGCGGCTTCAATCGAACGCCGCTTGCAAGGCGAGCGCCGAGAACAACGCATTGCGCCGCGTGAGGTAGAGCGCGTCGAGGTAATGCGTGAAGACGCCGTCCACCTGAAAGGTCGCAGTGAACCTCGCGCCGAGCTTCACGGACACGCCGCCCCCGCCGGTCAGCGTCCAGAGCGGCCCGAGTTCGCGATCCCCGGTCCGGACCACGGGAATCGTGCCCGCGCCGTCCTCCGCGACGGACACCACGGTCGCGCGTTGCCAGAAATCCGTGCCGGTCTGCGCATGGAAACGCAAACGAGGCCATACCGTGACAAACCGTCCGATGTCGATCGAATAACGCACGTCCGTCGTGCTCGCGGCCATTCCCCACGTATCCGTGTAGAGCCTCTCCTCGAGACGCAGCGTGGCGCCCCCGCGGCGATGCGCGAGGCGTCCGGTGAGCGCGAATCGATCTCGCGCGAGAGGCAGCGCCTCCAGGGGACGCGCGTGCAGGCGAAGCGCGCTCACGAGCTCCACGCTCGCGCCCGCAGGGACCTGCTCCGCGGCCTCGGCTGCGAAAAGGGGAACGTACCGATAGGGTTTGGCCTGGTTCCCCCGCTCGAACATCGCGTCGAGCTGAAGGGCGCCGATCGTCGAACGATTGATGACGATCGTGAGCCCAGTATTCAGATCGTGCCGCTGGAGCGTCCATCCGAACACGTCGAACGGAGTCCCCGCGCGCCCCGCCGTATCGTGCCGGTACGCATACCCGAGCAGCAGCCCAAAATTCTTCTCGTCGAGGTCGAGCGTCCCGTGGAGCCCCGCCGATATCGACCTATAATCCGGCTCGCGCGAGATCGACGCATGCGCGCCCACGCCGTAGTTCCCTTTTTTGTAGTCCCCTTCGAGGGATCCGGCGTGGCGGACCTCCGTCCAGGGAGGCGACGCGGTGGCCACGATATCGGCGGACGCGGCAGTCACGACGTCCACGAGATAACGGCCGCTCAGGGACCAACCTGCCGTTGGGCTTTCGATCGTACCTGCAATCGTCGGGGTCACGACCTCGACATGGGTATCGTCGAGATACACGGACGTCTCGGCGCTGGCACGAGCATCGAGGCTCGACGTAGCCCGACGCTTCGCTGCAGCCGGGGCTTTCGGAGCGTCCGCGAACGAGAAGGGAAGGTGAACGACCGACGCAAGGAGAGCGCAGAGAAGCGCAATCTCACGATGACTGGAAACCATCAATCGTCGTCGTCCTCGTCGTCCTCTTCCTCGTCATCATCGTCGTCATCATCGTCGTCGTCGTCGTCCTCGTCCTCATCGTCGTCATCATCATCGTCGTCATCATCATCGTCATCATCGTCATCATCGTCGTCATCGTCGTCATCGTCGTCATCATCATCGGGCGGCGGAAACGAGCCCGATCCCGTCGAGCTGCTGCTCGTGGTCACGCCGCTGCCGCCCTCCCCTCCCGCGCCGCCGGTACCGGGATTCGTGGTCGCGTCGCCGCTCCCACCCTCGTCCACGACCTCCGTCGTTTTCCGCGCCTGATCGTGGCTATCGGTGCCCGCGCAGGCGGGTACAGCGGCGGCGAGGGCCCCGAGCATCACGAACGCTCCTCCAGTGAAACGGCCTAGATCACGTGGTTTCTCTGACACCATGGCGAGCTTCTACCGGAAGAAACATGAAAATGCAAGTGACTTTCAACAACGGGAAGCTTGCCCGCACTGCGCTCCGCGCGTGATATCCTCCCGCCATGAACGATCTCCCGGCGCGTCTCCTCGCCTCGCCCGTTCCCGTCTTGCTGATTGCTTCCGTGGCGATCGTGAGCCTACTCGGGTGGATGTCCGAGCCGGTGCGGCGCGCGCTGATCCTGGTTCCCTACCAGGTGCGCAAGAACGGGCACATCCATCGCCTGCTCACCGCGGGATGGGTGCACGCGGATTTCTCGCATCTCGCGTTCAACATGTTCTCGCTCTACTTTTTCACGGAACAAACCATTCGCGTGCTCGGCGTGACGCGGTACCTCGTGCTGTACGTGACCGCGGTGATCGTAGGGTTCATCCCCACGACCTTGCGCTACATGCGAAAACCGAATTACAGCTCGCTCGGGGCCTCCGGCGCCGTGGCCGCCGTCATGTTCAGCGCCGTCCTCCTGGTCCCCAAGCTCAAGCTCCAGCTCATGTTCCTGCCGATTCCGGTGCCGGGCATCGTGTTCGCCGTGGCTTACCTCGCCTACAGCGCCTGGCACTCCCATACGGCCGGCGACGATATCAACCACGACGCCCATTTTTCCGGTGCGGTCTACGGTGCCGTGCTCACGTACCTCTTCGAACCGACACGCGTGGAGCGCACGTTGAAGAGCTTCTTTTGAGCGCCCGACTTCCCTCTTGTATCGGGCGCGCCGCGGTGGAATGCTCGCGAGCCATGCCGACCCTTTCCCGCCTCGTTCGTCTCGGGACTTGCCTCGTGCTCGGCCTTTTGCTCTCGGCTTGCGCGATCGACGATTACACGCCCCCTGCCCCGCCGGGCGACGACGCAGGGGAAGCATGCACATCGCTCACCGAGATCACGCATGGCGAGTCCTTATCGATCCTCGACGACACGAGCCGAGGGACGGACCTGACGACGGCGAGCCCGATGTTCAGCGAGTGCATGCCAGGCGAGAGAATCGGCAAGGAGCTCGTCTTTCCCGTCCGGCCCTCGTCGCCGGGCACGCTCGTCGCGACGCTCCATGCCCAGTACGCGCACCACTGGCTGCACACGTGGACGGAGTGCCCCGGCGGCGGAGGAGACGTGCTCGATTGCTCGTTCGGATCGATGATCGAGGACGACGACGTCAATCAGATCGACGACGTCCAGGCAGGCTCGACCTATTACGTCGTCGTCGACGCGTGGATGGACGACGCCGGTGAGTTCGAGCTCGTGCTCGAACTGAAGTGACGGCTACTCGACGACCGCCTGCATGAATCCCTTCATGAACGCGCGGTATTCGCGCGCCGGGATCATGTCCATCATGCGGGGCACGCGGGCCTTCAGCCATTGCAGGATCGCCAGGGTATCGCGCTTCATGATGAGCACGACGAGCTCACCGAGCACGTCTTCTCCGAGCTCGTTTCCCACGATGGAGAAGATCTGCCGGCCGAGCTCGTGGCCGCAATCGGTGAAGCTTTTTTCGCCCGATCGCGCCTCGTAGACGAGGACGCGGAAAAACAGCGGGCAGGCGTTCGAGGCAGGGGCGCGTCCCGGGAGCGTCCGCGGGCGGACCGGGCCGGCGGGGTGGCTGTCGTTCTTCGCTTTCGGGGTCATGCCGATACGGGCGTGCGAGGATCGTACCCGGAGCACCAGTAACTTCGGCGCCCACCTCAATGGACGGGCCTGACCGCCGCCGCGAAACCCTCGGGGCCGAGCGCATTGAGCACCTCGCGTTTGCGGAGCCCGCCTCGCCGTGCCACACCCACGCCGAAACGCAGGGACGAAAGACCCTTCGTCGAATGCGCGTCCGTCGAGATGACGAAGCGGATCCCCCGCTTTCGCGCCTCCTTCAGCCACCGCGGCTCCATGTCGAGCCGGTACGGGTCGCCGTTGACCTCGATCGCGGCCCGCGACGAGGCAATCACGTCGAGCACCTCCTCGACCCGGCAAGCGAAGGGCTCACGCCGCAAGAGCAGACGGCCGAGCGGGTGGCCCCATATCTTGAAGATCGGCTGCCGCATCGCGTCCACGAGCCTTTGCGTCATGGCCGCCTCGTCCATCTTCATGCGCGAATGGACGCTCGCGATCACCACGTCGAGCTGCTCCAGGATGGCGTCGGGATAATCGAGCGCGCCCGTCGCGAGGATGTCCGACTCCGTTCCACGCAAGAGCTTGATCTTCACCCGCTCCTGCACGCGCGCGATCTCGTCCCACTGCGACTTGAGGCGATCGAGCTCCACGCCCCTCGCGTAATGCGCGGTCGGCGAATGATCCGTGATCGTGAGGTATTTCATCCCCATCGCCTCGGCTGCGCGCGCCATGTCCTCGATGGTGTCATTACCGTCCGAAAAGACCGTGTGGCAATGGACCATGCCCTGGATGTCGTCCTGCGTGACGAGGTCGGAGAAATCGTCGTGCCGCGCCGCCTCGATTTCTCCGTTTCCCTCGCGTAGCTCGGGCGGTACGGGATGCAGGCCGAGCGCCCGGTAGATCTGCTCCTCGCTCTCGATGCTGACGAGCGCGCGCACCCCATCGAGGCCGCGCTCCGCCGCCGTTTTACCGAGCTCGGCGAGGTGCGCCGGCGCGCCGGTCAGCGTCAAGAGCGCTGCTGCATGATGGGCAGGCGGCGCCACGTGCACCGACGCGCGCACGTCTCCCGCGAGAAACAGGTCGACCCGCTGCGCGTCCCGGCTCCGCACCCGCGTCACCCGCGGAAATCGCTCGGCATGATCGAGCACCGCATGGGCCTCTTCGCTCGATACGACGACCTGCACCTCGGAGACCGTCTCGCAAAAACGACGCACCTCGCCGGCAACATCCGCCCGATGCACCGCGGGAAACGCGCGCAGATGGTCGAGCAGCGGCTCCGCCACGGCGAGCGCGTCGACGAGCAGCACCCGCGCCTCGCGGGTCTCGCGCTGCGCGATGGCTTCGAGCAGGCTCTGCTGCGTCTTCGGACCGAATCCCTTCACCGAGCGGACGCGCCCTGCGAGGCACGCCTGCCGCAGCTCCTCCACGCTCGTGATTCCCAGCGCGTCGTGGAGCACCTGGATTTTCTTCGGGCTGAGCCCTGGGATCTCGCACAGCTCGAGCACGCCGGGCGGCAGCTCCGCGCGGAGCCTCGTGAGCAGCTCCGATTGCCCCGTGCGGACGATCTCGGTGATGACGGAAGCGAGCGACGCGCCAATGCCGGGCACCTGCGTCAGGCGCGCCTCCTCGACCAGCCGGCCGAGGTCCTCGGAGAGCGCCTCGACCGCGGAAGCACCATTCTCGTAGGCCTGCACCTTGAACGAGCTTTCCCCTTTGCATCGGAGCAGGGCCCCGATCTCGCGAAGCGCTCGGACGACATCGAGCTTGTCCACCATCGTGCTCATCTCTCCAGCCCCCTACCAACAGGCACAGGACCGACGCCCTGTCAAGCCTGGGACAACCAATGTCCGATCCGTGGCTCTTTTCCGTGGACGCGGGAGCTCCCGAGCGCGATCCTTTTTTTTCGAGGAGGTTCCCTTGCCGCATGCACTCTTGCAGGCGAAGCCACACCTGCTCACCGTCGTCGTGGTGACCGTGACGTGTTTGCTCGGTGCGTACGCGCTCCTTTCTCGTGCGCCCGTCCTCGTGCATCCGTCGACGCTCGAAATGGCGCCCACGTCCGATTCCGACGAGATGCCGACCCCGCCCCGCCGCCCCGCCGCGCATGATACCGCCGCGCCCGGACGCCGATATTGAGCGATCCCGATCCGGGTTTTTCCTTCTAAATCATTCATGCGTGTCTGATCGCGCTCGTGCCCAGCGGTGCCGAGCGCAGGCAAGGCACATCCGTCTTCTCGCTGACGCGCCGCTTCGAGGTAATACGGCTTGCCCGGACGAGCCCCCGTCGCGCGCCGTTTTTGCTTGGTTTCACCAATCTGCTTCGGCACGATCTACGCTCGAACGTGTCGCGAGACACCCGATGAGGGAGAAGCATACGGTATTTTTCGAGCCGCCAGATACGGCTGTGTGGAGGTTCGCCGGGGACATCAGCGAGGCGGAGATGCGCGAGCTGACGTCGCTGGAGAAGTCCTTCATCGCGGGTCGTCCCTATTTGCTGAAGCTCGTGGATCTCTCGCGCATCGGGTCCGTCAGCGCGGGCGCGCGCAAGGCGGGGGCGGAGAAGGTGCACGACGTCCCCGTGCTCGGCGTGGCCATCTTCGGGGCGCACTTCGCGATCCGCGTCCTCGCCGACCTCGTCGTGCGCGCCGGTAGCTTCATCCGTCGAATCGACGCGGTGCCCACTCGTTATTTTGCGACGGAAGCCGAGGCCCGCGCGTGGCTCGCGGAGCGACGCGCCCTCATCGAAATCGGAAAGCAAAGCTGACCCTCGCAATCGCGGAAGCCCCTCCAATTCGGTCACTCGAGTGACCACCCGTCGGCATCCCCACGCCTCATTTTCCGGCCTCCGGCGATTTTCTATTTCATTTCGAAAACGGAAATGATAGGGTCGATGGACAGTGAGGAGTCGGCCTTGTCGGGCTGTCACCGCCGGTCGTTCCTTCTGTCCAGGGGTCCAACGATGAGCAAGACGCTTCCTTTCAAGTGGCTGGCTTTCGGTGCAGCGAGCGCGATGCTGCTCGGCGCATGCGTCGTCCAGGATGAGGAGGACGGGGCCGGCAGTGAAGTCGTGGTCGAAGACGGAATGGATCCTGTCGCGGGTGACATCGCGGTCGAGCTTTCCGTCGACAAGGCATCCGTGAGCCCGACCGAGAGCGTGACGGTCACGGTGAAGCTCACGAACACCACGAAACGCTCGATCCGCCTGCCTGCGTGGTATGCGCCCGACGAGGACCTCGAGGAGGATCTCTTCCTCGTGACACGCGGCGGGCAGCCGGTGGAGTTCATCGGCCCGCATTACAAGCGCCCGGTGATGTCGGACGAGGATTATGTCGTGCTCGGCCCGGGCAAGAGCGTGACGCGCTCGGCCACGCTCTCGGGCTTCTACGATCTGACGCAGACGGGCACGTATACGGTCCAGTATGCGGCCGACATGCTGACGTCCGTGACGAAGCAGGCGGTCTCGCTCGATTCGAACGAGGTGAGCCTGTGGATCGAGGGCCGCGCGAACGCGCCGTCGCCCCAGTTCATCAGCGCCCCGGGCCCGCAGAACTTCGGCAGCCTCGGGTTCAGCAAGTGCACCGCGGACCAGCAAACCACGGTCACGCAGGCGCTCGGCGCGGCGAGCACGATGGCCGACGGCGCGGTCGTCTACCTCGGCGGATCGCCCTCGGCGACGCCGCGATACACCACGTGGTTCGGCGCGTTCTCGACGAACGGCTGGAACACGGCGAAGAGCCATTACGTGGCCATCAAGGACGCGATCGACTCGAAGCCGCTGAACTTCGATTGCGGCTGCAAGAAGAAGTACTACGCGTACGTGTATCCGAACCAGCCGTACAACGTGTATCTCTGCAGCGTCTTCTGGAGCGCGCCGCTGTCCGGCACGGACTCGAAGGGCGGGACGATCATCCACGAGCTCTCGCACTTCGACGTCATCGCCGGCACGGACGACTGGGTGTACGGCCAGTCCGGCGCGAAATCGCTCGCAATCTCGGACCCGGCGAAGGCGCTGAACAACGCCGACAGCCACGAATACTTCGCCGAGAACACCCCCGCCCTCCAGTAATCGAGCGACGCTCGCGCCCTTCCAGCATCATGGGCAGAGGGAGGGGTCCGCGAGCCGTGCAGCGGCGTCCGGATCGAGCGGGGCATCCTGCAACCCCTCGGCGAACGCAGCCCAGGCCATCGCATCATCCGCGGTCAGCTTGACCGCCGCGCACACGGCTCGCAGATGCGCCACGCGCGTCCACGGCGAATGGAGCACCACGTCGAGGCCCGCCAGCGCGTCCGCATTTTCGGCCGCCGTGGCTGCCATCGTGGTGACGACCGCGCGGATGGCCTGCTGGAGCACATCGGTGTCCTCGGTCGTGCTGAGCATCTCGACGAAAAATGCCCGCCACGCGGGAATGTCCGCGGGGTCGAGCCCGCTCAGGTACGACCTGAGCTCCATGGTCGCGAGCCAGCGCGCCCGGGCCATGCCCGCTTGTTTTGCCACGCTTCCCCACGTCGACATCGCGAGCGGCGCAGGGAGGTCGAATGCGGAAAGGAAGCTCAGCCGGAGATAGTCGACTTCACCGGACGAGAGCCCTGTCTGCAGGCTCGTCCAGTCGTCCGCGAAAGCGGTCACCGGATCGAACATGCTGCACGCGCCATAACCGTAAACCTGGATCAAATCGAGCACGAACGGTGGCGGCGGGACCGGGAGCGCCTGGTTCAACGCGGTCGTCCAGGCCGCCGCCGTCGCCGGATCGAGCCCTGGGTCGCTGGCCACCGAGCAAGCGATGCTCAAGGCATTGGCCTGGGTCCACTCCGAGTCGAGCCCCGCGACGAATGCCCCGAACCCCTCCGGCGTGGCGCCCGGCAACGTTGACGACGTGAAGAGCACCTCGTCCTGGGCTGCCGAGCCGATTTCGAGAAACCGGGCCTCCGCGGCCGAGCTCGTGGGCATGAGCAGCGGCAGGACGTTCGTGTAGTAGGCATTCATGGATTCCTCGTCCACCAGGAACGAATCCCAGGTGAGGTGGTGGTCTTTCGGATCCAGCACGAGGAACTCGCCGCTCGTCTGCGGTGCCATGTCGAAAGGCTCCCCGACCGGGAGCGTCTCCGTCCGTATCGAGCCGTCCTCTGCGACCCAGCCGATATCGAGCGGGACGAGCAGCGCCCCGTCGGGGTCGTGCACCGTCACGGTGGCCCCTCCCGAGGGCAAAGGTGCAATCGTCAGCGTAGGGAGCCCCTTGGCATCGACCGCGTGTGCCACCCGCGCCGCGGCCTCCGGACCGAGCGCCTCTGCGAAGGCCCCGAGGACATCATCCGTCCCGATGACCCCGAAGCGATGCTCGTCGAGGATGTTTCGCCACGTCTTCCAGAACGCCTCCTCGCCCACCAGGCTGCGCATTTGCGTCAAGAGCCATGCCGCGCGGGTGTAGGGCCCCGTGTTGTACTTTTCTGCGATCGTCAGCGACGTGTCGCGGATGGCTTCGCCCTCCATCGCGAAAAACTCGTTGCCGTTCAGCGTGAAGGGGCCGTCCTTGTCCGTGTGCGCGCGAAGCCCCTCCGGTTCGAGGAGCGTCGCCATTCCCTCCTTGATCCAGAGGTCGTCCCAGCTCTCGAGCGTCACGAGATCGCCGACCCACTGATGGGCGATCTCGTGCGCCGTCAGCGAGAGCTCCGCGGCGAGGGGCTCCGTGCCCGCGCCTTCGTAATGGAACGAGATGCCGGCGTTCTCGATGCCGGTGGCTGGCAGGTTCGGCAGGTGCACCACCGCATATTTCTCGAATGGATAGGGACCGAGCAACGCCTCGAAATGGTCGAGCATGCCCACCATTTCCCCGAGTACCGCCTCGTAATGCCCTTGCAGCCCGCGACGGTGCCAGATGGAGACGGGCAGGTCGCCCTTCATCGTGCTCTCCACCTCGAAATCGCTGATCGCGAACGCCATCAGGTAGGTGGGCAGTGTGTACGTGGTCTCGTACTTCATTCGGTGTGTCCCGTCCCCCTCCGGCGCGTCGGAGACGAGGTCGCCGTTGGCGATCATCTTCTCGGCCCCGTCCATGCGCATGGAAACGGAGAAGAGCGCTCGATCCGACGGTGTGTCGTGACAAGGCATCCATCGCCTCGCGCCGACCGGCTCCGACATCGTGAAGACCGCGCGCACGTTCAAGGGATCCCCCTTGCGGTCCTCGATCACGGCAACCAAAGAATCGCTCGGCGCGGCCTCGTAATCAATCTCCAGGGTGATGTCCGCGCCGGTTCCGAGACCGGGCACCGTGGAGACGTCCACCTCGAGCTGCTCCGCGCTCGCATTCTCCGAGAAAGGCAGGGCGCCGCCGCCCGCGAGCCGCACCGCTTTCACCTCGGCCACGGCGCTGTCGAGCGTGACCGTCTTCGTCCCCTTGGGCAAGGGTGAGAGGGTGATGTCGATCGTCGCGGCGAGGCGACCTCGACTCCAGTCGTAATCACCCTTCAATTCGTAACGCTGGACATCGACCTCGGCGTTTCCGGGGCCGGTGCCCGGCGGCTCGGGCGCGGTCGAGCATCCGGCTGCGAGCGACGACAAAACGAGGATACAGGACGTCCAGCGCAGGCCGGCACGCGAGGACCATTTGGTGAAGCTCATTGATTCTCCTCGAATGGACAAGGAACGACGCCACTCCGGGCGCCGATGTGCGACCGGTCGAAGCGCTGCTCGTCACGCGCGCGCCCGATTGCAGAGGGCGTGCCAGGACGCGATTTACGCGACGACGCAGGACGGGGAGCGGGGCGACGCGCGGCCGGTTCGTGCAAGCTTGCCCGAACTGTGAGGCTCGCTTGCGCGAACTGCGCAACGGTCCCGAGGAGCGCGGCTCAATCGGCTCGGCACCCGAGCGGCCGCGAGGTCCGCACGGGACGCGTCTTCGAAGCCTGCAGGGAGCAGATCTGGCAGGTGATGACCGATCCGAAGCTCGTCGAAGCTATTCGAAAATATCGGGCTCCGGCTCGTACAAAAAGACTTGTACGCGGGGCTCCGGCTCGACCGACGTCTGGCTCACGGCGACGCCGCCCGGCTGCGACGGCGGCAGCTTTTCCTGTTTTTTCGGGGGAAACCACCGCCGCAGCCAGCGGCTCATGATCACGAACGTCCCGACCCCGCTCCGCCCCGGTCCCCAGGGGATCGCGTACGTGGTGAACGTCTCCGTGGTCTCGCCGCGCACGCGCAAAAACCCGCCTGCGACTTTCGTCTCCTTCGCCTCGAACCCGAGGAGCACCTCGGGCAAGACGAACACGATCCTCGCCTCATCCCCCTGTTTGTCCTGGTATGCATTGACGCGCCCCGGCAGGATCGGCACGGCCACGACACGCGCCCTGCGCGTCACGCGGAGATCGGGCGTCCCTTGGAGGATTCCTTCCACACGCTCCACGACGATCCCGTCGCCGCCTTCGCGATCGAAGGACAGATACGAGAGCGGCCCCGCGAGCAGGCTTCGCCCCTTGTCGGCCGGTTTGTCCTTGAAGCGCGAGAGCACCCGCCCACTGCCCATGCCCTGGAACTCCGGCTCGGCGTAGAACGGCGAGGGCCAGTCGTCCTTGCCCATCTTGAACTCGCCGCATTGCCCCGGCGGCATCAAGCGAATCTCGCCCACGGGCCCGTCGACAAACGGAAAGGCCCTACCATTGCCGTCCACGATGTGGAGCGGCCGCACGCCCGTGATCCCTGGACCATCCTTCGGCGCCTCCTGCACCTCCTCCTTCGGCAGGTCGGCGATCCGCACCTCGATCATCCGCACGACGCGGCGAATCCGCGCCTGATCGATCGAGGTTTGTCGGGAGCAACAGATCGGATCGTACTGGCAACACGCGGCCGCCTTCGGGGCCTTTGCAGGCTTCGTGGCGAGCGGCGGAGGCGCCTCCCAGCCAGGCGGCGGCGCGGGCTCGTCGGCTGCGCGCGCGGGCCCGCCCTGCGTCGAGAGGAGCGCCGCGCCGAGCACGAACGAAGCTACGTTTCTCATTCCCGAGCGCTCCATCACAACGTCTCCAGGTAGGCGAGCAGCGCCTTCTTGTCCGCGCCGCTCAGCGTGCCGGGGAACATGCGTTGATCCTTCGCCGAGAGCATCTCGTCGAGCGTCGAATACCGCCCGTCGTGGTAATACGGCGCCGTCCCGCGCACGCCGAGCAGCGACGGCGTGTCGAAATCGCTGCGACGCTCGCCTTTTTGCCCGCTGCCCACGTCGTGCGACTTCCCGTCCGTGCCCCCGTCTTTGTGGCAGCCATTGCAGCCGTAGGCCACGTAGACCTGCTTGCCGCGCTCCGAAAGGTCCGGCTCTTTCGGCTTCGTCTGCGGCGGCGGCGGCAGCGACGAGACGTACGCGATCAGCGCCTCGTACTCCTCTTCCGAATGCGGAGAGAGGCCGGTTCCGCCGAGCCGCGTGAACGTCTCGTTCAGGTGGTCGCGCACCGCCCTGTGTTCCCCGAACCATCCATAAGGCCCCGTGCTTGCGACGCGCCCCGCGAGCATGGGCGTTTGCCGCAGACCGTCGGGGCTCGTCCACGCGAGCCCGTCCTCGCGCCCTTCCGGATGACAACTCGCGCAGCCGCGGCCCATGCCGAGCCGCGCATCACGCGTCGTATGAAACAGCCGCCGGCCTTGCTCGATCTTCGGGTCCCGCGTCACGTCCGATCGACGCCAGAGCGGCACGCTCGTCACGGCGAACGATTCACGCTCGATACGCGAGAGCGCCCGATCCATCTCCGACCAGACGAAGACCCGTTTTCCCTCGTCGGAGAGCACGAGCGAGCTCGGCCCCGCGGGTAGCGCCACGCGCCGCCGCTCCGCGATGCTCGGATCTCCGACCCACGGATCCATCTCGATCACCGCGTCGATGTCGAGACACGCGACGAACAGCCCATTCTCGTCCGCCGCAGCGCTCCGCGGCAGGATGCAATCCTGTCCGAACGCCGCGTTGAACACGCCCGCCACGTGGTTCGTGATCGATCGCTTCGTGCCCGGATCGACCACGCTCACGAGTTGCGCCATCGTCCGCGGCCCCTGGCCGGATCCGCCGTATCCGACCGTCATACCCACGGCCGGCGCGCCTGGATCTACGCTCGTGTGCGGCGCGAAGATCCTCAGCGCATCACGCGTCCCGTCGCTGCGCGTCCCGACCACACGCGCGAGCGCATACCCTTGCGAGGCCGCGCGAGGTGTTTTGTCGTCGAACGTTCCATCCGCGCCCACGCGCCGCCCTGCGTGCAGCGAGATCGTTTCCGGCTCCTTCGCCGCGTCTTTGAGATCGACAGCCGACACGACGCCGCCCACCGCGTGCGTCACGAACGCCGTCCCGCCCGCGTTCGCCACGATCACCGCGCGTGGCTCGCGCGGCAGCGGCACGACGCGTGAGACCGTGAGATCGGCCGTCGCGAGCACCGTGAGCGCCCCGCCGAACCCGCTCGTCACGACGAGCGATCCGCCCTCCTCCGCGAACGCCCACGGCTCGGCCGCCACGTCCGCTGCGCATCGCTCCTCGAAGGGTTTTGCGAGCGCCTCGTCAGCCGGCTCGAGCAAGAGCACGCGCGACGTGTCGCGCAGGCCCACGGCGACGAGGCCTCCTTCGAGCGCGAGCACGTGCCCCGGCCGGCCTTCGAGCGGCGTCACCGACACCTGTCGCATCGAAGCCGTGTCGATCACGTGCAGCGCTCGCTCGTCGTGATCCGCGACGATCGCGAGCGTCTTCTCCCCCGCGCGCACGAGCGTCACCGCCGAGCTCGCTCCGCCCGCCGCTGCGCGCTCGAAGCGCCGCGGCGAACGAGCCGCGCAACGTGGGGGTCCGCTCGGCGCGAGGGATGCCGCGGACGCAGCCGGGTGCGCCGATGCGCTTGGTGCGGCGCCGACGTTTTCTCCGCCACGATCTTTGGAGCTGCAACTACTTCCGGCGATCCCGAGCGAGGCGAGGGACGCGGCGAGCGCCGCGTGTTTCCAGGGAGAGCGACGGTTCATCTCGATCGCGGCCTTTCGTGTCCGCGTAAACAGCGAGATTTTTTCGCGCCGCCTTCTTCTTGCGTCAAGGACCACGCGCGAAACCCTCTTGGGACGATCGCGTCCCCTCTGCTAGGATGGCCCTCGTGACGACGCCGAACGACGTGATGGACGACGCCCCGAGCACGCGGCGGGTCCTCCCCGATACGCTGGAGCGCGAACGGGCCGAGCGCACTTCCCAGAGCGCGCCAGCCCCGCGCGGCACTCTCTACGAAGTCGTCATATCGTACAAGGAGCCGACGTTCGCCGAACACGCCGGCCAGGAGGCGCGCACCTTCCGCGGCACGTTCCGTATCGAGGCCGCCGACGAGGACGACGCGCGTGTCCGCGCCGTCGCCGAGTTCCGCCGCATCCAGGCGAGCTCGTCGGTAGGCTGGCCGCGCGAAATCGTCGACGTCACCTGTCGCCGCGCCGACCCCTGATCTCCGCGCGCCGGGCGACGCGCGGCGGGGATGTATACACCCCGCGCGACTCCCGATATGCTCACCCGAGCAAGCCCGGCGCAGTCGAAAACACCTCGCGCGGGGCCGCACGGCGCGACGTCATGCGAACCCTCCTCCGCGGCCTCACGGCGCTCACCCTGCTCTCGCTCTCCCTGCCCGCGCGCGCCGGCGACGCCGACGAGCCGCGTCGAGAGGAGACGGCGACACCGGCCCCCGACAAACCTACCCCGGACAAACCTGCCGAGACGAGGCCCGCCGAAGCGCCCGCGCCGCCGGACGAGCGCCGCCCACGGTCGCTGGACCTCGGGGTCTTCTACGTCCCGTGGGGTATGCACTACACCCGCTCGGCCATCGGCGCGACGCTGGGGTACAAAATTCCGCTCGTGCAAAAGAAAGGGGTTTTGTGGGATTCGACGAACATCACCGTCGGCGTGCGTGACGTCTACGGCTTCGTCAACAACACCCTCGGGCCTTTCATCGACATCACTCCGATTGCCTTCTTCCGGCTCCAGGTCCAGGGTGCCTACGATTATTTCATCAAGGAGCCGTTCAACGGCGGCATGCGCGTCATGACCCCGCTCGGCCGCGAGCGCCTCGGCGCGGGGCAGATCCGGCGCGGCCGCCTGACAGCCGTCGACTGGGTCAACCAGGAGGACGGCGAGGGAATGGATAACCCCGCCCATTTCCGCCCCGCCATCAATCACGGAGGCCTCCGTCTCCGCGTCCTGCCCACCCTGCAAGGCAAGGTCGGCCCCATCGCCTTTCAATACAACTTCACCGGCGACTGGAACTACTACACCGCCCCGGGCGCGGGCGCGGACGACGTTTATCACGACAATTTTACATTCACATTGCGCAAGCTCCAGGATTTCAGCCACGCGCACGAGGTCCTCGTCGCATACACGGCCCCGGTCCCCAAGCCCGGCGAGCTCCTGCTCGGATTGAGCGGTCGGTATCAGCGCGTCCTCGGCACGGGCCTCGAACAGCTCACGCTGCATGCGGTCGCCTTCGGACGATGGCCGAAGAAGTTCCTCTCGGATCGCATGTCGCCTTTTGCGATCGCGCAGCTCGGCACGAACCTCATCGACCCGATGTGGCAATACGCCTTCTCCTGGATCCTCGTCGTGGGCGCCGATTTCAACCTGCACAAATCGAAGACCTGAGCCCAGGATCGGGCCTCCGCGCGCATGAGAGACACGTTCAACCTCCGGTCCAGGTTCCAGGCTCGCTTCGGCCCGAGAACCCCCGCGCCGCGGGCATTTTTCGCTCCCGGCCGCGTCAACCTCATCGGCGAGCACACCGATTACAACGACGGGTTCGTCCTGCCGGTCGCGCTCGAGCTCGGCACCACGGTCATCGCCGCGCCCCGCGACGATCGCCGCGTTCGCGTGCATACCGTGGATCTCGACGCGAGCGCCGAGATCGATCTCGACCAGCCCGGACCGGGAAACACGGGCCGGTGGATCGATTACATCGCGGGCGTCGCGCACATGGTCGATACGACGATCCAGCCGATCCGCGGCGCAGACCTCCTCGTCGCGGGTGACGTACCGCGGGGCGCAGGCCTCTCGTCCTCGGCGGCGCTCGAAGTGGCGACCGGGTTTGCCCTGCTCTCGCTCGCGGGCGCGACGATCGACCGCGTGGCCCTCGCCCTCGCCGGTCAAGCCGCCGAGCATACCTTCGTGGGCATGCGATGCGGTATCATGGACCAGCTCGTCTCCGCTTGCGCCCGCGTGGGCTCGGCCTTGCTCGTCGATTGCCGCTCGCTCGCGGCCGAGGCCGTCCCTTTGCCCGGCGGCCCCGTCGCGATCCTCATCACCGATACCCGAAAAAAACACGCCCTCGCCACGTCCGAATACAACACGCGCCGCGCCGAGTGCGAGCGCGGCGTCGCGCTCCTCAGGAGCGCCCTGCCCGATATCCGCGCCCTCCGCGACGTCACGGAAGAGGCTTTCACGAAGCACGCCTCGCTCCTGCCCGAGCCCATTCTCCGTCGCGTGCGTCACGTCGTCACCGAGAATGCCCGCACGCAATTCGCCGCCGACGCGCTCCGCCGCGGCGACATCGAGGCCGTCGGCGCCTCGTTCGTCGCGTCGCACCGATCCTTGCAGCACGACTACGAGGTGAGCTGTCCGGAGCTCGACGCGCTCGTCGACCTCGCCATCGCCCAGCCGGGCGTTCGCGGCGCTCGCATGACCGGCGGCGGGTTCGGCGGCTCGACCGTGTCCCTCGTCGACGAATCCGCGCTCGACGCGGTCATGGCCGCGGTCCGCGACGCCTACCAGCGCCGTTTCCGCGTCGAGCCCGGCTTCCTCATCACGCGTGGCGGGGCCGGCGCGCGCGAGCTCGACACGTGATCGATCGCATTCCCGTCTCCGTTGCTCTTGACAGTCTCCCGAGTCTCCGCTCCGCTCGTGAAGGACCTTCCCGTCCGCGTATCGCCGGCTTATAAAGCTGCCGGCCTCATGAAGCTCGCCCGCATCGCCCGCATCGGTCACGCCGCGCTCACGAAAGACCCGCACCCGCCCCCGTGTGTCCTCGGCGCGGAGGACGCGTTTTCTTCGCTGCGCTCGTCCTTGCCTGCGAGCTTTTTGCTCGGCACCGCCACGGCCTCGCACCAGATCGAGGGCGGCCTCGACAACGACTGGACCGATTGGGAGCGCGGAGCGTCTCGCGAGGGCGAGCCCCACATCAAGGATCGCACGGTCTCGGGCGCCGCGTGTGATTCGTGGAATCGCATCGAAGAGGACATCGCGCTCATGCGCCGGCTCGGCGCGAATGCGTATCGATTCAGCGTCGAATGGAGCCGCCTCGAACCCACGGAGGGCGCCTGGAACGAAGAGGCCGCGGATCGATACCTCGCCTGGGCGCTCGCCCTCCGCGCGGCCGGAATCGAGCCGATGGTCACGCTCCACCATTTCACCTTGCCGCGCTGGGTCGCGACGCAAGGCGGATGGATGAAGGATCGGACGATCGAGCTCCTCGCGTCCTTCTCGCGCAAGGTCGCGAAAAAGCTCGGGTCGGCGGTCGATCTCTGGTGCACGATCAACGAGCCCAACGTCCTCGCGACGATGTCGTACGTGAAGGGGGTCTTTCCGCCGGGACTCACGGATTCACGCATCGCCGCGCAAGTGCAGGCGCGTATGCTCAAGGCCCATGCGCGCATGGCCGAGGCGATCCGTGAGGCGGACACCACGGACGCGGACGGCGACGGGCGCGCCACGCAAATTGGCATTGCGCACCACGTCCGGATCTTCCAGCCGGCGACGCGCTCTCCGCTCGATCGGCTGATCGCCGGCTTCACGGACCGTTTCTTCAACGAGGCCATCGCGTCCGCGCCGCTCACGGGTCGCATCGAGCTCGACATCCCCGGCGTCATCCACATCGACGAAGCGGTCCCCGGCCTGCTCGGCTCCTTCGATTACATGGGCATCAATTACTACGGCCGCGACCACGTGCGGGCCGAGCTCCGGGATCCTTCGCTCTCGAAGCAATACGTGCCCGCCGATCGGCCCGTCAGCGACCTCGGCTGGGACATCTACCCGGAGGGCCTCTACCAGGTCCTCAAGCGTTATGGCGCGCTCGGCTTGCCGGTGTACGTCACGGAGAACGGCATCGCGGACAAGGGCGGCGAGGTCCGCCCCTCGTTCCTGCGCGCCCATTTCGAGGCGCTCGTGCGCGCCGCGCGCGAGGGCGTCGACGTGCGGGGGTATTTCCACTGGTCGCTGCTCGACAACTTCGAATGGGCCGAGGGCTACGAACCCCGCTTCGGCCTCTTCCGCGTCGACTTCGACCACCCGGACAAACGGCGCACGCCCACGCCTGCGGTGGAGACGTTCCAGGAAATCGCGCGCGGGCTCGGGCTCCGGCCCGAGCCCGGCTGAGCCTTGCCGTACGATTCTCGCCGTCAGCCGTGTGTCTTCTGATGCCACGCCCATGCGTGGGCGATGATCGTTTCGAGCTCCGGGAACCGCGGCGACCAGCCGAGCAGCGTGCGCGCGCGCTCGCTCGATCCCACGAGCACCGGTGAATCCCCAGGCCTGCGCTCGGCCATCTCCACGGCGATCGCGCGGCCCGTGACGCGCGTCGCCGCGGCGATGACCTCCTTCACGGAAAAACCACGCCCATTGCCCAGGTTCACGACCGTGCTCGCCCCGCCGCCGAGGAGATAATCGACCCCGAGGACGTGCGCGTCCGCCAGATCCGAGACGTGGATGTAATCACGGATGCACGTTCCATCCGGCGTGTCGTAATCCTCGCCGAAGATCCGGATCGACGGGCGCTTGCCGAGGGCCGCGGAAAGGACGAGCGGGATCAGGTGCGTCTCGGGGTCGTGATCCTCGCCGAGGAGGCCGCTCGGATGCGCGCCGGCGGCATTGAAATACCGGAAGCTCACGAACCGCAGGCCCCAGGCGGTCTCGCACTCCGCGAGGATCTTCTCCACGAAGAGTTTGGACCGACCGTACGGATTCAGCGGATTTTGCGGGTGCTCCTCGGGAATCGGGACGACCTCGGGCACGCCGTACGTCGCGCACGTCGAGGAGAAGACGAACGTCGAGACGCCGGCCGCCTGCATCGCCTGGAGCAAGGTGACCGTGCCATGGACGTTGTTCTCGTAATACGCGAGCGGATCCGCGACGGACTCACCGACCTCGGCAAACGCGGCGAAATGCATGACGGCGTCGATCCGCTCGCGCGAAAAGATCGCGTCGAGGGCGGCGCGGTCGCGGGTATCGGCCTGGATCACGGACGCGCCGAGGGCGCGCTCGATCGGCCCGCGGTGGCCTTTGCTCAGGTTGTCGAGCACGAGGGGCCGGTAGCCGCGCTCCGCGAGGGCGAGGGCCGCGTGCGAGCCGATGTAGCCGGCGCCGCCGGTGACGAGAAGGGTCCTGCTTTGGGTGGTCATGGGACTCGGCACGCGCTCAGCGGAGCACGTTCAAGGCCTGCGTGACGAGGAGCGCATTGATGAAATCGATGAGGAAGGCTCCCACGATGCTCACCGCGAAAAACGCCTGCGGGGCCGGGCCCGATTTGCGGACGATCTCGTTCATGCAGGCGAGCGAGTTCGCCGTCGTGCCGAGCATGAACCCGCAATACCCGCCCGCCATGACCGCCGAGGTGTAGCTCCGGCCCATCATCCAGTAAATGGCCGTCCAGCAGAGCGCGATCGTGAGCACCACCTGGCCGACCAGGATGAAGAGCACGGGAAACGCGAGCGTCCGGAGCTGCCAGAGCTCCAGCGTGAGCAGCGCCATCACGATGAAGAGCTCGAGCGCGATGGCGCCGATGTCCTCCATCTTCTTTTGATCGATGCCCGCGAATTGCAGACGATCGTCGAGGTTGCGCACCACGCCCGCCACGATCATCGCCCCGATGTACGCGGGGAGCGTGAGCTTCCAGGCCGAAAACTGCGCGGAGAGCAGCGAGCCGAGCGCCATCGCCACGCCGAGCACGATGATGTGCACGAGGTAATCGCCGTGCTTCTCGGAGGGCCCCGCGTCGATGTCGATCTCGGGCGCCGGCATCGCGTCGCTCTCGCCCGAGCGCAAGGCGTGACGTCGAATCAAGAAGCTGCCGACGAACCCGCCGAGCAGGCCACTCACGATGATGCCGAAGACCGCCGACGCGAGGCCAATCGCGGTCGCGCCCGGGACGCCCGCCTGCTCGAAGACGGGGCCGAACGCGAGCGCGGTCGCGGGCCCGCCCGTGAGCGATACGGCGCCCGGAATGACGCCGAGCAACGGCGGCAAACCCATCGCCTTCGCCGCCCCCGCGCCCCAGCCCATCTGCGCGAGCAAGCCGAGGACCGCAGCGCCGAGGAAAATGGCGACACGCTTGCCGCCGAGCGCGAGCAGCCGGAGGCTCGCCGTCATCCCCACGGTCGTGAAAAACGCGATCATGAGGATGTCGCGCAATGCGAGGTCGAACTTGAAATTGCAGACGCGATCCCGCAAGACGAGGCCGACGATCGCATACACGAGGCCGCCGAGGATCGACGCGGGAATGCTGAGCCGTTCGAGGACGGGCAAAGCTTTTCGGATGCCGCGGCCGAGGACGAGCCCGAAGCAGCCAAGGCCGAGGACCTGGATCGACGAGACTTGGAAGGTAGGGACATCCATGGCAGGGCCTCGCGCGCCTCAGGGGGAGAGGACGCCGGTGAGCGCCTCGGCATAAACGCGGCTCTGCTGGACCCGGAGCGGCGCCGCGCTGTCGAACTCCTCCCGCACGCCGATGCGGAGGTAATAATAGTATCCGACGTCGAGCAAGCCGTCCGGAATGTGCAACACGGGCTCTGTCGTCGAAAACGAAGCCATGGTCCGCGTGAGTTGTCCCCCGGGATCGAGCCGCCGCAGCGTGATGACGTACGCCGCGGCTTTGCCGAGCGAAGGCGCGCTCCAGGTCACCGTGGGCGTCTTGCCAATGCCGAGGAGCTCGCCATACGCGGGCTGATCATTCACGCGAATGTCGAGCGGAGGCCCGAGCGTCGGCGCAATCACGCCGGAGAACGAAGAAGCGGGGCCCGTGCGGCCAATGGCGATGGCCGTGGTCTTCGGGATTCCCGTGGGCATGACGTGTGTCACGGCATAAGAAACCTCGACGGCCGCGACCTCGGCCCACGCCGCAGGGAAAGAATTGCCATACACGAGCTCGGCCGGAGGCTGCGCCGCAGGGAGGCCGGAGAACAGGAGCAAATCGGGCGTGGGGGAGACGGACGTTCGATCCGCGCCCCCGGGCTCCACGCCGACGCGAACGTCCTTGCCCGCAATCGTCGCGTCCGGATGCACACTCGCGGCGAGGGCCTGGAAAGCCGCGTCGTCGAAGGACACGGCGAGCTTTTTCGGAGGCGCAACCACGAACGTGCCCTCGACGGGCGTGGCCGCACCGTCGGTCATCGTGAACGACGTCGGCCCAAAGGACCGGCGCACCGAGCGATAAGGCGCCGCGGGGTCGGCAATGCCGATCATTTGCGTGAAATAGGCCTGGTCCCCGGCCTCGGCCGCGACGAGGTTCGGCACGAGGAGCTCCGAGGTGGCCACGCGAAAATCGGTGATTTGCGTGGCGCCCATGGCGGGCTCCATGCCGTTCACCGAGGGAAGTGTCCCGATCGTGCCCGCGCCGAGCGAGAATACCTCGATGCTCGACCCTTCCCCCCACGGGTTCAATCCATCGAACGTGAGCTCGAGCTCCGTCGTGTCCGTCGCCGCGATCGGATCGGCGTCGGGTCGGCCCACGTAAACGCGGCCGAGGTCGATCGTGCGCGGGGCATTCATGATGAACCGCGGCGGCCTCGTCCCCGTGCCGAAGAGCTCGATGAAACGCAGATCGTAAGGCCCCTCGGGGAGGTCACGAATGCGGAACGTGCCGTCCTCGGCCACCTCCGCGAGGAGCTCCCGCGGCGCGCCGTCCTCTCCGGGGACGATCGCGGCAATCTCGAATTGCCCGGAATCACGGACGTTCGTCACGTCCCCCCCCTCGGTCAGGTGGAGGTCGACGATCGTGCCGGTGACGTCGAACGCCGTCGGTTTGGGGGTCTCGCCGCCCCCGCCGCAGCCGAGCGCGCCGAGGAGGCATATCGAGGAGGCACCGAGGAAGGACCGCATGGCCCGGCGTACCACGGCGCGGCCGCCGCGAGAAGCCCCGATCGCCGGGCGAAACGCCCGATCAGTCGCGCAATACGACCTCGAGCTCCAGGACGACGAGCGGCATCGTCCCCGCGAGGCCCTCGCGGCGGAACGATTGCAACGTCACGGTCGAGCCCGGCTTGCCCATCGCCGCCATGAGGCCCGAGAAGTAGCCGATCTGCATCGGGATGAACCACGGCATGATCCAGATGGGCAGCGCCCGCTCGACGACGCGAATCCGGGTCGAGCTCACCCGGTCGACGTCCCACTCACCGAAATCGTAATATCGGCCGGCGAGCGGGCGGAGGCGCGAATGCACGTCGTCGGTCGATTTGCCCTGGAGCAAAGCCCGGTACGCGTGCTCCACGTCGTACGAGGCCTGCGCGCGCCCCTGCTGCTGCGCGAACGAGTCGAGCGGGGAGCGCGCGAGCGAGGCGAGGACGCCGCAGCCCGCCACGAGCGGGAACATGTCGTAAAAGCTGCTCGCGAGAAATGGCTGGCTGAAGAAGTTCTGCAACGCCGGCGTCGGCAATGCCGCGGCGAACGCCGTCGGGCCTCCCTCGACGCGGCACGTCACGAGGTGCGCGAGGCCGCGATAAGCGATCCCTTTGATCCGAAAGGATCCCTCCCCCGGCTGCGATGGAAGATCCAGATACCAGGAACGCAGATCTCCGGTCCCGGTCGGCGGGCGCGTCGAGGGGCGCGAAGGGCGATCCGAAGAACTCGGCCCCCAGGTGTCCGTCAGGCGAGGCACGCCTTCGCTCGACGACGGCGGCGGCCAGCTCGGCCGCCCGACGCCGCTGCTGATCGGGGGAGCCGCTGGCACGCGCTCACTCGGACGATCGGGGGCGGGCGCGACGGACGGCGGCGGTGGGGTCGTGCGACGGGGAGGCGTTTGCATGAAAGAACCCCGGCGCGATCGGCCGGACGATCCGTAGGGTAAACGATCCCGGCCGCCGTGGCGAGGGAATCGAAGCGCGCCCGCGCGCGCGGCTCACGCGGGTTCGAGGAGCTTCGACCCGACGTACATCCGCGCCATGCTCTCGATCCGCTCGGCCTGCTTGGCGTCGAAGAACGGGGGAACCGCCCCGGTGCGCGAATAACTCATCACGTTGTCGGTCACGTCGCTGTGGCCGAGCCCGAAGAAATGGCCGAGCTCGTGCGCCAACGTGCTCGGTCGTGCGCTCGCCGCGACGATCACCCAATGCTTCGCGGCCATCTTCCTGTGCCGCCAGTGCACGCCCATCCGGAAGAGCTTCGGATCGTCCACGTCTCGCAGGGATGCCACGATCATCACGTTGATCCGCTTTGCTTCGAGGTGCGCGGCGAGCGCGTCCCTGTCGGCGCGCGTCTCGAGCCTGGCGAGCGCCGGAGGGAGCGCACGCGCGTTCGTCTTGCGCAGCGTGACGCCGATCGGCGTGAAAAGCCGCGTGGCCTCGGTGATCTGCTCGGCGATCCACGTCTCGTTTTGCACGGGAACGCCGTCCTCCTCGGCGACGGCGAACGAGAGCGGGAGCGCGGGGATCGGCTCTTTTTCGGTCTTCTTCGCGAGCGCGGGCCGTGAAAGCAGGAGTGATCCCGCGAAACCGAGACCCGAACCGAGGAGGGCGCGACGGGAAAGCATGGCGAGGTCGACCAGCTTAATCGATCCGGGCGGACGGGGCGAGCGTGCGAGCACGACGCGGCACGAGCAGGCACGCGCCCTGCCTCGGAGGGTGTTCATGCAGCACTCTGACGTCGTGGCCATCATTCACGAAGACGAAACCGTGGCGAGGTCGCTCGCCGAGGAAATCGAGGCTTCGGGCCTCCGCGTGGTCACGGCCGCGCTGGGCTCGCTCGTCGCAGCGCCCGAGGAGGCGCTCGCGTTTTTCGCCCGGCACGATCCACGCGTCGTCGTTTACGACGTCTCTCCGCATGACGAGAGCGTCCCGTTCCTCACGTTCCTGCGCAAAACCAAGGCCGGCTCGCGTCCCACGTTCGTCCTCACGACGACGGCGGCGCACGACCACGAGCCGCTCCTCCGCGAGGCGATCGACCTCCGGAGCTGCCCGCACGCGGTCGATTCCCTCGTCGCCGCCGTGACGCGCGCCGCCTCCGCCCGCCGAGCCGCCTGAGCCACGCCGATCCAGGCCGAACCTGGAAATCAACGCGTCGCGTCTTGACAGGCAACGCGTTGCGTCATAAAAAGCGGACACATCCGAACGACGTCCGGGGCGGGCTTCCGAGCTCGCAGGGCGATGCATTGCGGTGGGATTCGCTCGGCTCCTTCGACGGGCCGCGCGCGCCGCCATGGCCCTGCCGGACGAGGGCTTTCCAGACGAACAGGAGGCATCCCTTATGACGACGCAAACCCAGAGCGAGACGAAGATCCCGAGCCTGAAGGACGTGAAGACCGCGTCGGCCCGCGTCGAGCAGAAGGCGCGCGAGATGTACGACGTGCTGGTCGATGCTTCCGTGAAATGGGCGGGCTTCGGCCTCGGATACGGTCGCACCGCCCTCACGACGAGCGCGCGCGCCCTCGAGCGCGCGGCCGAGCGGCTCGCGTCGCTCGAAGAGAAGCTGCCCAAGAAGGCCGAGGCGCCCGCCGAGGCGACGGCGGCCGAGACCGAGGCGCCGAGCGCCGGGCCGGATCCGAACGCGAACTGACGCGCGCTCCCTATCCGAGCCAGCTCTCCTCGAATGTCATCCCGACCGGCAGCGGCGCTGCGGCGCCGCTCTCGATCATCCCCGCCACCGGATACGCGCAATAGTCCAGGCTGAAGGCCCCCGCGGGCCGATGGTTCCCGGACAAACCAATCCCCCCGAACGGGAGCTTGCTGCTCGCGCCCGCGGTGCCGGTGTTGACGTTCACGCAGCCGGCACGCGCCTCGGCGAGGAATCGGTCGATGACGCCCGGATCCTTCGTGAAGATCGAGGCCGCCAGACCAAAACGCGTGGCATTCGCCTGCGCGATCGCCTCGTCCACCGAATCGACGACGACGTAACGGAGCAGCGGGCCGAACACCTCGACGTCCGCGCCCGGCCCGTCCCCGGCGAGCGTGAACCCATCCACGCGGACGATCCCCGGCGAGAGGAAATGGCCGCCCGCCTCGGATTCGAGGGCGCGCGCCGCAAGCCGGACCTCGGCGCCGCCGGCGGCGAATCGATCCTGCGCCGCGAGCACGGCCGCGCGCGCCTCCGCCGAGATGATCGGCCCCATGAACGGCTGCGGATCCGCGAGCGGATCCCCGACACGCAGCCTCGACGCCACCTCCACGATCGTCCGGACGAACCGCTCGGCCACGGCCTCGTGCACGACGAGCCGCCGCGTGCACGTGCAGCGTTGCCCCGTCGACACGAACGCCGAGCGCGCGACCTCGATGGCCGCTTGCCGCAGATCCGCGTCGGGCAGCACGACGGAGGGGGCATTGCCGCCCATCTCCAGCGCGAGGACGCGGCCCGGCCAATCGAGGCTCGCTTCGAGGATGCGCCGGCCCACGGGCCACGAGCCCGTGAAAAGCACGCCGTCGATGTCCGGGTTCGCGACGAGGCGCGACGCGACGCTCGCGCCGCCGTGCACGAGGTTCACGACGCCGAGCGGCGCGCCCTCTTCGGCGAGCGCCTCGGCGAGCCACGCCGCGAGGGTTTGTCCGACCGCCGGAGCCTTGTCGCTCGGCTTGAACACGACGGTGTTGCCCAGCGCGAGCGCGGGGATGATGTGTCCGTTCGGCAGGTGCGCGGGGAAATTGAAGGGGCCGAGCACGACCATGACGCCGTGCGGCCGGAACCAGGCGCGGCCCGTGCGCGAGGCCGAGAGCGGGATCTCGAAGCCCGAGACGCGCCGCAGGCCGCCGTGCTCGGAGGCGTCGAGCGTGATGTCGACCTTGGCCGCGAGCAGATCGGCCTCGGCGCGCGCGTCCCAGAGCGCCTTTCCCGTCTCGTCGGTGATGAGGCGGGCCATATCGGCCGCGCGGGCTTTGCAGAGGTCGCGGAAGCGGCGGAGGGCCGCGAAACGCTTCTCGGCGGGGAGCGCGGCCCAGGCGGGCAAGGCGCGCCGCGCCGCCGCGACGGCCTCGTCCGCGTGCGCGGGGTCGGGGCTGCCTTGCCAGACGATCTCGGCGGGTCGCGCCGGGTTTCGCGAGGCGATGGCGTCGCCGGGGAGCGGGACCCAGCGTCCTTCGAGGAGATCCGACGGCCCGTGCGCGAGGAGGGGAGACATCGCGCAGAAGGGTCCCGGGCGTCCGGGCCCTTGTCAAGGTCCGGCGCCCCAGAAGCCGTCTCTTTTATTGCGGGGCGAACGCGACGCCGCGGAAGACGGTATTCGGCGGCGCGATCGTGGCGATGACGATCTCGGGGAACGCCGAGCCATCGTCGAAGACCGCGAGGACCCGGTTTTCGTTGTTCTCCGAGGTCGTCGCCACGATCTGCACGCCGGCCCCCGAGGGCTTGGCCGCAAGGCCCCGCACGCCCGCCGTGCCGTCGTTCCACGTCGCTGCGAGCGACCAACTGAAGCCGTCGAACGTCCATTTCTGAATTCCGCCGCCGCTCGCCGGGCTGCGATCGTCCGCGATGTACAGCGTGTCCGGACCGGCAATGGCGGCCGAAAGATCAAGCAGGGCAAACCCGTACGGGCTCGCGCTGGCGGTGGGCAGACCCGGGAGCGACGTCGCGGTTTGTCCGCTCGACGTGGGCAGGCCCGAGCCGACCGTGAAGACGTTGACGAACGTGCCTGCGCCGGACGTCGCGTAGAGCTGGCCTCCGGCGGCGTGCACGCAGCGCGTGTTGAGCGGATTCGAGAGGATCTGCGTGGGGAAGACCGCGCCGAGCGTGATGAACTGGATCCCGCCGGTCGTGGTGCTGTTGCCCGAGACCCAGATCGACGTGCCGTCCGAGGACGTCGCGCCGCGCACGTTGCTGCCGCTGAACGCCCCTGAAACCAAGGTCGAGGTGTTCACGTTGCCGAACGCGTCGACCCGGCCGACGACGCGCGGCACGACGTCCGCCGACTGCGTGCTCACGTTCGCCGTGCCCACGCCGGCGGCATATCCGGCGAGGAATACGTATTTGCCGTTCGCCGAGAGCGACAGGTGTCCCTCCGAGGACGCCGTCCCCGACAACGTGAACGTGTAATTCGAGCCCGAGGTCGACTGCGGCATGGCGGTCGTGCCGGGCGCGCCCGGCGTGGCCGAGCCGTCCGTGAGCCGCCATTCGAGGGAGACCGGCGACGCCGCCGAGGAGAGCGTCGTCACGCCGTCACCGATACGCAGGAGCACGATGGGCAAAGGCCCGTTGCCGCCGCCGCCGCTCCCGCCGCTGCCCGAGGAAGAGCTCGATCCGCTGCTTCCGCTCGATGAGGACGAGGAGCCCGCGCCCGCGCCCGAGCTCGACACGCTGCCCATACCGCCGCTGCCGCCCATACCGCCGCTGCTGCTCGAGGATTGCGCGGGACCGCCCCACCCATCGCCCCCCTCGCCTCCTGCGCCGCCGTCGCCGCCGGGACGGGTGCTGCCCTTGGCGCAGGCGAAAAAGACGAACGGAACGACCGTGATTGAAATGGCGACGAAGGATCGAGACGAAATCAAGCGTGCACCTCCGGCAAAGCGTTCGGATATCCACGACGTATGCCGGATTCGTCGGGGCCGCAAGGTCAAGGCTTGGAGGGTCGGCCAGAGAACGTCATGCCCCCTCCTGGTCGCGCAGGCATGTAAGATCGCAACGCGCCCGACGTTCCAGGGATGCACGACATGCAAACCGGACCTCTGCGCTTCACGATCCTCGCAGGCTGCCTCGCCGCGGCGGCGCTCGTCGCGCCTGCGCAGGCGAACGCCGGCGACGAAGGGGCCGAGATCGCAGGCCCCGAGACGGAGGCGCCGGCGCGTCCTCCGCTCGAAGTCGCGGGCGACGATCTTCCGCCGCCCCCGCCCCCGCCGTCACCGCCGCCCCCGCCGCCGCCACCGATTCCGCCCCCGCCCCCGACGCTCTCGAACTGGTACGTGATCCATCCGGGGATCTTCCCCGAGGCCGACACGTTCGCGGGCCTCACGCAGCTCGGGCTCGCGACGAGCAGCTCGAAAGAATTTCACGGGCTGCTCCAGTTCGCCCCGTACGAGAGCCGCGCCGATCGATTCGTCGGCGTGATGCAGCTCGGGCTTTCGAGATCCCGGATCGAGGAGAGCTTTCACGGCGGTCTTCAGGTCACGCTCGGGAAAAACAGCGCGGAGGAGTTTTACGGCCTCGGGCAGCTCGGCCCCTGGAATCACGCAAAAACGTTCGTCGGCGGGCTCCAGTTCGGGGCTTACAACCGGGTCCTCGAAGATCGCAGGGACGGCCCACGGAGCACGTTCGTCACCGCCGCGCAGATCGGCGCGTACAATGACCTCGAGTACGCGCATTTCTACGGCCTTCTCCAGTTCGGCGCGGTCAACCGCGTCACCGACGGGGATTTTCACGGGCTCGTCCAGATCGGCGCGTCCAACCGTGACACGGAGGATTTTTACGGCGCCGCCCAGGTGGGCGTCGTGAATGAGGTCAAGCAGGACTTTCGCGGAATCCTGCAGCTCGGCTTCGGCAACGTCGTGACCGAGCGTTTTTCGGGCGGGCTGCAAGTCGGCACCTACAACGGAGCCGGCGCGTTCGACGGCATCGGGCAGGTCGGGTTCGCCGGCATCACCAAGAAGGACTTCGTTGGCGTCATGCAGGTAGGCGTGCTCTTCAACGCGACGCTCGAGCGATTTCGCGGCGCCTTGCAGGTCGGCGCGATCGTCAATTTCGTCGGCGAGGACTTCCGGGGCGTCGTGCAGGCCGCCGCGTTCAATGGTGTGAGCGATGCGTATATGCTCGCGCAGATCGGCGCGTTGAACCTCACGTTCAAGGACCACCACGGCGCGCAGCTCGGCGTGGCGAACGTCACGGGCAAGCACCTCTATGGTTTGCAGGCCGGGTTCTTCAGCGGCGCGTCCGAGGTGTACGGCGCGCAGCTCGGCGCCGTGAACCTGTCGAGCGAATTGAAGGGCGCGACGTTCGGCGTCGTGAACGTGGGGAGCGAGGTCACGGGCCTCCAGGTCGGCCTCGTCAATCGGGCCGAGCGGCTGCGCGGCGTGCAGCTCGGGCTCGTGAACCTCTCGAAGCAGGGCGGGCTGCCGTTCTTGCCCGTGCTGAACGTCGGACTCTGAACCCGCGGGGGCCGGATCTCGCCCGGCCGGGACTCTGCCAGTTTTCCCGGGAACAATCAACACCTATGTACGGGGGGGCCAAACGACCCCCGCGCGCCCCTGGGTGTAGGCTGGTTCTCGGACGTCCTCTCCAAAATCTACGGGTCGGACGAACTCGGTGGTTTGTCTTCCGCGCATGTTGTGGTAAGGGGGAATCCTCGCTGCCGAGAGGTGATCCCATGCCCCGACGAACCGAACCCAGCCCCTTTTCCTCCAAGGTCGGTGCGCGCATCCGCGAGCTGCGGCTCGAGCGCAACATGTCCCTGCCCGCGCTCGGTGAAGCGAGCTCGATCTCGAAGGGCCACCTCTCGAACATCGAGCACGGCTTCGCCGCAATCACGATCGAGACCGTCGATCGCATCGCCCGCGCGCTCGATATCCCGCCGCTGTACATCCTCGCCTTCCCCGCGGAGGACGAGCGGGCCCGCATCGCGGACGCCGTCCCCAAGCTGCCGAAGGGCGAGTGGAAGAAGCTCCGCAAGGAGATCGAAGGCCGCGCCGCCCCCGCCGCGCCGAAGAAGCGCGCCTGACGATTCATCACCCCCCGGGGACCGAGCCGGCTCTCCGGGGGTCTCCCCCTTCTCCCTCCCTGCCCCCGACATATCGAGCGCGACGCCACGCGGCGTGTCATGAATGGGTCTGCGCGGGATGCGCGGCTCGCCGCGTGTCCCGGCCGAAGGAGGGTTTCGACGTCATGACAGGCTGGACGATCGGGTACGGCGGTCTCTTGACCGCGCTCGGCATCGGGGGGTTCGTCGCGACAGGCAGAGAGCACAAGACGGCGCTGATCCCCGCGGGCGCGGGTGCGGCTGCGCTGGGGCTCGGCCTGCTCGCCCGTAGCGGTTCGTCCCGGAAGGCGGCGCTCGTGGGCGCGACGGCCGTGGCTGGCCTCGGCCTCGCCGGCTCGGCGCGTGGCCTCGGAAAGCTGCCGGCGCTGCTCCGTGGAGAGCCGGTCGAGCGGCCTGCGGCGGTGATCGCGCAATCCATCATGGCCGGCACGTCCGCGGCCTACCTGCTCGCCGCCGTGCCTTCCCTGCTCCGCGACTGAGCCCCCGCGAGCGCGTCGTGGTACGCTCGCCTTTCCCATGACGCGCCCCTCGTATTCGCTCCGGCAGACGTGGCTCTCCGACATGACCGAGCGGTGCCTCGATCCCGGCTTCGTTCGCGCCGTGCAGGCCGGGACGCGTGAGGCCCTCGAAGCGCTCGTCACGCGGCCGCATCCCGGCGTGATTGAATTCCCGCTCCTGTCGTCCGAATACGTGGAGGCCCTTCTCCGCGAGATCCATGCATTCGAGCACTGGTGCCGCCACCGCGGCGTGGGCCCGGTCCGGCCGAACAGCATGAACAACCAGGGCGTCGTGCTCGCGGATCTCGGGCTCGAAGGGGCGATGGACGAGCTGCTCTACACCTGGCTTTCGCCGCTCACGACGTGGGCGTTTCCGGAGCATGGTGGATCGAGCGTGGATCACCAGCATTCGTTCGTCGTGGAGTACGCGGAGAACGGCGATACCGACCTCGGGTTTCACGTGGACGATAGCGAGGTGACGCTCAACGCGTGCCTCGGGCTCTCGTTCGAGGGGGCCGAGGTGTACTTCCGAGGCGTTCGTTGCGACGCACATCGGGAGGACCCGGCGAACGATACGGAGGTCTGGCAATGGAAGCCCGCGGCGGGTCGCGCGATCCTGCACGCGGGCGCCCATCGACACGGCGTGCACCGCTTGCGCTCCGGCAGGCGCGTGAATCTCATCGTCTGGGCGCGCAGCTCGCGGCACCGCCGCGTTCACCACGCGCCGCACGAAGGACCCACGGCGTGGTGCCCGCGGTGCGAGGCGGCCTGAGAGATTGACAGGCAAAGCGGGCGCGGCTCTACTCGCTCCGTGCTCGTACGTACATGCCTCCTGGTGTTGCCGCTGCTCGCCCTCGGCGGATGCTCGGGCCCGCCGCCGTCCTTCAAGGAGGCGGAGAACCTCGAAGCCCAGGCGAACTTCGAAGAAGCCGCCCAAAAGTTCGAGCTCGTCTGCGCCGAAGGGCCGACGAGCCCGGAATGCCAGCAGTCGAGCGCCCGGGCCGCGGGCGCGCTCGTGACGGCCGCGACGAAGGCCGTCGAAAAGAATGAATTCGGCAAGGCCGAGCGCCTGCTCGTCCGCGCCCTCGTGTTCGCGGACGAACCCACCACCAAGGACATCGAGGCGCGCCTCGGCAAGGAGGATCTGACCGAGGGCGTTCGCTTCGAGCAGGCCGCGGCCGATACGGACAAGGCCCGCGCATTCGAGGCGATGAACACGCCCGCGGCGGGGAGCACGCCCGCTGCGGCGCTGGCGAAGGCGTGGATCGAGAAGGAGCGACCGGGTCTGCTCGTCGCGCAGGTGAAAGCCGCGTGTGGCCCGGAGCATCAGGGGTCCTGCGCGGATACGTTCGCGAAGCTTTCGGCGCTGCCCGCGCAGCCGCCCGGCTTCGACGAGGCCAAGGCCGCCCATGACGCCGAGCAAAAGCGCACGGAGAAGGCGCGCGCCGAGCTCGACAGGTTCATCGCGGTCTTCGCGCAGCGGGGGAAGAAGGACCTTTCGTTCAACCTGTGTTTGGCGGAGAAAGCGAGCGAGATCGAGGCCGAGTTCCAGCGCATCCGCGCCTGCGAGGAGGACATCTACGCCGACGGAAAATCCTCCTACGAGCGGTTCGACGCGCGGCAGACCGAGGACTCGCTCTTTCGCAGGCGCCTCGTGACGCTCGGCGATCCCGTTGCCATTGCAGCGTACGAGGCACGCCAGAAGGGGGCCCTGGCGACGGGCGAGGATCCGAAGAAGGCCGCGGGAGGTGCGAAATGAGCCGCTCCATTGCATGTGCGATCGCCGCGCTCACCCTCGCGCTCGTGGGCTGCGACGCGGCCAAGGAGCCGATGTCGAAGGCGAGAGAAGCCGAGGCGGCCGGCAAGATCCCGGAGGCCAAGGCGCTGTATGCGGAGGTCTGCAAGGCCGCCGAGAGCTCGCCGTTTTGCCCCGTGGCAAAACAACGCATCGAGGCCCTCACGGTCCGGGAGGCGACGAACCTGGTCGCCGAGGGGCAATACGCGAAGGCGAAGGAGCTCTCCGCGACGGTCGCGGATGCGCCGGCGAAACGCGCGTTCGAGGCGCTCGCAAAGACGCGGGCGATGAGCAGCGCGGCCGCGTTCGAAGAGGCGAATGCGTCGGCGGACAAGGCCGCCGCGCGGGCCAAGATGGAGGAGCTCGCCGGGCAAAGCTCGCCGGTCGCGGACAAGGCGAAGGAGTGGCTGACGAAGAATGGCCCGGCGCTCCTGCTCGACGAGGTGAAGGCCGCGTGCAAGCCGGACGGGACCGGATCCTGCGTCGATCTCGGCAAAAAAATCGCCAAGCTTTTCCCCACGAGCCCCGAGGCCGGCGAGGCGAAGACGCTCGTCGACGCCGAATACAAACGCGTCCACCCGCTCCTCAAGCAGGCGGAAGCCCTGCTCGTCCAGAGGCTGGAGATCAGCAACTGGAAAAACAAATACGACATCTGCCTGAAGCAGGCGGAGCCCTCCCCCGGGGGCTACGAGATGCAGGTGTGCAAGACGGAGGTGGGCATTCCCGAGGACCGAGGGGATCCCTTCAGCACGAGCTTCCTCGAAGGCGCGTGGAAGAAGAAGCTCGGAGAGATCCACGATCCGGGCTGGGTGAAATCGCTCGAGGAGCGGTGGGGGAAGATCGAGAGTGATGGGATCTACGACCCGGCGAGCTTGCCCAAGCCGGGGGAGCAGGAATCGAAGAAGTAGCGGGGGACGGGCGTCTCACGGCCATCCGTCGTCTCCCGCACATGTTCGGCGATCGAGCACCCCCCATCATTTTTCGTGATCAACGTGCCCCGGACCGGGCATGGTAGAGACGTGGCCCCCGCTCTTGCCCACGTCCCTCCTTCGTTCGCCGCGCCCTGCGTGGCCCGAGGGCTTCGTTCGAAGGGGAGGGTGAGCCCGTGACGCTCGTCTCCGACCTCGACATCCTCTTCGCGGGCGCCGAGGTTTGCGACACGGACGAGCCTCGCGCGGTCGAGGAGGCGTGGCCCAGGGGCGGCGACGCCGGCGCGGAGAAGGCGCGGCTCCGGGAGATGGTCGACGCGCATTTCGACGCCGTGTACGTGGCGCTCCGGCGGCTCGGGGTGCCCGCGGCGGAGCTCGATGATTGCGCGCAGCAGGTGTTCGTCGTCGCCTCGGGGAAGCTCGGGGTCATTCAGCCGGGGCGTGAAAAGGCTTTTTTGATGGGTACGGCCGTGCACGTCGCCTCGCACGCCAAGCGCTCGCAGCGAAGGCGGCGCGAGGTCCCCGAGGGGGACGAGGTGGCGGACGAGCGCGCCGACGCCGGGCCTCGGCCGGACGAGATCGTGGAGCAACGACGCCTGCGGGCCCTGCTCGACCAGGTGCTCGCGGCCATGCCGGAGGATCTCAGGACGGTTCTCGTCTTGTTCGAGCTCGAAGAGCTCACGATGCAGGAGATCAGCGGGGCGCTCGATCTGCCGATGGGTACGGTGGCGTCGAGGCTCCGGCGCGCGCGGGAGCTTTTTGCGAGGATCTCGGCGCGGGCCGTCGGAACGCAAGGAAGGGGGCGGCCGTGAGCGAGATGCGCAGGCTGCTCGAAGAGAATGGGGACGACGCGGCGACTTCGCTGCTGCTCGCGGCGCGGGCCGATCGCGCGCCGGCGGCGTCCAAGGCGCGGGCGCTCGCCGCGCTCGGAATCGAGCCGTCGCAGGCGGCGAAAGCGCAGGAGATACCCGCGCGAGACATCGCCGTGCCTCGGATCCCGGCGACGCTCCGACCCCAGAGGCCCGAGCCTCGGCCGGCGCGGACGGGAATGGGAGGCGTGAGGAAATCGGCGCAGACGACGCCGCACATGCTCTTCCAGAGCGTCCTCGGACCCACCGGAAAACCGGTCGGGTTTTTCCAGAAAGGCCGGCTCGGCGCGGCGCTCGTGGCGGCGGTGCAGGTGGCGGTGCTCGGAATCGTGCTCGCGCAGCCCATGCAGCAGCCCAAGGCCTCGAAGGGGCCCGCGGACGAACCGCAGCAATACCCCGTGCTGCAGCTCGGCCCTGGGATCGCCGCGCCCGCGCCGCGCGCGGAGGCGAAGAGCCACGACGAAGAGCCCGTTCGTGCCGCGGCGCCCGCACCCGCGCCGCGGCCAGGTCCGAATGCCGTGCCGGCGCCGCCGAAGGTGGCGGCAGAAGCCGAACCGCCGGCCGCCGAGGCGCCACGCGTGCCCGAGGCCACGCCTCCCGCGGTCGCAATGGTGGAGAGCGTGGGCTCGCCCGAGGTGCTCCCCGCCAAACCCGAGGCCACGAGCACGATCGTGCGTCCGTTCGAGTACGGGACGATGTCCCAGCCGAAGCGCATTGGCGGACGTGACCCCGTGTACACCCGCGAAGCGCTCGAAGCGCGCGTGGAAGGCACGGCCCTCCTGCAATGCGAGATCACGGCGGAGGGCGCGACGAAGGATTGTCGGCTCCTCAAGTCTTTGCCGCACATGGACGGCGAGCTGCTCGCGGCCGCGCGCACGTGGCGATTCTCGCCGGCGACGCAGGGCGGACAGCCCATCTCCGTGCGGTACGTCTCGAAGGTCAATCTCGTTCTGCCGAAGTGAATCGGTCCTGAAATAGGTTTCTCCCGGACGAGACCCGTTCGTCCTGGAAAGGAGGCATTCGTGTTCGAATCGGCCATGGGCCGGTACGAGGGCGCTCGTCCGCACCTCGGCACCGGAGCCATTCTCTCCATTGCCGCGCACGCGCTGGCGGCGGTCATCGTGTTCGCGATTCCCGGCAAGAAGGCCGCGTCGAACGAGGACGCGCCGGTCGTGGTGTTTCAGGTCCCGCCCAAGCCCGCGGCTTTGCTGGGCTCGCCGGGCCCCGCGGCGCCCAAACCTCAGGCGGCCCCGCCGAAGACGCCCCGGCCCAAACGACCGCAGGTGCCGATCCTGACGAACGAGCCGCCGAAGCCCGAGCCGACCGAGCCCGAACCGACGGACGAGCCGCCCGCCGCCGCGGCCGGGGATGGGGCGACGGCGCCGGACGGCACGGGCAATGGCGGGGATTCGAATGGCAAGCCCGACGGCGTGCTCGGCGGCGATCCGAACGGCACGGGGACCACGCCGCCGCCCCCGGAGCCGCCGCCGACGAACACCACGCTGAGCTGGACCTCCGACATGGGCCGCCCGGTCCTCGTCGCGGGCCCGGCGCAACCACCCTACCCGAGCGACGCGATGCGCCAGCGGGTCGAAGGGAACGTCATCGCGCAATGCGTCATCACCACGGAAGGCCGGCTGCGGGATTGCCGCATCCTCAAAGGGCACCCGTTCCTCGACCCCGCGGTGAACGCGACGCTCGCGCAGCAGCGCTACAGCCCGGTGACGTACGGCGGCCGGCCCGTCAGCGTACGTTACATTCTCACGTTCAAATTCAAGCTGCAGTGACGCGTGTTGGATCGTTTTGACTGATGCACGGAGGATCCACCCTGGATCGCACCTGACCCAATCCAGATCACCATCACGCGAGGCTGTTGCAGCCTCAATGGCTTGTTCCAGGCGCAACGCGTCATTCGACCCTCTGGCATGAACGATGCCATTCGGATAGGATGAGGGCCTGAACATGCGCTGGAACATTGGCTTGGGGGTTCGGTTCGGTCGGGCGGCGGCGTTCGGCGCGGCGATGTTCGCGTCAGCCTCCTTCATGGGCTGCGGCGGCGAGTCGCCGAACCAGCTCGCGGCGGCCGAGGAGACGTCGACGTCCTCGGCCAATGGTTACACCGACACGTACACGCAGACGAAATACCCCATCGTGCTTTGCCACGGCATGGCGGGCTTCGACGAGCTGTTCGGCGTCCTGGACTATTTCCACGGCATCGAGTCGTCGCTCGCGTCGGGCGGCGCGCGTGTCTTCGTGACGCAGGTGCCCGCCTTCTCGTCCACCGAGGCGCGTGGCGAGGAGCTGCTCCAGCAGGTCGAGGAGATCGTCGCGGCCACGGGCTCGAAGAAGGTGAACCTCATCGGCCATAGCCACGGCGGCCTCGACATCCGGTACGTCGCCACCGTGCGGCCCGACCTCGTCGCCAGCGTGACGAGCGTGGGCTCGCCGCACCACGGCGCCGACCTCGCCGATTTCCTCCGCGACAACATGACCGAGGGGGGCTTCTCCGAGGCCGTGCTTTCGCTCTTCGCGAACTCGCTCGGGACGATCCTCGGCCTGCTCTCCGGCCAGACGAGCCCGCAGGACTCCGTGGCCGCGCTGGAGTCGCTCTCGTCCGACGGCGCCGCGACGTACAACGCGACCTACGGCGCGGGCCTGCCGGCCGCGTGGTGCGGCGAGGGCGCGCACGAGGTGAACGGGATCAAGTATTTCTCGTGGTCCGGCACCTCGAAGGTGACGAACGTGCTCGACGTCTCCGATTATCCGATGGGCCTCACGGGCATCATCTACGACGACGCGAACGACGGGCTCGTCGGGCGCTGCAGCTCGCACCTCGGCGACGTCATCCGCGACGATTACAAGATGAACCACCTCGACGAGGTGAACCAGCTCTTCGGCATCACGGCGCCGTTCCAGACGAGCCCGAAGTCGGTCTTCCGCGCCCACGCGAACCGCCTGAAGAACGCCGGCCTCTGACGAACATCGGATGGCGAAGATGCGCGTGAACCGCCGCCGCATCGCCACGGGGTTCGCCCTCGTCACGCTCATCGCCGCCGTCGGAATCGGCGTGTGGAGGCGCGGCGGGGACGAACCCTCGCGCGCGGCGGAGACGACGGCGGAGACGCGCGGCGGCGGCCCGAAGAGCGCGACCAACCGAAACGCTTCGGCGAAGTCGGATCGAGGCGCCGCGACGAACGTCGATACCCGCGAGAAGAGCCCATTCCAGGAAAAGGCCCGCTCGCTCCGCGGCACGGACGAGGACGGCGCGTTGCGTGTCGGGCCCGATGGATCCCTCCTCCTCGGGCCGGAGATCCTGCGCCTCTTCGATTACTACTTCACCACCGAGGGCGAGGAGGGCGACGAGACGATCCGCGCGCGGATCCTCGCCGCCATTCGCGAGCGCGTCGACGGCCCGGCGGCTCTTCAGGCCGCGGCGCTGCTCGATCAATACCTCGCGTATCGCAAAGACAAGGATGGGCTCGTGCTGCCGAAGGCCGAGGAGGCCGAGGAGGCGGCGCGGCTCGACGCGCTGAAAAAGCTCAGGCGCAAGCATTTCGGCGAGGAGACGGCGGACGCGCTCTTCGGCGACGAGGAGCGCGAAGGCGAGGTGGCCGCGGAGGCGAGTCGGATTCGTCAGGACGAGGCGCTGACGGCCGAGCAGCGCGAGCAAAAGATCGCCGAGCTCGAAGCGAGCTTGCCGAAAGGAGCACGCGAGGCGCGGCAAGCCGCGACGCTGCCGCTCCGCGCGCGCGCCGAGGTGGACGCGATGCGCGCGGAAGGCGCGACGGACGAGGACGTGTACACGAAGCGCGTCGAGACGCTCGGCGTGGAGGCGGCCGACAGGCTGGCCGAGCTCGACGCAGAGCGCGCGGCGTGGAAGGCGCGCATCGAGGCGTTCCGCAAGGAGCGCGACGCGCTCGCGGCGAAGACCGAGGACGAGCCCGCGTTCAAGGCGGCCGAGCAAGCGCTGCTCGATCGCTCGTTCACGCCGCTCGAACAGCGCCGGGTGCGGGCGACGCTCGCCATGTCGAAGTGAACGCCGAGCACCTTGCGCGTCGGGTTCCGCGCTGGTACGCGGGGCCTTCGATGCAAGGGCGTGTGCTCATCGTGGCTGGCTCGGACTCGGGCGGCGGGGCGGGAATCCAGGCGGATCTGAAGGCCGTGACGGCGCTCGGCGCCTTCGGAGCGACCGCGATCACGGCGCTCACCGCGCAGAACACGCGCGGCGTCTTCGGGGTTTTTCCGGTCCCGCCCGACTTCCTCGCGCAGCAGATGAGCCTCGTCCTGGAGGACATCGGCGCGGACGCGATCAAGACCGGCATGCTCCATTCGGCCGAGGTCATCGGCGTCGTCGCCGACGTGCACGCGCGCCTCGCGAAGGACGTGCCGCTCGTCGTCGATCCGGTGATGGTGGCGAAGGGCGGCGCGCCGCTCCTGCTCCCGGAGGCGCGCGAAGCGCTCGTCGGCCGGCTTTTGCCGCGCGCGGCGCTGATCACGCCGAACCTGCCGGAGGCCGAGGTTCTTTCAGGTCAAACGATCGACTCGGTCGCGGCGATGCGGCGCGTGGCCGAGGCGCTGCTCGCGTTCGGGCCGAAGGCGGTGCTCTTGAAGGGCGGGCACCTCGAAGGGCCGAAGGTCACGGACGTGCTCGTGACGGCGGAGGGAGAGCGGATCTTCGAGGACGATCGCATCGAGACCACCTCGACGCACGGGACGGGATGCACGCTGGCCTCGGCGATCGCCGCGGGGATCGCGCAGGGGCTCGACGTGACCGCGGCCATCACGCGGGCGCGGCGGTACCTGCGGCTCGCGATTGCGCAGGCGCCGGGGCTCGGGCATGGGCACGGCCCCCTGAATCACGCGGTGACGGTCCGGCCGTTCGACTGACTATTCGGGGATCGGCGGCTCCGAGAAGCAGCCGATCGTCGTGTCGATCCGGAAGTTCGATTCGCTCGTGTGCCGCTCGGCGAAGAAGAAATCGAGCGGATACGTCTTGCCCTTCTCGATGCCGAGCTCGGCCGCGCGCGCGTCGAGGTCCACCGTGGCGGTCTGCGCCCCGTGCACGCCGCCGAGGTCGATGACCTTCTTGCCGTTGATGAACGTGAAGAGGTCGTCGTCGCCCGTGAACGTGAAGATCTCGCCGCCCTCGTAGATGAACTGCGTCCGCAGCTCGAGGGTGAAATGGTAATTGTGGGTGTTGAACTCGTTGCCGAAGCCCTGGCCGTCAATGGGGAAAAACGCCGAGTTGTTGTACGTGTAGGTCCCGCCGCCCATGGCCATGAGCGGGATCTCGACCGGGATCGCGATGTTCACGCCCTCGACGTCGTTGTACCACTGGTCGAAATTCGCCTTGCCCGTCGTCGTCGGCGTCGTGGGGTTGCCCGCATAAACGGGTTTTCCGTCCGCGCCCAGCTCGTTCGTGACGATGCCCTTATCGTCTCCGAGGAAATCCTCGAAATCCGGGTGCGCGACCTGGAAATCGCGCACGGTGGCCTTGAGGATGGGATTGCAGTTCGGCCCGCCGCCGCCCGCGCCTCCGCCCGCGCCGCCGACGCCCGAGGGGAAAAGGTCGCCGCCTTCGCCGCCCATGCCGCCCTGGCCCATGCCGCCCTGGCCGCCTTGCCCCGAAGCGCCGCTTCCGCTCCCGCCTGCGCCCGACCCTCCAAGGCCGCCCGTGGCGCCCGTGCCGCTCTCCCCGCACGCGGTCGTCGCGCCGAGGAGGCCCATGATCGAAAGGACGAGCGCAAAACGCCCGATCCGGCCCGCGTGTCGTGTCTTCGTCATGGATGGGATGCTATCCGCGCTTCGCGGGCCGTGTCACGCCAGAGCAAACGCGGAGGCCGTGCTCAAGTCGCCGAAACGAGCCCGATCGGGCAGCTCACGCCGGTGCCGCCGATGCCGCAGTAACCGTCGGGGTTCTTGGCGAGGTACTGCTGGTGATACTCTTCGGCGTAATAGAACTCGGGCGCTTCGAGGATCTCGGTCGTGATGTCCCCGTGCCCCGCGGCCTTGAGCGCCCTCTGGTAGGCGACGCGCGAGCGCTCGGCGGCCATTTTTTGCAGGAGGCCGAAGCAATAAATGCCCGAGCGATACTGCGTGCCGACGTCGTTGCCCTGGCGCATGCCCTGGGTCGGGTCGTGGTTCTCCCAAAAGACCGCGAGCAGCGCCTCGTACGAGACTTTCGCGGGCTCGAAGACGACGAGCACGACCTCGTTGTGGCCGGTGAGGCCGGTGCAGACCTCTTCGTAGGTGGGGTTCGGCGTGATCCCGGCGGCGTATCCGACGGCCGTGGAGTAGACGCCCTTCGTTTGCCAGAACTTGCGCTCCGCGCCCCAGAAGCACCCGAGCCCGAACATCGCCTGCTCGGTGCCCTCGGGGAACGGGGGCACGATCCGCGCGCCGTTCACGAAGTGGCGCTCGGGCACGCGCATCCGAGCGCTCCGCCCAGGGAGGGCCTGCTCCTTCGTGGGCATCTGCAGCTTGCGAGGGTCGACCTTGAAGAACATGGGCGTATCTTGGTGCGGAAGGCTCCGCGCGGCAAGATACGCCCGTCCGCCGAGCGTGGTCGGCTCAGCTCGGATCGGCCACGCGGCCGACGAAGAGCACGGACTTCGTCGCGATGTCGCGGATGAAGAACAGGAAGGGCTTGTCGAACGTGATCGCCGCGGGCTCGGGCGCGCTCGTCTCGCCCACGATCACCGCGGTCGCGGCCGCCGCCTCGGTCCCGGCCTCGTTCACCGAGACGAACGACTGGTGAATCACGTCCGAGATCGCGAGCCCGCCCGTCCCATTGATGCCCGAGAAATCCGCGCCGCCCGTGAATGCGATGCCCATGCCGAGGGCGTCGAGCGGCTTGACCAGGCTGAACTTCGACTCGAACTTGAACTTGGGCAAACGCGTGTCGACGCTGTGCTCCGAGAGCGCGCCCACGACCTCGCTCAAACGGGCCGCGTCGAGGCTGCTCTCGAACGCGTCGAGATCGTCCGGCAGGACGAGCACCATCGAGAGCTCGTCGCCGTCGTACGGCAGCTCCACGGCCGCGTAATCCGCGCCCTTGCCATACGGCGCCTCGATGTAGCCCTGCATCATGGGCACGGTGACCGTGGCGCCGTCGTCCGTCGTGAACGAGGCGTTTTGCGTGTTCTCCTCCTCGAACGGCGTCCGCCAGGCCGCATTGAAGTACACGGCGTTCGTCAGGACGAGCCGCGTGCTCGCGTCGATGGAGTCGGGCGCGAGGATGTCCTTGATCTTGCCCTCGGTCTTCTTCTCGACCCAGCCGTTGATCAGCGAGAGGGCCTGATCCTGCGCCTCGACGAAATCGACGATGTTCATGCCGGCGCCGTAATTGAGGGCGAGCACGTCGAGGAACGACGCCTCGAAGGGATACTTCACCTGACCCCAGACCGCGTTCGCGACGTTGAGCCGGAAGCCCTGGCCGTCCGAGCCCTTCGCGTCCTTGCCGCGGCTCGCGAGCGCGAGGTCGAGCGCGTTGAACGCCGGATGAAGCTGCGCCTGCGGCAGGGTGAAGTGCAGGGCCTTCGCCATGTCCGTCTCGGTTTGTCCGCGGGCGCCGGCCCAGGTCATCGCGAGCGCGCTCGAGATCGAGTGCGGGGAATAGAAGAGGTTTCCGGGCTCGCTGCGGAGCGCCTTGTACATGTCGGCGGCGAACGCCGTGTTGCCGTCGACGAGCGCGTCGAGGTCGGCGCTGGGGACGTTCGGGCTCGTGATGCGCTGCGCGCCGGAGGTCACGACGCAGCCGGGGGTGTTCGGGTCGTGGCAATCGCCGGTATTGTTGGCCCCCGGCGGCTCGGGCGGCGCCGACGAGCTGCAAGCGAGAGCGGAGAGGGAGAGAAGCAGGGAAAGGACAGGTAGTGTTCTCATGCCGGCGCATCAGAGCAATCGGCATGCCGCAAGGCATTTTCCGCCCTTTCGCGGCGCGCGCGCCGAAAGCACGGCAGCGGTGTCGGAGAGCGGCTCAGGGTGGCACGGGGGCCGCGAATCACGCCGACGGAGGCGCCACGCGCTCGGCGGTCCACGGCCGAGACCTCCTCGCCACGCGGGCCGATGCGCGCGCGGACCGGCCTCTCGCTCCGTCGCCACGCGCGACGAAAATGATCGGCCCTGAAAAACATACAGCCCCGGGCTCCCCATGAGCCGCGGGGCCGGATCGCCGAGCGGGAAAAATCGCGATCGATGTCATGGAAGCCCGCCCCGCTCGTCTCGTCAACTCGATTTCGACCAATGCAATTCTTTTGGCCCATCACTCCCGTTCGCGTTATCGCCCCGGGCGGAGCGCCCCTCGGACGTCTTCGGTCCTTCGCGCGACGCAGCAGCATTCGTTAGCGTGTAATGCGTCTCGCCCCGCGTCGCCGTGGTGCCGAGGGTGGTCATTCCGGAGCGCAGCTCCTACACGTCGAAGCACGATACGAGCGTCGCGCGCGAAGGCCGGTCCCTGGTAAGGTGGGGGCTCCCATGAAAAAGGCTGAAATCGATGCCCTCGTGCATGCTCATCGCGGAAGCGCCCGCGCCGTGGCCTTCTTGCACGTCCTCCGGCAAGCGTCGCTCACGCCGGACGATCACGGCTTCCTCGCCGAGCACGCGCACGAGCTCACGTCCGCGGATCTCCTTCGCTGGCGCGCGCGCTCCTCGCACGTCGAGCGCACGCCCATCCTCGTCGCGCTCGCGAAGCTCTGCGAGGACAAACCCGCCGAGTTCGAGCACGAGGTGCTGAACGCGCCCGGGTTCTCCTTCGAGGATCGGGAATGGGAGACGCTCGCCGACCTCGTCCGCGGAAAGGTCCCGCCCGCGTTGCAAGCGCGTATCGAGCGCAGGGAAACGAAAGCACCCGCGCCCGCGGTCGCCCTGTTCGCGCCCTCGGACGAACCCGTCGATCTCGCGTCGATGTTCGACCTCGACGACGCGACCGCGCCGGATGCTTCGGCCTCGAAACAAAGTGACGGCGCCTTCTTCGGCGGCGACTCGCTCGGTGATGAGCTCGGGCTCGATCTCGGCGGCGACGAGGGTGATCCGCTCTTCGCCGATCCGTTCGCGGGGCTCACCGTCGAAGACGCGTTCGAGAAGGTGAAGACCGGGACGAACGGCGACGAGCGCGCGATGCTGCTCGATTGGCTCGCGGCGCAAGGCGCCTCTGCCGAGCGGCTGATGAGCGCCGCGCTCGCCTCGCTGCATCAGGGGCCCGTGGCCTCGCCCGTGGTCGCGTGGATCAGCAAGCGGCTCGGCTCGAAAGCGGACTGGGAGACGAACGGACACGCCCTCTTTCTGGCGCTCGTCCAAAGGCGCGCTTTCCCGGAGCTGCAGGAGCTCGTGGCGCAAGCCGCAGGGAGCTCCCCGGAGCATACCGAAGCGCGGGTCGCGACATTCGGCCACGTGCTCATCGACGCCGGGCGGGACGCGATCAAAGAAAAAGACGAGGCGCGCGCGGCTGCGATGCTCGCGGCGCTGTCGGCGCTCGATGCGACCGACGAGACGCGCAAAAGGTTCGGCGCGCTCGAACAAGCGCTCCACGAGGCGAACGCCTCGGCGTACCTCGTGACGCTCGTCGACCTCGTGATCGAGCACGCCCGTGCACACCGGGAAAACCCGACGGAGGGCATGATCGCCGCCGTGCACACCCTCTCGGACGCGCTCGGCTCGTAAGCCCGATCAACGCTTCTTCGTGGACTTCGGCTTCGGCGGGTCCACCGCTTTGCCCGCCCTTGCTTCGTTCTTCGGCGCCTTCTCCGGGGAACGGATTCGCACGGGCACGACGACCCAGTCGTTCGGCTTCAAGAGCTCCTTCGAGATCCATCCGACGGGCGCGTTCTTCGCGGTCGTCTCGACGAACGCGTACTCGCGGCCCTGGTAGCGGATCTTCTCGCCCTGCGCGGGCACGGCGACGCCGAGCATCGCGTGCCTGTGGGCATTCGAGTTCAGGAGCACGCTGTCGACGCCGATCGCGTCGAGCAGCATGTGCAAAAGGAGCGCCTTCGAATCGCAGTCGCCTTTCTTCGCCGAAGCCACGAGCGCCGGCGGCATGAGGCCGAACGGGCGATCCTTGGGGATCTCGTAAGGGATCGTCTGGACGAACGAGGCCATGAGCTCGACGGCGTCGAGCGTGCCGAGCTTCGCCTCCTGGATGCGCGCCTTGAAACGCGCGGCGAGCGGATCGACGTCGGGTTTGCTGCGCTCCGCGAGCGACTCGAAGATGCACTGCATGCTCGCGTCGCAGCCCGGCGGCGGCACCCACTTGAACGCGCCGTCGCCCGCGTCCTGGTATTTGAGGCGCACCGCGAGCTCGCGGTGCGCCGCATCGACGTCGCGCTGCTCGTCCGCGCCGAGCGCGTAACCGGCGCGATAAACGGGCGGTTCGAGCCGACGATCCCGCCACGCATACTTCGTCGCGCCGGACGCGGGCGTCTTTTCGGGATACACCGCGACGCCGAGATCGACGCCCGGCGTGTCCTCGGACGGCTCTTCGTCTCCGCTTTGCGAGAGCAGCTCGGCGAGGTCGCCGAGGTTGCAGCAGCAGCCCGCGACGAACAGGCACGCGGTCGCTCCGAGCGCGAGGATCGTTCGACCGTTCATGACGGCGCCATCACCTCGTCGCGCGCGAGCTCGGGCAACGGCAACAGGCCGTCGAGGGCGGTCTCGAGGCCCGGCGCGGCCACGAGCGCGATCACCACCATCACCGCGCCGAGCACGAGCGCGGGCGCGAGGTTGCCCTTGCGGATCTCGGCAAGCTCGTCCACGCCGCGCGTGAGCCGGACGAAGAGGAACGTGCCCACCGCGAGCGCGGCCGCGCCCACCGCGAGCGAGAGCGCGACGTGCGCGAGGCCGTAAAACGCGAACTTGCCGAGCATCACGGGCGCGAGCTTCTGGCCGCGGTACATGAGGTCCATCGCGGCGAACGTCGCCGACACCGCGTGCTGCGCGAGGAGCCCGAGCGAGAGCAGGCCCGCGGCCGAGATGATGGCGACGCCCGCGTTGCCCTTCGCGAGCTCCTCGTCGATCTCCCCGAGGCGCAAGAGCCGCCCGAGCACGCGCGAGCCGAGCCACACGCCGAGGGCGCCGACGAGGATGCCGAAGAAAATCTTGCCGAGCCCGATCAGGAAGAGGGCGACGTTCACGGCGCGAGCGTAGCGGAATCAAAAGGCCCTCGAAACCGGCGAACGAGCCGAAGGGCCGAGGGCCGGACACCACGGAAAGCGCTGGAGTCTCGCTTCTCGTCCTCCGAGGGCTCGTTCTCTCGCGCCTCCGGGCCCACAGGTGCGTGTTTCGTGGCGAACTCGTCCGGATGTCGCGCGCCGAGCGTTGCGCGAGCCGAGAGGGGATCGTAGGTAGCAAGGACGAAGAAGTCCCCAGAGGAGGCGCGCGCGCCGCGAGAGCACCGAACATGCCTGAATCTCACGAAAATCCGCTGCTCGGCCTCGGCTACGAAATCCCCTTCGATCGCATCCGCGGCGAGCACGTCGAGCCCGCCGTCAAAGCGCTCCTCGCCGACGCGAAGGCGCGACTCGATGCCCTCGCGGCGGAGCCGGGCCCCCGCACGTACGAGAACACCATCACCGCGCTCGAACGGGTGACGGAGCAGCTCGATTTCGTGATGGGCGTGGTCGGACACCTGGAATCCGTGGCGACGACGCCCGAGCTCCGCGCCGCGTACTCCGCGGTGCAGCCCGAGGTGAGCGAGTTCTTCAGCGGCATCGCGCTCTCGGAGCCCGTGTGGAACGCGCTCAAGGCCTTCGCCGCGACGGACGAGGCGAAGGCGCTCACGGGGACACGCAAGCGGCTGCTCGACAAGACGATCGCCGATTTCAAGCGCAGCGGCGCGGACCTCGATCCCGAGGGGAAGAAGCGGCTCGCGGAGATCGACGTGGAGCTCGCGCAGCTCACGCTTCGTTACGGGCAGAACGTGCTCGATTCGACGAACGCGTTCGAGCTCGTGCTCGGCGAGCCCGAGAAGCTCGCGGGCCTGCCGGAAGGCGCGGTGCTCGCGGCGAAGGCGAGCGCGGAGGCGAAGGGTCTTTCGGGGTACCGCTTCACGATGCAGGCGCCGAGCTACCTGCCCGTGATGACGTACCTCGACGATCGCTCGATCCGCGAGCGCATGTACCGCGCGTACGCCACGCGCGCGACGGAGGAGCCCTGGGACAACCGGCCGCTCGTGCAGCGGATCCTCGTGCTCCGGCGCGAGAAGGCGCGCCTGCTCGGCTTCGAGAGCTTCGCCGACCTCGTGCTCGAAGATCGCATGGCGAAGTCGGGTCACGCCGCGCGCACGTTCGTGCAGACGCTCCGCGACAAGACGCAGGTGTACTTCGATCGCGAGAACACCGAGCTCGAAGCGTTCCGCAAGGAGCTCGAAGGACCCGACGCGCCGCCGATCGAGCCTTGGGACGTCGCGTATTACGCCGAGAAGCTCCGTCGCGCGCGGTACGACTTCGACGAGGAGTCGCTCCGTCCCTACTTCTCCGCGGAGAGGGCGCTCGAAGGCGTCTTCGCGATCGCCTCGGCGCTCTACGGCGTGCGCATCGAGCCTTCGCCCGAGACGAAGGCCTGGCACGAGACCGTCTCGACGTACCGCATCGTGGAGCCGAAGGGACACGCGAGCTCGGTGTTTTACGTGGATCTCTGGCCGCGCGAGTCGAAGCGCGACGGCGCGTGGATGCAGGGCCTCGTGACGGGCGTCGCAGAGGCCCAGGCGCCGGCCTCGCACGTGGAGGTCCTCGCGGGCAACCTGACGCCGCCGATCGGCGATCGTCCCGCGCTCCTCAACCACCGCGAGGTCGAGACGCTCTTCCACGAGTTCGGCCACCTCATGCACCACGCGTCGAGCTGCGTGGAGGTGCGCACGCTGGCCGGGACGAACGTGGCGTGGGACTTCGTCGAGCTGCCCTCGCAGATCATGGAGAACTGGTGCTGGGAGAAAGAGGCGCTCGACCTCTTCGCGCGGCACCACGAGACGAACGAGCCGATCCCGGCGCCGCTGCTCGAGCGCATGCGGGCGGCGCGCACGTTCCGCGCGGCGAACGCGATGATGCGGCAGCTCGGCTTCGCCGAGGTCGATCTCGCGCTGCACGTGGACTGGGATCCGGCGCGCGACGGCGATCCCACCACGTACGGCCGCGAGATCCTCTCGCGCCACTCGCCCGCGAGGCTGCCCGGCGATCACGCGATGATCGCCTCGTTCTCGCACCTCTTCTCGAGCCCGGTCGGGTATGCCGCGGGGTATTACTCGTACAAGTGGGCCGAGGTGCTCGATGCCGACGCATTCTCGCGGTTCAAGCGCGAGGGGCTGTTCAGCCGGGAGGTCGGCGAGGCCTTCCGATCCGAGATCCTCGCGCGAGGCGACAGCGAGGATCCGATGGTCCTTTACCGGCGCTTCATGGGGCGCGAACCAACCCTGGAGGCGCTGCTCGAACGCGACGGCCTCATCGCGTCCGGGACGGCGGTGGCCGTTTGATGAGCGAAAAGAACGTCACGAAGAAGCAGTCCGACAAGGTCATCCGCGCCATGACGAACGACGGCGCGTTCCGGGTCATCTCCGCGCTCACCACCGAGACGGTGCGCGGCGCGATCGCCTCGCAAGGAGCGAAGGGCGCGGTGGCGAGCCGCTTCGGCGAGCTCGTCACGGGGGCGGCGCTGATCCGCGAGGCGATGAGCCCGAACCTGCGCGTCCAGAGCATCCTGAAGGGCGCGGGCGGCAAGGGCAGCATCGTGGCCGACGCGCACCCGGACGGCACGAACCGCGGCCTCGTGGGCTTCAGCGGCGAGACGGGCGACGACATGGTGGGCGGCAAGGGCGCGCTGCTCAAGATGATGCGGACGCTGCCGAACGGCGCCCTGCATCAGGGCATCGTGGAGGTCTCGTTCGACGGGCCGGACGGCGGGATTTCGGGGGCGCTCATGGCGTACATGCAGCACTCCGAGCAGATCGTCTCCACGATCGCCGTGTCCACGTTGCTCGAAGGGGACGAGGTCGTGGCGGCTGGCGGCTACATCGTCGAGCTCTTGCCGGAGGTCGAGCGCGGGCCGCTCATGATCATGACGCAGAGGCTCGAAGACTTCCCGAAGCTCGACGACCTGCTCCGCAAAGGAGATCTCACGCCGAATGTGCTGATCGAGGAGCTCCTTTATGGCATGCCGTACACGCTGCTCGCGGAGTCGGACCTGCGGTATGCGTGCCATTGCAGCGAGCTCCGCGTCCTGTCGAGCCTCGCGACGCTCCCGCGCTCGGACATCGAGGATCTCCTCCGCGACAACAAGGTCCTCGAGATCACCTGCGATTATTGCCGCAAAGAATACGGCATTCAGCCTTCGCAATTGAAGGCTCTCCTCATGGCGAGCTGAACGGCCCTCGCATCGTCCCCGCCAAACCTCCGCCGTATCCGCCCCGGCCGCTCCCTCGTTCCGGCCCGCACGGCGCCGCGAATTCGCGATTCGCCGGCTTGACCATTCTTTGCTCGGATGCCACGCCTCCGGGTACGGGGGGCAACCAATGGATCTCTCTTCCCACGACCGCGAGGTCACGCGCGTCGCCAGCACCATTCGTGTACAAGCCAGCCGGGGCGGGCCCGTCCGTATCGACAAAGGCGGCGTCTCCCATTTCGTGCCCGTCCCGGGCGATCCCCGGGAGCGCGCCACGCCGATCGACGCCTCGCGCCTGCGGCGCGTGCTCACCATCGATCCGGAGCGCCGCATCTGCGTCGCCGAGCCCGGCGTCACGTTCGCCGAGCTTGTCCCGCGCACGCTCGAACACGGCCTCGTGCCCGCGGTCGTCCCCGAGCTCGAAGACATCACGCTCGGCGGCGCCGTCGCGGGCTGCTCGATCGAGTCGAGCTCCTATCGTCACGGAGGCTTCCACGATGGCTGCCTCGAATACGAAGTCATCTCCGGCGACGGCGAGATCGTCACCTGCTCGGCCGACAAGGAGCCGCTGCTCTTCGACATGATCCACGGCTCGTACGGCACGCTCGGCGTGCTGTCGCGCCTCACGTTCAAGCTCGTGCCGGCGAAGCGGTTCGTCCGGATGGAATACCGCCGCTTCGACCGCTTCGACGCCTTCAATGCGGCCATGGTGGAGCGCTGCCGCGCGGGCGATTTCGAGTTCGTCGACGGCATCGTGCACGGGCCACGCGACTTCGTGCTCTGCCTCGGCGCGTTCGTGGACGAGGCGCCGTTCACCTCGAACTATCGCTGGCTCGACGTCTATTACAAGAGCACCCTCGCGCGGACGGACGATTTCCTCACGACGCCCGATTATTTCTTCCGTTACGACGCCGAATGCCACTGGCTCAGCCGTACGGTGCCGGGGCTCGAGACGAAGCCCGTGCGCTGGCTCGTCGGCCGCCACGTGCTCGGCTCGCGCAACCTCATTCGATGGTCGAAGCGGCTCGATCGCGTGCTCGGCTTGAAGCCGCGCCCCGACGTCGTCTGCGACGTCTTCGTCCCGCAGCGGAACTTCGGCGCGTTCTACGCCTGGTACGAGCGTGAATTCGATTTCTGGCCGCTCTGGGTCGTCCCCTACCGCATGCCGCGCCCGTACCCGTGGATCCGCGAATCACACGCGAGGTACAAGGACGAGCTCTGGATCGACTGCGCGGTGTACGGCAAGCCCAATGACGACCCGATCGTCGACGCATCCGAGGTACTCGAACAGAAGACCTACGAGCTCGGCGGCGTGAAGACTCTGATCTCGCGCAACCATTACACCGAGGAGCGATTCTGGGAGATCTACGACCGCGAGCGTTACGAGGCCGCGAAGCGTAGGCTCGACCCGCATGGCGTCTTCCCCGGCCTCTACGAGAAGTGCCACCGCGTCCGCAAAAGCTGACGCTCCGCTCCTCCGTCCGCCGTGTTACGCTGGCCGGCGAAGGAGCTTGCCATGCTACCGTCTCGGACTCTTGCCGCTTGCCTCATAACGTTCGCCGGCCTCGCCGCGCTCGGATGCTCGGACGGAACGGAGACCCCTGCGGGGCCGCCGCCGCTCGCCGTCCCCGAGGGGTGTAACCCCATCGCATTCGAAAACGACTGCCTCCTGCCCTACCCGTCCGATTTCTACCTGAAGGACGACGCGGCCATGCCGAGCGGCAAGCGGGTCGTGATCCCCGAGGCCGCGCAGATGAAGGACAAGAACGAGAAGTCCTTCGATTTCACCGCATCGCACCCGATCGACGGGTTCTCGGCGCATCAGCCGATCCTCGTGCATTTCAAGGAGGGCGTGAGCACCGAGGGCGTCGTCTTCCACACGGACGAGCCCGAGAAGAGCCTCTCGCCCGAAAGCAAGGTGATCCTGCTCGACGCGGAGACGGGCAAACCCGTGCCGGTCTGGGCCGAGGTCGACATGAACACGCCCGAGCCCTCGGAGCGGGCCTTCATCCTTCGCCCATTCGTGCGGCTGGAAAACGACAAGCGATACATCGTCGCGCTCCAGGGGCTCGCGCCGGCATCGGACGCGGCCGCCGGGCCGCTGCTCGCGCCGCCCGAGGGGTTCAAGCGTATCCGGGACAAACAGACGACCTCCGATCCCGTGCTCGACCCCATCGCGAGCCGTTACGAAAAGGACGTCTTCCCTGCCCTCGTGGCCCATGGCGTCGATCGGAAGAAGCTCCAGCTCGCCTGGGATTTCACCACGGGCAGCGAGGAGATGAACACGCGTGACCTCCTCACGATGCGCGACGATCTCATCACGAAGCTCGAAGCGAATCCGCCGGCCGTGAGCAATGTCAAGGTCACGGAAACCACGCCCGCGGAAAACGAAAACATCTGGCTGCGGATCGAGGGCACGATCAAGGTGCCTCTCTACATGGAGAGCGTCGATCCGGGCGCGAAGATCCACCGGGACGCGAGCGGGAAGCCGGCGCAGAACGGCGACGCCGACGTGCCGTTCATTCTCCAGGTCCCGCATAGCCTGAAGCCCGCGGACGCGTCCTTCGAGCCGGCGCGTATTCTTCAGTACGGGCACGGCTTCTTCGGGCTCGCCGAGGAGATCAATTACGGCTTCATGCGCGGCTACGAGAACGAGCGCAAGTACATCGCGGCCGCGGTCGATCTCTGGGGCATGGCCGAGCCGGACATCGAGATCGTGCTGCAGAAGGCCTTCGACGATACCGGCAATGTCTTCGGATTCGTCGATCGCCTCCACCAGGGCATCATCAACTACATCGCCCTGACCTACGCCCTGAAGGGCCCGATCGCCGCGCTGCCCGAGCTCCAGCAATTCGGCAAGCCCCTCTACGACACGAACAAGCTCTTCTATTACGGGATCAGCCAGGGCTCGATCTTCGGCGTCACCATGCTGGCCCTGAACCCGATCCTCGATCGCGCCGCGCTCGGCGTCGGCGGCGGCCCGTACTCGCTCATGATGTCGCGCTCGGCGAGTTATCAGCAGCTCTACGGCGTGCTCCAGGGCCAGCTCCAGAACCCGCTCACCATCACGAAGCTGATGGCCCTGAGCCAGGGCACCTGGGACCGCGTCGACCCCATGACCTACGCGCCGCACCTCTTGAAGGATACCTACCCGAAGAGCCCCGCGAACCGGCATGTGCTCATGCAGATCGGGATCGGGGATCACTCGGTGAACAACCTCGCGAGCCACCTCGTCGCCCGCGCGACGGGCATTCCGCTGCTCGACCCCTCGCCGCGGCCGATCTGGGGCCTCGAGAGCACGACGGCGCCCGCGGACGACGCGCTCGTCGTGGTCGACTTCAAGCTCGCGACCGAGCCGGGGATCGAATGCAGATTGCCCGCGGAGTCCGAGAAGAACGACGTCCACGAGGGCGTGCGGCGCAACGCGAAGATCAAGGACCAGCTCGATCTGTTCTTCCAGCCGGACGGGCAGATCCAGAACACCTGCGACGGCGCCTGCGATCCCGAATAGCGGACCCATTGCGTCCGGTCTTCGTTTCGCGCTACGGTTCGTCGGCGCGCAGAGGAGGATCGGGCATGGCGACGTCGTACAGGACGAAGGCAACGACCACGAAGAAGACCCCCACCACGAAGAAGGCGCCCGCAAAGAAGGCGCCCGCGAAGACGGCGGCGGCTCCCGCGAAGAAAGCGGCAGCGACCAAGAAAGCCGCTCCCGCGAAGAAGGCCGCTCCCGCGAAGAAGGCCGCCGCGACCCCGAAAAAGGCCGCGGCGGCCCCCGCCACGGCCGCCACGGCCCCGGCGACGGGCAGCGGAGAGGCGGCGCCTTCCTTCTCGCTTCTCTCGGACGCGGGAACGACCGTGTCGCTCGCCGATTTCGCCGGCAAGCGCGTGGTCCTTTATTTCTACCCCAAGGACGACACGCCCGGGTGCACGCGCGAGGCGTGCGCGTTCCAGGACAACCTCGCGACGCTGCAGAAGAAGGGCGCCGTGGTGCTCGGCGTGAGCCGCGACGGCGTCAATTCGCACGTGAAGTTCAAGGCGAAATACAGCCTCGGCTTCCCGCTGCTCGCCGACACGGACGGCGCCGTGCACCGCGCGTACGGGGCGTGGGGGACGAAGACGAATTACGGCAGGACGTTCGAGGGCGCGCTGCGCACGACGGTGATCATCGACGAGCAGGGCCGGATCGCGAAGCGGTTCGCGAACGTGAAGGTCGACGGGCACGCCGATCAGGTGCTCGCGGCGCTCGCGGCGCTCTGAGCTTCACGTCACGCCTCGTTCGGAGGCTCCTCGGCGCCGGTTCGGGGACTTCGATCACGGGCTCGCCGGCTTGATGTGAAGGGGGAGGACTCCGATCACAGGCTCGCTGCCCTCGATCACGCGCTCGCCGACCTCGATCACGCGCTCGCCGACCTCGATCACGCGCTCGTCGTCTGCGATGTCGAAGGGAGAGGACTTCGATCACACGCTCGCCGGACCCCGATCACGGGCTCGCCCAACCTCGTTGTCTCCTCACGGCCTCGCCGGTGCGTGATAGGACGAAACCGAAGGCGCGCGCGGCGGCCCTCAAGCGTTACTGCTGATCGTCGCCCTCGGACACCGCGCCGACGAAGAGAGCCGCGCTCAGTAGGAACAGGTGAGGCGCGGCTCCAGGCGGCCGTAATGGTTCCAGCCCCAGTTGCTGTCCCAGTTGCCGTGGGATTCGGCCGCGACCTGGATGTCCCACGCGTTCTGCGCGCCATTCTGGTTGAACGCCCAGTAGAACTCATCTCATAAACCGTCGAGTAGGTCCATCGGCTCCAACATCCCACTTTGTAGGATCAATCGAACGAGGCTCGGTCCAGTCGTCGGTACATTTTTGATTGCTGACGACATATGCAGGTG
>NZ_JARZHG010000058.1 GCF_029946505.1 Polyangium sp. y55x31
CAGCCAAGACCACTTCACCTGGCAACGCCGTCTTTGGTCTTGCCACCGGCCTGTGGGAAGAACTGCGCATCGCGCAGTTCTTCCCCAAAAGGTCCAGCGCTTGCGCTGGTTCGGGTCGAGGGGCGAACAGCCCCCGCGGGGTCCGGGGCGGCGCCCCGGCGCGGCGGCTTGCGATGAGACCAATGCTCAGCTTCAGGCGAGCCCTGCCTCCCGCAGGAACGCCTCCTCCACGGCCGCGTAATCGATCGCCACGTCGAGGCGGGCGAGGACCGAATAGAAGCCGAACTGCAGCCGGTTCATGAAGAGCATGCCGGGCGGGAGCTGCACGAAATTGCCGTCCTTCTTGAGCAGCACCTCGTTTTTCATGTCCCGGATGCCGTCGACCAAGCTCGCCGCGTACGACCGCGTGATGCGGAACGGCGAGGCGAAGATCGGCTCGAAGCAGCGCCGCGAGTACGCGACCGCCATTCGCTCGTAGACCCCGCCCTCGGTGAGGAGGATCTTCGCGGCGATCTCGCCGAAGGCCGGTTCGTCGCGGCGCAATGCGGCGAGGTGGAGCTCCCGCGCGAGCGTGAGCCGATCTCCCTCGATGGGCTGCACGCAGCCGAAATCGAGGAAGATGATCGAGCCGTCGTCCTGGAAGAGGTAATTGCCGGGGTGCGGGTCGGCGTTGAACATGCCGCCGACGAGGTTGCCCTTGAAGACGAACCGCCAGAGCGTGTCGGCGTATTTCTCCCGGATTGCGAGGTCCGCCTCGCAGGCCTCTTCCAGGGTTTTTCCCCGCACGAGCTCGCTCGTGAGCACGCGCTTGCTCGACCGCTCGGTGATGACCTCCGGAATGCGGATCGCCGGGTCGTCGCGGTGCAGCGCCGTGAACGCCCGCTGCCTCCGGGCTTCGAGCTCGTAATCGAGCTCCTCGGTGAAGCGCGCCCGCAGCTCGGCGAGCACGGCCTTCGGTTCGAGGCGCTTCGGCCCGAGCATGGCGACCATGCCGCCGAGGGCGTCGGCATTCTCGAGGTCGCTCTCGACGGCCTTCTCGATGCCGGGGTGCTGCACCTTCACGGCGACCTCGCGGCCGCTTTCGAGCCGCGCGCGATGCACCTGGCCGATCGAGGCGCTCGCGAACGGCTGCTCGTCCCATTCGGCGAAGAGCGCGTCGATCGGCGCCCCGAGCTCCTCCTCGACCCGGGCGCGGATGGCCGCTGGGGACGAGGTCGGCGCCGCATTGCGCAGCTTGCGCATGGCCGTCTCGTAGGCCTCGCGTTGCGCCTCGGGGACCATGCCGTCGACGTAGCTCGCCATCTGGCCGGCTTTCGCGGCGAGCCCGCGCAACGTGCCGAGCATCTCCGCGGCCTTGTTCGCGGCCGTGTCCGCCGCCGACGTGCCGCGGATCAGGCTCGCGCCCGTGCGCGCCCCGACCGCGGCCAGCCGCGCGAGCCTTCCGAGGCGTCCTTCCGGGATCTTGCGTTCGTCGGTCATCGGGGCGGGGATGTGGGGATTGAGCGGGCTCGGTTCAAGGTTTGTCGATCCACCGACCGATATCGGGGATCTGGAGCTTCGAGAGGCGGTCGAGGAGCGCGTCCATCGAATCGGCCGACGCGCAGAGCGGGCGGTGAATGGGGCGGATGAAGCCCTCGGTCATCGCGTGATCGAGGAACGCGACGAGGTGGTCGTAGTAGCCGCGCACGTTGAGCAGGCCGACGGGCTTTTTGTGGTAGTTGAGCTGCGACCAGGTCACGACCTCGAAGACCTCTTCGAGCGTGCCCCAGCCGCCGGGGAGGGCGACGAAGGCGTCGGCCATCGAGGCCATCATGGTCTTGCGGGCGTGCATGCTGTCGACGACGAAGAGCTCCGTGAGGCCCTCGTGCGCGAGCTCGCGGGTCTTGAGCTTCTCGGGGATGACGCCGTAGACCCTGCCGCCTTTCATGAGCGCGCCTTCGGCGACGGCGCCCATCATGCCGACGCGGCCGCCGCCGTAGACGAGATCGATGCCGCGCTCGGCGAGGAAAGCGCCGGCCGCGCGGGCGGCGTCGAGGTAATGAGTCCCGACGCCGCCGGAGGACCCGCAGTAGACCGCGACGCGGCGGAAATGGGTGCGCGTGCTGTTCATGCGCGGAACATAGTCCAGGGCGCCGCGCCTGGCACCCGGAAAATTCGGTAAGAGCGGAAAGTTGATCCGCCTGCCGTTTCGTTACGGTCCGATGTGGGTGGCGCCCGCGCCGTCGACGATGCCCTTCACCCAGCCGGTCAATGCCGTCCCCTCGACGTTGGTGTTGTAATAACCATTGCCGCCGAGGTAGGTGTGGGTCGTGGAACTCACGAAATAGCTGCTCCACGCGGGCGATTGCTTGAGGAAGCTCTCGCGGATCTCTTCGAGGCCCGCCGCGTATTCGGTGCCGCTGAGCGACGTCGGGAAGAGGCCGTCGATGTTCTGGCAGTTGTTTTTCCCGTAGCCGTAGAACTGCGAGATCGTGCCATCCTTGTCGGACGAGAGCAGCCCGAGCGAGGCGTCGGGGTATTTTTCTCCGAGGAGCTTCCATGCATTGGCGAGGCCGCCGCCGTTCGGGAGCGTGCATTCGACGCAGTCGGCGGGCAGCGTGGCGGGGAAGTTGTAGAGCTCGCGCCAGCGCTGCTGGAGGCAAGGCGTCATGTAGGTGTCGCTCATCGGGGGGCCCGAGTCGTCGATCAGCGCGACGGGCGTGGGGCAGAAGGCCTGCGCCACGCGATCGTAATTGTAGAAAGCGCCGAATCCGCCCGCGCTCACGCCCGTGAGCAGGACCTCGGTCACGCCCTTGAACGTGGGGATGATGCGCTTCAGGTAATGGCCGATGTTCGCGTACCCGACGAACTGCTGGCCCTTCGGGGACAGCCCGCCCGGCACGTCGGCGCCCGGGTTGTTGCCGGCGTGCACGTCGCCCGTGCAATAGGGGACGTAGACGAAGCTCCAGTCCTTCACGGAATTCGCGGCGTCTGCGCTGAAGATGCCGTTTTTCCCGCCGTTGTTCTTCCAGTTGTCGAAGTTGTTCTGCCCGTAGGAGCTCGGGTTCAAGTTGCACGTCGTGCCGTTGAAGCACGCGCCGCCGCCCTCGAGGAAGATGACGAGCTTCGTCGATTCCGGGTTGATGCGGACGCCGAAGCCCGTGGAGCTGCCGTTCCGGCATTTCGCCTCGGGGACCGGCACCCACGTCCATTGCCCGGCCTGCGCATCCACGGGCTCGCCGTCGAACGGCCCCTCGGGCGCGCACGCGGGCCCGCCACCGCCGGAGCCGCCATTTCCGGAGCCGCCGGCGCCGCCATTTCCGCCGGCCCCGGCGCCGCCCGCGCCGCCCATTCCGCCGTCCCCGCCCGTGCCGCCCATTCCGCCGGCACTGGCGCCGCCGTCACCGCCGGCGCCGCCTCCGCCGCCGACCGACGTGCCGCTGCTCGAGCTCGACGTGCTCGTGAAGAGTTGATCGGTATCACCCCCGCCACCGCAGCCAGCCGCGGCGAGGAGCGAGACGAGGGGAATGGCAAGCGTACCAGGCGAGAATCGAAGCGCTCTCATGGAGACACCGTAAAGGATCGGTCGCGCGCGCTCAACGCGGATCGTGGACGAACCGTTCGGGTGAAAGATTGGAAGCGGGGGTGGAAATGGTCGGAGGTCGTCGAAGGGCGTGGGGGTGCGAAAGACGTGCCCCTTGACCACGCGCGTCCCTCTTGCCTATCGTCTCGACCTTCGCATGGCGAACGCGCGCACGCGGGCCGGATCGAACCTTCTCCTCGACGAGCACTGGGAGGCGGGCGACGACCGTTACGTCGACGAGGTCCTCTCGCTCACGGCCGGCAAGAAGCTCAAATCTCTCGCCGATCGGTGGATGAAGGACAGCCGTCCCTTCGCGCGCCGCACGCTCGTCGCGTACATCGCCGACGGCTGCGACAGGCCGCACCACCGGCCGCTCGTGAAGAGCCTCTTCAAGCTCGCCGAGAAGGCGCACGACGACGAGCTCGTCGGCCACTTCATGGTCGCCTTCGACAGGCTCGTCGAGCGCAAGCTCGTGGAGAAGCAGCGCTACGACTGGTCGAGCCGGCAGAGCCTGAAGGTGCGCACGCTCGTGGGCACGGGCAAACACCCGTCCCGCTTCTGGGGCCGCAACGACAGCGCGCCGCACTTCTCGAAGGCCACGCGCAACTACCTGCGCCGCCGCGTCCTGCGCTACTTCCGCGACGTCGGGCGCAAGGATCCCGTCCGGTACGGCGAGGCGATCCGCAAGGCGCTCGTGCTCTACCGCGACGATCACCTGGACAAACCGGAGCGCCTGCTCGACGCCTGGAGCCTGCTCCACGTGCTCTACCACGGCTCGCCCGCGCTCGATCGGCAGGCGGACGGCATCCGCGTGGCGAAGGGCCATTCGCTCGCGGAGCTCGAGCCCGCGCCGCTCTGGCCCGAGGCGTGGAAGGGCTGCTTCGAGGGCGTGCTCGCGCTCGTGACGACCGCGAAGAGCCGCACGGTGCGCGTGTTCGCGGTGGAGATGCTCAAGGCGAACTACACGCGCGAGCTCGGCAAGCTCACGATGGCGCGCCTGCGCCCGCTCATCGCGAGCCCGAACGAGGAGGTGCAGATCTTCGCGGCGGACCTCCTGCGCACGGCCGAGGGCATCTCGAGCCTCACCGTGGCCGAGTGGCTGGAGCTGCTCCAGATCGACAACCCCACGGCGCTCGGCTTCCTCTGCGAGGCGATCAAGAAGCACGTCTCGCCGGCGCGGCTCACGCTCGATCAGTGCGTGGACCTCGCGTGCTCGCCGGTCGCGCCCGTCGCCGAGCTCGGGCTCGACTGGGCCATGACGAAGAAGGCGACCGGGATCAAGACGATCGAGTCGATCCTGCGGCTCGCCTCGGCGCGCGCGCCGCGCGTGCGCGAGGCCGCGGCGAAGTGGATCGTGTCGATCCTTTCGACCTCCAAGGATGCGCGCATGACGCACGTCCGGGATCTCGTGGACGCGCGGTTCGACGACGTGCGGCGCGAGGCCCTCCAGCTCTTCGAGCGTGACGTGCGCTTCAAGGACGATCCGGCGCTCTGGTCGGCGCTCGCGGAGAGCCCGTACGACGACGTGCGCGCGTTCCTGCTCGCGCACCTCGTGCAGCGCGAGAAGGCGCTCGGGCCGGCGACGCTCGAGCGGATCTGGGCGACGACGATCCTCGCGGTGCACCGCGGTTCGAAGCAGAAGCGCACGGCGCTCTCGCAGATCGCGGCGCGTATCGTGGCGCAACCGGCCGAGGCCGAGTCGCTCGTGGGGCTCTTCGGGTATGCGCTTCGCAGCGTGCGGCCGCCGGAGCGGCGCGCGGCGCTCGCGGCCGTCTCGCGCGCGGCTTTCCAGGCTCCCGCGCTTCGCAGCGCGATCGGGCGCAAATTGCCGGAGCTTTCGCTCTTCCAGGAGGAGAGGGCGTGAACGTCGATCTCCGTTATCTGGGCAAGAGCGGCGTGCTCGGGGCGGCGCAGAGCCTGCTCGTGCGTTTTTCCCCGAACCTCGCGCGGCCGAAGACCTTCTTCGACGCCGAGCTCAAGGACGCGATCCGCTTCCGCGAGGCGATGAGCGCGCTGCACGACGTGGTCGTCGGCGATCTCAAGTTCCGCAAGAAGGACAAGACCGCGTACCAGGCGTGGAAAAAGGCCGAAGAAGAGCGCGAAGCCGAGATCAAGGCGCAGCTCTTCGATCAGGCCAAGCGCGCCGAGCTCGCGCGGCTCGCGAAGGAGCCGATCCCGCCGAACCTCGACAGCGACTTCCGCAAGATGCATCGCCTCTACTGGGACGCGCGCGTCAAGTGGGCGAACGAGCTCGCGCGGAACGATCCGGAGCTTTTCCGCCACCTCGTGCCGTGTGATCCGGTCGTCACCGTCGCGCCCGACGTGGTCTTTTTCGAGTGTTTTTCCAAGGACGAGTCGAGCTACGGCTGTTTGTCCGTGGACCGCGACTCGTTCGTGGGCTCGCAGGAGGCGGGGCTCGGCACGACGAACGTCGACTACTCGATCGCGCTTTACGAGCACTTCCAGACGCTGCGGAGCTACAGGAAGACGCGCCTGTCCGTGGATCCGGCCGGCTTCGACGTGAAGGTCGAGGGCATGGCGGACTACCGCGAGGAGAAGATCGATCTGCCGCCCTCGTGGCTGCGCGGATTCGGCCAGATCCAGGCCTCGACGTGCTTGCCGAGCCGCCGCGTGGATCTGCCCGTCGAGGTCGTGTACGCGATCCTCGCGCACTTGAAGCGCCATCGTGAGAAGAGCGGGCCGCGCAGCATCCGGTTCGTGCTCACGCCGGGCAAGGCGCCGAAGATCATCCTCGATCCGTGGGGGATCGAGATCCTGTCGCGCGGGCCGGTCTACGACGGCGGGCTCGAGATCGGCGGCAGCGGCGCGGGCGGCAAGCTGGGCCCGTATCGCTCGGCGCCGGCCATGGGCCGCGAGATCACCGAGGAGGTCAAGATCTGGGGCCGGCGGCGGCTCTTCGCGCTCGCGCGCGTCCTGCCGCTCACGGAGCGCGTCGAGGTGCGGCTGCTCGGCTCGGGTTTGCCGAGCATCTGGATCGCGCACATGGGCGACATGCGGCTCGTGCTCGCGCTGAGCGGTTGGACCACCAACGATTGGACGAGCGGCTCGGGGCTCGACCTGCTCGCGGGCGCGCACGACCCGGATGCGCGCACGATCCTGCAGGCGGATCGGTTCCTCCAGAACGAGCAACGCGCGACCTTGCCTGCGATCGCCGCGGCGACGGGTGCGTCCGAGGAGAGCCTCGTGCCCGCGCTGCACACGCTCGCGAAGCGCGGGCAGCTCATCTACGACCACGCCGATCGCGTGTATCGCTACCGGCAGGTCATGCCCGCCGTGCTGAGCGAGGCGCTCATCGGGCCGGAGCATCCGGAGCTCGTCGAGGGCCGCGCGATGGCGCGGGGCAATGCCGTGACGATCGATCGGGACGAGCTGCTCTCGGATGGTCGGCGCGCCGTCGTCGGCAAGGCGAAGGGCACGAGCTGCGAGGCGATCTTCGACGAGGATCTCGCGATCAAGAAGGCGAAGTGCTCGTGCTCGTACTTCTACAAGAGTGGCCTCCGGGCCGGGCCTTGCCGGCATTTGCTCGCGCTCAAGATGGTGCTCTCGAGCCGCGCGCTGCCGCAGCCGCCGAAGCCCGAGCCCGCGCCGGAGCCGCCGAAGGCGTCGAAGTGGTCGTCGGGCGAGAGTTTTCCGATTCCGCGCGTGATCCTCGACGACATTCGTCGGGTGGCGAACCGGAAAAACACCACGGTTTCGCGGGTGCTGGAGGAGGCTTGGGACGTGGCGATGCCGCGGATTCAGGCGGAGCGATCGTGGACCACGGCGCTCGCGCTCGCGGACGCCACGCTCGCGCGCTCGCTCACGACCCGCAGCCCGGCGGACGCCGTGGAGGAGCGGCTTGCGCTCCCGCCCGACGTGCTCGCCGAGGTGAAGCGCGTCGCGGATCGGTTCCGCGCCGAGCGCGCATCCGTCCTCTGTCTGGCCTGGCTTCTGGGTAGGAAGTCGTTGTAGGAATGGTCTTGTCGTCTCGTTCGACGCGCTCGCGTCCAGCCTTGCAAGGAGGTCCGTCCGCCCGAGCCCACCATGCTGCGGCGTTCCGCCGTGGCGGAGTTCGTTCCCCCATGCGTCCCCGCGCCCGATGTTCTTTTGGCCCTAAAGCCCCCTACCAGCATCCACTCAGCGGACCCATGGGTCTGGATGCCGGTAGGGGGCCTAGGGCCTCGGTGATCGGACGTGGTCCTAGGCGAGTAGTCGGGCGGACGGGCTTCCTTGGAGGGCTGGACGGCGCGTCGAACGGTGCATCAAGGATCGCTCGCCCGAGCTTTCGGGCGACGCGCGTCGCAACCTCGATCTAACGGGAGTTGCCGTGGGCTTCTGGGACAAAGTCAAGTCCTTCATCGGCACCGGCAAACCCGGCGAGGGCGAGCCCGGGAAAAACGAGCAGGGGGACAAACCGCAAGCCGGCGCGTCGACGTCGGCGAAGACGTCCTCGACCTCGACGACGAGCGCCGCGAGCGGGAAAAACCCCGCGGTCTCGACGTTCACGGCGAGCCCCGCGGCCGCGCCCGCCGCTGCGACGCCCGACAAGAAGAAGGACAAACCGAAGCCGAAGGACCCGTACGACACGTCGGGGATCCTCGGTTTGTCGGCGGACGAGATGCGCAAGCGTGCGCTCAAGATCAACCCGTATCAGACGGCGTGGATCGGGCGCGTGGATACGATCCCGCCGCAGAGCGACGAGCGCACGGCGCTGATCGATCGGGGTCTCATCCTGCGAGGTTTGCTCACCGAGCAGCAGATCGAGGAGATCCATCGCGTCGGTGATCTCTGGCTCAAGCACCACGAGGCCGCGAGCATGGCGACCGTCGTGGCCCGCAAGAAGGCGGACGCGGCGATCGAGGAGCTTCGTCGCCAGAAGGCCGAGCGCAAGGCGGAGAAGAAGCGGCTCGCGGCCGAGCGCAAGAAGAAGCACGCGGAGGCCGTCGCCAAGCGTCGCGCCGAGGACATCATCTTCCTCGGCCGTGGTGTGTCGGGCAGCCTCGGGGATCGGCGCGCGAACGTCGAGGCGCTGCAGAAGCAGGGTTTGCCCTTGCTGTCGACGCCTGCGGAGGTCGCGAAGGCGCTCTCCGTGCCGATCCCGCGGCTGCGCTGGCTCTGCTACCACAACGACGCGGTCGAGAAGCCGCATTACGTGTACTTCGAGGTGCCGAAGCGCTCGGGGGGCACGCGCTTGCTCTCGGCGCCGCACGAGGCGCTTTCGAAGGCGCAGCACTGGATCCTTCAGAACGTGCTCGCGAAGCTCTCGGTGGAGGGCGAGGCACACGGGTTCGTGAAGGGGCGCTCCACGGTGACGAATGCGCGGGAGCACCTCGGTCGCGGGACCGTGGTGAACCTCGACCTTTCGGACTTCTTTCCGACGATCACGTTCGGGCGTGTGCGTGGGCTGTTCGAGTCGATCGGGTACTCGCCCGCGGTGGCTACGATCTTCGCGCTCATCTGCACGGAGTCGCCGCGGCGGAAGGTCGTCTATGACGGCACGACGTACTGGGTGGCCGTGGGGGAGCGTGGTTTGCCGCAGGGCGCGTGTACGAGTCCGGCGATCTCGAACCTGGTCGCGCGCAAGCTCGATCGGCGGCTTTCGGGCATGACGCGCAAGATGGGCTGGACGTACACGCGGTACGCGGACGATCTCACGTTCTCTGCGCAGAACGAGCTCGTGGACGATGGCAAGGGCGGCCAGAAGAAGGGCCGGGGCGACCTCGGGATGTTGCTCGCGCGGGTGCGGCACATCGTTCAGGAGGAGGGGTTCGCCATCAATCCGAAGAAGGGGCGGATCCAGCACGCAGGCGGGCGGCAGGAGGTCACCGGGATCGTGGTGAACGACAAGCTCGGGATGCCGCGCGAGGAGGTCCGCAAGCTACGCGCGATCCTCCACGCCGCGAAAAAGACAGGGCTCGCCGCGCAGAACCGCGAGAACATCCCCCACTTCGAGGCCTATCTGCAGGGGAAGATCGCCTACCTGAACATGGTCGACCCCGAGCGCGCCATGCAACTCGCCAAGGCGTTCCTCGAAATCCCCCGCTGATCTTTGCATCGACCGCATCGCGGTCGATGCACCAGCGGTCCAGCGCTTGCGCTGGTCCGGGTCCAGGGGTGGACAACCCTGGGGTTTGGGGCGTAGCTCGGCTTGCCGAGCGTAGCCCCATCGTTGACCAGACGGGTCCGGGGTGAAACCCCGGCGCTACGCCACCACCCGGGCTACCGCCGGATCCGCACGATCGTGCTTTGACCGAACTCTTTCACGGCGCGCATGCCGTGCCAGCCTTCGGGGACGTTGGGGTCGGTCCAGTCGAAGACCCATTTGGCGTCGATGGGCGCGAGGTTCACGCAGCCTCCGCTTTTGGGCTCGCCCCAGGCGTCGTGCCAGTAGGCGCCGTGGAGTGCGTGGGGGCCGCTGAAGTTCAGCACCCAGTTCACCTCGGCGTGCACGAGGTTCTCGTCGGAGCTCGACACCATCGTCGCTGTTCGGAATTTGCCGTCCACGCGGAAGAGGCCGACTGGCGTCGAGGCTGTTTTTAGCGGCTCGATGCCTGGGTAGGGGACGCCGCCGCGGCCTGGGGAGATCATCGTCGCGTAGACTGGGCGCAGGCCTTCGTAGGCCACGAGGGTGCCGTTCAGCACGCGCACGTCGACCCATTTGCTCTTGTTCGGGTCCTTGTCGGCGAGCCATGGCGCTTCGGTGACCGCTTCGACGATCTGTGCGTCTTCGGCGAGCACGTAGATGCCGCTTTCCTTCGTCTCGACGAAGGTTTGGCCGTCTTGCTCGATGCGCGTGCCCGTGAGGCCGACCCAGCCGAGGCGTGGGAAGGTCTCGTCGGTCTTTGCGAGCTTGCCGTCTTCGCCGCGCTTCCATTTCGGGCGTGGTTTTTGGCGGAAGAAGGCGAGTGGGAGCTTTGCTTCGTCGCCGAGCGTGACGCCGTGGAATTCGGAGCGCGGGTAGAGCTTGATGCGGTCTTTCGGGATGATCGCCTGGTCGGCTGTCAGGACGAAGGTGCGGCCGCCGGACTCGAAGGCGCGGACGAAGGCGATCGTCGAGCCGAGCTGGACGAACTTGCGGTTTTCCCGGACGAGCGGGCCGAATGGCAAAAGCTCGGGCGGGCCTTCGCCGGAGGGGGCGAGGTCCACGCCGACGAGGGCCTTGTCGATGGCGGCGACGGCGGCGGGATCTCCTGCGGCGGCGCGTGCTTTTTCGACCTTGGCCTCGTGTTTTTCGAGGTCCCATTCCGCTTCGCGTTGCTCGGCGCGCGTGGGGATGTGGTCATAACGCGGAGCGCCAATGGATTCGCCGTACTGGTAGGGCCAGGGCGAGCTCACGTCGGCGGCGTCGCGGCGCAGGATGACGATCGCGGGGTCTTTTTCGTCGATCGTCGCGGTCGCGCCTGCGCAGACGTAGCCGCGTGGCTCGACGGCGTACCAGGCGTCGCAGCCGGCATAACCTTGGATCCGCGCGGCTTCGATGCTGCCGCCTTTGAGCGGCGCGGAGCTGCCGAGCGCGAGGTATCCGATCCAGGCGTGGCTCGCGCCGGGCTGGGGGTGGATCCAGGCGAAACGCCCCTTCGACCAGATGCGTGGTGCCGCGGGCGTGGCCGCGGGAGCAGGTGTGGGCGCGGGTGCGGGCGCGGCGGCGGGCGCGGCGGCTGCGGGAGGCGCGGCCGCGGGCAGGGCCGGGGGCATGACCTCCGCGGCTGGGCTCGGGCTGGGCGCGGCCTCGGTTTTTGCGCTCGTGCAGCCTGCGAGCGTGGCGAGGGCGAGGGTGGCGAGGCTCGCACACGACGCACCGGGGACGAACGCGGAGGGCCTGGGAGCTGGGGCGCGAGGCATGGCGGGGAGCGGCGCGGGCCGCGAACGACTCCCCAGTTACGCGTTTGACGCCCGGTGTGCAAAACATTTAACCTGACGAAGGCCTCTGCGCGGGAAGGAAGAGCCATTTTCGGCAGCCTGCGCCCGGGCCGTTCGTGTCGTCGAGGAGGCGCCGTCCGATGAGCTTGGGGTACCGTTACCATGGGCGGATCGTCTTGATCGGATCGTTCGTCGCGGCGCTCTTCGCGGCGTGCGCGACGGGGACGCAACCCGGACAAACGGGGGGCAGCGCCGGTGCGGGCGGCGAGGGCGGCGGGGGCATTCCGCCGGGCCAGATCGGCGGCCTTTGCAGCGACGACACGCCTTGCGAGCAGGGGGAGTGCACGGTCGTCGGCGCGAACAAGTACTGCACCGTGCGGTGTCCGCCCGGCTGCCCCGACGGCACGTACTGCGCGCTCATCAACGGCGACTCGATCTGCGTGCCCGATCTCGGCAGCCAGTGCCTGCCGTGCACGACGGTGCTGCAATGCTTGAACCCCTCGGACGCTTGCTTGACCGCGCCCGCGGGGGATCGCTTCTGCGCGCGGGATTGCACGACCGACGGCCAGTGCCCGAACGGCTTCACGTGCCTCGAGGGCGCGAAGTATCCGCCGACGCAGGGCGGTGGCGGCGGCGGCGAGATGCCGGACGCCGGGCCTCCGGACGACGCGGGCGGCTCGGGAGATGCGGGCGACGCAGGGCCGGATGACGGGGGCACGGATGCCGGGCCGCCCAAGCCTCCGCAGGGGCAGGCCTACAAGTTCTGCGTGCCAAACGTCCCGTTCTCCTGTCCGTGCAACGAAAAGCGCGACGGGGTCGAGAAGGACTGCTCGAACTCGAACCAGTACGGCACGTGCTCGGGGTTGGAGACGTGCAACGGCGCGTCGGGCAAATTCGAGGAATGCACGGCGAAGGTCCCCGCGGCCGAGACGTGCAACGCCGAGGACGACGACTGCGACGGCATGAGCGACGAGGGCGATCCGAACGAGCTCTGCAGCTCGGAGGGCCCGGTGCCGCCGCACGCGTCGTGGGCCTGCACGCCGCAAGGCACGTGCGGGCTCGGGGCCTGCGAGCCGGGGTGGGTGAACTATCCGGCCGGCCCCGTCTCGCAGGGCTGCACGTGCCCGGTCGAGATGGGCGAGCCGAACGACCTTTGCGCGAACGCGACGCCCGCGGGCAGCGTCAGCGACACGGACGGGAGCAGCATCACGATCTCGGGCACGCTCGGCGGCTCGGGCGACGTCGACGTGTGGTCGTTCGACACCGTCGACACGGACGAGGTCACGACGAACTCGTACCACGTGAGCATCGACCTCGTGGCGCCGATGCCGAACGACGAGTTCGTGTTCGACGTGATTCGCGGCGACGCGTGCACGGACACGCCGACGGGCGGCGCCGTGGCGATCACGGCGTACGACTGGTGCGTCGACGGCAAGTCGGCCGACGGGCTCGAGGGCGAGGGGACGTGTGCGAACAACGGGTGGGCGCCCGTGCACTGCAACAACAACTCGACGAAGTACTACGTGCGCGTCCGTCGCAAGCTCGGCGCCACCGGGACGTGCACGCAGTACAACCTGCTCGTGACCGCGAAGGGCGGTGATCCTTGCGATTTCACGCAGAAGTGCCAGTAACGCGGACCCATGGACCTCGAGCCTAACGAGACCGAGGCGCTCGTCCAGCGCACGGCGCGGGACTACGCCGAGCGCGTGATCCGGCCCGTCGCGGCCGATCTCGACCGAGACAAGGACATCCCGCGAGACATCCTGCGAGGGCTCGCCGAGCTCGGCCTGATGGGCGTGAACGTGCCCGCGGCGCTCGGCGGGGCCGAGGCGGGCGTCGTGGCGTATGCGCTGGCGATGATGGAGATCGCGCGCGCTTGCGCATCGACGGCCGTGACGATGAGCGTGACGAACATGGTCGCGGAGGTGATCGCGCGGTTCGGCACGGAGGCGCAGCGCGACAAGCACGTGCCGAAGATCTGCGCGGGCGAGTACGCGGCCGGATCGTTCGCGCTGAGCGAGCCGGAGGCGGGCAGTGATCCCGGCTCGATGCGGACCGTGGCCGAGCGGACCGAGGACGGCTGGGTGCTGCGCGGGCAAAAGCAGTGGATCACGAACGGCGCGTGGGCGGGCGTGTTCGTGGTCTGGGCGCGCACGGGCGGGCCGGGGACGCGTGGGCTTTCGGCGTTCCTCGTGGAGGGCGGGACGCCGGGGCTCCGGTGCGGCCGGCCCGAGGACAAACTGGGCCTGCGCGCGTCGAACACCGTGCCGATCGAGCTCGACGACTGCAAGGTGCCGGCGGACGCGCTGCTCGGCAGCGAGGGCGAGGGCTTCAAGATCGCGATGATGGCGCTCGACGGCGGGCGCATCGGGATCGCGTCGCAGGCCGTGGGCATCGCGACGGCGGCGCTCGAGGAGGCCACGCAGTACGCGCGGGAGCGCAAGCAGTTCGGCCGGTCGATCGGCGACTACGAGGCGATCCAGTGGTCGCTCGCCGATTGCAGGACGGAGCTCGAAGCGGCGCGGGCGCTCACGCTGCGCGCGGCGTGGCTCAAGGAGAAGGGGCGCCCCTTCTCGGCCGAGGCGGCGATGGCGAAGCTCTACGCGAGCGAGGCGGCGAACCGGATCTGCCAGCGGGCGCTGCAGATCCACGGCGGTTACGGCTACGTGCGCGACTTCGCGGTGGAGCGGCACCTGCGCGACGCGCGCGTGACGACCATCTACGAGGGGACGAGCGAGATCCAGCGCATCGTGATCGCTCGAAGCGCGACGCGCTGAACGGTGGAGGGCGAACCCGCTCGAGCTCCAACGGGTTTGCCCGTCAGACGAAGATCCGGGTCAGGACGAAGACGACGACCGCGATCACGGCCCCGAAGAGCAGCGCATAGATCAGGACACGCTTCAGGATGGCGCGGAGCTTGTTCTTGAGGACCGTCTTGACGAGCTTCCAGAGGAGGCCGAGGACTTCACGGATGAGCTTCCACACGCGGAGATCCTAGCGCGGCTCTTCGCGCGGCGCCTCTTGGCCGAACACTTCTTCACGTAGCCCCGGAGGGCTCACTCCGCGACGAGGGATACCTTGCCGGCGTAACTTCCAGGCGAGGGGAAGCTCATGCCACGCAGCGCGTCGACGACACACGACGCCGCGGCGTCGCCCTTGGCATCGGCGCTCGAGACGCCGATGGCGAGGGGTTTCCCGGCGGTGTCGAGGTACATCGTGGCTTTGATCGGGCCCGCGCCTTGGCTCGCGCGGCAGGTCGCGAGCGCTTGCTTGGCCTTCGAGAGCTCCTTGCCGAGGCGATCGGGTTCGAGCGCGACGGGCGGGCGCTCGTCGGCGCTCGGATCAAAGGAGAAGCCGCCCTCGGCGAGGCCTTCCTTGCCGCCCACGGGAGAAGGCCAGCTCGCGCCGCGCAGCGCGCCCAGCATGCACGACTCGGTCTCGCGATCGCCGAGCGTCGACTCCTTGAGGTATGCGACGGTGGCCGTTCCGCCCTGCGCGATCCGGAGCGCGAACTTGATCTCGCCGCCCATGAAGGGGATGCGGCGGACGCCGTTGTGGAAGCACGCGCTGAGCTTGTCCGAGGTGCGCTGCAGGGTCGACTGCACCTTGTCTTGATCGAGCGCTCCGATCTCGGCTTCGAAGTTGGCGCCGCCGCTCCCGCCGCTCGTCGAGGAGTCCGTGCCGCCGGTGTCCGGCGGCTTGTTCGTCGTCACCTCGCCTCCGCAACCCGCGAGCGAGGCGAGCGCCGCGAGGGCGACGACGAGGATCCGAGGAGAACCAAACCCAAGGCTGATTTCGTTGCTCTTCATCATCCCTTCAACATGGTTTGCGCGATGATCGATCGCTGCGTTCCGCTGCTCTCCTCGACGAGCTCGGTGGTGCGCGCGTCGCGGAAATGACGTCCGAGGCCTTCGCTCGCGCCTCCGCCGCGCGCGCCGAGGATGTCCATGGCTCGGTGCGCGACGCGGGTCGACATCTCGGAGGCGAAGAGTTTTCCGATGGATCGCTCGGCCGAGGAAGGCGCGCCGCGATCCGCGAGGTGCGCGGCGCGCAGGACGAGCAGGCGCGCGGCCTCGATGTCGACGGCCATGTCGGCGAGCTGCGCCTGCATGCCGAGGAGGCCGGGCGTCTTCACGCGGTCCTGCGTGCGCTTCACGTGCGCCGCCGCCTTCTCGAAGGCCGCGCGTGCGATGCCGATGGCCTCCGCCCCGACGGCGATGCGCGCGTCTTCGAGCGCGGCCGCGGCGATCGATGCGCCTTCGCCGGCCACGCCGATCACGTCGGCTGCATCCACACGAACGTCGCGCGCGCGCAGCAAGGCCGCGCCCGCCGCGCGCCGGCCCACGCTGGTCTCCGCGGGCACGATCGTGAGGCCGGGGGCGCTCTTCGGGACGAGCAGCGCGACGAGGCGCGGGTCGTTCGGGGCGCGGTTCGTCGCGGCAAACACGAGGAACACGTCGGCTGCGGGGCCGAGGATCACAGGGCCGGTCTCGCCGTCGAGGACGAAGCCGCCGGCGGCGCTGGGCTCGGCGAAGAGGGAAGGGGGCTCCACGGGATCGGGCATCGCGGCCGCGCCGAGCGAGGCGCCGCGCGCGAGGGGGGCGAGGTATTTCTGCTTTTGATCGTCGCTTCCCGCGCGGACGAGCGTGCGCGCCACGAGCGCCACGTGCGTGCCCACGATCGCGGCCGAGCTCGCGCATGCCGCGGCGATCTCCTCGATGACGAGCGCGAGCGAGACGAGGTCGCCGCCCGATCCGCCGTGCGCCGCGGGGATCGTGAGGCCGAGCAGGCCGGCGTCGCCGAGCTGGCGTGCGTGGGCTTCGGGGAGGCGCGCGTCGTGATCGATCTCGGCGGCCCGCGGCGCGAGCTCACGCGCGGCGAGCGCGCGCGCGGCTTCCTGGAAACGCTTTTGCTCTTCGGTGAGGTCGAAGTCCATGGCAGATGGGGGAAACGGGGTGTTGTCGCTACGGGCTCAGAACGTGCCCAGGATCGAGGCGCCTCCGCCGTGTGGTCCGAACGAAGGGACGAGCCACGCGCGCGGCGGCTCGGAGCCGGGCTCCTTTGCCGCGGCGCGCGAGACGAAAAACAGCACGACGCCCGAGGCGAGGGCCGCGCCGCCCATGGCGAAGCCGATCGTCGAGACGACGGCCTTCGTCTGCGCGCCCTCGATGAGGGCGAATCCCTCGGCGTTGCACTTCTTCTCAGGGCAAAGGGGATCGGCCTTGCCCACGTCGCTCGACGCGAGCCCGCCGAACACCACGCCGACGCCGAGCGCGGCGATGCCCAAGCCGCCCGCGACGAACGCCGCGGTGCGTAGGCCCTTCGCGCCGGATGCGGCCGGAGGCGCGTCGACCTTCTCGACCGGCTTCGCGTTCGGATCCGCCACGAGCGCGGGCACCGAGACCGTCTTCTGGTCGGCGTCCTTGCCGACGACGATCTTCGTGGACCACGGCAAAAAGCCGGGCGCGGTTGCTTCGATCGTGTGCTCGCCGGGATCGACGGGGATGGGGTCGCCGAGGAGCGTGGCCCCGAGGGGCTCGCCGTTGCGCTTGATCACGAGGCCCGCCGCTGGTTTGTCCGCCTCGATGCGCAGGCGCGAGAGCTTCGGCGCGAGTTTGTCCGCGAACTCCTCGGCGATCTTCAGGCGATCGGTGTCGCCCGTGGCGTGGGCCAAGGTCGCGGCTTCCTTGTACCGCGCCCACGCCGTGGCGGTGCGGCCGAGCTGCTCGTTGCAGAGCGCCAGGTTGAGGAGCGCGCCCACCGAGGGATCGAGCCGCGCGCTCTCCTCGAACTTGGGGCACGCCTCCGCGGGTTTGCCCTGGTCCATGAGCTCGCGACCACGCAGGAAGGCCGCCTCGGCGATGGCCTTGTTGTCTCCGCTCTGCGCGTCCGCGCGGGCAGGCGCGAGTAGGCTCGCCACCGCGACCGTGAGCACGGCAGCGAGGATCCGCAGGCGGGCGCGGGGCCTCGGCGAGCTAGCGGCGGTTGAAAGCGGGGTTTGCATCTTTCTTCGTCGTGCTCGTCGGGGCCGGCGCCGCCTTGTTCGTGGGCTTCGGGCTCGGCGGGGGCGTCGAGGGCGCGCTCGTGGACGCGGCCATCGCCGGCGATGCGGAGGCCGAGCTCGGCGGCGGGGGTGTGGATTCGGGGGTGACCACGGGCGTGGTGGACGTCGGTGCAGCCGTGACCGTGGGCGCGGTGATCGCCGGGGGTTCCTGCGGCGCGCCCGTGGCGATCGGCGTCGTGGACGATGCTTCGACGCTCGAACGGAACAAGAACACGAGCACGCCGCCGAGGATCCCGATGAGCGCGCCGAGGCCGAGCGCGACGAACAGGAACGAGCGACCTCCATCGGACGACGGAGGCCGCGTCCGCGCGGCGCTGGCGAACGCGGCGGCCGCGTGGGCGCTGCGCGGGCCGGTGTAGAGATCGGCCTCGATGCGGCTCAGATCGGGCTCGATCACGTCGATCGGCGGGGTGGGGCCGAGCGTGAGGACGCTCGGCCCGGTCGTCGTGGCCGAAGTCGGCAGCTCCGGCGCGGACGCGATCTGCACCGGAAGCGGCATCGTTTTGTGCGCGGTCTGCGCGGCGGCGGCGATCTCCGCGGGCGGCGGGGCGGAGGCCAGGGTCGAGCTGATGACCGAGTTGCGCCGCCCCGTGTTGCCGAGCGGTACGGTGCTCGGGCCTTCGCTCCATTCGGTGGTCACGGGCGCGTCGACGGGCGTGATCGCGGGCAACGTCGGCTGGGACGGCTGGCGCGGGGGCTCGGTGCCGGGCGCGCCGGAGGCGATGGGCGTCGGCAGGCCGGCCATGCGCGCGATCCGATCCAGCGTGCTCTGCGAGCGCGGCGGCGCGTAGGGCGCGAGCGCGACGGCGAACTCGCCGATCGACTGGTAACGGCGGTTCTTGTCGCGCTCGTAGGCGCGCTCGATCCGCGTGGCGAGATCCGCCGGGATGTCCGGGCGGAATTCACGAAGCGCGCGCGGCGTGCCGGTGAGCACCTCGGCGCAGAGCCTGTGCAAGGTCTCCGCATAGAACGGCTGCGTGCCCGCGAGCAGCTCGAAGAGCGTGATGCCGAGCGAGTAGATGTCCGTGCGGTGATCGACGCCGCGCGTCTCCTGCATCTGCTCGGGCGACATGTAGAGCGCCGAGCCCATCGCGGTCGACGTGCGCGTGAGCGCGTGATCACCCGGCGCGGCTTGCATCTTCGAGATGCCGAAGTCGAGCAGCTTCACGAGCGGCGAGCCGTCGCGGCGGCTCGCGAGGAAGAGGTTCGCGGGCTTCAGATCGCGGTGCACGATGCCGTGCGAGTGCGCCTCGGCGATGGCCTCGCAGGCCTGCAGGACGTAGTCGATCGCGTCGGGCACGTCGAGGACGCCGTCCTTGATCCGGTGCGCGAGATCGCGGCCATCGAGGAACTCCATGACCATGTACGGCGCGCCGTTTTCGAGCGTGGCCACGTCGAGGACGCGGGCGACGTGCTCGCTCTTGATCTTCACGGCGGCGCGCGCCTCGCGCTGGAAGCGCGCCGAGGCCTCGGGGTGCTGCGCGTATTCGGGCAGGAGGAATTTCAGCGCGACCCGCTCGTCGAGCGCGACGTGCCGGGCCTCGACCACGTACCCCATGCCGCCTTGCCCGAGGACACGCTCGACGCGGTACTTCTGTGCGAGGAGGGTGCCCGGTACGACGGCGGCTGCCGGCGAGCCAGTGGGAGACGCATGCGACGTCACGGACCTCCGTCCATGATGCGGCCCACGGCCGTCCGTCGGCAAGGACGTTCTCTCACGTGCACAGCGGGAGATCGAAGCGCACGGCCGTTCCCTTGCCGAGCTCGCTCTCGATCTCGATGTCCCCGCCCACGGCCTCGATGAGGCTCTTGACGACGGACAGCCCGAGGCCCGTGCCCTTGCCCGAAGGTTTGGTCGTGAAGTACGTCTCGAAGACACGCGCGAGCACGTCGGGCGACATGCCCGTGCCCGCGTCTTCGACGAGGCAGTGCGCGCGGCCCGTCTCGCGGTTCTCGCTCACCTCGATGCGGATGAGCCGCCCCTCCGGCGGCTGCTCCATCACGGCGTCCGCGGCGTTCGTGACGAGGTTGACGAAGATCTGTTCGAGCTTCGTGCGGCTCATGGCCACACGCACGGGCGAAGGCGGCGCGTGCGTCATGATGCTGACGCGCTTCGTGCGGCCCGAGACGTGGAGCATCGAGAGGACGTCGCCGATCACGGTCGTCACGTCGAGGACCTCCTGCCGATCCTGGATCGGCGTGCCGAGGTGCAGGAGGTTTCGCGCGTGCTCGGCCAGGTGCGCGACGCCACGCTCGAGGGCCACGAGATCGTCGGGCTCCGGCGGCTTTCCTGCGTCGGCGCGCATGCGGATGAAGGTCGCGGTGTGGGTCAGGACGGCGGCGACGTTGTTGAGCTCGTGCCCGACGCTCGCGGCGATGGTGCCGAGCGTGGCGAGCCTGTCGGCCTGGAGCAGGCGCGCGCGCGTGCGTTCGAGCTCGTCGATGAGCCACTTGCGGTGCGCCTCGGGATCCTGCGGGATCGGCGGCACGTCGCTCTTGCGGCTCCCGACGACCACACTCGAAGGGCCGATGCTGTGCGGGCCCGAGTGCGGGGCGCTCTGGAACATCGGACGCGGGGGTGGGGGAGGCGGGAGGGGGGGCGCTTTGGGGCGCTCTACAGGCGCTGCCTGCGGTCTCCCCCCGCTGCCACGTCCGTCGCTCTTGCCGTCGCTCATGCCTGCTCGGGCGATGGTAACACGTTCTACCCTGCGATCACCGAGCGTTTGGGGTGCCGAGGATCGGCTCGAACTCGTCCCAGCCGTACCGCTTGAGGTAGTTGCGCCAGACGCCCTCGCATTGCGGCCCGTATTTGCACGTTCCGCACGCCTCGCGTTTGTCCCTCTGGGCCTCGTCGAGATCTTGCCGCGTGACGAGCACGAGCCCCCGTCCGCGCCCGTCCGCGGCCCGCTCGGGCGCGCGGGCCGCATCGAGGTTCGCCTGCTCGCCGAGGTCGAAGTGCCGGTACTTCTCGACGTACCCGCGGTTGAAATCGGCGACGCCCTCCGTCGTGCAGAGCGGGATGTCCACGAGGAACGCCATCGGTCGCGCCTCGCCGACCTCTGCGAGGAAGCGCCGGAACGCGGCGGCGATGTCCGTGTAGCGCGGGAAGATCTGCTCGAAATACGTGTCGGCGCGGCCGTTCGCCTGCATCACGTTGAAGACGACCTGATCGACGCCCGACTGCCGCAGGAAGCGGTAGATGTCGAGCATGTGCGGGAGGTTCCGGTCCGTGATCACCGTCGAGGTGTGCAGCTCGACGCCGAAGCGCTTGAGCTTCGCGATCGAGGCGAGGCCGGCGGCGGTCTGTTCGAAGCTGTCAGGCGTGCGCGTGAGGCCTTCGTGCAGCTTCTTCGTGTGGCCGTGGATCGAGACGTAGAACCGGTTCATCCCGGCTTTCGCGAGCAGCGCGGCGTACGGCAGGTGCGAGAGGCGCCGGCCGTTCGTCATCACGCTGATCTTGCGGTAGCCGAGGCCCTTGGCCATCGACACGAGCTCGGGCAGCTCGGGGCGCGTCGTGGGTTCGCCCGAGGTGAAGCAGACTTCCTCGGCGCCCTGGTTCTGCTCGAGGATCCACCGCACGCGGTCGGTGGTCATGGCCGAGTTGTTCACGTAGCGGCCGTCGCGATCTTCCTCCATGCAGAAGATGCAGTTGTTGTTGCAGACGGCGCCGATGGAGACGTGGATGCGCTCTTCGCGGGTGGAGAGCCGCTCGGCGATGGTCGGCTCGGCAGCGTGGGCTCCGTCGGACAAGCTTCGGCCTCGGGAAAAGGGTCTTCCAGCGAGCGGCGTGCGTCAACCGCTTCCGCTTCCGCATGGACGCGGGCCGGGAGGTTTGGTAGCCCATCCTTCAAATGGACAGGAACCTTTTCCGCGAAGAGCACGAGCTGTTCCGAACGTCGTTCCGAAGGTTCGTCGACCGGGAGATCAAGCCGCACCAGGAGCGGTGGATGGAGCAGGGGAGCGTCGACCGCGAGGCCTGGCGCAAGGCGGGCGAGGGCGGCTTTTTGTGCCCGTGGCTCGATCCGGCCTACGGCGGCGCGGGTGGCGATTTTCTCCATTCGGTGATCGTCATCGAGGAGATGGCGCGGGCCTACGACTCCGGCTTCGCGATGTCGTTGCACTCGGACGTCGTGGTGCCGTACATCGCGACGTTCGGCACGGAGGAGCAGAAGCAGCGCTGGCTGCCCGGCTGCGCGTCCGGGGAGATCGTGACGGCGATCGCGATGACCGAGCCCGGGACGGGCAGCGATCTCGCGGCGCTCGCGACGACGGCCGTGCGCGACGGCGACCATTACGTGCTCAATGGGGCGAAGACGTTCATCTCGAACGGCATTCTCTGCGACATCTGCATCGTGGCCGCGAAGACGGACACGAATCCGGAGAACGCGCACCGGGGCATCAGCCTGTTCGTGGTGGAGGCGGGGACGCCGGGCTTCGTGAAGGGCAAGAAGCTGCGCAAGATGGGGCTGCCCTCGCAGGATACGTCGGAGCTCGCGTTCGAGGATTGCCGCGTGCCCGTGAAAAACCGCCTCGGCGAGGAGGGCGGGGGCTTTTTGATGCTGATGCAGAAGCTCCAGCAGGAGCGGCTCGTCGTGTCGATCGGGTGTCAGGCGGCGGCGGAGCGGATCCTCGAGGATACGGTGGCGTATTGCAAGGAGCGCAAGGCGTTCGGCAAGCCGATCTCGAAGTTCCAGAACACGCAATTCAAGCTGGCCGAGTGTGCGACGAAGGTGGAGGTGGGCCGCGCGTTCCTCGATCGCCTGATTGCGGAGCACGTCGCGGGGAAGTACCTCGTGAAGGAGTGCTCGATGTCGAAGCTCTGGCAGACGGAGATGCTCGGCGAGGTGGTCGACGAGTGCCTGCAGTTCTTCGGCGGTTATGGATACATGCTCGAATACCCGGTGACGCGGGCGTACATGGATGCGCGCGTGCAGCGGATCTTTGCCGGGACGAACGAGATCATGAAGGTGATCATCGCGAAGCAGATGGGGCTCTGAAGCGCGCCGCCCGCAAAAGCGCTCTCGGTGCCCTTCTCGCAGCGATGTCTCGATGCCGCGGGCGGGCCCATCTCCGAATGCGGCACCGATCCCCTCTTCCCCGCCTGCGGCTCCACCTGGAGCAACGCATGCACGCTCGCCGGAGGATCCTCAACGGGGTGCAGCGCGACCGCCTGCCAAGCCGACGACGTGAAGTGCGTGGACAATAGCGACCTCTATCGACCCTGCGACGCCGCCTTCAAGGACGCCTGCAGGCGTGCCGGTGGCGAGTTCGAGTGCGAGAGCCCCTGCACCGAAGGGACCTGCGATCTGCCGTCATCAGGTCGCCTTCCCCGCGCCCACCCCGGGGACCCTTCCCCCCGAAGAGTTCCGCTCTGCGCTCCCCCCCGGGGACCCCTCCGCTCCGAGGAACCGCGTTGCAAATCTTCGCGGGGACCCCTCCGCCGCCCGCCCCTCGGCGACAAAATCCCGCGGGGAGCCCCTCTCCCCCCGACCTCCCCGCGGGGAAATTCCGGCGGGGACCCCTCCCCGCGGGGCGCGCCTCGCCCGGATCCTCGCGTCGAACCCTCCCCGTGTAGTTCCGCGCGAAGACGCGCTCCCCTCCGAAGCCTCCCCGCGTAGTTCCGCGCGAGGACGCGCTCCTCTCCGAAGCCTCCCGGCGTAGTTCCGCGCGAGGACGCGCTCCTCTCCGAAGCCTCCCGCCCCGTCCCGCGCTCCCCGACGTTTCCCTTTACACCTTTCCCGCCGAGATCGCGCGGCTCAAGGCGGAGATGGGCTCGACCTGAGCCCGTTCCACGCCAATCCCTTGTATCGACCGCGCGGCGGTCGATGCACCACCGGTCCAGGGCTGCGCCCCTGCAAAGGGGGGCGGATAGCTACAAACAAAATTTCCCCGCGACGACTGCGCGAAGCGCAGTCGTCGCCCACCGGTCCAGGGCTGCGCCCTGGTTCGGGTCCAGGGGCGAAGAGCCCCTGGTCGGGCCCGGGGTGAAACCCCGGCGCGACGCTGTGGAACTCCCTACCGCCCCCGCCGCAAGATCCGCCCAATCTTCTTTCCGAGCGCATCCGGGCCCGCGGGCGCGTTTGCCACGTCCGCCGCGCCCGCCGAGACGAGCCGCGTCATGCGGTCGGGCGTGAGCGACGCGGCGCATACGAGGACCCGCGCCCGCGGCAGGATCCGCGCGACCTCGGCGATCTTCGCGGCCGCGCCGTCGATGTCGTGGCCTGCGTCGACGAGCACGACGCCGAGTTTTTCGCGGGCCTCTTCGTCGAGCGCTTCGAGCGGAACGAGGTAAATGCCTTGAGACGCGAGGCCCGTGATGCACGCGGGATCGACGCCCGACGCGCCGGCCATGCGGATCCATCCGACCTCGGTGAGCCCGTGCCCCGGATCCGTCGAATCGTTCGCGCGGGCGAGTTGCCCCTCCCATTGCGGCGCGCGTGACTCCCTTCCGCCGAGCGGCTCGTTTCCTTTGCGTGTGACGAGCTGCGTCGCGAGCGATTCCGGATCGAGCGCGTCTTCCAGCCGCTTTTTCACGACGGCCGCGCTCGCCGGCCGGCGCTCCGGTTGCTTGGCGAGCATTTCGAGGCGCAACTTTTCGAGCAGCGGCGGCACGGGCTCCGATCCGGTCGGGCGCGCGAGCGGCGGCGGGGGCAGGAACAGATGCGCCGAAATGATCTCGATGGAGTTTTTTCCGAGGAACGGCGGCCTGCCTTGGAGCATCGCGGTCAGGACGCACCCGATTGCATAGATGTCCGTCGAGGGGCCCACCGCGAGCGAATGGCATTGCTCGGGGCTCATGTATTCGGGTGTTCCGCCCACGGCCTCGGGCTTCGTGAGCGTCGAGCCCTGGTCGTCCTCCTTGGGCAATTCCACGTGCGCGAGGCCAAAATCGAGGATCTTGATCGTGCGTTTGCCCCCCACGTCCGTGAGGAAGACGTTCTCCGGCTTCAGGTCCCGGTGCACGATGCCCCGCTCGTGTGCTGCTTCGAATGCGTCGAGGATCTGCCCGAGGATGTCCTTCACGTCGGTGAGCGGCGGCGCCGCGTCCCGGTCGCGGAGCCACGCGTGCAGCGTGACGCCGACGAGGTATTCCATGACCAGGAAGGGCAGACCGTCGTCGTCGCCGTAATCGAGGACCCGCACGACGTTCGGGTGGTTGAGCAGCGTCGCGGCCCGGGCCTCGCGGTAGAACCTCCGCACGTAGTCGGGCTCGATCGCGATGTTGTAATGGAGCAGCTTCACCGCGACCGGCATGCGCAAGGTCACGTGCTCGGCGCGGTAGACCTCGCCCATGCCGCCGGAGCCGATGCGCGCGAGGAGGCGGTATTTCCCGCCGAGGACGAGACCGACGTGGGCGCCGCCGCGCTCCCGCGGCATCGGGGGGGCCTTCGGGGCGGCCTGGGGCGAGGGCAAGGTTTGCAGCGTCGTGTGGTGCTGCGCTTCGAGCTCGTCGAGATCGGCGGCCCCGGGCGGGCGAACGCTGATTCGCACGGGCTTCGAAGGCGAACGATCGTCGTCGTCGCTCATCGGTTCTCTCCCGAAAGGCGGAACCCGAGCGATCCCGTCACCGTGCCCGCCGCTTGCCAGGTGACGCTCTCCGCCCGCCCGACCCAGCCGGACAGCGCGACGAAGACCGACCCGCCCGCCTCGACGCCGGCCGTCAGGCCATAAGGAACCACGACCGTGCCGGTATCGCCGATCGTGGCGAGCACGTGCGCATCGGCGACGACGTACGCGCGGAGCCAGCGCAATGGGTCGTACGTCGCGCCGACGAGCAGATACGGCTGTACCCAGGGGACGTGCGCGGACGGTTCTTCCAGCATGAAACGAGCGCCCGCATTGGCGACCCACGTCAGGCGGCCTTTCGCGCCGCCCGCGGCGCCGCCGATGTCGAACATCAGATCACGCCGATTTTCGAGCGGCAAACCAATGCGGAAGAGCGGCGCGATTTCGAGCTCGGACGCGCCGCGCTGGAGGACGCGATACCGCGCGCCGAGCCACGCCATGTCCTCCGTCGGCACGCTCCCCGGCACTTCGACGGCGTCGGCGCGTTCGAAGGGCGTCGTGACGATGAGCGCGTCGAGCCCGAGCGGGCCGAACGAGCCGCTTACCCGGCCATTGGCCTGGAAGACCGGGCCGTTGGCGGTGCTGCCGGCGCTCAGGCCTCGGCCGACGGCCGTCGGCGCCGTCGGGCTCGTCCAGGGCACGGCCGTGACCCCGGCCGGGCGGAAGGGCGGCAGCCACGCACCGAGCGGGCGGAGCGTCGGGCGGCGCGGCGGAGGCGGCGGGGGCTTGTCCGGGGCGAGGATCGTGGTCGTGCCGAGGACCTTTCCGCGGGCATCCAGCACGTCGAGCCGCGCTTCGCCGTGCGCGTCGCCGACCGGGATGGAAGCGAGGAGCGCGCCGCCCTCGGCCACGGCGAGCGGGACCGTCTCCACGCGCTCTCCGAGGCGGACGCGGAGGCGCGGCGCGACGCGCTTCGGGACGTCGATCTCGCCGAGGCCCTTCGTGGCGACGCGCACGCGGATCTCGCGCTTCGCCTCGTCGAACGTCGCGCTGGGCGTCGACGCGACGGGCGTGGGGACGAGGGTGATCCGCTCTTCGAGGCCACTCTTCGTGCGGAAGCGCAGGGTCTTCGGCGCTTGCTTGAGGAGGTCGATCTCGGCGGGCGGCGGGCCGAACGGGCCTTCGTCGAGGGCGACCTCGACCGGGCTCGACGCCGTGAGCGCGAGGACGCCGTAGGGGTTCACCGTGACGGTCTTGCCCTCGAACCGCGCGCCCTCGCCGCGGAGCTCGGCCGCCACGACGTCGATGGTGCGCACGTCCGAGGCGACGCCGAGGTACTCCTCGACGTCGATCGCGCGGACCCGGACGCGGTAGAGGCCCGGCGGCATCTTTTCGGCGCGGAACGAGCGCACGTCGGCGGGGACCTCTTCGCGCACGACGAGGTCGTGAAAACCCTCGTCGCGCGAGACTTCGAGGCGGTAGGCCTTGGCCTTCTCGACGGGGTTCCAGCTCGTGGTGAGCACGGCCGTGCCTGGGGGCGCGAGCACGACGGACGGCGATCCTCCGTCCTCCCAGCGCGGCGCGGGCGGCAGCGGTCGCGGCGGGGCGGGCGGCGCCTTTCCTTCGAAGCGCGTGCCGTAGTTCTTCGGGACGGCGACGGTCTTGCCGCCCGACTGGACCGCGGCCTTGCCGTCGAAGACCGCCACCGTGGTGCGCGTCTTCTTCCGCTCGACGACGGTGTCGCGTGATTCGGCGCGGACCACGCCGCCGTCGGGCACGGCGACCTCGGCCGGCTCGCCGCGCAGAGCGGACAAACCCGCCTGCACCTCGCCCGCCTCGATCTCGACCGTCGGCGGCGTCTTCGAGACGCGCGTCTTGCCCGCGGTCCCGTAGATCACGACGAGCGTGTTCTGCGCGAGGAAGACGTGCGTGTGGTCGAGGAACTCGATGTGCGCGCGCCCTTCGTCCATCGTCTGGACGTTGTGGTTGCGGTAGAGCGCGGCGCCCGTCGCGACCGCGTCCCACGCGCCTCCCGAGGGCCTTCCGCGCACGTCGGGGTGGCTCGACTTGATACGGGCGTCGGGCACGCTCGTGACGGCCTTCGGCAGGATCAGCGTGATCCCCTCGGGCAAGGGCTTGCGGCTCGTGCAGTCGACGCGGTTGTAGCGGCTCACGAGCGGCACGTGCTCGGCCGCGCCGTACATCACCTTCGCGATGTCCTCGCACGTCTCGCCCTTCTGCACGCCCCAGTGCACGATGGGCTCGAGGAAGCCGGGCGGCGGCGGCGCGTCGGCGCGGGCGCGCGGCGCGAAGAGCCCGAGGGCCAGGGCGGCCAAGGCTCCTTTCGCTAGCGTGCGCATGCCCATTCCTCCGAAGACGCGCCACGCCGAACCGCGGGCGCCGTCGCCAGCATAGACGCGGTTCGTGGCGCATGGCGAGGCCCGTGCGTCCTACCGTGGGCGGCCCTCCAGCCGCTTCGTTTCGAGTTGCCCCCTCGCGCCCTCTGCCATAGCGTCGGACCCCATGGTCGCCCGGCTTTTCCGCTCCCTCGCGTGCGCGGGCGCCGTGTGGCTCACGCCCGCCATGGCGAGCGCGCAGACGGCGACGGCGCTGGAGCGGCTCGAACCCGCCCCCGCAGGCGACGGTTTTTTCGCGGTGCCACGCGCCGAGGTGCCCGGCGACCTCCGCGCCTCGGCCGCGCTCGTGTTTTCGTATGCCGATGCGCCGCTCTCGCTCCGCGTGGGGTCGGGGGATGCCGCCGAGGACGCCGGCGAGGTGGTCTCGTATCAGCTCACCGGGCACGTCCTCGCCGCGATCGAGATCAAACGGTTCTTGAAGTTCGATCTCGACGTGCCCGTCACGCTCGCGCAAGGCGGGGATTCGCCTTCGATCACGGGGCTCGTCTCCGCGTTGCCGCCGGGCACGCAAGCCACGTACGGCTCGCCCACGGGCGCCGCGATGAACGATCTGCGGCTCGGCGTGCGCCTCGTGCTCTTGCCCCAGCGCGGCGCGATCCCCGCGGCGAGCCTCGTCTACGCGGTCTGGGTGCCGACGGGCGACGAGACGGCGTTCGCGGGCACGGGCGAGGTGCGGCACATGCCTTCGATCGTCGTGGGGGCCGACATGGGCCGGTTTTCCTACTCGGTCGCGCTCGGGCGGCGCGTGCAGGACACGCGGGGCGGGCTCGGCCTGCTCGGCGGAGAGCTCGTCGCGGGAGGCGCGATCGCCGGGCGTTTCGGGCGATTTTCCGCGCACGCGGAGCTTTACGGATCGACGGTGACCGTGGAGGCCTCGCCGTTCGGGCGCGGCACGACGAACATCGAGCTTTTGCTGGGCGGCCGCGCGACCGTGGGTCCGCTCTCGTTCGGGCTCGCGGGCGGGCCCGGGCTCACGGCGGGCGTCGGGACGCCGACGTTTCGGCTCGTGGCGAACGTGGGCGCTTCGTTCGATGTGCCGCGGAAGGCGCAGGCGAGGGCCGAGGACGCGACGAGCGGGGGCGCCCGGGCTGCGGCCGGGGATCCGAAGGCAAATCCGAAAGGGAAAAACGGGTCGGGCGTCGATGCCGCCGCGGCGCCGGACGCCGACGGCGACGGTGTTCCGGATGCGAACGATGTTTGTCCCGACCGCGCCGGCGACGCGACGCCCACGGCCGCGCGCCTCGGTTGTCCGCCCGATCGCGACGGCGACGCCATCGCGGACGCGGACGACGTCTGCCCCGACGAAGCCGGCGTGGCGAGCGCCGATCCCACGCGTTTCGGCTGCGCGCTCGACACGGACGGCGACGGGATCGCCGACGCCGTCGACGCTTGCCCCAAGGAGCGCGGCGAGGCGAACGCGGACCCCAAGATCACCGGCTGCCCCGCGTCGGTGCGCGTCGAGGGCACGCAGATCGTGATCCTGCAGGAGGTCAACTTCGCCACGGGCAGCGACGTGATCGCGCCCGAGAGTTACGCGCTCCTGGAGCAGGTCGCCTCGGTGCTCGCGCAGCACCCAGAAATCGCGCGGGTGGCGATCGACGGCCACACGGACAACGTCGGCGCCGAGCGGGCGAACGTCACGCTCTCGCAGCGGCGCGCCGTCGCCGTCGTGCGCTGGCTCGTGGATCACGGCGTCGACGCCAGGCGCCTGGAGGCGCGTGGCTTCGGTCCGCGCCGGCCGGTCGCGAGCAACGACAAACCCGAAGGGCGCGCCAAGAACCGTCGCGTAGAATTCCAGATCCTCCGCCGCACGCCGCTCGGCGAGGCCGGCTGGAAGGAAGGCGCGGCGAAGTGAAGCTTGGTTCGATCGGCGCGCGCGCGCTTTTGCTCTTCGCCGCGGTCGGGCTCGTGCCCGTCGGCGCGGTCGTGGCGCTCCTGCTCTCCGTGAACCGTCAGGCGGTGCAGACGAGCGAGCAGCAGCTCCAGGCCGCCGTGCTGGAGGAGCTCGAGCGCGCCACGATGCGTCATGTCGAGGACGTGCGCGTCGACGCGGACGCCGTGGCGTTCGCGTTGTACCAGGCCGCGAGCGCGAAGCCCGCCGCCGGCGCGGGGGATGGCCTCGACGCGGTGCGCGCGACCCTCGGCGCGCGCCGAGAGATCGATGCCGTTCGTTTCGAGGTTCCCGAGCGCGGCGTGAGCACGGTGTTGCGTCAAAAAGGGGATGACGCCGGTGCAGGCGCCGACGTGCCCGCCTCGACGCCCGAGACGCGAAAGGCCGCCGACGAGCACGGCATGGGCATCTCGCTGATCGGGCCGGGCAAGGGCCTGCTCGTCGTGCCGATCCCCGCGGTCGAAGGCGCAGCCACGAAGGCGCACGGCTACGTCACGGCCACGCTCGACTTCGCCGATCTCCAGCGCGACATCGACGACATCGCGGGACGTCGCTTCGGCGGCGCCGTCGGCCTCGTCGTGATCGACGCGACGCGCCGCAGCGTCGCATCCCACGGCATGCCCGAGATCGGGGCGTTCGCCGACACGTCGAATCACCCGCTCTGGACGGGTTTTTCCAAGGAAAACCCTGGCCTCGTGGGCGTGGTGCGCGTCGCGCCGTACCGCGCGGAGAGCGGGGCGGACATGATCGGCGTGGTCCGCTTCCTCCCGGGCCTCGGCTGGGGCGTCGCGCTCGCGCGCCGCGAAGAAGACGCCTTCGCCGTGCTCTCGGCGATGCAGCGCCGCGGCGCCCTCGTCGCGTTCGGCGCGGCCCTGCTCGCGCTCGCGGCGGCGGCCTTTTCGGCGCGCTGGATCGCTCGGCCGATCGTGCACCTCGCGGGGCAAGCGCGCCTCGTCGGCGAGCGCCGCTGGCGGGAGCTCTCGCTCGCGTCGTCACGCACCGACGAGATCGGCACGCTCACGACCGAGCTCTCGCGCATGGCGAACGACCTCGAAGGCAGCGAGATCGAGATCGCCCGCCAGGCCCGCCAGCGCGCGGATCTCGGCCGCTTCCTGAGCAAGGAGCTCGTCGAGGCGATCGTGAGCGGCCGGCACGAGCTCGCCCTCGGCGGCCGGCGCGCCACGGTCAGCGTGCTCTTCGCCGACGTCGTCGCCTTCACGCCGCTCGCGGAGACGAGGCCCGCCGAGGAGGTCGTGACGCTCTTGAACGAGCTTTTTTCGGTGCTCACGGAGGTCGTGTTCCGGCACGGCGGCACCGTCGACAAGTTCATCGGCGACTGCATCATGGCCGTCTGGGGCGCGCCCGTCGCCCAGGAGGATCACGCGGCCCGGGCCCTCGCCGCAGCCGAGGACATGATGCGTTTCCTCGAGACCGCGAACGAGTCGTTCCGTGAGCGATACGGCACGACGATCGAGCTCGGCATCGGCATCAACTCGGGCGAGGTCCTCGTGGGCAACATCGGCTCGGACAAGCGGATGGAGTACACCGTGATCGGCGACGTGGTGAACGTGGCCGCGCGACTCGAGGCGATCGCCCGCCCGAACCAGGTGCTCGTCGCGGAGACCACCCGCGCGCTCGTCGCGAGCGGCGCCTTCGAGCTCTCGCCCCTCGGCGAGCGCGCGCTCACCGGCCGGAGCGCGACCACGAAGGTCTACGAGCTCGTGACGACGTGACCGAGCCGTCGGTAAGCCACCTCAGCGCTTCATTTTCTGTCGGTTGCCTGACGGCATCGCAAGACCTCGGGCGCTTGCATGGGCTAGAGTAGGCGGGCGCAATGAACAGGCCCCCGTTCGGAAGTGATCCCTCGTTGCCCCTCGGACGTAACTCGGAGACCACGCCGCAGTTCTCGGACCCCGTGATGATCCCGCGGATCGAGCTCTGCGTGGAGCGCGAGGCGGGCAAGGCGACCGAGCGCGTCGTCGTGCTGGAAGGTGAGCTCTTCCGGATCGGCTCGCACGCGAGCAACGACCTCGTGATCACCGACCCGATGGTGTCGCGCTTCCATTGCCGGATCGCGCGTGGCGCCGGGGGTTTTCGGCTCCTCGACACGGGCTCGCTCAACGGCTCGCGTATCGGCGGCGTGCGCGTCCGCGACGCGGATCTGCCGCTGCCCGAGTGCCGGATCGAGCTCGGCGAGTCGATCGTGCGCGTGCGCGAGCTGCATGCGACCGCTGCGGCCGACGTGCCCGCGGCGCCGAGCTTCGGTTCGATCTTCGGCGCCTCGCTCGGCATGCGTCGCCTCTTCGAGCTCTTGAAGCGCGTCGCGAAGACGGACGCGAACGTGCTCATCGAGGGCGAGAGCGGCACGGGCAAGGAGCTCATCGCCACGGAGATCGTGCGCCGGAGCCCCCGCGCGAACAAGCCGCTCGTGATCGTCGATTGCGGCGCGATCTCGCCGAACCTGATCGAGAGCGAGCTGTTCGGCCACGTGCGGGGCGCCTTCACGGGCGCCGAGCGCAACCGCATCGGGGCGTTCGAGGCGGCCGACGGTGGCACGGTTTTCCTCGACGAGATCGGCGAGCTGCCGCTCGACATGCAGCCGAAGCTGCTCCGCGCGATCGCCTCGCGGGACATCCGCCGCATGGGCGAGAACCAGTCCCGCAAGGTCGACGTCCGCGTGATCGCCGCGACGAACCGCAAGCTCGAGCGCGAGGTGAACCTCGGCCGTTTCCGCGAGGATCTCTACTATCGGCTCAGCGTGGTCACGGTGCGCGTCCCGCCCCTGCGCGAGCGCATCGAGGACATCCCGCTGCTCGTGAACTGCTTCCTCTCCGCGCTGGAGGCGACGGACAAGGCGCACCTCTTCACGGCCGAGGTGCTCTCGGAGATGTCGCGGTACGACTGGCCCGGCAACGTGCGCGAGCTGCGCAACCACGTGGAGCGCCGCGTCGTGCTGGAGACCGAGGCCCCGAGCTTCCGTGACGAGGAGGAGGGCGTGAGCTCCTCGCAGGACAAGCCCGCCCCGAGCGCCGGCGCCGTCGACATCGAGGTGCCGTTCAAGACCGCGAAGGACACGATGATCGACCAGTTCGAGCGCGCGTACCTCGCCGCGCTGCTCGCCTGGGCCGACGGCAACGTGAGCCGCGCGGCGCGCAAGGCGCAGCTCGACCGGATGTACCTGCACCGCTTGCTCCAGCGGCACGGCCTCCGGCGCGCGGGCGCCCTCGAATAAAGCTTCAGCGTTTCCCCCGCGCGCTGCGGCGCGCGAGCAGGAGGTGCCGGAGCGCGGCGGCGGCGGGCGGCAGGCGATCCTCGCCGCGATGCACGATGTGCATGGGCCGCAAGATCGGCGTCGCCGGATGCGGGACCTCGACGAGCCGACCGAGGGCGAGGTCGTGCTCGACGGCGAAGCGACTCACGAGGGCCACGCCGATCCCCGCGCGCACGTTCCCCTTCACGGCCGCGATGCTCCCGAGCTCCATGACCACGTCCGCGTCCGGAAAATGCTGGTCGAGCAGCGCGCGTGTCGTCGAGCCCCGGCCGAACGTCACGAAGGGAGCGCCCTCCGGATGCAGGCCCGGCGCGGCGACGAGGATGAGATGGTCGTCGATCCAGCGTTCTCCCTCGGGATGCGTGACCACGCCGAGATCGATCTCCCCGCGTTCGAGCGCGTCGAGCACCTCGGCGGTCGTCGCTTCGCGGAGGCGAAACCGCACCCCGGGATGTGTCGCGCGGAACGCCGAGAGCGTGGGTGGCAAGAGGTACGTGCACGCCGTCGCGCCGGCGCCGAGCCGCACTTCCCCGGCTTCGAGCCCCTCGACCTCGGCCACGGCGCGCATGGCATCCCCCACGGCCGCGAGGATCTGCAGCGCGCGCGGCAGGAGAACACGCCCGGCGGCCGTCAGGCTCGTCCCGGCGCGATCCCGATGGAGGAGCCGCGCGCCGAACGCCTCTTCGAGCCGCTGGATGGACGCCGTGAGCGCAGGCTGCGACAGATGCGCATGCCGCGCGGCCCTCGTGAACGTCCCGTGTTCAGCGATGAGGGCGAAGTGCCGAAGGGCATCCAGCATCAGCCGAAGTTATCACGGCCTTCCGAACAATCGATTGGTCCGATGACGGCTCGGGCCCTACGTCTGGATGTGAGGAGGTGAAGCGATGCTTGCGCTTCTCCCGGTCTTCGGTGTTCTTGCGGGCGTACTGACGACGATGGCGGGGCTCGGCGGGGGCATCCTGCTGCTGCTCGGTCTGTCGATCGTGTGGGGCCCGGCGGCGGCGCTGGCGTCGACGGCGCCGGCGATGCTCTTCGGCAACCTGCACCGGTTATGGCTGCTTCGGGAGGAGTTCGACCGCCCGACCGCGAAGGCGTTCGCCTGGGGCGCCGTGCCCGGGAGCTTCCTGGGCGGCCTGATGGCGGCCTGGATGCCGGAGGACGTGCTCCGATGGCTGATGCTGGCGATGACAGCGGCGGCGCTCGGTCGAGCATTCGGGCTGTACACGTGGAAGCCGCGGGCGGCGGCGATGACGCCGGCGGGCCTGGGGATCGGGGCGATCAGCGCGACGGCGGGTGGAGCGGGTCTCTTGGTGGGCCCGTTGTTCATGGCGGCGGGGCTGACCGGCAAGCGCTTCGTGGGGACGATCGCTGCGGCGGCTGTAGCGCTGCATACGGGGCGGGTGGCGGCGTACGGGCTCGGCGGAATGATGACGGAGGAGACGGTGGTGCGGGCGACCGTGCTGACGGTGGCGGTGATGGGCGGCAACATGGTCGGGCTGTGGCTGCGGGACCGGGTGCTCGATGAGAGGAGAGCGGAACGGCTGGAGCTCGGTGCCCTGGTGGTGTGCATGGGGCTGAGCATGCTGGGGGTCGGGAAGGGGTGAGCGGGGAGGTGGGGGCCGGGGAGGGGAGGGGCTTGGGGGCTTGGGGGGAGGGGATCGGTGGGGCGTTTGGGGGGCGTTTGGGGGGCGTTTGGGGGGCGTTTGGGGGGCGTTTGGAGGGGGTCGAAAAAAAGTCGTTGACAACCGATGCGGAACATGGTTTTTCTGCGCGCCCGTTCGACGGGAACGCCGCCTTAGCTCAGCGGTAGAGCAACGGTTTCGTAAACCGTAGGTCTCGAGTTCAAATCTCGAAGGCGGCTCCAGGCGTTTCTTGGGTGATTCCGCGGGGTTACAGACCGCGAGGTTGATCGCCCGTCCGGTGGCCAGAAATCCTGTGGCCTCACTGTGGCCTCAACCGACGATGGTCGGTTCCGTGGCCTCAGCTCTGGTCCTCGTCCTGACCGTCCGTCTTGGCGTCCTGCCGAGGCCGACGCACCGGCAGGCGCCGGGCAGCCTCTTCCAGGTCCTGCTTCAGGAAGTGAACGTACTTCTGCGTGGTCGCCAGGTGCTTGTGACCTGCCATCCGCTGGACAACGTGGACAGGGATGCCTGCGCGGAGCCAGCTGGTGATCGCGTAGTGTCGGAGGCAGTACACCGACCACCCACTCAGCCCCGCCCGCCTGCAGACGCGCTCGAACGCTTGGTCGATCCCGAACTGACCCCACGGCTTGCCGTGGTCGTTCAGGGCGACGTGCGCCTCCCGCGGTCCTTTCCTCACGATCGGAGCGAGGAGCCGCGCGAGCTCCCTGGAGACCGGGATCTCCCGCTGGCCGGTCTTCGGCGTGTGGATCTCGCCGTGTGACCGACCCTCGCGCACGTTGAGGAAGCCGCCCACCGCGGCGCCGTTCTCCCATCGCAGGTGCACGTCCTTGGAGCGGAGCGCGCGGACCTCGTTGGGGCGAAGCCCGGCGTCCGACATCAGGGCGAAGGTCGGGCGGTGGGTCTCGCGAGCGTCGTCGAGGATCTTCTGAACCTGATCGTCCGAGGGGATCTCGAGGATGCTCTGCCCGATGGGCTTGAGCTTCGGTAGGTTCGCCGGTCGATCCTCCACGTACCCGCGGCTCTTGGCGAACCGGAGCACCGACCGCAGGACGATCTGCGTGTTGTTGCGCGTCGAGCGGGTCAGCTTCCGCCGCGAGAGGTCGAGGTCGAGATCCGCAGCGGCCTTCCCATCGACCTTGTCCAAGGGGAGCTCGCCGAACCTCGGGAGTAAGGTGCTCCGGAGGACCGACTCGTAGCCCCTTCGACTCGTGACCTTCAACTCGGCCACCATGAAGGTCTCGCGGTACTCGGCGACGAGCTCCGCGAACTTCTTCTTGGGCTTCGCCTCGGCACCCGAACCGGACGGGGCACCGGCAGCGATACCGCTGGTCGATGCCGCCGGCTCATTCGGCTCGCCGTACTGCGCAATGTTGAGCAGATACCGTTTCTCCTCCGCGCGGGCCGCGGTCCAGGTTTGGACCTCGGCGTCTTTGCGGAAGCGTGCACGCGTGCCGTCCCGTTTCTTGTACTGGATGTCAATCAACAGACGGGTTTCCCCGTATCGTTCTACTTTGCGGACTGCCATGGTCAGATTCCTTTCCGACCATCCCAGCCACTTTTGCGAGGCTGGGACCGTAGCACGCGGTCCGTCGTCACGGGACCCCCCACGCCTCGGAGAACCGGACGCGCCAGATCCGGCCGAACTTGCGCGCCCGCACGCCGTCGACGCTGGCCTCCGTGCTGCCATCGGACGCACGCACGGCGCGGCGCTCCAGCGTCTTGCGCAGCGCGCCGGCATTCATGCCGAGGTGCGCCGCTGCGCGATCGAGGGGAACCCACGCCCCGACCCCTGGATGCACTTCTCCCCGCTTTCCCGACATGCCGGTACCTCCTTCCCCTGCCGCCCATGGCCACCTCCCCGACGCGCGCGGGCTACACGGCGTCGCGTGAAATCGACGACCGAGCGAGGGGGCTCGAGCTCTCGGCGAGCGCTCCCTCCATTCGGCGTCCGTGGGGCGGAATCTAAGGCATTCGCGTGCGACGTTTCAAGGCATTTCGCAAGCGATCTCGAACATTTGCTGGAATCATCGTATTGGATGCGGGATCGTGTAGGGCCCCCCTTGTTTCAAAGGGTATCGATCCAGGAAGGGCCTGGGAAACGATCCACATTTGGCTCGCCGGGTGCCCACCTCGGGCCCCGGTGCCGGGACGAACCGGTGGGCGCGCCGCATGGCTGAAAATCGCGTGAAGGACTTCACGTTATCGCCCGGGATGCATAGCGCGGGCCACGCGCGATCAGATCTCACAAACTGCCTCGATTTTGCGACGTCTCGAAAATCGACCCTTCATTTCTGGGAGTCGAAGGCCGGCTCCGCCAGAAAATCGATCCACATTTCGCCCCGTCGCTCGAGCCACTCGACCGCGTTCGCGCGCCTTCCCGCCGGATCGTTCGTCGCTCCAGTACGTTTCCTGGATGATTTTTCACAATAGGCTCTCTCCGAGACGCGTAGGTCACCGCCCGCGATCATCAAAAACGCCGCGCTACTCCACGAGTGGCGCGCGGCAACCCTTTCATTTCCAGAGGTCGACCCGAGGGAGAGCCTGGGAAACGATCCATATTTCACTCAGCCGCGTGGGGTGGTGCACGAATGATCCGGGCTCGTACGGTTCCGTGGCCCCGAACAGACTTGCCGACGAAGCTCGGCGCCCTCCCTGTGAGCGGCTTGTCGACCCCGCCAGGCCCCCAACCTCAGGACCACGTCGTCGCCACCTCGCATCAGCGGCGCGAGCTGGGGCCAGCGTGCGGTCAGAGTGGCCCAAAACGCGGCCGTTCTCCGGCCCCACGTGGCGGATCTAAGGCGAGTCCACTGCCAGCACGACGGCAAACCTCACGAGGTTTGCACCGCGCCCACCCGGTTCGTCTTCCCAGAACAAGCGCGTGCGTCGACGCGCGAGCCCGTCGCGTGAAGAAGCATAACGATATCCATGGGATGAGCTGTACGTCGCGCTCGTGTGGTGTCGCAGTCCGCGCGGACACTGAACGTTGTCGCAGTAAAGGATCGTCCGTACGCCCGGCCGTCGCCTACGGCGGGAAATCCATTGCCGCTTTCGGCACTTAGCGATCGGTTTGGAATGGCCCCATTGCGTTCGTCAGGTGAATTCGACTGCCTCCCCAAAAAAACCGTTGCGATGCCAAGATGCTGAGGTTCACCATCGCGGGAAGCTAGGAGGGGCGAGTATGAGCAGCCCGGATTCCGACGCGCCCGGCGCGTCCGACGCTGGGGGGCACCCGCTATTTCCGCGCCCGGAAACGGCGACGGGGCCCGATACCCGCAAGTTCGACCTTATCCAGATCCGCCGCTGGGGAGCAGACGGCAAGATGGAGGTTTGCCCAAAGGCTTGGAAGGGCTCCGAGCTCCGCAGCTGGGAGCAGGTCGTCGAGATGTATGGCGCGAAATGCACCTATCAAGCCGTGGCGCAAGATGGAAAGAACCATCAATTTTCGGCATTCTCCGAGAAACTGTACTTTGATGGGCCGCCTCCCAAGCCATTCGTGGAAGCGCCCCCGCCGCATCCGCCGAGCAACGCCCACGCTCCGCAAGGCTACTATGCCGCGCCGCCAGCGCCCTATTCCGGCGCGGGCGGGAGCGAGATGATCGCCATGATGCGCGTCATGTTCGAGAGCAACGCCGCCGTGCAGACTGCGGTCCTGAAGTTGTTGGTCGATAGTAGACAGGATGGCGGATCCAACGTCCAGACCGTGCTGGTAAGTAAGTTGCTGGACCGGTTACTGGAGCGGCAGGCGCAGAATCCGCTCGAATTGCTGCGCGACGCCGTACCCCTGTTGCAATCCCTTACCAGCGGGGGTGGAAACCCCAAGCAGTTCATGCAGGGGGTCGAGTTCGCCAAAGAAATGCTCGGGACTGGCGGCGGAACGAGCAAGTCCGATGACCTCGGCGAACTTGCGAGCCTGATCAAAACCTTCATGACCGTAAAGGCGAGCGCTGCGCCGACGAGCGCTGCGCCGGCACCAACGCCCAATTTAGCCGGACCGCAGCCCGCAACGCAGTCGGCCCCGGCTCGGCCCCGGAAGCAGCGAAAGTCCCAACCTCCGCCGACGACGCCAGGTTACCCTGCCGCGTTTCCCCCGTGGCCCTGGCCGTACCTACCGGCCCACCTGTATGGGATGATGCATCCAGCATACCAGGCATGGGCTGCCGCTTATGCGCAAGCGATGGGCAGCCATCCGGTGGCGCCTCCGGCGCGTCCTTCCGCGCCGCCGTCCGCTGCGGCATCCCCGGTGGTGCCGCAAACCGCTCCCACTTCGACAACGCCTCACCAGGCGCCCGCCGCGCCGGCACCGCCCCCCGCAGCGGCTTCCACGCCGAAGGTTGCCGGGCACGTTGCGGCCGACGAGGAACTCGCCGCCCTTTCATCGACGGCAGCCGTCATGGCGGAGCCGGCCGTGGCCGACGCCGTCATGGCCGAGCTGGCCGTGGCCGACGAGGAGCCGGCCATGGCCGACGCGGCCGGCGACGAGTTCGCCGTGGCCCAGGAGGAGTTCGACCCGCTCGCCCCGCTCCGGGCGATGTTGGCGGATCTGCATGCCTCCCAGCCGCCCAATCCGCTAGCGCAAGATCCCAGCGCAATGGCCGTCGCTCCCCCGCTCGTGCAGCCTCCGGGGATTCCGGCATTGCAGGGTCCGCTGACGGGCATGCCGAGTGTACCGCCCGTCGATATGGCCACCGCCTTTGCGCTCTACCTGTCGACGCTGCAACCCAACCCCTATGGGGTTCCGCCTATGGCCGCTGCCGCGGAGCCACGGGAACGGGACGAGGAGGAAGACGACGACGACGACGCGGACGGCGACCTTCCCGAAGACGGCTCGACGGTCGCCATGCCAGGAGTGATCGCCATGGCTGCGGCTGACCCGGAGTTCGAAGCGACGCTTCCCGAAGAACTCCGCCCGATACTGCGCGCCTTGATGCGCAAGCCCGGAGGAGGAGGGTTGTCATGAGCGTGCGGATGGGCATCGTTCACTTCCCTTCCAATATCGCCAAGGCCCGTTACATGGCCGAGGCGGGCGCGGCGGATGTGTGGCAGCACGAGGTCCAGCGTTGGGCGGCGGTGTTCAACAAACTGCCTCTGGCGGAGCGCCCTGCCGCGATCCTTCGGTTCTGTCAGTACGCCATCGACTACGTGCGCGATCCCAAGCGCGAGGTCCTCGAAGACTCGGCGGTCACCCTCCTGCGTGGCTTCGGCGATTGCGACGCCAAGGCTCGAGTCTTCGTGGCGCTCTGCCGTGCTTGTGGCATAGCTAACAGCCCGTGGATCTATCCCAAAGTAAGATCGACATGAACGGGGAGAGGATGGTAGGTTTGTCCGCGTCATGTCGATGGGTCGAAGACGGGAGAAGCAGGCGCCGCTCTGGGTGGCGGCGCCTTCGTTGCCGCGGTCGCCGGGGCACCGGTTCTACGAGAAACTGAACGAGCTTCTGCGCGAGAACGGGTTTGACCGGGCCATGGAGGCGGCGTGCGCGAAGTATTTCGAGGCCGACGGGACGGCGGGAAGGCCGTCGATCCCGCCGGGACTCTACTTCCGGATGCTGCTGGTCGGTTTTTTCGAGGGGATCGAGTCCGAGCGCGGGCTCGAATGGCGGTGCTCGGACTCGCTATCCCTGCGGGAGTTTCTCGGACTGTTGCCTGGCGAAACGGTGCCCGATCATTCGACGCTGTCCAAGATGCGCAAGCGCCTCGGCAGTGAGGTCTTCGAGGCGATGTTCGCCTTCGTGCTCGGGGTCGTCCATCGCTCCGGGCTTCTCCAGGGCAAAGTCATGGGCGTGGACTCGACGTATCTCCGCGCGGACGCATCGATGAAGGCGATCGTGCGGCGCGAGACGGGTGAGGTGTACGCGGACTTCATCAAGCGGCTGGCGAAGGAGGAAGGCATCGAGAATCCGACCGTGGAGGACGCTCGGCGACTCGACCGCAAGCGCAAGGGAAAGAAGACGTCGAATACCGACTGGAAAAGCCCGACGGACGAAGAGGCCCGCATCACGAAGCTCAAGGATGGCCGCACGCGATTGGCCTACAAGACCGAACATGTCGTCGACATGAGCAGCGGCGTCGTGGTCGCCGCAGAGGTCTATTCAGCGGACCAGGCCGACCCAGCGACGATGGCGCAAAGCCTGGAGCAGGCGCGCACGAATGTGGAGCAGGCGAAAAGCGACAAGGACCGCGATTCGGATGACGATTCGCCCCCGGAGGGCGGCAGCAGCGACGCGCAGCCCGAGCGCACCGTGATCGAGGTCGTGGCGGACAAGGGGTATCACAAGGCCGAGCTGCTCCTATCGTTGAAGGAGTCCGGCTACCGCACCTATGTCCCGGAGAGGAGCCAGCCTGTCCGCAAATGGGTGGACAAGGGCTGGGACATGCAGCAAGCGTTTTACGGAAATCGATACCGCGTACGTCGTCCGAAGGGGCGCGCTCTCCAACGCAAACGCGGAGAGTTCATCGAGCGAACATTCGCCCATGCATGCGAGACGGGCGGAATGAGGAGGGTGCGGGTCAGGGGCCGGGAGAATGTGCGAAAACGCTACCTGGCCCATGTCGCTGCGCTCAACTTGGGGCTCGTGCTACGCCAAATTCTCGGCTCTGGGACTCCGCGGGGCCTGGCCGCGGCCCGGAAGGGCTTTGCCCTTGCGATCTTGGTGATATGGGCCGCCATGGTGGCTCTGGTACGGCGCATGCCGAGGCAATTGGCACGATTTTCCCGGGCTGCGTGGGACGGGATGCAGCCGGGTCATGGGCGGGATGTTGGGATCGCGATTGGAGTGGCGTAGATCCACGGGCTGCTAACGATTCTTTCCCTCATGGGCATAATGTCGACCGCCCTTGGCGTCTACGTGGTGACTCCAAGGCCCGTAGCCCCCTTGGAGGCCATGCGAATAGGGCCGATGAGAGTTCCGGTGGAGCTGGAGACGTCCGACGCCGAGGCGGCGGATTCGGCCCCGATCGCTTCTGCGCCGCCGCCATCAGCGGCATCAGCGGCGCTCCAGGCATCGGGCGCGATCAACGAAGCAGCGACACGCCAGATCGCTTCTGCGCCGCCAGTATCGGCGGTCCAGACTCGGCCCCAGGGCGCGATAGACGAAGCAGCGATTCGCAAGTCCCTCGAACCGCGGGTCCTTTCGGGGAAGGCAAGTTTGGACGAAACAAAGATACTGATCGCCCTGTGCCGACGCCAAGGTGATACGGCATGCGTTCAGCGGACGGTGAGCTTGCTGAGAGACAGACAGCAGTAATGGGACCGCGGTCTCCGGGAGCAACCGGGGAGGGCTTCGCGCCGAGGCTGAGGGGAGCGGCCTCGATGCGCTCCGGCGCTAAACCGCTTCAGGCTCGTGCGGAATACTCACTGTTGTACCGGCTTCGACGTACTGGCGCAGGCTCTCCACGCCCGACCATTGGCCCTCACACTCGAACCTGGCGCCGCTCGCCCCCCGCAAGGTCATGGTGTATGGGACGGTCGCGGTGCCCTTCAAGACGAGCAGCGTGTACGTCCTCTCGGTCCAGGGAGGGTTGTACGTCTTATCGGTGGACGAGATCGTCACCTCGGTACTCTGGAGCTCGCCGTAGGTTCTCGTCTCCTCCCCCGAGAACGTCATCTCGAAACTCCCATCGAACTTCTTCTTCACGATAGGAACTTTCGCCCTGAACTCCATCCCGGCCGTCAAGGAGATGGTGCTGGTGGTGCTGTTCTCGAAGTGGGACGTCTGCGTCGTGGTCCCGCTCAGCGCAACTTCGCCTTCATGCGGATTGTCATCGGGGTTGCGGATGGTTTTCTCGTCGATCCGCACAGGGTGCTCGTCCGTGACGATGAAGCTATTGTGATATATCACCTCCTCGACCACCAGGGTGTCATGGGTGTATTCCCAGAACTGGCCGCTCCTGCCCGCGCCCTGGTGATAGACGTTGAGTTCGTGCATGAACCAGATCGCCGCTGGACTATCCGTCAGCATGGCACGGGTGTTGTAATTGGGGCTCCAGTTGGTGCCATCGAAGGTAATGTAGCAAAGCTGGCCGTCCTCGCCCGCGCGCTGGTAGAAGACGGAGAGCAGGTCTTCGCCGCACGCGACCGCCGAGGGACTCCAGCTCATGACCTTGCTGAGCACCTGCATGGGGGGAGCCCAGCTCGTGCCGTCGAAGGCACTGCAGAACAGATGGCCGCTCTTGCCACTGCCCTGGTACAAGACATAAAGCTTGTTCTTGAAGACGACCGCCGACGGGCTCGCGGTAATGCCGGCGACCTCGACCCGCTGGGCGGGGCCCCAATCCGTACCATTGGAGGAACTCGTATACCAGAGCTCGCCGCTGTCGCCTCTACCCTGGTGGAAGACGTAGAGCTTCCCGTTGAAGACGACCGCCGACGGGCTCGCGCTCATACCAACGTCGCGGATCTCCTGGTCGTTGGTCCAATCCCTACCATTGGGGGAGGTGATGTACCAGAGGGCGCCGCTGTTGCCCGAGCCCTGGTGGAAGACGTAGAGCTTCCCATTGAAGACGACCGCCGACGGGCTCGCGCTCATGCCAACGTTGCGGATCTCCTGGTCGTCGGTCCAGGTCGCCCCATCGGTGGTGGTGTACAGGAGCTTGCCGCTATTGCCTGCGCTCTGGTGGAAGACGTAGAGCGTCTTGTCGAAGACGACCGGCGCTGGGCTGGCGGTCAATTTGACGTTGGTGATCTCTACGTCCTCGCCGGTAGAAAATTGCGCTTCGTTCATCGTAGTCTCCGTTGATTGTGTGGTGTTGATGATCCCCGGTAGCACCGAGGTATGTGGCGTGCAGTTGACGCTGTAAGGTTCAGCCGTGCCACGCTCACACGCCGCTCCATTGCAAGGTCAATCGGTACAAGTTGCCCCTCGCGGAGGGTTCCGGGGTCCCGGCGATGGAGAGACGTGTGTCATGGGGGACGAATCGATACCCAAGAGCGCTCGCTCCGGCGATGTCCGTCTCGGAGCCAGGGCGAAATCCTTGCGTTTATCGATCAGCCTTGCGTTTTTTGATCAGCGCGCGCCGGGCGACACGGCCGCGCGCGAGCGTCTCGGAGGGGCAGGCCGTCGCCAAGCTTCTCCGGACCATGAAACGGCGGTGACCCAAAGCGGCCCCCTCGTATCTCCGAGGGGCCCCCCTCCCGGCGGGCCGCCACTCGTCGCGGCCTCGAAGCAGCTCGGGGAGCACGCGGCGTTTCGGACCCCGTCGGGCAGGTTGGTCGATGTGTATGCGATGTATCCGCTTACGTTCGACGAGTGGCAGCTTCACCAGGGAGCGCGCTCGGACTCGATCCCCTCGAAAAAACCCAGCATCCGGAAGTAAAGTCCCGGCGGGATCGACGGCCTGCCCGCCGTCCCGTCGGCCTCGAAATACTTCGCGCACGCCCCCTCCATGGCCCGGTCAAACCCGTTCTCACGCAGAAGCTCGTTCAGCTTCTCGTAGAACCGGTGCCCCGGCGAACTCGGTAGCCCCAAGGTATGCAGAACCCAATGCGTGCGCCCTTTGCACGGCGGGGCACCGTAGACGTGGCTCGGGAAGAGCACGTCACGCGCATCTCTCAGCACGAGCCGCCCCCAGCGTCTCGCGCATGCCCTCACGCACGCACTCGGGCGTGCTCGTAGCGGCGACTCGATCAAGCCATGTGCTCGGCACCTTCGGGCACGACGACCCACGCGTGCTTTCGATCTTCGTACACGGAGAAGACGGGCGCGGGAAACTTCGGATCGGCGAACGCTCCGACGGTGACCGCGGTGAACTCCGGGGCGCTCTCGAACCGGTAGTAGACCGTCGAGCCGCAGTCCGGACAGAAGTGGAAATGGACGCGATTGCCTTCATCGCCGATGCGAAGGTAATCGGTGGACCGTCCTTCGACGGTGACCTCCTCCGTCTTGAAGCGGGCCTGGGCACCGAAGACGCTTCCTGTGCGCTTTTGGCAGGCGAAGCAGTGACACATCGAAACGCGAACGGGATCACCTTTGCAGGTGACGACGAGCTGACCACAACAGCAAGAAGCGCGACGGATGTTCATGCCGCGCATCCTAGGATCAGCTCTGGCAGGACGCATACTCTGAAACGTGACGCGCGGGGCTACTCGACGGGCGGAACGCTTGGGATCGGGCGGCGAGCGGGACGGAGCACGTCAATCAGGAGATGCGAGAGCTCGTGGAATCGGCGTCGGAGTAGGGGGAAATACGCTTCGCGTCCCTCCGCCGTGCGTCCGGTGAAAATTGTCTGTCACCTCTTCGGCCCAGCGGCCAATAGTAGACATGGGCAACAAACCGAAGGACAAGCCAGGGGACCGTCCAGGCTTCCTCGCCCGGCTCGTCGAGGTACGCGCAGACATCGAGCGCTTCCTCGCGAGCGAGGGCCTAAAACGAGCCAACGGCAACGATGGCAACGAGGACAAGGCGCAGAACGTTCTCACCACTGCCGTCGAGAGCCGCGACAACTACGATCCCGAGTCCGGCGATGTCCGCGCCTGGACGCTCGGGATCGCCGCGAACGTCGTGCGCGAAGACGACCGCGCCAAGCGGCGCTACGACGCGCGGTTCTCGCCGGAGGACGGCGAAGAGGAATCCACGCCCGCGCCGACTGCTTCCCCCGAGCGCCTCGCGCACTTGCGTGACGTGCAGCGGAAGGTCGTGAAGGCCATGGAGGAGATGCCTGCCGAGTATTTCCAGGTGCTCATGCTCGTTGGCATCGAGGGCTGGTCGCACAAGGAGGTCGCCGAGGAGCTCGGGATCTCGGAGGACTTGGCGAAGAAGCGTCTCGAACGGGCTCGGAGGTTTCTTCTCAAGAAGAGCGGTCTTTCGCGCGATGATCTGCGCGCCTTCATGCCCCTTCTGTGGCTCGTCGGGGAGGGGCACTCGTCTCGCCTCGAACGGCTCCGCAAGCTCCTCGGCTTCGCCCATCCGGCAGGAAACGCGCTCGGCGTGATCATCGGTCTGCTGGTGCTCTCCCCAGGGCCCGAGCGAGCCGTCGCGCGCGCCGGGCTCCGGTACCGCGCGCCCATCGTGGCCACCGTGCAGGAGGCGCCCCAGCAGCCGACCACGCCACCGGTAGTCCCCGCGGAACCCGTGCACGATTCCGCGGCCAAGCCTGCGAAAGCGTCTGCTCTCGGGCGGGCTCCGCGTGCGCCGACCGTTACCCGCCCCGCGGTCGTGGTCGATCTTTCAGGCCTCTCGTTCCTCCCGAAGGGCAACCGGTAGCTGTTACATTCCTGGCGTCCGGTTTGTCTGGTCCATCTTGACCGGTTTGTCGCGGATCGTGTACCCTCGACCGCATGCTGCGGTCCGGCATCGTCATCACCGCTATTCTCGTTCTCGGGGCGCCTGCGCTCGCCGAAGCCTCACCGCCGCCCGCAGTGGACGAGGCCGTAGAGACCGCACGATTCACAGCGTTGGTCGCCAAGGCAGATCGCGAACGGGCTGCAGGCAGGCTGCCCGAGGCCGCGATGGGGTACGCCGAAGCCTTCAAGATCAAGGAAGATCCGATTGTAGGCGGTCGCCTCGGCGCTCTGCTCGTCGAGCTGCGTAATCCCGTGCAGGCCGCGGATCTGCTGCTCGACGCGATCGAGCGCGGACGTGGTCCGGACGTGTCGCCGGAGGAACGGCATGCCTGGCTCACGGCGTACGACGTCGCGATCTCGCAGGTTTGTCGCGTCGAGGTGACCGTCTCGGAGCCGCATTCGCGCGTCACATTGGATGGTTTGCCCAAGAATCGGGACGGCCATACGGGATTCATTCTTTTTGTTCCGCCAGGGGAGCACGAGCTGCGGGCGACGCTCAAGGGATTCGAGGACGCGGTCATCGATTTCAAAGCGATCAAGGGCGGGACTTTGCGTTACACGCTGGCCCTGCGTCCGCTACCCTCGTTCGCACCCATCGATCCGCCGGAGCGGCTTCTCCGGCGGCGTCAGATCGACCCGGCGACGAATGTCGAGGAACCGCCCGACGACGAGCCTCCGAAGCGGGAGCCGATCCGCGGTGGTGTCGTCGGTGACGAGAAGAAGAGTGGGGTCCGCGGTTCGATCAACGCGGGGCCGGTCGTGTTGTTCGGCGTGGCGACGTGGGCGCCCGCAGTGGGGGCGGTGCTCGGCGGAAGCTTGCAGGTACACGAATACGCGTCGCTCGGGTTGGAGGCGCGGGCGGCTTGGCTCACTTCGGGAATCGAGGGGCTCCAGATCGATGCGATGACCGCAGGCGGCATCGTGAGCGCGTGCGGCCACTATCGATGGTTCTTCGGGTGCGCGCTCGGACACATGGGCATGATCAGGGTGGCCTTTTCTCGTGAGAGCTACGAGCCGGTGACCGTCGTGGATGTGAAGCCCGGCGGCGGTGCCCGCATCGGCGCCAAGTTTCGACTCACGTCATCCCTCAGCGTACACGCTGCGACAGAGGTCCTTGCCCTGTCGAGCGGCGTCAAAATTTTCGTCGACAATACCGTGGTTTCCTCTCAGCCGCCCGTCATGATCGGCGTGGGGGCGGGTGCAGGGTGGGAGTTTTAATCATGCGAATGTCAATTCATTTCATTGTGGTGGTTCTATTCCCAACGCTCGCAGCCTGTTCGGCGCCAGACACGTTCGTGCAATCCCACTGCGACCCTAATGCACCGCTCCCCGACGAGTATTGTCGAGGGCTACTGGCAGACGCGGGCGCCGATGGGGGTGGAAGCGATGCGGCTGCTCCCGGCCCCACGCCGCAGTCCATGGGCACCTGCCTGGACGCTTGCGTCCCCGTGCCTAGCGGCGGCGCCGGCTACTGGAGCGAAGTTCCGGTCTCGGTCCGGTTCGACAAACCGCAGGCGCTCCCCAAGTTCTGCCCGGGCAGCGTGCCGAACGAGAAGTTTCGTCTCTTCGACAAGCTCGTCGCGCCCCCGGCCGAGTGCGACGCGTGCGCGTGCGAGCCCTCGGAAGGGACGTGTGAAGGCGGGCCGCCGCAGACGATCGAGATCCGCGCGGCGACGTGTGCAGAGGGCGCAGCCGTGTCGCTGCCGTTCAGCGGGCCCGCGGGATGGGACGGATCGTGCACGAGTTCGAACGGGCTTCCGGCAGGTGCTTCGTGCGGCGGCGAGCTCTGCGCGCAGTCGGTGCGGGCCTCGGCGCTCCCCGGTCCGACGAGTGAGTCTTGCGCACCGACGAATGCCGTGCCCTCGTTCACGACGGAGAGAGAGTGGAAGCTCGGCGCGCTCGCGTGCATGGCGAACACGAACGACGACACGTGCGGCGAGAGCGCGATCAAGAGGTACTGCGTGGCTGATCCTGGCCCCGAGTGGCTCTACTGCGTGCACGGCAAGGGCGTGATGGAGCCATGCCCGGACAACTACAACTTCGAGCGGCACGAGATGTACCCCGAGGAGCCGATCGATGATCGCGGCTGCGAGGCGTGCGAGTGCGGGGCGCCCGTGGGGAGCGGGTGCATGGGATCGCTTCGGCTCTACTCCGATGGCGCGTGCTCGTTGGAGTTCGAGAACGCCAGCCTTGCGTCCACCGGGGAGAAGTGCACCGACATTCTGCCTCCCGGGCGCGCGATCGGAGCCAAGGCGGTGACGGACGTGACGTACTTCCATGGCACGTGCTCGAGCTCCGGCGGGGCGCCGAAGGGATCGGCGTCGCCGAACAAGAGCAGCGCGATCACGTTCTGTTGCCGAAGGTCGAACTGGATCGTCGAGTAGGGGTACACTCTGCGAGGCCGAGGACGAGCTCGAGCGCGCTCGACGAGATCAGGAGATGTTCACGAGGAGAGCGTCCTCTCAGCGATGAGCGCTTCGACCGACGGCCGCCGAACAAGGGCCGGAGCCGACGGCACGGGATTCCCTACGCCTGCCCGACCGTGAGGGCGAGCCCGGTGGCGTCGCGCTTGGCGACAACCTCGGCGAGGTTCCACGTCCGGATCGGAACGTCGCGCGGACCGAGCATGTAGAAGACCGCGGTCACGCCAGCGAGTTGGTAGGCAACGAGGTCCACGCCTGGAAAGACGGTCCACACCAGGCGCAGTGAGGCGGTGTCGAGGCGAGAGTCCACGCCGGTGATGGTAGCGCATCGGGTTTGTCCTGGGAAGGTTCGACCAGAAGCCCGCGAAAAGTTGCGTCGTTGGTCGACGTGGTCCGCCACCGCGCACGGCGCCGAGCAGGTCGCCGGGGTCTCGCCAGAAAAATCTCGCGCTTCGCTGTCACCACGATCGGCGTGCGGCCAATATCTATCTGAGAGGCGGTCCAACCGGACGCCCGCAGCGAGCCCGCATGCGCTTTTGGTGCAGGCGTGTTCGCTGGGGGCGTCTGGGCATGTAGCCCCCAGCCTCACCCTTCCCGGGCCGGTTTCGACGCCGGACTGCTCGCGCACCAAGTCAGGAAAGGCACCCGCGAGCCGGCCCGGGAGGGGGAGGTTTTTTTGTTGTTCGTCGCTCGAAGACGGGGCGCCGTCGCGCGCCTGACTGCGTCATGGCAATGGCCAGGTCCGCGTGGAAGCGGAATGGTGCGCGCACGCCTCGTCCTCGGGCGATGAGCCTTCATTCGGAAGGAGATCGCGTCATGCTCGCCCTGCAAGACCGACCCACGCCCGTTCCGATGGGTGACGATGAGGACGAGGCGACGCACGTGTGGCAGGGCTCGCCGATCGTGGACGATGGCGCCGGGATGGCTGCGATGGCGAGCACACCGACTGGCGCCGTCGTCCACGAGCGGCAGACGCTCACCGATCACGTCGTGGCTGTCCGCGACACGGTCGTCGGGCCCCCGGCGCTGCCGCTGTTGTTGCGGTTGAAGGCGGGATGGGCGTCGTTCTGGAGTGCCGTTGCGGATGCCTTCTTCGGCACGCCGCGTGTCTCCGAACGGCTCCCACCCGTTCCTCCGCCGCGTTCGCGGGAGGTGACGGGCGTCTCGTTCGGAAACATCGCCGATTACTGGCACGGCGAGTTTCTACTTCTCGAAGTCGTGCTCGCGGCCCCGCTGTATCAGAGAGCGGCGATCAGGGTGGCTCGCGAGGCTTTGGCTGCCCGGCGTGAGGGGGAAGCCGCCTATACGAACTTCGTCACCCATCTGGCGATCTCACGGCTGCGCCCTGACAAGGACGGCCGGGTTTCAGTCGCCCGGCTGCGCGAGAAGCTCCCGCACCTTCCGTATGAGCGCACGATCCTCCCGGCGCTCGTACGCCTCGAAGAACAGGGCGTCGTGACGCTGGTGCAGGCCAGGACGGGGGACCCGATGGCGGAGATCCTGCGCGAGGGGATCACCCACGTCGAGCTGCGAGTTCCGGTGTGAGTCGCCTCGTGAGGCTCCGCGGTGTTGCCTTCGGCTATCGGCTCGAGGTGCGAGGTCGCGCGATCGGGACGCTCCGGCGCGTCCGAATTAGCAAACCGATTGTCAAGCCTTTTCGTGCCCACCGACGCGAAAAAACCGGCACCGGAGTGCCGTCTGCAAGCCGAGAATGTGGCCCAAATAACGACGCGTAACCCAAACAACGGTACGCCCTGTATGCACATGTAAGACGTGTTGCGCTATTGGCGGATGTCCTGAAGTGCGCGAAGATGATCCGGTGTTTGGACCGAAGATCCTCGTCCGTTCGCTCAGTGAGCCGGGGAAGCCCGATGAACGTGGCAACCGCTGGCAATACCACTCGCGAAGCGATCGCCACTCGAAGATTGCTTGCTGGGGCATACTGTTCGATCTGATGCAGAATTGTCCGCAGCTCCTCACTCATATCGAACAAGGTCGCGTGGTTTTCGGCATCAATCACGAGATGCGCGACTTCAAACAGAACCGCAAGAAGAAGCTGGATCTCGTGCTTTGCACTCCGGGCAACGCCCCGACGAGCGCCTCGAAGCTGCCCTTGTCTTTTCGCGGCCTCGTCGAGAAGTGGGGCATCCGCCTCTCACCCGCTGAGCGAAAGGCGTTGCTTTCACTACCCGATGTCCCTGCGGCCCCGGTGGGGGCCGTGCTCGTTGCACTGGAAGCGAAGGCTTGCATGACGGCGCATCTGAAGGCGCTCCCCCGGCTCTACGACGAGCTCAACTCCAGCCACCTCACCATCCATGGCTCGACCGATGCTGCAATAGCAGCGGGCTTCGTCATGGTGAACGTAGCAGATGCGTTCATCAGCCCCGACGAGAACAAGGTAGCGCTGGACACTCATGCGCCCAAGGTGTCGAGTCATCGGCAACCCGAATGTGCCCAGCGAGCCATCGACAAGGTGCGTGAAATTCCCCGGCGCGCCAAGACGGGCGAGGAGGGATTCGATGCCGTTGGCATCGTGGCAGTTTCTTGCCGTAATGATGGCAGCGCAATCGAGCTCGTCACCGCGCGTCCCGCCCCGACCGCGAGCGACATCGACAGCTACGACATGATGATTCGTCGGATCGCTCTCCTCTACGGCACTCGCTTCCTGCACGTGTAGACAAGCACGAACCTTGCCGTAAGGCGCCACGTCCACGGATCTCGACCACTTGCAGAACACGTTGTCATGACCACCGTCTGCGCCGCTTCTCCAGATCGCGACCTGTTGGTTGCCATTGACCACCCACTGAACGTTTGTCATGGTGGGGAGTGTTGATGTCCATGCGTCGTCGACCCTCTCAAAATCTGGAACTTCCGCTGGTTGTAGCCAAGCCAACCAGATTCCTCCGATCGCCTGGCCGGGCCGAAAAACTCGGGCCGCCCATGCGAGTAGCCGGCCTATTTGCAGGAATAGGCGGCCTCGAACTCGGTCTCGCCAAGGCGGGTCACGAGGCGTCGCTTCTCTGCGAAATCGAGCCGGGCGCTCGTGCCGTGTTGCAGACACGCCTCCCCGAGGTGCGGCTCCACGACGATATTTGCAGTCTGCCAGCGTTACCAGCGGGAACGGAGTTGGTCGCCGCAGGGTTTCCGTGCCAGGATCTGAGTCAGGCGGGAAAGACGGTAGGAATCGAGGGCACGCGTTCCGGATTGGTTGGCGAAGTCTTCCGATTGCTGCGTGGACAGCCCATACCTTGGGTACTTCTGGAGAACGTGCCCTTCATGCTCCAGTTGGCGCGAGGCCGCGCCATGGACGTGATCGTCTCGGAGTTCGAACGGCTCGGGTATCGTTGGGCATATCGCGTCGTCAATTCACGTGCGTTCGGTCTGCCGCAACGTCGGGAGCGAGTGATCTTCCTGGCCTCCCTCGAAGGTGACCCTCGAGAGGTACTTTTTGCGGATGATGAAGGCGAGCCTGAAGTGCCGCATGAACCGGTGCTAGGCCGCCTTGCATGTGGCTTCTACTGGACCGAGGGAATCCGAGGGCTGGGTTGGGCCGTCGATGCAGTGCCTACATTGAAGGGTGGCTCGACCATTGGCATACCCTCCCCACCTGCAATCGTTCTCCCTGACGGGATGGTGGTGACTCCGAATATTCGCGATGCCGAACGGATGCAGGGATTCGACCCTTCGTGGACCGAGCCAACCAGCACCGTGACACGGGCGAGCCACCGCTGGAAGCTCGTCGGGAACGCAGTCACCGTGGAGGTTGCGCAGTGGGTGGGCAACAGGTTACGGGATCCGTCGCCAGTGGGACGCGAAGTAGATCATTGTCCGCTACGCCGGACGAACGCATGGCCCAAAGCAGCATGGAACGTCGGGGAAGGGCGGTTCGGCGCGAACCTCTCGGCATTTCCTGTGCAGCATAAGGGGGTACCCTTGCACGAATGGCTCCAGTTCGAGCCAGCCCCCCTCTCAGCAAAGGCTACCGCAGGGTTCCTCTCACGTGCAGCAGTGAGTTCACTCCGATTCCCAGCTGGGTTTTTGGATATACTCGAGAAGCACCTTCGTCGAATGGAGCGCGCGCCTTCGACGACTCGTCGGAATGTCGTGCAGCTCTCTGTTGGTTGACGTGCCCCCCCGCTACTCAGCATCCCTCGGCTTGGGGGCCGATAGTGCAAGGATCGGCTCCAGCCTCTTCCGAAGCCGCTCCTCGTCCTCGGCCTCGCACTGCCAGATGGTCAGGACCATGAGGCCACGGTCGCGCAGGGCCTGCTCCTTGCGTTGATCACGCGCTTGGTTCTGCCGGATCTTCTCGGCCCAGAACTCCGCGTTCCGCTTCGGCCGGGTTGCCAGCGAGCAGCCGCCCTCGTGTCCGTGCCAGAAGCACCCGTGAACGAAGATCGTCCAGCCCTTGGACTGGTTCGCGATGTCCGGACGTCCAGGAAGGCTTCGCATGCATGTGCGGTAATGTACTCCGTGGTCGGCAAGAAACTTGCGGACCCGAAGTTCAGGCTCGGTGTTCGCCTGACGGATCCGCTTCATGCGCTCGGAGGTCTCTTGGGTCGTCTTCAGCTGGGGTCGCATGGTCGGGTGCCCCTCTGCCGACTCCCCGTACACCCTGGGTCAGGGTTTGTCCAAATCAATCCGGTCGGGATACCGGACCGACTTCCCGCTGGGATCTCGGTTCCATGGAGCGCTCGGGCCTGCTGTGCAGCGGACGTCAGCCCAAGTCGGGAGCCACGGTGGGCTCGGGGGTCGAACCAGCCTGAGCAGCAGCGCGCAGAACATCCACGTTTACGGTTGCGAAGTGCTCCAATAGCCTTTCAATGCGCTCCGCCTTCGAGCCCCCGGGCTTCAAGTTCACTCGCCGCAAAACCGTCTCCAGTTCGAGATTCGACAGACGGCCGAGGAGAGTCGTTTCAGAGCGCTGAGACTCCAAGAGCGTGCGAATTTGTAGATCCTTGCCCCCCCAGCGCCTCAGGTTGAACTCCCCGAGGATCCCCGCCATCTCGTGACCGCGGAGCTTGCCGAAGAGAAGAGCGAACCGCACCTCGTCGAGACGGCGAGGCTCGGCGATGACCGGCTCGGGCTCGGGTTCTCCCACCAGATCCCGCCCAGCACCGACGTGAGCCACGATGCGATCGACGAGGTTGTCCTTCGAGCCGGACACCGCTGCACCCACGTCGCGACAGGTGGTCCGGAGTGTATCCAAACCGACACGCCGCAGAACCACGCGTGGCTGCGCCATGTGAGCAATCAAGCGCTCGATGCGCTCGTCCTTTGAACCGCTCGTGGCTGCACCGATATCAGCCAGTGCATCACGCAGCTCCTGCCCCGAGAGGTGGCCGAACAACCGCTTGGCGCCGGAGCGTGACATGTCGATGCCGAGCACTCGACGGATGACCGGGGCAAGGTCTTCCGGGATGAGGGCCTGGCTGTCGCGCACGAACACGATGCCAGCAGAGGAGAGGGCGCGCAGCTCGCGTTCGATCGCGCCGTCACGATGCCAGAACTCCCGCAGATCCGGGTGATGCTCGATCAGGAAGTGCTCGACCTGTGCGACATTGAGTTCCTGCCGTAGAACTCCGAGAATCGCAAGCTCGGACTCGTCGAGTCGCATGTCATTGCTGCGGGCCTGATAGAGCACCCGTCGATAAACACGAAACTGATCGTCGCGCTTCAGAACTTCGCCAGATTCAATGGCCCCGCAAATGCGCGTGGTCTCCGCCTGCACCGCATCGGAGAAGCCCTCCATGGGCAAGGCGAACTCGGGCGCATCGAGTAGCAGCGTCAAGATCGCGAATGACGGCGGCTGCCGGTTGAGGAGGAACTCCTGCTGGAACCGGTAGCTACGAAGCACGCTCTCGATGGTATCCAGAAGATGGGGGCGCGACAGATGATCCCCGGTCCGTGCGTGCTCATGCGCGAGCCGTTCGAGTTCATCCGTGCCGCTACTGGCAAGAAGATCGAGCAGTTTCATGTGCGAGCTCCATAGTCGTGACCAAGAAAGTGGTTCCACAGTTCCTTGGCCTCGGAGGCTGGAACGCAGCGCCCCTCGTCGAGTGAGACGACGTAGCGCAAGCGCGAGACTTCGGGATCGGCCGCACGGACGCGGGGAACGTCGGTGACGCGGTACCACTCCGGCTCGGCGAGCACGACGAAGCTGCCCTCGTAGGCATTACGATCGGCTGGCGAGTAACCGGCGGTCAGCAGCCTCCGAAGCGCGAGTGCCGGATCCGCAACCCGCTCGAGTATCTTGTCGACGAGCGCGGGTACGGTTCGGCCGCGGATCGGATCGATCCCGACCCAGAGGGATAGAAGCCATGCTCGTTTGTCACCGACGGGCTCCAATACCTGCGAGAGGGATACATGGTGCTGCCGCCTGTGCCGAGAGGTCTTCACTTCGGCCGCCCTGCCATCGAGGAAAAAGTCCGATGCGTCTCGATCGGGACCGCGCCAGCCTGCGAGAAGCCGGTCCGGCGCAGCGCTTGACACGAGGAGCCAAAGCTCCCCCCAGAGCCCGACCTCGGCCTCGACGCTCGGGCGTCCGCGAGGCGCCATCAGCGACTGCCATTCCTCCACGACTGATACGATGTTGGCCCAGGACGGCCTCGATGCGAGGAGTCGACTGTGCACATCGGCTGCCAGCACCGTGAAGGCGTCAACCAACTCGGGATCCTTGCAGAGTAACACGGCGGCCGGGGCGGTCCACTGACGCCCCGCGTGTGCGAACTGGAGCGCTCGATGCGGCACCAACTCGAATCCAGCCGCCCGGCGACCTGCCGCGAATGCGGGGATGTCGGAGAGCTCGACCACCAGGGTCGGGAAGCCTTCGCGCGAGCATGCTGCGTACGCGTGTCCCAAGTCCGCAAGCAGGGTGTAGTCCGTTGTGGAGCTTGGCTCACCCAAGTCGCGTCCCCAGAGGAGACGCAGTTCGTTGTGCGTTTTCACATTACGCATCGGGATCACTCATCAGGCGTGACGTTGATCAGAACACTGGGCATTTCGCTGTCGAAGACTAGAACTCATCTCATAAACCGTCGAGTAGGTCCATCGGCTCCAACATCCCACTTTGTAGGATCAATCGAACGAGGCTCGGTCCAGTCGTCGGTACATTTTTGATTGCTGACGACATATGCAG
>NZ_JARZHG010000059.1 GCF_029946505.1 Polyangium sp. y55x31
ACTTCGGTGCGAACTTCCACCGGCAGGATAGCGGGATGGTCGGTTTTCCGCCGAATAGCCAAGCGTGGGCGGAGTTCACACATTTCGACGATGGGACGGGGGCGCGGTGGCGGCCTACGGCTTGGGGCGGGAGCGTGTCTCAAGTGATCTGGTAGGCGCGCTCGTCTCGCTCAAAGGGGCGTAACCCAAAGCCGTAGCTGGCTCGGCGCGGGGTACTTCTGCGGAACTCGCGCGAGGTCGATCGGGAGCTGGGGCGCCTCCTCGGGGGTCTGCTCGAGGGCTCCCAGCGGCGCGCAAAGCTGGAACGCGAGTTTCAGGTAGCGGCGAAGGAGGAGCAAGGGCGGAAACTCCCCCCGTCCTTCGAGCCAGGCGAGCGCATCACGAGCGCCCTTCGCGCTGTTACACGAGCGGCAAGCCCAGACGAGGTTATCGCCCGCGTCGGGGCCGCCTCGGCTGGTGGCGATCAAGTGGTCGACGGTCAGGTTCTCGCGGGCTCCGCAGTAGCAGCACGCGATCGGGAGAACGAGCTTCAGGCGCTCATCATCGGCAAGTGGTCCGATGCTCATGGTCCCATCACGGAGCCCAGCGTTGACCTTGGAACGGATCGCGTAGTGGCGCGGCGCGTAGCTGGTCGCCCCCTGAACGACCGCGGCGTGCGCCATGGCGAGGTTCGCATAGGACCAACGGAGCAGATCGCTCACGGTTCGTCGGGATGCGCTGGGCTCGGACGGAGGCATCGGATCCCGGGTTGATTGCGATTCGGCGCGGGCGTCAAGGGAAATCTGGCGCCCTACTCGAAGCACGAAGGCAACAGAGCCGGCGAGCCCAAGATCCCGGGATAGGTTGGCTCATCGGACGGTATATGTCCGATCGGGGGATTGCCGTATGGTCGTTCGAGCCCGTAGGCTCCCCCTTGGTCGCCCGTTGGAAGCGAGGAGGCATGAGCGGAAGAGGCTTGACTTCGAAAGGAAAACCCACGGAAGGCGACGACGCACGCCTTGCCGCGGTAGGTCTTTCGGCTCCCAGCGCGGAAGACCTCACGAATTACGCGCCCGATGGAATTCGTCGGGCGGCGCTCCCGGACCTCCTGGTCCGCGGCCTCGCGCGGGGCGACGAGCATCCAATCGAGGGTGTCGTGGTTACGGTCGCAGACGAGCTCGAAGCGGCGGCCGTGATGATGGCGGACGGGAATCCAGCCCTCGGAACGCTGCTCGGCGGCTGGGCGATCCGGCTGCGGGTCGGGGCGGAGCTGGTGCGGCGGTATCGGGAGGCTGCGACGTAGCGACGGGATGGGGAGGGCAGCGGGTTATTCCTTCCCGCTGCTCTCCCGGGTCGCTTGCAAGACTTCGACGGTGATATTGAAGGCAAGCTTATGCAGCGTTTCCACTGCGTGGCGCGCCTCTTCGGGCGTCATCGCGTACCCCTGGAACATGGGGCGGCCTTCGCGCTTCTCGGGAGGTAGGCTCTCCGCGTTGATGTAAATTCGACCATCCGAGCCGATGGCGAACTCGGTCGGCAACTCCGCGTCGCTCGGCGTGTCCGTGCTGTTGGGGTCTGCCATGGTTTGGCTCTCTCCTTTATGAGGGCGAGGGTTACAGGTCGCAAAGGAGCTCGGCGTGCGTGAGCCGGCCTCGAACGGGGTCCGAGATCCCTCCGGCGACGACGGCCGCATCGTTGGTTTCTCGTGAAAGGAGCACGAGCATCCCCTCCCCCTCGAGCTGCTCGAGGGCGCGGTTGACGTCAGACCGGAGGACCTCAGGCATGCGGGCCCGGATCCACGCGATAGGCACGGGCTTGTCGCTCGTGGGGGACATGCGAGATAGTGCGAAGTGGACGAACCATGTGAGGCGCTCCTGGGCGGGGTAATGCTGGATCTCTTGGACCAGCTTGGCCACATGGACGGCCGCGCGCGCATAAGTGGGGGAGAGTCGAAAGAGGTTGTGGAGGACGTGCTCGCCGAGCTCGTCCTGGCTCAGTGCTCCCCTGCGATGCGGGGGCGGCGGTGGGAGGAGGGACGCTAATGGCGGAGGATCCAGCCTCTCGGCCAAGCGCTGACCGACGCTCCGAAGAGCGAGCCACAAAAATACGGGAATCCCGAGCAGAAAGCGCACGACCCGGCGAACGGGCCTACTTGGCGGAACGCACTGTGGATCCACCAGGGTATCCCGGTCGCCCTTCGGTGGCATGCTCGGGCGCAAGCCTGATAGCGGCGGCTCGGGGATTCGGAATGAGGCGGGCGTAGGTTCGGCGTCTTCGTCCGCGGCATGGGCCTCGGCGAATTGATGGGTGGCCATGGTTCCTCCCAGCGTGGGAGCCATGGCTTGACGCTGGGTGTGCAACAAACACCTGGCCCGCGAATGGAGCACACCCAGCGCCAAGCCACGACGTGGGGCGAAATGAGAAGTCGACGCCGAGGCGTCCGCGCTGGCCCTATGGTCGCCCGTAAGTGGGTAGGGTTGCGCGCGGCGGCCTCGTCGTCGTGTTCTCACCCATGGAATGAGGTCGACGCGGCTCCGACTCTCAACAAATCGTCATGCGTGATGAAAAAAGCGGGACGGGCGGCCTACTTCGCGGCCCGGTTGGCTTCCCGGTTGGCGAGGGCGGCGCCGAAGGCTCCCGTGGCTTGGGGACAAATCCGCTTCGCCTCCTCCAGGTCGCCTCGCTCTAACGCGCGGTCGCAGGCCTGGGCAGCGAAGCGGGGCCGCCCGTTGATCTTCGGCTGGTCGGGCGCGGGCGCGGGTCCGGCGGGCGGAGGGCACTGCGGCGAGACGGGCTCCGGGCAGACCGGCGGCGCGAGCTGTTCGAGGACGCCGGCCGGCGTGGTGTGCTCGTTCGTCGCGGCGACGTTCAGGACAATCGGCGGGAGCTCGGCGAGCATCGTGGCGCGATGGAGGAGAAGGAAGACGACGATCGCGCCAGCGGCGGCCCCGCCGAAGAACGTCGGCACGTGGAGCCAGCCGCGATGGTCCTTCTCGCGGCGCGGCTCGGTGATGTTCGACCATGCCTCGCCAGCGCTCCCCTCGTGCCTGATGTCCTGCGAATGGAACGGAAGGACGACAGGGCTCGTGATCCCGACGCGTTCAAGCTCGCGGCGAAGCGCGACGAGCGCAGCGGCGAGCTCCCGGAAGACAGTCGCGGAGGAAACGCCGAAGCTCTCGGCAATCTCAGCCACAGGCAACCCGTCGAGATGCCTCGCGCAGACAAACTCTTGTTGTCGCGCGGGGAGCTTGGACAGGATGGCTTCGAGGGTCTTGATCTTCTGCCGCTCGTACGCTTTTTGCTCGGGATCCGAAGCGGCTATGTCTTCGATCTCGAGTTCGATGAGCGGGACTGCCTTGTTCCGCGTCTTGCCGCGCTCGCGGTACTCCGAGACGACGCTCCGCATGTTGAGGTGCAAGAGCCCGCCGAGTTTGTCCGTGATCTCCTTCCCCTCGAGCTGGTGAAGGGTCCGGACGTAGATGTCATGGCAGAGATCGGGCATGTCCTGCGCGGGAACGTGGCGGGTTCGGAGCCAGTGTTCGATCTTGCGCTGGTGCGTCGCGAGGAGCTTTAAGCGCTGGTTTCGTTCCTCGTCCATGAGTGGACCCTCCAATCAGGGGAGACAGCAAAGGGTGCGGGCCCCGAGGAGCTCGACGGCGCCGAGGAGCTCGCCTCCGTGGGCCTGGCAGGTTCCGGAGTGGTAGACGGGCGCGGTCGCGCTCTTCGCGCCGATGGCCTGCCCGGGCGTTGTGAGGTCGAGGCACGTCGGGCCGGCGGATGACACGTCGGCCGAAGCGATCGGGCTCGTGCATGACGCGTCGGCGTGAAGGGAGACCGTAGACGCACACTCGCTCCCCTCGGGCGCGTCGCACGTGCAAGCCGAGCATGCGCGGTTGTCGTTGAAATCTTCGTAGAGGACGAACCTTTCGGCGTATCCCTCGGCGGGGCAATCGTGGATCCCGGGCCGCTGGACGCACTGCCGGAAGCCTTCTTCCCGCCTAGGAACGCAGAGCTCGGCGGGGCTACATCCGCCGTATCCGGTCGACGTGATCCCTTCGCAGAGCCGGGCGAAGAGCCCCCATGAGGCCGCTTCAAGGGGCGCCGTCGAGCTGCCCAGGGCGGTGCAAGCTTCGTCCGTGATCGCAAGCGGTCCGATGGTCACGGATTGAATGCAGGGCTTGTTCGTGCCGCACGCGTCGGCGGGGATTGCGTTGTCCGGCGCGCAAGTGCCATCCCAGGACTCGGGCGGATCCGTGGGCGTCGTGGTGGCTCCCTCAGCGGAGGTGCAAGGGGCGTCCTGGGCGACGATACTCGAAGGCAGCGAGCAAAAGCCGACCGAGGGGCCGCAGGTGCATTCCCCGCAGGCGGAGGGCGGAACGATGGGATCGCCATGCCAGATGAATTGCTCGACGGGCGCGGCATCCGGGCACGGCGGCGCGGCGGTCTCGTTGGGGCCGATCCACGCGAGGAGGGGAAAGGAGAAATCGCCCGGGCGAAGGGGCACGCATTCCCCCTCGCATGCGAATTCACACCCGCCATCCCCCCCGTTGGTACTTGGACCTCCGTCTTCGTCGTCGTCACCGGCAGCGTCGGAACCGGCGTCGGCGTCTCCGGCGTCCTCTTCATAGAATTCGGCGATGTTGATCGCATCGGGACATCCAGACAGAAGGGAACCGAAGGCGAGTCCCAACAGAGGCACGATCAAGGCTCGTCTGCGCACACGGTTTTTCATGAATGTTCCCCTCTATTCGTTCAGCATAATGGAAAGAAGAATCCCGAGGCTGAGGCGCACGGGCGGCGCGCGCCACTCCTCTACGGTTTGGCCGCTGTTTGGGCCGGCGGTCCTAAAGACAACGCTCCTCACGTCGGCGATCCCCTCGCCGAAAAAGAGAAATGAGTACCGCTCAGCGAAACTCCATCGAGCCGCGAGGCGTGCACCGAAGCCCACCAACAAGCCATCGGAGAGGCTCAGCGACCCGGGCTTCTCGAGGTGGAACGTCATGCGGCCGATCGCTGCGGCGCCGCAGATGTCCACGATGCCGGCCCTCGCGCATGGCAGGATCGTCCCGGACCAGAAGGACGTCCGCGCTGGGACGTCGCGGGGTCCGATTCCCGAGGCTGGTGTAGCGACTCCACGCATATCCGCGGCGAGGGCGAACCTCGGCCATCGAACCTCCACCATTCCCTGGCCCCCCACCGCCACGCTTGGCAGGCCAAGCGGGGAGACAACGGGCCCGAGGGCTGCTGTCACCTGAACCGGCGTCCCCTCGGACGTCGTGCCCGCCGTAGGGGCTTTGGAGCCCGGGGCGAGCGCGGCCAGGAATTGCGGCATGCGAAAGGCCACGGGGTGGATCTCCGGCGTGCCTACCTCGATGTCCGTCGGGGCCGCGAGCTCGGGCGGAGGCGTGTCGCTTCCCCACGCGCGCGGCCCGAGCGCGATCCGCACGAGCGAAGCCATGTCATAGGCGAGCTCGCGGCAGGTCCCCTGCTTGTCCGTGATCGAGTGCCACTCCTTCCCGTTTCCCGAGGGATCGGGGGCCCATAACTCGCCCTCGAAGTCTTGCCCGACGCGGCGCACCTCCACCCGGAGAACGGCCGAGACGTCGGTCCGGACAACCAAGTATCCAAACTCGCCCGCCATCATCAAGGCGAGCTCTTCGGCGTCGGGGCAGCCGGCCGAGGCGTCCGGGGCGTGGTAGTCGAGACGGAACGCGATCTTCTCCTTGGGTGCGGCGGCGGCGCTCGACGCGAAGGCGAGCGTTAACGACGCAGCGGCAACTAGGAGGAGGCGACGCATGATGAGGCGGGGGCCAGATTAAGCTCCGTCTGGCGGGACAGGCAAGCACCGTTTGCCCTGGCGGGCGCTCGGGATGCGGGCGAGCGGTTCGTCCGGGTGGAACCCAACACGCTACCGGGGCGGCGCCTCATGCACGAAGGCGCTGTCGACAACTCCCCGTTTTCCCGCGCGGCTACCTTCGACGATGCGGACCGTGCTGCGATACCGCGCTTGCTCCAGCGGCGAAACCATGACTTTCGTCCCGTGCGCAGCGAGCACCGAAGGTCGCCCCGCTGGCGCTGAGGCACCGACGGGGCGATCCTCCGCGACCTTTGCCGAATGCTCCCACGAGGCGTACGCTCCGGGTCATGGGGCAGAAGAAGCTGGGGCAAGTCGTCGGACCGGTCGCAGCCGCCATGGTGACGGCGCTTTACCTCGCAGCGTGTACATTATATCCCCAACCGCCCGGCTCATGTGCCGAGGCGTGCGGCAATCAGCATCCGCAGGGGCTCCAGACCTACGATCTGGTATCCGTCGTGTACCTTTGCGACGTCAACACAGCATGCACGGGTAGCTGCTACGAGAGCGTCTGCACCCGTAAAGAGGAGCCGAGCGACGCCTGTCTTCCGTGCGTGCAGACAACGCTTGCGAGCGACTATTGCGCGCACCAAGGCCACTTCGGGGTCTGCCGCGGCGACCCAGAGTGCAGCGCGTACATCGCATGCATCGAGGCTTGCTAGGCGCGGAGCTGCTCTCCCTCTTCCCCGACGACGAGACCCGGCGATGATGGCCGCATGGATGTCCGGCCAGTTGTGACGCGTGGCCGGTGCCTGCCACCACCCGCCATGGGCTCGACCCCTACCGCTCGGGGTGCGTCCTGGCTCGTCTCTGGCTGCCCCGAGGGGGCTTCAGTGGCGGCGATCCGTTCCGGTGGCTCTCTCCGCTCTGAGCTCGCTCGCGGCCTTCGCGACGGCGGCCAGGACCTCGGTCACCTTCCGCCACGCATCCGGGCCCCCCGCGGCAACGGCGGCAAGAGCGTCCACCGCTCGCACGGTCAGGTCCGCGCCGAGCTGCGGAGCCTTCGCAACGGCGGCGAGAGTCTTCATTACTTCGGGCGCGGCGTCCAGTCCCCCGAGGGCGACAGCGGCGAGGCCATCGACGGCTCTGCGGGATATATCCACGATCAATCCATTTTGCTCGACAACTGGTTGATTTCGTTTAGAATCACAGCGACTTCCTAAACCGAAGGTCGCAGGTCCGATTCCTGCCGGGGGTGCCAATGATTTCGAGGGGTTACGAGCCAGGCCCCCTCGCTCCCTCCCCGTCGCCCAAAGCTGTGGCCTCACTGTGGCCTCAACCGAGAACGCCGGTCGAGCCCAGCAGAGGACGTGTCCTCATCCGGGCCCTGCTCGACTGTCTGGAGACGTTCCTGGGATGCGGGCGGCGGCGCCGTGGCCTCGCCCACCATGCTCTGGTCGACCCCTGCCCCCCGGCGTTGCACCAAGGGCCCTGGTGCCGGGCGTCAGTTCTTCTCCCCGTCGCCACGACGGCGGACAGGCAACCGACGAGCGGCCTCCTCGAGGTCTTCCTTGAGGAAGTGCACGTAGCGCTGCGTGGTCGACAGGTTCGTGTGACCTGCCATCCGCTGGACGACGTGCACGGGGATGCCGGCGCGGAGCCAAGCCGTGATCGCGTAGTGGCGCAGGCAGTACACCGACCACCCTTCGACCCCGGCCCGCTTGCTCGTGCGCGCGAACGCCTGTTTGAGCCCGGACTGGCCCCACGGCTCCCCGGCGTCGTTCAGCGCGATGTACGCCTCACGCGCTGCGCTCTTGACAACCGGGGCGAGGAGCCTCGCGAGCTCGCGCGAGATGGGGATCTCGCGCTGGCCAGTCTTCGGCGTGTGAATCTCGCCGTGTGACCGACCCTCGCGCACGGTGAGGAACCCGCCGACCGCCACGCCATTCTCCCACCGGAGCTGCACGTCCTTGCCTCGGAGCGCGCGCACTTCGTTGGGACGAAGCCCGGCGTCCGACATGAGGGTGAAGCCCAGGCGGTGCGTATCGCAGGCGACCCCGAGAATCTGCTCGACTTGATCGTCGCTCGGAATCTCCAGGATGCGCTGCCCAACCTGCTTGAGCTTCGGCAAATTCGCCGGCCGATCCTCGACATATCCGCGGCTCTTCGCAAACCGCAAAACCGATCGAAGCACGACCTGCGTATTGTTCCGCGTCGAGCGGCTCAACTTGCGCTTCGAGAGCGCGAGGTCGAGATCCGCCGCAGCCTTCCCGTCGACCTTGTCCAGGGTCAGCTTGCCGAACTTCGGAAGCAACGAGGCCCGAAGGACCGATTCGTACCCCTTCCGGCTGGTGACCTTGAGCTCCGCGACCATGAACGTCTCCCGGAACTCGGTAACCACCTCGGCGAAAGTCTTCTTCGGCTTCGGCGCGGCATTCGCTCCAGACGAGTCGCCCGAATTGGGCGCCGTCGGCGCAGTCCCCGGCTCGTACGGTTCGCCATGGTTGGCAATGTTGAGCAGGAACCGCTTCTCCTCCGCACGGGCCGCGGTCCACGTTTGGACCTCGGCATCCTTGCGAAAGCGGGCCCGCGTGCCGTCCCGCTTCTTATATTGGATGTCAATCAACAGCCGGGTTTCCCCGTATCGCTCCACTTTGCGGACTGCCATGGTCAGATTCCTTTCCGACCATCCCAGCCACCTTTGCGAGGCTGGGACTGTAGCACGTGGTCCGTCCTCACGGGACACCCCAAGCCTCGGAAAACCGGACCCGCCAGATCCGGCCGAACTTGCGCGCCCGCACGCCGTCGACGCTTGCCTCCGTCACCCCGTCCGACGCCCGCACGGCGCGGCGCTCCAGCGTCTTTCGCAGCGCGCCCACATTCATGCCGAGGTGCGCCGCTGCGCGGTCGATGGGCACCCAGCCCCCGACTGCTTGATGGGCTTCTCCCTGCTTTGCCGACATGCCGGGACCTCCCTTCCTTGCCGCCCATGTCCACCTCCCCGGCGCGCGCGAGGGCTCCGCGGCGCCATGAATCGACGACCAGACGAGGGGGCTCGAGCTCTCGGCGAGCGACCCCTCCCACGCGCCGGTCCCCGGAATGTACGGCAATCAAGCGACGACTTTCAAGCCATTTCGACAGCAAAATCAACAGCTTGCCCAAACAGATCGAAAATCCCGAGCTTTGATCGGAGTTCCTGTGGGTCCCCTCTTGTTTCACCGCATGGCGATCCGAGGACCGCCGAGAAATCAAACGACATTTCGCATGCTCGCCGAGGCCCTTTCGCGGAAGTGCGCGAACCCCCGCGCTTGCCATCCGGCGACGAGCAGATCCTCGGCTGATTTCTCGGAACTCGTCAGACTGAGCCCCTGGAAATCAAGGTCCGTCGACGAGCGTCTTCCGAAATCCCCTTCTCTTTCTCGGAAAACCGATCCGCCCGGACAACGCACGAAGCCCGCTCGAGCGAACGGCTCTGTACGAGTTCGCACTCGCCGCCGCATTCCAACGACGCATATCTCACAACGCCAGGCGCGAGCTCGTCATCGTGATCAGCTCCGAGGCACGGGTCCCCGGCCTTCCCGGGGGAGACGCCACGGCGTAGCCGCGCTCGGCCTCGGCGCATGCTCGGGAAATCTCGGCATTCTCCTGGCGCCACGGACCATCAGTAGGGCTACGATTTCGTTCAGCACGTACCTGCACCAAGAACCAATTCCACCTCGAACATTCCCCATACGGCGATCACCTTAAACTTCGGTGCATGCGATCCCGGATGCGGCTCAGGCGGGGGTTCGTCTCCCCGCATGCAGTTCAGCCATGGCTAGCCTTCGCTGTTTCAATGGCCGAACGCTGAACAGGCATGTTCACTGCCGAAAGCAACGCGCGCGTTCCGCGCACGTGATGCCACAAAGAACTATTGGAGGTCGTTCGACGCGGTCGCGTGCTCGATTTGCCTTCTTTCACGCTGTCACAGCGTACCTGTACGTCCGCACGAACACCCACTTGGGCGACAGGCAAACCTCGACCCGCATCGTTTCCCGTACGGCTCGGCATCGTCCGGACGGTCGCTTGCGGTCGATGTTCCCGTAAGGGGGCCGCGTTGAGCCGCGACACGTCACGTTTTCAAGCTGGTTTGCACGCGATCGGTCTCCCGTGGTTCGCGGATGAGCCACCAATCCACCCCCGGGGAAGCCACGTCAGCCGCCCCCTCGGGACTACAAAATCCTCGGCACTTTCTCGGGAAGCACGCCATGCGCGCGACATTTATTTTGCTCTCAAACGGTTTGTTCGTCGGCACGTTCGACAACGGGTAGCCCACGCAACAATTTTTGTGTTGCAATGCCCGAGCGACTTATCCCATTGTTGACCCAGCACCATGAACCACCCAGAGCCCACTGGGCTCGACGGGCAGTCGTCTGCTGTCGAGCCGGATCTCGGCGGTGATCCGCTGTTTGCTCCGAAAGAAGCACGCCCGAAAGGCTCGGAGCTGCGAAGCTGGCAGCAGATCATCGACCTGTACGGGGGTGAGTGCGGGTATCAGCTCATCGCGCAATGCGGCAAGACCTTTCGATATACGGCCAAGTCCGAGAAGCTCTACTTCTCGGGCCCGGCGCGAAAGCCCCACGGGAAAAGGAGGTCCAAGCCATGACCCAGGCCGAACCCAGCGCGCTGCCGGACGAGCCGATCGAGCTCGGCGGTCATCCCCTATTCCCTCGGCCGGAGACCGAGGTAGGTCCCGATCCGCGAAGATTCGACCTCATTCAGATCGTCCGCATCCTCCCGGACAAGACCCGGGAGGTCTGCCCGACGGCGTGGAAGGGATCCGAGCTGCGGAGCTGGCAGCAGATCATCGACATGTACGGTGGTGAGTGCTGGTATCAGCTCAATGCGATGTGCGGGAAGTCGCACAAATACACGGCAAAGTCCGAGATGCTCTACTTCGCAGGACCGGCGCGGAAGCCCTTCGTCCAGGAGCCGCAGGCGCCCCGACCGGCGCCCGCTGCGTCTCCCATCAACCCGGCTGCGGTACCGCCTTACTACTATGCCCCGCCTGCGCCTGCTCCCGCGCCCGCTCCCGCAGCCGCGCCAGCGATGGGGGTGGAGTTCATGGGCCTGCTCAAGGTCGTTCTCGAAACGATGCGCTCGATCCTCGAGAACACGAAGCAGCCAGCACCACCACCACCGCAAGGAAACCAGACCCTCGAAGTCGTACAAGCGATCGCTCCGCTCCTCCAGCAGCCGCCGCAATCCAACTCGCTCGAATTGGTGCGCGAACTCGTGCCGCTCCTCCGGGGAAACGATGCCGGGAAGCCGAGCGTCGGGGCCGGGTATGAGCGAGGGATGGAGCGCGGAATCGAGCTCGCGAAGGCCCTTGGGGGCAATGGCGGCAGCGGCGGAGACGAGTTCGGCGAAATCGCCAAGCTGCTCACGCTCGTAAAGTCCACGACCGCCGCGAATTCGCCGCCTCCGCCTCCGCCTCCGCCGCCTCCCCCGCAGGCGAATCCGTGGCCCACGGGTGCGCCCATGTCCTGGGAGGGATGGGAGATGATCCAGACCCCGATGGGGATCATCATGCGCCAGACCGCTGCGCCTGCGCAGCCCGCGCCTGCGCAACCCGCGCCCGTGGCGCCCGCCCCCGAGCCCGTCGAGCTCGCGCAGCTCGAGCCCGTAGCGCCCGTGCGCGTGCAGTCCGCAGCACCCATGCGGTGCTCCGACGGCGTGCCAAATGTCGCGCCGCCGCCGAGGCCCCCGCCGCCGCCTCCGCCGCCCCCGGTGCCTTCTTTCGTGAGCGCACCGCTCCCGCCGCCTGCACCGCCGCCCCCGCCACCGCCGCCCGCGAATGCGCGCCCCGAGCCGCGAACGCACAAATCGGCCAATCTCGCGCCGCATCTCACGGCCGCGGGCCTTGTTCCCGCTCCGTCGGATCCGCCGCCCCCCGCCGACCCGCTCGGCGGTGCCGTGGCGCAGGGCATCCAGCTCCTCGGCAATAACCCCGACCTCTTCGCTAAACTCAAGGAACTCGCCTCGACGGGGTTCTCGCCCGAAGCCTTCGGCGAAGTGCTCGTCATGGCGGAAAAGGGCGGTGCCAAATGATCCGCCCGCGTATCGTCCACTTCCCCTCGAACCTCGCCAAAGCGCGGTACATGGCCGAGGGCAGCAAGCGCGATCTTCTGCTTCCCGAGGTCCAGCGCTGGGCTGCGGTGTTCCGACGATTGCCGGTTCACGAACGCGCCGCGGCGATCCTGAAGTTCTGCCAGTACGCGATCGATTACGTCCGCGACCCGCGCCGCGAAGTGCTCGAAGACTCGGCGGTGACACTTTGCCGCGGCTTCGGCGACTGCGACGCGAAGACGCGCGTCTTCGTGACGCTTTGCCGCGCATGCGGGATCCCGGCCCGCGAAAAGCCCGTCCGCCCCGAGCAAGACTTTCCGCACATCCTCGCGGAGGTCTTCGTGAATGGGCGATGGCAACCCGCGGACCCGACCATCCTGAACTCGACGATCGGGCGTATCCCGCCCGCTTGGCTTGCGAGAACGAACTACTGGTGATGCCATGTCGCACAAACCGCCCCTTCGATGCGCCGTCTGTCTACGGCGCCGGCCCCAGCTCTGCGGTGGGTATTGCGCATGCGGTGCGACCGTGTGGGAGCTCATCCCGCACGAGGTCCCGCCGGGCATCGTCGTGGAATCGCTCGAAGAGCGTAGCACGCCATTGCGGCCCACGCATTTCCCCGCGCTCCTCTCACGTGCGCTAGGGGGCGTGGTGCTCGGCTTGAAGGTGCTCGTGGGTGGTGTTCCCGGGGCCGGGAAGTCGACCCTCTGCGCCGAGCTCGCCGCGCAGATCGCCGCGAAGCTCGATGGGCTCGGATACTGGCTCGATGCGGAGCAGAACCGGAACCTCGTGCAGGAACTCTTTCCGCGCACGGGTTCGTCGTCACAACACATTCGCCTCGTGAGCAGGCGCAGCGGAAGCGGAAGCAAAGTCGGATGGCGTGACGCCCTCCAGGCCGTACCGCCCGATGCCGCCGTGATCGTTGTGGACTCGCTCCAGCGCTGGGCGCGCAGCTACGTCGAGCAGACCACGCTCCTCGAAACCGTCGCGACGATGCGTCCTACGGTGCTCGTCGTCTCGCATTTCAACAAGGCAGGCCAGTTCGCCGGCCCAATGGGTAACGAATACGACGTGGACGCCACGGCCATCGTCCGGCCGAAGAACATTGAAGTAACCAAGTGCCGCTGGAGCCTTTGCCCGCGCACAATCGAGCGTCCGATGGCCTCGTAGAGCTGTCGCACGGAAACACAACGAAGCAGGGAGAGGAGGCATTTCGGTATGCCTAAGGCTATCACTTTGTCTTACGAGACCGACGAGGAGACCAGCGGCGTCCCCGAAGAGGAAGCCGCGACGCCGTTCGACGACACGGGCGATTTCTTCGATACGCTACTCGGCGGTGGGGCGCAGTTACTCTCGTCCGTCCTGGGGGGAGGAGGCGGCGCCAAGCCCAGCGGGGGCGGTGGCATCGGAGAAAGCCTCGGAATGATCGCCGGTGCTGGGCTCGGGACCCTCGCGGGCGGGGCTGGCGCGTCGATCGGCGCGAATCTCGGAAAGATGGCCGGCGGCGCGGTGGAAAACCTCGTCCGCACGCAGGTCAAGAAGAAGCCGAAGCCCGGCAAGCAACAGCGCCAGCTCACGAAGCGCGAGCGGAAGATCCTCGCCGACGGCGAGCAGATGACGAAGCGCACCGGAGATCCGATGTATGCGCAGGAGGCGCGCCTCCGCGTGTATCGCCCGGCGGAGTATAAGCGCAAGCGCGACGCGGGGCAGCTCTTGTCCCAGATCCTTGCGGCCGAGTCCGAGCCGGAGGCACTGCCGGAGCCGCCGCAGCGGCGTCCCCGGCTCAACTTCGGGGCGATGACGAATTCGCCCCACCTGAAGGAGCCCGACGTGACGTACAACGATACCGCGTCGCCCGACGCGAGGCCGCGCCCGTTGCAGCACGTCTCGGCCTTGCCAATGAACGCAGCGCAGCTCGCGGCGATGGTTCGTGCTGTCCCGCTGCTCCGAATGCACGATCCGCGGCTCCTGCGCGCGCTCACGGGTGATGGCGGCGCACGCGACGTCTCGGGCGTCGATCCGACCACGGGTACGTATCACGCAATTCCCGGCGAGACGCCGCACGGGATCACCAAAAAGCTCACGGGGCAAACTCAGCGCACCCAAGAGCTACTCGCGGCGAATCCCGGCAAACCGGATTCGGATCCCGTATGGAACATCCCGCCGGGGTGGCTGCATTATGCGGGCGATACAGGGGCGAACCTCAGCACGGCGCGCAAGTACGTCGTCATCAAAGATGACTGGCCGCAGAAGATCGCTTCGAAGCTGGGCGCCTTCCCTGCGCGCCCGAAGTGGTGGTCCGAGCTCCGGACCGCGAACCCGCACAAGGCCACGGAGAACGGGAACTGGACGTCTCTCTACCCGGGTGAGGAGATCGGAATCCCCAACGAATGGCCGGACCACCCGCTCGCGGTCGCGGTCAATGGCACCCCTGCGCAGCCGTCCACCCCGGGCGTGCCCGCTCCGGGGAAGACGACGACGCTCGATCCTGCCGTCGTTCCGCATACGCAGGCGCTTCTCGCGAGCTGGGCATTGCGGAACCCTGGCGATTGCAACCCTTCGGACTTCGGGAGGAATCCGATGGACCTCGTCAGCGGATTCACGCCGCGGACGACGCAGGCGCTCGCCTCGTTCCAGACGTGGTGGAACAAGAAGCAGCCGACGAGGCCGCTGCCCACCACGGGCGAGCTCGACCAGGCGACGTACAATGCGCTGGTCGAGGAAAACAACGCTTCGGGTAGGCCTTTCGACAACGCGTCGAGCGGCGGAACGAAGGCGGATGGCCAATCAACGTCAGAATCCAAGACCAGTCCACCGCCGCCGCCGCCACCACCACCGCCTCCTGCTCCCACAACCACAGGGTTACCGGCTGGTGTGAGTGTCCAGCCGAGCACGAAGCCCGGCCATGTCCTCGTGGTGACGCCTCTGGGAAGCTTCGACCTGCCCGCGACACCGGGCTCGCAGCCTGGGACGGTGGTCGTCGACGTGCCGCTGCTCGGCAAGCGCGAAATTCCAGCTCCGACCGCACCGCAGCAGCAGTCCACGACTCCGCCGCCCCCGCCTCCGCCGCCCCCACCTCCTCCCGCCGCGCCTTCCGCGGGGCTGCCGGCTGGCGTGAGCGTCCAGCAGAGCACAAAGCCCGGCCATGTCCTCGTGGTGACGCCTGTGGGGAGCTTCGACCTACCCGCGACGCCGGGCTCGAAGCCGGGGACGGTGGTCGTCGACGTGCCGCTGTTCGGAAAGCACGAAATTCCAGCGCCGCAGCAATCCTCCTCGACGAGCTCGGGCAATACCACAACGAGCTCGCAAACGACGGGCACCCAGCTCGACGATAACCTGAGGCCAGACGAGAGAGCTGAAATCATCCTGGTCATGGACAACGTGACCGACCCCGATGTGCTCGATCAGTTGGCGGACACATACGAATCGAACGGGCATCCACTCGCCGCCAAAGCCCTCCGCGAGCGCGCCGAAAAATGCCGGGCGCTCATTGCGGAAGGGGGGATGATCGCAGAGCAGGAGGACGGCTCCGGCAACTGGAGCGGCGGCTCCGGCAACTGGAGCGGCAGCTACGGCGGCAGCTCGACGCCCTCCACCTCGTCCAGCGGCAGTAGCGGAGGTCTGCTGCCCGTGATCGCCATCATTGGTGCCGGGCTCGCATTCTCGTGACCAATAGGGGGCCGCGTCGACATGCCTGATTACCTGCCTTTCTGGTGGTGGAAGTGGTGGCAAGGGCACCAGCAGCCGAAGCCTGCCCCGACGCCGGCCCCTATTCCCCATTCCTCCAGTCTCTTTCGGTGGATGCACCAGGACCGGGATCTGACCACCGTGGGCGCTGCGGCGCTCCAAACGGCGAAGCGCGGGACATGGATGACGCTCGATAAGAAGAATCGCGCGCGGCAGTTCCGAGCGTTTGTCGTGATGTCACTCCGCATCGCGCCGTTGTCCTGGCGGCAGGTGCCACTCGGGCAACTCGGTCCGCATCTCTACAGCACGCCAGAGCGAAATGCCGCAGGCTCGGCGATTGCTCGCACGCTCGTCCTTCTCGCGCCGGACAATATCCGTCCCGGCTCCGACATCGTCACGAACGAGGGCGATCCGACGCAAGGCACGATCGAGACCGGCATCATCCATGCTGTGACCATTCTGCTGGTCACCGTTGTCGCCATTGCAGCGGCGTACCTGGGTGGCATCGCCGTGCAGTCCATCCACGCCATCAACTTCGATGACGAGATCACCAAGCGCCTCCTCGCCGCGCAGGCCCGCAGCATGGAAATCCTCTCGCTGCACGTCGAACGCGAGCGCATCGCCGGCCACGAATTGCCCTTCGACGAAACGGAGAGATCGATGCTCCTCGCACTCGAAGACGTGCAGCGGCGCCTCGCTACGCAGCGTCACCGGCCGCTCCCGTCGCCCTTCCAGGGCGCAACAGAGCTCGTCAAGGCGACGACGAGCTTTCTCCCTATGGCTCTACTCGTATTCGCAGCCTTCTTCCTCATCAAACACCATGACGAAAGGAGATCGTAACGCATGGCAGAAGAAAGGAAAGTTCCTGTGGACCGCTCCCTCGTGGCGGTCCCACGCGCCCGGCTTCGGCGCCGGCACAGCGGTAGGCATTGGGCTCGCGATGTGGGGACCGGGTTCCTCTACACCGCGGGTGCTGGTGCGGTGGTCGCTCTCCTCGCGAACCTGGACGACATCCGGAATAGCAAGGAGGTCAAAGACCACTGGTGGCTCATGCCGGTCGCGCTGGTCGCGATCGGATACATGTTGCGCAAGCGGCGCAATGCGCACGCGAATGCGGTGATCGCGGTGGGCGGGGCCATGTTTGCGCTCGCGTACACGGCGCAGCAAAAGGCCGCGGCTGCGCAGAAGCAGGCCCCCGCCGGCCCGCAGCAGGCCGTTTTCAGGGCCGACGACACCGCTGCACCCGTCGGCATGCTGCCGCTGGGACCGCAGTCGGGCTTCTGGCTCCAGACGCCCGACGGCCGTTTCGTGCGATTGCCCCATATTTCGCGGCGTATGCAGGCAACACGCCAGAACCTCGCATAACCAGGAGGACAAGCGACCATGAGCAGTGTACTGGATATCTTGCGACAATCCGACGAAGAGGGGGAAACCGCTTCGCCCTTCGAGGAGATCGACGAGTCCGATACCGCCGGTCCCGATGACGAAGACGACGACACGGCTGCGATCGAGCTCGAGGCCGAGGAGGAAGATACGGGCGACATCCGCGCGCTGCGCAAACGCGGGAAAAAGCACGTCCCGCTCGAGGAACTGCCCACGCTCCTGCGGCGCTCGCGGGCGCGGGGGCAGCGCGCCGGCGTGAAGAAGGCGCAGAAGGCGCAGCCTCAGAAGGTGAAGCCGCGCCCGAGGTTGCCCCCGAACTACATCCCGCCGAACACCGGCGCGCGCGAGCTCTTCAACAAGTGGACGGCACGCGACGCCAAGTTCGTCATGCGCCAGGACGGTCACTACTACTCCGTCGTCGAGATCCCGTGCAAGTGCCAGGGGACCGAAAAGATCGCATGGCTGCACATCGCGAAGGGCGAATACACGCTCTTCAACGTGGCCGTCGGCGAGTCGATGACGTTCCTCGGCAACAACGCGACAGTGACGACGAACTGGACGAACCTCCAACGTCCCTCGAAGAACACGTACAGCGACCAGGAGTTCCTGATCCAGTCGATAACGATGCAGGAGGCCGGGCTCCGGGTCCGGTACGACGGCGCCGAGATCGACAAGATCGGGGGCCTCGGCGAAGCGAAAGGCGTCCTCACGGGGCAGGCGTGGTTGTGGGACGACGCGGGCACGTTCTTACCGAAAGAGATTTTCCATGACTTCAGCGGGGAAAACCTCCTTTACCGCACGGTGCGGCGCTCCGCCGTCGTTTACTTCAACTGGGACAAGGCCCGCACGGGCGGTAATGCCACGTCCCGCAAGGTGCTGATCGACCACCTGCGCAACGTGCCGGACACGAAGGTGCGGACGCTTTCCCGGACCTCAGGGGGCGCGGCCGTCTTGCCCGTGCCGGATGGATACGTGTTCACCGACAACCCCGAGCGGAGCGAACATGGCGCGTTCTCGGCGCTCATCCACATCCCCGAGGACATCGCGTTCCCGATCAGGCCCATCGATCTCGGGAGCGGCGCGCCGATCCGCCCGATCGAGGTGGGTCTGTACGTGCAGCTTTCACTCAACGGGATCGCATTCGAGCATCAGAAGAGCTCGAGCGTGACGGCCTGAAGGGGGGGATGCCATGAGCGTGGCGGAGATTGATAGCGAAGCGAGACAGAACATCGTCGAGACGGAGCCGCAGTTCGTCCCGTCGACACATTGTGTTGTGATCATGGAGCAGCCGCCGTTGATGGGGGACGAACCTCCCCCGCAGTGGCGGGTCTCCGTCACGCTCACGCTTCGTGACAAGGCTCTCGGAAAAGGTGCGGTGCTGGCTGATTTGCCTACGGTTATCGTAGGGCCGCTGATTCACAAGCGGCAGGTCGTTGCGATAGCGAAGTACCCGAGTCCCGTCGATCGCTGGTCGTTCCGGTTCGAGAGTGACGCAGGGCGCGCGACGGCCCGGGTTTGGCTGCATCCTGGAACCTCTCCAGTCACGGAGTGCGGGCTGTTCGTGGTCCAGCACGGGTGGAAGGAATGAGCATTCCGATCGGTGCCGAGCCTACCGAGGCGCCGGAGCGGATCCTCACGACCGCGGGCTGGCTCTCGCTCGAGCGCGAGTATGTGCCGCGCGTGGTCGCGGGCGAGCATCTGCACGCGCACCCCGAGGCGAAAGCGGCCCTCGCCATCGCGGCGCGGACGTTTGTGCTCCGGGCGATGCGGGACCGGCCGACGCTGGGACGCACGACGGCGATCCCGAACGGGGAGCAGTTTCAGGTGTTCGCGCAAGGCGCGACCGAGGAATGCGTAGTCGCCGCCGCCGCGACGCACGGGATCGTTTTGCGATACCAGGGTCGCATGATCCTCGCAAACCATGTTGCAGGAGCTCATTGGAACCCAGATGGGTCGCTCGGTTCCGATCCGACCAACACCGAGCGATGGGTAACGTACAACGTGGAGCGCAATGGTCCTGACGTCATTCCGACTCGCCTTTCGCTGCGCTCGCACCCTGGGAATCGGGGTTGTTTGGGGCAGAACAGCGCGAACTGGCTGGCTGCGCAGGGGTACGACCACAGGACGATTCTGCGCTTCTTCTACGGGGAGGACATCGAGTTTCACGAGCTCGGCACCGGGGAGAGCACAGGTATCGGTCGGACGCTGTTCGGCATTCTGGCGCTCGCCGTCTTCGGGACAGCCATGGTGCGGAGGTAGCCGTGGCGCTTCGGCTCGTGCAGGCGGGTGAAGGGCATCCGAGGCCGCTCGTACTGGCGTTTCTCGTGGGAGGCGACCTCGATCCGAAGCTCTGGGCAGCGTTCGGGCCGCGGCCCTGCATTGTGGCGGATGGCCTGGCCAAAGGGCCGATGATGGGCGAGCTGCTGGAGTACGCCCATCATCGGGCGGGGCTACGTGAGGTCTCGCGCCTGGCGCTGATTGGGTATTCGGCCGGGTGCCACCGGGTGCGGGCGCTCTGGATGGCAGGAGTGCGGGCGAGTGCGTACCTCCTCGCGGACGGAACCAACGCGTCGTGGCCGCCGGAAGAATGGCAGATAGCATGGCTGCGCGAGCTCGCGCGCGATGCGCGTGCTGGGAGAACACTCGTCGTCGCCACGCATACCATGCAGACCTATGTGGAAAACCTACCGATGGGCAAAGCGTTCGCCTCGACGGTGCGCGTGCTCCGGATGGCAACGGGATGGAGCCTGGACCGGGCAGGCCCCCGGGATCGGCCCGTGGTGACGCACGAAGGCGCGCTCTGGGTGTACTCCTACGCGAGCGGGAGGATCGACGCTGCCGCCCACGCGGCGCAGCTCGTCCACGTCGTCCCGGAGTTGAGTGCAAGGCATTTGCGGAGGTGGATCTTGCCACCTGAGATGGCGGCGAAGCGGGAGGGCCCGGCCTTGCCGCTGGGTATCATCGGGGTCCTGGCATCGTTGCTCGGTTGCCCGCCCAGGGCGCGATAGCGACGAACGATTTGGCCAAGCCGCCCGGTCACTGGACTTCGACGGCATTCATCCGCGCGAATCCCGAGAGCAGAGTCTCTGACAAAGGCTTGATGTGATCACACGGCTTCATCTCCTCGCGCCGGAAATGCTCTTGTGCGAGAGCAAACCGGAGCATGTTGCGGCGTCCTGCACTTGCGCGGGGTTCACCAGCGAGGTCGCTCGGCCTTCCAAGGGCAAGCAGCGCTTGGCGAAAGCTCGGACCTGGCACCACGGCGCCATTCGAGACGAGCCACGTGAGCCCCAGGTCGAACCTATCGAAGATGCGGCGCGGTGGAGGCGATGATATCGGCAGGCTGATGTGCTCGCTGAGTGGAACTCGCTTCAGCATCGTGCCATGGCGCCAATCTGCGCCGTCGAACTTCCAGACGTCGGAAATGTAGCCGCTGCCAGGCTCGCGTACGTCGACGAGAAGCATGCCTCGCACGCCCTTGTTCGCATCGAGCAAAAAGAACGTCGCTGGCCCGGAGTATCGAATCCTTTTGCCGTTTCCGAGTTCGATCCCCGGCACACCAGTCACGATGGCAGTCTTCGTCTCGTCGACGCCTTCGGCCTTGTCGAGTTTGTCGGCCGTCCTCTCTGCGGGTTCGAGCCTGCTGGTCGGTCCAACCACGACGTTCACCGTTTGGGTCTGGGTCACGGATGGCGCGCTGGGGGCCGGCGGGGTGGCCGGAGGAGTTTTCGCGCCCCACGTGACGGGCATAAGCGCCGCGTCGCCGGTTGCCGCATGAATCACCGTGTTCGGCGTAGGGCCACTGCAAGCCGTGAGGCCCAGTGACATCGCGAGCAGGATAATCGTGGGGGACTGCATCGAGGTTCCTCCGTCGCGATGCTCCTCATCACGACGCGTCGAGCAGTACCCCGCAGCGTGAACACGGGCAGTGCGGGAGTTCGGCGGCTCCACGTAAGCGAGATCCTGGTACCTGTGTCTTGGACGTGCGCGGCCGAACGACGCTGAGGGCCCCTCCCCCCTCGCCTCGCGAGCTCACGCCGCCCTTGCAGGTTCTGTGAGCGTCATTCGGGCGATAGCGCTGTGTTCCCCAAGGTGCCGCGCTGATTGAAGGGCGCTAGCCGTCGCATCAAGCAGCACGCGCGACGGGTGCAATCGCGGGTTTGCCCCCCTCGGCGCGCATCGTCGCGAGCTCGGTCGCGTAGAGCTTTCGGAGCGATTCAATCTCGTCGGGGATGGTCTCGACGCTGAGCCCCACCATCGAACGCGGCGGGAGCACGCGGATTCGCACGTGGCCGGGGTCGGTGGTCCAGCGGGTCGGCGGATGTAAATCGAAGGCGCCTTCGATGACGACCGGGACGATGGGCGCGCCGCTGTCGAGGGCAAGAAAAAACGCGCCTTTCTTGAAGGGGAGCAACTCGTGTGTACGAGCGCGTGTCCCTTCCGGCGAGATGAAGACCGTGAGCCGATTACGCTCCATGCGCTTGCAAGCCTTGGCCATCTGCTTTCGGCTGCGCGCGCTGTTGCGTCGGTCCAGAAAAACGAAACCACAGAGGTACATGGTGAAACCGAGGATCGGGTAGTAAAACATTTCCCGCTTGACCGCGGCGACGCTCCCGCTCGGCATGATCGACGCGATGAGGAAAGAGTCGAGTAGCGACCCGTGGTTGAACGTCGCAATCTTCATCGTGTCCGAGGAGAGGTGCTCGGCGCCCTCGACCGAGACCGTGACCCGCGCGAGCCGTAGCATCGACTTCCCCCACGCCCGCACGATCCAGGGTGACAACGTTCGCGAGAAGGCGCCGAACGTCAGGAGGGTGATCGTAGAGCCCACGATCCCGATCCCGATCCCACAGATCCAGCTCGCGAGGAGCTGCCAGAAACGCCGGACGCTCATGGGACCTAGTCTTTCACGCCACTCATCGAAACATCAAGGCAAAAACCTGAACGAGGCCGCGCGTCGCTGATGAATAAAAAAACATCCCTGCTGGATGCGGGCGCTCGTCGGGATGGTCGCGCAAATCGCGAACGCGTAGCGGGCGCTGCTCGCCTTTAGACCAGCCCCATCTCCTCACTGCTCCCGCGGAACTCCGCTGGGTCGCTCTTGCCAGCAGGCGATGAGCCCGCCATGGGTTGGACCAGTTTTTCGCCATTCTCCGTGTTTCGTGGCCGCAAATTTGTCTTTGACAACTGCGCAAGCATGACGCTATGGATCGTCATCTTTCCGCGCTATGGATGGTCATCTCAGACATGCGGAGTCGGCTTCACTCACCAGCCTCCTCCGCGGCCCGAACCAGCTCCCAGGCAAGAATCCCCAGGGCATGCGCGACCCGCTCGATGTTCTGTAAGGACAGATTTCGCTCGCCGCGCTCGATGCTGCCGATGTAGGTGCGGTGCAAATTGCAGCGTTCGCCGAGCTCCTCCTGGGTCAAGCCAAGGGCCTCGCGTCGATCCCGAACGATTCGACCCATGCGCTGCTGTAGCGTCTCACTCACGGTGAAGGAGTAGTTTACGCCACGCGATGGCTTCGTCTCTACAGTTTTCGTGATTAGCATCTAAAGGCGCCGCCCCGGGGGACCTGGAAATCCCCCGGGGCGACTTGGCCGCAACCCCGTCCGAAGCGGAGTCGCAACCCATGACAACTATCGTTCGTCCTGCATGCGCAGGGCAAGAAAGCACGGTTCTGCCCGAAGGGTCCGTCGAGAGCGGATCCGATCAGGAGCCCGCAAGCATTCCGGCGGTGCTCACGCCCGACCAGCAGGAGCGCGTACGAATCGCGCTCCTCATGTATGCACAGGGAAAAACCCTGCACGACGTCGCGGGGGCGCTCGGCTACCCGCGCGAATACGTGCGCGCGGTCCTGGACGCCAAGCTCTATGTGACGGTCCACTTCGCCGGGGCGGTCGCCCGCGTGCTTGGCACGGACCTCAGCGTGCTCATGCAGGGAGCGTGATGTTCCCGCAAGCCCCCAGTCCGACGCCAGTTGCCAGACACCCGACCGTGTGCGGTCCGGCCAAACCAGGAGGGACCATCTTGCGCATTTTCCGCGTTTCCTGGTAGCGTAGGGTTCGTCCGAGGATCGATGCGTCGCGCCTTCGCAAACCTGCTGACTGTCGCGCTGGTTTCGCTCGTGCCGCCTGTGATGGCGGACGAGGCACCCACGGCGCGACGCATCGCCTTTCGGCTCGAGTATGTCGCCCCCCCTGGGGCGAACTGTCCTGCAAAGTCCGCCCTGGCGGAGCTGACGAGCGCGAAGTACCGGTACGATGCCTTCCCGGACGCGGCACGCGCGTCGCTTTCCGTGACGGTGCGGCGTGCCGGTGGACGCCTGGATGCGCTGCTCGTCGCGCGAGACGACCAGGGGGCGGTCCAGTGGGAGGAAACAGCGACCCCGCGGTGGAGGTGCGATGAGCTCGTCGAGGACGTGGCGCTCATGATCTACGCGCGGTTCATGACGCCCAAGGGCGAGACGCCGGAGGCGTGGACGCTCCTTGCCCAACCGGCGCCTGCGGTGGCGGCGCCCCCGGAGCCCCCGCCAGCTCCGGCGCCGCCGGTCCCCGCAGAGCCTCGCCCGCCGCCTCCGGCGCAGGAGGCCCGTCTGCCGGATTCTGCCGCTCCTCCGTTTCGCCCTGAGCTGTCTGCGGCTTTGGTCGTGGCACCTCTCGATACCCCGGGCGTCGCCTTGGGCGGGGCCCTTCACGTGGCGCTGCGGTGGCCGTGGGTGTCCCTTGGCGTCGAGCTGCGCGGCGTTGTCGATCACCGGGGAGACGTGGACAACGTGCCGCTACGCACGTGGCTCGCGACGGGGAGCGCCCTGCCATGCCTCGTGCTCCAACGTGGGCGCGTCTGCATTCCCATCGCCGGCGGATTTTATCAACTCAGTCTGGCTGACGTGCTGACAGTAGAAGCGGACGCGGCCCAGCCGTTCGGGGGAGTGGGGCTGCGTGGTTCGTATGACGTAACGCTCAGCAAGCACGTCGGGCTGCGGGGTTATGCCGAAGTCCTCTTCGGCTTGCGTAGGGCCCGCTTGGAATACGTGTCCCCGGATTCGCTAAGCGGGCGCACACTTTGGACGACACCAGCGGTACTACCTTCGGTAGGAATGGCATTGGTATGGAATCCATAATGAATATGCGCACAGCACTACTGTTCCTCCTCGCCGGGAGTTCCATGGCGTGCGGGACCGGGACAACCGTCATCTATTGGGTGGGTGACGGCGGGACGGATGCCGGAGACGCCGGGGTGGAGGATGCCGGCTCCGAAGACGGCGGCACAGAGGCCAAAACTTGCACGGGCCAGTGCGTCCCATTCCGGCCCCTCGGATGGAGCGATCCGATCCTCGTGGCGACGTCCCCCGGCCCTCTCATCGAGTGCCCGCCCGAAGCGCCCGAGCACCACTTCACCAAGTACGCCGATCTGGTCGCGGGACCGCTCGCCTGCAAGTGCGGCTGCAAGCCTTCGACGGGTTCGTGCATCCTTCCGGTGACGATGACCGCGAGCAACGCGGCTTGTAACACCCCCGGCGCGGTCCCAACGTCCTTCGATCCCCCGGCTGACTGGGATGGGAGCTGCTCGAGCTCCAACGCGATCGCCGCCGGGAAGCAATGCGGCGGGAAGACGTGCGTCGAGTCGCTCACCATCGGGCCCATGCAGGCCGTGGACGAATTCTGCGAAGTCGACTACGAGCCGATCCTGACCGGGACTTCGGACGAGCCAACGTGGGGGCTCACGGTCATTGCTTGCGAAGGATTCCCGGAAGGCGGCGAGGGCGGGTGCGGATCCGGCGCGAAGTGCGCCCCCGCGCCCACGCCGCCGCCCGAGTTTCGGGTCTGCGTGTATAAGGAGGGGGACGTCCCCTGCGAGGGCGAGAACTACACCGACCGGCTCGTTATTTACAGCGGGTTCGAGGACAAACGCGGATGCACCACGTGCGAGTGCACGCCCGAGGTCGAGGGCAGCATGTGCACGGCGACGGCCTCGATCTACAAGGACGACGCGTGCGTCGATCCTCTCCTCCTCGGTTACCCTATCTCATCCCTCAAGGAAGCCTGCTTCGACTTGCCCGCGGGCTCGGCCCTCGGGAGCAAGTCGATCTCGAACGTCACGTACCACTCGGGCACGTGTCAGCCGACGGGCGGGGAACCCATCGGGCAGGTGGAGGCGCTCCGCCCCTCGACGATCTGCTGCCGTCCGAAGGACAAGTGACGATTCCCGGAGCCGCTCGCCCGGGTGCGGGACGAAAACACGGCCCTCGCGGCGCGGCGCCTCTGATCAAACGGGCGACGTGGACTGGATCCACGATCGGAGCGCTCCGATGCGGGTGAACACGATGGGGCGGATGGTGGTGTCGGCCGGGCAGCTGCTCACCCCCCAGCTCACGAGCCCATGCAACTGGTAGCTCCCGTCGGTTCCGCGGATCACGAGGGGCCCACCGTCGTCTCCGCTGCAAGTGCCCTTGGTGCTCGTGCCCGCGCAGAGCATGCGTGCCGTGATGGTGTTCACGCTTCCCCAGCTCGCCTGGCAGGTCGCGCGAGGGATGATGTTGAGGTCGGCCTTCTGAAGCGTACTGGGGAGGGCCCCGCCCCCAGCGGTCCTCCCCCATCCAGCAACGGTCGCCACCACACCAGCGCCCGGGTCCGAGCCGTCTGCAGCCATCGGGATGACGTAGGACGACGGAACGGCGCTCGCCAGCTTGACGACGGCGATGTTGTAATCGAGGGTGCTGGAGCTGTAGCTGGGGTGCGGGATGATCTCGCTGGCCTGGATCACCTGGCCGCCTGAGGTGGGGGAGTTGCTCCCCACCCGAACCGTGAATGTGGAGAGGGTGCGTCCGGCCGCGCAGCGCGCCGACGTGAGGACCGTCTTCGTGCCGATGATCACGCCGCCGCAGATCAAGCTTCCATTCGACAGCATAGCGGCCGCCCACGGAAACTCGCCGGTGGCGGCCTGGGTGCCACCCACGATGGCCTCGAACGACTCGCCGAGCTTCGCCTCGTCACGGGGTGATTCACGCCCGTCCCCGCCCCAGCCTGCGAGCAGCAGGGAGCTGGCGAGCATCGAGATCAGCGCGAAGGAGGATCGAGCAGGGGATTGGTTCATGGTTTGTCGCTCCAGGTCGGATGAAGTCACGCCCACGGCGCGGGCGTGGCGCGCTTCAAGCAACGCGCATACCATCCGTGGATTCGTGATCTCGACCGGGGAAGTCGCACCACGAACCGGAGCGAGTCTGGATCCGATGCCTCCAGACCTCATGTCCGGGGACCTCACCCCTGCTCCGGGCTACCGCCCGAAGGACAAGTGACGATTTGGGTGTCCCTCTCGGGTGCTCAACCCAATCCATAGAACGTGACCCGACGATCCGACACCCCAGATGATCCTCGTGAGCAACTCGCGCAGCTTGCGCTCCGCGTGCCGATATGGTTGGCCCGGCTCCCCCCGCCCTGGGGGCCCGTCCCGCCCGCCGAGGTGGGAGACCTCGCGCAGGAGGTCTTGACGGCAGCCGTCGCGGGTTTGCCGCGGTACGATCCGGCGAAGGGGTCGATGGCTGTCTGGCTGTATGCGATTGCGCTGCGAAAGGCGCGCGATCGGCAGGTGCGCGAGCAGTATCGAGGAGGATTTTTCGTTGATGAAGATGTAATTGCGGCGCCAAGCGGCGCGCGCAACCCCGAGGAGGCCATGGCTACAGCGCAGTACGTGCGACTCATGCACGAGACCATCGGGGAGATGGATGCCGACCTTCGCGAAGTGCTGACCGCCGTCGAGCTCGGGGAGCTGAGCCACGAGGAGACGGCACAGTTGGTCGGCGTCTCGAAGCGCACCGTCAAAGATCGCCTCGAACGCGCGCGGGAAGATTTCACGCGGCGGATCAAGAGGAAGATGCGCGACAACGGCATGGTCGTCCTGCCGTTTGCGGTGGACGGGCTGTTCGCGTTCCTTCGCGCTCGCACGGAGCACGTGCCGGAGGAGCTGCGGGAGCGGCTCCGCGCCGTCGTCGAGCAGGGCTCGGGAGCTGCGGGGCCGGAAGCGCCCGCGACCGCGCCGGACGGCGAGGCTCCAGCGATGGGGCAGGCCGCGCCGGACGTCGGATCGTTTCTCGGAGGAAACATCACGGGCGGGATTGTCGGCGCGGTCGTCGTTTATCTCCTCATGCGCCCCGTGGCGGTCGTGCCAGAGGCCACGAGGAGCCATCTCGACGAGCGCATTCCCCCGGCTGTTGCCGCTTTGCCTGTGACAGCAGCGCCGCCACCTGCGCCGCCGCCGAGCCCGCCGAGCTCGATGCTGCGTCCTGCGGATCCGGTGACCGAAGCTCGGGCCTTGCTGAATCGGGCGGTGGGTGCGCTGGAGCAAGGGGACATCGCGGACGCACGAGCGGCGTTCGAGCGCTACGATCGTCGGTTCCCGTCGAACCCGCTGCCCAAGGTGAGAGCGTTCGTCCTCGGCGAGCTCGTGAGGGCCGAGCGACCGCGCCGCGCTCCCTGATCACTTTTTGGTGTCCCTTCGGGGCGGCCAACCCAATTTTATGTATGTGCGCGCCAGAAGGCGCACGTAGCTGAAAAACGACCCGCAGAAGGGGGCGATGGGGATGTTTTTTCTGGGTACGCGTTCCCATCGCCCTCTCCTGGGGGTCGTTTGTCGCCGATCTCAGGCGGCAGCGAGTCGGGGCGCCCCACTGCTCGCGCGCACGCCCTTGATTCGCCGTCGCCTCGGGTCGGCGACGCCCATGGAGGAACCATGAATGCTCTTCGGGATGTCGACGACGACGCAGCAACGACCGTGATGGACCGCTCGGCGGTGCCGCCGCAGAGCGGGACACGGATGAGTGTGGCGCTTTCCGAGCCGCCGCGCGATACGATCGTGGATCCGCCTTCGGCGTGGAGCTGCGCGCGAGCTTTCATGGGCGCCATGGTCCTCCGCGTCCGCGAGCGCTTCCGCAAGGCCCGGCTCTCGGATCGCCTCCCGCCGCTTCCGCATCCGCGATCCGCGAGAGCAACCCGCGTCTCCGCGGGCGCCGTCGGCCATGACGAGCGCGGGGAGATGCTCCTGCTCGAGCTCATGCGCGTGGATGCGGCCTACCAGGATGCGGCGATCTTCGTCGCCAACTACGCGGGGGCGCTTCGAAGGCTTGGGGACGACGCGTACGCCGAGGGGCTGCTGCACTTCGCGCTTTCTCGGATGCGCGCAGACGCGGACGGGTTCGTCTCCGTCGCGCGTCTCCGTGATCGGCTTCCCGAGCTTTCGTATTCAGGGGCGCTCGTGCCCGCGCTGCTTCGACTGCAAAGGGGCGGAATCGTCTCGCTCTCGTCAACGAGCCGGGACCCTGGTTCACGACCCGAGCGGATCCAACTCCGGATCCCGCTGTGAATAGAGGGAGGTCAAGAACGATGGCGACTCTTCCGACCGAGTTCGTGTTCGCGAGCGATGGCACGATCTACGTCCGCATCGAGAACAAGCCGCCTCCGGGGCGGCGCGTGTTCGTCGGGTACGCGTTGACTGCCAAGGAACGGGCGCAGCATGGGACGCGCGGCTTGCTCCGGTGGGCGTGTCTCCAGACCCTCGCGCTCGGGAGCGATGGGCGCGTGTACGTCGAGGAGCGCGCGATAGAGGCCAAACGGCGCAAGGTGTTCCGTGGATACGCGCTGACCGACGAAGAAGCCGGGCGCGTGTTTCAGGAGCTCCACCACACAGCGCTGAACGTGACGGGCGCCGCGCTGCGAGCGCGGTAGGTTTCGTGCGCCGCGTCTCGGACCCCCGCGTGATCGCCCTCGTGGAAGCCGCGCTCCGGCGGTTCGGCATGAGCGGTCCCGAGGTCGAGGATCTCCGCCAGGACGTCCTCGTGCTGGCCATTCCGGCGAGGCGTTACGGCGCGTGGCTGGCTGGTTCAGACGGCGCGGAGGGTCGCGGCGAACTATGGGCGCCTGCATCGCCATCGGCGAGAGATCGTCGACCTTCGCGTGGTGAGGCGTGCAGCGGCCGCCCCCGAGGACGGGCTTGCGCGGGCTCACGTGCGCTGCGCGCTTCGCCGCATCCAGGGCGAGGACCGCGAGCTGCAGGTGCAGCACGTGCTCGGCGGCGAGACGCTGGCGGAGGCACAGGCGCACGTGGTTCTCCAAGATGGAGTTGACGCAAGCAGCGGGTTTCGTTACACACGTTCCCTCAAAGGCTTGTGGGTGCGCAAAACCCCTACCCCTGGTTCCAGCACGATGGGCTCTGCAGGGCCCTCCATGATCCTGCGCTCTGGGGTACCCTCATCCGTGACATCGCCTGGCGGCACCACTTCAAGCGTGTCATTAAGCGTAGGAGCGTCCGCGACAATCATACCATCAACGTCACGGACGACGGCCAATTCGGTACGCAATTTCTCAAGGTCCTTGCGTCGCGCGGCGGCCGGGAGGAGCTCGCTCGTGAATTCGAGCGAAACCAGCACAAGAAAAAGCCCCCCATAAAATTAAATGTTTATATCGCCAAAGAGCTCCACTATCTTCTCTGCACAAAGCACGGAGAGCAGATCTTAGGCTGGACTGACTCGTGCGATTTTCGGCAAGGCGTCTATTATTTAAACATCGAAAAATTCACCGCATGGCTGGCAAGACTGGCTCCGGACGGTGAAGACAGTGTCAAGCTAGTCGTTCTCTATGGCTGCGCCTTCGCCCTGCTGCAGCCCGAGCTCGCACACGAAATCCGCGATGCGTTGCACGCGCGAGGCGATACCTTTCGGGCGTGGGCAAATGCTTACGCCACAGGGACAGATGATGGCGACCTGAACGAACCCGAAGCCACCCACGCCAAGCTCCCAGCGCCGCCGGCGTCTAAACTATCCATCGCGGAGGCTCCCATCCCGGAGCCCCCCCACACCAAGACCCCGGCGTCCAACAAGATCCCGGCGCCGAGACCCTCTCAGCCTTTCACGGCCGAGACGCGCACCTCGGAGCCACCCCACACCAAGACCCCGGCGTCTACTTCAGAGCCCACTCACAGTAAGATCCCGGCGCCGAGACCCTCTCAGCCTCTCACGGCCGAGACGCGCACCTCGGAGCCACCCCACACCAAGACCCCGGCTTCGCCGACAACGTCCACGACTGCAGTGCACGACCTGCTCCGGACGCTTAGCGACCTGGAGTCGACTTCAAGCCTAAGCATTGGTGATGTTCGACATTGCGTACAACTACTACGGGAACGAGCGGATCGTTTCGAGTGGCAGCTCCGTGCGGTCGAGGATCATTGTCTGCGAGTCAATCGTCAGCTAGAGGAGGCGAAAAAGCTCCCCTGGCTTGCTACACCGCTGGAGACACCCGGTTCCCTCTACGTGCCTGAGCTCGACACCATAGCAAAGGCCACCGACAATTTTGCGCATCTCGAGCAACATGTCGCGCGGCTCTTGCAGGCACATGTCCAACTTGAGGCGCTGACGCAAAGGCTTGGGCGCGAGCCAGGTCCAATCGTACCTCGAAACATCAAGACACTTGATGCCGTTACAGATTTTATTGAGGCGCGAGTCGAATACACTAAGGATGAATTGCGCCGCATTAATGCCAGGGAATCGTGTGTGAGTGCGTTCCTGGAGCGCATATCGACCGCCGACAGGCGTGTGGCAGAGTCGCTCGTACGAGAGATTACAAAAGAAGAGATCAGGCATTTTGCCTTCTTCGTAGGGAATGCAAACCCGTGCACAGATGCTGGCCGACGTTACTCAAACATTGCTGAGAGTATCGGGATCCTCGGCCCGCTCTTGGCATATCTGATACTCCGAACGTCTGGCATTGAGGCGTCCAGCACGCTGTCAGAGATATTCGGAACGTCAGACAGGCTCTCCCGCATGCAGCGCGCGGAGGTCCTCTCATACCTTACGTTTGCCGAACTTCGAGAACTGTCCGAGGAACACCCAAGCCTCACACCGGAAATTTGTGAAGGCCTCTTTGCTGCGGCTATCGCCTCAAATAAGCCGGAGTTGTTGAGTTTCATCGAACCGCTGCTCTCCTCGCCAGGGCTGCACCCAACCTGCGAGGACGTCTATCGCGCTGCGGTACATGACTGGCGTCGTGGACTTCTCGTGGACTTAGCGGCTCAGCTGAGACCAATTTTTGGGCAGGCGCCCGCGACGGTTCCTGCCGACAACAGCAAGGAAGCCAAGCGCCACCTCCTCGACCTCATCCAAAATACACCTGGGATGACAGGCAACTTCCACCGCCTGCGTCAGGTAGCCCGAATACGTTTTTTTCTTCCGCTCAAGGACCTCATTGAGCAAGGAGACGTTGGTGAGGCGGTTAGGCAATGGGAGATGCACGGATCGCTTGACGACATGGTAGAGCAATGCGTGCGTTCTGCTAAACATCTTGGCATCGTCGATCACGTGCACCGACAACAGACGCGTAATTATTTGGGGGCGTTTGAAAGCGGTATCCTGCAGTGGCGAAATTCACAGTTCACTCAGAGCAGCGAAAGACTTGAGACGACCAAGTCCCTCGACGTCCTGCGCTTGGAGTCCAGTTGCGGCCGAAGCCCCCAAGGAGCGGCACTCCTCTCAACTATTGAGCGCGTCCTTTTGAACCCGAGCGCATCAGAACACCCACGAGAGGACTTCGGTCAGCGGTGTGAGGTGGGACCTGAGGGGGAGCGGCTGCTCCGGGCATCGTTGGGCGCCGTTAGTCCGCTCTTGACATGGAGTTTTCCACAGGCAGCTGCGGAGGGTGTGGTCCCGCTTTGGCGGTTGATTGCCGACACCCTCCGGAGTGCGCTGGGAGCCGGACCGCGCACCCTTGAGGCCGCGATCGGAGAGTATCTGAACGCCAACCAGTTACTGGCCGCGCGTTCTGCGGCGCTGGGAAACGCCGAACTTGAGCGATTCGTTGCCGAGGAAATCGAGAAGAAACGTGCCAGCATCCGTAGTGAAAACGCCGAGCTGCTCGCAAACGCGCAGGCAGCGCGCGTTCACGACGAGTACATCGATTTGGGGCTCCTAGAGGTCGAGGAGGCCCTCAACGCGCTTGAGTTTCAAGACGCAACCGAGCGGCTCCGCGAACTTGATGCGCTCGTCCGTAGGTACCACCTTGAGCGCGATCCCAAACGCCAGCCTCTTGTTGAGCTCTTAACTGAGGCCGGCCGTACTCCGCCCGCTGAAGCATCAACCGACCAACTAGAGCAGCTGGTCGAGGCATTAAGGAGCGAATATCAATATAGCCGCCTCCACCTCCACAGTTTGCGCGAAGCAGCCGACGACCCAGCGTTGCCCCCATTTTTCCGTGAAGCCTGGAGCGCCGCGGCTAGACGACTTGACCGACCAGCGCTATGGCCGAACGGTGATCAGTCGCTTGAGCTTGCTGAGAGCGTAGAGACGATTGTGCGCTTCATGAAGACGAGGCTCCGGCACCGAGAGGTAGAGCCTGCGCAAGTCGATATTCTTGTCGAGAGTCTCGCGGAGTGGACTCCGGCACGCATGAAGGAAGCATTGGAGCGCAAGACGCGTTCACCGATCGTAGAACTGGCGAATGAGATCAAGAGTTTTTGTCCTATACAGCGCGTGCTGCAGCTTCTCGGAGAAGCGGCGGGGAGCGTCGCGCCGATCGCACCGCAAGGCAGTTGGCAGAGCGACGGTATAGAGTGGGTGCGGCAGCGGGTGCCGCGAGGCGCATGGCTGCGTAACGAACTCGTCAAACAGGCTACACCTGAAGCTACAAATATCGTCAGCGAGATGCGCGCCTTTTTCAGGGAGCGTGCAGAGAGCGAGCCCGCGCCGGCAGTTGCGGCCCGGAGAGAGACGCTTCGCGACGTGATGCGAAAACGTGATTGGCAAAGTGCGCAACGTATTGCCGGCGAGCTGGTGCTCGGACGAAGCGAGTCCGAGGGACAGCGACTGTCAGAAGCAGAGACCGCGTACGCTGTCTGCCTTGCCCATGGTTCCGTAGCAGAGGAGCGTTCTAGGCGAGCGGAGCTTTTGCATTATGCTTGCCTTGCCACTTTGGACACACGCGACATTCATTATTACGTAACAAGTAATACCATTGACGAGATGGTCGCGCGAGCAGTGCTCGTGGCCGGTGCCGCGGATGAGGAGGCGCATCTGAGCGAGTCTCTCGCCAGAGTGCTGGCATCAATCGCCGATGCCACTTCATCATCACCCGCGTATCAATGGCTATCAGACCTCATGAGCGCGGCAGGTTCTTTTACTAATGCCGAAGGGGTACTGGGGAGCGCGCGGCTCGCCCTCCAGCTATGGGAGGTTCTCAAAGGGTATAAGGACGTAGCCAAGCCTCGATGCGATTTACTCTACGCACTATACCGGATGAGGCAGATCGACACACTGAAGTACCTCGCTCGCACAGCCAAGCCGCTGGACGATCTGATTGTAGCTTGCATTACGGCTTTCGCGCGAGCTGAATCCGACCCTGAGGTTCGCGGCCGCACGTCTCAGATCGCCGCTGCAGTGCGTGACCAGGCTCGGGGCAAACCCAACACAAAGCCGTGGACTCTCTTGCTCGCCCGGATCGAGCCTGCTTCCGCGGAGGGGGGCGCGCTCCGGTGCACAATCGACGCGGATCGCGCTGAGGAGGAGACAGACGGTACTGTGGTTATACCCCTGAGACTGGTTCCCCCCGCTTCTGATCCGCCCGAGATTATCGAGTTGGAGGTAGGGGGCGAGCAGGCGAGTACCCCTGGTGCGCGTCCAACAAGGATCTTACTGGAAGACGAGATCCTGCTGAAGGAGAAGATTCTGCCAGTACCGATACCGCGTCTAGCCACTCGCGCATCAGCCGAGCAGCTTGAGATACCATATCGAATTACGGGCAAAACGATCAACGGTAACAAGATTGACGTCCGCGGCTCGTGGTCGGTGCGGCCAGCGAAGGCTGGCGAATTCACGCCCATCCGCGAGGAGGAGCTAAAGCACGCTTGGCCAGGGGCCTCAGGCGCACCTGTCACGGGTTCCGGCAGCTTTTTCGGCCGCGAGCGCGAACTCAAAGCAATACAATCACATATCCGTGCGAACGATCGACAGGAGAGTGTGATGTTATTCGGGCAACGACGCATTGGTAAGACGTCGTTGTTATTGCAGCTCGTGAGTGAACTTCCACCTAGGCCCGGCGCTGTCGTGGCGGCGTACCTAGATGTGTCGGCTTTGGATCCGCAGCCTGGGGCTATCGCAAAGTCGTTCTTTAATATGATTGTTGGTGCCCTCGATAACGACCCACGAAACGAACCTATCCGAAAGGAGCTTCAGCGGCACACTCGGGACATTACTGTCAAGAGCCTGGCGCGTGGTCTCGATCCGAGCACATCGCTCTACTATGCACTTGATGGCCTTGTCCAAAAGCTCGCCCATCATTCACGCAACGTCATGTCAAGGCTGGCACTATTCGTGGATGAGTTCGATCGCTTCGTCGAGCCGTTGCTAGCTGGACAGAAGGGCGAGGTTGATAAATTCATGTGGGAGCTGCGGAAAATTATCCAGCAGTCACCGTCGCTGGCCCTTGTCCTTGCGGGATCTGGCATCCAGCGCCTCTTCGTTGATGATTACGAGGCGGCGCTCTTTGGAAGCATAAATGAGGTTGAGATCGGTCCCTTCAATTGGGAGAACGATCGAGACGCCATAGAACGCACGTTTATGCCGCATTCGATTCGACGGCAGATGTGCCGAGATGACGTCTGGGACGACGTTGCGCGCTACGCGTACGAACTTAGCGGCGGTCATCCTTACTATTTGGCAATGCTGGGATTTTCGGCCGCCATTGTATTGAATGGTCGGGGCTTGACGCCACATCAGCTTAATCGCGTGGTCGAGGACATGATCGGCGGGCGAGTGCGATCGCTTGGGTGGAAGATCAATGCGTCTCGGTTCTACGCGCCGATATTCGAGACGCTGAAGCGCGTAAGCACTCGGACGCGTGCGATTGCTAAGATCCTGCTGACACAAATTGCTCAGCGGACAACTCCCGAGTATCCGTGGCTGCTATTGACGGATGCTATTGATGCTTCGGAGCTGCGTGCCGTTGGTGACGCAAGACGGCTTGATGCGCTCAAGGCTCTCGACAGCGAAGGAGCGCTGGAGATCGATCGTGGCGCAGGGATACCGAGAGTCCGGATCCGGGTGCCGCTCACTGCTGCTGCCGTTCGAGAGGATGCAGTCTTGATACGCCAAGGAGCGAGCAGCGAGCTACGCGCGCACGAGGAAAGGTAGGCGCATGATCTCGTTCAAGGACCATCAGGGTGTCGTCTCGCAGCTTGTCTCTGGGCTGCTACACCCGAGCGTACCAACAAGCTGGAACGTCGTGCTGCCGCCGGTCTTCGACGATGCGAAGCTCAGCGAGGATATTGCCGCGGAGCTCCGCCGGCAAGAACCTGCGCCGCTCATTGCGGTCCTCTCGTCGGACATGATTGACACGCCCTTCGATTATGTCGAGAAGCTCTCCGAGCAATGGGGCGCGACAGCACGTTTACCTATGCCAACACGGGGCACGTCCGCTGACGCGGCCTTACAACGTCTCCTTATGTCCGTTCCGGCCGATCGGCCAGCCGTACAAATCCTTACTCGGTTTCACAAGATCCTTGACTCCCTCGATCAGTGGGTTCTTGGAAGTGTCCGCAATGCCGAGCAAGCGGGCAAGCTTCGGACGCTAACAATCGCACCGTTTGATTACGAGGAGCTAAAGCGCCGCTGGGAACGACGAGGCAAACTGTTGATTGCAAGCGACTATGGCGACTTCCACAGCCTTAAGGAGGTAGAGCTCATGTCCCCGCAGGAGATCGAGAGAGTTTGCAGGGACCGCTCGATCCCACGGCATCTTGTAGACTTCGCGCTCCGACATACAGGCGGATACCCGATGCCGTTCAGGGGCGTTATTGAGGATTGGATTCGGCACGGGCAACCCGCGTTCAAGCCTGATGTCGCCGAACGATTGCGAGATACAGCCGCGCAACGCATGGCGCCACTTGTTCGTCAACTCGACGCCCCTGGCGAGACTCGGTACCGTGACGCGCTGATTGATCTCTATCAACTTAGGGACGAAGAAGCTGATGAGGCGTTCCAGGTGCTCTCCCGGCACCCATGGGACAGATTGCTTCTGACCGAGGACGGGTTACGTGCTGAGGCCCTAGGGCGCGCTGCCGTCGAGGCGGCAATCAAAGAATCTATTGAGCGACGCGTCGAGGTCTCCGTTGCTGTTGATATAATGACGAAGGCAACCCGGATGTACCAGCGGAAGCAGTATACATCTGCAGTTAAGCTTGTCGATACGAGCTGCAATGAACTGCAGAGGCCAGCATACTTAAAGCTGCTGCGTGAACACGCGGAGATCATGGCTAAGCTGTATGGAAGTGAAGAGTATGATCCCGGGGTAGACACGGATTGGCGAGGATTACGAGCTAAGATTGGCGAGGCACGCCGTGTTCTTGCGTCCTTCCGAGAAAAGGTTCCAATGTGCGCCGAGATCGAGAGGCGATACGACGAACTCGACGGCATAGCGAGTTCCGTTACTAATGCCACCAGGGACGGCAATCGGAGGGTTGTGGACTTTCTCGCTGGGTGCGTGGACGGAACCCCGATAGATCCACGAACGGCACTTTTACTCCTCATACTGAGACTTGAATCCGGTCGCACGATCAGCGGAGACGCTTCGGCTTGTCACGCAATCCTGGCCCTTCCGGAGCAAGTTTTCCGCGTCTGGGCAATGTGGAACCTAGGTCTCAGCTACTACACAGTCCCCCAGGACCACGAGGACATATGGGCCGAGGTTGGGCGAGAGTGGCCCCATGAGACATTAACTCGTCCCTCATCCGGAGGCCACTTCACCAGCTTTGAGCTCTTTGCTTACTTTGCGACGACAATGGCACTGCGTGCAACGATGAAATGCACCATGCCCGAGCAGAGCCTCCGAGATCTCGCGAAAGCCATGTCCACGCTCGATGTACGTAGGGATGCTGCACACGCCCTGACAATACCTAGCCGCAGAGTGCGCACCCAGCTCTTCGAGCTTGTGGACCGCTGGTTCGATACGCTGTTGCCATCCTGTAGAGGACATGTTGAGGCATTTTCGCGCGATGAACTGCTCGCATACGTTGAGCCCCTCCCTGTTGTTGGTGAGGACAACGTGGCAATTTGGGCGTAGAAAAATCTGCGTGGGAAGCCGTCCCCGACCGCGCGCCTCCTGGCTTCCCCTACACGGCAGCCGGCAGCCCGAACCTTGCCCGTGCCACGGTCGTTCGAGGTCGACCTTGGGCCGCGGCCGCCACGCCGACGCGGTCAGCGAGCTGCGGGCGGCGTGCGAGCAAGGCCGGGGGGGGACGACCTTGTGGCGGTCGAGCAAAAAAGCTTGGGGACGGCCGAGCAGGCCCGGCCCGTGGCCTCACTGTGGCCTCAACCCGCATCCCAAGACGTCTCCAGACGTCTCACCATGTCGCCTACCCCGCCCCCGTCAAACTTCGCAAAAGTGGCTGGAATGATGCTGTTTCCGATGTCCTTCTCAGGAGTTAGCGAGGACTACCTCGCGCCCCCCTCCATCATTTCCTAAACCGAAGGTCGCAGGTCCGATTCCTGCCGGGGGTGCCAGCCGTTTCTTGATAGGTTCCGCGGACTTAGCGACCGCCGCCAGGGTCGCCCGGAAGGTTCGTCCGAGACCTGTTACCACGCTGTTACCAGTCCGTTACCACGACCCCTTCTGGAGGCTCCCCAGCCGACGAGCGGCCTCGTCGAGGTCCTGCTTGAGGTGGTGCACGTACCTCTGGGTGGTCGACAGGTGCTTGTGACCTGCCATCCGCTGGACGACATGGACCGGGATGCCAGCCCGGAGCCACAGGGTGATGGCGTAGTGCCGGAGGCAGTACACGGACCACTCTTCCAGCCCGATCCGCTTGCCGACCCGCTTGAACGCGCGGTCGATCCCGAACTGGCCCCACGGGGTGCCGCGCTTGTTGACGGCGACGTGCCCGTCTCGCGGCCCCTCCTCGATCGGAGCGAGCAGGGGCGCGAGTTGCGGGGCGATCGGGATCTCCCGCTGGCCGGTCTTCGGCGTGTGCACCTCGCCGTACGACCGGCCCTCGCGGATGCTGAGGAAGCCGCCCACCACGGCGCCCTCCTCCCGCCGTAGCTTCACGTCCTTCCTGCGCAGCGCACGGAGTTCGTTCGGGCGGAGCCCGGCGAACGCCATGAGGGCGAAGGCGCGACGATGGAGCTCGTTCGCGCTGTCGAGGAGCTTCTTGACCTGATCGTCAGAGGGGATCTCGAGGAGGGTCTGCTCGACGGGTTTGAGCCTCGGCAGATTCGCCGGCATGTCGGCGAGGTACTTGCGCTGGACCGCGAACTGGAGGACCGACCGGAGCACGATCTGGATGTTGTTCCGGGTTGCCCGAGCTCGCTGCCGCTTGGACAGGTCGACATCGAGCGCGGAGGCGGCGGGGCCGTCGACCTTGCTGATCGGGTCCTCGCCGAACCTCGGGAGCAGAGTGCACTCGAGGTTCGACGCGTAGCCGCGCCGGGAGGTCGGCTTCAGATCGGTGATCATGAAAGTCGACCGGTACTCGGCGACGACCTCGGCGAACGTCTTTTCAGGGGGCGAGCTTTGTTCGACAACGCCCGCCGGTGACGGCGTGGGACCTGACGCAGGTTTCGGAGCTTGCGGCACCTTCGCCGCCGCCGGAAGAACTGCGGGGGTTTCCGACGGCGGCTCGCCATACTGCGCGATCAAGGACAGGAGCCGTCGCTCCTCCGCTCGAGCCGCCGCCATCGTCTGCACCTGGGCATCCTTGCGATACCGCCCGGGGGTCCCGTCCGGTTTCGTAAACACGATGTCAATGACCAACCGCGGCAATCCGCGGCGCGTGGCTTTGCGTACCGTCATGACCAGCTTCCTTTCTGGTCGTTCCGGTCACTTTCGCGATGTCCCGACTGTAGCATGTGCCGCGCGCTGACGGGACGGCACCACGCCCCAAAACCCTTTCGCGTTTGCCTCGGTTTCCAGATACCCAGCCGTTCCTTGAGCAGGGCCATGGCCGCCCTCCTTTCCGGGCGCTAAGGCGCCCCCCACGCCTCCGAGAACTTCACCCGCCAGAGCCGCCCGAACTTCCGCGCCCGCACGCCGTCGAGCAGCGCCTCCGTCGCCCCGTCGCAAGCGCGCACGGCCCGGCGCTCCAATGCCTTGCGCAGCGCCGCCGGACTCAACCCGAGAAACGCCGCGGCGCGCTCGATCGACACCCACGGCACGGGCCCCCGCTCGGCCTCTCCCCGATTCGCCGACATGCGGACCTCCTCTCCCCGCCCCCGCGCCGCCGCATCCGCGACGGCCAGCCGTGGGGTGGAGTGAAAGCAAGAGGGAGAAGGCGCTCGAGCTCCTGGCGAGCGACCCCTCTCCCAACGTTCCTGACGCCGGACTCTGAGGAAATCGGAAACCGATTGCAAGCACTATTTGCTAAAGAAATCCGCAGGTTGCAGCGACACGCGCGAAGTATCGCGTTCAATGCAGGATCCGGAACGCGCCCCCTTGTTTCGCCGCGTCGTCGATCCACTCCCGCCCAGTGATCGATCCACTTTCGATCGGCTTCTCGAGCCGGTCGCGCAAACCAGCGGGACAACATGGCGCCGGCCCCTCAGCGGAAGGCAAAAAGTGGATCGAAAAGTGGACCTTCCTGGGACCCGACCCCTGGAAACCAAGGGTCTCCGGCGGGAGTCCTGGCAAATCACTGGGGTTTGCGTGGAACTCCGACCACAGCAGGCCCCCGCCCTCGCGATGCAGCGTGAGTCTCCGCACAGCTCAGGGTGCGCTCGACGGCGTCGTTCGCGGACAGCGTGCCCTCGAACAGGAGCTCGCCCACGTTCGCCGAGGGGGCCATGCCCGGTCCAGTGGACCTTGACGTGGACGGCCACTGGCCGGCACTGGGATCTCCCGGTGGGACGACCCAGGCACGCCCCACCTCGAAGCCGCTCCCGTACCCGTCGGCGACCGGGTCTTCGGCCAACGCAATACTACTAAAGTAGCAGGACGCCCTGGTTCGGCCCTGCCGGAGCGTCTCGTTCGTCGCTCCGAACATTCCGTCTCGCAATCCGAACCCCGCCCGTTCTACATTCGCGAACGTCGATACCGTCTTTTCCTGGCGAACGCGCAGATCGCCGGCCGCGAACGGCTCGCCCCGACCGACCCTTGGTGCGCCAACCGCGCCGAACATGCCTACAGAGCCCTGCAAACGGCCTGCGAGGCGTACCTGGCACGAGCGTCGAAATCCGAACCCCCCGCCCAATTCGTTCCTCGCCGAACCCTATGCAGCACGTTTTCCGAGGTCGCGCGGACCAGCCAACGATCGGCACGTCGTCGGTCTTGTTGCCCCGGCTCGCCAATACAAACCCGGAAGCGGAGTTCGCTGCGCCTTCGCCGCTCCGAAAATTTTTTTGGGGGGCTCCTCGGGCGGCTGACCACGCTTCCACGAGCGTGTCGGAGACGTGTCGAGAACCCTTCATTTGTTGCTCTACACCGCAAATCCGCGATCATATAGTTTGATCACAAAACATCCACGCATGCGTCGTGTGCAGCCCCACATGGGGACTTGCAATCGTCGTTCGAGTTCTTCATTCTCTGCCAAGCGCTATGAAACACCGAGAGCCTACGGGGCTCGAAGGGCAGTCGTCTGCCTTCGAGCCGGATGTCGGGGGTCATCCGCTCTTTCCGCGCCAGGGCACGGGCGGAGCCGCGACCCAGGCCGAACCCAGCGCCCCCGCGGCCGAGCTGCGGAGCTGGGAGCAGCTCATCGAGCTTTACGGTGGCGAGGGCACGTTTCAGCTCGCCGGGATGTACCGGAAACGGAGGTCCGAACCATGACCCAGGCCGAACCCAGCGCCCCCGCGGCCGAGCCCGAGCTCGGCGGTCATCCTCTGTTTCCGCGCCCGGAATCGGAGAGTGGCCCCGATCCGCGCAGATTCGACCTCATCTACATCCACCGCACCCTTCCGGACGGCACGAAAGAGGTGTGCCCGAAAGCGTGGAAAGGCTCGGACCTCCGGAGCTTGGAGCAGGTCGTCGATCATTACGGCGGTGAGTGCACGTATCAGTTCTCCGCGATTTGCGGGAAGTCCCACCGCTTCCAGGCATGGTCGGACAAATTCTACGTCGCGGGTCCCGCGCGAAAGCCGTTCTTCGCAGCCGCGACTCCGCCGGCCCCTCCGCCCGCGGCCCCCGTCGCTTCGGCTGTGGTGCCGCCGCAATACTACGCGGTCCCTGCGCCGCCGCCCGCGCCCGCACCGGCTGCCCCCCCGATGATGGGGGCCGAGTTCCTCACGCTACTCCGGGTCATCCTCGAAACCAGCGCGAATCAGCAGGCTGCGTTCATGCGGTCGTTCATCGAAACGGCGAAGCAGCCGCAGTCCAACCCGGCGTTCGAAGTCATTCGCGACGTGATCGTGCCGCTCCTCGACCGCCAGCAGCCGCAATCCACCTCGACGCTCGAAGTGGTGCGCGAGATCGTCCCGCTGATCCGCGGAAACGACGTAGGCAAGCCGATCGGCGGCGCTGGTTACGAGCGAGGCATGGAGCGCGGGCTCGAGCTCGCAAAGTCCCTCGGGGGCGGTGGGGGAAGCGGCGGGGACGAGTTCGGCGAGATCGCCAAGCTTCTCACGCTCGTGAAGTCCGCGACCGTGGCGAATTCGCAGACCCCGCCTCCTCCTCCTCCTCCGCCCCCGCCTCCTCCGCCTCCGCAGATGGCCAATGCCTGGCCGATGGGGGCGCCGGTAGCCTGGGAGGGCTGGGAGATGATCCAGACGCCCATGGGCATGATCATGCGGCAGACGGCGACGCCCGCGCAGCCCGCGCCCGCGCAGCCCACGCCCGCGCAACCCGCGCCCGTGCCGCACGACCCCGTGCCCGTCGAGCTCGCGCAGCTCGAGCCCGTGGCGCCTGTGCGTGTGCAGCCCGCGGCCCCCGCGCAATGCATCGACGGCGTGAAGCATGTCGCGCCTCCGCCGCGGCCGCCGCCGCCGCCTCCGCCCGTGCCGGAGCCTCCGTTCATGAGCGTGCCGGTCCCGCCGCCGCCGCCGCCTCCACCGCCTCCGCCCGCGAGCACGCGGACCGAGTCCCGGACGCACAAATCGGCGAATCTCGCACCGCACCTCACGGCCGCAGGCTTCGTTGCCGCTCCTTCGGAGCCGTCGCCGTCTGCCGACCCGCTCGGCGGGGCCGTTGCGCAGGGGATGCAGCTTCTCAGCAACAACCCCGACCTCTTCGCGAAACTCCAGGCGCTCGCCACGACCGGATTCTCGCCCGAAGCCTTCGGCGAGGTGCTCGCCATGGCCGAAAAGGACGGTGCCAAGTGATCCGGCCGCGCATCATCCATTTCCCATCGAACCTCGCGAAAGCGCGGTACATGGCTGAGGGCAGCAAGCGCGATCTCCTGCTTCCCGAGGTCCAACGCTGGGCCGCGGTGTTTCGGCGATTGCCGATCCAGGAGCGGGCCGCCGCGATCCTGAAGTTCTGCCAGTACGCGATCGACTACGTGCGCGATCCGAAGCGCGAAGTCCTCGAAGACTCGGCGGTGACGCTCTTCCGCGGGTTCGGCGATTGCGACGCGAAGACGCGTGTCTTCGTGACACTCTGCCGCGCCTGCGGGATCCCGGCCCGTGAAAAGCCAGTCCGCCCCGAGCAAGACTTTCCGCACATCCTCGCGGAAGTCTTCGTGAATGGCCGATGGCAACCCGCGGACCCGACGATCCTGAACTCGACGATCGGGCGTATCCCGCCCGCCTGGCTCGCGAGAACGAACTACTGGTGATGCCATGTCGCACAAACCGCCCCTTCGATGCGCCGTCTGTCTGCGGCGGCGACCCCAGCTTTGCGGTGGATACTGCGCATGCGGCGCGACCGTGTGGGAACTCATCCCGCACGAGGTCCCGCCGGGCATCGTCGTGGAATCGCTCGAAGAGCGTAGCACGCCATTGCGGCCCACGCATTTCTCAGCGCTGCTCTCACGTGCACTCGGCGGCGTCGTGCTCGGGTTGAAGGTGCTCGTCGGCGGTGCGCCCGGAGCCGGGAAGTCGACCCTCTGCGCCGAGCTCGCCGCGCAGATCGCTCAGAAGCTGGACGGCCTCGGTTACTGGCTCGATGCGGAGCAGAACCGGAACCTCGTGCAGGAGCTTTTTCCGCGCACGGGTTCGTCCTCGCGGAACATTCGCCTCGTGAGCAGGCGCAGCGGAAGCGGATGCAAGGTCGGATGGCGCGACGCTCTCCAGGCCGTACCGCCCGACGCCGCCGTGATCGTCGTGGACTCGCTTCAGCGCTGGGCGCGCAGCTACGCCGAGCAGACCACGCTCCTCGAAACGGTCGCGACGATGCGCCCCACCGTGCTCGTCGTCTCGCATTTCAACAAGGCGGGCCAGTTCGCGGGCCCCATGGGAAACGAATACGACGTCGATGCGACGGCCATCGTCCGGCCGAAGAACATTGAAGTAACCAAGTGCCGCTGGAGCCTTTGCCCGCGCACGATCGAGCGTCCGATGGCCTCGTAGAGCCGTCGCACGAGACACAACCGAAGCAGGGAGAGGAGGCATTTCGGTATGCCCAACGCTATCACTTTGTCCTACGAGACCGATGAGGAGACCAGCGGCGTCCCCGAAGAGGAAAGCGCGACGCCGTTCGACGACACGGGCGATTTCTTCGATACGCTGCTCGGCGGTGGGGCGCAGTTGCTCTCGTCCGTCCTGGGGGGAGGAGGCGGCGCCAAACCCAGCGGGGGCGGCGGTGGAATCGGCGAAAGCCTCGGAATGATCGCCGGTGCGGGGCTCGGGACCCTCGCGGGCGGGGCTGGCGCGTCGATCGGCGCGAATCTCGGAAAGATGGCCGGCGGCGCGGTGGAGAACCTCGTCCGCACGCAGGTCAAAAAGAAGCCGAAGCCCGGCAAGCAACAGCGCCAGCTCACGAAGCGCGAGCGGAAGATCCTCGCTGACGGCGAGCAGATGACGATGCGCACCGGTGATCCGATGTATGCGCAAGAGGCGCGGCTCCGCGTGTATCGCCCGGCGGAGTACAAGCGCAAGCGCGACGCGGGGCAGCTCTTGTCCCAGGTCCTTGCGGCCGATTCCGAGCCGGAGGCACTGCCGGAGCCTCCGCAGCGGCGTCCCCGGCTCAACTTCGGTGCGATGACGAATTCGCCCCACCTGAAGGAGCCCGACGCGACGTACAACGATACCGCGTCGCCCGACGCGAGGCCGCGCCCGTTGCAGCACGTCTCGGCCTTGCCGATGAACGCCGCGCAACTCGCGGCAATGGTCCACGCTGTCCCGCTGCTCCGCATGCACGATCCGCGGCTCCTGCGCGCGCTCACGGGTGATGGCGGCGCGCGCGACGTCTCCGGCGTCGATCCGACCACGGGCACGTATCACGCGATTCCCGGCGAGACGCCGCACGGTATTACCAAGAAGCTCACAGGGCAGACCCAGCGCACCCAAGAGCTACTCGCGGCGAACCCCGGCAAACCGGATTCGGATCCCGTGTGGAACATCCCGCCGGGCTGGCTGCATTATGCGGGCGACACGGGGGCGAACCTCAGCACGGCGCGCAAGTACGTCGTGATCAAGGACGACTGGCCGCAGAAGATCGCCTCGAAGCTGGGCGCCTTCCCTGCGCGCCCGAAGTGGTGGTCCGAGCTCCGGGCCGCGAACCCGCACAAGGCCACGGAGAACGGGAACTGGACGTCTCTCTACCCGGGTGAGGAGATCGGAATCCCCAACGAGTGGCCGGACCACCCGCTCGCGGTCGCGGTCAATGGCACCCCTGCGCAGCCGTCCACCCCGGGCGTGCCCGCTCCGGGGAAGACGACGACGCTCGATCCTGCCGTCGTTCCGCATACGCAGGCGCTTCTCGCGAGCTGGGCATTGCGGAACCCTGGCGATTGCAACCCTTCGGACTTCGGGAGGAATCCGATGGACCTCGTCAGCGGATTCACGCCGCGGACGACGCAGGCGCTCGCCTCGTTCCAGACGTGGTGGAACAAGAAGCAGCCGACGAGGCCGCTGCCCACCACGGGCGAGCTCGACCAGGCGACGTACAATGCGCTGGTCGAGGAAAACAACGCTTCGGGTACGCCTTTCGACAACGCGTCGAGCGGCGGAACGAAGGCGGATGGCCAATCGACGTCAGAATCCAAGACCAGTCCACCGCCGCCGCCGCCACCGCCACCACCGCCTCCTGCTCCTACAACCACAGGGCTGCCGGCTGGCGTGAGTGTCCAGCAGAGCACGAAGCCCGGCCATGTCCTCGTGGTGACGCCTCTGGGAAGCTTCGACCTGCCCGCGACGCCGGGCTCGCAGCCAGGGACGGTGGTCGTCGACGTGCCGCTGCTCGGAAAGCGCGAAGTCCCGGCTCCGACCGCACCGCAGCAGCAGTCCACGACTCCGCCGCCCCCGACTCCGCCGCCCCCGCCTTCGCCGCCCCCGCCTCCGCCGCCCCCACCTCCTCCCGCCGCGCCTTCCGCGGGGCTGCCGGCTGGTGTGAGCGTCCAGCAAAGCACAAAGCCCGGCCATGTCCTCGTGGTGACGCCTGTGGGGAGCTTCGACCTACCCGCGACGCCGGGCTCGAAGCCGGGGACGGTGGTCGTCGACGTGCCGCTGTTCGGAAAGCACGAAATTCCTGCGCCGCAGCAATCCTCCTCGACGAGCTCGGGCAATACCACAACGAGCTCGCAAACGACGGGCACCCAGCTCGACGATAACCTGAGGCCAGACGAGAGAGCTGAAATCATCCTGGTCATGGACTATGTGACTGACCCGGATGTGCTCGATCAGTTGGCGGACACATACGAATCGAACGGGCATCCACTCGCCGCCAAAGCCCTCCGCGAGCGCGCCGAAAAATGCCGGGCGCTCATTGCGGAAGGGGGGATGATCGCAGAGCAGGAGGACGGCTACGGCAACTGGAGCGGCGGCTCCGGCAACTGGAGCGGCAGCTACGGCGGCAGCTCGACGCCCTCCACCTCGTCCAGCGGCAGTAGCGGAGGTCTGCTGCCCGTGATCGCCATCATTGGTGCCGGGCTCGCATTCTCGTGACCAATAGGGGGCCGCGTCGACATGCCTGATTACCTGCCTTTCTGGTGGTGGAAGTGGTGGCAAAGGCACCAGCAGCCGAAGCCTGCCCCGACGCCGGCCCCTATTCCCCATTCCTCCGGTCTCTTTCGGTGGATGCACCAGGACCGGGATCTGACCACCGTGGGCGCTGCGGCGCTCGAAACGGCGAAGCGCGGGACGTGGACGTCGCTCGACAAGAAGAAGCGTGCGCGCCAGTTCCGGGCGTTTGTTGTGATGTCACTCCGCATCGCGCCGCTGTCCTGGCGGCAGGTGCCACTCGGGCAACTCGGTCCGCATCTCTACAGCACGCCAGAGCGAAATGCCGCAGGCTCGGCGATTGCTCGCACGCTCGTCCTTCTCGCGCCGGACAACATCCGCCCCGGGTCCGACATCGTCACGAACGAGGGTGACCCGACGCAAGGAACGATCGAGACCGGCATCATCCATGCTGTGACCATTCTGCTGGTCACCTTTGTCGCCATTGTAGCGGCGTACCTGGGTGGCATCGCCGTGCAGTCCATCCACGCCATCAACTTCGACGACGAGATTACCAAGCGCCTCCTCGCCGCGCAGGCCCGCAGCATGGAAATCCTCTCGCTGCACATCGAACGCGAGCGCATCGCCGGCCACGAATTGCCGTTCGACGAAACTGAGCGATCGATGCTCCTCGCACTCGAAGACGTGCAGCGGCGCCTCGCCACGCAGCGCCACCGGCCGCTTCCGTCGCCCTTCCAGGGCGCAACGGAGCTCGTCAAGGCGACGACGAGCTTCCTTCCTATGGCTCTACTCGTATTCGCAGCCTTCTTCCTCATCAAACACCATGACGAAAGGAGATCGTAACGCATGGCAGAAGAAAGGAAAGTTCCTGTGGACCGCTCCCTCGTGGCGGTTCCACGCGCCCGGCTTCGGCGCCGGCACAGCGGTAGGCATTGGGCTCGCGATGTGGGGACCGGGTTCCTCTACACCGCGGGTGCCGGTGCGGTGGTCGCTCTCCTCGCGAACCTGGACGACATCCGGAACAGCAAGGAGGTCAAAGACCACTGGTGGCTCATGCCGGTCGCGCTGGTCGCGATCGGATACATCGCTGCGGAAGCGGCGCAATGCGCACGCGAACGCAGTGATCGCGGTGGGCGGCGCCATGTTTGCGCTCGCGTACATGGCGCAGCAAAAGGCCGCGGCTGCGCAGAAGCAGGCCCCCGCCGGACCGCAGCAGGCCGTTTTCAGGGCCGACGACACCGCCGCACCCGTCGGCATACTGCCGCCGGGACCGCAGTCGGGCTTCTGGCTCCAGACGCCCGACGGCCGTTTCGTGCGATTGCCCCATATTTCGCGGCGTATGCAGGCAACCCGCGTGCAGAACACCGCATAACCAGAAGGACAAGCGACCATGAGCAGTGTACTGGATATCTTGCGACAATCCGACGAAGAGGGGGAAACCGCCTCGCCCTTCGAGGAAATCGACGAATCCGATACCGCCGGTCCCGACGACGAAGACGACGACACGGCTGCGATCGAGCTCGAGGCCGAGGAGGAAGACACGGGCGACATTCGCGCGCTGCGCAAACGCGGGAAAAAGCACGTGCCGCTCGAGGAACTGCCCACGCTCCTGCGGCGCTCGCGGGCGCGCGGGCAGCGCGCCGGCATGAAGAAGGCGCAGAAGACGCAGCCCCAGAAGGTGAAGCCGCGCCCGAAATTGCCTCCCAACTACATCCCGCCGAACACCGGTGCGCGCGAGCTCTTCAACAAGTGGACGGCGCGCGACGCCAAGTTCGTCATGCGCCAGGACGGTCACTAGAACTCATCTCATAAACCGTCGAGTAGGTCCATCGGCTCCAACATCCCACTTTGTAGGATCAATCGAACGAGGCTCGGTCCAGTCGTCGGTACATTTTTGATTGCTGACGACATATGCAGGT
>NZ_JARZHG010000005.1 GCF_029946505.1 Polyangium sp. y55x31
CTGGCGGCTCGGGCGGCGCCGGCGGCGCCGGCGGCTCGGGTGGCGCCGGCGGCGGCGGAGGCTCGGGCGGCGGGACGCTGACGACGACGCTGTACGGCGTGCATTACGACCAAACCCAGATGAAGGAGCGTTTCGGCTTCGTGACGCCCTCCACGGGGAAACTTCATACGGTGAGCATCCTCCCCGGCGTCATGGGCGTCGGCGACCCGATGGTGCTCGACTCCGTGAAGGGTCGATTCTATCTCCAGACGAACCTCGGTCAGCTCGCGGTTGACGTGAGAACCGGCAGCGTCGTCGATGTCTCCCCCCCGTGGGAGAGCTTCACGGTGCGTGCCCACCCCATCACCGGGGTCCTTTATGCCGTGAGGTGGGACGCCGTGGCCTCCGAGGAGCACTTCGGCACCATCGATCCAGCGACCGGCGTCTTTTCCAGCATCAATACGCTCCCCGGCGTGATGCTCCTCTCGGACAATCCCGGGATCGATCCGACCGGCAATCATTACTACTTGAGGACGAACCTCGGCTGGCTGACGATCGACGTGGGCACGGGCGTCATCACCCACGTCGCCCCTGATGTGGACGACGTGGCGGCGCTCGAGCTGCATCCGATCACCGGCACGATGTACGGCCTCCTCCGGAATCCCGTCACCTTCGAATTCGCGTTCGGGACGCTGGATCTCCAGACCGGTATGTATACCCCGATCAAGAGCATTCCGACCGTCACGTCGCACAACGCTCGTGGTGGCATCGACCCGGCGAAGAACGAATACTACGTGTTCACCAACCTCGGTTATGTCACGATCGACATCACCACCGGTGACGTGAAGAACATCGCGCCGAACCCGGACGACTTCACGAACGTCTTCGAGTATTACAGCATGGCCAATCCGTGAAGCGGCGAGGATGGGGGCGGCGCCGCGCCGCTCACTGCCCGCACGCCAGCACCGGGAGGATCGCGTCCTCGATCAGGTGCGTCGTCTGCTGGTGCATGCCGCGCATGTTGTAGTTCGTGCGGGTCACGACCACCGCCGCGTCGAGCGCCGGGAACATCACCACCGCGTTGCCGCCGTTGCCGCCCATGAACCAGCCCGTCTGCGCGCCGCACGGCGTCTGGTACACGCGCGTCCAGAACAGGTAGCCATAGTGCTGCTCGGGCATCGCCTCGCGGTGCACCGAGAGCGCCGCGTCGACGAAGGCCGCGGGCACGACTTGCGCCCCGCCCGCCCGGCCTCGCGCGAGCACGAGCCGCGCGAGCGCCCCGAGGTCACGCGTGCGCAGTCGCAATCCTCCGCCCGTCATGATCTCGCCGGTCGGCGATTTCGAGAACTCCCAGCGCGTGATCCCGAGCGGCGCGAACAGGTGCGTTGCCATGAAGCGGTCGATCGGCTGGCGCGCCGCGCGCTGGACGATCTGGCCGAGCAGGAACACACCCGCGGTGCAGTAATGCCACGGCCCGCGCCCGTTCGCGTCGCGCTTGTAGTCCGCGCGCACCGGCAGGTCGACCGCCCAGCGCGACCATACCTGCTTCGGGTACATGTTCTCCTCGTTGCCGGGCGACGCCTCGTCGTCGTCGTTGCAGTCGAGCGCCGACGACATCGTCAACAGGTCCTCGATCGTCACCGTCGCCTTGCCCGGTTCGTCGTGCGCGAACGGCGCGAGGTCCTCGAGGTACGCGAACGCCGGCGCGTCGAGCCCCGGCAGCGCGTGGCGTTCGATGGCGATCCCGACCGCGAGCGCGGTCAGCGATTTCGTCGCCGAGCGCGTGTCGTGCAGCGTCTCCGGCGTCGCGCCGGCGAAGTATCGCTCGTATGCGACCTCATCGCCGCGCGTGACGAGCACGCTCGTCGTCTTCGGGGCGTCGCCGCGGGCGAGCGCCTCGGCGATGCCGTCGTAGCGCGCCGGCCTGGCGGCGCCACACCCCCACAGAAACAAGGCGAGGATCACGATCCACATACCCTCGCCATGTCAGGTCGCGCCGCCCACGTCTTGTACGCGCGCAACCTCGCCGCCGCGGTCGCAGTCAGCCGCGGTACTGCCGGCGGTACGCGCCCGGGCTCGTCGCGAACGTCCGCGCGAACGTCCGCGTCAGGTGGCTCTGGTCGACGAAGCCGCACGTCGTCGCGATCTCCGCGAGCGGCCGCCCGGTCGTACGCACCAGCAGCGCCGCGCGTTCGATCCGGCAGCGCCGCACGTACTCGCCCGGCGTGCAGCCGAAGAACCGCCGGAACATGCGCGCGAGGTAGACCGGGTGCACCCCCGCCTCCGTCGCGACCTCCGTCATCGTCAGCTCGTCGCGCGACCGATCGTGCAGCACCTCGCGCGCCCGCGCGAGCCAGCGCGGCGGCCTTCGCTCCACCACGTGCGCGCGGCTGAACGCGCCGACCAGCTCCAGACACAACGCCTCGAGCGCCAGCGCGTCTCCCCCTTGCGCGGCGGACGCTGCGATCCTGTGCGCGATCGCGAGGGCCCCCGGCTCCCACATGCGGATCGCCTCCTCGCTCGGCGCCGCCACCTCGGCCGCCTCCGCGAATCGCGCCGCCGACACCGACACGCCCGCAAATCGGCCGCAGTGCTCCGGGAACGAGTCCTCGTGCGTCGTCCCCGGCGGATTGTAGATCAGCGCGGGCTCCGCGTGCAGGTGCCCCGCGCCGCGCGCCGACGACAGATAATGGCCGTCGAGCAGCAAAATGAAGTGCGCGTCCTCGTGCGTGTGGCGCGCGACCGGCCGCGCCGGATCCGCTGATGCAATCGAGAGCGAGAAGCCCGCGACGTCGCGGCGCACCTCTCGCGTGCCGAAGAACTCTCCGTGCTGCAGCGTCGACTGGGCGACCGATCCGGGTTGCGACACCGGGCGCGGAGTGAATCCAAACGGGTTTGGACAGTCAAGGACCTTGCGCGTCAGCGGTAGTTCGGCACCTCTTTCTTGAGCCGAACGATGAAGTCGACGATGTTGTCCTTGGCCTGGTCCTTCCCGAGCCACGAGGGAACGGAGCCGGCGACGTCGAGGTGGAAGCGGTAGACGGCGCGGGTGCCCTTGGCGCCTTCGGGTTCGAGTCGCCAGCCGCCCTGGTGCGCGTTCACGCGGACCACGCCGTCCACGGGCTTCGGCCCGCGCTCGTTGGCGGCGACGAAGCGCATCCAGAGGATCGGACCCTCGGCGCCCCAGGTGACCTGGAGGGTGTAGTCGCGATCGTCGATCACGGGGAGGTCGAGCCGCTGATAGACGATCAGAGAATCGGCGTTGCGGGCGAGGACCTTGTTTTCCTTGAGGTGCTCTTGCCACTTCTGGTGGTTCGCGTAATCGAGCAGCGCGCGGCGCACCTGCTCGGGCGGCGCCGGGAGGCTCGCCTCGACCGCGAACTCGACGCCGGCTCGTTTCTCGCGGCGGTGGACGCGGACGCCTTTCTCCTCGGTGACGAACGTGAAACCCTCCGACACGAGGGCGCTCGCGGGCGCCGGCGCGCGTCCCTGCGACGGGGCCGCGGCCTGCGCGGGCGGGGGAGGCTCGGCCGACGCGGCCGAGGGCGCGATGGCGACCAGGAGGGCAAAAAAGGTCCAGCGTCTCATCGTCTGTGTCCTCAAAGGAGGTGGATGAAAGAAATTCCGACCACCGGCGCCGCTGGGGATTCCACGGATCACTCCGTCGGCGGCGAGCAGCCCCGCGTTTCGGCGCCCGCGGATTGAGCGTACCTGAAGCGGACATGAGCGTCCACTTGTGCTCGTGGATGGATTTTGCGGCGTGGCACGCCCGACCGCCCCTGCTGGACGTGCTGGGGAGCGATCGAGGTTCTAGTGATGCGTGGCGCCCGACGCGATGAACGATCGCTCGGTTTCGACCGCGCAGATCGCAAATGCCTTGCAATCGGCCGCGGCCTCGCAGGCGTCGCCCTGCTTGAGCAGCCGTTCCAACTGATCGGCTGGCGTGCGGGTCGCCATCGCTTCGCACATCGCGTCGATCTTCGCGGGCTCCATATCGCTCTCCCAGTAGGTGCGCGCTTCCTTCAGGACCACGTCGCGCCCCTCGGTCTTGACGCGCTCGCCGATGCCCTTCGGCATGTCGAGCTCGATGCGGACGTCGAGCACCGCGGACAGGTAGTCGTCGGTGCACGTCGCCTGCCGCGCGTAGTAGCGATGGCACATCGGCCCGAGATCGGCAGCCGTACGCGCAGCCGGCTCCGCAGGCGGCGGAGAGGAGGACCCGCCACACGCGGCGAGCAGGAGCACGAGGAAGAAGCCGCGATCACGCAACATGGCCGCGATGATACGTCATGGCGGTGCGCGGGGGATAGGGCCTGCGGGGGGTGACGCTGGCAGCCCGCTGCCGTCAGAACCCGTTAGACCCCACGGTTCGCCCCAGAGACCGGATCCAGTCCGGAGCGCGTCGAAGGATGTGCTCGCTGCCGCTCTACTGTATCGTGAGACCGCGAGCGCTTCATCGGCTCGCATCATCGGGTTTGGGAATGTACGCATGAGAGGGCTCGTCATCGGGTTGCTGTTCGTGTCGGCCCTCTTGCTCGCGTCTGCTTGCACCAACGACGACTGCAGGAACCCGAAGAAAACCGGAGGCTATCACAAGCGTTCGAATAGCTTCCGACAAGGCGTGGCCTTGCAGTGCAATGCTGTTCTGATCTGCCCGCGGAAAGGCGGTGGCTACGACGAGCGGCGCCCTCTGGGGCTGGAGGACCCGATCATCATTGATCAGGAGGGCGACGGCTGGAATCGTGCCCGGTGTACGGATCTGGCACTTCCTCGTGTGGCCGGTACGGATTGCAAGGTCGAGGTTTCACCCAGCGTCATCTGTCTGGACGTCGACGGAGGCTCGGGTGATCTCGGCGCGAACCCGACGGGGGGCACCATCGTCACGGTGGGCGGGGCCGCGACAGGGGACTTCAAGGGATATGATGATGGGGTCGGCGGCGCGGGGGCATTCGGTGCGGGGGCCGGCGCGGGGGGCCAGGGCGGAATCTGAGCATGGGATGGCGCCGGTTGGTGGAGGTCGAGCGGCGCGAGGCCAGGTCTATTGCCCGAGCGCGATCGACATTCGCGCGTGCCAATCGGTACCAACCAGGGCCGGGCAATGTTGCTCCACGTCAGCCTTGAAGCAGGCGTCCCATGCCTCTCGAAGGGCCAAGGTCTCCTCGCGAGAGCGGGGCATCTTGAACGCGAGGTCACACCGCGTCTCTGCCGCGTGTGTTTCCCGCCAGAAGCGAGCGCCTTTGAGGTCCTCGCACGACGCACGCCAGATCGGGTCGGTGTCGTGCGGCGGCAATGGGGCGTAGTCCGGGCAGTACGTCGTCACGCAACCCGCCTCGCAAGCGTCGGCGAATTCGTCCGTGATCGTCATACAATCGCCGAAATGAGCGCCTTGCTTGCACATCTCGAGCGTCGAGGCGAGATCCGAAAAGCAGCTCTCTTCCCCCTTGTGGGGCACTTCCCCCCGAGACGCCCCTAGCCCCACGGTGACGAGCGCGACGGCGCCGACGGCGATGGCGATGAACGGTCCGCGGCGGTTCATGGCTGTCTTCCCTGGGTCCGGCCGAGCCTACACCACCCTGCCACGGAAGACGAGCATCTCGGAGGGCATCGAGTGCCTACCACCCCACTCGCACCACACCTCCAAGACAGTCCCACCACCCCCGCTGCCCACTCCCACCCGGACCCACACCCACTCCGGACAATTTCCCAAAATTGTCCGGAATTGTCCGGACATCTGTCCCATCCTCCCCGTGACCTCTCTCACCTCTCCCCGCGACCCACGCACCTGACGCCGCCCCTCATCCCGACCCTCTTCCCCCCGAGCACCCTCTCCCTCCCCGCCACATACACCCCTCTCCGCAACAACATCCACCACCCCTGCCAGACCCTCGAAACCGTTCCCGAATTCAGCTCCGTCCCCCCTCCCATCCACCCCGCTCACACCCGCACCCGACGCCCAATCCCTCCCCGCCACACCCGCACCTCGCCTCTCGAAACACCGCCCTCTCTCCAACCCCAATTGCACCACCGGCAAACCTGGCATTCCCCTTGCACAAAGCCCCCGCGCACCCCGACGGCAACCACGTCGGACTCTCATTCGACGCACCATCACCCTTCCCCCGCGGAAGAGGAGACCATCCCCCATGAGTAACCCCAAGCATCCCAAGGCCGGCGATCGCAGCATTGACGTCACCGATGTCGACCTCGTCGACATCACGCCCGACCACATCGCCCGGTTGAGCAAGCTCCGTGACGGCCACGCCCCTGCCATCGCGGCCATTCTGCATGCGGACCCGGCGGCTCGACAGCGGGCCGGGCTCAGTGAGGCCGAGGTCGTGGAGCTCGAGGCGGACTGGGAAGCGTCCAGGCGTATCGAGGAGGTCTTGCCGGCGGTCGAGAAGCTCCTCGAGCTCCTCCACGAGACGCGCCTCGTCCGGAATCACGCCATTGCGTTCCGCCTCGGCGAGATGGCGCATCAGGTGCGGCGTCGGGCCGATCGGTTGCCCAATGGTACGGAGGTGGCGGCGCCGTTCCAGACGCTCCTCGAGTATCACTTCGCCGTCGGCCAGAAGATCGCCGCATTGCGCGAAAAGAACAAGAAGGACGCGGAGCGCTCCGGGCGGCCGCCCGCGCCCGGAAAGGACATGCTGGTGTAAGGGGCTGCCGCTCGGGTCCTGATCGCCCGAACGATACCGTCGCACGAGGCGCGACGAAGCAAGCCGCTCGCCTGAACGACGGGAAGCCCATCTCGCCGACGCGCGTTTGGCAGCGCCATGCGCACGTTCCCCCCGACCCCCCTCCGCTCGCTCGTCACGCTCGGCATCGCTGGGCTGCTCTCGTTCGCCGCGCGCCCGGCTGCCGCGTGCTGGGAGGGGTATGCTGCCACGGTCGGCCCTGTCGGCATCCTCCGCGGAATCGAGTCCGCGTCCTGGAACCCCGCCCATGTCCGCGAGGCCGCGCGCTGGGGCACGCGCATCGAGGCAATCGTGCCGCAGGGCGCGGAGGTCTCGATTGAATTCGGCGAGATCACCTGCTCCAGCAAGACCGGCGCGTGTGGCTCCTTCTCCACCCTGTCCATGGAGCCCGACGATCTCCCGGCCATCTTCCGCGCGGTCGCTCAGGCCTTCGGCGCGAAACCCGCCGCGGTCCGCAAGGCCTCCAAGCTCGAGCCCACGCTCTACACCGTGCAGATCTTCGCCGGCAGCGAGCGTGGCGCCCGCCGCATGAAGGCGCGTGTCGCCAATCTCGACATCGACACGCAAGGTTTTTTCACGGAAGGCGGCTTCCCCGCCAGGAACGACCCCGCGCACGTGATTCGCGACGCCTCCGGGCCGCACCGCGTGATCTTCGATGTATTCCTCGACCGGGACGAGGCCGACGACGCGCTCGCCGAGTTGCGCGCCAAAGGGATCCGTGGGTTCGTCCGAGAGCTGCCAACGGGAAAGGCTGTCGGCGAGGGCGAGTTCTGAGCGCGGATCGCGTCAGCCGCGCCGAAGCCCGGTCGCGCTCGCGAGCAGCATCTCGCGCACGGACTGCGCGCGGTCGCGCGAGACGGGGACGCTCACGCCCCGCCGCTCGGGGCCGATGCCGACGCCGACGAACACCCGTGTCTCGCCCCCCTCGCGTTCGAGCTCCTTGATGTAGGCCGCATTCACGAGCCAGTTCCTGTGGACGCGCGTGAGCGCTCGCCCGAAGGACGCTTCGATCGAGGACAAGGACAGGTCGAGGTCGAACGTGCCGTGCGGCGTATGCACGGAGGTGAGCCGATCGGCCGCCTCGAATGCCCAGGCCTCATTGGGTTCGAGGAACACCAGGCTCTTGCCCCGACGCGCGACGACGCGCAGCGGGCTCGAAGGCGGGGAGGGCCGTTTCCGGCCGTGGAGGCGACGCAGGCATTGATCGACGCGCTCTTGCGTGAACGGCTTCAGCAGGTAATCGTCGACGCCGAGCTCGAAGGCCTCGATGGCGTGCTCCTTGAATGCCGTGGCCAGGACGAACATCGGCCTCCGGGCGCTCTGCACCGAGGCGCGCACCAGATCGAGCCCCGTCTCGTCGTCGCTCCCGCCGAGCGCGATATCCACGAAGACGGCGTCGATTTCGAGCCCGCCGGCCGCGAGCTGCAATGCCTGTCGGGCCTCGGCGAGGCTCGCGACGGCGCCCACGACCTCGGCGAGCTGGGACGCTTCGATCAGCTCGACCAGGTAATTGCGGGCGGGCCACTCGTCCTCGACGACGAGGGCGCGGAGCCGATACGAATCACCTGACGGGGGGATCTCGTTCATCATGCCATCTCCGGGGTGATCCTGGTCGCGGGCCGCGGGGTCGGCGTCACGCAGGGAAGCTCGACGATGCATCGCGTCCCGTCGGACGAAGAATCAATCTGCAGTTCCGCGTCCGTGTATTTGAGTTCGAGGCGCCGGCGCACCGCGTGCAGACCGAACGCTCCCGAGCGCAATGGCCTCGCCGGCATGCCCGGACCATTGTCCTCGACCATGCAGACGAGTCGCCTCGGGGCCCCGTCACCGGTCTCCGTGAGCGTCGCGCGCACCACGACCTGCCCACCTCCATCGCGGCGCAATGCGCCGTGCTTCACGGCATTCTCCACGAGCGGCTGCAAAAGCAGCCGGGGCATGAGGACCTCGGCGGCACGATCCGCGATGTCCCACTGGAAGCGCAGCGTCCCGGCGTGGCGCGATTCGAGGATCTCGGCATAACGGCGTAGCCAGGCGATCTCCTCGCCGAGCGTCTGCATCTCGTCGGCGTCGTGCAATGCGTCGCGCAGGAGGTCGCCGAGGCAAGCGAGCAGGCGGCGGGCCTCGCGCGGATCCTGCGTGACGAGGCCGGCGATGGCGTTGAGGGTGTTCAGCAGGAAATGCGGTTCGAGCTGCGAGCGCAGCCGGGCCAGCTCGCCCGCCGTTCGTAACCTGTCGGCTTCGAGCTTGAGCTTTTCGGCCTCGAGCGCGCGCCGCCGAGCGTCCTCCGTGGCGAAGGGATACATGAACGCCAGCGCCCAGATGGCGCACATGAAGAGGCCGAAGGTGACGCCGAACCGGAGGGCGATCGGATACGTCACGGGGCGTCCGGAGGGCGGCGGGATGTGCAGCCACGTCTGTGCGGCCCAGAAGCCCATGACGAGCACGACGCCGACGACGGAGGCGACGGCGAGGCTCACGAGCAGGGTCTGCGCCGAGCCGAGGCGCCGGCGCGTGGCCCAGTGGAAGACTCCCGAGAGCGTGAGCAGGAGCGCGGGCACGCCGGCCATCAAGAATAGCAGGTTGGTCGTGTTGTCTCTCTGTCGGTCCGAGGGCGTGAAGGGGAAAAAGAGGATGGCGAGGACGACCGCGGTCGTCGCCACGAAGCGCTTCCAGCCGAAGAAATACGCGTCCAGGGGCGAGGCGCCCGCGGACGGCGCGCCTCCGGACAGCTCGGGCATAGGGACGCTCATGCGTGAGCATTTTACCCTACTACCGATCGAAGCGGACATGGATCGGGGCCTCTCCCTCGCCGAGAGCAGGGAAGCTACCGGCGGCCCCGCGCGGGGCGACTCCGATCGGACGAATGGTCGGGATCGACGGACGAACCGTGCCCTGGCGGCGACCAGGCGCAAGGACGAGCAGGCTCAGCGAGCGTCCTCGGCCGCCTCCCTCGTCCACATCGACGCGAAATGAGGATCACCGGGCGGCGTGCCGTCGTCTTCGTCTCCCTCCGGCAAGCCGAGCGGCGGAAACGGATCCTCGAATTGCCGGATGCCCTCGGGGCCGCGGGCCATTTCCTCGTCCGAGAGCAGGCAAGCCTCGAGCCGCGCCCGCAGCCCCTCTCGCTCGGCGGTCCCGATGATCACGATCTCTTGCCGCCGATCGCCGAATTCGGGATCCCAGTCCGCCTCGATTTTCTGCCGCGTGGCCTCGTCTTTCGGCCATTCTTCCTTCGATTGCGCGGCCCACCATTTCCCCACGGCGCCGAACCGGTACGCGCCTCCCGCCTGCGACCACTCCACCACCCATTCGGGCCTGGTCGCGAGCCAGAAGAAGCCCTTCGATCGAATCACGCCCGGCCACTCCTCATGGATGAGCGCGTAAAGGCGCGCGGGATGGAAGGGGCGCCTGTCACGGAAGACGAAACTCCCGAGCCCGTAAGCTTCCGTCTCCGGCACGTGCTCGCCGCGCATCTCGGCCATCCAGCCGGGCGCCTCCTTCGCCTTCTCGAAATCGAAGAGCCCCGTGCCCATGACCACGTCGAGCGGCACCTTCCCGAACGTGGCGTGCACGATTTTCGCGCGTGGATTGAGCCTTTGCAGCGTGGCCTCGAGCAACCCGAGCGCCTCGCGCGAGACGAGGTCCACCTTGTTCAGCACGAGGACGTCGCAGAACTCCACCTGATCGACGAGCAGGTCGACGACGCTCCGATCGTCCTGCTCGGACGCCGCGACGCCCCGCTCCACGAGATCCTCGGCCGCGGCGAAGTCCTTCGAGAAGTTATAGGCGTCGACCACCGTCACCATCGTATCGAGCCGCGCCACGTCCGAGAGCCGCGCGCCCGCGTCGTCCTCGAAGCCGAACGTCTCCGCGACGGGCAAGGGCTCGCTGATCCCCGTCGACTCGATGAGCAGGTAATCGAAGCGCCCCTCGCGCGCGAGCTTCTGCACTTCGAGCAGGAGATCCTCGCGCAGCGTGCAGCAGATGCAACCGTTCGTCATTTCGACGAGCCGCTCCTCGGTGCGGCTGAGCGCCGCGCCGCCGCCCCGGACGAGCTCGGCGTCGATGTTCACCTCGCTCATGTCGTTGACGATCACCGCGACGCGTTTCCCCTCGCGGTTTCCGAGCACGTGATTGAGGAGCGTCGTCTTTCCGGCGCCGAGGAAGCCGGAGAGCACGGTGACGGGGAGCCTGCGATCGCTCATTTCGCCCCGCCCTTGGAGATCTTCCCCTCGGTGAAGACGACGTGCTTGCGGGCGATCGGGTCGTACTTCTTGATCTGGAGCTTCTCGGCCATCGTCCGCTTGTTCTTCGTCGTGTAGTAGCAGTACCCGGTGCCCGCCGACGAGACGAGCTTGATCGTGTCGCGCATGTCCGTGTTGTTACAACATGTCTGGGTCAGTTGCAACTTTGTTGCATCATGGGTCGGTGGCCGGGTCGTCCCGAGGGGGAGGCCAGGTCCCCCGAAACCCGTGCTACGTTCGGCGTCGTTTTGGGTTAAAAGGGCCCATGCCTCGCCCCTTCAGACACCCCGCGCCGCTCGAGATCGGAGGCGCCGAGCTTCGCGACCTCGTCTCCGCCTGCATGGATCGGCTCGCGCCCTGGCTGGATGGGCTGAACGAGCAACCGGCCCATTCGCTCGACGGGAGCCACAAGGTCGCCCGTGCCTTCGACGAGCCCATGCCCGAGCGCGGCGTGCCCTTCCGGCGTGTGCTCGCGCGGCTCTTCGATCGCGCCATTCCGGTCAGCTTGAACCCGGCTTCGCCGGGCTATCTCGGGTACATCCCCGGGGGCGGCCTGCCGAGCACGGCGCTCGCGGATCTCATCGCCGACATCACCAATCGCTACACGGGCCTGTGGATGCCCGCGCCTGGGCTGGTGCAGCTCGAGATAAGCGTGATTCGCTGGTTCTGCTCGCTCGCGGGATATGGGCCTTCCGCGGGAGGCTGGCTTTGTTCGGGCGGGTCGCTGGCAAATCTCGCGGCCGTCGTGGCGGCCCGCGAGGCGAAGCTCGGTGAGGAGTTCGACGGGGGCGTCCTTTATACCTCGGAAGGAGCGCACCATTCGATCTCGAAAGCAGCCCGCGTGGCCGGTTTTCCACGGCGTGCCACGCGCGTCGTGCCCGTGGACGCGTCGTTCCGATTGCGGTGCGACGAACTTGCCAGGGCCGTGGCCGAGGATCGGGCCGCGGGACGCCGACCCTTCCTGGTCGTCGCGCAGGCCGGCTCCACGCCGGTCGGCGCGGTGGACGATCTCGTCGCATTGGCAGAGTTTTGCGCAGCCGAGGGGTTATGGCTCCACGTGGACGCGGCGTACGGCGGGTTTTTCCTCCTCACCGAGCGCGGGCGAGCCGCGCTCGCGGGGATCGAGCGGGCGGACTCCATCGCGCTCGACCCGCACAAGGGATTATTTTTACCTTATGGAACCGGCTGCCTCATCGTGAAGGAGCTCGCGACCTTGCGTGCTGCGTTCGCCGAGACGGCGGCGTATCTGCCGCCTTCGCAGGAGGACGAAGACCACTGGAATTTCGCCGACCTCGGCCTCGAATTGAGCCGTCCGGCCCGCGGTCTGCGTATCTGGCTACCGCTTTGGCTCCACGGCGCGTCGGCATTTCGCGAGGCGCTCGACGAGAAGCTCGATCTCGCGCGACGGGCGGCGGCGCGGGTGAGGGCTCTGCCCGGCGTGCGCATCGTGGCCGAACCCGAGCTGTCCTTGTTTGCGTTCCGGGTCGAGCCGAAGGACATGGAGACCGCGGAGCTCGACGCGTTCAATCGGCGTGTACTCGCCCGCGTCAATCAACGAAAGCGCCTGATGTTGACGGGCACGACGTTGCGTGATCCGGCGCTTGGAGAGGACGTCTTCGTCATTCGTGTCTGCGTGCTCTGCTTTCGCACGCACGCGGACAGGATCGACATGCTGCTCGAAGACCTCGCGGACGCCATTGCGGACCCGCGGGGATGAGCGTTTTCAGTCTTCCCCCGGATAACGCAACCCCCATTGCGCGCGGATCGCGTCGAGCGTCTCCATGATCGCGACGCTTTCGGCGAGCGGCATCGTATCGCTCTCGAGCTTCCCCGAACGAAGGCAACGCCCGACCTCGGCCGCCATGTGATTGTATCCATTGCCGACGAAAGGCGATTCGATACGCTCGGGCGGTCCGTCCCCGACCCGCAACGTCATGAGGTGCGGGTACCAGAATGGCGCGGCGATTTCGATCTGCCCGCGCGTGCCGAGAATCTTCGCCTCGCACGGCGTCGCCGTCCGGATGGCCGCGGTGAGGACCGAGAGTTGCCCCTCTCCGTGCGCGAGCACGATTCCCGCTTGCTCGTCCACGCCGGTCTGTCCGAGATGGGCGAGCGCGGTGATACGGCTCGGGCGACCGAAGAGCATGGACGAGAGCGATACGGGGTACACGCCGAGGTCGAGGAGCGCGCCCCCGCCGAGTGCCGGATCAAAAAGGCGGTTCGTGGGGTCGAACGGCGCGGAAAACCCGATGTCGGCCATCAGCATGCGCGCCTCGCCGATCGTCCCGGCCGCGAGGATCGAGCGCAACCGTTCGAGAGCAGGAAAGAAGCGGGTCCACATCGCTTCCATCAAGAACAGGCCCCGCTGCCGCGCGTACGCGACGAGCTCATGTGCTTCCTGCGCGTTGATGGTGAAGGGTTTTTCGCACAGCACCGCCTTGCCGGCGTGGAGGCAAAGCAGCGTGTGCGCGTGGTGGAAGACGTGGGGAGTGGCCACGTAAATCACGTCGAGGTCGGGGGCACACGCGAGGTCCTCGTAGGAGGCGAAGCGGCGCGGAATGCCGAAACGATCACCGAAGGCCTCGGCCGTGGCGCGCGAGCGCGAGCCGACGGCGGCGAGCTCGGCGCCCTCGACGAAGCCGAGCCCCGCGGCGAATTTGGCAGCGATGCTGCCCGTCCCCAGGATTCCCCAGCGGATGTTCATCATGATCGAGTCAGCGCAGATTACATGACCACGCGCTCGATGTCCCTGTCGAGCGAGAAGAGAAAGAGGCCGATCGGCTCCTGCGCAGGCTTCTCCTCAATTCCCCATCCGCTTCAACAGCGTCCGCACCTCGTCGAGCTCTCGCGAAAGCGCCTCCGGCGAAAGCTTCCTCCAGTGCTCCACCAACCGCGCGAGCGGGTGTTCGTCAGAGAACGTGACGAGGATCATCGGCTGCACGCCGAGAGCCCTCGCAAGCTGAACCAGGGTCGTGAAGTTGATCCGCACGAGCCCCTGCTCGATGCTCGACAGGTGCCCTTTGTTGAGGCCACTCACCTCGGCGAGCTCGATTAGCGTCATGACACGTTCGGCTCGGAGCTCGCGGATACGGGCGCCGATCTTGGCGGAGATGGGGTCGGGGGTCGTCCTTCGCGGCATGGGGGGCTCCTCGGGCGCATCGATCGTGGATGGCTCCGACAGACACCCCTTACCACCCCCAGCCTCCCTGGACAAACGTTTTATCGGTAGCCATGGTATACAGGCGCCTGGCCCTCGGCGGGCTGCTCGCCTCGAACTCCGAGCATACTCCCGCGCGCGTGACGTCAGGTTCGTCATGGCGGGGCCGGAGCTACGGCCCCGCCAGCGCCTCACGTCGCCGTCGCCCTGAGGTACGGGAATGCGGGGATCGTGAGGTAGAGCCGCGCGCGCTGCACGTTCGCGAAGGACGGATCGATCCCGAGCTCCGTGAAGACCTCGCCCATGATCCGGCTCCGGTCGAATCGCTCGTAGATCGGGCGCACCGCGTCGTCCGGGGCCGCGGTCGGATAACGGATCGATTTCGGGGAGGCCCGGAAGTGGCCGTCGGGGCCGCGAATGTAGCTCCGCTGCTCGGTGACCGCGCGCTCGAATCGCGTTTGCAGGAACGCCGCATTGAGCTCCTGCTCCGACCTCCGCGGTCGTGGTGTGTCCTTGCGCTGCAGATAGAACCAGAGCATCGGCGATTTCTCGTGCATCAAGAGGTTCGACACGCGCCACCGCTCGAGGTCGGGCATCTTGTCGTAAAGGCGCTGGATGTCGGCGTCGGAGAAGGACATTTCCCAGAAGATGCTCTCCGCGCGGTACTTGGCGTACAGGCTGATGCAGGGGCGGACGAGCTCGAGCTGGCAGCCCTCCGCCATTTCGGCCAGCGAATCGACGGTATAGCTGTGCTCGACCGGGTTGATGAGCAGATCGGCGAAGTCGGACTCCTCCCAGTCCCGGTGGCGGCTGATGAACCTCGCCATCGTGTTGTCGAGCGCGAACCCTGCCGCGAGCCGCTTGGCCACGGCATGGTCGTGCGCCGAGAGCCCGCGCGTCATGATCCGGATCGCCTTCTGGAACGCGCTCGTGATCGTCCGGTGAAATCGGTTGTAGACGAGCAGCTCCAGCAGGCCGTCCGGTTTCATCGCGCGTGACAGCCGCGAGAGCGCGTGGGCGGGATCATAGGTGTGGTGAATGACGCCCGTGCACACGACGTGGTCGAATGCGCCCTCGTACGGGGCGTCATTGATGCTCTCCAGCTTCAGCTCCAGATTCGTGACGCCGAGCTCGGCCGCGCTGGCCGCGCAGATTTCGAGCGATTTCGTCGACAGGTCGGTCCCGAGCACCCGGGCCCTCGGGAAGCGCAGGGCCGTCAAGAGGGCCTGGTTGGTCCCGCACCCGGCGACCCAGATCGACGGCTCCCGCGGCAGGGCGCGATGCTGGTAATCGCCGACCTCCTGGCTCACCATGACGGCCTCGAAATCGGGGTCGGTGAGCGTCTCGAATTTGGAGGAGTTCCACGGCCAAGGAAAGCGGCTGTAAAAGTCGCCGACCATATCGTCGACCGCGGCGATGGACTCGGCGGATGGCAGGTTCTCCTCGTCGCTGCTCCTCCCCGCCTGCGTGGTCGGCGAGGCGCGCCGCTCTGCCATTGCGAGGTCGAGCGGGAGCGCTGGGAGGGCGGCCGGCGGCTCCACCTGCGCGGTGTCTCCCCCGAGGCGCACGGCCGCGCTCGCGCGGGCCTGCTCGATGCTGCGGGCGAGCGCGGCGATCGTCCGGTTCTCGAAGATGCTGCGCATGTTGAGATCGACGCCGAAGGATTCGCGGATCTGCAGGATGATGCGGTTTCCGAGCAGGGAGTGCCCGCCGAGCTCGAAGAAATCGTCCTCGATGCCCACGTGCGCGAGCCCGAGCGAGCGAGCCCATATCGCCGCGAGCTCGATTTCCGCGGGCGTGCGCGGCGGCGCCGACGTGCTGCCCGCCTCTCGCCGCAGGTCTGCGAGGGACGGCAAGGCGGCCATGTCCACCTTCCCGTTTGTGGTGAGCGGCAGGCTGGGCACGTGGACGAAAAAGCTCGGGACGATGTCCTGGCTGACGAGTGAGGTCATGAAGCTCCGCAGGAGGCCGGGCGCGAGCGGCATTTCGGACGTGTAATAGGCGACGAGGGCGCCATGCCCGCTCTCGTCTTCGCGCAGCACGACGACGCTGTCGCGCACCTCCGGATGCCGCTGGAGGAGCGCCCGCATGCCCGCGAGCTCGACGCGATGGCCGGCGAATTTGACCTGCGTGTCGCTCCGACCGAGAAATTCGAGATCGCCGTCCGGGAGCCGCCGCGCGAGATCCCCTGTCTTGTAGACGATTCCGGAAGGCGAAAGGGGGCTCTTTTGAAAACTCCCCCGCGCCTCGGCCGGATCACCCAGGTAGCCTGTCGCCAGGCAATCGCCGGCGAGGTAAAGCTCGCCGACCGCGCCGTCCGGCACCGGCGTGCGCGACGCATCGAGGACGTAGGCCCGGGTATTCGACAGCGGCCGGCCGATGGGGACGCTGTCCAGCGTATCCCGGTGCGGATCGAATCTGTGGACGATGCAACCCACGGTCGCCTCCGTGGGGCCGTATTCGTTGAAGATCTCGAGGTGCGGCCCGAAGCTCTCCAGCGCGCGCCGCGCGAGCTTCGTCGTGAGCTCCTCGCCCCCCACGATCATCCGCCTGATACGGCGGCTCCGGTTGTCCCGAGAAATGACGAGCGAGAGGTGGCTCGGGGTGAGCTTGACGATGTCGATGCGATCGTCGAGGACGGCGGCCATCAGCGAAGAGATGGGCGAGGAGCCCGGATACACGATGATTCGACCGCCCGTGAGCAGGGGGACGAAGAGGGAGGTCACCGTCAAATCGAAGGCCAGCGACGAATACAACGGAAACGTGGCGGTGCCCGCGCCGACGTAGAGCTCTTTTGCGCACCAAGCATAACTCGTGAGGGCGCGGTGCGGGATCACCACTCCCTTGGGATCCCCGGTGGTGCCCGACGTGTAAATGATGTACGCAGCGTCCTCGGGGGAGGGGAGGGGTGGGACGGGCGCGTCCTCGGCCGCGTCCTGCAAGAGCTCCGGGAGAAAGGCCACGCGTGCAGGGACCTCGCCGAGTCCCTGCGCGAGCCATGGCTCGGTCAGGAGGATCGAGAGACCGGCGTCGCCCACGATGAACCTCGTGCGGGCATGCGGATGCGTCGGATCCAGCGGTACGTACGCGGCGCCCGCCTTCAAGGTGCCCAGAATGGCCACGGGTACATCCACGCCGTGGTCGAGGAGAATCCCGACCCTGCTCCCCGGCCCGATTCCGCTGCGTCGAAGCCGGCACGAAAGCCTGTTCGCTCGCTCGGCGAGCTCCGCATACGTGAGGTCCATCTGCCCGCAGGTGACGGCGACCGCGTTCGGGGTCCGGTCCGCCTGCTGCTCGAAGAGCCGGTGCACCGGCTCGGCTCGCGGGTATTGCGCTACGCTGTGATCCAGATCGAGAGCAGAATTCGTTCGCTCGTTCTTCATACCACCGTCCAATCCCACCCCTCTTCGCGCGCCCAAAAGAACAGAGGCCTTCTTCCTGTCAAGCGAGGAGCAGGAAATCGCAATGCGGCGATGGTGTATTCAATGACCACGTCGAGCGCCCGTGCCAAGGACGCGCATCGGGCGTGCCACGACGCTGTGCGTCTTCGAGGACGACCCCGTCCGTCGCGGTTGGCGTATCCGCGGCGCGTGCTACACCCGTCCCCGCTCTACCAAGGAGACGATCATGAACCTCTACGATCCCTTCGTGCCGCAACTCATCCAGACCGTGGGCCAGGCGCGCGCGTGGCTCGACAAGGCCCAGGCCCTCGCCGAGCAAAAGAAGTTCGACGTCAACGTGCTCCTCGGCTGTCGCCTCGCGCCGGATCAGTATCCGCTCGTGAGGCAGTTCCAGGCCGTCAGCGACGGGGCCAAGTTCACGGCCGCGCGCCTCTCCGGGGTCACGCCGCCCGTCTTCGAGGACAACGAGAAGACCGTCGACGAGATCCGCGCCCGCCTCGACAAGACGATCGAGTGGCTGAAGACCCTCGAGCCCGCGCAGTTCGAGGGCGCCGAGGCCCGCACCGTCACCCTGCCGTTCGCGCCGGGCAAGGGCCTCAAGGGCATCGACTTCCTCGTCAAGATGGCCCTGCCAAACCTCTACTTCCACGCCACCACGGCCTACGCGATCCTCCGCCACAACGGCGTCGACGTGGGCAAGCTCGACTTCATCGGCAATCTGCCGTTCTTCGACGTCTGACGCCGGCGGGCGCGAGGCGAGCCTCGCGCTTCGAGCCACACGCCGGCCGCATGAGCCGGGTGGCTCCATCCATCCTCAAAACCGCCCGCCCACGCCGATCCACGCCCCGCCCGGCATCGGCACCACCCGCGCAAAACGTTCCACGCGCGCCGTCTCCCCGGATTCCGCAGGTCGCGGCGTGGGGTTGTCGAACCAGTACGTTGCGAAGGCGGCCACGCCGAACACGGTCGACATGGCAAACGAGCCGATCGCCCCGGTGCGCAGCACGTTCCGCGACGTGCGCGCCGATTCGTACGCTTCGAGCGTGCCGAGGTCGATGTTCCCCTGCTCGGTGCCGGAAAGCAGCCGCTGTGCCTCGTCCTCCTGCAATGCGGAGCTCACGGCGAGCGCGAAGCCCGAGACGAAGGCCACGCCCGCGCCGGCCACGAGCCCGTACGAGACACGACGCTGGCGGGTCGTCGCGAGCGGGACGTCGAGGCGGTTCGTCCCGCCTCGCTCGATCATCACGCGGAGCGTGCGCGGATCGTGGCCGCGTTGCGCGACGGTGACCACATGCGCGCCGGAGGGCAGCTCGATCGGCGATGCGAGCGGCGCCTCGCCCTGCGAACGTCCGTCGACCTGGATCGCAGCGCCCTGCGGCGCCGTCACTGCGAGAAACGATGGCCGCTCGCGCAGGTTGATCTCCACCGGCAAAATCGCGCCCTCCACGGCCACGATTTCACGCGTCTCCCCGATGAACCCCGGCGCCGAGACGGCGAGCGCATGTTTGCCGGGTGCAATGGCCTCGATCACGGGCACCGTCGTCCGCGCCGCGCCGTCGATCGTGATGACGGCGCCCGGGGTTTGCGTCGTGATCAAGAGCCGCGCCTTCGATACGGACGCCTCGATGTTTTTCTGTTCGAGGCTCGCCGCGACGGCCTCGAGCTCCCCGAGCGCGGCCACGACATCGGCGCGGCGCCCGCCCTCGGGCACGAGTTCGAGATAGCTACGAAAATGCGTGATTGCGGCCTGTAGCACGGCAGGATCACGCACGATCGTGAAATGGCGGCGCTCGGCCTGCGCGAGCGAAAAAAGGACGGTCGGCCGCTCCGGCGTCAGGGCGTGCGCCGCGCGGAAGGCGTCGACGGCGTCGGCATATCGACCCGCCTCGTAAGCCTGCGCGCCCGCGGTGAACAGGATCCTCGCCTCCTCGACCGGATTCCCGGCGCGCGCAGGGCCCGCGAATGCCGCGACGAGCACCGCCGCGAAGACACCGTACACGATGCGCTTCATTTGATCTTCGGGATCGAACGATACAGCTCGAACCCGTCCTCCGTCTGCACGGCCACGTCGTCGACGCCGTCGTGGTCGAAATCGGCAACCGCGAGCGCGCGCACCTGCGCGAGCGGCAACACCGGAATGGGCGCGGCGGTCGCATCCCTGCCCGCGTCGAACTCGTACCGATAGATGGCCGTGTCGCTCGCGGCGAGCACGTCGAACCCCTTTCCCCGCGGGGACTTCACGCACGCGATCGCACGCACGCCCGAGCCGTCGGGGTCGAACGGCGCCGATACCTGCTCGCCCTTTCCGAGATCCCCGTCCGCGTTCCCCCACAGAATCACGAGAGCGCCGCCCGCGCCCGGGGAGCCCGTCCGGACGAGCGCGTCCTCGTGCCCGTCGCCGTCGACGTCGGCGACGACGAGCTCCGCGTCGATCGAGAGCGCCGCGGTGAAAGGCTGCGCGGCGCGGCTCCGGAAGGTCGCCGACGGTTCGTCATAATCGGCGATCATGAGGGCGGCCTGCTTCGGCTCGCCATAGGCTCCGACGACGATGACCTCGTCGATTCCGTCGTCGTTCAAGTCCGCCGCTGCGATGAGCGCGCCATGACGGAACAGGACCGAGCCCGTCGACTCCACTGGTGAAAACGACGAATCGAGCGCCTCGCTCGCCACGGGCAACCCCGGCGGGCCGTCCTCGAAGGCCTCGACGCGGAACAGGCGCAGCTCTTCGGTCTCTGGGCGCACGCCGAGCGCCGCGATGTCGGCCGTTTCATCGCCGAAGTGCCCGAACGTGAGCGCGATGGGCAAAAATGACCTGCTCCCGCCCCGCAAAGGCAAGGCCGGGAAGATGTTGCGTGACGTCCGCCCGTGGAGCACCGCCAGCGCGTCCGACTTGTGCAGTTCGGCCTCGAAGACGACGGCCACGTCCGCCATCGCGTCCATGCCCGTTTGCCCCACGTAATGCCCCGCGGTGATCTGCTCGACGGTGCCGGCCTCGACCGCGGCGACCGCCGGCGTCGGCGCGCCGAACGGCACGCCGAAGCTCACGGCGAGGTGATCGACGGGCTCGCCGTTCTCCCCGTTCTCCTCGCTGAAGACGAGATCGTCGAGCAGATCGCCGTCGATATCGCCGACCGTGAGCAGCCGCGTGGGGCCATGCGTCGAGATGACGGCCGGAGCGAACACGCCGCCGCCCGCGTTGTTCAAGAAATCGAGGTCGACCACGCCCGCCGTGCTCGCCACGACGTCGAGTTTGTCATTGCCGTTGAAATGCCCGATCACCGCCTCGGACCAGGATGCCCCGAGGTTGCCATACGCGAGCTCGTACCCCGTCGGCTGAGAGAGCACGAGCCCGCGCGGCACGACGAAATCGGCGCGGCCGTCGGTGTTCAGATCCGCCATCGCGAGGGGAAATTTGGCGTCGCCCGCCGCCTCCGGTAGCACGTACGGTCCTGCCTCGTTCAGGGTCCCCCCCGGGTTCTTTGAGACGAACGTGCCATTCCCGAGCCCGAACGCGACGTACGTCTGCCCGCCCGCGCCCACGACGATGTCGAGGTGCCCGTCCAGGTCCACGTCGGCGACGAAGACCCCACGATCGATGGGCGCTTCCGGCGGAAGCTTCACGTGGAAGAGCGTGTCGCCCGCATTCCACTCCACCCCGGAAGGTCCCAGCTTGCAAGGCGTGAACACGGGCACGTCGGTGGCTCCGCGATACGCGACGAGGATCTGCTTGCACGGCACGTCCTCGTCGAGCGCGGCGGCGAGCATCGGAACGGCACCGATGACGGCCGCCTCGCCTCCCGGCATCGGCGTGAGCGCGACGGGAGGCGACCCGTCCCCTGCGAACCCCGTGAGCGACGCGCCCTGCTCGACCGAGTCGGTGAGCGCCACGATTTCGTCTCCCGGCACATCCGGCAGCACGTCGACGAACAAGAGCCGCGTGGATGTCCCTTGCTCGAGGAGGATCGAAGGAACCATCGCGAAGCGCGCCGCCTCTTCCGGGTATCCGCGCAAGATCGCCACACCCTCGCGATCCGCGAAGGCCACGTCCCGATGAGCTTCCCCCGTCCCGGCGCCGACGGCCGGAGCCGCGATCTCGAACGGAAGCTCCGTGAGCGCTTCGGACAGGGAAAACCCCTTCGAGGAGAGCGCGCGCGCCGGCCGGAGCCCCGCGGCGTCCGGCGCGCCGAGCAAGAGGAGATCGGGCGACCCGTCGAGATCAAAATCCCCCGCGCGCAGCGACGTCGGCCACGTGAACCCCTCGCGCTCGCCGGTAGGCTCGATCGCGCCCGACGTGCGACGACAAACCTGATCGGACCCGCACCCGTAGCCCGCCGGGCACGTGGCATCCGGGGCCGCGGGGTCACAGACGAACCGACACTCGTTCGGCGCGTTCATCGGCGCACACGAGCCCGGCGCGGGCGCGTGGCCATCACAATCCTCGCCCGCCTCGATCACGAAATTGCCGCAGACGCCCTCCGACAACGTGGGCAACGGCGCGCACGCCGGAGCCGCGAGCGTGAGCAAGAGCGCGGCAAAGACGAGCGCAGGGGGCGCACCGCGCGCGCGGCGCATCAGAAGGGCTCCAGGTCGCCCGGGACCTTGCCTTTGGTTCCGGCCTTCGGCGTGCGCGGCGTGGACTTCGTCGGCTTGAGGTCGACGGCGAGGACACGATCGACGTCCGGCACCACCGTGATTTCGGCAGGTGTATGTCCATCTGCGACAAACCGCAGCTCGATCGGCGCCTCGCCTCGAGCGAGCACGAGCGGGCCAGGCACCGTCCCGATGAGCTCGGCGCCGCGGTAAACGTGCGTCCCCTTCGGCGCGGACGAGACGTTGATCGTGACCTCGACACGCGCGGCCGAAGGCGTCGCGGAGGCCTGCGCCACCACGGGGAGCACCTGCGCGCTCTCCGCGGGCGCTGCGGCGGGCGGAGGCTCGGGCGCGCGCGTGGACGCGGGGGTCATCACGGCAGGCGCGCGGTGCGAGAGGGTCACCGCGAGCCCGATTGCCGCCGCGAGGGCCACTGCAATCGCGAGGACCCATCGCGGCGATCGGCCGGACAAGGACGACACGCGCCCGCTGCCGAGCGACCTTGCGAGGGGCGATTCGCTCGTGTTGTCCTGCGGCGCCTCCGCGTTGCCTCCAAGCGGTGTCGCGCCGGCTTCTCCCGCCGCGACGACGTCCACACGCATCGAGGCCGGCGCCGGGAGCGAGGGCACGCCGCCCCCGGCCGCCGCGCTTCGCGCCGAGACCCGCTCGATCCGCGCGACGAGCGCCTCGCGCCCCGGGGCAAACGGCGCGAGCGCGCGGGCGAGCTCGCCGACGGTCGTATACCTGTCGCTCGGCTCCTTTTCGAGGCAACGCACCAGGATCGCCTCGAGCGCGGGCGGCGCGTCCGCGCGCACCTGCGCGAGCGGTTGCGGCGGATCGCGGACGACGGCCGCCATCATGTCCGCCATCGTGCGCGCGGGAAACGGCAGGCACCCCGTGACGAGCTCGTACAGCACGACGCCGAGCGACCAGATGTCCGCGCGCGCATCGACATCGGCCGCGCTGCGGAGCTGCTCGGGAGCCATGTAACTTGGAGAACCAAAGATCTGACCCGACTGCGTGAGCGACGACGGCGACGACGGCGTGCTCGGCAGGCTCATCTTGGAGACGCCGAAATCGAGGACCTTCACGATCTCGGTCTCGTCCGGTTTGCGGGCGAGAAACAGGTTCGCGGGCTTCAGATCGCGGTGCACGATCCCCACGGCGTGGGCGGCGGCGACTGCGTCGCAGGCTTCGAGCACGTGGCCCACGGCGACGGAGACATCGAGCGGCCCCTGATCACGCAGCACATCGGCGAGGTCTTTCCCGTCGAGCAGCTCCATGACGATGTACGCGCCGCCTTCGGGCAGCACGCCGGCGTCCATCACGCGCGCGACGTGATCGCTCTGGATTTTGCCTGCGGCGCGCGCCTCGCGGATGAAGCGCGCGATCGCGTCGGCGTCGTAGGCGGAGTCCTCGTGCAGGACCTTGACGGCGACTGGCTGCTCGAGGTCGACGTGCGTCGCCAGGAGCACGAGCCCCATTCCTCCCCGGCCGATCTCCCGCTCGATGCGGTATTTGCCGGCGATGACCTCCCCAACGGTCGCCACGTCTTCACCCTCCGACGCAGAGCCGCGACTGACCGCGGCTTGCATCGCACGAGAATACACGAAGCGATAGCCCCCGTATGCTCGTCCGACTGTCAGAATTCTGCCCTCTCGTGTAGGGAGCTAGGCCAGGTCCGGCTGCGCAAATTCCCAACGCGGCCGAGATCTCCGATTAGGTCTTTCTCTTACAGAGACAGGAAACTCCTGACGGTATCATGCGTCGGACCGAACCGAGCTCGCTCCAATGCCGGCACGACAATCGTTTTGGTGAAATCGACGAGGCAGAACGCCGCCGGCAGCGTCCGCGCGTGGTTCCGGCTCATGTGGCCTCCGCTGAAAAGTTGGCCCAGCGCGGGCGGCTGTCGTCATGGACGCGGAGGTGGATCTGCGCGCGCTCCCGCCCGATGTCCTGATCGTCCTCCTCGCGGCGGCGGCGCTGCTCGCTTTGGTGCAGACCGCGCGGATTGCCTGGCGAGGCTTCTGGCGGCGGCGCACGATCGCGATTCGCCGAGAGCGGGGCGCGGCGGGCGAGCTTCGCGCCGAGGGCCTGCTTCGCGACCTCGGCTTCACCATTCTGGGCCGGCAGGTGGCCGTCTCGTATGGCGTGCGGGTCGACGGGGATCCCGTGGCGATCGATCTACGCGCCGATTACCTCGTGGGCTTTGGCGACAAGCGTTACGTGGCCGAGGTGAAGACGGGCCGCGCGGCGCCGCGGATCGACACGCCCGGCACGCGCCGCCAGCTCCTTGAGTATCGCATTGCGTTCGACGTGGACGGTGTCTTGCTGGTCGACGCCGAAGCGGAGCGGGTGCATGCCGTGGAATTTCCGCTCGACGGAAATGATTCCTCGCGCCCCTCGCGCCTGGCCTGGCTGCTCGTGGGCGTCGCGCTCGGCGCATTCGCTGCGGCGGCTGCGCGGTTCGTGTTCTGATCCGGCGCGCTGCGCGTCCTTCAAGCCGGGGTCACGAACACGGTCGCCACGAGCTCGCCTCCCGGGGCGGCCTTGTACATCACCCGGATGACCCGGAACTTCGCCTCTTGCCCGCCCTGCTCGAGGAGCAGGAGCTCCCCTTCGCGCGGGATCGTGGGCCCGCGGAAGACCTGTATCAGCTCCCAGGATTCGTGGCAGATGCGGTGCAACGACGAGGACAACATGACGTGCGCCGGAGGCTACCACGTCTTCACGACGACGGGAGTCCTTGCCGCTCGATCGGGCCGGCGGGTTCTGGGCGGTCACCCGAGGCGATGGTAAGGTATGCCATGTCGTCGTCGGCGATCCCCACGGTCATCCAGCCTCACGCCTTTGCCCGAGGGGAATGGCAGGCCGCCGCGCCTGCGGCGCCCATCGCTGCCGCGCCCTTGAAGCTCGTCACGTGGAACGTATGGTTTGGCGCGCACAAGTTCCGCGTGCGGCAGGAGGCGCTGCTCGCCGAGCTTTCGCGACGGAGCCCCGACGTCATCGTGCTGCAAGAGGTGACCCGCAAGCTCCTCGCTGCCCTCGTCGATTCTCCCTGGGTTCGTTCAGGCTATCAAATATCCGACGTCGAGGGCAGCACCTTCGGTCGTTACGGCGTCGTGTTGCTTTCGCGTATTCCGATCCGGCGGCTCGTCTTGCTCGACCTCCCGACCGAAATGGGGCGATGCCTCCTCTCGGCCGAGCTTTCGTGTGGCCTCACCGTGGCGACGATTCACTTGGAGAGTACGTCCGAGTGCACGGCGACGCGTGTTGCCCAGCTCAACATCATCCAGCCCTACCTCGCCGCATCGAGCCCCGACGTGGTCTTCGCGGGCGACATGAACTTTGCGCCCGACGCTGCGGCGGAGAACGCCTCGCTCGACCCGACGTTCGTCGATGTATGGCCTGCTTTGCATGGAGATCGCCCCGGCTTCACGGTCGACACGAACATCAACTTCATGCGTTACGTCATGCACGCCGAGCATGCCCATAAGCGTATCGATCGTGTCTTCTTGCGCAGCCGCGCCTGGTCTCCACGTACGGCGACGCTCGTCGGCATGGAGCCGATCGACGAAGAAGATACGTTCGTCTCCGATCATTTCGGGATCGAGGTCGAGCTCGCGCCTTCGTGAAGGACTGAATGCTGAGAGGGTGATTTTTTATCATCGTCGACGTCGTGCGTGATCGCTTGAACGAGGGTCTCGATGGGCTCCGCGGCTATGCCGATGAGCTGCTCGCCGAGGCTATCGCCGCTCGTCACCTTTTCTCGGAGCCGAGCGCGAGGATCTCGCGGTTGATGACGAGGTACTGAACCACCGGCATGAAAGGATTCTTGCGGAGGCCGCGGGGGTCCTGTCAAGCGCGGCGCCTTCCCCCCTGCGCATCCTGACGTCGATGCCCGGCGCATTGCCGCAATTTGGCACAGTTTGCGCAAACCCTGCACAACCGCGAGACCCTGGAACCCTGAAGCGCGGCTCTCTCCTGCCTCGGCGCGGTTCTTGCCAAGCGCGCCCCCCGCCATCCTACCGAGAGGTAACATCTTGATCCGACACATCATTTCTTCGATTCTCGCCGTCGCGCCCATTGCCCTTCTCTCCTCGACCGCCGCCGCTGGACCGAGCCTGTCCCGTGCGCTCGCCATTGCTTGCGAGTCGAACGATGTCGATTGCGATGCGCCCGAGAAGAGCCTTTCCGCTGCCGTCTCGCGGCGTGTCCTCGTGGGGGACGTCGTCGAATACAGCATCAATCTGCGCGTCGGCCCCGGCACCTATGATGTCATCGGCCTGCACCGCGTCGTGCGCGAATCGGCGCCGAACGTCCCCGCGCCCACCAGCAAGGCCGTCATGATGGTCCATGGCGACGCCTGGGATTTCGAGGCCGCATTCCTCGCCGCAGGCCCCTCGCTGGACGGGGCGAGCTTGCCGGTGCACCTCGCCTCGCACGGCATCGACGTCTGGGGCGTCGATCTCGGCTGGACCCGCGTCCCCGCGAGCGAGGCCAATCTCTCGTTCATGCAAAATTGGGGCTTTCAGCGCGACGTGCGCGACATCGGCACGGCGCTCGGCGTCGCCCGTGTGGTACGCGCGCTCTCGGGCCAGGGGCACGGCCGCTTGCATTTGCTCGGCTGGAGCCGCGGGGGTCAGCTCGCATATGCTTATGCGGGCGCCGAGACCCAGCGGCCCCCCGGTCTGCGCCACGTCGGCGGCCTGATTCCGGTGGACATCTATCTCGAAACGGACGACCCGGATCTCCGCGCGGGCGCCTGCCAGCGTCGGGCCGACGAGCGCGCCCTCGTCGCCGCGGGGCAATATGGAAACAACCTCGGCGGGTCGGTCGGGCCGCTCGGCTACCTCGCTCAGATCGATCCCACGGGCCCGTCGCCCGCGTTCCCCGGCCTCGACAACGAGCACGCCGCCATGACGCTCGGCGCGGCCACGTTCCTCTTGATGCCCCAGCCCCCGGTCCCCTCGTACCATCTCACGGGCGGCCTCTGGGACGCGGCCGGCGTGCAGGATCTCGCGTATGCCGATCCGGCCGTCTGGTTCGACGTCCTCGCCCGCGCCAAACCCTGGCAGCCCTGGGCCATGATTGCGGACGCGGACGCCGCCACCTGCGACGACCCGCAGGATGACGTGCCCTTCGACGATCACCTCGCCGACATCACGGTCCCGACCTTCTACGTCGGCGCCGGCGGCGGGTTTGGCGCGGCCGGCATTTACACGACCACCCTGCTCGGCAGCCAGGACGTGTCGAACCACGTCGTCCAGTATTACCCCGAGGAGTATCGCCTCCTCGACATCGGTCACACCGACATCTTCCAGGGGAGCGACGCGGAGACGCTCTTCTGGGAGCCGATCCGGAGCTGGATCGCGGCGCACTGATCAGGGCGTGCAACGCCGCGGGCCTCCATCCCAAACATGAGGCGATTCGAGTTTCGTGACGTTCCCTTTCGGGTCGTAACGAACCACGAACGAGGCCCGCGGCGGGATCTAGCTCGTTTCATCTCTCGGAGAACCTCCGATAAAGCCGCTGCCACTCCTGGTACAGCGCCGGATCCTTCCGCAATCGCTCCTTCCACGCGTCGTCCACGATCTTCCGCGTGTTCGGCTCCGCCAAACCGTATCGCGCAAAGATCTCCTCGGCCTCGTCCGGCGACGCTGCGAGCCTCGCGCACAACTCCGCGTGGGCTTCGAGGGACAGCTCGGGCGGCGCGGACCCGTCGAGGGGCATCGTCGCCGGGCCTGTCTCCTCGTTTGTCAACGTATCATGTTTCGGACCGAAGGGCAGCGCCTCCCCGGGAACGAAGGCCTTGAGCGGCTGTGTGACGGCCCGAGCCTGTTTCTTCGTGACCGCGGTTTTGTCCTTCCCCGCCTCCTGGAACGGCAACGCCTCGCGCGGCACGACGAACCCGGCGGGCAACGTCGAGCCCAGATCCACGCCTTTCGTATCGCCCGTGATGGCCGTGGCATCACGCTGGAACGGAAGAGGCTCCACCGGAACGAAGACCGGCTCGGGAAGCGTCTGCGCGAGCCGATCCACGGGCTCGGCCTCCGCGGGCTCCGGCGCAAACGATACGAGGGGTTGCGGCAGCGGGAGCTTCTGGAACGGCATCGAAGGCGCCTCCGCCTTCGAGCCCGGCGGCAGTGTATCCGCGGGCAAATCCAAATCCGGCGTTGGTGGTGGGGGCGGTGGCTCGACGGCCGCGGGGGCCCTCGGCTTTGCATCCCCCTCGTGTGGCAACGGCGCGAAAAAGTCGGCCGGATCCGCCGCGGGCACGTCGTCGTCCTCGCCCTCGTCGAGGACTTCGTCGTCGAGGGGCTCCTCGTTCTCCGGAAGATCTTCCACGTCCCCCAGCGGCGCCGGCGGACGCAGGACGCCTTGTCCCGGCCGCGGCGTGGGCACGTCACCCGGCGTCGACGCGAGCAAACGATGCGCATGCTCGCGGAGGGACGGCTCTTCCGACAATCGCTTGGACCACCAACGATGGAGCGTGAACACGTCGGCGAGGCGGAGCCCGAGCCCGGAGAGCCAAGGCACGGGTTCCTCTTGCGCGGCGAAGCGCCGAGCGAAATCGAGCCACGCGCCGAGGTCCTCGTCGAGCGGCGGAACGGGCCTCCGGTAGCGCTCTGCGGCCTCCGCCTGGCACGCGTCGAAGAGGTTCTGCAATTCCTCGGCGTCGTCCTCCGCCAAGCGCTCGTCCCACGCGGCCTCGGCCCGCGGGAAGCGCGCGGGATCCACGCCCTCGTTTCGCAACACGTCTTCGAGCGAGAAGCCTGCCGCGAGTCCGGCGCGTACACCCGCGAGCTGCGCGAGCGCGACGCCCGCGAGTCGAGGATGCGCGCGAGGGGGCTTGCCCGAGGCGTCGACGGGGGGAGTCGTCGCGGGGGAGGGCGGTTGCACGTGGACATTCTAGCAGGCTGTCGATCGAGGCCCCAGAGGTATGGACAGACGTCCCGCCAGCAATACGTTGTTTTATTGCGCCCGTATTGGATGCGCCCGCTTGGGCCTTCTATCTTGTGAACACGTGCTGGATCCGCGAAGATACCTGCAAGGTCGCCGGTGACGATCGAACTCGAGCTCGTGAGTGACGCCCTCCCCGAAGGCACCCGCATCCTGCGGGCCCGCGGCGTCGAAGCGATGAACGAGCTCCCGAGCTGGACCGTCCAGCTCCTCTCGCCGACCACGCCGATCGACCTCGAAGCCATCGTCGGCACGCCGGCCACGCTCACGTGCGTCGATACACTCGACGGCTCCACGCGCGCGATCGATCTCCTCGTCGTCGACGCCGAAGACGAGGGCGCCGATCGCGACGGCTCGTTTTGCGCGCTCACGCTCTCCGCGGCGATGTACGTCCTCGATCTTCGCAGCGGCTACCGCGTCTTCCAGGAGAAGACCACCGAGGAGATCGTCCGCGAAGTCCTCGTCGACGCCGGCATCCCCGCCGATCGCATCGTCACCCGCCTCGCCGGCGCGGACTACGAAAAGCGCCTCTACTGCGTCGCGTACGGCGAGACGAACCTCGCCTTCCTGCAGCGGCTCCTCGCCGAAGAGGGCATCAACTTCTGGATCGATCACGTCGAAGGCACGGGCAGCGTGATCGTCCTCGGCGACGCGCTCGGCTCGCACGACGGCGTCGAGCCTTCGCCCGTCGTGACGTTCGACGACAAGAGCGGGCTCGTCGGCGCGCGTGGGTTCGTCGAGCTCGAGATCGAGCAATCGATCGTGCCCACGGCGGTGCACGTGCGTGATCTCGACGTGCGGCAGCCCGACGTGCCCGTCGACGGCCATGCCGGGGAAGGCGCGCTCTCGTACTTCGAGTACCCCGCGTGCGTGCTCACGGCGCGCGGCGCCAGCGATCGCGCGAAGGCGCGCCTCGAACAGCTCCGCCGTTTCGAGGTCGTGGCGAAAGGACGCAGCGAGACGATCCGCCTCACGCCCGGACGCCTCGTCGACATCGAGGGCGCCGCCGACGCGTGGATGAACCAGCGTTACCTCATCGTGCGCGCGGAGCACGCGTTCGACGCGCCTTCGCGCAGCGGCACGACGCAAACGAAGTACGAAAACCGAGTGACGCTCGTCCCCGCGGTGGATCGGCCGTTTCGGCCTGCGCTGCCCACGCGCCGCCCGAAGGTCGAGGGCATCGAGCCAGCGTTCACGACGGGGCCGAGCGGCGAGGAGATCCACGTCGACGATCTCGGCCGCGTGAAGGTTCGTTTCCCCTGGGATCGATCGGGGACGCTCGACGATCGCTCGTCGTACTGGGTTCGCACGCTCCAGATGAACATGGCCGGCGCGATGCTTTTGCCGCGCGTCGGCTGGGAAGTCCCGGTGGCGTACGTCGACGGCAACCCCGACCGACCGTTTGTGCTCGGACGATCGTACAACGCGACCGCGATCGTCCCCTACGGTTTGCCCGGCGCCGCGGCCACGACGACGCTGCAATCCGCGACCTCGCCGAGCGATGGTACGACGAACGAGCTGCGGCTCGGCGACGGCGCGGGCAGCCAGGAGATGTTCCTGCACGCGTCGCGGGATCAGACCGTGGTCGTGGGCGGGAGCGCGACGACCCGCGTCTCGGCGAACGAGACGCACGATGTTGCGCTCGCGTACAAACTCGCCATCGGCGGATCCCAGTCGCTCACGGTCGGCGGATCGCAGAGCGTCGACGTCGGCACCGACATGGTCACGGCGGTGAAGGGCGCGCGCACGGAGATGATCGGCGCGGTCGAGCACATCAAGGTCACGGCGAACCGCGTCGTCGGCGCGAAAGGCGCGTACAACGAGCTGATCGGCGCGGCGTACGTGATCCAGTGCAACCAGTCGAACACGAAGATCGACGGCGTATTCACGCAGCTCGTCGGCGGCAGCATGTCGCTCAGCGGCGGCCTCGGGTACGGGGCCTCCGTCGCGGCCGTGAGCACCGAGGTCGTGGGGGGCTCACGCACGATCACGTGTGCCGGTGGTTATGGCGATACGGTGCGCGGCGCGAAGACCGTGACAGCGGGCCCGACGACCGAGAAGGCCGGGAGCCACGTATCGACGGGCGGGAAAGCGACCGGGACGGTGCAGGTGGGCGGAAGCGCGACCTTCCAGGCCGGCGCGGAGCTCGTGCTCGAAGCGCCTTCGATCACGATCGAGGTCGGCGGATCGCTGAAGGCCGGCGCGCTCGTGATGTCGGGCGGCAAGGTGCAATCGAAGAAGGGCAAGACGAAGCTCGAGGGCACCATCACCCGGAAGTCGGGAACGAAGGTGGGCTAGTATGCCGCTCGATCAATTCGCGCAACTGGAGATCGAGGGCGTCGAGGGGCCCCTGCGTATCGTGCAGCTCTCGGGGCGCGAGGAGATCTGCACGCCGGCACATTTCGAGGTGGTGCTCGATGTATCCGGCGGGGATACGAATGTCCTGGCCGTCGCGCCGGATGCGCTGATCACGAAGCCCGCGAAACTATCGTGGACGCTTGTCGACGGCGGCGAGCGTGTCTTCGAGGGGCTCGTGGACGCGGTGGAGGCGCGGGATCGGGGCTACGTCGTCCGCGTCGTGCAGACGCTCGCGCTGCTCGCCGACACCAAGGATTATCGCGTCTTTCTCGATCAAGACGCCGTCGAGATTTCGCGCGACGTGCTCTCCGAGGCGGGCATCGAGCTCGAGGTCCGCGTTTCGAGGTCGCTCGACGAACGCCCTCAATGCGTGCAGGCGTTCGAGAGCAACCTGGATTTCGTGCGGCGGATCCTCGCGGAGGAAGGAATCTCGTTTTTCTCGCCGTTCGGGAGCAGGGACAAACTCGTCCTCGTCGATGGCTTATCCGGCTTCGACGACGCGCCCACGGGACCTCTGCCCATTCGGGATCGAGCGGGGCTCGACACCGGCGAGAGCGTGTACGGCGCGCGGCTGCGAAAGAAGATGGTGCCGCAGCGGGCGCGGCTTCAAGATTACGACTTCGAGAACCCCGGGCTCGATCTCACGGCCGAGACGAAGGCCGACGGCGACGCGCTCGAAGTGTACGAATACCCGGGAAAGTATCGAAAACCCGCGTCCGGCGCGGAGCTGGTGAAGCTCCGGGCGGAGGAGCTTCGTGCGCGGCGGAAGGTGCTCACGGCGTCGACGACGTGCAGAGCGCTTTCGCCGGGTCATGTCGTCGAGCTCGAAGGGCCGGAGGGATTGCAAGGCCGGTGGCTCCTGCTCGCGGTCGAGCATCGCGCGATCGATCGGGCGGCCGAGGGAAATGATCGATATGAAGCCTCCTTCGAGGCCGTACCCGTCGACGCCCCGTTCCGGCCGGCGCGCACGCCCGTCCCGCGCATGGGAGGCATTCAGACCGCGACGGTGACCGGCCCCGGCGGCGCCGAGATTCATCCGGACAAATTCGCCCGCACGAAGGTGCTCCTGAGCTGGGATCGGCGACGAGCGGAGGACGATACGAGCTCGGCGTGGACGCGCGTCGTGTATCCGCCAACGACGGGCGGGTTTTTCCTGCCACGCGTCGGCTGGGAGACCGTCGTGAGTTTTCACGCGTCGTCGGCGGACGAACCCCTCGTCCTCGGACGGCTTTACAATGGCGTGGCGCAGCCGCCGAACGGCCTTCCGGGCGAGAAGGTCGTCACCGCATTCGGCTCCTCGACCACGCCGGGAGGCGGGAGCGCCAACGTCGTCAGCATGAATGACACGGCCGGCGCCGAGGTCCTCGGGTTCAATGCCTCTCGCGATTACAGCGAGCGCACGGAGAACGACAAGGTCACGGTCATCACGGCGGATGATACGTGGACCGTGGGCGCCACGCGCAAGGTGATCGTGGGCGAAGTGCACGAGGTCGGCGTCACGGGGTCGCAGAGTTATACCGTGGGAGGCAATCGCACGGTCAGCGTCGATGCGAACATGTACATCCAGGCGGCGAGCGAGTCCGTCATGGTGGGCGCCGCGCGTATCTTCGACATCGGCGGTGATTACACGACGAGCTGCGCCACGCTCACGCGAATGGTCGGCGCGGCCAAGGCGGAGACGGCCATCGAGCATGCCAAGCGGCAAACGGCCGGCGCGGCGACGGTGATGGTGGGCGGCTCGTGCAACATGCTCGCGGGCGCGAATTATGGGGTCAACGTCATGGGGGCCCGCTCCGAGATGGTCGCGGGCGCGAAGACGATCAAGGCGAGCAAGTTCGCCCAGGAGGTCAAAGGCGCGCTCGCCGAGACGCTGGCCTCCCGCAAGGTCACGGCCGGCGGGGATCGGGTCGAGGATTTCGCAGCCACGGCGAGTTACTCGATTGGCGGCTCGGCGAAGCTGCAAGGCTCGAACGTGGTCGTGAAAGCAACGAGCCAGATCAAGATCAAGGCGGGCGGAGCCACCGTGACCATCACGCCCGGATCCATCACGATTGACGGCGAATTCAAGGGGTCTGTCGATGCGCAGGACGACGGCGACGAAAACTACGAGTGAAAGGCCTCCGGCATCGAAGGCAAAGCCCGCCGCGCGCGCGAAGAAACCCGCGCCCGCGGCGCTCGGTCCGGGCCTTTTCGTCGGCAAGATCGAGTTTGCCTCGGACGGCACCTATCGCGTGCGCACGGTGGAGGGTCGGCGGGTGACGGCGGTGCTCGCGGACGACGTCGAGCCGGCGTTTGCCGAGGAGTGCCTGCGGACCGGGCGCACCGTATTCGTCACGGAGACCGAGCGCGGCCCCACGGTGCTCGGCGCGCTTCAGACCTCGCGCGGGCTCGTGCGGGAAGCGAGTGGCCTCGTGACGCTCTCCGCGCAGGATCTCCGGCTGCGAGCCGAGCGCAGCCTCACGCTCGAATCCGGACAGGCGGCGCTCAGGCTCGAAAAAGCGGGCATTCTGCGGGCAGAGGGCGAGCGAATGGTGGTCGACATGAGCTCTCTCGTGCGATTCCTTTCGGCCTTGGTCGAGCTGCCCTGAAGCGAGGAGCACGGCAATGGCCACGACCGTCAGGGGAAAAAACGTCGCGACGACCGGCAGCGGGCACGTGGCCCCGGGGCCGCCCGCGACCAGCATGATCCCCCCGCCGCCGCCCACGGGCCCGGTGGCGTCGCCGTTTCTTTACGTGGCGAGATCGTCGACGGCGAAGAGCGTTTGCCAGCAGATCACGTGCGGCGGCGATCCCGTGCTGAAGAAGGGCAGCACGATGGACATCGAGACGCCCGCCAACCTGCCGGCGAATGCGCTGCCCATCAAGGACATCGTCACCCACGCCGTGCTCAAGGTCGCGAAGACGATCTCGGGCTCGAAAAGCGCCAGGGGCTCGAACGTCGAGCTCTGCGTGACCGGTGATGACGTCGTGCTGAACCTCCTCTCGAAGGATCTCGAGGTTCATCAGTCGAAGGGGAAGTTCATTTCGGGCCTCTCGTTCACGAGGGCCATGAATGCGAAGAGCGAGAAACACGCGGCGAAGGTGTACGTCGCCGCGGAGCCGGTCGCCGTCGCGTCAGGGGACGTCGTCGATACCCACGTCGACTACGAGCTCCACGGTCCCATCCCGGTGCGTTTTTACCGTCATTATGCGTCGAGCCGCGCGATCGAGGCGACGCCCCTCGGTCGAGGAGGCTTCTCGCACAGCTTCCACCAGTACGTGACCGTCGAGAATGGGAAGACCGTTGTGCGTGGGGAGGATGGGCGAGACATCGTTTTCCCGGCGCTGTCGCCTCGACAGGCGGCATTTCATCGCGGCCGGCGGATGGAGCTCGCACAGCGCGCGGACGGCAAGAGTTACGAGCTCCAGGTCATCGATGACGGGTATACGCTCACGTTCACGCCGATCACGCGTACGGGCCCCGCGATGCTCCGGTCCATCGAGGATGCGTGGGGCAACCGCGTCGAACTCGTCTATGCAGAGGGGCGGCTTCGTTCGGTGATCGATGCGATCGGGCGTGAGATCCGGCTTTCCTCGGATTCGTCCGGCCGAATCGTGCAGCTCGACGTGGTCGCGCGGGGAGCGATTCACGCGACCCTTCGTTATGCGTACACCGATGCGGGGGAACTCGCGAGTGTCACCGATCCCCTCGGGCATACCGAACGATATGCCTACGACGGGCGTCACCGCCTCGTGGAGAAGAGGGCGAAAAACGGCGTTTCGTGGCGATACGCGTACGACCCGGAGAACGGGCGCTGCATCAAGGCGTGGGGCGATGGCGGATTGCATGGATTCGAGTTCACGTACGACCTGACCCAGGGGACGACGACGGCGCACGGAAACCCGGCCGCGAGGGTCTTCACCTGGAACGAGCATGGCGCTGTGCTCGAAGAGCGCAGCTTCGATGGCGAATACGTCGACGCGAACGAATACGATGGCGATCTCCTCGTGGTGGCGCGCAAGAACGGCGCCGGTGAAGCGTTCGTGTATGAGTACGACGCGCGCGGCCACCTCGTCAAAGCGACGGATCCCGCGGGCAACGTCGCCACGTGGGAGTACGAAGGCGATCGGATGATGGCCAAGACCGACGCCGCAGGGCTCACGACCCGGTACACGTACGATGGGCGCGGCGCGCTGATTCGTTATGAGGAGCCCTCGGGTAATGCCTTCTCGCTCGCGTACGATGGCCGCGGCCTTCTTGTCGCCATGTACGGCCCCGACGGGACGCTCCTCGAAATCACGCACGATGCGGAAGGCAACATCGCAGAGCTCAGGGGCCCGCTCGGGGAGGTGACGCATTACGAGAGCGACGCGCTCGGTCGTCTCGTGCAGAAAACGGATCCGACGGGCGCGGTGACGCGGTATGCGTGGGATGCCTTGGGCCGGCTGACGGCGGAAACGCTTCCGGATGGAGGCCAGGTCTCGTTCACGTACGATGCGCTCGGTTGCCCCACGACCTACACGACGGAACGTGGCCATACGGTTGCGCTGGCATTCCGCGGCACGGGGCAAGTTGCGGGTGTGGTCGAGCCCGACGGCGGAGCGTGGACGTTCCTCCACGACGTCGACGAACGGCTCCGGTTCGTCCGCAACCCCAAGGGAGAGCAGCACGAATTCGTTTACGATCGAGCCTCCCGCGTGCGCGAGGAGGTGACGTTCGACGGGCGGCTCCTGCGGTATTTCCACGCGCGCACCGGTCGCATGACGCGTGTCGAGTATCCGGACGGGACCTGGCGGAGCTTCGAATACGATCCCGGTGGACGTGTCGTCGTCGAGGACTCGCCGCACGGCACACGCACCTTCGAGCGGAACGAGCTCGGCGAGATCCTCGTGGCCGTCGTCGAGGAGACGTGGGGCAAATCCGTCGTCGAGTTCGAGTTCGACAAACTGCACCGCATCGTGGGGACCGCGGTGAACGGGCGTGCGACGAAGTACGAATACGACAAGCGGGGTCGGCTCGTGGCGCGCGTGCTCCCCAATGGCAAACGCACGTCGTATTTCTACGATCTGGCGAGCCGCGTGGTCGGCATCGACCATGACGGCCACAAGGTGCTGCTCGTCCGTGACATGCGGGGGCGCGAGGTGCGCCGGCACGTGTACGAGGCCGCGCTCGACATCTTGACCACGTATGGGCCGCAAGGGTGGCCCGTCGATCGCACGGCGGCCGTGCGCGCGGGGAAAGGGCCGCCGAACGTCATTTCGCGACGCGCTTGGCAAGTCGGGCTCGGGGGGCTGCCCATGGCGATGTACGATCTCCACTGGGGCACAGTCCATTACGAGCACGACGCGTGTGGTCGGCTCACGACCATACGTTCGGGAGCCCGCGCGGAGGTGCTCGACTACGACGCGGCGGGCTCGCTCTCGCGGTGGAGCACGAGCGGCACGCAATCGGCGCCGTGGGCGATCCGCCAGGGGAACGTGCTGCTGCGTACGCCCGACCTCGAATTCGGCTATGACGACAACGGGCGGCGTATCGAGGAGCGACAGCTCCGCGACCACAGGCCGGAGGGCCGCAAGGAAACGAAATATTACTGGGACGCGTTTCAAAAGCTCCGCGAGGTCGAGCTTCCGAGCGGAGAACGCCTTCTTTTTACGTACGACGCCTTCGGTCGTCGCATCCGAAAGCAGGTCATCGGCCCGGCGCCTGAGGGCGGGGGCATGCCGCCGGCTCGGGTCGTCGAATACCTGTGGGACGTCAATACGCTCGCCGCCGAGATGAGCTCCGAGGGGACGACGCGCGCGTTCGTGGGTCAACCCTTCTCGCCGGTACCCGTGCTCCACGAGGAGGACGGCAAGCCATTCTTTTATGTCACCGATCACCTCGGCACGGCGAAGGATCTCGTCGATGCGCGGGGCGAAATTGCGTGGACGGCGGAGCACTCGGTCTTTGGTCGGGTCCTCCAGGAGAAAGGCAATGGTGCGGGGGGACGCCCGACGGCGAGGACGCCACTCCGGCTCCTCGGGCAATATGCCGACGACGAGACGGGCCTCGTGGCGACGCGTCACCGCATCTTCGATCCGCGCGTCGGACGCTGGTTGAGCCCCGATCCGCTCGGCTTGCACGGATCTCCGGACCTGTTCGGCTTCGGCGGCAATCCGACGACCACCATCGATCCGCTTGGGCTCGCTCCCTGTCCGGGGCTCGGGTACGTCAAGTTTACGACCGATGCCAACGGTTACATCAATGGCATGCAAGCCAAAATCACGAAAGACATGTGTCAATCAGGGCTCGGCACCGATGCGTACGGCGGGATCCTCCCGCCCGGGTGGATCAGCCCGGGATACGACCGCGCGCATCTCTGGCCGAACCGCATGGGTGGGCCGGGCGACTGGGAGCAGAACCTCGTGACGATGCGGGCCGAGGCGAATCAAACGGACATGCGCATGTTCGAAGATCGCGTCTTTCAAGCTGCGCAGAAGGGGCCGGTCGACTACGACGTCTCCATCACGAACTACGGCAATGGCCGGCCCAAGCACGTCACCCTCAGCGCCAACCCCAGCAGCGGCACCCCGTTCAGCCTTCCACTCTTCTGAGGACAAACCATGGCGAGCTCGATGGCGTCTCTCACGAAATGGCTGCTCCCGCCGAAGAAGCCCGAAGAAGCTCCGGCCAAGAACGACTGGGTGCCCGCGGAGTCGCTCCTGGGGACGGACCTGCCCGCCGATTACAAGCAGTTCGTCGGGACGTATGGCACCGGCTGGATCAACAAGTACCTCCACGTCATGAATCCGTTCTCGGCGAAGCTGCCGTGGATGGAGCGCCTGCGTTTCATGTCGTTCACGCTCCATCTCGTGCGTCGGAACGCGCAGGTGCCCGGCGCGCGGGACCTTCCGGCGCCGTTCGAGGAGATCAACGGACTACCGTATCCCGTGTTTCCGGAGCCCGGGGGCTTGCTGCCGTGGGGGTATACCATCAACGGCGACGCGCTCTTTTGGCTCACGAAGGGCACGCCGGACAAGTGGACCGTCGTCGCGGATTCGCGCGGCCGTTACGCGGAGTATGCAGGGCCGATGTCGGCATTTCTCCACGACGTCCTTTCGGAGCGAATCTCCTGGGGCATTTTTCAGGCTGGAGTGAACGAGGAGCCGGTGCGGCCGACGTTCACATTGCACGAGGCGACGTCGCGCGCAGGGAAGGGGAAGTAGGGCCATGGCCATCACCAGCGTGACCAAGCTCCTTCCCAAGCCGGCGCGCCCCGAAGGCGCCTCCGCCGAGTTCGGATGGGCCGAGGTGGAGGGCCTGTTCGGGCATGGCCTTCCGTCGGATTACAAGGCGTTCATCGAGGAATACGGGGCTGGTTGTCTCGGCGGGTTCGTCTGGATCCTGAGCCCGTTCTCCGATGATCCAGGCGCGCAGCTCGGCAGGCAATCGCTCGCGCGGCTCGAACATCTCGCGTTGCTCGGGAGTGATTCGAAGTTCCAGATGGAGACGAGCGATCCGGTGATCGCGCCGCTCCTCGCGAAGCAGGCCGAGCGGCGTCTCGCGCTCGCGGCCTATCCGCCTCGCGGGCAGAAGTGGATCGCCTGGGCCGTGCTCGGGGACGGCGGCGCGCTTTATTGGCTGGGGGCCGGCTCGCCCGATCGGTGGAAGGTGGTGCATCTCGGACCCCCGGGGGACGACGGCGTCTGTCCGATGCCGGTGGAGCTCGGCGGGTCGACGAGCGCCGTGCTTGCGTCGTTGCTTTCGGGGAAAGCCGAGCTTCCGGGCGCACCGGAGGGTTTTCCCGGGGCGCCGCCGAGTTATGTGCCGGTCTCGAAAAAGAAGCCGCCGAAATGGAAGGCGCCTGCGCCCGTGCCGGTGGACAAAGCCACGATTCAGGTGGTGAAATTGAAGAAGCCCCGGAGGTAGGCCGTGCACGACGTGCGGTTTCTCATCGACGGCGCCGAAACGCTCTCTTGCCGCAGCCTGCGCGGGACGGAGCGGCTCGGGCAATACACGGAGCTGGAACTCGGCCTCTTTTCCACGGAAGGGGTCGTCCCGGCCGACGTCGTAGGCAAACCATGCGCGGTGGTGCTGGAAGGAGGAATCGGGGCGCGCGTGGTCGGCGGAATCGTCACGCGGTTTGCGGCCGTGGCCACGGCGAATCCGAATGGGGAGAGACGGTACCGAGCCACGGTGCGATCGCGCCTCGCGGCCGTGGAGCTTCGTACGAGGTCGCGCATCTTCCAGAAGATGACGATTCCCGACATCGTGAAAAAGGTGCTGCTCGAAGCGGGGTACGACGGGAGGCAAGTCGAGCTCCGGCTTTACGAGCCGCATCTCGAACGGGATTACGTCGTCCAGTATGCCGAGAGCGACGCGGCCTTCGTGCGGCGCATGTGTGAGGACGAGGGGCTCGTGTTTCGATTCGACGCCGACGAGGAGGGCGTCGAGCGGATCGTGCTCGAAGACTCGACGACGTATTCGCTCGCCGCGCTGGAGGAGCCGCTCCCGCTGGTCGACGTATCGGCGCTCGGGATGTTCGATCTCGCGGCGTTCGACGCGCGAATCCTCGCGAGGAGAAGGCCCGGGAAGGTGACGCTCCGCGATTACAATGTCGAGAAGCCGGACCTGTTGCTCTCGTCGACCTCCAAGGCTGGGACGGACGTGGAGCAATCCGTCGATGTGTACGAGGGGCCGGGCGGATTCCGCGAGCCGGACGAAGGGGACGCGCGCGCCAGGCTTCGGCTCGAGACGCTCCGCGCGGATGCGCTGGAGCTCGTCTTTCGCACGACGGCGGTGACCCTCGCGCCCGGTTTGTCCTTCACGATCGAGGCGCAGGGGGATTACGCGGGCAGCGCAAAGCCGGCGGGCAAGTACACGGTCGTGGCGGTGGAGCACACGTGGGCCTTCGGGGACGCTCGCGTGGCCGTCGAAGTGCGTGCGCTTCCGCGCGACACGCCGCACAGGCTGCCTCGCACGACGCCGCGGCCTCGCTTGACCGGCGTGCAAAGCGCCTTCGTCACCGGGGCTTCCGGCGAGGAGATTCACACGGACGCGCAAGGTCGCATCAAGGTCCAGTTTCCGTGGGATCTCGAAGGGAAGGGGGACGAAAAGACGACGCTGCCGATCCGCGTGATGCAGCCGAACATGCCTGGATCCATGGCGATTCCGCGCGTGGGCTGGGAAGTGCTCGTCGCGTTCGAGGACGGTGATCCCGACAGGCCCATCGTGCTGGGCAGGACCTACAATGCGAAGTTCGCGCCGCCGTACCAGCTCCCTGCGAACAAGACCGTCACCGCGCTGCAGACCTACAGCTCGCCGGGCAGCGGCGGAACGAACTCGATCCGCTTCGACGACGCGGCCGGCAGGCAACACGTGTTCATTCAGGCACAGTTCGGCAAATCCGTGAGCGTGTCGAACGACATGGTGACCCAGACGGCGAAGAACGAGAACATCGGCATCTCGGGCTCGCAGTCGCGCGTGGTCTCCGGCAATGAGAATGTCAGCGTCACGCAGGCCTATCGCACCGCGGTGGGCTCGCAATCGGCGACCGTCGGCGGGAAGCAGGAGATCTACGTCAAGGGGAACACGATCGTCGGTGTCGGAAGCGAGTCGGTGCTCGTCGGCGCGGCCGTGCTGGAGAAGGTGGGCAATCCGGTCAATGGCCTGTTGAACCTCGGGAAAGCGGCTGTGCTATCAGGCGCCGGAGCGCTCGGACAATATGGTCAATTCCTCGCGGCGGGCGGGGGTTTGGCCCTGGCCGGATATGAAGGCTACAAGCATGGAGGTGCCTCCGGGGCGCTGCAAGGTGTGGGGCTCGGCGCGGTCGGGATTGCAGCCGGTATGATTCCCGGCGGGGAAGCCATCTTCGCCGTGGCGCAGGGAGCGGCGCAGCCCGCGCCCTGGCGCGAGGGAGCTGCGCCGAGCGGCGACCCGGCGGGCGGAGGCGGCGGCACGGGCGCGAGCGACAATGCGGGCGCCGGTGGACCCGGCCCGGGACATCGAAATACGTCGGTGAAGGGGGCGATGACCGAGCTCATTGCCGGCGCGAGCGCGATCGTGACGCCCGGTGACATCGGCTGGTATACCGTGGGCCCGTCCTCGTTCCTGATTGGAGGAAGCTACTCCACGAAGACGGCGCGCGGCGGGGTCTCTGTGCTCGGTTCGTCCAGCGAAACCCTGGGGAGCCTCAAAATCGACGTCAAGGGCGTGCTGGTGCGCGACGTGAAAGGGCCCGTGCGTACGACGATCGCAGGGTCGCTCACGAGTCAGGCGTCCGGGAAACACACGATCAAGGCAGGAGGCGCATTGACGCTGAAGGTGGGCGGCACGTTGACCTTGCAAGGGGGCAAGGTGTCGTTCAATTGTGGCGGCGCCACGGTCACCGCCTCGGACAGCGGCGTGCTCATCGAAGCTGGCAATATCACCATCAATCGCTCTTCGAAGCAGAGCGGGGTGACGGGACACACATGAGCTTGGCCATCGTCGGGGCAGGCATGGTGTCACCAATCGCGATGACGGCGCGGCAGCACGCGTTTTTCGCGGCTGCGGGCGTGCCTGCTCCGTCGCCCTCGCCCTTCGTGCGGGACACGGGCGAGCGAATCGACGTGCGGTATTGCCGGTGGCTGGGCGCCGTCGAGCCGCTTTCCTCGCGGCTTCTGCAAATGGCAGAGCGAGCCATCGAGGAGGCGACGGCGGCGCTCGTGCCCGATCTGCAGATGTCTCTCTTGGTGGTGACGTCCGCGCCGCGCCCGGGGCTGGAATCCGTGCTTCTGGCCGATACGGCGCGGGCGATTGCGCGGCAGCGTCGCCTCGGTTCCATGCAACGTTACGAGGGAGAAGCGGCCTTCTTCGATGCGCTCGCGGATGCGGGCGCCGCGCTCTCGAAATCGGGGCCGCAGGCGGTTTGTATCGTGGCCGTGGACTCGGCGGTCGGCGTGGACATTCTCGCGGACACTGTCCTGCGTCCCCCGGGCCCATGGGCGCGCGCGCCATTGCCACCGTCGGAGGGCGCGGCCGCGGTGGTGCTGATGTCGCCGCCGAACGCGCGTCGCCTGGGCATTGCTGCGATGGGCACGATGCTCGGCGCCACGACGGTGATGGGGAGCGCGCGCGACGACAACGACGAGCCGGCGGACGGCGTGGCAATGACGCAGGTCCTTTCGAGCATGCCGAGCACCGAGCCGATTTCGTACGTGTTCGGACAGTCGTGCACGGACGACCTGCGCGCGCAAGACTGGTTTTTTGCATCGGCGCGAGAACGTGCGAGGTTTGGCACGGCGTGTGTGTTCGACGGGATCGAGGACCATGCGGGGCGCGTGGGGGCGGCGGCCGGCGCGATGAACCTCGTGTACGGGCTCTCGGTTCTGCGGCACGAGACGGCGCTGCGGGCATCGAGCGATTCGTTCCTGGCATGGGCCATCTCTCCGGACGGCACGCGTGGCATGGCTGCGGCGCGCGTGGGGGCGCCATGACGACATTCGAGGAGATTCTCCGTGGGCCGATGCAAGAAGCCCTCGACCGGGCGCTGGCGCTGCCGGAGCACGCCTGGAAAGCGACGCTCGTTCGGCCGTTGACGGCGGCGCTCGATGCGGCCGAGGCGACGCGCTTCGCGGAGCTCGAGCGCCTCGTGACGGCGGTGGAGACGGTCTCGCAACATGCGACGCTGCTCGCAGCCAATGGGTACGTCGACGCGGGGACGCTGCAGGCCTTCGCCGCGGCCCATAATGCATGCCTCGTCGCGCGCGGGCTCGTGTATCCGCCGCAGCGAGGGGACGCGGCTCGTAGGGCGAATCCGGGCGTGCTCATTGCAGCCCGCGAGAAGCCGACGCTGAGAGAGGTCGAGCGCGAGCCGTTTGATGCGAGCGCGGCGGCGCCGCAAAAAACCGTGGAGGCGGGCCCGGAGAAGGCCGCGCCGCCGAGGGATGAGCGTGATCTTCCCGTTCCGCCAAAGCCGCTCGTCGCCCTGGAAGAGGGGAAGGGCGCGCCGATTTCGGAGGATGCTTTTTACGCGGACATCGTCGCATCGTGCTTGGATCGCGCGGCGATGCTCGCGCGCCATCGTACCGAGAGACCTCTCCAGTTCCGCGGGGAGATCGAAGAGCGATTGCTGCGAAGTGTGGATGCGATTGCGTCGATCGGGGGGCCGTGCATTCGGCTCGTGCTCGACGCGTGGAAGCGCTCGCTCGAATCACCGGGCCCGTGGAACACGTGGGCCGCGGTATTCACGCTCGCGTGTTTTTCCGAGCGCGACGCGCTCGATGCCCTCACGCACGGCTTGACCACGCTTCCGCCGACGGCGATGGAGCACGCGCGCGCGGCTGCGGAGGCGCTCCTCCTCGCCCCACATCCCGAGCGGAATGGCGTCTGCCGGACCTTGCTCGTCTCGCCCCATCCGGTCGCGCGCGCCGTGGGGGTGCTCGTGCTCGGGCGGCAAAACGCGCTCGGAGTCGATGAGATTCGCGCATTCCTCCTCGACCCCAATACGTCCGTCACGGCGGCGGCTGCCGAGGTCGTGGATGGTTTGCCTGCCGACGACGTGGCGCGCCTCGTGCCGCTCCTCGGAAAATGCATGGGGCTCCCTGAGCCAGCGGTGGTATGGGCGGCGGCGCGGACGCTCCTGCGTGCTGGTCAAAAAGACCCGTATTTCGAGCTGCGCGATGGCGGGCCTCGTGCGGCTCGTCTGCAGCCGTTTGGCGCGGAGATCTTCGTGCTCTCGGGAGACGTATCGGATCGAACTGCGCTTGCTGCGTGCCTCGCGCGAACGCCTCCTTCCGCGGCGACACTTTCGGCGCTCGCGCGATTTGGTCATGCGGGGACCTGGTCGTATCTCCTGCGGCAACTCGCGAACGAGGATCTCGCGGATGCCGCCGAGGCTGCGCTCATGACGCTGTTCGGCGAGCGCGTGGCGCCTTCGCGGCGGCAGGATGCAGGGGCGTGGCGGAAGGCCATCGAGGCGATGCGATTGGATCCGAACGTTCGATATCGCGGCGGCGAGCCGTGGACGGCGGAGCGGGTCGCAGAGGCGTGTGCGTCCGGTGCGCTCACCCGGGTCGAGCTCGAACGGCTGCTCGACGAGCTGGCCGTGCGCGCGGGAATGCGTGCACCCGCGGACGGGGCCGCGTGGGGGCAGGAGCTCGAGCGCGCGCTCGCGCTGCTCGTGCCTGCGGCGCGGGAGCGGGATCGCGCGGCAATGCCGGGAACGTGGTGGCAGTTGCGACGGTCCTCGTAATTACGTCACGAGATCCACCTGAAGCTCCCGCAAGACCCGCTTCCCGCGGCCCGTGCGGAACGCCTTCCGCGCCACGAGCTCGAAGCGTCGTTCGTTCGGATGCACGACGAGCGAATCGATGACGGGACGCTCGACGGCCTTGTCCCCTCCATCGAAGCGCGCTCGCACGACGACGGGGAACGCAGGGATCTCGAATGAGATCACGCCTTCCTCGTGCATGCCGAGGATCGACACCACGTCCCCCGGCGCGAGCGGCAGGTCGAACTGCAAATCCGGATGCGCCGCATTGTTGTGCCGGACATCAAAATCGACCGGCATGAGGGGCATTCGTGTCTTTTGCCACGCCTCGTCGAACGTCCCGGCCCATGCCCGCCGCGGGAGCCAATGCGTCATGATGGGACCGAGGCCCACGGGCGGGTGGTTGTCTCCAGCGTCGTCGTGCGGCCGGAGCGGGTGCTCGATTTGTGGGGCGGGTCGATCAAGGAGGTCGCGCTTGCGCTTGGCGACGCCCACGCCGGCGGGATTGCGCTCTTCGATGAGCGTGAGGTCCTCGCTCATGCCCCCATAAGCGCGTTCGTGGACGATGGGCATGCGCTCGAACGGGACCGCGGGGCCCACGACGATGCCGGCCACGCCCTGAATGAAGCGCCGTTCGCCGTGCACGCGGAGCTGGACCGTGCGGTCTTTCACCTTCACGACGACGTCCATCGATTCGACGCGGCGCTTGGAGACGGCGTCGCCGGCGACGATCACGTCGGCGCCGTGTTTCTCGATGCATAGATCCGAGGGAAGCACGATGCTGCCATTCGGATTCTTCGCGTCGAGTGGAATGTCGTTGGGGCGGAGCGGGATGGGATCGTCCGAGGGGGCGACGCGGCCGCCGGGGAGGATGTCGAAGGTCGCTTTGACGACCGCGACGACGAGGGCGTGGCCGTCGGGGCCGGTCGTGGGGACGTCGAGCGCGACGAACGGGGTGGCGTTGCTGAAGGTCATGCTCGGCGGCTCCTTGTCGCCCTCATCCTCGCATGCTCAAGGCTTGATCGTCACCTTCGTGCCGACGGGGACGAGGGTGTAGAGCACGGCGACGTCTTCATTGGTGAGCCCGATGCAGCCGTCCGTCGGGCCCCAGACCTGCCCGAGCCCGGTGGCGCTCGAGAGCCGGATCCACGCCCGCGCCAGGGCCGCGAGCTTCGGCTTGGTCCCGTGGATGCCAATGCCGCCGCCCGGTTTGTCGATTCCGTTTTTCTTCGCCCGCGCGAGGTCTTCGAGCTCGGGATAGGAGATCCCCAGGAATCGATAAAAACGCTCGCTCTCCGATTTGCTCGTGATGCGATAGACGCCCTCGGGCGTGCGCTCGTCGCCCTCGCGCTCCTTTTGCCCGACGGGATTGGCCCCGAACGTGGCCGAGAAGGTGCGGAACGGTGTTCCGCCGCAGCGCAGATCGAGCGCGGCGTCCTTCTTTCGGATGACGATCTCGGGCTTGGCACAGGAGGCGGGCGTGGCGAGGCTCGAAGGCGGCAGGAAAAGCACGAGGAGGGCGACGGCCGCGAGGACGAGGGCGGCGAGGAGGATCGAGCGTTTCGCGAGCGGGCGGGAGCGAGGCATGGGCAGAAGCCCGATCTTGCCACACGTCAGCCGTGCGCGCCCTCTCGAAATGGGTTCTCCCGCATGTACGCGAAGACCACCTCGCGGCTTGGAATGCCGGCGACGCCGACCGCCTCGACGCCGAACGAGGCCGTGATGTTCGCGAAGCGCGCGGCCTCCACCGGATCGAGGGTCTCCTGGAAACGAATCATGAAGGCCGTCGCGAAGACGTCGCCGGCGCCCGTGGGATCGACCTCGCGGGCGGCGCGGGGAGGGATCCGCGTCACGAGGGTCGTCCCGTCGTCGCGGCGCCTGTACAGCGTGCTTCCGTCCCGGTATTCGGTGAGGACCACGAGGGGGACGTGCTCGATGATGGGATCCAGGCGGCGGAGGTCGGCGTCGATGTCTTCGAGCGAGAGCACGACCGCGGTGAGCCGCGGGAGGATCTCGCTCGCGCTTTCCCAGGGTTTGCCGTGGACGCGCCCGGCCTCGTCGAAGCGCCGCATCCACCCCTGGGGCGTCGCCACGACCAGCGTTTCCTCGGCGAAGATGTGGGCCACGTCGGGGGTGATCTCGTCGGCGATCGGCCCGAGAAGCGCCGCCCGCGGCCGGCGCAACGAGGGATCGATATCGGCGGCGGTGATCGGCCGCGCCCGCGTGCTGCAATGCTGGATGCGCCCCGCCTCGGTATAGACATTGACGAAGGTGGTCGTCGACTCCGAGGGGAGGACGTGGAGCTCCACCTCGCGCGGCAGCTCGGAGAAATCGAGCTCCGGCGCCGCCGCGGTGACGATCGTCGGCCTCCGACCGAGCTTGACGGACGTGACGGCGGCGAAACTCACGGTGCCCCCGAGGTGGTAGCCGTCGTTCGGATCGGTGCTGAGCAAATCCCGGGCGACGTGACCGATGAGCAGGATGTCCGGCGCGGCCATTTCTTCGACCCCTCCCGCGGAGCATAGCACCCCGAGGCGCATGCCGTGCGTCCTCTGGACGGCCCCCACGAGCTCGCTCGCCGGCGTATGAACCGGTTCTCGCGTGTTTGGTTTCGTGCTAGACGGGCGAGATGGCGGACGAACGTGCGGGGGGTTCGGGGCAGCCGAATGCGGGGAACGCCGTGAAGGTCGCCCTGGATCCGGAAGAAGAATGGAAGCGGGCGATCGCGCGGCGGCGCGAGTATACGATCCGCAACACGAAGGCCATGGCGGCGGGCATCCTCGTGGCCGTCGTGATCAGCGGGGCCCTCATCGGCGGGCTCTTCAGCGTCATGGAAGGCGACTGGGACGGCTCGCGCCCGGGCTCCATGGTGCGGCTCCTCGCGCTGCTGGCGACGCCCGGGGTGCTCGTAGGAATCTGGGTGCGAAACAAGCTCAAGGTCCCGAATTCATGACCTCGAGGCACGGGGCTTCAGAACCGGAGGCAGCGTAGGCCGATCGGCTTGCCATTGCCGATGTAAAGCTCGTTCATCGCGGCGCCCGAGACGGGCAGGGGCACGACGTGGTCCGTCTGCGGCGCGAGGTTCCCGAGCGCGAGCGTGCTGTCGGCGCCACGTACGTAGACGTCGAGCGAATAGTAGAAGTGGGACGGGAACTGGTCCTGGCCCGGCAGCGCGAGCGTCGCCTCGAAGAACGCGAAATCGCTCTCCTGCAACGCGGCGATGTCGGCCTCGGTCGGCAGGTGCCAATCCGCGCCGAGCTTCGCCGCGCAGATGTCGACGTCATTCACGTGCTCTGGGATCCAGTAAGGTTTGGCGCCGAAATCCTCGTAGCCGCAGCGCGCGACCTCGTCGTAATTGGTCATGATCTCGGCCTGCGTGAGGGGCGGCCCGCCGGGGCTCTGCTGCTTGATGGCCGGGTGCGTGGGGGCGCAGAGCGGAACGAGCTCCTCGAAGGTGCGGATGTCGTCGAGGAGCGCATCACGATCGGCGTCGGAGAGCATGGGATAGACGCTCGGGTCCTGAAACATCTGGAACACGGTCGCATCGGGGAAGAGCGGGGCCGAGAGCTCGATGCTCGGCTGCCCCGCGTTCCCGATCGCGATCGCGCCCGCGTATTGAAGGCCGGGGTGGAAAGCATCGTTTTGCTCCCCGGGCTCACTCGGGCTTTCGACGCATCCAGCGACAGCGACCAGCACGAACAGCGATGCAAGCAAATTCTTTCGCATGACGTACCTCCCTGCGGGGCCCCCGCATCACTCGTACAGCGTGACCTTCCCGTCGCGATTGCGCACGCACTTGATCGAGCCATCCTGCGAGCAAACGAAGGCCACCCCGCGCGGGTACGCCGCGCAGAAGCGGGCCGCAGATCGATGCCGCGTGCCGTAGGCCTCGACGCTCCGGGACGTCCCGTCCGGCAGGAAGATCGTTTCGAGCTCGGTCTGCGCCAGCACTTCGACCCCGAAGCCGAGCACCCGATATCGGTCCGTGATGAGCAGCGCGCCGTCCACCGCCGTGAGCCCGGGGAGCCGTTCGAGCAAGCGGCGCGCCTTGTCCTCCGCATACTGGAATTCCATGGCGCCGCGCCCCGGGGAATCCTCGTCGAACTGGAACACCGATTTCCGCAGGAGCGGCCAGACCGAGTCGTCCTGGCACTGGTATTTGATCTTGAGGAGCTGTCGCCAGGAGGAGGACTTGCATTCGCGGTCGGGGATGACGAGGACCGTTCCGCCGTGCCCGAGCTTTCGGATCGTCGAGAGGACGTCGTGCAGGTGCGCCGGATAGTTGACCTGCGGAGACCACGAGCCCCCGCGCCAGTTGACGCCGTCCCACAATGCGTCGGTCGCCTCGGAGAGCGCCTCGACCACGGATTGAAAGACGCCGAGCCGCTCCCCCTCCGCGAAAATATGGCCGTCTTCGAGGGCCACGAGGCTGCGCATATTTCGCCCGACGGAGAGCTTGCCCGGCGCCATCACCGAGACGGTGAGCTGCATGTCCGCGCCATTGCATAACCCCCAGATGAGCGGCTCGTCCCCGCCGGGATCGACGGCGAGCATGACCTTCGCGGCGTCCGCGGCCGGCGCGAGGCGCATGATCTCGTGGGGCGTGAAGCTGCGCGGCGGGTCGATCCGGAGGGGATGATCGATCTCCGATTCTCGCAGATCGGGGCTACAAACGACGGCGCGGAACTGGGTCCCGCGGCGCTCGTCCGCCGTGTAGCTCGCGTGGTATGCGACCTCGAGCAGCAGCGCGAGCTTGTCGTCGCTCGGCAGGGCCGGAGGCTCGCTTTCCTGCCGGGCCCACTCGTACCAGCGCGCCTTCAGCGGCGCGAGCATGTCTCTCGGATATTTGAAGGAGGTCATGAGCGCCCACGCAAGCTCGTCGGGAGATGAAACGGCGCTTCATGGCGATCTGTCAAGCCGAGCGGCCGGGTGAGGGACGCTCGTGCGTCTCACCCTCGCAGCTCGAGCTCGTGAGATTCGTGTGAGGTCTGAAGTCCTCGGGGATCGAGGGGTGGAGGCATCAGGCTCGCGCTACAGCAGGCCGATGCCGAGCACGTTGAGGTGCAGGATGCAGAGGTCGCTCTCGTCGAGCGAGGTCTGGATCGCCGGCTTGCCGTTGCAGGTGAAGATCCCATCCGCGCCGGCGCAAGCCGTGGCGCGATCGTAACGGACCTGCACGCCGCAGGTGTTGAGGGATGTGCCGCAGATGCGGCTGACCCAGGTGAGTGACGTCACGAGCCCGCAGGTGTCGAGCAGGTCGACGCGGGGCCAGGCGTAGTAGATCGGCGTCTGGCTCGGGCCCTCGAGCTTCACCTGCCAGATCGCCTCCTCGATGGTGAACCCTCGCCGCTCCGCGCTCTCCGTCCCGGCGATGCTGGGGCCCGAGAGGAAGATCGGGACGTGCGCGCTGAACGCGTTGAGGTGCGTCACCATGCAGGTGAGCGCGTCCTCCTTCTGTGACGTCGTGAGGCCTGCCGTGAGCCACGCGCCGGTCGTGCGGAGGATCCCGCCGCCCGCGTAGATGCGCCCCGCGCTCGTGAGCTGCGTTCCCGCGGGGAGCGTGCATCGCGCCACGTACTCGAAGACGTCTCGACCGCCCGAGGTATCGAGCAGCCCGGTCGCCTCGATCGCGGGGTTCACGGCCGAGGGATTCATGGGGTTCGCCGCGGCGACGTTCAGGGATGAAAGGAGCGCGGCCACGTTCGCGTGGTAGTCGACGGGGTTCAGCCCGTTCATCCCGCCCGAGCCGTTCGTGGGACCACCCTGCGGGGCGAGCGCCGGACTCTCCCCGAAATCAGCAGGATCTTCCGCCGCGCCGACGCAGCCAGCGAGCGCGCAGGCAACACCAAGAACCGTAAGCAAACGAAACGACACCATGATCTTTCCTCTCTCTCCGCTCGGCGCTGGCGACCCAGGACAGCCTCCCCGTCATCGACCTTGCTGCAGACCCTCCCAGCGCCGGTGGCCTGGTGAACCAGTGCCGAACACAAGGTAGGCTTCTTGCAATTGCAGAACCATGGGACGTTGGTCCCATGGCGGCCCTCCCGAAGACAGGTCATGGTGTCGGCGTGCGTTCTGTGGGTCCTGTTACACTTACTATGAGCCAGCAGCAGGACTCCACGCCTCCGAGCGCGCCGCCGCAGAGCATTCCGCAGGCGCTCCTCACGCGTTTCGGGGACTTCGTGTTTCTCGGCGCCGGCGGGATGGGATCGGTCTACCGGGCCAAGGATCGGCACCTCGGCCGTGACGTCGCAATCAAGTTTTTGCACCAGGCCGACCCGGAGACGAACCGGACGCTTTTGCGCGAGGCGCGGGCGCAGGCGCGGATCGAGCACGAGCACGCGTGCAAGGTGCACGAGGTGGGGATCGACGGGGACCGTCCTTATATCGTGATGCAATACATCGCGGGCGATCCACTCGACGTCGCCGGCGAGCGGATGACCCGCGAGCAAAAGGTGCGGGCCGTGCGGCAGGTGACCATGGCGCTGCACGAGGCGCACCGGCTGGGAATCGTCCACCGCGACGTGAAGCCCGCGAACATCATGGTCGAGCAGGGCGAGGACGGGGCCTACAAGCCTTACATCATGGATTTCGGCATTGCCCGCGAAATCGGGAAGTCGAGCCAGACGACGTCCTCGTTCGCCGGGACGCCGTCGTACATGGCCCCGGAGCAAGCGACGGGCGACGTCGAGACGCTGGATCGGCGGACCGACGTGTATGCGCTGGGCGCGACGCTGTATGACCTTCTCGCGGGCCGCCCTCCCTTCGAGGGAGTACACGCGCTCGCCGTGATACGAAAGCTCCTCAGCGAGGAGCCCACGCCGCTCCGGAAGATACGCCCGGACGTGCCGGAGGATCTCGAGGCGATCGTCATGAAATGCCTCGAAAAGGAGCAGGGCCGCAGGTACGAATCGGCGCTCGCCCTCGGCGAGGATCTGCAGCGGTTTCTCGACGGAATCCCCGTGCTGGCGCGCCGGGCGTCGCTCGGGTACGTCCTGCTCAAGGCCGCGCGGCGGCACAAGCTGCGCGTCGGGGCCGCGGCGGCGTTGCTCGTGGTGATGGCGGTGCTCGGATCGCTCTGGGTCCGCGAGCGGCAAGCCCTCGCCGAGCAAACGGCCCTCGCGCGCGAGCTCGGCGAGAACGTGAAGGAAATGGAGCTCTTCCTCGCGCGCGCCTATGGCTTGCCGCTGCACGACATCGAGCGGGAGCGGGCCATCGTGCGGCGGCAATTGCGGGACATCGAGGCGCGCATGGCGACCCTCGGGCGGGCCGGGGAGGGGCCGGGGCATTACGCGCTCGGTCGAGGGTTCCTCGCGCTCCAGGAGCACGACCAGGCGCTCGCCCATCTCCGCCGCGCCGAGGCCCTCGGGTATGCGCCGCCGGAACTTCGTTACGCCATGGGGCTCGCGCTCGTCGAGCTTTATCGTCGCGCGCTCGAGGAGACGAAGCGAATCCAGGACGAGGGGCGCAAGAAGGCGCGGCTCGCGGCGATCGACGCCGAATACAAGGCGCCGGCGCTCGCGCACCTGCGCGCGGCGCTCGGGGCGAGGCTCTCGTCGCCGGCGTACGTCGAGGGGCTCGTCGCGCTCCACGAAGGGCAAAATGACGTCGCGCTGGCGAAGGCGCGCGAGGCATTCGCGCAATCGCCCTGGCTGCACGAGGCGAAGAAGCTCGAAGGGGACGCGCATTTCGCCGAAGGCAAGCGCTTCGGGCGGGACGCGGCATTCGATGACGAGAAGATGATGCGCTCGTTCGAGCCGGCGGCGGCGGCCTACGCAGAGGCCGCGGCCATCGCGCGGAGCGATCCGGCCGTGCACGAGGCCGAATGCGAGCTCTGGACGCAGATCGTGCTCGCCTCGGAGTCGCGGCCGGAGCTTTTGCGTCCGAGCTTCGAGAAAGCGAAGGGCGCCTGTGAAAAGGCGCTCGCGGCCGACGCCGAGCGCGGCTCGGCGCGCGTCAAGATGGCGTTCGCGCACAATGCGTTCGCCTGGCAAGCGTTGAACGGCCCCGAGCGAGAAAAGGTGCCGGAGCCCATCCTTCGGGCGGCCATCCAGCGAGCGGAGGACGCCGCGAAGGCGGAGGGGCATGATCCGATGGCGCATTACCTGGTCGGTACCGCGTACCGGACGGAGCTCGTGTACCTCATGAATCGAGGCCTCGAAGCGCGGGCCTCGATCGACCGCGCCGTCGCGGCGCACGAGGAGGCCATCCGGATCGACCCGGGCTTCCTCTGGCCGTACAACGAGATCTGCTCGATTTACGTGGAGCGCGCGCGGAGCGAGATCTGGCGAGGCGTCGATCCCACGCGCTCGGTGGAGCGCGCCGTCGAGCGATGCGGCCAGGCGTTCGCGCAGAACCCGAGCTTCACGTACCCGGCTGTCTACAAGGCGCACGCCCATTTACGGAAGGCGCAATACCTCGTGGAAAAAGGGCGCTCGCCGGAGGCGCCCGTGGCGAGCGCGCTCGAGGCCGCGGCCGCCGTCAAGGCGCACAATTCGCTGGAGGCCGCGCACATCTCGGCCTGGGCGCTCTGGCTCGAAGCTTCGCACGCCTGCGACGCGGGCCGGGATCCGAGCCATGCCCTGGAGCAGGCCGAGGCGTCCCTGCGTGAAAAGGAGCGCGTCGCGCCTTCCTCGACGAACGAAGAGCTCCGGGGGCTCGTCGCGATGACGCGGGCGCTCTCCATGTTGCAGCAAGGAAAAGACCCGACGACGGAGATCGAGGCGGCGCGCGGGTTTTTCCGGACGAGCGCGGAGGCGTCGCCGTGGGACGTGGATTTCCGCATCGAGCAGGCGCGCACGGAGAGCATTGCGCTCCGCTGGGCGCTCGCGAAGGGGAGCGCCGAGGCCGCGATGTTCGACGCCGCCTTCGCGCCGCTCTTGCCCGTCCTCGACAAGGAGCGCGCCAATCCGCAGGTCTACGAGGCGCTGGCCGAGATTCACGAGCTGCGCGCGGGTTGGCTGCTCGCGCGGAAGAAAAACGTCGAAAACGATCTGACGATGGGGCTCGTGATGGCCGAGAAGGCGCTCGCCATCCATCCGAACATGGCGACGGCGCTCGCAGCGAAGGGAGCTCTTTCCCTCCTGCGCGCCCGCGCCGCGCGAGACGCAAAGGCAAGGACGCTGGCGGCGCGCGAGGCCAAGGCTTCGCTGGAAGCGGCGCTCCGCGAGAATCCGCTGCTCGCGCGGGAACGGGGGGCGGCGGTGAAGGAGGCGGAGAGAATGCTCGCGCAGGTGGGAGCCGAGTGATGGTCATGAAAACATCGCAATGGATGGTTGGCGCAGCGCTGCTCGGCGCGGCATGGGTCGGGGCATGTGGCGGGGGAACGGCCAAGAGCGGCGCCTTTCCGACCGACGTATCGTCCATCGGCCGCGGGAGAGCGGCCATCCCCCTCGACGTCGTCGAGCTCAGCGCAGCGGACGCGCGGGAGCGCATGGCCAAAGGCACGCTGACCGCGCGGGAGCTCACGCAGGCCTACCTCGATCGAATCGCGCAAATCGACGACGCCGGGCCCCGGCTCGACGCGGTCATCGAGCTCTCCCCGCGCGCGCTTTCGGATGCCGAGGCCCTCGACGCGGAGCGGAGGGCCGGGAAGGTGCGCGGGCCCTTGCACGGCATTCCCGTGCTGATCAAGGACAACATCGACGTCGCCGGGATGGTGAATTCGGCCGGGTCGCTGGCGCTCGCGGAGCATCGGCCGAAAGAGGACGCCTTCCTCGTCGCCCGCCTTCGCGCGGCCGGCGCCGTCATTCTCGGAAAAACGAACCTCAGCGAGTGGGCGAATTTCCGGTCGACCCGCGCGACCTCCGGCTGGAGCTCGCGCGGGGGCCAGACGAAAAACCCGTACGTGCTCGACCGCAATCCCTGCGGCTCGAGCTCCGGCGCAGGCGCGGCCATTGCCGCGAGCCTCGGCGCGATCGGCGTTGGCACCGAGACCGACGGCAGCATCCTCTGCCCTTCGGCCGTCCATGGCCTCGTCGGGCTCAAGCCCACGGTGGGATTGGTCAGCCGCCGCGGGATCATTCCGATCTCGATCTCGCAGGACACCGCAGGGCCGATGGCCCGGACCGTGACCGACGCGGCGCTCCTGCTCACCGTCCTCGCGGCCGTCGATCCGTCCGATCCGGCCGCGCCGAAGGAGAGCGGGCCTCCGACCGATTACACGACGTTCCTGAAGCCGGGCGCGCTCCGGGGCAAGCGCCTCGGCGTGCTTCGTCAGGCCATGGGAGACCACCCCGACGTGGACAGGGCGGCGGAGGCGTCGATTGCGACCCTGCGAGCTCTGGGCGCGGAGGTGGTCGATGTCGAAATGGCCACGTACCACCGCTGGAACAAGCCCGAGTTCACGGTCATGTTGTACGAATTCAAGGACGGGCTGAATGCGTATCTACGCCGGAGCGGCGCGCCGCACGCGTCACTGGAGGCCTTGATTGCGTGGAACAAGGCCCACGCCGAGGCGGTGATGCCGTTTTTCGGCCAGGAGCTCTTCGAGAAGGCGGCGGCGCTCGGGCCGCTCACCGATGCGGAGTATCTCGAAGCGCGCGAGGCGGCGAGGCGCCTCGCCGGGAAAGAGGGCCTGCTCGCGGTCCTCGACGGCGGCAAGCTCGACGCCATCGTCGCGCCGAGCATGGCCCCGGCATGGCTCACCGATCACGTCCTCGGGGATCATTTCGTGAGCGAGAGTTATGGGGCAGCGGCCGTCGCCGGCACGCCGAGCATCACGGTGCCGATGGGCGACAGCCACGGCCTGCCCCTCGGCTTCGCATTCATGGGACGCGCATATTCCGAGGGAGAGCTCCTCGGAATGGCATTCGCATTCGAGCAGGCCACGAAGGCGCGGCGAGCGCCGACGTTCGAGCCGACGCTGCGGCGCTGAATGCAAGCCCCGACTTTCGATGTGGTCGCGCCGCATGGTTGTATTGTTGCCCGGTGCTGTGTGTCACCGTGCATGACCGTTCGCAGAAGATTCCGACAACCTAGGACAAGTGTACGAAATGATCCACTCTGCCGAACCCGTCTGCGGAAGAACCACGTGCGTGGCCTCGTGAAAACGCGCGTCCGAGGACCATGGCCATACTTCAGCGCGTAAACCATTGAGATCATGAACGTTTTGCGCTTGCTGCTTCGAGTGCGAAAAAAACGTCACGGACGGTCACATTTCAATTTACTTGCATGAACCTACTGGTCTAGATCCGCCTTCGTCCGGAAGATCCCGAACGGTTTGTATGGATGAACCTGAGGGGCCTCGTCGCACGTTTTCGTGTGGATGTGCCGAGGTGCGTCCGAGATACACACCGTCACGACATACGGGTCGTCGTCGTTCGCGTCGTGTCGACGACGCGCGAGAGAAGTCAGCGAACATGCAACCTTTCACGCTGCCCGACTTCTACATGCCGTATCCGGCGCGCATCAACCCCCACCTCGAAGGGGCGCGCGTGCATACCAAGGCCTGGTCCTACGAGATGGGCATCCTGGAGGAAAATCCCCAAGGCAAGCCCATCTGGACCGAGCAGGATTTGGACGCGCACGACTACGCGTTGCTCTGCGCGTACACCCACCCCGATGCACCCCCGTCCGAGCTCGATCTCATCACGGATTGGTATGTGTGGGTGTTCTTCTTCGACGACCATTTCCTCGAAATCTACAAGCGCACCAAGGACATGTCCGGCGCGAAGGCGTACCTCGATCGCCTGCCGCTCTTCATGCCCGTCGTGCCGACGGGCACGCCGCCCGAGCCGACGAACGTGGTCGAGCGCGCGCTCGCGGATTTGTGGGCGCGCACGGTCCCGCTCACCTCGGTCAACTGGCGCGAGCGTTTCCTCGAAGCCACGAAGAACCTGCTCCTCGAGTGCATGTGGGAGCTCGCCAATATCCAGGAGAACCGCGTCGCGAACCCGGTCGAATACGTCGAGATGCGCCGCAAGGTCGGCGGCGCGCCCTGGTCCGCGGGCCTCGTCGAGATCGCGGTCGGCGCCGAGGTCCCGGCCGCCGTCGCCGCGACGCGCCCCCTCGAGGTCCTGCGCGACACGTTCTCGGACGGCGTTCACCTGCGAAATGATCTGTTCTCGTACCAGCGCGAGGTCGAGGAGGAGGGCGAGAATGCCAACTGCGTGCTCGTCCTCGAGAAGTTCCTCGGCGTCCCCACGCAAAAAGCGGCCGATCTGACGAACGAGATCCTGACGTCGCGGCTCCATCAATTCGAGAACACGGCGCTCGTCGAGGTGCCGGCGCTCTGCGCGGAGTACGGGCTTTCGCCGGCGCAAGCCCTCGACGTCGCGAAATACGTGAAGGGGCTCCAGGACTGGCAATCCGGCGGCCACGAATGGCACATGCGGTCGAGCCGCTACATGAACGAACACGCGGACAAGTCCGCGGGCGTCCCCGATTTCCTCGGGGGACCGAAGGGGCTCGGCACCTCGGCGCTCCGGATCCGGCTCACGCCCGGCGCGCTCGGTTTGCAGCGGATCAAGACCCTCACCCACACGCCCTTCCGGCACGTGGGCAGGATGCCACTCCCGAAGATCCACATGCCGTTCAAGCTCCGCTTGAGCCCGCATCTGCCCGCGTCGCGCCGGAACACCGTCGAGTGGGCCCGTAAATTCGGAATGCTCGACGTCGTGCCGGGCGTCTTCGGCTCCGGGCTCTGGAACGAGCGCAAGCTCAGCGGCTTCGATTTCCCCCTCTGCGCCGCGGGCATTCACCCGGACGCGTCCCCGCACGAGCTCGACCTCAGCTCGGGCTGGCTGACCTGGGGCACGTACGGCGACGATTATTTCCCGCTCGTCTTCGGCGCGACGCGGGACTTTGCGGGCGCGAAGCGATTCGCGGCCCGGCTCTCGATGTTCATGCCCCTCGACTGCGCTGGGGCCCCGGTGCCCGAGAACCCGCTGGAGAGCAGCCTGCTCGACCTCTGGATTCGCACCGCGACGCCCATGTCGATGAAGGCGCGGCAGACGCTCCGCAGCAGCATCGAGACCATGACGCAGAGCTGGCTCTGGGAGCTCTTGAACCAGACCCAGAACCGGATCCCGGATCCGGTCGATTACGTCGAGATGCGTCGCAAGACGTTCGGCGCCGATCTCACGATGGGCCTCTCCAAGCTCACGCTCTGCGACGCCGTCCCGGCCGAGGTCTTCCGCACGCGGGCGATGCGGAGCCTCGACAACACCACGGCCGACGTCGGCGGGTGGATCAACGATCTCTATTCGTACCGCAAGGAGATCGAGTTCGAGGGCGAGCTCAATAACTTCGTGCTCGTCGTCGAGCGGTTCCTCGAATGCGACGCGAAGCAGGCCAAAGAGATCGTCAATGACATGATCACGGCGCGCATCGTGGAGTTCGAGCGCATCGCCGCGACCGAGCTGCCCCGCATCCTCGACGAATACAAACTCGACAAGGCGGCCCGCGAGGCCGTGCTCGGATACGTCGAGAAGCAGCGATTGTACATGGCCGGGGTCCTCAACTGGCACGTCGGTACGAGCCGGTACGTGGACACGGAGCTCGAGCGCTCGCCCATCGAGCGGGCGATCGAGGGCGCGCGTGGGTTTGGCGCCTCTGCGGCGCATATCAGCAGGTTCTTCGGCGCGGGAAAGCCCGGCGCCGCGGCTCCTGCTGCGAAGGCGGATCTTTCGATGGGTACGGCGCGTTCCGTGCCGGTGAAGCTCGGGCGGTCCTAACCGGCCGGGAAAGAGGGACTCATGTCTATCTCAGGGAAGTTGGGTTCGATCGATCAGCAGCAGACCAGCCTCGCAACGGCGGCCGCGAGGCAACTCGCGACGACGACGAAGTCCGTCCCGCAGATGCAGGGCATCTCGTCGCGGTGGCTGCTCAAGCTTTTGCCGTGGGTGCACGTCAATGGCGTGTACCGCGTGAACCGCCGCTTGAGTTACGCCGTCGGCGACGGCCGCGTGACGTTCACGAACACCGGCGCCAAGATCCAGGTCATCCCGCAGGAGCTCTGCGAGCTGCCCCTCCTCCGCGGCTATGAGGACGTCGAGGTCCTCGGCGCGCTGGCGAACCGCTTCGTGCAGCGCGACTACAAGCCCGGCGACGTCATCACCGAGCGGGGCAAGGAGGCCGATCACATCTGCCTCATCGCGCACGGCAAGATCAACAAGATCGGCACCGGCAAGTACGGCGACGAGACGGTCCTCGCGGTCCTCGCGGACGGCGACCATTACAGCTACCAGGCGCTGCTCGAGACGCAGGATTACTGGACGTTCACGGCCAAGGCGGTCACGGCCTGCACGGTGCTGACGCTCCAGCAGAACGTCTTCGAGGAGCTGGTCGCGCAGTATCCGTCGCTGAAGAAGCACCTCGAGAACTTCAAGGCGCTCTCCGCGAAGAAGCAGGACAACACGGGTGAGGCCGCGATCGAGATTGCCGCGGGTCACTCCGGCGAGCCCGTCCTCCCCGGGACGTTCGTCGATTACGAGACCTCGCCCCGCGAGTACGAGCTCAGCGTGGCGCAGACCGTGCTCCAGATCCACTCGCGCGTCGCGGATCTCTTCAATGAGCCGATGAACCAGACCGAGCAGCAGCTCCGCCTGACCATCGAGGCCTTGAAGGAGACCCAGGAGCACGAGCTCATCAACAACCGCGAGTTCGGCCTCCTGCACAATGCCGACCTCAAGCAGCGCATTCACACGCGCAGCGGCCCCCCGACGCCGGACGACATGGACGAGCTCCTGGCCACGGTCTGGAGGGAGCCGTCGTTCTTCCTGGCGCACCCGCGCGCCATTGCCGCGTTCGGCCAGGAGTGCAGCCGCCTCGGCATCTATCCGCAGAGCGTCGAGATCAATGGCAACCACGTCCCGGCGTGGCGCGGCGTGCCGATCTTCCCCTGCAACAAGATCCCGGTCTCCGATACGCGGACGACCTCCATCCTGCTGATGCGCGCCGGCGAGAAGAACCAGGGCGTCATCGGCCTGCACCACGCCGGCATTCCCGACGAGGTCGAGCCGAGCCTCAACGTGCGTTTCATGGGGATCAACGAGAAGGCCGTCATCTCGTACCTCGTCAGCCTCTACTACTCGGCGGCCGTCCTGGTCCCCGACGCGCTCGGTGTTCTGGAGAGCGTCGAGATCGGGCGCGCCCACGAATGATCCGTGCGTGGTAGGCGCTCCGCGTGTGTCCCTCGGAGACCCGGGGGACCCGCGGAGCGCTCGCTGCTCTCCGAAGCGCGCAGAAGGAAAGGTACGTCATGGCAAACGTCGAAAAACCTGGGATCGGGAACGAGGGGGATCGTTCGAGCCTCGGGACGCTGGGGGCGCGGAAGCTCGCGACGACGACCAAGTCGCACCCCCAGATGCAGGGGATCACGCCCCGTTGGCTCCTCAGGGTTTTGCCCTGGGTCGAGGTCAAGGGCGGCACGTATCGCGTGAACCGTCGCCTGAGTTATGCCGTCGGTGACGGGCGGCTGAGCTTCGGCAACATCGGAGCGAAGGTGCAGGTGATCCCGCAGGAGCTCTGCGAATTGCCGCTCCTCCACGGCTTTTCGGACGACGCCGTGCTCGAGACCCTGGCGAGTCGGTTCGTCCAGCGGGAATACAAGCCCGGCGCGCTCATCGCCGAGCGCGGAAAGCCGGCAGAGTCCATCTTCCTGATCGCGCACGGACGAGCCCAGAAGCTCGGCCCGGGCAAGTACGGTGACGACAAGATCCTCGACACGCTCGCGGACGGGGACCATTTCGGGGATCAGTCCGTCGTCACGTCGGACGATTTCTGGACCTATTCGGTCAAGGCCGTCACGCCGTGCATCGTGCTCGAGCTCCCGCAGCGCGTCTTCGAGGAGCTGATCACCCGAACGCCGGCGCTCCACGCGCACGTCGAGTCGCTCAAGGAGCGGCTGAAGAAGCCGCAGGACAAACTCGGGCAGGCGGCGATCGCGCTCTCCGCCGGTCACAAGGGTGAGCCCACGCTGCCGGGGACGTTCGTCGATTACGAGACCGCGCCGCGCGAATACGAGCTCAGCGTCGCGCAGACGGTGCTCCGGCTCCACACGCGCGTCTCGGACCTCTTCAACGATCCGATGAACCAGCTCGAGGAGCAGCTCAACCTGACGGTCCAGGCCCTCCGCGAGCGGCAGGAATACGAGCTCATCAACAACCGCGATTTCGGCCTCCTGCACAACGCCGATCTCAAGCAGCGCCTCCATACCCGGAGCGGCCCCCCGACGCCCGACGACATGGACGAGATCCTGTGCCGGCGCCGCAAGTCGCAGTTTTTCCTGGCGCACCCGCGTGCGATCGCCGCCTTCCACCGGGAATGCAATCGCCGCGGCGTCTACCCGACGAGCGTCGAGATCTCCGGCTCGAAGGTCTCCGCATGGCGCGGCGTCCCGATCCTGCCTTGCGACAAGATCCCGATCAACGAGGACGACACGAGCTCGATCCTGGTCATGCGCACGGGGCAGGAGCATCAGGGCGTCATCGGTCTTCACCGGACCGGCCTCCCCGAAGAAATCGAGCCCGGCGTCTCGGCCCGCAAGATGGACACGGACGAGAAGGCCATCAGCTCGTACCTCGTGAGCACCTATTTCTCCGCCGCGGTCCTCGTCCCCGACGCCCTCGGCATCTTGGAGAACGTCCAGATCGGTAGATAATCGCGGCGGGCCCCGATGATCCTGCAACTCGATCTCCTGCTCCACAACCTCGTCGCCCTGTGCATCACGATCGTGATGCTCTTGCTCCTGTCGGAGCTGGTGATCAGGACGATTCATCGGGGCTACGCCTTCATCTTGCGCTCGCCGACGCTGGAGCACGTCACGGCCGACGAGCGCAAGGCATTCCGTCGTCGCGTCCGTCGTCGCGCGCTCGTCTGGGTCGCGCTCGTCGGGGCCGGGCTCCTGGCCGCTGCGTTTTTTGCCACGTATCGAGGGATCTGGGCCCTCGACGTGGCGAAGAGCGCACTCCGCGGGCTCGCCGGGGACGATCCCGCGCTCGTCAAGACACGATTGCTCACGACGTTCGGCATTGCCGTCGGCGCGCTCTTCGTCGACGCCCTCGCACGGGGGCTTGCCGACGTGCTGGGCCAGGCGGTCGCGCGTTCGGAGTGGCTCGAAAAACGGCGCGAACCGCTTGCCGAGGTCACGATACGCCTGCGCAAAGCGCTGCGCGTGGTCGTCTTCGGCGCCGCCGCGGTCTTCATCGCCGACAAGCTCGCGCTCGCGCCGGGGACCCAGCGCTCCGTCGTGCTCGCCACCTATACGCTCGGGGCCTTCTACATCAGCCGTCTCGCGACGGGCATCGGATACCTCCTCCTCGACGTCATCTTCGACAACTCGACGAGGCTCGCCCGCCTCGAGAGCCCGCTCAGGTACCTCGGCAACCTGTCGCACCTGCTCGGCATCACGAAGCGGGTCGTCGATTATTGCGTGTACCTGACGGCGGCCACGTGGGTCGCGGACGCGCTCACCCCCGATACGTGGCTCTCCCAGGCTGGGCGCGTCGGGCTCCGGATCATCGCGATCTTTTATGCGAGCCGGGTCCTCGTCGAGCTTGCCGTATTGCTCATCAACGACCTCTTCCTGGGGAAGGTGGCCGAGGCAAACCCCCAGACGCTCCAGCAACGAAAGACCCTGGTCCCCGTGGCCATGGGTTTCGTGCGGTATGCGATCTATTTCTCGGCGCTCGTGATGGGCCTGCGTGAGGCCTCCATCGACCCCACGCCGCTGCTCGCCGGCGCCGGCGTCATCGGCGTCGCCATCGGCTTCGGCGCGCAGACGTTCGTCGGCGACATCGTGGCCGGCTTCTTCATTCTTTTCGAAAACCTCCTCCTCGTCGGGGATCTCGTGGAGATCGGCGGCATCCAGGGGCGCGTGGAGGAGATCGGCGTTCGTATCACGAAGATCCGAGACGACCTCGGCGTCCTTCACTCGATTCCCAATGGCGAGGTCCGCAAGGTCGCCAACCATTCGCGCTCCTTCGTGAACGCGGTGGTCGACGTGCACGTGCCTTACGAGGAGGATATCCCGCGGGTGCGTGATCTCCTCGCGAGCATCGCCGAAAAGGAGGTCGAGGCGCGGCTGGGCGCGCCTGGGCGCGTGGAGGTCGGCGTGGAGGAGCTGAACGAGGGATCGATCGTCCTGCGTATCAGCGCGCGCGTGCCGCCCGGCGAGAACAAGGACATGAACGACGCGCTGCGCGGGCGTATCGTGGAAGAGCTCCGCAAAGCCCAGGTCGGCGCGCCGCGCCCGCGTCGCGCCGTCCTCATCGAGAGCACGCTCAACGTCAAGAACCCGCCCAAGCGAGAGATCGAGGAGTCCGTGCCCATCACGCCGTTCTCGCCGGCGTCGGACGACTGATCACCTACCGCATCACGGCCTTGCGTCGAGGAGTATTCGGGCGTACTAACGCTTCTGAATCCATCCATCGGCGAGGGCCCACCGGTGCACGAAGAGATCGACCCGCAGTACGAGCAGAAGCGCCGCGACCTCAGCCGCAAGGGCAAGTACGCGCTTTTCATCGGGGGAGGGGTGGCGTTTCTCGGCGGGGTCACGTTCGCGAGCTTCGCGCTCATGGCCCTGTTCGGGCACTCCTTGTTCCACGTGAGAGCCGAGGCTCAAGGGTTCATGACGCTCGGCTTCGCGGCCTTTCTGTACTTCCTCGGCATCGTGATGATGGTCGCAGGAGGGCTCGTCGCCCTCGGCGGCATCATCGTGCTCCTGTTCGCGAACACGGGATGGATGATGAAATTCCAGGCCGCGGGCACGGTCCCTGTCGCACGCGCCGTGGTGCGGCAAGTGAACGCGATGCAGGAGGAGATGAAGCAGGACCCCGAGCGTCGTGGGCCCTGACCGTCCCGGCGCGGTATTCCTCGTCTTCGCGGCTTCCGTACACGGCGCGCATCAGGCGCTCATGGCCGCGTATACCCCACCGGTTTGTCACTCACGGCTGCCCCGCCGTGCAGCATCGTCTGGTAGGCATCCCCGAACATCTTGTAGGGGAACGGCGGCGGATGCGCGCTCGCGTGATCGAGCGCCCGCCGCAGCTCGGCCGGAATCTCGAAATCGAGCGCGGCGAGGTTGTCCTCGAGCTGCGCGAGCTTGGTCGCGCCCAGGATCACCGATCCGATGCCCGGCTGCGTCGCCGTCCAGTTCAGCGCCACCTGCGCCATGCTGCGGCCGAGCTCCTTCGCCGCTGTTTCCACGGCCGCCACGACGCCCCAGTTGTGCTCCGTGAACAGCCCGAGCTGGCTGCCGGCGTCGTTCTTCGTGAGCCGCCCTTCGCCCTCGCCGCGGCCCTGGCTCGGCCGGTATTTGCCCGAGAGCAGGCCACCGCCGAGCGGGCTCCACGCGGTGATGCCCATTCCGAGCGTCTGCGCGAGCGGCGCGAATTCGTGCTCGATGTGACGCTCCACGAGCGAGTACTGGAGCTGCAAGTTGACGAGCGGCGTGAGCGCGTGCGCCTCGGCGAACGTCTGCGCGCGCGCGGCATACCAGGCGGGCACGTCGGACAGGCCGGCATATCGGATCTTGCCGGCGCGCACGAGGTCGTCGAACGCGCGCACCACCTCCTCGGCGGGCGTGAGCCGGTCCCACGTGTGCAGGAGGTAAAGATCGATGTAATCGGTCCCGAGCCGCCGGAGCGAAGCCTCGACCGCGCGCATCATGTTCTTGCGCCCGTTGCCGCCGGCGTTCGGGTTCCCGGGGTCGAGGCCGTAGGTGTACTTGGTGGTCAAAACGACGCGATCGCGCGCGCCGCGCTCGGCGATGAACTTGCCGAGCATGGTCTCGCTGGTCCCTCGTGTGTAGAGGTCCGCGGTGTCGAGGAAATTGCCGCCCGCGTCGAGATACCGGTCGAACACGGCCCGGGCGGCTTCTTCGGACGAACCCCACGCGCCCCAGGCGCCGTCGGTGCCGAACGTCATGGTCCCGAGCGCCAGGCGGCTGACACGAAGACCCGAGCGGCCCAGCAGATAGTATCGATCGAGAGACATCGCGGACTCCTTGGTTGTTGATGGATCAGTCCAGAATGAAGCAAGCGAACGCGAGTGCTCCTCGCACCCGCGCACGAACTAGCGAGATTTCAGGGAGGTGAGCGCGACGGCGGCGATGTCGCGGAGGGCCTCGGGCGTGGCTCCCGCCTTCGCCATGACCCGCAGGCCTTGCACCGTGGCGAGCAGGAAACGCGCGGTTTTCCGCTCGTCGACGCTCCGATCGACTTCGCCTTTGCGCTTGGCTTCCCGCACGATCCGCTCGAACGCGGTCTCGCAGAGGATCGTCCCGGACTTCGCCAGCGACGCGACCTCCGGATCCTTCTGCGCGAGCTCCACGATGGAGCTCACGTACATGCAGCCCCGCGCCCGTTCGGCGGGCGTCTCGGCGGCGACGCCCAGCAAGACCTGCTCGATCGCCTGAAGGGGTGATTCCTCGGCTTGAAGGCGCTCGATGAGCTGCGCGCCGCTCTCCGCCTGATACCGCTGCAGCGCCTCGAGGTAGAGGCGACGTTTGTCGCCGAAGGTGTCGTACATGCTCTGGCGCCCGATGCCCATCGCGCGCAAGAGATCCTCCGTCGAGGTCGCCTCGTACCCCTTCTCCCAGAAGACGGCCATGGCCCGCTTCACCACCTCGTCGCGGTCGAACTCCTTCGGGCGCGCCATGCTCGCACGGAAGCTTCTAGCCGTTCTGGACTGGTCTGTCAAGCACCGGGAGGCGACCCGGGCTCACGCCTTCACGCGCTTCGCCTCGGGATCGTAGAGCGGCTTGAGCGAGGCGACGGCCGGGTAGATCTTGCCGGCGATGTCGACCTCCCACGTGGCGTTTTCGAGGTACTTCGTGTCGATGGGCTCGCCGGCCTCCACCATGACGAGGCCGACGGCGCCGCCGACAGAGTGTCCGTACGAAGCCGCGCGCACGTAGCCGATGGGCTTTCCATTACGACGCACGATCTCCGCGTGGAACATCAAGGGCTCCGGATCCTTCACGAGCACCTGCACGATCCGGCGCGTGAGCGGGCCCGCGGCTTTTTTCGCGAGCACCGCTTCCCGCCCGAGGAAGTTTGGCTTCTTCAGATCGACCGCGAAGCCGAGCCCCGCCTCCAGCACCGAATCGGTGTTGTCGATGTCGTGCCCGTAATCGCGGTAGCCCTTCTCCATGCGCAGGCTCGCCAGCGCCTTGAGCCCGGCGTGCTTCAGGTCCACGCGTTTGCCCGCCTCGACGAGGCGATCGTAGACGTGCGTGGCCTGCTCCGTGGGGATGTAGAGCTCGTAGCCGAGCTCGCCCAGGTACGTGATGCGCACGCAGAGCGCGCGGGCGAACCCGATGTCGATCTCCCGCGCGGCGCGGAACGGGAACGCCTCGTTCGACATGTCCTCGGAGGTCACCATTTGCATGAGCTCGCGCGAACGCGGGCCCTGGATGTTGATCTGCGCATACCCCGAGGTCACGTCCGTCACGAACGCGTGCATGTCCGGCAACGTATGCCGACGCATCCACGCGAGCGCGTGGCGGTGCGCCGTGTCCGAGGCGACGACCCAGTACCGCTCGTCGTCGAGCTTCGTGACCGTGAGATCCGCCTCGATCGTGCCGCCCGCGTTCAACCATTGCGTGTACGTGATCACGCCCGGCGCGCCGTCGACGCTGTTCGCGGAGATGTAATCGAGCAGCTTGCCCGCGTCCCGGCCCTGCACCAGGAATTTCGCCATGAACGACATGTCCATGAGGATCACGCCCTCGCGGCAGGCGCGGTGCTCGGCTTCCCAGTACGGGAACCAGTTTTGCCGGCCCCAGGAGAGGCGCTCGACTTTCGGCGCGACGCCGGCCGGCGCATACCAGTCCGCGCCTTCCCAGCCGCTCACGTCCTTGAAATAGGCGCCCTGGGCCGCGAGCCTTTCGTGAATGGCCGAGGTCTTCGCGCCGCGCGCCGTCTGCATCGAGCGCGTCGGATAATGGCATTGATAGACCATCCCGAGCGACTCGACCGTGCGCGTGCGGCGGTATTCGGGGTTCGCCTGGTACGTGTGCAGCCGGTCGATGTTCATCCCCGTGACGTCCACGTCGGGCCGGCCATTGATGATCCAGTGCGCGAGCACGCGCCCGAGGCCGCCGCCCGTGAGGATGCCGATCGAGTTCATGCCCGCCGCGACGAAGTAATTCTTGATCTCCGGCGCCTCGCCGACGACGGGCGCGAGGTCCGGCGTGAAGCTCTCGGGCCCGCAGAAGAACTTGCGGACGCCCACCTCGAGCGTGACCGGCACGCGCCGCATCGCTTTCTCGACATAGGGGCCCATCCGGTCCCAGTCCGGGGTGATCTCGCCGAAGGAAAAGTCATTCGGCACGCCCTCGATCTTCCACGGCGCGCAGACGGGCTCGAAGAGGCCCACCATCATGCCGCCGACCTCTTCGCGGTAATACCCATACGAGCCCGGATCCTCGAGCACCGGCATCGATTTCGGCAGGTCGGGGATCTTGGCCGTGATGAGGTAATAATGCTCGGCCGATTGCAGCGGGATGTTGACGCCCGATTTCGCGCCGAGCTGCCGCGCCCACATCCCGGCGCAGTTCACCACGTACTCGGCCTCGATGTCGCCGAACGGCGTCTGCACCCCGGCGACGGCGCCGCGCTTCGTGATCACGCCGGTGCAGGGCACGTTTTCGAGGATCGTCGCGCCTTGCAGCTTGGCGCCCTTCGCGAGCGCCATCGTGACGTCGACCGGGTTCGCCTGGCCGTCTTCCTTCACGTAGAAACCGGCCAGGATATCGTCGGTCCGCGCGAGCGGGAAGAGCTCCTTCACCTGCGAGGGCGAGATCTCGTGCACGTCGACGCCGCAGTGGCGGTTGAACGCCGAGACGCGCCGGTACTCCTCGAGCCGGTCCGGATCCGCCGCGACCTCGATGAATCCGACCGGCTTGAACCCGGTGTCGAGGCCCGTCTCCGCTTCGAGGCGGGTGTAGAGATCACGCGTGTACTTGCGCATCTCGGTCGACGTCTCCGACGTCGAGCCGAACGTCACGATGAGCCCGGCGGCATGCCAGGTCGTGCCGGAGGTGAGCCGGTCCCGTTCGAGCAGGACCACGTCCTTCCAGCCCATGTGAGCCAGATGGTAGGCGACGGAGCAGCCAATGACCCCGCCACCGATGACGACGACACGCGCGCGTTTCGGCAGAACCGGTACGGACATGGCCGTGCTCATGCCTGAAACCGCCGCCCGCGTCCAAGCCCATCGATACCGAACGTGACGATTCTTACCCGAAGGTGGGGCAAAACGTGGGTCTGCCAACGTTTCTGCGCCGAAGTCGGCCGGCGGATGCCGAGCGGTCGGGGAGCCGCGGCCGCGATAACGCGTGACGAGCAAGCACGAGGACGCGCGGCGGCTCGACGCGCGTGGCGGCCATTGCGGGATACCCCTCGGGGCCGTCTCATGCGCAGCCGTTACGTCGTTCAGGTGGGCACGTCTCCGACGCGTCAATCCGTTGACGAAGTTGCGGCCCCTTCGTAGGGTAATTTGATTCCGCTCCGAGCTCCGTGGACGCGAGGGGGAGGGCAGCGTGTATCTTCCGATGGAAAACGAGTGCGCAACGCTCCGCGCGCGTGTCGCCGAGCTGGAGGCACGCCTCGCGGCTCGATCGCCCGTCGTGACGAATGGCCACCATCGCGAGACGATCCCCGCCGATCATGAGGCGGAGACGCGGCTGCTCCGGGCGGCGGTGCATAACCTGGCCGACGCTGTCGTGATCTGCAACCGCGAGGGGCGTACCATCCACTTCAACGCGGCCGCCACGGCGATCTTCGGCGAGCTGTCGAGAGAGACCACGTCGGAGGAGCTGTCGACACGATACGGCCTCTTTCATCCGGACGGCGTGACCCGCATCGCGGCGGACGATCTGCCGTCCCATCGCGCCCTTCGGGGCGAGACCGTCGACGGCATCGAGCTCGTCGTGCGAAGGGAGGGCCTGCGGGCCTGCGTGTACGTCGAATGCTCCGCGCGTTGCATTCGCGACGCCGACGGCTCCATCTGCGGCGCGGTGGTCGTATGCCGCGACCTCGGCGAGCGCAGGCGGTACGAGGCCGAGCGCGAGCGGCGTCTTCGCGCCGAAGAAGAGCGGCTCGCCGCTGAGAAGGAGCGGCTCCGCATGGCGCGGATCCTGAGGAGCCTGCTCGACCACCTCGACATCATCGTCTGGGCGACCGACGAAAAAGGCGTCTTCACGTTCCACGACGGCCGCGGCGCCGAGTCGGCAGGCCTTTCGCGGGGCTGGCTCCTCGGCAAGAATGCCCGCGACGTCTACGCCGACAACTCCATCATTCACGACGCTCTCGCGGGCATCCCCGGGCACGACCGCAACGAGGTCCACGGGGTCGCCTGGGAGCATTGGGCCATTCCGATGAACGACGACGGCGTGAACTCGGGCGTCATCGGCCTGAGCCTGAACATCACCGAGGCCCATCACGCCAAGCAGGAGCTCGAGGCGAAGCTCGCCCTCATTCAGCGGCAGCAGGAGGTCATCTTCAACCTGGAGACCCCGATCATCCAGGTCTGGGACCGTGTCCTCACGCTCCCGATGGTGGGCGTCGTCGACAGCCAGCGCGCGGCGCGCGTCACGAACAACGTCCTCGCCGAGGTCTCGCGCACGCAGGCTCGCTTCGCGATCCTCGATTTGACGGGCGTCGACGTGGTCGATACGGCGACGGCCGGCCACGTCCTCAATATCATCGCCGCCATTCGCCTCCTCGGGGCGGAAGGGATCATCACGGGGATTCGCCCGAACGTCGCGCAGACCATGATCTCCCTCGGCCTCGACCTGTCACGCGTGCGCACGTTCGCGACGTTGCGCGACGGCCTCTCCTTGGCGATTCGAAACCTCGGCGGGACAGCCGGCTCCACGTACGGGGCCGGAGCGCGGCCGGCCCGCTTTTCCCGCCCCGGCTGAATCGCACCACGCTCGAACCACCGTCCCCACGAGTATCCACCAATCAGGCAAATCCCGACTTGCGGGCGGCGTACGTGCATTCGTGCGCACGTCTCCGACGGCGTCAATCCGTTGACACCGCCACGGGTTCACCGATAGCGTGATCGACAATTGGTCTCGCGCCCTCATTCGTGTGGGGCCCAGGGGGAGGACAGCGTGTCGATTATTGCCTTTGAACAGGAGTGCGCGGAGTTACGCGCGCGGGTCGCCGAGCTCGAAGCACGTCTCGCCGAGCAGGCGCCCGCCATGACGAATGGGAATGGACACCTGACGAACGGACACCACCACGAGGAAAACCCGTCCGACCAGGACGGCGAGACACGGCTCCTCCGCGCGGCGATTCACAACCTGGCCGACGGCGTGGTGGTCTGCGACCGTGAAGGCCGCCTACTTCATTTCAACGCGGCCGCGACGGCGATCTTCGGGGAGCGGAGCGAGGCGACCCCCACGGAGTGGTCGACGCGATATGGCCTTTACCATCCGGACGGCGTGACGCCCATCCCGACGCACGAAATGCCGCTCGTGCGGGCCTTGCAGGGCAGGAACGCCGACGCGATCGAGCTCTTCGTGCGGAGTGAGCAACTGCCGGGAGGCAGGTTCGTCGAATGCTCGGCGCGCGCAATCCACGACGCCCGCGGGGAGCTCTGCGGCGCCGTCGCCGTCTGCCGCGACCTCGGGGAGCGAAGGCGTTACGAGGCCGAGCGCGAGCAAAGGCTCCGCGCCGAGGAGGAGCGGCTCGCCGCCGAAAAGGAGAGGCTTCGTCTGGCGCGGATCCTCCAGAGCCTCCTCGAACACCTCGACATCGTCGTATGGGTGACCGACAAGAAAGGTGACTTCACGTTCCACGACGGCCACGGCTGCGTGGCCGCCGGATTCGAACGGGGCTCGCTCCTCGGAAAAAACGTCTTCGAGATATCCCCGGGCGATCGCCTCGTGCAGCGCGCCCTTCTGGGCAACACTGGGTACGATCGATCGCAGATGAACGGTGCCCACTGGGACAACTGGGTCATTCCGTTCGGCGAGGATGGCAAGGAGGCGTCGGGCGTCCTCGGCATGAGCCTGAACGTCACCGAGGCGCATCAAGCCAAAGTGGAGCTCGAAGCGAAGCTCGCCCTCATTCAGCGGCAGCAGGACGTCATCTTCAATCTGGAGACCCCGATCATCCAGGTCTGGGATCACGTCCTCACGCTCCCGATGGTGGGCGTCGTCGACAGCCGGCGGGCCGCGCGGGTCACGGACGACCTCCTCGCCGAGGTCGCGCGCACGCAGGCGCGCTTCGCGATCCTCGATTTGACGGGCGTCGACGTCGTCGATACGGCCACGGCCGGCCATATGCTGAACATCATCACCGCGGTGCGTCTTCTCGGAGCGGAAGGAATCATCACCGGGATTCGCCCGAACGTCGCGCAGACCATGGTTTCTCTCGGCCTCGACCTGTCGCGCGTGCGTACGCTGGCCACCTTGCGAGACGGCCTGTCCTTCGCGATTCGAAGGCTCACCGAAGACGGCGGCGCGCGCCGAGCCGCCGCGCTGTCCCGCCCGACGCGCAGCGCCGAGCCCGAGTGACGTGAACCATCGAAGCCTTCTTGGCTAGCTTACGCGAGAGTGATGTGGTACGCGAGGCCATGGACTCCTCGCTCCAGAATGACCCCGACATCGCGGCGCTCGAGCAAGCGGCCGCGGCTCAGCGCAGGAAGAAGCTCCTCATCATCGGCGGCGTGCTCCTGATCATCCCGCTCTACTGGGCCATGGGTTTTTCGAGCGTGCGCGCCTCTCTCGCGGAGGAGGGCTACACCGACCTCAAGGTCTCGCCGTCGGGTCCGTTCGACTGGACGTTCGAGGGGAAAAAGGGCGCCTCGACCTGCAGCGGCCACGTCACCCGCCTGCCGTTCTCCACCTCGAAAACCACCTTCTGTTATTCGATCGACGCCTCGGGGCGCGCGAGCGGGTCGCTCGGCACGAGCCATTGACGCGGGGTGCGAGTCGATGATCGTCGCGACGTCCCGTTCGTCCCGCGAACCTTTGCATATCGTCGAGCTCCCCTCGCGATCGCTCCGCCCTGACGAGCTGCGCGTCCGCGTCCGGTCCATCGGCGTCAACCCAGTCGACTGGAAAATGCGCGAGGGGGGCCCGCTCGGCATGGCCCAGCGAATCATCGGTCCGTCCGGGCCGCTCGTCGTCGGCATCGATTTCGCCGGCGAGGTCGTCGAGGTCGGCAGCGCCGTCGAGAGGCCGAAGCTCGGCGATCGCGTCGTCGGTGGCACCGATTTCTCCCGCAACCAGCGCGGCAGTTATGCCGACGAGGTCATCGTCCGCGCCGACCAATGCGCCGAGCTGCCGGCGTCGGTCTCGTTCGACGACGCCGCGTGCCTCCCGGTCGCCGGCGTGACGGCGTGGCGCTGGCTGAAGGAGGCCGATATCCCCTCGAAGTCGGGCGCTCGCGTGCTCGTGCTCGGCGGCTCGGGTGGCGTCGGGCTTTTCGCTTTGCAGCTCGCCCGCTCGTATGGAGCGACCGTGGCCGCGGTGTGCTCGGCGCGGAACGTGCCGCTCGTCACGCGGCTCGGCGCCACGGCCATCGATTACAACGCGGGCGACCCGCTCGAAGCCGCCGCGAGCCTCGGCCCCTTCGATCTCGTGCTCAATGCCATGGGCTCGGCGGTGTACCCGTCGTCCGCGTGCCGGAAGCTCTTGAGCGCGACGGGCTTGCTCGGGCTCGTGGTCGTTCGGCCCGCGGATTACCCTTCGCTCTTGCTCTCGGGCCGAACGAAGACGCTCCTCGGCAAACCCACGCGCGCCGCCCTCGAACCACTCGTCGCGGCGCTCGCGAAGGGCGACATCGAGGCCATCATCGAGGCGAAATTCCCGCTCGCGCAGGCCGAGGAGGCGCATACCCGGTCACGCGCCGGCAAGGTCGTCGGCAAGCTCCTGCTCGTCCCCTGAGCCGATTTCAGGATTCTGGTTCGTCCTTTTGTAACAATGCGCTGAGGTGCGCGACCTGCCAGGCGTATTCCTCGCGGCGAGCCTGCTCGGCCCGTGCGCGGGCCGCTGCGGAATCGTTTGGCGTGGAACGGGGCGTCCAGAGGGAGCGCAACCACGACGTGAAGCCGCCGGGCGCCGTTTCGTCGGTCATCGAGGCCGCCGCGTCCTCGGCGGCGCGGCTCGAGGCGAGGCGCGACACCTCCAGGGCGGCGCGGCTCGCCGCTGCTTGTCGTCGCCGAACCAGCCGGGCTGCGATGGCGCCCGAATCCAGTTCGGATTTCGCGGACCACGCCCCCGGCCCCCGTGCCGCGGCCGCTTGCATTGCGGCGTCGAGCTCGACGTCGGTCCAAGTTTCCTCGGCCTTCCATTCGCGCTCCGCGTCGGCATCGGCCGTGGCCATCTCGGCGGCCGTCTCCGCGACGATCGCCGCCGCCTCGGCCGCGGCTGCCGGCGCGCGCGCTTCCCACGCCTCGACGGCCCTGCGCGCCTCCGCGCCCACGTCTGCGAGGACCCGCGCCGGGGACAGATTCCGCGCCAGCATGGCGTCGGCCATGGCGATGCTGCCGAAAGGACCGCCGGGGGAAGGTTTGTCCTTTTCCGGCGCCGGTTTCCACGGCCATCGCTCATCGAGCCATTGCCGTACCCGCCGGAGCGCCTCCAAGCTCGCCGCCTCCGGCTCGCGCCGCGCTTCCCGCTCCTTCTCCAGGGCCCGTTCGGCGCAATCGAAGGCAAAACGGAGCAGCATGGATGCTGGAATGCCCCCCGCGCCGACGGCCCGCGCGAGGCGCTCCTCCGCCGCGATCGAGCCATCGGCGAGCAATTCGAGTGCGCCTTTGGAGTTCAAGGGATCAGTTACAATGGTCCGGCGGCAGGGGATCGGGGGCGCTGCTCGGGGCGAACGGATACCACACGACGGCAACGGTGTTCACGCGGCCGGAGCCGCACATCAAGGTCACGTCGAGAAACAGGTTCTTCTCGTAGTGCTTGCAGGTCGTGTACCCACCCACGGAATCGGTGAAATCGAGCGCCGCGGCGGCCTCCTCGCAGGTTTGTCCCCAGATGGACAGCGGTCCGTTCGCGTGCTGCTTCACCCAGTCCGCCGCGCCCAGATGGATGTCGATCATCAGCCCGCCGGAGGGCATGATCGACACCGTGGGACCGTTCTTGTATCGAATCGTGTCTTTCTCCCGTTCTCCCTTGCCCCAGGCCGCCTCGACGTCGTCGAGCGTGGCTCCGGCGCGCACGCCTGCAATGGAGAGGAAATCGCGAAACCCGAAGACCTTCGGCGTGGGCGCAGGGGGCGGAGGCGGCGGTTCGGCCGAGGGCGCCTCGGCGTCCTTCTGTTCCTGCGCAGCCTTCGCGGTCGCGGGCGGCGGCACCGAAGCAACCTCGGGCGGCGGGGGAGCGCTCGCGCAGCCGAGAGCGCAGAGCGTCAGCAAGGCGGGTACGGATCGTATCGAGGGACTCACGCGTTCTCCTGCCGGCAGGCGATGCAGTGTTCCACGAGCTCACGTGTCCCTGCAAGACCCACGCGGGTCGTGATACGAACGGTGCATGAAGCCTCGTCGCGGGGATGTCCCTTCGCCGGCCGAGATCGTCTTTTCCATCATGGAGCGTCGGGACACGGGCGGCAGGGAGGGCCAAAAGGGCAAGAAGAACGCCGATTTCCGGGAGGTGTTTCGCGAGGACGTCGAGGCCTGGGAGCATCTCGCGTTGCGGCCGGACGGGTCGATCGTGCAGACGCAGCAAATGAACCGCAAGCCGTTCGGCTCGATCTTCTCGCTCGTCTCGTTCGAGCCGGTGGAAGAGATCGTCGGTACCTATCGAATCCTCGATCCCGACGAGGCCCGGCGCACGTGGAAGGCCGCCACGTGGTTCGACGTCGAATACCCGTGCCCCTGGGTCGGTGAGGTGCTCGGGTATTGCGGCGTCACGCTCGCCCCCACCGCGCAGGCCACGCGTGATGCGCCTCCGAGCATCGACCGCACTTTCTTCCTGAGCCCGTTCGTACACGCCGCCCGGGGGATCCTCGCGCGACCCGAAGGTGAATGGCGGCACCTCGTGATCGAGTACCACTATGGGGTCGAGAACATCGCCAGCAAGTACGGTTTTTCGGACGGGGACCTGTTCCTCACGCGGGACTACGGCTCGTATCTGCAAGCGATCATCGACGACGCGAACGAGAAGATCCGCGCGGCCGGCGCCGAAGGCGAGGTGTATTTCTGCGGGACGAGCCACAACCCCGTACGGCTCGGGGACGAGCTGAAAAAAGACGGCGAGCCCGTCGATGTTTGGCAGTTGTTCGGGGATGACGACGAGATCTCGTTCTGGGGATACGACTGGGATGCCCTGAAAGACCCGCGTTTTCTTTAGCGCGCACCCGGCCAAGGAAAAACGCCCGCCTCGTCGAGCGCGAGCAAAAACTCCCCGACCATCCGGCCCTGCTCCGCCACGCCGCGCGGGCTCCCGATGGCTACGAGCGTCCTCTTTGCGCGCGTGAAAAACGCTTGATCGCCCGTGATCCGGCCGAGGGCTGCGAGGAAACGCGCAGCCTGCGTGTTGCTCACGAACGGCCGCTCGCGCCGCGCGAAGACGCCGACCGCGGAAGGATCCTTCGTGTGCGCGAAATACGCCCCCGTCGCCTCGTCGAGGAGCGTCTTCTCCATGGTCTCCGCGATCCGGAGCGCCGCGTCGCGGTACGTTGCGTTTTGCGTGACCTCGAAGAGCCGCACGAGCGCCCGGCCAAACCCGGCGGCGTCCGCGAGGTAATGAACCGGCGAACGGTTCTTCGCGTCGTGCTCGACCGCGCCGTCCGTCCCCACGTGGCTCGCCATCACCAGGGTCGCAGCCCGCTCCGCTCGAGAGAGCGCATCCTTGTCGCCCGACGCCTCGAACAGGCCGCACATCGCTGCGATCGCGAGCCCATTCTCGTACGCATACACGTGATCGTCGATCCGCGGGACCCCGAGCTTGCGCCGCCCTGCGTCGTCGAGACGATAATACACCTCCCCGTCGATGAATGGTTTTCCCTCCTCGTGCGCGCCCACGTCCGCGTCCTGGCTCACGAGGAAAGCGCCCGCGGCATTCGACAGGAAGGTCGAGAGGTACCGCGCGATCCCGCGGGCGTCCTCCAGCAGATCCTTGCGGCCCGTGGCCTTGTGCGCGGCGGCGTAGGCTTCGAGGTTCGCCGCCTGGTACGGCATCAATTTCTCGTAATGGGGCTCGGTCCAGGTCGATCCCGCCGAATACTGGTAAATGCCGCCCCAGACCGGATCGAGGATCGCGCGCTGCTTCTCCAGCGTGAACAGCGCGCGCCGGAGCGCGAGCGCGTCCCCGTGCGACGCGCGCCGAAGCTCGAAGAGCACGTTCGCGCCGAGCGGAGACTTCTGGAAATCGCCCCAGCTCCCCTGTTCTCGGTCGAAATAACGGTCCATGTCGATCGAGACACGCGCGGCGATCCACGGCAACGCCTCGGGCGCGGGGACGATCCGCGCCGGATCCGGCGCCTTCTCCCCGGCCTTCTCCTCCGCCTGGGTGATTGCTTCGAGGATGGGCAAGAGCTCGTCCGGGGGCAGATATCCGCGATATTTCCCGATCTCCTCGGCGTCGGGCGAGAGCAGGATCGTCGCGGGCCATCCCCAGTCGGCGTATCGTTCGCCGATGTCCGGGCGCTCGTCGATGTCCACGCGAATGGCGACGAATTTCTCGTGGAGGAGGCGGCCCACGCGTTCGTCGAGGTACGTCGTCTCGTCCATCACGTGGCACCAGTGGCACCACGAGGCCGCGCCGTCGAGGAGAATGAATTTCCGCTCGGCGCGGGCGCGCGCGAACGTCTCCGGCGAGAACGATTGCCACGTGAAGAGCTGCTTCTTCTCCTTCGCCCGCGCGAGCGCGAGGTTCACCGCGTCGGGCGTCCCCTCGCGTACGAGCCCACGCGGAGCGACGGAGCGCGCTTGGGGCGCGGCGCTGCAACCGAGGACGAGCACGACGGCGAGAAGCAAACGACTCCGCATCACGCCCCACGTACGCGCGGCCTCGCGCCGCGGATCCGCCGGATCTCTCACGGATCGCCGGTGGGCTGAATGGCCGTCGTCTCGACCATGAGCATGACGGTCCGCCCCGGCGCCCTCGGCCGATGCATCACCCCCTTCGTGATCGTCACGCCCTGCTGCGGCCCGAGCTCGATCGTCCGGTCCTCCAGATCGATGAGCAGCTTGCCTTCGAGGACGAAAAAAAACTCGTCGTCGTCGTCGTGCTTGTGCCAGTGGAAATCGCCTTCCACGACCCCGAGCCGCACCACGCTGCCATTGACCTGCGTGAGCGTCCGGTTTTGCCACGTCTCGGTGCACGCGGCGACGACCGAGGGGATGTCGATACGCTCGAGGTGCTGAAACTTCACGTCGAGGTCGATGTTGTATTTGTCGCGGTCGGTCATGCGAGTCCTCTCTGGGCGCGATGCTACCGTCGCTCGTGGGGCTCCGCCAGCACGCGCCGTCCACGGTCGCGGCCCTCGCGCGTACCGGTTGCAGCCCATCACTTCAAGGAGTAACGTCGGGCAGGCGAGTGAAGACGGCCCCCCCGAGTCGCAGACGGTTCCCCAGGGGATCCCGCGCCATGCGGATCCTCCTCGTGGCCATCCGTCTGTTCGTGGCCCTCACCGCCTTCCAGATGACCGGGCTGCCGCACTTCGCCGTGGACGCGGTCGCCGCCATCCAGGACGCCGATACCCCGGTCCACCGGGACGACGACTGTCCAAACGAGAAGGACGGTCGCGAGTGCCCTCCGGGCTGCCCCGACTGCCACTGCGCGCACCTGATGGGCGCGCTGCCGCTGCTCGTATCGCCTTACCTGCTGGAGCTCCCGAGCGGCGCGGAGATCACGCTCGCGCCGTACGAAGCGACCGCACCCCCACGGCCCGACCCCTCCGCCGTCTATCGACCTCCCAGACAGGCCCGCGCCTGATCGAGTGAACCCGTAAACGCGGGGTGGCCGTGCGCGCCTGCCTTTCGAGGCATGCCGCCTGCCCACCCTTGTCCCGGGAACCGCTCCGCGCGCCGTCTTGCGCGCGTGGCGGAGGAGTTTGGGTCGTGAAACGGACGCGCTTCATCGCGGTGGCCGCCGTGGCCATCGCCTGTTTGTCTCATTCCGTGAAAGCACGCGCGGGCTCGTCGGCATGCTCGACGACCATCAACCGCGGCAATCTGATTCGGTGCGCGCTCGAGGCGAGCCTCACCTCGAAGGCCGAGCGCCAGGGCCTCGAAGCGGCGAAGGGCCGGCAAGAAGCCGCGAGCCCGGTTTTGCCCTCGAATCCCGTGCTGGCGTTGTCGGGCGCGCGGCGCGAGGCCGCCGGTCAGGGGCCCGTCATCAACTGGTACGCCACGCTCTCGCAAGAGATCGAAATCGCAGGGCAGCGCGGAGCGAGAAAACGCGCCGCGGACGCCGAGCGAGAAGCGCAGGAGAAGGCGGTCGCGATGACGGATCGCGAGGTCGCCGCCGCGGCATGGCGGGCCTATTTCGAGGCGCTCGCCGCCCGCGAGGAGGTGCGCCTCGGCGAGCAGCTCGAAGCGCTCACGGGGAAGGTGGCGGTCGCGACGCGCGCCGCAGCGGACAAGGGCCTCGTGTCCGGGATCGACGCGGACGTGGCGGACATCGCGCACGCGCGCGTCGTCCAGGAGCGGATCGGCGCGGTTCGACGCGAGCAACAGGCGAAGGCCGCGCTCCTCTCCTCGATGGGCTTCGAGCCGCGGCGCGAGCTGTCCATCGAGGGCGAGCTCGTACCGATCGCCGGGGTCGAGGCGTTCGCGGCGAAGCAAGACCCGCGCGTCGTCGACGAGCGACCCGAGATCCAGGCCCTCGAAGCCTCGGGGCGCGCCTACGAGGCGCGGGCGTCCATGTACCGGCGCGCTCGCGTCCCGAACGCGACGCTCTCGGTGTTCGTGCAGAACGACGGCTTCAACGAGCGCGTGTTCGGCGTCGGCCTGTCCATGCCGATCCCGCTGCCGCAGCCCGTGGGCCGCACCTACGCGGGCGAGATCGCCGAGTCCGAGGCGCTGTCGAGGCGCTCGCAGACCGAAGCGGATCGAACACGCCGCGAGCTCCGTCTCGACCTTGCGAACGCTCTCTCGGCGTACGCCTCCCTGCGCGCGCAAAGCGAGCTCTACACCGCCGATCGCCTCGGCCGCGCCGAGCAGAGCCTCCGCGCGATCGCGTCGGAGATCGAGGCCGGCCGCCTCGGGACGCGCGACGCCATCGTCTCCCAGCAAGCCCTCGTGGACCTCTTGCGTGCGGGCTTCGAGACGCGGAAAAATCTGGCGCTCGGCTCCGTCGATCTCGCGCTGGCCTCCGGCTACCCGCTCGAGCGAGGTGCACCGTGACGAGCAGAGCGTTTGTCCTGGGTCTCTCGCTGCTATTGGCCGCGTCCGGATGCGGAAAGCGCGGGCCGGAAGAGGGCCAGAAGAAGGACGACCACGCGAAGGAGGCTCCCTCGGCCGTAGCCTCCGCGCACGGATCCAAGGAAGGCGAGCACGGCGAGCACGGCGAGCAAGGCAAGCACGGCGAGCACGAGGAGCTGCCTCGACGGGTGAACCTCTCGCCCGCGGTGATCGCCGACGCCCGCATTCGTACGACGCCGGTTCGTACGGGGACCCTGGCCATCACGATCGCATTGCCGGGCGCGATTGCTGCGGATCCGGATCGCTCGGCGCGCATTTCCTCTCCTGCGGAGGGAAAAATCGAGGAGGTACATTTCAAGGAAGGCGCGACCGTCAAAAAAGGCGACGTGCTCGCGGTGGTGCGTGTCCCCGAGCTCGGCAAGGTGCGCGGCGCGCAAGCTGCGGCGCAGGCCAAGGCCAAGGCGGCGCGCGAGAACGTGGCGCGGCTGAAGGCGCTCCTCGACAAACGGCTCACCTCCGAGCAAGCGGTCATCGATGCGGAAGCCGAGGCCAGCGCGCTCTCGGCCGAGGCCGCGGCGCTCGGCACGGAGCTCGCGGCCATGGGCGCGGGAGCTCCGCGAGGCGCGCCTTTCCTGCTCACGCTGCGCGCGCCGCTCGACGGCACGATCCTCACGCGCGACGCCGTCATCGGCCAGCCGGTGGCCGCCGAGCACGTCCTCGGCAGCATCGGAGATCTGCGTGAGGTGTGGTTTCTCGGCCGCGTCTTCGAAAAAGACCTCGGGCGGCTGCGTGTCGGAGCCGGGGCCGAGGTGGAGCTCAATGCCTACCCGACCACGCGTTTCGCGGGCTCGCTCGAATACATCAGGCAACAGATCGATCCCGTCGCCCGGACCGTGACGGCGCGGATCCACCTCCAGAACCGCGACGACATGCTGCGCATCGGGCTCTTCGGCACGGCTTACGTGGCGACGGGCGGCGACCAGGCACGCGAGCCGCGCCTGCTCGTGCCGCGCTCGGCGGTCACCGAGATCGGCCAGAAATCCGTGGTCTTCGTGAAGCTCGCCGAGGAAGGGGCCTTCGAGATGCACGACGTCGTGCTCGGGGACTCCGCGCTCGGCACGGTCGAAGTGCTCTCCGGCCTCGGCGAGGGCGAAGAGGTCGTCGTCGAGGGCGTCTTCACGCTGAAGAGCATCGTCCTCAAGGGCACGCTCGACGAGGAGGGACATCACTGATGGCTTTCCTCTCCGCGATTGTCGCGTGGTCCCTGCGAAATCGGGTGGTCGTCCTCGTCGCGACCCTCCTGTTTGCCCTCTTCGGCATCCGCTCGGCCACGCAATTACCGATCGACGCCGTCCCCGACGTCACCAACATCCAGGTGCAGGTGATCACGACGGCGCCTGCGCTCTCGCCGGTCGAGGTCGAGCAATACGTCTCGGTCCCGGTCGAGCGGGCCATGGCGGGCATTCCGAACACGACGGAGATCCGTTCGACCTCCAAGTATGGTTTGTCCGTCGTGACGGTCGTCTTCCGCGACGGCACGGACATCTACTTCGCGCGGCAGCTCGTGAACGAGCGCATGCGCGAGGCGCAAGAGGCCGTCCCCGAGCAATACGGCATGCCCGAAATGGGGCCCATCAGCAGCGGCCTCGGCGAGATCTACCAGTTCACCGTTCGCAATGACAAACTCACGTTGATGCAGCTCGAAGAGCTGCTCGACTGGCAGATCGCGCCCGCGCTCCGCACCGTCCCCGGAATCGTCGAGGTGAACAGCTTCGGCGGCGAGGACAAACAGTACCAGATCGTCCTCGATCCGAAGCGCCTCCAGGCGGCCGGGATCTCGGTCGCGCAGGTGATCGAGGCGCTCGAAAAGTCGAACGCCAACGCGGGCGGCGGGTACATCGAGCACAACCGGGAGCAGTTCGTCATCGGCTCCGATGGGCTCGTGAAAAACCTCGACGATCTGCGCCGCGTGGTCATCGGCGCGACGTCGGACGGCGTGCCCATCACGATGGACACGGTGGCCGACGTGCAATTCGGGCCGCGCCTGCGCAGGGGCGCGGCATCGAAGAACGGCGAGGGCGAGGTGGTCGTCGGCGTGACGATGATGTTGCTCGGGGAAAACTCCCGCACCGTCACGCAGGCCGTCAAGGAGCGGCTTGCGGCGATCCAGCCGTCGCTCCCCGAAGGCACGCGGATCGAGCCATTTTACGACCGCTCCGTGCTCGTGCGTCGCACGATCGGGACCGTCGCGACGAACCTCGTCGAGGGCGCGCTCCTGGTCATCGGGATCCTGTTTCTCCTCCTCGGGGATCTCCGCGCGGGCCTCGTCGTCGCGCTCGTCATCCCCTTGTCGATGCTGTTCGCGATCACCGTCATGAACGCGGCAGGTTTGTCCGGGAACCTGATGAGCCTTGGCGCGATCGATTTCGGGCTCATCGTCGATGGTGCCGTGATCATCGTGGAAAACGCCGTCCGGCGCCTGTCGGATCGGCAAATGGAGATCGGGCGCGCGCTCTCCACCGAGGAGCGCGTGGATACCGTCCGCGAGGCGACGCTCGAAGTGCGATCGGCGAGCGTCTTCGGGGAAGCGATCATCGCCATCGTGTACCTGCCGATCCTCGCACTCACGGGGATCGAGGGAAAACTCTTCCACCCCATGGCGCTCACGGTGCTGCTCGCCTTGCTCGGGGCGTTCATCCTCTCGCTCACGTTCGTCCCGGTCCTCGCGAGTTTCTTGATCCGCCCCACGAAGGGCGAGCACGAGACGTGGCTCTTGCGGAAAGCGCACGCGCTCTACGTCCCGCTGCTCCGGCGAGCCATGCGGCGGCGATGGATCCCGCTCACGGCCGGCGTGCTCTCGATCGCGGCAGCGGCGGCGGTGTTCACGAAGGTAGGCGCCGAGTTCGTGCCGCAGCTCGACGAGGGTGATCTCCTCGTCGAAGCGAGGCGTTTGCCCGGGATTGCGCTCAGTGAGTCCGTCGCGACGGACATTCGTTTGCAGAAGGCGGTCAAAGAGATCCCGGAGGTCGATTACGTCGTCAGCCGCACGGGGGCGCCGGAGCTCGCCGTCGATCCGATGGGCGTCGAGCAATCCGACGTTTATGTCGGCCTCAAGCCCCGGAACACGTGGAGGCCGGGCGTCACCAAGGAGGACATCGCCAAGGAGATCTCGGAGGCCGTCGAGCACAAGGTGCCCGAGGTGGCCGGCGGCGTCTCGCAGCCCATTCAAATGCGCACGAACGAGCTCGTGGCGGGCGTACGCTCGGACGTGGCCGTGCTGCTTTATGGGCCCGATCTCGACGAGCTTCGCGCCCAGGGAGATCGCGTGGCCGAAATCGTACGCGGAGTCCCGGGCGCGGAGGACGTCCGGGTGGAGCAGGTCGCGGGGCTCTCGTATCTGCGTGTCATTCCCGATCGCGCGAAGCTCGCGCGGTATGGCCTGACGGTGGCCGACGTCAATCAGATCGTCGAGACGATGTCCGTGGGGCACTCGACGGGCGAGGTGATGGAGGGCGAGCGCCGCTTCGGAATCGTGGTGAAGTCCGGCCACGGATTCAACGGGGAGCTCGACGCGCTGCGAGCCTTGCCCTTGCGATCGGTCAGCGGGCAGATCGTACCGCTCGGAGACGTCGCCGAGCTGAAATTCCTCACGGGCCCGGCGCAGGTCAGCCGCGAGAATCAATCACGACGCCTGACCGTCGAGTTCAACGTCCGAGGCCGGGATATGCTCTCCGTCGTGGCGGAAGCGCAGGCGGCGGTGGAGAAAGGCGTGCGGCTGCCGACGGGGTACCGCGCGGTCTGGGGCGGGCAGTTCGAGCATTACGAGGAAGCAAAGGCGCGCCTCTCGATCGTCGTGCCGCTCGCGCTCGCGCTCATCCTGTTCTTGCTCTGGTTCGCGTTCCGCTCCACGCGGGCCGCATTGCTGATCTTCCTCGGCGTGCCGTTCGCGATCGTCGGCGGCGTCTTCGCGCTCTGGCTGCGCGAAATACCCTTCTCGATCTCGGCCGGCGTGGGGTTCATCGCGCTGTTCGGCGTCGCGGTGCTGAACGGCCTCGTCCTCGTGTCCTTCGCGCGGCACCTGGAGGAGAAGGGAATGGGCCACGCGGAGGCCATCGAGCGGGCCGCGGAGCTTCGCCTCCGGCCGGTCCTCATGACGGCCCTCGTCGCGTCGCTCGGATTCCTGCCGATGGCGATATCGACGGCGCCGGGCAGCGAGGTGCAGCGGCCCCTCGCGACGGTGGTGATCGGCGGGCTCATCACCGCGACGCTGCTCACGCTGCTCGTGCTGCCCGTCGTGTATGCGTGGCTCGGAAAGGAGCGCGGGGCAGCGTGAAAGATCGAGGCGAAGAGCGTGGTCATTCGCGCCAGTTGCTACGGGACACGACAGGGCTCGGACGCGGAATCATCCATGCGACAACATGTCGCATCCGCGGTCATACGCGGATCACCTAGACTCCCGTTTCGAGAGGTGTGTCATGGATCGAATCCCGATCCGCCGAGCCATGCTCGGCGTGATCTTGCTCGCGGCCTCGACAGGTTGCGGCAGCCAGGACGAAGAAATCGCGCAACGTTCGGTCGCGCTCGAATTCGCGGCCAAGGTCGGCGGCGAGCCGTTTGCCTGCGGCGCCACGTTCACGGGCCTCGGCAGCACGAAGACCACGGCGAATCCGCTGGATTTCCGGATGTACGTTCACGATGTGAGGCTCGTACGCCCGGATGGCTCGGAAGCGCCGATCGCGCTGGAGCAGGATGGTCGCTGGCAACGCGACGACATCGCGTTCCTCGATTTCGAGGACGGCACGGGGACATGCGAGACGGGGAGCCCCGAGACGCGGACGCAGATCGTCGGCGACGTCCCTGCCGGTGAGTATGTCGGCGTCGCGTTCAACGTTGGCCTGCCGCCCGAGATGAATCACCTCGACGCGGCCACGGCCCCGGCGCCGCTCAACATCCCGGGCATGTGGTGGTCCTGGAAAGGCGGCTACAAGTTCGTCCGGCTCGAGCTTCGCACGACGGCGAACCCGACCTACTTTTTCCACCTCGGGTCGACGTCCTGCGAGGGGAGCGTCAAGGACGGCTTCTCCTGCGCGGCATCGAATCAAGCGGAGATTCGCCTCGACGGATTCGATCCGGACACGAAGAGCATCGTGTTCGACATTGCTTCGTTCTACGCGGGTTCCGATCTCGATCTTCAGATCGACCCGATGACCGACGGCGTCTCCGGCTGCATGGCGTTCGCCGGTGATCCCGAATGCCCGCCGGTCTTCGAGGCGCTCGGGATGTCGTTCGAGGGCCAGACCCCGGGCAACGGGGAGCAAACGGCCTTCCGCGTGGAATGAGGAGATGACCTTGCAACCATTGAACCTTTTCTTGGCAGCCGTGCTCGCCTTGCCGCTCGCCGCATGCGGCCCCGCGGACGAGGGGCCTGACGAAGGCATTGCGCCTGGGGATCCGAGCTTCGTGCGTGATCCGGCGCTCGACGTGGAGAACGTCAGCGCCCACGGCGAGGCGCGGAGCCACAACATGGGCCAGAACTGCATGAATTGCCATCAGGCGCATGGCCCTGGAAGAGGGCGCTTCACGGCCGCCGGGACGGCTCATTCGCCGACCGGCGAGCCTCTCGCCGGCGGGACCGTGGAGCTACGAACGGCGCCGAACGGTCAAGGCGATCTCGTGCTCGCGATTCAGATCGACGACAACGGCAACTTCTTCACCACGGAGTCCTTGCCATTTCCCGATGAATCGCTCTTCCCGTTCGTGCGTGCGCCGGGGGCCGGCGGTACGTCCTTCATGCCGTTCCCCACCCTTTCTGGAGCTTGCAACGTATGTCACGTGGGAGCGCAGCGCGTCGCCGTGGAGTGAGCCTCGGGCTCCTGGCCGCGCTCGCGGCGGCCGGTTGTGGAAGTGAGCCGGAGCCGGCGCCGCCGAGCTACGATTTCGGCCTCCCTCCAGGTTTCGCCGAGCCCTGGGTCCCACCGGACAACCCGATGAGCGCGGAGAAGGTCGCGCTGGGGCGTATGCTCTTCTTCGACGAGCGGCTCTCGGGCAATGGGACGATGTCATGCTCGTCGTGCCACGAGCGGGCGAAGGGGTTTGCCGATGGGAAACCCAAGCCCACGGGATCGACCGGGGATCTCGTGCCGCGGAACGCGATGGGTTTGACCAACGTCGCTTGGTTCCCGCAGCTCACGTGGGGCAATCCGACGCTCGAGACGCTCGAGGAGCAGGCCCTCGTTCCGCTGTTCGGCGAGCTTCCGGTGGAGCTCGGGGTCACGGGTCTCGAAAAAACCGTACTCGGTCGGCTGGAAGGTGACAGCGACTACGTGAAGGCATTCGAGGCTGCGTTCCACGAAGAAGCCGCCCCGATCACCTTTCCGAACATCGTGAAGGCCATTGCATCCTATGAGCGAACGCTCTTCTCGGGGAACTCGCCCTACGATCAGTACACGTACGGCGGCCGGGGGGACGCGATGTCCGAGTCCGCCCTTCGAGGAATGGACTTGTTCTTTTCGGAGCGGCTCGAATGCTACCATTGCCATAGCGGCGTGAACTTCACGACGGCGTACAGGAGCGCCAATACCCAGCACCAGGAGATGGACTTCCAGAATACAGGCCTTTACAACGTCGGATCCGACGGATCGTACCCGCCCGGCGGGGAGGGGCTGTTCGAGTTCACCGGAGATGCCGGGGACAAGGGCAAGTTCCGGGTGCCTTCCCTGCGAAACGTGGAGCTCACGGCGCCCTACATGCACGACGGTAGTATCGCGACGCTCGAAGAAGTGATGGATCACTACGCAGCCGGCGGGCGGACCATCACGGACGGCCCCTTCGCGGGCATCGGCAGCCAGAACCCCAACAAGAATCCATTGGTGAAGGGGTTCTCGATCACTCCGGAAGAGAAAGCCGACGTCATTGCGTTTCTGAAGAGCCTGACGGATGTCGAGTTCGTGAGCGCAAGCGACCCAGCAGGTCCTTGAAACGGAACGCAGAAGCGTCGCAGCCCGAAGCCCGGGACGCATCGACGAGCCCAAGGGGCTCGTGTTCACGGGCTGGAGGGCGCTCGCGGCGCTTCTCGACAGTCCGCTAGAGGTTAAGCATATGGAGCGCGACGGCCGCGGCGCGCTCCGTTTTTCGTTCTTCGAGGTACGCCGTGACCTCCGGGACGAGCCCAACCACCTTGCCGTAGTCGCCGAGCGCGCGGACGCGGGCCCTGTACACCTGGCCGAAGTAGATGTGCGTGATCGTCTTCTGAACCGCTGGGTCGATGGGCTGCATGTAGCTGCGCACGATCGCACGCGCCGTATCCATCGACGCGCCCGGAGCGCCGGAGGCGTGGAATGCGATCACACGCTCGAACGAGGGCTGGAAGGCCGTCCATACCTCCGCCGTCGCGTCATCGAGCGGGATCGGCACGAGGGCTTGCCGTTCGAGCCAGGCGCGCACCTCGGGGTATCGCTCGATCCATTGCGGATGGCTGAGCAGCGCGGACGCCGCGACCGACCACAAAGGCTGCTCGTGGGCAGGATAAGCGATGGCCGGGCCATGTTCGTCGCGGCTCCGATCACGCTCGCCGATTTGCTCGGGCTTCGCCGTGAGGATCCTTTCGAGGAGTTTTACGCGCCGCGCCTCCTCCACGCCGCCGAGGTCGAACGCGACGCGCAGGCGGCAGACGGTCTCGGTGTCGACGCGAATGCGCTCCCCCTCGAAGATCGGCGCGATGAACGCATCGAAGCGCCGCGACGCCTCGGCGGGCGGCATCCATTGGCCGAGCTCCTTGAGGACGTAGCAGCGTGGCGCGTTGAAGCGCAGCTTTTCGAGCTCCGCGTCGAGCTCGCGCACGCGGGCGAGCGCGGCGGCCTCCGGGACCTTTCCGCCCGCGGGCTCGACGCGGCGTAATTCCGCATGGACATCGATTCGTTCCCGGCGCGGCCGCGGGAGGTCCTCCATGCTCATGGAGCGCTGCGGGGGGTTATCGAGATCGAAGAGCGCCGCGCGCGCGACCTCCGCGAGGTCCCGTGCCGCGCCCGGAATGCCTTGCGTCAGCGGCACCTCGCCTTTTGCCGCGAGGATCTCGTTCACGAGCGCCCGCGCCTCTCGCTCCAGGCCGAACCGCACGCCGAAGGCGCCCAGATCCTTGATTTGCAGGAGCACGAGTTCCAGCGAGATCACGTCCGCCGGGCCTTCGAGCCTCCGCTTCATTTCGGGGAGCTGGCCACGGAGGATCGTCGGCCCAACCTGCTCATAGGCAGCCGTGGTCGCGCCGCGCAAGAGGAGCTGCTCGCGCGCGTCCTTGCTCGTGCGCACCCGATCGAGGAGGAGCTGCCGGCCCTCCGGGACATTGTTGAATACCCAGTACGCGGGAATGCTGGCGAGCGCGAGATACCGAACGAGGGATTTCGGCGGACGCGGCCCGGGTTCGTCCGGGCCGAGTTCGTATTCGGTGATGCTCGCCTCGTCCCGCTTGGCGAGCGCCATGAGGATCTCCGCGTCGTGCACGGTGCGGATGCGCGCGACGAGCAAGCGGGAGAAGACGAGGGGTTTTTCGTCGAACGCCTCCGCGCTCTCCGCTTCGAGCTCCTCGTGGCAAGGCGGCTCGAGCAGGAGATCGCTGACGTCGGGGAAAAGCGACGGGATCGTTTCGAGGATGTGCGCCCGTACGAGCGGCGAGGCGTGCTCGGCGCGCTCCCGCTCGCGCCGCATCAGGGCGAACATCTCGTCGGGGACGGGACGGCCGACCTGGGGGACCGCGCCGGTGAGGCACGGCGGAGCGCTCTTCCACGGCGTGAGCGAGCACGCAGAGAGCGCGAGGGCGAGGGCGAAGGGGAGGGCGGCGCGGAGCTTCATTGGCCGGGGCAACATACCGCGACAGACCACTCCGTCCCAGGCACTTTCGTGCCTCCCGAGCCGTGCACGAACGCCGCGCACGCGTCACGCTCCACGCATGGAACGTTTCTCCCTCCTGCTCGCCGGCGTCCTCGGCTTCCTCGGGGTCGCGCTCGGCGCGTTCGGGGCACATGGCCTCAAGAAATGGGTCACGCAGTTCCCGGATGCAGAGCAGCGCCTCGCCTGGTGGCAGACCGGATCCCAATACCACCTCCTCCACGCCATTGCGATAGGCCTCACGGCGTTGCATCCCACGCCCACGAAAGAGGGCAGCGCCCTCGCGCCCTGGTTCTTCCTCGGCGGCATTTTTCTATTTTCGGGCAGCCTCTACGTCATGACGCTGACCGGTCGCCGCGTCCTCGGCGCGGTCACGCCGATCGGCGGACTCTTCTTCCTCGCAGGCTGGCTCGCCATTGCGTTGAACGCTCTCTTTGCGACGGCATGACTCCTGCTACAGGCTTTTCGCCGGGGCGCGGATGGGCGCCTCGAAGGAGCCAGAATGATCCTTGCGTTGACCTCCAAGTCTCGTCGCTCGTCGCCTGCGGCCCGCCGGCGTGCCACTCTGCGCCGCGGGCGCTCCCTGCTCGCCAGGGAGAAAGCGCGCCTCGTCGCCCATTTTCGTACGGTCCTCGGCGAGCTGCGCGCCCGTGATACGAGCCACCTCTCGCCCGAGCAACGCGCGGCACGCGCGGGCCTGATCGCCGAGCTCCAGCGTTATGCCCGCACCGGGCGTTTCCCGCGGAACCTCGACTTCCCCGGGATCAGCATGCCCTATTTCGTCGACGCGTTCGGCACGCGTTGCGCGATGGCGCACCTCATCGAGTCGACGGGCGAGACCGACCTCGTGACGCGCGTCGCAGCGACGGCGAACAATGCGTTCATTCGCGAGATCGAGGGAGACATCGCGCTCCGCGCCTGGCTCGATCGTGCGGGGCTCACCGCGGCCGAGGCGGCCCGGATCCAGCCTTCGTATTGCTTCGAGTCCAAGGCCTCCGATTGCTTCTGTTTGCAGGCCAACGGCTCCAAGGATGCCGTCGCGGAGGCGACGGTGGTCACGGTCATGCCGGAGCTCACGGCGAAGATCGACGTCCTCCACGGGACCGCTCCCGCAACGGTCATGGTGGGGGATACGATCCCCGTGACCGTCTACGGATCTGGCACCTACGAGGTCGGCAGCTCCCTCCTCGTCGGTATCGATAGCGACTCGACCACGAACGTGGGGCGCCCGCTCAACCCGGACGGGACCGCCGAGCTCACCTGCCCCCCCGAGGGCAAGCCGAGGATCTCGAAAGAAGACGCGATCAACGCGATGCTGGCGCCGGGCGCCGGCGGCGGAACGGAGAGCTGCGAGGATTACCTCGCGAAAAAGAACGCCGTGTGGGGCGAGTCGCAGTGCGACTCCGGCGAGGAGAGCGACAGCGGCTGTGCACTCACGGCTGGAGGCAGCGGCGGCGCGTCTTCGTTGCTCCTCGGATCGCTCGTGCTCGCCGCGGCGACGTTCGCGCGGCGGAGGCGCGTGGCCCGGAGGCGGAAGGCGTCCGCGCAAGCCTCCACGAATCGCTAGGGCGCGCGCGGCGGCGTGAGAATCCCCCGGGGCGTCCGGTCTGGACAGGCCCCCGGGGATTCTGTATATCCGTTTCGAGGAACGGATGAAGCGGCACGCGCCCACGATCGCTGCCGGAGAAGGCAAGACGCGAAAACTCGTGAAGATCGGCCCGAGCGGGAAAGCTCGCGTCGCGCCGATGCCCGAGCGTACGCCCGTGGTGATGGTGAAGCCTCGCGCGCCCGCCGCGCGTCATTCTCTCCCCACGCTCGCCTCCCGGCGGAGCGGCGCGGTCCGCGGCGTGGGCGCTTGTCATACCTGCGCGGCGCTCGGGGAGGTTCGTCTGTACGAGGCCGTCGACGTAGGCAAGGTCCTGCTCTGCGGTTCATGCGCGGACAAGGCGCGCGACGAGACGTTCGGCCGTCCCGAGCCGCTCGATCACGCCATCATGGTCGGCGGGTTCGAGACGAACCGAAGGCGGCACTGATCACGTCTTCGCGCTCTGGAGGATGTCCATCGCCTCCCGGAGCATTCCCTGGGGCACGTAATGGCCCCCGGCGAACTCGCGGTACGTGACGGTGTATCCCGCGGTTTCGAGGGCGGGGACGAGGTTTCGGCTGCATCGAACGGGCAGGACGGGGTCGTTCACGCCGTGGCTGATGAAGACCTCGGGCGCGCCCACCTGCGTGAGCGGCCGCATGAATCCGGGGGAGAACGCGAAGACGAACCGGAAGAGATCGCCGTTCGTGAGACCGAGGGAGAGGGCATACGAGGCCCCATCGGAAAAACCCTCGATCGCGATCCGCGTGGGGTCCACGGCGAGGCAATGAAAGGCGGCGGTGAGTGCGCGATCGATGCGGGCGACGTCCGAGCCGTATCCGCCCCGGAGCAGATCCCAGGTCGAGCCCATCGAATCGGGCGCGACGAGGATGACGCCGTCGCGCTCGGCCTCTGGGCGAATGGAGTCGATGCGATGGCGGGCCTCGCCGCCCGCGCCGTGCAGGCAGAGCATGAGCGGAGCCGGGCGGGCGGGATCGTAGCTCGAAGGGATGAAGAGGATGCCGTCGCGTTTGTCGCCGAGGCCGAGCGGCCGGTCTCCGCGCTGTGCTGCGTCGCGGGGACCGGGCGTGGGGCGGGCATGCAATCGGCCGAGGTCGCGCGGATCGAGCTTTCGTGCAGCACGCATGGTGTTCTCCCTGGGCAATGTGGTGCATGCGCCGCGCCAGACGGAAGGGGGCCTCCCAGATCCGTGTCGTTCCGCGAACGGGTGCGTGATACCGTCGACGAATGGGGAACAAGCGGGAGGTTCAGGTCAACGCGCTGTCGCGTTACGAGAAGGCATCGGGCCGCCTCGTGCTCGAAGAATATTCGAGCTGTGAGGTGCCGGCGGGGTGTGGCGGCGCGATCCTGCGATGGATCGACCCGCAAGAGGCGTTGCCGCTGCACATGTGGGGCTGGACGACGGGCGAGGCCGACCTCTTCTTCGACGGCGCGCCCTTCACGTCGAGCCGCATCGATGCGCGCGTGGGTCGCCACGTGCTCGCGCTCCACGTGCGCCCCCAGGGCGGCCTGCCGCCGCAGCTCGCGCTCGCGCTCAGGTACTCGGACGATGCCCCCAAGCGGAACGTCGAGCCCGAGCGCTCGCGATCGATCGGCTACAAGATCCAGGTCCTCTCGGGCGCAGGCGCCGTGATGGTCGGATCGACGATGCCGCCGAAAGGGGACGGCTGGCGTCAGCCTGGTTTCGACGAAAGTGGCTGGCAGCCCCTCGTCCGCATGGAGGCCGCGACGAAGGATCCCGACAAGAACTGGCACCTCCAGCAAGTGCTGAAGACGGGCGCGCGCGTCATCGGTTTGCCCGGACAGACAGGGCCGCTCTGGGTGCGTTGCACGTTCGATCTCGTGCTCGGAGGTGCCCCGTGAGCCCGCGCCCGCCTCTCGTGCTCGTGCCGCAGTTTTTCGGGTCGACCGTCTTCGATCGGCGAACCTCGCGGTATTTTCCTTTTGATCACGAAGCCACCGACGTCCTGCTCCGCGCGCGCTCGCTCTCGATCGGCGCGATGATCGACGCCGCGCCGCCCGAGCGAAGGGACGCGCTCGGCGCGTTCGCCGAGGCGTTCTATCGCAAGGACTTCTTCACCCACGATTTGCGGTTCGACGGCGAGGCCCTCGACGTCGTGCCGCCGGCCGATCATCTCACGGGGCCGCTCGCCGTGCACCTCGAGGTCGTGGCCGCGTGCAACCTCACCTGCTCGCATTGCTTCGCCGGCGAGCTGCCGCGCCGCGAGCCGCCGCTCACGCTCGCCGAGCTCGATACGCTGTTCGCCACGCTCGCCCGGATGGGATCGTTCCGCCTCGGCCTCACGGGCGGCGAACCGCTGCTCCGCAAGGATCTTTTCGACATCCTCGATCTCGCGACGAGCCACGGCCTGCACCCGTGCCTCACGACGAACGCGCTCATGCTGACCGAGGAGACCGCGAAGAAGCTCGGCGAACGGTCGCTCGTCTGGCTCAACGTAAGCCTCGACGGGGCGACGGCCGCGACGAACGACGTGGTCCGCGGCGCGGGGACGTTCGATCGGGTGCTCGAGAAGCTCGCGATGCTCCGGGCCCACGCGCGATTCTCGCTCGCGTTCACGGTGATGCGGCACAACGTAGACGAGGCGCGCGCGTTCGCCGAGCTCGCCGCGAAGACGGGCGCGTTCACGGCCGTGTTCCGGCCGCTGTATCCCGTGGGTTCGGCCGAGGCGCGGGAAGAGCTCTGGCCGTCGTTCGGCGATTACGAGCGCGCGCTCGACGCGATCTGGACGCTCGGCGGAGACGAGGCGGGCCGCCCCGTCGACGTGCGCGCGATCGATCCGTTTTCCCCGAAGGGCCGCCGCGATTCGCAGGCCGTCGTCCACGACAACTGGGGGTGCGGCGCGGGCAATACGGTCTGCTCCATCTCCGTCGGCGGCGACGTGAACCCTTGCAGCTTCCTCGGGCCCACGTTCGTCGCCGACAACGTCCGCCGCACCCCGTTCGATCGCATCTGGAGCGAGGGCGAACGATTTCGCAGCATTCGCGGATTGCCCGGCGACGGCACGGGCACGGCGACGTTCGGCGGCGGCTGCCGCGCGCGTTCGCTCGTCATGGCCGGGGACGTCAATGCCCCCGATCCTTGGCTCGCCGAGCACGAGCGCGTGCCGGCCCGCCGCAACCCGCTCACCGTGCTTCGCGCCCAGCGGAGGCTCGCATGAACGCCCTCGACACGGAATGGCTCCTCTCGGCCGATCGCGTCTTGCCTTCGGCCGCGGAGCTTTTGACCCTCGCCGCGAACCTCACCGCAAAGGGAGAGCTCGAAAAGGCGGCGATCGCCTGTGACGCCGCATGCAGCGTCGCCCCGGACGATCCCGACATCGCCTCCGCGCGGGCGCTCCTGCTCGATCGGCTGCGCATCGTGGAGCACGGCCTCGTTTTTCGTTACGTGCCCGCGGGGCCGTTTCTCATGGGCGCGGAGGACGGCGACCCCGACGAGCGGCCCGTGCACGCGGTCGAGCTCGACCCATTCTGGATCACCGAGGTCCCCATCACCTGGTCGGCCTATCACGCCCTCGTCGGCTGGCCGCCGCCGCCCGCCGGCTTGCCTCAGCACAAGCCGATGCGGGATCCGAAGACGGGGAAGTTCGACGACGAGCTGTTTTCCCTCTACAACGACCACAAGATTCGCCGTCAGTATTGCGAGAGCGAGACGATTCGCGCGTGCGATTGGCACGCGCACGCGCCCGAGCAAGCGTGGCGGAGCGGCCGCAGCGGCGAGCACGTGGCCACGTCCCGGGAGCTGTTCGGCGAGGTCCCGCGGACGGACCCGGCGCGCCCCTGGACCTACGACCAGAAGCCGATGGTCGCGGTCTCGTGGGCGCAGGCGAACGCGCTCGGAAAGGCGCTCTCGAATGATCGGGTGACCTACCGTTTGCCCACCGAGGCCGAGTGGGAGAAGGCCGCGCGTGGCGGGCGCGTCGGCTGTCGTTATCCGTGGGGGGACGATCCGCCCACACCCGAGCTTTGCGACTTCGGTCGATTCGAAGCGTTCTCGATCCGTCCGCCGCAGGGCTTCCCGCCGAACGGCTACGGCCTTCATGGGATGAGCGGCGGTGTCCGCGAATGGACCGCCGACGGATACGACGCCGCGTACTACGCCGAGAGCCCGCGCGCGCGTCCCACCGGGCCCGCGACGGCGACGCAGCGTGTCCTTCGTGGAGGCTCGTGGGCCGATTGCGCGTGGGCGGTGCGTGTCTCCTTCCGCATGGGGCTACCCCCGGAAAAGGCGAGTGATCCGACGATTGGATTTCGCCTGCTCCGGACGGTCCGAGGGACGACGCGGCGCTGACCTCTGCGGGCGCGGACCGTGCGGCGCGGCCTGCGCTGCGCGTGGTCCGCGCTACCCGCCGCCAAACTTTCGTTTGTCGCCGGAGCAAGGTTGTGGCATCGTAACATCATGCCCAGACGAACCATACCTTCTCCTGCTGCCGCCAAGGTCGGCGCGCGCATCCGCGCGCTTCGCCTCGAACGAAGTCTGTCACTCCAGCACGTTGCCGATGTCGGGCAACTGTCGAAGGGGCACCTCTCCAGCATCGAGCACGGCCTCGCGGCGATCACCATCGAGACGCTCGTGCGCATCGCGCAAGGGCTCGACCTATTGCCGATGGATCTGCTCACGTTCCCGGAGGACGACGAGCGAGGTCGCATCGCCGACATCATCCGCACCAAGATCGGAAAGAAAGAGCTGCCGAAGCTCCGGCGTGAGCTCGCAGCGCGCGGCACGAACAAGGCCTGAGAGCGCCCCGGGGGGGATCGCTCCGGCCTTTCCGACGTTCTCCACGCCACGCCTTCCGTGCTATCGTCCGCGTCCATGAAGGACGCTCTCGCTGCGCTCACGGATGCCGTGCGGTCCGCGCAAGCCGGCCAGATCTTGATCGTCACGGGCGCGGGCGTCAGCCACGCGAGCGGGATCCCCACGTTCCGCGGCAGCGATCCCGACGCCATCTGGAAGCGCGACGTCACCGAGCTCGGCACCCACGCCTTCTTCTGCGAGAACCCGGCGGGCTCGTGGCAATGGTATCTGTCGCGATTCGAGAAGCTCGTGGGCGCAAAGCCGAACCCGGCGCACCATGCCATCGCGGCGCTCGAGCGATTCCAGATCGAAAGGGATGGCGAGTTCCTCCTCGTCACGCAGAACGTCGACACGCTGCACGAGCAGGCCGGGTCGCAGCGTATGATCAAGGTCCACGGGACGAGTGATCGGTATCGGTGCTCGCGGGTCGGCTGCGAGCTCGGCGAGCCCGAGGGATCGATCGCGGCGAGCGAGGTCGACCTCACGGCGTTCCGGGCAAACCCCGTGGAGGCGAACGTGCCTCGTTGCCCGTCGTGCGGCGCGTTTCTGCGGATGCACGTCCTCTGGTTCGACGAAATGTACGCCGGGCACCGCGATTACCAGTGGAGGCGGGTGGGCATCGCCGCGCAGGTGCGCGTGGGGGTCGTGATCTTCGCAGGCACGTCCTTTTCGGTCGGCGTGACCGAGCTCGTGACGAATTTCGCGCTCCGGCGGTACGTGCCCGTCTTCAACATCGACCCCACGCCGCGCGTCAGCGAGCCGGGCATCGCGACCATCGCCGCCGGCGCGGAGGTGGCGCTCGTCGAGGTGTGCAAGCGGCTTGGCGTGGCCGTGGAGGCGGGGTCGGCTTGAACCCTCTTGCCTCCGCGCGGTGAAGCTCGTAGATGGGCGCCACCTTGGGTGCACTCCGCGGTAGCCTCACGTTCTCGCGCTTCTACGTCACCGGTGACATTCCCGACGATGTTCCCGGAACGACGCTGAAGCGCATCCGTGCCAACGCCTTCCAGCCCCTCTCGCCCGACGACGAGAAGAACGAGGGTGCGGGCTGGGCCAACATCGATGATCCCTTCGACACGGACCTCGATCACGAGAAGGTCTTCTACAACGAGTACGTTTGTCTGGGCCTGCGCCTCGACCGCTGGGCCATCCCCTCGTCGCTGCTCAAGCAGCACCTGCGCGAGGCCGAGCAGGCGCTTCTGGCCAAGAAGGGGCTCGAACGCCTCGGCCGGCAGGCGAAGGCCGATTTGAAGACGATGGTCGTGCGCAAGCTCCGGCGCCAGCTCGTGCCTTCGCTCAAGAGTTACGACGTCGTGTGGAATCTGCGGACGAACGTGCTCCACCTGTACAGCCAATCCGAGCGTATCGCGACCCTGCTCGACGACCTCTTCAAGCGCACGTTCAAGGTCGACCTCGTGCCCGAAAGCCCGGGCACGGCCGCCGATCGCCTGGGCCTCGACGCCAAGGAGGCGCGGGCCTTCGCCGGACTCGAGCCGATGACGCTCGCCCGATTGGAAGAGGAGGCGCGCTGATGGAGCTTTTGGATCTCATCGAGGGGCGCCGCTTCATGGGGCGCGAATTCGTGGTTTGGCTCTGGTTCGAGAGCGAGATGCAGGAGACGAACCTCGAGCCGACGGGCGCCGATCCGGTCTCGATGTGGCTGGAGGCGCAGATCACGCTGGTGCTCGAAAAAGAGGAGAGCCGGCTCAAGGGCGCGATCCCGGCCTCGTCGCCGGAGGCGAAGGAGGCGCTCCGGCAGGGCAAGCTCCCGAAGGAGGCGAAGATGCGCCTCGTGCGCGGAGATCGCGAATTCGTCTGGACGCTCAAGGCCGATTCGCTCGGGCTCTCGGGGCTCAAATTGCCCACGCAGCTCAAGAAAAACGACGAGAAACACGAGGTGTTCTACGAGCGCATGATGCTGCTCGAGGACCTCGAAACCTCGCTCTCGGCGCTTTATGCGGACTTCGTGCGCCTGCGCCTCGCAGACCCGTGGGACGACGAGGTCGTGCCGCTCATGACGAGCTGGGCGCACGGCGAGAAGCCGGACGCGGGGGCGTATCTCGCGACGAAACGCGCGGTGCTCGGCGAGAAGCGGAAGCGCAAGCGGTAGGCCGCTGCGAAATTATTTTCGCAGGTCCGCCTTGACATCGGAACGACATCCCTGGTAGGGACGGCCACGCCGATTCCACTGATTTTCGTCATTCCTGTTGGAGGGGCTCATGCGCCTGCGAAAAACCGTTCTTTTTGTGCTCGCTCTCGCCACGGCCGGTTATGGCTGCAGCAAGTCGGATTCGACAGCCGGCGCGCCTGCCGATTCGAAGAACGCCGGGGCGCAGGGCGCCACGGCGGGCAAGGGGACGGATGCCTCCGCGAAGGCCACGGAAGAGCGCCTGACGAAGGCAGGCTGGACGATCGAGTCGAGCGAGGATAACGGCGAGAACTGGCGTTCGCTTTACTTGAAGGTCTCGAAGGTCAAGGGCGACGACCAGCAGACGGCCAGAGTCTGGATCGACGCATTCGCGGAGCCGGCCGAAGGCGCGCCGAAGCCGGTGCTCACGCTGGGGAAGGGGACGCTGATCCGGTTCGGCTGGGAGCCCACGTCGGACAAGAAGCCCGCGCCGGATCTCGCGCCGTTCGCGAAGGACGTCGCCGCGATCTGCCCCCCGGAGAAGGCCACCGATAACCTCTTCAATGACTTCAAATTCGACGATGCCGTGAAGAAGTGGGGTCTGAGCGACAGCGGCAGCCGCGCGGGTGGCCGGCTCTCGCCGAGCGGCGTCGTGTACAACCACCGTTTCCTCTCGGGAGAGGCAGGCACGCTCGCGATCGAGATCGTCTATTATGAAAAGGCCCTCGCCGAGAAGGAGGCGCAGCTCGTCGGGACGTCGACGCTCATCGCCGTGGATGCGGACGACGAGGCCACGGCGAAGGAGCTGTACGGCATTCTCGGTGGGAGCTGAGCCGGGCCGCTCCGCCCGCTCGTGATCCGGGGGGCGAACCCCGCCGGTGTTCCTTGACAGGAAATGGCATTGGGCGATAGGACTCGTACGGGTCGCTACAGCGCTTGCTTTTCCTGGAGGAATTCATGAATCATCGTGGGTGGAGGGGCCTTTGGATTCCGCTCGTTCTGGCAGGCGTGGCCGCCGTGCTCGCGGCGGCCGGATGCTCGGATGACCCGTCGTCGTCGAATACGGGCGGAGCCGGCGGGACCGGCGCGGGAGGCAATGGCGGCGCGGGCGGCGGCGGGATGGGCGGCGCGGGCGGCGTCGGCGGGACGGGCGGCGGGGGCGGCGGGCTCGAGGAGCGTACGTCGGCGCGCATGTTCCTGTCCGGGCACAGCCTCACCGACAATCCCTTGCCCGATCACGTTCTGACCATCGCGCAGAGCCTCGGGAAGGATTTCAATTTCAACGAGCAGATCGGCATCGGCTCGCCCATCCGGGTGCGGACCAAAGGCGGGAGCTTCGATGCGCCGGGCTGGCCCGGATACAGCACCGGGAAAAACCGCGACGGCAGCGACATGAACGTGATCGAAGAGCTCCTCTCCCCGAAGACGCTCGGGCCCGGCGAGCTCTACGATACGCTCGTGATCACCGAGCGGCACGACATCCTGGGCACGATCTGGTGGGAGGATACGTTCGGCTTCCTGCGCCATTACCACGATCGATTGATCGACGGAAACCCGGCCGGGCACACGCTGTTTTACCATAGCTGGCTCGACGTCGACAAGAATGCCCCGGCGACGTGGATCGGCCACGAGAAGAACGCGCTTTACGCATGGGAATGCGTGGCGACCAAGGTGAACCTCTCGCTCGCGGCCGAGGGGCGGACCGACCGGGTGGAGGCGCTCCCCGCAGGCGCGGCGCTCGTCGCGCTCGTGGAGCGGATCCTGAACGACGAGGTGGCTGGCATCACGGGCACGACGGAGCAGAAGCTCGACATGATCTTCAGCGACAACGTGCACATGACGCCGCTCGGTGCGTATTACCTGGCGCTGGTCACGTACGCGTCGATCTTCCGCGCGTCGCCGGTCGGCGCGGCCGTCCCCGCGGAGATCAATGCCGAGCCGACGGCCGACATGCAGAAGATCGCCTGGGACTTCGTGAGCGCCTATTACAGCCAGCCGACGCCGGGCGAGCACACGATGGAGGAATGCCGGTCCTTCATCTCGCAAAACGTATGCGTCTCGTTCTGGACCTTGCTGAACGAGCCCGGCCAGGTCGCCTCCTGCCAGGCGGATTTTGCGAACGCGAACGCGGAGCAGAACCCCTTCCGCTGGCCCGATCCGCAAATGAAGTTGTGGCCGGATCCGTAGGAGGCCCCCCATGGATCTCCGCGCGCTCCTCATGAAATCCTCGCCATGAAATCATCGCCGCCACGCCCCGCCACCCTCGCGCTCCACGCAGGTTTGCCCGAGGGCGCCGCGCGTGCCGTGGGCGCGCCCATTTCGCCCCCCATCACGACCACGACGAGCTTCCACACGGCCCCGGACGCCGTGGGGTTTTCCGCGGCCGATCTCCAGGAGGCCGCTCCGCATTTCTACACGCGCTGGGGCAATCCCACGATCGAGCTTCTGGAGGGGCGGCTCGCCGCGCTCGAAGAAGGCGCGGCGGCCGTCTGCTTCGCGAGCGGAATGGGAGCGGTCTCGGCGCTTTTCTTTGCGAGGCTCGGCGCGGGCGCGCATCTCGTCCTTTCGGACGTGTGTTATGCCGGCGTCGCAGAGCTCGCGCACGAGACCCTGCCGCGCTTCGGAATCACCGTGACCACGACGAACACGGCCGATCCAGAATGCGTCGCAGCCGCGATCCGGCCCGGCGCGACGCGCCTCGTGCACATCGAGACGCCGGCGAACCCCATCTTGAAGCTCTCGGACATCGCGGCGGTCGCGGAGGTCGCGCACGCGGCCGGCGCCGAGCTGTCCGTCGATTCGACGATCGCGACCCCCATCGCGACCCGGCCCCTCGCGCTCGGCGCTGATTACGTCGTGCATTCGTTGACGAAATACATCTGCGGCCACGGTGACGCGATCGCCGGCGCGGTCGTGGGGCGGAGCGCCGAGCGGATGGCAGCGCTGCGCAAGGAAGCGTTGATCCATTACGGCGCGGCCCTGCACCCGTTCGCGGCCTGGCTCGTCTTGCGCGGGCTGGAGACGCTCCCCGCGCGCATGCGTATCCACGAGGAGAACGCTCGGCGTGTGGCGACCTGGCTCGCCGCGCACCCGCGGGTCGCCGTGGTCCACTGGCCGGGCTTGTCGAGCCACCCGCAGCGCGCTCTCGCCGAGAGGCAAATGCAAAACGCCTCGGGCCTGCTCGCGTTCACGGTGAAGGAGGGCGGCCCCGCGCTCGCGCGGCAGCTCGCCGAGCGGCTGCGGGTCATTTCGTATGCCGTTTCGCTCGGGAAAACGAAGAGCCTGCTTTTCTACATCCCGACGGACGACATCCTGCGCACGTCGTTCCGCCTCGCAGGAGAGCAGGAAGCCGCGTATCGAGCCGCGGCAGGGGATGGGGTCTTTCGATTGTCGGTGGGCCTCGAAGACCCGGACGATCTCATCGCCGATCTCGATCAGGCGCTCGGAGGCTGAAACCCGCGCAGAGGTAGGTCCGGGCGCAGGAGCCAGTTGTCCGCGGGGTAAAACGCGTCGGCCTCGACGACGTGCACCGCATAGGCGTGTCGCGACCGCTCCGAGCGATTCTCCTCGCTTCGATGCGGCAAGAGCCCATGCAGCACGACCAGCGTCCCGGCCGGGACTTCGAGGGGAATGGCGCCCTCCTCGACGAGGGGCGTCTCGTCCAGCACCTCGAAGCGCGTGCCGCCGCGCCCGTCCCGCAAAAAGCGCTTCTTGAGCCCCTGCCGATGGCCCCCGGGCACCACCCACAAGCAGCCATTCTCGATCGTCGCGTCCTCCAGCGCGAACCACAGGCCCGTCACGGTCACCGGCTCCGTATAGAGGAACGTGGCGTCCTGGTGGCAAACGACCTCGCCGCCGATGTGGGGCTGCTTGAAGATGTACATCGATTGAATCAAGACCGGCCGCGAGAGGCCGAGCTCGGCCGTGAGCGTCGCGAGGCCGGGCGCGCGCGAGAATCGATCGAAGATGGGATCCAGATCGTGCATCGCGTGGCCGATCTTGTTCAGCGCGCGCTCCTTGGGCACGCGCAGGCGGCCGTCCGGACCGAGCGCGCCCTCTTCGAGGAAAAATCGGACCTTGTCGCCCGATTCGAGGAAATAGTCGTCGGAGGTGCGCGTCTGCTCGTGCGTGCTGAAGATCGAGCGGTGCGCCTCGGGGTCGAAGGTGGCGACGAGCTCCAAGGCGCGGCGCTTCAGCGCGATGCACGCTTCGACCGAGACGAATCCAGGCAGGACGAGGAAACCGTCGCGCTGGAAGGCGTCGTGGCGCTCGGACGGGGCGATGGGCCGGGGCATGGCTCGATTCTCGTAGCCCTCCCGGACCCGGCTGTCCACGGCTTCGCGGGGAGGCTCCTGCGGTATGCCGAGCCGTCGTGCGCGGCGGGTGTTGCGCGGGGTCGAATCGAGGCTTACGCTGCGCCCATGCATCGGCACCCCTGGCGAATCGTGCGCGCGCTCCGCGTGCTCTTCGCCTGCCTCATGCTGATGCTGCCGGCCACACCGGCGCGCCACGCGCAGGTCGCTCCGGACGTGGTGGTCTTCGTCGCGTATGCGGGGGCGGCGCTGCAGGTCGCCGCGGCAGCGCGCGAGGTCGCGCCGGAAAACGCCGAGGCGTCGCGCGCCGAGATCGAGGCCCGGCTCACGAAGGCGGCCTCGTTCGTCCAGACGACGGCGCCTCTCCCGCCCGATCCGGGCGCCGCGTTCGTCCCCGCGGATCGCTGGCTCATTCATTGCGCTCTCCTCTGCTGAATTCGACGGCCTTTCCCACGGCCTTCGATTCCACAGCAAGGAGAAAGCGATGTCGCCTTTGGTCGATAGCCCTCGGAGGAGGGCCTGGCGGCGCTTCGTCCGCCGCCTGCTTCATTCGATTCGTTCCATGGGCCGGATTGGCCTCGTGCTCGGTTCGGCCATGTTTCCCGGAATGCCGCCCCCGCCGCCTCCGCCGCCTCCGCCGATCGAGGAGCAGGCGTCGGGCGGGAAAAAGCGCGCCGAACTCTAGCGGCGGCATAACGGCGGGCCCGTCCACGCGGCCGTCGTTCTGTGCTACCTCACGCCGTATGCTGCTCACCCGCGCCGAGTCCACCTCCTTCCGCGAGACCTCCCTCCACGCCGACGTCATGCGCTTCGTGCGCGCGCTCGAAGCCCGGAACGACCCGCGCCTCACCGTCACGACCTTCGGCACCTCGCCCGGCGGGCGCGAGCTGCCCCTTCTGATCCTCTCGAAAGACCGCGTCCGCACGCCCGAGCAGGCCCGCCGCAGCGAGCGCCCCGTCGTCCTCATGCTCGACGGCATCCACCCCGGCGAGGTCGAAGGCAAGGAGGCGAGCCTCGCGCTCGTGCGCGACCTGCTCGATGGCCGTCACCCCGATTGGCTCGATACGATCACGCTGCTCGTCGTCCCGCTCTTCAACCCGGACGGCAACGACGCGCTCGATCCTGCCAATCGGCGGCTCGAACTGAAAAAGCTCGCCGGACAGATCGGCCCCGTGGTCGGGACCCGCACGCAGAGCCACGGCATCAACCTGAATCGTGATTACATGCGCCAGGCCGCGCCCGAGATGCGGGCCTTGCAAGACAACGTCTGCATTCCGTGGGCGCCCGACCTCACGATCGACAACCACGCGACGAACGGCTCGGTGCACCGCTTCCACATGACCGTCGACGTACCCCACACCGTCGAATCGGGCCGGCGCGAGCCGATCGATTTCATGCGCGAGCGCCTCGTCCCGGAGGTCATCGCCGCCGTCCGCGCGCGCGGGTTCGAGAGCGGCTGGTATGGCAATTTCGTGGAGGACGAGCGCGTGCTCGACGCGGGAGGGGAGGTCGACGAGGCGTCGGACGTGGGCCTCGGCTGGATGACGTACCCGCACCACCCGCGGTTCGGATCGAATTATCGCGGCCTCACGAACCGGCTCGATCTGCTGCTCGAATGTTATAGCTACCTGCCGTTCGAGGAGCGCGTTCGAACCGCGACCGCGTGGCAGATCGAGACGCTCTCCTGGGCAGCGAAGCACGCGGACGACATTCGCCAGGTCGTCGCGTCGAGCGCCGCGCCGCCGGAGAAGGTCGCCGTGCGGTATCGCCTCGATCGCATGGAGGCGCCGGTCGAGGTCCTGACGCGTTCGCCCCGCACGCTGGACGGCGTGCCCGCGACCGTCGAAATCCCCTATCTCGGGCGTTTCGTGGGCACCGTCGTGGTCGATCGCCCGCGCGCTTACCTCGTGCCGCCTGCGATGGCCGAGCACCTGCGCAGGCACGGATTGCGCGTCGAGGCGGCGGAGGGCGTGCACGATGTCGAGGTCGCGCGCGTGACCTCGCTCGGCACGGAGGGAGGGCGCGGGATCCTCGAAGCGGCGGCCGTCGGCGAGGTGTCGGTGGAATGGCGGGAGGATCGACGGACCGTGCCCGCGGGATGGTCGCGCGTCGATACGAACCAGCCGCTCGGCGCGATCGCGGTGTATCTCTGCGAGCCCGAGAGCGACGACGGCGCGGTCGAAAACGGGGTTTTTCCGGTGCCCGCCGTCGGCGACGAGCACCCGGCGCTGCGCGTCCGTTGAGCGCATGCGCGGGCGCCCCCGCGCGAAGACATCTCGGGTTGACAACCACCTCCTCGAAGCAGACATGAGCCATGTGGTTCAGGAGAGGGGATGGTGGAAAGATCAATCGGTCCGCCCGAGGACCCCATGCGCTTGCCGACCTGCGCCTGCGACACTCGAATCCCGCCGGAGCTCATTCAGAAGTGGCAAGGGGTCGTCGACCTCATTGCGGACATCGTGCGGGTCCCTGCCTCCCTGATCATGAAGGTCGATCCGCCGGAGATCGCCGTCCTCGTCGCGAGCCAGTCAAAAGGAAATCCCTACGAGCGTGGTGAAAAGGCGGCCCTCGACACCGGGCTCTACTGTGAGACCGTGATGACGACCCGAGAGCGTCTGCTCGTTCCCAACGCTCTGGTCGACGAGACCTGGAAGTGCAATCCCGACATCAAGCAGGGGATGGTGTCTTATCTCGGTTTTCCCATCACCTGGCCGAGCGGGGACATCTTCGGCACGATCTGCGTCCTCGATACCAAGGAGAACACTTACAGCGAGCCCTACCAGCGCCTCCTCTTGCAGTTCCGCGACGTGGTCGAGGCCGACCTCCGGATCTTGTGCGATTTCGACGCTCGGCTCGCCATGGAAGCCCGCGCGAGATTGGAAGAGTCGGAGCGAGCCCACCACGTCACGCTGCACGCGCTGGAAGACCTGAAGCGAGCGCAAGATGGGTTGCAAGCGAGCGAGCGTCAGCTTCAAGAGGCCGTCCGGCTGCGGGACGAGTTCCTCTCCATTGCCTCGCACGAGCTCCGCACGCCCATTGCCTCGCTGCAGCTCATGGTGCAGGCGCTCACCCGCGGCGTCGTGTCGCCCACGCCCGAGGCCACGCTCCGAGCCTTCGGCCTGGCCGAGCGGCAGATCGCGAGGCTGACCCGGCTCGTCGAGGAGCTGCTCGAAGTCTCGCGGATCCAGGCGGGGCGCCTCTCGTTCCAGTTCGAGTCGCTCGATCTCGTGGCCGTGGTCCGAGAGGTGGTGCAGCGCTTCGAGATTGAATTCGCCCGCGTCCGTTGCCCCCTGTCGTTCCGGTTCCATCAGCCCGTCATGGGTTTCTGGGATCGGAGCAAGCTCGAGCAGGTCGTGACGAACCTTCTCTCCAATGCGCTGAAGTTCGGCGCGGGCAAGCCCATCGAGATCACCGTCGAGGAGGCGCCGCCCGGGATCGGCCGGCTCGTCGTCACCGACCATGGAATCGGGATTCCTCCCGACCGCATCGCGCGTATCTTCGAGCGCTTCGAGCGCGCCGTGCCCGCGCAGGCGTATGGCGGGCTGGGGCTCGGGCTTTACATCGTCCGCAGCATCGTCGATGCGCTGGGAGGCACCGTGCGGGCAGAGAGCGTGCTCGGCAGCGGATCGACGTTCACCGTGGAGCTACCCTGCGCCGGGCCGTCGTCCGCGAGCTGAAAAACGCCGGACGGGGTGCTATTGCGAGGCCGCAGGGGAAGAGCCCTGTTCGTCCCCCGGAAACCTCCGAGCGAGCCAGGCCTCCACCTCCTCGGGGTGGAACTCGAACGGGCCCATTCCGCCCTTGTAAACGATCTGCCCCTTCTCGTCGATCACGTAAAGCCGCTCAGGCCAGGCCGCATAGGCCGCGTTCGCGGGGTTCTCGATCGGGTCCACGAGGAGGGGGATGTCGTACTGGAATCGCTTCACGAAATCGGCGGCGATGGCGACGCGCGCCTCCGTGCTCCGCGGCTGCGGGTAGCAGACGTTGTGCTCCTCGTTCACGTCCATCTGCCATTCGTCGGTCGGGTGGGCCTCCTTGATGTAAATGGTCAGGAAGCGGGCGCTCTTGCCATGGCGCCCGAACATCGCCTTCAGACGCTCGACCGAGCGCCGGAACGGCGGTCATGTGAAGCTGCCGAAGATCAATACGAGCGGTTTTTCCCCGATGTACCCCGCGAGCTTCTCCCGCCGCCCCTCCGCGAGCGCGACGAGCTCCACGTCCGGCGCCGCATCCCCGACCCTGAGCCGCCCTTCCTCACGCTGATCGTACCGCAACATGCCGATCACGTTGCGCGGGCCCATCCACCCCACGAACGCCGCGCCGCCCGCCACGAGGAGCGCTGCGACCGCGACCAGAGCCTTTTTCGTCCGGGTCATGGCCTCTTCGCTTATCACGTTCGCGAAGAGGTTGGAAGGGGCACGAACTGCGCGGCGGACGGCTGTCGCGCCATCGTTTCTCGGGCGCGCGGAATCTAAAAAGGGACCGATAGATTCCGCGGCTTTTCGTTCGGGCGCGGCGCAGGAGCCGGGCCGGCCGAGGCCGAAGCGGATGCGGCCGGCGCCGCTGCCGAGAGTGCCGCGACGCGGCTTTGCGCTTGTCGTTGCAGATCCGCGACCATTCGCCCGTCCGGGCCGCTCGGCGTGATCGCGAGGAGTTTCTGATAGTATACGAGCGCCTGCTCTTTTTGCCCGAGCTCCTCGCTCGCGACGCCGGCCCCGAGCAGCGCGGGCGTCGAGGCTGCATCGTCCGCGAGCACGCCGCGGAAGACGTCGAGCGCGGCCGCCGCCTTCTTCTGCCGCACGAGCGCGAAGCCGAGCGCGTTTTTCGTCTCGGGAGCCGGTCGCATCTGCATTGCGGCCCGGAGCGCGCGCTCCGCGTCTTCGAGCTTGCCCGCGCCGAGCAGCGCTTGACCGAGCGAACCCATGGCCTCGGCGCTCTTCGGATCGAGCTCCACCGCGCGCTGGAAATGCAAAATCGCGTCGCCGTTCTTCTGCTGCTTCGCCCGCGCGGTCCCGAGGGCCAAACGCGCGTCGAAGCTCTCCGTGAGCCGAAGCGCCGCTTCGAGGTGCTCGGCCGCGCCCGCGATGTCCCCCTCGGCGAGCTCGATCTGCCCGAGCCCGACGAGCGCCCCGGCATCGGCGGGCTTCACCTTCAGCGCGAGCTGGAATTCGGATTTCGCGCGCGCCGCGTCTTCTTTGCGGCTCATCAAAACGAGCCCGAGCGCGGTATGCGCGAGCGGAGAGGTCGGGTCGATCGCGAGCGCCTCCGTGAACTTCGCCTTCGCGCCCTCGGCGTCGCCCTGCCGGGCCAGGATGTTGCCGAGCGCGGTCAAATACACGGCCGCTCGTGGTTTGTCGGTGTCGAGCAAAAGCGCGGCCTCGTAACGTGCGTCGTCGATGGCCTCGGGGGCGATACGCGTGGCGCTCTCCGCGATGAGGTGGACGCGGGCGCGCATGAGGGCGCGTTGCACGTCGGGGTCGGTGGGCGCGAGCTCGCGCGCGTGGCCGTACGCCGCGAGGGCCTGCGGGTAACGGCTGGCTTCGAGGGCGACGTCGCCCTGCGCGAGGTGCTCGCGCGCGAGCTCGGGGGTGCGATTGCAAGCCCAGAGCATTGCGGCGCAGAGGAGGAGCGAAGGCAGCCGGACGGCGCGGGCGAGGGGCCTCGGGATCATCGGACGGCCGTTCTACGCCCGAGGCGGCCCGGAGAAAAGGCCGCTCGGCGTGATGGGTCAGCGCTCGGCGGGCTCAGCCTGGACTTCCAGGGCGCGAGGTGGGAGCGGCTCCGTCGTCAGGGCGCCGCGGGGGCCGACCTCGGCATTCACCTCGAGGACGCGCGGGGCGAGCGGCTCCGCCGTCAGCGGGCCACGAGGGGAGAGCTCGACCTCGACGCGGAGCTCGCGCGGCATGATGGGCTCCTTGGGGCCGTTTCGCACGTAGTCGTCCGGATCGAGCGCGGTCCGCGTTTCTTCGGGCGGAGCGCTCGCGGGCCGCGGGATCGCCGCGTTCGTCGTCACGATCGACGTCGTTCTCGTCGTGACCGGCGATACGACGGGCGCCTGCTCGACGCCCACGGGGCTCGCCGCCGGATCTCGCGACGCGGGCGCCTCGGCGAAGCGCGAACGGACGAGCAGGGCGGCCCCGGCGAGGAGGCCCGCGAGCGCGACGATGGAGACGACCCTCGCGCGCCGCGCCTTGTCACTCATTGAAGGTGGAGTTGTTGGCGCAACGGAAATAGCGGCTGTCGTTCTTGTCGCACTCGCCTTCGAAGTTGCTGGTGTTGCTCGTATTGTTGACGCAATAGGCGTCGTCGTCGCCGGCGCGGTGCCCGATCCAATCACCATTGAAGAGCTGGCCCGCCGTGCCGTACACCTGCAAGATCCTGTAGGTCTCGTTGTAGGTCACGATGTGCCCGCCGAGCGCGGCGCAGACGTTCTGCGCGTTGTTGAAGGTCTGCGGGGAGAAGAACGGCGTGACGCAGATCGTGTTGGAGCGCGCGATGCCTCCGAGGGTCGTGCTGGTGGTGACGCCGTAGGCATTGAACGGCGCCGAGCACGGCCTCGGGCCCGCGCCGATGAGCTGCGACCACGTGGTGTTGCCGGCGTTGTTCGTCTTGCGGAACCAGAGGTCCTGGTCGAAGAAGCTGCCGCCGATCTGCATCGCGTAGTTGTTGCCGCCGTTCGAATGCCGCACGTCGATGAAGTGCTGCCAGCCCGACGCGTTCGGATAGAAGTTCACCGGCGCCGAGGTCTCGAAGAAGCCGCTCCGCGAGCCCATCGCGTCGGCGTTGTCCTTCGTCTCCGTTCGCGTGAGGCCATTGCCCCAGTACACGATCCCGTCGGCCCGGATGTTGCCGGTCGCGTGGACCTGCTCGGCGGGGGTCGCCGTGCCGACGCCGATGGTGCCGGGGAAGTAGTTGATGTTCGACGTGCCGCCGTCGTAGCGCAGATACGGGGCCGTGTCGTTGTGGATGCCGCCGCGGAACTGGGCCTGCGCCGTGAAATAGACGGTGCCGGAGTTGAAATAGGCGCCGCCGGGGACGATGACGTACGAGCTCGCGACGATGTACGGGTTCGCCGCGGTGAACCGGATGTTGCCGGCGCCGTCGGGATCGGAGGCGATGCGCAGATAACCGTTCGCGTGGATGTTCGAGGCGGCGAACTGCTCGTAGCCCGTACCCGGGTTGTTGTACGTGCGAATGATGCCGTCGCTGCCCATGCCGAGCTGCGAGGCGACGACGCCCGGCCAGTGGAAGGCGATACGCGGCGTCGCGGTCGTGCGGACCTCGATGGACGCCGTATCGTAGACCGTGCCCGCGCCGCCCGTGACGTCGAACCGGCCGGTGGTGGTCACCGTGGTGGCATCGTCGGTGATGCTCGAATTTCCGCCGGTCGTGGCGCCGGTGAATTTGATGACGGTATTGACGGTGCCATTGATGTTGGCCGAGCCGGCAGGACCGGCGGGGCCGACGGGGCCCTGAATGCCCTGGGGGCCCTGCGCGCCCGTTGCGCCGACGGGGCCTGCGGGGCCTTGTGCGCCGGTGGGGCCTACGGGGCCCTGGATGCCCTGGGTGCCCTGGGGACCCTGCGCGCCCGTTGCGCCGGCGGGACCCGCCGGACCTTGCGCGCCTTGTGCGCCGGTCGCGCCAGCGGGACCCGCGGGGCCTTGCGCGCCGGTCGCGCCAGCAGGACCTTGCGGACCAATGGCGCCGGTCGCGCCAGCAGGACCTTGCGGGCCGATAGGACCGACAGCGCCGGTCGCGCCAGCAGGACCTTGCGGGCCGATAGGACCGACGGCGCCCGTCGCGCCCGTCGCACCCACGGGACCTTGCGGACCGATGGCGCCGGTAGCACCCGTCGCACCCACGGGACCTTGCGGACCAATGGCGCCGGTAGCGCCCACTGGACCTTGCGGGCCAATGGGACCGACGGCGCCCGTAGCGCCCGTGGCGCCGATGGGACCTTGCGGACCGATGGCGCCGGTGGCGCCCGTGGCACCCACGGGACCTTGCGGACCGATGGCGCCGGTGGCGCCCGTGGCACCGATGGGACCCTGGGGACCGACGGCGCCCGTCGCACCCTGCGGCCCGATGGGTCCGACCGGTCCGGTGGGACCTACGTTTCCCTGCGGGCCCATGGCACCTGTTGGTCCCATGGGTCCGACGTCACCTTGAGGACCGGTGATACCCTGCGGCCCGATGGGTCCGACCGGTCCGGTGGGACCCACGTCTCCCTGCGGACCCATCGCACCCGTCGGACCCATGGGTCCGACGTCACCTTGAGGACCGGTGATACCCTGCGGCCCGATGGGTCCGACCGGTCCGATGGGACCTACGTCTCCCTGCGGACCCATTGCACCCGTCGGTCCCATGGGTCCGATGTCACCTTGAGGACCGGTGGCACCCTGTGGCCCGATGGGTCCAACGGGTCCGGTAGGACCAACATTACCCTGCGGACCCATCGCGCCGGTCGGACCCATCGGACCCATCGGACCCACGGCGCCAGTCGCACCCGTCGCACCCGTCGGGCCCACCGGACCCATCGGTCCGATCGGACCCGCCGGCCCCAGCGCACCCGTCGGACCCATGGGACCCATCGGTCCCGCCGGTCCCATTGCTCCCTGCGCGCCGGTCGGACCCATGGGACCCATCGGACCCTGCGCGCCCGTCGCACCCGCAGGACCGATTGCGCCGTCCGCGCCGACCGGACCTTGCGGACCCGTCGCACCCGTGGGCCCCATGAGCCCCGTCGGCGGACCGACCCACTCGCCGTTGTTGTTGATGACCTCGGTCCCGTTGATCGTGACGCTCGTCGGGTGGATGTCCCCGTTCACGTCGTTCGCGAGCAGCGCATACGGCACGCTCTGGATGGGCGCGCGCGGCTGGAGCTCCGGATCGCTCTCGATCGTGATCCCCAGGTACCGGACCGAACCGTCGAATACTTTGTCCCCAAACGGCACGAGCGAGCCGAGCGAGACCGAGTAGAACCCCTCGTCGAAGGCGACCTTGTGCTCCTCGCTCCAGAGCGGCGCCTGCGCGTTCGCCGCGTCGTAGATCGCGAAGGTCACGGTGAGCTCGCCGTTGATCGGCGTGTCGTCCGCGTCGAAGAGCCGCCCCTGGTTGGTGATCGTCAGCGGAACGGCCGCGTCCACGCTCGGGGCGACAGAGAGGCCACCCAGCAGAACCGTAGCCGCGAGCAGGCGTCGAATCGTGCGAAACCTCATGGGGCGTCTCGTCCTCGCGGGGGCCGCCGCCGGGGAAAAACCCGCGCGAGATCCCGCTTGGTATTTTTAGGCTACGCGTGTCCAGGGAGTCACGTCAATGCCATCGCGCGCCGCTGAGGACGACGCCTCGCGTCAGCCAGCCGCCGGAAGTCCGGCGTCCTCGTTCAGCCCACCTGTGGGCTCATCCCGTCCGCGAGCTTTTCGAGCGCCTCGCGCCTCGTCATGGTCACGCGGGCGATGGCGCGGGCGAGCGCGGCGACCGGCGGGCAAGCCTGCGTGGCCAGCCAATCACGCGCCGGGACCCGCCCGCGGATCCACGGCCGCGTGGATTCGAGCCGCTCCATCAGCGCGCGCTCGCCGAACGATCGGTAAAGGAACGCGGTGTATGGCGAGGCGCCGAGGTCGAAGCTCGAAGGGCTCGCGCGGCCCTGTTCGAGCAGGCGGAGCAGGACGGGATCGAGGTCCGCGGAGGAATCCGGGGCCCGTTCGAGGAAGAGCTCGGCCCGCACGGGGTTCGTGTTGTTCTCGTCCGGAATGCCCCCGAGGAAGAGCTCGATCGGCGCGTCGCCGCCCGTGGCGCAGGCGAAGGCCTCGACGAGCGCGATCGTATAAAGCTTCGCCCGCAGGTATCGCACCGCGAGCGAGATGTTGCGGCGGGCCTGGGCGATTCGCCGGGCATGCACCGCGGGCGAGGGCTCACCGCGGAACGCGTGAAAGACGCGCTCGGCGGCGAGGGTCGAGAGGAAGGCCTCCATGCGCTGCAGCGCGAGCCGATACTCGCCGTTTCGATAGACGTTCGGCATGTGGAGCGCGGGGTTCGTCTCGGGGAGGAGCCGCCAGGTATTGTCGAGGAAACGCGCCGGATCGGCCTCGGCGAAGTTCTCGACGTCGCGGTTCGCGAGCCGCACCGCCCCGCGCACCGCGTCTTCGCAGGCATTCGCGTCGAGCCCGGGGATCCCGAGCTCCCGCAGGCGCCCGACCAGGCGATCGAACGCGGCCGTCTCGCGAAACGGGATCGTCGCCTCGATGCTGGCGGCGATCTCGGCGAGGTGGCGGAGCGGCAGGAACGGCGACAAGCATTTGACGGCGACGAAGGCGCTCGCGAGCTCGTTCAGGCCGGTGAGCGGCGTGAGCTCGTCGCCGGGCTCGCGGCCGAAGATGCGGGCGACGAGGGCTGTCGCCGGGTCCTCCAGCACGCCGAGGCCGATCCGGTAGCCGGTCCCGTCCACGGACGTGAGCAGCGGGCGGAGCAGGTCGCTCACCATCCGGGGAAAACCCTGATCCACCTGCACGTACACGACGTCGTGGAAGATGCCCGCGAGCGTCTCGATCGGGCCCATCCCCTCCGTGAGGGTGAGCACGTGCGCGTGGCTGTGGAATTCGCGGGACTGCCCCGACAGGGCCTCATGGACCAGGAACGTCGGCCGCTCGAGCTCGAGCGCGCTCGGACGACCCCCGAGCCGCGTGAGCGCCTCGTCGAACCGGACGAGGAGCCGGTGGATCGTGGGGAGCGCTGCATCCTCGGTCGGCAGAGGGAGCATGCCGTCCCATATCACACGTGTCTCCTCGCGTGAGCCCGTTTCTTTTCGTCATCACATCCACATGCGAACGACCACTCCATACGTCCCCGGTCCGGGGCTCATCCCGACGTCGGCGCCGCCGAGGAGGATCCGGTTTCCCGGGTAGAGCCGGACCGTATGCAGGACCCCGGCCTCACCCAGGTAGAGTCGCAAGATGCCGTGCACACCAAACGAGGTGTCGATCCGGCCGTCACACGTGTACCGCACGAGGATGGGCGCCGTGCCCTCGGGCGCATTGCCGACGACGAGGACGCCTCCGCCGGGCAATACGACCATGTCCTCGGCTTGCATGGTGTTCCCGTAGTGTGGCGCTCCCACGCGGCCCGCGGAGCCGAAGGTCGGATCGGGGCTGCCGTCCGCGAGGAGGCGATGGACCACGAATTCAGGGTTGTCGGGGCCGGTGTCGCCGGCCACGACAATGGCGCCTTCGGGCGAAAGTGCGACGGAAACGGCGCGCTCGCTGATCGTGTCACGGCTGGGTTCCACCACGCCATCGCCGCCGAACGAGGGATCGAGCACGCCGTCCGCCGTCAGGCGGAGCACGACCATGCCGCTCCTCTGGCCGAGGTCCGCGGAGCCGGCCACGAGAATGCGGCCGCTCGTATCGAGGACGACCGATTTGGCTTGCGCGGAGACGCCCACCGGGACGGTCACATATCCCTTCGGCGCAGCGAACGTGGTATCGAGCGCGCCCGTCCGGGTGGCGCGGGCGACGAGCATCTCGTTCCCACGAGAGCCGACCACGAGGATCTTGTCGTCCGGAAGAACCAGGCCATCCGCGACGGATTCCTCGCCGCCGAGGTCGATCAAAGCTTTCCCGTCGGTGCCGAACTCGGCGCCCCCGATCGACCCGTCCGGCTGGAAACGCACGAGCGCGATATTCGAGGACTCGTTACGGAATTTGTCCCGGTATCCCATGGCGATGATCCCGCCGTCGCTCTGGTGCCCGACGGCGAGGGCGCGGGCGTCGTCGGCGGTCGACGGCGCAAACCCCGCGCTGGCCGTGCCTTCGTCGCCGAACGTGGGATCGAGCCGCCCGGATGTCGTCAATCGGGCCAGGCGGAAACGAATGCCCCCGAGCCCCCCCGCGCCCCAACCCGCCGCGAGGATTCGATCACCCGCGATATCCAGACCGAAATACGAGCCGTCGTCGTCGGCCTCGAAGCTCACCCGGGCCATTCCGTTCACGCCGAACGTGTCGTCGAGCCGCCCCGCGTACACGCTGGGCGCGGGGCACGAGGGTTCGACGTCGCTCCCGAGGAGGGGCGTCTCGTTGCGCTCGGTGGGCGCGGAATCCGCGCCGCATCCGGCGAGTGTTGCGAGGGACGAAACGACCAGACCGGAAATCGCGCTGCGCGACAGCCTCATGCCCCGGAACGTCGGGCCGCTCCGCGGGCACGTCAAAGCCGGTCCATGTCCTCCCGCATTTTCGGGTCAGGCGCGTGATACGACCGCTGCGCGTTTCGGCTTCGCCGGTTCGAGGCGTGTGCGCTGGAGCTTGAAGAGCGCGAGGTCCTTCTGCTTGGCCTCGATCATGAAATCGCTCGGCACCTCGAGCGCGGCCACGGCCTCGCGGTAATCCTTGGGATCGATGTAATCGGCGTGCGCGCCGGGAGGGCCGTCCTTTTTCTGGCTCGCGAGGTGGTGCTTGGGCCGCAAGCCGAGCGGCAGCCAGGTCGTGTTGGCCATGCGGAAGAGCTCGGCGATGGGGACCACGGGATCCGAGGGCAAAACGGCGTTGTGCAGCGGATCGGCGAGGAACGGCAGGCCGTGCTCGCGGGCGAGCGGAAAAACCTCGCGGGCGCTCCAGGTCCGGTCGTCGTGCTCGATGGCGAGGCGGCGGCGCGCGTCGTCGGGCAGGGCGTCGAGCATCCGGTGCGCGGCTTCCATCGCGGTCGCCCGATCGGGCGCGGCCCCGCCGACGTGGAGCACGACGCGCGCCTCCGGGCCCTGGCCGAGCATGTCGAGGACCCGCGTCGCATAAAGCAATTCCTTTTCGGCGGCCAGCCGGACCTCCGGCCGCGCCGAGGCGAGCGACGCGCCGGCGGGCGAGGGGTGCATGGACAGCCGCTGCCCCGAGCGCCGCGCGATCTCGCCGATCTTGTCGAAATCCCGCACGAAGTGTTTCCACCAGTGGACCTCGTTCACGGGGTGCGAAGCGAGCGGGACGAGCCCGGAGCCGATGCGGAAGACCTGGATCCCGTGTTTTTCGTTGAACAGGAGGATCTGCTCGAGCTCCGCGAGGTTCTGCGCGGTGAGGTCGAGGAGGCGGGCGGGCGTGGCATTGGCAACGCGGCAGGTGTGGCTCGCGCCGATCTTCAAGGACAAACTCTGGGCGACGTAGCCGAGGCGATACTTTTCCATGGAAGCGAGCAAATAGGGCCCACGTCCGGATCCGGGAGCCCCATACGTTTTTCATGGGAGCAGCGGCGGAGAAGAGGATCGAGCAAGCCGAGGCGTGGCCCGCGGATCCCGCGGCGATGGAGGCCGGAAGGGCGCTCGTCCGGGCCCACGCGCGCGGGCGCTTCGTGCTCGTGCCCGACGGAGACGTCGATGGTTTGTCCGCGGGGGCGCTCGCATTCCGAGCGCTCGAACGGCTGGGGGCCGAGGTGGTGCCTGTCCTGCCGGGCAAGGGGGAGCACGTGCACACGGACGCGTTGCGGGCGCGGATTGCCGCCGCGAAGCCGGACGCGCTCGTGGTGCTCGACATGGGCAGCCGCGGCGAGCCGATCCTTCCGGGCCTGCCGACCTTGCTCGTGGATCACCACGCACCCACGAGTGGTTTTCCCCCGGGCGCGACGGTGGTGAGCGCCTTCGGCCACCCGCCCGTGGCCGCGACGAGCTTGCTCGCGTGGCACCTCTTTCGTGACGTCGCGGATGTCCGCGATTCTGCGTGGCTCGGGCTGCTCGGGGCGATTGCGGACCTCGGGGCCGAGCCGCTACCCGACGTGGTGAAGGGCATGATGGGCGATATTCCACGCACGAGCCTGCGGGAGGCGATCGTGCTCTTGAATGCGCCGCGACGCTCGGCCGCGCACGACATCGCGGCGGCGTGGGAGGTGCTGCTCCGGGCGCGGGAGCCGGCGGACGTGGCGAAGGGGCGCGTGCCGGGCGTGGACAAACTCCGCGAGATCCGCGCCGAGGTCGCGGCGGAGGTGCAAAGGTGCGCGCGATCGAGGCCTTATTTCGCGGGGAAGGTGGTGCTCCTGCCTTTCCGCTCCGGGGCGCGTGTGCACCCGCTCGTGGCCCAGCGCGCGGCCGCGCGGTTCGCCGATCGCATCGTGATCGCCGCGAATTACGATTATTTGCCCGGCCGGGTGAATTTCGCGATGCGGAGCCGCGCCGAGCCGGACCTCTTGCGTTACCTGCACGGCCTCGGCGCGCCGCTCACCGGAGACTCGGGCCACGGGCACCCGGGCGCGACCGGCGGGAGCATGCCCTTCGACGACTTCGATCGCCTGCTCTCGGCCATGGGGTTCAAGATGCCGCCGCCGCGCCCTTGAAGAACGTTTACGGGGCTTTTCGGTCGACCCGCAGCCGATAGGGTCCCGCGTCCTTCTCTTGGGGCCCGTCGACGATGATCTTGTATTTTCCGCGTTCGAGGTGATGTTCCTTGACCAGCGGGTGACCCGGCGAGCGCCCCATGGTGCACGCATGCGGCATCGTCGCGCCGTCGGCGAGGATGGACAGCACCGGCGTCCAGCCCCGCGCCTCGACGCGGAAGACGTAAGGGCCAGACTCCTTGATTTCGAGCGACCATGCGTCGTCGTTGCCGTAGGATGTGCAGTTCGCGACGTGGTCGTCGGTGGATTTCGTGGTATCCCCGGCGACTTCGCGCCCGAGCTCGAGCACGCCGCCATACGCGAGCGGCGCCTCCTCCTGGACCCGGAGCGTGTACGCGCCCGCCTCGCCGCCGAACCCGTCGACGACGACCTGGACCTGCGCGCCCCGCGCGAGGGAGACGTGCACGATCGACGAGCCCCCGTAGCCGTACCGATCATCATTGCAAGTGAGGAGCCCTCCGCCCGCGTGGTAAAGCGCGAGCGCGCCGTCGTAATCGCTTTCGAGCTGGATCGCATAAAGGCCGGAGCGCGGCGCCGTGAACGTCCAGGTCTCGTCCGGCGAGCCGCCTGCGGCGACACAATTCAGGGAAAAACCGTCGTTCGCGCCTCTCGTGTCTCCGCGCGCCGCGGCGCCGAGCGTCAACGCGCCACGCGCGCGTGACGCGCCTCGCGGGGCCGGCGGCGGGGGCGGGGGCCGTTCCACGGCGATCCCGCCAATCCCGTCGGATGCCCAGATCGCGAGATCCAGCGCGCCTCGGCGCCGCCGTACGATCACCGGCGCGGTCAGGATCGTCACCCTGGATCGCTCCTCCCAAGGGGATCCCACGACCGCGGGGGCGTCGTCCGGACAACCCCGGAATCGGTCGAGGAGCTTGGGGTTCGTCGGCTCGTTGCAGAGGCGCATCGGGCCGGAGGCGCCAAGGACGAGCGCGCTGTCCACGAGCGCGATGCGGCCCTCCGGGAGCTCGTCGAGCGGGAAGAGCGGCAGATCCGTGTACGGCTCCGTCGAACCCTCCAGCGTCGGCGCTTCGGCGCGAGGCTCGATGAGGCCCGGCGCGAGCGGGGCGGGATCGCCGATGGCGATACGCCCGTCGCTCTGCCGCGCGAAGAGCCGCGTTTCGAGCGGCGGGGCGCCCTGCACCGAGCGCCCCGCGGAATCGTGCTCCGAGCCGAATCGACCGACCCTGGGGAGCCATTGCACCTTCTTGCGGAGCCAAGGAGAATTCTCGTACGCGGGGTTGTCGGCGGACAGGACCGAAATGGCGCCCGAGCGATGGGCCACCACCCACACGGCGCGCCCATCGTCGAGCGTGCGGAGGGCGATGTGGCCACGCGCCGGGAGCGCGACCACGCCGAGCGGGGCGGGCAGGGAAGGGCGTTCGAGGGGAGGAACCGGAGGAGGCTCCGGCGTGGGAGCCGACGCCTTCGGTTTCGTCGCCGGCAAATCGAAGGCGTACGCCGGGCGGGGCGGCGTCGCGAGGAACACGAACCGCGGCGGCAAGATCCGTCGCGGGACGGCAAGGACCCGCGCGACGCTCACGGCGGCCAGAATACACTCACCGGCAAGATGCGCGGTGCGAAGCCTCAACGTGCCCGCGGCATCGACCTCGATCGCCTCGATCTCCGGCTCGCAGACGCCGCCCTCGTAGGCCACCCCGAGCACCACGTGGGTATCGAAATCGACGCGCGGCAGAGGTTCCTCTTTGCCGACGGCATTCCAGAGCGCGCCGAGCTCGTCCTCGTCGGTCGCGAGCCACGCGCCCTCCGTTTCCCATCGCGTCGTCCTCCCATTCGCGAGCACGCGCAAGCCGCCGGGCTCGGCCGCCGTCGCGCGGGCCGTCACCGCGGCGGGCTTCGGCGCTTCCGAAAGCGCCGTCCCACGCAGGGCACCCGTGCAGCCCGCGAGGGAAAGCGTGAGCGCGAAGAGGAGCGAAGAGAACACGCGAGGCATGCGGGCAGCAAGACAAACTTCGTCAGTCGTGTCAAGCGTGTCCCGCGGCGGGGAGGGGCGAGCGCGCCCGCGGCGGGGCGCGCTCCGATTCCGTCAATTCTTGCCGAATCCCGCGCGGATGTAGGCGATCGGCCCTTCCGCCGTGTACTCGTATCGATAGTTGGTGCGGGATTGCTTGCGCGCCTCGGCGATGTACGCCTCGAACGTGCCTTCCTTGCCGACCGATGCGTGATACGTGCCGAGCTTGCGCTCCGGATCCGGGTACGAGACGGCCGCGTTCGTGGATTCCGCCTCCTTGGACTTCGAGACCCACTCGGTGTACGAAATGCCCATCGCATTCGAGCCGAACTCGAACCAGCTCTTTTCGGGCGCGCTCGAGAACCAGCGGTTCTTGCCGAACGTCACGCCCGCGTTGTAGTCCTGGTTGAAGAACCGCACGAGCTCCTCGCCCCGGAGCGGCGACTGGAAATCGTTGCCCTCGACCTTCACGTTCGTGAGCGCCGTCGTGGAGAAGCGAATCCCGCCGCGCCAGTCGTGCACGATGTTGTTCCGGATCGTGAGGTCCTTGATCGCCTCGTCCGGCACCTGCATCGGGTCGTATTTGCGCGTGAGCTCGATCGCGATGTAATTGCTGCCCGCGGTCTTGTCGTGCGTGAGGATGTTGTCCTCGACGACCGCCGACTTGATGTTCCCGATCTGGAGCGCGATTCCACGCGGCTCGGCCGCCGTGATGTCGCCCGCGTCGTGCACCACGTTGCCGGTCACCGTGCCCGTGACGCCGCCGGAGACCGGGGTCGCCGAGCCGTTCGTCAGGCCGAACGAGAAGCCGATGGGGTTGTCGACGACGAGGTTTCCATCCACGACGCCGCCCGCACGCGCCTGCAAGCCGTGGCTCGCCGCGCGCGTGGTGATGTTGTCGCGGATCGTCACCTTCGTGCACGACGACTGGATGTAGACGTTGTGGTTGTGGATCGTCGCGTTCGCGCCCGGGACGTCCGAATTCCAGCCGTTGTGATCGAAGACGTTCCCTTCGACCACGAGCACGTCGACGTTCGTCGCATAGAGGCCCTCGGAGTCGTCGAGCTGGACCTCGGGATTGGGATCTTCGATCTCGTACGCATCGACGATGACCGAGCGGCGCAGCCGGACGTTGTTGATTTTCCCCTGAATGCCCTGGATGCTCATGTTGCCCGTGTAGGACTGGATCATGAGGTCCTCGAAGAGCAGGTCGCCGCCCTGGGCCAGCCACACCACGCCCTCGTCGCCCGCCGGGCCCACGAAATCGGGGCTCGCCGGGTCGCGCGTGTTCGCATGGAAATGGAGACCCACGAAAGCGAGGTGCTGGAGCGTGACGCCCGCGTCCGCGGAGAGCCCCCGCTTCGCGCCCGTCTCGAGCAGCGGACGCGCCGCGGCATCGCCGTACGTCGAGACGAGCATCGGCTCCGTCGTGCTCCGGCCCGACAAGGTCCACGTGCCGAGCCCCTCGTTCCAGACGTCGCCGCGCTTCAAGAGCAGCCAATCCGGGTAGCCGTCACGCAGGAGCTGCTTACCTTTTGCGATCGTCTTGACAGCCTTCTCCGGCGAAAGGCCGTCGTTGTTGTCGTCGCCGCCCGAGCTCGATACGTAGATCTTTTGCGTGTCCGCGCTCTCCTCGAAGTTGGTCCATCCGAGGGTCGGATCCCACGTCGGGCCAGCGTCCATGCCGCCGCTCCCGCCGCCGCCGCCCGTGCCCCCGACGCCGCCCGTGCCTCCGCTGCCTGCGCCGCCCGCGCCGCCCGCGTTGGTCCCCGACGAGGACGATCCGCTCGCGCCCGGGCCGGGATCCGTGCCGCAGCCTTGCGTGAGCGCGAGCGCCCCGAGGAGCCCCAGGAGCACGGGGGCCACGGCGAATGAAGTCGAACGAGAGATCTTCGAAAGCATGACAATCTCCAGCGCGCCCCTCGCCGGCATGGCGGGGGAAGGCATTCATCTCACGGAGTTTCGTTCGGATCGTCAAGCGTCGTCGAGGTCGTTTCCGTGCGATACGAAAGTCGGCTGCCCGCCATTGACGCGGGAGGGGCTTGACGCCGCGCGTCCCCAGGTCTTCGATCACATCTTTCCGACCCGCTCCAGGAGATCCACGCATGCAATCGATCCGCGCCTACCGGCGCGCCCTCGTCGCGCCGCTCCTCCTGCTCCCGTTCGGCCTCGCCTGGGCCGGCGCGGGGTGCAGCGGCGAGGAGGCGCCGGGCGTGTCGGGGAGCGTCGAGACCGCCGAATTCACGCCTGGTTTGCTCCTTCGCGAGGCCGCGGCGCTGCGCGAGCGTTTTCCGGCGCAGGCGGCGCGGATCCTCGACACGGATGCGCTCTTCGTGGGGAGCGACGAGGGTTTTTCCCCGGCGACGAGCGGCGCGCAAAAGGCGCGCGTGCTGCGTTCGCCGGCCGTGCCCGCCGAGGCCGCGGTCGAGGTGACGCATGCGGAGCCGCCCCTATTTTGGCCGAGCGGGCTTTCCATGCGGCTCCCGCGTCGCGCGGAAGACCCGGTGCGCTTCGTGTTGCCCGGCGATGTTTCGGTGCACGTGCGCGAGATCGGCGCGGGCGGAGAGGGCGCGATCGCCGCGCACGCGGTCGCATACGGGCGAGCGGACGGCACTTCGTTCTGGACGGTGACGCCGGCGGGGTACGAGGAATGGTTGTGGCTCGAGCGGGGCGTGGCGACGCCGGAGCGGGCTGCGGCCGCGTGGAGGATCGAGGGCGCGGAGGTGCGGCAGGCGGGGGATGCGGTGGAGATCGTCGATGGACGCGGCGTCTCGCGAATTCGCGTGACGGCGCCGGAGGCGTTTGCGGCTTCGGGGAAGGCCGCCCGGGCGCGGCTCGTCGCGCGCGGCGAGACCATCGAGCTCTGGGTCGACACGAACGGGGAGGAGGTGCTCGTCGATCCGGTGTGGGCGCCGACCGCGGCCCTCAACGCAAACCGGGCCTATCACACCACGAGCCTGCTCCCGAGCGGCAAGGTCCTCGTGGCCTCGGGGCACAATGGGATCAAATACCTGACCTCGAGCGAGCTTTACGATCCCGCCACCGGGACCTGGACCTACGGGCCTCCCATGGCGTACGGGCGCTCGGGGCATCAATCGGTGGTCCTCTCGACCGGCCGGGTGCTCGTCACCGGAGGCTGGGACGGCGGCGCGAATTGCCTCAAATACACCGAGATCTACACGCCCACCACGAATGCCTGGTCCAGTGCGGCTCCGCTCGGCGTCGCGCGTTGCGTCGTCGCGCTCACGTCGATGGACAATGGCAAGGTGATGGCCGCGGGTGGCATCGACTTCAACAGCGCAGCGATCGCGTCGGCGGAGGTTTACGATCCGAACACGAATACCTGGTCGCCGACCGGCCCCATGACCGTGCCGCGCGTCAACCACGCGCTCCAGGCGCTGCCGAATGGAAGGGTGCTCGCGATCGGCGGCGCGCCGAGCACGAGCTCGCCGACCTATGTCTCCGTGGACATCTACGATCCGGCGACGAACGCCTGGACCGCCGCCGCGCCGATGAACGTGGCGCGCGCGCAGCACACGTCGACGCTTCTTCCGTCGGGCGACGTGCTCGTCACGGGCGGGACGAGCTCCTCGAATGGGTCCATCGCCTCCGCCGAGCTTTATGATCCGGACGCGAATGTCTGGGTATCGGCGGGCGTGATGAGCAATCCTCGGCGCATTCACACGGCGACGTTGCTCCCGGGCAACCAGGTGCTCGTCGTGGGCGGCTTGCTCCCGGACAATACGTCGTCGAGCACCGCGGACATCTATCATGTCGAGACGAACGCCTGGACCCCTGCCGTCTCGCTCGTCGGCGCGCGTCATCGCCACGGGGCGGCGCTGCTCGACAATGGCGCGGTCCTCGTCGCGGGCGGGCAGCACGGCCTCTTCACGTACCTCGGCACCTCCGAGCTCTTCACCGGGGGCAGCCCGCTCGGCGCGGCCTGCGCCGCCGGCCTCGATTGCCAGAGCGGCTACTGCGCCGACGGCGTCTGCTGCGACACGGCGTGCAATGCCGGCACCTGCGATGCCTGCTCCGTCGTCGCCGGCGCCGCCACGAACGGCACCTGCGCGCTGTTCACCGGCCCCGTGTGCAATGATGGCAATGCTTGCAGCCAGAAGGACGTTTGTCAGAACGGCGTGTGTGTCGGGACCGACCCCGTCGTTTGCACCTCGCCGAGCGACGCCTGTCACGTGCAAGGCACCTGCAATGCGCAGACCGGCATCTGCACCAATCCGAGCGCGCCGGACGGCACGCCTTGCAGCGATCAGGACGCCTGCACCACGGGAGAGGCTTGCCAGGCGGGGACGTGTATGGGCGGGAGCCCCGTCGTCTGCGCCGCGCCCGACGATTGCCACGAGGCCGGCGTGTGTGATCCCGTGACCGGCTGCTCGAACCCCGCGAAGCCGGACGGCGCCTCGTGCAACGATAGCGACGCTTGCAGCCAGACGGACGTGTGCCAGGCGGGCACGTGCGTCGGGACGAACCCGGTCGTCTGCGCGCCGAGTGATTCTTGCCATGACGCCGGCGCCTGCGATCCGGTCACCGGGCAATGCTCCGCGAACGTCAAGCCGGCGGGCACGTCCTGCGACGACGGCAATGCCTGCACGCAGGTGGATACGTGCGAGGCCGGCGCATGCCTCGGCTCGAACCCGATCACGTGCGCGCCGCCCGACGCCTGCCACGGGGAGGGCACCTGCAATCCCGCGAGCGGCGTGTGCTCGTACCCGGCCAAACCCGATGGCATTTTCTGTGCGGGTGGCACGTGCCAGGGCGGCGTGTGCACGCCCGATGGCGCGGGCGGCAGCGGAGGCGCAGGGGGAAGCGGAGGCGCAGGGGGAAGCGGAGGCGCGGGCGGCAGCGGAGGCGTGGGCGGCAGCGGAGGCGCAGGCGGCGCGGGCAGCAGCGGCGGTGTGGGCGGCGGCGGCAGTGCGGAGACGGGCGGCACGAACGCCGGCGCGGGCGGGGACGGGCCCACCGGCGCGGGCGGGAGCAACGTGCGCTTGAGCGGCGGCGGCTGTGGCTGCGGGACGAGCGGACCTGCGCCGACCGGCCTTCCGGCGGCCGCGGCGGCGGTCCTCCTCGGGTTTGCCGTGCGACGGCGACGCGGGCGGGCGAGGTAGGCCGTTCCGTATGGTACGGTAGTGTTCGGGAGCAAATTCCTTGACAAGGGCGGGTCACATCGCAGACGGTGGCCCGCAATGCGTCCGGACAATCATTTTACACGGTGGGTTCTCCTCGCCGCCCTTCTCGGGGCCGGCATGGGGTCGGGGTGTGGAAACAAGGAGGGCGCCTCGGGGGGCGCTGCGCCGGGGGCTTCCGGCACGTCGTCGGCCGCTGCGCCTGCATCCTCGGGCGCGGCGCCTGCAGCGGGGAGCGAGGGGGCGGCCGTGCAGTCGACGACGCCCCCCTCGACGAAGAGCATCCAGGTCAGCATCAAGGACCTCCAGCTCTTCCACCCGTACTCGTCGGAGCGCGCGATGCCGAGCGTGCGCGACAACGGCAGCTTCAGCACGCGCGACCAGAATTCCGCGTATGGCCTCGGCATCATCATCGAGGCGACGAACGACACGGGCGAGGTGCTCTCCGACGCGTGGTTCGAGGGCAGCCTGCGTTTCGTCAATGGCGACCGCGAGGTCGAGTGCAAGTTCGGCCCCGATTCGGTGGGCGATCTCTTCAACACGACCTACACGCTCCATTTCAACAACGTCCCCGACGACGCGAAGGCCGATCCGTTCACCGGCGAGAAGCCCTCGGCGTGGCGGAACGAGTCGAGCTCGACGAACGAGAGCGTCTGGCGGCCGGGGGAGAAGATCCGGCTCATGTCGCGGAAGAACGAGTGCGAGTCGGTCGTGCTCGCCGACATGCCGCCCTCGCAGATCCGCGGCCGCATCGTGGTCAAGGCGAACAAGGTGTTCGTGAAATCGTACGCCTCCGTGTTCGACGAGGGCGCGTTCGATCTGGCGCTCGTCGGCGATTCCGTGCGTATCCGCGACAAGGCGTCCGGGCACGTCGCCTTCGTGCCCGTCCGCGAGGAGGCGGAGGGCAATCGGAGCGCGCGGAACAACGTGCTCACGATGACGGCGGCCAAGGACGCCTCGAAGGACGCGCCCTCCGTGCCGCTCTCGCACCTCGAGCTGCGTTATCCGATCCGGTACACGCGGGCGGACATCATCGAGAGCGCGCCGCTCGAATTCGATCTGCCGCCGCCGTCGTTGACCCTCCAGATGGTCAAGATGCCCACGGGCGAGATGGTGCACGCGTCAGGCAACGTCCTCGTGTACGTCAAGGAGAACAAGGTCGTCTACCAGGACATGGCGAAGGCGAAGCTCAGCCTGCTCGGCATTTCCCGCGAGGACGTGCCGACGCAGAGGCCCGAGGTGACGTTCACGAAGAACGAGCTCTCCGGCTCGGTGAAAGCCGCGACGATCACCGATTACGTGGACGACACGGCGCTCACCAAGGGGCAACGCAAGCTCAGCGTGACGTGGAACCTGCACCTGCAGGGCGACGGCATCGATCGGCGCCTGCGCGTTCCGTTCGACATCGCGTCGAGCGAATACGAGAAGGCGGCCGCGGACCTCCAGAAGGTCGACGGCGGGGACGCCGCCGCGGTGGCGGACGCGAAGGCGGCCGAGGCGAAGGCGAAGGCCGCGAAGAGCGCCGCCGAGACGAAATACAAGAACGGCCTGAAGGGCGAGCGCGAGAAGCTCGCGAAGGCCTTCAACTGCGCCGAGGTGAAGATCGCGACGAACCGCGGGACGAAGGGCCCGTCCAATGGCAAGGCCTTGGGCGAGACGTGCAAGGCGCTCGTGACGGGCAGCGACGATCTCGAGGTGACGATCACCTACACCCTCGATCGGTACGAGATCCCGATCGCGCTCGTGTACTCGCTCGGCGGCGATTTCACCTGGAACCCCATCGCGAGCGCGCCCCTGCTCCGTTTCGACGCGCGCTGAGCCCGTCCCTTTTCGGCTCTGCTCTTCAGCAGAGCCGCTCGCACGGATACTGTCCACGCACGTTCGCCAGGAAATACCTCCCCAGCGAGGGTGCGTGGAGCAGCTCGTCGTGCACCTCGGGGGGCACGCCGCTGTAGCGGTAGAGCCTGCCATCCTTGAATTCGAGGTCGAGCTCGCGCGCCTCGGGGTTGTACCCGACGCTGCGCAAGCTCGTGGACGTCACCGGGACGCGCGGCGGGAAGGTTTCGGCTGCCTCGGTTTCGCACGGACGAACCCAGTCCGCGGGCAAACCCTGATCACCGATGATGGAGCGGCGGTTCTGCATGCAGACCACGTTCCGCGACGAACGTGCCCGTCCCGGGACGAACTTGCCTGCCCCGTTTGTCCGCGGGGCGCCGGCAAACCGGGTTCGTCCCCGCTCGCCCGGGGCGGCCCAGCGGCGCGTGGCTGCTCGGCTGGGCGAAGCAAGCAAGCGCAGGGTAGCAGGCGGCGGCCGCGCGCCGGCGCGATCGTTTCGCGGAGCCCGATGGATGGGGGATCTCAGGCCGCGCGGCGGCCAGGTTCCTTCACGTCGAAGGTGAACGTATCGCCTCGCGCGAGATACACGACGCGATCTTCGAGGCCGGCTTCGCGGACGGCCTTGACGAAGTCTTCGAGCGGCGAGCGGAAGACCGTGTAGTCGTCGTAATGGATCGGGATGGCCTTGCGCGGGTCGAGGATCTGGAGGGCCTCGACGCCTTGCGCTGCGTCCATCGTGACGAGCACGCCGAGGATCCTCGTCCCGCCGAGGTGGAGCAAGGCGAGGTCGATGCCGGAGTATCTGCGCGGAATGGCGCGGAGGTCCTCGTGGACGAGCGTGTCGCCGGAAACGTAGAGACGGAGCGCGGGGGACTCGAAATCGAGCATCGAGCCCATCGTGTCGGGCAAGAAGCGCGAGACGACGGGCGGGCCGTGGCGCGCGGGCATGGCCGTGATGCGGACGCGCGACGCGCCTTTCTCCACGACGATCGCCCCCCAGCGCTCGAGCCCCTCGGCCCGCCCGAACCCCATGCCGCGCAGGGACGCCGCGGCCTGCTCGGTGGTGACGATCGGCAAGGATCGATCGAGCTCGCGCGCGACGCGCCGGTCGAAGTGGTCCTCGTGCAAATGGGAGAGCAGGACGAGGTCCACCGGCGGCAGGTCCGCGAGGTCGATCGCCGGATTCGTTTTACGTTCCGAGGTCAGGCCATAACCCAGATGAACGTGGTCGCCGGCGTGCAAGAAGTTCGGATCCGTGAGGATCGTGAAGCCGGCATACCGCAGGAGCACGGTCGCCGTGCCGACGAAAAAGATGGAGCCCGCTCCCCCGGTATTCTCCGCGCCGGGCGGCAGGACGAGGCGCTTCGTTGGTTTCGGTTTCATCCGGGATCCCCTGGGGTGCGTTTGCCGTGGAGTCAAATCGCGGAGTTTTCCCGGCGGGCTCGGCGGCGGGTGACGGACGCCACGGATTGACGACGCCACGGGGGCTGGGATACGAAAACGATCATGGATGCCGCTCGCGCCTCGATGACGTTGTTGGCCGCGCTCGCCCTGTCGCCGTTCGGCTACGCGAAGAACGTCGAAGCCGCGGACGATTCGGGTTTGCAGCCCATGACGATGGAGATCGTCCTGGTCGACGATCGCTTCGACGCATTCGCGAAGCCCGTGGGCCCCTTGCCCGAAGGCGTGTCGCTCCGCGTCGAGCTGGTGCCCACGGGGCCTGGCGCGCACGCGACAAACCATTACGCCGTGCTGCTCAAGAAGCCCGGCGAGACGGACACCCAGGCGAAGGAGCGCTTCTCGCCGTGGCTCTCGGCGCAACCACTCCCGGCCGGGCGCAGGTTCGTCCTCGGCGACGTGATCCAGGAAAACGAGGCGGGGGAGACGCAATCGATCGGCCTGCGCACGTACGTGCTCACCGGAGAGCCGATCGTCACCGAGGCGAACGTGGTCGATGCGAGCGTGGGCATGGAAGGCGCGCCCATCCGGCAGGGGGTCGTGACCGTGACGCTCGACGCCGCGGGCGGCGAGCGGTTCCACGCGGCGACGCGCGAGCACGTGGACGAGCGAATCGCGATCGTGGTGGATGGCAAAGCGTTCAGCGTGCCTGTCGTCAAGGCGCCCATTCCCGGCGGGCAGTTCTGGATCTCGACGCACGAGTACGGCGTTCAGGCAGTGGCCGAGGCCGAGCGGCTCGCCGCGAGGCTACGCGGCAAAGCGAAGTGACGCGGGGCGTGGGGCCGCGGCGCGGGGCTCATTGACCGCGCCGCAGCGCGGCGGACGGACACGAGCGCTTTCGGCACGGCCTCTGCATACCGAGGCTCATCCGGGCGCGAGAGGGCGCGTCCGCGGCATACAGGAGCACGAAGGTGATGCGGAAGGAGAAATCGAGACCCGACGATCGAAGCGAGCCAGAGGTGCCCCCGAGCGGGCCGCCTCGGGCGCCGAAGGCCGACGCCGAGGGCCACATTCCCCCGAACGCCCTGCATACGCCGACGCCCCCGCAGACGCAGCCCTCGGATCCGAGGTATTACGAAAAAATACCCAAGCTGCCCGGGGACACCTGAGTCCAAGCGCCCCCGGATTATGCTCGCGCGCTCGTGCGGCGGCGCGTCGGGGCTTGCGCCTCGACCGGAGCGCGCGCCTGCATCTCGCGGCGCAGCTTCGTCAGATCTTTCTTCGGCAATTTGCGAACGAGGTCGGCGATCCGGCCTCGATCGTCCTCTTCGGGGAACGTCACGAGATCCATCGGGAGCGCTTCGAGCGCGAGCGCGATGCGCTCCAGCGTCTCGACCGTGATCGCCGCGAGCCCGTGTTCGACGCTCGAAAGATGGCCTTTCGATAGACCACCCGCGTCCGCGAGCTGGGCCAGGGACAGGTTCCGCTCGACGCGGGGCGCACGGATACGGGCACCAATCTTGGAAGTGAAGGGAGCAGCAGTCTTTCGTCTAGGCATGGCGCTGACTATGCCACAACAAGAGCCCAGCCAAACATGATTTCGTCATCTTCCCATCAAGTTTTACTTAGGCGAACATTCTGCTGTTCTCAGGGGCGATGCGCTGCATCCAAGGCCTCTGGATCGCGGGCGCGCGGCCCGCTCCGGCCGGCGCGCGAGCGGTGTCGGGAGAAGCCGACGCTCACGCGGCCTCCACACACGCGAGACCTCAATGGCAGCTTGTGATTCCGACCATGACGTACCATGACCGCGCACATGGCTACGCATGCGCTGCAAGAGGGGGCACTGCCTCGCACCGTGGCGGCGTGCGCTCTCCCGCTCGCGGGGACGCGGCACGACCATGATGCATTGCTCCATGCCATCGGGGATTCGACGATCGTCCTGCTCGGGGAGGCGTCGCACGGGACGCACGAGTTCTACAGCGAGCGCGCGCGCCTTTCGCGCCGGCTCATCGAGGAGAAGGGTTTCTGCGCGGTCGCCGTCGAGGCCGACTGGCCCGACGCCTATCGCATCAATCGTTTCGTCCGAGGCAGGGGCCCGGACCCGGGGCCGCTCGAAGCGCTCGGCGGATTCGAGCGCTTCCCCGCGTGGATGTGGCGAAACACGGACGTGCTCGATTTCGTGAAGTGGCTCCGGGAGCACAACGACGCCCACCCCCACCGAGCCGCCGGGTTCTACGGGCTCGATCTCTACAGCATGAACACGTCGATCGATGCCGTGCTCGCGTATCTCGACCGGATCGATCCCGAAGGGGCCGAGCGAGCGAGGCAGCGATACGGGTGCTTCGAGGTCTTCGGCCACGATACGCAGGCGTACGGGTATGCGACGAGCGTCGGGATGGCGGAATCGTGCGAGGACGAAGTGGTCCGGCAGCTCCTGGAGATCCAGCGGCGCGCGCCCGAGTATGCCCGCCGCGGGCCGGATGAGGAGGGCGAGGACGAGGCGTTCTTCGCCGAGCAGAACGCGCGCCTCGTGATGAACGCGGAGCGTTATTATCGCGCGATGTTCCGCGGCGGGGCCGCCTCGTGGAACCTGCGCGACGAGCACATGGCCGAGACGCTCGATGCGCTGCGGGCGCACCTCGGGCGCCGGCGCGGCTCGCCCGCCAAGGTCGTCGTGTGGGCGCACAACTCGCACCTCGGCGACGCGCGGGCGACCGAAATGTCCCGCGAGGGCGAGCTCAACGTCGGCCAGCTCGTGAAGGAGCGCCACCCGGACGTTTTTTCGATCGGTTTCACCACGTATGCGGGGATGGTCTCGGCCGCGTCGGGCTGGGGCGCCGAGGTCGAGCAAAAACGCGTGCGTCCCGCGCGTCCCGACAGTTACGAGGCCATCCTGCACGCCACGGGCATCGAAAAGTTCGCGCTCCTCCTGCATGATCCGAGGCTCGGGCCGCTCCACAGGCAGCGGCTCGAACGGGCGATCGGGGTCGTGTATCTGCCGGCGACCGAGCGGGCGAGTCATTATTTCTATGCCGACCTCGCCGCCCAGTTCGACGCGGTCATTCATTTCGATCTGACGCACGCGGTCGAGCCCCTCGAAAAGACGGCGCGCTGGGAAGCAGGCGAGGCGCCGGAGACGTACCCGACCGGGCTCTGAGCCGCCTTGCTCATGAAGGGGCTTCCCGCTCGCGCGGCGAGCACTAGGAGGGCCCCCATGCCCACGACGAGGCGTAAAGACCTGGCCATGGATGGCCCGCGCGCGCGCGGAGCCGCACACGCGAGGGGCGCGCCGTTCGACCGGGGCGCTGCTTCGAGTGGGCATGTCGACGCCACGGAGGATCCATGTTCGATTGGCTGATCGTGGGCGCAGGGTTTTCGGGCAGCGTGCTGGCGGAGCGGCTCGCGCGTGGATCCGGCAAGCGGGTCCTCCTCATCGACAAACGTCGCCACATCGGAGGCAACGCATACGACCATTACGACGACGACGGCCTCCTCGTCCACGCGTACGGGCCGCACGTCTTCCACACGAACTCGAAAGAGGTCTTCGATTACCTCTCGCAGTTCACCGCGTGGCGGCCGTACCAGCACCGGGTGCTCGCGTCCGTGGACGGGCAGCTCGTCCCGATCCCGATCAACCTCGACACCATCAATCGCCTGTACAACCTGCGCCTGACGTCGCTCGAGCTCGAGGTGTTCTTCGCCGAGCGCGCCGAGAGAATCGCGCGCGCGCGGACGAGCGAGGACGTCATCGTCGGCAAGGTCGGGCGCGAGCTTTACGAGAAGTTCTTCCGTAATTACACGCGCAAGCAATGGGGGCTCGATCCCTCCGAGCTCGACGCCTCGGTGACCACGCACATCCCGGTCCGGACGAGCCGCGACGACCGGTATTTCACGGACACGTACCAGGCGATGCCGCTCCGCGGCTACACGCGGATGTTCGAGCGCATGCTCGACCACCCGAACATCAAGGTCATGCTCGGCGTGGATTTTCGCGAGGTCGAGAGATCGATCCCGCACGATCAGGTCATCTACACGGGGCCGATCGACGCCTATTTCGATCATCGTTACGGCAAGCTCCCGTATCGCTCGCTCGAGTTCCGCTTCGAGACGAAGAACACCCCGGTCTTCCAGCCGGCGCCCGTCGTGAACCACCCGAACGAGCACCCCTACACGCGCGTGACCGAATTCAAGTACCTCACGGGGCAGGAGCACCCAAAGACGACGGTCGTGTACGAATACCCGCGCGCCGAGGGCGACCCTTGTTACCCGATCCCGCGGCCCGAGAACGCGGAGCTCTACCGGAAGTACGAGGCGCTCGCCGCGGCCACGCCCGGCGTCCATTTCATCGGCAGGCTCGCGACCTACCGGTATTATAACATGGACCAGGTGGTCGCGCAGGCGCTCACGCTCTACGCGAAGCTCACCGGCCTGTCGCGCAGGTGGACGACGTTCGCGACCGCTGCCTAGCGAAAGGCCAGCAAGCGGTCCCGGCGGCGCGGCCGCCTCCGGCCGACCCTGCGGGACCCCGGAGATCATTTCTGGCGTTCCGGGAATCCGTGACTCCACGGGACCGGGCGTTCGTCGCCCCCTGCCTCGATATCACTCCGTAACGTGAGGTCCTCGAATTCCCGGAGGCAGAAAGCCTCATGCGGGAACGATCGAGCTTGCTCGACCTCGAAGTCGTGCTGATGTTGTACCGAGCTCAGGCATGGCACGACGGAATTCTCTGCGAGGGCTTGCGGGACAGGTGTCGCGTCGCGCGGCGCTGAAGGGGCTCGGTGCCGGGATCGGCGCCGCGGCGCTCGGAAGCGCGTGCGCGCCTGGGCCCGATCGTTGCGAGGCCGGGGGCACGGCGCCGGCCGTGGGGCCCGATTTCGACGCCCATGGCGCGCCCTCGCCGAGGCGATTGCTCGCCGGAATCGACACGTTCGTGGTCGTCATGATGGAGAACCGCTCCTTCGACCACTTCTTCGGCGCTCTCGCGTTGGATCCCGATTATCCAGCGCGGGAAGCCGTCGACGGGCTCGAAGGCGGCGAGACGAACGAGGACGACGACGGCACCTCGATTGCCATGCATCGGGCGGAGGCGCCTTGTGATCATCACGGCCCGCTGCATACCTGGGACGCGGCGCACACCGCGTTCGCCGGGGGGCGGAACGACGGCTTTTTGCGGGCGAATACGGGCGCCGCGTGGCGGCAGCGTGACGCGATGACGTACCACGATCGGAGCCAGATCCCGCTATTTTATGCGCTGGCCGATCAATACGTCGTCTGTGATCGGTGGTTCTCGTCCGTGCTCGGGCCGACCTGGCCGAACCGGTTTTTCCTGCACGCCGCGACGTCGGAGGGCATCACCACGAACGATCCGATCACGGACGGGCCGGCGACGATCTGGGAAAAGCTCGGGAAAGGTTGCTGGTCCTCGAAGGCGTACGCCGCCGGGGTCGCGCACTGGTATCACGCAGGCTTTCGGGGGCGTACGCTCGGGGGCAACGATCCGATGGTCTCCACGCGGATCGAGACCTTTTTCCACGACGCGCGCACCGGCAACCTGCCCAATTTCTCCCTCATCGATCCCGATTTCTGGTCCTCCGACCTCCACCCGCCGCACAGCCTGGCCCTCGGTGAGGCCTTGCTCGGGAGCATCGTGCGCTCGATGCAGGAGAGCCCGCAATGGGGGCGCTCGCTCCTCGTCATCACCTTCGACGAATACGGCGGGTTTTTCGACCACGTGTCCCCGCCGACCACGGAGGACCCACGCCCGGCGTTTCGCCAGCTCGGCTTCCGTGTCCCTTCCCTCGTGATCGGCCCGTCCGTGCGCGCGGGTGAGGTCGTCTCCACGCAATTCGAGCACGTCTCGATCGCGGCGACGCTGGCCACGCGGTTCGGCATCGAGAGCCTCGGGTCGCGCATGGATGCGGCCGCGGATCTCGCGTCGTGCATCGACCCTTCGCGGGTGGGTTTGCCCCCGGGGCCCATGGGCAGGCTGCCGCGCATCGAGATCGACCGGCGGCGCGTGGAAGAGGTGAGCTTCCGTTTTACGAGCCAACCGGGAATCGAAGCGGCGCTCCGCGCGGGCGCGATTCCCCTCGATCGAATCGACACGCGCTCGCACGAGGAGCGCCTCGGCTCCTTGCTGCGCCACGCACAGGAATTCGAGGTCGCGAGGGTCACCGGATGAGGCGGACGTCGCTCCATGCAGCCGCGCTCGTCCTTGCCCTCGCCGCGGGGGCGGCGCGCGCGGACGCCGCCGAGGAAGCGGCCGCGCCCGAGGCCAAGCGGCCCTTGATGCTCCCGCCGCTCGCGCGGAACATGGTGCGCGTGCAGGGCACCGTGCGCCCGTTCTTCAACCTGATCGGGCCGGGCGGAGGCGCGATCGGGGATCTGTCGGTCGAGTATTACTTCCAGCGGCCCTTCAAGGTCGGCTTCGAGCTCTCTCCGTTCGCGTTCGTTTTCGTCCCCGAGGGCCCGGGCACCATCGTGCATGCCCGCGTGCGCGGGGCGTTCTCCTCCGATTATGTCGAGGTCGGTCTCGGAATCGGGGGGCGAATGCAGTATTTCGGCCCGAGCGGCCTCTCCGTCGCGCCGGCGATGCGGCTCGGCAGCCTGGACGGCGTGAATGTGCGGGCGGAGATGGGGTATTCGCTGATCCGCAATTATTACACGCAGAAGGCGCAGTTCGCGCTTTCGCACGTGACCGGCGGCCTCGACGTCCCGGTGACGCAACGATTGGCGATCACCCTGGACGGCGGGTATGGGCTCGATCTATGGGCGTATGCGACCCTCGGCGTGCGGCAATGGATCAAGGGGCACGGCGAGCCGGGCTCGCTCGCGATCGGAGCGTCCGCGGGGGCCGCGTGGGTGGTCGATCGATTTCCCTGTCAGTATGGCGACATCGACCCCTGCCGCGGGGCCGCTTGGGGCCTCGGGCCGACGATTGCCGTCCGGGTCGATCGACGATTCTGACGCTGCCTCGCCGAGAGGCGTGGGCAGCACCCCCCACCTTGGGCAAGAACCGTCAATACATTGGCGTGCCGCCGCTGCCGCCCTGTCCCGTCGGGCAGGTGGACGAGCCGACGACGTAGCAGCCGTGGGTCGGGACGTCGCAGCAGTTGACGGCGCCTTGCGGGGCCGCGGGGCAGCTATTCTGGCAGTCCGCGTCGGCGTTGCACTGGTCCACGCAGACCGGCCCGCCGCCGCTGCTGCTGCTGGAGCTCGACGCCGTGCTCCCGGACCCGCCGGCGCCGCCTTCGCCGCCGCTGCCGCCGGTTCCGACGTCACCGCCGTAGCCGCCGTCGCCGCCGGAAGGCTGGTTGCCGAACTCCGGCCGCTCGGAGGTCGCGCAGGCAGTGAAGCTCGCGCCGAAGAGACCAAGGACCAACCAAGTGACGCTAGTGTATTTCACGAGTTTGTGGTTTGAGAGTACCCGAATGCCGCGCCCTCCACAACTACCTCCTTGTCGACAATGACGAACGACGCGGCCCCTCGCTCTTCCCGCGCCCCGCAGCTTCGCGCGACAATTGCAGCGTTGTCAGAAGGTCGCCGCCTCTGGATCGGCCTCGCGCTCATTTTGCTGCTCGGCGTCATCGTCTACCTGCCGGCGATCCGTACGCCCTTCCTGCTCGACGATTACCTCCAGGCCTCGATGATCGAGGGGACGTTCCCCGGGAAGCGGGGTCCGTTCGACCTCTACGACTTCATCAACGACACGGATCGAACGGCCCTCGTCGAGCGCGGCATGCTCCCCTGGTGGGCGCACCCGGAGCTCCAGATCCGCTTCTTCCGTCCGCTCGCGAGCGCGCTCCGTTACTTTGAGCATCAAGCATTCCGCGGCGTGCCGCTCCTCATGCACCTGCACTCGTTCGCCTGGTGGGCGGCGATGGTGCTCGGCGCGCGCGCCCTCTTCCGGCGCGCGCTCTCGGCGCGGGCCGCGGCGATCGCGACGATCGTCTTCGCGCTCGCGCCCGCGCACGCGATTCCGCTGGCATGGCTCGCCAACCGCGAGGCGTTGCTCTCGCTCACGTTCGGCATCGCGGGCCTCGTCGCGCACGCGCGTTTCCGCGAGGAACGAAGGCTTCGAGACGCCGCGCTCGCGACGGGGCTCTTCACGCTTTCGCTGCTCTCCGGCGAGTACGCCGTGTGCTTCGGCGCTTACGTGCTCGCCCTGGAGATCGTGGGCAAACGCGAGAGCCTGCTCCGGCGCATCGGGTTCGTCTCGACGTTCGTCTTGCCCACGGCCGCGTATCTCTACGTGCGGCACCGGGGCGGGTATGGCTCGTTCGGCTCGGGCTTCTACACGGATCCATTCCGCGAGACGGGCCTGTTTCTGCGGGCCGTGCCGCGCAGGTTCGTCACGCTCCTCGCGGATGGATGGCTCGCGCTCGACGACGAGACGCTGCTGCCCAACACCACCTCGATCGTCCTGCCCGTGGCGCTGGCGATCGGCACCGCGGCCCTGCTCTACGTGCCGCTGCGGCGCGCGTACGCGGCGCAGGACGAGGCGCGCCGCCCGAAGGTCGCGTGGCTCCTCCTCGGCTCCGTGCTCGCACTCGTGCCGGTGCTGCCCGTGGTGCCCTCGCCGCGTGTGCTCGGCGCGAGCTTGCTCGGCATCGCGCCTGCGGTCGGCATGCTCCTCGAATACGCGTGGTTCTCCGCGGCGAGCGACGAAGACGCGCGCCGGCCGAGGAGCGTGGCGGCGCAGCTCACGGGGCTCGCGGCGGTGGCGCTCGGCTTCGCGCACTTCGTGCACGGCCCCGGGACCGCGTGGCTCATGGCGCGCAGGCAGCAGAGGTCCGCCGACGATTTCACGAAGCACTCGGCCGAGCTGCGCGGGCAGATCGAGGCGCCGGAGGACGCCGAGGTGGTCGTGATCCGCTGCATGGCGAGCGCGTTTTTCCTGCCGTTCGCGCTCGACGATCGCGGCCGTTTGCCCGCGCGCTGGCGGATCCTCGCACAGACGGGCCATGTGCTCGTGCTACGGCGCGACGCGCGCACGCTCGACGTACGCGTGCCTCCGGAGCACAGCCTCTTTCCGATGGGCTCGGGCGCGCTCTTCCGCAGCCAGGACGCCCCGATCGCGCCGGGCGAGGTCTTCACGGTGCCGGGCGTCCGCGTCACGGTCCTCGACGTCGGCCCGCGTGGCCCGCGATCGGCGCGCTTCGAGCTCGACCGTGATCTCGATTCGTCCTCGCTCACGTGGATCACCGAGGGCCGAAAGGGTTTTTCCTTCGCGGAGCTGCCGTCGCGTGGGTTCGGAAAACCCTTCGATCCCTAGAGCGCCGAACGGTTCGGCGCTCTGCGAGATCGCGAAGCGAGCTCGCAGAGCGTCCCCCTCGGGACAAGAGAAGCCTAGAACAGCGAGCGGTTGTCAAACCGATCGATGTTCTAGGCCGCGAATCGCTCGCGCAGCCGGAGCGAGGGCTTTTCGATGAGCACGTGCATCACGTAGCCGATCACGAACGAGATCAGCATCGTGGCCGCGAGGGACGCGGGCCAGACGAGGAGGAGCGAGACGCGTTTTCCGTGGAGGTACTTCGCGGCGGGCAGGATGACGTGGTCGATGATCGGGATGTGCACGAGGTAGACGCCGTACCCGAGCGTCGCGGCCTGACGAAAAAAAGGCGCCGAGAGGGCGCGGTGGATGAAGCCGTCGCCGTGGAGCAGGAGCGGCAAGGCGAGGAGGTACATGAGGCTCGTCACGGTGCCCCAGGCGAAGACGTGCACGAGCTGGACGTGCTCTTCGCCGAACATCGCGGGGTTCAAGAGGAGCCAGAGGCACGTGAGCGCCGGGATCGCGAGGAGCGCGCGATGCAGCGGCCGCGACAGGAAGCGGCCCACGGCCTCGCCGTGGCGCTGGTGGATGAAGGCGAGCAGGATCCCCGCGATGAGCGTGTCGAAGCGCGTGTACGTGCGGAAGTAGAGCGCGCCGTAGAGGATGAAATCGTTCCACGGGCGGTAGCGGAAGAAGATGACGAGCCGCACCACGAGCGCCGCGAAGAAGAGCGCGCCGAGCAGGCCGAAGCGCGCGCGTTCGCTGCGGAGGCGGTGGAGCACGAAAAAGAGGATCGGGACCGTGAGGTAAAACTGTTCCTCGAGCGAGAGCGACCAGCCCCAGAACATGATGATGTCGGGCCGGTGCAAGGAGACGAAGTTCGTGAGGTACGTGTACTCGTAGGGCAGGTGCGCGCGCTGCGTCTCCGTGAGCGGGAGCGCGAGCGCGAGGATCGTGAGCACGACGTAGTACGACGGGAACGTGCGAAGGACGCGGCGCAGGTAGAAGCGGCGCAGATCCTGGGTGCCGCTCTTCTGCAGCGAGCGGAGCAGGATCGAGCCGATGAGGAAGCCGCTCAGCAGGAAGAAGAGATCCATCCCGAAGAAGATCGAGAGGGATCGGTCGACGAAGTCGCGATCGAGGGGGATGCCCTGCTCGCCCCAGAAGATCCACGTGACGTGGTACTGGACGACGCTGACGATCGCGAGGACGCGCAGGCCGTGGAGCGCGGGATAACGGTTGTCGAGGAGATCGAGGCCGAAGAAGGCGCGGAGCCCGGAGGGGTTCGCGGGCGCGCCGAGGGCTTGGGCGGGCGCGGACATCGAAAGGGGATGGCGAGCTCTAGGAGCCTCACTCCTCCGGCTTCACGCCGCACATCGCCGCGACGCGGTTCACCTTCGCCTTGAACTCCTCGCCTGCGGGGTCGACCTTCTTCGACTCGGCGAGCAGCACCGCGAACCGGCGCATGGGCGGGACGCCCTCCTTGAGCGCGCCGAGCATGGCCGCGAGGCTCGACTTCACCTTCGCGTCCTTGACCTGGAGCTTCTCCATCGCCGCGATGAACTTCTCGATCGCGGCGGCGTGCTCGGCGAACTTCTCGCCCTCCATGCGCGGGACCTTCTGGAGCTCGACGCCGAGCGCCTCGCACTCGGCCTGCGGCCCGTTGTTGCACGTCGCGTCGAACGCGTTCGCCGTGGACGTGACCTTCTTTTCCCAGGCGCCGAGCTGGCCCTTGATCTGGTCCATCTCGTCGACGACCGGGCCGAGCGCCTTGAGCTGGTTGCCGAAGCTCTCGGACTGGTCGGCGAGCTCGGCGACGGCCTCCTTGAAGTCGGGCGTCTCGATGTTCTCTTTTTTGAGAGAGTCGGCGAGGCGGAGGAAAGCGCCCGTGAGCGAGCGCATTTCCTCGGCCGGGCCCTTGCCTTTCGGCCGATCTTCGAGGGCGACGAGGTGCTTGCCGACGACCTCGCACTCGGGCGGCCGGGCCTTGCCTTCGCCGCCGCTCGCGTCGGCCGACGTCTTCGGATCTTGGGCGGCCCCGCCGCCGCAGGCGACGAGGAGGAAGAAGAAGGGGGCGAGGACGAGGGCCGAGCGCGTTCGCATCGCGCGGGGATATCCTAGCCCCGAGGCGCGGTCAACCGCGCGAGCGGGCGGGCGTCGGCGAGCGTTCCGGGAGAAGCGGCAGCTCCGCGCAGCGGGAGGGGCGCCGCGCGGAGCCGCGAAGGTTGGTGGAATCAGGGGGCCGTGTACGTCACGGCGAGCTGATACTGGCCCCAGCTATATCCACGCACCGCGATGAACGCCTGGGTTTCACCGGGCGGAACGGTCAAGCTGCAGACCTCGTTCGCGCCGGTCTTGTACGGGCGGCACGCCCAATTCCCGCCGGGCCCGGGCTGCGCGCCGAACTGCACGTAAAGATCGGGGTCGCCCTTGCCGGTCATCGTGACCTCGAACGTCGTCCCTTCGACCACGGAGAGCGGCGGAATCTGAACGACCTGACTCTTGTTCACGGTGCCGTTGAAGCTCTGCGTGGACGGCGTGCCGCCCGGCGCCGGGGGATTGCCGGGATCGCTGGGATCGCCGGGGCCGGGATCGCTCGGGCCGGGATCGCCGGGCTCCGGGGCCGGCGCGCCGCCCGGCGTGCCATACAGGGAAACCGCGCCCTGTTTGTCCATGTCGGTGAGATTCAGGGTCTGATCGCCCTTTCCATTGCATTGCGGGTAATGCATGACGGACTTGGCGTCGTAGGGGGTGAGCGCACGCCACTGGTTGTCCTCGAAGCACGCGCCGGCCTCGGGGCGGGTGTGCTCGTGGCGGAAGCCGAGGGTGTGGCCGAGCTCGTGCCGCAGGATGCCGGTGAGCGTCGTCGGCCCGTTGTTGCCGAACGCGCCGCCGTCGATGAGCACGTTGCGGCTGCTGCGGGCATCGCCCGGGAAAAACGCGCGCGCGAGGTACTGGCCGTTCGCATTCGTGGGACGCACGTCGAAGAGGACGTTGTTGTTCTGCGCGTTGCAATTGCTGTCCTGGTCGGCGACGTGCTTGTATTTGACGTTCGTCACGGCCTCCCAGGCGGCCGTCGCGTCCTTGATGGCCTGGACCGCGGAGTTGTAGCGGCTGCCGAAGGTCGTGCTCACGCAGTAGGTGAGGTCGAGCTTCTGGGTGTCGTTCCACTTCGCGTCTTGGTTGCCGTTGCGGTGGACGATGAGCGCGCCCTGCTGGACGTACGTCTCGTAAAACTCCTCCAGCTTCTTGATGTCGTCGACGGGCGTGTCGCCGTCGACGATGTAGATGCCCGTGTCGGGCTCACGATACGTAACGGCCTCGAATGCCTCGAAGCTGCCATACGTGTCGGCCACGGCTTCGTCGCCGCTCGGCGTTCCCGCGCACCCGACGCCGAGCGCGCCGGAGACGAGGACAAAAGCAACCACGGATCGGCCCTCGCGGCCGAGCTTCTTCGTACCAGCGCTCATCTTGATTCCTCCATGGCCCCCGCACCCAGGGTCGAGCCATCGGGGCATTGAATGTGGAGGTTGTAAGGAAGCAGGACGCGACCTCATGCGTCAATGCAAGCGCACGATTTCACCGGTCAGGGTGCCGACGCCAACGTTGTTCCATTGGTCGCCTCAGGGGTCGTCGAAACCGTGTAGATCCCTGAAAAACGCGAAAGAAGAAGAAGAGGCGTCATCCGGTCCACGCATCGGCGGCGCAGGCTATGGTTCACCCGTGGTGTGTCTCGAAAAACCATTGGCATGAGGTGAGAGGGATTGCGTCGGTTCGCCATGTATCCATCAGATGCAATGGTGGGCGTCTCATGGCTCCCCGCGACGGGCTTGCAGGGGCCGCGGAGGGAGGCTAGGGAAGGGCGCATGAAGCCCTGGTCCGTGATGCAGAGCCGTCCGATCGTCGCGCGTCGATGGCTCACCGTGCACGAGCAACGCATCGCCCTGCCGCACGGCGGCGAGATCGACGAGTTTCACGTGATCGAGGCGCCCGACTGGGCCTCGGTGCTGGCGGTGACGGCGGAAGGGCAGGTGGTGTTCGTCGATCAGTATCGGCACGGCGCGGCGCGCGTGAGTCGGGAGCTGCCGGCAGGCGTGATCGACGCGGGCGAGACGCCCGAGCAAGCCGCGCGGCGTGAGCTCGAAGAGGAGACAGGGTTCGTCGCCGAGACGTGGCTGCCGCTTCTTTCGACGAACACCGAGCCGAGCCGGCACACGAACCGCGCCCATTTCTTTTTCGCCGCGGGCGCGCGCCGTGTCTCCGCGCAGCGGATGGACCCGGCCGAGAACATCCATGTGGCGCTGATGGAGCCAAAGGACATCGTGCCCGCCATCGAGCGCGGGCAGATCATCCACGGCGTGCACGTGGGCGCGATTCTGCTCGCGGTGCGGCGCGGGCTTTTGTCGCTCGATTGAGAGGGAGGGGCCGGATCACGCCCGGGGGAGCGTGATCCGGCGGGGGAGGGTCAGTTCGCGAGGCAGGTTTCGAATTCGGTCTTGCAGAGCATCGTCGGATCCTGGCCCGGGCCGGTCCTGAAGAAGCAACGCAAGGCGTCCGAGAGTTCCTTCGAGACCGCGGCGTCGGAGTTCGTCACGCACGGCGTCATGGCCTCGAGGCCGCCCATGCCCGAGCCGAGGGCCTGCTGCACGCAGGAGAACGACTCGGCGCACGTCGCCTTGCCATTGCCCACCCACTCGGCGCCGATGGAGTTCGGCTGGTTGGGGGCGGCGGGCTCGGCGAGGCAGTTCGCGGTCGCCGCCTCGGCCGGGTAATACGAGCCGATGAGCATACACATCTCGTCGGTCGAGCGCGGCCCCTGGAAGACGTCACGCATCTCGCCGTTCGCGTAGTCGCAATGGTAATCGAACCACGAGCCCGCCTTGACCTGGAGGCCCGCGCCGAAATCCTTGACCGGGACCTTCTCCCACTCGGTGTTCGTGTAGAAAGGCTCCGCCTCCCCCACGATCGACGCGGAATAGTCGACGCCGCGCGCGTGCATGTGGGACTGCACGTTCACGATCGTGATGTCCTTGTGCACCGGACAGCGCATGCGCGCGCGGCCCTCGCCCATCGGAGAGACGTGGATGAAGGGGTTGTAGAGGAAGAGGACGTCGCCCTCCGTCGTCACCTCCGCCTCGGGGACCGAGTAGAGGTTGATCCGGACCTCGGGCTCGATGACGTTCATCGAGGCGTTGATGTAATGCGCGTTCATGAGGAGCACCGCGCCGGGGCGCACCTTCATGGCCACACCCTCGGGGAACTTCAGGAAGGCCTCGCCTTCGCCGTTCTGCGAGCCCCCGATGAGCTTCTCCACGGCCCAGCCATTCGTGGCGCCGTCGGAGCAGTCGAACACGCCGCTCGTGTCGACGACCGTGCCGTCCTCTTTCTTGGTCGGAATGTCGTCGTAGCTCGTCTGGTAGAGCAGGAAGTGGTGGCTGCCCTTCGTGAAGCGCACCTCGTCACGGTTCACGTAGAGCCCCTCGGCGGGCGCCCTCACGAACATGCAATGCTCGCCCTCGGTGCCGGGGTCGAGCTTCGTCACCATCTTGAACTGCACGCCCTTGCCCGCTTCCGGAGGCGCGAGCAGCTCCTGCCCGGGCTCGGCGGGCCCCGCGGGCTCCGAGCCGCCGCAGCCCACGAGGGCCGGCAGGGCGAGGGTGAGGGACGGGAGGGCGGTCTTGAATAAGAAATCGCGCAAATTCATGGCTCTCCGTGTTAGTGACCGGCGGTCACAAAGTCAACTCCCGGACTGTGAAGAATTGTTGCTGGAGGGGGGGGCTTGCCTTCGGTTCCCGGTCGCGGTAAAAAGTTCATCGGTCTCGCAACTTCGTACGTGGGCGTGGGGATGGGCGACATGGGCGACCCGACGAGTGCGCTGCTCGGGCAGCTTCCCCCGATGGTGGAGCTGCGCGACATTGGTTTGTCCTTCACGTTGCCCCGCGGCAAGAACCTCAGCCGGACGTGGATCCGCGAGCTCCGGACCGAGCTCGCGAGCCGCGTGCGGCTCCGGATCGCGCAGGATCGGCTGACGTTGCGGTGTGATCCGCCGATCGTCGTCGACGCATTGTGGCCCGCGAAGAACATGCTGTTCGGAGGCGCGGACGTGCGGTTTTCGGACGCGCGCATCGAGGCGTGGGTCTCGTCGATCGACGGCCCGGGGGAAGGGCTCCTGGATTTCACGGGCGAGGCCAAAAAGCAGATCGTGGAGATCATCGCCGCGGGTCTCCGGGGCACGAAGATGGCGAGCCCCGGCTACGATCCGATGCGGGACGAGGCCGCGCTCGCGACGCTCGAGGCGATCGCCGACAATTTTCGCAAAGCGCCTTCGAGCGGCGCGTCGGACGTATCCATCGCGGATCTCGGCGATCCCGCGGCCGAGGCGACGCTCGCGCTGCGCGAACCGTTCGTGCACGAACAGAACGGGACAGGGCTCTCGGTCGCGGCCGGCGGGGCGATCCATGTGGAAATCAAGGGGAGCGGAAACCTCGCGCGGATCGCCGCCGAGAGCTCGAATGCGGAGCGCGTCCGCGCCGCGAGCCTGCAATCGATCACGATCACGAGCGAGGCGCTTTCGGTCGTCCAAGGCGGGAGCCCCCTCGTGGAGCTCGGGTGCATTCGTATCGAGCGCGGCGGGGCCGTGGCGTTGTCGCGGCTCCGGCTGCGCGGGACGCTGGAGGAGGTCGCGGGGCTCGAATCGCTGGTGCGCGTGGTCGCGGGGGCCGTGCGTTTCGCCGGCTGTGATCTGCCGCTCGACGCGGGGCTCGCGCTCGCGGCGCAGGATCCGGCGGCGCAAGCGTCGGTCGTCCCCGGGCTCGTGCGCAGCAAGATCGAGGAGGTGCTGGCCGAGGGCGTGCGAAAGCTCGTGAACGAGCACGCGGAGGCGATCCCGGGGCTCGATCTGCGCGACGTCCTCGCGGTCTGAGCGCTCCCGAATGTTTCGCGCACCCGAGGGGATGGTGTAGGATATCGTCTGAATGCAAGCGCGCCGCGCCTCGGCTCTGACGCTCCTCGGGCTCGTGCTCGCGGCGGGGTGGTTTTCGAGCGGCGCGTCGGGAGCGCCGGGCCAGCCGGTTCCGCTCGTGAGCGCGATTCCGAGGCCCGCGCCGCCGCCCGTGTCGTTGGAAGCGCCGCCCGCAGCAGCGGTGCCGCGCGCGACCGTCGCTTTCGTGGGCGACGTGTCGATGGCGGGCGGGGTCGCGGCGGTGATCAAAAAAGGCCAGGAGCCGGCCTTTCCTTTCGCGCATGTGGCCGAGCGGCTGCGGTCGTACGACCTTCTCGTGGGGAACCTCGAATGCGTGGTCACGTCGCAGGGGGAGCCCACGATCCCCGAGCCGCTCGTGGCGCCGCTTTCGGCGCCGCGCCTGCTCCTGGATGCGGGCTTCGATATGGTGTCGGTGGCAAACAACCACACGCTCGACATGTCGGAGGCGGGGTATTTCGAGATGCTCGAGCGCCTCGATTCGGCGGGTTTGGGGAATTTCGGGACGACGCAGGCGAGCCCCGGGCGCGAGGCGTTCGTGGTGCGTGAGGTCGCCGGTGTGCGCATTGCGCTGATCGGCCACGTGGATCGAGGCGGGCCCCGGTCGCGGCAGGACGTGGAGCGGGCGCGGGAGCGCGCCGACGTGGTGATCGTGTTCGTGCATTGGGGGATCGAGTACGCGCCCCTGCCCACGAAGTATCAGCGCGAGGCGAGCCGCGCGCTCATCGACGCCGGGGCGGACGCGGTCATCGCGGCGCACGCGCACGTGGTGCAGCCGGCGGAGCGATATCGCGGGCGGCTCATCGCGCACGGGATCGGCAATTTCGTGTTTTCGGGGATGACGCGAGCAGGGAGCCACACGGGGACGCTGCTCGAGCTCGACGTGACCCGGGAAGGGATCACCGGGCATCGGTTTTTGCGGGTCGCGATCGACGATCGGGGCGCGCCGCGTTTCGTGGGGGAGCCGAGCGAGGAGCCGCCGCTCGATCCGCCGGGCCCGAGGCCGCTACCGCCGATGGACTGAAAGAAGATTCATTTGCGTCGCCGCAGACGCGCGGCGACGGCGGCAATGCCGAGGATTGGCAAGAAAAACGATCGTTCGTCCGCGTTTCCGGGGGCGCCGAGCGTACACGCGCCGCTGGGAGGCTTGGCCGGCGTCATTTCGCCGCCCTCACCGCCCTCGCCGCCCTCACCCCAGCCTCCTCCCGCGCCGCCGGCGCCCGACGACGAGGAGCTCGTGCCGCCGGGGACGACCGGTTGCGGGTCGTCCACGAGATAAAGCGCGCCACGAAGGAAAAGCACGGGGCGCGGGCGGAGCGGCGTTCCCTCGACGAGGGCATACACCTCGGCCGCGGGGCGTACGGACGCCTTGCCGAGGTCGAAGCGCCAGGTCGCCGCGGCGCCCGGCGAGACGAGCCGGCGCACGCCGCCGTCGACGAGCCAGGTTTGTCCGGTGCCGTCGTCGGCCTGGACGAGCTCGGGTTTGTCCGGGATATCAGGGCCGTCCGGGAGGAGGTCGGCGTCCGCCGCGGGCAGGGGCAAGAGGTCCCAGAACGACGAGAATCGCCAGGCGTCGTACGTGGGAGCGCCGACGACCTTCCGCCGCACGCCCGATTGCGCGGCGGGCGGGCACTGGAGCGTGCGTGGGCTGTTGCCGAGCACCGGATTGCCCTCGCCGCCCGTGTCGATGCCATAGGCGTAGACGTCGCGGGCATTGCCATCGTGAAAGGCGAGCGGGGAGGGGGCGAAAAAGCCGTGCTCGCACGAGCCGATCGCCGCGCAGAGATCGTCGCGGTGGACGTTCGCGCGGACGGCGATGGCAGGCGCGCCGGGCGTGCCCGCGGGGACGCCGTAATAGACGTGGACGTCGATCGGCTGGTTCGGGACGTCGGGATCCTGGGCCCAGCCGGCGATGGCGTCGCATCCGGCGTTATCGAGATATCCCGTGGGCTGGACGGCGAACGCCGACCGCGGGACGAGGAGCGAGCACGCGAGGAGCGACGCCGCGGCGCCGAGGGTTTGGAAAGACGAAAGGGGATGGGAACGCAATGGCACGCGCCTCACACGAGGATGTCGCCGAAAGCTTCGGATGTTTGGCCGCCGTTCCAGCCGAAGCTCGGCGTCTCCAGGCCGACGCCGCGCAGCATGGTGACGTGAGCCTTGCTGTAATTGCCGCCGGGGTCGCGGACGTGGACGTTGCGGCGGATCTTGCCATTCGCGCCGCCCGCGAGGACGCAGGGCATCTCGGCGACGCTGTGCTGATATCCTTCGCCGTACTCGGAGAGGCCAAAGACGAGCGCGCGATCGAGCAGCGTGCCGCCCGTCGGCTCGACGACGGCCTGGAGCCGACCGAGGAACGCCGCGAAGGCCTGCATTTGATACAGGATACCCGCGCGGGCGTGCTCCCACGCGCCCTCGTGGACGGTGGCGTGGAAATCGTTGGGCACGCCGAGGTTCGAGAAGACGTGCGTCGTCGCGGGGGAGCTCAGCATGAACGAGAAGACACGCGTCATGTTGCAGGCGAGCGCCGAGGCGAGGAGCGAGCCCATGATCTCGGTCTTCGCGATGAGGTCCCCGTTCGGCGCGGGTTTGCCCGGGGGCGCGCAAGCCTCGCCCGAAAAGTCGAGGCGGTTCTTGACGGCGTTGAGGTGATCGAGGTGCGCCTCGATGCGTTGCTTGTCGGCCGCGCCGACGCGGCTGGACAGGCTCTTCGCGTCCTCCATGACCGCGTCGAGCAGGAGCGCGCGGCGCTTCAATCCGGCCGTGTCCGCCGCCACGCCGAACAGGAGATCGTAGAGCTGGCCTGGATCGAGGATCGGCGGGTTCAGGTCGTCGGGGCCATTGTACGAGATCGCGTTCCAGTGGCCGTAATCATGGAAGCGCGCGGTGCTCGCGCCGAGGATGAGGGAGCGGAAGCGGGGGCTCTCCGGGCCGTAGAAGTCCTTGTGCTTCGCGACGTACTGGTCGAGCGTGGGGCGGAGCGCGGTGAGCGTGTGCGAGGGGTGATCGAATCCCTCGGGACGAATGCGATCGCCGGTCATCGAGACCATGAAGCCACGCATATGGCCATCGCTCTGGCCCGGTGGGCTATCCGGCACTTCGGTGTGCGGGGTCAAACCCGTGATGACGCTCGGCTGGTACGGCGCGAGCGGCGCGAGCAGCTCGCTCGGCGTGTAATCCTTGCCGGTCGTGGAGGGTGTCCAGACATCGGGGTGGCCGGCCTGGGGCGCGCCGTGGCCGTCGTGCCAGGGCAAACCGCCGCCCCAGAAGAAGATGCCGAAGATCGGGTCGGTGGACGCGGCTTCTGCGCCGCGCGAGCCGAGCATCGCTTCGAGCGTGGGCAAGGCGAGGGCGACGGCCGTGCCGCCCACGGCGCCCCGGAGAAAGGTTCGTCGGGAAAGGGGCGTGGTCTTCACGGGCTCTCCTCTTCGCCGATGTAACGGAACGCGTCGTGTGTGACGAGCTCGATCAGGAGGGTGCGGAAATCGAAGGAGGCGCCGGCGAAGCGCGAGGCGAGGTCTTCGAGCGCGAGGCGCTCGCCCTTCGTCTCGATGCGGCCCTGCGCGTGACGATAAAGCTGCTGGACCATGCAACGGCCGACACGAGGCTCGGTCTCGAGGACGGTGGCGAGCTCGCGCGCGTCCGCGAGGGGTTTGCCGTCGAGGTCGCCGGAGGAGTCGATCGGCAGGTTGTTTTCGAAGACGGTGCGGTAATACCCCGACGAGTCGAAATGCTCGAAGAGGAAGCCGGGCGGGTCCATGAAGGTGTGGCACGCGGCGCAGGCAGGGTTCGTGCGGTGCGCCTCCATTTGCTCGCGGACCGTTTGGGGCTCGCCCATCGGCGGGTCGAGGGTCGTGTCGACGCCCGGGGGCGGGGCCGGGACTTCGAGGCAAAAGACACGCTCGCGGACGTATTTGCCACGTGCCGTGGGCGAGGTGCGGGTCTCGTGGGCATTCATGGTGAGGAACGCGCCGAGCGTGAGGATGCCCGCGCGCGGGCCGTCCGCGGGCAGCTCCACCGGGACGAACGTGTCCACCGTGGCGCCGGGCGCCTCGATGCCGTACAGCGCCGCGAGGTCCGCATTCACGAACGTCTTGCGGGTGCTGAAGATGCTGCGCGCGTCGCCGCGGCTCTCGAAGACGACGTCCTCGACGAGGAGCTCGACCTCGCGGCGCATGGCCTCGGTCATGGTGGGCGTGAAGTACGGATACGCGGCCGGGTCGCGCTGGATGCCGTCGAGGCGGCCGAGGTCGAGGTATTGCCGGAAGAACGCCTGCATGGCCGAGCGCGCGCGCGGGTCGTCGAGCAGGCGCTCGGCGGCGGCGGCGATGCCCGCGGGTTTGTCGAGGTCGCCTTTTTCGGCGGCGTCGAGGAGCGCGTCGTCCGGGCCCTGGTTCCAGAGGAGGAACGAGAGGCGCGTGGCCATTTCGTACCCCGTGAGCTTGCGCCGTCCGGGGGCCGCGTCGTCGGAGACGCCGACCTCGACACGATAAAGGAAATGCGGGGACTGGAGCAGGCCCGAGACGGCGAGGCGCAGGCCCTCCCACGCGCTCGAATCCGCGAGCGTCTGCGAGACGGAGACCCAGCGAGAGACTTCTTCGTCGGTGAGCGGGCGCCGGAAGACACGGCGGCCGAAGCGACGCAGGAAGCCCTCGACGCAGGCGTCGCCGGGCGCGGCGGGCTCGCAGCCGACGAAGGCCGCGCGCCGGGCCGGATCGGCGAACGCGTGACGCGTGATGGCGTCGGCGGACTCCTCGTACTGCTGGACGCCGAACTCGGAGAGCGTCGTGCTGGAGGCGCCGATGTTGTAGAAGAGGAACGGCTTCGTGTCGTCCTCGAGCGGCGCCGCGGGCATGCTCGCGCCGAAGAGCTCGACGAGCGTATTGCGGTACTGCGCGGCCGTGAGGCGGGGGAGCGCGGGCGCGGCGAGGACGAGCGACTCAAGCTCGGTCTTGTCCTCGTCCGCGTCGCCGATGACGCCGACGCATGCGGTGAGCGAAGCGCCGAAGACGGCGATTGCGGCGGAAAACCCGAGCCACCGCGCTCGGGATCGCCCAGGATGCGGACGTCTGTGGACCATGGCCTTCCGCGAAGGCTACAGCGGAGCCGACGGGCAGGGAAGAGACAAGGAAGGGGCGCTCTCCAGGGTGTCCCGGGGCGCGGGGACGCTCGGGGTGAAGAAGTTCCGCGAGGCCGGAGGGGCCTGCCCCGCGGCGCGGATTCGCGTATGGTGGCCGCGTGGTTTCCATTCCCGTGACGTTCTTCTACCGGCCGGAGCGGCCCGCGGCGTTCGTCTCGCTCTGCGGGGAATGGTCGGCGTTTCGACCGACGCCCATGGCGCGGCGCGAGGACGGGTCGTTCGAGGCGACGATCGAGGCGGCGATCGGCGTCCACGAGTACAAGCTTCACGTCGAGGACGCGCGCTGGGAGCTCGATCCGGACAATCCGCGGACGCGGGCGCGGGGGGGCTTCCGGAACAACGTGCTCGTCGTGGGCGGCGCGGAGGAGCCGATCCTGCACGCGCCGGTGAGCCCGTTCGTGGCCGTGGAGGAGGACGGGCGACTTTGCATTCGCGCGGCGTTGCGGCGGGGGTACGGAAAAGGGCTCGTCGTGCGGTGGGACGAGGGCGCGGGGGCGCGCGAGGAGGTGATGCAGGTCGCGGCGGAGGAGGACGAGCACGTGGTGTTCGAGGCGCGGCTGCCGGCGTCGGCGCGGCGCGTGGCGTACGTGTTTCGACTGGAATCGGGGCGGCTCGTCGGGCGCGCGGGCGGGGCGGGGCAATGGTTTTCGATTCCGCGGCCGGAGGCGCCGAGAGGCGCGGGGCGGGGCGAGGGCGCGGCGAGCATTTCGATCGAGGGGCGTGCGGGGCCGGACGCGTCGGGCGAAGCGTTTCGCACGGGGAGCTCGAGCGCGCCGTTGCCCGTGCGGCTTTACGTCACGGTGACCGAGCGGTGCAACCTGCGTTGCGCCCATTGCATCACGGGCGCGCCCGAGAAGACGCGGAGCGGGAGCGCACGGACGATGCAGCCATGGCTGCTCGATGCAATGCGGGAGCCGTTCGCCGCGGCCGATTACGTGGGCTTCGTGCACGGCGGCGAGGCGATCGTGGCGCCGATCTTCCCGGAGGTGCTCGCGGCGATCCAGAGAGCGCGTGCCGGTCGTCCGGGCCGCACGGACGTGCACTTGTTGTCGAATGGGATGATGCTCGACGAGGCGCGGTTCGATGCGCTCTGTGATCTCGGGCTGACGAGCCTGTCGATCTCGCTCGACGGCGCGACGGCGGCGACGAACGACGGGCTCCGGATCGGCGGGCGGTTCGCGACGATCGTGAAGAACATCGAGGGCATGTTGCGGCGTCGCGCGGCGCGCGGGGTCGACGTGCGGATCGGGATCTCGGCGGTCGTGACCGCTTCGAATGTCGGCGAATTGCCCGCGCTCGGGAGGCTTTCGGCTTCGCTCGGGGTCGATTGGTTGAAGGTCGAGGAGGTTTTTCCGTGCACGCCGCGGGCAGAGGTCGAGTGGATCGAGCCGCGGGGCGAGCAGGTGTCACGCGCCGTCCGTGCGCTCGGGGCGATTCTCGCGCCCGCGAACGTCGTGCTCGTGGATCACCTCGATCCCCGCGGCGATTGCCCCTGCGTCGCCGGCGACGATCCCGCGTTGGGTCGTTTTCGCGCGGCCGACGATTTTGCCAATCGCACACGGTTTTTGACGTGTCGCATGGAATGGGAGCAGGCGTGCATCGACCCGGACGGCACCGTGCATCCCGTTGCGTACGAGGCGCCCGCGATCGGCTCGCTCGCGTCTTCGCCCTTCGTTTCGCTCTGGAACGGAGAGGTGATGCAGAACCTGCGTCGTGCAGCGCTCTCCAGGACCCCGGCGTCGATTCGATGCGCCTGCCCCGAGGTGGCTTGCGCCCGGGCGGCGCGGCGTGCCACGATCGCCCCATGAAGCGCTTTTCACCTTTCTATGGGCTCGTCTTCGTTTCTTTCCTCGTGGCGGCCGCGGGCTGCTCCGACGACGAAGGATCCGGCGACAGCGGCGGCGGGAGTACGAATGCCGGCGAGCCGGCCTCGATGCAAGGCATCACCGAGGCCCACAACGCGGCGCGCGCGTCCGTCGATCCGCCGGCCCCCGAGCCGCTCCCGCCCCTCGTCTGGTCGCCCGAGATCGCCGCCGTCGCGCAGGCGTACGCGGAGAAATGCGTCTGGGAGCACAGCTCGAACGACTACGGCGAGAACCTGTACGCGAGCTCCAATGGATCGACCGCGGAGCAGGTCGTCTCGAACTGGGTGTCCGAGAAGGCCGATTATATCTATTCATCGAACGAGTGTTCGGCCGTGTGCGGCCATTACACCCAGGTGGTCTGGGCGAACACGACGAAGCTCGGCTGCGGCATCGCGAAATGCAGCTCGGGCTCGCCGTTCGGCGGGGGAGACTGGGAGTTCTGGGTCTGCAACTACGATCCGCCCGGGAATTTCATCGGGCAGAAGCCGTACTGATCAGGTCGCGGCGAGGACGCGGGCGAAATCGAGGCCCGTGATCACGCCGACGAGGTCGCCGTTCTCCAGCACGAGCACGCGGCGCGCGCGCGATTCGAAGGCGTGCGCCGCCGCGCGGTAGAGCGGCGTCTTCACGTGCTGCGTGAGGATGCCGTAGTTCATCACGTCCTCGATCTTCGTCGAGGGATCGAGGCTACGCGCCGCGAGCGCCTCGACCTGCGTGAAGACACCAACCGGGTGGCGATACTCGTCGAGGATCACGATGCCCGTCACGTGCGCGCGATCGAGCCGCGAGGTCGCCTCGGCGATCGTGGCCGTGAGGGCGAGCGAGATGACGGACTTCGTCATCACGTCGCCGATGGCCCCTTCGAGGCGGAGCGCGCGCACGGAGGAGAGCACCTCCTCGATGCTGAAGACGCCGACGAGCTTGCCTTCCTGCTCGACGTACACGCGATGCACGTGCTCGTCGGCCATGAGCCGCGCCGCCGCCGTCACGGGCGCGTTCGGCGAGACCGTGATGACGCCCTTGTGCATGTGATCGGTGACGGGCTCGGTGGGCAGATCGATAGGCTGGATGCCCGCCAGCGAGGCCGGTTGCAGGCGGCCGATGCGCAGGAGGTCCGTGAGCGAGACGACGCCGAGCGCCTTGCCCGTCGCGTCGACGACGGGCGCCGACGAGATGCGTCGCGACGCGAGCAGCAGGTAAGCCTCATCCACGAGGGTGTCGGGAGAAACCGACAGCACGGGGGATTTCATCAACGTCGAGACGAGGAGGGGCGTTGTCATGGTGGCGGCGCCTGGCAAGAGGTTTGCCAACTCATATACAGGTCCGACGTCCCGCTTGTCGAGCCCCTTCGCGCAACCTTTGCGTGAAAGCGTGCAACGCTTGCGTTCCGCGCCGGGCGACGAACACGGATTCTTCATCGAACTTCATACGAGGAGCACGAATACCGCGTACGATCGTCGCAAAAGGAGGTCGTATGGTTTCGTTCCTTGGGCCTCCTCACGGCGCGGGCACTTTCGATCTGCTGTCGCTGCGTGATGGTGTGACCGCGCCGCTCGGCGAGGTCGAGGTATGGGGCGAGGTGTAGGGCATTCGCCTGCAAATCTTGAAGAGCGTCACGCACGAGGACGACGAGCCCTGAAACCGAAAAGGTGTGTCCCGGTACACCGCCGATGCCCGACAAAGCTTGACGAGACCCCGAGAATCTCGAAGTGTCGGCGAAATTCGCCCCGCACCCTACCTGCCAATCGGGAACATTCTTACTGCGCATTCGATGATGAGCGTGTAACGTGCTGGGTCCTGGTGCGCTTTGCTCTCGGAACCAGGACGTCGCGTACATATGGCAATGTCGCTGTGGGCTTCGGCACCATGGTGGCATTCAGGAGGAATGCCTTTGGAACGCGTTCGTGTCCTCGTCATCGATGACGACGCATTTTTCGGTTTTGGCTTGGCTCGACGGCTGGAAGAGGCCGGATTCGCAGCGCGCTTTCATCGTGGGCCGTTCGGTTGCCTGCAGGCCATTCGCGACATGCGGTGCGAAGCCGTCGTGCTCGACGTCAATATGCCGAGGCTCGACGGACCTCTCGTGCTACGGATGATTCGCGACGCGATGGGAATGGGTACGACCCGGGTGCTCCTGTGCAGCAACATGGAGGCAGAACCGCTCGCGCGGCTCGCGGCGGTATCGGGCGCGCACGGATCGTTGACGAAAGGAGCCATCGACGCGGAGCTCGTGCCGAGCATCCACGCGATGCTCGGCGCGACGCTCGCGAGGTCGGCCCAAAGCCGCGAGGCGAGCTCGAGAGCAGTCGGAGGATCGGACGCATGGCAGGGTCGCGGACCTGGACGGTAGGAAAACAATTCGGCGCGGCCATCGCGCTTCCCGTGATTTTTCTGGTGCTCATTGGCTCGTACGCGTATGCGACCACCCAGCGGCTGCTCGTGGCCACGGGCGCCGTGGCGCATACGCGTGAGGTCCTGACCGCGCTCAGCCATACGCTGTCCGCATTCCAAGATCTGGAGACGGGCCAGCGCGGCTACGTCATCACGGGCGACGAGGCGTTCCTCGAACCGTACCAAAAGGCGAGCGGGGTCGTCGACGGAGACGTCGCCGAGCTCGCGCGGCTGACTCGCGACAACCCGCGACAGCAGCAGCGCCTCGTGGAGCTCGGGTCGCTCGTGGAGCGGCAGAAGCGTCTCCTCGCGGGCAACATCGAGCTGCGCAGGCGCGAGGGGCTCGAGGCGGCGGCGAAGGGGGTCGCGACGGGCGACGGCAAACGGACGATGGACACCATTCGCCGGCACATCGACGAGATGATCGACGAAGAGCAGGCGCTCCTGCTCGCCCGGACGGCCGCGGTGGACGAGCTCGTGCGCTCGTTCGCGAGCTGGCTCGTGGGCGCGTGTGTCCTCGCGTTCCTGGTCGTGAGCGGCGTGGGCGCGGCCATCGTACGTTCGCTGAGCCGAAAGATCGGGTCCGCCGCCGCGCGCATGCGCGCGGCCGCCCGCGAGCTCGAGGCCGCCGCGACGCAACAAGCGAGCTCGACGAACGAGCAGGTCGCGACCTCGCAGCAGGTGTCCGTGACGATCCGCGAGCTCACGGCGACCTCGCGCCAGATCGCCGAGAGCGCCGTCCAGGTGAGTCGTATCGCGGAGGATACGTCCTCGGCCGCGCGAGGCGGTGATCAGACCGTGACCGCGGCGCGCGAGACCGTGGAGGGGACGCGCAAGCAGGTCGATCGGGTCGTCACGCACATGGTCGGCTTGAACCAGCGATCGCAGGAGATCGGGGGCATCGTGGACATCATCCGCGAGCTCGCCGAGCAGACGAACATCCTCGCCATCAACGCGACGATCGAGGCGGCGGGCGCGGGCGAGGCAGGGCGGCGCTTCGGCGTGGTCGCGGACGAGATCCGCAAGCTCGCCGATCGCGTGGCCGGCGCGGCGCGGAACATCCAGCACCTGGTCGAGCAGGTGCGAGGCGCGACGAACGCGACCGTCATGGCCACGGAGGACAGCGCGAAGGCGGTGGAGGCGAGCACGCGCAGGTTCGCGGACGTCGGCGCGAGCTTCGAGCGCATCCGCACGTACGTTGCGGACACGGCGCGGTCGTCGCGCGAGATCGAGGCGAGCACGCGGCACCAGACGACGGCGATGGAGCAGGTGAACCAGGCGATGCAGTCCGTCTCGGAGGCGGCGCGCGAGGTGCAGACGAGCGCGAAGCAGACGCTGATGACGGCCTCGGAGCTGTCGAACGTGTCGGAGGAGCTGCTCCGCCTCGTGCACGCGGACGAGGGCAGCCGGAGAGCGCTCGCGGAGCTTTAGCGAAGGCGCGCGCGGCGGCGGAGGAGCTGATCTTCGTAGAGCGAGGGCGGCGCGAGCGTGTCGCCTTCGTCCTGGGCCTCGACCCAGTCGACGGGCATCGTGCCTTCGGCCATCGGGAGCGGCGACTCGACGGTGACGTAGAGGCCCTCGGTCCCGACAACGTATCCCGTGCCGAACTGGAGCGAGCGGAGCGCGCCCGTGCCGCGGTTGTTCCAGAGGACGTTCTCGGTGCCCGTGTGGCCGGCGCCCGTGCTCTCGTCGCCGCGGTTCACGATGGAGAAGCCGTCGTCGAAGGTCGAGGCGTCGATGAGGTTCGCGGTGGCGAGCGAGTGGTGGAACTCGGACAACCCCGTGAAGCCCGAGGTGTCGTTCATGTCGGTGAGCGACTTCCCGTGTTTGCTTTGAACACGTAGGAAGACGCAGCCGGTCGTGCCGAAGCCCCAGTTCTGGATGAAGTTGTGCCGGCCGCCGTCGCCCTCGCTGTCCGCGACGAGGATCTCGTTCGATCGTCGGAGCTCGAAGAGATACCCATTGCCGCCGCCGCCGCGGTTCTGGGCGAGGCCGAGCGAGACCCGCTCGACGGTGACGCGCCTGGCCTCTTCGAGCAGGATGCCGCCCGAGGCGAGGTGGGCGCCGCTGCCCGGGCCCTCGGCGGGCGCGGTGGGCGAGGGGAACGAGGCGACGTCCTTGATCCAGCAGTCGACGACGCGCCGGAGGTCGATCGCGTGCACCTGCGATTCGGCCCAGGCCTCGGCCCAGGAGACGGCGTTCGATACGCCGAGCGACTCGACGCCGCACTCGCGGACGAGGCCCGTGACGCGGCGCAGGCTCGCCCCGTCGCGGAGCTTGGCCGGGTACCGGAGCGGCGCGTCGAGCGTGATCCGGTGCGGGGTCTGGGCCTTGTCGACGGCGAGGACGGTGCGGCGGAAGAAGGGCTGCCAGGTGTCGTTGAAGGCCGTCCACGTGCCCGTCATGCCGTGCTCTTCGATGAAGGCGGGCGTGATGGAAAAGCCGAGGAGGACGTCGTCGCCGGGCGCGAGGTCCTCGGCGTTCGCGACCTCGACGACGTCGGCGCGCGAGGTCGCGTCCGCGGCGAGCGGGAGCTCGAGGTTCGGTTCGGCCTTGCCCACGAAGGCGAGGTGCGCGTCGTAGCTCATGCCCGCCGATCGCGTGAAGTGAAGCCGCGACTTCGTGGGGCCCGCGCCGCGCAGGACGACGCCCGACGCGGCGACGACGAGCTTGTCGTCGATCCGGTAGAGGCCCTCCGGGAACGTGACGATCCCGCCGCCCTGGGACGCGGCCTCGTCGATGGCGGCTTGTACGGCCAGGGTCGCGTCGGTCTGTCCGGTCGGATCTGCGCCGTGCGCGACGACATCGAAGGTCGGCGTTGCGGCGGGCGCGCCGGGCGGCGTTTCCCCGTGGTGGTAGCCCGCGTAGGAGAAGTCGTGGAGGAAGTGGCCCTCGGCGTCCGTGAAGGAGGGCGTCCAGTCCTCGGGGTAGAGGGCGCTGCGGAAGGAGGACGGGGCGGCGTCGGCGCCCGCGTCGGGCGCGGGCGGCACAGCGCCTCCGGGCGGCTCGTCGCTGCACGCGGCGAGGCAGGGGAGGAAGGCGAGCAAGCCGAGGAGCGGGCGCATGCGCGCCCAGGATAGATCAGGACGCTGGGACGAACGCGCCTGCGATGGAGGCGGCGATCGCGACCGTGACGGGGATGGTGAAGTTGTCGTCGAGGCGCGAGGAGACGAGCTCGGCGATCGCGCCCGCGGCCGCGCCCGCCGAGGCGATGAGCAGCATCGCCGGGAGCGGCAGGCCGTGGAAGGCGGCGAGCGTCGCGAGCGCGGCGAGCGTTCCGACCGCAAAGAAGCCGAGCGTGCCCTCGAGCGAGCGGTTCGCGAGGATCTTCGTGCGCCCGATGCGCCGGCCGATGAAGCCCGCCGCCGGGTCGGCGAGGCCGAGGACCACGACGCCGAGCTCGGCTGCCTGGAAGGGCGCGAAGATCGAGAGGCCGACCAGGGCCGTGAGGTACCAGGTGGACGAGTTGACCCGGTGCCGCTCCATCGGGTGGGCGACGCGCGAGAAGAAACGCATGAGCCGCTCGTTGACGGCCGGGCTCAGGCGGCGGGCGATCTCGCAAGACCAGGCCCACGCGGCCAGCGATCCGCTCGCGGCGATCAGCCATCCACGGCTCGGCGCGACGCGGAGCATGACGAGCGCGGCCAGCGCCGAGGCGATGTGGAAGAGGCTGCGCGTCCAGTTCTCGGGCCGAGCGGGCGGCATGGGCGCCGGCGCCGGCACCGAGGGAAAAGGCACCGCAGGAAGCTCGAGGTCGAGCGCGGTCGGATCGACGGTGGACTTGGACAAGGCAACGAAGGCTACCCGCCACCTCCGCCCACGAGTTTCAGCTTTCTGTCATTTCGGTGCGGGTGAACCCACGAATGGCTCAGGCGCCCCGCGCGAGTCGACGCACGGCGTCAATGGTGGCGATCGGAATTTTGCTGCTCGATGATACCGATGGCGGTGCTTCCTCGACCAGCCTGCACATCATGACCTCGGCCACGGTGCTCGGCCCGATCGTGCGAGGCATGACCAGCGCGGAGGCGACGGCCGTGTTGCGCTTTGCCGCCGCCACGGGCGGCCAGGTGGCCGAGGGCGAATCGTCGAGCACGATCATGGGCACCCCGTTCGGCTGCTTCGACCGGAGGAGGCCGAGCACGCGCAGGAAACACCGCCGGTCGACCACGGCGCCGTCGACGCCCGCGCCTTCGAGGTCGAGGAATTGCGCGGCCTGATCGACGCTCTCCAGCGAAACGACGTCGCAACCGTGCCCGACGCGGAGGACTTTCTCGAGCGCCTCTCGCAAGCCGGCGTCGGCGTCGACGAGGAGCACACGAAAGGCGCGCGGGGCCGTCTCCGTCTGCGGGTTGCCCGTGAGGACGTGGGCGCGGCTCACGAGGAACGATTTCGAGTGGGGTTTGCCCACGAAATCGTCGGCGCCCACGCCAAGGCCCCGCAGTCGCGATCCAAACCGCGCGTCGCTCGAAAGGATCATGACCGGCAGGCGTTCGAGCGCCGGATCTCGACGAATCTCGCGGAGCAGGTCGATCCCGTCGCCGTCGGGCAGGAGCACGTCGAGGATGGCGAGGTGGAACGGGTCGCGCTCGCGGTACTGCGCGAACGCGCGGCGCGCGGCGTCCAGCGTGGGGACGGGCGTGACGCGGAAACCGGCCTCGCGGAGCTCCGCCGCGATGACCATGCGAACCGTGGTGCTGTCATCGACGAGAAGGACGTGCGGAGCCATTGACGCGGACCTCCCGGTGAATCGTACCCCAGCAAGGAGCCTACATGGTTTTTGCCCTTTGCATAGTCTGTCTCGACACGTCTACGAAACAATGGTCACAAAACCTACGCCATTCCATTGACAATTACGTAGGGTAACCCCCGCCTGCGGCGAAATGCTGCTGCTGCGAAGGTGATGCTGGTGGGATGGAGCATGTCCCAGGCAGACGGCCGTGCCCGGAATGGCTGGGATCACGCGGGCGGCGCCCACGGTTTCGGCTGATAGAAGAGGTTCGGCTTGAGCATGACGTCGGGGTGGTGGTCTTCATCCATGTGGAACACCGACGTCGCGCTGCCGCCGATGGGCGGGACGATCCAGCTCCAGCGCATGTGCACGCAGCGGCCCTGGCCCTGCTCGACCTGGGCAAACTGCACGAAGTCCTCGGCGGCCGTGTGGTGGTCGACGATCTTGACGCCCGCGCGCTCGAACGAGTGAACGACGGCCCGCGTGAGCTCGACCTGCGCGCGGTCGCGCCAGAGCGAAGAGGCGCGCTGCGTGTCGAGGCCGAGCCGCTCGGCGATCGCGGGGAGCATGTTGTAGCGATAGGGATCGCTGAAGTTGCGCGCGCCGATCTCGGTCGCCATGTACCAGCCGTTGAAAGGCGCGGCCGGATACTTCACGCCGCCGATGTCGAGCAGGAGCTCCGAGACGGCCGGAAGCGCGTACCAGCGGAGCCCGAGCGAGGCGAACCAGGGGAGATCGGGGTGCACGAGCGGCACCTCGCGCACGACGCGCCGCGGGATCTCCATCCAGCGCGGCTCGCGGCCGGGGAGTTTCACGATGAGCGGGAGCAGGTCGAAGCGCGTGCGCGGGCCGCCTTTCCAGCCGAGATCGAGCGCCTTCGTGGTGAGCTCGATGTTCATCGGATCACCCGTGACCGTGCCGTCCGGGTTCGTGTAGCCCGCATATCGCAGGAGTTGGCCGTTCCAGATGCGTGGGCCCTCGCCGGCGCGGTTCGCGGGGGCGAGCACGGTCATCATGGCGCGCAGATTGCCGCCGTGCGTGGCGAGCTCGATGTGCTCGACGAGGGCCGAGAGGATCTCGTCTTCGTCCGTGAGATGGCGCATGTCGCGCACTTCGAGCCCGTTCCAGAAGAGGCGCCCGATGCAGCGGGTGGAGTTGCGCCAGGCGAGCTTCGCGCCGAAAGAGAGCTCGTCGTAGGTCTGGACATAGGAGCCTGAGCGTTCGAGTTCAGCGGAGACCTGGGCCCATCGCACCTCGAAGGCCCGCGGCGCGCCCTTTTCGCGATAAAATTGAGCGAGATAGGCCCGCGCTTCCTCGGCGACGCTCGTGTCCTGCCCGGCGACGATCGGCGGAATGACGCCAAGACCGTCCTCGCGGTGGGTGCCGTGGGCGAAGGGACAAACGCCGTCCGTGCGCGATTTGGAGGACGGAGACGGCGTGGAGGCGGGCGCGGACGAGGGCGGAGGGACGGTGCCCGGTGCGTGCGGCGCAGGGGCGCTCGGCGGCGTGGAGGGAGGCGGCGCGGCGGGCGGCGTGGAGGAGCCCGGCGTATAGGAGATGTTGACGGCCGGCGGGGGTTTCGGGAGCAGGCTCGCGGGAAATGAAGGCGGCAGGTGCAACGGCGGCACGTGCACGGGGGGCACGATCGTGGCAGGCGCGAGCAAGGAGGGCCTGCGGCCGGGCTGCGCGACGACGACGCCGCCCGCGACGAACTCCTCGATGTGGAGGTGCGTATCGAGGACGCCCTGTTCGAGCAGGAGCTTGCTCATCGCGCGGAGGTAGGGGATCGGGCCGCAGAGGAACCATTCGGCGTCGGGATGGGCGTCGACGAGCGAGGCGACCTCGGCGGCGCCGAGCCGGCCCCAGACCTCGGTGAATCGAATACGCGCCGTGACGTTCGGGCACGCGGCGGCGAGCGCGTGGAGCTCGTCGGCATAAGGGGCCGAGGCGGGGCTGTGCGCCGAATAATCGACATGGACGCGGCGGGTGCTGCCAATCTCGCGGATGGCGCGGCACGCGGCGATGGCGGGCGTCACGCCGATGCCGGCGACGAGATAGACGACCGGGCGATTGTTCGGCGGCATCGTGAAATGGCCGCCGGGCGCGGAGACGCGGATGAGCGCGTCCTCGGCGCGGCGCTCGAAGAGCCAGGTGGAGAACACGCCGCCCGGGAGGCGTTTGACCGTGATCTCGTAATGGCCGCCCGACGTGGGCGCCGAGAGTGTATAGGGCCGCTCGATGAAGCGGCCGTCGATCTCGGCCTGGATGACGATGTGCTGGCCCGGCTCGGCCGGGAGGACCCCGCCTTCGCGCGGGACGAGGCGGAAGGCGCGTACGCCTGGACAAACGTCGATGGCGGAGACGATCTCGGCCGAGGTCCAGGCGCTCTTGCCGAGCATGTCGGCAATGCGGGGCAGGCACGCGCCGCACGCGCTGCCGGCGCGGGTGCGGTCGCGGATCGCTTCGGGCGTATTGCAGCCGTCGAGGATGGCGCGGCGGAGGTCGCGCCGGCGCACGCGCATGCAGGTGCAGACGATCTCGTCGTCGGGGCGCAGCGAGGGCGGCGATTCGAGGTCGATGGAGCCCGTCTCGGTGAACGCGGCGCATTGCCACGGCGAGAGCGAGCCGCCTTCGAGGGCGAGCGCGAAGAGCTTCGGCAGATCCACCCAATCGCCGCGGGCGGTGAACGAGAGGATGCGGCCGTCGTCGGGCGTGACCACGATTTCGCGTTCGAGGCCGCGGCGCGCGTCGACGAATCGATATTTGCCGCGCTCGTCGGGCGGGCCTTCGAGCCCCGGCTCGCTGACGGTGAGGTGGTGCAGCTCCTCGCCCGGGACGTGCGAGGCGACGGCGTGGCGGCCGCGCGGCAGGTGATACAACGAGGTGATGCAGGGTTTGCCCAGGAACCGGCCCGCGAAGATGGTGACGAAGCCGCGGTGGGGCAGCTCGTACACGCTCTCCAGGCTGTCGAAATACTCCCGCAGCTCGGCGGATCGTTCGAGGATCGCGAGGAATCGATCGCCGGGGACGCGGAAGGCCGTGACCGGCTCGTCGGCGAGGGCCGTGGCCGCGCGGGCCTCGCGGCGCAAAAGGCCTCGCTCGCCGACGCAATGGCCGGCCTCGATGCGCGAGAGGAGCTGCGGGCGCCCGCCCTTTTCGACGTACACGCCGACGGCGCCGGAGATGACGACGTACACCGCGTCGGCCGGCTCGCCCTGATAAAAAAGCGCCTCGCCGCGCTCGTACGTGACCAGCGTGGCGCCGAGGCCGTCGTTTTCGGGGCCGTCGGATCCCCCAAGCTCACGTAGCGCCCGGAAGAGGCTCGATTGCTGCACGAGCCGGTCGCGGAGCTGCTCCTCGCCGAGGCGCACGAGGGCCTCGCGGCGGGGATGCTCGGGCGGCAGGGCATTGCGGAAATCCTGGGCGGCGATGCGGGCCACGGCGACCGGGCCCGTCGCGCGCACGGTGGCCGCCCTTCGCCCGCCCGCGCGGCCGAGCAGGGCCTGCTCGCCGAAGAGCGCGCCCGGTTCGAGGCGCGCCAGGCGGATCACGCCGCCGCCCGGCCGCGCGCCGAAGACCTGGCAAATGCCCTCGACCAGGACGAAGGCCGCGTCCCCGATTTCACCCTCCCGCACGATCTGCGCGCCGGATTCGTACCGCTGGACGACGATCCGCTCGAGCAGGCTGTTCGTCGCGTCCTGCCCGAGGCCTTCGAGCAGGCCGGCCCCGCGGATCAAGCCTTCGATTTCGTGCGTCATTATCGGGTACGTCCCTTACCATCCATGCGCGCGGCCTCGCAAGACCGCCGAAAATGTGGGACAACACCGCGCGCTCGCGCGGCGCGAGTGTGTCCTGTTCGCGCGATCTCGACTACCTCATGTCCGAACCCACCGTGCATCTCCTCGGCCCGTTTCACGTCCCCGGCTTTTCGGCGCGCCACGTGCGTGTGTACGTCCCGCCGCGACGGTCGCCCGCGAAGCCACCCGTGCTCTACCTTTTCGATGGGCAGAACCTCTTCCACGACGAACCCTCGTTCGCCGGCGGCTGGCACCTGCACGCCGTGGGGGCGCGGCTCGCGGCGCGCGGCGAGCGCGTGCCCGTGATCGTGGGCATCGACCACGGCGGGCACGAGCGCATCGACGAGCTCTCGCCGTTCCCCACGAAGAGTGGTCCGGGGAGGCTCGAGCTCTTGCTCGACTGGATGCGGGGCGGGCTCGGACCCCATATCGAACATCATTTCGGGGTATCCACGGATCCCGCCGACACGGGCGTCGGCGGCTCCTCGATGGGCGGGCTCGCCGCGCTTTACGTGCACCTGCGCGCGCCCGATCGGTTCGGCCTGGCGATGAGCATGTCGCCGTCGCTGCAGATCGGGCGCGGCGCGCTCTTCGACTGGATCGAATCCCAGCCGCGCCCGCGTGTCTCGCGCATTTACCTCGACGCGGGCGCGCTGGAGGCGGGCGGCGGCCTCTTGCGGGCGGCCGAGCGCCTCGCGTACAAGTTCGTCGAGCGGGGCTATGATCCCCATTCGCTCAAGTTCGTCGCGGCAAAGCGCGGCGCCCACAACGAAAAGCACTGGCGGCGGCGAGCGCCCGGCGCGATTCGATTCCTGTTCGGCCGGAAGTGGCGGCGCTGATGCGTATTTCCCCTTGCCGGAGGCACGTTTCGCCAGTATCGGAGAGCCTCATGCGCTCAGCCTGCGTCGCCTCCGTCCTCGTCGCCCTTGCCTTCGCGCCGTCTGCATTTGCCCAGGCCATCCCGGGCCCGCCCGATGCACCTGCGGTCCCGCCCACGCCGCCCGCGCCGGGCCAGGACAAGGAGTCGCCGAAGGTGCCCGAGGCCGCCGAGCCCACGGCGCCGCCGTCCGGCATTGCCAAACCCGAGGAGCCGCCGCTTGCTGCGCCGCCCGCTGCCGAGCCGGCGAAAGAGGCGGCAGAGGCGCCGGGGAAAGGCACGCCGCGGATTCACATCGAGGCGGATCGGCCGGGGGTGAAGCTCCTGCGAATCTCGGGGGTGGTCTCGGACCGGGCGGGCGAGGGGATTTTCGTGCGGACGGCGTGCGAGGCGCCTTGCGACCGCATCGTGGACGGCCGCAAAGATCAGGTCTTTTTCTTCGGCGCCGACGGAATGGTGCCGTCGCGTGGGTTTCTCCTTTCGAACGTGGGCGGCGACGTCGTGGCGCACGTCGACGGCGGGAGCTTCCTCGGCCGGCAGCTCGGCTTTCTTTTCGGCGGCTTCGGCGGCGCGGCCGTCCTCGGCGGCGCGATCATGCTCGGCATTGGTTACAGCGCCGATGGCGCGACGCTGAACAGCGAGGGAAAGGTGACCCAGGGGGAAAACAAATCCCTCACGACGGGCGGCTTCGTCACGCTCGGCGTGGGCGCGGCCATGGTAGCCACGGGGATCACGCTCGTCCTCTTGAACAAGACGGAGATCAAGCTCGTACAGGCGACGCCGAAATCGGCGGGCGTGCGGCTTCAAATGGGGCGCATCGTGTTTTGAGCGGGTGACGCAAAGGGGGGGACGTGCAACATCTGATCGAGACGTACGGGTACGTCGCCGTGCTGATCGGCACGTTCTTCGAGGGGGAGACCGTGGCGATCCTCGGGGGCTTCGCGGCCCACCAGCGGCATCTCCGGTATTCGCTCGTCGTGCTGTTGGCGTTCGTCGGGTCCGTCCTGGGGGACCAGGTCGCGTACTTGCTCGGCAGGCATTATGGGCGATCCTTCGTCGATCGTCGCCCGAAGCTCGTGCCGCACGTCGCGCGGGCGACGGCGCTCCTCGAGCGTCACCCGGTGCTCTTCATTCTGGGATTCCGCTTCATTTATGGATTGCGCAACGTGGCGCCGGTCGCGATCTCCCTGAGCCGCATTCCGATGGCCCGTTTCGTCGTGCTGAACGTGATCGCGGCGGCCGTGTGGGCCGTGATCGTCACGGGGCTCGGGTACCTGTTCGGACAAGCCATCGAGGCTCTGCGGGGGGAGATCCGCGCGTGGGACGAGCGGCTGGCGATGGGCGCGGTGCTCGCGGCCCTCTCGATCTTCGGGTTCAATCTGCTGCGGGAGCGGGTGCAGAGGAGGCAGGCGGGGCCGCGGGGGCGGTGAGGCGGGGCGGGAAGCGCCGACGAGCGCTCGCGCTTTTAACCTTTCACCCCTCTCGGGTGACGAAACCGCCATGACAAGGCACCTCCCTCTCCTTTTCCTCGGCTTCACCCTCGCCGCCTGCGGCTCCTCCGGCTCCGGCACGCCCGGGGGCTCGGGCGGCGCCGGCGGCCAAAACCAAGGCGGCTCGGGTGGCTCCGGCCAAGGCGGCGCCGGCGGCGCGACCGTCGATTTCGTCGAGGCGCTCGAGGCCGACGGCTTCTCCGTGGGCGAAGGAAAGTTCAAGCTCCTCGACCTCTCCACTTGCTGCGACGAGGGCAAATCCTGCGCCGGAAACAATCCTTCGAGCCCTTATGCCGCTTATTACCTCCCTCGTGCTCCCGGGCAAACCACGCCGAATCCCGACGAGGACGCGGACGGCCTCGCCAATACCTACCGCCTCCGCGCCGACGAGGCCGTGGTTTGGCTCGGCGAGACACCGCCGCCGGTCGCTTACTTCGGGTTCACCGATTACCTCATGGCCCGCGACGACGGCACCGGCACGAATACGCGCACCCCGGTCTTCGCGAGCCTCGCCGAGACGCTCAACATCGGCGTGATCGGCGTCGACGGGCCCATGGACGGCGTCAAGTACGGCCGCCGCGCGCTCGTCGTGCACACGCCCGATGCCACCATCGCCGAGCGCGTGAAGAAGGCGGCTGTCGCGTCCGGCATCCCCGCCTCGGCCGTGAACGTCGCGCCCATCGATTCCGTGAGCACGCGCCTCGGGCTCGAGGAGACCGACGATACGTTCGGCGTCCTCTTCCGCTCCGCGATTTACGAGGACGAGGCCGCCGGAGACGCCTGGCTGAAGGCGCCGCCGGTGAAGCTTTATCGATTGACCCCGTCCACGCCGCCCGCCGCGGCCGAGCTTTATGGGAAAGCCACGCCCCGACCCAAGGACACGATGAACGACGAGAACCCGACCTACGCTGCGGCCGCCGCCGAGCTCGAGCAGGCGATCATCGCGGCGTACGCGGGCACCCACGACGCGACGATCGAGACCATGACGGAAGGGACGCCCGATCCGTATGCCTGCATCGCCGGGGAGAAGAGCTGCGCCGGCGACAATCGCGACACGATCTATCCGGCCACGGGGCCTTTCCTCTGGCCCGTGAACGCGAAGGACTTCATCATCGTCCACGGCGTCGACCATTCGCAGACCGGCAAAGCGACGTACGCGAATGCGAGCGTGTACGCGCTCCAGCACCTCGTCGGGGTCGCCGGCGTCTCGAGCAAGAGCTGGAAAGGCAGCGCCAAGAAGTACCTGCCGAACCACCCGCTCGTGGACAAGCTCTACGCTTACAAGATCGCCCGGGCCTGCAATGGCGAGGCGTTCTGCCTCGAGGTCCCGGACGCGCCGTGCCCGAACGGCATCGCGCCGGGCACCATCGCGGCCATCGCGTTCCGCGCCTACCTCGAGCCCAGCGCGAACACCGCGGCGAACCCCGCCTTGCTCGTGCCCGACGGGGTCCTGCGGTTCAAGACGAAATGAGTTTGGCCCTTCAGAAGGTCACGCCGAGCCCGAACGTCCCCAGGATCTGTATCGCGCCTTCCTTGTCGTAAAACGTCACGCCCACGCTCGGAAAGCGTGGATCCTTCGACTCCGCGATCACCGTGACCGGGTCCGCCAGCGCCACGCCGATGCCGATGCCGCCGGACAGCGAGAATCCGCCGTCGCGCGTGAACACCGTGGTGTTGCCGATCATGCCGCCCAGGATCATCGAGCTCACGTTTTGCGTCGCGCTGACGTTCGTGAGCTGCGGGTGTGTCACGGTCGCGTCGAAGCTCTCGTAGCCGACGTGGCCCTTGAGCCAGAAGCCGCGCAGCGCCTTGCCCTCGAAATACACGCCGACGTTGCCGGCGAGCGCCCAGCCGCTCGCGTCGAGGTTTTCCGTCGGCGAACCCCAGATCCACGTCGGCGAGATTTGCAGCGCGATCGGGCCCCACACGGCCACCTCGGCCTCGAAGCTCAGGCGCCGGAAGAGCAAATCGAACGGGTTCACGCGCGCCGACCAGCGACAGCATTTCGGGGGTGGCGGCGGGGGCGGCGGGGTCGGGCCCGCGCCCGTGCCCGCCGCGTTGGGATACCCGGCCGGCGGCGGATAACCTTGCGGATAGCCCTGCGGATAACCTTGCGGGTACCCCTGAGGATAACCCCCCTGCTGCGGATATCCCGGCTGCTGCTGCGGGTAACCCGGCTGCTGCTGCGGATAACCCGGCTGCTGCTGCGGATAACCCGGCTGCTGCTGCGGATAACCTGGCTGCTGCTGCGGGTAGCCCGGCTGTTGCTGCGGATACCCTTGGGGATATTGTTGCGGATATCCCGGTTGCTGCTGCGGGTAGCCTGGCTGTTGCTGCGGATACCCTTGGGGATATTGTTGCGGATATCCCGGTTGCTGCGGAGGATACCCCGGCTGCTGCGGGGGATACACTGGCTGCTGCGGCGGCGTGCCCTGCGGCGGTTGTCCTTGCTGCGGCGCGCCCTGTTGCGGCGCCTGTCCCTGCGCCGGCGGCGTACCCTGCTGCGGCGGTTGTCCCTGCTGCGGCGGAGGCGGCGGGGGCGGGAGCGCGGTCGGGGCCGGCGTGGTGGGGGCCGGCTGCTGCGCCGACGCGGCCGCGGTCACGCTGAGCGCCGTCGCGGCCGCGGCGAGCAAGATCCAGGGCGAAGAACGAAGTGCCATCGTCTGCGAATGTACCGGAGCCGCGGCCCGCGCGCCACGACACAAGCAACGCTCCAGCGCGTCCTCGACGTTTGGGGGCTCCGCTCCAAGATCGGAGCTCCGCCCCCAAGCCCCCTGTCGAATCCCTCCGCCGCCTGGGCTACCCTCGCGGCCCCCATGAGTGTCAGCGTCGCCGAAGACCGTCCTCTGTCCCGCGTGGAGCCGAGCCACGCAGACCTCGACCGCGCCCTCGCCGAGCTCGGCGATAACGCCCGCGCCTTCGCGCGTTTGCCCCCGCGGGACAAGGCCCGGCTCCTGCGCGAGGAGGTCCTGCCCCGCGTCGAGGCCTCCGCCCTGCGAATGGTCCAGGCGAGCTGCCTCGAAAAAGGCATCGACCCCGCCGCCCCCATCGCCGGCGAGGAGTGGCTCGCCGGCCCCTGCACCATCGCCAGCAACGTCGCCGCGCTCGCCGACGCCCTCGACCAGATCGCCACGCGGGGCGCGCCCCGCCTGCCCTTCCGCGCCGTCCGCGAAGAGAACGGACGCACGAAGGTCCGCGTCTTCCCGATGCGGGGCTCGGACGGCGCGTTGCTCTCCGGGTTCACCTGCGACGTGCACCTCGAACGAGGCGTGCGCCGCGCCGACGTCCGCGCCGAGCAGGCCACGTTTTACCGGCAGGCGGATCCCGAGGGCGGCATCTCGCTCGTGCTCGGGGCCGGCAACGTCGCGAGCATCGGGCCGATGGATACGCTGCACACCCTCTTCAACGAGGGCCGTGTCGTCCTCCTCAAGACGAGCCCGGTCAACGCCTACCTCGGCCCGATCCTCGAGGACATGCTCGCGCCCCTGATCTCGCGCGGGTTCGTCCGGATCGTGCACGGCGGGCCGGAGGTCGGCGGCTACCTGGCGTCGCATCGCATGGTCTCGCACGTGCACATCACGGGCTCGCAGCACACGCACGACATCATCGTGTGGGGCAAACCCGGGCCGGAACAGGACACGCGGCGCGCCGCGAACGATCCCGTCCTCCGGAAGCCCATCACCTCGGAGCTCGGCAACGTGAGCCCGGTCGTCGTCGTGCCTTACCTCTACGCCGAGGACGAGCTCTGGTTCCAGGCGCGCAGCGTCGCCACGCAGATCGTCAACAACGCCTCGTTCAACTGCAACGCGGCCAAGATGCTCGTCCTCGCCCGCGGCTGGGCGCAGCGGGACCTGTTCCTCGACAAACTCCAGCAGGCCCTCGGCGAGGTCCGCCCACGGAAGGCGTATTATCCGGGCGCGGAGCAGCGCCACGCCTCGCTCGTGAAGGGGCACGAGCGCGTGCGTCTCATCGGCGAGGCGAGCCCCGGCACCTTGCCATGGACGATGATCACCGATCTCGACGCCAAGGACGCGCGCGAGCCCCTCTTCTCCACCGAGCCGTTCTGCGGCATCGTCAGCGAGGTCTCGGTCGGCTCCGACGACCCGGCCGAGTTCCTCGCCGCCGCGACGCGCTTCTGCAACGACACCCTCTGGGGCACGCTCTCCGCGTCGATCGTTTGTCCGAGCATTCTGGAGGACGACCCGGTCGTCGGCGCCGCGCTGGAGCGCGCCATCGACGAGCTCCGTTATGGCGCGGTCGCCGTGAATCACTGGCCCGGGCTCGTGTACGGGACCGTCACGGCCCCGTGGGGCGGTCATCCGAGCGTGACGCTCGCCGACGTGAAGAGCGGCATCGGTTTCGTCCACAACACCGTCATGCTCGGGCGCATCGAGAAGGCCGTGCTCCGGGGCCCGCTGAAGACGTTTCCACGGCCACCCTTCTTCTACGATCACCGCAATATGGCCGTCACGGCGGAGCGGCTGCTTCGGTATTATGCCCGACCTGGGTGGGGCCGTATCCCGGCCGTCGCAATGGCAGCGTTGCGTGGTTGACGATTTTCCGTCACGTTTTCTCTTTGCGCACGATTTCGCGCTGGTGGGACTTGACCCGGGCCGACCCCGCGGCTCTGATGGATCACGGACGCGCCTGCGTTTTGCACGACGATGCTGCATCGAGACTCCAGCGCCGAGCGCTTTTTCCGGTTCCAGTCCGCTCCTTGCCTCGAGATCGATTTCGACGGCGCGATCTTGTGCGCGAACCCGGCGTTTTGCCTGGTCGCCGGGCGGAGCGAGGACGAGCTCCAGGCTGCCGGGCTCACGGCGCTCTTCGCGCCCGACGCCCGCGCGGAGGTATCGGCGGCGCTCGCGCGCGGGGCGGCGCGGGACGTCCTCACCTTCGATCTCCCGCTCGTGCGGCCCGAAGGCGAGCTCCGCTGGCTCGAATGGCGCGGCGTCACCTTCCCCGAGCATCGACTCTTTCGCATCGTCGCGCACGACGTGACGGCGCTTTGGCGCGCGGAGGCGGAGGCGCGGGAGCGAGAGCGGTTCCTCGGCACGTTGCTCGCGAACTTCCCGGGCATGGTGTACCGGTGCCGGAACGACGCGGCGTGGACGATGGAGTTCGTGAGCGCGGGCTGCATCGATTTGCTCGGGTACACGCCCGACGAGCTGGTCGGCGACGGCGCGACTTCGGTGAGCGACCTCGTGCATCCGCAGGACAGCGAGCGCGTGTGGAGCGGGGTGCAGGCCGCGGTCGAGGCGCACGCGTCCTATCGACTCCAGTATCGCCTTTTCAAGAAATCGGGCGAAGAGCGGTGGCTCGAGGAGCACGGGCGCGGCGTCTTCGACGCGTCGGGAGAGCTCGTCGCGCTCGAAGGGTTCGCCACCGATGTGACGATGCGGGTGCGGGCGCAGCAGGAGGTCGAAGAAAAGCTCCGCGTGATCGCCGAGCAAAACGAGCAGATCAAGCACCTCTCGCTTCCGATCATCGAGGTCTGGGACGGCGTGATCACGCTCCCCGTGGTGGGCGTGCTCGACGATCAACGCGCCGAGCGGATCATGCAGGGATTGCTCGATACCGTGGTGCGGACACAGAGCCAGCACGTGATCATCGATCTCACGGCCGTGGAGGAGGTCGACGCGGCCGTGGCCGAGCACATCGTGCGGATCCTGCGGGCCGTGCAGCTCCTCGGCGCCGAGGGCGCGCTCTCGGGCATGCAGCCGAAGGTGGCGCAGGCGCTCGTCACGCTTTCGGCCGACCTCGGCGGCGCGCGCACGTGGCCGGACCTGCGCGCCGCGCTCCGCGCCAGCATGCGCGTGCCGGCGCGGGCGACGGTCGCGCGGCGTTGACGAGATTCGCTAGCGCCCGCGGTCGATGCGCACCCGCGCCGTGGGAATGTAATGCCGGAGCACGTTGCGCCCCGTGGTGAACGCCCCCGGCCGCTCGACGAGGATGTTCGTGTACTGGATGCTGGCGAGCTGCGCGTAGGAGCGGCTCGGGCAATCGATTTCGGGGATGTGATCCTGGACGCTCAGCGTGAGCGTCGCGCGCACGTTGCCGCGGACATCGGCGTGCGCGACCAGCTCGTCGTCGACTGGAATGATCGCGGCGCGCTGGCCGCGCGGGCCGCCGAGGGGCTGGCCTCGTTCATTGACGCACACGAACATGGCCAGCGCGCGGGCGGATCCGATGTAACGGACCTCGGAGCGCTGGGGCAGGAAGATCTCGGAGACGTCGAGCGAAAGGTCGCCGACATCGTTGATCGTCGCGTCGTCGATGGACAGGTTCATGGCTGCCGCCTGGCCGGCGCCGAGCGCGACGGCGGCGCCCGAGAGTACGGCCAAGGCCGCTCCCAGCGTACGTTTCATGGTGCTTCCCCCTTGTCGAATGGAACGGACGTTCGTGTTCCGTCCGGTGGCATTGCCCATCCGGCCATGCAAGAGGGCGGCCGTCCGTACCGCCCGGGCCGATGCGGGGGAAATCGAGAATCGCGAAATCAGCGACCGGAAAATGCCGGTTTTCTTTTTTCGCCGGCGGCGCGTAGACCCTCGCCGAGGTCCTCGCTCGCGTAACTCACGGCCTGCTCGTAGGCCTCGCGGTCGAGGGCTTCGGCGAGCGCGCCGCGGTTGATGCCGAGAGAGCGCTTGAGCGCGCGCACCACGAGCGGGGCGGATTCCGCGATCTGGGCGGCGAGCTCTGTGGCGCGGGGACGCACGCGATCGCCGGGGAGGGCTTCGAGGGCCATGCCCCACGCCGCGGCGTCGCGCCCCGTGAAGCGGCGGCCGGTGAGCAAGAGCTCCGCGGCGCGCTCGGCGCCCGCGCGGCGCGGCACGAGGTACGTCGCGCCCATGCCGGGATGCAGGCCGAGCGACGCGAAATTCAGCGCGAGCCGGCTGTCCTCGTCGACGATCACGAGATCGGCCGCGAGCGCGACGCAGAGCCCCGCGCCGATGGCCGGCCCTCGAACGGCCGCGACCACGGGCACGTCGAGCTCCGTGATCGACAGATACCGGTGGTAAAACCCGAGCATGAAGGCCCGCGCCTCCGCGAAGCTCGCGGCGCGCAGGCGTTCCAGCATGGCGAGGTCGCCGCCCGCGGAGAACGCGTCTCCCGCGCCCGCGAGCACGACCGCGCGGATGGACGCGTCACGCGAGATCTCGCGCACGCGTGCGGCGAGCGCGTCTCCGAGCTCGGGGCTCATGGCGTTTTTTCGGCGCGCATCGTCGAGGACGAGCGTGGCGACGGCGCCGTCGCGTTCGAGGTGGACGTCGGGCATGCGAGCCCTCTAACACGATAGAATATGCACTTGGTGTGCAAAAAACTACTTGCACTCGCAGTGCAGATAGGTAGAGTCGTTGTCGTGATGCACGCCAAGGAGCCCGCCGCGCAGACGCAGGTCGATGGGCGTCACGCGCGCGCCGAGCGCACACGCGAGGCGATCGTGGAGGCTCTGCTCGCGCTCCTCGCGGAGGGCGTCCTGCGGCCTTCGGCCGAGCAGATCGCCGAACGCGCGGGGGTGTCGCGGCGGGCGATCTTCAACCATTTCACGGACCTCGACGATCTGCTCGGGTGCGCCTCGCGCCGGCGGATGGAGACGGTCATGCCGCTCTGGCCGAAGTTGCCGCGCACTGGGACGGCGGCGGAGCGGGCGCGGGCCGTCGCCGAGGGGGTTTGTCGGTTCCACGAGCTCGTCGCGCCGGTGCGCCGCGCGGCCGTGCTGTTCGCGCACGACTCGGCCTTCATCGCGGGGCAGCTCCGCGAGGCGGCGCGGATGCATCGGGCTGCCATGGGCGCGGTGTTCGAGGCCGAGATCGCGGCGGCGCCGGAGGAGACGCGGGCGGTGCTGCTCGCGGGGCTCGCGGCGGCGGCGAGTTTTGCGATGTGGGAGGAGCTCCGGAGAAACCAGGAGCTCTCCGTGGACGAGGCGACTCACGCCGTGCGGATCGAGCTCGAGGGAATGCTCGAGCGCGCGGCGCGAAATCAGAAGCGGTGAAGGAGGAAAACATGCTTGCTTTGAACGGCGTCCGGATCGCGTCTGTGCTCGTGGGGCTCGGCGTTTTGGCTGGCTGCAGCGATGGCGGGAGCAGCGGCGGGCCAGGCACGCCCGCGGCCGGGGCACTGACCTACCATCGCGACATCAAGCCGCTCGTGGACACGAAATGCGGCAACTGCCACGTCGAGGGCGGCATCGGCCCGTTCCCGCTCACGACGTACGAGGAGGTCTCGGCGATGCGCGGGGCCGTCGAGGCCGCCGTCGTGGCGAAGACGATGCCGCCCTGGCCGGCGAACAACGATTGCAACGATTACCTCGGCGACAGGTCGCTCACGGACGAGCAGATCCAGACGATCACGCGCTGGATCGGGGACGGGGCGCCCGAGGGCAACCCGGCGGACGCGCCCGTGCCCGTCGAGGACACCGCGCAGACGCTCTCGCGTGTCGACCTCGAATTGCCGATCCCCGAGGCGTACACGCCGAAGGTAGCACCCGACGATTACCATTGCTTCTTCGTCGACTGGCCCGCAGAGGAGACGACGTACATCACGGGCATGGGCGTCGAGCCGGGGCAGAGGTCGCTCGTCCATCACGTCATCGCGTTCGTGGCCAAACCCGACAAACTCGCGGATTTCCAGGCGCTCGACGACGCCGAGCCGGGTGTCGGTTGGACCTGCTACGGCGGCCCTGGCGGCGGTCCTTCGTCGGCGGGCTGGGTCGGCGCGTGGGCGCCCGGCAGCCTCGGCGCCGATTACCCGGCGGGCACGGGGATCGAGATTCCCCCGGGCTCGAAGCTCATTGTGCAGATGCATTACAACACCTCGACGGCGGCGGCGGCGCCGGATCAGACGAGGCTCCTCGTGCGCACGGACAAGACCGTGGAGAAGAAGGCCGCGATCATGCCGTTCACGAAGATCTCCTGGGTCACGCAGCAGACGATGACGATCCCCGCGCACACGAGCGACGTGATGCACGAGGTCACGGCCGATCCCTCATCGTATTTGAGCATCGCCACGGGCGGCGCCCTGCCGTCGAACGCGCCCGTCACCATCCACACGGCCGGCGTGCACATGCACACGCGCGGCAAGACCGGCCTCTTGCAGGTCGTGCGTGGTGGCGCGGAGGAGTGCCTGGTCGACATCCCGTCGTGGAATTTCCACTGGCAGGGGTCGTATGCGTTGAAGGCGCCCACCCGCTTCGAGCCGGGCGATCAGCTCCACCTGAAGTGCACCTGGGACAACGCCGAGATGTACGACATCAACTGGGGCGAAGGGACGAACGACGAGATGTGCCTCGGCACCGTCTACGTCAGCGAGTGACGAATCGTCCCCCTCACCAACGCCATACATCTTAGCAAAAACATTCTCGTTTTCAAGTCTTGCTGAAACGGGGCCCCGCCCGTAGTTTCCGCCTCGCCGGTGACCTTTTCGTCATCCGGCGGGAGGGAGCATGGAAGGTACGGGCGAACGGCCCATTTCCAGCGAACCCGGGCCTGTCGTCGCCGAGGAGCTCCGGCTCCTCGCGCGGACCCACGAGGCCCTCGCAGAGGCGCGAGGCTCGCGCAGCGGCGCGCGGCCGGACGGGGAGGGCCTGCGCGCGCTCCGGGACGAATGGAATACGGCCGGCGAGGAGGACCGGCCCGCCTTGCTCGCGCAAATGCACGAGGAGCGGGCGCGGTTTTCGAGGGTGCGCGAGGATCGGCTTCCGGATCCGGCGGCGCCATATTTCGCGCATCTACGCGTGCGCGTGGCGGGGCGCGTGCGGGACGTGATGCTCGGCGCGGCGCCGCTGCTCGACGGCAAGCGCGGCGTCACGATCGTGGAATGGCGAAAATCCCCGATCGCGGAGGTGTTTTTCTCCTGCGAGGAGGGCGAGGACTACGAGATCGAGGTGGACGGCCGCGTCATCGAGGGGAAAGTCGAGGAGCGGCGATTGCTCACGTTCGAGGGGGGCGCGCTCGCGAGCATCACCGTCCCGGGCGGCGTGCTCCTGCGCGAGGGCGATACGTGGCGTTTCGAACCGCGCGCGTGGGCCCCCAGGCTCGTGGATCCCACGTCTCCGCGGCGGACGCCGGAGACGCGCAATCCGTTCATCACGCTCGACGCCGAGCAGCAGGCCCTCGTCGATCGGGAGCCGCGCGCGCCGCTGCTCGTGCTGGGCTCGGCCGGCTCGGGAAAAACCACGGTGGCGCTGCATCGCGTGGCCGCGTTGCGCCGGCGTTCTCCGGAGGTCTTTCCGGCCAAACGTATGCTCGTGCTCGTCCCCGAGCCGGGGCTCCGTCGTTTATCGGAGCGGATCCTCGAAGGGCTCGCCGTGGAGGGCGTCTTTGTGCGCACGTTCGAGGACTGGATCCGCGCCGAGGCGCGACGCGTGTTCACCTGGCTCCCGCATCGCGAGCCCCCGGATCCTCCGTTCGCCGCGTCGCGCTTGAAGCGTCACCCGGCGCTCTTCGCGGCGATCGAGCGGCTGATCGACGAGGATACGAGCGTTATCGCGCGCAAGCTCGACCGGCTGCTCGGCTTCCGCGGCGCGCTTCGGAAGGAGCTCGAAGCGCGGAACGAGCCGATCCTCCGGGACCGGCTGCGGGCGATCGAGGCGGGTTTGGCGAAAGAAACGCCCGGGGAGAAGGGGCGGCTCCTCCGGGAGGCGCTCGCCGAGGAGCAGGACAAACTCGCGCGGGTGCGGGGTGATCATCGGAGGCTCGTGGGGGATCGGGCGCTGCTCGCGCGTGCGGTCCTGGCGTCCGAAGGTGATTTGCCGGCGGGGATCGTGGAGCAAGTCGCGGCGCACACGAAGCAGCAGCTCGCGACGACGAGCGAGGAGGCCTATGCGCACGTGGACGCGGACAGGCTCGCCACGCTCGACGGGCGGACGCTCGACGCAGGCACGCCCGAGGAGACGTCGGGCACGGTGGACGTGGAGGATTATGCGATTCTCTTCGAATTGCTGCACCGCAGGACGGGCGCGAGCGCGACGAAGGCCGGGGCGCTGTCGCGTTATGCGCACATCGTGCTCGACGAGGCGCAGGAGCTCGCGCCGATCGAGCTCCGCGTGATTGGACGCGCGCTCGATCCAGAGGGGAGCGTGACCGTGGCCGGAGACGCGGCGCAACGAATCGATCGGTCGGGCCATTTCCGCTCGTGGGAGGCCGTGATGGAGGCGCTCTCCGTGCGGAGTGAGCCGGCCTTTTTGGAGACGTCGTACCGCTCGCCGCGGCCCGTCGTGGAGTTTGCCCACGTGATCCTCGGCGCGGACGCGCCCGCGGAGATGCCGCGCGCGCCGCGGGAGGGCGCGGACGTGCTCCGGACGATCGCGGCAGGCGAGGGGCACGCCGCGGCGGTGCTTTGCGAGGCGCTCCGGCAATTGCGCGCCGACGATCCGTATGCGTCCGTGGCGATCATCGCGCGCGACGAGCCTTCCGCGCGGGCCGTGCACGAGGCCGTCTCCCGGGGCATGCCGTGCCGCCTCGTGCGGGACGGGGATTTTTCGTTCGGGCCTGGGATCGAGGTGACCGAGGTGTCCGAGGTGAAAGGCCTCGAGTTCGATTACGTGATCGTCCCGGATGCGAGCGCGAAGGTCTGGCCGGACGCCCCGGAGCATCGGCGGGCGCTCCATGTGGCGGTGACGCGTGCGATGCGGCGGGTGTGGATCGTGTCGCCGGGGGAGCCTTCGCCGATTTTGCCTTCGGAATGAGGAGCCTCGCCCCCCCCGGGCGCTCCCTCAGAACAGCAGCTTCACCGCCTCCGCAAGCTCCGCCGGCGAGAGCACGCTGTTCGCCGCCACCGGCCCGTGGCCGACCAGGTAATCCACGGCGCGCAGCCCCTTCGTATCGGCCGCGTATTTGTCGGCGCCCGCGTCGAGCAAGAGCCGGATCATCGGCAGTGATCCGCGCGCGGCCGCGTACATGAGCGCGGTCCGCGCGTCGTGCGCGAGCCTGAACGAACCCCACCTGAACGTCGTAGAGTCCACGAACGCGCCGCGCTGGAGCAGGAGACGCGCAGATTCCACACGATCCTGCTGCGCGGCTACCATGAGCGGCGTTTTTCCGAAATCGTTCGTCGCGTTCGGATCGACCTCGAGATCGAGCTCCTTCTCCTTGCCGGGCTCGACCGAGAGCTCCAAGAGGACCGGCAATGCAGCGGGATCGAGCACCGCCATGTGGATGAGCGGATCCCGGCCCGTGTTCGCCGCGCATTTGTCGAAGGGCGCGAGGCGCGCCGCGTCCTTGTGCTCGCCCTTCTCGATGAACGCGCGGATCTCCGCGGCCGGCGCGCCGTCCGTGACGAGCTTGCGCAAGGAGCGGGGCGGCGGCGCGTCGCCGCACGCAGCGCCCCAGACGACCTCGAAGAGGCCCGCGTGCGCGGCGTGTTTCGCCTGCTTCTCGTCGAGGCCTCGGGTCTGGTAATGGGCGATGAGCTTCTTTTCGAGCGCCTCGGCGAGGCGGGAGAGCCGGCCGAAGATGACGCGGCTCTCGGGCGTCATGTACGACCAGGTCTCGTAGGGCGCCATGGCCGGCTCGGGTTTGTCGAGGAATGACTTGGGGTCGACTCGCATCGTCTCCTCGCGCTCCTTGAGCGCGGCCGCGAGCGCGAAGCGCATCGTGCCCCCGTGATTGACGTAGAAGTTGCCGTCGGCCTCGACGGTCGCGTCCGTGTACGCTCCGAGCTCCCGGTCGGGGAAGCCCTTCACGAAGCCGCGACCCCAGGCACAACCCGAGCGCGGGAGGAAATTGTCGCGGTTGCCCCCGAAGAGCGGCGTCGTCGCTGCGAGGATCTTCGGCCGCGCGAGGAGCACGGCGCAGGGGATGGCATAAAACGCCGACGATGTATTCGCAGCCTCGGTCGAGGAGGCGACCCGGAGGATGCCGAGCAAGCTCTCGTCCGTGCCGTCGTAGGCGCGGAGGTCGATGGAGCTGTCTTCCAGGACGACCTCGTCCTGGTTTTTCTTCGCCGCGGCACGGCTCGCTTTCTCGACTTCGCCGAGCAGCTTTTTGATCTTCGCGTCACGCGCCGCCGATTGCGGTCGGAACGCGTGCAAGAAGAGCGCGTAATCGAGCTTGCCCACGGCGTCCTTCTTCGACGCCGCTTCGAGTGGCTTCTCCGCCGCGTCGGGTTTTTCCCCCATGAACACGATTGCCGCGTCGCGATCCCAGGGCTCGGCAGGCAACGCCGGATCGGCGGCGGCGGGCGTCTCCTTCGGCGGCTCGGGTTTCTTGGGGAGCACGTCCGCCACGGTCCCCGCAGGGTCCTTTGCAAAACGCTCCATCAGATCGAAATCGAGCTCCCGGCCTTTCGGCGTGGGGCAGCCGAGGACCGGGCCCGCGGCCTTTTCGAGGCGCTTCGCGGCCGCCTCCACGAGGGCGCGCCGGCCGAGGATCGTGCGGCAGGGCAGGCGCAGCCAATCGCCGTCGCGGAATCGGTCGGTCTCCCGGAGGACGATGCCCTCGAACCGCTTGAAGAGGTTGTAATCGGCGTTCTGGAAGTCCTCTCCGCTCGCGAGGACGAGCGCGGCGTCGACGAGCCGCATCGTGGCCACGAGCCGGATCATCGTCCCCTCGGGCCCCTCGGCTTTCGCCGCGGCGATCGCCCCGACGCGGCGCGCGTAATCGGCCCCGCTGCCCTCCTTGGGTTTGGCTTCGTTCGAGCCGCCCACGATCGCGTCGAGCTTCGCTTGCGCCTCCTTCGCAATCGCGGCGAGTTTGTCCGGCGCGCTCGGATCGCCGTCGAGCACGGCCTTGTACGCCCCGACGAGCGCTTCGAATGGATGCGCCGTCACGCCGGCCGGCAATGTCGCGGGCTCTTTTCCGGCGGCCACCCGTTCGAGGTTGCCCTGGATGCGCGCGAGGACGCGCCGCGGCTGATCGTACTCGCCCGTCCGTACCTCGCGAGGCTTGACGATGGGCGCGGACGCAGATGCGGAAGCCGACGCGGAGGCCGCCGGGGACGGGGGGCCGGAGGCAGGTTTGTCGCACGCGGCGACGAGCCCCGCCGCGAGGGCGAGCGAAGACCACGAGGCGAACGCGCGCGCGCGCGGGCCGAAAGCGAGCAACATGGCGGCATCGTACACGCCCGCCCGCGCGGATGTCAGCGCCCGACGGCGAACGCGACGAGCGCGGCGAGCGCGACGGCGATCGTCGCGTACGTCGCGGTTCTCCAGGTGTCGAGGGGCGAAGCGCTGACACGCGGCCTGGTGGGCTCGCTGCGCGGCGCGTCGGTCATGGCGGGCTCGCACCACGTGACGCCCGCGCTCGCGGCGGCGCCGGCGCGCGCTTCGAGGTGGAGCTGCGCGATACCAGCCCCGTCCTCACCGAACGGCCGCAGGATGCGCAGCACGACGCCGCCCTCGAGCTCGCTCGGCAGGCGCACGCGCACGAGGCGCGCCGTCGGATCTCCCGGGACGCGATGGCCGCCGCGCCGGCCGCAGCCGTCGCAGCCGCCGCCGTCGCAGCGGGCGCAGGCGACACGCGCGGGGATCACGACCTCGATCACGGCGCCGGCCCAGCCGGCTGGCACCTCGATCACGAGCCGCCCGCGTGGCTTGTCGCAGGCGTCGAGCGCGGCAGGGTCCAGAACGCGGGAGAGGGCCTCGCCCATCGACCCCATTCATGCCTCGAACCGGCGCCCAGGGGAAGAAAGATCCTGCTGGCTCCCGGCGGAGTGGATGTATGCTGCGCGCGATGAAGCAAGCCTTCGCTTTTTCGATGGTCGCCCTCGGGCTCGCGTTCGCCGCGGGGTGTGGCGCCAAGGTCGTCGTGGACGCGCCGAGCGAGGGGACGGGCGGCGCCGGCGGGACGACCCAGTCCTCCTCATCCAACGGCCCCGCATCCATTACGGTCAGCGTGGGGCCCGGCCCGATGGTGTCGAGCGTCGGCCCCGGCCCCGGCCCCGGTCCGAGCGTCGTGAGCAGCACCTCGAGCGGCCCCATGTCCTGCGACTTCCAGGGCGATTGCCAGTTTTGTATCGAGTGCTCGACGAACTCGATCTGCAACGGGCTCTGGACGAAGTGCCTCGCGACCCCGTCGTGCGACGGTCTCTTGAATTGCCTGCCGACCTGCCAGGACCAGCTCTGCTTCGACAAATGCCTGGAGACCTTCCCCGACGGGATCGAGCTTTACAACGAGACCGCGATTTGCCTCGTTTGCCAGTCCTGCTTCAACGATTGCGACGGCGGGGGCCAAGGCTGCCCCTGAAGTCGCCGTGAACCTCGGGTTTACCTTGCAAACCATGAGCACCGAACCCCCACAGCATTTTCTCCATACCCTCGGCGCGGGCGCGATCGGCATTGGCATCGGCGCGGCGGTGCTCCTGCTCTGCGCGATCGCCCTGCCGCGCGCCGAGCGACGGGCCACGCTGCGCACGCCGCTCGTCCTGCTCGGGCTGCACATCCTGACCGTGCTCGCCCGGCTGCCTCTGCCGGAAGGGAAGATCGAGCGCGGTCTCGAGGTCCTCGGCCTGGGTTTCCTGCTGTTCTCGCTGGCCCGCGCGCTCTTCGTGCTGATCGTCGACGTGGTCGTGAGCGCGCGCCTGTCGAAGCCGCTGCCGCGGATCATCCGCGACATCGTCCAGGGGCTCGTCTACCTCGGGGCGCTCGCGATCGTGCTGCGCGAAGTGGGCGTCGAGCCCGGCTCCTTGCTCACGACGTCCGCCCTGCTGACGGCCGTGATCGGTTTGTCCTTGCAGGAGACCCTGGGCAACCTCTTCGCCGGGCTCGCGATCCAGGCGCAGACGCCGTTCGAGGTCGGCGACTGGATCGGGATCGACGGCGATCCGAAGCTCATCGGCCGGGTGGTCGAGATCAACTGGCGCGCGACGACCGTGCTCACGCTGGAGCAGGTCGAGCTCGTCATCCCGAACGGCGTGCTCGCGAAGACGACGATCCGCAATTTCACGAAGCCGACGCACGTCGCGCGGCGCACCGTGACGGTGCAGGCGCCTTACGAGGTCTCCCCGCGCCGCGTCGAGGAGGCATTGCTCGAAGCCGTGCAAGAGATCCCGGGCATCCTCGCACAACCTCCGCCCGCGGCGCAGACGCGCGACTTCGGCGACAGCGGCATCCAGTACGTGGTCAACTACTTCATCGAGGATTTCGCGCTGCGCGATCGGATCGACTCCACGGTGCGGCACCGGATCTGGTACGCGTTCAAGCGCGCCGGTATCTCGATTCCGTATCCGATGCGCACGGTGCACACGCACGCGGTGACGCCCGAATCGCGCGCGGAGGAGACGAAGCAGGACACGGAGCGGCGAAAGGCGGCGCTCGGGGCGGTCCATTTCCTCGCGCCGCTGCCCGATGCCTCGCTGGAGCGGCTCGCGGCCCTCTCGCGCACGTGCCACTTCATGCCCGGCGAGGCGGTCATCCGGCAGGGCGAGATGGGCAGCGAGCTCTTCATCGTGCAGAAGGGCGAGCTCGCGGTGATCGTGGGGCGCGGCGAGGGCGGGAGCGTCGCCGAGGTGGCGCGGCTCGGCCCCGGGCAGTTCTTCGGGGAAATGTCGCTCATGACGGGCGAGAAGCGCGCCGCCACGGTGAAAGCGACGACGGACTGCGAGCTCGTCGAGGTGAGCAAGGGCGCCTTCCAGGAGGTGCTCGCCGCGGACCCGCGCCTCGTCGAGCAGATCACGCGCGCCCTCGTCGATCGGCAGATCGCCCTCGAGGAAAACCTCTCCGCGCGCGCGACGAGGAGCTCACGGGCCGAGGCCGACGCGAAGAGCTCGGCGCTCCTCGCCAAGATCCGGCAGTTTTTCCAATTGTGACATTCTGCTGAACGCCGGGCCCGGTCGCCCGTTCGTCGCGGTATGCGGTTTGCCCCCCGAAAGCCAGGGAGGGAGCCGTGGCGCGATTTCTACACGGGCGCATGTCGCGGGGTACAGCGCTGGCCGGATTGGCGGTGCTGGGTTTGTCGTTCGGCTGGCTCGCTCGTCGGGCGCGCGCCATCAGCCTGCAAGGCAAGGTCGCGGTCGTGACCGGCGGGTCGCGGGGGCTCGGATTGCTCATGGCCGAGGAGCTCGTCCGAAAGGGGGCGCGCGTGGCCATTTGCGGGCGAGATCCGGATGCCGTGGACCGCGCGACGAAGCTTTTGCTCAGCCGGCACGGCGCAGACGTGCTCGGCGAGGCGCGCGACCTCGGCGATCCGGCCGAAGCGGCCGCGTTCGTCGACAGCGTGGTTTCGCGGTTCGGGCGGATCGACGTGCTCGTGAACAACGCGGGCGTGATCCAGGTGGCCCCGCTCGAGATGATCGACGCGGCGAAGATCGATGAAGCGATGCGCTCGAATTTCTGGAGCGCGGCGAACATGACGTTCGCGGCGATGCCACACCTCGGACCGGACGCGCGCATCGTGAACGTGACCTCGGTCGGCGGGCGCGTGCCGCTGCCGCACATGCTCGGCTACACGGCCTCGAAATTCGCCATGGTGGGTTTTTCCGAGGCGCTCGCCGCCGAGCTCCGCGCGCGCGGGACGAAGGTGACGACGGTGGTGCCGGGCCCGATGCGGACGGGCTCGTTCTACAATGCAGAGTTCCTGGGCCGGCAGAAGGAGGAGTTCGCCTGGTTCAGCGTGCTCTCGTCCTTGCCGCTGCTCTCGATCGACGCGAAGATCGCGGCCGAGCGCATCGTGCGCGCGGCGCGGGAAGGGCAAAGGGAGGTGCACCTCGGGCTCGTGGGGCGGATCTTGCCGGTGCTGCACGGGCTCGCGCCGCGGCTGTTCGGGCTGATTTCCACGGCGATCGCGCGCCTCTTGCCGCCGCCGGGCCATAGCGTGGAGCGGTGGAGGGGGCGTGAGATCGACTCGACGTTGCACGGGTCGCTCCTGCTCGAGCTCGGGAACCGCGCGGCGCGGGAGAACAACGAGGAGCCGCCGGTCTGAAAGGTCGCGCTCCCGTCGTGGGTCATTTCGGTTGCGGCTTTGCCCGCGCCTTGCGGCGAGCCTCGCGACGCTCGATGAGCTCGCGGAAGAGACGGGCGCGCTCCTCGATCTCCGCCTCAATCATTCTTTCAAGGTGTTGTTGAAAACCGAGGCCATATGCGAAGGGGACAGCCATCTGAAACCCAGTAATATTTTCATCAAATCCTTCCCACCGAAGCGGAACACCGCTCTGCATGAGCTTGCAGCGAATGCCTATCAGGGCATTCTGGAGCGCCGCCATCGAATCGTCACTGCGGCCATATTGAATCGAGTCGTCACCCAACCCCAGGATGATGAAGGGGCATCTCCACTCCTCGGCTCCAGGGGGCCACTCAGGAGAACCGACGCGGACCACGACGATGCCCCCGACGGCATCACGTCGCTCGAGACGGCGCTCGGCAATCCAGCGTGTTCGTTTGGTCTTTGATGTGGTCTTCTGAGGCTGGGACATTACCAGTATCCTAGTTTCTCGTTGCACCAGTTTCGCTTGCTCTGTTCGCTATTGTTCGTTTCACTCCAGCACGCCTGACGCGCTTGTCGATTGGTTATCGACCGGCAGAACTCCTCCCACAGCGCCCCACCACCCGCGGCGGCGTCGAGGCAGCGGTTCAGGTTCGGCTTGGGCCGCTTCCGAGCCACCTCCGCGACATCCTTGCTGACCTCCAGCGAAGCGGCCATCACGACGACGATGGGGCCCGCCTCGATGATGAGGTCGGCGAGGGCGACGGCCACGGCCACGATCACCGCGGGGTTCCCCACGAGCCCACGCTCGGCCGGCGTCGGGTCGTCCCCAGGCGCGGGCGATTCGGACAGGCGCACCTTGCGCACCCGGAGCAGGTCCTCCGGGACGGTCATGCCTCGCAGCGCGATCCGCGTGCACGCCGCGAGATCCGCATGGGGCACGCCCTTCGACTCCACATCGACCACGCCGCCCTCTTCATCGACCTTCACCGTGTAGTCGAACGTGTAGTACCCCCGGGGAAGGTCGCCACCGAACTCATCGACGCATTCTCGCAGGCGCTCTGCGGTGGCATCCGGCACGCGCGGGCGGTCGTCCTGCTGCGCCAGTTGTCTGACCGTGGCCCCGCAGCCGAGGGGCACGAGCGCCGCCGTCGCGCAACCGAGGAGCCCCCACGAGAGGAGGTTACGCAGGCGTCGAGACGTCACCACCAGAGGCGATCAGACGTTTCGGATCCTGTCAACGTGGCGTGTGTTTGCCCTCACGTCCGATGGAGGGGCTGGACATGGGGTGTACGGAACAAGTGTGTTGTGGCACCAAACTTACGTACATTAACCCCTGTTCGAGCGCACGGAAACGCAAATCACAGGACCACAATTCCGACGTGTCCTAGCTGTGCGAAGCGTCTGGAGGCGTTCGGGATGAAGAGGGCGACATGTTCAGGTCTCCGGGATGGTCTGCAGAAACCGAAGCACGACTGATGGCCGCCGGATGGCACAAAGATCGCAGAGACACGCAGCGGGTTGCGCAGTGGCGGCGAAAGCTGGAAAACCCAAACGGGTTTCGAATGTCCATTGCAGCCGAAAGAGCTCTGGAGGAGTTCGGCGGCATTCGTGTGGACTGCGAAGGGCCCGGTCTCGAGTGCGCCCGGGGGGGCTTCGACCTGGACCCGGGGCTCGCGAGCGGCGAAGAGGACCGGTTCGACGCCTTCCGGGATCAGGTGGGGAGTGATCTCTTCCCACTGGGGGAGGCATACAACGGTCAGGCATTTCTCGCAATTGATGGCATGGGCCGCGTCTATCTACTCGGTGACAGAATCCAACTGCTTGGCGCCAATATCCATAGCGCGCTGGACTCCATCTTGGTGGGACGCTTACCCAGGGGGTGAAGATCGTGCCGCGGGCGGCCCTCGGGAGGCCCCTTCGCCTCTATCCCAGGCTCCACGAGGTAAGTCCATAGCGGAGAGCCACCCCGCGGGTGGTCCTCCAGGCCGAGTCAGGGTAGGTCGCGGAGCCCCGGCGGGGGTGCGGACGCGATATGCGGAGAGGCCGCCACCCACCTCCTGCCTCGCGGACCTGAGAACATTCAGACCAGCGTCCCCACGCTCGCATCCGCCGTCGCCTGCGCGTGCATCCGCCGAATGCAAAGCCTCAGCCCTTCGCGCAGGTTCGCGCACGTGATCACCCGCGACAGGTCGAGCCCCAGGCTCACCACGGTTTGCGCGACCGTCGGCCGGATGCCCGTGATGATGCCCTCGGCGCCGAGCAGGCGAATGGCCGAGATGAGCGAGAGGATGTGGGCCGCCGTCGCCGTGTCCACGATTTCGACGCCCGTGAGGTCCAGGATCGCATAACGCGCGCTCTGCCGGGAGACCGCCGTGAGCAGGTCGTCCATCACCCGCGCGGCGCGCGCGCTGTCGACGACGCCCACCATGGGGAGCGTCACCACGCGGTCCCAGACCTCGATGATCGGCGTCTCCAGGTTGCGGATGACCTCTTGCTGGCGCTCGATGAGATTCAGCCGGTTTTGCAGCTCCTGCATGGCGCGCTTCGATTCGCTCTTGTCGAACGACAAGCCGATGGCGCCGATGACCTCGCCGTTCTCGTCCTTGACCGGGGAAAACCAGTTCTCCCAGAGGACGCCGTGTGCTTCGACGATGTAGTGCCGGTCCTCGCCGCGAAGGGCGCGCTCGACGTTCTCCAGGATCACGGCATCGTGCGCGTACGCCTCGAGCAGGCACTTGCCGAGGTTGAAGTTCTGGCCAAGGCCGCTCGTGGTCAGGCTCTTGCCCTCATTCAAGGTGCAGTAGCCGTTCCGATCCACGACGGAGACGGCGATCTCCAGATTGTCGAGGAGCATGCGCAGGATCCGCTCCGGAGCCTTCTCGCTGGGCTGCACGGCAGGGGCGGGCGCGGCAGGGAGGAGCACGGCGTGGATCTCGGAGCCCTCCTTCACCCGGCGCGCGCTCCAGGAGAATGCCTGGTCGCGCCCGTCCGCCCCCCGGAGCCGGCTCACGGCGCGGAGCGCCTTGCCGTCCTCCGGCAGACGTGACCAGAGCGCCTGGAAGTCGCCCCGATCCTCGGGGTGAACGGCCTCCAGGAGCGACCGACCCTCGGCGCCATGCTCGCCGAAGGCATACGCGGCCTCCTGGTTCGCCTTTGTGATGACGCCCTCGGGGCTCGCCACGAAATAGATGCCCGGGCACGCGTCGAGAAACGACTCCAGCATGACCTCTCCCGCCATCGTTCGTGCGTACCACCAAGCAACGTATCATTGCAATGTTGCAATTTGGATTTTCATGGCGTCATTGCGCTGACGGGAGGGTGTGTCATTGGTATGTGGTCTCGCGCGTTTCCATCATGTGAATTCCAGGGGCTCCGTCGGCCCGTCTGCTCGCGAGGGCCCTTCCCACGCGGCCGCCCTTTCGCTCTCATGTCCGGGTGCGCACCCGAGCCCTCACCCTCCTCGCGCGTATCACGGCCGGGATCCTGTTTCCCCTCGTGCTCGGCGCGTCCGGCTGCTGCGGCTGCCCGGTGGGCCTGTGCACGTCGCTGATGAAGAGCCTGCCGGGACCGGGGTCGTCGCCGCCTTCGACGGGGCCCTCGCTCGGTGTGGGCGGCGGAGCGGGCGAATCCGAGGCCGAGACCGAGCAGGGCGAGCCGAGCGCGCCGCTCGCGCCCGAGGGCGCGCAGGCCGAACGTCAGCCCGTCCACGGGAGCGCCGAGAAGCCGGGCCTGAGCCTCGACAGCAGGCTGCCCATTCGCGGGGCGCTGCAAAAGCAGGCGAACGGAAAGACGCGCTTCGTGCCGCATTCGGCCACGGCCGCAGCGCCGATCGGGGACGGGTCGTCCTTCGTCGTCGCCGGCGTCACGGGCCTCTGGCAACACGATACGAAGACGCTGGCGAAGCGCTCGCGCCTCGTCCCCGAGCACGTGCTGGATGTCGCCGCGGCGCCGGACGGCGCGCGGTTCGCGTATACGCTCTCCGGCGGCCGCGTGCGGGTCGTCGAGTACCCGAGCCTCAAGCAGAGCGCGGCGGCGACCGTCGACGTGCCGGTTCGCATGCGGTTCTCCGCGGATGGCAAGCACGTCGCGTTTGGCTCGGAGAGCGACACGGTCACGCTCCTCGACGTCCCCACGGGCAAGACCCACGTGTTCGACACGGACGAGGACGTGAACGACGTCTTCCCCATGCCGGATCGGCCCGGGGAGGTCGCGTATGCGAGCGACGACGACGAGTTCGCGATCGTCGACGTCTCGAAGGGCCGCAAGGTGTTCGGCTCGGAGCCGCTCGTGGAGCGCTGGCGGTCCGGCAACCGTCCCTTCTTCACGATGCGTGATCAGCAAGCCGTCGCCTACGATCCGGTCACGAAGATGCTGATCGGCGGCGGGGACGACAACATGCTCTGGCGGGTCGACGATCTGCGCGGATCCCCTTCGATCCGGTCGCCCATCGAGCTCGGAGGCAACGTCGTGGAGATCGCCTGCTGCGCGGGGCAAACGGCTGCGGACCGCGCGGCGTACGTGGCCGTGGACGACCTCCGGGTGCGCGCCGTGGCCCTCGACGGGCGGCTCGGGCCGCAGTTCGGGCCGCTCATGAGCAGCGTGGGCTCGTTCAAGATCCGCATCGCGCTCCTGCCCTCGGGCGACGTGCTGGTCGTGCCGCAAGGCACGCTCTACCGCTGGGCGCCGCGCACGGGCGAGGCGCTGCGCTCGTCCGATTACGCTGCGCCCTCCGTGTTCTCGGCGAGCGCGCTCGACGCCGACACGGTGTACGTGCTGTGTGACGTGGGGGTCTGCATGGTCCACCGCGTGGCCCACGGCGCGCCCGCTGCGGACGTGGAGACGGTGATCCTCGGGGAGCTTCCGGGCCTCGGGATGCGCACGATCCTGCCGTTCGACGATGGAACCCGCGTGATCGTGACCTCGAAGGACAACAAGCTCCGGCTCGTGTACCTGGCGCCCGGCGGCGTGCTGGAGGCGCCGATCGACACGTCCGCGGAGGCCTCGTTCGGCGAGAAATACGCCCGGCGCGACGGCCGGACACACGGGTGCATCGAGCCCGGCGGCGACGTCTACGAGATCACGGCGACTCCGCGCGGCGCGCGCAAGGTGGGTACGGCCGCGGGCAGCGGGCCCGTGTCGTCGTTCGACTGGGACGCGGCCTCGAAGCGCTGGCGCATCGGGCGCGGCAAGCACGGGTTCGTGTACGTCCCGTGAAACACGCCCTCACCCCCGGCCCCTCTTCCTCGTGGGAGAGGGGAGAGGGCGTCATCCGCGGCGCTTGAAGAACGCGTCGAGCGCGGCCCGATGCGCTTCGCCGCCCCAGACCTCGGCGAAGATCGCCCGCTCGCGCTCGATCGCGTCGCCGCGCATCGCCATGCGGACGGCCGTGAGCGCGCGCTTCTGCGCCGCGACCACGGCGCGCGCGCTCTCCGCGATGCGCCCGATGCGCGCGAGCGCCCGCTCGCGCGACGTTCCTTTCGGCACGACCTCGTTCACGAGACCGAGGCGCGCGGCCTCCTCGGCGCCGATCCTCTCGGCCGAGAACATGAGCCGCGGCGCCTCGATCGGCCCGACGCGCTCGACGAGCCGCGTGAGCCCGCCCCAGGCCGGCGACAGGCCCATGCGGGCGTGCCGGAACGCGAGCGAGGCGTGGGCCTCGAGGATCACCATGTCGCAGAGGAGCAAGAGCTCGCAGCCGCCGCCGTAGACGTTGCCTTGCACCGCGGCCACGACGGGCAGCTCGCTCGTCTCCAGGACCGCGAGGTCCTCGTACATGTCGAGCACGACCGAAGGGCCGGCCCCTCCGCGCACGGCGCGGCTGATCTCGTGGAGATCGCCGCCCGACACGAACGTCTCTTCGCCCGTCGCGGTGAGCACGATGCCGCGGACCGTGGGGTCGGCTTCGGCCACGCGGACGGCCTCGGCGAGGCGGCGGGTGAGGTCGCGGTCGAGGGCGTTTCTGGTCTTCGGCCGGTCGATCGAGAGGACGAGCGCATCGCCCGTGGGCTCGATCTGGAGACTCAAGACGGCGCTCCGCGGACGCGGCCGTTCAGGCGGCCGTTCAAGCGGGCGGGCGGGGGCGTGAGGCGCCGGGGCACCATACGCTCGTCGTGGATCACGTTCGTGATGCGCAGGTCGACCTCGCGTTGCGAGATGCGCCCGTGCGTCGCGGCGTACTTCTCGGCGTGCTCGATGATGGCCGAGGCCACGTCGATGCCGCTCGCGCGCTCGACGCCTTCGAGGCCGGGAGAGCTGTTGATCTCGAGGATCTTCGGCTTCTTCTTCGATTCGAGCATGTCGACGCCGGCGACCTCGAGGCCCATCACCTTGACGGCGCGGATGGCCGCGTTGCGGTAGGCGGGCAGGAGCTTGACCTTGTCGCCCTTGCCGCCGCGATGCAGGTTCGAGCGGAATTCGCCGGGTTTGGCCACGCGGCGCATCGAGGCCACGACCTTGCCGCCGACCACGATGATGCGGATGTCGCGGCCCTTCGACTCGCGCACGTACTCCTGCAGCACGATGTCCTGGCCCATGGCCCAGAGCGTCTCCAGGAGCGAGTGCACGGCCTGGGGGGTCTCGGCGATCATGGTGCCGATGCCCTGCGTGCCCTGCTGGAGCTTGACGATGGCGGGACAGCCGACGAGGGCGAGGGCCGAGTCGACGCCGGCGGGGCTCCGGGCGCAGATGGTCGCGGGGACGTCGATGTTCTTGCGGTTCAGGAGCTGAAGCGCGCGCAACTTGTCGCGGCTCCGGGCGATGGAGACGGCGCTGTTCAGCACGGGCACGCCCATGAGGTCGAACTGGCGCACCACGGCGAGGCCGTAGTTCGTGATGCTCGCGCCGATGCGGGGGATCACGAGGTCGAACCGGGGCACGGGGTTGCCCTCGTGCAGCAGGCTCGATCGGCCCTTGGAGACGACGATCTGCAGGTCGAGCGGGTCGATGACCGTGACCTCGTGCCCGCGCGCGCGGGCGGCCAGGACGATCCGGCTGGTCGAGTAGAGATTGGCGTTACGCGAGAGGAGGAGGAACCGCATCCGGGGGGACCGAGGCTAGCAGAGCTTGGGAGCGGGGGCGCGCGCTTCCCTCGGCGTCGCAGGCCAGGATACGGCCTCACATTTCTTCCTCTTGCGTTCGCGAATGTTTCGTGTACGAATCATTTTCGAAACGCCGGGAAATCGTGGGGTGGGAGCGCCCCAGGGGCCGGCCAAAACGAGGAGACCGTGGCCATGTGGCAGCCCTTCACCGAGGAGCACGAGCAGTTCCGGAAGACCGTCCGCGCGTTCGCCGAGAAGGAGCTCGCGCCGCACGCGGAGGAGTGGGAGGCGGACGAGTGCTTCCCGAACTGGGTGTTCAAGCGCGCCGGCGAGCTCGGCATCCTGGGAGCCCATTTCCCCGAGGAGCACGGCGGGCAAGGCCTCGACTACTGGTTCAGCGCGGCGAAGGCGGAGGAGCTGCCGCGCTCGCGCCTGGCCGGCGTGACCATGGGCCTGCTCGTGCAGAGCGACATGGCGACGCCGGTGATCAGCGACCTCGGGACGAAGGAGCAGATCGAGGAGTTTTTGAAGCCCGTGCTCGCGGGCGACAAGGTGATCTCGCTCGGCGTGAGCGAGCCTGCGGCGGGCAGCGACGTGGCCGGCATCCGCACGACGGCGCGCAAGGACGGCGACGACTACGTGATCAGCGGGCAAAAGACGTTCATCACGAACGGGACGCGCGCCGATTTCGTGACGCTGCTGGCGAAGACGAGCCCCGACCGCGGGGCGCACGGCTGTACGTTTTTCCTGGTGCCGACGAACCTGCCGGGCTTCAGCGTCTCGAAGAAGCTGAAGAAGATCGGCAACAAGTCCTCGGACACGGCGGAGCTCTTCCTCGACGAGGTGCGCGTGCCGAAGCGCTACCTGCTCGGCGAGGAGAACATGGGCTTCATGTACCTGATGCAGAACTTCCAGAGCGAGCGGCTCATCGGCTCGGTCAGCGCGCTCGCCGGCGCCTTCTACACGCTGGAGCAGGCGGTCGCGTACGGGCGCGAGCGGGTGGCGTTCGGCAAGCCGATCATCAAGCGCGAGGTCTGGCAGCACAAGTTCGTGGACCTCTACACGCGCGCGGAGGCGGCGAAGTCCTTCGTGTACAAGTGCGTCGACCATTACAACGACGAGCGGTACGTGAAGAAGGGGCCGGTCAGCTTCGACACGGTGAAATACATCTCGATGTCGAAGGTGCTCGTGGGCGACGTGGTGAACGACATCATGGACGCGTGCCTGCAGTTCCACGGCGGCTGGGGCTACATCGAGGACTTCCCGATCGCCCGCGCCTGGCGCGACCAGCGGCTCTTCCGCATCGGCGGCGGGACGACCGAGACCATGAAGTACTACATCGCCAAATTGATGGGCTTCTGACCGTCCGGACCGACCCCCCGACCAGAAAAGTGCACCGGTGTAGGTTGGATCGCTAAAAAAACAGGAGACAAACGGGCTGGGAGGCTGTAGATACTGCGCCTCCCAAGCACGACGGGGCTGTAGCTCAGTTGGGAGAGCGCCTGACTGGCAGTCAGGAGGTCAGGGGTTCGATTCCCCTCAGCTCCACCGGCACGAAGGACGACGAGGGCGCCGCAGAAGATGCGGCGCCCTTCGTCGTTTCAGGGGTCGAATGCCGGAGATGGACACGATGCGCTCGGTCCGCGCGTGGCGAGTTGCCCTGGCAGGGTACGTGGTGCTGCTCGGGATCATCTCGGGCCTCGCGTACGCACGCGGGCTGCCGCTCGCGGTGCTATCGACGCCGTACCTCGACAAGGTGCTGCACTTCGTGCTGCTCGGCGGTGCCTCGTTCCTCGCGCGGCGGGCCACGGACGACACGCGCGTGCCGCGGATCGGGCTGCCTGCGGGGCCCTTCGTGGTGGGGCTCCTCGCGACGATCGAGGAGTGCGCGCAGAAGTTTTCACCGACGCGGACCTTCAGCTTGGGCGATCTGGCGGCGAACTTGCTCGGCGTGGTGGTCTTCGGCTGGCTCGGGAGGCCACGTCGGCGGAGCTGCCGCGGCGATTGACTGTTTTCTCGCGAGGCGTTTACGATCGAGAGGAGATCCGCGCGCGCTCGATCGCGCGAGCGCGCGTTCATGGATCGGCTTCTGGATCCTTTCGACTCGCGGAGCGCTTGGCATGAGGACTCACACGATCCGGCGGTGGATCACGGCTGCACTCCTCGCTGGCAGCGTGTCGGCGGCGGCGATGCGCGCGAGCGCGGCCGTGCCCGTGACGATCACCAACCAGGGGCGGCTCTTCGACGCGGACGACGCGCCGATCAACGGCGAGCTCACCGTGACGTTCGCGATCTACGACGCGGCGAACGCGCAGACGCCGCTCTGGAGCGAAGAGCACAAGGTCGCGTTCGACGAGGGGTTCTACTCGGTCTCGCTCGGCTCGATCGTTCCCTTCGACAAACTCTTCGACGGCTCGGTGCGGTACCTGGGGATCACGATCGAGAGCGATCCGGAGCTTCAGCCGCGCGCGCCCATCCAGAGCGTGCCGTACGCGCTGCTCGCGAACGACGTGAACGGGGACATCCACCCGACGAGCGTGACGATCAACGGCACCGAGGTGATCAACAACAACGGCGAGTGGGTCGGTCCGCCGACGGGGCTCGTGGGCCCGACGGGCGCGACGGGTCCGCAAGGTCCGGTCGGCGCGCAGGGCGCAGCGGGCCCCGCGGGTGCGACGGGCGCGCAGGGTCCGATGGGCCCGATGGGTGCGACGGGCGCGCAGGGCGCGGTGGGTCCGGCGGGGCCGATGGGTCCGGCCGGTCCGATGGGTCCGACCGGCGCGCTGGGTCCTGCGGGGCCGATGGGTCCGATGGGTCCGATGGGTCCGACCGGCGCGACCGGTGCGACCGGCGCCGTGGGTCCCGTGGGGCCGATGGGTCCGACGGGCGCGATGGGTCCGCAAGGGAACGTAGGCGCCACGGGGCCAGTTGGACCTATCGGTCCGCAGGGAGCGACGGGTCCACAAGGTGACGTCGGACCCATGGGACCGACGGGTGCAATGGGTCCGCAGGGAGCTGCAGGTCCGACCGGGCCTATTGGACCCATCGGTCCGCAGGGAGCGACGGGTCCGCAAGGTGACGTCGGACCCACCGGCGCGACAGGTGCAATGGGTCCGCAGGGAGCTGTCGGTCCGACGGGGCCAATTGGACCCATCGGTCCGCAGGGAGCGACGGGTCCCATGGGAGGGGTGGGACCCACCGGCGCGACAGGTGCAATGGGTCCGCAGGGAGCTGTAGGTCCGACCGGACCAGTTGGACCCATCGGTCCGCAGGGAGCGACGGGTCCCATGGGAGGGGTGGGACCCACCGGCGCGACAGGTGCGATGGGTCCGCAGGGAGCTGTAGGTCCGACCGGACCAGTTGGACCCATGGGTCCGCAGGGAGCGACGGGTCCCACGGGAGGGGTAGGACCCACCGGCGCGACAGGTACAATGGGTCCGCAGGGTCCGATCGGTCCAACCGGCGCCGTGGGCCCGCAGGGCCCGCAAGGCATCCAAGGCCCGCAAGGTCCGATCGGCCCGACGGGCGCGCAGGGTGCGCAGGGCATCCAGGGCCCGCAAGGTCCGATCGGCCCGACGGGCGCGCAGGGTCCGCAGGGCCCCGCCGGCTCGGCGAACATCAACGGCACGACCAACTTCATCATCAAGTTCACGAGCGCCACGACAGGCGGCAACTCGCGCCTCTTCGACAACGGCACCAACGTCGGCCTCGGCACCACCGCCCCGAACTCCCCATTCCACGCCACCTCGGCGAGCACGGTCCGCACAATCCTCACCGAGAACACGACGACCACCGGCGCAGCGATCGTCGGCATCAACTCCGCGCCGGAAGGCGCAAACGCGGACGGTGGTTCAGGCGTGTACGGCGTGACGAGCCAGAGAGGCCTCGCAGCCGTGTACGGCGACAACAACAGCCCGAGCGGCACCGCCATCCACGGCGCGGGCCAAAACGTCGCCGGCTTCATCCTCGTCGCCGGCTCCGGCGGCGCGTTCACCGGCCAAACGACCGGCACCTACTCGAGGAACCTCTCCTCGGGCATCGCGCAAGCCGAATACACCGACAACTTCGGCGACATCGTCCGCGTGAACTTCTGGGACGGTCTCACGAACTTCAAGATCAACGGCATCGGCGTCGTCTCGACCGTCGTCCACGACCCAACCGACGCCGCAGGCCAGCGCCGCGTGACCCTCTACGCGCCCGAGGCGCCAGAGGTCCTCTTCGAGGACTACGGCGAGGCACGGCTCAAAAACGGCGTCGCCCACGTCGAGCTCGACCCAATCTTCACAGCCAACGTCCAGGTCGACGAGCGGCACCCACTGCGCGTGTTCATCCAGCTCGAGGAAAACGAGCAAACGCGCGGCGTGGTCGTGAAGAACAAGACGGCGACAGGCTTCGACGTGGTGGAACTCGGCGGCGGGACATCCAACATGCCCTTCCAGTGGCACGTCGTCTGCAATCGCGCGGACGAGATCACACCAAGCGGGCGTCTCTCCCACTACGCAGATCTGCGCTTCGGAGTCGCGCTGGACGACCTCGCCTCGATGCCCGCGCGCGTCGATACGCCGAGCACACAGAACCCAAGCGCAGCCGCAGACCCATCGCTCGCGTGGCTGCAGGCGCTCCTGCCACTCATGCACAACGGGCGATAGCCTTTTCGCTCGAAGGCGCTGCGCTGGGGCTTTGCCCCAGGCCCCAGCAGGGGCTGTCCGCCCCTGCACCCGGACCAGCGCAAGCGCTGGACTCGGGGTCGATGAACTGCGCGATGCGCAGTTCATCGAACAGGCCAGGTCAAGACCAACGACGACCCTGCCAACGAAGACGGCAGCGCTGACGTTTCAGCCGGCAACGTGCCGCTGCGTGCGACGACCTTCCTGGTCTTGCCACCGGCCCGTCGGAAGAACTGCGCGGAGCGCAGTTCTTCCGCCCCCGGTCCAGGCCGTGCCTGGTTCGGGTCGAGGGGCGAACAGCCCCCGCGGGGTCCGGGGCAGCGCCCCGGCGCGGCGGCCTCAGGGCTCTTGCGTCGAGCCGGGCATGCCGCCGTTCAGGCGTTTGCCCTCCGGCAGCTTCTGCACGCTTTGCGGCGTCGGCTGGCCCATCGTGTAGATGAGCTTGTACTTGGCGTTTCGCGCCTGCGTGCCGGCGGCGACGATCTCCGTCCCGGGGTGGCCTTTGGCTGTGACGGGCGGCGTTTGGTTGCCCTCGACCTCGAGCAGGCCACCTGCGTCGCAACCGAGGACGCCCATCACCGCGAAGATCGCGAGGGATCCGACCGAGAGGCGCGCGAGGGAAGCCATACGTCGATTGTAGAGCCGGCCTCGCTCGAGGTTCAAGGCTCCTTTTTCTTGATGATCACGAAGTTCGCGCGGCGGTTTTGCTGGCGGCCTTCCTTCGAGTCGTTCGAGCCGACGGGCACCGAGGCGCCGTAGCCTTTGGCCACGAGCTTCTCGGGTGGGATGCCGCGCTTGATGAGCCAGGCGCGGACCGAGTCGGCGCGGCTTTGCGAGAGGATCTGGTTGTACTCGTCGGCGCCCATCGCGTCGGCGTGGCCTTGGACCTCGATGAGCTCGATTTCGGGGTGCTTCAGGATCGCGTCGCGGACCTCGTGCAGGAGGTCGTCGCTCATGGGATCCACCGTCTGGTATTGGCTCGATTGCCCGAACCGGAAGCGGATCTGGCGCCGGATGACGATCTCTTCGTTCGTCACCTCGACCTTGGGGCAGCCGTTGAGCTGCGGCTCTGCGTCGGGCTTTCCGGGCACGTCCGGGCATGCGTCGGTCTTGTCGGGGACCGTGTCTGCGTCGCGATCGGGTGGGCAGCCGTTTTTTTTCGGGTCCTCGTTCGGCACGCCGGGATCCGTGGGGCAGGCGTCCACGACGTCGCGGATGCTGTCGTCGTCCGTGTCGGGTGGGCAGCCGTTTTTCCTGGGGTCCGCGCTCTTCGGGCCGGGCTCGCTCGGGCAGGCGTCCTGTTTGTCCGCGATGCGATCGCCGTCTGTGTCGACCGGGCAGCCGTTTTTCGCGGGATCCTCGTTCTTCGGGCCGGGCTCGTTCGGGCAGGCGTCGTGTTTGTCCGCGATGCGATCGCCGTCGGCGTCGGGCGGGCAGCCGTTCTTGTGGGGATCGTCGTTCTCTGGGCCCGGCGTGTCGGGGCAGGCGTCGCGTTTGTCCGGGATGTCGTCGCCGTCGGTGTCCTTGTCGGCCGGGGAGGCTTGTGGCTCGTAGCCGATGCTCCCGACGGCGGAGAAGACGGGCGTTCCATAACCCTGCGTGAGGCCCGGGCCCGCGGCGGCGCCGACGACGAGGAAGGGCAGCGGGCGGAGCTTGGCGCCGACGAGGAGCTCGGCCGAGACCGGGGACGCGACGGAGATCCGCGTATCCGGGGTGTCGACGAGGACTTCGCGTGTGAACGGCGTCGAGAGCGAGAGCTCGGGGCCGATCTGGAAGAAGTCCTGACCGAAGACCACGGCCGCGCCGGCGCGCGCGTCGAACGTGTGCGGGCGGGCCGAGGCGCGCAGGGTCGTGCCGAGCGAGACGCTGTAGAGGAACCGATCGACGCGGCCGCCCATGACGACGTGGGGCTCGCCGCGGACCGCGCCCTCGGCCGCGTAGCCGCTCGGACCGGTGGGCGCGACGAGGTAACCGCCGAGGCCGACCTGGAAGGCGCCGCGATCCTCGCCGAAGAGGCGCACGCGCGCGCCGATGCGCAGATCCCCGACCTCGGCCGATTGCGGCGACGTGAACGGCACGCCGAGGACGGTGGGGCTGTCGCCGCCCTGCGTGAGCGCGAAGGGCATGTCGAGCGAGACGAGCAGCCGATCCCAGAGCGCGAGCGAGGCGTTCACGTGCAAGAACGTCTGCTGCGAGACGATGGCGTAGCGGGTGTCGCCGTCCTGGATCGAGAGCGGGCGCAGGCCGAAGTCGACGACGGCCTTGGCGCGGGGGACGAGGTGCCCAGACGCGCCCGGGGAGGGGACGCCGAAGAGGGCGTCGCCCGCGACGGAGGGCTGAAAGCGCTCGAGGGCGCCGGTCGTGCTCGCTTCTTGCGCGAGTGAGGCGCGCGCGAGCAGAAAGAACGCGGCCCCGGCCAGGATCGACCGAGTCCGCCCCAGGCGGCGATCGAGGCGCATATCCGCAGAAAACCCTGACCACGCGTGAGCTGTCAAGCTGCGCGGCGGACGCGACGCTTCCGCGAGGGCGACCCGGCGGAGTACAACGGCATGCCGATGGATCGCCGAACCCCCGCTCGCGCCGCGGCTTGCCAAGCCGCCTTGCGGCCTTTTTTGCTGGTCGTGGCGCTCGCCGGGGGGTGTGACGCGCTCCCCGACCTCGCCGTGACGCATCTCGGCCGGGGCGATCGCGCGCTCGCGGAGGGGCGTTACGGGGAGGCCCTCGCCGCGTACGCCCACGCGCACGAGCTCGCGCCGCACGATCCGCGCGTGCAACGGGCGCAGATGCGGGCGCGGGTCTCCCTCATGGCCGAGAGCCCGGCCCGGATCGGCGCGGATGCGCTGGAGGACGTGGGGTACGAGGCGGAGCTCTTGCGGCGGACGGAGAAGGACCTCGACGCGGTTTGCCTGACCGCGCTCGGCAACGTGCTCGCGCGGCGCGGGGACCGCGAAGGCGCGCGGCTGAAGCTCGCCGAGGCCGTGAAGGCCGATCCGAACTCGTACGTGGCGCACGCGGCGCTCGGGGCGCTGCTCGCCGGCAGACCCGAGGCCGCGACGGAGGCGAAGGCTGCGCTGGAGCGGGCGCTCGTGATCCGGCCAGGTGCGCCGGGGCCGCTCGTGGGGCTCGGGAAGATCAAGCTCGCCGAAGGGGATCTGTCCGGCGCGATCGAGCGGTTCGTCGAGGCGCTGAAGGCGGGGGACGACTTCGGGACGCGGCTCGCGCTGGGGAGTGCGCGGCTACAGCAGGGCAAACATGCCGAGGCCGCGGTGGATCTCGCGCGTGCGGTGCAGATGGATCCGCGGAGCCCGGAGGCGCTCGGTTTGCTCGGGCAGGCGCTGCTCGGCGCGGGGAAGCTCGACGAGGCGGAGCGGGCGCTGCGGGCATCGCTCGAGCTCCGGTCGGACGTGGGGACGTCGATCGCGCTCGGGTTCACGCTGGCGCGGCAGAAGAAGTCGGTCGCGGCGCTCGACGTGCTCGAAGGGGTGCTCGCGGCCGATCCGCTCGCGCCGCCGGCGCTGTTCGGCGTGGGCATGGCCAATGAGGATCTCGGGCGCACCCAGCAGGCGCTCGCCGCGTTCCGGCGCCTGCTCGCGCTCCCGCTCGAAGGCCCGCAGAAGCAGCTCGTCGCGGATCTGCAGCGAGAGGCGAAGGGCCGCGTCGAGGCGCTCGCAGCGGCGCAGGAGAAGGCCGAGGCCGCCGAGGAGAAACCTTCGAAGGCGAAACGATGACCGAGCGCTCGTTCGGCGCGGCGCTCGTGAAGTTCGTCCGAACGTACGCGGTCCTCTTCGGGATCGTGGGGCTCGGGGCGGCGCTCCGGATCGTGTGGAACGACGTCGCGTCGTATGCGCCCGCGGACGAGGCGTACTACGTGTCCTCGACACAGTTCCTCCAGCGCGAGGGGTTGTCCGCGTACCCGCAGCTCGTCGCGGCGCACCTCGAACGCGCGGATCTCGCCACGTTCCCCACGCCGCTGCGCTGGGGCTACTTCGCGATGACGACGCTCGCGTGTGCTGCGGACGCGCCGTGCGACGGGCGCATGCTCGCGTGGCTCTCGACGCTCGCAGGCATCGTGTCGATCGTCTTCACGTACCTGCTCGGCGCGCGCCTCGTGGGGCCACGCGCGGGGCTCGTCGCCGCTCTGCTCACGGTGACCTCGCCGCTCCAGCTCGCGCTCTCGCGACGCGCGCTCCAGGACGAGGTGTATTGCGCGATCTTCCTGGCGGCGGCGTGGTCCTTCGTTCGGCTCGCCCAGGACGAACGCGACGCGCTCCGCGCACGATGGCGACCGATGGCGCTGTTCGTCGTCCTCGCGACGCTCGCGTTCGCCGTGAAGGAGGCGTTCGTCTTTCCGTATGCGGGCCTCGCGGCCGCGACCGTCCTCGCCTCACGCGCGCGCCTGCGCCCCGCGCAAGTGCTTCTCTTCCTGGCCCCGCCGGTCCTCTTCTTCGCGGGCTTCGTGTTGCTCGGCCGCGACGCTTCGGCCTTCTTCGAGCTCCTCCGCCTCACGCGGGCCTCGTTCCTCGACGACTACGGCATCCAGTACCAGAGCGGCCCGCCGCATCGGCCCCTCTTCGACCTCTTCGTGCTCGCGCCGATCGTCTGCGTCCTCGGGGTCTTCGCGCTCGCGCGTCTGGCCGAGCGCCCGCGCGAACATCGCGGCGCGCTCTGGCTCGCGTGTTTCTTGCTCGTCTCCCTCGCCGCGTTCGCGGGCCTGCCCAAGAACCTGCGTTTCGTCGTGATCCTCGACCCGATCCTCCGCCTGCTCGCCGCGTGGGCGATCGTCACGTTCCCCTGGGCCGGGCGCGCGCGCGGGGCCGGGTTCGCCGCTGCTTTGCTGATCCCGTCGGCCGTGTTCGAGCTCGCCCTGTTCCACGAGACGTTCATCACCTTTCGCACCTATGATCCCACCACGTACGATGTCCTCCACGCGCTCGGCGCCCTGCCCGGTGCCGCCGCGCGCGCGGGCTCGAGCGCCTTCCCGCTCGTCTTTTTCGCGGCGCTCGGGGCCCTCTTCGTGGGGCTCGTCGTCCGGAGGAAAGTCGCCGTGACGGAACCTGACACGAACGAAGAAACCACGGACGAAGAGCCCGCCGCGAAGACCGCCGCGCGCGCGCCGAAACCGGCCGGCGGATCGAACCTCGTGGCCTTCTGGCTCGGCGCTGTCGTGGTCGCCGTCCTCTCGATCGTCATCGCCTGGAAGGCGTCGAGCCCGGCTCCCGCCGGAAAACCAGGCGGCGTGAGCGTTCCGGCCGCGACGCCGAACCCGCGCGCGGCGCCTGCGCGGAGCCCCGGCGCGCCGGCGGATCCGATGACGCTCGGGCTCGAAGCGCTCTACACGCGGAACGATCCCGTCCTCGCGGCGGCGCGTTTCCGGGAGGTGCTCGCGAAAAACCCCGATCATTACGGCGCGACGTACCAGCTCGCGACCGCGCTCGAACAGGCCGGCGAGCCGCGCGAGGCGCGACCGCTCTGGGAGAAGATGGCGACGATGGCCGACGCGATCGGCGACACGAAGACGGCCGAGCACGCCCGCGCGCGGTTGGCCGCGCTCGACGAGCGGCAGCGCGCCTTGTCGCTCGACGATCCGACGGCCTCGATGCAGCTCGGCCTCGACGCGCTCTACAACCGGAAAAACCCCGAGGCCGCGGTGGCGCATTTCCGCGCCGTACTCGCGCATCATCCGGATCACTACGGCGCGACGTTCCAGCTCGCGACGGCGCTCGATCAAGCCGGCAGGCCCGCCGAGGCGCGGCCGCTCTGGACGAAGATGCTCGGCATGGCCGAGGGCATCGGCGATACGAAGACGGCCGACGCCGCGCGCGCGCGCCTCGCCAAGAATCCTTGAGCTCCAACTATTGCATGCCCAACGATCGGGCGAGCTCGGCGCTGCGCGGGTCCTCGGGGTGCGCCTCGCGGAGCTTCTGCGCGTGGTGCTTCGCCTCCTCGACGACGCCGCGGCGGAACGTGAGGAGCGCGAGGTTGTAGCGCGCGTCCGCGAACGACGGGTCCGCCCGCAGGGCCGCGAGGTAAGCCGAGCGCGCGGCGTTGTAGTCGCCGCGGCGATCGGCCACGAGCCCGAGATCGTACTGCGCCTCGGCGTCGCCCGGATCGGCGGCGACGAGCGGCCCGAGCACCCGAGCGGCCTCGTCGAGGTCGCCCTTCACGAGCGCGGAGGAGCCGACGAAGAGCGCGGCGCTGCGGCCGGCACCGAGCTCGACGGCGCGTTTGGCCTCCCGCATCGCTTCGGCGTCCTTGCCCTGGCCCGCGAGCGCGAGGGCGAGCGCATACCTGAGCCGCGCCTCTGCGCCGCCCAGGGCGAGGGCACGCCGAGCTTCCTCCTCGGCGCGTATCGCCTGACCGCTCAAGCCGAGCGTCTCGGCGTGGAGCGCGCGCAGATCGCCGTTGCCAGGGCATTGTTCGTGCGCGGCGCGCGCCAGGCTCTCGGCTTGCACGAAGTCGTGCGCGCGGATGGCGATCTCGGCGCGCTCGCCCTGGCAGCGGCAGCTCCCGGGGTGCAGCCGCAAGCACTCGTCCACGATGGCGCGCGCGGCCAGGAAATCGCGGGATCCGAGCGGCTTTCGCGTGAGCTCGCCGATCGCGCGAGGGTGCTCGCCGTCGCGGCGCAGCGCGTCCCACCACATCTGCGCGGGGGAGGCGAGCCACGACGACGCGGACGCGAAGACGAGCGCAGACGCCGTGAGCACGGCGAGCGCCGCGAAGCGCCCTGCAGTGCGCGCACGAGGCAACTTCTTTCCGGCGAGCGCCGAGGCCGCGAGCGCGAGCGAGGCCCACGCCGGGACCGCGACGAACGCGACGCCCTGGCCGAGCGGCGCGCGGCCCTCGCGGAAGTAGAGCGCGGCGCCGAGCGCGGCCGCGACCGCGACCCACGCGAAGGCCGCGCTCCACGCGAGCCTCTTGTCTCCCGCGCCCCACGCGCGAAGTCGTACGGCCCCGTAGAGCACGGCTACGAGCAGGAGAGCGGCCAGGATGGCCGCGACGATCGGATTGCCGGCAGGCGCGGGCTCGGGCGACGAGAGCGGCGGCGCCAGCGCGAGCAAGAAGAGGCGCGCAGCGCGCGTCACCACGTCGAGCAGGAGGAGCACGCGCGGAATTTACCCTGCCGCGACGCTCGATACGTCACTCTTCGCGGCCTCGACGATCTCCTGCGCGTACCTGGCGATCAGCGCCTCGTCCTCGCCCTCGACCATGACGCGGAGCTTCGGCTCCGTGCCGCTCCAGCGCACGAGCACGCGGCCCTTGCCGCCGAGCGTCTTCTCCACGCGGTCGACGACGAGCCGCATCGTCTCCATCGATTCGAGCGGCATGCGCCGCACGAACGTGGCGTTCTCCAGCACCTGCGGCACCCGCTGCATCGCCTTCGAGGCGAGCTCGGAGAGGGGCTTGCCCGACTCGAGCATGATCGCGAGGACCTGCAGCGCGGCCACGATGCCGTCGCCCGTGGTCGCGTGGTCGAGGAAGATGAGGTGCCCCGACTGCTCGCCGCCGAAGGTGTAGCCGCCGGAGCGCATGGCCTCGACGACGTACCGGTCGCCGACCGCGGTGCGCTCGACGCGGCCGCCCTCGCTCGCGAGCGCGCGCTCGAGCCCGAGGTTCGACATGACCGTGCTGACCACGGTTCCATGCGGCAGCTTGCCCTGGCGGAGCAGGCGCAGCGCGACGAGCGCCATGATCGCGTCGCCGTCGACGATCTGGCCCTTCTCGTCGACCATGATCACGCGGTCGGCGTCGCCGTCGAGCGCGATGCCGAGCGCCGCGCCCTTGCGCACGACCTCGGAGGCCACGTGGTCGGGGTGCAAGGCGCCGCAGTCGCGGTTGATGTTGCGGCCGTTCGGCTTCACGCCGAGCGGCACGACGTCCGCGCCGAGCTCGCTGAAGACGAGCGGCGCGACCTTGTACGCGGCGCCGTGCGCGGCGTCGCAGACGAGCTTGACGCCGTCGAGCGAGAGCTGCGCGGGGAAGGTGTTCTTGCAGAACACGACGTACCTGCCGCGCGCGTCTTCGAGCCGCATGGCGTCGCCGATGGCGGCGCCGGTCACGCGGAGCGCGTCGAGCTCGCCGCCCTCCATGAGCCGCTCGATCGCGGCCTCTTCGGCGTCGGGCAGCTTGAAGCCGTCGGGGCCGAAGATCTTGATGCCGTTGTCGCCGTACGGGTTGTGGCTGGCGCTGATCACGACGCCGGCGTCAGCGCGCATGCTGCGGGTGAGCTGCGCGACGGCCGGGGTGGGAATCGGGCCGCTCAGCATGACGTGGCCGCCCATCGCGCAGATGCCCGACGCGAGCGCGGTTTCGAACATGTAGCCGCTGAGGCGCGTGTCCTTGCCGATGACGACGCGCACCTTGCGACCCTTGCCCCGCCGCGCGACGAACGCGATGGCGCGCCCGAGCCGCAACGCCATCTCGGGCGTCATGGGCGGTTCGTTTGCGGTCCCACGAATACCATCGGTCCCGAAGAGCTTTCGTCCGCTGCCCTTGGTCAAAGGCCCTTGCTCCTTTTTCCTGGTCGACTTCGTCCTGGCCACGCCGCCACGCTAGCCGCGGATGGGGCCGAACGTTAGCCCCTAGATGAGGCGTACGTCGGTGAAATTCCCGGCCGGCGTGAGGCGGCAGTTGGATGACGGCGCGGAGAAACGGGTTCTCCGGGAGCGGAAGAAATTCGGGGAGGCGGCCCGGCAGGGCCGTGGAGGAACGGTCAGTTGTAGACGAGCTCGAAGACGGCCGTCATCGACGTTTCCTGGCTCGACGTGATGTCGAACTGGTTGATGAACGGCAGGGTGACGGGATCACCCGGGTCGGGCTCGTACGTCTCGGGGCCGTTGCCGTCGACGTCGAAGAAGCCGAGGAAGGTATAGCGGTTCGGCGCGAGCGGGCCGCTCTTCCAGGCGGCCTCGCTCGGGTCGGCTGCTTCGAGGTCCACGCCGGAGACCTCCACCTCCGCCATTTGCACGGCGTCGGGGCGAGGGCCGCCCGCCGAGACGTCCTCGGCGAGGTACAGGCCTCCGTAGACCGTGCCCTTCAGCGGATCGACGAGGTTCTTGCTCCCGCGGACGCCGTTCGTCGCGGAAAAACTCAGGACGACCGTGCCGTCTTGGGGCGCCTCGGGCCCGTCGGGCTCGGGATCGCCGCCGCAGGCGACGAGGCAGGGCGCGAGCAAGGCGAAGAGTGGGCCGAGGAGCTTCCGGCTCATTTCGTTTCGCCTCCAATGAAGCACTTGATCGCGTCCTTCGGCCCCTCGACGAATCCGAAGGTCGAGCACATCTCGTTCGGGAACGCGACGGGCCCCATGTCGGGGTTGTTCCAGGAGCAATGGGTCCGCACGATCGTGCCCGCGGGCAGGGGTCTCGGGTTCTCGAAGAAGAGCGAGACGGGGGGATTGTCGCGGTAGTCGCCGACCCACGGATCGACGAGGTAGATCGACTCGAGGCTCGCCTCGTCCTCGCCGATCAGGGCCTCGAAGCGGGTGCCCCGCTCGTGCATGTGGCCGCCGACGAGCAGGAGGGTCACGTCCTCGGAGATGACGCAATCGAATTTGCTCTCGCCCGGGCCGTGCGGCGCGAGCTCGAAGCCGTAGTCGTTCGTCACGTACATGGAGGCCCATTTCTCGACGGCGGCGACCGGCATCGTCTTCAGCCGGACGACGTCGCGGATGCGGATGGGCACGGCGCCGCTGTTCAAGTAATGCGACTGCAGCACGAGCGCCTTGCCCTTCGGCAGGAAGGTGCCGCGCCCCGCGGGCAGCTCGTAGCTCGGGACCGTGAATGGGTCGAATTTCGCCATGCTGGCGACGTCCGTGCAGTCCTCCATCGTGCCCGGGGGCAGCGGCTCCTTGGCGGAGAGCAGGATGGCGTGGTGGCCGAATTTGCCTTGCAGCGTCTCCTGCAGCGAGAACGCGATGTCCTCGCCGTCGTAGCGGAAATGCGTGCAGATCATCTTGTCCTCGCCCGGCTGGACGACGACCTCCGCGCCCACGAAATCGATGAAATTCGGGTCGGCGGCGGGGATTTCGACGCGCAGGTCGCGGATGCCGTCGTCGGGCGCGGCCGGGGCGCTCCCGTCGTCGGTGCCTCCGCAGGCCGCGACGAGGAGCATGGGCAGGGCGAGCGCCCATCGAATCGATCGGATCATGAAACCTCCATTCCGAAGCGTGAGGTTTCAGGATGCGCGAATGCATCGCGCGTGGCTAGCGTGCTTTCAACGATAACGCAGCACGACGCGCTGCGACGCGTCCGACGACGTACCCAATCGTGAACACGTGCCACGGCCGCAGCCCGCTCGCCTCGCCGCGGTACACGGGTTTCACCGGGACCTCGTGAATGCGATGCTCATGACGTGCGAGCGTGCCGAGCAGGTCGTTTGGATAACCATATCGCGCCCACATCCCCTCGCGGAGCAGGCAATCCATCGCCGCCGCGCCGATCGCGGTGTAACCGCACTGGCTATCCGATAGCGACGGTAATCCCGCCGCGTGCCGCGTCATCCAGGCGAGCGCCGAGGTGCCGAGGAGCCGGTGGAGTGGCATGTCTTTCCAGACGGAAGGGTGGCGCAAGCGGTCGCCTTTGACGTAATCGGCCTCGCCCCGCGCCACGGGGCCGACGACGGCGGGCAGATCGAGCGGATCCATCTGCCCGTCGCCGGCCATCACGGCCGCGACGTCGGCCGCGAGCGCCCGCGCCTCGCGATAGCCGGTCAAGATGGCCGCGCCGACGCCGCGATTCTCCGCATGCCGAACGAGCACGAGGCGTCCGTCCCCCGCGGCGCGCGCCGCGGCCGAGGTGGCGTCGTCGCTCGCGTCGTCCACGACCACGACGTGGTCCACGAACGAAGGCACGGCTCGGACGGTATCGGCAATTCGATCCTCTTCCCGGAAAGCCGGGATCACCACGGCGATGCGCGCACCTGAGAACACGAAGCGACGCCTTAGCGAAACGGAGCCCGGGTTTCAACGTCCGCGGAACCGTGCCCGGCGCCGACAAGAGGCGCTCGCCGGAAGGAAACTCTGGTAAGGAGGTCCTCCCTTCCAAACGGGGGATCCCTGTCATGGCGAAAAATTCCAGTATATCCAATCTCGTATTCAAGAACGCGAGGCTCGCGGCGCTGCTCGCCGTGGGATCGGCGAGCGCGTGGGCCGGGTGTGCGACGAGCTCTTCGGACACGTTCCCCGGCGGCGACGGGGGCCGCGGGGACGGCGCGTCCGGCGGGCAAGGCGGTACGGCGGGGCAGGGCGGGATTCCCGGTCAGGGCGGCGCGGGAATGGGCGGCGCAGGGCAGGGCGGCGGCTCGGCCTGCGGGCCCGGCACGACGCTTTGCGGGGACGCCTGCACGGTCCTCTCGTTCGACCCGGCGAACTGCGGCGCCTGCGGCAAGGCCTGCGCGGCCGGCGAGGTCTGCTCGCTGGGCCAGTGCGGGATCACCTGCCTCGGCGGCACGACCCAATGCAATGACGCGTGCGCGGATCTCCAGAACGACCCGAACAACTGCGGCGCGTGCGGCACGACGTGCCTGCCGGGGCAGGTCTGTTCGGCGGGGCAATGCGGTACGTCGTGCGTGGGCGCGACGTTCTGCAATGGGTCCTGCGTGGACCTCGACACGGATCCGGCGAATTGCGGCGCGTGCGGCACGACGTGCGCCGCGGGCCAGGTCTGCTCGATGGGGCAATGCGCGGTGACGTGCCTCGGCGGCTCGGCCCTGTGCGGATCGAGCTGCGTGGATCTCGACACGGATCCGGCGCATTGCGGGACGTGCGGCAATGCCTGTCCGTCGGGGCAGCTCTGCGCGGCGGGCATGTGCGTGAGCATCGGCGAATGCAATGCGCCGTTCCTGCAATGCGGGCAGCTCTGCGTCCTGCCGGCGACGGACGCCTCGAACTGCGGGACGTGCGGCAACAAGTGCCCCGTCGGCGCGTCGTGCGTGGACGGGACCTGCCAGGCCTGCGACAGCGCGACGACGGACTGCGACAACGACGGCTGGCTCGCGAGCGAGGGGGATTGCTGCGACAAACCCGGCCTCTGCGGCGCCGAGCCCGAGAAGGTGAACCCGGGCGCGATCGAGGTCGTGGGCAACGGCATCGACGACAATTGCAACACGAAGACCGACCTCTTCGACCTGGAAGACACGGTCTCCTGCGACGACGGGCTGGCCTCCGATTCGTCGTCCCCGACCGATTACGCCAAGGCGCTCGGCATCTGCCGCACGACGACGGAGAACGCCTCGAAGCCGGAGAGGACGTGGGGCCTGCTCAGCGCCAAGCTCCTGCGCGCCGACGGCTCGGCGCTCGGGGACGTGCGGGCGGCGTCGATCCGCCAGGGCTTCGGCAGCATCTCGCCGGCCGTGCTGGAGGGCAAGAGCGCCGTCGTGCTGTCGAGCGGCATCGCGGCGGACGAGACGCAGACGAACCCGGGGCCGAACGGCGGCGGGGGCGGCCTCAACGTGTCGACGTCGCACACGCCGGTGAGCAACGTGCTGATCTCGGGCGGCAGCGATTTCTCGGTCAAGGATTGGTTCGCCACGCCAAACCTTCCGCTCAAGCCGGCGAACGGCCTGCCCGACTCGCCGGGCTGCAACGCGAGCAACACGCCGGAGGCCGAGGACTCGGTCATGCTCGTGCTGCGGCTGCGGGCGCCCACGAATGCGCGGGCATTCTCGTTCAACTCGTACTTCATGTCGGCCGAATACCCGGAATTCGTCTGCACGAGCTACAACGATCAGTTCATCGCGCTCGTCGACACGCCGAGCGGCGTGCCCTCGCCGACGCCGAACCCGGTCGACAAGAACCTGATGACGTTCACGTCGGGCAACCAGAAATGGCCGATCGGGATCAACATCGCGCAGGGCACGAACCTCTTCGCCGTCTGCGACTCGCAAGCCGCGTCGCCGACCTGCTGGGACACGAGCGTCAGCGCGACCTCGTGCTCGCTCGGCTCGGCGCAGCTCATGGGTACGGGATTCGAATCGGATGGAGATTGCCTCGTCGGCGGCGGTACGTTCTGGCTGACGACCGCGGGCAATGTGATCCCCGGGCAAATCGTGGAGATCCGCATCGCGCTCTGGGACGTGGGCGACTCGTCGTACGACTCGCTCGCGATTCTGGACGGGTTCCAGTGGCTCTCGGCGGCCACCCTTCCGGGCACGGGCGGCTGAGGACAAAATGAAACCGGGCGGCCAATCGGCCGCCCGGTGGGTTTTGCTGGGCGTTAGCCCAACATCACACGAGGGGGGTCTCCCAGTCGTCCTCGGCCGTGATGCCACCCTCGGTCCACGTCCAGATGATCTTCTGGTACGTGAACGCGATCTCCTCGTACTCGGCGTACTTCATGAGATCGGGGTTCCGGTTGTTCGGCATGCGGAAGTTGATCGACGCGATGTTCGCGTTGATCAGGCGCACCGTGTAGTGGTTCACCTCGGTGCCGACGCCCTGCTGCGCCTTCACCTGCGGGGTGTAGTGCTTGAGCTCCCACTCCGAGATGTTCTCGTTGTTGACGAGCGAGCTGTAGAGCAGCGGCGACGCCTTATCGAGCTCCTTCGTCACGATGAAGGGCTTGTGCATGCGCTTGCCGGTCGGCAGGCCGCTCGCCGGATCGCGGGGGCTCATGATCTCGTGCGAGACCGCGATGACCATGATGCTGTTCTCGCGACCCTTCTGGGTCACGGAGCCCTTGATCTCGCCTTGCTTCTGCCCCTTCAGCCGGAGATACGCATTGAGAGCCATGGTGCTAACCTCTTCCGTTTGGTCGCGCCGTCCCCTGGACTCAGTCTACGCCCTATTGCGCGCTGGCAGATGACGGTCTCCCAGCCGAACCCGAAGATCCGAAGACCTCCGCGTGCGGTCTTTCGGCTTTCCCTCTTTTCCGCGCCGGCGTCAAGCATCTTCGTGCCGGGCTTCGAGAGGCGCCGACCAGACACCATTGCAGTCGGCATGCCACCCCGCAGACGACAAAAAGACGCAGCCGGGTCGTACGGCTACCGTGTCATTGCGTGAAATTGGGGGGAGGGTGGGGCAAAAAGCCTGGATCTTCGAGGCCCCACCTGGGGAAAAGAAGATCCAGGATGCGGCGCGTCAGGAGCGATATTTGCGGCCGCCGGCGAGCTGATCGGCATAAGCGACGAGATCCTGCTCTTTTTTGAGCAGCGCGCCGAGGAAGGGGAGCGCCTGTTCGAGCTTCACCTCGTCGATGCCCGCTTTGCGGAGCGCCGCGATCCAATCGATGAGCTCGCTCGTCGACGGGCGCTTGCGCAGCCGCGACATGTTGCGGATCTCGTAGAACACCGAGAGGACCTGATCGATCAACGTCCGCGCGAGCTCCGGGTGGTGCACGTTCACGATCTGCCGCATGAACTCGCGGTCGGGGAAATCGATGAAGTGAAAGACGCAGCGGCGCAGGAACGCGTCCGGCAGCTCTTTCTCGTTGTTGCTCGTGATGACCACCACGGGCCGCTCCTTCGCGACGTACTCGTCGCCCGTCTCGGTCACGCGGAACCGCATGCGATCGATCTCGTGGAGCAGGTCGTTCGGGAACTCGAGGTCGGCCTTGTCGACCTCGTCGATGAGCAGGACGACCCGTTTGTCCGAAGCGAGCGCGCGGCCGAGGGGGCCGAGCTTGATGTAGCGGCGGATGTCGCGTACGTCGCCGTCGCCGAAGCGCGAGTCGTAGAGGCGCTGGACCGTGTCGTAGACGTAAAGCCCGTCCTGCGCCCGCGTGGTGCTCTTGACGTGCCACGGGATGAGCTCGGTCTCGAGCGTCTGGGCGATCGCCTCGGCCAGCAGGGTCTTGCCCGTTCCAGGCTCGCCCTTCACGAGCAGGGGACGTTCGAGCGCGAGGGCGCAGTTCACCGCAGCCTCGAGGGATTCGTTCGTCAGGTAGCCAATCGTGCCGCGGAAACGACGAAACTCCGTCATGGACGGGAACCTAGCACGGACGAACCACCCGCGGGGCGCGCGGTTTGCGCCGGAGCGCAAAGCGTGCGTTCACGTGCCCGTCCGATCGAGCTCCTTCGCGAAGGTCGGGTAATCGAGCGGCTTCGTGAAGATCCGCGGCTCGGGATCGAATGCCTTGGCGCGCGCCGCGACGATGTCCGGATAGCCCGTCACCATGAAAATGGGCAGCGTGGGGTTGCAGGAGCGCGCGTACTTCGCGACGGCGATGCCGTCGGCGTGCGGCATTTGCAGGTCCGTGACGAGCACGTCGGGCGCAGGCGCGCGCGAGAGTCTGCCGATGGCGTGCGCGCCGTCGTGCGCCACCTCGACGTCGAAGCCGTCTTCGCGGAGCATCCGCACGAAGACACGCGCCGAGCGGATGTCGTCGTCCACGAGAAGGACCAGTCGACGCGGCTTCTTTTGCGTGTCCACGTCCGGAGTGCCTACAAACGTCGTGCCACCCCGATCGTAGGCGTACGCGGGATCAGACCTTTTTCTCTTTTTCCTTCGCGGCGATGCCGTACTCGTGGAGGCGGTACTGGATGGTGCGCACGCTGATGTCGAGCATCTCGGCGGCCTTCGCCGTGGAGCCGTTCGTGGCGTCGAGCGTGGAGAGGATCGCGAACCGCTCGATCTCGGCCATCGTGGCGCCCGGGATCCGGACGCCGCCCTTGGGCAACGGAGCCACGTCGATCGGCAGATCCCCCTCGTCGATCTGCGTGCCCTCGCAGAGCACCACGGCGCGCTCGATCGCATTCTCCAGCTCGCGCACGTTGCCCGGCCAGCGGTGGGCGAGGAGCTTGGCGCGGGCGCGGTCGTTGAAGCCGTCGATACGTTTCTTGTTCTCGACCGCGAACCGCTTCAGGAAATGCTGGGCGAGCAAGAGCACGTCGCCGCCGCGCAGGCGGAGCGCCGGCATCTCGACGTGCACGACGTTCAGGCGGTAGTAGAGATCCTCGCGGAATCGGCCGTCGTGCACGTCCTTCGCGAGGTCGCGGTTCGTCGCGGCGATGAGGCGCACGTCGACCTCGACGGGCTCGTTGCCGCCGACACGCTCGAACGTGCGCTCCTGCAGGACGCGGAGGAGTTTTACCTGTGTCGCCGGCGGGATCTCGCCGACCTCGTCGAGGAACAAGGTGCCGCCGTTCGCCTGCTCGAAGCGGCCGACGCGGCGTTTGTCGGCGCCCGTGAAGGCGCCTCGTTCGTGGCCGAAGAGCTCGCTCTCGAGCAGGCTCTCGGCGAGGGCGGCGCAATGCAGGGTGATGAAGGGGCCGCCCGCGCGCGGGCTCTTCTTGTGGATGGCGCGCGCGAGCTCGCCCTTGCCGGTGCCGCTCTCGCCCGTGATGAGGACCGTCGCGCGGGCAGGCGCGACCTGCTTGGCGACGCGGTAGACCTTCTGCAGCGCCGGGCTCGATCCGATGAGGCCCTCGAACCCTTCGCCCTCGCGCTCGCGGAGCTGGCGGCGGAGCTCTTCGGCCTCGGCCTTGAGGTTCGTCCGCTCGATCGCGCGCTCGATCGAGAGCGTGAGCGCGTCGAAATCGACGGGCTTCGTGATGAAATCGTCGGCGCCGCTGCGCATCGCCTGGACGGCGGTCGAGACCTCGCCGAACGCGGTGACCATGATGACGGGCACGGTCGGGTACGTGGCGCGGAGCTTCTGCAAGAGCTCGAGGCCGTCCATGCGCGGCATCTTGAGGTCGGTCACGACCACGTCCGGCGGGCGCTCGGCGGCGATTTGCAGCGCGCTCGGCCCATCGGCCGCGGCGTCGACCGCATAACCTTCTTGCCGGAGCAGCTTTTCGAGGCCGGAGCGGGCGCTCGCTTCGTCGTCGACGACGAGCACGCGCGCCTTCGGTTTGCCCGCGATCTTCGTATCCGTCATGGGAGCCTCAAGGGAGAATCTTTCCCGCTTTCGACTGGGCGTCGTGGGCGCCGAGGCGGACCGGGAGGGACACACGAAATACCGTCCTGCCGGGGTGGCTGTCGACGTCGATCGTGCCGCCGTGGTCGGTGACGATGCGGTGGACGATGGCGAGGCCGAGGCCCGTGCCCTCGGGCTTCGTGGAGAAAAACGGGTCGAAGATCGGGGCGTCGGGGCTCGAGAGGCCGGGGCCGTCGTCCTCGACCTCGATCATGACGTCCCGCGGCCTGCGCCGGGCCCGGAGCGTGACGGTGCCGCCGCCCGTCGGCTGCAGCGCCTCGACCGCGTTCTGCAGGAGGTTCAGGAGGACCTGCTGGATCTTGGGCGTGTCGAGGTCGAAGACGAGCTCGCTCGCAGGCAGCTCCAGGGTGAGCGTGACGCCGGTCTGGATCGCGCGGGCCTCGACGAGCTTGCTCGCGCGCTCGCACACGGCGTGCACCGACGTGGGGCGGAGCTCGAGGGGCTTCGGCCGCGCGAAGTCGAGGAACTCGCTGACGAGCGTGCCGAGCCGCTTGATCTCCTCGCCCACGATGTGGACGGCTTCGAGCTGCTCGGCGTCGGCGCCGCTCTTGCGCAGGCCTCGTTCGAGGAAGGTGACGTGGAGCTGGGCGCCGTTCAGCGGGTTCCGGATCTCGTGCGCGAGGCCCGCGGCGAGCGTGCCCACGGCCGCGAGCTTCTCGTTTTGCCGGAGCCGCGCGGCGAGCGCGTTCTCGTCGGTCGTGTCGCGGCCGACGGCGAAGAGGACGATGTCGTCGTCGTCGCCCGGCGCATACGCGAATTGCCAGCGGACGTCGCGGATCTTGCCGGCGCGGGTGCGGACCGCGCTTTCGACGTCGTCGAGGGAGGCGCGGCTCTTGCGGCCGTCGAGGAGCGCCTGGAGGAGCCCCGCCTGCTCGTCGCGGAGGGCCTCGGGCAGGAGCGCTTCGTGGAAAGGCACGCCGATGACTTCCTCGCGGCCGAAACCGGTGACGCGCTCGGCCTCGCGGTTGAAGAGGCGGATCTTGCCCTCGCGATCGAGGCCGACGACGAGCACGCGGGCGAGCTCGACGGCGCTCACGTAGCGGTGCTCGGTGCGGCGCAAGGCGAGGTCGATCTCGGCGCGTTCGAGCCGCTCGCGCTGCTGCGTGCGCGCGAGGGAATGGTCGCGGTAGCCTTCGAGCATGAACGCGAGCTCGAGGTCGAGGGCGCGATCGAGCGCCTCGCGGCAGGCTCTGGCCTCTTCGCCCATCGTGTCGTCGACGACGCGCTGGAGCGCGACGCGGATGAGCGCCATCGCGGTGAACATGTAGCGCTGCGGGAGGCCGATCTGGACGTGGATCCGGCCGATTTCGAGGGTCTTCTTGAAGTACGCCTCGTCGTGCGGGCCGGCGCAGAGCCGATCCATCCAGCGGGCCATGGAGCCCTGGAGCCGCCGGATCTGATCCTCGCCCGTGAAGACGTCGTGCGCGCCGTCGTGCTCGCGGATGCGGTCGTAAAAGGCCGTGGCGATGCGCTCGAAATGCGGGGCGGCGAGGGGCCGGAGCGCGCGGAGCAGGCGCGCGTCTTCCTCGCTGAAGCGGACGTACCGCAAGAGCTCCTGGACCAGACTTTCGTCGGTCTCGGCGCGGAGAGGTGCCTTTCGGTCCATGGTCACGGGGGTTTCGGCGCCGAAGGGTCGTCCACGTTGCCTTCGATCCAGCCGTCGAGCAAGGGGAGGTCCGCGCCGAACCAGGCGACCCGACAGCCGCAGCAGCGCAAAGCTTGCGCCTCGGGTGCAACGGGTGCGTCGACGTCACCGGCCCCTGGAGGCTCGTTCCCCTCGGTCTCGCGCGTCTCCGGATCGACGGTGCAGACGAGGTATCGGCCGCGGATGGAGAGGCCGGTGCACGCCGCGCAGAGGGTGCATCGATCGATGTGGACCTCCGCGGCGCGGCGAGGGCAATCGACGAGCATTTCTTTGCCGCCGGCGCCGAGGACGCGGATCGGGAGACGATGGACCTCGGGGAGCGGGTTACGAGGCGGAGGCTTGCTGCTCGACATGATGGTCGCGGCCGTCATGCAACCGGCGGGCCTTGGCCCGCGCCGCGCGCGCCGTTTCGTCGTTACAGCCAATCCCGGAACAGGTACGCCGCCCAGGAGGCTACCCGCTCCCACGGCGGCCGCTTCCCCCAGCTCGTCTGGGTGACTTCCTCGCAATGGGGCAAGTCCCCGATGAACATGGCCTCCATCGCCAGCGCGAACCGCTCGTCCTCGATGAGCGCGTTCGCCTCCAGGTTCTGCCGCAGCGATTGCATGTCGAGGTTGCTCGACCCCACGGTCGACCAGCGCCCGTCGATGACGGCCGTCTTCGCGTGGAGCACGCGGCCCTTCCATTCGTAGAGCCGCGCGCCCGATTCGAGCAGGCGCCCGTAGATCGAGCGCGCGGCGTGGAGGACCGCCGGGACGTCCGTCGTGCCCGCGACCATGATCCGCACGTCGACGCCGCGCTTCGCCGCCTCCGAGAGCGCGTGGAGGAAGCCGAACGAGGGGAGGAAATACGCGTTCGTGATCCAGATGCGCCGCGCGGCGTTCTTGATGGCCGAGCGGTAGGCGTCGCGGATGCCCGCGCGGCCGCGGCGCATGTCGCTCGTGATGACGCGGACGTGCGGATCGGGCCTTCGGCCGGCGTGGCTGTAGCGCGGCTCGTCGAGCGCCGGGCCCTTCGCTTTGCGCCAGGTGCGCAAAAAGAAGTATTGGAGCTCGATCGCGGCGGGGCCTTCGAGCTCGAGGTGCGTGTCGCGCCAGGGCGGAGGGCTGTCCATGTCCTTCGGCGCGTAATCGCCGCAGATGTTGATCCCGCCGGTGAACGCGATGCGCGAGTCGACGATGAGCGATTTGCGGTGGTTTCTCCGGACCACGTGGCGGAGGAGCTTTCGATTCTGGAGCGCGAGGCGCACGGGCCGGAACTCGACGACGCGCACGCCCGCGTCCTGCAAGTTCGCCACGTATTCCCCGGAGACCGACGATCCCCAGGCGTCGTAAAGCAGGTTGACCTCGACGCCCGCGCGCGCGCGCTCCGCGAGGGCGCACGCGAAGGCCTGGCCGACGTGGTCGTCGCGCAGGATGTACGTCTCCAGGCAAATGGTGGAGCGAGCGCGCGCGATCGCTTCGAGCATCGCGGGGAAGGCCTGCGCGCCGTCGTGGAGGAGGCGCAGCCGGTGGTAGCCCACGACCATGTCGCAGAAGGCCGGCGTGCGAAGGAGCGTCGTGGGCGGCGGCGGCACGGCGTCGACGGACGGAATGACGTCGACGCTCGGCAAGAGCGGCAGACTATCGCCTCGGCTCAAACGCTTGTCCTTTCGAGCCCCAGGGTAGCGCAGAATCAGCCCGGAGCCCCCTCGCCGAGGGGCGACGTCCGCGGCGGAGAAGAGGGTGCGAGCGCAGCGCGATCCCGTCCCGCCTTTTTTGCCGCATAGAGCGCCGCATCCGCGGCTTCCATCAGCGCGAGCGGGCGCGGCGCGGCCGCGGCGTCGAGGTCGGCGATGCCGATCGAGACCGTGGGCGCGCCGGGCATGTCACGGAGCGCCGCGCGAATCCGCTCGGCGAGCTCGAGGCCCTGCACGGCCGTGGTCTCCGGCAAGAGCACGGCAAACTCGTCGCCGCCGTACCGCGAAGGCAGGTCCATCGCGCGGCAGGTGTGGCGCAGCGCTTCGGCGACCGCGAGGAGCGCCGCGTCGCCGGCCTCGTGGCCGCCGCGATCGTTGATCTCCTTGAGGTGGTCGACGTCGAGCAGGAGGACGGTGGCGGCGCCCTCGTACCGCGCGAGGCGCGCGATCTCCTCGGCGAGCCGTGCGTCCAGGTGACGGCGATTCGAGAGGCCGGTCAGCGGATCCGTCATGCTCGTCGTGGCGAGTTCGTCCTCGCGCGCGCCGAGGGCGCGGCCGAGCAGGACGAACACGAGGAGCAAGGTGAACACGAGGTAGCCGAGGGTGACGGGATCGGCCTCGGTCTCGGCGACGAGCAAGGCGGGCGTGGGCGCTTTCCCGGCGAGGACGGCGCGCAGCACGAGCAGGCCGAGAGGCGCGCCGAGGGCGAAGAGGGCGCCGAGGACGGGAAAGACCCGCCGGCGGGGCAAGCTCTCGGGGACACGCCGCAGCCATCGCATCGTGGACCTTGGTTGCCTGGAAGATCCGTGCCGGCGTCGCGGCACGAGGGTGCTTCGCGCATGGCACGGGTCGTGTTACGCCCGTGCCGCGCAGAAGGAGAGCGACAGTATGCACCGGATTCTGGTTGGCCTCGATGCTTCCCCGCGGGCGAACGACGTGCTCGACGCGGCGATCGACCTTGCACGGCGAACGAGCAGCAAGCTCATCCTGATGCGGGCGATCGGGATCCCGGTCGAGATCCCGCCGGAAGCCTACGTCTTGCCGCCGTCGTCGCTCGAAGGGCTGCTCGAACAAGAGGCGCTGCGGTACATCGAGAAGGAGCTCGAGCGCGTGCCCGAGGAGCTGCGCGGGCCGGTGAAGGTCGCCGTCGGGACGCCGTGGCAGGCGATCTGCCAGGCGGCGAAGGACGAGAACGTGGACCTCATCATGATCGGGTCGCACGGCTATCAGGGGCTCGATCGGCTGATCGGGACGACGGCGGCGAAGGTCGTGAACCACGCGGATCGATCGGTGCTCGTGGTCCGGCACGCCGAGAAGCTCACGTCGTGATGCAAGGCGTGCGGCGCAGCGCAAGGGCTGCGCCGCACGCGAAGGCTGCTCGTTACGGCGCGAACGGCTTCGACTGGATCACCGCGATGCCCGTGTCGACGTAGCGTGCCTGGGCCTCGGCGCCGGTGAGGTAGGTGTCGTAGCCCGTGTTGCCGCGCAGGTAGCGCTCGTAAAACGCGGTGACGTAGGCGCGCGAGAGGGCGTTGACCGTGGCGTTGTCGAGCGTGGGCATCTTGCACGCGCTGCAGGCGATGCCGCAGGTCTGCGTGTTGTCGACGAAGCCGACGTGGTTCGCGCCGTTGATCGTGACGGCGAAGCTCGGGAACTTCGCCGCCGCATAAAACGTGAGAAAGTTTTCCGCCGCGGGCGCGCACGCGGGCTGGAAGCCGCCGCCGCCGCCGCTGTCGAGGGTCTCGCCGAGGAAGCCCGTGGGTTTGGCGATCGGGAGCTCTGCGCTCACGTCGATACACGCCGGCGCGGTGCACATCGGGTTCGGGTCGAGCGGGTTGCCGGAGGCGCCGTCGACGGGATCGAGCACGATCGTGGCCTTGAAGCGATCGTCGAGCTTCGCCGCGTAGACCGCGAGCTTGCCGCCGAGCGAGTGCCCCGTCGCGCCCGCGAGCTTCGTGTCGCCTTTGAGCTCGGGTTTCGACTCGACCCAATCGAGGGCGCTGATGATGTTCTTCGTGGCCTTGGTGTTGTCGTTCCCGAGGAACGAGGTCGGATAATCGGGCGTGACCGCGACGTATCCGAAGCTCGCGAGGCGCTTCAAGTAGCTGTCGTACTGGCTCGCCGCGATCTGGAAGCCGTGCGCCACGACGACGACCGGATACGGCCCATTCGAGGGGCCCGCCGTGGGATACGCCGCGTGCATGGGAACCGTGTCACCCGTCGAGGACTTCCACTGGTTGTCGTCGATCTCGGCAAACGTGAACGGCCCGTCCTTGTTCGGGTCGAGCACAACCATCGGCGCGCCGCCGTCCCCGCCCGCGCCGCCTTGGCCCGATCCGCCTGCGCCGCCCATCCCGCCGACGCCGCCGCTCCCACCGTCGCCGCCGGTCCCACCTTCGCCGCCGCTGCCGCCCGGCCCCGACGTGCCCGAGCCGCTCCCCGTCGGCCCGGTGATCGTCCCTCCCGTGAGCCCGAGATCGCTCCCACCCGTGCAAGCCGACGTGAACACGAGGCCTGCAATGCCCAAGACAAAGCCGATTTTCTGCATGGGGCGTGCGTAAGCCGGCGCTGCGGGAGCGTCAACGCGGTCACCCGAGAGTGCAGGAGCGATCAGGCCGTGAACTCGGTCGTCATCTGAATCCCCCAGTTCGTCGGGGGACGGACCGCGTAGCTCAGCGCGAGGACCTCGATCAATACGATGCGATAAATCTCGTGCACGTCGTCGACGTCCACCTCGCTCGCATTCGCTTCGAGCGCCGCGTCGACGTGCTCGTGGACGAACGAGAGCACATCGGGCTGCTCCATCGCGATGACGTCGTCGGAATCGACCGCCTCGGCCGGATCGGCCATGCGGAGCTGTTCGTCGAGCTTGAGCGATTCCTCCACGCCGGCGAGCGCGAGCGGCGTGACCTCCGCGAGGTCTTCACCAAAGACGTTGTCGAAAGCGAGCCAGACGGCGAGCGTCAGGAAATATCCGAGCGCGAGCGCGGTTTCATCGAGAGGACCGCCGAGGACCTGCGCGATGCGATCAGCCATCGCAGGCTGGGTCTGCTCGAAGCGGGCGAACGCTTCGTCGAGCTTCTGCCGCGCCTCTTCGTCATCCTCCGCGAGCTGCTCCTCGACCTCCGAGAGGGCCCGTAGAGGGACCTGCGCGAAGGACGGTACCGGACGGATGGCAGCGCGGCGGACCCACACGGCGGAAACCTAGCACACGGCGACGTTGCGTTCTTGCGTCATCGTCCACGGCCATCAGGCGGACGTCACGGCGAGAGCAAGCGGACACTGCCGCTCGGGACCCACCCCTCCGTCGCACCCCAACGGACATGAACGAGCCCGCCGCGCGCCTCGCCGACCTCGACGGCATGCGCCTCCGGGATCGGCTCGCCGCCGAGCGCCGTGCCGTGATCGTCGACGAGATGGACCTCGGGCACGACGACGACACCCGCGCGCGTGGTGAGCCTGAGTCTTCGCGCGGCGATCGTGAGCGGCAAAAAGACGCAGAGGAGAACGAGCGCCGTGGGCGCCATGATGCGGCCCGCGACGGAGAACGAAGAGGCGCGGCTTCGCCGGAGGAAGAGGCCGATCGAGAGGAGGATCGAGGACACGAGCGCGAGCAGGCTCCAGGTGCGCTCGGAGGCGAGGCCGATGACGGCGCGATCGAGCGTGGGCCGCACCGTGGTCGCATCCTTGCCGCGCCGCGCGCGCCTCCGCACGACCTCGGCGCGGACGAGGTCGAGGGCGTGATCGGCCTCGATGTCGGAAGGACGAAGGCGGAGCGTCTCCTCGAAAGCAGCCGCGGCGCGACCGAGATCGCCGGGTCGATCGGCGCCGGCGCGCACGCGCGCGACGTAGGCGAGGCCGCGGCCGAAGCTCGCGTCGGGGTGCACGAAGCCCATGTCGGCGAGGGCCTCGAAGCGCTCGATCGCCGTGCCGTAGGCGCCGCGCGCGAGCGCCTCGGTGCCTTCGCGATGAAGCTCTTCGGGCGTCGCCGCGCGGGCGATGCTCGCGAACGCGAGCACGGACGCGAGCACGAGCGAGATCGCGGCGGCCTGCCCGCGCCTCATCCCCGCGCCCTCCCGGAGACGGCGAGGAGATCACGCACGACAGCTCGTCCGCGCTTCGCAAGCTCTTCGAGGCTCGCCGCGCTCGCGCCCGGATCGAAGCGCAGCGCCGAGGCCTCGTCGAGCAGGCTCCGCGTGCGAGACGCGAGGTCCTCGGAGACGCCCGCGTCTTCGAGTTCCTTCGTGAGATCGCCGAGCAGGATGCCGCGTGATTCGAGATCGGTCGCGGCCTTGATCGCGTGGTGGATCGCGCGCTCGACGGCCGCCGAGAGGGCCTTCGTGTCGCCACGCTCGCGCGCTTGATCGGCCTCGTCGAGCGCGACGTTCGCGAGGCGCGTCGGCGAGGAAGCGCCCGCGGCCCTGCGCGATCGGAGGCGCCGCGCGCCCGCGGCCGCCGTGGCGAGCAGGCCGTACGCGAGGGGCGGCGCGGCGATCACGACGTAGAGGCTCGCACCGTCGAAGAGGGGCGCGGAGGGCGCGATGAAGGCGCCGAGCGTGGCGCGCGGGGCAGGGAGGGTCGCGAAGGGATCGGCTTCGCCTTTCGGGGCCGCTGGATCGGCGCCGGGCGCGGCGCTCGGAGACGCGCTCGCGGACGCTCGGGGATCGGGCGTGGCGGAGGGCGCGACGTCGACCTTGCCGAGCTCGACGCTCGCGACCTCGTACCGCTTCGATGTGGGATCCCAGTACGGCAGGTCGATCTTGCCGAGCTCGACCTGGCCTTGCTCCTGGATGCGGACGACGTACCCGAACGATCGATAGCCCGTGATGATCGCGCCTTGCGGGCCGATCGACTCGCGCTTCTCGGGATCGAGCCACTCGACGCCGGTGCGCGCCGGCACCGCGAGCGTCTGCGGGAAGTTGCCGCTGCCCTTCACCTGCACGGTGACCGCGATCGATCCGCCCTGCGTGAGGCGACGCGGCTCGACGGTGGCCGAGAGCGAGAACCGACCGACGTCGCCGAGGACGTAGCCCGGCGGGCGACCCGCGCGCGGCGGCTCGGTCACGTGGATGACGAGGTCCTCGCTCGACCGATCGACCATGCGGCCGACGTGCTGGCCCGAGAACTTGATGGTCATCGGTCCGACGTGCAGATCACCCGTGCGGACGGGGAAAAGCGCGACGCGATCGATGAGGCGCGCCATGTACGTCTTGCCGCCCGCGCGCGTGCGGAACGGCGGCTCGAAGCCGGGCGTCGAGATCATCGACATGCGGATGAAGTCGGTCATCGACGCGTCGCGCGCCGGCGCCATCTCCACGTTCACGCGCTGGTAGATGTAGAACGAGACGGTGACCTGCTCGCCGACGACGGCCTCTTTCTTGTCGGCGCGCGCATGGAGGAACACGTACGGATCGGGCGCGGTCTTGAGCTCGAGCTTCTCGTCGAGCGCGGGCTGCGGCTCGTCGTCGTCATCGTCGTCGGCGAAGGGATCGTGGCCGCCGAAGATCTGCCCGAAGAGCCCAGGGCCGCCCGGCAAGAGGAACGGGCTCTGCGGCCTGCGGCGGCCGCTCGCGGGGACGACCTCGACCTCGACGGCTTGCCCGGAGACACGTTTCCCCTGCCAGAGTACGCTCGGCGCGGGGATCTTCACGCGGCCGGGCGCGTTCGAGACGAGCTGCCAGCTCGCGTCGATGCCGACGCGCGTGCTCCCGTTGATCGAGACCATCGAGGTGCCGACGGCCGGACCGCCCTGAATCGTGGCGCCCGCGGGCGGCGCGAGGCGCGGATCGTTCGGGATGGGCTCGCCGGGCGTGACGAGCGCGGAGAGCTGCACCGAGAAGGGCTCGCCGACCTCGACCTTGCGCGCGCTCACGCGGGTCGTGACCTGCGGATCGGCATGCGCGATCGTTGCGACTGAAACGATCGCGGCCTGCACGCCGAGGAGGCACGCGAGCGCCCCGGCCCTCACTTGTCCTCCATCACGCGACCGCGCCGCGTGCCGGCCTTCATCTTGGCCTCCTGCTCCTGGTAGGTCGGCGCCTCCTCGAAGCGATCGAGGATGCGATCTTCCTGGCCCGGCTGAGGCTCGGGCGACGCGGGTTGCGGCGGCGGAGGCGGCGACTGTCCACCGTCCTGTCCGCCCGCATCCTGGCCCGCGTCCCCGTCTCCGCCGTCGCCTCCGCCGTCGTCGCCGGCATCTTTCCCGCCGTCGTCGCCGCCGTCCTCGCCCGCGTCGTTGCCGCCGTCGTCACCGCCGTCCGAGCCATCAGATCCATCGTCGCCGTCGGATCCATCACTCGCGTCGTCGCCGCCGTCCTGGCCTGCGTCCTGGTTCGCGTCCTGATCGGCGTCTTGCCCCGCGTCCTTCTGGTCCTCGATGCGCCGGAGCGCGATGGCGCGGTTCCACGCGGCGTCGCGCCCGATGCCGTCGGCGGCCGCGTCCTCGGGCAAACCCGGAATGAGCGCGAGCGCGTCGTCGTAGTGGCGCACGGCTTCCTCGTACTTCTTCCGCAAGAACTCGAGGTTGCCCGCGAGGTAGTGCGCGCGCGCGCGCAGATCGATCGGGACCTTCGGATCCTCGGCGATCGCCCGCACGACGATGAGCGCGCAGTCGATCTCGAGCGAGCGCATCGCGGCGAGCTGCTCCTCCTCGGGGCCGCCGTCGCCTTGCTCCTCCTCGCCGAAGCGCCGGCCGTACTTCTCCGCGACCGAGAAGAGCACGAGGCCGAGATCGAACGAGCCGTTGTACTTCTGGCGAACCGCGTCCGGGAGGCCGAGGCCTGCGTCCGTGCACGGGCCCGTGCCGAGGTACGTTTCGAGCGCCTGCTCGGCCGATTCGAAGCGGCCCGCGTCGAGATCGGCGAGGGCCTGATCGACGACGGGCGCGTTGCGTTCGAACGGCGAGCTCGGGTCCCATCCGGTGCATCCGGACGCGAGCCAGGTCGCGCCGCCGGCGACGCAGGCGAGCGCGAAGAGGGCGATCGCCGCGGTCTTCACGCGGTCACGCAGCACGTTCGATCCACCCGCGGCGCGAGGGACGCGTGGTTTGCGATCAGGCCGGGACACGACGCGCCTCCTTTCGTTTGCGCTCGCCCGCGGGCGCGATCGGCTTCGGCGCGGCCCTGCGGCGGAGGATCCGGAGCGGCGCGTCCGTGATCAGCGCCTCGGCCACGAGCAGGAGGATCGCGAGCCCGAGCGGGTAGTAATAAACGTCGGCGTAGACCGTCTCGATCTTCTCGGCGAGCTCGCTCTTCATCTGCTTGCGCAGATCCGCGGCGATCCGATCGATCCCGGTCGTGCCCTTCTCCGCGACGATGATCTCGCCGCCCGGCGTCGAGGCGGCGATCGACGCGAGCTGCTTCTCGCCGTGCACGGTGAGCGCCGTCGTGAGCGGTTTTCCGTTCCGGTCCGTCCGGAAGCCGACGACCCGGCCGTCCTCGCCGACCTCGGGGATCCGCTCGGGCGTACGGCCGCCGATCTGCACGACGTGCACCGTCGTCCCCTCGGCGCCGAGCTGACGCGCGACGGAGGCCGGATCACCCTCGAGGTCCTCGCCGTCCGTGACGAGCAGGATAATTCGTTTGTGCTCCGACGATTTCGGATCCCGCTTCAAGAGGTCGCGCGCGAGCGTCAGGGCGCGGGCGATCGCGGTGCCGCCGATGGGCATGTCGTTCGGGTCGAGCTGGCGGAGGAACTGCGCGACCGCGGCGCCGTCGGCGGTGAGGGGAAAACCCATCGGCTCACCGGCGAACGCGACGGCGGCGAAACGCGCGCCTTCGAGCTCCTTCACGAGCCGCGCGACCTCGACCTTCGCCCGGAAGATCCGCGAGGGCTCGACGTCCCGCGCGTACATGCTCTTCGAGTAGTCGAGCACGAGGACCACGTCGACGTTCGTCGCCGGCACGAGGCGCGTCCCCTTGCCGTACTGCGGGCGCGCCGCCGCAAAAAACGCGAGCGCTGTAGCCATCACGAGGAGGACGGCCTTCCATGCGCGGCGTACGGAGGGGTCACTCGTCCGCAGCGCCTCGACTCGTTCGAGATCACCAAAGGCCTGCGCCGCGCGACGCCGATAAACCGCGCCGAGCGCGAGCAGGAGCGCGACGAGGGCCGCGAGGGCCGTGCAGAACAGGAAGACGGGCGCGCCGAAGATCACGGGAACCTCCGGAGCAGCCACGCGCGAAGGAGCGCGTCGAGGCCCACGAGCACGACGCCGGGGACGAGCAGGAAGGGGAACAGATCCTCGAACGATCCGCGGCTCGCCTCGAAGCGCGTCTTCTCCAGCTTGTCGAGCACCGCGTGCATGCTCTCGGCGAGCGCCTTCGCGTCGGTCGCGATGTACGCCTCGCCCTTCGTGGTCTTGGCGATCCACTTGAGCAGCTCGGGGTTCACCGGGTAGCGGCGGCGCACGTAGCGCGGCTGGCCGAGCAGATCGAAGCCGTCCTCGACGTCGACCTCGTCGTCGTTGCCGATCTGGATCGTGTTCACCTGCGCGCCCACGCTCGTCGCGAGGTGCGTCGCGTACTGCGGCGAAACCAGGCCTTCCTTGTTGTCGCCGTCCGTGAGCAGCACGATCACCTTCGACTGCGCGTCGCTCTTGCGCAGGCGCGCGACGGCCGTGGCGAGCCCGTCGCCGATCGCCGTGCTCGATCCGTCGATCACGTCGAGCGTCATCTTGCCGACGAGCTCGCTCAGGAGGTGATAGTCGAGCGTGGGCGGCGAGAGGACATACGCGCTCTTGCCGAAGACGACGACGCCGATGCGGTCGGTCTTCCGGCGCGAGATGAAGTCCTGGAGGACGATCTTCGCCGTATCGAGCCGCGTGAGGCGCTTGCCGCGCGGCAGCGTGATCCGGCCCGGAAGATCGCCCGGCTTGGCGTCGAGGATCGCGCGCATCGAGCCCGAGAGGTCGAGCGCGACCACGATGTCGATGCCTTTGTCGTCGCTGCGCTCGTCGCGCAGGATCGAGATCGGGCGCGCGATCGCGGTGACGAGCAGCGCGACTGAGACGGCACGGAGGACGCCCGGCAGATCCCGGAGCTTTGCGCGCACGCCACGCGGGCCGGTGGTGAAGGGGAAGATCGTGCCGACGCGCAGCCGCGGCGTTCGCCGGTCCTGACCCGCCGTGCCCCACCAGAGCAGGACCGGCACGATCCCGAGGCCGAGGAGCAGCCACGGCAGCTCGAAGCTCGCGCTCTCCCAGGCGTCGCGCCGCGCGAAGAAGGGCCACGCGAGCGCGAGCGCGAGCACGACGAGCGTCTGCAAGAGGACGAGGGCAAACCGCTTCATGTCGGCCCTCCCGCCGCTTCCTTGTGCGCCGCGGTCTCGCCGGTGGAGGCCTGCGGCGGCGTCGTGTTGCGCACGATCGTGATGCCGCGTTCGAGCGCGGCGAGGCAGTCGTTTTCGCTCGGCACGACGCGCGCGAACTTCACGAGATCCGCCTCTTCGAGGAAGCGCGTGATCGTGTCGAGCCCGCGCACCGGCGGGCGCACGCGCGCGAGCGTCCGCTGCATCTCGTCGGTCGTGCTCTCGAGACCATCGAAGCCGTACCGCGCGCCGAGGTACTTGCGCACGCAGTCGCTCACGCGGTCGAAGTACTCGTCGTTTTTGCCCTCGATGATGAGGCTCGACGCGCGGATCGCTTCGAGCTCTTCGAGCGCCGCGATCCACGGTAGCTTCGGCGCGACGTACGGCTCGGGCTTCGGGCGGCGCGACCAGCGCACGAAGAGCCACGCGCCGATCGCCGTGAGGATCGCCCCCACGAGCGCGCCCACGGCGAGCTGCTTCGCGAGCACCCACTCCTCGCGTTGTGATCTCCCGTCGGGGTTCGGTCGGACCTTCGGATCGAGCTCGTTCGCGATCGGATCCTCGATCAGGATCGGATGCGGCGCCGTGCAGATCGTCACGAGATCCCCGCTCGCGCGCGCCAGCGTGATCGGCACGGGCGGCAGCATCATCACGTTGCGACCGGGGTTCTTGGGCAGGGCCACGAACGGGATCGTCACCTTCGTCGTGGACGACGTCTCGCTCGCCTCCGTGACCGCGATCGGGCCTGCGCCGCCGTCCGGGTCGGGCAGGACGAACCCTGCCTCTTCGAGCGCCTTGTACTGATCGCTGCCTCGCTCGACGCGAAAACCGCCGGGCATCACGGTCTCGCCCTTGCCGTGCACGACCGTGATCTCGAGCGGCGCGGCCCAGCCGCTCGTCCCGCGCTCGGGGAACGTGTCCGTGATCTTCGGCCGGCTCGCGCCCTCGGGCACACGCTCCACGCACGACGCCCACACCCGCGCGCCCGCGTCCGCCGCCGGCGCGCCCGCGTCCGCGTCCGTCTCCTCGGCCGACGCCGTGCGCGACGCGGCGACGGCGACCAGGGCCACGGCGAACACGAGCGGGAGGCATGTCCTCGTCATCGCCGGGCCCTCCTCGCGCGCTTCGCGAAGAGCTGACGCAGCGGCTCCACGTAGCTCTGGTCCGTGCGGATCGTGACCGTGTCGACCGCGAGCTTCTTGAACAGCTTGTCCCGCTCGCGCCGCATCTTCCGCATCTCGGCCGCGTACCGCTCCCGCACCTTGCGATCCGAGGTGTCGACGAGCACCTGCTCGCCCGTCTCCAGATCCTCGAACGTCGCGAGCCCGACGTCCGGCAGCTCCGCGTCGCGTGGATCCTCGATCACGACCGGGATCACGTCGTGCTTGCTCGCCGCGAGCGCGAGGGCCCGCTCGTAGCCGTGGTCGAAGAAGTCGCTCACGACGAACGCGACGCTCCTTCGTTTCTGCACCTTCGACAGCGTCTCCAGCGCGACCCGGAGGCTCGTCCCCGCGCTCTCCGGCTCGTGCCCCAGGATCTCGCGGATGACGCGCATCACGTGTTTGTCGCCCTTCTTCGGCGGGACGATCTTCTCCACGCGATCCGTGGCCAACACGAGGCCCACGCGGTCGTTGTTGCGGATCGCGCTGAACGCGCAGAGCGCGCAGATCTCCGCGGCCACCGCGGCCTTCGAGGCCCGACGTGTCCCGAAGAGCTCGCTCTCCGACGCGTCGACCACGAGCATCACGGTCATCTCGCGCTCTTCGACGAAGACCTTCACGAAGGCCTCGTTCATGCGCGCCGACACGTTCCAGTCGATCCAGCGCACGTCGTCGCCGGGGTGGTACGCGCGCACCTCGCGGAACGAGAGGCCCTGGCCGCGGAACACCGACGAGTACGTCCCCGAGAGCTGCTCGTTCGCGATGTGGCTCGTCTTGATCTCGATCACGCGCAGCCGCTTGAGCAGCTCCGCGGCGTCGGCCTTCGCGCCTTCCTTCTTGTTCGGCGCGTCGTCCGGCGGGGGCTCGTCGCCGAGCCCGAAGAACGCGCGCAGGCGCTCCCCAAAGCTCGGGCTCTTCGTCGCCCCCTTCTTCGTGCGGCCGGCGGCCTTCACGGCACCTCGACCACCTCGAACACGCGCCGCACGACCTGCTCGGTCGTCACCTCTTCGGCCTCGGCCTCGTACGTGAGCACCATGCGATGCCGCAGCACGTCCGGCCCCACGGCCTTCACGTCCTCGGGCGTCACGTACCCGCGGTGCCGCAAGAACGCGTGCGCCCGCGCGGCCAGCGCCAGCGCGATCGAGGCGCGCGGGCTCGCGCCGTACTCGATCATGCTCGCGAGCTCCTTCATGCCCTTCTGGCTCGGCTCGCGCGTCGCGAAGACCACGTCGACGATGTAGTCCTTCACGCGGTCATCCATGTAGACGTCGCGCACGACCTTACGCGCAGAGACGAGCGTCTCGGGCTCGATGATCTTGTTCGCGCTCGCCTCGACGAGCCCCGTCGTGCGGTCGATGATCTGCCGCTCCTCCGCGCGCGTCGGGTACCCGACCTTCACCATCAGCATGAAGCGATCGACCTGCGCCTCGGGCAAACGGTACGTGCCCTCCTGCTCGATCGGGTTCTGCGTCGCCATGACCACGAAGGGATCGGGCAGCTTGTAGGTCGAGTCGCCGATCGTGACCTGCTTCTCCTGCATCGCTTCGAGCAGCGCGCTCTGCACCTTCGCAGGCGCGCGGTTGATCTCGTCGGCGAGCACGAGGTTCGCGAAGATCGGGCCGAGCTTCGAGGAGAACTCGCCCTTCTGGTGGTTGTAGATGACCGTGCCGATAACGTCGGCGGGCAGGAGATCCGGCGTGAACTGGATGCGCGAGAACTTCGCGTGGAGCGCATCGCAGAGCGTGCGGACCGTGAGCGTCTTCGCGAGCCCCGGCACGCCTTCGAGCAGGACGTGCCCGCCCGTGAGCAGGCCGATCAGGATCCGCTCGAGCATGTAGGTTTGCCCGACGATCACCTTGCCGACTTCGGCGATCAGGTTGTCGACGAAGGCACTCTCTTTCGCGACGAGCTCGTTCAGGGCGCGGACGTCGTGCATGGCATGAACCGGGAGGTTGTCTGGGCGGGCATTGCCGCGAAGCCGTCATGGCTCGATCCCGCGCCTCGCGCGAGATCGACGTGCGGCGTGCACATAGCAAGGCTCGCGGCGCCTGGACAGGCGCGGCGGCGCGTTTATTCCCGAAAGCGGCGCGCGGCGCTCGCTACATCGCCGGGATCACGTTGAGCACCGCGTTTCCGCGAATCTTGCCGTAAAGCTGCCAGATCTCGATCTTGTACGGGCCCGGGGCCGAGGCCGTGAACTCGATCGGCGGCGCGCTCTGGGGCTTGCCCGTGGGCAGATCGCGCAGGACCCGCTCGATGATCACCTTGCCCGAGGGCGATTTGATCCGAACGTTGAACGGCGGATCCGCGTCATCGTCCGAGCGGAAAACGAGCTTGACCAGGTCCCCCACGCGCGCAGGGTCGGTCTTGCAGATCGTCTCGATTTCTCCGACGTTGTCGGTGATGGTCCGGGACACGCCGCTACTCGTTCAGGCCTTTACGCTCTGACACGCCGCCCGCTCCCGAGAGGGAGCGAGCGGCCGACGGGCGACATTGTACGCACGGACAACTCCGGTTCGCGAATTTGGGGCGAACCGGAGTCCGTGTTCAGCGCGCCTCGCGCCGCCACCGCAGCCGCGGCTGCCGCGCCGCGCGGGCTTCGTCGAGCCTACCGACGACGGTGTTGTGGGGCGCACCTTTCACGAGGGCCGGGTCTTCCTGCGCCTCGCGAGCGATGGCCTTCATCGCGTCGACGAACTCGTCGAGCGTCTCCTTCGTCTCGGTCTCGGTCGGCTCGATCATGAGCGCGCCCGGGACGACGAGCGGGAAGTAGATCGTCGGCGCGTGGAAGCCGTAGTCGAGCAGGCGCTTGGCGACGTCGAGCGTCTTGACGCCCGTCGTCTTCTCCAGGTCGACGTCGCTCAGCACGACCTCGTGCATGCACGCCTCCGACACCGGCGCCGCGTACGTGTCCTTCAGCATCGCCCAGAGGTAACGAGCGTTGAGGACCGCGAGCGAGCTCGCCATCTTGAGGCCCTCGCCGCCCATCTCGCGCAGGTACGTGTAGGCGCGGATGAACATGCCGAAGTTGCCGTAGAACGCGCGCAGGCGACCGATCGACTGCGGGCGATCACGATCGAAGGCGAACGTGCCGTCGTCCTTGCGCACGAGCACGGGACCGGGCTGGAAGGGCTCGAGGTGCTTCTTGAAGCAGACCGGGCCCGAGCCGGGGCCGCCGCCGCCGTGCGGCGTGGTGAAGGTCTTGTGCAGGTTGATGTGGATGACGTCGACGCCGATGTCGCCGGGGCGCGCGTGGCCCATGATCGCGTTCGTGTTCGCGCCGTCGCCGTACACGAGGCCGCCCTTGCCGTGCACGATCTCGATGATCTCGGGCAGGTGCTTCTCGTAGACGCCGAGCGTGTTCGGGTTCGTGATCATGAGGCCGCAGACGTCGTCGCTGCCCTCACGCTCGATCGCGGCGAGGACCTCCGCGGGCGTGACGACGCCGCCGGGGTTCTTCTCGATCTTCACCGCGACGAGCCCGTTCAGCGCGCACGAGGCCGGGTTCGTGCCGTGCGCGCTCTCCGGGATGAAGACCTTCTTCGGGCTGCGCCCCTTCGACTCGTGGTAGGCGCGCATCATCATGAGGCCGGTGAGCTCGCCCTGCGCGCCCGCCGAGGGCTGCAGCGAGCAGGCGTCCATGCCGCTCACCGCGCTGAGCATCTGCTGCACGTGCCACATGACCTCGAGCGAGCCCTGCGCGAGCTCGTCCGGCGTCTCCGGGTGCATCTTCGAGAAGCCCGGAATGCGCGCGGCCCACTCGTTGATCTTCGGGTTGTACTTCATCGTGCACGACCCGAGCGGATACAGCTGCGAGTCGATGCAGAAGTTCCACTGCGAGAGGCGCACGAAGTGCCGGAACGCCTCGGGCTCGCTGACCTCGGGCAGGCCCGCGGCCTCTTTGCGTGCGAGCGCGCCGAAGTGCGCAGCCGGATCGACGTCCGGCACGTCGAGCGGGGAGAGCGAGGCGCCCGAGCGCCCCGTCGTGCCCCGCTCGAAAATGGGGGGCTCGCGGAACTTGATTCCTTGCGGTTGAGGTCGTGCCATGTGTCGCCATCTCGCTCGGGCGAGGGAACGTCCCCGAGCCTTGTTTCAGGGGTTCGCCGGTTCTTCGGGCGCGCCCTGTTCCTTGTTTTCCGAATCCCAGTCGCCGCCGCCGATGTCGGAGGCTCCCGTGCCGCCGATCGACGCGAGGTCCGGGTTCACGTTGCGCTGCTTGACCGCGTCCCACGGCTCGCCGACCTCGTCCTTGTCGAAGCCGATCTCGCCGGCGAACGTGTCGTCGACGTTGTCACCCGCGGGGCGCTTGTACTTGAAGTAGCCGCGGCCGCTCTTCGCCGCGTTGGGCCCGACGAGGCCCTGGGTGTACTCGGTCCACTCGAACCTGATGACGTCCCCGGTGGCCTCGCCCTTCAGCTTGCCCCACCGGTCCTTGTGCGGGCGGATCCACTTGCCCTCGACCACGTTGCCGTCCTGGACGAGGTGCAGGTAGCCGTAGAGCTCGCTGAAGTAGACGCCGGTCCAGCTCGCGCCGGAAGGCATGTCACCGGGCTGAAGATCCGCGGCTTTGGCGCCGCCCGAGCCACCTGCGCAGCCCACCGTCGAAAGAGGAGCGCCGACGAGCGCCATCGCCGTCACGACCAACCAGAGCGAACGCTTCCATTTCATGGGGCCGGGAGCCTAGCACAGGCAGGTGCGCCCTCGCGCGAGCCTCGAAACGAGAGCCGAGCGAGGAGCGGGCTCACGTCGATCCGATGATCGAGGGCGAGGACCGGAGCACCGCCGAGCCGGGGCGGGAGCTTGGTAGCGCACCGAGCCGTGGTGAGCCAGGCGTCGAGGCCAAGGTCTCGGGCACGATCGAGGGTCCCAGGGTCGAAGCGGGCGTGGTCGGCCAGGCAGAGGACCGCGCGAGGGTGGATGCGCTCACGATCGAGCGCAGCGAGCAGTCGATCGGGGCGCGCGATGGCCACGAGCAGTCCGACGCGCTGCGAAGCGAGGGATGCGAGGTCGTGACGGCGGCCGGACGCGTCGAGGGCGCCATCGATCGAGGAGGCGAGCGGTACCGCGCTCGCAGGCAGAGCCGGCGAGCGCGCGCCGCCGAGCGCGACGACGTGATCGGCCGCTTCGACGAGCGCGGACGCGGGGGCGCGGAGATCACCGAGCGGAGGGCAGACGCCGGCGCCGAACGGGGAGGCGCCGTCGAGCACGAGGACGGCGTCGTCGAGGCGGCGCGGTGATGCCTGGAGGAGGCCGTCCACGACGAGGAGGGTTTTTCCGGACCGTACCGCAAGCGCGAGCGCGCCTTCGCGTCGCTTCGCCACGAAGACGGGCGCATCCATCGCAGCGAGCGCGCGCGCCGCGCAGAGGGCGTCGTCGCCGACGCGATCGACGGGATCCGCGGGGAAGACGCGGCGCGGGAAAGGCACGCGCGCCTGGTAGCCGTGTCCGATGAGCGCGACGTCGTGACCTGCGAGCGCGAGCGCGCGCGCGAGCTCGATCGCCACCGGCGTCTTGCCCGCGCCGCCGAGGACCGCGCCGCCCACGCCGACGATCCGCGCGCCTTCAGGGAGCGTCACGGGGCGCGCCACGCGGGCGGCGGCGATCGCAGCCCATGCATTCGCGAGCGCGCGACCGGGCAAGGAAGGCTCGATCCCACGCTCGAGGCGTCGCGCGATGCGGGCGCGGAGAGAGTCCATGGCGCTCGCCTCGAACGTAGCGCGCGGCGCGCAGGGCCGCGACGCGGCTCGTTCGATGTCGACGGCGCGCGCGGGATCGCGTAGGGCAAGAGGCCAGGAGGTTCGTCGATGAAGCGTTCGTCCTTCTGGATCGCGGTCTTCGGGCTCTCGGCTCTCGCGTACGTCACGCCCGCGCGCGCAGACGTGGTTGGGCCGCCGCCGGACGAGTGCCCCGCGGGCACCGAGGGCGCGAGCTGCCACGGTGGGCCCTACTGCCGCCCCATCGAGTGCACCTCGGACGCGGAATGCGGGCGCGGCGAGACGTGCAAGGACACGCCGCTTTGTGTCTCCACGATCAACTGTGCCGGCCTCCTGCCGCCCGATGCGAGCCCCACGGACTACGATCGCGCGAAGATCGAAGGCTCCTGCCCGAACGGTAACGAGTGCGCCGCGGACGCGACCTGCAAGACGCAGAAGGTGTGTGTTCCCGCGGCCTCCTCCTCCTCGGCGGACAGCGACGCCGGGTGCGGGTGTCGGCTCGCGCCGTCCGCATCGTTCGAAGCCTCGCTCGGCGCGCTCGCGCTTGGGCTCGGCGTCGCGGCCTTCGCGCGCCGCCGTCAGCGCGCGGGTGCCGCGTCCCGCGCCTCGCGACAGCGCCGCGCATAACCCGAGGCGAGCGCGTCGATGCCCGGCGCGCCGTCGGGATGCGCGCGCAGATAGTCGAGCACGAGCCCCTCGCGCGTCTCCGCCGGCGCCGCCCAGAAATTTCCTTCGAACTCGTACCGTATGCGCGCCGACGCGCCGATCCCGAACGCGCGGCGCAGCTCGAGCTCCAGCGACAACGCCTTCGCCTCTGCGGCGAGCGCGCGCGCCGTGATCTCCTCGCAGTCGTCCTCGCGGCTGCTCGGCTCCACGCGGAGCCCCTCGGCCACGTGCGTGAGCAGGTGCGCGACCCGCGCCGCGGCTTCTTCCGTACCGAGCGCCTCGTCGATCAGCACGGCGCCCGACGTCGTCACGGACGACACGCCGATACGACCGAAGCAGAACGACACCCCGCCCTTCGCGAGCGCGCGGTCTCTCGCGCGCGCCCCCGCGGGCACCTCACCGAGCTTCGCCAGGATGCCCTCGGCCCGCGCCGCATCGGGGCGAAAGGGCGCGGGGCACGTGCTCGCGTGCGGCGCCTCCGACCGGCAACCGAGCGAGATGCATGGAGCAAGAACGAAGAGCGCGAAGAGCACGACTGCAACGCGAACGCTGGCCACGTGTGGCGTGACGCCCTCATGCTTCTTCGGGCGAACCCGCGGGCAAGGTGGGGCTTCGTGAGATCCTGTAAAGAGAATCACCTTGGATCGCTGTCGTCTCCGGTTGCGGTCACCCGCGCTATCAGCCTACCGTAGGCAAGCGGTCGCGCGATGAACGGAAACCTGAAGAAGCTCGTTCACCACACCGAAGAGGCAGTAAGCTTCGGGCTTTCGACCGTCTGCAAGCGGCTCGGCGCCGGCGTGCTCATGCGCGTGAAGGCGCAAGACGTCTTCCGAACGGAGGGCAGCGGTCTCTCGGACGAACTCCTCCAGTTCGTCGCCCGCGCCACGTTCGACTACGTCGCGGTCGATACGGAGCGCATGCCGCTCTTCGTCGTCCAGTTCGACGGCACCTCGCACCCGACCGACGTCGCGAGCGTCAAGCAGCAGCAGGAGAACGAGATCTGCCGCAAGCTGCTCCTGCCGCTCGTGCGGGTACACGCCTTCCACCTCTCGAAGAAGCACCACAGCATCGAGCTCATGACGCTCATGCTGGAGAGCTGGTTCGCCTCGAAGGGCATGCCGAGCGGCGGGGAGAAGTCGCGCTCGTTCCGCAGCGGCGAGATCGATCTCTTCGGCACCGCCGGCCCCGGCTCGACGGCGGCCCTCTCGGCGGGCTCCGCCTCTTCCGCGGCGGAATTTGATCCCACCACGGGCGCGCTCGGCGACGTGCGCAGGAACATCCGCCGCATCTACGAGTCGGGCAAATGCAAGAGCCCCGTCGCGTCGTCCGTGATCGGCGTCGACGCGGCCGGCAACTTCCACGCCGTCGGGTTCGTCCGCGTGACGGACGAGGCCGTGGCGAGCTCGAAGATCGCGGTGCGCAACCAGCTCTTCCCCGCGACGACGAACACGCTCGTCGACGAGATGCTCCTCTACGAGCTTTATCAGGAGCTGCTCGAATGCATCCGCGGCCGCGGCCGGCTCGTCTCGCGCGCCGAGCTCGGCGCCACGATCGCGGCCTTCCGCATGCGTTACAAGGTCAAGGCCGTCCCGCCGAGCATGCCGCCCGGCTCGTTCTGAGCCTCGCCGGTTTTCTCGCCCGGCTGGGTTTTTCCTTTCGCAACGGCTTTCCTCCCGTCGCTCACGCGTCTCGGGTACCCTCGGCGTGTCCGAGGTGGCCATGCATTCCCGAGCTCCTGCCTTTTTTGCCTTTGCCGCGGTTCTCCTCGTGGGTTCGAGCGCGTTCGCGCACGCCGTGCTGATGAACCCGCAACCCCTCACGAACGACGACAACGCGAAGAGCGGCCCGTGCGGCTGTTATTTCGGCGCGGGCCCCGAGGATCCCGCCGAAGACAGCTCTGCCTCGGCGTGCCCGGCCGGCTACAAGATCACCGACCTCATGGTCGGGCAGCCGCTCCAGGTCACGTGGAAGGAGACGGTCAACCACAATGGCAAGTTCCGCGTGGCGCTCTCGACGAAGTCGATCGACACGGTCAAGCGCGCGGACCTCGACGCCGGGGTGATCTACGAGGCCAACGACGCGAACTCGCAGTCGGGCGGGCTCGTGAGCGCGACCATCACCGTCCCGAATACGCCGTGCGAGAACTGCGTGATCCAGCTTCGCCAGTTCATGGAGGGCGCCTCGAAGCCCTACTACTACTCGTGCGCCGCCGTGAACATCGTCGACCCGAACGCGAGCAGCAGCGCGTCGAGCTCGACGGCGGCGTCGTCGTCGAGCTCGTCGGGCGCAGGCGGCGCGGGCGGCGAAGGTGGCGGCGGAGGCGGGATGGGCGGCTCGATCCCGGACGACGTCGGCCCCGGCCCCGCGCCCTTCCAGGAGGACCAGCCGTCCGGGATTTGCAGCGCTTCGCCGTCGGCGCCCGGATCACCCGCCGCGCTAGCGCTCGTCCTCGCAGGCCTCGTGGCCCGCGCGGCGCGCAGCAAGAAGGCGCGGCGGTAGTCGAGGAGGAGATCAGCCGAGCGACGCGCGCGCGGCTTCGACTGTGCGCGTGATGTCCTCGTCGGTGTGCGCCGCCGAGAGGAACGCCGCCTCGTATTGCGACGGCGGCCAGTAAATGCCCCGCGAGAGCATCCCCGCGTGCCAGGTCGCGAAGCGCTTCGTATCGCTCTGCGACGCCTCGGCCCACGACCGCACGGGTTTGTCGTTGAAGAACAGCGTGATCATCGAGCCCACGCGTTGCACCGTGGCCGGCACGCCCGCCTGCGCGGCCGCGTCTTTCAGGCCCGCTTCGAGTGCGGCGCCGAGCCGTTCGAGCTTCTCGTACACCTCGGGCACGAGCCGCTCGATCGTCGCGAGCCCGGCCGCGACCGCGACGGGGTTTCCGCTCAGCGTGCCCGCCTGGTAGACGGGCCCGAGCGGCGCGACCACGTTCATCACGTCCTCGCGGCCTCCGTAGGCCGCGAGCGGCATGCCGCCGCCGATGATCTTGCCGAGCGTCGTGAGATCCGCGCGCAGGCCGTAACGCTCCTGCGCGCCGCCGCGCGCGAGGCGGCAGCCCGTCATCACCTCGTCGAAGATCGAGAGCGCGCCGTGCTTGCGGCAGAGGGCGATGATCGCTTCGAGGAAGCCGGGCTCGGGCGGCACGCAGCCCATGTTGCCGACGACGGGCTCCACGATGACGGCCGCGATCTCGCTGCCGCGGGCTGAAAACAGCGCTTCGAGCGCGGGGATGTCGTTGAAGGCGAGCGTCAGCGTCGTCTTCGCGGTGCCCTCGGGCACGCCGGCCGAATCGGGGACGCCGAACGTCGCGAGGCCGCTGCCTGCTTTGACCAGCAAGTGATCGGCGTGACCGTGGTAGCAGCCCTCGAACTTCACGATGACGTCGCGGCGCGTGAAGCCGCGAGCCACGCGGATCGCGCTCATCGTCGCCTCGGTGCCGGAGGAGACACAGCGGAGCTTCTCGATGCCCGGATACATCGCGCGCACGGCCTCGGCGAAGCGCACTTCGCGGGACGTCGGCGCGCCGAACGAAAGCCCGCCCTCCGCGGCCTCCTGCACGGCGCGGATCACGTCGGGGTGCGCGTGACCGAGCAGCGCCGGGCCCCAGGAGCCCACGTAATCGACGTACGCCGCGCCGTCTTCGCCGTACACGCGCGCGCCCTTGGCGCGGGCGATGAACACGGGGTTTCCGCCGACGGCGCGGAAGGCGCGGACGGGGCTGTTGACGCCGCCGGGGATGACGGCGCGGGCGCGCTCGAAGAGGGCCTGGGAGATGGTGTCGGACATGAGGCGGGTGACTATGCGCGCCTTGGGTCCGGGGGCAAGTCCGAGGTATCCTGCGGGGGGCTTTCTTCGCGCCGCGGCGCATCGCCGCTCGCGTTTTTCCCAGGGGAATCCATGGCGAGAACACCGCTGCTTCGTTCCTTGTCCCGCCTCCTCCAGATCAGCCGGGCCGCGCGCCAGAGCGGCATCCCTGCCGACGAGCTCCTCGCGATGCAGCGCGAGCGCGCGAGCTTGCCGCGCCGACGCTTCCTCGAGATGAGCGCGGCGGCGCTGACCTTGCCGCTCGCGGCGACCGCGTGTGGCGACGACCCTGCGAAACCTCCGGTCGAAGGGGAACCGACGATCGTGATCGTGGGCGGCGGCATCGCCGGCCTGCACTGCGCGTATCGGCTGAAGAAGCTCGGCGTCACGGCGACCGTGTACGAGGCTTCGAAGCGCATCGGCGGCCGCATGTACACCGATCGGATGACGTTCCCGGATGGCCAGCACTGCGAGCTCGGCGGCGAGCTCATCGACACCGGCCACGAGACGATGCACGACCTCGCGGCCGAGCTCGGGATCGATCTGCTCGATTACAACGACGACGACCAGAGCCTCGAGCATCTCGTCGCGCACATCGGAGGCGTGAAGCTCACGGAGGCGGAGATCCTGTCGGGATTCGAGCCCATCGCGACGAAGATCGACGAGGCCCTCGCGACGCTCACGGATCAGGAAGACCTCTTCGTTTATTACAACAAGCCGAACGGCGGCGAGGCGCTCGACAAGCTCTCGCTCTCGGCGTGGCTCGATCAGATCGGCGCGAGCGGGCCGGTGCGTACGCTCCTCGAGGTCGCGTACAACATCGAGTACGGCCTCGAGCCCGACGTGACGAACGTGCTCAACATGATGTTCCTGATCTCGACGGACACCTCGTCCTTCGAGGTCTTCGGCGACAGCGACGAGCTCTTCCACACGAAGGACGGCAACGACACGTTCCCCACGCGCCTCGCCGAGGCGCTGAGCCCCGAGCAGATCGAGCTCGACGCGACGCTCGTCTCGCTCCGCGAGGCGTCGGACGGGCGGTACGTGCTCACGTTCTCGCGCGAGAGCGGCACGTTCGAGGTCACGGCGGATCACGTGGTGCTCGCGCTCCCGTTCACGAAGCTCCGCGAGGTGACGATCGAGGTCGCGTTGCCCGACGTGAAGAAGCGCGCCATCAACGAGCTCGGCTACGGCACGAACGCGAAGCTCATGGTGGGTTTTTCCTCGCGGCCGTGGCGCGACGCCGGTTCGAATGGCGAGACGTTCTCGGACCTCCCGTACCAGTCGACGTGGGAGACGAGCCGCCTGCAGCCGGGCGCGAGCGGCATCCTGACGAATTTCACCGGCGGCGATCCCGGCGTTCAGAGCGGCATGGGCACGCCCGAGGAGCGAGCGGCCGAGTTCCTGGATCAATTCGAACAGGTTTTTCCTGGAACCAAAGCGACCCACAATGGCAAGGTCGCGCGATTCCACTGGCCGACGCACCCGTACACGCTGGGGAGCTACTCCGCCTACAAGGTCGGGCAATACACGACGATCACCGGGTCCGAGTCGGAGCGGGTCAAGAACCTCCATTTCGCCGGGGAACACACGAGCCTCGACGCGCAAGGGTACATGGAGGGCGGCGCGCTCTCGGGCGCGATCGCCGCGGACGAGATCGCGTCGGATCTGGGTATCTCGACGCAAACGCTCTTGCGCGGGCAGGAGGAGCGGCCGCGATCTTTGTGGCTGCCGGGCGACCGCATCCTCTCGCGGGCGCGCGCGGCGCGAACGCATCGGCGCTGGAAGGCGGCCTTGCGGCGGGCCCGCTGATTCGTTTCCTCACCCACCCCCGCACCGCGCCACCGCGGACAGCATCTTGAGCAGCGTCGTTCCTTCCCGCACGAGCGCCGGCACGTCCCGCAGCGTCGTCCCGGGATCCGCCTTGTGCGTGTGCCCGTAAAGCCCCGTCACGTGAATGCCCTGACAAACGCCTTCGGGCAGGCGTTTGGCCAGGGCGAACGCCTGCTCGTACGGGATCACGTCGTCGTCCGCGCCGTGGATGAAATGCACCGGGCAGCGGATGTCCTGTAAAAACGGGCCTGGATCGAGCCACGCGAACGCGTCGCCCGATCGACCGAGCGCCGCCTCGACGAGCGCCTTCGTGTCGCCCGTGGCCCCCGTCGCGGCGAAGAACAAGGGCCGCTCCGCGGGCGCGAGCTCGTCCGCGACGGACCGCGCAATGGCTTGCCATTTCCCGTCGACCTTCATCTCGGGCCGCCCCCACGTCGCCTCCACGTATTTTCGCAGCGCGGCGACGAGCGGCGCCGGATCCTCGGGTTTGTCGTCGAGCCACGGCAGGAGGTTCATGAACACGACCGGGCGGTTCAGTGGGTCGTGCGCCGCGCCCGGGCGACCGTGGATGCAGAATCGCAACGTGTCCCCGAAATCGGCATACCCGCCGAATACGATCAAGGAGCCCACCTCGGAGGCCAGGCCCGACCGCGAAGCGAGCCACAGCGATGGCAGCGACCCGAACGAAATGGAGAAGACGCCCGGCCGACCCGGCGGCCGACCCGGGAGCGCGAGCAATGCCGAGAATGCGCGCGACATGTCGTCGAAGATGCGTTCACCGAGCACGAGCGAGGTGAAATCGGGCAGCCGCGGCGCGAGCACCGTGAGGCCCGCGGCCGCGAGGATCCGCGCGAAGCGATCCATCCGCGCGTCGAGCGGGCCGAGGTAATGCAGCCCCGGCACGAGCAGGAGCGAGCCCACGGGCGCGCGCCTCTGCGATCGGTAGACGAAGGCCGAAAACGCTCGATCCTCGGCGCGGCGACCTTCGATCAAAAGCTCCTCGCGGCTCACGTCACGCGGCATCACCTGCCCGTCCGTCCAGGGGCCGAGCCATCGCCCTAGCTCGATCATCGTCCGCAGGTCCACGAGGGGCCGCACGCGCGACATATTTCTCCTTTCGCGAGCCCTCGCCCGCGACGCCCACGACGATAACCTCGGTCGCGCCCCCTGGAAAACGCGTGTGCCACTTCGTGATGTAATGTGTTTGGCATCACGATCTCGGGGTTTGCGAGAAATTTGTCGCGATGCAGCAATCGGGTTGGATCTTGCTCACGCCGTCGGAAAGAAGCCCAGCGGAGGGAGGTTTTGCTACCCTCGGGGGGCCATGGCCGGGAACCGAGACGCGGACATCGCCGTCCTCGCGACGGGCGCCATCTTTCATGGCGCCTACGAGGTCGTGCGCTGCATCAAGGCCGGCGGCATGGGCGCAGTGTACGAGGTCTTGCAGAAGAACACCGAGCGACGCCGCGCGTTGAAGGTGATGCTGCCAAGCCTCGTGAGCGACCCCGAGATGCGGGCCCGCTTCGAGCTCGAAGCCAAGGTCGCGGCCGGGATCGAGAGCGAGCACATCGTCGAGACGCTCGATGCCGGCGTGGACGAAGCGACCGGCATGCCGTTCATCGTGATGGAACTCCTCAAGGGCGAGGAGATCGGCGCCCTCTTGAAGGTGCGCAAGCGCCTGCCGCTCGAGGAGGTCGTCACGCTGCTCCACCAGGCCGCGCTCGCCCTCGATCGCACGCACGCCGCCGGCATCATCCACCGCGATCTCAAGCCGGAAAACCTGTTCCTGACGCGCAGGGACGATGGCTCGCCGCGCCTCAAGATCCTGGATTTCGGCGTGGCGAAAATCGTGGCCGACGGAACGGCGAGCTCGAACACGACAAAAAGCGTCGGTTCGCCCCTCTACATGGCCCCCGAGCAGATCGCCGGCGACGCGATCGGGCCGCACGTCGACCGGTACTCGCTCGCCCACATCGCGTTCACGATGCTCGTGGGCAAACCGTACTGGGCGCGCGAGCGCAAGTCTGCCCAAGGGCTTTATCCGTATCTGATGCTGGTCGCGCGGGGCGCGCAGGTGCCGGCGAGCGAGCGCGCGAAGGAGCTCGGCGTGAGCCTACCCGCAGCGTTCGACGCCTGGTTTTCCCGGGCGACCGCGCTCGATACGAGCGCGCGCTTCGACAGCTCGGTGGCCATGATCGCGGCGCTGGCCGAAACGTTCGAGGTCAAACCCCCCGCGACCATTGCCCCGCCGCCCGGCACACGCGCGGTATTGCCTTCGATCGTGCTCGAACCGGCGCGCGAGCTGCCGCTCTCGCAGCCGCCGCCCGCCGACGGCGTGATCACCGCGACCGCGCCGCCCGTTCCCCCGCACGTCGCGGCCATCGAGGCGAGCGGGCCGTCCCCGTTGCCTTCGTCGCAGGAGCCGCCGGAGTCGACCTCGCCCGGCGATCCATCGGCGCCCGCGCTCACGCGATCGAGCGGCGAGCCGCTCAGCTCTCCGGCCGAGCCGAGGAGCAAGCGGCGTTCGTCGGTCTCGCCCGTCCTCGCGCTCCTGCTGCTCGTCGTGGGCGTGGGATCGGTCGGCGCAGCGCTCGCGATCTGGCCCAAAGGCGGGCCCCTCACGACCTTGTCCACGGCGGCGGCGCCGAAGCCCACGTCCGCGCCGACGGCCTCGTCCCCCGCGCCCGCGGCCGTCGTGCCGGCGGCGCTCGCGAGCGCCGAGCCGACGACGCTCCCGGAGCCTGCGACGTCCGCGTCGGCCGCGCCCGCGCCGGAGCCCGCGGCCTCGTCTTCGGCGGCCACGCCTTCCGCATCGGCCGCGCCCACGTCCTCGGACAAACCCGTCTCTCCGCTCCCCTCGACCAGCGGGTGGAACCGCGGCAAGCCCGCGGGCACCGGCACGTCGAAGACCCCACCCAAGGGGAAAAATCCGCTCGATGAATATTGAACGTCCGACCTCGGCGGCGCGAAAACGAGCGCTCGCCGTCTCCGCGCTTTTGATCGTCTCGGCGTGTCCCGGGCGCACGCTCGGTCAGGACCAACCGCGGGATCCCGCGGCGGCCGAGGCGCTCTACCTGAGCGGCCGCAAGCTCGTGAACGACGGCAACTGGCACGAGGGCTGCGCGAAGTTCCAGGCGAGCATGGAGCTGAACCCCGCGGCGAGCACGCTGATCAACATCGCGAATTGCCGCGAGCACGAGGGCAAACTGACGCAGGCGCTCGTCGACTACCGCCGCGCGCTGCAGCTCAACCAGGACACGCTCGGCGAGGAGCGCAAGAAGCAGCTCGAACAGGTGGCGAAGGACGGGATCGCCAAGATCGAGCCGCGCCTCGCGCACGTCGAGCTCGTGGTGACCACGCGGCCCGAGGGGCTCGAGGTCGCGCGCGACGGGATCCGCCTGCCACTCGCGGCGCTCGGCGAGACGATCCCGCTCGACCCGGGCAAACACACGTTCGAGGCGAGCGCGCCGGGGCACGAGAAGATCGAAAAAAACCTGGAGCTCGCGGAGGGCCAGAAGGCGACGGTGGAGCTCGCGCTCGTGCCCGCGTCGGCGGCCCCAAAGAAGCCGCCGCCGCCCTTGGACAAACCCAAGCCGCCGCCGGCCTCGGGCGGCGTGCCGGCCTGGGCGTACGTCGCAGGCGGGCTCGGGCTCGCGGCGGTCGGCGCGGGCGTGTACTTCCGCTTCGATCAGATGGCGGCGGAGGAGCGGATCCAGACGAACTGTCCGGGCACGCCGCCCGTTTGTGATCCAACGAAAGAGTACCGGCCCGACGAGGACAACGCGCGCAAGGACCGGAGTTTTTACCTGTTCGTGGGCCTGACCGCGGCCGGCGCGGCGGGCATCGGCGCGGCGGTGTTCGGCATCGCGCGCGGGCTCTCGCAGAAGAAACCGCAGGCGCAGAGCCTGCACGTCGTGCCGTACGTCGGGCGCGGCCATGGCGGGCTCGTGCTCCAGGGAGCGTTCTGACGATGGCGAAACGGCACTATCGAGGGCTCTCGCTCGCGCTCCTCGGCGTCGCGCTCTGCGGCTGCCCGATCGACGACGCGCAGGTCGGCGAGGCGAGCTCGTCGAGCAGCGGCAGCGGCGGGATGGCGGCGTCGTCGAGCTCGGGCAGCGGCGGCGCGGGCGGGGTCGGCGGCGGAAGCGGCGGAGCGGGTGGTGTCGGCGGCGGAAGCGGCGGCGCAGGTGGTGTCGGCGGCGTCGGCGGAAGCGGCGGTGCAGGTGGTGTCGGCGGCGCAGGCGGGAGCGGCGGCATGGGCGGCGGTTGTCCCGTGGAACCCGGTTTGCCCGGGAGCTGCGACGCGCCCGGTTGCCCCGCGTGTCCGGCGCTCGTGATGTTCGCGACCGGCCTGCAAGGCGGCATCACGAAGCGGTTCCAGACGAAGGACGGCTGGACGATGGAGACGGCCGTGAGCGAGAAGAGCGCCGATGCGCCGGCGTTCGTGATCCTGCCCGGCCAGAAGGCGGGCGTCGCGCTCCTGCGCAGCAGCGAAGGCGCGACGAAGGATCGCATCCGCGCCTCGACCTGGACCGAGGCGGGCGGCTTCGGCCTCGTGACGAACGTGGGGGCGGACGTGACGACGCGCGCCACGCCCGGGATCGCGGCGTCGAGCGCATCCGCGCACATCGTCTACCAGGACCTGAACAACAACCGCTACTGGTACGCTGCGTACACGCCGGGCAGCGGGTTCTCCCCGACGAACGAAGAGGTCAAGGTCGGGGCCAGCACGTACAGCCTGGGAGATGGGGCCGCGGCGATCACGGTGCTCGGCATGGATCCGGTGATCGCGAACGACGGGTGGAACGATCCGAACCTGTACACGCAGCGTCGTGCGGCAGGCGTGTGGGAAGCGGCGACGCCGCACGGCGCGGGCGACGCGGTCGACGACAGCACGCCTGCGATCGCGGCGCTCACGTCGGCGCAAGGCCCGGAGCTCGTGCTCGTCTTTTCGCGCGCGTCGGACAAGCAGCTCTCGTTCCTCACGCGCAAGGGCGGCACGTGGAGCACGGTGCCGGTCGAGATCACCGGTGCGAAGTCGACGGATCCCGCGCTGCTCGCGTTGCCCCAGGGAGGCGCGCTGCTCGTGTTCCGCGAGGTCGCGACGGGGAACCTGCGGTGGTCACGCTTCGACGGCGCGGCCTTCTCGCCGGTGGAGGACGTCGGATCCAAGGCCCTCGGCAGGCCCGCGCTCGCGCTCGGCGCAGGGGACGCGGAGGCCGAGCTCGTCTACGTGGACACGACGGGCAAGGCGGAGCACGCGCGCTTGCAGAACGGCGCGTTCACCACGCCCGTGCTCGTCGGTGGGACGAACCTCGTCGGCGTGGCGATCGCGACGAACCTTTGAGCTGAAAGTGTGGGGGAGGGGAGGGGGATGCAGAGCGCATCCCCCTTTCGGGCGTGTACCGTTCAGGGGACGAACGGATCGCAGTCGACGAACACGACGTCGTTCTTGCTGCGCGGCATGAGCTTGAAGTTGTTGAACGAGTAGCCGTGGACCCCGGTGATCGAGGTGAACTTCGATCCCACCGCGCACGTGTTGTTCAGGCCCATGTTCAGCGCCGCGTCCGTGATCTGATCGTCGACGCGGAGGTTGCCGGTGACGCTGAACTCGTCGTAGTCGCTCGGCGCGTCCGCGTTCACGACCGTGATCGCCACGTTCACCACGCGCACGAGCATCGACTCGTAGCCCTCGGCGGACATGCCGTTCGTCGCGATGGTCACGGGCTCGGCGACGTCGATCGGGCCGAACGGCAGCGTCGTGCCCGGATCGTCGACGGTCGTGATCGCGCCCGTGATCTCGCCGAGGCCGAAGTACTCCTCGTACTTGCCCGTGACGCTGACGCGGTTGCCGACCTGGACCTGCGGCGCCGTGCTGCCCGTGAAGACGAAGATGCCGCTGAAGGGCTTGAGCGACGTGTCCTGCACGTAGAAGCCGCGGCTGTTGCCCGTGTTCGGGCGGATGGCCGTGACGTAGACGTCCTTGATCGCGACGGTCGAGCCCGCGGCCGGGTGCTCGGGGTGCGCCGGGTTTCGGATCACCTCGATGAGCGTGGGCTTGGGCGGGCAGATCGGCGTGCCGAAGTTCGGCTCGGCGCACGGATCGCAGACGTCGCCATGGCCGTCCGCGTCGGCGTCGGCCTGATCCGCGTTCGCCGCCTCGGGGCAGTTGTCGCCGCCGTTCGGCACGCCGTCGGCGTCGATGTCGTTCGCGTCGAGCGTGGTGCAAGCGTCGTTCGCGTCCAGGGGGCACGCGTCGCAGACGTCGCCGATCTTGTCGCCGTCGATGTCGGCCTGCGCGCCCTGATCGAGCGGCCGGATCGGGTTGAAGATCTTGGGGCAGTTGTCGGCGTCGTTCTTGATGCCGTCGCCGTCGTCGTCCTCGGCCGTGATGCCGTTCGTGTACTCCGTGCGCCAGGGGACGCAGCTCGGCTCGAGGTTCGGCGCCTGGTCGTTGCAGAAGAAGAGCGGGTAGAACGCCTCGCCGGCCGTGCGGATCTGGTTCAGCGTGATGCCGTTCAGGTCCTTCGCGACGCACGCGCGCTTGTCCCTCCCGCAGACGGGCAAGGCCTCGCACTCCGCGCCCCCGACGCCCGGATCGGCGACGAGCGCGTCGTCGCCGTAGAGCACCTTGCCGCCGCGCATGACGAGCACGACGTCCTCGACGCCGGCGCCGATGACGGCGCGGTGATCCTTGCGCACCTTGCCGTCGAAGATCGTGACATCCGCGACGTAGCCCGGCTTGAGCATGCCCACGATGTCACCCGCGCCCGCGGCGAGCGCGGCGTTCGTCGTGACCATGCGCCAGAGCTCCTGGTCGGAGAAATGGCCGTCGTAGTAGAGCGTGTTGAGCTCGTCGGCACAGCGCAGCTCGCGCAGGAGGTTCATCGAGCCCGAGGCCACCCAGTCGGTGCCGAGCGCGATCGGCACGCCGAGCGTGTCGAGCAAGGTGACGCTCGCGGTGTTGCCGTAGAGATCGACGTTCGAGCGCGGCGACCAGACGACGGTGCTGAAGTCCTTGCGCATCTCGGCGAAGTCGTCGGCGCGGAAGCCGATGGCGTGCACGATGGACGTCTGCGGCTGGACGATGTCGTTCGTGCCCGAGATCTGGCAGGTGATCTCGTTGTGCGCGGCGAGATCGATGCCCTCGCTGATGTGCGGCACGTACGCTTCCAGATCGGCGATCGACGCGGCGGACGTGGGCGAGGGATATCCGCAGCCCGACTCGAGCATGAGGCCGCCGCTGTCGCCGAGCGGGAACGTGTCGGAGTCCGCGGGCGGGATCGGGAGGCCTTCACTCCGGCCCTGCACGTCGAGGTTGCGGAGCAGGCCCGCCTGACCGCCGGCGCCGAGCGTCGAGGTCGCGCCGCTCATCACGAAGCGCAGCTCCGCGAAGCGAACGACGTCGCCGCTCGCGCCGCCGGCCACCGAGATCTTCGGCAGCCCCGGCGCGCCCTTCCGCCACTGATGGCGGTGCGTGTAGCGGATGCCGTCGTGGGTCTTCGGCGGGTTGTTTGCGAAGCCGATGTGATCGTGCGCGTTGATGAGCCCGGGCGAGATGACGCCGTCGGCGCACTCGATGATCGTGGGATCGGCCGCGGCGGGCGAGGCGCTGCAATCGCAGTCGACGCAGGCGATGCTGCCCGTCTTGTCGAGCGCGACCTCGCCGCGGTGGAACGTCTGATCGGGCGCGAGCACGGTGCCGCGAAGGATCGTGCCCGAGGTCCCCTGCTTCACGACCGCGCACGTGCCCTCGGCCGGCGGCGTGAGCGCATCGCCCGGACACTCGATCACGGCGCCGCTCGGCGCGCCTCCACCGCCGCCCGCGCCGCCTTGGCCTCCTTGACCGCCAGCGCCGCCCTGCCCACCGACGCCGCCCTCGCCTGCCGTGCCGCCCTGGCCTCCTTGCCCGCCGACGCCGCCCTCGCCTGCCGTGCCGCCCGTGCTGCTGCTGCTCGTCGTGTTCGAACTGGTGGGTTCGTCGCTGCATCCTGCAGCGATCGCGGCGAGCGGTAGCGTCAGGGCAAGCGTGCAAAGGAAGATCGAGGGGCGGGTGAAGCGCGGCGGTCTCATGCTCGCATCTTACGCGAAGACGACCGGGCAGGCTGCACGTCCGAGCGTCCCGACGAACGGCGTCACGTGTTCTTCACGCCGGATCGACGCGGCCGTCGTGGGCGTCCCGGTGACCATCGCTCCACTATCGACGCGCCGCGCCGCGCGCGCTAAGCACCTCGGCGGAGAGCGTGCATGAAGATCTTCATCGACTCGGGTGACATCGCGGAGATCAAAGAGGCGCAGGCGATGGGCGTCATCGACGGCGTGACGACCAACCCCTCGCTCCTCTCGAAGGCGGGCAAGCCTACGAAGGCGGCCATCGCGGAGATCTGCGAGGTGGTCGACGGTCCCATCTCGGCCGAGGTCGTCGGCGTCGAGGCCCAGGAGATTTTGCGTGAAGGGCGGGAGCTCGCGAAGATTCACAAGAACGTGGTCGTGAAGGTTCCTCTCATCGACGAGGGCCTGAAGGCGGTCCGGATCTTCGCGGCCGAGGGGATCAAGACGAACGTGACGCTCTGCTTCTCCGCGTCGCAGGCGCTGCTCGCCGCGAAGGCGGGCGCGACGTACATCTCGCCGTTCGTCGGTCGGATCGACGACATCTCCGGCGAGGGCATGGACCTCATCCAGCAGATCGTGCAGATCTACCGGAACTACGAGTTCAAGACCGAGGTCCTCACCGCGAGCGTGCGCCACCCCGTGCATTTCGTGCAGGCGGCGCTGATCGGCGCGCACGTGGCGACGCTGCCGCTCAAGGTGATCAAGCAGCTCCTCAAGCATCCGCTCACGGACATCGGGCTCGCGCAGTTCCTCGCGGACGCGAAGAAGATCCCGCAGTCGTAGCCGTGGCGACGAACAAGAAGGGCAAACCCGCCCCGCCCGCGCCTCTGCCGAACGTGGTGGAGGTCGCGACGCGGGGTGGTCCGTTCGAAGGCGCCTCGCCTGCCGTGCTTCGCCGCCGCGCCGGCAAGATGCTCGATCACCTGGGGCTTTCGGGGGTCGAGCTCAGCATCGCGCTCGTCGACGACGCGACGATCCACGAGCTGAATCGTTCGTACCGGCACAAGGACAAACCCACGGACGTCCTTTCCTTCCCGCTGCACGAGCGTCCGCGCGGGTGGAAGCCGAAGGGCGCGAAGGGCGCGGAGATCGGCGCGGGATGGCCGCATGTGGGGCCCCTCGGCGACGTGATCCTGTCGATTGACACGGCGCGGCGACAGGCCGCGGAGCAAGACCGTCCGCTGCTCGCCGAGCTCACGATGCTCCTTGCGCACGGCCTTTTGCACCTCGTCGGGTACGACCACCGGACGGATGCCGAGGACCGTGAGATGACGGCACGGACGCGGGAGCTCGAGGCGGCGGCGAGCACGCGGACAACCGTCGCCCCCCGGTGACGTTCGCGAGATTTTGCCTTGCGAGGCCACTCTTCGCCTGTTAAACGGTCGCCCGCTCGCGTCCAGGACGTGCTCGGACAGAGCCATTTCATGCGGTCGTCACCGATATCGGGCGGCGATCCAAGAGGAGGGCAGGATGCCTCTTAGCAAGCTGACGAAAGCCCAGATCACGGCCGCTCTCGCCGAGAGCACCGGCCTCGACAAGAAGGCCGTGGGTGGCGTCCTCGACGCGCTCTCGGCGCTCGTGGCCAAGCAACTCGGATCGGATGGTCCGGGCGAAATCACGATCCCGGGGCTCGTCAAGCTCAAGGCGAAGGCGACGCCCGCCACCGCCGATCGGCAGGGTGTCAATCCGTTCACGAAGGAGCCCATGACCATCAAGGGCAAGCCCGCGAGCCGCAAGGTCCGCGCGACGCCGGTCAAGGGCCTCAAGGATCAGGTGGGCGCGTAACCGAATCTTCGGTCTACGTTTCCGCTTCACCGGAACCGGCGTGGGCTTCACCGCTCGCGCCGGTTTCGTTTTTCGAACCCGGCTTGCGACGTGATCGCCAAACGAACGCGGTGATCGCAACCACGAACCCGAAGGCGAGCGGCTTGTCCCCGAAACGACCGTAGATCGTGAGGGATCCGTCGCGCAGCGTGGGCGTCGCGACGAGCGTGGAGGGGGACGTGGAGGCATCACGCGCGACGACGACACCACGCGCGTCGATCCACGAGAGCACGCCGAGGTTCACGGAGCGCACGAGATCCAGGCGATGCTCGATCGCGCGCATGGCCGCGAGCCGCGCGTGGAGCTCGGGCTCCGCGGTGCCGACGAACCAGGCGTCGTTCGTGACGTTCACGAGCAAGTTCGGCCGGAGCGCGCGTGTGATCCGGAGGCCGACGCCCGGGAGCGTGTCCTCGTAGCAGTTGAGCACGCCCATGCGCACGGGGTCGTTCGCGTGGGGAAGCACGAGCGCCGTCGGCTCGGTGCCGGGCACGAGGCCGCCGCTCGCCTGGAAGATGCGACGCAGCCAAGGGATGTAAGCGCCGAGCGGGACGGTCTCGCCGAACCAGAGCAATTCGAGCTTGTCGTACGAGGGCTGGAGCGAGCCGTCGGGAAGGACGAGGGTCGCAGAGTTGCGGCTGTTCGTCTCGACGATGCCGGGGCTCGTGGCCTTCGGCGGCTCGAGCATGATGAGCCCGAAGAGGATCGGCCCGCGCGCGCCGTCGCCGTGAATCGCGCGTGGCCCGCGCGGCGCCTGCGTCGTGCCGTGCATGAGCGGGTACGGGTAGGCCGCCTCTGGCCAGACCGTGAGGTCGACGCCGCTCGCCTCGGCGTCCTTCGTGAGGCGCCGCAAATCACGCAGGATCCCCGTGTGGTTTTTCGGATCCCAGCGCTCCTTCGGTCCGACGGCCTGGTTGAGGAGCGCGACGCGGATCGTGCGCGCCACCGAGGGTTGCGTTGCGAGAAAGCGGATGCGGAGCGCGCCGTACATCGCGAGCAGCGCGGGGATGGCGGCGGCGATGGCGAGCGGGCGCGTGGTCTTCGCGCCGAAGCGCTCCTTCATCGACGTCGCTTCCGCGGAGAACATCGCCTGGAGAGCGCGCGCGAGGAAGGCCGCGGAGACGGCGAAGATCACGGACACGCCGCGCTCGCCGACGATGTCCGCGAGCTGCACGAGCGAAGGCCACGGGCTCACGAGGCCGGCCGGCGTCCACGCGAAGACCGAGGGAAGCGAGACCGCGACGAACACGCCGATGGCAAACGCGAGGACGAACGGCGCACGAGCGCGGCGATGGACGAGGTGCGTCGCAGCCGCGCCGATCGCCCAGATGAGCGATTGCCCCGCGGCGAGCAGGACGAGCGCGAGGTACGCAGCCGCCGAACCGAGCGGCGTGAAGCGCTGGACCACGCTCGGCACGAAGCGCAGGCCCACGATGCCCGCGGCCGTCGCCCACGCTGCGCCGCGGCCGAACGCGTGCCACGCCGTCGGCGCGTCCTCGAGGGACCACGCGAAGAGCGCGAGGCCGAGGAACACCGCGGGGTACAGGTCGGTCGGAGGGGAGGTGAGGGCGAAGAGGATCCCCCCGGCGATGGCCAGGAGGAGGGCCTTGTGGCGCCGCAGTCGTTGCATGGTGGGGGAGTCGGCCCGGCGATGGGCAATGAGAGAGGGCCGGGCCGCGTGGAGAGGATCTAGCAGCGGCGGGGGCCGCGCGCCGGGAGGCCGGCGCGCGCCGTCACCACCAGAAGGTCAGGCCGCCGCGGAAGAGGCCGCCGCCGGAGGTGTTCGTCGTGCGACCCGAGCTCGAATCGATGAACTCGGCCGGGCCCGTCTCGGCGTTGTCGTCCGTCCGCTTGCGGATGAACGCGAGCGCGTCGATGTTGAGCGCGAGCCTGCGCGAGACGCGGAACTCGAGGCCGATGCCACCCTGCCCGCCGAAGTAGCTGTACTCGGCGGAGAAGTTGTTGCCATCGGGGTTCGGCGACAAACGCGGGTCCGCGTTTTCCGACTGCACGGTCGCGCTCGACCAGTGCACGCCACCGGTCAGGTAAAACTGCGCGCGGCTGCGCGGGTTCACGTAGAGAAGGCCGCTCAACGAGAACGGGGTCTCGACGCGATCGAAGCCGTTGTAGTCAGTCCCGCCGATGATGTCGAACGAGCCCTCGACGGCAAACGCGGGCACGGGGCGATATCGCAGGCCGAGCCCGAAGCCGCCCATCCCGGCGTCGGGATGCGGGCCTTGTCCGTTGTCGTGACGCTCGGAACCGCCGATCGAGAGGCCCTGCAGGCGCAGGTTGAGGCCCCACTCGGGCTGCCAGCGGCGCTTCGCGGGCGCCACGATCGGCGTGCGCAGGCGCGCGGGCGCGGTCATCACGCGAGCCGGCGGCGGAGGCGGCGGGGGCGGCGTCACGCGGACCGCCGGATGGTGCCGACGAACCACGTGCGTCCGGGCACCCGGCGCGACGATGATGATCTGCGTCTGCGCCGGCTGCTGCTGCACGATCTGCGGCTGCTGCGGCGCGGGTTGATAAATGACGACCGGCGGTTGGGAACGACGAACGTGGGGCGCGGGCCGCGCGGGCGGCGGCGGAAGCGCCTCCTCTTCTTCTTCGACCACCTCGACGGCGGGCGGCGGAGGCGGAAGCGTGTCGGCTTCAGGCGGAGGCTGCGCGGGAGCTTGCGCCTCATCCGCGCAGAACCACGAGCCCGGCGGGCAGTCCGCCAACGCGACAGCGGGATGGCTCAGTGCAGCGGCAGCCACGATCAAAGCAGGGGTCAAGCGGCGCATGGGACGACTCCTCGTTTGTGCTTGCAGCCTAGCAACCGGAGTGCCATCGGCCAGCACGCTCAGAGAGACGGTTCACGCGAGATCTCGGTGCACTCGCGTGCATCGTCCGCCACGGCGGGCTGTGATGAAAGGTTCACACGGTGGCCAAGCGACTGCCTACAGAGAACAATACCCCAGCCCGTCGCCCATCGGTACGCCTTCCGAGGGGGGCGGCTTTTGTTTTATCTGACCGGACACGCACCCCCGGAGCGGCACGCCCATGAATGCGCGCGCGAGATCCGCCAATGCCCCCGACCCGAGTCCTCCCCGCCCCGAGGGGCGTAGGTCAGGGTCCCCCATTCCCATCGTCACCCTCAAGCCGGGCCACGTGAGGCCCGTCTGGACCGGACACCCCTGGGTCTTCGCGCAGGCCATCGCCCGCATCGAGGGCGGCGCCCTGCCCGGCGACGAGGTCAAGGTGGTCGATCCCCACGGCGCGACCCTGGGTCACGGCCTCTACACCCCCCGTTCGGCCATTCCGGTCCGCATTTACACCCGCGACGACTCGCCCGTCGACGGCGCGCTCTTCCGCCGCCGCATCGAACGCGCGATCCAGCACCGGCGTGATCTCGGCCTGCCGAATCACATCGCGGGGCACGAGACCACGGCCTATCGGCTGATCCACGCCGAGGGGGACGGGCTGCCCGGGCTCGTCGTCGACATCCTCGGGGACGTGGCCGTGGTGCAGATCGGCACGATCGGCGTGAAGCGGCGCGAGGGGATCGTGTTCGACGCGATCACCGAGATGCTCTCGCCGCGCGCGATCGTGGACCGGACCTCGGTCGAGCTCGCGAAGAAGGAGGGCTTCGAGGCGTCTGCCGGCGTGGTCCGCGGGGACGCGAGCGTCGACAGGTTCTCGTTCCTGGAGCGCGGGCTTTCGTACGAGATCCCGCTCGCGCTCGGGCAAAAGACGGGCTTTTACCTGGATCAACGAGCGCTTCGGGCGCGGGTCGAGCAGCTCGCGCACGGGCGGCGCGTGCTCGATGCGTTCTCCTTCGTGGGGACGTTCGCGATGGCGGCCGCGCGGGGAGGGGCGAAGGAGGTCGTCGCGGTCGACGAGAGCGCGCTCGCCATCGAGGTCGGCGCGGAGTGTGCGCGGAAGAATGGGCTGCTCGGGCGGATCCACTTCCAGCGCGACGACGCGCGTCAGGCGCTTTCGCGGGCCTCGGCGGAGGGCGGCTTCGACATCGTGCTCTGTGATCCGCCGAAGCTCTCGCCCACGCGCGGCGCGAAAGAAGGCGCGCTCGGCGTGTACAAGGCGCTCGCCTCCGCGGGCTGTCGGGCCACGAAGGCGGGCGGGATCCTCGTGCTCAGCTCGTGCTCGAGCGCGGTCTCGATTGACGACCTCACGCGCGCGCTCGCCCTCGGGGCGCGCGAGGCGCGCATGCACGCGGTCATCTTCGATCGGCACTTCCAGGGCGCGGATCACCCGGTGAGCGCGGCGTTCCCGGAGGGGCTCTATCTGAAGAGCGTGATCGCGCGGCTCGAGGCGTTGTGACGTCCGCGTCGTCCCCGGCCGCGCCGCTCGCGCTCGCCTCCATGAAAGCCGACGAGGCGCGCGGGCTCGCGGGGCTCGTCTTCGATCTCGACGACACGCTTCTCGATCACGGCGAGCTCACGGAGGTCGCGTATACGTCGCTCTTCCGGCTGCGGGAGGCGGGGCTGCGGCTCGTCGCGTGCACGGGGCGGCCCGGGGGATGGGCCGAGGTGCTCGTGCGGCAGTGGCCGCTGGATGCAGCGATCGCCGAGAACGGCGCGGTGGCCTTCGTGAAGGAGCGACGCCCGGCAGGCGCGCCTCGCGTGCGCTTCGTGTTCCCGGAGGATCGCGCGGCGGCGGGATCGAGGTGCGCAGAGCTCCGGGCCCTCGCGGAGGAGCTTTGCCGTCGATTTCCGACCGTGGCGCTCGCCGACGACAACCACGCTCGCTTCACGGACGTGACCCTCGACATCGGCGAGCACTGCCGCGCGTCCGTCGAGGACGTCGCGGCCATGCGCGCGGAGGCAACGAGGCGCGGCGTTCACACGCTCGCGTCGAGCGTGCACCTGCACCTCTCCTTTGATCCGGCCGACAAGGCCACGGGCACGCTCCGCCTCCTCGAAGCGGCGTTCGGGGAGGAGCCTACCCGTGCGCGACGGACCCACGCGTTCGTGGGCGACAGCGGCAACGACGCGGCGGCCTTCGCGGCGTTCACGACCACGATCGGCGTGGCGAACGTGCGCGCCTACTTGCCTACGTTGCCCGTTCCGCCGAAGTATGTGACCCAGGCTGCCATGGGACGGGGGTTCGCGGAGCTCGCGACAACCCTCGTGGATCTCCGCGTTCATCCCGGTTGAAGGCGGGACGTTGACGCATCAATGTGAAGTTTGTCACGCGATCCGGGGGATGGAACGTGGGATGGACCAGCAACGGAGCACAGGGACGAGGAGGCGGAACGAAGAGGCCCCCACTCTCTCCGAGATTCGCTATCTTGGCACCATCCGAAGTGGCTCTTTGCCCTGGGAGACGGGTATCGTAGCGGCTCTGCCTCGAGGCGGGGCTTTGGGCCGAACCCCGAGGCGAGTCCATCTGGATCCGAGCATGTCCACCGGCTGAATGGCTTCTCGAACCCCCGCCCCCGGCGCGATCGTCGACAACAAGTACCGCCTTGCAGAGCGCATCGGCGGTGGCGGGATGGGCCACGTCTTTCGTGCGGAGAACGTGCTCGCCGGCCGGGCCGTCGCGATCAAATTCCTCCACCCCGAGCTCTCGGAGAACACCGAGCTCGCGCAGCGCTTCTTCCAGGAGGCCCAGGCGGTCAACCGCATCCGCCACCCGAACATCGTCGACGTGATCGACGCGGGCGTGGGCGAGATGGGCCCCTACATCGTGATGGAGCACCTCGAAGGCGAGGGCGTGGGCTCCGCGCTGCAGCGCCTCGGGCGCTTCGACGTCGACGCCTCCGTCGCGACGTGCATCCCCGTCCTCGAAGCTCTCGACGCGGCACACCGCGTGGGGATCATCCATCGCGATCTGAAGCCCGAAAACGTCTTCGTCGCGTTCGACGTGTCGCGAGGTCAAGCGGTCGTAAGGCTTCTGGATTTCGGCATCGCGAAAGTGCTCGATTCGAGCGGGCCCTCGCCACGCACGCGCACCGGCGTGGTCTTCGGGACGCCCGACTATCTCTCGCCCGAGCAGGCCACGGGGGATGCGCCGATCGACGGGCGAAGTGATCTCTTCGCCGTCGGCGTGTTGCTCTACGAGCTGCTCACGGGCACGCGGCCGTTCCGCGCGCCGACGGCCGTGGCGACGGCGTTCCGCGTGGTGCACGCCGAGGCGCCCACGCTCGCCGCGGCGGGCGTGCACGTCGATCCGCGGCTCGAAGCCGTGGTCGCGAAGCTCCTGCAGAAGGATCCGATGAAGCGTTACGCCACGGCGGGGGAAGTGGCGCGCGAGCTCGAGCGGTTCTCGTCGGATCCGATGAAGCGATCGATGGCGCTCGGCCGGATCATCAACCTGCCCCGGCGCGTCGCGCAGGCGAGCGTGGCGCAATCGCAAGGCGCGCCGCCGCCGCCGCCGGCCACGATTTTGCCCGAGCCCGATCGCATCTCGACGCCGCTCCGCGAGCCGCCGCCCGCGCCCGCGCCGATCCGGCCGAGCGTGCGGACGAGCTTCAGCGATCCGGGCGCGCCGTCGATCCCGTACGCGCCGACGCGTGTCGTGCCGAGCATGGGGAGCCCGAACCGCACGAGTGATCCCGGGCCTCCGCCGCGCGGCGACTACATCGCTTCCTCGCGCAATGTCGAGCCGCTCGTGCCTCCGGCGATGCCCAAGCCGCTCGGCGTGGCGCGAAACACGGCGTCGTCGGCGAGCTCTTCGAGCGCGTCGGTGAACTCTTCCAGCGCGGGTCCGCCGTCGCGGTACGTCCAGCCGCGCGCGGCGTCGCGGTTCCCCGGGATGTACCAGGTGCGCGGAGCTGTGCTGCGCGCCGTGGACAAGGCCCTCACCGAGGACGCGGGGCCGCGCGTGCGCGAGCAGGTCGTGGCGCAGCTCCCGCAGCGCTACGCCGAGGACTTTCTGAACGACTCGATCAACGCGCTCGTCGCGTACGATCTCGAAGCGCTCGACGCGTACATGGAGATCGCGACCGCGATCTCGCTGCACGAGCCTTCACGGTGGCGCGCGCTCGGCCGCCTCGCGATCGGGGGCGAGCTCCACAACACGGTGCGCAGCGTGCTCCGGCCCGCGCCGGATCTGCAGATCGCGATCCGACGCGGGATCTCGATCTGGTCGCGGCTCTTCAGCTTCGGCGCGTGGAAGGTGGGCGCGAGCCAGAGCGGGAAGGTGGTCCTGCAGATCGCGGAGTTCGAGCCGGCGTCGCTCGCGCTGCGCCTGTGGGTCGTGGGGATGGTCGAGGAGACGGCGCGCCGCGCGGCGAGCTTCGACGTGCGCGTGGCGATCACCGCGGGCGAGGTCGGGTTCACGCCCGAGCTCACCTGCGAGATTGCTTGATCGCCTGATCGCCTGATCGCCTGACGATGGGGGGCCGCGCGGCTTCGCCGCGCTTTGCCCCCCAAACCCCCCGGTGCCTTGTGGGAGGGTGCTTGGTGGGAACCTTCAGGACGGCTTTTCGGCCTGGAAGCAAGCTCGGCAGTAGACCTTCTGGCCTTCGGCCGGCTTGAACGGGACGGTGGCCGCGACGCCACACGCCGCGCACGTGATCGGGAAACCGCGGCCGCGCGGGCCACGCGGACCGGACGAGGCGCGCGGGCCTTGCGCGCGATCGTCGCCGCCGTCGCGCGGGCCCGGGCCTCGCTGGGAGAAGCCGCCGCCGCGGTGCCCCGGCGCGGCGGGGCGGCCGTACGACGGGTACATGGCGAAGTGCGGATCGGGCATGGGGCTCCGGTATTCGTTCACGTCGCCCGTGTAGCGGCCGGGGCGCGCGGCGGGCTCGTGCCTTCGACCTTCGCGTCCGCGCGGAGCGCCGCGGCCTGGATTTTCGCGTTGGCCCGCGCTCTTCGAGCGCTTCTCGCGCCAGCAGGGCTTGCACAGGGTCGGCGGGGACGAAAGCCCTCGCTCGGCGCGCGCGGCCGCGTCGGTGGCGGAAAAAAGGAACGACGAGCCGCAGCTCGCGCAGTTGATCTGCTCGTCTCGGTGCTGCTCCATGGACACTCCGGAAACTCTTCGCAAAGGGCGCGGGCGCGAAGGTCTGCGCGCCCGCATGGCGCGTTCGGCACGCCCCTGATTTCACGGCAAAAACGCCCGCCCTTTGCAGGACGAGCGCTCGGAGATCGTGGAGATCAAGGTGACATGGAGCCCCTCGGGGTCAAGGCGCTCGTGCCTCGCCTCCACGCGCCGTCCGCGGTCCGCCTCGGCTGTGCGTGACGCGCGAAGACGCGAGGGGATATCACCGCGTTTTGGCCAGTGCTACAAGGGGAGCCACGACGCCATCCGCCTTCGCAACGCACCACGCACGCGACGCTCGTTCGCGCGTGTCTTGCGGGCCGCGAAGAGCGCACCTCGAGCGAGAGTGATGACCCACGCCCCCTTGCACCTGACGGACAGCGATTTCGACGCCTACGCGCCGGAGAAGGCGACGTCGAACGCCTACTCGCGCCCGCGCCTCGAAGTGAAGCAGCGCGCGCTCGCCTGGGCGCGCGGCGTGATCACGCGCCTCGCGGACCTCGGGATCACGGTCGACGTGCACGGCTCGGACGAGCACCCGACGCTGCGCAACAAGAAACGCGTGGAGTGCCAGTGGGTGTTCTTCTGGCGCGACGCGGCAGCACGCGAGGAGCTCGAACGGCTGCTCGACGCGGGACGATCGATCTCGGCCGCGATCGATGATCCGAGCCCGTACGGTCGGCACGCGTTCCTCGCGCTCCGGATCGACTCGCACAGCGTCGAAGTCTGCTTCGCCGTGCACCCCGAGGCGAAGGTCGACATCGACAACCTGCGCGCGCGGCTCGCGGCGAAGGATGTCGCGGACGGTGCCGCACCGACGGCGCTCGCCGCCGAGCTCACGGCTGCGCTGCGCGCGCTGCCCGAGCAGTTCGCGGTGGGCGTCGGCGCCGATCGTGTGGCCGCGAGCGCGGCGACGCCCGAGGCGATCGAGGCGATGCTGGAGCGCGCGGCCGAGGGGCAAGTGCCGCTCTGGATCGGCTGGGCCGTGGCGCGCGAGGTCGCGCTGGAGCACGCGGAGATCCTCGACGAGCAGCTCGAAGACGCGCTGCTCGCGCTCGCGCCGATCTACACGCTCGTCGCGTGGTCGCGGCAGAACGATCACATCGCGCTCGATCGACGCCTCGAAGGCATCGAGCGCGAGCGCGCCCGGACGCACGCGGAGGTCTCGGCGCAGACCGAGAAGTGGCAAGCCGAGCAAGCGGCCGCGCGCGAGCGATCGCTCGCCGAGGCGAAGGCGCGCGGCGAGGCCGAGGGGCCGCGTGCGTCTTCGCTTCCGTTCGGGCATGGCGCGCGTCCGGGGCACGGCGCGCCGCGCAGGCCTTCGCTCGACACGTTGTTCAAGCCGGGCAGCAAGGCCGAGGGCGATCGCGATCGTGATCGCCGTGGCGGAAGGCCGCAAGAAGCGAAGGCGTCACAAGCACCGGCCGCGCCGCGCGAGCGCGAACGCGAACGCGAGCACACGCCTGCGCCGTCTCGTGTCACGCCTGCGCCCACGGCTCCGACACCTGCGCCTGCGGCTGCGAGCAGCACGAGCGCCGCGCCGCCGGCCACGATGGAGAAGGGCGCGCGCGTGCGTGTCTTGAGCGGCCCGTTCGTGGACAAGATCGGCGTCGTCGGCGAGCTCGACGGCCGCGGCGGCGCGCGCGTGCTGCTCGGCCTCCTCTCCACGCGCATCGAGGTGACGGATCTCGCGCTCGTGCCCGAGGGGCGCGAGCGGCCCGCGATCCAGAGCTCTCACCGGCGGCCCACGACCCCGATGCCCCGTAAAGCGCGCTGATGCGAAAGGTCGATCCGGCCGAGTTCCCCACCGGTCTCGGCGCTCAGTTCCGGCGCAACATTTGGCTCTACCTGAGCGGCGCGTTGCTCCTCGCGGCGCAGCAGATCCTCATGGTGAAGCGCGACTTCCTCGTGAGGGAAGCCGTCGACGCGGCCGAGCAGCTCCGCGCGAGCGACGCCGCGCAGGATGCGCTGCTCATGCTGGGCGTGGTCGTCACGGCCGCGGTCGTGCGTGTCCTCTCGCGCTGGACGATGTTCACGGGCGGCAGGAACGTCGAGTACGAGCTGCGCGCGGTCCTGCTCGCGCGCCTGCACAAGCTCGGCCCCTCGTTCTTCCGGCGCATGCCCACGGGCGAGATCATGAGCCGCTCGACGAGCGACCTTCAGCAGGTCCGCCTCCTCCTCGGCTTCGGCATCCTCAACGTGGTGAACTCGCTGCTCGCGTTCGCGAGCGCGCTCTACGTCATGGTGCGCGTGAGCGGAAAGCTGACGCTCGCGGCGCTCGCGACGTTCCCCGTGCTCATGCTGGTCACGCGCACCTTCTCCGGGAAGATGTTCTCGCGCATGCGCGAGAACCAGGAGGCGCTCGGCAAGATGAGCGATCGCGTCCTCGCGAGCCTCGCCGGCGTCCGCGTCGTGCGCAGCTTCGCGCTCGAGGAGGCGGAGCTCGCCACGTTCGAGCGGGCGAACCAGGACTACGTCGAGAAGAACCTCATGCTCGCGCGCATCCGCGGCTCGATGCAGCCGATCATGGGGTCGATCCTCGCGGCGGGGACGATCATCGTCTTCTGGTACGGCGGTGCGCTCGTGCTTCACGGGGACATCTCGAAGGGCGCGTTCATCTCGTTCTGGGCCGCGCTCGGCCGTCTCATCTGGCCGATGCTCGCGCTCGGCTTCGTCACCGCGATCGTGGCCCGCGGCCGCGCGAGCTACGTGCGGCTGAAGGCGATCTTCGACGCGGTGCCCGAGGTCGTGAGCGGCGACCTGCCCGCGCCCCAGGCCGTCTCCGGCGCGCTGCGCGTCGAGGGCCTCGCGTTCTCGCACGGCGAGCGGAAGGTCCTCGAAGACGTGCGGTTCGACATCCCGGCGGGCGGATCCCTCGCGATCGTGGGGCGCACGGGCTCGGGCAAGAGCACGCTCGCCACGCTCTTGCCGCGCCTCTTGCCCACGCCGAGCGGCACGGTCTTCCTCGACGGCAAGGACATCTGCGATCTGCCGCTCGACGTCGTGCGCGAGAGCATCGGCTACGCGCAGCAGGACGCGTTCCTCTTCTCGACGACCGTCGCGCAGAACATCGGCTACTCGCTCGAAGAGCAAGACTCGCCGGAGGCGATGCAGAAGATCCGCGCGGCGGCGGCCGAGGCGGGCGTGCTCCAGGAGATCGAGTCGTTGCCGGACGGCTTCGACACGGTCGTCGGCGAGCGCGGCGTGCAGCTCTCGGGCGGCCAGCGGCAGCGCGTCGCCCTCGCACGCGCGCTCCTGCGCGAGCCGAAGATCCTCGTCCTCGACGACCCGATGTCCGCGGTCGACGCGAAGACCGAGGCTGCGATCCTCGGCGCGATCGAGCGCCAGGCCGCGCGCCGCACGCTCGTCCTGATCACCCACCGCGTCGCCGCGGCGAAGCGTTGTGATCGCATCATCGTGCTCGAACGCGGGCGTGTCGTGGAGGAGGGCACGCACGAGGAGCTCGTGGCGGCCGGAGGCCTCTACGCGTCGTTCGCCGAGGAGCAGGAGATCGAGGAGAAGCTCGCTGCGTTCGGCGCCGAGGACCTGCCCTCCTCGATGCCCTCTCCGGAGGCCGTGCCCGCATGACGAGCTTGTCCGTGGATCCGAAGGCGAACGGCGCGAAGGCGGCGGCTCCTGGAAAAACGCGGGCCGAGAAGGCGCTCGCGCGCTTTCACGAGGAGGAGCGGCTCAACGAGGGGATCGACGCGAACATCCTCGCGGGGCTCTGGCCCTTCATGCGGCCGCACGCGAAGTGGCTCGTCATCTCGCTCGTGCTGCTGCTCCTCGGCTCGGGCCTCGCCGTGCTCCAGCCGTGGCTCATGGGGCTCACGTTCGATGCGTTCGAGCATCGCGACACGGCGGCGCGGACGCTCATGCAGATGGGCGCCCTCATCCTCGTCCTGAAGCTCATCGAGCAGTGTATGGCGTTCCCGCAGGTCTACCTGATGCAGCTCGCGGGGGCGCGCGCGTCGGGGGATCTGCGCGTGCACGTCTTCCGCTTCCTGCACACGCGCAGGCTCGGCTTCTTCGATCGCACGCCCGTCGGCCGGCTCGTCACGCGTGTCACGAACGACGTCGACGCCATCAACGAGATGTTCGCCTCGGGCACGCTGAACGCGCTCGGCGATCTCGTTCGTCTCGTCCTCATCGTCGTGGTCATGCTCCACCGCGACTGGCAGCTCGCGCTGATCACGTTCGTCGCGGTCCCGCCGGTCGCGCTGGGCGTCATGTGGACGCGGCGCCGGATCCGCGACGCGTTCCGCGAGATCCGCGCCAAGACGGCGCGCATGAACGCCTACCTGAACGAGCAGGTCTCGGGCATGGCCGTCGTGCAGGCGTACGCGCGCGAGGAGCAGAGCGCCGCCGAGTTCGATGACATCAACGAGGCGTACCGGCAGGCGAACAACCGCTCGATCGTCTTCGACGCGGCGCTCGATGCGGCGATCGAGCTCGTGCAGAGCCTCTGCATCGCGGCCGTGCTCTGGTACGCGGGCGTTCGTTCGCTCTCGGATCGCGTCTCGTTCGGCACGCTCGTCACGTTCGTCGCGTACATCGAGATGTTCTTCGTCCCGATCCGCGATCTCTCGGCGCGCATGACGCAGCTCCAGTCGGCGATGGCCGGCGCGGAGCGCATCTTCCAGCTCCTCGAAAACAAGGAGGAGGACGCGCCGGTCCCTGCGGCTGCAAATGGTCAGGCCGAGAAGAAGGACGAGGCGATCGCGTTCGAGCTCGACCACGTCGACTTCGAGTACAAGCCCGGCGTGCCCATCCTCCGCGACGTCTCGATCCAGGCGGCGAAGGGCGAGAAGATCGCGCTCGTCGGCGCGACGGGCGCGGGCAAGACGACGGTCGCGTCGCTGCTCTTGCGGCTCTACGAGGCCAAGCAGGGCGAGGTGCGTGTCTTCGGGCGCGACGTCCGCACCGCGCCGCGCGACGAGCTTCGGAAGAGCTTCGCCGTCGTGCCGCAGGAGGTCTTCCTCTTCCCCGGCACGATCGCGAGCAACATCGCGGCCGGTGACGTCGAGGTCGATCGGGCGCGTGTCGTCCGCGCGCTCGAGCGGATCGGCGCGCTCGATCTCTTCGAGCGTCGCGAGGGCGGGCTCGACGCGAAGGTCCAGGAGCGGGGCTCGAACTTCTCGGCGGGCGAGCGTCAGCTCATCGCGTTCGCGCGTGCGCTCTACCGCGACCCTCCGATCCTCGTGCTCGACGAGGCCACGGCGAACATCGACAGCGACACCGAGGCGCGCCTGCAGAAGGCCGTCTGGGCCGCGATGCAGGGCCGCACCGCGCTCATCATCGCCCACCGACTCTCGACGATCCGCGCCGTCGATCGCATCGTCGTGTTCCACAAGGGCCGCGTCGTCGAGCAGGGCAGCCACGAGTCGCTGCTCGCGCAAGGTGGGGCGTACGCGCGTCTCTACCAGCTCCAGTTCAGCCGAGGCGAGGCGCACGCGGCGGAGTAGGCGTTCCGCGAGGGCGGGATGTCGTTCCGCGGGGGCGGGGTGTCGTTCCGCGAGGGCGGGATGTCGTTCCGCGAGGGCGGGGTGTCGTTCCGCGAGGGCGGGGTGTCGTTCCGCGAGGGCGGGGTGTCGTTCCGTGAGGGCGTGATGTCGTTCCGCGAGGGCGGGGTGTCGTTCCGCGAGGGCGGGATGTCGTTCCGCGAGGGCGGGATGTCGTTCCGCGAGGGCGGGATGTCGTTCCGCGAGGGCGGGGGCTTCCCTCACATCCCCGCATCCTCGACCGAGCAACTCCCGTGCGGCATCGACGCCGGATCCTCCGGCGGATCCGGCTCCCCATCCCCGGTCCCCGCAACCACGAGCAGCCAGTAATCCACGCAGCTCCCGTTCACGATCACGAGCTTGTTCGCGTCGACCTCGCGCAGCTCTGCCTGGTTGCCCGATGCTTGCGCGACGGTGCTGTTCTTCGTCCCGCACTTGTCGAACGACAGCCAGATGTTCACGAACCGCGGCACCTCGCCGAGCCCATGATCGAGCTCGTACCGCATGCCCGCGGGGAACCAGAGCAGCTCCCCGTCCCATGGCGCGCTCATGTAGACGCCGCTCTCCACCGTGCCCTCCGTGTACCGGACCGGCGTGTTCGTGTCGGCGGAGCGGTCGCAGTTCGGGCCGATCGAGTTGATGGTGTTGCAGCCGCTCGATCCCGCGAGCGCGAGCGTGGCCGCGAGGATTCCCCAGCGCATCACGTGACCCATCAGCCGAGCCAGCGCGCCGCGTCCACGGCGTGGTACGTCAGGATGAAGTCTGCCCCCGCGCGCCGGATCGACGTCAAAAGCTCCAGCACCGCGCGCTTCTCGTCGATCATCCCCGCGGCGGACGCGGCTTTGATCATCGCGTACTCGCCGCTCACGTTGTACGCGCCGAGCGGCAAGGGCGACGCCGCGCGCACCTTCGCGATCACGTCGAGGTAGGGCAGCGCCGGCTTCACCATCAGAAGATCCGCGCCTTCCTCCTCGTCGAGCCGCGCCTCGCGCAGCGCCTCGCGCGTGTTCGCCGGATCCATCTGGTAGCCCGCGCGATCGCCGAACTTCGGCGCGCAGTCCGCGGCCTCGCGGAACGGGCCGTAGAAGCTCGACGCGTACTTCACCGCGTACGACAGGATCGCCGTGCCCTCGTGGCCCTCGCCGTCGAGCGCGCGGCGGATCGCGCCCACGCGCCCGTCCATCATGTCGCTCGGCGCCACGATGTCCGCGCCTGCCGCCGCGTGCACGACCGCCGCCTTCGCCAGGACCGAAAGCGTCGCGTCGTTGTCGACCTCGAGATCGCCGCGCGGGCCCGGCTTCAGGATCCCGCAGTGCCCGTGGTCGGTGTACTCGTCGACGCAGACGTCCGTGATCACGAGGAGCTCCGGCGCCGCATCTTTCATGGCCGCGACCGCGCGCGGCACCGGGCCGCTCGGATCGTACGCGCTCGAACCGCTCGCATCCTTCGTCCGGGGCAGGCCGAACAGGATGACCCCGCCGAGCCCGAGCGAGCGCGCCTGCCGTGCCTGTTCGGCGGCCGCGGCGACCGGGAGCTGGAAGACGCCCGGCATCGTGGAGATGGCGCGGGGCGCGTCGAGCACCTCGTGGAAGAAGAGGGGCAGGATGAAGTCGGAGGGGGCGAGGGAAGTTTCGCGGACCAGGCTCCGGATCGCCGACGAGCGGCGGAGCCTGCGGGGTCGTTCAGTGGGGAACACGGGGGGCACTGTAGCAGCGCGCTTTTTCGTGCGGGGAGGGGGATTGCATTTCCAAAAACCGGATCCATTTCGTCGTCGCCATGAGCCAAGAAGCCCCCCCGACCCCCGAAGCTCCCCCCGCCGCGTCGCCTGCCGCCGTGGAGATGCCGTTCCAGGCGGAGGTGCAGCAGGTCCTCTCGCTCGTCATCAACTCGCTCTACGCGAACCAGGAGGTCTTCCTGCGCGAGCTCGTGTCGAACGCCTCCGACGCGCTCGACAAGGCCCGCTTCCTCGCCCTGACGCGCAAGGACGTCACCGAGCAGGAAGGCGAGCCCGCGATCTCGATCAAGCTCGACGACGAGGCCCGCACCATCGTCATCGAGGACAACGGCATCGGCATGACCCGCGACGAGGTCGTGCAGAACCTCGGCACCATCGCGAAGAGCGGCTCGCTCGAGTTCTTGAAGGCGCACGCCGAGGCCCTCCGCGCGAGCCAGGACAAGGACGGCGCGGTCAAGCTCATCGGCCAGTTCGGTGTGGGCTTTTACGCCGCGTTCATGGTCGCCTCGCGTGTCGACGTGGAGACGCGCTCCATGCTCCCGGGCGCCGAGCCCGTGCTCTGGCGCTCGGCGGGAGCGGGCACGTTCACGGTCGCGACGGGCGAGCGCGAGCACCCCGGCACGAAGATCACGCTGCACCTCAAGGAGGACGCGCGCGAGTACACGAAGGCCTGGCGGATCAAGGAGATCATCCGCAAGTACTCGGACTTCGTCCATTTCCCGATCTCGGTGAACGGCGAGGTCGCGAACCGCAGGGCGGCGATCTGGTCGCTGCCGAAGTCGCAGGTGACGGAGGAGCAACACGCGGAGTTCTTTCGGCACGTGACGGGCGGCTACGAGGGCGAAAAGCCGCTCTGGCACCTGCACGTCTCGATCGACGCGCCCGTCCAGTTCCAGGCGCTGCTCTACGTGCCCGAGAAGGCGCCGCCGGATCTCTTCCAGCGGGATCGCCGCGCCATCCGCCTCTACGCGAAGCGCGTGCTCATCATCGAGGACTGCGACAAGGTCGCGCCGATCTACCTGCGCTTCCTGCGCGGCGTGGTCGACTCCGAGGATCTCTCGCTCAACGTCTCGCGCGAGATGCTCCAGGAGGACAAGGCCCTGAAGCAGATCGAGACGCAGATCACGAAGCAGGTCCTGAAGGGCTTGAAGGAGCTCTCGGAGAGCGAGCCCGAGCGGTACGCGAAGGTCTGGAAGGAGTTCGGCAAGGTCCTCAAGGAGGGCGTGTCGATCGACTGGAAGAACAAGGACGCGATCGCGGACCTCTGCCGGTTCGGCTCGATGAACACGCCGGAAGCAGAGCTCATCTCGCTCAAGCAGTACGTCGCGGCGATGCCCGAGTCGCAGAAGGAGATCTACTACCTGACGGGCACGAGCCGCCGCTCGCTGGAGAAGAGCCCGCACATCGAGGCCTTCAAGAAGCGCGGCTACGACGTCCTCTTCATGACGGAGCCCGTCGACGAGTGGGTCGTGCAAGGCCTGACCGAGTACGACAAGCGCCGCCTGCGCAGCATCGCGCACGGCGACATCGATCTCGGCGACAAGGACGAGAAGCTCGACGAGAAGGCCGGCGAGCAGATCAAGAGCGCGGTCTCCGCCGTGAAGGCCACGCTCGGCGATCGTGTGAAGGACGTGCGCGCCTCGCGCCGCCTCACCGACAGCGCGAGCTGCCTCGTCGCCGCCGAGGGTGATCTCGGCGTCAACATGGAGCGCATCATGCGCATGATGGGCGAGGACGCGCCCCAGGCGAAGCGGATCCTGGAGCTCAACCCCGAGAGTCCCATCGTGAAGAACCTGAGCGCGCTGGCCGAGAAGGACCCGAGCGCGGAGCCGATCAAGCTCTGGTCCGAGCTGCTCTACGAGCAGGCGCTGCTCGCCGAGGGCGTGGTGGTCGACCCGGCCAAGCTCGTGCAGCACATCCAGGACTTGCTCGTGCAGGCTTCCAACGCGGCCGTGACGCGCTAAATCCCGTCGATGGTGTAGAGTCCGCCATCATGGCGGTTCGGCTGCACATCAACATCGATCACGTCGCCACCGTGCGAAACGCGCGGGGCACGCGTTACCCCGATCCGGTCTTCGCCGCCGGCCTCTGCGAAGCGGCCGGCGCCGACGGCATCACCGCGCACCTGCGCGAGGATCGGCGCCACATCACCGACGACGACGTCACGCGCCTGCGCGCCTCGGTGAACACGCTCCTCAACCTGGAGATGGCCGTGACCGAGGAGATGATCGGCATCGCGTCGCGGGTTCGTCCCGACGTGATCACGCTCGTCCCCGAGCGCCGCGAGGAGCGCACGACCGAAGGCGGGCTCGACGTGATCGGGCAACGCGCCGGCATCGAGGCCGCCGTGAAGATGGCCAAGGAGCGCGGGATCAAGGTGAGCCTGTTCATCGGCGCGGACGAGGCCATGGTCGAGGCCTCCGCGGCGCTCGGCGTCGCGCAGATCGAGCTGCACACGGGCGAGTACTGCCACGCCACGGGAGAGCAAGCCGAGCACGAGCTCGATCGGCTGAAGCGCGCCGCCGCCCGCGGCGCGGCGCTCGGCCTCGAGATTGCCGCGGGCCATGGTTTGACCCGGCACAACGTCGGGCCCGTCGTCGCCATCCCCGACCTCGTCGAGGTCAACATCGGCCACTCGGTCATCGCCGATGCCGTCTTCTTCGGGCTCGACCGCGCCGTGCGAGACCTTCGAAGGGCCATCGATCGCGGCGTACGAGGCCGTTCCCGATGATCCCCGTCCTCACGCGCGCGCAGATGCGCGCGTTCGACAAGTACGCGATCGAGACCTGCCACGTGCCCGGCGTCGTCCTCATGGAGAACGCCGGCCGCGGCGCCGCGGACGTCCTCTCCGCGATGATCGAAGCGCGCCGCCGCCCGAACGCGCCGAGCCGCGAGGCCGACGCGATCTCCGCCCGCGCCCGCTCGTTCCCGGTCCGCCACGTTCGCAGCCCCGGCCAGCCCGCCACGTACCCGCTCGAAGCGCGCGTCGTCGTCGTCTGCGGCACCGGCAACAACGGCGGCGACGGGTTCGTCGTGGCGCGCCACCTCTATGCGCGTGGCGCGGAGGTCGAGGTGTACCTCGCCGGCAAGAGCGAGAAGGTCATGGGCGACGCGCGCATCAACCACGACGCCTACATCGACCTCGGCGGCCGCTTCTTCGAGCTGCCCGAGGGATCGAGCCTCGGCCCGCTGCACACGGCCCTCTCGCGCGCCGACTTCGTCATCGACGCCCTCTTCGGCACCGGCCTCGACAGGCCCATCACCGGCCACCTCGCCGACGTGATCGCCGTGCTCAACGACGCGGCCGCCCGCTGCGTCGCGCTCGACATCCCCTCGGGCCTCGACGCCGACAGCGGCGCGCCGCTCGGCATCGCCGTGCGCGCCGACGACACCGTCACCTTCGGCCACCTCAAGATCGGCATGCTCACGCCCGAGGGCGCGCGCCTCTCGGGCAACGTGCACGTCGTCGACCTCGGCGTCCCAGACCCGCCGATCCTCGCCCACGTCGGCGTCGTCGCGGAGGTCATCCGCCGCGAGACCGTCGGCTCGTACTTCGCGCCTCGCGAGGCGAGCGTCCACAAGCACAAGGCCGGCGACGTCCTCGTCGTCGCGGGCTCGCCCGGCAAGCTCGGCGCCTCGCTGCTCACGGCGAAGGCCGCCATGCGCGCCGGCGCCGGCCTCGTCACGATCGGCACCTGGCCCGAGGCCGCGACCTCGCTCGAATCCCGCGTCGTCGAAGTGATGACCACGCGGATCGACCCGAACCGCATCGGCCCCTCGCTCGACGCCGCCCTCGCCGGCCGCCGCACCGTCGCCATCGGCCCGGGCTTCGGCCTCGGCGCGGAGGCGCGCGCGGCCGTCGATCACGTCGTGCTCGGCTGGGACGGCTTCAAGGTCGTCGACGCCGACGCCATCACGCACTTTGCGGGCCGCCCCGAATCGCTCGCACAAGCGAAAGGCCGCCTCGTCCTCACGCCGCATCCCGGCGAGCTCGGCCGCCTCCTCGGCCGCAGCGCCACCGCGATCGAGCAGGACCGCTTCGGCGCTGTCCGCGAGGCCGTCGCGCGCACGAACGCCACGGTCATCTTGAAGGGTGCCCGCACGATCATCGCCACGCCCGAGGGCCGCCTCTTCATCTGCATGGCGGGCAACCCCGCCCTCGCCACGGCTGGCTCCGGCGACGTCCTCACCGGCCTGATCGCCGCGTTCGCTTGCAGCATGTCGGCCGACGAAGCCGCCTGCGCGGGTGTCCTCGTCCACGCCCTCGCCGGCGACCTCTGGCGCGCCCGCACCGGCTGCGACCGAGGCCTGTTCGCAGGCGAGATCCCCGACCTCGTCCCGCAGATCCTCGCGGCGCTCGTCCGCGGCGGAGACCCCCTCGCGAGCTGAGAGCTACCATGGGTGAAGAAAGAACGGGCTGAAACCCGTGCTAGACTCACACCGATGCTCGCTCTGAAAGCCAGCGTGCGTAACGGCCGCCTCGTGTTGGATGAGCCCACCGAGCTGCCGGAGGGAGCCGTCGTGGAGCTCGTTGCGGTCGGGGGGGATGCCTTCGATGGACTCGACGACGAGGAGCGTGAAGCCCTTCACGCGGCGCTCGCCGAGGGCATCACGCAAGACGATGCCGGAGACACCGTCGACGCCGACGAGGTGATCGCTCGTCTCCGCGCTCGCGCTTCATGATGGACGTTCGTTTCGCTCGGCGGGCGCTCGGAGAGCTCGAGCGCATCGAGATGTGGTGTCAGGCGAATGCGACAGGGCTGTGGCCGAAGTTCGTCGCCGAGCTCGCGCAGGCTGTTCGTCTTCTCCGCGTCGTTCCTGAGGTCGGGGCCGAATATCAGGCCGGGCCTGTCGGAGTTCGCCGGCTCCTGCTCGAAAAAACGCAGTTCTACGTGTACTACCGGTACCACCCGACGAAGGCTCTCGTCGTCATCCTCGCCATCTGGAGCACGCGCCGACGGCGGCCACCGTCCCTTCGTTGAGGTAGTCGCCCGAATTGGGACGTGACGACCTGAAGGGCGGCCGTACGCCCGAACGATCCCCCGCCTTCCCACGACAGGTTGGCGCCTGGACACGCCCCGGTGTCGATTTGACACGTCGGGGGGACACACGCCCCGTCACGCAGCAATGATTCCGAGCACTTAGGGCTTGCCACCCCTGGGCACCCGCCTTGCGAAAGGCCGTGGTCACCAGGAGGTCACGTACCCATGTTCGCTCAGGCCCTCGCCACCACGCCCGTCCCCTCGAAGTCTCTCCAGGCCAACTCGATCGAGGAGCTCCGCCGAGGCGTCGCCGCGATGGCTCCCGAGCTCTTTGGCCGCGCGCTTCGCATGTCGCGCTCCAGCGCCCTCGCCGAGGACCTCGTGCAGGACACCGTCGAGCGCGCCCTCCGCTTCGAGAACCAGTACCGCCCCGGCACGAACCTGAAGGCGTGGGTCCACCAGATCCTCTTCAGCGTCTTCATCACCAAGTGCCGCCGCAATCGCCGCGAACGACGCGCCCTCGACGTCCTCTATTCCGACCCGAACGCGTGGACGGCCGCGCCCGCGGTCTCCGAGATGACCGCGCTCTCGCCGCCCACGCTCCGCGCGCTCGAGGCCATCCAGCCCGTGTATCGCGAGGCGCTCATCCTCGTGGACCTCCAGGAGATGTCCTACAAGGACGCCGCCGAGAAGCTCGGTGTGCCCGTGGGCACCGTCATGAGCCGCCTCCACCGCGGCAGGCGCCTGCTCGCCAAGGCCCTCGAGGCGGATCGGGACGCGTCGCTTGTGCAGTGCAACATGTTGGAGTAGTTCGCTTCTCCGGGGCGCGCGCTACGTTGCGCCCGAGCCTCCCGGAGGATGCGATGACCTTGCCCGTTCCCGTGTACATCGTCGGCGCTGCCCGCACGCCCATCGGCGCGTTCCTCGGCGCCCTCTCGGCCCTGCCTGCTCCGCGCCTCGGCGCCGCTGCCATCGAGGCCGCGCTCTCGCGCGCGAAGGTCCCGGCCGATCGCGTCGGCGAGGTCTTCATGGGCAACGTCCTCGGCGCCGGCGTCGGCCAGGCCCCCGCGCGCCAGGCCGCCATCTACGCGAACATCCCCAAGAACGTCCCCGCGACGACCGTCGGCAAGGTCTGCGGCTCGGGCATGCAGGCCGTCATCCTCGGCGCCAAGAGCATCGCGCTCGGCGACGCCGAGATCGTGGTCGCGGGCGGCATGGAGTCGATGTCGAACGTGCCGTACTACCTCACGCAGGCGCGTAACGGCTACCGCATGGGCGACAACAAGATCGTCGACGGCATGATCCACGACGGCCTGTGGGATCCCTACGGCAACTTCCACATGGGCAACGCCGGCGAGCTGTGTGCCAAGAAGTACGAGTTCTCCCGCGAGGCGCAGGACGAGTTCGCCAAGGAGAGCTTCCGCCGCGCCCTCGCCGCGCAGAAGGAAGGCCTCTTCGACGCGGAGATCGTGCCCGTCAGCGTCCCGCAGAAGAAGGGCGACGCCGTGGTCGTGAAGCTCGACGAGGGCCCGCCCGCCGGCAAGCCCGACAAGATCGGCACGCTCAAGCCCGCGTTCCAGAAGGACGGCACCATCACCGCGGCGAACGCCTCCTCGATCAACGACGGCGCCTCCGCGCTCGTGCTCGCCAGCGAGAAGGCCGTCAAGGAGCTCGGCCTCGAGCCGCTCGCGCGGATCGCCGGCTACGGCGGCGCCGCCCAGGAGCCCGAGTGGTTCACGACGGCGCCCGCGGCCGCCATCGAGAACACGCTCGCCCGGACCAAGCTCACGAAGGAGCAGATCGACGTCTGGGAGATCAACGAGGCCTTCGCCGTGGTGACGCTGGCCGTGAACAAGCTCGTCGGCATCGACAACGCCCGCGTCAACGTGCGCGGCGGCGCCGTCGCGCTCGGCCATCCCATCGGCGCCACGGGCGCGCGCATGCTCACGACGATGATCCACGCGATGAAGGATCGCGGCGACAAACGGGGCCTGGCGACGCTGTGCATCGGCGGCGGCGAGGCGCTCGCCGTCGTGCTCGAGCGGTAGAGACATGGGGCGGCCGTGGCGTGTCACGCTGGGTGTGGAGCGTTTTCCCGCGCTCACGCCCACCTTGCCTCCCGCGACCCACACGAACAGCTACGCGCTCGGCGAGCAGGAGGTCCTGCTCGTCGAGCCGGCGACGCCGTTCGACGACGAGCGGCGTGAATGGCTCGCGTGGGCGCGCTCCCTTTCGAGCCACGGCCGCCACCCCATCGGCATCGTCCTCACGCATCACCACGCGGATCACGTGGGCGGCGCGTCGTTCTTCGCGAACGAGCTCCGCCTGCCGCTGCTCGCGCACCACGAGACGGCCGCGCGCCTCGCCGGGGAGGTCCGGGTCGATCGCTTCCTCGAAGATGGCGAGCGGATCGTCCTCGCCGGCCCGCGCCCCATGCCGCTCCGTGTGCTCCACACCCCGGGCCACGCGCCGGGCCACGTCTGCCTGCTCGACGAGGACACGGGCGCCGTGATCGTCGGCGACATGGTCGCGAGCGAGGGCACGATCCTCATCGAGCCCGTGGACGGCGACATGATCGAGTACCTCGCGCAGCTCGATCGCCTCGCGGGTTTGTCGGCATCGGTCGCGCTCCCCGCGCACGGCGAGCCCATCGACGAGCCGACCACGCTCTTTCGCCGTTACATCACGCATCGCCTCGCGCGTGAGGCCAAGGTCGTCGCGGCGTTCGAGGGGATGCCTCCCGAGGGCGGGAGCCTCGACGCGCTCCTGCCCGTCGCCTACGCCGACACGCCGCCTTTCCTCTGGCCCATTGCGCGGATGAGCCTCGAAGCACACCTCGTCAAGCTCGTGCGCGAGGGCCGCGTCTCGCGGACCGCGTCGGGCGATTATCGCCTCGCCCCCGGCTCCTGACGCGCCGCTCCACGCGGGCAGGGGGTTCCCCGCCGCGGCACTTCGGCCTAAGCTCGCCGCGCTTTTCGATCGCCGGCACCGGCAGGCTTTGGACGACGGAGAGGGCTTCATGAACACCAGAATCGCTTCCTGTGCATTCGGCCTCGCGGGCCTCGCCGGCCTCGCGCTCCTCGCGCCTGCCTGCGCGGACGAGCCCGTCGGCCCGGGCGGGCCGCCGCCGGAGCCCAACATCGAGCGCTTCCAGCCCGACGGCTGCGATTTCGAGATCGCCACCCGCCCCGAATACCTCAATTTCCAGCGCGGCAGCGCCAGGGTCTCGGCCGCGCCCGACATCCGCCGCGTCCGCCTCGGCCTCGGCGGCAACGTCGAGCTCGGCGCCCCGGGCCGCGCCGACCCTGCGACCTCCGCGGGTTTCGGCTGGCAGACCGACCTGGAGACCCTCGCCAGCGAGCTCCAGTGGGGCACCACGCCCGACCCGTCGACCTGGCCCGCCGCGAATCGCAAGAACGGCGTCACCTGGGTGACCCCGGAGGGCCAGCTCGCCCCGCAAGGCGACGACCGCATGCACGAGGCTTACCTCTGCGGCCTGAGCCCCGCGACGACCTATTATTATCGCGTCGGCGGCGGCCCCGCGGGCAAGGAGGTCTGGAGCGAGGTCCATTCCTTCACCACCACGCCGAAGGATCCCAATACCGAGGTCATCCTCGGCGTCTCGGGCGACGCGCGCGGCCAGGACAACCAGGCCTGGCGCCTGATCCAGCGCCGCATGATGAAGGCCGGCGTCACGGCCCAGCTCTTCTCGGGCGACATGATCAATTTCGCCACAGACCAGAGCGAATGGCACAAGTGGCTCGATCTCGCGGCGAAGGACGCCGACAATAGCCTCCTCACGCTCGGCCAGCTCCTCACCCTGTCGACGCACGGCAACCACGAGAACCACACGACCCATTTCTACAGCAGCGTCGTCCTGCCCCAGGACACCAAGAATTTCGGCGATTACAACGAGCTGTTTTATTCGGTCGACATCGGCCCGGTCCACGTCGTGGTCGTCGACGACTTCTGGATCACGTCTCCGACCGGAAAACCCGAATACGCGCCGATGCTGAAGGCGTGGCTCGAAAAGGACCTCGACGCGGCGAACAAGAACCGCGCGAACGTGCCGTGGATCATCGGCATGCATCATCACGCCGAGTTCTCCTCCTCGTCGCACGGCACCGATTCGGACGTCCTGCTCGGGCGGCAGTTCTTCGTGCCGATCTGGGACAAGTACCAGGTCGACCTCATGGTCCTCGGCCACGACCACAACTACGAGCGCACGAAGCCGCTCACCGGCCCGCTCGCCGAGGGCACGCTCGAGCCCGTCGTCCAGGAGCCGCCCGCGAAGGGCACGATCTACATGGTCTGCGCCGGCGCCGGCGCCGATGCGTATGGCAACGGCACCAGCGTGTGGACCGACAAGAGCGCGAGCTACGACAGCAAGACCGTCTTCGGCTTCTACTCGTTCCTCAAGGCGAACAAGACCTCGCTGACCATCGAGTCGCACGAGATCCGGCCCGACGAGACCGATCCGGTCATCGACACCATCACCCTCACCAAGTGATCCGCGCCGCCCCGGGCGCTCCCACGCGCGCGCCGATGCGCCGCGCGAGCGCCCCCGTTCGCTCTTGCGCTACTGCAACTCGTTTGCTACTTGATCGAAGTTGCTTTTGCGGAGGTGATTCAAGTGATGCGAATGTGCGGGATCCGTGCGCAGCTCCTCGCCCTTGGAGGCGCGGCCTTTTTCGTCGTCGGCTGCGGCGGTGAGGATGGCGCGACGTCCGAGAAGGGCTCGGCCCAGATCTTCGTCGAGGCCGAGGACACCATCCCGAACGGCCTCGCCGCCGGCATGGGCGACGAGGACATCCAAGACGGCTGGAGCGTCACCTACGACCACTTCCTCGTCGCGATCGGCAACATCCGCGCATCCCGCTCGGACGCGACCGAAACGCTCTCCGCGCCCGACGTCTACGTCCTCGACCTGAAGAAGGTCCCCGCGGGCGGGTACGTCGTGGCGACGTTCGAGGACGTGAGCGCGACCCGATGGGACCGCTTCGGCTTCGACCTGCCGAACGCCAAACCCGGCGCCAAGGGCCTCGGCGACACGGCCGAGGCCGACGTCGCGCTCCTCGTCGACAACGGCTATTCGCTCTACATCGCGGGCACGCTCAGCAACGGCGCCACGCAGAAGAGCTTCCGCTGGGGTCTCGCGGCCGGCACCTCGTACGACGACTGCGCGACGGAGGACGGGATCCCGGGCTTCGCGGTCCCGGCCGGCGGCACCGTGCCGGTCAAACCCACGATCCACGGCGATCATTGGTTCTTCAACAACATCACGGCCGGCGCCGAGGTCACGGCGCGCTACGCCCAGTACATCGCCGACGCGGACGCGAACGGCGACGGCGAAACCACGCTCGACGAACTCGAGCAGACGAAAGCCGCCGACGTTTTCCCGCCCGACAAGTACAGCCTCGCCGGCGTTCCCATCGAGACCGCGTACGACTACGTCCTCGCCCAGGCGCGCACGCTCGGCGACTACCAGGGCGACGGCGAGTGCCCGACGCGCAAAGTTCTCCCCTGAACGCGCGCCGGATCGGCCCAGACCCCCTGGGCCCTCGTCCGGATCGGTGCTATTCCGGCCCCCGTGCGCGATCCCTACGATGTGCTCGGCGTCGACCGCTCGGCGACGCAGGACGAGATCAAGAGCGCGTTCCGCAAGCTCGCCGCGCAGCACCATCCGGACAAGAACCCGGGTGATGATGGAGCGCATCAGCGCTTCAAGGAGATCAACGCGGCCTACCAGATCCTGAGTGATCCGCAGAAGCGCGCCGCGTTCGATCGCTTCGGCCCGATGGGCGCATCCGGCGCGCAGCCAGGCAACCCCTTCGGCGGCGCGGGCTACGTCGATCTGAACGACCTCAACATCGACGGCCTCTTCGGCGACCTGCTCGGCGCGCTCGGCATCAAGGTCGGCGACCGCGGCAACCTCCAGAAAGAGATCCGCATCAGCTTCGAGGAAGCCGCGTTCGGCTGCACGAAGGAGATCACGTACGAGCGCGTCGAGCCGTGCCACGACTGCGGCGGCGTCGGCGCGGCGAAGGGCACGCAGACCGAGCGCTGCAGCCTCTGCCTCGGCCGCGGCCGCGTCCGCATGCAGCAGGGCGTCTTCCCGATCGCCATCGAGCGCCCGTGCACGCGCTGCCGCGGCACGGGCCGCATCGTGCTCGACCCGTGCAAGAACTGCCGCGGCGCGGGCGTCGTCGCGAAGTCGCGCACGATCGAGGTCACGATCCCCGCGGGCATCGAGAACGGCGCGACGCGCCTCGTCGAGCGCGGCGGCAACTGCACGCGACCCGATCGCGCGCCCGGCGACCTCGAGCTCACGATCCGCGTCGCCCCGCATGAATTTTTTCGACGTGTCGGTGACGATGTCGTCTGCTCGCTCCCGATCTCCTTCCCGATCGCCGCGCTCGGCGGCGAGGTCGAGGTCCCCACGCTCGAAGGCAAGGGCAAGCTGCGCATTCCGGCGGGCACGCAGCCGGGCTCGGTCCTGCGCGTCAAAGGCAAGGGCATCGTGCGCCGCGTCATGGGCGGCCGTGGTGATCAGCTCGTGGAAATCGGCGTCGAAGTGCCGACCCGGCTCACGGACGAGCAGAAGGAGATCATCTCCCGGCTCGCGTCGACCCTGGGCGAAGTGCCGCAAGAGGCCGAGCGTGAGAGTTTCATGGACAAGTTGAAGAACCTTTTTGGGTAGGCTTGTCGTTCGAGCGGCGTGGCTCAAACGACCACGTCAGCGCTCCTCGATCCGACCGAGACGAAGACGAGAATGAGCAAGCCCATGTCCAAGTTCATCGACGTGCTGAGCGACTCGACGGGGGAGACTGCGGAGAAGGTCGTCCGCGCAGCGCTCCTCCAGTTCCCGCAGGCGGGCGTACAGATCCGCCTGCACACGCGCGTGCGCACGAAGGAAGTCGCGCGTCCGGTGCTCGAGCGCGCCGCGAAGGAGGGCGCCCTCCTCGTGTTCACCGTCGTCAGCCCCGAGCTGCGCGAGTTCATCCACTCGGCGACGGCGGAGCTGCGCATCGAGGCGATCGACGTGATCGGCTCGCTCATCGGCAAGCTCGGCACCTTCCTCGATCGCGAGCCGATCAACCTGCCGAGCGCGATGCTGCCGCTCAGCGACGAGTACTTCCGCCGCATCGAGGCCGTCGAGTTCGCCGTGAAGAGCGACGACGGCAAGGAGCCGCGCAACTTCCGCAAGGCCGACATCATCCTCGTCGGCGTCTCGCGCACCTCGAAGACGCCGCTCTCGACGCTGCTCGCGCAGCGCGGCCTCAAGGTCGCGAACCTCCCGCTCGTGCTCGGCGTCCCGCTCCCGCACGAGATCGAAGAGGCGCCGAGTGATCGCATCGTCGGCCTCACGATCGGCCTCGACCAGCTCTGCGAGATCCGCCAGGCGCGCCTGCGTCAGCTCGGCATGCCCCCCGAGACGAATTACGCGATGCGGGAGCACGTGCGCACGGAGCTCGACTTCGCGCACAACATCTTCCGCGCGCACCCCGAGTGGCCCGTCGTCGATGTGACGGGCCGCGCGATCGAGGAGACGGCCGTCATCATCCTCGAGAGCATCCACGAGCGGAACCGCGCCGCCCACTGAACCGCCTTGCGCGCCTGATCGCCCTTGTGCCTGACGCGGCGCGGGGCGGATAATCGGGCGCATGACTTCAGCCGGGCTCAAGCACACAGCTTTCGTTGCATTTGCGCTTCTCCTCGTTCCGGGGATCCTCGCGGTATCCTGCTCTGCGACGTCGAACCGTAACGAGTTCGGCGACGGCGGTGCCGGAGGCGAAGGACCGGGCGGCCCGGGAGGACCCGGCAGCGGCGGCATGGGCGGCGACATCTTCGTCGGCTCCGGCGGATCGGGCGGCCTCGGCGGCGGTGATCCCGGTGCCGATCCCAAGACGTGCGAGCAAGCTGCGGCGGCGCGCACGTACATCGGCTGTGACTTCTGGCCCACGGTCGTCGCGAACAACGTCTGGTCGATCTTCGACTACGCGGTCGTCGTGGCGAACGCGGGGGACGAACCTGCCGAGGTCACGGTCACGCGGGGCGCCACGACCGTCGCCACCGCGACTGTGGGGGCGAACGACCTCGCGAAGATCTACCTCCCGTGGGTCCCCGAGTTGAAGGGCCCGGACGCCGACTCGTGCGGCAGCGCCACGCCGCTCTCGAACACCGTGCGCGTGCAGAACGGCGCCTACCACCTCGTCACCACGCGCCCCGTCACGGTCTACCAGTTCAACGCGCTCGAGTACGGCCCGCAGGGCGGCCCGCCGGGCAAGGACTGGAGCGCGTGCCCCGGCACGCAGTGCCTCAACGACTGTTTGTCCTACAGCAACGACGCCTCACTCCTCTTGCCGAGCACCGCGATGACCGGCAACTACCGCGTCACGGCCATCGGCGGCTGGCCGGCGGCGAGCATCGGCTCGTACTTCGCGGTCACGGGCACGCAGGACGGCACGAACGTGCAGGTCAAGCTCTCCGGGGCGGGCGAGATCATCGCGGGCGGCGGCATCCCGAGCACGGGACCGAACGGCCTCGCGTCGTTCACGGTGAACCGAGGCGAGGTCGTCGAGGTCGTCTTCTCGCCGGACGCCGATCCCTCCGGCTCACAGATCTTCGCGACGAAACCCGTGCAGGTCATCGCGGGCGTCCCGTGCATCAACGTCCCGCTGGAGAGCGGGTACTGCGATCACATCGAGGAGTCCGTCTTCCCGGCCGAGACGCTCGGCAAGCGGTACATCGTGACGGTCCCGACCTCGCCGGGCGGCGGCCCCGTCGGCCACGTCGTCCGCATCTACGGCAACGTCAACGGCACGAAGCTCACGTATGCGGGCGAGGTCCCGCCGGGCGCGCCGCTCAGCATCAACGCGGGCCAGGTCTTCGACCTCGGCCAGGTCAACGTCAACTTCGAGGTCACGGGCGATCACGAGTTTGCCGTCGGCACCTTCCAGCTCGGCTCCTCGCTCATCGACCCGTTCAGCGCCGAGCCGAAGGGCGACCCGGCGGCGAGCCTCTCGACGGCGGTGGAGCAGTACCGCTTGAAGTATGTCTTCCTCGCGCCGAGCGATTACGACGAGAGTTACGTCGACGTCGTCCAGCCGGTCGGGGCGAAGCTCGTGCTCGATGGCCAGCCGGTGGCGCAGACGCCGCAGCCGATCAGCTCGGGATACGGCATCGTGCGCCTCCCGCTCGGGCCTGGAAACAACGGCGCGCACGTGCTCACCGCGACGGAGGCCGTGGGCATTCAGGTCATGGGGTACGGCGCGCAGACGAGTTACCAGTACCCGGGTGGTCTGAACCTCACGGCCATCGCCCCGCCCCCGCCCCCGCCCAACTGATCGTCGGGAAAATCAGTTATTCTCCGACGCACTGTGTCTTCACGCAGAGCGTTCGTCTCGAGCCTAGGGCTTCTGGGGGTCGTCCTTGCAGCGCTCATCGCGTGTGAGCGTCCCAATCGTCCGCCGCCCGATGTGGACGGCGGACATGGCGGTGAGGGCGGTTGTCCCGTACGACCCCCGGAGCCGCTCTTCGTCCTCGACATCCGCGCCGAGGACGAGCCCCTCCCGCCGGATCTTCGTATCGTCGTCGAGTGGAGCGCCGGGGACGAACCGCCGTTCGTCCTGTCGGATGCGAGCACGTGGAAGACGCTCGACGACGGCGCCAATTTCGTTTGCAACCTCGATCGCACGAAGCCTCCGCCCACGGATCTCGCCTCGCTCTCGTGCGAGCTCTGGACCAGCGGCCCGGTGAACGTGCTCGTCACCGCCGATGGCTTCGAGCCGCACGCCGCGACGCTTCAGCCTGCGATGAGCGAGCTCTGCGGCACGCCGATGCCGATGGAGGTGGCCATCCTGCTCTCGCGTGCGAAGATGGACGCCGGCGCGATGCCCTGAAAGGAAGGCGAAGGAGCGGATGGCTTCTCGTGGCGGCGGCAGGTTGATCCCCCGCATCGTCTACGGGGTCACGGGCACGTTGTTCGGAGGCGCGGTCATCCTCGCGGGCCGGCGGCTGTATGGCGACCGCGTGATCCAGCGGCGGTGGCGTGCGCTTCTGCCCCGACCGAGCGAGGGTCGCTTCGATCCGCGCGAGCTCGACGACCTCCCCGAGCCCGTGGCCCGTTACTTCCGGCATGCGCTCGCCGAGGGCGCGCCCCTCGATCCGGCCGTGCGGCTCGCGATTCGTGGCGAGATGCGCCTGTCGCCGACGGACGCGTGGCGACCGATGGAGGCCGAGTCGCTCCTCGCGCCGCCGCGCGGCTTCGTCTGGAAGGCCACGGTCGGCACGGGGCGTGGCCGCTTCGCGGGGTACGACTGGCTCGAAGGCGAGGACGCGGGCACCGAGTTTTATGCGATCGGCGCGGTCCCCGTGGCGCATGCGCGGGGCCTCGACGTGCGACGTTCGGCGGCGGGCCGGCTCGCGCTCGAATCGATCCTCTCGCCGGCGGCGCTGCTCCCTTCGCGTGGCGTGCGCTGGGAGGTCGAGGGGCCCGACGCGATTCGCGCCACGCTCCGCATCGCGGGCGAGCCGCACACCGTGGCGATCTCCATCGATGACGCGGGCCGCGTGCGCACGGCGAGCCTGCTTCGCTGGTCGAACCAGACCAAGGACAAGCGCTTCACGTGGATCCCGTTCGGGGTCGACGTCGAAGAGGAGTGCAGCGAGGGCGGCCTCACCATTCCTTCGCGTGTTCGTGTGGCGTACTGGCACGGCACGGATCAGCGGTTCGAGTTCTATCGGGCTGAACAGCGGATCGTCCCCCTGGGTGGATGAATATTTCCCCACCCGGTCCGTTCTTGATCCATCCCCGTATGTTGCGTCTCCTGACGTCCCGGCCCGCAACGGCGAAAAATCGCGAAGATACGGTAATTTTCGCGATCGTTGCGGATGTGCAGCGGGCGTTGACGTCTGGCACGGGACGTGCTGAAACGAAATCACGTAGGAGGACGGTCGTCATGAAGAAAGCCCTTTCGCTCGCTGCTGTTGCTATCCTTGCTTTTGCTGGTGCCGCATTCGCGGGCGACAAGTACGACGTCAAGGTTTCGCCTGCGGCTGGGAAGTCCGGCGCCAAGGCGACGGCGATCGTGACCGTCAAGGCGAAGGGCGCGTATCACGTCAACCTCGAGTACCCGCACAAGCTCGTTCTCAAGGCGCCGGAGGGCGTGACGGTCGAGAAGGCGAAGCTCGTCGCCGCCGATGCGAAGGTCTCGAAGGAAGAGCTGAGCTTCGCCGTGGTCGCGACGGCCGCCGCGCCCGGCAAGAAGACGATCGAGGCCGAGCTCAAGGGTGCGGTCTGCACGGACACGACGTGCGAGCCGTTCACCGAGACGGTTTCGATCCCCGTCGACGCGAAGTGAAGTTTCCGCAGTGCTCTCCGGAGCACGCGTGAAATGAAAAAGCGCCGCCCCCCCGGGCGGCGCTTTCGTTTTCGAAGGTTCGAGGAAACGCGGGTCAGGCCGGGGCGATGACGAGCCCCTCGCCGCTCGGGAGCGCGGGCGCAGGTTTGCCGGCCATGATCGCGCGAATCGCCTCCATGTCCGCGGCCGACGGACGGCCCCAGCCGGGCTGATACTCGAACACCGCGGACGCCGGGCGCGCGTGCAGCCGATCGTCGAGGATGTCGAGCTCGTCGAGCGTCACGAGCGCCGGATGCGGCACGCCGCAGGCCCGCGCGAGCTGGAGCAGCTCCTTGCGCAGCGCGGTCACGTAATTCGCCAATCGGGCCGATTTGTCCGTCGGGTCGAGCCCACGCACGAGCCAGCGGTTTTGCGTGGCGACGCCCGTGGGGCAATGGCCCGTGTGGCACTCCTGCGCCTGGATGCAGCCGATCGAGAGCATCGCCTCGCGCGCGACGTTCACCATGTCGCAGCCGAGCGCGAACGCGAGCAGCGAGGCGTGCGGAAAGCCGAGCTTGCCCGAGCCGATGAAGACCACATCCTCGGCGATCCCGGCCTCGGCGAAGATGCGATAGATGCGGCTCATCCCGATCTTGAAGGGCAACGCCACGTGGTCGCTGAACACGAGCGGAGCCGCGCCCGTGCCGCCTTCGCCGCCGTCGATCGTGATGAAATCGACGCCGCGATCGCCGCGCGTCATGAGCTTCGCGAGCTCGTGCCAGAATTTCTCCTGACCGACCGCCGATTTGATCCCCACGGGCAGGCCCGACGCCTCGGCGAGCTTCTCCGCGAAATCGAGCAGCTCGTCGGCCGAGGAGAACGCCGTGTGCGCGGCCGGGCTGATGCAGGTTTGTCCGATCGGAATGCCGCGGATCTTCGCGATCTCGGCTGTCACCTTCGCGCCGGGCAAGACGCCGCCGAGGCCGGGCTTCGCGCCCTGGCTCAGCTTGATCTCGATCGCGCGGATCGGCGCCGACGCGACCGTCTCCAGGAATCGCTCCATGCTGAAGCGCCCTTGCTCGTCGCGGCAGCCGAAATACCCCGTGCCGATTTGCCAGACGAGGTCCCCGCCGTGCCGGTGGTGCGGCGACACGCCGCCCTCGCCGGTGTTCTGCATGCAGCCCGCGATCGTCGCGCCGCGGTTCATCGCTTCCACGGCCGCGCCCGAGAGCGAGCCGTAGCTCATCGCCGACGTGTTGATCACCGAATTCGCGCGAAATGCCTTCTTCCGGTTCCGCTTGCCGCCGAGCACCTTCGCGCATGGCACGCGGTAGCCCGGATCGTAGCCGGGCTCGCCCGCGTGCAGCTCCGGCAGCGGGAAGGCCGCGTGCTTGACGATGAGGTAGTTCGGGCTCTGTTCGAGGTCGTTGTCCGTGCCGAACCCGAAGTAGTTGTTCTCTTTTTTCGCCGACGAGTAGATCCAGCGGCGCTGGTCGCGGCTGAAGGGGCGCTCCTCGTCGTTGTTCGTGACGATGTATTGCCGAAGCTCCGGCCCCACCGCTTCCAGCATGTAGCGGAAATGGCCGATGATCGGGAAATTACGAAGGATCGCGTGTTTCTTTTGCGTCACGTCGTAGATCGCGACGGCGACGACGAGGACGGCGAAGACGGCCAGGATGATCCACACGGCGGGCTACCTCCGGGGCGCGGGCGAGAGAGGCTAACGCTTCTCGGGAGACGGTGTCGACGCCTTCCGCGCGAGCTCTCCCTCGATCTTCACGAGCGCCTCGTCGATCCAGCGCTCCACCGTGCGCGGGAAAGGCCACATCCAGCCATAATCCGGCCCCGTGAAGCGCCGCACGATCTCCGCCCGCAGCGCGGGGGCGCGGGCCGCGGCGAGGCCCTCGATCTCGGCGACCGCGCGCAGCGTCTCCTCGTACGCCTCCCACTCGAGGCGGGCGCGGAACCAGGCGAGGCCCATCGGCAAGGGCAGGATGCCGTAGAAGAGCACCATGATCACCCAGCCGTACCGCTCGAATTGCGCGACGTGCACGGCCTCGTGGCGGAGGATTTCGAGCGCGCGGGTGGGCTCCCAGTCGTCGAAATCGTCGGGCACGTAGATCGTGTGGCCGAGCGTGGTCACGTAATGGGTGAGGTACTTGTTCTGGCCGCCGAACGTCACGGCCCAGAGCGCCGCGCCGGCGGCCCGCTGGTGCCAGTATTCGGTTTTTTTGACGACCCGGATCGGGCGCTGCCTCTGGCCGAATCGTTCGAAGAGCCGCGCGAGCTCCTCGCGGGCCTTTCGGTCGGCGATGTGCGTCGGCTTCACGCGCCTCCTTTCGGCAGCTTCACGTCGAGCTTGCCGAGGCGCGCGAGCAGCGCTCCCCGCTCGTCCATGGCCGTGCCGACGAGCGCCCGCGCGGCCTCCTCGTCGAGCGCCGGGACGGCCTTCGCCGCGAAGCGCGACTCTTCCGCGGCCGGGATCTTGAAAATCAGGTGGTAGACGCCGCTATTCGAGACCGCGAGCACGCAGGGTTTTTCCTCCACGCCGAGCAAGCGGAGGATCGCCGCGGCCAGAAATCCCGCGGCCGCGCGCGCGAACGCGCCGCCGCGGTAGGAGAGCGAGACGTGGTGTTCGTGGCCGTCCTTCTGGTCTGCCTTCGCGACCGTGTACGCGACGGCGATATCGGCGGACGTGACGAATGCATTGCCTTCGGCGAACGGATCCGCGGGCGGCCCTTTCCCCACACCCGCGAGCGCGGCCTCTTTCGCGCGACCGAGCCCACGCGAGATCTCCATCAGGTGGTCCGGGGAGAACAGCCGCTCGTAACGCGGCCGCTTCTGCGCGAGCCGGTAGATCAGGAACACCACGAGCCCGATGAGCAGCCATTTCAGCATCGGGGCTTGCGCCTCCGCGCCCATGCGCCGAGACAAACCAGCGCGGCCGCGGCGAGCGGCAGCGCCGGGGAATCGCCTGCCCCGTCGAGATCAACCGAGCAGATGGGGCCGCGGCGGCGGCCCGGGGCGCTCACCGAGGTGGTCGACTTCGCCATGCACGTGCCCACGATCTCCTGCGTCGAGCCCGGGGTGAGGCAGCCCTTGTCCTCGTTCACGTGGCTCACGGCCTCGCGAAAGCTGCGCCCCGATCCCGGCGTGCGGATGACGCCCGGCGCGACGCACGCGCGCACCTCGACGCACTCCTGTCCCGGCCCGCAGGGGTTTCGGTCGCGGGCGTTGCACACCTCGATCAAGCAGCAAGGCCGACCGCCGGCGCAGACGCCGCCTGCCGACCCGGTGACGGGGCAGTGGTCGGGCGCGCAGCCCGTCCCGGCGTGCCCCGTGATGCCGTGCGTGTCCGCGGGACAGGAGGTCGGCGCGGGCGGGACGGCGTCCGCGAGCGCGCGCGAGGGCAGGGCGAGCGCCGCGACGAGCGCGAGGAGGGCCGCCGATCGCACCTTCGTTCGTTCCATCGCGAGGCATCGTGCGGGTCCTCGAAGAATTCGTCAACGCGCGCGGTCGCCTCGTACGTCGAACGCGCCATGGCTGCATCGCCTCGCTCTTCGCTCCTCCTCCGCATGGCCACGGTGACGCTCTCCATCGGCGTCCTCGGCGTCCTCGTGACACAAGCCTCGCTCTCGACCGGCTGCTCCCGCAGCGAGCCCCCCGCGCCCTCGGCCGTCCCCGAGCCACGCGCCGCCGTCCCGCCGCCCGCGCCTTCCGCCGCGCCGGCCGCATCTGCCGCCGCGCCGGACTCCACGGGCTCGCTCGACGTGGGCGACGAAATGTTCGGCACGACGAAATCGGGGAGGATGTTCCGGCCCAGCTCCCAGGGCTCCGCGGCCCCGAAGGGCGAGTCGGGCATTCTTCAAAATGTGCCGCCCTCGAACAACGCCCATGCCCCGCAGTGAGCTTTTGCAAGCACTCGACGCGCTCTTTGCCGCGCTCGCGAGCCTCGCCGTGCTCGTGGTGATGTTCGTCCCGCTGGAACGGGTTTTTTCGGCCAGACACCAGCGGATCTTCCGGCCTGCCTTCGGTCTCGACCTCTGCTTTTTCTTCGGGCAATACCTCGTCTGGAATGCCCTCGCGATCTCCGTCACGCGCATGGCCTCGGCGTGGATCGGCGGCTACCTCCCCGAAGGTCTCCGAGGGTTTTTCGCGGCGCAACCTTTCTGGATCCAGGCCGTCCTCGTGGTCTTGCTCGGCGACCTCTGCGTCTACTGGTATCACCGGGCTTGTCACGGCTTCGATTTCCTCTGGCGCTTCCACGCCGTGCATCACACGAGCGAGCACCTCGACTGGGTCGCGGCGCATCGCGAGCACCCGGTCGACGGCGTCCTCACGCAGCTCGCGACGAACCTGCCGGCGCTCTTGCTCGGCTTCTCGCCGCGGGCGCTCGCGGGCTTCATCGTCTTCCGCGGCGCGTGGGCCATCTTCATTCATTCCAACGTGCGCCTGCCCCTCGGCCCGCTGAAATGGCTCCTCGGCGCGCCCGAGCTCCACCACTGGCACCACGCGCGCCTCGAACGCACAGCGCACAACTTCGCGAACATCGCGCCCCTGCTCGACGTGATCTTCGGGACGCACCATTGCCCCAAAGAGGACGAGACGTACGACCTCGGCGTCCCGTTCGCGACGCCGAAGAGTTACCTCGGGCTCCTCGTCGCGCCGTTCTTGCCGGCTACCGCGCCGGCTTCCGCAGAAACATCGTCTGCGTCGCGTACGCCGTGAGCTTTCCGTCGGCGCTCCAGACCTCCGCCTCCGCCGTCGCATAACCTGCCCGCGCTCTCCGCGCCCACACGCTCACGAGTTGCCATTCGCTCGGCGTGGAGTCGAGGAAATGCACCGTGAGGTCGAGGCTCGGCGCGTGGAAATGCGGGCCGTCCGGGCCGAGCTTCTGGCGCAGGGCCGGCGGCATGAGGTCCGCGATGGGCGGGATCGCGAACGGATCGAGCGTGCCGTCCGCGAGGCGCTGCGGGACCTTGTAACGCATCCACCGCGCATAACGAGCCGAGCCCGCAGGCCAGTCCGGCTTCCACCAGACGTGCCCGAGCGCCAGGCGCGAGTCGAAATTGTCGAGGAACGGGTAATGGCTCCGGCCAAGGGTCGTGCGGCGCGGCTCCACGATCGGCAGCGCATCTTCGGGATCCGGCACGCGTGGCATCGACGTGTCGAGGAGCTCGAATCCCGGCCGCTCGCGCGCGAACGTGGCGCTCACTTCGAGGTCCGTGCCCGGGGACGCCTGGGCGCGGAGCGCGGCGCGCGCCTGCACGGCCGCATTGCCGCGCCGGAGGATCTCGACGCGGACGTCGAGCGGACCGGCCGGGACGGGGCTACAGAAGAGCGTCGTCGCCGATATGGGGCGGAACGTCGCATCGGCGATCGTGTGTTCGATCGCGCGCAGGGCCACGGTCATGAGCACGCCGCCCGAAGGCAGGTTCCAGCTCCAGGCGTCGGGCAGGTTCGTCGTGTAATGCCCGGGCGAACCGGGGACGGGCGTGACGGCGGTGTCGAGGGCGAGATCGGAGGGCATCGGGGGGGTCAGCTCGAAGCGGAGGTATAATGGCCGATCGCGCGTATCCAGACGATCCGCGCGACCACGGCGAGCAATGTCGCGCCGCAGATCGAGGCCACGGCGGTCTGCGTGGCGAGCGCGCCGAGCAGCGCTTCGGCCGGATAGGTCGTCATCACGCCGAGCGGGATGACGAACGTGAAGACGAACTTCCACACCCCCTTGAACACGGACACGGGCCAGCGCGCGAAATCGAAGAGCGAGTCGAAGAGATAAGCGAGGTTGTCGACGCGAACCACCCAGAAGGCCGCGGCGATGACGAGGATCCAGATCGAATAAAGGACCACCGTGGCCGCGGCGAGCATGGCGAGGGCGGTGAAGACGCCGCCCGCGGTCGGGGCGCGGCCGAGGCGCACGAAAGCGAAGGTGACGAGGGAGAGCCCGGCGAGCGCGTCGAACATGCGGAAGACTTCGAACTTCGTGGTCGAGACGAGGAACTGCGCGTCGGCGGGCTTGAGCAGCACGAAATCGAGCGTGCCCTCGCGGATCTGCTGCACGACCGAGAGGAGCGAGGGGTTCACCGCGCCGTCGAGCACGCCCCGGAGCAGCGTGAAAAAGCCCACGACGACGAGCGCGCTCTCGTACGTCCAGCCCCCGACGGGCGGCCGATCATGGAACGCGACGTGGAACGGCACGAGGCCCGTGACCGTCCAGAGCAGGGCGAGGGCGCCGCTGACCATGAAATCCCAGCGATACTGCATCGCGAGGGTCACGGACTTGCGGAGCTGGAGGCCGAGCAGGGAGAGATACCGCATCACGCGTTCGCGCGCGGAGGGTAGCACGTTGCAAGGGGGGTATGGGGGCGTAGCTCGGCTCGTCCGAGCGTAGCCCCCAGGCGTTGAAAACGAGGCTATACTCGCGCTCCCCCGTGCCCCCGCGCCTCGAAGCCCAGAGCGACACGCGCGCCCATGCGATGAGCCCCTACCGCGCGGCTCCGCTGAGGTTCGGCCCGCCGCTCGCGACGTACCGCCCGAGCAAGCTTCGCCGCGCGTCCTCGCTCTTCGTCGGCGCGTCCACGGGCCTCGCCGCGCTCGCGTCGCTCGTCTCGTCGCTCGCGGGCGGCTCGGATCCCGGCCTCTGGGTCGCCACGTTCTTCATCGTGGGCATGTTCGCGACCGTCGCGGCCGTTTCGCTACGTATCTTCCTGCGCGACACGCGGGCGCGCGTGACCGTGCACGAGGAGGGGCTCGTCGTCGCCACGCATACGGGGAAACACACGTTCCTCTGGGAGGATGTGACCGGGGTCTGGGCGCGATTCTACGAGCCCGTACGTTCGCCCGAGTTCATCGTGCGCCTCGGCGCGCGCGACGGCGCCGTGATCCGGCTCCCGGCGGAGATCGAAAACGCGCGGGACCTGGCCACGCGGGTGCAACACGAGACGGCCGCGCCGGTGCTCGCCGACACGCTCGCTGCGCTCGACGCGGGAGAACGGCTCTGGTTCGGCCCGCTCCGGGTCGACCCCTCCGGCATTCATTATGGGAATCGCAGCTCGCGCGAGTACGACGTCGACGCCATGCAGCTCTCGTTTCGCTGGCTCGAAGTGCGGCTCACCTCGGGCAAGCGGATCTTGCTCCCGACCGAGGACGTGCGAAACGTGGGCACCCTGCTCGCCGTGGCGGCGCGGTTCGGCGTCGGTCGATTGGCGGGAGGGCCGGCCTAGCCGCGCGCGGCTCCGCGCTTGTTTCCGCGTTTCCGCACCCAGTCCATGATCCGGATCAGGAAGAGCCCCGCGAGCACGGCCCCGTAGATGGCCGGCTCGGTCACGTCTTTCTTCACACGCATCACGAAATGGATGACGCCGAGGATCGCGACCACGTACGCGAGCCGATGCAATCGTTTCCACCGGGCGAAGCCCATCCGCTTGAGGGCCTTGGCCGTCGACGTCGCGGCCAGCGGAATGAGCAGGACGAACGCGGCGAACCCGACGAGGATGAACGGTCGCTTCGTGATGTCCTCGGCGATGGCGCGCAGGGCGAGTGATTGGTCGACGAGCGCGTACACGAGGAAATGCGCGCAGACGTAAAAGAAGCCGAGCAGGCCGAGCGATTTGCGGATGCGGATCGGCCATTTCCAGCCCGTGACGATCTGGAGCGGCGTCGCGGCGAGCGAGAGGACCAGAAGGACGAGCGCGAGCAGCCCGAGCTGGTTCATCGCCTCGGCGATCGGGTTCGCCCCGAGGTCGCCTCGCGCCGCGCGCGCCGCGAGCACGACGGCCGGAACGAGGCCTCCCGTGACGATCGCGGGGACGAGCCAGCCGAGCTTGCCCGCGCCCCCGCGAGGCGCCGCGGGTTTGTCCGGGGTGGAGATTGCGCTCGTCATCAGTAATGCATCCGGAGGTCCATGCCCGCGTAGAGGTGCGCGACCTCCTCGGCGTAGCCGTTGAACGGGAGCGTCGGGCGTTTTTCGAGGTCGCCGATGCGCCGCTCCATCGCCTGGCTCCAGCGCGGGTGGGCGACGAGCGGGTTCACGTTCGCGTAAAACCCGTATTCACGCGGGGCCGCCATGTTCCACGACGTCTGCGGCTCCTTCTCGACGAGCGCGATCCGCACGATCGACTTGATCCCTTTGAACCCGTACTTCCACGGCACGACGAGCCGGAGCGGCGCGCCGTTTTGCCCGGGGAGCGATTTTCCGTAGAGCCCGGCCGCGAGCATCGTGAGCGGGTGCATGGCCTCGTCGAGGCGCAGGCCCTCGCGGTAAGGCCATTCGAGCACGTCCGTGAGCTGGAACGGGAGCTGCTCCGGATCCATCAGCGTATTGAACGCGACGTACTTCGCCCGCGACGTCGGTTCGAGCCGTTCGAGGAGTTTTCCCAGAGGAAAACCGAGCCACGGGATCACCATCGACCACGTCTCCACGCATCGCATGCGGTAGACGCGCTCCTCCAGGGGGAACCATTTCAAGAGCGTGTCGATGTCGACGCGCTGGGGCTTTTTGATCTCGCCCTCGAAGACCACGGTCCACGGTTTGGGTTTCAGCGTTTTCGCGTTGCGCGCCGGGTCTTCCTTGTCGAGGCCGAGCTCGTAATAATTGTTGTACGTCGTCACGTCCTCGTACGGCGTGCGAGGCTCGTCCGTCGTGAAAGGATTCCGCGCGGCGGCCGAGCCCGAGGGCGCGGCGGGCGTGGGCGGCGGCACGACGAGGTCCGCGGGCAGCGGCTCGGCGGTGATGTTTGCGCGGCGACCGCGGCCCGTGAGCGCGACGAGGCCTGTGCCCATCGCCGCGGCCGTCCCCACGAAGAGGCCCACGCTCTTCAGGATCTCGCGGCGGCGCAGGTATCGCGCTTCGGGCGTGATCTCGGAGCTCGGGGGCGGCGGAGGCAGCCTGCGCATGGAAGCATTGTAAGCGATCCGCGTTGCGACGTCGCGCGTGACGTACGATGATCACCGCATGAAGGTCTTGGTCTTCGGGGCTTCGGGGCCCACCGGGCGGGAGGTCGTCGCGCAGGCGCTCGACGCGGGGTACGAGGTGCGGGCGTTCGCGCGCAGGCCCGCGGCCGTCGGCGCCTGGTCGCCGCGCCTCGAGCTCGTGCAAGGAGACGTGCTCGAGTGGGGGCAGGTCGGGCCCGCGATGCGCGGCGTGGACGCGGTGATCTCGGCGCTCGGGACAGGAAAGGACTTCGGCGAGACGAACCTGTTTTCGGATGGGTTCGCGGCCATCCTGTGGGCGATGGCCGAGGCCCGCGTGCGCAGGTTCGTGTGCGTGACGTCGGCCGGGACGATCGAGGATCCGAACGAGCCGCTCTGGTACCGGACCGTGGGCCGATGGATGGCGCGGCACGTGTATGCCGATCAACGAAGGGCGGAGGAGCGGCTGCACGCGAGCGACTCGGACTGGACCATCGTGCGCCCGCCGCGCCTCCTCGACGGACCGAAGAGGGGTGATTACAAGATCGTGAAGGACGGGCCCGCCGGCAAATCGTACGAGGTGAGCCGCGCAGACCTCGCCGAGTTCATGGTGGCAGAGATGATGGCGATGAAGTACGTCCAGACCGCCGTGGGAATCGGATATTGAGATGAGCTCCAGAAGCGATGTCGTTCTCGAAACGCGGCCCCTCGGTTTCCCCTGGGAGACGGCCGATCCGTTCCTGTTTTGCGTGCACCACGACGACGCGTACCCCGCGGGCAACGAGCGCATGGGGCCGGCGGCGTCGCTCGCGGGCCGCAACATCGGCCAGGACTTTGCCGGCAAGGACGGCTGGCGCATGTACCACGGCGAGGTCGTGCCCGGCTTCCCGCAGCATCCGCACCGCGGCTTCGAGACGGTGACGATCGTGCGGCGCGGGCTCATCGATCACGCGGATTCGCTCGGCGCCGCGGCGCGCTTCGGCGCGGGCGACGTGCAATGGCTGACGGCGGGCGAGGGGATCTGCCATTCCGAGATGTTCCCGCTGCTCGATCGGACGAACCCGAACCCGGTGGAGTTGTTCCAGATCTGGCTGAACCTGCCGGCGGAGGACAAGCTCGTGCCGCCGCATTTCGCGATGTTGTGGAGCAGCACGATCCCGCGATGCACGTTCCTCGACGAGGCGGGACGATCCACGGAGGTGACGGTCATCGCGGGGCAGCTCGACGGGAAACGCGCGCCGTCGCCGCCGCCGCGCTCGTGGGCGTCGCGGCCGGATACGGACGTGGCGATCTGGAGCATTCGAATGGCCCCAGGCGCCGCGTGGACGCTGCCGAAGGCGGCGCATCCGCAATCGGTGCGGACATTGTACTTCTTCAAGGGCGCGTCCTTGCGCATCGGAGAGCACGCGCTTTCGGGGCACGTGGCGGCGCGGGTCCGGAGCGACGTGGACGTGCGGCTCGAGGCCGGCGACGCGGAGACGGAGATCCTGCTTTTGCAGGGGCGTCCGATCGGGCAGCCGGTGGTGCAATACGGTCCGTTCGTGATGAACAGCCGCGAGCAGATCCAGCGCGCGATGATGGATTACCAGCGGACGCGGTTCGGCGGGTGGCCGTGGACGAGCGACGATCCGGTGCACGGCCGCGAGGGGCGGTTCGCGCGGCATGCGGATGGGCGGGTGGAGAAGGTCGGCGCCTGACCTGATCGGTCCTCCACCTTTCGCCGATCTTCCAGGCGTGATCACGCGCGCTCTTGACATGGTGTCGGTTCGACACTAAGGTTCGTGTACATCCTACACGGACCTGATCATGAGCGTGACCTACAAGCATCCGCGCCCGGCGCTCGCCGTGGATTGCGTCGTTTTTGGCCTCGACGAGGAGGATCTCAAGGTCCTGCTCATCCGGCGTGGCGTCGAGCCGTTCGCCGGGCGCTGGGCCTTGCCCGGAGGGTTCGTGCGCCTCGACGAGACGCTCGACGAGGCCGCGCGGCGCGAGCTTCGGGAAGAGGCCGGCATCGAAAAGGTGTACCTCGAACAGCTCTACACGTTCGGCGCCGTCGATCGGGATCCACGCGAGCGCGTCGTCTCCGTGACCTATTACGCGCTCGTGAAGCTCGCCGAGCACGCGGTCTCTGCCGCCACGGATGCGCGCGAGGCTGCGTGGTTCGCGATCGACGATTTGCCGCGGCTCGCGTTCGATCATGAAGACATCGTCGACAAGGCGATTGCGCGGCTTCGAGGAAAGGTGCGATACGCGCCGATCGGGTTCGAGCTTTTGCCGAAGAAGTTCACGCTCACGCAGCTCCAGCGCGTGTACGAAAGGGTTCTCGGGCAGGAGCTCGACAAGCGGAATTTCCGCAAGAAGGTCGCCGCGACGGGGCTCTTGATCGAGCTCGACGAGGTCGAGCAGGACGTCGCGCACCGGGCGGCGCGGCTCTACACGTTCGACGAGAAGACGTATCGCAAGCTCGAAAAAGAGGGCTTTTTGTTCGAGATTTGAGGCGAGGAGGATGTCATGCGCGAGGACGGGCGATTCGAGGTGGCCGCCGGCAGCGTGACGGGGCGATCACACGTCCTCGCCGGGAAGCCGAATCAGGATGCATTCGCGGTTCGTTCGGGCGAATGCGGGATCGTCGGCGTGGTTTGTGACGGGTGCGGGAGCGGCGCGCACAGCGAGATCGGCGCGTCGATGGGGGCGCGGATCGTCGCCACGCAGGTGCTCCGCGAGATGGAGGCCGGCGCGTCGATCGCCCTGGCGGCGACGTTCGAACGCGTGCGGGAGCGGCTGCTCATTTCGCTCGCCTCGGCCGCGCAGGACATGGGCGTCGGGCATACGCGGGGCGTAGCCGAGTTTTTCCTGTTCACCGTGCTCGGGGTGGCGATCTCGGACGAGCGGGCCGTCGTGTTCGGCGTCGGGGACGGGATCTTCGTCGTGGGGGACGAGGTCGTGCGGCTCGGGCCGTTTCCCGGCAATGCGCCGCCGTACCTCGGGTATGCGCTTTCAGGGGCGGGGCCGCAGTTTTCGATTCATCGCGTGCTGCCCGCGTCGGCGTTCACCTCGGCGCTCGTCGGCACGGATGGAGCCGCCGATTACGATGCGCTCGCAGGAGCGGTGATCCCCGGCGCGCATGGAGAGCGTGTGCCGCCGTTGCGGACGTTCTGGTCGGAGGAACGGTATTTTCGGAACGTCGATGCGGTGCGGCGGTCGCTTTCGCTCGTCAATCGTGAAGTGACGCGGCCGATCTGGGAGGAGCGGCGGATCCACAAGGAGCCGGGGCTGCTCGAAGACGATACGACGCTGCTCGTCGTGCGTCGCAAGAAGATCAGCGCCGCCGCGTAGGAGAGAATTTGCCATGAAGTGGCCGTTCGGGCTCGCCGCGAGGCGAGGACGGGAGACGTGTGCCATGGATGTGTACATCGACGACAAACGCATTCGCGTGAGCCCGCAGGCCTCGATCGGCAAGGGCGGCGAGGCGGACGTCTTCGACCTCGGCGGCGGTGTCGCGCTGAAGTTGTGGAAGGGGCCGGATCATCCGGACGTCGAAGGCATTTCGGTCGAGGTGCGCGCGGCGACGGACAGGCTCGCGCTCGTGCAGGAGAAGATGCCGCATTTCCCGGCGGGATTGCCGGAGCGTGTGGCTTCGCCGATGGCGCTCGCCAAGGATCGGAAGGGGCGCACGATCCTCGGGTACACGATGCGCTTGATTGCGGGGGCCGAGCCGCTCATGGGCCTCGGCGAGCCGGCGCGGCGCAGGGCGCTCGGGAGCGAAGCGGCGGCGCAGGTGCTCCGGGATCTCCGGACGACCGTGGCGGCGATTCATCACGCGGGTGCGGTGATTGGTGATTTCAACGATCTGAACGTGCTCGTGCGGGATGGCGAGACGCACATCGTGGACGCGGACAGCTTTCAGTTCGGCCGCTTTCCGTGCCCCGTGTACACCGAGCGGTTCGTCGATCCGCTGCTCTGTGACGCGAGCGCGCCGCGGCCGCGGCCCGTGCGGCCATTTTCGGCGGAATCGGATTGGTATGCGTTCGCCGTGATGGTGATGGGCACCCTGCTCTGCGTGGGGCCCTACGGCGGCGTGTATCGGCCGCGGGATCCAGCGAAACGTGTCGCCGAGGCGGCGAGGCCGCTGCGGCGGATCACGGTGTTCGAGCCCGAGGTGCGGTATCCGAAGCCAGCGATTCCGTACCGGGTTTTACCGGACGACCTCCTGCACTTGTTCTCGTCGATCTTCGAGCGTGACGCGCGGGCGCCGTTTCCGCTCGCGCTGCTGGAAAACCTGCGTTTCACGGCGTGTGTGTCGTGCGGGGCCGAGCATGCGCGGGTGCGTTGCCCGGTCTGTGATCACGGCGTTCCGCGTGAGGTGGTGGTCGTGCGAGGGCACGTGAAGGCGTCCCGCAGATTCGCCACGTCGGGAACGATTGTCGCGGCTTCGCTTTGCGGCGACGCGCCGGCGTACGTGGTGCACGAGGGAGGGGTGTACAAGCGGGAGGACGGGGCGGAGCTCGCGCGGGGGCCGCTCGAAGGGGCGCTCCGGTTCTGGATCCAGGGGAAAACCACGTTCATCGGGCGGCGCGGGCGGGTCGTGGCATTCGAGGCGGGGCAAGCGGAGCAGGCGATTTCGGTGGACGTTCTCGGGCAGGAACCTGCGTTCGTGGTGAATGAGCGATATCGATGGTTCGTCCATGGAGGGCGCCTGTTCCGGCGCGCCGCGCGGCCTTCGGGTTCACCCCTTGCAGGGCTCGCGGAAGGCGCGGCGGAGCTTTGGGGCGAGGTGCTCGCCGGGCAGACGCGAATCTGGGTCGGTGAGCGGCTCGGGTTCGGGTTTTACCGAGCGGGCGCGGTCTCGGTCGCGTTCACGTGGGATACCGAGCGGCGCGGCATTCGCGACACGGTGAAGTTGCCCTGGCCGAGTGGGCAGATCGTGGCCGCGGACGCCGCCATCGACGGCGACAGGGTTTGGTTTTTCGTGACGTACGTGCGCGCCGGTCGGACGATGAACCGGTGCGCCGTGGTGGCCGAGGGCGGCGTATTGCTCGGCGTGGCCGAGGCCGAGGCGGGCGACGGGTCGTGGCTCGGGTCGATTGCAGGGAAAAAGGCGATTGGGGGCGCGCTGCTCGCGGCCACGGATGGCGGCCTCGTGCGGGTCGAGCTCGGCCCGGGCGGGCCGGCCGAGGCGCGGCGGTTTCCGGATACCGAGCCGTTCGTGCAGGAAGGCGCGCGGATCCTCGCGGGATCCGCGGGGCTCTGGGTCGCGGGGGCGCGTGAGATCACGGCGCTCGCCATGGGTTGATTTTGCAGAAAGGAACGAGAGGGACATCATGAAACACAAGGAACTTCCGCTTCCGGTCTTTTACGATCACAAGAGCCCCGAGAATTGGGGGCATCGTCCCAAGGAGGAGCTGCTTTTCGTGGCCGCCGAGGACTGGCGCAAGGCGCTCGATATCCGTCCGGCCGGCGCGGACAAGACGAACGTGCACCTCTTGCTCATCGACGTGCAGAAGGATTTTTGCCATCCCGAGGGCGCGCTTTTCGTGGCGGGAAAGAGCGGGCGGGGCGCGATCGACGATAGCCGGCGGATCACGGAGTTCATTTACAAGAACCTCGACGCGCTCACGGCCATCACGACGACGATGGACACGCATTTCTCGCACCAGATCTTCTTCCCGTCGTTCTGGGTGGACCGCGAGGGCAAGCCGCTTTCGGCGCACCGCGTGATCACGACGCGCGACATCGACGCGGGCGAGGTGCGGCCGAACCCGGCCATGGCGAAATGGCTCTGCGGCGGGAACTACCCGTGGCTCGTGAAGCAGGTGCGGCATTATTGCGAGGAGCTGGAGAAGGCCGGGAAGTACACGCTCTATCTGTGGCCGCCGCATTGTCTGCTCGGGAGCGACGGGCACGCGCTCGTGGGGGCGATTCACGAGGCGCGGCTGTTCCATTCGTACGTGCGCGGGGCGCAGTCGTGGGTGGAGGTGAAGGGAGGCAATCCGCTGACGGAGAACTATTCGGTGCTGTCGCCGGAGGTGCTCACGCGCTTCGACGGGCAGCCGCTCGGGCAAAAGAACACGCTGTTCTTGAAGACGCTGCTCGCGGCGGACGCGGTGATCATCGCAGGGCAGGCGGCGAGCCATTGCGTGAAGAGCTCGATCGACGACATCCTGGGCGAGATTGCCTCGGTCGATGCGGCGCTGGCGAGGAAGATTTATCTGCTCACCGATTGCATGTCGGCCGTGACGGTGCCGGACGGCAAGGGCGGGTTCGCGGCGGATTTCACGCCCGAGGCCGACAAGGCGCTCGCGAAGTTCGCGGCGGCGGGGATGAACCTGGTGAAGAGCACGGACGCGATCGGGAGCTGGTTGAAATAGGAGAGGAGGTCGTCATGAAGAACGGGAATGGGAAAGAGAACGAGATCCGGCGGCTGTTCGAGGCGGCGGAGGAGGAAGGGACGCTCTCGCCGGAGGCGCTCGCCGCGCTCGCGGCGATCGACATCGGCGCGCAGATCCAGGCCGGGCTCGGCGTGGGCGTGGACGACGTGCAGGCGTCCGAGGTCGTGCTCGTGACGATCATGCCCGACGATTCGGGGTCGATCCGTTTTTCCGGGAACGCCGATGCCGTGCGGGAAGGGCACAACACGGTGGTCGAGGCGCTCGCGTCGTCGAAGCAGAAGGATTCGATCCTGGCGCATACGCGGTACTTGAATGGATTCGTGCTGTATCCATACCGGCCGGTCGCGCTCGCCGAGCGGATGACCCCGAAGAACTACGATCCCACGCTGGGGACGCCGCTCTACGATCAAACGGTGGTGCTCCTCGGGACGGTCATCGCGAAAACGCAGGAGTTTGCCCAGAGCGGTGTGCCCGTGCGGAGCGTGACGTTGATCCTCACGGACGGGGCCGACGAGGGGTCGTGCAAAGCCAGGCCGAGCGACGTGCGGGCGCTCGTGCGCGACATGCTGGCGAGTGAGCAGCACATCGTGGCGGCGATGGGCATCGATGACGGGCATACGCCGTTCCGGGACGTGTTCCGGGCGATGGGAATCGAAGATCGATGGATCCTGACGCCGCGGAGCGACGCGGGGGAGATCCGGCGGGCGTTCCGGATGTTCTCGCAATCGGCGATGCGCGCGAGTCAACACGCGGGGTTTTCCCGAGCCGCGGCGGGCGGGTTTCTCGGCTGAAAAGAGGCTTGCTACGAAGGGCCCGGCCGTGCTGGTATGCGCACGCGCGCGAAGGAGGAAGGACAAACCATGCACGGCACATTCGTTTGGAACGAGCTGGCGACGAAGGACGTGGAGGCCGCGAAGGCGTTTTACGCCGAGACGCTGGGCTGGACGTTCGAGGAGTTCGCCATCCCGGACGGTAAATACTGGGTCGCGAAGTCGGACGGGCAAATCGTGGCGGGGCTCGGCGGGATGGAGGCGGGCGCCATTCCCGACGCCACGGAGTCGTACTGGTTCTCGCTCATCGGGGTGGACGACGTGGACGCGCGTGTCGAAAAGGCCGTGGCCCGCGGCGCCACCGTGGTGCGGCCCCCGATGGACGTGCCGAACGTCGGACGCGTCGCCATCATTCGAGATCCGACGGGCGCCGCCGTCGGCTGGATGAAGGGCGTCTGAACGCAGCAAGCTCGTAAGCAGCCCGCTACGAGGCAACGAAGAGCGATTCGATCCTCATCACGGGGCATCCGACGCCTATCGGCACGCTTTGATCGTGTTTGCCGGACGTCCAGATGCCATCCGAGATGAAAACGTCGGAGCCGAGCATCGTCACGTTGCCGAGCATTTCGATCGCATTGCCAAGGATGTTCTGCGGCGCGAGCGGCGCGGTCACCCTGCCGTCTTCGATGAGGTAGCTCTCCGTCGTGCCGAAGACGAAGTCACCGTTCGACATGTCGATCTGCCCGCCGCCGAGCTTCAACACCAGGATGCCATGCTTCACACTCCGAAGAATGGACTCCGGCTCGTCGGGACCAGGAAGAACCAACGTATTGGTGCAGCGGGGCATGGAGCTCGCGCCAAAGCTCGCCCTCCTCCCGTTTCCCGTCGTCGAATGACCGAGCAGCCGCGCCGACCGCCGATCATGCAGGTAGCCGCACACCCGACCTTGCTCGATCAACACGGTCGGGTGAGGGACGATGCCTTCATCGTCGACGTTGAGGCTGCCGCGCGAGCCTGGGACGGACGCATCGTCGATCAAGGTAAAGAACTCGCTTGCGATCTGGCGTCCCATGAGATCCACGAGCGCGCTCGTTCGTGTGAATACGTAATCCGCTTCCAGCGATTGAGCCACCGCCTGCTGGAAGATGATCCCGCAGTCTGCGGACCCCAGGACGACCACGACGTCGCCCGTCGGGCCCTGACGGCAATCCAAGAGTTGGACGGCTTGGCGCGCGGCTTCCCGACCGTGCCATTCTGGGGGAGTGCCGTGAAAATAGCCCAATCCGACGCGCCCTCCTCCCCCGCTGGTTCCTTCCCGCCACGATCGGTGGTCCTCTGCTCGCGCACGCACGCCGACGCGGAAGAGTGGCTGCACATCATGCGCGAAAATGCCGTCGGACGTGGCGACCAGGATCTCACGAACTTCTTCCGAGAAGGAGCTCTCCGCCGCGGTGACGCGAGGATCGAAGCTGAGGGCGGCCAATGCCGCACGCTCGCACAGAAGCCGTTTTTCGCGAAGAGGCGCGTCGAGGGAAACGTCCTCCACCTCGTATCGGCGCGGAAGGGGGCGAGACTCGAGGGCGAAAGCTCGCTTGCCTCCCCCTCCGACGGCGATTTCCGATGCGGTCTTGGCCGCGCGCTCCAGCGCCTCGAACGAGAGGTCCTCCGTTGATGCGAAGCCTGTCATGCCGCGCCGTTGGACACGCACCCCGACGCCCGCGGATACATTGCGCGAGGCGGCCTTCAGCGTGCCGTCGCTGAAGGAAAATCCGCTGCTCGCTCGATATTCGAAGAACAGGTCCGCATAGTCGCCCCCGTTCTCGAGCGCGATATCCAACACCCGTCGACACAGCGCCTGGTCCATTGGGCTCTCCCCCGAGGGCCCAAAGGGTGCCTTGTGGTCGCAGTTCTCCGTCATCGTACAACGCAGTGTACCCGTACGTGGATCGCGCAAGCAAGCACGAATCACGCGGAAGCGGGAGCGGGCGAACGGCTTGCGGTGGAGCCGCTTGTCCCGCAAGCACGCGAGCACGCCCAAACGGGGTCATGTAGCAATTGCCGGCGGCCCCCCGCCTGCGTCCCCGTGTCATGCGGCCGTGACGGCGGCTGTCATTCAATCGTTACAGCGTCACGCCGACGTGACATGTGGCAACTTCCCCGTCGGCCGCCGCGACCCCGGGGCGGGCATGCGAAACCAAAGCGCGACCCACACGAGCCGCTGCGCACGAGGCGCGGATGCACGCGCACGCTCCCGACGGCTCTCGGGCACGCGCCTTGCCATACGTGCTGGCGTCGCTGGATGACCCAGAGAACGAAGGAGAAGCTCATGAACGTATCTTTCAATCGAATCGCTGTCGGCGCCGCAACGTTGCTTGCATTCATGGTGGGCGCCCCCGGATCTGCGAGCGCTGATCCCGATCCTTCCGCCGAGTGTGGTCTCGACGTCGCCGGTCAGAACGTGTGCATGGAAGCCGAAGCGACGCTCACGGACAGCGTCGTCGAATATTGGGTCTGCCCGACGCGACCCGAGGCGGCCTGCGCGAGGGATTACCTCGATCTGTCCACGGGCGGGCCCGACCCGACGAGCTATTGCGACCTGAGTAACCCAACCGGCTGCGTAGGCATCGACTGCGACAGCGATCTCGGTGGCACCTGGTACCATTGCAGCTTCTCACTCATGGGCAATCCCTGGTTCGACTGCGTATCGATCCCCGGAATCGGGTGGGTTTGCGACTGACCACAAGGGAGGTCCCCAGGTCCGTCGGGCGAAAATCGCCGCCGGAGCGCGATGAAGTGCAGGAGCCCGCGCGCCGTCGGGGTTCCTCCCTGCCTCGTGACATCGTGTCCGAAGGGTCTAGCCGCCGAACGCCCCGAATCGCCGCACGCCCGCGCGGAAGACGAGGATGGCGGTGGTCGCGGCGGCCGCCGCGTAAGCGTATTGCACGGCGAGGCCCCGAAGCGCGGTCTTCGTGTCCATGAGGCCAATCACGACCTCGACGGGATATCCCAGGGTGTAGCGGAACGGCAATGCCTCCGCGACGCCGCGCACCCAGCCGGGGAAGAGCTCGAGCGGGACGACGTAACCCGAGAGCAACATGAACGTGATCAGCCAGAGCTGAAAGACGCTCGTCGAGCTCTCCAGGAAAAACGCGAGCGAGCCGATGATGGCCATCGTGAAGAAATTGATGAGCCACGCGCCCACGAGGGAGGCGAAAAAGATCGCGAGGAGGAGGCCGCTCCGGGTGAGGTCGGCATAAATGACGGCCACGACGACGACCGGGAGGCACAAAGCGGCCCGGAGCGGCAAGGCGGCGAGGTTCTCCGCGCTGTAGATCCAGAGCGGGTGGATCGGCTTCAAGAGGCGCTGCGAGAGCGTGCCCTGGCGGATTTCCTGGTTCATCTCCCAGACGAGCCAGGAGCCCGTGACCTGGCGGACGACGAGCGCGGCCAGGAAATACCCCACGAATTCGCCGGGGCCATAACGACCGACGGGCGCCTCCCGCGCGACGGCGGTCCAGATCGAGAGGCTGACGAGCGGCATCGTGGTCGTCAGCATCCAGATCACGAGCTCGGCGCGATACGCGAGCGCCGCCGAGAAGCCTACCCGCAAGAGCGTCGGATAGGCCTTCAAAGGATTCATTTCGTGGCCTCGCTCGGCTCCTCGGCCGGGCGCGCGAAGAGATCCCGCATGACCTCTTCGAGCGGCGGATCCTCGATCGTGAGGTCACTCGCGTCCGCGCTCGCGACGAGGTGGCCCACGGCCTCGCGCACCTCCGATTGCGGGACGCGCAGGACGGCCCGCGTCCCTTCGAGCTCGACGACCGTCCCGACCCGCTCGAGCGCCGCACGATCCGGCGGGGCGGGGAAGACGAGGACGATACGTTTGTCGGGGCGGATCGTCTTCACGAGGGTGGCGAGGTCGCCGTCGTAGCGGAGTTTGCCCCGGTCGATGACGATGACGCGCGGGCAAAGCGAGGCGACGTCGTCCATGTAATGGGAGGTGAGCAGGATCGTGGCGCCGTGCTTCTCGTTGTACTTGCGGATGAAATCACGCACGACGAGCTGCATGGAGACGTCGAGGCCAATCGTGGGCTCGTCGAGGAAGAGGATGCCCGGGCGATGCAGGAGCGCCGCCGCCAGCTCGCATTTCATGCGCTCGCCGAGCGAGAGCTGGCGTGTCGGCTTTTTCGCGAGGGCGCCGATGTCGAGCAAGGTTTCGAGCTCGCGCAAGGTCTCGGCGAACGTTCGGTCGGGGACGCTGTAAATGGCGCGGTTCAGGTCGAAGGTCTCGGCCGGCGGCAAGTCCCAGAGGAGCTGCTGCTTCTGGCCCATGACGAGCGTGATCGCCCGCAAAAAGCTGGCCTCGCGCTGCCGCGGGACGTGGCCCGAGACCTTCACCTCGCCGCTCGTCGGGTGCAAAAGGCCCGAGAGGATCTTCAAGGTGGTCGTTTTTCCCGCGCCATTCGGGCCGAGGAAGCCGACGCGTTCGCCGGGCTCGATCGTGAAGGAGAGGTCTTCGACCGCGCGCACTTCCTTGTACGTTCGGCGGAAAACGCTGCGCAGCGCAGCCGCGAGGCCCGCCGGGCGCTCATGGACCCGGTAGACCTTCGTGAGTGCGCGGACCGCGACGGCGGCTTCCATGGGCGGCGGAGGGTAGCACCGAACGAGGCCCAGATCGGTTAGCCTCCGTCATAGCCGTACATGACCGACTTCAAGGCGACCCCCACGTCCGCAGACCCCCTCAGCGAGGCGCCGACGGGCTTGCTTCTTTCGAGCGCGCCGGGCGAACGCGTCGCCGGGCGATACTCGCTCCTCGGCCTGCTCGGCGTCGGCGGCATGGGCAGCGTCTACCGCGCCCGCGACGAGGAGCTCGAAGAGGTCGTGGCGCTGAAGGTGCTGCGGCAAGACCTCGTGAACGAGCCCGGGATGCTCGAACGGTTCCGCCGCGAAGTGAAGCTCGCGCGCCGCGTCACCCACAAGAACGTGGCCCGCGTCTTCGACATCGGCGAGCACGGCGCCGACAAGTACCTGACCATGGAATACGTCGAGGGCGAGCCCCTCAACGTGGTCCTCGCGCGGCACGGCGCGATGCCGGTCGCCCGCGTCGTGGAGATCGTGACGGCCATCTGCGCAGGGCTCGCCGCCGCGCACGCGGCCGGCGTGGTGCATCGGGATCTGAAGCCCGAGAACGTGCTCATGGCGAAGGACGGGCGCGTGGTCATCACCGATTTCGGCATCGCGCGGATGCACGACCCCGACGGGTCGCGCACGCAAGTCGGCGCGGTGATCGGGACACCGGCCTACATGGCGCCCGAGCAGGTGCAGGGGCTCGCCGACATCGACGCGCGCGCGGACATCTACGCGCTCGGCGCGATGTTGTACGAGCTTTTCACGGGCGAAAAAGCGTGGCGCGGGGAGTCGATCGTGAGCATCGCGGCGGCGCGGCTGGTGCAGCCGCCGCCGGATCCACGCGCGAAGCGGCCCGATTTGCCGACGGCGTGCGGGGCGCTCGTCCTCAAGTGCATGGCCCGCGAGCGCGAGGAGCGATATCGCACGGCGCAGGAAGTGGCCGAGGAGCTTTCGAGCCTGACCATGCCGGCCATGAACAGGCTGCCCGTGACGACGCTCGTGACGCCGAGCGTGTCCGTGTCGACCGGAGGAACGCCGCCGCCGGCCGCGCAGGCGTCGAGCGAGAAGACGGTCGCCGTGCTGCCATTCCGGAACAGCGGGCCGCCGGACGACGAGTACCTCGCCGAAGGTCTCACCGACGATCTGATCGATACGTTGTCGATGACGCAGGGCCTGAAGCTCAGGCCGCGCGGCGTGGTGATGCGCTGGAAAGGCGTGGATCAGGATCCGCGCGAGATCGGGCGTGAGCTCGCGGTGCAAGTGGTCGTCGAGGGCAGCGTGCGCAGGACGCCCGCGGGCGTGCGGATCAGCGCGCGTGTGCTCAGCGTGGCCGATGGGTTCCAGCTCTGGGCGAAGCGATTCGATCGGCCGGAGAAAGATCTCTTCGTGGTGAACGACGAGGTCGCGAAGGCGATCGCCGACGCGCTGACGGTCGACATGGCGCAGCCCGCGCGCGAGTCGCCGACGGATCCCGTGGCCGTCGAGCTCTACCTGAAGGCGCGCGTCGAGTACCGGAAGTTCTGGGTGCAGCACGTGCGCGAAGCCGTGAAGCTGCTCGAACAGGCGCTCGCGCGCGCGCCGCAGGATCCGACGATCCTGTCCGGCTACGCGAGCGCGCTCGCGCGGATGTCGTTCTTCAACGGGGATAACGCGGTCCTGGCGAGGCAAGCCGCCGAGCGCGCGCTCGCCGTGGCGCCGCACCTCGCGGAGGCACACCTCGCCATGGCGCACGGGTTGTTCCAGTTCGGCGACGTGGCCGGCGCGGTGCGGAGCGCGCGGCAGGCGATCACGCGCGCGCCCGCGCTCGCCGAGGCGTATGGCCTCATCGGGATGATCCTCTCGGAGTCGGGGCCGCTCGACGAGGCGGCGCGTGTGCTCGACACGGCGCGGTCGCTCGATCCGGCAGCGCCCTCGGTGAGCCGGAACCTCGCGCGTGTCTTCGTGCTGCGTGGCGACTGGGACGGCGCGCTGAAGCTCCTCGAGCAGGTGCGGACCATCGAGGGCGAGTTCGCGTACTTCGCCGGCCTGACGCGGTACGCGATGTGGTTCCGCGACGAGGCGCTCACGAAGGACGTCGCCCACCGGCTCCGCGACGTGAAGGCCGATTCGCCGATCCAGATGGCGATCCGCGACGCGCTGCTCGACAAGATTTCGCCCTTCGACTCGCCGGTCTTCCAGCAAGCGATCGCGAACCGCGACGGGGGCTGGCGGCGGAATGCGTACTTCCGGCAGGTCGAAGTCGAACTCGCGGTGTACGTGGGCGACGTGGCGCGCGCGGTCGGTTCGATCGTGCCCTGCGCGCAGAGCGGGCTCATCGATCTCCTGTGGATGGATCGTTGCCCGCTGGTCGAGCCGATCCGCGCGACGCCGGAGTTCTCGGCGGCGCGCGTGATCGTCGACGAGCGTGTGTCGCGGATGCTGGAGGCGTTGCGGGCGGGTTAACTCGGCGATCGGAAGAGCGCGAGCACGCTGGTGTAAAGCTCGAGCCGTGATGGACGGCCTTCGCGCGGGCTGATCTCGAACGCCGCGTGCATGCCGGCGATCGGGAGATCGCCAAAGCGCTGGCGAAGGATCCGCACCTCGGCGTCGGGCACGCCGTGCAGGGCCTGGCCGCGGCCCGCGCAGCTCAAGTAGATCGCGAAGCGCGGCGCCGCGCCGAGCGCGTTCTTGGAGACGACACGCGCCATCGTCTCGAGGTCGGCCTTCGCCGTCTGCGCGTCCCGCACCGCGAAGGCCATGAGCATCCCCGGGCGCGCGTCCGGGCCGATCATCACGCCGCGTCGCGAGGGATCGATCCCACGCACAGGCCGGATCACGAAGCGCGGGCGCCCGTCGTCCGTGATGTCGTCGGGCTCGGCGAGCGCGGCGAACACGAGCGGAGAAGAAGCGCCCGGGTTCGGGGCGCCGGGCGCGCCTCGGGAGAGCTCGTCGAGCGCGCCGCGACCGCCGAGGCGGAGCACGAGGCCCGCGTTGACCTCGTCGATCGGTGCGAGCTCGGAGACGAGCCGACACGCGGGCGAGGCCGCGACGATCGGTGATGCGAGCCCCTTGATCGACATCCCCACGGCGCGGGCCACGCGCTCTTCACCGTCGGCCGTGATCACCACGCCCCCCGCGCCGACCGCGCCGGCGCCGAACACGCAAGCCGACGGCGCCGCCGCTGCGATGCCTTCGAGCAAGCTCGTGTCGAAGCCTTCGGTTCGGTGGAAGACGAGCGCCGTGGAGGGGCGCGCGCCGAGGGCCTGGCCGATCGACTCGCCGAGCGCGCGGGGCGCATCGTCTGTGTCGCCGAGCGCGAACGGCGTCACTTGTCCGCCGTTCCAGAGGAGGCCGCTCGCGGCGGGGATTCCCTCGAGCTCGGCGCGCTCGTGCAGCACGCCGGCGCCGGGGACGAGCACGGTCGGCACACCTTTCCACGCGGCTGCCACGCGGGTCGCGAGCGTGTGGAGGTGCGGCACGAGTGGGCCGGTCACGAAGACGAGACCACCTGTCGGGGAGGTGACCGCTCCACGTGTCTCCCGGAGAACGCGGGAGAGCCCGTCGGGGGAGGTTACGCTGGTGCAGAAGCTCCGCGCTGCCATGGATGGCGATGGAGTCTACCCGAGCGGACGGCCCTCTCGACAGGGGGGCCCGGGGCGGATTATCGTCGGCAGAAGTACGAGCTCCACGATGAGCACACCGCACGACCGGAATGACGCCCTGCGTCAGAATGAGGCGCCGACGCTCCGAGGGCGGTGGCCCGTCCGCTCCGCAGCGCGAACCGACGTCGGTAAGCATCGCAAGAGCAACGAGGATGCGTTTTTCCACGACGACGACCTCGGGCTCTACATCGTCGCGGACGGGATGGGTGGGCACGCTGCGGGCGAGGTCGCGAGCCATCAGGCGGTGGACACGATCCACGGGATGGTGAAGCGCGGGCTCAGCGGGCTCGGGGCCATCGATGGGGAGCTCGACGAAGCCCTGGCGCGCGCGGCGTGTCGGATCATGGAGGGGGCGATCCAGGCGGCGACGTACCTGATCTTCGCGATGGCGGAGCTCGAGCGCGACAAGCTCGGGATGGGCACGACGATCAGCGCGGCGCTTTTCCTCGGCCGATCGCTGGTGACGGGGCAGGTGGGTGATAGCCGCATCTACCAGATCCGCGAGGGCGCCGCGGTGCAGCTCACCGAGGATCACACGCTGCTCGCCTGGCAGATCAAGCAAGGCCTGCTGACGCCCGCGGAGGCGGCGAAGGCGACGCACAAGAACGTGATCACGCGCGCCGTGGGCAACCGCGACTACGTGGAGGTGGACACGGCGGTGATCTCGGTGCGGGCGGGTGATCGGTACTTGCTCTGCTCGGACGGCTTGCACGGCTACCTGAAGACCGAGGAGATCCCGGAGATCGCGGCGCTCGGCGCGAGTGACTCCGTGACGCGGTTCATCGACCTCGCGAACGGACGAGGCGGGAAGGACAACATCACCGCCGTGCTCGTCGAGGTGGTCTAGTCCCGAGGGGGACGCCTCGCGTCCCCCTCTCGGCCAGGCGAAGCCCGGCCGATTCACCCCCCGAGCGAGCTCGCTTCGCGATCTCCTAGAACATCGTTCCGATGTTCTAGATCCCGAACGACCACGCGTAGATCCGAAGTTGTCCGTTTTGTTGACCCCTTCGTCGATTGTCTGATACCCGCCGGCAAGAAGGTCGTGACGTGGTCCGAGCGTTCACGGAGGCGGAGGTGGATTCGATGAAGAGGCGATCGATGCGGAGGCGAGTCGGCGTGATCATGGGTGGCTCGTCGTCGGAGCTGTCCGCCGGACATGCCGTCGCGGAGGCGCTTTCGGCGCGCGGCCACGAGGTGGTCCGCCTGTCGCTCGGCGAGAGCTACGGCCCCGACCTCGCGTCCGTGGTCCAGAAAGCGCGGATCGACGTGGCCTTCCTGGCCGTCTCCGGTCGCATGGGCGAGGACGGCTGCGTGCAGGGGCTCCTCGAGCTGCTGCGGATCCCGTACACGGGGTCTTCCGTGCTCGCGAGCGCGCTCGCGATGGACAAGCTGAAGGCGAAGGAGATGTTCCGCCTGCACAACGTGCCGACGCCGCCGTACTACACGGTGTCGGAGGACGCGGACCTCAGCGACCTCGAAGGGATGCACGGTTCGTTCGGCTACCCGGCGATCGTGAAGCCGCGCGGAGAGGGGTCGAGCCAGGGCGTGTCGCGGGTGACGAACCTCGAGGAGCTGCGCGCCGCGCTGGAGCAGGCGTTCGAGTACGACGACATCGCGCTCGTGGAGCGGTTCGTGACGGGCGTGGAGATCAACGTCGCGATCCTGGACGGGCAGGTGCTCGGCTCGGTGGAGGTGGCGACGCCGAAGGCGATGCTGGAGGATCCCGGCGCGGAGCTCGTGAAGGTGGCGCTGTCGCCGCAGCGGGAGCGCGGGGTGCAGAACCTGGCGGAGCGGGCGGCGCGGGCGCTCGGGTGCACGGGCGCGGTGCGGGTCGACCTGCTCGTGACGGCGGGCGAGAACGAGTACGTGCTCGAGGTGAACACGCTGCCGGCGCTGTCGCCGGACGGCCTGCTCGCCCGGGCGGCCGCGGCGAAGGGCTACGATTTCGGCGAGCTCTGCGAGGCGGTGCTCGACGGCGCGAAGCTGAACCAGCCGGCGCGCCGGAAGACGCCGGTGGAGACGCTCTCGGCAGGCGGGTTCCGCGCGAACGCCGCGGCGCCGGTCGCGATGATGAAGTCGGTGGGCTGAACCCAGCCCTCGATCCCCAGCCCCCAAAATCTCCGAACATCGTCTCTCGTGCCCGGATCCTCGTGTCGAGGGTCGCTGGTCATCGTGGTCCGCGGGTGTCGACGCGTGTCGAGGGCCGCTGGTCAACGTGGTCAGCAGGTGTCGACGCGCGTCGAGGGGCGCTCCTCACGATGAGGAGCGCCCGTTGACGGGCGTCAGGGGTGGCTCCTCATCGTGGTCCGCGGGTGTCGACGAGCGTCAGGGGTGGCTCCTCATCGTGAGGAGCGGGTGTCGACGCGCGTCGGGGGTGGCTCCACATCGTGAGGAGCGGGGGTCGACGCGCATCAACCCTCTCGGTCGTCGTTTCTCTGCTGCCCGAGCGTGCCGAAGAGCCAGTCGCAGAGCGGGAACGTGATGTTGAAGTTCTCGTGCGCCATGCGGCCGAGGTCGTGATGGAGCGCGTGCCTTTGCCGCAGGGCGCGGACGAGGCGGCTTTTCGCGATGAGCGAGCGCTCCGGCAGGTGGTAGGCGAAGTGGAGCCACTCGTAGGTGAGGAAGTACGCCATGGCGGTGGCCACGAAGAGCCAGCCGGCGTTCGGGGTGGCGACGGCGAAGAGGAGGAGCGCGACGGGGAGCGCGACGCCGCCGAGGACCACGAGGATCATCACGGGGGGGAAGAGGACGATGGGGAAGTCGGCCGCGGAGTCGCAGGCCATGGCCTCGCGCGTGAAGAAGCGGTGGTGCCGCAAGGTGTGGCGCTCGTAGAGGATCGGCAGGAGCTTCTTGCGGCGGTGCATCGGGCCGCGGTGCACGAGGTACTCGACGAGGTTCGCGAACAGGAAGGTGCTCGGTACGACGAGCGCTTCGAGGAGGCGGACACGCTCGACGTGAGAGGCGGCGAAGATGATGACGGCGAGCGAGGCGAGGCTCGTGAAGGCGAAATGCGTCCAGCCGGCGGCGCGCGTGCTCGGCCTTCGTTCGGCGCGGTCCTGGCCGCGGAAGGCGAGCACATGGGGCGGGGCCATGTTCGAATTCTAGTGCGCCCGCGCCGCGACCCAGCGGTTTTCCGATGGCATTCTGCGGAGATGCTCCGGACGAACGGACGCAATGAAACGGCCACGCCTCGGACGCTCTCGTCGCGCCGCGCTTCGTGCTAGGTTGCGCGCGAAATGGAGCGGCACGAGCTCGAGGGTTTGACGCGGGAGGAGCTGATCGCTCTGGCAGAAGAGCTCGGCGTCGCCCGCCCGCGCGCGCTCACGATTCCGGAGCTCGTCGACGAGATCGTCACGCGCACGGCGCGGAGCGAGCGAGACCGCGCGCGGTCGCGTGGATGGATGGGGCGAGCGAGGGATCTGCTCGTCGGGGTGATCGAGCGAGGTCTGCACCTGCCCGACGTGGCGAGCGCGGTGCGAAGCGCGCCGCCGGCGAAAGGCTGGCCGACGGCGCCGCCGCCCCTCGCGACGGTGACGCTCGCGGAGATCTACGCGGCGCAGGGGTTCGTGGACAAAGCGATCGGCGTGCTCGACGAGGTGCTCGCGCGCGAGCCCGAGCACACGGAGGCGCGCGTGCTGAGGCAGCGGCTCGTCGCAGGAGGCGCGGCGCCCGCGGTCGAAGAAGAGATGCGGGAGGAAGTCGTGACCACGCCGAGCGAGAGTGACAGCGAGCCCGAGCCTGCCGAGGAAACGAGCACGGCGGAAGCCGCGGAGGTCGAGGCCGCGGCGGAGGCGAAGGCGGTCGAGGAGGCGGAAGCAGAAGCGGCGCCGGCTGCGGAAGCGGTCGCGGAAGCGGCGCCGGCTGCGGCAGCAGTCACGGAAGCGGAAGCGGCCACGGAAGCGGTCGCGGAAGCGGCGCCGGCTGCGGAAGCGGAAGCGGTCGCGGAAGTGGAAGCCGAAGTGCCTGCGTGGTCGGCGCCCGAGGCGGATGCCATCGAGGAGCTGCCGCTGCCCGAGCGCTACGACGTCGACGAGATCGTGGCCATCGCGGTCGATCCCGCGACGATCTACCTCTACTGGGAAGTCCGGCCCGTGAGCCTCGCGCGTGCGCGGGCTCGGCATACCGACGGCGCGCTCGTGGTGCGCATGGTCCAGGTGACGCCGAGCTGGGATGGCCCGATCGTCGAGCAGCGGGATCTGCGCATCGACGCGCTCTTCGGCGACGCCTACCTCCGCAACTTGCGGCCGGGATCGAACGTGCGCGTGAGCATCGGCTGGCTCGCGCACGGCATGTTCGAGCCGTTCGCCATCGGCGCCGAGGTGATGACGTCGCGGAGCGAGCCCACCGCGTCGGTCTCGGTCCGCGTCGCGCGATGGACGCCCGAGCGAGGCGCGCCTGTGCAGGGCGGCGTCGCGGCTGCGGCGCCGGTGCGCGCCGAGGCTCGGGCGCCCGCGCCTGCCGAGATCGAGTCGATGCTCGCGCCGATCCTCGCGGGGACCACGCCTCCTGTGCATACGGGTGGCGCCGGGCGGATCGAGGCGATCGGTGATCGCTGGCCCACGCTCGATTTCGGTGATCGCGGCGTGCCCGTCGAGGCATCGAGGCCGAACGCGCCGGCGCGTGGCGGCGCGAGCGAGCTTCCGCGTGGCGGAGCGAGCGAGCAGGTTCGTCCGGGATCACGCGAACGGTAGAGCGCGACGACAATCGTCGGATCGTACGCAACTCGTCGCGGGCCGCGTCGATGTACGTGCATGGTCCAACGAGTTTGTTCCGAAGTACGGTTTCCTCTTCTATTGGCCCTCGCCGCTGCGCTTGCCGCGCTCCTCCACGTGACGCCGTCGCGGGCCGCGTCGACGTTGCTGGACGACGACTGGGCATTCCACACGGTTGCGGATCTCGACGACGCGCAGGCGCACGAGCTCTGGAGTGATGGTGCCTCGCGGGGATCGTTGTGGGTCTCCCTTCAGGTGTCGTTCGTTCGTCGCGACGAGGGGAGAAACGATCTCGGCGCGATGGTGCTCGTCGGGGTCCCGATCGAGCGGATTGCCGAGCCTGCGGGGGCGCGGCGCGCGCGTGGTCGCATCGCCAAGGCCACGCATGTGGATCCTCCCGCTGCGCTGGAGCCCGCGCCGGAGCCTGCGCCTTCCACCCCTGCCGAGATTACGCCGGGGCCACCACGTGTCGTGGTGCAGCTCTTGATCTCGCCGTCCGTTGCGCGTGCCGTCGTGTCGGCGGCGATCGAACATGCGCGCCTCGAAGAGCATGTCACGCGGATCGATCGTGTGGCCTCCCGCGCGCGCGCGTCCGCGCTCTTGCCCGAGCTTCGGTTGCGCGTGACGCGTTTGCTCGACGAGTCGCGTGCGCTTGCGCCGACGGAGTACGATCCGGATCGCGTCACGGTTTCCGGAGGATCGAGCTTGTGGCTCGAGGCACGCGCGACGTTTCGCCTCGATCGGCTCGTCTTCGCTGACGAGGAGGTCGCGCTCGAACGGCTCCGCGAGGAGCGCGCCTCGGCGAGGCACAAGCTCGAAGCGCGCGTGCTCGAAGTGCTCTTCACCTGGCAACGCGCGTGCGTGGAGCGCGACGACGAGACGCGTGATCCCGAGGCACGCACGCGCGCTGCGCTGACGGTGATGGAGGCGGATGGCACACTCGACGTGCTGACGGGGGGCTTCTGGTCGCGATGGAAGGCGACACGGCTCGGTGCGGACGCGACGGCCACACGCTGATCCGTTGCATCGACCGCATCGCGGTCGATGCACCCTCGGTCCAGGGCTGCGCCCTGGTCCGGGTCCAGGGGTGGACAACCCCTGGTCGGGCCCGGGGTGAAACCCCGGCGAAACGGCTGCCAGCCGTCAGAGAATATCTGACGACAGCTTCACCCAGCGCTCGGCTGTGCCGACATCGCCGTCCTTGTCCTTCACGCTGGCTTTCACGAGTAGCGTCTTGCCGAGGAGTTGCTCCACGTCCGTTGCGCCGTCGATCTGGAAGCGCAGGCCGTAGAGCTTGCAGTAGCCGCCTTCGTCGGGATCGAATGTGAAGATCACGGTGAAGGGGTTGATGTCGAGACCGAGCTCCTCGACGTGGCCTGTCAGCGTCGTGATGCTCCCGGACTGGCGCAGGTTCTTCATGCGCAGTGCGATCCAGATGTGATGGCCGCCCTGCGGGCCTGCCTCGATCTGCGCGAGATCGTAATCGCTCGTCGGCAGGTAATCGGCTTGGCCCTTGCCTACGATGAGCGTTGGCGGGCCGTCGTTCGGCTTGCAGATGTCTGCTTTTCCTTTGGCCCAGCCGGAGCGGTAGTCCTCGAGCATCGCGGGGCTCACGTACGAGGCGCCGCAGACGCCGCCCGTGCATGTCTGCGGCGCGTCGCAGGTCGGGGCCGTGGAGCCGGCACACGCGGCGGAGAGATCGACTCGCAAGAGAAGCGTGCGACCGGCCTCGATCGTGCTGCCTGCGGTGCGGATGACGAGTGGCGTGCTCGTGCTGCCGAAGGCTTCGATCTCGACGTCGACGTCGTCGCCGCCTTCGAGATCTGCGAAGCCGATTTCGAGCGGGATTTCGAAGGGGGATGCGCCGTCGGAGAAGAGCTCCTCGTCGCTGATCATGGCGCCGTTGACCTTGCGGATCACGTGCAGACGCAGGACGTCCACGCCGACGCGTAGATCACTCGTGACACCGACGACGAGGCTGCCCCGGGTCGGGGCGCCGCCGGAGCAGCTTGGGAGGATGAGGAGGAGTGTGACGAGGAAGGAGAGAAGCCGGATGACGTTACCCATGACGGACCTCGCGAGGGGAGGGGATGCGAGGTGGCTTGGGCGTGTCCGTCAGTTGATGCCCTCGATGGCCGTGAGGAACTTGTCGGCAGGGACGAACTCGGTGAACCGCTGCCGCTCCTTGCCGGTCGAGTCGTAGATGACCACCGTCGGAAGCCCAACCACCCCGTACTTCTTCTTCACCTGCTCGACCTGCGGATCCTCGTCGTCGGTCGCGTCGAACTTGACCGCGACGAAGTTGCCCGCCTTTTCCATGACGCGTGGATCGGAGAAGGTGTGCTTCGTGAACTCTTTGCAAGCACCGCACCAGTCGGCCGTGAAATCGACCATCAGCGGCCGCTTCTCGCGTTGCGCCCTCTCCGTCGCGTCCTTCTCCGAGTGCTCCCACGCGAGGAGCTTCTTGCCCGTCGCCGCCTCCGCCGTCGCCACGACGTGTGGCATCTCGGGCGGAAGCTCGATGCTGATCCAGAGGATGAAGCCGCCGGCCGTCGCGACCGTGATGCCGAGCGCCTTGCGGATCTTCACGCCGAGGCCGCCGTCGCTCCAATCGAGGTGCACTGCGCCGAGCAGGATTCCGAAGAGGATCGCTCCGATGCCCGCGACCATGAACATCGTGTCATGGCGTGCCACCTTGGTCATCGCGGGGATGGCGTAACGCAGGAAGTAGAGCGCGCAGACGAGCAGGACGGTGCCGAAGAACGACTTCACCGAGACCATCCACTTGCCGCTCTTCGGCAAACCGACGGCGAACGCGCCGACGAGGAAGAAGGGCAGGCCGAGGCCGAGCGCGTAGCAGAAGCCCACGAGCGCGCCGAGCGCCACGCTCTGCGTCTTGCCGATCCAGAGGATCACGCCGGTGAGCACGGGGCCCGTGCACGGCGCGGCGATCAAGCTGCTCACGAGGCCGAGCGCGAATGCACCGCCGTAACCGACGCCGCCGACGCTGGAGAGCCGCTGCATCACGCCGTCGGGGAGCGTGAGCTCGAAGGCGCCGAACATCGACGCGGCCATCGCGCCCATCACGAGCGCGATCCCGACGTTGACCCACCACTTCTGCAGCGCTGCGCCGAACAGGTTGCCCGTGAGCGCCGCGCCGACGAGCAGCGTGGTGAAGAGGACCGCGATGCCCATGACGAACGAGAGCGAAAGCAGAACGGCCTGCTTTCGGCTCGATGCCTGCTTGGCTCCGAAGACGCTGACCGTGATCGCGATCATCGGGTAGACGCAGGGCGTGAGGCACGTGAGGAGGCCGCCGGCGAACGCTCCCACGGCGCCGCCGACGAGGCCGTAGTCCTCGCGCAGGCGCGTGAAGAGGTCGCGGCTGTCCTCCGCCGCGAGGGCCGCGGAGGGCGAGAGCAAGAGCACCCCGAGCGCGAGCGCGGCGAGGCAAAGCGGCGCGAGCGATCGAGGCCCGGAGAGAGGCTGAGCACTTCGGAAGGCGGGTCGCACGGCGCGTATGTTACCAAAGGGTCGGGCGCTCGGCCCGATCCGCGAGCGACACGATCTTCGATTCAATCGGCCGGCAGGCGAGCGAGCGCCTGGCGGGCGGCCTCGACCTCGCCGCGGAGCGCAACGGCCGTGGCCTTCCGGCCGGACGTCGTGCGGTCGACGAAGGCCTCGAGCCAACGGCGAGCGTCGTCGGGTCGGCCGGCATGCAGGGCCAGGAGGCCAAGCACGAAGCGGCCGTAGCCATTGCCCGCGGGCGCGACGACGAGCCTGTCGATGAGGTCGCCGATTCCCTCCACGGTTTGCCCGTGCGCGAGGCGGGCGAGCGCGAGGTGCCCGTGGTAGAGCGGCTTGTCCGTCGTGCCCCAGCGCGCCGCGCGTGAGATCGCGGCGATCGCCTCGGGGTAGCGGTGGTGCAGGTAGAAGAGGCTGCCGAGGGTCCAGTAGTGGAACGCCTTGCGGCTCGCGGGGCCGATACGCGCGGCGAGCCGGAGATGCGCGGCCGCGCCTTCGACGTCGCCGAGCGCCTGCTTTGCGCGCGCGGCGTCTTGATGGGCGACGTCGGGCAGCACGTCGAGCGTCAGCGCTTGTTCGGCGATGGCGGCGGCCTGCGCGAAGCGGCACTCCTCGTAGTAGGCGAGGTAGAGCTGACGGAGCAGCATCGCCTGCGTCGTGCGATCGAGCTGCGCGCGCGCGGCGAGGCCGCGCCTCGCCCAGAGTGCGCGCGAGCGCGGCGTCGGCGCTTCGAGCGCGCGGCGGAGCATGTCCTCGGCGAGCACGGATTTCGGCCGCGCGGGTCGCTTCTTCGCCGGAGCCTTCGCGCGCTGGCGGCGTGCAGAAGTTTTCTCCGTGGCTGCAACGGCGACGTCCGCCTCGCGTTCGCGCTCGTCTTCACGCGATGTACGCCGCGGCGCCTTTGGCTTGGCCGTCTTCCCCGCTCCTGCGGGGGCGAAGGAAGCTGGGTTGTCCTTCGCCTTGCTCACGGATCGAGATTAGCAAGGCCCATACAAGCGTCCAGAATTCGACACGTCCCTGCGTGTGAGGCTGCGGCCCCTCGCGCGGCGAGGTTGCGCCTCGGGCGTAGGCACGCCAAGGTCTCGACGCCATGGGCCAGCGGGTAATGGAGCAGGGTGGTTCGAGCGCGAGGAGGGGCCTCGCCGGGGCCTTCCTGACGCTGGTGCTCGGGTTCGTCGCGGTCGGGTGTGGTCGTCCGGCGACGCGGGCCGAGTGTGACGAGATCTTGGACAAGAGCGCCGCGATCGAGCTCGCCGCGCAGAACGTCACCGACCCTGCCGAGGTGCAGAAGAGGACAGCCGCCGTCCGCGCCGCGCGAGGGGAAGAGCTCGTCAGCAAGTGCGTCGGCCGCCGGATCACGCAGCGCGCGATGGAGTGCGTGCGCAAGGCCACGACGGCCGAGCAGGTCGATCTGTGCCTCGATTGAGCACGCCCGCGACCCGCGCGGAGGTGGTCGCGACGCTCTTGATCGTGCTCTCGGTCGTGGGGTTCGTCCTGTCGAAGCCGATCCGCCGCTCCCTCGCGTCGCATCCTTCGCCGGACACGTGCGCGGCTCTGCTCGATCGTTACGTGGAGCACATCATCCACGCGATCACAGACAAGCCGCCTGCATCGGAGCTCGCTTCGCGCAAGGCCCAGGCGCGTACGATCGCTTCGACCGATCCCAAGTTCGCCCGCTGCCCGACCTACCTCACGGTGGACGAGGCCGACTGTGCGATGCGCGCGAACAATGCCGACGAGTTCGAGCGATGTCTTCCTTGAGGAAGGGCGATAAGTCGGGAGAGCGTTGCCCGGGCGCGCGCAGGATTTCAGCGGTCGTGTCGATCGGCACGTCGTTTCCTGGTCGCGTCGGCGGACCCTATGGTAGGGTCTCTTCGGGCCTTCAGGAGCCTTATCGATCGCCGTGAAAGTCATCTCACCGCTTCTCGGCTTCAACAACAACGTCAAGCACAAGGGACGTGTCTTCCATATTCAAACGGAAGACTCGGGGCACCGTCACCCGCACGTGATCACGCATCTTTTTGCGGACGGCGGGCGCATCCTGAAGACCCTGAAGACCTCCTACGCGGAGCACCTCAACGAGGCGAACGTGCAGGAGATCGTCCGTCAGCTGATGAAGGATCAGCACAAGGCGATGTTCGTCGCTTTGCGAGACGGGCAGTTCGACCACATTTTCGAGGAGAAGACGGAGGCGTCGGCCCCCGCCGCGGCGCCCGCTCCGGCACCCGTGGCCGCGCCCGCGCCTGCGGCGCCTCCTCCGGCGCCCGAGCCCGCGGCGCCTCCGCCGAGCTTCAAGCCGGATCTGCCGCAGCGCCCCTCCGTCTTGATGAACGCGGCGGATCTGCAGGCCGCGCTTCGAGGCAATCCGCCTTCGCCGCGGCCGCCGCTGGCGTCGGTGTCGCCTGCGGACATCGACGCCTCGCTGGCCGGGCTCGAGCAGCAGACGAAGGCGCCTGAGACAGCGGCGTTCGTGCAGCAGACGCAGGACGTCCCGCCGCCGCCCACGTCGGTCAAGAAGGGCGGCGCGCTCTTTACGGCGGGCGTCTACCGCGCGCTCGGCACGCCGGAGCCCGCGTCCGCGGCGTCTCCGTCCTCCGCCGGTCGTTACGCGCAGACCCGCCCCCCGGCCATCTTCGCGACCGCGCGCCCCGCGCAGGGAACCTCGATCTTCGGAGAGGATCTCATCAGCGAGAAATCGCTCGACGAGGTCATCCTGAGCTACTTGGCCGAGGACCTCGAGGGCGGCGAGAGCCCGTAGCCGCGCTCTCGTCCTCTCGAGGAGGCTCGTGCCCAAAGCTCGCCTCGCGTTCTCGAACAGCTTGTGGCTCTACCCGCTGTCGATCCTCGCGATCGTCAGCGTAACGGCGTTCGTCGCGTTCCGGCTCCTCGATATTTCGCACGCGCAGCCCGGCGGCGTGACCGCGCTCTTCGGCGAGATGTCGCCCGACGACGCGAGCCGGATCATGGGCGGCACGGGCGAGGTGATCGCCGCGATCCTCGGCATCGTCATCACGGTCGCGTCGATCATCGTGCAGCTCGCGGCGACGCGGTACACGCCGCGCATCACGGACATGTTCTTTCGGGACCGTACGAACCGCGCGGTGATCGCGTTCTTCGTGGTCTCGGCGGTCTTCTCGCTCTGGGTGAACTACGCGATCCGGCAGGCGCCCGATGCCGCGCAGTCCTTCGTCCCGCGCTTCGGCGTCATGGGCTCGATCGTGCTGCTCACGCTGAGCCTGCTCGTGATGGCGCCGTACTTCAATTACGTCTTCGACTTCCTCGAGCCCGACAAGATCGTCGAGCGCATCCGTCGAGGCGGCGTCGCGCAGGCGCTCACCCGATCACGCGGCGAGTCGGAGGACGAGGTCGACGGCCGGCGCATGACGGCGCTCTCGGCGCTCGAACACCTCGCCGACATCGGGCTCAACGCGATCGAGCAGAAGGACAAGGGCATCGCCTCGAACACGGTCGACGCGATCTGCGACCTCGTGGTCGCGTACATGCCGCACAAGCGCGAGCTCGACGATCGGTGGTTCTCGATCCGCGGGCGACTCCTCAAGGACGCCGACTTCGTGAGCATGAACGAGATCGCGCTCGGCAAGCTCCAGAGCGATCGCACCTGGCTCGAATACAAGGCGCTGCGGCAGTTCTTGATGGTCTTCCGCGAGGCGCTCACGGAGATGCCCGACATCGTCAATCGCATCGCGATCGGCACGCGTTACATCGGGCTCGCGGCGCTCGCGGCGGAGGATCGCGCCGCGCTCGCGACGGTGATCAAGTTCTTCAACACGTACATGCGCCGCGCGCTGAACGCGCGGGACGTGCCCGCGGCCTACAACTGCCTGAACCAGTACCGCTACCTCGGCGAGAAGATCCTCTCGCAAGGCTGGGGCGACGAGGCGCTGCGGATCGCGGGGCACTTCAAGTACTACGCGCAGACGGCCCACGCGATGAAGCTCGCGTTCGTCACGGAGACCGTGGCCTTCGACCTCTGCGCGCTGAACGAGCTCGCCTACGATCTCGGCGTGGAGGTGCGGGACGAGCTCTTGCAGATCTTCCTCGAGGTCGACAAGGAGGCCGAGGTGGCGCAGCAGGAGCAATCGCTCCGCGGCGTGCGCAAGGCCCAGGTCAAGCTCGCGACGTATTACCTGCAGAAGGGTGAGATCGATCTCGCGCGGCGGATCCACCGCGACATGCGCGACGAGCGACCCGATCGGCTGCGCTCGATCAAGAACGAGATGCTCTCCGTGACCACCAACGAGTTCTGGGAGATCAACGATCGCGGGGTGGTCTTCGAGTACATCGAGCCGGAGCGGCACGCCCACTTGCACCAGTTTTTCGAGTGGTTTCCCCACCTCGAAGGGCACCCCCGCGAGGCGGGCGGGCCGAAGCCGCCGGCACCCGTGGCCCTCACGCCCGGCGGCGCACACGAAGGTTGAGCCGGGCGCCGCGCATTTCCGACGCAAATCGGCCGGGTCCGGGGGTAGACTGCTCGCATGCTCGGGCGGACGGCCCGTTACGTCTTGGTCCTTTCGACGCTGCTCGGCGCGGGTTGCACGCCCGAGCTCGGCGACGTGCCGTTCGCGTGCGAATCCGGCGGCGTCTGCCCCGAAGGCTACTCGTGCCAGGCCACGGTCTGCGTGCGCGACGGCGCGACGCCCACGAGCCGCAGGCCCAAACGCGTCGCCTGGATCAATCCGCCGGAGATGTTCTGGCTCTCGTCCGAGGGCGAGGGCGCGACGCTCATCGTGAACGACGGGTTCACCCCGGGCGCGCGCGGGATCTACGAGATCCGCGTCGCGCCCGACGGCAAGCTGTCCGAGCCGCGCGCGCTCTACACGTACGGCGGCGGGACGATCTCCTCGGCCGTCGTGCCGCTGCCCGATGGCCGATACGGCGTGGTCCTCGTGCGGTTCCCGAACGTCGAGTCCGACGAGACGACGCTCGAGCTCCTCGGGATCGAGCGCACGTCGGCGAGCGGCTCGACGCCCGCGGTGGAGAAGCTTTTCTCGACGACGACGCCGTTCCTCGGCGGCGTCGAGCCTCCGTACGTCGGCGCCGCGATCGACGGGACCACGCTCAACATCGCGTGGACCCTTCCCTCCGGTGGTGGTCGCGTCGAGGTGCTGCACCTCGAACGGGAAGGCTCGCTCTGGAATCCCACGTGGAAGGCGTCGACGAACCTGCCGCCGGACGTGCCGCCGCTCTCCGGCGACTGTCAGATCTTCCGTGACGACGGCGGCCTGCTCACGGTGCGCGTGGGCTTCGAGAGCTACGCGCTCTCGACGCTGGATCCCGCGACCGCGATGGGCGGCATGGGCTCGATGGCCGAGTTCGTGCCGACGAGCGACGAGCCGCTCTTCGGCTGGAAAGACGGCGTCTTCGCGATGCGGCTCGGCGACTTCGATCCCGCGAAGGCGACGTACGCGGTGAGCTACGTCTTCGCCCCTTCGACGGGCATGCCCACGGAGGACAAGGGCTTCGTGCTGCCGGAGACGACCACGCCGTTCGTGGGCACGCCGTTCGAGGGAGGCGCGCTCGTCACGCCGGTCTCGCGTGATCCGAACCTGCCCACGATCGACGTCGCGTGGCGGTCGCCGACGGAGCCTCTGCGGATCGTGGCGAGCGTGCCGCGGACGAGCACCGGATTGGTCTTCTCGGCGCGCGCCTTCGGCCTCGGCGACAAGGCGTACGTCGCGTGGACCGAGTTCTACGAGTCGAACATGGACCTCTGGATCGGCGTGTCGGATCTGCGTCGCGGGGGCATGGGGACGCTCCTCGGTCGATCGGTGCGGGCGCGGGCGTTCGCGCGACCGATCGAAGGGCCGCGGATCGACAAGGCGCAAGGACAGGGGGCACCTTGAGGGGATCGAGGGGACGGGTTTTTTCGAGCGCGCTCGTCGCCGCGCTCGGGATGTTCGGGGCGGGCTGCGGAGAACCTTCGTTCGGAGAGATGCCGGCGCTCTGCGCGGAGGGCGGCGCTTGCCCCGAGGGATACGACTGCATCCACGGCGTTTGCGCGCTGCCGGGCACGCCGGTGCCCATCACCGTCGGCGTCGTCCCGTACCTGCGTGGCTCGGACGTGCGCGTGGTGCCGCAAGCGTCGGGCGTGCTCGTCGTGTGGGAGACGTACGCGTATTCCGACGAGGGGCAACGCTTCGTGGGCGCGCGCGTCACGCCCGAGGGCGCCGTGAGCGCGCGCATGGACATCGTGGGTCGCTACGTCGCAGACGGCGATTCGCTCGAGCCTTACTTCGACGTCCTGCCCGTCGGCGGTGATCGTGTGCTCGTGGCGATCAGCGCGCCTTCGCTCCCCGACGATCCCACGGTCGAGCCGCGCCTCGTCACATACCGCGTCGATCTGCCTCCCGAGGGGCGCGAGGATCAGCCGGCCGCGTTCGAATCCGCGTGGGCCAAGGAGGAGCGACTCGCGACCGTGGGGTACGGCGCGGTGAGCTTTCCGAAGCTCCTCCACCGCGGCGATCGTGTCGAGCTCGGCTACGTGCGTTCGCGGACGGCGACCATCGACAACAACCTGGAGACGGTCGCGGAGCTCGCGATCTTCTCGATGCAGGAGGACGGCACGCTCTTCTCGCTGGATCCCGAGTACCACCCGGCGCGCGCGAAGTTGCCCGTCGCCGTGGGCGTCCTCGGCGCGTTCAGCACGAGCACTGGCGCGTGGTGGATCCTCGACAACGAGCGGCCGAGCGCGGTGCTCTTGCCCGACGGTGGTGGCGAAGCCGAAGTGAAGCTCGGTCGCCTCGCGATCCCCATCGCCGCGGACGACGCGTCGCTCGCATACATCGCGCCCTCGGCGCGGCAGGGCGACAAGCAGCCCACCGATCCCGTCTCGGGACCGGCCGAGCTGCGCACGGTCGCGGCGCCCGTGATCGGCGATCCCACGCCGCCCGTCGAGACCTCGATCGGCGCGCTCCCCAGCCTGCGTGACACGCCGCGCCCCGCGTGGATCGGACGCGAAGGCGCCAAGTCGATCCTCGTCACGCCGGGCGAGGCCATCGACGCGCCGGAGATCGCGGTCTACCTCGTCGACGCGGCGAGCGCGGAGGCGTCGCGCGTCGCTTCGATTCCGCGGCTCTCCACGCGCAGCATCGGCGCGCTCCATGCGGTCCTCACTTCGGGCAAGCTCTTCGTCGGCTGGCTCGAGACGGACGAAACGTCGGCCACGATCCGCATGGCCGTCCTACCCGAGCCCGAGCCCCCGGCGGCACCTTGAGGCGCGTATGAGCATCGGCTCCATTGGCTCCCAGCCTTTGTTCGCAGGCAAGTACCGCCTCCTCCGCATGCTCGGCAAGGGCGCGATGGGCGAGGTGTGGCTCGCCGAGGAGGAAGGGCCGCGCAACTTCCGCCGCCGCGTCGCGGTGAAGCGCCTGCTCACCGCGGGCGACATCGGCGACGTCGCGACCGACTCGTTCGTCGCCGAAGCGCAGGTGATCGCGCGCCTCGATCATCCGAACGTCGTGCGCTTGATCGAACTCGGCAACGCCGAGGGTGGCCTCTACCTCGTGCTCGAGTTCGTCGACGGCGCTGCGCTCGATCGCATCTTCAAGCGCACGGGCACGCTCGCGCCCGCGACGGTCGCGTACATCGGCCGCGAGGTCGCGCGCGCGCTCGAGGCCGTGCACGGCATGTGCGACGAGAACGGCAACAACGTCGGCGTCGTGCATCGCGACGTCACGCCGTCGAACATCCTCGTCGCGCGCGACGGCCGCGTGCGGCTCTCCGACTTCGGCGTGGCGCGGATCTCGGGCCTCGGCGGCGAGAAGACCGAGACCGGCGTGTTCAAGGGCAAACTCCCGTACATGCCGCCCGAGCAGGCGCGCGGCGAGCCCTTCGACGGGCGCGCCGACGTGTTCGCGCTCGGCATCACGCTCTTCGAAGGGCTGCTCGGGCGCAGGTTGCGCAAGGCCGAGACGCAGACGCAGCTCCTCATGATGATCGCGAGCGAGCCGGTCGCGCGCGTGCACGAGCTCTTGCCGGGCATCCCGGAGCCGCTCGCGCAGGCGATCGATCGCGCGACGGAGCTCGATCCGCGCCGGCGCATCGCCGACGGCGGCGAGCTCGCGTATCTCATGGACGAGGCCTTGCGCGCGCTCGGGCCGAGCGCCGTGAAGGAAGCACAAGCCGAGCTCCGCGCGCGAGTCGAGCAGGTGGCGGGCGCGCCCGCGGCTGGATCGAGTACGCCGGGCACGGGGCAAGCGAAGCGGCCGCAGGAGTGGAGCATGCAGCTCGGCACGGGCGCGACGCGACCGAGCGCGTTTCCGGCCGAGACCACGCGTTCGTCCGACGCACCGGGGCAACCCTCGTACGGCACGCATGGAGGCATGCCGCAGCCGGGGACGGGCGCAGGTCGGATCTCGGCGCCCGGTTATCACCCGTCGATGATGGGCGCGCCGGGATCGGCGCCTGGATCGCGCAGCGTGACGAACGTCGCGAGCTTCGCGGACGCGGGCGCGCCGTCGAGCTTGCAGGCGAGCGGGCGACGCTCGATGGTCCTGCCCATCCTCGCGCTCGCGGGCTTCACGATCCTCGGCGGCGTCACGGCGTTTTTCGTGCTCTCGCGGAGCGCGTCGGGGCCACGCACGGATCAAGCCGTCACGTCGGCGTCGCCGTCCGCGATCACGCCTGCGCCGACCGAATCGATCGCGGCTCTGCCGAGCACGACGGGCCCCGAGGCGCAGCCCACGGCGACGTCGACGGGCGCGCCCTCGACTTCGCCGACGGCGACGGTCGCGCAAGGGACGGGCGCGCGAAACGTGGACCCCAAACGAACGGGGCAAGGCGCGACGTCTGCGCCGACCGCGTCCGCGTCGGCCGAGGAAGCAAATTCGAACGAGCCGGGCACGCTCGTCGTGTCCGTCTCGCCTTGGGCCGACGTGACCGTGGATGGTCGTTCGGTCGGGACCACGCCGCTCGCGCCGATCTCGCTCGCGCCGGGCCCGCACTCGGTGGTCTTGCGCAACAGCGAGCTCGGCGCGTCGCGCAGCCTGTCGGTCACGATCAAGCCGGGCAAACCGTCGTCGGTTCGGGTGGATCTGCGCAGGGCGGAGTAGGGTTTGCCATGAAGAACGGGAGGCAACGCATGGGCGCTCGGCTCGGGCGAGTCGCGGTGGCGCTTTCGGTAGGTGCGGCCCTCGGCGCCGTCGGGACGGAGGCGCGAGGGGAGGACCTCGCGAGCGTCGTGGCGAGGGCGCGCGAGCAGGTCGAGAACGGCGCGTTCGCGGACGCGCTCCGCACGCTGAACACGTTGCCCAAGTCGGAGCTGCCGCCGACGCTCGCGGTGGAGGCGGGCCTCCTGGAAACGCAGGCCGCGCTGGTCACGCGTGGCGAGGCCGCGGGCGCGCAGGCGTGCGCGAAGGCGGTCGTGGCGGCGGGTTACGATCCCGAGGTCGCGCGTGATCAATCGCCGAAGGTGCGCGCGGCTTGTCGCGCGGCCGCGGAGAGCGCGCGCAAAGAGCGGATCGAACGGGCGGGCGTGAAACTCTCGGACCTCGAGATCGAAGCGCCCGAGGTGGCGTGGGCGCCCGTGCGGATCTCCGCGACGGCGAGCGTCGCGCCTCCGTGGCTGCGCGTGATCGCGCGGGTTCGATCGAGCGCGATCGAAGGCTCGTTCGACCTGCCGCTCGCGCCTTCGCCCGATGGGCCTCTGCGCGGCACGCTCGATCCTTCCTTCATCCGGCCGAAGGCCAAGCTCGACATCACGATCGTCGCGCAGGACAAGTTCGGCGATCTCGCGACGACCGCGCTCACGAAGTCGCTCACGGTGCCTGCGCAGGAAGCGATCGTCGCGCTCGGCGACGTGCCGGGCTCGGCCGTGGTGCTGGTCGACGATAAGCCCGTCGATCCGGACGACGACGGCCGCGTCGCTGTCGAGCCGGGCAAACACGACGTCGAGATGCAGGTCGACGGCGCGACGTCGAGCACGACCGTCACCGTGCAGCGCGGCAGCGTGGCGCGCGTGGCGCTGTCGCCGACGAAGGGCGGCGGTCGCACGTTCGCCTGGATCGCGACCGGCTTGACCGTCGGGCTCGGCGCCGCCTCGGGCGTGTTTCTCTACACGGCGGCTTCGCGCACGAGCGAGATCGAGGACCTCGCGGCGTTGCGCGAGCCGGGCACGAGCTTGCCCGCCACGGACTACGCCGAGATCAAGGCGCGTGACGACGAGCGGCGGACGTTCCAGACGGTGGGCCTCGGCCTCGCGATCGGCGGCGGCGTGATGGGCGCGCTCGCGCTCACGTTCTGGCTCTTGCCCTCGGGCGGTGGGAAGAAAGCGGCGAAGAAGGACGCGCATCTCGCGCCCGTGGTCGTGCCGTACATCGGGCCGGGAAGCGTGGGTTTGTCGGGTACGTTCTAGGAGAAGCGCCGATGTCCGAAGGCCCGCTCGTCACGGTGGATTGGCTCGCGGCGCACGCGTCCGATCCGCGCGTCCGCGTCGTCGACGTGCGCTGGTATCTCTCGGGCAAGCGTGGCGTCGACGCGTACGAAGCGGGCCACATCCCGGGCGCGTCGTTCGTCGATCTCGATGCCGAGCTCGCCGGGGATCCGTCGCGAGGCCCCGGCCGTCATCCGCTGCCGGCGGCGGAAAAATTCGCGGCGCTGCTCTCGCGCCTCGGCGTCACCGAGGACTCGATCGTCGTCGCCTACGACGACGCCGGCGGCGCCATCGCTGCGCGCATGTGGTGGCTGCTCCGTCATTTCGGACATCTCGGCGGACGTGTCCTCGACGGCGGCATCGGCGCATGGATCACGTCTGGCCGCGCGCTCGACACCGCCCCTCCTCGCGTCACGCCCGCGCCGCCTCTCGCGCTTCGGCCCGGCGGCGCACCCGTCGTGGACAAAGCCGACGTCGCTCGCCTCGCCGCGCTCGGCTTGCCGGAGGCCGTCGTCCTCGATGCGCGGGCTCGCGAGCGGTACGAAGGCCGCTCCGAGCCGATCGACGCGCGCGCCGGGCACGTCCCCGGCGCCCGGAATGCGCCTTTCGTGGAGAACCTCGTCTCGCCCGGCGGCGCTTTCCTTCCGCGCGAGGCGCTCGATGCGCGCTACCGGGCGCTCGGCGCGCTCGATGCGAAGAGCGTCGTTTGTTACTGCGGCTCCGGCGTCACGGCCTGCCACGATCTCCTTGCCCTCGCGATCCTCGGCCGCGAGGACGCCGCTCTGTACGAGGGATCCTGGAGCGACTGGGCGCGGGACGCGGCCCTCCCGATCGAGACGGGCTGAGCTGCGATCCGGGAAGCCCTTGCGCCACCGCGACTCCGGTGCTTTGGGGTTTGGGGCGTAGGACGCCGAAGGCGATCCGGAGCCCCAAGCGTCGACCAGAGGTAGGGCCATGTCCATGCAGATCCATCGCGTACAGGAGCTTTTCAAGCAGTCGCCCGTTGGCCAGCGCGTGAGCGTGTGTGGTTGGGTCCGCACGCGCCGCGATGCGAAGAACAACTTCTCCTTCCTGGAGATCAACGACGGCTCCTGCCTGAAGAATCTGCAGGTCATCGCGGACGGCACGCTCGAGAACTACGAGACCGACGTGAAGAAGCTCGGCACGGGTTCGAGCGTGCGTGTCGAGGGGCTCGTCGTCGCGAGCCAGGGCAAGGAGCAGGCGATCGAGATCAAGGCCGAGCGCGTGCACGTCTACGGCTTCGCGCCCGAGGACTTCCCGCTGCAGAAGAAGCGCCACGGCTTCGATTACCTGCGCACGATCGGGCACCTCCGGCCGCGCACGAACACCTTCGGCGCCGTCACGCGCATCCGCCACACGCTGGCGATGGCCGTGCACGACTTCTTCCGCTCGCGCGGCTTCTTCTACGTCCACACCCCGATCATCACGGCCAACGACGCCGAGGGCGCGGGCGAGATGTTCCAGGTCACGACGCTCGACCTCGACAAGCTCCCGCGCACGCCCGAGGGCAAGATCGACTACGCGAGGGACTTCTTCGGCCGCCGCACGAGCCTCACGGTGAGCGGCCAGCTCGAGGGCGAGACCTACGCGATGGCCCTCGGCAACATCTACACCTTCGGCCCCACGTTCCGCGCCGAGAACTCGAACACCACGCGTCACCTCGCCGAGTTCTGGATGATCGAGCCCGAGATGGCGTTCGCGGACCTCGATCACAATGCGTTCGTAGCCGAGGAGTTCTTGAAGCACGTCATCCGCGCCGTGCTCGAGCAGAACCAGGAGGACTTGAACCTCCTCGACAGCTTCGTGCAGAAGGGCCTCAAGGAGAGCCTCCAGAACATCGTCGCGGGCCCGTTCGCGCGCATGACGTACACCGAGGCGATCGAGGTCCTCGAGAAGTCTGGCCAGAAGTTCGAGTACCCGGCCAAGTGGGGATCGAGCCTGCAGACGGAGCACGAGCGGTACCTGACCGAGGTGCACCTGAAGAAGCCCGTGATCCTCACGGACTACCCGAAGGACTTCACGGCCTTCTACATGCGCCTGAACGACGACAAGAAGACCGTGCGCAACATGGACGTGCTCGTGCCGCAGATCGGCGAGATCATCGGCGGCAGCCAGCGCGAGGAGCGCCTCGACGTGCTCCTCGAGCGCATGCAGGAGGTCGGCCTCAAGCCCGAGGATTACGAGTTCTACATCGACCTCCGCAAGTACGGCACGGCCCCGCACGCGGGCTTCGGCCTCGGCTTCGAGCGCCTCGTCCTGCTCTGCACGGGCATGGGCAACATCCGGGACGTCATCCCGTTCCCGCGCACGCCCGGCCACTGCGAGTTCTGAGGCCACGACGAAGGAGCCCGGCGCAACCGGGCTCCTTTTTTCTGGTCAATTACGTGCATGGATGCAACGATTCCAATCCTGCACATGAAAGCCGATGACCGCCGAGCGCTGCGAGAGAGCATCCGCGTCACGCGGATGGCGACGGCGCGTGACTTCCTGATCGGGGCGATCTCCTCGCTCGACGAGGCCGAGCTGACGCTCCTCCAGCTCGGCGTGCTCCTCCTGCTCGACGACGGCGTGCCGCGCACGTTGAAGGAGCTCGCGGAGGTCATCGGCCGTTCCCCCTCGGCGACGAGCCGCCTCGTCGATCAGCTCGTGCGGCGCAAGCTGCTCGTTCGCGAGGAGGATCCCGAGGATCGGCGCGCGCGGCGCGTCACCCGCAGCCCGCGCGCGGCCCGCCTCGTCGCGGAGCTCTTGGATCGCCGCACCGACGCGCAGATCAGCGTGATGGCGTCGCTCTCGGACGAGGAGCGCGCGCTCGTGATGCGAGCCTTCGCCATTCTGGGGGAGGCCGCGCAGAGGATGACGAAGAAGGAGGTCCGACGATGACGACAGAAGGCACGGTGCTCCCGCTCTCGGCGCTCGATCGATCCTCGCTCCCCATCGCCGGCGGAAAAGCGGCGAACCTCGGCGAGATGCTGCGCGCCGGGGTCCCGGTCCCGCCGGGGTTCGTCCTGACGACCTCCGCGTTCCGCGCCGCGGCGAAAGCGGCGAACATCGGCCCGCAGCTCGAAGAGCTCGCGAAGGCGGAGCCGAGTGATCGCGCCTGCCTCGCCGCGCTCGCAGCCGAGATCCGCGCGGCGCTCTCGTCCGTGACCGTGCCCGAGGCGATCGCCGAGGCGTGCGTCCGTGCGTACGACGCCGAGCTCGGCGGCGCGGCCGTGGCCGTGCGCTCATCGGCCACGGCCGAGGATTTACCGGATGCGAGCTTCGCCGGGCAGCAGGACACCTACCTCGGCGTGCTCGGCAAGGACGCGCTGCTCGACGCCGTTCGTCGCTGCTGGGCCTCTCTCTTCACCGAGCGTGCCGTCGTGTATCGCGCGGATCGGTCGATCGATCCGCGTGACGTCTCGCTCGCGGTCGTCGTACAGCGCCTCGTGCATGCGCGGGCCGCGGGCGTGCTCTTCACGGCGAACCCCGTGACGGGTCGACGCCGCGAGGCGGTGATCGACGCGGCGCCGGGCCTCGGCGAGGCGGTCGTGAGTGGCGCGACGAACCCCGATCACCTGGAGGTCCGCGTCGACACGGGCGAGATCGTCACGCGTCGCCTCGGCGACAAACGTGTCGTGATCGAGGCGCTTCCCGGCGGAGGAACACGTCACGAGGAGCGTACGGATGGCTCGGCAGAGGCTTGCATCTCCGACGCCGAGGCGCGCGATCTCGCGGCCATGGGCGCGCGCGTCGAGGCGCATTTCGGCGCGCCGCAGGACATCGAGTGGGCGATCGATCCCGAAGGAAAGATCCTCCTCGTGCAGTCGCGCCCGATCACCACGCTCTTCCCGATCCCCGTGGGCCCCTTGTCCTCGGCGAGCCCGCTCCGCGTCTACTTCAGCTTCAACGTGGCGCAGGGCGTGTTCCGGCCGCTCTCGCCGATGGCGCTCCAGTTCTGGCGCGCGCTCGCGGGCGTCGCGGCGCGTGGCATCGGCCTCTGGGACGGCGAGCCGCTCGACGGCCCGCCGATCGCCGCCGTGGGCGCGAGTCGGCTCTTCCTCGACATCACCGCGCTCTTTCGTGATCCGATCGGCCGCCGCCTGGTCGCGTTCGCCTTGTCGCGGATGGAGGCGCGCAGCGGCGTCGCCATCCGTGCGCTCATCGACGATGAACGACTCGGCCTCGTGGAAACACCACGCTGGAGGATCGCGCGCGCGGCCGTGCGTGCGCTCGCGCGGACGCGCGCGCCCCTCACGCTCGCGCGCGCCCTCGCGAACCCCGATGCCGTGCCCGGTCGCATCAGCGAGAAGGTCGACGCGGCGATCGCGATCGGTACGGTGCCCGAAGGCTCGCCGCCCGTCGCGTATGTCGACGCCGTCGAGCGCATGATCCGCGAGGGCATCGGTCCCTTCATCTTCACCGGGGTCCCGAGCATCGCCGGCGCGCTCGTGAGCATGCTCCTCTTCCGCCGCGCGCTCGCCGACCTGATGACCGAGGAAGAAGTTCACACGCTCCTCCGATCGCTGCCGAACAACCCGACGACGGAGATGGACCTCGAGCTTTGGTCCCTCTCGCGCCGCGTCGGCGCGGATCCAGCGTCGCACCGCGTCTTGCGCGACGAGGCGCCCGCCGCGCTCGCCAAGCGGTATGCCGATCGATCGCTGCCGGCCGTGCTCCAGCGCGAGCTCGCATCGTTCCTCGCGCGCTGGGGCGCGCGCGGCGTCGCGGAGATCGACATCGGCGTGCCTCGCTGGGGTGACGATCCGACGCACATCCTCGGAAGCCTCGCGAACTACCTCTCGCTCGGCGACGACGCGTCTCCGCCGGACGTGGCCTTCGAGCGCGGCGCGCGCGAGGCGGAGCAGAAGGCGGAGGAGCTCGTGGCGCGAGCGCGCGAGAAGGGCGCCTTGCGCGGCGCGGTCGCGCGGTTCGCGGTGCCCCGCGTGCGCAGGCTCCTCGGCGCGCGCGAGGCGCCGAAGTTCGGCATCGTGCGCATCATCGCGCAGGCGCGCTCGCTCCTGCTCGCTGCTGGCCGGTTGCTCGTGCAGGAGGGCAAGCTCGCTGCCGAGGACGACGTGTTTTTCCTCGACCTGCGCGAGCTACGCGCCGTCACCGGAGGCACGGATCTCCGCGCGCTCGTGGCCGAGCGTCGCCGCCTGAACACGCTGGAGCTCGGCCGCAAGCACGTGCCGCGCATCGTGCTCTCGGACGGCACGGAGCCCGAGATGATCGCCGCTGCCGCGTCGGGCGAAGGTGGTTTGTCCGGTACGCCTGCCTCCGCGGGGCGTGTCACGGGCAAGGCGCGCGTGGTGCTGGATCCGGTGGGCGCGAAGATCGAGCCCGGCGAGATCCTGGTCGCGCCTTCCACGGATCCTGGCTGGACCCCGCTGTTTCTGACGGCGGGCGGGCTCGTGATGGAGATGGGCGGGAGCATGTCGCACGGCGCGGTGGTCGCGCGTGAGTACGGGATCCCGGCCGTGGTCGGCGTCGCCGGCGCGACGGCGCGGATCACGACGGGGCAGCAGATCACCGTGGATGGAGGCGCGGGGCGGGTGGGGGTCGAGGCGTAGCCCCGCGCGGCGTCACTTCTTCTCGCTGAGCTTCTTCACGTGCTCGAGCACGCGCGTGTGGATCGCGTGGATCGCGCTGTCCGACCAGAACGCCCAGTACACGTTCGGCGACATCTCGAGCTCGTACCACGTCGTCCCTTCGAGCCGCGTCCGGCCGCCGGGCAGCTCCGTCAGCAGGAACTGCCCACGCTTGGACCTCAAACTACCGTCGAGGTGCGGCGCGTGCACGTACTGGAACGGGCTCCACTCCTTCATCGCGTGCGGCTGCTTCGATACGTCGAACGCGAGCCGGTTCGGTTTGTCCCAGACCGTGATCGGCTCGACGAACGGCCCCGTCGAGAACTCGCAGTAGCGCACGGCGCCCACGCCTTCGCCTTCGAGACGCGCGCGCACCGGGTAGGCGATGCCCGTGTGGAAGAACCACTCCGCAGGCGGCGCGAGCTCGCCGAAGCCCACCACGTTCTCCCAGACGCGATCCGGCGGCGCGTCGACCTCGATCACCGTCTTCACCTCGCGCAGCTCCGGCTTCGCGACCGCCGCCTCCGCGCTCACGATCCCCGGCAGCATCAGCACCGCCGCCGCTGCGTGGGATCGCGGCGTCTTCGCCTGCAGCGCGATCGCGCGGCCCAGGATCGCGCCGATCACCGCCACCACGCCCGCGATCGGCGCGGCCATGAGGAGGCACACGAGCCCCTCCAGCGCGAAGAGGAGCATCGCCCCGCCCGTGATGGCCACGGACAAACACGCGACCGTGACCGCGCGCCGGAGCGGCTGCGGCGCGTCGCGGTTCAGGAGGAACGCGCTCACCGCGCCCATCACGAACGGCGTCACGAAGAAGAGCGACAAACCGTAGAGATCCAGCGCGTACACGCTGAGCCCCGCCATCCCGAGCCCCACCGCGACCGCGGCGGCGACGCCGAGCAGCGCGCTCCGCAGCGTGCCTTCGATCTGCGGTCGGATCTTCTCTTGCGGCCCACCCGCGCGATACGGCGACGTCGGGTCCGGCTTCCACGCGTCCCCGCGCTCGGGGATCGCCGCGAGGACGATCATCGCGAGGTAGTTCAGCCCAGGCACGAGGAACGTGAGTCCTCCCCACGGCGACAAACCCGCGTTCGCTGCGCGGCGGATGCTCATCGACACGCCGATCCACAAGAACGGCAGCGTCGCGATGCCCATCGCCACGAAGAGCCACGAAGGTGCGTCCGGGATGCTCTTGGTACGTAACGTGAGCAGTGGGCTCAGATAGGCGAGCGGCGAGAAGAGCACGCCTGACGCGAGGTACACGAGCAGCGCGTCGATGCCGTACTTCAGCGCCATCAACGTGACGCCCGTGAGCAGATAAGCGCGCCTGCCGACCGGCGCTTCCAGGCCAAACCAGAGCCTCGCTACCTCGCGCACGGGCGAGCGCGGGCGGGACGACGGAGGTGTGTCACTCATGGGGGCGCATTATGCGGGAGATCGCAGCGCCGCACGCAGTGCCTCCGCCACACGCTCCATCTCGTCTTCGCTCGCGTACTTCGCGCGAGGCCAGAAGAACCCCCGCAGACCATCCTTCTTGCGCCGTGGCACCACGTGCACGTGCAGGTGCGGCACGCTCTGGCTGATCTTGTTGTTCATCGCGACGAAAGAGCCCTCCGCCGAGAGCGCCGGCTCGATCGCGCGGGCGATGCGCTGCGCGGCCCCGAAGAGCGGCGCGATCGAGTTTTCCGGCAGATCGAGCAGCGTCGGCACGTGCACGCGCGGCACGACGAGGCAGTGGCCCGGGAACAGGGGGCTGCGATCGAGGAATGCGAGGACCTCGGGCTCGTCGAGCACGACGTGGGCAGGAAGCTCACCGATTGCAATACGACAAAAGGTGCAGGCCTGGGCCATGGAAGAGGTTCTCATCACAGGTCGATGGGGTCGTTCGCCCACGCACCAAGATTCGTCCAGCGCGGTAGGGCGAAGGCTGGCGATGCCGCAGGCGCGTCAGTAGAGTGGCACGCCTTTGCCGGCGGGGACCATGGGCACGATCGAGCAAGGCAGCCGCGGCGTCCTCATCGTCGAGGACGATCCCGACATCCGTGAGACCATCGCGCAGATCCTCGAGGAAGAGGGGTACGAGGTGCGCGGCGCGAGCAATGGCAAGCAGGCCCTCGACCTGCTTCGCGAGGGAGCGCGCCCACAGCTCATCCTGCTCGACCTGATGATGCCCATCATGGACGGCTGGCTCTTCCGGACCGAGCAGCGCAGCGATCCGAGGATCGCCGACATCCCCGTCATCGTGATCTCGGCCGACGGCAACCTGCGGCAGCAGGCCGCGAAGATCCAGGCGAACGGCTACCTGCGCAAGCCCGTCGGCATCGACACGCTCCTCAGCACGGTCGAGCGCTACCTGAAGCCGTAGCCGGCGAGAGCAGCGATTTTGCTGCTCCGAAAGCTCGTGAAGCGAGCTTTCCTCGGGGGGTGAATCGTCCGGGCTTTGCCCGGACGAGAGGGGGACGCGAGGCGTCCCCCTCGGGACTAAGACCGGCGGTACTCCATCTTGCGCGGGATCATGCCGCTCTTCGAGATCATCTCGAAGGCCTCTTTTTCGAGGAGCGGGTGCACGCCCTTCGGCGAGACGCCGCCGGGGATCTTCTTCTTCGTGATGAACGACGCGAGGTACTGCGGGTTGATCGCCGAGAGCTGCCGCAGGATCTGCTTCATCCGCTTCGTGTCGTTCGTCCACGCATAGGCGAACGCGCGCGAGCGGAGGAGCTGCGGCTTGATCTCGGCGAACGTCGCGTCGTTCGGATCGAGCGTGTCGAGCAGCTCCACGGCCTTCTTCGCCTGACCGCCCCGCGCCCACGCCTCACCCACGATCGCCGCGATCGTGGCGCGGCTCTTCGCGTCCTTGTGCCTTCCGAGATCGATCTTGTCGACGAGGCCCTTGGCCGCCTCGGTCTCGCCGAGCACGAGGTGGATCATTGCGCGTTGCGCCCGCGCCTCGTCCGCGACCGGCGGCATCACTTTTTCGAGCTTGATGCTCTCCAGCGTGGCGAGCGCCTTCTTCGGATCCTCCTGCAACTCGAGCTGCGCGCGCGCGAACACGGCCGCGGGGTCGTCCTTGCCGAACTCGCTCTCGAGCTTCTCGATGGCTTCTTTCCGCGCTTCCGGCGTATCCGCGCCGCGCACGAGGTTCGCCACGGCGCGCGAGCGCTTCGCGTACCGGACCACCCAGACGACGAGCGCCGCGACCGCGATCGTCACGACGAGCGCCACGACCTTCGAGACCCAGCCCGAGATGAAGAGCGCGATGATCCAGACGATCGCGAGCGGGATGCCGATCCGGACCGCGAGCTTCTTCGGCTCGAGCATCTGGAGCGGATCGGGCTGCGCGGCCTGCTTGTCGCGCGCGGACGCGATGAGCGCCTCGCGCGCATCCTTCGCGCTCGCCGGCTTCGCCGCGGCCTTCGGCTTGTCCGCGGTCTTCGGTTTCTCCTGGGTGTTGCTCTTCGGCTTGTCGGACGTCTTCAAGGCGAGCGCTTCATACCACGTGCCACGGGAAACAGTAGCGCGGGCCCTCCCGACTTCGTCAGCCCGTGGCGCCTGCTTGGGGCTCGGGCGGCGTCGCCTTCACGTCCGGACGCACCTTCGCCGCGGGCGGGTGCGTCGACATGGGATCGGTCAGGCCCATCGTGGACTCGCGGAAGTGCAGGAAGATCGTCTGGGCGATGGACATGCACGGGACCGCGAAGAGCGCGCCCGTGATCTGGAAGAAGTGCTCGCCCACGAGCAGCGAGAAGACGACGAGGACGGGGTGGATCTTCGCCGCGTCGCCGATGATCTTCGGGTTCAGGAAGTTCGCCTCGAGCTGGTGGATGCCGACGATCCACGCGAGCACGCCGACCGCCGTCATGGGCGACTGCGTCAGGCCGATGAGCACGGCCGGCACCGAGCTCAGGATCGATCCGAAGATCGGGATGAGCGACATCACGGCCGCGAGGATCGAGAGGATCGGCCAGTACTTCAGGTGGAAGAGCCAGAAGCCGATCGCCGAGAGCACGCCGTTCACGAGGCAGATGAGGAGCTGCCCGCGCACGACGCCGGACAGGCCCCGATCGAGCCTCCGCATGAACCTCTCGAACGTGTGGTGCGAGGTCGGATCCCAGAGGTCGCGGAAGAACGCGAGGATCTTCTCGTGGGTCAGGATGATGTAGCCCGCGAGCATCAACGTCATGAAGAGGTTGAAGATCCCGCGCGAGATCGCGCCCGCGATCCGCTGGCCGATCTGCAGCACGACGGTCGCGTTCTGGCGCAGGTAGAGCAGCCCCTTGTCGAACCCTTCACGCAAGAGGCCCGCGCTCGACAGCCGCTTCGGCTCCTCGTTCACGACCTCCCACGTGCCGCTATGCACCTCGTGCAGGCGCAGATCTTCGCTCACGAAGACGTCGTACGAGCCGTCGTCGCGCTTCACGATCCTGAGCGGCGGCCGCTCGTCTGCCTTGCTCGGCTCGCCCGCGCCCATCTCGTGGCTCGGGTTCGGCGTGGGCGCCGGCGTGGCTTCCTCCGCGGGGCGTTGTCCCGACCAGCGCACGAGGCGCGAGTCGATCGCCGGCAGCCATTCGTTCCGCACCTTGCGCGTGAGGTTCGGCCACTCGCTCGCGAGCGCCTGCCCCTCCGTGACGAGGCGCGGGACGATCATCCCGATGAACCCGCCGATCGCGCCGAGCGTCAGCGCGTAGACGAGCAGGATCGCGGCCCAGCGCGGCACGCGCATGCGCTCGACGCGCAGGACCGCGGGCGTCAGCACGTACGCGACCACCAGCGCGAGCACGAAGGGCAGCATCACCTCGTGCGCGACGATGCAGAGCGAGACGACGAGCGCCGCGCTCGTGGCGAGGAAGATGCGGCGCGCGGTCTTGCGCTCCGGGGGCAGGGGAGTGACGGGCGGCGACGTTTCGCTCACGGGGTTCCGGCTCCCTCGCTCGCCGCGGGCAAACGCACGCCCGGCAGATCCGCGAAGAAAGGCACGAGGTAGTCGCGCGTCTTTTCGAGGGCCTGGGGCACGACGCGTACGTCGGCGAGCACCGGCATGAAGTTCGTGTCTCCGCTCCAGCGCGGGACGATGTGCGCGTGCAGGTGCTCGGCGATCCCCGCGCCCGCAGCCGCGCCGAGGTTCAAGCCGACGTTGAGCCCTTCGGGCTTCACCGCCGCGCGCAGCCGCACCGTCGCCTCGCGCACGAGGTCGAAGAGCGCGTGATGATCCTCGTGCGAGAGTTTTTCGAGTGCGTCGACGTGCGCGTGCGGCACGACGAGCAGGTGCGCCGCGGCGAACGGATAACGGTTCAGCACGACAAACGCGCGCGGCGTGTCACACACCACGAGCCGCGCGCGGAGCTCCTCCGGCGGAGCAGCCTCAATGCCGCAAAACACGCAGGAACCACCCTTTTTCGAAAGGATGTACTCCATGCGCCACGGCGCCCAGAGCGGATTGCCCATCGATCGCGGCACGCTAGCACCAGCACCGGCCGGTGGCGATCAACGCGCGGGCGCCGGCCTACCGGATTTGTCGGTCGGGGAAGGTGAAAGGGCGTAATCGATGGCGACCGAGACGCCGAGCCCCACCGCCGTCCCCAGGAGGTCCCAGGCGAAGTCCTTCCACGACGGCGTGCCGAACCCCGCGGCGTCGAGGATTTCCTTGGTGTACCCAGCACCAAGCGCGACGGCCACGCCGACCGCGACGCGGTTCGCCCGCCCGTCGAGCCCGTACAGGGCGGCGGCGCCGTATGCGCCGCCCGCGAGCGCGGCCGAGAAGCCGAAGTGCAGGGCCTTGTCGCGGCCGAAGAAAGGATCCGGATCGCTCGGCGGATCCGCGCGCGCCGGGAGCGTGGTGACGAGCGCGGCGAGGACGACGGGCGCGACGAGGCGTCGTGTCATGCGCGGAGCGTAGGGACAAAACGCGCGCGGCGCCTCCCCGAAGGAAAGCGCCGCGAACGGTCACCCGAGAAGGGGCAGGATTACTCCTGATCCTTCGCCTTGTTCTTGAGGTCGAGCTTGCCGCCGAGCTTCTCTTTGATGAGATCGCCGATCGTCCCCGGCACGTTCTTCTCCTCGTCGGCCGCCGCGCTGCCGCCGCCGCCCGCGCCCTTCGCGCGCTTCGGGCGCTCGGCGGGCTGCGGCTTCTCCACGCCGATGTTCTTCATCGTCGCGAAGAGGCGGCGCTCGATCGTGTCGACGCTCGAGATCTCGACCTTCACGAGGTCGCCGACCTTGATCTTCGTGCCCTCGGGCTCGAGGATGTCGCCCGTCGAGACGAGCGCCTCGACGCCCTCGCGCAGGCGCACGAAGATGCCGTAGTCGACGATGCTGATCACCTGGGCCTCGTCGATCACGCGGCCGGGCGCGAACTCGCTGAGCATCGTCGGCCACGGGTCGTCCCAGAGCTGCTTGATGCCGAGCGAGACCTTCTTCTCGTCGTGGTTGATCGAGAGGATGATCGCCTCGACGTCGTCGCCCTTGTGGTGCAGGTCGCTCGGGTTGTTGACGCGCACCGTCCACGAGAGGTCGCTCTTGTGGACCATGCCGTCGACGCCCTCCTCGATCCCGACGAACACGCCGTAATCGGTGAGCGAACGGACCTTGCCCGCGATCTTGTCGCCGGGGTGGTACTTGTCCGTGAAGAGCATCCACGGATCGGGCTCGAGCTGCTTGAGACCGAGGCTGATGCGCTTCGCGCGCGCGTCGACCTCGAGCACCTGGCACTCGATCTCCTGACCGACCTCGAGGAGCTTCGACGGGTGCTTGACCTTCTTGGTCCAGCTCATCTCGCTCACGTGGATCAGGCCCTCGACGCCCGGCTCGAGCTCCACGAACGCGCCGTAGTCCGTGATCGACATGACCTTGCCGCGGACCTTCTTGCCCGCCGGGTAGGCCTCCTCGGCGTGGTTCCACGGATCCTCCTGGGTCTGCTTGAGGCCCAGGGAGACGCGCTCGGTCTCGGGGTTGTACTTGAGGACCTTGACGGTGACCTCGTCGCCGACGTTGAACACCTCGTTCGGGTGGTTCACGCGGCCCCAGCTCATGTCCGTGATGTGGAGCAGGCCGTCGATGCCGCCGAGGTCCACGAACGCACCGTACTCGGTGATGTTCTTGATCGTGCCCTTGACGGTCATGCCCTCGGTGAGGGTCTCGAGCGTCTTCTGCTTCATCTCGTCGCGCTCGCGCTCGAGCAGGACGCGGCGGGAGAGGACGATGTTGCCCCGCTTCTTGTTGAACTTGATGACCTTGAACTTGTAGGTCTGGCCGATCAGTTTGTCCAAGTTGCGGATCGGGCGGAGGTCGACCTGCGACCCCGGGAGGAACGCCTTCACGCCGCCGCGGATGGTGACCGAGAGGCCGCCCTTCACGCGCTGGCTGATGGTGCCCTCGATGAGCTCGTCCGCCTCGCAGGCGTTCGAGATCTCATCCCAGACCTTCATCTTGTCGGCTTTTTCCTTCGACAAGGTGACGAGGCCGTCGTCGTTCTCGCGGCTCTCGATGTAGACGTCCACCTTGTCGCCGGGCTTGACGCCGACCTGACCTGTGGCGTCCGCGAACTCTCGGAGCGGGATTACGCCCTCGCTCTTGCCACCGATGTCGACCACCACCGAGTCACGGCCGACCTGAACGACCGTCCCCGCGATGATCTCGCCCTCGCGCGCGAAATCGGACTCGACCCGCTGCTCGAAGAGCGCGGCGAAGCTCTCCATGCTGGATCCCATGTCGGATCCCGTCATCTCCACGTTCGCGTTACTAGCCATCTGGTCTTTTGAAACCGTCCTTCCCTAGGATTTCCCGGAGCTCGGATGCGATGCGCCGCGCGAGCGTGCGGCTCGAATTGAGCCGGCCTCGGGCACACGTCGGGCATCGAGCCGGATCCGGGAGAGCGGTCCCTCTAGTCCGATGCCAGCGCCTTGTCAATGCGGTGCCCCGCGCACGTCCGTTTTGTCCAACCCGGCCCGCCCCACGCCGTTCGGCCGGCGCGACCCAAATCAAGGCTTTTTGTCGGGGATTTCCGCCCCTCGGAGCTTGCCCGCGAGCATCGACGTCGCCCGATCCAGTCCTTCGTACGGCCAGGGCGCGCGGAGCACGACGACATCTCCCTCGCGCTTCACGGTAGTCGCGCGGAGCGCCTCCTTCTCGCCCGCGACGTCCGGCACGAGCAAAAGCGCGAGACCGAGATCGGAGAGCAGCGCGCGCGCGCCTTCTTCGAGCTTCGGCGCGTCCGCGGCCTTCGCCGGTTCGAGACGAACGACGAGCTCCGGCGAATTGCCGAGCGCGAGCGTGCCCGTGGCCCGTTCGACCGCGCCGAGAACCGACGCGCGCGGCGTGATCGCGCTCGCCCCGGAGAGCGCCTCGAACGCCTGCCGCGCGATCGCGAACGTGACCGCGCCCTTCTCGGGCAAACCGAGCTTCTGCCCTTCCTCCGTCGCGGGGAGCGCGGCCTCCACGATCGATCGATCCGTGCCGACGAGGATCGTCCCGTCGTCCGCCTGTGCGATCACGATCGAAGGTCCCACGAGGAGCTCGCCTTCCCGGCGAAACCCGGTCCAGCCCTCCTCGCGCGCGACCTCGGCGAGTCCTTTGACGAACCTCCCTTGCTCGATGCGACCGCCGAGCAGCGCGACCCAGCTCTTGCCGTCCATCGACGCGACGACGACCTCGCGCAGGTCCGCGGGCAAACGCACGCCCGTTTGATCGTGGATGCGCGCGGCGCGCGAGGGGCGCGAGGGCGCGGCGACTTCGGGCGTGCTGCCTTCATCGAGCGCGAGCTTCAAGAGGTGCTCGCGCACGGGGCCGAAGAGCACGAGGTCCGCCGCTTCGATCCGGATCGCGACGTTCGTCCCCGCAGGCACGTGCGCGCGCGCCGTGGGCCGATACCGCAGGACGAAGTTCCAGAACGCGAGGCCCGCGATCGCCGCGACCACGAAGACCGCGGCCACGGCCACGAGCACGAAACGAGACCCGCGCGGCTTCGGGGGCGGCGCTTCGACGCGAGGCTCGGCCGGCGGTTCGGGCGGAGCTTCGGGCGGAAGGGCCGCGGGGGCTTCCGGCAGAGGTGCGGGCGCGGCCCCGAGCGCCTCGGGATCGCGCTGCGTGGGCGGGACGGGCTCGATCGGATCTACGAGCGTGTCGGCCATCGGCCCGGAGCGTAAGCGTTCAGCGCTCGTCTTGCATCCTCTCCGGCGCCGCGAGCTTGCCTTCGAGCAAGGCGCGCAGGACGTCCGAGGAAAGGTCCCAGCGCACACGCACGGCGCGATCGACACGCTCGATTCGTACATCCTCGAAGAGCGGCGCGTACCGGCTGCCCTGTCCGCCCTCGCGCAGCGCGCGGAGCAGGTTCTCGGCTTTGCCCGCGGCTTGCCCCGTGCCGGCCGTGATCTCGGCGTCGACGCGGAGCGCGTCGCCGACCATCACCGCGCTCGCACGCGCGCGCTCGAGGCCGCCGATGATCGAGGCGATGGAAGGGAAGCGCCGTTCGAGCGAGGGAGGTAAGCGCCGCGCGCGGAGATCGGCGCTGACGAGGCCCTCGGCCGCGGGATCACGCCGGCGATCGTCCGGGCCCTTCAGGAGCACACGCTCGACGCTGTCCACCTCGACCGACGTGACGAACACGATCATGCGGTCTGCGAAGGTGTGGATGCGCGCGGTCGTGGCGCGGCCGAGGGGCCCCGTGCGCTCCCAGGTCCGCACGTCGTCCGCGATCGGAGGATCGACGAGACGGAAGAGCTTGGGATCGGGCCGCACGTCCTCCACGTCGCCCTCGACCACGAGCACACGATCGCCGACCTCGGCGTCCGCGGCGCGCAGGCCGATCCACACGACCTTGGCACGCGCGATCGCCTGCGAGACGAGCCCCTCCTCGCCGCCGCTCTCCTCCTCGACACGCGCGGAGAGCGCGTCCGCCATGGGTCCGAGCTGCGCGCGCATGCGGCCGAGATCGACGCGCAGCACGAGATCCAGATCGTTCGGGAAGAGCTCGGCAGGATCGAAGAGGTCGCGTTTGCCCCGGGACGGTGTCTTCGGGGCTGGCACCTCGCCGCCGCACGCCGCGGTGAACGCGAGCGCGCCGAGGCCGAGCACGAACGCGCGGCGGAAAACCTCAGTCGGCGCGCTCGCGCTGTTCGACGACAAGCGCCATCTCCTCGACGAGCTCGGCGACGTCCCTGTGGCTGGAGTCGACGACGATCGCGTCGTCGGCCTGCCGGAGGGGCGCGACGGGTCGCTCCGTGTCGGCCTTGTCGCGGCGCTCGACGTCGGCGAACGTGGCCTCGTAGGTCGCTTCCTTGCCCTGCGCGACGAGCTCCTCGTAGCGCCTGCGCGCGCGGACCTCGGGCGATGCGGTCAGGAAAAACTTCACCTCGGCGTCCGGGAAAACGACCGTGCCGATGTCGCGACCTTCGAGCACGACGCCGCCCTCGGCGCCTTGCCCGCGTTGCATGTCGAGCAGCGCCGCGCGCACCGCGGGCACGGCCGAGACGCGGCTCGCGCCGAGGCTCACCTCGGGCGAGCGGATCGCGGCCGAGACGTCCTCGCCGTCGAGCAGGACACGCATGCCGCTGCCGCCGCCCGTCGCGCCCTCGGCGCGCTCGATCACCATGCGCTTGCGGGCCACGAGATCCTCGGCGAGCGCGCCGAGCGCCTCGCGATCGTCCCAGCGGATGGGCGCGCGCACGGCCGCGAGCGCGACCGTGCGGTAGAGCGCGCCCGTATCGAGGAGCAGGTAGCCGAGCCGCTCCGCGAGTCTACGCGCGACGGTGCTCTTGCCCGCGCCCGCCGGCCCGTCGATCGCGACTCGTACTGCCCTCCGCGGTCCGCTGCTCATGGAGTTCCTCCGCCCGACTCCACCTCGATCCGAGCGCCGAGCGCGCGCATCGTACCGACGAACCGCGGGAAGCTCGTCGCGATGTTGTCGGCGTCGCGCACGCGCGTGGGCCCGTTCGCGAGGAGACCGAGCACACACGATGCCATGGCGATCCGGTGATCGCCGCCGCTCTCGATGTCGGCCGCCTCGAGCTTGCCTTCCGGCTTTCCCTCGACGGCGAGCCCGTCCGGCCGCTCCTCGCAGTTCACGCCGAACGCTCGTAGCACGCGCGCCATCATCGCGATGCGATCACTCTCCTTCACGCGGAGCTCGGCCGCGTCTTCGATGAGCGTCGTGCCGTTCGCCCGCGCCGCGAGCGCGCACAGGATCGGCACCTCGTCGATCGTCCGCGCCACGAGCTCGCCGCCGAGCCGGCCTTGCCGCAGAGCCGCCGCGCCGGCGTGCAGGTCGCCGATCGGCTCGCCCATCTCCTCGCCCTTCGGCTCGAGCACGAGATCGCCGCCCATGTCGCGCAGCACCTCGAAGAGCCCGGTGCGCGTCGGGTTCAGGCCCACGCGACGCACGGTCACGCGGCTGCCCGGGACGAGCTGCGCGGCCGCGACGAGGAACGACGCGGACGAAGGATCACCCGGCACCGTGATCGAGAACGCCGGGAGTTTGCCCGAGAACGAGGGGCCATCGAGCTCGATGATCGCGCCGATCGATCGCAGCGGCACGCCGAGCGCGAGCAAGAGCCGCTCGGTGTGATCGCGTGACACGAGCGGCTCGCGCACGTACGTGGGTCCGTCGGCGTAGAGGCCCGAGAGCAGGATCGCGCTCTTCACCTGCGCGCTCGCGACGGGCATCTCGTACTCGAGCGGCCCGAGCACGTTGGGCTCGGGCAGAGGGCCGATATGGAGCGGCGCCGTGATCTCTCCGACGCGCTTCGGATCGAGCTTGCCCTCGATGCGGCCGCCGCGCAGGCGCAGGGGCCTCGCGATACGCTCCATCGGCCGGCGCGAGAGCGACTCGTCGCCGATGAGCACGGTGGAGAAGCGTTGCGCGACGAGCACACCTGCGAGCAAGCGCATCGTCGTGCCCGAGTTGCCGCAGTCGATGGGCTCGCTCGGCGCGCGCAGGCCGTAGAGGCCCTTTCCGTCGACGAGCAACGTCTCGTTCTGCTGCTCGGCGGTGATGCCCATCGCGCGCAGCGCGCCGAGCGTGGACATGTTGTCTGCGCCGAGGGCGCCGCCTTCGATGCGGCTTTGCCCTTCGGCGAGACCCGACAGCAGGATGGCCCGGTGCGCGATGCTCTTGTCGCCCGGGACCGGGACGCTGCCTGTCAGAGGGCGTTCGGATGGAAAGACGACGAGGTCGGTCACGGGCAGGCTCTAGCAGAAGCAGAGGGCCGAGGGGATTTTTGTCGCGCGCGGCAGGCGGGACGCACGAGAGCGCCTGCGAGGAGGCTGCCCGGGGCGGCCCGGTCCGCGGCTGGCAGGGCAGGGGAGCCCGACGCCCCGTCCGGGGCATCTTCTGCATTGTTCGCTGACGACAAACCATTGCCGGATCGTCCCCATTCCAAGCGTTTCAGCCCGAACGGCGCGGCTCGGCGAAGTGCTGCGATCGCCCGCCTTCGATTGTGTTTCCGCCCCCGCGCGCTATCGTGAAACCCGGGGATCATGGGGGGCATGAAAAGCGCGGAATGTGCGATCGACGTCGACGTCGATCTCGGCGAGGCCTCGCTGCCGCGCCCGGGGGACGTGGTCGCGGGCAAATATCGGGTCCTGCGCGTCCTCGGCGCCGGGGGGATGGGGGTCGTGGTCGAGGCGGAGCACACGAGCCTCCGGCAGCGCGTCGCGCTCAAATTCCTGCACCCCAAGGTGGCGGCGAGCGACGTCTCGGTGACGCGCCTCCTCCGCGAGGCGCGGGCCGCGAGCGCGATCAAGAGCGAGCACGTGGCGCGCGTGCTCGACATGGGCACCCTGCCGTGGGGCTCGCCGTTCGTCGTGATGGAATATCTCACAGGAATCGACCTCCGGGGCGTGCTCGGCCGCCGCGGCCCGCTGCCCGTCGAGGACGCGGTCGATTACATCCTCCAGGCGTGCGAGGCGCTCGCCGAGGCGCATTCTCTGGGCATCGTCCACCGCGACATCAAGCCCTCGAATCTTTTTCTCACGAGTCGCGCCGACGGCTCGCCGCTCATCAAGGTCCTCGATTTCGGCATCGCCAAGGTCCTGCGCCCGAGCGGCGCGGCGCAGCCGGAGGACATGGTGACGCTCACGGGCAATGGATTCGTGGTGGGTTCGCCGCGGTACACATCGCCCGAGCGGCTGCGGGATCCGACGCACGTCGATCCGCGCACCGACATCTGGTCCCTCGGCATCGTTTTGCACGAGCTTTTGACCGGCCAGAGCCCGTTCGAGGCGAAGACCATTTCGTCTCTTTATTTCCGCATCGCCGCGGATCCTCCCGCGCGGGTCCGCGATGTTCGTCCCGACGTACCGGAGGGGCTCGAAAAGGCGATCCTCCAGTGCCTGGAAAAAGATCCGAGCAAGCGCACGCCCGACGTGGCCGAGCTCGCGGCGTCGCTCCGGCCCTTCGCGCCCGAGCGCAGCGAGACCAGCGTGCGGCGGGTCATCCGGTTGATCGGCATTACGCCGGAAAAATTGCCCACGTATGCGGGGTGGGCCGGGAGCCGCGAGGCGGACGGCGCGCGCGGCGTGCTCTCGACGGCCCTCTTGCCCGCGGCGTTGCGGCGCTCCACGCGCATTCGCGCAGGGCTCGGTTTGCTCGGCGTGATGCTGCTCGTCGTGGGGGCGCTCGTCGTATCGCGCGAAGAGGCGCCCGAGGAGATCGCGCCTTTGCCGGGGCAGGTCCGCGCGGCCTCCGTGCCGCGAAATGAGCCCTCGATCGAGGTTGCGCCGGCCGATCGGAGCGCCCCGACCGCCGAGGGGCCCGAGGAGCCCGCGGCGCCCGCGCCGAGCCCGGGGGCCAAGGAGCCAAAAGGTGGCACGACTTCGCCTTATCGAACCTCTGGGGCCCCCGCGGGGCGCCGCAAAGGAGGGAGCTTCCTTGATCCGCTGGGCAGTCGCAAATAAGAAATACGTTCGTCGAGACAACCTACTTCTTCTCCCCGGGTGCGTGATGCTCGTCCTCGCCGCCGGAGGAACCGCCCGCGCGGCCGACTCCGCTGCGGAGGAGGCCGAGGCCCTCTTCCGCGAGGGCAAGCGGCTCATGGTGGAGAAGCGGTATGCCGAGGCTTGTCCGAAGCTCGCGGAGAGCCATCGGCTCGATCCGGGCGGCGGGACGATCCTGAACCTCGCCCTCTGTCACGAAGCGGAAGGCAAGACGGCGACGGCCTACCGCGAGCTCGGCGAGGCCCTCGCATGGGCGCGCACGGACGCGAGGCCCGATCGCGCGGACATCGCCCACGAGCGGCTCGAGGCGCTCGAAGACAGGCTCGCGCGGCTCGTGGTGGTGCTCGGGCCGGGCGCGCGCGCCGCGGGGATGGCGATCGAGCGTGATGGAACGTCGATCGCGGAGGCGTCGCTCGGCGAGCCGGCGCCGGTCGATCCGGGCGAGCACGTGGTCGTCGCGACGGCCGACGGCAAGGAGCCGTTCCGCACGACGGTGCGGGTCGCGCCGGGCGCACGGGTGACGGTGGTGGTGCCCGCGCTCGCGCCGTCGCGGGGGCCCTCGGGCGCGCGTATCGCGGCGCACGTGACCGCGGGGCTCTCGGCGGCTGCGCTCGGCGCGGGAGCGTTTTTCGGGATCCGCGCGCTCGTGAAGGAGAAGGAGGCGCGCGCGCGGTGTGACGGCGCGCTCTGTCCCGACGCCGCGTCGCTCGGCGTGGCCGAGGACAGTCGGACGTCCGCGCGGATTGCCGACGTGGCGCTCGGCGTGGGCGCGCTCTGTCTGGTCACGAGCGCGACTCTCTACTGGGTGTCGCGCTCGAAGAGCTCGGCGGATCCACGCGCGTCGATCGCGATCACGCCGTCCGCGGGATCGGGCGCGACGTTGCTCCTCGGAGGAACATTTTGAGCACAAAACGAGCGGTGGTCCCTCCCTTCGCCCGGCTCGTCGTGGGGCCGCTCCTCCTCGCGGGTCTGCTCGGCTGCGAGATCGTGGCGGGGATCGAGCCACGCAGGCTCGCGCCGGAGGCCGCGTCCGAGGGCGCGTGCATGGAGATGACGGGCGCGGGCTTCCCCGACTCGGCGACGCGGTTCTGCTCCGATGGCGCCTCCGCGGTGTCTTGCGACGACACGAGCCTCGCAGCGGGCCAGGATGGTCACGTGCTCGGCGTCTTGCCGAGCTACACGGAGGCACCGTTCGGGAAGTCCGAAGGAGGTGGCGTGCGCGACGAGATCCTCGATCTCGTGTGGGAGAGCGGCGCGGCCCCAGCACCCGTCTCGTGGGAGGAGGCGCGCGCGCGGTGCGAAAAACTCGGCGGCGGCGCGCGGCTGCCTTCCCGCGTCGAGCTCGTCTCGCTCGTGGACTACGGGCGCGACGGGCCCGCGATCAACCCTTCGATGGTCGAGGTGCCCACGTCGTCCACGGATCTCTACTGGACCACCACGACGGCGATGGATGGCGTGTGGGTGGTCGGGTTCGTCGACGGGTCGATGACGTCGCTCGATCGCACGCTCACGGCGCGCACCCGCTGCGTCATCGGTCCTGCGCGCGTGTCGTGCCTCGAAGTGGGCGACGACGGCGAGACGCTGATCGACGAGCGCACGGGCCTCGTGTGGCAGCGGGTGAGCACGCCGGAGGTGGGTACATGGCAAGGCGCGCTCGCGTTTTGCGCGTCGCTCACGCTCGGCGGCGCGTCCGGCTTCCGGCTGCCGAGCATCAAGGAGCTCGTGAGCCTCGGCCATGGCGAGGAGGAAGATCCGACGCCCGCGGCGACGTCGTTTCCCGACGGTGAAGGCCGCTTCTGGTCGTCGACGCCCGTCGCGGCCGCGCCGTCCGAAGCGTGGATCCTCGACGGCCTCACGGGCCGCATCGATCACCAGCCGGTGATGGTGAAGGCGCGCGTGCGTTGCGTGCGATGAAACGCGCGGCTCAAGCCCAGGCCGAGCCTGCTTCGGGATCCGGCGTGAGGCCTTCGAGCGCGCGGCGCGCTTCTTCGGCGTCCTTCGCGATCTGCGCCTTCAGCGCGTCGAGCCCCGCGAAACGTTGCTCCGATCGGATGTGGCGAGCGAGGTGCACACGCAGCCGCGCGCCGTATAGATCCTCGTCCCGATCGAAGACGTGCACCTCGAGCCGCGGGCGCGCCGCCGCGGGATCCACCGTGGGCCGCACGCCGAGGTTCGCCACGCCGCGCCCGAGCACCGTGGCGCCGCGCTCGCCCTCTGCAGGCAAACGATCGATCAGGACGGCGTACACGCCGAACGGAGGGAGCGCCTCCGGCGCGTCGAGGATGTTCGCCGTGGGAAACCCGATCGTCCGCCCGCGTTTGTCCCCGGGCACGACGGAGCCCGAGAGCGCGTGCCATCGACCGAGGACGAGCTTTGCCTCGTCGAGATCACCGCGCGCGATCGCCTCCCGCGCGCGTGTGCTCGACCAGGGTCCAGTCGTGTCGCCGACGAGCGCGTGGGATCGCGTCTCGAAGCCGAGCTCCTTGCCGAGCCGCTCGAGCTCCGCGAAATCGCCGGCCCGCTGCGCGCCGAAGCGGAAGTTCTGCCCGACCATCACCACGCGCGCGCCGAGATCGCCGAGCACGTGTTCGGCAAACGCGCGTGGGCTCTGCGCGGCGAACGCGCGATCGAAGTGCGCCACCGAGACCCGGAGGCCCGGCACGGCGCGTTCGCACAGCGCGATCTTGCGCGCGAGCGGCGTGAGCAGCGGCGGCGCCTTGCGGCCGAGGACCTCGGCCGGGTGTGGATCGAACGTGAGCACCACGGGATCGAGCCCGCGCTCTCGGGCCATCCGAGCGGCTTCATCCAGGACGGCGCGGTGGCCTCGGTGGAGACCGTCGAAGTTGCCGATCACGACGAGGGTGCCGGTACGTCCGCTCGTCTCGCCGCGCTGGGAGCCGCTCTGCCGATCCACGATCGCGCTACCTAGTCAAAGCCGAGGGCCCGCGCAAAGCCGAGGTCGTTCCATGATGCATTGACCAGAAGATCCTTGACGGAAGTAGGGGTGGCTGGTAGAGCCGCGCCGCCGTTGACCCTTCGGCGTTCGGGGTTGTCGTGGTCGCTCGGACAGGCCGAGCGTCGACCAAACCCTCGGCAGGCAGGGAGGCTGGCCGATGTTCAAGAGAGTGAGCATCTTCTCGGGGAACGCGAACCCCACGCTCACGCAGGAGATTTGCCAGTGCCTCGAGTTCCCGCTCGGCAAATGCCGCGTTTCGCGGTTCTCCGACGGGGAGACGTTCTGCGTGATCCAGGAGAACGTCCGTGGCGTGGACACGTATGTCGTGCAGCCGACGTGCTCGCCGGTGAACGACAGCGTGATGGAGCTCCTGATCATGGTGGACGCGCTCCGGCGCGCCTCCGCGGGCTCCATCACCGCGGTCATCCCGTACTACGGCTACGCCCGGCAGGACCGCAAGGCCGCGCCGCGCACGCCGATCACGGCGAAGCTCGTGGCCGACCTCCTCGTCGCCGCGGGCGTGCACCGCATCGTCGCGCTCGATCTGCACGCAGGCCAGATCCAGGGGTTCTTCAACATCCCCTTCGATCACCTGCACGCGATGCCGGCGTTCCTCGATCAGCACCTTCGTGAGCACTACAGCCGCGACTGCGTGATCGTCTCGCCGGACGCGGGCGGCGTCGAGCGCGCGCGCGCCTATGCGAAGCGCCTCGATGGCACGCTCGCCATCATCGACAAGCGCCGCGAGCGTGCGAACGAGAGCGAGGTGATGAACATCATCGGCGAGGTCGAGGGCAAGCGTTGCCTCATCCTCGACGACATCATCGACACGGCGGGCACGCTGGTGAACGCGGCGAACGCGCTCAAGAAGGCGGGCGCGAAGAGCGTCGCGGCCGCCGCCACGCACGCCGTGCTCTCGGGCCCGGCGCTGTCGCGGATCATGGAATCGCCGCTCGCCGAGGTCATCGTCTCCAACTCGATCCCGCTCTCCGAGGAAGCCAAGGCGTGCGGGAAGTTCAAAGTCGTCAGCGTGGCGCGCCTGCTCGCGGAGGCCATCCGCCGGATCCACCACTCGGATTCGGTGAGCTCCCTCTTCGTCTAGGTCTAGCGTCCTCGCCCCGCGTTCGTCGTTTCGTGTCCCCCTAAGCGCCTGGACAACCGTGCAGTTTCCTCTAAGGCTACTGGCTTCGCCTCGGAGGATCGTCGGAAGAGGCGCACAACCCGATCGATCTCTGCTATAGCGCCGCGTCTCGGATCGGAACCGGAGAGTCGTCCCATGATGGAAATCATCAAGCTCAGCGCCAGCCGTCGTCAGGAAAGCGGAAAGGGCCCGTCGAACAGGCTCCGCCGCACGGGCAACATCCCTGCCATCTGCTACGGCAAGGGCCTCGAAGCGTTCCCGGTTGCCGTGTCTCCGAAGGCCCTCCTCGAGGTGCTGAAGTCGGCCCACGGGAAGAACTCGGTCATCGAGCTGGCCGTCGAGGGCGGCGACAAGCTCACCGTCATGGTGCGCGACTACGGCTACCACCCGATCTCGCGCGAGCTCGTCCACGCGGACTTCCTCCAGGTCAAGCTCGACCAGCCGGTCGACGTGGAGATCCCCGTTCGTTGCGTCGGCAAGTCGAAGGGCGTCGCGGGCGGCGGCATCCTCCAGCAGATCTTCCGCACCCTGCCCATCCGCTGCCTGCCGGAGAAGATCCCGGCGGTCGTCGAGATCGACATCAGCGAGCTCGACCTCGGCGACACGGTGAAGGCCGGCGCGGTTCCGCTCCCCGAGGGCGTGAAGACGCGTCTGCCCGAGGATCAGACGGTCGTCGTCGTGGCCGTGCCCGAGAAGGGCGAGGAAGGCGCGGCGGCTGCGCCGGGCGCTCCGGGCGCTCCGGCGGCTGCTGCGGCCGGCGCGAAGGGCGCGGCGCCCGCGGCGAAGGCTGCGGCTCCTGCGGCCGGCGCGAAGGCTGCGGCGCCTGCGGCGAAGGCTGCGGCTCCCGCCAAGGACGCCAAGAAGAAGTAGTTTCAGCACCAACGGTCCGAGTGATCCGCCCCGCGGCGCGCGCCTCCAAGCGAGGCGCTCCGCGGGGCACGCTCGTCTTCGGACCTCGACTTCCTCGTCATGCTGCTCGTCGTCGGCCTGGGCAATCCGGGCGAGAAATACGCGTCGCACCGGCACAACGTCGGCTTCATGGCCGTCGAAGCGCTCGCGGCGCGCGCTCGCGCCGATGCCTTCCGCGAGAAGTTCTCGGGCGTGTGGGCTCGCGCGACGCTCGGGGACGAGCCGGGCGTGCTCCTCCAGCCGATGACGTACATGAACGAATCGGGCCGGAGCGTTCAGCCCGCCCTCGCGTTCTTCAAGATCGCCCCGAAGGAGCTCGTCGTGATTCACGACGAACTCGATCTTCCGTTCGGGGATGTTCGCCTCAAGTTCGGCGGCGGACACGCCGGGCACAACGGGCTGCGCTCCATCATGTCCCACGTCGGCACGGGCGACTTCGCGCGCGTCCGCGTTGGCGTCGGGCGGCCCCCGCCGGGGTATCGCGGGGAGGTGGCGGACTACGTGCTGTCGCCGTTCGACGCGGTCGAACGTTCGCGACTGCCCGACATCTTGAAGCTCGTGACGGATTCTGTGCTAGAAGTCGCGACCCGCGGCTTCGACGCCGCGATGAACGTTCGAAACAGCCGGCCAAAAGCCGGCAAGAAGCAAGCGAAGGAGCGGAGCGAGGCGCGCACGTCGCCCGAGCCCGCGAACGCGAAAGCGGCGGAGGACAAACCGTCGGTTTCGCCTGGCGAAAAGCGCGAGGGACAATAACCCGGACGTTGTTCGCACCTTCGTGAGGCGCGCACGCTGGTTTGTCCGTGAGGAACGCCGGCGCCGCGCGCCGTCCTCGCTCCGGGGCACGACGTCTCCGGGGCCATCGTCCAAGAGGAGAAGCATGAGTCGACTCGTGACGGCGCCGAACCGCGCCAGAGAATACGAAACGATCTACATCCTGAAGCCCGATGTCGACGCGGACACGGCCGAGCGTGTCGGCTCGCGCCTGTCCGACGTGATCGGGCGTGAGCAAGGCCGGCTGACCAAGGTCGAGAACTGGGGTCGCCGCCGGCTCGCCTACGACATCCGCAAGCACCGCCGCGGCGTGTACATCTACCTCAAGTACCTCGGCACGGGCCGCGTGGTCTCCGAGGTCGAGCGCAACCTCCGCCTGATGGACGGCGTGATCAAGTACCAGACCGTCCTCGTCCGCAACGACGTGGAGGTCGCGGGGATCGCGATCGCCGAGGAGGACGTGAAGTTCGAGCGCGTCGAGCTGCCGCCGATCGAGGAGGAGCGCGACGAATCGAGGGAGCGTCAGCTCGGCCTGATCGAGCCGGAGCGTCGTCAGGAGCGGACGAGCGAGGCGCCGGCCTCGGGCGAGCTCGACGACCTCGAGGGCGAGGCGGACATGACCGGCGACGAGGAAGAGGGAGGCTGAGCCATGAATCAGCGAGGAATGGATTCGGGCAGCCGCAACATGGACATGGACGACCGCGATTTCGGGCGGACGCCGGATCTGAACGCCGACGCCCCCGGACGCCGCCGCACCGGCCGCAAGCGCGTCTGCCGTTACTGCGCCGACAAGGCGCTCTTCATCGACTACAAGGACCCGCAGGCGCTCAAGTACTTCATCTCGGAGCGCGGCAAGGTCGTCCCGCGCCGCATCAGCGGCAACTGCGCGCGGCATCAGCGCAAGGTCACGCTCGCCATCAAGCGGGCGCGCAACATCGCGCTCTTGCCGTTCACCGTGACGGCGTAACGAGGAGGACGTCATGGCCAACTACATTCACGTGGTCCTGACCGAGGACCTCCCCAACGTCGGCAAGAGCGGTGAGCTCGTCCGGGTTCGTCCCGGCTACGCCCGTAACTTCCTCGTTCCCCGCGGCCTCGCGGTCGGCGCGACGGCGGAGAACGTCGCTCGCATCGAGCACGAGAAGAAGGTCGCCGAGGTGCGCGCGGCGAAGACCAAGAAGGCGGCCGAGGAGCTCGCGCAGAAGCTCGCGAACGTGAAGCTCACGATCACGAAGCCGGTCGGCGAGGGTGATCGGCTCTACGGCTCGGTCACCTCGCGCGACGTCGAAGAGGCGCTCGCGGCGCAGGGCTTCACCGTGGATCGTCGTCGCATCGAGCTCGACACGATCAAGGCGCTCGGCACCTACCAGGTTCCGATCCGCCTCGCGACGAGCGTCACCGCGACGATCGACGTCACGGTCGCAGCGAAGTCCTGATCTCGTAGGCATCAGGCGTTGGCCCGGATCGAAAGGCGAAGAGCCGATCGGTCCGGGCCTTCGTTCATTTGTCGACCAACGATTCTCCCGCGAGAGACCTCCGCGCGATCTCGTTGCCGCGCTGGATCGCGCGTTCGATCGTCGCGTGATCCCGGAGCGACGCCGGCCCCTCGCGCGCGAGCACCGAGAGGAGCCCCGCGACGAACGTGTCACCCGCGCCGAACGTGCTCGCCACCGCGAGCGCCGGGCCGCCCGCGCGCACCTCGCCGAAGGGACCGAGCGCGCGGGTCTCCGCCGCGCCGAACGTCGCGATCACGATCGCCTCGGGCCGGAGGAGGGGCGCGAGATCCTGTGGAGCGGACGCGCCGAGCAGCCGCAGATCGTCCTCGCTCACCTTGAGCAAGTCGACCGCCGCGAAGAGCCTCCGCGGATCCGCGCGCGTGATCGCGTCGCCAGCCCAGAGCCGAGGCCGGAGGTTCGCGTCGAGCGTGACGAGCGCTCCCTCACGCTTTGCTTGCCGTGCCGATCGTTCGAGCGCGAGCAAACACGCGCGCGAGGGCAGGAGCCCGGAGACGTGGACGACGCGCGCGCCAAAAGCGCGCGGCAAGGCGTCACGCAACGCGAGCGCCTCTTCCTGCACGGCGCGATACGCCACGGCGCGCGGCGGCGCGTGGGTCAGGAACACGAGCCCCGTGCGGGTCGACTTCTTGGCGTGCACGCGCGACACGTCGACCCCGCGTCGTGACAGATGTGCCACGAGCGCGTGCCCCACGGGATCGTCGCCCACCGACGCTACGAGCCCTGCGCGCAGGCCGAGCTGTGCCAGCGTGAGCGCCACGTTCACCGCGCCGCCGCCGGGTGTGAGGGAGAGCTCGGTGGCGTCGTCGAGCGACGTGCCCGGTGATGTGGAGAGGTCCCAGAGTGCCTCACCCACACACACCACGTCGGCGGATGTCGTCGTTTCCTCGCGATCGTCTTGCCGATCCGGGTACCGCGCGCGGGTGTTTCCTGGTAGATCGCTCGTCGATCCCGACGCCTCGGAGGGCCCGCCCTTCGGGGCGTCTCCCATTTGGGGCCTCACCATGTGGATATCTTCGGGATTGATTGGGGCCATCTGGTGAAGAAGTGCCATGCAGATCGCTCAGCAGCGTCGTGGACGTTCGAACCAACCGATGGAACCGGCCCCTGTCGCGGGTCGTGTTCCGCCGCATGACCTCGACGCCGAGGCCGCGGTGCTCTCGGCTGTGCTCCTCGAGCGTGATGCGCTCGATCGAGTCCTCGAGATCGTAAAGCCGGAAAACTTTTACAGCGATGCGAACCGACGCATCTTCGAGGCGGCGACCGCGCTCGCCCTCTCCGGCACGCCGATCGACATCGTCTCCATCGCCTCGTGGCTACGCGATCGTGAGTGGCTGGCCCAGATCGGCGGCGCCAGCTACCTCGCGCAGCTCGCGGACGCGACGCCCGCCGTGGCGCACGTCGCCGCGCACGCCAAGGTCGTTGCCGAAAAATGGCGTTTGCGCCAGCTCATCGCCACGTGCCAGCGCGTCGCGGCCGAGGGGTATGGCGACGTCGGCACGGTGCAGGAGTTCATCGACGGCGCCGAGCAGGCGATCTACATGCTCGCGCGCACCGCGCAGTCGACGAGCGTGCAGCCGATCGGGCAGGTGCTCAAGGCCGCGTTCGAGCAGATCACGGCCGCGGCCGAGCGTGGAGATCGCATCACGGGCATCTCCACGGGCTACGAGCGGCTCGATTCGAAGACCGCGGGCCTGCACGACGGCGATCTGATGATCGTCGCGGCGCGCCCCGGCATGGGCAAGACGTCGTTCGTCCTCAACATCGCCGTCAACGTCGCCTCGCCGCGCACGGTGGCCGCCGGCCCTGGCGAGGCGGACCATGGCTACGAGCGGCAGGAGCCCGGCTACGGCGTCTGCGTGTTCTCGCTCGAGATGCCGCGTGAGCAGCTCGCGAGTCGTATGGTCTGCACCGAGGGGCGCGTCGATCTCGGCAAGCTGCGCCAGGGTTTTTTGCAGCCGGACGACTGGCGCAGGCTCACCGAGAGCGCCTCGTATCTGTCGACGCTCCCGATCTGGGTCGACGACACGTCCGCGCTCACGCTCCTCGAGGTCCGCGCGAAGGTCCGCCGCATCCAGGCCGAGTACAACCGCGCGGCTGGGCCGGGGCAGCCCGAACGGCGCGTGGGGCTCGTCATCATCGACTACCTCCAGCTCATGAAGGGCCGCGACGGCGTGAGCAGCCGCGAGCAGGAGATCAGCGAGATCTCCCGAGGCTTGAAGCAGCTCGCCAAGGAGCTCCGTGTCCCCGTGATCGCGCTCTCGCAGCTCAACCGCTCCGTCGAGACCCGCACGAACAAGGACAACGGCAAGCGCCCTCAGCTCAGCGATCTCCGCGAGTCCGGCGCCATCGAGCAGGACGCGGACACCATCATGTTCATCTACCGCGACGAGTACTACAACCCGGAGACCACGAACGCGAAGGGCATCGCCGAGATCATCATCGCGAAGCAGAGGAACGGTCCCACGGGCAAGGTGCTCGTGCGGTTCGCGTCGTCGTACACGCGCTTCGACAACCTCGCGCCCGGCGACTACCCCGAGATGGTCGACGACGAATGACGTCCCAAGATCCGGCGCGTTCGCGCGTCGGAGGCTCATCATGCCGTCCGGCTCCCCCAAAAAACGCCTCGCGCTCGGACCTCTTCTCCTCGGCCTCGTGACGGCCCTCGCCGCCTGCGTCGAGCCGATCCAGAGCGGCGGCGTCGTCATGTACGGCGGCGAAGAAGCGCGTGTCGCCGCGATGTGCCGCTTTCGTCGCGGCGCCGAGGGCAAGGCCGGGTTCTGCGCGCCGGAGACGGAAGCGCCCGCCGCGGTCACCCTCGCGCGGGTCGAAAAGGAGCAGAGGCTGTTCGTGGGCGCGGTCGAGGCGAAAGCGGGCGACGTCCTCCTCGACAACGGCGCGATCGCGGCGGTGATCAGCGCCTCGGACGGCGCGCTCGTGGATGCCGCCGACGTCGAGGTCCGCGAGGACGCGCTCGGCCGCGTTTCGACGTGCCTCGGCGCGCCGCTCGGCTGCCTGACCGGCGTGACGATGAGCCTCTCGCAAGGGCGCGACGGATCGGCGCAGGTCCTCGCGCGTGGCCACGCCGAGGGCGATCCACGCGTGACGATCGCCACGCGGTACATGCTCGTCCCGGGCGCGCGCGTGATCGTCGTGTCGACCCTGATCGCCTCGAAGGCCGACGAGCCCGTGGTGATCCCGAGCCTCGGAGACGTCGTCCACTGGGGCGCGGCGGAGCCCGTGTCCGCGGCCGCCAAAGGACCACCGCCTCCCACGGCCGCCGCGGCCAAAGCCCCGTTCGTGGCTGCGCTCGGTCATTACGTTGCGTACGCGATCGCGCCTGCCGACGATCGACCCACGCTCGAGATCGAAGGCGCTGCGAGGACTGTGAGCCTACGCTTTGGCCGGGACGTCACGCTGCCGCCCGGCGGATCGACGCGCTACGAGCGGCTCTTCATGGTGGCCCCGCGCGGCGACACCCTCGGCGTGCTCACCGAGCTCGCCCTCGTCCGCGAGGGGCGCGTCCCGGGCGCGATCGAGCTTCGTTTCGTGGACGAAGCAGGCAAGCCGCTCCCTCCGCCCGGGGATGCGCACGTAGAGCTCCTGTCCCCGCGGGATACGCTCGTCCCCTTCCTTCGGATCTCCCCTTTCGTCGAGGAAGCCGTCGTCGCCGCCGAGGCGCCCCCGGGCGCGTACGAGCTCGATCTCCGCGGAGAAGGGCTGCGCGCGCTCGCCCGCATCCCCATCGAGATCAAGTCGGGCGAGGTGACGCAGGCGACGATCACCGTGGGCGCAGAAACTGCGCCCGTGCCCGCTCCGGTCGCTCCCGAGGGTGGTACGCCCGCGCCCTGACCACGGCGGCTTCCCGGCCCGACCAAAGGAACTGGTGCCCGCGCGCGCCTCCGCCGTGGGTTCGTCCACGCGGACGTGCTACGAAAAAAAAGCGCGTTCCATGGTGGATCGGCTCGGCAGAGAACGGCTCCTCGAACTCACGCTCGCGGGCACGCCCGAAAGGGCCCTCGCGTCGCTCGCCGCCGCTTCGCCCGAGGACACGGCCGACCTCGGCGCGCTGCGTGAAGACCTCGCGCTCCTCGCGCACGCCGCGCCGCCCGTCGAGCCGCCGAAGCGCTTGCGCGAGCGCCTCCTCGCGACGCGCCCGAGGCCACGCGGCCCGAGGCGTCCGGTGCTCGTCGTGCTCGACATGATCAACGACTACCTCACGCCCGGCCGCCCGCTCGAAGTTCCGCGCGCGCGTGACGTGGTCTCGGCGGTGAAGGAGCGCATCACGTGGGCGCACGAGAAAAACGTCCCCGTGATCTACGTGTGCGACACGCACGAGCCCGACGACGAGGACTTCCGCGACTGGCCGCGCCACGCCGTCGCCGGCACCGAGGGCGCCGAGGTGTGGCCCGAGATCGCTCCTTCGTCCGGCGATCACGTCGTGCACAAGCGGACGTACAGCGCCTTCACGGGTAGCTCCTTCGGGCCGCTGCTCGACGAGCTCCACGCCGATCAGATCATCCTCACGGGCTGCGCGACCGAGATCGGCATGTTCGCCACTGCGAAGGACGCGCTCGAGCGTGGGTTCGTCGTGACGATCCCGCCCGACTGCCAGGCGGGCATGAGCGTCGTGGCCGAGCACGTCGCGCTCGTGACCCTCGCGGCTCTCGCGCCGTTCGAGCCGCGGTACCTCCGCGCCGCGCCTTGAAGAACCCGCGCGCCGCGTGCGAAGCGGCTCGCCTTGCTCCATGATCGCCGCGCCCGTGATCCGCACCGAGCTCCTGCCCTTCGACCCGCCGGCGATCGCACGCGCCGCCGCGCTCCTCCGCGGCAAGCGCCTCGTCGCCTTCCCGACCGAGACCGTCTACGGCCTCGGCGCGCGCGCCGATGAACCTTCGGCCGTGCGTGGCATCTTCGAAGCGAAGGGTCGTCCCGCGACGAACCCGCTCATCGTGCACGTCGCCGGCGTGGCCGAGGCGCGCGCGCTCGCGCTCGACTTTCCGCCCGTCGCCGAGCGCCTCGCCGAGCTCTTCTGGCCGGGCCCGCTCACGCTCGTCGTCACGCGTAGGCCGGGCGCCGTCGCCGACGAGGTCGCGGCTGGCGGATCGACCGTCGCGATCCGCGTGCCTGCGGCGCCCGTCGCGCGCGCGCTCCTCGAAGCGTGCCGTTTGCCCATCGCGGCGCCGAGCGCGAACCGCACGACCTCGCTCTCGCCGACGACGGCCGAGCACGTCCTGAAATCGCTCGGCGGGCGCATCCCGCTCGTGCTCGACGGCGGACCTTGCCGGCACGGCATCGAGTCCACGATCGTCGACGTCTCGCGCAGCCCTGCGGTTCTTTTGCGCCCGGGCGCCATCTCCCTCGATGAACTCTGCCGCCACGTCGACGTCGTCGATCCCGGCGCGATCACCGTCTCGCTCGACGAACGCGCGCCTTCGCCGGGCACCTCCGCGCGGCACTACGCGCCTCGCGCCACGCTCGTCATCGTGCCTGCCGACGAGGCGCGCGCCGAGATCGCGAGGCGCCGCGCGGCGGGCCTCGTCACGGGCGCTGCGCTCCGTGCGCCCGGCGCTGCGCTCGATCCTCCCGTCGAGATCTTGCCCGCCGACCCCGAAGGTTACGCGGCCGCGCTTTATGCGGCGCTCCATCGACTCGACGACGCTGGCTGCGACAGCGTCGTGGTCGAAGCGCCTCCGTCGGGCTCGGCGTGGGCTGCCGTCCACGATCGCCTGCGTCGTGCCTCCTCCGCTTGAGCGCGGGAATTGCTGACGCCCCCTCGTTGGTTGTGGCAAAACGGGGGAGTCGGCTCTTGGGATGACGAAGCTCGTGGTTCGTTCGGATCAAAAAGCTCCGCGTATCGCGATGATGGGCATCGCGGCGATCGCGCTCGCTGCCGCGACGCAGGCTCACGCGGGGCCGCTCCTCGATCAGCCGCCCAAGCTCTACACCTTCAAGCTCGACGACCCGTCCGCGCCGCGCCTCGGCCTTTTGCGTTCGTACCTCAACGCCGAGGTCGAGAGCCCCGGCCCGCTGCGCCGCTACATCTGGGGACCCTTCGGTCAGTGGCGGAACGAGCCGTGGTTGCAACTCGCGTGGCGCCCCGCGCACGCCGCGGACGACGCCGCGGACGACGCCGCGGACGAACCCGACGCGCAGCACGACGACCTCCACGCGTTCGCGTCGAGCCGTGTTCGTCTCCTCGACGACGAGCCCGCGGCCGGCGCGCCGCTCCCGTTTTTCCGCGCGTCCTCCGATGGCTCGGAGCTCCTTCGCATCGAGCCGGACGTCCTGCCGTCCTGGTCGTGGAACGGCCTCGATCCCGCGCGCGCGCCGGCGCTGCTCGCCTCGACCGGACCGAGCTTCGCTTCGAACGGCTTCGACTCGCTCTGGGCGCCGCCGCCGAAGCCCGTGCGCGACTGGCGATGCCGTCGTCGCCCCGTGATCTTCGTGCGCGGCTCCGGCGAGCGTGACGTCTTCCCGCTCGTGCGTTGTGACGGCTCCGTCGCGCCCGAAGCGCTCGATCGCCTCTCGCTCATGATGCGCCCGGCCGACGTCGCGCGCCCCGCGGACCTCCTGCCCGACGAGCCCGATCCCGAGGCCACGCGCAAAGGCGAGTGGATCGCCGACGTGCGCCTGGTGCACCCGCGCCTGCTCTGGGCGCTGCAGCGCATCGCCGACTCGTTCCCGTGGCGACCGATCTACATCTACAGCGGCTATCGCCCCGGCGCGAAGGTCGCGGGCACGAGCCACCAGAGCATGCACGCGGCCGCGCGCGCCGCGGACATCCAGGTCCACGGCATCCCGAACGCCACGGTCTTCCAGCTCTGCCGCACCCTCGACGACGTCGGCTGCGGCTTCTATCCGAACAGCAAGTTCGTCCATGTCGACGTGCGCAGGCCCGGCACGGGACACGCGCTCTGGATCGACGCGTCCGGCCCCTCCGAGCCGCCGCAGTACGTCGACTCGTGGCCGGGCGTGCTCGAGAAGGGCGGCATGGCCTGGGCGCCTTCGCAGGCCACGCCCGGTGTCGTGGAGTGGTCCGGGCGACTCCCGTCCGGGGCGAGCATGCCTGCACCGCCGCGTTACGGCGGGCCTCCGTAACGCGCGACGAGCGAGCCCGCGCGCGAGCCACCACGCGAAGAATTCGTTACGATCCGCTTCGTGCGCGCTTTGCTTCGTTGGCTCTTGTTTTGCGGCGTGCCCCTCGGCGTCGCCCTCGCGCCGCTCGCGTGTGACGACAGCGGCTACCCCGTGATCATCGGTCGGCCGGGCGATCCCGGCGACGGCGGTCCCTCCTTCGACGGAGGCTGGCCCGACGCCTTCCCCGACGGCGACGTTGGTGATCCCGACGCGCCGGTCGTTCCCTCTGCGCCCGTCTGGATCGGCCTCACGCCGACGCCCATGGGGGATGGACCGCCGAAGGCCGGCGACGTGATCGCGGCGCGGCTCGGCGCGCTCGCGCTCGGCGCGCGGGCCACGATGCTCAGGCGCACGCCGATGGAGCTCGCCACGGAGCAGGGCATCCAGGCGCTCGCCGAGGAAGCCGCCTTCTTCAGCAGTCGCGGCGTCGTTCTCGGCTTCTCGCTCGTCATCGTCGAACGCGGCGTCGCGCACCTCCCGCCCGAGCTCGCGGAGATGCCTTGGAACGCGCCCGAGGTCCTCGCCTTCGCGCAAGCCTCCGTCGACGCGGCGCTCTCGGCGCTCGGCGGCTCGGCGCGTTTCGTCGTGCTCGGCCGCGACGTCGACGTCCGCCTCGCGGCTCGCCCTGACGAGCGCGCGTCCTTCGAGCTCTTCGCGAGCGACGTGCTCGACTACGTCCGCGCGCATCCTCTCGCCGCGCCGGACATCCGCGCGGGCGTCGGCTTCTCGTTCGAGGGCGTGGCCCTTCCGGATCCCTCGTTCTTGCCGCTGCTCGACGCGAGCGACGTCGCGGTCGCTTCGTATCTCCCCGGCCTCGGCGGCGCCGAAGCGGGGGCGACGACTGACATCTCCGCGCATGCCGACACGATCCTCACGCGTGCTGCGGACAAGGCCGTGGTGCTCGAATCCGTCGGGTATCCGAGCTCGTCCGTCGTCGGGGGATCGGAGGACAAGCAGGCGCTCTTCCTCGAGACGTTCTTCGGCGCGCTCGTGCCGAGGCGCGATCGCTTCGTGTTCGTGAACGTCGACGCGCTGCACGACCTCGCTCCCGTCCGGTGCGGAGAGCGTGTGGCCGTCTTGGGCGAGGCTGCGGACGGACCCTACGCGGCCTATGCATGCACGCTCGGGCTCTTCACCGAGCAGGGTCAGGAAAAGGCCTCCTGGAAGGCGTTTCTGAACGGTGCGGCCGCGTTCGCGTCACCGTGATCCGTGTTGTAAGGTATCCACATGGGCGACGCGCAAAGTCTGGTGGGCAAGATCGCTGCGATGCAGGACTACGCCCTGTATCGGGACCTGTCTTGGGAAGGGAGCTTCGAGGAGTACCTGGGGCTCATTCGCAAGCAGCCGCAAGTCACGCGCAACGCGTTCCAGCGTGCGTACGACATGATCATTCGGTACGGGACCGAGGAGTACACCGACAACAAGAAGAAGCTCGTCCGGTACAACTTCTTCAAGGACGAGCTGAACGGCGGACAGGACGCCATCTACGGCCTCGACATCCCGCTCATGCGCCTCGTGCACGTGCTCAAGGCGGCGTCGGAAGGGTACGGCCCGGAGAAGCGCGTCATCCTGCTCCACGGCCCGGTGGGCTCCTCGAAGTCGACGATCGCGCGGCTCATGAAGAAGGGCATCGAGCACTACTCGATGTCGCCGGACGGAGCGCTCTACACGTTCGACTGGGTGAACCTCGACGGCGTCGGCATGGCGGGCCCCGAGAGCGGCCGCTTCAAGTGCCCGATGCACGAGGAGCCGCTCCGCCTGATCCCGCCCTCGTGGCGTGAGCGCGCGATCAAGGAGCTCGAGCTCTCGAACCCCACGTTCCACGTGCGCGTCGACGGCGACCTCGATCCGGCTTGTCGCTTCATCTTCAACAAGCTGATGGAGCGGTACGGCGGCGACTGGGGCAAGGTCATGCAGCACATCCGCGTGCGCCGCCTCGTGCTCACCGAGAAGGACCGCATCGGCATCGGCACCTTCCAGCCGAAGGACGAGAAGAACCAGGACTCGACCGAGCTCACGGGCGACATCAACTACCGCAAGATCGCCGAGTACGGCTCGGACTCGGATCCGCGCGCGTTCAACTTCGACGGCGAGTTCAACATCTCGAACCGCGGCATCGTCGAGTTCATCGAGGTCCTGAAGCTCGACGTCGCGTTCCTCTACGACCTGCTCGGCGCGTCGCAGGAGCACAAGATCAAGCCGAAGAAGTTCGCGCAGACGGACATCGACGAGGTCATCCTCGGCCACACGAACGAGGCCGAGTACAAGAAGCTCCTCTCCAACGAGTTCATGGAGGCCCTCCGCGATCGCACGATCAAGATCGACATCCCGTACATCACGAAGGTGTCGGAGGAGATCCGCATCTACGAGAAGGACTTCAACCGCGACAAGATCCGCGGCAAGCACATCGCCCCGCACACGCTCGAGGTGGCGGCGATGTGGGCCGTGCTCACGCGGCTCGAGGACCCGAAGAAGCACAACCTCTCGCTCGTGCAGAAGATGAAGCTCTACGACGGCAAGGTCCTGCCGGGCTACACGCAGGACACCGTGAAGGAGCTGCGCAAGGAGGCGCCGCGCGAGGGCATGGAGGGCATCAGCCCGCGCTACGTGCAGGACAAGATCTCGAACGCGCTCGTCAATGACCTCGGCGAGGGCACGATCAACCCGTTCATGGTGCTCTCCGAGCTCGAGAAGGGCCTGCGCCACCACTCGCTCATCACGAGCGACGAGCAGCGCAAGCGTTACGGCGAGTGCATCGGCATGGTGAAGCGCGAGTACGAGGAGATCGTCAAGAACGAGGTCCAGCGCGCCATCAGCGCCGACGAGGACGCGATCCAGAAGCTCGCGGCGAACTACATCGACTCGATCAAGGCCTACACCTTGAAGGAGAAGGTCAAGGATCGCTTCACCCGCGAGGACGTCGAGCCGGACGAGCGGCTCATGCGCTCGATCGAGGAGAAGATCGACATCCCCGAGAACCGGAAGGACGACTTCCGCCGCGAGATCATGAATTACATCGGCGCGCTCGCGGTCGACGGCAAGAAGTTCGAGTGGCACACGAACGACCGCCTGCGCCGCGCGCTCGAGCTCAAGCTGTTCGAGGATCAGAAGGACGCGATCAAGCTCCAGACCCTCGTCTCCAGCGTCATCGACAAGGAGACCCAGGAGAAGATCGACATCATCAAGACGCGGATGATCAAATACTTCGGTTACAACGAGGTCTCCGCGCGCGACGTCCTCGACTACGTCGCGAGCATCTACGCCCGCGGCGATACCAAGTAGAAGCCCCTTCCGAGCGCGTCCCGAGGCTCCCCGCTCCCACCGAGCGGGGAGCCTTTTTCATTTTGCCGCGGTGCGCCGTGAGCGACGCGTCGCGCTCGAATACGCGCGAAACGTCGCGAAAATGCAACGCTGCGCAGCCGCGTTCGCGCTACGCAAAACCCATTTCGCGCTCATTTTCGCGGATCTACCCATTGGGGCCTCGTCTTTTCCAGGTTATAGATCGTTCATGCGACGCCTCGGCGCGCTCCTTGGTTCGTCCCTCTTCCTGCTGTTTTCCGCGGGCTGCGCCGGATACATCGGCAGCGCCGAGCGCGCGTACCAGGACGGCCGTTACCTCGAAGCGGCCGAGAAGCTAGAGGTTCACGAGGACGAAGTCGCCGAACTCTCGCCGCGCAAGCAGGTGAGCTACGGGCTGTATCTGGGGCTGTCCCTGATGATGCTCGGGGACCACGACGGCGCCGATCGATGGCTCGACTTCACCGAGCAGGTCGAGGCGCAGCGTCCCGGGACCTTGCGGCCCGACGAGAAGCGCGAGCTACAGGCGGCGCGCGGGCGCCTCGCCGGCCTCGAGGAGAAGGCCAAGGCCGCGGGCGCGGGCACGGGCGAGGAGCCTGCCCAGGACGACCCGCTCCTCCGCACCGTGCGGCAGATCGAGCCCGCGCCTTAGCAGCGCGCTAGCAGGCTGCTAGGACGACTCTTTTTCGAGCTTCGCGCGCAGGCGCGACACGCTCTGCTCCAGCGACGAGACGACGCGCCGGAGGTCCCGCACCTCGTCCGAGGTCGCGAGGCCCATCGACTTCGCGAACGCTTCTTTTTGCTCCGTCGTGAACGTCGACACCCGCCCGGGCATGCTCATCGCCGTCATCACGAGCTTCATGAAGCGCTCGTCCTGCATGAGCTTCGCGACCTGCGGGCTCGCCGCGAACTTCATTCCCTCGGAGACGATCCGATCCTTGATGGACATGGACGGAGCCTAGCAGACCCGGCCGAAAGAAGGGTTCAGTGTAGGCGGCCTCCTGTCCCCCGTCCCCTCATAAAGCGTTGGTTCGATTTGCGTTTGCTATTACGTTTGTCAGAGTCCTGCAGAGCCATTCGCGCCGGATTTTTCCCGCGCGTGTGCTCGGGAGGGGAGCGAATGCACTCGAACGGCCTCGCCCACGGCTGCGTACCGGGCGTTCCTGAATCCGACGACGATCCGCCGTCGACCCAGCCCAAGACCCAGCGCTCGGCCGAGGCGTCGCCGAATTCCACGGTGCTGCTTTGTGTCCAGGTCACGCCCCCGGATGCGCGCATTTACCTCGACGATACGCTGATCTCGATCGGGCCACACCGCGGGCGCATTCCGTGCGAGCTGCGCTGGCGGGTCTTGCGCGCCATTTCGCCGGGACACGTCCCCTGGGCCGAGGTCATCATGCCCGTCACGGACATCACCGTGGCCGTGGCCCTCGGTCGAAAGGCGCAATCGACGCCGCCGCCGCCGCGCCCGATTCGCGTCGTCCTCCGCCAGCCCGAGGAACCCGCGCCGGATTCGGCGCCACCGTCCTCGACCGATCCGCTGGCGATCACCGTCAACTGGTGAATCCGATCTTTGCGCGCGGGGGTTCGACGCGAAAGGCCGTGCCGGGCCCCCGCGCGTTTTCTTTCCTTCCTAATTCTTCAATGGGCGGTGCGCGCGCCGAGCCACCGTGCGAGCAGCGGCCAGACCGTGTGCGTCGAGCGGCTGCCCATGATCAGATCGATGTGACCTTGCGGGAATACGCGGTATGTCTTGTCCCGCGAGCGGCTCGACCGATACGCGGGCTCGACCGACGCGGGCGGCGCGAGGTCGTCGCTCTCGCCGGCGATCACGAGCAGCGGCACGTCCATCGCCTCGAAGCCCTCGACGAACCCGGACAAACCGCCGAGCCGGTGCCCGCTCTGCCGCGCCTCCGCCGCCGCGAGGAACATGTTCCGGAGCACCGTGATGCTGCCGCTATCCATCGCCAGCGACATGTGCTGCGAGAGCACCACGGGCTCCATCGATCCGGGCCGAAATCCGCGGATCGGCAGCGGGAACACGGGGCTCTCCACGAGCACGCGCGCGAGCCTGACGACCTCGCCGACGGCGCGGAGCCCGAGCGCGCCGTGCCCGAACGACATGCGCCGGTCCACGGCGAGGAGCACGTGCCCCGCCAGCGTGAGCGGCAGCGAGCCGCGCGTGAAATGGTAGGGGCTGCCGAGGCTCACGACGCCCGCTACCGCGCCGTGGGCGAGCGGCGCCGCCGCGTAACTGACGAGCCCGCCGAGCGAATGTCCCACGAGGAAGACCGGCCGCGGACCTGCGAGGCGCTGCACCTCTTCGAGCGCCCAGGGCACGTCTTGCTTGACGAACTCGCTCACGTCGGTCGGGCGCCGGGCGCCGAGATGTCTCGAACGGCCGTGGCCGCGCAGGTCCAGGTTGAAGACGTCGAAGCCCTCGCGGGCCAGGTAGTTCGAGAGGCTCCGGGCGGGCAGATGCCAGGCGTACCGATTTTGCCCGTAGCCGTGAATGAGGAGCACGCTCCCCCGCGTCCCGCCGAGCTCCGCTGAGCGTTTTCGCACCATCGCCAGCGGAATCCCGTCATCGCCGGCGCCGCCCCGCACGATGCACAGCTCCTTCACGAAACGCCCGCGCGCGTCGCGATCGATCGCCTGTTCGACCCGGAGTTGGTGCAGGATCATCGGTGCCCTCCGATTACCTACAAGAATGTGCCGAGCATGCAACGCGCCGAGCACATCCAGGGCATTTGGGCCCGCGCGCAGCGCGCGTTTCCCAGGAAAACCGGGAAGCCCTTGCGATGAGGATCCCGAAATGGATGGCACCTGCGTGACTTCAGGTGGGGCGGATCACTCCTCGGACCGCTCGGCGGGATTCGGGCGTCGCGGGGGCTTTCAAGACGAGCGGGCTCGTGTACTGTCTCCGGCGTCCTTCTTCTTGGCAACACACCGACGAAAGAGCGCCCCATGTTCCAGAAGGCCCTGCTTGCACGCTTCGCCCTCCTGACCCTCGGCGCGTCCCTCTTCGTGACCGGCACCGCGTATGCGCAGCCCTCCGAGGACGGGTTCGACAAGGACGCCGAAGATACGCTCGCCGGAAAGGCGAACGACAAGGAAGAGGCGGCGGCCGGCGACAAGATGCCGGGCGAGAAGGAGACGAAAAAGGAGGAGAGCGGCGACACCGGGATCTGGGACACGAAAGAGGATCCCACGAAGGCGTACCGCTACGTCGGCATCCGCTACCGCCACGCCATCGTCCCCAAGGCGATCCTGAACATCTTCGCCGACGGCGGCGCCACGGTGGGCGTGCCGATGGGGGGCCTCGAGTTCGGCACGCGGCGCGATCGGCTCGAATACATCTTCTCGCTCTCGTACGCCGACTACTCGAGCGCCGAGATGCTCTTCAAAGGCAAGGCCCAGCCCGCGACGGCCTACGAGCGCGTGCAGAGTGATCTCGCCGTGATTTTCGGCAAGGTCGAGATCCTCTACGAAGTGCCGCTCGACAGCCGGAGCCGCTTCTCGCTCCTCTTCGGCGGCGGCGTGGGCATCGGCGGCGTGATCGGCGATCTCTATCGGCGGCAGGTCTACCCCGGCTCGGGAAACGATCCGGCGGTCCCGTCGCAGTGGAACGACTGCACCTCCCTCGGCGAGCCGGACGCCACCTACTGCGCCAACGACAACGGCCACTTCGGCAACTACGCCGAGCCGAGCTGGGCGAACGGCGGGTCGAAGCCGCTCGTTTTCCCCTGGATCGCCCTGCCGCAGGTGAGCTTCCGCTACAAACCCATCAAGATGCTGCAGGCGCGCGCCGACGTGGGCTTCGCCATTAGCTCGGGCGTATACTTCGGCGCCAGCATCGACTACATCCTCTGACCGAAGAGGAGCCCAGGGAACGTTGCAGCTCCCGCCCCGATACGAACCAATCGCACCCCTCGGCAAGGGCGGCGGTGGAGAGGTGTGGTCGGCGAAAGACCGCATCACCGGCGCCGCCGTGGCCGTCAAAGTCCTCGCAGAGGGCGCAAACGAGGCCGAAATGCTCGCCCTCGTGCGCGAAGCCGTGGCGCTCTCCGGCCTCGAAGGCCTCGGCGTGCCGCGTATCCTCGGCTTCGGACGCTTGCCGAAGAGCGGACGCGCGTACCTCGTTCGCGAGCTCGTCGTCGGAAAGAGCCTGGCCGCGCGGTTCGCCGAACCCGATGAGCCGCTCGAGATCCTCGCCGCGATCGCGCAGGCCGCCGATCAGCTCACGCGCCTGCACCGCGCCCTCTTGCTGCACGGCGACCTGAAGCCCGCGAACATCATCGTCGGGCCGGACGGCAAGGCGACGCTCGTCGACCTCGGGCTCGCGGCGAACTTCCGCGACGTCGGCGAACGCCCGTCGGGCCTGACGCCGCGGTATGCCGCGCCGGAGCTGCTCTCGGGCGCGCCGCTCGGCGTGCGCGCGGAGATCTACGCGCTTGGCGTCACGCTGCGCGAGGCCCTCGCCGCGGTCGGACCCTCGCTCGATCCGGCCGTCGTTTCTGCGCTCGAAGAGATCGAGCGTCGCGCCACCGCGACCGATCCGACGAGCCGCTTCCCGAGCGCGGACGAGCTCGCGAGCGCCATCCGCCGCGCCGCCTCCTTGCCGATGCCCGAGGCGTTCGCCTCGCGTGACGCGCTCGTCTGGCCGATCGTCGGTCTCGACGAGCACGCGGCCGCGCTCGACGCGCAGATCGAGGCGTTACGCCCGGGCGGCGGCATCGTGGTCACGGGCCTGCCGGGCGCGGGCAAGAGCACGCTGCTCCGGCGCGTCGCGTGGTGGCTCGGCGTGAAGGGATGCGCCGTCGCCTGGGTCGAGGCCGCGGTCGCGCCCGATCCGGGGCACGCGATGGACCTCGAGCTCGCGGGGGTCGAAGAGACGCAAGGCGCGATCGTCCTCGTGGACGACGCCGATCGCCTCGCGAAGCCCGACCTCGAGCGCCTCGCCGCGCTGCGCGAGGCCGGCGCACGCCTCGTCGTGACCTTCGACCCCGAGCGCCTGCCAAACTTGCCTGGCCCGACGCTCGAGCTCTTCGCCGTCCCGCCGCTCGACGAGTCGCGCGCGCGTGACCTCGTGCGCTCGGCGATCCCTTCGCTCGGCGATGTCGTCGCGGATCACGTCACGCGGCGCGCGGGCCATTTGCCCGGGAAGATCCGCGCGATCGTCGAGGCGATCGCGCGCGCCCCCGTCGCGAGCCCCGACGACGTCGATCGCCTCCTCGCCGAGGAGGACGAGCGCGGCACCGATCGGGAGCGCGCGATGAAGCTGCTCGATCGGGGCCACGTCGACGAGGCCGCCGAGGTGCTCGCGCGCCTCGAAGACGACCCCTCGCCGGCCGTCGCGATCGCCCGCGCGCGCCTGTTCACGAGCCGCGGCGACGCCATGCGCGCGATCGCCGAGCTCGAACGCGTGCAGGACGAGGCCCTCGCGGCCGACGCCGAGATCGCCGCCTCGTATTGCCTTCACGCGGCGCGCGCCCTCCTCCGCGCCGGCGACTACGCGGGCGCCGAGACCCAGGCCGCCGCCGCTGCTGAACGCACGGGCCTCTCGGCGGCCGCGGACGACGCGGCCCCCTTGCCGCGCGCGGAAGGCCGCCGCGCGCGCGCCATGCTCGCGATCGCCGCGGATGCGCTCGCCGTCTCGGGCCTCGCGCAGAGCTTCTCCGCGCGGCACGAGGATGCCAAGCGCACGCTCGCGCGCGCCGTGCGCCTCGCGCGTGGGGTGGGCGGCGAGCCGCGTATCCTCTCGGTCGCGCTCGGCTCCCTCGCGTTCGCGCTCCAGCGCGACGATCAGCTCGACCCCGCGAAGACGGCCTACGAAGAAGCCCTCTCCGCCGCCGAGCAAGCCGGTGATGCGGGCAGCGTGGCCACGACGCGCTTGAACCTCGCGGGCATCGCCAAGGCGCAGGGCGACCTCGCGGCCGCGCTCATGCACCTCGAAGCGGCGGTCGACATGGGCCACCGCTCGGGCCGTGTCCCCACGCTTCGCCAGGCGCTCCTGAACCTCGCGAACCTGGAGCTTTACCTCGGCCGGCTCGCGCGGGCGCGGGTCTCCATCGACCAGCTCGCGCTCCAGCGCACCGAGCTCGGCCCGAGCCAGCGCGCGCAGCTCCTCTCGCTCGAAGCCGAGCACGCCGCGCGCTCGGGGGATCCCGCCGCGGCCGAGCGCCTCTGCCTCGCTTGCGCCGAGAGCTGGGAGAGCCTCGGCCGGGGCGTCGACGCGGCCGAAGCGCGGCTCGAACGTGTCATGATCGCGCCCGTCGCTCCGGGCGAAGGCGTGCGTGACCTCGAAGCCGAGATCGAGCGTGCTTCGGCGGCGCTCGGGGGCGGCTCGGCGCATCGCCCGCTCCTCTCGCTCGCGCGCGCCCGCGTGGCCACGCTCCTCGGCGACGAACGACAGGCCGCGGCGCATTGCGAGGAGGCGCTCGAAGCGGCGCGCGCCTCGGGCCAGAAGGATTTCATCGCCCGTGCCCTCGAAGCGCGCGCGGCCCTGCACGAGGACGGCGGCAAGCCCATGCTCGCGCGCCGCGATCGCGAGGCCGCGCTCGCCGTGCTGGAGGAGATCGCCTCGGTCTTGCCGCGCGACCTGCGCGAGGTCTTCTGGGACGACCCGCGCCGCCGCGCCCTGCGCGCGCTCTGCGTGCCCTCCGTGCACACGCCGCAGGCCACGACGCCCGGCCAGCCGAACGCCTCGCCTTCGAGCACGCTCGCGGCGCCGCGCAAGGCCCCGACGGAGGAGCGCCTCGCGCGCATCCTGGAGATCAACCGCGCCATCGCGGGCGAGGTCGATCTCGGGCGCCTCCTCGAAAAGGTCACCGACCACGCGATCGCCCTGCTCGGCGCGGAGCGTGGCTTCGTCATCCTGAAGAGCACGCAGCCGCGGGACGAGGCCGATCCTTCGGCGCCGCTGCCCTTCGCGCTCTCGGTCCACGCCTTCCGCGGCCGCGAGGGGGACGACGCGCATGCGCGCTTCTCGCAGTCGATCGCCGAGCGTGTCGTCCACGTCGGCGAGCCCATCGTTACGGTGAGCGCGCGCGAGGATGCCCGCATGGCCGGGTATGTCTCCGTCCACCAGCTCATGCTCCAGTCGATCGCGTGCGTGCCCATTCGCGCGCGGGGCGGCGAGGTGATCGGCGCGCTTTACCTGGAGACGCGCCTCCGCCCGGCGATGGGCTTCACGGACGAGCTCCCCACGCTCGTCGCGCTCGCCGATCAGGTGGCGATCACCATCGAGACGGCGCGCCTCGTCGGTGAGAACGCGCGGCGCGCGCGCGAGCTCGAAAAGAAGAGCGAGGAGCTCGAACGGGCGAACCGCGACCTCGAAGCGGCGCGGGCGGAGCTCGAAGAGCTGCTCGGCCTGCGCACCGAGGAGCTCAAGGCCACGAAGCGTGACCTCCGCTCGGCGCGCGCGGTCATCAAGGGGCATTTCGGCTACGAGGGCCTCGTCGGCCGCAGCGAGGCCATGCGCCGTGTGTATGCGCTCATCGATCGCGTGAAGGACACGGACATCCCGGTCCTCGTCATCGGCGAGAGCGGCACGGGCAAGGAAGTCGTCGCGCGGGCAATCCACAATGCCGGCCCGCGCGCCAAAAAACCTTTCGTGGGCATCAACGTCGGCGCCATTCCCGAGCACCTCCTGGAGAGCGAGCTCTTCGGCCACGTGCGAGGCGCCTTCACGGGCGCCGATCGGGATCGCCGCGGCCTCTTCCGCGAGGCCGAGGGCGGCACCATCCTGCTCGACGAAATCGGCGAAATGCCGCCGAAGATGCAGGCCGGCCTCCTCCGCGTCTTGCAAGAAAAGGTCGTCCGTCCGGTCGGCGGCGCGCGCGAAGAGCCGGTGAACACGCGCGTCATCGCCGCGACGCACCGGGATCTCGTGGCGATGACCGCGGCCGGCACGTTCCGCGAGGACCTCCTCTACCGCTTGCACGTCGTCGAGGTCCGCGTCCCGCCGCTCCGCGAGCGCATCGAGGACATCCCGATCTTGATCGACCATTTCCTCGGCATCTTCGCGGCTCGTTATGGCCGTGAGCGCCGGAGCGTCTCGCGGGCTGCGCTTCGCCGGCTGATGGGGCATGGCTGGCCGGGCAACGTGCGCCAGCTCGAGAACGTCCTCTTGAATGCGTGGGTCCTCTCCGATCAAGCGGAGCTCGAGCCCGAGGACTTCGAGCTGCCGGAGGCGCGCCTCGCCCCGCGCCCGCCCTCGCCGCCGGAGAGCTTGCGTGAAGGCCCGCGCAGTGCTTCGCCCGAGCCCTCGCGGAAGCTCTCCTCGCTCGAAGCGCACAAGGCCGACGAGCGCGAGCGTATCCTCTCGGCGCTCCAGGCCTCGAACTGGAACCGCGTGAAAGCCGCGCGCCTCGTGGGTTTGCCGCGCCGCACGTTTTACAGGCGCCTCAAGGAGTACGGAATCCAATGACGACCGAGCCCGGTAACCTCTCCGCATTCGTGGACGGCGTCGCGCTGTCCGAGGAGGAAGCGCGTGACCTCTGGAAGCGCTTCAGCGAATGGATGGGCGAGCATAAGGGTGATATGGCCGGGTTCGGGAAGAACCATGGCTATACGCAGATCTCGCCCGAATACAGAGGCGGGCGGGCCGTGCTGATCGCGTATACGAAGGAGCCGCCGCCCGCGCCGCCGCAAAAGAAGCCGGCGGGGAAGGGGGGCGGAGGTGGGCGCCGAGGCGGAGGGGGTCGCCGGGGCGGCGGCGGAAGACGGTAAATTCGGTTGGCGAGGTCATTCCTCGTCGTCGTCTTCGTCCTCCTCCATTGCCTTCATCGCCGCGTCCCACGCCTCCGGCCGTGTGGTCTCGGGGGCGCGGTGCTCGAAGGGCGACCCTTCGAGCGACGGAATCTCCACGATACACAGGCCCACGTCGTCGTAGGGCGCGCCTCCCTCCGCCAGGAGGACCACCGCGTGCTTGCCGATTTCTTCGAGCGGCAGGTCCCCGTACGACCACGTATCGTCCGCGCCGTCCCAGATCATCATGGCGGACGAGTTCAGCATATCGAGCGCCGGATCTTGGATCCCCGGGTTCATCGACATCGCGCGGATGAAGCCGTCGAGGACCTGCACGATCTCCGGCGCGCGCCGCGCCACGCCGGCGAAGCGCCACGCACCGATGCGCTCCTCGACCGGAATCATCACGAAGCAGAGCAGCACGCCACGCACGTCCGCGAAGGACGCGTCCCCGGTGAAGAGCGCCCGCGCGGCTTCGAGGGAGAGGGGGAGGGGGTGAGGGAAGCTGGGCATTGGGGGAGAATAGGCGGGGGTTTGGCTCGCTGGCAATCGTTCCTATGGCTTCACCTTCATATGACCTCGACGAGCCTCCAGGTCTTCGAAGCGCTCCCATTCCTTGCTCCCCGCCCCCCAGACTTGCATGCACCGCATCGGGACGCCGGCCGCTCGGACTGGCGACGCCCGATCGCCGCGTGCAGCGCGTGCAAACGCCCCCGTGACGCCCCGGATGCCGCGTGCACCGCGTGCAAACACCTCTCGTGACGCTCCGAGACCCGTCTGCACGCGGTGCAAACACCTCTCGTGACGCTCCGAGACCCGTCTGCACGCGGTGCAAACACCTCTCGTGACGCTCCGAGACCCGTCTGCACGCGGTGTAAACACCTCTCGTGACGCTCCGAGACCCGTCTGCACGCGGTGCAAACACCTCTCGGCGTGTACGAATGCCGCTTGCAGCCGGTGCACGCGGGTCTCGTGACGCTCACCGGGGAACTTTCCGTTGGGATTGTGCTCTCCGGGCGTGCTCGCCCGGGTCGGAGCGTCTAATTGGCGCTTTTCTCGTGATGGTCCACACGACGTCCTCGACGTCACCCCATTCTGGAGGTTCCCATGTCCCATCCCCGCAAGATCGTGCCCACGCAGCCCCTCGACGAGACCGACGCCGAGGTCTTTTATACCCGCTCTTGTCTCAAGGGCGACCCTGACGCCTGCGACCTGCTTCCCCTCACGGACACCTGGCTCGCCATGGTCGACGCCGTGCGGGTGAAGGAGCGCGCGGCGCGCGAGGCGCAGGCGGACGCGGATGCCGCGCGGATCATCGCCAATGGTCGGCTCGACGCGGCTTGCGCGCGGTTCGGCGACGATCTTTGGCTCGCCGTGAACAAGAACCGCTCGTCGGCGCGGTGGACGCAGTTCTTTTCGAGCACGGTGAGCAAATTCGTCCGACAAGCGCTGCCCAAGCAGGTCGCGCGCGTGCGTGGGTGGCTCGAATCGAAGGATCCCGTCCTCGACAAGCACCGCGCGCACCTGGAGCCCTGGGTGAACGCCGCCGGCGCGGCGATCGCCAGGACCGCGGCCGTGGCCACGGTGCGCGGCGAGGCGCGTATCAGCCGGGAAGAGCTCGCCGGGAACCTCACGCGCGATCGGGATGGATTGCACGATGCATTGACGGCCCGCGCGCGGGAGCGGGGTTTGCCGCGTGATTGGGCGGATCAGTTTTTCCGGAAGGTGAGCCGGGCGAAGGGCGCGGAGGAGGGGGTCGAGGGGACGGGGGAGTAAGTATGACGGGGCTGCCCCCGTCGGACCGATCGTGCTAAGTTCAGGGTGTGGAGAGCCTGCTCCAAGAACAACCGACGAGCTTGCCAGCGGCGTCGCAGGCAAGCTCGCTCATCGCCGAGCTCGACCCCGAGATCCGCGCCGCGATCCTCGACGTCGACCGTACGCTCATCTTGCTCTCGCTCCAGCAGTCGCCGTGGAACCGGTTGCGCTCCGCGTCCCGGATGATGCAGACCCTCGCCAAGATTCGCGATGCAGCGTCATCCCAGCGCCGCTGATCTGCCGGCGCTGCTCGCTCGGCTCTGTGACGCGGGGGTCGAGTTCATCATCGTGGGAGGAGCAGCCGCCGTGATCCACGGCGCGCCAATCACGACCAGCGACCTCGACATCGTTCACCGCAGAACGCCGGAAAATGTGGCTCGCCTGCTCGAGGTCCTGCTCCAGCTCGATGCAACGATGCGCTACGACCTGGCCAACCGAGGCCTACGCCCGACAGCGGAAATGCTGGCCGGGAGAGGACAGGTCAATCTCTCCACGTCGCTCGGGCCTCTGGATCCGCTCTGTGAGCTCGACGAGGGGACGGGGTACGATGAACTGCTGCCGCGCAGCGAGTCGGTCGTAGACGAGGGACGAACGTTGCGGGTGCTCGATCTGCCGACGTTGATTGCGGTGAAGGCCAAGGTCGGACGGCCGAAGGACCGGATGATGCTGCCGATCCTGGTCGCGACGCTGGAGGAACGCAGCAAGCTCGGGGGGTGAATTGGCAATACGGATCAGGTCAGCGTTTCCGTCACTGTGATTTCCGTACACGCGACGAGGACCTTGATTGATTCTATTTCTTCATCATTTCGGATCGGTTGGTAGCGACCGCTGCCCTGGCGAGCCGAACAGACGCGGGCACCCCCGCCAAACAGCCGAAACCGTCCCGTCGCACCTGCGCTGCTGCCCTCCTCCTCCGCCCGCCCCCACGCCTCACTCCCATCCCTCCGTCCGCGTCGCTCCCTCGTCCGCCCCCGCGCCTTTTTTCTCCCGCCGCGGCCTACTTCCCGAGTAGACTGCCCGCCTTCCGAGGGGAGGAGAGGGCCGCGCAATGAAACGCTATCAGATGCTCATCGGTGGGAATTGGGTGGACAGCGTCTCCGGTCAGACGCGTGAGCTTCGCGACCCGGCCAATGGCGAGCTCGTCGCCACGGTCCCCGAGGCCTCCCGGGAGGATGCGCGGGCGGCCATCGACGCGGCGCGCGCGGCATTCGACAAGGGCCCTTGGCGCAAAACCACCGCGCTCGATCGCGCCAAGCTCCTCTTCAAGCTCGCCGAGGCCATCACCAAGGAGGCTGATGCCCTCGCGCGCCTCGAGGTCCAGAGCTGTGGCAAGCCCCTCGCCGAGGCCCAGTTCGACGTCGCCGACGCCGCCAACTGCTTCGAGTTCTACGGCGGCCTCGCCACCAAGATCGCCGGCGAGACCATGAACGTCCCGGCCAACAGCGTCAGCTTCGTCGTCCGGGAGCCCGTCGGCGTCTGCGGCCAGATCATCCCCTGGAACTACCCGCTCCTCATGGCCGCCTGGAAGCTCGCGCCCGCCCTCGCGGCTGGCAACACGTGTGTGCTCAAACCTTCGGAGCTCACGCCCCTCACGGCCCTGGAGCTTGGCCGCATCCTCACCGAGGTCGGTTTTCCGCCCGGCGTCGTCAACATCCTCACGGGCCCCGGCGCCGGCGCCGGTGAGGAGCTCGCCGAGAGCCCGCGCGTCGACAAGGTCGCCTTCACCGGCGGCACCGTCACCGGCCGCAAGATCCTCCAGGCTTCCGCGACCAACTTGAAGAAGGTCACCCTCGAGCTCGGCGGCAAGAACCCGAACATCGTCTTCGCCGACGCCGATTTCGAGGCCGCCGTCGACGGCGCGCTCTTCGGCGCCTTCGCGAACCAGGGCGAGGTCTGCTCCGCCGGATCACGCCTCCTCGTCGAGCGATCGATCCACGACAAGCTCGTCGCCGCGATGGTGGAGAAGATCCCGCGCGTAAAAGTCGGCCATGGCCTCGATCCTGCGACGAAGATGGGCCCGCTCGTCTCGGCTGCGCATCGCGACAAGGTCGAGTCGTACATCCGCATCGGCGTCGAGGAGGGCGCGCGGCTCGCCTGCGGCGGCAAGCGGCCCTCGGATCCTGCGCTCGCGGGCGGCCACTTCCTCGAGCCCACGATCTTCGTCGACGTCAAGCCCTCGATGCGCATCGCGCGCGAGGAGATCTTCGGGCCCGTCCTCGCCGTGCTCCCCTTCGACACCGAGGAGGAGGCGATCGCGCTCGCGAACGACACCGAGTACGGCCTCGCGGCCGCGGTCTGGACGAAGAACCTCACGCGCGCGCACCGCGTGATCCGCGAGCTTCGCGCCGGCATCACGTGGGTGAACACGTATCACCCGACCTTCAACGAGATGCCCTGGGGCGGCTACAAGCAGAGCGGCACCGGGCGTGAGCTCGGGCTCTACGGGATCGAGGCTTATCTCGAGACCAAGCAGGTCAACATCAATCTGGACGAGGCCCCGCTCGGCTGGTACTAGCCGACGTTTTCGGGAGAGACCGCATGCGGATCGAATTGAAGACCGAGATCCCGGGGCCTCGGAGCCGGGCGCTCATGGAACAGCGCCGCGCGGCGGTCGCCCGGGGGCCGTTCCATGGCACGCCCATCTTCGTGGCGAAGGCGCACGGCGCGGTGATCGAGGACGTCGACGGCAATCGACTCCTCGATTTCGCGTCCGGTATCGCCGTGACGAACCTCGGCCACACGCCGGACGACGTCGTGCGCGCCGTGCAGACGCAGGCTGAACGGTTCTTGCACACGAGCTTCAACGTCGTCCCGTACGAGGGCTACGTCGCGCTCTGCGAGCGCCTGAACCGCATCACGCCCGGCGGCTTCGCGAAGAAGGCCTTCCTCGCGAACAGCGGCGCCGAGGCCGTCGAGAACGCCGTCAAGATCGCCCGCGCCCACACGAAGCGGCAGGGCGTCGTCGTCTTCGACCACGCCTTCCACGGCCGCACCTACCTCGCGATGACCATGACCAGCAAGGTCGGGTATCGGCAGGGCTTCGCGCCGTTCGTCCCCGAGGTGTATCGCACGCCGTTCCCCTACACCTACCGCTCGCCCGAGCCCGACGCCTCCGCGTGGGCCATGCGCGAGCTGCGCGAGCTCGTCCTGCACCACGTCGGCGCGAACAACGTCGCCGCGATCGTCATCGAGCTCGTCCTCGGCGAGGGCGGCTTCATCGACGCGCCTGCGCCTTTCGTCAAGGAGCTCGCGAGCTTCTGCAAGGAGCACGGCATCGTCCTCATCGCGGACGAGATCCAGACCGGGTTCGGCCGCACCGGCAAGCTCTTCGCGTGCGAGCACTACGGCGTCGAGCCCGACCTCGTCACGCTCGCGAAGGGCCTCGGCTCGGGCCTGCCGATCTCTGCGGTCGTAGGCCGCGCCGAGATCATGGATGCGCCCATCGAGGGCGCGATCGGCGGCACGTTCGGTGGAAACCCGGTCTCCTGCGCGGCCGCGCTCGCCGTCCTCGATCGCTTCGAGGCCGACGGCGGCGCGCTTCTGAAGCGTATCCACGCCGTCGGCGAGCAGATCGGCGCGCGCCTCCTCGCGTGGAAAGAGCGTTTCCCGATCATCGGCGACGTCCGCGGCATCGGCCCCATGCGCGCCATCGAGCTCGTGCGGGATCCCGAGACGCGGGAGCCCGACAAGGCCGCGGCGCAGGCGCTCGCGAAGTACTGTTATCAGCACGGCGTCGTCGTCCTCGGCGCTGGCACGTACGGCAACGTCATTCGCCTCGCCCCGCCGCTCACCCTCGAAGACACCGAGCTCGACGAAGGGCTCGTGGTCCTGGAAGCGGGGCTTTCGGAACTCGGGAGGAGCGCATGAGCCGGCACTTGCTCTTCATTGACGGCGCGTGGCGGGAGTCGTCCCGCACGCACACCATCAAGTCCCCCTACAGCGGCCGCATCGTCGCGGTCGCGGAGGAGGCGGACGAAGCACTCATGGAGCGCGCGCTCGCGGCCGCGAAGGCCGCGCAGACGCGTTTCCGCAAGACGAGCCGGTACCTGCGCAGCCAGCTGCTCGCCGCGATGGCGCGGCGGATCGACGAGGAGCGCGCGAAGTTCGTCGCGTCGATCGTCGACGAGGCTGGCAAACCCGCGGCGCTCGCGGACGCCGAGGTTTCCCGCGCGATCACGACCTTCACCGTCGGCGCCGAGGAGGCCAAGCGGTACGGCGGTGAGGTCTTCCCCGTCGACATCGACGCGGCGGGCCGCGCGTACGAGCCGGGCACGAGCCTCTTCGTCCCGCGTGGGCCCGTCCTCGCGATCACGCCCTTCAACTTCCCGCTGAACCTCGTCGCGCACAAGGTCGTGCCTGCGCTCGCGATCGGCGCGCCCGTGCTCGTCAAGCCGGCGCCGCAGACCCCGGGGGCCGTCCGCCTCCTCGCCGAGGTCTTCGAGGCGGCGGCGAACGAGGTCTCCGAGAGCCGCGAGACGATCCCGCTCGGCGCGCTCCAGACGATCACCGCGCCGAACGAGGTCACGGGCCGCGCGATCCGTGATCCGCGCGTCGGCGTCGTCAGCTTCACGGGCAGCGCCTCCGTCGGCTGGAGCATCCAGGGCATGGCGCGTGGCAAGCGCACCGTGCTCGAGCTCGGCGGCAATGCCGCGGTCGTCGTGCACAGCGGGGCCGACCTCGTCCGGGCTGCTTCCCGTGTCGCGTACGGCGCATTCGCGTATGCCGGCCAGGTCTGCATTTCCGTGCAAAACGTCTGGGTCGAGGAGAACATCGAGGAGGCGTTCCGCGGCTTCCTCCTGGAGGAGGTCGCGCGCATCAAGACCGGCGATCCGCGCGCCGAGGGCGTGCTCGTCGGCCCGGTCATCGACGGCAAGGCGGCCGATCGCATCACCACGTGGATCGACGAGGCGCAGAAGTCGGGCGTGAACGTCCTTTGCGGCGGCAAACGCGAGGGCAACCTCATCCAGCCGACCGTGCTCGAAAAGCCGGGCGAGGCGCTCTCGGTCATGCGCGAGGAGGTCTTCGGCCCGGTGCTCAACCTGCTCACCTATCGCGACGTCGGCGAGGCCATCGAGGCGGTCAATCGCTCCAAGTATGGCCTCCAGGCGGGCGTCTTCACCGACAGCTTGCGCGTCGCGCGCCGCGCGGTCGAGGATCTCGAGGTCGGCGGCGTCATGATCAACGAGGTCCCCACCTATCGCGCCGATCACATGCCTTATGGCGGCGTGAAGGAGTCTGGCCTCGGCCGCGAGGGCGTGCGTTACGCGATGGAAGAGTACAGCGAGCGCAAGACCGTCATTTCGTTCCGGGGATAGACCCGTCCGTGGGATTGGAGGATTCGCGATGATTCGTATGTCTTCGTGGGTATCGGCGGCGGGCCTCGCCGTGCTCGGGGTGGTCGCGCTCGGCTGTCAGGGCGAGAAGAAGCCGGAGGGCGCGGCCCCGACGGGCAGCGCGGCGCCCGGGGCCTCGGCGGCCGCGGCGAAGCCTGAAAACCCTGCCGAGAAGTTCAAGGGACAAACCTTGAACCTGCTCACGTGGGAGGGGTATGCCGATCCGAAGTTCACGAAGGGGTTCGAGGAGAAATACGGCGTCACCGTCAAGTACACGTATTTCGGTTCGAGCGACGAGCTCGTGGCGAAGCTCAAGTCGAGCCCGGGCGTCTACGACGTCGTCTCGCCGTCCTCGGACGTCGCGTACACGCTCATGCAGGGCGGCCTCGTCGAGCCCATCGACACCACGAAGATCTCGAGCTGGGGCGAGCTCGCGGACGCGCTGAAGAACCTCGACGACGTCAAGAAGGACGGCAAGCTCTACGGCGTCCCCTTCACCTGGGGCCCCGATTACCTCATTTACGACGCGAATGTCGTGAAGGAGGAGCCGAAGAGCTGGAAGGTCTTCTACGACGCGCAATACAAGGGCAAGGTCAGCCTCTGGGACGACATCTCGAACATCTATCTCGTCGGCCAGATCATGGGGCTCGACAAGTCGAACCCGGCGGCGCTCTACAACATGACGGACGAGCAGCTCGCCGAGGCGAAGAAGAAGCTCGTCGAGCTCAAGCCCCAGGTGCGCAAGTACTGGGCGACCGCGGGTGAGCTCAACGATCTCTTCAAGAACAAGGAGATCGTCCTGGCCGTCGGCTGGCCGCTCACGGTCGGCACGCTCAACAAGGAGGGCTCGAACCTCAAGGGCGTGATTCCGGAGGAGGGCGCGACGGGCTGGATCGATCGGCTCATGATCACCTCCTCGTCGAAGAACAAGGACCTCGCGCTCGCGTACCTCGATTACGTCACGACGCCGAAGGCCCAGGCGCTCGTCTTCGAGGCGACCGGCGGCTATTGCGTCGCGAATGCCAAGGCCAAGGAGCACATGTCCGAGGACCTCAAGAAGAGCCCGTGTGTCACCGAGGGCGAGACGTACTTCAAGCGCCTCAACTTCTGGCAATACGTGAAGGAGCGCAAGAAGTACAATGAGCTCTGGAACGAGGTGAAGAGCGAGAAGACGACCGAGGCCCCGAACGAGGCGAAGAGCGCGAAGTAGGCGGATATCGAATGGACACGGCGCCCGCCGCGAAGGCCACGGTTCACGCACAAAACCCGCCGAAGAGGCGGGCGCTCCTGTTCCTCGTCCTGCCCCCTGCGCTTTGGCTCCTCTGCTTCCTCGTCCTGCCGTACCTCGGCCTGTTCATCCAGAGCTTCCTCGGCTCGGATGACCTCGGAAACGTCGTCCTCGAGCCCACGCTCGACCCGTGGAAGGCCTTCTTCACGAAGACCCTCTACCGCAGCACGCTCCTTTACACCTTCAAGATCGCGCTGACCGTCACGAGCCTCTCCGTGCTCTTCAGCGTGCCGCTCGCGTATTTCATCGCGTTCAAGGTGCGCCGCTGGAAGGAGCTGCTCTACAGCCTCATCATCGTCCCGCTCTGGGTGAGTTACATCGTCCGCGCGTATGCGTGGAAGATCATCCTCGGCCGCGAGGGAATCCTGAATTCCTTCCTCCAGTGGGCGAAGATCACGGACGCGCCCGTCGAGGCCTTTCTCTACAGTGAATGGGCGATCGTCATCGGCCTCGTCCACATCTACACGCCGTTCGTCCTCATGCCGGTGTACACGGCATTCGAGCAGATCCCGCGCTCGCTCGTCGAGGCGTCGAAGGACCTCGGCGCCGGCCGCCTGACCACGTTCTTCCGCGTCGTCTTCCCGCTCTCGCTCCCGGGCGTCATCGCGGGTGGCACGTTCGCGTTCGTATTGACGCTCGGCGATTTCCTCGCGCCCGTCCTGCTCGGCGGCACCGACAACCTCATGATTTCGAACGTCGTGCAGAACCTCTTCGGCACCTCGAACGATCGGCCCCTCGGCTCCGTCGTCGGAATCGTCCTGCTCGTCGTCGTCGTGGCGCTCCTGGAGACGACGTCCCGCGCCGAGAAATCGTTCGCGAGCCTCGAATCGGGCCGTGGTCGCCTCGGAGGCGCGCGTTGAAAAGCCGCTTCGATCTGCCCACGCTTTTCGTCGGCGCCGCGGCGGCGTTCGTCCTCGCGTTCATCTACCTGCCGATGGTCGTCGTCGTCGTGTATTCGTTCAACCCCGACGCGGTGAACGTCTTCCCGATGCGCGGCTTCTCCCTCCGCTGGTATCGCATGCTGCTCGACGACGAGCAGCTCGTCTCGGCCCTGCGCGTCAGCCTCCTCATCGCGCTCGGCGGCACCTCGATCGGCCTCCTCCTCGGCGTCCCCGGGGCCATCGCGCTCGCGCGCCACGAATTTCCGGGCAAACGGATCCTCGAACGGATCGTCCTTTTGCCGCTCACCTTGCCGGGCATCGTCACGGGCGTCGCCATGTTGAGCTTCTTTCCGCTCATTGGCGTCCCCGTCTCCTTGCTCGCCGTCCTCATCGGCCACGGCACCTTCCTCATCGCGATTACCCTCACGCAGGTATATGCGCGCTTGAGGCGCCTCGATCCTTCGCTCGAAGAGGCCTCGGCGGATCTCGGCGCGCCGCCGCTCACCACGTTTTTCCGGGTCATCCTGCCGAACATCAAGACGGCGATCATTGGCTCGGCGCTCCTCTCGTTCACGCTCTCGCTCGACGAGATTCCGGTCACGTTTTTCCTCATCGCGGGCGACAACACCCTCCCCATTCAGATCTGGGCCATGATGCGCCGGGGCATTTCTCCCGAGGTCAACGCCATCTCGACCCTCGTCTTCGCCGGATCGATCGGCCTCATCCTGCTCGGCACCGCGCTCGGCGGCCGCGACAAGGAGTAAACGTCTTGGGCATCGTGGAGCTACGCAAGGTCGTCAAGCGCTTCGGCGACGTGGAGGTCGTCAAGTCGCTCGATCTATCCATCGAGAAAGGCGAATTCCTCACCTTCCTCGGCCCGAGCGGCTGCGGCAAGACCACGACGCTGCGCATGATCGGCGGCTTCGAGATGCCGACCTCGGGCGAAATCTACCTCGATGGCCGCGAGGTCTCCGCGCTCCCGCCCTACAAGCGCGACGTCAACACGGTCTTCCAGAGCTACGCCCTCTTCCCGCACATGAGCGTGCGCCAGAACGTCGCTTATGGCCTCGAACAGAAGCGCCTCCCCAAGGCCGAGATCGAGCGCAAGGTGGCCGAGGTCCTCGCCATGGTGCGCATGGATTCCTTCGCCGCGCGCAAGCCGCGCGAGCTCTCCGGCGGCCAGCAGCAGCGCGTCGCGGTTGCGCGCGCGATCGTCAATGGCCCCTCGGTGCTCCTGCTCGACGAGCCCCTCGGCGCCCTCGATTTGAAGCTCCGCAAGGAGATGCAATTCGAGCTGAAGAGCCTCCAGCGCAAGCTCGGCATGACGTTCGTCTACGTCACGCACGACCAGGAAGAGGCGCTCACCATGAGCGACCGCGTCGCGGTCATGAACGGCGGCCGGATCGAGCAGATCGACGCGCCCGTTGCCATCTACAACCACCCGAAGACCCGCTTCGTCGCCGATTTCATCGGCGAGACGAACCTGCTCGCGGGCGAGGTTTCCCGTGACGGCTCCGCGCATACGTTTTCCGTCGGCGGCGCGCGCATCCCGATCGAGCCGGACGCCGTCCTCGAATCGGGCCTGCGCATCTCCTTGAGCGTGCGCCCCGAAATGGTCACCGTCCGAAAGGCCGAAAGCGGGGAAGCCCGGGGCGTCGCGCTCCCCGGCACCGTCGAGGAGACCGTCTTCGTCGGCTCCGTCTGGAAGACCGTCGTGCGCCTCGCGGGGGGCGAGCGTGTCGTCGCCACCGAGCCGCCGGCCACGCATGGCCATATCGAGCAGGGCACCTCGGTCATCGTTGGTTGGGACCCGAAGAGCGCCGTCGTGCTGGAGGCCTGACGGAATCATCATGGAGCTCCAGCCTGGTCATCTCGTCGCGGGGCGCTTTCGTGTCGTGCGATTCCTCGGCGAGGGCGCGGTCAGCGCCGTGTACGAGGCCGTCGACGACGTGCGGGGCCACCGCGTCGCGGTGAAGATCCTGCACCGCGAGCTCTCCCAGGACGCCGAGATCGTCCAGCGATTCGAGCGCGAAGCCGAGGCCGCGAGCCGCATCGGCTCCGACCACATCGTCCTCGTGTATGGCGCGGGCGCTGCGCCCGAGGGACGATTCATCGTCCTCGAATACCTCGACGGCGGCACGCTCGCCGACCTCTTGCGCAAGCGCCGCCCGCTCCCGTCCGAGGAGGCCGTCTCCTTCGTCCTCCAGCTCCTCGCCGGCCTCTCGAAGGCGCACGCGCTCGGCATCGTGCACCGCGATTTGAAGCCGGCGAACCTCTTCCTCGTGCCGGGCCCCGATGGCCGTGGATTCCTCAAGATTCTCGATTTCGGCGCATCGAAGCTCACGAATGCGGGCCAGGCCCTGACGCGCACCGGGGCCATGGTCGGCACACCGATGTACATGTCGCCGGAGCAGATCCGCAGCTCCGACAAGGTCGACCCGCGCACGGACGTTTATGCCACGGGTGTCATCCTTTACGAAAGCGTCACGGGCAAGGTCCCGTTCGACGTGAGAAACGCGGTCGAGCTCGCGTTCCGCGTGGTCTCGCAGGATCCGCCGCCGCCCGAGACGCACCTGCCTTCGCTCGATCCCGAGCTCTCGGCGATCATCCGCCGTGCAATGGCGCGTGACCCCGACGCCCGCTTCCAGACCGCCGCCGAGATGCACGAAGCGCTCGGCGCGTGGCTCCAGCAGCGCGGCATTCCCCTCCCGCCGCAGACGCGCGCGGCGCCCGTGGCCGCCCCCGCGGTCGCGCCGACGGCCGCGGCGATGGCCCTTCCGAGCGCGACGCCGGCGAGGTCGCGGACCATTCTGCTGTATGTCGTCGGCGCGTTGCTCCTCGTCGCGGCGATCGTGCTCGTGCTCCACGCGGCGGGGGTTTGAGGACGCGGCTCTCTTTCGCTCACCGCCCCCCTGCTCGTCGTCGAAGTTCTCTCCCCGCGCCCCGGTGACGTCCGGCGTGATCGGCTGGACAAGCGCTCGGAGTATGCACGCTTCGGTGTCAAGCTCTACATGCTCGTCGACCCGGAAGCGCGAGTGATCGAGCTCTGCGAGCTCGGCGCGGATGGTCGTTACGTCCTCGATGCCTCCGTCTCCGAGGGCAAGCTGAGGCTCCCCGGATGCGAAGGGCTCGAGCTCGACCTCGACGTCCTGTGGGCCGAGGTCGCGTGGATCATCGGCGACGAGGCCGAGGAAGAAGAGACACGCGAAGCGGCGACCGAAGGCGACGACGACGTCGTTTGACCCCGACGCCTCTCTCGTGATGTGATGTCATCCGCCCCATGGCGGAGCCTGCCCGACGCCTCCAGCCGATCGACACCACTGCGGAGATCGAGACCCCCGAGCACGTGCGGTTTCATTACCCCGTCGCTGGCCCGGCTCGACGTGTCGTCGCCTGGGTGCTCGACTTGCTCATTCGTGGCGCCGTCCTCCTCGTCTTCGGCATCTTCGCGCTCATGGGCGGCTTTGCCATCGGGGATGCCGTCTCCGAGCTCTCCTCCGGGCTCCTCCTCGTTATCTATTTCCTCCTGGAGTGGCTGTATTACACGCTCTGGGAGGTCGCCTGGAATGGCCGCACGCCGGGCAAACGTGCGCTCGATCTGCGGGTCGTCAGCGTCGATGGCCATCCCTTGCGGATCGGCGACAGCTTCCTTCGCAACCTCCTCCGCGCCGCGGATTTCCTTCCCTTCGGGTATACGGTCGGCCTCGTCGCCATGGCGCGCGACAGCCGTTTTCGCCGCCTCGGCGACATGGTCGCGGGCACCATGGTCATCGTCGAGGAGCGCCGCGCCGTCGCCTCCACGCTCCGCATCAACCCTCCGCCCACCCCGAAGGAGCTTTCGAGCCTCCCGCAGCGCCTCCCGCTCTCGGGTGACGAGCTCGAAGCGATCGAGCTTTTTCTTCGCCGCAAAGAAGGCCTCGGCCCTGCGCGTGAGGAAGAGCTCGCGGCCATGGTCGCGCCCATCTTCGCGAGCCGCATGGGCATCCGGAACAAGGACTCCGCGCGCCTCCTCGCCTTGCTCCACGCGCGCGCCAGCGAGCGCAGGAGGCCTCTGTGAGGAGCCAGGACGAGATCGTCGCCGCGCGTAACGCCGATTGGCGCGAGCTCGAAAACCTCGTCTCGCGCGCCGAGGCCCTCCACCACCTCGACGGCCCCTCCATTTCCCGCGCCGCCGCGCTGTATCGGGCCCTCTCGGGCGACCTCGTCCTTTGCCGCGCCCGCTGCACGCCCGACCTCGTCGCGTACCTCGACAACCTCGCCGGCCGCGCGCACAGCGCCCTTTATGGCGCCGAGCCTTTCCGCATCCCGGCCTTCTGGTCCCTCCTCACCCGCGACTTCCCCCGCGCCCTCCGCAAGAACGCCTCGTTTTTTGCCCTCTCCTCCGCGCTCTTTTTGATCCCCTGCGCCATTGGCATCGTCCTCGCCCTCTTCGTGCCCGACGCCGCCTCGCAGATCCTCCCGCGCAGCATGCTCGACGGCATGGCCGACATGTATTCGAAGGGCTTCAACGAGGGCCGCAGCGAGGGGACCGACTCCGCGATGGCCGGGTTTTACGTGAACAACAACGTCGGCATCGCGTTCCGTTGTTTCGCCACCGGCATCTTCTTCGGCCTCGGCAGCGTCTTTTTCCTCATCTACAACGGCCTCAGCATCGGCATGGTGACCGGCTGGGTCACCGCGGCCGGGTTTGGCCGGAACATCGGCACGTTCATGTGCGGGCACGGGCCGTTCGAACTCACGGCCATCCTCATCGCGGGCGCGGCAGGGCTCCGCATGGGGTATTCGCTCGTCGTCACCCGCGGCCGCACGCGCCTCGGCTCGCTCCGCGAGAGCGCGCCCGACATCGTCCGCCTCGTCGTGGGCGCGGCCGTCATGCTCCTCATCGCCGCGGGCATCGAGGGATTCTGGTCTCCCTCGGGCGCGCCCGCGCCCGTCAAATGGTCCGTCGCCGCCCTCTTTTCCGTGCTCGTCACGGCCTATTTCCTCTTCGCCGGCCGTGAACGCGGGAGGGCCCGTTGAACCTCGGCGACTCCGCGATCGTCCTGCGCCCGCGCAGCCTCACCGAGGTCATGGACCTCGCGTTTCGCCTCTGCTTCTCGCTCGCATTCCCTCTTTACGCGCGGCTCACCCTCTACGCCGTCGTACCGCTCCTCGCCGGCTGCCTTGCGCTGCGATATGCGCTCGATGCCCCGTGGATCCTCGTCTGGCTCGCGGCCTTCCTCACCGTGCCCTTCGTCGAGGCCCTCTTCACCGTCGCCGTCAGCCAGGTCATCTTCTCGCCCACCATCACCCCGCGTGTCGTCTTTGGCCTCTTCCGCAAGCGACTCGGCGCGCTCCTCAGCTCGTTCGTCATTCGCTTCCTCGGCCTTTTGATCGGCGCCATCACGCTCTTCATCACCCTGCCTTTCGTAGGCATTCGCCTCTTGCTCCTCGACGAGGCGTGCCTGCTCGAAGGCCTCTCGGGCTCGCGCGCGCACGAGCGCGCCCAGCGGCTCGTCTCGATGCGCACCGGCGACGCGTTCCTCGTCCTCCTCATGCTCCTCGGCGCTCGATTCGGCGGTGTCCTCACGGCCGAGCTCCTCTTCGACGGCCTCGTGAACGACCTCCTCCAGTTCGGCCGTCCATTCGGCTGGCTCTTCGAGGACGGCGGCTCGCCGGCCGCGATCGCAGGGTTTTTCCTGGCCGTGCCTTTCGTCTCCACGGCGCGGTTCCTCTATTACATCGACACCCGCACGCGCGAGGACGGCTGGGACATCCAGCTTCGTTTCACGGCGATCCGCGCGCGGGCCGAGCAGGAGCGCAGGAGGGCCGCGTGATCAAGTTCGTCGTGCTCCTCTCGGTCCTCGGCGCGAGCCCGATCTACAACGCCGACGATCGGGTCCGCGAGGTCCTCACCGATTCCCGGTATCGGTTCTGCCACGAGGACGATTATCCCCTCGGCGACGACGAGCGCGCCTTTTGCTCGCTCATCGACGACGAGAGCGCCCTTTGTCCATCGCTCCCTGCCGCCTGCCGCAAGGAGCCCGCTCCGCTCGAAAAAGGCGGCCCTCCCGCCGGCATCTCCCCGAGCTGCAAGGCGGGCTCCCGCTGTTTGGCCGGACGATCCTCCGGTCGCGACGATCGCACGGCCGTCCGCCGATTCGAGGGCTCGGCCGGCAGCGCCTCCGGCGACGGGAAGCCGGGCGCGGGCGAACAGGGCAAGGGCGACGGCTCCGGCGCCGAGGGAAACAGATCCGATCCGGGCACACCCGGACAGGACAAACCCGGCGGCGAGCAAGGCCAGAACGGCAGCGGCGACGCGTCCGGTCCGGGCAAACCCGCCGGTCAGGACGGCACGGGCAAACCCGGCGACGCGCCCGGCCAGAACCCCGGCGGCGGGGAAGGGAAGGGGCAGGCCGAACCAAAACCGGCAAAGCCCCCGCCTCCGCCTCCGCCCGCGCCCGCGGATCCTGCCATCGCCAGCGCCGCCAGCGGCTTCGCGCGTATCCTCTTTTTCCTCCTGCTCGGCGGCTTCATCGCCTTCATCGCGTGGATGGTCCTGAAAAACGTCCTCTCCGAGCGCGACGCGCCCAAGGACGAGGCTCCCCCCGAGGATCTCCCCGAGAATGCCCCGGGCGAGCGGCAAAAGGTGCCCCGCGGCCCCGTCGAGACCGACGTCGCCCGCCTCCTCGCCCGCGCCCGCGCGGCGGCCCAGCGCGGCGCGTTCGGGCCTGCGATCGACGACGTTTATGCCGCGCTCCTCCGGCGCCTCGACGGCGACGGCATCATCGAGATTCACGCCTCCCGCACGAACGGCGATTACGTGCGCAGCCTGCGCCGCGAGCGGCCCGAGATCGCCGCGGAGGTGCGGAACATCGTCGCCGATGTCGAGAGCGTTCAGTTCGGCTCCCGCGCAGCCTCGGCCGAGACATTTTCCCGCATTCACGACCGCGTCGTCCCGCTCGTCTCGCGCGCGCTCGGCATTCTCGCGGTGATCGTCGGCCTCTCCGCGACCGTCTCTTGCGGCCGCGTCGCCGCGCTCGACGAATCCGACGGCGTCTTCCGTGGCGACACCTCGCCCTCGGGCACGCACGCGGTCGGCGCCATGCTCTCGGCTTATGGCATCGAGCTCCGCCATCGCCGCGATCCTCTCGACAAACTGCCCGACGAGGACGACGCGACCCTCGTCCTCCTGCCGGACCTCGACATCTCGGCCGCCGATTTTCGCCGCATGCAAGCCTGGGTCGAGGCCGGCGGTGATCTCGTCGTCGCGGGCGTCCCCGATCTCCCTGCCTGGACCGGCGCGTCCCTCGACGCCCAGAACGTCACCGGAGGCGACGCCTTCGTCTCCTCCGGCTATCGGCACGAGTTCGGCGAAATCGTCCTCGCCGTTCCGCCTGGGCCCTCGCTCTCCCTCACGGACGCCGAGCCCCTGCTCGCCCGTTCGGAGGGCATTTACGCGTCTTTCAAACAGGTCGGCGACGGGCGCGTCGTCGTCCTCGCCGACGACAAACTCTTCACGAACGTCGCCTTGACGGCCGGCGACAACGCGGCCTTTTTGATCTCCCTCTTCCGGCCGCTCCATCGCGAGGTCGAGCTCTGCGACGCCTGGACCTCCCTCGGCGCCGACACGCCCCTCGATACGCTGAGCCGCGCGCACCTCTTGCCCATTCTCCTCCAGCTCCTCTTGCTCCTCGGCCTCTTTTTCCTGTGGCAGGGCCGCGCCTTCGGTGTTTTGCGCGACCCGCCCGCGAATCGCCGCCGCGCCTTCGCCGATCACGTCCGCGCCCTCGGCCTCGCGTATGCCCGCGCCGGAGCCTCGCGCCACGCCCTCGGCCTTTATGCCGCGTGGGCCGTCGAGCGCCTCCGCGAGCGTGTCCCGCGCGAGGGCCGCCAAGGGTTGTCCGGGCTCGCCGAGGCCATCGGCGTCCGCGTCGGCAAACCCACGGGCGAGGTCATGCACGTCCTCGTCGAGGCCACCGAGGCGCAAAAAGAGGCGGCCCCCGTGTCCCTCCGCTCCGGCGACGCCTCGCTCCGCGGCCGCTCGCGGGGCACTGACCGCGCCCAGGCCGCGTCCGATTTCGCCGTGATGCGCGCCCTCGACCATTTCCTCGCCCAGACCTCCCGCGAGCGCTCCCGCAAGAAGACCCGAAAAGCATGAACCTGTCCCTCTTCCGCGACACCTTCGATCGCATCCGCCGCGAGGCGGGCAAGGTCCTCCTCGGCCAGGACGAGATCATCGAGACCACGCTCCTCGCGATCCTGGCCGGCGGTCACGTCCTCATCGAGGGCGTCCCCGGCCTCGGAAAAACCCTGCTCGTCCGCACCCTCGCCCACGTCTTCGGCGCGAGCTTCCGCCGCATTCAATTCACGCCCGACCTCATGCCGAGCGACGTCACCGGCGGCAACGTCTTCGATCAGAAAGAAGACCGCTTCGTCTTCCACGAGGGCCCGGTCTTCACGCAGCTCCTGCTCGCCGACGAGATCAACCGCGCCCCCGCGAAGACGCAAAGCGCCTTGCTCGAAGCCATGCAGGACCTCGCCGTCACCACCGACGGCGTCACGCGCCCCCTGCCCGAGCCTTTCCTCGTCATCGCCACGCAAAACCCCGTCGAATCACAGGGCACCTATCCCTTGCCCGAGGCCCAGCTCGACCGGTTCCTCGTCAAATTGCACGTCCGTTACCCCGGGCCCGCCGTCGAAAAGCAGATCCTCCGCCACCACGTCGACGGCTTCTCCGCGGCCAAGCTCGATCGCGTGGGCATCGAGCGCATCGCCTCCGCCGACGAGATCATCGCCATGCGCGCGGCCCTCGGCGGCGTGCGCGTCGACGACGGCATCATCGAATACATCACCGACATCGTCGCCCGCACGCGCGCTCACCGCGCCGTCTACCTCGGCTCCTCTCCGCGCGGCTCGATTGGCCTCCTCGGCTCGGCGCGCGCGCGTGCCGCCAGCGAGGGCCGCGATTTCGTCTCCCCGGACGACGTCAAGGCGCTCGCCCCCGCCGTCCTCCGCCACCGCTTGATCCTCCACCCCGACGCCGAGATCGAAGGCACGAGCGCCGACGATTGCGTCGAAGACATCCTGCGCGAGGCGAAGGTCCCGCGCACGGCGGCCTGAATCCGACATGGTCCCCTCGCGCGCGCTCGTCCTCCTGTTCGCGGGGCCGCTCGTCCTCTCATTTTTCACGCTCCTCGACCGGGGATTGATCGTCCCCATGCTCCTCACGGACGGAGCGATCGCCCTGCTCGCGCTCCTCGACGCCCTGCTCGCGCGGCGCCGCCTGGTCACCGTCGTCCGCCGCGCCCCGGCCGTGCTCTCGATTGGCCGGCCAAACGTCATCTCCCTCGACGTCCGCTCCCTCGCCCGGCGCAAGCTCCACGTGCGCGTGCAGGAGGACCTCTTTCCGTCCGCCGAGAGCGAGGAGCTCCCCCTCGAAACGGACCTCCCGCCGCGTGGACACGCGACCCTCAAGTACCGCGTCACGCCCTCCCGCCGCGGCGCGCACGTCCTCGGCGACCATTACGTCCGTTATCCTTCGCCCCTCGGCCTCTGGATTCGCCAGTACCCGATTTCCGCGCGCTCACCCGTCAAGGTGTATCCCGACCTCGAAGCCGTCCGAGGCTACGAGCTCCTCGCGCGGCAAGACCGCGATCCTGCCGGCGTGCGCGCCTCGCGCCGCCTCGGCGGCGAGAGCGAGTTCGAGCGCCTGCGCGAGTATCGGCGCGAGGACGAGTATCGCAGCATCGACTGGCGGGCCACGGCGCGCCGCAAGAAGCTCACGGCGCGTGAATACCAGCTCGAGAGCGACCAGAACGTCGTCTTTCTGATCGACGCTGGCCGCCTCATGACGGCCGAATGCGCGAACCTCTCGCTCTTCGACCACGCCCTGAACGCGACGCTCATGCTCTCGCACGTCGCCTCCCGCGGCGGCGACAAGGTCTCCATGATGGCCTTCGCCGAGGAGGTCCTCGCGTATGCGCCGCTCACGGGCGGCGCCCGCGCGACACGCAAGATCGTGCAAGCGGGTTACGACATCGAGCCCGACCTCGCCCCCACGAATTACCGGGCCGCATTCGAGGCGCTCGCCGTCCGTGTGAAAAAGCGGACGCTCGTCGTGCTCTTCACGCAGGTCGTCGACGAGGTCGCCGCCGCCGAGCTCGAAAAGCTCATGCGTGGGCTCATGCCCCGCCATTTGCCGCTCCTCGTGCTTTTGCGCGACGTCGACGTCGACGCCCTCGCGCTCGGTCATTCCGGCGAGGCCGCGGCGCTCGCGGGCGTCGGCCCCTACCTGCGCGGCGCGGCCGCCGAGATCCTCTCGTTTCGCGACAAGCTCGTCCGCCGCTTGAAGCAACACGGCGCCCTCGTCCTCGACGTCGCCCCCGCCGACCTCACGCCCGCGCTCATCAATCGTTACCTCGAAATCAAGGCCCGGCACCTCCTGTAGGACCCGCGGCGCGCCCTGCGCCCCGCGCCCAATCGTCCGGCGCGCTCGCGTGTACCACCTGCGTGCCCCCATCTCGCGCGCTCTTCGCCGCCCTCGCCGTCCTCGCAGCCTGCACGAAAACCGCCCCGCCGCCGCCCCCCGCGGTCGCATCGAATCCGCCCGCGCTCACCACGCCCGCGCCCGCGCCGACCTCGCTGGCGACGGCCGTCGCGTCCATCCCTTCGGCGCCGCCCGCTCCCGTTCCGTCCGCCCCGGCGTTTCCCGTCCGCGAGCCGACACAATGGTTCTCTGCGGAGAAAACCCCCTTCGGCCGCGTCGCCGAGGCGAAAAAGAGCAAAATGGCCGAGGTGAAGCGCCTCTTCGCGGAGGCGCGCGTAGCTTTCCCTCCCGCGCAGATGTTCCTCCGCGCCTTCAAAAAGGAACGTGTCCTCGAGCTCTGGGCCGCCTCTCGTGCGGACGAGCCGCTCTCGCTGATTGCCATCTACGGCGTCTGTTACGCGTCCGGAGAGCTCGGCCCGAAACGCGTGGAAGGGGATGGCCAGGTGCCCGAGGGGCTCTACAAGATCAAGGAGTCGCTCCCTGGCACGCCGTTTTACCTCGCCTTGCACGTCGATTACCCGAACCGCTCGGATCGTATCCTCGGCGATCGCCGGCAGCCGGGCGGCGAGATCCTCATTCACGGGAGCTGCGCCTCCGTCGGCTGCCTCGCCATGAGCGACGATCGCATGGCCGAGATCTACCTCGCGGCGAGCGAATACAAGTGGACCGGCGCCTCGCTCCCCGTCCACATCTTCCCGACGCGGGACATGGCAGGCCTGCTCGCCTCACCCGCGGGCGGGGCGCACCGGGCGTTCTGGGAGAATCTGAAGCCGTTTCTCGAGGAATTCGAGCAAACGAGGCGGGTCCCGAAATATCGTATCGACGCGAAGGGCCGCTACGAGCAGGTCGGGTGAGGGGAGGAGGGGCGATCAGCCCTTCTTGCGCGGCGCCTTCAGCGTGAGCTTGAGCAGCACGTCGTCGCGGATGAGGTCGTCCGGCTTGCCCGCGATCGTGATGTTGAAATCCTTCCGATTGATGGAGAACTCCGCGGTGCCCGTGGCGGCGTCCGGCGCGATCGTGATCGTCACGGGGAACGTGATCGACTTCTTCACGCCGTGCAGATCGAGATCGCCCGTGATCGTGTGCGTCGCGCCGTTCGTGCCGCCGGCCTTGATCTCCGTCGACGTGAACGTCGCCTTGGGGAACTTCTCGACGTCGAAGAAATCGGCGTTCTTCAGGTGCTTGTCGAGATCGGCCGCGTCCGTCTTGACCGACGCGGTCTCCACCTCGAACGAGATCTTGCCGCCCTCGGCCTTGCCGTCGGCGAGCGTGATCTTGCCGGCGAGCTTCTCGAACTTGCCCTCGTGCTTGCCCGTGACCTTCGAGCCGATGAACCCGACCGTCGAGGCCGTGGCGTCGACGTCGAGCGTCTCCTGGACCGCCGCGGTGCTCGCGGGCTTGGTGTCCGCCTGTGCCGACGAGGCCGGAGCGACCGTCGCCTTGGGCTTGTCCTTGGCCGGATCCTCGCAGGCCGCGAGCGAGAGCAGGGCGGGCACGGCGGCGGCGAGAACCACAAATCGAATCATGCGCATGGTCGGATCGTCCCTTCGGGGGTTGTTTCGAGGGTCATACCATGCGCCCCGAACGGCCGCTTGATTAGGGGGGCGAACCGGGTAACACTGTTCGCCAGGGCGAACAATCGATGACGGCGGCGCTCGACGATGTGGTCTCCATGGCGGTCTTCGCGCGGGTCGTGGAGGCGCGCTCGTTCACGGGCGCGGCGGCGCTCCTCGGCCTGTCCAAGTCGGTCGTGAGCGCGCGGATCTCGGGGCTCGAAGAGCGGCTCGGCGTCAGGCTTTTGCATCGCACCACGCGGCGCCTCTCGCTCACCGAGGAGGGCGCGCGGCTCTACGAGACGTGCGCGCGGCTCGTCTCCGCGGCGGACGAGGCGCAAGGCGTGCTGGAGAGCGCGTCGGCGGAGCCCGAGGGCCTCGTGCGCGTCACCGTACCCGTGGGCACGGGAATCCTTCAATTTCCGAGCATCCTGCGCGAGCTGCACGAGCGATATCCGCGGCTCGTGATCGAGCTCTCGCTGTCGGAGCACCGCGTCGACATCGTCGCGGAGGGCTACGACGTGGCCATTCGTGTCGCCGACACCCTCGAAGATTCGGCGCTCGTCGCGCGCCGCATCGGCTCCGTGCGGATGATCGTCTGCGCGTCGCCCGCTTATCTCGATCGTCGCGGGATGCCGGTCTCTCCGCGGGATCTCGTGCATCACAATTGCCTGCGCCTCTCGCCGGTCCGGCGCGAGTGGTCATTTCGATGCGGCCGCCGCACGCAGGTCGTGCCCGTCACCGGGACGCTCATCACCGACAACATCGCCGTATTGCGCCAGGCGGCGCTCGACGGCATCGGCGTCGCGCGGCTGCCACGATCGTACGTCGCGGCCGACATCGAGGCGGGCCGGCTGCGCCGCGTCTTGCCGGAGCACGCGCTTGGCGAGAAGAACGTCTTCGTGGTGCACCCGTACCACAGGCACATGCCGACGAAGGTGCGCGCCTTCGTGGATTACGTGGTCCAGCGGTTCCGCAGCGCGAGCGACGAATAGAGGCGGCGGGCGGCGGCGCGCTCGGGCGGCAAATACAGGACGAGCGCGGCCATCATCGTGAGGGCGAACGTGAAGAGCCCGTGCACGGCGAGGATGCCCGCGTGGAGGAAGAGCCCGAGGGCGAAGACCGGCGGCCAGTAGCGCCGATCCATGACGAGCGCGGCGGCGAGGAGGAATTCGATCACGAGGACGCTCCACGTCGTGAGGGCGAGCAGCGTGCCATGATTGACGAACCATCGCACGACGGGCATGAGCCATGGGGCCGCGCCGACGTGCGGATCGGTGAACCAGTAATAAAGGACCGTGCCGTCGACCCACTCCTGCACGGAGAGTTTTCCGGCGGCCGCATGAAAATAAATGATCGCCACCTGCACGCGAACCGCCCACACGGACGAGCGCGCGACGAGCCTTGTAACGGTATCCCCGGTGGTCCCGCGCGAAGGCGGAGGTGCCTCCCAGTGCCAGCGCCGTGGATCGGTCAGGGTGAGCGGCAAGAGCAGCAACGTGAGCGCGGCGGCGATTTGATCGCCCCCATTCCCGACGGTCGCGTTGTTGTGGAGGCTGAAGCTGATCCACCCGTGAACGATGCCCGTGACGCGAGGTCGATAACCGGAGGCGACGACCAAAAGCGCGAGGACCGCGACCCAGCGCGCCACATCGAGGTGCTCGTGTGTCGCGACGCAAAAGAGCCCAGCGCTCCGCACGCCGTCACAAGCGAGCCCCGTGGGGACGTCGAGCGTCGGGGCAAACAGGACGTCCGCGCCATTGACGGCGAGCGTCGCCGCCGTGCAAAGCGCGAGCAGGGAGCGCGCGCAGCCGATCGTCCAGGACCACGGCGCGGCGTGGTTTGCCCAGGCGCTCGCGCGGAGGCCGAGCGCGTCGAGCCCTTTCGCTTTTTCTACGAGCATGAGACCTCCAGCCGCGCGACGCGCGTGTCCATTCGAACCCCATCGTTCCTCCACGCCCAGGGCGTGGGCCTTCGCAGCACGATGCCCACGGAGCCGCAGAGCGTCCGGCGTGGAGCGTCGTTCTTCACGCGGGCGATCACGCCTGCTCGATTCAAGCACGCGTCGAGCTCCCCTTCGCACGTGGCGAGGTCGGATTGCCGGATGCGCCTGGCGATCATCTTCATCTCCTGCTCCTGCGCCTCGGGCGCGCGCGAGAGCCCGAGCGCGTTTTCGGGCCTCGCGTACGGCGACACGTTCGCCTGTCGCCAGCGCCCTTCCCCTGCGGGCACGTAGGCGAGCATCCGCGGGTAATGCGGGTTTTTCGTAAAATAGTTGAAGGACTCCTGCGCGAAGTGTTCGGCATGCACGCGCGACGCGAACGGGAGCTCGATCGGATTCGTCGGGAGCGCCGCGTGAATCGTGTACGCGGCGAACGTCGACCACCCGAGAACGACGGCGAGCGCCGCGGCGCCGACCACGCCCGTATGCACGCGGCGGGTTTCGTGGCTTCTGTCGAGCATCGTCCTCTCCTTTCTTCGAAGGGAATCGAGGGCCCTCCGCGACAGGGAAAACACGGAGGGCCCCCGGGGCCGCGTCCTCTAGCGGCCGATGAGACCTCCTCCCGCCGCGAGATCCTGCGTCAGATTTCGCACGAGGTCCGTCCGATAAAGGCGGCTCTCGAGCACCCTGTCGAAGACCCGGTCTGCAAGGAAGGATTTGTGTTCGCCCTTCTGATCGCTCTTGGTATTGTCGGCATTCTGGCTTTTGTTGAGCGTGTCGACGTCGACGACGATGACGCCGTCGGCCCCGGCGACGGGGCTCACGACGCTGGAGAGGCGCGTCGCGGCGTCGAGGGCGTCCCCAACGGCGCGATCGACGCGCAGCGCATCGCCGCTCGTGACATCCGCCCTGAATTGCGGTAGAAATGCCGGCTCCTTCTCCTTCAGCAGCGCCACGAATTCGGCAGCGGTGCTCTCGTCCGTCACCTTCGAATGCTCCTCGGGGCAAAGAGGCGCCGCCGGGCCGACGCCGAAGAAAATGCCGCTGAAAAGATCCTCCGCCGAGAGCGCCTGCGGATCCACGCCGAAGACCTCGTCCCGGGCCTTCACGTCCTCCCCCTGCGAGCACGCCAGGAGGGACAGGGATGTGACGATCGCGACGCACATGGTCCATCCCAATGCACGAAAGATCTGGTTCCGACCGAACATGGAATCCTCCCTTTTCGCGGGGGTTTACCTGCCGCAAAGAGGTTCGTCCTTTTCGCTGCCGTCGCGCACCGGAGTGTGCGCGGCGGTGCCTTTCGACCCTCTGGCGGCCCGGACGGTGCAAACGACACACCATGGGCGCGCGTGAATGAGAACGAAGGGAGCGCTCGGAGGGGAAATCTTGTCGATCCTTCCCGCTGGCCTTATCGTCTTCTCGACATGTCCTGGAAAAAGTACCTTCTTCTCCCGCAGCTCCTCTCGTACGCCGCGCGCGCGCCCCGCGATCCGGCGAAAGCGTGGGATCGCTTCTGGAGCGAGATCCGGCGCACGGGGAACCGCGGGGAGGTGCTTTGGGATACGGAGGATCCCCGGGAAATCGAGGAGGTCCTGAAACGCGTCACCACCCATTTCGCGCCCGACTTGCCCGTGATCGACATCGGCTGCGGCAATGGGAGGTTTTCGCGGCTCCTCGCCGCTCGTTATCCCAAGGTCGTCGGCCTCGACGTGTCGAGCCACGCCATCGAGAAGGCGCGGGAGGAGTCCGCCGGGATCGAAAACCTTTCTTTCCACGTCGCCGACATCAGCATCCCATACGCGCTCCGATGGCTCGTGGACGAGCTCGGCGAGGCCAATGTCTTCATGCGTGGCGTCCTCCACGTCCTCGATCCCAAGCGCCGCGCCGTGGCGGTCGAGAACATGCGCGGCGCGCTCGGCGCGCGGGGCGTGCTTTATCTATCGGAGAGCAGCATCGACGGCGATCCGCTCGATCACATGGTGCTGCAAGGCGCGACCCCGACGTACATGCCCGAGCCGGTGCGCAAGGTCGTCGCTGCCGGCGTGAGGCCGCCGTCCCGTTTCGGCGACGCCGAGGTCCGCGAATACTTCCCCGGCGCCGTCTGGGAGATCCTGGAGAGCGGCCCCACCGTCATGTACACGCTGCCGCTGCGAACACCCGACAAAATAGAGGCATTGCCGAGTTATTTCGCGCTCGTGCGCCGCCGGGGATGAAGCCTACTTCATTCGAGGCACGTACCGCTCCACCGACACGTACTGGTTCGGCCACCGCATCACGTATCCCTGCTCCGCTGCGGCGTGCCGCGTCCAGTAAGGATCGAACAGGTGCGCCCGCGCCAGCACGCAAAGATCCGCCCTTCCCGCGGCGATGATGCTGTTCACGTCGGCATAACTCTGGATGTTGCCGACGGTCATCGTCGGCACCTTCGCCTCGAGCCGCACGAGCTCGCTGAACGGCGTCTGGAAGAGCCGCCCGTACACCGGCCTCGCCGACGGATCGGTTTGTCCAGCCGATACATCCACGATGTCGACCCCGTGCTCCTTCAGCGCCACGGCGAGCTTGATCACGTCCTCCGGCGTGATCCCGCCCGGCGCCCAGTCCGTCGCCGAGATACGCACGCTCGTCGGTTTGTCCTTCGGCCACGCCGCCCGCACCGCGTCGAAGACCTCGAGCGGGAACCGCAGGCGATTCTCGATCGATCCGCCATATTCGTCGGTGCGTCGGTTCGTGATCGGCGACAGGAAGCTCGCGAGCAGATACCCGTGGGCCATGTGCACCTCGATGAGGTCGAAGCCCGCCTCGTCGGCCAGCTTCGTCGCCGTCACGAAATCGGCCTTCACGCGGTCCATGTCCTCGCGATCCATCGCGCGCGGCACGGGGCTGTGCGGCAGATACGGAATCGCAGACGCGGCGAGGAGCGGCCAGCCGCCCGATTCGAGCGGTTGATCCATGCCCTCCCACATTCGCTTCGTCGATCCTTTGCGGCCCGCGTGGGCGATCTGCACCCCGATTTTCGCCGTGGAGAACTGGTGCACGAATTCGGTGACCCGTCGCCACGCGGCCACGTGGCCCGCCCGGTAGAGGCCCGTGCATCCGGGCGTGATGCGGCCCTCGGCGCTCACGTCCGTCATCTCGGCGATCACGAGCCCCGCGCCGCCGACCGCGCGGCTGCCGAGATGCACGAGGTGCCAATCGTTCGGCTCGCCGTCCTCCGCCGAATACTGGCACATCGGCGAGACGACCACGCGATTGTCGAGGAGCAGCTTGCCGAGCCGATACGGCGTGAACATCGGCGGCGGCGGCTCTTTCGACTCGATCCGCACGCCCGTTTGCTCCTCCGCCTTTGCCGCGACCCAGGCGTCGACTTCACGCACGAGCGCCGGATCCCGCACCTTCAGGTTCTCGTGCGTCACGCGCAGGCTACGCGTCAGCATGCTGAAATTGAACTGGAGCGGCTCGAGATCCATGTATCGCTCGGTGTTCTCGAACCACTCCAGGCTCACCTGCGCCGCGCGCTGAAGCGTCTCCACCTTCGGCCGCCGATCCGCCTCGTACGCGGCGAGCGCGCCTTCGAGGCTACCGTGCGCGTCGAGCGCGTCCGCCAGGCTGATCGCGTCCTCCAGCGCGAGCTTCGTCCCGGAGCCGATGGAGAAATGCGCCGTATGCACGGCGTCCCCCACGAGGACCACGTTTTCCCAGGAAAACCGTTCATTGTGGATCGTGGGAAAACTCCGCCAGACACTTTTGTTCTTGAGCAGCCGGTGCCCCGCGAGCCGCGGCGCGAAGAGCTTCTCGCAGTACACGAGCGTCTCGTCCTCGGTCGCCCGATCGAGCCCCGCGCGGCGCCACGTCTCCTCGCGGCACTCCACGATGAACGTCGATCGTTCGGGCTCGTAACGATAGGCGTGCACCCGGAAGAGGCCGTGCTCGTTCTCGTCGAAGTAAAACGTGAACGCGTCGAACGGGAACGTCGTGCCGAGCCAGACGAAGCGGTTCGGCCGCCCGTCGATGCGCGTGCCGAAGTGCGGCTGATACAAGCTCCGCACGCCGCTGTTCACGCCGTCCGCCGCGACCACGAGATCACTCGCGCGCCGGATCGCCTCGAAGTCCGTGGCCTCGTGCTCGAAGCGGAGCACGACGCCGAGCTCCTCGGCGCGGGCCTGCAAGATCGTGAGCAGCCGTTGCCGGGATAGGCCGCTGAAGCCGTGCCCGGTCGAGACGAGCCGTTCGCCGCGGTAGAACGTGTGGATGTCGTCCCAGTGCGCGAGGCTCTTCCGGATCGCGTCGTAGACCGGCCTGTCGACGCCCTCCAGGTTGTCGAGCGTCGCGTCCGAGAAGACCACGCCGAAGCCGAACGTGTCGTCCGGCCGGTTGCGTTCGAGGACCACGACCTCGCGCGAAGGGTCGCGCTTCTTGGCCAGGATGGCGAGGTAGAGGCCGCTGGGTCCGCCGCCGATGCACGTGATCTTCAACGTCGATCCTCCGGTTCCTGCGCGGAGGGGAGACCACGATGGCGAAGACGTCAAGGGGTATGGTAGACGCTCTGGCCATGACCCGGTGCGTTGCGCTCGCCACCTCGCTTGCCGCACTGTCGGCCTCGTGCGCCTCTGCGCCCACGCCGCAGCACAGCGGCAAACCCGAGTCGTCGCGCGAGCCGCCCGCGGCCTTGCAGGCGCCCGCGCCCCGCGAGCCCTCGCCGCTCGTCAGCGTGAGGGACCCGTACAATGTCCCCGCGAACCCATTGATCGACGGCGACATCGCCGAATGGGGTTCGCTCCTGCCGCAAGCGCCCGTGGAGAAACCGTCTCCCGCCGATCCGAATCCGCGCGACGCGCCCTCGCACCTGGCCTTCGCGCTCACGAAGGACGGCGCGTTCGTCGCGGCGGATCTCGCCGAGCTCTCGAAAGACGGGATCTGGCTCGCCTTTGGGTTCTCTCCCTCGACGCCCGCTCCCTCGTCCGGCGTCGAGGCGCACGAGGCGCGATTCGAGCGGATGTTCCGGCTCGACAAGAAGGGCCTTTTCCAGGTGAGCGAGAGCGGCGCGCTCGTCCCGGTCCCGAGCTCCGTCACGGCCATGGCATTCACGCCGCGCGGAATGACCATCGAGGCACGGATCCCCGTCGCGGCGTATCCCCGCGCGTCGGCCGCGCCGATCGCCGCGGCGCGGGTCCAGGCCATCGCCGCGACGACGTCCGCGCCGCCGAAGATCGACCGCGCAAAATGGATCGACGTCGCCGCGCCCGAGCCCGTGGAGTTCGAGCCGCACGCCGCTCTCCGCGTCGCGGTCTACCGGCAGAATCTCGCCGAGCGAAGGCCGTTCGGCCTCTCGTATTCCCCGGCAGACCCAGACCGCATCGAGACGAGCCGCCATCCAGGCAAGGACACGTCCTCCGTCGTGACCTCGGAGAGCCTTCTTTACGTGCCTGAACGGAGGCTCGGCGATGTCGAGATCGGTCATACGTCCGCCGTGTTGCCCTCCATCGCCATTTTCAAAGGGGGCGAGTTCGTGGATCTCGTCGACGTCGCGGACATCGGAGAAGAGCCGATGGGTATCGTCGAACGAAACAAGCAAATCCACGTCTTCAGTTATTCGCAGACGGACACGCTCGACGCCGCGGGCACCCAGGCAGGATGGTCGGTCCTCGCCGTGGACGAGTACGGCACCGTTCTGTATCCGTTCAACGGGGAGACGGGGGTCGGCCGTTGGGAAAAGGTCTACGAGATCCATTCGGACAAATTCGATTGGTTCGGCATGCGCGGCGTACCCCGCGAATATGCGGACGAGGAGACGCCGCGGGCGATCGAGATCCTGTGGCGCTTCGACAAGCAGTTCGGCGGCTACATGCCGACGACGCGCCCGCTCGCCACACTGCCGCCCCCGAAGCCAAAGCCCCGCAAGAAGCCTTGATCCGAAGGCCGGAACGGCAGCCTTGCGGCGCCCGCGTGACTTTGCCATCCTGCCGGCCATGAACGGATCGCCCCGCCTCCTCCCGCTCCTCGTGATCGCCGCGCTCGGCCTCGCGGCTTGCAAGGACGACAAGCCCGCGTCGGCGAAAGCCGATCCGGCAAACCCCCACGCCGTAGACGAGTCCAAGCCGCTCGAAGTGGGAGACGCCGCGCCCGACGTGACGCTGAAGCTCACGGACGGCAAGGAGGTCAAGCTGTCGAGCCTGAAGGGCAAGCAGGTCCTCGTGTATTTCTATCCGAAGGACGATACGCCGGGGTGCACCGTCGAGGCGCAGGGCCTGCGCGACGGCTGGGCCGATATCCAGGCCGCCGGCCTCGAGGTGTATGGCGTCTCGACGCAGGACGCCGAGAGTCACAAAGCGTTCATCGAGAAACACAAGCTGCCGTTCCCGCTCGTCGTGGACACGGACGGCGCCGTGACGAAGGCGTTCCGCGTGCCGACGCGGCTCTCGTTCGCCGCGCGGCAATCGTTCCTGATCGGGAAAGATGGGAAGATCAAGCACGTGTGGCTCGAGGTGGATCCGAAGGAGCACGCCTCGACCGTGATCGCCGCCGCGAAGAGCTGACATCAAAAAAGGGGGCCCGACGTATGCCGAGCCCCCTTCGTTCCTTCTCGGGTTTTACGCCGGATCAATCCTGCGGCACGCCCGTCTTCGCGAGCTGATCGAGCGCCGCCTTGTACTCCGCCGGCACGTCCGCGAGCGCGGGCACGCCGAGCTCGGACAAGGACGCCTGGAAAAAGCCGCAGCTCGCGAGGTCACCGTCCGAGACCGCCTGGTCCTCCACGCCGTTCGTCGACGTCTTGAACGACAGATAGCTCTGCGCGAGCGCGTTGTCCCAGCACTCGATCGCGTCCGCAACCTGGCCCGAGGCGAGATCGCCGCCCGAAGCCTGCGCCTCGGCGCGGCCCTGGCCCTCGTTCACGAACGCGAGGCGCACGCCGACGTCCTCGGGCATGGCCTTCGCGGGATCTTCGTGCACGTCGAAAGCGCTCTTCCAGTCGATGAAATCGACCTTGTTCGTGCCGTCGTCGAGGCGGCCGTACAGGTAATCGAGATCCGCGGGCATCGTGTCGGGTTTGTCCTTGGGCACGAAGCCGCGCAGGGCCGCGAGGACGAGCGTCAGGTCACCCTTGTCCGTCGCGTCCTTGCCGTACACGGCCACGAAGCGTCCGCGGTCCATCGGCATGTTCGCGCCGTTCGGGTTGTTCGCCGTCTCGAACGCGTGATTCGCCTCGAAATCGAAGAGCGTGATGCCCGAGCCGTGCTCCTTCGTGTCGGGATCCGGGTTCGCGCCGCCCCAGATGACCGGCACGAGGCCCGCGACGTCCTTGTCCTTGCCGCGCAAGATCGCGTAATGGTAGCGGAACTCCGCCCCCTCGCCCGCGTCCTTGATGTACGCGGCGATCGTCCCGAACCCGTTCTCGTTCTGGTACGGGCCCCAGAAGAACTCCTTCGTGTCGCTGTTGTACACCGTGGGCTCGATGCTCACGATGAGCTTCAAGGTCGCGATGATGTACCCGACCGAGCCGTTGATCCCGAGCGCGATTTCCGCCGATCCGGCCGGATAGATTGCCGGATCGCCGACCTTCGCCCCGCTCGATGCCTTCGGCGAGGAAGCCATGATCTGCGTCTCGCTGGGGACGGCCGCGCGGTATTGCGCGAGCAGCGCTTGATCGATCGCGTCCCCCTCACCACCGTCGCCGCCGCCGCCGCAGCCGACGATGCCCACGGACAGCACAATGCCAGCGTACTTCGCAAGTGCCTTCATGTCGTCGTTCCCCTCGTTAAGAAATGCCGGCGCTCGTGCGCCAGGATGGACAGGGAATCGCGATTGCGAGCGACTGTCAAGCCCCGAGCTGGCGACCGTAATGGCTCCGTTGCGATGGCGTAAAGGATTACGCAGCGGGGAGCTTCAGTGCATGAACAAATGGCGGAACCATGCCACGATCGCCTCGCGGTAATGCCACGCGAGCGATACGCCGAGCGCGACGACGGCGAGCGCGAGCACAATGCGACCCACGGGCGCCTGGTCCTCGCCGGAGACGAAGACGGGCAGGACGCTGCGCTCGCGTATGCTGCCCCGCGGCAGCGGCGGCACGCGCGTGAAGCGGAGGCTCAGGTTGCGCCGGAGGTAAATGCGGACGTTGAACGCCCAGCCCGACGCTTCGAGCAGCGCCGAGACATCACGCCTGCGGAGCTTGAGCCAGCCAAGAAAACCCGAGACCGTCATCACCCCGAGCGCGACGCCCGCCACCGCGAGCAGGGCATTCAGCGGGTTCGTATTCGAAAGCGTCTGCAGCGCGAACGCCGCGGCCGAGCCGACGGCCGCGAATGCGATGCCGCCGCCCACGATGGATCCTTGCGTCCCCGGGGCCACGAGGGGCGGCGCGGCGGGCGCGGCCGGAGGCGGGGGCGGCGCGGGCGGCGCGGCGGGCGGGCTCTTCGGCGGGCCAGCATCGAGGTGCGCGTCCACGCGGGCGGAGACGCTCTTTTCCATGGCCTCGAGCTTGGTGCCGAAGAGCTTCGTCATCTTGTCGCCGACGAACTCGCGCAGCTTCACGAAGGGCGCGAGCGCGGCTTCTTGAATGGAAATGGGCTTGACGATCACGTCCGTGACCTTCGCGTCCCATTCGTTGCCGTCGCGATCGTAGAACACGCCGCGCTTGCCCACGGCGATGCCACGCCGCGAGCCCGAGGTCACGCCGGCGGCGACGTACATCGTCTTCGATGCGTCGCCCTCTTTGCGCGCCAGCTCGACGTACGCGACGAAGATGTTGCTCGTCTCCGCGATCGGCCGGTGCTCGGCCTTGTCGAGGACGCGCACGCAGAGGTTGATCTCGCGGCCGTCGAGGACGAGCGTGCCGACCTCGAACAGGCACCGCTCCCCGGCCGAAAAGAGCGCCGGAAAGCTCACCATGTTGTTCGCGAGATCCAGGATCCACCGCTGCAGGAGCGCGAGCTTCTCCAGACCCGAGAGCCCCACGAGCTCGGCCGAGGCCTTCGCGTCCTCGTTCACGAGCGCGCGCAGCGCCCCGGGCAAGGGCCCTGCGAGCAGGTCACGCAGCTCCGCGCCCGCGAGCCCACCCGGCAAGGGCGCGGGTTTCTTCGATTGCCACGCCCGGTACGGCTCGAAGAGCGCGCGGACCCGCTCCCAGCCCTTGCGATCGAGCTCCCGCACGGGCCCCGGCTCGCCGAGCGCGCGCGGCAGGACCTCGACCGCGAGACGCCGCGCCTCGTCCGCGAAGAGCGGATTCACCCCGGTCTCGAGGTCGAGCACGCCCGAGGGGTTCGGCGGCCCGAGCGAGGCCTCGCGCAAGAAACCACGAATGGCCGCGGGATCGTTCACGTCGAGCGCCGCGAGCCGCTCCGGCTTGACGGCGAGCCGATCCTCCGCGACCGGGCCTTGTCCGAGCAGATCGCATTGCGCGAAGAATTGATCGAGCTTGCCCGCGAGCCCGTCCACGATCACGAACGCCGCCGCCGTCCCTTCGCCGAACGGCAGCACGAGGCTCGTCTCCGCGCCTGCCCGCAGCGCGCCCGCCGCCTCCCACGCGAGCTCCGCGTGGCCGAGCGCGAGGAACGCGTCGAGCTTCGCCACGTCCACGCCCATGTCGCCCGAGAGATCCATCACGCCGCCCGTGGCCTCGACGATCAACGTCGCGAGGCGGGCGAGGGCCGGGTCCTCGATTTGCGAGGTCGCCACGATGCCGTCCCCGTTCGGGGATTTTCGCGCATATCCGTCGCGGAACGCGCGAATGTCGGCGAGCGAGAGCGTCGCGCCCGGCCGCGCGGCCTGGCCGCTCGCCTTGATGCGTTTTTTCGCGAGGGCGCGGAGGCGCGCCGCGTCGGGCTGCGAGGGATCGAGGTCGTCGAGGTGGACGGTGTCGGTCCGCTCGGCGATGCGGTTCATGTTCCGGAGGCGCGCCCGCAGCCAATCGTGCGCGGCGAGCAGCTCCTGGACGCGAATGCGCCCGTTGCCGTCGACGTCGACGTACCGGAGCAACGCCTCGTCGCAGAGGAGCTGGTCGATGGGGACGCTCGTCGAGGACCAGCGGGCGGCCGGGAGCGCGTGGATCTGCGCGAGATCCTCGGCCGTCTCCAGCTTGAGCTGCACGAGGCCGCGATAATCGCTGAAAATGAAGGGCGCTCTTGCCACGCGGGGACGCTCTTGCCACGGTTCTTCGACCCCGGCAATGTCCCCGTGCGTCAAACGTGGGCGGAGTTACTGTTTTCCGGTGCGCGACGTCACGTTACGCGAGATCCGTACCTGACAGACCTGGGTATCTTGGGGCTGGATATTTCTCGGAATGCGCGGCGGCGCGGGCCGAACCTGGGGAATGGATGCGATGCGCGGCGCCTCGATCGCGCTGTTTTCTTGACTTTTGACCCTGCGTCTCGTAATGCGGCCTTATCCATGCCCAGCGAACCCCGCACGTTCGTGCTCCCGGGCCGGCCCACGGCCGCCGAGGCTCTGCGCGCCGATCGTCGCATCGGGCGGCGCGTCGCAATGGGCGCGTGCCTCACCGCGGCCCTCGGCGTTCTGGCACGGTACACGCTGTTACCAGGTTCGGCAGCGCCAGCCGAGCGTCGCTCCGCGGAGAATGTTTTTCTCGCCGCCCGTGAGGCCTCTCGTGCCCTCGTCGAGGGGCGGTCTTCGCCCGCGACGTGGCAGGAGCTCGTGGAGCAGGCCTTCGGCGGCGCCTCGCCGGAAGAGATTGCCCGCGCCATCGACGTCGAATCGCTCCTCGCGCGCGCGCCCGCGGCGAGCCGCGGCGCTGCGGTCGTCCCGTTCTCGACCTCGCTCCCCGGCGAGGACCGTCCGCGGATCGTGACGAAGCTCTTCGTCCTGCGCGCCGGCCGGGCGAACCCGCCGCACGCGCACGACAACATGGTCTCGGTGCATTACGTGCTCCGCGGTCGATTCCGCGTCCGCCATTACGATCGCGTGCGCGACGAGCCCGGCGGTATCGTCCTCCGGCCCACGATCGATCGGGTCCTCGGCCCGGGCGAGGCGACGAGCATCTCCGACGAGCGCGACAACGTGCACTGGCACGTCGCCGAGACCGACGGCGTCCTGCTCGACGTGCTTTGCGCCGATCTCGAAGGCCGGCCGACGGACACGCACCTCGTCGACCCGGTCCGCGCCGAGCCCCTCGAAGGAGGCCTGCTCCGCGCGCCGCGCCTTTCCACCGTGGGTGAGGCGCTCGAGCGATTCGGCTGAGGGGACGTTCCCGACGAACCCCACGCCGCCGCAGCGTCCGGGCCGGCATCCTCCTTTCGCGCGGGGCGCGCGGCTCCGTCCTCGGTTCGTGCGCGCGGCGCACGCGGGGCGGGATGGTTTCTCATTGCACGGCGCGCGTATGTCCGCGGACCGAAATACGTTCGCGACCGCAGTGCGAAGCCAGCGTGCGACCCCATACCGCACGCTTCCGAACGACCATGGCGCGTCGGACCCGCGGCCGCGACCTTGCAATGCTCGGGGTCGCGCGGCACGCCGGCGAGCCGCAGCTTGATGTAATGAGACGCCGGCCCTTCTCGCGTCGATGTTTGTCGCGAGAGGAGGCAGAGAACCGAAAAGGGGGTTTTCATGAAGAAGTCGCTCGGGATCCTTTCCGCCGCATTCGCTTCTGCCATGCTCCTCGCCGCTTCCGGGCAGGCGATCGCGGGTACGAATGATTGGGACATCAACGACCAGTATGGAGCTGGATATTACGGCGGACGCGGATACCCCGGAGGCTACGGCGGCGCGTATGGTTACGGATCCCGCGGCGCGTACTACGGCGGCAGGGGCCGGATCTACGACTGGGGCGGTGGCTATGGCCCCGGCGGCTACGGTCCCGGCGGCTACGGTCCCGGCGGCTATGGCCCCGGCGGCTACGGTCCCGGCGGCTACGGTCCCGGCGGCTACGGTCCCGGTGGCTATGGCCCCGGCGGCTACGGTCCCGGCGGCTATGGTCCCGGCGGCTACGGCCCCGGCCCCGGCGGCTACCCCGGCTATGGCTACGGCGGCAATCTCGTGTTCGGTGACGTCGACGTCTGCTTCGACGGAAACCAGATCAACTGCCGTTTCGCGGTCGACAACTGCCAGGTGAACCAGCTCGACATCTACGCGTTCCTCACGGGCGGCGCGACCTGCGGCGGTGGCCCCAACGGCCAGTGGTACAACAACGATGCGTACTTCAGCGACGTCCCCGTCGGCGGCTACTACGCCCAGCAGCTCTCCGGCAACATCTGGCAGGGCTCGCTCGATCTCGGTGACTACTACGGGCAATTCTGCAACGGCAACGGCGCCTACGCGGGCGACCTCGATTTCACCCGCATGAGGCTCTACATCGCCGGCCGCGAGTTCGCGTTCAACGACATCGGGCCCTGTGGCGCCGGCTGGGACTGATCGAAGGCGCATGTAGCCTTCCGCAATCTCCAAGACCCCCGGGGTCCCCGAGCTCGTGCTGGGCTCGGGGACCCGTGGGAGGGCGCACGGGCCCGGGTCCGTCCGCTCGTTTCACCTGACGGACGGACTCGACGTCCGACTTCGGTGACGTGCGCCCCGAAACCGACTAGAACACGCGCCATGACGCAGCGCGCCCCCCGCGTGGGGATCATCATGGGCAGCACGAGCGACGCGCCGACCATGCGAAAAGCGGCCGAGATGCTCGATCGCCTGGAGGTGCCGTACGAGATGCGCGTGGTCAGCGCGCACCGCACGCCGGACCTCCTCTTCAGCTACGCGGAAGAGGCCGAGGCGCGCGGGCTCCACGTGATCATCGCCGGCGCGGGCGGCGCCGCGCATCTGCCCGGGATGGTCGCCGCGAAGACGGCCCTGCCCGTACTCGGGGTGCCGATCCTCTCGCACGCCCTGCACGGGCTCGACTCGCTGCTCTCCATCGTGCAGATGCCGGGCGGTATCCCGGTCGGGACCCTGGCGATCGGGGACGCGGGCGCCAAGAACGCCGCGCTCCTCGCCGCTTCCATCCTCGCGCTGCACGACCCCGCGCTGCGCGACCGCATCAAGTTCTTCCGCGCGGAGCAGACCCGGGCCGCGCTCGAAAGCGAGGTTTGACGACGTGACCTCCCGCGGCCCCATTCTCCCCGGACGCACCGTGGGCATCCTGGGCGGCGGACAGCTCGGCCGCATGTTCGCGATCGCGGCGCGGCGCATGGGCTACCGCGTGCACGCGCTCGACCCTTCGCAGGACGGACCCGCGGGGCAAGTCGCGGACGTCGAGGTCGTCGCGCCGTACGAGGACGTGGACGCCGCGCGGCGCTTCGCCGAAGGGGTCGACGTCGTGACGTTCGAGTTCGAAAACGTCCCCTCCGAGACGCTCGCCGCCGTCGCCGAGCTACGGCCCGTGCACCCTTCGCCCGCCGTGCTCGATACGTGCCGCCACAGATTGCGCGAAAAGCGATTCCTCGCGAAAGGTGGTTTTCCGGTGGCGGGTTTCGCCGAGATCCGTACGGAGGACGATCTTCGCGACGCGCTCGTTCGTCTCGGCACACCGGCGATCCTGAAGACGGCGGAGTTCGGATACGACGGCAAAGGCCAGGTCCGCATCGACGCGCCGGAGGCCGCGGGCCGCGCGTTCGAAGCGCTCTCCGGCAAGCTCGGCGTGCTCGAGGCGTTCGTTCCGTTCGCGTGTGAGCTCTCCGTGGTCGTCGCGCGTTCGCGCGAGGGAGACATCGTCCCCTTCGAGGTCGCCGAGAATCGGCATGCGCGGCACATCCTGGACGTCTCGCTCGCGCCGGCGGGCGTGCCTGCGGCGGCGCGCGCGCGCGCAACGGAAGTCGCCTCGGACATCGCGAAGGCGATCGACCTCGTGGGCGTGCTCGGCGTGGAGATGTTTTACCTGCCAAACGGTGACATCGTGGTGAACGAGCTCGCCCCGCGGCCGCACAACTCGGGCCATTACACGTTCGACGCCTGCGTGACGAGCCAGTTCGAGCAACAATTGCGGGCCGTCTGCGGTTTGCCCCTCGGCGAGCCCACGTTGCTAAGGCCCGCGGCGATGGCGAATTTGCTCGGGGACCTCTGGGCGCACGGCGAACCGCAATGGGATCGGGCGGCCGCGTTCCCGGACGTGAAGATTCATCTGTACGGAAAAACCGAGGCACGCCCGGGTCGGAAGATGGGGCACCTCGTGGCGATGGCGGAGACCGCGGAGAAGGCCGCGGAGCGGGTGCTCGCGGCGCGCAGCGCGCTCGTCAGCGGGCGATCGGGGGCAGACCCGGGCCCGTGAGCAGGTGGCGGACCCAGGCCTCGTTCGCCTCCTCGATCCGCCCCGCCGCTTTCTCCCGCGCGTGGTCGTCCGCGTAGCTCTGGACGTACCCCGCGTACCAGACGAACACCTGCCCGCGGATCTTCTCGACCGCGCGCGTGGCGAGCGCGGCCTCGATGTCCGCGTCGGAGGGGACTCGCAAGGGATCCCCCGCGGCGACCTCCCGGCAGCGGCCCGACTCGGCGCGGAAGGTCTCGTCCGTCGCGCGCGTCGTGATCGGATCCGGCGGCAAGGTCACGGGGCTCGCATCACCGAGGACGTGCGCGCGCAGCGCGAGCGCGGTGGCGGCGCTCCACGTGTGCTGCTCGACGCCGTAGTTGTGCGCGCAGATGCGATCGACGAGGATCGTCGTGGGCGTCCGCCGGAGCTCGGCGACGGCGCGGTCCCAGGTGTCGCGCTCGTTCGTCACCTTCTGCTGCGCGTCCGTGAGCTCCTGCTCCCGGCGATCGAGCTCCCGCTTCGCCTCGTCCTCGCGGCTCTCCGCGTCCCTCCGGGCGCGGCGCGCGTCGTCGTAACGATCCGACTCGGCCTTGCAGTCGGCGGGCGGTTTTTGCGTCGCGCGGCACTGATCGAGCTCGCGATCGAGGCGCTTCTCGTCGGCCTTGGCGCGATCGTGGGCGTTCGTCGCGAACGAGAGGGCGCGGCGCGCGTCCTCGACGGTCTTCTTCACGCGGCGGGCGTTGCTCTCCGCGGCGCGCGCGCGCCGCTCGGCTTCGTCGACCTCGCGCGAGGCGGCGTCGTAGGCGGGGTTCGGGAGGCGATCGGCGCCGCACACGTAGTCGCAGGTGCGGGCCTGCGTGGCGACGTCGTGGCCGCGGGCGATGGTGTCGAACGCGGCCTGGATGCGCACGCCGGCCGCGTTCGGCGGCGGCTCCTGAGAGGTCGAGGCGACGAGCCGCGCGCGCGAGTCGCCCTTCCACCGCAAAAGCTCGGTCTCCACGAGCGCGGAGACGCCGCTCGCCTTCGTGTCCGCGGGTTTTTCGATCACGAGGTAGAAGCGGAGCTCGTCTTCGAGCGTCCGGCGGAGCTCGTCGGCGCGCTGCTTCGCGTCGCGGAAGCCGGGGCGGGCGGCCTCGACGTCGCGGAACGCGAGCAGGGCGTTTCCGCGTTTGCCCTCGTCGGCGTACTTGATGGCGCGGTCGTAGGCGCGCGTCGCCATCCGGTCGAGGATGCGGCCTTCGAGGACGGCGGCGGCCTGATCGTTCGGATCGCATTGCCGCGCCGCGCGCGCGAGGGCGAGGGCCGCGTCGTCGTGGCCGCTCGCGAGCAGCTCCTCGGCGCGCTTGAAGACGGCGGCGCGCGCCTCGACGTACGCGCGGCGCGCATCCTGGTTCACCGGCTCGAACGCGACCGCGTCGCGCGCGAAGAACAGCGCCTTCTCGAGCTCCCCGCGCGAGAGCGCCTCGCGGCTCTCGACCGTGCGCGCCTCCGACTGCTTGTGCCGCGCGGCCGCGAGCCTGCGCTGTGCTTCTTCCTCGTCCGGATCGATCCGCGTCGCGCGCTCGTACTCCGCGGCCGCCGCGTCCCAGTTGCCGGCGCGGGCGAAGGCGTCGCCGCGCGACATCGCGTGCTTGTAGGCGCGTCCGCAGCCCGCCGCGGAGAGCGCGAGGGAGACGGCGAGGAGCAGGGCAGGGAGGGCAGGGCGGCGGATGGGCCTTCGCATTTCGATCGAACGACGCTCCTCGACGTATGGAATTCGTGCGCGCGGGCGTCAAGAACTTGCGGCGACGGCGCCGCGGGCGCGGGGATTCACGCCTGCATCCGTGAGAACGAGCGCACCGCGAGCGTACCCAGCAGGGCGAGCGTCGCGAGCACGATGCCCACGTCGAGCGGGATCGGGAAATGGTGCACGCCGACGCAGAGGCCCCGCGTCGCGTCGACCGCGTACGACATCGGGTTCAGCCGCACCACGACCGCGAGCGCGGGCGGCAGGCCGTCGAGTGGATAGAGCGCGCCGGAGAAGAAGAAGACCGGCTGGATCAAGAAGTTCACGATCCCGCCGAAGCCCTCGAACGTCTTCATGCGCGAGGCCACCGTGATCCCGAGCGCGCTCACGGACATGCCGAAGGCGACGAGCACGGGGATCGCGAGCAGCGCGCCGAGCGGATCGATCCGCGCCCCGAGCAGCGGCGCGACGAGCAGCACCACCGAGACCTCGATGAGCGCGGTCACGCTCGCGGAGATCATCTTCGCGAGGACCAGCGTGGCGCGCGGGACGGGCGCGACGAGCAGCTCCTTCAGGAACCCGAACTCGCGATCCCACACGATCGAGATCGCGGAGAACATGCTGGAGAACAGCACGGCCATCGTGGCCACGCCGGGCACGAGGAAGGAGACGAAATCGACGCCGGTCGCGCCCGTGCCTACCGCGCGCCGCAGCCCGAAGCCGACGGCGAGGACCCAGAGCAGCGGCCGCACGAGCGTGGCGACGAGGTTCTGCCGGTCGCGCAGGAACTTCACGACGTCGCGGCGGGCGAGGTGGTAGACGACCTCCGCGCGCATGCTCATCTCCGCCGCGCCATCGCGCGCATCGCGTCGCGACCAGCTTCGCTGTTTCCGTTCCGGATCTGACGGCCCGTGAGGGCGAGGAACACATCGTCGAGCGTCGGACGGCGCACGGCGATGCCCGTGACGGCGACGCGCGCCTCGGACACGAGCCGCACCACGAACGCCTCGCCGTCCTCCACGCGGAAGCAGAGCCCTTCCTCCGTCCGATCCGGCGTGAGGCCGTAGCGCTCGGCGAGCACCGCGCAGAGCGCCGCGGGCTCGTTCGTCCGCACGAAGACCACGTCCTTGCCCACGGCGCGCTTCAGCGCCTCGGGGCTGTCCTCGGCGACGATCCGCCCGTGATCGATCACCGCGATTCGATCGCAGTTCTCGGCCTCGTCCATGTAATGGGTCGTCAGGAACAACGTCATGCCGTTCCGGTCGCGCAGGTCCCGCAGCACCTCCCAGGTCGCGTTTCGCGTCTGCGGATCGAGCCCGGTCGTCGGCTCGTCGAGGAAGAGCACGCGCGGGCGATGGACGAGGCCGCGGGCGATCTCGAGCCTGCGCTTCATGCCGCCCGAGAACGTGCGCACCAGATCTTTCTTTCGATCCGAGAGATCCACGAATGCGAGGGCCTCGTCGAGGCGCGCGCGGCGCTCGGCGCGGGGCACGCCGTACACGACGGCGTGGAGCATGAGGTTCTCCTCCGCGGTGAGGCGATCGTCGAGGGACGGATCCTGAAAGATCACGCCGATGGATCGCCGCACGTCCTCGGGGCTCTTCGTGACGTCGAAGCCGGCGAGGCGGAGGGAGCCGCTCGTCGGCGCGAGCAGCGTGCAGAGCATCTTGATCGTCGTGGTCTTGCCGGCGCCGTTCGGCCCGAGAAACCCGAAGATCTCGCCTTCCTTCACGGTGAAGCTCACGCCGCGGACGGCCTCGACGTCACCGAAGCGCTTCGAGAGGTCACGGACCTCGATCGCGGGGGAGGGGCTCATCGTGTGCGGATAGGCCGGAGGGGGCCGTCTTCATACGACTTGCAAGCCGAGGGCCGCAAGGGGAGGCGCGCGAGGCGTCGAGGACGTTCAGTCGTCGTCCCAGTCGCTGTCGCCGGTGCTCGTCCGGTCGCAGGAGGTTTTGATGTTGGAGAGCACGTCGCTGCAAATCGTGCCGAACGCGTACTCGCGGAACTGAACGCTGTCGCAGGAGAGGGCCTGGATGTGCTTGACGCAGCTTTCGACGTCCACCTTGGCGGAGCAGCCGGAAATGCTGCTGCAATCGCCGGTCGAAGCCAAGCAGACGTCATTCGCGTCGACGGCGGGCTTGCCGCAGGTCTCGAGCACGCCGTTCGCGGCGTCGACGAGCTTCTGGCACGAGGTCGCGCCGTCGAACTCGTTCTCCTCGCAGCTACAGCCGACGCCGATCAGGGCGGCGAGGGCGAGGGAAAACGAGACCGCGAGCGCACGGGATAAGTGATTCGTTCGCATCGTTAAGCATCTTTCTCCGGACGGATCGGCCGGGGCGCCGACGCTAGCAGGAAGCCCGCACACCTGCAAAGCCGCATCCCTGCGCCGTTTGTCCATCCCGTGACGAACAATGTCCGCCCATCGCTCTCGCGTTCGCCATTCTCGAACGATATGTCGAACAATGTCCGACCCACCTGAATCGTCAATGGACAATCGCGTCGAATGGGCGCACATTGGACGAACCAATCGCGACGCGGTCGCGACGAATCGGAGGGCTTGGGCATGATCGACAACAGGATCGAGGTCGTCTTTTCTTTCGACACCACCGGCAGCATGTACCCCTGCTTGACGCAGGTTCGCCGCAAGGTCGGCGAGACGGTGCGGCGATTGATGAAGGAGATCCCGGGGATCCGGATCGGCATCATCGCTCACGGCGATTATTGCGACGCCGGCTCGACGTACGTGACGAAGGCCCTCGACCTGACCGACGACGGCGACGCGATCGTGCGTTTCGTGGAGAAGGTCGGCCCCACGGGCGGCGGCGACGCGCCCGAGTGTTACGAGCTCGTCCTGCACGAGGCGCGCACGATGTCGTGGACCAAGGATTACACGAAGGTCTTCGTCCTCATCGGCGACGACGTGCCGCACGGGCCGAACCAGAACCCGAAGAAGCTCGATTGGCGCAATGAGGTCGACGCGCTCGGCGCGGCCGGGATCCCGGTCTACGGCGTGCAATGCCTGGGCCGCCGCCACGCGACGCCGTTTTACGCGGAGCTCGCGCGGAAGAGCGGCGGATTTCACATCGGCCTCGACCAGTTCGCCTACGTGACCGACATGATCCTCGCGGTTTGCTACAAGCAATCGTCCGACGAGAAGCTCCAGGATTACGAGCGCGAGGTGAAGAAGCAGGGCCGCATGAACCGCGGCCTCGACAAGATGTTCGGCACGATGATGAAGCGCGAGGCGTCCGCCGAATACGGCGACACCGACCTCCGCGCCGTGCCGCCCGGCCGATTCCAGGTGCTCGACGTGGACCGCGACATGCCCATCAAGCAGTTCGTCCTGGAAAACGGCCTCACCTTCAAGGCGGGCCGCGGCTTCTACGAGTTCATGAAGACCGAGACGATCCAGGGGCACAAGGAGGTGGTGCTCATGGACCGCAAGACGGGCGATCTCTACAGCGGCGAGCGCGCCCGCGAGATGCTCGGTTTGCCGCCCGGCGCGACCGTGCGCATCAAGCCCGCGAGCCTGGAGAAGTTCGTCGTCTTCGTGCAGAGCACCTCGTACAACCGCAAGCTCATCGGCAGCACGCGTTTCCTTTACGAGGTCGAGGACTGGTCCAAGGCCGAGGCTGCCTGAAACGAAAATCCGTATTTCGAGGCTCGGGCCGTTTGCCTCCTGGGTCGGCGCCGGACGTGCTTACGTCAGGCGAAGACCGTCCCAGGAGGTAAATATGCGCCGGAACCTCTTCCTGATTTCCGTGATCACTGGTTTTGGCGTGGTGGGGTTCGTCCCTTCCACGGCCCGGGCAGGCCTCTCGTTGGGCGCCGACATGAACGTGGGTGTCGTGACGACCGGCAGTGGCCCCCTCGGCGACGTCGGCAGCGGTCTCGGCGGCCGGATCGGGTATCGCGCGAACCTCGGGCCCTTCACCATCACGCCGGAGCTCGGGGGATCCTACCTGCGCTTGAACGCGATCGAGACCCCGATGCGCGGGGTCGCGGGGGCGCGCCTCTCCTTGCGCGGCATGGTGCAACCCACGATCTTCGCTCATTACGGGATCGCAATCGTGCAGCAGGACGTACGCGGACCCACGTACGACCTGGGCGGAGCGATCGATTTGAGCGCGGCGATCGTCCGGGTCGGCGTGCACGCAGGATACGTGGCCGTGCAGAGCACGTCCGATCGAGGGACCTATTCGGTCTACACGCCGCTCGAATGGGTCGAGCTCGGCCTGCACGCCGGGCTCGGGTTTTAACGGAACAGGTCTTCGAGCGCCTCGAGCTCGCCGGAATCGAGCCACACGCCGCGGCACTCGATGCACGTGTCGATCATGACCTCGGAGCCAAACCCCCAGTTGCGCGCGGCCATCTCGCCGCCGCAGGCCGGACAAACGAGCGCGGCGGCTTCGGCCTCCCCCGCCGCGCCGCGCTCGCGGGCGCGCGCGTAGACGCGCTGGAGGGCCGTCGTCGGGGCGTGGCTCTGCTTCGTGTCGCCGCGGGCCGCGGCCGTCTGGATCTTGGCGAGCTCGCCGTGATCGAGGAACACGCCGCCACATCCCCTGCAGCGATCGATCTCCACGCCGGCCTCGTGCGCGACGGCTTCGAGCCGCTCACGCCGGTGATGGCGTTCCTCGGCGCCGCGATAGGGGTCGTTCGTCAACTCGATCTTGCAGCGAGGGCATTCCATCGGTTCCCGATGCTACCAGAGCGCGCGCCGTCTCTGGAACCGGAAGCGCCGAAGGCAAGCTCGTTCGCCCGCCGGTACGTCGTCGTGCGCCGCTGCGCATGCGACGCGCGCCCGGGGACGTGCACCTCGGATCCCGCGCGGGCTCCCCGTGTGGAGCGGGGAGCTGCCGCCGGGCATGAAGATCGAATGAAATCAGGAGGATCCGGGTTCGTCCGCCTTGCACGCCCCGGACCCCCCTGCTATCAACCCCCTCGCGCGCTGCGTGTCGACCTGTCCCCCCCCCAAGGTCCGCGTGGCGCGTCTTTTTTTGGCGCACGGTCGAGGGCTCGACCTCGTCGGGCGGACCGAGCGGTGAGACGCGATTTTTCGACGCGCGGGGCGTTCGCGACCCGTTACAATCGGTCCGTCGAGAGGCACCGATGCGTATTGCGCTCCTGTATCCCCCTCCCTGGAAGATCCCGGCTCGCGGCGAGCCGGAAGACCCGCGCGGCGACGGGCCGCCCGCCGAGTACCGCGAGGGGGATCTCGACGCGGATTTCTACCAGATCCCGTACGGCCTGCTCTCGATCGCGGCGCAGGCCATTCGCGCCGGTCATCAGGTCAAGGTCCTGAACCTCTCGGCGATGACGTGGGCGAAGGTCGAGGAGGTGCTCTCGACGCTCGACGCCGATCTTTACGCGATGTCGTGCTGGACCGCGAATCGCCGCGGCGTCGCGCTCGTCGCGAAGGCGATCCGCGCGCGACGCCCGAAGGCGCCCATCGTCGTCGGCGGCCCGCACGCGAGCCCCTTCGCGAAGGAGATCCTCGACCATTGGCCCGAGGTCGACGTCGCCACGGTCGGCGAGAGTGAAATCACGTTCCTCGAGATCGTGGATCGACTCGCGGCGGGCCGCAGCTTGCGCGGGCTCGCGGGCGCGGCGTATCGATTCGAAGGCCGCGTGGAGATGGGGCCGAGCCGCGGCTCGATCGAGGATCTCGACACGCTCGCCTCGCCGCACGCGTTTTTCGACACGCACATCCTGATGACGTCGCGCGGCTGCCCGTGGGCGTGCACGTTCTGCGGAGCCGAGAACACCTGGGGACGCGGATTCCGCGGGCAATCGGTGCCGTACGTGCTCGACGTGCTCGAAAAGACGGTGGCGCGTTTGCCCGTGAAGATGATCCTCGTCAAGGACGACACCTTCACCACGAACCGAAAACGTGTCCTCGACCTCTGCCGCGGCATCCGGGAGCGGAACATTCGATTCTTGTGGAGCTGCGACACGCGCGTCGACGTGCTCGGCGAGGAGCTGCTCTACGAGATGCGCCTCGCGGGCTGCGAGCGGCTCTCGCTCGGCGTGGAGAGCGGCTCGCCGCGGATCTTGAAGGCGGTCGACAAGAAGATCACGGTGCAGAAGATCATCGACGCGACCGAGCTCGCGAAAAAATACGGCATCAAGGTCCGTTACTTCATGATGCTCGGCAATCGCGGCGAGACGGCCGAGACGTTCCGCGAGACCCTCGTGTTCCTCGACCGCGCGCGGCCCCACCAGTACATTTTTTCGTGCCTCTCCATCTATCCCGGCACGCGCGATTACGAGGAGGCGACGGCCTCCGGCTGGCTCGATCCCGAGGTCTATTTCACGGGCGATTTCCAGGAGCTCAAGGTGCCCTTCGACGCCTCCGAGGAGGATACGTTGCTCATGAGCAACTGGTTCCGCGAGAACAGCGGCCTGCGCGACCATTACCGGGAAAGCGCGGCCGAATGCGAGGCGATCCTCGGGCGGCTCGGCGATCACGCTCCCGCGCACCTCGACTGCGCCACCGCCCATTACCGGGAGAACAACCTGGACGCGGCGGAGCGGCACGCGTCGCGGGCGCTCGAGCTCGGCCACCCCTTGCCCGGGCTTTGCCTGAACATGCTCGCGGTGATCGCGGCCCGGCGCTCTGCGTGGAAAAACATGCAGGACCTCTTCACGGAGGCCTGGCGCAAGGATCCGCAGCACTGGGTGCTCGTGCGCAACGTGCAGAAGGTGAAGGCGTGGCTCGATCAGGCGGGGCCGCTCCGGGGCATGCCGCTCGATCTCGAAGCCCACAACGATTTTCAGCTCCTCGAACGGACCGTGCAGCCGATGCTCCCGGGGCCGCTCTCGGGCGATTACGGGGTCTGGAGTGCGCCCGCGCCACGCGCCCAGAATCCCGAGATGCGCGCCCCGCAGACGGGCAGCCATGCCTCGTTCCAGCCGCGGAATCGGCTCCGCGTGGTGACGTGAGGGCTCAGTTGCAGCTCGCCTCGGTGTCCCCGCCGAAGACCGTCGTCCAGTACACGCCGTAATCGCCGCCGCCGGTCGCGCGGCCGATGCCGATCACCTTGTACGAGCTGCCGAGCATGTTCGCGTTGTGCCCGGGGGAGTTTTTCCATTGCGTGAACACCGCGTCCGCGGTCGAATTGCCCGCGGCGATGTTCTCGCCCATGGCGGTCTGCACGGGACAGGCGTGGTCGTAGCAGGCGTCGCAGGCGCGGTCGCTGAAGCTCGAGCCGTTCTCGCCGTTGTGCGAGAAATAGTTCTGGTCGCGCATGTTCTCGCTGTGCCCCTGCGCCGCGCGGTGCAGCGAGGTGCACGCCGCGAGCGGCGGGAGGCCATTCTGCGCGCGGTAATCGTTCAGGATGCCCAGAAAGCCTTGCTCCTCGGCGTCGAGGGAGGTCGTGGCCGCGCCGGCGCCCATACACGCCTCGCATGCGCCGCAATCGGAGGCGCAGTTCATGCACGTCTCGTCGCCGGTGCAGACGCCGTTGCCACAACACGCGCCGCAATCCATCGCGCACGTCTCGCAGCTCTCGCCGCCGCCGCAAACCCCGTCCCCGCAGCCGGCGCCGGAGCCGGTGCTCGTGGTGGACGAGGCTCCCCCGCCTCCGGCCCCTTGCCCCGCGCCGCCTGCGCCCGCGCCGCCTGCGCCCGCGCCGCCTGCGCCCGCGCCGCCGCTGCCCGCGCCGCCCGCACCGCCCGCGCCGCCTGCACCGCCTGCGCCGCCTGCGCCGCCCGCGCCACCTGCACCGGCCTCGCCGCCCGCGCCGCCCGAGCCGCTCGATGCGCTCGAGCTCGAGCTCGACCCCGAGCCGCCGCCAGCGCCGGCCTCGCCGCCCGAGCCGCCGGAGCCCCCGTTACCGGAGCCTCCGCTGCCGGTGATGCTGCCTCCGGACGTCACGGACCCGCCTTCGGCGCAGCCGGTGATGGAAACTGCCCCTACCAACCCGATCAAACCTAGTGTCGTACCAAGAAGAAGACGCGCGCGCATGCGAGGATCTTTCTCTCCCGAAGCTTGCCTTGGCAAGGAATTTCTTCCATTTCGACGAACGCCGTACAGCCCGAATGTGATCGTCCGACCCGGGTCGTCCCGCACTGTCGCAAAATGCGGCACGGATGCGAGCGCCCCGGCCTGGTTGACGTCTCTCCCCCCGATCGTGCACCATCGCGACATGAACCGTATCCACGCCGCTTTGCTTGTTCTATCGGCATGCGCCCTCGGCGTTGCCTGTGCGCCCGACTCGAACCTGCCGCCCGCGGGCAATCCCAGCGGCGCCGGCGCCGGCGCAGGGAGCGCGGGCGGCGCGGGTGGCATGGGCGGCATGGGCTCGGGCGGGGATATCTTCGTCGGCAGCGGCGGCGGCTCCAGCTCGACCGGCGCCGTGGATCCCGGGTGCGGCCTCATCACCGAGGAAGGAAAGTCCGTGCCGCTCTCGCTCTACATCGCGTTCGACAAGTCGAGCTCGATGGTGGGAACGAAGTGGAACAGCGGCGAGGCGGGGCTCGCGGCGTTCGTCAACGATCCGAGCTCGGCCGGCACCTCGGTCGCGCTCAATTTTTTCCCCCTGCCGGCCGAGTCCACGTGTGATCAGATGCTCTACAAGGCGCCCGTCGTGCCCTTCGGCGAGCTGCCGACGAACGCCGAGCCGATCATTCAGGCCATCGCCGCCGAGGACCCGAACGGCTTCAAGACCCCGATCTACCCGGCGCTCGGCGGCGCCATCCTCGCCTGCGCCGACGCATTGCAGCAAAAGCCGGGCACGGGCTGCGCCGTGCTCCTCGTCACGGACGGCGCGCCCGTCGGGCCCGCGCCCCTGTGCAGCGGCGTCAATCCGGAGGACCCGCAGGTCATCGCGAACCTCGCCGCGACGGGGCTCTCGCAATTCAAGGTCCGCACGTTCGTGATTGGCCTCCAGGGCGTCCCGCAGGACACGGCGAACCTCATCGCGGCCGCGGGCGGCACCGATTCGGCCATCCTCGTCGGCAGCGTGAACGTCCAGGTCGAGTTCCAGAATGCGCTCGCGAAGGCCCGCGGAAAGGCGCTGCCTTGCGATTACGAGATTCCGACGAAGGTCTCGGGCGGCGAGGTCGATCCCGGCTTCGTGAACGTGCTCTTCACGCCGTCGGGCGGCGGCGAACCGGAGACGATCCTCCAGGACAAGAATTGCACGAACGGCCTCGGCTGGTATTACGACAATCCCGTCGTCCCCTCGAAAATCTCGTTCTGCCCGGCCACCTGCGACGCCGTCCGCAAGGACTTCGGCGCAAAGGTGCAAATCGGCCTCGGCTGCAAGACCGAGGTGGCCAAGTAAAACCCGAGGCGCGCGCCCCCGACGAACGTTAGCGCTGCGCGCGCTTCGATGCCCAGCGGATTCCCGATTGCAGGTCCGCCTTCGTCACGAACGAGCTCATGTCCACGCCGAGCTCCACCAGCGCTTGCGCCACGGCGGGTTGCATGCCTGTGAGCGCCACCTCCGCGCCGAGCAGCCGCACAGCCTGGGCCACGCGCAAAAGCCCGTCGGCGACCTCGTTGTCGACCGACGGCACGCCCGTCACGTCGAGGATCACGTGCTCCGCGGCGCGCTCCGTCACGGCGTGGAGCAAGGTCTCGGTGACGAGCGTCGCCCGCTCGGGCGTCAACGTCCCGACGAGCGGCATGGCGAGCGCGTTTTTCGTGAGCGGGATGATCGGCGCCCCGAGCTGACGCAGCGACTCGCGTTGCGCGTCGATGACCCGCTGCTGCATCGCACAGCGCTCGTCCTGCTCGCGGACCCGCTCCGTGATGTCCTCGGTCACGCCCGCGAGGCGGTACGGTTTGCCGTTCGCGTCGTGATAGGCGAACCCGGTGCCCCGCACCCAGCGCATCTCCCCGTCGGGCCGGAGGACACGGTGCTCGACGAGGTACGAAGGGTTCCCCGTGAACACACGCTCCACGGCTACCTGGACGATATGCTGGTCGTCCGGGTGCACGCGCGTCATGAAATCGGTCATGTTGTTCCCGAACGTCTCGCGCGTGAGGCCGTAAATCGCGAGGACGGTGTCGGTCCACGAGATGACGTCACGCGGGATGTCCCAGGTCCACACGCCGATCCCCGCGCTCGCGAGCGCGTCGTAAATCCAGTGGGCCTGCTTCGTGCGCGCCGCCTCCTCGGCGGCGAGCTGCGCTTCGAGCTCCGCGATGCGTTGTTTGGCTCGGGCGAGCTCGCGCGCGAGCTCGCTCGTGGAGTCCTCGTCGTGCTTCGTCATGTCCCGGACAATGTCCCGCCAAGGGAGGGGTCGGTCAAGGCCCCGGGTTCGGGCTCGGCGCTTCTCCGGAGGGGTCGTGCGGCAGGCTCCCGCGGCGGGAACGGAAGTACGAATACGGCGTGTAGCGGAGGAAGTTGGACACACGCGACGTGTAGATGTCTGCCGAACGCTCGATCTGCCGCGCCAGGTGGCTCTTGTCGTTGCCCGTGCGCAGGAGCAGGCCCCAGCGCGGATTCGATACCTCGGCCGCGGCCTTCGCGAGCGGGGCGATACGATCGTCGAGCTCGGCGAGCGCCGTCTTGATCTCGCCGAGCCGCGCGAGGACCTCGTCGCACGACGGCGCGTCCCCGGGCAAACCATAAGCTTCCCTGTGCCGCTGGGCGAGGAGCCGGAGCTGACAGGCGGCGAGCTCGAGCGCCTCTTTTTCCTCCATCAGAGCGCCGAGCCGCGCCTCGTCCACGCGCGAAGCGTAGGCGGACCGCACTTCCTCTTCGAGCTCCCACAGGATGAGCGCCGTCCGCCAGCGCAGGACGCTCTTCGACACCCGGACGTCGCCCCAGATGTGGTCGCCCACGTAAAGGATCTCGTCGCCCGAGATCCCGAGCGAGCGCTCCACCTGCGTCGCGTCGCCGCCGAGGTACGAGCCGCCTTCTTTGAGCGGCCCGATCCAGGGCCGGAGCAGGCCGTCCTCGCTCACGACCTCGAAGAGCGGCGATTTCTGCATGAAGAAATCGGGCTTGCGCGCCTGGACGATCACCACGTCGAAGAGATCACGCCACCGCATTCCATTCGGCAGGAAACGCTCGAATGCATACCGCATCATCGCGTCCGTGTATCCCCACTCCGAGTTCGTGATGAGGAGGAGCTTCTTGCCCGCGCGCTGCTGGTCGAGGAGCGCGAGCGGCGCCTCCGGGTCGAGCACCACGAACCGGTCCGGATCCGCGATGATCTCGGCCTTCAGGCGGCCCTCCATGTGCGCCTCGTCGAGGCCGCTCTTCACGAGCCGATAGAGCTGCTCGTAGCCCGTCCCGGCCGGCATTTTCCCGGCGTCCGCGAGGTCGACGAGCTGCGCGTACATGCACGCCTCGGAGAGCGAGAAGAGCGTGTTCAAAAAGACGAACCGCGGCTCGGCGAGGTCGATGATCGTCCGCGCGTACGCCGCGCGCATCGGCTCGAAATCGAGCATCGACGTCCCGTGCATCGCGCGCTTCACGTACCCGAAGCGGTTCACCTTGAGCAGGTTGCCGAGCTCGGTGTCGATGATGAGCCCCCGGATCACGAGCTCCGAATCGAAGCGGAGGTCCTCGACCGGATAACCACGCGTGACGAGCCGCGTCCGCAGGTGCTCGTACGCCAGGCGCTCCCACTCCTCCACCTGGTAATGGATGAGCGTGTAGTCCATGTCGTAGCCGATCGCCTTGATCGACCGCATGTTCATGGTCCGGTTGCAAAAGATGCCCCGCTCGCGCGGCGGCTTGCCCGGCAGACCGTCGAAATGCGACATTCCTCGAACTCTCCTCGACCCCTCGAATTCGTCTTCAATAAGGCGGCTTCGCCGTCGCGTACGGCTCGGCGAGCCCCGTCTGGAAAAACTCCACGTACTGCGCCTGTGCCTCCGGCGAGAAGATGAGCTCGCCGTGCACGGCGAGCTTCGTCCCCTCGATCCGGTCGAACTGCGACATCACCAGCGTCGAGCCCGCTTTGCCGTTGCCCGAGAGCGGCCCCTCCGCGGCGGGCAGGCCGCTCACCGGGCGGAGGGCATTCATGAGCGTCATGCCCGACGCGCGCGCGAGCGCCTCGCTCGTCGAGTTCGGGACGATGGTGTCGTTCATGACCACTTGCAAGAGCACGTCGCGCGGCTTCGATTCGGGTGCGCCGGGGAAGGGTTCGCCCGACGCGAACCGAGCGTAGTTGATCGGATCGCCCGGGTCCACGATCGCCTGCGTCACGGCGAAGAATCGAGCGAGCGCGCCGTCCGGCGTCTTGGGTGGACGCATCGCGTCGACGAGCAGGCCGAACGTGCCGGAGTCGCGGAGCAGCGTCATGAGCCCCGAGCCGCCCACGTTCCAGACGGCTTGCCGGATCTCGGGCGCGAGCGCGAGGATCGTCGGCCCCTGCACGGACCCGAACGAATGGCCGATGTAGAGGATGCGCGAGGTATCGAGGTCGGGCTCGCCGTCCGGGGCGCCGGCGGGCAAGAGATCGAGGGATCCGAGCGTGGCGACGAGCCGCACGAGCTCGAGCTGATCGGAGGCCATTTGCCGGAAGTTGTCCCGGGCCTTGCCGATGTCGAATTCGCCCGTGGCGCTGTCGATGCCGAAGAAGCCGAACGCGGCGAGCAGGGCATTCTGGTCCGGATTTTTCGCGCGCGAGCCGTGCTCGGGCGAGTCGATGCCGAAGACGGCCGCGCCGTTCGGGTGAATCGCCGCGAGCCTCTGGGCCGTGCCCCACGTGCCGTCCTTGTCGCCGCCGAGCCCGTGCCCGTAAATGACCACGGGCCTCTTGCCGCTCACCTCGGCCTTCGAGAACGCCAGGAACACCTCGAGCCCGGCTTTTTTGCCGGCGACGGGCGTCCCTCCCTCGAACGACCATTTTCCGGTTTCGCCGCGGTACTCGGGCGCCTCGTACACCCCGCGGAATCGCACGCGTCCACCGGGCTCGGCCGGCGTCTCGACCTCGAACGGCGTGAGCAGCGCGGGTGGCGGCGCTTTTCGTGCGGCCACGCCCATCGCCTCGATCCCGGCGCGCACCGTGGCCGTGGTGAAGGCCGTGGCGAGCACGACGTCCTCGGCGCGGAAAAGGCCGCTCGGCGCGGCTTCGGCGATGGCCGCGCGCACCTCGTCTCCGTATTCGCCCTCGGCGCTTCCTTCGAGCAGCGCCTGCATGTCCGGCGATCGCCGCACGGGGCTCCCGTCGTCCGCGCGGAGCACGTTCGTCGCGACGAACAGGTACCGCGTCCCGGGCCGGAGCGGCACGGCGGGCTCCGCGACCAGGGTGAAATCGTCCGGGTAAAAGCCGTCGTCGGGCTGCGGGAACCAGCGGGGAATCAGCCCGACGGGTTTTCCGCGCTCGGGCGATTCCGGATCCACGTCGACGAGGTAGAGCGGCGCGCCCGGTTTTTTGTAGTCCTCCGCGTCGAGGATGGGCCCGAGCAAGGGCGGCTCCGCGTACGGCGCGAGCACGAGCGAACGCGCGTCGAGGGGGCCGCTGAAATTCACCACGACCCCGCCCATCGTGGAGAAGCCGTCCATTTCGTTCAGCAAATCGACCGTGCCCTGGTAGCCCGTCACGAGCGGATCGGCGGCGGTCTCGGGCCCGATGTGCACGCGCCGGCCCGTCGCCGTGGCGGTATCGGCCGTCGTGTATCGATCGGACGGATAGGGCGTGAGGGCCGTCTCGGCGGGCTTGCCGTAGAGCGCGACGATGCCGGTCTCCGGCGGCACGGGCAGCTCCGCGGGGTCGCTGCAGGCAACGAGGTGCAGGGCGGCGAGGGGAAGGGAGAAGGCAAGGGCGCGGCGCACCGAGGCAGCATACCGAGAGATGCGCCGCGCCTCTAGATCGTTGATCGCCTCAGGGCGTCTTGCAGGCCATGAAGTAATTCGAGGTGCCGAACGAGAGCAGGCCCTCGCCGCCCCAGGTGGGGTAAGCCTCCTTCAGCTTCGTCACGGCCTCGTCTGCGGTCGTCGCGGCCTCGAGGATGGGCTTCGCGTCGTTCAGGTACTTCTTGTCCTCGTCGATCACGCTGGCCGTGGCCTTCTCGCCGTGGCCCGGATAAAACGTCGTGAAGCCCTTCGCGGCGATGGCGTCGAGGTTCTTGATCCAGCCGTCGAGGTTGCACTCGGCGAGCCAGAGGTGCTCCTTGTTGTAGACGAGATCGCCCGCGAAAAAGGCCTTTTGCTCGTTCAGCGCAAGACCCGCGGCCTCCACGCTCTCACCCGCGTCGCCGATCTCGACGACGTCGAGCGTATGCCCGTCGACCGTGATCGTGGCCCCGGCGAGCGCGGTGAACGCCACGACCTTGTCGGGCACCTGGCCGGGGAAGTTCTGCTGGGCGAACGCGAGCGTGCCGTCCTTCTTCGCGTTGTAATCGGCGAGGACCGCGGCCGTCGTCACGAACTCTGCGTCCGGGAACGCCGCGCGGATGACCTCCATCCCGAGGTAATGGTCGGGGTGGGCGTGCGTGAGGAAGACGGTCTTGAGCTTCTTGTTCGTGCCCTTGACGAGGTCGACGACCTTCTGCGCCTCCGCCGTGAAGAATTGACCATCGACGAGGACGACCTCGGTCGGGCCCACGATGAGATGAGAATCGACGCCGAATCCATCGGGCGAGACGTGCGTCTGCACCTCGAGCGCCGAGCTGCCGCCGTCGCCGCCGGTGCCGCCGCTGCCGCCGGCGCCGCCGCTGCCGCCCGAGCCCGACGAGGACGAGGAGGTCGAATTGTTCGTATTGTTCGTATCGTCGCCGCAAGCCACGACCGCGAGCGCCGCGCCGAGGCCGAGCGCGAGCCAAAGACCCTGCTTCATGGTGAATTCGCTCCTTGGAAGGATGAAAGCAACGCGAAGCTAAGGGGCAGGCGCGCGACTGTCAAAGGCGGAATGCAATGGCGTGAGCGATGTCACCCATGCAGGAGGTGAATGTGGAAATGGGGGCGAGGCGGAATGTGTTGAGGCGTCAGGCGTCCGTGCGATCGCCGGGCTGCTCCTCGGCTGCGTCCTCGGACCTCGGCTTTCGTGTTGTACGCCCCGCCGCGACCAGCGACGGATAGGGCGACGCGCCCTCCTTCCGCCGGATCCACGCGACGGTGGTCGTCACCTCTCCATACAGGCCGAGGAGCAGCGTCCAGGCGCGCTGGACCCGCTCGGCCCAGAGCGCTTGCTCCGTGCTCCGGGAGGCCGAGAGCTCCTCCAGGATTCGGTGGGACAGCTCGTCCGCGCGCGCGGCGTCCTCGGCGCTGTAGTGGACCTTGTCGGTTTCGAGCTGCTTCTTTTCGGCACGATAGATTCGGGCGAGCCGGGCGAGGTCCTGGGCGAGGTCGCGGTACCCCGTGCCGACGCGAATATCGGCGATCTCGCGGCCGGTGGGCGTGGCCGGGTCGAAATGGTAATCGCCGACCTTGAGCATACGCGCCTTGAGGGTGGTGGCGTCGTCGACGAGCGCGACGGGGAGCTTGGCCTCCGTGCCCTGGGCATGGGCGGAGAGGAGCGCGGTCGCCGCATACCAGGTCGCGAGGGAGGCGGCTTCGAGGTCATCGAGGGCGGCGATGTCGAAGAGCTCCTTGGGCAGGAGCTCGAATCGGGCGCGCATCTCCGGCGCGGAGAGCTCGCGGGCGATACCGAGGGCGACGATGGCCGCGGCGTCGACGCTGGTATTCGGTGATTGGAGGCTGTCCTTGGGGAGCTGCGTCAGGCGCGGGAGGAGCTTTTCGAATGCGGCCTTGGCGGCGTCGTGGTCGACCGGGGGTTTTTTCTTTTGGGGAGGGCTCATGGGCGGGACGTTATCATGGGGATTGGCGGACGGTAAACTCGGCAAGGAAGCGACCAAACGTAGCGAGCCCACGCCCTCTTGTGGGCGGGGGACGAGTCTGTACACTGCCGAACATGCGCTCGACGGCCACGAGGCTTACAGCATCGTTGGGGCTCGCCTTCGGTTTGGGCTTTGGCTTCACGCCGCTTGGCTGTGGGAGCAGCCCCATGGGGAACCCGCGGCCCAGCGCTCACGGTTCGCATGACGGCCCGTCGGTCCCACCGGCGACCGTCGCGCAGCTCGGGGAATGTGCCGAGCATGGCGCGGCTCGGCTGACAGACACGCACTACGCCATCATGTTCGACGTCGATGTGAAGGCGGACGGTCAGGTCGACGAGGCCAAGGTCAGGGAGTCGATGATCGGCGATCGGGAGATCGAGTCGTGCATGACGCGCGTGCTGACGGGCATGTCATTGCCTGGGGTCGTCACGCCGCTGCGATCCTCGGGGCCGGTCTACGGCGGCAGCGTCTCCCCGGAGGGACGGGCTCCCATGGGCCACCCCGCGGCCGCGGCAGCGGCGGCGGCCGTGAACCTGAGCCCGATCTTGATCATCGCCGGCGGGGTGACGATCGTCGTGGCTGTCACGGTGCATGTCGCGGAGGAGGTGGTCAGCGAGATGTCCAGGCCAAAAGATGAGCCTCCGCCGACGCAGCAGGACTGTAAGCAGGTGAAGGACGACTGTATCGTTACCTGTTCGCGTTCTTCGCTACCTACGGGCGATCACGGGTTCAAGTTCTGGAACTGCGTCAATAAATGCATGAAAGCAGCAGGGTGCTGAGATGAGAAGAGACGTCGCCGAGGCGATCAACAAGCTGATGCTCGAATACGGTGCAAAACTGGATGAGTCCGTGAGGCTCGTGATGGAATCATGCAGCCCATCCGAATTCGAAGCGTATCGCGGAGCGGTGGGGCAGATCATGGGGACGATGCTCCTGGACGTGATGAATCCTATTTATCGCGAACACCCCGACCTCAAGCCTCACGACCTCGACGAGTGAGGCGACATGCTGTCCTACGGCGGAAAACATCCCAAGAGATGACCGTGAGTCGAGCCTTCGGAGGCTCCCGCGAGCCCGCGGCGGTCGCCCTGCGACCCACGGACGGCTCGGCGGAGCCGGGGGACGGTCGGTTGGCGACCACATTTGAGATGAAGCCAACCTCCGGAGGTCGGCGAGCGACCGCCGGGAAGCTCGCCGGAGCCGGCCGGAGGTCGGTGGGTGACCGCCGGGAGGCTCGCGGGAGCCCGCGGTGGCCGGCGAGCGGATCTCAGACAGAGCCACGGCATGGACCGAGATACGGCGAAGCAGAGCATTGCCGGTCGAGACAGGATCAACCAATGAGGATGCCCATCAAGAAATCCTCGATCGCCGCCGCCCCTCACACCACGGCGTCGACGTCGGCCACCGGGTAGCGGTCGATCGGATCCGTGACCTCCACGCCCGGCAAGCGGACGAGCTTCAGGGGGCCGTCGTCGGACACGAGCGCGGCGAGCGTGGGGTCCGTCAGGATGTCGACGAGGTCGCGCTTCTCGCCGTCGACGTAGCAGGTCCGCGACACGAGGCGGATGGTCTGCGAATAATCGACGTAGTCCATCGAGTGCCGCGTGCCGAGCGGCTGCCACAGGTGATACGGACCGAGCCCGTTCGTCCCGCTGCGGTATCTGGGCTCGCTCGCATAAAAGCCGTAATTCGCGGCCATGCCCTCCTGGCCGAGCAGCCTGTTCGAGATGCACCAGTTCTTTCCGACGTTCTCCACGAGGCCCGAGCGCCCCGCCACCTTCTGGCTCACCGCGGCGTCGTACTCGATCATCCGGGCGGTCGTGGCCATCAGGTCGTTCGCGGGATAGATGCACGGCGTGATCTTCACCGCCGCCTGCTCCCAGATCAAATCGCAGATCCGCACCGTGGGAAGCACGCACCCGAGCATGTCGGCGATGCGCTGCATCGTTCGTGCGGTGACGCTGACGCGGAGCGGCCCGTCGGCGGTACGGATACGCAGCGCGTCGGAGCTCACGAGCAATGTGATCTTGTGCCCCGCGGCCTCGTTTCGCACGGGCGCCCAGGAGACGGGCGCCATGTCGCCACGCTCGATCGCGTTCAAGATGGCGTTCTCGCGCTCGGGCCCTGCGTTTCGAGGCAGGCTCGCGCCGAATCCCGGTTGCATCATTCGTGCCTCCATTTCTCCCTGTGCATCTCGCCAGGGCACGTGAGGTCATCGGTGACAGCGCGTGCATCGCTGCCCCATCGTCGATGATCGCTCGGTTTTCGCGCGACGACAAGCCTCGTCGCGTCGCCGCGTCACCCGTGGCCTTCCGCAGGCAGGATCCACCGGAACGTCAAATTCATCCTCGCCCCCAGCCCCGCCTGCTTCGGCACCCCGTGCCGGTAATGGTGCTGCGTCGTCCCGGCCATGACGAGCAAGTTCCCCTCGCCGAGCAAGAGCGTCACCTTCTCGCCGCCCTTCTTCTTCGGTTCCAGGACGAACCTTCTCTTCGCCCCGAGCGACAGCGATGCGATCACCGGGTTTTCGCCGAGCTCGGGCTCGTCGTCGGCGTGTTTGCCCATCGAGTCGTCGCCGTCTCGGTAATGGTTCACGAGCACGCTGTTGAACGTGCAGCCGGCCGCGGCCTCGACCCGCGCCCGGAGCGCGGAAAGCGCGGGCGTCCAGGGGTTCGGCTTGAGCGACAGGCCCGAATACGTGTACGCCGCGCCCGGATCGCCGTGCCAGGCCGAAAGGCGCGGCTGCAGGATCGATTTGCCGAAGAGACGGATCGTCTCCTGCCTGAACGGGACCTCCGCGAGCAGCGCGGTGAACGAGGCGGAGGCCTCGTCCGGCGTGAGAAACGGGTCGTGGAAGAGAAGGAAACCTCCGTGCAGAAGCTCAATCCTTGTCACGGGGGTACGTCCCTCCACGCGGGCCCTTGCGCGCCGCGATCGCGATCGTCCCGGCGCCGCCCGCGAGCAAGAGCGCGCCCGGTCGCGACGAACCCGCGAGCGCGAGGCCCGAGATGACGCAGAACAGACCAAACGCGAGCGTCGGACCGGAGAGCCGCCCGTCCTCGGGCGAGCCATCGGGGGGCACCGTGGGCCTCGTGCGGTACGGATGCGCCATGGGTTCATCGTACCAGGGCGGAGGGCCGAATGGTACGGGGTTCGGGGCGTAACGCGGCTCGTCCGCGTGGAGCCCCGAGCGTCGACAGGGTCGAATGAAGTCTAAACGCCGTCCGCGCGGGCCCAGCCGTCCTCGCCGACGAGCGGGACGAACCGCACGGCGCCGAGGATTGTCTCCGAGAACTGGCCGTCGTCGCCCCGCGTGACGAGGACGAGTTCTTGCCGGTGTTCGTCCGGCCCGACCGGAATCACCATGCGGCCGCCCGGCGCGAGCTCGGCCAAAAGCGCGCTCGGTACACGCGGCCCGCTCGCCGTCACCGCGATGGCCTCATAAGGTGCGGCCTCGGGATAACCGCGGGTGCCATCTCCAGTGACCACCCGGATGTTTCCGTAACGTAGGGATGCGAGCCGCGCGGCGGCCTCGGCGGCGAGGAGCGGGTGGCGCTCGACGGTGACGACCTCGCGCGCGAGCTCGGCGAGCACCGCCGCCGCGTACCCCGATCCCGCGCCGATCTCGAGCACCCGCGCGTCCGGCCCGATCCGCAGGGCTTGCGCGGTGAGCGCGACGATGTACGGCTGCGAGATCGTCTGACCCACGGCTATCGGCAGCGGTCTGTCGAGATACGCCTCGTGCTCGCGCCCGGCGGGAACGAAGGCGTGCCGTGGGACGCGACGCATCGCATCGAGCACCCGCGCATCCTGGATGTCGCGGCGTGCGAGTTGTTCGTCCACCATGCGGTGGCGCGCTTGCTCCATCGGATCCATGGCGCGTCCGCGCTCGACGCAATCGTCGTGCCGGGCTCCTTTCGTGAGGGGTGTCAAGAAGAGCACGCTCGAAGCGGCACGGCCAGATCCCTCGACGCTCGGGGGGCTTCGCTCGACCGGCCGAGCTCCGGCCCCTCTGCGGCGGCGGTCTCGCTCACGGCAGGAGGGATGTTCGTCGCGCTAGGGTTTTTCGGCGCTCCGCCATAGAATGCGACGGCGATGGTGACCAGGAGCAGCGCGAAGGGCGGCACGATGAAGACCAAGGGGACGACGCAGGGCGGGGTCAAGGGCGCGGCGAAGAAGGCGACGAAGGGCGCGGCGAAGGCGCCTGCGAAGGGCGCGGCGAAGGCGCCTGCGAAGGGCGCGGGAAAGGCGGCGAAGGCGTCGGCGAGGGCGACGAAGGGCAGCGCGGCGGCGAAGGCCGAGGCGAGGGCGAAGGCAGCGGCGAGGGCCGCGGCCGCGGCGCCGGTGGAGATCATCGACGAGCCGCCGCCGAGCCTCTCGGGGCGGCCGTGCCGGCGCCTCGCGTGGGGCTACGCGCTCCTCAGCGAGATGCGTGACGAGGCGATGAACGACCTCGACGTCGAGGCGGGCACGAAGGTCGCGATCGAGGGCGAGCTCGATCGGCTCGCGTACGTGTACGTCGTGCAGATCGCGGCGGAGGATCGGTCCGTCGAGATCCTTTATCCGCCGAAGGGCGGGGCGCGCCGCATGCGCCCGGGCACGAAGATGCGCATCCCCGGCGGCTCGGGCTGGATCGTGACCACGAAGAAAGGCAAGATCCGCACGATCGCTTCGTCCACGCCGATCACGGACGTGACGGCCCTCGGTATCGACTGAGCGGACCCCGTCGTCTGCGATGCAGGCTCGCGCGTGTGGTGCCGAGGGCGCGCGCCTGCATTGCGCGGGGCTCGTCGGCCCGCGCCACGGCATTTCACGCCTTTTCGAGGGGCCCCGGCCGTCCTCGCCGCCTGGCATGAATCCTGATTGAGCGTTCGGGAGCAGCACATGAGGTGTGCGTCCTGAAAAACTCGATCGAGGAGATGGTCATGGCACCGAGGTATGGCTTTCTTGGGTTCATTGCGCTCCCCCTTTTCGTGCTCGCCGCCAATTGTGTGGACGGCGTCGAGATCGCCGAGGCCGAGACCGCCGAGGCGGCCTCGGCGCTTTGCAGCGACAATGGCATCGCCGACTGGGCGGGAGAGCCCGAGGAGTATGGGGTCCCGGAGTCGCTCATGTCGGTCGTCTGGGAGTCGACGGCGTCGCGTCCCTTCCTGGGGACGCGGGTTCCGCTCGAGGTGACGGCGAAGGTGAGCGTGTCGAACTACCTGTTCGAGTGAACCGAGCACTTCCACTTTTCTGGAAGCAGCCCCTTGCGGGTCTACTTCGAGGATGTTAGAAGTAGCCCCGTGACCTCGAAGCTGGACCGTCATGCCCAGCAGCTCAGCGCGCTCGGCCACCCCGTTCGCCTCGAAATCCTGCGCTTCGTCGTGCAGGGGGGCGACGAGGGGGCGTCCGCCGGCGAGATCCAGGCGCATGTCGATCTTCCCGCTTCGACCCTGAGCCACCACTTGAAGCGGCTCGTCGAGGCGGGCCTGTTCACGACCCGCCTCGAAGGCACGTTCCACTACTACGCCGCCGATTACGCGGCGCTGCGCGCCCTCACCGAATACCTCTGGGAGGACTGCTGCAAGCGTGGCAAAGGCGGAAAGGGCGGCTGCTGCTGAAAGCCCGCTCTTTTTTTGCGCCATGGTTCGAGTTTTTTGGAAGAAAGGAGCCCCCGCATGAACGTCCTCAAGCCCCACGTGTCCCTGAACGTCACCAACATCGAGCAATCCGTCGCGTTCTACGAGAAGGCGTTCGGCGTCGCGGCGACGAAGCGGCGCCCCGGATATGCGAAATTCGACCTCGAGGTCCCCTCGCTCAACCTGACGATGCAGGAGGCGCCTCGCACGGGCGTCAATGCCAGTCATTTCGGGGTTCAGGTCGCGACGACAGACGACGTCCTGGAAGCGAAGGCTCGTTTCGAGGCCGCGGGGCTCCGGACGATGACGGAGGAGGATACATCCTGCTGTTATGCCGTGCAGGACAAGGTGTGGATCGAGGATCCGGACGGGAACTCGTGGGAGGTGTTCGTCGTGAAGGCAGACGCGGCCACCATGGGGGATTCGCCGGCCCTGAAAAAGGACGCGAGCGAGTGCTGCACGCCGATCGCGCTTTCCAAGAAACCGGAGGCCACGCCGTCGGCTTCGTCTTGCTGCGGGCCGAAGACGACGGCGTGACCGGCTCCGACGCTGAAACGCCATGGACGGCATCGCGCGCAAGTTATCGTTCCTCGATCGTTACCTGACGTTGTGGATCTTTCTCGCCATGGGCCTCGGCGTGGCCCTCGGCTTCGCGGCGCCCGGCTTCACGGCGTTCCTGCATCGCCTGAGCGTGGGCACGACGTCGATCCCGATCGCCGTCGGGCTCGTCTTGATGATGTACCCGCCGCTCGCGAAGGTCCGCTACGAGGAGCTCGGGAAGGTCTTTCGCAACAAGCGCGTGCTCGCGCTGTCGCTCGTGCAGAACTGGATCATCGGCCCGGTGCTGATGTTCGGCCTCGCCGTGATGTTTCTGAAGGACAAACCCGAGTACATGCTCGGGCTCGTCCTCATCGGGCTCGCGCGATGCATCGCGATGGTCATCGTCTGGAACGATCTCGCGAAGGGAGATACCGAGTATTGCGCGGGATTGGTCGCGTTCAACTCGATCTTCCAGGTGCTGTTTTTCCCGGTGTACGCGTATTTCTTCGCGACGCTCCTGCCCGCCTGGCTCGGGCTCGGAGGCGCCGTCGTGAACATCACCATCCCCGAGCTCGCGAAGAGCGTCGCCATCTACCTGGGAATCCCGTTCGCGGCCGGGTTCCTCACGCGCCGGGTGCTCGTGTCCTCCCGGGGAGCGGACTGGTATCGAGAGCGCTTCGTCCCGCGTATCGGGCCGATCACGCTCGTGGCGTTGCTCTTCACCATCGTGGTGATGTTCTCCCTGAAGGGCGAGACCATCGTGGAGCTCCCGCTCGACGTGCTGCGGATCGCGGCGCCGCTCCTCGTGTACTTCGTCGTGATGTTCTTCGTCTCGTTTTTCCTGAGCAAGCGCGTCGGCGCGGACTACAAGCAGGCCGCTACGCTGTCGTTCACGGCGTCGTCGAACAATTTCGAGCTCGCCATCGCCGTCGCCGTCGCGACGTTCGGCATCCATAGCGGCGCCGCGTTCGCGGCCGTCATCGGGCCGCTCGTCGAGGTGCCGGTCCTCATCGGGCTCGTCAACGTTGCGCTCCGGCTCGGCAAGTGGTTCTTTCCCCGCAGCGCGCCCGCTGTGGAATCGGAGGTCCACGCATGACTCCCACGAGCATTCTCTTTCTCTGCGTCGCGAACTCGGCCCGCAGCCAAATGGCGGAAGGCCTGGCGCGGAGCCGCTTCGGAGATCACGTGCGGGTGCAGAGCGCCGGCAGCCGCCCGTCCCGCGTCAATCCCTACGCGATCGAGGTGATGCGGGAGATCGGGATCGACTTGACCACGCACGCATCGAAGTCGGTGGACACGATCGACCCTGCGTCGGTCGACCTGGTCGTCACGCTTTGCGCCGAGGAGGTTTGCCCGGTGTTCCTCGGCAAGATCCAGCGGCTCCACTGGCCCATTCCCGATCCCGCGCATGACGATCCCTCGTCGTCGCGCGAGCAGATGCTCGAGCGATTCCGCACAGCCCGCGGGCAGATTCAGGCTCGTCTGGAGGAACTCGCGGCGACCGCGAAATAACCGGCGAATTCGTTCAATCCCATCAAGCGGGTCCCGGCCTGTGCACCATGGAGCCTCGGTCCCGTGGGTGCGGATGATCGCAGATGCGGCGGCCCTTTACGTGCTCTCCCGCCGCGGATAGGCTCACGCCCGTGACGACCCGCCGAGCCCCCGCGATCTCCACGCAGGCCCCTGGGCCTCGCCGTGTGCTCGCGTTGCTCCTCGTCGCCGTCGTCGCGCTCGCGGTGTTCTTCTCGGGCCGGAGCTATTACTTCTGCGTGGCGGTCCAGGAGGTCGTCGAGCACGCCTGCGAATCCGACGACTGCGCCGTTCACGGGGAGGACGAGCAAGGTCCGAGCATCGGGGAAGGCTGCTGCGAGGAACATCGGGTCGGCGAGCTGCCGCCCGCGTACAAGCGCCTCGAACTCCCGCAGGTGCCTCCGGCGCCGGCCACGCCGCTGCCGGACGAGGTGCTGCCGGTCGCGTTCCTCCCTCCGCGAAGCCCCCAGTACCTCACGTCAGCGCGGCGGATCGTCGCTCGCCCCGTGCTCCCTCGCGCGGGGCCACGCTCCTCGGCGGAGCGTTGTATCGCCCTTCGAGTCTTCCACTGCTGATCGGAGCCCCGGCCCTGCCGGAGGAGGCTCCATCGATCGACCGTCTCGGCGCGCGAGCTGCATTCTCGCAGTGCGCGCATGGCGACGTGTCCGCAGTTGGCAAGACAAACCGAAGAGGCTCATCATGATCCGTCGTTCGCTTCTCCTTTCGCTCCTCGTTGCCCTCTCCCTCGCCGCGTGCTCCAAGGACGGCGGCTCCACGGCCAAGCCCGAGGCGGCCGCGGCGCAACCCGCGAAGCAAGACGGCGCCCACGCGCCGAGCACCGTGAAGCCCGGCTCGCACGAGGATTGGTGCGGGGAGCATCAGGTCCCCGAATCGCAGTGCACCCGGTGCAACCCCGACCTCATCCCGGCCTTCAAGGCCACGGGCGATTGGTGCCCCGAGCACAGCCTGCCCGAGTCGCAGTGCTTGAAGTGCAACCCGGACCTCGAGATCGTTCGACCTCCCAAGGGGAGCTGAGGTGCGCGCCCTCATCGTCGCCGCCCTGGCGCTCCTTCCGGGGATCGCCGGGTGCGGCCGAGATCCGAAGGAATCGCCCGCGGCCCCTGCGAGCTCCACGCAGAAGGCAGCGGCAACACCGGATGGCGAAGGGAAGCTCTGCGAGCACGGCGTGCTCGAGGTGGTTTGTCCCAAGTGCCACCCGAAGCTCGCGGCCGTGTTCCAGGCGAAGGGCGATTGGTGCGCCGAGCATGGCTTTCCGGAGTCGTTTTGCCCGATCTGCCATCCGGAGCGCGGCGGACGCCCCGCCGCCGACGTGAGCGGCAAGGGCGGCGGGAAAAACGCCCCCGAGAAGGACGCGCCGGCCGACGGAACGAAGGTTCGGTTCAAGACGAAGGAGACCGCGCGGCTCGCCGGGATCCAGACGGTGAAGGCCGAGGAACGGAAAAACGCGGGCGGCCTCCTCGTCACGGCGCGGCTCGTCTACGACGCCACGCGGCTCGCGCACATCAATGCGCGGGCGCCCGGCGTCGTGCGCACGATGAAGGTCGACATCGGCGCGCAGGTCAAAAAGAAGGACCCGCTCGCCGTGATCGAAAGCGCGGAGGTCGGGGCGGATCGCTCCAAGCTCCAAGCCGCGCGGGCGCGCGTCGGGATCGCGCAGAAGAACCTCGAGCGCGTCGCGGCGCTGCAGAAATCGGGCTTCAGCCCCGAGAAGGACGTGCTCGCGGCGGAGCAGGAGCTCGAAGCCGCCAAAGCCGAGCAATCGGCGCTCGCCACGGCGCTCTCCATCATTGGAGCCGGCGGCGGGGCGGGCGGTTCGTACATGCTCACCTCGCCGATCGACGGCGTCGTGACCCAGCGAAGCGCGACCGTGGGCAAGCACGTCGGGCTCGAAGAGATGCTCTTCGAGGTCGTCGACACGTCCGCGATGTGGGCCGAGCTCGACGTCCCCGAGGCCGAGCTTTCTGCGGTCGTGGTGGGGCAATCCGTGACGCTCGACGTCGACGGGCTCGCAGGGCGCACGTTCCGCGGGAAGATCACGTATCTGAGCCCGCAGATCGACCTCGCGACACGCACCGTGCGGGCGCGTGTTCCGCTGGAAAACGCGGACGGCGCCCTGCGGGGCAACATGTTCGGGCGGGCCCGCGTCGAAGTCGGCGCGGCGCGCGCGAGCGTCACCGTCCCCGACGCGGCCGTGCAGCGTGCGAAGGACGTGCACCTCGTCTTCGTGCGGATCGCGGAGGACGAATACGAAGCGCGGCGCGTGGAGCTTGGGGTTCGCGAGGGCAACCTCGTCGAGATTCGCAAAGGCGCGCGTCCCGGCGAGGACGTCGTCACGACGGGCAGCTTCCTGCTCAAGACCGAGACGTTGAAGGAGAGCATCGGCGCCGGCTGCTGCGACGCCGACTGAGAGCGATGCTGAGCCGTATCATCACGTGGTCGCTCGGCCACCGCCTCCTCGTCATCCTCGCGACGGTCGCGGTCGTGATCCTCGGGGCGCTCTCCTTTCGCCGCCTGCCGCTCGACGCCTTCCCCGACACGACGCCGGTGCAGGTGCAGATCAACACGGTGGCCCCCGCGCTCTCGCCGCTCGAAATGGAGCGGCAGATCACGGCGCCGATCGAGCAAGCCATCTCGGGCCTCCCGGGGCTCGACGAGGTGCGCTCGATCTCGCGGTTCGGTTTGTCGCAGGTGACCGTCGTTTTCGAGGACGGGACCGACATCTATCTCGCGCGGCAGGTCGCCATGGAGCGCCTGCAAAGCGTCTCGCTTCCGCCTCCGATCGAGCGACCGACCCTCGGGCCCGTCGCGACCGGGCTCGGCGAGGTGTTTCATTACATCGTTTCGGGCGAGGGCAAGAGCCTGAGCGAGCTTCGCACCGCGCACGACTGGATCGTCAAGCCGCAGCTCCGCTCGGTCCGCGGCGTCGCCGAGGTGAACGCCTGGGGCGGCGACGAGCGGCAGATCCACGTGGTCGTCGATCCGAAAGACCTCCAGCGTCGTGGCCTCACGCTTCTGGAGCTCGCCGAGGCCATCGAGCACAACAACACGAACGTCGGCGGTGGCAGCCTCGATCGAGCCGGCGAAGCGACGCTCGTCCAGGGAATCGCGATTGCGACACGCCCGAGCGACATCGAGGACATGGTGATCACGGCGCACGAAGGTGTGCCCGTGCGCGTCCGCGACGTGGCGAAGGTCGTCGAGGGGCGTGAGATTCGCCGCGGCGCGGTGACGGCGGACGGCAAGGGCGAGGTCGTCCTCGGCCTCGGCTTCATGCTCATGGGCGAGAACAGCCATGACGTGACGAGCCGGCTCAAGGTGCGGCTCGACGAGATCAAGAAGAGTTTGCCGCCGGGGATCGAGGTCACGACCGTCTACGACCGCACGGAGCTCGTGGATCACGTGCTGCGGACGGTCCGGACGAACCTCCTCGAAGGCGCGATCCTCGTCATCGCGGTCCTCTTCGTTTTTCTCGGCAACCTGCGGGCCGGGCTCGTGGTGGCCTCGGCGATCCCGCTCTCGATGCTCTTCGCGTCGAACCTGATGCTTCGTTTCGGCATCGCGGGGAGCCTGATGAGCCTCGGCGCGATCGACTTCGGCCTCGTCGTCGACAGCTCCGTGATCATGGTCGAGAACGCCACGCGGCGGCTCGCGGAGGACAAGGGCGAGACGTCGACGATCGAGGTCGTGCGCGACGCGGCGCTCGAGGTGCGCAAACCGACGATGTTCGGCGAGCTCATCATCATGATCGTCTATTTGCCGATTCTTTTCCTCGAAGGGGTCGAGGGAAAACTCTTCCGGCCGATGGCATTGACGGTGATCTTCGCGCTCGCGGGCTCGATGTTGCTCTCGCTCACGCTCATGCCGGTGCTCGCGAGCTTGCTCCTACCGCGCAGGATCGTGGAGCGGGAAAACATCGTGGTTCGGGCGCTCTTGCGGGTGTATCGCCCGGCGCTCCAGTTCGCGCTGCGCCGAAGGCGGTTCGTCGTGGCCGTCGCCGTGACGATCCTGGGCGGGGCGGCCGCGCTCTCCACGCGGCTTGGCTCGGAGTTCGTCCCGCGCCTGAACGAAGGCGCCATCGTGGTCAATACGATCCGGCTCGCGGGGGTCTCCGTGGAAGAGTCGACGCGTTACGGCCTCCAGATCGAGAAGACGCTGCGGGAGAAGTTTCCCGACGAGATCGCGCGCGTCTGGACGCGCACGGGCACGGCCGAGGTGGCCACGGATCCGATGGGGATCGAGCTCTCCGACGTGTTCGTCACGCTCACGCCGCGGGAGCGATGGAAGCGAGGCGCGACGCAGGACGAGCTCGTGCGCGCCATGCAAAGCGAGCTCGAAAATCTGCCCGGCATGCGAATGGTGTTCACGCAGCCCATCGAGATGCGGGTGAACGAGATGGTCGCCGGGGTTCGATCGGACGTCGGGGTGAAGCTCTTCGGCGAGGACTTCGAGATCCTCAAGGAGAAGGCGCGTGAAATCGAGGCGGTCCTGAAGACGATTCCGGGCGCGGCGGACGTCGTGACGGAGCAGGTCACGGGGCAGCCGCTGCTCCAGGTCGAGGTGGATCGGGCGGCGATCGCGCGCCACGGGATTCCGGCGCACGAGGTGCTCGACGTCGTCGCGTCGCTCGGGACGCGCGAGGTCGGCCAGATGCAGGAGGGCGAGAAGCGTTTTCCGATCACGCTGCGGCTCGACGATCGGTATCGCACGGACATCGAGGCTGTCGGGCGTATTCTGATCACGGCTGCCAACGGCACGCAGATCCCCCTTTCGAGCGTGGCGCATTTGCGCCTCGTCGAGGGCCCGTCCTCCATCAACCGAGAGTGGGCCAAACGGCGGATCGTGGTGCAGACCAACGTGCGCGGCCGCGACGTCGGCTCGTTCGTCGAGGAGGCGAGCACGCGCATCGACGAGAAGGTCGTTTGGCCGGCCGGTTATTACGTTCGTTATGGCGGCCAATTCGAGCACCTGGAACGGGCACAGGCGCGGCTCCTCGTCGTCGTGCCCGTCGCGCTCGCGCTGATCTTCGCGCTCCTTTACTTCACGTATGGCCGTGTCCTCGACGCGGCGCGGGTGTTCACGGGCGTCCCGTTCGCCGCGATTGGCGGGATCGTCGCCTTGTGGCTGCGCGGGCTGCCGTTCAGCGTCTCCGCCGGCGTGGGGTTCGTCGCGTTGTCGGGGGTCTCGGTCCTCGCGGACATGGTGCTCGTCTCGACCGTGCGGCAGCTCCTCGGCACCGGGATGCCGGTACGCGACGCCGTCGAGCAGGCCGCGCAGCGGAGGCTTCGTCCGGTCCTGATGACCGCCCTCGTCGCGAGCCTCGGGTTCTTGCCGATGGCGCTCAATACCGGCGTGGGCGCGGAGGTGCAGCGCCCGCTCGCGACCGTCGTCATCGGCGGCGTCCTTTCCTCGACGATTCTCACACTCCTCGTTCTCCCTGCGATCTACGTCCTGTTCGGTACGGGCAAAGTCACGAACATGAAGGGTTCGGAGTCGACATGAATACGAAAATGGCAGGCTTCTTGAAGGCAGAGCTGGATGCCTCGACGGCCGCCGAGGCGAACGGCGACATGGCGACGGCGTGGCGCGCGCTCGAGCGCGCTCACATCCTCAGCCAGGCATTCGCTGTCGCGCATACCGGCGTCCACTGGGCCATGTTCCGCTTTGCGTATCGGCGCGGGGACGTGCGCGAGATGCTCGGTCAAGTGCCCCGTCTCCTCCTGGCCGCGCCGGGGTCGCTGCTCGGCCGCGCGCCCCTCGGCAATACCGGCGGCGCGAACGTCGGGATCTTCAGGCCGATGCCGATCCCGGAGGACCTCCGGGCAAAACTCGCCAGCGCCGCAGAGCGTTCCTGAGGGCGCGGCCGTCAAGGCCTCGGCCCCCGCCGATCCTCCACGTGTCGGCGCAAGAGCTCCGGCGTCTGTAACGCATACGTGCGGATCTTCTCCTGGAAGAGGAGCTTGATCACCCCGAATTCGAGGTGCAAAAGCGCGCCGTACGTGAGCAGGGTTTTTCCGCCCTCGGCTGGGTCGACCCGGAAATACCCCCAGCAATCGCCGATGTCGTGCGGCCGTGACGGGTCCATCCAGAATCGGACGAGCGACGGGGTTTCACGGCGCGCGCGGACGGTGTATTCACCCGAGACCTTGGCGCCGCCTTGACGGAACGTCAGGAAAAAGTCGTCGCCGTTCCGGCCGACGAGGCGCGCCTCCTGCGTGAGCGGGAAAATGTACCGATACGAGCCCGGGTCGAGCAGCACGGCCATGACCTCGGCGGGTGGAGCCGCGATGACCACGTACCCGAGGCCGCCGATGAAATCGCCCTCGGGAAGCTCGACGTCGAAGGTCCGCTTGACGACCTCCCCCCGCGCGAGGCGGGTCTTTTCGTCCGCGGTGAGGGAACCGGCCTGCGCGTGGCCCGGAAACGCGAGGACGAGGGCGCAGAGGACCGCAAGGAGGGCGAGGAGGCGGCGCGCCATGCCCCCACGGTGGTGTCGCGTCGGGCCGGACGCAAGCCCCGACGACGCGAGGTCAGGCGTCGCGTATACTCCGCGACCATGTACGCAGGTCACCTCGATTTGACGCAGCCTCTCGTCTGGACCGTGGACGACGCGCTCTCGCCCGCCGACTGCGACGCGTACATCGAGCGCATCCGCACGGGCAGCCAGGAGATCGCGCCGATCGTGGGCGAAGACGGCGAGCCGGAGGTCGACCTCGCGGTCCGGAACAACACGCGCGTGATGTGGGACGACGCGTCCGAGGCCGACGGCCTCGTCGCGCGCGTCGGGCCGCACGTGCCGAAGCTCCTCATGGGCATGAAGCTCGCGGGCGGCAACCCGCGCATCCGCTTGTATCGATACGGGCCCGGCGAGCAACACGGGGCGCACTGGGACACCGTGGTCCACCTCGACGGCGGCGTGCGTAGCCTGGTGACGCTGGTCTTTTACCTGAACGATGATTTCGAGGGCGGCGAGACCGATTTTCCGGAGCTCGAACGGCGCATCACGCCGCGGCGAGGGCGCGCATTGATGTTCCAGCACCGGATCCTCCATATCGCGAGCGAGGTCGTCCGCGGCGAGAAGTTCGTCCTGCGCACGGATATCCTCTACAGCCCGGCCTGAGCCGCCCGCGCGAGGAAATCCTGCCGTTACGTGCACGGAATGTCCGGGGCCGTACGTTCGAACCTTGAACTGATGGGGCGGTTCGGCGAGGATCGCGGCGCATGCGGAGCGGCGAGATCGTGGACGGGCGGTTCGAGCTGGAGTCGCGGGCGAGCTCCGGCGGCATGGGCACCATTTGGCGCGCGAAAGATCTCGCGACGAGCGAGACCGTCGCGCTCAAGGTCCTCCGGGATCCCGACCACGGCGCCGAGCGATTCCTGTCCGAGGCGCGGATCCTCGCGCGGCTCGAACACCCCTGCATCGTGCGGCACATGGGGCACGGGCTCACGGCCGAAGGCGAGCCGTACCTCGTCATGGAGTGGCTCTCGGGCGAGGACCTCGCGACGCGCCTCTCGCGCGCGCCGCTCGAAATCGACGCGGGCCTCGCGCTCGTCCGGAACGTCGCGGACGGCCTTTCCGCGGCGCACGCGCGGGGCATCGTCCACCGCGACATCAAGCCGAGCAACATCTTCCTCGTCGGCCGGCGTGTCGATCGCATCAAGCTGCTCGATTTCGGGATCGCGCGCGCCTCCACGGGCTCGACCGTGCTCACGCGTTCGAGCTCCGTGCTCGGCACGCCCGGCTACATGGCGCCGGAGCAAGCGCGCGGCGACGAGGTCGTGGGCCCACGCGCCGACGTCTTTTCGCTCGGCTGCGTGCTCTTCGAGTGTTTGGCAGGACGACCGGCCTTCCAGGGCTCGCACCCGATGGCGCTGCTCGCGAAGCTCCTGCTCGAAGAACCGCCCGAGCTCGCGGTCGTGCGGCCGGAGGTGTCGGGGTCCGTGTCGAGCCTCTGCGCGCGCATGCTCTCGAAGGATCCGAGCCAGCGGCCGGCGGACGGGGCGGCGCTCGTGGCCGAGCTCGTCGCCATCGGCGGAATCACCTCGTCGAGCTCGCCGTCGGTCCGCAGCATGACGCCGTCGCGGCTCAGCGAGCGGGAGCGGCGGCTCCTGTCGATCGTGGCGATTTCCGGCACGTCGCGCGGCGCGCTCGACGAGGTTCGCCGTATCGCGGAGCCGCTTGGCGCGTTCGTGGATACGCTCGCCGGGGGCACGATCTTGATGGTGCTGCCCGGCGTCGGGAGCCCGGCCGATCAGGTGGTGCGGGCGGCGCGCGCCGCGCTGGCGATTCAGGGGGCATCGCCCGATCGGATCGTTGCGCTCGTGACGGGGCGGAGCGACCTCGCGGATCGGCTCCCCGTCGGGGATCTCGTCGAGCTCGTGGCCTTGCTGCTCGACAGCGCCCGCGAGCACGGCAGGCCCGGGGTGATCGTCGACGAGGTCACGCGTGCGCTGCTCGATCCACGATTCGAGGTGGAGGAGCACGCGGGCCATGTGTGGCTGCGAAGCGAGCACGCGCGCGGCGAGGAGACGCGCACGCTCCTCGGCAATCCGAGCCCGTTCGTCGGGCGCGAGCGCGAGCTCACCACGCTGCTCGATTTGCTGCAGCAAGAGTTCGACGAGCAGCGCGCGCAGTCCGTGCTCGTCACGGCGCCCGCGGGGATGGGAAAATCACGATTGCGGCAGGAGCTCATCGCGAAGCTGCAGCTCGAGATCCCCGACCTTTGCCTCGCGGTGGGCCGCGCCGACGCGATGCGCTCGGGCGCGGCGTTTTCGGTGATCGCGTCGGCGTTGCGTATGCTCATGGAGATCGAGGTGGGCGAGCGGCGCGAGGTGCAGCAGGAAAAGGTGTCGTCGGCGGTGCGCGCGCTCCTGTCGGGCGAGGCGGCGGAGCGGACGGCGCCGTTTCTGGGCGAGCTCGTGGGCGCGTCGTTCCCGGACGAACGCAATCCGCTGCTCCGGTCGGCCCGCGAGAATGCGCCGCTCATGGCGGGCCGGATCGAATCGGCGTGGGTCGAGTTCATGCGCGCCGCGGCCCGAAAAGGGCCGACGCTGCTCGTGCTCGAGGATTTGCACTGGGGGGACGGTTCGTCCGTGAAGCTCGTGGATACGACGCTGCGCGAGCTCCGGGACGAGCCGTTCGCGGTGGTCGCGTTTGCCCGGCCGGACATCCACGATCTCTTTCCGCGGATCTGGGCGGAGCGGACGCACGAGGTCCGGCTCGGACCCTTGCCGCGCCGCGCCGCTTCTGCGCTCGTGCGGGCCGCGCTCGGGGACGACGTCGACGACGCGCTCGTGGCGGGGCTCGTGGCGCGGTCGGAAGGAAATGCGTTTTACCTGGAAGAACTGGTCCGGGCCTTCACGGAGGGGCGCAGCAGCGGATTGCCGGAGACGGTGCTCGGGATGGTCGAGGCCCGCCTCGCCGCGCTGCCGCCGGACGTTCGGCATTTCTTGCGCGCGGCCAGCGTTTATGGGGAGGTGTTCTGGCCGAACGGGGTGAGGCGGCTGCTCGGCGGTCGGAGGCCGGTGAACGTGGACGCGGCGCTCGATTATGCCGTGGCGCGGGAGTTCGTGACGCGGCGGAATTCGCGGCGGTTCGTCGGCGAGGAGGAATATGCATTCCGGCATGCGCTCCTGCGAGAAGGGGCGTATGCGATGTTGACGGAGCGGGATCGCGCGCTCGGGCATGGACTCGCGGGGGCGTGGCTCGAGCGCGTGGGCGAGCCGGATCCGTCGGTGCTGGCGATGCATTTCGAGCGCGGCGGGCAGGGCGCGCGGGCGGCGTTCTGGCACGCGCGGGCGGCGCAGACGGCGATGCGCGGCAATGACTTGCAGGCCGGCGTGCGGGCGGTCGAGCGGGGGCTCGCGGCCGGGCCGACGGACGAGGTCGCGACGGATCTCTGGGCGCTCCGGGCCCGCATCGCCTCGGCCTCGGGTGATTACGAGGCGTCGCTCGCGGCGGCCGAGGAGGCTCTGCGCCGGACGACGCCGGGATCCGTGGCCCATTGCATCGCGCTGGAGGGCGCGATCGGGGGCGCGATGTTGCTCGGGCGTCACGACACGCTGAAGGACCTGAGCCGGCGGGTGCTGCAGACGGAGCCCGCGCCGAATGCGCTCTCCGCGCTGGCGCGGGCGCTCGCCCCGCTCATCGCCGCGCTCGCGGCGAGCGGCAATGCGGACGCATTCGTGTTTCTCGAAAAAATGCGCGCGACCCTGGCGGCCAGCATCGAGGTGGAGCCGTCGCGGGCCGGCGCGCTCGCGTATGCGTCGGCGATGGTGGAGAAGAACCTCGGCCGTAATCCGTGGCTCGCGCGGCAGTACGCGCTCGACGGCGTGCGATTCTTGGAGGAGGGCGGGGAGCGGCACGTGGTGCCGATGGTCACGGCGCTGCTCGTCGGCATTTGCACGGATCTCGGCGCGTTCGAGGAGGCCGAGTCGTGGCTCGATCGCACCGAGACGCGCCCGTCGAGCATGGCGGCGAACGTGGTCCCGGCGTATCTCGCGCAGCTCCGGCTCGCGCAAGGCCGCTTCGAGGAGGCGATCACGATGTCACGCACCGTGGCGGAGCGGGTGCACGGCAAGGACGGCAACGTCGTCAGCGCGCTTGGTTCCATCACGCTGATCGAGGCCCACATCGAGCGCGGCGACGTGGAGGCGGCGGAGTCGCTGATCGACACCACGAGCAGCCGAGGAAACCAGCTCGTCGGCGCCGCATGCGCGTGGTTCCGATCGAGGGTTTTGCTCGCGCGGGGACGCGCCGCCGAAGCGGCGAACGTTTGTCGCGAGGCGCTCGTGCTCCATCGGCAAATCGGGCCGCGCGGGGTGGAACGCGTGCTCCTCACGCTCGCCGAGGCGCTCATGGCGGCCGGGGATGCGGAGGCGGCGAAGGCGACGCTGCGCGAGGCGCACAACGAGCTCGGCGCGCGCGAGGCGGCGATCGGGGATCCGGTGTACCGCCGGCACTTCGTCGAGCGTGTCCCCGGAAACGTGCGGATTCGAAGGCTCGTGGGCGCGTGGCTCGGGGGCGGCTCGGCGTAATGACGCTCGGGTGACGGGTCGATGTCACGCGCGTAGACGACGTGGCAGCCGCGTGAAGGAAGGGTGTCGCGCGCGTCGCGTGATTGCCTCGACGTTTCCGGTCGATTAGGCATCGCCCGCGTGAACGGGCCGCCCTCGGAATGTCTTCGTCTTTGCCTCGCGCTCGCGCTCGGGCTTTCGGCGTGCGGCGAGAGGACCGAGGAAGAGGCGCGCAAGGCGGAGATCACGAGCGTCATGGCCCGGGCCGACGAGCCGCTCCTCCGCGCGAGGCCGCGCCTCTGCGAGGGCAAATACGCGCGGATGGCCGCGAGCGCGTACGATTTTTATCGCGGCACGGTGCCGCTCTCGCTCCACGATTATCGGGGGAACAATTTCGGCTTCGGCGCCTCCGCGTTCGCGCTCGCGGGGCCACTCGTGCCCGCGCTCGGGGATCCACATCCGGAGAACTTCGGGGCCTTGCTCGCGGCCGACGGGACGCTCGCGCTGGAGCCGAACGATTTCGACAGCGCGGATTTCGCGCCGTATCTCTGGGACGTGCGCCGCCTCGTCGCGGGAATGGCGCTCGCCGCGCGCCTCGCGAACGCGGACGATCCGGCTGCGCAGGCGGCGACGGCCGCGGCGTCGCGCGACGTGGCCCGCGCCGCGGCAGAAGGGTATGCGGAGGCCATCGCGGCCCTCGCGAAAGGGGCGCCGCGTGAACGGATCACGGAGGGCGGGGGAGATCCGAACCTCGAGGATCTGTTCGAGCGATCGATCGAGGATCGGGACGCTCGCGCGGAGCTCGACGAGCTCACGACGCTGGTGGGCCCGGAGCGTCGTCTTCGTCGTGGTGTGATCGATCCGGAGGAGCCGACGGGCGTGTACCTCGACGTACCCCCGGCGGCGTATGCCGCGCTTCCCGCGGCGATCGAGCGATATCGCGGGACGCTCCTCGATCCGCCGCCGCCTGCCTTCTTCACGCTGCTCGACTCCGCGCGCGAGCTCGGCTCGGGCGTCGCGAGCTGGGCCCGGGTGCGGGTCATCTTGCTCGTGCGTGGACCAACGGACGATCCGGCCGACGATGTCGTGCTCGAATTGAAGGAGCTCGGCGACAGCGGGCTCGCGGGCCTTTATCCGCCGGGCGTGTTTTACGACGGCGTCGCCGAGCGCGTGCGCACCACGTCGCGCGCGGCCTGGGCACGGCCCGACGCGGAGCCGCTCTGGGGGACGACGGATTGGATGGGGTTCGTCTGTCAGATCAAGCGTGAGAGCGAGGGGCAAAAGACGTTGCGGACGAGCCGCATGCGCGAGGAGCGAGGCACCCCGGAGGCGCTCGCGAGCCTCGGGCGTCGGCTCGGAGGCGTGGTGGCCCGCGCGCATGCGGCGGTTCCCCTGGGCACGTCGTGGGCGGTGGGGGACGTGGCCGAGGTGATCGGGCGGGATCCAGGAGGGTTCGTCGCGGAACAGGTCGAGGTCGGCGATCGATATGCGGCGCAGGTGCTCGCCGATTGGCGGCTGTTCCAGGAGGCGCTCGCGGAGCGCGGACCGCGGCTCGGTGTTCCGATGGATCCGGCGGATACCCCGCCGTCCGATTTGCGCGCGCTTTATGGCGACGCTCATGTGCCCTGACGGGAGTGACGGACTCGCATGCGCATTCACGCTTTGACGACGGTTTTTGCGGTGTTGTTTGTTTCTGCGGCACCTTCGGCGGCGCAGGAGGCGGCCGCAACGGCTCCCGCAGCCGCGCGCGCTCCCGCGACCGCTCCCGCTTCCGCCTCCGCTCCCGATTTCAATGGCACCGCGGCGCCTCCGACCGCAGCAGGGACCACGGGGCTCAAGGTGGCGCCGGGGCTCGAAATGTTCGCGCAATACGCGGTTCGATGGACCGCGACCGAGCCGGGGCAGCGATCGTGGTTCCACCTGTTCGAGGTGCCGCGCGTGCACGGCGCGATCACGGGGGAGTTTGGCCCGGCCATGGGGCGCGTCGTGCTCGAAGGCGTGCGCTCGGCGAGCGAGGGAGCGCTGATCGGCGTGGCCGGCGATAGCATCGTGCTGCGGCTCCGCGAAGCGTGGGCCGGGGTCCGGTATTCGTCGTGGTTCGTCTTCGCGGCCGGCGTCGTTCCGACGCTCACCGTGCCCGAGCTCGAAGGGACATGGCGGCTCAGGGTCGTCGGGCCCGCGCCGATCGAGCAAACCGGCATGCTGTCGCCGGCGGATCTCGGCGCGACGGCGCGGGTGAACTTGCCGCGGCAGTATGGGTTCGTCGCCGTCGGCGCGTACAACGGCGAGGGATACACGAACCGGGAGCTCAATCGCGGGAAAAATATCGAAATCGCGGCGTCGGTGCATCCTGCGCCCGGCGGGGCCGCGCGGCCGCTCGCGGTGTTCGGATCGTACGTGATCGGCTCGTCGGGCACGGGGCTCTCCCGCGCGGACAGGTTGACCGGATCGGTGCTCTGGCAAGGCACGCGGGTGCGCGCGGGCGCGTCCGTCACGCACGCGTGGGGGCTCGCGGACGACGGCGCGCGAAGGTCCTTGCTCGTCGATGGATTCGTGCGGCTCGAACCGATCGATCGGCTGATGTTCGGCGTGCGCGGCGCTTACTGGAATCGGGATCTCGGCGGGGCGGGGGATACGGTGGTGACGGTGACGGGCTCGGTCGGATATCGCGTGGCGCAGCCGCTCGAAGGGCACGTCGCCGTGACGCGGCAGGCGCCGGGGGAGGTCGCGAGGGCGGCGCTGCCCGGCTCGGATTTCTGGGAGCTCCGGCTCGCGAGCCGGGTCGTATTCTGAAAAAAGGAGACCACGAGATGGCGCGAATGGAGTTTTTCCTGGCAGGTGTGTTCGTCGCGGCAACCGCCGTGCTCGGTTGCTCGGAATCGACGGAGAATCCGCCTCCCACGGGGGGCGCGAGCTCGTCGAGCTCCTCGGGGCAAGGCGGCGGCGGGAGCGGCGGAGGCGGAGGCGGCAGTGGCGGAGGCGGGCAGGGCGGCGGAGGCGGCGCCGGCCAGGCGAAGGTGGTGATCAACGAGATTTCGGCCACGGGCGACGATTGGATCGAGCTCGTCAACGTGGGCGACGCGGTGATGGATCTCGACGGATACGGGATCGCCGATCAGGACGGCGACATGCCGAAGCTCGCCGAGGCCGTGCGTTTCGAGGCCGGGACGAAGCTCTCGCCGGGCGCGTACCTGCTCATCGTCGCCGGCCTCGACATGGCCGCGCCCGGACCACAATCGGATTGCCTCCCGGACGGCGGGCCGGCGACCTGTTATCAAGCTGCATTCGGGATCAGCGCGTCGAACGGCGACAAGATCTATCTCCTGTCGCCGAGCGACGCGATCGTCGAGGAGGCGGCCTATCCGGCGGCAGCCGTGGCGGATGGGCAGACGTACGGCCGGGTGCCGAACGGCATCGGCGATTTCGGGGCTTGTGATCCGACACCCGGCGAGGCGAACACGAAGGCGCCTTGAGGGATCAGTTCGGGACGATGACGAATTTCACGCCCGGGAGGTTGATGCCCGGGCCGCCGAGCCGGAGCGTGCCCTCGACGAGCGAGATGCTCTGATCGGCCTGGTTCACGGTCTTCACCGTGCCCACGATCATCGCGGCGTCGGCCACGCCGCTCGGGTTGATCGGCAAGGCGACAGGCTGCATGTAGAGCTTGTCGCCGTCGAGCCGCGCCCACACCTCCTGCCGCTGCTGGCTTCCGAAGAGCTGGGGTTTTACGATCAGGGTCATTCCGCCCGGGCGCGGGGTGTCGCTCGCTTCGAGCACGTAATCGAGCGGGGTCATCATGCCGCCCGGGCCCGGGACCGTGACGGTCATCTTCATGGCCTTGGGCCAGGCGCCGATCGCAGGGTTCGCCACGACGAACTCCGTGCTCCGCTCGCCCGAGGTCGCGCCGCCCGAGAGGAACGGTAGGCCCGGCAAGACGCGGAATCGATACTTGGCGCCCGCCGTGAGGGGCGTGGTCGGGACGAACTCGACGCGGCCGCCCGTCACCTCGACCGAGCCGGCGACCTTTTCGCCTGCCTCGGTTTCGAGGGTGACGTATTCCGCGGCGAGGTCGGCCGCGGTTTTTCCGGGCTGCGAGTCGTCGATCGGATCGGCGAACGCGACGCTCGGGCGGATGTCCGGGTATACCGCTTCATCGCTGTCGATGTCGGGCCAGATCGCGAGCGGGTGCGCGCCCTTGGGCGTGAGCTCGCGCAGGAACTGGAGCAGATCGGCCTTCTCGTCGGTCGTGAGGTCGGCCTGCACGTAATTGATGGCCACGTCGAGCGCCGCTTCGAGGTCGCGCGCCTGTCCCTTCACGAAATACACGCCGTGGCGGTAGACGCCGAGCAAGGAGGGCACGTCGGCCGGCTCGCCCGATTTGCCGACGGGGATGTATTCGCGCGACGTGTAGAGCGGCGGCACGTGGCAGCCATAACAAGCGGCTTTGCCCTCGAAGAGGTCTTTCCCGCGGAGGGCCGCCTCCGTGAAGCTTCCGTCAATGCGGGTATGGCCCGTCTCGCGCGGCGCGCCGAGGAGCGAGCCGAGGAACGCCTGCATGCCGAGCGCTTCCTCGGGCGTCGCCGGGCGGCCGACGATCGAGCTCGGGCCCTGATAGCCGAAATTGTCCGTGTTCGAGACGTACGCGCCCCATTCGAGCGGGGTCGTCGCGTCGAGGAGCTGGAGCGGCCGGACGTTGTGCCAGATCTGCGGGCCGAAGCGCCAGACCATGCCGTCGTTCTGCGTTTCGACGTGGCAACTGGAGCAAGCATGATTGGCGGCGAATCCGCCGCCCGGGCGCGTGAAGACACGCTCGCCGAGGGCGACGTTCGCGGGGCGCGGATCCTCGGCGAGAGATACGGTCTGCACGACGGCGCCCGCTGCGTCGAGGAAGCGCGCCTCGAAGCTCTGGTAGCTGTGGACGGCGACTTCATTTCCGATCTTGACGAGCGCGCGCGTGCCGGGGCCGACGGCGGTGCGGCTTTTTTCGACGAGCGTGGCGCGGTCGAGGGCCACGACGACGTCCGAGGACTCGGACGCGACCCAGATCGTTTCGCCCACGCCGAGCACGCCCGAGGGATTGACGACGGCGCCGCCCGAGCCCGATTGCCGCGTGAGATCGGCGCGTCGAAGGACGGTGCCGTACTCGGGTTTGGCCGGGTCGGCCCCGAGCACGACGACCTCGTGCACGAACGGCATGGCGTTCGGCGCCGATTGCGAGGGCTCGGGGTCACCGTCGGTCGAGGCGACGTAGAGTTCGCTGCCGTCCTCGGAGAGCGCGATCGAGCGGAGATCCGCGGCGATACCGGAGATCGCGAGCGAGACCTTCTGCGTCTCGGTGTCGACGATCCAGATGTCCTCGTCGTCGCCGGGGCCGTAGGTGCCGCGCGTGTCCTTGATCTTGTTGCCCGAGCGATACGAGGCGACGAAGAGGCGCTTTCCGTCGGCCGAGAGCGCGAGCGCGCGTGGGTCGAAGCCGACCGGGATCGAGGCCTTGACCTCGCGTTTGTCGAGGTCGACCACGGCGACCTTGCGCATCGTGGCGAGCGAGACGTAGAGCGTCGTGCCGTCGGGCGAGATGGCGAGGCCGCTCGGCTCGTCGCCGACCCAGAGCGCGTCTTCGAGGACGTTGCGGTCGCGATCGACGATGCCGACCGTGTCGCCGCCGCGTTGCGCGACGTAGACCTTCTTGTCGCCGGGGTGATGCGCGATCGCCGCGGGCCAGGCGCCGACCGTGATCTCGCCGGCCTTCTTCCACTGGCCATTGTCGGCGACGAGGCGCGTGACGGTGTACGAGGCGCCGTTCGCCGTCCAGAGTTCGCCGTCGACCGCGGCCGCGCCGTGGAGCGGCGTGAGGTGGTGGTTGCGGAAGCGCGCTTGCGGGGTGCGCGCGACGGCGCGGAGCGTGAGCTCGGTTTGCGCGGGGTCGTTGAGGCGGAAGGTGTACTCGCCGGGGACGTCGGGCGTGAAGCGCGGCTCGGGGGCGCCGATGTTGTAGACGGCGTTTTTGCTCTCCGCGGGCGCAGCGACGACCTGCCACGCGAGATCGGCCGGGCAGCCGGCATCCGTCAGGAATCGCGGCAGGTAAAACGTTTCGCCGAGGGTGTGGGCGCGCGGGTTCTGGAGCGGGAGGAGCGCGTCGGCGCAGGCGACCCCGGGGGTGCCGGTGCTCGAGCTTCCGCCGCCGACGCCGCCCATCCCACCGGCGCCGCCGACGCCGCCGCTCCCCCCGCTGCCGGAGGCGCTGCTCGAGCTCGTGCTCGTACCGGGGTTCGTCGGGTCGTCACCGCAGGCAACCGCGGCAAAGGGAGCGCAGCCAACGAGGATCGCGAGGAGCTGAGACAGGCGTAAGGATCGCATGGTTTGTACACTCTTTGTGGAAGGTGTGTACACGGTCGCAGACACACGGGACCCTTGCAAGATCTATTTTAGACCTTTTGAGATACGAAACTACCAGGAAAGGTGATCAGGACCGCTGCGGAAAATCCGAGGGGCGGCGGCGGGCGAGGTAGTCGGCGATCGCGGGCAGGGCGCGGACGTCGTCGAGGAAGCGCTGGAGCGAGCCGTGGCCGTCGAGGCAAGAGGGGACGACCTCGCGGTGCGATTCGAGGGTGTCGAACGCGAGGAAGTCGGCGTGCGTGGGCGAGGGGCCGGCGAAGTAGAGGGCGCCGCGCTCCTCGGATTGTTCGAGCAAACCTTCGAGTGTCGCGCGGAAGCGAGGGAAGACGTCGCGGAAATGCGCGTCGACGGCGGCTTGATCTTTCAGCCAGCCGGGGTTGTAGGCGACGCGGTTCCACGCAGCGCGGAGCTCGAGGACGGTCTCGGCGACGACGTCGGCGCGGACGCGCTCGTCCTCGTTCGTCCCGTCGAGCCCGAAGACGCGGGCGAGGTGGCGGAGGATGGCCTGGCTCTGGGGGATCACGCGTTCGCCCCCGGACGAGCGCTCGATGAGGACGGGGACCTGGCCGAGGGGGACGGTCTTCTTGAGGTTCGGCCACTCGGCGCGCGGGATGCCCCGGTCGACGTAAGGGGCGCGCGCGTAGGCGAGGAGGAGGCGGATCGACTCGGCTCGGCCGCGGATGTCGAAGTAGACGAGCTCGCGCTCGGGATCGTGGCTCATGCTTCGTGAGGAGACCCGAGCCGGCGAGGGGCGTCAATCGGACGGGGGCGTGTTTGCCCAGGAACGCGATCTGCCCGAAAGAGGCTCGACGCGGCGCGGGATCCCTTGCTAGAAACGCGGGCAGATGGCGACGATCGAGCTCCTGCGTCACGGCCGAGAGATGGGGGCGCGGCTCGCCGCGGATCTCGCCGAGGCGACGCGGGTCTGCATCGCGGTGAGCCGCGCGGAGGCGAGCGCGCTCGGGGTGGTCGATCTCGTGGGGTTCGTCGAGCGCGGCGGCGAGCTTTTGCTGCTCGCGGGGCTCGACGGCTACGGGACGGAGACGGCGATGTTGCGTCGCTTCGAGCGGATGCCGGGCGCGCGGTGCCGCCTCTACCACGCCTGGGGCGGGACTTCGTTTTTGCCGCGGCTCTACGTGCTCGACAGCGGGGCGCGGCGCGTGGTGTACGTGGGCTCGTCGGACCTCGCGGCGTCGGGGCTTTCGCGGGACCTCGCGGTGAACGTGCGGATCGAGGGGAGCGTGTCGGAGCCGGAGCTCGAACGACCGATGCGGCTCTTCGAGGAGCTCTTCTGGTCGGAGCTCTCGTGGCCCTTGTCGGAGGCGTTCGAGGCCGAGTACGAGGCGCTGCGCGCGGCGCGAAGGGCGGCGATCGAGCGCGCGCCGGATCCTTCGGCCGAGGCGCGGCTCGATTTTTCGGTGGCGCAGAAGCTCGGCGAGCAACGCGCCAAGGCCGCGGCGCGGCGGCACCTGCTCGTGGTGACGGCGAAGAACTACACGCTCTGCATGCAGACGAAGAGCTTCGGCCGGCGCAGGCAAGCCGAGCTCGAGCGGTATGGCAAGGGCGATCCGTTTTTTTTCCACGTGACCGGGCGCGGCCGGGGGCTGCGGGCGATGGGGATGTTCGTGGGGGAGACATACCGGGACGACACACCCTCGTTCCGGGGGATGGACGGCGGGGCGCAGCCATTTCGAAAAAAATTCGTGGTGCTGGGAGAGCTCGGCAAGGAGATCCGGACGCGGCCGATCCTGGAGTCCTTGCGGCCGGGCGCGCCGAAGCACTGGTTCAATGGGTTCGTCCAGGATAGCCACACGCTTTCCTTCGAAGATTTCGAGGCGCTGCGCGGGGCGTTCGTCACGGCGCTCGCCGCGGAGCAGACGAAGGCGAAGGGCTGAGCCGAGCCGTCCGGACCGGACCCTCGGAGGCCCGGACGGGCTCGGGACAAACCGGGTTCACGGACAAACCAGGGTCCCGGAAAAACCACGGTCCCGGAAAAACCGCGCTTGACGTTCGGGGGAAAACCGAGCATGAAAGAGCCTTGGCCAGGCGCGCAGAGTTCGGCATCCTCCCCCATGAGGACGCGTACATGCGTAAGGAATCGACCCGATTGGGGACAACGAAAACGAGCACCCGCAAAGACGCGATGGCGGTGTCGACGAAGCGACGAATGAGAGACGTACGAAAGGGGGAGAACGAGGCTCTGCCGGAGCTGCCTACGGAGCTCGCCCTGGGCAGTGATGGTCTCCTCTACGTGAATGCCGAGGGCATCGATCCGGCGCGGTATGCCGGGCGCAAGATGTTCACGGGATTCGCGATGACGCCGGAGGAAGCGGACCGAGCCGTGGAGGAGATCCATCGGCTCGCGTTCAACGTGACCGTCAGCGTGCAGGCAGGGAAGTCGAGGTCGAAAAAGAAGAAAGGGGGTGGCTCGAGCGGTTAGCAGGTCGTCGAGAAATTACGGATCCACCACACGGACGTCGAGGAACCAGGGGCCGCTGTCCTGCGCGAGCCCATCGATCTGGAGGAAGTACATGCCCGGATCGAGGGTGAGATCGAGGAAGCTCTTGTTTTGGCCATAACCGACGGCGCAAGCCTTGGGTACCTCGACGCCGGGGCAATCGGGCCCTTTGCGAACGTCGAGCAGCGTCGTGTAGCCCGATCCGCCCATGTCGAGTATGACGCGTTTTTTATCAGACAGCGAGAGCCCGAGGAGCTGGTCACGCGCCCCGCCCTCGGGCCCTCCACCTTGATCACACCCGGCATTGAAGCTCGCCGTGGCATTCGCGGTGTTGCCCTGGAAAAAACCGCCCGTTTCGGGGATCATGAGCACGTCGGCGCAAGCGTCGGCGAAAGGCACGATCAAAGGCGGCGTGGTCTTGCGGACGAACGCCGTGACCTGCACGGGCTGGCCGAGGAGTGATTCGGCGATGACCCGGTAATCGCCGGCCGGGACGTTGCGCTTGCCGACGCGGAGCGGCGATTGCGCGCCGGAATCGCAGACGAGCTGGTCGGAAGGATCGGCGCAAAGCGGGAGGGAGAGCGAGACGGCGCCATTGTCGCCCTGGGAGATTCGCTGGACGAGGAGGACGTCGGAGGCGACAGGCAAGGAGAGCGAATAGGCCGCGTCGACGGCGCCAGGCAGGCAGCCGAGCTTGACGTCGTCCTGTCGTTCGAGGAGGTCGACGTCGAGCGTGACGTTCGGCGTGATCGCGGGGGCGCCTTCGCAGGTTTCGTCGGGGAGAGGCTCGGTGGGCGGCTCGATCACGACGGTCGTGGAGACGACCGTGGGCGCGGCGGCCCCAACGGCGACGTGATACGTGCCCGCCGGGAGCGCGTGGCGGAAGACGTCGACGATCGGCGCGCTCTGGCAGGTGATCTCGTTTTCAGGCAGCGCGCAGACCGCGTCGCGGAGGGAGATCACGGGGTAGCCGTCGCCGTCGACGGAGCTCGCGTAGACGTGGACGTTCGCGGGGGAGGCGAGGTCGAAGCTGTAGAGGAGCTCGCCCGTGAGCGGGGTGCAGGCGATGCCGACGTCCTTGGCAGCGTCGATCAACGTGGAGAAGAAGGGGACGCCGAAGGTGATGGGCTCGGCGGTGCCGCAGGTCTCGTTCGTGGGAACGGGTTCGGGCGGGAGGAAAGCGACGTCGAGGAAGACAGGCGTGTCCGCGTCGGCGAAGACGTAGAGAGGGAGCGCGAGGGCCTTCGCCGGATCGCCGAGGCCGCGGCCGCGAATCTTGGCGAAGCGGCCGCCCTGGAGGTTGAAGAAGGACTTGCCGCACGTGATCTCGGTGGAGGGATCGCCGCACTGGCCGAGGAGCGCGATGGCGACGTCGGGTCCGTTCGTTCGGGCCGTGATCTCGACGTCGAGGGGCGGGCCGGCAGGGAGGACGATCGCGGCGACGACGTCACGCGCGGCAGGCTGGTTGTCGACGTTGCACGAGGCGGCGAAGTTCGAGGCGGCGGCGGTGGTGTCGATCGTGTAGGCGCCGGGCGCGTCGATGACGAGGGGATCGCCGCAGGTGTCGTGCTCGGGCGAGGCGCAGCCGCCTTCGTCGACGGCGCCGTCGCAGTCGTCGTCGGTGCCGTTCGCGCAGACCTCGGGAAGCGCCGGGGAGACCTTGGGATCGGCGTCGTCGCAGTCGCCCTTCGCGACGCAGTGGCCGTCGGGCGAGCCGTCGCCGTCGGCGTCGCGCAGGACGTGGGTGCAGGCGCCCGTGGACTCGACGCAGGCGTCGATGGTGCAGACGTCGCCGTCGGAGCAAGCGACGGGCGCGCCGGCGAGGCAGCCGAGCTTGGGCTCGCAGCGCTCGACGCCGTCGCAGTAGACGCCGTTCTGGCAAGCCGCGTCGTCGGGGCTGTGGCGGCATCGCGCGATCGAGACGTCGCAGGCGTCGACGGTGCAGGCGATCGCGTCGTCGCACTGGGTGTCGTCGTTGCAAGGGCCGCCGAGGGTGTCGTCGGGGCTGCCTCCGTCGTCGGGATTACCGCCGCCGGCGCCGCCGCCGTCGGGTTCGTCCGCCGCGTCGGGGCCGGCGTCGACGGTGAAGGGGTTCGGCGCGGTGGATGGCCCACATGCGGCGGCGAGCGCGGCCGCGGGGAGGAGGGGCGCGATCCAGCGGAGATGGGGCGAGAGCCGCAGCCGCGGTTCCTTCGTCTCGGCGCTCGTCATGGCAAAGGAAGGAGGGGCGAGGTCCGCCTTCAGCGTAGCAGGGCAGGACGGGTTCTGGCATCATGCGTCGGCGCGATTTCTCGAAGAAAGCGCAGAGGACGGAGATCGGGTGACGAGCGATCGATTGACGCGCAACGAGCTGACGTGGCTGCTCGCGCAGGAAGCCCGCACTGCAGCGCAGAAGCTCCGCCAGGGAGTGATCATCCAGGACGGGCCCCCGGGCTCCGTTCGCGTGCCCGACGGCGAGAGCACGGTCGCGGTGGAGACTACGCTGAACCAGCTCGACGAGGCCGTCGGCATGCTGGCCTCGCTCCACGGGCACCCTGCGACGCGAGGGCGGCGAGGCAAGATCGATCTCGCGCAGCTCATGTGGGAGGTCGCGCCCGAGGCGCGCGTGCAGATCGAGATGGGCGAGGGCACGACGGTGTTCGGCGACGAGGCCGAGCTGCGTCGCATGCTGCTCTTGCTCGTCGGTCAAGCAGGCGATCCGGCGAACGCGAAGGGCACCTCCGAGGTGAGCGTGCGCCGCGAAGGCGAAGAGGTGAAGGTCAGCGTGGTGCTCGGTCCAGACCAGCCCGCGACGTTCGAGTCGGAGCGCGCGTGGCTGTCGCGCATGGCGATCCGGCACGGAGGGCGTCTCGAGCTCGACGGGTCGATGCAGACGCTCGTGCTGCCAGCCGACGTGGACATGCAGCGGCAGGAGCTCGAGAACCTGAAGCGAGAGCTGAAGGCCGCGCAGGAGCAAGGCGAGGCCTACGCGCGCGAGCTCGCCGCGGTGTTCGCGAGCGGCAGCGCGAAGGTATCGAGCACGCCGCCGGCGAGCGCGTCGATCGAGCCGGTGAGCAGCGAGGGGCTCGCGGTGCTCGTGGCCGGAGTGCGAGGGCTCGTGTCGGAGCTACGCGGCATCTTCTCGGCGATCACGCGCGACCTCCTGCCGCTGCGTGATCGGCAGGGCGAGGTCGGCGACATCGTGGCGAGCGCGATGCGGCACGTGACGGCAGCATCGGAGACGATGGCGGATCTCGCGCGGCTCGGCGCGTGCCCGATCGGCGAGCTGCCGCGGCACGTGGACATCGCGGAGGCGCTGCGGGACGTGGTGCGCGACGACGTGGGGCGCGCAGCGCGGCACGATGTGCGCGTGACGCTGCACGCGCCGCAGAGCGCGTACGAGGTGGCGCAGATCGGGGCGCTGACGGTGCTGATGCACGCGCTGCTCGATCATGCGATCAGCGCGTCGCCGCCGGGCACGGAGGTGGTGCTGACGCTCTCCGAGCATACGAGCGGCGGGTATGCGCTGACGGTCGACGACGCCGGGCACCCGTTGCCCGAGGCGGCGAGGACCGGCGTGCTGAGCCGTGATTTCGAGGTGCTCGCGGCGGGTCGTCCGGCGGGGATCTCGCTCATCGCCGCGACGGCGATCGCGGCGCACGTGCGCATGCAGCTCGAGATCGATGATGCTCCGAGCGGCGGCGCGCGCGTGCGCCTGATCATTCCGAAGATGAGCGCCTGACGCGTTAACGGCCTCGTCCGCCGGCTGCACCGAGGAGCGCGAGCGCGCGCTGGAGGTCGGCCGGCGTCACGAGGCCGACGACGTGCTCGCCCTCGTCGAGCACGAGCACCGCTTCCGCTTCCCCGTTCACGAGCGCGTCGAGCGTGGCCGCGGCGTCGTCGCGCGTGTGCACGCGTGGCACGTCCGTCCGCATGGCCTTGCCCACGGTCGCGTCGGGCGCGCGGTGGAGCTCGGGCCGCGCGAGGTCCCACGCCGTCACCACGCCGAGCACGTGATCCGGCGCGAGCTCGGCATGCTCGTGCTCGCCGTCGACCACGAGCGCGCCCGCGAGGTTCTGCCGGAAGAGCCGCCGCGCGACCTCGCCCGCGCGCTCGTCGGCGTGCGCCTCGCCGAGCCGGTCGTTCATCACCTCGGCCACGGGCAAACCTTCGAGGACCTGCCTCCACTGGGCCCGCCCCTGCTCGCCCGCCGCGCCCATGTAGACGAACACCGCGATGAGCACGAGCAGCACGTTGAACGAGAGCAGCCCGAAGAGGCCGAAGAGCACGGCCATGCCCTTGCCGATCGTCGCGGCCACGCTCGTCGCGCGCCGGATGCCGAGCCGCGTGGAGAGCAGGCCGCGGAGCACGCGGCCGCCATCCATGGGGAAGGCGGGCAGGAGGTTGAACGCGCCGAGCACCACGTTGGCGAGCGCGAGCGCGAGGAACGCGACGCGCACCTCGGCGAGGAGCGGCAAGAGCGAGGCGAGCCAGCAGGCGACCGCGATGCCGAAGCTCGACAGCGGGCCGGCGAAAGCCATCCACGCCTCGCGCTCCGGCCGCACGTCGCGCTCCATGCGCGAGACGCCGCCGAGCATCATGAGCGTGATCGATCGGACGCGGACGCCGTTCGAGAGCGCGACGAGGCAGTGCGCGAGCTCGTGCAGCAGGATGGAGACGAAGAGCCCGATCGCGAGGATCACGCCCCACACGAGCGGCGGCAGGAGCAGCTCGCTCCGCGGGAGGCCGACGGCCTCGGCGATGGCCCTGAACTGGGAGGACGTGACGAACGCGACGTACGGGAGAAACAGGACGAGCGTGATGTGCAGCTTCACCGGGATGCCGCGAATGCGGAAGATCGTCCAGCCACGGTCCAACATGGTGCTTCCTCCGGTGGCAGCGCGCGCGCCGGGCCGAGCTGCTCGCCCCGACGGGGGCAACACGCGTGCCCCGAGGTCGCTCGACGTGCGGCGAGCTTCGCGGCGCGTTACGCGGCCTCGTCGACCACGTCGCTGTCGATGTGGAAGCCTTCGCCGTCGGGCGTGCTGATGAAGCGGAGCGCGCCCGATGCTTCGAGCGCGTCACAGAGCTCCTCGGCTTCGAGCTGCGAGACGCCGAACCGCTCGCAGAGCGCGTCGCGCATCGCCGTTTTGCCGGGAAGGTAGTCGGCGCCGACGAACGTGCCGAAGCGGGCGCGCAGCGCACGCCCCGCGCTCGCAGGCCCGAGCACGAAGGTCTCCTCGGGCTCTTGCTGGTGTTGCATCGAAAGGCTCCCCCCCGGGTTCATGGAGACGCGCTGCCGAGGCACAAGGCCCCCTTCCGCGCGAGCGATCAACGGGGGTTCGTCGGTGCGGATCGGACGAGCGGGTGCTCGAGCTGCAAGGCGAGGTCGACGCCGAGCCAGAGGCCTTCGATGGTACCGCCGAGGCCGCCCCTGGTTTCGAAGCGCGTGGGCCGGAGGATGGCGCCCGGGCTCAGGTGAAGGCCGAGCCAAGCAGGCCCGAACGCGCGCACGTCGACGCCGAGCAGGCCACCCGCGCGGCCGGAAAAAGCGTCACGCGTGCCGACGATGCCGTCCGTCGCGCGCACGTCGCTGAGGTGCAAGAAGCCGAGCGCGGCGTCGGCGCCGAAGAGGAGGCGGACCGACGAACCGAGGTAGACGCGGTAGTCGACGGCGAGCCCGACTTCGAACCAGCGGGTCGCGTCGGCGCTCGTGGAGCCCGTGAGCCAGCGGGCGGTCGCGCGTTCACTCACGCCGGCGCCGCGGAAGCCGAGCGAGGCGCCCGCGCCCCACAAGGCGCCGGACGAACCGGGCAGGAAGACGAAGCTCGGCGCGGCCGACCAGACGATCGCAGGCGCGCGGCGCGCCGCGAGCTCGAGCTCCTTCGGCGTGGGCGCGCGCGGGGCCGGGGCCTTGCGCGGACGGAGGGGGCGCGCCTGCGTGCGGACGAGCTCGTTCGCGGCGATGGCCACGAGGCGCGCGGCGACGTCGGGGTTGAGGCCGCCGATCAGGATGAAACGTCGCCCGGCGGCGCGCTCGGCGAGCCTCGCTTCGATGAGGACCTCGGACGGGCTCGGGAGATCGATCCAGACGTGCGCCACGTCGTCGCCGAGCGGGCCGCTGGGACCAGGCGCGAGCGTGCCCGTGTCGTCGAGCTCGATCTCCAGCAAGCGCCGCACGCGGGCCTCGCCGCCGAGCGCCTCGGCTGCGGCGCGCGAGATCGAGAGGCGCACCTCGACGCGGCGCGGGGCCGTGGCGGCGGGCGCGGGTGTGGCGGGCGCGGGCCCTTCAGCGCGCGCGGCGCTCGGGCCGAGGGCGAACGTCACGAGGGCGGCGAGGGCGGCGAGCGCGATGGGCGAGCGCCACGCGCGGCGTGCTTCAGGGCGCGCTAGCGTCGCCTGCTCCCGCGTCCGGTGAAGCTTGGGGCTCCTCCTGCGTGGGCTCCTCGCCCGAGAGAATTCGCTCCACGTCCTCCTTGCACCGGCCATCGGGGTACTTGTTCAAATACTCCGTGCCCATGCGCGCCGCCTCCTCCTTCCGACCGGCGCGGTGCTCGGCGCGGATCTGCTTGCAGAGAGCATCCTCGGCGAGGACACCTTTCAGGCTTCGTGCACGCTCGAAGTACTTTTGTGCTTGATCGGCCTGCCCCATCTTCTCGTACATGCCGCCGAGCGTGTAGGCCGCGATCTCCGCGTACGGATCGTTCGGGAAGTGCTCGACGACGCGCCGGAGCGCGAGCAGCGCGGCGGAAGGATCTCCGCCTTTGGCGCGGGCGATGTCGCCGATCACCACGAGCTCGGCCGCGCTCCTCGATGACGCGATGGCGCCTTCGATCCCGCCGGGCTGCTGGCGGAGCAGCTCGAGGGCCTGCGCGAGCTCGCCCGCGTTGTACTTGGCGCGCCAGTCGGGCGCGGCGATCGCGACCGTCGGCGTCTCGGCGCGGAGCGGGAGCGAGAGCGAGAGCGGACGCGGAGAGACGTCGATGTCGCGCGGCATGGGCGCGATGGCGCGGCGCGGGCGCGGAACGGGGTTCGTCGGATCGTCGTCGTGCGGGGCCTCGGCGAGCGCGATCATCGGCACGGCTTCGAGGCCGTCGCCGCCCGAGAGCTCGCGTGATCCTGCGGGCCACGAGACGCGCGCCGAGCCGCTCGCCACGCGCACGTCGATGTCCGCCTCGTTTCGCCGGACGAACACCACGCTGCCCGCGCGCGCGAAGAGCGTCGCGCTCTCGGCGACGAGCGCGACCTCCGCGGCCTTGGGCGCGCCGGCCGTGTCCACCGAGGCCTCGCCGCGCAGGAGGCGCAACGTGACGGCTTCACCCTCGCCGCGCTCGACCTCCACCGTGGCGCCGGGCGAGAGAGTCAACGTGCCGCCGCCGGGCAGCGGATAACTCGCCTGCCGGGTGCCGGCGGCGAGCACGCTCGGCGACGCGTTGTTCTCGGCCGCGATCGCGCGGACCTCCGTGGGACCGCCGTCCTTGCTCGTGCTCGTCCCGACGTAGAGGCCCGCGCAGAAGGCGGCGACGGCTGCGGCGGCGACGGCGACCAGCGTGCCCGTCATGCGGGAGCGATCGGGCTCGCGGCGCCCCGGCAGATCGTGCTCGAGCCGCTCCCAGACGCGATCGATCCGCGCCGGATCGGCGTGGTCCCGCAGGTCGTGCGGCCGCAGAGGAGGCGCCACGCGGCGGCTCATTGGTCAACCTCTTTGCTCACCGGTTCTTCCTTGCCGGTCGGGTCGACGAAGTGTTCGTCGAGGAAACGCTGGGCGCGCGTGATACGACGTTTCACGGTGGCAAGCGAGCACCGCGTGAGCCCCGCGACCGCCTCGAGCTCGTGCCCCTCGATGCAGCGGAGCGTCCACGCGATGCGCTCGTCCGCGGGTAGCGTCCGCAGGAGCGCGTAGATCTGGGCGAGCTGCGCGCGCACGTGCGGCGAGGCGTCGGGGCTCGCGAGCGCGTCGAGGTCCACGGGCTCGCTCGCGCGACCGAGCCCGAGGAGGTTCAGGAGCTTGCCGCGGCGCATGCGCGAGCGCACCGCGTGCACCACGATCGAGCCGAGCCAGCCGCGGAACGCCGACCGATCCGTCAGATCCCGCAGGCGCTCGAAGGCGCGGAGGAACGCGTCGTGGACGATGTCCTCCACGTCGCGCGGCGAGCCCTCGATCCGCGTGGCCAGGTTGATCGCGAAGGCCGCGTGGCGCCGGTACAGGATCTCGAGGGCCTGCACGTCGCCCTCCGCGCCGAGGCCGACGAGCTGCGCGTCGGGCAAGTCGGCGAGCGCGGAGCGGCTGCCTTTGGGGACACGCGAGGTCTCGGGCGGGCGCTTGGCTTCGGCGCGATCGTCGGGGGCCGGCGTCGCGGCCACCTCGCCGCCCTCGGTCGTGGGGCGAGGCGATGGCTCGACGAGCCGCAACCGACCGCGCTGAAGTCTGGGCGCCATTTTCGATAATCCCGCGTGTCCTTAAGGACGCTCAGGGTGTGGCAGGTGGCTCACGGCGGCCACAAAGATTTTTTTGAAGCTCACGTGAGCCGTTCCGGCGACCTCGGGCGTCCAGGGGAGAGCCGCAGGTCGGACGTCTGCGGGAGCTTCTAGCTAGTACGGAGGATCTCAACATGATCAAGCACATCATCCTCGCCCTCTCGGTCTCCCTCCTCGCGGTTGCTTGCGGCGGCGCCGCGCAGGAGCCGGCGGCGCCCGAGGGTGCCGCGGGCGAGGCGAAGCCGGCCGATGGCGCGGCTCCGGCGGGTGACGCGGCGAAGCCGGCCGAGGGCGCGGCTCCGGCGGGTGACCAGGCCGCTCCGCCGGCCGGTGGCGAAGCCGCCCCGAAGTGAAACGACTTACACCCCGGCGATCCGCTTTCTGCGGGTCGCCGGGGTGTCCTTTTTTGTGCGCCTGAAAGATGGCCGCGCGGGCGCAGCGCGGGGATGCCTCGTCGGGTAGGATCGAAGCTCGCTCGCTTCGATTTCTTGGACAGGTGGATCCCATGCAGAGCTCGCGGCGCTTCGTGCAGAGGTCGTTCGTCGGGGTGTTGTTGCTCGGCGCGCTCGGCGCCTTGTTCCCCTTCGCCGGATGCGGCCGCACGAGCATCACGCCCGCGGAGGGACAGGCGGCGGGCGGCGACGGCGCATGCGGCGACGGCACGTGTGATCCCGAGGAGTCGTGCGCGAGCTGCGCCGAGGACTGCGGGTTCTGCGCGGGGTGCGGCGACGGCGCGTGCACCGGGATCGAGGCTTGCGACAACTGCCCCGTCGATTGCGGCGTGTGCGCGGGGTGTGGCGACGGGACGTGTGGCGACGGGGAGAGCTGCGCGACGTGCGTGCTCGACTGCGGCGCATGCCAGAGCTGCGGCAACGGCGCGTGTGATCCGAGCGAGAGCTGCGCGACGTGCCCGATCGATTGTGGCCTGTGCCAGACGTGCGGCAACGGCGCATGTGATCCGAGCGAGACGTGCGCGTCGTGCCCCGGGGACTGCGGCGCGTGCGCGAGCTGCGGCGACGGGTTCTGCACGGCGCCCGAGGACTGCCTTTCCTGCGCGCCCGACTGCGACGCCTGCCCGAGCTGCGGCGATGGCGCGTGCGACGCGGGCACCGAGACGTGTTTCACGTGCCCCGGCGACTGCGGAAAGTGCGCGGGTTGCGGCGACGGGATCTGCACCGGGACCGAGACGTGCGCTTCGTGCCAGACGGACTGCGGCGTCTGCTCGGTGTGCCCGAACGGCAAGTGCGAGGCGTTCGAGACGTGCTCGATCTGCCCCCAGGACTGCGGGACGTGCCAGACGAAGGGGTGCCTCGAGGTGGTCACGTGCGCCCTCGGGTGCCTCGATCTCGGCGCGGATCCCCCGAAATTCAGCGTGACCTGTGTGGCGAACTGCGTGGCCCAGGGCTGCGCCGACGTGCAGTTCTTCGTGGATCAAGTGCTCACGTGCGCCATCGGTGTGCTTCCGGTCTGCGGCGGAGATTTCGGGTGCATCCAGACCGAGTGTGGTGAGGAGTTCGCGGCCTGCATCGGCGCGAAGTGCAACTGACGCCCGTCCCCGGGTGAACGACGGTCCTCCGATGCCCGGGGCTTGCTCGATCGACGGGCAAGCCGTGTAGCATCGAAGCGTGGCCGAGAACGACGAGCGCCCCGACGAGCCGAAGGCCGAGGACAAACCCGCCCCGCTGGCAAGGCCCGCGATGATGTCCGTGGACGCGGGCTGGGACGTGCCAGACAAGGGCAAGCCCCAAGCGCCCGCAGCGCCACCAAAGCCCGCGCCGCCCGCGCAAGCCGCGCAGCCGCCACAAGGCGCGTCCGCGCCGAAGCCCGCGCCGCCCGGCAAGGTCGTGCCCGCGGTGGGGCCCATGCCGCCGAAGCCCGCGACGACGGTGGTGCGCCAAGCGACGCCGGAACCCGCAGCCGCCGCCGCGCCGCCGCTGCCGCCGATGGCACCACCGCCGCTTCCGCCGATGTCGCCGCCGCCGGTCCCCGGTCGTCCCGCGCCGCCGCGTCGCGCGACCACGGTTGCGACGGGGGCCGCGCCTGCGGCTGCGCCCGCCGCGCCTGCGCCTGCGGCTGCGGCTGCGCCCGCCGCGCCCGCCGAAGCTGCTTCCAACGAGCCAGTCACGCTGAGCGTCGAGCTCACGCGGCGCGCCGAGCGCATCACGAGCGCCGATCCCGTGGCCGCGGCGCGCGCCCTCGTCGAGCGGGGTCTCGTCGAGGAGCGCGTCGAGCACGATCGGATCGCGGCGCGGCGCTCGTTCGCGGCGGCGCGCGCGATCACGCGTTCGCTCGGCCCGGCGCTGTCGCGGCTCCGGCATCTGTTCGAGCCCGAAGATCGGCTGGAGCGGATCTCGGTGGTCGACGACGAGCTCGTGGTCGCCGAGAGCGACGCCGAGCGCGCGGATCTGCTCGTCGAGCGCGCGCGGGCCACGGCCGAGCTCGGGCGCTGGCCCGAGGCGCGCGCGGCCTACGGGAAGGCGCTCGAGCTCGTGCCCGCGCACCCGCACGCGCTGCGTGGCCTCGAGGCCGTGCTTCGTCGCGAGCTCGAGCGCGGCAAGGGGCGCGATCTCGCCGAGTCGCTCGCAAAGCACCTCGAACGCATGGCAGACGCGTACGCCCCCGAGGCGGGCAAGCCCGATGGAGACACGCGGCTCGCCGCATGGCTCCACGTCGAGCGCGCGGCGGCGCTCGACGACATGCTCCAGCAACCGGCGCTCGCGACCGCGGCCCTCGAGCGGGCCGTGAGCTTCGAGCCCGCGCCGGGGCCGGTCCGCGCGGCGCTCGCGCGGCACCACGTGCGCCACGACGATCCGCGCGCGTACTGCGAATCGCTCTCCGCTGAAGCCGAGCACGAGCTCGACGACGATCGCGCCTCGCGGCTGCTCTACACGGCCGCGCGGATCCAGTGTGAGCGGCTCAAAGATCCCCACGAGGCGATCGCGCTGCTCGGGCGCGCCACCTCGCGCGCGCCCGCCGGGACGCCGACCTCGCGGCGGATCCTCACCGAGCTCTCCCGGCTGCAGGAGCAAGAAGGGGCGCTCGAACAGGCGTCGATCACGCGAAAGCGCGAGCTCGCGATCCTGACGGGGCAGGAGGCGATCGCGTACGCGCACGTGCGGCTGTCGGAGATCTACGACGCGCTAGGGCAGGCCGAGAACGCGGCCGTTCACGCCGAACAGGCGCTCCTGCACGATCCTGTGGACGAGTCGACGCGCGAACGGCTCGACCGCGCGCTGCAACGCCTCGGTCGGCACGAGCGCCGCGTCGAGGTCTGGGCCGCCGAGGGCAACGCCGAGCGGCCCGCACATCAACGTGTCGCCTCGCTCATGCGCGCGGCCGACATCTGCGAGCGGCACCTGCGCAAGCGCGAGGACGCCATCGCCTACCTGAAGGCCGCGTGGACCGTGAACCCCGGCGACGCCGCGGTCTTCGACGCGCTCACCGCGCTCCTCGAGAAGCCCGCGCGCGAGCCCGACGCGGGCGTGCGCGCGCGCATCGATCTCTACACGCAGGCCGCGCAGGCCCAGGCCGAAGCGCCGCGCAAGATCGCGCTGCTCGAAAAGCTCGTGAGCATCTGGGAGGACGAGCTCGGGCAGCCCGAGCGCGCGATGGAGGTGCTCGATCAGATCCTCGCGCTCGATCCCGTGCGGCGCACCGCGTTCCTCGCGATGCAACGGAACGCGCAGCGCGGAAGTGACTACCGCAGGCTCGGGCAGGCGCTCGTGGCCGAGTCCGAGCTGACCGAGGATCCGGCGCTCAAGCGCAGGCTCCTGCTCCGCGCCGCGGACGTGGTCGGCGAGCGTGTGGGCGATCGGGATCGCGCGCTCGAGCTCGTGGATCGGGCGCTCGCCGTGAAGGCGACGGATCCGGACGCGCTGCGCGCGCGCTTCCGCTTGCTCACCCGCGCAGGCCGGAACGAGGAGGCGAAACAAGCGCTGCTCGGGCTCATTCGCAACGATCCCGCGGGGTCGTTCGGGCTCTGGATCGAGGTCGCGCGTTTCGACGAGCTGCGCCTCAAGCGCCCGCAGGACGCGGTGAAGGCGTACGAGGAGGCCGCGCGTCTGCGCCCGGATCACCCGATGCCGGGGCTCGAAATCACGCGCTTGCTCCGCGCCACGGGGGACCATCGCCGGCTCGTCACCTCGCTGAAGAAGCTCGCCGACGGCGCCTCCGGGCCCATCGCACGCGCGAGCTTCTTGTTCCAGGCCGCCGAGGTCGAGGAGCTCCTGCTCGGCGAAGATCAAGCCGCGCTCGCGACCCTCGCCGCCGCCGATGCGCTCTCGACCGCCGCGGAGGGCGTCTTCGATCCGGCCGTCGTCGAGGCGATGGAGCGCATCCTCGTGCGGCGCCGCGCGACCGACGAGCTCGCCTCGCTCTACGCGGGCTGGCTCGCGCGCCACCCGCCGGCCTCCGTCGATCACGCGATCCGCATCGCCTTCGCCGACGTGCTCTGCCGCAAGGATCGGCGCGAGGCCGTCTCGCTGCTCGAAGGGCTCACCGCCGTCGTGCCCGATCACGTCCCGGCGCTACGCATGCTCGAACATCTGCACCGGAGCGCGCAGGCCGTCGCGCTCGCGGATGTCCTCCGCGGACAGGCCGCCGCCGCGCGATCGGTCGTCGCGCGCACGGGCGCGCTCGCGCATCTCGTCGCGCTGGAGGAGCGCATCCCGAGCGACACGCTCCTCGACGCGCTCGGCCGCGTCGTCGCCGAGCGCCCGGCCGACAGCAGCGTGCACGACGCGATCATCCGCATCGCCGGTCGCCTCGTCGAAGGCGCCGTCTCGCCCGCCTCCACGGGCCCCGCGGGCGCGCTCCTCCTCGCGTCGATCACCGCGCGCAAATCCCTCGCGCGTGAGCCCGTCGCCCGCGGCTTCTTCCAGCTCGAAGAGGCGATCCTCATCGAGGGCAAGGCCCGCGGTGGTGACGCCTCGCTCGCCCGCGCATCGCTCGCCGGCTACCGCGACACGCTCGCGCTCTTCCCCGACAGCTTGCTCGCTGCGCGTGGCCTCGATCGGCTCGCCGGCGAGCTCGGCGATCGCTCGGCGCTCATCACGGCGAACCGCGCGCTCGCCCGCATCGTCGAGGGCGCTTCTCGCCGCGCCGGACACCTCGTCCGCGCCGCGCAGCTCACCGCCGAGGAGCCTGGCCTCATGGGCGAGGCCCTCGAGCTCTACGAGAACGCGCTCCGCGAGGACCCCGACTGCGAAGCGGCTGCCCGCGCGCTCGCCCGTGGCCTCGCGCTCGACCCTGCGCGCCTCGCCGATCGCCTCGGCACAGCGCTCGAACGTGCTGCTTCCTCCGCGCAGATCGTCCTCCTCGGCACGGAGATCGGCCGCGCCGTCCTTCGTCACCACGAGGCTGGCGGCGCCTCGCCCGATCCGAGCATCGGCATCGCGGCCATGCGCCGCGTCCTCGTCGAGACGCCCGACGACGTCCCCGCGCTCATGCTCACCGCGCGCCTCTACACCGCGCAGCGCCTCCCGGCCGAGGCTCGCGACGCCTGGCAACGCATCGTCTCGATCGCGGCCGTCCCCGAGGCGCGCACGGCGGCGTACTTCGAGCTCGCGAGCCTCTACGAAGGCCCGCTCGCCGATCTCCCGCGCGCCGAGCAGTGCGTGCAGGCCGTCCTCGCGATGGAGCCCTCGCACGCCTTCGCGCTCGACCGCCTCTACCAGATCGCCGCCAAGCGCGGGGATCACGCGCTCGCCGTGCATGCGCTCACGCGCCTCGCCGATGCCTCGCCCGACGCGCGCACCCGTGTCGACGTTTGCCTCCGCCTCGCCGAAGCGCAGCGCGAGGCCGGTGATCGTGCCGGCATCGTCCGCGCGCTCTGCGACGCCATCGCGCACGGCCCGACCGACATGCGCCCCTGGGGCGCCCTCGCGCGCCTCTATCGCGTCGAGACGCCCGACGGCGCGGCCCAGTACGTCGCGGCGATCGGCCAGGTCCTCGAGATCGCCTCGGCGCGCCGCCTGCCCATCGATCCTCGATGGCTCACCACGATCGGCCTCCTCGAGGTCACCGTCCTCGTGCGCCCGCGCGACGGCGTCGCGCACCTCCAGCAGGCCGTCGGGCTCCCCAGCGCCGGCCCCGAGGCTCGTGCTGCGCTCGGTCGTGGCCTCGACGCGGCCAACCGCAACGCCGAGGCCGTCCAGGTTTTGCGCGACGTCCTCGCGACTGACATCGACGCCCTCGTGAAGACCGGCGAGCTCTCGGCGGCCCTCGCCGCGCTCGAATCTGCGCTCGCCAAGGATGGCCGCGCCGAGGAGCGCCTCACCGTCGAGGAGGCGCGCGCTTGCCTCGGCGACGTCAAACCCGAACGCATCACGCGCCTGCGTGCGCGCCGCATGCCCCCGGATGCGCTGCACCCCGGCGTCTTCGCGGGCCCCGAGCTCCACCGCCTCCTCGCCGTCGAGGCGCAAAGCCCCATGCTCCTCGCGGCTGCGGCCATCGCGCCCATCGCGCACAAGGCCCTGCGCTTCGAGCTCTCGAGCCTCGGCATCTCCTCGCGCGACCGCATCGGCTCGCGTGACAACAGCTTCACGTATCGCCTCGCCGATCGCATCGCCAAGAGCCTCGGCGTCGAGGGCTTCGAGCTCTACCTCTCGCCGTCCTGGCAGGGCATGCCGCGCGTGTATCCCGGCGATCCTCCGGCCATCGTCGGCCCTGTCGCGTTTGCCGAGCTCCCCGAGCCCGAGCAAGCCTTCGCCCTTGGCCGCCTCTTCGTGCGTATCGCGCTCGGCCCCACCTGGCTCGACGAGCTCGCCCTCGAATCGTGCGACGCTCTCCTCATCGCGGCGATGCGCACCGTCGACCCCGCCTTCGGCGCGCGTGACCTCGGCCCCGTCCGCGAGCAGGCTGCCCAGGCGTTCGGCGTTCACGTGCAGCGCGCCATCGGCCGCAGGCAACGCAAGCTCCTCGAAGAGATCTTGCCCTCCGCCGCGCCCGGCTACGACATCCGCCTCCTCGCGGCGGGCGTTCGTCGCAGCGAAAACCGCCTCGGCTACTTGCTCTCCGGCGACCTCGTCGCCGCGATCGATCACCTCTGCCGCATCGATCGGGACGTCGCGCGTGCGGCCGAGGATCCTCGCCTCGTCGTGCTGCATCCGGTCACGGGCGACCTCCTTCGTTACGCGCTCAGCGCGCCCTCGTATGCGGAGCGCCGCCGCGTGGGCACCGTCTGGACGAACGCGTAACGATCAGCGCCGACGCCAGAGCTCCGACGCGTCGGCATCGGGGCTCGGCGGCGGCGTGCTCGGCGTGCTCGGCGTGCTCGGCGCGGATGGCAGCGTGGAGATCCGCGCGGGCGTCACGCCGCTCGCGGGCGGGTTCGTCTTCGTCTCGGTCCTCCACGCCGACAGCGTTTCTTGCTTCGACGACGACGCGGGCGGCGGCGGCACCGACGACATGTCCGACCGATCGCCGAACAGCGCGCTCTTGAGCGCGGATCGACTCATCGCGGGCGGCGTCAGCCTTCGTGCGAGCCCTTGCGCGCGCTCCGTGAGCTGCGTCGTTCGTTCGAGCCGCACGGCCATCTCGCACGTCGACGCGCCGGCGAGCATGCATCGGTTCTCGTCGAGCAGCACCGGCTGCTCCAGGTTTGCGCCGAGCCCGCGCACGATGCCTTTGATCAGCGCGCAGCCCTTCAGGTGCGACTGGTAGACCAGGACCACCTCGCCGTCGCGACCCCAGCGCGCGCTCACCGGCGAATGCGGCGCGAGGTCGCCGCTTCGTTGCGCCATTCGCTCGATGAGCTCCTCGCTGTGCACGAGCACGTCGAGCACCCGCCAGCGTGGATCGACGAGGTTGCCGTAGACCTTGAGCAGCTCCGCCGCGAGTTTGTCGCCGAAGCTCTCGAGCACGAGGGCGGGCGACATCCCCGTCAGCCGCGACATGCTCGTCGCGAGCGCGTGCAGTTCTTCGCCCGGGTACGTCTGGGAGGGCAGGTACACGCGTTCTGCGACGCCGGCTTCGTTCCGGATCGTTCGCCAGAGCTCCTCGCCGAGCCGTTCGCGTACGTAGTTTTGGAACCCGAGGAGAATGACGCCCAGCACCACGGCCCCCTGCCTCGCGCGTTACGGTCGAGCGAGGCCTGAATAGGTCAAGTATGCAAGATCAGCGCCGGAACCGATCGAACGCTCCTTGTGGCCTTCTTCCGGATCCCGGCTTCTCCAACAGCCGCCCGTGGGACGTACGCCCACGTCAACACGCCCATTTCTGCAACGGATGGATTGCGACTTTGCAATGCACGGGCGCGTTACTTGTCCCAGTTGACCTTGTCCCAGTTGCGTTTTTTGCTCTTTTTCGTCGACTCGGTGCCCGTCGTCGACGCGCCCGAGGCTGCGTTTGCCTTCGTCGTGCTCGCGCTGGCTGCGGATTCGGGCGACGTCGGCGCCTCGTCGTGCCCGCGGAACACCGCGATGCCGACGAACAGGAGGATCAAACACACGAGCGCCCCGATGAGCGCCGGGATGAGCGGGATTTTTCGTGGCTCCGCGAGCGCCGCGACGGCCGTCCCGATCAAGCTCTTCGCCATCGGCGGCGGCGTGTGCGCGGCCGATGCGGGCGCGGGCGTCGGCTCCGGGGCGTGCGGCGGCGCTGCTTGCGCGGGGGCCGAGGGCAGCGACGCGCGTGACGGGTTCGTCACCGGCGGCGGCGTCGGCTCCGACAAACCCAGGCTCGCCACGCTCGCCATCACCGTCGGCCCGTACATGATCGACGCGTTGGCCTGCGCGGTCGTCGCCGATCGTGGACCCGTCCCGGTCGGGCTGCTCGGCGGCGACGCCGTCGTCACGGCCGAGACTGCGGTCGGCGCCGAGATCACGGAGGGCATCACGACGCCGATCCCGGCCGCCGTCGGCGCATCCCCTGCGCCCATCGGCGGCGGCGGCACCGTCGGCGCTTCGGCGAGATCGACGTTCGTCGGCGCGGCTGCGGGCGTCGTGATCAGCGCCGTCGGCAGCTCTCCCGCGGCGAGCTTCTCCAGCGCGTACGGCGGCGGCTCTCCGCGCAGCAGCGCGCGCACGTCACGCTGCATCGTCGCGGCGTCCGGGTATCGCCGATCGGTCCGGAACGCGAGCGCGCGATCGACGACCATGCACACCTGCGGCGACACGTCCTTCACGAGCGTCGCGAGCGGCGGCGCCGGCTCCGTCGACATCTTCACGAGGATCTCGGCCTCGCTGTTTCCCTCGTGGATGCGCCGCTTCGCGAGCAGCCGGAACATCGTCGAGCCGAGCGCGAAGATGTCTGCGCGCCCGTCGATCTCCACGCCGCGGATCTGCTCGGGCGGCATGTACGGCAAGGTCCCGAGCATCGAGCCGATCTTCGTCTGCACCGCGTGTTGCGAGTTTCGGAGCCGCGCGATGCCGAAGTCGAGCACCTTCACGTGCCCGCTGTTCAGCACGAACACGTTGTCGAGCTTGATGTCGCGGTGGACGATGTTCTGCGCGTGCGCGGCGCCGAGCACCGAGAGCACCTCGTCGACGTACCGGAGCGTCTCGTCGACGGGAATCGAGCCGAGCCGCTTGAAGCGCGCGGCGAGCGACTCGCCTTCGAGCAGCTCCATCACGATGAAGGGCAGCCCGTCCTCGGTCGTGCCCATGAACAGGACCTCGACGGCGCCCGGGTGACGGAAGCTCGAAAGGACCCGCGCTTCCTGCTCGAAGCGCGCCCGGAGGTCCTTCTGCCGCGCCACCTCCGGGTGGAGGATCTTCACCGCGTCGCGCCGGCCGATCGACTGCACGCCGACGTACACCGCGGCCATCCCGCCGACGCCGATGAGGCTCTCGAGCCGCCACGTGTCGCGCAGCGTGGTCCCGATGCGCCGCTCCCAGAGCTCTCGATCCTCCATGCCAGCGCCTCCGATATGACCGTTTCCCGGCGGCCTGGTCAAGCGGGGCCTTCGTGTGGGGGTGGTCTCCGTGCTTCCCGCACGCGCCGAGCGCCTCGGGGGCCCGCGAAGCTTCAGCCGCAACCGAAAAAACTACGATCTTACGGTGGATGTCGCGAGAATCCAACCATTCGTGGACGGGACCGGTCTAGGATGGCAAAGCCGGCTTGCTTTTCGCGGGCCTTGATCTTGGAGGTGTGACGTGCGGATGCATTCGAATTCGCGTGGGCTCGCGGCCCTGATGGCGATCGCTGGGCTCGCCGGGACGACCCTGTTGGCCGGGTGCGGGGACGACGAGGTCTCCATCACATCCACGGGCCCGGGCGGGCCGGGCGGCACGGGCGGAATGGGCGGAACGGGCGGCGCCGGCGGCGACGGCGGCACGGGTGGCATTGGCGGCACGGGCGGCATCGGTGGCACGGGTGGCATTGGCGGCGCAGGCGGGATGGGCGGCGCAGGCGGGATGGGCGGCGCAGGCGGGATGGGCGGCGCAGGCGGGATGGGCGGCGCGGGCGGGATGGGCGGCGCGGGCGGCGGGGGCGAGGCCGTGTGCGGCAACGGTGTCAAAGAGGGCACCGAGGCGTGCGACGACGGCAATATGGTCAATGGCGACGGCTGCCAGGTCGACTGCTTCTACACCTGCGACAACGCGAACCCCAACACCGGCGACGCCAAATGCGACGACGCCGACCCCTGCAACGGCGCCGAAATCTGCACCAACGCTCACACCTGCGCGCCCGGGATGAACGCGGCCGACGGCGTCTCGTGTGGCATGGGCAAGATCTGCAAGGCGGGCGTCTGCGCCGACGATACCTGCGGCGACAGCTTCGTCAGCCCGAACGAGGAGTGCGACGACGGCAACATCGTGAACGGCGACGGCTGCGACGCCTGCAAATTCGGTTGCGTCTCGAACGACCCGACGCGCGACTGTTCGAGCCTCGATCCGTGCGTCGGCACCACCTGCGACGACGCCACGCATACCTGCGGAAGCCCCCTCGGCAGCGGCCAGGTCTGCGGGATGGGCGCGATCTGCGTGAATGGCGCCTGCACCCCCACCGTGTGCGGCGACGGCTCCGTCGATCCGGGCGAGGTCTGCGACGACGGGAACACGACCTCCGGCGACGGCTGCGACGCCGATTGCACCCTCTCCTGCGAAAACCCGGCCACCGATTGCCCCGCGGCGCCGCCCTGCCAGGTCGCCGCTTGCAACGCGAGTAACGTCTGCGTCACCCTCCCGGACGCCGCGCAGAACGGCCAGATGTGTGCCGCGCCAAACCTCGTCTGCCAGAGCGGCGCATGCCTCCCGCCCGAGGCGGTCTGCGGCAATGGGATGGTCGAGAATGGCGAGGAGTGCGATTTCGGCGCACAGAACGGCCCCGGCGCCGGCTGCGAGGTCACCTGCCAGTTCTCCTGCGACACGAACGCCGATTGCGTCGACGCCGAGACTTGCAACGGCAGCGAGACCTGCGTCGACGTCGTGGTGGGCGGGAGCGCGGGCAAGGCTTGCTCGCCGGGCATGCCCGAGGCGAACTGCGCCCCCTGCGCCGGAGGTCTCTGCACGGGCGGCTCTTGCAAGCCCACGGCGTGCGGCGACGGCTGCGTCGACACGGCCGCCGGCGAGCAATGTGATCCCCCGGGCGCGAGCTGCGATGCGACGTGCAAGTTCCCCCCGGCGTGCGGCAATGGCATCCGCGAGGCCGGCGAGCAATGCGACGACGGCAACACGAAGAACCTCGACGGCTGCGACGCGTCGTGCCAGTTCGAGCAGGTCCAGCGCGCGAACTGGCTCCAATTGGAGCTCGCGACGGACGCCTCGTTCTGCGCCGTGAACCAGCTCGGCAGCGCCATCTCCTCCACGGCCGCGACCCCGATCCAGACCTCGCTCGCGAATGGCATCGCCAACGGCTCCATGAACATCATGTTCAAGACGTTCGGCCTCGACGACATGACGGGCACCTCCGATCCGGCCATCGAGCTCGGCGCCCTCAACGGCAGCCCCATCGTCCCGATGGGCGCCATGTACAATGGCGCCGCGGATCTCGATTGGTGGTACGCGACGAACCCGGCGTCCGTCGACGCGAATGGCAAACCGCTACAGATGCTCTCGGGCAGCATCAACGCGAAGACGCTCACGGCGGGGCCGGGTTATCTCAGCCTCACCCTCGCCCTCGGCGGCCCGCCGTCGCTCCTCAAGATGAGCAACGCCCGGCTCACCACCACGATCGGCGCTGTGAGCACGCCTCTCGCTTCCACGGGCGGCCCGCCCGGCCACCTCGCCTCGGAGCACCTCGATCCGGCGCTCCAGGTGTATGCGAGCACCGGGCAACCGAACCCCAATGGCGCGGGCAAGCTCTGCGGCAACATCAGCGCGGCCTCGCTTGATCAAGTCCCCATCCCCGCGCAGCTCGTCGTTGGCGGCGCCACCCCGTGCAGCCAGGCGTACACCGCCGCGAACTCCCTGCTCGACGTCCTCATCGGCGGATGCAGCGTGTCCATCTTCCAGGTCATACTCATCCGCCAGCCGGATCAGGTCGATCCCGGCGCGCCGGTCGCGGGCGCGGGCGCCCCGTACACGCTCACGCGGGACACGATGACCAAGGAGGTCAACGGCTGCCGCGACAAGAACAACGCGGTCGTCGACCTCAATACCTGCCTCAACGCCGCGGCCTACTCCTCCTTCTTCAAGCTCGCCACGGGCCGCGTGATCGCGAAGTAAGGCAATTCCCCTCTTCCCGCCTCCCGCGATTTCGACTAACCGCTCCTATCCATGGAGCTCGGGACCGCGGTTCGTCATGACGTCACTCGCCTCACGGAGGAGGATTTTTACCTCTTCGCCGAGGGCACGCACACCCGCCTCTACGAGAAGCTCGGCGCTCATCCGATGATCGTCGACGGCGTCGCGGGCACCTGTTTCGGCGTCTGGGCCCCGGACGCCGAGCGTGTCTCCGTCGTCGGCGATTTCAATGGCTGGGATCGCGAGGCCCACCCCCTCGCGCGCCGCGGCGGCTCCGGCATCTGGGAAGGGTTCGTCCCGGGCGTCGGCAAGGGCGCGGTCTACAAGTACTTCATCGCCTCCCGCTTCCACGGATACGTCGTCGAGAAGGCTGATCCGTTCGGCTTTTTGCACGAGATCCCGCCGAAGACCGCGTCGATCGTCTGGGACCTCGCCTCGCTCGACGAGCAGCCGAAAAAGCCCCGCCAGAAGCGCACGAGCCCCGACAAACCCGTTTCGATCTACGAGGTCCACCTCGGCTCCTTCCGCCGCGTCGTCGGGGATGGAAACCGCCCGCTCACCTACCGCGAGCTCGCCGCGGAGCTGCCCGAGTATGCCGCGCGCATGGGCTTCACCCACGTCGAGCTCCTGCCCGTCATGGAGCATCCGTTCGGCGGCTCGTGGGGCTACCAGATCACCGGGTATTACGCGCCCACCTCGCGCTTCGGCGGCCCCGACGATTTCCTTCACCTGGTCCACGCGCTCCACGACGCCGGCCTCGGCGTCATCCTCGACTGGGTCCCCTCGCATTTCCCCTCGGACGAGCATGGCCTCGGCTATTTCGACGGCACCTACCTCTTCGAGCACGCCGACCCGCGCAAGGGGTATCACCCCGACTGGAAGAGCCTCATCTTCAATTATGGCCGCCACGAGGTGATGAGCTTCCTCCTCTCGAACGCCCATTTCTGGCTCGATCGGTACCGCGCCGACAGCCTGCGCGTCGACGCCGTCGCCTCCATGCTCTACCTCGATTACTCCCGCAAGCACGGCGAGTGGGTGCCGAACCGCTACGGCGGCCGCGAGAACCTCGAAGCCATCGATTTCCTTCGCCGCCTCAACGAATCGATCTCCCGCGCCTTCCCGGAGGTCCAGACCATCGCCGAGGAGTCCACCTCCTGGCCCATGGTCTCCCGCCCCGCGTACGTCGGCGGCCTCGGGTTCGGCTACAAATGGGACATGGGGTGGATGAACGACACGCTCAAATACATGCAGAGCGACCCCGTCTATCGCAAGTTCGTCCACAACCAGCTCACGTTCCGCATGATGTATGCGTTCAGCGAGAGCTTCGTCCTTCCGCTCTCGCACGACGAGGTCGTCCACGGCAAGGGCTCGCTGCTCGGCAAGATGCCCGGCGACGAGTGGCAGAAATTCGCGAACCTGCGCCTGCTCTTCGCGTACATGTGGGCCCAGCCGGGGAAAAAATTGCTCTTCATGGGCGGCGAGATCGCCCAGCGGCGCGAATGGAACCACGAATCGAGCCTCGACTGGCACCTGCTCGACGAGGGCCCCTACCACGCCGGCATGAAGCGGTTCGTCCAGGCGATGAATCGCCTTTACCGCGAATATCCCGCCCTGCACGAGCTCGACACGAGCCCCGAGGGCTTCCAGTGGATCGATTGCAACGACGCCGACCACAGCGTCATCGTCTTCTACCGCCGCGCCCGCTCCACCGACGCCCTCGTCCTCGTCGCCATCAACTTCACGCCCATCCCGCGCCAGCGTTATCGGGTCGGCCTGCCTCGCGGCGGCCGCTGGAAGGAGCTCGTCTCCAGCGACGCCCTGGAGTTCGGCGGCAGCGGCATGGGCGCCGGCGGCGACGTCGTCGCGGAGAACATCGAATGGCATAGCCGGAAAAACTCCGTCGAGATCACGCTCCCGCCCCTCGGCGCCGTCTTCTTCGTGCACGAGGGCCTCGCCGTCTCCGAGCGCCCGCTCGGCGCCGTCCACCTCGGCGAGGACCGCGCCCGCTTCCGCGTCTGGGCGCCGAACGTCGAAAAGGTCGAGCTCGTCCTCCAGGGCAAACTCGAACGCCGGATCCCGCTCGAACCCGAGGCGAACGGTTATTACCAGGCCCTCGTCGACGGCGTCGCCCCCGGCGCGCGTTACCATTACGACCTCGGCGGCGGCAAGCTCCGCCCCGACCCCGCTTCACGCCTCCAGCCCGAGGGCGTCCACGGCCCGAGCGAGGTCGTGCGGAGTTTTTCCGACCACACCCCTGGCTGGACCGGCCGCCCGCTCGACGAATACGTCATTTACGAGCTCCACGTCGGCACCTTCACCCCCGAGGGCACGTTCGACGCTGCGATCTCGCGCCTCTCGCACCTCCGCGAGCTCGGCGTCACCGCCGTCGAGGTCATGCCCGTCGCCGCGTTCCCCGGCGAGCGCAACTGGGGCTACGACGGCGCGTATCCCTTCGCCGTCCAGGCCTCCTATGGCGGCCCCGAGGGCCTGCGCCGCTTCGTCGACGCTTGCCATTCGGAGGGCATCGCCGTCATCCTCGACGTCGTCTACAACCACCTCGGCCCCGAGGGCACCTACGTCGCCGATTTCGGCCCCTACTTCGCCTCGTATTATCGCACGCGCTGGGGCGACGCCCTCAATTTCGACGGCCCGCATTCGGACGAGGTCCGCAAGTTCTTCATCGAGAGCGCGCTCCATTTCGTCACGCAGATGGGCGTCGACGCCCTCCGCCTCGACGCCGTCAATGCGATCGTCGACAACTCGCCCCTCTCGTTCTTCGAGGAGCTCGGCGAGGCCGTCCATCGCCGCGCCTCCGAGCTCGGCCGCCTCGTCCACCTCATTGCCGAGAGCGACGACAACGACCCGCGCCTCGTCACGCCCTCGTCCCAGGGCGGCCACGGCCTCGACGGCCTCTGGAACGACGACGTCCATTACGCGCTCCTCGCCCTCCTCACGAACGAGCGCGTCGGTTATCTCCAGGACTTCGGCCTCGTCGAGCAGCTCGCCAAGACCTTCCGCGAGAACTTCGCCTATACCGGCGAACATTCCAGGTACCGCCAGCGCCGCCGCGGCCGCCCGGCCGCGAGCATCGACCCGCGGCGCCTCGTCACGTTCGTCCAGAACCACGACCAGGTCGGCAATCGCCCGCGCGGCGAACGCCTCTCCGCGCGGGTCTCCTTCGAAAAGCAGAAGCTCGCGGCCGCCGTCGTCCTGCTCTCGCCCTTCTTGCCCCTGCTCTTCATGGGCGAGGAATACGGCGAGATCGCGCCGTTCCCGTACTTCACGAGCCACGGCGATCCCACGCTCGTCGAGAATGTCCGCGAAGGCCGCGCCGAGGAAATGGCCAAGCTCGGATATTCGGAAAAACCGCTCGATCCGCAGGACGAGTCCACGTTCCGCCGCGCCAAGCTCGATTTCAAGCTCCGCACCACGGGGGATCACGCGAGGCTCCTCGCGTGGTACAAAGAGCTCCTCCGGGCGCGGCGCGACGTGGGCGCCTTCGCCGCGGAGGGCGGGCGGCAGGCCGTCGCCTTCGAGGACGAGCGCCTCCTTTACGTGCGGCGCTGGAACCGTGACTCCGAGGTATTCGTGATCTACCATTTCGGCGACCACCCCGTCACCGTCACCTTGCCCGTGCCTTCGGGCACCTTCCGCCGCTCGCTCGCCTCGTCCGAGGCCCGCTTCGGCGGCAAGGGCGACGCCTCGGCTCCCGAGGAAATCACCTCGACCGGCCTCGTCCGCGTCACCCTCGGCCCGTCCGAGGCTGCGCTTTACGTGAGGGCTCGATGAAGGCACCCGAGCGGTACGTCTGCGTCCACGGCCATTTTTATCAGCCCCCGCGGGAAAACCCCTGGCTCGAAGCGATCGAGCAGCAGGACTCGGCCGCGCCCTGGCACGACTGGAACGCGCGCATCACGGCCGAGTGTTACGCGCCAAACGCCGCGGCGCGTGTCCTCGACGGCGAGGACCGCATCACGCGCATCGTCAACAACTACTCGCGCATCAGCTTCAATTTCGGCCCGACGCTCCTCGGCTGGATGGAGCACCACGCGAAGGAGACCTACCGGGCAATCCTCGCGGCGGACGAGGCGAGCGCGCGCCGCTTCGGCGGGCACGGCTCGGCGATGGCCCAGGCGTACAACCACCTCATCATGCCGCTCGCGAATCAGCGCGACAAAGTCACGCAGGTCCGCTGGGGCATCGCCGATTTCGTCGCGCGGTTCCGCCGCAAACCCGAGGGCATGTGGCTCCCCGAGACGGCCGTCGACACCGAGACATTGGAGGTCCTCGCGGCCGAAGGCATCACCTTCACCCTCCTCGCCCCTCGGCAGGCCGCGCGTGTGCGTCGCATCGGCGGCAAGGAATGGATCGACGTCCGCGGCAGCCGCGTCGACCCCTCGATGGCCTACCGCGTCGAGCTCCCTTCCGGCCGCTCGATTGCCGTCTTCTTTTACGACGGCCCCGTCTCCCAGGCCGTCGCCTTCGAACGCCTCCTCGCGAACGGCGAGCATTTCGCCGGCCGCCTCGCCTCCGCGTTCGACAGCAAGCGCACCTTCCCGCAGATGGTCCACATCGCCACCGACGGCGAGACCTACGGCCACCACCATCGCTACGGCGAAATGGCCCTCGCCTGGGCCCTCGGCCACATCGAGGCGCATGGTTTGGCCAAATTGACCAATTACGGCGAGTTCCTCGAACGCCACCCGCCGACACACGAGGCCGAGATCCTGGAGGGCACCTCCTGGAGCTGCGCCCACGGCGTCGAGCGCTGGCGCGCCGATTGCGGCTGCCGCGCCGGCTCCCCGCATGGGTGGAACCAGTCCTGGCGCAAGCCCCTCCGCATTGCCCTCGACGCCCTCCGCGACGAGGTCGCGGGCCCGTTCGAGCGCGCGGCCGAGCGCCTCTTCCACGACCCCTGGGCCGCCCGCGACGCTTACATCGAGGTCGTCCTCGATCGCTCGCCGAGCACCCTCGCGCGTTTCTTCTCTGCGCATGCGACGCACGCGCTCTCGGCCGAGGAGCAAAGCGAGGCCCTCGCGCTCCTCGAGCTCCAGCGCAATGCGATGCTCATGTACACGAGCTGCGGCTGGTTCTTCGACGACCTCTCCGGCATCGAGACCGTGCAATGCCTCCAGTATGCCGGCCGCGTCGTCGAGCTCGGCGAGGCCCTCTTCGGCAAGAGCCTCGAAGGCCCGTTCCTGGAAAAACTCGAAAAGGCCCGCTCGAACCTCCCCGAGATGGGCGACGGCCGCCGCGTCTGGGATCGTTTCGTCACGCGGGCGCGCGTCGATCTCCCGGCCGTCACCGCCCATTTCGCGACGAGCCTCGTCCAGGACGGCCCCCCGAGCACCTATTGTTACGACGTGCACGTCGAGGGCCTCGAGACCCACGAGCGCAACGGCGCCAAGCTCCTCCTCGGCCGCACGCGCGTCACGAGCCGCCTCACGCTCGCCTCCGAGTGCCACGACTTCAGCGTCCTCCACCTCGGCGATCACCGCGTCGCCGGCGGCGTCTTGCGCGACCCCGAGGGCGACGAACACGTCGAGCGCCGCGCCGAGCTCGTCCGCACCTTCGAATCGGGCGACATGGAGGGCACGATGCGCCTCTTCTATCGCCGTTGCGACCGCACGATCGACTCGCTCGACTCCGTTTTTCGCGACGATCAGCGCCGCATCGTCGAGCGCCTCCTTTCCCCCACGCTCGCCGAGGTCGAGGCCGCCCAGCGCGCCCTTTTCGAGCGATATGCGCCGCTCCTCCGCCGCCTCGCGCCTTTGCGCAGCCCCACGCCGCGCTCCTTGCTCGTCGCGGGCGAGCTCGTCCTCGGCGCCGACCTTTTGCGCGCCGCCGAGCGCGTCCCGCCCGACGTCCTCTCCATGCGGCGCCTCCTCGCGCAGGCCAAGGAGCAGGACCTCCACGTCGATCGAGCCGCCGTGACGTTTACCCTCGGCCAGAGCCTCTCCGCCCTCGCCGAGCGCTTGCGCGAACGCCCCACCGATCCTCTCCTCCTCGCGGATCTCGACATGGCCGTCGAATTCGCGCATCGCGCCGGCTTTTCTGTCGACCTCTGGAAAACCCAGAACGTGTTTTACCGGCTCGCACATACCATCTACCCCGAGATGCGCACCCGGGCCGACGAGGGCGACGCCGCGGCGCATTCGATGTGCCTCGCGTTCCAGAGCCTCGCCGAGCGGCTCCGCGTCCGCCTCCCCGAGGGCGCCGCGCTCCCGCGGCTCCGCTCCCTGCGCGGGGAAGAAATCGAGGAGATCCCGTGAGCGCCCGCGGCGCGACGTCGAAATCGAAGAAGAAGCCCGCGAAGAAGGCCACGAAAGCACCCCTGAAGACGCGGGCCCGGATCACGCGCGCCGAGCCCGTCGATGCCGTCGAGCCGATCTCCTGGTGGCAAGCCTTCTATCGTGTCGTCCGCCGCATTCCCCGCGGCCGCGTCACCACGTATGGCGTCGTCGCCGCCCTCGCCGGGTACCCTCGCTCGGCGCGTCACGTTGGATTCGCCCTCGCCGCGCTGAAGGACACCGGCGGCAGCACCGTCCCGTGGCAACGTGTCCTCGGCAGCCGCCCTCGCAATCGCGCCGCCGTCACCATCAAGGACCCGGTCGGCGGCGCCCTCCAGCGAGCGCTCCTCGAATCCGAGGGCGTCACCTTCGATCCGCGCGGAAATGTCTCACTCGATCGTTTCGGCTGGTCCGGCCTCGGCGCGAAAAAGCCCGCCGCCGCGCCTCGCAAACGCGCGCGCGCCTGAGCCCCGCGCTGCCGGCCCGAATTTTGCCACCCTCGTTGCCCGGATGCAGCGTTTGCGTCCCATTCCGCGTGGCCTCTGGGCCACCGCGATCTTCGATGCAGCGAGGTAGGCACAAAATGGCCCACGCGAAAAATCCTTCACCTCTCTCCGTTGCGCTGTTCACGCGAATCCTGCGGGCCGCGGGGCTCACCGCGGGCGCGACTCTCGCCGTCGCGGCGGCCGCGTGTGGCGGCAATGTGGTCATCGATGCGAACACGGGCGGCGCGGGCGGCACGGGCGGCACGGGTGGCGCGGGCGGCACCGGTGGCGTCTTGGGCCCCGCCGTCAGCACCGCCGTTGGCGTCGGCGGGGCGGGCGGCGCGCTCCCCTGCGAGAACCCGCCCCCTCCGAATGCCGAATATCGCCTTCTTTGCCTCCCGGGCTCCGTGGGCGGCAATTGCCCTCCGCTCGGGGACGTCCAGGCCGAGCTGATGAAGCAGGTCCACGGCACCGACGAATGCGCGGGCTCCGGGACCTGCTGCTACGATCACCCCGGTTACGGCTGCCTGGAGCTGTCGATCAGCGCCCAGTGTTGCTATAACGTGGCCATCACCTTCGAGATTTGCGAAGGCCGCCCCTTCGTCGTCGACGGCGAAGCGCGCACCGCCGACCCCGCGCCTCGCGCCGATTGGCTCCTGCAAGCCGGGCAAGGTTTGTCGGAATCTCCCAATCTATCGAACCTCGACCCCGCCACGCGCCGCGCCCTCGCCGACCATTTCACGCGCTCGGGCCTCTACGAGCACGCCTCCGTCGCGTCCTTCGCGCGCGTCGTCCTGGAGCTGCTCGGCGCCGGCGCCCCGGCCTCGCTCGTCTCCGCTGCGCAGGAGGCCCTTGCCGACGAGGTGCGGCACGCCAAACTATGTTTCAGCCTTGCCAGCGCCTACGCGGGCGCGCCGGTTGGTCCGGGCACGTTGCCCCTGCCCGAGGTCGCGCTGCGGAAAACCCTCGCCGAGATCGCGCTCGCCACGGCCCTCGAAGGCGCCGTCAACGAGACGCTCTCCGCGCTCGTCGCAGGAGAAGAGGCCTTGCGCGCGACCGATCCCGCGGTGAAAGCCACGCTCATGTGGATCGCCGAGGACGAGGCCACGCACGCGGAACTTGCGTGGCGCACGCTCGCGTGGGCGCTCGAAGCGGGCGGGCCCGAGGTCGCCCGCGCCCTCGAAAAAGCATTTTCCACGGCCGTTTGCCCCGAGCCCGAGGACGTCGCAGCTCCCGGCGCGGACGCGGACAAACTCGCCGCCCACGGCTGCCTGTCGGCCGCGGAAAAACGCGACGTCATGCGCCGCGCGATGGCCGACGTCGTCCTGCCCGCCGCGCGCACGCTCCTCCGCGCGCCGCACGCCCGCCGATCAGTGCGAGATGACGCGCACGAGCTGGACAATCTCGCGTAACGCCTCCGCGACGCCCTCCGTCTCCGGGTGCCGCACCAGCACGTACCCTTCGCCCTCGTAACTCGCCGATCGCGGCTCGCCGACCTTGGGCCATTTCACGTCCGTGATGAGCTTGCCGAGCTTGCGCTCCGCCTCCTCGATCCCCCACACCTCGCGCACCACGCCCGGCGCCTGCCCGCGCAGGAACGCCGCGCCCGTCGCGTACTTGCGCTCGCGCGGCGCCTCGAACGTATCGAATGCGATGAGCCGCGCGACCTGCCCGTACATGTCGAAATCATGGGCGCGCGCGTTCAGATTCATGAGCTGCGCGCCTCCCGGCCGCGCCGCGACCTCGGAGAGCACGATCCGCCCGTCCTTTTGCCGGAACCACTCCATGTGGCAAATGCCCGTTTCGAGCCCGAGCACCGAAAGCGCCCGGAACCCGAGCTCCCGGATCGGATCGAATTCCGGCCCGCTGATGTCGCGCGGCAGGAGCACGCACCACTGAATCCACGGGTTCTCCACGACCTCGATCGGATTCGGCAGATACCGCGAGATCGAGTACCAGACCGGTTTGCCGCCGATCACCACCGCGTCGAAGGTGTGCTCGGCGCCGCGCACGAACTCCTCGAGCATCACGGGCGACGCCGGGGTCGGCGAGCTCAGCGCGAGCACACGGTCGAGCTCGGCCGCGTCCTTCACGACGAACGTGCTCGCCGAGCCCACGCCGGCCGGCGGCTTCGCGACCAGCGGAAAACCCACCTCGGCCGCGAAGCGCCGCGCCTCGTCCTCGTTCGGGGCGAGGTGGTGACGCGCGCAGGGCAATCCCGCCGCGCGGAACACGTCTTTCATGCGCGGTTTGTCGCGGAAGTTCCGGATCACCTCCGCGCCCGGCCCTGGTAGCCCGAGCGCGTCGCGCGCCTCGGCGACCGCGACCTGCACGAACTCGCTCACGCCGAGCAGCCGATCGACGGGCGCGACGTTCGCGTGGATCCAGCGCGTCGCCGCCACGAGCTCCGCCGTGTCCTGCACGTTGCTCACCCGAAAATGCTTCACGAGCCGGCCGAGGAGCACCTCCGGCAGGTTTTCCTCGACGTCCTGGCTCACGACGGCGAGCCGGAGGTCCGGCACGTCGAGCAGGGCGGCGATGAATCGGATGGCGCTCTCGTTGAAGAAAGGCGTGACGAAGACGGCGAATCGCATGGCGGGCGCCACCATACTCCGTTCGTCCCGCTCTTCAAGGCGTCGTGCGTGACGACTGCGTGGCAGCGTCCGCCTCGTTCGCCGGGGCGGCCCCTCCGACCACGATAACTTCCGTGTCCTCCGCTTCCGGGGGCGCCTGCAATCGCGCGAGCAGCTCCTCGTAACGACGCCGGAGGGCCGGGCGATCCGGCGCGTTTCGTGCGGCTCGATACCGCGCGTCGAGCGCCCGCTGGAAATCCCCGCGCGAGATCCACGACTCCGCGATCCGATCGAGCGCCGTCGCGTCCTCGGGATCGAGCGCGAGCGCGGCCTCGTACGCCGCGTGCGCCGCGTCCTTCTCCCCGCGCGCCTCGCGCAGCCGCCCGATCGCCACGTGAATCCGCGGCGCGTCCCGCCCGAGCCGCGCGAGCCTGCGCGCCGCGACCTCGACCCGCGCGAGATCCCCGGCCGCCGCTGCGCGCCGGATCCCCATTTCCTTTTCCCAGGCCGCCGCTGCCCAGACGCCCGCCGCCACGAGCCCCGCCGCGATGAACGCCGCCCGTAGCACCCACGCCCCGAGGCCCCGCGCCGCCGGGACCACCTGTGGCGCCGCGCTGGTTTGGCCCACAAGCACATTCCCGACCGTGCCATCCCGGAGCTTCCAGATCGCCCCGTCGAGGATGAAGTGGTGCAAATTCACCACGGCGGCCACGAGGAGCCCGAGCCCCGACTCGAACGGCAGGATCCCGAGCGCGCCCGGCGCGCAGACGAGCGCGGGGAACACCCAGATCGTGGAGCCCGCCAGCACGGTTTTTCCGAGATACAGAAGGCCCGCTGGCGCCGCCTTGTCCACGCTCCCGGAGGCACGCGCGTAATGGAACGAGATCCACAGATATTGCACGCTGTGCGCGATCGCGACCCAGATGAACGCGAGCGCCGTCGCCCCGCCCGGACCATACAGCGCCGGCCGCGCGAGCCCGAGCAACACGGGCAAAACGAACCACGCCGCCTGGCTCAGGACGAGCGTGAGCGCCGGCGCGAGCCGCGTAATCCCGGCGAGCGCCACGAGCTTCCGGATCACGAGCCCGGTCACCACCACATACGAAGCCCCCGCGACGGCCAGCGCGCCCAGGGCAAACCGCGCGGGAATCCCGAGCGGCGCGAATCGATAGGAGGCGCTCGCCGCTTGCAGAGGATCGGCCCCGCCGGCCGACGCGGCGCCGTGGATGTTCACGAAGACGAGCACGAACGAGAGGACGAACGAGATCCAGACGAGCCGCCGGAGCGCCGGCGTCGGCGTGATCCCGGCGCGGCGCAGGAACATCATCACGAGTCCGAAGTTCTGGGCCGTGTAATGCCAGGGGCTCCACGTGAGATAAAGCGTGATGAGCCACGTCCCGAGCCGCGGCGCGGCGAGCGCCCCCGCGAACGCCCCCCAGACCAGGAAACCGAGGGGAAACGCATAAAGGAAATACCGTCGCCGCGCCGATTCCGTCCCGTAGACCCGGAGCAGCGTCGCCCCGTAATGCGGGATCCCGGTCACGAGCACGACGAGCGGCAGCCACCCTTCGAGCGAGCCCATCGGCGCGCCGATCGCGGCGAGCGCGACGACGACGAGCCCATACCCGAGCCCGCATCCGAGCAGGAGATCAGGCCATGGGCCGAGGAGCCAGGGCCGGGGCGCCGCGACGGCGGTGGACATCGCGGCGCATTCTACCGCCAAAGGACCCTTTCGAGACAAGGACGAACGTCCCGCGGCGCATGAGGAATGCTACTTTGGGGGCCAGCGTTTCGGCCGTTCCATGAAGTCCACGCAGATCTCGGGCCTCCTCCTCGCTGCGATGCTCGCCTCCGGATGCCGCGCCGAGCCGGTCCCGGTCGCCGTCACCGAGCCCGAGGCCGCGGCGCCCGGCAGCGGCGGCAAACGCGCCGAGCCGCAAAGCGTGATCACCGACGACGCGGGCGTTCCCGACGCCGCCGCTGTCGCCTCCCCGTGCGCCGCGAGCGCCGGCAAGACCACGGTGGTCGAGCACGAGCGCGAGCTGTTTTCGTGCGCGCCGAACGCCGCGCCCCGCAAGCTCACGACCGGCGGCAAGGACTGGGCGCCCTCGCTCGCGGCCGACGGAAAACACGTCGTATTCCTCCGCGACGCCGGCACACAGAGGGTGCGTCTCGGCAGCGGCCCGAACGATTTCGTCGATATCTCCGACGACCGCGTGATGCTGCTCGACCTCGAAACCGGCGACCTCACGGAGATCGGTCGCAACGACGAGCGCGAGGGGTGCCTGAGCCTGGGCCCGCCGCAGCTCGTCGACGCGAAGACCGTGATCGTCGCGGCGCACGGCTACGAGGTGCCGACCATTCACAACCTATCGGTTTGTCTCGTCGATATCCCCACGCGCAAGCTTCACCTGCTCGGCCACCGCACCCGCTGCGCCCTGCCGATCACGGCGGGGCGCCACAAGGGGCGGTTTTACGTCTCGCACATGGACTTCAAGGTGGGGCAGGGGGTCTACGAATCGAACCGCCTCGTCGACCGCGAGGGCCACATCGTGAAGCGCCTCGAGGACAACCCCTTCATCCGCGACTGGAACGGCGACGGCCACATCATGAACGAGGAGACCTACCCCGAATGCGGTGACGTCCCCATGCCGGCGGCCGAGGTCGAGGCGATCATGAAAAAGCTCTGACGCGCGACGATGATTCCACAGGCTGTCAGCCGCCCTCGACCTCGGCCTTCAGCGCGTCGACGAGCCGCTTCTGGTCCGCGCCGGCGGGCACGCCCTCCTTGGCGAACATCACCTTGCCGTCCTTGCCCACCATCACCACGCCCGTGATCTCGTTCTTCAGCTTGTAGGCCGAGCGCATCCCGCCGGTCCAATCGCAATAGACCGTCGTGCCTTGTTTCTTCGTCTCTTCGCGCACGGCGTCCTTCACGGTGCCGCGCGCCGGCCAGAAATCGTACGGGCTCACGTCCGCGACGAGCAGGAGCGACACCTTCGACGCGTACGGCCCCGATTTCAGGAGCTTGACGAGTTCGCGCCGGAACGCCTCGCTCTTCGGCGCCGACGTCCGGTCGTCGTAGACGATGACGATCGGCTTTCCCTTCAGCGATTTGATCTCGACCGCCTTGCCGTCGGCGTCCTCGACACGCGCGTTCGGGGCGACGGTCTGCTCCGAAAGCACGGCCAGGGCGGTCGCGGTCGGCAGCGTCGTCGCCGCGAGCAGGGTGATTCCGAAGGCGAGCAGAGTTCGGCGGGCAAACTTCATTGCCCATCAAACAAACCGCTTTTTTCGCAGCCTGTCAAGCGCTCCACGATCGGCCGAGATCCGGAGAGCGCGCCGGCCGCCCCGGACATCAATTTTCCGTCAGGTAGAAAAACGCGATGCACATCTCGTCGTTCGTGCCCTGGCCCCAGGTCGTCGTGGTGTCGCGCCCGAGCGTGTCGTACGTGCACGTGATGTGCATCTGATCGCCCAGCGAGAGATCGATCGGCTTCGTGTAATGGGCAAACCCCTGCCAGTGGAAATCCCAGTCGTTCACGCGGGCCAGGCATTTCTCCTCTCCGCCGTGCAGCGCCGAGACATGCATCCCGCGCCCGAGCTTGTGCATGTGAGGCCAGAGCCCCCACAACGTGACGTTCATGAACAGGGGCATGCTCGCGCTCTGTTCGACGCTCGGCTGCTTCGGCGGCAGGAGCAGGTTCGTGGCCGCGATCCGCTTCACCGTGGCCTCCTTCGGGACGCTCTTTTCGAGCATGAGGTCGATCTGCGTGCGATCGGCGTGGCGGCCATTTTCTTGGTTGTAATGGATCTGCAAGATCGTCTTCCGCCCCGCGCGCATGCGCAGGCCCGTGCCCTCCGGGAAGCGGAGCGCGCCGCTGCCCGGGCCCGCGCCGACGAGCCAGCGCGCGTCCTTCACGTGGATGTCGTCGATGCACGAATATCCGAACCCGGGCTCGCTCGCGTCGCGCGCCTCGGCCGCGGCCTCGGATGCCTTGGTGTCGATGGAGTACATCGTGAGGTGGTGCAACATGGATGCGACGCCCGGACGAACGTGGAAGCCGGTGATGAACACGTCCTCCGTGAGCTCGGGGTCGAGCACGAAGCACCGGTAATCGTCGAATTTCGCGGCGTCCGGGGTATACGTGTCCTTCATGTCGATGGTCAGGTCGACACGATCGAGCTGCGCCAGGGCCTTCGGCGCGGGAGGCCCTCCTTTCGGCGGCTCGCCCTCGGGCGCGCCGGCGCGGGCCCAGGCCGCGATCGTCTCGATCTGCGCGTCCGAGAGCCAGCGGCCCTCGACGTACGTGTTGCATTCGCCGCTGTTGTCGAGGACGAACGGGGGCATGCTGCGCGACGACGTGGAGATGCGAATCGCCTCGGCGGTGCGGCGCGCGTCCTCGTAATCGACGAGGGAAAACGGGGCGATGCCACCCTTTTCATGACAACTCTGGCAATGCTCGGCGAGGATGGGCGCCACGTCCTCGTGATACGTGGGTACCCGGAGCGGGGCGCTCGCGTCTCCCTCCTTGCCACCGCACGCGACGAGCGAAAATACTGAAATCGTACCAAGGATCCACTGCGTCCGCATCATCGAGCCCTCCTTTTGGGGTCGGGGGCGACCTGTCTTGGTCCGGCGGGGCCGGTGCACGACGCGTTCCACGGCTCGGCGGGCCGATATTTCGTGGCATGCCACGTGCACGACTTGCGCGGGAGGGAGGCCAGCGCATGAACGCCATCGCCAGGGAATTCAAGGACTTCATCTCACGCGGCAACGTGGTCGATCTCGCGGTCGCCGTCGTGCTCGGCGCGTCGTTCAATGCCGTGGTCACGGCGTTCACGAACGGCATCCTGATGAACCTGATCGCGGCGATCTTCGGGAAACCGAACTTCGACGCGCTCACGTTCAGGCTCGGCCATGGCGTGATCGAGTACGGGAAGTTTCTGACCGCCGTGGTCAATTTCGTGATCGTGGGCTTCGCATTGTTCCTGTTCGTCAAGGGGATCAATGCGATGCGGCGACCGCGGCCCGCGGCGCCCCCGCCGCCCCAGGAGTCGGATCACGATCTGCTCGCGCAGATCCGCGACGCGCTGGTCACGAAGACGCCCTCGCGCATCTCGTAGCCACGACGCGCGACATCGCCGCGCGGAGCTGTGGTAGGGTCGCGACGTGGATCGTTACCGAAGTTTACGCCTCTCCCTCCTCGTCGCGATCGGCGGAGCCGCATGCTCGGCCTCTCCTCCCGCCTCGTCCGGCGCCGGCGAGGGCACCGTCGTCGCCATCCCCACGTCGCCCGCGAGCGCGACGGCCGAGCCCGCGCCCGACGGCGCGCCCGAGCCGGAGGCGCCGAAGCGCGTCGGCTGGGTGACCGAGAAAAACGGAAACGTCCACCGCGCGAGCCGCGTGACGTGTGACGCGACGATCGACATTCCCGCCTGCGCGGGCACGGAGAAGCACCAGTCCTGCAAGACGGACGCCGATTGCACGGAGCATCCGCACGGCAAGTGCACGAGCGGGATCGGGCAGGTCGGGACGTATTGCGGCTGCACCTATTCGTGCGAGACCGACGACGACTGCGGCTCCGGAAAAGCCTGCGTCTGCAAGGGCACGGGCGCCCTGCGCGCGCGCCACTCCGTCTGCGGGGACGCCTCCTGCGGCACGGATGCCGATTGCGGGGCGAGCTCCTGCGGTTTGTCGGCGTATTTCAATGGTTGTTACGAGCAGGTCACGCTCGCTTGCCGGACCAAGGAGGACACCTGCAAGAGCGACGCCGATTGCGGGGAGACGCCGCGGCTCGGCCCGGCCTGCGTGGCGATCGGCCCGAAGGGCGCGAAGCCGACCTGGCAATGCGCGGGGATGTCCTGCGTGATCGGCCGTCCCCTCGTCGTCGAAGGCGAGGTTCGTGCTGCCCAGCCGCGCGCCCGCGCGGACTGGCGCGCGCCGCTCGTCTTCGACGTGGAGAACCTCTCTGCGGAGGCGCGCGAGGCGATCGCGGCGCATCATGCAGCCATCGCCGCCATGGAGCATGCCTCGATCGCGAGCTTCGCGCGCTTCTCCCTCCAGCTCCTTGCGCTCGGCGCGCCCGCGGAGCTGCTCGCGGAGGCGCAAAACGCCGCGCGTGACGAGGTGGAGCACGCGCGGGTCGAATACGCCATCGCCTCCCGGATCGGCGGGCGAATCCTCGGGCCGGACAAACTGCCGGAGGCGACGGCGCGGCTCGCGACGGACGTCGTTTCGTTCGTGGAGTCGCTGGTCGTCGAGGGTTGCGTGGGCGAGACGCTCGGCGCGGCCGAGGGGCAGGAGGTCGCGCGCGCGGTGAAGGACGAGGGCCTCGGGGCCGCGCTCGCGCAGATCGCGGAGGACGAGGCGCGGCACGCGGCGCTCGCGTGGAAAACCCTGCAATGGGCGCTCGACGCGTTCGGGGACGAGGCGCGCGAGGCCGCGACACGGGCGTTCGAGCGGGCCCGGGCGATGCACGAAAAGGATCCGCCGAAGATGCCGGTGGAAAACGAGGAATTCGGCGTGCTCGCGGCGCGGACGCTGGGCACGCTCCGGCGAGAGGCGCTGCGCGAGGTCGTCGTGCCGTGCGCCCGAGAGCTCGGGCTCGTCACCTGGTCTTGAGCTTCGGGGCTTCGCAAGGCAGACTCCGCCCGTGGCAAGCAAAGGAAGACCGTATCGCACGGTGACCGTGGAGGGCTTCGAGGTCCTCATCGGTCGCGGCGCCGAGGACAACGACTACCTGACGTTCGACGTCGCGGCGCCGCACGACGTATGGCTGCACGTCGCGGGGGGGACGCCGGGGAGCCACGTCGTCGTGCGTAACCCCGACCGTGTGGAGGTCCCCCGCTCGGTCATCGAGATCGCCGCCTCGGCGGCCGCCTGGTATTCGAAAGCGCGGGGCGCCCCGAAGGTCGAGGTGCATTTCTGCCGCGCATCCGAGGTCTCGAAGCCCCGCGGCGCCCCCGCGGGGCTCGTGGAGATCTCGAAATACAAGAGCGTGAAGGTCAAACCCGTGGCACCGGCGGGCGCGACGGATTGACGGGCGGCCCATTCGACGCGTGGTCGAGCACGTGCTACGCCTCGGCCGTCACACAGCCGACCTCGATGGTTCGGCACGCGCTCTCGCGCGATCGACCGACGGAATGGAAAGACTTCTCATGACGCCCCCCACGCTTCCGATTCTCGAGTTCATCCTGAAGAACTACAAGAACTTCAATGCGCGCGCGACGCGTGACGCATTGATTGCCTACATTCGACACATCGAGAGCGGCGGGAAGATGTTCTGGGCCCTCGCGGGGGCCATGTCGTCGGCGCAGCTCGGCATCACGCTCGCGCCCGCCATCCGCGCGGGGCTCATCCATGGTTTGTCCGTGACGGGGGCGAACCTCGAAGAATCGCTCTTCCGGCTCGTCGCGCACGCGAGCTACAAGGATTTCCCGGACTACCGCTACTTCACGAAGGAGGACGACACGAAGATCCTCGAGGACCGCATGCGACGCGTCACCGACACGAGCATCCCCGAGGACGAGGCGTTCCGCGCCGTGGAGAAGTACCTCGTGCCCATGTGGAAAAACGCGAGCGCGGCCGGCGAGCGGCGCTTCTGGCACGAATACTTCTACGACCTCATCCAGCGCCTCGACCCGGCGCTCCACGAAGGCGACCCGGACGCGTGCTGGCTGCTCGCCGCCGCGCGCAAGAATCTCCCGATCGTGGTCCCCGGCTACGAGGATTCGACGTTCGGCAACATCTTCGCCTCCCACGTCAAGCTCGGCGAGTGCAGCGCGATCATCGCCAAATCCGGCATCGAGTACATGGCCGCGTTTTATGACCAGTACCGCGAGCTCTCGACAGGATCGGGCGTTGGCTTCTTCCAGATCGGCGGCGGCATCGCCGGGGACTTCCCCATCTGCGTCGTGCCGTCGATCAAGTACGACCTCGAAGAGCCCGTGAAACCCTGGGCGTATTTCTGCCAGATCTCGGATTCGACGACGTCGTACGGCTCGTACTCGGGGGCGACGCCGAACGAGAAGATCACCTGGGACAAGCTCACGAAGGATACGCCCATGTTCGTGATCGAGTCGGACGCGACCATCGTGGCGCCCCTGCTCCTCAGCGCGTTGCTCGAATACAAGCAGCACCCGGAAGCAGCGAACGCGCTCTTGTCGAAGCTCTCGTAATCAGGGGAGGGCCTTCACGCACGGCCCCGATCGTGTCGAGGGCGCGGCCGCCCCGCGTGGTTCTCAGCTTCCGCTCTCGTCCGCCCCACGAAACCCGTATTTCCGCAAGAGCGTCCGGAGGTGGCTCCGGTCCATCTTCACCCGGCGCGACGCCTCGGAGATGTTGTCGTTCGTCGCCCGGAGGAGCGCCCGCACATAGCGCCGCTCCCATTGATCCGAGGCTTTTTGTTTGCACACGCGGAAAGGCACTTCGAGGTCGATGTCGTCGTCCCGCTCCTTGGCCCCGGCGCCGGACTCGATCTCGGCCGAAAGCGCGAGGACCGCGGGATCGTTGAAGAGCACGGCGCGCTCGATCGCGGCGCGCAGCTCGCGCACGTTGCCGGGCCACGATTGCCGGCGGAAGGACTCGAGGAGGTCGTCCGGGATGGGTTTGTCGGGGACGAGCTCGGCGTGGAAATGGCGCGCGAGGCGCTCGATGTCGCCCGTGCGCTCGCGCAGCGGCGGGACGTGGATACGGACCACGTTGAGCCGGTAGAAGAGGTCGGCGCGGAACGTGTTGCGGTTGACCTCGGTGCGCAGGTCGCGGTTCGTCGCGGCGATCACGCGGACGTCGAGCTTGACGCGCTGGTTACTGCCGACGCGCTTGACGCTGCGCTCCTCCAGGGCGCGGAGGAGCTTCGGCTGCATGTCGAGCGGCAGCTCGCCGATCTCGTCGATGAAAATGGTGCCGCCCTTCGCCTGCTCGAACGCGCCCGCGCGGTCGGCTTGCGCGCCTGTGAACGAGCCTTTGACGTGCCCGAAGAGCTCGCTCTCGATGAGCGTGGGCGCAATGGCCGCGCAATCGAGCACGACGAACGGGCCCGCCGCGCGCGGGCTCGCCTCGTGAATGGCCGCCGCGAGGACGCCCTTTCCCGTGCCGGTTTCGCCTTCGAGGAGGACGGTGCTCTCCGATTGCGCGACGCGCGGCAAGGCCGCGAAAATGCGGCGCATGGCGGCGCTTTGCCCGAGGAGCGGACCGAAGCCGTCCTCGGGGCTCAGCGCCTCGCAGATGTCCTCGTTCACCTGATCGACGAGCAGCGTCGTGCGGCCGACGCGCACGCGCGCGCCGGGCTCGACGTAACCCGAGAGGACGCGCATGCCGGCGACCCAGGTGCCGTTCGAGGAGCCGAGGTCCTTCAAGAGATACCCCTCGGGCGTCGCCGAGAGGCTGAAATGGTGGCGGGAGACGGTCGGATCGGGGAGCACGAGGTCGTTTCCCTGGGCCGTGCCGACGGAGACCTCGCTCATCTCGGCGCGCAGCGAGGTGCCGGCGCCGGGGCCTTCGACCACGGTGAGCGAGAATCCGTCGAGGCGCAGCTCCTTGGGCCGGGAATGAAGGGGCAACGTGCTTTTCACCGACATGGGCGCGCAGCCTACCACGGCGAAGGCCGCGCGTGCGCGTCCCGTGGTATCCTGGGACCGAGGGTGCAATCATGCAAACAGGCAAGGCGGCGCGGATCGCCCTGATCGTGGGGGCCTTTGGCCTCGTGGCCTTCGGCTGCCAGTTCGTCGCGGGGATCGCGGGGCTCGAGGCGACGGACGAGACCGGCGAGACGTGCGACGAGGCGGCGTGTGGCCCTTATGCCTGCAATGCGGAGGGGACGGCGTGCAACACGAGCTGCACCCGGATGACGGGGGGTTGCAAGGAGGACGCCGTCTGTGCCGCGCCGATGAATCAGAACGGGACCTGCAACGAATGCGGATGGCAAGCCATGTCCGGGGTCTGTCCGAGCGCCGAATGTGATTCCTGCGCCGGGAACGTGTGCACGAGGGTCTGCGACCAGCCAGACGAGTGCATGCAGGCCGACATGGATGCCGGAACCTTCACCCTGCAACTCGATACGAGGCAGGCGCCCGCTCGGCTCGAATGCAAGGATCAATGCAACGACGTCCTCGTGAATTGCATGGGTGGTTCTCCCTGCGAGGTCGTCTGCGAGGAGGGAGGCTGTCAGAACCTGACCGTGAAATGCGGCCCCGACGGCGCCTGTAGCCTCGTCTGCAAGGGCCAGAGCTGCGCGGGCGCGACCGTGATCTGCGGCGACAATCGCTGCACGGCCACGTGTGATGCCGCCGTGGAGATCGATCTCGTCTGCGGCGGCTCGTGTGATTGCAAGTCGGAGACGTGTCTCTGAACGTCAGAACGTGCCGCGGAGCCCGAGCACGCCGGGCCCGAGGAGGGGCGTGACGGAGACCGCGGGCGGGGGCGCGTGTTCACGTTTGGGCGCGAGCGCGATACCCGCGATGCCCACGCCGAGGCCGAGGACGGCCACGCCAAACCCGATGTTCGACACGTTCGCCAGGGTGGTCGCGGTGGCGAGCGCGTTGGCTTGTCCGGGGCATGACGAGCCATTACAATTCGGCAGGATCTCGCTCGCTTTGGCCAGCGTGACGATCCCCGTCACCGCTCCCACGAGGAGCGCCGCGCCGCCGCCGCCGAACCCCGTGACCATGAGGACGGCGGAGGCGCTCGGGCCGGTCGGCGCGGGCAGGGGAGGCTCCGCGGGCGGCGGCTTTGTCGGCGAAATCGGCGGCGGCAAAGGCTCGGGCGGCGGTGGCGCGACCTGCGCGGGCGGCGGCGGCGCGTCTTCGAGGGCGGGGATCACGACGGGAATCTCGCCCGGTTGCGAGGGGACGGTGACCTCGCCGGTCCAGGCCCGTTTGCCCGGAGCAACCACGGTGACGGTGTGTTTGCCCGGGTCGATCGGCAAGGGGACGTTCAGCGCGGCGACGTCGATGGGTTTGTCGTCGAGCTTCATTCCGAGGCCGGCGGGTGGCGCCTCCATGCGCAGGACCACGTAGGCGAGCTGCTTCCTGAGCTCGGCGACGTGGTCGCGCGCGAATTGCTCGCGGTCCTTTTGCCCCTTTCCACGCGCGAGCGAGGCGGCCGACGTGTATTCGGCCCAAGCCGTCGCAATTTTTCCTTCTTTTTCGTGGCAGACGGCGAGGTTCAAGAGCGTGCCGAGCTTCGGGTCGAGGCGCTGGCTCTCGGCGAGCTTCGTGCAAGCCTCGGCATAACGCTGCTCGTCGAGGAGCTTGCGGCCCTGCTGGAAGAGCGCCTCGGCGAGGGCGATGGACGGGCCCTCGGGTGATTGCGCGCGCACGCGGGCGCCGGAGGAGGTGACGGCGAGCGAGAGCAAAACGGCAATCGCCGAGCGCCTCATTCCCGCTCCCCGAGGATCGGATCGAGGTTCGGCGTCTTCGGCGGCGTCCTGGTCTTCACGGGTTTGGCGGGGCGCGATTGCGGAGCCGCCGAGGCCGAGGCCGAGGTCGCCGGCGTGGGCGCGGGCGCGGGGCTGATTTCGGGCGGCGCGGGGGAGGGCGCGGCGGTCGGGATCCGCTCGGGCTCGGGGGATTCGTCGCGCATGCCGGAGCTCGCGCCGGGCCCAAAAGGCTCGTCGCTCGGGGCGCGGCTGCGCGCCATGAGCGAGGCCGTGCCGCCGATCGCCGCAATGCCGAGCACGGCGAAGAGCCACCGGGCGGACGGGCCATTCTTTCGGTTCACGCTCGACGAATCGAGCGCGGACATGCGCTCGGTGGACGAAGGCTCGGTGCGCGCGTGCGGCGTCTCCGCGGGGGCCGAGCGACCGGCCTGCGCCGTGGCGCGGAGTTCTCCGTTTCCGAGCGGGGCGCGGGCACTCTCGACGCCGGACGGCAAGGGGGGACGGGGCAAAAGTCCGACCTCCACCGCCTGCAGGGCGAGGGCGGCGACGGCCTCGCCCGCCGACGCGGGGCGATTGCGCGGGCGCTTTTCGAGCATGGCGAGGACGGGCGCGTCGAGCGCCGCGGGGAGGTCCGGACAAACGCTCGCCATGGCCGGCGGCGGCTCGGTGTCGTGCTTGAGGACGACGTCCATCGCGGAGTCGCCGGCGAAGGGCACCGAGCCCGTGAGCATTTCGTGGATCATCACGCCGAGCGAATAGATGTCGGACCGGGGGTCGACCTTTTTGCCGCGCGCCTGCTCGGGGGACATGTAGAGCGGCGTGCCGAGCAGAACGCCCGAGCCGGTCTTGTGGGCGACGTCGTCGTCCACGAGCTTCGCGATGCCGAAATCGAGCAATTTGGGGAAATGGGAGCCGTCGCGCTCGGCGGCGAGGAAGACGTTCTCCGGCTTGAGGTCGCGGTGCGTGATGCCCGCCTCGTGCGCGGCGTCGAGCGCGGAGGCGACGCCCTGGGCGATCTGGAGGGCCGTCGGGATCGGCAGGCGGCGCTTCTGCTGGAGGAGCGCGGCGAGCGTCTGGCCCTCGACGTACTCCATCACGAAGTAATGCCGTCCGCCGGGGAGCGTGTTGAAAGAAAAGATGTCGATGATGTTGCGGTGGCGGATCTTGTTCACCGCGCGCGCCTCGGCAATGAAGCGGGAGACGGTCTCCGGATCCGAGGCGAAGCGCCGGTTCAGGACCTTGACGGCGACCTTCTTGCCGATGAGCGGATGTTCGCCGGCATAGACGTCGCCGAACGTCCCGCCGCCGATCTTGCGGTCGATGCGGTACTCGCCGACCATCGTGCCGGGCGCGAGCGTGTCGTCCGTCGGAAAGAAATCGGGCGATACGAGCGCCGCGTCATGCGCCGGGCATACGGGCACGTCGTCCTCGTAGCCCTCGCGGCACTCCGGACACATTCGCATACGAGGCCGGATCTTACCGTTTCCAGGTGTTCCTTGGCTACACCTTCGAGGAGGCGATCCGGCCCACGAAGCCACGCTTGCCGAGGGCCGGGAACGCGCCATGATGCGCGAACTTTCCAGGCAGGGAGTGCTTGGAGGACCAACGGCAGGGGAGGGGTACGTGACGAAGAAAGGCCATCCTTTCGCGGTCTTGGGCACGTGTGTCCTGGCGGTGCTCTGCGGGTGCAGCGACAACGTCGCCGAAAAGCCGGAGGGCGTGAAGGCGGCCGTCCGGGCGACAGCCGAAATCACGCCCTCGACAGGCCAGAGCGTCACGGGGACGGCGGTGTTCACCGAGGAGAATGGGTTCGTGCGGCTCACGCTCCGGTTGAATGGCCTCGTCCCCGGCGCACACGCCGTGCACATCCACGAGATGCCCGACTGCGGCATGGACGGAAACAATGCAATGGGTCACTGGAACCCGACGAACGAGGCGCACGGGAAGTGGGGGAGGCCGCCGTTTCATCGGGGCGATATCGGCAACGTGACCGCGGACGCAATGGGAAAGGCGTCGCTCACGCTTCGAACGGATCTCTGGACGCTCGGGGACGAGTCCACGACGGACGTCGTCAATCACGCATTCATGGTGCACGCGGATCCGGACGATTTCACCTCGCAGCCGGCCGGCAATGCGGGCGCGCGGATCGGCTGCGGCGTGATCAAGCTGAATCCGTAGCGGCCGAAGGCTCGCGCTCGGACGTGGGCTCGGGCTCGCTCGTGAGGAGCTCCAGCACGGGAGGCTCGGGGACGAGGACGAGCGCAGGAGCCGGCGGAGGCGCGGGCGCGGCGAGATCCGGGGGCGCGGGGCTTGCCTGGGCCCCGGCTGCATCGGGCTTGGGTTTGTGCGTGAAATAAAGCGCCATTCCCGTGAAGAGGAAGCCGCCCACGAAATTGCCGGCCGTGACCGGGAGCTGGTTCTTGAGCCACCAGTCCGCGAAGGTCACCTTCGCGCCGAGCATCATGCCGGCCGGAATGACGAACATGTTCACGACCGAATGCTCGTAGCCGTGCGCGAAAAACACGAGAATCGGTAGCCAGGCGGCGGCGATCTTGCCGACGGTCGACGTGGACGTCATGGCCATGACGACGCCCAGACAAACCATCCAGTTGCAGAGGATGCTGCGGACGAACACGCCGAGGAGGCCGGCGAGGCCATACTGAGGAAACTGGGTCTTGGCCTGGGCGATGGCGACGATCTTGTTCGCGACGGCGTCGGGCGGGACGCTCCCGGCCATCGTGAGCGAGATCGAGAGCAGCCACGCATAAAAGAGGCTGCCCGCGAGGTTCGCCGAGAATACGACGCCGAAGTTGCGCAGGAGCTGGAAGAGGGTCGCGCGCTTGTCGAGCATCGCCATGGGCAGGAGCGCGAAGTTGCCCGTGACGAGCTCGAGTCCGAGCAGGACGATCATCACGAAGCCGACGGGAAAGAGGAGCGCGCCGGCGACCGGGATCGTGGTCTGGACGGTCGTGGTGACGGCCAGGCTCGTGGCGAAGCCGAGGAGCGCGCCCGCGAGGAAGCCGCGGATCACGAGGTCCCGGAGCGACGCCGCGGCCTTGGCAGCGCCCGCGTCGAGCATGGTGGAGACGACCTTCGACGGAGCGACGTAGTCCATGAACGGCGCCATCATCACCCGCGCGCGCCGCCCTTGGGAAGCCCCCTCGCCGGAGGATCACAGGAACCACACCAAGAAAGCGCGTGTCGCTCCGTCTATCTGCGGTCCGCGAACCTGGCGCTCCGTCCGGGTGCGCGGGTGTGATACAACAAACCAGCCATCGAGGTGCACATGAACCCGAAGCGGTGGAGTTCGCGCGTCATTCTGGGGGTTTCGTTACTCGTGACAGGGGCCGCGGGGGCCGAGGACGCGCCGGCGCCGGCGCCGGAGCCGAAGGCGGAAGGTGCGGCGGCCGCCGATCCCGCAGCCGACGCGGAGGCGTTCCTGAAGACGTGGAACGAGAGCGGCAAGCCCCTTTGCGAGAAGAACGAGCCGGGTTGCGCAGCGGCCGGGCAGGCGCTGGTGAAGGCGGCAGCGGCGTTCGAGGCGGCGCACAAGCGAGACAAGGCGATCGCCGTGCGGAAGATGATCCTCGACCCGAAGAACCGGCTTGATTACACGGATTACGGCAAGGAGGCGGCATTCACGGTCGCCACGAACCTGCAGTCGATCGGCGAATTCGTCGAGGCCGCGAGTTACCACGAGTCGGCCGCGCGCAAGTTCCCGCAGATGGCGCAAGCGCCGGCGGCGCTGGCCGAGGCGGTGACGTTGCGGATCGGGCTGAAAGATCAGAAGGCGGCCGCCGAGGACGTGGAGCTTTTCACGAAGAATTACGGGGCGAAGCAGCCGGAGGAGTCGGCGCGGCTCGCGGTCGGGTTCGCGGATTTCCTCGTCGGCGAGGAGAAATGGGCGGACGCGCGCGGGTGGCTGCAGAAGTGGATGGCGGCGGTGGACAAGGCGGGGAGTCTGCAGGAGCGGATTCACGCGCACACGCTGCTCGGGCGCTCGCTGCAGAAGCTCGACGACAAGAAGGGCGCCGCGAAGGAATACGAGATCGTGCGCGCGGCGTGGAAGGAGCCCGAGGCCAGCGTGAAGCAGCTCGCGGCGATGGGCGGCAGCGATCAGGAGCAAATGCGGCGGCTCGGGCGGTCGTTGACGGACGTGGGCGAGGCGTTGTTTTTCTTCGCCGAGCAAAGGCGGGCCGAGGTCGATGCCATCCGATATCCCGAATACAAGGGGGCCGCGAGCCGTGACGAGGTGATGAAGCACATCAACACGAAGGTCGTGGAGTGGGTGAAGAAGAAGCGGCCGGCGATCGAGGAGGTGGAGAAGGCCTACAGCCAGGTGACGGCGCTTGAGCCCGTGGCGCCGCCGCGGTGGGTGGTGGCCTCGGCGTCGCGCGTGGGGCAGCTGTGGGCGAAGTTCGTCGCGGAATTCCGCGCCGCCCCGATCCCCAAGGAGTGGCGGGGGAACGGGGTGATCCCCGGGACGACGATCACGTACGAGGAGCTTCGAAGAGCTTATTACGAAAAGCTCGACGAGGCGAGCGAGCTCCAGAAGCTGCAGGCGAAGAAATCGTTCGAGGTTTGCGTGAAATACTCGTCGAAGTATCAATATTTCGACGAGTATTCGCGATCGTGCAGCGTGTGGCTCGCGAAGAACTACGGCAAGGAGTACGTGCTCGTGGAGGAGTTCGTCCCGCGTCAAGCGGTCATGAGCGTCGTCCTCCAGCCGTCGCCGGTGGCGAAGGCTCAGCCCTCCCGCTAGAGGCGCATCGCGTGGACGAGGGCGCGCGCCGGGCCATCCCGACGCGCGCCCGGTCGTGCTAGGGAGAGCGCATGACCCCCGACGAACCCTACCTCATGCCCTCCCACGTGAGGCTGCTCGTCTCCGACACGGCGCGCGCGACGGCATTTTATGAGTCGCTCGGTTTCCACTGCGTGAACCGCGACAGCGTGTTCGTGCACCTGCGCTGGGCCCGGTACGCGGACGTGTTCCTGGTCGGCATGCCGAGCGGCGTCGAGCTGCCGGGGCAACGCGGGCTCGGGGTGATCCTGTGTTTTTACGCGAGCGAAGAGGTGTCGCTCGACGATCTGCGCGCGCGGGCCGAGGCGAGCGGCGCCGCGGTGGACGGGCCGCGCAACCAGCCGTGGTTCACGCGTGAGCTCGTGGTGACGGACCCGGAAGGGTACAAGATCGCATTCGTGGCGCCGAGCGAACGCGTGGAAGCGTAACGCTCACTGGCACGCGAGCCGGCAGCGCGATGCAGCGGAGAGGCACTGCGCCTGGCAAGATTGCCAGCGGCCGTACTCGCTGCTCAACGTCGGCTCGGCGCCGCAGCCGCGATTGCATTGTTTCTGCGTGGCGGAGCAGCGGTCGACGCAGGCCGTGCCATTGTCCGGGAGCGCGGGTTTGTCCGTGGTGGCGGGCGCTTTGCGAGGCTGGGTCGCGGGCGCGGCGCGGGTCGTTGCCGGCGCGGGGGTGTCGGAGGGAGCGGCGTCGTCGGAGGTCGGAGGCTCGCCGCCGGCCGCGTCCGCGGGGCGCGAGGGGCGGCCGATCGAGGGCGGACGGCCGATCATGGGGCGCATGCCGCATTGCTCGTAGGCACTCTTGAAGAGGGCGGTGCTCGGCTCCTCGTTCGGGCCGAGGGGCAAGTCGCAACCACGCGCGAGGTTGCCGAGGCTGCGGCGCACGGCGTCGGCCGCGAGGCGCGAAGGGCCGCTCTCGCGGAGAGGTCGGTCGCCCTTGGCCATCGCGTCGGTGCCGGCGAGGAGCGGCGCCGGGCCGGAAGAGCTTGCGCCGGCGCGGCCGACGAGGAAGGCGCCGACGGAGGCGACGACGATGACGACGCCGGCGATGGCGAAGAGCACGGTGAAGCGGCGGCCGTCGACGGGGCGCGCAGGCTCGCGCGGGGAGGCCGTGCCGGGCCAGACGGGCGCGTACGGATCCCGGAGGAGCGGGGCCTCGGGGCCGCGCGGAGGTTCGATCACGGTGGGAGCGGGCGCGGGAGGAGGCGCGGGCGCGGCTGCGGGTGCGGAAGCGGCGTCGGGAGCGGAAGCGGAAGCGGCTGCGGGAGCGGGCTCGGCTGCGGGCGCGGGAGCGGCTTCGGGTGTGAGCGGCGCGAGCGGAGGCGGTGGCGGGAAGGCAGGCGCGGCGCCGGCGCGGTGGACCGGCGCGGGCCACTCCATCAGCGGCCGCGCTTGCTTCAGCGCTTCGACGAGACGATCGAGCGAGCCTTGTCGTTCGAAGTGCCGGACGACCTCACGCGCGACGTCCTGGATGCCGCGACCCTCGCCGGGCAGGCCGGTCGCGCCGAGGCCCTCGGCGAGCTCGCGTAGATCCTTGGCGCTGAAACAAAGCGTGATGCTTCGGCGCACCTCGGCCGGGTCGTAGCTCGGCCGTTCCCCTTGGTCGCTCACGCCGGGAGCTTACCTCGGCCCGCGGGCCATGGGCACCGGAAGCGCTCCGCCGCCCGTTGGAAACGAAACGCGGGGTTCGGGGCGCAGCTCGGCTTGTCCGAGTGTAGCCCCGAGTGTTGAAGGCGTTCGGGGCGCAGCTCGGCTTGTCCGAGTGTAGCCCCGAGTCGAGTGTTGAAGGGACTCGGCACGCGCCGTGAAGGCGACGGGGAAGGACATGAAGCCGAACGCGCCCGAGCCCGCCCGGATCGAGCAGAAAGCGTACTACGCGGAGCACGCCGAGGCCGTGCTCGAAGCCCTCGGGAGCTCCGAGCGCGGGCTGCTCTCCACGGACGCCGCCGAGAGGCTCGCCACGCACGGGCCGAACGTGCTGCCGAAGGCCACCCGAGAAAGCGCGCTGCGGCTCTTGCTCCGGCAGATCGAGAGCCCGCTCATCTACGTGCTCATCGCGTCCGCGGCGCTCGCGTTCGCGCTCGGGAAGATCACGGACGGCGCCGTGGTGCTCGGCGTGGTCGTGCTGAACACGTTGATCGGGTTCGTCCAGGAGTACCGCGCGGGGCAGGCGATCGAGGCGTTGTCGAGCCTCGTGCCGGACGTCGCGACGGTGATGCGCGACGGCAGGACGATCTCCGTGCCCGCCGAGGAGCTCGTGCCCGGCGACGTCGTGCTGCTCGCGGCCGGCGACAAGGCGCCGGCTGACATGCGGCTCTTCCACGTGAAAAACCTCGCGGCCGACGAGGCGCCGCTGACGGGCGAGTCGGTGCCGGTGCGCAAGCACGTGGAGCCGGTGCCGAAGGACGCGGCCGTCGCCGATCGGAAGAGCATGGTGCACGGCGGAACGTTGATCACGACGGGCACGGGGCACGCCGTGGTGGTGGCGACGGGCGCGGCGACGGAGATCGGGAAGATCTCGTCGATGTTGCACGAGGCCGTGGAGCTCGAGACGCCGCTCACGCGCTCGCTCGCGCGCGTGGCAAAGGTGCTGACGGTCGCGATCGCGATCGTGGCGGCGCTCATGGTGGTCGTCGCGCTCGTGCGAGGGTATCCGCTGCTCGAAGCGGTGCTCGCGGGGATCACGCTGGCGGTGGCGGCGATCCCGGAGGGCTTGCCGGCGATCATCACGATCGCGCTCGCCATCGGCGTGCAACGCATGGCGGCGCGGCGCGCGGTGGTGCGGAAGCTGCCGGCCGTGGAGACGCTCGGGCAAGCCGGCGTCGTGTGCACGGACAAGACGGGCACGCTGACGCGGAGCGAGATGACGGTGGCGGCGATCTGGACGCCGTCGGATGCGTACGAGCTGTCGGGCGTGGGATACACGCCGGAAGGCGAGCTCAGGCGCGGAGGCAAGGCCGTCGGGACGACGCCGGACGACGTGCGCGCGCTCCTCCGCGCCGCGGCGCTGTGCAACGACGCGCGGCTCGCCCCGCGGGAAGGCGGAGGCTTCGGGATCACGGGGGATCCGACGGAAGGGGCGCTCGTCGTGGCCGCGCAGAAGCTCGGGATGACGGGCGACGCGCTGCGCGAGGAGGCGCCGCGGCGCGACGCGATCCCGTTCGAGTCGGAGCACAAGTACATGGCGACGCTGCACGCGCCTTCGTCGGGCGCGCAGGAGATCCTGATGAAGGGCGCGCCGGAGGTGGTGCTCGGCCGCGCGACTCGGCTCGCCGGAGGAGCGCCGCTCGAGCGACATGTCGTGCTCGAACACGTGGAGGTGATGGCGGCGCGCGGGATGCGCGTGCTCGCGGTGGCATCACGCAAGCCGGAGCCGCCGATCGCGGGGCTCGGCGAGGCGGAGGTCGCGTGCGACTTCGAGCTGCTCGGGCTCGTGGGGATGATCGATCCGCCGCGGCCGGAGGCGATCGAGGCGGTGAGGGCGTGTCAACGCGCGGGGATCACGGTCAAGATGATCACGGGGGATCACCCGGTGACGGCGAAGGCGATCGCGATCGAGCTCGGGCTGATCGGGTCTTCGGACGAGGTCGTGACGGGGCGCGAGCTCTCGACGATGCCGCGCGCGGAGCTCGCGAAGGCGGCGCAGACGCGGAACGTGTTCGCGCGCGTGGCGCCGGAGCACAAGCTCAGGCTGGTGGAGGCGCTGCAAGCCGCGCGGCAGGTCGTGGCCATGACGGGCGACGGCGTGAACGACGCGCCGGCGCTGAAGCAGGCGAACATCGGCGTCGCCATGGGGATCACGGGGACGGCCGTGGCGAAGCAGGCGGCCGACATCGTGCTCACGGACGACAACTTCGCGAGCATCCGCGCGGCCGTGGAAGAGGGGCGGCGGGTCTACGACAACCTGATCAAGGCGCTCGCGTTCGTCTTGCCGACGAACATCGGCGAGGCGCTCGTGCTGCTCATCGCGGTGCTGTTTTTCCCGCTCGAAGACGGGCGGCCTCTTTTGCCGATGGCGCCCGTGCAGATCCTCTGGATCAACCTCGTCGCCACGGTGACTCTGTCCCTGCCGCTCGCGTTCGAGGCCAAGGAGCCGAACCTGATGGAGCGGCCGCCGCGCCGCACCGACGAGCCCATCCTGGGGCGGTTCGTGCTCGCGCGGACGGCGGTCGTGGCGCTGCTCATGACGGCCGGCGCGGTGGGGCTTTTCTTGACGGAGTACCGAGACAAGCTCGACGCCGGCCTGTCCGCGGAGTTCGCGCTGCGCGAGGCGCAGACGATGGCCGTGACCACGATGGTCCTGTTCCAGGTGTTCTACCTCCTGAACTGCCGCTCGCTCCACGGCTCGTCGCTCGCGATCGGGCTGTTCTCGAACCCGCTCGTGTACGTGGGGATCGGGGCGCTCCTCTTGCTCCAGCTCGGGTTCGTCTACCTGCCGTTCATGAACACGCTCTTCGATTCGGCCCCGCTCGGCGCCCGCGAGTGGGCGAAAGCCGCGGCCGTCGCCCTCGTGGTCCTGCCCGTCATCGGCCTGGAGAAGTGGTGGCAACGGAGGAGGGCCGCGCGCCGGACCGGCCGCACCCCGGGAGGGCCGAGCTTCCGGGTCTTCCGCCCGCGGCTCCGCCCCCATCCCTCCTGACAGCGGCCAACACGCGAAAATGCCGCCGGCGCCGCTTTCCTCGGAGCGGGCAAGGCTATACCCTCGCCGCGTCGGAGAAAAACCTCCCTCGCCAGACCTCCGCGGAGCTCGATGGAGACCGAGAGACCAAACGTCAGTGCGCCACGCGCGCCCGCGTGTCCGCTCGTGGGCCGGGACGAAGAGCTTTCCCTCCTCGCTGCAAATCTCGCCGCCGTCGAGGAGCGACGCGACACGCGCATCGTGACGATCGTCGGACCCGCAGGCATCGGCAAGACGCGGCTCGTCGCGGAGTTCGTCGCCTCGCGCAAGGACGAGGTCCGCGCGTTCGAAGGCAGCGCGCGCGACGGATCGGTGTCGTTCTCGCCCTTCGCGCGGCTCATCCGCTCGCGCTTCGGCCTCGTGCGCGGCATGGATCCGGACGAGGCGCGCGCGACGATCCGGCGGCAGCTCGAAGGCGTGCTCGAGTCGCGGCGCGTGAGCGACGCCGTGACGTTCCTCGGGCAGCTCCTCGGCCTGACCGAAGAAGAGAGCCCGCTGACGCGCGCCGTGAGCGACGACCCGCATGAAGCCGAGCTCGTGCGGCGCGCCGTGGTGAAGGCGTTCCTCGAAGCGGACGCGCAGAAGGGTCCGCTCATCCTGGTGCTCGAAGACCTGCACGAGGCGCACGAGGACGCGCTTTCGCTGCTCCGCTACCTGCTCGAATACCTGACGGGCCCGATCCTCGTGATCTGCACGGGCCGTGATGATCTCGTCTACCGGCAGGAGGACTGGGCGCGCGTCGGCGAGCGTCGGCACACGCTCCTCGAGCTCGGGCCGCTCGGAGAAGCGGACAGCGCGCGCGTGTCGAGCGCGATGCTCGCGGTGTTCGCGTCCGGAGGCGAGGTGCCCGCGCCGCTCGTCGAGACGGCGTGTGCGTTCGCGCGAGGGAACCCGGGGCTCCTCGCGCAGATGGTGGAGATTTACGCGGCCGAGGGCGTGATCGGCGAGGCCACGACGGAGGAGGGCGAGACGCGGCGCGTGCTCTACCCGGAGCGCCTTTCGTCCGCGCGGCTGCCGGCGACGGTCGAGGACGCGGTGCAGGCGCGCGTGGCCTCGCTCGACGAGGACGAGCGCACGGTGCTCGAACAGGCGGCGGCGATGGGCGCCGTGTTCTGGAGCGGGGCGTTCGTGGCGCTCGCGCGCACGGGGCTCGAAGCGCCGGACCTCTGGGTGGAGGAGGAGACGGGCGACGTCGCGCGGATCGGGCGGATGCTCGACGGGCTTCGCAAGAACGGTTGGATCGTGCGCCGCGCCGGGACGATTTTTCCGGGCTCGGTGGAGTACGCCTGGGCGCGGAGCGAGGAGCGCGAGGCGATCGCGGCGCGGACGAGCGTCGAGGCGAAGGACCTCTACAACCGCGTCATCGCCGACTGGATGGAGCATCAGCCGGGCGTGCGCACGAGCGAGGAGCGGATCGCGTCGCTCGCGCGGCATCGTGAGCAAGCGGGCGAGTCGATCCAGGCGGGCATCGCGTACCTGGAGGCGGCGGCCGTGGCGCGGCGAAGGTACGCGAACGGCAAGTCGTGCGAGTACTACCAGCGGGGCCTGGAGCTGCTCGGCGACTCGCACGACGGCGCGCGGATCGACGCGCTGCACGCGTACGGCGACGTGCTCCAGTCGATGGGTTACATCGACGACGCGATGGCCGCGTTCCGCGGGATGCTGACGCTCGCGTACCGGCTCGACATGAAGAAGAAGGGCGGCGCCGCGCACAACCGCATCGGCCGGCTCTTCCGCGACATGGGCTCGCTCGACGAGGGCGAGCGGCACCTCTCGACGGCGATGTCGCTCTTCGAAGCCTCGGGTGACGAGCGCGGCGTGGCCTCGACGATCGACGATCTTGGCAAGATCGCCTGGCTGAAAGGCGAGTACGAGTCGGCGCTCACGAGCTTCCGCGACGGCCTCACGCGGCGGCAGAAGCTCGGCGACCGGCGATCGATCGCGCTGTCGCTCAACAACGTGGGCCTCGCGCTGCAGGACTCGGGGCAGTTCAAGGAGGCGCTGGAAGCGTTCGAGCAGTCGCTCGCGATACGCCGGGAGGTCGGCGACCTCGTCGGCGTGGTGACGACGCTGAACAACCTCGGGACGATCGCCGAGGAGCGCAGGAACTTCCAGAAGGCGCTCGTGATGTTCGAGGAGGCGCTCGAGGTTGCGCAGCAGATCGGCGATCGGAACAAGATCGCGCTCGTGCTGACGAACATCGGGACGACGTACTACCGGAGCGGCGAGCCTTCGATGGCGATCGGCGTGCTCGTGCGCGCCGAGGGCCTGTGCGACGAGCTCGGCGATCGGCTGAAGCTCGCGGAGACTTTGCGCGCGCTCGGCAAGGCGTACCTGATGCAAGGCGACCTCGGGAAGGCGCGCGACTGCATCGGCCGCGCGGTGGACCTCTTCGCCTCGGTGCGCAGCAAGGTGCACCTCGCGGCCGCGCTGCGGACGCTCGGCGAGATCACGGCGGCCGGCGGCTGGGGGCACGCGCATACGACGAGCGCGCGCGAGTACTTCGACCGCGCCGTCGCGATCTTCGAGCAGAGCGGCAACGAGGTGGAGCTCGCGCGGACGTTCAAGACCTACGCGCGTTTCCTGCGGAAGAACCCCGAGCTCGCCGGGAACGAAGACGTGCAGAAGGAGGCGAGCACGATGGATGGGCGCGCCGACGCGATCTTCGGGCGGCTGCAAATGACGAGCGCGAGCAAGTCGGAGCTGCCGCCGTCGCCGGAGGCGGAGATCGAGGTGGGGTGACGGGAGCCGGGCCTCCGTGCTACCCGGCTTTCATGTCGACCCTCGCCGCTTCGCCTCCGCCTCGTAACGTCAGCGACTCGATCACCACGATGACCGAGTACGTGCTCCCGACGCACGCGAACGCGCTCGGGAACGTGTTCGGCGGTCAGATCCTCGCGTGGATCGATCTCTGCGCCGCCATCTGCGCGCAACGTCACGCAGGCCGCCTCGCCGTGACCGCGGAGTTCGACGACGTCTCGTTCGAGGCGCCCATCAAGGTCGGGCAAGTCGTGTTGCTCCGCGCGCGCGTGACCGCGGCGTTTCGGACCTCCGTCGAGATCCTCGTGGACGTCGAGGGCGAGGACGCGCCGTCGGGCAAGCGCTGGCGGTGCGCGCACGCGTTCGTGACCTTCGTGGCGATGCAGGAGGTCGACGGAGCGCTCAAGCCCGCGCCCGTCCCCGCGCTCGTCTGCGAGACCGAAGAGGACCGGGCGCTCGCTTTGGAAGCGAACGATCGAAGGAATCAACGTCTGGCGCGGCGAAAGCGCGCGCGCCGTGACGACGAACGCTGATCAGGGTGAGTAACGGGGCTCGAACCCGCGACAACTGGAGCCACAATCCAGTGCTCTACCAACTGAGCTATACCCACCGTGGTTTCGCCCTTGCGGGCAACACCGGGCGCGCATCATACACGGATCGGTCCGATGTGCAACGGGTTCGGAGGGCTCAGATTCCCTTCCACCGCTCCGCGGCCGTCTTCCGGGCTTGCGTGACCTCGCCCTCGTGCCGGAAGGAGGCAGGCGCGCCGCTCGACCTCGGCTCGGCCGAGGCCGCGGAGGCCGCGCTGAGCAGCGTCTCCGCGAGCGAGCTCGACAGCGCCGAGAGGTCGTAGCCGCCCTCCAGGAAAAACGCGAGCCGACCCTCGGCGCTCCGCAGCGCCGCGCGCGCGATCAGCGTCGCCATCGTCGCGTAGCCCTGATCCGACACGCACATGTCCGCCAGCGGATCCCGCTGGTGCGCGTCGAAGCCCGCCGACACGAGGATGAGCTCCGGCTCGAACGCCTCGAGCACCGGATCGACGATCTGCCGGAACGCGTTCGCGTACACCCGATCGCCCGCGCCCTGCGAGAGCGGCACGTTCACCGTGTAGCCCTCCGCGTCGCCGCCGCCCTTCTCGTGCACCCCGCCCGTGCCCGGGTAGTACGGGTACTGGTGCAGCGAGATGTAGAGCACGCGCGGATCGGTCCAGAAGATGTCCTGCGTGCCGTTGCCGTGGTGCACGTCCCAGTCGAGGATCGCCACGCGCTCGAGCCCCTTCGCGAGCGCGCTCGCGGCCGCGACCGCGACGTTGTTCAAGAGGCAGAAGCCCATGCCGCGGCTGCGCGTCGCGTGATGGCCGGGCGGGCGCAAGAGCGCGAGACCCGGCGCGCGCGCCTCGCCGGGCTTCTGGCTCGACGGGTCGAGCAGCGCGTCGACGAGCGTGATGCCGGCGCCTGCCGCGCGCCGCGCTGCGGCGACGGACGAGGGCGCGAGGTACGTGTCCGGATCGAGCGAGGCGTGATGGCCGGCGAGCTTCGCGAGGTCCGCGAGGTAGGCCTCGTCGTGCACGCGCGCGAGTTCCTCTTCCGTTGCGTCACGTGCTTCGACGGGCACGATGCCGAGGCCTTCGTGAGCACAACGATCGAGGGCCGCGCGCGCCGCGTGCAGGCGCTCGGGGCGCTCGGGGTGGTAGCCGCGCGAGCGGTGGTCGTCGAAGAGCGCGTCACCGACGACGAGGATCTGCGAGGCGGGGTTCGTTGCGATCATGGCACTCCGGCAGGGACGGTTGAGGACTCGCCCGGGCGGATGGTAACGTCCTTACCCCGCTGCCCGCAAAGGAGGGCGGCCTTTCATGCGTGCAAAAATCATTGCCGTTTTCACGGTGGTCGTGCTGGTGGTGGGGGTGCTCGCGTTTGCCTTGACCCGGGCCTCCTTGAACCCGGGGTCGCCGCGGGCCGACGCGGCCCGGGCGCTGGTCGCCGCCGAGGCGGTCCTTCGGGTCCAGGCCGGGGAGGTCGAGCGGTGGCTCGAGGCCCAGGCCGCGGATCCGAAGGTGCGTGAACCGTTCAGCGCAGGCACGGGCCAGGCCAGGAGCGACGGGGCCACCAGTGTGGCGAACGGTATCAAGAGCGCCACCAGCAAAACGCCTGCGATCGCTGGGCTCGGGCCCTCGCTCGTGGCGATCGTCGACGCGAAGGGGACGGCGCTCGGCCGGGACGGCTCGCCCTTCCTGCGCGGGGATGATCTGGGCGGGATTTACCCAGCGCTCCGGGCGGGGCTCACCGAGGGGCGGGCGGGCTCGGATGTGTGGGTGACGCCGGCGCGAAACGAGCAATTGCTCGTGTCCTGGGCGCCCATCCGGGGCGAAAACGGGCAGGTGCTCGGCGGGCTCTTGCTCGGGACGGCGCTCGGCGACGGCCGTTTGACGGACGTGGCGAACCAGACGAGCGGGGCCACGTTGTGGTTCGAGGTCAAGGACAAGGACGGATATCGAATCGTCGCGCAATCGAAGGGCGGCGCGCCGGACCTCGCCTCGGCGATCGACCCGAAGCAGCTCGAAGCGGGCGCGGCGTCGGCGCTCTCGACGGGCCAGGCCGTCGACGTGGCGGCGCTCCCGCCCGATTTCGGCGTGAAGGTGGGTCCGCTCGGCGGGTATGGCGACGGCAAGCGGGCGCTGCTCGTGGCGGTGGCGCGGGCGAATGCGCCGGCGGCGACGACTTTGTTGTTTCCGTTCCTCGGGGCGATTGCGCTCGGCATCGTGCTCGTGGCCATCGCGGGTCACATCCTCGGGCAATCGATCATGCGGCCCGTGGAAGAAATCGAGGAGGGGCTGCTCGCGATCATGAATGGGCGGACGGACCTGCGCTTCCAGATCGAGCATCCGGAGCTCGGCGGGCTCGTGTCGCGATTGAACAGCCTCCTGAGCCAGCTCCTCGGCGTGTCGGAGGACGAGACCGGCGCGCCGCCGCCGGCGATGGCGATTCGGGGCAAGGATGCCGAGGACGCGCTCGCGGTGGACGAGTCGCTCGCGAAAGACCAGGCGCCCGGCGGCGAGGCGGCGGCGCTCGGCGCCGAGGACGAGGCCGCGTATCACGCGCGCATTTTCGACGATTACATCCGCGCGAAGAAGAGCGTCGGGGATCCGGTCGATCACATCACGCGGGACGCGTTCATCGCGCGGATCGTGGCGAGCGAGAAGCAGATGGCGCAGAAGCACGGAAAACCCGTGCGGTACAAGGTCGAGGTGCGGGGCAAGGAGGTCGTTTTGCTCGCGGTGCCGCTCGGGTGAAGGAATGCGGAGGGCGAGCGCTCGGGCGAGTGCTTCATCGTACGCTTACCGGTGTGCACCGCACGTGCGCCGTGCTACCCATCGCGCCCCCATGATGGCCAGCCCCTCCGGATGCATTGGCACCGTCCGTCCGCGAACGCTCTTCAGGCCTCGGCTTCTCGCGTGGGCCCTCGCGCTCCCGGCGGCTGGCATCGCGTGCGGCGGCTCCGCGCCTCCTCCCTCCACGGACGCCACGAATGCGACGGTCGCTCCCACAGCCCAAGCCCAACCGGCAGGCCCACGGGAGGTATGTGAGCACCTGCGCGCCCTCGTTTCTCGGGAGCTCTCGACCAAAGGGCGCCCAATGAACGAAGGCAAAGAGCAAGAATTCACGCGAGGGTGTTTGGAGGAGGAGTCGGCAATGCAGGCGGATGACGAGGAGCGCTGGGCCGGCCGTGCCGCCTGCTTCCTCGCCGCGAAGACGGGCGACGACGTCCTCGCCTGCGACGAAAGTCACCGCGTCGCGAGCGTTCCCCTCGATTGCGATCGATTGTTCACGCCGGAGGATATCCAGGCGGACCTCGGCCTGTCGATGAGGCCGTCCGACGACGAAGACCCGCCCTCGCCGGAGAGCTGCAATCGAGACTTCCACACGGACGATGGGAAGTTCTTGATCGTTTACCTTCGATCACACCGGACTGCGACGGAAGCCGCGGAGCTGGTCCGAGGGCCTCACGAGAAGGCGACGCAGGAGAAACTCCTGCCCGGCCTGGGCGACGTGGCACAACGTTTTGTGGAGGGCTCGTTGTGCCGTGTGGCGGTGGCGAAGGGCCGCGTCACCATGGTCGTGACCTTCCATGCGCGGCAGGAGTGTGCGTTCGACGCACTCGAGCGCCTGGCAGCCAAGGCGACGGCGCGCTTGCCCTGACGCCCCTCGGACCTCGTGATCGAAGTCCCCGGACTGTGATCACAAGCTCCCGGACCTCGTAATCGAAGTCCCCGGACCATGACCACGAGGTCCCCGACCGCTTCGACTCAGAGTCCGTTCGGGACCACGGTGAGGGTGCCGGATCCCCTGTTGGTCAGGATGAGATCGTCGTACCCATCCGCGTCCATGTCCGCGGTGGCGATGGCGTTGAGGCCGGGCGAGGCGCCGGTCGAGACGACGGCGCCCGAGGTGAAGGCTCCGGTGCCGTTGCCGGTCATCGGGCGGACGCCGCCCGAGGATGTGGTGACCAGGATGTAGGCGTCGAGCTTGCCGTCGCCGTTGAAGTCACTGGCCACGACCCCCAGCGCCGAGTTGGCCACCGTGGTGGGCGCGGCGGCGGACTGAACGCCGTTCGCGAAGGTGCCGTTGCCGTTCCCCTTGAAGAAGAAGAGGTACCGGCCGGCCGCGCCGTTCGAGAGGATGTCGAGCGTGCCGTCGCCGTCGGCGTCGCCGAAGGCGATACCCGCCGTCTGGCCATTGACGGCGTTGGTGTAGGCGACGGGGGCGGCGAACGAGCCATTGCCCTGGTTGATGAGGACCGACAGGCGTGCGCTGGCGGGGCTCGTCACCACGATATCGGAGAAACCATCGCCGTTCAGGTCACGGCAGGCGATGGTCGACTGCACGCCGCCGGTGTTCGGGATGGTGATGAACGTGGGCGCGCCGAAGCTGCCCGCGCCGGTGCCGAAGAGCACGCTCACCTGGCTCAGGGTCACGCTGGTGGTGGCGATGTCGACCCGCCCATCGTTATCGAAGTCGCCGGCGCAGAGGTGGACGGAGCCCGGGCTGCCGGTGGTGAAGTTCGTCGGCGCATCGAAGCTTCCGGGCGCGCTCGGGCCCAGGTTTCGGTAGACGCTGATGCTCCCGTTGCTGAGGAGCAGGTTGGTCTGGCCGTTGACAGTGACGGCGTCGAGCCACCCGTCACCGTCCACGTCCGCGGCCACGACCGCATTGCTGGAGAGCGGGGCGCCCGTGTAGTTGACCTCCGACTGGACGGTCGTGTCGCCGTTGCCGAGGAAAGCCGAGAACGAGCCGGAGGGGGTCACGATCGATCCGGCTTCGGCGTTGGCCACCAGAATGTCGAGCTTACCGTCGCCATTCACATCGGCGACCGCCGGAGCCAGCGGGTTGTGGTTTGCGGGGACGCTGATCGGCGTGCCGGGGACCTGGCCGGAGGGCGCGGCCTGGCAGGCACCATTCGAGCAGATTTCGCCCGTCGCGCAGGCGATGTTGCATCCGTTGCAGTTGTCGGCGTCGCTCTGGATGTTCACCTCGCAGCCGTCGGACGAGTTCCCGTTGCAATCCGCGAGGGTGCCGGAGCAAGCCTCGCAGTGGGTTCCCTCGTAGGTGGGAGCGCACGCGCAGGTGTAGCTGCCCACGCCGTCAGTGCATGTGCCGTCGTTCAGGCACGGGCTTGCGGCGCATTCGTCGATGTTGGTCTCGCAGTTGGTGCCGGTGAAGCCGGGCGCGCATGCGCAGGTGTAGCTATTGATGCCGTCGGTGCATGTGCCGCCGTTTTGGCACGGGTTAGCGGCGCATTCGTCGATGTTGGTCTCGCAATTGGTGCCGGTGAAGCCGGGAGCGCACGCGCAGGTGTAGCTATTGATGCCGTCGGTGCATGTGCCGCCGTTCTGGCACGGGCTAGCGGCGCACTCGTCGATGTTGGTCTCGCAGTTGGTGCCAGTGAAGCCGGGAGCGCACGCGCAGGTGTAGCTGCCCACGCCGTCAGTGCATGTGCCGCCGTTCTGACACGGGCTTGCGGCGCATTCGTCGATGTTGGTACAGCTCACGCCGTCGCCCTCGTACCCCGCGTTGCAGGCGCAGGTGAAGGAGCCCGCGGTGTTGGTGCAGGTGGCGTTTTCGTCGCAGTTGTCGGTGCCGGCGGCGCATTCGTCGACGTCGACGCAGGTGCCGCTCTGGCACGTGAGGCCGTCGCAGCAGGGTACCGTGGCGTCGCACGGCGCGTTCACGGGCAGGCAGCCCAGGCCGCTGCATGTCGGGTCGAAGAGCGGCGAGGTCGGGTCGAGGCTGGTGACGTAGTCGCCGTTGTGGGCGCTGTGCGCGTTGATGCACGCCTGCTCGCTGACACGGATGATCGTGTAGGGATGCGTCTTCGAGCTGGTCTTGTGGCAGAGCTGGGCCGTACCGTTGATATCGAAGTAGTTGCATTGCACGGCGGTGAGCGCGTCATGGGCCTCGCCCACGGCTTCGTCGCCTTCGTGGCTGTCGGCCTCGGAGGGGTCGGCGCTGGCGCAGCCCGCGAGGAGCAGGGCGGAGAGAGCCGGGATCGTCAGATAGGAGAGAGAGCTCTTGAGGAAACGCATGTCTCGTTTTCTGTTCTTGTAGAAGCGTGGGGTGACGCGCATCGAGCCGACGCCGACGGCGATGCGTCAGGGCGTCAATTCAAGATCGATGCCACCGTGGACTACGGCTTCGGGAGGTGATGTCGAGGCAGGCCCCTGCCCGTGTTTCGGCGCGCAGGCCGCGGTATCGCGGAGACCGAGACGCGGAGGACGACGGACCTCGGACCCGGTCTCCATCTGCCGCTGCTGCTGCCTGAGCGCCTCAACTGCGGAGAATGAGCATCACCATCCCGACTGCTCTGTCGAGAACGAACACGGAGTGTCGATCCGCCACCACCACAGCACGGACGCGCGGTCCAATCTTGCAGTCGAATCGCTTGCGCCGGAAAAGCCCGTATGTCGCCTGCACGAACATTCCCGTCGACTCCGCTTGACGTGCTCTTCGAGCGGCCGCTATCGTGCGCGAATGTCGCAATTCGCAGTGTTATCGCAATCTTGGATCCGGCCCATGGCCGCCGGAGCCTTCCTGGCGGTGGCCGCATCGTGTGGCTCCGATTCCTTTCCTGATCCGCCGTCCGAGCCTTCGGCGTCGTCGGCGCATGCAAGGTCGACCGAGATGCCGAAGGATCTCCGCGCGGCCTACATTCATGCCGTGCAGTCCGGCGCCCCGGAGGCCTACGGCGCGAGGTGGGTCGGGCCGGAACTCGTCGAGGCGGACAACGATGCCTCGGGCTTCGTGACGACACTCTCCAGCGCGGGGGTGGTGCTCGCGTCGAGGGAGGAGCCTTGGTCGCTCGAAATGCGCACGGCGGCGCTCGGCTGCGAGGGAGCGACGATGCCGGTCTCCGCGGCCTCGCCGAAGGCCACGGGCAATCGTATTGCGTACGAGCACCCCGAGATCTCGGCGTGGTACCTCAATGGCCCCCTCGGGCTCGAACAAGGGTTCGTCCTCGAACGCGCGCCCGGTTGTGCGGGGACGAAGGTGGTGGCGCTGGAGCTCGGCGGCGAGCTGCGCGCGGAGCTCGAGGACGCGGACGGCGACGGGCGCGGGGAGGTGATCCGGCTCCTGGACATCGAGGGCCGGGTGGCGCTCTCGTATACGGATCTCTTCGCGAAGGACGCGGAGGGCAAGACGCTGCCGGCGTGGATGTCGGTGGAGGCCGGGCGGATCCTGCTGCACGTCGAGGACGAGGGGGCGGCGTATCCAGTGGAGATCGATCCGCTGATCGGGGTCCAGCAGGCAAAGCTCTTGGCGAGTGATGGGGCGTCGCTGGACCGCTTCGGCTTTTCGGTCGCGCTGTCCGGGAACACGGCGCTCGTGGGCGCCCCGCTCGACGACGACAAGGGGCTGAGCTCGGGCTCCGCCTATGTATTCGTTCGCAATGGCGGCGCGTGGACGCAGCAGGCGAAGCTCGTGGCGAGCGATGGAGCGGCGGGCGACCAATTGGGCACCTCGGTCGCGCTGTCGGGGGACACGGCGCTCGTGGGGGCCGGGCTCGACGACGACAAGGGGACCGACGCCGGTTCCGCTTATGTGTTCGTGCGGAACGGGAGCACCTGGACGCAGCAGGCGAAGCTCCTGGCGAGTGATGGCGCGACGGATGACTGGTTCGCCATTTCGGTCGCGCTGTCGGGGGACACGGCGCTCGTGGGGGCCGTGTACGACGACGACAAGGGAATCAACTCCGGCGCCGGCTATGTGTTCGTGCGGAGCGGGAGCACCTGGACGCAGCAGGCGAAGCTCCTGGCGAATGATGGCGTGGCGAACGACCAATTCGGTGTATCGGTCGCGTTGTCGGGGGACACGGCGCTCCTGGGGACCTACGGGGACGACGACAAGGGGACCGACGCCGGCTCTGCTTATGTGTTCGTGCGCAGCGGCAGCGCCTGGACCCAGGAGGCGAAACTCCTGGCGAGTGATGGCGCGGCGAACGACTGGTTCGGCTATTCGGTCGCGTTGTCGGGAGACACGGCGCTCGTGGGGGCAAATCAGGACGACGACAAGGGGACCGATTCCGGTTCGGCCTATGCGTTCGTGCGGAGCGGCAGCGCCTGGACCCAGGAGGCGAAGCTCGTGGCCAATGACGGCGCGGCGAGTGATCTGTTCGGCCGTTCGGTCGCGCTGTCGGGGGACACGGCGCTCGTGGGGGCGTACCGGGACGACGACAAGGGGAGCGACGCGGGCTCTGCTTATGTGTTCGCGCGCAGCGGCGGTGCCTGGAGTCAGCAGACGAAGGCCCTGGCGAGTGACGGGGCGGCGGGCGACTACCTTGGTTATTCGGTCGCGTTGTCGGGGGACACGGCGCTCCTGGGGGCGCAATTCGACGACGACAAGGGGAGCGACTCCGGCTCGGCCTATGTGTTCGTCCTGGCGCAGGGCAACGGCTCGCCCTGCGCCTCGGCCGCCGCGTGCGCGAGCGGCTTCTGCGTCGACGGGGTGTGCTGCGAGAGCGCGTGCGGCGGCGGCGTCGGGAGCGATTGCCAGGCCTGCAGCGCGGCGGCGGGCGCTGCGATGGACGGGACGTGCAGCCCGCTCGCGATGGGCACCACGTGCCGCGCGTCGGGCGGTGCGTGCGACGTGGCGGAGAGCTGTGACGGCATCGCGACGGCGTGCCCCGCGGACGGGAAGCTCGCGCAGGGGACCGAATGCCGCGGGTCGGTGGATACGTGCGACGTTGCGGAGAGTTGCGACGGGACGTCGAATGCTTGTCCGGTGGACATGAAGGTCGCGGCGGGCACGGAATGCAGGGCGTCTGCGGGTGCTTGCGACGTTGCGGAGAGTTGCAACGGGACGTCGAATGCTTGTCCGGTGGACGTGAAGGTCGCGGCGGGCACCGAATGCAGGGCGTCTGCGGGTGCTTGCGACGTTGCGGAGAGTTGCAACGGGACGTCGAATGCTTGTCCGGTGGACGTGAAGGTCGCGGCGGGCACGGAATGCAGGGCGTCTGCGGGTGCTTGCGACGTTGCGGAGAGTTGCGACGGTGCGGCGAATGCTTGTCCGGTGGACACGAAAGTCGCGGCGGGCACCGAATGCAGGGCGTCTGCGGGGGCGTGCGACGCCGCGGAGAGTTGCGACGGTGCGGCGGTGAATTGTCCTCCCGATGCGGCTGTGCCGGACGGGACGGCGTGTGATGACGGCGATGCGTGCACGGAGGGCGATTCGTGCGAGCTCGGCGCTTGTAAGTCCGGCGCCACCGATCCGAATTGCGGAAGCGGCGGCGCAGGCGGCAGCGGCGGCGCAGGCGGAAGCGGCGGCGCAGGCGGCAGCGGCGGCGCGGGCGGCAGCGGAGGCGCCGGCGGCAGCGGAGGCGCCGGCGGTGGCGGCGGCGCG
>NZ_JARZHG010000060.1 GCF_029946505.1 Polyangium sp. y55x31
ATGCGCGCTGTCGACAGGAACACGTTCCCAGCACATCGGGCAACGCTGATGTCTCCGTTGGCAACGCCGTTCGTGGTCTTGCCACGGGCCCGTCCGAGAAACCGCGCATCGCGCGGTTTCTCGGCCCTCGGTCCAGGCCGTGCCTGGTCCGGGGTGCAGGGGGCGGACAGCCCCCTGCTGGGGTGCGGGGCAACGCCCCGCTGTATCCGTTCAGGGGCAGTTCGGGTTTGCGGCTTCGACGACGGCGCAGTACTCGGGTGCGCCGTCGCTCATGCAGATCGTCTTGCAGGTTTGGCAGAAGACGCAGGAGTCGAGGGCCTTGAACTTCTGGAGTGCTGCTGCGGGCGTGTTGAGGTCCTGGCCGCACTTGATCGTGCAGCAGCCGCCGTCGCCGCTGAGCGGGCAGTTGTCGTAGGAGCAGTCGGCGAGGGCCTTGCAGTCTGCGTCGGCGATACATGCGTCTGCGAGCGCTTTGCACTCCTTCGTGTATGCGCCCGTCGTGTTGCTCGTGCAGTCGCTGCAGACCGAGTAGTTGCCGCTGCCGCCCGAGCCGGAGGAGCTCGACGAGCCGCCGCCTGCGGACGAGCTCGACGAGCCGCCGCCTGCGCCGCCTGCGCCGCCCGAGCCGGATGAGCTCGACGAGCTGCCGCTGCCGGACGAGCTCGAGGACGAACCGTTGCCCGAGCCGCCCGAGCCACCCGAGCCGCCCGTGTCGTCGCTGCACCCTGCGGTCATGAACAAAGAGCCGAGCGCCGCGAGCCCGAGCGCATACAAACCAAGCCTCATCGTCTGTCTCCCTTCCAAGCCTGAGCCACGCGCCGTTCGCGCGCTGGAATGGAAACATCCTACCGCGGAGGCGTCTCCTTCGGGCGTGCGAACTCGTCCGGCAGGCCTGACCACGGCAGGGCTGCGGCCGATTCTGGAGCCTCGGACGACACGGATGCGGGTGCTTCCCCGAGTGACCATGCCGTGAGCACGACGAGCGCCATCCACACGAGATCGGCGAGCAACAGGTGCACGAGCTGCATCGCCACGGGCGCGAGGAGAAAGAGGTTCAGGAAGCCCGCGCCGATCTGCACGATCACGAGCGCCGACACGACTCGCGCGGGCTTGAGCAGGTTCGGGCGTTGCGATGTGACGAACCCTGTCGTGAAGAGGAGATACGCGGCGACCACGCCGGCCACGATCGGGTGGTAGACGCGGAGCTGCACGAAGACGTGCGCGGCTTGCGACACGTCTGCGGCGAGGCCTTCGCTCAGGGTTTTCGCGGGGAAGAGCGTGTCGCCGAGGGCTGCGATCGCGCCGGTCACGCCGACGGCCAGCACGCCGAGGAGACCGCCGCCGAGCACGTAGGTCGGCGCGCCCGAGGAGCGACGCGGCAAGGGTCCACCCGAGGACCAGAGCACCGTGAGCGTCATCGACGCGACGAGGAGGAACGTGTTGATGAGGTGCGCGCTCATCCAGTAGCCACGCGCGATCGACGTGTCGCCGGCGACGCGCTCGAAGAGGACGAGGCCCGCGCCGACGGCTGCTTCGGTCACCATGAAGAACATCGACGCGACCGCGCCGAGCCGCACTGCGTGCCGGCGCGGGAAGGCGCGGAAGGCCCACACGAGCTGGAGCAACGTGAGCAGGAAGGCGATGCCCGAGGTCACCCGGTGCGTGAACTCGATCAGGGTCTTCGCGGTGGGCGCGCGGGGGATGACCTCGCCGTTGCAGGTGGGCCAGTGGCTCCCGCAGCCCGCGCCCGAGCTGGTGGCGCGGACGTAGGCGCCCCAGAGGATGACGGCGAGCGTGACGGCGAGCGTCGCCCACGCGATACGGCGAAATCGACCTTGCGACATGCCCCCCGTTCTAGGTCCGGCGGGGCGCCGAGGCGAGCGCCTTTCATCCCCTCGACGCGCGGGCGGGGCCGCTTTATGCCTCTCAGGGCCCCCATGAGCACCATCACCCTGAGCGGACTCTTCGTGTACCCCGTCAAGGGCGCGCGCGGCATCGCCCTCGACCGGGCTCGGGCACAGAGCCTCGGCATCGAGCACGACCGGCGGTTCATGATCGTCGACCCGGACGGCGAGTTCCTCACGCAGCGTGAGCTCCCGCAGATGTCGCTCCTCGAGACGGCCATCGAGGACGACGCGCTCGTCCTCCACGCGAAGGGCCACGGCCCGCTCCGTGTGCCGCTCCGCCCCGAAGGGCCCACGGATCGCCGCGTCCGGGTCTGGAGCGACAAATGCCGCGCGGTCTACGTCGGCGACGAGGCCGCCGCGTACCTGAGCGACTACCTCGGCCGGCGCGCGGAGCTCGTGTACATGCCCGAGGACGCTGCGCGGCGCGTGGACGGCCGTTACGTGCATCGCAAGGAGCGCGTCGCCTTCGCCGATGGGTTTCCGTATCTGCTCACCTCGGAGGGCTCGCTCGCGGACCTGAACGCGCGCTTGCGCGAGGCCGTGCCGATGGATCGGTTCCGGCCGAACCTCGTGGTCCGCGGGGCGCCGCCCTGGGCCGAGGATGCGTGGACGAGCTTGTCCATCGGCTCGGTCGTCTTCTACCTGCGCAAGGCGTGCAGCCGCTGCAGCGTGATCACCGTGGACCAGGCGACTGGCGTGCGCGGCAAGGATCCGCTGGCGACGCTGGCGACGTTCCGAGCGCGGTCGAACCGCGTGTATTTCGGCTGGAACATGGTCGCCGAAGGGGAAGGCGAGATCCGCGTCGGCGACGCCGTGACCCTGGGCGCGCGCTCGTACGACGACGTCGGCTGAGGCGTCGAAGGAGAGAGCACGCAGAGCGCGGCACCGTGGGATGGGATCGCGAGACTCTCGGGTCGGCTGGGGGTCACGGAGGATGGAGAGCTGCTCCTTTTGGCGACGGCCGCCACGGAATGAGCCACGCTCGGCGCATTTTCCTGCGCACATGCGGCCGTCCTGAGCGTGCAAACTGGCGCGGGCTGGTGCAGCTTCGACGTATGGCGATCACGTGCAGGGAAGAAGCGATGCGCTGGGTGCATCGGTATGCGATCGGCGGAGCGGCCTTCGCGGCCCTCCCGCTGCCGATCTCCACGTCCGCGGGCCTCGCCGCCCTCGAGGTCCACATGTTCAACTTCATCGGCGGCGTCTACGGCGAGTCCGTGAGCAACCTGAAGAGCCTCGCCGCGGGCGGCGGCCTCGAGGTCATGGGCGCGGGCCTCAAGTTCGTGGCCACGCGCGCCGTCGCGTTCGTCCCCGGCCCGGTGGGGTTCGTGGTCCGGGCCGGTATCGCGGCGGTCGTGATCGAGTCCCTCGGCCACGCGATCACCGCTCATTTCGAGCGCAAGCACCCCGGCAGGCTTTTTTCGGCCGCGGTCTAGGGCCTCCTTCGTACTAAGATCGCGCCGTCGTGAAGGCGCTGATCAAAGTCGGCTACGCGTGCAACGAGAACTGCACGTTCTGCCACACGGCCGACATCCGGCACCTCGACGACACCACCGAGCGCGTCGACTGGAAGATCGACCGTGCCAAGCGCCTCGGCGCGTCCATGGTCGTCCTCTCCGGCGGCGAACCCACGATGCGGCCCGAGCTCTCGCGCTGGGCGCGCCGCATCGCCGGGCACAGCCTCGATTTTGGCCTCGTCACGAACGGGCTGATGCTCTCGTACCGGAACGTCGTCGACGAGCTCGTGGGCGAGTGCCGCCTCCGCTACGTCTACATGTCCCTGCACGGCGGCGAGCCCAAGGTCCACGGCTCCGTCGTCCGCGCCGACACCTTCCACAAGGCCATGCAGGCCATCGAGAACCTGCACGGTCGCATCCCCGATCTCACGATCAACTGCGTCGTCACGACGGCGAACGTGAAGCACTTGAAGGGCCTCGTCGATCGGCTGCTCCCGTTCGAGGACCTCTGCATCAAGTTCTCGATGACGCAGCCGAAGGGCGCGGCGAACCGGGCCTTCGACGTCATCGTGCCCGACGTCTCCGCCTGCGCGGCGCGCGTGAAAGAAGCGATCGAGTACGGGCTCTCGCGGCGGACCCCGCGCGGCCCGCGGTTCGCGCACGACGGCCTCCCGTTTTGCCTGCTGCCCGGCCTCGAACATCTCTACGACGATCTGAAGACGCACCGGTACGCCACGATGATCGAGGCCGACGAGGACGACTTCGTCCCCGTCGACGACGTGGCCAAGATCCAGCCCGAGGAGACCTGCGGCGACTGCGCGCTGCGCGGCGCGTGTCCCGGGCTCTACCGCGGCTACCACGAGATCCACGGCGCGAGCGCGCTCCGGCCCGTCACGGATCGCCCGCGGGCGAACTCGTACAACTTCGTCCCCGAGCGCGACCTCGCGCGTCCGCCCGGCGCGCCTTGCCCGGTCCGCGGAGACGGTACGAGTCCGTACGATCGCGGCCGCACCTTGTTTTTGCGCCTCAAGGACCGCATGCGCCTCTTCCGCACGGAGACGCGCGACTTCTCCGACGAGGAGCTCCTCGCCACCAAGGAGAGCGCGGGCCAGATCTACCTCGACGTATCGACCAAGCTCGCCCCCGACGATTTTGCCCAGGACTTGCGGAAATTGCGTCCGGCTGCGGAATGCAGCGCTTGCCCCGAAAGGCCTCGCTGCACCGGCGCGTGGGAGCCCGTGCCCGCCGACGTTTTTACGCGAGACGATCGCGCCGTGCTGGATCTGCTCGGAAAACTCTCCGGCCGCGTGCTCGATCTCGGCTGCGGCGAAGGTCCGTACCTCGAAGCGCTCGCGCGTCGCGCGGCGGAAGGGCACATCACGTACGTCGGCGTCGATCCGGATCCGCAGCGGCTCGCCGTCCTCGCGTCGCGCCACCCGTTCGCGCAGTTCGTGGAGGGCCGCGCGGAGGATCTCGGCGACGAGCTCGGCACGTTCGATCACGTGCTCGCGCTGCGAAGCGTGAACCACCTCGAAGATCCGGCGCGCGCGTTCGGCGCGGCGATCGCGCGGCTCCGGCCCGGCGGCACGCTCACGCTCGTGGACAACGTCGCCTTCGGCCTCGTCCGCAGCCGCGCGCACGCTGCGCGCGCGGAGAGCGCGCCTGAAAACCGCTTCGAGCACTACCGCAACGACGACGCGGCCCGGACCGCGCGGCGCCTCGAAGGCAAACCGTTACGCCTCGTCGAGCGCCGCGACGTCGGCCGCGAGACCAGCAATCAGTGGATGTTGCGCTACGAGCGCACGGGAGAAATGCCGTCGTGACTGCCTCTGCCTCGTCCCCTCCTCGCTCGGGGGCTCCGCTCGACGAGCGAGCTGCGCCCCCGAACCCCCCCCGCAAGCTCCCCGTCCTCTCGGCCGACGCCGTCGAGACGGCCTTCGCCGACTTCCAGAACGAGGCCTTGCTCGGCGACGCGGAGGGCTCTGGCAAGACGCTCGCGCACGAGGCGGCCGCGCACGAAAAACGCAACTGGGTGCGCCTCTCGTACGATTGCAACAACCACTGCACGTTTTGCCTCGATTCGAATGCGCACGACGGCACGATGCGGGCGACGCAGGACATCAAGGTGCAGATCGTCGAGGGCCGGCGGCGCGGCGCCGATCGGCTGATCCTCTCGGGCGGCGAGCCCACGATGCACCCGAACTTCCTCGACTTCGTCAAGCTCGGGCGCCTCGCCGGCTACCGGAAGATCCAGACCGTGACGAACGGCCGCATGTTCCGCTACCCCGAGTTCCTCGAGAAAGCCGCGGACAACGGCCTGCACGAGATCACCTTCTCGCTGCACGGACACACGGCGAAGCTGCACGACGCGCTCGTCGGCACGCCCGGCGCGTTCGTCGAAGAGGTCGCGGGCCTCAAGGCCGCGCTCGCGTCGGGGAGGTTCATCGTCAACGTCGACATCGTCATCAACAAGCAAAACGTCCGGCACCTGCCGGAGATGCTTTCGACGTTCATCGGCTGGGGCGTGAAGGAGTTCGACCTGCTCCACGTGATCCCCTTCGGAAACGCCTGGAGCGACGCGCGCCACCACCTCTTCTACGATCTCGACGGGAACCTCGAATACCTCCAGCAGGCGTTCGCGTACGCGCGCAGGCCCGACATCCACATCTGGCTGAACCGCTTCCCGCCGCCCTACGCCGAGGGGTTCGAGGACCTGATCCAGGATCCGTACAAGCTCAATGACGAGGTGCGCGGGCGGCGCGAGGAGTTCGATCGGTACCTCTCGCTCGGCAAGAAGCTCATGTGCCGCGAGCCCGAGCGGTGCAAGTACTGCTACCTGCAGAGCCTCTGCGACACGCTCGACGAGGTGATCGACGTGCGCAAGGCCGACGAGGTCGACGTGCTGCGTTACGCGGGCGAGCCGCCGCGCGCGGGCAAGCTGCCGGAAGGACACGCGGCGCGGATCGTGGCGGCGAACCTGGAAGAGGCCGCGGCGCTCGCGGCGAAGGCGACGCCGGGGACGATCGAGCTCGAGCTCGCGTCGTACGAAGGTTTGTCCGAGGCGATCTCACCGGAAGGCCTGCTCTTCGGCAAGAAGCTCGCGGCTTGTTACACGGATGATCCCGCAGCGATCGAGCCGCTGCTCGGGATCGCTCGTTCGTTCGAGGTCCGCGCCTTCCTCACGAAGACGACGGAGCCCGTGATCCGCAGGCTCGATCCCCCGCCGTCGAACCTCGTGCTCGTCCAGAAAAACTACGACCTCGTCTCCGACGCCCACGCGAACGACGTCGACACGAAATCGTTTTTCGCGACGTACCCGCATCCGATCGCGGTGGAGAACGTGCCCGCCTGTGTCGCTGGCAGGCCCGTGCGTACCGCGCCGCGGACCTTGGATCTCGCGATGCTCGGCGCCGACGCGCGCATCGACATGACCGAGTTCACGAAGCGGTACGTGGCCGACGGCTTCTACACGAAGGCGCTCCGCTGCAAGGACTGCCGCGAGAACGCCTCGTGCCGTGGCGTGCACGTGAACTGGGTTCGCGCCCACGGGTTCGGGGCGCTCACGCCGATGCGGGAAGGGTGAGCGTCAGGGAGTGAGCGTGCAGCCGGTGAGGACGCCCGCGAGCATCTCGCCGCGGGGCTGGCCTTCCCAGCCGCTCTCCCAGTGGAAGGTCGGGCTCTTGAGCTTGCCTTCCACCGTGTACTTGCACTTCACGCTGAAGCGCGTGGTCGGCAGGTTGCCCGCGAGCGCGGGCTCGCTCCAGAGGCCGGCCGCGACGAACTGCACGTTGTCCGTCGAGGTGTAGGGCCGGAGCGTCTTCTTGTCGTCGCCCGGATCGCCCTTGCCCCAGACCTTCGTCGGCGACTCGAAGCTGCAGTGCCTGCCCGCGACCTCGTCCGTCGCCGCGCAGTTGAGCTCGCGTTTGTCGCTCGCCACCAGCGTGATCTCGACGTCCACGGTCTGGCCCGGCTTCCACGAGGGCCCGCGCGGACCGCCGCCGCCGCGCTCCTGACCGAGCAGCGCGAAGCCCGCCGCCAGCGTGCCCACGACGACCACGAAGAGCACCATGCTCTTGCCGAGCGACGCCGAGCTCGGCGGCGGCGCGCGCCTCGGCGCGGCCTTGCCGGCCTTCGGCTGCTTCTTCGCGGCCGCCTTCGCAGGCGCGGCTTTTGCCGCGGCAGGCGCCTTCGCTTCGGCCTTCGCCTCGGCCTTCGGGGCCTCCGCCTTCGCTTCGGCCTCGGGCTCGCCTTCGCCCTCGTCCTCGACCTCGTCCTTGTCCTCGTCCGGTTCTTTCTCGGCCATGGCGCGCGGACTCTACCTTCCTCCGCCCCGCTTCTCAAACCTTCTGTTACCCTCCGCGCCATGAGAGCGAGCCCCCCGCGCGCCCGGATTCTCGGCACTGGCCGCTACCTGCCTGCCCGCGTCGTCACGAACGACGAGGTCGCCGCACACGCAGGCACCTCGGACGCGTGGCTCAAAGAGCACGTCGGCGTCGAGCGTCGTCACATCGCGGCCGAGGGCGAGACCACGAGCGACATGGCCACGGCCGCCGCGCGCGCAGCGCTCGAGGCGGCGGGGCTCTCGCCCGCGGATCTCGACCTCATCATCGTGGCCACCGTGAGCGGCGACAGCCCCATGCCGGCCACCGCGGCCACGGTGCAGCAGAAGCTCGGCACCGAGCTCGTCCCTTCCTTCGACCTCGCGGCCTCGCACGCGGGCTTCCTCTACGCGCTCGCCGTGGCCGAGCAGTCGATCGCGTCGGGCGCGACGCGGACGGCGCTCGTCGTCGGCGCGGACATGCTCTCGCGCCGCGTGGATCCCGAGGATCGCACGACGGCGGCGCTCTTCGGCGACGGCGCGGGCGCGGTGATCGTCGGCGCGGCGGGCGACGACGGCCGCGGCATCCTCTCGATGCGGCTCGGCGCGGACGGCACGATGGCCTCGCTGCTCTCGATCCCGGGCGGCGGCACGGGCGAGCCGATGACGCCGGAGAGGCTCGCGGCGAAGCGGAACAAGGTGCAGATGGAGGGGCACGATCTCTTCCAGGTCAGCGTGAAGAAGCTCCAGGTCACGAGCATGGAGGCGCTGAAGGCGGCGGGCCTGCTCTCGGACAAACTCGACTGGGTGATCCCGCAGCAGGCGAACCGGAGGATCGTGGATCGCATCGCCGAGCGGCTCGGGTATTCGCGGGGCAAGTTCATCGAGAACCTCGCCGACGTGGGCAACACGGGCGCGGCCTCGATTCCGATCGCGCTCGACGAGGCCGTGCGGGATGGCCGCGTGACGCCCGGGCAAAACGTGCTGCTTTGCGCGCTCGGGGCCGGCGTCACGTGGGCGGCCTCGATCGTGCGGATGTGAAGCGAGGATTCGGAAAAACCGCAGGATCGCGGGCCTCCTTGACGCGGCGAGGGTTCTGGGATCCCTTGCGCGCGTGATATCGCGCCGCATCCGGGGTCGGTGGACCCCGCTCGCGCTCGTCTCGGCCGTCTCGCTGGCCGCGCTCGCGTCGCTCGACATCGGCTGCGGCGCGCCGCCGCGGGGCGTCGACTGGAATGGCAAGCGCCTGCCGGCCATCGACATGCACCTGCACCCGGGCGACTGGGATCACGTCCCCGAGGACACGCGAAAATTCCTGGCCTCGCGCTTCCCGTTCCCGATCGGGCTCGACGCCGAGGCCGCGGCGAAGGGCTCGCTCCTGCCGGAGAGCATCCTCGGCGAGATCGACGACGCGGGCATCTGGGGCGCGGGCCTCTTCGCCATCTATGCCCCGCGCACCGTGGGAATCGCCTCGAACGAGCTCGTCGCCGAGGATCTCACGTTCGCGCCGGATCGGTTCTTCGGCCTCGCGTCGCTCCGCGTCGACCGGTGGACGACGGATCGCGACGCCGAGCTCGATCGATTGAAGAGCACGCTCTCGCGGCCGGGGTTCGTCGGCATCAAGCTCGCCCACGCGCACCAGCATTTCCGCATGGATGATCCTGCGTTTTTTCCGATCTACGAGATCGCGGCCTCGATGGGCAAACCGCTTTATCTGCACACGGGGACGAGCCCGTTTCCGGGGACGTCGCAGGAGCCGGCCTACACGGATCCGACGTACCTCGAGACGGCGATCCAGCAATTCCCGGGGGCGAAATTCATCCTCGGGCACCTCGGCTACGATTTCATCGAGAAGCGCCACGCGGGCCTTTCTACGTGCATTCGGCTCGCGAAGACGTATTCCAACGTATTTCTCGAACCCTCGGCGCTCGGCTCCGCGTCGTCGGATCCGACGGGCGAAAACCTGAAGGAAGCGATGCGCCGCATGCGGGAGGCCGGGATCACGGACCGTATCATTTACGGCAGCGATGGCCCGCAGAGCCCCGGGTTCGTGAAAGGGTACCTCGAACGAACGGTCGCCGCGATGAAGGAGGTCGGATACACGGAGCAAGAAGCGGCCGACGTCCTCGCGGGGAACTTTGCGCGCGTGTTTGGCGTGACGATCCCGGCGGAGGCGGCGGAATGAAGCTGGGTATTGCCATTGCGGCCGGCGCCGTGATCCTCGGCGCCGCCGAGGCCGCCGCCGCGGAGCCGAGGACGCCGTTCCCCGAGCACGCCGCGCTCGACGCCGTGGGCGGCAGCCCCGCGAAAGGGGCGTACGTCCTCTCGGCGCAGGGCGGCTGGCCCTTTTCGTTCCTGCGCGCGCAGGTCGGTTTGTCGAACCGGATCACGCTGCAAAGCGAGCTCGAATCGGTCGTCGGGCGCCGGTATCGCCCGATGCTCGGCATCGGCGTGCGAATCGCCGATGGAACCCATCTACGCCTGACCGGCGAATTCCTCGCCGGCTGGCTTTTCCAGCGCAGCGAGGAGTACCGGCGCGGCCCGAACGGCGAGCTCAGGTTCCGCCTGGCCATTCCGGTGGGGAGGTTCGTCCCGTACCTCGTGCTCGGCACGCGCCACGCCTTCCTGCCGGATCGTCTGACGATCGAGCGCGCCTCGGGCACGGAGACGAGCTGGTCTTTGCGGCACGAATGGACGCCCTGGGCGACGCTCGGGCTCGGGTTTGCTATTTCGCGCCGGATCGGGCTCGATCTCGGCATCAACTACGGCTGGGTCGGCGCGCCGGACACGATCGCGCTGCCGGGCGTGCACCTCGGCCTGCATTTCGGAGGGGATCGATGAGCCGGGGCCATCTCGTTTTCGCCGGAGCCCTCGTTTTCGCGCTCGCCGGGTGCATCAACGAGGACACGCGCCTCTACGAGATCGAGCTCGACGGGCAGGTCGCCGTGCCAAACGGCGCGCCGAGCACGGGCGCGGTGCACCTCGAATTTCACGTGGCGCAGACGTTCGGCGAAGGCGACCTCGCACATCCGCTCGGCGTCTTCGAGACGCGCACCGTGGCCGGCGTGGGGCCGGTGCGCGAGACGGTGCTTTATCCGCTCGACGAGGGGGACGGGCTCGTCGTGTATGGATGGCTCGACCGCGACGGCGACGGCGTCCTTTGCGCGCCCGGACAAACCGAGGAGCCCGCGGGGCTCGTGAAGCTCGCGGGGTTCCCGGCGCATACGCTCTCGTTTTCGCTCTCGCTCGGCACGCCGTGTGTGGGGCCCGAATCGTTGTATCCTTGAGCAATGTCCGACGCCCCCAAGCCGAAGCGTGACGTGCTCGATTCCGCGCTGGCCTCGCGCTTCGCCTGGCGCGTGGCGCCGCCGCCCGAGCCGTCGCCCGAGCCGACCGAAGCCCCTCCGGCGCCGGACCTCGATCCGACGGCATCACCGGGCTTCGCCGAGCACGCGGCGCGCGCCTGCGAGGAGCTCGCGAAGGACGTGCGCAAGGCGTGGGCGCTCGCGTCCCCGTCGGCGCAGGCCGCCGCCACGCAGCGCCTGAAGCGGTTCGCGCGGCGCATCGGCTTCGAGATCCTCGGCATGTCCCGGTATCCCCTGGAGGCCGTGCGCTTGCTTCGGCTCGTGACCCGTCACATCGAGGCCGCGCCGATCCGCCAGACCGAGATGTTCCAGCTCGCGTGGCTGCCCCTGCCGGATCGCCACCCCGAGGTGATCGAGCTGATCGTCGAGGCCGCGCGCACCGGCGACAAGAACCTCGCGTTCGTCCTCGATCGCACCGTGGCCGAGACGGAGCTCGAAGGACGTTACCCCGAGCTCGGAGCGCGGCTCGCAGAGATCGCCGACACGGCGCGATCCTGGGACGTGCGCGCGCTCGCGATCCGCTGGCTCTCGCTCGACGAGTTCCCCAATGCGATCCCCGCGCTGCGGCGCGCCCTCCGGACGCGTCACGCGCGCCTTCGGTATTACGCGCTCTTCATCCTCGCGCAGATGAAGGGATGGGCGGAGCGCGAGGAAGATCTCCGCTGGCTGCTCGAAGACGCCGTGCGCCATCCGATCGACGGCGGCCACGGGACGAGCGGATACGAGCGCATCGACGATTACGAGGAGGCGCTCATCGATGCGCTTCGGGTGGCGGCCCCGCCGGAAGGGTGGAAGCCCCTCGAGATCATCCTGGAGGGCGGCGGTGCGCACATCTCCCGGAGGCGCCCCGGACTCGACGCCGACTGGGCGCTCAAGGCGCTCGCCGCAGGGTATCCGGAGCGGGCGGTCCATCGGATCGATCGTGTGCTTGCCGATCCGGGCGGCCTTCGTCAGTACGCCGCCATCGGCGCGCTCGCGCTCTTGCCGGAGGAGCTCGCGCGCCCGCGGCTCATCGAGGTGGCGGGGTGCTCCGAGCACGACCTCGTCGAGCGCGCGAAGACGATCTGGTTCGAGCGGTTCGGGGGCGCGCTGCCGGCCCCGCCTCTCGCCGGCGTGCCCGTGTTCCTGCTCGAAGGGCTGCCGAGCGAGCGGTTTTTCGCGTGCCTGACCGTGCTCCGCGGCGCCTCGCAGGAGGCGCGCTTCACGATGGTGGACGTGCTGCTCGCCGAGGCGCCCGAGGGGAGCGCTCCGCCCGAGCAGCTCTCTTCGTCCCAGCGTGAAGCGCTCGCCTTGCTTCTCTTCACGTTGCGCACGTCGGGGCATCTCTACAAGCACCCGACGCTGGGCAAACTAGGGGAAGCCGAATGGGCGAAGCTACTGCTCCGGCGCTTCGGCGCGCTCGCGTTCGAGGGGCTCGCGAGCTTCGCGGAGGCGGCGGCCCTCGCGGGGGTCGCCCGCGGCTGGCTCGACGCGCTGACGAGCGCGACGCGGGAAGGGCTGCTCGGCGCAGAGCAGCGCGAGCGGCTGCGGGGCATCGCGCGCGCGGCGCTCGCGTCGCCTGCGTGGGACAACGCGCCGTCCCCGCTCATCACGCTCTCGGTCGTGGGGGTGCCGGCGGACTGCGTGGAGCAGCTCTGGTCGATCCTGATCGCGCCGGACGACGCCGCGGATGCGCGGAACAAGGGGGTGCGGTCGAACGCGGATGCGTCGCGATGGGCGTCGATCGCGCTACGCGAGGCGACCGAGGCCCCGGGGCTCGACGCGCGGATCGCGGCGGCGGCGAGGGAGGCGCTCGGGCAGAAGCGCTTCGAGCTCTTCGATCGGCTGATGTCCCTCGGATCGGAGCGAAAGGCGCCGGAGGTGCTGGACGTTGCGAGGGCCGCCCTGTCCACCTACGACGGTGATCCCGAGGCCCAAGGCTCGGTTTGTCGCGCCGCGTATGTGCTCGCGCAGGCCAAATGCCTCGAGGATGCGTGGATCCTGTCGGCGCTCGCGCAGCCCGAGGCGCCGCTGTTCCCCGTCGCCGCGAGGCTCATCCGCGCATCGTCGCCCGCGCCGATGCTCGAAGCGCTCACGCGCGCGCTCGCTTCGACCGCGCGAGGCGGCGCCGCGGCGGCCGAGGCGGCCGAGGTGCTGGTTTTGCAGGAGGTACTCGCGGGGGACGACCCGCGGCTCGCGGGGATCCTGGAGCGCGCCCCGGACCGCGAGCGCGCCGCGCTCTGTGGTGCGCTCATCGACGCCAAGGTGCCGCTCGCGGCCTACCGGCATCACGTCGCAGCGTGCCTGCTCTCGCCCGATCCCCGGGTCACCCGGGAGCTCCACGATCCCTTGTGGCTTCGGAAGCCGGACGGGATGGCGGAGTTATTCGAAGAGGTCCTGCCGCGGGTGCAAGAGGAGGACACGCGCGACTTGATGCTCCATCTCCTCCGCGCGCCGAACGAGGCCGCGAAATACTGGGTCGACGGGGGCGAGGACGAAGACGAGGACGAGGACGAGGACGACTGGGAAGACGAGGACGAAGACGAGGACGAGGACGAAGGCGACGAAGACGCTTCGTCCTGACGCCTGTCAGGCTCCTGCCTTCATGCACGAAGCGAGCTCCGCGAGCAGTTTGTCCGTCGCTTCGAGCCCACTCGCGAACTGCTCCGTGTCCCGCGTTCTTCGCGACAAACGCATGTCCGGCGACAGCTTGTACGGCGAACCTTTTGGCTGCACGAGCTTCATCACCTTCGCCGGATCGAGCGGCGTGTCGTCGCGCAGGTGCAAGGTCACGCCCTTCGCCGTGGCCTCGCACGCGAGCGCGCGCAGCTTTCGAAGCTCGGTCTTCAGGCTCATCAGGTGCACGAGCCTTCGCGCCTCGATCGGCGGCGAGCCGAAACGATCCTCCATCTCGTTCGCGAGATCCTGCACCTCGTCCGGGCTCGATGCGCTCGCGAGCCGCTTGTAGAAGGACAGGCGCACGCCGACGTCGGACACGTAATCCTCGGGCAAGAGCGCGTCGGCGTCGAAGGCGAGCTCGGGGTCGACCTCGTGCACCACGGGATCGCCGCGCAGCTCGTGCACGGCCTCGTCGAGCATCTGGCAGAAGAGCTCGAAGCCGACCTGCGCCACGTTGCCGCTCTGCTCGGCGCCGAGGATGTCGCCCGAGCCTCGCAGCTCGAGGTCCAGCGAGGCGATCTGGAAGCCCGATCCGAGCTCGGTGTGACGTTCGAGCGCCTCGATGCGCGAGCGTGACTCGTCGGTCATCGCGTTCGCGGGCGGCACGACGAGGTAGCAGTACGCGCGCTCCTTCGACCGGCCCACGCGGCCGCGGAGCTGGTAGAGCTGCGAGAGGCCGAACATGTCGGCCCGATCGACGATCATCGTGTTCGCCCGCGGGATGTCGAGGCCGCTCTCGATGATCGCCGTCGAGCAGAGGATGTCGTAGCGACCCTCGACGAAGTCGAGCATCGCCTGCTCCAGCGTGGTCTCGCTCATCTGCCCGTGCGCGATGGTGATGCGCGCCGAGGGCACGAGCTCCTGGAGCCGCGCGGCCCGCTCGTAGAGGCCTTCCACGCGGTTGTACACGTAAAACACCTGCCCGCCGCGGCCGAGCTCGCGCTCGACCGCCTCGCGCAGGACGTTCTCGTCGTGGCGCGTGACGATGGTCCGGATCGCGCGGCGCTCGGCGGGCGGCGTGGTGATGATCGACATGTCGCGCAGGCCCGTGACGGCCATCTGGAGCGTGCGCGGGATCGGCGTCGCCGTGAGCGTGAGGACGTCGACGTTCGTCTTCAGCGCCTTGATGCGCTCCTTGTGCGTGACGCCGAACCGCTGCTCCTCGTCCACCACGAGCAGGCCCAGCTTCTTGAAGTGGACATCCTTGGAGAGCAAACGATGTGTGCCGATGACGACGTCGACCTTGCCGTCGCGGAGGCCTCGCGCGACCTCGTCCTGCTCCTTGTTCGACTGGAAGCGCGACATGGCCCGGACCTCGAGCGCGTACGGGCTCATGCGGGCCTTGAAGTTCAGGTAATGCTGCTGCGCGAGCACGGTCGTCGGGCAGAGGACGGCGACCTGGCGGCCCGAGGCGGCGACACGGAACGCGGCGCGGATCGCGACCTCGGTCTTGCCGAAGCCGACGTCGCCGCAGACGAGCCGATCCATCGGGCGCGCGGCTTCGAGATCGCCCGAGACCTCGCCGATCGCGCGGGCTTGATCGGGAGTCTCGTCGAAGGGGAACGTGGCCTCGAACGCGGCGTAGTCGTCGTCGGGCGTGGGTGTGGGCTCGCCGATCGCGCTCCTGCGCTCGGCGTAGAGGCGGAGCAGCTCGTCCGCCATCTTTCGAAGGCTCTTCTCGACCCTCGCCTTCGTCTTGGCGAACGTTTGTCCGCCGAGCCGATCGAGCTTGGGCGTGCCCTCGCCGCCCTGAAACTTCTGGATCTGGTTGAGGCGATAGACGGGCAGGTAGAGTTTGTCGCCGCCCGCGTACTCGACCGTGATGAGGTCGACGACCATGCCGCCGACCTGCTTGTGCACGAGCCCGTGATAGCGGCCGATGCCGTGATCGGCGTGCACGACGTAGTCGCCGACGGAGAGGTTGCGCAGGTCTTCGAGGAAGGGTCGCGCCGAGGCCTTCGTGTCCTTGCCGCCCCGCGCGGCGCGGCGATGCGCGCGGGCGCCGAAGATCTCTTCCTCGGTGACGAGCGCGGCGAGCTCGGCCGGCGCGACGACGCCTCGCGCGAGCCCGCCTCGAACGACGAGCGCGGTGCGCGCGGCTTCGGGATCTTGCTCGTCGAGGAGCGAGGGATCGAAGGCGCCGAGGCGAGCGCGGACGCGGACGCCCTGGTGGCGGAGGAGCGTGACGAGGCGCTCGACCTGCGTCTCCGCGCGCGCCGCGACGATGACGCGCATGCCGTGCTCCTGCCAGGCGAGGATGCGACGCACGAGCGGATCGAGCGCGCCGGTTTTTCCGCGGGAAGCACGCGCGGCCTTGATGGCGCGTTCGAGGTCGCCCTGATCGAAGGTGGCGAGGGAAGGCGCGTCCTCGGGCGCGACCTCGAAGCGCTCGAGGGAAGCGGGATCCGGCGCGTCACCCGCGATCCCGGTCCGATGGAGCGCGACGTGCGTGCGGCCTTCGAGCCACGAGGCGATGCCGCCTTCGGTCTCGTAGAACGCGTCGAGCGGGAAGTGGGCGTCGCGCGACTTGTGGGCGAGATCGGCCAAGGCGCGGCCGAGCTCGTCGCGCAAGGAGCGCGTGATCGCCGCGGGATCTTCGAGCACGACGATGGCGTCGTCGGGCAGGTACGAGGCGAGCGGCGCGAGGTCGAGGTACGCCGGGAGAAACCCTTCGGCGCCGAAGAACGTGCGGCCGCTCGTGACGTCGTCGACGAGCGCGCGCGCCTTCACCGACGGCAGATCGACCGCGTCGCAGGCAGCGCGCACGCGCTCGCGGGCGCGGGCCTCGTTCTCGGGCGTGAGCACGGCCTCGCGCGCCTGCGGGAGCCAGACCTCCTTGATGTCGGCGATCGTCTTCTGTCCTTCGGGATCGAACGATTTGATCCCCATGACGAGGTCGCCGTAAAACTCGATGCGCGCGGGAAAACTCGCGTTCGGCGGCCAGACGTCGAGCAGGGCGCCACGCACGGCGAAGGTGCCCGGGTCCTCGACGAGGGGGCTTCGGACGTAGCCGGCCTGCGCGAGCCTGCGGATCAAGGCGTCGCGCTCGATCTCCTGCTCGGTGACGACGAGCTCGGCGTGCTCGAGGACCTCCGGCTGCGGGACGACCTTGCGGGCGAGGGCGGAGACGGGGCAGACGAGCGCGCGCCACGGCAGATCCACGGCGAGGTGGAAGAGCGCGGCGAGGCGGGCCTCGGCGCCGCGGCGATCGGGGTTCACGTCGGCGTAGGGGCTCGACTCGTTCGGCGGAAACAAGAGGACCTCGCCGAGCGTGGTCTTCCCGGCGTCCGGCTCCTCGGCGTCCGCGCCGGCGAGCAGGAACGAAGCGTCGGCGTGCAAGGCGCGGGCGGCTTCGAGATCCGCGGTGACGGCGATGATCTTCCGGCGCGTGGCCTTGGCGAGCGCGCGGAGGACGAGCGCGGTGGCGCCGCCGGCGACGGAGACGACGTGGATCGTGGAGCCCTTCGGGCCGAGCACACGCGCGGCGAGATCACGCGTGGTGGTGATCGGGCGATCGAGCGGGAGCTCGTACGAGGGGAGGGGTTCGACCGGCACCGTTTCGGGGCGATCGAGCTCGACGTCGAGCGACTCCACGCCGGCGATCTCGCCGAGCGAAGCGCGGAGCTCTGCGCCTCTGGTTGCCTTTTCGGTCGCGGGCATCGTTCGCCGCGCGGTGTAGCACGAAGCGTGCGGGGACTACGGCGCCGAGATGTACTGCTCGGCTACCCAATACTGCTCGCCGTTGCTCATCGTGACGAAGTACTGACCTTGCGCGATTTGCGCGACTGTCCCCGGGTACTTGTTTCCGTCCGACCACGCGACGAGCACGGCCGATCCGACGCCCGGTTTGGAGAGGCTCCGGCCGAACGAATCGAGCGCATGGCCGAGCTTGTCGAACCCGTTCTTGAGCGCGCCTTCGACGGCCCGGGCCGCTTCCGCAGCCTCCTGCTCCAGGCTCTTTGGCTGTTGCGTCGGAGCGGGCGTGGGTGCGGCAGCGGCAGCGGCAGCGGGTGCGGGAACGGAGGCGGGCGCGGGCGCGGGCGCGGCAGCGGGCGCGGGAGCGGGTGCGGGAACGGAAGCGGGAGCGGCAGCGGGCGTGGGTTCGTCCATCGGGGCGGCCGGGGGCTCGGCCGGTTGTGCGAAGGCCGTAGCTTGCGTGCCGATCAGCGTGGCGAGCGTGGCAATGGGCCGACGCTCGCCGCCGCGATGCAGGCGCAAGAGCTCCTGCTCGACCGCGCACACGTACGCGACGAACGTCTGCATGTCGCGGGACATGGCGGCGTTCCAGTGGAACGCGATCTGCGTGTAGCGGAAGAGATCCAGATCTTGCCGCGCGAGCGTGGACGAGAGGCCCGCGTGCATGATCTGGGCGGAGAGCTCGACGTACTCCTCGAACGAGAGCGCGGGGGCTGGGCCCTTGGCGCGGCCGAGCGCGGCCTGGTAGGCCGGGACGAATTGCACGGCGACGGCGCCGCCGAGCGTGGGATCCTCGAGCCGCGCGAGCCAGCCCGCGTGCGCGGCGAGCCAGTCCTCGCGGGAGACGTTCTTCGATTGCACGACGCGCGCGCAGGCGTCGGCGTCGTCGGGGTGTTCGGCGCAGAGCGCGCGGAGCTCGGCGTATTGCGAAAGCGAGAGGCCGGCGATGGGCGCGAGGGGATCCATGCGCGCCGAGGGAAGCCGGGGTGCGGCGAGGGGTCAAGCGGAAGCAAAGCCTCGTCGCGACGCAGACAGGCGATCGCAATGGCCGCGATCACCGCAATCGCACGAGGTCAATTCAACGTCTCGCTCCCGCCGTCCCCTCGCCGCGCCCCGAAAATCGTCTCCCAGTTTGCCCGGTACGCATCCGTCGCCACCTGCGCCGGGCCGGATCGCGGCGGCTCCGGGGGGCGCGGGCTCTTCACGAGCACCTCCACGTCGTACAGACGCTCGTGCTCTTTGCGCGGCGATAACTTCACGACGTCGCCGTGCACCGGCGCGCCCTCACGCATGTTGCGGATTGCGCCGAGCTCCACGTTGCCCTCGCGCAGGCGCAGCACGTGATAACCCTGCCCGTCGGACATCGGGCTGTGGATCATCACCACGTCTTCGGCTTTTGCCTCCGGCGCGTCGCTCGTGGCCATGGGCCGCTCGGGCGGATCGGGCTCGTCACTCACGAGGCAAGCTTGTCACGTTTCAGGCGGATCGGCTCACGCCCCGAGCAGCGCCGCTTCGTAGCCCGAGCTCATCGAGCCGTCCGCGTGGAACAGGCCCTGCGCCGTCGCCTGATCGATCGCCTCGAGCAAGCGCGCAAAGCGGGCGATACCACTCTTGCGCAGGAGGAGCGTGCCGCGGCCGCGCTGTCGGGCGAGCTTGCGCGCGAGCTGGACGGCGCCGTGGCTGTTCGTCTCCGTCACGATCACGATGAGCTGGCAGCGCTCCACGAGCCCCTCGAGCGATTGCGCCCCGCGGCCCCGCACGTCGCCGCGGTGATACTCGAGCTCGTGCCCGGCCGCCTTCGCGAGCCGCTCCAGCTGCACCTCGTAACGCTCGACTCCCCCGATCCAACCAATGCGCATGGGGCCTCCTCGACGACCACGACCCGCGAGCACCTCGGTGCCGCCGGTGGCCGACTGTCCGCTATAACGGATATCTAAGGTTCCCTAGCGGAACTGTCCAGGGCTTTCCGTCGTCATCACGGAAAAAAGTCCGCGATGGCGGAGCCTGGACCAGACCCCTGCGCCCCCTCGGGGGCACCGGATTCGTCCGCTCTTCGGGACAACCCCCGCCGGGGCCGTTTCTTCCCGACCCGCAAACTTGGCCCTCTTCTTCGCGGTGACTTAGTCGGGGCGAAAGCGAGGGAGCCGCGCGGCGCGCGGCGGGGACGGGTCTGTCCGTCTCCGGATTCGGCGATTGGGGCTGCGCTCGGACAAGCCGAGCTACGCCCCAAGCCCCTTGGAGGACGTCATGAGCATGCGAGAGGACTCCGGCGAAAGCCCGAACGGCCGGGCAAACACGACGGCCACGAGCGGAGCGCCCGGGACGCCGGATCGGCGCGCGGGCCACCACCGGGTTCACTTCGAGGCGCTGGTGGCCGTGGGCGAGGCCAAGGGCAGCGGCTTCGAAGCCGAGTCGATCGACGTCTCGCCCGAAGGCATGCGCCTGCGCACGGCTTACCTTCCGCAGATCGGCGACCGGCTCGTGTGCCGGTTCGAAGGCGACGCGGGCGAGGTCGTGGCCGACGGCGAGGTGATCTGGCGCCGCGAAGCGCCGCGCGGCGGGGAGTTCGGCCTGCGCTTCGTGGGCTTCGACAACCCCGACGCCGAGGCGACGCTGCGCAGCCTGTGCCAGGAGCTCGGCGGTTCGGTCGAGGGCACGAGCGGGCTCGGCCCGATGGGCATCCCCGGGACGCGCGTACGGCTGCACATCGACGGGCTCGGCTCGCCGATGAAGGCGCGGGTGCGGGAAGCAGCGGGCGGCGAGGTGCTCGTCGGTTCGAACCTGGAGTTCCTCAAGGTGGGTCGGTCGCTCGAGCTCGAGGACATGGACCACGGGGACAAACGCGCCGCGATGGTCGACGCGGTGAAGGTGGAGGTCGACCCGGCGACGAAGGTGCCGCAGCTCGTGGTGTCGCTCCGGTTCGGCGAGGCGAAGGAGTCGAAGAAGGCCGTCGCCTCGGCGAAGGAGCCGGAGAAGGCGGCCGCGACGAAGGCGCCCGAGAAGGAGACGAGCAAGGAAGCGTCGTCCCTCGGGCTCGGCGCGCTCATCAAGCGCACGACGCCCGGCGTGGGGCCGGCCCCGGTCGGCAAGACTGAGGTGAGCGCAGGAAACGAGCCGAAGGAGTCGAAGGAGTCGAAGGAGAAGGAGGCGCGCGCCGAGCTCCTGTCGTCGCCGGCCGTGCCCTCCCGCGCCCGCACGCAGGAGATGCGATCGAAGCCGCCGGCCACGCGGCCGAGCGCGTCGACCGAGGCCGCGTCGCTGCGCACGGGTGACGAGGAGGAGAACGACGAGGCGGCCGAGGCGAACGATCCGTCGCTGGATTCGCCGGCGATCGGCGGCTCGAAGAAGGACTTCTCCGCGGCGCTGCGCGGCGCGACCGAGAAGGCGAAGGGCGCGACGAAGGCGGCGTTCAGCGCGATCGGTCCGGCGGCCTCCGGAATTGGAGAGCGCGCGAAGGGCGCGATGTCGGGGCTGTTCGCGGCGATCCGGAAGCGGCGCGGCGAGGAAACCGCCGAGGCGACGGAAGGGCAAGCGGCGCGGCGGACGACCGCAGCGCCGCCGACGGGCGCATTGCGCGCAGCCGGCAAGAAGCTCGTGCGCGACAAGGAGGAGACGGAGACGACCGAAGCGGCGCCGAAGGCTCGATCGAGCCGGAAGGCGGCGCTGATGGGAAGCGCGCTCGGGCTCGCGGCGGTGCTCGTCGTGGTGGGCGGGATCCGGCTGCTCGGAGCGTCGCGCGCGGCGCCGTCCGATCCGCAAGGGATGGAGGCGAACGCAGCGGGATCGGCCGCAGCGTTGCCCGCGCCGACGGCGGCGAACGTGGCGCCGGCGGGCGATCCGAACGTGGTGCCGAACGTGAACGTGCCGCTCTTCGGGGCGACGCCGCTCTCGACGACGGAGCCGGTGCCGGCGATGCCGACGCAGCCCGATGGGACGATCGCGCAGACGCCGCCGGCCGCGCCCGAGGGCGACGCCGCGCAGGCCGGCGCCGCGGCCGACGAAGGGGACGGCGAGGGCGATTCGGAGGCGGCGGAGACGCAAGGCAACGGCAAGCAGTTCGGCAAGGGCAACGTGCGGAGCCCGATCGTGCTGAAGCTGAAGATGGACGGCGACATCGAGACGGTGAACGGCGCGGCTGGCGCGATGGGCTTCACGGTCTCGCTGCCCGGCCGGCGCGCGCTCTCGTCGGCGACGGAGCTCGCCCGCAAGGACAAGCGGATCGCCTCGGTCAACGTGGTGAACAACCCCGCGGGCGCGGAGATCAGCCTGCAGTTCAAGGACGGCGTGCCCGCCTATGTCGCGAAGGCGAAGGGCGATCGGCTCGTCATCGCGCTCGGCACCGACGCGAAGAAGACCGTGGCGAAGGCGGGCGACAAGAAGAAGAAGGGCGCGCTCAAGAAGAAGGTCGCCGACAAGAAGAAGCCGAAGAAGCCCTGAACGAACGAGTTTTCCAGACTATCGCGGCGCCGGACGGGTTTCGGCGCCGCTTTTTCTTTCGTAGATGCACCAGGCCCCGCCGCCGCGGAGCTTGATCGGCTCGGCCACGAAGAACTCCGTGCGGAGCTCGCTGCTCGCGTGGAGCGCGCGGGACGAGGGGACCGTCGGGCTCTTGCAGTCGATGGTCGAGGAGATGATCACCACGTAGCGGGGGTTTCGCGCGAAGATCGCGTCGACGTAACCCGCGCCGGTCTTGTTCGTGTAGCCGCCCGGGAGGCGCGCGATCTCGGGCGCGAGCAAGCCGAGCATGTCCACGATGGGAAACCCCGTCGCGTAGCCGACGTACCCGATGTCGGCGATGGCCACGGGCCCGGGTTTTTCGTGCGACGAGAGCCACGCCGCGGTGCGGCCGGCCGCGTCGTCCCAGAAAGCTTTGTCCTTGTCGAGGATGTCGCGCTGCGCCTGTCGGAGCGAGCCCACGCGCGTGGCGCCGACGAGGATCGCGAACAGCGTGACCGCGAGCGCTGCAGCGCGTTCTTTGCGCTCGGCGATGGTGCGCGCGGCGGCGTCGATGAGCAGGAAAGCGAAGGGCTCGGCGGGCGCGAGGAAGCGGTAGTAAGGCATCCAGTCGCCACCGACGAGCAGCACGTAGAGGGCGAAGGTGAGGGCGATCGAAGCGATGGCGATCCCGTCCCGTCGCTTGCGCACGACGAACATCGCGATCGCGGCGACCCCGAGCCAGATCGCGGGGCCTGCGTGCAGCACGTAGCGGCGCAGGTAGTCGACGCCGCCGTTCCACTGCTGGTTCAGGTCGCCCGTCTTCGCGGTGAGCGTGTTGGGGAAGAACCCGCCGTAGTAGGCGCGGCGGAACACGAGGAGCGCGAGCACGGGGACGGCGAAGGTCGCGACGCGCGTGAGGCTCCGGCGCGAGAAGGGTCGATCCGGATGCCAGACGTAGAGCAGGAGCAAAAAGAGCGGCGCCTCGGGGCGCGTGAGGGCCGCGAGCGCGAAGAGCGGGCCCGACCAGGGGAAGACGTCTGCGTCGTCGTGCTCCTCGACGAGGAAACGATCGGTGCCGAGGAGGACGAGCAGGACGAAGAACGGCGACTCCAGGCCGAAGACGGCGTAACCCGTCTGGAGGAAGCTCGACGCGAAGAGCCACGTCGCGAGGCACGGTGACCATCCGAGTGGCGTGAGCCGCCGCGCGATGCGGTAGAGGGGGACGAGCGAAGCGCACGCGCAGACGACGCCGAGCACCTTCGCGGTGATCTCCGGGCGCGCGCCGAGCGCCGCGAAGACGCCGAGCAGCACGGTCCAGAGGAAGTTCGTGTACCCCTCGACGCGCTCGCCGAGGTTGTAGACGAGCCCGTGGCCCTCCGCGAAGTTCCGCGCGTAGCGGAAGGAGATGAAGGCGTCGTCGATTGTGAAGCTCGCGACGCGGTAGGCGTTCGCGACGATGAGGACCATCGGCAAGACGAGTCCGAGCACGAGGTGCGCGCGGGGAGAGAGCGGCGCGCCGCCGAGCCAGGCGTGGAGGGAGGCGAGCGCGCTCGGCGGGGAGGCCTCGGGCAGGGCGGCGACAGGGCCGTTTTCGCGGGTCGACATCGCGGAGCGGCCCATACCTGGCCTTCGTCGCGGCGGAAAGCACGGCGACGCTTGCCAACACCGGGCCCGTCGGTGTTATGGCCGTTGCGTGAAGAGGACGCCCGAGGCCGAGGAACAAGAAAGCGACGCGGAGGCGGAGGCGGGAGCGGAAGCGGAAGCGGAAGCCGACGCGGAAGCGGAAGCCGACGCGGAAGCGGAAGAGCGGGAATCCGACGAGGATCACGACGATCCCGATCCCGACGCCGCCGATCCCCCCTGGAAACGCCCGCCGGCCGCGACGTTTCGCGACTGGGCCGCGGGCGCGCCGTTGCCGCGGTCCGTGCACCTCCTCCTCGGCCTCGTCCTTCCGGCGATCGTGATGCTCGCGAACGCGTGGCGCGTCCTCTCGTTCACCATCGACGACGCGTACATCTCCTATCGCTACGCGCGGAACCTCGCGCGTGGCCTCGGCCTCGTCTACAACGCCGGCGAGCGCATCGAGGGGTACACGAACTTCCTCTGGACCGTGATCCTCGCCGGCGCGATCAAGATCGGCCTCGATCCCGACGTCACGGCGAAGGTCCTCGGCGCGGGCTCCGCCGTCGGCGCGCTCGTGATGATGTACCGCCTCTCCGATCGGCTGCGGCCCTTCGCGGCGCTGCCGTGCCTCGCGACGTGGCTCGCCGCGACCACGGTCGTCTTCTCGGGGTACGCGGTCTTCGGCCTCGAGACCGCGTTCTTCGTCTTCCTCCTGCTCGCGGGCACGTGGCTCTTCCTCCGCGAGATCGAGCCCGACGAACGTTCGTCCAAGGCGACCTTTCGTTTCCCCTGGTCGGGCCTCGTCTTCGGGCTCGCCGGCATCACGCGGCCCGAGGCGCCTGCCTTCGTCGGGCTGCTCATGCTCGTGCTCCTGTTCGGGCGTGATGCGTTCGGCACGAACAACGCCGCGGCTCGCATCGTCACCGCGCCGGGCGGCTTCTTCGGCAAGCAGAACCTCCTGCGCGGCGCGGCGTTCGTCCTGCCCGTCGGGACGCACCTCGCCTTCCGTCGCGCGTACTACGGCTCGTTCGTGCCGAACACGTTCTCGGCCAAGACGGGCAACTGGTCCGCGCAGATCGACGGCGGCGCCGACTACGTCCGGAACTACGTCAACCACGCGGGCCCCGTGCTCTACCTCGGGATCTTCGCGGTCGCGATGGGCCTCGTGTGGCAGCGCCGCAATTTGCTTGCTGTATCAACGATCGCGATCTTCGTGCTCATGTACGTCGTGCTCGTCGGCGGCGACTGGATGCCGTTCTACCGCTTCATGGCGCCCTTCGAGCCGTTCGCGTTCCTGCTCGTCTGCGTCTCGGCGCGCGCGATCGTCGACCGCAGGAGCCGCGCCGCGAACCTCGCGCTCGCCGCGTTCCTGACCATCGCTTTCTCCTTGCGGGTCGGGAACATGCAGAGCGCGCAGCGACAGATCCTCGAGAAGGAAGAGCGATTCTGGACGATGGCCGCGGGCGGCACGGCGAAGTGGTTCCTCGACAATGGCCAGCCCGGCGAGATCGCGATCGGCGACATCGGGTACGTCGGGTACGCGACGGACTACCCCATCCTCGATCTGCTTGGCCTCGTCGATCCGGTCATCAGCAAGCTCGAGGGCGGCTACACGCGCAAGCTCGGCCCAGGCTTCCTCGATCGCTTCTTCGACAAGCGCCCGACCTACTTCCTGCTCATCTCGTCGAACATCGACTGCAAGCACCCGTCTGTCCCGGGATCGCAGGTGATCTACCGTGATCGACGCTTCCTGCCGAACTACGAGATCGCAGGCAAAGTGCCGCTCGACGCGGGCTTCGCCTGGTGCATCTACCGTCGCAAAGAGACGCCCGGCGCGCGGGCGCCCTGAGGCATTCCGTACGAGCGTCCAGGCCGTACCTGACACGCACCTCGGGGTATCGCGATACCCAAACGAGGGGGATCCTGAATTGATCCCGGTGGGTGGCGTGAGCGAACCTCTTCGCTAGAGTTCCTTCACCGAAAGCGTGGAGGCGCCGCGTAGATCGCGCGGAGAACCTCCGGGGAGGAAAAGCTTGGGAGCGAGCGCTTCAGTGCATGCGAGGGGATCGATGCTCCGCGCGCACCGGGCGGCCGGGCACCATACGGGGCGTGTCTTGCTCGTCGAGGACGAGCCTGATCAGGCTGCGATCCTGGAGGCCGTGCTCCGGCACGAGGGGCTGGACGTCCTCGTCGCTTCGAGCGGCGAGCAGGCGCTCGAGATCCAACACCGCACGCCCGCGGACGTGCTCGTGACCGATCTGAACCTCCCCGGGATGACCGGCATGGATCTCATGCGTCGGCTCACGCCTCCGACGGAGGACGAGACGACCAAGGCAGCCACGCCCGCGCCCGCGGTCGTGGTCGTGACGGGGTCGGGATCGGTGTCGAGCGCGGTCGACGCGCTGAAGCTCGGCGCGGCCGACTACCTGCAAAAACCGCTCGATCCCGCGCGGCTCGTCTCGCTCGTGCGCGAGCTCTTGTCCTCGGACAACGTCCGCGAGGCCGAGGGCGAGGACGACGACGCTGCGGCCGGGCCGCTCGTGTTCGAGGGCATGGTGGGCGGATCGCGCGGCATGCGCGAGGTCTTCGCCCGGATCGACCGGGTCGCTTCGACGATGGCGCCGGTGCTCATCGTGGGCGAGAGCGGCACGGGCAAGGAGCTCGTGGCGCGCGCGATCCACAACCGCAGCCCGCGCAAGAACGGCCCGTTCATCCCCGTGCACACGGGCGCGATCCCGCGCGAGCTCATCGGCAGCGAGCTCTTCGGCCACGAGAAGGGCTCCTTCACCGGCGCCTTCTCCTCGGCCGAGGGCAAGTTCGAGGCGGCGACGGGCGGCACCGTGTTCCTCGACGAGGTCGGCACGATGGACAGCGCCGTGCAAGTGAGCCTCTTGCGCGTGCTCGAGACCTACCGCTTCACGCGCGTCGGCGGCCGCAAGGAGATCGAGGCCGACGTCCGGATCGTCGCCGCGACGAACAAGGACCTGCTCGATCTCGTGGACGAGAACATCTTCCGCGAGGACCTCTACTACCGCCTCAACGTCTTCACGATCACGCTGCCCCCGCTGCGCGAGCGCGTGGAGGACATCCTGCCGATCGCCGAGCGCTTCCTCGTGAAGTTCGCGAAGCGCTACGGCACGCCCGCGCGTCGCTTCTCCGAGGGCGCGATCCAGAGGCTGTTCGGGCACGAATGGCCGGGCAACGTGCGCGAGCTCCGCAACGTCGTCGAGCAGACGGCGCTCTTCGCTGCGGGCGAGCTCGTCGCGCCGGAGGAGGTCCAGATCGGCCAGGGCCGCATCGAGCGGCGCACGGGCCGGCGCTCGCACCACGACCTCCAGGTCCACGTGAGCCCGCCGCATCCGGAGCCGGAGCACCACGCGCCGCCGGCGCCGATCACGACCGCGCCGCCGCCGGCGATCGTGGAGGTCGAGGGGCGCGAGCCTCCGCCTTCGCTCGTCGAGCCGCCGCCGCCGTCGGCGGCTGCTTCGTTTGCCCAGCCGCCGCTCCGCGCGTCGACGCCGCCTGCGCACGATCTCGAGGCCCGCGAGGGCGCTGATCGCGGCGAGCACCCGCTCGTCCTGCGTTTGCCCGTGGGCACGCGCCTCGCCGACGCCGAGCGCAAGCTCATCCTGCTGACGCTCGAGGCCGTGCGCGGCAACAAGCAACGCGCGGCGCGCGTGCTCGGCATCAGCCGCCGTGGCCTCTACTCGAAGCTCCAGGCGTACGGCGAGCACGTGGGCAGCCACGAGGCCCCCGAGACGCAGGAGGCCGAGAGCCCGCAGGACAACGCCGAGGAAGCGCCCGCGCCCGCCTCGGAAGAAGCGCCGAGCGTCCCCAGCGCCCCGCCCGATCTCGACGCGGGACGCTGTCTCTCCTGAGCCCTTCCTCGATGATCACGCGTGAGCCGACCCGGCGGCGAGGCGCCTCGCCGGCCGGGTTCGTCCGCTGCTCTGCGGTCCTGCTTCCCGACGGGGGCCGCTTTCGACACGCTTGCAAGCGCTTTTTTGGATCGGACCTCAAGAAATTGCACGTGGAGACGAATTTTTGGCAGATTCGAGTCTTCCTCGTGGCTGATACGTCAGGAAAGGTCCGAAACGACAGGGCGCCCTGGTAGAGTCTTCGACCGAAGACCGACCCGAGGTAAACAGTCGACCCTCCGAACCAGACGCGACATGAAGATCACCTGCCAATCTTGCCAGTCGAAGTACACGGTTTCGGACGAGAAGGTCCAAGGCAAGACCGTCAAGATCAAGTGCCGTAAGTGCGGCGCGACGATCCTCGTCAACAGCAGCGGGGCGACCACGACGAACGCCGACGCCGCCTCGGCCGCAGGCGCCGAAGAAGCGGCGACGGATGCCGGGTCGTACCAGATCAACGTGGCCGAGGGCGATCAGCGAACGATGTCGCTGCAAGAGATCGTCCAGGCCTACAACAGCTCGGTCATCACCGCAGACACGTACGTCTGGGCCGATGGCATGGGCGACTGGCAGCCCCTCGGGCAGGTGCAGGCGATCGTGGACGCGCTCAACGCGGCCGCGCAAGGCGCGAGCGCGCCGCAGCCTGCGCCCGAGCCCGCGCGCGCGGCCGTCAAGAAGGACGGGGCGCGCGGCGGAGCGCGGGATCTCTTCGGCTCCGACGGCGCCTCCGATGTGTCGACGAGCGCCTCGGGCGTCGGCGGCTCCTCGCCCCGCGCGGCGCACGCGCCCGTGCGCATCGGCGCCGGCAAGGAAGAGCAGTCCGCGCTCTTCTCGCTCAGCGCGCTGACGAACCGCGCAGGTCAGTCGGCATCGGCGGCGAGCAGCATCAGTAGCCTCGGCGCGCTCGCGTCGACGCCGTCGAAGTCGACGAACTCCGACGACTCCGGCCTCATCGATCTGAAGGCGCTCGCCGCAGGCGCGGCGTCGCCTCCGGCTGCGAGCGCGGCGGCGAGCTTGCTCGGCGACTCCGGCGGCCTGTTCGAGCTCGCGGCCCCGCCCGTCACGGCGCCCGCGGCGGCTCCGATCCCGATCCCGGAAGAGACCAAGCCGCAGAAGAACCGCACGCCGCTCTTCATCGGCCTCGGCGCGCTCGTCGCGGTCGGCGCGATCGTCGGCGCGTTCATGGTCATGAAGGGTGATCCGCCGGCGGAGCAGACGACGGCGCAGTCGGCCGCGCCTGCGAACACGCCGCCTCCGCTCGAGACCGCGCCGCCCGTGCCGACGCCTTCGGTCGCCGAGACCGAAGCGCCCGCGGCCAGCGCGTCCGCAGTGGCCAACAACAAGGCCGGCACGACGAAGGCGGGCGGCGGCGCGACGACGAAGGCGGGCGGCGGCGCGACGACGAAGGCCGGCACGGCGCCCGCGGGCGGCGGCGGCACGGCGCCCGCGTCCACGGCGAAGACCTCGCCGAAGCCGAGCTCTTGCGGCTGCGCGCCTGGCGATCTCATGTGCGCCATGCGTTGCTCTGCCAAGGGCAAGTGACTCTTTCGGGAGGGGGCTCCCGACGCTCGTTCTCGCGGAGCCCCGCCCGATTTCCCCGCGTTCTTCCTTCCAAACCCTCGCTCGATCCACGGGCGTTTGTCCTCATCGTATGGGCAGGCCTCGCCGCGTGCGCGGCGGCCGCGCCCGAGCCCGCGCCCGTCGTGGCGATCCCCGGCGACACGCCTGCCGTGATCGCCGTCAACGACGCGACGCAGGGCGAAGCGACGTCCTCGTCAAGACCGAGGCCACTCGTGTGGGAGACGGACGAACCGCGGGCCCGCGCCCGCGCCGCGCGGGAGGGCTTACCGCTGCTCGTCTTCCTCTCGGCCGACTGGTCCGCGGCCTCGATCGCGATGACGCGCGAGGTCTGGTCCGATCCGCGCGTCCTCGTCCAGCGCACGCCGATCGTGGCGTTACGCCTCGATCTCTCGGCAGATACGCCGGACACCGAGCTCCGGTTCGCGCGCTACGGCCTGCGCACCCTGCCGGCGACGATCGTCTTCGACGCGGAGGGCCATGAGGTCGCGCGCCTCTCGGGCCTGTGCACCGTGGACGAGGTCCTCGCGGCGATCCGGAGAGCCGCGGGCGATCCCTGACAGGAGAGCTTGTCCCTGTTTCGCGGGCCCCTGTATGATGGCGAGCCTGCCCGGTAACATGCTCGATCGCTCATCCATCCTCCTTCTCGCCGCGTTTGCGGCGCTCCCCTTGGCGGTCGCCGGATGCGCCACGGAGGAGATCCCGCCTTATGGCGATCCGGCGGAGGTCGTGGGAGGCGCGGGGGCTTCGTCGTCCTCGGGCGGCGCGACGTGCACGGGGGATCCCATGTGCACCGTGAGCTTCTCGAACGACGTGGTCCCGATCCTCGAAACGAAGGGCAAGTGCGCGGACGCCCAGTGTCACGGCATGGGCGCGGGCACGATCACGCTGACCGCGGGCAACGCGCAGAAGCTCCGCGGCGAGCTTCTCGATCTCACCGTGGCGGGCGGCCCCTACATCGCGTGTGACACACCGGAAAACTCGAAGATGCTCTGCAACATGCGTGTCGAGATGGGGGTCACGAAGCCGCCGAACTGCGGCGGGCTCATGCCGAAGGTCGATCCGGACGACACGGTCGACGACGCGCGGCTCAACCAATCCGAGTACACGACCATCGAGGAGTGGATCAAGTGCGGCGCGCCCGACAACTGATCCGCGCGTTCCTGCTGCCGGCGGCCGTTTTCGCGCTCGTCGGGCTCACGGACGCCGGGCCCTCGTACGCGGGGGACAAGGACGCTGACGGCCTCGTCGCGGTCGCCGAGGCGATGAACGAGTTTGTCGAGGGCAAGTACGACAAGGCCCTCGGCCGGCTCGATGCGGCGCTCAAGGCGTGCAAGGGCAAGGCCTGCGAGCCGAGCGTGCGCGCCGAGATCCAGATGGCGATCGGCGTCATCCAGGGCGCGGGCAAGAAGAAGCTCGACGCGGCGAAGAAGGCGTTCGAGTCGGCGCTCAAGGAAGACGCGAACGTCAAGCTCGACAAGCAGTGGGCCACGAAGGAGCTCGAAAAGACCTTCGCCGAAGCGCGGCAGGTCCTCGGTCCTGCGCGCCCGCCGCCCACGAAGCAGCAGATGGCGTCGGTCAACACGGCGCAGGCGGCGCTCGCCCAGAAGGACTGGAGCGGGTGCATGCAGACGCTCATCGCCGAGATGGCGACGTCGAGCGAGTTCGCCGCGGGCAAACTCATGCTCGCGAAGTGCCAGGACGCCGGCGGCCTCTTGCTCGAAGCCGCGGCGGACGCGCAGATCGCGGCGAAGTACGCCGAGGAAGAGAACAACGCGGCGGTCGGGGAAGAGGCGAAGGCGCTCCTCGAAAAACTCCAGATCGATACGCCCACGATCACGCTGCAGATCCCGAGCTCGTGGAGCGAGGTCGAGATCAAGATCGACGGCGTCGTCGTCCCGGCCGACAAGGTCAAGCAGCCGATCCCGCACAACCCGGGCAAGGCCACGATCGAGGCCAAGGGCAAACGCGGAAAATTCCCCGCGCAGTACAAGTCGACCGAGGCCTTCGATCGCGGCGAGCAGATCACCGTGAACGTCGATCAGGGCAACGCGGGCGGCAACAACAGCGCCGTCTTCCAGTGCATGCAGGCCGCGCGCACGCCGGCCGACATGCAGCGCTGCATCGATACCGGCGGCAAGGGCCGCGGCTTCACGCTGAAGGCCGGCATCGAGACGATGTTCTACACCGACACGCTGAACACCATGGTCGTGTCGCCCGCCGCGTACATCTCCGGCGAGAACCCGACCGCGGGCTGGGCTGTCGGCGGCAGCTTCATCGTCGACGTCGTCAGCACGGCGTCGCCCGACATCGTGGCCACGGCGTCGCGGCGGTGGAACGAGCGCCGTTACGCGGGCTCGCTCTCGGGTGACTTCAAGGTCGGCCCCGCGAAGATCGGCTTGAACGGCGCGGTCTCGGTCGAGCCGGACTACCTCGCGCGTGGCGTCGGCGTCGCGGTGAGCACGGATCTCAAGAGCAAGATGGTCACGCCGACGCTCGCCTACAACGTCGGCTTCGACGTCTTGAGCCGCGCGGGCACGCCGTTCGAGGTGTTCCAGGAGGACATCCTGCGGCACACGATCGATGCGGGCGTCTCGCTCGTGATCGATCCGAGCACGATTGTCGTCGTCGGGGGCACGGCGGAGCTCGTCTTCGGCGACACCTCGAAGCCGTACCGCCACATCCCGATGTTCTCGCAGGCGGTCGCGACGCGCGTCCCGCTCGGCGCGACGCGCCAGGTGGTCAGCCAGAACCGTTTGCCCTTCGCGCCGCTCGAGCAGCTCCCCACCGAGCGCAGCCGCTTCGCGCTCGTCGGGCGCGCGGCGAAGCGCTTCGAGAAGGCCACGATCCGCGGCGACGAACGGGTCTACGTCGACACGTGGGGGCAGATGGCGAGCACCACGGATGCGCGCTTCTTCTTCGACGTCAACGACGACCTGCGCCTCGGCAGCCACCTGCGCTTCAACGTCCAGTCGTCGGTCGACTTCTGGAAACGCGCCTACGTCGCCACGCAGACCGCGACCGGGTGGAGCGTCCCCGAGTACCGCACGAGTGATCGCGAGCTCGGCGCGCTCATGGGCTTCACGCTCGGCGCCAACGTGAGGTACGCGCTCGCCCGGGTGCTCTCGGCGCAGCTCCAGGTCGAGGGCCTCTACAACCAGTACTTCGACCACATCTACGTCTTCAACCGGTTCGGCCTGTTCACCGCCGCGACCCTGGAGCTGGAGGTCGATTGATGGTCCCCGTATCGAGCGGGCGGTTTTTCGCCGCGCTCTCGTTCGCCGTCGCCCTTTCCTCCCTGGGCGCCGTTGGTTGCAACGGCAACGATCCCATCCCGCAGGAGGTTATCGACGGTTTGCCCGCGGAGAGCGGGTCGCCGAGCGCGCTGCACCGGCCCGGTCAGCCGTGTTTGTCCTGCCACTCCACGTACGGGGAGGCCGCGCCCGCGTTCGCGATCGCCGGCACCGTGTACAAGGAGACCGCGATGGGCGCCCTCGCGGCTGCGCCGAACGTGAAGGTCGAGATCTTCGACTCGGCGGGGCCCTCGCGCTTCGCGTGCACGAACGCGGCCGGCAACTTCTACATCGAGAAGGACAAATGGTCCGACCTCACCTTCCCGCTCAAGGTGAGGGCCGGCCAGCGCAGCATGAACTCGATCATCGGCCGCGAGGGCTCGTGCGGCGCCTGCCACAAGCTGCCCTCGGACGACAGGCCCGGAAACGGCGCCGGACACGATTCGGCCGGCGTGGTGCTCGTCGATGACGGAGACACGGATCCCATCTGTGGTGGAGGTGCGCCGTGAGGCGGAACGTGCGTGAACGGATCCGGGCGGCCTTCGGCCGGCGCTCCCTCGCGGCGCTCGGCGTGCTCGTGACGGGGCTCTTCGGCCTCGGCTTCGGGGCTTCGAGCTGCGTGGGCGAGGCGGGCCTCGAGGCGTACGCGTGTCCGAACCCCGCCGTCTTCACGGCGAGCGTCTCGCCGTACCTCGAGCGCCGCTGCGGCACCCTCGACTGCCACGGCCAGCCGACGCGCCCGATGCGCATCTACGGCCAGCTCGGCCTGCGCCACCCGGTGGAGAACAACGTCTCCGGCGGCGTGGCGACGACGCAGCTCGAGCTCGAGTCGAACTACGCGTCCGTGTGCAACCTCGATCCTGCGGCCATGCAGCAGGTCGTCGACGATCTCGGCTCCACGGCCGACAAGCTCCTGCTCGTCAACAAGGCCCGGGGGCTCGAGCGGCACAAGGGCGGCAAGATCGTGAACGAGCAGGATCCCGGGGATCTTTGCATCCTCGGTTGGCTCGGCTTCAAGGACGCCGCCACCGTGGCGGCCTCCTGCACGGCGGCGATCGAGCCGCTCAAGTAGGGGAGCCCGCGAAGCGATCGCGGGAAGTACCACCCGAGGCCCGAGACGTGCCAGAATGGCCCCGCGGCTTTCCTCGACGCCGCCACGATCCGAAACATGCGACCTGACGAAATTCGCCCGGGCGGCCTCGTGGCCGGGAAGTACCGCATCCGGACCATTCTCGGCCGGGGGCACGGGGTCCTCGTCGAGGCCTTCAACACCGAGTTCGACCAGCGGGTCGCGATCCGCCTCCTGCTCGCGGGCCAGACCGACGACAAGGAGCTCGAGCGCTTCCGGCGCGAGGCCCGCACGCTCGCCAAGCTCGAATCCGAGCACGTCGCGCGCATCATCGACGTCGGCACCCAGCAGGACGGCACGTTTTACCTCGTCCGGCAGTTCCTCGAAGGCACCGACCTCGCCACGCACGTCAAGACCCGCGGCCCCTTGCCCTTGCAGGAGGCCTGCTTGCTCGTCCTGCAGGCGGCGGAGACCGTCGCCGAGACGCACGGGCACGGCATCATCTTCCGCGAGATGCAGCCGCAGCACCTCTTCGTGACCACGCGCGTCGGCGGCACGCCTTTCCTCAAGGTCATCGACTTCGGCACCGCGAAGCTCATGCGCGACGTCGCCGCGCCGATGGCGGGCGAGATGACGGCCACGACGATGCTCGGCCTCTCGCCCTACTCCTCGCCGGAGATCGTGCGCAAAGCGAAGAGCATCGACGTCCGGGCCGACGTCTGGTCGCTCGGCGCGATCCTCTACTTCCTGCTCACGGCGCGCCCGCCCTTCGAGGGCGAGATGGCGATGTTGATGCTTCAGATCACGAAGGAGGAGCCGCGCCCCGTGACGCAGCTCCGCCGTGATCTGCCGCCCGAGATCGATCAGATCCTCGGCTGGGCGATGGCCAAGGACGTCGACGGCCGCTTCGCCAACGTGCACGGCTTCGCGCACGCGCTCCGGCCGTACGTGACGGCCGAGGGGCAGGTGATCATCGATCGCATCGGCGCGATCACCCACGCGGCCAAGCAACGCAAGAAGACCGGCTCCGTCCCGCCGCCGCCCTTGCCCACGCCCGCGCCGCCTCCGCGCGGGTCCGGGGGTGGCCAGATCGAAGAGATCGACATCGAGGACGAGGAGTCCGTCACGCGCATCCAGAGCTCGGCCGCGGCGCTCGGCGAGATGGAACGGACCATGTTCCTCGCCGGTGATTTCGTCCCGCAGCCGCCTGGCCCGCCCAAGGACACGAAGGCGGGCTCGCCGGGCACGGTGCCGTTCCCGAATTCCGCCGGTGGAGGCCCTGTTTTCGGGGGCGCGGCGAGCGGGATGGGGCCGGGGCCCTCGGTCCTCGGTCCTTCGGGCGCTCCCGGCGCGGGGCCGGTCCCGCCGCAGAATGCGTGGGCCGCGGGACGTGCCGAGCCCGCGACGCCGCCTGGGGCCGTGATCTCGCCGCCGGGCACGGGCCCGGGGGGCGGGATCGTCGAGCCAAACCCGTTTGCGCCCAAAAAAGATCGACGCATCCTCTTCGGCGGCCTCGCGGCCGCGGCCGTGCTCGTGCCCGTGATCCTCGTGCTCCTGCTCGTCGGGGGCGACAAGAAGGGCGGCGAGGGGACGACGGCGGACAGCGGCGGGCCGGTGGCCGTCGCGCCGCCGCAGACGACGACGGCCGCGCAGGCGGCCACGGCGCCGCCTCCGGCCACGACGGAGACCACGCCTCCGCCGACGGAGGAGCCCGTCGCGGTGAACACGCCTCCGGCCGGCGATCCGAATGCCGGCAAGCCGGCTGCGGGCGGCAATGCAGGCGGCGGCACTGCGCCTGCGGGCACGGCGCCGAGCGGCGGCACGACCCCGAAGTCCACGGCGACGGCCACGAGCACGGCGAAGGCGCCTCCCACGGCGACGGCCACGGCGACGCCGACGGCTGCGCCTGCGGGTGGCGGCAACGGCACGCTCGTCGCGGTCGCGGTCGGCGGCACGTGTGCGTTTTCGGTGAACGGCGCCTCGAAGGGCACCACGTCGACGCTCAAGCTCTCGCTCTCGCCGGGCACCTATTCGGTGAGCTGCAAGCCTGCGAGCGGCGCTACGAAATCGAGGAGCGTGGCCATCAAGAGCGGCGAGACCGCGATGGCGATGTTCAAGCTCCAGTGAAGCCGGGACCGGGCAGCCGCGATTGACGCGCTGCTCCCCATTGCACCAACCGTCGCGAACACGGTCCCCGCCCACGCGTCGGCTGCCTCACGACGCATTGCGGTGCATCCATATTTGTGCCGCGCGATCGGGACATCGTTTGACTGCGAATGAATGTACGCAATCCCCTTCGGCGAGCGCTTCTGAAACGGGGTTTTCGGCGCAATTTATGTGTTGACCCACCGAACCGCGCTTGTTTAAATAAGCGGCTGGTCCATCGCGTGACGGCGTCGTGGGGAGAAGCATCGGGAGTGGAGCATGCGTAATAGCTTTATCAAGTCGATTCTCGTTCCGTTGACTGCGCTCGGCTTGGCGGCGTTTTTCGTCCAGGCATGCAGCGGAGGAGAGAACACGAACGCGGGCTCGAGCGGCCCCGCTGGCTGTATCCCCGGATCGACCGCGGCGTGCATCTGCGGCGGCGGGCTCGAGGGCGTGCAGGTTTGTAACGCGGCCGGCAATGGCTACGAGGCCTGCGATTGCGGCCAGTCGAGCGGCCCCGGCGGCGGCGGCGGCAGCGGCGGCGGCGGCCCCGTGACGTGCGTGGAAGGCGGCTCCACGGCGGTCGTTTGCGGCAATGGCACGGTCGATCCGGGCGAGGAGTGCGACGACGGCAACTGCGTGGCCGACGACGAGTGCTCGGACAAGTGCAAGAAGCCGTACTGCGGCGACAAGATCGTCCAGGCGGGCGAGGACTGCGACGACGGCCAGAACGAAGTCGGCGACATGTGTCCCGACGACTGCAAGAGCCCGGACGGCGGCCCCGACGCTCCGGTGGATCCCTGCGCCGGCAAGCTCATCTTCAGCGACTTCGTCGCGGCTCCCCAGCCCTCTCAGTGGAGCGGCATGGGCAGCCTCGGCTACCCCGCCGGCACGAAGATGTGCAATGCGATCGGCGCGGCGGACGTCTGCGACTACGAGCAGCTCGCCGAGATCTTCAACAACCCGGCCGCGCACCCGGTCGACGTTGCCAAGATCGCCACGAAGGTCGCGGCCGGCAGCTCGATCACGGCGTGGGTCAACCGCACCACGATGACGACCATCGGCGGCACGACGTATCCGGTGGGCGCGGGCGGCCGCTGCAACAACTGGACGTACATGACGAACCACATCGACGACGGCGAGTACGTGACCATCACGAACACGGCCGGCGCCGTTTCGGGCGCGTTCACGCTCGATTCGAACCCGTGCTACACGGGCAACACGGCCGACGGCTGCGCGCAGGGCGGCGCCCTCGATTGCGGCGGCGTGCAGCGCTACATCCCGTGCTGCTTCCCCGTCTGCCAGAACCCTCTCTGACGAGAGGTTTGGGGTCATGAGCGCCTTCCGCCGCTTCGGATTCGCGCTCCTCCTCCCCCTGGCGGCCGGCCTTCTGGTCGCCGCCGGGGGCGAGGAGCCCATTCCATGGCCCCACGGAGATCCCCCTTCCTCCGTCGATCTCGACGAGAGCGTCGGCGCGGCCCTCTCGCTCGCCACGCGCGAGCGCTTCGAAGAATTCCTCGAAGCCTCCGAGAAGGGCGAGGATCGCGAGCACATCTTCGCGCTGCAGACGACCATCGATCTCGGCGCTTACGATCTGGAGCGGCTCTTCGCCTTCGGTGATGCGCTCTTCGCGCACGAGTTCCGCGGCGAGGATGGCTTCGGCGATCGACCTTTGCCCGGGCTCTTCCGCGTGCATTCGGGCGTGCGCGGCGGGCTCGACACGTATTCGTGCGCGGGTTGCCACTCCGTCGGCGGGCCCGACGGCGCGGGCGCTCCGACGCAAAACGCATTCCTCCTCGGCGACGGCGACCGCGCTTCCTCGGCGAACCAGCGAAACGCGCCGCACGTGCTCGGCCTCGGGTTCGTCCAGGCGCTCGGCGCCGAGATGACCTTCGAGCTCGGACAAACCCGGATCACGGCGCTCGCCAAGGCCGCGGAGACCGGGACCGACGTGACCGTGCCGCTCGAATCGAAGGGCGTGTCGTTCGGCAGCCTCACGGCGCGCCCGGACGGCTCGCTCGATACGTCGGCGGTCGCCGGCGTGGACCGTGATCTCGTGGTCAAACCCTTCGGCTGGAAGGGCGAGATCGCGCGGCTGCGGCGCTTCACCGAGGATGCCGCGCGGATTCATTTCGGCGTCCAGTCGCACGTGCTCGCGCTCGGCTGGCAGGTCGAGCCGGACGTGCCGAAGCTCGGCCCGGGGCCGAACTGGTGGGATCCCGATAACGACGGCGTGCAACGCGAGATCGAGGAAGGGATCCTGACGGCGACCGCGGCGTACATGGCGATGCTCGAGACGCCGGTGATCCTGCCGCCGCACGATCCTGCGCTGCGCACGCGCTGGTCGAACGGCATGGCCGTGTTCGAAGAGGCAGGCTGCGCGAGCTGCCATCGCCCGGAGCTGCCGCTCGTGGACATACGGTGGTACGAGTGGCCCGATACGACGGGCGGTCCCCCGATCGAGCTGAACCTCATGCGCGACGGAGATCAGCCGCGCGGCTCGGGCCTGGTGAAGCTCTACAGCGATCTGAAGCGGCACGACATGGGCGAAGAGCTCGCCGACCCGCACGACGGCGAAGGCGACATTCCGCGCAGCGTGTTTCTCACGCGCCCGCTCTGGGGCCTCGCCGAGACCGCGCCGTACCTGCACGACGGCCGCGCCGCGACGATCCCCGAGGCCATCCTCGCCCACGGCGGCGAGGCCGCGGCCGCGCGTGACGCCTTCCGCGCGCTCGATCCCGAGGACCAGAAGGATCTCCACGTCTTCTTGCTCTCGCTCACGCGGGAGCCGAAGGTCCACGTGTTGCAATGAAACGCGCGCTCGTCCTCTCGCTCGTGGCCACCATGCTCGCGGCCTGCGCGCTCGATCCGACGCCCATCCCGACGGCCCAGAAAGGCTCGGCGCGCGCGCTCGGGGTGTACACGACAGACCTCGATCCGGACCTCGAACGCCAGGCGTACGACGCCCTCGCGCGCGACGCGCGCAGGCGCGAGCATCGGTTCCTCGACGCGGCGGATCCCGGCCACCTCGCGCGCTCGATCCACGTCGAGCAATCCGATCTCGAAGCGGGCGTCCATTCGCCCGAAGAAATCTTCCAGCTCGGCGCGCAGATCTTCCACGCCACGTTCACGCCCGCGATGGGCTACGGCGGCAAGGATCGGCCGCACCTCGCGCGTTTTCACGCGGGGCGCCGCGGCGGGCCCGACGCCATGCGGTGCGATTCGTGCCACTGGCGCGGCGGCCCCGGCGGCGCGGGCGACGCCGCGGACAACACGTACCTGGCCGGCGACGGCGATCGACAATCGAGCGCGCTCGCGCGCAACCCGCCTTCGCTCGTCGGCGCGGGCGTGGTCGAGCTCGTCGCCCGCGAGATGAGCGCCGAGCTCGCTCTCGCGCGCGAGGCGCTCGTCGTGAAGGCGAAGGCCGAGGGCAAACCCGCGCGTGGGCCCCTCGTGGCCAAGGGCGTCGCGTTCGGCGAGCTCGAAGCGCGGCCCGACGGCGGCATCGATGGGACGAGCGTCCTCGGCGTCGACACGGATCTCGTGGTCAAACCCTTCGGCTGGAAGGGGCATTTCGCCTCGCTCCGGGACGTCGTCGAGGACGAGCTCAACACCCACCACGGGATGCAATCGACGTGGCTCGTGGCGCACGCGGACCCCGCGCGCATCGGCGGGTTTGGCGGGACGGACCCCGACGGCGACGGCGTGACGGACGAGATCCGCGAGGGCCAGGTGACTGCGCTCGCGCTCTTCCTCGCCATGCAGGAGGTGCCGATCGCGGATCCGCCGGAGGATCAGGATCACATCGTGCGCCTCGGCGCGGGCGAGGCGCGTTTCCAGGCGCTCGGCTGCGCGACCTGCCACGTCCCTTCGCTCACGCTGGGCAGCGCCGTGTATTCGCTCCCGAGCCGCGAGGGCGGCGCGCCGGTCTCGGTGGATCTCGAAAAGGACGCGGCCGCCCCGCGCATCACGAAGCCGTTCGACGGGGGCACGCTGCGCGTCTACCTCTACAGCGATCTCAAGCGGCACGACATGGGCCCCGGCCTCGCGGAAAATCAGGCGGATCGGGGGGTTCGTCCGGGCACGTTCCTCACGCGGCCGCTCTGGGGGATCGCGCGGAGCCGCCCGTACCTGCACGACGCCCGCGCGCCGACCCTCGAGGACGCGATCCTGCTCCACGGCGGCGAGGCGCAGGCCGCGCGCGACGCGTTCGCCGCGCTCTCGGAGTCCGAGCGCGCCGATCTCCGCGTCTTCCTCACCTCGCTCACCCGGGCTCGCCGGCTCTCCGTTCCATGAAACGTTTCAGCGCCTTCTTGCTCCTCCTCGGCCTCGGCACGCTCGGATGCGGCGAGGTCGAGGTCGCCTGCGACGACCCCGCCACGTGCACCTGCGGCCCCGCGCGCGCCTTGCCCGAGGGCGGCTGCTGCCCCGCGTGGAGCGTGGCCGAAGGGGGCGTTTGTCGGGTCCGCGCGTGGACGTACCCCGCGGCGTCGCAGGTGATCGGCGGGCCCGGGGCGCGCCGCGTGTACACGTCGATCGACGGTCGCGGCAGCGCAGTTTTCGTGTGGGACGAGGCGACCACGCCCGGCGCGGACGTGCTCGTCGTCGCCGAGGAGACGGACGCAGGTTTGTCCCTGCGCAAGCCAAGCGTCATGCTCCCCGGGTTCGCCGGCATGGGCGTCATCATCGCCGGCGAGGCGGGCGACGCGGTGGTGTCGTGGCGCCAGTCGCTCACGGGCGCCGAGGGCGACATCTACCGGAGCGAACGCGCGCCAGACGGGACGTGGACCGATCCGATGTCCGCCGCAGATCGCGTGTCCGCCGGGGAAAAAGCATACGAGCCGCGGCTCGCAGCGGGGCCGTCAGGCGAGATCCTGCACGTGTGGAACCAGTGGTACGACGGTTCCCATTACGGCGTCGCGATCGCACACCGGAAGGGCCCAGGCGAGGCCTGGGAAGGTCCTTCCGCCGAAAACGACGTGCTCTCGCCGTCCTCATTTTTCTCGAACGCGCCGCAGGTCACGGTGAACGGTCGCGGCGACGCGCTCGTGTCCTGGTACCAGTCCGCCGGCACCCAGCTCATGGCGTTCATGAGCGAGCGAATCGGCGCAGACAGCACGTTTTCCCGGCCAAGCGTGGATGATTTCCTGTCAGCCCCAGGCGCGCCCATCGACAACGATCCCATTTGCAACCCGAAGCCGGCCCTCGCCGAGGATGGCCGCGGCGTCGTGGTGTGGACACAGGAGACAGGGCAAGGCGGCGTCGCCGTCTACCTCGCGTCGCGCGACGCGAACGGCACATGGACGCGGCCCGCAGACCTCGCAGATACGCTCTCGCGGCCCGAGGGCAAGTGTCGGGACGCGCGCGCGGCATTCGACTCGCTCGGCCACCTGTACGTCACCTGGTCCGAAGACACAGGCGCAGGACCCGTCGTGCACCTCGCGCAGCGCGCGCCCGACGGGACGTGGATCCATCCAGGCCACACGCCCCTCGTGCTCTCGACCGAAGGCGCGACCCAGGCGATCACGCCAATGCTCGCCGCCGGCCGGGACGGCGGGGTGATCGTGGCATGGAGCGAGGAGGTGGGCAGCCATTTCCGCGTGGCAGCAAGGCGCGGCAGCGCGGCAGGCTTCGGGCTCCTCGAGGTCCTCTCACCCGCAGGAGACCACGCACTCTCACCCCACGTCGCCATCGGCGGCCCCAGCGATCGCGCCGTGGTCGTGTGGATCCAAGGCGAGCCAACCGTCGGCCGCGTCCTCTTCGCGACGCTCGCCCCCTGAGAGGGTGAGCGGAGCGGGGCGTTGCCCCGCACCCCAGCAGGGGGCTGTCCGCCCCCTGCACCCCGGACCAGGCA
>NZ_JARZHG010000061.1 GCF_029946505.1 Polyangium sp. y55x31
GGGTTGCGACGGCTGCGCGACGGCCGCGGCGGGCGCGGGCTGCGCGGGCTGCGCGGCTTGCACCGGCTGCACCGGCTGCGCGGGCTGTGGCGCTGCTTGCGGCGCGGCTTGCGCGGCGGGCATCGGCGGCGGCGGGGGCTGCGCATTGCCCACCTTCATCCGCGCCACGTTCGCCATGAACCCGTTCGGGTTCGCCTTCAGGTACGCGGCGTACTGCGGACCGAGCTCGCCCGTGCGGCCGAGCAGCGCCGCGAAGTGATCCGCGAGCTGCATCGCGCGATCGTGCCCCGGCGACGCGCCGAGCGCCGACAGCGAATACGAAAGCCCGTACTCCCCGTCATACGTCTCCGCGAGCTGCACGAAGATCGCGGCGGCCTCGTCGCGCTCCGGCTGCGGCACGTTCTCGCCCGCGTTGATGCGCTCGAGCACGCTCACGCCGAGCTCCTGCGTCAGCGCGACGTCGGTTGGACGCACCGCGCGCGCCGAGCGCAGCGCCTGCGTCGCGCCCGGCATGTCACCCGCGCGCTTGCGGATGTCGGCCTCGTCTCGATAGAGCGCGAGCTTGCGCTCCGGATCCTCGGCGATGGCCTGCTCCATCGCGAAGTACGGGATCGCCTCCGCGTACTGCTGCTGCGCCTTCAGGATCTCGCGCGCCGCGTAGATCGCATACACGTTGCGGGGATCGAGCTCGGCGACCTTGCGCCAGTTCTCCACCGCGCGATCGGGACGCGCGAGCTGCGGCTCGCTCCACATCCGTCCAAGCTCCTCGTGCAGCTTGAGGAGCATCGTCCGCACCTCCGGCTTCGCGGCCGCGGGCGCGAGCCCTTTTGCTTGCCGCTCGTAAAGCTGGATGAGCGACATCGCGTCGCCCTTCTCGCGAAACATCTGCGCGAGCCGCTCGGCCGAGCGATGCATCGGATCCCTGTCGACCGCGAGCATCAACGTGCGCACGGTATTGTTCATGTCGCCGAACGCTGCTTGCCAGACGTTCGCGGCCTCGCTCAGCCAATGGGCGCCGTAGGCGGGATCCGGCGTCTGCGTCCCGACGCGCTCGAGCAGCATGGCGTACGAGCGAGGGTCCTGCGCGCCTGCGCGATGCGCGTACGCGAGCGCCTCCTGGTCGTGGGGGTTCGCGAGCAGGCGCTGGACGAGCATTTCGATTTCACGAGGATCCATCGTTGTCCGTGCGCGAAGGTACACGGCTCGAAGGGCGCCGTATAGTCGCCTCGCGCCCGCCCGATGCATGCCGCGCCGCGCCGCGCCCGAGCCCTCCGGCGAACGCCTCCTCGATCGCCGCGATGAACGCCCGCGCGCTCTCTGGCCGATCCTCCGGCCGCTTGCAGAGCGCCCGCACCACGAGATCCGACAGCGCCCGCGGGATCCCCGCCTCCGGCGCCGCCTCGCAAGGCGCGATCGGCGGCTCGTGCACGTGCTTTTCCATCACCCGCGCGGCGTCCCGCTCCACGAACGGGGGCCTGCCGACGAGCATCTGGTAAAGGAGCGCGCCCACCGCATAGAGATCGCTCCGCGCATCCACCGGCTCGCCCAGCGCCTGCTCCGGGGACATGTACCGAGGCGTACCGATGGGACCCCGACCCCACCCGAGCGCGTCGTTCGGGTCGCGCGGCGCAAGCCCCAGGTCCGCGAGCCCGAAATCGAGCAGCTTTCCCGCCTCGGCCCCGCCTTCGAGGCGCGCGATGAACACATTGTCGGGCTTCAAATCCCGATGGACGATCCCCTTGTCGTGCGCCTCGGCCAGCGACAGGAGTGCGTGCGTCGCGATGCGCGTCGCCTCCACCGTCGAGAGCCGCCCTTCCCGGCGCAGCCGGACCCCGAGCGGCTCACCTTCGAGCATCTCCATCACGAGGAACCGCGACACCGTGGGCGAGACGAGCGCGTCCTCTCCGCCGTACACGATCTCGCCCACGTCGAGCACCTGCACCGTGTGCGGCGAGCGCAGCATCGAGAGGACCCGCGCCTCGCGATCGAGCCGCGACAGCGCCTGCGCCCCGCGCCCTCGATCCCCGCGAAACACCTTCACCGCGACGTCGTGCCCCCGCGTCACGTCCCGCGCCCGGTACACCGCCCCCATCGAACCCGCGCCGATCCGACCGAGCACCACGTACCGCCCCGCGATCGTCGTCCCGAGGAACGGATCCCCATCCGCGTCGGCGAGGACCGACGCAGCGACGAGCGCGAGCCCGTCGCGCGGGCAAACGACGAGTGATGTCGTCCCTTCGGCCGCCTCGGGCTTCGATTCCCGGCAGCGCGGGCAAACGAGCCCGCGGAGCGATCGCAGCGCGGGTCTCCCCATCAGCGGAGCTTGCAGGCGTACTCGCCCACCATCACGAACGCGCGCCGGCAAACGACGTCCACCGTTCGCTTCGGCGTCACCATCTCGTACGTCTGCCCGAACGGCGTCCGCTCGAGCCGCGTCACCTGCGCGCGGCAGTTCGGCCCCTGCTCACCACACGCCACCGCTGCGGCCGCGCGCTCGACCTCGCTGTTGTCCGCCATGACGTTCACCGCGGCGGAGACGCTGAACAAGACGCAGAGGACGAAGATCGTGATCTGCCCGGCGCGCTTCATGACGGCGCATCCTAGCAGCGGATGGACGCGCCGCGCCCGGGATCCGAGCCCGCAGCGCGCCCTTGCCTCAGAGCTTGATCCCGCCGTTTTGAATCGGCTCGAAGCTCTGTCGCCGCGTCTCGTATTTCCCGCGCACGAACGCGCCGAGCACCGGCGCCATGTTCGCCGGCACGTCCTCGTCCCACTCGCCGCCGTCGATCGCGTCGCGCGGATAGAGATCCGGCGCGAGCAGGAAAAAGCCCGGCACATGATCGTGCGGCATCTTCAGCCCCGTCAGGTCCTCGTCGAACGCATCGATGTCCACGCGGACGAGCCGCACGTGCGCGAGCGCCGTCTGCATGAGCGGATCCCCGAGCGAGGAGGACAAGCTGCGGCACGAGACACACTCGTTCTTCGTCGTCATCACGACGAGCGTCTCGCCCGCCGCGGCCGCGGCCGCGCGCTCCTTCGCGAGCTCCTGCGAGAGCGACGACACCGACACGCCCACGTCCACGATCGTGACCGTGCCCTCCTTGCGGACCATCGTCTCTTTCTGGAAAACCGGCACGGCCTTGGAGGGCGGCGACGTGGGCTCCGTCGTCTCCACCGATCCCTCGGGCGGCGTGGCCGTCTCCCCGACCGTCACGACGTTGGCGATCGGGTGGAGCCGCGCCTCGTTGCGGCGCTCCATCGTCCACACACCAAACGCAATGGCCGCGCCCCAGGCCACCGTCAGGCAGATCCCGAGCCCCATTCCCAGCGTCGCCAGGACATACCCGCGGCGCTCGGTTCCCACGCCGGTGATCTCTCGCCGCGCCGCCCAGCCGAAAACGATGGCGGCGACCGAGCCCAGCGGTCCGCCCACGAACGGCGCCAGGATCGACGTCAAGGCCAGCGTCGAGAGAGGCTTTTTTTGCGGCGGCCTCGGCCCCCGCAGGTACGGGTCGGAGAGCGGAGGGAGCTCCGTCGGGCCCTCGGCTCGGGCGACGCGCGAAAGCGCGGACCTCGGGGAAATGGCCTCGCTCACCCACGAATTCTAGCGCCTAATCTCGCTTACGCTCGCAAACCAAGGATGGACGGAATGCATCGTCCCGCCCGTGCAGAAGGGATACGCCACACCCCCACGCAGCGTGGTAGGAGGAAGGTGCGCTCTCATGATCGAACCGGCCCGCTCCTCCGTCTTTCCCCGAGCCCCGGCCGCCCGGCTCGTGTCCGTGACGATCGGTGATTACCAGGCGCTCGGGAGCAGCTCGATCGAGCTCTCCATCGCTCCGCGCCGCACCGTGCTCCACGCGAAAGGCGGGGCCCTCGCGTCCTTGCTCGTCCAAGGCATCGCCGAAGGCGCGCACATCGCCGTGCACGCCCTGAGCGACCCGGAAAAACCTCGCCATTTCCGCTGCGAGTTCGAGGGCGACGCGGGCGAGCACCTCGTCTACGCCTACGACCGCCGGTTCCAAGATCTCGACGACGACGACGAGCCCTTCCCGCCCTCGATGCGCTGGGAAGAACACGCGGCCCGAACCGACGAAGCCAACGTGGATCTCTGGACGGTGCGCGATCGACGCGCCGTCTTCGGCGACGGCAGCCGCATCTCGCTGCCCTCCGGCGTCGGCGCGCTCGCGCTCGCGGGCGAGTCCGCCGATCGTGTCCCCGAAGATGCGCGCCGCATCCGCGCCTATCTCGAAGGCATCCGCTGGCTCGGCCTCGCCCTCTCGCGCCCGCCGATCGAGGATCGCACGGGCGTCACGCTCACCGGTCGCTCGGGCGTCCTCTGGACCTCGCGTGGCCTCGACGCGCGCCTGCTCTCGCTCGCTTCGACGCTCGTCATCTGGTTCGAGCTCTACCGCGATCGGTACAACAAGGTCGTCGAGCTCTGCCAGCGCATCGGCGCGCCGGGCGAGCTCGCGGTGCAGATCACGCGCGACCCGTCCGCGCGCACGGACGTCGCGCCGCAGGATCGCGCCAGCATCACGTTCGAGGGCGTGGACTTCGGCCGTCTGTCGGACGCTGTGATCCGCAGGCTCGAGCTCCTCGTCGCGCTCGTGGATCCGGAGGCGACGGCGCTGCTCCTCGAGGAGCCCGAGATCTCCGCGGTCCCCGGCAAGATCGGCGCGCTGCTCGAGGTGATCGAGGCCTGCGCCGATCACCGGCAGATCATCGTCTCGACGAAGTCGCCGCACGTGGTCGACTGGGCGCGCCCCGACGAGCTCCGGCTCGTCGAGACGAACCGGTATCGAGACCTCTCCGTGCGCGGGTTCGACTTCAGCGAGCTCAGCGCCGCGCAGGCCCACGTCGCGGCCGGCGGCAAGCTGTCGGCGTTCCTCGTGTCCTGATCACGCGCGTCGACGCGGCCGAGCGCTCGTCACGCGACGTGTGCAGGCCGCGCCACGCGCATGCGCACGAACGACACGTTCGGCCGCGCTCAGGGGATGCAGCTCGACTCGAGCGTGCGCAGGACCGCGCGCTTCGTGCTCACGCCTCCGCTCATGGGCTCGGTCCACAAGAAGCCCATGCGCGGGCCGGCGGGCGTGACCGCCGCGGGATCCTTCACCGCGCCCGTCCCGTCGCTGATCCGCAGGCCCGTGGCCGACGGCTCGCCGCTCTCCGAGAGCTTCACCGCGAGGACCTGATCGTCCTTGCCGCCCTCCTGACCGAGGAACACGACGAGCGCGCCGTCGCCGATCGGCGCGAGCGCAGGAGAACGCCCACGCCCGACCAGCCACGTCTTTTCGCCGGGGCGCGCGGCCGCGTCGACGGTACGCGCGAGGATCTTGTCGCCCTCGATCCACACGGCCATCGCGCCTTTCGTCGTGGCCACGAGGTTCACGCGTTCGCGCGCGGGCGCGCCGGCCGGCGGGGCCGCCGCGAGGGTGTGGGCCTCGTCGATCTCTTTGCCCGCGAGATCGAAGCGCGACACGACGATCCGCCCGTCGCCCTCTTGCCAGGCGAGCGTGTAACCGGTTCCATCCGCGGCGACGGCGGGCCTGCGCGGCTCGTGGGCGTGGTGCGTCGCGCCGAGCGCTTGCACGGCCGGCGCGGCTGCGTCCGTCGGGGCGAACTGGAACAGCCCGAGCTGCGCCTTCTCCATGTTGAACGGCGCGACCGCGACGATCGCGCCTGCGGGCGTCGCGGCGAGCGCCACGTCGTCCGCGTTCGCGGCGTTCACCGCGCTGAGGTGCTCGATCACGGGCGCGGGCGAGGTCTCCCAGCGCGGCTTCGTGTACGCGAGCCCGTCGCCGTCGAACCACACGAGCGTCCAGCCGGCGCTGTTCGCGAACATCCGCGGCGCCGTCTCGTTCGCCGTCCCGATGCCGCGTGCCCGCGCCACCTGCTTCGCGTCGAGGGCGAACCCTGCGAAGGCGAGCTGCGCGCCCGGCTTGTTCGCGGCGAGCTTGATGAGCCAGGAGGCAGCGATCGCGCCCTCGCGCCCTGCAGCCGTGACCTCGCCGCGTTGCAAGTACGTCGCGATGTCCCCGCTCTGCGCCTTGCACGCCTCGGTCTGCGCGGCCGCGACGAACGAGCTCACGCCCGAGCCCACGGGCTCGCTCGGCGCAGGCGGAGGCGCTTGCACGGCGCTCGACGAGGTCGCGGGCGCATTCGCGGAACCGCTCGTCGCGGCCGACGCGCTCGACGCAACCGAGGCACTCGGCGCCGGCGCTGTGCTGCCGTCCGTCTTCTTTTGCCCGCACCCGGCGGGAGCCAAGCCGAGGACCAGGCTCGCCGTGACACCGACGAACTTAAGGGTCCACGCATCGGTCGCGGCCTCTGGGGAGCGAACCTGCTTCATCCCCGCCGAGCCCCCCGGCGCGCCGTGCGACATTGGATCAACCTCGACAAGGCTGTCACCTGATCCACGAAGAGGGATCACGGCAGCCTATCTCATCAAGCGAAGTCGCGATCCCTCAATGTGTTTTTCGGAGTGCGAAGAAGAGGACTTGAACCTCCACGCCCTTGCGGGCACTGGAACCTGAATCCAGCGCGTCTGCCAATTCCGCCATCTTCGCGTGATGCCTTCCCGTGAAGGACATCGATCCGCCGGCCGTCGGCCAACGGGGGCGTATAGATAGATCGGCCGAAGCCCCGCGCGCAAGGACGATTTTCGCTTTTCGTCTCCTTCGGGCCGGCCGCCCCGAAGCGCCGCGAAAAACCACGCGCCGCGCCGCCCCTTCCACGCTCCGGCGCGCTCGCTCCTCGTCGAGCCTGCCTGCACGTGCGGGTCCGCCACACGGGCGCGGCACCGTACGTGCTCCGCGAATCCCCGATGGCGAGGCGCGAGCACCTTGGGTCTCCGGCGGTCGCTCGTGCAGCGACCGGCGGTCCGCTCGGCGTGGCGAGCGTCCCTGCCTCACCCCCCGATCGGAGGAGCTTTGTCGTGCCGAGGAAGAAGATCGTCGTCGTGGAGGACGACCCCGAGCTCCGGGATCTCGAGACCTTCCTGCTCGGCGCCGAGGGCTACGACGTCGTCGGCGTCGCCGATGGCATCGAGGCCGCCGTGATCGTCAAGCGCGAGCATGCCGACCTCGTCCTGCTCGACCTCATGCTGCCGGGCAAGGACGGCAACGCGGTCCTCGAAGAGCTCGCGGCCGAGCCCGAGACGCGGCTCACGCCCGTGATCGTCGTCTCCGCGTTCCTCGCGCAGCTCCGCCTCACGCCGCAGGTCCGCCGCGTCCTTTCGAAGCCGTTCGACGTGAGTGATCTCCTCGACGCCGTCGCGCGCGAGGTCGAGCGTCCCCACGAAGAGGTGGCTTGATGAACGGCCCTCATGACGACGGATCCGCGCGCGGCCTCTCGCTCCCCGTCGACCTCGACGCCCCGGCTCCCTCGCCTGCGCCGCAGACGAACAAGCCCGCCGGCATCGTCTCGCTCGACGCGCCGCCCTCTGCGCGCGACATCCGCGACGCGACCCTCCTCAAGGAAGGCGACCTCTTCCTCCTCACGGACGCCGAGGGCAACGTCCCGCGCAAGAACCGCGAGGGCTACGGCCTCTACCTCGGCGACACGCGTTTCTTGAGCAGCTACGAGCTCGCCATCCAGGGCCTCCGCCCGACGATCCTCCTCTCCAGCGACCACGCGCATTTCCTCGGCGCGCAGGTCCTCACGAACCCGAACCTCGTCACGCCCGAAGGCCAGGCCGTCCACGAGCAGACCATCCAGATCCGCCGCTACCGCCTGGTTCGTCCGACCGAGGTCAGCGAATCGCTCACGTTCCAGAACTACAACCGCTTCCCCGTCACGCTCGACGTCGAGCTCCACTTCGAGGCCGACTTCTCCGACATGTTCGAGGTCCGCGGCATCGTGCAGGGCGCGCGCAAGGGCAAGGCGCACGCGCCCGAGCACATGCCGAGCGTCCTCCGCTTCCGCTACGACGGCGCCGACGGCCTCGCGCGGCGCACCGAGGTCCGCTTCGATCCCACGCCCGATCGCCTCGCGTCGTGCTCCGCGAGTTACCGCATCGAGCTCCGCCCGGGCGGCTCCACGTGCATCACGATCGGCGTCCGCGTCGACACCTCGCCGCTCACGAACACGAACGGCCCATCGGCCCCGCGCCGCGCGCTCGCGGGCTACAAGCAGTGGCTCGCGGGCCAGGTCGGCGTCGAGACGAGCAACACCCTCTTCAACGCGGTCTTCGCGAAGGCGCGAAACGACCTCCGCGTCCTGCTCTCCGGTGATCCCGACGCGCCCTTCATCGCCGCGGGCATCCCCTGGTACGCGTGCCTCTTCGGCCGCGACACCATCATCACCGCGCTCCTCTACCTCTGGATCTCCGCCGAGCCTGCGCGCCAGGCGCTTCGCTTGCTCAACCATCATCAGGGCACACGTGACGATCCCGCGCGCGACGAGGAGCCTGGCAAGGTCATGCACGAGCTTCGCCGCGGCGAGCTCGCGCGCCTCGGCATCGTCCCCTTCTCGCCGTACTACGGCACCGTCGACGCCACGCCCCTCTGGATCATCCTCCTCGCCGAGTACTACCGCGCGACCGGCGATCTCGACCTCGTCCGCGAGTTCCGCCCGAACCTCGACGCTGCGCTCCTCTGGATGGATCGCTACGGCGATCGCGACGGCGACGGCTTCCTCGAGTACGCGTGTCGCTCGGGCGCGGGCCTCGTCAACCAGGGCTGGAAGGACTCCACCGACGCGATCACGCATCCCGACGGCACCCTCGCCGAACCGCCGATCGCGCTCGTCGAAGCGCAGGCCTACGCCTACATGAGCCGCCGTGCCGCGGCCCGCATCTACCGCGCGCTCGGCGATCCCACGCGCGCCGCCTCCGAAGAGCTACGCGCCGCAAACCTCCGCGACGCCATCGACGCGGCCTTCTGGATGCCGGCGGAAAACGCCTACGCCATCGCGCTCGACGGCGACAAACGGCAGGTCGCCACGGTCTCTTCGAACGCGGGCCACGCGCTCTGGGCTGGCGCCGTCCCGCACGCGCGCGGCGAGCTCATGGCGCGACGCCTCATGGAAGAGGACCTCTTCTCGGGCTGGGGCATCCGCACCCTCTCCACGCGCGCGGCTCGGTACAACCCCACGGGCTACCACCTCGGCACCGTCTGGCCGCACGACAACGCCCTCATCGCGCTCGGCTTCAAGCGCTACCGCCAGGAGCACCTCGCGCTCGAGCTCGTCACTGCGCTCTTCGAGGCCTCCCAGCATTTCCCTGCCTACCGCATGCCCGAGCTCTTTTGCGGCTTCGCGCGCAGCGCCTTCGGCGTCCCCGTCCGTTACCCCGTCGCGTGCAGCCCCCAGGCCTGGGCTGCTGCTTCGTGGGCGTCTCTCCTCGCCGCGCTCCTCGGCCTCTCCCCCAACGCCCCTGGCAACGAGCTCCGGATCGTCCGCCCCACCCTCCCTCGCTGGCTCCACTGGGTCGAGATCAAGCGCCTCCCGGTCGGTCGTGGGGAAGTCGACCTTCGCTACCAGCGTGTGGAGGAGCATACTGCCGTGGACGTCGCTGCGATGCGCGGCGATGTGAAGGTGACCTTCGTGGACACCTGGGAAGAGGACACGACGTACCAGCCCAACCTCTCGAATCCGTGAGGTTTTCCGGCCTTGTCGCCCCTCGTCCCACCTTCACGCACCCGAGCAAGCTCCCACCCTTCATTTTTTCCGATGGCCGTACAGCCTTCGATGCATACCTTCCCGGCTCCCTCGTCCAAGTCTGCCAGGAGGTCTACCCGTGCGAACGACTGTCTTTCGCTCCCTGCTCGCCACTTCTGTGATCGCTTCCGCCTCTGCTTTCTTGTGCGCGGACGCGGCCGCGGAGGGGACGGTCGGGGTCCTCGTGCTCCGGGAGCACGGGGTGGGGAGCGCGGCGCAAGCCCAACCTTATGTCGACAAGTTCGTGTCCGTCGCGGCCAAGCAAAACGGCTGGGGCGGCGCGAAGGGCGAGTATCACACGAGCCGCGGCAACGCCGAGGCCTTCATCTCCGCCCAGAAACCTCACTACGGGATCCTCTCGCTCGGCGCTTTCCTCGGCCTCAAGGCCAAGCACAACCTCGACATCATCGGCCAGGTCGCGGTCAATCGCGCGGGCGGCCAGCAGTATCACCTCATCAGCAAGACCGCCTCGGACCTCGCCGGTTGCAAGGGCAAGGCGCTCGCCAGCGACCACGCCGACGATCCCAAGTTCATCGACAAGGTCGTCTCGAAGGGCGCCTTCAAGCTCGGCGATTTCACGTTGGTCACGACGACCCGCCCCATCCAGACCATCAAGAAGGTCGTGAGCGGCGACGCCGCGTGCGCGCTCGTCGACGACGCCCAGCTCGCCGAGCTCGGCAAGATCGACGGCGCCGCCGACATCAAGTCCGTCTGGTCGAGCGACAAGCTCCCGCCCATGGTCGTCGTCGCCTTCCCCTCGGCGCCCGCGGACGCGCGCAAGGCGTTCCAGGCAAACCTCGGCAAGATCTGCGAGGGCGAGGGCAAAGCGACGTGCGGCGAGGTGGGCATCCTCGCCCTCAAGTCCGCGACGTCCGCCGATTACGCGGGCGTCGTCGCTGCGTACGACAAGTAGCGCCTCCTCGCTCGCCTGCGCGGGGGCGATTCTCCTTCCCGACGGTGTTATTTCTCCCGCCCGTGCGCTGGTCCTTTCTCCTCCTCGCTACTGCCCTGGGCGTGTTGCCCGCTTGTTGGGGCGGCGTGACCGGCGCGCAGGGCCCCGCCGTCAACGCTTCGCTCAAGACCGCCGTCGCCACGAAAGACGCGCTCGTCATCGCCGACGCGCTCGAAGACCTCATCGCCGCGGGCGTGGACACGCCGGAGGATCGCCAGCTCGCCTACGCCGAGGTCCGCGCGCACGCGGTCGACACGGCCGCGTACACGTACGCGCGCGCCGTCGTCACGGGTAGGCTCGTGCAGCTCAAGGGCCTCCTCGGAGCCGATATGGTCGGCGAGGTCGAGCACTACGCGCGCCGCAGCCGCGAGCTCGATCCGAGCTTCCGCAGCGGCGCCGCGACGCGCATGCTCGGCACGCTCTACGTGGTCGCGCCCGCCGCGCTGCTACGAAATGGAGACTCGGAGACGGGGCTCGAGCTGCTCGAAGGCCTCGTGCAGAAGGACCCCGACGTCATCGAGAACCACCTGCGCGTCGCCGAGGCCTACATCGCGCTCGGCGACGTCGATCCTGCCAAGCCTCACCTCTGCCGCTGCTCGGCCGATCGCGGAAAGCTCCGACGCGACGATCAGGCGCTCCTCGCGCAGCTCCTCAAGGACGCGGGCAACCCCACATGTCCGAAGCCTGCTGCGCAGGCGCCTTCGCCCTGAAACGCCGCGCGGGATCGACGGGCGGCCTGCGCGGGATCGTGATAGCAGCGTCCCGTGTCGACTTCTTCGAGCCCTTCGAACGGCCCCGCGAGCCCGAGCCATGACGCGCCCAGATGGCTCGTGCGGCTCTTCTCTCGCATCATCGCGGCCCGCTGGATCATCATCGCCCTCTATGCGCTCGTCCTGCCGCCCGCGGCCTGGTTCGCGGCGCGCGTCCAGCAGGACAACGCGATCGAGCGCCTCATCGCGACGAGCGACACCGACTACGTCAAGACGCGCGAGTTCGAGAAGATCTTCGGCTCCGGCGAGTTCGCCGTCCTGCTCGCCGAGGCCGACGATCCCTTCGCGCCCGCGGTGCTCGAGCGTCTCGACAAACTCGAGCGCGCGCTGAAGGAAATCCCGCGCGTCGAGCCGAACTCCGCGCTCTCCATTTATCGCCGCGCCAAGGCTGGCTTCGATCCGACCCCCGAGCAATCCGAGGCGCTGCGCAAGTTCGTCTCGGGCACGAAGCTCTTCCAGGATCAGGGCCTCGCCGGCGACGGCTACCTCGCCATCGCCCTCATCCTCGACGTGCACTCGAGCCAGGAGCGCCGCGAGACCCTCGCGGCCGTGCGTCGCGCCATCGAGGCGACGGGCGGCGACGGCGCCCCGCTGAAGACGTTGCGCCAGGTCGGCCAGCCCTACGTCAACATCTACCTCGACGAGGACATGCAGAAGACCGGGCCGAAGTACTTCGGCATGTTCGCGGCCTTCATCATTGGCCTCTGCCTCTTCCTCTATCGCTCCGCGCGCACGCTCGCGGCCTTCTTGATCACGCTCGGCGTCTCGATCGCCCTCGCCATGGGCTACATCGGCCTCACGGGCGGCGTCCTCACGATCGTCTCGCCCATGGTGCCGATGACGATCCTCGTCACGACCACGGCGACGCTCGTCTACTTGCAGTCGCGCTTCGTCGAGCGCCCCGCGGATCGCAGCGTCGACGAGCACCAGGTCTTCTCCTTCGCCAACAAGTGGCTCGCTTGCACCGCGTCGGTCTTCGCGACGGCCGTGGGCTTCGCGGCGCTCGTCGTGTCGAGCATCCAGCCCATCCGGCAGATGGGCGTCTGGGTCGCGGTCGGCCTCGCGCTCAGCTACATCGTCTGTTTCACGCTCTTCCCCGCGCTGCAGAAGATCCTGAAGACCCCGACCGCGATCGAGCAGAAGGTCGCGGCGGCGTGGTTCGTCCGCCTCACGGAGGCGCTGCCTCGGTGGAGTTATCGGTATCGCTGGCCGCTCGTCCTCGGCTCGATCGTGCTCTCCTTCGCGGGCGGCGTCGCGCTCTTCGGCCTGCCCGGCGTCGTCAAGCCGATGCGTCTGCTCACCGATCCCGTCGAATACATCAATTCGGGATCACGGCTTTATGCGGACACGAAGGCCATCGAGGCGAAGATGCCCGGCCTCTCGATCACCGAGGTCTGGCTCAAGGGCGGCGTCGGCAGCGTCTCGGAGCCCGACGCGCTCAAGGGTTTCCAGGCGTTTCACGAGGCGCTCGTCGCCGATCCCGAGGTCGGCGCGGCGATCGGCCCGACCACGATCCTGCGCATGATGCAGTACCTCGGCGGCGCGGGCGACGCGTTCCCGAAGGACGCCGAGGCGCTCGACGAGCTCGCGGGCACCTTGGAATCGCTCGCGCCCGTCGATCCGCTCCTCGGCCGGTTCGTCCAGAAAAACGGCCTCGGGCAGACGCATTTCACGGTCATGTCGAAGGCGACCGAGCACGAGGCGTTCAAACGGCTCGAGGCGAGCATCGACAAGCACTGGAAGGCCGCGGCCGAGGCGAACCCGGCGCTCAGGGAGTTCGAGCTCCGCACCGTGGGCATGGCGCCGCTCCAGGCGCGCGTCTCGCAGAGCCTCGTGCCCACGCTCGTCGAGAGCTTCGAGCTCACGGTCGGGATCATCTTCGTCACGTTCCTCGTGGTCTTCCGCAGCGGGGCGGCGCGGCTCATGGCGATGATCCCCTCGCTCTTCGCGATCCTCGTCATGTTCGGCATCATGCGCATCTGCGGCATGACGCTGAACGTCGCGACGATCCTCATCGCGTCGACCGTGCTCGGGACGAGCGAGAACGACCAGATCCATTTCTTCTATCACTTCCAGGAGGGCCGAAAGGAAGGCTCCGTGGAGCAGGCGCTCCGGCACACGCTCTTCGTGTCGGGCCGGGCGATCTTCTTCGCGACGCTCATCAATGCGGGCGGCTTCGTGGCCTTCGGGATGGCGGATCTGCCGCCGATCCGGCAGTTCGGCATCCTCTCCGCCGTGGCCTTCGTCCTCTCGATGATCGCGGACTTCACCGCGCTCCCCGCGGCGCTCTGGCTCGTCTTCCGCACGAAGCCCGACGCCGAGCCCTCCCCGGCCAAGGAGCACGGACGAACCCCCGCGGCGAGTTAGTCCTGCCAAACCCTCGAAGGAGAAACCGATGACCATTCGCACCGAGCGTGTCCAGATCCCCGTCGCCGACGGCACCACGATGGGCGGTTACCTCTGCCGGCCCGAGGGCGATACGCCCCGCGCCGCGCTCCTCGTCCTGCAGGAGATCTTCGGCGTCAACGCGCACATCCGCGACGTCGCCGAGCGCTTCGCCCGCGAGGGGTACGTAACCCTCGCGCCCGACCTCTTCCACCGCACCGCGCCCGGCTACGAGGGCGGCTACGAGGACTTCGCCCCGAGCATGAAGCTCGCGACCCAATACAAGGCCGAGGAGAGCGAGGCCGACGTGCGCGCCGCCGCCGAATACCTCGGAAAGCACCCGGCCGTCGAGGCAGGACGTGTCGCCGCGCTCGGGTTCTGCATGGGCGGGCGGCTCGCGTTCGTGACGAACGGCGTCGCCCCGCTCAAGTGCGCCGTGTCCTTCTATGGAAGCATCGCGCCCGACAAGCTGCCTTATGCCGCCACGCAATCGGGGAAGATCCTGCTCATCTGGGCCGGCAAGGATCCGTTCATCTCGAACGAGAAAGCGCAGAGCGTGGTGGACGCGCTGCGGAAACACGAAAAGCCTTTCGTGAACATCGAGTTCTCCGAGCACGATCACGGGTTCTTCTGCGACGCGCGCAGCAATTACAACGCGGCCGCCGCGTCCCAGGCCTGGGCGCTCACGCTCGCGTTCCTGAAGTCGCACCTCTGATCGGCGATTTCCGCCGGCCGCCCCACGAGCGCCCTTTTCGCGAAGGGCGCTCGTTTTTTTTGTCGTCGTTTTCGTCGCCGCGCGGAGGAAAGCGCCGCGCTGGAGCATCGGCCGGGCCGCGCGGACGGACGGCCGTCCATGGCTGCCGACGCGTGCATGTGCGGACGAGGGTTTGCCCCGTAATCACGCTGCCGAACCCGACGGAGACCCCGCGGGGAGGACGACGGCGCCGTTCGAGGGGGAGGAGGGGGCGTGCGTAGTGGCGGGGGCCGCTCCCGACCGTGAAGGCGGGCGCCACGAGGAAGGCCCCCCGGCGCGCGCGCAGGCTGCCTACGATATCGCTCCTCGCGGGCCGGGATCTTCCTCGTGCAAAACGAGGCCGCGTGTTCCCGACATGGCGTTTGGATTCGGCCACGGCGGCGGGGCGGGCCGGGCAAGGCACACCCATATGCCGTGATGAAACCGGGCAGCATGTACCCGGCCGGCTCATGCGATATCCCACCTGGCCGCGCGAGACATAGTCGAGCCTGCTCGCATCGATGAATGCGCGGCAACGCTGGAGTCTGGCGACCGCATTTTCATGAATGCTCGGTGAGCGCTCGCGTGGTCTGGAGCTTGCTCGGTCGTGCAATCGACGGCTCTTCCCACGAGCGGAGAAATCGGAGAGCAATGCCATGCCGCCGGCGGACAGTCAGAAACCGCGCTCCGTACGAGGATCGACGCCGGGCTCGGAGGTGTCAGCCCTCGCGAGGACCATGTTCCGTGATTTGATGAGCGCCGGGTACGAATCTCGCGACGTCATCACGTTCGCGACCGAGCTGCTCGACCTGGTCCTCGCGAGCATCCGATGCGCAAAGTCCGACACGGCCGCCCCCCGGCCACCTCGGAGCGCTGCGGATGAAGAGAAATGAGCCGCATGAACGTGACCGTTCTCCCTTTTTCATAAAAAAGCGCGGACTCGCTGGTCGAGCGATTGTTTTTCTTCGAGCGGGACTTTCTCGGGCGGAAAACCACACGGAGGGGATCATGGCCACCTTGTGCAGGCCGGAAGTCGCGGTTCCGGAGAACATCGTCACGATGGAAGATACGCTGAAATTGGCCGAGCGATTGCACGCGGGCAAACCGCAGCTCAAGCTCGCCATGCGGCTCATCAGCAGCACCGGGGTTCGGAAGCGGCACATCATCCAGCCGCTCGAGCAGACCCTCGCGCACCCTGGTTTCGAGACCCGCAACAAGATCTACGAAACGGAAGCCAAGCGCCGCGTACCTCCGGTGATCCAGCGAGCGCTCGAGCACGCGGAGCTCACGGCGCGGGACATCGACGCCATTCTCTATGTGTCGTGCACCGGCTTCATGATGCCGGCCATGACGGCCTGGCTCGTGAACACCATGGGATTCCGTCACGACACGCGGCAGATCCCGATCGCGCAGCTCGGCTGCGCGGCCGGCGCGGCGGCCATCAATCGCGCGCACGATTTCTGCGTGGCGCATCCGGGCACCAACGTGCTCATCGTCGCCTGCGAGTTTTGCTCGTTATGCTACCAGCCGCCCGACGACGACGTCGGATCGCTCCTGTCCGACGGGCTCTTCGGAGATGCGGTGGGCGCGGTCGTCGTCCGGGGCAGCGGAGGCAAGGGCATCCGGCTCGAGCGAAACGCGGCGTACATCATCCCGGAAACCGAGGAATGGATCTCGTACGTCGTGAAGGAAACGGGATTCCATTTCAGGCTCGACAAGCGGGTCCCCGGGACCATGAAGCCCCTCGCCCCCGTGCTGCGTGAGCTCGCCGCGCGTCACAACTGGGACGTTGGCAATCTGGATTTCTACATCATTCACGCGGGCGGGCCTCGCATCCTCAACGATCTCTGCAAGTACCTGGGCGTACCGCTCGAGTCGTTCCGGTACAGCAGGGCCACGTTGACGGAATACGGCAACATCGCCAGCGTGGTGGTGCTCGACTCCATCGGCCGCCTGTTCGCGGACGACCAGCTCGAGGAAGGCGGCAGGGGAATGATCGCAGGGTTCGGCCCCGGGATCACGGCGGAAATGTCCGTCGGCTCCTGGAGGGCCTGAGGACGGTCGGTAGGGACGGCGTGCATTCTGCCGCTGCCCGTGGTTCGAGAAGGACAGGAGAGGGGATTATCATGAATACGATGCTGAAAGCTCCGTCGGCGACGTTCCATATCGGCGGCGACCTTCCCGTGCGGCGCCTCGGTTATGGCGCGATGTACCTGACCGGGCCCGGCATGTGGGGTCCGCCGACCGACCCGGACGCGGCGATCCGGCTGCTCCGCCGCGCCGTCGACCTGGGCGTCAACTTCATCGATACCGCCGATTCCTATGGTCCGGCCACGAACGAGCAGATCATTCGCCGCGCGCTCCACCCCTACCCCGCGGGGCTCGTGATCACCACCAAGGGCGGGCTTTTGCGTTCCGGGCCGGAGGACTGGACGAACCGGGACAAGCCGTACATCGTCCCCTGCGGGCGCCCCGCGTACCTGCGCCAGCAGGTGGAGCTCAGCCTGCGCAACCTCGGGCTCGAGCGTATCGAGCTTTATCAGCTCCACCGCATCGACCCGGCCGTTCCGCTTGCCGATCAGCTCGGCGAGCTCGTCCGGCTCCGCGAGCAGGGCAAGATCCGCCATATCGCGCTCTCCGGGCAGCCCGAGGTCACGATCGAGCAGCTCGAAAAAGCTCGCGCGATCACCGACATCGTCGCCGTGGAGAACCTCTACAACGTCGCGGATCGCGCCGGCGAGCCGGTCCTGCGTTATTGCGAGCAGCGCGGCATCGCGTTCATTCCGTGGTTCCCCATGGGCCACGGCGCCCTCGCCGGGCCGAACAGCATCCTCACCGGGTTTGCCAAGAGGCGCGGCGCGACGCCCGCCCAGCTCGCCCTCGCGTGGCTCTTGCACAAATCGCCGGCCATTCTCGCGATCCCCGGCACGTCCTCCCTCACCCACCTGGAGGAGAACCTCCGCGCCGCCGAGCTCTCGCTCGACGAGAAGGAAATGACCGAGCTCGCGAACCTCGCCGCGAGCGTGCCGACGTGGCGTCCGACGCCCCCCACGTCTTCCACCAAGAAGGAGGTCGCATGAAAACCGCCGCCCTTCACCCGAACGTCCGAATGCTCCAGACCATTTACGCCGATCTGACGCGTATCGGGGAGTACGCCGCCGACGATATGATCCTGCACAGGGCCGATCGGGCGTACTTTCGTGAGGCTGCGGCCGGCCGCGTCGTCGGCAGGGACGCCGCCGTCACCCATGAGCGCGATCTGATTCGCCTCACCGGCGGCACCCTCGTCATGGACGTGGAGCACATCTCCGCGAACGACCATTTCGGCGCCGTCTTCGGCGTCCTGCGCGCATACCGTGACGGCGCGACCCTCGCGGTCCCCTTCTGCGGCGTGTGGCGCTTCCGCGACGGGCGAATCCTGGAGCACTGGGAGAACGCCTACGACCTCTCGACCGTCCAGGCCTTCCTCGCCGGCGGCGGGACGAGCGCGACGGTCGCGCACGCAAACGAGGACTGATCCCGCGCGTCGTCCGCGCCTCGGGCCTCGCCGGTCAATGGCCGGCGGGGCCGAGGTCGACTTCGCCGCCGGGGTAGACGAACGAATCGCTGGGCGAATAAAAACACGCGCCCGGCACGATTTGGAGCGGCGAGGCGGGGCGCAACGCATACACGGGGTGATCGGGGGCGAGCATCTCGATCGAGAGCACCTCGAACGGCGTCACGAGATCCCCGATGTACGGATATCGCCCGCCCAGGATGCGATCGCCGAGCCGCGTCAAATAAAACAGGTGACCCCGGGCGACCATGCCGATCTCCTTGCCCACGCGGGCGCGGGAGCGGATCACGGGGACGCCGTCGACGGAGGTCGTGGCCGTGAGGACGTCGTTCTCGATCTCGAGCGTGGTCTCACCGGACGAGGCCGGGACGCCGCGCTCGCGGGCGTAGGCGCGGACGCGCTCGGCCGAGTTCAGGTAATGCGTGAAGAACCGGCCCGGGGTCACGCCGTCGGGCGCGACGTGGCCGTCGAGATCGAGGCCGAGGTACGTGAGCGAATACGCGCCGAAGCCCGTCGTCTGCTCGGGCGTATCGACCACGTATTGGTTCATGTAGATGGCATTGTTCTTCGCCGGGCGTAGCGTGGCCGGCAAGAGGCGCGCACACGCCTTGGGGTCGGCGGGGATCCAGCTCGTATAGAGCATGCGACTGTGGATGACGAGCTGCGGCGAAACGAGCGGGCCTTCGGACATCCATGCCTCCAGGAACGAGTATCGAGAAGAGCGTACACGTGCTGCGCGCGCTCACAAGACGGCGCGGAGGGCGGAAATTTGCCCGAACGGTACGCCCTCGCGCTCCACCTGTTCAGGGCGGTAGACTGACGCATCGCGTGCGAAACGATCTCGACAAGGCCTGCACCACTTGCAAGCTCCGCCTCCCGGCGACGGATTCGGTTTGCCCGCGCTGCCGCGCCGCGACCGTGCCCGTCGCGGACGCGCTCCGGAGCTTGCGGGGTCGCACCGAAAAGGACGCTTGGCTCGACGCCCAGCGCACGCTCGCGCTCTACGTACCCGCGGCCCTCGGCCTCTTCGCCTCGGTGATCATCGACGCGCTTTTCCTGCGGGAAGAGGTGTTCGGCACGCCGTCCTTCGAGCGAAACGCCTTCGGGGTCGGGCTCGGGGTGCTCGCGGGCCTCAGCTTCTTCGGCATCTGGTGCCTGATCCTCGCCCTCCCGTGGGTCCTGTGGGCAGGGCTCGTCACCGTCACGTTTGCTGTTTACCGCCACGTTCGGGAAACGTCCCTGCCCCCGCCCCTCCTTGTCCCGCTGCCCGTACCCACGCCCCTTCGCCCGAGCTTGCGGAGTCGCGCCACCGATCGCCTCGCCGAGCTCTCCGCGAAGCTCGACGCGTGGCATAACGGAAGACAGAAGCCGAGCCTGCGCATCCCGCTGCTCGTGCTTTTCGGCGCGATGGTGATCGCCGAGGTTTTCGCGAAAAAACCCCTGATCGAGCTCACGAGCCTGAAGGCCTTCGCGAACTCCGCCGGCCCCTTGCTCATCATGATGATCCCGCTCGCCATCGTGGCGAAGATCGCCTTGATGTTCCCGCTTTATGCGGCGAACCACATCACCGAGCGGCTCGTCGCCGCCCTCCGACGGATCGATGCGCAAAAAGCCGCGCAAATCGAGGACGAACCCTCGGTCGAGCCCCTCCGCGCCGGGCGCGCCTCGGCGCGTGGTCGCATTTCGCAAGGCCAGACGCCCGCGCTCGTCGCCCCGATCTCAGGCAAACCCTGCCTCGCGTTCCGGCTCGTGGGCCGCATCGACGATATCCTCCTCGACGACGGCGACGCCGTTCCCATGACCGTCGTGAACGGCGCCGAATCGATGGAGATCCGTGGCGAACGCTTTTCCATTGCGCTCGACAAACCCGAGGCGCAGGCGCGGTCCCTCGACGCCGCGGCCGCCGCGCGTATCGCCACATTTCTCGCCGCCCGCGGGATCCAGACGCAGCCGCGATTCGTGGATCTCGGCGAGACGTGCGTTCAGGAAGGCGACGAAATCGAGGCCTGGGGGACGGCCCAGCAGGAAAGGACGGCGGGGGGAGGCTACCGCGACGTGGTTCGTCGCGTGCTCGACGACGGGGACGGTTTGCCCGTCCTGATCACGCGATAACCGTCACGCCGAGCCCCGGCTCCGCCGGCAGTGTGTACCGCGGGCCGTCCGCTTCGTATCCGCCGCGGTAGGGGTCGCCGGCGAGCAGCCACGCCGTATCCAGATCGACGAAATCGACGCCGCCGAGCGCCGCCGCCACGTGCGCGCCGGCCGTCATGCCGAGCCGCGTCTCCACCATGCCGCCGATCATGATCGGCATCCCCGCCTCTTTCGCCGCCCGCCCGATCGCGAGCGCCCCGAGCGGACCACCCGATTTCACGAGCTTCAAATTCACCCCGTCCGCAGCCCGCGCCGCGTGCACACGCCCGAGGTCCGCGAGCGTCTTCACGGACTCGTCCGCGATCACCGGCGGCGCGAGCGCGGCGGCGACCTCCGCCATTCCTTCGAGATCGTCCGCGGCGCAAGGCTGCTCCCAGCATTCCACGACGAGCCCTCTCGCCTCGACGGCGCGCCCCATCGCAATGGCCTGCGCCGCGGAAAACCCCGCGTTCGCGTCGATCCGAAACCGCGCGTCGGGCACGACGTTGCGAATCGCGAACAGCGCCGCGAGGTCCTGATCCATGTCCTTGCCGACCTTCACCTTGAAATGGCGAAAGCCCCGCGCCGCCCAGCCCTGCGCGAGCTCGGCCATGCGCGCGGGCTCCGCGATCGGAATCGTGATGTCCGTCGTGAGCGTACGCGTCGCCTCGCCCCGCGCCCCGCCGAGCAGGCGCCGGAGCGGCATTCCGAGGAGCCTCGCCCACGCGTCGAGGATCGCCGTCTCCAGCGCCGCCCGCGCCACCGGCTTGCCAGAAAGCACGCCGTCGAGCGCCGCCCCGAGCGGAGCGAGCCCCGCGAGCGACACCCCGTGCGCCTCGTCCACCGAGGGGAGCGCAATCATCTGCCCGGACAACCGCGCCGCGGCCGCCTCGAGCGCCGCGAGCACGTCAGGCTGATCCTCGACCGTCACCGGCCAGAGCGCCGCGCCCTCGCCGAGCCCCTCGGCCCGCGCGCTTCCCGACACGAGCGTGACCCGCACCTCCGCCGAACGCGTCACGGTCACGCGCCCAGTCGCGATGACGAACGGATCGTGGAGCGGGACGGACAGCGGGCGAACCGAGATGGCCTCGACGAGATACATCGACGCCACGCTTAGCACACCCGTCACGCCGTTTGGCGCGGGGCGATGGGCACTTCGAGGCCGATGCGCGCGCCGCCTTCCTCCCGGTTCGCCGCCCGCGCGCGTCCGCCGTGCGCCTCGGCGATCCGCGAGACCAAGGCGAGCCCGAGGCCGAGCGAGCCCTGCTCCCGCGCCTTCTCATCCGGACGCCGATAAAACGGCTCGAAGATCCGCCTCTCTTCGCCAGGCTCGAGGCCACGCCCCGCGTCCTCGACCTCGAAGGCGACCACGCCAGGCAACGCCGTGATCCGCAACGCGACCACGCCGCCGCCGTGCTTCTTCGCGTTGTCGAGCAGGTTCGCGAGCGCCCGCGCGAACAGCGTGGGATCAGCCAGGATGGACTCCGGTTTGCCCTCGACGACGAGCGCCTCCGCGCCGACACCCGCGCGATCGAGCGCGCGCAGGCCCGTCTCCACCGGATCGAGCTGCTCCTTCGCGAGCGCCGTGAAATCGAGCCGGCTCTGCGCGAGCAGATCCCCGACGAGCGCGTCGATCTCGAAGACCTCGCGATCGAGCTCGTCGAGGTTCTTCTGCACGTTCACCCCGTCCCGCGTGAGCTCCGTGAGCAGGCGGATCCGCGCGAGCGGCGTGCGCAGCTCGTGCGAGACCGCCGCGAGCAGCTCCCGCTGATCACTCATCTGCCGCTCGATCCGCGCGGCCATCTCGTTCATCGCCATCGAGAGCACGACCGCCTCGCCGTGGACGTGCCGCCCCATCCGCGCACGCGCGCCGTAATTGCCCCGCCCGATCTCGCCCGCGACACGCGCGAGCTCCTCGAGCGGGCGCGAGAGCCTGCGCGCCACCGTGCCCGAGAGCGCCCACAGGATCACGCTCGCCGCCACGAGCGGCGCGAGCCAGCGCAGAGGGCCTGCGGTGCGCGTTCGCTCGGCGCAGATCGTCACGATCCCGAGCCTGTGGCCCTCGCGCACGGCGGGCGCTTCGAGCGTCCACGCCTTCCGCCCGCAACCGTGGCCGAACGCCTGGAGCTCGCTGCCATTCGGCTCGCGCAGGATCACGGTGACGTCGAGGTCCTGGGCGATGGCGCGGGCGAGCGCATCGCGGGCGCGGTCGTCGTTCCACACCTCGCCGAAGCGCGCGCCCAAAAAGACACGCGCGCGGCCCACCTCGCGCGCCCAGGCCGGGCCGCCCGGCGCCGAGACGAGCAGCATCACGATCGAGAACGCCACGCCCGAAAGGAGGATGGCCACGCCGAACCACAAGAAGAGGCGGCGCTGCAGCCGGGCGCGCACGTAATACGACAGCCGATTCACGACTTTTCTTTCGCGAGTACGTACCCCACGCCGCGCACCGTCTTGATGAGCCGCGGCGAGCGCGGGTCGTCGCCGAGCTTTTGCCGCAGGTGCGAGATGTGCACGTCGACCGTTCGTTCCCCAACGATCACGTCCCCGCGCCCCGCCTCCGAGAGCAGCGCGTCCCGGGCGACCACGCGTCCCGGGCGCCTCGCGAGCGCGCAGAGCAGATCGAACTCGAGGCCCGTGAGCTCCACGAGCTCGCCCTCGCGCGTGACCACGCGACCGGGGACGTCGATCACGATGTCGCCCGCGACGATCCGCTCGCCGGCGACCTCGGGCCGGGCTCTGCGCAGCACGGCCTTGATCCGTGCGAGCAGCTCGCGCGGACTGAAGGGCTTGGCGATGTAGTCGTCGGCGCCGATCTCCAGGCCGACGACACGATCCGTCTCGTCGCCGCGCGCCGTGAGCATGAGGACCGGGATCGTATTTTTCTGCCGGATCCGGCGGCAGACCTCGATCCCATCCATCCCGGGCATCATCACGTCGAGCAGCACGACGTCGAAGGTGCCGGCTTCCAGCGCGGCGAGCCCGCGGGGTCCGTCCGGGGCTCCGGTCACGTGGAAACCGTTCTGCTCGAGGTAACTCGACAGGAGGTCGAAGAGCCGGATGTCGTCGTCGATGAGGAGCACGCGGAGCGCCATGGCGTTGGCAGAGTACCAGGGCCACGAAAGCGGCCGTCACCCGAGCTTGCGTGCACCTCGTGAAGCGTCCGCGGGGCCTTCCATGAAGAAATGCAAAGGGCCCGCGCGACGAGAACGAAACCCGCCATGATGCCTGGGCGGAAGCGCCTTCCCAAAGGAAAAACGCGCGGAACGTGCCCACGACGCATTCTTGCTCACTGATCGCGGAAGAGGGCGCTGGAAAACGAAAGTCCTTGCTCTTCGGGGAGGGAAACTGGTAAGTAGAAGAGTCATCGCGGAACTCCGAATTGGGCTCCGCAGGTATTCGGATTCACAGCTCGCCGCGCTTCTGCTGGGGGGAACGTGTATCCGACGTTTCTGGTTCTCATGACGCGCGAGAGAATGCGCGTAGGAGTCGTCTCATGAATACGCTTCGTTCGATCACCGGGCTCTTTGCGATGGCTTCTCTCTTCGCGTTCGCCGCTGGGTGTAGCGTCAGCGAGAAAGAGGGGCTGGTCGGGCAGAGCGAGCAATCGCTCGCCCAGCCTTGCGAGTGCCTGCCGTCGGTCGTCGGCAACTCGTCGAACATCGTCGCGCCCCCGTGCGAGTGCGAGCCTCCGCCGGAGGAGCCGCCCGTCGAGGAGCCGCCCGTCGAGGAGCCGCCGAGTGACGATCCGTGCCCGCCTGGCGAGCACGAGGAATGCAGCGTGAAGGCGCCGGGCGGCGTGCAGTCGATCATCGCCCCGCCGCAGTGCGTCTGCGTTCCGGATGAGGAGCCCTGCCCGCCGAGCGCCGTCCAGGTCACGACCTGCGGCGGTATCATCGCCCCGAGGGGCGCGTCCCAGATCTGGGGCGGTGGCAGCGGCTGCATCGTCGAGTGCGTCCTCCCCTACTGATCGACTGACCTCGGCGAGTACACCCCGCCGAACGCCCCGGGAAACCCCGGGGCGTTTTGCGTTTGTCCCTCCTACAACACAATTTCGTCGGGCCTGTAGGCTGTATCCTTTCAAACAAGTGCTAGGCTTCGCCCGATGTCGGACGTCGCTTCGGGACAGTCGTCGGGGACCGAAGTCGCGCTCGATCGGCTCGATTGGCCCGTGCAGGGCCTCTCGCCCCGGGCGCGTCGAGTGGTCTTCGCCTACGCGGAGGCCATGTACGCAGACGAGGACGAAAAAGGCGCGATCGTGCCGGCGAGCCCGGCCATCTGCGAGCGCGCCACGGCGTGGCTCGACCACTCCGTGGGCCGCGCGAGCAGCGATCTGCGCCGCGGGTTCGCCGTCCTCACGTGGCTCCTCGAGATGATGCCGCTCTTCGTGATCGGCGCCTTCTCCCGCATGAGCCGCCTGCCCATCGCGCGGCGGGTCGGCTACCTGGAAGCGCTCGAACAGAGCCGGTTCGGGCTGTTCGCGATGCTGCTCGTGGCCTTCAAGGTGCCGATGAGCGTGGCCGCGTTCGAGGAGGGCGAGGAGCTCGCCTCGACGGGCTTCGATCGGCCGAGCACGACGGCACGAAGGCGGCTTCCCGCCGCGCCGGAGCGGGCCCGATGAGCGACCTTCCATCGGGCGAACACGTCCTCCACGGGCGGGATTTGTCGGGGCCGTTCGAAACGTCGTGCGACGTGGTCGTGGTCGGGTCGGGGGCGGGCGGATCGGTCGTCGCGACGCTGCTCGCCGAGACGGGCCTGCGCGTGATCATGCTCGAAGAGGGGCCGTATTACCGGCCCGAGGACTATCAAAGGTTCCGGCCGAGCGAGGCGCTGCGCCGGCTGTTCCGCGAGTCGGGCATGGCGACGGCGTTCGGGATCGGGCAGACGCCGATCATCGCGATCACCATGGGGCGAGCCGTGGGCGGTTCGTCGCTGCTGACGGGCGGCGTTTGTTTCCGGATCCCGAGCGACGTGCACCATCACTGGGTCACCGATCTCGGGCTCGACGCGCTCTCCGAGCGTGCACTCGAGCCCGCTTACGAGGACGTCGAGCAGAGGCTCGCCGTGCGCGAGGTGCCGGCCACGTTGCGCTCGCGCTCCACGATGAAGTTCGTCGAGGGCGCGGAGAAACTCGGGATCACCATGAAGCCCATGCGCCGCAACGCCGAGGCGTGCGAGGGCAACGCGCGGTGCAATTTTACATGTCCAGCCGGCGCGAAACGATCGGTGGACGTGTCGTACTTGCCGAGCGCATTCGCGCATGGAGCGCGTGTCGTGTCGGACGCGCTCGTGACGCGGGTGCTCGTGAAGGACGGGCGCGCGGCGGGCGTCGAGGGGCGGCTGCTCGGCGGCGAGGGCGGGCGGCCGTCGTTCCGGTTCGTCGTGCACGCGCCGGTGGTCGTGGCCGCTTGCGGGACCTTGCACACGCCGCTCTTGCTCGGCGCGAGCGGCGTGGGGCGGGTGAGCGAGAAGCTCGGCCGGCGGGTGACGCTCCACCCGGCCGTGCGCTGCGTGGCGATGTTCGACGAGGAGATCAGCGGCTGGGACGGCGCGATGCAGAGCGTGTACTCGGACGATTTCGCGCCCGAGGGGATCAAGCTCGTCGGCGTGTACAGCACGGTGAACGTGCTCGCGGCGGGCATGCCGGGCGTGGGCCCGCGGCTCAGGCGCATGGCGCGCGAGGTCCGCAGGCTCGCGGTGTTCGGCGCGATGGTGCACGACGAGGGCGGAGGCACGGTGCGCGCGGGGCCGGGGCGCGAGCCGATCCTGACGTACGAGATGGCGCCGCGGGATCTCGCGCGGCTGCGGCGCGGGATCACGATCGTGTCGGAGATGGCGCTCGCGGCGGGCGCGCGCGAGGTCTACGTGTCGGTGACGGGCGCAGGTCCGGTGCGCACGATGGACGACGCGCTCGCGCTCGAACGGACGAACTACGACGCGCGCCGCCTCGAATGCATGGCATTCCACCCGCTCGGGAGCGCGCGCGCCGCGAATGATCCGCGCCGCGGGGTCGTGGATCCGAACGGCCAGGCGTACGAGCTGCCGGGGCTCTTCGTGGCCGACGGATCGATCCTGCCGACGAGCATCGGCGTGAACTCGCAGGTGCCGATCATGGCCATGGCGACGCGTATCGCCTGGCGTGTCGCGGAGAGGTTCCGGCGGATCGCGCGTTCGGCCTGATCACTCCATCGAGGGATCGCGGAGGTCGCCGAAGAAATCGATGAGGAGGTTCGAGACCTCGGCGGGCTTCTCCTGCTGCGTCCAGTGGCCGCAATCCGTGATGCGCTCGATGCGCAGGTTCTTCACGTACGGCTTCGAGAGCTCGGCCATCTCGGGCCGCAGGACGGGATCTTTGTCCGTGACCACGAGCAGCGCGGGGAGGTCGATCTCGAAGGACGGGAGCGAGCGATCTTCCTCCCACGAAAGATCCATCGCGCGGTACCAGTTGAGGCCGCCCCGGAAGCCCGTGCGCTTGTAGATGCGCACGTACGTGTCGAGGTCGATCTTCGAGAGGAACGTCTCGCCGGGATCGATCTTCCCGAGCAGCGAGGTGCCATCCCCGACGGTCATGAACGTGGCGAGGGAGTCGGCGTACTTCGCCGGGCGCATGATCTTCTGGAACGTGTCGCGCACGTCGGCCTCGAGCTCCCGCTCCGCGACGCCCGGCTCCTGGAAGTGACGCATGTAGAACGTCTTGTCCGTGAGACGGAAGGCGTCGCGGTACATGAGGCTCGGGGCCACGGGGCCCGGCGGGAGGTACGGCGTGTTGAGGCTCGCCACGCGCTCGGTGCGCTCGGGGTGACGGAGCGCGAACTGCCACGCGAGCGAGCCGCCCCAGTCGTGCCCGACCACGCCCGCCTTGTCGATGCCGAGCGCGTCGAAGAGGCCGTGGATGTCTTCGACGAGCTCGCGCATCACGTAGCTCTCGATCTCCTCGGGCGCGTCGGTCCCGCCGTAGCCACGGAGATCCGGGCAGAGGACGCGGAAGCCCACCTCGGCGAGGGCGTGGATCTGGCGGCGCCAGGAGTACCAGAGCTCGGGAAAGCCGTGGCAGAGGAGGATCGGATAGCCCCGGCCCGCATCGGTCACGTGCATGCGGATGCCGTTCGAGTCCAGGAAGGTGTGGCGAATGATCGTGCCCATGCGGTGAAGACTCCGGTCTCGCGCTCTCTCCCCGTCTCCCCCGGGACGGGGCGCGCGTCAACGCTGGGCAGTGACGAGAAGGTGCGTCCGGGTCCGCTCAGGGGCTGGAGTCACCCGAGCAGGTGACGAACAGGGTGGCGCCCTTGGAGGGCTCGCCCTCACCCACGAGGCGGATCATGCGGCGCTCGGACTGGGAGCAGCGGGCGACCAGGGCCGGGTTGCCGATGGCCGGGTCGGTCGAGGCGTCAACGTAGCAGAAGCCACTGACGGGTTCGCCGGCGGGCGTGACCGGGTCGTCCGAGACGTCGTTCTGGCAGATGGTGAGCTCTTCTTTTTCGAGCTGCGGGATCTGGCAGAAGCAATCCCAGCCCGCCTCGGGCGAACGCGCCTTGGCCTCGTCGATCGCGGCGGCGTGCTTCTCGTCGACGGGGAGCCGGGCATGCTCGGGATCACACGAGCAAGCTCCGCCGGTCGGGCGCGCCTCGATGAGCAGGCAGTTCACGGCGCCCTTGTCGTCACGGTCGAGCGTACGCGGCAGGCACGGGCCGCCGATCTTGCTCTTCAGGCGATCGACGAGCGCGCCGATCGCGGGGCGGTAGCCGTAGTCGGCCGAGGTGCGATCCTCGACCTGCTTCGGACAAACCGAGCCGACGATGCCCTGCTCGCCGAGGCCGCTGAGCACGCCGAGCTGGCGCAGGCCGGGGTAGGCCTTGGCGCGGACGCGCATCGTGGGCGCGGCCGGATCGCAGAGCGGGTTGCCCGCGGTGCCGTCGCGGCACTCGGCGCATTTCGGATCGTTCGGACAATCGGTCGCCTGGGGCAGCTCGAAGATGCACGCGTACTGGAGGTCTTCGCCGAGCGTGTCGTACTCGTGCCCGTTGATGGAGTTGCCGAGCGGCGTGCTCGGGTCCATGTCGGTCTGCTCGCCGGTGATCGGGTGCTTGCCGGGGCGCGGATCGGTCGACTCGTGCATGAGCGGATCCGTCGGCAGGACGCCCTGCGCGGGGTTGCCGAGGATGATGTCCCAGGTCCCGTCCGCGCCCATCTCGCGCGCGTTCTTGAGGCCCTTCGTGAGGTCCGCGGGATCACGGGCGACGTCCTGCCACGGTACGCCGACGATGCCGGCGAGGAAGACGAGGTCCGGCGTGCGCACGACGGGCACGCCCTCTTTGGGGTTCGCCTTCGGGAAGAGCGGGTTGTCCACGACCTCGCCGCTGCGCGTCGTGATCTCGGGGCTCGAGAACGCCTTCACGTAGCGGTCCGTCGGGTAGAGGAAGTCCACGCCGAAGCGCTTCTTCTGGTCGTAGCAACGCAGGTCGACGGGATCTTCAGAGGCGGTCAGCACCATGACGTTTCCTTGGGCGTCAAAGCATCCCGGATCGGGAGGGCAGCCCTCGGGCGTGGGCAGGCCGCAGGAGGAGCAGCACTTGTCGTTCGGATCGGTCGCGCACTCGGCGCGCGGGCGCGGCAGCGCTGCGGTGTGCGAGGCGCGGTAGAAGAAGCCGGTCTCCTTGATCGAGCAGTCGTTCTCGTCGCTCAGCATGAGGATCGCCACGAGCGAGTCGGGGCGGAGGAAGTCCTTGCGCTGATCGAGCAGGTCGCCGTCCGTGCCGCTCACCTTCACGTAGCCCGACGAGGCGTCGATCGTGTCGTAGGGCTCGGGGTCGACGAGGAAGCGGTAGATGCTCTCGAGCTGCGACTCGTAGCCGCAGCCGACCTGGCCGGTGCCTTTGACCATCTCGGCGAGCGCGGGCACGAGGCCGGGCTCGGAGCCGTCGAGCGTGCCGAGGTTCGCCTCGCCCGGCGGGCTCAGTTGCTGCTCGGGATCCCACGCGAGGAAGCCCTTGCCGCCGTACGTCGGGACCACCTCGCCGGCGACGCAGGCGTCGGCGCGCGAGACGAGGTGACCCTTGTCGTTCTTCGAGACCTTCTCGTTGCCGCAGCTCGTGTCGCTCTGCAGGTCGGGGCAATGCCCGCCGCCGTGGCCGCCGAGGCTCGACGAGACGATGCCGATGTGGATGTCGAGCACGGGCTCGAACTCGCGGCGCGAGCCCAACGGGCAGTCGTCCTTGGGGCCCTTCGGCTGCTGGTTGCTCGGGAGCGGCACGCCCGCTTCGTCGATGCACGGCGGGTTCACGAGGCTCTCGACGAGATCGGGGACGGCCTGGGCGAGGATCTGCTGCTTGTCGGCCATGGAGGCCGAGTTGTCGATGCCGAGGACGAGGTCGATCTTGTCGACGCCGCTGTGAGGAACGACCTCGACGATGGTCGACGTGATGCGCGGATCGACAACGTCGATGGGTCGGTCGAGGCAACCGACGGCCATGAGGCCGGAGAGGGCGACGGTGACGAGGCCGGGGAAGACGACAGCGGAGGTGGCAGCGAAGACGCCCGGAAGACCTGGACGAAGAGGACGGCGGTTCATGGGGGCTCCCTTTCCTGGAGTGCGAGGTGCCTTGCGGGTTGGCTGCCTCAGCAGCAGCGCTGCCCCTCACTTCGCAAAAGGGATGCCGTCCCAATTTCTCGGTTTTTGGCGCTTTTATCCAGTTACACGGAAATTTTGGCAACGGAGTTGGCATATCGCCCAGATCACGCCAACCGAAGTCGTGCTCTCGCGTTTCCGAGGCTCAAGGGTGCGGGGGCGGCTGGTCGATCGCGGCAGTCCAGCGCGCGATCTCCTCGGACGACATGCTGCCCGCGGGAAAGAGGCGCGCGTCGTCCCAGCCCTCGCTCACGTCGGCGAGGTACTGCGCGCGCGAGAGGAGCGTGCCCCGGCAGATGTGGCCCACCTTGGGCGGCGACGCGCATTCGGCTTCGAGGCGCGTGACGAGCTCGCGCATGACCCACGGCGGGATGCGGCGCTGCTCCGTCGGATAGATGAAGCCGAAGAGGATGAGCTGGCTCAGGAGGACCCGCCAGTGATCGCCAAAGCGCGCGACGATCCGAGGCCAGTCGAGATCCTCGCAGCGCGCGCGGAGCACGTGAGCGACGTCGGCCCCGTCGTACCGCTCGCGCTCCTGGATGAAGGACTTCGCGAAGATGGTCTCTTCCGCAGGGCAAAGGCCGACGTCGACGCCGAAGACCTCACCGCGGCCCGCGTGCTCGAACCAGAGATCGTCGACCTCGGCGAGGCCGTTGCCCGAGCTCCAGATGACGTCGACGTGCTCGCTGCCGGAGTACGCCTTGGCGAGCCAGTGCGGGAACGCGATGCAGGTCGTGTAGCCCGCGTTTTCGAGGACGAGCAGAGCCGCGCCGACGTCGCGGCGTCGAACGAAGACGTCGAGGTCGCGGGTGCGCCTGCGCATGCCGGCGTGGTGCGCGAGCGCGTAGGCGCCGCCGACGAGGAAAGGAACGTCGGACGCGGCGAGCACGCGGAGCGCCGACGCGAAGAAGTCGCGCGCCTCGGGGGTCATGTCGAGCGCGAGGACCGCGTTCGGATCGACGTCGCGAGGCAAGGCGATCGTAGGCTCGACGGGCGTGCTCGGTGGTGGTGGAGGGTCGCAAGCGACCATGGGCTTGGGGAGCGGGAGCCGCGTCGTGTCGAGCGAGCGTGGCGTCCCGGAGGACGAAATGGCATCAACCGTGCGGCGGAACATCATGGCCTGACGTGTTGCCAGGCAGTTCGTACCGCAAGGGGCGCGCAGCCAGAAAACAGGGGCTACGGAGCGTCCGCGAGCGAGCGTTCGAGCGCAGCGCGCAGATGGTTCTGCGCGCGAAGCGCATACGGTCCATCGGGCGAGATCTCGAGGTGCGTCGCGAAATGCTCGGCCGCGCGGCCGTACTCGCCCTTGTGATACCGCACGATGCCGCGCGCGAGCTCGCGCGGGTACGAGGGATCGAGGGCCGAGAGCTCGTCGATCTTGCGGAGCAGGAAGGCCGCCTGGTCCTGCGCGCCGCGCCCTTCGTCGCGCCCCGGCTCCGGGTGCGGCGGATGCGCGAGGAGGAAGCCGAGGAGCGCGCGGTGCTCGTCGACGCCGAGGGCGAGCGCGCTGCCCGAGAGGCCGCTGATCTCGTTCCACCGGAGCTTGAAGGAGGCGCGGAGCGCGCGTTCATCCATGTGCATGACGCAAGGCGAAGCGCCCTCGCACCAGCCGTTGCGGGTGAGGACGTCGGCGAAGGGGCCGCCAAGCTCGACGAGCTCGTCCGAGGTTTCACCGGTCCGAACGAAGCGCTGCACCTCGCGGAGGAAGGAGCGGAGCTGGTAGGCGCGGAGCGCGAGGACGGCATCCTCACCCTGGGCGAGTGCGCGGGCAGCGGCAGGGCCGATCCGGCGGCGGAGCTCGGCAAGCATGGCGTCGTCGCCGCCCGCATCGGCGCGCCCGAAGGCGCGGAGGAGCGAGCCGAGCGCGCGGACGTCAGCGTCGAGGGGTTTCGCCTCGACGGCGCGAGCGCGGGCGTCATCGTTCGCCGCAGCCTCGGCGAGCTTCCCGGGCTCGACGAGGGGAACGGGCAGGTCCTCGGGCGGGACCGACCGCGGGACGGCGAGGAGGGCGGCACTGCCGGCAAGAAAGACGGCAACGAGGCCCGGCTGCCAGCCCTCGAAGTGCCGGCCGAACCCCTTGGCGACGCGCGCCTCGTTTTTTGCCACCGCGCTCCGACCTCCGACCGTTTATTGTAGGACGGCGTCGGGGCACGAGGAGAGAAAGTAGTGTTGGCCGAGAAGCGAAGACACCCGCGAAGGGTCGTTCGAATGGCAGTCGCGTTCCAGGTGGGGGATGGGCCGCGCGTCGATGCCTTCTCGCGCGACCTGAGCATCGGCGGCATGTTCATCGTCACCGACAAGCCCGCGCCCTTCAACGCGAGCGTGAACCTCTACATGCAACTGCCCGGCGTGAAGCAAGAGGTCATGGTGAAGTCGACGGTGCGCTGGACCGAGCCCGACGGAATGGGCGTGCAGTTCGGTCTGATGGGCGCACGCGAGACGCACGCGCTGATGCAGCTCCTCACAGGCGCGCCGCCTTCGATCCGGTGACGGTTTGTCCGGGCAGGGGTTCTGTCCGGACGAACCCGTAGCGCCGGGGTTTCACCCCGGACCCGACGAGGGGCTATCCGCCCCTCGACCCGGACCAGGGCCAGCCCTGGACCTTTGATGCATCGACCGCGATGCGGTCGATGCACAGGCGCATGAGTTTTACTCGACGCGAACAGCGTCTTACTGACCGAGCTGGAACGGCACGGCGACGGGGCCACTCGTCCCGACGAACTTGCCCGGGCGCAGCGAGTCGAAGACGCACTGCATGAACCGGGGTTCGAGCGGCGGATCGAAGCGCACGGACGAGACGGCGCCTTCCGGATCGAGGGAGACGGTCACCGTGGACGTGACCGAGAGACGAACGGAAGGATCTCCGCCGCGGTAGTACGTCTCGAAGCAGCCCGAGAGGCCCGCATGCACGGAGGCACGCGTGAGCACGGGCGCAGGCTTGGGCGCAGGCGGCGCCTCGGGCACGACGGAGGGCGCCTCCACAGGCGGAGGCGGCGCAGGCGGTGCGTCCGGACGATCGTGGACGTGCTGCTGCGGGCGCTCGGCGACGCTCGGAGGCGGCGGCGCGAGCGCAGGCTTCGGCGGAGGCGTTGTGTCCACAGGCGCAGGCGGCGCGGGGGGCGCGCCTTCGACAGGGAGCATGCGGGCGATCTCGCCGCCGTCGAGCGAGAAGGATGCGCGCGCACGGCCGACGAGGAGGCGGCCCGTGGTGACGCCAGGGCGACCCGCGGGACCGACGGCGACCGCGCCGTGTTCGAGATCGACGAGGACGTCGTCGTTGCCACGCACGACGGTGAACGCGGTGCCATGCGCGGCGACACGCGTGCGGCCGACGTCGACGGCGAAGGTCTCGACGAGTCCCTCGGTGGTTTTTCGTGGCGTCACGTCGGCGCGCAAGGAGCCTCGTTCGAGGCCGAGCACGAGCGGATCCCCGGCCTCGGTGGCCGCAGCGACGATGGTCGCGCGCGCGCCGGGCGCGAGCGTGACGCGGACGATGCCACGTTGCACGAGCGTGAGCGGCGCCTCGCCGGCCTCGACGCCGTCACCGGGGCGAAGAAGCGAGAGATCACGCTCGGACTCGCTGCCCGCAAGGAACGCGATCGTCTCGGGCGCACGCCACCGAACGGCAAAACTCGCGGGCGTTTCGTTCTTCGATCGCGCGCCGAAGCTCGCGACAGCGATCACCGCCGCAGCGGCCGCGCAAGCCGCGAGGCCAATCCGCGCGCCGCGCCCGATGCGAGGGAGCGCTCGGGATGCGCGCGCTTGCTCGTCCTGATCGATGCGCTCGTCGAGCCTCTGCTCGATCACATCCCAGGGCAGCTCGGGCGGCTTCTCGTCGGCGAGCGCGCCGCGCATCACCTCGAGGGCGCGCGTGCCGGGGTCGTTGTCGCTCACGTGGTTTTCCCCTCCGCCGAAAGAGCATTCGACGCTTGGCCGCTCCGCTCGGACGCGCCGAGCTGCGCTCCCAAACCCCCGATTTCATCCACGAGCTGCGCGAGCGCAGGCTCCTCCCGCATGAGCTCGGCGAGCTCGCGCCGCGCGTAGAACAACCTCGTTCGCACCGTGAGCACGGGAGCATCCACGATCGTCGCGATCTCGGCGGGCGCCAAGCCCTCGATGTCGTGCAGCACGTACACCGTACGTTTCTTCTCGGAGATCCGATCGAGCAGCCGCTTGAACGCGACGAGCCGGCGCCGGAGCGTCGCCTCCTCGTCGGGCAAGAGGCCGGAGTCCCGCTCGTGCTCAGTCGCGAGCGGCTCGTCCGCGAAAACCGGACGGCTGCGCTCGGCCCTGCGGATCATGAGCACCACGTTCACCGTGATGCGATGAATCCAGGTGGAGAACTTCGACTGCCCGCGGAAGTCACCGAGGCTCCGGTGCACCTGGAGGAAGACCTCCTGCACCACGTCCTCGATGTCGCTCGCGCGGCCGAGCATGCGGAAGACGAGCCGCGCCACGGCCTCCCGGTGCATCCGGTAGAGGGCCGAGAAGGCGCCCCTGTCGCCGCTCCGGGCACGCCGGACGAGCTCGTCTACGTCCGCGGTGTCCACGAAGGCCCGAGTGGCCAGGCTCGCGCTCGGCCATGCGAAAAACGACCGGGATGGAGCGACAGCGGGCGCCGAGACCAGCGACGAGATCGCGCGCGGCAGCGCCACGGGGTACACGAACGGGTCCGTTGCGCGGAGGCGGGGGCGCATTCACGCGGCCGCCCTTTTGCACGAAATTTGTCCATTTCCCGCGGCCGGACGCAACGTCGGCGCATGCTCTACATCGCCGTGGGATTGACCGTCGCCCTCGTCGCCGCCGACCTGCTCGACCTGTCGTCGCGCAAGTCCGCTCGCCGACGTCTCGGCGATCTGTGACGGACGGCAGAAGCGCCGCCCGCAACGTACCCTTCGAAAAAAGTTCGGGGGCGAAGCTTCGTCTACCGAAGCCTCACCCCCGCCTTGTTCCTCAGGCCGCGGCCTTCTTCTCGCCGGGGAAGATCGCCTTGAGGTCGACCTTCTCCTGCTTCTTCTGCTCGAGGATGTAGTTGACCGCGCGGAGGATGCGCGTCTTGGAGGGGCCGCTGATGGACTTGCCCGCGATCGCCGACGCGATCGCGCGGTCCGTCACGGGGCGGCCGCTGCGGGGCTTCTTGAGCCCCTCCTTCTTCTTCGCGCCGTCCTCGCTCTTGCGGGCGAGGCGCTTGGTCAGACGGATCGCCCGATCCTCGGGGCGCAGCTTCTCGATCTTCTGGGACGCCGCGATGATCCTGCGCGGGTCGATCGCCTTGGCCTTGAGGAACTCTTCGAACGTGCTCATCGGATTCACCTTGGAAGCTTCTGGAGGAGCGGGCTACGCGCGAGGTTCGGCGCGGTTACCCCTCAACGACGCAGGAGGGCGCGCACCCTATCACGGACGCCCGAACCCTGCACCCTTCTCGAACCGACCAAAGAAAGGACGGACGGCGGAGCGGGCGCGGCCAAACGTTTACCCGCCCCGTCGGCCTGTACTACCCTCCGACAAATGAGCCTGATCTCTCACCTCGACGAGGCCGTCGCCGTCATCCGATCGAAGAGCCCGATCACCCCGGTGGTCGGCGTGGTGCTCGGTTCGGGGCTCGGCGCGTGGGCCGAGAGCCTCGAGGAGCACGTGGTGCTCCCCTACAGCGAAATCCCGTTCATGCCCGTGTCGACCGTCGTCGGGCACGCGGGCAAGCTCTGGATCGGCCTCGCGAACGGCGTGCCGGTCGCCTGTCTGCAAGGCCGCGTGCACCTCTACGAGGGCCACGCGCCCGAGCGCGCGGTGTTCGGCGCGCGGCTGCTCGCGCGGCTCGGGTGTCGCGCGGCGCTCTTGACGAACGCCGCCGGCGGTACGAGGCCCACGTTCCAGCCCGGGGACCTGATGCTCATTCGTGATCACCTGAACCTGACGGGACAAAACCCGCTCGTCGGGCCAAACGAAGCCGGCCTCGGTCCGCGCTTCCCGGACATGACGCACGCCTACGATCGGCGCATCGCGGCGCTCGCGCGCGAGGCGGCCGCGGACGCGGGCGTGTCGATCCACGAGGGCGTGTACGCAGGGCTGCTCGGCCCGTCGTACGAAACGCCGGCCGAGATCGCGATGCTGAGGACGCTCGGCGCGGACGCGGTCGGGATGAGCACGGTGCACGAGGTGATCGCGCTCCGGCACATGGGCGTGCGCTGCGGCGCGATGTCGTGCATCACGAACCTCGCCGCGGGCCTGAGCCCGACGCCGCTCGATCACGCCGAGGTCGAGGAGACGGCGCGGCAGTCGCGCGAGCGGTTCACGGGGCTGCTCTCGGCCTGGGTGAAGAAGGTCGGCGCAGCGATCACCGGCGGCGGAAGCTGGCGAGGAGGAGCGGCTTGATCGATCCGCAGACGACCATCGACTGGGCCGCGCTCGAGCGCGCGGCGCTCGACGTGCAGACCCGCGCGCACGCGCCGTACTCGACGTACCAGGTCGGCGCCGCGCTGCTCACCGCGTCGGGTCGGATCTTCACCGGTTGCAACGTGGAGAACGCGTCGTACGGGCTCTCGATCTGCGCCGAGCGTTCGGCGATCGTACAGATGGTGGCCGCAGGCGAGCGCGATCCGATCGCGCTCACGGTCGTGACGCCGGGCTCGTCGAAGCTCGGTCCCGACGTTTCGAGCCCGCCGATCGGCGCGCCATGCGGGATGTGCCGGCAGACGCTCGCCGAGTTCGCGGACGATATGCCGATCCGGATGCTCGTCGCCGGTCACGACGGGCTCTCGCGCAGGACGTCACTCGCGGCGCTCCTGCCCGAGGCGTTCCGCGCGAGATCGAGCTGAGCGGCCGCGGGGGCGCTCGACTCACTCCGCGTCGATCGGCCGCGACTCGACTTCCTGAATCCGCTGCACGGCCTGCAGGAGCGACTCGCGCGCGCGTTCGAGCGCGAGCTTGTCCTCTTCCCACCGCGCGCGGACGCGCGTGAGGCGCGCCGCCGCGTTGACGCCGTCGGCCACGAGCGTCGCCTTCTCCGCGGCGAGCGCGTCGCGCTCCTCTTCGCGCTTGCGCAGCTCCTCTTCGAGCCGCGCGACGTCGGCCACGCGGGCCGCGAGATCCGCGCGCAGCGTGCCCTCGTCCCGGCGCGCCGCTTCGATCGCCGCGCGCGCCTCTTCGAGCTCGGTCCCGAGCGCGGCGATGCGCGCTTCGAGCTCGGCCGCGGCGGCGCGCAAGGTCGTCTCCTGCTCGGCGAGCGCGCGCTTGCGGACCTCGCGCTCTTCCTCGGCCTCCGCTGCGCGCGCCGCGTCGTTCGCGCGCGCTCGCTCCTCGTGCTCCGCGACGGCCTTCCGCGTGGCCTCTTCGGCGCCCGCGATCGCCGCGGCATGACGCGCTTCGAGCTCGGCCACGGCGCGCGCGTGCGCCTCCTCGAGCTCTTGCTCGCGCGCCTTGACCCGCTCGTCCGCCGCGCGCGTCGCTTCCTCGATGGCGCGGGCCTTGGCTTCTTCGATCGCCTGCGCCTTCTCGGCGCTCGCCGCTTCGAGGGCTTTTACGTGATCGGCTTCGAGCCGCGCGAGCGTGGCCGCGTGCTCCTCGCGGAGCTTCGTGATCTCCTCTTGCCGCGCGCGCTCCGCCTCGCTCGCGCCCGCGGATCGCAGCGCCTCGATCGCCGCCGCGTGCTCCTCGCCGAGCTTCTTGATCTCCGCGGCGTGCTCCTCGCGCGCCTTGCCGAGCTCCACGCCCTGCTCCGCGCTGAGCTCGCCGATCTCGGCCGCGTGCTCGTCGCGCAGCTTCGCGATCGCCGCCGCGTGTTCGTCGCCGAGCTTCTTGATCGCGGCCGCGTGCTCCTCACCGAGCCGCGCGATCTCTGCTGCGTGCTCCTTCCCGAGCCGCTCGGCCTCGCTCGCGCGCGTCCGCGCCTCTGCGTCCGCGACGGCTTGCGAGAGCGTCTCGCTCGACGTCCGGAGCTGCTCCTCCCGCATCGCGATCGCGGCCTCTTTATCGAGCCTCGCCGCCGCGAGCTCCGCGTCGCGCGTCGCGAGCTTCTCCTCGACGCGCTCGAGCAGGAGCTGGAAGTTCTGCACGCGCTTCTCGAGCGCCTCGCGATCGTCGCGCAGCTTGCTGAGCTCGGCGTCGACCTGCTCGCGCGAGCCTTCGAACTCGATCATGCGATCGAGCTGATCGGCCTTCTCGCGCTCCAGCACGAGCGCCTGATCCCGCAGCTCGATGAGCTCCTTGTCACGCTGCGAGACCTGCTCGCGCAGGGCGAGGATCTCCTTGTCCTTCTTGTTCAGGGCCTCGCGCAGATCGAGGAACTCGCGGCTCGACACGCCGCCGAGGCGCGAGGTGGCGGTGAGCGCCGCCGTGCCCGTCAAACCACCTCCGCCTTGCACGGCCGCCGTCGCCGCGATCGCCGCGGAGAGCTTCGCCTTGAGCTCCTCGGCCTCGCGCTTGAGCCGCGCCACGTCGGCCGATCCTTCGCTCGCCTTGGCGAGATCGGCTTCGAGCTTCGACACGTTGGCGCGCGAGGCATGGAGCTCCTGATCGAGGCGCGCGCTCTCGTCTCGCGTCCGAGCGAGCTCGCCCCGGAGCGTCTCGATCTCTTGCTGGACGCGCGGGACGTCGCCTTCGAGGCGCGCGAAATCACCCTTGGCGCGCGTGAGCTCGTCCTTCGCTTGCGTGAGTTCGTCGCGGCTGCGCGCGAGCTCGTCCTTGCTACGCGCGAGCTCGTCCTTGCTGCGCGCGAGCTCCGCGCGGAGTCGATCGAGCTCCGCCGTATCCGTCGCTTGCGGGGCCGGCGGGCGCTCGCTCGCGCGGAAGGGCGCCGCGGGCGGAGGCACCGAGCGCGTCGTGGCAGGCGCGGGTGCTGCTGCGGTCGGACGCGGCGGCGTCGCGGCCGTGGATCCACCAGGACGCGGCGGCGCGGGGGGCGGCGGCGCAGCGGCCGCGGGAGCGGGCGCAGGCGGCGGTGCAGGAGGCGGCACGGCCGCGACAGGCGCGGGC
>NZ_JARZHG010000062.1 GCF_029946505.1 Polyangium sp. y55x31
ACACCCCCTGCTCGGGCCCGGGGTGAAACCCCGGCGACACGCCCCCGGAGCCCCGAACCCCCACCCACCCGCCCCCGAGCCGTGCTACGTGGCCTCCGTGATCCGCAAGGTCCTCATCGCCAACCGCGGCGAGATCGCCGTCCGCATCATCCGCACGCTGCACGAGATGGGCATCGCCGCCGTCGCCGTCTACAGCGAAGCCGACCGCAAATCGCTCCACGTCAGGGTCGCCGACGAGGCCTACTGCATCGGCCCAGCCCCCGCGCGCGAGAGCTACCTGTCGATCGAGCGCGTCCTCGACGCCGCGCGCAAATCCGGCGCCGACGCGATCCATCCCGGCTACGGCTTCCTCTCGGAAAAGAGCGAGTTCGCGGAAGCCTGCGAGCGCGCCGGCATCACCTTCATCGGCCCCCCCTCCCGCGCCATGGCCGCGATGGGCTCGAAGACCGCCGCCCGCGCCAAGATGGCCGCCGCAGGCGTCCCGATCACGCCCGGCGGCGACGCCTCCACGGTCGAGGAAGCCCGCGCAACAGCCGAGCGCGTCGGCTACCCGGTGCTGATCAAGGCCGCGATGGGCGGCGGCGGCAAAGGCATGCGCCTCGTGCACAACGCCGACGAGATGGAGAGCGCCTTCGAGCGCGCGCAAAGCGAAGCCGCACGCGCCTTCGGAGATCCCACGGTCTACATCGAGAAGGCAATCCTCCGCCCGCGCCACGTGGAGATCCAGGTGATCGGTGATCGCCACGGCAACATGGTCCACCTCTTCGAGCGCGACTGCTCAATCCAGCGTCGCCACCAGAAAGTCGTCGAAGAGACCCCCTGCCCGGTCGCGACCCCCGAGCTCATCCGGCGCATGGGCGAGGTCGCAGTAAAAGGCGCACTCTCGGTCGGCTACTTCTCGGCCGGCACGTTCGAATTCCTGCTCGGCGAAGACGGGAGTTTCTACTTCCTCGAAATGAACACGCGCCTGCAAGTCGAGCACCCGATCACGGAGTGGATCACGGGTACGGACCTCGTCGCCGAGATGGTGCGCGTAGCCGCAGGCGAAAAACTCTCCTGGCGCCAGGAGGACATCGTGCGTCGAGGCGCCGCCATCGAGTGCCGCATCTACGCCGAAGACCCGATCGGCTTCCTGCCGAGCCCCGGCAAGATCGAAGCCCTACGCGTGCCCGCAGGCCCATGGGTGCGCGACGACGGCGGCTTCTACGAAGGCGCAACCGTGCCGAGCCACTACGACCCCCTCATCTCGAAGGTGAGCGTGTGGGGCCCCGACCGGAAGACCGCCATCCAGCGGATGCGCCGCGCCCTCTCCGAGTACGTGGTGACAGGCATCAAGACGAACATCGTCTTCCACGAGAAGCTACTCGCGCACCCCGCCTTCATCGAAGGCCGCTACACGACCGGCTTCATCGAAGAGAACAAAGAAGCGCTCCTCGGCTACTCGGACGTGCGCGAAGAAGACGAGGCCACGCTGGCCGCAGCCATCGCAGTCGCAGCCGCGCGCTCGGAGATGAAGGCGAAGCGCACGGAAGGACAAGCACTCGAAGATCGAGGGCGCCTCTCCCCGTGGGTGGAGCAGCACCGCGCCAGGGTGTTGCGGTAGGCTGCTGGCTGGCAGCGTAGCGCCGGGGTTTCACCCCGGGCCCGACCAGGGGTTGTCCACCCCTGGACCCGGACCAGGGCAAGCCCTGGACTCGGGGGGGAAAAACTGCGCTACGCGCAGTTTTTCCCACGGCCGGCGGCAAGACCAGAGACGGCGTTGCCAATCAAACGTCAGCGCGGCTGTCTTGGCTGGCAGGTTCGTCGCCGGCCTTGAATCGGCCTGTTCGCTGAACTGCGCATCGCGCAGTTCAGCGACCCCGAGTCCAGCGCTTGCGCTGGTCCGGGTGCAGGGGCGGACAGCCCCTGCTGGGGCCTGGGGCAACGCCCCAGCGATGCGGCCGATGCAAGGGGATCAGGCGGGGGAGGACGTGGTAGGCGCGTCGTCGTTCGCGCGCGCCTTCTCCTTGGTCGCGGCGGCCTTGAGGGCAGGCCCGGACTGGTAGGCGAGCATGGCCTCGAACGGAGCGAGGATCTCGGCCCCGTCGGGCGAACGCTCCGCGCGGCGGCGGATCTGCTGCGCCATCTCGCCGAGGCGCATGGCGATCTCGTGACCGCGTACGAGGCGCGTCTCGTGGAGGAGCTCGAGGAGCTTCTCCACGGCAGGCAGCACCTCGTCGATGCGCTGGACATCGGCCCACGGCGCGGCGATCTCCTGAATCTCGTCCGGATGAATGCCCGCGCGCTTGAGCGCGAGAGCCGACGCCGAGAGGACATTCGCGATGGCAACGGCATGCCCATCGCGGAGCTTGCTCAGACGGCTGATGGCATCGGGCGTGATGTCGACGAGCGTGAGGTCCGAGAGGTCGAGGACCTGATCATTCGGCTTGGGATGCTTGGGGTCGGCCACGTGAACACTCCTCCCCGAAGGCGGGGGGCATAAAGCGATACAGTCAGGCTGCATGATTGCAGCGCGTGTGTTGGACGAGGCCGTCGCTTCAAGGATAGAGGGCGAGCAAAAAGGCGACGGGGACGCATGCGCACGGGGACGAGCGCGAAGAGGCGGCGAGGCGACGTCGAGTCTTCAGAGACACGAGGGCGTGCCTCGGAGACGAGGAGGTCGTAGTCGCTGGGCGTCGGCGCCCATTGCAAGGCGAAGCCATCTCGCTCCGTCGGCAGACGCGCGAATCCGGGAAGAGCGACGAGGGCGTATCTGACGACCGACGACCTCATCGCAGGGCGTGACGAAGCCGTGCGGCTCGGACGCGAGGGCGAGGCAGGTTCGATGAACGGCGCATCGCGCAGTTCAGCGACCCCGAGTCCAGCGCTTGCGCAGGCCCCGGGTGCAGGGGCGGACAGCCCCTGCTGGGGCCTGGGGCAACGCCCCAGCGCGGCGCCTCAGGACCTACAGAAGGGCTCCACCATCAATGACGATGGCCTGCCCCGTGATACCGGCGGAATCTTCCCCGGCCAGGGTGAATGCCAGGCTTGCCACCTCGCGTGGCTCGATCATGCGGCCCAGGGGCACGCTTTTCGCGAGGGCTGCCTCGTCCAGATTGAGATCGCGCATGCGGCCTTCGGCCATGGCCGTGCGTGTCCAGCCGGGGCAAATGGCATTGACGGTGATGCGGCGCGGGGCGGCGTGCAGCGCGAGTGCCCGCGTGAAGCCGATCACGCCGTGTTTGGCTGCGACGTAGGCGGTTTGATCGGGCACGCCCTTGAGGCCCAGCACCGAGGCGATGTTGATGATTCGCCCACTCCCGTCGGGCAGGTGGGGAAGCACGTGTTTGCACAGGAGATAGGTGCCGTTCAGGTTCACCGCGAGGATCTGGTGCCAGAGCGCGTCGTCGGCCTCGGGGTCGAGCGAGTTTGGTCCGGCGAGGCCTGCGTTGTTCACCAGCACGTCGATACGGCCGAAGCGCGCGACGACGGCGCGTACGGTCTCTGCGACGGCGGCCGCGTCGCTGACGTCGCACAAATAGCCCTCTGCTGCGTGGGGTGATTCCACGCGGGAACGCGCGAGGGCTGCGACGGCAAAGCCACCTTCGTGGAATCGCTCGACGATGGCTGCGCCGATTCCCCTCGACGCGCCCGTGACGAGGGCGACCCGCGCGCTCATTGCGCCACCCCGCCGCCGTCGACCGGCATGACGACGCCCGTCATGAACGACGCCGCGTCCGAGGCGAGGAATGCGATGGCCCAGGCGATTTCGCTCGGCTCGGCGAAGCGGCCGAGCGGGACAGCGGCCTTGTAGACGTCGTTGCTCGTGACGTTCATTCGCTCGGAGAGCACGGCGAGCACCTGCCGCAGCATGGGGGTATCGGTGCTGCCGGGCGCGACGCAGTTGACGCGAATGCCGCGGGTTCCCCAGTCGAGGGCCGCGCTCTTCGTGAGCTGCGCGATGGCCGCCTTCGACGCGCCGTAAATGGAGCTGTCGCGCTTGCCGATGAAGGCCTGATCGCTCGCGTTGTTGACGATCGCGCCGCCGCCGTTCCGCAACATGATCGGAATCACCGATTGCATGAGCAGGAAGGGCGCCTTGAGATTCACGGTGAGCACGTCGTCGATGGCCTCGAGCGAGGTGTCCACGAGGTTGCCGAGGTGCGTGACGCCGGCATTGTTCACGAGAATGTCGATCCGCCCTTCGAGGGAGGCGACATGCTGCACGTGACCGTCGATGGCCTTGAGATCACGCAGGTCGACGTCGGGGAGGTCGAAGCCGTGAACACGCGCGCCTTGCTCCGTGAGCAAAGACGCCACGGCCTTGCCGATGCCGCTGCGATGTCCGGTGACGATGGCGACCTTGTCACGAAGTCCGGGTAACATGGAGGGGCAACGCGGTATCACGCGTGGAGATCCACGTCAATCGGGGTGCGAGGGGCGGCTTCTTCCACGTTTTGAGGAATTTCTGCGCTCGACACCCCACGCGAAGAGGAGATGGTCATGAGGCGGCCTACCCGATCCATCCGCGGATGTCGCGCATCCGTCTCGATCGTGATCCTGACTGCGTTCTTCGCCGCCGGCTGCGGGACCGTCGGTCGAACAGTCGGCGCCGGCCTCGCAGGAGCAGGCGTCGTCGCGACCGGGACCGGCGTCGTGCTGGCCGTCGGCTGCTCGAGCCCGGATCCAACGAATCCCGCGCTCGAACGGAGCGGCCAACCATGCCTGCCCGCGCAGACGTACGAGACGTACAAGCCCGCCATTCTCACGGGCATCGTGCTTGGCCTGATCCTGATCGGCGCCGGCGTCGCGGTCTACAGCGTATCCAGCCCGCCGCCCGCGACGAACGCACCGCCGCCGAGGCCGCCGCCTCCCCCGGAGCCCGAGGAATCGACGCCGGAGCAGGCGTGCAAGGCGTATTGCTTCTAGATTTGGCGTCTCGTCGGGCCTTCTTCAGCGCAGCGCGAAGCCGTAGACGGCCGTCTCTTGCAGGTACGACGTGCAAGCGGTGTCGTGCCAGACCTTCTTGCAGTAGTAATAAGCCGCGCCGCAAAGCTCGCCGGCCGTCGCATCCAGCATTCCTTCGGCCGGGCCGAGATCCGTATCGCATCCCCAGCCGACCGGGTTGCTCGACAGGGTGAAGCACATCGGGATGTTGGTGGTGGCCGCGTCGCAGTAATCGAGGCCATAGTAGCCCGTGCGGAAGTCCCAGCCCTCCGCCAATTCGATTCGCTTCGCCGGCTTGCCGAGGGTGCTCGTGTAGGTCGTCGTGTCCCAGACCGAGGGCTGCGCGAGCGCCCGCTGCGCCGCGCTCGGCTTGGTGAAGTTGTCGATGCGAATCTCGCTGAACGCGACGCCGGAGAGGTCGACCGAATATGCATTGGCGAGCACGTCCGCCACCGGGGCTCCGAACGTGTTGATGCCCGGCATCCGGGTGCCATTGCCGGTCTCCGTGACCGTGGAGAGGATGGCGCCGTAGGTCCATCCGCCGCCGTCGGTCACCATGTCGCAATAAACCTGGATCGGAGCGCCGGCCGGCTCGATGGTGTACACGCCGCTCGGCAAGCCGGGGTATTGCTGGAGCAGGGTCTTGCACGAGGACGACGACGCAGAGACGCATGCCCCCTGGATGCAAAGGCCCGAGGCCCCGCAGGACGTGCCGCATGCGCCGCAGTTCTGAGGGTTTCCCCCGAGATCGATCTCGCAGCCGTCCTGCGGGTCCAGGTTGCAATCCCCGAAGCCCGCGTCACACGCGGCCACCGTGCATTGCCCCGCTTCACAGCCTGCCATCCCGTGCAGAATGGCGCACACGGTCTCACAGGCCCCGCAATGAGCGGCATCGACCTGCGTGTCGACCTCGCATCCGTTCGCCGCATCTCCGTCGCAATCGGCATGGTTTGGCTGACATGCCACGCCGCCGCCGCCCTGCCCACCGCCGCCCTGCCCACCGCTGCCGCCCTGCCCGCCGCTGCCGCCCTGCCCACCGCTGCCGCCCTGCCCGCCCGCAGCGCCTTCGCCCCCCATGCCGCCCGCGCCGCCTTGCCCACCGGCTCCCGCTTGTCCCCCGCCTCCTTGCGTTGCGCCCGAGGAGTTGGTGCTCTCCTCGCCACTGCAAGCCGCGAGAAGGAACATACCGCCGACAACCAAACCGAATGCGCTCCGTCCCATGATGCCTCCGCCGCCGGGTTGGTGAGGATCCCTGGCAAACCGTGGGAGCATCGCCGGGTGCCTGCTTCGTGGCAAGCGGCTCGGGTCCGTCAAGCTTCCAGTTTGCCCGCTCCGGCCGTGCTCTCCGGCCCGCCCGGCGGGGGGAGCCGAACCGTCAGAGCTTCGATACGCGTAAGTGCCTTCGTGACCAGACGAGCCACGAGCGGCACGGAAATAGGACGGTTGAAGTAGAGGGCGAGTACATAAATGCCCGCGTAGGAGCGCCAATAGGACGGGCAGTCGTCGGACTCCCGGACGCGATCGAGCTTGCCACCTTTGGTAAGGGGAACAGGAAGCTCATCGAGAACGGCGCGAGCATCTTTCAATACCGCCGGCTGCCCGAGCTCGCCCAAGTAGAAGGCACGGCACCAGAGATGACCCCACGCATCGAAGACGATCGCGTTGGCTCCGTTCGCCGCCCGCGCCAGCTTGGCAAGCTCGTCCGAGAGTTCGCGCCATTCCGGGTTCGTGATGCCGAGCGTCATCTTCTCTCCGTCGAGCGGCCCGCAGCCGTGCCGCGTCAGGCCGTTGCCATTGCAACAGCGTCCTCCACCTCGCCGAGCGTCCGTCCGTCCTGGGCCTTCCAATCCTTGCGCCCGTTTCTGGACTGACCCGTGACGAATGAGGCAGCGTAGGAGGGCGAGCTGAACAGCATGTTCTTCTTCAGGACCGTGGTGGTGCCGTTGCTCGCGAGATCGCCGGTAGCTTTGGCAGTTTCCCAGAGCTCACGCACGGCGCCGGGCATACTGGCCCCCGGCGTGACAGCAACCTCGGATCCTTCGAGGAGCAAGAACCCTTCATCCACCAACCGTCCCCGGGCATTGTAGGACTTGCCGCTCATGGAGAGGAGCACGACTGACATCGGGGGTGGCGTGGCTCGAGGATCTTTGGTTGCACCTGAAGAAGTATCTTCGATCGGCTCCAGCACCGGGTATCCAAGCGTCCCAAGGACGAGGCGCAGGTACTCGAGGTACTCCTCCATCGCAGCGAGGTCGGCGCGAGGCAGGGTGGGTACGGAAGATCCGTCGACGTTCTCCACCTGGAAGCGGCGGGCTGCATTGGCCTGCTGGATCAGGCGAGCCTCCAAGAACTTCACATGTGACTTCGTGAGGTTCTCGTCCTTGCTGGAGAACACGACGAGCTCATTCCAGAACTCCTTCTCCCTCAGGTGCGCTTTCAACCGGACGAGGACATTCTCCGCCTCACCGATGTACGTGGTGCCCGCGCTCGATCCCGTGGGTCGCGAGAGCAGAAAGTAGACGCCTGGTCTGGACACCTCTGCCCAATGTTGGAGCTCCGAAAACCGAGCGCGCGGGCAGGCAATGGCTTGCCCGGTCCAGTTCACGATTTCGGCGTGGCGGATACCGGTCGGAACTCCATCGGCCAGGAAAATTCGGACACTCTTTCCGTGTGTCATGGCATGGGCTCGGGCCGCGGATCCTGGGGAGGAAACGCCTCGTACTGAGGGGCATCTCCCCCAATGTGATCCCAAGGCGCCTTCGACCCGACGAAGATGTGCATCTCGATCTGAACCCCGGGATCGCCATCCACGCTGCCCAGCGTCACGCCGTGCACCTTCTCCCCGGACGTGCCGCACAGCGTGCTTCCACAGGTCCGGCAGAAGCACAGACCCCATCCGGGCGTCGTTTCATAGAAGGTGAGATTGTCCTCACCGCTGAGCCACGAGAATGAACCCGGCACGACTTCGGCATACGCGGACCCCGTCCCGCTGAATGCTTTTCGGCATCGAGAGCAGTGGCAACTGCGCCCGGGTCCAAGTGGGGCATCGATCTGGTATCGAACCTTCCCGCAGAAGCAACCCCCCGTTAACGGCATCCTCTTCTCCTATCGATTCGGCTCCGAGACCGGCCAGCCCGCGTGCCCGCCCAAAAGCCTTGACACGCGGACCCCTGCCCTACCTCACTCCTCCGCCGCCGCCTCGACCCCGAGCGCAGGCTTCCGCGCCGTGAGCCCCGCGTCCCGGATGAGCGCCGTGTCCTCGTCCGTCTCCGGGTTCGGCGTCGTGAGCAGCCGGTCGCCGTAGAAGATCGAGTTCGCTCCCACATACAGGCACATCATCTGCGCCTCGCGCGACAGGTCCGTTCGGCCGGCCGACAGACGCACCATGCTCTTCGGGAACACGATCCGCGCCGTCGCGATCATCCGGATGAACTCCACCGGATCGAGCGGCGGCAGGCTCTCGAGCGGCGTGCCCGGCACCCGCACGAGCGCGTTGATCGGCACGCTCTCCGGATGCGGCTGAAGGCGCGCGAGCTCCACCAGCATCGCCGCACGATCCCGCACCGTCTCGCCCATCCCGATGATCCCGCCCGAGCACACCGTGATCCCCGCCTTGCGCACGTTGCGCAGGGTCACGAGCCGCTCGTCGTACGTGCGCGTCGAGATGATCGAACGGTAGTGCTCGCGCGACGTGTCGAGGTTGTGGTTGTACGCGTCGAGCCCCGCGTCCTTGAGCTTCTTCGCCTGCTCCTCGGTGAGCATGCCGAGCGTCACGCACGCTTCGAGGCCACGCTCCTTGACGCCGCGCACCATCGCGAGCACCCGGTCGAACGCCGGGCCGTCCTTCACCTCGCGCCACGCCGCGCCCATGCAGAAGCGCGTCGAGCCCGCCGCCTTCGCGCGGTCGGCCGCTTCGAGCACCCCGTCGACGTCGAGCATCTTCTCGGGCGACGTGCTCGTGTCGTGGTGCGACGACTGCGGGCAGTAGGCGCAATCCTCGGGGCAGCCGCCCGTCTTCACGCTGAGCAGCGTGCAGAGCTGCACCTCCCCATCGACGTGGTGCGCCCGGTGCACACCACGCGCGCGGTCCATCAAAACGAAAAGCGGCAGGTCGTGGATCGCGACGACCTCGTCCACGGTCCAGTCGTGGCGGATGGGGTTGGGGGCGGCAAAGGGGTGAGCCTCGGTCATGGCCGGCCGGTGTAGCCGACAAAGGCCCGCGCGAAAAGCCTCTGCCCCGCCCCGCTCGAGCGCGCCCCCCCGCGCGGCCAGGTCCTGGCACCGATCTGGCACCTTCTTCCCGGACAAAAACGCAGAGGAGTGCCCCATGTCCCTCGATCGATACCGTCGCCCCCGGTTGATCGTCCTCCACCCCCGCTCGACCACCTACGAGGCCGCCCGCGCCATGGCCGACAACCACGTCGGCGCTGTCCTCGTCGTCGAGGATCAGCGCCTCGTCGGCATCGCGACCGACCGCGACCTCGCCCTCGACGTCGTGGCCGCCGGCCTCGACCCGCGCACGACGTTCCTGCGCGACGTCATGAGCGACGAGGTCACCCCCGTGGACATCGACGACACGATCGAAGACGTCGCGCGCGTCATGCGCGAGCACGCCTGCCGCCGCGTCCCCGTGCTCGAAGAGGGCCGGCCGGTCGGCATCGTCTCGCTCGACGATCTCTTGATCGAGCGCGCCGTCGACCTCGAGACCGTCCGCGCGATCATCACCGCGCAGCTCGAGGTCGCCGCGCGCTTCAAGCCGGCCGGCGCGACGAGCCCCGCGGGCGTGACGCCGGGCCGCGGCGGCGAGCGTGCTCGCCAGCGCCGCGCTGCGCGCGCGGAAAACACCTACGGGCGCCTCCTGCACGCCTGCATGCGGCAGACGGGCCTCGCCAAGCGCGAGCAGGCCGAGCGGGCGCTGCTCATCGTCCTCGGCAACCTCTGCAGCCGCCTCACCGAGGACGAGGCGCAGCACCTGCTCGCGCAGCTCCCGTCGAAGCTCGTCCCGCAGCTCGACGCGACGATCGGCGGCTCGAACAAGAGCATCACGCCGGACACGATCGAAGCCGAGCTCCGCCGCGCGCTCCAGCTCTCACCCGAGGCCGCGACGGACGTGCTCTACGCGACGTGCGAGGTCATCGCCGACAGCGTATCCGCGGGCGAGATCGAGGACGTGCGCTCGGAGCTGCCGGCCGCGATGAAGGACCTCTTCCCGCCGATGCCGTATCGCCGCGCCGGCTAGAACTGTGTAGCGGCGCGCGCGACGTCCGCGTCGACGAGCCCTTCGGCGACGAGGCGCTCGATGTGCATCGCGAACGTCTGCATGCCGTAGGGCGTCACGCCCTTTTCCATCAGCTCGCGCAGCGAGGGGTTACCCTCCGGTCGCTTGATCGCGCCGCGCACCGTGCCCGTCGCGACGAGCACCTCCGACGCGAGCACGAGCCCGCCGCCTTCACGCCGCGGCAAGAGGCGCTGCGCCACGATCCCCTGCAGACACTCGCTGAGCCGGTCGCGCGTTTCCTGCGGTATCGGGCTCATCGACAGGAGCCGCCCCACCGTGCGGCCGACGTCGGGCGTGTGCAGCGACGAGAGCACGAGGTGCCCGGTCTCGGCGGCTTGCAGCGCGACGTCCATCGTCGCCGCGTCGCGGATCTCGCCGATGAGCAGCACGTTCGGATCCTGCCGGAGCGCCGCGCGCACGCCCGACGCGAACGACTCCGTGTCGCTGCCGACCTCGCGCTGGCTCACGGTCGCGCGGCCGCCCGTGTGGACGAACTCGACCGGGTCCTCGATGGTGACCACGTGCTTCGGGTACGTCTCGACGATGTGCGCGAGCATCGACGCGAGCGTCGTGGTCTTGCCTTGCCCCGCGGCGCCGACGACCAGCACGAGCCCGCGGCTCTTGTCGGCCAGCGCGCGCGCCGCGGGCGGCACGCCGAGCACCTCGAACGCAGGGATTTTCGAAGGGATCACGCGCATGACGAGGGAGATCGTCCCGCGCTGCAGGTAGACGTGGACGCGGAAGCGCCCGAGGCTTTCGACCTCGTAGGAGACATCGACCTCGCGGAGCGATCCGAGCGTTCCGAGGACCGAGGGCCGCCGGGCGAGGACGAGCCGGGCGACGGCCTCGGTGTCTTCGGGCTGGAGAGGCTCGGCGCGGAAGTAGACGATGTCCCCGTGAACCCGGGCCCCGGGCGGCTGCCCCACGCGCAGGTGGATGTCGCTCGCCTGGGCGGCTTGGGCCTTGGCCAGGATCTGGTGGAGGAAGGCCTCGCTTGCGTAGGGGGTCGTCACGGGGGCGTCACGGTAACGCAAGTCGGGCGGGCTGGGCTCACCCGCGTCGTTTCCACCCCCGCGGGTGACGACGCCCGTGGATCACGCCGACGATCACCACGGTATCGGGCAGGACGCGGTAGAAAAGGGCATACGGGAACCGGTCGACGAGCACGCGGCGCAGATCGCGGTACTGCGTCGGAAAGACCATCGGCGTCTCCCGGATGCGCCGGACGGCTTCGTCGAGCCGGTCGCGGAATACCAGGCCGAGGCCACGCTGCTGCTCCTCGTACCAGCGGAACGTCTCCAGCGCTTCCGCGCGCGCCTCGGGCCGAAAAACGATGCGCTTCACGGCTCGGAGCTCACCATCTCGGCACGGATGTCGTCCCAGTCGACGCCCGTGGGGCCGTCCCGATCGAGACGCTCGAGCCGGCGATCGAGCTCGGCGCAGACTTCTGCGGACGGCGGAAGCTCGTCGGGCGACAAGCTCCGCCAGAGGTCGTCGATGAGGGCGAGCTTCTCGTCGGCCGTGAGCCGGGAGATGTCGAGCGGCAACTTACCCATGGGGACAAACCTGCACGACTCCGTTCCGTTGCGCCAGTGATTCGTCGCCGCGCTGCTCGTTTCGAGTGGGCCTGTCTGCCCCCTCCCGCTCAGCTTTCCCGCACCTTCCGCCGCCTCCGCCAAAGCATCACCATCCCCGCGAGGAGCCCGCCCATCCACGCCGCGCCCGTCGTTCGTCCGGGACCCATCGAGCACGTAATGCCGGCGGCGTTCTCCTCGACGCTCACCGCGTCCGCGTCCGCCTGCGCGTCCGCCCCCGCTTCCGTTTCCGCCTCCGCTCCCGCCTCTTCCCTCACGCCCCCGAGCCCTGCCCCCTCGTACGCGCCGATATCTATCGCCCCTGCCATCACCCGACCGAGCAGCCCCGCGTCCGTCACGACCTTCTTTGCCGGCGGCACGAACAGCGGCGTCGCGAGCGGCGACGGGAATGGATACCCTGCCGGGCTCGCCGGCGCGGCCGCGCCCACGTCCCGGAGCGGGCTATCCGCCGCCGGGCGCAGGTCGAACGCCGCGAGGTCCGCGAATTTCGGATTGCTCCCCTGGATCGTCCCCTGCCATTGCGACGGCACCGTGCTCCCCTGCGGTACCCAGTTGTTCTGGCCCCCGATCACGGCTTTACCTGCCGCCCATTCCACCTCGGTGAGCTTCAAGATCGAGACCGCGCCTCCCCCGACCCGATAAAACGCGTTGTTGTGCATCTCGATGCTCTCGATGCCCCAGAAAACCTCCACCACCGGCTTCACGTTCTGCGCGAGGAGGAACGTGTTGTTCACGAAGCGGTATCGCCCGTTCGTCGACCCGCCCGTCGCGTCGCTCCCGATCCGCACCGTGTAAAACGTCCCCGTCTTGCGGAAGACGTTCCCCACGATGTCGCCGTCCTCGCGCGCCACGTCCTCGGCCTCGCCGTCCGGCGCCACGAGCTCGAGCTCCCGGTAATAAGCACCCTCGATCCAGTTGTAATAAATCTCGTTCCGCTCGGCCCGGCTCTTCACCGCATGCCCGCCGAGGCCGTCGTGCACGAAGCAATGCTGCATCCGGAACACGGCGCCGGGATGGTTGATCTCGTCCGTGTCCATGTAAATGGGGTGGCGCTTGTCGCCGGCGCCCGCCTTGTAGACCTCAACGTACTCGAGCGTCAGCGAGCCGGAGCCGTCCATCGCGCCGAGGATGCCGTGCGAGGGGCAATCGTGGACCGCCGTGTCCCGGATCGTGATGTCGTGCCCGCGGTGAAAGACACATCGCGAGCTGCCCCCCACCACCTCGAATCCTTCGATCACGTAATGGTCGGCCCCGACCTCGAGCGTGTTCGTCCCGCCCGAGAGCACCGGGCGCTTGCCGGCCGCCCGCACGCCCCGGATCGTGATCTTGTTCGAATCCGTGCCCGATTTCGTGAGCTTGACGTCGCCCGCGTACGTCGCGTTTCCGGAGACCTCCACCACGTCGCCCGCCTGGAGCAACGAAGCCACCGCTTTCAGGCTCGCATAAGGTTTGCCCGGCCCGACCTCATATGTCGTGGCAAACGCGCTCGACGATAAGAAAAGCGTCGCCACGAAAACCCCCGTCACGGCCCCACGGTGAATGGTCGATCCGTTTACCATGAACCGAGCTTCGCCCGACAAACGCGGTTCACTCAAGCATTACCCGCACCGATATCGGGCCGGGAGCTGCCAGAATTGTGCTTGCCCGACGGAATGGAAAGCCCGGTCGGCGCGCCAAACCTTGGCGCTCCCGGTGTTCCAGGTTTTTCCAGGTCAGGGAGGATCGAGATCGCCGGGGATCTTCGTCGGGTCGACGAGCTTTTTTTCCGCGAGCGCCCGCGCCGCCGAGACCGCGAGCGCCCGATGGTCGCGCGGGAGCGCCGTGTTCGCCGCGATCGTGAGCACGGCCGCGGCCGCCTCCGCGGCGCCCTCCGGATCGAGCGGATCCCGCGCGCTCGCAGGCCGGCCCGCCACGCCGAGGAGCGCTTCGAGCGTGGGCCCACGCTCCTCGTCCGTGGCCGCGAGCGCCCGCTTGCCGAGCGCGCCGAGCGCGAGATCCGCGTCGTCCGCGAGCGGCAAAGCGAGGAGCGCCGTCTTCGTGATCGCTCCGCCGTCCCCGAGCGCCTCCACGAGCCCCGCAGCCCCGAGCGTGTCCGCGAGCGCCCCGAGCCCCGCCGGATCCTCATCCATCGCCCGCTGCCACCGCGGATCGTCGAGCCGCGGGCTCCTCCGCGGCGGCGCGTTCGCCGAAGCGATCGACCCCGACGCCGAAGCCGCCTCGTTCGGCCCCGACGAACCCCCCGCAGGCGAAGAGACCTCCGACGGCGCGGATCCGCGGCTACACGCGGCGAGCGTCGCCACGAAAAGCACGGTCCACGTTCTCCTCGGGCGCGCGTTCGAGTCCAGCATGGCCCCGGCGGCTTACCGCGCCTCGAAGGTCCTGCCAAGGGTCCCCGTCCGGGAGGTCGGTCAGTTACGCGCGCGCTTCGGCGAATACACTTCCCGATTGCGCGCGTCGGCGATGCCGAGGAGCGTATCGCCGTCGAATCGCGCGACGAACCCGACGGGCAGCACCAGCACGTCGAGCAGCCGCTCGCGGCCGAGCCGCACGAGGCCGCAGCTCATGAAGCCCGCGAGCTCCTCGGCCGGCGGTTTTCCCTTGGCGTCCGCGCGGCCCATGTACCAGCCGGCGTCCCCGCCCTTCGCGGGCCCCGTCCGGTGCAGAACCACCTCGCGCGCGCGCAGGGCCGCGCGATCTGCCAGGATCTTGTCGTCGAAGCGGCACCCCTCGGGCTTGACGCCGAGCATCTTCACGAGCCCCACCTGCCGCGCCACGACGCGCAACGACGCCGTCACGTCGGGCCGAAATTGCCGCGGATCCTCGTCGAAGTCGGGCTCGCACACGAGGAGCTGGCCCTCGCGCCGCTCGAGCCGGTAGGCGGCCCAGCCGAACACGACGACCGCGCCTTCGAGCCCCGGTTTTCGCCCGGCGAGCGGGCCGAACCCCCGCTCGATCATCGTGCGCGCTTCGAGCGCCTGCTCCGGCGCGCACCGGGCCACGACCGTCTCACCCCCGACTTGCGCCGTGACCTCGAGATGACGTCCCACCGATTGCCCTCCGCGCCCCTTCGGGCGGCGCGAGTCTGCTCCTCTCGCCCTCCGCTCCGCAAGCCCGACGAGGCCTCGATCGGCAGTCTTTCGCCGCTCGCGTCCGCTCGATCGTCCTGCCGAACCGCTCGCATGCGTGGCAAGGTGGGGCCGCCGAATGCTCTATCCGATCGTCCTCACGCTCCACTCCTGGCTCCGCTGGATCGTCCTCGGGCTCGGCGTCGCCGCCACGGTCGCGTCGGCCCGCGCGCGCGGGCGATCCGGCCCGTACGAGCGTTTCCACGACCGGCTCGGCCTCTTCTTCGTCGCGGCGCTCGACCTCCAGATCACGCTCGGCCTCGTGATGTACCTGTGGCTGAGCCCCATGACGCGCCTCGCGTTCCAGGATCCCGGCGGCGCGATGCGCTCCTCGCCGCTCCGGTTTTTCCTCGTGGAGCACGCGTTCTCGATGTTGCTCGCGCTCGCCTGCGCCCACATCGGCCGCGTGCGCGCGCGGCGAAGCGCAAACGACGTGGACAAACACAAGCGCGCGGCGTGGGGCGCGGGGCTCGCCGTCGTGTGTATTCTCGTGGGGATCCCCTGGCCGTTTTTGCCTTATGCCCGCCCGCTCGCGCGGCTCTCCGTGGAAGAAGCGCCGCGGCAGGAGCTCACCGGCGCGGCGCTCGAAGAGACCCGCAAGCTCTACGAGTCGCGATGTGGCCCTTGCCACGGCGCGAGCGGGCGCGGCGACGGCCCGGCCGCGGTGAACCTCGTCCCGCGGCCGCGTGATTTCGGCGATCCGGAATGGCAACACGCGACGAAGGACGAATCGATCGAGCGCATCATCCGCGAGGGCGGCCGCCCCGTGGGCAAGAGCATGATGATGCCGGCGAACCCGGATCTCGACGAGGCGACCGTCAAAGCCCTCCGCGCCTACGTGCGCCGCATGGCCCGCTAGATCAAGCCGGCTCTGCGACTTCCGCGGGAGGTGCGTCCTTCGGGAACGGCACCATCTTGCCGGCCTGCGGGTCCCAGAGCTTCAACGAGAAGCAATGCAGGATGTCGCGCGGCGACAGGCTCGTCTGCGGCTCGACCTGGAGCTCGGGGATCGCGGCCATCGCCTCGCGCAGCCGGTAGAACGGGATCGCCGCGTTCAGGTGGTGCACGTGGTGATAGCCGATGTCGCCCGTGAAATAACTCATGATGGGCCCGCAGCGCATGAAGCTCGACGACTCCACGGCCGCGCGCGCGAACGTCCAGGTTTGCCGCGGCTGCATGTGCACGCCCGGGAAGTTGTGCTGCGCATAAAAGAGATACGAGCCGAGCGCGCAGGCGAGGAAGAGCGGGCCCACGAGGACGAGCAGCGTCATCTCCCAGCCGAAGAAATACGTGATCGTCGCGACGAGCGCGGCATGCAGCACGAGCGCCGCCGCCGAATCCCAGTTTTCCTTGGGGTTACGAAGGAACGACGAGATGCACATCCCGCCGAGGAAGATCGTCACGTACCCGAAGAGGATCGTCAGCGGGTGGCGGGCGACCGCATACGCGATGCGCTTGCCGCGCGGCGCCCGCTTCCACATCTCCACCGTCATCACCGGATACGAGCCGATCTGCGCGCCCACGATCTTCGCCGTGTGCGCGTGGTGGTAGTTGTGCGTCTGTCGCCAGACCCGCGGCGGCGTGAGCACGAGCGCGCCGTAGAGGCCGAAGATCACGCTGCCCACCTTGGACTTGCGCAGGAGCGCGCCGTGCTGGAAGTCGTGCGCGAGAATGAACGCGCGCACGATCACGAGGCCCTCGATCACGCTGCCGAGGATCCGGAGCGGTTTGTACGGCGCGGCCGCGGCCACGGCCGTCGCGAGCGCGAGGACCGCGAAGGTCGAGGCGACGTGGTAGACGCTGCGGGCCCGATCCTCGGAGGCGAAGGGCCGCGTGACGGCGACGAGCTCGTTTCCCTGCATGGTCCGCGAAGATGGCCGGTGAATCCGGGCGAAGAAGAAGCTTTGGTGCGCGTGCTCTTATCCAACCTCGCGCGCCGTGGCAAGGTCCGCAAGGGCTTCTTGGCTGCGCAAAAAGCTACGCGCCGAGCCTCTTGGATCCCGGGCGCCTCTCGACTAGCCCCGACGCCGCCATGCGCTCTGTCCTCCTCGCCCTCTCCGCCGCGGCGCTCCTCGGCTGCGCGACGCAACCCGCCCCGAATCCGAGCGATCCGGCCGCCCTCGCCGCCGCGACGCCCCAGACGCTCCGCGCGCGTTGCATCGAGGGCCACGGGCCGAGCTGCACCGAGCTCGGCATCCGCATCGAGCGAGGAATGCGGAGCGGCCGCGAGACGGCCGCCTCGTTCTACGAAAAAGGCTGCGACTACGGCGACGCGGACGGCTGCAACGACCTCGGCTGGCTGCTCCACAATGGCAAAGGCGTGCCCGTCGACCTGCGGCGCGCCGGGCACCTCTATGCCCGCGGATGCCAGCTCGGCAGCGCCCGGGCCTGCACGAACCTCGGCAACCTCTACGAGGACGGGCTCGGCGTGCCCAAGGACGTCTTCGAGGCGCGCGCGCTCTACACCCGCGCGTGCAAGCTCGGCTTCGGCGTCGGCTGCCGCAACGAGGGCCTGCTCCTCGAAAACGGCCACGGGGGCCAGAACCCCGAGGATCTCGGGGGCGCGCGCGTGGCCTACGAGCGCGGCTGCGGCCTCGGCGACGCCGGCGCGTGCCTGAACCTCGGCAACCTCGTCCGCGAGGGGCGCGGCGGCCCCGTCGACTTCGCCCGCGCGCGCGAGCTCTTCACGCAGGCCTGCCGTGACGGCGATCTGCTCGGCTGCAACAACCTCGGATTCCTCTACGACAAGGGGCTCGGGGTCGAGGCGGACATGTGCAAGGCCGTCGCCGAGTACAAACGCGCCTGCGCGGGCGGCGAGCCGCTCGGGTGCACGAACCTCGGCAACGCCTACGAGGAAGGCGCCTGCTTGCCCAAGGACGCGCGCCGCGGCCTCGCCCTGCACACCCGCGCCTGCGATCAAAAAGAGCCCCTCGGCTGCAACAACCTCGCCTACTTCCTGGAGCGTGGCGTGGAGGTCCCGCGCGACTTCGACCGGGCGCTCGAGCTCTACCACTTCGCCTGCAACAAGAAGCAGCCTCTCGCCTGCCACAACCTCGCCCGCATCCACCATGACGGCGAGCTCCTCCCGCGGAACCTCGACCTCGCCGCGAACTACCACCGGATCGCCTGCGAGAGAGCCCATGGCGAGTCCTGCGCGGCCCTCGCCCGGATGCACCACGAGGGCCTCGGCCGCCTCCCACCGAACCCGGACGAGGAGCGCAGGCTGCGCGAGCGTGCCTGCCAGCAAGGGTACGCCAAGGCTTGCGAGAAGGCCGGGACCACGCCTCCGGAAAATCCTTCTTCTCGGTGAACCAGCCCGCGTCCCTCTTGCGTTCCTCCCCCACCGCTGGTGCATCCTCGTGAGCAGTGCGCAAATCAGGTGACGTCATCGGCGGTCGTTTCGTGCTGGATGGGCGGCCCATCATCGGAGGGATGGGCGTCGTCTGGCCCTCCTACGACAAGGACACGCGCGCGCGCGTCGCCATCAAGTTCGTCGCGGAGCCGCGGGACGGATCCACGCCGAAAGAGAGCATGATCCGCAGGTTTCGCCGCGAGATCGAGATCCTCGCCCGGCACCTGCGCAACCATCCGCACATCGTCCGCTACGTCGACCACGGGATGCTCGACAACGAGCCCTGGCTCGCCACGGAGTGGCTCGACGGCCGCGGCCTCGACGACGTGCTGAAAAACGGCCCGCTGCGCATCGACGACACGATCAAGCTCGGCCTGCGCGTGGCCCAGGCCCTCGGCGCGGCGCACGCGGCGGACGTCGTGCACCGCGACATCAAGCCCTCGAACCTCCACCTCGTGGGCTCCGACGTCGAGCGGGTGAAGGTGCTGGATTTCGGCATCGCCCTGCTCGCGGGCGGCCACATGACGTCGACGGGCGTGGTCCTCGGGACGGTCGGGTACATGGCGCCCGAGCAGATCGACTACGGCGGCAACGTGAGCGCGGCCGCGGACATGTTTTGCCTCGGCGCCGTGCTCTTCGAATGCCTCACGGGCCGCAGGGCCTTCGAGGGCGGCCCGCAACACGTCGTGCTCGCGAAGATCTTGATGGCCGAGGTGCCGCGCGTCGCCGAGATCCGCCCCGAGGTGCCCTACGCGCTCTCGGAGCTCGTGGCCCGCATGCTCTCGAAGGATCCTTCGCAGCGGCCGCAGAACGGGTTCGCCGTCGCGAACATGCTGGAGGGCTTGGCCAAAAAAGCCTCGACGCGGCCGCCGCTGCCGGACAGGCGCTCGAACCCGGTCATCACGACCTACCCGCCCGCCTCGCCGAACGACCCCTGGGCGCGCAAGCTCACGCCGATCCCGCCGCCGCCGGCCGTCCCCGGGAGCGAGCGGATGAGCCCGCAGGAAAAGCAGCTCCTCTTCGTGGTCGCGGCGAAGCCCGTCCCCGACGTCGACGATCTGCTCTCCGACAAACCCCCGCGCGGCATCCCGCCCGAGGTCGTCGCGGCGATCCGCGCCGAGGTCGATCCGAAGAAAAACGAGCAGTTCCACGAGCTGCCGGGCGTGGCGCTGCTCATCAAGATCCAGGGCCGGGGCAACCCCACCGAGATCGCGGGGCGAGCGGCCCAGCTCGCGCTCCAGATCACGGGGCTCGCGAAGGGCTCGCGCGTGGCGATCTTCGCGGCGTACGCCGAAGCGAACGACAAGGCGCCCGTCGGCAAGATGCTCGACGGCGTCTTCCACCTGCTCGACATGCCGACGCTCGACGGTGGCCAAGGGCCGAGGCCCGTTCGCATCAACGACGTCGCGTGCGCCTTCCTCAACCCGCGCTTCGAGGTGGCGAGTTACCTCGGCGAGTTCTGGCTGCGCGGCGAGCGCGAAGCCACGCGCGCCGTGCACACGATCATCGGCAAGCCGAGCCCCTACATCGGGCGCGACGAGGAGCTCGGCACCGTCCGCAAGTACGTCGAGCAGGCGCTCCAGGGCAAAAAGCCGAAGGCCGTGCTCGTGCTCGGCGAGCCGGGCGCCGGCAAGTCGCGCCTGCGCTTCGAGCTCGTCGAGCGCCTCGCCGTCGAGAAGCCGAACCTCAGCGTCGTCCTCGGCCGCGGCGATCCGCTGCGCGCAGGCTCTTCCTTCGCCGTCGTCGGCTCCGCGCTGCGCAGCGCCGCCGGGATCTCCGCGGGTGAGCCCGGCGACGTGAGCGAGGAAAAACTCCGCTCGCTCGTCGGGACCTTCCTCGCCGGCTCGGACAAACGGCGCGTGGCGGAGTTTTTGGGTGAGGTGATCGGCTTGCATTTCCCCGACGAGGGACGCACCGAGCTCCGCGCCGCGCGCAGCGACGCGGCCCTGATGGCCGATCACATCAAGGAAGCGTTTTTCGATTTCATCCGCGCGCTCACGGAAAAAACCCCGTTCCTGCTCGTGCTCGAAGAGCTCGAGTGGAGCGACGCCGCGTCGCTGAAGCTCGTGGACGGCGCGCTCGACGCGCTCCGGGATCGACGGTTCGCCGTGCTCGCGCTGGCGCGGCCCGACGTGCGCGAGCGGCTGCCGGGCTTGTGGGAGGGCCGCGAGGTGCAGGACGTGCGGCTCCACCCGCTCGACAAGGACGACGCCGAGCGGATCGTCCGGAGCGCGCTCGGGCCGCAGACGCCACGCGCCGTGGTCCATCGCATCGTCGAGCTCGGAGCGGGCAACGCGTTTTACCTGGAAGAGCTCATCCGCGCGGTGAACGAGGGCCGCGGCGGCGACCTGCCCGAGACGGTGCGCGGGATGGTGGACGCGCGCATCGATTCGAAGTCGCTCGACGACGAGGCGCGGCGGGTGCTGCGCGCCGCGAGCATCTTCGGCGAGGCGGCGTGGGAGGGGGCCCTGCGCCCGATCGTCTACGGTCACGGCGAGCCCACGGATTCGCTCGGCAAGACGCTCGACCGGCTCTGCGACTGCGAGCTCCTCACGCGGCGAAAGAAGCAGAGCCGCTTCGCGGGCGAGACCGAGTACGCCTTCCGCCACCCGCTCCTGCGGGAGGCGGCCTACGGGCGGCTCACGGACGACGATCGCCAGCTCGGCCACCGCCGCGCCGCCGAGTGGTTGCTCTCGGCCGGCGAGAACGATCCGAGCGTGCTCGCGCTCCACTTCGAACGCGCCGGTGATCGTCCCCGCGCGGTCGAGTTTTACGTACGCGGGGCCGAGCAGGCGCTCTCCGGCGGCGCCCTCGAAGCGGCCATCGAGCTCACGAAGCGGGGCCTCGACCTCGGCGCCGACGGCGAGGCCGCGGCCGAGCTCTGGGCCATCGCCACGGACGCGCAGACCTGGCGATCGAGCCACGCCCGCGCGTACGAGGCCGCGCGATGCGCCTTCCTCTTCGCGACGCCGGGCAGCCGTCACCACGCTCGCGCCCTCGGCGGCGCCATCCGCTCCGCGCTCGCCCAGGGCGACGCGCGGGGAGCGGCCGAGCTCTTCCAAAAACTCCTCCACGAGCGCCCTTCACCCGACGCGGTCCTCGCGCTCTCGTGGGCCTTCAGCGCCACGATCGACTCGCTGCTCGATCACGAGCCGGCTGCAGCCCTGCCCTACCTCGAGCGCATGCGGCAGGTCACGGCCGCCGCCGCCGAGCGCGAGCCCGTCGTCGCCGCATGGATGCTTCACACGCACGCCCACTGGGCGCGCGCGGTCGAGCAGGACCCTTGGGCCGCGCTCGGCCTCGATCGCGAGAGCGTCCTGCGCTTCAAGACGATCGGCGATCGTCGCTACCTGCCTCATGCGCGCGTCCACGTCGGCCTCGATCTCCTGCTCCTCGGCGCGCACGAGTCCGCGGACAAAGCGCTCCGGGAAGGCCTCGATCAGGAGCCCGAGGGCAGCCTGACCTCCATCGTGGGCAGCACGTTCGAAGCGCTCGGCAACCTGGAGCGCGGCGCCTTCATCCCGGCGCGCCAGATGGCCGAGGACGTGGTCGCCCTCGCCGAGTCACGAGGCGAACGGCTCGCGGCGCGGCGCGCGCGCCTGCTCGCGGCGCGCGCGAGCATCGCGCTCGGCGAGTTCGACAAGGCCGATCGGACGCTCGGCGCGCTCCGCCTCGCCTCCGCGCCTCCGGGCGCGCTCTACGGCGTGCGCGCGGCGTACTTCCTCGCCTCGAAGGAGCCCGACAAGACGCTCACCCTCCTCGATCGCGCGCTCGCCCTGCGCCCGACCCGCGGCGCGCATCCGGCCCCGGCGCCGCCCGAGCTCACGCTCCTCCGCGTCGAAGCGCTCCTCCAGCTCGGCGCGCACCAGGAAGCCCGCGCCGCGCTCGCCGCGGCCCGGGCCGACATCTACAAGCGCGCGGCGACCATCCTCGACGACGAGCTACGCAAGTCGTTCCTCGAACGACGCGCCGCGAATGCCCGCTTGCTCGGGCTCTGCGAGGAGTGGCTCGGGGGCGACGATCCGGGCACCGGCCCGGGCCATCGCCTGATCATCCGCCCCACGCCGTGACGCACGCGGCCTCGGCCACGTCGCAGAACTCGCGCTGGATCTGCCCGAGCGTCGCGTCCTGCGCGAGCAGCTCCGGATCGAGCTCCTTGTAGAGCTTGTCCACCACGGGCGCCGCCGCGTCCGCCGCTTCGAGCACACGCGTCGTCACCTCGGCCTTCGGCTCCGTCGCGGCGACGAGCAGATCCCGCGCCGGGTCCACGAACACCGGCCCCACGTGCGCGATCGACTTCTCCAGCGTCGAGAGCACCTCGCCCACGTGCCGCTCCACGCCGGCCCGCCGCTCGCGCGCGAGCTGCCGGAGCGCCTCCTCGCGGCCTTGCGTCGCGGCCGTCTCCGCGCTCTGCACCATCGTGGCCACGTGCTGACGCTCCACGCCGATCTGCTTCATGCGATTGAGCACGCGCACGGCCTCGTCCTTCTGCCGCCGCATCTCGGCCTTGAGCGCCTCCATCCGCTCGGCCACGCCGAGCTTCGCCTGCTGCAGCGATCCGAGCGCCTTGCGCGCGTCGTCGGCCGACACCGCCCGCGACGGCCTCGCCGCCCCGAGCTTCGTCCCGATCTCCCGGATCGTGAGCTCCAGCGTCGCGGCCTTGCTCTGCGCCTCCACGATCTGCCGTTCGAGCAGCGCTTGCTTCTGCTGCTCCGTCTGCACCTCGACCGACACGCTCGAGTGATCGATCTGGAACTGCTGCAGCGTCGCGAGCCGCTGCCCATAGACCGCCTGCTGCTGGGCCTTCTGCTCCTCCAGCGCGGCGACCTTCGCGCGCCACTCGTCCTTGCCGAAGAGGACGGGCTCGTCCTTGCGTGTCTCCACGAGCTCGGCTTCGAGCGCCCCGAGCTCGGCGTGCCTTCGCCGGAGCTCGTCTTCGAGCAGCTTGATCGCCGCCTCGATCTGCCGCTGCCTCGACAGCACCGCGCCCGCGCTCTCGACCCGCGACGCCCGCTGCGCCGCGAGCCCTTCGAGCTCGAGCCGCGTCGCCTCCGCCTGCTCCGCAGCCACGGCGAGATCCAGGATCGCGTGCGCCGTCGTGATCTCCTGCGCGATCTCGGCGTCCTTCATCTGCGCCGCGGCCATCTCTCCTTCGAGCCGCGCCGCGGCCGTGGACACGGCGTCGCGCGCGCGGCCGAGCTGGATCTCTTCCTCGGCGAGGGACGCGACGCTCGCGCGCGCCTGCGTGAGCTCCACCGATCCGGCCGGCGGCACCGTGACGAGCTCCGGCGGCAGCTCCTTCGTGATCGGCAGCGTATCGGGCCACGACGCCGTGGGCTCGGCGTTCACGAACGCGTAGAGGTTCTGGATCGCCTTGCGCAGGAAGGGCAGGCACGTCTGGTAGACGTGATCGAGCTTCGCCGCGTACTTGCGGTACTCCTCGGCCGCGGTCTCGGCGTTCGAGAGATCCGGGAACGGCACCGCGCGCACGGCGTCGATCGTCTGCTTCGCGCGCGTCACCACGGTCTCGGCGAGCGGACCGAACGCGGCCATCTTCTCGGCCCGCTCGGCGGCGGCGCGCGCCTCCTCTTCAGCGCGCAGACGCGCGGCCGCGGTGCGCGCCGCGTTCGGAAGCTCCCGCAGATCGGACAGCCTGCGCCGATGCCCGAGGATCTCGTTTCGCGCGGACGCGACGAGCCGCTGCACGCGCGCGAGGTTCAGGTTGTCCTCGCCCTGGAAGCCGAACCTCCCGGCGACCTCGTAGATATCGTTCAGATCCGAAAGATCTTTCTCGTCGACCGGCCGCCACAACGCGGCAAGCGCTTGCTCTGACGGCTCGGGCTCTTCCAGCGCGGCGAGGAGCGGCGCGTAGGCGACGGGCACGAGCGGCTCGGCGAGCGGCGTGAGCGCGTCCTTCGCCACGAAGTGCAGGCGCGTGAGGTTTTGCCAGGCGGCCACGAGCTGGTTCACGACCGTCTGGTAGAAGCGCACGTAACTCGACAAACGCGCGAGATCGTAGGCCACGGATCACGCTCCTGCCGTCGCGGCGCGCGCCGCGGCGGGCTTCTGCGGTTCGGACTTCGCGACGGGCGGGCTCCCGCCGAAGAGCTCTTCGAGCGCCTCGATGTCGGCGCGCGCCCGCTCCTTCTCCGCCTCGATCGCGGCGAACTTGTGCGGCCAGATCCGCGCGCACTCGCTGCGCACCCAGCGCCTTAGCGACTGCTCCCCTTCCCGATCGAGCCACGAGTCGTGCACCGTGCGCACCGCCTCCTCGTGGTACTTCTGCAGGCCACGCGGGTGCTTCGCCAGCGCTTCGAGGAAGTCGCAGATCCGCTCCACGTCCACGCGCACACGCGCGAGCATCTTCGACCAGTCGCGCGTGCTGCCCGCCTGCGCCTGGGCCTGCGCCTGCGCCGCGCCGGGGTTCGTCTGCGGGGGCTTCGTGCTCCCGGCCGGTGCCGCGCCGGCTTGCGGGGCCGGCTGCCGCTGCACGGGCATCGCAGCGCCCACCGTGGGAAAACCGCCGATCGCCGGCGCCTGCGCGGGCGCGGGCGCCGCGGCCCCTGCCGCGTTTCCGTCGGGTTCACCAAACCCGAGCTTCGCCTTCACCGACCCGATCACGCCGCTCGCGGTCGTGGCCGCGCCCGTCGCCGTCGCCTGCGCCTTGTCGGCGATCCCCATCCCGAAGAACTGCTCGAGCCCGCGCATCTCGCGCTCGCGGATCTCGCGATCGTACGGATCCGTCGCGTCGAGGATGTCCACGATCTGCCGCGCGAAGTACCGCGACAGCACCTCGAACGCGACGTCGGCCTTGGCCATCTCCTGGTTCTGGTAGCGGACCACGCTCTCCGAGACGTGCCCCGACCTCCCCAGCGCGTCGATCCGCTCGATGAGCGTCTTGCCCGGCGCGAGGAGCACCTCGAGCCGCCCGCCCTCGTAGGTCGCCTCGATGAACATCTCGTGCAGCATCCGCTCCACGCTCTCGCGGGCCGTGTTGCGGAAATCCTCGCCGAGCCCCGCGATCCGCGACGCCACGCGCTCGCGCATCTGCTTGCGCATCTCGATCTCGACGGCCGTCTCGTTCATGAGGCCCGGGCTCGGCATCTGCCGCCGCTTCGCCTCCGCCTCCTCGGGCGTGAGCCGCGCCAGGAGATCGCTGCGGATCTGATCGATCCGCACGTCCGCGCGTGCGGCCCGCGCCGAGCGCTGCGTGTCGCTCATCTCGAAGTCCATGAAGGCCGACATGCGCTTGCGGATCTCGGGCAAGAGCCCCGTCGGATCCTCGCCCGACTGGATGTGCTCGTAGTGCAGATCGAAGACCTGCTCGGCGCGCCGATCGAACTCGCGATCGCTGAGCCCGTCCTTCACGGTCACGAGCACGCCGCGCAGCAGCGCCTCGACCTCGCCGAACTCGGAGTTGATCGCCTGCGTCACCTTGCGATCGAGCGCCTCGACGTCGGTCGAGAGGTAACGCTCGACCGCGTCCTTCAGCTTGTCGAGCCCGTTCACGGGCGTCGTCGTGCCGAAGAAGTCCATGAGCTGCCGCGCCACCGGGTGCTGCGTGTCGACGCCCTGATGCACCCACACCTTCGAGTACGGGAAGATCCGGTCGACGCCCTGCTCGCGGAAGTTGCGCGCGGCGAGCGACCAGTGCCAGTTGCCGTTCTCGTCGGCGTGATCGAAGAGGTCCACCTTCGTCAGCACCACGAAGATCCGGTCCTTCAGCGAGATGCTGCGATCGGCCGTCTGCGCCATGCGGAGCAGCTCGACCTCGTTCCGCACGAGTGAAGGCCGCGTGATGTCCTTGACGAAGATCGTGACGTCGACGTCGTTCGCGAGCGCCTCCTCGGTGTCGCGCCGCGCCTTGTCCGAGGGCGCGTCGATGCCGGGCAGATCCATCAGCTCGACGCCGGGCATCGCGCCCTCGACGGGGATCGTGACCGTGACGAGCTTCACGGCCCGCACGCCCGGGTAGGGCCTGTTGCCGTTTTTCGTGTCCTTCAGCGCGATGTACGGCCGGATCTGCTCGGCGAGCGCGTCGAGGGTCGACGCCGTGATCTTCTCGGGCGGCCGACCGAGCCGCGCCTTGATCTCCGACAGACCCGCGCTGATCTCCACGAGCTCGGCGAGCGCCGTCTGCTCGCGCCGCCCGGCGCGATCCGGATCGTCGACGTCGTAGCCTTCACGTGTCTTGAAGCTCGCCTTGAGGCGCAGGATCTCGGCCTGGTTCAGGCCCTGCCAGCGCTCGACGCTGCCGGGTTCGAGCGCGTCGAAGTAGCTCTGGATGCGCGCCTTGAAGTCGGCCTCGTTGTAGTACGTGACGGTCGCGGCGAACTGCCCGGCCTCGCCCGGCTCGATGACCGTGGTGCTCCAGGTGCAGCGCTCGGCCTCGCTCGGCAGGAGTTTTTCGCTCTTGAGCCACGCCGAGAGGAACGCGCTCTTGCCCTGCTTCTCCAGGCCGACGACGCCGATCTTCACGACGCCCTTGGCGAGCCGCTTCTCCCGATCGAGCGCGCGTCCGCGCAGGTCTTCGAGCTTGCTGCGGATCTGACGGAGCTGCCGGGCGTTGTCGCTCTCGGGCTGGAAGTAACTCGCGAAGCGGTCGCAGAGTTGCCGATAACGCAGGACTTTGTCGGCGATCCGGCGCAGCTCGCGAGCGTTCTCCTTGCGGCCTTCAGGGCTCCACATGGCCGACATGGCAAGCCATGCGAGCCATGGGTGTCAACAGGGAAGCGGCTCTACGGCAGCCGCTCGGCGCGGGCCACGTCGAAGAGCGGGAGGGAACCCTCGATCAGGCATTGTGTGTTCGGCTCGCAGACGACGGTCCTCGGCTGCCCGTAAAGCCGCACCCGATCCCCCGCGCGTCCGCCGTTCGGGGCGAGCGACCAGTCGAGATCCTCCTTCGTGATCAGGTGCCCGGCGAGTGAAAAAAGGCCCTTCGAGCGGGCCAGCGTGCCTTCGATCTTCACCGCGGGCTTCTCGATCGCGGCGGCGTCGATGCGCGTGGCCTCGGTGTATGGCCCGGAGCGCATCTGCAGCACGAGCCCATCCGGGCTTTTCGCGGGTGACGCCCCGTGCTCGTGGAGCTCGCCCTCGATCCGCACCACGGCGCCGAGGAACCAATCCGCGGTGTTCGGATCCTTCCCGGGCGCGTCGGCGAGCGCCTTTTGCAGGAGATCGCCGTCGACGACGACGTTCCCCACCATGTAGCCGCCTTTCGTGGGTCGGACCATCCCGCTCGCCACGGCGCGCTTGGGCGTGGCCTCGACCGTCGCGGCTGCGCCCGGAGCCTCGGACGGCGCCGGCGCGACGGCGGGCGCCTGGTCGGGCACCTCGGGGGGCGTCGATGTGCACGCCGCGGCGAAGAAGACTCCCACGGCAAGCCCAGGCACCAGGCACGAATAGAAGGAACCTCGCTGGCCCATGGAACGAGCGTAAGCGCATCCGAGGATGCAGGACAATCCAGCGTGCGCGAGCACATGTTACCGTGCCGCTCGCCATGCCTCGCGCCCCGGGCTTCCCGCTCCTCGTCCTCCTCGCGGCTTGCGCCTCCCCGCCCCCGCCCGCGGCGCCCCTGCCGCCGGTCGTCGCCCTACCGCCCGTCGCCGCCGCCCCGCCTCCCGACCCCGCGCCCCCGGCGCCACCCCCCGAAAAACCCCTGCCTCCGCCCGTCGCGCTCGATGCCGCGGTCGCGTGCACCTTCGAGGCGGCGCGCTGGAGCGGCGCTGCGAACGTCACGGACCTCGCCTTGCTCCCCGACGCCGCCCCCTTCGTCCGCATCCGGGGCGGCGCGGCTCGGCTCTCGATTCCCGTTGGTCCCGTGGGCGATACCCTCCTCCGTATCCGCGACGAAGGTTTTACCGTGGAGGGCCACACCCCCGCCTCGGCCTCGGTCCTCCGCGCGAACGTACCCATCGTCATGAATGGGTTTGCCATTCCGACGATCTTCGCCCACCTCGGCTGGTCGAAGGCCGAGGACGCATCCATCACCGTCACGCACCCCGATTCCGAGGAGCTCGAAGTCCTCGACCCGCCCCTGCGCGCCACGCGGCCGTGCGGCGACGTCGGGCTCGAAATCGGATCCTTCGCGGCGGAGGAGGCCGTCCCCGGCGGGGGGGAAGCAAAACGGAAGGACGTCAAAATCATCTTGCCCGGTAGCCGCGTGCCCATTTCGCTCGAACCCAAGGGCAAACCCGTCGCCCGCCTCGCGCTCTCGACGGCGACCCACGTGAGCGTATTCGAATCCCGCGGCGACATGTCGCGCATCTCGCTCCCGGTGGACACACTCTACGTGTTTGGCTGGGTGAAAACGTCGGACCTGAAGCCGAGCCGATCCCTCACCGGATACGGCTCCGGCGGCGGCGGCGGCGGCATGCGGCATCCTCCGTTCGTCGTGAAGGAACGATTGCGCTGCGAGCACGACGTGCCGCTCGTCGCGGAGCTTGAAGGCGAGCGGAGGACGGTCGGTTCGATCGGGAAAAACACCACCCTCGAGATCCTGGACCGCGCCGAGGACGAGGCGCGCGTGCGCGTCTGGACCAAGGTCATTCACATGGTCGAGAGCGCGAGCTTCCTCGTACGGACCGTCGACATTTCCGGCTGCTCCCGCATCGGCGGTTGAGCACGAAAGCGGCCGAGCGGAGGTGGTCACGGCTCTTCCCGCCCGCCTGCGCTAAGTGATAACTTATCACTCAGGAGGCCGAGCCATGCATGCGATCACGCACAACCCGCTGACCCTGCTCATCTTGCAGATGACGGTCGTCGTGGCCCTGTCACGGCTGCTCGGCGCGCTGCTCCGGCGGATCGGCCAGCCCATGGTCATCGCCGAGATCACCGCGGGCATCCTCCTCGGCCCCTCCCTCCTCGGGTGGCTCTCGCCGGGCGTCATGGATGCGGTCTTCCCGAAGACCTCGATGCCCGTTCTCGGCATGGTGGCGCAGGTCGGGCTCGTGCTCTTCATGTTCCTCATCGGGCTCGAGCTCGACCCGAAGCTCCTCAAGAACCGCGGCCACGCCTCGGTCGTCATCAGCCACACGAGCATCGTCGTCCCCTTCGCGCTCGGCGCCCTCGCCTCCTCGTGGCTCCGGAGCCGCCTCTCCGAGCCCGACGTGCCGTTCAGCTCCTTCGCCCTCTTCATGGGCGTCGCCATGAGCATCACGGCCTTCCCGGTCCTCGCGCGTATCCTCGCCGAGCGCCGCCTGCTCCGCAGCAAGGTCGGCGCCCTCGCCATCACCTGCGCCGCCGTCGACGACGTCACGGCCTGGTGCCTGCTCGCCTTCGTCGTCTCCACGGTCCGCGCCACGGGCCTCGACGGCGCCGTGCGCACGACCGTGCTCGCCCTCGGCTACATCGCCGTGATGCTCCTCGTCGTGCGGCCCTTCCTCGCGCGGCTCGGGGCGCGTGTCGGATCGCGGCAGCCCGTCAACCAGAACGTCGTCGCGATCTCGCTCCTGCTCTTGCTCGTCTCCAGCATGGTCACCGAGGCCATCGGGATCCATGCGCTCTTCGGCGCCTTCGTCCTCGGCGCCGCGATCCCCAAGGACGGCGGCCTCGCCGAGGCGCTCGCGCACAAGCTCGAAGACGTCGTCGTCGTGCTGCTCCTGCCCCTGTTCTTCGCGTACAGCGGCCTCCGCACGCAGGTCGGCCTCCTGTCGAGCCCGCAGCACTGGGGCATCTGCGCCCTGCTCATCCTGCTCGCCTGCCTCGGCAAGTTCGGCGGCAGCGCCATCGCCGCGCGGTTCACCGGCCTCGGCTGGCGCGAGTCGAGCGCGATCGGGATCCTCATGAACACCCGCGGGCTCATGGAGCTTGTGGTCCTCAACCTGGGCCTCGATCTCGGCGTCATCTCGCCGACGCTCTTCACGATGATGGTGCTGATGGCGCTCTTCACCACCTTCATCACGACGCCCCTCCTCCAGCACATCTACCCGTTCGAGCTCTTCGCCAAGGAGGTCGCCGACACGCCCGAGGCGACGCCCGTGCCCGCGACCCAGACGCCGCCCTTCACCGTCGTCATGTGCGTCGCCGACGATCGCACGGGCCCCGGCATGGTCACGCTCGGCCACGCGCTCGGCGGCCCCGAGGCGGCCGAGCGGCTTTACGCGCTGCACCTCATCAATCCCGACGATCGCGCCTCGTTCGTCCTGCGCCAGGAGCGCGGTGACACCACGGGCGACGGCGAGCCGCTCGCGCCGCTGCTCGCGCGCGCCGCGTCCCTCTCGGTCCCCGTAAAACCCCTGAGCTTCGTCTCCGGCGAGCCCGCGGTCGACATCTGCCGCGTCGCCGAGGCCAAACACGCCGATCTCCTCCTGCTCGGCTGGCGCAAGCCGCTCATCGGCAAGGCCGCGCTCTCGGGCACGGTCTACGAGGTCATGAAACGCGCGCCGGCCGACGTCGCCGTGCTCGTCGATCGAGGCCTGACGCGGATCCGCCGCGTCCTCGTGCCCTTCCTCGGCAGCGCGCACGATCGCGCGGCGTTGCGCCTCGCCCAGCGGGTCACGCACATCGCCGGGGCCGACGTGACGGTCCTGCACGTGGTCGCCAAGGGACGCGACGGCGGCAAACCGCTCGGCGCGAAGGCGCGCATGGAAGAGGTCTTCCGCGAGCCCGGGGCCTCGGGCCAGGTCACGTTCGAGGTCGTCGAGCACGACGTCCCCTCCGAGGCGGCGCTCGCCGAGGCGGCGCGTGGTTATGACCTCGTCATCGTGGGCGCGGGGGCCGAATGGGGCCTCTCGGAGCGCCTGTTCGGCCTGCAAGCCGAGCGCATGATCCACGCCTGTCCCATCTCGCTGCTCGTGGTCCGCCAGCACGGCGAGGCTCGCGTCGCGGCCACGCGCGCCTCGCTCGCCGCGATCGTCCCGGCCGCGGGGGAACAGGCCTCCTCCTGAAGTACGCCATGCACCTCGGCGCGACGATCCGCCTCTTGCGCCTCGACGCGGGGCTTTCCCTGCGGGACCTCGCGCAACGCATTGGCGTCTCCAGCGCCTACTTGAGCCGCGTCGAGCATGGCCACGACGCCGTCCCGACGCCGGATCGGCTGGAGGCCATTGCGCGGGAAATCGGCGTACCTCCACGGCTCCTCGTGGGCGCCGCGCACAAGGTGGGTTGTGCCATCGAGGGATACATCGAGGAGGTCCCGAGCGCGGGCATGCTCTTCCTCGACATCGCGCGCCGAAGGCTCGGGCCTGCGGAGATCGCGCGGATCCGCGCTTTCGTGGACCGCGAGTTTCCGGCGCCCGAGCGTCGCGAGGAGCGCCCGTCGCTCGCGCGCCTGCTCGCGCCGGAGCGCGTGATTCTGAAGCTCACGTGCCCCGGACTGGAGGACGCGATCGAAATCGCGGCGAGCCGATTTCCGCGCCTCCGCGGGGGGCCGACCGTGCGGCGGATGGTGACGGAGATCTTGGCGCGGGAGCAGACGGCGTCGACGGCGCTCGGGGGCGGGGTGATGCTCCCGCATGGCGTGTTTCCCTCGGCGGGTTCGTCGGCGGCGCTCGTGACGCTGGCGCGGCCGTTCGTCTTGCCCGAGGCGCCGGATGGCTTGCCGATTCGGCTGCTCTTGATCTTGCAGCTCGGAGAGCCGGGCCGCGCGGCGCTTTCGATGCTCGCGCACGTGGCGCGGCTTTCGAGTGATGGATTGGCCGATCGATTGGCCGCGGCGAACAGCCCTGCCGAAGTGATTCGAGAGGTCGAGGAAATCGAAGACGCGGGCTGAGCCGGGCGATCAGGCCACGTCGGGCCCCGCCGTCCGCGTCGCCTCCGGCGTGTTCTTTCGCCGCTTCTTGCGGAACCGCATGTTGAGCAGCTCCACCCCGAGGGCGAAGGCCATGGCGAAGTAGATGTACCCCTTCGGGATCTTCTGCCCCATCCCCTCGGCCACGAGCATCACGCCGATGAGCAGCAGGAACGCGAGCGCGAGCAGCTTCACCGACGGATGCGCGAGGACGAATCCCGAGATCCCCTTCGCGAACAGCAGCATCACGCCCACGGAGACCATCACCGCGGTCACCATCACCCACATCTGCTCGGGCGGGATCATGCCTACGGCCGTGATCACCGAGTCGAGCGAGAACACCACGTCGAGCGCCAGGATCTGCGCGATCACGAGCCCCACGCTCGTCGCCTTGGACCCGCCCCCGTGCTCCTCTTCCTCGTCCTTCTCGACCTTCGCGTAGATCTCGTTCGTCGACTTGCCCATCAGGAACAGGCCTCCGACGAGCAGGATCAGGCTCTTGCCCGAGATCGCGGCGCCCACGAGGGGCAACGTGAAGAGCGGCTTCGTGAGGCCCATCAGGAAGCTGATCGTGAAGAGCAGGCCGATCCGCATCACGAGCGCGAGCAGGAGCCCCATCCGCCCCACGCGGTCTCTCTTGTCCGCCGGCAGGCGCGCCGTGAGGATCGAGATGAACACCACGTTGTCGATGCCGAGCACGATCTCCATCGCGCAAAGCGAGATCAGCGCGACCCACGTCTCCGGATCCTGGATCCCTGAAAGCATCCTCTCACACAGCCCTTTCGTAGCTCATGACCGGCACGGCGAACTCGTTGCGGGACCAACTATCGCACAAGCCGGTCATTCCCCTCTAGGGCCTGCGTCCTCCCCTGGAAAGCTCCCGCTCCTACGTTTGCTTCGACACGCCCGGGGGCGAAAGCGGCAGCACGCGCGCGGGACACGACGCTCGCGGGGGCGCCGAGCGTCAACCCCTCCTGCCTATCGTGGCGAGCGCCCCCTGACGCGCGTCAATACCCGCTGCCCATTGTGGCGAGCGCCCCCTGACGAGCGTCAACCCCCGCTCCCCATCGTGATCAGCACCCCCTGACGAGCGTCAACCCCCGCTCCCCATCGTGATCAGCGCCCCCTGACGAGCGTCAACACCCGCTGACCAACCTGATCAGACCCATTCGACGTCCATCAACCCCCTCTGCGCATCGTGATCAGCGCCCCCTGACGAGCGTCAACACCCGCTGTCCAACTTGTTCGGCGCCCCTGACGCATATCCACCCCTTCCGGACATCGTCGCGGGCGGAAAACCTCGGCGGCTGAGCTCCTCCGCGCCTCTCCGCGGCTGCAAGGCTCATGGCGCGCCTACGCCGGTCGTGAGAAGACAAGGGGCATGGAGGCATCGACCCCTCGGGCGGCGGCGGTCGCGGACGCCCCTTCCAAGACGTACGTCGGCGCGCTCGGCGTCGTGACCACGATCTTCTTCATGTGGGGCTTCATGACCTGCATGAACGACATCCTCATCCCGCACCTGAAGAACGTGTTCCGCCTCGGTTATGCCGAGGGCGCCCTCGTGCAATTTTCATTTTTCTCGGCGTATTTCCTGATGTCGCTGCCCGCCGGCAAGCTCGTCGCGCGGATCGGCTACAAACGAGGCCTCCCGCTTGGCCTCGCGACCGCCGGCGCCGGCGCGCTCCTCTTTTATCCGGCCGCGAGCCTGCCCTCGTATCCCTTTTTCCTCGCCGCGCTCTTCGTCCTCGCCACCGGAATCACGATCCTCCAGGTCACCGCGAATCCGTACGTCACCGTGCTCGGCCCGCCGGCCACCGCGTCGAGCCGCCTCAACCTGACGCAGGCCTTCAACTCGCTCGGCACCACCGTGGCGCCCTATTTCGGCGGTCATTTCATTCTCGGCGCCGTGAAGCACGCCGAAGATCCCCTCGCCGAGGCGCACGCCGTCCGCCTGCCCTACCTCGGCCTCGCCGCCATGCTCTTCGTGCTCGCCGGCACGCTCGCGATCCTCAAGCTCCCGACGATCACGTCCGTCGAAGGCGAAGAAGCCAAACGAGGCTCCTTCCTCGACGCGCTCGCGTATCCGCAATTGCGACGCGCCGCCGTCGGCATCTTCGTGTACGTCGGCGCCGAGGTCTCGATTGGCAGCTTCCTCGTCAATTTCTTCGCGCAGCCGTCGATCGCGGCCCTCACCGAGGTGCAGGCCGCGAAATACGTATCCCTGTATTGGGGCGGCGCGATGGTGGGCCGCTTCATCGGCTCGGCGGTCTTGCGCAAGTACGATCCAGGGCGGGTGCTCGGGGCGAGCGCGATCGTCGCGGCGCTGCTCGTGACGGCGACCCTCTTGCTGAACGGGCCCGTGGCGATGGGGACCATCCTCGCGGTCGGCCTCTTCAATTCGATCATGTTCCCGACCATCTTCGCGCTGGGCATCGAGGGCCTCGGCAAGCTCACGAGCCAGGGGTCGAGCATCCTCGTGATGTCGATCGTCGGCGGCGCGCTCATCCCCGTGATCTTCGGCTGGCTCGCCGACCGCATCGGCGTCCACCACGCCTTCCTGCTGCCCGCGCTCTGCTACCTCTACATCGTCCACTTCGGCTTTCGTGGATCACGCCGCGCGGCCGCTCCCTTGCTTCGCCATTGACAAGACCCCCCTCCCCGTTGCTCGTTTCCATGCGATGCATCGCATACGTTCCGTTCGCGGATGGGTTTCTTCGGGACTTTTGGGCCTGATCGTCGTCGCCGGCTGTGGCGGCACGGAGACGCGGCCTTCTGACACCACCTCGTCCAGCTCCGGCGGCATGGCCGGCGCGGGCGGCATGGGCGGCGCCGGCGGCATGGCCGGCGCGGGGGGCATGGGCGGCTCCGGCGGCATGGGCGGTTCCGGCGGCATGGGCGGCTCGGGCGGCATGGGCGGCTCCGGCGGCGCCGTCGAGCCTCCGGTCCAGGTGCAGATCCTCGGCTTCAACGATTTCCACGGCGCGCTCGAACCCCCGCCGGGCAGCGCGGGCCAGATCACCCTCCCCGACGACACCACCGTCGAGGCCGGCGGCGCCGCCTATTTCGCGAAGCACGTCGCCTCTCTGCGCGCCGAAACCCCGAATACCGTCGTGGCCTCGGCCGGCGACCTCATCGGCGGCACCCCGCTCCTCTCCGCCCTCTTCCACGACGAGCCGACCATTGGCGCGATGAACCTGCTCGGGCTCGACCTGAATGCCGTCGGCAACCACGAGCTCGACGAGGGCAAAAACGAGCTTTTGCGCATGCAAAACGGCGGCTGCCACCCGAAGGACGGCTGCCAGGGCAGCCCGGATTTCCCCGGCGCGAGCTTCGCGTTCCTCGCGGCGAACATCGTCGACGAGACGACCGGAAAGACCCTGTTCCCGCCGTACAGCATTCGCACGTTCGAGGACGCCAAGGTGGCGTTCGTCGGGATGACGTTGAAAGCGACGCCGACGATCGTCGATCCCAGCGGCATCCAGGATCTCTCCTTCCTCGACGAGGTCGAGACCATCAATGCCCTCGTGCCCGAACTGCAGGCGCAAGGGATCGAGTCGATCGTGGTGCTCCTCCACGAAGGCGGTTATCCCACGGGCCATTTCGACGAATGCCCCGGCATCTCGGGGCCGATCGTGCAGATCGCGACGAACATGTCCGACGCCGTCGACGTCATCCTCAGCGGACACACGCACGAGGCGTACAACTGCATGATCGGGAGCAAGCTCGTCACGAGCGCGGCTTCCAATGGTCGCCTGCTCACGGACATCGATCTCGAGATCAGCCGCCTCACCGGGGACGTGATCAGCAAAAAGGCGAAAAACGTGGTCGTCACGCGCGACGCGGCGGACACGCAGGTCGAGGCCTACGTGAATGGTTATGCCGCGCAGGTGGCGCCGCTCGCGGACAAGCAGGTCGGCACCATCACGGCGACGCTCAATCGGGGGCAGCCGCCGCTCGGCGCGAGCGTGTTCACGCTCGGCGTGGTGGTGGCCGATTCGATGCTCGCCGCGACGAAGGATCCGGCGCAGGGCGGAGCCCAGATCGCCCTCATGAACGCGGGCGGCGTGCGGGCGAACCTGTCGTTCATGGCGGCCGCGGGCGAGGCGATGAACGGGATCGTCACGTACAAGGAGCTCTTCTCGGTCCTCCCGTTCAGCAATTCGATCGTGGTCATGAGCTTGACGGGCGCGCAGATCAAGGCCCTGCTGGAGCAACAATTCGGGACCGATCGAAATGGCACCCCGTTCATCTACCTCCTGCAGCCGTCGAGCAATTTCCGTTATTCGTACAGCGCGAGCGCGGCGGTCGGGGCGAAGGTCGACGTCGCGTCCATCAAGATCGACGGCGCGCCGCTCGATCTGGGCACGACGTATCGGGTCGCGGTGAACAGCTACAACGCGGCCGGCGGAGACGGCTTTTCCGTGCTGGCGATGGGCACCGATCGTATCGGCGGGGCGATCGACCTCGACGCGCTCCAGGCGTATTTCGTCGCGAAGTCGCCTGTCTCTCCGCCGGCCGTGGATCTCGTGCAGGCCTTGCCCTGACGCGCCCGCCGAGCGTCCGGCCGCGCGGATCCTGCACGTCCGTTGTGCCGGCGCCTCGAATTTCGTACACCTATACCTCAACCATTCGGCCTGCTTCTCTTGAAGGAGACTGCTCATGCACCGAACTCGCGCGTGGACCGTTGTCGTACTCGCTTCCCTGCCCTTCTTCGCGTTCTTGCCCGAGGGCGACGCCGCGCCCAAGGGGCCGGCGGTGTCGTCGGCCATGTGGCAGCCCATTTCGCCCATGTCCACGCCGCGACGCGGGCACGAGGCGCACTTCGTCCCCGGCGTGGGGCTCGTCATCGCCGGGGGGTACGCGCAGGTCGGCATCGAGGACACGGCTTACCAGACCGCCGAGCGCCTCGATCTCGCGACCGGCACGTGGTCGGCCCTGAGCGCGCCGCCGATCGGGTTCGACGGCGCGGCCAGCGGCGCGCTGCCCGATGGCCGCATCTTCATCCTCAACGCGTTCGGCGGCCTCACCTACGATCCGACGACGGACACCTGGACGGACGAGCCCGCGCTCGTGGAGAACTACGAATACAACGGCGTACTCGGCGTGCTCCCGGACGGAAACGTCATCGTCGCGGGCTCCCAGGACGGCGAGGACGTCACGAACAAGTCGCTCCGTTACGACCCCGTCACGCAGACCGTGGTGAGCAGCCCGAAGCTGAAGCAATTTCGATCTTCGCACACGGGGACGATGCTGCCGGACGGCCGGTTCCTCGTGACGGGCGGCTGGACGTGGGGCTCGAATGACGATGGGGGCGAGATCCACGTGACGCTCACGGTCGCGGAGACGTTCGATCCGGCGACGAACACGTGGACGCTCGTCGCGCCGATGGCGACGAGCCGAAAGGGGCACGCGGCGGCGCCGTTGCCCTCGGGCAAGGTGCTGGTCGCGGGCGGCGTGGAGGAAAATACGGGGTATCTCACCTCGGCGGAGCTCTACGATCCGCTGATGGATACGTGGACCACGGTCGCCTCGATGAGCGTGCCGCGATGGCACCACGAGATGACGACGCTGCCGAGCGGACGCGTGATGGTGTCGGGCGGGAGGATCTCCGGCGGCGAGACGGCGAGCGTGGAGGTCTACGATCCGGACCTGGATACGTGGATCTCGCTGCCGGACATGGCGTCGCCGCGGTCGGGCCATACGGCGACGTACGTGCCCGGGCACGGCGTGGTCATCGCGGGCGGCACGCCGGGCAATGGCAGCCTGAGCAGCGTGGAGCTCTATCCGCTGGGGAATGCCGCGACGGGGACTGCTTGCGTGATCGGCGACGAATGCACGAGCGGGGTTTGCGAGAGCGGACAATGCGTAGAGCCGGGGAGCGGCTCGGGTGGCGCGGGCGGTGAAGGCGGCGCTGGCGGTGAAGGTGGCGCCGGCGGTGAAGGTGGCGCCGGCGGTGAAGGTGGCACCGGCGGTGAAGGTGGCGCCGGCGGTGAAGGCGGTGAAGGTGGCGCCGGCGGCGAAGGCGGCGCGGGCGGTCATGGCGGCGCGGGTGGCGCCGGCGGCGCGGGCGGCTCGGGTGGCCAGGGTGGCTCGTCGAATGGCGCTGGAGCTGGCGGTGGCGGCTCGGGCGGCGGCGACGGGTGCAATGTCGGCGGCGTGGGCTCGAAGGGGCCGGGTTCGGCCGGGCTCTTTGCGGCGCTCGCGCTTGGGTTCCTCGCGATGCGAAGGCGCCGCTAGCACCTCTGTACAAACGTCCGTAATGATTCTCGGCCCCGGAGAAACCGCGCATCGCGCGGTTTCTCCGCCTTCGGTCCAGGCCGTGCCTGGTCCGGGGTGAAGGGGGCGGACAGCCCCCTTCTGGGGTGTGGGGCGACGCCCCA
>NZ_JARZHG010000063.1 GCF_029946505.1 Polyangium sp. y55x31
CGAAGGCGCCGCCACCCAAAGCGGCGCCTGCTTCTCCCGTCTTCGACCCATCGACATGACGCGGACAAACCTACCATCCCCTCCCGTCCCTGTCGATCGTCCTTCGGGATAGGTCCACGGGCTGCTAGGCATGAGGAGGGAGCTTCCGCGCGGTCGTCGCTCTCGTGATGCTCGCGATCCAACCACACGATGGAGAGCGCTCATGCCCGAGGAATATCTCCGAACGATACGTCCCGACGAACCTCCGAGCGCACCGAGCTCGCGGGTGCAAATGAAGCGCGCGGTGGGGGAGGGGCGCTCCTCGTCTCGTCCGCCGCCTCCGCGGTTTCGCACGCCCTTTCAGCAGGCCATCGACGTGCTGCGCGAACTGTTTCCCTGCGAGCTCGCGGAGGTGATGCGATTCGTCGACAAGATACGCGCGGCTCGCGGCGCGGCTGCGGATCCGGATCTCGTCTCGCGTGTCCTTGGCGAGCTCCTGCGGTTGCTCCCGAGCTACCGCGACACGCCCGGCGTGCCTGTGTCTCTCGTGCGCGTGGCGTGTCCCGAGGTGCCGAGGACGCTACTGGATCGAGCGCTGCTCACGGCGGAGGAACGTGGGCTGCTCCGGCTGGTAGCAGCCGACTTCCCGGCGGCGTTCGTCGAGCCATCGGCTGGCGTCCCGACCGCGCGAGGGTTGCTCTACTTCATTGCGCCTGCGAGGTGAGTGCGATGCGGCAGCTCATGCCGAACACGCTGAAGCCGTACGCGAATGGCTGGGACGTCTTCGTTGAAGAACAGCGAATCGGCCATGTGCGCGAGCATGGTGGCCCCGCGTTGCTTGTGGTGTCGTGCTTCCGGCGGAGAATTGGGCACGTCAGGCGAGGCGTCGTCAACTTGGGGGACCTACCCGATCCGGATCTTTTGTGTCGGTATGCCGATGGCGAGCGCTGACGACGCGCTGTGGCGACGCCTGTATGAGGAAAACGCTGGGGCGGGCGGGCCATCGAAGCTGCGCGAGCCATGTCGACGGAGCCCGAGGCGCACGCAGAGCTGGTGGACGCGGTGCGCGTGGCGCTGGGGAGGCTCGACGCGAGCGACCGAGAGCTCCTTGTCTGGGCCTTGGTGGAGGGGGAGACGCTGCGGGAGATCGGGAGGCGGATCGGGTTGCGGAAGAGTGGGGCAGAGGTGCGGGTGGCGGGGCTTGCCTTTGGTCGGCACATGAAGGACCATTGACGTCCACGTGCCCCGTCCCTCCATCGGCCGAATCGTCACACGGGATTACCTCTCGTTTCTTCTCCTGCACATTGCCGGCGTCCCCTGGGGCTTGCTCGTCATCGGGTTATTGCACCGGGTGATGACGGGCCGGAATGTCGAGGTCCCTTGGGACCTACTGGCCGCTGCCGTTTTCGTGACGGCCATTGTGGCGCGTGGTCTTCATCGGCGGTGCCGGCGGATCTCCGCGCTTTTCGAGCAAGGCCTCACCGTGGAGGGGCGCGTCGTGGACTCGACCTACCGCACGGGACGCCGTCTGACGAGCCGATACTCCGTGAACGTATCGTTCGCGCTGAACGGGACCGAGCACGTCGCGTGGATCATGGTGCCCTGGTATGTCGGGCAGCCGCAGACGGGGAGCCTGGTGACGGTCCTCGTGGATGCCCAGAATCCGCAGGAGGTCATCGTGGCTGAGGTGTTCGGCGGGTGAGCGGGGCGTGTGCGGGCGCCGCGTAGGGGCATGCGTAGTGGGCTTGAAAGGGGGGCTGGCGATGGCGCCGGATGCTTCTCAGCTATTGTTGCGTGGTGAGGAGCGCCGCCCCGACCCGTCGATAGTCGATCAGGTCGCCTTGGCAGACACCGGAAGACGGAAAGGGGCACCCAACCGATTGAAGGCGTTCATGGCGGCGATGGTGATCGTCAGATCGACCAGGTCCTTCGGCTCGAACGCGGCGGACGCCGCCGCGTAGGCCTCGTCAGATGCGTGTGTTTCGCTGACACGGGTCACCTCCTCTGCCCAGGCCAGTGCCGCGCGTTGTTGATCAGAAAAGAGGTGCGGCACCTCATCCCAAACAGGCACCAGCGCAACCTTGTCGACCGACATCGTCTGGCGAAGATCGCGACCGTGCATGTCGATGCAATGGGCGCAGCCGTTGATCTGCGAGACCCTGAGAAACACGAGATGGATGAGCTCCTCCGGCAGGTTCGTGTTTTTCATGATGTAGTGGTGGACGCCGAGCAACGCCTTTGCGCCTTCGGGAGCGACTTGGTACCAGTTCATGCGGCTCATTGAGTTGATCCTTTCCGGTTGACGTGTGTCGTTCTGTGCCGTCGTTCTGGGTTTCTGAATGGTCGTGGTGAGTCTCAGCGGGGCGAGCGGCGTCCTTCCTTCAAGGCCGTCACGCGTGAGGTTTCCCGAGCCGTGGCGCGATCGCGGAACCAGTCCGCGACTTGGCTCTCGAAGTCTTCCGGTCGCCCGCCACGAGCAAGATCGGCCAAGCTGGTCTTTTCAAGCTCGGAACGCATGCGTTTTTCGGCCCGCAGCATGACCGCATGAATGCGGCAGACGCCGTCGATCGACCAAGGCGGCGGCGTTCCTCCGAACAACACGCACCCGCGCCGCACCTCCTTGCAATCGAAGAGCTTGCGATCGCCTTCAATGGCGTCCACGACCGCGAGCACGGAGATGTCTTCGGGCGACTTGGCCAGCTCGTATCCACCATTGATGCCGTCGCTCGAATTGACGATCCCGGCTTTCTCCAGCTTCGGCAGGATTTTCGCCAGCATCGCCGCTGGCACACCTTGCATCTCCGCAAGGTCACGACTGCTCGCACGCTTGGGATGCTCGGCGACCAGCCAAAGAAGCGTATGGAGCCCGTATTCCACGGATACTCCGAACAGGCTGACACCCTTGCGCTGTCCTGCTTGCTGGCCGTCATTCGGGCTTTGACCGTTGTCATCTTCGGCCTGCTCATTGGGATCAATCATAACGCCACCCGTGCTTGTCCGCGTTAAGCTTAACGCAACCTATACCAGTCCGCGTTAAGGAGTCAACCCAAACCAGATGGAGAAGGAGCGATCAGGCACCGTTCGGCCGCCCCCTGCCGCGTCGCGGCATTCTTCGATCTGTGATTCGAAACACGCTTTGGGCCACGCGTCATCGCGCGCTGCCAGCCTCGCGTCCCCGCGCCCGATGTTCTTTTGGCCCTAAAGCCCCCTGCCCCTCGCCGGCCCTGAGCAAAGAGGCTCCGAACGAGACTCGGCAGCAGCTCACCTTGCTCCGCGAGAGCGCCCGCATGCAGTCTGCGCCTGGGCGCCGGTTCCTGGGAGGTTCGAAGGGTTTGGGGGTCGGCGTGAGGGTGGCGGCGGCCCGGAGGGGCTTCTGCATATCGGTGAGGCCTCGCCCGGAAGTGCCGACCGCAACCGGACTCTGGGCGCCAAGGCGACAACATGGACAGGGATGCCGGCGCGGAGCCAACTGGTGATCGCGTAGTGTCTAGAGCAATACGCCCCGGGTTCACTTTCGCTCGACTTTACCGACACTTGGCTCGTCGGGGTCGTTCCTCCCCGATAGTTTTCCGACAGATTCCCGCCGCCCGCGGATCCCTCGCCGGCCGGGACGAGCAGGCAGGCAGGCAGGGGTGGGAAGACCTCGCCGGCGTTGCCCCGGAGCGCTTCACCTTCGCGGATGTAGACCAAGGTCGAGTTGAAGTTCTGATGTCCCGCGCGCTGCATGATGACATGCGTAGAATCCCCACGCATGGCCATCCACGTAATCCCCGTCGCACGTAGGTCGTGGAACGTCATTCGCTTGTGGAGGTCATCCGCGATGTACAGGTCCGGCCGGTCGAGTCCTGCCGTCTGCATGGCGAGGCGGAAGCGCCGGGCCATGTGGCCGCCATAGACTGGAATCACCCGGCCGCTTTCGTCACGTTCGGCGTACAGCGCGTGAAGCAAGGGCAGTAGATTCGGCTCGATGCGAAAGGCGCGCGGGCGCTTGGTTTTCGTCCCCTTCTCCTGCTTTCGAGCGTTATCGAAGCTGCGGCGGACATAGATGACGCCCTCCTGTAGGTTAACGTCGGTCCACCGCAGACGAAGGATCTCCGATATGCGGGAGTAGAGGTATATGGCAAGCGTCGCCAGTCGGCGCATTTCGAGCGGCACCTTTTCGCACGATGCGAGCTGCAAGAACTCGACCGGGAAAAGGTACACCTTCGATCGATGAGTACCCAAGTCGGGCCCCACGACGCCCTGCGCTGGATTGTCCTTGCGGACGCGTAACGCGAGGTTTTTCGCCGATGATGCGTCTCTGAATAGCTTGTGCACCGCAAGCCATAGCTTTTTCGCGCTGCGCCACGAATACTCGCCTTGGACGATCTTCTTGTCGAGGACCTGAACCAGTCTTTCCAAATCCTCGCGCGTGATCGTCGCGATTGGCTTCTCTCCGATGGTCGGCACGACGTGCAGCGTAAAGGCGGAGCGGTCGCTCTTGATACTGGTATACCCTCGCTCCTCGCGGTCCCTTATCCACCGCTCGAAATACGCGGCGAAGGTCTCTCCCTTTGGAATGGGGGCGCCCTTGCTCCGCTCGCGCGCTTGCTGCTCGATCCGCTCGCGCGCCTTGTCCGGATTGTCCGTGTAGAACTTCGCGGTTTCGCGGGCGCGAGCTTCGGATATGCCCGGGGGGAGGTGGATCCTCACGTAGCGGCCGTCCAGAAGGACGCGCGCCACGTAATGGTCACCTTCAAGCAATATGTTACCAGTGCGACGGCGGCCCATATTACAGGACCTCCGCGCTTGAAAAATGGCTGGATCTTGCCCAGATGGACGGTATGGTGCCCATAGGTCAAACCTCGATTACCGCGGGGTTTGTCTTAGGGTCCCGTTCGGTGTTACCAGCACCGGACGGGGCCCGCTTTTTGTACTGCCCTACCAGCCGACCACACCCCCCGGCGGGCGTCAAGGGCCGGCCTCGGCCGCTCGGTTGGCTCGCGGCGGCGCGCAGCGGGCCCGGGAAGCGATCGGCGAGGGGAAAGCGGCCCGGCGTCGCACGTCGCACGCTGCGCCCGTCCTCGCGCCCGTGGGGGGACGTGGCAGAGCTGCGCGGGCCGGCCTCGGCGCGGGGGGACCTCGGCGAGCTCGCGGGGGCTCTCGAGGTCCGCCTCGTGCTCGCGTTCGGCCTCGGCCTCGGCGCGCCCGTGCGATCGGCTCGCGGCGGCGCGTAGGCGCCTCGTGCTCGCGCCCGCGTCGCGGTAGCGCCCGAACCCTGCTTCGCCCCCCTCGCCGATCTTCTCGCGCCCGCTGCGCACCCGCGTCGGGGTGCTCTCGAGCTCGGTTCGCTCGGGCGATCGGCTCGCGCGTGGTGGGGGGCGCGCTCGCGCCCTTCGTCCGGGCGCGCCTCGGCGCGCGCATGTCCGCCCGGCGCAGCGGCGCAGCGCCGCGGCGCGATGCTCTCGAGGTCCGCCTCGTGCTCGTCCTCGGCGGGCGCACGCTCGCCCGTGCGGCGCGATCTCGCGGCGGCGCGATGCTCCGCGCAGCGTGGCCCGTTCGGAAGCGCGGCGAGCTCGCGGCCGTGCTCGGCCTCGATGTCTCGCCCGGCGAGGGGCGGATCGGTCCGTTCGGGCGGCGCGCATCGAGGCGCCGCTCGTGTGTGGTTCGTCATGACATACCAGCGGCGGCGCACGCGTGCGCCTCGCCGCTCCGTTTCGAGTCCTTCAATCCCAGCGCGCCCGCCCCCCACGGGCGCGCACGATGGCCGAGGACGCGCGAACACGAGGCCGATCGATGTCTCGACGGTCCGGACCTCGCGCGAGGCGCCTCGGCGGAATCAACGGCGGCGCGGGCGCGGGCTCCGTTCCGTGGTCGGGCCCTGCTTCGCCTCGCGTCCCATGGCGAGCTCGTGCGCCTCGGCCGGTGACAAGGCGTTCACGTCAACGGGCGCCGCGGTGCGCGCCGTGGGAGGCGGGCGCGGCGCTCGCGGGCGCGCGCCCTCTTGCGCCTCGATGAACGCGTGAGCCTCGTCCCGGAGCACGAGGATCGTCTTCCCGTCGGGCGCCTTGAAGCTCCGGAGCTTCCCTTGCCCCGTGAGCCGCTCGAAGGACCGTTCGCCCCAGGGGAAGGTTTTTCGGTCGTAGTAGCGCGGCCCCTCGTCGCCTTTGGTGTGCTTTTCGGCCTCATTCCGGACGAGGCGGAAGAAGTAGGAAAGCAGGATCAACGCGGCTTCGCGCAGGTCGGGCGGGATCTCATGGAGACTCATGCGCTGCTCCCTCCCTTGTGCGCGTGCGCCTGTAGCTGCTGGCGGACCAGGACGAGCGTCCCGACGCGCACGGGAAGGCCCCCCGTCACGCGTGCCAAGGTTTGCCGGCTGATGTTGAGGCTTTCGAGGGCCGCCCGTTCGCCGATGGTAGAGACAAGAGCGCCGACGGCTTGGCGCACGTCATCCGGCGGGGTGACACCTTGGGCCCGAGGAATCTTGGAGCGTTGTGCTTGCTGCATGGTCGCAAGCCGCTCCTACCCGAGCTTCCTGGACGCACGAATGCACAAAGCGCCGGTGTGCATTCGCCACGGATGTCCAAAGTGACTTTGGGCAATCGCGGCTCGCACGGAATGCCCAAAGCTGGTTTGGGCATTCTGCCCCACGGTCTAGGCGTCGGGGTCGGGGTCGGCTTGATGCTCCGCATGCATTCGCTCGACGCTCGCCTTTCGCTCCCTCTCGCGCTTGCCGTGTGTTTCGGATATATTGGCAATCAGCTTTTGCCGCTCCTTTGGGGTCGTGACCTTGTATCCAAGAGCTCCACAATCCGCGATCATGTGTCCGGCGACGTTTTCAATCGTCGTGTTGGCCGTAAGCAGGGCAATCACACGATCTGTGTCTACACGTCGGAAACGCTCGTCGATGCTCTCCAGGTCTTCTTTGAGGCTCGCCGCAATGATGCGCACGGTGTCGACCGTCGTGGAATCAAGCGGTTTTCCGCGCCTCGGGTCTTTCTTCTTGCCGCCTTTCGTGTCGTGGTCCCGCCATCCGGGGGCCAAGTGTCCAAACCCCCGGATCCGGCTCAATTCCTGCCGCGCTTCGCCGATGGCTTCTACAACGGCGTAAACGAATAGGTCTTTCTGCGGCGGATCGCCACTCCATCCCAATGACTTCGCGGCGACTTCCAGCCTAAGCCATGCGGCGTGACTGTTCTCCCTGATCGCAACTAGCAGGCATGATAGAATGGCCTGAGCCCATACAATCCGCTGTATCGTTCGGATGTGGCGCCGATGCCTGATTTGTGGATCTTTCGTCGTCTTCGGAGTCATCCGGAGCCGCTCAAGGGCCTCGATCTCGCCCGCCGTTGGCGTGTAGGAAAACCGAATCAAGTTGGGCCCAAAGAACGCGAGCACTTCGCGCAAGAGGGCTACGGCTTCCTCGACCCGAGCAGCATGCGCGTCCTTCTGCGTGACCGGCGCTTGCTCGCGCTCTGCGTTCGCTCTCGATTCGACGTGCGCCTCGGCCGGCGCAGCGGGCGGCGCGCTCGCGGCCTCGCGCCTCGCGTTCGGCCTCGTGCTCTTCTTCGCGGCGCTCTTCTTCGCGGCGGCGCTCTTCGTCGTGGCGCTCGCGGCCTTGCGCCGCGTGTCGCCCTTGCCCAGCGTCCTCGTGCTCGCCTTCCCCTTCGCCATGCGCGGGATCGTGTGGTCCGTCCTCGAGATCCCCAAGTTTTCGGCGAGGGGGCCGAGGTCCGGCCGGGCGTAGCTCCTCGCGGCCGAGGCCGGGCGCTTACGATCGGTGGACGCGCACGAGCTCGCGGCGCGGCCGAGGACGAGCGTGCTCCGCGCCCACCTCGATGCTCGCCGGGCCAAGGGGCCGCGGACCATGCGCGCAGCGGGCCGAGGACGAGCGCCGGCTCGACGTGCACGAGCTCGCGGCCGGCTCGCCGATCGCCTCGCGCCGAGGCCGAGGAGGATTGCAGGGGGCGTCTCGACGTGCGACGCCGGGCGGCGCGTCCTCGGTGCGCCCGCTTGCCCCCGGCGAAGGGGAGCAAGATTCCGACGCTCACCCGGCCGGACCTCCGCGCGAGCAATCGAGCGTCAACCCTCGCCTATCGAGCGGTATGCGTCGCGGGGATGGCCCGCGATTGCATTGCGTTGAGGCTCGATTGCACTCACGTACACGTGCACGAAATGCCTTGCACGAGGCGCGTCTGTCCTGGGTAGAGTGCCGAGCTATGGCAGACCTCGACAGATTGAACGATAGGCAGCGCGTTCTGCTCGTCGCAGGCGCGGCGGACCTTCACCCGATCACCGCAGGGCACGTGCTCGGCGGAAAACCCATTTCGAGGAAGACGCGGATCGCTCTCGAGCGGGCCCGCGCGAACCTGGACGCGATCCGGGAAGAGCTCGGCGCGGCGCTCGATCGGCTCGCGGCGAACGACACCGCAAGCACGGCCGGCGCAGCGTCCTCGGCCTCGATGCCGGGCGGCGCGGCGGCGCTCGCCTGAACGAACGCGAGGCGCGAGCGTCCTCGGCCTCGATGCCGGGCGGCGCTCGCGGCCTCGCAATCATAATGCCAGGGGGACGCGTAGAAAGGAGGGCGGCGCGGCGGGATAGGTGCGCGCTGCGATGGCTCGCGCGAGCGGCGATCGTGCGCGCTGGGATTGTGTACCAAGAAAAACGGCCGCCCCGGGGGGACACCCGGACGGCCGCGGATGGTCGAGACACAATGAAAGTAGCAGAATCGGATAACGAATGCAATGGGCGGCGCGAGGACGAGCATTCCCTCGATGCTCTCGACGGCCGCCCTGTCGACGCTGGGGAGCTTCCGCGCGAGGCCGAGGTGGGCGCGGCGATCGGGACGGCCGAGGCTCGCGGCGAACCATGCGAGGCCGAGGCCGAGCACGATGGCGGCCGTCCGCCTGGCGAGGAGGACAAGCGCGCTTCCTCCCCTCGCCCGTCGAAGGGCGCCGAGGCGCAAGGCAAGGCCCGCGGGCGCAAGCGATCCCAGCCGCGAGCGCCTGACTATCCCCCGGGGGATTGGCGGTCCGCCATCGTGTACACGTACACACGCGACAGCCGCAAAATTCGCCACGTCCCGGCGAATGCCATTACCATCCTTTCGCATGACGAATCGTGGAAAGGCGTCTTTGCGTGGGATGAATTCGTCGCTGCCATCGTGTGCATTCACTCGCCGCCGTGGCACCCCGACGACGACGACGGCGCGCCGCTATCGCAGTGGACGGAGACGGACGTCACGAAGCTACAGGCATGGCTTGTGCGTCGATACGAACTCGAATTGAGCCCAGCACAATGCTACGCGGCGGCCGAGCTCGTGGCGAAGAAGCGCCGGATCCACCCTATTCGCGAATGGCTGCGCGGCCTTCGATGGGACGGCGAAAAGCGCCTCGAGACGTGGTTGATCCAGCACCTCGGCGCGCCTGACACCGAATACGTGCGCCTCGTGTCGCGCTGGTTTCTCGTGTCGGCCGTGGCACGGGCGATGCGGCCCGGGGAGAAGGTCGACACGATGCTGATCCTCGAAGGACTCCAGGGGATCAAGAAAAGCACGACGCTGCGCACCCTGTTCGGCGCGGCGTGGTTCTCCGACGCGTCGATCGACTGGACGAGCAAGGACCGTTTCGAGGTCCTGCGCGGGCGCTGGTGCGTCGAAATGGCCGAGCTCGATGGGATCCACAAGGCCGAGGTTTCCAGGGTCAAGGCGTTTCTCGCGACGCAGGAGGACCACTACCGCCGACCATACGCGAAAGCGGCTGACACCGCGCCGCGGCAATGCGTGTTCGCGGGCACGGTCAACCCGAACGCGCTGGGCACGTACCTCCGCGACGACGAAAACCGGCGTTTCTGGCCCGTGCGCTGCACGCACGAGGCGGACCTCGGCGCGCTCGCGGCCGAACGCGAATTGTTGTTTGCGGAGGCGCTTGCGCGATACGAGGATCCGGATCCTGATTCTCGCCGCTGGTGGCCCGAGACAGCCGAGGAAAAGGCCGTTTGCGCGGCCGAGGCCGAGAAGCGCCGCCTCGGCGATGCGTGGCAGGGCTTGATTGACGTCTACCTGGAAAAGCCAACGCGCGGGGAGGTCACAGTCTCCGATGTTCTCGAGCACGCGGTCAAGCTGGACGCGTCCAGAATGGACCACGGGGCGAGCATCCGCGCGGCAACGTGTCTCATGCGCGCGGGATGGATCAAGGACGGCCGCGAGCGCCGCGACGGCCGCAGGGAGACCGTCTACAAGCGGCCTCCGCAGCCATCCAGGAGCGGCGAGGCCGGCGCAGAGCTACCGCGCGAGGACGAGGACGCGAACGACCCGGCGGAACCCGCGCCCGCCTCGCCGTCTCGACCCGTGGATACGCGCCCGCGAGGCCGGTACGGATGCCGCTGCACGATCACGCCTGAGTGCAGTTGCCACCCCTGCAAGAATGGCTGTTGTAGCAATTCGGCATGCATGCCGAACGGTCCTTTCGGCCCGGATCGTCCGAACGGCCATTGCGATGGGTTCTGCTACGGTTGACGCCGGAGCCAGCGCGCTCGTCGTGGGGGCAGCTTGGGAAGCCTACCGCGGCGAGCACGAGGCCGATCCCAGCGGCGGCGCGTGACGAACGCGAGGACGAGCGGCGTCTCGAGGATGCGCGCTGAGGCCGATCGGGGCGCGTACGCCGGCCGCCTGGCAGGACGAACGAGGCGCGGACGATGATCGGCGAGGCCGAGGAGCGGGGGGGGCGCTTGCGGGGTACGGGCGCGGCGCGTAGCTCCTCGCGCGGGATGCTCTCGAGGCCCGCGCCGAGGCGGGCGGCCTCCCCATCGAACGCGCGCGGAGGGAACAACGGCGCGCCGCCCGAACCCCGCGGACGGGCGGCGCGCATCGATTAAGTCACTTTAGCCAGTGACGCCCTGACGGTTTCGGGCGTATTGAGCCGCTGCGCTTTTTACACTTGGCAGGGTGGCGCTGGAATTCAAGGAACCTGTCACGAGCATTGCCTCGTCGGTCTCTGCGAAAGCCACTCCACGAGATGTGGCCGCAGAATTCACAATAATACGCGGGTCGGTTGTATGGGGCCATGAAGCTGCATCTTCCTCCGATCGAAAAACAACGGGGATCCGTCAAACAACCCCACAGAAGGATTCACGCTACCACGGCGCGAGCTGGGGCGTCAACTTGGGCAGAATGTGCATTAGAGAATTACGCCCGGCAGGCCGGGCGCGTACCTCCCGATCGGGCTGCACATGTGCTGCAAGGGCGCCCCCCGAGGTCCACGCCCGCGGCGCCTGTAGCTCCTCGGCGACGCTCGCGGGATGCGAGGACGGGCGGACAGACGGACGCACAGCGGCCTCGGCGCGTAGCTCACGTGCACGAGCTCGCGGCGCTCGTCCCCCTCGCGCCCGTCCTCGTGCTCGGTGGCCAGCGGTGGCGCGCGCAGCGGGGTCAAGGTCGCATCGAGGGGACCGCGGGCGGGCATCGGGGCGCCTCGGCGCGGCTCGCGCGTCCTGACCGGCGCAGCGGGTCGAGGACGGGCAAGGCATCGGATCGGCGTCCTGCCCCTCGCGGCCGCTCCGCTGCCTAGATTTCGCGATTGTGGGGGTTGAATATAGTCACATCGCCAGACCCCACCGCGATCGCGCTCACGCGAGGATCGTGCTTTTTCGATTCCTCTTTTGCGCGGTATTGCGCCTTGTCCGCGAGGTCGCCAACGGCGTCCTGATTGGGATCCATTGTGCATGCGCTTCCGCACGAGGCCGTGAGGATGAGAGCCTCGCCATTCAGATCGAGGACATCCTTTGCAAGCTGCCGCGTGAAATTGGCGAGAAGCTTGGCGGCGGCTGCGTCGTCCACGTTAGGCAGGATGACGATTACCTCATCGCCTCCCTCACCGCGGTATGCTTCGCCACGCTCGCCGAACGTCGCAACAACGGCCTCCAGGTATGCTTTGATCGCCGCATCCCCGCCCACATGCCGGTGCTTATCGTTGATCGCTTTGAGCCCGTTCATATCCAGGTACACGACGGACAGCGGCGTCTCGTTGCTGGCGGACATTAGTGCAATGGTAAGATCGGTCTCCAAGTGCCGTTTCGCCAAGCACAAGCCCGTGGGGTCTCGGTCGCGGCCGGTGCGTAGCTGCTGCTGGAGCTCGGAAAGGCGCACGCGGCCCTTATGGCTAATGCGAAACGTTAAATCGACCTTTGCCCCGTGCAGCAGATCCCCGATTTCTTGCCAGCGTTTCTTTTCACGCGCTTGTCGCAACTGATTGAATTCGCCTGCAAACGCCTCGCCGCCGCCCCATGCGAGCGAACCAATATCGTTTATGTAGCCATCATGCAGGAGCGACAGGACCATCTCTTGGTGTTCAATGTGCTCGAAACCCCCTGGATGCTTGATCTCTCCCTCGCGATCCAGCCGCGCGAGAAACTGCATTTCCCTGATACGTGCGTCCATCCGGCTCATGGCCTACCCCTATCACATCTGCCGGACGGAGTAGAAACGGGGACGCTTGCGAGGGCGTGAAAGCCTGTCCTCCCGCTGATGCCGCGCAGCTCCTCGGCTCGCGTTCGGAGGGGGCGCGGGGTGTGCTCTGCCGGCGCTCGAGGATCTGCTCGCGGGGTGCGCCCGTCCCCGTCGCGGCCGAGGTCCGTCTCGACGTTCAGCGAGCTCGTGGCAGCGCGGACCTCTCCCGATGCCGGGCGCGGGCGCGCAGCGGCGGCAAGGTGACGTCGAGACCGGGCGGGCGCGGTAGAGGCGCCTCGGCCTCGGCGGGTGCGTCGTGCGGGGCGGCTGGGGTGCGCCATGGCGTGAGGCTCGACGCCGGCCTCGTGCTCGTGCGCTTCAGCGGTCTTTTCGAATCTTGTCGACGTTGTCCGCAACTTCCGGGTCCAGGATACCGAATATGGCTCCGCACCCGCCGCAGGCGACCGCATGCAGTTTGTGCGTCTTTTCTCTTCCGCTGGCTCGAAGGGCTTGCGTAGCAGTGACGGGCTCGAGGATGAGCGTTGTATTATTGCAACGAGGGCAGTTAGGCTGGGGCATGACCACATTATCGCCCTAGCGCCAATCAGAGTGAAGTTTCTGTCCCGTCTAGCGTGTACCGGCTACGTTCAAGGCCACGCGCCGCCCGCGCCGCCGCTGCACCCGCGCCTCCCGCGAAGGCCCGGCCTCGTGCTCGTGCTCCTCGCGTGGGGTGTCCTCGGCGGGGGGGTGCGAAGGCCGGCGCTCGCCGCTCGGCTCACGGGCGCGCGCTACCGGGCCGAGGACGCATCGACGGGGGACGGGGGGACTCGCGCCCGTGGGGAGCTGCTACCGGGCGTCCTCGCGGCGCTGGGGGCCCGCTGGCGTTCGGCGAGGTCCGCGGGGAGCTGGGGGGAGACCATGCGCGCGCCGAGGCGCCGCTCGTGCTCCGCGCCGCCGCTCCGCGCACGTGGGGAGAGCGGCGAGGGGGTGCGGTTGGCAAGGTGCTCGCGGCGCTCGTGCTCGTCCCCCTCGATGCTCTCGAGGTCCGAAAACGCGGCGTTTCCCGTGGCTCCCCCTGGCCAGTCTTCGGAGATTGGCCGCAGATTGGCCAGAGATTGGACACTGCAAAAACCCTTGCGATCCCGCCTCATCTGCACGCGTGTCCAATGTGTCCAGGCACAAGCGTACGCGCACACATGGGAGATCACGCTACACGCTCCCCCGGTGGGGAGGCGCGCACGCGATACGCGCACGTGTACACGTAGAAGATGTTGCGGAACCCCTTGGACAGATTGGCCGATTGGACACTCCAGCGAAACCATTGGGGAATCCCTGGCCAATCTCTGGCCAATCTCTGGCCAGTGCGAGGCGCCTTACCCTACCTCGCGCCGCCGCTGGTGCTCCTCGCACCAGGGGCGAGGCGCTTTGCACAGTTTGGCGAGGTTGCCCATTCCAAACAGTATAGGGGAATTTTCAGGCGCAAGGGAGGCGACTTTCCCGCGAAGACCTCGACGCGTTGAAATCGTCTTGAACACTGGAAACGAGGCGGATCTCGCTGTTTCGCGCGGTTCGTGTCCGTGAACGTCGGCGCCCGTCACCGTCTCGCCGCTCGTTTCGTGCACGCTATTCGCGAAAAACTCGCCTCGATGCTCCTCACTGTTGGCCGTAATCGCGCCGCGCTGCTATGCTCCGCGTGCACAATGGGCCGCCCCCGACGATGTTTCAGTGAGCCGGCCTCCGAATTCGTGTCCTTTCGGCTGACGCGGGCCGAGGCCGAGGCGCTGCAATCAGCGGCCGAGGAAGCCGGGATCGCGAGGAACGAATACGCCCGGCGCACGATGCTCGGCCATCTGTCCAGCCGAGGCTACGCGCCGCCCGCGCCGCCTCGCGCCCTTCGCCGCGTCTCTCCCGTCGATGCCGGTCCGCGCGAGCCGCGCGAGCCGATCCCGCTGCGCGCATCGTCCGCGCCCGCGCTCGCCGAGGCGCCTGCGTGCCGCAACGTCGTGAGCCTCGATGCGCGCCCCCCTCCGCGCTCGCCGAGGCGCCCGTCCTCGGCCGCTGCGCGACGATCGATCGGGACGAGCGCACCCCTTGCCGCTCCCCTCGCCGATCCGTCTCTCGACGCCGCGCCCGTGCTCGCCGAGGCGCGTCCGCTGCGCCCGTCTGTCGAGACGAACGGAGCCGCGCCGCCCGCCGCTCCCATCGATGCCGGTCCGGCCGATCGTCCCCCGTCCGCGCCCGCCGAGGCCGAGGCGCCCCGCCGCGAGACGCGCGAGCCGATCGGCGAGCACGAGCGCGGCCTCGAAGATGCGCGCCGCCCGGCATCCTTCCGCGCCGCCGCTGCGCCCGCCGAGGCCGAGGAAGCTCTCGACGCCCGGCCGGCGCTTCCGACGCTCGCCGCGAGCGCGACGCGCGAGGCTCACGAGGCCGGCCTCGATGCGCCCGCCGAGGCCGATCCGGATCACGCGCTCGACGCGCCGCCCGCGTCCGTGCACGAGCTCGCCGGGGGGTCCGCGAGCGAGGCGCGCCTCGATGATCCCCCGGAGCTCTCCGAAGCTGCGGCGGCCGTCCTCGCGGCGGCGCGGTCCCTTGCCGCGCTGGATCCTTCCGCGCCGATCCCCGCGCCCGTGCTCGTCCTCGAGGCGCACGTCGGCGGGATGTCCCTCGAGGAAGCGCGCGCGGCCGTGCTCGTGCTCGTCACGTGCGGCGAGCTCGCGGCCGAGGCGGGCGACGACGCGAGCGGCCTCGCGCCCGTCGATGCGTCCGGACGAACGATCACCGCGGTCCGCCTCGCGACCGCATTGGAGGGTTGACCGTGCTCCCGAACCTCGCGGCCGAGGTGGCATTCTGGCAAAAGGCGTTCGGCCTCGATGATTGGACGATCGAGGCGCGCCACGTCGAGGATCTCCGGTATCCGTGCAATGACGCGGGCGCGGGATACCCGGCGAAGGGCGAACGCATGGCGGGATTGTGCACGGTCGATCGCAAAGCGAGGAGCGCGAGGATCGCCGTTCGTACGCCGCGCACCATGCGGCAGCTACGGGAATGGCCCGAGGCCGTCTGTCACGAGGTCATGCACGTCCTCGGCGCGGCGTACCGCACGCCCGGATGGACCATTCAAAAGGAGCATCAGACGATCAACGTCGTTGCCCCTATGCTGGTCAAGGCGAGGCGCAGGGATCCAGCGCTCGCCGCTCGCGCGGCCGGAGTTTTCGCGGAAGCATGCCGCCGCTGCGCCGCTGCTCTTTCTCCGCCCACGAAATCGCCGATCATCGCGGAAGCCGATCGAGCCGCCGCAATGAGTGTTTCGCCGCCCGCGGGCGGCGCTCGATGAAAGGAAGCGTTTCCCATGAAAAACCCTCTCGGCCGTCTGTTTTCCGCTCTCGGGGGGACCTCCGCGCCCGCGCCCGCTGCGCCCCCGTCTCGCCCGGCATTGCCGCCCGCTCCCCCCTCGTCGCCGTCTGTCGAGGTCCAGCGCGCCGAGGCGGCCGTCCTCGAATGCGAGCGCGCCGAGGCCGACGCGCAAGCGGTGCTCACGGCGGCCCGTCTGCCCTACGAGGACGCGCAGCGCGCGCACCAAGCGGCCCGTCGAGCGTTGCACGAGGCCGAGGACGCGGCCGCCTCGGCTCCCGACGACGAGCGCGCGGCTTCGACGCTCGCGGCGGCGCAGCAAGCCGAGGCGCGCGCCGCTGGGATCCTCGCGTCCTTCTCGCGGCGGCATGCTGCGGCTGGCGCGTCTCTCGAAAAGGCGTGCGCGGCGCTCGCGGCGGCGCGGACGCGTCTCGAGGGGGCTCGCGCGGACGCCGATCGGACCGAGGCCGAGGCGCGCATCGTGCGGGCCGGAGAGGACGCGCAAAAGGCGAGCGCGGCCTACGTCGCGACGCACCCCGGGCCGAAGCTCGCGGCGATCCTCGACATGTCGCGGAAGGCGTTCGGCGAGGCGCGCGCACGCGCCGCAACCCTCCGCGCCGAGGTGTTCGCCGCTCTCGACGCGGCCGAGGCGGGCGATCGGCGAGCGCTCGCGGCGGAGCCGCATCGGGCCCGGGAGATCAAGGCCGAGGCCGAGGAGCGCCGCGCCGCCGCGCGTGCCGTCCTGGAATCCCTCGCCGATGTCGAGCGCTGGTATGCGCACGCTGCGCCCGCCGTTGCCATGCTTGCGCTCGCGGGCGAGCTCGAACGCGAGGCGCGCGGGATGCTCGCCGAGCTCGCGGCCGAGGCGCACGAGGCCGGCGTCGATGCGCGCAAGCTGGGAAGCGAATTCGAGCCGGTGACTCCGAAGCTCGCCGAGGCGGCCGTGATGCTCGGTCGGTTCCTGGGAAGACCCGCCGAGGAGCGGACCGAAGCCGAGCGGCAATCGTACACGATCGATGTCGCGATCATGCGAGCACTCTCGACGCAATGGAGCCTGTCAGATCGATTGCACGAGGGAAACTTCGGGCGGGCCCTTTCGAGCGAGGAGCGGGCGCGCCTGCTTCTACGCGATCCGGCGGGGAAGCCGCGGGCCATGCTGCGCGCCGATCATGCGCGCTTGGTCGAGCGGGGCGATCGGAAGGCGCTGGAATACGAGGAGCGGGAGGGGCGGGAGACGGATCCGAGGCTCGCGGCGATGCGGGCCGAGGACGAGCGCCAAGCGGCCGAGGAGCGCGCCCGCGTGCAAGGTCGGGGCGGGCGCGGGATGTTCGTCACGAATTGAGCGCTGCTCTCCTCGCGGCTCCCTTCCGTCTTCCTGGACAATCGCGCTCCCCATCGAGCGCGCCCTCGTCCTCGGCCTCGTTCGGCTCGACCATGACCTCGGCGAGCGCCGAGAGCGTCTCTGGAACAATCGTTACGGCTTCGCTACATTATCGCGCATGAGCTTGATGAGCTTGGCTAGCTCGCGCTGCATCTCTACGTGGGCTTCCTCGGCGGGCTTCCTATACTTCTCCCGCGGATCCGGCGAACGGATTATGAGATATGACCTGTCCCCGTCCGTGTGCTTTTCGGGCATTGATTTCGTGTACAGAGACGACCATTTCTGCATCAGATCGGCAACGAGCGAATATTGATCGATAACATCCTGCGGTGCAAGCAAACGAAGTCTGGCGTTTGCCTTGGCGAATTCCTCGGCGAGGGTCCACCTTTCCAATGCCAAAACTTGCGTAATAGACTTTTCGATTAGTGCGCCAATGTCGGCGTAGAGATTTTTCAACTCGTCGCGTCGCTCCTTCTCCAGCAGCGACTTTCGCACATTTTCGTCAGCCGAGTGCTTGAGCCTCCACGTGAGTATGGCAAAGAAGCCAGCAACGATCGCCGCTATGACTGAGATGTATTCCTTCACGGTGTCTCACTTGTCGCGTCTACGCCGTTCGTCCGAGCAGTATTAGCCTAGTCCAACGGTGCTTACGTGGACAAGCTCGAAGGCCATGGGAGCGCTCGCCCTGCCGGTGGTCTGACAGCGCGCCGCGAGGACGGCCGCGAGCGCCCTGCATCGAGGCGCCCTCGTCCTCGGCCTCGTTCGGCTCGACCATGACCTCGGCGAGCGCCGCGAGCGCCGCGAGGACGGCCGCGAGCTCGTGCTCGTGCTTTTCGCCCGGGCGGCGCGGCTCGACGCGCGAGGACGGCCGCGAGCGCCCTGCATCGAGGCGCCCTGGTCCTCGGCCTCGGCCGTGACGGGCCGCGAGCGCCGCGAGGACGGCCGCCCGGATATTCGTCGACGGGAGCCCCGCGAATATCTGTCAATAACCAACAATTCACGCGTCCGCGGTCACGAACATGCGCGATCAATGCTGCATGCATGCGGTGTGGCATATCGTCCTCGTGCAACACGTGGCCAGGAAAAACGCTCGTCACAAGCAAATGCCCTTGCCACCGGGCCACGGCCGCTCGTAAATCGAGCCTGGGCCGTCCTACGCGGTCCGGGAGCGATGCACAATGCAGCGCAAGGGACCCGAGCGCCCGCACGGCGCGAGCGGGATAGGATACCTCTACGCCGAATGCAGGGAGCGTTTAATCGTGACCCTGCTCCGCTCGGGCGTTCATGAGGACGACGCGCCCGACGTGCTGCACGAGGTTTTCGCGACGTACGCGCGGCGGAAAGCCGAGGGCGTACCTATCAAGCGGCCGGCCGACTATCTCCGGCAGATCGCTTTCGGGCACGCCGCGAACTATCGCAGGCTCCACCGTTGGCATGTCGAGGTGACGACGAGCCCCGGGCGCATCGAGGAAGCCCCGGATCCGTCCCCCTCGCCGGAGGAGCGCGCCGCGCTTGGGGAATGGCTCGATCGGGCCGAACGGCTTCCGCCCGTCGAGCGCGCCGCGCTGCGGCTCCACCTCGAAGGCTATTCGCTCGATCAGATGGCGCGGAGGCTCGAAACCTCGCGCGCTACCGCTTGGAAACGATTGCACGCTGGACAGGAGCGGCTGAAACGAACGGAGGGACGCCATGCAACGGCAATGGGTGGTCAACGAAGAGACAGGCGAGCATAGCGAACGGATCACGCTGGATCAATCCGATCTAGAGAAGCTTCGGCCCTACGTCTGCGGCATTGCTCGCCGGGTAGGCGTTATCCCTGCCGACCGTGACGATTTGGCGCAGGACGTGCTTTTCGCATTCTGGCGCTATTCCGAGGAGCGGCGGATCCGCGTCATCGAGGGGAAGGCCGACGTGGACGCCACACGGACGCTTATCGCGGCGTTTGCAGTACGCACCTCCCGGTACTACCGGCGTAGGGCAAGGCGGAGCGGTGGGGGCCCGGCAGACGAAACACCCTCGCGCGGGGGGGATCCCGCTCTCCGTTTCGAGGCTCGCGAAGCTCTGCGGTTGGTCGAGCGATTGCCTGCGAACCTGCGCAGGGTGGTCGAGCTCGACGCGCTCGAGTACACGACAAGCGAGACCGCCGATACCGTCGGCGTGGTGCTCGGCACGGCGAAGAGCAGGCTTTCGCGAGCGCGTGACTTACTGGCGATCATGAGGTGATCCACGGGAGCACGGCCGCGCAATAGCGGGCGCGTTGCGGCGGCGCTCCTCGCGCGCCGGCTACGCCGCGAGCTCGTGCCGCTCGGCGCGACGCGCACATGGTGCAGGGGGATCGGGAAGGGGTGAGCCCCGGGCGAGCTCTCGACGGGCCGCCCGGGGCCATGGGAGCGGCCTACGCCTTCCGGCGCTTGCGGCTGCTCTTCACCGCCGAGGCCGGCGCTTCCTGGCCAGCGGGCGGGGGCTCGCCGAGGAGAGCCTGTAGGGCGACCGTAGCGCGCCGCGCGCCCTCGATGTCACCCGACGCAAGCGCCGCGTCGAGCATCGCACGGACGGCCGCGGTAGCCTGTAGGAGGGGGCTCGACGGGGGGGCCGTGGTCCCCTCGGGTTCTCGTCGGGATTCTGTCGAGGGACCAGGAATCGCGGGGTTACGCTCGCCGATCGGCTCGATGGGCTCGACGGTCTCTGGGCCGATTCCCGCTGGTTCTAGCCCGATCGGCTCGATCTCATATCCTCGGAGACAATACACCGACCACCCCTCGAGCCCAGCTCGCATGGCCACGCGTCCGAACGCCTGGTCGAGCCCCCACTGGCCCCACGGCTTCCGGCGATCGTTCAGGGCCACGTGCCCCTCCCGCTCGCCCTTCGCCAAGGGGGCGAGGAGCTTCGTTTCCCCGCGCCGCTGGGACTTGCGAACCGGCAGGGTCAACGACCTTCCTGCCCGTCCCAGCCACGGCTGCGATGCCCGTCCTGTCGCACGACGCGCGAGTTCACGGGACCCTCCACGCCTCGGAGAACCGGACGGCGCTCGGCACGCAGCCCTGCGTGGTCGCCGATGGGCTCGCGAAGGGACCGATGATGGGCGAGCTCCTGGAGTTCGCCCATCGACAGACAGGCCGGGGTGCGCGAGGTCTCGCGCGTGGCGCTGATCGGCTACTCGGCCGGGTTGCAGTCCTGGCCGCCCGAGGAGTGGCAGATCGGCTGGCTTCGCGACATCGCGAACGAGGCGCGCGCGGGCAGGGCCCTGCTCGTCGCGACGCACACGCAACAGGGGTACACGGAGCGGTTGCCCCGAGGCAAAGCGTTCTGCTCAACCGCGCGCGTCCTACGCATGGCGACGGGATGGCCCCTCAATCGCGCGGGCCCACTGGACGCCCCGGTCGTCACGAGCGAGGGCGCTCTCTACGTGTACTCGTACGCGAGCGCGGACATCGATGCGTCGGCCCGCGCCGCGCAGCTCGTGCGCGTCGTGCCCGAGCTGCGCGCGCGGCATCTCGGGCCGTGGTTCGCGGAGCAGGGGCGGCTCAAGCCGGCGGCACGTTCCTTGGTTCCCTTGGGGCTCCTCGGCTTCGCAGCGTTCATCCTTGCCTCCCCGCCCAGAACGTAGGTGTTAGATCCGTGGCGGGCCCGAGCTACTCCGACCGGCGGAGCACGACCCCCGACTTCGGCGGTTTATCTTCGCTGAAAGACCGCTGGATCTTCCTCGTCCACTCCTCCAGCACGTTATTACTTTTTGAGCTTGCCGGCCGCCTCGAGTTTTTTGAGCTCACTGTGCCCGCCGACAAGCATGCCATCGATGAACACCATCGGAAAGGTCGGAAAACCTGCCCAGAGCTTGATGGCGAGGCGTTCCTTCCAGCGGGAAAAGTAGCTTCCGTACTCGAGATACGTATACTTGATGCCTGCCTGTTCGAGCAATTTGCGGGCGTTTTTCACGACCGGATTTTGCGCCATGCCGACGACGACGACGGGATCACGCGCGACAGCGGCGGCGACTTCGTCGACAATGCCTCGGTGGAAAGACGCGAGGATGTCGTGGACCTCGGGGGAAACCTTGTCGCTCGGAAGGGTTGGGCGAGTGCTCATGGACGTTCGTGTAGTCCATACACGAGCGTGTTGCAACGTGCTGCCGTCCGCGGTCAGGTCGACGGGTGCGAGACTCAATCCACGTAGACTCGCGCGACCCCGAGTCCGGAGCCGCGAGCGGCCCTGACGACAATCTTGCTGGGCCATTCGACGGCCATCGAATGCCGGACGCACCGCGTGTTGCCCTGGTTCGGGGCAGCCGTGGAACGCCGGTGCGCGAGGACCCCAGCATGCGAAGTCGGAGACCAGATCACGAGCTCGAGGTCGAGCTCCGCGATACCGACTCCGGCACCGACAATCGAGTAGCAGCTCCCAGGTTCGAGCGGGAGCGGTAGCTCGAACGCCTGTCCCTCGTGAAATTGCGCGCCCATGGCCGGGCCCAAGGGGCGCATGCCTGGCGCCTCCAGGACGGCGATCCGAGCGAGCCAGGGCTCCGCTTGGGCGGCAGCGGCTGAGGGGAGAAAGGTCGCCACTGAGCTGTGCAGGGGTGCCGCGGCAGAGGTTGAAAGGGCCGCTGTGGGCGGGGAGGGCGGGGGACAGCGACGGGGTAGGGGTACGGCACGAGGACCGGCTGCACGACCTGCACGGTCGTCGTGTGCGTCTCCTGGTGGTGCGTCTCCTGGTGGTTGTCGTTGACGGTCGTCGGCTGCGCGGGGCTGTTCAGGCGGAACTCGACGGGCGGGATGCCTGGGATCGGTCCCGTGCAGGCGGAGCTGGCGAGGACGGCGGCGAGCGGAACGGATTGAGCGAGCTTCATGAGGACCCCTTCGGTGCGGCGATGTTGGATCCCCGTGGAGCCCCGAACGTTGCGCATCTGGAATCATCGAGAATCTCGTAGACGCGTGCGACCTAACAGCCCGTGGACTTATCTGCTGCGCGCCCCGAATCGTCGGTCGACATCGCTCGAAATCCTTCAGGATTCCTCGCTCCGTCGCCCTAGCTTCGGGGCGCTCGCGACGATAATTCCACAGGCTGCTAACGTCACGTGTGACTGTTACGTGCGTAGTCTGTAACGGGCGTCTCGCTCGCAACCTCAGGAAGCGCAGCCACAACCGCCACCCGGCGGAGCCGCTCGACGAGGATATAGAGATCTCGGAGCCCGGGGCGCTGCCCGATCAGGTGGCAGAGGCCCGGAGCACGCTCGAGCGTATTCTCGAATCGGATGCGCGCTCGACGCGCGTGCTGGTACTGTTCGCGGCCGGTTCGGGCGTGGTCGAGATCGCGCAAGCGTTCGGGGGTCAGGTCACCGCCGTCTGGTCGATGATCTCATCGAGCAAGAAGCTCTGCTCATGAGTCATTTCCCACGAGCGAAGGAACGCTGGATTCCTTTCGCCCAATCCTTCAGCACTCGTGTCGCCTCGAGCGCCGGGAGAAACCTCAACCTGTCGAACACGCGCGACAACTCGTCGTCGTTGGCCCCTGTAAATATGAACATGGGTACGACATCGAGCGCTGCCGCGATGCGGCCAATTGGGATCATCGTCGCGTTGACGCGAGCCCGCTCGATGTTCGACAGATACCCCCTGGACAAGCCGCTCGCCTCCGCGAGCTCTGCCTGCGTCATCCCCCGATGCAGGCGCAGCTCACGGACGCGGGCACCCACCCGGATACGAAACTCTTGAGCGTCGCGTTTTTCTTGTCGAGGCACAAGCTGGTCCTTCCCGACGAAGGTCGTCGACCCACCCATACCACGCCTTGCCTCCACCGACAAACCCTTCCGTCAAAAACCGATTGTCCGGTCACACGGTCACCGGAGCAGAGGTCCCGTGATCGGAGTCCCCGGGGTTTGTCTCCGGCCTTGACGCGTCATCTACGCGCGAGGTAGCATCACCATGGGATGAACGTCCGCCTTTTCCTCGCTGCATGGCTCGTGACGTCGGCGACCGCCGCATCGTTCTTGGCTGCCGGTTGCTGGTACGACGATGCCAACATCGGTTCGGACTGCGCGCCCGGCACGCCCCCGAAGTGTTGCCCGTGCCCTTGGCCGGAGGACTGCCCGGACGGTGCTCCCCCGCCGCTCCCCGAGTGCGTCGATGGCGGCACGGAGGCCGGCGATGGCTCGCAATCCTCGTGTACGGATGGGTCGTGCGTGGTCCCAGCTCCCGACTGGGCGCCCGTGCTGCTCGCCACGGGTGCAGAGATCGACGTGCCCGTTTGTCCGGAGGACGCGCCCGAGATCGCCTTCGAGGGAAGGCCCGCGCCGGCGTGGGGGCCCGTGTGCCCGACGTGCACGTGTGAGTCACCCATAGAAGGAGGATGTCACGTGCCCACGACGTGGACGGTGACCTCCGACTCATGTGCGGGCAGCGGTGTCGATACGAATTTCGACCCTCCTGCGGGTTGGGAAGGTGGTTGTTCCGCGACGAACTCGATCCCGGCTGGCCTCCAGTGTGGCGGCGTGCCGTGTGTCGGAGGGATCTACATCTCCGCGCCTACCATCGAGGAGCCGCCCTGTACGCCGCATGGCAGTGATCCTCCGCCCGGACCGGCCCACCTCGTGCCCGGAGGGTTTGGCGCGCCATTCGCCCGCGCCTGCGCCCGTGCACCTTGGCCGGCGTGTGAAGGAGAGGATGAGGTTTGTCTGCCACCCTCGGGCATGCCTTTCGCCACGTGCTTGATGCGCGCGGGCGACGAACCGTGCCCCGAAGGCTGGCCGGACAAGCGCCTCCTCTACGGAGTGGTCGACGATCAGCGGCAGTGCGAGGCCTGTTCGTGTGATCCGCCGACGGGCGCGATGTGCTCCGTCAAGGTCCACGTGTACAGCGACGCGGTGTGCTCCGTCCAGCGATTGGAGGTTGACATCTCGCCCGAGATGGGGGGTGGTTGCCACCTTCTCATGTCCGGCGTCGCGCTCGCTGGCATCGCCGCCGAGGTGCTCGACTATCAGCCTGGCACCTGCGAACCGCACGGCAGCGAACCGGTCGGCGACGTCTTCCTCGCGGACGCGACGACGTTCTGCTGCCGCGAGCCTGTCATCTGAGCCGGATCAGAACCAGTAAAGGAGCGACGCTCCGAAGTTCGCCGCCACCGCCTCCGTGCGCCATCGCGTCGGCTTCTCTTCGGCCGTGAACCTGGACCGGAACAGGTTCCCAGCGATCTCCGCGTCCATCCGGATCTTCAATCGATCGCCGACCGGATGTTCGACGAGCCCGCGGACGGCGACACCGAAGAAGTGCAGGCGGCTCGGGTTCGGGTGCGTCCGGTTCACGGTCTCGGCCCACATTGCCCCGGCCATGACCAGGCCGCAGACGCCAAAGGAGCCGCGCAGGTAGCAGGGGCCCAACGTTGTCGATGCGGTGTGCATGCGTACGAGGGTCTCTCCAAGGGGCCGCGTGAGCAGCGGAAACGTCGCGCGCGCATTCGCCTCGATCGTCCACCGCTCCGCGACGCGATACCCGCCGCCGATGTTCGCACCGCCGACAACCTCGGGGGCGATGCCGACTGCGAACAGCCCTCCGGCCCCGAAAAACCATTGACGCTCGACGGGCAAGGGAGGCGAGGGGGGCTCCGTGGGCGTCGATGGTGGCGGAGCTGCGGGCGGAGGTTGCCTCGGCGAGGGGCAGGGCTCTGGTCCTTTCGCAGGTGCCGGCGGCTCCTGCTCCTCCGGGGACGTCTCGCGCTTCTCCATCCAGAGCGCCGCTGCGAGCGCCGCCTTGTAGAGCACCTCGTGGCAACACATCGCGGCCGGGTATTCGCGATGGATCGTATCAAGCACGTTGCCGTCTTGGTCCGTGAAGACGAGCTCCACGCCATATCCGCCGCTCGATGTTCGGGCGATGCGCGCTGAAAGGACCCGGGACGCAGGTGGTTCGAGAAGCGGCTGCGCCAGCACGAGATCGAGGAGGCCTTCGAAGTCCTGGAGCCGATCGCACGCCGGGAGCTGTTTCGCGGAGAGCTCCAATCGGTAGTGGTGAGACGCGGCCTCCGCGGCGGCTGGTGTCACGGCCAACATGGCGAGCATGAGAACCAGGACCGCCAAACCTAGACGTGCGCGTCGTTTGGTTGGATGGGACACGGGCTCCCAAGTTTTTTCGGGGTGCATGTCGATTCGTTGAAGGGATTTGGGCCTCGTCGACCCTCTACGAGTGAGGGGACGTTGGCGCGACCCCGAGAGGTTTTACCGTGAACCAACCCAAAAAAGAAGAATACGATGAGCTGATCGCGCTCGTCCCGATTCTTTATGAACGAGCACGAGCGAAGGGGGTTCACGACCAAGACGCCGAGGATGTCGTCGCCAATGTGTTCGTCGACGTTTGTTCGCGAGAGAAGCCACTTCCGAGCGCGCCGGACGAACGGAAGAAGATCGTTCTGGCAATCCTGAGTTTCCGCGTACTGACGCACATCAAGGAGCGTAAGGCGTTGGCACGGCAGGAACTCATGGAGGCGCCGGCAATGGAGCTGCTCGTGCCCGAGCCGCGGGATGCGATCGTGGCATTGGAGGAGCGCCAGCGGATCGAGATGATCTGGCCGCGGCTGCGGCCGGAGTATCAGCGGGCGATCGAGGGCAAGGCGCTCGGGGAGAACGCCGAGGAAACGGCGAAGAGCATGGGCGCGAGCGTCAAGTCCGTGGAGACTTGGCTGCAACGCGGCAGAAACGTGGCCCGTTTCGAGCTGGCGAGACTCGACACGATCAAGAGGCCCCGCGGCATTCGGACGGTGGTGGTCCTGGTCGGGCTCGGGAGTTTCCTCGCGGCCACACGGGTCGCGGAGGCATTCGTGGGGTGGGTGCGCGGGGTCTTCCGTATCAGCGCGCGCGTGCTCGGCGCGCCGCTCCGCGTTTTACCGAGTATGGCAGCCGGCATCCTTGCCTTGGCCCTTACGCCGGAGAAGAGTCCCGCGTCTGCCGATGAATCGGCGGCGATCGTGGTGCAGGCGGAGCCGAGGGGGAGTGCGGAGGCGCCGAGGATGGAGTCGAGCGCATGTGCGCCTCCTCCGCTGATGGGCTCTTCGTTGGTTTTGGTTGTCTCGGCGCCGAATACGAGGGCGCGGTCCCACGCGAATCCGGCCAGTAGACCGAGCTCCGACAGGGCTTCGCCGTCAGATGCATGGCTGTTCAAGGCGAAGGCTGCATTGCGTCGTGGGAATGCTCGACGTGCCCTGGAGCTCGTGGAGCTCGACGCACGCGAGAGACCGCAGCCGGACGAGGATCGGGAGAATCTTCGTGCCGCGGCGCTTCGGGCGTTGGCTAGCCAGCGCTGAGGAGCGGATCGGGTTCGTCGAAAAGTTACATTGCGCGCTCCCGGAAGGGCGCGAGGGCACCTCTCGGGGCGAGTTGCGTCCGTTGCGCCCTTCCGGGAGCACTTTTATCGGATCACGAGCATCACGAGGGCGACGGCTGCTTCGCGGAGTCGCGTTCGTCGAGGCATGAGGAAGGGAGATCCCGCGCGTGGTCGCCGCCCTCGTGATGCTCGTGATCCACCCACGCCACGGAGATGCGTTCATGTCTCACGAACGCCCCCGAACGATGCGTCCCGACGAACCTCCCAGCGCGCCGAGCTCGCGGGTGCAAATGAAGCACGCGGTGGGGGAGGGGCGCTCGTTGTCTCCGCCCCCGCCGCCGCGGTTTCGTACGCCGTTCCAGTAGGCCATCGACTCGCTGCGCGAGCTGTTTCCTGCCGAACTCGCGGAGGTGATGCGCTTCGTGGTTCTTCTACGGGGAGGATGTCGAGTTCGATGCGGGAAACCGACGCACTAGGGTTGGCGATGACCGCCTGCTAACGGCAACCTACCCGGACAGTTTGCCCATCCGTCGCAGGCACTCCTGAAGGCCATCCTGAAGGCTTCTCCGTGTCGTCGGTAAAGCCTCCGAATCGACGCCAATCTCCGCGAGCGTCTGCGCCACAGCCGGCTGAACTCCCGTTAGAATGCAAGTGACGCCTAGTAGCTTTGTTGCCATTGCCAACTGCACTAGATGAGCGGCGGTTCGCGTGAATGCCGCGCTGGGCGCGCCAGCTCGTTTCTCGCCCGCGATGCCTCGCTGCGGGCTCGGGGGGGGGTGGCCGTCGGTTGCGACGACGGGGATGTCCGCCTCCTTGATGCCGCTCGCGGGACCATTGAAAAGACGCTGCGAGGCCAGGGCAGCGCGGTGCGGGGCGTGGCGATGGTGGAGCAGGGAATACGAATGCTCGCCGCATGCGGGGACGACAAGCTCGTGAGTCTGTGGAGCGTGACCGCGGGCGAGAGACTGAATATCGGTTACCACGCCGATCGCGTCAGGAGCGTGGCATTCGAACCTGGCAGCGGCGTGCTCGCCTCGGCGGGGAACGACGCCACCGTGCGGTTATGGGACGCGACCCTACAGCCGATACGGGTCTTGCGGGGCTCCCTGGGCCCCGTGCGGGGCCTTTCTTTCACGACCGATGGCGGCCTCCTTGCGGCCGGCTGCGGAGACGGAGCGGTAAGGCTCTGGGAGACACGACGCTGGAGCTGAACGGACGCTCGCTGGCCATACGAAGCGGGTCGTCTCCGTGGCCTTCGATCCCCATGGCGACACGCTTGTCTCGGGTTCATCGGACGGCACCCTCCGTGCCTGGAACGTCGTCACGGGCAAGGCGCTGGGCGTGCTGGCAGAGAATGCAGGCGCAGTCGAGTGCGTGGCCATGAGCCCGGATGGGCGACACGCTGCATCGGCGCATTCGGACGGGACGGTCCGCGTTTATCGATGGCCCTTCGACATGGCGCCGGGGTAATCGCGGCCGAAGCAGAGCGTTTGGGCGACTCGCGCGAAGGGCGAGGCTCAATCCACATAGACTCGCGCGAGCCCGCGTCCAGAGCCGCGGGCGGCTCTGACGACGATCTTACCATGCCACTCGACATTCATCGAATGCCGGAAGCACCGCGCGCTTCCCTGGTTCCGAGCTGCCGTCGAACGCCGCTGCGCAAAGACTCCGGCTGGAAGTGCGTGAAGAATGTAGACGGCGCCGTCACCTTATGGGTTTGAGTACCAACGTACTCGCCCACCCCCGTCATGACACGAAAAGCCCGGAGCGAACGCCACCCTGACGCGTCTGCTGGGAGTCTTCGCTGGTCCCATAGGGTGGGCAGCTAGAACATCGATCGGTTTGACAACCGCTCGATGTTCTAGGCTTCTCTTGTCCCGAGGGGGACGCCTCGCGTCCCCCTCTCGGCCAGGCGGAGCCCGGCCGATTCACCCCCCGAGGCGAGCTCGCTTCGCGATCTCGCAGAGCGCCGAACCGTTCGGCGCTCTAGCGGGGCCTGGACGGTTGTCGATCTCGCCGTAACGGATTTTAGGGGGAGGCCGGGGATGAGATCACGTCGTCCGCGACGCCCGCGTCAGCCGAGTGTCGCGATCTCGAGCGTTTTCAGCCCGTCTTCGTCGTCGATGACGTCGATGCGCGTGATGACCCCCTCGCCGAACGTCAACCGAAGCGCGCGTGAGAGCCGGCCGCCGGGCGCGTAGATTGCGCCGACGGTGCCGTCGACGAGCGCGGGTTCGGCGGTGTCGAATGCATGCGCCGTCCTCGCGAACCCGATAGCCGACCTGGCCAAGTTTCGCACGCTTCGGATCTCGCGCGCCCGACCGCCCGCACCGCCCCCGTGGACGACGACGTTCGGATCGAGAACGGCGACGACGGCCTCGACGTCGCCCGCTCGAAGCGCGCCAAGAAGCGCCTTGACGATATCGTGCTGTCGCGCAAGCTCGGCCTCATCGCGTTCGGGCGCGCCACGCACGCGCCGCCGCGCCCGGCTCGCGAGCTGCCTCGCGGCGACCTCCGAACGTCCGACGATCGGCGCGATCTCATCGAACGACACGCCGAACAAATCGTGAAGCACGAACGCGAGCCGCTCCACGGGCTCGAGCGTCTCGAGGACCACGAGCAAGGCGATGCTGACCGAATCGGCCAGCACGGCCTCATCCTCTGCATTCGAGGTCGCCGCCTCCTCCGGCACGACGTCGCCATCTTCCGCCCGGGCCTTCCGCGAACGCAACATGTCGAGACACACCCGCGCGACGACGGTCGTGAGCCAACCGCGAAGGTTTTCGACCTCGCTCGTCTCTGCTCGCGACAGCCGAAGCCATGTCTCCTGAACCGCGTCATCGGCCTCACTGCGCGATCCCAGCATGCGATACGCCACCGCGCAGAGATGCGGCCGGCTCTCCTCGAAAAGGCTGATGAGATTTTTTTCGTCCGTCACCGTCACGTCCTCGTTTTGCGATTCGTCACATCCGTGACGGGCGAGCGCGCCCGGATGTGACCAGAAGGAGAGATTTATCATGCAAGCACGACTGAAGAACCCGGCGACGCTCGTTCCGGAGGCGATGCAGCCCATCATGACGCTCGTGAAGAGCCTGCAGAACGGCAAGGTACCGCCGAGAACGCTCGGCCTGGTCCACGCGCGCATCAGCCAGATCAACGGCTGCGCTGTGTGCCTCGACATGCATGCCCGTCAGGAGAAGAAGGCGGCCGAGCCGGACGATCGCCTGATCGTGCTCGCCGGCTGGCGGGATGCCCCCTATTTCACGGAAGCCGAGCGCGCGGCACTCGCGCTTGCCGAAGCCGAGACACGCCTCGCCGACCGCGCCGACGCCGTCCCCGACGACGTCTGGAACGAGGCCGCACGCCACTTCGACGAACAAGCGTTGGCCCAGCTCGTCCTCCACATCGCGCTCGTCAACATGTTCAACCGCGTGAATGTCACGACACGGCAGGTCGCGGGCGCTCAGAGCTGGTGAAGGTAGGGCTTCTTGCGTCGCGCCCATCGGGAGCGTGCGAGCGAGGCTGCAGAAGGTGCGACCAAATGGAATTGTGTGACCGCAGCATCGATCCTTTGGACAAACTGGCCAGCCTCCTCGTGGGCCTCGCCGTGGCCTCACTGTGGCCTCAACCCGCGTCCCGACACGTCCCCAGACGTCTCATCCCGTCGCCTCCCCGCAACACCATCGTCTTCGCAAAAATGGCTGAGATGATGCTGTTTTCGTTGCCGCTTCGTGTACTTGCGGCGCTCTACCGGAATCCCCTCCAGATTCTTTCGTAAACCGTAGGTCTCGAGTTCGAATCTCGAAGGCGGCTCCAGGCGTTTCTTGGGTGATTCCGCGGGGTCGGCACGAGCGTGACGAGTATCGCAAGCTCTACGAGCTCGCCAGCATCGAGCTCGAGCGACTTCGCCGCCACATCTTCGGTCGCAAGGCCGAGCAGGTCGATCCGGCGCAGACGCAGCTCGCGTTCAACGCCGTCGTCGAGGCGCTCGGCGGCCTCGAGCGGCTCTCCGAGCAGACGCCGGATGCGGCTCCGCCTTCCGAGCGGCCCTCCGGAGAGAAGCTGCCCGATCGCAAGAAGCCCAATCAGAAGACGCGCAAGGTCACGCCGCATGGGCGGCAGATCCTAAAGGCGCCGCGTCCCTCGTGCGGATCGGTGAGGAGGTGAGCGAAACACTCGAATGGCGGCCCGCGAGCCTCGTGCGGGTCCGGGTCATTCGTCCGAAGTTCGCGACGAAAGGCAAACCCGAGGTCGAGGGATGGGGCGTGCGAATGGTCGCGGAGGTGATATCGGTGGGTTCGTCGCCCCCCTCTGCTCGTCGTGCTTGCGGGGCAGGTCTACGCGGATGCGCTGGTCTTTCATGCCACTGGCATAATCTGCCCCGACCGGAGGAGCCGCTGCGAGGCGTGAAGGGGTGCGGTGCGAATGTGGCGTGAATGTAGCGGCAAGCCTCCGATACTCGCTTCCTCGTGATCCCTCGGCCCCACGAATGACGAACGTGGCGAAGTCTGGTAACGTCTTGGCCGGAGGTGCGGAGTGGGCGGGACGTCAAGCCAAATAGGGGTGTCCGCGAGAGAGCCATGGAAGGTCGAACGCGAGCCATTGCTTGTTCGCTGCTCGATGAAGGTACGTCAGAGCGATAGGAACAAGCTCGGGGAGCTAGGGCTGGCTTTCGATGACCTGCTCGGCGTGTCATGGGCGAACCGCGCTCTTTCGGCCTCGCTCGGCTCGTGGGCTCGCCCGAGTGGGGCTCTGACCGCGCCGTCGAGCAAGCCCGGCCCCGCCCCACGTTGCCCACGGAGGCCCTGTCGTGTCTGACGTTGTCCGTATCGTCTCTTGGACGAGCCTGATTTACGGGCTCCTCTCGCTTTCGATCCCTCGGGTTGGTCACGCCGGAGGCATCGAATCTACCGTCGCGGGCGCACGCGCCGTCGGTCGTGGTGGCGCGATGGGCGCCTCTGCGACGGGCTTCGACGCACTGCGGTACAACCCCGCCCGCCTGCACCTCACGAAACGCTGGAACATAGGGCTCGACGCGCAGCTCCACATCACCGACGTCTGCTTCGATCGCGAGGACCTCGACGGCACGACGTACCCGACGGTCTGCAACGAGGCGGCTCCGCTCGTCGTGCCGCAGCTCGGAGTCTCGATTCCGCTCGGTAAGCGGTTCGGGATCGCGTTCGGCATCCTGCCGCCGCCTTCCGCGACATCCAAGCTCGAGTTCGGCGACCCGACCGATGGCACGATCGAGGTCGATGGGCAGCGCGTCGCCTCTCCGTCGCGGCATGCGAACGTCGTCACGGACAACTCGGCGCTCTTCCCGACGGTCGGGTTCAGCGCCTCGCTGCACGAAAGGGTCCGTGCGGGCGTCTCGTTCGGCTCCGGGATCGTAATGGTCAAGAGCATCTCGTACACGGCCGGCATGCCGGGGGCGGGGCCGACGCTCGACACGCGCAACGCGCTCTCCGGGGTCGACTACTTCGTGCCGAAGATCACCTTCGCGGTCGATGCCGAGCCGATCAACGGCTTCAGCATCGCCTCGATCACGAGCTACACGGCCGACGTGAACGCCGACGCTGCGCTCTTCCTCTCGGGCCTCAGCGGCGGTGGCTTTTCGACGCGCGTCGACGGCGTGAAGGTGAACCAGCCGTTTGGCTGGGAAACCACCGTCGCGCTTCGTTACGCCCACCCCCGCTTCGACGTCGAGGTGGACGTGGCGTACCAGGGCCACGCGGCGACGCAGCGGACGACGGTCGACATCCCCGACGACGCGGCGCTCCCGATCGACGTGAGCGTCGATGGAATGCCGCTCGGCGCGCTCCCGGACGTCAAGTACGTCGAACGACGATGGAGGAACCAGTTCGTCCTCCGCGCGGGCGGCGACGCCATTGTCATACCGGATCGCTTGTGGCTCCGCGCGGGAGTCTCCTACGAGAGCAACGGCAACACGCACGGATACCAATCGGTGGAGAACTTTCTCGCGCCTCGGACGGCCCTCCACGTTGGCACCAGCGTCCGCGTGCACCCAGCGTTGCAGCTCAACTTCGGCTACTCGAAGATCTTCCAGCCGGACACGACCGTCGTGCCCGAGGATGCGCGCGTCGAGCAGGGAGTCGGCTCCCGTCCGCCGCCTCTCGATGACCCGAGCCGCACCGTCTACATCAATGGCGGACGCTACCGAGGCGGCGTCCACGTGATTGCCCTCGGCCTCACGTTCGAGCTGCCGGCGCCAGAATCCAAGCCCACGCTTGCCGCCGCCAAAACCTCCGAGGACTCGGCAAACAGGGAACGGCAATGAAGAAGTACGCTTTTATGACCCTCCTTCTCGCGGGCTGCATCGCCGATTTGAGCGTCGGGGTGCCCGAGCCGTCCGAGCAGTGCAATCCGGAAGGTCTCGACGTGCTCCTCGACGTCTTTCCGACGTGTGACCTCGGGATCTGCGGCGACCTGCCCGAGCACCAGGCGCGCGGCCGCTGCGTCGACGACAATCAGCTCGGCGCCGAGCAACTCGAGCTCCTCGCGCCCTGCGCGAATACCGCGGCGCCCTCGCACTGCGTACCCGTGGAGCTCGTCGTCACCGACGGCCTCACGAAGCCGCCCGTCTGCGCGTCCATCGGCGGCGCCGAAGGCCGCTGCATGTCGCTCTGCGTCCCGCAGATCCATGCAAAGCGGGACCAGCTCCCGCAGGACGTCTGCGAGGAGGGAAAGCTCTGCGCGCCTTGCTACGACCCGTTCACGGGCGAATCGAGCGGAGCGTGCGACGCGAGCGTCTGCGACGCCCCGGTCGAGCCCCCGGTCACCTTCCCGACCTGTTGCGAGGGCAAGGGCGGCGGGAGCTGCGCGCCGCGGACGCTCATACCCGACGACAAAGAAGAGAAGCTCGGCGAAGATTCGTGCGGCGCAACCCCGGAGGACGACGTCTGCGTCCCGACGGGCTTTGGCGACACGAGCTACGTGCCGCCGACCTGCGACGCGGGCGTCATTCTGGGCGAAGGTCGATGCCTCCCCACGTGCATCCCGCTGGTGAACACGATCGACATCGTCTTGTCGCAGAAAAACTGCCCCGAGGCATTCCAGGTCTGCGTTCCCTGCTCGCTCAACGGCGACTACTGCAACTGACGTTTGACGGCACATAAATGCGGACAAGAAGAGTCGCCAGGACATCGAGACCGAAGCAAGAGAGGTAAGCGGCGGCCTTTCCTTTTTCCTCTCACCGTAACTTCTGCTCATATCTCCTGCGTGGTCCTCGAGGACCAGTCCTACATGCACCGCAGCCGCTAAGCCAGCTCACGCAAGAACGACAGGACCACCTCTCCCAGGCGCTCGGGTTGTTCAAATGGAAGGCCGTGGCCGGCGTCCTTTACCTGTTCGATTCGTACGCGTGGGTTGAGGCTCCGCAGTTCCGTTGCCATCTCGAGCGTCACGACGGGGCTGCTGTCACCAATGACGAGCAGGCTCGGGACGTCAATCGCGCTCACCACGTCGCGATACTCGGGGTTGGGCGGCGTGAGGACGTCGAACGCGGCCATGCGGGTCTTCAGTCTCGCCTCGGCTTGAAGTTCGACGATTTCGGGCGAGCGACGCGGGTGTCGAGTTCGGGCCTGCGCAACGAGGTCAGACTTCTGTAAGCCGAGGGCCTGGCGGTGTTGATCGGCGACGTCGCTGTCGCGCACCTCGCGTTGGCGCTCGGGGCTCAAGAACGTCGGGTCGACCAGGACGAGGCCGCGAATGACCCCCGCCCCTCGACGCGCCACCACCGCGGCGGTCATGCCGCCCATCGAGTGGCCAAGCAGAACCGGACGAGAGAGCGCAAGGCCGCGGATGAGGCCTACGACGTCGCTCGCGTGATCGTCGTACCGGTATCCGTGGTGCGGCGCGCTCGAACCGCCGTGCCCTCTGGCGTCGGGCATGACGACGTCGAATTCACCTTCGAGCGCCCGCGCCAGGGGCGTCCAGCAGGCGCCGCTCCCCATCAATCCATGGAGCAGAACGACGGGACACTTGGCGCCTCCAGTTCGGAGGTAGTGGATGTTGATGCCGTTCGTTTCGCAGACTTCACTGATCCAGGTCGTCATGGGACTGTCCTGCCTGCCGCAGCTTCGCAAGTGGGGCCCAGGTCCACGCCTGGTGGTGCATCGTTGCGACCCCACGCACATCCCGAGCGGAAGACCGTTGCCATGGTCGCCATTGTCATTGCGAGGGTGCTCGCCATCCGTGGTCCACCAACCACGCGATCAAGTCGGCAGGATTGACGAGTCGGGCGTCGCTGCTCCAGCCACGCCATCGGATGAAGCTGGGATAGATGTAGCTGATGGTGGCGAGCAACTCGTGGCCGGCACTGAAGGTCAGATCGAGAACACCTGGCGTCATCAGCGCCAAGTCCTCCGCAAATGCTCCCTCGTCCACTTCGAGGCAACCCCGCACGCGGTCCAGTGCCGCGAGGTCGGACGTGACGATCATCGGTGTTGTACGGCCGCGGTGACGCGGGTCGAACTCTCCAACACGGGTAACGCGGACTGAAGTGGCGCCCGCGATGGCGCTGGCGAGGGCACTGGAACTCGAGATCATCTGTAGGTCCCCTGGTCCTGTGTCGTTTGTTCGGCCGCGTTGCTCTGCCCAACGCGCGGGTGTGTTGCGGTGCACCGTGCCGAGCAAAGCGAAGCTCGGCGCACGGTCAGCACCAGCCGCTCGTTCGGCAGTTCACTGGTGTCCACGCGAAACCACCGGTGCAAGGCTCGGGGGCGGACCTGGCGCTACTGCTTACAAGACAGCGCGACCGATCGCGACGTGCGTGCGGAAATCGACACGTTTCGGAGAGCCAAACCAACCGAACCCGGTGGGCTCGCCGTGCGGCTCGTCGAGGTACAGCAGGATGGTGCCATAACCGAAGCCGGAGCGCTTATGCTCCGCGCGTGTATCATCGCCGTGCGGAATCGACGTCGCGTCGGCGATACGGACCAGGTAGCGGTGACCGGCGCGGTCGAGCCGCTGCGGCGGTGCGACCACGAAGGCGACGTGCCCCGTATTCTGCGACACGACGGTGGCTGGTTTACGCCACGCGATGATGTCGCCGGGGCGGACGTCGGCCATACGCGCCACGCGCAGCCATGGGCCGCGCGGATGGTCCTTCGGCGCGGCAGCGATAACATCATGGTAGTCGCGGGCAACCGGGCGGCCACGCCCGTTGCGCCGCATTACGGCGGCGTGGGCTGCAGGTGCCGCTCGTGAGAGCACCCACGCGGCCATGCCAGAGCAGTCGAAATCGTAGCGCCCCGCGCGCTCGTCGACACGCGTAACATGTACATAACGTGTGGTCCGTACGCGCTGATCGATCCGGTGGAGCACCTCCATCACCGGCTGTCTGGCGCGGGCGGGAGGGTGGGCGTTCTGGGCGCGAGCGGGGGAAGCCGCTGTCCCTGCCACAGCCGCGGCGAGCACTGCAATCGCGGCCAACGTACCTCGAACATTCATGGTGGGCACGATAGTACCGCTCGGTCGCCCGGGTCACGTTTCTGGCAGTGGCTCGTCGGGCACGCGGAAAGGATCGCGGTCACGCGACCGCGCCGGCTTCCGCGGGGAGGAGCCGCATCTGGGGCCCAGGGCGGGAAGCGGGTCTCCGCGCGGTGTGGAAGGACGAGGTCGGCCGTCGCGCGAGAAGCGTGCTACGCCCCGAGGTTCATTTGCACTAGACGCTACACTGCAGAGATGCCCCTGCCAATCCCGACGCTGCACACCGCTCGCCTGCGATTGCGCCCTTTCACGGAAGCCGACACGGACGCAATCTTCGCGCTACACAGCAACCGACGGGTGTTGCGCTACTGGGACGCGCCGCCCTGGCGCGAGCGCGCGCAGGCAGAGCGCTTCATTGCGGTTTGCAAGCAGATGGAGCAGGAAGGCAGCGGCGCGCGGCTGGCGATCGAGCGCGCAGCCGACGGTGTGTTCATCGGCTGGTGCTGTCTGGTCGAATGGAACCCGGACTATCGCAGCGCAACGATGGGCTACTGCCTCGACGACGCGGCATGGGGCCAAGGCTTCGCCACCGAGGCCGCAGGCGCCTTGTTGCAATGGGCCTTCGACACGCTGGACCTGAACCGTGTTCAGGCCGAGACCGACACGCGCAACACGGCATCGAGCCGCGTATTGGAGAAGCTCGGCTTTGTGCGTGAAGGCACTCTGCGAGAAGATTGCATTGTGGATGGCGAGGTGTCGGATTCCTGGGTGTATGGGCTGCTCAGGCGGCAGTGGGAGCCGCTGCGGTCACGCTCGATGGCATCCACACAATCTTGTGCGAAGGACGCATCCAATGGCTGGGAAGCAGTCGCAGGAAAGCTCATTGCGCATCGAGAGCAGTCACATATCGGCGTGGCGGTAGTTCGCACCTGGGCACAGCACCTACCCAAGGGCGCATCGATCCTGGACCTGGGCTGCGGTTCAGGCGTGCCGATCTCGGAAGCGCTCATGAACGATGGCTTCCGTGTCTACGGCATCGATGCGTCGCCAACTCTGGTCGCGGCGTTCCGAAGTCGCTTTCCGCATGCATCTGTCGCGTGCGAGCCGGCCGAGACCTCGCACATGTTCGGCAGAACCTACGATGGCATCCTCGCCGTTGGGCTCATGTTCTTGCTACCGGAAAGTACACAACGATCTCTGATTCTTCGAACGAGCGCGGCACTGAAACCTGGTGGCCGACTCCTCTTCTCTTCTCCGTCGCAGGCATGCACGTGGCTCGATCTGATGACGGGACGCGAATCTCGTTCGTTGGGAGCTGCAGCCTACGCAGCTATCCTTTCAGAGGCTGGCTTGACGCTCGTTGGTGACGATACCGACGAAGGCGGGAGCTACTATCACCACGCGGTGAAGAGATAGATGTCTGGGCTCGAGAGCGGCGCGATCGCGTAGCGTTACCAAAAAGGAAACGTACCCGGAGCCGTTTCGGGGTGCGTTTCCCCGAATTTCAACGCCCCGAGCCTGTCCGTCCGAAATTTCGACTACCATGGCGCCCGCCTTGGGCCCCACCGACGTCTCCCCGCGCCGCTCCTCACCTCTGCCCCACGCGCTCGCCCTCGTCGTCACGTGCGCAGCCGTCCCCCGGGCCTCAGCGGCCTCGCTCCCCCGCCTCGTGGTCGAGCGCGCGTCCGAGGCGGCCGACTGCCCCGACGCCGCTGCCCTCGCTGCGGCCGTCGAGCGTCAGATGCAACGCCCGGCCCTCGACCCGGCGAGCGTCGACCCGGAGGCGCCCGTCTACGAGGTGCGCGTCGCCCGCTCGGAGGACGGGTACGCGGCGACGCTGAAGGCCGGCGACCTCACGAGGCACCTCTCCGATCCAGGCTCGACCTGCGCGGAGCTCGCCGATGCGCTCGCTCTGACCCTCGCCATTTTGCTCGACAGCGAGCCTCCGCCACCGCCGGCGCCGCCACCGCCACCGCCGCCGCCACCACCGCCGCCGCCGCCACCGCCGGCGCCGCCACCGCCGCCGCCGCCACCGCCACCGCCGGCG
>NZ_JARZHG010000064.1 GCF_029946505.1 Polyangium sp. y55x31
TAGGTGTCCCGAGCCGCAAGGCTCCTAAAGACCCCTCGTAGACTACGAGGTTGATAGGCCGGGTGTGGAAGCGGAGCAATCCGCGGAGCTAACCGGTACTAATCGGTCGTGCGGCTTGACCATACCTTTGAGGCAAACGTCGAGAGGCGTGCCCAGAGCTCGGGTGACGAGCCGGCGCGCGAACGCAGCAAAAAGACGCTCTACATTCCGTTGTCCGGAGTGATCGAAGCCCGCGTGAGGTTTTTCTCACCGCGGGCTTTTTTCATTCCATCACGCGGCCTCAGCGCCCGCGGCGGCCTCGCGCTCGAGGATCCCGGCGAGCAACGTCCGATGGCACCGGGCCGGGTCGACGCAGGACGACGAGCAAAGCAAGGTCATCCGCTCGCCGAGGCGGAGGCGCTCGGCGAGCGAGCGGATGCGGTCGCGCTCGGCCTTCATTTCGGCCCGGTACTGGCGCGCGAAGTCCTTCCACGGGAGCGGCGGGCCGCTCTTGCCCCGGAACGCGGCGAGAAGCTCCCGGCTCGGGGCCAGGTTCGGCTCCCAGACGTCCCAGGTCTCGTTTTCCTTGCGCACGCCGCGCGGGCGGAAGCGGCAGACGAGCACACGCAGCCCGTCGTCGCGCTCGATGGGATCGTTCCACCGCTTCGTCTCGAGATGCACGCGCGCGGCCTCGTCCGGGCCGCGCGCCTCAGAATCCGCCGTCCTCGCCGCTCGATGAGCCATGGCCATTCGGGCCGGGCCGCGCCGGCCGACCTCCTTGGTGCGTCCCGCCGGGATGGTCGCCGATCTCGTACCGGCGCGAGCTCTCCTCGGAGGAGATCCCGCCGTGCTGCGACTCGGCGATGCGCCGCTGGGTCTTCTCGTCGGCGTGCTCGGGCTGGTTTCGACCGGGATCCTTGGGGGGTTTGTTCATGCGACGTCTGTGGGGCGAGGCCTGCAGAGCGCCAGTGTCCCTCGCAGGCTCCGCCCCGACCGAGACGTCAGGCCACGGAGAGCTTGACCTCGATGTTGCCGCGCGTGGCCTTCGAGTACGGGCAAACCTGGTGCGCCGCGTGCATCAGCGCCTCGGCCTGCTCGCGCGGCAGGTTCGGGATGTGGCCGACGAGCTCCACCGCGAGGCCGAAGCCGCCGCTGTCATCCGAGCCAAGCGAGACCTTGGCCTCGATGTGCACGGGCCCGGTCTGCACCTTCTGCATGCGGGCGACGAGGGCGAGCGCGCTGCCGAAGCAGGCCGAATAACCCATCGCGAAAAGCTGCTCGGGGTTCGTCCCCTCCCCGCCCGGGCCGCCGACGCTCTTCGGCATGCTGAGGCCGAGATCCAGCTTGCCGTCGTCCGTCTTCACGCGCCCCTCGCGCCCGTTCGTCGCCGTCGCGCCTGCCGTGTACAGAACCTTCATGATCCGCTCCTTTCGATGCGATCCCTTTTCGGCCGCGGGACCGCGGCTGCAATCGAAATCCGCGCGGATCCCGTGCTCCCGCGGAGCGTCCGCCGCACCGCTCGGGCGCGCGGCAGGACGTCCGCAGGCCCCGGACGCGAAAATCGCCGCATTTCACGTGTTCTCGGGTGCTGGCATCGGTCCTGCTTGGGTCGATCGCATGCTTCGACGGACCTCTGCCTGGGTCGCGCTCGCCCTGCTCTCCGCCTGCTCGGGGGGCGGGACGGGTGGACTCCCCTCCCCCACCGCCGCGCCCTCGTCGCCGCACCCGACCACGGCGGCCGCGCCCGCGACGACGGACATCGTCGGCCGCATCGACGCCCTGCTCGATGCCGAATGGAAGGCCGCGGGTGTATCTCCCGCCAAACTCGCCACGGACGCGCAGTTCCTCCGCCGCGCCTGGCTCGATCTCGCGGGCACGTTGCCGCCGCCCGAGGTCGTCACTGCATTCCTCGCCGATCCCGCGCCGGACAAACGCGCCCGGGCCGTCGACGCGCTCCTCGCGAGCCCGCATTTCGCCGAGCGCTGGGCCGCTTACTGGGAAGACGTGCTCATCCGCGACAAGGTGAAGGGAAACCTCGTCGACCGCGCTGCGTTCCGATCCTTTCTACGCGCGCGGTTCGCCGAAAACGCGCCGTGGGATCGCGTCGTGCGCGACATCGTCGCAGCGACCGGGAAAAGCAGCCCCGGCGGGCCCGCGCGCGAGCGACGTATGGCCGCGCAGAGCGACGCGGCCGAGCCCGAGGCCGAGGGCGTGAACGGTGCGACGAACTGGGTCGTGCAGTACCGGGGCGGCGTCGAGGACCTGGCCGGCGCGACCGCGCGCACCTTCCTCGGCGTGCAGATCCAGTGCGCGCAATGCCACGACCACAAAACCGAGAAATGGACGACCACGGATTTCCGCCGCTTCGCCGCGGCCTTCGCGCGGACCCGCATCAAGCCGATCGAAGAGAAGGAAAAGGGCATGGCCCGCGCCTTCGAGGTCGAAGACGGCAAGCGCGGTCGGCCCGGAAAAAAGGCGACCGACGAGCAACGCGAAATCGCCACGCTCGCCCCGGCCGCGCTCGATGGGACCGAGCTCGCGGGCGAGACGCCGCGGGCCGAGCTCGCCGCTTGGATGACCTCGACGACGAACCCCTGGTTCAGCAAGGCGCTCGTCAATCGCGTGTGGGGGCTTTTCTTCGGGCATGGGTTCGTCGAGCCCATCGATGATCTGCGCCCCTCGAATCCGCCCCGCGCGTCGGCCGTGCTCGACGCGCTCGCGGCCGATTTCGCGGCGCACGGATACGACATGAAGCGGCTCTTGCGCACGATCTGCGCGACGCGCGCGTACGGGCTCGCAGGAGGCTCGCCCGCGGCGGAGGCGACCTGGGCGGCGTTCGCCCCGCGACCGCTGCCGGCGCCGGTGCTGCTCGACGCGGTCCTCACGGCGACGCGGCTCGATCCGTGGCTCGAGGACACGCTCGGCGAGCGGGCCGACGCGCTGCGGGCGAAGATGCGCGAGCGCTTCCGGTTCGTGTTCGACGTGGACGAGGAAGGCTCGCGCGCGGAGTTCGATGGGACGATTCCGCAGGCGCTTTTGCTCCTGAATGGTCCGCTCGTCGGTTATGGCTCGACCGCGCTCGCGGGCGCGGCGCTCGCGGACGTGCTGGCGATGCAGGGCGGGGATGCGGCGAAGATCGAGGCGCTTTACCTGCGCACGCTCTCGCGCAGGCCCACGGCCGAGGAAACGGCGCGCTGGGTGAAGTTCCTCGACGAGGCCGCCGCAGCCCCGGAGGAGCCCGCTGCAAAGCCGAGCGGCCAGGGTCCGCTCGGCAAGATCGTGAAAAAACGAGGCTGGGTCGCGAAAACGCCGCGCGACCGGGCCTATGAAGACCTCTTCTGGGCGCTGCTCGATTCGAGCGAGTTCGCCTTCCAGCACTGAGATCGGAGAACGCCATGGATGACCGAGACGACCGCATGACGAACGATCGCCGGCGCCTGCTCCAGGCAGGGCTCGGAGGGCTCGGAGCGTGGCTCGCGGGACGGTGGCTCAGGGCGCCCGAGGCGAGCGCGGCCGAGGCGAGTCCGGCAGCCGCAAAACCCCGCGCAGACGCCTGCATCGTGTTGTGGATGAACGGCGGGCCGAGCCACGTGGACACGTTCGACCCCAAACCAAATACGAAAGAAGCCGGGCCGTTCCGCGCGATCAAGACGAGCGCGAGGGGCGTGTCGATCTGCGAGCATTTGCCGCGCGTCGCCGCGGAGGCGCACAGGCTCGCGATCCTGCGCGGCATGACGAGCCGCGAAGGCAGCCACGAGCGCGCACGGCAGCTCGGCCATACCGGGCACATCCCGAATCCGACCGTCGATCACCCCGCCCTCGGCGCGTGGGTGAGCGCGCGGCGCGGCGATCCGAAGGCCGAGCTTCCCGCGTTCGTGAGCCTCGGCGGGCCGAGCGCGAGCGGCGGTTTTTTCGGGCGCGCGCATGGTCCGTTCGTGGTGCGCGAGCCCGGGCGGCCGCCCGAGGACATGGCGTACGGGCCGGCCGTCTCCGCCACGCGGTTCGATCGGCGGCGCGCGGCCCTCGCGATGCTGGAGGATTCGTTCGAGAAAGAGACGCAAAGCGCGGCCGTGACCGAGCGGCGCGCGGTGTTCGCGCAGGCGGTCGAGATGATGCGCTCGCCGGCCGCGGCCGCGTTCGACGTATCGAGCGAGCCCGCGGCCGTGCGCGAGGCCTACGGCGACACGGCCTTCGGGCGCGGATGCCTCGCGGCGCGAAGGCTCGTCGAGGCCGGCGTGCCGTTCGTCGAGGTCTCGCTCGATGGTTGGGACACCCACGAAGACAATTTCGAGCGCACGAAGCGGCTCATGGGCGTGCTCGATCCCGCGATGAGCACGCTGCTCCGCGAGCTCGCCGCGCGCGGGAAGCTCGATCGCACGCTCGTCGTGTGGATGGGTGAGTTCGGCCGGACGCCACGCCTCAATGGCCGAGGCGGGCGGGATCACCACCCCGCCGCGTGGAGCGCCGTGCTCGCGGGCGGCGGCATACGTGGCGGGATCACGCTCGGCGCGACGGACGCGCAAGGCGAAAAGGTGGTCGAGCGGCCGGTCGGCGTGGCGGATCTGTTTGCCACGATCACCTCGGCGATGGGCCTCGATCCGCTCGAGACGGTTTCATCACCGGGCGGCCGGCCGATCACCCTGACGGACGGTGGGCAGGTCGTGCGCGAAATCGTGCTGTAGACGGCGATGGGGGTTTGTCCTCGGGAGGCGAACCTGTTACGACACGGCCCCGATGGCTGACCTCTCGTCTCCGATGAAGCACGCCGCCGGCTTCGACGTCACGCGGGCGACGGCGCAACAGCTCGAGGAACATCGCGCCGCGCTCACCGGGCATTGCTACCGCATGCTCGGATCGGTTTCGGAGGCCGAGGACGCGGTGCAGGAGACGATGCTCCGCGCCTGGAAAAGCTTCGCGCAGTTCGACGGCCGTTCGTCGCTACGCACCTGGCTCTATCGCATCGCCACGAACGTCTGCCTCGACGCGCTCGCCGATCGCTCGCGCCGCATTCGTCCGATGGAGTGTGGCCCCGTCGGCACGGTCGACGACACCCTCACCACCCTGCCCGCTTCGAGCTGGATCGAGCCCATCCCGGATGCGCGCGTGGTGCCCGACGACGCGACGCCGGCCGAGCTCGTCTCGATGCGCCAGAGCATCCGCCTCGCGTTCGTGGCCGCGCTCCAGCACCTCCCGCCGAAACAACGCGCGATCTTGCTCCTCACCGAGGTCCTCGGCTGGGCGGCCGCGGAGGTCGCCGAGAGCCTCGGCACCTCGGTCGCCGCGGTGAACAGCGCGCTCCAGCGCGCCCGCGCCACGCTGTCGACGCGTGACCTCACGGAGGAGCGCGCGCCGCTCGCGGACGTCCAGACGACCTTGCTCGATCGTTACGTCGACGCGTTCGAGCGGTACGACATGGACGCGTTCGCCGCGCTGCTCCACGAGGAAGCGACGCTCTCGATGCCGCCGTACTCGCTCTGGCTCAAGGGGCACGCCTCCATCCTCGCCTGGCTGACGGGGCGCGGCGCGGGCTGCCGCGGCTCGCGGCTCGTGCCGACGGCCGCGTGTGGGTCGCCGGCCTTCGGGCAGTACCGGCCGCCGCACGCGCCGGGCGAGAAATACAAGCCGTGGGCGCTCATCGTGCTGGAGCTGCGTGACGACCGGATCGCCGCGATGAACTCCTTCCTCGACACGGAGGCGTGGTTCCCGCGGTTCGGCCTGCCCATGGAGCTCGAGCCGTAGCCCGGCTCCACGGGTCGAACTTTTTTTCTTCGGACCGATGAGTTCGGATCCCCTGCGGGGTCCATACGCCAAACCTACCGGCACGGAGGCGCACATGACCACGACCCGTTCTCGCATGCTCTTCGTCAACCTCGCCGTCAAAGACCTCAAGCGCTCGGTCGACTTCTTCACGAAGCTCGGCTTCACGTTCAACCCGCAGTTCACCGACGAAACCGCGACGTGTATGATCGTGAGCGAGCAAGCGTTCGTAATGCTCCTCACGGAGCCCAAGTTCCAGGGCTTCACGAAGAAGCAGATCTGCGACGCGAGCAAGTTCAGCGAGGGCCTCTTCTGCCTCTCGTGCGAGAGCCGCGAAGAGGTGGATCGGATGGTGAAGATCGCGGTGGAGAACGGCGGGTCGCAGGCGATGCCGACCCAGGATCACGGCTTCATGTACTACGCGAGCTTCTACGACGTCGACGGCCACCACTGGGAATTGATGTGGATGGATCCGGCGGCGATCCAGAAATGAACGTGTCCCGGGATCAAGGGCAGACGCCGTCCGCTCCCGTGCAGAAATAGGTCATCTTGGCCGTCTCCGCGGGGCCACAATCCCCATCGTCGATCAGATTGAAGAGCAGCAATCCCGCCTGCTCGCATGCCTCGTACGCCGCGGCCTTCAGCATATCGCGCGGCTGACAGGTGACGCCGTCGCCCAGCGATCCGCTCGCGCAGATGGGCGGGGGCGGCGGCGGAGGATCGACCGGCGGCGGAGGATCGACCGGCGGATAGGGCGGCGGGGGCTCGGGACAACATTCGTAGTGCGCTTGCGTCGTCATCCAGCCGCAATCGCCGCCCTGGTAATCGAAGGCCGTGAAGGCGAGGCCATTCGCCTGGCAGATGGCGTACGCCTGGTCCTTCAAGATCCCCGGATCCTCACAGGTCGCGCTCTCCACGGTGCCCTGCAGGCAGTCGACCGGCGGCGGGGGCGGATCGACCGGTGGCGGCGGCGGCGGCAGCTCGCCCCCGCTCGCCTCCCCGTTTCCCTTGTCGCTGCCGTCTCCTTCGAGCGCGCCCTGCGCCGACTCGTCCCCACCACTCTCCTTTCGCACCTCGACCGTGCACGCGACGAACCCCGAAGCCAGAAGCGCGATCCCGAGGGACCACCATCCATTCGATACACGCATGAGTACCTCCGCGCGCCCCGCAGCGGGGCGCCGTCGTAGCATCCGTTTTCCTTCAATCGCGAGGCCGCCTCGCGTTTCCTCTTTTTTTCGTCAAGGCCCGCAGCACGAGAAACCAACCTTCGTGGCCTGGTCGACCGGACAATCCCCCGCGGACTGGATGTCGGCGAGCTGCAGCCCGAGCTCGCTGCAAGCCGCGTAGGCCTGTTCCTTGAGGATGGACTTGTCGATGCAGGTCACGCCGTCACCGAGGGCGCCGCTTTGACAGACGAGCGGCGGTGGAGGCGGTGGCGGCGGCGGCGGCGGATCGACGATCGGCGGGCAACACGTATACGTCGCTTGCCGCGTCATCCACCCGCAATCGCCGGTCGTGTACTGGAAATCCACCATCTGCTGGCCCGCGACCTGGCACATCTTGGCGGCCAAATCCTTGAGCGAGGCCGGATCCTGGCACGTGGCGCCGTCGCCCACGGTATCGGTGATGCAGACGTCGACCTCGGGATCCGGCTCCATGCATTCGTAATCGGCGCCCTGGAAGAGGCCATCCCCGCACGGATCCACGTAGGCGATTTCGGCGAGGACGAGGCCATTCTCGTCGCAATCGAGCTCGGCGCGTTGCTTCCACGTCTCGGGCGTCGCGCAGGATGACGCCTGCGGAGGAGGAGCGACGGAATCGGGAGGCTTCGGCGCGCTCGTGTTCGGGCCGCGGATGCCGCCCGTCGCGCCGTAGACAGGCGCGCGGGATTCGCCGGGGAGAGCTTGCGCTGGCGACCAGAAAACGAGCCCGCCTTCTCCGTCCACGTCCGCGGTTCCGCCGGGCGTCATCGTGCGAGAACGAGGCCCCGGGGGCGCGTGCATATTCGGGCGTCGCGGGTCGTGATCGATCTGCCGCTCGGGCCCCGATTCGAACGGAGACGCGGAATCCGGCGCGCGCCACAGAGGCGACGGCGCGGGCGGCCGGGAATCCGGCGCGCTCGGAAGAGGACGGAGCGGATCGAAGGAGCGCGGGTTCGTCTTCGGTGCACGCTCGGAGGCCGGTTCCGCGTCCGGATCGGCCGCGAATTCGGTCTGTTTCGGCAAGACGAGCCCGGTGCGAGCGCGCGGCGTGTCGTCGTCGAGCGAAAGGAAAAGCACGGCGGCGCAGACCATCACGAGGGCCAGGGGACGCCCGAGCCCTCGCATCGACGGAATCCACGCGGCGCGCGGCTTCTCCACCGCGAGGCCTCGCAAGCGCGCGCCGAGCCGCCCCGCGAGCGCCGGATCCGGCGCAGCCTGCGTATACAGCTCGTCCGCGGCGCGCAGCCGGGCGAGCAGATCGTTCGGCGCGGGTGTGGTCATGGCAAACCCCCCCAGCCGTCCTTCTTCAGCCTCTCGACGGCGCGCTGGATCAATTTGCAGACGTATCCCTTGGAATGACCGAGGATCTGGCCGATCTCCTCCTGCTCCTTGCCGTCGAGGAAATACATCGAGAATGCGACCTGCTCCTTCACGGGCAGTGCCGAGAGCGCCTCGATCGCGCGGCGCAGGTCGTCGCGGGCCATCACCAGCGTGTCGGGCTGCTGCGGCTCGGGCTGGTGTTCACCGAAGAGCCAGCGGATCGGCGCGAGCGCGCGAAAACGCTCCCGTCGCAAGCGGCTGAAGCAGCGGTTCGTGGTGGCGCGATAGAGCCAGCCCGCGAGGTCGTCGTGGTCGTGGAGCGTCGGCAGCGCCTTCATCAGGTCGATGAAGACCTCCTGGGTGATGTCCTCGGCCCAGGCGACGTTGCCCTTGCCGTAGCGCAACGCGAGCCGATACACGAGCCCGTGGTGCTCGCGGTAGAGCGCCTCGACCGCGCTCGGCGTGGCCGTCCGGGGCAGCTCTTCGGCGCGCGCTCGTGGGGCCTCGCCCGGGGGCGGACGGTCCGCGGCGAGCCTCTTTCGCGCGAGGGGCGCGAGGAGGTCGGCGACGTCCGGAGGGGCGAGGTTCGGGCTCGGCACGAAGGAGCAACCTTTGCTCCCATCATGCGCGAGCGGCCGGCCGGTTTCCTCGGGCGTGCGTTTTTTCGGAGGGGGCGCGGATCAGCGGATTTCGAGACGCCGGGAGGCGCGGACACCGACTTCGCGCATGGCCTCCGTCAGGGGCGCGAGGGCCGCGAGGGCCTTCGCCGTGAGCTCGGGCCCGGCGAGCTCGGGGCTGCCCGTGCGGTAGGGCGGCTCCGGGGCGTATTCCATCTGGAGCTCGCACTCCCGGCCGATGTCGTCGCCGACGAGGCGACCGACCAGGCGCAGCGCGAGGTCGAAGCTGCCCGAGACCGGGCCCGAGGTGATCCGATTGCCGTGCTCGACCACGTTCGCCTTGATCGGCGTCGCTCCGTAATACGCGAGCTGCTCGTGCATGTGGAAGTTCGTCGTGGCGCGATGACCTTTGAGCAGGCCCGCGGCGCCGAGCATGAGAGCGCCGACGCACACGCCGGACACCCATTTCGCGCGGCCCCCGTACTCCGCCACGAACGCGAGCGCCTCGGGATCCTCCATCACGTCCGGCGGAATGGCGCCGACGTGGAGGAGGTCGAGGTTCTTCGGGCACTCGGCGAACGTGGTGTTCGCCCGCGTCGTGAAGCACGGCATCCCCTCGAATTCGTCCTTGTTCTTCCAGACGAGGTAAACGTCCGTGTTCGGCAGCGTGCCGAAGACCGTCTGGACGCCGATCACGTCGGGCAGGAAGTATCCGGGGCACACGAAAATGGCCACGTGGAGCTTTTGCTCGATGGGGCGGCTCGTGGGGATCTTGAAAGGGTCGCTCGGTCGAAGGCTCATGGACAGGTCCTTTCGCGCGCGGGTCATGCGCCGAGGCGCTCGCGCTGCATGCGCATCACTATGGGCCCGCCCGAAGCCGCCGGAAGGACAACGGACAGGCAATTCCTGCCACGCCGCGAACACGCGGGCCGAGGATCACGATGGCAGAAAATGCAGGTTCCGTGTCTTCAAAGACGAGCCCGTCTCGGGTAGGCTCCCCACGCGTGCAGCGACGTCTTCGCACGAAAAAAAGCGCCCCTCGCATGGCCCTCGGCAAGCCGCAAAACGCGGCGCCGCGCAAGATCGTCCTCGTGATCTACGACGGGGTCGCCGCCATCGATTTCGTGGGCCCGCTCGACGTGTTCGCCTTCGCGTCCGAGGTGGCCACGAAAAAACGTCTCGGCGCGCCTCCGGCGTACGTGGTCGAGCTGGCCTCGGCTTGCGGCAGGCCGGTGCGAAGCTGGTCCGGCATGCAGATCGTCCCGAACCACGCGCTCGAGGATCTGCCTCCGGACCTCGACACGGTGCTCGTCTCGGGGGGCGATTACCACCGCGCGGCAGCCGACGCCCGGCTGCTCGCCTGGCTGCGCGCGCGGACGCCGGAGGTGCGGCGCATGGGAGCCGTCTGCAGCGGCGCGTTCATTCTCGCGGCCGCGGGGCTCTTGCGTGGCCACCGGGCCACCACGCACTGGGCGGGGGCGACGCGGCTCGCGCGCGAATACCCGGACATCGAGGTCGAGCCCGACGCGATCTTCGTCCGATCCGGAAAGATGTACACCTCGGCGGGCGGCTCCGCGGGGATGGATCTCGCCCTCGCGCTCGTGGAAGACGATCTCGGCCACGACGTGGCGCTCTCGGTGGCGCGGTCGCTCGTGCTCTTCTTGAAGCGACCGGGCGGACAATCGCAGTTCAGTCGCCCCCTGCTCGCGCAGACGGCCGCCGCCGGGCCGCTGCAAGGGCTCGTCGAATGGCTCGTGCGCCACCTCGACGCCGACCTGCGCGTCGAGGTGCTCGCGAAAAAAGCAGGGATGAGCGCCCGCAACTTCGCGCGGACGTTCACGCAATCGATGCAGATGACGCCGGCGAAATTCGTAGAGGCGGCGCGGCTCGAAGTGGCGCGCTCGTGCCTCGAAGGAGGCCGCGCCTCGCTCAAGCAGATCGCGCGGGAATGCGGGTTCGGGACGGAGGAACGGATGCGGCGGGCATTTCAGCGCAACCTCCGGGTCACGCCGGAGGCCTATCGGCGGCGGTTCGCGCGTTCGTGAGGGCCCTCGGCCCGTCGCTCAGTTCTTGGGCACCGCCTCCACCGTCCCGAGCCCGTTCGTCGTGAAAAAGACGCGGCTCGTGTCGACGGCCACGCTCCAGGGCGCGGTGAGGATCCCCGGGCCCCCGAAGCTCGCCAGCACGACGGGCGTCCCGCCATTCTTGTCGACCTTTCTCACGGACGCGTCGTCGATGTTCGTCCAGTACACGTTCCCCGCGTCGACCGTGATTCCCTTCGGTTGCCCTTGCCCCTCGGCGAGCACGACGGGCGCGCCGCTGCCGTCCACCGCGATTTTCGCCACCGTGCCGCCCTCGGCCGTGGTCCAGTAGGCAAACACGCCGTCGGTCGCCACGGCCATCGCCGACTTCTGGTCGGTCGCGAGCGTCACCGAGGCGCCGCCGCTCTTCGGGAGTCGCTTCACCTCGCCGCTGCCCGAGTTCACCCAGTACACGGCGTCCGCATCCACGGCGATACCCACCGGCGACCCTTGCTCCGAGGCGAGCTCGACCGGCGCGCCGCCGGCCTTGGGCGCGCGATGCACCGTGCCGTGGAAGCTCGACTGATCGATGTTCAGGTTGGAGTTCGTCCAGTACACGGAATCGTCGTCGACCGCGATGCGCATGGGGTTGTCCTGGCCCGAGGCGAGGATCGTGGGCGTGCCGCCGGTGATCGGCGCCGAGAGAATGGTGCCGGCCTGTGTATCGACCCAGTACACCACGTCCGCGTCGACCGTGATGCCCGTCGGGAACGTTCCCGTGGCGAACACTGCGGGCTGCCCGCCGCTCTTCGGCATCGTGTTCACCGTGCCGTCGAGCGGGGTCGTCCAGAAAACCCCGTCGCTGCTCACCGCGATCTCGAGCGGATGGTTGAGCCCGGACGCGAGGACCACCGGCGAGGCATTGCTGCCGCCCCCGACGCCGCCTTCGCCCCCGCCCTGCCCACCTTGCCCGCCGCTGCCGCCTTGTCCCCCGCTCCCGCCGCTGCCGCCTTCGCCGCCTTGACCGCCGGTATTCGACGCGCGGGCGCCACCTCCGTCATTGACGAAGACGCAGCCCGACGTGCCCACGAAAAGGCCCAGACAAACGAGAAAGATGTGCGTGCGCATGGTAGCACCTCGAAGGAAGTAGGTCCGTGCTGGGCTCCTCTGGTGCAGCGCCGGCAATGGCATTCGAGACGAGCAGGAATTTTTCGCTCGGGGAGAGCGGGATGACCGGGGACGGCTCGGGCGCCTCGTCCCCCGGGACGAGCGGCCGCCCGCTTCCCGCGCCGCAGCGCCCGCGTGCGTGGCAGGGAGATCGGGCTGGCGCGCGGTGTGCTCGAAGGGGCCACGTGGTCCGCGCGCGCGGACCGGGGAGGCACGCCGTGAAAGAAGAACGTCTCGATCTCCTCTCCCCTTCGGTTCGGGCCGATCCGTATCCGCACTACGCCGCGATGCGGCGATCTTCCCCCGTGTGCCAGGTCGATCCCGGCGGCATGTGGGCCGTGAGCCGCTGGGACGATGTCCTCTTCGTGCTGAAGAACCCGGCGCTCTTCTCCTCGCAGGGCTTCAAGGCGGTGTTCGAGCCCCCGTGGACCGGGTACAACCCGATCGGCCATTCGATGCTCGCGCTCGATCCGCCGATGCACACACGGCTCCGGGGCCTCGTCTCCCGAGCGTTCGGCGCGAGCACGACGAGCCGCCTCGCCCCGAAGGTCGAGCGCCGCGCCGAGGAGCTCGCGGAGACATTCGGAGGCGAGGTCGATTTCGTCCAGGCGTTCGCGACGCCGCTGCCGGCGCTCGTGATCGGCGAGATCCTGGGCCTCGATTCCTCGCTGCACGTGCATTTCAAGCGCTGGGCCAACGACATCGTCTCGATCGCACCCGAGCCCCTCAGCGAAGAGCACGTCGTCGCGGTGCGGACGACGATCAACGCGCTCTCCGGGTACCTGCGCGACGTCGTGGCCGCGCGACGGCGAGAGCCGGCGGACGACACGGTGAGCGCTCTGCTCCACGCCGAGATGGACGGGCAATCCCTCACGGAGCAGGAGATCATCGATTTTCTGATGCTGCTCCTGCTCGCCGGGCTGGAGACCACGACGAACTTGCTGGGGAACTCGATGATCCTGTTCGCGAAGCGCCCGGATCTCTGGGATCGGCTGCGCGCATCCCCCGCGCTCGCCGCCCCTTTCGTCGAAGAAATGCTCCGGTACGACGGGCCCGGCCATTCGCTGCCGCGGATCGCCGCGGCGGACGTGACGCTCGCGGGGGTGACGATCCCGAAGGGGTCGCTCGTCCTCGCGCTCGTGGCATCGGCCAACCGGGACGAGCATCGGTTCGTGGATCCGGATCGGTTCGACATCGAGCGTGGCTCGCAAGGCGGTCTTGCGTTCGGGCACGGGATTCATTTCTGCATCGGCGCGCTCCTCGCGCGGATGGAGGCGCGGATCGCGCTGGAGGTCCTCACGCGGCGATTTCGAGGGGTGGAGCTCGGCGTCGGGGCGATCCGGTATACCCGGGCGCTCGTCGTGCGTGGGCCGGTGGAGCTGCCGCTCCGATTCTCGTGAACGTGTGGCGTCCGGGCATGCGCGACGGGCTCGGACGGGAACGTTTTTTGAACGGCCTCTCGCACCATGACCACACAAGCCCCGTCCGGCGCGACTGCTGCGATCCCCTTCCCGCTCGAACGGTCGGCCGAGATCGGCTGGGCGGATGCGCTCCTCTTGCGGCTCGTCTCGATTACGATTCGCCGGTACAACGAATCCGCGGGGGAAGCGGGCCCCGCCGCGACGGCCGCCACGGAAGCGGGCTGCGGCAAATCGATCATCCGGGGCGGCGCGACGTTCTCCGCGCTCGCCGGCGGCGGCGTTGGTCTCGTCGCCACGGGCGGCGCCTTGTTCACGGCGGGCACGCAAGGTGTCGGCGCGCTCGTTGCCGTCCCGGCGGCCACGCTCAGCGCCGCGCTCGACGCCGCGCTCCGCCTCGTGACGCACACGTACACGGCCTGCCGCCTCGCGGGCTGCGTCGGCCTGCGCTTCGACGCGAACGACCCGGCCGACGTGTGGGCGATCTTCAAGCTCGTGCAGGGCGCCGAGCAAGCGCCGGAAGAGCAGGATCGCCCGGGCACCGATCTCGCGCGCCTCGCCCGCACCGACGTCGAAGGCGCCGCGCAGGGCCTTGCCGCGCGCCTCTTCGGCCAGAGCCTGGTCCGTGGCCTCGTCCCGTTCGTCGGCATCGTGGCCTCGTCCGTCACGAATTACCGGGCCACGCGCAAGCTCGGCCGGACCGTGCTCCGGTACGTTCGGTATCGCGCCGCGTTCGACCGCGTCCTCTCGGACGAACGCCTCGTGCCCGCGAAAGATCGTCTCTTCGAGGGCCTGTGGTTCCTCTTCGCGGCCGACGGCCGGCTCCTGCCGGAGGAGACGGCGCTGCTCTTCACGTTCCTGCGCGGCTGCGAGGCCGAATCGTCGGTCGGCCTCGACGAGCGGCTCGCGGATCCGATCGGCTGGTACATGCGGCTCGGCGAGGTGCCCGCCCCGGCGCGGGCGCCTTTTTATCATGCGCTCGAAATCGGCGCGGCCGTCGACGCACGCGCCTCGATCCGGGAGCGCAAGCTCCTCGCGCACGCGGCCGAGGCGCTCGGCGTCCGGTTCGACGAGGCGCGCCTCGAAAAAATGATCCACGAAATGCACGAGCGCGGAATGCTATCGGCCGAACTCTCCCCGGAAGGGCTCATGCAAATGGAGCAGCGCGAGCGGAAGGCGGCTTAGAAGGCGTCGCGCGTAAAACCCCATGCGCCTGTGCATCGACCGCATCGCGGTCGATGCATCAAAGGTCCAGCGCTTGCGCTGGTCCGGGTCGAGGGGCGGACAGCCCCTCGTCGGGTCCGGGGTGAAACCCCGGCGCTACGCTCTGAAACACCCTCTCAGGGGGATTCTCCCAGAACGTCGACGGCCATCGTCACGTGCTCGTCGAGTAGCCCGGTGCTCGAATCCGTCTTCACGTGATAGGCGGCGAGCAGCTCGAGTTCGAGGTCGTCGAGGGCGACGAAACTCTCGGGCCGCTCGGGCCGGGCGTCGAGCCATTGCATGATTTCCATGCACCGCGTGTAGCCGGGGTTTGGGTCGGGCATGCGCATCGTCCTCGGGTGCAGGATGGGCGTGTGATCGAGGACCTCGCCCTCGAATCCTTCCTCGGCGAGCAGCGTCCGCAGCTTGTCGACGGAGTTCCATTCGCGCCAGCTCGAGCTGACGACGACCCTCGCGCCGGTGCGCTTCACGATCGTGTTGAGCCGCTCGACGGCCGGGGGGCTGAATTGCCTCCGCACATCACGGTCCTCGTTGAGGAGCATGAGGTAGTGGTTCATCACGCCGTCGAAGTCCAGGAACACGATCTTCATGGCGGATCGAGGACAACACGAGGCCATGCCGATCGTCAAGGAGGGGCATCCCGCGAGGCGAGCCATTCCGCGCGCCCTCCGCCCGTCAGGTAGGCGATGTCCGCGCCGTCGAAGACGAGCGAGCCGATTCCCTGCACGACGATACGCGAGGCGACGGTCTCGCCCGTTCGCATGTCGAGGACGTCGAGCTCGGCCCGCGCCGACGCGATGAACACAACGTCCTGGCAAACCACGGCGACACGGCTGCCCTGGCCCCACATCCGCGCCTCGGTCGAGCGCTGGCCCCGGAGTGCCGTCGGCCCGAGCTCCACGCGGCGCACGAGGGTTCCATCCATGCGGAACGAGGCGACCCACGCGCCGTGTCTCTCGACGACGCCGAGCAGGCCCCCGTCGAGGAACACGGGGCTCGACGTACCGGCCGGGAGCGCGACGATCTCGCCGGATGCGACGTTCCAGACATGCACCTGCGTGCCCGTGGCACACGCGACGAACGCGCCAGCGGGATCCGACACGACGGATTGCACATGCGCGAGCTTGCGCGTGGCCTGCCGCTTCAAATCGTCCGCCGACAAGAAGCCGAACGCGTCGTTTTTATCGAGGAAGAGCACGCGCCCGTCGTCGAGCCACTGCAATGCGCGCTGCGGGACCTCGGGGTTCTGCCGCGACGCGACGACCTCCCACGTCTCCGTGCTCCATACCTTGATTTCGGTCCCGCCCGTCGTGATGAGCCGGTCTCCCGCTCGATTCGCGGCCGTGCCCTGCACGCCCTTGTGGTGCAGCTTCGCCACGGTCGCGAGGGTCGCCCCGTCGACCGCGAGCAGGTTGCTCCCGCCGTCGTCGAGCACCACGAACCGACCGGCGACCACGGCGAGCTCATAGCCGATTTTCCGCCGCGCGAACCATCGATGGGCGGTCGCGTCTTCGCGCTCTCGCTCCCACGCGCAGAGATCGCGGTCGAGCGGGGGCGAGCCACGAAAACCTCCGACGGAGAACGTGCGCCCCGGCGCAGTCCGGACCATGGACGTCTCTGCCGGTCCGGGCCAGAAATGGTTCGTCATGGGGAACTTCGGCGCCTTCGTTTTCCCTTTCGGCGACGGCGGCGGCGCGCCGAGCGGCTCCTCCGCGAGATCGTAGCGCCACAGGCCGCCGTGCGTATCGCCGACCCAGAGCGAATCCGCATCGTCCGAGCCGAGGCACTCGATCTCGGAAAAGATTCCTCCGAGGCGCTTTCGCGGATGGGGATCCGACGGCGCGAGGATGTTCACGCGCTGGTCGACCGAGCTTGCCGCGAGCAACGTGCCGCCCCGGAGGGACGTCATGCAGACGCGATGGTGCGGCTCGGGCCCGATGCGTGTCGTCGCCGTCCGGCGCGGGGGCGCGCTCGTCGACCAGAATTCCACGATTCCGTCGAAGCTCCCGACCGCGACGCAATCCGCGGCGGCGAGCAACACGAGGCCTTGGGCGCCCTCGCGGTCGTGACGAATGTCCGTCCCGGCGGCCGTCCCGAGCTCGAACCGGTTCAATTCATTGCTGTTGACCCAGACCGTCCCGCCGTCGGGCGCGCAGGCCATTCCGTTCGTGCCGAGCAACGCCCGGAAGGGCGTTTGCCCAAGCTCGTTCGTCCCGAGATCCCACGTGAAAATGTCGCCCCAGACGGCGACGTACACGACATCGCCGCGCGGCGAGACGGCGAGCCAATCGCCCGACCGGACCAACGCGCCGTCCGTGGGGAAAGGCGCGGAGCGCAAGGTCTCGCCGGATTCGATGTCGATCTGCACGATCCGGTCGTCGAAGAACGTGCAAAAGACGGAGCGCCCGTCGGGGGCGAGCGCGATCTGCCGGTCAAAGGGGCCGATGGGGCTCACGCTCACGAGTTCCCGCAGGAGGCGGCCGCTCTTGCGTTCGTGCACGGTGACGGAATGCCGCCGGCCGTTCGTGTGGACGAGGACGACGTCGCCGCACGGGAGGATGTGCTCGATCTGGCCCTCCATGCGGGTGATCAGCGTGGGCAGCGGAAACACCTCGGGCATCGGCTTCTGTGTATCGGTGGGGCCGAGGGGCGTCAACAATACATGGAGACGACGCGCAGCTCGTCATCCGCGCCGTACGCGCGCAGGCCCCGGAACGCCTCCGTGCGGCTTTCGCGCAGGTATTCGCTCACGGACGCGACGAAGGTCACGGCGGCACGCACCTCCGGCGCGGCGGATTCGATCTCGAATCGAGCTTTTCCGTGCGTGCGGTCGATCGGCTCGGCAACGATCTCGCCCTCCTGAAGGAGGTCGATGCGAAAGTCGTCGTGGCCACGCGCCCGGAGCGCCGCCAAGGGGAACGGCTGCCGGCCATCGCCGAAAAGCGCCGCGTCGCGGCTCCCGACGTCACATCGCAGGACGAGCTGCATCTCGTCCCAGAGGTCGACCATCAAATCGGGATACGGGATCCAGCAGATCTGCCACTCGTTCTCCTCGAAATCATAGCCCGGGCCGAGGTACCGGAAGAACGCCGACCGGGCGCGGCTCTCCGGAGGGCCCGGCTTGAATGGGAAGATGGCCGAGGGGCCAAAAAAGAGCCGCGCGCAGCGGGATCGGCCGCGCAGCCAGGTGAACTCCCCGAGCGGCTCGGACCGGTACGGAGAACACGGAAAGCCCTCGGGCACGGTCCAGTCACCGGAGCGGCGTGTCTCGACGTGGAAGTAATAATCGAGGCTCATCGAGGTCGATCACTCGGTGAACGGGCCTCGGGCCGGAGCCGGCGGCCCGCCCTAGGTAGCTGTGCTCAAAAACCACGGGCTTTTTGGATCGACCGCATCGCGGTCGATTCATCATGGGTCCAGCGTCACGCTGGTCCGGGTCCAGGGGCGGACAGCCCCTGGTGGGGTTTGGGGCGAAGCCCCAATCTCTCCTCTCTCAGGGAGAAAGCTTCTTTGTCTCCCATGCGTAGGTGCACCAGCACGCGACGGTTTCGACTTTCAGGCCGAAGCGCAGCCCCCATTGTTTTGCCTTCTTCACCTCGACGAGCCACCCTTGATATTGCTTGACGAGGCCCTCCGGGCTCCGCTCGGGCAAACGCAGGCTGTAATCGTGCTTCAACTCTGCAGCGGGCCAAGGCCCGTTCGCGAGCTGAAAGAGCCGTCCGAGGACACGGGCATGCACGTCTGCCTGCGCCCCGCCGACGAGCGCGTCGCGATCTTTTTCGGTAAGAACGTGAAAAACGCGCCGGTTGCCGTCGACGAGCGACGTGGCGACCAGATCGACGAGCGCGCAATCGTCGCAAGCGTCGTTGGGAGTCACCCCCTCGATGGCCCAAAAGGCGCCCTGCGCGACCCCGAGCGCGATGAACACATCCGGCCCCTCCGCGAGGTAAGTATCGGCCACGAACCTGGCCGGCGGCCCGCGGTCGGGGGTCCAGCGAATGACGTCGACGCCCCAGACGGGTATGACGCTCTGCCCGCATGGGCCATCGATGTCGACGCGCTCGACCTTGGGCGCCGGCGAGCCCGCCCCGGTCGCGCCCGCGAAGAGCAGAGCAGACAGCGTCAAGGCGAGCGAGGAGGCGGCGCGGAGGGGCATCGAGAGCGACATGACGGAAGAACGCCGCGCGGGGCAACTTTCTTCGCGGTCGCTACAAAATCCGGATGCACGGGCGGGTGTGGGAACGTGCCGTCGGGTTCGATGAGTGGCGGCGGAATATCGCAGGGATAGGTCTCGGACCTGTGATACCGCGTCACGCGTCCCCAGCCGCCCCGTGCAGCTCCGGCACACAAAAACCGCGTCGGCTCCGCTTCCGTGGACCTACGGCTCCGTGGGATCGTCTCCGCCCCCTGCCCGCGTGACCCACACGCCCGTGACCTCGCCTTCCCCGCTCGCCTTCCGACCTCCACCGCGCGGTGACGCGGCTTTCCTGACCTCCCGCATCGACCTCCCACGGCTGTGACCCGCCCGGACCCCATCTCCCCCCGGGTTCCACGGCGCTGTGGATCGTCGATCCCGACCTGGAGACGCCGATCCACAGCGCTGTGAATCCGCTTCTCCGCTCGGGTTCTCCGCTCCACGACGCCGCAAGCCGTCGTTCCCGCTCTCCCGCCGCGGTCTCACGTCGCGGTGACCCCGGGTCGGCGCTCTGCCCGCCGTTTTCGGTCGGCGGGCGGCCGATGTCTCCGGCTCAGGGCACGCAGATCTGCGCATGGTCCGCGCAGGTGTTGCAGTCGCCGGCGGGGCACGGGTCGACCTCGACGGCCGTGCACGTGCCGCCGTTGCAATCCGCGTCCGAGGCGCAGTCCTCCACCGGATAACAGCCCTTCGGGAAACCACCCTCCTGAAGCTGGCCGCACTTGTCGAGGGGCATCCATTCCAGCCATCGACAACCCTCGGTGCTCCCGCACTGGCTCATGTCCAGGGTCGCGCATGCCGAGCTCGGCGTGCACGACTCGGAGTTCACGACCCACACGCCGTCCATGCAGAGCATGGTGGCCGGGCAGCCGTTCGCGTCGAGGTACGCACAGGTGCCCGTCGAGCAACATCCACCAAAACAGGGCGTGCCGGCGACCGGCAGCGTGGCCGGGCAATTCAGCGGGCAGTTGTTGTTGCTGACGTACCACGTCGAGCCATTGCACGACGCCTCGATGCTCAGATCGCCGCAGATCGGATCGAGGTACTGGCACCCCGAGTAGTTGACGTCGCACGCGCTCCCGTTCACGGGCGCCTCGTCCGGGCAGGGCTCCGGCGCGCAGTCCGCGCCGCAGCACGGGGCGCCGGCGGGATCGTAATAGGTGATCCACCACTCCCCGTCCAAGCACTCCGCCTCGGGGCCGTAGCCGCATTCGTCGCGCTCGCTGCATACCTGGCCCTCGACCGGGCAGGGGCTGCCCTCGAGCCCAAAGCTGACTTGCGGACAGCTCGGCGTGCAGGACGCGGGATCCTGGCACCCGCCGCCGTCGTTCGTCCCCCCTGTGCCACCCGTGCCGCCGCCGCCCGTCTCTCCCGAGCCTGCGTCCACCGTGTGTCCGCAGGCCGGGGCGACGGCCGCGAGGAAAAGGGCTGCAAGCAGTCCGATGCGCTTCGTCTGGTTCATGTCAAGCTCCGTTCCGAGGGCCCAGCCCGGCACAGGATGGCGCGGCCCGGGTGTGTCCGGACGCCTCGGTGCAACATCGGAGCCAGCCCATGAGCCCGTCACCGGCGCGGAGACGAAGCGCGCGGCGGGACCCTGCGCGTTATTCGCCCCAGAGCGCCCTGCATTCGCTCATGATGGCCTCGTCCACGGGCACGTTCGGCACGTCCGGGAGCTCCTTCGCCGGGGCCGACGTAAAATCGAACACGTCCCACGGCGCGAGCGCATTCGCGTCGCGATGGCTGAGCGCCGGGATCTGGAAGCGCGCCTCGATGAATCGAACGACCGAGGTGTGATCGTAGACGTCGTGGCTCACGTAGCCCTTCTTCGCGTACGGCGAGACGACGAAAAACGGAACACGGACGCCGTACGACTCGAAGATGGCGCGATCGGTCTCGTCGAGCGCACGATCATCGGGAGCGCAGGCCTTCGGCGGCGGCACGTGGTCATAAAGCCCGCCGTGCTCGTCGTAATTGATGAACATCGCCGAGCGGCTCCAGTGCGGGCTCGCCACGAGCGCAGCGATCGCGTTGGCGAGCCAGTTCTGCCCGAGCGTCGCCGGCGTCGGCGGGTGCTCGTCGGTGTGGTCCATCTGCCCGCCGCTCGTACCGTCGGGATCGATGAACGCGACCTGCGGCAGCTTGCCCTCCGCCGCATCCGTGAAGAACTGGCTCATCGGCACGAAGCGGTTCTCCTCCTGCCGGAGCTCGAGATACCGCTCGATGAACATGGCGAAGGTGGGCGTGTTCTCATAATAAACGCGCCACGAGATCTGCCGCTTGTTCAGGTAATCGAGCAGCGTCGTCTCCACGCCCTGCGGAAAATCGTTCGACTTCAGCCCGAACGAGGTCGCGGCCTGCATGAACATGCGGTTGGGCCAGGTCGCCGTGGGCGCCGACGCGAAGTACCGATCGCCGATCGCAAAGTTTTTCGCGAGCCAGTACACGAGCGGCAGATCCGCCTCGGTGTAATACCCCATCGCGCGTTTTCCGAGCAGCATGCTGAGATCGCCGTTCATGGGCAGCTCGTGTTGTCCCTCGTTCGAGGTGACGAAGCCGCTCATCGCGCCGCCGGCGATCTGCTGCTTGATGGAGCTCCAGCTATGCGCGGTGTCGACGAAGCAGTGTTGCTCGAGCGGGAACGGCGCGATCGGGTTGCCCTCCGGGTCGAGGTTCGTGAAGCCGTCGGGCGCCACGTCGGCGTCGATCCCGACGTCGCCGATCTTCTGGAGGTAGTGATCGAAGGAGCGGTTTTCCATCATCGCGATGACGATGTGATCGATCGGGATCTCCGCGCCGACAGGATGGCTCTCCCCTTGTGTCTCGGCAGGCAACGCGCCCGCGCGGTAAGCGCAGCTCTCGCGCGCCGTCTTGGCTTCCGCATCCGAAGGCTCGACGACGTCGCGATTCCATTCGGCCGGGCCAGGAAGCTCCGGGTCGGCCGGTGTGGGCGGCGAAGACGAAGAACCGCACGCGGGAATGCACGACGCGAGCGCCACGGCGAGGAGCGGGAGGGGAATACGCATGCGGCGGAGTATCGCCGATGTGCGGGAACAGGTCCATAGAGCCCTCCGCGCCCGATCCGGACGAGCCCCTCCGCCGCCCGCTCCCGCTCCCTCTCCCGCGTGCTACATCAGCCCCCCCGATGCCCGATACCCAACCGACCCCGTTCGATCGCCTGGGCGGCGAAACCGCCGTCCGGACCCTCTGCGAACATTTTTACGACGCGATGGACCGCGACGAGCCCGCCCTCGCCAAGCTCCACGAGCTCGACGAGGAGGGCCGCGTCTCCCGCCGCAGCCGCGACCGCTTCGCGCTCTTCCTGATCGGCTGGCTCGGCGGGCCGCAGGACTACATCGCACAAAACGGCCATCCGCGGCTCCGCATGCGCCACGCGCGCGTGCCCGTCGACATTGCGATGCGAGATGCCTGGATGCGGGCCATGACGACGGCCATGGACGAGGTCGGCGTCGCGCCGGACCTTCGCGCGTTCCTCCTCGGCCGCCTGGCCGACGTCGCCGACTTCATGCGCAATCGACCGGGCTGAGGTTTCCCGGCTAGAACAGCACCGGCAGCTCCGAGAGACCCCGCAGGAACGATTTGTTCCAGCGGACCTCGTCGGGCGGCACGGCGATGCGCATCTCGGAAAACCTGCGGAACAGCGTTTCGAAGGCGATTTGCCCTTCCACCCGCGCCAGCGGCGCGCCCACGCAGAGGTGAATGCCCTTGCCGAAGGCGACGTGCCGCTCGGCGCCCTCGCGCGTGATGTCGTAGGTATCGGGGTTCTGGAAGCGGGCCGGGTCGCGGTTCGCGGCGGCGAGGCCGACCATGACGGGCTCGCCTTTCGGAATGTGGACTCCGCCGAGGTCCATGTTCTCTTTTGCGATACGCGCGGCGACGAAATCGACGGGCCCCCAGTAACGCAGCGTCTCCTCGACGACGCCCTTCGCGAGGCACGGATTGGACTTCAATTTCGCGAGCTCCGCCGGATGCTGGAGCAGCGCGAAGGCGCCGTTTCCGATCAGGTTCACGGTGGTCACGTGGCCGGCGAGGTACAGGATGAAGACCGTCGACAGGACCTCGTCCTCGCTCAATTTGTCGCCTTCCTCCTCGGCTCGCAAAAGCTGGGAGATCATGTCTTCCGCGGGCCGCTGCCGCTTGAGGACGAAGAGATCCCGCAGATACGAGGTGAACTGACGCAGCTTGGCGGCCGTCTCCTCGTCGAGCCCTCCGGCGCGGCGACGGTCGGCGCGGAGCAGGTTCTCCGTCCATTGCTTGACCTGCGGGCGATCTTCCCGGGGAATGCCGAGCATGTCCGAGATGACCGTGACCGGGAGCGGGTAAGCGAAGGCCGAGATGAGGTCCATGCGGCGATCGGGCGCGCGCTCTCCGCGGGCCTCCGCGGCGCGCTCGACGGCGTCGAGCAGGTCGTCCGCGAGCTTCTGGATGCGCGGGCGCATCACGTCCATGACGCGGGGCGAGAAGCTCGGCTGGATCAGCTTGCGCAGGCGCGTGTGGTCCGGGGGATCCTTGGTGAGAAGGCTCTCCGCGAGCAGACGCAATTCCTCGATGACGGGGGGCAATTTCTCGCGTTGCTCCGGGGTCATTGCCGTGCGTCGATCCGAGGAGAAGCGGCAGTCGACCAGGGCGGACAGCACCTCGTCGTAATGCGACACGAAGAGGTGCTCGCGCGTGAGAAAGGCTTCGAGCGCGACGGCGTCGCCCTCGCTTCCCCCGTCCTCGAACGAGACGGCGACCACGGGGCCCTGGGCCCGGGCGGCCGCGTAGTCGTCGTACGATCGGCCCGGGTCGAGAGACAACGTCACGACCCCCGTCGCCTTTTCGTTCTCTCCGTTCGATCCGTTTTGCATGACGTCCTCCACCCGCGGCGCGCGCCTTTGGCTCTCGTCGCGCTGCCATTCTAAGAAGGACGCGCGGCAAGTCCACGCGGCGCGGCCCTCGTCGAAACGAGCTCGGCAGGCGGAACATCGAGGATAGGCGGGCGGCCCGGCGCGGTTCGTGGCGGACGCCGCGTCAGCCCTCGCGCCGCGAGACGCGCGACGCCGGGATCCCGCGGTGCGCCGGCAGCGGGTCGATCGTCATCGCCTCGGCCACCTCGGCCGCCTGCGCGACGTCGTCGTCGACGAGGACCTCCCCGTCCCGCGCCGCGCTCGCGAGCTCGGTGGCCTCCTGGACCGCCGCGCCGAGGATCATGCAATGCGAATGAAAAGGCGCGCCGAAGGTGCCCACCGTCAAGAGGCCACGCGAAACGCCGGCGCGGGCGCGGACGAACGGCGCCCCGTGCCGGGCCGCAATCTCGGCGGTTTGCTCGATTTGAAGGAGCGCGGCGTGAATCGAGGCGAGCTCGACCGCGCTGCGATCCTCGCCGAGCGCGCCGAACGCGAAGAGCATCTCGTCCCCGCGCGAGGCGTGCATCGTGCCCGCCATCGAGAACGCCGCGGTCGCAGCGGCCTCGGAGAGCTCGTCGACGAGGACCTTGAAGCGACGCGGCGGCAAGCGGTCCGCGGCCATGTCGAGCCCCGACAAACGAAGGACGAGCGCCGTGGCGAGGCCACGCGCAGGCACGCCCCCGACGAGCTCGGCCCCCGGCGCGCCCGCCTCGCCGCGCTCGGGGCCGAAACATCGTTCGAGAAGCAAACGTTTCTCGGCGTCCGCGCGCTCGCCGAGCGCGTGCAAGCGGAGCGCCGCGATGCGCAAGAGGCCCGCGACGAGCGCGGCGTCGTACGACGAATACGCTTTGCCGTCGGAGCGCGCGCCCACGACGACCACGGACGCAGGCGCCGCCGCGGCCCCGGCCGCGCCCTCGGCGCCGTCGAGCGGCAGGACGAGGAAGGCATGGGCGTCGAAATGGCCGAGACGCGTGATGCGCCGGCGAATCTCGTCCGCGGGCGTGCCATTCGCGGGCTCGCGGGTCGCGCCGCTGAAATCGCCCTCCGTGTCCATGCGGGGCCCGAGGAGCGAGCGTGGACCGGTGCCGGAGCGTGGACCGGCCATGGATTGAGACGGCGGCGCGCCGGGGACACGGGCCCAGTAAATGCCGCCGTCGCCGCGCTCGAGCAGGCGCGTCGTGCGCGGGGAGAAGCAGCGCCGGATGGTATCGACGAGCAGCGTGACGACCTCGTCCTCGGACGCGGCATTGGCCACGGCGCCGGCCAATTCGTCGAGCACGGTGGCCGCGTCGACGTCGGCGCGGCGCGAAGCGAGGCGGCGAAGGCGGAGCGCGACGGGCTCGGACGCCGCCACGACCGCCGTGACGCCCGCGACGGCGCCGAGGCCGAGATACATGCCCTCGGGGCCGGCGATGGCATACGCGAGGCCGCCGAAGGCGAACGCGGCCGCGGCGAAGACGGCGCCGAGGACGACGACCATGGCGAGGACGCGCGAGACCTCGCGGAGCGCGACGTCGACGTCGAACATCTGCCGGCGCTGGATCTGATGCGCGAAGGCCGCAGGAAAGCCCGCCACGGGGAGCATCGCGAGCCAGCTCAAGCTGGCCACGGAGGCGGTGTGGAGGCCGAGGCTGATCGGCAAGAGCTGCAGGGCGATGCACGGCAGGACGGAGAGGCCCGCGGCCCACAACATGAAGCGCGCCGATTGCCGCGCGGAGAGCGTCCGGCCCCGCAGGCGCATGTACAGGAAGGAGCCGAGCAGCGCGAGGAGCCCGAGGAGCATCATGCCGATGCCGGCCCGGGTGCAAGCATCGCCAATGGCAGGATCGGCGCCGGCGGTCCTCCACGTGACGAGCAAGGCGAGCGCCGGCAGATAAGGGATCCAGAGCAGCCACGGGCGTTTCCGTGTAGCGCCGCCGATGCCCGAGAACGCGAGCGCGAGGTGGACCTCGGACGCGCCGGCCGCCGAGCAGCCGAGGTAATAGAGCCAGGAAAAGGCGCTGTCGACGAGGTCGAAATCGACGGAAGCGATGAGGAAGAGGCCGATGGCGCTGGTGAATGCCACGAGCGCCTGGACGGGGCGCAAGGTGGGCCGTTTCCAGCCGGCGACGCCGCCGACGAGCAGGAACAAGATCGCGGCGATGAGGCCCGAGGAGTATTGCTTGAGCAGCGAGGCCCAGCCGAACGGGGTGACCGGCACCTCGACGTCGAACGTGCGATCGTCGCGGCGGAGGGTGTACTTGACCGGCGTGCCCGGCGCGAGCCGATGCACGTATTCGTGGACGTCCCTGCCGCGATGGACGGGCGTACCGTCGACGGCGAGGACGGCGTCGTAGGGCTCGATGCCTCGCTGGATCCCGGGCCAGGTCGGTTCGATGACGGCCGAGGCGAGCAGGCCCGCCTCCACGGTGAATCCGGGGAACGTCGATTGCGCGATCCGGGGAAATTCGGCCAGCGCGATGAGCGAAAACAAAAGGGTCGCGAGGATCCAGCCGCGCACGACGAGGGCCGTGGCCCGGCCCGACACGACCGCGGGCAGAGGCGCAGGCTCGCTCTGGAGCGCGCGCAAATCGTCGGCCATCTCGGCGGCCGTCGAATACCGCGCGTTCGGATCCTTTTCGAGCGCGCGCATGACGATGCGGCCGAGCTCGATGGGAATGTCGAGATCCGGGCGGCGCTTCTCGGGTGATGACGGCGCCTTGTGCGTGAGCGCATACGAGAGCTCGGCCACGCTGCCCCCCTCGAACGGCGGTTCGCCCGTGAGCGCGCGGTACATCATGGCCCCGAGCGAATACAGATCGCTGCGGCGATCGATGGGTTTTCCCAGGGCCTGCTCCGGGCTCATGTAGCGCGGCGTGCCCCAGATGGCGCCGGTCTCGGTGAGCTCGGTGGATTCGTGATCCTCGAGCTTGGCGATGCCGAAATCGAGGAGCTTGACCACGGGCTCGCCGTCCTTGCCCGGGGCGCGCGCGAGGAAGACGTTCTGGGGCTTGATGTCGCGGTGGACGACGCCGCGGCGATGCGCGTCCGCGAGGACGTCGAGGAGGTCGAGCGCGATCCTGGTGACGCGCGCGGGGGCGAGCGGCGCTTCACGCTCGAGCAGGCCGCCGAGGGTCTCGCCCTCGAGGTACTCCATGACGAGGTAGAGCGCGCCGTCGTCGGTTTGTCCGAAATCGTATATGACGGCGGCGTGGGGGCTCGAGAGCTCGCGCATGATGCGCGCCTCGCGGCGGAAGCGGTTCACGACCGTGAGGTTGTCTGCCATGCGGCGGTGCAGGATCTTCACCGCCACGCGGATGTTTTTCCACGCGTCGCGGGCGAGGAACACCTCGCCCATGCCGCCCACGCCGAGCTTTCGTTCGAGGCGATACCGGCCGGCAATCGTGGCGCCGGCCGAGCCCGCGGAGGGAGGCGGCGGCGTGCTCGGCCTCACGCTGCGCGGCAGCTCGACCTTCGTCGGCGCGTCCTCGCGACTCAGGATCTCGTTGCGCTCCGTGTCGCCCTTCACGCCCGAGACGGTACCACGACGGACGGCGCCCGCGAAAGCGCCTCGTATTCCATACGAAACGCGACGCTCGGCGGGGTTGTTCGATCGGAATGGGAGCCGCCCATCATGTCCGATTTTTCGGTTCCGTTTCGAGGAAGTACGCGTGGCCTGGGAATCGACGTACGGCCCGGCAGGACGCGGCGGTGGCGCGGACGCCGCGTATCGCACGGTGTCGGATGCCTCGGGCATATGTGTTGCTCTAGGGCGCACCGACGCTCGGACGCGAGGTGTTCGCGCCGCGAGCGTCGATACGAGGAGGCATCCATGAGCAAGCGTCGTAATTTCGGAATGGTGATCGGAATGGCGATTCTGATGGTGGCGAGCGTGGCGTCGGCGGGGACGCCGGGCGGGCTGTTCGGCCCGTCGAAGGCGGGGCGCGCGCCGCAAGTCCCGACGAAGATGGCGGGCGGAGCCCAGGCGCCGCGCGGATACTCGGCGGCGGGCGGAGCCCAGGCGCCGCGCGGATTCTCGGCGGCAGGCGGAGCCGGAGCCCAGGCGACGCGCGGATTCTCGGCGGCAGGCGGAGCCGGAGCCCAGGCGGCGCGCGGATTCGCGGGCGCGGGCGAAGCCCAGGCGGCGCGCGGAGTCCACGAGGAGACCGGTTTCCAGGGAGATCTCGGGATCGAGGAGGGCATCGCGTCGCAGGCGCTCGGCCTCGAGGAAGGAGACGTCGGGCTCGAGGAGGACGTCGGGCTCACGGAGGATTTCGAAGGCCAGGAGTAAGCAGGAGACGGATCAGGGAGGCACGGGCCGGTACGTCTGGACGACGGGCTCGCCCGTGCTGATCCATCGAAAATGGTCGACGAGCGTGGCGCTGTCGAGGATGGCGTCGCCGGAGTCGTAGACGGCGAAACGAAGGGTGAAGGTCTTGCCACCCTGCATCGGCGCGGTGGTGGTGAGCCAGCCCGTTGCGCCACTTCCCTGCCCCGTATCGTATCCGGTGCCCGCGAGCGCGCTCACGCCGAGGCTGCAAGGATAAACCAGGTTGCCGACGCTGCACGGCGGGCCGCTCTGGCAGGTGCAGACCTCCAGAAAGACGTTGTTCACGCTGATGACGTTGCCCTGGCCGTCGAAGACGATGTTGCCGTCGGTTTGACCGGGCGGCGTCGGCGAGAGGAGCGCGACGAAGGCGTCATTGAAGGACGAGCAGGTCCAGGCCGGGAATTCGGCGGTGTAATAATTGGATGCGAACGCGAACCCGACGGTGCCGATGGGCGCGCGTAATGTCACCTCGAGGGCCACGCCGTCATAGGGCTGGCCGGTGATGACGCCAGGGCACGCCGGCGAGGGCTTGGGAAACCCGGGCGGAGCCGCGTGCGCGTAGTTCTTGCCGTACCCGGTGTTCGGCGCCTGGTAGCCGTTCTCGCCGGGGCGGCGAGCGGCGCCGCTGGAGAGCGCGAGCATTCGTTTTCCAGCGCGCGGGAGCACGTTCGGGCCGAAGCCGTCGAAGATGCCATGGCCGAACGCATATTGCAGGTCGTATCCCGAGGGAATGGAGGCGCCGTCGGGCAGCACCCAGCGGGCATCCAGCAAGCCCGCGCCGTCCGGACCTTCGGCGAGCGTGCATATCTCGATGGCCCGCGCGGCATGGAAGGGATCCGCGTCGTCGAGCGCGAGGTCGTCGTCACACGGAGAGGTCCCGCCGCCGCCGCTCCCGCCGCTCCCGCCGCTCCCGCCGTCCGGCAGGTCGCCGCCGCTTCCGCTCCCGCCGCCCTGCCCGCCGCTTCCGCTCCCGCCGCCGATGCCGGTCGTGGAGCTCGTGGTCACGGAATCGCTGCTGCTGCTGCTGGCAGAATCGCCCGGATCCGGGCCGCCGCCCGCTCCCCCGCTGCCGCCGTCGCCGCCGCCGAGCGACACGAATTTGCCGCAAGCGACGAGGAGGACGGCGAGCGTCGGCAGGAGGGAGAGCAGGGCAGAGCGGATGCGGCGCATGCGCGAGAGGATCACTCCATCGGGCGGGACGTGCCTACGACGCTGTTCGGCTGCGTGGTCCAGCGGAAGTGGTCGACGAGGGTGGCGCTGTCCAGGATCGCGTCGCCGTTGTCGTAGGTGGCGAAGCGCAAGGTGAAGACGTCGCCGCCGTTGATGGGCGCGCTGGTGGTGAGCCAGCCGGTGGCGCCGTTGTCCTCGTAGCCGGTGCCCGAGAGCTGGCCCGCGCCGAGCGAGCAGGTGGGCTGGTTGCAGACGTCGAGGAAGACGTTGTTTACGCTGATGATGTTGCCCAAGCTGTCGAAGGAGATGTTGCCGTCGCTCTGCCCCGCGGGCGTCGGCGAGAGCAAGGCGACGAAGGCGTCATTGAAGGTGGTGCAGGTCCAGGCCGGGAACTCGGCGGTGTAGTAGCTGAAGTCGAAGGCGAAGCCGTGCGCGCTGTTCGGGGCGCGGAGCGTGACCTCGAGCGCGACGCCGTCGTAGGGCTGGCCCGTGATGACCCCGGGGCAGGCCGGCGAGGGCTTGGGGAAGCCGTCCGGCGCGGCGTGCGAGTACCCCTTGGCGAAGCCGCCGTTCGGGCTGCTGTAGCCGGGATCGGCCGGGCGGCGAGCGGCGCCGCTGGAGAGCGCGAGGATGCGGTCGCCTTTGCGCGGGGGCACGTTGGGGCCGAACGTGTCGTAGATGCCGTGGCCGAGGGCGTAGTTCGCCTCGTAGCCCGAGGGGATGGCCGAGCCGTCGGGCAGGGCCCACTTGGCCTCGATGAGGCCCCAGCCGTTGGGGCCTTCCGCGGTCTTGCAGATCTCGATCGCCTTGGCCGCGTTGTACGGATCCGCGTCGTCGAGGGCGAGGTTGTCGTCGCACTGCGGGGGCCCGAAATCGTCGACCGGCACGCCACCCGCGCCGCCCGTGCCGCCGCCCGAGCCGCCTGTACCGCCCGTACCACCTGTACCACCTGCGCCACCCGTGCCGCCCGTGCCGCCCGTGCCCGGGGTGCCGGTGCTGCTGCTCGAGGTGTCGGGATCGGGGGCCGCGCCGGTGCCGCCGTCGCCGTCGTCGCCGCCGCCCGCGGAGACGGTGCCGCCGCACGCGGCGAGCGCGAGCAGAGACGCAAGCGAGAGCGACAAGGTGGAAAGCGCCAATCGATTGTGCATGGGGGTCTCCTACGCCAGGGTGTGAAGAGGGCCGACGCTACCGATGGCCGGGGAGGTCCGAATCGATCACGGAATCGACGTGCTGCCGGCGAGGGGGCGAAGCCGCTCGGCGTACGGGCTCTGAGGATGCGCTTCGAGGAAGCGGCGGGCGCGGTCGGCGGCCGAGGCGTCGCCGGCGCGGGAGAGCGCTTCGATGCGCAGGACCTCGGCCTCGAGCGCGAGGTGGCCGCGGGGGAAACGCGCGGCGTAATCGTCGAGCGCGACGAGGGCGCGGGGGCCGTCGCCGGACGCGAGCGCCTCCCGCGCGACGCGGAGGGCCCGGAGCTCTGCGGCGAGGCGCGCGGCACGGTCGGTCGAAGCGCTCGGAGCGGGGGCCGCGGGTGCGCGTTTTCCCCTGGACGAAGGCGACGGCTCCGCGGGGGCGATTTCGGAGGGCGGGCGTTTCGCCTCGGCGATCGTCTCGGCTTCGGGAGGCGTCTTGGCGGGAGACTCCGCGGGGACCTCGAACGGACGCGGAAGGAGCGCGGGGGCGAATCGATTCGCGCCCACGGCGACCTCGCCCCCACCTTCGGCCGCGCCGACCGCGATTCCGATTCCGATCGCGGAAGCGCCGATCGTGATCACCAACCATTTTGCGAAGGCGCCTTGCAGAACGCTCTTCGTCGTCCCGGCCGAGGCGGCCTTCGTCGCCGCGACGGCCCCGAGCGTGGCCGCGGCGCCGATCAGCGCGGCTTTCCGCTCGCGGGCGCGCTTGTCGTCGAGCGTGCGGGCCGAGCGCAAGAGCTCGGCCCCGAGGTCGTCTCCATCGACGAGTCGCTCGGGATCCGTCATCGAATGCTCCGTTTCTTGCGCGCCGAAAGCCGCGAGAGCTCTGCCTGGAAAAGCTCGCGGCCGCGGCGCAGGCGGGAAGCCGCCGTCCCGAGCGGGATCCCGAGCAGGCTCGCGATCTCCGGGACCCTCATCTCTTCGAGCTCGAACAAAACGAAGACCGCGCGCACGTCGAGCGGCAGCGTCTCCAGCACCTCGTCCAGCATCGCCCGGGCCCGCCGCTGCGCGAGCAGCTCCTCGGCATCGGGCCCCGTGTCCGGCGGCTCGAGCTGCCCCGCGGCGGCCGCGTCCTCCGAGAGCGAGACCTCGCTCCGCCGCCGCATCGTCCGGCGCACCTGCATGGCCACGCGCATCGCCGTCCCGAACAGGAAGGCCCGCTCGCTGCCGGCGGCGATCTCGTCGAGCCTCCGGCTGAGCACGATGAAGACCTGCTGCGCAGCGTCGTCCACATCGGCGTCCGGCACGCCGAGGCGGCGCACCGAGCGCCAGACGAACTCGAAATGCTCGTCACGGATCGCCCGGAAGCGCGCGGTGGCCTCGCCTGGGGCCGGGGCGACCGAGAGCGGCGACGACAGGGACCAATCGACCCCCTCGCCGCCGTCTTGCGTGGTCCCCACGGTCGTCATCTCCCCCCGATGTCACGCGCGCCGTGTTTCGATCACGAAAACGACACACGCCCTGCCCGTGACCTGGTTCACCAGAAGACCCACCCCGCGCCGATCGCGCCGAAGCCCCCGAGGGCGGGCGTCGCGTGGATGATGCGCCGGGGGTCCTCGAAGCCGAAGATCTCGCGGACGAGCGGCACGACGAGCCCAGCCTCGGCCTCCAGCGAGAGGTACGGCAGGGGCCGCGCCTGGAGGCGGCCCGAGGCCGTCAGGGCGAGCCAGGGCCGGGTGGCCTCCTGGGGGTTGACGATGGAGAGGCCCTGGCCCTGGAGCGCGCCGAGGTCGAGGCCGGCGCAGGGGCGTGCGGTGAGGGGTCCCACGTTCCAGGCAAGCGGGCACCCGGAGAGGCGCGCGGCGAGCCAGCGGAAGCGGGCGGCGCCGCCGTCGGTCTCGGTGGTGGGGCTCTGGGCGACGGCCAGGCCGAGGCGGAAGGCCGGCGCGAGGCCTGCGTGGCCCCAGGAAGCCCGCTCGGCGAAGAGGACGAGGCCCCAGGCGGGATCGGGGGCGAGAGCGCGGAAGACGGCTCCCTGGACGCCAACCTGGACGTGGTGCGCGGCCCGCGGCGGTGGTGGCGGCGGCGGCGGCGGTGGCGGCGGTGGTGGTGGTGGCGGCGGCGGTGGCGGCGGCGGTGGTGGCGGCGGCGGTGGCGGCGTTGGCGGGTCCAGCGGCTGGTTCAGCCCTCCCTCGATCGCCAGCGCCGTCACCAGGGACAGCGCCCCCATCACCTCCTCGCAGCTCTCGCCCGATACCTCTCGCAGCGAGCTTTCCCCGCCCGGCACCTCGATCCGGAGCTCCCCGCGTAACCTCCCGCCATTTTCCTCGAACAGGCTCGCCGTCAGCGTCCGCGCGACCTCCCCGTCCTTCGCCACGCGCAGATCCGGCACCTCGGCCCGCACGGCTGCGAGAAATTCCTCGGCGCCGGGGCAACGCGCCGGGGCGGTGTAGACGATCCGGACCGGGGCGAGGTCGCCCTGGGAGGGCCACGCCGCGAGGAGCAGGGCGGCGAGGGCCCCGGCTCGCGCGAGCCTTTGCGGCGCTCGGTCAGGACGCGCGCCGCTCATCGCCGAGGGCCGGCTGTTGCAAGTACCGCGTCTCCGGGTTCTCGCGACGCCAGATGACGGTGTCCATGAAGTAGTGGTGGATGTTCACGAACGCGTAGAGCGCCGCGAAATACGGCGTGGGCCCGAAGTCCTCGAGCGCCGCCCGCCCGCGCGGCGCGAGCGCCTCGTCGAGCGCCGTGGGCGCGCCGTGGAACAGGAGCCAGCCGAGGCCGATCGCCGAAACCGCGAGGATGCCGAGTCGCGTCCGCGCCGAACGCTCGAACCAGGGCGGGCCCTCGCGCTCCCGCGCCTCGTTCCCCTTCATCAGCCAGACGAAGTACAGGTATTGCACCGAGTGCAGCGCCGGAATGACATACCGCACGAGCGGATCGCTGCTGGAGTAGATCGACCACGACCAGATGCTGCAAAGCAGCGCGGTGAGCGGGGTCAGAATCGGCAGGCGGCCCTCACGCCGCCACTTCTGGAAAAGGACCCACGCGAGCGGGAGCAGTGTCGATAAGAACACCACGTGCGTGAGGTGCTCGAGCCAGGCCGGGTGCGCGAGGGTCGTGTAGACGACGCCTTTTTCCTCGACCTCGCGGCCCGGATCGGCGGGGCTCGCCCAGGCGTAGGCCCAGCCGGAAAAGCAGTGCGCGAGGACCACGAGCCGCTCGCGCGGGGCGAAACGAACGCCGCGCCGCGCCGCGAGCACGGTGAAGACGCCGAACCCTTGCTTCACGTAGTGCCAGCCCACCAGCAAAAACATCAGACGTGCGAGCAGGCTCAGTGTGAACGCGGACTTCGTCGCGAGCCCCACGAGGGCGAGGCCGCCGAGGATCAGCGGGACCACGAAGCCCGCAACGAGGTATCGAACGCGCAGAGCCCCGCGAAAGGCGCCGCCGAACGCGCGCGCCTTCGCGTCCTTGTAAAACAGGAGGTACGTGACCGCGAAGTGCGGGTCGTTGATGACGAACGCCGCGTGGAACATGAGGAAGCCGACCGCATATTCCGCGGGGTCGAGCCCGAAGGCGCGCCGCAGCAGAAAGGAAAGCGGGAACAGGAGCGGCGTCACGCCTCCCACGAGGAGAAACTCGACCAGGCCCGAAGAGCCGCGGGTGCGCGACGGTTCGAGAGGTGCCGAAGGCGCCATGGGCATGCTGGTCATGGAGGTGACGCTATCATCCCTCGCGCCCGCCTGGACCCCGCATGAGCGGGCGTTTGGCAGTTGACGGGCCCGGGGGAGTTTGGTTGCCTCGTTTCCTGGAGCGCCATTCACCATGAGCGATCGCACGGAAAGCGCGTACCTCTCGTTCCTTTCGAGCCAGGAGCGCGAGCTCTGCGCCGCGATCTCGACGGACGCCGCCGCAGAGATCCCGTTCCTCGGGAAGGCCGGGCCCGCCGAGGTCGCAGGGTGGGTCGCGAGGGTCTTCGGCAGCGTGATTCGTGTGCTCGCCGGCGAGGCCGACACCGGGGAGCTCGTGACCCATTTCGTGGATCTCGCGAGGTGCGGCGCCGCGGCCGAGGAGGTCGTTCGCGCGGTCACGCTCTTCCGGCAGCATGGGCTCGGCGTCTCGCTCCGCGCCCTGCCCGAGGTGGCCGGCGCGGCCGAGGGGACGCTCCGCCTCTCTTCGTGTTTCGACGCGGCCGCCGAGGCCATCGGCCGGCACTACGCCAAGGTCGCCGAGGCGCGATGCCGGGACGGCGCGGCGCGTTTTCGCAGCCTGGTCGGCGCGATCGGCAACGTCATCGTCATCGTCGACGAGGACGGCCGCATTTCCGACTGGAATGGCGAAGCCGAGCGTGTTTATGGTTGTCCTCGGGCCGAGGCGATCGGCAAGGATTACTTCGAGATGTTCCTGCCGCCCGAGGTCCACGCGTCCATCCGGGCCGACATGCGCAAGGTGCTCGCCGGCGAGCCCACGCGGAGCTACGAGAACCCGGTCCTCGCGCGCGATGGGTCGATCCGGCTCGTCGAATGGAACGTCGATCGCGTGGTCGACGGCGAGGGCCGAGCCGTGGCCATCGTCGCGAGCGGCTACGACGTCACCGAGCACCGGAAGAACCGCGAGCGGCTCGAACGGAGCCGGGCCGAGATCCAGGCCATCCTCGACAACGCGCCGATCGTCGTCTTCGTCAAGGACGTCGAGGGCCGCTACACCTTCGTGAACCGCCAGTACGACGAGCTCTTCGGCTTCGATCGCGGGTGGGTCCTCGGCCGGTTCGACAGGGATTTCCTTCCGCCCGAGGTCGTCCAGCAAAACCGCGACAACGACCTCGCGGCGCTCGCGGCGGGGCGATCGCTCGATAGCGAGGAGACCATCCCGGGCAAGGACGGCATTCACGTCTACATGGCCTCGAAGTTCCCGCTCGCCGATGCGAGCGGGACGCCGTACGCGGTCTGCGGGATCGCGCTCGACATCACCGTGCGCAAGCGCGCCGAGGAGGAGCGGGCCGAGTTCGCGCAGAAGATCATCGACGCGCAACACGCGGCGCTGCGGGCGCTGTCGACGCCGCTCTTGCCGATCGCGAGCGGGGTCGTGCTCATGCCGCTCGTCGGGGCCATCGACGCGGGGCGCGCCGCGCTCGTGCTGGAGACGTTGCTCGACGGCGTGGGCGTGCATCAGGCCGAGGTCGCGATCCTCGACATCACGGGCTTGCGGGACGTCGACGCCGAGGTCGCGACGGGCCTCGTGCAGGCGGCGCAGGCGGCGGCGCTGCTCGGCGCGGAGGTCGTGCTCACGGGCGTGCGGCCGGCGGCGGCGCGCACGCTCATCGAGCTCGGCGTCGACATGCGCGGGATCAAGACGTTGAGCAGCCTGCAGCAGGGCGTGACGCACGCGATCATGCGATCCCGCGGCCGCGGCCACGCCCGATCTTGATGAATCACCCGCGCGGCGAGGCGAGCCACTTCCTCCAGGCCGCATAATCACGCTCGCCGAAATCCTTTCCGCTCACCTTCTTCAGGATCTTGTACGCGAAATCGTGGTTGTTCGGCTGATCGAGCTCGAGCAGCGTGATCAGCGTGGGGCCAGCCTCCTTGATCACCTGCGGGTAGAGCTTCGCGCCGTCCGGCCGATCGACGAGGCCCCAGGTCACGGCGGCGGCCTTGTTGCGGTCGCTCATCGTGGGGCCGTTCAGATTCTTCAGCACCGGCGTGAGCGGCACGGCGACGTCGTGGTGGAACATGGCGATGTTGACGAGCACGCGTGTTCCGTTGTTGCGGACGAGCGAATCCGGATCGTCGAGCAGCGGCAGCATCAGGCCGACGAGCTTCTTGCCGTCCTTGATGTGGGCGAGCAGGAACGCCGCGGCGGCGCGATCCTTCGGGTCCTTGTCCTCCTTCAGGATCTTGATCAGTTTGTCCTCGTTCGGCGGCACGTCCTTCACGAACTTCTCGCCATAAGGCGCGAGCTTTTCGTGCACGTACCCGCCCATGCAGTGGAACGCGGGGCAAGCGACGCGCTCGGGGCCGATTTGTTTCTCGCGCATCATGCGGAAGAACGTGGACTCGTATTCCTTCCACGCCGCGAGCAGGCCCGCCGGATCCTCGAAGTCGCCCTTGGGCTCGGGGCCGAACGTGAGGCGCTTCTTCATGTCCTTGCGCTCGACCACGTCCACCGTCACGTAGCCCTGCGGCACGTCGCCCATGTTGTAATAGGTGACGGGCGAGAGCGTGACCCAGCCGATGTCCTTGTGCTCGGCGAGGATGCCGTCCTCGATCTCCTTGCGCAGCCGCTTCGCCAGATCGTCGTCCTCCGTGTCGAACCAGCGCTGAAACGTCTCGCCGAATCGCGTCCGCACCCAGGCGCCGTCGAACTTCTTCGTGCCGTAGACGTCGACGGCCTTGAGCACGGGCGCGGGCGCGGGAGGCGGGGCCGGCGGCGCGGGGGCGGCGGCCGAGGCCGAGGCGGTGGGCACAGCCGTGACCGGCGGGGCGGGCGGAGGCGCGGGCGTCGCCGCGGGCGGCGGAGGCGGCGGCGTGGA
>NZ_JARZHG010000065.1 GCF_029946505.1 Polyangium sp. y55x31
GCCGCCGCGCCCGCGTCAGCCGTCGCCCCCGCGCCCGCGTCCGCCGCGGCACCCGCGTCCGCGTCCGCCGCCGCGCCGGAGCCTGCCGCCTCGGCCGCTCCTTCCGCCTCCGCCTCCGCAGCAGCCCCGGAAGCGCCGCCGGCCGACGCGGCGCCGCTGCCGGCCGTGAAGGTCAAGAACATCGGAATGCACATCGGCGGCGGGCCGAACGACGACGCCAACAAGGCGCCGTTCAACCGCTCGGTCGAGCCCCATTTCGACGAACTGCGCCGCTGCTTCGCCAAGGTCGACGATCCCAAGAAGGGCGGCGATTTCGGCGTCGACCTCCTCGTCGACGGCAAGGGCGGCAAGGCCCAGGTCTCGCACCCTCGCACCGCGCTCAAGGGCGAAGGGTTCGTGCCTTGTGTCGTCGGCGTGTTCGAAGCCATCGAATTTCTGCGCCCGAAGGGCGGCAAAAAGACGATGGTCAGTTATTCGATCCGCTTCACGCCCTGACCTTGTCGCGCCTCGCCTGCGCGGCATACTCTTCCCCGCTTCGATCCACCCTTCTTCTTCTGCGAGGTCATCGACATGCGCTTGCTTCCTCGATTGGCGGTTCTCCGTTCGGCCCTCTTGCTCTCGGGCCTCGTCTCTCTGGTCGCGCTCGGCCCGATCGCATGCTCGGCGAGCAACGAGACACCCGGCGCGGGCGGCAGCGGCCAAGGGGGCGACGGCGCGCAGGGCGGGTCGGGCGGCGACGGCGGCTCGGGGGGGACGATGGTCGGCTCCGGCGGGTCGGGTGGTGAGGGCGGCACGGGCGGCATGATGGCCGGCTCCGGCGGAATGGGCGGGGCGGGCGGCAGCGGCGGCAGCGGCGGCAGCGGTGGAATGGGCGGCGGGCAAAATGGCACCGCGACGAAGGTCGTCAGCGTCTACGGCAGCGGCAGCACCGTCATGGCGAACGAGACGGACCTCGCATCGGGCGTGGGCAAGTCGACGCCCTGGCAGGACCAGAGCACGGATGCGATCGGCCTCGTCTCCGACGGCCCGGGCAGCGGCCTCTGCGTGCTTCGATCGAGCGCGGGGGGCGAGCTGCGCGTCGCTTCGTATTCGGCCGGAGCGTGGACGCCCGGGTTCAACCAAGCCCTGCCAGCGCTGGAGGCGGGCCTCGCGAGCCAGGGCGGGCCGCAGCTCGCGGCGGCCGGCGGCATCGGGCACCTCGTCTACAAGGGCACGGACGGCTTTTATTATTATGGCCGCCTCCAGAACAAGGTCTGGGTGAGCAAAAAGGAGGCGATCACCGCGAATGGCCAGCATTCCTCGGGGCCAAACCCGCCGGCCGTGGCGGCCGTCGGCAATGCGCCCGTGATCGCGTTCATCGGCGCGGACGGGACGTTTTACGATCAATCGCGGGCCGGCGGCGCGTGGACGGCCGCCACGCCGCACTCGATCGGCGTCAAGGCGGCGGCGGCGACGCCCGGCATCGTCGCGCTCGAATCCGGCCCGGAGCTCGTCGCGGTCTTCGCGAGCGAGGCGGGCACCTTGAATTGGCTCTCCCGCAAGGGGCTCGTCTGGACGAACCCCCAGCCCATCGAGGGCGCCTCCTCGCTCGATCAACCGAGCCTCGCGCCTCTCCCCGGCGGCGGCGCGCTGCTCGCGTATCGAGGCACGGATCAGCGCCTCTACACGGCGCGGCTCTCGACCGGCGACGCACCGACCTGGTCGGTCCCCGTGCAGGGCGCGGGCGGGGGGAATCCGATCCTCGTCGTGCCACCGGCCATCACGCGCGGCGGCAAGGGCGCCGAGGCCGAAATGATTTACGCTGACAACCTGAACAGCGTGTATTCGACGCGGCTCGTCGGCGGCGCGTGGCTTCCCCGCGCCTTCGCGGGCAGCGCCTCGGGCCGGATCGCGATCGCCACCCTGCCTTGACCTGACCGTGCTAGCGTGCGGGCCCCATGGCTCACGCGCAAGACGACCTCCAGAAGGCTCGCACCGGCGGTGTCCTTCTCCTCCGCGACAACACCTGGAGCGATTGCGCCATCGACGGCATGCGCGGCGATTTCCGCCGCCTCACCGTCCAGGGCACCCGCGGCTTCTGCAACGTGAACGCCGGCCGCCATCACGTCGTCACGAACCACGAGGACGAGCCCATCGTCCTCGATCTCATCCTCTACCCCGGCGAGACGCTCGTCCGGCGGCTCGACGTCGACGAGCGCGAGTTCGTGCTCGATGATCCCGAGACCGAAAAGAAATACCTCGCGCTCGCGGCGGGCGGCAGCCGCGGGGCCATGGCGAGCGCGCTCGTCGATTACGAAAAGGCGATCGTTTCCGCGAGAGGCCGCGCGCCCGAGCTCTTGCCCGACGAGATCACGAGGCGCGTCGGCGCCGCATTCGTCGCGGCCGCGGAGCAGGCGGCGGCGGGCGCCGATCAGGGCGTGCTCATGGAGCAGACCTACAAGGCCGGCCTCGAGCTCATTGGCCACGTCATGCCCTTCTCGCACATCCAGAAGTTCGTCGGCCTCTTCTCCATGTCGGCCTCGAAGCACGCGATGGAGGGCAATTACGAGCTCGCGGCGCGGATCACGCTCCTCGGCCTCTCCATTCTCCCGGGCGAGCCTTGGCTGCTCGACCTCCTCGCGAATCTTTATTCGGACGGAGGCGCGCCGGTCTCCGCGCTCCCGTTCAGCGAGGAGGCGCTCCGGCGCGCGCACGTGCTCCCCGAGAAGCTCGCCCAGCAGATCCGGGCGACGTACGCCGAGATCTCGGTGGCGGCCCAGGGAAGTTGACGGGCGAGCTTGACAGGATGACCGGCGCTCCGTAGATTACGAGATACCGGTCCGGAAGAAGGAACCGCCGTTCCACCGACCGACGAGTCACGGCGGGCCGCCCTCGGGCGACGACGAACAACCCCAGCGCTGGACACGGATCACATGGTGGAGCGACGGCTCCATGGATGTCGATTTCCGTCCGGCATAGGGGGCGATTGTGAAACGAACGGAAATCGACGCCCTGGTGCGCGCGCACCGGGGGCGGGCTCGTCCCGTGGCTTTTTTGCATGTCCTCCGCCAGGCCAGGCTCGACGAGGACGATCAATCCTTTTTGCGCGAGCACGTCGCCGAGCTAGGCGTGCCTGATTTGCTCGCCTGGCGCGCGCGCTGCGAGCCGGGCTTCACCGGCACGGTTTTGCGCGCGCTCGCTCGGATCGCGCTCGAAGATCCGTCGCAATTCGAACACGAGGTCCTCGACGCGCCGCGATTCTCGCTCGACGACGACGAGTGGGTCGAGCTCGCCGACCTCACGCGCGGCAAGGTCCCGCCGCGTGTCTTCGATCGAATCACGGCCCGCCGCGTCCGCGCCGAGGCCCCCAAAGAAAAGGAGAGCGCCGCGCTCGCGACCGACGATTTCGACCTGGCCGGCTACCTCGAGTCGAGCCTCGCCGAAATCGCGCCGGCAGGACCCGGCCTCGCGACCCCGATCGACGCCTCGCTCGCGCCGGAGGCCATCGTCGAGCGCGCGCGGAATGCGTGGAGCCCGGAGGAGCGCGTCATGCTTCTCGAATGGGCCGCCGCGCACGGCGTACCACGCAAACCCCTCGTGGAGATCGCCGTCGCCGCGATCCGCGCGGGTGAGATCGATCCACGCCTCCGCGCCTTCGTCGCCTCGCAGGTCGGCACGCGCGCCGCCTGGGATGCGCATGGGCTCGACGTCGTGCTCGCATTCCTCGATCGGAGCGCTCATTCCTCCCTCTCGGAGCTTTGCGCTCTCGTGTGGAGCGCGGCCCGCGGCGCGCCCGCGGTGCGTGGCGTTCCCGGGCGCGACGAGCCGCAAGGATTGCTCTCTGCCATGAGCGCGGCCTTCGCCGCAGCGCTCGTCCACGTGGCCCGCGAATCCCTGGTCGCGTCCTTGCCCGCGCGCGCGATGGCCGCCCTCTCGGCGCTCGCTTGCCTCGCGCCGCCGCCGCGCCTCTCGCGCAGCATTCACGACCTCCTCCGCGCGCCCGGCGTCGCGGGAGAGGTCCTCGCGCTCGTCGAGCTCAACGTGCGGCTCGTCAAGCATTCGAGCGCCCGGGATGCCTCGTTCGAGAGCATCGTGGCCGCCATCCATTGCCTCGCCGACGCAGGGCCCGAGGCGTGAGGAGGAGGCGGCGACATGGCTTTCGTCAACGTCCCCTCGCGGGAGATCTTCCTCAAGATCGTGTACTACGGCGCGGGTTTGTGCGGAAAAACCGCGAACGTCGAGTACGTCCACGCGCGCGCCCCCGAGGCGTCGCGGGGCAACCTCGTCTCGCTGAAGACCGAGAGCGAACGGACGCTCTTCTTCGATTTCATGCCCCTCGAAGTCGGCCAGATCCGCGGGTATCGCGTCCGGCTGCACCTCTACACGGTGCCCGGGCAGGTGTTCTACAAGGCGAGCCGCAAGCTCATTCTGAAGGGCGTCGACGGGGTGGTCTTCGTCGTCGATTCGCAGTCTGCGCGCCTCGAAGCGAACGTCGAGGCCCTGGAGGACCTCGGGGACAACCTCGCCGAGCTCGGCGCCGCGCGGGGGGAGATCCCGTGCGTCGTGCAATACAACAAGCGTGATCTGCCCGAGATCGAGCCCCTCTCACGCCTGCGGGAGTTCTGCAATCCGATGGGCGCGCCCGAGGTCGAGAGCGCGGCGAAGAGCGGCGTGGGCGTGATGGAGACGCTGCAGGCGGTGTCGCGCTCCGTGCTCCAGCGGATGGGCGGCCGGAAGGTCGCCTGATCAGGCGGCGGGCCGCTCGGCCCGCGTGAGCGCCGTCCGGATCGCCCAGGTGGCGAGCACCGCATTCACCAGGAAAAACCCGAGGAAGAGCCACCGGCCCGAGACCTGGGCGGCCCGCGCGTGCTCCGGATACAGCGCCGCGAAATCGACGGCCGTGATGCGCAGGACCTCGCGTACGACCGTCGTCCCGAGGATCACGAAAAACAGCCCCGCCGAGGCGATCCCGAGCCATTTCCCGCGATTCGCCTGGGCCCGATACAGCCCGACGAACCCCGCGCCCTCCACGACGACGCCCGCCGCCGCCGCGACGAACCACGGCAATGCCATCGGCCCGACCGCGTGCGCCCTCGCCGCGGGCCCCACGAGCATCGCGTATCCGGCGGCGCACGCCCCCGCGACGACGAGCCCGCCGAGCCCGAGCCGCGCCACGCGCTGGAACGTCGCCGTTTCCACGGGCGATCCAGCGCGCTCGCGTCGATGGAGCTGCCAGCCGAGCAAGACCGCGAGCGTCGGGAGCGCGCCGAGCGTCCAGAGCAGCATACGCGGCAGGATCTCGCGGTTCTCGTAGATCATCGACTTCGACGCGTACATCGGCGCCCACGCACCCTCGCTCCGCGCGAGCAGGTAATTTTCGGTCCACGAGAGCGCGGTGAACAGGAAACACGCGAGGGCCCCCGTCGTCACGAGCACCTTGAGCCGCGGCCGCGCCTTCACGAACGCCGTCTTCTGCGCGTAGAGCAGGTAAAACCCGACGATCAGCGCCGGCAGGATGAGCATCCAGCGGTGGAAGAGCAGCAGGTTCGCCGTGTAAAACGCTTTTTTGTAGAGGATCTGGATGAAGAGCAAGGGCGCGATCCCGGCCGTGATCGCGGCCGAGAGCGCGAACGGGAGCCAGTCGCGGAGCAGCTCCGCGAGCACGTCGCTCGTCCCCGATTTGCCGCGGATCTGACGGACGAGCAGGACACCCGTCCCGGCGAGCACGTAGTTCATGAACACCACGTGCGCGACGAGCGTGAGCACGTACGTCGCGAGGTAAAACGCGGTCGGCCCGGGGAAACCGAAGGGGAAGGGGGCGTCCATGATTACCTCTTTTTCTCCGACGCGGTCGTGTATCCCGGCGCCGTGCCGGCCTCGTCGAGCCAGCGCTTGATCTGCGCGAGCTCGGCCGGATCACTCGTGACCTCGAATTCCTTGGGCCTCGAAGCGGCCTCCCATTCGATGTACCGCACGAGCGCTTCGAGCTCCTCGGGCGTGCCGGCGAACGGCGGCATGAAAGGCTTCGTGTGCTGGAGCTTCGCCACGTTGAGCCGCGTCTGCTCCGCCGTCCACGTGCCCGCGAGGTGCACGAGCCCGTTCACGCCGCCCACCGTGTGGCAAACGCTGCACTGGAATCGGTAGACCTTCGCCCCGAGGCGCACCTGATCATTCGGAAAATCGGCCGCGTCGCGCAGCGGGTAGGGATCGAGCGTGACCGAGCCTTGTTCGCGCATCGTCACGATCTCGGCGGGCGTCATCGCGTTCGAGTAGAGCGTCTCGCGCACGGTGAAGGGCTTGCGCGCGCCCTCGCGGACGAACTCGCCGCCCGCGGTCGCCGCGAATCCGAGCACGATGAGCAAGGACGCGGTCGCGCTGTTGATGTAGAGGCGGCGGAGGAGCAGGCCAAAGAGCGCGTACAATCCGACGAGCAGCGACGCGCCCGCGCCCAGGCCGAAAAACATGCTCATCGCGGGGCTGCCGCCGAGCACCCAGCTCCGGCTGTCCTTCGGCATCGCGAGGAGGTACCAGGCGCCGAGCAGCGGCATGAGCGCCATCGGCGCGAGCAGGTGCGCCGCCCGATGCAAAAGCTCTTTTTGCTCGTCCCTCTCGAAGGGCGAGACGCTGATGACGAGCGCCGCGACGAGCGCCGCGATGGCCATGGCCGCGAACGTGCGGAAGAAGAGCGAGGGCCAGAACGTGGGGTTGAAGAAGCCGGCCCAGAGATCGCCGCTCTCGAGCCAGGCGCCGGGCGTGAGCTGCCACGAGAGAATGCCGTTGATCCAGAACAGGCTGAACCAGGCCGCCGTCGTGTAGAGCCCGAGCAAGAAGAGGCGCGAGCGCCCGTCGAGGCGATCGCCATAACGGTAGAAGCAATACCCGGCGATGACCTCGAGCGCGAAGAACGTCCACTCCGTGGCCCATACCCAGTGGAACGTGTCCACCATGAGCCCGATGGTGCGCGGGCTCGTCTGGATCGAGGTGAACCACATGCCGACGCCGGTCAACGCGCCGACGACGAAGCTCACGAGCACGAGGACCTTGAAGTAGCCGCTCGTGAACCGCCGAGCGGATGGCAGCTTTCCTTTGCCGGACAGCCACTCGAAATACGTCATCAGCACGCCGCCGCCGATCGCGAACTGCGCGAGGAAGACGTGGAAGATGCCGAGTCCCCCGATGACCAGGCCCTTCATGAGAGGGCCGAAATCGTTCGTGGGATAGTAGGGGACGCCGAGCGATGAGGTATCCACGGTGACGGTAATGATGTAAGGGGTGCCCTGCGCCGTTTTCAACGGCAAAGTTGCCGCAGTCGGGCGCAATCGCCGCGGCAGGTTGCCACGGGGCGCGGCGCGCGCGTCACCCTTCGTCCGGGCATCTCCGTTCGTCCCGAGACCTGCTATCGTGCGCGCCCGTGCCCGTTCGGTGGTTCGTCCCGGTCGTCGCCCTGGCCACGCTCGCAAGCTGCAAGGCGAGCTCGAACGACGACCGAGCGCCCGCGCCGCCACCCCCGAGCGCATCCGCCGCGCCCTCGGCCGCGCCGGCGCCGGAGGGCGGGGCCCTCGCGGCGAGCGAGAAGCGAGAGGACGTGGGCGCGGCGCCGGATGCGGCGATCGTCGACGATCGACCGCTCCACCACACGACGCAGGAAGAGCTCCTCGCGCTGATCTCGATCGCGCCGGGGAAGAAGTGGCGCAAGCGTGATCCGGGCGAGTTCTTGCGGCGATACGTGGGACCCGACGGGCCCGGACAAACGAACCAGGGCAACCCCGCGCTCGCGCGGCACGTGATCTCCCGGGCGCAATGCCTCGAAGGGCTGCGCGGGATCACGCTGCAGACGGAGGCGCAACGCGAGGCGTGCGGCGGGCACGAGAACATGGTGCCGATTTACGAGGGCGGCGATCCGGAGAAGGCCAAGGTCTGCATCGACGTCTTCGAGTATCCGAACCGCCCTTGCGAGCTGCCGATGGTGTGGGTGCCGCCGGCCCACGCCGCGGCGTTTTGCGAGCTGCAAGGAAAGCGGCTCTGCACGCAGGACGAGTGGGTCCTCGGCTGCCGCGGCGATCCCGGGGGAGGGGAGCCGAGCACCTACGCCTACGGGAGCGAGCTCGACCTCGACATTTGCAACACCAACAAACCCGCGGCCAAGTGGTCGGACAAACCTTGTGATCCGCGGACGATCGACACGACCTGGGCCACGTGCGCGACGAACACCGAGCCGTCGGGCTCGTACCCGCGGTGCCGCTCGCGGTTCGGCGTCTTCGATCAGCACGGCAACGTGGCCGAGGCGATGACGCGCTTCGATCCCGAGGAGAACAAGGTGGTCTCGCAGCTCAAGGGCAGCGCGTTTTTTTACGTGGACGTGGCGCGCAGGCTCGACGAGCCGCCGCGGCGCGAGGTGTACTCGGACCACTGCGCGCACGATCCCCGCTGGCACGTGCAGCCGATCCGGAAGGCGTTCCACGTGAACTACCACCTCGGCTTCCGTTGCTGCTACGCGCGCGGCGGTAGATCACCTGGGCGATAACCGCTCGATACGAGCGCGCGCCACGCGTTCGAGCGTGGTGATCCGGCGGAAAGCCACGTTGCGGGTGATCCCGAACCGCAACGCGAGCTCGTCGAGCGTGGCGTCTTCGAGGAAATAAGCGACGAACAGCGCGCGATCCTCGTCCGTCATGGGACCGAGGGCCGCCTGGACGAGGCGCGCGGCGTGCGCCCGTTCGTCCGTCGGGGATCCGGGCGCAGGGGCGAGGGCGAGCCCGCGGTGCCCGAGGCTCTCGTATCGATGGCGGCTGAGGCGGAGGAAGTTCTGGCCGAGCTGCCAGGTGATGCCGTCGAGCCAGGCGCGCATGCGCCCCTCGGGGGCGTTGTCGACCTCGTGCCAGCGCTCGAGCGCGATGACGAAGGCATGCTGGACGAGATCCCTCGCGTCTTCGGGCAAGAGGCCCATGCGGCGGAGGCGCCGGCGAAGGGAGGCGGCGACGAACGCGTAGAGCCAAGCTTGTTCCGGCGCGAACGGGTTGCGGGGAGGACGACGGGCCACATACGGGTATTTGTCGACCGACGCGCCGTTCTTAAAAAATGTGAGCTTTCGAAAGGGACCGACGGGGCTGCGATCGTCCCGGAAGTCGCGGACCGCTCAGCGCGCTCCTTCGAGCTCCAGGAAAAGCACGTGCCCTGCGCGATCTCCCGCGACGATCGAACGCTTCCCCGGTCCCGCGATCAAGGCCTCCACGGGATCCCGCACCACGAGCCGCGCGACGGGCATCCCGCCCGCGAGATCCCAGACCCGGATCGTCCGGTCCTCCGCGGCGCTCACGAAGTGTCGGGAGTCCCCGAGCCACGCGAGGGCCGCCACCGGCGCCGTGTGCCCCGAAAGGACGCGGACCACGCGCCCCGCGCCGAGATCCCAGACCCGGATCGTGTGATCCTCCGACGCGCTCACCAAGAACCCGCCGTCGGCCGAGAGCACGACCGCCCGCACCGCCGCCTCGTGCCCGACGAGCTCGCCGACCTCGGCCCCCGAGCTCACGTCCCAGAGCGCGACCTGCCCATCGGCGCTGCCGGCCGCGAGCCGATTCCCCACGCGCGCCGCGCAAAGCGGATCCCCGCGGGTCGTCGTGTAGGTCCGCACCCGCTGCCCCTCCGTGAGATCCCACGCGCCGAGGGGCCCCTCCTGGCTCTTCGTGATCACCATCGTGGCCCGCTCGTCCACGAGCAGCGGCGCGCAGAGCGGGACGCCCGAGCGCCCGAGCGAGGTCGTGCCCGGCCCGCATCCCGGCAGATACGAGATCACCCACGTGAGCTGCCCCGTCGCGACGTCCCACACGCGGAGCGATCCGTCCACCGACGCCGAGATCACGCGCCTGCCGTCCGGGGTGATCGTCACGCCGTGGACCCACAAAGCGTGCCCTTCGAGCACGGCGCGGAGCTCGCCGCGCCGCGCGTCCCAGATGCGTAGCGTGTCGTCGAACGAAGCCGACACCACGAACGACCCGTCCGGCGTCGCCGCGAGCGCGCTCACCCGCTCGTGATGCCCCTCCAGGACCCCAGGCGCCACGTGGGATCCGAGATTCCACACGCGCACCGAACGATCTTCCCCGCCGGAGACGACCGTCCGCCCGTCCGGCGAAAGCGCCACGGCTTGCACGCCTTGCGCGTGGCCGTGCAGGACCCCGAGCGGGATCCGCGCGGCGAGATCCCAGACGCGGACCGTGTGATCCCACGATCCCGAGGCCAAAAAGCGCCCGTCCGGGGTCACGGAAAGGCTCGTCACGCCGTCGGTGTGCCCTGGCAAAAGCTCGGGCGGACTGCCTTCGAGCGGCGCCCAGCAAAGCACGGCGTCCTCGTGCGAGGCCGCGACGAGGGCCCGGCCCTCCGCCTTCATCGACACGGCCGCGCGCGGCGAAGCGGGCTCGTCGAGCGCCTTCCCGATGCGCCCCGACGCGACCTCCCAGAGCCGGAGCGTCGCGTCGTCGCCCGCCGAGAGGCAAAACCGACCGTCCGCCGTCACGGCCACGCTCTGCACGCCGCCCGCGTGGCCTGAGAGCGTCCGGACGACCTCGCCGGTCGCGAGGCTCCACACGCGCAAGGTTCCATCCTCGGACGCCGATACGACCGTGCCCGCGCCTTCCGCGAAGGCCACCGCATGCACGGCGCCCGTATGCCCGCGGAGCTGCCGCGTCACCCGCGCCGTCCCGAGATCCCACACGAAAAGCGCGCCATCCGCCGCCCCCGAGACCGCCGTCCGTCCGTCCGCCGAGACGGCGAGCCCACGGATGGGCGAGACGTGCCCCGTCAGCACGAAGAGCGCCTGTCCGGCGTCGAGATCCCACACGCGCACCGTCCGATCGTCGGAGGCCGAGAGCGCGAGGCGCCCGTCCCGCGTGACCGCGACCGCGTTCACCTTCGCCGCGTGACCTTCGAGCACCCGCGCCGAGGCCTCGCCACGGCGGCTCGTCCTCGCCCGCACCCGGATCCACGGCGAATGCCGCTCCAAAAGGGCCCCGTCGAGCGCCTCGGCGAGCTTCGTCGCTTCGATCTCCTCGGCCCGCGCCCGGAGCTGCTGCAGGAAAAACGCCGGCTCGCGCGCCGCGTCCCAGCCGAGCAGCGCGTTCGCCTCGAGATCGAGCGCCCCGCGCATCGACACGACACTTCGGGCCCCCGGCGCCCACGGCGAGGATGCGCGCACGTCCGCGAGCACGGCCGTGATGCCCCGCTCGGCGATCTCGCTCTCGATGCTGCGGACGTCGCCGAGCGCGCGTTCCAGGGACACCGCCGCCGCCGCGCGCAGTTCGTCCCGAAAAACGGGATCGAGGGCGCCCTCGACGAACGCCCGCACGTCGGGCCAGAGCCGCGCTCCCCCGGCCTCGTCGACGTCGACGAGGTTCGTTGCCGCGAGCGCACGGACCGCCGCGTGGATCGGCTCCCCCGGCGTTCGCCCCGCGAGCCAGGCGAGCCGCGCCGCCGGCACGAGCCCCTGTCCGCCGCACATCGAGAGCAGCGCGACGAGCCGCCGCGCCTCGCCCTCGGGCACATCGTCCCAGCCGAGCTGCATCACGGCCGCGCGCGCCTTCGCGAGGTCCGCGCCCGCGAGCCGCGTCGCGAGCTCCGCGGCCGACCGACCGGGCTTTCGCGCGAGCCAGCCCGCCGCGATCGACAGCACGAGCGGATCCAGCGCGAGCGCCCGGCACATCCGTCGCGCGTGCTCCACCTCCGCTGCGTCGGGCGACTCCCGCCCCGAGAGCAGGAGCTCGACCTTCGATTCCTCCGCGAGCGGGCCGAGCTCGAACGTGGGGAGCACGAGATTGCCCGGCGGCGCGCGCATCGTGAAGAGGAGCCTGCACGCGAGCTCTGCCGGGACGAACCCGAGCACGCGCGCCGAGAGCGCGCAGGGATTCGGCACGCCGTCGATCACGAGCAGCGCGTCGGGCTGCAGGCGCAAATGCCGGGCGAACGCCTGGACGAGCTTCCTCCGCCGATCGGAAAGCGGCCCCTCCACGCGGAGCCCGATCGACCGGGCGAGCGCCGCGAATCCCTCGTCGCAGCCCGAAGGCGCGTCGACCCAATACACGCCGCCCGGATATTCGTGCCGGTATCGATTCGCATAAGCGAACGCGAGCGCCGTTTTCCCCGCGCCCGACCGCCCGCAGACCCCAATCGCGCGCTCCTCGCCGCGCAGCACCGCGTGCAAGAGCTCGAGCTCGCGCGTGCGCCCGACGAACGCGGGAGCCAGAGGCCGGCGGACGAGGAATGGCACGGGCGCGAACGAGCGAATGGGCATGTCTTTTCGAGATGGACGTGCGAATTCGTCCGCCTCGCAGGCATCATGCCCTGGTCTTGCGCCTCCGTCGAGAGCCGCGGGGCGGAATCGTTGCATGTGCAATCATTGGACAAACGATTCGCAAAGCATGGCGCTCTGGACGCGTGCGCCAATGGTGGAATCGAGGGGATGCCTCGACATTTCGGTTGCCGCCGCCTGCAGCGTTCGTGCTTCCGTTCCCGCTGCGTTTTGATTTCGCTACCCTGCGCCCATGCTCCCCCTCCGCGCCGTCTTCCGGGGCAAGCGTGTCGCCCTCCGCGCGCCCCGCGCCTCGGATGCGCCTCGCATCGTCGAGATTCGCGCCCGATCGAGGGAATATCTCGAGCCTTGGGTGCCCGTCCCCGGCCCTGACGAATTCGACGTCCCCCTCGCGCGCGCCCGCATTCTGCGCGACCGGCGCGATATCCGCGCCGACCGACACTACCGATTCTGCATGACGCTCGGCGAGGACGGTCCCGTCATCGGCCGCGTCGCCCTCACCCAGGTCTTCCGCGGCATCTTCCAGAACGCCTACATCGGCTACTGGGTCGACGTCGAGCACCATGGACAAGGCTTCACCACCGAGGGTGTAAGGCTTGCGCTCGACGTCGCCTTCCGCGACCTCGGCCTGCACCGCATCCAGGCGGCCATCATGCCGCACAACGCCGCGAGCCTCGCCGTCGCCCGCAAGTGCGGACTCCGGCACGAGGGTCGCGCTGTGCGGTACCTCCAGATCGCCGGCGCCTGGGAGGATCACCTGCTCTTCGCCGTCACCGCGGAGGACTGGCAAGCCGCGCCGGCGTGACGTGAGCCCGTTCTATTTCGACGAACGCTTGCGCACCGGGATGCGCTTCGTGCGGGCAGGTCGCTCCTCGCCCTCGGTCACCAGCTCCTTCGCGATGGCCAGCGCGCCGCGCACCCCGACGAGCGGATCCGTCACCACGGCGATCGGGATCTGCGCCATGAGCGCGGAGAACCGCCCCTTCTTGCGGAAGCCCTCCAGGAACTGCCCCCGCCGCGCGAGCACGATGTGCCGCGCGATGTTGCCCGCCACGAACACGCCCCCGAGCGCGAGCTGCTTCAGCGCGAGGTTTCCCGCCTCGGCGCCGTAAATCGAGGCGAAGAGGTCCACCGCCTTCGCGGCCGGCTTCGACGCGCCGGACAAACCAAGCTCCGCGATCGTGGCGTTCCGATCGCCCTCCTCGAGCCGTCGCTCGTTCGCCTTCGTCTCACGCCCGCCGCGGGCCACGAAGAAATCGTAGAGCGCGCCGAGCCCGTTGCCCGAGAGCACGCGCTCGTAGCTCACGTGCTCCGGGAACCGCTTCGAGAGGAACGCGAAGAGCTCGGCCTCGACCGCGTCGCGCGCCGCGAAATCCGTGTGGCCTCCCTCGGTCGGCAGCACGAGGTGCTTCGACCCGTCCCACACGATCAGCGCCTCGCCGAGCCCCGTCCCGGCCGCGATCACGGCCAGGTGGTTGCCCTTCGGCTTCGGCCGCGTATCGCCGAGCGGCACGGCGACGTCGGGGGGCACGTGCAAGCAGCCGCGCGCCGCGACGGCGAGATCGTTCGCCAGCACCACGCGATCGAGCGACAGGCTGCGCGCGAGCTTCACCTCGTCGAGCCGCCACGCGAGGTTCGTCACGGTCGCGACGCGATCCCGGATCGGCCCGGCGACGCCGAGCACCGCGACGGACGGGTGCGGATGATCCGCGCTCGCGAGGAAGCTCCGCGCGATCTCCTCGAACGTCCCGTGCTCGCGGCTCGGCAAGACTGCTTCGAGCAGCAACTTTCTCCCGAGGCCGTCGTAGAGCGAGAGCCGCGTCCGCGTGCCCCCGATGTCGCCGACGAGGATCGATCCGGTCCCACCGCGCTTCTTCATGATGACCTTTTGCCCCGTACGAAGTTCCAGGCGGGAAAGCAAGCTACGCGATCTCGCTCATGCCTTCGAGGAACCACATGACCTGGCCACGCGATCGGAGGAGCACGCGCGCGGGCACCTCGTCCTCGGGCCCGTCCATCCACGCCGCCGCGATGGGCCCTCGTTTTTGCTCGTCACGCGCCACGAAGATGGCCCAGTGCGCCTCGCAGAGCACCGGCGCGGTGAGCGTGAGCCGGGCTTCGAGGCCCTTGTCCGGCTGCGCCGGGATCGCCGCCACGAGCCGATCGTCGATCGCGGTCGCGCCCATCCCCGGGAAGAGGGACGCCGTGTGCCCATCGTCCCCGATGCCGAGCGTCATGACGTCGAACGCGACCGCTCGTGTCACGCCGAACGTGCGCCGGAGCAGCGCCTCGTACCGTGCCGCGGCCGCTGCGAGATCCGGATCCTCCGCCTCCATCCGATGCACGCGGCCCGCCGGGGCACGATCGAGTCCGAGATCGGCGTAGGCCATCCCGTAGTTCGAGCGCGGCGAGGTGGGATCCACGGCGCGCTCGTCCACCCAGAACCAGTCGATCCGATCGAGCGGCAGCTCCATCTGCGCGAGCCTCCGGTGCACGGGGCGCGGCGTCGATCCGCCCGAGAGCGCGACCCTCGCCGTCCCGCGCTCCTTCACCGCCGCCTTGATCAACGTCGCGAGCGCGGTCGCCGCGTTTTGCACGAACGTCTCTTCGTCCGCGGCACCGATGACGATGTAACGCGAGTCGGCTGTCTTGTTCATCGTTCGCTCCATTGTGCCCCGAGGATGATCGCATCCCGCAGCACCCGATCGCCCTCCGTCGCATCGAGCGCCTTCACCAGCACCCACGCCTCGTCCCTGTAGCCGAGCGCGTGCTCGTGCGACGTCACGCGCGCCCCGCGCCGCGTCCATGCGACCTGCTTCGGGTTCTCCTGGTCGCGCACGCACGCGAGCGAGAGCGGCTGTCCTTCGAGCGCGGTCTCGATCCACACGCCCGTGATCTGCCCCGGCGAGAGCCCCTCGCGCGGATCGTCGCGCAGCGTGATCCGCACGGTCTCGCCATGTCGATCCAGCGCCCGATCCCGCGCTTCGAAGCCCCAGCCGAGCCTCGATCCGAGCCAGCCGAGGAAAAGCGCCGCCGGCTCGGTCGCGCCGCCCGGCGTCCGACCCACCGTGACCTCACGGATCGATTCCAGGGCGGCAAGCGCGTCGTCGAAGAACCGCGCCACGAGCTCGCGCCACTGGTACGTCCGGACGAACTGGCGATCGCCCACGGGGACCGAGGACGCGTGGAGCATCTCCGCGATCCGCGCGACGCTCGTGTGCGCCGAGTCGACGATGAGCCGATCGGCGCGCGGGAGCAGCGACGGCAAGAGCGCGCGCGGCGCCCCGCGACCGATCTCCACGACGACGGGCACCTCCGGCAGCGCGAGCGTCGCCACCACCGAGCCGGCGCGTTCGCACGCCATCGCGCCGAACGTCATCTCGATCCAGTCGAAGCAGATCGGCGTCCCGCCGTCGAGCCGGCACGCGGCGCGCACGTCGTAGCTCACCTCCCAGGGCGCGAGGCGCCCGTCGCTCGTCAGCACGAACGCGCGCCCCGGGTGCGTGTCCGCGAGCGCGTCCGTGGTCGCGCGCGCTTGCTCGATCTCCGACGACGCCGCGACGAAGGCGAAGCTCATCGTCGACGAGCGCACCTTCGTCATCGGCGCGCCCGCCTGCTCGTCCGGCGAGGACCAGAACGACGCGAGCTCTCCCTCGATCCGCGCGAGCGCCTCGCCGACCGGGAGCGCCGTCACGGCTTCCTCCACTTGTCGCCCGGCACGAGCAGCCGATCTGCCTCCGGCGGGCCCCAGCTCCCGGCCTCGTACGTCGCGATGGGCGCGTCCAGGTCGCGCCAGCCTGCGAGGATCGGATCGATGAAGCCCCACTGCGCCTCGACCTCGTCGGCGCGCGTGAACAGCGTCGCGTCCCCGCGCATCGCGTCGAGGATGAGCCGCTCGTAGGCCTCGGGCGTGCTCGATCCGAACGCCGTCCCGTAGCGGAAGTCCATGGCGACGTTGCGCATCGTCATGCCGCCGCCCGGCACCTTCGTGGCGAAGCGCAGCGCGATCCCTTCGTCCGGCTGGATGCGCAGCACGAGCACGTTCGGCTCGTCCTCGCCGCGCCGGATGCTCGGGGGCGGGCCGCCGTCCGTGCCCTGCGGCGCTTCGCGGAAGAGCCGGTGCGGCAGCGGCTTGAAGTGCAGTGCCACCTCGGCCACGCGCTTCGCGAGCCGCTTGCCCGAGCGCAGGTAGAACGGCACGCCGCCCCAGCGGAAGCTGTCGATCCGCATCGACATCGCGACGTACGTCTCCGTCTTCGAGTTCGGATCCACGTCCGGCTCTTCGCGATAGCCGGGTACCCTGTCGCCGCGCACCGTGCCCGCCGTGTACTGCGCGCGCACCGTCTTCTCGAGCACCTCGCGCCCGCGGATCGGCCGCAGCGCGCGCAGCACTTTCACCTTCTCGTCGCGGACCGCGTCCGCGTCCCACGACGACGGCGGCTCCATCGTCACCATCGTGAGGATCTGCAGCGCGTGGTTCTGCACGATGTCGCGCGTGATGCCGGTCTGATCGTAGAACTTGCCGCGCCCCTCGACGCCGAGCTCCTCGGCCACCGTGATCTGCACGTGGCTCACGTGCTGCCGCGACCAGAGCGGCTCGAAGATCGTGTTGCCGAACCGGAAGACGAGCAGGTTCTGCACCGTCTCCTTCCCGAGGTAGTGATCGATCCGGTAGATCTGCCGCTCGTCGAGGCACGCGAGCAGGTCCTTGTTCAGCGCCCGCGCGCTCGCCAGATCCTCGCCGAACGGCTTCTCCACCACGACCCGCTGGTAGCTCGCGTCCGGCCCGTCTTGCGGGGGCACGACGAGCTTCGCGTCACAGAGCCCGCGCACGATCGCGGGCACCTCGGTCGGCGCGACCGCCAGGTAAAACACCCGGTTTTGCCCCGTCCCGCGCTCGACCTCGAGCCGCCCGAGCTCCGCCGCGAGCCGCCCGTACGTCTCGGGATCGTTGAAATCCCCCTGCACGTACGCCATGCCCTTCTCGAGCTCGCTCCACGTCGCCTCGTCGAGCGGCTTGCGGCGCGAGTACTTCGCCACCGCATCGCGCATCTCCCGACCGAACTCCGGCTTCGGCCGCCGCGCCACGCCGACCACCGCGAACCCACCCGGCAAGAGCCGGCTCAGCGCGAGGTTGTAGATCGCCGGCAGGAGCTTGCGCCGCGTCAGGTCCCCGGATGCTCCGAAGATCACGACTGCTGCGGGCCGCACCGTCCGCTCGTCGGGCATGCCCTCGCGGAGCGGGTTTTCCTCGCCGCTGCCGACGTTCTCCGAAAACGACATGCGTTCCTCCCTCGCGGGACTCCCCGTCCCGCGGGGCAGGCTACCAGAGGCCCGACCGGCGCGGCGCGGGAGGCATCCGCTCTCCGATATCTTTGCTACCGGCGCGGCCCTGGCTACCCTCTCGGCACGTATGGCAGACGCAAGCCTCCCGCGCGTCCGGGTCCCTCATCCGCACGTGCGCTGCGACGCGAGGATCCTCGCAGGCAGCCCCCACGTCGAGGGATCACGCGTTCCCGTCCGGCGCCTCTGGGTCTGGCACCGTGGCGGGGCCTCGGTCGAGACCCTCTTGCGCCGCTACCCGAACCTCGGCCCGGCCCGCATCCTCGACGCGCTCTCCTTCGCGTACGACAACCAGGACCTCATCGACGCCGACCTCGCTCGCGAGCAAGCGCTCTTCGAAAAGCAAGGCGGCCCCACCATCGGCGCCCGCCCCCTCTCGCAGCTCCCGCTTCCTTTCGACGAAGCCGCCCCGGACAGCGAAAAAACCACCGCTGCCCTCTCGCGACAGCCCATGCTCCCCGGCATGTCGCCTCTCGTCCCGCCTCCTGCGCCGCCTGTATCCGCCCCGACCAAATCGGCTGCGTCCGTGACGAAGCCTGCACGCAAACGCTAGGCGCCTCAGCAAAGCCCGGGCGATCCAACGGTCTTTACAGCCCGACGAGACTAGGGCAGAAGGGCCCTCGTGCTGGGAGGGATCGACGCGGGGCGTCCAGGCAGCTCTTCGCCTGGTGAGCACCGCTTGCGGGACCTGCCACTCGGTAGTGACAGGCGGCATGGCGCAGAGCGCCCCCGCACACAGAGAGGCGCCCGCCCGGGTGCCGGAGGGTTTCTCAGATGAGCGTCAATCGTTGGAAGTTGTTCTCCATGCCGGTCGTCGTGCTCGGCATCGCTTCGCCGCTGCTCTCCAACTGCGGCGGCAAGATCCCCGGCGTCGGCGGCGTCGAGGTCCCGGAGGCCCTCAGCGAGGGCGTCGAGGCCGCGAAGGGCTGTGACGAGTTCAAGACCGGCGATTTCGGCTCCCTCGCGCTCAAGGGCGACGCGAAGGTCCAGGGCAAAATCAAGTCGTTCCTCCAGGTCTCGTACGACGTGAACAAGACCGTCGTCGACCTCGAGAAGGGCCTCATCGCGTCGTGCGGCGCGCTCGGCAAGGACCTCGGCATGAAGGACGACGAGCTCCGCGCCGAGGCCGGCGGGGGCAAGGGCGCGGACAAGGTCTGCACCGCGGTCGCCGCGAAGGTGAAGTCGATGCTCGCGGCGAACGCCGAGGCGAAGATCTCGATCGAGTACGATCCGCCCAAGTGTTACGCGGACGTCGACGGCATGGCGAAGTGCCTCGATGCCTGCGGCTCGCCGATCGAGCCGGGCAAGCTCGAGGCGAGCTGCTCGGGCGGCGAGGTGAGCGGCTCGTGCGACGCGCAGTGCAAGGGCACGTGCTCGATCGAGGCGGGCGCGCAGTGCACGGGCACGTGCAAGGCGAGCTGCTCGGGCAAGTGCGAGGCCGGCTTCAAGGGCACCTGCGGCGGCAAGTGCGACGGCAAGTGCGACGGCAAGCAGGCGAGCGGCGCGTGCGCCGGTCAGTGCGAGGGCAAGTGCGACGCGAAGGCCGAGGGCACCTGCTCGGGGACCTGCTCGGGCACCTGCTCGGCCGCGTGCGAGGTGAAGGGCCAGGCCAAGTGCGAGGGGAGCTGCTCGGGCGGCTGCTCGGTCGCGTACAAGGAGCCGAAGTGCTCGGGTGAGTTCAAGCCCCCGACGGTCGACGTCGAGTGCCAGCAGAGCTGCACGAACCGCGCGGCCGCGACGGCGAAGTGCGATCCGCCGGCCGTGCGCGTCGTGGCGAACGGCAAGGTGAACACCGACGTGCAGAAGCTCGTCGCCGCGCTGAGCCGCAACCTGCCCGGCATCATCAAGCTCTCCGCGGGCTCGGGCGCGAAGATCAAGGTCGGCGCCGAGGGCCTCGTGAAGACGGGCAAGGGCATGGTCGAGGTGGCCGGTGACGCGGGCGGCAAGGCCCTCGCGTGCATCAAGGCCGGCGTGGACGCGACGGCGAACGCGACGAGCTCGATCGACCTCAACGTCAAGGCGAGCGTCAGCGTCACCGCGTCGGCGAGCGCCAAGACCAACTGATCGGTCTCGGCCGCGCCTCCTCTCTCTCCGCTCTACTCTCTCCGCAACACTCCCTCACCCCCAACCCCCTCTCCCTTGCGGGAGAGGGGGCTTTCGCCGCGGCTGCCGCTGCGGTTGGAGCACCAATCATTGGTGGCCCAAGTTTCTCCCCGTGAGCTCGCCGATGCGATCGCGGCGGGCAAACCCGTCTACCTGATCGACGTGCGCAAGCCGTGGGAGCACGAACGAGCGGCGCTGCCGGGCAGCGTGCTCGTGCCGCTCGACGAGCTCACGGAGCGCGTCGACGAGATCGAGCCCCCGCCGGGCGCGCTCGTGGTCGCCTACTGCCACCACGGCGTGCGTAGCCTCTCGGCCGCCGCGCTGCTCGATCGCCTGGGCTTGCCCGGCGTCGCCTCCCTCCGCGGCGGCATCGACGCCTGGTCGCGCGAGATCGATCCGAGCATCCCCCGCTACTGACGTCGCTTCACGCGGGCACCCACGCCGCGTGGAACCCGTACGGCACGCGCCGCGGGATGCGCACGCGCGCCAGAGGCCCGCGCCCGATTTCCCGCGCGTCGAGCACGATCATCTCGGATTCGCCCGTCCCCTCGTCGTGCACGAACCCCACGACGTACCCATCGTCCTCGCGATCAGCGCCTTCCCTCGGGGCAAACACCATCTCGCCCCCGAAGCGATTCTTCCCGAAAATGTGCGTGTCGCTCCGGCCCTTCTCGAAGTCGTACCGCACGACCCCGTCGATCCACGGCAGATCCGTGCCCGGCATGAAATGCGCCGCCGTGCCGAACCGGTTTTTCCTTCCGGTGAGCCGATCGTCGATGCGCGTGAAATCCGCCTGTGCATCGTCGAGCTGCTCCTCCTTGGCCTCGCCCGTCTCGAGGTCGAACGTGAATCGCCACGCGCGCCCGCCGTCGTCATTGCGCTTCGCCTGCCCGGGCTCGAGCCCCATCACGTCGGTCTGCGCGAGCCGGCTCGCGAGCAGCACCACGCGCGAGCCCTCCTCGTACGCATTCCACACGTGGAAGATGAAGCACGCCGGCAGCTCGAACCAGCGCATCTGCGAGGCGTCGCCCCGCCGCGGCAGAATCCCGAACCGGCTCGGCCGATCCTTCTCGAAGGCGAGCGGCACCTCGCCGCGCTCCATGCGCTCCATCCGGAACGTGTAGGGCAGGTGCAGGAAGATCGAATAATGCTCCGTGATCGCGAAATCGTGCATCATCACGGGCACGTCGAGCGGGATCTGCACGTAATGGTCGAGCCGCCGATCCGGCCCGATGACGCCGTATTTGATGTACGGCATCCAGAGCGTGTACCCGAAAAACATCATCTCGCCCGTCACCTCGTCCACCTTCGGGTGCGCGGTGAACGGGTAATCGATTCGCCCATCGAAATCGACGAGCCCCACGGTCTCCAGATCGGGCAACCGGATCTCGTGCGGCGAACCTCCCTCCCACGTCGCATGAAGCCGTGACGCGTGGAGGGCGAACGCCGTGTTCGCCACGTTCTTGTAGATCATCCCGTGCGGCGGGTCGGCCACGTTCGGCGGCTCGGCAAAACCCGTCCAGAGCGCCCGTCCCGCCTCGCGCTCGAGCTGAAAACCTTTCGTGCGGACCCAGCGGTTCCGGTACGACGCGCGGCCGTCCTCGATGCGCACAGCGTGAATCATTCCGTCGCCGTCGAAGAAATGGTACCGCCCGATCGGCGCGAACTGCGCGTTCGGGCCGTTGCGCAGGAACGTGCCCCGGAGGTCCCGCGGGATCTCGCCGATCACCTGCAAATCGGGCACGTCGAGCTCGTCGTGCACCGGGCCCCAGTTTCCTTCGAGATAAGCGCTCCTGACGATTTGCATCGGCTCCTCCGGCGGCATCCCTGCGTTCGCGAGGGCAGGAGTAGTCGCGGGGTCGTCGGCCTGTCAAGCCGCCCCGGGGTTCGTCCCTGGAATGCGCTTCGTTCGTTCGGCGTTTCGCGCCCCCATGCGACGCCCGCGTGACGCCATCCTCTTTCTCGCGGTGTTTCTCTTCGTCCTTGGCCTCGGCGCCCTCGCGGCCGCCGCGCCGCCAGAATCGAAAGAATCCAAAGGCACCGTAACTTTACCGTTATCACGGTGGCGCGCCCTCGAAGATCAGATCGCCGCGCCGGCGCCACCGCATCACGCCGCCGAGGGCGTGCTCTGGGTCTCGCGGCGAATCGAGGGCCGCTTCCGCAAAGGCCTCTGGACCGGCCGCCTCGTTGCTCGCTTCGACGTCCTGCCCGGCGGCCCCGTCCGCGTCCCCGTCCTCGATCATCGCGCCGTCCTCGGCGAGGTCACGCTCGACGGCGAACCTGCCGCGCTCCTCGAAGACGGCGAGCGATATGCCCTCCCGCTCGATCAACCCGGCCGCCACGAGCTCACCGTCGATTTCCACTGGGGACGCGAGACCGAGCGATTCACCCGCACGCTCGACCTCTCGCTCCCCGAGGGCGGCCCGGTCGCGCTCGAAGCTCGTATTGCCGAGCGGGGCATCACGCCGACGCTCGCTGGCGGCGCGCTCGCCTCGTTCACCGAGCAAGGCGGCGACACCGTCGTCACGGGCCACCTCGACGGGAGCGGCGAGCTGCGTTTGTCCTGGAAACAGAGCAAGGCGAGCGAGCCGCGCGGCGAGGCCCGCATCGAGGCCCGCGAGCACACGCTTTTCCGCGTCAGCGAGGCCCTCGTCACCGGCCAGAGCCGGATCGATCTCCACGTCCTCGAAGGTGAAACCGACACGCTCCGGCTCTCCTTGCCGCAAGGCGTGGAGGTCCTGCGTGTGGAGGGCGACGCCGTCCTGCAATGGCATCCCCTCGCCGACGAAAAGGAGGGCCGCGTCCTCGTCGTCCTCCTCCGCCACCTCGTCGCCGACGAGGCGCAAATTCGCGTCGATTTCCAGCTCGCGAACCAGCCGCAGGCGCCCATCGAGCTCGTGATGCCCCTCCCATCCGCGCCCATTCCCACCGTGGGCTCGCTAGGCGTGCTCGGTCCGCCGGGATTGCGCCTGGATCCGCGTGGTGTCGAGGCCGCCGAGCGCCTCGCCCCGCGCGAGATCCCCGAAGAGCTCCAGGCGCTCGGCACGGGGCCCGTGCTTTTTGGCTATCGATTCGAGAAGGCGCCGCGAATCGTGCTTTCGGCCTCGCCCTTGCCCGAGCTCGAGCTCGCGCGTACAGTCGTGGACGAGCTCTCGGCTTCCACGGTCGTCCTCGGCGACGGCACCGAGCGCACGAAGATCGCGCTCCGGATTCGCAATGACGGCCGGCAATACGTCGAGCTCTCCTTGCCCGAGGGCGCGCGGCCGCTGCGTTCGTTCATCGACGGCCGCGAGGTCCGTCCCGCCCTGCTCGGCCAGCGCCTGCTCCTGCCGCTGCGCCAGAGCGAGCGCCTCGCCGCGGACCAGACCCGCGTTCACGTCGTCCGCGCCGGCGAGACCCTGAGCGACGTCGCGAACCTCTATTATGCCGATCCCTCCGCGTGGCAGCGGATCCTCGCGAAAAACCGCGCCGTCATCCCGGAGAGCGGCGCCCTCGTGAAGGACACGCGCCTCGAGATTCCGCCTGCGGCCGAGGCCACGAAAGAAGCGTTTTTCGTCATCGAGGTCGCCTACGAGCGCCCCCTCCACGCCCTCGGCGCGTTTGGCCTGGAAAAACTCCGCCTCCCCGGCCTCGACGTCGACACCACGAAGGCCGTCTGGCACGTCTACCTCCCGTCTTCGCACGAGCCCCTCGAATTCCGGGGTAACCTCCGGCAAGCCTCCCGCATCAAATACGACCCGTTCCGCCGTCTGCAATGGTATCTGCAATCGGCGCTCGGCGTCTCGACCGCGTCGGCGGGCGGGTATGAAAACATCCTCCAGAAGCGCCGCGCCATCTACAACGACGAGGCCACGGGCGGCGGCGAGCCTTTCGCCGCGCTGACCGAGTTCCCCCTGGTCGGCGAGCGATATCGCTTCCGCCGCATCCTCCTCGGCCGCGAGGTCCCCGAGATCACCGTCGTTTACGCGTCGAATGGCCTGCTCTCCTGGGTCCGGCATGGCGCACTCGCGGCCGTGTTCGTCGCGGCGGCCATCGCGCTTCGCCGCCGGGGGCGCGCGCCCCTGATTGCGCTCGCCGTCACGCTCGTCCTCGTCCTTTGCCTCGCCCATTTCATCCCCGGCATTCACCGCCGGATCCTCTGGGGCCTCGATCTCGCGCTCCTCCTCGTGCTCGCGCGTCGCGCGTGGCCCCGCGTTCGTCGCCTCGCGCGCGCCTTCGCCCGCGCGCCGTGGCTCTTCTTCCGGGCGATCACCGCCCGCAGGCTCGTCGCGGCCGCGGGTTTTTCCTGGCTCCTCGGCGAGCTCGCCGCTCGCCCGATGCTCCTTTCCCTGGCCGCGCTCGTGCTCTTGTCCGGCGTGTGGTTCCGCCTGCGGATCCTCGCGGAGCGGCGGAGGTCTCGTCATGCAACGTAATCGATCCGGTGCACTGTTCGCGTTTCTCCTGCTCGTGCTCTCGTCGCTCGTGGCCACGCACGCCGTGGCCGAAGAGGACGAGGGCGAACAGGCGTCGGAAGAAGCCCAGGCGGCCGAAGGCGAGGGGAGCGAGGAAGGGAAGGGGAGCGAGGGCGAAGAGGGCGAAGCGAAAACGTCGCCCGAGGCCCCCACGACGCAATTCGACGAGGTCATGAAGCTCAACGCGCCTCCAAAGGGCGAGGGCCAGGCGAAGCCCGAGGCGAACGAAGCCGAACCCGCCGCGGAAGGCGGCACCGCGACCGTGCCGCTCGCCGAATACACGGATCTCGCCCGCCGCGCGGCGCGCATTCGGAAGACCCGCGCGACGTTCGCGGCGGCGCCCGTGGTCCTCGGCGCCGCGTCGTACGACGGCGAGGTCGAGGGCGGTGTGCTCGCGCTCCGGGAAAAACTCGTCGTCACGCTCGCCGGCGACGGCCTCAAATTCGTGCCGCTCGTGGGCGACGACGTCGCGCTCGTCTCGGCCACCGCGGACGGCGAGCCCATCGGCGTGACGCGCAGGCCCGGGTATCACGTCTGGGTCACCGATCGCAAAGGCGTCGTGACCGTCGAGCTCTCGCTCCTCGTGGGCCCGCGCGGCGGGCGTGGATCCATCGAATACGCATTTCGGTCGGCGCGCACGCCGAGCACGCGCGTGGCGATTCGCCTCCCCTCGGAGGGCCTCTCGCCCCGCTTCGACGGCGCCGTCGTGAGCGAGGTCCGCCCCGAGCGCGGCGGCACCACTGCGCGCGCCACGCTCGCGCCCACGACCGAGATCCGCGTCGTCGGCTTCCGCGACGTCGGCGGCGTCGAAACCCCGGGCGCCGCGCGCGCCGTCGCCGAGACCGTCTCTCTCCTCAGCATCGACGAGCGCGCCGTCGAGCTCTTCACCGTCGTCCGTTACACCATTCTCCGCGGCGCGATGCAATCGTTCGAGGTCGCGCTCCCCGACGGCGTCGAGGTCGTCTCCGCGGAGGGCGAGGGCGCTTTCCATTCCACGACCGAACGCAAAGACGACGGAATCCTCCTTCGCGGCGAGACCGCCTTCCCGATCGAGGGCACCTACGAGCTCTCGCTCCGCCTGCGCCTGCGCGGCGGCGCCGGCAAGGATCGCGTGATGGCGCGCCTCCCGCATTGCCTCGGCGTCGAGCGCGAGCACGGCTGGCTCGCCGTCGAGGTCCCCGGCAAGCTGCGTATCAGCGAGACCTCGCGCGAGGGCCTCGTGGCCGTCGCCGTCCCCGAGCTCCCGACCGAGGCACGCGCGAGCGCGGTGAGCCCGATCCTCGACGCGTACCGTTATCACGCGGCGTCGCCCGCGCTCGGGCTCTCCGTCGAGCGTTTGCCCGAGCAGGAGCTCGAAGAGGGCGCGATCGATGTCGTCGAGGCCACGAGTGTCCTCGCGGCCGAGGGCAAGCTCGTCACGGACCTGCGCGTCGTCCTTCGTAATGCCTCTCGCCCGAGCCTCGCGCTCGGCTTGCCGCCGAACACCGAGGTCCGCGCCGTCCGCCTCGACGGCGAGCCCGCGCGGCCGAGCCGCGGCGAGGACGGGAAACTCCTCTTGCCGCTGCAACGCTCGCGCGGCGCCGATCACGAGGAGCCCATCACGCTCGACATCGTCCTCGAATCGAGCCTCCCTCCGCTCGGGCTCCTCGGCGCGCCCGAGGTCGCGCTTCCTGCGCTCGACCTCGGCGTGGCCGCATTGCGGTGGCGTCTCCATCTGCCGGCCCACAATGAATACATGGACCTCCGGACCGACGTCCCCGCCGAGGTCTACGCCGGCGCCGCGAGCTGGCACAAACCGCCGCATTTGAAGCGCGCGGTGCGCTGGAACGAATCCGAGGAAGGCGAAAGGCGCGAAGCCCCCGCCGTCGCGCCCACGTGGACCGAGCTCATTGCCGCGAGCACGGAAAAGTCGCACGTGCGGTACTGGGTCGGCCCCGGCACCGTCGTCCGCGCCCGCGTCCCGTTCGTCCGGGGCTACCTCCTGCTCCCGCTGAAGTTTGCCTTCGTGCTCGCCTTCTTCGCGGGGATCGGCTCGTTCCTCTACCGGCGCGCCGGACGCAATCGCGCCGCCGCGGGAAAACCGCGCACCTCGCTCGTCGAGCTCGCCGTGCGTTTGCCCGGGCGCATCAAGGCCTTCTGGCGGCGACAAACCTTTTCGCGGCCCCTCGCCGCGCGCGTGGCGCTCCTCTCGCTCGGCTTCGTCGCCGCCCTTGGCTTCTTCGTGCACCGGTTCGGCAAGCTCGTGCAGGCGCTTCTTTCCGGCTGAGCACGTCGGTCCTCCTCGCGCCCGGCGGCGATCGCGGTTACCCTCCGCCTCGGGCATGCGTACTTCCCTACCGCCGCTTTTCGCCGCTCTCACGCTCGTGGCCGCCGCCGTCGCGGCTTGCGCCGGTGCGCCGTCCCCGAGCGTGGGACACACGGCCCCGCTCGTGGAGGACGCGGGGCCCGTGGACGCGGTTGCCGACGCCCGTGATGCCGAACCTCCCGCGCTCGCCACCGCGAAGGCGACCACGGCCGAGGATCCCGAGCTCGCGCGCATCGCGGCACTTCCCGAGGCCGAGCGCCTGGCCTATGCCCGCGCGCGGCTGCCCGAATTGAACGACCTCCGCAGCGGCACGACGCCGGTGGACTTTTCGAGGTTCTCGAAGGCCGGCCCAACGCTCGCGCTTTTCGTTCCCGAAGAGCTGCTCCAGCATGGCGCCGCGTCGCCGCCGAGGCTTTGCCGGCGTGTCGTATTCGAGGTGCAGCCCGACACCCTTCAGGCCGAGATCCCGCTCGACGGCGGTGAGGGCCGCCCGACGCTCACGCGCTCGGGCTCCTTCGAGAATCTCGTGCTCGACCGGAATGTCACCTTCTCTGGGCCGCACAGGCGAACGATCGAGACGGACGCGCGCGGCCGGAAAACCGAATCGATGGCAGCGATTGGATCGGCGTTTTCTCCGCCCGGCGCGCTCTTCGAGATTCGCGACGATGCGATCCTTTATGGCGCGACGCCCGTCTCCGCGCAGGCCGTGTGCACGGTGTACGAGGAGCGCCCGTGCGCGGAGACCGACGGCGGCGTGGGCGCTTGCGAGCGGTGCACGCACCGCGGGGCGAAGCTTTGGTCCAAGGACGCAGCGCATCGCTTCGGGATTGCGGTCGCCCGTGGGCGGAGGGGACCGGCCGAAGGCGAGCCGCTCCCCGCCTGCGCGGCCTGCCCCGCGGATGCCCTCACGGCCGAGATTCCCCGGATCAATCGCGCGCTCGCCGGCCTCCATTTCGAACATACGCCCACGGGCCCGTGGCCGGCGTTTTTCACGAAACGCGAGGCTTGCGTCGAGGCGGCCCGAAAGCACGCGGAGGAGGCACGGCGATTGGAATGACAGGCGGCCAGGCGCTCAACCTTTGGCATCGACCGCATCGCGGTCGATGCACCCTCGGTCCAGGGCTGCGCCCTGGTTCGGGTCCAGGGGCGAAGAGCCCCTGGTCGGGCCCGGGGTGAAACCCCGGCGATACGCTTCCCTGTAAAATTCCCTCAGCGGAACCGGATCGAGGGCGGCGGGCTATCGTGGTCGTCGTCGAGGAACCACTCGATCCATGGCATTGCGGCTTGCTCCGAGGCGAAGAGCTTCGTCGGGACGGCGGGCTTCGAGACGGTGATCACGAAGTTGCCGATCATGTTGCTCACCGGCGAGCTGCCCGTGATGACTGCGACGCATTTACACACGGCCGGGACGTCGGGGCTCACCCAGAATTTGCGCACTGCGTGGTCTGCGCCGCGCAGGCCTCGTTCGTCGACGAGCAGGGGGCGCGGCTGTCCGCCGCCGAGCTTTTTGGCCGCCTCGAAATCCTCTTCGGCGTCCTGCAGCGTGTATTCCGCTCCGTCCTTCGTCACCTTTTTGACGAATCCGCGCGGATCGTACGAAAGCACGGCTCCTCGCGTCACTATCTCGACCGGAACGTCGCTCGAAACCATTATGAACTCCTCCTGGGAGCCTCGGCCTTCTGTGCCTTGCGGTTCATCGAGAGCGCAATGCCGCTCTTCAGCGTGCTGCACGTCCTGACACCGGGCAAATCGAGCCCCATGTCGACGAGGGTTTTCGCCACTTCGGCGCGCAGGCCCGTGAGGACCACGTCCACGCCGAGCATACGCGCCGCGTGTGCTGCGCGGACGAGCGCGTTCGCCACGTCCGCGTCCACCACCGGTACTGCTGTGATGTCGAGGATCGCGACGCGCGGCTGGATCGTCGCGATGCCTCGCAGGAGGCTTTCGATCACCTGATCGGCGCGCTCCTGATCGAGTGTACCCACGAGTGGCATCACCACGATCTCGTCGGTGATCGGGATGAGCGGCGTGCTCATCGTCCGGATGAGATCGTTCTTCGCTCGGATCGCTTCCTCGAGGCGCATGCGCTCTTCTTCGGCGCGCTTCCGATCCGTGATGTCGCGCAGAACGCACACGAAACCTTCGATCGCGCTGCCGTTCTGGAGCGGCGAGGTCGACACCGAGGCCTCGAGGACTGTGCCCGACTTCGTCAGGCACTGCATCTCGTGCCCGTGGAGCGCGAGGATCTGCGCTGGATCGTGCTCTTCCAGGAAGAGCGTGCTCACGGGCTTGCCGATGAGCTCGCGATCGCTGAAGCCGAGCAGCTCCGTCGTCGCGCGGTTCACGGTTCGCACGAGCCCTGCGGCGTCGACGACGACGAGCGCGTCTGCCATCGAGGCGAAGACGCTGTCGAGGTAGGCGCGCGAGACTGTCGAGCTTTGCAGCTCCTCGCGCAGCATGTTGAGCCCTGCTGCGATCCCGTCGAGCTTGTCGTTCGAGGTGCTGATGGAGGCGCGGGCCTCGAAGTTCAGCGCTGCGAGCTGCACGACCACGTTCGTCAGCGTGGCGATTCGCTCGTCTTCGGACTTGCGTTCGGTGAGGACCTTGCTGCCGAGGGCCTCGATCTCGCGGAGGATCTCGCCGACGAGCCCTCCGCGCTCGCGGCTCGGGAACACGAGATCCCCGGCGCGCAGGCGCCGCAGCATGGTGACGGCTTCGCGCAGACCGGCGTCGCTCGGCGGCCCCGCGCTCGGGGGCGGCCAATCTCGTCGTCCGTCGTCACGATCGTCTGTACCCATCGCTGTCTTACGGGGACCGAACTGCCTGGCGCGGGAGCATATACCGACACCGCGGCCCTTGGCTAGCCGACGCGCGCGGCGAACGCGGCAAGCGAGAGCACTTCGCCGTGGAACGGCTGCGTCATGTCGACGAACGACATCAGGTTCGCAGCGGCGCCTGGCTCACCGATCGGCGGCCACGGCGGCGGTGGTTTACGGAACGTACCGTCCGGCAGGTGCATGTGTGAGCGGTCCGAGGCGAACGTCTCCACGAAGAGATCGGCCGGGACGACGCGGAACGAGGGCAAGTACGGCGATGGTACGCCCGGGTGGAAGCTTGCGCGCAGCCACTCCATCGCGGGCAGGGGTACGCCGAGGGTGCAGTCGACGTCCCAGATCTCCAGGGGATCCCGGACGAGCAGGACGACGTGGTAATCCCAGACGATGGGTTTGCCCCGGCCTGCCTTCTGGTACCACATGGGACAGGCGCGCTCCGCGTTCGAGATGAACACCACGTCGCGCCGGAGGTGTGCGAGCGCGGGGTCCCGGCAGAGTTGCCAGACGTTCTCCTCGCAATAAAAGGGCTGGCGCAAAAGACGCGGCGCGCGGGTTTCTTCGCGCTCATCCGCGCGTCGTTTCATGGCGAGGACCTCGGAGCAATCATCGTAACCCGGATGCGTCGCGGCGCGGAAGGCGGAAGCGACGGCTCGGCCCGCGCAGACGGCGAAAGCGCGTTCCGTGGCGCTGGCCTACCGTGCTAGCGTGGCCGGCGATGGCCGCCCCGCCCCTGCCGCTGCCGATTGCGGCGCTCGTTCGACGCGCGCGCAACGCCACGGACCCGACCCGGAAGCACCTCGCTTCGTATTACGCCTGGGAGGCGAGCATCCGCCTCACGGTGGCCGCCGAGCCGCCCGCGGATGTGAGCACGCTCGGCATGCCCTCGACGGGGCACTGGGTGAAGGCGATGCCGCCGCGGCCGGGGAGCCTCACGGATCCGGCGCTTCTCGCGCTGCACGCCCTCCTCGCGGAGGTCGGGACCGACAGCCGGCAGGCGCCGAAATCGACGAACGCGCAGAAGCTGCTCGCGCTCCTTCCGGCGTACCGGAACAAGGTCATCGGGCACGGATCCACGCGGAACGACGCGTTCAATCAGGAGGCGGCGCGGGTCTTTCTGGAAGCGATCGAACCCGCGTGGCGCGCCGGGGTGTTTTTCCCGTCGGATGCCGTGCTGGTGTTCGTGGAGAAGGTGGAGATTGGCGCCGACGGTGACCGAAAGGCGCAGATCGTGCGGCTCGAAGGCCTCGCGTCCGAGCGCGAGGGCGAGGCGCAGGCGGGGGAGGACATTCTACCGGGCCGCGTGTATCTGCGGAAGGACGGCCATTTCGCGTCGCTCCACCCGTGGGTGCTGTTCGAGGGCGGCGAGGAGCGGGAGCGGGCGCTCTTCTTCAATGGATATCGCAACGCGGCCGAATACCTCGATTACGCGAGCGGCGACGTGGTGAAGAGCAAGGCGCTCGTGGCCGCGTTTCCGTCGCTCGACGCCGATGTCGGGGCGCTCGTGGCCGGCGGGGACAAACGCCCGTCCGGGCCGGGGTCGCGCAAGCCGTCGTCCGCGCCGCGCCCGGCCGAAGGGGCAGGGGAGGCCGAGGAAAAGGCTGCGGCGGGCGAGGCCGCGGCGGCCGTGAGCCAGGAAAAACCCGTTGCTGTACCAAAAAAAGCGCGGCCCGGCTGGCTTTTCCCGGTCCTCGGGGCCGCGGCGCTTTCGATTGGCGGGGTCGGGGTTTGGCTGGGTTCGAAGGGGACCTCCGGGTCGAAGCCGTCCGCGGACGTCGCGGTGAGCGCGTCCGCCGCCCCGGCCGAGGAGGACCTGATCCCGAGGATCTCGCAGGATCCTGCCCTCCAGGCCGAGTTCCGGCACGGGATGGAGAGCCTGCTCCAGGCGGACGTATACGGCGCGGAGACGGCCCTGCTCACGGTGCGGGACAAGGCGCCGCGCGAGCCTTGGCCCCACGTCGGGCTCGCCATCGTCGCCGCGCTGCAGAAGCATTTCGAGGACTCGACCCGCGAGCTCGACGAGGCGATTGGCCTCGCCCGCGGGGCCACGGGCCGCGATGCCGAGCTGATGGGGATCCTCGACATGTCGGACGAGGACGCCGCGAAGGGGCTCGCGGCATGGGAGGCGTTCCGGGCCAAGCACCCGAAGTTTTTCTTGGCACATCTGTTCGTCGCTTATTATTTCATGTATCGGGGGACCGTGTCGGAGGGCATCGCCCGATACGAAGCGGCGCGCGCAATCGACGGCCGGCACGCGCTCACCCATGTCCTCGAATCCTGGCTCTACATGGATTCGGGCAAGCTCCCCGAGGCGCTCTCGGAGGCGGGGAAGGCGCTCGAAATCCAGGGCGCTTCCCCCTGGATCGTGGCGCAGCGCGGGATGGTGCGGATGCGCATGGGCGACACCGCCGCGGCGAGGGTGGATCTCGAGCAGGCGATCGCCCGGCGAGGGCCCTTTTTGGCGCACGTGACCTACGCGTTTTCGCTCCTTTCGACGGGGAAGAGCGAAGACGAGGCGCTGTTTCCGCGCGAGCGCCAGACCTTGCTCGACACGAAAAACGCCGACGATCGGCTCGCGTTCATGTGTACGCACCCGCTCGTGCTCCTGCGCGAGGGACGCGCGCGCGAGGCCGACGCCTTGCTCGAAGAGGCCGCCGCGTTCGCCGTGGAGAAAGGCAAACAAGGCACCCTCCTCCGCTGCGTGCTCTTGCCTGCCTACAGCGACGTGGTGCTCGGCCGCTTCGACCAGGCGGAGGCGAAGTTCGGCAAGGTTTCGAATGTTTGGGAGGGTTTTGGGCTCGCGAAGACCGACGAGGCGAGGGCGAAGATCATGCTGAAGGGCCTGAAGGGCATGGTCGCGCTGGAGAAGGGCGATTTCGCGCGTGCCGAGGGCGAGCTCGCCGAGCTCAAGCGCCTCGCGTCCGGTGGAAATGACGAGCTCGTCTATGCCGTCGCCGTCGCCCGGAAAGAGGACGTCGTCATTCCGGACACGCCCGAGGCGCGCGGGAATTTCCCGCGATTCCGGCGGATGCACCTGCAAGCACGCTCCTTCGAGCTCCGGGGCAAGCTCGACGAGGCCGAGCGCGCCTACGGAAAGATCCTCGCCGAGCGCGAGAAATGCGCGAAACGCGTGTTCGACATGCACCTGCTCTGCGGGCCCTACGTCGCCGACGCTTTCGTTCGGCTGGCGGAGCTCCAGGCGAAACGCGACGCCAAGGCGGAGGCCCTTTCGACGCTCGACACGCTCGCTGCGTTCTGGCCTCGCGCGGACCCCGATTTGCCGTCTCTGAAGCGCGCGGCCGCGGTGCGGAAGAAGCTCTCGCCAGGCAAGTGATCGCCGCGAGGGCGAATCAATAGGCGCAGAGCGGATCGTCGGGCGCGCAATGCTTCCCGGGCTTGGGTTTGCCCCCTTCTTTCCCGGGGGACGGGCCCCGCGACGGCGCACTGCGGTCGACGCCGCCCACGGAGCCCTCGGACGCCTCGTCGCCCCTCGCCGCCTCTCCGGTGATCGGGGCCGGCGGCTGCTTTATCTCGACCCTGTCCACGTCCACGTCGTCGTCCGCCCCCAGATTCAGCCCCACGAGGTCAATCGATACGAGCGCGCCGCAGCCGGCGGGCGGCGTCGTCGCATTCGCCGCGCCCTTCCCACAAGCCTCCGTGTCGCCGGCCTTTTCCACCGGGGTGCCGGACGCCGACTCGGCCACCTCGAATGCGCCGATCGTATATCCACGAACGACGTGCGTCGCCTCTTTGCACGCCTCTGTGGCCTCGGGGGTCGCGGTCGCGCCGCCGAACGTGAATCGACCCGCTTGCGCGAGCTTCACCCGGAGCGTGCGCCCGCCGCTCACGACCGCGCCGAGCCGACCCTTGCCGAGCGGCACTTCGCGCTCGACGTCCGCTTCGTTCGACAACGTGAACGATCCGTCCTCCGGCTCGGCCCTGTACTGCGCCGAGGCGCGTAGCTCGCATGCCGGCACGACCACGAGCTTGCACCCTGCGAGCTTCACGGCGACGGGCCCCTCTTCGAGCCGCTTCTCCAACGCCTCGCGCTCGGCGGCGGGCAGGGCCACGAGGCGCTGGCTTCCGGGTTTGTCCGGGAGCGGGCTGCACACGGCCTCCTCCCCGGGCGGCGGACCCGGAGGCCCGGGCGCGACGTGGCCCGGCGACGCGCCGCACGCGGCGAGGGAGACGAGGGGAATCGTGGCGACGAGGAGCGAGAGGATCCGCACGTGCGGACCGTATCAGGGCCCGCGCGGGGCCTCAAGGCCGACTCAATTTCCGGAGCAGGAGATGAACATTGCGCCGTCCCCGCTGCTGCCGGCGAAGCGAATCCGCCTTTTTCGACTTTCCGGGCAGGCCGAGACGAGCTCCGGGTTTCCGAGCGGCGGCGATGTCGCGGCGTCGACGTAACACCATCCGTGGACGGGATTGCCCTCGGCGAGAGGCGGATCCGAGACGTCTTCCTGGCAAGCCGTCCGCGCCGCGCCTGCCTCGGCCTGGAGCATCATGCAGACGCAATCCCACGCCTCGCTCGCCGCGCGTGGGTCGTCCCAGATGCTGGAGGTGAGCGCGCTGTGCTCGGGGAGGACGTCGGCCCGCCCCTCCGACGGATCACACGTGCACGCGCCGCCCCCCACGTTCCGCGCTTCGAATACCGTACACGCCACGCCGCCCTCTGCATCGGCTTCGAGGCTCCGCGGCAAGCAGGTCTTTTCGAAGGCCGCCGTCATCCGCGCGTGGAGCGCGTCCACGGCCGGGCGATAGCCGGCGCCGGGCCCGCCCGTGTCCTCGATGCTCGCCGGACAAACCGAGGCCACGACGGCCTGCTCGCCGAGACCTTTCAGCACCGCGAGCTGCCGGAGGCTCGGATAGGCCTTCGCGCGGACCTGCAACGTCGGCGCGCCGCCGCTCGCGGGGTTGGGCGCGCAGAGGGGATTGTCGCTGGCGCTTGCCTTGCAATCACACCCGGCGAGGTTTTCGTCCGTGCAATCGCGCGCCTGCCCTTCCGGCAGGGGGAAGATACACGTGTATTGCAGGTCGTCTCCGGCGATCGTCCGCTCGCGTCCGTTGATGGGGTTTTCCTGCGGGGCATTCGCGTCGACCAGGGCGGCGCCCGTGATCGGGTTCGTCCCCGTGCGCTTCTCGACGGACTCGATCATCAGCGGATCGAGCGGCCTGACGTATTTCGTGGGGTCGCCGAGGATCACGTCCCAGGTCGTGGCGCCAATCGCGTCGATCGGCGCGGCGAGCTCGGCCGCGTTCTTCAGGCCCTTCCCGAGGTCCGTCGGATCCCGCGCGACGTCCTGCCAGGGTACGCCGACGATGCCCGCGAAAAACACGTCCTCGGGGTCGCGGATCTGCCAGACGTCGTCGTCCGGATCGAGGTCCATGAAAATGGGATTCGAAACGATGTTCCCCGCGCGGTCCTGGATCTCGTGCGACGAGAAGGCCTTCACGTATCGATCCACCGGGTAGAGGAAATCGATGCCGAAACGGCGCTTCTGATCCCAGCATCGGAGGTTTGGGGCGTCCTCCTCGGGCGCGAGCTGTGCGGGCTGGCCGTCGGGTCCCATGCACGCTGCCTCCTCGGGACAACTGCCCGGATCCTGGCCACAGGATTTGCAGCAAGGATCGTTCGGATCGATCGCGCATTCCTCTCGCGCACGCGGCATCCGCACGTCCGTCCCGTCCGGGCGTTTCCCCATTCCGACGTAATAGAACTGCCCGTATTCCTTGATGGAGCAATCGTTCTCGTCCGAGAGCATCACGATCGCGAGCATCGAATCGGGCCGCAGGAATGCCTTGCGCTGCTCCAGGAGAGCCGTATCCGTGCCCTCGGGCGTGGCGCGGTTGGCGACGACGGAGATCGACGCGTAGGGATCGGGATCGACGAGGAATCGATACACGCCCTCGAGCTGCGATTCGTACTCGCAGCCGAGCGGCCCGACGCCGACGACCATGTCCCGGAGCGACGCGCCGAGCGTGACGAGGTCGCCCTCGCCGGGCGGCGCGAGCGTTTGCGCCGGATCCCAGGCCAGAAATCCGCGGTCCTCGTAGGTCGGCGCGGCCGCGCCGCCGCAGGCGTCGAGGCGCGCGACGAGGTGGCCCTTGTCGTTGTTCGTCGTGTTCGTCGTGCTGGAATGGCCCGCGCAGGCTTTTTCGTCGGGCACGAGGTCGGGACAGCCATCCGCGCCGTGCCCGCCGATGCTCGAGCTGAGCACGCCGATGTGGATGTCGAGCACGGGAGGCATGACGCGCCGGGTGCCCGCCGGGCAAGGATCGAGGGGATGGTCCGGCTGCTCGGGCGGCGCGCCTTCGGCGCTGACGCAAGGCGGGTTCACGAGGCGGAGGACGAGGTCGGGCACCGCGCTCGCGAGCAGCGCTTGCTTGTCGGCCATCGAGCGCGAATTGTCCAGGGCGAGCAGGAGATCGAGCTTTTCGACCCGGGGCGCTTCGAGCGGTTCGAGCCAGGGCTCCGAACAGCTCGGCCCTTCGCAGCGGATGGGCGTCACCTCGTCGCCGCAGGCGACGAGCCCACAGGCGACGAGGAAGAAGGGCGCGACGAGGGCGAGCGAGGAGCGGGAAAGGCGAGACCGCATGTATCCTCCGCGATTCGCCTCGGACCGGTGATTCGGCCCACGGCGGTATTCTTTGGTGTGGCAATCAATGTGCCACGCCGCGGAGGTGATCCGGCAAGGATTAACGACCGCGGCGCCGCGCGCCCCGGAGCGCCGCGAGCGCGAGGAGCCCGAAGGCCGCCGTCGCGCCGCCCGCGGGCGCGGTTTGTCCAGGCACGGAGCAATCGCAGCTCCCGGATTCGCCCACGCCGCCGTCGCTGCCGCCCGTGGCCGCGCCGCCCGCGCCGCCGGCACCACCCGCGCCGCCCGCGCCGCC
>NZ_JARZHG010000066.1 GCF_029946505.1 Polyangium sp. y55x31
GAGGCCGGTGCAGGTGGCGCGGGCGGCGCAGGCGGCGCAGGCGGTGCAGGCGGCGCGGGCGGTGCGGGCGGCGCGGGCGGTGGCGGGACGGGCGGCGGGATGGTCGATCCCTGCTCCATGGGCTGCCCCACGGGCACCTGGGACGTGGACGGAAACCCGCTCACGGGCGCCGAGCAGTGCGGCTGCGAATACCAGTGCACGCTGGTGAGCGCCGACAAGGATCCGATCGACGACCAATACAAGGACGACAACTGCGACGGGACGGACGGCGTCGCCGAGCAGTGCATCTACGTCTCCTCCGGCGCGGGGAGCGACGCGAACGCAGGCACGCGGCAGGACCCGATGCAGACGATCGCCGCGGCCATCCAGCAGGCGCAGGCGAAGGGCGTTCCGTCGGTCTGCCTGTCGGGCGAGATTTACAACGAGGCCGTGACCGTGGTCTCGGGAATCAGCATTTACGGCGGATTCGACCACAACGATGCCGATTTCCGTTTCCGTCGCTCGGCGGCCGTGAAAACCACGGTGCGGGCCACGGGCACGGTCTTCTACGCGCCGCAAATCGATCAGGAGACCCATATCGAGGGGATCTCGATCGAGGCGATGACGCCGCAGGGCGCGGGCGAGAGCACGTATGGCGTGCGGCTCGGCGGCGGCGTGGGCAATCTCTACGTCCGCTACAACGAAATGGTGATCGGCGGCGGGACCAGCGGGACCGCCGGGGTGGCCGGGGCCGCGCAAGCGCAAACGCAGGCGCCGGGTGGGCTCACGGGGTCGGCCGGCGCCCAGAAAAACAGCAACTCCGGCATCGGCGGCGCGGCGCCGGTATGCGACTCGCCCGGCGGGAAGGGCGGCGACGGCGGGGCGAACGAGAACAACGGTCAGGCCGGCTCGCCCGGAAACGGCGGGACCGCGGCCGGCGCGGGTTCTTCGTGGAATAGCTGCACCCCCGCGATCGGCGGCGCCGGACCGGCCGGCGGAAACGGTCAAAATGGCGCGGATTCTCCGCAAGGACAGGCTGGCCAGGGCGGCACGGCGCTCGGCGGCGTGAACGCACATTTCTACCGGCCGGCGCACGGCACCGACGGAGCGAACGCCCAGACCGCCAAGGGCGGCGGCGGCGGCGGCGGCGGTGGTGGCGGCAGCGGCGGCGGGCTCTGTTTCGGCGATTGGGACAAGGGCGGCGGCGGCGGCAGCGGCGGCTGCGGCGGCAAGGGCGGTAATGGCGGCAAGGGCGGCATGGGCGGCGGCGGCAGCTTCGGCGTGTTCGCGGTGTCCGGAAAGGTCATCGTCTCGAAGAACTCGATCCAGACCGGCTCGGGCGGCAACGGCGGCATCGGCGGCAATGGCGCGCTGGGGCAAAGCGGCGGCATCGGCGGCAACGGCGGCGCGCACAGCGACGACAGCGGCCCCGGCGGCAAGGGCGGCAACGGCGGAAAGGGTTCGGCCGGCGGCCCCGGCGGCGGCGGCGGCGGCGGCCCGAGCGCGTGCCTCGCCCGCACGGGCAGCGTGACGTTCACGTACGACGGCAATAGCTGCTCGACGGGCGCGGTCGGCCTCGGCGCGAGCGGCGGGACGAACCCCGAGGGCGGCGTGGGCGGCAACGGCCTCAACGGCACCTCCGGGTTCAACGTCCAGATCAACTGAAGCCACGCGCCTCGCTTGAGGCAACGAAATGGGGCGGTCCGTACGCGGGCCGCCCCATTTCGCTTCTGTGTCTTTCGTCCCGAGGGAGACGCCTCGCGTCCCCCTCTCGTCCAGGCAAAGCCCGGACGATTCACCCCCCGAGGCGAGCTCGCTGCGCGATCTCGCAGAGCGCCGAGCGGTAGACCGTTCGGCGCTCTCGTTTCTTCTTGCGTCGCCGGCCTCCGAACGGTACGGACGCCGGGCAATGGCCATCGAGATCGTCGAGCTCGGCGACAAGGACAAGAAGCGGCGGCGGGACTTTTTGGACGTCGCGCGGGACATCTACGCGGACGATCCCGTCTGGGTGCGTCCCCTCGACATGGAGATCGAGGACCGGCTCGACCGGAAGAAGAACCCGTTCTTCGACCACGGCGACGCGCAGGCGTTCGTCGCCTATCGGGACGGGCGCCGCGTCGGGCGTATCACGGCCCAGATCGACCACGCGCACCTCGAGCGGCACAAGGATGCGGCCGGGTTCTTCGGGTTCCTCGATACGGTGGACGATCCGGAGGTCGCGCGGGCCCTGCTCGAAAAGGCCGCCGATTGGAACCGGGCGCGGGGAATGAAGCTCCTCCGCGGGCCGCTCTCGCTCAACATCAACGAGGAGCTCGGCTGCCTCGTCGAGGGCTTCGATACGCCGCCGATGATCATGATGCCCCACCACCGGCCGTACCAGGGCGGGCTCATCGAGCAGGCGGGCCTGAAGAAGCTCAAGGACTTCTATGCGTGGGCGTACGACGTCGGCTCCGTGCCGACGCGCGCGCAGAAGGCGCACGACGAGGTCCTCAAGATGCCCGAGGTGACGGTCCGCCACCTGGACACCGCGCGTTTCGGCGAAGAGGTCCGCGTCCTCATGGACATCTTCAATGACGCCTGGAGCGACAACTGGGGCTTCGTGCCGCTCTCGGAGCGCGAGCTCGCCAAGATGGCGGCCGACATGAAGCTCATCCTGTTCCCCGAGATCACCTACCTCGTCTCGATCGACGGCGAGCCGGCCGCGGTGGCGCTCGCGCTGCCGAACCTCAACGAGGTGATCCACGATTTCGACGGAAAACTCTTCCCGTTCAACGTGGCGAAGCTCCTCTATCGGCTGCGCGTGAAGGGGCCGAAGAGCGCGCGGCTCATCATCCTCGGCATCAAGAAGAAGTACCGGTACGTGCGCAAGTACGCGGGGCTCTCCGCGTTCCTCTACGTCGCCATGAACCGCTCGGCCCACCTGCTCGGCCTCGAGCGCGGCGAGCTCTCGTGGACCCTGGAAGACAACGCGGCCATCAATGCCGGTATCCGGCTGATGGGCGGGCGCATTTACAAGAAATATCGCGTCTACGAGCGCGAGCTGTGAGCAGAATGGGCCCGTCGCGCATCGAAAAACACTTTGACGGGGCGATGGGTACTCCGTAAAATCCGCGCATGCGTTCTCGTGTGCTCGCCCTTACCCTCGCGGGGTGCGGGACGTGGCTCGGCTCTACGGGCGTCAGCCTGGCGGCCGAGCCCGAGGCGCAAAGCTCGGGGGTGACGGCGGCGGCGCCCGCCGGCCGTGGGGCCGTCGTCGTGGCGATCGGCAGCGGCGTGGAGGCGGCAGCGAAGCCGCTGGCGCGCGAGATCTACCGGGACGAGGCACTCCGGCCGGGACTCGACGATCGGGCCGCGCGTGTGCTCGCCGGCGAGGTCGTCGCGCCGGACGCGCCTGCCAAGGAGCGCGAGCTCGCCGAGGTGCGGAGCGCGCTCACGACGAACGACGACGCCCCGAGCCGGAGGCTGCTCGCCTCGCTCGGAGCCGAGCAAAAGGCCGAGATCGTGGTCGCCGTGTCGATGGCCGGTGATCGCCCGGTCGCGCGCGTGCTCCGCGTGGGCACGGCGCGTTACGAGTCGATCGAGCTCGGTCCGACGATCGAACGAAACGACGCCGGGGAGATTCGCTACACGTGGCCGGGCGCCACGACGACGCTCCGCAAGCTCGTCATCGTGCCGCAGGCGGCGGCGCCGGCGCCGATCGCGCCCAAGCAAACCCCCTCGAAGGCCCTGGCGAAGCCGGAGGAGCCGGCGCGCAAGCCGTTCTACAAGTCGGCCTGGTTCTGGGGTCCGGTCGGCGCGATCGTGGCCGCGGGCGCGGCGGTGCTGATCACGTCGAAGGTGACGGAAGATTCGACGGGCATGGTCCGGCTGAAAGGGCAGGTCGCCCCGTGAGAGCGTGGTCCTCGGCGGTCGTGCTCGTGTCGATCGCGGCGTGGCTCTTCGCCGCGGACGCGCTCGCCGCGCCGCCACGCCCGCAAGACGCGCCGCTCGTGACCGATCCACGCGCCGACGTGCCCGCGCGCCCCACGGGATACCTGGAGCTGCAGGAAGCAGGCCTCACGTTCGCGTATCACCCCTCCGCGCACGAGCGCGTGCGCGCCGCGATCCCCGCGGTGCTCCGGGCGCGGAAGACCATGAGCGAGCTGCTCGGCCGCGAAGTCCTCGCCGCGGTGGAAATCCGCGTGGCCGCGGTGCCCGAAGAAGTACGCTCGCTCGGCCCGATGGAAGACGTGCCCGGGTATGCGCCGGCCCTCGCCTTCTCGAAGCAGCGGCTCGTGGTGACGAGCCTCGGCTCGCATCGATCACTCGAGCCGACGGATCTCGGCGTGGCCCTGCCGCACGCGCTCGCGCACGTGGCGCTCGACGAGGCGCTCGACCACAAGCCCGCGCCGCTCTGGCTGCACGAGGGGTTCGCCGCGCACGTGGCCGGCGAGGCCTCGGCGATCCGCGCGCAGTCGCTGCTGCTCGCCACGCTGCAAAGGCGCCTGCACGGGATCGCGGCGCTCGAAGGAGGCCTGCCGGCCGACGCGCCGGAGACGTCGCTCGCGTATGCGCAGGCCGCGGACCTTTCGCGGTTCCTGACGGACAAACCGCGCCGCGCGGCGTTCGTGGGCGCGCTCGATCGGGCCCGGACCGGTGAGGCGTTCGAGCAGGCGCTCGCGGCCGCGCATGAAGCGCCCCTCGCGCAGATCGAGCTCGCGTGGCGGGAGGATCTCGCGCGGCGGTACGGCTTTTTGCCGGTGTTCCTCGCGGGGATCGGCGTCTGGGCGCTCTCGGTGCTGGTCCTCTTCGTGCGGCGCGTGTTCGAGCGTCGCCGCGCGGCAGCGACGCCCGCGCCTCGCAAAGAGACGCGCTCTCTTGCGATCGAGCCCTCGCCCCTTTCGCCTCCGCGTCCACGCCCGAGGCCCGCGCCCCTCATCATCGAGCGCATCGACGACGTCGACGCGGAGCGCGAGCGCGAGGACATCGGCAAAACGTTCCCGCCGGAGGCCGAGGTGCCCAAGGTCGAGCACGACGGCGACTGGCACACGCTGCATTAATCTGGGAAGACGCGCGTCCGCAGGTATTCCGCCACTTGCGCGCCGAGCATCTCACCGGCGCTACGCAGCCGCCCGCCGCTCGAAGGGTTCGTCATCGTGGCGGGCACGACGGCGCGGAACTCGAGCACGTCGAGCCGCTCGGGCCCCGTGCCCCAGATCTCCACCGTCATCCGCACCTCCGAGGCGCGCGCGGCCACGTAGGCGTAAAACCCCGGCTCGACGAAGGTGACCATGGGCCGCACTACGAACGGGCTCGGCGCGGGCGCGGACACGAACTGGATCTCGGGCAGCTCCTCGGCGAGCTCCCGGCCGAATTCACCGGCGAACGCTCGCTTGTCCTCGTCCCAGCTCGACTGCTGATCCGCGTCCTTCGACGCCTGGTACTCCGCCTCGCTCTTTTCGCCGATCTGGACCCCCTCGAAGTGCACGGGCTCCACGGCGAAGTTCCGCTGGTTCACGAACGGATTCGGCACCGCCTTCGCCACCACGGTCCATGGCGGCCCACACGCGACCGCAAAAAGCGACAGAAAACACGCCAGAACCCACGGCCGCGCCGAGATCATCGCGTTCATGCCAGAACCCCCGTATCCGCTTTCGCGACGGTCGATTAGTATCACTCCGTCATGGAGGTCGTCACGGTTTGTCCCTTCCGGGTCGCGTCGCTGCTCTGGCAGCCACGGCGCGGCGGGTGGGTCCTCACGGTCGTCTGCAAGGCCACGTACGACCTCGCGCCCGTCCAGTCGCGCCTCGCCGCGAACCAGGACGATCCGAACGAGGACGACAACCACTGGAACGACGATCCCGCGCGCAGCGTGTACTCGCCGAGTGATCTCGTTCCGTTCAAGGTGCGCGCCGACGTGGTGCTCGTGGGCAACGCGTTCGCCCCGCGCGGCGAACCGGCCCGGTCGATCCTCACGCGCCTCGTCGTCGGCGGGATCGACAAATCGATCGAGGCCTTCGGCGAGCGCATGTACGGCCCGGACGGCGCGGTGCGCGACACGCGCGGCGTGACGAAGGTGCCGCTGCGCTACGAGCGCGCGACGGGTGGTCCAGACACGCTGAACCCGGTGGGCATCCGGCCCGACGCGCAGCCGGACGCGTACGGCGTCTCCCCCGTGCCGAACTTGCAGCCGCCGGGGCTGCTCGTGCAGAGCCGCGCGGACGTGATCCCCCCGATCGGGTATGGCCCGATCGCGCCGACGTGGCCGGGCCGGATGGAGGCGCTCGGCGCGTACGCGTCGTCGTTCTCGCAGCAGCTCGTCCGCGAGCAGCCGGTGCCCGACGACATCGATCCCGCGTACTTCGACTGCGCCCCCCGCGATCAGCAGCTCGACGAGCTGCGCGACAACGAGCGCATCGTGCTCGAGAACCTGCACCCGCAGCACCCGCGGATGGTGACGAGCTTGCCGGGTCTGCATCCGCGCGCCTTCGTGGTCCGGCCGGGCGGCAATCCGCAGGACCTCACGATGAAGTGCGACACGCTCTGGATCGACACGGACCGGGCGCAATGCACGCTGACGTGGCGCGCGCAGATCGGCCTCGACAGGCCCCACGGGCTCGGGCGCGTGGTGGTCGCGATGGAGGAGCCGGGGCAGCGGCTCACGTGGGCCGACGTCGAGCGGCTGCTCGTCGCGAGTGGTCAGGCGAGCGAGTCGCTCCCGGAGACGCCGTCCGAAGCGCCCGCACGGCCCACGCCGGCCCCGGACAAACCGCATCGGCCGGCGACCGTGCCGTTCCTGCGGCCCGACGTGGTGGGCGACATCCCGGCCAAACCGCCGTCGCCGTCGCCTGCGGTCTCCGCGCTGAGCCAGATGAGCGCGCCGCGCGCGGACAACGCGTTGCCGCAGCCCCGCGTCGGGCCCGCGGGCGGCCTGCCGTTCATCGCGCCGAAAAACGTGGGGCCCGCCGCGAGCACGCCGCAGCACGCGCCAGCCGATCGTCCGCAGCCCGGAGATGCCGCGCCGCCGTGGCTCTCAGCCGCGCGCAAGTCCTCCGCGAGCGTCCCCTCGCCGGCCGTGCCGAACGCGACGCCGTTCGCGCCCGCCGCCGCGCAGCCCCAGCCGCCGCCCGCGACGCCGTTCTCGCCGCCCGCCGCGCAGCCCTCCGCGCCGCCTCCGCCTCCTCTGCCCGCGCGCGTCCCGCAGGCCCCGCCCTCGCCGAGCCCCTCGCCGCTCGACAGCCCCTGGGCAAACCCGTCCGCGCGCGCGGGCGGCAGCGAGAACATGCCCGCGCCGACCGTGGGCAGCATGGCCGCGAGTTTGTCCCCGCCGAGCCCGATCCCCCCCACGGCGACCGCGATGGCCGCTGCGGGCCTCGCCGGCGCGGCCGCCGTCGCCGCGTTCTCCAGCGCCTCGCAGGCCGCGCCCCCGCCGCCCGTCGCCGTCGCAAACGCCGCGACCGTCGGCGCCGCCGCGGCCTCCAATGCGGCCGCCGCCGCGGGCCAGTGGTCCACGCCGAGCGACGGCGCGCCCTCGCCCTCGCCGGCCGTCTCGCCACGCCCGTACACGCACCGCGGCCCCTCGCGCGACGTCGTCGACCTCATCTGGTACGACCCGAAATTCGCGCCGAAGATGCGCGAGCACCCGAGCTGGAAGCTCCTGCTCGACAAAAAACCCGAGCCGCGCGACCTCGACTTCGACGACGAGCCGCCGCCCGAGGAGCCGCCCGACGTTCGTGATCGCAAGGACGTCTTCGCCGTGCTCACGCGGGGCGCGACGACCGACGCCGAGGGCATCCAGGAGGCCATCGCCGACGCCGTCGCCGACGACGGCACCTTCACGCCGCCGCTCGTGCTCGTCTCGGCCGAGCTCACCTTCCCCTTCGACGAGCTCGAAACGTTGAAGGCCACGGTCACCGCGGTCTCGCCGCTCATCGCGGGCGACAAGAAGCTCAAGGAGACCGTCGACACGGTGAACGAGCTCTTGAAGACGCCGTGGCTCTCCTCTTCGAGCGGCGTGGCCGAGCGGCTCACGCAGCAGGTGAAGGACGCGTTCGCGCAAGGCAACCGCATGCTGCCGCCGAGCTACCTCGACTCGCACACCGAGCGGATGCTGCTCGAGCAGCGGCACTACCAGAAACGCACAGTCTTCGGCGAGCCCTGGATCCGCAGCGTCCTCGTGCCCGCGGGCTCGCCGTCGCCGATGCCCGCGTACCTGCCCGAGAACCTCACGAAGAAGCTGCCGATGTTCCAGCGCTTCAAGGCGCGCATCGTGGCCGAGGCGCACATGCAGCAGGACGAGTACGAGAACCATCCGGCCGCGCTCAAGGTCGTCGCCTTGGGCCGCGTCGTCAGCTTGCAACGACGCGGCTTCATGCGCTGACGTCAGAGCTTCCCGGTCATCGCGTCGAAGCGGAGGCGCCAGACTTCCACGACGGCCTCCGCGAAGATGCTGCGGCTCATCTTGGAGTGGCCCGCGCGCCGGTCGACGAACACGATCGGCACCTCCGTCACGCGCAGGTTTTTCCGCAGCGCGCGGTACGTCGTCTCGATCTGAAACGAGTAGCCGTTCGAGCGCAGCGTCTCGATGTCGATCGCGAGAAGCGCGCGACGCGTGAAAGCTTTGAAGCCCGTGGTCAGGTCGCGGATCGGCACGCCGAGGATCGACCGCGCGTAGAGCGAGCCTCCCTTCGAGAGCACGTGCCTGCCCGGCCCCCAGCCGACGACGCCGCCGCCGGGCACGTTGCGCGAGCCGAGCACCACGTCCGCGCCCTCCTCGATCGCCTGGAGAAACGCGGGCAGGTACTTCGGATCGTGCGAGAGGTCCGCGTCCATCTCGACGACGACGTCGTAGCCGAGATCGAGCGCGCGCCGAAAACCGTCCACGTACGCGGTGCCGAGCCCGAGCTTGCCCGGACGATGCAGCACGCTCGTGCGAGGGTCCTCGGCGGCGAACTCGTCGGCGACGGCGCCCGTACCATCGGGCGAGGCGTCGTCCACGACGAGAACGTGCGCAGCGGGGACGACCTCGAGCACGGAGCGCACGAAGCGCGGGAGGTTGTCACGCTCGTTGTAGGTCGGCGTGACGACGAGGATCCGCGGGGCCATGCGTGCTCGTGGGCTCCCCGACGCACGGGGAGGCGTGGGGTCATGTAGCAGAAAGGGAGCGTCAGCAGGAAGCCTTGTCGGCTCCAAATCTCGAAGTTACGTTTCGTTGCCCTACCGGATCGTGCGGGTACCGACGACAGGCGCCACCGGCCCGGCGGAGTAACGAGGCACCATGGCTAGCAAGAACGTCCACACCTTCAACGAAGCGAATTTCGAGTCCGAGGTCCTGAAGTCCGACGTCCCGGTGCTCGTGGATTTCACCGCCACCTGGTGCGGCCCCTGCAAGGCGCTCGCCCCCATCGTCGACAAGCTCGCCGACGAGTACCAGGGCAAGGTGAAGGTCGGGAAGCTCGACATCGACGAGAATCCGAAGGTCACGGCGAACTACGGCGTCCGCAGCGTGCCCACCGTGATCGTCTTCAAAGGCGGCGCGAAGACGGGCTCGCACGCGGGACTGACAAGCAAGGAAAAGCTCGTCGCGCTGCTCGGCGTGTAAGACGAGCCACCGAAACCTGACGAACGTACGAGCGCGGCCTCTCGGAGCACGAGGGGTTCGCGCTCGCGTCTTTTCGCGGCTCCATTTTCCTCGTAGAGCTTGGCTCTCGTGGACGCCGAACTCCGACAAAGCCTGATCGGCCGGGTGCTTTCTGGCGCCCAGGGCGTCCGTTACGAGCTCGGCGAGCTCGTCGGCGAAGGCCGCTCCGGCTGGGTCTTCAAGACCACGAGCGAGGTCTTCGGTACGCCGGCCGCGGTGAAGGTGTTTCGGCCCGAGCTCGTCGACGGGGCGGCGTCGCTCACGCGGTTCGCTCGCGAGGCGACCTTCCTCCACCGCGCGCTCGCCGCGCTCTCGGATCGCCGCGGGCTCGCGCACGTGATCGATCACGGCACGATCGAGAGCCCACGCGGCGCGCTGCCGTGCCTGGTCCGCGAGTATCTGCCCGGGCAAAACCTAGCGCGGGTGATCGCCGCGCACGGCGGCTTCGGGCTGCCCGCGGCGCGCGCGCGGCGTGTCATGGGGCACGTGGCCCGAGGGCTCTTCGCCTTGCACGAGGCGGGCGCGGTGTTTCGCGACCTCAAGCCCTCGCACGTGCTCATCGCGCAGGATCGCGGCCAGGAGACGGCCCGGATCACGGACGGGTTCGTCACGCACCTCGGGCCCCAGGATCCGCTCGATCCGCCGAACCTCCTGTACGGCGCGCCCGAGAGCTTCGGCCAGGTGCAAGGTCCGCTTGGGCCCGAGGCAGACGTGTACTCGTTCGCGGCCGTGCTGTACGAGCTTCTTTGCGGGACCGCGGCGTTCGCGCCGAAGCCGGGCGAGCCGAAGCCGAAGGCGCTCCTGCGCCTCGTGACGGGCGACCGGCCGCAGCTCGGCCGCGTGCGCGCGACGCTGCCCGCGGAGCTGCGAGATCGGCCGGATCTCGTGGCCGCGCTCGATCGGGAGATCGGGCGCGCGACGAGCACGAATCCGCAGCAGCGGCATGGATCGATCCGGGAGCTCTGGCTCGCGCTGGAGCCGCTCCTGCGAGAAGCGGTGCGACCGACGGCGAGCGGCGGAAGCGCGCCGGACGAGCCCGTGAGCTTCGACTCGGTCTTCCCGCGATCCACCGAGGGCGCGCGCCTCGCCGCCGCGATGCCCGTGCCGCCGCCCTCGGCCGCGCCCGTCGCCGCGCCGATGCCCGCGTGGGAGATGCTCGGCCCCGCGATCGCAGGGGAGCGGCTGCGCGCGGCGATGGTCGTCGAGGACGGCCGCGCGATCGTGGCGCTCGGCACGCGGGGCCTGTATCGGCTCGCGCACGGCGCGTGGTCTTTGGCGCCGCTGCCCGCGGGGATCGATGTGCGGGCCGTGCGAGGTTTGTCGCGGCTTCCCTCGGGCGAGCTTCTTCTCTTCGGAGATGCCGGGCTCTGCGCGGCGCTCTCGTCGCGCGGCGGGCTGCGACGGATCGCGCTGCCGGAGCGCGAGATCACGCTGCTCGCGGCGCACGCGGACGATCGCGGGATCGTGCTCGTCGGCGAGCGCGCCTCGCGTCCAGGCGGCGTGGCGATCTTCGTACCGAACGAAGGTGCACCGACGACGCTCGCCACGCCGGACACGGCGCGCCTCGCGGGCGTGACGCGCACGAGCAGCGGCCACGTGATCGCGGTCGGCACGCAAGGCACGCTCGTGGAGATCAGCGAGCGCGGCGCGCGCGACGTGCCGTGGGGCCGAACGGGGCACCTCTACGCGATCTCGGCGGGACCGGGCGGCGTCGCGTATGCGGTGGGCAGCGGGGGACATGCGCTCCGCGTCGAGCCGGCGCACGGCGGCGCGGTGGCGACGCTCGAGAGCGTGCAGACGACGCGTGATCTCGTGGGTGTCGCGGTGGATCCGTCGACGGGCGGCGCGTGGGCCGTGGGCGCGGACGCGCGCCTGCTCGAACGGCAGGAGGGCGGGTGGATCCGCGTCCCGCTCGATCCGTCGGTTACGAGTGCACTTTTACTCGTCTGGCCTCGCGGGCCGCGGATCACCGTGGTTGCCGAGGACGGATCGGCCTACTTCCACGGCCACGCGCGCTGATCGGGGGCGCGCGGCCGGGCGGGGCGGCGGAGGCTGTGATCGTGGCCCGGACGGGGCCTTCGTTCGCCACAGATCCTTCGCTTGACCCTGCGTAGCCCGCTGACTACGTATCGCGCCGTTCAACACTTTTTCCAGGAGTCTCCGATGGCGACGAGGATTGCAATCAACGGGTTTGGCCGGATCGGTCGCTGCATCGTGCGCGCGCTCGTCGAGCGCGGCGAGAAGGATCTCGAGATCGTCGCGATCAACGATCTCACGGATGCCGGCACGCTCGCGCACCTCTTGCGCTTCGACTCCATTCATCGCGAGTTCCGCGCGGCGAAGGTGAGCCATGGCGACGGCTACATCGCGCTCGACGACAAGCGCATCCAGGTCCTCGCGAAGAAGGATCCCGCGGAGCTGCCGTGGAAGGACCTCGGCGTGGACATCGTCCTCGAGTGCACGGGCCTCTTCACCGACAAGGCGAAGGCCGCGCTGCATCAGAACGCGGGCGCCAAGCGCGTCATCATCAGCGCGCCGGCCAAGGGCCAGGACCTCACCGTGGTCATGGGCGTGAACGAGGGCCAGTACGATCCGGCCAAGCACACCATCATCTCGTGTGGTTCGTGCACGACGAACTGCCTCGCGCCGATCGCGAAGGTCATGCTCGACAACTTCGGGATCGTGCGTGGCCTCATGACGACGATCCACTCGTACACGAACGACCAGCACATCCTCGATCTCCCGCACCGCAAGGGTGATCTGCGCCGCGCCCGCGCGGCGGCGGTGAACATGGTGCCCTCCTCGACGGGCGCGGCGAAGGCGCTCAGCGAGGTCATCCCGGAGCTCAAGGGCAAGTTCGACGGCCAGGCGATCCGCGTCCCGACGGTCGACGTCTCGCTCGTGGATCTCACGCTCGAGACGGAGAAGCCGATCTCGAAGGACGCGATCCACGACGCGATGAAGCGCGCGGCCGAGGGCCCGATGAAGGGCATCCTCGAGTACACCGACCTCCAGCTCGTCTCGGGCGACTACATCGGCAACCCGCACTCGAGCATCTTCGACGCCACGCTCACGCAGCACATCGGCGACAAGTTCACGAAGGTCTTCTCCTGGTACGACAACGAGTGGGGCTTCTCGAACCGCATGATCGACCTGGCCAAGCTCATGGCCGCGAAGGGCGTGTGAGGCCATGAAGCTCACCGGCATCCGCTCGATCGAGGACCTCGCCAAAGACGGGGGACTCGCCAACAAGCGCGTCTTCATCCGTGTCGACTTCAACGTCCCGCTCGACAAGAAGACGGGCGCGATCACCGACGACGCGCGCATCCGCGAGTCGATCCCAACGATCAAGCTCGCCGTCGACGCGGGCGCGAAGGTCATCCTCGCCTCGCACCTCGGCCGTCCCAAGCCGGGCAAGCACGAGGGCTGCTCCCTCGAGCCCGCCGGCGCGCGCCTCGCGGAGCTCACGGGCTACGAGGTGCACCTGACCGACGACTGCGTCGGCGACGGCCCGAAGAAGGTCACGCACGACCTGCGCGCCGGCCAGGTTTGCCTCCTCGAGAACCTCCGCTTCCACGAGGAGGAGGAGAAGGACGACGAGAACTTCGCGCGTCAGCTCGCCGAGCTCTGCGACATCTACGTCGACGACGCGTTCGGCGCGGCGCACCGCGCCCACGCCTCCGTGCACGCCCTTCCCCGCATGATCCGCGATCGTGGCGCGGGCCTGCTCATGTTGAAGGAGCTGCGCTCGCTCGCTCGGCTGCTCGATCGTCCCGAGAAGCCGTACGTCGCGGTGCTCGGCGGCGCGAAGGTCTCGGACAAGATCGCCGTCGTCGAGTCGCTGCTCAACGTCGTCGACACGCTCTGCATCGGCGGCGCCATGGCGAACACGTTCCTCGCGGCGCAAGGCAAGAAGGTCGCGTCGAGCAAGATCGAGGACGACAAACTCCCGCTCGCCCGCACGATCCTGCAGAAGGCGCGTGATCGCGGCGCCTCGGTCCTCTTGCCCGTCGACGTCGTCGTGGCCAAGAGCCTCGACGCGGAGAGCGGCACGGCCGTGAGCGTCGACGCGATCCCCGACGGCACCATGGCGCTCGACATCGGCCCGAAGACGGTCGAGCTCTTTGGCAACGCGATCCAGCGCGCGAAGACCGTCTTCTGGAACGGCCCGATGGGCCTCTTCGAGTCGAAGCCGTTCTCGAACGGCACCTTCGAGATCGCGCGCATCATGAGCCGCGCCGAAGGGTTCACCGTCGTCGGCGGCGGCGACAGCGCGGCGGCCGTGCGCGCGGCGGGCGAGGAGATCGCGAAGGGCATGGATCACATCTCGACGGGCGGCGGCGCTGCGCTCGAGCTCATCGAGGGCCGCAAGCTGCCGGGCGTCGAGGCGCTTCGTTCCGCCGTGGCGGAGGAAGCGTCGTGAACGTCGCGCGCCGCCCCCTCATCGCGGGCAACTGGAAGATGAACGCCGGCGGCCAGGATGCATGCAGCCTGGCCCTCGGCGTGGTCGAGGCGGCGCGCCGCTCGGCCCGCGTCGACGTCGTGATCTGCCCGCCGTTCACGGCGCTCGCCGCGGCCGCGCACGAGCTCTGGGAGTCGAAGAGCGCGGTCATGCTCGGCGCCCAGAACATGCACCCCGAACCTGCCGGCGCCTTCACCGGCGAGATCAGCGCGCCGATGCTCAAGGACTCCGGCGCGACCTGGGTCATCCTCGGCCACAGCGAGCGCCGGCAGATCTTCGGCGAGACGGACGAGCTCATCGCGCGGAAAATCGCCGCCGCGATCCGCGCCGAGCTCCATCCGATCGCCTGTGTCGGCGAGACCCTGGAGGAGCGCGAGGCTGGAAAGACGCTCGAGGTCGTCGAGCGCCAGACCCGCGCCTTCCTCGACGAGCTCGGCAAGCGCCCCGGCTTCGGGGTCATCGCTTACGAGCCGGTCTGGGCCATCGGAACGGGCAAGGTCGCCCGTCCCGAGGATGCGCAGGAGGTCCACGCGATGATCCGTGGCCTCTGTGCGAGCCTCTCGGAGGAGCTCGCCGCGGCCACGCGGATCCTCTACGGCGGCAGCGTGAAGGGCGACAATGCCGAGGGCCTCCTCGGCCAGGCGGACGTCGACGGTGCCCTCGTCGGCGGCGCCTCCCTCGACGCGGCCGGCTTCGGCAAGATCATCGACAGCGCCGAGCGGCTGGCGGAAGCCGCTGAACGAGGGTAGAACGTCGCCGTGCGCCGATGCTGACCACCCTGCTCAACGTCATCCACGTCATCGTTTGTATCTTCCTGATCCTCGTGGTGCTCCTGCAGCAGGGCCGCGGCGGAGGCCTCGGCTCGTCGTTCGGCGGCGGCGCGCAGGTCTTCGGCGGCCGCGGCGCGGGCAACTTCATGACGCGCCTCACCGCGATCTGCGCCGCGATTTTCATGCTCACCAGCATGTCCCTCGCGTACCTGTCCTCGGCGGGTGATCGCGAGCTCAAGCAGTTCGAGAGCACGCAGCCGAAGTAATTCCGCGCCCGAGGCGGATCCACTTGCCCGCGTTGCTAGAGAGGCGCGATCTCGGCCTCGTTGCGCTCGTCAAGGTGATCGCCGTGGCGATCGTGATCGCAACGGGCTTTCGCGCCGTCAGCGACGACGACTTCGCGCGCGTCGTCATCGCGCAGGACTTCGCCCACACGCCGAAGCTCGATCCGACCGGCACGAGCTGGCTGCCCTTCCCGTTCTGGATCACGGGCGCGGCCATGCTCGGCGCGGGGCGGACGCTCCTCGTCGCGCGTGTCACGGCGTTCGTCCTCGGCGTCCTCTCGGCCGTGCTCGTCGCGCTCGCGGCCGAGCGCCTCACCAAGAATCGTTCGACGCTTGGGGGCTCCGCGCCGACGAGCGGCGCTGCACCCCCAAACCCCCGAACGGCTGCCCTCCTCGGCGCCGTCCTCGCGGCCGTTTTCCCGTGGAGCGCGCGCCTTGGCGTCGCCACCGTCCCCGAGCTCCCCACGGCTGCGCTCGCGCTCTTCGCGATGGCCTCGCTCGTCGGCCCGCGCGAACCACGCGCGCGCCTCTTCGGCGGCCTCGCGCTCCTCGGCGCCACCCTCTCTCGGTACGACGTCTGGCCCATCGCGGCCGCGTTCGCCGCGCTCACCGGCCTCGACGCCCTCCGCGAACGCGAACGCTCCTTCAAAAGCCGCGCCCTCTTCATCCTCGCGGCGACCCTCGCGCTGCTCGGCCCCTTCCTCTGGGTCCTCTGGAACCACTTTGCCCGCGGCAGCGCCTTCGACTCCCTCGATCGCGTCGCCGCCTACCGCCGTGCCCTCGGCGGTGACGCCGACGCGCTTCTCTCGCGCCTCTTCGCCTACCCGCTCGCGATGGCCCGCCACGAGCCCGAGCTCTTCAGCGCGCTCGCCGTCCTCCTCGCCCTCGCCGCGCTCCCTTCGCTCCGCGCTGCCGCCCGCGAGGTCCTCCGCCCTTACGCGCGTCCGCTCGTCCTCGCCCTCTTCCAGCTCGTCACCCTCTCGGCTGCGCTCGTCAAGGACGGCGCCCCGACCCATCACCCCGAGCGTGCCCTCCTCGTTGGCCTCCTCCTCTGCGCGCTCCTCGTCGGTAACCTCGCGGCCACGCTCCTCCCTCGCGCCGGCCGCGACGCCCGCCTCGGCGCCGGCGCGGCGGCAATCGCCCTCCTCGTTTTCAGCCTCGTCATCGTGCGCCGCTGGTTCCGCGGCGAGGACTTCGTCCCGCGCGCGGACGAGGTCGCCATTGGCGCCGCCGCGCGTGCCCTCGTCCCTCCTGGCGAGCGTATCCTCGTCGAGGTCCGCGATTATGGCCATTTCGCCATCACCGCTGCCCTCGGCCGCCCCGAAGACGTCGTCCTCGATCGCGACCTCGACCCGCGCAAACCCGCCTCTGCCTCCACCTTCGACGCCCCCGACGGCCTCTCGCGCCGCCTTGCCGAAGCCCGCGCGCGCTTCCTCCTCGGACGCACGGCGAGCCCTGCTGCGGCTGTCCTCGGCCCGCCGCGCGTCGTGCACGGCCCGTTCGGCCTCTGGGAGCAACCGAGCCGCTGACGCCATGCAATCCACGTTCGTGCACCCGTCCGCCTATGTCGACGAGCCTTCCTCCATTGGCGAAGGCACGCGCATCTGGCATTTCTGCCACATTATGCCGGGCGCTCGAATTGGTGAGCGTTGCGTGCTCGGCCAGGGCGTCTTCGTCGCGAGCGGCGTCGTCGTCGGCGACGACGTGCGAATCCAGAACAACGTCTCCCTGTACGAGGGCACGATCGTCGAGGATTCGGTCTTCCTCGGCCCCTCGTGCGTCCTGACGAACGTCACGAACCCGCGCGCCGAGATCGATCGCCGCGGTCTCTACGAAAAGACCTTGATCCGCCGCGGCGCGACCATCGGCGCGAATGCGACGATCCTGTGCGGCACCACCATCGGCCGGCATGCCTTCGTCGGCGCCGGCGCGCTCGTCACGCGCGACGTCCTCGATTATGCGCTCGTCACGGGCGTCCCTGCGCGGCGCACGGGGTACATGAGCCGGCACGGCCAGAAGCTCGGACGCCCGGGGCCCGACGGGATCATGGTTTGTCCGGAAAGCGGATATCGATACCGGATCGAGGAGGGGCTCGTCCGTTGCCTGGATCTTCCCGAGGATGCGCCGCTGCCGTCGGGCGGGCGCGACCTCGGAAAGCCTTACGTGCGCTCACGCCCGGGGTGAGGCGCGTCTCGCGGCTATTTGCTGCCGCCGAGGCCCTTGCCGAGGCCCTTGAAGAAGTCGTCGACCACGTTCTGGAAGCCCTTGATGCCGGCGCCGGCCACGCAGCCCATGGCTTCGCCGCAGGTCTTGGCATCGTCGACGCACTGAATGCCCTTGTCGACCGGCTCGTCGCCGGCGACCTTGCGCCACTGCTCGACCTCCTCGACGCACCGGTCGAGGTCGTCCTTCGTCCCGTTCTTTTCGCCGCAGAGATCGGCGATACGCACGCAGGCCGCGCGCTCGGGCTTCTTCAGGTAGGCGTACGCCGCCACGCCGGCGCCGCCGCCGATACCGACTGCGAGAACGACCGCGAGAGTTTTGCTCATTTGGTTCTCCGGGAGAGCAGGGTCTTTTTGCGCACGGTCCTGGGCCACGTCAAGCGGACGGGGACCGATTTTCCTTGGGTTGCGACTTTCACCTCGGCAGGAAAACTCTACCGCGACAGGGCGACCTCAATTGGGCACGAAGAACCCGAGGTAACGCAGATCCGCGCATTCCTGGGCGCCGGAAGCATTGCCGAGGACGTAGAATGCGTTGTTCGTCGGGACGGGGGGCTGCGCCGGCCCCGAGAAGGTGCCGCCGGAGGACACGATCAGCCTCTGTTCGGCCGCCGAGTGAATCGCCTCGACCTCGATCATCTGCTCCCGCGCCCACGTGAGCGCGGCGGATTCGAGGTTGACCTTGTTGATGCGAAACACGATTTTCTTGTCCGAGAACCGGAAGAACAGGCGGTTGTCGCCGTTGATGAACAAGAGATCGTGCTCGTTTTCCGAGGTCTCGGTCGTCGCGTAGTTCGGGGCGAATCGAATCCGGACGTGGAAATAGCCTCCTGGCGCCACCACCGGCGGAGCGATGACCGAGAGCACGTCGGCGTCGCGGGTCCGCTCCGTGGCCTGCGTCGGGATGTAGCTCGACGGGTAGTTCGGCACCTTGTTGTCCCCCAGGGTCTCCTGCTGCGCGCCGTAGGCCAGGGTCTTGGTCTGCCCGCTGATCGCCGCCGGCATACCCCCGGGACCCACGCGTGTCTCGAGCACGAAATACCCCGTGGAGGAGCCGACCTCGTACCGCTTCCAGTTCGCGGCGTCGTCGACCGGGACCCAGCTCCAGGTCGCGTCTCCCACGACGAAATTCGAAAATGGCCCCGTGTCTCCCACGCCCTTCAGCCAGGCAGTCGCATACCCTGCCGGTGGGCTCGCGTAATACGATTGCTGGCTCCCCGACGAGGTGAACTGGGACGCGGCAATCCCGCCGGCAGGATCCCCTTGCCCCGGCAGGTACGCCATCGGCTCCGCCGGGACGGACCACCCGCCGCCGATCGTGCTCCACGAGTCGCTGTTCTTGATCTTGTTCTTTCGCACGCTCTCCACGCTGAGCCCCCAGCCCGGCCCCACGTTCCTCGGGCGCGCGGCGTCCGCGAGGTAGGGGCGCTTCAAGCTGTGCGGCCCCACCTGCGAGGTCCGGTCGAGCGTTCCGCATTGAATCTTGAGCCAATCGCTCGGAAGCGAGTACACCGGCACGATGGCCGCCGGAGGCGCCGCCGCCGTCCATTCCTTGATGGCGACCGGCCCCCCGCCGCCCGAGCCGCCCATTCCACCGGTGCCGCCCGTTCCACCGGCGCCGCCCATTCCACCGACCCCGCCCATTCCACCGCCGCCGACCCCGCCCATCCCACCGGCGCTGCCGACCCCGCCCACGCCGCCGGTCCCGCCCGGCCCCACGGACGCGCCGCCGCCGCCCTCGCCCGAGGACGACGACGACGACGCTTGTCCCATCGGCGCCGACCCGAGCTGGTCGAGGCTACACGCGCCGAGCAAGGCGCCCGTCACGAGCGCAGCGATCCCGGAGATTCCAAGTGAAGCAAGGCCGCGACGCCCGCGGCGAGACGCACGTTCCATGATCTGCGATCCTCGGCGGAACACGGCCCGGCGTCAACGAACGCGCGGATACATCTCGCGCCCCGGCCTCCGATCGTTCTGCGATACACTGCCCGCCACGCCTCGACGCCCGGATCACGAGCCTCGGATGCCTCCCACTTCCCGATCCAGCCCGAGCCGAGATCGCGGAAGCACCGGCTCCGTACGCCCCCTCGTCACCCTCGTCGCCTTCACCGTCGCGAGCAGCGCGCTCGCGCTCGGCGGCGTCCACGTCCGCGTCGTCGCCCTGATCGCGCCCTTCGCCTTCGTCGCCGCCGCGCTCGCGCTTCGCCGCGAGCAAGAGCGCAAGGGATCGATCTCCCTCGCCTTGCCTGCGATCCTCGCGACCGCCCTCGCCGCGTACACGCTCCTGCAAGCCGTGCCCTTGCCCATGGCCGTGCTCGCGCGCATCGCGCCGGGCAACGCCGACGTCTGGGCGCGCGCGCTCCTGCCCTTCGGCGAGTCCGGCCCGCGCTTCGCGAGCCTCTCGCTCGATCCGGGCAGCACGATCGTCGAGGCCCTGAAGTGGTCCTCCTACGCCGCGATCTTCACCGCTTCTGCGGCCGTCTCCGCGCGTCGTGGCGCGGCCACCGGCATCACCACCGTCTTCGTCTCGGCCCTCGCCGTCGCGCTCGTCACGGTCGTGCACGGTCTCGCGGGCTTGACCAAGGTCTACGGCTTCTACACGCCGTCCGTGTCGCTGCCGCCGTGGCACGTCGGACCGTTCATCAACCCGAACACGCTCGCGGGTTACCTGAACCTCGGCGCGCTCGCGGGCATGGGCCTCGTCCTCATGCACGAGCCCGTCGCGCCGCGCTGGCTCGTCGCTTCGGGCGTCGCGTTCCTCGTCGCGGTCGACGTCACCTCCGCCTCGCGCGGCGGCGTGCTCGCCTTGATCCTCGGCGTCCTCCTGCTCGCGCTCCTGCTCCGGATCCGCGCTGCGCGCCGCGGCGCGAGCGCCGACGCCACCGACCCCTCGCTTCGCTTTCTCCTCGGCGGCGCGCTCCTCGGCGGCGCTGCGCTCGCGCTGCTCGGCGGCACGCGCGACACGTGGTTCGAGCTCTACGACAAGAACCTCGACAAACTCCAGATGGTGCTCTGGGCGCTGCCCGTCTTGCGCGAGCACCCGATCTTCGGCATCGGCCGCGGCGCCTTCGAGAGCGTCTTCCCCGCGTACCGCGAGAGCTCCGGCCACGTCGTCTTCGCGTACGTCGAGAACTTCCCGGCGCAGTGGCTCGTCGAGTGGGGCGCGCCCGTCGCGCTCGCGGCGCTCGTCCTGTTCGCGTGGGCGCTCGCCCCCTCGCGCCTCGGCGCCTTGCGCAGCCGGCTCGCGGCATCTGCGTTCACAGGCGTCGTCGTGGTCCTCCTGCAGAACCTCGCCGACCTCTCGCTCGAGATCCCCGCGGTCTGCATCGCGCTCGCCACGGTGCTCGGCTCGTTGTGGGGCGATCGTGCGCGCTCGCGCCCGTCGCGCGGCCTCGCCGCGAAGGCCCCGAGCAAGCTCGCGCGCCTCGCGCCCGCGATCGCGCTCCTCGTCGGCCTCACGCTCGCCGCGGCTTCGTTTCGGTTCGGACATCCCGACGTCGGCGCCGAACGCGACACGATCCGGAAGACGTACGAGGCGACGAACCACTCGGATCCCGCCGCCTACGACGCGCTCAAAGGCGCGCTCCACGCGGCCATGCGCCGCCACCCGGCCGAGCCGTATTTCCCGCTCATCGGCGCGCTCGCGGCCTACCAGGGCAAACGCGAGAGCGCGCTGCCGTGGCTGCAACGCACGCTCGAACGAGGCCACGTCAACGGTCGTGCGCACCTCTTGCTCGCGCAGGTCCTCGCCAGCCGAGGCGCGCGCCGCCAGGCCTTGCTGGAGCTGCGGATCGCCGTCACGCAAGACAGCTCGCTCGTGGGCCCCGCGGGCGTGTTCGCGGCGCGGATCTCGAAAGATTTCGACGAACTGCTCGGCGCCGTCCCCGAAGGCAAGACCGGCGCGCCGATGCTCGACGAGCTCGCGGTGCAAGCGCGGAGCGCTGGCAACGCCGCGCTCAGCGCGCGCTTCGACGCCGAGGCGATCGCGCGAAACCCCGGCACCCATGGTCCTCGCGTGCGCGCCGCGGACGCCTTGCTCGACGCGCTCGCGAAGGGCACGTGTGACGACCGCGCTCGCTGCGCGCGAGAGATCGAGGCGCACGCGACGGCGCTCGAAACCGCATTCCCCGGGGACTTCGTGGCCGACCGGATCCGCGCGGCGGCGCTCGTGACCGAGGGCAAGAGCGAGGAGGCCGAAGCCCGGCTCGCGGCGCGTTGTGCGCGGGTCAAGGATCGCATCGGCTGCCTGCGCGCCCGGGTCGAGATCGCCTCGCGTGTGCCCGGCGTCGCGCGGATCGACGCAGCCAGCAAGGACCTGCTCGCCGCGACGTGCCTCTCGGCCTCCGCGTGCGCCGAAGCCGCCTCGTTCCTCGCGCGCATCCGCGAGAACCGCGGGGACACGGGTTCCGCGCTGACGCTTCATGCACGCGCGGCCCGCGAGGAACCGACCGAGGCGCGGTGGCTCGCGCTCGCGGATGCGGCGAGCCGAGGAGGCGCGCATGCGCAGGCGGCGGATGCGCTGGAGCGGGTGGCGCAGAAGCGGGGGATGACGGAGGAGCTGCGGAAGCGGATTGCGGAGGAGCGGGCGAAGGCGCTGGGAGGGCCATAACGAGACGGGCCAGCTTGAGCTGCAGCCGCTTCCGCTTCGGATTCCGTCACCCCTGACCTGGTCCCGAAAGGACGTCACCACGAGGCCCCCCACACGGACGGGAATGCGACGATTGCAAGAGCGGCACGTTCGATCCCGGAACTGCGACACCCCAATTCCGCCATCCGCGTCAGCGCGCATCGACGTCCTCCTTCACGACGCCGCGGCGTCGGCGCGCATCACCATCCTCGAAATCCGGCGCCGCGAGCCTGAGACGGAGGAGGTGGCGCTTGCGTTCGTCCTCGGGCCAATCCTCGTATTCCGTACGCTCGTGCAGCACGACCGAGTTTTCAGCCATTGCACGTCTCCGGGCTCGAAGCGCATATCCAGCGTGAGGCGCGGATCGTGTGGAAGACTTCGAGGAGCGCCTGCGCCGCGCGCTCGCGCTCGTTCGCCATGGCACGCGCGTCTCGTGGAGCCGCGTGGCCACCGCCATTTCCTCGCCGAGGTGCGTGTCGCGTGTGCCTTCGAATGCCACCGCGCGCACGGGCCGGAGTGGTTGGAAGCAGTTGACGGAGCAGCCGGCATCCTGCACGTATCCCAGGCCAGCCGAGACGTACGACGAGAGAAATCGGAAGGAGACGGAGTCTTGACGAGCTTCCTGGAACAGCCGAGCCGTTTTCTGTTCTTCACGGGGAAGGGCGGCGTGGGCAAGACCGCGCTCGCGTGCGCGACTGCGATTCGACTCGCGGACGCCGGGAAACGTATCCTCCTCGTCAGCACCGATCCGGCGTCGAACCTGGACGAGATGCTCGGCGTGCCGCTGTCGCAACGGCCCACGCCGATCCCCGGCGTCGACCGGCTCTTCGCGCTCAACATCGACCCGGAGAAGGCGGCCGATGATTACCGAAAGCGCGTGGTCGCGCCCTATCTCGCGATCTGGTCGGAGACGCAGATCGCCGAGCTACGCGAGCAGCTCGCCGGAGCATGCACCGTGGAGATCGCCGCGTTCGACGAGTTCGCCGAGCTCCTCGCCGGGGACGAACAGAGCGTGCCGTTCGATCACGTGCTCTTCGACACGGCGCCCACAGGGCACACGTTGCGGCTCCTCAGCCTGCCGCGCGCATGGTCGGGCTTCCTCCAATCGACCCCGTCCGGGGCCTCGTGTCTGGGCCCCCATTCAGGGCTGAAAATGCAGGAGGCGCGCTTCGTCGCCGCGGTGGATGCTCTGGCCGACGCCGCGCGCACGACCATCGTGCTCGTCACGCGGGCGGACCACGCAGCCCTGCGGGAAGCGGATCGGACGTCGGGCGAGCTCGAAGCGCTGGGCCTGAAGAACCAGCGACTCGTCGTCAACGCCGTATTCGAGGCGACAAACCGTGCCGATTCGGTGGCCCTTGCGCTCGAAGAGCGGGGGCGCGAGGCGCTGCACGACATGCCTCCTCGGCTGCAAGGACTGCCCACGACGCGCGTCCCTTTGCGCGCCTTCAACATGGTCGGTCTTCCGGCGCTCCGCGCATTGCTGGACGATCGCGCGTCCGCAGCCCTCGCGCGTGCAGTCCCTCCGCTCGCGACGCCTTCGCTGCCGCCCCTCCAGTCCCTCATCGACGAGATCGCGGCGCCCGGGCGTGGGCTCGTGATGGTGATGGGCAAAGGCGGCGTGGGGAAAACGACGATTGCCGCGTCGATCGCGGCCGAGCTCGCATCGCGAGGTCACGATGTCCACCTGAGCACCACCGACCCCGCGGCGCACGTCGCCGCGACGCTCGCGGGCGAACTTCCGCACCTGCGGATCAGCCGCATCGATCCCGCCGTGGAGACGAAGGCGTATGTGGACCGCGTGATGGCGACGCGCGGGGCCAAGCTCGACGAAGCGGGACGAGCATTGCTGGCCGAAGACCTGCGATCCCCCTGCTACGAGGAGGTCGCCGTCTTCGCAGCCTTTTCGAGGACCGTCTCGCAAGCGCGCTCGAGCTTCGTCGTCCTCGACACGGCGCCCACGGGACACACGCTGCTCCTGCTCGACGCCACGGGCTCGTATCACCGGCAGACAGTCGTCGGAGACGTCGACGCGCAGCATGCGTCCGGCCGCATCGTGACCCCCCTCATGAGGCTGCGCGATCCGCAGTACACGAAGGTCCTGGTCGTGACGCTCGCGGAGACGACGCCCGTCTCCGAAGCAGCGCGATTGCAGGCGGATCTCAGGCGCGCCGGGATCGAGCCCTTCGGCTGGGTGATCAACAGCAGCCTCGCAGCCGCCGGCTCGACGGATCCTTGCCTCGCCCAGCGCATCGCGGCCGAGCTCGAACAGATTCGCGTGGTGCGCGAACAGCACGCGCAGAGGCTCGCGATCGTCCCTTGGATGACCGAGGAGCCCGTCGGCCCCACGCGCCTGCTGGCGCTCGCGCGTCCCTCCGAATAGCGAATGGATCCACGACGCCCACGCTCGCATCGGCCTCGATCTCGGGAACACCTACGAAGACGGAGCGATCCTGCGCGACGGCGCCGAGGCAATGGAGCGTGAGGATCACGTCTCACCTCCGCGTCGAAGATCCCCCTGCACCCTCCGACCGCATATACGCGCGCAGCGCGTCCCGCAGCGTCGCCCGCGTCGTCAGCTCCTTCAGGCCCGCGTCGAGCGCCACCATCGTCTGCGCAACGGCCGCGCGAATCCCCGTGATCACCACGCTCGCCCCGAGCAGCCGCGTCGCGCCGACAATCCGCATGATGCGCTCGCCCGTCTCGGAATCGACGCTCTCCACCCCCGTCAAATCAAGGATCACCTGGCGGCACGAAGCGGAGCCAATCCGATGCAGCACCCGCTCCATGATCTCCTCGCCCCGCCGCGCGTCGAGCACCCCCACCAGCGGGACCGCGATAACGCCGTACCAGACCTCGATGATCGGCGCCGACAGCGCGTGGATCACCTCCTCCTGCTGGCTGATGACCGCGCGCTGGTCGAGAGCCTCCTGCTCCCTGCGCTCCTGCTCGGCGCGACTCAAACGAACGAGCGCCTCATTCGCGTGCCGTAGCTCCGCCGTCCGCTCCTCCACCTGCCGCTCCAGCTCCCCATACAACCGCGCATTCTCGATCGCGATCGCAGCCTGCGTGCAGATGAGCCCCACCACCTCGACCCGCGCAGGCGTGAATGCTCCCCGCGCGAGGTCGTTCTCCAGATAAATCACGCCCGAAAGCCGACCTTTGCCGATGATGGGCGCAGCCAGCGCCGAGCGCGGAGCCGCGTTCACGAGGTAAGGGTCGTGCCCAAAGGGGCCATCCTGCGCGCGATCCTCGAGGAGCACGCTCTCACGCGTGCGCGCCACGTACGCGAGCACGGTCGCAGGCAGATCCGAGCGTTGCCCGAGATCTCGCTCGATCGCCGTCGATGCAGGCGCGTCTTCCTCGCCGAACGCGCGCTGCTCCGCTTCGACGACGAGGCTGCCATCCCGCAAAAGGAGCAAGACCCCTCGCCGCGCGCCGGCGTTCTCCAGCGCCACGCGCAAGAGGGCGTCGATCAGTCGGGGCAGCACAATCTCGCCCGAGATCGCTTGCGCCGCCTTGAGCACCGACCCGATGTCCAGGGCGTCCGCCGAGGGCGCAGGCGTGCTCGGCAAGGGCGCGTCGAACGTCTCGTCGCGCCCGACAAGCTCGGGATAGGCGCGGGCGAGGCGGCGCGAGGCAACGGTTGCGCCCCAGCGGGCATAGAGCCGGCGCGCCTCGCTGAGGTGAGCGCGCGCGAGCGTCGTTTTCCCGGCGTCCATCCAGTGCCTCGCGCACAGCTCGTTCGCGAGCGCCTCGTCATGGATGTAGCCGCCGCGATGCGCGAGCGAGATCGCCGTGTCGTAGAGCTCCGCCGTCACGAACCTGTCTTCGCCGCGGGCGCGGGCGAGCTCGGCGCGAACCAAGGCCGCGCGGGCGGCGAAGTTTTCCGGACAGATCTCCGCCCAAGCATCGAGCTTCTCCGCGTAGGCCGCGGCGCGCGAGAGCAAACCCGCGCGCTCTTCAGGCGCGGCGCTCGTCGAGGCGCGCGTGAGCGCGATGGCTGCGTAGGCGCGGAAAACAGGCGTGCCGTGCCAGACCGCGATGCTGACGAGCTCGGGGTTCGACGCGAGCACGACGCGCGCCGCCTCCTCGAAGGCGCCCTGGAAGACGAGCAAAAAGACGATGTAGAGCTGCGCGAAGAAGAACGCGCTTTCGTTCTTGATCTGGCGACACGCGGCCATGACCTCCTCGATGTCCACGAGGGGTCCGACGAGGCGGCAGGGGTCGTCTGTCTCGACCGAGAGGTTGTAGGCGATCTGTCCGGCCGCGCCGGCCATCCAGGTGATCGCGTCGAAGCGGTCGAGCTTGCGGATCGGCTGGTAGCTCTTCGCCTCGGCGATGATGTCCTCGATGGGCAAACCGCGCATGAAGCTGTTCGTGACGGCATTGACCGTGTTGTAGAACGACCAGATGTACTGGCCTGTCTCCAGGCCCGCGTCCTTGCCCCTGATCAACGTGTCCCAGCAAGCGCTGTAGCCGTCTCCCCAGTACTGGACGAAGCCACCCCACATGTTGCGGATCATCGCTTCGTTCTTCTTGTCGCCGAGCTTCTCGCCGAGCCTGACAGCGATGCGGCCAAGCTCGTAGCCGAGCTTGATATGCCCACGGACGCACAAGAGCATGCCGAAATTGATACAGCCGTAGGTCGTGCTTCGCGACAAACCGTGGCGGTAGGACAGCTCGAGGATCTTGGCGATGCTGATGCTGAAGTTGTTCGTCGCGAGGAAGTACGTCGGCGCGAACAGCTCCTCCAGGACCTCGAGCAGCGCGGCGATCTCGGGGTCCTCGAGCGGCGGCAGGTCGAGTAGCGCCTCGGGCGAGCGCTCGACGACGAGGTCGAGTGTCACGCGCATCTGCTCCTCGAGCGTCGCTGCGTCCGGGAACGCGGGCAGGTCGAGGCCGAAGGAGTGCATCACCACGAGCCCCTCGGCGAGCGCCGCGGGCAGGTCGTTCTTGAGCACCTGCGCTTTCATCTTGAGCCGCAGGATCTCGGTTCGAGCGAGCCTCGTCGTGGCGCGCTCGAGGGCCTCTCCGAGCACGGCGAGCGCGTCATCGTGATGGCCGAGCAAGGACAGCGTGACGCCGAGCTTCCTCGCGTAGGCGAGGCGGAGTTGATGCTTCGACGTCCAGGCATCTTCGGGGAGGCATTGCAGGCCGAGCTCGAGGAAGCTGCGCGCGGCGCCAAACGCGGCCGATTCTTCGGCTCGCGTGGCGGCGACGAGGTTCATTCGGGCGAGCGTCTCGCGTTCGTGTGGATCGTCGATGAGCTCGAGCGCGCTGTTCAGGTGGCCGACCACGTCGAAGAGGTTGCGGCTCTCGGACAAGGGCGTGCTCTCGGCGAGCAGCCTGCCGATGCGCAGGTGGAACGCGGGCCGGCCTGCGACCGGGATCATCGCGTACGCGCCTTCCTGGACCTTGTCGTGAGCGAAGCGGTAGCCGCTCCTGCCCGGGATGATGAGCCCTTCAGCGGCGGCGGGCTCGAGGCGGCCGTAGGCCTGTTCGGGCGTACATTCGAGCACGGTGGCGAGCACGCCGAGGTCGAACTCGCTCCCGATGGCGGCGGCGAGGCGGAGGGCTTCCTGCGTGGTCTTCGGCAGGCGGGCGATGGTGCGCACCATCAGATCGACGACGTTTTCGCTGTAGGCGAGCTCGTCGAGTCGTTTGAGGTCCCAGTAAAAACCCTTCCCGGGCTTGAAGGTGAGCACGCCGTGGTCGCCGAGCGAGTGCAAGAAGCGACGGACGAAGAAGGGGTTGCCGGCGGTTTTTTGGAGGATGGCGTCGGCGAGCGGGCCGGTGTCCGAGCGCCGCAGGCTGTCGCTGAGCATGTCGACGATGTGACGACGCTCGAGCGGGCCGAGGACGATGTCGCAGACGGAGAGGCCTGCGCGTTTGTGCTCTTCGAGCGCCGCGATGAACGGGTGGGCGGGGGAGACTTCGTTGTCGCGGTAGGCGCCGCAGAAGAAGAACGACTCGAGGGAGTCGTCGGCGAGCAGGGCGCGCAGCAGGTCGAGGCTCGCGAGGTCGATCCACTGCAGGTCGTCGAGGAAAAACACGAGCGGGTGGGCCCTGCGCGCGACGACCGAGACGAACTGCACGAAGCATCGGATCAGGCGGTTTTGCGACTCGACGGGTCCGAGCGCGGGCACGACTGGCTGCGGGCCGAGCACGTGTGCCATCGAGGGCAGGACGTCGCAGATGACCTGGCCGTTTTGTCCGAGCGCCTCGAGCCATGCGTGCTGCCAGGCTTGGATCCGCTCGGTGCTCTCGGTGAGGATCTGCCGCACGAGGCCGTCGAAGGCCTGGATGATGGCGCTGTAGGGGGTGTCGCGGTTGAACTGATCGAATTTGCCGCTCGTGTAGTAGCCCTTCGCGCGGGCGAGTGGCTTGAGGATCTCGTGCACGAGCGCGGATTTGCCGATGCCCGAGTAACCGGAGACGAGGACGATGGAGCGTTCGCCGGCGAGCGAGCGTGTGAAGGTCGAGGTGAGCGCGTCGATGTCGCGCTCGCGACCGTAGAGCTTCTGGTGGATGCGCAGCCCGCCTTCGTGGTCGTGCTCGGCAGGCGTGAAGAGGGAGATCGTGCCGAGGGTCTCGAGCTCGTGGCTACAGCGGCGTAGGTCGGCGAGCAGGCCTTCGGCGCTTTGGTAGCGGTCTTCGGCGTTTTTCTCGAGCAGCTTGAGGACGAGACGCGAGAGGGTCTCGGGCACCGAGCTGTCGACGTGCGCGGGGGGTTTGGCCTGAAGGGCGAGGTGCGCGTGGATGAGCTCCATGGGCTCGCGGGCTTCGAAGGGCCGACGACCGGTGAGGGCTTCGTAGAGGATGATGCCGAGGGCGTAGAGATCGGCGCGGTGGTCGACGCTGCGGTTCATGCGGCCGGTTTGCTCGGGCGCGGTGTAGGGCAGGACGTCGTGGAGGACCTCGTACGCGTAGAGTCGCTCGTGTGCGCGCGTGACCTCGGCGTCGACGCCGGAGCCGGTGAGCTTGAGCGCGCCAGCATCGCCGACGAGGATGTTCTGGGGGCGGACATCGCGGTGGGTGATGCCGCGTCCGTGCAGGGCGGCGAGGGCTTCGGCGATCGCGGTGGCGATGGCGAGGGCCTCGGAGACGGGGAGCTTGTTGCCTGGGCGCGCGGCGAGGGTGTGGGCGAGGGTTTGGCCTGGGAAGTGTTCGCGTATGACGATGAGGCTGTCTTCACGCGCCTCTACGCCGAGGACGGAGACGAGGCTTTGTGAGCTGAGCTGCGCGAGTTGCGCGTACTCGTGTTTGAATCGCGCGATCTCGGCGCTCCGGGCGCGTCCGATGGACAGGCTTTGGATCACGACGGGCAGGCCGTCATGCACCCGCCGCGCGCGAAACGTCTTCGCGAACGGCGTTACTTCCACGCGTTCGAAGGCTGTATACCCTGCAATGTCGAGCATCAAGAATACCACCGAAGAGTGACCGAGGAAGCGTCTCGGGCAGGTCGGGGCGATGCCCTCCGCTCGAGCGGAACAACGAGCCTACCAAACTTTGCGGGATGGGGCGTTGAAGTAGTTGAGCCATTCAACGCGTATGCTGGGCTACGGGCCCCGCAGCGTCGGCGCGTGCGGCCGAGGAGCGCTGGGGAAGGAATGGGAGGCGGTCGCGGAAGCGGCAGCAGCAGCATCACCTGACGACATAGCTTTGACAGCTCCCAACCTTGACCCCGTCGCCCGCCACCCATAGCCTCATGACCGTTTCAATGAAGAACGCACGCCCCCACCCCCTCACGCGGCCCCATTTCCTGGCCGTCACCGCGCTTGCTCTCCTCCCGAGCTGCTGCGCGACGAAGCGTGCCTTCGAGGAAGGGTACATCGCAGCCGCCGCGGAAGCCGCGAATGCCTGGGTCGATGGGATGCGGCCGTGCACGGACGCGCCGCCGCAAGAAAACGAGGTGCAGGTCGTCGGGCACCTGTCCGATGGAGGGAGCGAATGGGTGGCGGAAGCGATCGGGTGTGACCCGGATGCGTTGTGCTGCGCCGGGATGCATCCCACGGCGATTTTCATCGAAGGCCTGGACCACAAGCTCACGCTCATCGAGCAGATGCACACACCGGACCCTTTCGGGGGGCGCCGCCGTGACTGCCAATGGCCTCCCTGGAAAAGGGCCATGCAGCGCACGACCGTGCGCGCGACGGGCACCAAGGGCAAATATGGCTTGGTCGTGAATGCGATGTGCAAGATTCCCCAGTCGGCTCGTTGACGCCCACCGGCGCATCTCCGTCGGGGGTCACGCGCCGGATCGCCCTCGCCCCTGCTCCCGCGCTCACGGCGCGATGCTGAACCGCGTCGCCCAGCGCTGCGTCGTCCCCGGAATCGTCACCCAAAGCCGGCACTCGCCGGCATCGCCGATCGCGGCCACCGGAATGGTGCTGGAAGCGAATGGATCCACGACGCCCACACTCGCATCACATTGCACGGGCGTCGACGATTCCGACGCGAACCAGGCCCCCGGCACGTTCTCGCAGAGCTTTCCGTGCGTCGTCATCGCCTCCTCGACGTGGAGGTCGACGCCGTTGCTCTCCTCGGGAAGGAAAAGCTTGTATGACGCACCTTCCTCGATGGGCTCGGACACATTGCCTTTGAGGGCGGCCTTGCGCAGGTAAAACGAGGCCTCGACGGACGTCAGCGCGTCGGGGCCCACCACCTCGAACGCCTGCATCCCCTGCACCGGCAGCGTCGTGTCGACCGACACCGTGACCGTACCTGGACCTGCGGTCATGTACGTGACACCGGGCCCAGACGTGAGGTCTCCGTTCGATTGCAGCGTGAGGGCCACGGGCGCGGGCGCATTGACCGCCGAGAAGGGTTTTCCCGTCGCGTCGAGCGGGCGCGCCGTCGGCGCCCACAGCGGCGCGCCCGCCGGCAGCACCATGGCATCCCAGCAGCCGGCCAATTGCTGGTGAAACTGCTCGACCACGAATCCTGTGACACGCTCGACGTGCAGCACGAGCCGGTGCTGGAGCGGCAGCGCGGTCGCGATCGATCCGTCCTCGGAGGGGCATTGCTGCCCGGTGATTTCGCCTTCGAGGAGCACGGTCACGGTGCCCTCCTCCCGCAGCTCGACCGCGAGCGCGCCGCCGACGATCTCGACGGCCGCGGCCGTCCCCTGCACGTCGGCGATCGACTGCCAGACCACCGGGCCCGGGTGCATCTTGCAATCGGACGAAAGGACGAAGCCGTCCTTCGGCACGAGCGTCACTTCGCGCGGGTAGCCATCGGCCAGCGCGTAAGTCAACTCGGTCTCCTCCTTCGCCTGCCCATTCGCGAGCTCGGCGTAGGCGACGACATCGGACGACGACGCGTACCTCGCTGGCAGCGTCAGCGTGTGGACGGGCGATGGCTCGGCAGAATCAGGAGCCGGGCCATCGGCGCAGGCGGCAAGGACCAGTGCAAACACGAGCGAAGCAACGGCGCGCATGAAAACCTCCGTGGTGGTGGGGGGACTCGACAGGCGTAGCGCCCGAGCGACCGGGTGAGAATGCACGTCGTCACCCGACGACCGTGCAAGAATCCACAGCCTATGAATTGGGACGATCTGCGCTTCGTCGCCGCGCTCTCGCGCGCCGGTTCCCTCGCCAAAACGGCCGCGGCGCTCGGCGTCGATCACACCACGGTCGGCCGCCGTATCGAGGCCGCCGAGCGCGCGCTCGGCCTGCGGTTGTTCACGCGCACGGCAGCCGGCTACGTCCTGACGCGCGACGGCGAGCGGCTGCTCTCCCCCCTGCGCCAGGTCGAGGACGCGGTGCTGGCGCTGGAGCGTGGCGTCCACGCGCAACGCGGCGCGCTGGAGGGCACGGTGCGGGTGACCTCGCCCGAGACCTTCGGCATCACCTATCTGGCCCCGCGCCTCGCGCGTTTTGGCCGCCAGTACCCGGCGTTATGCGTCGAGCTCCTGCCGGCCGGCGCGGTGCTCGACCTCAGCCGCAGCGAGGCCGAGCTGGCCGTGCGATTCGTCCGTACGTCACACGAATCGCTGCGGGTCCGCCGCGTCGGGGAGGTGAGACACGGCCTCTACGCGTCCTCCGCGTATCTGACCCGGCACCCGATCCGGACGCCGAACGATCTGCACGAGCACCCGCTGCTCTTGCCCACGAGCGGCGTCGAATTGGCCTGGCTGCAACATCTATCGCCGGGCGTGCGGCCCGCTTTCGTGAGCGACGTATCGCTGGCCCTCGCCGAGGCCGCGCAGGCCGACGCCGGGATCGCGGTGCTGCCGAGGTTCCTCGGGGACCGGACGCCGGGCCTGACGCACGTGCCCATGCCGCGCGAGCCTGGGCAGCCATTATGGCTGACGGTACACCGCGACCTGCGGCAGACCCCCCGGGTACGCGTGCTGGTCGACTATCTGGTGGCCACCCTGCGGGCCGACCGCGACCTCTTGCGCGGCGACTGAGCGGAAAACCCTCGCGGGCGTCGCCATACCTCCGGCAATGGCGCTCGCGGGACGCCTCGGCGTCGAGGTATCAAGGGTGCGCCGCTCGGCGGTCGTTCGCCTCGGCCACGCGGCGCTGGCAGCTCGCGAGCTGCTCGGCGGCGACGTCCTCGGACACGCCGAGCAGCTCCCGGCGTAGCTCGATGGGCGGGCAGTAACGGGTGGCCGTCCAGAGCGCCGGGTCCTCCAGGCTGGTGAAGCGCTGGAGGCGGGGCCATACGGTGGCCCAGTACTTCATCTTGCCGGTGGCTGGGTCAATCTCGCCATGCGAGGCGGTGACGATACGCGTGCCATCCGGGCTCCACGCCGCCGAATGGGCCTCGAACTCGGGGATGCGGAGGATCGCCGGCTCGCCCGTGCCATCCGCGTTCCACACGCGCACGGTCTTGTCATCCGAGAAGGTGACGATCTGGGCGCCATCTGGGCTAAACGTCCCCCCTCCCCTTGCTCCGCCACCAACGGGTGCGCCGTGTCCCTCGAGCTGCAGGGGCTTGCCCGTCCCGTCGGCGTTCCAGATCCAGGCGGTCTTGTCCCAGGAAGCGGTGACGATGCGTGTGCCGTCGGGGCCAAACGCCGCCGAAGAGACGCCATCCTGGTGCCCCTCGAGCCGCAGGGGCTTGCCCGTCCCATCGGCGTTCCACACCCGGGCGGTCTTGTCTGCCGAAGCGGTGACGATGCGCGTGCCGTCGGGGCTCCACGCCGCCGAGTAGACGCGATCCTGGTGCCCCTCGAGCCGCAGGGGCTCGCCCGTGCCATCGGCGTTCCACACCCGGGCGGTCTTGTCCCAGGAAGCGGTGACGATGCGCCTGCCGTC
>NZ_JARZHG010000067.1 GCF_029946505.1 Polyangium sp. y55x31
CCAGAGCTTCCGCCGCATCGCGGTACGGTACGAGCGCCACGTCGAAAACTTCCTCGGCTTCGTCCACCTCGGATGCATCGTCGTGTACCTCAGGAGACTCCTGGACGATTTATGAGATGACTTCTACGAACCAAACGAGCTTCTCTGGCTCTTGGAGGAGCGGAGGGCCAGCTTGGGCGATGATGTCCTCGCAATCGCGTGTGATTCGAGCGGAGATCTGTACGGCATCGTCACCAAGGGCGAGCAGCGAGGACGCGTGTACTTTTACGACTACTATGCGGAATGGGAACCCTACTTCGTCGCCAGCGACTTCGACGCGTTCCTCCAGCAACTGCGCCCGCTGACGCCCGAGGAACTCGCCCTCATCGAGGCGGGAGCGGCGACGGCGGTGGTTGTTGACCCCGACAAACCCGTCGAGTAGGGTGCCGGGCAGAGACATGGACGACAAACTCGACCTCGGCCAGGCGTACGCGCCGCCCGCCGCGTCGCCGCCCGCCGCGCCCCTCCCCGGCGTGGGCTCGCCCTATGACAGGATCGTGAGGTGGTCTTTCCCGGTCGGCGTCGTGGTCGGGTTGGTGTTGGGCTGCGTGGTGTATCTTCAGTCCGTCTACGCGCTGAGCCAATTGAATGTGGAGAAGCACGCCCCGGGGATCGTGTGCGTCGCCGTGCTTCGCGCGATCGGCCCCGTCAGCGCCGTGCTCGCCGTATCCCTCACGGCGGCCGTCCGCCTCCATCGCGCGGGGCGCAGGGCGAGCGGACCCCTCGAGGTCGAGCACGCGCGCGTGCTCCTCGTCCTGGCGACGTTCCCTCTCCTCACCGTCGTCACGACGCTTTTCGGCCTCCTCGGCGCCCTGCTTCTCTGGCTGGCAGAACCCACGGGGACGACGAGCGAGTTTTGGGCGTCTCTGTCCGATTTCGTGAGATGGCCGGATCCCGTTTACGGCCTGGCCGTGGCCGCAGGCTGCGGGGGTTTTCTCACGTGCCTGCTCCGTATCGGGGCAAACTGGCTCACCACGAAGAAGCACGGCCTCGCCCTGAAGCTCTTCGTCGCGTACGCCTCGCTCGCGATCCCCAATGCTGTGCTACGAGCTGTCCTTTCGGTCGTGGATCCGGTTTGAGTCGCGCCGCTCCATGACGACCGGCATTCCGCGGGAAGGCGCGATCGTCACCCCGCGACGAACCTCGTGCACCTTGCCGAAGAGCGGCAGCCGTAGCTCCGCGCGCGCGAGGATCGTGGCGAGGATCATCTTCATTTCGTAGAGCGCGAAGGCCAACCCGATGCAGCGGCGGATGCCGCCGCCGAACGGGAGCCACTCGTGGGGCGCGAATCGCTGGCGCAAGAAGCGGTCCGGATCGAAGCGCGTGGGATCCGGGTAGAGATCGGGCCTTCGGTGAATGAGGTAAATCGAGACGAGGGCGGGCGTGCCCTTTTCGAGGTCGTAACCGCCGATCCGCATCGGCCGCTGCAGGACGCGGCCGACCATCATGACCACGGGCTGCAGGCGCAAGATCTCCCGCGTCGTCGCGTCGAGCAGCGCGCAGCGGGCGATTCGCTCGGGCGCGAGAGCCGGCAGCGCGCCCTCCGTTTCGAGCTCGCGGACGAGACGCGCCCGGAGGCTCGTCGAGTCGAGGATCCACCGCAGCCCCCAGGACAGCGCGGTCGCGGTGGTCTCGTGGCCCGCGGCGAGCAAGGTCATGAGCTCGTCGCGCAATTCGCCGTCGCTCATGGGCTCGCCTTGCTCGTCGCGCGCGTCGAGCAGGAGCGATAAGATATCGTCCCCGCGCTCGCCCGAGGCCCGACGGCGCCGAATCTCCGCATAAAGCATCTCGTCGGTTTCGTGGAGCGCCCGGGTCAGGCTGTTCCAGCGCGTGAGGGGGCCGAGGTCTCTCTGGAACCAGGGCAAGAGGAAGATCGGGGTCGTCGCGAGCTCGAGGATTCCCACGAGCTGCTCGCGCAATCGATCGAAGAGCGCGCCCTCGGCGATGCCGAAGACGACGCGCAAAATGACGTCGAGCGTGATGGCCTGCAGGCGCTCGTGCACCGGGAAGCGCTCGCGCTCGGGCCAGGTCGCGATCGAGGCCTCGGTGAGGGCGATCATGCGGGCGCCGTACGAGGACATGCGCTCGCCGTGCAGCGGCGGCATGAGCAGCTTGCGCTGGCGAAGGTGTTCTTTTCCGTCGAGCAAGAGGAGCGAGGCGTCGCCGAGGAGCGGCCGGAGCACGGCGTTGGCCTGGCCGGCGTGGGCGTCGTCCGGGCCAAGGGCAAAAATCTCCTTCGCGGCGTCGGGGTGGTGGAAGATTACGGCCGGCTTGGGCATGGCCGGAAACCGCAGGGTGAAGGCGTCCGGGTACCGCTTCGCCATGGCGTCGAGGAAGGGGAACGGGCGGTACAAGAAGGGCAGGAGGGTGAGGGCCGGGTGCAGGGGGAGTCCGGGGGGGCGGGACATGGGCGCAGCATAGGGGGGATCGTGACGGAGGGAAGGGGCGGCGCGGGCCGTTGCTCGGGGCGCGCCGGCCGGATAGGGTGCGCCGCGAGAGGAGCAAACGATGACCGAAGTGAACCGTTCCTGGCGCCTCGCCGCGCGGCCGCAGGGCATGATCAAGGACAGCGATTTCACGTGGCACGAGGAGCCCTTGCCGGCGGAGCTCGGGCCGGGGCAGATCCTCGTCGAGACGCTGTATCTCTCGGTGGATCCGACGCAGCGGATCTGGATGGAGCGTGACTCGTACCTGCCGGCGGTGGCCATCGGCGAGGTCATGCGTGCGGGCGGCGTCGGGCGCGTGCTCCGTTCGACCCTCCCCGACTTCTCGCCCGGCGACCTCGTGTACGGGATGACGGGCTGGCAAACACACGCCGTGATCGAGCCCTCGATCCGCGGGCCGCGAAAGCTCCCGGAGGGCGTGCCGCCGACGATGGCGGTCTCGCTCCTCGGGCTGACGGGGCTCACCGCGTATTTCGGGCTGCTCGACGTGGGGCGCGTGAAGGAAGGGGAGACGGTCGTGGTCTCGGGCGCCGCGGGCGCGACGGGCAATGCGGTCGGGCAGATCGCCAAGATCAAGGGGTGCCGGGTCGTGGGGATCGCGGGCGGCCCAGAGAAATGCGCGTGGATCAAGGACGAGCTCGGGTTCGACGCGACGATCGATTACAAGACCGACAACGTCTACAAGCGGCTGGGCGAGCTCTGCCCGAACGGGATCGACGTGTATTTCGACAACGTCGGCGGCTCGATCCTGGAGGCCGCGCTCGGGCACCTCGCCATGCGCGGGCGCGTCGTGCTTTGCGGCTCGATCGGCGATTACAACAACGCCGAGGCCGCGACCGGCCCGAAGAACCTCATGAACCTGGTCATGAAGCGCGGCCGCATGGAAGGGTTCCTCGTGACCGACTACGCGGCTCGGTTCGGCGACGCCATCACCGACCTCGCGCGCTGGGCGGCCGAGGGTCGCATCAAGGATCGTGTCGACGTGGTCGAGGGCCTCGCGAACGCGCCCGCCGCGCTCCGGCGGCTCTTCACCGGGGCGAACACCGGCAAGCAGCTCGTCAAGGTGGCGGGCTGACGCCTCTCTGCGCGGGGGCGTGCCTCGGCCTCTGACGATCGGACACGTCCCCGCGTAGGGAGCCCGCCTCGGCGACCGTCCAAGGGGAACGATCATGACATCTCCTCGAACCATCGAGCCGACCACCGGGGATCCCGAGGTCCTCAAGGTCGTCGCCCGGGGCAAACGGCGGCGGCTGCCGTGGGTGCTCGTCGCCGTCGTCCTCGTCGCCGGCGGCGGCGGCGGCTTCTACGCCTGGAAGAAGAAGAACACCGCCGCCGCGGAGAGCACGAAGTACCAGTCGCAGAAGGTCGAGCGGGGCGACCTCCGCGTGACCGTCACGGCCACCGGCACCCTGAAGGCGCGCAACACCGTCGAGGTCGGCGCGGAGATCACGGGCCGCGTGCTCGAGGTCCACGTCAATTTCAACGACAAGGTCACGAAGGGCCAGATCCTCGCCGAGATCGACACCGAGCAATACACGGCCCGGATCGAGGAGGCGACGGCGCAGCTCGCCTCGGCCAACGCCTCGCTCGTGAACGCGCGCACCACGGCGAGCGAGAACAAGCAAAAGCTCACGCGGGCCGAGGCCATGCTGGCGCAGGGGCTCGCGCCGGCGCAGGACGTCGAGACCGCGCAGGCGAACTACAAGCGCGCCGAGGCGCAGGTCGCGTCGGCGTCCTCGCAGGTGACGCTCGCGCATGCGTCGCTCAAGGTCGCGAAGACGAACCTTTCGAAGGCGGTCATTCGTTCGCCGATCGACGGGATCGTGCTCAACCGGGCGGTCGAGCCGGGCCAGACCGTGACCTCGGGCATGCAGACGCCGGTGCTCTTCGTGCTCGCGGCGGACCTCGGTCAGCTCCAGCTCAACGTGCAGGTCGACGAGGCCGACGTGGGCGCGGTGAAGGAGGGGCAGGAGGCGAGCTTCACGGTCGACGCGTATGCGCAGCAATCGTTCGCGTCGAAGGTGCTGGCCGTGAAGAACATGCCGACGACCGGGACGACGGTCGTGACGTACGAGGCGTGGCTCTCGGTCGACAATTCGAAGGGGCTGCTCCGGCCGGGCATGACGGCGACGGCGACGGTCGTGGTCGACGAGCGGAAGAACGTGCTGCTCGTCTCGAATGCGGCATTGCGGTTCAACCCGAACCGGAAGTCGAGCACGCAGCAGCAGCAAGGCATTTCGGTGAACCAGTTCTTGCCGACGGGTCGGCCGCCGGGGATGGGGCAGCAGCAAAAGCGCCCGGGCGGCACGGGCGCGCCGCGCGAGCCCGTCCTTTGGCTGCCGACGGGCGGCGAGCCTCGCCGCGTGAAGGTGGAGGTCGGCGCGACGGACGGCATTCGTACGGAGATTCGCTCGGAGGAGATCACCGAGGGGACCGAGGTCGTGGTCAGCATGATCGAGGCGCCGCGTGGCTGAGCTGCCTCGCCCGGAAGGCGGCCCGAATGCGGCCTTTCCGATCGTCGAGTTCCGGCGCGTCGAGAAGATCTACGGCGAGGGCGAGTCGGAGGTGCGCGCGCTCGACGGCGTCGACATGCGCATCGATCCGGGGGAGTTCGTCAGCATCATGGGGTCCTCCGGCTCGGGCAAATCGACCGCCATGAACATGATCGGTTGTCTCGACGTACCCACGTCCGGCGCGTACCTCTTTCGCGGCGTCAACGTCTGCAACCTCGATCAGGATCAGCGCGCGCTCCTCCGGCGCCATTTCATCGGGTTCGTCTTCCAGGGGTTCAATCTGCTCGCGCGGACGACGGCGCTCGAGAACGTGGAATTGCCGCTCATCTACCGGCGCGTGCCGGCGGAGGAGCGGCGACGGCGGGCCCTGAAGGCGCTCGATCTCGTGGGGCTTTCGTCTCGCGCGGGGCATACGAGCGCCAAGCTCTCGGGCGGCCAGCAGCAGCGCGTCGCCATTGCGCGGGCGCTCGTGACGGAGCCGTCGCTCCTGCTCGCGGACGAGCCGACCGGAAACCTCGATACGGCGCGCAAGGCCGAGATCATGGAGCTCATGGTGCAGCTCAACCGCGAGCACGGGATCACCGTGGTGATGGTGACGCACGAGCCGGACATGGCCGAGTACGGGACGCGGACCATCGTGTTTCGCGACGGCAAAATCATCTCGGGGAATCACTGATGCTCTGGGCCACCTTGATCATGTCCCTGCGCGAGGTGCGGAAAAACGCGCTTCGTTCCTTCTTGACGATGCTCGGCATCATGATCGGCGTCGGCGCGGTCATCGCGATGGTGACGATCGGCGAGGGCGCGACGCAGAAGGTGCGCAGCGACGTCGGCGCGCTCGGCGAGAACATGCTCGTCGTCTCGCCCGGCGCGGCGCGGCGCGGGCCGGAGCGCACGGCGGGCAATCCCTTCCAGAAGGACGACGTCGAGGCCATCGAGCGCGAGGTGACGGGCATCAAGGCCCTGTCTCCGACGGCGCAGTCGAACACGACGGTGGTCGTCGGCAACCAGAACTGGCCGACGAGCGTGATCGGCGTCGACGAGGGCTATTTCGAGGTCCGCGGCTACAAGATCGAAATGGGGCGGAGCTTCTCCGAGGTCGAGGCCGCCTCGGGGACCCCCGTATGCATCATCGGCAAGACCGTGCGGGACAACCTGTTTCCCGGGACGATGCCGATGGGCCAGCGCATCCGCGTGAAGCAGGTCTCCTGCCTCGTCGTCGGCTTGCTCGCCTCGAAGGGCCAGGCCGCGATGGGCGGCGATCAGGACGACGTGGTCCTGATGCCGCTCCGCGCCTTCCAGCGGCGCATCGCGGGCAACAACAACATCAGCTCGGTGTATTTGCAGGTCGAGCAGGCGGAGCTGACGTCCTCGGTGCAGGCGCAGGTGGAGGACCTCATGCGCGAGCGGCGCCGCATCCAGCCCGGCGCGGTCGACGATTTCAACGTGCGCAACATGCAGGAGATCGCCGACACGATGAGCAGCGTCACCGCGTCGATGACGGGCCTGCTCGGCGGGATCGCGGCCGTGAGCCTGCTCGTCGGGGGCATCGGCATCATGAACATCATGCTCGTCAGCGTCACCGAGCGGACGCGTGAGGTCGGGACGCGGCTCGCGATCGGGGCGCTCGCGAGCGAGGTGCTCCTGCAATTCCTCGTGGAGGCCGTGGTGCTCGCGCTCCTCGGGGGGATCCTCGGGATCCTGTTCGGGCTCTCGCTCTCGTACGCGGCGACGCAGAGTTTGTCGCTGCCGTTCGTCATCTCGCCGGGCACGGTGGCCGGGGCCTTCGCGTTCTCCGCGGCCGTCGGCGTCATCTTCGGGTATCTGCCGGCGCGCAAGGCGGCGCGCCTCAACCCCATCGAGGCATTGCGTCATGAATAGAATGTCGAAAGGGTGCGTCGCCGTGTGTTCGCTCGCGATCGCCCTCTCCGCCGCGGAGGCGTCCGCGCAGCAGGCCCCGACGAGCGCGGCCACGCAAGGCGCCTCGCCCGTGGTCCATTCGATCACGGAGAACGACGTGATCACGCTCGTGCTCCGTCACAACCCCGACGTCGCGTCGGCCATTCTTTCGGAAAAGCAGGCGGCGGCCTTGGTGCGGGCGCAGGAGGTGCGGTATCCATTCGTGCTCTCGGCGAACGGCGGATACACGCACAGCGCGTCGCCCGCGCTCGGGCGTGATGGTCAGGTCTCGGTCGGCGAGCGTGACGTCTTCTCGCTGAACGCGGCGCTGCGGAAGGATTTTGCCACGGGCACGGTGGTGTCGCTCTCGGTCCAGAGCAGCCGCAGCTCGACGTCGAACCCTGTCGGCGAGCTCGTCACGGCGGGCGCGGCGGGCGTGGGGTATTCGATGTCGACGCGGCTCTCGCTCACGCAGCCCATTCTGCGCGGCGCGGGGACACGTATCGGCGAGGCCGGGCTCCGGGCCGCGGAGCTCGATCGGACGGCCGCGCACGAGGGGCGCGAGCGCGTGGCGAGCGAGGTCGTGCGGGACGCGCTCACGTCGTACTGGGAGCTCTGGTATGCGTCGCGCTCGCTCGCGATCGAGCTGGCCGCGCGGGATCTCGCGAAGGTCGAGCGCGACGCGGCCGACCAGCGGCGCGAGAAGGGCGCGGCCGCGGCCGTCGACGTGCTCTCGTACGAGACGCGTATCGCGACGCTCGGCGAGTCGGTCACGTCGGCGGAGCTCACCGAGATCCAGCGTGGGCTCGAGCTCTCCCAGATCCTCGCCGTCATCGATCCGAACGTGCGCCTGCGCGCGTCGGGCGATCCCGGGGACCCGCAGGTGCCGACCGTGGCGGAGGTCGAGAAGGCGCTCGCCGCGCTCTCGCCGGAGCTCAAGGAGCTCGAAGCGCGCGTCGCCGCGGCCGAATCCCGCGCGCAGGTGGCGGGGGATCAATATCGACCGCGTTTCGATGTGGAAGGGTACGTGGAGCTCCGCGGCCTCGGCAATGGCAGCATCGCGCCGGCGTTCGCGCAGATCGGCACGTTCGGCGCCGTCGGCGGGTACGTGGGGTTCATCTTCGAGGCGCCGCTCACGACCGCGCGCGAATCGGCCGAGGTCGAGAATGCGCGCATCAACGCGCAGATCTCGAAGAACAACCTCGAAGCCGCGCGCAGCCGGATCCGCATCGTCGCGCTCCGCCTCGTCGCGCAGCTCGAATCCGCGGACGCGCGGCGCAAGGCGGCGGCGCAGACCGTGGCCATCGCCGAGAAGCAGCTCGAAGCCGAGCGCGCGCGTTTCTCGCTCGGCACGTCGACGCCGCTCCAGGTGCAGCAAGCCGAGGACACCGTGCGCACCTCGCGCCTGCGCGTGGCGCGGGCGACGGTGGATCGGATCGAGGCGATGCTCCAGCTCGATCACGCGATGGGCCGCATCGCGGCGCGCCTCGGCGCATCCACGCCGGAGAAGTGAGGGTCAGCCGAGGGGCCGCGACGCGAACGGGCGCCGCGGCCGCACGCGGCCGGTGAGCGCGAGCCACTCGGCGGCGCTGATGGGCTCCTCGAAGAGCGAGGCGTCGCTGCCGTGCAACCGGAAGAGCTCCACGATGAAGCGCATGCGATCGGCGAGCGAATCCCAGCGCTCGGCGCGGCTGCCGCACGTCGACCGGATGTCGGCGTCGAAGCGCAGGACGAACGTGACGAGCTCCGGATCTTCGAGCGCCTCGAGGTGCTCGCCGAACGGCCCGTTGGGCAGATCCTCGCCGAGCCTGTGGATGGCCGTGCCGCCGCCGAGCTCGAGCTCGAGCATCGCCTTCGTGACGAGCGTGCGCGTGGTGGGGCCGCCGGGCATGGCGGCCGCGATCCGGCCTTGCAAGCGCGTCTGCTCCTGCAGCGCGACGTACAGGTTCGCCGCGTAGAGCAGCTCCGCCTTGCGTTTGCCCGCGGGCGCTCGGGCTGCTTCGAGGTAACATTCGAAGGCGCGGCGCAGGATGTCCTGCCCGCCCCGATCGGGCGGGCCTTTCGTGAACGACGCGAAAAACGTGGCGAGGGCCTCGTCTCCCGCGCGGTAAGCGCGCGCGAAGCCGGCGAAGGCGGGGGCGACTTCCATGAAGACCTCGCGATTGCCCTCGCCGACCTCCCGCGAGACGTCGCGCATCGTATCGAGGAGGAACCGCGCGCCCGGGACACGCGCCGCGGCGCGGGCGACGTATTGTTGTCCGGGGAGATCCTCGCCGCGAATGGATTGTCCGGCGCGGCGGGAGGCCCAGGCGGCCATCGTGCACCAGTTGATGCCGGCGCCGCTGCCGAGCAGATCGGCGATCTCCAGCGAAAGGTCGCCGTAGGCCTGGGTGATGAGCAGGTTGCGCGCAGCGGCGTTTTTCATCGCCACGACCCGCGCGATGTAGTCCTCCGTCACGACGCGCTCGACGCGGACGCCAGCTTCGACGAGGCGCGGGGATTCCTGGAGAGCAGGCCGACGGGGAAGGACGTCCCATGCAAAGCTGAGGAGGAGCGCGATCATGTCGATTCTTCAAAGCACGCGGCGGGCCAGCCGAGCTCGTCCCTCCGGCGCGCGGTTTTTCCTCGGATCCGCATGGTCGTGGCGCGTTTGGACGCAGGAAACGTGCTCGGGTGCCGGCTCGAGCCTGCAGCAGTGCGGGCTCCGGTGAGCAGGCAGGATTTCGGCAAATGGCGGGCATTCGACCGAAAAGCACCTTTCCCTCTCTCCAAGCTACCCCTCGGCTCCAGGATCTTCGTTCGCCGATCCGGCGCCAAAGCTCCGCGCTCGCCGTGCCGTCCAAGCCCGGCCATGACAAGAGGAACCACGTGAAACGCGCGCCCGAGACGGCCCTCCTCCTCTCCTTGATGCTGCTCGCCGGCTGCAGCCGCTCGCTGTCGCATCACCTGCTCGACGCCAGCATGTCGAGCGCGCACCGGCCGGCGCCGCCCGTCGCGGCCGCGTCGGTCCTCTCGGAGGCGACGAGCCCTTATCAGCTCCTCGGCGGGGACATGCATTGCCACGTGAGCCCGCCCGACTCGCCCCAGCACGTGAGCCGCAGCATGGAGGAGACCATCGAGCTCGTGCGCGCGGAGGGGCTCGATTTCGTGGTCCTCACGCCGCACGTGCCGTCGCAGTTCTTCCAGAGCGAGTCCCAGCGGCAGAGGGTGCGAGGCGAGCTCGCGGCACTCGAGCGGACCGTGCCGCGAGGGGAGGGGGAGCCGATCTTCGTCGTGGGGTTCGAGTACACCGATCGCGATTACGGCCACATCGGGGCGGCGTTCGCGGATCTCGACGCCGTGTTTGCGGACGTCTCGGCGCGCGCGGCCCTCACGGATCCGGCGAAGTTTTTCCAGGCATTCGTGCAGCGCGGAGGGCTGCTCGTGGTCAATCATCCACTGCTCACGCCGGTCGACTCGATCATTCGAATCGCGCGGGCAGACCTCTCCTGGCGCCCGTTCACGGCGCCGGGGCCGTATCCGGAGGAGATCGTCGCGGCCGATCGAATCGTGCAGGCGTTCGAGGTCTACAACCTCGCGGTGACGGAGCTCCGGGATCGCTTCCTGCTCGGCGACTCGGCCGCCACGCTGGAGGCGACGTTCGCGCGGCTCGATCGGGAGATCCCGCTGCGCGCGCGGCCGCTCGTGCCGGTCGGCGGCTCGGACAGCCATAGCGGCCATCTGCGGGCGACGACGTTCGTGCTCGCGGAATCGCGCTCGGCGAAGGGCGTGCGGGACGGCATCGTCGCGGGTCGCGTCTGCGTGCGGGATCCGGCGGCGTGCTCGTTCGAGGTGCGCGCTGCGGGCGGAGCTTGGCTGCCGCCGGGGAGCGTGATTCGTGATGCGACGATGGTGGAGGTGCGGGCCCGGGGCGAGGAGATCCGTTTCTGGGCGAATGGCGCCACGCTCACGCCGGAGGAGCCGGGACATAGCGTGTTCGTCCCGGTCATGCCGGGGAAATGCAGCGTCATCCGCGCGCGGGTCGACGCGGGGTATTCGGGGCCGGTGTACGTGAATTGTCCCTTTTCGCTGGGCACGGGCCAGCCTTCGTGATGTATTCGCCCGGGTGAGCGGTACCGTCAGCCTGCTCGGGCTCGACTTCGGCAGCACCACCAGCAGCGCGATGGTCGCGTCCGCCACGATGGTGCGCAATTGCGTGACCGGCCGTATGGAATTGAGCCGGCTCGCCGAGGAATATCGCTCCGTCCCGGTCTTCACGCCTCTCCGTGATGGACGCATCGACGTGGATGCGGTCGCGGCGCTCCTCGAACGGTGGCTCGCCGAGGGAGGGCTTTCCGGGAAAGAAATCTTCGGCGGCGGCGCGCTCGTCACGGGGCTCTCGGCGCAACGGGACAACGCGGAGGCGCTCTCGTCGCTACTCCGAGCGCGCCTCGGCGACGCCATCCTCGTCGCGATCGGCGACGCGAACCTCGAGTCCTGGATGGCGTTTCTCGGGAGCGCGGCGCGGCTCTCGCGAAGGCATCCGGAGGTCGAGATCGTGAACCTCGACATCGGCGGCGGGACGACGAACCTCGCGCTCGGCGTCGATGGAGAGGTTCGCCGCACGGGCTGTCTGTTCGTCGGGGCGCGGCATCTCCAGGTCGAGCCGGGGAGCTATCGAATCGTCGCGATATCGAGGTACGCTCGGGCGCTCCTCGATCACCTGGGGATCACCCGCGGACCCGGGGATATGTTGTCTCCCGGCGACGTCGACGTGGTGCTTTCGTTTTACGTCGCGCTCCTCGAATCCGCCGTCACCGGGCGCGCCGATCCGTTCACGACGCCCATTGCGCGCCTGCATGTGCATACGGACCTCGGGCTCGAACCACCTGCGCCGTCCGTGCCCCGCATCGTCACGCTTTCGGGTGGCGTGGGCGCGCTCGTGTACGACAAACTGCGGGGCGCGCCGTGGCCCTCCAGGACGTGTTTCGGGGATCTCGGCGTCGATCTCGCCCAGCGAATCCTCGCGTCCGACGTCCTCGCGCGGGATCTCTCGGCGTGGGTCCCCGACCATTTCGGTCGTGCGACGGTCTTCGGAATGATGCGGCATAGCATGGACATCTCCGGCGCGACGGTCTTTCTCTCGTCGCCCAACCTCTTGCCGCTGCGCGATTTGCCGATCCTCGGCCGGCTGGGAAGCGACGCGGATGCCGAGCGCGTGCACGCGCTGCTCCGGCTCGTGCGCGAGAGCCCGTCCGGCGGTTGCCTTCGGATCGAATGGACCGGGCCTCCGCTCGCGGCCGTCCGCCGGATTGGCGCTTCCCTCGGCGACGAATTGCGGGCGCGTCCGCTTCGGCCGGAACAGGCGCTCGTCCTGTTCGTGGCCGAAAATGTGGGCAAGACCCTCGGCCAGTATGTCAGTGACTGGGGCAAGAGCCCGGTTCACCTCGTCGTCATCGACGAGGTCGTCGTCAAAGATGCACGGTTCGCGCAGATCGGGCGCATGAAGGATCACGTCGTTCCCGTCTGGTATTACGGTCTGGATTGAGAATCGAGGAAACGATGCAGCACGTCACGTCGAAGCTCGTGCCATTGTCCGACATCGTCGTTCCCCGGCCAGCGCCGCCGGAGCTTCATCGAACGACCGTCCTCGACGAGGAGATCTCGTTCCTCGGCCTGAAAGCGCTCCTCGGCGCGGCGGACGAGGACAAGGCGGGGGACCGCAATGCGGGGCTCGCGGCGAAGAGCGCTCGGCACCGCGAGGCCGCCCGGACGATCCTGTCATCCCTCACGCTGCGGTACCTCTACGACCATCCGCTCACCGACGACGACGGCAACGTCGATTCCGTCATGCGGGTCAACTACGCGATCGATCATGCCGTCTTCGCCGAGATCGAATCGATGACCGTGGGCGGACTGAAGAACCACCTCCTGCGCTCGCCGGGCGCGGAGAGCGCGCGCGTGGGCAAGGCCTTGACCGGCGTGATGGCGGCCGCGCTGGCCAAGATCTGCGACGTGCACGAGCTCATCTATCTCGCGCGACGGATCCCGCGGCCCACGAAGGCGCGGACGACCCTGGGTTTGCCCGGCACCTTGTCCTCGCGCCTGCAGCCGAACCACCCCACCGACGATCTGCGCGGGATCACGCTTCTCTTGTACTGGGGGCTCTCGATGGGCGCGGGGGATGCGCTGCTCGGCATCAATCCTGCGATCGATACCGTCGAGAACATCTCCGGGCTGCTCCGGCACCTCGACAAACTGCGCCGGCAAACCGGCGTGCCCACGCAAATCTGCGTCCTCGGGCACATCAAGACGCAGCTCGCTTGCCTCGAACGAGGCGCGCCGGTCGAGATCCTTTTTCAGAGTCTGGCCGGCACGGAAAAGACGCTCACGTCCGAATTCGACGTGACCGTCGAGCTCCTGGATCACGGCCATCGGACGATGCGCGAAAAGGGAGCGCTCGGGCCGGACGCGCGGCAGTTCATGTATTTCGAGACCGGCCAGGGGAGCGAATTCACCTACGGCAAGCACCACGGCATCGACATGACGACGACGGAGGCCCTCTGTTACGGCCTCGCCCGTCGCTACGATCCCTTCATGGTGAACAACGTCACCGGCTTCATCGGCCCGGAGACGCACCTCGACAATTTCGAGATGATCGTGTCGAACCTGCAAGACCACTTCATGGGCAAGCTGCTCGGTTTGCCCATGGGCATGGCGCCGTGTTTCACGCTCCACTCGCACATCACGCTCGAAGGCCAGCAGATGGCCACGCAGATGTTGACCGCGGCGGGCGCGAATTACTACATGGATGTCGCGCTCAATACGGATCGAATGCTCGCGTATTTCGATACCAGCGGCCACGACGACCAGACCTTGCGCGAGCTGTACGGCAAGCGCGTGACGCCGGAATACGAGGCGTGGGCGATCGAGCGGGGGATCTTCCGCAAAGACGAGGACGGTAGCCTCGCCCGCGGGCCGAATTGGGGCAATCTTCGCATGTTCCTTTCATCGGACGCGGAGCTCCAGGGCCTGCTCGCGACCACGCCGGCCCTGCACGGATTCGAGACCGCCGGTCCGCGGCCCGCCGACGAGGTCAGCCGCCGCGTCCGGCTTCATCAGGCGGTGGGGCGGGAAGCGACGCAAAGCGTGCTTCGCGTCGAGGAGCTGCAAAAGGTCCTCGATTTCCGGGTGATCGCGACCGGAGCCCCTTCCAAGGAAGCGCACCTCAATTCACCACACCTCGGCGCGCGGGTCGCCGCGGCCCACCGCGCCCTGCTCGTCCCCGAGCATCGCAAGGTGCAGATCCTCGTCTCCGATGGGCTGAGCGCCGAGTCCGTCCACCACAATGCCGGCGAGCTCCTCCCCGTGCTGCTCGACGGCTTGAACGCCCGCGGCATCACCATGGGCAAACCCATCCTGGCCCCGAACGGGCGGGTGAAGCTCTCCGAGGACGTCGCCGATCTCGTGCAATGTGAGCTCGTGATCTGCCTGATCGGCGAGCGCCCCGGCGGCGATGCCCTCGCGTCGCGTAGCCTCTCGGCTTATCTGGTGTATTGCCTGCGTGAGGACGAGACGAGGCGGAAAGCCGCTGCCTTCAGCGGCAATCCCGAGGTGCGTTTCGAGTATACGGTGATCTCGAATATCTACGCCGGCGGGCTGCCGCCGCTCGAAGCGGGCGGCGTCATCGCCGAGAAGGTGTTCGAGGTGCTGGAACGTCGTGCGGCCGGCAATCGCCTGGAGGCGTTGCTCACGTCTTGAGGCGGGTCAGGGTACGCGCTTGGCCGTGGCCTTCACCGTGATCGGGCCGGAGCCGGGCGTGGGGCATCCGCACTTCGAGTACACGAGCGTGCCCATGGCATCGTCGCCGTTGAATTGCAGCGTGAGCTCGCGCTTCTCGCATTGATCCTCGCCGGAGAAGCAATACGACGTGTCGGTTTCGGCGGTGAGCGTGCACCCGTCCGCCGAGACCGAACCGGTCGCCGTGTACGAGGCGGGCGTGGGGGGCATGGGGTTACAGCTATGCATGGGCATCGTGTCGTCGCCCTCGAAGGTGACGCTGATCGAGACGTCGGACGCGTTTGGCGTGACCGTCAAGAGATCGCCCATGGGGACGCAGCCGTCCGTGTCCTGCTCGTACGTGATCTGCCACTTGCCCGCGGCGGAGCAGGACCCGCCGCCGCCAGCGCCGCCGGTCCCACCGGTGCCACCGGTGCCGCCGGTGCCGCCGGTGCCGCCGGTGCCGCCGGTGCCGCCATTGCCGGTGCCGCCGCCGCCGTCACTGCAGGCGGGGATCACGAAAAGCGCGAGGGTTACCGCGAGGAATGCTGAAGGAAACGCAAGAGAAGGTCGCATGGGCCGAGGATAGCCGTCACGGGCGGACCTCGCCAGGCCGCAAAACTGCTCTTGCGCGGAGGGGGCAGGGTTCGATGCTCACTGCGCGAGGCGACGAATCTCGCCGAGCACGCGGTAGAAGCCGCCGCCGGCGACCTCACGCACATCGTCGACGATGTACTTTGCACCCTCGATGCGGATGTTGCGCGGGAACTGGCAGTTGTACGACGACTTGAAGCCCGGCGAGACGACACGCACGCGGAGCTTGCCGCCTTGCTTCACGCATTCGACGATCACGCCCTTCGACGTGTCGCGCGTGGTCTCGAGCTGCGTCGACGGGATCTCCTGGACCTTCGCCGGCGCCTTGATGTCGCGCGGCGTGGGCACCTCGCCGGCCTGCGCCTTCTGAATCGCCTCCTCGCTCGCGTCGATGCAGGCGAGCGAGCCGTCGGTCGTGACGATGTAGAGCCGTTCGTCGCGGTATTGCATCGAGTACGCCGAGCCGCACCCGGTCGCGAGCTTCCACAGGCGCTTGCCAGCCGCGTCGAAGCAATAAATGGTGGAGCTCGAATCGCCGCCGAAGATGTACTTGCCGCCGGGCGAGGCCGCGCAGGAGTAGACCGTGTCGTCGCAATCGCAGACGACGCCGGGCTTGCCGTCCTTCGAGAAGACGTAGACCTTGTCGTCGGTCGTGCCGGCGTAGACGTCCGAGGCCTCCTGCCAGCCGAAGAGCACCGAGCCGTCCGTCTGCGCCTCCCAGACCGCCTTGCCGTCCTTCCAGGCGTATTTCGTCACGCCCTGGGAATGGCCGTGGTAGACGCCCTTCTCGTCGGCGCGCACCATCCAGCCGCTGGACCCCTTGCTCTTCTTGCGCCAGTTCGTCTCATTTTCGTGATCGAAGATCGCGATGTTGCCGTCGGCGTCGGAGACGCAGAGCTTGCCGCGGTAGATGTCGAGCCAGAAGATGTCGACGTTCTCCTCGACCTCGTACGCGAGGCGCGGGACGTGGCCGCCGAGGTCGTAGACGTTGCCGTCGTCGCAGCCGGCATAACGCCAGTCGTCGTCGGCGATGATGCATTTCACGCCGTCCGGGAGCTTGTATTGCTGCTCGATCGTGCCGTCGGCGGTCACGGCGAACACGTTGCCGCTCTGGTTGCCGACCCAGAAGAGCTTCGTGTCGATGTAAATGCCGAGCGCCGCGGCGCCGGAGGAGAACTTCCAGAGAACGGGCGCGCGCTTCGCCGTCGAGGGCTTGCTCTGGATCGTCCGGCGGGTGACGGCGCGCTTCTGCCGCACGCCCATCACGGCCGATTCGTAGCCCTTCTTCTTTTTCTCGTTGATCTTCTTCTGCGCGAACGCGATCGCCTCGGCCGCCGTGCGGAACTTCTGCTCCTGCTTCTGCCCGCCGTCGCCGATGCGGCCGTACCGAATCGAGACCTTCGTCCCGTCGATCACGACCTCGTAAAACTTGTGCGAACCCCCGCCGTCCTCGGAGAGCTCGAGATACGTGCGGTTCGCGTCCGCGGCCGCGGCAGCGGGCGCGGGAGCGGCGGCGGCGGGAGCGGCCGCGGCAGCCGTCGTGGTCCGGCCGGAGGAGGAAGCGGCGCGGCTGCGTTTGGCGGCCGGGGCGGGGGTGCGGGCGGCGCTCGTCCGCGGGGCCGAGGTGGTGCGGGTCGACGCGGCGCTCGGAGACGCTTTGCGCGCGCTCTTTTTCGTGGTGCTCGGTGTGCGTTTGGTGGCCATGGCGTGCTCTCCTCCGGGTTTCCGGCAAGCCGATGAGAGCACGACGCACGGGGCGGCGTCACCAGGGATGAGGGCCGTTCGAGGCGGATCTCAGGGCATGAACGAGCGTTCTTCCGCTGCGTAATCGACCTCGACGTCGAAGCGGGCCAGGACCGAATAAAACCCGAACTGGAGCCGGTTCATGAAGAGCATGCCCTCGGGCATGGGCACGAAGGAGGTGTCGCCGGTCTTGAGCGTCTCACGGCCCGCCTCCCTCATGTGATGGACGAGGCTCGCCACGTAATCGCGCGTGATCCGGAACGGCGAGGAGAACTGCGGCTCGAACGCGCGGCGGATGTACGAGAGGACGCGCTTTTCATGATCGCCGCCGCGGGTCTCCAGCATGATCTTCGCGGCCTCGGCGAACGTGGCCTCGTCGCGCTCGATGGCCGCGCGGTGGAGCTTGCGCGCGACGCCGCGCCGCTTCTCGGGGATGGTCTGCACACAGCCGAAATCGAGGAACGCCACGCGGCCGTCGTCCTGGAAGAAGTAATTGCCCGGGTGCGGGTCGGCGTTGAACATCTCGCCGACGAGCGTGCCCTTGTAAACGAACCGCCAGAGCGTGCGGCAAAGCTCGACACGATCACGCTCGGGCAGGGCGGCCGCCTCGTCGAGCGTCCGGCCGCGGACGAACTGGGTCGTGAGCACGCGGCGCGACGAACGATCGAGATCGACCGTGGGAATCAGGATCTTCGGGTCGCCCTCGAGGACGCGGGCAAACTCGATCTGGCGGCGGGCCTCGATCGTGTAATCGAGCTCCTCGCGGAAGCGAGCGCGGACCTCTTCGAGCATTTTCGCGGAGCCGACCTTGCGCGTGCCCATCATCGAGAGCGCGCCTTCGAGGAGCCCTGCATTTTTCAGGTCGGCCTCGACAGCCTCGGCCACGCCGGGGTGCTGGACCTTGACCGCGACCTCGGCGCCTTCGAGGGTGCGGGCGCGGTGCACCTGGCCGATGGAGGCACTGGCAATGGCCTTTTCGTCCCATTCGGCGAAGAGCCGATCGAGCGGGGCGCCAAGCTCTTCCTCGACGAGGTGGCGAATGGCCTCGGGCGAGGAGCGCGGCGCAGCGGCAAGCAGGCTCTTCATCGAGCGCTGGTAGGCGTCGCGGTGCTCCTCGGGGACGAGCCCATCAATGTAGCCAGCCATCTGGCCGACCTTGGCAGCGACGCCGCGGAGGTTGCCGAGGACCTCGGCCGCACGCTTGGCGGCGTCATCGCCGTCGCGGCGGAGCAGGAGGCTCGTCCCCGTGCGCGCGCCGATCTCGGCGAGGCGGACGAGTCGGCCGAGGCGGCCCGAAGGAAGCTTGGTTTCGTCCGACATCCCGTGCCGGACGTAGCAGACGGGCGCAGGATCGTAAAGGCTCGGGTAAGCGTAGCGCCGGGGTTTCACCCCGGGCCCGACCAGGGGCTATCCGCCCCTGGACCCGGACCAGCGCAAGCGCTGGACCCAGGGTCGATGAACTGCGCGATGCGCAGTTCATCGAACAGGCCAGGTCAAGACCGGCGAGGGGCTTGCCAGCCCTGTCTCGGCGGGCAACGCCGCGCGTGGTCTTGTCACGGGCCCGTCCGAGAAACCGCGCATCGCGCGGTTTCTCGGCCTTCGGTCCAGGCCGTGCCTGGTCCGGGGTGCAGGGGGCGGACAGCCCCCTGCTGGGGTGCGGGGCGAAGCCCCGCGCTCTCAGTCTTCGCCTTCGCCGGCCCGCCCCGCCATCTCGATGAGCGCTTTGCGTGCCTCCTCGCGGGTCCGGACCTCTGCGTCCCACGCGAGCCGCACGCGGCGCTCGCCCGCGGGGGTCTCGACGGCCATTTCGATGCCGAATCGATCCACGGCGATCATCTGCGCGCTCGTGGCGTCGCCGATCCCGGCGAGCTTTCGCGCATAGGCGAGGATCGACGAGGCGTGGTCGTCGTTCATGTGCCCGAGGATGCGGGGCGCGAATTCGGCGAGCGGATCGGGCTCGGCGCGGGCGTAGTCCGCGGCGTCGACCCAGGACATGCGGCCGAACCCGCCGACGTAGCGCAGGGTGCGCGGCTCGATGCGGTAATGAGAAAAGTCCGCGAAATCGGCGTAGGTCGCGGCGTCCGGGTGCGCGGCGAGGAAAAGCGCGCGGCATTCGGGCACCTCCTCCGGCGGGACGGCCGTGCAGGGGCCGATGAGCGTGACGCGTCCTTTTTCGAGCAGCTTGTCCCCGACGATGGGTGATTCGAGGAGGAGGACGGAGGCCTCGGGGCGCGCGAGCAGGTTTTGCGTGTGCTCGGCCAGGCGCGAGAGCAAAAGGACGGCGCGGCCGCGCGCGTCCGTGGCGAGCGCCACGAGCGAGGCGTAAGGGAATCCCTCGGGGTCACGCGCCATCGTGGCGAGTGATCCGAATCGGGCGGCGCGGGCGAGCGTGCGCGCGCGTTCGGCGTGGCTCGGCGCGCGCGAGGAGGTCCCGGACGGACCCGTCCCTGCGGCCGTGGAGCGCGTGTCCACGCCTTGCCCGAGGTTCTCGTTTCCGGCGGCATTCTGCTCGCGGCCCTTCGTCATGATAGGGCCGTCATAACACGGCGCGCCGGTTTCTTCGATGCGGGACGACCGAACGATCGAATCAGGGCGCGGCCTTTTTCTCCTCCGCCTCTTCCGGTGGGCACTCCTCTTCTCGGCGGAGCTCGATGTTCACCCGCCGCTCGCCTTTTCCGTCCCCTTGCACATCGACCTTCACCTGACCCTCGAAGCCCTGCGCGGCGAGCTGCGCGAGGATCTTCTGCCGGACCACCTCGACGTCCTGGTCGTCGGTGATGTCGATGTTGAAGAGGTCGTGACCGAGCTTCTTGCCGAGCGTGCTCTCGACCTTGCCGGAGAGCGGCTTCTCCGTGATCTTCGCCGAGGCGAGCGCGGGCATGGCCTCGCGCAGCTTGTCGGCGAGCGGCTCGTCGCCGATGTCCTCGCCCCACGCCTCAATCTGCAACGTGAGCTCGCCGTTCTCGTGGCGACCGCGGACCTTCACGTTGTCGAGCTTCACCGCGCCCTCCAGGGCCTTCATGACCTCGGGCGGCTTGGGCATACCCTCGGACTCTGCGTACGTGACGGTGAGGCTCCGGCCGACCTCGACGTCGACCTCCATGGGAGCCGCGCAAGCCGCGACGCCGATCACCGCGGCGATCGCCGCGCCAAAAGCCACCTTCCGCAAGACGTTTTTCTTCTCCATGGGCTTCCTCCTTCGTTCCGGGGGCATCGCATCGAATGTGGCGAGGAGCGACGCTTCGAGCGCCGTGCGGTGCTCGGGGCGAGGCGCGCTCGCGGGCTCGAAGACCTTTTCGAGCTCTTTTTCTCGATCAGAACCGAACATCGACCACCTCACCTTCCTGGAGCACCTCGCGGAGCGAGCGCTGCGCGCGCGAGAGCCGCTGCTTGACGGCGGCCGTGGATTCCCCGAGCAGCGCCGCGATCTCGGCGTGTTCGAGGCCATCGCCATACCGGAGCGCGAGCACCTCCTGCACGTGATCGGGCAAAGCTGCGACGGCGGCGCGGAGGGCGCGGACGCGCTCTTCTTTGACGAGCGAATCGAGGGGCGTCGCGCGATCGTCGACGAGGATCGGCGCGACGTCGTCGATGGACATGCCCTCGCGGCGAGCGCGGGCATGATCGATGACGGCGTTCCGGGCCATGGCGAGGACGTACATGCGCACGGAGCCTCGGCGGAGATCGACGTCGCCGAGGTGTTCGAGCAGCTTGTGAAAGACGCGGCCGACGAGGTCCTCGACGTCTTCCCGTCTGCGGACGCGTCGGCCGACGAAGCGGCTGACCGGGTCGTAGAGGTCCTGGTAGAGGGAGCGGAACGCTTCGCGGTCGCCCGCTTGGGCGCGGGTGAGGAGAGCGCGATGGCGATCGTCGGGGTCCGCCCAGGGCCAGGGGAAGAGGCGCATGAGGTGCTCGCTCATGCTCTACGGGGCGGGCGGGGGGAGGTGACAGGAAAAGTTCGAGGGGGAAGATGTGAGGCGGGATGCTGGAGGGTGGGGACGGAGCGGGCGGCGAGGGGAAGGGCGTGGATGAGAAAGTTCGTCCCTCAAAAGAATCGAGTCAATCGAGCGCCGGCATGCGGCGACCGGGGGCCTCGCGCGGCACTTGCCGCAGGCGACGCGGGCCGAGGAGGCTCAGCAGTTGAAGCCGGTGCACAGGCGCCCGCCACAACAGTTCTCCGAGACCCAGCCGCACTTCTTCTGCTCCCCCACGTAGAAATAACAGCTTTCCCCCGTGGGGTACCAGACCCAGCAATCGATGCCGCAGTTCCCCTGGGGTTCGAGCGACGGCGCGGACGCGGGCTCGCACGCGGAGATGGTTTCTCCGTCGTAGGTGATGCAGCTCCCGAGGACATCCTTCAAACGGGCCTGGGTGGAAGCGGGGATGTCCCCCACCTGGAATTCGCCTTGTTCCGCCACGGAAAGCTCGGACAGGTCCGCTCCCTCTCCGCGCTCGGTCTCCGGCTCGTCGAGCGTGGCGCAACCGAACGAGATGACGACCATGACCGTGAGGAAAAGAGCAGCACAACGATGCAACATCGCGCCTCCTTGAATGGTGCGTAGCTTCATGCGTGCCCCTCCAGGCGAGCTTCATGCCGGCTGAGAGAGGGCGCGCGGCAAACCACCACAAGGTGAGCCCCCTGGCCAAGCTTCTTTCGACATCGAAATCACACGCGCCCCGCTCCAGGTCGCTCCTCTCCATGTCGAATGTGGTCCGTGCCCGTCGAAGCGCGTCGAGGGGGACAGGAGAACGTGATCCGAGGGGGTCGACGCGTGTCTACCCCCTCGGTCCACGATGACAGGTGGGGGTCGCAACGACTCTACCCCCTCGGTCAACGATGACCGGCGGGGGTCGCAACGACTCTACCCCCTCGGTCCACGATGACCGGCGGGGGTCGCAACGACTCTACCCCCTCGGTCCACGATGACCGGCGGGGGTCGCAACGACTCTACCCCCTCGGTCCACGATGATCCGCAGGGGTCGACGCGAGGCGAGGGCGTCGGCTAGCCCCGCGCCTTCCACGACAGCACGAAATCACAATCGCCCCGCTCCAGATCGAGCCCCTCCACCTCGACCTTCCCGTCCACGCCGCCGAAGTCGAGCCCGCCTTCCCAGCATCCGCAGAGGAGCTCGACGATCGTGCCGCTTCGGAAATGCTCCACCGGATACCCACGCAATCGAAGAATCCCTTGGCTCTCGGTCAGCGGCACGTGGACGAGCCGGCCCGCATTCTCGGCGATGAGCTCGCGGCCACGCGGCACGAAGCGTATGAGCGAATTGGCCGAGAACCCGACCCGGCGCCGGAAGCTGTCGATCACGGCGCGGAACATCGGGTTCTCGAAGTAACGGTTCATGCAGCGCCGGAAGAGCGCGCGGGTGCCCGGCGCGCCGAGTTCCGCGCGTAGCGCTTCGAGCAAATCGTAATAGGGCTCGGGCCGGAGCCATTGCACGGCGAGCGCGCCGCGGATCTCCGCGATGGACGCGGGCGACGTGCGCGCGAGGATGCGATCACGCACGGAAGGGTCGAGCGCCTCGACCTCGCGGAGCGTGGCCTGGGCGAAGCTCGCGCGGTTTCGTTGCGGGGCGGCGCTGCTCACCGCAGCCCACATCCCACCGTGACCGCTTGATCCACCGTCGCCCGCTCGATCTTCCTCGTATCCGCGTCCACCGTGACCCGCACCTTCACGCTGCCGCCGAGCCCCACGCGGGCCACACCTTTCAAGAGGTCGCCGATCAGCCCATCCACGTGCGCGCCGACCGCCGAGGCGCCGAGCTCCGAGCACGCGACCGCGCCGTCGAGTGTCATCTTCACCCGCGCGGAGAGGCCCTCGCGTTTCACCGTCCCGGGGCCGGAGAGCTTGAACGCGCCCGCGTCCACCGTCGCCTTCGTGATGCGCATGTCCACGAGGTTCGGCGTGATCTCGAACGTCGCCCCGAGCTTCGTCTTGTTTCCGAAGACGATGCCGTCGAGCTCCTTCGGATGCGGCGGCACCCAGCCCTTCACCTCGAACGACGCCGTCCCCGTGTACATCCCCTTCGCTTCGGGACCGCCGAACGTCACCACCACCGTCCCCTCCACCGTCGCCCCGCGCAGATCCGCGGGGACCGACAGCGAGCGCGCGCGGGCGAGGTCGTCGATCTTCGTCGCCGGAAGCGTCGACGAAAGCCGCATCGGCTTCGCCTTCGTGTCGAGCGCGAGCCGCAGCGGCGCCGCCTCGGGCGTCTTTGCGCCGAGCCAGATCGAAGCCGGATCCTTGCCGTTCCAGCGCGCGCCGACGAGGCCGAGGTTCGTCCCCTCGAACGCGACCGTGCCCTCGAACGCACCCTCGTCGCCGCGACCCTTCGTCGCGCGGCCGGCGAGCACGATCCACGGCGACTCCTTCGAGCCCCAGTTCACCGTCACGTCCGCGGTCGCCGGCAGATCCAGCGCGCCCGGGTGGCGGCTGTCGAACGCGGCGAGGGCGTCGAGGCGCTCGTCGAGCGGAACCGCGAGCGTGACCACCACGTTGCGGGCGTCGATCCGCGTGGGAGAAAGCCCGTCGAGGTCCACGGCGACCCACGGGGACTCGGCCGATAGGCCCGCGACGCCTTCGAGCTTGGCCTTGGCGCCGAGCAGCACGACGCGGCCCCACCTGGGGTTGAAGTCCTCGAACGTGAGCTCGATGCCCCGCGCCCGCGCTTCTTTTTCGATCCACCACCGGGCGAGCGGGCGGTGGCCGAGGCCGATCCCGAGGCCAAGGATCGCGGCGAGGACGAGCACGAAAGCCACGATCCATCGCCGTCGGTTGCTCTTTTTCGGGGCCTCCGGGGGCGTGTCGGGCAGCGTGTCCATACCTCGTCCCTGCTAGCACGTCGGGGACGCCGAGAGCGTGCCTCTCGTTTCGCAGGGTGGTGGAACGGCGCGCCTCGGACGTATACTGCGCGCCATCATCATGGCGGAAGGGACGCTGGCCCAGCCTGGCGACGTGATCGCCCGCAGATATCGCGTCGAATCCTGGCTCGGCCAGGGCAACATGGCCATCGTCTACCAGGCCAAGCACGTGAACACGGGCAAGGCGTGCGCGCTCAAGCTCGTGCACCCGCACCTCGTCACGCGGAAAGAGTTCGTCGACCTCTTCGTCAAAGAGGCCCAGCTCGGCGCGCGGATCGGCGAAAACCCGCACATCGTCGACGTCTTCGACGCAGGCGTCGACGAGGCGCGCAAGGTCCCGTACCTCGCGATGGAGCTGCTCCAAGGCGACACGCTGGAGAGCTACCTCAAGAAGCACGGGCGGCTGCCCGCGCGGCTCGCGCACACGATCTTCGAACACCTCGCCGACGCGCTCGACCAAGCCCACGGCGCAGGCGTCATCCACCGCGACCTCAAGCCCGGCAACCTGTTTTTGGCGCGTGATCGGAAGGGCCAGATCCTCCTCAAGGTGATGGACTTCGGCATCGCGAAGGTGCTCGAGAGCCACGAGCAACGCACCGCGACGCAGATCGGATCGCCCGCGTACGCCGCGCCCGAGCAGCTCGGCGCGACGCTGCGCAGCCTCGCCGCGACTCAAGGCATCTCGATCTCGCAGACGGTGCAAGCGTCGACCGACGTGTGGGCGCTCGGGCTCGTCGCGTACGAGGCGCTCACGGGCGTCCCGCCGGGCCAGTACTGGGGCGTCGACACGTACGCCGATCTCATGATCTGCATCGCGCTCGAAGATCATCCGGCGGCGTCGCATCGGGCCGGCGACTACGCGAAGTTCCTGCCGCCGGGCTTCGATCCGTGGTTCTCGAAGTGCATCCAGCGCGACGCCGCCGCGCGCTGGCAGTCCGCCGGCGAAGCCGTGCGCGAGCTGATGCGGCTCATCGACCTGTGGACGACGTCGGATCCGATGACGGGAGACGTCAAGATCGCGCCGTTCGAAGCGCCGGTCTCGTCGAAGTCGGCCAAGGCCGGAAAGCCCCTGCCGAAGCCGATGCCGAAGCCCGCCGCGGCCGGGCCGCTCCGCCCGTCGGTGACGGGTCTGCCGCTCAAGCTCCAGGTCTCGAAGTCCGCGCCCGGTACGGCCGAGCCGGCGAAGGTCGCCACGCCGGAGCCGAAGACGGGGCCGGTGTCGAAGGCCGGGCTCGCCGCGCCCGTGGTCGCGCCGAAGACGGGGCCCGCGGCCACGCCCGCGCCGGCGGCCGCCGCGCCGAAGACCGGGCCCGTGGTCCCGCCGAAGCCCACGACCGCGCCGACCCCCGCGCCCGCGCCCGTCGCCGCGACGCCCGCACCCGCGCCCGTCGC
>NZ_JARZHG010000068.1 GCF_029946505.1 Polyangium sp. y55x31
GGCCTGGCCGCGGCCCGGAAGGGCTTTGCCCTTGCGATCTTGGTGATATGGGCCGCCATGGTGGCTCTGGTACGGCGCATGCCGAGGCAATTGGCACGATTTTCCCGGGCTGCGTGGGACGGGATGCAGCCGGGCCATGGGCAGGATGTTGGGATCGCGATTGGGGTGGCGTAGATCCACGGGCTGCTAAGGCATCGGCCCGAGCTCCCACGGCGGCGGCGTCATCCGCGACTGGAGGTGCTCGATGAAGGCCTTCACTTTCGCCGACAGGTGCCGAGCCGTCGGATAGACCACGTGCACGGGCGTCGACGGAGCGGTCCAGTCGCGGAGCACGCGCTCGAGCCGGTGCATGCGCAGCTCCTCGACGCAACGGTACGCCGGCAGCATCGCGATCCCGAGGCCCGCGGTCGCGGCGGCGTGCACGATGTCCATGTCGTTCACCGAGAGGCGCGCACGCACCGCGACCTGCACGGACTGCTCGCCGCTCTCGAGCCGCATGTTGGCCGTGCTCGGTCCAGCGCCGAACAAGAGACATTCGTGCTCCGCGAGCTCGTGCGGCGTGCGCGGACGCCCGCGCTTCTTGAGGTAGCCCGCGGTCGCGACGAGAAACCAGGTCGTGCTGCCAAGGCTTCGCGCAATGAGGCTCGAATCCGCGAGCGCGCCGGCGCGGATGCCCAGGTCGAAGCGCTCTTCGACGAGATCGACCGAGCGGGCCGTGCACAGCAGATCGAGCTGAACCTCGGGGTAGCGCTTCAGGAAATCGGCGAGGATGTCGCTGAGCCACGCGCTGTTGAGCCCGGCGGTCACGCGCAGGAGCCCGCGCGGCGTGTCCTGAAGGCGACCGACGGCGCGCTCGGCTTCTTCGAGCTCGTTCACGATGCGCAGCCCGTAGTCGAAATACGTGCGCCCCGCGTCGGTCAGGCTCAGCTTTCGCGTCGTGCGCTGGAGCAACCGCGCGTTCAGCCGCTCCTCGAGATCCGACACCTTCCGGCTGACCGTCGACTTCGGCATCCCGAGCATCTTCGCGGCGGCCGAAAAGCTCCCGGCCTGGACGACGCGCGTGAACACCGCGATTTCGTTCAGATCCATGACCTATTGTCCCATAGGTTAGACAGTCATTCCAATGTTCGCTGCCTAGTTCGCCTGGCGGAACGATCCTACAACTGTTTCGCGCAACGGCAACACCGACCGACGCAAAGGAGCACCGCCATGACGACGACCTGGAACATCGACGCGACCCACTCCACCATCGGCTTCTCCATCCGGCACATGGTCTTCTCGAAGGTCCGCGGCCGGTTTCTCAAATACACCGGCGCGATCAAGCTCGAGGACGACGTCACGAAGTCGAGGGTCGAGGTGAGCATCGAGGCCGCGAGCATCGACACCGGCACCGCGCAGCGCGACACCCACCTGCGCTCGGCCGACTTCTTCGACGTGGAGAAGTTCCCCGAGCTGCGGTTCCGCAGCACGCGCGTCGAGGACACCGGCGGCGGCAGGCTGCGCGTGATCGGCGATCTCACGATCCGCGACGTCACTCGCGAGGTGGCGCTGGACGCCGAGCCGGCAGGCCGCGGCATGGATCCGTGGGGCAACGAGCGGAGCGGGTTTGCCGCGACAATCTCGATCGACCGGAAGGACTTTGGCCTCCACTGGAACCAGCTGCTCGAAGCGGGCGGCGTGCTCGTCAGCGACCGCGTCGACATCGAGCTCGACATCCAGGCAGTCAAGATGGCGGCGCGCAACGAGGCCGCCTGATCGAGAAAGGAATACCACTATGCTCGCCCTCGATACCAAGCAAGCTGCCCGCGGCATCATCCACCGCACGCAGGGCCGTACGCGCGGGCCCATCACGCGCCTCGTCAGCCCATCGGACCTCGGCGAGCTGATGAAGCCATTCGTGTTCCTCGACCTCGCCCACTTCGATGGCCGGTCGGAGCCGACGCCGATGGAATACCTCTGGCACCCGCACTCCGGCATCGCGACGGTCACCGTCACGCTGGAAGGCGCGGTGCGGATCGCCGACACGACCGGGGCCGACCTCGTGCTGCCCGCCGGCGGCATCGAGTGGATGCGCGCCGGCAACGGCGTGTGGCACACGGGGCAAGCCCAGCCCGGCGTCATGCGGGCGTTCCAGCTCTGGGTCGCGCTGCCGCCCGAGCGCGAGAACGCGCCGAGCGCGAGCCGCTACGTGATGCCGGAGGAGGTTCCGGTCGTCGGACCGGCCCGCGTGATCCTCGGCTCGTACGACGGCGCGCAGAGTCCGATCGACGCACCGCCGATGACGTACCTCCAGGTCAACCTGAGGGCAGGAGAGCGCTGGACGTACGTGCCACCGCGCGGTCACGCGGTCGCGTGGGTCGCGGTCAGCGATGGTGCGCTGCGCACGCCGTCGCACGTGCACGCCGGCGAGGTCGCGGTCTTCGAGCCGTCGGAGCACGCGATCGACTTCATTGCAGAAGGCGACACGCGCTTCGTGCTCGGCTCGGCGCCGCCGCACCCGCACGAGCTGTTCCTCGGCAACTACTCGGTGCACACGAGCGCCGAAGCGCTCGCCAAAGGCGAAGAGGAGATCCGTCGGATCGGCCGGGAGCTGCGCGACAACGGCACGCTGAGGCTGGCGCGGCCGGCGGTTGCGTTGTGATCATCTAGCGCCGAGGCCGCCCCGGCGAGCTGGGAGACGGCACAATCCTGGCTTCGCCGTGGGGTCGGAACGTTTCCGGCCTTCGCGCCCGCGCGCTTTGCATCGGCGACGAGCGGCGACTGTCACCATGGCAACGGGCCGTCGTCGTTCGAGAACGTGCCTGTAGGGCCGTCGAGGCCGAGCAGCGCGAGACGCACAGGCTCACGCGCGGCTTGCTCTACGGTGCGCGGTCCGCTGTGTGCGTTGAAGTCCGTCGCGGTGTAGCCTGGACAAACCGCGTTGACCTTGATGGGCGTGTCCGAGAGCTCGAGCGCGAACGCGACGGTCACGGCGTTGAGCGCGGTCTTCGAGGGGCCGTACGCGACGCCGCCAACCCAATGCGGCGCGTAGGCTGGGTCGGTGATCCGCGTGAGCGAGCCCGCGCCGCTCGACACGTTGACGATCCGCCCCGCCGGCGCCTCGCGCAGCAGCGGCAGCATCGCCTGCGTCACCGCGATCACGCCGAACACGTTGGTCTCGAACACGCTGCGAATGTCCGCGATGGGCGCGGTGCTCGGGCGCCCGCCCTCTTTGATCTCGGCGGGCGATGCGCCCGGCGTCGAGGGACCGCTCGCGACGGCCGCGTTGTTGACGAGCACGTCAAGCCGGCCGAGCTCGACGCGGATCCACGCGGCTGCCTGTGCGATGGAGTCGGCGTCCGTAACGTCGAGCGCGACCGCGCGCGCGTGTGGAATGGCCCTCGCCACAGCCTCGCCCGCGGGCAAGCGGCGGGCGCCGACGAGGACGGTGAACCCGCGCGCGGCGAGCTCCTTGGCGATTTGCTGACCGATGCCGCGATTGGCGCCGGTCACGAGAGCGACGGGATGGTTGTGCATGCCCCTCCTCTTAGCGACGCGCGCGCGCCTCGCCTTGGGCATTCTTGGCGCCCGATCGACTGCCAAGAATGTCCAAGCCAACCGTGCTCCCGAGCCGTATCGTGTCGCCGTGGCGATCGAGGTCGAGCAGCTCCCCGCCTCCGTTCCTGGCCTGCGGGCGGTCCGATGGACCACGGACGAGCTCTACGCGAGCATGAAGGACGCCTACGCGATCGCGCGGCTCGAGCGCGGCAGCGTCGAGTGGGCCAGCGGCAACCGGCGCTACCGCAGCACGCCGGGCACGTTGCAGATCAAGCAGCCCGGTGATGTTCATCGCGACATCGCGCACGACGGGCCCATCACGTTCCAGATCGTCACGCTCCCGGCTCGTGCCATCAAGGACAAGCTCAGCGCGCTCCACCATGTCGAGCCGCAGCTCGCTGCGAGCGACGAGCGCGGCGCTGCGTTTCACCGCCTTCACGACGCCGTCTCTGCTCGCGCCGATCGCTTCGTCCTCGAGGTCGTGGTCGCCGAGGCCATCGACGCCCTTGTCGCGACGGGCGGCGCTCGGCCGCATTACGCGCGCCCCGTCCGCCGAGCGATCGAGCTTTTGCGCGAGCGTTTTGCCGACGCCATCACGCTCGACGAGCTCGCCGCGCACGCAGGCCTCGACAAGTTCCACCTGTGCCGTGCGTTCCGCGCGCAGGTCGGAATGCCGCCGTACGCGTACTTGACCCATCTCCGCGTCATGCGCGCCAAGGCATTGCTCGAGGCCGGCTTCAAGCCGAGCGAGGTCGCATCGGAGGTCGGCCTCTACGATCAATCGCAGCTCAACCGGCATTTTCGCCGCATCGTCGGTACCACGCCGGGCCATTACGCGCACACCGTCCGCCCGTCGTCAGCGCGAAGCCCGATGTCTCCGGGCTGGCGTTCGGGGTTATCGTGAGCGTGATGGGCGACCTCGCCGGTTTCACCCCCCGCGCAGTTCATCGGACATGCCTATAGCAAGACTGGCGACGATGCTGCCCCTTCGACGACGAGCCCATGCATCCCCCAAACGCGGCTTCGCATATTCGGTTCGGCGGCCTCGGCGCGTCGATCCTTGAGGGCCGCCGCACGCTGCCCCGCCCGGGGCGGCTCAAAGCGTCTCTGACGGACGGCGCACGAGACATCCACCCGATTAGCAACCACCTCCCCACCATGGTACCCAGGTACGAGGGGCAGTGTCCTCGTTCGCCATCCAGGGGAGAAAAGCATGGGCGCAAAGAAAACGTCCGAGGCGGCGGAGGAATCCGTGCGTGCCCTGAAGGTGGTTCTCCCGGCCGAACTGAAGACGCAGATCAAGCTCGAGGCTGTCGAGCTCGACATCCTCGTGCGCGACTACGTCCGACAAATCCTGGAGGACCGACTCCCGTGGCACATTCGCGAGCAAGTGGCGGATCAGGCGAAACTCAAGGGCATGTCTTACCAGGATTTCCTGATTCAAGTTCTCCGTAACGCAAACGTGATCCGCTGAGATCAGCCTGGCGCCTGGCGAGCTCATGTACGGTGCCTTTGGTACCCAGGTACCTGAGAACCTAAAGTTCTGCCTATGGCGGATCGCACCTGTCCCTTTCAAACGGGACACGCAGCCGAGCAGAACCGCGTCGATCCCCGCGCCCCAGCCCACGCCGTCCGGCAGCTCGTGCAGCAGGACGGTCGCCACGCTCCGCGGGCGCTCTACGAGGCGTTCGACGCGTACAACGCCGAAGATTTCGACGGAGCGCTGAAGCAGTCGCTCATTCTGATGACCACGCCCGCTTCACCGCGGGCCGAAGGCGATTATACCGCGCAGGACGTCCACGGAATCCCGAGCCGCATCCGGATCGCTCCGCGGTGCGAGCGCCACGGTCTCCTGTACCTCCTGGATGTACTCCTGCACGAGATGATCCACGCCTGGCAGGCGGAGATCGTCGACGACCTGGAAAACGGGTACCGAGGACCGCGCGAATGACGAAGCCCGTCGAACCCAACACGATCGCCGTGGTTCCCGAAGACGAAAACCCGCCCACGGAGCTCCCGACGGAGTTTGCCTTCGGCACCGACGGGTGCCTGTACATCAACGCGGAGAGCCTCAAACCAGGGGAGGAGAAGGAGCGCGCCAAGTTTGTCGGGTATCAGCTCACGGAAGAAGAGAAGGAACAAGTGATGGACACGCTTCATCGCACCGCATGGAACGCGACAGCCGGCATCTTCGACCGCAAAAAGCCGCGGTGAGGACGCTTCGTACATTCGGCGCGGTTCGTTCATGGATACGATCGCGCTCGATGCGCCTTCGCTTCGCACGGTTCGTGCTCGTGCTGCTCCTCGTCCCCAGGCTCGCGCGGGCCGACGATGTCCCGAGCTCATCGCCGAGCACGAGCTCCGCGGCAGTCCGCGCCGCGCGCTTCGTGGAGCTCTCGCGCAAGGGCGACAAGGCCCGCGCCGCGGGCAGGCTTTCCGAGGCGGTCGAGGCCTACTCCGACGCGCTCCAGATCCGTGACGACGCTCGGATTCGCGGTCGTCTCGGGCTCATTGCCCTGGAGGGAGGGGCGATCGCAGAGGCCGTGCAACACCTCTTCCTGGCGTTCATCGACGGACACGACATCCCGCCCAGCGAGCGGCGGCAGATCGTCGCGGCGTTCGAGCGGGCTCGCCCGCAGGTGTGTCGCCTCGACATCACCGTTTCGCACCTCGGCGCGGAGGTGTGGATCGACGGCGACTTCGAACCTGCGTCGATCGGGAGAAACGACTTCTACGTGTTCGTCAAGCCAGGACGTCACGAGATCCGCGCGAGGCTGTCGGGGTTCAAGGACGCGGTGCAGACGGTCGATGCGCCGAAGGGAGGGCGCGAGACCGTGCCGCTGCTCGAGCTCCAACCCATCCCGCCGCCGTCGTCGCCGCCGACCTCCGCGAGCTCGCCGACGCCCTCGTCGAGCACTGCCCCGCCGTCAGCGCCCGCGATGCGCGCAGCAGCAATCCCCCAAAGCGCCACGCCATCGAGGTCACCGAACTCGCGCTCCCAAGTTTCGCCTCCGCGGCGGTGGACTCCGTTCGTCGGAACCACGGTCCTCTACAGCGCGCTCTCCCCGCTGCCGGCGATGGGCCTCGTCGCATCCTCGGAATGGCCAGTCGGCGAGGTCGTATCGTGGCGTCTCGATGTACGAGGCGCCTTCTCGCCTCGTGACAAGAGTACCGCCGTGAGCGGCGCGCTCATCGGCGTCTGGCCTGGCGTTTGCGGTACGGTGCGCTGGTTCTCCGGCTGCCTACTTGCAAGCGGAGGCGCACTCAATCGATCGAGGGTCACACCACGCACCCCACCATTCTCAGAGTGGTATCGCTTCGGCGGTCTTGGCGCGGGGGGCATTGCCGCAATGCCCCTCGGGCCGCTCAAGTTACGCATCGCTCTAGACGCTGTCGTACTGATGGATGCCTACCCGCTCAACATCGGTGGCATACGCGGGGCGCGAACCGCATGGAGCAGCAGTCAGATTATGGCCGGGCTCAGCGTCATGGCAGCCATTCGTTGACGAAGGTTTGTCCCTGAGGTACCGTGTTCGTATGCGTTCCTGGTTCGTTTTATGCGCTCTGTTTGGGACAACCGCAGCGTTGGCTGTCGAGGGGTGTGGCTCCCAGCCTACGACAATTCCGTGCGACCCAGTGTATACTCCGTGCCCCGATAACTACATCTGCCTGGAAGACGGTAGCTGCGTACCACCGGATTGGGATGCGGGACCGGACGCAAGCGACGCCGGCACGTCCTCCGCCATCGGCTGCACAGGTCCCTGCATCCCGCATCCCCCCGACGGCTGGGACCTCCGCGCGCTCTGGCACGGTCCCTCGGCCGATGCCCCCACGCGCTGCCCCGCGCTTGGTGCCCACGGACAGGAGGCCTTGCCGGTCTTCCTAGGCCGCGCAGACGTCTCCGCCCCGCCGGCCAACTGCGATCCGTGCAAGTGCACCGAATCGACCGGCACGTGCACCGCGCTCCCCGAGACCATCGAGATCCGTGCCGCGATCTGCGATGCCGCGGGCTCGAGCTTGCCATTTGGCGGACCGGAAGGATGGGATGGCTCCTGCACCGATGCGCACGCCCTCGCCGCAGACGCGATGTGCGGCTCCGCCTTGTGCGCGCAGTCGATCGTCGTGTCGTCCCTCGGGCCTCCCGTCGGAGAAGCGTGCGAGCCCTTCGCAGAGCCGCTCCCCGTCGCTCACTACGGCCTGCCCGAGCCCACGTGGAAGATCTCGGCGATCGGCTGCATGATCCCGACGTGCAACTTTCCGAGCTCCTCGTGTCTGCCGTCGATCCGCCGCATGCCCGACGAGTTCCGAACGTGCGTCAAGCGAACGGGTGAGCACGCGTGCCCCACGGGCTGGGACAGGGGCGAGCGGTTCGTCGTGTACGAGGTGACGAGCGAGCGATCTGGCTGGATCGAAGGACGCGAGTGCACGGCATGCGCGTGCGGCGCGCCCGTCGGCGGGGGATGCCTCGCGCGTGTGCGCACGTTCGAGGATGGCGCGTGTTCGAAGCTCCTCTCGGACGACCCGATCGCGTCCTTCGGCGATCAGTGTACGAACGTGCTCCCCGCAGGCCTGCCGATCGGCAGCAAGGAGATCACACCGCCGGAGTATCTCCCGGGCGCGTGTGAGCCGAGCGGTGGAGAGCCGAGCGGAGACGTGCAGGAAGACCCCGAGCAGGCGGTGACCTTCTGCTGTCGACCGCCAGAGGCGTGAAGCGTGTCACACTCGATGTCGAGCGGAGTGGGGAGACGATCCCCATCAGTGAGACAGCCGAATCTGCGGAGTTGGCCACGGCGTTCGCGCTCGCCAGCGGGATGCGTCGCGTGTGACCCATACACCGCCTACGTCGGCCCCAGCCTTCATTGCCCATGTCTCTGGAACAGATCGCGGAAGAACGCGGCAACGACATCCTTGCTGCTCGGTCCACCCAGCTCTTTCGCTCCGAATCGATACACCTCGTAGCCAGAAAGCCGAAGCTCACGATCGCCCGCAACCATGGCCGCGTACCGATCGGGACTCGGCAGCCCATTCTCACTATAGTGATGTACTCCGTCGACTTCAAGAACAACTCGGACCTCGTGCGAGAATAGCAGTAGAAAATCCATGCGCTGGCGAAGCAGTGCCTCACGACCACGTCGCGCAACAGTAACCGGATCGTAATGGAGCCATACTTCAGGTAGTAGCGCCGGCAGGTCCTTGAAAGTGTCCTTGAAGGTGGCAAAATAGGTACGAAACAGCAGTTGTTGAGGTGGGGAGTTTTTAGGCAACGACGATAGCAATCTAGTGTATAGACTCTTCGCTGTCGCCTCACCATCCGGCGCTAACCCTTGGCGCTGGGCCCACCATTCCTGCAGGTGGCGCCATCGCAACCCGGTCGATGGAATTGGGCGATCGTAGAAGAGCACATCGTGCACATTCCCCACAATTTCGATGTCGTTGTTGACTGCATCTACGAAACGCAGATCCGGCTTGGCACTGGAAGCGAAGATTATGTTCTTGGGCCGCCCCTCCACACCACGCTGGATCAGCAAAACCTTGTATACAGGAAATCCAGTATCATCGCCTGCCGGCCGCAATTCCCAGCCACAGCGACGAAGGTGTGGGTTTAGCGCCGATATATACAACGTTTGGCTGGCCTCATCTCGGACCTTGGGGTCAACGTTCCGCTCGATAAACATGCGAAAGCGCTTGGTCGAGATGGTCAGTAAGGTTGGGTCGGAAAGCCACGCCTCGATGCTTCGATCGTATATCCCGCAAGATGGGAGAACTGGGCCCATTACTTCAATGTAGTCAAGCTTGCCCCAGATATCTGGGAGTTCTGCGAGAGTGTCGATGATCTTGCGGCGGGCCAATTCTGTTATTTCGGGCTGATCATCATGGATCCGCCAGAGCAGTTCTTCGAGGTGTGGATCAGGATACCGATTAAGAACACGCTCCGCGATGGCTAGCACTTCAGTAGGATCATGGGTCAGCCAATTGAGCACGGTTCGCCACTTGCTCAGTACGGCTTTGGTATCATCGGGCTTGATCCCGAGAGACTCGCAAACGCCCGCGAGGTTGTACTGCTTCACCGACGCTTGCAGAGCACGTCCAATCGCATCGCGCAGTTCCTCGGTGCTCGGAGTTCGTCCCATCCTTGCGCCGCCATAGCACAGTCAACGACAGGCGAGCAGCTCCCGAGTGTGCCAGCCGCCCGCCGAGTTAGGGGTGCCAGGACCCGTAGCGGGAGCGGGGGGCCGAAAGCGGAGGGGGAAGCAGGGGCAGACGCCAGGGGAGGCACCCCGGCGCGACGCTCCTCCTGGTATGCTGGCGGGGACTCATGACCGACGACACCGCCCCCGAAGACCTCGCGCTCCGCAAAGCCGTACGCCTCGACCGCTACGCCGAGATCCTCGCGCACGTCGTCCACTTCGGGGCCGACCGTACCGAGGAGGTCGTGCAGCGCTTCGGCCTCACCCTCGACCGCTGGCGCGCCGTCGATCACGCATGGACCCGCGAGCTCGCGCTGGGCCTGAAGCGGCAACAACGGGAGCAAGCCCTGCGCTTCTCCGCCACGTTCAACAGCCGCAGAGAGCGCCTCGCCAGACTTCAGCCTTCCGTCGCCGCGATCGGCGATGCCTCCGCAAAGGTTGCCGAGGCGCCATCGGAGCCCACACCTCCGGATGTCGCGGCAAAGCCAGCGGGCGTGCCGTCGTTCATGCTCGCCGCTGCCGCTTCCGGACCGTCTGCAACACCCTCGACCGCGACGGTGTCGCCATGGGCCGCGCCCGCACCAATCCCTGTCCACACGGCGTCGCCAGCCACCACCAAGCCCTTGCCCTTCGTCGAGGGCATCCCGTCCACCGCGGCCCTGCAATCCGCCGTGGAACACGCGCAGGTGACGCAAGGCGCTCCGCCGCTCGCGTCCTCGATCGGCGGAACGCTCCCGGTGAACGAGGAGATCTCTGCGATCGCACGGAAGCTCCTCCCCTTCGGCACCCAACCTTCCCGCAACGAACCTCCCGCGCGCGACTCCGAGCTCACGCTCGAGCAGCACGCATCGCTACACGTCGAGCTCGACCTCGACCCCGAGCAGAGGCCCGAGATCCTGCGCCGTTACGGGCTCAGCGCCGAGCAACATGCGCGCCTCCATACGACCTGGAACGCGCGCATGGCCGTGGATCCGAAACTCGCCGCGGCATGGCAGCAAGCCGTCGCGCAGTATCGCGCGTGGATGTCCGGCACGCGCGTGCGCTGACAGGAGCATGCTCGATGCCCAGGCTCGTCGTGAACGGCGCGAAGCTCAAGTGCAGCGAGGGAACAGCTCCCTCGACGCTGACGGTGCTGCCCCAGAGCCCCGCAGATGCGATCGATCTGCCAGTGGCCACCATGCTCGACCACAAGCCGATGGTGAACATCGCGCCGTTCGGCATGTGCAAGACGCAGACAAACCCCCAGGTCGCAGCCGCCACGGCGGCTGCGCAGGGCGTGCTGACGCCGCAGCCGTGCGTCCCCGTGATTCCGGCGCCCTGGTCGGCGGGAGCAGCTCGGGTGACGTTGCGGGAATTGAAGGTCCTCACAGAAGCGTCGACGTGTATGTGTCAATGGGGCGGAACGGTTGAAATCACGGATCCTGCCAATTCGGTCGAGGTCGAGTAACGGACGCCATGCAAACGACCACCACTCCTTCCGACGGCCCCATCTCCCTCTCCGCCGCCGCCTTCGGCCCTGATCCTCGCTCCGTCGTCCAACTCTCCGGCGTCGAGGAGGTCTCCCACCCCTTCCGCTTCGTCGTTCACATCGTCGTCGACGATCCCCGTGCCCTCGTCGATCGCCTCCTCGGCATGCCTGCGACGCTCAAGCTCCGCGCGAGCACCGGGGCCGAACGCCGCATCCACGGCGTCGTCGAGCGCGCCTCCGTCGGCACCTACCTCGCGGGCAACATCGACGGGCACGACGCCGTCCTCGAGCTCGTGCTCGTCCCGCAGCTCGCGCTCCTCGGGCATCGCACCCTGAGCCGCGTCTTCCAGGACATGGCGATGCCCGCCGCAGCATCGAGCGTCCTCGCCGAGCATCGCGTCACGTTTCGCTGGAACGTCGCGCGCACGTACCCGCCGCGCGAGTATTGCGTGCAGTACCGCGAGTCTGATCTCTCGTTCATCGCGCGAATCGCTGCCGAGGCGGGCATCCACTACCACTTCGCCGACGCAGTCGAAGACACGGTGCTCGTCTTCTGCGATGCCGTGTCGCTCCTCAAGCCCATTCCCGGAGCACCTCAGCTCAACGCGCGGCCCCTCGGCGATGACGTCGGAACGACGGTCAGCGATCGCCCGTTGCGGGAGGATCAAGTCGCCGGATTCCACGTCACGCGTGGCGTGGCGCCCACGTCGGTACTCATGCGTGATTACGACTTCGAGCGACCTCTGCTCGAGCTCCGCGGCAAGAGCGCGCCACTCGCTGCCCCGATTCTCCACGAGCAGGCGCCGATCCCAGCGCAGCCCACGCCTGGTTTGTCCCTCTATGAGCATCACGGCGAGTACGAGGAGAGCAACGTGGACGGGGTCAACGCGACCATCCTCCTCGAACAGCTCCGGCACGACGCGGAGGTCGGCACGGGCGATACCGGCTGCCGTTTGCTCGCTCCGGGCTTCCTGATTGAGCTCCACGATCACCCGATCGCTGCGCTCAACGAGGGGTATGTCGTAACGCGCGTCGAGCACACCTACCAGCGCACGCGTTATCAGGCCCGTTTTCACGCGGTTCCGCAGCGGAAGGCCTACCGGCCTGCGCCTCCCGAGAGGCGTATCGTGCAGACGCTCGAAAGCGCAACTGTCACCGGGCCCGCCGGCCAGGAGATCCATACCGACGAACATGGTCGTGTGCGTGTGCGCTTCCACTGGGATCTGCGAAGCGGCTCGGAGGAGCGAACAAGCTGCTTCGTGCGCGTCTTGCAGCCATGGGCTGGATCCGGCTGGGGGTCGCAGTTCATTCCGCGGATCGGCATGGAGGTGCTCGTATCGTTCCTCGGTGGCGATCCCGATCGACCCGTGGTGCTCGGCTCGATGGTGAACGCGACGCACCCGCACCCGTTCCCGCTGCCTTCGGCGACGCGTTCGGGCATCCGCACCTCGAGCACGCCGAACGCGCGAGGCTACAACGAGCTCTCGTTCGAGGACGCGACCGGCGCGGAGGAGCTGTTCCTGCGTGCCGAGCGAGACCTGCGGGAGAACGTGCAGAACGACCGCATCACCGACGTAGGACGCGATCGTCACACGCGCGTGGCGCGAGACGATCACGCTTCGATCGAAGGGATCAAGGTCACGCGTGTCGGCGGCGACGAGGTGCACGCCGTCGCAGGAAGCCTGTCCCTGAACGTCAGCGGCGGCGCGAATCTCGCTGTGGCGGGCAACACGATGGCGACCGCACAAGGCGATCACACGATCGTGTCGACGGGCTCGGTCGCGGTTGACGCGGGCGGCGGCGTACGTGTTGCGGGCGAGGACTTCATCACGCTGCGCGTGGATCACGCGGGAAACGCGGGCGAGATCACCGCGGACGTGGCCGGCGATGCACGAACGATGGCAACGCGCGAAGTGCTCATCCGCGGGGATGAGCGTGTGCGGCTCCGGTCGGGGGACAACGAGATCCTCCTGACCCCCGAAGGGATCACTTTGAGGGCCAAGCAAATCCGGATCGAGGCTCTGGAGAAGCTCGATCTAGCCGGCAAAGGTCCGTCCCTCTCGCTGGGCGAGGAGGCGGAGCTCGTCGCGAAGAAGGTGCGGATCTACGGCGAGAAGAGTGCGCTCGAGCTCGATCGTGATGCGCGGATCTGGGGCGACAACCTGAAGCTCCAGCCGCCGGCCAAGCCTCCGCCCGAGCGGGATCCCGAGACGAACGAGCCGAAGACGAAGCCGCTTTCCCTGCGTTTCCTCGACGACCAGCACGAGCCCTACGACGGCTGCACCTACCAGCTCGTCGCAGGCGGGCAACGCTTCCGCGGGGAGCTCGACGACGACGGCACGCTGAAGGTCGACGTCCCCGAGAGCGCGGCGACGGCCGACGTCACGCTCTGGATCGACACGTTTCCCGAGGGGCGGAGGCGTCGTTACTCGTTCCAGATCGGCGAGCTTCCGCCCGCGAAGACGCCGCGCGGCGCGAAGCAACGGCTCAAGAGCCTCGGCTATTTTCCCGGCGAGGTGAACGACGTCGCCGACGAAGCCTTGCGCCGCGCGCTGCAGTGGTTCCAGACCGACTACGATCTCGCGACGAAGACCGGCGCGCTCGATGGCAGTACGGCCGCCGAGCTCGAGAAGCTATTCGGCCAGTGAATCGGAGCTTGTGAGGGAACGATGGGAAGCCCGAAGCTATCGGTGACGAGCGACGGTCGGATCACGTCGGTGGCGTACACGGCCGAGACGAAGCTGCCTCCGATGATCCTCGTGGGCATCAACGACGCGGTCGCGGACGTGCCGTCCGAAGCCACGTGGTTGTCGAAGACCGACTACAAGTTTGAGCATTTCGTCTCGCCCGAAGAGATGAAGAGCGCGGACTTCCTCGAGCACGTGCTGCAATGGATCTATGCGCGCCTCGATGCGGGCGGCTCGACGATGAACGCGGACCTGTCGGGGCCGATCCACGGATATCTGCGCGAGGCGTGGAAGAGCCAGGAGCCCATTATCCTCGACTGGGCCGAGGATCCGATGGGCCTGGAGGAACAATGGGCGCAGGTCTTCTCGGAGCTCTTCTCGGCCATCAACTACGACGGCACGGGCGTCGGCTACAAGATGGCGGAGGGCGACGACAAGGCCTGGGATGAATACATCTTCTCGCGGCTGCAGGGCGAGTACATCGAGCACGCGACCGTCCGGAAGCAGAAGATGGAAGGCGGTCAGGCAAAGATCGACACCGTCGGCCGCAGTGTGACGTCGTGGGAGGAGCCGCAGCAGCGATTCATCGCGGATGCCGAGGACGCCGCGCGAGCCTGGAAGCCGAACGAGGATCCGGCTTCGCCCATGTGCTGCGCGTGCCAGTATCTCGCGACGTACGGCCTGATCGCGCGTGGATATCGCATCGAGTATGCGAAGCGGGAGCTTCAGTACATCAAGGGCGTGGTCGGTCTCTCGGCGGCACCGGCGGACGGGTTCAAGATCCTGGATTGGTCCTGGAAGGACGACAAGCCGGTACGGGAAGTGGCGAAGATGTGCGCGGAGTCGCCGCCGCTCGCGCCCGGATCGGTGTACACGTATCACAAGTATCACCAACTCGCGAATGTCAGCGTTCAGGTGAAGGCCGTTGTTTACCCAAATGACAGTCGCGTTGCAGCCCTGACGTCCCTTATCGAGCTTAGAACCAGCAAGAGGAAAGACAAACTCAAAGAGGTGGTCGCCGCGATCGAGCAGGAAGAAACAGCTGGTTTCGAGGGGCAAAAGGACACGCCCGGCGCCGAGCTCCGTCCCGTGAAAGTGAGCTGGCAAGGCCAGCCGGGCGGCTCGCACATCCACCAAATCCTGCGCATCCACAAGGACAAGACTCGCGTCCAGCTCTTCGATGCGAACGGCGGGAGCCAGTCGAGGAGCGCGATGGAGGCGGAGAAGGACGGCGATGGCCGCTCTCTCGGTCGTGGCCTCGTGCTCGAGCCCGGAACGGGGGCGAACATGGATACGCGGGCCTTCTCGAGCGTTTACAGCTTGGATTCGGGCCCGAACGGGGTGGGGATCCCCAAGACGGTGCCCGATCTGCAGCGGCAAATCGAGGTGATGAAGAAGGCTCGGCCCGTCGGCCTCGCGCGGCTCGTGCTGACGGAGCGCAAGGCGACGACGACGGAGCTCATGCCCGAGCACGTGCTCTTCGTGAGCAAGCTCCTCCGGACCTACGGGGACGAGGACCATCAGAACTACACGGTGACCCGTTATCTCTGGTCGCTCCGGAACACCCCTGGTTTTTCCTCCGTGCAGCCGTGGTGGTTTCTGTTTCTTCCGATCGGCGTGCTTGCGCGGTGCATGTGGGCCGTGGGAGCCCGAAAGATGAAGCTCTCGGATTTCATGGCCAAGCACGGCCCCCATGCGCCGAAGGGGAGTAGCTGGTTCCGCTTCGGCGGAGACGGCGGGCTCTCGATCGACGTGAACTACTGCGAGGCGCAAGTCCTCACGAACGTCGCCGACCCGGCATTTCCAGGGCGCGCGAAGATCATCCGGCGGTTGAAGAGCGAACCAGTGCAACCGAACGGCGCGCGGCTCGTGGCCGAGGGAATGACGATCGTGCCCGCTGCCTTCACCAAGGCACTGCCAGGAGTTCCGGGCCCTCGAAACATGATCCTGCCCGTATACGAAAAAGGTAACACCGTCGCGCATACCACGGATGCGGTCCTCGCATGGGACTTCACCTACGTCAGGTCCGATGTCGAGGGGGCCGAGCGGCTACGCACCCTCACAGGCCCATTGCTAGATTATTTTAGGGAAGGATGACGTCCGCCATGATGCGAATCGCTCGCCTTTCGGCGCGGGGGACGTGGGCTCTCCTCGCAGGGGTCGTCGGGGTCGTGAGCTGCAACCGAGAGAAGGCGACGCCGCAGCCGGAGCCTGCTGTCTCGAACGCACCCGCGCCGATCCCATCGGCATCGTCGAGCGCCGGGAGCCAGGCGCAGCGGGCGGCGTGGCGGACGTCGCCGAACGAGCGGTTCGAGGCGCTTCGGAAGCAATGCGACGAGGGCGCGGTGAAGGGCTGCGAAGACACGTTGGTCCTCGTGCTCGAGGCAGAGCACGCCTACGGGGCCCAACCGTTCGGGCGGCCCAACGTCGAGCGTATTCCGGCCATCGCCAGGCGCGGCTGTGACCTCGGGAGCAAGCTTGCCTGCGCGTTCATCAAGAGGGCGGAGGTCGACAAGCTCGAAGTTCGCTACGACGAGCGCTGGAACGCGATGGTGAAGGACCTCTGCGATACCGGAGGAGACCCGCTCTGCCTTGCGTACCGTTTCGGATCCACGATCGATTCCTCCGCTTGGTCGTCAAAGGCTTGCGAGCGGGGCCTCGGCACCGAGTGCCTCACCATCGTGAACAGCTCTGGCGACGACAGCATCGCGACCGATGCGGATCGGAAGCGCTTCGCGCAGAAGGCATGCGATACGTATATCCAGACCTGCCACGACGTCGTTCGGAGTCTCCTGCGGGAACACCCGGAGCGGAAGGCATGGAAGGAGGTCCGCGCCATTCACGAGCGGATCGCGACCGAGCAATCGAAGCGCTGCGCCGAGGGGCATCCGACGTGCGGTGACGCGGCTTATTCAATGCTCGAGCTGGGGCGCGATTTGGCCGAGACGCGCCGCTATGCCGAGGCGGGGCTCGAGGACGAGGACCAGCTCGCGGCGTACGTCCTGGGGCGGCTCGCCGAGGAGGGCCTCGGACAACCGGCCGATCCAGCGAGGGCCGCGAAACTCTACGAGAAGTGCGGCTTCATCACGCACGATGACGAGAAGTTCTGTCACGCTCGGCTGGCCGCGCTCTACGAGGAAGGGCGAGGTGTCCCGAAGGACGCGAACGTGGCCTTGAAGCACGCCCAGCTCGGCAAACACTGGGGGCGCCCGACCCCTACGGTGCTGCGCTACTTTCGCTTGCTGCGCGAGCAATCGCCGCCCCCGTCGAAAGACGAGCTCGTGAAGAAGGTCAAGGGCAATTGCTTCGAGAAGCTCGACCGACGCTGTCCGACGTTGTGGAAGCTTGTGGAGGAGGGGAAACCGATTCCGGATACGTTGCCGGAGCGGTGAGCCTTCGGCAGGCCGTCGCCCAATTCCGGAAGACAGAACTGCTTTCGCCCACGCATGAAGGACCATTGACGTCGTGCCCCGCCCTTCCATGGGTCGTACCTTGGCTCCCCTCCATCCGCGCGGTGGGTGAGCCGATCGGCGAGGCTACCCCTGCGACTCGCGCGCTGGGAGCTGCGACCCAGCCGACTCTGCAATGACGGTCCCGTCTCCGCGTCGGGCAGATCGGCGTGGCGACCGTCGAATGGCCGACGCCGGGCGCGCCACCGCCGAGGGCCGAGAGGACGCCATCACGGTGCGAGCGACGCGACGAACACGTCCGACGAGTAAAGACCGCCATAACCGAAGCTCGCGACGTGCTCCTGGTCTCCCCAGTGGATGGCTCCCTCGAAGCTGCCGCCCACGTAAATCTGGCCCGCTGCATTCACGCCGACGGCCTCGCCCCATTGGGGCAGGGTTTTCGAGTCGAAGTCCCCCTCCACGCGCGACCACCGGAATGCGCCGTCCGCGGCCGAATACGAGGCGACCACGATATCCGACGCGCCGGCCGTCGTCTGCGCGGTCCCGTTCCCGAAGTCGACCGATCCGCGCAGCGCGCCGGTCACCACGACGTCGCCGTTGTTTCCGAACGTGACGCCCTTCAAACCTCCGGCGCCCGTGAAGGCCCTCCCCCATACCGGCGCGGTGGACGCGTCGAGCTTCACCATGAAGAACGTCCCGTTTTGCGGGCCGGCGATCCCGAGATCGACGATCATCGGCTTGTCCCCCGAGTCCGTCGTCAAGACGAGCGTGTCGTCCGGCCCCGCGGCCACGCGAACCCACAAATTTTGTGACTGATTCGCGGCGTCTTCCGGAAAGCTCCTGCTCGCGACGTGCTCTCCCGTCGCCGAGAGCCTCGCGACGAAGAGCCCCTTGTCGAGCGTCGCGACGCCAAAGTTGATCGTGTTGGTGTTGTATCCCGCGATCACGAGCCGGCCTTGCGAATCGAAGGCGGCGCCCGTGGCTGTCTGGAATGCGGTGTCCCCGTAACGTTTCGTGAAGATGACCTGACCATCTCCCGAGAATTTCACGGCGAATGCATCCCCGGGAGAACCCCCCCCGTTGATCTGGTTGCCGCCGAACGTCAGGTTGCCGGTGAACGTGCCGACCATCGCGATGGACCCATCGGGGCCGCAAGCTACGGCCTTTGCGTAGGCCGAGGCCGAGCCGTTCGAGACCAGGGAGAAGCGATGGTTGCCCTCCGCATCGTAGCTGACCACGAACGTCTGCATCGACCCGGTGCCGACCTTCAGGCCTCCGCCCGCGTTGATGCCGCCGCCGGTGGTATCGCCGACGACTGCGACGTTGCCCTGCGGATCGACGCACACGCCGCGCATGTGCAATGCATTGGTCGATGCAATGTTGCGCGCCCAGATGGGTTGGCCGGTACCGTCGAGCTTCGCGACGAATCCGTCGAGATTGTACCCCACGTTTCCGAGCAAGAGGCCGCCGCCGAAGTCCATCGAGCGAAGATAATCGCCCGTGATGAGCACGTCCCCTCCCGCGTCCACCGCGAGCCCCCCGAGTTTCTCTTCGGTTTGTTCCATGATGTTGCTGCCGAAGCGTCGGCTCCAGCTCGTCGAGCCGGGGCACGTTGCGTTTGCGCCATTGCAGTCCTCGTCCACCGCCGTCTTGCAATCGTCCGTCGCCGGCAAGACCTCCCCCTCGCACGGACCAAAGCCGGAGCCGTCGGGCAGGCACGTCGACATTCCGCCGAGGCACGTCCCCACGCCTTCCGTGCCGCCGGGCCCGTCATAGCAGCTCTTCATCGCGCCGGGGACGCAGATTTGTGCACCACTCGAAGCGCTCGATGTCCCGCCCATTCCACCAGCGCCGCCGGTGCCCATTCCACCTGTGCCGCCGGTGCCCATGCCGCCAGAGCCGCCGGTGCCCATGCCGCCAGAGCCGCCGGTGCCCATGCCGCCAGAGCCGCCCCCGCCCCCAGAGCCGCCGGTGCCCATTCCACCCGTGCCGCCTGTGCCCATGCCTCCGGAGCCGCCCGTGCCCATTCCACCTGCGCCGCCCCCGCCCATGCCTCCAGAGCCGCTCGTGCCCATGCCTCCGGAGCCGGCCGCGCCGTTGGTCCCGGTCCCGGGATCGTCCGAGCATGCGCTGGCCCAAAGCCCCAATGCAACCACAACGAGCGTACGCGTCTTCATCGTCATTCTCCTTCGCAATGTCCGCAGGTCATTCCGTTCGGACAGGGCACCCGATCGGCGGTCGCACCGGGAGCAGGATTTCGTCGCTTGCGCCGGCGGCAGAGACGGGCCTCACGCACAGGTGCTCTGGGCCGCAGCGAAAGCCGTGGCCCGATCGCGTCTTTCGGCAGCGCGCTTACCGCGCGGCGGCGCACTCGGGGCGCTGACCGGCGAGCCACGTCGCCGCGCGCTGCTCGCGATCGTTCACCGGGAAGAGAGCGCCGGCGACGACCCGCGCGCGCGCGCAGTCGCCGGCCGCAGCGAAGCAGTTCGCGAGGCTCACCCGGGCGTGGAAGACGGTGCCCGGCGCCGGCGAAGGGCGTTCGCCGATGGCTCGCTCGAGTTGCGTGGCGAGCTGCTCGCAACGCGCGACCGTGCGGGGCCCGAGGTGTGTCTGCGCCGCCACGGCGAGGATGCGCTCCTCCGGGGAGGCCCGGCTCGTGTCGTCTGCGGGGCAGTATTGCAACAGGGACCGCTGCACCGCGACATCGTCGTTGCCAGCGGCGCGCATGCGCTTCGCGCCTTGCTCGCACTGGCCGGCGAGCATCTCGCACGAGGCGCGCGTCTGGGCCATGATGCTGACGCTCGCCGCGTCGAGCTTCTCGGCCCGCGCGAGGAGCTCCAGGCACGCCTTGCCGTTCCCCCCGCGGAACGCCTCCGCCGCCTTCTGCATGAGCTTCGCGGCCTCGCCCCTGTCGCTGCCCGACGCGAAAGGCGTGCTGGAACCGGCTGCCGCAGCGATGGATGCTGCGGGGCGCGCGCTCGCGCGCAGGAGGGGCTGTGAAAATGCCGGCGGCTGCGGAGAAGGAGCCGGCGCGGCCCCGAGCGTGGCGGACGCTTCGGGCGCTGCCACGCTCGGCGCGGGCGCGGCGGTGCTGTGGGTCGTATCGACGCCGTTCGCGGAGGTGGAGCTCGTGGGTATGGCTCGGTCGCCCGGGAAGCCGGCCGCGGCGAGCGTCGCGAGGCCGACGCCGACGAGCGCGAGGGAGACCGCGCGCGCCCGGCGCGGAGCGGCCACGGGACGCGCATCGAGCGAGGCCTCGAGCGCCGCTACCAGCGCCTCCACGTCGTGGTGGCGGGCGGCGGGATCGATCGCGATCGCGCGGGCGAGGGCGTCCCACAGCGCGGGCTCCGGGCCGCCGCTCCCCCACCGCTCGCGGCCGAGGCGCGCGAGCTCTGCGGCCGCCGTGCCCGCCGGCAGACGCGCGCCCGTGAGCGCTTCGAGAAGACAGAGCCCGAGCGCGAACTGATCGACTGCCGGGCCCACCTCGCTGGCGCGCTGCTCGGGCGCCATGTACGCCCGTGTGCCGGCCGGGTCGGCGCGCTGCTCCGCGCCCACGGCCAGCCCGAAATCGGCGACGCGCACGCGCCCGTCGTCGCCGAGCAGGAGGTTCGCTGGCTTGATGTCGCGGTGCGTGAGGCCCGCCGCGTGGATGGCGGCGAGGCCGCGCCCAGCCTGCACGTATGCTTCGACGCGCTCGCGAAAACCCGGCCCAGGCCCCGGCCAGGCCTTGTCGAGCGTCGCCCCCTCGACGTACTCGGCCGCGAGGAAGACGGCGCCGCCCTCGACGCCGACGTCGAACACGGTGAGCACGTTGGGGTGCGTGACCTTCGCGAGCGCGCGCGCCTCGGCCGCGAGCCGATCGGCGGCGCCGGCCTGGTCCGGCCTCATCAGCTTGAGCGCGACCCTACGTCCGAGCGCCGGATCCCAGCCCTCGTAGACGACCCCCATGCCCCCCGCGCCGACCACCTGGCGGATCTGGTAGCGACCGAGGCTCGGAGCTTCGTGCGGCGGGCTGGACGCCGCGGCGTGGTGCTCGCTCGCGGCCCCAGGGGGAGAGGCGCCGAGGACACGCCCCAGCTCGACGAGGGCGCGGCGGCAGGCGGCGCAGTCGTCGAGGTGACGCTCGAGCGCGTCGCGCTCGGGCGCCGCGGCATGCCCTTCGACGAAGCTGCAGAGGGCCTCGGTGTCGGGGCAGGACGCGAGCGGCGGGCGCATCTCATTCGTCCCGGCCAAGCAGGCGCGAGAGGCTCAGATCGAGGTTGCTCTCGACGATGCGTAGGATGCTGTCGAGCTCGGCGTCGCCGACGCGCAGCGCGCTCGAGAGCTCCTTGCGCGTCGCGTCCGAGAGCCGCTGCCGCGCCTGTGCCGTGCGCCGCGCCGCCGTCGCGCGGTGGACGCCCAAGGCCGCCGCCACCTCGTCGCACGTCAGGCCGTCGAGCACCGAGAGGCGCAGCACCAGCCGCTCTGCCGGCTCGAGTCGTGCGATCGCGCGCGAGAAGGCGGTGCGGAACGCATCGCGATAATGCGCCTTGAGGAAATCCAGCTCCACGTCGCGGCCGTCGGCGACGGCCGCGAGCGCGTCGCCCTCGGCCTGGATCTCGCGCCGCTCGCTCTCCGCGGCGTTCACGAAGGCACGCACGGCTGCGACGCGCAGCCAGTTCTCCAAGAAACCCCGGCCCGAGTAGCTGGCGATACGCGGCTCCGCGCCCGGCCGCGCGGCGAAGAGCCGCTCGCGCAGCATCTGGCGGAGCTCGGCGCGGCGATCTTTGCTCGGCGCGAAGCGGGCGGCGACCGCGTCGATCACGCCGCCGAAGCGCCGTTCGAGTTGCTCGACGGCGCCCGGCGAGCCCGCGGCGCAGGCGCAGGCGAGATAGAAATCGTCAGCCCGCACGCGGGCGAGCGCGGCCTCGGGATCGGGGGCCGCCGCGAGATGACGCTCGAGGTGACGGAGGAAGAAGTCGTCGTCGAGGTCGAGCCCCGGCCAGGCGCCTCGGCCTGCAGCTGCGAGTGCCAGCCTCGCCTCCTTCATGTGCATCGACGCGGCGATGGTAAGCGGAGCTCGGCCGCCGGCGCAAGCGCCACCTGCCGCGCCTGACGGTCGGGCAGGCGAAGGTGGCTCACGGTCCTGCGCGCTGCACGCACACGACAGCGCCACGTGACCATCCCGTTTTGTTGGCTCGTCAGCCTTGGCAGTTGCGTCGCCTGCCGTTGCCCACCTGTTGCCCAGTCTCATTCCCGCCGTGTCCTTTCGTGTCGCCTCCCGTCGCCCTCCCCGCTGCCCCCCCTCACCCTCGCACCGTGGCCGTTTCGAGCCGTTTTTCATCGCTCTTTCAGCAACTTGCGAGGGGGGCAGCCGGGAAACCGGCCCCGTTTTCGTAAACCGTAGGTCTCGAGTTCAAATCTCGAAGGCGGCACCAGGCGTTTCTTGTGTGATTTCGATGGTTTATGCCACGCGTCGCCGATCACCCAAGGCAGCAACAGCAGACGGCTAGCAGCCCGTGGATCTACGCCACCCCAATCGCGATCCCAACATCCCGCCCATGGCCCGGCGGCATCCCGTCCCACGCAGCCCGGGAAAATCGTGCCAATTGCCTCGGCATGCGCCGTACCAGAGCCACC
>NZ_JARZHG010000069.1 GCF_029946505.1 Polyangium sp. y55x31
GAAGGCGCCGCCACCCAAAGCGGCGCCTGCTTCTCCCGTCTTCGACCCATCGACATGACGCGGACAAACCTACCATCCCCTCCCGTCCCTGTCGATCGTCCTTCGGGATAGGTCCACGGGCTGCTAGCGCCGCCGGACTCCGCAATTGCCGTGTCGCCATGCAGCTCTCGCTTCGGCGATGCGTTCTTGATAGAGATTCAGCACAGATTGATTGAGCTCATAGCTGGCTCGCGCCTTGGCGAGCGCATTGTCGATGTTGCTGATCTGCAGCGCTAACGCTCTCTTGGCTTCATCGCGCCCGGCCTCGTCCTTGGCAAAGCTTGACATGTCGCGCCACTTCTCTGCCATCGTCTTGATCGTATCGATGATGGCCTTGCGCTGCTCCGGAACGCTCTTGAACGTGTGTTTAAGCGCGACTTCAGCCGCGCACATGCCAGCTACCTGGAATGCTGTGGACGTGCCCTTGAATCCGTCGATGAACTTGTCGGCACAGCCATATGCCAACGTCACCGCCCCCATGCCCTTCATGGCCGGAATCTCCGAGCCTGCAATTTCCACCAGCCCGACCGTTGTGTTGATTAGTTGGCGCACAGCCGAGAGGATGGCATTGTGATCGCCCGTCTTCCATTTCCCCTCATCGAGGGCGGCACGTTTCAGCATCTCGAGGTGTGAAAGCGACTCGCGAAACAACTCCTCTTTACTGATCTGTTTACGGGCAGCATTCTCTAGTATAGTGCCATACGTGCCGATGGCCTCGCACGTCGCCCAGTCCAGCGGCCGTGTTTCCGCTATAGAATGTTGCGTTCCAGTCGCAGCTGCAGCGACCTGTTCCTTGCTGCTGTTGCCTCTGTTCTGGGGCTGAACACCGATCCCCACCGCAATCATCGGAGGTGCCTGCTTTGGGCGGAGAGCGAATTCTGCAGTGATTTCAGCGTGGCCGGATAGGCGCACAGTTGGAGTCGGCGTAACCGCAGCGGCGCTTCCGAGCGGCGCCGAAGAGGCACTGCCTCCGATGGGAACAGTTACAGCAAGCTGCTTCCCCTCAATTGCGCGCTTCAGTGAGGGATTCTTCTCTACGAGGTCATTGGCGGCAGACGTCGTATTGTCGAGTACCGTTGCTGCCGCAGTTACGGGGGAGGCAGCGACCTTTCCTAGGTTTTTTAGGGTCGGCTTCTTGATAGCGTTAACTATTGCCGCCCCGGGAACCCGAACTGGTGCGGTAATAGCATCACGAAACTTGGTCCATGGGCTCGCTTCCACAGTCTGTGGTGACAGTAGAAGAGCGGCTGCCAGTAGAACGCCTCGCGTATTGCGCACGCCTAAATTTGTACAGTAGGAAGGTGGTTGTGCAAGCGCAACTGCCTTAGTAGCAGTGTTTCGACGCCCAAGACGGACCCCCCCCGCACGGCCTCCTCGGCGAGGCGCGACGTTCGGCCTCAGTGATGCCTCTCCGCCTCCTCGGGCGAAGGGTTCGGCAAGACCTTGAACACTCCCGGCTGATCGGGATCGTCCACGCGCGCCGTACGGGTCCCCAGCAGAAGATGCAGGTAGCCCTCGGCTCCGCCGGGCGGGGTGACCTCGAACCCCAGCGGCGTCCAGTGGTCGACGTCGCGCTGGGAGGCATACGGGAGGATGGCGACGGTGCAGCCTTGCGCCAGCGTGTCGCAGAGCCGGCGCACGAGGGCGAGGTCGATGTTGCGGCCCTCGTACGCGGGGTCGATGACGAGCTCGCTGATGTAGAGGGCGTCGTTGCCGCCGCCCTCCAGGTATTCGTCCTTGGGCCAGTCGTTCTCGAAGAAGACGTCGTGGAGCGCCTCGAGCTCGCCGCTGTCGGCGTCGAGCACGTCGAGGAGGGGGACGTTGAGGTCGAGGGCGCTGCTGATGTGGATGCGGGCGACGCGCGCGTGGCCGATGCGGGCGGGGTGGGGGGCGTCGTCGTCGGGGAAGATGTCGATGGAGAACCAGGTGACGAGGCCGGAGGAGGCGTTGGGCTCGCTGAGGGGGATGTCGGTGGAGACGTGCAGGCGCATGGGGCCCTCCCGTGGATCGGTGGGTAAAATTACATAACCTTGTCGGCGTGGGCAAGTGACGCAATGAGAGGGGCGGCTCGACGGGCCACCGCCTTCCAGTTCCCTGGGCTGGTGGGCCGCTCCTCCCGACCGGAGGGGGGAAGGGGAAGTTGAGATCTCGGGCGTGGGGCCGCCCCAAATATCCTTGCCCTACATCCGCGACCCCGCGTACAGTTGTTAGGGCGCAGTTGTACGCAATGTAGGTGCCATGACAAGTCATGTTGACCACAAGGCTGGGGGTTCGCTTGCCGGGTTCATGTGGCAGGTGCACCGCGCATTGATCTTCGTGCTCGATAATCGAACCTCCGCTGCACTGGAGGCATCCGACGATATCGTATCCTTCAACGATGCGAATGAGTTAACAGCATCGATCCAAGCGAAGCATTCGTTCACCAATTCCACTTTGACGACCGCTTCTGTGGAGTTTTGGAAGACGATACGAGTCTGGTCCGAATACCCTGCGCGCACGCAATGGACACCCGAGACGAAGCTCACGTTGCTCACCACGTCGAAGGTTGCGGCCGGATCTACCATAGAGCCATTTGCCGAGACGAGTGCCGCTCTGAAAGCCCCGACGGACAAGGACATCTGTGGGCTCATTGAGAATCTCGGGCAGGTTGCAAAAGCGCGAAAAAACGAGCGACTGAAGCCATGTTACGAAGCATGGGAAAGCTTAACTGACGCACAACGGCAAGACATGGTTCGTCGAATTCGCGTGTGCGATGCGCAGTTACGACTCACTGATGCTACTAGCGAGATAGAGCATCGAGTTCGGCGCCTCTATGTGCGCCCCGAGAGGGTTGTGGCATTTCGACAGGAGCTCATTGGCTGGTTCGTAAGCCATGTGCTTGATCAACTCCGGGTCGGCGGATGCACGATTGAGCACGATCTGGTTGGGGGAAAAATTGCCGAGATTCACGACAAACTTCGACCGGCACCTTTAATCTCCAGATACAATACCGGGCCATTTCCAGAGCTTTCCGAGGAGGTAGCAAAAGATCCAGCCTACATCAGGCAGTTGGCTATACTGAATGCCACAGACGAGGATCTGCTTGCAGCAGTCCGCAACTACCATCGTGCAAGCGCCGAGCGCTACGGTTGGCGTCAAGCCGGGCTCTTGGGGGATGCCGAGCTAGATGCACTGGATGCGGACCTGGAAAATCAATGGTCGATGGTTCGGCGGAAGTGTTTACGAGGAGGGGGTGATCCAGTGGAGAAAGGATGGCAGATCCACAATGAATCACTCCAGCAATGTAGGGGGTTAATTCGATCGGAACAGTTGCCGTCGCACGTAAACTACGGATCGCTATACATACTGTCCGATGCTATGATCGTCGGCTGGCATCCGAATTTCGAGAACGAACTCAAGAAAACGAAGGCGAGGGTTGCTTAAGTGAGGGATACAGATGAGGGTGAGCACGGCGGCGGGGTAGCGCTCGACGGGTTCATCCAAAGGAACCCAGCTCTTGGGGCCTATTCTGTATTCTGGATGTCTGTCGGTTATCTTGAAGGGGGAAGCGGGGCATTGACGAGGGCCACGGATGAAGATTGGCTCCCGGTATTCCCGGCGATGTTCGGCCTAGCTCTCCTGATCCCGGACGCCGTGCGCGAGCGTCTGCCCACGACAGCCAACGCAAAGCTCAGCATACTCCTCTTAGAGATGTTCACCGAGCATCCGGAATGGCGAGTTGGAGTCAGTAGGGCTATCGAATCATGGGTGGACCCATTCTGGAAGGCCATTCGGCTAGGCGTCGCAAGTGGCATTTTTACAATGAACAAGATGCGTATCATGCCACTGGGAAAAACCATCCGACGTCAGCCAGGTACCGCAATGAGCCTCTTGGCAACGGACTTGCGTTGCCGTTCTAAAGTCATTGGAAAAATGGTTCGGAAGGACGGAGGAGAGGCGGCGCTTCTGACTCTTCTGGCTGGGAGCTGAGTATGAGCTGGAAACTACTTCAGTTGGCCATCTATTCGAAGAAATCTGGGGACATTCGAATCCTCACGTTTAATGAGTCGGGACTGACGGTTTACTCGGGCACATCGGCCAAAGGCAAGTCCACCGTTCTGGAAATCGCGGACTATTGTCTTCTGTCGAAAAATTGTCGCATTGCTAAGGGACCTATTCGTCAGGCAGTGTCGCACGTGGGCATGCTCATCGAAGCATGTGCGGGCGAGCGTCGGAGACTCGCTCTTGTCAGGCCCCTTCCGGACGCGAACAGCCGTACTGCGACTGAGCTTTTTCTCGAAGTCGGGCCTGATGTGGAGCTCCCTCCGGTTGCCCCACAGAAATACACGCATAACCTCCAAACGGGCAAGGAGATCCTTTCTAGCTTCACTGGTATCGAGGTACCCCCAGTGGTTCGGGGCAAGGACGGAGAGTTTCCGACTAGCATTCGTCATTGCGCACCCTATTTGTTCCAGCCCCAGGATGTCATTGCCAGCCGGAACGTCACCTTTGCCGGAATCGAGACTTCGTTCGAGAAAATGCAGGTAGTTGACGCTTTGCGCTATTTTCTCAAGGTGTTCACCATGAGGCATCTTGAAATGCGGCAGGAGCTGAGACGGCTGTTGGATGACAAAAGAATTCAGGACCGCCGTCGCAAAGAGCAGCAAACCTTGCAGGCAAATGGCTATGAACGTGGCCTAACGCTTTGGAATCAGGCCGTGGGCATGGGCCTGCTCGACGCTGCATCAATGCCGCAGTCGCTAGAAGACCTGTTGCATACGCTTAAGCGTGCACAGTATGCGATTGATAGCATTGCCGAACGTGCTAATGTTATTGATGTACTTTCGGCTGCGGATGGAGACGTCGAGCGCCTTAGCGACGTGCTTGGTCGAACCAAGGGGGAACTGGCGGAACTGCGAGCCTATGAGACGGCAGAGAGCGAGTTTCAACTAGTTGCAGACAAGCAAGCGGAGCGATTGGCGATCCGCAAACTGTTACCGCCGACGAAGACGAAGCAATGTCCACTCTGCGAGTCAGGGGAGTTAGCCGTAAACGATATTGAGAAGCAGCTGGAAAGCGGCAGCCGTGCACTCGAACAGGTTCGTACCTTGCCAACGAGACTGAAATCAAGGGTGGAATTGCGCCGGGCGAAACTTGAAAACGACGTACGAGAGATTTCTATGGCGCTGTCTCGCGCACGTGAGCGGGTGAAGGCGGCTGTCTCAGAGATCAGCGCAGATAGTCGACTCTTTGCGGAAACAAGAAGGATAGAGCGACTTTCTGGGGCTATCCAAGAGTACCTTCTGGCGCAGAGTAAGGTTGTTGAAAGCGAGACGAGTGGAGGAGGGCCTACGCTGGAGCAGCAGATCGCATCTTTGGAGGCGGCGGTTGGTGATGCTGCTGTTGACAGATCGATTGTCCAGATACAGGCAGCAATTGGTGCAACGGCGACAGCGCTAACCAGTGGCCTGGATGTAGAGTTTCCTGGGGCTCCGGTGAGGTTAAATCTCCGAGAGCTGTTGATCGAGATCGCGGTCGACGCGAACGATTATGTTCCTTTGAGTGAGCTCGGCAGCGGTGCCAACTGGCTTAGCTACCATGTCGTCGTCTTGCTAGCTCTACACTACCAATTCCGGCATGAGTCGTCTCCTGTTCCATCCTTCTTGATGCTTGACCAGCCGAGTCAGGTATGGTTTCCAGCTGCTCTGGCAAAGGAGGGGCAGCCCACGTATCCCGCAGACGACAAGGATGTCGAGGCCATCACAAAACTATATAAGTTGTTAGCCGCGTTTGCAACAAACAACAAGGTGCAAATCATAGTGTTTGATCATGCACGATTGCCGATTGCTGAGTTTGATTCTGCCTTGAAGGAAGAATGGCGTGACACCAGCACGGATGAGCTACGCAAGCGTGACGGCCTCGTGCCCTCCAGCTGGTTTGCGTGACAACTGGTTTGCGTGATATACGCTTGGGACCTCGCAGATCGGCTGGGATGACCGGGAAAGGACCCGATCATGCCAATCCGGAAAGTCAACCGCCGCGGGGAAACCCGGCTGTTCATTGACATCCGCTACAAGACGAAAGACGGACAGCGGGCAAGGTACCGCAAGGATGCCCAGGTCCAGACGCTCCCCGGCGCTCGTGCCGAGGAGAAACGCGTCCTCCTGAACCTCGCCCGCTACGGCACCCCGTACGCGCCCGAGGACGACGTTCCCGCGCCGCCGGCAGCATCCCCCGCCGGCTCCCCTCCCACCCCATCCACCACCCCCGCCCTCCCCACGAAGACCTTCTCCGAAGTTGTCAGCGAATACCGCTCCACCTTCATGCTGACCGACCTCAAGGTCACCACCCGCCGAGGCTACGCGCTCGTCCTCGACCGCCACCTCCTCCCGACCTTCGGCGAGCTCCCGCTCGCCCAGGTCGACGGAGCCGCGGCCGCCGAGCTCGACCTCGCGCTTTCCAAGCAGGACCGCGCCCGCACCACGCGAAACAATGTGCAGATCGTCCTCCGATCCGTGCTGCGTTTCGCGACGAGCCGCGGCTACCTCGCGGGTTTGCCCCCCGCGTTGCCTCGGCTCAAAGCCGCGGAAAAGAGCATCCTCGAAATCCCCTCCGAGAGGGACATCGATACGATTCTCGCCTCCGCGGTCCCGTCGCAGCGCCTCGCGTTCGCGCTCATGGCGCACGCCGGCCTTCGCCCCAACGAAGTCCGCGCGTTACGTCGGCGCGACGTGCTCCTCCCCGGGACAAACGGCGAGGCGCAAGGCGGCTTCCTCAGCGTGCGCGAAGGCCGCTCCTACGGCGAAACGCACACGCCGAAGACGGGGCAACGCGAGATTCCCATCACGGCCCCGCTCGCGCGGCTCCTCGAGCACGCCGAGCACGGGCCGAAGGATGGGCGCGTCGCGCTCAACCAGCAGGGCAAGCCGTGGGGGCAGTACGGGCTCACGCAAGCCTTCGAGCGCGTGCGCGACCGCGCCGGGCTCGGAGGGTGGAGCGTGTACGGGCTGCGGCACTTCGCGATTACGTCGTGGTTGAGGGCCGGCGTGCCGGTGCACGTCGTCCAGCGCATGGCGGGGCACAAGCACCTGTCGACGACGCAGCGCTACGTGCACCACCTGAAGGAAGACCTCGCCGAGGCCGCCCGGAGGATCGCGAAGGCGACCGAGGGGCGGGGCAACGGCGGGGCAACGGAGCCCGGTCAGCCGGAGCACGGACGGGGCAGCAGACGGGGCGATGGTGGGGCATCGCACGGTCCGCGACCGGTCAAGGGGCGGGGCCGGAAGGGGTGACCGTCACCACGGAACCGCTCGCGACCCGCCAGGGTCGAGGAGAGGACCCGGGGGGGTTGGGGCAACAGTGGGGCAACGCGTTTCCAGACGGCCCCGGGGCAACGGAGGCGGGATGCGCTAACCCCGCGGAATCATTGGCACCCCCGGCAGGAATCGGACCTGCGACCTTCGGTTTAGGAAACCGCTGCTGGGGATTCGGGAACCCTCTCGCCAAGGTACGAGAACGATTGCGGAAACGGCGTCGTTCCAGGCACTTTCGCGATGGTGAGGGGGTTCTTCGGAGTGTCCGGGAAAGGACGGGAAGAGACACGACGGTAGCCTCGTCGTGGTAACGCTCTGGTAACGCCAGACGAGCAGGCTAGTCTTCGCCGGTTCGCGAAGGGTGGGCCAGAGGGCCCTCACTCAACGGCCCGACCCCTTCTCGCGACCTCGGCGGCGGTCGAGGGGTGGGCGTTGTTGCACTGGAATGTACGTTCCGACACATGAACGTAGTAGGCGCCACGCCTGCGTCATGATATTTGGGTGTGCGTGGCGCCATGTCGAGCTCGTTCCTCTGGCGGCCTGCTCTCACCAGCATCGCGGCTGAGCCTCCTCGCGATGGTGGTAGGTCTCGCGGCCTGTTCGGGGTCCACGACGGCGCCGCTGAAGGTTTGGCGGGATGCGCCTGCGGCGGTGGCTGCGGTGGCGACGAAGCGGCCGACCCTCGTGCGTGTGGACGGGAAGCTGTGGGTGGTCGGTTTGCCTGACGGTCATGGGTGGGGGCGGCGGTCCCCCAGCGCCTCGAACACCGCGCACGCTTCCTTGTAGCGCTCAAGGGCCTCGTCGACCTGGCCCTTGTTCGCCAGGATCTGCGCGATGCCTCTGAGCGCGACCGCGCGCGAGCGGCGGTCCCCCACCGACGCCACATCAGCGGTGCGGCCGGTTTAGCGAACTTCACTCGCTCTCCTTCGCGAAGAAGGCCGCCGTGCAGTCAAAAACTCCAGAACCGAACAGGATCGTGTGATTTTGATCCCTCAGATCCGGCAGCGCTCCCATGCGGATCATTTCCTGCGCCAGCGGATCCTCCCGGAGCTTGAGGTCGTGTCGGACCCGTCACCGTGCTTTGCGACGTCCTCGGCGTTTCGCGCAGCGGCTTTTACGCCTGGTGCAAGCGCCCCGAGTCGCGGCAGAAGGCATCCGACGCGCAGCTCGCGGCGGAGATCGCCGCAGCTCACCGCCGAAGCCGCGGCACCTACGGCAGCCCGCGGGTGCACGCGGAGTTGCGCGCCAGGGGCCTGTGCGTGAGCCGCAAGCGCGTCGAGCGGCTCATGCGCGAGCGAGGCCTCGAAGCACGCAGCAAACGCCGTTTCCGGCGCACCACGGACTCGAAGCACTCGATGCCGATCGCGCCGAACCTGCTCGGTCGCCAATTCGACGCGAAGGCCCCGAACGAGGCGTGGGTGACCGACGTGACATACATCCCGACCGCCGAGGGCTGGCTGTACTTGGCTACGATCCTCGACCTGTTCTCGCGACGGGTCGTCGGCTTCGCGATGAGCGAGCAGAACGACCGCGCCCTCGCGCTCAAAGCCCTCGAGCGAGCGCTACGCGCGCGCAGGCCGCAGCCGGGGCTTTTGCACCACTCGGACCGCGGCAGCCCCTATGCCAGCGAGGACTACCGCAAGGCGCTGCGCGACAACGGCATCGCCGCGAGCATGAGCCGCACCGGCGACTGCTGGGACAACGCCGTGGCCGAGAGCTTCTTCGCGACCCTCAAGGCCGAGCTGGTCGACGAGATGCGCTTCCCGACACGGGATGCCGCGATGGCGTCGATCGGTGACTACCTCGAGCGGTTCTACAACCACGCCCGGCGGCACTCGTACCTCGGGTACTTGAGCCCGGTCGAGTTCGAATTGAGAGCACAAGTGGCCGCGTTTGCGGCATAGTGCGTTTGTCCACGGGAGCGGGGGAAGATCAACCCGCCCAACGCCTTGCAGGTGTGCTGCCGGGCGCCGTGCTGAGCGGAGCGAGGCATGGCGCACCGTCATGCACCACCCGCTTGTTGTGCCGCAGGGTCTTGTCTGGGCGCCCGCAGTTGCCGAGAGCGAGCCACGCTTACCGTGGCAAAGCCCCCGGCCACTCAGAGTATGAGTGCAGCAGCGTGAGGCAAGCCGCCTCATCCCCTTTGTCACAGAGATTCCGGAAGAGTTCCTTAGCGCGTGTATCGTCTCTGGGCACACCCCGACCCTCGGCATACGCGACCCCGAGATTGAAGCAGCCCGCTGCCTCCCCACCGTCGCAGCCTTTGCGGTAGAGTCCCGCGGCGCGCGTCTCGTCCTTGGTCACACCCCGGCCTTTCTGGTACAGGCGTCCGAGGTTCACGCAGCCGGCCGCGTTCCCACGGTTGCAGGCATTGCCAAAGAGTTCCACGGCGCGCGCCGCGTCCTTGGCCGAGCCCCAGCCTTCCTCGAGCAGGAAGCTGAGGCTCACGCAGCCGGCTGCGTTCCCGCGGTTGCAGGCATTGCCAAAGAGTTCCGCGGCGCGCGCCTTATCCGTGGCTAGGCCCCGGCCGTCGGAGCCCCAGCCTCTGTCGAGCAGGTGTCCGAGGCTCACGCAGCCGTCCGCATTTCCGCGGTCGCAGGCCTTACCAAAGAGTTCCGCGGCGCGCGCATCGTCCCCGGGGAGATCTCCTCCAGACGTGTACATCACGCCCAGCGCATGGCAGTCGGCAGCGGAGCCCGCCTCGCAGCTTTTGCTCAGCCAGATGGCACCCGAATCGGCTTCCATGGCGGTCACGGGCGGAGATGCTGGGGCGCAGGCGTTGCACCAGGCCGCGAGCGCCACGAAGCACGACCAGGACACTGCAAACAGGTATCGATTGCCCTCGCGCTCCGCGGGACTGCTGCACTTCTTATAGCGGCGCACAACAAGAAACTTCCTCATATCCGGCATCACCCCACAGCAGCACGGCGGACAACCTCCACGCCGCACCGCCCTCCCGAGCACGGCGCCAAGCGCGACGCCGCCCCACCGACATCGAGCGCACCGACCTCCTGGGCCCTCTCCACCGCGTCGCAAAGGCACTCGCATCTACCCCTGCGCATCGCCGCATCCCTGCGGTCTCCTCTCCTCCTCCATACTTCCAGATCCGACCACCTCTACGGTCCCAGCCAACACGCTCCACCGGCCACCTGTCAACCCAGGCGGCCGCCTCGAGCGCTCAAACATGAACGACACCGGACCACCCCGCCCCCACTCGACCGTCACAAGGCGGGGGACGTCCTCATTCACGCGTTTCGCGCCGGGGCCCTGGGGCGGATCAGCCTCGAGCGCCCTGACGACGGGTGACGCTCCTCGCCGGCGACGGTGTGATCGCGCGAGAAATCGGTGGCCTCCGAGGGAAGAAACGGCTACCCGACACGCATCACTCCGCTCGGACGCGTCCCTACCCTGGGTCGCCCCTCGAGCACGGGATCAGAGACGAATGGCACACATCATCCTGGCTCACACGATCGCGAACGACCGCCTGGAAGAGGCGAGAGGATTTCGCCGGCGGATCGGGGCGAACCTCGGGGCGTCCGCCAGTCGCGGGCCGTTCTTGCCGACGCTCGCGGCGTTCGCCACGGACGTCGCCGGTACGCTCCTCACCGTCGACGCCGAGCCGACCGAAGGGGTCGAGTGGCTCCGGCGTTCCGCCCGCGCGAGCGCGCTCTTCTTCGGTCGCGTGGTCTTTCCCGACCGCGTCGTTCCGATGGAGATCACGGCCGACGTCATGGTGGGCGCGGTCAACCCGCCGCCTCCATGGCAGGAGGCCACCGCGCGCGCGTGGGTCGACGCCATGTGGTGCACGCTGGCGATCGCGGACGGCACCGCGCACGCGTGGCTCACGAACATCCCGGAGAGCGCGCTTCTCCAGATCGGCGTGCAGACGGCGAAGCTCGATGAATACTTCTTTCCGCTCGCCGAGACCCTTCGCGCGGTCGCGACGCGCAGCGGCCATCACGGGAAGGAGCTCATTCGCACGCTCGAGGCCATGCCGAATGCCGCGCGCGCCTCGTCGCGGCTGGAGCGGATCGACGAGCCGGCCGTCCGGGCGCTCTTCGCGCTCCTGGAAGGAGACCAGCCGGGCTACACGGAGTCGCTCGTGGCCTTGCTCGAGTCGCACCGCGCGTACGCGGAGGCCCTGGCGAGCGCTGGACCTCGCACCTTGCTCTCCCTACCGGCATGCGCTCTCGAGCGTCTTGCCCGTTCCCGCGGCATCGTGTCCGGCGTCGTTTCGGCGTATGCGCCGGAGCTCGTCTTCACCGCGTGAATCGGTCTGCCCTCGCGATGCGGAAATGGTCTCCTGCGATGAACCGCTCGCCAGGCACGCGGGGTCGTGTGCGTCGCACGCTCGCTCTCGCTGCCGCTCCGTGGTGGCTCGCGTGTAGCTGCACGTCTGCGGAGCCCCCGCGCGATCCGGTGAAGGTTCGCGTCGAACGGCCGGCTGTCTCCGGCGTCGCGCCGCGCCCGAGCGACCTCGAGAGCACGGAGCTCCCGCCCTCTTGCGGTGAGCTCGAGCTCGAGCGCGTCGCGCTCGTCGCCTCGGGGAAAGGCGAGCGACACCCGGCGATGGTGCGCGTCGACGGCGCGCACCGCGCGTGCGGGCACGACGCCGACGCGGACCGGCGGGCCTGCGCGGCCGTGCGCCGGAGAGTCCTGGTGGACGAGGCCGCCGGCTACGGGCCCCGGCATCCGAGGGCCGTCGCCGCGAACGCGCAGCTGTCTCTCTGCGCGGCGTGGGAAAGCGCCGCTGGCCCGGACGCGCCCCCTCCTCCGCGACCGACGAGTCGAGACTGCGCGCGATGGCGTGCCGAGCAGGCCGAGCTGCGCGCGAAGGGGAAGGGCGAGCGCCACCCGGACGTGCTCGCCGTCGAGGCGAAGCTCGCCATGTGCTCGTAGCGAAGCCAGTCACTGGTTTCGCTTGATCACGTGATAGCCGAACGGCGTCTCCACGGGAGCGGATAGTGGTTCCAAACGGGTTCTCGAAGACAGGCACAATCGCCACGTCGCAAAAAGTGGACGTAACACCCGATCCAAGATCCGCTCTCCTCCGCGAAATACTACGTTATTTCGATCAGATAACAGCATGTCGAGGCGATATGCCTCGATCCCCTGAGCCGGTGCTGGGAAGACGCTACCAGGGTGGCTCAGCACCATGAACGCGAAGCCCCCTCGTCATGGAAGACGTTCGGTGCCGCTTCGCCACCATGACGTACCGAGAGCAGGATGCGGGCCGGGCGGAGGAGGAAGCGCAGGCGGCCGCAGGCACGCTCAAGCGGGGCGCGAAGCTCTCCAAGAAGAAGCCCGGCGCCCAGTGGGTCGAGATCGCCAGCTCGACGTCGGAGGCCTTGCGCTTGGGCTGCGGGCTCCAGGCGTAAAAGCCGCTGCGCGAGACGTCGAGCACGTCGCAGAGCACGGTGACGCGCCGAATCAGTGAGATCAAGATCTTGAGCTGAACGACCTTCGCTTCCGCTTCGCCATCAGACTCTCCCAGGGTACTATCACGCCAAACCTGGTTGTCTATGGAAGCGGGGGAGGATCAAAGGCACGCTGTCTAGCTAGCAAGGCGGGGGGCAGGGGTCTCGCGGCCGTGACCGCGCTCGACCGCGTAGATTCGGCGGGCCCAACGTGGGGGCGGGGGCGTCGCGACGACCCCACCCAGCGAGCAGCCGTTCAGTGGGATCTGTCACATGGGCACGACCTGATCCCGGGGTGCGCCCTCCCCTTTCGACCGCCGGTCCCTTGCTCCTTCTCCGGCAACAGCTCCGCCGCACTGACCCCCAGCGCCGCCGCGATCCTCAGGCACGTCTCGACCGTGATGTTGACCCGCCCGTGCTCGATGCTCGAAAGGTTTCCCTTCGCAATGCCGCTCCTCGTGGCGAGCTGGTCCAGCGACATCCCCTGCTCGACGCGGATGCCCCGGATGCGCGCACCGATCTCGACGAGCAGGGGAGACGTGACTTGCCGACGTGGCATGGCCGGTCTCCGCCGCTCAAACCAGCACCCGGAGGCGGATGCGCGCCGGAGGGGCCCGGAGCTCGGAGGGGGTGTTGCGGTCGACGTCCCCGTTGGCCGGCAGGAGGTCGATCGTGCCCTCCTCGTCGAGGCGACGCAGCGCAGGCATGAGGGTGCCCGAGAAGGATATGTCGCACAGGGCGTCCCGGAGGCGACCGATGCTGATGGTGCCGTCCGCGTCCTCGCGCTGACGCGACAGCACGAAGTGCACGAGGCCGTCGGTGTACACCTCGTCCCCCAGTTGCCGGAGGTCGACGGCATACGTGATGACCTCTCGTGCCGTCCGCTGGTAATGCAAGGGCGCGCGCAGAAGCTCGATCAACAGCAATTCCCACCGATCATCCCCGAGCATCGTCCTTGCGGACACGCGCGTCTCACGGGGCGATCGATATGGAGGGACAGGAGGGAGAAGGCTCGACAGGGAACGCTCGCGGAGCGCGTCCAGGAAGGTGTCCGCCTTCCGACCGATGAACGCACACAATCGATCCCATCGCGACGGCGGCCCGCACTTCGTATCCACGAGCGTGTCGCGCGGCGGCTCGGAGTGCGCCACGCTCATCCGCTGCTGCGGCGGCAGCGCCGCGCAGTCCATCACCGTCGTTGCTGCGTCATCGTCAACGTCCCGAAGAGCATTCATCATTCCTCCGTGGGCATCGCCGATCCGAGGCGACGGCGAACCGTGGGCGTGCGCGAGCAATGCGGCGCCCTTGGTTCGCCGCCGTCTGAGATCGACGATGAGTGGTGCTCGGGCGTATGCGAGGCCTTCACCGACCCCAGTGGATCCGTGTGCGCGCAGCGCTGTGCTTGCCCAGAAGAGGGCTGCGGCACGCGGATCCACTGCGAACGGTGAAACGTCGCAGAATAGACGGCTGGCTACTTCTTCGTTTTTGCTTCCGCATCGCGAATCGCATTCGCGATCATCCACACGGACGTCGAGCGCTGCTCGTGGCGACGCGGCGGGGAAGCCTTGGTATTGGGCGGAACCGTGGGTTTCGGAGCCTCCCGCGGGCTTGCCAGCGTCGACCTCACGAGGTCAGCGCAGCGCTCCGCATCCTCAGAACCCCCGCTATGGATGTTCTGCGCGCCAAACGCGAAACCGTCTGCCGCACGCGACCCCGAATCCGGAGTCGACGCCAGAATCACCGCCACCGTCGCCCCGAAGCCAATCAACCGTGCAGGACCCCGACGAAGCGCGCCGAAGAATCGCACCCAGAGCGAGCCCACGTGTGCGCGCGCCTCGCGCACGGCAAGCCCAAGCAGCGCAAGCGGGATGGCCCAGGCCCGACGACGCCGGCCCGAGCGCGGGGCCACGTCGCGCACGGCGATGCGCGCTCGGTCGAGCACGCAATCCACCCGCGAGCGCATCGTGCTCCACGGGATGCCATGCTCCTCGGCGAGGTCCTTGATGTCCTTGTCCTCGTAGAAGTGCTCGTGGAGCAACGACCCGTCATCCCGGCTCAGTCGCTCGAATACGGTGGATGCGATCACCCTGTCCTCGAAGGGCCCGAGATACGCTTCCTTATCCTCCGCAACAAGCTCGATTTTCTCGGCGGGCGCGGGCGTTTCTCGCGAGCGAAAGACATTCCGACGGTTCGTCTTGGCCGCATATTTCGCGAGCGTGCAGAGCCACGCGCTGAACGCCTCGTCATCTTTTGGATCCGGTCGCTCCATTTCGGGCTTGCCACACGCGAGCACGAATGCATCATGGACGACGTCCTCGACATGCGCTGCGTGCACTCCAATCGACCGAACGACCGCGGCCATGGCGACCCGGTGCCGGAGCAGAGCCTCCTTGGAGACCCGGAGCTCGTTCGCGCAGTCGTCGATGCCGCGTGTCATTCCGGATACCTCTCGGCCGAGGTTCGGCGCAGTGCGCCGCCCCTGCTCGCGTTCACTGGTCCCACGAAGGTAAAGGGCACGAGAAGCCTCCCATCACGAAAAAATCGACAGGCCCCCCGAAGATTTCTGGTCGAGGGTCCAGAATTGTGATGTCGCGCACTGCTAGAGGCCTCGGCGGGCGCTTCGGCGTCGGGGGCTGCACGGTTGTCGTGGCGTTGATCTGGCCGTCGTCCTCCTTCGCGGCGGACGAGGTGCCGCGCCATCGCGTCGACCTCACGGCGGATCGCTCGCTCCCCGGATGCTCCAACCCGTTCGACTTCAGCGCCATCCTCACGAACTGGTTGCCCGTGAGCACCTTGGATCCGACCGCCACGCGCACGCTCGTCGTGCGGATTCGGCGGCTACCGGACGGCGCGAAGTTGGTCGACACGACGATCAAGGACGAGGCCGGGGCCGTGGCGCACTCCGAGCACCACGACTACCCGCCGACGGACGACTGCTTCAAGGTGCTCTACTGGACGGCGTTCGACGCGGCGAAACGGATCCGTGAGCTCGCGCCGCCACAAGAGGAGGAGCCCGCCGCACCGCCACCTCCGCCTGAGCCTGTGCCTGCGCCAGCGCCATCAAGGCCTGCCCCGTGCCCAACGTGTCCGGCATGTCCACCGCCCGCAGCTCCGCCCCTCATGCCGCGCCGTTTCTTGGCTCTGGGCGTGACGGTCTCCCGTGGAGCCGCGCCGGAGTGGGTGCCGGGCCTCCGTCTCGCCGGAGGTCTTCAGCTCGCGCCGTTCACGCTCGAGCTCGACGCGCGGTGGATGCCACTCTGGAATGTCCGTCGAGCTGGGTTCACGGACGTCGAGATCCACACGTTCGCCCTAACGGGCGCCGGCTGCTTCAAGCGCGCTCCGCTTCTGGGTTGCCTGTTCGTCACCGGCGGGGCCGTGGGTACGGCGGCGCCGAGCAGGGACTATTTGAAGACCGTCGTAAGTGGCTTCGTCGGCGTAGGAGCCCGCAGCGCAGTGGAGTTCCCTCTCTCGGCACGTATTGCGGCACGCATCGATCTCGAAGTCGCGCTCCCGTTGATCGGTGCCCATCCCGATTTCGTCGGGCGGCCCTCACCCTGGGAGAAGCTGGTTCCCGTCGCGTCCGGCGCAGTATCGCTCTTATACACGTACTAGGTGCGCAGCTTAGCGAGATTTTGCGACGACACCATGCACGGCTCGTCCGGCGGTAAGATGTGTTACGCGGCGGAGACGCCCCGTACCTTCTAGCACATCGAGCGCCCGGGCGGTGTCGTGGTATTCCTCGACGAGTTTTGCCGCGATTGCTGCGTGTCGGTCGGTTGTCTTCAGGAAGCGATGGAAGAACCAGGGATCGAGAACGCCGAATTCATCTCCGAACGAGAGTTCAACATCAAGGACCTGCCCAGTACGGCGGCTCTTGAAGCAGCATTGCAGGCCGTGGAAGTGGTAATCCCATTCGGCATCGAGTCGGCCTGAAGTGCGCGGACTATCGACAAGCGCCTCTCGCGCAATACCGAGCTTTGGGGAGAGACGAGCGCAAAGTTCAATGGCCAGGTCCCGGAACTCATGCGCCGCTGCCACGAGCTCGTCCGCGATCTGCAGAACGTCAGCGTTCGTGATCACGGGGATAACGGTGATCTGCGAAGCTCCGCTAAGAAACACGCTATGTTCGGGCAAGGCGCGGGCGAGTCGGTGAACGAGCTCTTCGAGCACAGACCCGCCCGGTGCTCCCGAAACGCGGAGCACGGCATGATGACCTTTGCGTGCAATGTCAGCAAGAACTTCTGGGGCTGGAATTTCGTCGAGACTGGCATCGATCCAAACCGGCTCAGACATCAGCGTCTCCCGTTCAGCTTCAGCTCGCGGGCAAGTAGCAGCATACGGTTACAGGGTCGGCCAGCACGACGTCGCCTTCGACATTGCCCCCGCTCGGCGTGCATTTCCCCGAAACGTACTCCGGCGGAGTGCTCGACACGCCTGTAAGCGGCGCACCAGCCATGAGATCCCAGCAGGGAGCATCCATGCCTGCAAATATGCTGCCCGAGTGCGCGAGGTCGGTGCACGCGGGGCCGCTGAAGACAGTGGCGATCGTGCTGCACGTCCCGCCGGTTGGCGCGTCGCAAGTGCACGCCGCGCAGGAGCGGTTGTCCTGCACGTGCTGGTAGAGGAGCTGCCTCTCGTCCCAGCCCTCGGGACAGGGGTGGTCCCCCTCGCGATACACACAGGAGGAGAAGCTCGGGGGAGTTGGCACACACACCTTCCCCGCGGCTTCCACGCAGCTCGGCGCGGGAGTCGCACTCGTGCACGCTTTTCCGAGCGTCGTCTGCGGTCCACCTTCCCACGCATGCGGGATCGATGGCTCGGGATCTCCCACGAGGTGCGGCTTGCACGGTAGCTCCTCGATTGTTGGGGGTGAGACTACGATCGACCGAACGCAGGGCACCCCGCCGCATAGCTTCCCGCTCTGGATCGATTTGTCCTCGTTGCAGGTCCCGTCCCAGTTTGTCGGCGGATCGAGGTTTGTCTTGACGCCGAGATTCGGATCAGGGGTGCACGCTGCCGAGCTCACCGTCCACGTCTCCGGCAGCTTGCACGTCCCCTCGGGCGGATCGCATTCGCACGTGCCGCACGAGACCGTGGGCGGCTCGGCCCACGCTTCGAAGGCGAGAATCGGGGCGTCGTCCGGGCACGTCGGCGCCTCCAGATCCCAGCCTTGCCAGAAGCTGACCGGGCCCTTCCAGTCGCCGGCTGCGGGCGGCGTGCAAGTTCCGCCAGCGCAAAGGGAAGACATCGAGCCGTCGCTCCCGCCATCGAGCGAGGAGCACCACGGAGCGAGGGTTCGCGGGCTCGTCCCGTCGGGGCACCACTCCGGCGTCGGACACGGGCAGCACTCGAAGGGGACGCCCGGCGGGCAGCCGGTGCGACAGTGCTCGGGGGGCTGCGGCGGAGGATCTTGCGCCCAGCAGTCCTCGCGGATGATGCACGGGCAGCACTCCTCCGGGATGGCGAGTAACCCGTCGTCGTCGAGCGGGCAGTCGGCACCAGGCAGAGCGCCGGGGGGGCTACAAGCTGGCACCACGATGGCGGCGCCTGCGAAGCAAGCCGCAATGACGATGCCGGCGCGTACCAGACGAAGCATGGTCCCCATGTTACACCACTCCTCCGTCAGCGAGCTTCCGCGCGGAGCGTCGTCGGCGCCGCGGGCAGGTGGGCCGCAGGTTTCGGCTTCAAGGGCCGCGTGGCCGTGGCAGGCGCGGAGGCGGAAGGAGCTGCGCTTGCGCTCTCGCTCGCGGCCGCGCTCGAAACGGGGATCGGTGGGATCGTGTTGAGGGCCTCGCAGCCCCAGGACCCTGCGAGGACGTACTCACGCTTGCACTGCACGAAGATCGTGCCGCCCGTCGTCGAGACTTGCAACGAGTGGGACCAGGGCACCCGCTCCCACTTCATGGGCATCGCTTCGCATCCGGCGGGTTGGCCCTGGCAAGCGGTTTGGCTGGCCAAGTGGTCCACCTCGACGGAGGAGGCGAAGACGTTGACGAAGCACATGACGGCGAGGGCGAGGAATAACGCGGTGATGAGCAGGTTTGCGAGGGTCCGGAGGACGGCCAACGCGGCGGAGGGCTCGCGCGTCGGCGCCGGAGCGGGCGGTTCTGCCATGAGGCCGAGGGTACACGGACAAACCTGGGAGGGAAAGGGACAAACCTTCGCAGCCGTTCGGCATGGGCATCTGCGCTTGTGTGTCCGTGACATGGGGCACCAGGAACTCGCTTACGTGGAGCCGCCGAACTCCCGCACTGCCCGTGCTCACGCTGCGGGGTAGTGGTCGACGCGTCGTGATGTGGAGCATCGCGACGGAGGAGCGTCGATGCAGTACCCCGCCATTATCTGGCTCGCGATGTCCCTTGGCCTAACGGCGTGCAGTGGCCCCACGCCCAACATGGTGATTCATGCAGCTACCGGCGATGCCGCGCGCATGCCCGTGACGTGGGGCCCGCAGCCTCCCGCAGCCACCGCACCGGCCCCTACCGCGCCGCCCGTGACCCAGACGCAAACGGTCAACGTCTTGGTCGGGCCGACCAGCGGGCTCGAACCTGCACGGCAGACGGGCGACTCGCCCGCAGCGAAGCGGTCCCCCACCGATACCGAAGACGTGGAGCCGACGGAGGCGCCCACGGTGACCGGTGCGCAGGAGATCAAGCTCGCGAATGGCGAACAGATTCGCTACTCGGGGCCGGCCTCGTTCTTCCTGCTCGACGCGAAGAAGGGACTGCTGGGGATGTTCCTTGTCGACGTCCGCGAGCTCGACCCCGGCTACATGACCGATGTGTGGCTGCTCGACGGCGAGGAATGGCGCCACGGCACGATGTTGAGGAGGTTGTCGCTGAGCAGCCGCACCAACATGCCGCTCTCGCCCCCTCCGCCGCGCAGCATGCTGGACAGGTTCAACCAAGGCGTTACGTGGCTCGTCTCGGACGGAGCCGTGGTGCCGGGCCCGCTCTTCTATCAAGCGCTGTATACCCTCTTCGGCCGACAGTCCAACCTCGATTCCGAGGACATTCATCCCAATGATGCGGCACGCCGCAACGTGTTCCGGTTTTTACTTGCCCTGGCGCATTTTCACAACGAAGAGATGCGTCCTTGTGATCACCTCAGTCAGTATTCAGGCGACCTTTTTGCCGGATTCGTGCGCATGAACCGAGCGTCTAGCGCGCCTTGGACGACCCGAGCAAGGATACCAGGAAACCAATGACGCTCAGGGGCAACGTCGGGGACTGACGCTTCACCTCCGGTGCGGGGGACAAGAGTCGGGCTCGCAGATGCCTCGCACTCAGCTCCGGAACGACGTGGACGAGCTGTGCCGCGTGGGCGGCGGCGTCGATCTTCCCGCTCGCGTAGGAGTACACCCAAAGCGCGCCGTCGTGCGTTACCACGGGCCGATCCCAGGGGCCTGCCCGGTCGAGCCGCCATCCCGTTGCCATCCGGAGCACGCGCACCGTCGAGGCGAACGCTTTTCCTTTTGGCAGATGTTCCGTGTAGGTTTGCATCGTATGCGTGGCGACCACGAGCGTTTTCCCCGCACGCGCGTCGCTCGCGAGCTCGCGCAGCCAGGCAATCTGCCATTCCTCCGGCGGCCACGACGCATGGGTTCCGTCCGCGAGCAGGTACGCATTTGCCCGAACCCCGGCCATCCAGAGCGCACGCACTCGTTGGCACCCGGCCGAATACCCAATCAGCGCAAGGCGCGAGACCTCACGTAGCCCCGCCCGATGATGGGCGTACTCCAGCAGCTCGCCCATCATCGGCCCTTTCGCCAGCCCATCCGCAACGATGCAGGGTCGCGGTCCGAACGCTGCCCGCAGCTTTGGATCGAGGTCGCCTCCCACGAGAAACGCCAGCACGAGCGGTCGCGGATGCCCTTCACCCGCCTGCACGAGCCGATGCGCCACGGCTACCTCCGCACCATGGCCGTCCCGAAGACAGCCAGCGCCAAAATGCCGAACAGCGCCCGACCGATACCTGTGCTCTCCCCGGTGCCGAGCTCGTGAAACTCGATGTCCTCCCCGTAGAAGAAGCGCAGGATCGTCCTGCGGTCGTACCCCTGCGCAGCCAGCCAGTTCGCGCTGTTCTGCCCCAAACAACCCCGATTCCCAGGGTGCGAGCGGAACGAAAGGCGAGTGGGGATGACGTCACGACCACTGCGCCCCACGTTGTACGTCACCCATCGCTCGGTGTTCGTCGGATCGGATCCGAGCGACCCGTCTTGATTCCAATGAGCTCCCGCAACATGATTCGCGAGGATCATGCGACCCTGGTATCGCAAAACGACCCCGTGCGTCGCGACGGCGGCGACTACGCATTCCTCGGTCGCGCCTCGCGCGAACACCTGAAACTGCTCCCCGCTCGGGATCGCCGTCGTGCGTCCCAGCGTCGGCCGGTCCCGCATCGCCCGGAGCACGAACGTCCGCGCCGCGATGGCGAGGGCCGCTTTCGCCTCGGGATGCGCGTGCAGATGCTCGCCCGCGACCACGCGCGGCAAATACTCGCGCTCGAGCGAGAGCCAGCCCGCGGTCGTGAGGATCCGCTCTGGCGCCTCGCTAGGCTCGGCACCGATCGGAACGCTCATTCCTTCAACCCGTGCTGGACCACGAACAGCCCGCACTCCGTGACTGGAGAGGTTCCAGGATGCAGCCAAACCCGGGCCGTCGCGCGCCCTGCATCACTCTCGAACCGGAACGACCAGCGATCGACGGGACTCGGGTACTTCGCTATCGCAACGACCTGCCGCTTGTGAATCAGCGGCCCTACGATAACCGTAGGCAAATCAGCCAGCACCGCACCTTTTCCGAGAGCCTTGTCACGAAGCGTGAGCGTGGCGGAGACCCGCCACTGCGGGGGAGGTTCGTCCCCCATCAACGGCGGTTGCTCCATGATCACTACGCAATGTGTGGACGGGCCGAACATCGGCTCCGTCTCGACGATGTTCTGCCTCGCTTCGCTGTCGATCTCCGCCACGCTCATGGCATTCCCCTTTTCAGCCCGTCACACTCGAGCTCTTCTGATGCTCGAACGCGATCCCGTTCAGCGAAAGCTGCACGTACAGGCCCACCTCGATCGGGCGGATCGGCGCGCCGGTCCCGAGGTCGATGGGCTTGATCGGGAACACGATGTCGTCCGGGATGTGGATGATCGCCGAGAAGGCCCCGTGTTCGCTCCGCTCGGGGTTGTCGGTGAAGATATACCCGTCCGGCACCGGCAAGACGGCCGCGCCTCCGGAAGTCCGGGAGAGCGTCCGCACCTTCGTGTCCGGCACGTTGCGCAAGTGGTCGATCAGCACCTTTCGCGACGTGGCATTCCCGCCCGTCCGGGCCTTGTCCCAGTTGAAGTAAACGACGGCGGAGCGGCGCAGCGTCCGGTACAGGAGGTTCTCCCCGCTGAAATCGTGGAAGATTTCCTTCGGCAAGAACGCGCCGGCATCATCCCACAACCACGCCTGCCCTGTGAGCACGTTCTTCGCTTCGCCGAGGCCCCCGATCTTGTCGATTTCAGCCGCATCGTACCGCACCCGGAGCCCGGCCTCCTGCATCGTGATCGACTGGATCAGGAACTCCTGGTCGCTGTACGTGTTCTTCGAGGGACGCTGGAGGTTCGTCCAGTTCGTCGTCACCGTCGCGTTGTTGCCGAGGAACGTCATTGACTCACCGACAGCCACGTTGAAGAGCGTGTATTCACCCTTCGCGATGTGCAGCCATGCGAGCTTCTCGGTCCCCTGGCACTTGCACGGGATCTCGACGACGGAGTAGTAGAAGTCATCTCATAAATCGTCCAGGAGTCTCCTGAGGTACACGACGATGCATCCGAGGTGGACGAAGCCGAGGAAGTTTTCGACGTGGCGCTCGTACCGTACCGCGATGCGGCGGAAGCTC
>NZ_JARZHG010000006.1 GCF_029946505.1 Polyangium sp. y55x31
GCCGCCGCGGCCACCGCCGCCGCCGCCGCCGCCGAAGCCGCCGCCGCCGCCGCCGCCGAAGCCACGGCCGCCGCCGCCGCCACCCTCACGCGGGGGGCGCTCCTGGGCCTCGTTGACCTTGAGGGTGCGGCCGTCGAGCATCACCCCGTTGAGCTGCGAGATGGCGTTCGTCGCCGCGCTCGCCGAGCCCATCGTGACGAACGCGAAGCCACGCGGCTGACCGGTCTCACGGTCGGTCGGCATCGCAATCTCGCGAACCTCACCGGCAGCCGAGAACGCCTGCTCGAGGGTCTCGCGGGTGGTGCTGTAGGAGAGGTTGCCTACGTAGAGACGATTTCCCATGACATGATGCTTTCACGGCTTCCTTCGCGCGCGGGCGCGCCATCTCTGCCGACCATTCGACGAAGCCGTAGCGATCGAACGGGGACGTGCCGCGCGGGTCAGTCCGCGCTAGCACACGCTGCGTCTGCCAGTCGTTCGAGGCGAGCCACGTCCCCCTCCGAGTGGAGGGAGGAAAGAAAGCGTCGTGTCGAGGGCCAGTGACGTTCGTGAGGCGCCTACCGTACCCCGACGCGCTCAAGGTCGCAAGCCTGTCGCCGCCTTTTCTCGGGGACGCTGGAGCCCCCGTGCGGACGGAGATCGCAGAAGACGCGGAAACCACGGGCGGAGGCGAACGTGGAGGAGGCGGCATCGTGTGCGACCTTCCGGGTTCGTCCGGGAACGAAGTTCGTCATGCCAATCCCAGCCGCTCCCGCGCACCCTTCACGCCGAAGATCGTGCCCCCACCCGGCGGGACGATCGGCGCGAGCAGGATCGACGCGAGGATCGCGGCGAGCGCGAGCGGCGCGTTCGGATCGTCTCCCTCCCCGACCTCGCTCGACACCTGCCACACACGCCTGCCGCGCTGCACGAGCACATCCATGCCCGCGCCGCCGATCGCCGCCGCGCCCGCCTCCGCCGCGGCGCGCGCCTCGGGCGCTTCCTCGACGGGCACGGTCACCACGAGCACGCGCGCGGCCGCGCGGAGCCCCTTGCGCTGCACGAGGACGACCGCCGCGTCCGCCCGAGGCGCTTCGCCGTTCGGATAGGCCTTCGGCTGCAAGAGCTCGAGCCCGACGCCGAAGAACGTGCGGGCCTTGTGCGCCCAGAGCGCGATGTCGACGCGGGCCGAAGGATCGGGCGCGAGCAGCGTGTACGCGCTCGCTACGGGGAGCGGCTCGATCGGCAAGCTCGCCCATCCATTGCGGTCGACATCCATGCCGCACGATACGCCGTACGGGGCGGCCGCGGTATCGACATTACGACCGCAACGTGGCCTCGTCCGCCCGCGTCTGCGCGAGGAGTCGCTCGATCCGGGGGGCCATGACGTTCGGCAAGGTCTTGCCGATTTCGAGCGCGCGCTCGAAATGGCGCCGCGCCTCGGCCGTGCGCCCGCGGCGGAGCGCCGACAAACCGCGGGCCTCCGCCACCTCCAGTCGCTCCTGTCCCACGGAAAACTCGCGCGAACGCGCCTCGAGCGCGTCCCACGCCGCGTCGTCCGCGTCGCTCGTGGCGAGCTCCAGCATGACGCAGAGCACGTCCTCCGCCGGCACGGGCAGCGTCGGGCCCGCCTGCTCCCGGATGCGCGCCGCGGCCTCGCGCGCGCCCTGGAGGTCGCCACGAAAATGCCGCAGGCGCCCGTCGAGCAGCGCGATCACGGGCCGCGGCGCACCTCCCGTGTGCCGCACTTCGAGCGCGAGCGCGCGCGCCGCGTGGGGCTCGGCCGCGTCGAGATCGTCCCAGAGGTACAGGTACTCGCCGAGGTTGTGGTGCGCGGCGATCTCCAGCCAGTCCTGGCCGAGCTCGCGGCCGAGCCAGGCGACCCGCTCGAAGTCGGCGACCATGCGCGCCTTGTCCCCGACGAGTGCCGCGAGGAACGCCCGCGCGTTGATCACGCTCGCGAGATGGAGATCGTCGCCGTGCGACTCGCACAGCTCGATCGCACGTTCGATCGCCCGCTCGGCCTCGGCGAGCCGGCCGAGCGCCGGCAGCACGAAGCCGAGCATGAAGAGCGCGACGATCCGCGGCTCGTACGCGTCGTCCCCGATCGCGTCCGCCACCTCGATCACGCGCTCGAAGAACGGGACGGCCTCGGCCTCGCGGCTGAAGCGGAGGAGCGACAAACCCTGGCCGAGCAGGAGGCGGGCGAGGAGCGCGGGCGGAGGCGATTCCGGGAGGATCGCGAGGGCCGAGACGACGCGCGTGCGCGACGCCTCGTAGTCGGCCATCCAGTCGAGGACCGTGGCCTGGTCGAGCAGGATCTCCGCCTCCGTGAGGTGATCTCCGGCGGCCGCGTCGCACGCGAGGGCGAGGTCGTCGAGCGCGTCCGGATACCGGCCGAGCCGATAACGCATGAGGCCCCGTCCCCGGAGCGCGCGCTGCCGCAAATCGAGCGGTTTGTCCGGGCCTTCCGCGCTCGCAGCCGATGCTTCGAGGGCGCGCGTGTAGCAGCGCTCCGCGTCGAGCCAGTCGTGCCGCGCCCGCGCCGCGTCGGCGAGCGCCAGATACGCTCGTTCGCCGAGGGCGCGCTCGCCCGCGTGCGTCGCGTGGTGCGCGAGCTGCGCGAGGTGACGCTCGTCGCCGCTCGGCGGCGAGCGGCCGTCCCAGCCCGAGGCTTGCTGGAAATACGCCGTGGCCGCGAGGTGAATGCGGGCGCGCTGGGCCTCCGGCACCGACCGCGCGATCGCCTCGCGCACGAGCGCGTGCCGGAACGCATAACGGCCCGATCCGTGGCGCGCGAGCAGCCCCGCGGCGATGAGCCTCTCCGAACCGACCCGCGCGTCGAGCGGAAAATCCCCGCCCGCGTTCATCCGATCGAGCCGCCCGAGCACGCCTTGCATCTCGGCGACCGTCACCTCCGCGCCGAGGACGGCCGCGAGGCACGCATGCGCGCGCGCTCCGGGCGGCAACGCGTCGAGCTCGCGGTGCGCGAGCCACTCGATGAGCGGCAGATCCGGCAGATCGTCGAGCTCGTCGGTGGCGAGGAAAAACCCGCTGCCCGAGGGGTGCTTCCGGACGATCCCCTGCGCCTTGAGGCCCCGCACGAGCTCGACGAGCAGGAGCGGCACGCCCTCGGCGCGCGCCGCGATCCGCGCGACCGCCGACTCGGGCACGTTCTCCGCGGGCCGCAGGAGCTCGCGGCAGAGCGCGGCGGCGCTCGCAGGATCGAGCGGGCCGAGCCGATGCACGGCGCGGCGATGCGCGCGCGCGCCCCACGACGGGTGATCCTCCTCGAACGAGGGCCGGCCGAGCACGCACACGAAGAGCGGCGCGCGCGCCTCGGCACGCGCGGCGAGATCGAGGATGGCGAGCGTCGCGTCGTCGGCGAAATGCGCGTCGTCGAGGATCACGCAGAGCGGCTCTTCGAGCGCCCTGCGCCGGAGCGCCTCGCCCACGCTCGCCGTGAGCAGCGTCCGGAGCGCGCCCGGCGCGGCCTCGATCGCGTGCAGCGCGGAAGGACCCGTGATCGGCGCGCCGCTGCCCTTCGAGATCCACCCGAGCGAGAGGGCCACGCTCGCGCCGGCCTCGGCGTGACGCGCGGGGCCGAGCCTCGCCGCGAGCAGCTCCCGCCCGCCGTCTTCGGGCGCCTCGTCGGGCAAGCCGAGGGCGCGCCGCAAGAGATCACGCACGCTCCCCGCCGCGCCGTGCACCGGCTCGTGCGCGGAGAACACGACGAGCCGCGTCCCCGGTAAAACCTGCCCGAGCCGCTCCAAAAGGGCGCGCTTGAGGAAACTCTTTCCGCAGCCCGCTTCCGCGAGCACGACGGCGACCGCGGGCAGCGACTCCTGGATGGCCTGCCGCCCGAGCTCCGTGAGCGCGTCGAGCACGCGCTCGCGCCCGGAGAGCGGGATCGCGCCGCGCGACGAGGTGACTTCCGTGACCTCGCCCGACGACGTCGGCGGCGTCTCCTCGAGGCCGCCGTCGAGGTCCGTGGGCAGACGCTCCGGCATGACGCCGGAGGCTTCGAGCACGGCGCGGGCAGCCGCCGAGAGCGAGACGCCGAGCGGCGACGAGGGCTTCGGGAACCGGTCGTCACGGGCGATCCGCGGCGCCAGGATGCGGCGTGATCCATCGGGCCCGAGGTGGACCGCGACGGCCGCGAGATCGAGCCCCACGCGCTCGCACGCGCCCTGCTCCGTGAGCGCGCGCGCGGCTTCGAGGGCGCGCCGCGCGGGGTTCTCGTCGACCTCGTGGCCGAAGGCCGCGACGTACCTGCCCGCGGAGGCGTGGACGATCTGCGCGCCGAACGGCTCGAGCGCGCGCCGGAGGGCGATCGCGTCGAGGCTCGACTCGAAGCAGGCGATGCACACGACGCGCCGCTCGGCCGTCTTCGGCGCCTTCGTGCCGGGCGGCGGCTCGAGCGTGGGCACGGCGAGCACGAGCTGCTCCTCGCCCGGTGAAGCGAGCGCGGCGGCGAGGCTCGCGCGCAGGTACGTGGCCGACGGAGGTCGATCGGCGGGAGCCTTGGCGAGGCAACGGAGCACGAGCTCCTCGACCGAGGGAGGGATCGATCGCGCGAACGGCGGCGGCGCGACGGCCGACGGGGGCGGCGGCCTCTGGCTCGCGTGGCCTTCGCGCACGATCGGCGCGGGGCCGAAGAACGGCGGGCGCCCCGTGAGCATCTCATACAGCAACACGCCCATCGCGTAGATGTCGGCGCGCGTGTCCTCGCCGCGACGGCCCTCGCACGACTCGGGCGCCATGTACTCGCTCGTGCCCACGATCGCGCCTGCGGCGGTGAGTGCGGCGTCCGCCGTCCACAGGCCACGCGCGATGCCGAAATCGAGCAGCACCGCGCGTTTGCCCTCGGCGTCGACGAGGATGTTCTCCGGCTTGAGATCGCGGTGCACGTAGCCCCGCGCGTGGATGGCTTCGAGGGCGCGCAGCACGACGAGCCCGAGCACGATCGCCTCGCGCGCCGGAAGTGGCCCCGCGCGGGCGAGCAGGTGATCGGCGAGCGTCCGCTCCGCGACGAACTCCATGACCACGTACGTTCCCGCGGAGGCGTGCTCTTCCAGCCCGAAGAAGGCCGGCACGTGGGGCGGGCCGACCGCGCGCATCACCTCCGCCTCGCGCACGAGGCGCGGCGCCGCTTCGGGTATGTCCGGGTGCGCGAGCTTGATGGCGACGCGCTCGCCGTCGCCTTTGCGCCGCGCCGCATACACCACGCCAAACCCCCCGCGGCCGAGCGTGCCCGTGACCTCGTAGCCGGGAAACACCGGCGCGGCCGGCTCGGGGGGCTCGGGCGCGCTCGCATCCGGCGCGCCTCTTCCATGCTCGGGGCAACCGTCCACGGGCACGCGCCGCCCGCATGCGAGGCACCGGATGCCTCGCCTCGGGCCGAGGGAAACGGGCCCCTCGTCGAGCGGCGCGCCGTGGACGAACGTCATTGCAGGAACACCGTCACGACCTCCGTGGTCTTACGAGGAGGGCTCACCGTTCCATCGTAAACGCATTTCGGACGAAATCCATTGTTCGGATCGAGCGAATCACAAACGGCGTCGCACGAGCCGCGGCGCGCGATGAGGCCGCAGCTCTCGATTCCGTTCGGGCCGACATGCCCGGCGGCGCAGTCCCGCATGAGGCTACGGACATAATCCGTGTTCGGAACGTGCACGCAGGATTGCAGGTACGGCGTGGGCGCAAACAGATTCCCCCAAAAAGCCCCCTCCTCTTTAGGATAGCTGTATCGTTCGACGATCCCCGCGTGCTTGATTGCGTCGTGGGGGGCGCGCATCGAGAGCGTGACCGTCACGCCATACCAGTTCGTCCGTGCCGCAAGGCAAGCCGAGACCCAGCGTTGCCCCGTCTCGTCGAGCGGCCCGGTCGCCCAGGACGGCGCGAGCCCGAGCTTGCCGACGTACGTCTCGGTCTGCGTCATGCCGAGCTCGTCCGTCCACGTCACGGTGAGCGACTGGGACGGATCGAAGGCGCAGCCCACGGCATAACGCATGAACATGCGCGACATATGTCCCGCCTCGCCCGGGTCCTGCAGCGCGGCGAGCGAGCTCGGGCTCATCGCCGCCGGCGTCAACGCGTTCGGCTGGATCGCGTTCGGCTGGATCGCGTTCGGTTGAATGGCATTCGGCTGGATCGCGTTCGGCTGGATTGCATTGCCCTCGACCAGGGCCATCTCCGCCACGTCCTCGACGGTCCCTTCCTCCTCGTATACGCCCTCCGCGTCTCCGCAGCCCACGAGCGTCCCCAACGAAATCATCAGCAAAGCGAGCGTGTTGCGTCGCATGTTTCCCCCCCGACCCCTCCACGAAAACGAAAAATATGAAATCAAGAAGAAAGCCGGCGCTATTCTAGCACCGGAAAAGAACACACGAACCGAAAACGCAGTGGGTCGAAAAAGAGCGCCCCTGCGCGTCCCCGCCCATCCGTCCGCGACACGCGATCACGAAAATCCGTCGTTCTCGTTCGTAGATGATGCGCTGATGATGCGCTCAAATTCCGCTCGCCTGCGCTCGGAGCCGCGCGGGACGTGCTATCGTATAAAAATCTCCGGTTTCTCTGATTTCCGCGGAATTCGACGCACGGTTCGAGGACGGAGAGCAGGGGGGCATGGGCCATGGCGGGAAGGAACGATAAGACCACGCAGCCTCATGGCAAAGCCAGGGAGAGCGCACGATCGGGTGAGCTTCAGGCGGGGACGATCCTCGGGGATCACGTGATCGAGGAGCTCGCCTCGTCGGGCGGGCACGGTTCGGTGTATCGCGCGCGCCACCGCATCAAAGGCGGTCGCGTCGCGATCAAGGTGATGCACCCGGCGCTCATGGCGCTGCCGCGCATGGCCGAGCGATTCGTGCGAGAGGTCGAGGTCATTCTGCGCCTCCACCACCCGAACATCGTCGAGGTGCACGAGCTCGGCACGTTGCCCGACGGCACCCCGTATTACGTGATGGAGTACCTCGAAGGCACGACGCTGCGCAATTACCTCGGCGCGCGCGGCAGGCTCGCGCCCGAGGAGGCGCTCGCGACCCTCGAACCCGTCTGCGCCGCCCTCACCGTCGCGCACGAGGCCGGCATCGTGCACAGGGACGTGAAGGCGAGCAACATCATGATCTGCGAGGGCCCGCCGCGCGTGGTCAAACTGCTCGATTTCGGGATCGCGAAGATGCTCGCGCCCGAGCCGGGCCGGGCCGGGCTCACCTCGATGGGCCAGCAGCTCGGCACGCCCTCGATCATGGCGCCCGAGCAGATCCTTTGTGGTCCTATCGACGCGCGCACGGACATTTATGCGCTCGGCGCGCTCCTGCACGTCTTGCTCACGGGGCGCCCGCCGTTCGAATCGAATGCGCACGAGGGCCTCGTCGAGCAACACCTCGCGGCGCCGCCGCCACGACCGAGCCAGCGCGCCCCCGTGAGCCCCGCGCTCGACGCCATCGTGCTCCGGTGCCTCGAAAAGAAGCCCGACCGGCGATTCGAATCCGTGGGCGCGTTCCTCGAAGCGCTCCGCGAGGCCGTGCGCGCCGGCCGATCCGAGGAGACGGCCCGCGCCGAGGCCGAGCGGCGCGCGGTCGGGATCCACGTGGATCTGCGTTTTCCCGAGGGCGCGGACGAGGCCGACGAATCCCTCGTCACGGCGCTCGCCCATACCCTCGAACGCGCCGAGGAATGCATGCGCTCGGGCGGCTTTTTGCTCGCCACGGTCACGAGCACGCAGCTCCTCGGGGTCAAGCTTCTCTCGGCCGATCCGGTGCACGCGAAGACCGAGCGCCGCTCCGCCGTGCAGTTTGCCCTGACGCTCCACGCCGCCCTGCAGCAGCAGGACGAAGGGAGCGCGGTGCACGCGAACGTGGCCGTGCATGTGGACGCGGTGAACGTGCGCCTCGCGTCGGAGATGGATATCGCCTCGGGCAACCTCGCGCGCACGGAGACGTGGGCGCCGCGGGGCCACGTGGACGGGCTCGCGGCGACCGACGCCGCCATCGAGGGCCTGAGCGGCAGCGCGGGCGGGTTTTTCCTCGAAGCGGGGCCGCCCGGCTCGACGATCGTCCGGCGTGCCTCGACACGCCGCTCCAAGCCCTCGCTCACGATGGTCTCGGGTCAGGGCAGGCCGGACACCTGAGCCGCAGCAGGGATCTCCCGCCGCGGCGGCAATCTCCAATCGATTTCGGGTTTTCCAATCGAGCGCAACGCCGCGTTGATGGCGGAGAACGGCCTCGTCCCGGAAAAACTCCGCACCGAGAGCGGCGAGGGGTGGCCCGTCTTGATGATCGGGTGCCGCGAGGCGTCCACGAGGCGCGCCTTTTTTTGCGCGTGCGCGCCGAAGAGCGCGAAGACGACCGGCTCTTTTCGCGCCGAGAGGGCCGAAATCACGCCGTCCGTGAACGTCTCCCAGCCCTTGCCGCGGTGTGATCCCACCTCGCCGGCGCGCACCGTGAGGATGGTGTTCAGGAGGAAGACGCCCTGCTCGGCCCAGGGTTCGAGGCAGCCGTGGTCGGGGATCTCGAAGCCGGGGATGTCCTCGCGCAGCTCGCGGAACATGTTGGCGAGCGAGGGCGGGATCCGTTGGGAGTGACAAACCGAAAAGCAGAGCCCGTGCGCCTGCCCTTTGCCGACGTAGGGATCCTGGCCGAGCAGGGCCACACGGACCTTCTCGAACGGGGTTTTCTTGAACGCATTCCACACCTCGTCTTCGGGCGGAAAAACCTCGTGGTTTTTCCGCTCTCCGTCGACGAACGCGGCGAGCTCGGCGAACGAGGGGCGCGAGAGCTCGTCCGCGAGGACGTTTCGCCAGGAGCGGGGCAAATCGATCTTCATGACGTGGACACGGCGCATCGTAAGGCATCACGACGGGTTTGGCCAGGTGGAACCGCCTCGAACCACGAAAGCGCGCCGCCGGAGCGGCCCGCGGGCAGGTGCGCCCGGACGAACCCTGCCATTTTCTCCGGAATGACCGCGATCAAGCCCGCCTGCCTCCCGCGGTCCGCGTGACGAGCCACATGATCCCGAACACGAGCGGCCACGCCGCCGCGCCCGCGTAGGCGGCCGCGCGAAGCGAGAGCCAGATCCCCGCGATCCCCGCCGTGATCCCGCCCGAGAACGAGCCACACAAAAGATGCGCCGGGATGGCCGGCGAGGCTTTGACGCCGCGGCGCTGCTGGTAGGGCGCCACGATCACGGCGAGCACGAATCCCTCGAGCGCGCCCGCGAGGGCGCCGAAGAGCGCGGCGAGGAAGGGGGCGTGTTCCATGGCGAACCCGGGCGGCCGTGCGGCGATTGTATCGCGGACGGCGCCGTCCTTGCCGAAACATCGAGCCGTCCGTTACGATGACCCTCCCCCGCGCTCCGCCAAGGCGATGCCCCAGCTCAAAGCCCTGCTCGAGAACCTCCTCCGACCCGACGTCACCGAGATCGCCCTCGCCACGGGCCGAAATCCCTGCGTCAAGATCGGCGGCGTCTACGAGATCATCGACCGGAAAATCCTCTCGTCCGACGACATCCTGCAGATCCTCACCACGGCCGGAGGCAGCCGCCACATCGAGAGCCTCGGCCCAAAGCCCGTGCAGTGGGGCTGCCGCGTGGACGGCATCGGCCCGATCGCCATCGCCGCCGTGCGCAACCCGAACGCCGTGCAAGCGAGGCTCACGCGGCTCGCCCAGGATCCACGCACGGCCGGCGCCTCCGCCGTCCCCGCGCCAAAACCCACGCCGATCCAGCCCGTCCCCGCGCGCCCCGCGGCGCACGCAGGCCCGACGAAGCCGGGCAGCCCGTCGGAGCTTTCGTGGAGTGATCTCAACGAAGACGCGGCTCCGCAGGCGCCCGCCCCGCCGCCCCAGGCCACGCTCCCGACCGCGGAGAAGATCGCCGCGGCGGCGCCCGTGATCACCGCGTCGTCCTCGTTCGAGCTCGATCTCGACGAGAGCCGCCCGCTCGCGCCCGCGCGCAAGGACACGCCGCGCCCGCACAACTTCGCCATCACGCTGGACGATCCGGCCGACCCCACGCTGCTCGCGGCCGCGGCGAGCGTCGCCCATTTCGCCGCGCTCGCGCTCGACGACGTCCTGCTCCGGGCGCGCGCGGACGGCGCGAGTGACGTGCACATCGTGGCGAGCCGGCCGCCGCTCCTCCGCATCGGCGGCAAGCTCCTGCCGAAGGGCCCCGTGGTCGAGCCGCAGGCCCTCGAGCGCATGCTGGAGTCGCGTATCCCCGAGCGCCTGCGCGCGCAGCTCGCGCTCGACGGCTCCTGCGATTTCGCGCTCGACGATCCACGCTTCGGCCGCTCGCGCGTCAACGTCACGCGCCAGCGCACCGGCCTCAAGGCCTCGTTCCGCCTCGTTTCGCGGGAGATCCCGACCCTCGCCGAGCTCGGCCTGCCCGACGCGATCGCGCTGGCGACGCGCCACCACCAGGGGCTCATCGTGATCACCGGGCCCACGGGGCACGGTAAAACCACGACGCTCGCGGCCATCGTCGACATCATCAACAGCGAGACCTCGCACCACATCATCACGGTCGAGGACCCGATCGAGTACGTCCACCCGCGCAAGAAGGCGATGATGAGCCAGCGCGAGGTCGGATCCCACACGCGTACATTTCAATCGGCCCTCAAAGCATCTCTCCGCGAGGATCCGGACGTCATCGTCGTGGGCGAGCTGCGCGACACGGAGACCGTGCGCATGGCGCTCTCCGCGAGCGAGACCGGGCACCTCGTGCTCGGCACGATGAACACGCCGAGCGCGGCGAAGACCATCGATCGGCTCATCGACCTCTTCCCGCCCGGCGATCAACAGCAGGTGCGCGTGACGCTCGCCGGCGGCCTCCGGCTCGTGGTGAGCCAGCGCCTGCTCCCACGACAGGACGGCCCCGGCATGATCGCCGCCGCCGAGATGCTGCCCGGATCCGTGCCGCTCTGGAACCTCATCCGCGAGAGCAAGACCTGGCAGATCCCGAGCCTCCAGCAGCGCGGCAAGGGCTTCGGCATCGTGCGGCTCGACGACTCGCTCGCCGAGCTCGTCCGCGCCGGCAAGGCCTCGCTCGAAGACGCGCTGCTCGTCGCCGAAGCCCCGGACGAGCTCGAAGCCGTGCTCGCGGGCAAACGCGCGCCGGCCGCGCCGCCGATACCGCCCGGCGAACCACCCAAACCCGCGGAGCCCGAGGCGAACAAGGGACTGCTCGGGCGCGCCGGCGCGCTCTTCGGCAAGAAGGGAGGCGCGTAGTGGCCCGCATCGACCGGCTCTTCGACGAGCTCCTCGCGAAGAAGGGCAGCGACCTGCACCTCGGGGTCGGTTATCCGCCGCTCCTCCGCGCGCGCGGAGAGCTCGTGCCGCTGCGCGATACGCCCCTCGACACCGCCGAGATGGAGGAGCTGCTCTTCGAGATCACCTCGGCCGAGGAGCGCGCCAAGATCACGAACGAGCTCGACCTCGATTTCGCCTACCAGTACGAGGACAAGGCGCGCTTCCGGGCGAACTATTTCTACAAGATCACGGGGCTCGCCGCGGTCTTCCGCATCATCCCCACGAAGATCCTCACGCTCGACGATCTCGGCTGCCCGCCGGTCGTCCGCAAGCTCTCGGACAAACGCAGCGGGCTCTTGCTCGTCACGGGCCCGACGGGCAGCGGCAAGTCGACGACGCTCGCGGCGATGATCGATCACATCAACACGACGCGGCCCTGCCACATCCTGACGATCGAAGACCCGGTCGAGTTCGTGCACCAGCCGAAGATGTCGCAGGTCACGCACCGCGAGGTCGGGCCGCACGCGTCGAGCTTCGCGGCCGCGATTCGCAGCGCGGGCCGCGAGAACGCGGACGTCATCCTCATCGGCGAGCTGCGCACGAACGAGACCATGAAGCTCGCGCTCCAGCTCGCGAGCTTCGGCGTCCTCGTCTTCGGCACCGTGCACACGAACAGCGCGGCCGCGACGATCGACCGCATCATCAACGCCTTCCCCGCCGACGAACAGCCGCAGGTGCGGGGCATGCTCGCCGAGAGCCTCGTGGCGATCGTGGCGCAGCAGCTCCTCAAGACGGCGGACGGCAAGGGCCGCGTGGCGGCGCACGAGATCCTCGTGGGTTCGTCGGCGCTCGCGTCGATGGTGCGCGAGGGCAAGACGTTCCAGATCCCGAACATCATGCAGGCGGGCCAGGCGCAGGGGATGCAGACGATGGATATGGCGCTCGAGCGGCTCGTGCAAAAAGGGACGATCTCGCCGGAGGTCGCGCTCGAAAAGGCCATCGACAAAGAGAGCTTCCAGAAGGTCGTGGTGCAGCGGCTCGCGGGGGGATGATGCGAATCTCGCGGAGAATCGGACTCCTTGCGATCGCGGCGGGCTCACTGCTATCGCCCGCCGCGGCGTTCGCGCAGCAAGTCACGCCCACGCCCACGCCCATGCCGACGGGTCCGTCGCAGGCCACGTACACGCGGTATCGCGGGCGGGAGGTCTACTGGGGCTCGCTCGGGTTCGGCGCGCGGTTCGCGACGCAGTACAACATCCCGCGCGGGAAGTTCGCGATGGGCGGCGGCGCGGTGATCCGCATGCATCCCATCTCGTATCCGTCGAGGCCGGCGAGCTACATGCCGCTCGAGTTCGAGTTCGACATCGGCTACGACCGCTATCTCGGGGAAAACCATTATGAGCTCAGTTATGGCGGATCGTTTATCCTTCACCTCGCGTCGGGCGCGTGGCAGCCGTACCTCCTCGCCTCGGCGGGCCGGTCGCTCGGTCAGGTGGACGCGGGGCGCGACACGCGGTGGCACATGGGCGGTGGATTCGGCGTCGCGTATCGGACGAGAAAGGTTTCTCTGGGCGCCCAGGTGAGAGGCGGCGGGTACGTCGTCCCGGGAGCGGGCGGCCCCCTCGGGGCCGAAGGGTTCGTCGAGGCGAAGCTCGTGGGGGTCGTTTATGTCTTCTGAGCGCCGCCCTGGAAGCGTTTGTGTTCGCCTGCTGCCGGCGCTGATCGTCGTCTCGGTCGCGGCGACGAGCCAGATGATCTCGGTGCCCGACGTGCACGCGACGGGGCCGATGGGCACGGGGATGAAGCCGCCGCCGCCGCCTCCCCCGCCGCCTCCCCCGCCGCCGCCGCCTCCGCCACCGCCGCCGCCGCCTCCTCCGACGTGGTATCCGCCGCCGCCTCCGCCTCCGCCTCCGCCGCCTCCGACGTGGTCTCCGCCGCCTCCGCCTCCGCCTCCGCCTCCGCCACCGCCGCCGGTGTATACGGCGCCGGTGACGCCCACCACGCCGTCGAAGAGCGGCCCCCCGCCGATCGGCGGGGGCGGGCCGGAATTCGCCATGTCCGGGCGGTTCTCGTCGCTCTGGATGGTCAACCGCAATGAATTCGGGATTGGCGGCGGTGGCGGGATCCGCTTGTACGGAGGGTATCTCGAGCTCGAGCTGGAGTTCGGCTACAACAGCTATTTCGGCATCGATCGCACCGACATGCCGCTGCTCTTCAACACCTTCATCTTCTATCGTGAGGACAAACGCCTCCAGCCGTACCTGATCCTCGCCTCGCTCGGCGCGTCGTTCTCCGAGGAGAACAACAAAAAGGACGTGCTCTTCCAGGGCGGACTCGGGTTCGGCCTTGCCTGGCGGCCCAAGAACTGGATCGCCTTCATGGGCGAAGCGCGCTTCAGCCTCGCCGATTCCGCGGAGCCGACCGTCGCCGGGGACGGGATTGCGGAGTTTCGGCTGTATTCGGTCGTCTACCCGTTCTGAACGTCAGGGCTTTTGCGCCGGCTCCTGCGCGGGCGCGGGCGCGAGGAGGCGCTCGCCGCGTACCGGCGCGCTGAACGTCGGGAGCGTGAATTCGACGCGGAAAATCGGGACGACGTCGCTCCACACCGCGCCCTGGCCCTGCGAGGAGTCGAGCGAGACCTGCGTGCGGGCCCCGGAGCGCGCGCCGGTATCGCTGTATTTTACGGCGTACGTGAACGTTCCCGCGTCCTTGCCCGGCCGCTCGCCGAGGCCGAATCCGTTCATGCTCATTCCTTCGAGCTCGTCCGTCGAGCGATACACGGGGCGTCCGCCGCACGTCACCGAGAGATCCACGACGCTGCCCTTCTCGCCATTGCCTTCGAGGGTCGAATCCACGACGCAGGCGGCGCCGGCGCCGAACGGCAATCCATTCGCGCGGGTGACCTTGCCCTCCCAGCGCGCCGCGACCTGACGCGCGGGCGCGGGCGGCGGCGCGGGAGGCGGGTCGGTGCGAGGCGGCTCTCCGGGGGGGACGGGCGCGTTGACGACCGCGGGCAAGGCGACGGGCTCGTGCGGGCGCGGCGGCGCGTCGACGACGAAGAGCACGACGGAGCCCGTCATCGCAAGCAGCGCCGTACTTCCGATGAGGACGGGCACCACGAGGGAGCTCTTTTTCTTCGGCGGCGCGCCCCGGAGCGCGGCGAGCTCGCTCCGAAGGGCTTGCAGATCCTGCTCGGCCTCGCGCATGCGGCCCTCGATCTGCTCGATGCGCGCGCGTTTCTCCTCGGCCGTCTGCTGGGACCTGCGGGCGTCCTGGAGGTCCTGCTCGAGGCCCTCGATTCGCCCGCGAAGGGCGTCTCTTTCATCGCGGTAGGTCATGCCTGCGCTCCTCGGAGGACGAGATTGTACGCTTTGCAGCGCAGCTCGTCACCCCGAGGAGCACGAGGGCGGCGAAGCTCAGGGGCAACGGCCGGCTTCGTAATAATTCGGGCCGGTCTTGCGGATCCACGTGGGCAGCACGTTGTTGAGGCCGAGGTTCTGGTTCGAGCCGACGGCGCACGCATAACTGTTGAATGCGCCGCAAACGACCGCGCGCCCCTTCTGCACGTGGTAATAGTTTCCTTCGTAAAACTCCTCGCAGACCGGGGCGGGGCCGCCGCCCGTGCCGCCGCTACCGCCGCTTCCGCCGCTTCCGCCGCTTCCGCCGCTTCCGCCGCTGCCGCCGCTTCCGCCTGCGCCGCCGGTCCCGCCCGTGCCGCCCGTGCCACCCACGCCGCCACTGCCGCCGGTCCCGCCACTGCCGCCGGTCCCACCGGTGCCGCCCGTGCCGCCGCTTCCGTCACCCGGCACGCCCTGGTCGAGGCCGAAGAATTGGCCAATGCGATACGCCGAGCAAAGATTGACATCGAGGATGTACGCGCCCGCGGTCCCGCACCCGCCCGCCGCCGCGAATCCGGGGTCGACCGGGGTCCCGTGGCTCATGTTGGGGATCGACCAGTATTCGACGACCGTCTCCCCGTTCGCGTCGCGGTATTCCTTCCGCGTCGCGCCGTCGATCGTCCACGTCGCGTCGGCCGTCGCGTCGACGCCGTGCACGTTCGTCCATTGCTCGACGAGCTCGGTCGCGTTGAGCGGCTTCACGATGATGTCGCTCGTGCCGTGCCAGATCGAGACCTTCGGCCGCGGACCGACGTATCCCGGCGCCGCGTTCCGCACGGCATCCCCGAGGACCGTCGCCGTGCGATCGACGCCGCCCATGCATTTCGTGAGATCCGCCGAGCCCGCGGCGCAGCGGTACGGAATGCCGCCGATGATCGCGCCGCCCGAGAAGACCTCGGGGTACGTCGCGATCATGACCGCCGTCATCGCCGCGCCCGCCGACAGGCCCGTCACGAAGACGCGCTCGTCGTCGATCGAGACCTGGCCCTTCATCCAGTCGACCATCTGCTTGATCGAGAGCGCCTCGCCCTGATCACGCACGATGTCGCCCGTCTCGTACCAGTTGAAGCAACGCGTGCTGCTGTTCGCCGATTGCTGCTCGGGGTAGATCACGTGGAACTTCCACGTATCGGCGAGGCCGTTCCAGCCCGCCTTGACGTAATCGAGCGCCGATTGTGTACAGCCGTGCATCACGACGACGAGCGGCGCGTCCGCGCCCACGCCCGCCGGCGAATACGTGTACATCTTCAGGTTGCCCGGGTTCGAGCCAAAGCCGGCCACGGTCGTGAGGCCCGAGGCGTCGGTCGCAAGGTTGTCGGCGAGCATTTCACCGTCATCCGAGGGGGTGCCGAGGCAACCGGCGCCGAGGGCGACGAGGGCAACGAGGGCAAAAGCAGAGCGGGTCATCGTGCGCGACATGGGTCTTCTCCTTGGGTGTCCGGGGTGTTCGGAGAGGACCCATGAGCAGGCGGCATGCCACGACGCAGCGCCCTGGTTTTCGCGCAAATTCGCGGGAAATGGCCCCGGGGCGCGTCACGCGCGTCGCACCGGATCCCGGCGCCGGGGGGCGTCACGCGTGACGCAGGGAGGTCGAGGTCAAAACGCGCGGGCCGTGGCCGAGCCCGAAGGCGCGCTCGTGCCGCGAGAGTTCGCCGCAGCCACCACGTAAAAATACCGGGTGCGTGAGACCACGCTCGTATCGACCCAGCTCGTGGCGGAGACGGTCGCCACGACGTTGTACGGGCCACCGATGGCCAGGCCGCGCCGAACCTCGTAGCGGCTCGCGCCGTTCGAGGCGACCCAGGACAACGTGATGCGCCCCGGGCTCGCGGCGGCCGCGAGCGAGGTCGGCGGCGTCGGGTCCGGAATGGGAAAGGTCCGCGTCACGGGCGTGAGCCAAAGGAGCGGGTCGCGCGCCTCGCGCTTCTGCTCGACGTGGATGAAGGCGCCGCTGGCGGTCGTGGCGGCGGTGTTGCACACCATGTCGGTCGTCACGCCATTCAAGAATCGCCCCTCGACGTTGTCGGTGGCGTTCAGCCCGCATGTGCCGCTGCCGGGCATCTTGACGCTCCAGGTCGGGTTCGTGGCCTCGGCCTCGGCGTCGAGCGTACGCACGAGCGCGTCCGCCGCGGGCGCGCTCGCGAGGCCTGGCGAGATGTACACCGTGACATCCGGGCACGTGTCGGTCCCCATGCCGTGCCATTGCACCTGGTGATGCCGGCGGGAGCCGTAAAACGCGGAGATCTCGCGTGACGCCGCGTAGAACATGCCCCCCGCGTCGTGCGCGCAATCTGCCTTCCGGTAGTCGGCATCGCAAGCCTGCGCCGCATTCGCATTGCGATGCGCACCGCAGAGCAGGAAGCTCCGCGAATCCGTTCGCTTGAAGATGTCGATGGCCTGGAGCTCGGTGTCGACGTCCGCGAGCGGGTGCGGCGCCTGGTGCGAGAGCTCGCGCGAGGCGGTGGGGTCCACGATGAACGTGCCCCAGCCTCGATCCACGACGCCGTCGCCGTTCGCGTCGCGGACCTCCATCAGCACGCAATACGCCTTGCCGTTCTCGACGTCCCTGAACGTCCGGAGATCCATGACCGGCGCGATGTTCGCCCCGAGCGCGAAATCGCAATGTCCGTTCAGCATGCGCGACACGGCCGCGCGGAGCTCGGTGAGGGCCGTGGCCGACGGCGCGACGTACCCCTCGGACCCCGATTTCGGCATGGTATCGCGGATACACGCGGCGAGCTCGCGGAGCGTCTCGGCCGGGCGGCATCCGACCTCGGCCGTCGCGATTGCGGACGCGGCGACGCCGATGGCATGCGCGTCGGCGGATCCGTCCGTCCGGACGAACGAATCCTCGTATCCGCACGAGGCCATCCCAATGGTCACGACGAACGCACCCGTCCCCTTGCGAATGCCACGCATACACCCCTCCCGTCGCACACACCATCTGCCACATCGTCGCAGGATGTGCTCGCCGCACGGAGATCCGTGCCAGTCAGGAGATTCTTTGGGCCGAGGGACGGATACGTTTTACAGGACGAACAATCTCAAGGCGTGCAGTACGGCCCCTGTCCGCCCACGATCAGGCACATCCCCGTGACGACCACGGAGCAGCTCGCCGCGCACGACGGCTTGCAGTCGGCCGCCTGGAACGCCTCGACCGCCGCGACGAAGCCCTGCACCTCGGCGCTGCCGCCGGCCTTCACGAACGAATGGCAGCCGCATTCGTCCGTGACCTTCTCCGCGCACTGCCCCGACGCGCCGAGGACGCACGACTTCGCCGCGATCCGCGCGGCCTCGACGTCCGCCTGCAGATCCGCGCAATCGGGCCCGCCGCTGCCGCCCGCGCCGCCCGCGCCGCCGGTGCCCGGGCCCGCGTCCGCGGACGCAGGCGCGCCGACCTCCCAGTCGTATACGCAGCCCGTCACGAACGCAGAAATCGTGGCGCAAAGGATGATCACGCAGCGCGTTATACCAGGGACGGGGGACACGAACGGGCACGTTACCAAGAGAGGCGCGCGGCCGCCAAGCGTTGCCACGGCAAACGTTTATCCGGGACGCTCTTCGCGGAGGGCTCTTGTGGTAGGCTCGGGCCCTCATGCGACGCGAGCGCTCGCACGGCCGGATTTCTTTTGCCCTCGCCGGAGCCGCGCTCGTGCTCCTCTGCGTGGCCACGCGCGACGCGGCCGCGTCGGACGCGGCAACCGAGGCGAAGGCGGCCTACGATCGCGGCGCGACCGCTTACGAGCGCGGCGACATGACGACAGCCGCGCGCGAGCTCGCCCGCGCCGATGCGCTCATGCCGAACCCCGTGGCGCTCGCGTCGGCGCTGCGGGCCGCGATCGAAGGCGACGAGCCGGTGCTCGGAATGGAGCTCGCGACGCGCGCGTCCGCGCGGGGCGACGATGCGGCGCTCGTCGATCTCGCGCGCACGGCACGCGCGCGCTTCGGGGCCCGCGTGGGAAAGCTCCGCGTGGTTTGTCCGGGGGCGTGTCGCGTCTCGGTCGACGGCGCGGCTTTCGAGGCGAACGAGGAACGCTTCGTGCGCGCGGGCGTGCATGTGGTGGTGATCGAGCAAGGCGCCGCGCGTGAGGAGATCCCGACGGAGGTCTCCGCCGGCGCATCTCTCACGGTCACGCCGAAACGCCCGCCCGATACGCAGAAGATCACGAACGGATCGCGTCGACGCTCGCCCGTGTGGTTCTTCGTGGGCCTCGGCGCGACGGTGGCTTCCGGCGCGGCGCTCACGGCGTCGGGTCTGCAAACCAAGGGACTCCACGACGACTTCGTGGCGCGCGGGTGTCCCGGCCCCGCGGCCCCGAGCGATTGCCGTGGGATCGCGGGGGACGGGGAAGGCGCGCAGGTCCGGACGAACGTGTTCGTGGGCCTGACGGCCGTCTTCGGCCTCGCGACCATCCCCTTGGGCCTCTTCTCGTTCGGCGGCGATGACGAGCCGGCGTCCGCTCGTTTGTCCTTTGAAACCCAGCCCGGCGGCGGCGTCGCCAAGGTCTCCGTGTCCCTGCCGTGAGCGCCGCGCCGTCCGCTGCAATCGCCGGCTCCCCTCGTTACGAGCCGCTCGTGAAGATCGCCTCCGGCGGCATGGCGACGGTGTACGTCGGCCTTCTGCGCGGGCCGCTCGGCTTTCAGCAGATCGTGGCGATCAAGCGGCCGCACGAGCACCTGCTCGAAGACCCCGGCTTCCGCGAGGCGCTCGTGCGCGAGGCGCAGATCGCCGCGCGGATCCACCACGCGAACGTGGTCGACGTACGCGACGTCGAGCTCGCGGGCGCGTCGATCCAGCTCGTCATGGACTACGTCGAGGGCGCGTCGCTCGGGCAGCTCATGGCGGCCGCGGGGCGCGCCGGGCGGAGGCTTTCGCCGGGCGTGGTCGTGCGTATCGCGCTCGACGCATGCGCGGGGCTCGCGGCGGCGCACGCGCTCGCCGACGACGAGGGCAGGCCGCTCGGGCTCGTGCATCGCGACGTGTCGCCGCAGAACATCCTGGTCGGGCTCGACGGGGTCTCGAAGATCACGGATTTCGGCGTGGCGAAAGCAGAGGACGATTCCCGCGCGCCGACGACGGTGGGCACGCTCAAGGGAAAGGTCGGGTACATGGCGCCCGAGTACATCCGCGGCGAGCGTCCGGACGCGCGTGTCGACGTGTTCGCGATGGGCGTGGTGCTCTGGGAAGCGCTCGTCGGCAGGCGCCTGTTCAAGGGGCAAAACGAGGGTCAGGCGCTCGATCGTGCGCTCCGGGAGGAGGCGCCGCTCCTCAGCGTGGTTTTGCCGGAGCTCGGCGACGCGCTCGACGTGGTGGTGCAGCGGGCGCTCGAAAAGGACCCGGCGGCGCGATTTCAAAGCGCGGACGAGTTTGGCGCGGCACTCGAAGAAGCAGCGCGTCGCGCGGGGTATTTCGCGAGCGCGGCGGAGGTGTCGCGGGTCGTGCGGGAGACGGTGGGCGACACGCTGGCCGAGCGGCGAAAGGAGGTTCGCGCGAAGCTTTCGGAGCTCGGTTTGCCCTCGGTACGCGCGCCGTCCGCGTCGATGTTGGAGGTCGCGACGCCGCGGAACGAGGTGGCCGTCGCGGAGGCGACGACGCACCAGTTGGCGGCGCAGGAGATAGCGGCGACGCCTGCGAAAAAGACGCGGCGCGGGGCGGCTTTGGGGATTGCTGCGGCGGTGGTGACGGTGGCGGTGGGTGTAGGCGTTTTCGTGTTTGGCAGGGAGAACACCGAGGAGACGGGGGCCGCCGGCGCGACCGCTGCCGCTACCGTTCCCGCTCCCGCTTCCGCCGCCGTTCCCGCTCCCGCTTCCGCCTCCGCTTCCGCTGCCGCTGCCGCTCCCGCCTCCGCTTCCGCTCCTGCCTCCGCGCCGAGCCCCGCGCGCCCAAAACCCACCCAGGCCGCCACCGCCAAACCGAAGAGCCGCCTGCCTCCGAACCCCTACGCCAAATGAGACTCGCATGAGCGATTTCGACGATTTCGAGCAAGGCGCCACGGCGCGTGTCCCGGCGCCGGTGACGGGCCTGCGACTTCCGTCGGTCGACCTCGTCGTCGTCGAGGGCAAGGACCGGGGCAAACGGGTCACCGTGCAGGCCTCGCTCTCGCGCATCGGGACGGCGGGCAACTGCGAGGTCGTGCTCACGGATCCCACGGTGTCGCGCATGCATTGCGAGCTCCGCGTCCGCGCGGGGACGATGACCGTCAAGGATCACGGCAGCACGAATGGAACCTACGTGGGCGGCGCGCGGATCCGCGACGCGGACGTGCCCGCGGGCACGGTGCTGCGCGTGGGCGCGACGTCGATCCGCGTGGACGTGGGGGACGCGCCTTCGTTCGTGGAGGTCTCGCCGCGGACGTCGTTCGGCGAGCTCGTGGGCGCGAGCCTGCCGATGCGGCAGCTTTATGCGGTGCTCGAGCGGGTCGCGCCGATGGATACGACGCTGCTCGTGACGGGCGAGACCGGGACGGGCAAGGACGTGGTCGCGCGGTCGGTGCACGCGATGTCGCGACGAAATGCCGGGCCGTACGTGCCGATCGATTGCGGCGCCATTCCGGAGGCGCTCTTCGAGAGCGAGCTCTTCGGGCACATGCGCGGCGCGTTCAGCGGCGCGACCTCGGATCGGCGCGGCGTGTTCGAGGAGGCCGACGGCGGGACGCTGTTCCTCGACGAGATCGGCGAGATGCCGCTCGCCCTCCAGGCGAAGCTGCTCCGCGCGCTCGAGACCCGCACGGTGAGGCGCGTCGGGGGCAATACGGCGAAACGTGTCGACGTGCGGATCGTGGCCGCGACGAACCGGGACCTCGCGCGACGCGTGAACGAGGGGACGTTCCGCGAGGATCTTTATTATCGGCTGGCCGTCGTCGAGGTCGCCCTGCCCTCCTTGCGCGAGCGGCCGGAGGACGTGCCGATCCTGGCCCAGCATTTTTATGACAAACTCTCCCCGGGCGCGGGCCCCTTGCCGCAGGATTTTCTGCGCGTGCTCGCCTCGCGCAGCTTCCCGGGCAACGTGCGCGAGCTGCGGAATTTCATTGAGCGGAGCGTGTCGCTCGGGTTCGTCTCGCCACACGGGCCGCCGTCGGCGCCCCCGCCTTCGGTGGAGCGGCCGCACGCCGAGCTCGACGACCTCGTGCCGCTGCACTTGCCGTTGAAGGACGCGCGGCAGGCGTGGACCGAGCGGTTCGAGGAGGTGTATCTGCGGGCGATGCTGAAAAAGACGGGCGGGAACGTGACGCGGGCGGCGGAGCTGGCGGGCGTGAGCCGGCGGTTTTTGCAGAGGCTCGCGGCGCGGCTCGGGATCCGGGCGAGTGACGAGGGGGCGTGATGGAGGAGGCGCAGAGAATCAGGAGGGGTGCGGGCATTGCCGCAGCGGTGCTCCTGATTCCTGCTTTTGGGGCCGGCGTCTGGGTCGGCCGTACGATGCTGGGGCCGAAGGCGCCGACGACGAAGACCGAGACGAAGCGGAGGACCGGGGCAACGCGCGCCGCGGAGGAGGCGGCGCGGCAAGATCTGGCTGCGTGTCGAGAGAAAGTGGCGGCTCGTTCGGGGGCGCGTGGAGCCTCATCGGACGCTGCGGCGCCTGCGGGGGATACGCCAGAGGACGCGGGCGAGCGAATCGCCACGGCTTTGGAGCTGGAAGCCGAGCTCGCGCAGTGCAGGAAGAGCGAAGTCGTGGTGAGCGCGGAGGTCTGCGTCGCTGCGGCTCGTCAGTATCGCGCGCTCCTGTCCTTACCGCAGAATGGCCGGTGGTGTGGGCCCAAGTCGCGGGCCGCGGATCTCATCGAGGAGAACTTCGAGAGGTGCGCGGTATTCGCGAACGTCCCGGCGGACTTCCATTCGAATGACCTCACGAAGGAGCAGTCGAGCCTCGTCTCCGAGGCGATCCGGATTCACAAGACCCTTCCGGAAGACGAGGTGCTCCGCCGCTTGAAAGAGTTCGTTTGGACGTGCACCGAGACGCCAAAGAGCACGACGGAGCCCGAGGCTCCGAGGCCGTTGTGAGGCGTTCGCATGAATGAACGTCCCAAGAGCGCGGGCCTCCTGATGCCTCTCCTCGTGGCGGCGAGCGTTCTGGCCGTCGCCTTCGGGGGTGGCGTGCTTTTCGGCTGGGCGACGCGGGAGCGCAAGGCGGAGGCCCCGGAGACGAGCGCGGCTTCCGCGCCGGATCCGCAGGAGGTGAAGAGAGAGCTCAAGGCGTGTCGGCGCGAATGGGCGGAGCTGTCGAGACCTCGCGTGATCCCGACGGCCGTTCCTACGGCGGGAGAAGCGAACGACGCGGGGCCGGAGAGCGCCGCCAAGGTCGAGGCGCTGGAAAAGGAGGTCCAGGAATGCAGGGTCCGCGCGACTTTGGTCAATGCGTATGTTTGCGGCACCATGATGGACCACATCACCATGCTGAGCGTCTTCCTGAATCACTCGGGATGCGTGGAGACCGGCGGGGTCGACGAGTTCCTGGTGAACAGTTTCGACAAGTGCGCCGAGTTCGAAGACTTTCCGGCGCATTTGGATGAGGTCGAACTCGACAAGGGAGAGCGGAACAGAATTTACGAATCCAAGAACAATCGACGATTCAGCAGCAGAGAATCAATGAAAGGCTGGGGAGACAGCATTTTTCAGGAGTGCCGCGAACACCTCGTTCCGCCCGAGAAATGAACACGTGGTCATAATGTCATTTCCCAGGCCGTCTGAGCAGGCGGGGCGGCTTCCGGAGGCGAGCGGACCAGATCGAAGCGAGCGGCGAGTGGTTGCGCTCCACGTGCGCGGTCGTTCTTCCTCTCGTCCATTTCGTCCACGAGGAAGGTCAAGGCGCCCCAGAGTCGCCACTGGAGCGGTATCGGCCCAGGCATGAGCTCGATCGGAGAGCGGAGTTCGAAGCCGAGTGCCATTTTGTGGCCCCACACCTCGAGATCGCTGACCCGGAAGGCGAGGGAGGGGACGAGCTTGACGGCCTCGTTGCTCCCGCCGATCGTCACCCCCAGATTCGCTTGTACATGCTTCTCGTAGAGAGCGTAGACCCGTACGCCCCCGAGATACGCGATCGACAGGGGAATGTCCGGGGCCTCGGGAACGATCGCCGCGGACGCCGCTCCCGTGAGCTGGATCAACGGCAGCGGCGTCTCCCAGAGGTTGAGGTGGCCCGCCATGGCGGGCGCGCCGGTGATGGTCCCGCGGACGGGGTCGCCCCGCTTCTGCGAGCCCTGTCCTCGCGCGGCCATTTGCAAGAGCCACCCGCCTCGACGGTTGTTGAATAGCGGGACTCCGAGCGTGACGCTGGCTTCGCCGACCCCTGGGGGCAGCACGGCCTTCCCGCCGCTGCACGGAGTATACCGTGTCTCCCTGTACGAGAACCGCGTCGTGGCGAGGATCGGAAGCCCCGCCACGACCCTGCTCACCTGGATTTGTCCCCCGCCCCAGACCCCGTTGAAATGGTTCACGGGAGCCGCGCAGGGGTCCTCCTGGGCAAGTGCAGCCGAGGTGCGGGAGAAGGCGGCGGCGACGGCGGCGATCGCGAAGACGCGTGCGCGGTGGCTCACGACAGTCGTCACTCCTGCGGCTGGAGCTTCACATCTTCCAAAGGGTGCGCCGCATACTGCCCCCTCGGCGGGCAGATCGAGAAGCTCAACCCCGAGTACTCTCGCGTCCCATCAGGGTTGATCTTTCTTATGACGTCGGGCGGGTAAATGACGGTGCACAACCCCCCTTCGAAGCCTGCGAAATCCTGGACGCACTTGTTCCAGTCTGCCGCCATCAGATGTTCGTACTCCAAGTATTCCGGCTTCGTCTGGTGTTTGCCGCATTCCTGGGCAATGCTGGATCCACCGTGGAAGAGCGGTCTAGGACTCCAATGCCACCCATTGCAACATTCGCGCAAACATTCCACGGGAACGCAGTTCTGATCGAACCACCAGTTCCCGACGCCGGGCTGCGCTTCCTCCGGCTCATCCCCGAACGTGCATCCCGCCGGCACGAGCGCCGCCGCCACGAGAGCGGCAACCATCCCCATCCCTCGAACCACGCCCCCCACGTCGCGCCGGGTCATCTCTCCACCCGCTTCCCCCTTGACTTCATCCGCGTCTGTGCTCTCGGCCACCTCGTCTCACGCTCGAGGGGACGACGAGACCAGGGAGATCCTACCAACACGCCTCCAACGTGTGCGAAGGCGGGCGCTGCGGCCGATGCAACGCGTCCGACACGGGTGATCCCGCCTGCGCCTGCCGCGGCGTCCGCGCCGGGGCGCTTGGCGGGATCCCTGAGCGGCTTCGGGCCGTCTCGAAGCGGCTTCGGGCCGTCTCGAAGCGGCTTCAGGCCGTCGAGGTAAACCCGAGGGGCCATCTCGAAGCGACTTCGGGCCGTCTCGAAGTGGCTCCGGGCCGTCGAGGGAAACCCGAGGCGCCGTCTCGAAGCGGGTCCGGGCCGTCAAGGTACGGCTTCGGGCCGTCGAGGGAAACCCGAGAGGCCGTCTCGAAGCGGGTCCGGGGCGTCAAGGTACGGCTTCGGGCCGTCGAGGGAAACGCGAGGCGCCGTCTCGAAGCGGCCCCGGGCCGTCGAGGTACGGCTCCGGGCCGTCGAGGTACGGCTCCGGGCCTCCCAACAAGAGCGGCGGCGCCGTCTACAAGCGCAGGCGGCGCTGCCTCATTCCCCCCGCCCCGCCACCGCCACGAACGAGACCGGAACGAATCGCTCGCCGTCCCATTTCATGAAGCGATAACGCGGCGAGCTCAGCGGCTCCGGGAAGGTGAAGCGCACCTTCAAGACCTCCCCCGCCGGCGAGACCTCCTCGATCGTCGCGCGGTGCGTGCCGGGCTCGAAGACCTGCCCCGCACGCCACGGCTTGCCCGTCGTGTAGAGCTGCTCGAAGAGCGTCGGGAAGAAATGGCCCTTCTTCGGGCGAACCGCGATCTCGTACTCCGAGAGGACCTCCACGTCGACGTCGCCCGTCACGTAAGACAGCGAGTAGTAATGGATCCGCTCGCCGCCGAGGCCCTGGTAGAGCTTGTCGATGTAGGAGATGTTCGGGTTGTGCGTGATCGGCTTGTAATCGGTCACGCCCGTCGGGAGCACGCGGCGGAGGTAGAGGCCATAGAGCGCGGTCATCTCGCGCTGGTGCCAGTTCAGGAAGTAGACCTCGAGCTTGTCCTCGGGCAAATGCTGGTAATCGATCGATTTCGCGAGGGAGTCCGAGATCACCCGGAAACGGCCGTCGAACGTGGAGACGATGTAAATGCACGCCTGGCAGAGCACGGGCGCGAGCACGAGGTGCAAGAATACGAGCGCGCCGGCGACGGCGCGATACGGGCGGCCCTTCGGGAAACGGGCGACGGCCTCTTCGAGGACACGCGCGACCATGTAGGCGAAGCCGATCGACGGCAAGAAGAGGTTGCGCGGGTCGGGGAAGCTCGTCGTCACGATGACCTGGCCCGCGATCATCGTGAGCACGAAGAAGCGGAGCGGGCGGTCATTCCGGAGCCAGCGCCACGCGAGCGCCCAGAAGCCGACCGTGACCACGCCGAGCGCGAGCGCCGCGAGCGGATAATCACGCACGGGCGTACTCGAGAGGACGTGCAAGGGCACGCCCGTCGCGAGGATCACCGCGTGGTAGAAGCCGGACCGGAAGAAATGCTCGGCCCAGAGGCCCGGGTTCTTGAGCGGGTTGATGTAATAGACCGAGTTCGCGCCGTGCCCGAGGACCACGAAATAGAGGTAGAGGAACGCCACGCTGACCAGGAAAAACCCGGCCAGCATGCCGAGGTGCGGGCGGATGCGCGCGAAAAATGTTTGTCCGGGTCGCTCCGGGAAGACCACGACGTGCGCGAGCACGAAGAGCGGGAGTATGAGGCCCGACTCCTTGGAGAGCAGGGCGCAGGCGTAGGAGAGCAGCGAGAGGCCCGCGAAGACGCGGCCCGAGCCCTCGCGGTAGCGAATGAACGAGAGCAGCGAGGCGAGGACGAAGATCGCGCCGACGGTCTCGTTGCGGTTCGCACTCCACACGATGTTGAGGGCGTGCGCGTCGTCGAGCGCGAAGACCGCGACCGCAAAGACGAGCGGCCAGCGGGACGGCGAGAGGTAACGCGCGAGGAGGCGGTGGACGAGGAAGACGGTGACCGTGTAAAACCCGATGTTGATGAGGTGCGCGGCGATCGCGCTGTGGCCAAAGAGCTGGTACTCGAGCCAGTGCGTGATCGACGGGATCGGGCGCCAGAAATTGATCCGCATGTCCGGATCGGTCCACCAGGGCGCGAGGCCGAATTTCTTGAAGGCGACGACCTCCTCGGTCGAACGGATGAGGCCAAAGAGGTTCAGGTGCTCGCGGAAGATGTCCGGGAACTGATCGAGCGCGAGCCGGTGCAGCCAGTCGTCCGCGAAGAAGCCGCAGCGGAGCGCGGGGATGTAGAAGATCGCCGTGAAGAGCGCGACGAGCGCGACCGCGCGCCGGACCTTCGCCCGCGCGAGCGATTCCTCCGCGGGCGAAGGTTTGTCCTCGGGGCCCGTGAGCGTCGTCGTCACGAAAGGACCTCGCCGATCTCCGCGTGACGCGCGAGGACACGGCGCTCCCATACGGTCGCGAAGAGGGCGAGCAGCGTGAAGACCACGATACGAAGCACGAAATAAACCTCGAAACGATCGAGCGCGATGGCGAGGACCATCAGATCCATGTGCGGGGCGTTGCCGCAGAGCGCCCATAACCGCATGGGCGCGCGGTGCGTCGCGACGTACGTCTTGCCGAACACGTCGTCGGCCGGCCGCTCCGAGAGGCGCACGCCGAGGGGGCTCACCTTGGCGAGCAAGGATTGACGGTTGCCGAGCTGCCAGACGAAGACCGTCATGAGAACACGCTGGAAGAGCGAGCCGCCCTGACGCACCTTTTCCAGCGTCTTCTGCGCCCGCTCGCGGTCACCGCCCTGGTGCTTGCCGCCCGAGTAGAAGCGCAGATAGAGCGCGCAGTGGAAATCGTAGAGCATGAGGTGCTGCGCCCACGCAACATGCGCGCCGAGGCCGAGCGCGGCCGCGAGCAGAGGGCGGCCCGAGGTCTGCCCGAGGTGGTAGACGGCCGCGAGGGTCGTGGCGACGTTGACCGCGTAGTCCGAGGCGCCGTCGATCGCGTGGCCCGTCTCGGACGAGGTCTTTTTCAGCCGCGCGATCATGCCGTCGACGCCGTCGAGGATCGCCGACGCGAAGAGCAGGGCCGCGCCCGCGAGCCGCACGTAGAGGCTGCCCGTAGCGATGCAAGCCGCGGCGCCGAGACCCGCGCAGAGCGACAGGAACGTGACCTGGTTCGGGGTGATGGAGGTCTTCACGAGCGGCCGCGCGAGCAGGAGCTGGAGCGGCCGGTGGACGTGGAGGTTCACGGGGTCCTCCACGTCGGGAGATTTGATCACGTCGCTGAGGCGGATGGTCATCGCTTGGAACGCAAAAGAAGGAGAGGTCTGCCGCGCCCCCGGGGAGCGCGAGCGAGGCCCCATTTGGCATGAAGGACGAGAGAAAGAAACCGTCGCCGTACGGCACACGGTGTGAACGTGGTTCACGCCCCGCGAGACGGTGCGTAGCAAAGGTAGCGGCGAGCACGTTCTCCGCCGGAGCTTTCCGGCTCGCGGGCTTGCAGGGCCTCTCCGGCGTGCACTATCCTGCCGCGTCCGGCGGCCGTGGATCCCGCGCCGGGACGCGCTTTTCCAATGCACGAACGTACCTCCCCCCGGCCCCTCCGCGTCCTCGGTCGACTCCAGGCGCGTCGGCCTTTTCTGGTCCTTCTCTTCGCCCTGCTTTCGCTCGTGCCGACGGGCTTCTTCGCCACGAAGATCGGCTTTCGGCCCGACTTCTCGGAGTTATTGCCCGACAACAAGGACAGCGTGATCGAGATGCGCCGGGTCTCGGCGCGCCTCTCGGGCATCACGACGCTGACGGTCACCGCCGAGATCGCGGACGGGAAAAACGAGGCGGCCCTCCGGGCATTCGTGGACGCGCTCGCGCCGAAGCTCCAGGCGCTCGGGCCGCCGTGGGTCGAGCAGGTCGACTGGAGCGCGCGCGAGACGAAGAAGTTCTTCGACGAGAACAAGCTGCTCTTCGCGGATCTCGCGGACGTGCAGAAGGCGCGTGACGAGGTCGTCTCGAGGTACGAGTACGAGGTCCAGAAGGAGACGGGCGTCCTGCTCGACGACACGGACCCGCCGCCGCCGATCACCGCGGCGTCGCTGAAGGAGCGGCTGACGGGGAAGAAGGCGGGCGAGGCGCCGGCAAAACCGAAGAGCCAGGCGGAGATCGATCGAGGCCCGCACCCGAACGGGTATTACATGAGCGCCGACGGCAAGTTCGCCGCCGTCATCGCGCGGACGAGCCTGTCGAAAAAAGCGGAGCGCGAGGAGCTCCGGCGCAAGGTGGAGCAGATCGTCGCGGAGATCGATCCGAAGAAGCTCGATGCGACGATGGAGGTCGGATACACGGGCGATCTCGTCATCAGCGGCGAGGAGTACGACGCGATCGTGCGGGACCTCGGCGAGGTCGGCGTGGGCGGCGTGCTCGGCGTGCTCGTGCCGGTGCTGCTGTTCTTCCTGCGGGTGCGGACGGTGCTCGTGATGGCGGGCAGCCTGCTCGTGGGCCTCGTGTGGACGTTCGGCCTGACGTATTTCACGATCGGATACCTGAACAGCTCGACGGGCTTTCTGGTCACGATCATCGCCGGCAATGGCATCAACTACGGCATCATGTACATGGCGCGGTATCTCGAGGCGCGCCGTGACGACGGGGCCGACGTCGAGGGGGCGATCGAGGCGGCGCACAAGGATACGTGGCTGCCGACGCTCTCGGGCTCGGCGACGACGATGCTGGCGTACGGCTCGCTGATGCTGACGGATTTCCGTGGGTTCAAGCACTTCGGGATCATCGGCGGCTACGGGATGCTGCTCTGCTGGCTTTCGACGTACCTCTTCACGCCGGCCCTGCTCGCGGCGACGGAGCGGGTGCGCCCGGTGTATTTCCCGAGCAAGGAGAAGACGAAGGCGCGCGGGTATTACGGCGTCTTGTTCGCGAAGCTGGCGCAGGCGGCGCCGCGCACGCTCGGGGCGATCGGCGTCGTGGTGGGGCTCATCTCGGTGGGGCTCACGTATCGATATTTGACGAATGATCCGATCGAGTACGACATGCGCAACATCCGCAGCGAGCGGCGCGACAAGAGCGCGGCGCTGTCGCTGTCGGTGCGCGTGGGGCACATCGTCGGTCGGATGTCGCAGGACGGAATGGCGGTCATGACGGACCGCCTGGATCAGGTCCCGCTGCTCGAAACGGAGCTGCAAAAGCGGCTCGACGCGGCGCCCGCCGACGCAAAACCGTTCGAGAAGGTGGTGACGATCCATTCGCTGATCCCGAAGGATCAGGCGGAGAAGATCCCGCTCATCGAGGACATCCGGCGCATCGTGCAGAAGGCGCGGAAGCGGAACCTGATCTCGGACGCGGATTGGGCCGAGATCGGGCCGTACATGCCCGCGGAGAACTTGAAGCCGATCGAGATCGCGGCTCTGCCGGAGACCGTGGCGCGGCCGTTCACGGAGAAGGACGGGACGCGCGGGCGGATCGTGTACATCGTGCCGAAGCAAGGCCAGAGCGTGTGGGACGCGCATTACCTCATCCGCTGGGCCGATAGCTTCCGGTCGACGACGCTGCCGAACGGCGACGTGATCAAGGGTTCGGGCCGCGCGGTGATTTACGCGGACATGATCCAGGCCGTGGTGGAGGACGCGCCGAAGGCCGTGGGGCTCGCGGCGATCGGGGTCGTGGTGATCATCCTGATCGCGTTTCGAGGCAGCGCGCAGTCGCTCGGGGTGTTCGTGCCGTGGCTCTTCGGCGTGTCGATGCTGCTCGGGTTTCTGCATCTGCGGGGCATCAAGCTCAATTTCTTGAACTTCATCGTCCTGCCGATCACGTTCGGAATCGGGGCCGAGTATTCGCACAACCTGATGCAGCGATATCTCTCGGAGGGCGGTGCGCGGCTCGATCGGGTCTTCACGGAGACGGGCGGCGCGCTCGTGCTCTGCTCGATGACCACGTGTATCGGGTACTTCGCGCTGATGTTCTCCATCAACAAAGGGATCGCGAGCTTCGGGCTGGCGGCGGCGGTCGGGGAGATCGCCTGCTTGCTCTCCGCGGTGCTGATCCTGCCGGCATTCCTCGTGTGGCTCGATCGCCGGCGCAAGGCGGCAGCGGGCGCCGAGCAAACGCCCGAAGGCGCGGGCGGCGCCTGAATCAACCCCGGCGGCGGCGGCGCTCTTCGACCACTGCGTCGAAGAGCGCGCCGAGCTGCTCGCCGTGAGCTTGCCAGGAGTGTTTGCGCTCCACGAGTGCGCGCCCGGCTCGGCCGAGGTGCTCACGCAAGGCGGCGTCGGTGGCGACGCGTCGGATCGCCGCAGCGAGCGGCGCCGCCTGCCCCGGCGGGACGAGCAGGGCATGCTCGCCGTCCGTGAAGAGGCGACGCATGTTCGGGCTCTCGAACGTGATCGCCGCCTTGCCCACCGCGAGGTATTCGAAGACCTTGAGGGGATCCATGAACATCCCGTGCTGGCGCAGCTCCTCGTGCCGGTCGGGGTCATAAGCGGCGACGCAGAAATCGCTGGCGGCGATATGGGCAGGGACCTCCTCGTAGGGGACGCGGCCCGTCAGGAGGAAGCGGTGGGACAAACCCGCGGCCTGGATACGCGCCTCGATGTCGCGGCGCATCTCGCCGTCCCCGACGAGCAGGTAGCGGATCTTCGGCGCCGCGGGATCACGATCGAGCGCGGCGGCGGCGGCGACGAGGACGTCGAGGCCGTGCCAGTGATAAAACGCGCCCGTGTATCCCGCGACGATCTCGTCGTCGCCGATCCCCAGCCGGCGCCGGATCGGAGCGCCCGACACGCCGGGGTGGAATGTCTCGATGTTGGCGCCCCAGGAGACCTCGACGAGCTTGTGGTGGTATCGCGGCGAGACGAGGTGCGGCGCGGTGGAGATGAGCCGGTCGGCGCCCTCGAGGGTGAACAGGGTGGCCTTGGTGTCGAGGATCATGCTGACCACCGGGACGCCGAGGGCGCGGCCGAGGAAGACGCCGAGCCCCTGAGCGCTGAACCGCTCGTAGATGGCGTCCGGCCGGAAGCGACGGGCGACGGGGTAGGCCGCGGGGAAGTGGAGGAAGGGGATCACGTACCGCGCGGGGCCGCCGTGGCCGAGCCCGATGCCGGCGACGCCCTCGCCGTGCGAGCCGACCTTCGCGAGGACCTGGACCTCGTGGCGGCGGCGCAAGGCGCGGACCACCTCGGTGACGTGGGTGGAGCCGCCGTTGGTGCCGGGAAGGGTGATGTTCGGCGCGACGAAGAGGATACGCATCGGGAGGTCGCCCCCCTCCTAACGCGGCGCGTGCCCTGGCAGGGAAAAAAGTCAAGGCTCGCGCAAAGAAACTTGCGCGTGTGTCACTGTCCTGTAACAATCTGGCCTTCGACTCGACACGGAGGCGGCCATGATGCGCGAGCGCGTTCACCAAGCTTTGAAGTTCGTGGGACTGGCCCTTGCCGTCGTTTTCCTCGGCCCGGGCTTCAAGCTCGAGTCGTAGAGCGTCAAGACGGCGCGGAACTGCGCCGTTCGTTACCTTCCTTCATCGACGATCGCCTGGCTCGCGGCCTCCAACCATCGGCGGGCCGATTCGATACGCGCGTCGTCGAGCGCCTGGACGGGCAAGAGCCTCCAGCTCGTGAGAAAGCCAGACCAGAGGATGTGGAGCCGCGCCGCGCGCCACTCGCCCTCGGGCGGCCCGAGCCATTCGGCCAAGGGCGTGAGCACCTTCGTCTGAAGCAGCTCGACGCTCGTCGCGTGGGCCTCGGGATCGGCCGCCGAGAGGATCATCATCGCCAGCGGGCCCCGCGCATCCGGCGTGTCGCATAGGGCCGACACCATGTCCGTGCAGAAGCGGCGTCGATCCCCCTGGAGCACCGGGGTGATGTCGAGCACGGAGTCGAGCGCGGCCCGGAAGAGCCCCTGCTTCGAGCCGAAGTAGCGGCCGACGAGCGAGGAGTTCACCCCGGCGAGGTCCGCCACGTCGCGCACGCCGGTGTTGGCGAAGCCGCGCGTGGAGAAGAGGGTCCTCGCGGCGACGAGGAGCGCTGTACGCGTGCGGTCGGCGTCGCGCTGGCGCGCCGACGTCTCAGGCTCGGTCGGGGGCTTGTACACAACTGTTTACTTACGACGGCGGATGGAGTACGTCCAGCGATGTACACAGCCGTGTACTACGGCGGCGAAGTGAAAGGATGTGTGCCGATGGATACGACGACGAAGGGTGAGGCCACCTTTTCCCCGGAAGCGCTGAAGGAGAAGTACCGGCTCGAGCGTGAGAAGCGGCTGCGCCCCGACGGCAGCGCCCAGTACGTCGAACTCGACCGCGTCTACGCCGATTTCGACAAGGATCCCTACGTCGAGCCGGGCTTCACCCGTCCGGCCGTGACCGAGACGATCGACGTGCTGATCGTCGGCGGCGGCTTCGGCGGCATGCTGGCGGCGGTGCGGCTGCGCCAGGCGGGGGTCGATTCCTTCCGCATCGTCGAGAAGGGCGGCGATTTCGGCGGCACCTGGTACTGGAATCGCTATCCGGGCGCAGCCTGCGACGTGGAGTCGTACATCTACATGCCGCTGCTCGAAGAGACGGGCTACATCCCGACGGAGAAGTACGCGAAGGCGACCGAGATCTTCGCGCATTGCCAGCGAATCGGCCGGCATTTCGACCTCTACAAGGCGGCGCTGTTCCAGACCGAGGTCGAGCAGATGGACTGGGACGAGAGCGCGCGGCGCTGGATCGTCACGACGAGCCGCGGGGACAAACTCGCGGCGCGGTTCGTGGTCATCGCCGGAGGCATCCTCCACAAGGCGAAGTTGCCGGGCATTCCGGGGATCGAAACGTTCAAGGGCCACAGCTTCCACACGAGCCGATGGGATTACGCCTATACCGGCGGCAGCCCGAGCGGCAACATGACCCGGCTCGCGGACAAACGCGTGGGCATCATCGGGACGGGCGCGACCGCGGTGCAGGCGATCCCCCACCTCGGCGCTTCGGCGAAGCATTTGTACGTCTTTCAACGCACGCCCTCGGGCGTCGGCCCGCGGAACAACCAGCCGACCGACGAGGCCTGGGCGAAGTCGCTCAAGCCGGGCTGGCAGCAGGAGCGCCTCGTCAATTTCAGCGCCATCGTTTCGGGCCAGTCGCAGGACGTCGACCTCGTGCAGGACGGCTGGACCTACATCTTCGACGATCCCTCGATGCGCAGCGCGAAGACCCCCGAGGAGGCGGCCGAGATGCGCCAGCTCGCCGATTTCCGCAAGATGGAGGAGATTCGCACGCGGGTGGACACGATCGTGAAGGATCCGGCGACGGCCGAGGCGCTCAAGCCGTATTACAACCAGCTCTGCAAGCGGCCCTGCTTCCACGACGAATACCTGCAGACGTTCAACCGCCCCAACGTGACGCTCGTCGATACCGACGGGAAAGGCGTGGAGCGAATCACGCCCACGGGCGTGGTCGTGCAGGGCAAGGAATACCCGGTCGATTGCCTGGTCTATGCGTCGGGCTTCGAGATTTCGAGCGAATACACGAGGCGGCTCGGCTTCGACATTCGCGGGCGCGGCGGCAAGTCCCTGCGCGATAGCTGGGCCGATGGGCCTTCGACGCTCCACGGGATGCAAACCCGCGGCTATCCGAACCTCTTGATGTTCAGCCCCACCCAGGCCGGCTGGGCGATCAACTTCGTCCACGTCATCGATGAGCAGGCGAAGCACGCCGCCTACATCATCGAGCGTTGCCGCACGCGGGGCATCGAGACCATCGAGCCGACGGAAGCGGCGCAGCAGCAATGGTGGGACACGATCGTCGGCAGCCTCATGAAGAGCAGCATCCACTTCGGCGGTCCCGAATGCACGCCCGGTTATTACAACAACGAGGGGCATCTCAGCCCGAACCTGGTGCGCTTCGCCGCGTATGCGGGCGGCCCGCTCGAGTTCTTCGAGATCCTGCACAATTGGCGCAAGGCCGACGATCTGGCAGGGCTCGAAGTGACGCAATCGTGATCGGCCAATCGTGAGCGCCTGAGCCCCACCCGGAGGTCCCACCCGTGAACCGATTCCTCTCCAAGTCCCTGCTCGCCTTTTTGCTTTTGGGATGCCAGCCCTCGGCCGCGCCTCCACAAGGCCCTGCACAAGCCTCGACACAGGCCTCTGCACAGGCCTCTGCGCAGGCACCTGCACAGGCCTCTCCACCTCCCCCGGTCTATCGCAAGGAGGTGGTCGTGGCCGGTTCTCCCTTTCAGGGCGTCCATGGGATGGTCGTCGATGGCCAGGGACACCTTTTGGCCAGCAATCTGCTCGGCCAGACGGTCCATTCCATCGACTTGAAGAGCGGCGCGGTGTCCACGTTGGTGGGGCCTCCTTTCGGCGGCGCGGACGACGTGACCCTGGGGCCCGATGGCTCCGTTTACTGGACCGGCTATTTTTCCGGTCAATTGATGCGGCGCACGCCGGATGGCAAGACGCACGTCATCGCCAAGGATCTGCCGGGCCTCAACTCGCTGGCCTTCCGCCGCGACGGCAGGTTCTACGTCACCCAGCTCGGCCGAGGTGATGCGCTGTGGGAGGTGGATCCGGAGGGAAAGAAGGCGCCGCGCAAGGTCCTCGCCCCGGTCGGATTCCTCAACGGATTCGAGTTTGGCAAGGATGATCGGCTCTACGGCCCGATCTTGCTCAAAGGGCAGATCGTCCGGATGGACGTGGATGCGGGGAAAATGGAGCCCGTGGCAGAGGGCTTCGCGATGCCGACCGCCGTCAATTTCGACGCGCGCAAGGAGCACCTCTACGTGGTCGACGCGGCGCGCGGCGAGCTCGTCCGCGTGCGGTTGCCCAAGGGAACCAAGGAGGTCGTCGCGAAACTGCCCACCGGGCTCGATAACCTCGCGGTCGGCCCCGACGACCAGGTGTACGTGTCGAACATGGTGGACAACGACATTCGTGTCGTCAATCCGGCCGATGGCTCCGTCAAGCTCCTCGTCGAGGCTCGATTGAGCGTGCCCTCGGGGCTCGCCGTCGCACAGGAGGACACGGACGAGCAGCTTTACGTGGCGGATGTGTATGCCTTTCGCCGGGTGGGAGGGCGTGATGGGAAAATCCACCAGACGACCCGCGTGCTCTCCACGCGATTGAACTTCCCCATGAACGTGAGCCTGAGCGCGAAGCACGTGGTGCTGAGCACGGCCTACCTCGGCGGCCACAGCAGCGTGCAGGTGCTGGATCGGGCCTCGGGCGAGCTCCTGCGGACGATTCCCAGTCCGAATGGCGCCCAGGGCGTGCTCGAGCTCGCCGATGGCACGCTGATCGTCGCAGAGGCGGCCACGGGCAAACTCGTGCGTATCGATAACGCCGAGCCCGCAAAGACCACGGTGCTGGCCGAGGGCCTCGCGGGGCCGGTGGGGCTCGCCGCGGACACGGAGGCAAAGGAGCCCGGGGTGTACGTCACCGAGGTGCGCGCGGGGCGGGTGATCCGGGTGCGTTTGTCGGATGGATCCAAGAGCACGGTGGCGAGCGACCTTCAAGCGCCCGAGGGCATTGCGCGGCACCCCGACGGTGGATTGATCGTCGCCGAGGTGGGCCGCAAGCAGCTCGTGCGCATCGATCCGGCCACGGGGCGCGGGTCCGTGATCGCGAGCGGCCTGCCCATCGGTTTGCCCGAGAGCGAGGGATTGCCGCCGGGCTACATTCCCACGGGGGTCGCCGTGGGCCGCTCGGGCACCATTTACCTGTCGTCCGATATCGAGAGCGCGATCTATCGGTTCGTGCCGGCGCAATGAACGTCCGCTCGACGGCGGAGCGCAAGGCGCAGGTGTGCGGACCTCGAGGAGGGTGAAGGCCATGAAGATCCAGAACAAGGTGTTCGTCGTGACCGGCGGCGGAAATGGCATCGGCAGGGCGCTGGTCTTGGCCCTCCTTTCGAGGGGCGCGAGCGTCGCCGCCATCGACATCGACGCGGCGGGCCTCGAAGGGACGCTCGCGCTCGCGGGGAGGAACCGGGACCGGCTTTCCACCCACATCGTGAACATCACGGAGCGGGCTGCGGTGGATGCGCTCCCGGCCCAGGTCATCGAGCGCTTCGGCGTGGTCGACGGCATCATCAACAACGCGGGCGTCATTCAGCCGTTCGTCCGGTTGAAGGACCTCGACTATGGGGCGATCGACCGGGTGATGAACGTCAACCTGTTCGGGACGCTCTACATGGTCAAAGCCTTCCTGCCGCACCTGCTCGCGCGGCCGGAGGCGCACATCACGAACATCTCCAGCATGGGAGGATTTTTGCCCGTGCCGGGACAAACCATTTACGGGGCCGCCAAGGCGGCCGTGAAGCTCCTGACGGAGGGCTTGAACTCGGAGCTCCAGGGGACGAGCGTGAAGGTCACGGTGGTCTTCCCGGGCGCGATTCAGACGAACATCGCGCAGAACTCGGGCGTGATGGACAGCCTGCAAATGAAGAGCGGGCAGCCGACGCCGAAGATGCTCTCGGCCGACAAGGCCGCGCGGATCATCCTCGAGGCAATCGAGCAGGACCGCTACCGCGTCCTCGTGGGATCCGATGCCATGTTCATGGATGCCATCTACCGGCTGGATCCCCAGCGCGCGGCGCGGTTCATCTACAAGCAAATGGTCGCCTTGTTGCCGAAGTAGGCGCGGCAAGCGCAGGGGCGCCTGAATCTGTCCCCTGCGCTCGGCGCTCGCTCTAGCGGGCGGAGTGGACGTCCCAGCACGCGCCGGGCTCTACGGACAGCGCGCCGAGGTCCGTCTTCTGGCGGATGGCCTGCCGATACGCGACCAATCGCTCGTCCATCGCCGCCAGGGCTCCCGACGGGTGCGTCTGACGATATGCGGCCGTCGCGGAGACCGCCAGGCGCTTGGCCTCGCCGCGCGTCGGAGGCGGCTGCATGACGGCGCGGAGGACGTCGGCATCCCGGACGGTCACCACATCGTCGCCCACGCGGGCGACCGTGCAGTCCGGCTCGTCATGCGGCGTGCTGCGCGCCTCTGCGCACCCGGCGGCGAGCGCGAGGAGCCCTGCGAAGACCACCCGCGCCCCGGAGACCCACGTCGAATCACGGCGACGCATCGTCGTTCACCCCCGCGTAGTAACACATCGCCTGCACGGTCACGCCCTGGGTGGTCACGTTTTCGGCCTCGATCTGCACCTCGACGCAGCGATTGGTGAAGGTGAAGCCCTCGAGCGCGGCGACCTTCTTCGTGTCGAAATTGTCGCTGATCCTCGTCGCCGTCGCGGTGCCCGTGCAGGTCGACCCCGCGGTCGGCCGGACGCGCACGGACAGCTTGATCTCGCTGATGTCGCTCTTGCTCGACATGTCCTCCGCCTGCATGGCGACGCACTTCACGAGCTCGATTCCGTCCGGCATCGGGGACGTGCCGAAGGGATAATACGTCACGGTCTGCGCCGACGTGAACGTGTACACGGCGAAATGGTTCGCCCACGGGCCGAGGTCCGTGCCTTCGAGCAGGCGCATGCGCGCGCGGCCGACCCCGTACCACTTGTCGGGCGTGGCCGCGAGCTGGTCCGTCCACGTCGTGCCGCTCGAGGGGTCGGCGCTGAAATGCCGATCGCCCCTGGCGAGCATGATCGTGTGCAGGCGGCCCGGCGAGTTCACCCAGCTCTGGCCATTGTGCAGATACCAGTCCTTCACGACCGCCGCCATACCCGACACGTGCGGCGCCGCGGCGCTCGTGCCGACGAACCGTGCGGTGTTCGTCGCGGTCCCATCGCTGTTACCGACGACCTGTATCGTATGATTTGTTACATTGTTGGGCGCAACGAGGTCCACGATGGACACGGCGTCGGTTTGCAGGCCGCGCCCCGCCACGACGACGTCCCCGCCGCCGCGCGCGGAGCAGCCAATGGGGTTGCCCATGGAGTCCTTGCAGTGGTCCCTGTCGAGGAGGCAACGCGTGGACGGCGTATTCAGGCAATCGGTGGTGTTTCCATCGAATGCATTGACGGCGAGCGCCTTCGGGGTGTCCCCGGGGTCGCTCATCGTGCAGGAGGTCGCGTCGTCGCCGTTCTGGTTGCCCGCCGAGAATACGACCAGGATCCCGTCGTCGTAGGCGTTCTCGATCTCGTCCTCCGTGGACGAGCTCGACTCGATGTCGCAGTTCGCGGTGCCCCAGCTCCACGAGTTGCTCGAGATGTCGAGGTTGAGGTCGATGGAGTCGTCGAACATGTCGGTGAAGCTGTCTGCTTTCGCCGACCCGGCCTGGGTGATGCCGAACAGCACCGCCTTGGCCTCGGGAGCCATACCCGTGCGCGCAGTCTCCCAGGCAGCGCTGTGGGCGCAGAGGCCGGACTCGCAGGGCTGGCCGCCACATTGTGCGCTGGACGTGCAGGTATTCGATGACCAGGAGTCGCCGAGGGCCTTTCCATTGCCCTGTCCGTCCATGTAATCGGCGATGGCGATCGACGTCGTCGCGGTGCCGTGGCCGTCGATGCAGCCGATATCGGGATCGGGATCGCAGTAGTCCGTCGACACCGTCCCCGGCTCGCAGACGTTCCCGTCCGCGTCCGCGTCGTCGCACTGGTAGGTCGCGGCGATCCGGCTCGCGCCCGTGCAGCCTGCGCCCTCCTTGAAGGCGCACGCGCCGCTCTCGTAGCCCCCGGGCTCGTTCATTCCGATGACGATGTTCCCGTACGAGTGCCTCGCCGCGTTCGGTTCGTCGCCGTCATATCCGGCCGCATGGAACCTGTCGACGTCCAGATACTGCGCGTCCCGGCTCCCGCCGAGGCTCCACGTCGGCCCGCCGGTCTTTCCGTACGGCCCGTCGATGCGCGCGAGGTCGGTGTTCCTCGCCAGGGACTCGAACATCGCGAAGGGCACCTCGACGCTCAACCACCCGGATTTTTTGTGACGCGCGACGACGCGCCCGCCGCGCTCCGCCACCTCCGCGACGATGCCCGCGGCCATCCTGTCGAACAGCGCCTCGCGCTCCGCAATCGCGCGGGAGCGCCGGTTCGTCTGCGCCTCGACGTCGGCAGGGGCCAGGTCCGAAGCGCGCGGCGCCAAGGGGACGTTCCATTCCGGAAAGTTTTGGAGCTTGAGATCGAGCCGGAGCGTCCCCTCGGCCTTCGCCTGCGGGCTTTCGACGAACTGCGCCACGTTGTCGTTGATCTTCGGCGGGCTGGATTTTCGCTCGGCTTTCAAGGGCGTCGTGTTTTCGTGCCGCCAAACCCGGTAGCCGCGCTCGGTCACGCCGTCCTTGCCGCCCTTGGACCACGCCTCCTCGGCATACAGGTAGGGCTCGTCGACGAACCGATAGGGCCGCGCGACGCGATCCCGCTGGTCCTCGTCGAGCTCGCCGGCCACGTCGGTCCTCACGACCTTCTTTTCGGCCGTCTCCTCGACGCGCGACTGGAAGACGAGCTCCATTTTCTCTTGCGGCGCCGAAGCCGCAACCTTCGCGATCATCGGCGCCTGCGCCTCCGCCGCGGCGGACTCGAGCCGCGCCTCTTCCGGGTCGCCCTGCTCGCATGCGGCGGCGCCGAGCGTCAGGACGCCGAGCGCCAGGACGCTGCAGAACGTCGGATTCGACCGGGATCGCCCACGCAAAGAATGAAAGAAATGCCAGTGCATGTTGCCTCCGCCGGGTCGCAAAGCAACATGCTTGCCAATCGTGAGCAGCCTGCAGGCGCGGTGCCGCGGCCCGGCGGTGTCACGCGGCAATGTCGGTCGACTGTCACGTGGCCATATCACCTGTCACGGCCGCGTGACAATCGATCGCTCCCTGTCGTTACCCGCGCATCACGAACGCCACCTGCGCGAGCGCTTCACGCAGCGCCGTCGGGGCATCGCTCGGCGGCGTCGGCGCGCGCCATGCGACGTAGCCGTCCGGGCGCACGAGTGACGCGCCTCCTTCTTCGAGGCCAAACGACGCGCGCACGTCGGGCGGGAGGACCTCGACGGCGACGTCGATGCCGAGGATGTCCCGAGCGGCCGCCGCAGCGGCGGACCAGCGCTCCTGTTCGCTTTCGCCCGTGGCGAGCACCCAGCCTCGCCCGAAGAGGTCGAGCGTCGAGAGGCGCGCGCCGTCTCGCTCGAGCCACGCATGCGGCGCGCGCGTGCCGGGCTGGCCACGCCATTCGTCGGGATGGCGCGCCGGCGGGAGATCGGGACCCGCGCCGAGGACGGCCGCGGAGCGATAAAGCTGGCCGAGCTCCATCGCATCGTCGTCGTAGATGGGCGCCGTGCGGGCGGCCTCGTCGGCGAACGCCTTGAAGTCGTCGCGCGCGAAGATCTGCTGATGGCGGAGCCACGCGATGGGCCGGCGCTCGGCGTCGTACGTGTCGAGCAGCGCGGGTGAAGAGACGCCGTCGAGCACGGACGCGAGCTTCCACGCGAGGTTGTGCGCGTCCTCGATGCCGGTGTTGGCGCCGAAGCCTCCGCGGTTCGGCGGCAGCGCATGCGCCGCGTCGCCCGCGAGGAAGACGCGGCCGGCGGAGAAGCGGTCGGCGATGAGCGCGCAGATCTCCCAGCGCCCGGTGGCGACGATCTCGACGGGCACATCGTCGTGGCCGATCGCCCGCGTGATCATCGCGCGGAGGGCGGGCTCGTCGCGCTCGACGTCGTCCGAGAAGATGAGCACCCAGCGCCCGTCGCCGTAACTCGCCAGGAAGGCCTGGAAGTCCGGCTGATCGATCGAGAACTGCACGATGCCCTTGCGGAGGTGCTCGTCGAGCGGAGCACGGAAGAGCACGCTCCGCGCCGTGCGTAGCCATCCGCGGCCGGTTCGGCCGATTCCAAGCGTGTCGCGGATCGTGCTGCGCGCGCCGTCGGCGGCCACGAGATAGGCCGCGCGCACGGTCGTCTCCGCGCCGTCGTGCCCGCGGAGGACCGCGGTGACGCCCTCGGCGTCCTGCGCGAAAGACACGAGCTCGGTCCGCGTCCGCACGTCGGCCCCGAGCTCGACGGCACGCGCGCGGAGCATCGGCTCGAGGCGATCCTGCGCGATGCCTGCCGCGTTCACCGGTGAGCACGGCGGGCGCTCTTCGAAGGGCGCGCGAGCCGCCGACGACCACGACGACTCCTCGAACCACTCGCCCGCGAGGCTCCGCACGCGCACGCGACGCACGCGGTGATCCCGAGGCGCTTGCGGGATCGCGTCGCCGAGGCCGACGCCCCGGAACAGCTCGATCGTTCGCCGCGTGTAGCCGATCGCTCGCGGGTGCGGCGAGCTTCCGGCATGCCGCTCCACGACGATCGGGCGCACGCCGCGCGCGGCCAGAAACAAGGCGGCAGAGAGCCCGACCAGGCTCCCGCCGACGACGAGCACGTCGGTCTTCTCTAGGTTCATCGTTGCTCCTCCTGAGGATACACCGTATCCGATCGATACAGTGTATCGCCAGGAGACATTGTCAACCGCGCGCAAGACGGGCATGACGAGCGTGATGGCTGCACGCACGAAGGCAGAAGGAGCCGGGCTTGTCTGGGAACGCCCCGAGCCGCCGAAGCGACCGGCGCCCGAGCCGCTGAGCCGCGAACGGATCGTGACGGCGGCGATCACGCTCGCCGATCGCGACGGCCTCGAGGCGGTGTCCTTGCGCAACGTCGCGGCGGCGCTCGGCGCGGGACCGATGCGTCTTTACGGCTACATGGAGTCGAAGGACGAGCTGCTCGAGCTCATGGTCGACGCGGTCTACGGGGAGATGAACGCGAAAGGCGCGCCGAAGGGCGACTGGAAGGCGGCGCTGCGCGCGCTCGCGCATCGCACGCGCGACGCGAGCAAGAAGCATCCGTGGTTCGTCGAGCTGCTCGGCGGTCGCCCGCAGCTCGGCCCGAACGCGCTCGCGCATCTCGAAGCCGGTCTCGCCGCGCTGAGCGGGGCGCATGGCTTCGATGACATCGACCGCGTGGTCACGATGCTCGGCACCGTGAACGCGTACGTCGTCGGCGCGATCCGCAGCGAGGCGAGCGAGCTCCGCGCCCAGCTCGCGACGGGCATGACGGAGAAAGAGTGGCAGGAGGCGACGGCTCCGTACATCGAGCGAGTGATCGCGACGGGCCGCTTCCCCACCCTCGCGCGTGTCGTCCGCGATGCGAAACATCCGCCGGCGGACGCCGTGTTCGAGCAAGGCCTCGACTGCGTCCTCGACGGCATCACGGCTCGCGTGAAGCGCGCCCGATGACAAAGACGAGCCCCCGCCCGCTCCTCGGAAGATGCCCCTGACCCGGTAACGCGGCGCGTATCCCGAAAGAAGAAAAAGTCAAGGCGCGCTAAAAGAAACTTGCACGCGTGTCACCGTCCTGTAACAATGTGTCCTTCGACTTGACATGGAGGCGGCCATGATGCGCGAGCGCGTTCACCAAGTTCTGAAGTTCGTGGGACTGGCCCTGGCCGTGGTTTTCCTTGGCCCGGGCGTGGAAATCACGTCCCAGGACGGTCAAGGCTGAAGCAGAGGCGGGGGCGGGCCCCGGAAGGCCGGGGCCCATTGTGACCGGGACGTGCGGGCAGGTCCCGCACGCGATGGTCCGACATATTCGTCCTAGACGAGCTTGACCCTCGGCGAGGGTCGACGTACAGGCGCGAGAATCGACGTGGGGGCGGCGATGGCTCTCCAGGCGCCGGTGAGCGCGGATCGCGAGACCGTGAAGGTCGGAACGCATCTGCTCGCCTTCGAGCCGCCCGACGTCGTGTTCGTGCGATTCACGGGGGACGTGACCAACGCGGACGTGGAGCGCATTCTGGACGCGTTCACGGAGTTCGCGACGGCCTCGGGGCGCGCGTACCTGCTGATCGACGTGGCGGACGTGGGGCACGTGACCCCCGAGGCGAGGCGCGTCGCGGCGATGCGGCAATTGCCGCCCGCGTATGCGGGGCTCGTCGTTTTCGGGGGGACGTTCCAGCAGCAGCTCGTGGCGAAGCTCGCGACGCTGGCGGGCTGGTTTCTGCGGGGGCGAGCGCTCGGCAAGCCGATGCCCGTGTGCGTGAAGGACGAACGGACGGCGCGGGCGTGGCTCGTGGAGCAGCGCCGCGCGCATTGAGGCGCTCGCCGGCGCGCCCACGCCGGGATGGATTTCGAGGGCAGCCCAGGAGACCATGGCGGCCCATGAAGACCCGGTGGATGAGCTTGATCGTGGCCATGGCCCTCGTCGGCGTGGCGTGCGGTGACGGTGACGGAGGCGCTGGCGGCAGCGGCGGTAGCGGTGGCAGCGGCGCCGCCGGCGGCAGCGGCGGCAGTGGGGGCAGCGGTGGCAGCGGCGGCGCCGGCGGAAGCGGCGGCGCCGGCGGAAGTGGTGGCTCGGGTGGAATGGGCGGCGCCGGTGGAATGGGCGGCGCCGGTGGAATGGGCGGAAGCGGCGGCGCCGGTGGCAACGGATTCGCGGCGATCGTCTCGATAGAGCTCTACGACGCGATGTTCCTGCATCGGAACGTCCTGTACTCGTACGAATCGCTCGTCGCCGCGGCGCAGACGTTCCCGGCATTCTGCAACGAGGGCAGCCTCGACGACCGGAAGCGCGAGGCGGCCGCGTTCCTCGCGAACATCTCGCACGAGACCACGGGCGGCTGGCCCGCGGCCCCGGACGGGCCCCATGCATGGGGCCTCTATTTCACGCAGGAGGTCGGCTGCGAAAACGGGGGCTGCACGGGGTATTGCAACGCGAGCAACCAGCAATGGCCGTGCGCGCCGGGAAAGACGTATCACGGGCGCGGGCCCATCCAGCTCTCGTGGAACTACAACTACGGGCAAGCCGGCGACGCGCTGGGGCTGCCGCTGCTCACCGATCCGGATCAGGTGACGTCGAATGGCACGGTGGCCTTCCGGACGGGCGGTTGGTTCTGGATGACGCCGCAATCGCCGAAGCCGTCCTGTCACGACGTGATGACGGGGAAGTGGACGCCGTCGTCGCAGGATCAAATGCTCGGCCGCGTCCCCGGGTTCGGGATGACGATCAACATCATCAACGGCGGGCTCGAGTGCAACCAGCCGACGAACGCCAAGGTCGAGGACCGCGTCGGGTTTTACCAGCGATACACGCAGCTCCTCGGCGTGGATCCCGGTCCGAATCTTTATTGCGACAAGATGCAGTCGTATTGAGGCAAGCTGGTCGGGGAGGTGGGATTTGAACCCACGACAACGAGCACCCAAAGCTCGTGCACTACCGGACTGTGCGACTCCCCGGACGCCGCCCGCTGTCGGGCACCGCGCGGCGGCACTCTAGACGACGTCAGGACCTAGAGCAAGGGTCTCGAAGGGGCTCGGCCGAGCGCCGCCGAGCCGAGCCCCCTCCCCCGCAGGCTTCGGCGCTCTAGAACATCGAGCAGTTCGTGGAACTGCTCGATGTTCTAGCTCTTTTGTCCCGAGGGGGACGCCTCGCGTCCCCCTCTCGGCCAAGCGAAGCTCGGCCGATTCACCCCCCGAGGCGAGATCGCTACGCAATCTCGCAGAGCGTCGAACAGTCAAACTGTTCGGCGCTCTACCGCAGGTTGTCCACGAAGTATTCGATCGAGCGCTGGGTCGCGTAGAGCTTCGCCGACGGCGCCCGGTAGCCGTGCCGTTCCCCGGGGAACACCAGCAGATCGAAGCGCTTGTTCGCCGCGATGAGCGCGTCGATGAGCTTCGCGGTGTTCTGGAAATGCACGTTTTCATCCATGAGCGCGTGCAGGAGGAAGAGCTTGCCGCGGAGGTTCCCCGCGAGCTTCGTCAGGTCCGCCGCCTCGTAGGCCTTCACGTCCTCGGTGGGGCTGCCGAGGTATCGCTCGGTGTATGCGCTGTCGTAGAGCCGCATGTCCGTCACGAGCGAACCGGCGACGCCCACGTGGAACCGATCGGGCGCCTTGAGGAGCGCGAGCGCCGCCATGTACCCGCCATAGCTGTGGCCGATGATGCCGACGCGGCTCGTGTCGACGTACGGGCGCTTGGCGATGGCGTCGAGGCCGGCGATCTGATCCTCGAGCTCGACCTGGCCCATGTTCTTGTAGAGCGGCGCCTCGAACGCCGGGCCCCGCCCCGAGGTGCCGCGGTTGTCGAGCTGGAACACGACGAAGCCCCGATCCGCGAGGTGCTGCCACAAGAGGGACGGCGACCACATGTTCATCACCGTCTGCACGCCCGGGCCGCCGTACACCATGACGATGACCGGATACTTCTTCCCGGGCTCGATCACGCGCGGCGGGAGCAGCGAACCATAAAGCTTCACGCCGCCGGGGCCGTCGACCGTGACGATCTCCGGTGTGCGCACGCCGAGCGAGGCGAAATCGGCATCCATCGGGAGCGTGAGGTCGCCGATCACGGCGCCCCCGAGCTCGCGAATGAGGACCTTCGGCGCTCGATCCTTCGCCGAATGGATCTCCGTGAGGATCTTCCCGGTCCGATCGACGGCCGCGAAATGCACGCCCGGCTCCTCGGTCCAGCGCTTCGTCTCGCCGCCGTCGAGCTTCACCGAATAAAGCTGCCGGTCGAGCGGCGCTTCCTTGCTATCCGCGATGTAAAAGACGCGGCCGCTCGTCTCGTCGACGCGGCTCACGAGGTGCACGTCCCAGTCGCCCGAGGTGAGTTGCTTGATCGGCGCGCCCGTGGCGGCGTCCCGGACCTCGAGGTGGATGTGGCCGCCGATGTCGCGCGTCCACAAGAACCGCTTGGAATCGTCGAGCGGCTTGAACGTGGCTGGCTCGAGCCACGTCGGCGAGGTCTCCGCGAAGAGCTCCTTCGCCTCGCCGCTCTTCGCATCCACGCGCACGAGCGCGCGGCGCTTCTGGAGGCGGTCGAGCGTCTGCAAATAAAGGGCATTGCCGTCGGGCGCCCAGTTGAAGCGGACCATGTACCGCTCCGCCTCGGCGGGCCATTTCAACCAGGTCGTCTTCTTCGTCTTGAGATCGACGATCCCCGCGCGGACCTTGGGGTTCTTGTCACCCACCGCGGGATACTTCTGCATCATGAGGTCGGGCTTGTCGCCGCGATACCCGAGCACCGGGTGCTCGGGGACCTCGCGCTCGTCGACCTCGAGATACGCAATCTTGTCGCAGCCGGGCGACCAGAAAAACCCGTGCGGCTCGTCGAGCTCCTCCTGGCCGAGGAAATCACTCTGGCCGCGCGTGGTCCCGGAAGGTCCGCCCGTCGTGAGCCGCGTCTCCTTGCGCGTCGCGACGTCCACGACCCAGAGGTCATCCGACCGGACGAACGCGACACGCTCGCCCGACGCGCAGATCTGCGGATCGAGCTCGGGCTCCTTCGTCTCCGTGAGCCGCGTGATCGTGCCCGCCGCTTGCCGCACGAACACGTCTCCGGAGGAAGGCACGATCATCACGGGCGCCTTCTCGGCCCACTGATACGCGACGATCCCCGTCGCCTTTTGCCGCTGGCGCTCGCGCCGGAGCTCCTCCTCGCGCGAGAGCGGCTTCGAGCTGCCCGGAAGATCCGAGGCGCGAAGCAAGACCTTCGACGTGCGCGTCGAAAGGTCGAACGCGAAGAGCGACATCGTCATGTCCCCCGACTCACTCGCGAGGTACGTGACGAGCTTGCCGTCGGGCGAAGGCTGGGCCGCGCGCGGGATGTTCCACCCGGGCTCGGGCATCTTCACCAGGCGCTCGTACGTGATGGCGCTCTTCTCGGGCCCGAGGATCGCGCCGCGCGTCGAATCCGCCTCCGGCGCCGCCTTGGACGCGCCTTCCGCGGCGCGATCCTTCGTCATCTCGCCCAAGAGCGGCCGCTTCGGCCAAGGCTCCCCGGCCCCGCCACAACCGGAGAGCACCCCCGCGAGCGCGAGCACGCCCGCCAAACCCTGTGCCTTGTGCATGCTCCCGGTTAAACCGAGACCGAGCGCGAGTCCACCCCGCCCATCACTCGAGCGTGTCGCCCTCCGCCTCGGCCGCCGACGGCGGCGGCGGCGGCACCGACTTGTCGGTCGTGACGATGCGGACGCGACGCACGCGACGGCCGACGACGTCCGTCACGACGAGCGTGTAGCCCTCGCACTCGACGCGATCTCCCGGCTCGGCCGGATGTTCGAGCCGTTCGAGGATGTAGCCGCCCACGGTCTCGACGGTCTTCGCCTCGGGCAGGAGGACGATCCCCGCGTCGCGTTCGAGGTCCGCGAGCAAGACGCGGCCGTCGACCTCCACGATGCCCGGACCACGGCGATGGATCGGCGGAACCTCTTCGTCGTTCTCGTCCCGGATCTCGCCGACGATCTCTTCGAGCACGTCCTCGATCGTGACGAGTCCGACGAACTCGCCGGTCGGGCTCGTGACGATCGCCACGGGGATCTGCTTGGCCTGCATCTCCAGGCGGAGGCGCTCGACGGAGGTGTTCTCGCGGGCGAAGATCGGCTTGCGGAGCAGCTCGGCGACACGCGCGGCCTTGCGACGACCCGAGAGGACGTCGAAGAGGTCACGCAGGTGCAGGTACCCGAGCACGGTGTGGCCTTGCGCGTCGAGGACGGGATATCGCGAGTAGCCGGCCTCCGCGACGATCTTCACGGCCTCGTCGATGCTCATCGCGGCCCGGAGCGTCGCGGCCTCGCTGCGCAGCGACATGACGTGGCGCGCGGTGCGACGACGCAGATCGAAGATGCGCACGAGCATGCTGCGCAGCGCTGGATCGAGGCCGGCGGGGCTCCGCGTGAGCAGGATGCGGAGCTCCTCGGAGGTGTGCGCGATCTCCTCCTCGTGCGCGGGCTGGAGGCCGAAGAGCCGAACGAAGCCGTTCGCGGCGGAGTTCAAGACCCAGATGATGGGCCACATCAGGAGGAAGAAGACGTGGAGCGGCTGCGCGGCGAAGAGCGTGACCCTCTCGGTGCGCTGGATGGCGAGCGTCTTCGGCGCGAGCTCACCGATGATCGTGTGCAGCGACATGATCAGCGTGAACGCGACGCCGAGGGCGATCGCGCGCGTGGCCTCGGGGCCGACGCCGAACCGAAGGAGCGCCGGTTCGAGGAGGTGCGCGACCGCAGGCTCGCCGATCCAGCCGAGGCCGAGGCTCGCGAGCGTGATGCCGAGCTGATTCGCCGAGAGGTAAGCGTCGAGGCGCTGCGACATCGCGAGCGCCCGCTTGGCCCGCGCATCGCCGCTGCGCACGAGCTGTTCGAGGCGCGACGGGCGCATCTTGACGATGGCGAACTCGGAGGCGACGAAGAACGCGTTCAGCAGGATGAGAAGCGCCGTCGCGAGCAGATAGAGAATCGTCGACATCGTCCGAACCCCGTCCCCCAGAAGCTGGAGAGCGCGCCGAACGAGGGCTCGTTCTCCCTGCGATGGTGGCCCTAGATGCGAGCCCGCACGAGGATCTCGCGGCGCAGATCCGCGCCGGCTTCGAGCCCCTCGACGAGCGCGTCGGCGGGACACTGGCCCTTCTCGACGAGGCTGCCGAGGCGCGCGAGGTGCACGCGCTCGTCCTTGCCATTGCGCATCCGCGCTCGCCGCGCGAGACCGCCCTCGGCGATCACGAGCACGCGCTCCGCGAGCGCCGCGAGCTTCTCGCCGCGGAACGTGGCCCCGAGCCCCTTCTCGGCGATCGCCGGGCGGAGCGCTTCGAGCTCGGCATAGGTGAAACTCTCGGTGAGCGCCTCGGCCTCGTCGAGGGCACGATCGTCGTAGAGGATGCCCGTCCAGAGCGCAGGAAGCGCACACGTGAGCGCGGCCGACTGCGAGTCCGCGCCGCGCACCTCGATCGTGCGCTTGAGCCGCACCTCGGGGAAAAGCGTGTTCAGGTGCGTCTGCCAGTCCGTCGAGGTCGCGCGGTGGTCGCGGAAGCCGTGCTTCAAGAAGCTGCGGAACGACTGGCCCGTGTTCTCGAGGACCGCATCGCCGCGCTTGATGAGGAACATCGGCGCGTCGAGCGCCCACTCGACGTAGTCGACGAAGCGCTTGCCACGCTCGAGCACGTTCTCGAGCAGGCCCTGCCGCGCGGGATCCACGCTGAGCCACGTGAGCGCGCGCCGGCTCTTGCCGCCCCAGAGCGCGCCCTCGACGAACGGGGAGTTCGCGAACATCGCCGTGGTGACGGGCGAGAGCCGAAGCGAGACGCGGAGCGCGCGCATCGCGCCCTCTTCGCTCGAATAGTCGAAGTTCGCCTGCACCGTGGCCGTGCGGCGCATCATGTCGAGGCCGCCCGTGCCGCGCGTCGGCAGGTAACGGCGCATGATGCCGTACCGGGACTTCGGCACCCACGGCAGCTCGTCCTGGCGCGCGAGCGGATGAAAGCCGACGCCGAGCCAGCTCAGGTTGAGCTCGCCCGAGATGTCGCGCAGCTCCGCGAGATGACCGCTCATCTCCAGGCAGATCTGGTGGACGTTGTCGAACGCGGCGCCCGAGAGCTCGAGCTGGCCACCCGGCTCGAGGGTCACGGAGGCGCCCGCGCGTTCGAGGGCGATGATCGGGCCCGTGGGCGACTCGCGATCGATCTTCCAGCCGTGCCGCTCGACCAGCGCTTCGAGCACCGTGAGGACGCTGCGCGGGCCCTCGTAAGGCAGGGGCGCTCCGGTCGTCGTGTCGACGCCGAACTTCTCGGCTTCCGCACCGATGCGGTAACGATCCCGCGGCTTCATCGCCGCGTGGAAGGGGATCAGGAGGTCATCGATGCCGCGGATGATCTCCGCCTGATTCGAAAGGCTCGCTTCGGCCATCGTTCGTGGTTCTCACGCTGTTCGGGGAGTTGGGGCGCGGATCAGGCCTAAACGGCCTGCGGCCACATCGGGGAGCGCTCCGAGCCGGATCCCTTCGGACCAAGCACACGCGCGAGGACAGCGACGTGTTTTGCCGTGGTCCCAGCACCACCGCCGACGAACCTCGCCCCTGCGTCCACCAGACGTTTGCACGCCGCGGCCCACGCATCCACCGATGTCGTGGTGTCTGGTACGCCATGTTGACACTCGGGGCTCGCCGCGAGCAGAACCCCGACGCGAGGAGCCCCCGCGCGCGTCACGATCTCCAGCGCAGCCTTGGCCGCACTCTCGCTGGGCACGTCGACGAGCACGGCATGCACGCCCGCTTCGACCGCGGTACGTGTCCCTTCTTCCAGCGAGTCTCCATCGACGACACGCTCGCCGTCCGGCGTCTCGAGCAGCGCCCACGTCGGGAGCTGCGTCGCGCACGCGCTCACGATGGCCGAGAGCCTCGCCATGCGCGCGAGCTGTGTGCCATGCCGGAAGGCCTCCGGCGAAAAACCACGCGCGATGATGAGCTCGCAACCCGACGTGGACAGGCGCGTCGCGTGCATCGCGTACTCTTCGGTGATCCGCTCGGGAAGCGCCGGTGCGATCCAGCGCGCGCCGAGCAGGCCCGCCACGACGACCGGACGATGCGCCGTGCCGGCCGCTTCGATCGCGAGATCGACCGCCGCGCCCGTGAGCGCGGCGGAACGGAAGGCCATGCCGATCTGCGCGAGCGCTCGCGGCATCGTCTCGTCCGTGACCGCGACGATCACGTCCGATCCTGCGGCGATCTCCTGCCGGTAGTGCTCGGAGACGGCGCCGGGGTTCTCGCGCACGGCGCGCCCGAGGGGCGCCGCGCCGGATGTCTCCACGCCCCTCGCCGCGAAGGACGAGACCGGATCGCCACCCAGGACGAGCGGGCGCCCCGCTTCGAGGCGGGTCAGGAGGGCATCGAGAGAGCTCACGTCATCACGCAGGGGTTCGAGGGCCGCCCCGGGAATGTCCAGGATCGGCCGAAGGCCGTCGACAACAGGACGAACCTTCGTCCCCTTCTACCACTTCACCTGGAAACACGGAACCCGAGACGCGGCTGCCACGTGCATTTCCCGTCCGGGTCGGCGAGCGGGCCATCACGTGGTCGTCACAACGCCCTGTATGGCCGCGTATCACGCGCCCCGCGCAGAGGCCGCTTGCCCGGACGGCCTGGCCCCGCGCTTCGGGAGGAACTTCCGATCGAACAGGCGAACGCGACGGACGAAGAGGTCGAGGAGGAAGACCACGATGGCCGCATACACGAAGCGCGTCCAGAGCTCCTCGTGGTACGTCACCTTCTCGCCGGCGGGATCGAAGATCGCCTGCACGGACGCAGGATCGACGGCCGCGCCCGTGGCGAGGGCCGCCTTCTCGAGCGTCGGCAGATCGGCCTCGAAGCTCGCGTACTCCTTCGGGTACGGGTTCGACACGTGGCCGAAGCTCACGGCGACCTGCTTCATCGCGCCGCCTTCGGCCTCGCGCATGTGCTCGGCGCGGAGCAGGAACGAGCCGTACTTGTCGAGCGGCTCGTCGACCTCGTAACGACCGGGCGCCGTTTGCCGGAAGTCGACGACCTTCGTCTCGCCGCCCGGCACGATGATCGAGAGCTTCGAGGTCAGGTTGTTCTCGAAGCGCTCGTCGGCCCCGAAGGCGTCGACCGAGGCGCGCAGGCGCCCGCCGACGACATCGGCCTTCATGTCGAGCTCGCGCCGGTGCTTCTGTCGCATGTGCTCGTGCACGAGCTGGCCCCAGAAGCGCTCGAAGCCCGGCCACCTCAACCACTCGACGGCCCAGCGCGACTTCACGTCGCTCGTCCACGCGAGCGTCCAGCCGAGGCCCACGCGCCAGCGCGCGAGGATGGGCTCCTGCGTGTCGCTCTGGAGCAGCTCCACCGCGGGCGGCGGCTTCATCTTCGTCGAGACGTAGCCGTGCAGGTTCGGCGCGGTGCGCACGTCGACGCCGCGCAAGAAGGCCGCGTCGCCGACCTGCGTGACGGGGAACCACTCCTCGACCGCGGCGGCGCGCGCGATCATCTCCGTCTCTTTCGTGAAGATGCGCGGCAGGTTGTTCGCGTCCGCGACGGCGTGATAACGGCCGCCGCCGACGTCGGCGATCATCTTGAGGAGCTGCTCGTCCACGTCGCCGCCGAGGCCGACGGTCGTCACCGTGATCGACTCGGCGATCATGGCCGAGACGAGATCGCGGATGCCCGAGCTCGACGCCTTGCCGTCGGTGAGCAGCACGACGTGCTTCTTGCGGGCCTGCGTGACCGTGAGGTCCTGGTAGGCCGCGTCGAGCGCCGGGAAGATCTCGGTGCCGCCGCCCGGCTGGATGCGCGCGATGTCTCCCGCGATACGCGAGCGGTTTCGCGCCGGCTGGAACTTCACGTAACGCGTCGGCGCCGAGTCGAAGGCGATCACCTCGATCAGATCATCGGACGAGAGGACACCTGCCGTCGCCTTCGCCGCGGCCTTCGCCATCTCCAGCGGCAGGCCAGTCATCGAGCCCGAGCGATCGATGACGAGCGCCAGCGCGACGCTCGGCATCTCCTTCTTGCGCTCGTTGTCCATGCGAACCGGCAAGATCCGCTCGATCGTCGAGTGGTACCAGCCGCCGAGCCCGTAGCCCGCCTCGCCGCCTGCGAAGAGGAAGCCGCCGCCGAGATCACGGACGTACGTCTCGATGAGCTCCTGCGCCTGCAGCGACACGGCGTCCTTCGGCGTATCGCTCAGGATCACGAAGTCGAAGCGCTCGATCTCCTTGACCGAGGCCGGAAAACCCGCGGGCGGACGCACGTCGACGTCGAGCTGCTGCGCCGTGAGCGCGCTCGAAAGCGGCCCCGCGTGCTGCGGCGTGCCCTCGATGTAGAGCACCGCCGGGCGACCGGGGACGTCGATCGTCGTCGCGTACTTGTTGTTCTCCTTGAACTTGTCGGCCGGGATCTCGTCGACCTCGAACGCGTACGTCACCTGGCCCGGCAAGCGCACGACGCTCTTGAAGATCACGTCGTTCGGGCCGGCCTTGAGATCGAGCTCCTTGACGCCTTCGAGCCCGTTCAGCGCCTCGCCCTGGTAGAGCCGCGCGCGCGCCTTCGTCGCCCGCGTCGCGTAGATGTCGGCGTGGATCGCGAACGTCTCGCCGACCTTCACGCGCTCCGGCATCTTGAGCTCGCGCACGGCCACCTCGGGCGGCGCGGGCCTGCGGTACGGGATCGTAAAGAGCTTGATCCCGAACTCCTTGGCGCGGTTCGACTCGGCGAGGATGTCGCCCTCGGTCTGCACGCCGTCCGTGAGGAGCACGGCGCGCTTGAGGTAACCCTGCGGATAGAGGCCGTACGCGAGCTGCAGCGCCGCCTGAAGGTTCGAGCCCGCGCCGAGCGACTCCGCCTGCGCCTTGTCGACACTCTCGTGCCGCGTGATCGACGGAGGCTTCTGGTTTTCGCCCTCGGCCTCGGGCGCCTCGACGACGCGTGGCCGCTTCGCGAACGTGACGAGCTTGACGATCGCGTCCTTAGGCTTCTCGGCCCAGGCCCGCTGCACGGCCGCGCGCGCGTCGTCGAGCGCCTCGTCCGTGACGGAGTCCGAGACGTCGACGAGGTAGACCGTGCATACCTTCTCGGTCGTGGCCGTACGCGCGAGGCGTGAGAGGCCGAGCGCGAGGAGCGCGACGAACGAGATGCGCAGCAGCACCGACAGCACACGCTGCGGCCACGGCAGATCGGCGAGCGACTGCGAGAGGACGGCGACGAACCACGGCGCGAGCAGGATCGCCCCGAGCATCTTCGGGTTGAGCAGCTCGTAGGTGATCCCGCCGCGCACCCACGTCAGCGTGGGATCGGGGTGCAAGAGGACGAAGCGCCGATAGGCCCAGAAGAGCAGCCCTGCGAGCGCGATGCAGGTCGAGACCCAAGCGATGATTCGGAGGCGCTTGTTCACACCGTCACCCTCCGATGGTACGTGAGCCACTCGATCGCGGTGACGAGGAGCACCGCGGCGAGCAAGTAGATCCAGATCTCGCGACGCACGCCGACCTTGAACTCACCGACCGGGCCCGCCGCGCGCCCGCCGACGACGAGCTCGGTCTGCGGTTTGATCACGCTCTCGGCCGGATCGACGAGGTTCGCCGCGAAGGTCGTGATCTCGTCAGGGCTCGTGGACAGCTTGTAGAAGCCCGCTTGCTGGCCGAGGAAGACCGCGCGGCCGTCCTTCACGGGCACGTCGCGCTTCGTTCCATCGGGCAATTCGAGCGTCGCGGTCGCCGCCGCGGACGAGGCGGGGATCTGCCAGACCGTGCCCGTGCGGAAGGAGGAGATGTACTGGACGTCCTCCTCGACGAACTCGTTGATCGTGTTGAGCAGGAAGAGCGGCCAGGAGATCCGCAGCGGAAAATCGCTCTCGCGGATGTCGAAGCCGAGCGCGACGAACTTCACGCCCGCGCGGCTGCCGGCGATCAGGATCGGCCCCTTGTAGCTCTTGCCGATCACCTTGTCCTCCTTCTCGCCCTTCAGCGGACGCGCGCGCCCGATGTTGACGTCCGAGAGGACCGTGTAGCGGAGGATCGGGTGCTTCTCGTCGAGCTCGTCGAAGCCGAGCCGATAGTTCGGATCCGTATCTTCGACGGGCTTGCCCACCTCGAACGGGACGTTCTCGCCCGAGGGGTTCAGGTAGAGCAGGCTGCCGCTGCCCGGCGCGACGTTCGGCGTCACGCCGTCGAAGATGGTCACGTCGAAGTTGCCCTTGCCCGGATACCTCGACGGATCGATCGTCGTGACCTCGAGGTACTCGTCGAGTAGGAGCGCAGCTTCGAGGAACATGTTGCCCGTCGTGACGACCTGCACGCGGGCGCGCCTGCGCTCGGGCAGGAGCGCAAAGGCGTGATCGTCGGCGGGCAGATCGTCGCGGCTGCCGTTCGCGTAGGCGATCTTCGCTTCGAGCGTCTTCGACGCGCCCGAGAGGTTCGGATAAAAGCGCGGCAGCCGCTCCTTCGGCCCGAGCCGGATCTGCGAGAGGTCCGTGAGCTGCCCGTCGCCGAAGAGCGAGAGCTCGACGTCGACCGGCTCTTCGTTCGTGTTCGTAACCTCGAGCATCACCTCGTAGCGGCTCTTGTCGAGCGGGTAGCGCCGCACCGAAAAGCCCGTGATCGCCACGTTCGTCGCGCGTGATCCGATGGGCAGGTACGAGAGCCGCACGTCGCCGAGCTCCACGGGCCCGGCCGCGTCGACCGCGGGGCCGAGCGCGCCGTCCGACACGACGATGATCTCCGGCGAGGAGAGGCCACGCAACGTGTCGACCCCGAAACGCAGACCCCGCGCGAAATCGGCGCTCGCGTCGGTCGCCTTGATCGACGCGACGGCCGCTTCGAGGTCGGGGATCTCGCTCGTCATCGTGGAGAGCGGCGTCACGGCCGCATCCATCTGCGCGATGAGCATGCGATCGCTGCCCGAGAGGCCGCGGACCATGCGCTTGACCTCGTCCTTCGCGGCCTCGATGCGCGACGGCGCGGCGTCCGTGGCCTTCATGCTCGCGCTCGCGTCGACGAGCACGATGATGTTCCGGCCCTCGAGGATGTTCGCCGCGGGACGCGGATCGCCGAGCGCGAGGAGGAGCAACGCGAGGAGCGCGAGCTGCAGGAGGAGCGAGAGGAAACGCTTCAACTGCGAGAAGAGGCTCGTCGCCTCCTTGTCGCGCAGGATGCGCTCCCAGAGCTTCTCGAAGGGCACGGCGACGGGGCGCCGACGCAGCTTCAGGATGTAGAAAACGACGACCACGCTGCCGGCGAGGGCGCCGATCTGGAGCAAGGTCGCGAGCGGGACGCCGACGAAATGCATGGCCTACCGGAGGAAGCCGCCGCGACGGAAGACGCGGAGGATGAGCTCGTCGAAGGACACGTCGGTGTCGGCGCGGAAGTAACTCACCTGGCGCGACGTGCAGAACCGCTGCACCTCGTCCAGGTACCCCTCGTACGCCTGCTGGTATTTTTCGAGCACCTTGGCCGTGACCGTGACCTCGCGCTCCGTGCCCGTCTCGCAGTCGTAGACGCGCACGTCGCCCTTGATGTCGGGCCGCGCGTCGTGCCGATCGACGAGGTGGATCACGTAGGGCTCGAAGCGGTTGAATCGCAGCACGTTGATCCCGCGCTCGAAGCCCTCCGGATCGTAGAGATCGGTGAGCAGCACGGCGAGGCCGCGGCGCTTGTGCTGCGCGACGAACGTCTTCATCGCCGCGCCGAGATCCGTCGCGCCCTCGGCCTTCACGCCGTTGAGGAAGCGGAAGATGCGGAAGATGCGCGCCTTGCCGCGCGTCGTCGGCATCCGACCGCTGATCTCGTCCGTGGCCGCGACGATCGCGATCCGATCGAGGTTCGCGAGCCCCACGTACGCGAGCGCCGCGCAGAGGCGCTTCGCCTGCCGGAGCTTCTCGCCGTCGCCGAACCCCATCGACGAGGACGTGTCGAGGATGAAGTAGATCGCGAGATCCTCTTCCTCCTCGTAGAGCCGGATCAGCAGGCGATCGAACTTCTGGTAGGCGTTCCAGTCGAGGTAACGGATGTCGTCGCCGGGCGCGTAGTCGCGGTGATCGGCGAACTCGATGCCCGAGCCCGTCTTCTTCGTCCGCCGCTCGGCGCGCATCGCGCCCGAGAAGACGCGGCGGCTCACCATCGCGAGGTACTCGAGCTTGCGCTGGAACTCGTCGTCGAAGAGGTCGTCTTCGCCGGCCGCGCCGCCGCGGCGCAAGGACGGCTTGTCGGGCCGGAGCCCCAAAAACTCGAGCACACCCATGGCGAGGAAGGTCCCTACTCGGTGTCGGGGAGCTGCTTCATGATCGCGAGGAGGACGTCGTCGGTCTTCACGCCCTCGGCCTCGCCCTCGAAGTTGAGGAGCACGCGGTGCCGAAGCGCCGGCAAGCACACGGCCTTCACGTCGTCGACCGACGCCGCGAACCGACCCTCGAAGAGCGCGCGGATCTTCGCCGCGAGCAGGAGCGCCTGCGCGCCGCGCGGCGACGAACCGAACTTGACGAAGCGCTTCACGAGGTCGAGCGACTTGCCCTCCGGGTGCGTCGCCTGGAGCAGCCGCACCGCATAGTCCTGCACGTGCCGCGCGACCGGCACCTCACGCACGAGCTTCTGCATCGCGAGCAGCCGCTTCTTGTCGACCACCGGCTTCGCCTCGGGCGCGTCGATGCCCGTCGTGCGATCGAGGATCCCGTGTAGCTCCTCGCGGCCGGGGAACGGCACGTGGAGCTTGAAGAAGAAACGATCGAGCTGCGCTTCGGGGAGCGGGTACGTGCCTTCGCTCTCCAGCGGGTTTTGCGTGGCGAGGACGAAGAACGGCTCTTCGAGCGTGTAGCTCTGCTTCGAGACCGTGACGCGGTGCTCCTGCATCGCTTCGAGCAGCGCGCTCTGCGTCTTCGGCGTGGCGCGGTTGATCTCGTCGGCGAGCACGATGTTCGCGAAGATCGGGCCCTTGCGGAACGAGAGCGAGCGCTGCCCGCCCGCGCCCTCGTCGATCATCGTCGTGCCGAGGATGTCGGCCGGCATCATGTCGGGCGTGAACTGGATGCGCGAGAACTGCAGCTCCAGCGCCTGCGCCATCGTCCGGACGAGCATCGTCTTGCCGAGGCCCGGCACGCCTTCGAGCAGCGCGTGGGAGCCGGCCAGCATGCAGGTGAGCACGCCGTCGACGACCTCGCGGTTGCCGACGATGACCTTCCCCACCTCCTCGCGCAGCCCGCCGATGCTCTTCTGAAAATCGGCGACCTCGGCGCGCGCGAGATCCTTGTTTTTCTCGGCCATCTCTTCCCCTATCGTTCTACTTGGAAAAACCAATCGTGCCCGCGCGCGGCAGCTCACTCCCTCGGTCGAATGAGCTGGAAATAGCGGTGCACGTAGAATCGGTACCCGTCGGGCACCTTTTCTTTGTTGATTTGCTCCTCGGCGACGGTCCTGTACTGCGTGAAGACCTTCTTGTAGCCGCCGCCCCGGAAGCCCTTCTCTGCCGCCGCGAGGATCACCTCGCTGTTCGAAGGACCGCCGCCGCTGTCGAGCCCCTGGGCCTGCACGTCCTGCGTGCCCATCTTGGGATCGGTGCGCTTGCCGGCGATGTCGCCGTCGTGCCCCGAGCCGACGCCCTTGCCGCCCGGCTCCGTGCCCTGACCGCCCTGCCCCTGCTGATCGCCCTGGCCTTGCCCCTGGCCCTCACCCTGGCCTTGCCCCTGCCCCTGCCCGCTTCCTTGCGAAAGCACGAGCATCTTCTTGCCGCCGGGGCCGATCACCCACTGTTTGCCCTGACCACCGCTCTGCTGGCCGCCGTTCTGGCCGTTCTGGCCGTCCTGGCCCTCGCCGTCCTGGCCCTCTTGGCCGTCCTGGCCCTCTTGGCCCTGGCCTTGCTGGCCCTGACCCTGCTGCGGCTGACCTTGCCCCTGCCCGCCGCGCGCGCGTTTGCCGAAGCGGAGCATGCGGGCCATGCGCTGCTTGCCCGATTGCCCCTGCTGCCGGAGCATCTCGCGCAGCTCTTCGAGCCGCTGCCGGAGCTCTTCCTTCTCCTTCTCGGACATCTCCTCCTGCTGCATGCGGTTGATGTCCTCGGCGGCCTGTTCGAGATCCTCGGCGGAAGCGCCGAGCTCGCGCATCAGATCCTCGGCCGCCTTCGCGAGCGCGCGATCGAGTTTGTCGAGCTGTCGCCCGAGGCGCTCCTGCTTCTCCGCCTCGCGATCGAGCCGCTCGAGCTCGCGCTCCTTCTTCTTGAGCAGGCGCTCCTCTTGCTCGTCCTGCGGGCCGCCGTCCTGCTCGTTCTTCTTCTGCTTCTTCTTGAGCAGCTCCTCGCGGGCCTCGGCGCGCTTCTCGTTGATCGCGGCGAGCGCCTCCTTCTGCCGATCGGAGGCCTTCTTCAGCGCGTCCTTGAGCCGCTCCAGCGAGGCCTTGTCCGGCTTCTTCTTCCCGTCGCGCAGCCGCTCGGCGAGCTCCTTCAGGTCCTTCTTCGCCTTCTCGAGGTCCTTCTTCTTCAGGGACTCGCCGACGGGCTTCGACAGCTCACTCGATTCGAGGTCCTTGCCCATCTGCTCGAGCGCCTCTTCGAGCGCCTTTCGATCGGCCTCGGCGCCCTTCAGAAGATCACGCTCGATGGCCTCCATCTTGCGGAAGGCCTCGGTGCGATCGAGCCGCTTGTTCGCGATGTCCTCGACGAGCTGGTTGAACCGCTCGATCGCGGCCTGCACCTCGGGCGTCTGATCCTTCTTCGCGAGCTCCTTCGCAGCCTCGCGGAAGAGCTCCAGATCGTCGTCCGTGAGCGCGACCGCGTCGATCGTGCGGAGCTGCGGCGGCGCCTCTTTGATCGGCGTGCGGATCTCGAAGAGCGCGAGCGCGACGGCGCCGATGCCCACGACGAGCGCCGCGAAATAGTCGGAGGGCAAACGGATCGGCGCGGCCTTGCTCGGCTTCAGATCCCGCACGTTCTCGCACGCGTCGTCGATGGCGACCTCCATGAGCGGCGTGCGGTCGGAGGCCTTGATGGCGTCGAAGGCGAGCGCGTTCGTGAGCCGGTCGTGGAGTTTGTGGTGACGATCGAGCGCGATGGTGCCGGCCCGCGGCGGGAGCTTGCGGAGGAGCCCCACGAGCGCGACGGCGACGACGGCCGCGGCGGCGCCGATCAAGATGTGGCGCGCGCGCTGTTCGGAGAGGTGGTCGGGGAACAACTTGCGGCACGCGAGGGTGCCGGCGACGACGGCGAACGCCAGCGTGAGCGCGTTCGGCAGGTAACGTACCGCCCGCGCGATGCGCAGCCGGAGCGAGACGATCGCGGCGGCGCGGCGGATGCGAGAGAGCCCTTGGGTACGGTGATCGCTCACGGTAGAAGTCGCTCCGATCGCCCCGGGAGGACCGATCGCCGGGTGGTGAGGGGCGTCATTGTAGCTGTTGACGTTTCGAGCGCCCGTAAGTTCCTAACCTTGGGAACGCGCCGCGCATCGCGATCTTACGCGCCATGTGCCTGGATGATTCCCCCAGGGAGCAAGCGCGTTCGGGGCTCCCCCCTACCCGCCTCCAGGAACCTCGCAGCCCATAGGCAGCCACAAACGACGAAGGGCGCTTCGGACGAAGACCGTCCGCCGCGCCCTCCTCGTGCTGGCTCTCGCGCCGTCAGCTCGATCGACGCGCCGCCGCGCGGGGCTTCTTCGCCGTCGACTTCCGGCCCGCCGTCGACTTCGCCTTCGTGGGCGCCGCCTTCTTCGTCGCAGCCGCCTTGCCGCCCGAAGCCTTCTTCGTGGCCTTCTTCGCGGCCGTCTTCTTCGCCGGTGCCGCGGCCTTCGCGGCCGCCTTCTTCGTGGTCTTGGCGGCCTTCGTCGGGGCCTTCGCGGCCTTCTTCGCAGCGGCCTTCTTCGCCGGCTTCTTCGCGGCCTTCTTCGCGGCGCGCGCGGGCTTCGGCGCGGGCGCGGCTTCTTCGGCCGGCTCCTCGTCGAGGTCGGCGTCGTCGAGCGCGCGGCGCGGCGGCATCTCCTTGCCATACTTCGCGAGCAGCTCGCCGATCTTCTCGTCGAGCTTCGCGAACTCGAACGGCTTGTCGAGCCAGCCGTCGGCGAAGAGCGGCGAGGTCATCGCGTTCATGCTCTCGCCGATGCCCGTGAGCATGAGGACCGGCGTGTTCGCGAGCGTTCCGCCCGCGGCGCCCGGAGCCTTGACGAGCTTCGCGACTTCCCAGCCGCTCATCTGCGGCATCATCACGTCGAGCATCACCAGGTCCGGACGATGCTGCTGCGTCAGGCGCCAAGCGGTCTCGCCGTCGGCTGCATCGTGGACCTGGAAGCCGAGGGTCTTCAAATGCCGCGCCACCAAGCTCAGCATGGCGGGCTCGTCCTCGGCGACGACGACGGTAAGAGGCTTCGTGCTGGTGCTGGCGGACGACATCGTTTCGGGATGAGAGTACGTCGAAGGGGAGAAGGTCAAGGCCTACATGCGCCGGGCACTTTCACCACAGCGCTTCGGAGGCTCGGCGCAGGCGTCCGGGCCCGGAAGCAACGAGGACGCCTGGACATTCCCGATGCCGTCGTAGAGTCCTGCCCCTACACGCGGGAGACGCGCATCAGGGAGCGCCGGACGAACTTCGCCGTGACGTACCTCGTTCCCTCGGACGCAAACTCGGGCGAGCATGGAGGCGCACCATGACCACCCAGGACCTCGCCGCCGTGAGCGGCGCCACGGGATTCATCGGCTCGGCCGTCGTCCGCAAGCTGCTCGAAGCTGGCCGCAAGGTACGCGCGCTCGTCGAGCCCGGGGCGAATCCGAAAAACCTCGAAGGTTTGCCCGCGGATCGACTCGAACGTGTCGAGGTCGACGTCTGCGACGCGAAGGGCATGCGCAAGGCGCTCGAAGGCGCGGGCGCGTTTTACCACCTCGCCGCGATCTACAAGGTGTGGATGCCCGATCCCACGCCGATCCACCGCGTCAACATCGAGGGCACGTTGACCTCGCTCCTCGCGGCCCGCGACGTCGGTGTACGCCGCGTGATCTACACCTCCTCGATCGCGGCCGTCGGCTTGAAGGAGGACGGGACGCCCGCGGACGAGTCGACGCCGTGGAACCTCTGGAACATCGCGAACGACTACATCTCCTCGAAGTACCACGCCGAACGGGTCGTCATGCGCCTCGCCGAGGCGGGTTTTCCCGTGGTGATCGTGAACCCCGCGTTCCCCTTCGGGCCTCGCGACATCGGGCCCACGCCGACCGGCGGGATCATCCTCTCGTTCCTCCGAGGAAAGATGCCCGGCGTCGGGAAAGGCGGGTTCTGCGCGGTCGACGTGGACGATGTCGCCGTGGCGCACGTCGCGGCCGAGACGCGTGGGCGCATCGGCGAGCGGTACATCCTGGGAAACCACAACGTCACGTTCCGCGCGTTCCTGGAGCTCGTCGCCGAGGTCGCAGGGAAGAAGGCGCCGCGGCTGCCGATCCCCTCGGGCCTCGCGCGGACCATGGCCGCCGGCCTCGAATTCTGGTCCGACCACGTGAGCCACGCGCCGCCGATCGCCACGTACAAGAGCGTCCGCTACATGCAGGAGTACGCCTACTTCAGCGGAGAGAAGGCCCGGCGCGAGCTCGGCATGCCCTGCACGCCGCTCCGGACCTCGGTAGAGCAAGCGGTCGAGTATTTCCGGACGAACGGGATGGTCTAGGCGGCGCGGGCGAGGGTGATCTTGTCGGATTGTCCGGCCGCGTAGAAAGAGCGGAGCGCGCGGCGCATCCGATCGAAGTGGCCGCGCCGCGCGAAGGTCTCTTCGAGCCGGCCGGCGAAGCGGGCGGCGAGATCGTTCGCGAGGCGGTAGCGATCACCACGCTCGGTGCCCGGCGGGTGGAGGTACGCGACGGCCTCGAAGAGCCGCGCGCGGATGCGCGCCGCGCGGCCGGGATCGAAGCGGCGCGTGGCGAGCGGGCCGTGCACGAAGAGCACGTACTTGTCGACCTCGGCCTGGAGCTCGAGCTCGAGCTGCGTGGCCGGCAGCTCACGCCGCGCGCGCTCGGCCAGGTAGAGGAAATGGCTCACGCCCTCGACGACCTGGCAAAGCAGGTCGAACGGCAGGTTCTTCGCTTCGAGCGCCGCGCGCGGCAGGTGCAACAAAAGCGAGATGCCGTCCTCGTCCTCGCGCACGAAAAGGACCTCGCGCCCTTCGTCGTCCGACGCGTCGATCGGCCGGATGAAGTCCTCCACCGAGGGCGCCTCGGGGATGCCGTACGTGTCGCGGAGCGCTGCCTGGATGCGCGCGGGCAGCGAGGGCGCCATCAGTGGACGCCCTCCTTTCCTCGCACGGGCACGAGCCCACGCGCGCCGAGCTCTTCCGCGATCCGCGACGATCCCGTGCGTAGCCAGCGCTCGTAGAGCTTGAGCAGGCCGCGCTGGCCCTGCGCGCCCTTCGCGATCGCGCCGTCGGCGACCTCGTTCAAGACCTCCACGAATTGCTCGAATCGATCGGCGAGCTCGGACAGGACGTCGTGGGTCGCGCGCTGGCCCGGCGTGCGCAGCATGGCCGAGGCGTTGTCGTAGGCGGTCGCGCCGACGCGGATCACGTAGCCGCGATCGATCCCCCTGAGCTCGACGTGGCCGCCGAAGAAGCCGACCCCGTAGAGCACGCCGTCGCCGAGCGCGCGCAGGCGTCGGAAGCGCGCCGCTCCCGAGGCTTCGAGCGCGTCGCGGAGCTGGAACGCGAGGGGTCGGGAAAAGGCCGACTCGTTTTCCTCGCTGGGGTGGGCGTAATCGCAGAGTACGCCGACGAGATAATGAGACGCCGCCGCGGAGGCCTCGATCTTCCGCGAGCGCAGCGCATCGCCAACGGCGCTCATGAAGTAGTCGGAGATACTGGGAGAGATCGCAATGCTGGTGGTACGGCTCACGGGGCACCTCGTCCTGGACGGGGCGCCTCGGGACCGAAATCCAGCAGGCGCCACGCGCCCGGTTGAACAGCTCGTCCTCGAAAGACCGGGAACAGAGGGCTCGCGGCCGGCTCGGGGCCGGACACGGGCCTCATGAACGGAATCTACCGCGGCGGGCGCACGACGCCCAGCGTGCGGCAGACGGTTTTACGAGGGATTCCGAGGATTTGTGGCCACCCCCTGGGGCGGCTGCCAGCGATCGCGAAGGCCGCGATTTTCCGCCGCTTGACAGCCGAACGACCATGACTATCTTCCGCGCCGCTCGTTAGCACTCACCCCCCGTGAGTGCTAACAATCGAAAAACCGCAAGCTCATCGGGCATGTGGCGGGGGCGCCCACAGATGAATGCGCGCGCCCCGCGCCTGCCCATTGCGAATGGGATCTGGTGGCTCTCGGCCACCCCCGGAGGGTTTCACGATGGCGACGAAGATCAGGCCGCTGCAGGACCGCGTGATCGTCAAGCGACTCAAGGAAGAGGAGAGGACCAAGGGCGGGCTCTACATCCCGGACTCCGCCAAGGAGAAGCCCGTGGAGGGCACCGTCCTCGCCGTGGGCAACGGCAAGGTCCTCGAGGACGGCACCGTGCGCAAGCTCGACGTGAAGGAAGGCGACCGCGTCCTCTTCGGGAAGTACTCGGGGACCGAGGTGAAGCTCGACGGGGAGGAGCACCTCATCCTGCGCGAGGACGACATCCTGGGCGTGATCGAGGCGTGAAGCGGGCCGTGGCCCCCTGAATTTTTGGAGATATCGAGATGGCTGCCAAAGAGATCATCTACAACGAGTCGGCCCGCAGCATGATCCTCGCGGGCGTCAACGCCCTCGCCGACGCCGTGAAGGTCACGCTCGGCCCGAAGGGTCGCAACGTCGTCATCGAGAAGAGCTTCGGCTCGCCCACCGTGACCAAGGACGGCGTCACGGTCGCGAAGGAGATCGAGCTCGAGAACCGCTTCGAGAACATGGGCGCGCAGATGGTGCGCGAGGTGGCCTCGAAGACGAGCGACATCGCCGGCGACGGCACCACGACGGCGACGGTGCTCGCCCAGGCGATCTACCGCGAGGGCTCCAAGCTCGTCGCGGCGGGCCACAACCCGATGGAGATCAAGCGCGGCATCGACAAGGCGGTCGAGTCCATCGTCGCGAACCTCAAGGGCTCGGCGAAGCTCACGCAGGACGCGAAGGAAATCGCGCAGGTCGGCACGATCAGCGCGAACGGCGACCAGACGATCGGCAAGCTCCTCGCGGACGCGATGGAGAAGGTCGGCAAGGAAGGCGTCATCACGGTCGAGGAGGCGAAGAGCGCCGACACGACGCTCGACGTGGTCGAGGGCATGCAGTTCGACCGCGGCTACCTCAGCCCGTACTTCGTGACGGACGCCGAGGCGATGAAGTGCGTCATGGAGGACGCCTACCTCCTCATCTCGGAGAAGAAGATCTCCAACATGAAGGACCTCCTCCCGGTCCTCGAGGCGATCGCGAAGCAGCAGAAGAACCTGCTCATCATCGCCGAGGACGTCGAGGGCGAGGCGCTCGCGACGCTCGTCGTGAACAAGCTCCGCGGCACGCTGCACTGCGCGGCCGTGAAGGCGCCCGGCTTCGGTGATCGCCGCAAGGAGATGCTGAAGGACATCGCGGTCCTGACCGACGGTCAGGTGATCGCGGAGGAGCTCGGCCTCAAGCTCGAGAACGTCACGATCTCGGATCTCGGCCGCGCCAAGACCGTGATCATCGACAAGGACAACACGACGATCGTCGGCGGCCAGGGCAAGAAGGACAAGATCAAGGCGCGTCAGCAGGAGATCCGCGCCCAGATCGAGCACACGACGAGCGACTACGATCGCGAGAAGCTCCAGGAGCGCCTCGCGAAGCTCGTCGGCGGCGTGGCCGTGATCAAGGTCGGCGCCGCGACCGAGACCGAGATGAAGGAGAAGAAGGCCCGCGTCGAGGACGCGCTCCACGCGACCCGCGCGGCCGTGGAAGAGGGCATCGTCCCCGGCGGCGGCGTCGCGCTCATCCGCGCGCAGGCCTCGCTCGCCTCGCTCGAGGTGAACGACGAGCAGCGGTTCGGCGTGAACATCATCCGCCGCTCGATCGAGGAGCCCCTCCGCCAGATCTCGGCGAACGCCGGCGAAGAGGGCTCGATCGTGGTCCAGAAGGTGCGCGACGGTCAGGGCTCGTTCGGCTACAACGCCGCGACGGGCGAGTACGGCGACCTCCTCGCGATGGGCGTCATCGACCCGGTGAAGGTCGTGCGCTCGGCGCTCCAGAACGCCGCGAGCGTGGCGAGCCTCATGCTCACCACCGAGGCGCTCATCGCGGAGCGTCCGAAGGAGGAGAAGGCGGCGGCTGGTGGCGCGCACGCGGGCCACAACCACGACTTCTGATCCGAAGCGCGTCGTGACACCCACGACGCAATCGTGAAAGAACAGCGAAGGCCGGCGCCCTGAGGCGTCGGCCTTTTGCTTTCCATGGCGCACAAACGCGACGACACAACGCGCCATCGAGGCCGGAGCCTTGCTACAGTGGAGGCATGTGGGATCGGCGGCACCTCTCCGGGTTGGCGAGCTCCGCCTTCCGGGCGCTCGGCCGGCTGGTCCACTACCTCGACCTGCACGAGGCGCCGCGGGCAGCGAGCGCGATGGCGTTCGACGCGTTCCTCAGCATCATCCCGCTGCTCGCCGTGGCCGGCTGGGCGCTGCATCGGCTGCGCGACGCGGCCGCGGAGCTGCTCGGCTCGCTGCTCAGCGCGGCCCCGCCGTCCGTCTCGGCCGCGCTCGGCGAGGACTTCTTCCGCATCTCCGACGCGAAGGCGCTCGTGCTCGCGCCGCTCGGTCTCCTCGCCTTCTTGTGGGTCTCGTCAGCCGGCGCAGCGACGGCGATCGGCGTGTTCGAGACGATGTTCGTGTGCACGCCCCGTCCCTGGTGGAAGCGTCGCCTCGTCGGTCTCGGGCTCGTGCTCGGCGCGATCCCGGCGGTCGGGATCGCCACCTTCATGGGCATCGTGTTCACGCATCTGACCGGCACGCTCGGCGGCGCCCTCGTGGCCGCGCTCGGGCCTGCGGTGATCCTGATCGCGCTGGTCGCGGCGTTCTTCCGCCTCACGATCACGCGACCGCCCACGGTGCGGAGGCGCGTCTGGCCGGGCGCGATCGTGACCGTGTCGCTCTGGGCGATCGTCTCGACGTTGTTCTCGGTCTACGTGCGGAGTTTGGCGCGGTACGCGACGCTTTACGGCACGCTCGCGAACGTCGCGGTGCTCCTGTTCTGGCTCTGGCTCATCTCGATATCGCTGCTCGTCGGCGGTGAGGTGAATGCGCAGCTCGAAGGCGTGCGCGATCCACACGACGACGCGCCGGAGCGCTGGCTCTCGCCGAAGGCCGAGGGGCCGCGCTCGATTCAGCCGCCTCCGCCGCCGGCGTCGGTCTTGCGGCCGAAGAGGACGGTGTCGAGCGAGTGACGGCCGCCGCGCCGGGGCGACGCCCCCGCGCAGCGGCTTCGGAGAGTAGACAGCGCGAAAACCGATTGGCGCGGAAAACGTTTTTCTATTTGAGGATCGTCTCGCAGCCGACCTGGATGTCGACCTTCGCATCGGTGGCGGCGCCGAGGGCCTCGCAGGCCTTGCCCAGGAGCTGGACCTTGCCGTCCTGCGTGTAGTCCCAGCAGCCGTCCTGCGGGCAGAAATCCAGCGGGTTCGAGCGCTTTTTCAGGCTTTGTAGCATCCCGTCGAGCGTTAGGTTCACGTTGACCTGGTTCTTGTCGATCTGCTCGCCGGGCGGCGGGGGCGGCAGATCGTAGACGCAGCCGAGCGCCTTGCCGCGGACGTCGGCGATCGCCTTGGCCAGCGTGTCGGCGTTGAACTGCGCGCCGTTCGAGAGATCGATGTGGCAAGGTTTGGCAGGGGCAGCCCCTCCTTGCGTGAAGGTGGCGTCCTTCGAGCAGTCTGGATCCACGGTGTCCGGCGATCCGCTCACGGCGTAGGTCGACAGCGCGAGGAGCATGTTGTAGGGCGGCGTGGCGAACCCGTCGACGGCGACGCCCGTGCTGTTCGAGCCGGGCACGCCCACGATGAACGTGAAAATGGGCTTGTTCGGGTCGGTGCGGGCGGACGTGATGAGTGAATTCACGCTGTCCGGATATTCCCAGTCGGGGCAACTGTAATCGTCGGCGTACCCGGGACGGGCCGGGCTCGCGACGGAGGTGCACGAGAAGCCGCCGTCCGTGATCAACACGAGCATGCGCCGGGCGATGTTCTCGGATTTCAGCGATTCGTAGCCGGCCCGGAGAGCGTCGTAAATCGGAGATCCGTCGTCGCCGTTGCTGAGCGGCGGATGGGCGACGAGCCAATCGTACATTTGACGGCGCACGCCGGTCGGGGCGTTCGTCTTATCTTTCCCGGCCGGCGCGACGGGCACTTGCGGCAGGACGGAGACGCCGCACGAGACGCCCGGGGCGAGCAGGGCATTGCACGTCGCCTGATCGAGCCCGACATAGGCGCAAACGCAAGGCGGCGGGTTGACGAAGCTCGACGGGAAAACCGTGAGGCCGAGGGACATCGTGTCGAATACGTCCTTGTCGATGGCCGATTTGATCGCGAGCTGCGCCGTCCCCCATTTCGACGCTTTGTTCATGCTGGCGCTCGCGTCGAGCACCGTGAGCATGGCCGCGGGCGCTTGCGTGGCCTCCGCCGTGAACTTCGCGCAAGCCGGGCCGCCGCCGCCCACGCCGCCGCCGAATCCACCGACGCCGCCGCCTCCAGGCCCGACGGGACCATTGCCCGATCCTCCCGATCCGCCCTCGCCGCCTTCGCCCCCGCTGCCAGGCCGGCTATTTCCCCCCGCCCCGCAGCCTCCCCCGAGCCCGATTCCTATCGAAAGTCCAAGCCCCAGGCTCACGCCGAGCCACCGCCGAAACCCCGCCATCGTTTCCTCCTCAGTCGTAAGGAAAACGACCCGAGCGTATCAGAAGACAGACCTCGAAATCGACCACGACGAGCGCGCACGGACCGAAATGGGCGGACCCGCGTCGAGACGCCCAGAACACAAGCCAAAGAGAACGCTCGGCAGCGGAACCCCCCCTTGCGCGGGAGGTAACTTGGCCCACCATTGCTAGCTCGATGGCGACGGCACGCAGCGCTCCGGATTCCTCGCCCCTCGGGACGCCTCCGGCCGAGCAATCGGCGCACGCAGGGCCGTTCACGAGGACGCACATCGACCTCGCGGCAGCTCGCGCCGGCGGAATCGCCCGCGGCGGGGTGCGCGAGGGCGAGCTCTGCTTCCTGGGTTCGCTGCACGAGCTCGTCGCCATCGGGCTCTACCGGCCGGCGCTGTCGGCGCTCGTCTCGGGCACCGGGACGCCGGCCCGCCCGCCGATGGATCGGGCCTACCTGCTCAAGATCCTCGATGAGGAGGTGGGCCGGCAGTTCGGCCACCCGCTGCGGCCCGTCGTCGAGCTCGTGCTCAACGCGATCGACGCGACACCCGAGCACCCAGCGCGCGTGGACGTACGCGTACGCGAGGGCGTGGTGACCGTGACCGACGATGGGATCGGCATGGATCTCAGGACGATCCTGTCACGGCTGCTCGTGCCGTTCGCCACCGACAAGCGGCCCGGCGTGGACCTCGGGCGCTTCGGCGTGGGCTTTTTCTCGGTCATCGGCCTGGGGCTGCCCGATCCGGCCACGCTTTCGATCGAGGTGGAGACGGGCGACGGGGCCTCGGGCTGGTCCTTGTCCGTGCTCGCCGACGGGCCGGAGCCGTCGTCGCTCATCTGCGCGATCCGCAGGCTCACGCCGCGCGCCGGGACGCGCGTGCAGGTGCGCTCGTTGCTCGTCGAGGCCGAGCCGCTCCGCGCGTACCTGCGCGACGCGCTGCACTTCTTTCCGAAGGAACGCGCGATCGTGAACCTCGACGGCGTGCCGCTGAACGACGGCCGTTACCTCGCCGGAGGCTCGCACTTCACCGACGCGCTCTCGCCCGAGGATCCGAGCCGCGTGGCGCGCTTCTACGTGGGCGGCCGCTCGCTCGTGACGGGGATCTGCGCTGCGACATACCACGCCGGCGTGAAGGTCGAAGGCTGCCTCGCGATCCCCGAGCTCGCGCTGATCGACTTTCCCTCCGCCGTCGAGCTCACCGAGGGACGCGATGCGCTCAAGCCGTGCCGCAACTTCCGCGCGACCGCGGCGGCGTTCTACCGCAGGCTGGTCGATCTCTCCCGCGTCCCAGGGACGACCCGCAAGACGGCCGATCGCCTCGCGGAGGTCGCCGCGCAGATCAGCGCGCTGATGCTGCAATCCGCGGCGTGGAACGAGGTCGCGCCCGAGCTTTCGCGGGCCTTGCTCGGTCCCGATCGTTACCTCGTCGGGCCGGAGCGGCGCGAGCCTCTGATCGGCTTCCTCGGCAGCAACGTGGAGAGCCGGCTCTTCGTCCCCGAGAGCTTCTGGGCCGAGCGCGAGTGGCAAGGGTTCATCCCCGGCGAGCGGGAGCTGCTCGCGCGCGAGCTCGAGATCGATCACGCCGAGAGCCTGTCGAGCCTCGCGCGTCGCCGTCCGGATCTGCCCGGAATCGTGGAGCTCGCGCACCGAGCCGAGCGCCCCGAGGCCGTCCCCGTGGCGCTCGCGCGTGGCCGCAAGAGCGCGCCGGGTCCGCTGCCTTGCCTCGGGACACGTCATGCGCTGCTCGTGCGCGAGGACGCACCCGCGGTCGCGCGGCGCGTGGGCTGGGCAGAGCAGTACGCGCTACGCGTCGCGTTCGATCGCGCGACGGGCATGCGTGAACCGGATCTCGAGCGCGAGCTCATCGTCAGCGAGCCGATCGGGGTCACGGGATCGGCGTAACCGAGCGCGCCTCGGGCGGTGGGAACATCAGGGGGGAACCGATGACCGAAGTCTACGCTGGCCGTCTCTCGGACCTGCTCCTCGTGCGCGTGCATGGTCGCTCCGCGGCCTACCTCGCGGCGAGCCGCGCGGCGCGCCCTAGCATCGTGGAGGCCTGCCGCAGAGAGGCGACGGTCCCCGATCTCGCCGAGCGGATCCTCTCCCGCACCATCTACGCGCAGAGCGCCTCGCGCATCGCGCCGCTCCGTGAGCTCGTGCAGAACGCGCTCGACGCCTCGCCGCGCGGCGCTGCGATCGACGTGCAGTCGGGGCTCGGCGGCACCGAGATCATCGTGACCGATCGCGGGCGTGGCATGACGGCCGACGAGGTCCTCGGCGATCTGCTCGTCCCGTTCCGCAGCGGCAAGGAGGGCGAGGAGCTCGCGATCGGCGAGCACGGCATCGGCTTCTTCAGCGCACTCGAGATCGCGCCGCGCCTCGAGGTGAAGACACGCACGCGTACCGAGGGCCACCTCCTGCGCGTCGAGCCGCTCGGGAAAGGACCGCCCTACACCGATTTCGCCTGGTCGCTCCGGCCGCTGCCGCACGTCGAGGGCTGGACGGGCACGTCGGTGCGCCTCCTGCTCGACGAGCCGATCAGCCGCTCGGTCCTCGCCTCCGAGGTCGCCGCGGCTGCGTCGTTCGTCGATCCCTCCATCGCTCGGATCTACGTCGACGGTGTGCTCATCAACGTCGCGCGCACGCGCATGCGCCGCGTCGCGCGCGCGCACATCGGGGGCTCGCTCACCGGCCCGCTCGGCGAGCTCTCGATCTGGGTCGGTCGCGGCGACGGCGCCTTGCCGCACGTCACGATCACGCAAGGCGGCTTGCTCGTCGCGGTCCGTCAGGATCTCTTCACCGCGCCCGAGCTCTCGCTCCATCGCGACCTCGCGCGGGCGATCGTCTCGGCGGGCTTCGGCATCGTCGTCGAGCTGCCGCCCGAGGTGCCGCTCAACAAGGGTCGATCGGCGGCGGCGGCGCACGCATCGGCGGCCGTCGAGTCGGCGCTCATCGCGGCGTTCGAGCGCTTCGTGCTCCATGATGCGCTCTACGATCGCGAGCTGCTCCGCGCCGTGGATCATCGCCTCTCGTCGGTCCTCGATCGCCTGCTCTGCGCCGCGCTCGCGGGCCAGCCCACGCAGCCTGCGACGGCGAGCGCGCCTGAAGAGCTCACGGAGGCGGCCCGATCCTCGAAGCCCTGGTCGCTCATCACGCCGCCGAGCTCCCCGCCGCCGGAGTCCGAACGAAGGCCGCAGCGTCGCCCCACCGTGGCCGCGCCCGAGGAGGTCGTGCGGTTCGCGGATGCGCTGCTCGACACGCCGGCCATCCGCGTGATCGCCATCGACGACGAGCACGAGCAGCACCCGCGCATCGTCACCTTGCGCCATCTCCTTGGCGCTTACCGCGCGGGCACGCTTCGACCGATGGGCGAACCGATGCTGCCGGGTCGCACGTACGTCTCGCTCGACGATCCGCTCGCGGATGCGCTCTGGCGGCGGCTCGTCGCGACCTCCGCGGCGGCGGCGGCGGCGAGCTCGCAGGATCGAAGGGGCCGGCGCATCGGCGCGCTTGCGATGCAACGCATCGATCGGGAGACCTTGCTCGCGACGGCGAAGGCGGTGCCGGGCGTCGACGCGCTCGCGGCGGCGATGACGGTGCTCGAGGGGATCGACGCGGCGATCTCGATCGCGGCGGAGCTCACGCCCTCGCCGATCTCCGTGCATCAGGATCTCTACGGCCCGGACGAGATGGCGCACACGGACGGCAGTGGCATCAGCGTGAACCTCGCGTCGGCGCGTGTGCGCGCGCTGCTCGTGTCCGTGCTGCAGCAGGACGATCCGGCGGCGTTCGGGGCGCTCGTGGATCTGATGCTGCACGAGAAGACACACGTCTCGCTCGCGAGTTACGTCCCGCACGCGAACGCCGAGCACGGAGCGAGTTTTTACCGGCGCAAGGATCTCCTGCGGCGACGGCTGCTCGAGTCGATGGCGCGGGGCATCGTGGGCGATCCGGCATCGTGGCTCCCGGCGGCGCGGCGCGGACTTTCGTCGGTCGCCCTACCGGCGCCCGACGTCCTTGCTGCGACGTTCCAGTCCGTACCATCGGTCGCAGCCTGACGATTTTTCCTGCCCACCCGCCCGGGCCTCGCCTTCGGAGGCCCAGCCTCACACATTCCGGCACATGGTCGCGCATGTGCCGGCGATCCAAATCAGCATTCCAATTCACACAATTAAATCACAACACTCATCTGGAGCGATCTGACGCACGGTTCGTCCGGTTTTCCGAACGGGTCTGTCGTACGTGATCGACGTGCTGGATGGTTTCTTGTGATCGCGTGCGATGCCGCGTATCCTCGCGGTGCCCGGAGCCCCTTGGCGGGGATTTCTTGGCTAGCATCGGGGTCCGTTTCAGTCTATCCTGCCTTGGTTCAAGGTTTCTGCGGAACCCGGGGCGGGTCCATGGACCGCACCCGGCCTCCGCGACCTCGTAGGCACACGCCCCGGGGTGCAACGTCAACGCTTGGACTTCCCGCCGATTTTTCACGCGATGGTCGAACCGACGGTACACTCTGCCTCTACCCCGCCGAGCTGGCACGCGGGTCCGCCCGCCGCCCTGCCTGAGCGAGGGCGTGTGCAGGCGGCGGGTGGCGGGTGTCCCCGCGCCGGCCGCGCACGGGTCGGGTTGCATCACGGGAGGTCGGTGTGAGTCCAGGTCAATCCAAGGACAATGAGGTGCTCTAATGGGTCTCATCCAAGAAGTCGCTCAGACCCACAGGCCGATTCTGGGAAACGACATTCCGTTGTTGGTCTTTCGCGTGTTCCGTCACTTCTCGGCCGGGTACGTCGAGGAGGTGCTGGGGCGCGGGGCGGCGGTCGTCTTCCAGAACGGTGGTAGGGAGCTCGGCAAGGAAGCGGGCCAGATGCTGTACAAGCCGAGCACGGACGAATACCTCAAGGAGGTCGTCCAGTTCGTGCGCGATTCGCGTATCGGCATTCTCATCCCCCGCCAGCTTGATGACAAGCTTCTCGTGGTGGATCTGGACGAGTGCATCACGTGCGCGGGCATGGCGAGCATCTCGAAGCGCATTTGCCACTTCGAGGTCGGGTTCGTCGCCGGGATCACCGAGGTCCTCATCAAGAAGAAGCCGAAGGCGTACGAGACGAAGTGCGGCGCCAATGGCGAAGGCACGTGCCAGGTGACGGTCGAATTGGGCTAGACGACGCCGCCACGTGGAGGTGGCGGCCTCGCCCACTCGCCGGTCTTCCGAAGAGCCGTCCATGTGGACGGTGGACCGAGGGACTCCGGAGAGCAGTGCGAGAGGGCAGAACATGTCCCGGACGCGGCGCCCGGGTTGAATGATGAGCTCGAGCACGAACTCGGGCTCGGCTTGCCCGCACAGGAGGAGACGTGGCAGCTGGAAGTCGAGTCGAAAAAATCCAGGAAATTCTTCGCAATCTTCGTTCGGTATCGCCCGACATCATCGGGTCGGCCATGGTGAGCACCGACGGCTTCATCATCGCCTCGCTGCTCCCGAACGAGATCGACGAAGAGTTGGTGTCCGGTATGGCCGCCGCGCTCCTCGGTGTCGGTGAGCGTATCGCCCACGAGCTCATGGGTGGCGCCATGGAGCAGACGTACGTGCGTGGCCGTCAGGGCTACGTCATCCTGAACGCGGTCGGCGCGGAATCGCTGCTCATCGTGCTCACGACGCCGGACGCGAAGCTCGGCCTCGTGTTCCTCGATATCCGCCGGCGCGTGACCGAGCTGTCCAAGATCGTATGACGGCGGCCTGATTGTTATGGCGAACTCGACAGGAAACGCTCGGCTGGCCTTTGGTGGGCTTTTGCTCCTCGGTCTCGCGGACGTCGGGCTGATCAACCTCAAGCTCGCGCCCGAGTACGCCGAGGAGCAGGCGAAGCAGGCCCAGGTGACCGGGGCCAAGCCGGGGGCGACCACCTCGGCGACCTCGGCGCCCAAGCCTCCGGCCACGCCTGGCCCGAGCGTCGCCGTCGCGCCGCCTCCACAACCGGCCCCCACGCCCGAGCCGCAGAACACGGCGCCCGAGCCCACGGCGACGACCTCCGCGCAGCCGGTGGTCTCGGTGGCCACGGCGACTCCGCCGGCCCCCACGGCGGAGCCCGAGCCCGAGCCTCCGCCGAAGCATTCGCCCCCGGCGGTGGCCTCCGGCGACAAACCCGCGGCGGTTCCCGACATCCTCTTCGAGATCGATTCGAATCTCTTGACGTTGTCGGCCAAGAGCACGCTCGACGAGGCCCTCAAGCAACTGAAGGCGAACCCGAGCCTGCGCATCCACCTCCGGGGGCATTCGGATCAACTCGGATCGCGCGAGCACAACCTGGAGCTCAGTCGCAAGCGCGCCGCGGCGGTGGAGAACTTCTTCCACGCGAACGGCATTCCGCACTCCAGGATTACGACCGAGGCCGTAGGCGGAATGAAGCCCGCAGATGCCTCGAACACCCCGACGGCCTGGAGCCGAAACCGGCGCGTCGAGATCGAGTGGCGGTAGCCGAGGACTTGAGGAAGGAATGGACCTGATCCAATCGATATGGCTTTCTTCCGCGGCTGGAGCCGGGCTGTTTTTCGGGGCCGGCCTGCTCGTGAGCAGGGCGTTCCCTTCGAAGAACGGCGCCGCCGCGGATACGAGCCTCGTCCAGGCCGAAAAAGAGGCACGCCAGCAAGCCGAGGCCCAGCTCGCGACCCTGCAGCAGCAGAACGCCGAGCTCTCGCGCTCGGCCTCCGAAGCCGCGGAGCGCGCGCGCACCGAGGCCGCGCAAAAGGCCCAGGGTGAAGCGCAGAAGCTCCGCGAGCAGGTGAACCAGCTCCAGGCGGAGGTGAACCGCGCGCGATCCGCCGCGAGCGGCCCGTCGCCTGCGGAAGCGCAGCTCCGGCAGGAGAACGCCGAGCTCCGGCAACGCGTGGCCGCGGCCGATCAAGCCGCGCAGGCCTTGCAAGCCGAGCGCGCCCGCGCCCACGACCTCGAGCAACGCCTGCAAGCCGCGATGGCCCAGGCGCAAGCGGGTCGCGGCGACGACGGAGCGCGGCAGGATCTCGAGCGCCGCCTCGCTGAATCGAACGCGCAGGTGCAGGCCGCGCAGGCGCAGCTCCGCGAGGCGCAGGCGCAAGCGAATCAGCTCCGCGCGTCGGCGCAGCGGGCCGAGCAGCTCGCGGCGGAGAACGCGCAGCTCAAGACGCGCCAGGGCGGCTCGGACAAGCTCTCAGCGGAGCTCGCGACCGAGAAGGCCAAGGTGCAGCAGCTCCAGACGCAGGTCGCGGCGCTGCAGAAGACGGCCGAGGGCACGAGCAAGCTCGCGCAGGACATCCAGGCCGAGAAGACCAAGGTGCGCGACCTCGAGCAGAAGCTCGCGGCGGCGCAGAAGTCGACGGGCGACGCCGGCAAGGTCGGTCAGGAGCTCGCGGCCGAGAAGACCAAGGTGCAGCAGCTCCAGGCGCAGATCGCCACGCTGCAGCAAGCCGCGAACGAGGCGGCGAAGCTCGGCATGGAGCTCGGCACCGCGCGCGCGAAGGTGCAGGACCTCGAGGCGAAGCTCAAGGCAGCCTCCGCCAACGCGCCCGCAGCGGCGGCGGGCGGCGGCGCGAGCGCGGCCGAGGCCGACAAGCTGCGCAAGGAAGCCGAGGGGCTCAACAAGAAGAACAACGAGCTCTCGCTCCGCGTTCGCACGCTCGAGCAGAAGTCCGCAGAGCTCGACTACTACGCCAACGAGAACAGCGATCTCCGAAGGCGTGTCGAGGAGCTCGAGGCGATCGCCATCGAGGCGAAGAACATGCGGCGGCGCATCATCGACCTCGAGGCGCAGACCTTCGCCATGACGGCGGCGCGCTCGATGGAGAAGGCTCCGCCGAGCCAGGCGCCGATCAGCACGGCTCCCATCAGCTTCCGCAACACGGACAAGCGCCTGGAGACGCTGCTCGAAGAGGGCATGAGCTCGCTGCTCCGCGAGGACACGGGCGGGCGCGCGGTCGTGCTGGCGGATACGCGTGGTCTCGTGATCGCGGCGGCCGGCGAGGTGCGGTATCAGAACGAGCTCGCGGCCGCGGCTTCGGTCGTGTCCGAGGTGAGCGATCGGGTGAGGAACCTCCTGCCGATCGCCGAGCCTCACGTGATCCACATCCTCGACGTGAACAACGTGGTCATGCGGACGCGATGGCTCAGGTGGTCCGACGAGACGCTGGCGCTCAGCGTCCTCGGCTTCCGCGACGAGACGCCGGATCCGGCCGAAGAGAAGGTCGTGAAGACGGTCACCAAGCTCTTTGGCTACGGTTGACGTTGAGACCGCGGGGGTGGCGCGAGCGGCGTAGAATGGACGATCTCTGCGCCTACGCTGCGCCTCCCCTCTCCAAACCATGAGGAAGAACCGCCCCAACGTGCCGTTTTCATCGGGGACCACCCTGCTCGACGAGATCGGGGTGGGTGTCGTGATCGTGGACGAGGGAGGCGAGGTCGTCGTGACGAACCGCGTCGCCGACGACCTGATCACGCGACGCGCGGGCGGCGCCCCGCTGATCAACAAGATCTTCGAGCACGTGGAAAGCGAGCTCGGGCGCGACGGCCCGCAGCGCACGAAGGAGCTCACGGTCGAGGCCTTCGACGAATCGGGCACCAAGACCATCGTCGGCTTCCGCGTCATCCGATCGGCTCGACTCGGCACGATCATCTCGATGCACGACGTCACGGAGACCGAGCGCTTCCAGGCCGAACGCAGGCAGCTCGAGCGGCTCTCCGAAGTCGGCAAAGCATGCGCGATGGTCGCGCACGAGATCGGAAACCCCCTCGCCGCGATCAAGGCGACGATCCAGTCGATCGAGCACGAGGCGGCCGAGGCCGGGCTCGGCGATTCACTGCACGCGGTGAACCGCGAGATCGACCGGCTGAACAACATGCTCGGCCAGCTCCTCGGCTTCGTGCGTCACAGGCCGCCCCGGCGCAGCAAGGCCGATCTGCCGACCATCGTGAACCGCGCGCGCGGCGCGGCCGAGGGGCGGCTCAACAACATCCATTTCAGCACGCGCTACGGCCTCTTGCGCCCGCTCTGGATCGATCAGGACCAGCTCCAGCAGGTCCTCCTGAACCTCTTCATCAACGCGGCCGACGCGATGCCGGAGGGCGGGGAGCTGAAGGTCTACGCGGGCATCGAGGACGATCGGATGGTCCTGCGTGTCGAGGACACGGGCAGCGGGATCCCCGAGGAGATCGTCGACAAGGTCTTCGACTCGTTCTTCACGACCAAGCCCACGGGAACGGGGCTCGGGCTCTCGATATGTTATCGCATCGTGACCGACCACGGTGGATCGATCACGATTGGCGGACGGAGCGGAAACGTCTCGGGAACGTGCGTCACGATCACGTTGCCCATCATGACCGGCAGGTAGAACAGCCATGGCTCAGCGACGCCACAGAGTGCTGATCGTCGACGACGAGGACGGGATCGTCCTCGCTCTCCATCGGTTCCTTTACCAGGACAACCATCGTTACGACGTCCTCCTGGCCAAGAACGCCGAGATCGGGCGGCAGATCCTGCGCGAGACGCCGATCGACGTCCTGGTGACCGACGTCCACCTGCCGGGCATGAGCGGCATGGACCTCGTCTGCTGGGCCGCGGTGGAGACGCCCGATACGCGGGCGATCGTGATGACCGCGTTCGACGTCGCGACGATCCGCGACAAGGCGCACGCCGTCGGCTGCCTCAAGCTGATGCGCAAGCCCTTCGATCTGCACGAGCTCCGCGCGGCGCTCCTGCAGGCCATGGAGACGCACGACAGCTTGCTCGGCAGCCTCTCGGAGCTCTCGGCGGTCGACGTCATCCAGATGCTTTGCCTCGGCCGGAAGACGACGGCGCTGCGTATCGCGCGCGGGCCGGTCTCGGGCATCATCCTCATCCAGAACGGCGACATCGTGCACGCGGTCTGGAACAACGTCGTCGGCGAGGAGGCGGTGCACGAGATGATCGCGGTCGAGGACGGCGTCTTCAACATGGCGCCGTTCCCGCCGGACTTCGAGCGCACGATCACCGGCGACTACCAGCACATCCTGATGGAGGGCGTGCGCAAGCTCGACGAGAAGGCGCGCTTCGGCCCGTCCGACGACGACGCGCCGCGCCCGTCGGTGCGTCCTGGCCGCATCACGCAGCAGCAGGGCAGCAAGGACGACTGGGACCTCGGCGCGGAGCCCGTCTTCCAGCAGAAGGCGCAGATCCCGACGAACGCGCGCATGCGCCTCGACGCGCTGAACGCGCCGCCGGTGCCGAAAGACCTCTCGTCGCATGCGTTCGCGCCGCCGCCGCCTCCGCCGCCGCCTCCCCCGCCTCCGCCGCCGCCTCCCCCGCCGCCCGAGGAGACGCCGGAGGAGATCGCTGCGCGCCTCAAGGAGCGCGAGGTCGCGTCGCTCATGGATCAGGGCTTCACGGCGCTGCGCAACGGCCAGCGCGAGGACGCGCGCAAGTTCTGGCAGCAGGCCCTCGAGCTCGACCCGGGCAACCGCCGCATCGAGCTCAACCTGAAGAAGCTCGACCAGGATCCCAACAAGCGATTCTGACGGATCGCTTCGGGGTCCAACCATTGGGCCTCAAATGAAGAATGGCCCGGCTGCTCCAGCCGGGCCATTCTCGTTTTTTGCGCCCCGGGAGGGGACCGGGGCGCGCGCTCTCGTGTTTACTCCTCGGCGTCGGCGACGGCCTGCGCGACCACGCCCTCTTCCTTGCGCGGGGCGGGGCGCGCCGGGGACGGCTCATTCTGGTAGGCGCGGCGCGTGAGGCCGTAATCCGTGAAGGCCAGCATCACGAGCTCGCCGTCGCCCGTGTTCTGCGTCTGGTGGAGCGACCAGCGGGGCACGAAGACCGTATCGCCGGCCTTCACGTCGACGGTCGACTCGTTCACCTGCACGCGGCCGGTGCCCGCGGCGATGTGGAGGATCATCTCGTGGGCGTGCTTGTGCCGCTCGTTGAGCTTGCCGGGCGGGATGCGGACGATCCGGGTGTCGATGATCTCCGACTTGAAGGGGATTCGCTCGACGGCGACCTTCACGTTCTGGCGCTCGGTCTCGTTTTCGTAGAGCGGGGCGCCCTGCTGGCCGGAGGAGAAGCGGATCAGGCTGGGATCGGGGTACTGCGGGGCGAGGGAGCGGCGCGCCTGGATGCGGCTCAGGACGCCCTGGAGCTTCCGACCCTGGATGGCGTCGTAGAGGCTCTCGAAGAAGCGGTGGCGCAGGCTCAGCGCGTAATTCATCGACGACAGGCACGTGTTGTACCAGTCGGGCGTGTGCATGTAGGACAGCATCATGTCCTCGAGCGTCGCCGCGTGCTCGTCGTCGCAGCCGATGTGAATGCGGAAGAAGGTCAGGAACTCCTCGGGGATCCCGGCCTTGAGCATGCCCTCGACCATGATCGTATACATCCGCGAGACGATGCCCTCGGTGCCGAGCGACAGGAACGAGGAGCCCGCGGCGGGGTGGGAACGCAGGCAAAAATCGAGGAATTCACGAACGAAGAAGCGCGTGGCGTCGAGGTAGTCGGTCTTATCGATGTCGATTTCGAGTCCATCGCGGAGGAACTTGCGGAAGATCTCGGCGTGGCGTTTGTCCGTCTCCTGACCGCCGCCCTCCTCCCAGAGGTTCTCCGACAGCCGGGCGCGATGGTAATCGTTGTCCGCGTTCGCCATCAGCGCGGCGAGATATCGCGTGAAGTTCCGGTTGTAGAGGTAGTACTGACCGAAAAAGAACTGAAAATCGGCCTTCGTCAGGTGGCCGGCGGTGCAGGCCTTGAAGAAGCGGTTCCGCCAGAACGGGTGCTCGGCCTGGGCCTGCTTGAGGTTGTGCAGCGCCGCCTCGGCGCCTTTCCGGTCGGGGTTGTTCGACCCCTCTGGCGTCATCACGAAGGCCGGCGCGCGCGACGAGGGCGGCATGGCATCCCAGCCCACATTATTGCTATCATGCTTCGCCTCTCCGGACATACACTTCTCCTCGATCGGCCAGGGTTTGGCGCCGCAGCGTCGATACCCTCGCGCGCTGCGATGCGTCAGGCGACTCGCCCACCGAAACCGTGATCGGCTGGGACGAATGGATAAGGTCGAATCTATACCGTTTCAGGTCGCGGAGCGAGGCGTTTCACGCCCTCCCACAGGAAATGGACGCTCACGCTGCGCGCAGGAATACCATCGAATGCATGGGATCCCATTCTTTTCACTGACAACGCACAACTCCACGTATTCGCCAGCGACCTGGCGAGAAAAACCGGTGTGGTGTGCGTGGAACGTGAGATTCGTGCCCGCGCGGGTCGGAGCACGATTCTGGCATTCAGACGGGGCGCTGCGCGGCGAGCGTGGCGTCGGCGCGTGAGAGCTTCGCGTTCGTTCGCGATTTGTTGTCGACGACGCTGACGACGTGAATGCCCTGCGGCGTCATCGACAAGGACACCATGCACACCATCGTCGCCGTGAGCCCCTCCCCCGCCACGGCGACGAGCGATCCGGGCCTGCAATCCGCCGCCGAAGGGCGGATGCGGCTGCCGAGCGGCGTGTCACGGAACGTGCGCACGACGTGCACCAGATCGGCGGCCGTGCCGAGCACGACGATCGGGCCCTTGGGCTCGAACTCGGCGAGCCATCCAGGACCGAAGGGCTCGACCACGCGCGCCGGCGGCAAGCGGCGCAGGAGCATCGTGTTCGCCTGCACGACGAGCCTGTCGACGATGCGACCGTCGGCCGAGCCGCGCCACTTTTCGAGCGTCTCCTCGACGGGCTTGCCGGGTTCGAGGCGGATGAGGCGACGATCGATGACGCCACCGAGCGTGGCCGCGCCCGAGTGCTCGACGATCTCCACGGTGCCGAGCTGGCTCCACGCCGTGCGCGTTTGAAGCGCGCGCGCGAGCTCCTCGGTCCAGGCGAGGGCGGTGGGTTCGAGGTCCGTGGCGTTCGTCATCAGGGCACATCCTATCCAGGTTCGGGGCGGATGGCGCGAGGTTCCGGCGTCCCCCGGGGCCGGATGTCGGGTGCCTCCCGCCTTACATGCTAAGACTGCCGGCCATGACCGTCCTTCAGGTCTCCGGACTCGGCTTCGGGTACGGCGCAAATCAGCTCTTTCAGGGGGTGACGTTTTCGCTCGCCCCGGGGGAGCGGGCCGCGCTCGTGGCGCCGAACGGCGCGGGCAAGTCCACGCTTTTGCGCCTGATCGCGCGGGAGCTCGTCCCGGACGCTGGCTCGGTGGTGATCAAGCGGGGGACGCGGGTCGCGTACGTCCGGCAGTCGCACGAGCTGCCGAAGGTCGGGACGGTGCTCGAAGCGTTCCTGTCGGGGTTCGACGAGCTGCTCTCCTTGCGAAAAGAGCTCGACGAGGCGTCCCACGCGGCCGCGAGCGGGACGAAACAAGCGCTCGATCGGCTGGCGAACGCGACGGACAAGTACCACCTGGCCGGCGGCGACGCGCTCGAGCGGCGGGTGGAAATGCTCGCGGCGCACCTCGGCTTTTCGCACGAGGACATGGGCCGCGCGCTCGGGAGCCTCTCCGGCGGGGAGCGAGGGCGGCTGCACCTCGGCGTGGCGCTCGCGAACACGCCGGATCTGATCCTGCTCGACGAGCCGACGAACCACCTCGACATCGAGACGATCGCGTGGCTCGAGCGGCACCTGACGACGCTGCCGAGCGCGATGCTCGTGGTCTCGCACGATCGCGCGTTCCTCGACGCGCTCTGCCCGATCACGATGGAGCTCGGGCGCCGGAGTTTTCGGGTCTATCCGCTCGCGTACTCGCGGTACGCGGAGGCGCGGGAGGAGGATCTCGAGCGGGAGCGCGAGCTCGCGGAGCGGCAGGAAGCGTTCGTCGCGAAGACCGAGGAGTTCATCCGGCGGAACATCGCGGGGCAGAAGACGAAGCAGGCGCAGAGCCGGCGGAAGATGCTCGACAAGATGGAGACCCTCGACCGGCCCGAGGACGTGTGGGCGCGGGCGGAGAAGGTCGCATTCCGCTTCGTGCAGGCGCCGCGGAGCGGGGACATCGTGCTCGACGCGCGCGGGCTTTCGGCGGAGCGAGGCGGGCGGCAGCTCTTTTCGGGTTTCGATTTGCTGGTGCGTCGCGGGGAGCGGATCGGGATCCTCGGGCCGAATGGGTGTGGCAAGTCGACGCTCCTGAAGATCCTCGCGGGTCGCGGCGCGGAGGAGGATCTGGGCGAGGTCAAGCGCGGGACGAACCTATGCGAGGGGTACTTCGATCAGCACCTCGGCTCGCTCGATCCGAACAAGACCGCGGTCGAGGAGATCCGCAGCGTGCGCGGCGACATGAACGTGGACGCCGCGCGGCAGTACCTCGCGCGGTTCCGGTTCTATGGCGACGACACGCTGCGCAAGGTGGAAGGTTTCTCCGGCGGCGAGCGGAGCCGGCTCGCGCTGGCCAAACTCCTGCTCGAGCCGCGCAATCTGCTCTTCCTCGACGAGCCGACGAACCACCTCGACATCCCGGCGGCCGAGATCCTCGAAGAGGCGCTCGCGAGCTTCGAGGGCTCGGTGCTGCTCGTGTCGCACGATCGCCGCTTCCTCGACGCCGTGACCACGCGGATCTGCGCGTTCAACGGCGGCAAGATCGAGCTCTTCCCCGGCGGATACCGCGACTTCCAGGCGAGTTTGTCCCGGCCAAACACCCCGCCCGACGAGGGAGAGGACGACGCGCGTGAGGACGAACGCGTGCAGGACGACGGGCGATCGAAGCGCGCGGTGAAGCGCAGCGCGTCGACGGTCGTGGCGCAGGTGAAGGGGCCGGAATCGCCGCTCGACAAGAAGCGCGCATTCGAGGCGGAGAAGGCCGCGTCGCGGGCGCTCGAGCGCAAGCGCAAGCGCGTGAAGGAGCTCGAAGAGGAGATCGCGAAGGGCGAGGCCGAGCTCGGGCGCATGCGCGAGGTCTTGAAGCAGGACCCGGGCGGGGACTGGGAAAAACTCGCGAAGATGGTGTCCGAGGAGCAAGCGCTCGCGAAACGCGTGGACACGGCGATGACGGAGTGGATGACGCTCGGCGAGGAGCTCGCGGCGGAAGACGTCGGGAGGACGGCGTGAGGCGCCTCGGCGTCGTGGCGATGATCGCGCTCGTCACGCTGGCGAGCGCGGCCGCGTGCTCGACGAAGAAGGAAGACGACGGCACGACGCCGCTCGCGGCGACGGAGGAGCTGCCGGCGCTCGCGATCGGCGAGGACACGCCGAACCTCCTGCTCACCTGGATCGACGACAAGGGCGACATGCACGTCGAGCTCAAGCCCGCGGACGTGCCGGCGGAGGGTCGAGCGCTCGTGCGGGTCGTCGTGAGTGATCGCGAGGAGGGGACGAAGAACCTGTTTTACGTCGTCGATCTGACGAAGAAGCGCGAGGACGGGACGTACGCGGCGCGGACGATGACGCGGCGCGCGTGGGAGTCCGAGGTGGAGAAGCGACGCGGCGCATACCTCGCGAAGATCGCCCCGCCTCCGCCGCAGCCCTCGCCGAGCAGCGCACCCAGCGCGACGCAGGGGCCGAAAAAAGCAGACGAGCCGCCCGTCGTGACCTCGGATCTGACCGTGATCGTTTACGGCGCGGACTGGTGCAAACCCTGTCACCAGGCGGAAGATTATTTGCGCTCCAAGGGAGTGCGCGTCGTGAAGAAGGACATCGAGGCGAGCCCCGAGGCGGCCTTGGAGATGCGCGACAAGCTCGACAAGTCGGGCCAGCGCGGCGGCAGCATCCCGGTGATCGACATCCGCGGGCAGATCCTCGTGGGCTTCAGCACCCACGCCGTGGACCGCGCGCTCGCGAAGGCGTCCGCGGGCACGGCGCTCTGACAGCGGCGGAAGCCCAAGATCGTCGCTCTGCGCGTGCGCCCACGTTGCTCTCGCCAGGCGCAAGGCGTATACGAGCGGCCCCCCCGCAAGCCGGACCCGAAAGCGCGGGGATTTCCAGGAGCAAACTCCATGATCGACGTGCTCATGCCCCAGCTCGGTGAGAGCGTGGCCGAGGGGACGGTGACCAAGTGGCTCGTGCGTGTAGGCGACTTCGTGGCCCGGGAGCAGCCGCTCCTCGAGGTCGCGACGGACAAGGCCGACACCGAGGTCCCCGCGCCTGCTGCGGGGCTGGTCACCGAGATTTCTGCGCCCGTGGGAGCGGTGATCCCGAAGGGCGGGCTGCTCTGCCGCCTCGATGAGACGGCGAAGGCCGGCGCCGACGTGGCACGCCCCCCCGCGCCGGCCGAGCCGCAGGCGCCGAAAGAGACGAAGCCCGAGCCCACGGCGCAGCCGCTCGGCTCGCCCTCGACGCGCAAGCTCGCGCGTGAAGAGGGCGTCGACCTGAACCAGGTGCAAGGCACGGGCGAGCGCGGGCGCATCACGCACGACGACGTGCGCCGCGTGGCGCATGCCACTCCCCCGCCCGCGCCGGCTGCGCCTGCCGCGCCTCCGCCGGCCCCCGCGGCCGTGCCCGTTCAGCCCATCACGGCCGCGCCGGAGCTCGCGCAGCTCGTGCAGGCGGGCGGCGGGTTCGTCCCGCCGATCCCGGGCGTCGGCTACGGCGCGTACAAGGTGCCGCCGTACACGCCGCGCCCCGGCGACGAGGTGATCCCGTTCTCGCGCCGCCGCCGCATCACGGCCGATCACATGGCGTACTCGAAGATCACGTCGCCGCACGTGGTCACGGTGGCCGAGGTCGATCTGCAGGCGACCACGAAGCTGCGCGATCAGCACAAGGATCGCTTCAAGAAGGAGGGCGTGCCCCTCACGTTCCTCGCCTTCATCTGCGCCGCGACGGTCCGGGCGCTGCGCGAGCACCCGCATCTCAACGCGCGCGTGCTCGACAACTCCTTCGTCGTGCTCAAGGAGATCAACCTGGGCGTGGCGGTCGAGACGCCAGGCGGTCTCCTCGTGCCGAGCATCAAGCACGCCGATCAGCTCTCGCTGCGCGGCGTCGCGGCGCAGATTGACGAGCTCGCGACGCGCGCGCGGGCGGGCAAGACCACCGCGGACGACCTCGCCGGCACGACGTTCACGGTGTCGAACCCCGGCCTCAAGGGCAACCTCTTCGGCGGCGCGATCATCTCGCAGCCGAACGTGGGCATTCTGCGCATGGGCGAGATCAAGAAGCGGCCCGTCGTCGTGACGCGCGACGGCGAAGACGTGATCGCCATCCACCCCGTGATGTACATGGCGCTCTCGTACGATCACCGGATCGTCGACGGCGTGCTGGCGAACTCGTTCCTCTGGCGCATCGCGGATCTGCTGAGCCGCGGGGAGTTCGAAGTCGGATGACCGTCACGAGCAAACCCGAGGGCCATCGCCCGCTGTCCGAGGTCGATCCCGAGATCGCCGAGCTCATCCGCCGCGAGGAGCGCGCGGAGGCCGATACGATCCGGCTCATCGCGAGCGAGAACTACGTCTCGCGCGCGGTGCTCGAGGCGACGGGGTCGGTCCTGACGAACAAGTACTCGGAGGGCTACCCGCACAAGCGGTACTACGAAGGCCAGCAGCAGATCGACGAGGTCGAGGAGCTGGCCAAGAACCGCATGAAGCAGGTCTTCGGGGCCGAACACGTCAACGTGCAGCCCTACTCGGGCAGCCCCGCGAACCTCGCCGTCTACCTCGCGTTCGTGAAGCCCGGCGAGACGATCATGGGCCTCGGCCTGCCCGCGGGCGGGCACCTGACGCACGGCTGGAACGTCAGCATCACGGGCAAGTTCTTCACGAGCGTGCCCTACGGCGTGCGCGCGGACGATCACCGCATCGATATGGACCAGGTGCGCGAGCTCGCGAGGCAGCACCGGCCCAAGCTCATCTGGTGCGGCACGACGGCCTACCCGCGTACGCTCGACTTCCCCGCGTTCCGCGCCATCGCGGACGAGGTGGGCGCGATCCTCGCGGCCGACATCGCGCACATCGCGGGCCTCGTCGCGGGCGGGATGCATCCGTCGCCGATCGGGATCGCGGACGTCGTGACGATGACGACGCACAAGACGTTCCGTGGCCCGCGTGGCGCGGCGATCCTGTGCAAGGCCGAGCACGCCGCGGCGATCGATCGCGCGGTGTTCCCCGGCCTGCAGGGCGGCCCGCACAACCACACGACGGCCGCGATCGCGGTCGCCGCGCGCGAGGCGATGGAGCCGTCGTTCAAGCAGTACGCGGCGCGCGTGGTGGAGAACGCGCGCGTCCTCGGCGAAGCGCTCGTGGCGAAGGGCTTCCGGCTCATCACGGGCGGCACGGACAACCACCTCCTGCTCGTCGACATGACGCCGAAGAACATCGGCGGAAAGCCCTACGCGAAGGCGCTCGATCGCGCGGGGCTCGTCGGCAACTACAACGCGATCCCGAACGATCCGCGCAAGCCCATGGATCCGTCGGGCCTGCGCATCGGCACGCCGTCGATCTCGTCGCGCGGCATGGGCCCGAAGGAGATGGAGCGCATCGCGGGCTGGATGGCCGAGGTCGCCGACCATCCGCAAGACGAGGCGCGCATCACGCGTATCGCCGGCGAGGTGAAGGAGCTCTGCCAGAGCTTCCCCGCGCCCGGCATTCTCTCCTGAAGCAGAGCCGCACAAAAAGCCGCGGGGGCGCCGCTCGATTCGCCGAGCCGCGCCCCCGTCGTCTTTCGTCGCGCCTCCTCCGAGGCGCACGTCACTTCACTTCGAGTAAAGCTGCGCCGCGATGACGCCCGCTCCACGCGTCGCCTTGATGACGTACTTGGCCTGGCCCGCCATCGGCCACGGCCACTTGTAGCAATTGCCGCCGCCGCCGAGCGAGGCCTGCTGGCCGCTGCCGCTGTCCTGCGCGAGGACCGGGCTCATGCCGGGCACGGGCGTGGTGGCGACGAGCTGGATGTCGACCTCGCTCGGCCCCGCGCCGACGGCGAGCACCGTGTAGCACTTGCCCGGCTGGAGGTTGACGGGCTCCTCGAGGATGCTGCCCTCGGAGAAGTTGCCCGCGGCGACGTTGCCGTCGCGCTGCATGCCCGGGGCCGACTGCTGGGCGAACGCCGTGAGCGGCAAGGTGGCGGCGCCGGCGAGGTTCGGGTCGATGCGCTGCGCCTGCGCTCCGCTGCTCGTCTGGGTCGTACCGCCCGTCGTCGTGGTGCCGCCCGGGGCGGGGAAGCCGGGGATCGACGGGAACTGGAAGCCGCCCGGCTGCTGCGTCGTGCCCTGCGGGGCCGGCTGCTGCTGAGGCGCCGGCTGCTGCTGCGGGTACGGCTGCTGCTGCGGGTACGGCTGCTGCTGCGGGTACGGCTGCTGCTGCGGGTACTGGCCCTGCGGGTACTGCTGCTGCGGGTACTGACCCTGCGGGTACTGCCCCTGCGGGTACTGCCCCTGCGGGTATTGCCCCTGCGGGTACTGCCCCTGCGGGTACTGCTGGTAGGGGTTCTGCTGATTGGCGGCCGTCTGGGCCGGCTGAGAGTCGTCGGACTTCTCGCAGCCGGTCGCAAGCGCGAGCGCGACGAGCAGCGCGGACGAGATGATGATCGTTCGATTCAAGGCGACCTCCTCGGGAGTCGGGCGAATGCTGGGTCCTACCCTATCAATCAACGTGGGGAACCCGTGAAACTTACGTCTGCCTTCCCGACGGTTTGGACGGGCGTCAAGGAACAGCGGATCGATCCGAGCCGTTTTTCGTCCCCACGCTCCCCGTATCCGCCACGCGCCGCGCCCTGCATGCCTCCAATTGGTGAGGTAAACTACGTCATGGGACAGAGGAGCGGGGGGCCGAAGGGGGCGGACATTCCGCCCGGGACGTTCGCGCGCTGGTTCCTGGACGAAGAGCTCAAGCCAAGCGCGGGGATGGGGATCGCGGCGGAGCGCGCCGAGTACCACCTGTGCCGGGCCATCGCGAACCTCGAGCGCGGCATGTTGCGCGAGGCGCTCGACGACGCGAACACGGCCGCGCACCTCGACGAATCGCTCCGAGCCCGGGCGCTCATCGTGGCCCGCATCTGCATCCAGCGCGAGATGGAGGAGCTCGGCACGCCCGTACGATGACCGAAGCGGCCGCCGTGCTTCGCACAGCATCATCGCCATGTGGCCCCGCGTAGGGTTCGGGTGTATGAGCGCGACTCTGTCTCGCGCGGCGCGCATGCGCGCCCTCGAGCCTCGAGGAGGGTCCGATGACGCGTTCGATGGTGTGCATGGGGGCCGCTGCGGCGGCCGTGTCGATGATGGTCGTGGTGATGTCGGCGGGCTGCGGCAGCGAGCCCGAGACGCCGCCGCAGCCGGGTCCGGATGCCGGCATGATGCCGCCGCCCCCGCCTCCGCCCCCGCCCCCGCCGCCGCCCCCGCCGACGGTCGCGGCGTGTGACTCGGTGCAGTCGCTGGCGCTGACGACGATGGTGCAGGGCCGCGAGAAGGTGGAGGCGCCCGGCATGAAGGCCGAAGGCGGGCAGCTCTGCATGGTGGTGCCCGAGGGGCAGACGGCGTCGACGCCGACGATGATGCTCGAGCCGGGCTTCTGCTACACGGTGATCGGCCAGGGCGCGGGCGGCGTGACGGAGCTCAACCTGGCGCTGACGCTCGACATGGCGACGGCGCTGCCGCCGCAGCTCGGCGCGCTCGCGGCGAACCCGACGCTCGCGGTGGATCAGGAGGCGGGTTCGTCGGCGTCGATCGGCCAGAAGACGAGCTGCTACGCGTGGCCGTGGCCGGTGCCGGCGATGGTGAAGGTCAACGCGACGGCGAAGACGGGCTCGGGCCCCGTGGCCATCCAGGTCTACAAGAAGAAGAAGTGAAGGATTTCGCGGCGGCGCGGCTCTCCGCAGGAGGGCTGCGCCGCGCGCGTCGACGAATCGTTGGAGCCCCAAAGTTCCTGGGCTCGCTCTTCATGCGTACAAAAAACGAACGGCCCACGCGAATCGCGAGGGCCGTTCGTCGCGCGCTGCTGCCGCGACGGGGAGCAGCGGTTTATCAGGCGAGAGCGTCTTTGATCGCCTTGATCGGACGCGCACGCACCGACTTGCTGGCGGGCTTGGCCGGGAAGGTCATCGGCTGCTTGGTGAAGGGGTTGATGCCCTGGCGCGCCTTCGTCGCCGGCCGCTTCACCACCCGGAACTTCGCGAAGCCCGGCAGCGTGAAGACGCCCGACTTCTTCAGCTCACGGTGCCCGACCGTGACCAGAGACTCGAGCACACTCTTGACCTGCTTGCGGGAGATCTCGTCCCCAGCAGCTTCCGTGATCGCCTGGATCAGAGCGCTCTTGCTCAACGACTTCTTCGCCCCGCCCCCAGCACTCTTCTTGGTCGCCATTGCAAATTCCTCCGAGCTCCGCGTCGCGCGCGACCCCTCGCCGCGCGCTCGGCTCGGGTGAACCATACACGGCGTGCGTCGCGAAAAAAGCGAAATCTTCGGGGGGAAATAGCGATTTCGCTGCGGAGAGTCGCTCTACCAGGCGGTGAACGGGCTGGAAGAGGGGCGAGCAGCCGAGGAGAAGGACCACAAAAAGCCGCGAAAACAGCCTGAAAACAGGCCTCGGCGGGGGTTCGGCGCGGCGGCGGAGATGAAGGAGGAGGAGGGCGCGCGCCGCGAGAGAGCGCGGCGCGCTGTTCCAGAAGGGCGGAAAACGAGCCGGATCAGCCGTTCGCGAGCTCGTCCGCGAGTTCACGCGCGACGTCGAGGTTCGCGTCCTCGGCGAGCGCCTTCTCGACGAGGAGGCGCGCCTTGCCGCGATCCCCTTGCAGAACCGCGAGCCTTCCGAGGTGGAAATACGCGAGCGCGCGGCCTCGCGACGTCGTGCCCTCGACCGAGCCCGGCGCCGTGATCTTCATCATCGTGACCGCACGAAGCGCGCGCGAAGCGACGTCGTGATCGCCCCGATCGATCGCGAGTTGACCGAGCTCGAGCGCGATCTCGGCGCTGCCCGCGTCGTTGTCGAACGCCTTCGAGAGCTGCTCGAACGCAGCGTCGTCATTGCCCGACGCGCGCTCGACGTGCGCGAGCGCGCGGTGCGCAGCCGCGAGCGTCCTCGACCGACGGCCCTCGTACGCACCAACGGCGCTCGTGGCGAGCGGGCGCGCCTCCTCGACGCGACCGGTCGCGACGTACGCCTCGGCAAGCACGATGACGGGCTCCCAAGCGTCCGGCTGTCGGCGACGCGCATCCTCGACGAGCTCGACCGCAGCGCCCGCGCCCTCGGGCGTGGCGAGGAGCAGGCGCGCGGCGTGGAGCAAAAGCTCGCCCGCAGCCGCGCCCTCGACGTTCGCCGCCGCCGAGGCGATCGAGGCCGCGGCGAGCTGGTGATCACCCATCTCGCTTTGAGCCCCAACGAGCTCGGCGACCAGGGCGCGATCGAGCGGGTCGATGTCGAGCGCGCGTTTCAGGATCTCGATGGCGCCCGGGAGATCCTGCTCCTTGTCGCGGAGGATCGCGGCGGCCTTGCGGAGGCAACCGACGCGATCTTCCTTCGAGGTCCGGCCTTCGGCCTCGATCTGGTAGACGTCCGCGACCTTGCGGAAGTCCTCCCGCGACTCGAAGCGCTCCTTCAGCTTGACGCCGAGGACGGTGCTCGTCGGGAACGCGCGGTAACCCGCTTCGAGAGCGCGATCCACGCCGTCCTCGTCGCCCTGCTCGGCGCGGATCGCGGCGAGCCTTTGCGCCGTCGCCTCCGCGGCCTCGCCCTTCTCGGCGCCGAGGAGCTTTTCGAGGGCGTCCGCGAGCTCCGAGGGATCCTCGGCCTTCTCGCAGAGCCGCACGATCGAGCGCAGCGCGTCGAGGTTCGTCGCGTCCCAGTCGAGGATGCCGTGGTAGGCGTCACGGGCACGGGCCGATTCGCCTTGCTGTTCGAGCAGCGCGCCGAGCCGCATGGAGAGCGACGCGACGGCCGCCGTGTCCTCGCGATCCTTGGCGAGGTCGATGCGACGCTCGAGGAGCGAGGCGAGATCGTCGAAGCGGCCCGCGGCTTCGAGCAAGCCGGAGAGCAGCGTGGCCGCCTCCTCGTTCGCCGGATCGTCGTCGAGCAGCTCCGTGAGGGTCGTGATCGCCTCGTCGGCGCCGCCCTCACGCTTCTGCGCGAGGCGCGCGCGTTCGAGGCGCATGCGCGAGCGATCCTCGACCGTCTCGAGCAGCGGGACGACCTGCTCGATGACGCGGCCGAGGGCCTCGTCCTCGCCGAGGCTCCGGTAGAGATCGGCGAGCGGGCCCCAGAGGTCGCGATCGGCAGGCTCACGCTCGAAGAGCTCGGCATAAAGCCGCGCCGCTCCGGCGAGGTCGCCGAGTTTGTCGCGCGCGATCGACGCGGCCGAGAGCAAATGGCCGCGCTCGTCGCCGGGGGCGGCCACGCGCGCGGCGCGCTCTTCGAGGGCATGCGCCTCGGCCCAGTCCTCGGCCGCGGCGCGCACCTTGGCGAGCGCGACGAGGGCCCAGAGGTCGTCCGAGGTATCGGCTACGCCCTCCTCGCGGGTGAGCGCGCGCCGCAGGACGGACTCGACGAGCGCCGCGTCCCCGAGGCCCTCTGCGACGGAGACGGCCTCGCGGTAGAGGTCGGCCCCGCGCTCGGGCGCGAGCAGGACGAGGGCGTCGACGAGCGCACGGGAGCGCTCGTGCTTTCGCGCGAAGCGCTCGAAGAGCGGGGCGATCAGGGCCGCGTTCTCCTCACGCTGGAGGCCGAGGCGGAAGATCGCCTCGGCGCGATCGGGCGAGGCGTCGAGCGAGAGAGCACGCTCGAGCGCGGGCACGCCGCGCGTCGCACCGCCGGGCTCGCGCAGCGCGAGCTCCGCAAGGCGGTAGAGGCCATCGGCCAGCTCGGCCGGCGGCGCGCTCTCGCTCGCGGCGGCGATCCGCTTTTCGAGCAGAGCGATCTGCCCCTCGCGGTCGCCGCGCTGCTCGCAGGAGGCTTCGAGCGCGCGCCAGACCTCGTGGATCCGCCGATCGCCCGGACGCTCCAGCAAGAGCGCCTCGGCGCGTCGGAACGCCTCGTCCGCCTGGGCCGCGTCGCCGCCCTCGCCGGAGAGCGCACGACCGAGGTGGAGGAGGAGATCGACGAGCGGAGGATCGACCGTCGTCGCGGCGACGAGTTTACGCAGAGCGTCGAGGTACTTCTCGACCGCGCCGAGGCGGCGAGCGAGCCCGAGCGCCGCGCGATGCGCGTCCGCGGAGGTCGGCCGCACGGAGAGCGCGCGCAGCCAGAGTGAGAGCGCGTCCTCGGCGCGGCCGAGGTGCTGCTCGTAGAGCGAGGCGAGCTCGGCGAGCACGGGCGCCGTGGCCGCCGCGTCGCCGCCCGCGCCTTCGAGCCGGAGCTCGAGCGCGCGCGCGAGGAGCGCGTGGTTCTGGCGGCCGCGGAGGGCGCGCACGAGGCGATCGGCCTCGTCCGGGCTCTCGCGCGAGGCCTCGAACGCGGACTCCACGTGCTCGGCGGAGCGATCGGGATCGCCCTGGCGATCGGCGATCTCCGCGAGCGCGATGAGCACCTCGGTGCGCGTGACGGCGGGCGTGCCCTGCTCGTCGCGCAGGCGCCGCACCATCATGAGCAGCGAGCGGTACGTGCGCTGCGCCCGATCGTACTGGCCCTCGTCGAAGGACAGGCGCGCGAGCGCGAGCAGGATCTCCGGGTGCGTCGGGTCGATCTTGAGCGCGACGTCGAGCTCGGCGAGAGCGGCCTTGCGATCGCCCGACGACAGGAAGACCCGCGCCAGGTAGTAATGCACGATCGCGCGGTCCTTCGGGCGCCGGCTGCCGTAGGCGTCGATGATCTGGCGAAGGATGTTCGACGCCTCGTCCGAGCGACCCGCGGCGCTGAGCGCGTCGCAGAGCGAGAGCTTGATCGCGCGGTCGTCGGGCGTGAGCTGCGCCGCCTGCTCGAGCAGCGGGACGGCCGCCTCCGGCTTGTTCCGCTTCGAGAAGTGCAGGTCGGCGGCCTCGCGGAGCAGGGCCGTGCGCTTCGCGGCGTTCTCGGTGTGCGCGGCCTCGATGGCGATGAGCTCGGCGAGCGGGCCCCACGCCTCCGCCTCGCGGTAGAGGACCGAGAGGCGAGCGCGGAGCGGCGCCGGGTCGGCCACGCGGCCCTGGGCCTCTTCGAGGCGCTGCTGCGCGAGCGCGGGCTCGCCCGAGGCGATGTAGGCCTCGGCGAGGCGCAGGACCGGGTGCGGCGAGGCGTCGGCCGGCGCGTCCGCGCAGATGGTCTCGAGGACCTCGGCGGCGGCCGCGTGATCGCCGCGCGCCGTGAAGAGGCGCGCGAGCGCGTCGAGCGAGGCCATGTCGCGGTACCGCGCGGCGCGGCGGTAGTCGCTGATCGCGCGCGGCAGATCCCCGACGCGCGTCTCGGCGATGATCGCGGCCCGTCGCCACAGCTCGGCGGCCGTCGCCGTGTCGCGATCGGCCTCGCGCCGCGCCGCCTGGTCCTCCCAGAGCGACGCGAGCGCGCCGTGGTCGCCACGCTCGCCGAAGAGCTCGGCGAGTTTGTCGACGGAGGGCGCGTGCGAGGGGCTCTCTTCGAGGTTCTTGCGGAGCGATCCGATCGCGCGATCCGCCTCGCCGGACTCGACGAGCAGGAACGCGAGGTCGACGCGCAGATCGACGCGCGCGAGGACGTCCTCGGCCACGGAGATCTGGCGCTCGCGCAGGGTGAGCAGATCGGCGCGGCGCCCCTCCTTGCGATAGAGTTCTTCGAGGCGCGAGCCGACGAGCTCGTCGGTCGGATCCTCGGCGAAGAGCTCCTCGTAGATCGCGATCGCCGGCTGCGCGTCGGAGATCTCGGCGGCCGCGAGGCGAAGCGCGCGGCGACGCGAGGGCTCGAAGGGCAGCTTCGCTCCGTCGAGGCAAAGCGCGACGACACGCGCGAGGTCGCCCTCTTCGCGGCAGATGCGCACGAGGACGTCGAGCGCCCACGCGGCGAAGGTCGCAGCCTCGCTGAGCGGGTCCGATCCCTCGCCGATCCAGCGCGCCTCGGCCTTCTGGAGCATGGCCTCGGCGATGCTCTTCGCGAGGCTCGGGTCGCCCACGTGGTCGCTCGCGACGCTGACGGCCTCGCGGTGGAGCGGGAGCGCGTCCGCGGAGACCTCGCTCAGGCGCAGCAGCGCGTCGACGAGCGGCTTGCCCGGCGTGTGGCGGCGAAGCTCGACGAGCGCCGCGAGCATCTCGGCGTTCGCCGGGTCGTACGTGAGCGCGCGCTCGATGGCGATCTCGGCGGAGCGCGCGTCCCCGCGGCGATCGCGGTGCCAGAGCGCGACGCTCCACCAGAGGGCCCGCGCGACGTCGGGCGGGACGTCGCCTTGCGCCTCGATCGCCGGGAACGCGTCGGCGACGTCGGCCCAGCGATCCGCGGTCGCGGCGAGGCGCAGGACCTCCGCCGAGAGCTCGGGCGTCTTCGCCGCGGCAAACGCGCGCCACACCGCGTCGAACGCGGCGGACGGGTCATTGCGACGGTGCTCGTGCAGCGACGCGGTCTCCGTGAGGATCGCCGTACGCTCCGCGGCGGACGTCGCGGCGGCGAGGCGCGGTTCGAGCAGATCGATGGTGCGCTGCCAGTCGCCTGAGGCCGCATAAGCCGCCGTGAGCACGCGGACGGCGGACGCGAGGATGGGCCTGCGCGCCTCGTCGTCGAGGTCGATCAGCGAGAGCAACGATTCGAGGCCGGAGAGCGCGAGGCCCCCCGGATCGGCGCAACGAATCGCGGCCTCGTAGCTCGCGACGGCCTCGGCCCACTGCGCGGTGCGATCGCGCTGCACGTCGCCGAGGCGGCGGTAGAGCTCCGCCGCGCGGGCGACGTTCGTCCCGGCCTCGTCGGCTTGCGCGGCGCTCGCGCGGAGCAGCTCCACGAGGTCGGGCCAGCGCGCCGCCTTTTCGAGGAGCCGGGCGAGCGCGTCGCAGCTCTCGTCGTCGGCGCCGAAGCGAGCGCGCACGCCTTCCCACACGGTGATCGCGCGGGCCACGTCGCGGAGATCCTGGTCGCAAATCGCCGCGACGCGCACGAGATCCTGCCGCGCGGCGTCACCTTCGGTGAGCGCGGCGCGGCGCTCGAGGACCTCCGCGAGCTCGCCGAAGCGGCTCTCGGATTCGAGGTCGAGGGCCAGGCCTCCGAGCGCGTCGAGGTCGCGCGGCTCGTCCGTGAGGCGAGCGCGATACGCCTCGATGGCGCGCGGTTTGTCGCCGAGCTCGCTCGACGCGATGCGCGCGACTTCGAGCAGCGTGGCGCGACGCGCGTCGGGATCCTTTTCGAGGCGCGCGAGCCGCTCGAGGACCTCGCAGCGCTCCGCCGAGCGGCCCTCCTCCGCGAGGAGGCGCTCGAGGTCACGCGCGGGCCCGACCACGAGCTCGGGGTGCTCGGGTTCGAGTGAGAGGATCGTGCGGCCGAGATCGATCGCGCGGCTGCGGTCGCCGAGCTTCTCGACGTAGATCGCCGATGCCCGCGAGAGGAGCTCGATCTTGAGCGCGCCGGCTGCGCCCTCGGAGACCGTGACGAGGACCTCGGCGAGCCGATCGAAGCGATCGACCCGCGCGGCGAGCCGCTCGAGCTCGGCGCGGTGGCTCGGCTCGGCGGGCTCCAGCGCGACGAGCGCGGCGAGGCTCTCCAGCGCGCTCGCCGGGTCGTCGAGGACGTCGGCGCGCAAGGAGACGATCTCGCGCAGGAGCGCGCCGCGCCCGGTCGGATCGACCGCGGCTTCGAGGCGAACGGAGAGCACACGCGCAAGATCCTCGTGGCGCTCCTCGCTGCGGTAGCGCCGTTCGAGGACGACGGCCGCGCGCTGGCGGGCCGTGTTCTCGGCCTCCGCGCTCGGGCGGATCGAGAGCGGCTCGTCCGAGCCCGTGGCGGCGAGGACGCGCTCCAGGAGGTCGAGCGCCTCGGCGCGCGACGGCTCGACGGAGAGCATCTCCTCGACGACGCGGAAGGCGGCGTCGGGCTCGGCGACGCCGTCGAGCCAGAGCGTGGCGATCCGCGCGCGGAGCTTCTGCGCCGCCTCGACGTCGAGCGAGGCGAGCTCGTGCGAGAGCAGATCGATGAGCGGGCGGTGACGGCCGAGGCGCTCGTAGAGCCGCTCGAGCGAGGTGCGGATCTTCTTGTCGCGCGGCTTGAGCGGCAGGAGCTGCTCCAGGTACCGCACGGCGCGATCCGGATCACCCGCGAGGTCCTTCGCCGACTCAGCCGCGTCCTCCAGCAGCTCGACGCGCGCGAACTTGTCGTCCGTGCGCTCGATGGCCTGGTCGTAGAGCGAGAAGAGGTCCGCCCAGCGCTCGTTCTGGTTGTAGGCGAGCTTCAAGCGCTCGAACGCCCAGAGCGCGTCGGGAGCGACGTCGACGACCCGGCGCAGGAGCTTCATGACGGCGTCCTGGTCGTCGAAGAAGAACTCCTCGTGGTAGTCGACCGAGCGCCGCCCGAGGTCGTCAAGCGTGTCGGGATCGAGCTCGCGCACAGAGTCGGATTCGAGCTTCTTGCGGTAGGCCTCGGCGACGAGATCGGGCCTGTCGGCGTCGCGGCCGAGCTGCTCGGCGCGATCCCAGAGCGCGGCGTCGTAGGGCAGCTCTTCGACCGCGCGCACGGCGAGGTCGAGGGCGATCTCCGGCGCGGCGCCCGGCCTGTCGAGCAGCCGCGTGAACCAGCCTGCGCGGAGATCCACGAGGTCACTCGCGTCCGCGGGCGTCGCGATGAGCAGCTTGAGGATCCGCGCGGCGATCGACTCGTCGTCCGTCGTGTCGCAGGCGCGCTCCAGCATCTCGGCTGCACGCCGGCGGGACTCGGGCCGCGCGAGCGCACGTTCGAGGAGCACGAGCGCGCCCTCGTTGCCCGGCTCGGCTTCGAGCACCGGCTCCACCGCGGCGAGCGCCTCGTCCACGCGGCCGAGACGATCGAGGAGGAGCGTCGCGAGCTCGAGCTCGAGCGCCGTCCGTTCTGCGCCCTCGCGCAGATCACGACGCGCTGCGATCATGGCCGCTGCGCCCTCGACGTCGCCGACGTCCAGAAGGAGACGGCCACGCGCCGCGAGCGCCGCGTCGTTCTGCGGATCCTGCTCCAGCACGCGTGCGTAGAGGTCCGCGGCCGCGCGCGGGTCCTTGAAGACGTTCTCCTCGGCCGCTGCCCACGCGAGCAGCGCCTCGATGCGACGATCGCCCTCGGCGCGCTGCAGGCGGAAGCCGAGCACCCAGCGGCGATCTTCGAGCCGCGCCTGCGACGGCGTGCTCCGATCGAGGAACGCTTCGAAGGCCTCGACCGCGGTCCAGGGATCCGACGCGCTCTGGATCATGCTGCGGTACGCAGCCGCCGCGTCCTCTTGCCGATCGGGATCGGCCGCGAGCACACGCGCACGCGCCGCCTGGAGCGCCTCGCGCGGGCCTACGTCGAGCGCGCCTTCGTCCGCGAGGAGCGCCTCCGCCGCGCCCACGAAGCGCAAGGTCGCCTTCGCGTGGATGGCCGCGTCCTCGAACGCGAGCAGTTTGTCCGCGCGCTCCGCGGCATCGGCTGCGGTGCGGAAGAGTACCTCGTAGACCGCGGGCAGCTTCTCCCACGCCTCGGAGCGGCGATAGAGCTCGACGAGCCGCTCGGCGGCCTCGCGATCGTCGGCCGAGAGCGCGAGCACACGCTCGAAGAGGCGCTCGGCGAGTGCACCGTCTCCACCGCCGTCGGCGAGGTCGCCGGCACGCCGGTAGTCCTCGATCGCGGCGGCCGTGTCCCCGAACGCCTCGGCCTTCAGCGCGGCGAGGTGTTCGAGCCAGCGCGCCTCGGCGAGCGGGCCGTCCGCGGTCGAGATGCGCCGCTCGAGCAGCACACGATAGAGATCGTTGTCGCCCGCTTTCCGAGCGAGGTCCGCGATCCGATCGAGCGTCTCGTCCGAGAGCGTGGTGCCCTCGTCGAGCAGGCTCCGGTAGTGCTGCCGCGCGCGATCGATCCACCCGCGCGAGGCGGACAGGTTCGCCATGCGGAGCGTGATGGCCGCGCGCTCCTCCGCGTCGGCCGCGCGCTCCACGCCGGAGGCGAGCGCTGCGTAGAGGCCCTCTGCATCCGAGCCTTCCTCCAGCACGTCGAGCAGCGCCTCGTACGCGCCCCGATCCCCCGCGTCCTCTTCCAACGCGCGACGGTACGTGGCCGCCGCCGCCGCGAGATCGCGCAGACCACGACGCTCGATCGTGCCGATGGAGTGGAAGATCTGCCGGCGCCGATCCGGATCCGTCGTCGCGGCGAGCGCACCCTTGTAGAGCGCGAGCCGCTCCTGCGCGTTGCCGTGCTTCTCCAAGAGGCCGTCGATACGCGCGATGAGGTCGGGCGACGACGGCTCGAAGGCGAGCGCGTTCCGGAGCACGGAGAGCGCGCCGACGAAGTCGCCGTAAATCGCGAGCGCCTCGCCCGTGGCCTTGGCGAGCTCCGCGATCGCAGGGTGATCGACGTTCCGGTTGCCGAGCGCCTGGATCAGGATGCCCGCGCGACGCGCGGCGTCGTCGCCCGCGAGGCGCTCCACGGTCGACAGCCACTCCGGCACGTCGTCGGCCATGTCGTTCGTCGCGATGCGCAGGCCGAGGCCCGCGAACTGCAGCGCGCGCTTCGTGTCCCCGAGCTCCCCTTCCGCGAGCTGCGTGGCCTCCCGCAACGCGGCGAGCCGATCAGAGGCGTCCTTCGCGACGTCGCCGCGCACTTCGAGGACCTTGAGCAGGCCCGGAGTCGCGCCTTCCTCGCGGTAGATCGGTTCGAGGACGTCGGCCGCGCCGAGCCGGTGCTCGCCGCTGCCGAGCATACGCTCCACGGCCTGACGGCACGTCTTGTCGGAGCGATCGAGGTCGAGCGCCTGGCGGTACGCGTCGAGCGCGCCCGCGCCGTCGCCGAGGCGGCTGAGACGAACCTGCGCAAGCTTCGCGAGGATCGCGATGCGCTCCTCCGAGGGCGCGAGGCCCGCCTCGGCGTCGAGCGTCTGCGCGAGTTCGTCCCAGCGCTGCTCGCGTTCGAGCAACGGAAGGATGCGCGCGTGAATCTCGCGCGTCGGTCCGTACGTCTGGAGGAACCTGCGCCAGCCGTCGAGCACCGCGCCGAGATCGTTCGAGCGCGCGGCGCGCAGATCGGCCGCGCGGAACGCGAGGTCACGCGCGGCTTCCCTGTCGGTCTCGAGCGCCGCGCGACGTTCGAGGACGTCGGCGAGCGAGACCTCGTCACCCGCGGCCTCGTAGAGGCGTTCGAGCGCGGGCAGCGCGTCGCTCTCGAGCGACGTGCCGATGAGCTTCCGGTATGCGGCGATCGCGCCCGCCGCATCCCCGAGCGTCTCCTCGCGCAGCCGCGCGAGCCGCTCGGCCGCGCCCGCGCGCGCATCCGGCTCGGGCTCGATGTCGCTCAGACGATCGAGCGCCGCGGCGAGCGCGCTCCAGTCGGAGGCCTGCTCGCACAGATCCGCGAGGGCCCTCGCCGCGCGCACGCCCGCGTCCTCCGCGAGCCCCGCGTCCACGGCGCTCTGGAACGACGCACGCGCGCGCTTCGGATCCCCCGTCTCCAGGAAGAGCTCACCGAGGTCGGCGGCGATCTTCGCGCGCACGAGCGGGTCCTTCGCGCCGGCCGAGGCGCGCGTGAGCACGCGCGTCACGTCGAGCCGACGATCGAGCGCCGCGCCGATCGAGCGGTACCGCGCGCGCACTTCGTCGTCGTTCGGATCGACCGTGAGGATGCCCTCGTAGAGCGAGAACGCGGCGCCGAGATCGCCGAGGTGCTGGTACTGCAGGGCCGCGAGCCGCTTCTGCGCTTCGAGCCTGCGCGGGCCGCGCACGCTGTCGATCTGGATCGTCAGCATGCGCGCGGCGTCTTCGTACTGCTCGCGCGACATGAACACGCTCTCGATGGCCGCGGCGGCGCGCGCGGCGAGCGTCTTGTGCGTGAGGAGCTGCTCGCACGTGCGCCACGCGAGCTCGCTGTCGGGGTTCTTCTTCAGCACCTCCTCTGCGTGCGGCAGCGCCTTCTCGATCTCGTGCAGGCTGACCGAGTAGAGCTCGATGGCCTGTTCACGCAGCGCGAGGAGGTCCTCGTCGGCCGGCGGCGGATCCGCGGCGATGGCTTGCTCGTAGAGCTTCGCCACGTCGGCGAAGCGGCCCGCGGCGATGAACCGCTCGGCCATCGCGTTGCGGCTGTCGGCGTCGGTCGGATCGAGCCGGAGGATCTGCTGGTGGAGCTTGAACGCCTTGTCCTCCTCGCCCGGGAGCGCGGCGAGGATCTGCACGGCGGCACGGAGGAACGCGAGCTGCTCCTGTTTGTCCTGCCGGTGCGCTGCCATCTGCGTGTACAGATCGGCGAGCTTCGTCCAGTCCTCGCGGTCGCGCAGGATGGCTTCGAGGCGCTGGAACGCGTCGACGTTGCCCGGCGAGAGCTGCATGACGCGCTCGAGGTGCGGCTGCGCCGTCGCTCCGTCGCCGGCGTAGTCGACGAGGAACGCCGAGGCGCTCAGCAAGAGCTCGATCTGCGCGGCCGGCTGGAGCAGGCGAATCTTCCGGTCGCGGCATATCGCGTCGTAGGCAGCGGCGAGCTCGGCGATGCGGTTGTCGCGATGAGCCGCCTGATGGAGCATGTCCCAGAGCTCTCCGGGGCTCGCGCCCTTCGCGAGGGCCTGAGCGAGCAAATCCAGGAGCGCGGGCTCGTTCTCGAGCGTCTGTTCCAGGGCCGAGGCAACGGTGTCCAGCTGCGGTACGGCGCGACCGGTCTTCGATTCCTGCATGTCCCTTCCCGAGCCGCCGGGGAAAATCGGCGCGGCGGAGAACGTATCAAGGATCGTTCGGACGGATCGCATTGATCTGAATCGGTCACGGGCAAAATCACGAAATGCGGCGGGAACCCGGGGGACCGGTCGGCCACCTCGCCTCGGGGGGTGGCCCGGGCCATGGGGCGTGGGTTACGCTGCGTCACCGTGCGGACGACACGTCGTGGCTTCCTCATCGGCGCCTCCGCGGCGGCGTGGACGCTCGGTTCGACGCGACGCGCCGAAGCCGAACGGACGATCGATCCCGGGGCTCCGGATCTCGACGTGCGCGACCTCGATCTTCCCGGCGATCGCGCGCTCGGCCGGCGCATGACGCTCTCGATCCCGCGCGGCCTCGATCCCACGAAGGACCCCGCGCCGCTGCTCGTCCTCCTGCACGGCCTCGGCGAGACCGGCGACGAGCGCATGGGCGCCTACGCGTGGCTCGAACGGTACGGACTCGCGACGGCGTACGCGCGTCTCTGCCGGCCACCCGTCGCGCGCACGGCGAAACGGCTGGACTTCACCGACGAACATCTCCGCGCCGTCAACGAAGAACTCACGCGCGCGCCGTTCCGCGGCTTCGTGATCGCCTGTCCCTACACGCCGAACGTCAACAAGGCGCCAAACCCGAAGGCCTCACTCGATGGATACGCGCGCTGGATCGCCGAGGTCGTCGTGCCGCGCGCGCGCCGCGAAGCGCACGTGGCGACCGACATCGCTCGCACCGCGCTCGATGGATGCTCGCTCGGCGGCTACGTCGCGCTCGAAGTCTTCTCGCGCCGCCCCGAAACCTTCGGCGCGATCGGCGTCGTGCAGACGGCGATCGGCGAGCACCGGGCCGCGGGGTATGCCGATCGCCTCGCCTCGATCCTCACCGCCCACGGCGCGCGCGGCGTGCACGTCGAGACGAGCACCGCGGATCCGTTTCGCGCGGCGAACGTCGCTCTCTCCGCCGAGCTCACGAAGCGCAAGGTCCCGCACGACGCGATCGTCTTGCCGGGCCCCCACGATCAACCCTGGCTTCGCGAGGTCGGCACACTCGAAATGCTCCGCTGGCACGACCGCCGCTTCCGGGGTTTGTCCGTGCCAAACCCCTGAGCACGCGGCGCGTTACGCCTCGCCCACGCTCCGCATCGACATCATCACGGCGGGCGTGAGTCCGTGCAGCGCGTAGGCGCGCTCCCACCGATCGTCGACGTTCACGTCGAAGAGCACGCCCTCGTCGAGCGGCGTCGGCAACCACGCGCCCGTCCCGATCTCCCGTTCGAGTTGCCCGGGCCCCCAACCGCTGTACCCGAGCATCACCATCCGCCGCTTCGGATCCGGCGCGCCCGCGTGCGAAATCCGCTCCTGCACGAACTCGTCGAACGCCACGCGGCGCGACGTGATCCGGATCCGCGCGTCCACCGCGAGCACGCCCTCCTGCTCTGCGTCGAGGCTCGGATCCACGCAGAGGATCCAGCCCATCGTCGGCGCCACCGGGCCACCGAGGAACACCGGGCCCTCGTCCTTCGACTCGGGACCTTTGTAGCCCGCGAGCTTCAGCACCTCGCCGAGCGACATCGGGGCGACGCGGTTCACCACGAACCCGAGCGCGCCGTCCTCGTTGTGCACCGCGAGCAGCACGACCGTCCGATCGAAGTTCGGATCTCCGAGCGGAGGCGAAGCGATCAAGAACCCGGGCGCGAGCGAGCGGTGGGCCGTCTTCATCCGTTCCCATCTTAATCGAATTCGTCGCCGCGCGCGTGCCCGCTCCTTGCTCCTCCGCGCGCCTCGCGCCCAGGGACCCTCGACGCTACGATCGACGAACCATGCGCGACCGCACGGAAGGAATGCCGCCTTGCATGCGGCCCTGGGTCACCGTGCACTTCGCGCAATCCATCGACGGCCGCATCGCCACCGCGACCGGCGATTCGCGCTGGATCAGCGGCCAGGAGACCACGCGCTTCGCCCACGCCCTGCGCGCCGCGGCGGACGCGGTCCTCGTCGGATCCGGCACGGCGCTCGCCGACGATCCGCTTCTCACGGTGCGACACGTGCCGGGAAAACAGCCCCTGCGTGTCGTGCTCGACACCCGAGGCCGCGTACCTGCCGCCGCGCAGCTCTTCCGCGACGCGACGACACGCACGCTGCACGTCACGCGGCTGGCGCCCGAGAGGACGCTGCCGTCCCACGTCGAGTGTTGCTCGCTGCCCGTCTCGAAGAGCGGCGAAGGCGTCCAGCTCGACGCGTTGCTCGTCGCCCTCGCCGAGCGCGGCACGCGCGAGCTCCTCGTCGAAGGCGGGCGCGGCGTGATCACCTCCTTCCTCCGCGAAGGCCTCGTCGATCGGCTCGTCGTCACCGTCGCTCCTCTCGTCATCGGCGCGGGCATCGAGGCCGTCGGTGATCTCGGCATCCGCAAGCTCGATCAAGCCTTGCGCCTCACGCTCCGCCGCGTCCTCCACGTCGGCGGCGACGTGCTGCTCGAGCTCGCCCGCGAAGGCGCGCCGCCCTTGCCGCTCGCGCTCCCCGATCCCGCTCGGGTGGCCTCGTGACCCGGGCACGCGCGATCTGGTTCGAGCGCCCCGGCGTCGCCGTTCTGCGGGACGAACCCCTCCCCGATCCGGGCCCGCACGAAGCCCTCGTCCGCACGCTCGCGTGCGGCGTCAGCGCCGGCACCGAGCGGCTCGTGCTCACGGGCCGCGTACCACCCGACATCCGCGCCGTCATGGCCCTTCCCACGCAGCGCGGCTCCTTCGATCTGCCGACGAGCTACGGCTACGCGGCCGTCGGCGTCGTCGAAGCGATCGGCGCTGCCACCTCGCCCGATCTGCTGGGCCGTACGGTCTTCGCGCTCCACCCGCACCACGATCGTTTCATCTCAAATGAACAAGCTCTCCGCCGTCTCCCGGACGGCATCCCCGCGCCTCGCGCGACCCTCGCGGCAAACCTCGAAACCGCACTGAATGCCGTGTGGGACGCGGAAATCGCGCTCGGCGAACAAGTCGTCGTCGTGGGCCTCGGCGTCGTGGGTCAGCTCGTCGCGCGCCTCGCCACACGCGCGGGTGGCCGCGTCGTCTGCATCGACCCGGACGAACGCCGCGCCGCGCTCGCCCGCGAGCTCGGATGCGCCGCCGCGCTCCCCTCGATCGACGCCGCGATCGTCGCCGAGGCCGACGTCCTCGTCGAAGCGTCCGGCTCCCCCGAAGCCCTCGCCGCGCTCGTCGCTTCTGCCGGGCACGAGGCGCGCATCCTCGTCGTCTCCTGGTACGGCGAGCACGGCGTCACCTTGCCCCTCGGCGGCCGCTTCCACCCGAACCGCGTCACCATCCGCTCGAGCCAAGTCGGCACGATCCCGCCCGCGCGCCGCGCTCGTTTCACCTTCGAACGACGCTTCTCCGTCGTGAACGAACTGCTCCACGACGCATGCCTCGATCGCCTCGTTGGTCCGCTCGTTCCCTTCACCGATGCGCCCCGCCTGTACGCGTCGCTCGCCGCCGGCGACGCGTGGAATCCGCCGCATCGCGTGCTCGATCCCTCGCGTTGATCGGCATCACGTGCGGTATCGTGGAGCGCATGTACACGGTCGGCGTTCGTGATCACATCATGGTGGCTCACCGTCTCGACGGTGACTTCTTCGGACCCGCGCAACGCATGCATGGCGCGACCTACGTGGTCAGCGTCGAGGTCGAGCAGGAGGAGCTCGACGAGCATTGCGTCGTTTGCGACATCGGCATGCTCCGCGCGAAGCTGCGCGGCATCCTCGAGCATCTCGACTACAGGAACCTCGACGATCACCCGGGCTTCACGCCCGGCAAGTCCACGACCGAGGTCATCGCGCGGTACATCCACCGCGAGCTCGGGCACGTGCTCCCGCTCCGCGCGGGCACGATGCTCACCGTCGTGCTCGACGAGTCTCCGAACGCATGGGCCAAGTACCGCGGGCCGATTCGCCATGCGTCGACCATGCCCGGCGCGGAGATCGGGGTTGCTTGATGGGGCACGCGTCGCGTTCGTCATCGATGGCGCGCTCGATCAACCGACGGGCGGCTACCTCTACGATCGCCTCGTCATCGAAGGCCTGAGAACACGCGGCTGCGACGTCGACGTCGTGAACCTCGACGTGCGTGGCCCCCTCGCCTCGCTGCGCGGGAACGCGCGCCTCCTCGGCCTGCTCGCTCCGCCCGCTCGTTCTTCAAGCACTCACGACGTCGTCATCGTCGACGAGCTCAGCCACCCGCGCGCCGCCTTCGCAGCCGCGCTCCGCACACGCTCACCCACGTCCCCCCGCCTCGTCACGTTGCTCCATCACCTCGCCGCAAGCGAACGAACGGGCACCTCGTCAAGACTCCGCCTCGCCCTCGAACGCGCGCTCCTCACCGCCTCCGATCACGTCGTGGTCACGAGCGAGACCACTGCACGCGTGACCATCGCCGCGGGCATCACGCGTGATCGAATCAGCGTGGTGCACCCCGGCCGTGATCGACTCGGCGCTCGCGCCGCGCCGCCCGCACGCTCGCAGGGCGCCCATGTGCGCCTCCTTTTCCTCGGCGCCCTCACGCCCCGCAAGGATCCGCTCGCCTTGCTCGAAGCCTTCGCCGCCGTCGCCACGCGCGCCGTGCTCACGCTCGCCGGACCTGCCGACCGCGACCCGCTCTACGCCGCGCGTGTGCTCGCCGCAGCCTCACGTTACGGCACCCGCGTGCGCGTCACGGGCACCCTCACCGACGCCGCGCTTGCAGCCGAGCTCGGCGCGCACGACGTCCTCGTCCTGCCGAGCCGCTATGAGGGCTACGGCATCGCGCTCGCCGAGGCCGCCTCCCACGGCCTCGCCATCGTCTCGTGTGACGCCGGCGCCATCCCCGAGGTCGTCCGCCACGGCGAAGAGGCCCTCCTCGTACCACCCGACGATCCCCGCGCCCTCGAAGACGCGCTCGTCCGCGTCGTGCACGACGAGCACCAACTCGACGCCATGCAGCGCGCCGCCCTCCGCCGCGCGGCCGCGCTGCCCACGTGGGCCGACACCCAGGACGCCTTTTGCCGTGCGGTATTCCCGACACTGCGTTGACTCCCCGGCGCCACGCACGGTTTTCACGGCCTACACGAATCCCCGAAACGCGCCCGCCTTCCGTTCTAGAATGGTCCTGGGTTCGTTCGGATGGGCCACGCCATGCACGACGATCACGCCGCACAGACCTCGCGCTTCGAAGGCGCCGTGGAGGAGGCTCTCGCGGGGGTGCGGGGCCTCTTCCGGCTCATCGTGGAGAAGACGAGTGAGCTCGTCGTCGTGCACCGCGGCGGCAAGATCCTCTACGCGAATCCCACGCTCGTCGCGTGCCTCGGCCACGAGAGCACCGAGGCGCTCTACGGCCGCCCCCTCGGCGAGATTCTCCACGCCGAAGACGTCCCGCGCGAGAACCGCCGCGTGCGCATCATGCTCGCCACGAACGAGGTCGCGCCGCTCTACACCTATCGGCTCATGCGCCGCGACGGCAGCGTGATCACCGTCGAGGTCGCCTCCGCGCCCGCGCCCTTCGAGGGCGGCATCGCCGTCATCAGCCTCTGCCGCGACATCACCACGCGCATCGAGACCGAGGCGCGCGTCTACCAGGCGAACCTCATGAACTCCATGGGCACGCTCGCCGCCGGTGTCGCCCACGAGATCAACAACCCCCTCGCCTACGTCACGCTCAACATCGCGCTCGTCACGAAGAAGCTCGAAGAGCTCGCGAGCACCTCGGGCGCGCGCGGCGACACCGAGACGCAATCGCTCGCGCGGGAGCTGCTCGGCTTCTGCGGCGAGGCCCTCGACGGCACCGACCGCGTCGCCCAGATCGTGCGCGACTTCCGCGTCTTCTCCAGCGCGAACCAGGAAGAGCGACGCCCCGTCGACGTGCGCCGTGTCCTCGACGCCTCCATCAAGGTCGCCGACAACGAGATCCGCCACCGCGCCCACCTCGTCCGCTGCTACGGCGACGTTCCGCTCGTCCACGCGAACGAGGCCCGCCTCGGGCAGGTCTTCTTGAACCTGCTCGTCAACGCCCTCCAGGCCCTGCCGCAAGGCTCGGCGCAGACGAACGAGATCCGCGTCGTCACGGCCACGCACAAGGTCTCCGGCAGCGCGCTCATCGAGATCCGCGACAACGGCCCCGGCATCCCGTCCGAGATCATGAACCGGATCTTCGAGCCCTTCTTCACGACCAAGCCCGTCGGCGTCGGCAGCGGCCTCGGCCTCTCGATCTGCCGCAGCATCGTGAGCGCGCACGGCGGCCGCATCGAGATCGAGAGCGAGGTCGGCAAAGGCACGGTCGTCCGCGTCACGCTCCTGCCCGCCGAGAGCGTCGATCTCGGACAGGAGCCTCGCTCCGAGATCCCGAAGCGCGCGCCCACGCCGCGCCTCTCGGTCCTCGTCGTCGACGACGAGCCCGCGCTCCTCTCGGCCATCGTGCGCCAGCTCGAGCGCAGCCACGACGTCGACGGACGGACGAGCTGGAAGGGCGCGCTCGAAGCGCTCGCGGACAAACCCTACGACGCCGTGCTCTGCGACGTGATGATGCCCGGGGTCTCCGGGTTCGACATCCACAGCGCGCTCTGCGAGCGGATGCCCGAGTCGAGCGAGCGCATCGTGTACATGACGGGCGGCGCCTTCACCCAGGATGCCCGGAGTTTCCTGGCCCAGGCCCCGAACCGGTGCCTGGAAAAACCCTTCTCGCCCGCCGACCTCGAAGAGATCCTCCGCGCGATCGCCCCACGCCCGCGCGCCTGAGCTAACCTCCGCCCCCGAGATGATGAGCGACGGCCTCCGCCTCGCGTTCCAGGGCGGCACGGTGCGCCTCGACGGCCTCGCGCAAGACCACGCGACGAGCCTGCCGCCCGCCTGCGCCTGGGACGCGCGCGAGAACACCTTCCGCCTCCCCGCGTCCTCGTACGCGGACATCGTCCTCTGGCTCCGCGCGAAAAAGCTCACGTTCAACGACGAAGCGCGCGCGTACGACACGCTCGACATCGAGCCCGCCGCGCGCCACGAGCCCTTCCCGTATCAGCGCGAGGCGCTCGACGCGTGGGCCGCGCATCGCTTCCGCGGCGTCGTCGTCCTGCCGACGGGCGCGGGAAAAACCTACGTCGCGACCATGGCCATCGCCGGTCGTAAGCGCTCGACGCTCGTCGTCGTGCCCACGCTCGACCTCTTGAACCAGTGGTACGACATCCTCGCCGCCGCGTTCGGCCGCGCCATCGGCGTCATCGGCGGCGGCTACCACGAGGTCGAGCCGATCACCGTCACCACCTACGACTCCGCGCACCTGCACATGGATCGGCTCGGCGGACGCTTCGGCCTCGTCGTCTTCGACGAGTGCCATCACCTCCCGAGCCCCTCGTATCAGCTCGCCGCGCGCATGAGCATCGCGCCCTTCCGCCTCGGCCTCACGGCCACGCCCGAGCGCACCGACGGCCGCGCCTACGACGAGCTCATCGGCCCGATCGTCTATCGCAAGGACATCACCGAGCTCTCCGGCGAGTACCTCGCTTCCTACGAGACCGAACGAATCAGCGTCCCGCTCTCGGCCGAGGAGCGCGAGGCCTACGACGCCGCCCGCGGCGAGTACGTCACCTTCCTCCGCGAAGAGGGCATCCGCATGTCGGCCCCCGACGGCTGGAGCCGCTTCCTCTACCTCTCCTCGCGCAGCGACGCGGGCCGCCGCGCCTTCCTCGCTTACCGCAGGCAACGCGCGCTCGCGCTCGCCGCGCCGGGCAAGATCAACGTCCTCGCCCGCTTGCTCCACAACCACCGGCACGACCGCACGATCGTCTTCACCGAGGACAACGCGACCGTCCACCAGATCTCGCGCCGCTTCCTCCTGCCCGCGATCACCCACCAGACCCGCGTGAAAGAGCGCAGCGCGATCCTCGCCGCCTTCAACGCCGGCGACCTCACGGCCGTCGTCACCTCGAAGGTCCTGAACGAGGGCGTCAACGTCCCCGAGGCGAACGTCGCCATCGTTTTGAGCGGCAACGGTTCGGTCCGCGAGCACGTCCAGCGCCTCGGCCGCATCCTGCGCAAGGGACAGGACAAACGCGCGCTGCTCTACGAGCTCGTCGCCGAGAACACGGCCGAGCAGTACACGAGCGACAAGCGGAGGGAGCACGTTGCTTACAAGTGATCTCCTCCGCGTGCGCCGCAAAGGTGGCCGCGTCCTGCCGCGTTACCTCCGCGGCGACGACGCCGAGCTCGCCAAGACGATCGCGAAAGACTTCGTCCGCATCCTCCAGAGCTCCATCGGACGAAGCCGCGACGAGATCGAGGCCGCGCTCGACGCGGTCCCCGTCCCTGCCGATGCGCGCCTCGTCGGCGACGGCCTACGCAAGGTCCTCGACGGCCAGTGCACGTGGACCGTGCCGACCGGCGTCGATCCCGAAGAGATCCGCCGCGAGGTCTTCCTCGCCGCGGCCCGTGCCCATCGCGCGCTCGACGTCCGCAGCGAGTTCGATCGCGACGGCGTCCTCGCCGAGCTCGCCCCGCGCCTCGGAAAAACCCCCGCTGAGATCGACGCCGCGCTCTACGCCGATCTGCGCGAGAACGAGCGGCTCGAAGCCTTCCGCCCGATCGGCCCCGAGGCCCTGCTCGAACGTTACGACCTCGGCCTCGCCCAGGCCGTCTTGCTCAAGGCCACGCGTGTCACGGTCCGCGTCGCCGGCGAGAGCCCCGATCGTTACCGAAGGCTCTTCCGCGCCGCGCGTTTCCACGGCCTCATCCACGTCGTCGAGGGTTCTGCCGCGGAGGGCTACACGATCACGCTCGACGGCCCGTGGAGCCTCTTCGACGCGGTCCAGAAGTACGGCCTGCGCCTCGCCATGTTCCTCCCGCAGGTCCTCGCGTTCCGCTCCTTTCACGTCCGCGCCGAGCTCGCGTGGGGCAAAACAAGGACACGCGCCGTCCTCGAGATCACGCCCGAAGACGGCCTCGTCTCGCACGTCGCCGAGGCCCCCTCCACGGGCCCCGATCTCGACGCGTTCAAGCAAGCCTTCGAGCGCCTCGGCTCCGAGTGGTCGGTCGCCGAGAACGATCACATCTTCGCCCTCCCCGGCGAGATCGCCTGCGTCCCCGACCTCGTCTTCCGCAGCGAGACGACCGGCGAAGAGGTGTTCCTCGAAGCCTTCGGCTTCTGGAGTCGTCAGGCCGTGTGGCAACGCGTCGAACTCGTACGCAAGGGTTTTCCCGCGCGGTTCCTCCTCGCCGTGGGCAAACAGCTCCGCGTGAGCGAGGAGGTCCTCGGCGAGGACGAGGCCGGCGAGATCTACGTCTACCGCGCCACGATGTCGCCGCGCGCCGTGCTCGAACGTCTCCGTCGGAAGGGCTGACACGTCAATCGTTGGGCAGCGCCGACTCGTTGCCGATGAGCGAACGGACGAGCGGCGGGATGGCGAACCCCTTCGCTGTGTGCAGCGTCGAGCTCGACCCTCCGCAGTCGTAGGTCGGCTGCGCGCTCGCCCATCGCGACGAACAATGTTTGTTCACATATGAAGCGGTCGCGCCGCTCGTATCGCCGTGCCACCGCGTGTGCTCGATGCAGCGCGCGCCCATCGGCGTCCACTCGGCTTCGAACTGGAACTCCGTCACGGAGGACTCCTGGATGCCGAAATCGTCCCACACGTCGACGAGCGTACCGTCCTGCGTGTGCGGCACGCCGTCGCCGCAATAATCGGCGCGCAGCATGCGCGTGCAGGTCTGGTGCAAGAGCACGCCCGGGATCTCCTTGCACGTGCCCGGCGCGACGCACTCCTTCACGTTCTCCCACGGCTTGTATCCGAGCTCCACGCACTTCGCGATCGCGTACGGCCTGCACGCGAAGGTGAAGCTCGTCTCGGACGAAACGTGTATGCCGCTCGTCGGCTTCTGCTGCGAGTAGTCCCAGGTGCCCGCGAGCGGGATCGCGCGGCGCGGCGTGCCGCTCGACGTCGCGCCGCAGAGGCTCTTCCACGCGCCCTGGCTCGGGCTCGACAGGTACGAGATCTCGTACAAGAAGACATCGGGGTGGGTCGACGGCACGCGATCTTCGATGCGCAACGTGATCGTTTGCCCATTGCTGAGCGTGCCCGTGAAGGTCGCGCCGACGAACTCCTCCGGCTTCATCGGCTTGCCCGACGCCTTCTTCCCGACGAACGACGTCCCGTCGAGCGTCACCCCGTTCAGCGCGAGGCCATTCAAAGAGATTCCGTTCAGCGAGATCCCGTTCAGCGCGAGACCGTTCAGCGCGAGACCGTTCAGCGCCAAACCGTTCGTCGTGCTCAGCGCCTGGACCGACGCGATGACGTCACCCTCCTCTTCCTCGGGCTCGCCGGCGACTTCGGTGCAACCCGGGCCGAACAGCATCACCAGGAGGATCGGAGCCCATCTCGCGGCGCGTCTCCATCCAATCTCGGACGTGCAGGACATCCACGAATGCATGTTTCTTCCCTCTCTCGAACCGAAGATGCCCACGCGCGCGGACGCGTTTCGCCGGGGCCGGAGGGGAGCAACAATCCGTCGCCTTTCGAGGCGCGGGTTCAAGGATCGCGGCGGCGGTTCCCGATCCAACCCTTTCGCCAATAAAAGACGAAGAGACCCGCCACGCTGAACAGCATGAACCCGATCGAGGCCGGATAGCCGTACCGCCACTTGAGCTCGGGCATGTTGTAGGGCGACGCGTCCGTGTCGAAGTTCATGCCGTAGACGCCCGCGATGAACGTGAGCGGCAGGAAGATCGTCGAGATGATCGTGAGCACCTTCATGATCTCGTTCATCCGGTTCGACACGCCGGAGAGGTGCAGATCCATGAGGCCCGAGGCGATCTCGCGGAACGTCTCGACCATATCCATCACCTGCACCGCGTGGTCGTACGTGTCGCGCAGGTAGACCCGCGTGTGCTCCTGGATGTGCGGCGATCCGTCCCGGAGGAGCGAGTTCGCGACCTCGCGTTGCGGCCAGATCGTCCGCCTGAGCGCGAGCAGATCGCGCTTCACGTCGTGGATCAGGTGCGCCGTCCCGTCCTTGCCGGCGAGCGCGTCGAGCTCGATCTCGTCGAGCCGGTCGCTGATCTTCTCGAGCACGGGGTAAAAGCCGTCGATGATCGCGTCGAAGAGCGCGTACGCGAGGTAGTCGGCGCCTCCCGTCCGCATGAGCTGCCTGCCTTTGCGGATGCGTTCGCGCACAGGTTCGAGCACGTCCGCGCTCGGCTCTTCCTGCACCGTCAGCACGAAGCCCTTGCCGAACACGATCGCGATCTGCTCGGTGACGAGCGCGTTCGTCACGCCGAGCTGCGCCATCCGGCAGATGATCACCTGCTGCCCCGGGTACACGTCGCTCTTCGGCCGCTGCGGGACGTTCACCACGTCCTCGAGCGCGAGCGGGTGGATGTCGAAGATCTCCCCGAGCCGCTCGAACGTCGGCTTGTGCCCGATCCCCTGCACGTCGATCCACGTGACGCTCGGGCGATCGTCGGTCAGGTAAGGCAGGGCCTCGTCGACCGAGTCGATCCACTTCTCGACGATGTGCTCGAGACAGTAGTCGATGAGGTAGATCTTCGGCTTGTTGGGATCCTCGACGAGCAGCGTGCCGGGCGGCGCGCCGGGCGCGGGCTCGTTCGAGAGGATCAAGCTCGGCCGGGGCCGCTTTCGACCCGAGGCCAGGTTCTTCGAGGAAGGCGGCGGCGGGGCGTCTTGGGTGTCCTGCACGGAGGACATCCTACCGAAGGCCCAGCCTCGATTCGCCGCTCGCTTGCGCGGATCGGCGAGACCCCTCGCCATCGGCCTGGACTCTCGCTATGGACTTCCTCCCATGCCGGTCCCCGTCATCTCCGAGCAAGATTTCGAACGCGAGGTCCTGCGCAGCGAGCTCCCCGTCCTGATCGACTTCTACGCCGACTGGTGCGGCCCCTGCAAAACGGTGGCCCCCGAGGTCGAGGCGCTCTCACGCGAGCTCGAAGGCAAGGCCAAGTTCGTCAAGGTGAACATCGACCAGAGCAAGCGCCTCGCGGCGGCGATGCGCGTGCAGGCGGTGCCGACGTTCATGGTCTTCTTCCGCGGCCGCCCCGTCGCCGGAGAGCAAGGCGCCGTGCGCAAGGCGCGCCTGCGCGAGCTGCTCGATCCCTTCCTCCCGCGGGCCGAAGGCGCGATCCGCGCGGTGGAGCTCGCGCAGCTCCTCAAGCAAGGCCAGGTCGTCGCCGTCGACACGCGCGAGGCGCAGGCCTTCAATCGCGCGCACATCCCGGGCGCGGTGCACATCCCGCTCGAAGAGATCGAGACGCGCCTCGCGGAGCTCCACATGCTGCCGGGTGAGCCCGTCCTCTACTGCCGCGCCGGCGACAAGACGAAGGGCCTCGCCGAGACGCTCGCGAAGAGCGACGTGCCGATCGCGTTCCTCGAGAACGGCTTCCTCGGATGGGAAGCCGAGGGGCTCCCCATCGAGCGCCCCGACTGATCAGGTTTTTCCGGGAACGTTCTCCAGCGCGGCGAGCGCCGCCTGGATCACCTCGCGCAGCGCCACGCCGTGCGTCTTCGCCGCGGCGGCGCAATCCTCGAACTCCGGCTTGATCTGCGGCGGCCCGAACGGCCCCTCGCTGATCTTCACGCGCACCCGCCCGTAGGCCGTCTCCACCGCCACCGTACGACGCGGCCGCTCGGTCCGCGTCACCGGGATCTTCCGGAGCCCGATCGACGTCGTCTCGCGCAGGAGCGTCGCGCCCACCGCGTCCGCTTGCGGCGCAGGCGCGAGCGCCGCGATCGTCAGCGCCGGCCGCCCCTTCTTCATCGTGATCGGCACGGCCCACGCGTCGAGCGCGCCCGCCGTGAAGAGCGCCTCGATCGCGTGCGCCGCCATCTCGCCCGTCATGTCGTCCACGTTCGCTTCGAGCACCACGTGCGACGCGCCCACCTGCGGCTCGTCCGAGGCGCCGCCGCGCGTCCCGAGCACGACCCGGAGGAGGTTCGGCCGATCCGGCAGCTCGCGCGAGCCCGCGCCCCAGCCCACGCGCTCCGGCGCGAACGATGGCCACCGCTCGAAGCGACCCGCCGCCGTCGCGACGATCGCCGCGCCCGTCGGCGTCACGAGCTCCGCGTCGAGATCCACGCCGTACGTCGGCACCCCGCGCAGACACTCCACCGTCGCGGGCGGCGGCAGCGGCAGGATCCCGTGACGTGCCTTGACGAACCCGCGCCCCATGGGCAGCGGCGCGCCTCGCACCTCGGCCCCGAGGTACACGAGCGCCGCGGCCGCGCCCACGATGTCCACGATCGCGTCGACGGCCCCGACCTCGTGAAAATGCACCTCGTCGAGCGGCATCCGATGCACCGCGCTCTCCGCCTCGCCGAGCCGCCGGAAGATCCGGCGCGCGAGCGTTCGCACCTCGGGCTCCAGCGGACACGACGTGAGCATCGCGTCGATCGACGCGTACGTCCGCTCCGGCTGCGGCGTCTCCACGTGCACCTCGAACGAGGTCGCCACGATGCCGCTCCGATGCACGTGCCCGCGCTCCAGGAACACGCCTTCGAGCGGCAGCGCCGCCACCGCGTGCTCGATCACGAGCAGCGGGACGCCGAGGTCGAGCAGCGCCGCGATCGTCATGTCCCCCGCGACGCCGCTGAACGCGTCGAAGAACAGGATCTTCCCGACCCCCGATCCCTGCTCCAGGAGCGGCGTCCTCACCGGATGCTCGTGCCCGCGGCCCTGCTCGTGCCCATGCTCGTGCCCATGCTCGTGCGAAGGCCCCGGCGCGTGCGCATGCGTATGCGGGCGATCGTGCGTATGCCCGTGCCCGTGCCCATGCGCATGCGCGTGATGCACGTGGCCGTGCGCGTGATCGTGGTGATGGTGGTGATCGTGCCCGTGGTCATGGTCGTGCCCATGCCCATGCCCGTGATCGTGTCCGTGTCCGTGCACGTGCCGTGCTCCTTGCTCAGCCTGCGGTCGTCGGCTGCTCGGTCGGTTGCGAGGCCCTCGGCATCATGCGGTGCACGGCCATCGCCGCGCCGAACCCGTTGCCGATGTTCACGACCGAGACCCCCGAGGCGCACGACGTCAGCATCGCGAACAGCGCCGTGAATCCCCCGAGCGCCGTCCCGTACCCCACCGCCGTCGGCACGGCTACGACGGGCGTCGAGATCATCCCGCCCACCACGCTCGGCAGCGCCCCTTCCATCCCTGCGCACACGATCGCCGCCGACGCGCGCCGCAGATCCTCCACGCGATGCAGGAGCCGATGGATGCCCGCGACCCCGATGTCGTAAATCCGCATCGGCTCGAGCCCCAGCGCGGACAGCGTCTCCGCCGCCTCCTCGGCCACCTCGTTGTCGCTCGTCCCCGCCGTCACCACCGCGACCGGCGCGCACGGACGCTTCGGCGGCGGCGCGATCTCCACGCTCCCCGTCCGCGCGAGCGGCGCGTAGCGGAAGCTCGGCACGCGCTGCCCCACGATCGCCGCCTTCTGCGCGTCGATCCGCGTCACGAGCACGTTCGTCCCGGCGCGGACCATCTCCTCGGCGATCCCCGCGATCTGCTCGCCGCTCTTCCCCTCGCCGAAGATCACCTCGGGCACGCCTTGCCGGAGCGCGCGATGGTGATCGACCGTCGCGTACCCGAGGTCGCGGAACGGCAAACTCTTCAGCGCCTCGACCGCGTGCTCGACCGTCACGTCCCCACGCCGCACACGATCGAGCAGCTCTTCCACGCGCCTGGGATCCATCGCGGGAGCCCTTAGCCCGGTGGCAGGCCGCGCGCAACGCGCCGAGCCCGCCCCCGCTCGTTCGTCTAGCCTGCCCGCGACAGCGTGATCTCCACGCCGAGAAACTCCTCCCCGTCGGGCGTGATGTTGTACATGCGGATCGTGAGCTTCTCGGCCTGCGCGTCGTCGATGACCGTGCGCCAGCCCCAGCGCGGGTGCCCTTCCGCCGCGAAGTAACTGCCGCGGACGTCGATGTCCGTCCCGCTCCCCTCGGACACGAGGATCATCGTGCCCGTGTGGAAGCTGTCCACCCACGAGGTCCGCCAGAGCTTCTCGCCCGACTCGAAGGCGATCAGCATCTCCCCGGCGATCGGCTTGTCCTCGACGCTCGACCGATACGTGAACCGCACGAACCTCCCGTCGAGGATCGCCGCGATCCGCCCTTCCCACGCCGCCTCGATCGGCGCCACGTTCGGCCCCATGATGGTCCGCGCCGTTCCGCGCCACACACCCACGAGCCGCGCGAGCCGCTGATGCTCGCTGTCACGCTCGTAAGGCTTCGTCTGCTCGGTTTCGAGGTTCACCTGTTCCATGCGGCGCAGCATAAACGAGCTGCCCGTGGACATCCCAGCCCACCCGCGCTAGCCCGGCTCCCTCCGCGTTCGTCATGCCTGCCCCCCTCGCCCCGCTCTTCGGCTTCACGCTCGGCGTCCTGCTCGCGTGGCTCGCGCGCTTCGAGGACAGCCCCGACGAACGCCCCGGCGCCTCGTCCTGGGATCGACCGACCCTCGCCGTCGCCCTCTACGCCCTCTTCGTCTACGCCCCGGTCTCGGCCTACTTCGCCGTCTTTGCCGCCGACTGGTCGTTCGCTTACCTCGTCGACGGCCGCGCCATCCCCTCCGCCCTCCAGCTCCTGCTCGTCCTCCTCGACGCCGCGGCCCCCGTCCTCGGCTTCCTCGCCGGCCGCCGTGCCCTCGCCCGCCGCGCCCTCGCGGCCCTCGCCTGGCTCGCCGCGCTCCCCCTCGTCGTCGGCCTGATCCCCCTCGTCACGCTCCACGCGCGCTTCGGCATCGACGCCACCTACGACCAGGTCCAGAGCGACTTCGGCATGCGCCCGCTCCCGGGCAGCCCGCTCGGCTACGCGATTCTGTGGATGGACGCGATCCTCGTCGCCGGTGCTGTCTTCACCGCGCGGACGCTGTCAACCATCGACGTCTCCGCCGTGCTGCCTGCCCGCCCCGGACGCCCTTCCCCGGAGGTGCTGCCGTCCGAGCCCCCGTCGGAAGAGCCGCCGCGCTTTCTCGGTCGACCCCGGAGGCCACGCTGATTGACGAGCGTCCGGTTGTCCACCACGCTCTGCCCCCACGATGACCGCGCCGAACCGGCTCGAAACCGAGATCGAAGAGTTGAAAAACCTCGCCGCGGATGTCGTCCGCCGCGCCCGGGCGGGCGGCGCCGACGTCGCCGAGGCCATCGCGCGCTCCGGCTCCGAGCTCAGCACGAAGGTCCGCCTCGGCGAACCCGAGCTCGTCGAGGAGGCCTCGCACAAGAGCCTCGGCATGCGCGTCATCAAGCAGGGCCGCGTCGCCCTCACCTCCACCTCGGACCTCACGGCGCGTGGCATCGATCGCTTCGTCCGCGACGCCCTCGAGCTCGTCGACATCTCCCAGGAAGACCCGTTCGCCGGCCCGGCGGATCCCTCGCTGATCTCCTCCGGCCCCTTCCCCGACCTCGAGCTCTACGACCCCAAGGGCGGCGACGTCACCGCGGCCGAGGCCATCGACATGGCGCGCCGCGGCGAGCAGGCGGCGCGCGACGCCGACCCGCGCATCACGAACAGCGACGGCGCCACCTTCAGCCGCACCGCCGGTGTCTTCGGCCTCGTCCTCTCGGGCGGCTTCACGGGCGGCTACGCCGGCTCGTATGCCTCGCTCGTCGTCACGCCCGTCGCCGACGACGAGGGCGGCAAGAAGCGCCGCGGGTTTCACTGGACGGCCAAACGCCACCTCGACGCCCTCGACGCACCCGAGGTGGTCGGCCGCGAGGCGGCGCGGCGCACCTTGCGCAAGCTCGGCGCCCGCAAGGTCCCCACGTGTGAGGCCCCGGTCGTCTTCGACCCTGACGCGGCGCGCGCCATCCTGGGCCTGCTCGCCGGCGCCATCATGGGCAGCTCTATCTGGCGCAAGTCGAGCTACCTCGTCGGCCGCGAGGGCAGCCGCGTCGCGAGTGACCTCGTCACCATCGTCGACGACCCCTTGGTCCTCCGCGCCCCCGGCTCTCGTCCCTTCGACGGCGAGGGCCTCGCGGCGCGCAAGAACCTCGTGGTCGAGCAAGGCATCCTGAAGACCTACCTCTGCGATAGCTACAGCGGCCGCAAGCTCGGCCGCGCGCCCACGGGCAGCGCCTCGCGCGGCGGCGGCGGCGGCGTCGGGCCTTCCACCTCGAACTTCATGCTCCTGCCCACGCAGACGAAGGCCGCCGACATCGTGAAGGGCACGCAGCGCGGCCTCTACGTCACCGAGATGATGGGCTTCGGCTACAACCCGGTCACGGGCGATTTCTCACGCGGCGCCGCGGGATTCTGGATTGAAAACGGCGAGCTTGCCTTCCCGGTCAGTGAAGTGACCATCTCGCTGAACCTCGATCAGCTCTGGCAGCGCATCGACGCCGTCGGCGACGACCTCGACCTGCGCAGCTCCACGGCTTCGCCCACGCTGCGAATTTCTTCGATGACGATCGCCGGCTCGTCCTGAGCCGAACGAAATCCCTACAAAGCACATTTGCGCGCGTAAATTTGACGCGCACGGACGTTCGATTTCTCGTAGTCTCCAACCTCGGAGGTTGGAGATTCGAACGATGACAAGGCTTTCTCGAACTTTGGGTCTGGCCGCCTTGGCGCTGGCTGGAACTGTGCTCGGGTGCGCCCCCTACAGCGCACTCTGCGCCGACGAGATGGATTGCCGTGAAGGCAACGACGCGGATATCGACGCGTGTATCGTCCAGTACGAGACGCAGGAAGATATCGCGGACATCTACGGCTGCACGGATCTCTGGGATCGATACCTCGACTGCGCCGCGCAGGAGTTCCGTTGCGACAACGGAAACACGTGGACGACCGGGGGCGACTGCTCCGACGAGTGGGGCGATTACAACGACTGCGTCAATTAGGAGCGCCGACCATGCGAACGATCTGGACTTTGCTCGCCTGCCTCGCGCTCACGCCCGTGGCCGCCGGTTGCGGTGGGATGTCTGCCGAATACTGCGACCGCGCGTGTGACTGCACCGAATGCAGCGAGCGCGAGTACGACGAGTGCCTCGCCACCTACGACGGCGCCATCGATCAGGCCGACATCTACGGTTGCGACGTTGAATTCGAGGACGCGCACCTCTGCGTCATCGACAACAATACCTGTAACCTCGACGTCTTCCTGCCCGAGCTCGAATGCGCCGACGAGTTCCAGGACCTCGACGAGTGCATCGACCGGGGCTCCTCGCTCCGGTAATCACCCCGCGCGAATTCCCCGCCATTCCAGGCTCGGGGCTCCGTCCGGTTCGTCCGGGCGAAGCCCCCGAGTCACGGAAATCCTCCGTCGGACAGCCGAGCGGAGCGCCGTCGATTTACCGCGACGAACCCCCTGCGGCGCGCGGCGGCAGCTCTTCGACCGCCGGCGCGGCGCCCGGCTCGTTTGCATTCGCGGCGGCGGCCACCTGGCCTGGAGCCGCGGCCGCGGGCGCCACGGGCTCGGGCACGAGCAAGGTCCGAAGGCCCTGCGCGTCCGTCCGTCCCACGCGCGTCGCGAAGGGCGGCAGCCCCGTCGCCTCGTCGCTCAGCACGACGAAACGCGCTTCTCGACACGCCCGCTCGAGCGCTTCCATCCAGTGCGCCACGTCCACGTCCGCCGCGACCGCTTTCGCGTCCACGATGAACACGTCCGGAGGGTCCGATCCCGCGAGGACGAGCGCATCGTATGGATGCTTTACGTCCCTGAGCGGCATCATGTCCCCGAGCGCCCGGGTGACATGAGCGAGCGTGTCCTTCGAGCCCACCACGAGCCCGCTTTTCGCGCTCGCCCGCGCGAGCTCACGGGGCACGCTGTAGCCCCAAGCTCGCAGGAACTCCGCCACGTCGGCCGCGCGGAAACGCAAATGCCGCCCTGGCGTGCGAAAATGTGCGATCCGGCCACGATCCACCCAGTTATGGATGGTCTTCAGATCGACCTCGCACAGCGCTGCGAGGTCGGACGCGGTCAGCAGTTTCTCTCCCCGTACTCCGGCCATCGTCCGAACTCCACGCGAAAGGTGTGCCAACCCGTCCAGCCCTCCGGACCAGCAGACCACACCAGCGGGTGGCCCCCCACCCTGTTGCTCTTTGTATCCAAACCTAGCACTTTTTTGCGAAGGTGCGGGCTTTGTTAACTAGCCCACCCGAGGCCCTGACTCCAGTTCACTTCGCTCGGGCCTCTGGACTCGCTGGTTCAGCAAGGTTGAGGCCGCTGGCTCCGATGTAGGAACGACACCGCTTGCTCGCTCCCGCGGACATCCCCGCCCGTCTGTACAGGCAAGGAACGTTCGCTCTCGTAGGCAAGTAAGACGCCTTCTCCATCACGGCCACCTCCGAGCACGGTTTTTCCGTAGTCAAGGGAATGACGCTGTGTTCGCAGCCCCCGGCGTGGGAGGCGCCAGTTGGAAAGAATCGCTCACTCCATCTGGTGCGTCGGGTGACCGACGTACCACACTTTGACCAGCCTTCGGCTTAGGAATGGCTGGAAACCTGGAAATCGTGCGTCCACGCATATCGCGCAGCCGCACGATCTCGCCCCCATTGCCAAGTCCGTTTTTCCCGAGCTCGGGAACACGCACCAGGAGGGCGTCCTCGGCCGGCGGCACGTCGATCTCGTCGTCCACGACGAACGTCTCGTTCACGATCACCGCAAAGCCCCGAGGCGGCAGCATTATTTCCGGCAGCACGGTTTCGCCCCCGATATCGCTGATCACGAGCTCGTCGAGCGCCGCCTCCACCGACCCGTCATTGTAGAGCTCGACCCACTCTTGATCCGGCTCCGGCCCGAGCGGATTGGCCATCACCTCGTTCAGCACGACGTGTGGCATCGGCGTCAGGGTGGTCGCGGAAAAGGTCACGCGCCGTTGCCGACCGTCGAGGTCGATCGTCGTGACGTCGAGCGAAATGGCCTTCGCCGCGGGCAATCCCTTGAGGACGAACCGCTCGTTTTTTTGCGTCGTCATCACCACGTCGAGCCCCTCGCCCGCGATCCCCCAGAGCATCGCCGCCGCGGGCGCACGCCCGAGCAGACGATCGTCCTCGACCTCCACGCACCCCGGCCCGAACGGGACCTCGAACGCCGTGCATTCGAGCGTTGCCCCTTCGAGCGACCCCTCGATCGCCTCACCGAGGTCCCCCGGCGCCGCGCCCCCGAACGGCCGCGGATCGACCCGCAAAGGCCAGGGCAGGCCGGGCAACCACACGACGGGCGGCGGCACCCAGGGTCCCCCCTCCGCGTCGAGGCCGCGACCCATGAAGCGCAAACAAGCGCCCCCCGCGCCCGCCGACGCGACACCCCGCCCAAACGCGCCGAGGGGACCGTCCGGCGCGAGCGTGGCCTCGAACGACACCTCGGGCAGCGTCATGTCGCCGCAGTAGAGCCCGAACAGGCCCGCGCCGGCCGCGTCGGCAGGCGGCCACGCGCGGACGAGGAGCGGCGCCGCCTCGGCCGGCTCCGCCACGAACGCGAGGCTCGCCCGTGGCTCCCCGCTCGCCACGACGTACGTCTCGCCCGGGTCGAGCGGGACCGTCGGCGCGAGCACGACGGCGCCGTCGTCCGCGCGCCACCGCAACGTCGGCACGAACCGCTCGGCGAGGGCCTTCGAGACGTCGTCCCGCTCGATCTGGCGGAGGTGGCTGTCGCGCACCTCGCCGCGCACGAGGAAGAGGCGTGCCTCGTCGAGCGACGGCCCTCCGGCCACGTGCACCCGGAGCACACGCGGCGCGGCGGTGACGGGCGCCTCCGGCTCGAAGGCGACGGTGATCCCGGCCGTCTGCGTCGCCGGCGCGAGTCCGGCTTCGGGCATCGGGAGATCGGGCCGGCAGGCGACGAGGGCGAGCGCGAGGGCGAGGAGAGGGCATGCGACCTTTTGCATGCCGGTACATCGACCGGGGCCCCCGCCGGTTGCGTGAAATTGATAGGTTTACGCGCCGATGACGCCCGATGACATCAAGGCGCTCCGCAAGGAGCTCGACTGCACGGCGAAGGAGCTCGCGGCGGCGCTCGGGCTCGAACAGGAGACGGTGCTCGCGTGGGAGCGAGGCGACCTGTTCCCGACGAAGCGCTTCGTCACGAAGATGGAGGAGCTTCGAAGCAAGGGGAAAGGGGCGATCGTGCGCAAGCCTCGGCGCGGGGCCGTGGCGGCGTCGCCGATGGCCGTGCTCGCGGATCCCGAGACGTGGAAGCTCGTACGAAAGCTCGTGGCGCACGCCGAGTTGCGCCGCGAAGTCGGCAAGCTCGCCGAGGCCTACCCGGACCCCGCCGAGGAATCCGGCTCGACGTGACCTGACCAGGCCGAGGGCTACTCGTCCTCGTCCTCGTCTTCGTCCTCGTCCTCGTCTTCGTCCTCGTCCTCGTCCTCGTCTTCGTCTTCGTCTTCGTCTTCGTCTTCGTCTTCGTCTTCGTCCTCGTCTTCGTCCTCGTCTTCGTCCTCGTCTTCGTCCTCGTCCTCTTCGTCCTCGTCCTCTTCGTCCTCGTCCTCTTCGTCCTCGTCCTCGTCCTCGTCCTCGTCCTCGTCCTCGTCCTCGTCCTCGTCCTCGTCCTCGTCTTCGTCTTCGTCCTCGTCTTCGTCCTCGTCTTCGTCCTCGTCTTCGTCCTCGTCCTCGTCTTCTTCCTCTTCCGCGGCCAAGCGCTTCTCGACTTCTTCCTTCTCGGCCCACTCGTCGTTCATTGCTTGCACGTCGCTCATCGCTTCCTCCCCGCCGCTCTGCTCCTGCGCCCGGTCCTCGTCCGTGAATGCAAACTCGTCACGCGTCGTGCTCTCCCCATCGCTGGATGCCTCCGGAGGCACGACGTGCGTCTGAAAACTTCCCTCACCGCCCATCAAACCGCCATCCGCCGCCGGCGATCCCGGATCCGTGAAGGCGACGGCCGCCTCCGGCGGCTCCTCGCCCATCTCGCGCTCGTAGGCGCGCCGCGACTCGTCCGAGAGCTCGGTGAACTCGCGTAGCGTCGGCAGATCCGAGAGCGTACGCAGGCCGAAGAACTCGAGGAACTGCGCGGTCGTGCCATAAAGCATCGGCCGCCCCGGCTCTTCCTTCTTGCCGAGGATACGCACGAGGTCCCGCTCGAGCAGCGACTTGAGCACCGCACCCGAGTCCACGCCGCGCACCTCGTCGATCTCGGGCCGCGTGATCGGCTGCCGGTACGCGACGATCGCCAGCGTCTCGACCTGCGCGCGTGTCATCTTCACCGGCTTCTTCGCGACCTGCTCGCGCACGAACGGCGCGAACGCCGGGCTCGTGCGGAACACGAACCCGCCGGCGACCTCGTCGAGCCGGATCCCGCGGTTGCGGTACTCGGCCCCGAGCTCGCCGAGCAGCGCCACGACGAGGCGGTGCTCCGCCTTTGCCACACGAGCGAGGTCGCGCGACGTCATCGGGTGCTCGGACGCGAAGATCAGAGCCTCCAGCACACCCTTCAGATGCGCGCGGGCAACCGCCCCGCTCGCCTGTGCGGTGTTGTCTTCGTGCGCCTCGGGAGCTCCGTCCGGGGCGCCGCTCGTCGCGGTCGCGGATGCGACGAGGCGCTGGGCACGGAAGAACGCAGCCGCGAGGGAACGAAACCGCTCGACGGGCGAGAGCGGCGTGGGCTTCGGCTTGCGAGGCGCGCGCTTGCGCTTGGGCTCGGCCGCCTCGGTCGATGCTTCCGCGGCCGGCGCGGCTTCGGCTTCCGGCGCGGCTTCCGCGACCGCTTCCGCCTCCGCGACCGCTTCCGCCTTCGCTTCCGCGACCGCTTCCGCCTTCGCTTCCGCGACCGCTTCCGCTTCCGCGACCGCTTCCGCTTCCGCGACCGGCGCAGCCTTCGCCTTCGCCTTCGACTTCGTCTGCTTGACCGGCGCTGGCTCGGCGACCGTGGGCGCTTCCGCCGCCGCGACCGGCGCTGCCTCGGCGACCACGTCCGGCTCCGTGACGGGCGCCGTCTCCGCCTGCTTCGGATGGAACCATGCCCATGCCGCGCGGCGGAGCCGCTCGGGCGAATCGCTGTCCGGCGGGGCCTCCTCGTGCGGCTGCGGCGGCGGCACGAGCCGCAACTTCCCGCGCCGCTTCGATCCGCCCTCAGTCGCCATCCTTCACCTCGGGCTCTTCGTCTAGCGCGAGAGCGCCGTCGCGGTCTTCCCCGGTCTCGTTGCGCTCCTCCGGAGCCTCGTTGCGCTCTTCCGGAGTCTCGTCGCGCTCTTCCGGAGCCTCGTTGCGCTCTTCCGGAGTCTCGTCGCGCTCTTCCGGAGCCTCGTCGCGCTCTTCCGTAGCCTCGTCGCGCTCTTCCGGAGTCTCGTCGCGCTCTTCCGGAGTCTCGTCGCGCTCTTCCGGAGTCTCGTTGCGCTCTTCCCGAGTCTCGTTGCGCTTTTTCCGAGCCTCGTCGCGCTCTTCCCGGAAGACGTCCTCCTCTTCCTCCTCGCTCGTCCCCGCCTGTACCGACAGCTCCAGGTGGATCGTCGCGAGCGGATCCGACTGGTAGATCTTGAGCAGCTTCATCCTCGCCATCTCCAGGATCGCGAGGAACGTGATCACGATGTCGAATTTCGTGAGCGGCGCGCCTTTCCGCGCCGGATCGTCGAGCACGAGCTCTTCGAACGTCGCGCGCCGCCGCCCCGAGAGGCGCTCCGTGAGCTGCACGATCCGGTCCGTGATCGTGATCCGATCGAAGTTGACCTGGTGCTCGACCTTCACGTTCGTGCGCTTGAGCAGCTTCTCCAGCGCGTCGAACAGCGAGAACACGCCCACCGGCGCGAACGGCGCAGGCCCCTCCGGCACGGGCTCCGGGATGCCGCGCGGAAAGATGTCCCTGCCGAGCGTCCCGCGCTCCGCGATGTCCGCCGCCGCGGCCTTGTACTTCTGGTACTCGAGCAGCCGCCGAACGAGCTCCTCCCGCGGATCGATCTCCTCCTCCGGCAGCCCATCGCCGTCCTGACCCGCAGGCACCACCGGCAAGAGCATCTTCGACTTGATGTGCGTCAACGTCGCCGCCATCACGAGGTACTCGCTCGCCAGATCGATCGACAAAGCCCGCATCAACGACAGGTACTCGAGGTACTTCTGCGTGATGAAGCTCACGGGGATGTCGAGGATATCGAGCTCGTGCTGCTGGATGAGGTGCAGCAGGAGGTCGAGCGGGCCCTCGAACTGGGGCAGCTCGATGCGGTAGGCGTTGTCGTTGTCTTGCGTCTCGGCCGCCGCGGGCATCGCCTCGCGGATCGGCGTCGGGGCCTCGGGCTTCTGCGGCTTGCCGCGCGGCTCGCGTTTGGCGGGCGCGGGCGAAGGGGCGGCCTTCGCCTTCTCCTGGGTCTTCCCCGCCGCGCTCGCCCTCGCCTTGCTCACCTGGGCCCGGACGGTAATCCGGAGGCCGCGTGGGATCCACGCGTTCCTGCTACACTCGTCCCGCCGATGACCCCGTCCCCCACGAAGAGTTGCCCGTCGTGCGGCGAGCGCTACGACGCGGATGTCCTCTTCTGCCCGCAGGACGGCACGCCCCTCGTGAACGTGAAGGGGCCCTCGCTCTCGAGCCCCGAGGTCGACCCGTACGCGGGCCTCGAGCTCAGCGGGCAAATCCGCATCAAGCACCTCATCGGCATCGGCTCGATGGGCCGCGTCTACCGCGCCTTCCAGGCCGGCATCGATCGCGACGTCGCCGTGAAGATCCTCCACCGCGAGCTCAGCGGCAACGCCGAGCTCGTCGGACGCTTCCACCGGGAAGCCAAGATCGCGAGCCGGCTCGCGCACCCCGGCGTGGTCTCGGTCCTCATGACCGGCACGATCCCGCAACGCGGCGATCCCCGCACGGGCGGCGAGATGTACCTCGTGATGGAGTACCTCGACGGCATGTCGCTGCTCTCCGCGCTCGCCGCGGCGGGCACGGGCGGCGAGCCCTCGGCGCTCCCTTTGCCGCGCGCGATGCACATCGCGCTGCAGATCTGCGACGCGGTCGGCGAGGCGCACGCGCAGGGCATCGTGCATCGTGATCTCAAGCCCGAGAACGTGATGCTCGTGCGCCGCGGCGACGATCCGGACTTCGTGAAGGTGCTCGACTTCGGCATCGCGCGGCTCGACTGGGCCGATCGCGGCGGCTCGATGGCCACGCAGGCGGGCCTGATCTTCGGCACGGCGAAGTACATCTCGCCCGAGGGCGCCGAGGGCAAACCCGTGAGCCCCGCGGCCGACGTCTACTCGATCGCGACGATCCTCTACCAGTGTCTCGCCGGCCGAACGCCCTTCGAAGGCGAGTCGCCGGTGCAGCTCCTCATCCAGCACACGCACGATCCGCCGCCCGATCTTCTGCGCATCCCACGCGCGAGCTACGTCCCCGCGCCGCTCGCCGCGGTGATCATGCAAAACCTCTCGAAGAAGCCGGAGGCGCGCGCCGCAGACGCGCGCACGCTCGGCAAGGATCTCTACGCGGCGGCGCGACAGAGCGGACTCGATCCGGACGAGCTCGCTCGATCGAGCCTGCTCTTCGCGCGGCAAGGCGCGGTGAAGCTGCCCTCGAAGGAGCGCACGAAATCGCTGGAGCTCTCCACGGATCTCGCCGCGAAGATCGGCGGCGTCCCCGCGCGAGCCGACGCGACCCCGCTGCCAAACTCCTCGCGGATCCTCGACGACCCGGAAAGCTCGCCATCACCGCTCGTCCCGCCCGCGCCCACGTCGTCCGCGGGCCGCATGGTGTCGTCTTCGGCGATCCTCGACGACGAAGACGACACCACCGCCGCGCCCCCTTCGACCCGGAGCGATACACGCGTCGACGAAGACGACACGAGCGAGCCCGAGGAACCCGACGCACACGCCTCGCCTGCAGCCCCGTTCGCGCGCGAGTCGACGATGCAAGGCACGGAGACGCCGCTCTCCTTGCCTCCGCCGGCCGACACGAAGCGCCGCGCGCGCCTCACGCGTATCGTCGCGATCGTCCTCTGCCTCGCCGCCGCGCCGCTCGTGATCGTCATGGGTGGACGGCGCCTCGGCCTCGTCGGCGCGGCCTCGGCCGACTCGCTCGAAGGTCGCCTCGATGCCGCACGCGAAGCCATGAAGCGGCAGGCGTGGGACGCGCCGCCCGGCGACAACGTCAAAGAGATCCTCGAAGCCGCGAACACCCGCTGGCCCGGCGAAGCACGCGTGAAAGAGCTGCGCCGCGAGGCCGCCGAGCGCCTCGTCACGAGCGCGCTCGGGCGCAAGTACGCGGGTGATCCCGCGGAGGCTCTGCACCTCGCCCGCATCGCCGTCTCGCTGAACCCCTCGCTCACGACCGCGCAACACCTCGTCGCCGAGCTCGAATCGAAGGCGCCGACGGAGCTCGCGCCCGCGACCAGCAACACGCCCCGCGCCGTCCCCACGGATCACCGCCCGAACGGCCGCTTCCCGATGCCGCGCCCCACGGGCAAGGACGGCAAACCGCTCCCGAGCGCCTCGGCCGCGGCGCCGCCCGGACCCACGGCAACGCCCGCGGTCACGCCTTCCGGGGGGACGTCCACGACGAAGGGCCCCGCGGGCGCGCCGACGGGCCCCGAGCTTCCGCCCACGCCGCCGCCCTTGCCGACGACCGATCCGCCGCCCACACCCACCGGTGGACCATGGCTCTGACGCGCGCGACTCGCCGCCTGCTCGTCGCCCTCGCGACCACGTCCGGGGCGCTCGTCGCGCTCACCGCATGCCCTTCGAGCGCGCACGCGCAGAGCCAGGAATCGGCCGCCGCGCGCCGCGCCTCCGCGGCCCTGGAGCAGGACTACACGCACACGCTCGTCTCGGTGAACGCGGGGCTGCTCAGCCTGCCCGCGGCGAACGTCTGCCCGCGCTCGCGCACGAGCTGCGAGAAGGGCGAGACGAGCGTCTCGCTCGGCGTCTACAACCAGTATCGCATCGGCCGCTTCGGCCTCGGCGCGAGCATCTCCTGGGCGCGGTCGCTCCTCAGCGGCACGGCGCCTGGCGCGGCCGAGCTCAGTCGCGAGCACGATCGCAGCTACTTCCTCGTCGAGGGGCAGCTCCGCTACTACGGCATCCAGAGCGACAAGTGGGTCTGGTGGGGCGGCGCGACGCTCGGCGCGGTGATCATCCGCGACGCCTGGACCGTGGCTACGGATCGCGAGCCCGCGGCGGACACGGCCTTCGTCGGCCCGCGCGCCGCGACGCTCTCGACGGAAGGACTCGCGGCGGGCCTGGCGATCGGAGGCGAGTGGACGGTGGCGCCGAACTGGTCGCTCGGCACGACGCTGCGGTACGCGAGCTGGTTTCTGCCGACCGAGCCCCTGCAAGCGCCCACGGGCGACAGCGCGTCGCTTTCGGGCCGCGTCGACATGCTGGAGTTCGGCTTGCTCGTGGCGTACCGCATCGCGCTGTGAAGCGACGGCCTCAAGTACGGTGTGCAGGCCCGAGGCGCTTCTCGAGCCAGTAGACGAGCGCGCCGACGAACGGCGTGAGCTGCCCCTTCGCGTCCGGCTGCGTGCACCGCGTGAGCTCGGCTCGAAGGAACGAGGGGGAGAACGCGCCGCTCTTCTTGCGGTGAAGAGCGTCGATCAGGGCCTCTACCGCTTCCTTCCGGTTGCGTCGCAGCGTGGGATGGTTGAGGTTCAGCGCGCCCTTGTCCTTGCCCGTCTCGCCGATGTCCCGCTGAAGCGCCGGGTCGCTCGAACGGATCTCCCCGGACGCCGCGTAGCGGAGTGACGCGATGTGTTTGGCCTCGAATGGGCTCAGCGTGATGTCACGATCGCCTTTGCGAACGTCGCAGTGCTGCTCGTCGGGGCTTCGGCCCTCGCTCCCGTGGCAAGCGGCCAGGAGGTTGTTCCAGGAGAGCTGGAGCTCGGGATGGTTCGACTGCGATCGAAGGTGCTCGATGCGCACGTCGAAGCCTGTGATGCGCTGCATGCAGTAGCAGCAGAGCGCCCCCTGATCGCGCACGAGAGCGCTGCGGAGCTCCACCTTCGTCTCGCTCGGCAGTCCTTCGTAGCTCGCGTGCGGGAGGAGGCGGTACGCGAGCAGCTCCTTGGGCTCGTTACCCTTGCGAACGAGCCTCATCCCCATCCCCAAGGAAGTGCAGCAGCGTGCGCAGACGGACCACTTCGCTGTCCTGCTCGGTCACCCGCAGCGCCACCGCGTCGAGCTTCTCGCGGGCCAGCGTGTACTGGTCCTCGTCGATCAACCTGGAGATCTCGTCGAGCTCGTCCTTGACCGCCAGAGGCCGCTCGGGCGTGCTCATGACCTCTTCGAGGATCGCGTTGCTGTCCCGCCCCTCGGTGGGCGCGCCGGGTCGCACGAACTGGAAGTTCTCGACGAGGAAGACGGCGTCGCTCGGGACCTCGCTGAGGACCTGGGGAGAGTGGGTCGTGACGATGAACTGCGAGCCGGGGAAGATCCGCCTCCACGCGGGGAGCACCCGCCGCTGCCAGGCGGGGTGGAGGTGCAGTTCGACCTCGTCGACGAGGACGATGGCCTCTCGTTGCAAAGGCTCCGGTGCGTCGGCGTGGACCATCGCGAGGCGCCTGGCGATGTCGGCGGTGATCGCGAGGACCTGCTTTTCCCCGTCGGAGAGCTGATCCACGGAGAGCGCCTGCGAGCCCTTCGTCACCTCGAGGCGCAGCGGATCGTGCTGGATGCGCAGGTTCGAGAACCCTGGGAGGAGCCCCTCGACGGCGGCGCGGACGGCGGAGAGTTGTGGGTCGGTGACCGAGAGATCCTTCTCCTGCACCTTGCGCCGATTCTCGGCGTCCTCGCGCTCCTTGAACCAGCGGAAGAAGGGGCGGAAGCCGACGTGCCCCACGTCGAGCGCGTCGGAGAGGACCCAATCGTGCGTGAGCGGCTTTTCGGGCTCGATCGGCTGAAAGGTGCCTCGGGACGGCGCAACGGAGCGGTCGGCCAGGTAGGCAATGGGCAAGAAGGAAAGGTCCCCGAGGTCGTAAGATCGGCGTGAGGAGACTTCAGTCCCCTGTCCCCGCCTGTATCGAACACTCAAAGGGAACTCTTGATCATCGCCCGAGAACTCCATGGTGATCGTCAAGCGCTCCGCACCCAGCGCGATGTCACCGTCGGACGGCGAGAAGGCCCGACCGCCCGCCTGGAGGAAGGTCCAGTGCAGGAGCTCGCTGAACCCGAAGAGCAGCGCCATCAGCACCGAGCTCTTCCCCGATCCGTTCGCGCCGAAGAGGACCGTGAGAGGTCGATCGAGGTCGAGCGTTGCGTCCCCAAACCCCCGAAAATTCTGGAGCCGCAGCGTCTTGAGGCGCATGGATGAGCGAACCTAGCGTCCGACCTTTCAGCCTGTCAACGCGCGCTCCCCGTATGCAGCCCACCCCAGGACCATCAGGAACAATTGACGCGTCCACGCGAGATCGGTACGTGTCCCGGTCTCGATCCTTACGGAAGGCGCAATGGCCCTCGATCTCTCGAGTCTGGGCTTCACCACGGAGCCGAGTTCGTTCACCTACGACTGGAAGACGCTCGCGCTCTACGCGCTCGGCATCGGCGCGAAGCGCGACGAGCTCGCCTACCTCTACGAAGGCACCGAAGGCGGGCTGAAGGTTTATCCGACGTTCGCCGTGATCCCCGCGACCGAGCCGGTGTTCAAGTCGCTCGCGCGCACGGGTGGCAACTTCGCCATGGTCGTCCACGGCGGCCAGAAGATCCGCGCCCTCGCGCCGATCCCACCCTCCGGCACGCTGCTCACGACCGCCACGATCCGCGGCATCTACGACATGAAGAAGCTCGCGCAGGTCGTCATCGACACGACGACCACGCTCGAAGGCGGCGAGCGCGTCTACGAGACGACCTGGTCGATCCTCTACCGCGGCGAAGGCGGCTTCAGCGGCCCGCGTCCGCCCGGCGATCCGGACGAACCTTCGATCCCCAAGGATCGCGAGCCGACGTTCACCCACGAAGAAACGACGTCCCCGGAGCAAGCCCTGCTCTACCGCCTGTGCGGCGACTACAACCCGCTGCACGCCGACCCTGCGTTCGCCGCGTCCGTGGGCTTCCCGCAGGGCCCGATCCTGCACGGCCTCGCGACGTACGGGTTCGCGGCGCGTGCCGTGGTGAAGGGCCTCCTCGGGGGAGATGCCTCGCGCTTGCGGCTTTTGTCCGCACAATTCCGCAAGCCGGTCTGGCCCGGGGACACGATCGTCACGCAGGGATACTTGCTCGAAGGTGGAAAGGTGGCGCTCCAGGCGAGCGTGAAGGGAAGACCGGAAGCAGTCCTCACGGGCGGATACGCGGAGATCGCCTGACGAGCCGCCGAGGCGCGTGCTAACTCGACCGGACCGATCACAGGGTCATCGCCGCCCGCGCGGCAAGAACGGTGGGGCAAAGCCCTCTCTCTGAAGAAGTCATCATGAGCAAAGAGACCAAGAAGCAGCCCAAGGCCGAACAGGATCCCGAGCTCGACAAGGAGCAGGATCAGGACGAGGAAGAGGAAGAGGACGAGGAGGAAGAGGGCGCGGAAGGCGAGTCCGAAGACGAGGACGAGGAAGAGGACGAAGAGGAAGACGAAGAAGAGGACGAAGAGGAAGACGAGCACGCGCAGCACCAGGGCCACGACGCCGCCGCACACGGCGACGACGAGGATCCCTACTGGTGGACGCCGCACGTCGTCCTGGCCGTGCTCGTGCTCGTCGGCATCCTCGGCTTCTTCGGCATGTTCAACAAGCCGCTCGGCTTCCTCGCCGCGAAGCCCCAGGGCGGCGGCGCGCACACGGAGACGGCCGCGACGCAGCCTGCCACCCCGGCGACGCCCGCGACGCCGCCTCGCCCCACGGCGCCTGCGCAGCAGCAGCCGCCGCGCGAGATGTTCGGCGCGAAGCACTTCCTCGTGATGTACAAGGGCAGCATGCGCGCGCCCGCGAACATCACGCGCACGAAGGAAGAGGCGAAGACGCGCGCCGAGGAGGGCCTGAAGAAGGTCAAGGACGGCGCGAAGTTCGAGACGATCGTCGGGGAGTACAGCGACGAGCCGAACGCCGGCGCCCGCGGCGGCGACCTCGGCCTCTTCCCGAAGGGCGCGATGGTCGCTCCCTTCCAGGAGGCGGTCGAGAAGCTGAAGGTCAACGAGGTCAGCGGCCTCGTCGAGACGCCCTTCGGCTACCACGTCATTTTGAGGACGAAGTAATTCGTCGACGGGGATGGGGGACGCGGGCAGACGCCGCGTCCCCTCGCCTCCCTCACTTCTTGGCGATCGCGTCCTTCAGCCGCGCGATCTTCTCGTCCTTGCCGAGCGAGACCTTCGTGACCTCGTCGGCCGTCATCCCGCTGCGCAGCACGCGCACCTCGTCGCCGATGCCCACGAGCCGGCTGCCCGTGCGCGCGACGATCCACTCGACTGCGGGCGCCTCGCCTTCCTTGCTCATGAAGCGCACGGCGCCGTCGCCGATCCCCTTCTCTTTTTGCGCCCCGGGCCCCTTGCCGAGCGTGGCGAGCACGTCCTTCGCCTGCTCGTCGTCCGCGCGCACCATCACGGCGAACCGATACCGTTTGTCCCCGTCCTTGTAGTAGCCGAACGCGCCGCCGCCCGTGCTCGGGATCCCCAGGAGATCCTTGGTCACCACGCGCACGCCGAGCGGGATCCGGTTCGCCTCGGGCAGCGCTGCCGCGGCCGGCGGGAGCGCCGTCTCGCCCGGCAGCTTCGCCCCGATCTCCTTCACGAGCGGCGCGAGCAGTTTGTCCCCGAGCGCCTTGATCGCGGGCTCCGCCGCGGCCTCGTCGTTGTACGTGATCTCCGCGAGGTGCGCGCCGCGCCAGAGGTACGCCGTCCCGAGCCCGAGCGCCGCAGCGCCCCCGCCCTCGATGGGCCGCGGCGTGTCCTCGCCCGCGGGATCCCCGTCGCCGACGACGCGCTTCGTGAACATCGCGTACGCGCCCTCGGTCGAGCCGAACTTGGAGAGGTGCACGTCGATGGTCGCCGCGCTGCCGCCGCCGTCGACGTACCTGAGCTCGACGACGCGGCGAACGCCGAAGCCTTTGTAGATCTCGCACTCGCCGTCGAACATGTCGCAGATCTGATCGAGCGGGAGGCTGCCGCCTTCGCCGTACGTCTTGTCGCCGCCGTTCGGGTCGAGGCAGAAGTTCGCCGTGGTGCGCGGGAAAAACGCCGCGGACTGCGCGTCGGACAGGGTCCCGCCGCCGCCCGCGCAGGCCGCGGGTTTCGCCGCGGGAGGCGGCGGTGGCGCCGCGCCGCGAGGCTCCTCGTTCTTGCAAGCGCTGACGAGGGCGAGGGCGAGGAGGGAACCGAATGCCGCATGCCTTTGGATCATGGTCGACCGCACATGCAACGATCAGAAGACCGGTGCAAGGGCGCGAGGCCCCCGGCCCCCCGGATCCCGCAACTTTTGCAGAGCGTCGCAATCCGTAGCGGCTCGTCCCGCGCCACACCTCGCATCGGGCCTTGCTCTCGGCCCATTCAGCTTCCCCGAAAACTTTTTCTTCGAGGCACGAGGCTTGCTACCAATCATGTTGGTGGCTCGTTTCCTTTCTCGCCGGCTTCCCAGGGCGCGCGCTGCAATCGCGGTGGTGCGGCGGCGTGGCTTCACGCTGACCGAGATCCTCGTGGTCATCTTCATGATCACGCTGCTCGCCGCGGTCGCGTCGCCTGCGTTCATCCGGATCATGCGCGACATCGGCCTGAGTCGGCTTACGATGCAGCTCGCTGAGATCTACCGCCGCGGCTACGTCGAGTCGTCCGAGCGCGCCACGTTCCTCGTGCGCTTCCGCAAGCCGAGCGGCGCCGTGCAGGTCGAGACCGTGCGCGCCGCGCTCGACACGCCCGCGCCGACTTTGATCTCGCCGCGCGGCTGCAACACGATCGACTGGGCCGACCCCACCCTCGAGCGACAAACCTATCGGTTCGCCTCGACCGACAAGAAGACCATCGTCGACGTCGGCTTCCTCGGCCCCGACAACTCGAACCAGGAGATCGCCGACGTCTGCTTCGCGCGCCGCACCGCGTTCGTCCGGTACAACGACGGCGCGTTCGTGCAGATGGTCGGCGCGGCGAAGCTCTCCGTGACGAACCTCGCGAACGGCCGGGTTCGCCGCGTGCTCGTGCCGTCGTTCGGCCTGCCGAGGGTGATCCAATGAAGCGGGCTCTGCGTGGCTACACGGTCATCGAGGTGATGATGGCCCTCGCGATCCTCGCGGTCGGCGCGACGGGCGTGATCGCGCTGCAGAAGGTCGCGCTGATCGGCAACTCGAACGCGCGGGTCGGCGACGGCGCGCGGCAGGTGGCGTCCACGTGGGCCGAGCGGCTCAAGATCGACGCGCTCCAGTGGAACGATCCGCTCGGCGTTTCGGACCTCGGCGAGACGCGCTGGCTCGTCTCTTCGGGCGTGTACGATCCCGTGAACCCGCCGGGCCCGGGACAATGGATCCTCGCGCCCGAGGTCTCCGGCTGGAGCTCGCCCGTGGCCGACATCCACGGCGCCGACGTGCCCGTCGGCGACACCACGACGAACGGCGTGTTCTGCACGCACCTGCAGATGGCGCGCGCCGTCCAGAAGCCCCTCTCGCTGGTCGGCGCGACGCACCCGATCGCCGTCCGCGCGCTCGTTCGCGTGATCTGGCGCCGCGACCTCGCGCCGATCACCGAGTGCCGCACGACCGCACCCGCGAACATCGAGGAGAACGACGCGCGGTACGGCTTTTATTACCTCTCCACCGTGGTCGGCCAGGCGGAGGCCTCGAACTGATGCGCGCGAAGAACCGCACCCCAAAGAGCGGCGATCGGCGCGGCTTCACGCTCGTCGAGCTGCTCGTCGCGATCACCGCGGGCGCGCTCGTCGCCGCCGCGGCCGTGCTCCTTTCGAAGAACGCGGTGCGCATCTTCCAGGAGGAAGCGCGCATGTCGTACGCGCAGGTCGCCGTGTCGATGGGCCTCGGCCGCCTGGGCACGGACCTCGAGCACGCCGGCCGCAACACCACGCGAAACCCCTTCACGGATCGACGCATCTGCGCCCAGACGAACCTCGTCGACTGGCCGGCGGGCATGCGCAGGCTCGCGCCCGTCGTCATCGAGGCCCGCCCCGATCTGCCGCAGAACGCGGGCAACGACCTGCGGAACGAGCGCATCACGATCGCGGGTGACCTCGACTCCGGCGAGAACTTCGTCATGAGCACGACGCTGCCCGGCGCGAGCACCACGACGATCGTGCTCCAGCCGCAGAGCCGCGCGATCCGCCGCCTCGCGGCGCTCACGCAGAACGGCAACGTCGCTTCCAGGCTCGCCGAGCTCTTCCGCGCCGGCCGCATCCTGCACATCGAGGGACCGACGCACGATTATTACGGCCGCATCCAGGGGTTTGCCGCGACGGGCACGCCGATCAGCTCGATCCAGGTGACGATCGAGAACACGCCCCTCGTGCCGATCCAGACCTCGCAAGGCACGGGCTCGTCGTGCGCGATCAAGGGCTTCGGAAGCGGCTGGCCCGTGCACGTGATCTCGCGCGTCCGTTACGAGCTCCGGTCCGTCGTGGCCGACGCGAGCTTCGCCGATTACGTGCAGCCGCTGAACCCCGTGACCGGCGACGCCGATCGCACCGAGCTCGTGCGTGTCGAGCTCGCGCCGGACGACAGCGAGATCCCCGGCACGCTGGAGCTCGTCACCGAGTACGCGATCGCGCTGCGCTTCGGCATCACCGCGCTCACCGTCACCTCGCAGCCGGACGCGCCGGTCCTCGAGCGCTTCCCGATCACCGATCCCGTGCCGAACGCGCAGGTCTACGCGATCGCGGGCTCGCCCGACGTGCAAGGCAGCCGGCCCGAGGCCGTGCGCTCGGTGCAGGTTCGTCTCTCCACGCGTTCCCGCGCGCCCGATCGACCCACGCAGATCGCGGCGCCCGCGGGCCGCCCCTTCCGCTTCCTCGTGGGGAGCGCGAAGGGCGCGGATCGTTTCGCGCGCGTCCGCACGCTCGAGCGCGAATTCGCGCTCGTGAACACGCGTGGAGGTGAGCCGTGAGCGAGCTCGTCCGAACGAACCCGAGCGCGATCACGCGCCGCCGCGCGCGCCGCGGCGAGCGCGGGGCCACCGTCTTCGTGGTCGTGCTCGTCATCGCGATGCTCACGGGCATCGGCCTCTTCGCCGCGCAGGCGAGCACCATCGCCACGAGCACGAGCGGCACCTCGCGCGTCACCACGCAGAGCCGCTACTTCGGCGAGAGCGCGATGAACGCCGTCACCGCGAAGGTCTCGCGTGACCTAGGCGCGCAGATCGATTTCCTCGCGCGGCAGAACTCCACGGAGTGCCTCGGCATGTCGGGCGACCCGTACTACCAGAACTGCACGCGGTTCGGCCGGACGTACCTCGAGAAGGAGCTCGGCTTCGCGCTCTTCCAGCCGTACGACCCGCAGACCGGCAATCACGGCACGCTCGGCCGCATCGAAAACGCCTCGGCCGATCTGCTCGTCGAGATGAACGACCTCTACCGCGTCGATCGCCCCATCGCGGGCTTCGACTACACCTCCGCGGGCGCGGCGAACGTCCACTTCATGAGCGTCATGCTTCATGGAACGGGCCGCATCCGGCTCGAACCGCCGGGCGGAGTCGCGAGCACCCTTTCGAGCACCACCTTCCGCGCCGAGCTCGTCGTCGGACCGATCTCCGGACCTTGACGGAGGACCCATGCGAACCCTGACCCGCGTCCTCTCCCCCAGCATCGCCGCCGCAACGTTGCTCTCGATCGCGTCCTTCGCGCCCGTCGCCGAGGCGCAAATGGACATCAACCCGCCGCTGCCGAACGTGCTGCTCGTCATCGACACCTCGGGGTCGATGGAGAACATGGCGAACGGCAAGCGCCCCGAGGAGGCCGGCGCGACGTGTGTCCCCGGCACGGCCACGCCGCTGAACCGCTGGTCCACGCTGGTCACGGTGCTGACGGGGACGATCCAGAACTTCTCGTGCTTCGCGCAGGATCGATCGTCGACCTCGTTCCTCAACGAGTTCACCCTGCCGAACGGCCCCGAGCCCTACGACTACAAGTACTACCTGCCGTTCCACCGCATCCTCTCGAACGGCTGCGCGTACGGTCCGGGCTCGATGGGCGCGGCCTGGTGGGACTGGCCCGCGAACGCGCTGAAGACGCACGCGTGGAACAACACGAGCCAGGCCTGCGCGTCGCCGGGGTTCCAGCAGGCGAACGACGGTCTGCTCGACACGTACCGCGATCGCGTCCGCTTCGGCCTGATGACGTTCGACACGCTGCCCGATCCCGGCACCGGCGCGAGCGGATCCGCGCCCGCGCCGAACGACGGCACGAAGGGCATGTGGAGCTACTACCCGAACTGGAGCTCCGGCGGCTCGCCCGCGAACGGCAACCCTCCGAACTGCGCGACCCACGACTTCGAGGTCGGCGGGCGAAACCCCGCCGCGCCGCCGTGGGAAGGCCGCCTCATCGGCTTCGGCACGCACGACGCGCCGATCGCGCAGATCCAGCAGACGAACGATCGCATCCAGGCCTCGCTCCTCGCGATGCGGCCCTACGGCGCGACCCCGATCGCGGGCATCCTCGCCGACGCGCGTGATTACCTGCTGAACGACGGCTCGAACGATCCGGCCACGGGCAAACCCTTCGGCCCAAAGAACGATCCGTACGTCGCAGGCCAGTGCCGCAACCAGTTCGTCATCGTGCTCTCGGACGGCGAGCCGAACCTCGACCTGCGCGAGTCGTGCGGGACCGGCAACGGCAAGTGCCCCTACCCGCGGCCGCACGAGATCGCGCACCAGCTCGCGACGCTGTCGAACCCGATCAAGACCTTCGCCATCGGCTTTGGTTTGTCGCAGGCCGGCGGCACCGACTGCAGCACGCTCACGCAGGCCGACATCGTGAACCCCGGCGGCCTCTGCTCGAACGCGACGGGCACGCTCAAGGCATGCTGCACGCTCTCGCGCATCGCCTACGAGGGCGGCACGAAGCGCGCGTTCTTCGCGAACGACCTGCCTACGCTGAAGAGCGCGCTCGATCAGGTCCTCGCCGTCGTCTCGGCCGGCTCGACGAGCCGCACGATCCCCGTCTTCTCCACGGCCGGCGCCACGACGAGCCAGGGCAACGCCCAGGCCGCCGGCTACCAGTTCGTCACGTCCTTCGACGCGCCGGTCGGCTCGCTCTGGACCGGCAACCTCGAACGCAAGCGCTACGTCTGCGAGAACCAGAACGGCATCCTCAAGCCCGTGCTCGCGTCGATCGAGCAGGCCAAGGGCGACGACTTCGAGGCGAACCTCAACACGAACACGCCCGGTCGCAAGTTCTTCACGCTCATCGGCCCGCAGGCGAACGGGCAGATCCACTCGCGCCGCTCGCTCCGGCCGAGCCTCGTCACGGACGACGGCCTCGGCCTCTACGGCGGCACGAGCACGGGCCTGGTCGACGGCTCGGTGTTCGCGTCGACGCTCGCGCAGACGCCGCTCGCGCTCGACATCCCGTCGAGCCCCGTGCCCGACACGTGCAAGGCGATCGCGGGCTCGGGCGCGAACGCGAGCACCTGCGCCGACACGGTGGTCCGCTGGGAGGTCGGCCTGCCCGGCGTGCCGCAGTCGCGGTACGGCAACGGCTTCGGCAGCATCTACCACGCCTCGCCCATCACGATGGGCGCGCCGAAGGAGTTCCTCCGCGACGAGTCGTACGCCGCGTTCGCCGCCGATCCCGTGATCAAGAAGCGCCCGCTCGTGCTCTTCGCGGCCACGACCGACGGCCAGCTCCACGCCTTCAAGGTCGCGTCGAACGATCCGGCCGACACGCAGCGCGTCGACACGCTGCAGAACAACGAGCTCTGGTCGTTCCTCCCGCCGCACGTGCTCCCCGGTCTTTTGCCCACGTACGGTCGGCAGGCGTTCCTGCTCGATGGAAGCCCCGTCGTGAAGGACGTGATCTTCCAGCGCACGCGCGCGCAGGCGCAGGCCGGCGCGGCGGGCTCGCCGTGGCGGAGCGTGCTCGTCGCGGCCGGCGGCCTCGGCGGCAGCTTTTACTACGCGCTCGACGTGACGAACGCGACGGATCCGAAGTTCCTCTGGCAGCTCTCGACGAACACGAGCGGCGAGCCGCTCTTCGGGGCGACCACGATCAAACCCGCGATCGCCACGATCGCCGTCGACGACGGCAACAACGACGTGAAGGAGGTCGCCGTCGCGATCCTCCCGGGCGGCACGACGACGCTCACGAACGGGAGCTGCCCGCGCCTCAAGTCGACGACGCGCGTCTCGTCGTCCGACGCGTACCAGCCCAAGGTCAGCGGAGACGTCGTGCGGTGCTGGCACGACGCGAACGGCCGGGTCGGCGCGGCGCGTTCGCTCTCGATCGTCCGCCTCGACACGGGCGAGCTGCTCATGAACTTCCGTGGCAAGGCCGACGACGGCCCCACGCTGCCCTCGACGAAGGTGAAGGCAGAGTCCTTCGATTCGCCCGTCACCGGCGTCCCCGTCCCGTATCCCTCGCAGCCGGGCCAGGTCTCCGATCGCATCTACGTCGGCGACGCGGACGGGACGCTCTATCGCATCAACCTCACCTCGCCGAAGCCCGACAAGTGGACCGTCGATCTCGCATGGGACGCGTACGCGTTCGGCAACGACACGGCCGCGACGCGCCAGCCCATCGAGACGCCGCCGATCGTCACGGTCGATCCGATCGGCAACCCCGTCGTGCTCCTCTCGACCGGTGATCAGGAGACGTTCACGTCGAGCGCGGGCGTGCAGACGCGCGCGTGGTCGATCCGCGAGGAGCCGGACGGCGCGGGCTCGTTCGTCACGAAGAGCAACTGGGTCATCCCCTTCGAGAACGGCGTGCGCGTGACCGGCCCGATCTCGCTCTTCAACGGCGTCGCCTACTTCTCGACGTTCACGCCGACCGGCCCGCAAGGCAACGCGTGCTCCGACGGCTACGGCGCCGTCTGGGGCGTCGACTACTACCGGAAGACTGCTTGCAGTGCCAACGGTCCCACGCCGCCGACGGACTGGCCTTGCCCGCGGTACGTGCAGGATCCGGTGAACGCGCCGCAGACGGTGAGCTTCTTCGAGAACCAGCCGCCTGGCACCGTCGTGTTCGGCGTGGCCGTCACGCAGACGCCGAGCTGCTACGAGCAGCTCAACTTCGACGACCCCGCGTTCGGCCCGATGTCGGTCGTGAACAACTCGACCGCGGGCGAGTTCCAGCTCGTCTTCCAGACCGGTCAGGGCGGCACGTCGAGCGAGAACTCGAAGACGAACACCGTGACGAAACGCCTGCCGCCGCCGCGCACCTCGGTGAGGATCGACTCGTGGGGCCTCGTCCTCGAGTGAACCACGCAATCCTCTGCGCCGCGGCGCTCGTGCTGCTCTCCGCCTGCCGCGGGGAAGGCGAACGCCGCGCGCCCGCCGGCGCCGCCTCCGCGGCCCCGGCCCCGCGCCCCGATCAGCTCGCGCCCGGCGAGCTCGCCGAGGGCACGGTCGATGCGTTTGGGCTCAAACTACCTCGCGCCCTGACGGTCACCGCGCAGTTCCCCGACGCCTTCTTCGCGCGGGGCAGCCTGCGCGCCGAGGACGTCGCGACGTACGTGAAGGCGCGTGTCGTCGCCGAACGCGTCGAGTCGGCCCCGCCAAAAACCGTGTTCCACGGCGCGACCGTGAAGTCCGCGGCCGCGCCTGCGCGTGTGCTCGAGATCGAGGTCCTCATGCGGGACGATCACACCGAGATCGTCGTGCGCGACGTGACCCGGCCCCCCGCGAAGGACGGCCTGACCGAGGAAGAACGGTGGCGCGAGCTCGGCCTCACACCGCAGGGGCAACCTCTCGATCCTACGAAGCTCGAATGAAGCCTCCGCCGAGAGGCGCGGCGCGTCATCGATCGTGCAGGCTGCGATCGTGCGTCCGTGCTGAACCGCACGGGACGGCCATCGACTTTGACCCCGAATCGGACTACATCGCGCGGGGTGTCGACCATGGATCAGCCCCAGGTACCGCTTCGCAGGACCCCTCTTTACGATGAGCACGTCGCGCTCGGCGGCCGCCTCGTGCCCTATGCGGGCTGGGAAATGCCCGTGCAGTACAAGGGCGTCACGGAAGAGCACCGCGCCGTGCGCACGGCCGTCGGGATCTTCGACGTCTGCCACATGGGCGAGCTCGTCCTTTCGGGCGACTACGCGGCGGACGTGGTCAACTACCTCATCACGAACGACGCGAAGCGCCTCATGGACGGGCAGGCGCTCTACACCGTCGCGTGCAACGACGCGGGCACGATCCTCGACGACCTCATCGTCTACCGCGTGTCGCAGACCAAGTGGCTCATCGTCTGCAACGCTGCGAACCGCGACAAGATGGCTGCGCATTTCCGGGCCGCCGCGGTGAACCACTGCGACTTCGACGACGCCTCCGATCGCACGGCGCTCATCGCGCTGCAGGGCCCGAAGGCCCTCGCGCTGCTCGCGCAGGCGGGCGGCGACGGCCCCGCGCTCGCGGAGCTTCCGAGCTTCCACTTCCGCGACGCCACGCTGGCGAACGTCCCGTGCACGGTCGCGCGCACGGGTTACACGGGCGAGGACGGCGTCGAGATCTTCTGTCCCACGGACGGCGCGGCGCAGCTCTGGCGCGCCCTCGTCCAGCTCGGCGGCCCGCTCGGCCTGGAGCCCGCCGGCCTCGGCGCGCGTGACACGCTCCGCCTCGAAGCGCGCCTCTCGCTGTACGGCAACGAGATCGACGAGACGACGAACCCGCTCGAAGCCGGCCTCGGCTGGGTCGTCAAGCTCGGCAAGGGCGACTTCCTCGGTCGCACGGCGCTCGAGCGCTTCAAGGCCGCGGGCCTGACGCGCAAGCTCGTCGGCTTCGAGATGACCGGCCGCGGCATCGCGCGGCACGGCTACCCGTTCCTCGACAAGGTGGGGACCAAGGTCGGCGTGTGCACGAGCGGCAGCCCCGGCCCCACGGTCGGCAAGAACATCGGCCTCGGCTACCTGCCCACGTCGCTCGCCGAGGTGGGCACGTCGTTCGAGGTCGACTGCCGCGGCCGCTCGGTGAGCGCCGTGGTGGTGAAGACTCCGTTTTACAAGCGTTCGTCGTAGCAGAAGCGTCGTAGCAAGCGAAAGCGTGGCGTCACAGGGACAGGAGAGAGACTTCGTATGGCCAGCGATGATGTTCGTTCGGATCGTCGGTACACCAAGGATCACGAGTGGACGAAGGAGGAGGGCGGCCGGGTGCTCGTGGGCATCACGGCGTACGCCGTGGATCAGCTCGGTGACATCACGCTCGTGAACCTCGACGTGAAGGTCGGCGAGACGATCACTCGGGGCAAGGCCTTCGGGACCATCGAGAGCGTCAAGACGCTGAGCGATCTCTTCGCCCCGGTGAGCGGGAAGGTCGTGCAGATCAACCAACTCCTGGAGAGCGAGCCGGAGAAGGTGAACGAGGATTGTTACGACCTCGCCTGGATGATCGCCGTGGAGCCCTCCGATCGTAGCGAGCTCGATGGCCTGCTCGATGCCACCGCCTATACTGAGCTCCTGAAGACCGCCGCCCACTGACACGCGCCGCGGCCTCCTCATCTCTCTCCACACCCATGCGATACCTCCCTCATACACCCGAGGAGATCGCTTCGATGCTGGAGGCCGTCGGCCTGCCGTCGCTCGAGGCGCTCTACGAATCGATCCCCGCACGCGCCCGCTACGATCGCCCGCTCGACCTGCCCGCGCCGGTCGACGAGCCGTCGCTCATGCGCCACCTCGAAGAGCTGGCCCGCAAGAACCGCGCGGCCGGCATGCTCTCGTTCCTCGGCGCCGGCGCGTACGAGCATCATTTCCCGCCCGCCGCCGACCAGCTCCTCCTGCGCAGCGAGTTCTACACGGCGTACACGCCGTACCAGCCCGAGGTCGCGCAGGGCACGCTGCAGGTCATCTTCGAGTTCCAGACGATCGTCAGCGAGATCTTCGGCCTGCCGCTCGCGAACGCGTCGATGTACGACGGCGCGAGCGCAGCCGCCGAGGCCGTGCTCATGGCGCGCAGGCTCGTCGGTCGCGAGCACACGGTCATCTCCGCGGGCATCCACCCCGAGTACCTGGAGACGATCGAGACGCACGTGCGTGGCCTCGGGACGGGCAAGGCATCGCTCACGACGGTGCCCCTCGCCGCAGACGGCGCCGCGGACGTCGACGCACTCGCGACTGCGATCACGCAAGAGACCGCGTGTGTCGTCGTCGGGTACCCGAACTTCTACGGCTCGATCTGCGATCTCCGGAAGGTGGCCCAGGCCGCGCACGACAAGGGCGCGCTCGTGATCACGGCGACGCAGGATCCGTACGCGCTCGCGCTCCTCGAGTCGCCCGGCGCACTCGGCGCCGACATCGCCGTGGGCGAGGGACAGCCGCTCGGCCTCCCGCCGCAATTCGGCGGCCCCGGCGTCGGTCTCTTCGCATGCCGCGAAGACCGCAAGTACCTCCAGCAGATCCCCGGCCGCATCGTCGGCGAGACCGTCGACAAGGCAGGCAACCGCGGCTACGTGCTCACGCTCGCCACACGCGAGCAGCACATCCGCCGCGAGCGAGCCACGAGCAACATCTGCACGAACAGCGGCCTCTGCGCGACCGCGATGACCATCAAGATGTGCATGCTCGGCAAGAAGGGTTTCGTGGAGGCCGCGCGCCAGTGCCTCGCCAAGGCCGAATACCTGAAGCAGGCAATCGCAGGCCTCGAAGGCTATTCGCTGCCCTACCGCGCACCGACCTTCAACGAGTTCGTCGTGCGCGTGCGCGGCGGCGACGCAAAGAAGGTCTGCGAGAAGCTCGCCGCAGAGGACATCATCCCCGGCTTCGACCTCGGCCGCATCAGCGCCGATCGGAAAGGCGAGCTGCTCGTCGCCGTGACCGAGCGCCACACGCGCGCGGACCTCGACCGACTGGTCAAGGCGCTCGCGTCGATCTGAGAAGGAGCTCCACAGCGTCGCGCCGGGGTTTCACCCCGGGCCCCGACCAGGGGCTCTTCGCCCCTGGACCCGAACCAGGGCCAGCCCTGGACCTCTGATGCATCGACCGCGATGCGGTCGATGCACGAGTCGGAGCTTTCTCTGCCTCCGCCGACCTAGAAGAAACGCGGCGACGGTCCGAACGAGGCCGTCGCCGCGGGCGTTTGATACGCCGGGTACGGGTTCGGCCACGCGTCGAGCATCGACTGCCGGTAGATCGTCATGCGCAGGAAATCGATGCCGGCGATCGCGCCGAACGCAAGCGCGTCGCCCGTTCCGTAGAGCCCCTGCACGCCGATCGAGAAGCCGAGCGGCAAGCCGAGCGTGAGGCCGCCGGCCACACCACGCGAGTACGTCCCCCAGAGCCTCTGGTAGCCGCCCACGTCGAGCGCGACGCCAACCTTGCCCGCCTGAAAGCCGTGCGTGGCGAAACGCGCGAGCAAGGACAGGTCGAGGCCCTCGTCGACCACGGGCGTGAGCCGCGCGAGCCCTCCGACGATGAACGATCCATCCGGCGACGTGCCCACGCCGTAATCGATGTTGAAGGCCGCGCGCGGCGCGAGCGGAGCCGTCCCCTCTTTCCACGCGAGCGCCCCTGCCCCCGCGAACGCCCACGCCGACGCATCGGCCCGCGCGACGTCCGGCGCGAGCGCGACTCCGAGGGCGAGCGCGACTCCGATCCACGAAGCTTTCACGTTGCGACGCACGCAACCGCACCTAGCACGTTTTTCTGCGGCGGGTGAGGATCCGCCGCTCGACGATCCGCGCGACCTCCTCGTCGAAGAGCACCGTGTTGTGCCCTTGGCCTTCCATCACGATCACCTCGCCGCCGGGCAGGGCGTGCGACACGGGCGAACGCAGGACGGCGTCCGCCCTCGCGATGATCGAGAGGTGCGGGACGTTCGCCGTGGCCGAAGCAGCAAGGCGGATCCTGCGCAGAATCGCACTGTCCGGCGCGAGATCACGCGCCGCACCGAAACCGAGGGCGCTCGCCCCGACGACGCCCGCGAACGGGCTCGCCATCGAGATGGTCTGCACGACCCGCGTATCCCCCGCCTCCTGCGCGTAAAACCGCGCCACGACGCCGCCGAGGCTGTGCCCCACGAGGTGCAGGCGCGCTCCGCCGGGCAGCTCCGCGGTGAGCGCCGCGAGCCGCTCGGAGAGCTCCTCGACGCCGGGGCCCGGCGGATACGTCATCGCCGCGGCGTGCACACCCTTGTGACGCGTGATTGCGCGACGCATGGGGCGAAGGCCGCCTGCGGTCGCGAAGAGGCCGTGGAGGAGCACCACGACGTCGTCGCCGTCCTGCACTTCGGCCGGCGCCGCGGCTCCATCGAGATCGTGCCGCAGGAGCCACGCCTGCCGCCCGAACGCGAGGGCCTCGCGGCCCGCGTTCACGAGCGCGCGGGTCCAAGAGGGACGATCCGCCATGCCGCGAGGATGCCACGGACGGCGCCCGTGATCTTCAAGGTCGTACGAGCCACGCGTGGAAGCTCCGCCACGCGTTTTGCTTCGCCGTGATCTTCACGGAATCACGGCCGCCGATGGAGGAGAGCGGCACACGCGCCTCGAACCACGAAGCCTCGTCCCGCGCCGGGATCTCCACGGTTTGCATGCCTCCTCGAAGGAGCTCGATCACGAGCGTGATCGGTCCGCCTCCGTCGGTCCGGAGCACGAGCGTCGCGGGGCCTCGCTGGACGTGCGGCGCGACGACGAACGACTCGCTTTGCCCCTGCGGGATGATGCGGCCTGCATCGAACCGCGCGCGCCCGGCCGCGTCCCGCAACGTCGCGCCGATCACCCACCCGGCCTGCGGCCGCGGGAACGTGTATCCGTGCGCCCGTTCGTCCACGAGGTCCGCGATGTCGACCTCGTCGACCACGCCCGCCCGCGCCTCGTCGTTCGGAGCAAGCGTGGACCAATCCGCCGCATACACGACCTTCTCCGGCGCGGCGCAGATCACGTTGTCCTCGATCCGCACGGAGAACATTTGCTGTCCAAACGATCGTGCGAGATCGGGGAACCAGCTCGGATAGATCGCCATCACGTCGGGCCGATCGCTCGCCGGCATCCGCTCGATCAGCTCGACGATCGCGGGGATCCCGTGCACCGAAGCGCGGGCGAACGGCAGGTCGTGATAACCGCCGAGGCCGAGGCCATCGAGCGCGGAGAGGCCCGAGAGGTAGGGGATCGCGCCCGCGTCACCGACGAGGACCCGCCGAGGACGCGGCGAAAGCGCGGCGAGCCGGCGCGCGACCTCGGCTTGCTGATGCTCGATGTTGCCGGAGGCGCGAGCGAAATGATCGATCTGCCGCGGAAAGAGCCGCACAGGCGCGAGCACGGCGACGAGCGCGAGCCCGAGCCCGAGGACACGAAGCACCCGCCCCCTTCGCATCAGCTCCCCTGCGCCGAGCGCCGCGGCGACGAGCAAAAACAGGAGCGAAGGCACGGCGTACCGAAAGTTCTGGTACCGCGCCGTCGTGTTCAGCGACACGAGCAAGAGCATGCCGATCGCCCCCGCGACGAGCGGCAATGCGAGGAGGCGCGTGCGCCGCGCGAAGGCCGCGACGAGCACGAGGAGCGGCACGACGAACGAGAACGACGGTCCCCCGAGCGCGACGTCGAACGCCTGCGCCTGAAGCACGGCGAGGTTCTTGATCACCTCCACGGCCGCCTCGATCGGCGTGAGGTACGGGTTCGTCCCGACGAGCTTGCGGACGGCGCCCGCCTGGCTGATTTCCCCGGTGAACACGAGGTTCGCCGCCGCCTGCGCGGCCAGAAAAACCCCCATCGGTCCGAGCGCGCGGAGGAGCGAGGACCACGTGCCGAGCGAACGCGCGCCGTACACGATGGCGACACCGAGTGGCGCGACGAGCGCCGCGGACTCGGGCCGCGTCGCCGCGAGGAGCGCGCCCCAGAGCCCTGCGCGAAGCTGCGCCGAGGGACGCTCGTTCGGCGAAGCCGTCGTCGCGCGCCGCGCCGCGACGAGCAGGCGGCCAAGGATCCCCGCGAAGAGCGCGGTCTCCATGCCCGAGTACAGGCTCCAGTCGACGAGCGGTACCGCGAGGAGCAGGGGCGCCGCGATCCAGGCCGCGAGCCGCGGCGCGCCTTCGAGGAGCGTCCGCACCGAGCGGCAGAGATCCCACAGGCAAACGCACGCGATCGCCGCCGCGAAGTACGAGAGCGACGCGCCTCGCAGGCCGAGCGCCCACGCAGGCGCGAGCACGAGCGGATACGTGAGGCTCGTCCCGCCCGAGGAGTAGCCGTTCTCCGGCAGCCACGCGAACGGGTGGCCGAGGGCCGCCGATCGCGCGAATCCGTAGTGGATGTAGACGTCGTCGAGCGGGACCGGGAACACCCCGTCCGTCCGCTCGAACCCGGGCAGCCAGAACGCGAGGCCCGCCGCGATCACGAGGATCGCCGCGAAGACCGGAAACAGCACGGGCTCGCGGGGCCTATCGAGCATCGAGCGGGACTAACCACGAAACACGAGGTGCCGGAAGCGCTGATCGCTCGCCCTACGGCGCGCCGCGCTTTCCGCGCGTATGCTTCGCGCATGGCAACGCAGACCGTGGATGCAGAAGACGCCGCCCGATGGGACGCGGTCGAGGAAGCGACCGAGCTCATGAACGACGGGCGCTTCGTCGAGGCGCTCGTCGCCCTGCGAAACGTCATCAAGGCCGACCCGAGGAACCCCTACGCGTTCCATTTCCTCGGCGCCGCCCTCTTCGAGACGGGAGAGCGCGAGACCGCGCGTGAAGCCTACCGCGCGGCGCTCCGCCTCGCCCCGAACTACCTCGGCGCGCGTGTCGCGCTCTCGCACCTCTTGCGCCAGCTCGGCGATCTCGACGGCGCGCTGTCGCAGGCGAACGAGGCGCTGCGCAGGTTCCCGGGCGACGGCGAAGCGATGCAGGCCGCCGGCCTCGCGTACGCGGCGAAAGGCAACCGCAAGGCCGCGAAGAAGCAACTCGAAGGGTTCCTCAAGTCGAACCCCGATCTCGAAGCGCGGCTCGAGGTCGAGCAGATCCTCGGCATGCTGGGCATCGCCGGGGAGAACGAGCCGGTCGAGTTCGAGTGATACGAAGAGGTTGGTTCCACAGGCGTCGCGCGTGAAAAACGCTGTGGAACACCCTCTCAGACGTCGACACGCGTGAGGCACGCTTCGGCGAGGGCTTTGGCGCCCACCGACTCGGCCACACGCGCGGCCGCGCGGAAGCCCGCGGCGCGCTCCAGGGCTTCCGCCCCACGACGCGCCCCTTGCACACGGAACGACACGCTCCGCACGAACGCGCGCATTGCCGCGACGTCGTCCCCCGCGGCCGCCAGGATCTCGCCGAGCACGAGCGCCGCGTGCGCGGCCACGGCCTCGCTGCCCGGGTAAAACGACTCGGCCAGCACCTTCGTGAGCGCCGCGACGTCCTTCTGCGAGGCCGCCTGCTGCGCCGCGATCTCCGGCGTCGGCCGCGGCGCGGGCTCGAACCCGAGCCGCGTCTCCAGGTACCCGAGCACGTTCCACGCGACCCGCCGGAACGCTTCGAGCCCGTCCGAAGGCGCCTCCAGCACGCCGCCGCCCGCGCGTATGCCCGCGTGATCGAGGTCCCGCACGATCACGAGATCGTCACGCTCGCCGATCACGAGGAGATCGCTGTCCCAGCCGAGCGACTTCTCCTCCGTCAGCCATTTCGTTGCAGGACCAACTTCCTCGGGCCCGAGCAGGCGCGTGCCGTCGCTGAGCTCGAGCCCGCCCGCGTGCGCCCAGAGCGCCGCGAGGTCCTCGGGCGGATCGGCCGCGAGATCCCACGCCGCCGGAGACGGCGGACGCCGCTTCGTGATCGCTCCTGCAGCGCAGATGCGCGCCGCGCGCCCGCTCGTTTCGTCGTGCGTCACGGTTGCGAGACCTGCCCCTTCGGATCGTCGCTCAGGCTGCGGAGGAACTTCGAGGCCTGCGATCGGGCCTCGGTCACGCGGAAGACCACGAAGTGACCGTCCGAGTCCTCCGGCACCGGCCATTGCGCGAGCACGCCCGTCGCCTTCCCGTCGGCGAGGTTCCCCGCGAGCCCCGACGCCGGGATCTCCACCGTGCCCGGCCCGCCCCATTCGAGCTCCGGGATCGGCCACTGCGACGGCATGACGAGCGGCAGGCCCATCGCGATCGCATGCATCTCGATGCCACGTGTCGGCGAGTAGCTGTCGCCCGAACCGTCGTTGTTCACGCCTTCGGTCATGTAGATGCTCTTCGGCGCCATCCCGTCACGCGGCGAGAGGACCACACGTTGCGCGTAATGTAGCGGATCGGTCGCGTCCACGAGCATCTGCGCGAGCGAGAGCGCCGGGTGGAAGAGGTCGAGCTCCCCCTCCTCCTCGGCCCTCAGGCTCAGGAACACCGTCTTCACGAGCTGCGCGATGCTCGGCGACGGGCTCGTCTTCTGCAGCAGGGTGATGGCCATGACCGCCGACGATCCCGAGAGCACGCCGCCGCGCGCTTGATCGTCCGAGGCGAGGAAAAGCGGCCCGTTCAGCCCGCCCTGCGAGTGGCCGAAGAACGTGAGGCGCGAGCCGTCGAAGCGGATCGGCTGACCCGTGACCGAGATCTTCGCGGGCACCTCCATCTTCGACTCCGTGAAGAGCCGCGCGCGCTGCACCTCGTCGAGCGCCGACTGCCGGCTGTTCGTCCGGGCCGCGAGGACGTTGTTCACGTTGAAGAAGAGCAGCGAGATCCGCGAGGTATCGCCGTCCTTGGGCGCGCCCGGCCTGCGGCCGTGGAAGATCTGATCGACGCCCATCGAGGCGATGCATTGCTCGGCCAGGCTACGCGCCGTGCCGTCGTACACGTAGCTGCGGAAGTCGCCGCCCGTGCCGTGCGCGTAAAGCACGATCGGGTATCCGTTCGCCGGCATCGGGCACGCGGGCGAGTTCGGCACGGTGAGCGAGAAGCGCAGATTGAAGGTGTCGACGACCGCGGGCGCGCCGTTCTCGTACTTGAACGCGCCGCCGTCGCTCGGCTTCTCGAAGGGAAGCTCGCCCTCCTGGTAATTCGGCGAGGGCCCGTAGACGCCGAGGTATTCAGTGCGCGCGTCCCACGTGCCGCCGACGACCCACGCGGTCGGGTTCGCGACGGGCGCGGGCACGTTCGCGCGCAGATGATCCCGCGCCGCGAAGAGCTCCTCCGTCGGATCGTTCGTCCGGAAGACCGCGAGGTGCACGATGCGCGCGCGCTCGATCCCGGCCTTCTCGATCTCCGCCACGGCCGGCGCGAGCACCTCTTTCGCGACCCGGGCCGCATCGCTCTCGGGGCTCTGCTCGCCGAGCACCTGCGCGAGCTCGTAGCTCTTCGCGATCGAGCCTCCCGCGACGCCGCGCACGGCGTCGGTCACGACGAGCGCATACCGGGTATGCGGCCGCAGCGGGAACCCGAGCGTCGGCATGAAGGCGAGCGTGTTCGTCGGGTAATACACGCCCTCCTCCGCGCGGAATTTCAGCGAGACGAGCCTGCGTGTCCCGTGCTCGGGTGACGCGGGATCGATGTCGAGGAGCTGCACCGACGCGCGCGGGTCGAGCGTGAGCCCCGGGTTTTGCGGGAGCGAGCTCGGATCGAGCGGACCATCGAAGCGCAGGTAGCCCGTGGCCGCCGGCGAGAAGCCGTCGAGCTTGCGATCCATGAGCGAGATGTACTCGGAGAGGATCGGCACGATGCGCGGGTTCGGATACCCTTCGAGGGGCACGACGCCGTCTTCGAGGCGCAGATCACTCGGCCACGGATGATCGAAAAAGGACGTGTCCGCGGGCGCGGTGGGCGACGACGGGGCCACCCAGATCGAGGCGGCCTCGGGCGGCACGGCGGGCTCGGGACCACATCCGGCGACGCCGAGCAGGATCGAAGACGATACGAGCGCAAAAGAGAAGCTCCGAAGGTCGCGCATGACGGAAAAGTATGCATGACGGTAGCCCCCCGCGATAGGCCGGGGGCGCCTGCTTTTCTTGTCGCTCGGCCGCGCAATTTCCGACCCCGCGGCGCCCCGGTCGTTTTCGATTCGCCCCACGCGCCGTCCGCTCCGCGCGGAGGGCGACGACCCGAGGACCCGGCTTTTCGTCCTTTCCCGGCCTCCTCCGCCCACGCTCGTTCGGCTGCATTGTCCTTTAGATGTGAATCTTTTATAGGTGCGTCATGTACCTCGCTGGAAAAAATGCCCTGGTCACGGGCGGTGGTCGCGGGATCGGCCGGGCCATCGCCGAACGGCTCGCCCGCGAGGGCGCGCGCGTCGTCGTCACGGGGCGCACCCAGCCCGAGATCGACGAGGTCGCGAGCGAGATCGGCGGCGTCGCCGTGCGCATGGACGCGAAAGATCGCGCGAGCGTGAAGGACGCGATCGAGGTCATCCGCGCAGCGGGTCCCGTGGACGTGCTCGTGAACAACGCGGGCTTCGCGGAGTCTTTGCCCTTCGACCGCACGACGGACGAGATCTGGGACGACCTGCTCGAAGTGAACGTGACCCACGCGTTTGCCCTCTGCCGCGCGTTCGTTCCCGGCATGATCGAGCGTGGCTTCGGCCGCGTGATCAACGTGGCCTCGAACGCGGGCCTCGTCGGCTACGGATACAGCGTGGCTTACTGCGCCTCGAAGCACGCGATGGTCGGCATGACGCGCGCGCTCGCCGTGGAGATCGCGAAGTCGCCCGTCACGGTCAACGCCGTATGCCCGGGATGGACGCGGACGCGCATGGGCGAGGAGGCGACCACGCGGATCGCGCAAAAAACCGGTCGCAGCGCCGACGCGGCGCACAAGATCCTCGCGAACATGTCACCGCAGCAGCGCTTCGCCGAACCCGAGGAGATCGCCCACATCGTGGCCATGCTTTGCGCGCCCGAGGCCCGCAGCGTGCACGGCCAGGCCATCCCCATCGACGGCGGCCAGGTCATGAAATAGGAAGGCGGAAAAGGCCATGAACGACAAGCTCACCTTCGTGAACCCGGAGGGCTTTTTGCCCCCCAAGGGATACTCGAACGGCGCCCTGGTCTCGGGACCCACGCTCCTCGTGGCCGGTCAGGTCGGCTGGAACGCGAGGTGCGAGTTCGAGACCGACGACCTCGCCGAGCAGTTCGCGCAGGCGCTCGACAACGTGATCGCCGTCGTGCGCGCCGCCGGCGGGAGCCCCACGGATCTCGCCAAGATGACCGTGTATGTGACGGATCTCGACGCCTACCGCGGGTCGCTCAAGGCGATCGGGCAAGCGTGGCGCGCGCGGCTCGGCAAGCACTTCCCCGCGATGGCGCTGCTCGGCGTCGCGGGCCTCGTGGAGCCGCGCGCCAAGGTCGAGATCGAGGCCGTGGCCGTGCTTCGTGGGGCGACGGATCCGGCGTGAGGCGAGGCGCGCCGACACGCAGGCCCGTGAGCGCGCAGCCCGCGGGCAAGGGCGAGCAGAACCCCTCCGTACGCGCGTGGGTGCGCATCCTCGCCGTGCAGAAGTCCGCGCTCGCCGCGATCCGCGACGACCTCGAGCACGAGATGACCTTGCCGCGCTTCGATCTGCTCTCGAACCTCGTGCGCGAGGACGGTCAGACCCTCGCGTCGCTCTCGCGCTCGATGCTGGTGACGGCGGGCAACATCACCGGCCTCGTCGATCGCGCCGCGCGCGACGGGCTCGTCGAGCGCAGGGCCGATCCGAACGATCGGCGCGCCTGGCGCGTGCACCTCACCCCGAAGGGCCAGCTCGCCTTCCAGCGCGCCGAGCGCCGCCACGCCGCGCGCGTCTCCAAGCTGTTCTCGTCGCTCAGCGGCAGCGAGCTGTCGAGCCTCGTGCGGATGCTCGACAAGGTACGACAAACCATCCGCGGACCCGAGCTCTCGGCCGTCCGCGGCCCGCGCGGCGAGGCTCGCCGCACCCCCGAGCGCGGCACGGGCAGGCGCCGCGCCCGCGCCAAATCCGAGGAAGACACGTGACCCTCTCGCCGAAGACCTTTGACCTCGAAATATCCCGCGGCATCGCCCAGATCACCCTGAACCGGCCCGAGCGCCTGAACGCGCTCACCTTCGAGGTGTACGGCGAGCTCGCCCAGACCTTCCGCTCCCTGGAGAAGGCCGACGACGCGCGCGCCGTGGTGATCACCGGCAAGGGCCGCGGCTTCTGCTCGGGCGGCGACGTCGAGGGCATCATCGCCGAGCTCTTCGCCCGCGACATCACGGGCCTCGTCGAGTTCACGCGCGTGACGGGCGCCCTCATCCAGAGCATCGCGGAGCTGCGGAGGCCCGTGATCGCCGCCGTGAACGGCGTCGCCGTGGGCGCGGGCGCGGTCATCGCCACGGCCTGCGACATGCGCATCTTCGCGGAGAGCGCGCGCATCGGCTTCATCTTCCCGCGCGTCGGGCTCTCGGGGGCGGACATGGGCGCATCGTTCCTCTTGCCCCGCATCGTCGGCCGAGGAAGGGCCGCGGAGCTTCTGTTCTTCGGGGATCTGATCGGCGCCGAGGAGGCGCACCGCATCGGGCTCGCGAACCGCGTCGTGCCCGACGCCGACGTCCTCGCCACGGCTCGCGGCTGGGCCGAGCGCCTCGCGAAGGGACCGACGTTCGCGCATCGCATGACGAAGCAGATGCTGGAGAGTGAGCACGGCTTGACCCTCGCCGCCGCGATCGAGGCCGAGGCGCAGGCGCAGGCGCTCTGCATGGCGCACCCCGATTTCCGCGAGGCCTACGAGGCGAACAAGGTGAAGCGCCCGGCGCGCTTCCTCGGCGCGGAGATCTGCGACCCGCCGCCGGCCGCGCCGAAGGCCGACGCAGGGAGCGAGACATGAGCGGGCGCTTTTCGCTCTCCGTCCCGGACCTCGCGCCGTTCTTCGAGCAGCGCCACCACGAGCTCGCGACCCTTCTCCAAAGCGAGCACCTCGGCGTGCTCGGGACGACCGAGGATCCGGTCGAGATCGCGCGCCTCCTCGGCGATCCCCTCGGCCTCTACGCGTACCTCGTGCCCGAGGCTTACGGCGGGGCCACGACGGGGCGCCCCGTCGACCTCGCGTACATCGACGTGCGCGCGCTCGTCCTTGTGCGCGAGGCGCTCGGCCAGATCTCGGCGCAGGCCGACTCGATCTTCGCGGTGCAGGGTCTCGGCACCTATCCGATCCTCCTCGGCGGCTCGCAGGACCTCATCGCCGAAGTCGTGCCCGACGTCGTGCGAGGCCGCCGCCTCGGGGCCTTCGCGCTCACCGAGCCCGAGGCGGGCAGCGACGTCGCCTCCTTGCGCACGGTCGCGCGCAAGGACGGTGATGCCTGGGTGCTCGACGGGGAAAAGACGCTCATCTCGAACGTTCCGATCGCCGATCATCACGTGGTCTTCGCGAACGCCGATCCCTCGCTCGGCAGGAAGGGCATCACGGCGTTCTACGTCCCGAAGGGCGCGCCCGGCCTGACGCTCGAGCCGCTGCCGATGAGCGCGCATCCGCTCGGCCGCCTTCGCCTCGAAGGCTGCCGTGTGCCGAACGAGCACGTGCTCGGGCACGTGGGCGCGGGCTTCCGCATCGCGATGGAGACGCTCGACGCGTTCCGCATCTCCGTGGGCGCGGCGGCGAACGGGATGGCCGCGCGGGCGCTCACGGCGACGATCGATCACGTGAAGCGAAGGCGCCAGTTCGGCGCGCCGCTCGCGGATCGGCAGATCGTGCAGGCGTACCTCGCGGAGATGGCGACGGAGCTCGACGCGGCGCGGCTGCTCGTGGCGCGCGCCGCGCATCGACGCGACACCACGGGCGAGCGCGTCACGAGCCTGGCCGCGATGGGCAAGATGTACGCGACCGAGGCCGCGCAACGCATCATCGACAAGGCGGTGCAGCTCCACGGCGGGATCGGCGTGCTCGAAGGGAGCGAGGTGGAGCGGCTTTATCGGGAGATCCGGCCGCTGCGCATCTACGAGGGGACGACGGAGATCCAGAAGCTCGTCATCGCGAAGGCCCTCCTCGGCTGAGGAGCGGCCTTCGTCAGGGGTGCTGCGCCTTCCGGATCGTCTCGACCAGCCGCTGCGCGGCCTCGGCGTCGTCGGCGACGAGCGCCATGTCGTACCAGGTCCCCAGCCTCTCGCGATCGGAGGACCGTCGGATCCACTCGCGGACCGCCGGCTCGAGCACGCCCAGGCGGCGGCTCAGGATCCGGATGACGGTCTCCGCTTGGATCCGTATCTCGCCTGTGGTCTCCCCCTTCGCCTCGCCTCTCGCGAAGATGCTCTGGTACAGCTCGCTTGCCATGAGTCGTTCCTCCGAGATGTACATTTTCAGCAGCCGGGTCGGCACATCCTCCGCCTCGGCCACGAACCACAGCACTGCCAGATAATCCGCACGCTCTCCCGAGCTGAGCTCCCTCTTCGCCTCGATTCTACCACACGCCTCGCGCACCACCTCCCTGTGGGCGCCATCCCGCGTCAACGTGACCAGCGGCCAGAGCGGAAGCGGCGCCTGCGAGAGGAGCTCCTCCCAGCCGAGCGCGCGCAAGTTGATCCGCTGGAAAATCGCCTGCGATGCGCTCGTCTCCAGGGACGCGCCAAACCGAAGCCCGCGCTCGGTCACGACGGGTTCGTCCGCGTCGCCGTAGAGGTCCCAGACCTGCGAGAGCACCGGGAGGCGCTCGCGGCGGTAGAGGCGGATCTGTGCCTCGGCGATGTCGATCGCGAGCTCGTCGCTTCCTTGGTGCCTGCGGTGAAACTCGAGGTGCGCCACGGTGCGCGCGCCGTTACGGACGATCAGGTAGCTCCCATCGATGTCGCGCCCACGCGCGGGCAGATCACTCGGTAACGGGCCGATCACCAGGATCGTCGGATCGCCGAGCCCGAACTGCAGGAAGGCCTCGGGCCTGTGCTGCAGCAAATACTTCAGGGACTGGTCGAAGGACTCCATGGTTTGGCGCTGCGAAACCCCACGGTAAAACCCTCCGTGTTGCGCGGCAAATTTGCGACGCCTACGGGTTTTTCCTTGCGCTTCGGCCTGCACGTGGTTCGGAGTCTTCCCTCCCCGGTCCTGCCATGTGGAAGCCAAAGGAGCGCATCCGCCATCCCCTCCCCGAGGACCGGCCTCCCACGGCCGAGGAAGCCGCTCGCTCGCGCCTCTTCTCGCCGCTCACCCTCGCCTCCGGCCTCACGCTCGCCGATCGCACCTGGGTCCCCGCCATGGTCCCCTGGCGCGCGACCGAGGAGGGGTTCGTCACGAAGGACGTGCTCGACTGGTATGGACGTTTCGCCGAGGGAGAGCCGGGCGTGCTCGTCGTCGAGGCGACCGGGATCCGCGACGTCCCGAGCGGGCCGCTCCTGCGCATCGGGCACGATCGGTTCGTCCCCGGGCTCGCCGAGCTCACGCGCCGCGTCCGCGAAGAGAGCGGCGGCCGCACCCGCCTTTTCGTCCAGATCATCGATTTCCTGCGCATCCGCAGGCGCCCGCCGCACGAAAAATTCCTGGAGACGCACCTCGCCCTCACCCCGGCGCACCGGAGGAACCTGGAGCGCGAGACCGGCGATGCCTGGTGGGCCGAGGCCCCGGACGCGAGCATCCGCGAGTTTTTGCGGACCACGAGCGACGAGATGCTCGATCGGATCCTCGACCCGCGCGAGCTCGAAGCGCTCCGCTTCGGGGCGCGCGAGCGCGTCACCGACATCCACGAGCCCCACATCCGCGACCTTCCGCGCGTCCTGCCCTCGCTCTTCGCAGAGGCCGCCCGGCGCGCGAAGGACGCCGGATTCGACGGCGTCGAGCTGCATTACGCGCACGCCTACACGATGGCCTCGTTCCTCTCCGCCCGGAACGATCGCAAGGACGGTTATGGCGGATCGCGCGACGCACGCGCGCGCCTGCCGCTCGAGGTCCATGCCGCCGTGCGCGAAGCCGTCGGCCGCTCGTACACCGTCGGATGCCGCTTCCTCTGCGACGAGATCATCGAAGGCGGAAGCCGCATCGACGACGCGATCCATTACGGCCTCCTCTTCGCCCGCGCCGGCATGGACTTTCTCTCTCTGTCCACCGGCGGCAAATTCGAGGATTCGAAGCAACCCAAGGTAGGCGAGGCCGCTTATCCCTACACCGGACCGAGCGGCTACGAGTGCATGCCCACCGCCCTCTCCGACGCGCGTGGCCCCTTCGCGCGCAACGTCGAAAAGCAGGCACGCATTCGCGCCGCCCTCCGCGCCGAGGGCCTCGAAACGCCCACCGTCGCCGCCGGCGGCATTGGCACATTCGTCCAGGCCGAATCCATTCTCGCCCGCGGCGAGGCCGATCTCATTGCCGCGGCGCGCCAGTCGCTCGCCGATCCCGACTGGTTCCGCAAGCACCGCGAAGGCCGCGGCGCCGAGGTGCGGCGTTGCATCTACTCGAATTACTGTGAGGCGCTCGACCAGCGTCACCGTCAGGTCACCTGCCAGCTCTGGGATCGTCAGGATCTCGACGATCCGGACGCGCCGCGCAGCATCGAGGGAAACCGCAGGCTCGTCGCGCCCCGCTGGGATCGGTGATTCGTGTATTCTCACCGGAACAGCGCCCCGCCGCGCGGGCGCCCTTGAAGAAAGAGTGGCTTTCCATGAATACACGTTGCCTCACCGCATTCGCCCTCGTCGGCCTCGGCGTGCTCTCGGGCTGCAAGGAGACGGTCGACTCGCAGAACGTCAAGACCGCCGGCATCGCGGCCATCCTCTCCGCCACCGCTGAAAACGACAAGGAGACCCGCCTCATCGCCACGCTCAAGGTGGGCGGCGACGAGAGCAACACCTACGTCGACCTCTCGGGCGGCGACCGCATCTTCGCCTCGGCGGGCGACAAGCGTGTCGAGATGCAGACCCAGGATACCGGCGTCTACGAGGCCGAGTTCGCCACCGCCGCCGATGGCACCGAGTTCGTCGTCGACCTCCAGCGCGCGGACGGCGACAACGCGCCCTCGAGCCGCGGCACCTTGCCCGCGCCGTTCACGCTCACCCTCGCCGACACGTCCGCCTCGCGCGCCGCCGATCTCGAGGTCAGCTGGACCCCGTCCGGCTCGAACGACGACGTGCGCATCGAGCTCAACGGCACCTGCATTTTCCTCGAAACCATCGACGTGCCCGGCGACACCGGCAAGCACACGATCCCGGCCAATTCGCTCAAGGCCACGGGCTCGATGGACCAGCCGCCTCCCACCTGCGACGTCAACATCGAGGTGACCCGCTCGCGCAAAGGCACGCCCGACTCGGCCTTCGACAGCGAGAGCTCGTTCGTCCTCCAACAAGTTCGCACCGGCAAGTTCACCTCGACCCCCTGAGCGGGAGTACACTGCGGGCGCATGCCGACGCTCGCCACGCCCCCTCGCCTCCTCGCCGCCCTCGGGATCGCCGCTTCGTTCGCCTCGGGCTGCGGTGATCCCTCTCCCGCCGAGCCTCCTCCGCCTCCGCCCGTGGACGAACGCTGCCCCGGCAGCGGCGTCAGCAAGGGACCGTGGTCGCTCCGCGTCGATCGCACCTCCGCCGTCGTCCGCTGGGAGGCGTGCCGGCAGGGCGTCGCCGGCGGGGTCGTCTTCACGCCCGAGGGCGGCGGCGATGCGCGCGAAGCGACCTCGACCGTCACGACGTACGAGGTCCCCACGACACGCAAAGCGGTCCTCGATCCGAGCGCGCCGCCCGACGAGGCCGGCACGTACTGGACACACGAGGCCGTCCTTTCGAACCTCACGCCCGGCGCCTGCGTCGAATACCACCTCGCCGCCGACCCGGCCGCGAAGGGCCGCGTCTGCGCCGCCAAACCCGACGGCGCGAACCTCCGCTTCCTCGCCATCGGTGACACGAACCCGGGCCTCAATCGCCTCACCCTGAAGGTGCTCGATCAGGTCCTGCCGATGAAGCCCGATTTCACGCTGCACGGCGGCGACATCCAGTATTACGAATCCGGCCTCGAGACCTATGCGTCCTGGTTCCCCGCCATGCGCCCCATGCTCGCGCAGGGCGCGTTTTTCCCGGCCCTCGGCAATCACGAGCTCGAGGTGCCCGAGGAATACGAGGCCTATTATCGACGCTTCTTCGGCAACGCCGGGTTCGACGGCGCGGGGGACCATTACCGCTTCGAATCGGGCGGCGTGTGGTTCTTCTCGCTCGACACGGAAAACCCCCTCGGCCTCGCCTCCGAGCAGGGACAATGGCTCTCCGAATCCCTCGCCGACGCGGCGTCGAAGCCCGGGTATCGATTCTCCGTGGTCTTCCTCCACAAGCCGATCGTCACGTGCGGGGACAAATCCGACGATCCCGCGACGCGCGCCGAGCTCGAGCCGCTCTTCGTGCAGCACGGGGTGAAGCTCGTGATCCAGGCCCACATGCACGGCTACGAGCGATTCGCGTTCCCCGACATCACGTGGATCACGACCGGCGGCGGCGGCGCCTCGCTCGCGAACGTGGACGAGAACGTCGATCGCCCCATCTGCGCGATGCGCGCCGCGTCGGGCACCGTCCGCCACGCCGTCGTCCTCGACGCAACCGGCAGCACCCTCTCGGGCCAGGTGATTGACGACAAAGGTGCCGTCTGGGATACCTTCACCCTCGAAGGCCCCTGACGCGTCGCCCCAAATGTGCTCGTCTCGGCAAACGCTCCTTGACGCCGAGAAGCCCTCCTCGATACTAAATCTCCATGCGACGCGGCGTTCGCCTTGGAAAAGCCGGCCTCCTCTCGCTCTCGTGCGCCGCCATGCTGCTCCTTTCGAGCGCGGCGGGCGCCGAGGAGGACGATCCGCGGCGGCTCAAGCCGAAGTACGGCCTGGCCGGTATCGGCTTCCACATCGAGGCCGGCGCCGGCGTCTACCAGGTCGTCGGGCAAGGCGGGTTCGTCCCGGGCATCTACCCCCGCGCCGCGCTCGAGCTGCACCTCGGCCCGCATTTCTCGATCCCGGTCGTCGCCCGCTTCCAGACGGCCATCGACCCGAACGCCGGCGTGCCCGACTTCGCCCAGCTATCGGTCGCGCCGGGCATCAATTTCCGCCTGCGCGAGCTCGAGTGGCCCGTCGCCCTCGTGTTCGGCGCCGCCGTGCGCATCGGACGTTTCTCCGCGAGCCAAAAGCTCGTCGACGCAGACTTCCAGACGACCCCGGACGCCGGCACCGAGGAGGCGCTCGGCTTTCCCCTCGCGCCCGAGGCCACGGCCAAGCTCGAATGGTGGATCGCGCCGCTGCTCGTCGCGAAGGTCAGCGCCACGTACGCGCCGGTCTTCGTGAACAAGCAGCCGATCCACAACGTCGAGGAAGCCCTGGCGATCGCGCTCGTTTTTTGACGGTCGTCCCCGGGCGAGCGAAGGCACGTTCCCCGCTCGCTCTTCCCACGCGGCCATTCCCTTCCTCGCGCAGGGCTCGTAACCTCGACGAGCCCGCATGCCCCTCGCCCCTTCCCAGCAAAACAACGCGCGCCTCCTCGGCGCAGGCGAAACGACGATCGTCCTCGCCCACGGCTTCGGGACCGACCAGACGGCGTGGCGGAACCAGGCGCAGGTCCTCGCCGAACGGCACCGCGTCCTGCTCTTCGACCACGTCGGCGCGGGGCGCTCGGACCTCTCCGCGTACAGCCCGCGCCGCTACCAGAGCCTGCGCAGCTACGCGATCGACGTGCTCAACCTGCTGGAGGAGCTCGCCCTCGAGGACGTGGTCTTCGTCGGGCACTCGATGAGCGGCATGATCGGCCTGCTCGCCGCGATCGAAGAGCCGGGCCGCTTCTGCAAGCTCATCCTGCTCGGCGCCTCGCCCCGCTACCTCGACGACGAGGGCTACGAGGGGGGCTTCAAGCGCGCCGACCTCGACGGGCTCTACGAGGCGATGCAGACGAACTACCACGCCTGGGCCAGCGGGTTCGCGCCGATCGTGACGGGCAACCCCGACAAACCCGACCTCGCGCGCGAATTTTCCGCCACCCTGGCCGCGCTGCGGCCCGACATCGCCCTCACCGTCGCCCACATCATCTTCGAGTCCGACCACCGCAAAGACCTCCCGAAGCTCGAGGTTCCGACGCTCGTGCTCCAGTCGCAGGCCGACGTCGCCGTCCCCATGTCGGTCGGCGGGTACCTCGCGCGCCACATGCCCCGCGCCGAGCTCCAGATCCTCAACGCGACCGGCCACCTACCGCACTGGAGCGCCCCGGAGCAGGTGACGAGCGCCATCCTCTCGTTCGCCGCCTCCGCGTGATGGCCACGAGCACCCCCGAAGCCCTGCTCGCCGCGCTCGGCGCGGGGGAGCCCGACGCCGCGCTGCCCCGCGTCCTCGCCGTCCTCCACGAACGGTTCCAGGCCGACGCGGTCCTCGCGCTCCGCCGGATCGATCCCGTCACGGCCGTCGCGCTCGCGAGCGCCCCGGCCGGCGTCCTGCCGGATGGCATGACGCACGCCGCCATCTTCGCCGGCGCGCTCGAATCCGCCCGCCCCGTCTTCAATGCCGTCGTCACCTCCGAGATGGGCCTGCCACGGACCCTGCGCGGCAGCCTCGCCATCCTGCCGTGGTCCTCGACCGAGGACGCGGGCGGCCTCGCGCTCGTCCGCCGCGAAATGGCGCCCTTCTCGGAGGCGGAGCAGCGCGCCCTCGTCTCCGTCCTGCCCCTCTTCCACTTGCTCGTACGGCACATGCAGAAGACCGAGCTCGCCGCGGCGGCCTCGGCCCGCTTCGACGCCGTCTTCCAGACCCTCCCGCATGGCCTCCTCTTCGTGGACGACCGCGGCTCCGAGGCGTGGGTGAACGAGGCCGCGGCCGCGCTCCTCGGCCTCTCCGGAGGCTCGCACGAGCCGGCCCGCGTGGCCCGCGCGATGGCCAGCCTGTGGAGCCGCGCCGAGGACCGCGCCGGCCTCCGGCGGACCGCGCTCGCCGTGATGAACCAGCGCGACGCCGAGCTGCGCGACGCGCGGTGGAGCTTCCAGGGCCCGCCGCGGCGTGTGCTCAGCATCTCCAGCACGGCCACGTGCGAACGCGAGCACCGCGGCAGGCTCTGGCTGTTCATCGACGTCACCGCGCAACACCTCGCGAGCGAGGAGCTCGAGGCGAAAAACGCCGCGCTCGAAGCCGCGCGCCGCGAGGCGGACCTCGCCAACGCGGCGAAGTCGCGGTTCCTCGCCACGATGAGCCACGAGATCCGGACGCCCATGAACGCCGTCCTCGGCATGACCGGGCTCCTGCTCGACACTCCGCTCGACGAGGACCAGCGCGACGTCGTCGAGACCATCCGCCAGAGCGGCGAGGCGCTGCTCACGATCATCAACGACATCCTCGATTTCTCGAAGATCGAGGCGGGCCTCATGGACCTCGAAGAGCAGCCCTTCGCGCTCCGCCCCTGCGTGGAGGAGGCCCTCGACCTCGTGGCGGTCGCGGCGCGCAAGAAGGGCCTCGAGCTCGGCGCCTACATCGACCCGGCCGCGCCGCCCGGCATCTTCGGCGACGTGACCCGGCTCCGGCAGATCCTCGTGAACCTGCTCGGCAATGCGGTGAAATTCACCGCCGCGGGCGAGGTCCTCGTGGAGATCGCCCCCGCGAGCGAGCCCGCGCCGCCCGGAAAACTCGTCCTCGTGTTCTCCGTGCGCGACACCGGCATCGGCATCCCGAAAGACCGCCTCGGGCGGCTCTTTCAATCGTTCTCCCAGGTCGACGCCTCGATCTCCCGCAGGTACGGCGGCACCGGCCTCGGCCTCGCGATCTGCAAGCGCCTCGTCGAGCTCATGCACGGCGAGATCCGCGTCGAGAGCGAGGAGGGCGTCGGCACCACGTTCCATTTCACGATCGAGACCACCCCGGCGCACGACGTCGGACAGGATCTCTCGAACGCGCTCGCCGTCGCGGGTCAGGAACTCTCGGGCAAACACGTCCTCATCGTCGACGACAGCGCCACCAACCGGCGCATCCTCGCCGAGCAGACGCGCGCCTTTGGCCTCATGCCGATGCTCGCTGCGTCCGGCGACGAGGCCCTCGACCTGCTCCGGCGCCGCGCCGAGGCCCTGCCGCCCCACGAGCCTTTGCCGGTCGCCCTGGCGCTCCTCGACGTCTCCATGCCAGGGATGGACGGCTTTGAGCTCGGCGCCGCCATTCGCCGGGATCCGCGCCTCGCCGAGCTGCCCTTCCTCCTGCTCACGTCGAGCGACCTCGCCACGCATCGCGAGGCCGCGCGGCTCGGGGCCACCTGCCTTTCGAAGCCGATCAAGCAATCGAGCCTCTTCGACGCGATCACGCGCGCGCTCTCGCAATCGGTCGTGCGCCCCTCGCGGGCCCCCCGGAACCCGGCGATGGATCCGTCGCTCGGCGAGCGCCATCCGCTGCGGATCCTCCTCGCCGAGGACAACGTGGTGAACCAGAAGGTCGCGACCCTCCTGCTCCAGCGGCTCGGCTATCGCGTGGACATCGCGGCGAACGGCCTGGAGGTCCTCGAGGCCGTCACGCGCAAGGAATACGATGTCGTCTTCATGGACGTCCAGATGCCCGAAATGGACGGCCTCGAGGCCACCCGCCGCCTGCGCGCCCCGGGCCCCTTCCGGGGCAGGCCCCGCGTGGTCGCGATGACGGCGAACGCGATGCACGAGGACCAGAAAGAGTGCCTCGCGGCGGGCATGGATGATTTCGTCTCCAAGCCCATTCGTATCGAAGAGCTCGTCGCCGCGCTCACGCGCTCGGCCCTCGAACGGCCGAAGGCGCCCGCGCCCTCGCAGCTCTCGGCGCCGCCGGATCTCGACGAGCCCGTCGTCGACGAGGAAGCCTTCGAACGGATCCGGCTCGTCGCCTCGCTCGACGAGGACAGCCCGCTCGCGACGCTGGTCGCCGATTTCGTCCGGGATTCGCGGCGCAATCTGGAGGACATGGGCGCCGCGCTCGTGGAGAGGGATTTTCAAAGGCTCGAGCGCCTCGCGCACAACCTCAAGGGCAGCGCCGGCATGATGGGCGCCACGCGCCTCTCGCGCCGCTCGGCCGACATCGAGCGTGCGGCCCGGGAAGGCCCGCGCGAGGGCCTCGCTGGGCTCATCGCGGCGGCCCTCGACGAACATACACGCGCGGCCGAGTCCCTCGTTTCGATGTGCTAGGCCCGATCCACGGGCAACGAAAAGAAGAACGTCGTCCCCCGGCCCACCTCGCTCTCGACCCAGATCCTCCCGCCCTGCGCGGTCACGAGCCCGTGCGAGATGGCGAGCCCGAGCCCGCTGCCCTTGTAGGTCGCGTCGCCCCGAAAGTACGGCTTGAACAGGTTCCGCTGGTGCTCCGCGGAGATCCCGCGCCCCGTATCCGCCACCGAAAACACCACTTCTTCTCCGCGCGGCTCGACGCGCACGACCACGGATCCGCCCGGCTCCGTCGCGTGGATCGCATTGCTGAGGAGGTTGCCGAGGATCTGGAGCACCCGATCGTGATCACACACGACCCGCGGCCACTCCCCGGCGACCTCGCCCCGCAAAACGAGCCCCTTCGCGCTCGCCTTCGCCTCGAAGCTCGCCACGGCTTCCTCCATGATCGACCGCGGATCCTCGGGCCTACGCGCGACCGAAAGGCGCTTCGTCGACAGCGCCGTGAGGTCCACGAGATCTCCGATGATCCGCGCCATGTGCCGGGCGTGGCGCAGCAGCGTCTCCGCCCGTTGTCGGAGCTCGGCCCCGGCCTCGCCCGGCGGCGCTCTCCGGGCCAAGAGCTCCAGGTTCATCGTGATCACGCTGAGCGGGTTGCGCAGGTCGTGGGACACGATCTCGAGGACCTGGTCACGCGCCTGGATGGCCTCCCGCAGCTCGGTGACGTCGACGCTCACCCCCTGGAACATCGGCGTGCCCGCGGGCTCGGTCCGGTGCACACCCGTGTGAAACCAGAGGACACGACCGTCCGGCCGCAGGAAACGGTGATCCATACGCGCGTCCGTCCGTGATTCGAGGCAGTCGCGGAACCGTCCGAAGAGCGCCTCTCGATCCGGGGATGGGACGTGGGTGCCCCAGAAATCGGGCGCGTTCGTCCATTCGGCCGCCGTCATGCCGGTGACCGCGAGGGCCCGGTCGCTCACGAACGAAAACCGCAGCGTCTCGGCGTCCGCCTCCCAGACCACGACGTGATCCAGGTTGTTCACGAGATCGCGGAAGCGCAGCCGCTCGACGTCGACCTGGACGAGCACCCGCTCGAGCTCGGCGCGGCTCTCCGTGGCTGCCTGGTCGCGCATGCGTGTGTAGCGCTCGACGGCCGCCGCGATCGCCGCGTCGATGGCCTGGTGGATGGAGAGCAGCGCCTCGGGGCCGCATGGCAGGTCTTGCTTTTGCCCGAGCGACCGCGTGATCGCGGACCTCAGCATCGCGTATGCGGCGACGACGGCGCCGAGGTCGAACCCGCTTCCCAGGCGCTCGCCCGCGTCGGCCATGGCGGCCGTCGCCGCTGGCTCGGGCGATAGGCCGGCCCCGAGCACGTCGGCCCTCTCGGCGATCTCTTCCAGCATGGCGGGGATTTCATTGAGGAGGTCCGGACGCGAGGGCTCACGATTGGCGGGCATCTGCCGGACGCCTCGCTCCCACGCGTCGAGGATCTCCGCCTTCGCGCTTCGCAGGATATCGGACGGCTTGGCTTCGCTCGCTCCCTGCTCCGGGCCTCGGCCCTGGATTCGTGGCTCCGGCTCCGCGCGGCCCCCGCGTGACCGCGCGAAATGCGCCGAGAGCCAGTGGACGAGCCGTCCCTTCCTTCCCTCACGCTCCCTCGGATCCATGCCTCACGACTCCCGTGGGGCCGAGCGCCCTCTATCGGCAGGGGGAATGCGCTCCGGCGCCGGCGGAGCTTGGCTGCTCGGCACGCGAGGCGGTCCTTTGCATCCGTAGGATCCTTCAAAGGCACAATTTCACAGCATCATCAAAATGCATCTCATTGCACCGTTACGTTACCGGCGGGCATTGTGACATCGCAACGACACGTCTGTGACTTTTTTAACATCACGAGCATGCCCATGAGGCAATTTCCGCCGATTTTTGCCGAAAAATGGGCAGGCTCGGCGCGTCCGCTGGGTTGCGAAGACACCTCGGAGTTTCCGGGCCCCGCGACAGCCATGACGAAATCGGCGTGGAAATCGTGCCGTCCGGCTTGCAGAATTTCCGTGCTTGTCGGACAAACAAATACCAAGACAGAAATTTTGTTGTTGCGGGGGGCGGGAGGGCCGATGACCAGCAAGACCTTCGACCCCGTTCCAGGGCGTCGTGCTCCCATTCCATCCAGCGACAACGAGCCCGGCTCGTTTTCCGAGGCTATCGTGTGCGATGGCCCGGCGGGTGGGGTCGGCGCCGTTCCCCACGAAATGGCGGGCGGTGCCATCCCGAGCACGCGCGAGCCTCGCATCGCGGCCCGACCGAGCCAGGCGCCGACGCGCGCCGATTCGAAGGAAAAGCACGCCCGCCCCACGATCGAGCCCCCGGGGCCGCCGGTCACGAAGATTCCGCGCGGCGGCCTCTTGCCGGCGTCTTTCGCGCAGCAGCGGTTGTGGCTCGTCGGGCAGATGTTCCCCGATACGCCCGTCTACAACGAGCCGATCCTCGTACGGATGCGCGAGCCCGTGGACGCCGCGGTGCTCGCCCGCGCCATGACCGAAATGACCCGCAGGCACGAGGCGTGGCGCACGGTCTTCACGGTGTCGGACGGCCAGCCGATGCAGCGAATCCTGCCGCCGAGGCCTTTCCTCCTGCCCATCCTCGATTTGACGATCTTGCCCCCCGAGGAGCGCGAAGCCGAGGCGCTGCGCCTCGCTCGAATCGACGCGCGCAAGCCCTTCGACCTCGAAGAGGGCCCCCTCGTCCGCGCCCTCCTTTTGCGCCTAGCCGACGACGACACGCGGCTCTGCGTCACCGCGCATCACATCATCGTCGACGGCATCTCCTTCTTTGGCGTCTTCCTGCCGGAGCTCCGCGCGGTTTATGCCGCCTTCTCCCGCGGCGAGCCCTCGCCTTTGCCGGAGCCCTCGTTCCACCTCGCGGACTTCGCGGCCTGGCAGCGCCAATGGCTCACCGAGGACGAGCTCGCGCCGAAGCTCGCGTACTGGCAAGCGCAGCTCGCGGGCGTCACGCAGCTCGATCTTCCCCTCGATTTCCCGCGCCCGGCGCGGCCCACGGGAAACGGCGCCCGCATGAAGATCGAGCTGTCGCCCGATCTCGCGGCAAAACTCCGGGAGATTGCCCATCGGGCGGGCGTGACCTTGTTCACGACGCTGCTCGCCGCGTGGAAAACGCTCCTTTTCCGGTACACGGGGCAGGGCGACATCGTGGTCGGCTCGGCCGCGGCCGGGCGCCCGCGCCCCGAATTCGATTCCCTCATCGGCTATTTCAACAACAACCTCGTCCTGCGCACCCAGCTCGACGGCGCGCTCACGTTCGAGGAGCTCTTGCCGCGCGTGGGCGAGGTCCTGCGCGCCGCGCGCGAGCACCAGGACGTCCCCTTCGACCGGCTCCTCGCCGCGTCCGACGGCCCCCGCCAGCCGGAGAGAAACCCTCTTTACGACACCGCCTTCCTGCTCATGCCGCCCGTCCCGCCCGTCTCCGAGCCTCCGTACTGGAGCTCGGGCCGGATCGACATCGGCACCGCCAAGCTCGACCTTTATCTGGAGCTTCATCAGCGCCCGCAAGGCCTCGTCGGCCACATCGAATACCAGACCGATCTTTTCGCGCCCGCGACCATCGAGCGCATGGCGGGCCATTACCGGACCTTGCTCGAAGGCATCGCCCGGGATCCCTCACAACGCCTCTGGGATCTCCCCCTCGTGACGGAGGCCGAGCAGCGGCAGCTCGTTTCGTGGCAAGGGCCCTCTGCGCCCCCTGCCGAGGACGACGATCTCCAGAGCCTGGAGCAACTCTTCGCGGCCCAGGCTGCAAAGACGCCGTCGGCGATTGCCCTGGAACATGGCGATGAGCGGCTCACGTATGCGGAGCTCGACGCGCGCGCAAACCAGCTCGCGCACGCCCTGCGCGCCCGCGGCGTCGGCCCGGAGACGATCGTCGGGCTCTGCGTCGAACGTTCGTTCGAAGCCGTCGTCGGCATTCTCGGCGTCCTCAAGGCGGGCGGTGCCTACCTCCCGCTCGATCCCGATTCTCCCGCCGAACGCCTGCGCTTCCTCCTTGAAGACGCCGAGGTACGCCTCGTGCTCACGAATACGCGGAACGCGGACGCGATCGGGCTCCACGGCGTGCCCTCGCTCCTGCTCGACGGAGACGCGCCCGGTTTCGCTCGATATCCCCGCGAGGCCCCTCCCCCGAACGCGAACGCCCATCACCTCGCGTACGTCATTTATACCTCGGGATCCTCGGGACAACCCAAAGGCGTGCTGATCGAGCGCCGAAGCCTCTCGCACCTCGCCCGGTCCCACGCGGCGATGTTCGGCCTCGGCGTGGGCAGCCGCGTCTTGCAATTTTTCCCCCTCACGTTCGACGGCTCGGTCTGGGATTGGGCGATGGCATTGCCCGTCGGGGCGACCCTCGTGCTCGTGGATCGCGAACGACTCGCACCGGGCCCCGATCTCGTGAAGGTTCTCGAAACCAAGGACATCCACGCGCTCATCTTGACGCCGTCGGCGCTCTCGATGTTGCCGCACGCAAACCTCCCTTCGCTGCATACCCTCATCACGGGCGGCGAGGCGCTCCCCGAGGAGCTCGTCGCGCGGTGGGCCCCGGGCCGACGTTTCTTCAATGCCTATGGCCCGACCGAGGCCACCGTCGTGACGCTCGTCGCCGAATGCCGCGCCGGGGAAGGAAAACCGGCCCTCGGGCGCCCCCTCGCGCATGCCACGGTCCAGGTCCTCGACGAGCGCGGGCGCCCCGTCCCCGTGGGCATTCCGGGCGAGCTTTCCATCGGCGGACCCCACCTCGCTCGTGGGTATCTGAAGCGCCCCGACCTCACCACGGCCGCCTTCGTGGAAGGCACGACGCCCGAGACCGCCGGGATGCGCCTCTATCGCACCGGCGATCGCGTGAAATGGCGTCCCGACGGGACCCTCGAATACGTCGGTCGTGTCGATCGCCAGATCAAGCTGCGCGGGTTCCGCATCGAGCTCGGCGAGATCGAGGCGACGCTCGGCCATCACCCGAGTGTCGGCCTGGCCGCGGTCGAGGTCCGCGAGATCGCCGGAGATCGCCGCCTCGTCGCTTATGTCACGCCCCGCGACGGCGGGCTGGGCGACCTCGGCCCCGAGCTCGGGCGATACCTGCGTGAGCGGCTCCCGGCGTACATGGTGCCGAGCACGTTCGTCGTGACGAACGCGCTCCCGACGAACCGCAGTGGCAAAATCGACAGGGCTCGCCTCCCGGCCCCCGCGCCGACGGCCCCGCGGGCCTCCGCGGCCACATCGAACCTGGAGGCCTCGATCACCTCGGTTTGGCGGGACGTCCTCGGCCTCTCCGACATCGACCCGGACGCGCGATTCTTCGAAATCGGCGGGCATTCCCTCTCCCTCGCGCGCGTGCAAGCCGGGCTCGCGACGGAGCTCGGGGTCACGGTCGACGTCATGACGTTGATGCGGCTCCCCACGATTCGCCAGCTCGCTGCGCACCTGTCCACCCTGCCGGGGCTCGAGCGATACGAACGCGCGCGGCCCGCGCCCGCGGCCCTCCCCTCCCCCCACGCGAATGCCATTGCCATCGTCGGAATGGCGATCCGCGCGCCGGGCATCCGCCGCGCCGAGGATCTCTGGGACGTCGTGAATGCCGGGCGCGAGACCGTCCAGAGCTTCGATCCGGAGGCCTTGATCGCCGCCGGCGCCGATCCGAAGCGCGTTCGCGCGCCGGGGTTCGTCCCGGTCGAGGGCGTGCTCGAAGACGCCGACCGTTTCGACGCCGCGTTTTTCGGGTACAACGACGCGGACGCGGCCTTCATGGACCCGCAACAACGCATCTTCCTCGAATGCGCGCACGAGGCCCTCGAAAGCGCCTCCTGCGATCCGACCCGTTTCTCCGGCCGGATCGGCGTCTTCGGGGGCATGGGCGCTCCATTGCATTGGCTCGGCCCGGTCGCCGACGCGATCCGCGAGGAGGGCCGCTCGCCGAATGCGTTCCGCGCGCAGACGCTCAACATGCACGATTTCCTGGCGACGCGCGTGGCCTTCAAGCTGGGCCTGCGCGGGCCTGCGATCACGGTGCAGACGGCGTGCTCGACGTCGCTCTCGGCCGTCCATGTGGCGCGCCAGAGCTTGCTCGCCGGCGAATGCGACGTGGCCCTCGCGGGCGGTGTCTCCTTGACGTCCCTCCGCGACGAAGATCGCGGTTATCAATGCGCCGAAGGCGGCGTCTTCTCCACCGACGGCCATTGCCGCCCCTTCGACGAGGCCGCGAGCGGCATGATCCCTTCGAGCGGCGCCGTGATCGTCGTCCTCAAGCGGCTCGCCGACGCGATCGCCGATGGCGACACGATTCACGCCGTCCTCCTCGCCTCCGCCATGAACAACGACGGCGGGGAAAAACTCGGTTTTACCGCGCCGAGCGAGGAAGGGGTCGCGCGGGTCGTGAAGCAAGCATTGGATACGGCCGGCATCGATCCGCGATCGATCGGGTTCGTCGAGGCGCATGGCACGGGCACACGCCTCGGGGATCCCACGGAGGTCCACGCCCTCGCCAAGGCGTACCGGCATTTCACCGATCATCGCGGGTATTGCGCGCTCGGCTCGCTCAAGGCGAACCTCGGGCACCTCGACGCCGCCGCGGGCGGGGCGAGCCTCGTCAAGGCGGCGCTCGCGCTCGAGCATGGGATCATCCCGCCGCTCTCGAACCTCCGCACGCCGAACCCCCTGCTCGACCTATCGAGCACCCCGTTTTTCCTGCCCGACGCGCCCCGACCGTTTCCCCGGACGAACGGTCCCCGCCGCGCGGCCGTCAATGCGCTCGGGCTTGGCGGGACGAACGTGCACGTGCTCCTGGAAGAACCGCCTCGCGTCGAGGCTTCCCCGAGCCGCCGCCCGACGGCGCTCCTCTGCCTCTCGGCGAACACCGAATCCGCGCTCGCGGAGGCCCGGCGCAGGCTCGGCGAGCACCTCGCGCGGAGCGGGCACCTCGATCTCGCCGACGTCGCGTTCTCCCTCGCGATCGGTCGGACGCCGCGTCGATTCCGCACGATCGTAGTTTGTCACGACAAGGCCGAGGCCCGGCAGCGCCTCGCGGAGCGGCAAGCGGACGCCCCGATCGCGGCGGCCCACGGCGGGCGCCCCGTGGTCTTCCTTTTCCCGGGGCACGGCGCGCAATACCTCGGCATGGCGGCAGCCCTTTATGATGCCGAGCCCATCTTCCGTGCCGCGATCGACACCTCGGTCGAGCACCTGCGCAAAGACGCGGGCCTCGATCTCCGCCCTCTCCTCCTCGAACGCCGCCCCGAGCACGAGCGCAAGCTCGACGAGATGCGCTGGGCCCAGCCCCTCCTCTTCGTGGTGCAACACGCCCTCGCCACGCTCCTCCAGGCCTTCGGCATTCGCCCCGCAGCCATGCTCGGGCACAGCGTCGGCGAATACGTGGCCGCTTGCCTCGCGGGCGTCTTTTCGCTCCGCGACGCGCTCTCCCTCGTCGCCGAACGCGGTCGCCTCATGGATGAAACGCCCCCGGGCGGCATGCTGACGGTCTTCGCCGACGCCGCTTCCATCGGCCCCCAGCTCCCGGCGGACCTCGTCATTGCCACGTATGCGCCCAACGCCGTCGTGCTCTCGGGACCTGTCGACTCCATCGACACCACGCGCGCACGTCTCGAAGCCGCCGGCTTCGAGACGACGAGCGTCCGCGTCTCGCGGGCCTCTCATTCCCCGTCGATGGGGTCCATCCGACAAACCTTCCGCGATCGCGTGGCCGCCGTCGAACGCAGGCCCCCCTCGATTCCGATCGTCGCCAACCTGACCGGCGAGCATCTCACCGCGGAGCAAGCCACGAGCCCCGATTTCTGGGCGGATCACCTCTGCAGCGCCGTTCGTTTGTCGGAGGGGCTCGGCACCTTGCTCGATCTCCCCTCCGCCATTTACGTCGAGGTGGGGCCCGGTGGCACGATGGGCTCCTTCCTCAAGGCGCACCCGCGCGCCGCCGGCCAGGACATCGATATCCTCGGCACGCTCCCCAGCCATCGCCGCCGCGACGAGCCCGCGCATGCCGAGGTGCTCCGCGCGCTCGGGAAAGCGTGGGAGCTCGGCGTCGACATCGATTGGCATGCCTTCTACGCCCCGGAGAAGAGGCGCCGCGTCCCGCTGCCCACGTATCCTTTCGAGGGCCGGCGTTACTCGCTCGGCCCCCCCGCGGCGGAGAGCCCCGCCGCGCTCGACACACGCGTCCTCGATCTCGCGCGCAAGCTCGGCACGCACGTCATCGACGACGAACCGGGCCTGCGCCCCGGCCTCGAGGCGCTCGGCGCGAGCCTCTTGCTCGATTTCTTCGCGCGAAGGCTCGGAGCCGACCTCGGCCGCGTCTTCACCCTCGAAACCCTGCGCCAGCGCGCCGGCATTCTCCCCAAATTCGCGCCCATGCTCGACCTCTGCGTGCAGACCCTTCTCCGCGCAGGCCTCGCCGAGCGAACCCCGGCCGGAGACATTCGCCTCCGCGCCGATCGTGCCGGCCGCTCGGCCGAGTTCCATTCACGCATGCGGGCCGATTTCCCGCGGTTCGACGGGCTCCTCCGCTTCCTCGAGCATTGCGTGCGTCATTACGACGAGGCCCTGACGGGCGTGATCGAGCCCGTCGGCGTCCTCTACCCCGACGGGACGGACGCCTTCTTCCGCGCCTGCATGCGCGATTGCCCGCCGCAGAGCCGCGACATCTACATCTCGCTCGCCTGCGACGCGATCGAGGCGATCGTGAAGCGCCGGGGCAAACGAAAGACGCGTATCCTCGAAGTCGGCGCCGGCCACGGGACCCTCACCTGGCCGCTCGTCTCGCGCTTGCAGGGCGCCGACATCGAATACCATTTCACCGACATCGGCCGCTCCTTCCTGAACCGCGCCGAGGACGAGGCGAAACGTCGCGGCCTCTCCTTCCTGAAGACTGGCTCGTTCGATCTGAATCGTCCACCCGAGGAGCAAGGCTTCGACGACGAATACGACCTCGTCCTCGGGCTCGACGCCGTGCACGTCGCGCTCGACCTTCCGGCCGCGCTCCGCACCCTGCACGACCTGCTCGCGCCGGGCGGATCCCTCGTCCTCGTCGAGGTCACGCGCGTCGATGCGTGGGACGAGCTCACCTGGGGCCTCGCGCCGGGATACTGGGACATCAAACATGTCCGCGGCTCGCTGTCGACGAACCTCGATCAATGGGAAGAACTCCTGAAACGTGCAGGGTTCCCGCAGATCACCTCCGTCCCGCGCGGCGGACGGCGTTCCATCGACGATCACGGCCTCCTGCTCGCCGAACGAGCGCTCGAGGCGCCGCCCCTCGCGCGCCGCCGCCCGACGGTGCCGCCGCCGCGCGTCGAGATCCGCGACGAACCCGTCCCCATGAGCCAATCGATGGCCACCGCCGACGCCACGGAGCTCCTCGTGCAAAACCTCTTTGGTCGCTTGCTCGGCCGCCCGCACGTGTCTCGCTCGGCGAATTTCTTCGACATGGGCGGCGACTCGCTCCTCGCCGTGCAAATGCTCGCGGAGCTCCGCGCGCAGACGGGCCGCGACCTCAAAATGCGCGCGTTCGCCGCGAATCCCACCGTTCGTGGCCTCGTCGATGCGCTGCGCCCCCAAGGCGACGTCCCGCCGTCGGCACGCGCCGCCGCTGTCGTGGCTCCGCCGCCGAAACGCGTCGTGGACTCGCTGGTCCCGCTCGAACGCGGCGGTTCGAAGCCGCCGTTCTTCTGGGTCCACCCGCTCGGCGGCGGCGTCTCGCCTTATGCGCCGCTCGCGAAGGCCATGGATCCCGACCGACCCATCTATGGCCTCCAATCCCCGATGCTCCACGACGACGCGGCGCGCCCTTCCAGCATCGAGGAGCTCGCGGCCCATTACGTCGAGCAAATCCGGCGCGTCGCGCCGCGAGGCCCCTACTTCCTCGGAGGCTGGTCCTTCGGCGGCGTGATCGCGATCGAAATCGCGAGACAGCTCGAACGACGCGGCGAGACGGTCGCCCGGCTCGTCCTTCTCGACGTGTTTGGCTCGCCAAACGTTGGCCTCGACCACCTGCGGCGCACCGTAGAGGGCCCCGTCATGCCCGCCGTCCTCATGGAAGAGGGCGTCTCGCCGGCGAGGCACGTGGCCATCGCCGAGCACCACCTCGACATCTGGCGCCATCACACCCTCCCGCAGCTCTCCGTGCCCGCCACCCATTTCAAAGCCGAGCGGTCGCCGGCCGCTCCGGCGAACCCGCCGGACCTACCCCTCCGCGGCCTCGCCGTCGTGCCGGTCCCCGGCGATCACTTCTCGATGCTCGCAAAGGAACACGTGATGAACCTCGGCCGACGAATCGAAGACGCGCTCCGCCCCGAGGCGGAAGAGGGCGCCGTCCGCGCGTTCGTCCATCAATTGCTGGAGAACATGCAGGCCTGCGACGGGGCAGCCATCGAGACCTCGTGGGCCTATGGGGACGAGTGTGTCCTCGTCCCGATCAACAACAGCGTGATCATCGGCGCGGAGACCATCCGGATGCATTACGATCGCGGCGGCGCCGCCTACCGCGAGACGCGCATCCGCGTCTACGACGAGCGGATCCAGATCTTCGCGGGCGGGCGCGCCGCCTCGGTCACCGCGCGCTTCGACGCTGAGATGGTCCTCCAGCGGAGTGGCAAGCGCGCGACGTACCCGGGCGTACGCGCGAGCTGGATCCTCGAAAAAGAGGACGGGCAATGGCGGCTCGTCCACGTACATTATTCGCTGCCCGCAGAGCCTACCGATGCAGTAGCATGACGTTCAGGGAGGGCGCCGCGCCAAACGCGTGGTCGCGCCCTCTCCATCAAAACGAACCCCATCGAGGCGAGGGAATGCCCTCTCCTCGCAAAAGGAGCGGAATGCGATTCCAAGGGAAAGTAGCGCTGGTCACGGGCGGAACCTCCGGATTGGGCCAGGCGACGGCCGAGGCGTTTGCCCGCGAGGGCGCGAAGGTCGTCCTCACTGCGCGCCGCGAGGGCCCCGGGCGCGAGGTCGAAGCCTCGATTCGCGCCTCGGGCGGCGACGCCACGTTCATTCCCTGTGACGTGACCGACGAGCGCCAGATCCGCGCGCTCGTCGAGAAGACGGTCGAGCTCCACGGGCGGCTCGACGTCGCTTACAACAATGCCTGGCACGCACCGAAGATCAATACGATCGCGGAGTTCTCCACCGAAGAATTCGACGCGAACGCCGCTTGCCTGCGGGGCCTCTTCCTCTGCATGCGGTACGAGATCCAGGCGATGACCGCGGCCGGCGGCGGGGCCATCGTCAATTGCTCCTCCGCCGCGACCCAGGTCGCCGCCCCGGGCCTCGGCTCCTATTCGGCCGCGAAGGCCGGCCTCGAGGTCGCGACGCGCATCGCGGCGCACGAGTGCGCTTCACGCAACATCCGCGTCAATTCGATGTGCACGGGCTCCTTCGACACCCCGATGTCGAGGTCGACCTACGGAAACGCGACGCCGGAGATGATGCAAGGCTTTCTGTCCCGGATCGCCATGCGGCGCCTCGGCCGCCTCGAAGAAGCAGCCGAGGCCGTCCTTTTCCTCTGCTCGCCCGCCGCGTCGTTCATCACCGGCACGAGCCTCGCCGTCGACGGCGGTTATCTCTTGACCTGACGTCCCGCCTTTTGCGCGGCCGCCTTGGCCCGCACGCTCTCCTGATCCCGCATGCATTGCAAAAGCGCCGCCCGCAGCGTCGACAGCGTCGCGATCGACGACAGGTCGACCCCCATCGACACGATCGTCTGCGCGACCTCGGGCCGAATGCCGACCACGATCGTCCGCGCCCCGAGGAGCTGCACGGCGCGGACGATCCGCATGATGTAATCGGCCGTCGCCGTATCCACGGTATCGACGCCCGTCAGATCGATGATCGTGTACTGGCACGCGGTGCGGGTCACCGCCTCGAGCATCACGCTCATCATCTCCGCGGCGCGCTTCTCGTTGACGCTCCCGAGGATGGGCATCGTCAAGACGCCCTCCCAGACCTCGATGATCGGCGTCGACAAACTCCGGATCGCGGCCTGCTGCTCCTCGATGATACGGAGCTTCTCCCGCAGCGTCGCCTCGGCCTCCTTGCGCTCGGTCACGTCGAAGAGGAAGCCGCCGAGCACCTCGGCCCCGTCGACCGCCCGCGAGCTGAACACATTGTGCAGCCACACGGTGCGTCCGTCGGACGCCGTCACCCGGAAATCGAAATCGTCGTCCCCGTCCGCCGCGAAGAAATGCATCAGCGTGCTCTCACGGTCCTCCGGGTGCACATATTTCGTCAGGAAATCCTGCGAGAGCCATGCCTCCTGCGGATACCCGAGCATCTTCACCACCTTCGGGCCGACGTACGTGAACCGCGCCGTCTCCGCGCGGGCCTCCCACGGCACCACGCTCGCCGTCTCCACGAGCCGCGCGAGCCGCTCCTCGCTCTCGCGCAACGTCCGCTCGGCCTGGGTCCGCTCCGCCGTCTCCCGCGCGAGATCGGCCGCGAGCAGCGCGTTCTCGAGCGAGACGGCCGAGAGGAATTCGAGCAGCGCGAGCCTGCGCGCGGTGAACACGCCGCGCGCCAGGTTGTTTTCGAGGTAAACGATCCCTGCCACCTCCCCGCGCCGAACGATCGGCGCGCAGAGGAGCGATTTCGGCGGCGCCTTCGACAGATAGGGATCGGCCGCGAACATGCTCTGCGCGGCCACGTCGTCGAGCACGAGCTTCTCCCGCGTGCGACGAACGTAATGCGCGACCGAGAGCGGGAACGTGACCGCGGAGGGCACGCGCGCCCCCTTGGGAATGTCGACCCGCACGCCATCCTGATCCGAGGTGACGTCCGCTGCCACGCCGAGCGTCCCCGAGGACGGCAGAAGCAAGCAGGCCCGCTGCGCGCCTGCATGCTCGATGAGGATCCGCATCAAGGTCGCGAGGAGCTGATCCGGCGACATGTCGCTCGAAATCGCGGCCGAGGCCTTCGCGGCCGTCAACGTATCGATGGGCTCGGCATTCGCGACGGGCAGCGGCCCGCTCTCCCGGCGCGGCTCGGCGAGCAGATCCGGGTGGAGCGCTTCGAGCTGCCGCACCTTGCCGAGCGCGCCCCATCGCGCATAACAGGTCCGCGCCTCGCGATAGAAAGCAGCCGGCACGACGGCGAGGCCGCGGCGCAGGGCAAACTGGCCGGCGAGCTCGCAGGCGAGGGCCTCGATCTGGACGAACCCACCCGCGCGGCCCTCGCGGATCGCCTTGTCGTAAAGGGTCGACGCGTCGTAATCTCGCCCCTCCAGGCGCGCGATCTCCGCGGCGACGAGCGCGTGCCGGCAGGCGAAATTGTCCGGACAGGTCTCGGCCCAGCGCCGCAGCCTCGCTTCCCCGGCGTCGAGCAGCGCGCGGAGCTTCGCCTTTTCGTCGCCCTCGTTTCGCTCGACGAGCGCCGCGGCCGTGAGGGCCGAATAGAAGGTACTCTCGGCGTGCACGATTCCGTAGATGCGCGCCCAGGAGAGCGCCTCCACGTCGCGCGCCGCCGCGAGCGCGCCCTCGTAATCGTGCGCGAGATACTTCGCTTGGATCTGGGCGGTATGGAAGTTCCAGCGGACGAGCGGGATGTTCTTCTCGCGCAGAGCCGCGGAGAACGCCTCTTCGTCGAACGTCTCCCCGGAAAACGAGCCGAACCGCTCGGTATCGCCCCGCATGGTGCGGATGAACCGCTGCAGAAACAATACGTTTTCCGCGAGGAAGCCGTAGCCGGCACTCGCCGCGAGCTCGAAGCCCGGGAGCGTCGCCTCATAGACGGCCTCGAGCGGCTCGCCGAGGGCGAGCAAGGTCGTCACGTTGTTGATGAGGCTGGCCAGCGCATAAATCATCTTGCCGTGCTCGCGCCCGAGCCGGACCGAAATGCGCAGCGGCTCCAGGCACTCGCGCGCGTGGCGGCACCAGAGCACGATCACCGTGCCGAACGCGTTGAAGGCCTCTGCGCCATACCCGCCGAAGCCGGGGCGCCGCACCAGCTCCAGCGCGAGCTTGCCAAAACGATGGCCTTCCTCGTACGCGTCGAACTTGGAGCACAAAAGGCCGCCCAGCAAAGTGAATCCGGGGACCGAAGCCGGGGCCGGCCCGTGCTGGATGGTGAGGCGCACGGTGCGGGCGACGGTCATGTTCGCGACCTCCGGCGCGGCGAACGTCGCGGCCGGGAAGACCGCGGAGAGGAGATCCAGCGCGGCCACCACCGCCGGGTCCTTCACCTCCGGCGCGGCGAGGATGTCCTCCAGCGGGCGCGTCTGGAGCGCCTCGCGGATCGCCTCGTATTCGGCGCGCAGGTCGTCCTCGCTCGGGGCCGCGGGCAGGTCCACGCCGAGCAGGCGCAGGCTCGAGAGCGCGACATCGATGGCGCGTTTGTTGTCGACCCGCGCAATCGCGAGCTGGATCTCCAGACGATAGGCGGCCGCCTTGTCCACGACCGTCCGGGCGTGCTCCGCGAGCAGCGCGCGGAGCCGCTCGACCTCGTCGAAGCGCCCGCTGATGAACTCGCATTCGGCGAGCTCGCGGTGCAGGCCGAACGAGAGCTCGTAAAGGTCGCCCCAGCTTGTCGTGGGGAGGAGCGAGACGCCCACGCCGAGGTACGCCGCCGCGGATCGCGCCGCGCTCGCCGCTTTCGCCTTCCGCCCGGCCGCGAGGTCGAGCTCGGCGATGCGTTGCCGCTCCTCGGCGGCGGCCGCGCGGGGCGCGCCGAGGTTGAGCTGATTGACGATGTCGAAGAGCAATCCGTCGCGCTCGGATTCCGGCGTGCGTTCGAGCAGGAGCCAGCCGAGGCGCAAATGGAGCGCCGCCCGCTCTTGCTCCTGGATCATCGAATACGCGGCTTGATGCACCCGCGTATGCATGAACTTGTATCCCTCGGGGCGCTGCAGGAGGAGCCCCTCCGTGAGCGCGGGTTCGAGCACGCGACGCGCCTCCTCCAGCGTCCGATCGCTGAGCGTGCCGAGGAGCGAAACCGAGAATTCGCCGCCGATGCAGGCCGCGAGCTTCAGAATGTCGAGCGTATCCTGCGGCAGGCGCCGGAGCTTGCCGAGGACGAGCTCGACCATGTCGTCGGTGATCTCCTTGGCTTCGAGCTCGGCGATGTTCCACACCCACGCCCACCGGCGCGTGTCGAATCGAATGAGCTGATCCTGGTGGAGCGCGCTGAGGAGCTGCCCCGCGAAGAACGGATTGCCCCCCGTCTTCGTCCAGAGCAGGGCCGCGAGCGGCTCCGCATCCTTGCGATCGCACCCGAAGAGATCGACGACGAGATCCGTCAGGTCCGCGCTCTCGAGCGGGCGGATCACCTGCTCGTGGACGGGGACGCCTGCGCTTCGAATCTCGCGGAGCATGGTCGGGGCGGCCTGCGTCGCGTCGTCCTCGTCGTCGCGCGCGGTCCCGATGAGCAAAAGGCTCCGGCCCTCCGGATGCGTCAGGATGTGCTGCAAGAGCTCGAGGCTCGCGAAATCGGCCCATTGCAGGTTGTCGAGGACGAGGACGAGCGGACGCTCCCGGCACGTGAATGCCGAGACGAACGCGCGGAACGTCTGGTGCAGGCGGGCGCGCGCCTCGGCCGGGGGCAGCGGCGTGACCGGCGGCTGCTTGCCGATCACGAGCTGAATCTGCGGGACGAGCCCGATGATGAGCTGACCATTCTCGCCGAGGGCCGCCGCGAGCTCCTCGCGCACGGCCGCGAGCTCCGCGTCCGTCGAGGAGATGAGCTGCCGGATGAGCCCCTCGAACGCCTGGCCCAGCGTCGCATACGGGATGTCGCGCCGCTGCTCCTCGAACGTCCCCCAGAGGAACATCGCGCGATCGCTCCCCGCCTCGCGCTGGAGCTCGCGCAGGATCGCGGATTTGCCGATCCCCGAGGGGCCTTTGACGATCACCACCTCGCGCGAGCCCGTCTCCCGCACGCGCTCGAGGATCCCGTGGAGCGCCGCGAGATCGGCGCGCCGGCCGTACATGCGACTCGCGGCGCGGAGTTTGTCCCATACGTCCCGCGCGCCGAGGGGGAAGGGCTCGATGCGGCCGTGGGCGAGCAGCTCCGAGAGGCACCGCTCGAGATCGTGCGTGAGGCCGCGGGCGCTCTGGTAACGCTCGTCCGGCGACTTCGCGAGCAGCCGCATCACGATCTCGGAGACGATCGCCGGCGTCCCCGGCGCCGCGTCCGCGAGCGGCCTCGGGGCCCGCGCGACGTGGCAATGCACCCAGCCGACCGCGTCCTCGGCCTGGAATGGCAGCGCCCCCGCGCAGAGCTCGTACAGCACCACCCCGAGCGAATAAAGGTCGACGCGGTGATCGATCGCAGCCTCGAGCCTCCCCGTTTGCTCGGGCGCGATGTACGGCAGCGCGTCGAGCGGCAGCGAGAGCACCATCGACGCGCTGAGCTCGTACCCCTCGGCGCCGACAAGCTCGACCCCCTCGCCCCGAGGATCGATCCGCAGCGTTTGCGGGCGAATGTTCTGGTGGATGATACCGCTCTGGTGGAGCTTCGCGAGGGCGTCGGCTGCCGCGATCGCGGCCCGAAGCCAGGGCTCGAGGGCAAAGACGGGCTGCTCGGGGTGCTGGGGCTGCATGCGGCCCCCGTCGTATCATGAAAATCTATCGCATCGGTAGAGCGTCTGACGATTCTCCCTCGCGTTCCATCCTTCGAGACCTGGGACACAGATCAAAGATACATTCAGTCAAGTGGTGTGACGGTTTTATGGCGCAGGCCCTCATTCTCAGAAGGCCTGGAGGATCCGGGCTCGGACCTGCGGCCACTTGGAGGACGTTGGGGTAATCACGTCGAAGTGGTCGGCGTTGTGGACTTTCTTCAAGGAGACCTGGTCGCCTGCGTCATGCGCGTGGTGGCGATAGTTCACGCTGCCCGAGAGCGGGATGACGTCGTCGGCGGTCCCGTGGATGAGCGACTGCGGCACGCCGATCGGCACGAGCTCGCTCGGGTTTGTCTCCGCATAACGTTCCGGCACCTCCGCGGGCGTACCGCCGAGGAGCTGCCCGGCGAGGGTCCCGCACGCGCCGACCGCCACGGGATCGGCGAGATCGAGCACGCCGGCGAGGGAGACGGCGGCCGAAAGCGGGAGCGGGTCGGCGCCGCGGATGCTGCTCGACGTGGGGAGATTCGGGCGCGCGGCGGCCCAGATGGCGAGATGGCCGCCGGCGGAGTGGCCCACAGTCACTACGTGGTCGAGATCGAGATCGTGGACGGGGGCGAGCGTGCGCAGCGCGTCGATGGCCATGCCCACGTCGCGGAACGTCTCCGGATGTCCGTCATCCGTGCCGCCGTACGTGATCCTTCGGAATTCGATGTTCCAGGTGGCGATGCCCGCGCTCGTGAGGTCCTCGCTCATGTCGCTCATGAGGTCGTAGCCGAAGAGCGTCGTCCAGCACCCGCCGTGGAGAATCACCGCAACGGGGTGCGGGCCCGGGCACGAAGGGACACGCAGCTCGCCAAACTGGTCCGGCTCGGACCCATACGCAATGACCAGGGGCCCCGCCACGACGGCGCCCTCCGCCTCCGCCGTGAGCTCTTCGGAAAACGCTTCGGGCTCCCCTCCACAACCGGCGAGATTCGCGAGCGCGAGCGCGAGCGTTCCAATCTGGCCAGCACGACGGAGCACATGGGCGACGTGGAGGGGACGGCGAGGTGGAGGCAGGGAGGGTGTCATGATGAAATCACAACACGATTGATGGGAAGGAACAAGGGCCGTGCCTCGCGGACCACGAAAAACCACATTCGACGCCAGAATGCGCGTACTTTCGTTGATTTTGCTTGACATTGACGAACGGTTGGCGACAATGCCCGCCGCAACCGTCACCGATCGAAGGACCTCGATCCCGTCGCGCCCCCGACCGGCGTATCTTCCGATCGAGGTTCGATGGAGCCCGGCTGACCGGGCGCGTCGGCAGGCGGCTAGAATCGCGCCTTCGCGTGCCCGCCGAGGTATCCGATCGCCATCGTGTACCTCCCATTGGCGAGGTCGTTCCGCGAGGTCGTCACCGTCCGCGGCAGGATCCCCTGCGCGCGCGCGTCGGCGTGCAAATCGAGCCATTGCGTCGCCCGGACCACAGCCCCGAGGCCGCCGATGAGACGGTGCCCGTCGGGCGAGCCCACGTCGATCGTCTCGTCGGGCGAGGCCGGCGATTGATACCCGACCGTCGCCGACATCGTGAAGAGCCTCGAGATCACGAACCGCCCATTGGCCTCCACCCACACCGTGTCATTCCATTTCCGCGGCAAGATCGCCCGCACCGAGGGGCCGATCCCGAGCCTCGGCTGCGCGAGCTTTGGCGATCGGGCCATCACGACGAACGCATCCACGTCCGAATAGGTCACGTACTGGACGAACCCGTCGACCCGGAAGGCGCGCGTCGCCTGAACCGAGGCGCCCGCAGTGATCCGCTTCGGGAGCCGGAACGCGAGCTCGGCGTCTCCTTGGACGAGGGGCGGATATTGGAGCCCCTGCGCGGCGAGGTCCTGCGTGAAAAACGGATCGTTCTTGTCGAGCGCGAAGCGCCCCCGATAGCGCATCTGCGCGCCGTGCTGGTAGGCCAGCGCGAGGCGCACGTCCTCGGAGGGCTGATACAGAAGGCCGACGTTGAACGAGACCCCGTGGCTCAGGGCGTTCGTGATGGACATGGGCCGCGAGAGCACGTCGAGCTCGCGCACGCGGCTCGGCGCGTTCGGACCGAACTCGTTTGGCTGGCCAATCGGTGGGTTCGAGAACGCGCGCTGAATCTCGGGCAGCTCGGCCAGATCTTGCTTCTTGCGGAGGCTCGCGAGCCCGCCCACGTACGAGACGCCCGCGCCGAACGAGAGGTTGGGCAGGACGCGTAAGGCCGCGCTCGCCGTCACGTAGGACGCCACGATGAAGGCCTGCTGAAGCTGCCACGCCTGCGGGCCATTCTCCGGAAACCGGAGCGCCGCTGCATAAGGCACGTACGCGCCGAGCCCGAAGACGAGCCGCCGCTCGGCCACGGGCAACGCGAAAAACAGATCCCCCGTCGGCGCTATCGGCGTCGCCGCCACCTCCTCGGAAAAACCTCGCTTGCCGGGGTCCGTCTCGCCGATCGCCAAGGGCCCGCGCAATCGCAAGGTGTCGGGCGTCTGGTAGACCCCGCGCCGCTCGCGACGATATCCGACCCTCCCTGCGACGAGGCCCGCGCCGCCGAAGAGCTCGGGGCGATCGATATCGGCGAGCGCCGCGGGGTTCCAGTGGACGGCGGCGCCGTCCGAGATCGTCGGCCCGGATTGACCGCTCCCCACGAGCGGCGCGTCGAGCCCGGAAGCGCCCGCGCCTTGCGACGCGAGCAGCGAGCCGAGGGCGAGGGGCAGGGACGCGATTCGCAGCGGACGACGTGACATGGTGCTCTCCCCCTTCGATCGATTCACGACGCGCGCGTCACGACGAGCGTGAGCCTGTGCAGGCTCGGCTTCCCCTCCGCGACGATCTCGAAGACGCGCCCCTCGGCGTCCTTCACGTAGAGCCGGTCGCCCGGCTCGATGCGCACCTTTTCGTGCGTGTCGTCCCCGTCGATTTCGACGCGCGAGGAGACCTTCCGCGTGAGCGCGGGATCCGCGAAGAACCCCGGGCTCGTGTAGGCATACGGCCGGACGGGGTTGCCCTCGGTGTCCTTGCGGATGTCCTCGGGCGCCACGAAATAGAGCCAATCCTCGGCGGTGCCGTCGGGCTGCACGTAAAAGAAATCGGCATCGCCGCGGGTATTTTGCGTGAGCGCCTCGGCCATGTCCCGGAGCACGACGGGACTCGTCTCGATGTTCTCCCGGATCCGCGCGACGACGTCTTCGGTCCGCACGCCGACGGGCACGTCGTGCACGGGCATGACCACATTCGCCTCACCCTCCGCGAGCCCGCCGTCGTGCATGCGCGCCTCTGCGACTTCGAGGAGCATGTCCCAGTAATACGACGGCCGTGGCGGCGGCACTGCGAGGATCACGCTCGGATCCACGTCGATCCGGACCCAGCCATCCGCGTCGATGCACACCCGTACGGCCTCGAACGGATCGGAGACCTCGCCCGCCGGCGAATACGTGGTGCAATGGGGCGAGATCCGCGCCGCGAGGCGCCGCCCCGTCTCGGCGAGAACCCGCTCTTCGACCCACGGCGCCGCGTTCCAGACCGGCGAATTGCCGAGCGGCCGCGGGTCTCGGCTCGTCCCGGGCGCGAGGTACGTCGGGTCCTCGTCGATCGTCATCGTCATTTCCCGGATCGAGAGGTCCTCCGCGAGCCCCTGGACCTCGAGCCACCGGGGATCGGAGAAATCGAAGGCGCGGCCGATCTGCCCGCCGATCGAGTTCACGCTGGCGATGCGGGCGTGCGAGGCTTCGACGCCTCGGTACGGCAGCGCATTCACGTCGAGCCGCACCGTCATCCGGAAGCCGCCCTCGGCGGCCGAGAGACCGGAGGCGGACCGGAGAAACCCGGGATGCGCGGGCCCTTCCGGATGCGCCGGATCGAGCGGCGCCCGGCCAAACCGCTCCGAGAGCGAGGCGAAATCCGTGGCCACGTCGTAGAGGGTCAGGGCGATCTTGCCCTTCTCCACGTCGTAAAGTCCCTCAGGGTGATCGGCGGTCACCGGGCCGCTGCGTATGCGCGCGCGCGGGTGCGTCGCGACAACCTGATCGAGCACGACGTCGGCGACGATCGATCGCGCGGCGAGCGGCTCGTTCGGCCCCACGCCCGCGAGGTCGGCGAGGATCCGCGACGGCGAGATCCCGACCGCCTCGCCCACGGCCGTGAGCCCGGCGAGCGACGTTCCATCGAGCCGCGCGCTCGCCGGCGTCATGTTGAGCAGCGCGAACATGTTCCACGCCGGCTGCGGCAGCGCTTTCGCCTCCTCCAGGGGGAGATGCGTGAATCGATCGAGCGCATTCTCCACGAGCGGCCGGAGCTCCATGTCGAAGAGCCAGGTCTCCTCGAGGGTTTTTCGCGGCAACCGGCGGAGCTCCTCCGGGCCGAGCGTCTGCGCGAAATCCTTCACATCGAGCCGCAAGAACCGCAACGTGACCTCGCGGCTCTCGCCCACGGCGAGCTCGCTTTCGGGCGGGGGCGGCGCGAGCGTGACGGGCTCGACGCAGCCCGCGGCCGAGGCGCCGAGGAGGACGAGCAGGGCGGAGACTCGTCTCGTGGTCATCGCGACCTCCGCGAGGCGACCTTCTCGAAATCGACGACCATGTCGCGTCCCTCCTCCTCGGGCACCAGGATCCGGATCTCGTAAATGTCGCGCGCGTCGTCCTCCGCATAAAGCACGAGCTCGCCCGGCGAGAGCGGCAACTTCTCGTGCTCCGTGTCGACCACGCCCGGAATCTGCCGCTTGGAGACGCGGCTCCCTTCGGCGAGATTCGGGCTCGTGAAAAACCCGGGGCGCTCGTAGCCGTACGGCTTCGGACGGTCGGAGCCCGCGGGATTGGGCTTGCGATCGGACGGCGCCACGAAATACAGGAGCGGCGGCCCGCCTTCCCCGCCGCGTCGCACGTAAAAATCGAGATCGTGGTTGTTCTCCCAGAACCTGCCGACGATGACGTTCGCCATCAGATCCGCCTGCGATTGCAACGTCGGCCGCATCGCTCGCACGAGCTCGGCGCCGCTCGGACCGATCGGCACGTCCCGCAGCGCGAACACGGGCCGCGCGGCGCCCTCGGGGATGTCCGGCGTGCCGTCGCCCGTCGGATCGTGGAGCGAAATCTGCGCGACCTGCGAAAGCAGATCCCACAGATACTGCGGCTCCGGCACGGTCACACCGCGGATCGCATTCGCGAACGAGATCCACCCCGGCGGCGCGCCGCCCTGCCCGATCGCCACGCCGACCAGACATTCGCCGTTCAGCGCGACAAAACAACGATCGTACGACCGCCGCCCGTACGCGCGGTGCGCGCCGCTCGTCACGATCGACTCCAGGAAATACGGGCGGCAGCCGGGGTCGGCCGCGCAAGAGGGGATGAAATGGTCCGCCTCGACGGTCGCGAACCGCATGTCGACCGTGGGCACATTTGCGACGCCCTGGATCACGAGCCGCTCGGGATCCTCGAAATCGAACGAGAGCGGCGCGCGGCCTTCCATCACGAACATGTCGCCGCCGCCGGACGAGAGGTCGACCCCGCGCACGCGGCGCAGGTTCGAGGCGGCGACCACACGCATCCGGAAATCGGGGCCGAGCACGTCGCTCCGCGTGGCGAAATTCGCGTCGTCCGGCACGAGCACGCCGGGGTGCTCGCCCGGTATGGGGCCGAATTTCTCCGGCAAGGTCGTGAGATCTTTCAGGGCGTCATACAGGGTCACCGGGAGTTTTCCGGATGGATTGCCGATCCCCGGGTGCGTGCCGAGCAGGTTCTCCTGGAGAGAACGGACGAGCGCGTCCGTGGGCACGACGGGGTCCGTGCGGCCAATGCCGAGGCTCTCGGCGAGCACCCGGGGGAAATCGAAGCGGAACGTGTCCGGGTTTTGCTCGACGAGCGCGGCGAACGTCTCGAGGCTCGTCCCCGAGAGATCCGTGTTCGCCGGCGTCATGCCGAGGAGCCGCACGAGGCCGAATTCGGCCGAGGTCCGCCACGTGGACCCGAACGTCCGGCCGAGCGCCGTTTGCGTACAATCGTATCCGGGGTTTTTCCGATCGATCCTCCAGCCCTTGCCGCAGGCGTCGCGGATGGTGTCGAGGACGTGACCGAGCAGCGCCGTCGAGTCGACGTCGAGGATATGAATGCGGCGCGCGGCCGCCTCGCCGAACATTTCGAGCGCCTTTGCCTTGTCGAGCTCCAGCGTGATCTCCTCGGGCGCCTCGAGCCCGGGAACGGCGAGGAGGAACCGATTCGCGAGAATTTGCGGCGGCGTGGGCGCGTCGTCGTCGCCTTCGGTCGGCTGGTCGATGCCGGAAACCTCGCTGTTCGCGGCGCCCCCGCAGGCGGCGAGCGGGAGGCAGAGGAGCCAGAAACGGGAGCGTGTCGAGGTCCGCATGGCGCGCATCTCCGTCGGAACGAAAAGGAGGTCGTGACCGCCCGAGACGCTTTACGCGACGCGGCATAACCCCGGGCCAGCTCGCCTTCTCCCGTTCCAAACGAGATCGTTGTGCGGTGCCATGCTCCGTCAACGGCAGGTGCGCCGCGCCTGGGTCGGGACGTCCAGAACGCTTGACCTCCAACAATGGGAGGCCATAGGATGCCCATTTCAAGAGGCGACCGCCTCTCCACGGAGCTCCCCATGCGCCGCTTCCTCGCCCCTTCGCTCGCCGCCCTCGCGGCGCTTTTCACGCTTTCGACCGCCCCGGACGCCGACGCCCAGGCGTACCGGGACGGACCGCCCCCACAGCACCGGATCGTCTATACCGATTTGACCTTGTTCCGGTGGAATCCGCTCGGCCTCATCACGGACGCCCGTTTCGTCTACCGATACCGCCTTTACAAGAGCGAGAGCGCAGCGCTCCGGGACAATTTCATCGGCATTGGACTCGCGCCCTCCCTGAGCGGCGCGTTCGCCCGCGGCGGCCCCACGATCCAGATCCAGCCGGCGAGCTTCCTCCAGCTCTGGGCGCTCTACGAGGGCATCGGGTATTTCGGCGCCTTCAACTTCCTGCAATCGTACCCCACGGCCGATGCGACGAAGGTCGACTACAGCGACACCGAGCTCGCGCGGCGCGGCGACCTCGAAAAGGGCGATCCGCAGAAAAACTATTCGACGACCGGGACGCAGCTCATCGCCGGCGCGAACCTCCAGTTCAAGTTCGGCCCCGTCGCGGCGCGCAACCTCTTCCGCTTCGGGCGCCCCGACATGAAGCTGCGCCAGGGCGACCGCGTCTTTTACGATATCTTTTACGATCTGCTCGTGGGCGACGGCGGCGTCTGGTACTCGAACGACGCCGATCTCCTCTACCAGGGCCTCGACAACCGCCTGACCGTCGGCCTGCGCTGGACGACGGGCCGGGCGTTTTACAACGACGAACATTTCGGTCCCGGCGACGACAAGACGCGCGCGCCCGGCGCCATCCACCGCATCGGCCCCATCGCGGCGTGGACGTTCAAGAAGCCGGACGGCGCGGCGCTCGAGCCGACGATCCTGCTCGTCGCAAACTGGTGGCTGAAATCGCCTTATCGCACGGGCCAGGACGTCTCGCAGGCCGTCCCCTACATCATCCTCGCGCTGAACATCACCGGCGACCTCTTGCCCGCGCCCGCCCAGGAGAAGCCGAAGACCGAGCCCGAGGCCACGAAGCCGCCGCCGAGCGAGCCGCCGGCCGCGCCCGCGCCTGCGCCCGAGCCCGCCAAGGAGCCCGCTGCGCCCGCCGAGCCGCCGCCCGCCGCCCCCGCCGCGCCCGAAGCCGCCGGGCCGCAATAGACCGAGCACCTCGTCGCTTTCGCCGCATTCGGCTACAGTTGCCGCATGCGATTCCTCCATCCCGAGCGAGACGAAAGCCTCGAGCTCGCGCTCGAAGACGTCTTCCTGACGCCAGGGTATTTCGAGGGCGTCTCGCGCCTCGACGTCGATCTCCGGCCGGTCGATTTTCCGGGCGGGTCGCACCCGATCGTCTCGGCGAACATGAATGCCGTCACGGGCAAACGCATGGCCGAGACGATGGCCCGGTTCGGCGGGCTCGGCGTGCTCCCCCAGGACATGGCCCTCGATACGACCGAGCGCATCGTCCGGCACATCAAAAGCGCCGATCCCCGCTACGACACGCCCCTCGTGGTCTCGCCGCGCGAGAGCCTGCGCGACGTGCAAGGCATCATCCGCAAACGTTCACACGACATGGTCGTCGTCGTGGACGACGAGCGCCGCGTGCTCGGCATCGTCACGCACGCGGATCTGCGCGATCGAGACCAGTACACGCCCGCCTCGGCGCTCATGTCCTCGCGCCTCGTGACGATCCCCGCAGGCACGCCGAACCGCGACGCATTCCTCCTCATGGAAGAGGCGCGCGTGAAAGCCGTGCCCGTGCTCGACGCCGAGGGCAAGCTCGTGGGCGTCTTGACGCGGGACGACGCCGTGCGGCTGGAGCTGCTCCGGCCGAGTTTGTCCACGAACGGCGAGCTCATGGTCGCGGCCGCGGTGGGCATTTCGGCGAATGCGCCCGAGTTCGCCCGTCGGCTCGTGGACATCGGGGTGTCGGCGATCGTGCTCGACACGGCGCACGGCCATCAGCGGCGCATGATCGAGGCCATCCGCGCCGTGCGGAGAGCGATCGGGACCGCCGTGCCGCTCGTCGCCGGCAACGTGTGCACGGCCGAGGGCACGCGTGATTTGCTGGAGGCGGGCGCCGACGTCGTGAAGGTCAACGTGGGCCCGGGCGCGATGTGCACGACGCGCATGCAAACGGGCGCGGGCCGGCCGACGTTCAGCTCGGTGCTCGCGTGCGCGCGCGAGGCGCACGCGCACGGAAAACACGTATGGGCCGACGGCGGCGTGAAATACCCGCGCGACGTGGCGCTCTACCTCGCGGCGGGCGCGTCGCGCGTGATGGTGGGCACGGCGCTCGCGGGCACGTACGAGAGCCCCGGCGACGTGAAAGAGGACCGCGAGGGCGCGCTTTACAAGGAGAATTACGGCATGGCGAGCGCCCGCGCCGTGCACGATCGGACGGCGGACATCGATCCGTTCGAGCGCGCGAAAAAGGGCTTCTTCCGGGAGGGCATTTCGACGTCGCGCATTTACATCCAGGAAGGCAAGGAGAGCGTGGGCGCGCTGCTCGTCGACATGATCACGGGCGTGCAATCGGCCGGCACGTACGCGGGCGCGAAGACCTTGCCCGAGCTCCATGAAAAGGCGGTGATCGGGGTGCAGACGCTCGCGGGCTACGGCGAGGGCAAACCCCACGGCGCCGTGCGGCGCTGACGCTCCCGGCGGAGGCGATGTTCGGGTAAGCTCCGGGGATGCGCTCGCCGCTCCTCGCCGTTTTGCTCCTCGCCTCCGCCCCGGGGTGCAGCAGCGAATCCTCCGAGCCACGCACGTCGACCACGTTCACGCCGGCCGAGCTCTCGCTCTACGTCGAGCTGCGCACGAACGGCGGCACGGCCCAGGTCCTGGTCACGATGCTCGGCGACGGGACGAGCGTCACGCTGGAAAACCCCGATCGTTTGAGCCTCGAAGAGCCCGGCGGACCCGCGCAAACCCTCGTCTCGGGCGGGTTCGGGTACGTGGCGCAGCTCGAAACGAGCGCCACGGAGCTCGACCTCGTGTTTTCGCGTGGCAGCGAGCGATTCGTGAGCAAGCTCGTGGCGCCGCCGCCTTTTTCGATCGTGGTCCCGAGCACGACAGCGTCGCGCGCGTCGCCCATCCCGATCCACTGGGACGCGGCGGACGGCACGTTCGAGACGTGGCTCGACGTGACGGCCCCCTGTTTGTCGTGGCCGATTTCGCGGTACTTTGCGGAGGATCCCGGCGTGTACGCGATCCAGCCGGCGGATCTCGCGATCGAGCCCGGGACAACCGACTGCGATTTCCGCGTGTGGATCACGCGGTCCTCGTCGAGCGGGACCATCGCGCCCGGGCTCGGCGCGTCGCCCGCGCCCGGCGGGATGCAAACGCGATCGATTCTGATCCCCACCTCGCCCTGAGGACGACGCCATGAACAAGAGACACCTCGAAAGAATTTTCGGCATGATCATCGCCACGACGGCGCTCGGGGCGCGAGGGCTCGCGTGCGGGCCCTGTCCGGACAACGTGGCCCAGATCCCGCTCCTGCCGCCGAGCAGCGACGGCGGCGTCGAGGACGCTGGCGACTGGATCGCCGACGAGTGCCAGCGCAAATGTCCGAACGGGATCTCGTGCGTGCCGACGTCGATCCCGCTCGAAGACGGGGGAGCGATGCCCGCGATCGAGTGCACGCAGATGGGGAATTGCGGCGCCGGGCGGCGGCCGCTCGGGCAACGCGGCCCGGCGCAATGTTGGGACACCAAGGACCTCGGGGCGGCGGGCGAATGGCTCGTGCACGCGGCGGCGCTCGAAGCCGGGTCGGTGATCGCGTTCCGGGAGCTCCGGCGGGATCTCGCCGCGCTCGGGGCACCTCGGAAACTCCTCCGGGCGGCCTCACGGGCGGCCGAGGAGGAGCAGAGGCACACGCGGCGCACGCAGGCGCTCGCGCGGCGGTACGGGGCGCGTGTGTCGGGACGAACGGCGGGGTCGACGCGGCGCGCGTCGCTGGAGGAGCTCGCGACGCACAACGCGGCCGAGGGCTGCGTGCGCGAGGCGTTCGGCGCGCTCGTGGCGCGGTGGCAAGCGACGTTCGCGAAGGATGCGGAGGTGCGCGTCGCAATGGTGCAGATCGCCGACGACGAGGCGCGCCACGCGGCGCTCGCTCATGCGATCGATGCGTGGGCGAGGCGGCGGCTCGGCCCCGCGGCGCGGGCGCGCGTGGAGGCGGCGCGGAGGGAAGCAGCGCATGCGCTGCTCGCCCCGCGCGTGCCGGATGCAAAGCGCGACGAGGCGCTGCGGGTCCTGGGTTTGCCCGGCGCGGCGGAGGCGGAGGTGCTCGCGAAAAGGTTCGTCGCGGCGATCGGGATCGACGCGGCGGCCTGAATCAGTCTTTTTTCCGGCTGTGGAGGACGAGCCCGAGCGCGAGGGCGCCGAGGGAGGCGAAGAGCGGCGTGGAACCGAGGGCCAGGCCGACGTCCTTGCAACCGTCGGCTTCGGCATACCCCATCTCGCGGATTTTCGCCTTCTGGGACGCGTCGATGTAATCCCCGCTGAGCGCATCGTCCGTCACGGCTCGGCCCCGCATCGCGCCGACGGGCCCCATCCCGATCGAGCCGAGCGATACGAGGACCGCGACCCCGCCCACGATCGCGCCGCCGAGCGGCTTCTTCAAAAGCGCGAGCAAGAAGCCGAGGGCCGCGAGGCCGAGCCCCATGATCGCGAAGAGCAGAATCACCCACGCGGGCCAGCCGCACATCTTGAACGTTTCCACGGGCGCCGATGGGACCGCGCGAGGTGCGGATTGTCAAGGTCAGCGGGGCGGGCGATCACCCGCGCGAATGCGGCCCTCGGCGACGGCCGTCGCGTACGGCGGCGCTTTGCCGGCGCGGAGTGAGTAGACGTCGAAGCGCATCGTCGCGGCGTCGGGATAACGCGCCTCCTTGTGGAACGCGAGCGCGATGTCGACGACGCGGCAGACCGGCGCGGGGATGTGCGGCGCGAGGGACGCGAGCGGAGGCGCGGGGCGCGTGGCCGCGGCGACGAGCAGGACCGCGCCTTCGAGATCGCCATGCACGTAACGACCGCCGAGGAGGCGGAACATGGTCGCGCCGAGCGCGAAGATGTCGGTGCGGCCGTCGAGCTCCTGGTTTTTCCCCATGGCCTGCTCGGGCGCCATGTACTCGTAGCTGCCGATGGCGACGCCCGTCCGCGTGGCCGTCTTCTCGGGCAGCTCCGCCGTGCCCTCGGGGAGCGCGTCGACACGCGCGATGCCGAAATCGAGCACCTTGATCCGCGCGTCCCTGCCGACGTGCAGGTTCTCGGGCTTGAGGTCGCGGTGCACGATGCCGAATGCGTGCGCGACGACGAGCACGTCGAGGACCTTGTGCGCGATCCGCAAAACCTCGTCGACGGAGAGCACGCCTTTGCGCGCCATGCGATCGAAGACGGTCTCGCCGTCGAGCAGCTCCATCGCGAGGAACGCCGCGCCGTCCTCGGCCACGCCCGACTCGTAGACCTGCGGCAGACCCTCGCAGAGCGGGCCGACGGCCGCGAGCGCGCTGCCGATGGGCCCTTCGCGGAGGAACCGCTTTCGAAGCTCGCGCACGTCGAGCAGATAAGGGTGGAGGACCTTGATGGCCGCGACGCACCCATCGGCGCGGCGACCGAGAAAGACGCTCGCCATGCCGCCGATGCCGATCACGCGCTCGATCATCCAGCTTCCGATCGACGTGCCGATGCGCCGCGCGGCGATCTCCTCGTCCGATTCCGACATCATGCGCGGCCGAGGGTACCACGACCGCGCCGCGAGCGGGTTACACTGCGCCCATGCTTCCGCGCCCGAACTTTCTTCCCGGCCTCTTGCTCGCGGCGATCGCGCTCCCGGCGGCCGCCTGCTGGCTCGACCTCGACCGCCTCGGCGCGGGCCTGCCGAGCGCCGCGGCCGGCGGCGGGAGCAATGTCGGGAGCAGCACCACGAGCGGCACCGGCGGCGGCGGTCCCGGGTCGCTCGTGCTCGAATGCGATCCGTGTCCCGAGGGAGGGTGCGCCCCCGTGCCCGTCGCGGAGGGGCCGGCGTTCGCGCTCGGCGCCGCGGATCTCGTGGCCGCGAGCGACGGCGTGTACTGGGTGAACCAGGAGGGCGGTGAGGTCATGCGGTTCGTCTCGGGCGCGGAGGCGCCGGAGGCGCTCACGACCGCGGTCGCGCCGCGTTGCCTCGTGGTGCGCGACGGAAACGTGTTTTACGGGGACGACGAGGGGCTCTGGTCCTGCGCGGCGGATGCTTGCACGGAGACGCGGCAGAAGGTCACGTCGTCCGTCGCGCAAGGCACGATCGGGCGCGTCGCGTACGACGGGGCCTCGGTCTACTGGACCGATCGCGGCGCGGCCGAGAGCGACGGCCGCGTGTACGGCTGCGCGCCGGGCGACTGCGCGACGCCGAAGGAGTATGCCACGGGGCTCTTCCGACCGGACACGATCCTCGCGAGCGGCGGCCAGCTCTTCTGGGTGCAGTTCGGCAATGGCAACGCCAATGGCGCGATCTATCAGGGTTCGTCCGGGGGAAGCGCGACGACCGTCGCGAGCGCGCTCGCGTTCCCCTCGTCCGTCGCGGTGGACAACGATTCGTTTTATTTCCCGTCGTGGCACCTCGGCGGCGCGGTCCAGCGTTGTCCGAAAGGCGGCTATTGCAGCGAGCCTTCGGCGATCAAGCCGGCGGAGGCCGGGGACAAACCCTTCGACGTGGCCGTCTCGGGGGGGCGCGTCTACTGGAGCGACACGGAGGGCGGCACGATCCGGAGCTGTCCCGCGGCCGGATGCGGGGCCGATGCGCCGCGCGTGCACACGAGCGGGCGGACGGGCCTCACGCGTTTCGCCCTGGGAAAGGCGTGTATCTTCTGGGTGGACGCGACGAACGGCGGGAGCGTGATGAAGGTCGGTCGATGAGCCGCGTTTTCCCGCGGCTCGGCCATGACGGTTGACACGCGGCGTGACTCGTGGCAGCGGGCGGGCGCGCGAAAGCGTCTGTGCCGGCGCCGGAGGGGCCCGGCGGGAAGGTATGTCGTCGTGCTCGGTCTCCGGGAAACGTGGTTGCGTGCGTGGGGCATGTCCGCGGCGCTCGTCGCCTTCATGGTCGTGTCGCCGGGCGAGGCGCGGGCCGGGGACGCGCCGCGCTGCTCGGCGTGGCGCGCGGCCGGCAAGGGCTACGAGAAGCTCGAGCTCCGGACGTGCGCGCAGCCCGAGGGCGACGACAGCGAAGCCGAGGGCGACGACGAGGACGCGGCGACCACCGTGGAGATCAAGAGCGGCTACGAGGACGCGCTCAAGGTCCGCGTCGAGCTCGTGACCAAGGGCGGCACGGTCGAGCAGCTCGACGTGAAGCTCAAGAACGGCGAGAACGCGGCCGGGGCGTGCAAGGCGTGCCGCAGCCACGACGACGTGAAGAGCTTCCGCGTGACGACGCAGGAAGGCGCCGGCGAGGGCAAGGACGCCACGCCCGAGGCGCTGCAGAAGGTGGCGGGCACGAACCACATGGAGGTGCTGGCCCGCGATCTGCGCCTCACGGACACGAACGCGAAGCGGCTCGAGCGCATCGCGGCCCGGTATCACAAGGCGACGAAGAAGCGGCTCGTGGTGACGGGCGGGACACGCACGCCGCAAAGGCAAGCGCAGCTCATGTACGACAAGCTGAAGCGCGGCGACGACGTGGTGGCGCTCTACGAGAACAAGGCCGCTGCGACCGAGGTGCGGAATGCCTATCGCGAGGCCGCCGCCCGCGGGGAGAAACGAAAAGGCGCGATCCGCGCGATGCGCGAGGTGATCGAGGCGCAGATCGGGCGCGGGACGTACGTGTCGAAGCACCTGAAGTCGGGCGCGGTCGACGTGCGGTCGTGGAGCATGGACGGCGCGCTGGAGAAGGCGCTGCGCGAGGCCGTGAAGCAGGAGCCGGGCGTGACGCTCATGGACGAGCGGGACGGGCCGGAGCCGCATTTCCACCTGAATTTGCTCTGATCGACGAGGCGAGGGCGCGGGCGCCCTTGACCTCGGTCGTCGCCTCATTTATAGGTTGGTCAACCAAACAACGGAGCGAAGGGTGGCCCGACCGTCGAACACCGAGGAGCGCCGGAGGCAGATCGTGGAGGGGCTGCTCGCCGTGATGGCGGAGCGCGGCTACGAGCGGGCCACGATCCAGGAGGTCGCGCGCGCGGCAGGGCTCTCGCCCGGGCTCGTGCACTACCATTTCCGCGACAAACAGGAGATCCTGCTCGTAGGCGTGAACGAGCTCGCGGCGCGGGCGCGGGCGCGGGTGGATGCGCGGGTCGCGCGGGCAAACAGCGCGCGGGGGAAGGTCGACGCGTTCCTCGATGCGTATCTCGCGACGGGCAAGGACGCGGATCCGGCCGCGGTGGCCGCGTGGGTGACGATCTCGGCCGAGGCCGTGAAGCAGCCGGAGGTGCGCGCGGCGTACGAGAAGGTGGCGCGGGAGGATCTCGAACGGCTGGAAGGGCTCTGCGCCGAGGTGATCGGCGCGCGGCGGGCGCGCGGCGTGGCGGCGGGGCTCTTTGCAGCCATTCAGGGGTATTTCGTGCTGGCCGCGGCGGCGCCGGGCCTCACGCCCAAGGGCTCGGCGGCGGCGACCGCGAAACGCATGGCGAAGGGCCTGCTCGACGAGGCAGCCGAAGACACGAAGGAGGCCGTGTGACGATCCAGCGGAGCACGCTGACGAAGCTCGGATTGCTTTCGAGCCTCTATTTCTCGCAGGGTTTGCCTTTTGGCTTCTTCACGGTGGCCTTGCCCATCCTGCTCCAGAAGATGGGTTTGTCCTTGCCGGCCATTGGCCTGAGCCAGCTTCTCGCGCTCCCGTGGGCGCTGAAGTTCCTGTGGTCGCCGTACATCGACCGGCGCGACGCGGGCCGGCTCGGGCGGCGGCGCGGCGTGATCCTGCCGATCCAGGTTCTCTCGGCGCTGCTCCTTTTGGGCCTCGCATTCACCTCGAAGGGCGCGCCGACGGTCGCCTGGCTCCTCGCGGCCGTCTTTTGCGTCAACCTGCTCGCGGCGACGCAGGACGTGGCGACCGACGGCCTCGCGGTGGACATCCTGTCGGGCCGAGAGCTCGGCTGGGGCAATGGCGTGCAGGTGGCGGCGTATCGCGTTGGAATGGTCATCGGCGGGGCTCCGCTCGTCCACGTCTTCGCCGCGGTGGGCTTCCGGATGACCCTCGTGAGCCTCGGCGTGATGCTCCTCGTCGCGACGCTGCCGATCGTGTTCTTCCAGGAGCCGCCGAGCACGCCGCGCCCGGCCCGCGAAAGCCCGAGTTTGTCCTACTGGATAAAGCGCCCGGGGGCCTTTTCGTGGCTCGGGCTGCTCTTCGTCTACAAGGCCGGCGAGAACTTCGCCACGGGGATGCTGAAGAACTATTTCGCGGACGAGCGAGGTGCGGGGCTCGGGCTCGAAGAGGTCGGATGGCTCGTCGCGGGCGTGGGTTTCACCGCGGGGCTCGCCGGCGCAGCGCTCGGAGGCGCGCTCGTGCGGAGGCTCGGATACCGACGCGCACTGATCGGGTTCGGGGTTTTGCAGACCGCCGGAGTGCTTTTGTATGCGCTCGTCGCGCGGCAGCAAGCGACGATGTCGATGCTCGGCGTCGCGTGCGCCGTCGAGCACCTCGCGAGCGGAATGGCCACGGTCGCGCTGTTCACGGCCATGATGGATTCATGCCGTCCGGAGCACGCGGCCGCCGATTACACGGTGCAAGCCTCGGTGGTGGTGGCGGCGAGCGGCGCGGCGGCGGCGGCGAGCGGGTTTTCCGCGAAGGCGCTGGGATACGCTGGGCATTTCACGCTGGCCGCCGCGCTGGCCGCGCTCGCTGTGGTGTTCGTGGGAATGGTGTTCCGGAGCGGACGAGGGCTCGAGGCGTCGGTGATGCGAGGCTGACTCCCGCAGCGCTCAGGGCGCCGGGAACTGCGGGTGCTTTTCGATGAGCGAGGCGATCTCGGCGATCACCGGATCGGCAAGCTCGGGGTCATACGCGAGGGCCGCGTCGTGCGCCTCGGTGAGGCTCTTCTTGCTCGGGCGTTTCAACGCCTCGGCATACATGACGATCACCTTGCCCTTCGGCAGCCCCTTCTTTTGCGCGTCGAGGAGCTCGCCGATCGTCGTCGTGACCTCCGTCGTCTGCTTTGCGTAGGTGATGGGCGTGGTCCAGACGGCGCGAATCGTGACCGGATCCATCGGATTGATGACGGCCGGATCGCAGGCCTTCAGGACCTGGCTGAAGATCATCGCGTCGTTCGGCGCGAGGTGCTGCGGCTCCACGTCCGTCTTGTCCGTCGCGTATTGCTCGCCGTAGAACTTGTGGATGTCGAAGTACCAGGGGAGCGTGAACTCGACGCTGACGCTGCGGGCCGCGACATCCATGGTCTCGTCGAATCGATTGGCGAGCATGTTCGTGGCCTCCTCGACGGAATCGAGATACACGTACGCGCCCCGGCCCTTGTCCGTCAGCGTATCCATGATCGTGTCGTTGTGCGTGAGCGCCGGGCCCGTCGCGACGCCGAGGAGATAGATGCCCTCCTTGTCGGCGTCCTCGGCCGCCATGGCGATGCGGTCGGCATCCGTGACGCCGACGGTCGCGCCGCCGTCGCTGATGAGGACCACGCGGTTCAAGCGCCCCGGCGCATAATGCTTCTGGGCGAGGTCGTAGCCCGCGTGGAGGCCACTCGCGAGATCCGTCCCGCCGCTCGCCGTGAGGGCGTCGACGACCGCGAGGATCGCGGGATCGTTCGGTCCGGTGGCCACGTGATCGGCGAGCAGGACGTTGTTCGCCGAGCCCCACGTGACGATTCCGACGAGGTCGCCCGCCGCGAGCTGCGACGCAATCGCGGAGACGGCGGCCTTCGCCCGCGTGAGGCCCGGGCCCTGCATGGAGCCCGAGGTGTCGACGAGGAACGTGATGTTCATCGGCTTTCGCGGCTGGATCGCGTTGAAGGAGCGCAAGGCGACCTGGAAATAGAGCTGCTCCGGAGCCTCCTTGTCGGCCTCGAGCTCGGGGAAGAGGGTGAGCTGGCCAGGCGGGGCCGCGGGATACAGGATCTGGTAGTAATTCAAGAATTCGTGGGTGCGGATTTCGCTCGGGAATGGCTCCATCCCGAGCCGGAGCAGGTCGCGGGCGTGGACCGGCGACGCCATGGAGTTCGAGTCGTCGGCCGAGACGAAGAAGGTGGCCGGCTTGGACTGATCGAGGCCCACGCAGCCAAAGGTGGAGTCGACGCTCAGGACGAGGGTGTCGTCCGGGTGGGGCGGAGGGGGCGGAGGCGGCGTAGGCGGCTCGTCGGGGCCAGCGCCCGCGGAGTTCGTGTTGCCGCCCGAATCGCTGGCACCGCTGCCCGGCTGCCCGCCGCTGCCCCCATTGCCGGCGGTCGGTTCGACCGGCGCCGAATCGGCCGCGCACGCGGCGAGCCCAAGGCCAAGGCCGCAGCTCCAGGCGCAGAGCGCGGAGAAGACGAAGGGAAGAGAAGACGATCGCTTCATGCAAGACCTCCAGGCGAAGGGAAGCGTGGCAAGGTCCGTGCCCTCCCGCACCTCGGCATCTCTGCCGCGAGGCCCCCAAAAACGAGCCGCGCCCCGGCCCAAGATGACACAGATCGCGAGAAAAAAGACAGGCCAACGCGCGAGGCCAAGCCCCTGCCGGCCGCGATAACCTTTGCGGATGCGCGGGCGCCGGTGAGGACGGAATGGTTCGTCCTGTAAACCGGTTTTCGGGGGGGATGCTCGCCTACCGCGCGAGCTGCGCCGGGACCGCGAGGCGGATCGTGCCCTTCGGGACCGCGAACTCGAAGAAGGCGCCGCGCCGATCCGCGATGCCCATGCGGAGGAGCCCGTCCTCCCGCACGAGCGCGTAAGGCGCGCGCGAGAGCGGCTCGTCCTTGCCGTCGGGCGCGACGAAGACGAGGACGTCGTCGGTGCCCGGCGTACGCACGGGAAGACGCGCGCAGCGGTTCGCCACGGCGGCGTTGCGATCCTCGCCGGTACATCGCGCGAGCGCGCGACGCTCGAGGTCCTTGCCCGTCTGCGCGCGAGAGACGTCACGCCAGAGCGCTTCGGCAGCCGCGAGGCGGACGGCCTCGGAGCGATCACGTTGCAGGAGGCTCATGACGAGCCCCGGCTCGCACGAAGCGCCCGCAAGCCCGACCGCGACGACGGCGTTGGCCCGCACGTAAGGTCGCGGATCGGTGGCCGCGCGGCAGAGCGAGGCCTGCACGTCGGACGCAGCGCCCTCGCGCGCCGCAATGCGGCCGAGCGCGCCCGCCGCATTGCCCGCGACGGCGACGTCGGGATCCGTGACAGCCCGCGTGAGCGCGGAGACGGTGTCCTTTTTGCCGACGGCGCCGAGCGACCAGGCCGCGTTCGCGCGCACGCCGGGATCGGCGTCGCCGAGCAGCGGGACGAGCACGGACGCGGCCTCCGGATGGCCCGCGAGCGCCTCGGCGACCTTGCGCCGATCGTCGATGCCGGACGCGACGAACTTGCGCAGGACCTTGCCGCTCGCCTCGCCACGCATGCGGCCGAGGCCTTCGAGCAAAGCATCACGCGCGACGTCGGGCGACGACGGGAGGGCCGCGCCGACACGCTCGGCGAGCGCAGGATCGGTGGCGCGCGACAGCGCCCCCGCGAGCGCGAGGCCAATCGCTCCGCGATCTTGCTCAGCCGCGACCTGGAGCCGTTCGAGGAGCTTCACCGCGGCCGAAGGGCCACCCGCACGCGCGATCGACGCTGCCGCCGCGAGCCGCACGTCCGCCGCGTCGTCGGCGATCGCATCGAGCAGCACGGCCTCGACCTTCGGCGGCGCGGGCGCGTACGCGCCGAGCGCTTCGAGCACCGCGAGCCGGAACGAGCGCGACTTCGTGGTCGCGAGCGGCAAGAGCACGTCATGCGCGCGCGGCGAGCCCGTGCGACCGAGGAGGCGCACGAGCTCGATCTTCTCGTCGGGCGGAGTCGCCGCGTCGAGCAGCATCGCGCGCGCCGGATCGACCGCGCGTCCGTCGGGCCGCGCCGGATCGAGCAGCTCCGAGGCCGCGCGGATGGCTTCACGTCGCACGGTGGGATCGGCGTCGGAGAGGAGCTCGAGCACCGCGGGGAGAGCCTCGGACGAACCGAGGAGCGCGAGCGCGCGGAGGCCATGCTTGAGGGGAAGGACGCCGCGCTGCATCGCGCGCACGGTCGGATCGAGCCCTTCCTTCGCGCCGAGCGCGCCGAGCACGAGCGCCGCGCCCGCCGCCGTGGAAGGCGAGGGCGAGCCCGACAGCACCGTGACGAGCTGCGGCGCCGCGCTCTTGCCCGCCATGACGAGCGCCTCGCGCACGGGCGAACGTGGCGCCGAGGGATCGTCCTTCGCGAGCGCGCCGATGAGCGCGCGCACCGCGCTCTCCGAGCCGATGCGGCCGAGCGCCCGCAGCGCCGCCGCGCGCACCTCGCCCGCCCCCGCGCTCCCCTGCCCCGGGCGCACGCCGGGCATGCTGGGCGCGAGGACGGCGTCGCTCCCCGATCCCGCTTCGAGGAGCGGCGCGATCGCCGCCGTGGCCTCGTCCGAGCGCAGCTTGCCGAGCGCGGTGACGGCCTCGACGCGCACGTCCTGCGAACCATCCTGCAGCGCGATCATGAGCGCGCTCGTGGCCCGCGCATCCCCGAGCTCGCCGAGAGAGCGCGCCACGGCGCGACGCACCTCCGGCACCGCGTCCTGCACCTTGCCGATGAGCGGAACGACCGCGCGTGGATCGGCGAGCCTGCCGAGCGCGCGCGCGACCTCGACGCGCACCTCGAGCGCGCTGTCGTCGAGGTGTCCGAGGAGCGGCGAGACCGCGTCGGGCAAACCCGAGCTGCCCATGGCCGACGCCGCCGCGACGCGGACCTTCGAATCCGGATCACCGAGCACGCGGCCGAGCGCCACGACGCTGCGATCCGTGGGCGAGGAGCGGATGACGTCACAAGCCGCGAGCCTTAGCCTCGCGTCGCCCTCGCCGAGCCAGCCGATGACGAGGTCCCCGGCGCGGGGCAATCGCAGCGCGATGGCCGCCTCGGCTGCCGAGAGCCGCACCTCGACGTCGGGATCGCCGAGCGCGCGCTGCGCGAGCGGGATACCGAGCTCCGAAGGGAGCTCGCCGATCCGCGGAGCCGCGGCGCGCCGCTCGGAGACGTCGGGCGAGGCGAGCGAGCGAGCGATGCGCTCGGGCACGTTGGGCCAGACGAACGCATCGGCCGCTCCGCCCGAAAAAAGCGAGAGCGAGACGGAGAGCGAGAGGAGGCCGGCTCGGACGAGGCTACGCATGCGGATCGAGCGCGTGACCGAACGCGCGACGCGCACCGTACCATGTTTTGCGGGTCGAGCCGGCTCGTCGCGAAGCGCGAGGCTCAGGAAAGCGGAGGAGGCGGAGCACTGCTACGCGAGGCGATGGGACGCACGCTCTCTTCACGTACGGGCGTACTCGCGCTCGAGCCGGCCGAGCTGACCGAGAGCTGCGGCTCGGCGGCCGTCGTGCGCTCCTTGGGACGGACTTTTTCGGGCGGCGGCGCGGCCGCGCGCAGGTTGATGAGCTTGTTCAGGAGATCGAACCAGAACGGCGCGCCGAGCGCGATCGCGATCGCCGTGAAGAGCCACCCGCCGAAGCGACGCCCGAACCCGCCGAGCGTCGCAGGTATCGCGCGACGATCACACGTGACCTCGGCCGTCGGAGTGCAAAGGAATCCGCGCCCCTCGGGCCAGCCCATCGGCAACGTGAGCTCGTCGAGGCCACGCTTGACCGCGACGACGCGCTTGCGCACGAGCTCCTCGGTCTTCTTCTCGTCGACGAAGACTTCGGACGGCTTCGCATTCGCATTCGCCTTCTGCTCCGCCACGACCTCCGCGGCCGTCTTCACCATGGCCGATTCGGATTTCACGCTCTCGGCCACCGCCGACGCCACGGACTCGCGCAGCACGGCGTCACGGTTGAGGCTGTCGAGCACGAGGAACGTGTCCACGTTCAGCACGACGGCCGAGAAGAGCCCCACGATGGAGATCAGGATGTGCGCCGTCCGCTTGTACCAGCCGGAGACGCTGTCCATCGCGCGATCGAACCACGCGGCGATCTGCTGCGTCGCGTCCTCGAGCGTCTTGACGCTCGCGTCCGAGACGAGCGCCGTGAGCGCGATGCGCGTGTCCTCTTCGAAGTCCTTGGCCTCGGCGAGGCGCTTCTTGAAGTCGTCGAGGCTCGCCGCGACCTTCTTCGTCGCGCCCTCGCCTCCGCCGTCGGTCTTCGGCCAGAGCCTGCTGAAGAAGCCTTTGAGCGCGCGGAGCGGGATCGACAGGATGCCGCGCACGAGCCCCATCCGCTCCGGCCTCCGCGATCGATCCGTGCCGTCCTTCCAGCCCGCGACCGCGTCGACGAGCGCGCGCGCAAAAAGGTCCGACGGGATGTACGAGGGGTCGCTGTCGTCGTCCTTCGTCAAACCGTCGATCAGCGGGTGCGCGTAGACCTTGTCCGTCAGCGTGCGGTCCTTGAGGAGCCGCTCGATGCCCTGCCGCAGCGTGACGGAGCGCAGCGACAAGATGCCGGAGATCGCCTCGGTGATGGCCGAGGCGATCACGCTGAGCAGCATGAAGACGAAGGAGATCCCGATCGCGACGTCGAGGATGGTCGATATGGACACGGCTACCTCCTCGCCGGCGGGACGCCCTGCCGGGCCTCCCGGCGCCCTTCCCCCACACGTGCCTCGAGCGCCGAGCCGACACGCTCATGGTCCCAGAGGATCCCCCCTCACGCAATCGAGGCCGGACAAAGAAAGGCCGGCCTGAGAGGCTGCCTTCGAATCGACCGCCTCTCGCTTGGCCAAGGACACGAAACTCGTGGTACGACGAGGCGTGGCCGACCATCGCGCCCGCCCCACCGTCCGCCCCCAGAGGCTCGCGCTCGGCGTCCTCGCTCGCGCTCCGATCGCGGGAACGGCGAAGCCTCACCTCTCTCCACCGCTCTCGCCCGAGGCCGCCGCGGAGCTCTCGTCGGCGCTCCTCGGCGACGCGCTGAACATGCTCGCCATCCTGCCGATGGCGTATCGCGCGGTGCTCAGCGTGTCCGACGAGGAGAGCGCGTTGCTGCAGAAGCTCGTGCCAGGGCGATGGCAACACGTCGTCTCGGCTGGCACGACGCACCTCGAGAAGCGGCTCGTCCACGGGCTCGAGCACCTCTTCACGACGGGCGCCGAGGCCGCGGCGCTCGTCACGAGCGACGCGCCGTTCATGCCGCTCGACGAGGTGTTCGAGGGCCTGCTCTGGCTCGCCGCCAAGCGAAGGCGCCTGCTGCTCGGACCGACGGGGCCGGGGGGGCTTTACCTCATCGGCACGACGACCCCCGAGCCTGCGCTCTTCGAGGGAATGGACTGGACCTCGCCCGGCGTGCTCGAACGCGCGACGAAACGCGCCGCGGAGCTCGGCCTCGAGACGCAGCTCCTCAAGCCGACCTACGAGATCGACACGCCCGCGGATCTCGATCGTCTCGCCCGCGATCTCGCGAGCGGAACGGGAGGCCCCGGCATGTCCGCGCCCGGATGCACCGCGTTCCTTTCGCGCGCGGGCATTCGGCCCGTGAACCGCTGAGCGGCGGGTTTTACTCGGCGTCCGCGGCGGGCTGATACCCGGCGGCCCACGAGCGGCTCACCGGCGCCACGCGCTCGGAGGGGCGCGGATACGTGTCGCGATCGAGGCCGTCGCCGAACATGCGCAGAAGCAGCTCGGCCTGCTCCAGCGCGGCCGGCGTGTCGACGTCGATCCATCGCGCGTCGCCCGCGTCGCACGCGAAGAACATCCCCTCGTCGGCGAGCGCGCGCACGCCCTCCGACAGCGAGCAATCGCCCTTCGCCGCGTACACGCGATCGAGCGCCTCCACGAGCGAGGGGCCGATGCGGAACACGCCCGTGTCGAGCGCGTCGTACGCCGGGATCTCCTTGCCGATGTCCACGATGCGCCCGCGCTCGACGCGCACCTTCGTGGCGTCGTCGAGATCGAAGCAGCGCGGGATGTCGTAATCGACGGCGAGCGCGGCCGCGCGGCTCGGCAGGTCGAGCGCGGCGAGCCGACGCACGATCGCCGGCGCGTACAGGTGATCGGCCATCGTGAGCAGCGTCCCCGGGACGACATGCTCACGCGCGGCGAGCAGCGACACGCCGTTCTTGCGCTCGTACTGCGTGTTGCTCACGAACGAGATCGACAGGCCGAGGGAGCTCTCCGCGAGCGCGCGGCGAATGAGCTCTTCCTTGTACCCCGTGACCACCACCACTTCGCGGATCCCCTCGGCGCGTAGCGTCCGGAGGATGCGAACCAGAAGCGGAACCCCGGCGACCGGCTTGAGGGGCTTGGGTGCGATCTCGCCGCTCACGAGGCGAGAGCCGGTGCCTGCCGCGAGCACGATTGCCCGCTCCATCGTTCGTTTTTCAAGCATGGAAGGTGCGATGCCCAATCCGAAGACGCCCCTCGTAGCACGCCTTCTGCCTGCAAAACAATTCCCTTCGGTCCGCTTTCAACGGCGGTGTTCCGGCGCCTCACAGTGTTGCAAAAGCGCAACACCCGCCCGACTTCGACATGCGGAGCCGAGCTGCATCACCACGCGCATCCGATGGGGATCGGCGTGCGAGGCGATCGAGGTGCATCTTCATTCAAAGCAAGCCGGAGGCCAGCGGAGCCGCTACCGCGCCTTCGCACCTTGCGCGCGTGCCGCCGGAAAATCGCGCTGAAACTTCGCAGGAGCGTCGTTCACGTGTGTGCATGCGAGCGAGGTCGAGCGTGCGCGTGGGGCGACAGTGCGACGTCGTTGCCAGACCCGCGGCGAACGTTCGCGTCAACGCGCGAGCGAGCGTCGTGAGGCGCGCGGCCAGCCGATCCGAGCCGCGTGAAGCCGCGTCCTCGACGTGACACGTGCCGTATCCACCCCGTTCGGGTCAGACCCCGCGCGCCGTGGTCGTTCGTGTCCTCGCGGGGATCGCGCAGACCCCGTGCACACGCCGCGTGGCACGTCATGCTCCGAGGGGCACGACATTCGCAGGCACCGCTTGAGTGTCGTGCGACGTTGGCCTAGACATGCCCCCCCGGGGCGATCGACGGGACATACGGAGGAGCGGGAGTGAAGCAGCCGAAAGAAATCACGAAGGCAGAGGGCAAGCTCGGCGTGCTCCTGCCGGGGCTCGGTGCAGTGGCGACGACGACGATCGCCGGTGTGATGCTGGCCCGCAAGAACCTGGCGTTGCCGATCGGATCGCTGACGCAGCTCGGGACCATCCGGCTCGGCAAGCGCACGGACAATCGCTCGCCGCTCATCCGCGAGTTCTTGCCGCTCGCGTCGCTCGATCAGCTCGAGTTCGGCGGCTGGGACCTCTTCCCGGACACGGCGTACGAGTCCGCCAAGCACGCCGAGGTCCTCGAGCAGCGCCACCTCGATCAGGTGAAGGACGAGCTCTCGCAGGTCACGCCGATGAAGGCGGTCTTCTACCCGGAATACGTGAAGCGCCTGCACGGCCCGCACGTCAAGACGGGCGCGACGAAGGCCGACATGGTCGAGCAGGTGCGCGACGACATCCGCACGTTCCTCAAGACCAAGGGCTGCTCGCGCGCCGTCGCCGTGTGGTGTGGCTCGACCGAGGTCTACTTCCCGCCGGGCGACGTGCACGCGTCGATCGACGCCTTCGAGGCCGGCCTCGCGCGAAACGATCCGGGCATCTCGAACTCGCAGATCTACGCGTGGGCCTGCCTCAAGGAGCGCGTGCCCTACGCGAACGGCGCGCCGAACCTGACGGTCGACTTCCCCGCCGCGTGGGACCTCGCGAAGAAGCTCGAGGTGCCGATCGCCGGCAAGGACTTCAAGACCGGCCAGACGCTCATGAAGACCATCATCGCGCCCGGCTTGAAGGCGCGCATGCTCGGCCTCTCGGGCTGGTTCTCGACGAACATCCTCGGCAACCGCGACGGCGAGGTGCTCGACGACCCCGATAGTTTCAAGTCCAAGGAAGTCTCGAAGCTCGGCGTCCTCGAGTACATCCTGCAGCCGCACATGTACAAGGACCTGTACGGCAAGCTCTACCACAAGGTCCGCATCGAGTTTTACCCGCCGCGCGGCGACGCGAAGGAGGGCTGGGACAACATCGATCTCTTCGGATGGCTCGGTTATCCGATGCAGATCAAGGTGAACTTCCTCTGCCGCGACTCGATCCTCGCCGCGCCCATCGTGCTCGACCTCGCGCTACTCATGGACCTCGCCTCGCGCGCGGGCTTCTCGGGCACGCAGGAGTGGCTGAGCTTCTACTTCAAGAGCCCCATGACCGCTCCGAACCTCTACCCGGAGCACGACCTCTTCATCCAGTCGATGAAGCTCAAGAACACGATGCGCTGGATGATGGGCGAGGACCTCATCACCCACCTCGGCAACGAGTACTACGACTGATGGCTCGACGTCGGGGGCTCGCCTGAACGAGCCCCCGGCTCCTCCTTCGCGCCCACCAGATAGATCACGCCGAGCAGCACGAACACGAGCCCCGCCGCGCGCTTCACCCAGATCGCCGGCACGTAGCGGCTCACGACCTCCCCGAGGAGCACCGCGACCGCGCTCGTCGCGACCAGCGCCAGCGCCGAGGCCGCGAACACCACCCAGCGCGACGAGCCGCTGCCGGCCAGCGTGAGCGTCGCGATCTGCGTCTTGTCGCCCATCTCCGCGAGGAAGATGGCAGCGAACGTCGAGGCGAAGAGCTTCCAGTCCATCCGCCGAGCGTGACGCGGCCGGGCGCCACGAACAAGCGCGGGCGCGCTCGCTAGCCCCGCGGCGGCGCGTAAAAGTCGACGATGCGGATCGGTTCGGTCAGACGAACCCGCACGCTCTTGCGATCGCCCCGCACGTCGCCGCCGATCTGGAACGCCGTCGGCGGGTCCATCTCGATGGTGATGTCGTCGACGAAGAAGTCGAACGTGTCCTCGAGGTTGTCGTACTCGCCGCGCCAGATCGTCTGAAAGTTCGACACGAAGGCCACAGGCGAGAGGTTCGTCACGCGGAGCTGCATGCGGTCCGGCCTGTCCTCCGCATACGGGAACATGCGGAAGCCGAAGCCGTAATACGGGATCGTCGCGACACACGCGAGCTTCGCCGGTCCCTCGTAGATCACGCCGCCCTTGCGGATCGGCGCGCCGAGGATCGACCCCTTCTCGCCCACGCGCACCGCGTCGCTCCCCGTGTTGATCACGCGGCAATGCGGCGTGCGGCGCACGAAGTAGCTCGGCAAGGTCTTCGTCGTCGCCGCGATCGCGTAGGACACGATGCCCGGCGCGATGCGCTTCAAAGGCCCGCGCGCGAGCAGACCCTTCACCCGCGTGTAGTCCTTGAGCATCTCGGCATCGATGCCGAAACCGCAGAACGGCGAGAGCACGCCTTCGGCCTCCACGAGCCGAAGCCACCGGCTCCCCGCGTCGGCGCGCAGGCGCGAGAGGTCCACCGCGAGCCCGCGGAACCCGCCCGAGCCTTTCTCGCCCGCGCCGCTCGCGCCGAGCACCCACGCGAGCGAGTTGCCCGTGCCGAGCCGCAAGAGGCCGAAGCGTGGGATCGGCGCGTTCCTTCGTTTCGCCTCGTTCACGACGGCCGTGACGACCGACGTGAACGTCCCGTCACCGCCGCCCGTCAGGATCGTCCCGTAGCCACGATCGACGAGGGTCCGCGCGATGCCCTCGCTCTCCTCGACGCTGCGCGACACGAAGAGATCGCCGCTGTCGAGGATCTGATCGAGCGTCTCGATGACCTCCGACGTGACACTCTTGGCGTTGCCGTTGACGACCACGGCGATGCGGGGCAACGCCGGACCGGCGGACCGGGCCGGCCCTTCCGGCTTCGGCGAGGCGGCCTCGAGGTCCGTTCCGGGGGGGAGGGGCGCGTCGGTGCGAGAGGCCATGGGGCGCGGATCTAGCACGAATACGGGCTCTTCCCCGTCCGTCCCCCCGGTCCTCGGGGCGCGTCGCCTAGCCCCGTTCGTCCGCCTGCGGGGACACAAAGTGACTATACGTCCGAAGTTTCTGGACGGACTGGCTCAAATTTTGGTAAGGCGACGGGCGTATAGCCTTCACGTGCACTTGACAGCCGTCCGGCTCGAACCGTACGGCGCGCCCCAGTTCGCGTGACGATACGCGTGGGACGGGGATTATCGCAGAAGCGGGACGCAGCGACATGGCGAAATCGACAAAGACGAAGAGCTCGGAGAAACGCTCCGCGAAGAAACATTCGAGCTCGCGCGCGAGCGGCGACGCCCCGAAGTCCGGGACGAAGGCCCGGGAGAAGGACGACGACGCCAAGGGCTCGAAGCGCAAGCTCGGTCTGCGGGGAGCCGCGCCGTGGGCCGCTCGCCACGCGGCCAAGCACGCCGCCGAGGCGCGGGCCCGGGCCGCCGAGCCTGCCCCGCCCGGAAGCGCGCGCGCCACGATCCGCGTGCCGGAGGGCGCCGATGCGATCAAGGCGAAGATCGCCGAGCTCCACAACCAGACGACGAAGATCCGCACCCTGCGCAAGCGCATGGAGAAAGGGTTCTTCGACATCGGCCTGGTCCTCGCCGAGATCCAGGAGCAGCAGCTCTACCAGGCGAAGGGCTACGGCTCGTTCGAGGCCTTCCTCGAGCGGGAGATCGACTTCGGCAAGCAGACCTCGCTGAAGCTCGTGAAGCTGTCGAAGGTCTTCCAGCGCGAGGCCGCCCTCGACCACGGCATGGACCGCTGCATGATGGCCCTCGCCGCGCTCGACGGCGAAGCCGCGCCGAAGGCCGCGCCCTCGACGCCGGGCCCCATGGCCCCGCTCCCGCTGCCCCTCAAGCCCCCGATGCGCGCCGCAGGCGGCTGATCCGAAGCGGGCCGGCGCTTCCCGGCCCTCGCTTCGAAACCACGACGTCCCCCTCCCCGGTGCGCTTCGGGAAGGGGGACGTTTCGCTTTTACGCAGCTCCGGATGAGCTCAGGGCGTCGAGCCGGCGCGCTCCAGCGCGGCCTTCCGGCGCGCCGCGAGCGGGTGCTCCGACAGGCTCCGGTGCCGATCGAGGCCGATGAGCTCCAGGACGCGCCCGCTGCGTTCGTACTCGCCCTGAAGCTCGTGGAGCTTCTCCATCACGGTGTGGTCCACGAGGCGGGCATCCTCGAAGTCGACGACCACGTGCTTCGCCTCGTGCTTCGCGAGCCTCCCCTTGATCGTGAGGTAGTTGCTGAACACCGCCGCGTGCCGGATCCGGAGCACGATGCGCTCGCCGAGCGAACGCTCCTCGATGTCGGGCCGGAACAGGCTCTTCATGGGCGCCCCGTTCACCACGTGCACGACCATCTTGATCACGATGCCAGCCGCCACGCCGACGAGCAGGTCGGTCGCGATGGTGACGAGTGTCGTCGACACGAACACGAGGAGCTGCTCCGGGCCGATGCGGAACGTCTTGACGAACTCGTGGGGGGAGGCGAGGCGCGTGCCCGTGTAGATCAGCATCGCCGCGAGGGCCGCGAGCGGGATGCGGTGGATGAGGCCGGGCAAGAACGCCACGAAGAGCAGCAAGAACAGCCCGTGGAAGAAGTTCGACAGCTTCGACCGCGCGCCGTAGCCGATGTTCGCCGAGCTGCGCACGATCTCCGAGATCATGGGCAGGCCGCCGATGAGGCCCGCCACGAGGTTGCCCACGCCCGTCGCGAGCAGGTCCTTGTCGAGGTTCGAGCGGCGTTTTTCCGGATCCAGCGCGTCGACGGCCTTGGCGCTGAGCAAGCTCTCGATGCTGCCGACGAGCGCGAACATCACGATGTACTTGAGCGACGTCCCCGAGAGCACCGCGCTGAAATCCGGCGTCGTCACCGCGGCGAGCAAGTTTCCCGGGAGGTTCACCAGGAAGTTCGGGCCGATCTTGTAGTCGTGGTGGTTGATCGAGAACGTGTACGTGTGCTCGTGCTCGAGGTCGAACACGTACGCGAGCGGAACCGCGAGGGCGAGGACGAAGAGCGGGGCGGGGATCTTCTTGAGGAACGAAACGCGCTTCGAGACGACGGGGAACAAGAACAGGATCGCGAGGCTCGCGCCACCGATGATCGCGATCTCCGGGTTCAGGCGGCCGAGGCTCCGCGGGATCTCGAGTAGCAGGTGGAGCGGCTCCTTGGCCTCGGGCGTCACGCCGAGCGCCACGTGGATCTGCTTCGAGCAGATGATGATGCCGATCGCCGCGAGCATCCCGTGCACCACGGATGACGGGAAGAAATCGCCGAGGGCTCCGGCGCGCGCGAGGGCAAACCCGATCTGGAGCACGGCGGCGACCACGATCGTGGCGAGGGCGCGGCGATAACCGACTGACCCGTTTCCATTGCCGAGCTCCGTCACGGCGCCGAGCGCGATGACGATGAGACCTGCGGCCGGCCCCTTGATCGTGAGCGGCGCGCTGCCTATCCATGTAGCGACCACGCCGCCGATGACGGCCGTGATGATGCCCGCCACGGGCGGAAAACCGCTCGCCATGGCGATGCCCAGGCAAAGTGGTAAGGCGATGAGAAAGACGAGAAATCCGGCGACGAGGTCGTTCCGGATGGAAGGCGCGCCCGTGGGCACACCGGCGCTCTGGTCCGGCTTGTCCATAAAACCCTCTGCGGATCGGTCACGGACGTCGAAATTCCGTACCCCACGACGTCGGTCGTGCGATCCGATCCACAAGACGGATCGAGGTCATCAAGAGGTTCCCGGGAACCAACTCCGTGCTCGTCCCGTCCCACGACGCAAGCAGCACACGCAGGGACGCTATGTCCCCGCGATAAGCATTGTCATATGCCGAGCCTCCTCCTGACGATTTTCCCGCCCTTGCTCGGCGCGATCCTCGTCATTCTGCTTCCGCCCGGGAATACCCGGTTGATCAAGGGCGTCGCGCTCTTCCACGCGGCGCTCGCATTCATCGCTTCGTGGAGCCTCGTCCCCTCGTTCGACCGGACGACCTCTGCGCTGCAATTCGTCGCACCATTCCCGTGGTCGCCGGACGCCGACGGCTCCGCCGCGCTCGGCGTCGACGGCATCTCCTTTCCGATGGTGCTCCTCACGACGCTCGTGATGCTGGTCGCGCTCGTCGCCTCGCTTCACGGCACGCACCGGGTGAAGGGGTATTTCGCCTGGTTCTTGCTCCTCGAATTCGCGGTCCTCGGCGTCTTCACCTCGCTCTCGTGGTCGCTCTTCTACGTCTTCTGGGAGCTCACCCTCGTCCCGCTGTTTTTCCTGGTCAGCGTGTGGGGCGGGAAAAACCGGTCGGCCGCGAGCATGAGCTTCTTCATGTACACGCTCGCCGGCTCGGTCCTCATGCTCGTCGCCATCCTGGCGCTGCACCTCTCGGTGCCGAAGCACGGCTTCGGGATGGTCGAGATGCAAAACGCGAGCGCCGGGCTCGGTCGGGCGACGCAGGTCCTCCTCTTCCTCGGCCTCTTCGCGGGCCTCGCGGTGAAGATCCCCGTCTTCCCGCTGCACGGCTGGCTCCCGCTCGCGTACGTCGAATCCGAGCCGCCCGTCAGCATGGTCTTTTCGGCCGTGCTCGCGAAGATGGGCGCGTACGGCCTGCTCCGCCTCACGGCGCTCTTGCCCGCCGGCGCGGAGTCCCTCGTGCCGCTCCTCTTCCTGCTCGGGCTCGTCAATATCGTCTACGGCGCGCTCCTCGCGTTCCGCCAGCCCGATCTCAAGACCATGGTGGCCTATGGCTCGATGAGCCACATGGGCTTCGTCTTGATCGGCGTCTCCTCGCTCAATGGCGCCGGGCTCACGGGCGCCACGATGCAGATGTGCACGCACGGCGTCTGCAGCGCCGCGCTTTTCCTCCTCGTCGGCGCGCTCGAGCGTCGCACGAAGACCCGTGATTTGCGCGAGTACGGCGGCCTCGCGAGCGTCACGCCGCGCTTTTTCGTGGCGCTGTCCCTCGCGCTCCTCGGGTCGATGGGTTTGCCCGGGCTCGCCGGGTTCGTCAGCGAGCTGTCCACGCTCGTCGGCACGTTCCAGCGGTACGAATATTTTGCTGGAATCGCGACCGTCGGCGTCCTCATCACGGCCGGATATTCGATGCGCGCCATTGGCCGCCTCTTCTTCGGCCCCCTGAATCCCCGCTGGAAACACCTCCGGGACCTCGAGCCGCGGGAGCTCCTCGCCGCCGCGCCGCTCGGGGTGCTCATCGTCGTGCTCGGCGTCGCCCCGCGCGCCGCGCTCGATCTCTTCGCCGCCACGGTCTCGCACATGGCGACGCTCTTCCACGGATGAGTCCCGTATGCGTCCATTGCCCTCCGCCGTCACGCGCGGCATCTCGGTCGAATCGAGAAAACACCTCGAACACGAGATCCACCACATCGCCCACGTCCTGCCCGGACAGGGGCCGATCGAGACGTTCATCCACCACAACACGCTGCACGGCTTTCAGCACCTGCATTTCGAGCAGGCCGTCGTGGAGGCGCGCCGCGTGCTCGGCGGGCGCGGATATCTGCCGCTCGACGAGTACCGGCGGCTCTACTCCATCGGCCGGATCACCGACGAGGACCTCGAGCGCGCGCGCCGCGAGCGTCAGGGTGCGACCGAGCCCGAGCCTCTGATCCGCATCGGCGATCGGACGATCACCACGCGCGACGTCGAGCGCCTCGCCTTGCTGCACGGCCTCGACCCGCTCGAACCCGGCGAGAACGCCGAGTCGCGCTTCGGGCCCGATGTCTTCTCCACGCTCCGGCCCGAGCTCTCCGCCGAGGCCCGCGAGCGCCTGCTCGCCGCGGCGAAGCGCGAATTCGAGGCCGCCCTCGCCCGCGTCGGCCGCGATTTCACGGTGGCCGATCTCCTCGCCGATCTCCTCGCCACGCCCGTCCCCGCGGCCGTGCTCGAAGAGGCTTGCCTCGAAGGCCCCTCGGACGCGGGCGCCGATCTCGACGCCGTCACGAGGGCCCTCGACGCGCTCGGCATCCCGGACGAGGCGCGGGCCGGATACGTCGACCTCGTCCGCGACAAACTCGCTTCGGGCCCCGCGAAAAACCGCCCCGAGCGCTGGCTCGAAGCCGAGGTGCGCAAGGTGCGTCGCGTGCTCCTCGCGCATTTCGGCGTGGAGGGCACGCTCCCCGCGATCGCCGAGCGCGTGCGGCGTGATCCCGAGGGACTCGCCGTCCTCTCCTTGCTGCGCGCGAGCCTCGCGAGCTTTGGTTTGTCCGACCCGTTCTCGCCGATCCACGCCGAGCACCTCACGCCCGAGGAGCCCGTGGGCGCGCGGATCGAGGCCCTGTTCGAGCGCATCGAGCACCTCGAAGCCTGGGGCGGCCCGGCGATTCCGCTCGACGCCGATCTCGCTTCACGCATCCGCAACACCGTGCGCGCGCACCTCGAAGAGCGGGACGGCGCGCTCGGTCCGCATGCCGGCGCGGCGACCAGCGAAATCGCGCGCCTCTGCCTCACCGTCGTCCACGACCTCGGCCCGGATCACCTGCGAAGGCGCGGGTTCGAGGCGCTCCGGGCGCTCGAGTCCGCATTCGGCGGGCCGCCGTCGAGCGAGAGCTTGATCGCCGAGCTCACCGCGCGGGATCCGCGCCAGCAGATGATGGAGCACGCGGCGCGCCGGCTCGAACAGCACATCGGCCAGGTCGGCCCCGAGACGTGCCACCGCGATTTGATCCTCGCGCTCACGGGCGAGGACATCCACGAGAAGATTCACCCGCAGATCATGCGCGTGACCATGGCCTTCCTCGACGAGGGCCTCGCGGCCTGGCACGTCGCGGGCCGTTCGCTCGGCTTTTACGACGCGTTCCGCAAGATGGCCGAGCACGACCGATTCTTCGAGCTCGAAGATTTGCCCGGCGCGCGTGATGCGGTGCGGGAGCTGCCGCCGCTCGCCGTCGACGCGATCCTCCAGAGCCTCGAACGCCTCGGCGTGCCCGAGCCGCACTGGGGGCCTTATCTCCGCCGCATCTGCGTGGGGTTGCCCGGGCTCGGGGGCATGGTGCACTGGCGCGAGACGCACCCCGCGTATCCGGCGCAGCGTGCGCATCCGATCGACCTCATCCAGTTCCTCGCCGTGCGCCTCTTCTACGAGGTGCTCTTCGTGCGGCGCGCGTCGCTCCGCGCGTTCGGGCACGACGGCGACATCGACGCCTTCCGTCATTACTTCTCGAACCACCTGCCGGAGCTGCTCGTCCGGCACGCGCTCTTCCTCGGCGAGCTGCCCGATTTCCTCGCCGAACGCGCCCGCGCCTTGTTCGAGGCGCGCGCCGTCGGCGCCGCGGCCGGCGACGCGGGGGCCCTCCTCCGCCTCGCCGACATGGTCTTCGACCTGAAGCAGAGCGCCGAGCACGTGAACGCCGGGCATTCCGCGCGGCACCACGCCTTCCGCCTCTTCTTGCTCGCGCAGCACCTCGGCGTCTCCCCGGGCGAGCTCCGCGCGACCTCGCTCGAAGGCGTCACGCGCCTGCTCGCGACGCTCGACGCGTGCGCCCCCGACATCATCACGCCCCTCTGGCACAGCGCCTACGAGATCCATTACCGCGACGCCGTGCTCGAAGCGCTCACGACGAATGTCCGCGCGCAGAAGCCGTATGTGGGCCGTCGCGAGGCGCAGATCGTCTTCTGCATGGACGACCGCGAGGAATCCATCCGCCGGCACATCGAGGAGCTCCGGCCCTCGTACGAGACCTTCGGCGTGGCGGGCTTCTTCGGCGTGGCGATCGCCTACGAGGGGCTCGGCGCGCGCGAGGCCGTGCCGCTCTGCCCGATCGTCGCGACGCCCGTGGCAGAGCTTTGCGAGGTCCCGCGCCCCGAGGCGATGCACGCGTGGGCCTCGCGCTCGCTCCGCATGCGCGCGCTCGCGGCCCTGCGCGACGTCATCCGCGAGGTCACCCGCAATCCCGTCTCGTCCTATTTCGTCATCGACATCCTCGGGCTCTTCTCGCTCTTCCCCGTCTTCGGCCGGCTGCTCTTCCCGCGCGCGTTCGACCGCATGTCACGCCGCATGAAGGACGCCGTGCTCCCCAAGGTCGAGACCGAGGTACCGCTCGATCGCGAGCGTGAAAAAGGTTCGGAGCCGAAACAAGGCTCTCTCCAGAAGACCCATTTCACCCTCGGCGAGCAGGCGGATCGGGTCGCGTCGCTCCTCCGGGTCATCGGCCTCGTCCGCGACTTCGCGCCGCTCGTCGTGCTCTCCGGCCACGGCTCCGAGAGCCGCAACAACCCGCACCTCTCCGCGTACGACTGCGGCGCCTGCGGCGGCAACCACGGCGGCCCGAACGCCCGAGTCTTCGCGCGCATGGCGAACAACCCCGAGGTCCGCGCGATCTTGCGCGAGCGTGGCATCGACATCCCGGACGACACCTGGTTCCTCGGAACCGAGCACAACACCGCGACGGACGAGATCCTCTATTTCGACCTCGTCGACGTCCCGCACGCGTTCCGCCCCGCCGTGGACAAACTCCGCGGCGTGCTCCAGAAGGCCCGGGAGCGCTCGGCGCACGAGCGGTGCCGCAAGTTCGAATCGGCCCCGAAGAACCCCACGCCCGCGCGCGCGCTCCGGCACGTGGTCGGCCGCGCCGCGGACCTCTCGCAGGCGCGCCCCGAGCTCGGCCATGCGACGAACGCGTTCGCGATCATTGGACCTCGTACGGTCTCGCAGGGCGTCTTCCTCGACCGACGATGTTTTTTGATCTCGTACGATCCGGCCATCGACCCCGAGGGCTCCATCCTCGAAGGCATCTTGCTCGCCGCCGGCCCCGTCGGCGCGGGCATCAGTCTCGAGTACTACTTCTCCACGGTCGACAACGCGACGTACGGCTGCGGGACGAAGGTCCCCCACAACGTCGCGGGGCTCATCGGCGTGATGGAGGGCGCCTCGGGTGATCTGCGCACCGGTTTGCCCCGGCAGATGATCGAGATCCACGAGCCGATGCGGCTCGTCATGCTCGTCACGGCGAAGCCCGAGATCCTCGGCAAGATCTACGAAAAGCAGCCGATCATCCGCGAGCTCGTGGGCAACGCGTGGGTCCACCTCGTCGCGATGGATCCGGACACGGGCGAATGCGTGACGTTCCTGCCTGGAAAGGGCTTCGTTCCCTGGGAACCTCAAGGTTTCCCGATGAAGACGGTAACGAACTCCGCGGCCTGGTACTCGGGCACGCTCGATTTCCTTCCCCCGGCGTTCATTCGTCCGGACGAACGCCCTGCGCGTTCCCGGGTGGCCCATGCTTGAGCGTCTCGCCATTCTGATTCCGCTGCTGCCGCTCGTCGCGGCGACCCTCATCGGCCTCTTCGCCCTCGGGGGACGCCCGCTCTCGGAGCGCACGACGAGCCGGCTCGCCCTCGGCGCGACCTTGCTCTCCTTCCTCGGCGCCGGGGCGCTCCTCGCGCGCTCCACGCTCGGCGCCGCGCCCGCGACGATCTTCGTCGCGCCCTGGATCGAGAGCGGCTCCTATCGCGCACCTCTCGAGCTCCTGCTCGATCCGCTCTCGGCGTCGCTCGCGCTCCTCGTCACCGGGATCGGCGCGCTCGTCCTCCGGTTCTCGACGAATTACATGCACCGCGAGGCCGGCTTCCCCCGGTTCTTCGCGGTGATGTGTTTCTTCCTCGCGGCGATGCTCCTGCTCGTCCTCGGCGGCAACCTCGTGATGACGTTCGTGGGCTGGGAGGGCGCGGGCCTCGCGTCGTACCTGCTCATCGGATACCATTACAATCGCAAGGCGCCGGCCCGGGCCGCGACGTACGCGTTCGTGACGAACCGCATCGGCGACGCGGCCTTCCTCTGCGCGATCTTCATCGCCTGGCACGAGCTCGGCACGGTCAGCTATTCGTCGCTCTTCCACGTCGCGGAGACCGCGAACCACGGGGCGCTCTCGGCCCTCGGCTTCTGCCTGCTCGTCGCGGCGGCCGCGAAATCCGCGCAGCTCCCGTTCTCGCCGTGGATCTCGCGCGCCATGGAGGGCCCGACGCCTTCGAGCGCGCTCTTCTACGGCGCCGTCATGGTCACGGCCGGCCTCTTCCTCGTGCTGCGCATGAACCCCGTGCTCGTGCACGCGCCCGACGTGCTGCGCGCGATGGCCGCCATGGGCGCCGCGACCGCGCTTTATGGCGGCCTCGTGAGCCTCGTGCAGACGGACGCGAAGAGCGGGCTCATCTTCTCCACCGTGAGCCAGCTCGGGCTCATGTTCCTCGCGGTCGGGCTCGGGGCCCGCGGCATTGCGCTGTTTCACCTCTTCGCGCACGCGCTCCTCCGCGGCGCGCAGTTCCTCACGGCGCCGAGCACCTTGCTCCTCGTCACGCGCGACGAGCCGTCGCGCGAAGAGCGCCCCGTCGCGGGCGAGGTCGAGCCGGCCTTCTGGCTCTTGCTCGCGGGCCTGCTCGGCGTCCTCGCATTGCCGTTCCTCACCGAGATCTGGGCCGGCCCGGACGCGCCGCTCTCGCCCGGCGCATTCCTCTCCGCGGCGGGCGCCGGCATGGCGCTCTTCTGCGGCGGCCATTATCTCCTCCGGTTCGCGCAGCGGAGCCTCGCGAATGCCGGCAGCGGCGCCGAGTGGAAGACCGTCTCCTCGTTCGTCGAATTCGGCCCGGCGTGGATCGCCCCCGCGGTCGTCGGCGCCGTCAGCCTCTCGCTCGGCCTCGCGCCCGGCGGACGGCCGCACGGCCTCTTCCACCTCGTCCTTGATCCCTTGCTCAAGCGTGGTGGCCTCGGCCGCGCCGCGCATCCCTTCTGGGCCTTCGGCCTCATGCTCCTGCTCGGGTGCCTGCTCGTCGCGGGCTGGGCGACGGCGCTTTATTTCCACCGCGCCGCGCCCGAGCGACCGGGCATCTTGCCGACCCGCCTGCGTGGCCTTTACGTCACGGCGCTCGCGCGATTCTGGCTCGAACCTCTTTACGAGCGTTTCCTCCTCGCGCCCATTCTCCGGCTCGGCCGCGCGCTCGATCACCTCGACGCCTCGCTCCTCGATCGCGCCTTCGGCCGCCCGCTCTCGCCCGAGGACGCGCCCGCGCCGCTCGCGACGTTCCAGGAGAAGGTCCTCGCCGGCGAAATCGACGACGCCGATCCTTTCGCGGCCGTACGGGCGGCGCTCGAACGCCAGACCACGAGCGGCGCCGCGATGACGCAGGGCGAAGAGCTGCCGCCGGCGCCCAGCGCCGAGGACGAATTCGCGCGCGGACGGGGCATCGCGGGCCGGATCCTCCAATATGCGGCCGCGCTCGCGCACCTCGTCGAGAAACACCTCGTCCGGCGCGCGATCGGCCACGGCATTCCGATCACCGGCGACCTCATCGGGCGCACCCTCGATCACGTCGAGGCGCTGCTCGAGAGGCCCGTCGTCGTCGGGGCGCTCGTCGTCCTCTCCCTGTTCGTCGTCGTCCGCTGGGCCGTTTGACCATGAACGAGATTCCCTACTCCTCGGCCTTGCCCTTCCCGGTCCTGAGCGCGCTCATCCTCGTGCCGCTCCTCGCCGCGGCGTTCGTCCGTTCCCTGAAACAGGCGCGCCACGTGTATGCCATTGGCCTCGGCGTCGCCGCGCTCGAGCTCGTCCTCGCCGTCATGGTCGTGGCCCGGTTCGAGCGGCACACCTCCGCGCTCCAGCTCGTCGAGCGTGTCCCGCTCTTCGGCCATTTCGCCTATCACGTCGGCGTCGACGGCATCAGCGTCCTCTTCCTGCCGCTGACGGCGCTGCTCGCGCTGCTCGTCATCCTCCACGCGCAGGTCGCCTCCAAGGAGCGGCCCGGCCATTACCTCGCCGCGATCTTCTGCCTCCAGTCGACGCTCATGGGCGCCTTCGTCGCCCTCGATCTCCTGCTCTTCTGGGCGTTCGCCGCGCTCGAGCTCGTGCCCGGCACGCTGCTCGTGCGGAGCTGGGGCACGGGGCCGGGCAGGCACGCGGCGGCGCGCCGGTATGCGGCGCTCAATGCGATGGGCGTCCTGCTCGTCCTCGCCGGCGCGATCGTCCTCGGCCGCGTCACCGGCGGCCGATTCTCCCTCGACGCGCTCTTCGACATGCCCGCGCCGGCGCGGGCGCAATCCCTCGCGTTCTGGCTCTTCGTCCTCGGCTTCGCCGTCCGGATTCCTCTCTTCCCCTTCCACGGCTGGCTTCCGCCCGTCATGGCCGAGGGCCCTGTCGTCGGCGTGAGCGTCTTCCTCGTCGGCGCCAAGCTCGGCGTGTACGGCCTCCTGCGATTCGTGGTCCCGATCCTGCCGGTCGCCGCGCACCGCCACGGTTCCATTCTGGCGATCCTTGGCGTCGTCGGGATGCTGTACGGCGCCCTCCTCGCGCTCGTCCAGACAAACCTGCGCCGCCTCGTCGCGTTCGCCTGCCTCGCGCACACGGGCGCCGTGCTCGTGGGCCTCTCGGCGCTCAACGTGGAAGGTTTGTCGGGGGCGCTCCTCGTCACGCTGAACGTCGGCCTCAGCGCGGCCGGGCTTTATTTCGTCGCGGGCTTCTTGCACCGCCGCCTCGGCTCGACCGAGATCGACCGCGCCGCGCGACTCTCGCATCGCGCGCCGCTGCTCTCGTTCACGTTCCTGCTCGTTGGCCTCTCGACGATCGGAATGCCGGGGACGAGCGGCTTCGAGGCCGAGCACCTCGTCGTCGTGGGCGCGCTCGGCGCGCGGCACGGCATCATGGCGATCGCGGTCGGCCTCGGCAGCTTGCTCGGGGCCGCTTACCTCCTGCGTTATTTCCAGCGCGCCTTCCTCGCCTCCGCCGCGTCGCCCGGCTCGCCCGCGGCCGAGGCGAAATCCACGCGCGGCAAGGCCGTCCGTGACCTCAACCCGCGCGAGCTCGTCATCGCCGGCGCGGTCGGCGCGATCATCGTGGGCCTCGGCCTCTTTTCTCACCCCTTGCTCGAGCTCGTGGACGGCTCGGTCCGCGCCATGTCCACGCGGCTCGAGCACGCCAAACCGCAGACGTCCCTCGTGATGCACGGGGAGGGCGCCCCGTAAGGGCGCTCGGGAGGCTTCAGCGTGCAAATTCGCGAGATCTTCGCCGCAGATCAGGTCGGTTTTCCCGTCCTCTCCACGCTCATCTTCCTGCCGCTCCTTTGGGCGATCCTCGTCCTCGCGATCGGCGACGAAAAACGCGCGCGGTGGACGGCCCTCACCGGCGCCCTGATCGAGCTCTTCCTCTCGCTCTTCGTGCTCGCGCGGTTTTCGCCCGGCACGCCCGACGTGCAATTCGCCGAGCGGCGCTCGTGGATCCCTGCGCTCGGCGCGAGTTATCACGTCGGCGTCGACGGCATGAGCGTCCTCTTTTTGCCCGTCGCCGCGATGCTCACGGTGCTCGTGCTCGTCGCCTCCTGGCACGACGTGAAGACCCGCGCCCGCGGCTTCTGCGCGTCGCTCCTCGCGCTCTCCGCGATCGTCGTGGGCATCTACTCGTCCCTCGACCTCGTCCTCTTTTTCGTGTTCTGGGAGGCGTCGCTCGTCCCCATTTATTTCCTCGTGAGCCTCTGGGGCGTGGGCCCCGAGCGCCGGTATGCGGCGATGAAGTTCGTGCTCACGATGCTCGCCGCCTCGGGGCCGCTCCTGCTCGGCATCGTCCTGCTCGCGGTCGCGGGCCGGCAGAGCCCCGCCGATCCGTACACCTTCGATTGGCTCGTCCTCCGCGGCAGGCCCGTCCCGGCGGCGATCGGCCCGATCGTGTTCTTCACGATGCTGACCGGCTTCGCCGTCAAGGGCCCCTTCGTCCCGCTCCACACCTGGATGCCCACGATGCTGCGCGAATGCCCCGTGGGGATCGGCGTCCTTTTGACGGGGCTCAAGCTCGGCAGTTATGGCGTGCTCCGCTTCCTCGTGCCGCTCCTCCCCGAGGCCACGGCGCGTTATGCGTGGCTGCTCGGCGCCGTCGGCGTCACGGGCGTCGTGTACGGCGCGCTCGTCGCGCTCGTCCAGCCAAACCTCCGGCGTATGCTCTCGTTCGCGTGTCTGAGCCACGTGGGCCTCGTCTTGCTCGGCATCTCGTCCGGCACGGCGGAGGGCCTCTCGGGCGCGGTGCTCGCGATGCTGAACCTGGGATTGTCCGCCACGGGCCTGTTTTTCCTGACCGGCTTCCTGCAAAGCCGCGTGGGTTCGTCCGAGGTCTCGGCGCTCGGCGGCGTCGCCCAGAAAGCGCCGCGCGCGGCCGTGATGTTCTTGCTCTTGAGCCTCGCCGGCATTGGCGTGCCTGGCACGAGCGGCTTCCCCGGCGAGCACCTCGTCCTGCTCTCCGCGTACGAGACGAGCCTCCCGCTGCTCGGGTTCGCGCTCCTCGGCACGATCCTCGGCGCGGCCTACGTCCTGCGGGTCTTCGAGCAGGTCTTCCTCGGCCCCGTGACGCGCCCGCGTGTCGCCTCGATGAAGGACCTCCGGCCCCTCGAATGGGGCGTCGTCGGGTGCCTCGCCATTCTCGTGCTCGTGGTCGGCCTCTACCCGCGGCCTTTGCTCGCGGTCGTGGGCCCGAGCGCCGAGGCCCTCGCGCGCCCCGCGACCCCTGCCGTCGCCGCGCACCCGTGATCATGCGCCCCGCCGCGCCCGCCCGGGAACCCGGGCCGAGCTCGTTCCGTCCTACTCCGGACATGCGCGCCACCACCGAATCAAGGGCGTTCTCCGCGGAAGGACCGATCTTCCGCTTCCCAGGGGTGGCCCCGCGTCTCGACTACGCTAGAGTGGCCCCGTCGTCGCCCATGCTCGACGGGTTCTCCATGGCCGCTCCGCAATCCACGTCACTCGCGGAAGGCCGCGCGCAGTTCGAGGCGGCGGTTCGCCCGGTCCTGCCACGGCTCTATCGATTCTGCCTTGCCCTCTCGGGCGACAGCGACCGCGCCGACGATCTCTTTCAGAACACGCTCATCAAGGCTTACGCGAACGCGGCTTCGTTCGAGGGCCGGAGCGACCTCGTGGTCTGGATTTGCGGGATTGCCCGGCACGAGCACCTGGAGGCGCGGCGCACCGAGGCGCGGCGGCGCGGGCTCTTCGAGCAATTCGTCGATGCTTGCGCTTCCGCGTTCGGATTCGGGGCCGAGGACGAACGAAAGAGCCCCGAGGCGCTGGTGATCCAGAACGAGCACGCGGGCCAGCTCCTCGCATGCTTGCAGACGTTGCCCGAGGAATTCCGCACCGTCGTGGTTCTCTGCGACATCGAGGAGCTTGGATACGATCGGGTGTCCGAAATTCTCGGCGTCCCCAAGGGGACGGTGAAGAGCCGACATGCCCGCGGGCGCGCGCGTCTGCGCGTGGCCTATGAAAAGCTCGTGGCGGCGAAGCCCGAAGCGCCGGCGAGGGAGGAGGAGGAATCGACATGAATTCGAACGACCTGCCCCCGCTCCCCGAAAAGCTGGAGGAGGAGATCCGCGCGCTCCGCCAGGTGAAGCCTCCGCAAGCGCTCGTCGAGCGCGTGTTCTCGGGTCTGCCCGAGCGCTCGGCCTCCGAACGTCGCGCGAGCGCGAATGTCCCGGCCAAACCCCCTCAGAGTGGCGGCGGCTCGGCGTTCGTGCGGCTCGTGCCGGCCATGGCCCTCGCGGCGGCGCTCGTGTATGGCGTCTGGGGGCACGTGCGCTCGGGGGGCGCCGAGGTCGTGCGCGTCGAGGAGCGCGCGGTGGCCTTGCCGGAGGACGGGCACGCCTGGACCGAGCTCCACCTGCAGACGCAACACCACGACGGTCAGCCGACGCTCGTGAGCCTCGAAGTGCCCACGCACGTGCGTGTCGAGCTCCCGTCGGAGAGCGACGCGAAGCTCGAACGGCAGTGTGTCGAGACGCGCTGCGTGCACAAGTTCACGCACCACAATGGCAAGGGCGTGCCGTTGCGGGTCGCCGTCGCGCACCCGGGCCGTTACGAGATTCACGTCCGGCACGAATCGAAAAAAGCTGCCCTCCGCGAGCAGTTCGTGCTGACGGCCAGCCGCGATTGAAATAATTCGGCGGCGGGGAACACCCCGGCGCCCCATCGATTGAAAGACAACCACCCGAGCCCCGGGACGCCGCGCCCTTTTGCCCGGCGCCCAAGGCTCGTCCTCCGCGCCGACCCGGGTTTGTCGGTGCGATCGTTCGTCCTGGTACGTCCGCGCTGCGGACCGCTGGAGGTATCGTGTCTCATCGCATTCGCGCGCTCGCGAGCGGCGTCGCGTCGCTCGCCATGGCCTCTTTCTTCGCGCTCCCCGCCGCCCGCGCCGAGGCGCCCGCGAAGAGCGACAAATTCCAATTCCACGCCTCGCTCGCGGACGGGCTCGGCTTCCGCACCGAGCAGGACAAATTCGCCCTCGACGCGGGCGTGCTCAGCCAGACGCGCTTCGACCTCGTCTCGAACAGCGACGGGCTCGCGACCGATGGATTCAACGTCGCCGTCGTACGCCCGTACATCCGGGCCCGTGCATTTCACGATCAGATCCGCTTCTTCGTCCAGCCCGAGCTCGCGACGGCCACGCCGAAGCTGCTCGACCTCGAAATCACGTGGCAGCCGATGCCGGAGCTCGGGATCAAGGTGGGCCAGTTCCTGACGCCGTTCAGCCGCGCGTTCCTCACGCCCGTGCCGGTCCTCCAGTTCCCCGATTTTTCGCGCGTAAACGAGAGATTCCGGGCGTCGCGCGACACCGGCATGATGCTCTTCGGCTCGACCGGCAAGGGGCGCCTCGAGTATTACGCGGGCGCCTTCAATGGAAACGGCATCGACAAGGGCGGCAACGACGATACGTCCGTGATGGGCATCGGCCGCCTCGCGGTGAGCCCGGTGCGGGCCATGCCGTACGACGAGACGCCTTCCTTGCGCGGCGCCGTTCCTTTCGGGATCTCCATCGGCGTCAATGGCATCGCCGATCGCGCGCACCCCACGAAACAGCAGACGGACCCCGCGACGGGCCAGCAGACCACCGTGGCCTTGCCCGCCGAGACGCGCCTCACCGCGGGCGCCGACCTGTACATCGCCTGGGATCGGTTCACGTTCCTCGCCGAGGCGTTTGCAAGGCAGGTGCAGCCCGACGAGGGCAAGCGGATCCAGGGATTCGGTGGATATGCGCAGGCGGGGTATTTCGTGGTGCCGAAGCGCTTCGAGATCGCGGCGCGCGCGGGCGTGATGGATCCGGACTCGACGAAGGCGGACACCGAGCGGAGCGTCGAGGGCCTGCTCAATGGGTACGTCGTGGGCAACCACCTCAAGATGGGCTTGCGTTACATGTGGCTGCGCACCGACGCGAAGACGGCCGACGGGTATGCAGCCGGCACGAACCACAAGCTGACCTTTCAGGTGCAGCTCTGGATTTAGCCTGGAAGGCTCGGCACGCGGCCGGCGTCGCCTCGAACGGAGGTGGCGCCGGCTGCTCCCAGCAAGATTTTGACTGTAGTTGAAAACGATTTTCACTTTCGTTTTCAAGGGCGTCGGGTAGAGTTCATTCCTACCCCGACAGGAGATCCTGAGGAGCGACGGGGGAGGTCGATTCTTCGCACAGGAGGTCCTACGCCCATGCCCGAGATGCCTGCGTTTCTCGCCAACGTCCTGGAACCTCGCTTCGGCCGCCGCGCCGAGGTGACGGGGGTGGTGGACCTCGCGCCGAAGCTCCGCAAGGTGCGCTTCGAGGGCGAGGCGCTGCGAGGTGTCCCCTTCAAAGCCGGCCACGAGGTGGAGTTCCGCGTGAGCGATCGGGCGTTCCGGCATTACACGCCCTCCGCGTACGACGCGCGCGCGGGCGCCATGGAGGTCGTGTTTTTCCTGCACGGGCAAGGCCCTGGCTCGCACTGGGCGGCGAATCTGCGCCGCGGACAAACCACGAACGTGCTCGGGCCCGGCGGGAATCTCGTCTTGCGGGACGCTTCCAAGCACGTGCTGCTCGGCGACGAGACCGCGCTCGGGCTCTTCGCGTGCTTCGCGCGCGCGGCCCCGGGGCAATGCATCGGCGCGGTTGAAGTGGGTCGCGGAGGAGGTGGCTGGCCCGCGCTCGTGGGTCTCGATCTCTCCGCCGCAGAAAGGACGGGGGATCGAGGCGACGCGCTCTTGCAATGGCTCGACGCGAACGAGCCGGCGCTGAGCGCGGACATTTGCTTTTACCTGGCAGGGCACACGGGCTCGCTCATCCAGATACGCGAGCGGCTGCTGCGACGAGGGTGGCCGCGTCGCAGCATTCGAACGAAGGCCTACTGGGCGGACGGGAAGCGGGGTCTGTAGACGCGGACGTCCGCGAGGGACTATTCGAAGAAGTTCGTGTAGATGTCGGCGTTCGCGCCGTTCGCGCCGGCCGTGGTCCGGTTGTCGGTCCAGATCGTGATGGCCCGGGCGCCGGCCGCGTTCGTCACGACGAACGGGCTGCGAGAATCGGCGGTGCCCGCCGGCGAGGGGGCGCCCGCCGTGCCGACGTCCATGCGCAGGTCGATCGGCTGGAACGTCGCGCCGTCGTCGAAGGAGTGGTTCGCGAAGATGTCGCGCTGGCCGCTCCGCGCGTCCTCCCACGTGACGAAAACGAGGCTCGCCCCGCCGAGCGCGACGCGCGGGCGGGTCGAGGCGCTCGTGCCCGCGACGGTGCCGAGATCCGCGCGCGCCGAGGTCGGCTGCCAGGTGACGCCGCCGTTCATCGAATGGTTCAAGCGAATGTCGGGCAAGCCGCTCCGCGTGTCCTCCCACGCAATGACGACGCGCCCGCCGGCCGAGGCCATCGACGGCGAGGATGCGTCGGCAAACGTGGAGTCGACGTTCACGACCGCCCCGTCGGCCTGGAACGTCATGCCCGAATTGTTGCTGCGATTCTGGCGGATGACCTTCTTCGCGCCGCGCAGGTCGGTCCAGGCGACGTACACGTTCGTCCCTCCGGAATCGGCGGCGACCGTGATCTGCTCGGCCGGATTGCCGCCGGAGAGCGCGACGTTCGTGCCGAGCGTGCCCGCCTCGGCGTCGTACACCGCGCCGTAGACCTCGGCCTTGCCATTACGCGCGTCGCGCCACGCGATGAACACCTTGCCATTGTCGTCGGTGGCGATCGCGGGGAGCTCGGCCTTGCCCTGGACCGAATTGACGCGGAGGTCCGTGGCGAGCCACGACGAACCGCCGTTCGTCGAGCGCTGGAGGAAGACGTCCGTCGTGACGTTCGAGCCGGTGCCGCTCAGGCTCTGCCAGACCACGACGAGCGTGTCCTGCGCGCCTGCCTTGGCCACGACGCCACGCACGAGGAAGGCGTCGGCCGTGCCCGCGTCCTTGTCGACGCGCGAGGGGACCGAGTACGTATTGTAAGGCGCGGGGGCCGAGGCGATGTACACGTCGCGGTGCGCGGCGACGGGGAATTGCGCGAGCGCCACGTAGGCGCGCGTGGGCGAGAGGAAAGCCCAGGGCTCGACCTGCGTGAGCGTGCCGCCCGCGACCTGGACGTCGGCCGCGAGCCACGTGGTGCCGCCGTTGGTCGAGACGTTCGCGCGGATGTCGGCATTGCCCGAGCGACGATCGAGGTACGCCGCGATCACCACGTCGCCGCGCGACGCGACCGAGAGCTGCGTGCTCGGCGCCGCCCCGACGGCCGAGCCGAGATCGAGCCGCGTGTCCGTCGATTTCGCCACGGGGCACGCCTCGTCCGCGCCGCCCGTGCAATCGTTGTCGAGGCCGTCGCAAAGCTCCGTCTCGGGGCCGACGGCGCCGATGCAAGCGAGCATGCCGCCCTGGCAAGCCTGCGCGCCGAGCGAGCATTCGCCCACGTCGGATTCGCCGCACGGAGCGCCGACGCCTGGGAGCGTGCCGTCGTCGATGAGCCCGTTGCAATCGTTGTCGGCGCCGTCGCACGTCTCCATGCCCGAGGGCGTGCAGGCGTACTCGCAGCCGTTCGCCTCGATGCCGTCGATATTGTAATGCCCGGGCAAACAGGGGCCGAACGCGCAGACGCCCGCGTTGCAGGTGCCGACGGAGTTCGGGTAGAGCGCGCTGCAGTTCGTCCCGCAGGTGCCGCAGTTCGCCGGGTCCGTCTGGACGTCGAAGCCCTCGTCGACCGTGGCGTCGCAATCGTTGTCCGCGTAATCGCAGAGCTCGACGCCGCCGTTCGTCTCGGTGCACGCGTACTCGCAGCCGTCGCCGAGCTCACCATTGACGTCGTGGTAGCCGACGAGGCACTCGGCGAGCTGGCACATGCCCCCGACGCAGGAGGGCGAGGCGTTCGCATACGCGCAGACCGCATTGCAGGCGCCGCAGTTGAAGGGGTCGCCCTGCAGATCGGTGAGCTCGTCGATCGCGCCGTTGCAGTCGTTGTCGATCGTGTCGCAGATCTCGTCGCCGTTGTTCGAGACCGAGCACTTGTATTCGCAGCCGTTCGCGACCTGGTTGTCGAGATCGACGAAGCCCGAGGCGCACGTGTCGACCACGCAGAAGCCGGCCTCGCACGTGGAGAACGCGTTCGGCAGGTTGCAGACGACGCCGCAAGCGCCGCAGTTCTGCGGATCCGTGAGCACGTCGGCATTGCAGCCGCCTGTGCCGCCCGAGCCGACGATGATGAGGCCACCCTCACCGCCGTCACCGCCGATGCCGCCCGTGCCGCCCGCGCCGCCGGACGCGCCCGAGCCGCTGCCCGAGGGCGTGGCATTGCAATCCCAGCAAAAGGCCTCGGTCGTGCAGCCGCTCGTGAACACGAGCGAGGCGAGCGAGAGGCCGAGGATGGATGCGCCGTAGACGACAGACCTTTTCACGCGCTCCTCCGGGGGCCGCGCCGCCGCGCGACGAACGCGCTTGCCGCAAGAAGAAGGGTCATGGCCGCGCCGCCCGCGCGTCCGCCGAGGTTCGTGGGCGATGCCGCGCAAAGCGCGCCGCCGCCGCCCGTCGCGAGCCCCCACGCACCGGTTTGTCCGGACGCCCCCGTGCCGGTCCCCGTCGCGCCCGCCGCGCCGCCGTTTCCGGCCGTGCCACCGCTGCCGCCCGCGCCGCCTGCGCCGCCTGCGCCGCCCGCGCCGCCCGATCCCATGGGGTTGTCAGGGACGCACACGCCCTGCGTGCAGGAGAAGCCGGGCTCGCACGTGACGTTGTCGCACGTCACCGGCACGCAATAGCCCTCCTTGCAGACCTGGCCGCCCGGGCACGGGAACTCGCCGAACTTGCATTTCTCGGCGCAGGTGCCCTCGACGCACTTGGAATCACCGGGGCACGCGGCGAGGTTGTCGGCCACGCCGTCGCAATCGTTGTCGAGCCCGTCGCAGATCTCGGAGCCCGGGCCCACGGCGCCGACGCACACGATCGAGCCGCCCACGCAGAACTCCGTCCCCGCCTCGCAGCTCCCCACGTCCGTGCCGCAGCTCGCGCCGCCGCCGGGGTTGCCGTCATCGATCGCGCCGTTGCAATCGTCGTCGATCCCGTTGCACGTCTCCGGCGTCCCCGCCGTGCCGCCCACGCATTCGATCGAGCCGCTCACGCAGGCGAGGGTGCCCGGGAGGCACGCGCCGATGTTCGAGCCACAAGGGCCGCCCGAGTCCTTCGTGTCGTCGTCGGCGACGCCGTTGCAATCGTCGTCGAGCGTGTTGCAGACCTCGAGCGAGGGACCCTTGCCGCCGAGGCAGACGATGACGCCGCCGATGCACTGCGCGGTGCCGAAGGAGCACTCGCCGACGTCGCTGCCGCAGGAGGCGCCCGCGCCCGCGGCGTTGTCGTCGACGACGCCGTTGCAATCGTCGTCGAGCTTGTTGCACTGCTCGGCCGTGGGCCCGACGGCCCCGACGCACACGAGCGCGCCGTTCTGGCAGGTGACCGTGCCGAACGCGCACTCCCCGACGTCGGTGGCGCCGCACGTGCCGCCCGCGTCGACGGGCGCGTTGTCGATGATGCCGTCGCAGTTGTTGTCCTTGTTGTCGCAGATCTCGGCGGAAGGCGTGCACGGCGCGAGCAGGCCCGTCACCTTGAGGAACATGTCCTCGAAGTCGTTGTCGCCGCCGCGGTAGAGATCCTCGAACCCAAAGTAATACGCGAGCGGGTTCGCCTTGGATTGATAGAGAAGATAGTGGACGTAGTTGCCGTCGCCGTTCCGGGCCTGCTCGGTGTAATAAATGTGCCCGACGTTGCCGATGGCGCCGCAGTTGTTCCCGACCGGCGCATTCTCCGGCGTGATCAGGAAGAAGCCGATGAACCCGCCGAGGTACCGGCCCGCCGTGAACTCCGTCTGGAAGTTGACGGTGCGGCTCGACCCGGGTTCGTCCGCGCAAGGCGTGATCGCGTAGAGCTTCGTCGGGTCGGAGGCGTTGTACCAGCCAAACGTGTTCTCGTAACCGGCGCCCTCGATGAGGTCATTCACCGTGACGTTGCCGAAGACGTTGTTCGTCTTCGGGATGGAGAAGAGCTCCGGGCTCGTGACGGCGTTGAAGATGGCGTTCAGCGGGTTGTTTGCCGCCGTGGCCGCGAGGCCCTCGCCGATGTTGAGCCCCACCTGGATGCAGCCCTCCGCGTTGCCGCTGCCCGGGCAGGTCGCGACTTGCACGGGGACGACGAGCCCATCGGTCTGCTCCACGACGGCGCGCGCATCCCCGGGGAACAAGCAAAGACCGAGGGCCACGAGCGCGGGCCACGCCGCCCGCGGAGGACCTGATCGAAGGATCTCCATGATGCAACGATAAGCGAACGGCCGCTCCACCCACAAGAGGGATCAAGGGGCGCGGCGAAGTTCCACGAGCCGATCCTTGAAGCGTCGCGGCAAGAGGGGGTTCGTCACGATCGCCTTGTCGAGCCATTCCACGGCGAGCCGCGTGTCCTCGGCGCGGTCGGCGTCCTTGCCGGCGCGAGCGCGCTGCGCGAGGAGGACGCCCTTGGCAGCCATGGCGAGGGCCCATTTCGGGTTGTGCCGGAGCGCCTCGTCCGCGGCAGCGAGGCCTTCCGCGACGCGTTTTTCACGCGACGCGTCGTCGCCCGTGCGCGTTTCGGCGCGGAGCGCGAGGAGCTCGGCGAGCGCGGCGTGGAGCGGGGCGTGGCGGGGATGAATGCGCAATCCCTCCCGGAGGACACGTTCGGCCTCGTCGAGCAGGGCCGAGGCGTCCTCGCCGCGCAGCGCCGCGCGCCGGGCCATGGTCATCGTGAGCAGGCCGAGCTCGAGGCGAATGGCAGGCTCCCGCGCGTCGAGCTCGGCGGCGCGACGGAGCTCGGCGCGGGCCTCGTCGAGGGCCTTTTGCGGATCGGCATTCGTCCGCAGGAGGTAGAGCGCGCGTACGTGCTTCGCGGCGCCCATGCCGAAATGGGTATCGGCCTCGTCTTGGTTGAGATCGAGCGAGGCCTGGAAGCTCGCCTCGACGCGGTCGAGCGTCGGGGTGGGATCGGCGCCGGTGGCCTCCTCGTATTGCGCGGCGACGAGCTCGGCCCAGCCGCGGTTGTTCAGCATGGGGAGCCATTTCGGATTGATCTCCGCCCCGCGCGCGCAAGCCTCGACCGCGCGCCGCACGGACGGGCGCGGGTCCTCGCCGATCGAAAGCTCGTAGCTCGCGCGGATCGAGAGGACGAACGCGATGTTCGAGAAGGCAGAGCTATACGCCGGGTCCTCTTTCCCCGCCCGCTCGAACCGCGCGACGGACTCTTCGATCGTCTTGCGAGGATCGACCCCGCGATCGGCCTCGTATTCCGCGCGGCCCTGGAGGGCGAGGCCTGCGTCGTTCCAGGCCCAGGCGAAGCTCGGCTGAATGCGGTTCGCCTCGTCGAAGCTCTTCATGGCGCGCTCGAGCGAAGGCACGGGGTCGAGCCCGATCTTGCGCTCGTACTTCGCGATGTAGACGTGGGCGATCCCGACGCCGTCCATCGAAATGGCGTCGCCGGGCGCGATCGCAATGGCCGAGAGCCCGCTCTCGATGGCCTTTTCGAGCGTCGGGCGAGGGTCTTCGCCGCTGCGCAGTTGATGGTCGCCGACGTGGTAATAGGCGCGCCCCTGCTTGCTGAAGGCATTGGCGCTCTGCGGATTCACGGTGAGCGCGTTCTTGCACGCGGCGAGCGCGGATTCGAACGCGACGCGATCGTTGCGCCCTTCCCATTTGTCGAGGCCGAGGATCTGGATCCAGGATTCGGCCAGCGCCTCGTGCACGGCCGCGTCGCTGCGGGCCATTTCGGATGCCGCTCGATACGCCTCGATCGCCATGCCGAAGAGGCGACGCCCCTCGTCCTGCCGCCCGCTCTCGCTCGCCGTGATGCCGGCCTCGAATCGCGCGTCCCCTTCGAGCTTCTTCGCCTCGTAAAGCCAGGGCGACTCGTCCGCCGCGAGCCGCGCCTTCGCCGCGGCGTCGTCGTAACGCTTCTCGTAAAGCGCGACGAGCCCCTCGATGTAGGCCCGCGATTCGACCTCGGTCCCGCCGCTCTCGCGGAGGTGCGCGAGCGCGGGATCACGGAAGCTCGCCTCGGCCTTCCGGATCGCGGCCTCGCGCGCCGCCGGATCCTCGATGCGGCGCGCGCCGTCGAGCGCCTCCTGATAACGACCGCCGAGCGCGAGGCCGAGCGCATAATGCACCTCGGGCTTCGTGTATCCGGCCCCGAACGCTCGTTCGAGCTGGCTTTTCGCCGTCTCGTACTCGTGCAGCGCGAGGTGCCCGCGGCCGAGCGCGTAATGCCCCGGGCCCTCGCCGACGCGCCCGGCCGCCGCCATGCGCCGCTCGATCTCGGCGAGCCGGGCCCGCACGACGCGGTGCTCGCGCTCGATGTCGTGCGCGGGAAAACCGTATGCGCTGCGAAGGAACAGCTCGACGTATTTCACGTCCTCGCCGAGCTCCCGCGCGAGCCTCGCCCGCTCCGAGGCGTGCCGAGCCGCATTCACCCACATGCCCCCGAGGACGAGCGCGACGCAAAGGCCGATGCTCGCGACGAGCACCACGGCCCGGTTTTTCCGGGCCTTCGCCCAGAGGACATACACGAGCGAGGCCCGCTTCGCCTGGATCGGCTCGCCGTCGAGGAAGCGCTGCAAATCGTCCCCGAGCGCCCGCGCCGATTCGTACCGGCGCGAAGGATCACGCTGCAGGCACGTCATCACGATGGTCTCGAGCTCGGCGGGCACGCCCCGACGGATGCTCGCGAGCGCCGGCGCGTCTTCGAGGATCACCTTCGTCAGGATCGACATCGCGTTCGCCCCGACGAACGGCGTCCGGCCCGCGACGAGCTCGTAAAGCGTGGCGCCCAGGCTGTAGACGTCGGTGCGCCGATCGAGGAGCGTCGTGTTCCCCTCGGCCTGCTCGGGGGACATGTAGGACGGCGTGCCGACGATTGCGTTGTTGAGCGTCTCCCCGCTGCTGCTCGATACTTCGCGTGCGAGACCAAAATCGACGACGTAGGGCTTGAACGAGCCGTCCTCGGCCGTCGTCACCATGATGTTGCCGGGCTTGATGTCGCGATGGATGAGGCCGAGCCGATGCGCCTCGTGCAGCGCCGCGGCGACCTCGCGAAGGACCTTCACCTTTTGCTCGAGCGTCATCTCGTGATGCGCGCGATCGAGGGGCACGCCGTCGATGAGCTCCATCGCGATGTACGGCTCGCCGTCGGCCTCGCCGACCTCGTACACGCGACAAACGTTGTCGTGTTGCACGCGCGCCTGGGCCCGCGCCTCCGCCAGAAAGCGCCGCGTGTCGTCGGGGTCGTCGCTCTTCAAAAGCTTCAGCGCGACCGCGCGGCCGAGGCGCGGATCCCAGCCGCGATAGACGGTCCCCATCGCGCCTTCGCCGATGAGGCGGAGATCTTCGTATCGCTCCCGCAGCGCAGCGGGCGGAACGCGGTCCTCACCGCTGCCCCCACCGAGACGCGTGTGACTCTTCGCCGCTCCCGCGTCGAGCGTATCCGCCATCACGTCGCTGCGCGCGAAATCCATACTTCGAAACGTCTATCACGGCCGCTCGCGCGGCTGCCATGCACCTCGGAGAGTCATTGCGTAAGCGAACGCCCGTCCGGTGTCGGGCGTTCGCTCCGCGAGAATGGATTCCCTACCGATAGACGGTGATCACGTTGTCGAAATCACCGCAGGACTTCCAGCCGGCGGACGGGTCGTCGCCGTCGACCGCCACGCAGTTGCCGGCGCAGGTTCCGTCCCCGGAGAATGGATTCGTGTATTGCTTCGCCCCAGACGAACCAATGCGCCCCTCGACCGGCGACGTCAGGGCGCCCGCGCTGTTGCAATAATAGAACTCCGGCGGGCTCTTGAAGATGTTGCCGAAGAACGCGCCCTCCTGCGTGGGATACGTCGGGTTCGTGTCCGGGCCGATGCTGGGGAACTCGGCCGCGTTTGCGACGAGGTAGATGGGGATGTGCTCGCCGGTCGTGTTGAGGTGCGCGCCGAGGCACGCGGTCATCCGCTCCTGGCAATCGTCGTTGCACGCGCCGTCCTCCCACTCCGGGGCGACGCCGAGCAGGCCGCCGTAGGTGTGCTCCGTGAGCGTCTCGTCGTGCTTCTTGATCGAGCGGCCCGCCGGGAGCGCGCACTTGACGATGTACTCGACGGTCTTGCGGCCCTGCGCCGAAGCCATGAGGCCATTGCCGCTGCTCAGGCCATTGCCGCTGCTCAGGCCATTGCCGCTGCTCAGGCCGTTCCCGCTGCTCAGGCCGTTCCCGCTGCTCAGGCCATTCACAGCCGCGAATCCGTTCGTGCTGCCGACCGCCTGCTCCGTCGCCGCGACTTCAGCTTCGTCCCAGGCATCCACCTCGAAACCGCCGCACCCGGTGAGCGACACGAGGATTGCTGCGTACCCTGCGATATGACACGGCTTCATAAGCATCTCCCAGCGTCAACGAGCAAAGATCGCCACCATGTTTCAGGATAGCGAAAACCTTCAAGTCTTGTCAATGACTCATTAACGCCTTCTGCCGAAACAGGAGGATGAAACGAATCCAGTATCAACGGTTCGCCGCGCCGGGCGCACGGGCCGAGAGTCGGCGACGCGCCCTCGGTGCGCCGCTGTAGGGCCGGAGTTGAGGCCATAAGGCCTCACCCGATGCTTGCTGTTCCTCGAACCGCTAGCCCCGCGGCAAAATCACTTTGACCGTGGTGCCTTCGCCCTTTTTGGTGTCGACGACGACGCGGCCACCGTGCTGATCGACGATTTTGCGCACAATGGCGAGCCCGAGCCCGGTCCCCGCAGCCTTCGTCGTGAAAAACGGGTCGAAGATTTCGGCAAGGATATTGGGATCAACACCCGGCCCGGTGTCGCCGATGGAGAGCCACGCCTCGCGCTCGTCCGCGCCCACCCGCGCCCGCAGGACGCCGCCCTGAGGCATGACGTCGAGCGCATTGACCACGAGGTTCAAGACGACCTGCTTGAGCTTCTCCACGTCACCGACCGCGACGACGCCCGCCGCGAGCTCACGCACGAGCTCGAGCCCATGCGCAGCGATGGCCTCGGCCTCGAGGTCGAGGACCTCGTCGACGACGCGGCCGAGATCCAGAGGCTCGCGCTGCGGCGCACGCGGCCGCGCGAGCTCGAGGAAGTCCGTGAGCAGACGTTCGAGGCGCTTGATCTCGCTCTCCACGATGCGCACGCGCGCACGCATCGGATCCCGCACGGTCGGCGCTTCGAGTCGCTCGATGCCACGCGCGAGGAGGTGCAGCTCCAGGACGGCCGCGTTGAGCGGGTTTCGGATCTCGTGCGCGAGCCCGAGCGCGAGCGGCGCCATCGCGTTCAAGGCCTCCGCGTCGGCCGCGCGTCGTTCGAGGGCACGGCGCTCGGTCACGTCGATGCCGATGCCGTAGACGAGCTCGATGCGCTTGCCCGATCCGCGGACCGGGCTCAGGTGCCAGCGGACGCGCCGGATCGCGCCCATGGCGTCACGCACGCCGACCTCGATCTCGCTCGCGCCGCCGCCGTCGCGAACAGCGGCGAACGCGTGGCAGAACCTCTTTCGCCCGTCCTCGTCGACGATGTTGTCGGGCAAGGCGCCGCCGAGCGCGGCCTCGGTGGAGACGCCGGTCATGGCGGCGAGGCGCGGGTTCCAGAGGGTGATCTCGCCGGCAGCGTCGAGGCCGAGGATGAGGACGTCCGCCGCGTCGACGAGGGCCCGGTAGCGGCGTTCGAACTCCTCGCGCTCGCGCTTCAAGGCGATCTTTTCGAGGGCCTGCGCGACGGTGGAGATGAGCTCGGCGGGCCGGAAGTTCTTCAGGATGAACGCGAAGGCGCCGGCGCGGAGGGCGGCGATGGCCGTGTTGACGGTGGCGTTGCCGGTGACGAGGACGATCTCGCCGTGAGGGCAGGCCTCGCGCAGGGGGCCGATGAGGTCGACGCCGCTGCCGTCGGGCAGCTTGACGTCGACGACGGCGACCTCGAACCCATCCTTCTGGGCCCGCTCGAGCGCCTCGGCGCCGGTCTCGGCGAGCGAGACCTCGACGTCGAGGTCGGGATCTCCCGAGAGGACGTCCCGGAGGTTCTTCGCGAGGCTCTGGTTGTCGTCGACGATCAGGATCCGTGCCGCCAATTTCGTCTCCTCCGCTGCCCGTATCCGTATCATTGTGGTAGAAGCCGCGCCGCCATGCGGTTCGTCGACGAGTGTCAGGTCAAGGTGGTAGCAGGCAGCGGCGGCAACGGAGCCGTTGCCTTCCGCCGGGAGAAGTACGTGCCGTTCGGGGGCCCCTCGGGCGGCGACGGCGGCCGCGGGGGCGACGTCGTGCTCGTCGGCGACGAAGGGATGAGCACGCTGCTCGACTTCGTCTACGCGCGGACGATCGAGGCGGAGCGGGGCGAGCACGGTCAAGGTTCGGACTGCCATGGGCGCGGAGGCGAAGACCGCGTGGAGCGCGTGCCGCTCGGCACGCAGATCTGCGACGCCGAGACGGGCGAGCTCATCGCCGACGTGACGGCGCACGAGCAGCGTGTGGTCGTGGCACGCGGCGGCAAGGGGGGTCGGGGCAACATCCACTTCAAGAGCGCGGAGGAGCGAGCTCCACGGCGCGCGGAGAAGGGAGACCCCGGCGAGGAGCGAGAGCTACGCCTTTCGCTCAAAGTGCTGGCGGACGTGGGGCTCGTGGGCTTCCCGAACGCGGGCAAGAGCACGTTCGTCGCGTCGGTGTCGAAGGCGCGGCCGAAGATCGCGGACTACCCGTTCACGACGCTGACGCCGACGCTCGGGGTGGTGGAGATCGGCGGCGGGAGGCGGTCGGGCGGCACGCATTTCGTGATCGCGGACATCCCGGGCCTCGTGCCGGGCGCGAGCGAAGGCGTGGGGCTCGGGACGCGATTTCTGAAGCACCTCGAACGCACGGGGGCGCTCCTCCACCTCGTGACGATCGATCCGGGCGAGGGGCGGGATCCGCTCAAGGATTATCGGGCGATCCGGAAGGAGATCGCGAAATACAGCGAGGCGCTCGCGGCGCGGCCGGAGATCGTGGCCCTGTCGAAGGCGGACCTGCCCGAGGTGAAGGAGGCGTATCCGGCGATCCGAAAGCGCTTCAAGCGGGCGAAGATCGATCTGCACCTCGTGAGCGCGGCGACGGGGGAAGGGATGCCGGAGCTGATCGCGGCCTTGTGGCAGATGGTGAGCGAGGGGCGTCGCTCGGCCTGAACGAGCGGCGCGTTTTTCCAGCGATTACATTCTAGAAGCGTCGCTCACCCACCCACGACACGCCGGCCCCGCACGTACGTCTCCCGCACGGGCGTCGTGTCGCTGCTGAACACGATCCGCGAGAGCACGTCGCTTTGCTCCTGCACGTAGGCCGGGAGCTCGATCACGCAGAAGTCCGCGTCCTTGCCCGCCTCCAGGCTGCCCGTCTCGCGCGCGAGCCCGAGCGCCTCCGCGCCGCCGAGCGTGCCGAGTCGGAAGAGGTCCTCGGGGGTGATCGGATCGCCGATGCACGTCGCATTGTCGTACGTGGAGGACATGATGCGCCGCAGGTCGAAGGTGCGGCCCGCGGCGACGTCCGTGCCGAGGGCGACGGGGATCGATCGGGCAGCCGCCTCGGCGAGGCGCATGCGGCCGCTGCCGAGGAAGAAGTTCGAATCGGGGCAATGCGCGATGCGCGCGCCGCGGTCGCGGACACGATCCCATTCGTCCGGCGAGAGGTGAATGGCGTGCGCGAGGAGCGTGCGCTCGCCGAGCAGGCCGGTGCGGTCGTAGATGTCGAGGTAATCGGTGGCGAACGGGTGCACGGCGAGCGCCGCCCGGCACTCGTCGGGGTTCTCGGAGACGTGCGTCTGGACGAACAGGCCGTGATCCCGGGCGAGCCGGCCGGCGCCTTCGAGCAAGGCGCGCGAGCAGGTGGGCGCGAAGCGCGGGGTGAGGACGAAGGAGAGGCGGCCGCGATCGTGGCCGTGGTAGGCGCGGACGAGCTCGGCGCAGGCGGCGAGCGCGTGATCCGCATCGACGCGGAGGGGCTCGGGGCAATGCTGATCCATGAGGGTCAGGCCCGCGAAGGCGCGATGGCCGCTCCGCGCGAGGGCCTCGAAGAGGACACGCGTGGCCCGAGGATCCGAGCTCGAATAAAGGACGGCCGTGGTGGTGCCGGCCGCAGCGAGGCGCTGCGTGAGCTCGGCGGCGACGGCGGAGGCGTGGCGCTCGTCGAGGAAGCGCGCTTCCTCGGGGAAGACGGTGCGTTCGAGCCACGGCAAGAGCGGGCCCGTGGCGCTGCCGATGACGCGCGTCTGCGGATAATGCAGGTGCGCGTCGACGAACCCGGGCACGAGGAGGAAAGGACGAACGTCGCGCACGAGGGCGCCGTTCGGCGCGCCCGACCAAGGTTCGACGGCCTCGATGCGGCCGTCTTCGCCGATCACGAGGACGCCGTCGTCGAGGAACCGGAGGCCATCACCGCCCGAACACGGGGTCATGACCCTGCCGCGAAATGCCCGCTTCATGCGCACCCCCCTCTCGCGCCGCGCGTCATGGAAAACCGAGGATCATCAACGAATCGCAAGCTGGCTCCTCTGCGTCCATCCCATGAGCACACCGTCGGCGCCGGTTTGCAAGACGAGGACCCACTCGCCCTGCTCGCGGACGACGAAGACCGAATCCCCGACGTTCACCTCACCCGTCGGATCAGCGTCCTCCGAGGCCGAGAGGCGCAAGGTCGCCTTGCGGCGCACGACGGCAGGTCGCATGCGGCCGCGCGGCGCCCCCTCGTCGGGCTCCGCGGAATCCGAAGGCCGAGCCGAGGCGCGTGGTCCATCACGGAAAGGGTCGAAGCGCGGGCCGAGGAGCGGCTCGCTGCCATGCTCGTCGTCGTCCTCGTCGTCCTCGGCGAGCCCAGCCCCGATCGGGTGCGGATCGGCCGCGGGTCCTCCGAGGGGCGAGCGGAAAGAGCCCGAAGGGCCGAACGGCGCGAGGCCGGTGGCGCGAAGGAGCGCAGGCGTCGCGGAGACGGCGACGAAGCAAGCGGTCGCGACGAGGAGGAGCGTGGTGAGCGTGTCGATCCAGCGCCCCGGGCGCGACGCGGAGCCCTGTCCCTCGGGAGCACGGCCTTCGGGCGAAGGAGGCGGGGGCGCGGAGGAAGTCGTCACGAGGTCGAGGATAGGGCAGAGCGGGCGGCGCGGCAGGTCCCGCGGCTACTTGAGCTCCCGCGGCAGGGGCGCGACCGCAGGATCGGCATTGAAGCTCTTCGCCTCGAGGGTGGTCCCGACGGCGGCGCAGCAGCGGAAGCCCTGCTGGTAGAACGTGTGGTTCTCGTCATGCGAGCGCGTGGAGGGCCGGCAGCGCGTGCGCACCGGGCCCCAGTAGCCGCCCTTCAGGATGGAGGCGTGGGCCTCCCAGCTCCGGACGTTCTTGGTCCACTCGTCGACGTTGCCCGTCATGTCGTAGATGCCGAACGGGCTCTTGCAGCGCGGGCGCGAGCCCGAAGGGACGCCCTGCCAGAGGCGGTCGAGCTCGTTCATGGCAGCGAGGCCGTCGCGAGGCTGCATGGCGCGCTCGTTGTAGGGGCGCCACTTGTTGTCGATGACGCACGCCTCGGTGTCGCGCACGTAGCCGTACGGATAGGGCTGCGCCTCCTCGCCCTCGCAGGCGAACGTCCACTCGTTCTCGTCACAGAGGCGCTTGCCCTGCTCGGCGCAGAGCTCGGTCGCCTCGTGGAAGTTCACCATGATGACCGGATAGTCACCCTTGCGGTTCGGGTACTCGAAGCGATCCATGCAGAAGTGCATGGGCTTCGTGGGCAGCTCCTTCGAGAGCGCGAGCCACTGGTCCCGGTCGAACTCGGCGCAGCGCTCGGGGTAGTCGCGGTTGATCCACTTCGTGCAGGTCTTCTTCTGCAGCTCCTCGACCGATTTGCCGTCGTAGGCGGCCGTGGCCGAGGGGTCGACCTTCATCGTGCCCTTCACCTCGACCATGCCGCCCGGACAGGCGCCGCGGTTCGCCTCGAGCATGTCCGTGGTCTCGGTCGGCTCGGAGGACGACGCGATGATCTGCCAGTGCTTGCCCCCGACGAGGCGCCACTCGTGGGTGGGCTTGCGCGGGACGACGCCGCGGATCGCGCCGAGCGCGAGCGAGAGCGGCAGATCCTGCTTCGCGGCGAACTTGACGATGCCCACGGCGGAAGCGACGACGCAGGCGAGCACGCTCGCGCCGACGACGGCATGAACCGTGCGTGATCCGCGTGGGGTCGGCTCCGGGGCAGGGGCAGGCGGCGGGGACGAGGTTTCTGCGGGCATGACGGTTCGACGCGCCTCGCTAGGGTGATGGTGCAATCTCGGCGGCGAGCTTCACGAGCCGGGCCACATCGTCCGGACGGTCTTCCGAGAGGTCTTTCGTCTCGCGCGGGTCGGCCCCGAGATCGAAGAGGAAGTTGCGGTTCTGCTTCTTGCGCTCGATCACCATGAGCTTGAGCGGCCAATCGATCAAGGCGACCCGCTTCGAGGCATACGCGAGCACGGGAGGATGACGCGGCGCGGTCGGTTCGAGGCGCGCATGCGGCAGGAGCGAGACGCCCGAGACGCCGTCGAGCGGCGCGCTCGCGAGGGCGAGCACCGTGGGAGCGACATCGAGCGTGCTGACCGCGCCGTCGCCGTATCGTCCCGGACGTCCGCCGGGCAGGGCGACGACGAGGGGCACGCGGATCATCTCTTCGTAAAGCGACGAGCCGTGCCCCTTGTCGCCGTGTTCGCCGAAGCCCTCGCCATGGGAGCCGTGGACGATCCACGCGACGCGGGAGGCGCGGCTCCACTTCGACACGAACGCCGCGATCTGCCCGATCTGCTTGTCGACGAAGGCAATTTCGCCGTCGTAGAGGCCCGGTTGGCCGCGGCCGAAGCGCAGGCCCGCGTGCTCGAGGTAACGCTCGTGCGCGTCGAAGAGGTGGATCCAGAGGAAGATCGGCGCGTCCTTCTTGCCGAGGTCCTCGAGGACGGAGAGGGCCGCGCGCGTGGCGAGGGCGCCCGTGACGCTGCGCTCGGGGTGCTCCTCGCGGTAGACGGGCTCGAACCGATCGAAGCCCTGCGCGAAGCCACGATCCTCGCTGAGCCACGTGAACGAGACGACCGCGGCCGTCGCATAACCGGCTCGCTTCATGCGCTCGGCGACAGTGTCGATCTCGTCCGCGAGCGTGGGCCACTCGCGCCGATTGTGCGGGGTCTGCGAGAGGGGTTTGCCCGAGACGAGCGGCGCGAGGGCGCGCTGCGTGTCGCTGCCCGTGGCATACGCGTGCTCGAAGACGACGCCACGTGCGGCGAGCTCTTCGAGGTGCGGCGTGGTCTTCTGGTCGTAACCGTACGCGCTCGTATGATCGGCGCGCACAGTGTCGAGCGTGATGAGCAGGATGTCCGGGCGCGAAGGATCGAGGGCCTTGCCCGCAGGCTCGGGCGCGGACGGGGCCGGCGCAGGCGTGCCCGATGACGGAGGCGGCGCGGAGCCGGGCGCGGCTGCCGGGGCTTTCGCCGGCGCCTCGGGGCGCGGCGTGTCGGCGCCGCTGCAGTCCTGATCGATGCCGTCGCCGGGCACGTCCTCGGCGCCGGGGTGGCGCCGCGGATCCCCTTCGTCGCAATCGCCGCCGCCGAAATGCGCGCCCATGCCGTCGCCGTCGCGATCGGTCCAGCGCTCGAGGGCCGAGACCATCATCGCCGCGAGGCCCCCGCCCGCCTGCACCGCACGACCGAGCGGCGGCGACGATTCGAGCCGCGCCGAGGCCGCGATCATGAGCACCGCCGCGAAGGGAACACCCAACGCGGAGGCGAGCTTGAGGAGTTTGTCACTGAGCTCGATCGAGGCGACGAGCGCGGTCGCGAGGACGGCGATCGCGAGGTCGACGAGCGCCGCGCCGACGGACGAGGCGCCCGCGCCGCCCGACGCGCGATGGAGCCATGCCGCGACGACGAGCAGCGGCAGGACCGAGACGACAGCGCCGCCCGCCGCGACGTGGAGCGGGCGAACGCCGCGCGCGACGAGCCCCTGGCCGATCTCGACCATGCGGCGCGCGACGAGCGCGCAGGCGACCACGACGAACGCGCCTAGCACGCCGAACGTCGCGCCGCCGAGGCCGCGATGATGCGTGAGGGCCTTGAGCAGGCCCGCGAGGACCGCGAGCGCTGGAAGCGCGAGGCCGATCCAGAGCGCGATCCCGAGCGCCGCCGTGGGCCCGGCGCCCGCGCCGAGCACGCCCCGGAGGCCACGCCCCGCGGCGCGCAGGAGCACGATGGAGAGCGTGACGAGGGGCAAGAGCGCCGCCGTACCCACGAGCAAGCCGTCGAGGAGCGCCCCGCCCGCGCCGCTCGTCCGGAGCGCGGTGGGCACGGCCGAAAAAGCCGCGACCGCGAGCGCGAGCACGCACGCCTCCCCGAGGCGCATCGTCCAGCCGGTCTTCGTCATGCGAGGCGGAGGTGGGTGCGGAAAGGGCCCATGACGGCGAGGGCGTAGCACCAGGCCACGGAGCCGAAAAGACGAAAGCGGCGCGGCCCGAGACGGGAAAAACTCAGGGCCCCGCGGGGCACGAAAGACCACACACGGCGGCGACTTGCCCGACGCAGTTGTCGTCCCAGGTATCGCAGCAGCAATAGGGGTCGTTGGCGCAGATCGCCTCGATGCACTGGATCTCGACCGCGCTCTCGTTGCAGCTCGTCGGGCTCAGGGCTTCGCCCGCCTGGCAGATGCCGTGGTTGCAGCCGGCGTTCTTGCAGCAGGACCCCGCCCTGCAGATGCCCGCGCAGCAGTCGGTGGCCTTCGAGCAGAAGCTGCCCTCCTGCCTGCACTGCCCGCACTGGCCGTTGATACACGAGCCGCTGCAGCAGGTGTAGCTCTCGTAGCACCCCTCGCCGTCGTTCGCGCATTGGCACGTGCCCTGGCAGTTGAGGGTGCAGCACTCGTCGTCGAAGTCGCACTGCTGGCCGGTCTCGGTGCACGCCGAGGGCTCGACGCAGCGCTCGATGCCGGGCTTGCAGAAGAGGTCGCCGCAGCACGGATCGGGTCCCGTGGGCGAGCAAGGCGCGGAGAGCGGCAAGCAGCCCGCGCTGCCGCAGATCCCGAGCGTCTCGTCGCAGCCGGCAGCGTTGCAGCAGTCCGCGTCCGCGAGGCAAGGCTCGTCGTCCGGCGTGCACTTGGGCTGCGTGCACGTGCCCTCGGTGCAGAGGCCCGAGCAACAGTCGACGTCGCCCATGCAGTTGAAGCCGTCGGGCAAGCAGGTGTCCTCGCTGCACACGCCCGAGGCGAGGCAGACGCCGCTGCAACATTCGAAGCTCTCGGCGCAGGGCTCTCCGGGCGCGACGCACGGGGTGCCGCCGCAGCTCGGCGGATCGCCTTCACATTTGCCGGTGCAGCAGTCGACGTCGGACTTGCACGACGAGCCGGTCGTCACGCAGCAGCTCTGCCGGCTGCAGACGGCGGATCCGCCCGAGAAGCCGCAGCACTGCTCGTTCGTCGTGCAGCTCTGCCGGGCGCTCCGGCAGATCGGGGGCACGTCGAGGCAACGGCGCGCGCTCTTGCAATCCGCGAGGCAATTGGAGAGCCCATCGAGGAAGAGCGCCTTGCCCTCAGCGGTCGCCACCGCGAGCTGCGAGCTCACGTGGCCCTCGCACTTGGCGAAGCCCGCGTCGCCGTAACAACGCTCGAGCAGATCGCAGAGCGCCTCGGGCGCGGAGGCGTAGCCGTCGAGGTCGAGGACGCCGAGGCAACTCGCGGCGCCGAAGGAGAAGAGCGCCGCGAGGAGGATGCCGAGCACGCGGCGAGGCCGGATCATGGCGCTTCGAGAGGGCGAAGGTTCGTGACGCGACGCTCCGGCATGCACGTTCGAGTCCCCCTAGGGTTTGTCACCGAAGCACGCGTCGAGCGTCGGCTTGCAGCTCTGCTCGAGGCACGAGTGACACGTGTCCTGCGGATCGGCCGTGAGCAGCTCGATGTTCTGGCAGAAGCCGGTGCAGTCGTCGGTGCACAAGGAGCACGCGCAGTCACGAAGCTCCTTGAGCCGCCCCCGGCCGAACGCGCAGTCGTAGGTCGTGCCGTCGCCCTGCACGGTGGCGATCTCGAAGCACGTGCGGCACGTCTGGCAGGTGTCCGACGTCGAGCACATGAGCACCGAGTCGTTCCACGGACAGCACTCGCACCCGGACTTCTCGCCTTTGCAGCCGGGGATCGCGGCGTAACACTCGGCCGCGTGCTCGCAGATCGTGCCGCACTGCTTCTTCTGGAACGTGTCGAGGAAGGCCGTGCGCTCCGCCTCCGACGCGGCCGAGATGCGCGCCTGCGCGCGCGTCGCGCACGCTTCGACGAGCTCGAAGCCGGGGCACGTGCAGAGCGCCGCGGCGGCGTCCTGGTAGCCCTCGAGATCGAGCACGGTCGCGCACCCGCCGGCGAGGCCAAACGCGACGATGAGCGCGGCGATCCTCGTGCCGAGGGGTCGCTTCACAACGCGCCCCCCACGACGAGCCCGCCGCCGTTCGGCCCGGCCCACGGGGCCACCCACATCGGGCGCGGAACGACGACGCCCGTCGCGGGGCGAGGCGACGGTGCCGCCGGGGGCGCCGTGAGGAGGAGCGTCACGCCGACGGCCGCAGCGACGATGCCGCCGAGGCCGATCCACTGACCGGCTTCGGCGAACGCCTGCGCCGAGGAGATCGCAGCGAGACCGTCGGGCGTGCAGAACTTGTCCACGCAGGCCGACCTGTCGCTCGCGGCGCCACGCTTGGCGAGCGCCACGCCCTCGAGCGCGCCCGCGGCGATGAGCCCCGCGGCGCCGAACCCGCCGACGACGAACCCCGCGAGGCGCTGCTTGCTCGATCCCGGCGGAGGCGGAGGCGGCGGCGGGACGACCTTCACCTCGCGCGGCTTCGCCTTGTCGAGCGCCTCGATGTCGAGCGTGATCTCGGTGCGGTCGCCTTCCTTCGTGATGCGGACGCGCTCTTCCTTGAGCTTCATGCCGTCGTCACGCAGGACGAGTAGGTCGTGCTCGGCCGGATCCGCGGGCAGCTCCACGCCGAAGACCGCGGGCGCGAGCTTGACCTGATCCCAGAGGATGTCGACGCCCGGGACCTCGTTCTGGACGTTGATGACGACCTTCGGCAGCTTCGGGAAGAGCGCGTCGCGGCGGCTGCGGGCGAAGTCGGCGCGTTTGTCCCCGTCGCGCAGCGCCTTCTCCATGGCCTCGCCCCACGTCGACCACGCCGTCGCGGTGCGGCCGAGCTTCTCGTAACAGTCGGCGAGGTTGAGCAGCGTGCCGAGCGTCGGGTCGAGCTTGTAGCTCGCGTCGAACTTCGGACACGCTTCGGCGAAGTTCTTCTCGCTCATGAGCTTCTTCGCCGCCTGGAACAAGGCGTCGGCGGCGGCCGGATCGTTCGCCCGCGCGACGGGCGAAGCGAGCACGAGCACGAGGCCGAGGGCGACGGCCGAGCCCCCGCGCAGAGCGGCACCGCGCGCTCGTGACGCGCGTGGCGTTGTCCGACCAGGCAGAGGGCCCTGCATGCGAGAGTGTTCCATCCGAGAAGACCGCCCCCAAAGGAGCAGCATCGTTCGCACTTCAGCGTACCCTATACCCCAGCTCCCCGGGGAAGCCGAAGAAACGGCAGGGGGGTGCTTCAGTGCCGGCCCGACAGCGGATCGAACGTCTTGTTGTTGCGCGGCCCCACGGTGCCCTTGTACGGATAGGTCGTCGTCGTGGAGGGGTGGGAAAACGGCGGCTTTGCGGTCGTCGTGGGCGCCGCGTCCCCCACACCCGCGTCCGCGATCTGCGTGTTCGCCGACGAAGGCGAAGGCGTCGGGTTCATGACGGTGTGCTGCGTGTCGTTCATCGGCACGACCGTGGGCGGGTACGCGGACGCGTTCGTCCTCACGTCGGGCGACGCGGGCCGCATGTTCGGATCGTCCACGCTCACGGATGGAGGACGCAGGAACCAGAGCACCGCGCCCCCGAGCGACGCGCCGACGAGCAGCGCGACGGCCGCGGCGCGGAGCACCCTGCTCTTCCGGGACGGCGCGGTGCCGAGCTTCATGCCGGTGAGCGTCAGCGGGCCTGCGGAGCTCTTGCGTTGCGTCTCCTGCGGCGTGAGGGTCGGCGGCGGCCCGGGATCGGTCGGCGGAGGCTCACCGAGCAGGGTGAGCTGCGAGGCGCTGAGCGTCGTGGCCGCGGCGGACGCGGGCGGCGTGAGGAGCTTCGAGTCGATGATGAAGCGGCCGGTGATCCGATCCGGCCCGCTCCCCGGGCCGGGAAACGTCTCGATCACGCCGAGCGACTTCGCGAGCGCGGTGACCGCCTCGCCCGCCGAGGCGTAGCGCTTCTTCACGTCGCGCGCGCAGCACACGGCGAACCAGTCGTCGTAGTCGTGGCCGAAGGGCGCGCCGTGCTCGCTCGGCACGGGCATGGGCTCGTACGCGATCTGCGCGATCAGGTGGGTGATCGTCTCGGCCGTCCAGATGTCGCGGCCCGTGAGGAGGCGGTGCGCGATGAGCCCGAGGGCCCAGACATCCGTTTGACCACAAATCTTCGACGACTCGCCCTTCGCCTGCTCGGGCGACATGAAGAGCGGCGTTCCGAAGATCTGGCCCGTCGTGGTCGCGGCCGCGCGGACGAGCTCGCGCGAGGCCTCGCCCGTGAGCTTGGCGATGCCGAAGTCGAGGATCTTGATGCACGGCGTGCCGTCCTCGCGCGTCGTGAGAAACAGGTTCTCGGGCTTGAGATCGCGGTGGACGATGCCGAGGGCGTGGGCCTTGTCGAGCGCGCGCGCCGCCTGGCGGAGGTAGAGGACCACGTCGGTCGGCGGCAGCGGCCCGAGGCGCTCGATCCGCTGATCGAGGTCCTCGCCGCGCAGGTACTCCATCACGAGGAAGGGCGCGCCGTTCAGGTTCGCCGCGATGTCCGCGTCGGTCACGCGGACCACGTGATCGCTGTTGATCCGCGCCGGCGTGCGCGCCTCGCGGCGGAAGCGCTCGAGCGCCACGGCGTCCGAGATCACGGCCGAGTGCAGGATCTTGAGGGCGAGCTGTTCGTCCGTGTGGACGTGCTCGACGAGGAACACCGAGCCCATGCCGCCGCGCCCGAGCTGACGCACGACGCGGTACCGATCGGCGATCACGGTGCCGGGCTTGATGTTCTCGGCGGGGTTACTCACTTGGGCCTTGGTTCCTCCGCTCCCTGCCTCCCCTGAAATTACACGGATCGAACGGTCGCCGCTACCGCGCGGTGCGTGGCCAGCGGCGGGGCCTCCGTCCCGGGCTTAGGACACCTGAAAAAGCAGCGATCACTTGCACTTGGACGTTGCTTCGAGGGCCGCCCGCGCGAGTTCGCGCACGTTGCGCGGGACCTTCGGATCGAGCAGCGGCGCGAGCCTCGCGCGGAGATCCTGCGGTTTTATGTCCCCGAGCGCTGCGATCGCCGCCGCGCCGAGGGTGCGCTCCCTTTCGCTCATGGCGAACGGTGTGCTTCGCGCGAGCTTCGTCCACGTGTCCACCTGCGAACGATCACACATCGCCGCGAGCGCGAGGATCGCCCGCGTGCGCACCTCGGCCTGCTCCTCGTCGTTCCCGGCGAGCTCGCGGATCGGGCCGAGGTAGGCCGTCGCCTGGTGCGCGCCGAGGCCGTCGAGCGCGCGGCCGCGGACCTCCGGCGAGGCGTCGCCGAGCGCCGCCGCGAGCGCCGCGTCCCCCGCCTTCGTGCTCGGCATCTCGCCGAGGCTCCGCGCCGCGTTCGTCCGTACGAACGTGAACGGATCCTGCGCGAGGCGTTTGCCCAGCGCGGTCACGATCGTCGCGGGCGGCGCCTCGTCGGTTCGGCCACGCGTGCCGAGCGAAAGGATCGCGGCGTCGCGCACGCGCACCTCGGGATCCTCGGCCGCTTCGAGGAGCAGGGGCAGGAGCTGCGGCGCGCGGTAGGCGACCTCGGCGGCGCGCAGACGCACGTGCCGATCGGGATCCTTGCGCAACGCGGTCACGAGGAACGCCTCGGCGTGCTTGTCTCCGGCGCGCGCGAGATCGGCCGCGGGGCCGAGCAGGAGGTAACGCGTCCGGAACGGAGCGCCTTCCGTCGCGAGCGAGGCGAACGCATCTCGCGCGCCCGGCACGAGATCGATGCGCGACCCGAGCGCCCGGAGCAGATCGATCCGCACGACCTCGCTGCGCCCCGCGAACCTCTCCTTTTCGAGCTCCGCGCCGAGCGCCGCGACCGCGCGATCACTCTTCGCCGCATGCGCGAGCGAGCCGCGGAGCTCACGCCGGAGCGCGTCGTCCTGGGTCGCGAGCGCGTCGACGAGGACGGGGATCGACTCGGCGGGCGCGATGAGCGAGAGCTCGGCCGCGGCCTCGATCCGGACCTTGCCTTCGCCCTTCACCACGAGCTCGGCGAGCGAGGCCGCGGACGCGCGCCCGCAGCGGCGCAAGCGATCACGCGCATGCACGAGCACCGGCTCCTCGGGGGCGCGCTTCGGGCCCTTTTTTTCGAGCTCGGCTTGCATCACGCGTGTCCAGAACGGCGCCTGGTCGGCGCACGGGGCCGCGTCGATCACGCCCTCGGCGAGCTTCTTGCCGGCGTCGTCGAGCTTGTCGTACCCCTGGATCGTCGCCTTCACCGCGGCGCTCCCGCCTCGCGCGAGCAGCGCCGCCGCGCCCTTCGATCGCTCGCTCCCGCCCGCGAGCGCGCCCACGAGCGCCTCGGGCGAGCTCTCGTCGAACGCGGTGCGCGCCGTGATCTCGGCGATCGTCACGCGCGCGTCCGCCGCGCTCTCTGGCGCGTACGCCGCATCGAGCACGAGCGACAGGCATGTGGACGCGATCGGCTCGGGGAGCTTCACCTCGTACCGCGCGCCTGCCTTCTTGAAGGCGTCCTCCGGGAAGCTCACCTCGTAGAGTTTTTCCGGTGTGGCGAGGTAGATCGTCTTCGGCGCGGCGCCTTGGGGCACGTCGGCCTTGGGCGGGCGCACGACGATGTCGAGCGACGTGATCGGCACCTCGCTCGCCGACGAGAACGTCACGAACTCCCCGCGCCCCGGCCCCGTCTTCGCCTCGGACCACGTCGTCTCCGGATCCCCGTCCGTGAGCGTCGCGAACGCTTTTCCGACCGCGCTCGACGCCGTCCGCGCCACGAGCACCGGCACGAGCGGCCGCGGTTTGTCGCCCGAAACCAGGGTCGCCGCGAGCTTCGTCGCCTCGGCGCGCTCCTTGCCGGAGAGGCTCTGCACGCTCGCGCCGCGCTTCAGCGTCATCGTCTGCGGATCGACCTCGCGCGCCGAGACGAGCGCGGGCCTGCCGCACACCGTGACGTCGTCGCGCTGCTCGCCCACCACGATCCGCACGCCTTTCTCCAGCGGCTCCTCGACCAGCACGGTCGCGCGCTCCTCGCCGTGTTCGCCCTTCGCGAGGCCCGTGAAGCCGGTCCAGAGCGTGATCGGCGCGTCGCCTTTGCCCGCGAGCGGCGCCGCGAGCAGCGCCACGAAGCTCGCGCCGCCCGTGCCTCCGCCGGCGACGACACGCACGACCTGCCTTCCGCCCACGAGCGTCCTCGTTTCGAGCTTCGCGCCCTTCGCGACGAGATCGAGCGCCCCCGCGGGAAGCTCGATCGTCGTGCCCGACTCGGCGTTGCAGTCGGATTCCTTCGCGCAGACGCGCGCGACGATGCCTGCCTTCGACGCGCGCACGGCGAGCGCCTGCTGGCCGGCGACGGCCGGAGCGACGATCGAATCCTTGGAGCTCGTCGAATCGGGCGCGGCCTCGGACGTCGCGAGGACGAACGTGCCGGTGGCGAGGGTGGCGAGGGCGGGGAGCGCAGTGCGGAGCCGCATGGCCCGCATCCTTGCCGTGATGGGGCCAGCGCTGCAACGGCCGAGGTTATTTCGGCACTTCGCTCGACGGGATCCAGAAGCCTCCGTCGTCCGGCGGGACGATCCCGAGGTGCTTCGGCAGGACGTTCGTCCAGCCCGCGACGGTCTCGAGCACGTAGACCTCGGCGTCCGCCTCGATCACGCCGATCGGCTTCGCCTTGTCGTCGCGCTTCGCGCGGATCGGGATCTCCTTCGTGGTACGCACGAGCGGCGGGGGCTTGTCGAACGTGAGCTGCGCGCCGGCGATCTGCGTCGTGGGCGGCACGTACTGGTCCATCATTTCGCCCTTCTTCAGAGGCTCGAGATCACGCAGGCGCGCCCACGCGTCGATGGTGAGATCGCTGCGCGACATCACGTGCACGAAGCCGAGCTTCATCTCCGTGCTCCAGAAGAGCTGCCCCGCGCCCTCCATCATGTCGAGCGAGAGGACCACGTCGCCGTTCGGCTTGTCGAAGAGCTCGACCTTCTGCTTTTTCGTCATGTACCCGCGGCCGTTGCCCGGGACCTCGAACGGCGTCACCGTGCCCTTCGCGAGCGCGAACGCGTCACACGGCGCCGTCGCGCGTACGGTCTGGTTCAGCGTGCCGCCGACCGGGATCTCCACGGTGAGCGAGTTCTGGCTGGCCTTGACGAGCTTCACCTTCTGCGCGCTCGCGATCCAGACATGGCCGCCGTAGACCGAGATGTCGCGCGTCGTGAAGAGCGAGATGTCCGCGGGCGCGGCGTACCCTTCGAGCCGCAACGCGCCGCTGCCCGCCGAGGTCACGAGCCGCGCTCGACCCGCCGCGGGGTCGAACGGGATCTCGCTGAGCGTCATCGGGATGTACGCGCCGGTCAGCGTGGCGATGAGGTTGCCGCCGCTCGGCGCGTCGAAGAGCTTGGTGTTCTTGGAGGGAGGGTAGGTGCCTTTGATCGAGCAGGTGGGCGCCGTGACCGTGGGTTCCGCCGAAGCCTGCGCCTCGTCCGCGTGAGCCGCGGGCGCGCCGCCGAGCCCGGCGAGGAGCCAGAGACCGACGAGAGCCCCGCCGCATGCTAAGAATCCGCGCTTCATGTCCGTCTCCCCAGAGCGAGTTTATCCAAGTCGGATGCAGGGAATGACACGAAGGACGCAACCGAGCGAAGGATGATGCAATCCGTCGAGCTTTCGTTCGCTTCCCCACGGAAGCTGCCCAAACCCAAGGATCTCCGCGGAAATGTGGTGGTCCTGGACATCGCCTTCGCCTCGGAGGCGGGGGGCAAGAGCTTCGAAACGGTGACGTTGCCCTTCATCGAGGCGCTCGGATCGCGGCTCCGTGCCTGGGTCGATCACCACGACAGCTTGCACCACGCGCGTTATGCCGAGGACGCTCGATTCGTGCTCTCCACGAAGGCCGAGCACGGCGCCTGTCCGGAGATGATCACGCCCGAGATCGTCGCGCGCGCCGGCCGCATCGACACGCTCGTCTGCCACGTGGATTTCGACGGCCTGGCGAGCGGCGCCAAGTGGCTGCGCGGCGGCGAGGAGCCGTATCCGGGCTGCGACGCGGACGCGCGGGCGATCGACACGCGGATCGGCACGCCGGGCCCGATCGCACAGCGCATCGATCGGGCGCTCCGCGCGCGGCCGCGGGATCACGCGCTTTTCGGGCTCATCGTGCGGCACCTCTCGACGGGGCTCTCGGATACCTCGCTCTGGCAGCCGATCGACGCCGCCGGCGCGGAGCTCGCGCCGCTCGAAGCCGAGTCGCGAAGGCTCGCGAAGGCGTTCGAACGGATCGAGCCGAGCATCGTGCTCGTCGACGCGACGACGCGGAGAGGTCCCTACGATAAGACTCTTCTGCTGCTCGTGGGTCAGGAGCGAGCGAGCGTGTCGGCCGTGATCGACGGGGACAACGTCACGTTCGCGGCCGCGTTCGACAGCGGCATCAATTTCCTGGAGAAGTTCGGGATCTCCGGCGGCATGCCGACCGTCGTGTCGATCCACCGATCGAAGCTCGCCTCCGCGCTCGAAGCGCTCGGCGTCAAGCCCACGGAAGCGTCGCGCTTCGCCTAGATCGCAAGGAGCGCCGCGCCGATCACGCCCGCGCTGTCGCCGAGCGCGTTCTTCAGGATCGGCGTGCGGAGCTCGTCGTTGAAGACGAGCGCGGCCACGCGATCACGGCCCTCGTCGTAGAGAAGGTTCAGGTTCGAAAGACCGCCGCCGAGCACGATCGCGGTCGGGTCGACGATGTCGATCACGTTGGCGAGGCCGCGGGCGAACGCGTCCAGGAAACCGTCGATCGCGGCCGCGGCATGAGGATCTTCGGCGCGGCGCGCGGCGATCTCGGAGGCCGAGAGCGAGCGGCCCGCGCGGCGCGCGAAGTCCGCCTCGACGGCGGGTCCGCTCGCGAAAAGCTCCAGGCAGCCGCGATGCCCGCAGTAACAGACGGGCCCGCGGTCGGGGAACACGGCGTGGTGGCCCCACTCGCCGGCGATGCCGTGTTCGCCCGGCCAAACCTGCCCGCGGAGGACGAGGGCGCCGCCGACGCCGGTCCCGAGGATCACGCCGAAGACGACGCCGCCCACGTGCGCCGAGGCCGCGCCGAGCCGCGCCTCGGCGAGCGCGAAGCAGTTCGCGTCGTTGTCGAAGGCGATGGATCGATCGAGCAGGCGCTCGAGATCCGTGCGGAAAGGGCGGCCGTTGAGGCAGGTCGTGTTCGAGTTTTTCACGAGGCCCGCCCGCGTCACGCCGCCCGGCATGCCCACGCCGAGCGGGATCGTCTTCGCGTCGAGGCCCGCCTCCGAGGCGACGTCGCGCACGAGCGTCGCGACCGCATCGAGGATGCCCTCGTAACCACGCTCGCGCGGCGTGGGGATGCGGCGGCGGAGATCCACGGACGGCGCCTCTTTCTCCGCCCCGCGGAGCACGACGGCCTCGATCTTCGTGCCGCCCAGATCGACCCCGATCGCGATCGGCTGGCGCATGTCGAGGGTGTACTCGCGAGGGCGCGCCGCGTCCATGAGAGCACCCGAGGATGCGTGATCCGTGCGAGGATCCTGCCGCCCGTGACGAACGCACCGAGCTACTTCGCCTCCCCTGCCCTCTCGCGGGTTCATGCCTGGGCCCTCGCCTTGACCGCGACGTTGACGATGGCCGTCAGCTACGTCGATCGTCAGGCCCTCGCCGCGCTCGCGCCCGCCGTCTCGAAGGTCTTCGATCTCTCGGACACACAGTACGGATGGCTCGTCTCGGCCTTCTCGGTCGCTTACCTCGTGGGCGCGCCGTTCGCGGGCTGGCTCATCGATCACCTCGGCGCGCGCCGAGGCCTGCTCGGCGCCGTGGTCGCGTGGTCGTTCGTCGCCGCCGCGCACGCGCTCGCGCCGAGCTTCACGGGCCTGCTCGTTTTGCGCGTCGCGCTCGGCCTCACCGAATCGCCTTCGTTTCCGGGCGCCGCGCAGACCATCCAGCGCGTGCTCCCGGCGGCCGATCGCGCGCGCGGCTTCGGTTTCCTGTTCACGGGCAGCTCGCTCGGTGCCATCGTCGCGCCGCAGCTCGCGCCGTTCCTGGAGAAGAACTGGGGCCTGCGGATCGCGTTCCTCGGCACGGCGCTCGTGGGGCTCGCGTGGGTGCCGCTCTGGATCCTGCTCGCGTGGCGGAGCCCGGCGCGCGAGGTGCTCGACGCCGAACACGCGCCTTCTGCGAATCGCCCGCATGCACGGTCGGTCATGACGCACCCCGCGGTGCTGCGCGCGGCGCTCGCGATCATGGCGTCGGCGCCGGCGACCGGTTTCCTGCTCAATTGGAGCTCCAAGTATCTCGCCGCCGGGCACGGCATCCCACAGGCGAAGGTGGGCCCCTACCTCATCATCCCGCTCGTCCTCTACGACGCCGGGGCGATCCTCTTTGGTCACTTCGCCAGCGTGCGAGGCCGAGCGCGCGTGGGCGGCGCGCCGGATCGTCCGCTCTTCGCGATCGGGATCGCGCTCCACGTCATGCTCGCGCTGACGGCGTTCGGGCGCACGCCGGTCGAGTCGATGGTGCTCGGCGGGCTCGGCTTGGCCGGCGGCGGCGGGGTCTTCGCCATGCTCACCGCGGACATGCTCACGCGTGTACCGCCCTCGATCGCCTCCGCGGCGAGCGGCGTCTGCGCAGCCGCGCAGTCGATCGCGCTCATCGTCGCGAGCCCGGCCCTCGGCCGGCTCATCGACATCACGGGCGGCTACACGATCCCGTTCCTCGCGGTCGGCGCCTGGGTCCTCCCAGGCTGCGTCGCGTGGCTCCTCTGGTCCCCGCCCCCGCCGCACGAGGAGCGCTCGAACGCCTAGAACATGGATCGGTTTGACAACCGCTCGATGTTCCAGGCTTCTTTTGTCCCGAGGGGGACGCCTCGCGTCCCCCTCTCGGCCAGGCGGAGCCCGGCCGATTCACCCCCCGAGGCGAGCTCGCTTCGCGATCTCGCAGAGCGCCGAACTGTTCGGCGCTCTAGCCCGCGATCTTCAAGTTCCGCCGGATCCGCACGTGCGGATCCTCGAGGTCCGGCACGAACGCCTGCCCCGTGATCGTCTCGAACGCCTCGATGTAACGCCGCGCCGCCTCGACGCGCACTTCGTCCGGGATCGTAGGAATCGGCCCATCGCCCGTGAAGCCCGTGCCCGCGAGCCAGCGGCGCACGTACTCCTTGTCGAACGACTCCGGCTCCTCGCCCCGCGCGCGGCGCTCGTCGTACGTCCGGGCAAACCAGAAGCGGGACGAGTCCGGCGTGTGGATCTCGTCGATCACCACGATCCGCCCGTCCTTCGTCTTGCCGAGCTCGTACTTCGTGTCGACCAGGATGAGCCCGCGCTCCTCGCAGCGCTTCTGCCCGAACGCGAAGAGCGCCATCACCATCTCGGCCGCCTCGTCGAAGTCCCGCGCGCTGATCACGCCCTCGGCGAGGATCTCCTCGCGCGACGCCGACACGTCGTGCCCGCCCTTCGGCGCCTTCGTGCTCGGCGTCAGGATCGGCGCGGGCAAGCGGTCGTTCTTGTGCAGCCCGTCCGGCAAGCGGTGGCCGCAGAAAACGCGCTCGCCGCGGGCGTAGTGGGTCCAGATGCTCGTCGAGGTCACGCCCGTGACGTACGCGCGCACGACCATCTCCACGGGCAGCGGCGTGCACTCGACGGCCTCGACCACGTTCGGATCGGGCACGGAGATCACGTGGTTCGGCGCGATGTGCTTGGTCGCCTCGAACCAGTGCGCCGCGAGCAGGTTCAGGACCTGCCCCTTCAGCGGCAACGTGCCGAGGACGCGGTCGAACGCGCTGATGCGGTCCGTGGCCACGAGGAAGCGCCGTCCATCGCCCGTGGTGTAATTGTCCCGGACTTTCCCCTCGTATTTCGCGCCGAGCGCCCCGAAATCCGTGTGGTCGAGGGTCGTCCGGAGCGCTCTCTTGAGGGTGTCTTCGGGAACCATGGCGCCCGGACCTTAGCGCAAGATTTGCGCGGCGCAGCAAGCCGGTTCTTTTCAGCTCGTCGGGGTGCTAAAGGGCCGCGCATGAGCACTCGGAAGAAGATCGCACTCATCGGGGCCGGCAACATCGGCGGCGAGCTCGCGGCGCTCTGCGCCCGCAAGGAGCTCGGCGACATCGTCCTCTTCGACATCCCGGCGAAGACCGACTTCGCCAAGGGCAAGGCCCTCGATCTCGAGCAGAACTCGAGCGTCATCGGCTACGACGCGAAGATCACCGGCACGAGCGACTGGAAGGACTGCGCCGGCGCCGACGTCGTGATCGTCACCGCGGGCATCCCGCGCAAGCCCGGCCAGAGCCGCGACGACCTCGTCGCGACGAACCTGCCCATCATCCGCAGCGTCGCGGCGGGCGTGAAGGAGCACTGTCCGGACGCGTTCGTGATCGTCATCTCGAACCCGCTCGACGCGATGGTCTACGAGCTCAAGCGCGCCACGGGCCTGCCCCGCGAGCGCGTCGTCGGCATGGCCGGCGTGCTCGACAGCGCGCGCTTCCAGCTCTTCCTCGCGCGCGAGGCCAACGTCAGCATCAAGGACGTCCGCGCCATGGTGCTCGGCGGCCACGGCGACGACATGGTCCCCGTGCTCAGCGCGACCACGATCAACGGCGTCGCCGCGACCGAGCTCATCTCGCGCGAGAAGCTCGACGCGATCATCGCCCGCACGCGCACGGGCGGCGGCGAGATCGTCAAGCTCATGGGCACGAGCGCCTACTACGCGCCGGCTTCGGCCGCGGTCGCGATGGCCGAGGCGTTCCTCCTCGACCAGAAGCGCCTCCTGCCGAGCGCCGTCTACCTCGACGGCGAGTACGGCTACAAGGACCTCTTCATGGGCGTGCCCGTCATCATCGGCGGCCGCGGCGTCGAGAAGATCCTCGAGATCAAGCTGACGGACGACGAGAAGGCGATGCTCGCGAAGAGCGCGAAGAGCGTGCAGGGCATCACCGACGTCGTGAAGAACACGCCGGCCACGTGAACGTCCCCAGGCGGGACACCAAGGTCCCGCTCCTCGATTTGCGCGCGCTCCATCGCGCGATCCGCGAAGAGATCGATCAGGCCATCGCCCGCGTCGTCGAGGCGCAGGCGTTCGTCCTCGGAGAAGAGGTTCGCCTCTTCGAAGAGGCGATCGCCACGCGCCTCGGCGCCGCGCACGCGATCGGCGTGGCCTCGGGCAGCGACGCGCTCCTGCTCTCGCTCATCGCTTCGGGTGTGGGCCCGGGCGACGAGGTCGTGACCACGCCGTTCACGTTCTTCGCGACCGCCGGCGCGATCGCGCGGCTCGGCGCGCGTCCCGTGTTCGTCGACATCGAGCCCGACTCTTGGAACCTCGATCCGACGCGCGTGCTCGCGGCGCTCGGCCCGCGCACGCGCGCGATCGTGCCCGTGCACCTCTACGGCCGCGTCGCGCGGATGGAAGCCTGGCTCGACGAGGCGCGCGCGCGTGGCGTCGCCGTCGTCGAGGACGCGGCGCAGGCGATCGACGCGCGGCGGGGCGGGCGCGCGGCCGGCACGATCGGCACGTTCGGCTGCCTCTCGTTTTTCCCGAGCAAGAACCTCGGGGCGTTCGGCGACGGCGGGCTCGTCCTGACGAACGACCCCGAAAAAGCCGTCCGGGTCCGCCGCCTCCGCACGCACGGCGGCGAGAAGATGTACCGGCACGACGAGGTCGGCATGAACAGCCGCCTCGACGCGATCCAGGCCGCGGTTTTACGCGCCAAACTGCCCTACCTCGAAGGCTGGACCGAGGCGCGACGCGCCATCGCGGATCGATATCGTGCCCTCTTCGCCGAAGCGGGCCTCTCCGCATTCGTCCGCCCCGCCGAGGACGATCCCGAGGGCCGCCACGTCTACCACCAATTCACGATTCGCGCCGTTCGTCGCGACGAGCTCCGCGCCTTCCTCGAATCCGCCGGGATCGGCACCGCCGTCTACTACCCGGTCCCGCTGCACCTCCAGCCTTGTTTCGCGCACCTCGGCCACCACGCGGGTGATTTCCCGGAGACCGAGCGCGCCTGCCGCGAGGTGCTCTCGCTGCCCATTTCGCCGACGTTGACGGCGGAGCAGCAAGAGCTCGTGGTGGATCGCATTCGCGCATTCTATTTTTGATCACGTTTCCGTCGGGAAGCTCTCTCCGGTTGCCGCGCCTTCCGGTGACCGCGATACTCGGGCATGCTCGAAGACGTCGACGTCGCGATCGTGGGGGCGGGCCCCGTGGGCACGCTGATGGCCAATTTGCTCGGCAGGTACGGGCTCCGCGTGGCCGTGCTCGAACGCGAGACCACGCCCCACGGCACCCCGCGCGCATTCTCCTGCGACGACGAGGCGATGCGTGTCTATCAGCAGGCCGGGCTCGATCGCGAGCTCGCGCAGACGATGTACGCCTGCCCGGAGGCCGAGTTCACCGACGGAAGCGGGCGCGCCTTCGCGAAGCTCGTCTTCCGCGGGCTCGATTTCGGCAATGGTTTTCCGGCGCTGAACTTCTTTGACCAGCCCACGCTGGAGGCCATTTTACGGCGCGGGCTCGCGCGATTCGCGAACGTGTCTTCGTATCTCGGGCACGAGGTCCTCGCGATCGACGAGGACGCGGAGCGGACGCGGCTCCGGGTGCGGGCTCCGAGCGGAGAAAGCCACGAAGTGCGGGCGCGTTACGTGCTCGGATGCGACGGGCGCAAGAGCACGGTTCGCAAGCTCTCGGGCATCCCTTACGAGGGCCGAAGGTACGAGGAGCCGTGGATCGCCATTTCCGGCGTGATGGACGAGATCCCGGACACGATGCCGCTCGCGCGTTTCGTCTGCGACCCGGCGCGGCCAGGCTTCGTGGCGCGCGGGACGGAGAACCAGTGCCGCCTGGAATTCATGCTGCAGGCGGGCGAGACGCGCGAATCCATCGAAAAGCCCGAGTCGGTCGCGCGGCTGATCGCGCCGTACGTGGATCCCGCGAAGATCAGAATTCAGCGAGCGAGCGTGTACACGTTCGAGGCGAAGACAGCGGCGCAATGGCGCAAAGGCCGGGTTTTCCTCCTGGGAGACGCGGCGCACACGATGCCGCCGTTCATGGGGCAAGGGCTCGTGTCGGGGCTCCGGGACGCGGCGAACCTCGCGTGGAAGCTCGCGCTTTGCGCCTCGGGGCGCGCGAGCGAGCGGCTGCTCGATACGTACGAACAGGAGCGGCGGCCGCACCTGCTCGCGATGACCGAAATCAGCATCCGGCTCGGGCACGTCTTTCTGGTGCGCGACGCGCGCGCGGCGGCGGTGCGAGACGCCGTGTTTCGCGGGCTCGATCGGGTCGGACGGGTGCGCCGATTCATCCGGAACATGGAGTTCAAGCCGAAGCCCGTGTGCGACGAGGGAATGATGCGAGGCGGGCGGCGCCGGCGCGGGCGGTTCGACGGCGCCCCGGGCGTGGCCCCGCGTTACCCGGAAGGGACGTATTTCCCGCAGCCGTTCGTGCGTGACGCCGCGGGCGCGCGTATCCGGCTCGACGACGCGCTCGGGATGGGATTCGCCGTGCTCGGTTTCGGAATGGATCCACGCGAGGTGGTCCGAGACGAACCTTTCTGGGAGAGGCTCGGGGCGCGGTTTTTCCGGGTCCTTCCCGCGGGGAGCGAGGGCCACGAAGGCGCGCTCGTCGACGAGGACGGCGCGCTCGAACGATGGTTTGTCCGGTACGAGGCCGCGCTCGCGATCGTGCGGCCCGATCGTCATGTTTTCGGAGGGTTTTCCCGCGCGGACGCGGCGCAGGCCGAGCGCGAGCTGCACCGGGCCCTCGCCTGATTCAGCCGCCCCAGCGGCGCGTCGTCATGGGCATGGGTTGCCCGGTCTCGAGCAGCGTCTTCAGGCTCGAAAGAATGGCCGGCCAGCCCGCGGTCAGGCGCCCGTATTGCTCCGAATCGGTGTCGAGGCCGGCGTGCGTGACGGTGAGCCGCACGGCGCCGAAGACCTCCTGGATCTCGAAGGTGACGACCGAGGCTTTCGTCGGTGGATTGAATCCTCCCCACGTGACGACGAGGCGCCGCGGCGGATCGGATTCGAGGACCGCGCCGGCGACCTTCACCGTCCCGTCGTCGTAATCCTGGTGCGACCATTCCGAGCCGACCTTCCAGTCCGAGACGTTCTTGCTCCGGCCCCAGTAGAGCTTCGTCGCTTCGCCGTCGATCAGCGCATTCCAGACCCTCTCGGGCGTCGTCTGGATGTACGTCACGTACACGAACTCGGGCTTGCTCATGAATCCTCCAGCTTCGTCTTGAGGTCGTGCAGCGCGCGCAGGCGCTGCTGCTCGAATTTGCCGATCCAGCGCTCGTAGATCTCGTGCAGGGGCACGGGATTCAGGTAATGGAGCTTCTCCCGCCCGCGCCAGACGACCGTGACGAGGTTCGCCTCTTCGAGGACGAGCAAATGCTTCGTCACCGCCTGGCGCGTCATGTCGAGGTGCTCGCAGAGCTCCCCGAGCGTGCGCCCATTCTCCGCGTGCAAAAGGTCCAGAAGCCGGCGACGGCTCTTGTCGGCGAGCGCCTTGAAGACCCGGTCCATGCTCATGGCGTGGAGAGAATATGCAACCGTTTGGTTGCATGTCAAGGAAGACGAACGGCCGCAGGGGGTTGTCCTGCGGCCGTCCGGCGCGCCTTCGATGCGAGGCGCCTACGTGCTCTCAGCCCATGTGCGCGATGATCGCGTCACCGAACTCGGAGCACTTCACTTCCTTCGCGCCCTCCATGAGGCGAGCGAAGTCGTAGGTCACGGTCTTCGCGCCGATCGCGCCGTCCATGCCCTTGTTGATGAGCTCCGCGGCCTCGACCCAGCCCATGTGCCGCAGCATCATCTCGCCCGAGAGGATGACCGAGCCCGGGTTCACCTTGTCGAGGTTCGCGTACTTCGGCGCCGTGCCGTGCGTGGCCTCGAAGACCGCGTGGCCCGTCACGTAGTTGATGTTGCCGCCCGGCGCGATGCCGATGCCGCCGATCTGCGCCGCGAGCGCGTCCGACAGGTAATCGCCGTTGAGGTTCAACGTCGCGATCACGTCGAAATCACGCGGCCGCGTCAGCACCTGCTGCAGCGTGATGTCCGCGATCGAATCCTTGACGCGGAGCATCTTCTTCCACTTGCCGTTGCCGTGCGTGTCCCAGAGCTTGAGCGCCTCCTCGACCTCGGCGCGGAACTCGGCCTGCATGTCCGCCGGCGCCATGTCGTAGCCGGGCTCGATCTCCTTGGCGTTCTGCTCGACCGTGAGCTCCGGGTTCTTCTCCTTGTTCCCGAGGATCCACGTCTCGCGCTCGGTCACCACCTTGTCGCGGAAGTCGTGCTGCGCGAGGGCATAACCCCACGCCTTGAACGCGCCTTCCGTGAACTTCATGATGTTGCCCTTGTGCACGAACGTGACGCTCTTCCGGTTGTACCGGAGCGCGTACTCGATCGCCGCACGCACGAGGCGCTCGGTGCCCTCGCGGCTCACCGGCTTGATGCCGATGCCGCTCGTCCCCGGGAAGCGGATCTTCTTCACCCCCATTTCCTTCTGGAGGAAGTCGATCACCTTCTTCGCCTCGGGGCTCTCGGCCTCCCACTCGATGCCGGCGTAGATGTCCTCCGTGTTCTCGCGGAAGATCACCATGTCGACCGCGCCCGGATCCTTCACCGGCGAAGGAACGCCCTTGTACCAGCGCACCGGGCGCAGGCAGACGTAAAGGTCGAGCATCTGCCGCAGGGCCACGTTCAACGAACGGATGCCCTTGCCGATCGGGGTCGTCAGCGGGCCCTTGATGCCCACGAGGTACTGGCGATACGCCTCCACCGTGCCCTGGGGGAGCCACTCGCCGAACGTGTTGAACGCCTTCTCGCCCGCGTACACCTCGTACCAGGCGATCTTCCTCTTGCCGCCGTACGCCTTCTCCACGGCCGCATCGAGCACGCGCTGGCTCGCCCGCCAGATGTCGGGGCCGGTGCCATCGCCTTCGATGAACGGGATGATGGGTTGGTCCGGCACCTGGAGCTGGCCGGACGCGGACATCGTGATCGCTTCGCCCGCAGTGGGCTTCGGGAACTCGCGCATGGCGGCGCAATAAACCAGGGCGACGGCTGCCGCAACGGGGACGGACGCTCTCGGGTGATTCGCCCGCGGACCCGCGGCCGCTCTTGTGCTACGTCGTGCCCAGCATGCGCTCTCGTCAAAGGCTCGTCGCTCTTGGTCTCGTGCTCGCCGCCGCCCTCGCCCAGCAGCCGGCCGAAGCCATCGTGGTCGAGCGAATCGTCGCGGTCGTCGGCGACGACCCGATCCTGCTCTCCGATCTCCGCGCCCGCGCCAAGCCCTTCCTCCTGCAGGTCCAGCAGCGCGTGCGCCCCGGCGCCGAGCAAGCGGCCGCGGAATCGCAGGTCTTCAAGGACACGCTCGAGGTGATGATCGATCAGAGGCTCGAAGCGCAGGCCGCCGAGCGCGCGGGGATCACGGTCACGCCCGACGAGGTCGAGAACGCCTTCCGCAACATCGCGAGCGCCCAGGGCATCACGTCGGCCGAGCTCTTCCGCGAGGCGAAGGCGCGCTCGGGCCTGACGGAGCAGGAATACCGCGACGAGATCCGGCGGCAGATCCTCGAAGGCAAGATGCTGCAGCTCCGCGTGAAGGGGCGCGTGCGCATCACCGAGGACGACGTGAAGGCGATGTACGAGCGCACGCTGCGCGAGGAGCGCAAGCGCCGCGACTACCGCGCGTCGTGGATCGTGCTGCAGGTCATGCCGGGATCGAGCCCGGAGGCGATCGCCGAGCGGAAGAAGCTCGCGGCCGAGCTCGTTTCGCGGGCCCGGGCCGGCGAGGACTTCGCGGCGCTCGCGCGCGCCTACTCGGACGAGGCGAACACGCGCGACACGGGCGGCGATCTCGGGATCCGCGCCCCGGCGGGCTCGCCGCAGGCCCAGCAGGGCCAGCGCCCGGCGCTCGCGCCCGTGTTCGAGAACGCGGTGCTGCCGCTCGAACCCGGTCAGGTGAGCGACGTGGTCGAGATGGAGAAGGGCCTCGTGATCATGAAGCTCGTCTCGCGCCAGCCCTCCCGATACACGACGTACGAGGCGGCGAAGGGCGAGATGGTGCAGCGCCTGCAGACGGAGATCCTCGAGAAGGCCAAGCGCAAGTGGCTCGACGAGCTGAAGAAGCGCACGCATCTCGACGTGCGTTTGTAGTTCGACTCCCTCACCCCCAACCCCCTCTCCCTGGCGGGAGAGGGGGCAAGAAGCCGATCAGGGCTTCGGTTGCTCGGCCGGCGGCGCTGACGACGACGGCGCTGACGACGGCGCCTTCGCGGCGTCGGCCTTCTCGGCCTGCTCGGCCTTCGCGCGCTCGGCGTCCTTGCGCTCCATCTCTTCTTCCTGACCGAGCAGCTCGAGCAGCTTCTTCTCGTCGTCGTCGCCGCCCTTGCCGAGCTTCGACGCGTCGAACGTGAGCATCGGCATCGCGCCGCCGCCGTTCATCACGGGCAGCCTGCCGTTCCAGCGCTCGAGCGCGCGGTATTGCAACACCGACGGCGTCATCGAGTACTTGAGGATCAGGTTCGACCTCGCCTCGGCCTTGGCCGTGATGAGCTTCGCGTCCGCCTCGCCCTGCGCCCGCGCACGCGCCGCCTTGGCTTGGCCCTCGGCCTGCGTGATCGCCTGCTCCGCCTCCGCGCGCACCTGACGCACCCGGTTCTCGGCCTGGATCGCCTGCTGCGTCGCCTCCATGGCCCGGTTGATCGCGTTCGCCACGTTCTCCGGCAATCGCAGCGCGCCGTTGATCGTGAGCTGATCGATCACGAACCCGTCCGGACCGAGCTGCTCCTGCATGCGCTTCGCGACGTTCTCCACGAGCTTGCCTTTGCCCGCGCCGTAGATCTCCTGCACCGGCATCTGCGAGGCCTGCATGTTGAAGCTCTCGCGCATCGCGTTGCGCACGTAGCCGTTCGCGAGGTCCATCAGGTCCGACTTGCGGAACCGCCCGTAAAGCTTGGGCGCGAGCGTGGGCTCGATGTGGAACGAGAGCCCGACGTCCGCGTTGATGTTCACGCCCTCCTGCGAGGAGAACGTGATCGAGCTGTCGCGCGCGTTGCCCTCGTGCGGATCCTTCGTCCAGACGATGTTCTGCACGCTGGTCGGGAACAGGATGATCTGCTCGGTGAGCGGGTTGAAGAACACCCAGCCCTGCACCGTGGGGCTCTTGTCGACGCCGCGCTCGTCGCCCGCGAGCTTGACCTTGATGCCGACGTGCCCCGCGTCGACACGCGTGACGCACGACGAGAGGGCGATCGCGAGGATCACGAGCCCGACGGCCGCGATCGCGATGCGTTTGACGAGGTTTATCGGGGGTGGGGACGAGAAGGGGCGGACGGTTGCCATGGCGCTCTCGCGCCTAGCATATCGAAAAGAGAGGCGCTCAGGCCCTCGTGACGCCGAGCCGCCGGCGCGCCGCCGCGGCGATCGCGGCGAGCGCCATGCCGAACGCGACGACGAGCGGGCCACGACCGTCGCCGCCGGTCTTCTTGCCGCCGCCCGGGACCGGAGCGGCCGAGCCGTCGCCGCAGAACACGTCGACGTTCGTGCCGATGCGAGCCTGCTGCATGTTGTCCACGGTCTCTTGCGAGGCCGCGGGCTGGAGCACGAGATCGTTCGCGAGCGCCGCGCGCGGCAGGTTCGCTTCGAGCCGCGTGAGCCAAACGTCCTTCGGATGCAGGCCGTTCAGCGCGACGGCGAGGTCGTCGAGCGCGCCGCAGGCCAGCGTGCGCGCGTCGATCTCGCCCGGCGCGACCCCGCCGCAGGACGGATCGTCGAGCGGCACGCCCGCGGGGCACGGGTTCGAGACCATGAGGCTGCTCTTGCCGACGCTCGCGAAGGACTCCGAGCACGAGCCGTCCGTCGCCTCGCCGTTCGCGAGACCTTGCTGCACGTACGCCGCCGCGATCGAGTCGGCGAAGCTCCCGTTGCCCGCGGTCGTGTACGTGCGGAAGCCCTGGAAGCTGAAGAGGCCGGGGAGCTGCGCGAGCAGGCCGCCCTCGAACGCGAACGCCGTGAGCCACGACGCACCGCCGTTCTGTGCGAGCACCTTCGTGCGGAGCTCGCCGTAGTTCGACGCCTGCGTCTTGAAGTCCCACGAGAGCAGGTCGACGGGCGTGACGACGTTGCCGAAGTTCTTCGCCTCCCAGCGGCCCTCGGTGATCATGAAGAGCGTGATCGCGACGTTCGCGCCGCTGCCGATCGCCACCATGCGCAAGGGCAGCGTGGGGCTCGCGCCCGGCTGCACGATACGCACGGGCGTCATCGCCTTCACGTCCTTGCCCGGCAGGAGCTTGATCGCGATGAAGTCGAACTTCTCCGCGACGTAGGCGTCGATCACCGGCTGCGTCGAGGGATCGATGTCGTAACCCGCGCCCTCGAGCCAGGTGTTCAGCGCGCCAGGCGTGTCCGTGCTCAGCGTGACGGTCTGATACGGGCCCACGGTGCCGCGGTGCACGACCGTGACGCTCGGTCCGCCTCCGCCGTTGCTGCCATCCTCCGAGGCCGAGAACGAGCGTCCCGCGAGCGCATCGCCGCAGCCGAAGCTGCTGCTCCCGTTGCCGCAGTCGACGGGCGCCTGGAAGATCTGCGTGGTCGTCGCGGCGTCGAGCGTGTCGAACCAGGCGTCGGTGGAGACTTCGATCACCGCGCCCGGCTTGACCGGCAAGACCCACGCGAAGCTCTCGGGATCGCCGTCGTACTGGATCTGATCCCAGAGCACGGTCTGCTTCGGCGAGATCGAGAGCGCCATGCGGTGCGCCGAGACGACCGTGCTCTGGCTCGGCGGCACGAAGCACCCCCCACACGCCGCGGCTTCGTTGGTGGAAGTAAGAAAAGCAAGAAGCGTGGCCGCGAGGGCCGGGACAACGAAGCCGAAGCGCATGGGGAAGATCTCCTCTCGGGCAGGAGCCTTAAGAAAAGCAAGCCAAGGTGCGGGCGGGTTCAGCAAAAGCGATGCCGACCGAATTGCAGCGATTTGCGGGGAATACGCTGCGCCAGAGTGAGCCACGCAGGACGATGGCGCCGCGGGGTTGGCTTCAGCGGGCGGGCGGGGCCACGTCGATGCGGCAGGAGACGGGGAGCGCGAGGCCGACCTGCTCGAGGGAGATGGGCGTCTGCGTGATGGCATTCGGCGGCTCGCACGAGACGAGGTGGAGCGGCGCGGTCTGCGACTCGGCGACACGGGCGAAGGCGCGCGCGCGCTCGACCCAGCGCTTGACGAGCTCGGGCCGGAACGACTCGGGGTCGCGGAGCTTGAGCTCGGGCGAGCCGAAGGCGGCCTCGATCTCGGGGGCGCCAACGCCTGTCGAAGGCACGAGCGCGTCACGCTTCTTCGAGGCCTCGACGAGCCCCGCGACGATCTTCGCGCGCGCCCAGTAACCCGCCTCCGCGGCGAGCGGGACCTCGACGGCGCCGTCCACGGTCACGATGAAGCGCGCCGGCGGAGGGTTGTCGTCCTTCGACTTCGAGTAATCAGGGGCCATCGTGGTGTTCGCGCCGAGCATGGCGATCGTGGCCGTGCCTCCCGTGGTCGCCCCGAAGCGCTCTTTGAGGGCGAGCGTGGCCTTCTCCAGGAGATCGAGCCCAGCTTTCGGCTCGGCGAGCTCGACGCGCAGGACGAAAGGAACACACGCGAGGTCCGGTCGCACGACGAGGCTGCCACGCGCGTCGCCATGGCTCGGGATCGAGGGGCCGCTCGGCGCGGAGAACGAGGAAGCGCTCCCGTACGAGGCGCTCGAGAGGAGCGAGGGCGCGCTCGGCTCGGGGACGGCGGTGGAGCCGCAGCCGGTGGCAAGGAGACCGAGCAGAAGCGGGAAGGGGTGGAGTTTCTCCATGGGGCGGTGAGTCTACCCGCAATCACGCCCGGATCGCTGGCGCGTCCGTCTGCCGCATGCTCTAACCTCCCCCTTCGAGAAACCCCGTGTCGCCCGATCGAACGCTTTTCCAGAAGCTCTTCTCGTCCCGGCCCGTGATCCTCGCGCCGATGGAGGACGTCTCCGACGCCGTCTTCCGCAAGCTCTGCCGCGAGCTCGGCGCCGAGCTCTGCGTGACGGAGTTCGTCAACGTCGAGGGCCTCTTGCGCGGCTGCCGCAACGCGCGCCGCAAGATCACGCTCGGCGCCGACGATCAGCCGACCGCCATCCAGATCTACGGCTCGGATCCGGATCGCCTCGCCGAGGCCGCCGAGATCGCCGCGGCGGCGGGCCCATCGTTCGTCGACATCAACTGCGGCTGCTGGGTGCCGAAGATCGCGGGCCGCGGCGCGGGCGCGGGCTGGCTCAGGAACCCGACGGCGATGGTGGAGATGGCCGCGATGGTCGTGCGCCGCGTGTCCATGCCGGTGACGGTGAAGACGCGGATCGGCTGGGGCCCGGAGTCGGAGATGCCGATCGTGGAGCTCGCGAAGCGGCTGGAAGGCGCGGGCGTGTCGGCGTTGACCATTCATTGCCGGACGGCGCAGATGGGCCATTCGGGCGCGGCGGACTGGACCTGGGCGGCGCGCGCGAAGAGCGTGGTCGGCATTCCGGTGATCGTGAACGGCGACATCAAGAGCGCAGAGGACGCGCAGCGCGCGCTCGCGGAGACGGGCTGCGAGGGCGTGATGGTGGGCCGGCGGGCGATCGAGCACCCGTGGATCTTCCGCGAGGCGAAGGCGCTGCTCGAAGAGGGTCGGCTCATCGATCCGCCGACGCCCGAGGAGCGGATCGCGCTCTGCAAGAAGCACCTCGTGATGAACACGGAGGCGCGCGGCGAGCCGCACGGGGTGCACGTGACCCGAAGGCACCTCGCGGGGTATCTGCACGGGCTGCCGGGCGCGGCGGCCCTTCGGCGCGCGTTGAATGCGTGCGATTCGCTGGAAGGCTGCCTCGCGATTCTGGACGAGGCGCTCTCGCGGCGGGCGGCATAAGACGCGTTTTCGCGCCGCATTCGCCCGCGCTGCAATCTCACGCGTTCGGGCTCGCCCCGACCCCCCTTGACCGCGCCCCCCGATGGCAAGGCTGCCCGGTGCGTGGCGTACTCGGCATTCGGCAAGCTCGCAGGGGGGGCCATGCGTTCTGCTTCTGGTATCCGACCGGGACTTTCAAAGAACCGCGAAGGCTCGACGAAAGACGTGCGGCGCATCCTCGTCGCCGACGACGACGCGACCCGCAGGCGCCTCATCGGCGCTCTCCTCGTCGAGAAATATGCGCCCGCGGTCGCACTCGAAGCCTCCTGCGTCCCCACCGCACTCGAAGCTTTGCTCGTGCGGCACCCCGATCTCGTCGTCGCGGATCTGGGTTTGTCGGGGCATTCGCAAGGAGGCTTTCGCCTGATCCTCGACGCGGCGTCGCTCGGCGTGCCCGCCGTGGTCACGAGCGGGCCCATTTCGCGAACCCTCGAGGATCGGCTCACCCAGCTCGGCGTGGGGTGGGTGCCCAAGGGTTCGTCGGAGCAAACCTTGCTGGCCGCGATCGACCACGCCCTCGAAAAGCCGCGCGTCGCGGAGCGCGGAAACGAGCCCCGGAAGGTGCCCTCGGGGCCCAGGATGCATACGGCGTGATCGGCGCGTCCATGACGAGCCACGAGCGCTGAAAGCGGGATGTCGCGGGACAAACACCAGGCAGCCGGTCCCCCTTCGGAGCCCGGCGAGGCAGGAGTGCTCGACGCCGCCCTGGCCTCCGAAGGCCTCGACGACGAGCTCTTGCGCCAGCTCGGCCACCTGCTCGAAATGGAGCTCGTGGATCCGCCGCGGCGCGCGCGCAAAGAGCCGCTCCGGCGGCGCGCCGAGGCGCACATCGTGGTCGCGCGTCTATCGTTCGAGGCGCGGCTCTGGGATCGCGCCGAGGTGGAGGCGCACGCGGCGCTCGCGCTCGCGCCCGACGACGAGGCGGCGCTGGGGCTGCTCGCGGCGCTCCACCACGCGCGCGGCGAGCTCGGCGCGGCGATCACGCTGCACACCGAAATGGCCGCCCGCGCGGGCGGCGAGCCTTCGGCGCTGGCGACGCTCGGGCGGCTCTTCGAGGCGAGCTTGCGCGAGGAGTCACCATCGGCCCGGGGGCCACACGTCACGCCCGAGGCGGGCGCGACGACGGGTTTGTCCGAACTCGAGCACGCGTTTCGCGTGGCGTTCGGGGGCAATTTGCAGGGGGCGCTGCGCATCGTGGATCGGGTCGCGGCGCGGGCGCGCACCGAGGCGCGCAGCGTGTACAAGCTCGCGATGCTGGAGCGCGCTTTTTTGCTGGAGCAGGCGCAGGACGTGCGGGGCGCGATCACCACGCTGGAGCGCCTCGCCGACGAGCCGGGGCTCGCGAGCGACGTGGAGCGATTGCTTTGCCTGTCACTCCTCTACGAACGCGAAGGGACGCCCGAGCGTATCCGCCGCGCGCTCCGGGCCGTGCGTTATGCTTACCTCGTCACGCGGCGCCCGTCGCTCCTCCGGCGCATCGCCCGGCTCGTGGGCAAACTCGGGCACGCGCGCCTCGCGGAGCTGTTCGAGGCGCGTTATCTGGAAGTATTTCGCCGCCGCATGCACGTGCTCTCGCTGCGGGAGGCAGCGCGCGCTCTGCCGACGGCTTACGTACCGCCGGAAGGTTTGTCCGTCTTGCCCTTTGGACATCGCGCCGTCCAGCACCTCTTCGATCGAATCCGGGATCGAAAGCGCCCCGAGCACCGCAGGCGCGCCGCCGCGCTCTCGCTCTGGGCCGGCGAACCGGCGCGCGCCGAGGCGATGTACGCGGAGCTCGATCGAGAAGGACGAACCACGGCCGTCGATCTGCTTTATCATGCGGATGCGCTGGAAGCGCTCGGGGAGCGCGAGCGCGCGCGTTTGGCGCGGCGGCGCGGGGTCGCGGGGCTCGAACGGCCGGACGCCGCGGCGCTGACGCGGCTGCTCGGGCACGAGGACGCGAATATGGAGGATGCTCGTGAGACGCTCGGATCGCCGGAGCGGCTCGCGGAGGCGGCCTCCGTGCTCCGGGCGCGGCGAAAAGCACATCCGGAGGATCGCGCGGCCGTGCTCGCGCTCGCGCGCGTGGCCGAGGCGAAAGGCGAGCTCGAGGCGAAAATGCGATACGAGGCCCACGCGCTCGCCCTCGCAAACGCCGTGCACACGCCGCGACCGTACGTGCTCGCCGCCGCTGCATTGCGACGCGGCGGCGAAGTGCGCGGCGTGATTCACGAGCTCTGGGTCGACAGCCGTCGCACGAAACGGGGTCGCGGCGGCCTCGACGAAAAAGACGTCCTCGGCTCGGTCGCGCCGGACCTCCGCGCCCGCGCGGTCTCCATCTTCCAGGCCGTGCGCGCCTTCGTCCGGGCCCGTTATCCCCACCGCGTCGATCCCGAGCTCGACGATCGCCGATTTCTCCTCCGTTTCACGAAAGACGACGAGCCCTCGTCCGGCGACAGCGCCGGCCTGCCGATCGCCGTCGCCTTCGCGAGCGTGATGCTCGGATTCTCCGCGCCGGCCGACGTCGCATTCTCCGGCGCGGTGATCTGCGACGCGCACGACGTCCTGTCGCTCGGCCGCATCGGCGACGTCGACGCGAAGATCGAGGGTGCCTACGAGCGTCGCCTGTCGCGGATCGTGCTCCCGGCGCAAAACCGGGACGACGTGACGCACGCCGAGCGGGTGCCGCGCAAGATCGCCGAGCACATGGTCGTCTTCGCGCGGACGCTCGACGAGGTCCTCGAGACGATTTTCCCCGAGCTGGTTTGAATCCATTCCGAGCCGCGGCGTGCAGCCAAGGCCATGACCCGGCCCGCAACGGCGAAAACAAAAAAGGCCTCGGCCGCCGTCACGCGAAAGGCGACGGCGGCCTGGGCTCAATGGCGCGTGGAGACGCGCCGGGAGACCGGCCGAGGAGGGCCCGTCTCCCGTCTCAATGGCATTCGATCAGAAGCCGAAGGAGCGGCACATCGCTTCGTACTGCTGACGAGCGATCTCCCTCTGACGCACGATCTCGGCCGCGAGGGGGTTCCAGCCCGTCCACGGCGTGCCCGTTGTGTGGCTCAGCCCGCTGCGCTGGGCGAAGAACGGGTCGATGCTGGTCGGCAGGCCGCCCACGTGCTGCGGGCCGGTCCACGTCGGGACCGACTGCATCGCGTAGTTGTACGGATACACGCCGTACGGCGTGTGGCCGAGGCCGACCGTGTAATCCACGGTCCGGGGATCCATGCCCTGCACCGGCACGCCGAACCCGAAGGGCGTCGTGGCGAACGGGGTATGGGAGAGGCCGGCCATCTCGCGGTTGAAGTCGCGATTCAGGCTGATCCGCTGCGTGCGCGCCAGCACCTCGCACGTCTGGGCGAGATAATCGTTGAGGATGCGGAGGTTGTTGATCTCGTAGGTCTTGGGATCCATGGTCGTACCCCCCTTGAATCAGGGCTCGTGCACAAGCTCCGCCCCGGGGCCCTATGCCCCGGCGCGGCACTACCTTTCCAGCGCTCTGCGCCAGAAATTCTTGCCGGGTGCGCGATGCGCGAATGCGCCGCACCCCAAAGCTTCATTTCACGTCGATCGGGACCTCGGTCACGTCGTTCCCATGGCCGTCCGTGGGAATCACGATCGTGAGGACGCCTTCCCGCAGCGTCGCCTCGATCCCATCGCGCCGCGCCCGCGGCGGCAGCGCGATCGTCCGGAGCATCGGCCCCTTGCGCCGCTCCTCGAGCCGCATCATGCCCGCCGCGGACCGCACTACGCCGCGCTCGCCGCGAATCGTGAGCGCGTCGCCCGTGATCGACACGGCGAGCTGTTCGCGCGTCACGCCGGGGACATCCACCATCACGCGCACCTCGCGCTCGAGCTCGACGACGTCGACCGGAGGCGCGAATGCCGGCTCACCCTTGCCGCGCGGCTCCGCCGAGGCGCGCGCCTTCTGCTCGAGGAGCGCCTTGAACTGCCGATAATTGTTCTCGGCCTGCGCCGCGGGATCCACCTCCGGCGGAAGCTCGTAACGTCCCGGCTTGATGGCACGCCCGGTGAGCGATTGATACACGCCCGCGACCTCGGCGATCGCCTGCTCCACGTTCAACATTGAAGTCCCCTCCGAGAAGAAGCCGCGATGGCCGTCCGGGGCGAGAAAACGCCTGCCGAGACGCACCCGAAGTGCGCAGAAACGCGCCACCTGCGCATTTCCGATTCGCCGCGACCGCGACGAGAAACGACACTACGCGGGTCGACGCCGCCTGTCTGTCGGTTGTGCCAGTGTTATCGATTCAGGAGGTTCCGGATCACCGGACGTAGAATGCCAGAGCCCCGACGGCATTTCCCGGATGAACCCGCCATTCCACGAAAATCCCTCGGTTTTTCGTCTAAGGGGTCGAACGGTGGTTCGCCCTCGTTGAATGGCGCGAATATGCCCAGCCGAAACGACGATACGCCCGGACGATACACGCGTACGCCCACGCGAAATGCGCGTATGCCCAGGCGTGATCGGGGCGCGATCAGAGCGCTGCGTTTTTCCAGGGCTCGAGATCGACGAGCGCGCGCTCGGCCATCGCCTCGTAACGCGCGCGCTTCGTGAGCTTCGACTTCGTGCCTTCGAGCGGCGGCATGTGCGCCCACGTGATGTTCGAGGGCTGATACGAGGGTTGTTCGCGGCCGAGGTGCGTGACGATGCCGCCGAGCGCCGTCGTCTTCGGCGGCGGCAAGAGCGGTTTGCCCGCGAGCCTCTGCGCGAGGAGCACCGCGCAGACGAAGCCCGCCGCCGCGCTCTCCACGTAGCCCTCGACGCCCGCGACCTGCCCCGCGAGGAAGACGCCCGGCATCGCGCGCATCTCCATGCCCGGACCGAGCACGCGCGGTGCGTCGACGAACGTGTTGCGATGCACCGAGCCGAACCGCAGAAACTCCACCTCTTCGAGCCCCGGCACCATGCGGAAGACGCGGAGCTGCTCGGGGTACTTCATGCGCGTCTGAAAGCCGACCATGTTGTACGCCGTCGCGGCCGCGTCCTCGGGCCGGAGCTGGATCACGGCGTACGGCCGCCTTCCCGTGCGCGGATCGACGAGCCCGACGGGCTTCATCGGCCCGTACGCGAGCGTGCGCTCGCCGCGCTCGGCCATGACCTCGCAAGGCAAGCAGCCCTCGAAGTAACGCACGTCCTCGAACTCGCGCGGCGCGACCTTCTCCGCCGCGACGAGCGCCGCGACGAACGCGCGATACGTCTCCTCGTCGAACGGGCAGTTGACGTACGCCTCGTCGCCGCTCTCTTCGGCGTCCTCGGCCATCATCTTGCGGCCGGGCTCCTGGGCGCGCTCGGCCGTGCCCTTGCCCCAGCGCGACTGCTTCCAGACCTTCGACCAGTTGATCGACTCGGCGCTCAGGATCGGCGCGATCGCGTCGTAGTACGCGAGGTGCTTCGTGCCGACGGCCTCGGCGATCGCAGAGGCGAGCGCGTCCGCCGTGAGCGGGCCGGTCGCGAGGATGACGGGGCGATCTTTCGGGATCTCGGTGACCTCGCCGGTCTCGACCGTGATGCGCGGATGCTCGCGCATGGTCTTCGTCATCTCGGCGCCGAAGAGCTCGCGATCCACAGCGAGCGCGCCGCCCGCGGGCACGGCCGTGCGATCGGCGACGCGCATGAGGAGCGAGCCGACACGCCGCAGCTCCTCCTTCAGCAAGCCGACGGCGTTCGCGAGCGCCGCGCCGCGCAGCGAGTTCGAACAGACGAGCTCGGCGAAGAAATCGCTCGTCTGCGCGGGTGTGCGGCGCGCGGGCTTCATCTCGAGCAGGCGCACGTGATGGCCACGCTCGGCGAGCTGGAAGGCGGCCTCGCAGCCGGCAAGGCCGGCGCCGACGATGGTGACGTCGTGGGAGCGAGCTTCGGTCATGGTGTCGGGGAAGGAGCGGCGCGCCGCGACGAACGGGCGCGCCTTGGCGGAGGGAGGGGGTGATTAGGCCGAGGCGCGGCCGTTGCTCTTCGACTTCGACGCCGTCTTCGTGGCGCCCTTCTTCTCGGCGGTCTTCGCCGCGGCCTTGGGCTTCGCTTCGGCCTTCGGTGCGCTGGGTGAGGGCTTGGGCTCGGCCTTCGCCTTCGGTGCGGCCTTGGGCTCGGACGGCGCGTCGGCTTCGGCCGATCCGCCTTCCGCGTCGTCGCCCGCGGCGCCCTCCGGCGCGGCGCCGGCGAGGGCCGCCTCGTCCTCCTCGGGCACCTCTTGCTTGAAGCCGCAGTCCTTCGTCGCGCAGACGAGCATCGGCTTCTTGCCGGCCGTGCGGGTCAGGAACTTGGCGCCGCAGGTCGGGCACGGGGTGGCGATGGGCTTCGCCCACAGCTTGAAGTCGCACTTCTGCTCGGCGTTGAAGTTCGAGCAGCCGTAGAACGTGCGCCCGCCCTTCTTGCGCGGCCGGACCTCGATGATGTCGCCGCCGCACTGCGGGCAAGCGACGCCGAGGGGCACGGGGCGCGCGTTCTTGCAGGCCGGGTAGCCCGTGCAGGAGAGGAAGTCACCGTAGCGGCCGGTGCGGATCACCATGGGCTTGCCGCACTTGTCGCAGGTGATGTCCGTCTCGCGCACGGCCTGCGCGCTGTTCGAGAGGTCGCGCGTGGCCTTGCACTTGGGGTAGCGGCTGCAGCTCAAGAAGTAGCCGTTCTTGCCCCACTTCTTGATCATCTCCCCTTCGCCGCACTCCTCGCAGGGGATGCCCGTCTTCTCCGACGGCGGCTTCCACGAGGCGAGCTTCTTCGCCGGCTCGAGCTGCTGGCGGAAGCGCTTGTAGAACCGCTTGAGGAGCTGCTCGCGCTTGATCTTGCCGGCGCCGACCTCGTCGAGCTCCTCCTCCATCTGCGCGGTGAAGTTCGGATCCATGAAGTCGAGGTTCGAGCGCACGAGGCCCTCGACCACGAACTTGCCGAGCTGCGTCGGCTGGAACGCGCCGCCGGAGAGCTTCTCCACGTACGCCCGCTGCTGCACCTTGCTGATGATCTCGGCGTACGTCGAAGGCCGGCCGATGCCGCGCTTCTCGAGCTCACGCACGAGCGAGCCTTCGTTGTAGCGCGGCGGCGGCTGCGTGAACTTCTGCTCCGTCACCACGCCGGGCGGCGTCGCCAGGCGGATGACGTCGCCCTCGTTCATCTCGGGCAGGAGCGCGTCGCTGTCCTCCTCGACCGGCGCGGCCTTGGCCGCGGCCGTGGGCTCCGGGGCCTCGCCGTCCGCCCCTGCCTCTTCCTCGCCCGCGAAATCACGCTGCCCCTCGGTGACCTCGAGCCAGCCCTTGTCCTTGAGCACGCGCCCGGTCGAGCGGAGCATGTACGACTTGCGAGACGCATCGCCGCGCGTGGGCTCTGCCTGGATCTCGACCGTCGTCCGATCGTAGACGGCGGGCGTCATCTGCGAGGCGACGAAGCGGTTCCAGATGAGCTTGTACAGCTTGTACTGCTCGTCCTTGAGGTGCTTCTTGACCGAGTCCGGGTGGATGTTGACGTCCGTCGGCCGGATCGCCTCGTGCGCGTCCTGCGCGTTCTTCTTGGACTTGTAGACGTTCGGTTTGTCCGGCACGAACGACTTGCCGTACCGCTTCTCGATCGCCTGGCGCACCTCGGCGATGGCGTCGTCGCTGACGCGCGTCGAGTCGGTACGGATGTAGGTGATGAGGCCGACCGGGCCGCCGTCCTGCTTGAGGTCGACGCCTTCGTAGAGCCCCTGCGCGACCTGCATCGTGCGCTTCGTGCCGAAATGCAGGATGTTCGTCGCGTCCTGCTGGAGCTTCGAGGTCGTGTACGGCGCGGGCGGGTTGCGCTTCTGCTCGCGGCGCGTGACCTTCGCGACCTTGCAGCTCGCGCTCTCCAGATCGGCGCGCACGAGGGCCGCCGTCTCGCCGTTCTTCACCTCGATCTTCTCGCCCTCGGCCGCGGCGAGCTTGGCCACGAAGGCCGCGCCGCTCGGCGCCGAGAGGCCCGCGGAGACGTTCCAGTACTCCTCGGGGACGAACGCCTCGATCTCACGCTCGCGGTCGACGATCAGCCGCAACGCGACCGACTGCACGCGGCCGGCGGACAGGCCGAAGGCGAGCTTCGACCAGACGAGCGCGGAGACGTCGTAGCCGACGATGCGATCGAGCACGCGGCGAGCGCGCTGGGCGTCGTAGAGGTTGATGTCGAGCGGCCGCGGGTGCTGGACGCCGTGGTCGACGCCCTTCTTCGTGATCTCGTGGAACTCCACGCGCTCGACCCGGAGCTTGTCGTCCTGGATCTCCTCGAGGATGTGCCAAGCGATCGCCTCGCCCTCGCGATCAGGGTCGGTCGCCAGGAGCACCGCGTCCACCTTCTTGGCCGCGTCCTTCAGCTCCTGGAGGACTTTCTCCTTCCCGACGATGACCTCGTACTTCTCGGTGAAGTCGTTCGCGACGTCGACGGCGTTCTGGTTCTTGGGCAGATCCTTCAAATGCCCCTTGGAGGCGACGACGTCGTACCCCGAGCCGAGGTACTTCTTGATCGTCTTCGCCTTGGCCGGCGACTCCACGATGACGAGCGTCTTGGCCATCACCACCTTCTGATCGAGCAAATTGCGTGAGGACGAGGGGAAAAACCCGTGGGCCCGCTCTGCTCGCAGGACGAACAGGTGGGCCCATCTAGCGCTTACCCCGCCGGTAGGAGCCGGCGGGGCCCTCTACTACTACGGCCTGTAGTGTCAACGTCAAGAGCGCCCCAGCGACCGCAGGAAGAGGCGCTCCGACCGTATCGCAGATCACGTCCAGGTGCGTTGGGGTGTCCCCCAAAACACCAAGAACGGCTTTTTCGAGAGGGCCGAAGGTCCCCCCGAACGGGAGGGGGAGGTCCCGGACAGGAGGCCTCGGCTCCGTCTCCGTGCGCTTGCGGCGAGGAGAGGGGCCGTGGCCCACGGCGCCGAGGACGTCCGCCGCACAGGTGACCGCACGGGCCCCCATGGCTAGCTCCTCCGCGCAGCCCGCGCCAGCCTCGGACCATGGAGGATGCGGGACGACGCCGAGCGGACGGCCGAGCTTGCGCGCCGCCGCAGCCGCCGAACGAGCGCCGCTCTTGAAGCCGGCCTCGACGACGACGGTCGCGAGCGTGAGCGCGGCGAGGACGTGGTTTCGCGCAAGGAAATGCTGAGGTCGCGGAGGGCTCGCATCGGGCAAGCGCGAGAGGAGCGCGCCACCCGCGGCGAGGACACGATCGAAGAGGGGCACATGTTCGAGGGGGTACGGGCAGTCGAGTCCAGCGCCGGTGACGACGACGGTCAGGCCGCCAGCTTCGAGCGTGGCCTCGTGCGCAGCCGCATCGATGCCGAACGCGCCGCCAGACCAGATCGCGAAGCCGGCAGAGACGAGGTCGCGGACGAGCGCGCGGGTGAAAGCACGAGCGTCGGCGCTGGCCGCGCGGCGACCGACGACGGCGACGCCGGGCAAGCTGGGAAGAGCGCCGCGCAGGTACAAGGTCGGCGGGGCGCGTTCGGGCGTGGCGAGGGCACGGAGGACGGCGGGATACGCGGGCGCATCGGGCGTGAGGACGATGGAGGGAGGCACGCACGTCCATCGACGTCATGCGTCCGCGAGTTGCGTGAAATCGTTCGTCTCAACGCTCACGCGTGACGGGTCGGAACTGCTGGACGAGGACCATGCCGGAGCCCTTGCGCACGATGACCGAGAGGTTGCCGACGAAGGGTTCGAAGAAGCTGAAGCAGTCGTCCTTGCCGCCGATGACGGCCGTCGCCCCCGCGCGCGCATCCTGCGCGACGATCTTCACGGGCGCAGGCTCGCCCGTGGTGAGGAAGAGGTCGACCTCGACGACGCCGATGCCGCCCTGCGCGACGACGGTGACGCAAGCGCCGACCGGATACGAGACGGGCACCGTCGCGCGCTGTCCCTCGGCGAGCGTCACGCCGAACCGAGGTCCCTCCGTGGACATGCCATCCGTTTCACCGCGCACCGAGCCATCGAAGGCGAGCCCGAGGACACGCGAAGGCTTGACGTCGGTGAGGAGCGGGAGCGTCGGCGCGGCGTAACGCTCGAGGAAGAGGCGCGTGGCCTCGGGATCGGGCACGGGCAGAGGAGCGCTCGCGGCCGCGGAGGTCGGCGCGGAGGCGGAGGCAGAAGCGACGACGGGCACGGAGGAGCGGCCGCGGCGCGGGGGGAGCGGGTCGATGACGAGAGGCTGGGATTCGGCGCGGGATCCGCAGGCGGGGAGGAGAAGCGCGAGGCATGCGAGCGCAGGGGACGCGAAGCGCATGCCCTTGCCGCTAGTCCAGCCCTCCGTCGGCGGCCACCGCCTTCCCCTCCTGCTCCACCGCTCCGGCGTTGAACGTCATGAACGACCGGATCGACCACCACACCAGGTTGAACCAGGCCGGCGCCGGCAGCTTCCGCGTCACGCCGATCTCGACCATGCCGAGCGAGAAGAACAGCACCGGCATCAGCGTCCCGAGATCCGCGCGATGATCGAGCGCGCTCCGCACGTCGCCGTTGATCTCCGCGAACGCGTGCGCCACGGCCTTCGCCACGCGCGTCGGGCCTGGCAGGGCGTCATGGCCGATCTCCGTCAGCTTACGGCCCTGCTCGTCGCGCTCCTCGGCCACGATCCGCTCCAGCATCGCGCGCACCGCCTCGGCGTCGAGCGTCCCCTCCTCGCGCTCCACGATGACCGAGCCCGTCCACGGACGCACCTCCACGCGCTCGCAGCTCGGATCCATCATCGCGAGCTTCTCCGCAAGCCGCAGGCACGCATCGCGGTGACCCACGATCGCCCGGGATCGCAGCCGCACGCGGCGCGGAAGGCTATGGACGAGCTCACTCCACTGCTCGCTGGGTATCACGTCTCTCCTCCCCTTCCCTCTCGCTCGACTTCGCTCTCGTGCTACGCGGCCGCAGCCCGCGGGTTCGCCGTGCTCGGCACGTGCTTGCCGTTGCCCGTCGTCGCGCCCGCGCGACGGCGGCGCGGCGCCTCCCGCATGTGACGCGCGCGCTCCTCCACCTCGGCCCAGAGGTCTTCCGCGTGCTCGCGCTGCCGCTCCACGACGGCGCGACCGAGCCGCGCGAGGTGCAGGCCGAGCGCGCCGATCTCCACGACTGCAGGCTTGAGCCGACGCGCGGTCCCCATCACGACGATCGCGCTGCCGAAGCCGAGAACAAACGATGGCGTATGAAATTTCATCGACGAGCCTCCTCCTCGAACATCACGGGCGGCGACGCCCAGGACCCCGGCGCGTAACGATCGGCCCCCTGGATCTGGGTCGATCCCGCCGGCATGCCGCGTCGCTCCACCACGATCGGAGCCTCCGGGTTGAACAGCGCTTTTCCTTCCCGCGCGAGCGTCGGGAGCAGGCCGAGCACGACCGCGATCGAGAGATCGATCGGGCCGAGCGGCGTCGTGCCGAGCACGCGACGCAGGCCCGGCAGGCCGAGCGCCGCCGCCTGCAGGCCCAGGCTCACCACGAGCGCGCGCTCGAGCTCCGGGTTCGGCAGCGAGCCGCTCGATCGACACGACCGCGCGTGAAGGAGCTGCGCCACGACGAGCGACGCGAACGACATCGTGCGGGCCCGCGACACGTTCGCGCCGGGCCCGAGGGCTCCGATTCCATAGGCGGCGAGCGAGACCGCCGCCATCTTCGAAGCCTCGCGCGCGAGCTTCTTTCCACGCTCCTGCCCGAACAGCGGCGCCTGCGGATCCCGCGGCGGCCTGCGCATCACGTCCGCGTCCGCAGGCTCGATCGCCAGCGCGAGCGCGGGCGCGACGTCCGTCAGCATGTTGATCCAGAGGAGCTGGAGCGGGCCGAGCGGCTCGGCGCCGACGACCGAACCGGCGAGCATGACCATCACCTCGCTCGCGTTCGTCGCGACGAGGTACTCGATCGCGCGCCGCACGTTGTCGTAGAGCCTCCGGCCTTCGCTCACCGCGTCCGCGAGGCTGCCGAGATCGTCGTGCGCGAGCACCACGTCGGCGACCGCGCGCGCGATGTCCGTCCCGCGCTCGCCCATGGCCACGCCGACGTCTGCGGCCTTGAGCGCCGGCCCGTCGTTCACGCCGTCGCCCGTCATCGCCACGATCGCGCCGCCGTCCTGCAGCTCGCGCACGACGTCGAGCTTCGCCTCGGGTGTCACGCGGCTGTAGACATCGGCCGCGCCGATCCCGAGCTCGGCGCCGATCGCTTGCGCGGTCCGCGCCTGATCGCCCGTCAGCATCATCGTCCGCACGCCCGCGCCCGCCAGCACCGCGAGCGCCTCGCGCACCCCGCGCCGCGGCGGATCACGCATCCCCACGAGGCCCGCGAGCACGAGCGGCGCTTCGTGGCTCTTCGTCTCATCGCCGTCCTTCCGCCACGCGAGCGCGAGCACGCGCAGGCCACGCGACGCCATCGCGTCGTTCATCGCGAGGAGCCGCGCGCGCCCTTCGGGGTCCACGCTCGCGCGCTCGATCACCGGCTCGGGCGCGCCCTTCACGAGCTCGATCCGACCGAGATCCGGGTGCTCGTGCACCGTCACCATGAACGGCCGCTCCGCGCTGCGACGCTCCTCGCGCACCCGCTTCGCCGCGCCCCTTCGGCGCCGCACCGGATAGCCGATCGCCATCGCGAACTCGACGAGCGCGCGCTCCGTGCCGCTGCCGCTCGTGATCTCGTCACGCTCGTCGAGCTCCACGTCCGCGTTCAGCGCCGCGATGCGCCCGATCTCGCGCAGCGACGACACCGGCACGCACCGGCCATCTTCGCCGATCAGCCCGAGCGACGGAGGCGCCCCGTTCTCGACCGACGTCGCGCCGTACTCGACCCGCACGAGCCCTTCGCCCGGCAGGAACACCTCGGCGACGCGCATGCGGTTCTCGGTGAGCGTCCCCGTCTTGTCCGCGCAAACCACGCTCACCGCGCCGAGCGTCTCGGCCGCCGCGAGCCTGCGGATCACGATGCCCTTGCGGTTGAGCCGCTGGCTCGCGAGCGCGAGCGCCGTCGTCCCGACCGCGGGGAACCCCTCGGGGATCGCCGCCACGCCGAGCGCCACGGCCGAGCGCGCGAGCGCCGCGAGCGGCTGACCGCGCAAGAGACCAAGCGCCGTCACCGCGATCGAACTGCCGAACGCGAGCGTCGCCACCCTGCGCCCGAGCTGATCGAGCTGCTGCTCGAGCGGAGCCGCGCGATCGGCCGTATGCGAAAGCGCGCGCTGGATCGCGCCGAGCTCCGTGGCCCTGCCCGTGGCCACGACGATCGCGCGCGCGCTCCCCGTCGCCACGACCGTGCCCGTGTAGAGCATGTCGTCGCGATCCGCGAGCGGCGCGCCCTCGGCCACCGCGGCCGTCGCCTTCTCCGCGGGCTCGCTCTCGCCCGTCAGCGTGCTCTCGTCGACCGACAGATCCGAGGCCTGCACGATCCGCGCGTCCGCCGCGATCGCGTCGCCGGCGCGCACGCAGAGCACGTCTCCCGGAACGACCTCGCTCGCCGCGACGGTCGTCTCCACGCCGTCGCGCAGCACGCGCGCCCACTCCACGCGGAACTTGCTCCATGCGTCGAGCAGCTCCTCCGCGCGTGACTCCGTGAAATATCCGACGACCACGTTCGAGCCCACGACGAGCAGGATCGCGCCTGCCTCGAGCAGATCGCCGAGCAGCACGGACAGGCCCGCGGCGCCTGCGAGCAGCGCCGTCGGCACCGTGAAGACCTGGCCCGCGAGAATCTCGAGCGACGTGCGCGGCGCGACGCCCGCGAGCACGTTCGGACCAACCTCCCGCAGGATCCGGTGCGCCTCGGCTGCCGAGAGGCCGGTCCGCAGATCCACCGAGAACGCCTGCGTGAGCTCGTCGATCGAGCGCGCGTGCCACGGCGTCGCCGGCGTTGTGTCCTCCTCGTTCTCGTCGCGGCCGTTCGTCTTGTAGGTGCGGAGCAGGTCGTGCACGGAGGCGGCCGCGTTCTCGGCGATCCGCGACAGCGAGGGCGGCGGCGGCCCCTGTGAGTCCTCGTGCTCCGCGAGGATCGCGAGCACGTCCGCGCGTGTCGTCTCCGCGTCCGGCGCGAGCACGCAGAGCACCGTGCCGGTATGCTCGTTTGCTCGCGCCTCGACCACACCTGGCAACGCGCCCAGGGCGCGCTCGATCCGCCTCGCGCGCAAGGGCTCTCCAAAGAGCCCGGCCACCTCGACGCGGAGGCGCTGCTCGCTGTGCACCACGCGCCCAGAGGGCTTGCCAGCATGTCCCATTGGCGCGCGCCCTCGGGCGAGGGCGCGCCACTTCATGATCGCCGAACGCACTCGGGGGCGCGCACGCAAAGAGCGATCCACGACGCGATCACGCAGAGCCCGCGCGGCCCGCGCGGTTTGGCGGGCGGACTCTTCGGAGCTTTTTCGGCTAGTTCGGCGAGAACGAGATCCAGGCGCCGTCGAGCCACGTGTCGTCCTGCGAGAACGCGCCCACGTAGCTCGCCTTCGTGTCGAAGAAGCCGTCGCTCGGCGGCTTCGCTGCGCCCGTCGTGAGCGTCGCTTTCGGCCGAAAATCGGGCGCTTCGCGATCGTAGGGAGCGACGAGCAGCGGGTCGACCTCGACGTTGCCGCCGTCCTCGAACCACTTGACCTCGTCGAAGCCCATGTCGTCGTCCTTCTCGGAACCTTCGCCTTCGGGCGTCTCCACGTACGCGACGTTTTGCGCGAGATTTCCGTGGAAGATGGACCCTTCGAGCTTCACCGAAGTCGCCGCGTCGCGGACATCGACGCCGGCCTCGAAGCCCGTGGCGACGATGTTGAACAGGCTCGCCTTCGTCGCGCGGCGCAGGAGCATCGCGTACTGCTGCTTGTCGACGTCCACGTTCTTGCCGACGAGCGTCGCGTTGTAGATCGTGGGCTCCGAGAGCGGCGCGTTCGTCGTGCCCATCGCGTCGTTGTCGCCCTCGAAGCCGTTCGTGTCGTCCACCGCGGCCGGATCCTGCTGGACCACGACGAACTGGAGTTTTCCGGTGTACCCGAGATCCCAGTCGATCCCGTCGTCCTGGTTGTACGTGCAGACCAGGTGCTTCGCGTTCACCGTGCCGCCGAAAAATTCGAAGCAATCGTCGAGCGTGTAGCGGACCTGGACGTAATCGATGGTCGTCCCGCTGCCGACGCCGGCGAGCGTGAGGCCGTTGATCTCGTTGTCCGTCGAAAGGAGAATTCCGCCGAACTCGATCCGGACGTACTTCAGCACGCCGCTGTCATCGGCCGGATTGTCACCGCCATACTCCGTCTCCGCGGTCGCCTCGATTCCCTCGACGTTCGCTTTTCCGCCGGGCACATTGATCGGCGCCTTGCCGAGCAGAATGACGCCGCCCCAATCACCGGCGGCGCGATCGCCGGGCTCGGCGCGGCTCGTGAACACGATGGGCTCGTCCTTCGTGCCCTCGGCATGGATACGAGCGCCCGGATCGACGACCAGCGTGCCGAGCGTGGACTTGTCGCCCTTGATCGTGGTGCCCGGCTCGATCGTGAGCGTCGCGCCTGCGCGCACGTGCACGATTCCTTTCAAGATCCAGTCCTGGTCGGACGTCAACGTCAGATCGGACGAGATGCTCGTCGGGATCTCGTTGCTCTTCGCGGGAGGCGCCGGGGTTTGTCCGTTATCGTCCCCGCCGCAGCCGATCAGACTGGCCGCAAAGAGCGCGCTCGTCGCAAGCAATACCTTCGATCGCATGGCCTTTGATTCCTCCGCCCGCGCATTCTGGTGATGCCGCGTGACGTCATTGCAGGGCGCGCGTAACGATTTCGCGACAACCCGTCAATTCTGGATGGTGGCGCTCAAGGTGAAGGTCGCGCCGGGCTGGTATTGCTGCACGACGTTGGTCAAATCGGCGACCGTGGAGCTCGGGATCGAAGCGCGGCTCGGCCCCTGGGTGAACGCGACCGGCGCGAGCAGGAGGTTCTCGGCCGCGAGCTTCAGGTCCACGTATTTGCCGATGCGCTGCGCGACCGTCACGTCGAGAAGGTGGCGCGGCTGCTCGTAGACGTCGGGCAATCCGAGCGAGCCCACCTGCGCGATGCGCCGGCCATAGACGTTGTAGAGCACGCGCAACCGCGTGCCGTACTTGTCGCTGGCGTAATCGAGCCCCGCGTTCACCACGTAGGGCGATTGCCCCGCGAGCGGGCGCACGTTGTTCGTCTGCACGCTCGTCCCTTCGTCGTCGAGCGAGACGCGCGAATGCACGAGCGTCAGGTTCGCGAGCACGCCGAGGTCCGCGAGGACCGGGGTCACGAAGCCGAGGTTTTTCCGCAGCTCGAGCTCGATGCCGGCATTCTGCGCCCCCTTCGCGTTCTGGTACGACACGATGCCGCGGTTCGACGGGATGATGATCTGCTCGATCGGCTTCGTGAAATCCTTGTAGAACACGCTGATGGCCGCGACCTCGGCGAGCGTCGGGAAAAACTCGAAGCGGAGGTCCGCGTTCACGATCGTGGTGCGGTCGAGATCGGGGTTGCCCTGGATCTCGCGGGCGCCGAAGTAATCGGTGAACGAGAACGGCGCAAGCTCGCGGAGCTGCGGGCGTGCAACCGTGCGCGTCACGGAGGCGCGCAGGTTCGAGCGCTCGTTCGTCTTGAAGACGAGCCCGAGCGAGGGGAGCAGGTCCGTCGTGGAGAGCTCGACCTGCCGGGGCAAACCCGTCGACGAATCGAACGTATCGAGCTTTTGCGACGACGCCTCGAGCCGCGCGCCGAGCACGACGCGCATCCATGGCCGGATCGAGGTGTCCGTCATGAAATAACCCGAGACGACCCGCTGCGAGGCATCGTAGGAATCGCTCGGCCGCGTGTACTCGTCGAGCGTGAACACGCGACCGATGTAGTCGTTCGTGAAGAGCTGATCGGCGGGGAGCGAATAAGCCTCGGCCTCCTCGGGCGTCTTCGCCGTCGGAATGTACCGCAGGCGACGCGCGTCGAAGGCGCGATCCCGGGCCTGCACGAGCGCGCCCACCTTCACCCGCGTCGGCGCGTCGCCCTTCACGATGGGCTGCGTGTAATGCACGGCGCCGCCGAGGGCGGTCTCCGACTGGTTCGCATAAAAATGCAGGCCGGAGAGCGTCGTGCTCTGCCACGCCTTGCGCCCCGCGTCCTCGAGATACACGTTCTCGCGCGTGCCCGGCTCGTCGCTCGTCGCGAGGGAGGTCGTCAGGTTCCATTCGAGCGTCGCGTCATTCGCTTTGCGAAGCTTGTGCTCGCCGGCGATCTGGCCGAACGTGAGCGCTCGGCTCACGAAGCGCAGGCGCGTGTCGTAGAACGTGCGCCCCGGCCCGCCCTCCTCGCTGAGCCCCGAGATCTCGCGCGCCTCGTTCTCCGAGGAGCGGCTGTGCAGGCCGATGAGCGCGACCTTGTGGTCCCTCGCATACCTGTACGTGAGCCCCGCGAATCCGCCCCACGAGACGACATCGAGCCCCGTATCCACGCGGTAATCGTTCTGCGGCCTCAGATCGTCCGATACGTTGGGATCGATCGTGAGCGTCCGGAGGATCTCGCCCTGCCGGATCTGGAACCGCCGCCCGTACGTCAGCGCCGCCATGTACCCGAGCTCGTGGTCCGAGCCGAGCCTGTGCGTACTTCCAACCGTAATGTTGCCGCTCATGTTCGGCAACGCGATCGTGCGCGTCGTCGTCATCGGACGATTGAGCGCCCGGCCGAGCTCGTCGACCTCGCGCGTGGAGACGAGCGAGCCGTCCGGCTTCTCGGCGCCCTTCGCGGCCTTGTAATCGGTGGGGAAGCCGGACGGCAGCGCCCGCGTCCCGTCGTCGATGCCGAGGAAATCGGTCCCGCCGCCTGCATACGTGAGCCGATCGCGGAACGTGGTCTCCGTGTTGACCCCGAGGTAAAACGTGCCGCTGATCGTGAACTTCTCGGGCAGCTCGCGCGTCGAGACGCGCACCGATCCGCCCGTGAAATCGCCGGGCATATCGGGCGTGAACGTCTTCACGATCGTCAGATCGCTGAGGACGGTCGTGGGGAACAGATCAAACGGCACGGCCTGCCGATCCGGCTCGGGGCTCGGCAGCGGCACGCCATTCAAGAGCGCATTCGTGTACCTATCGCCGAGGCCGCGCACGTACACGTACCTTTGCCCGACGACCGACGCGCCGACCACGCGCCGCGCCGCGTCCGCCGCATTGCGATCGGGCGTCCGCGCGATCTCCTGCGCGCTCACCGCGTCGCCCGTGTGCGCCGCGTTCTTCCGGAGGAGCGTCTGCGCCGCGGCCGAGGCCCGGTCCGGGTCCGCCTCGATCTCGACCACGATCTCCTGCTTGCTCTCCTCCGTCGACAGCGCGACGTCGACCTTCTCGACCGCGCCGGCCGTCACGCGCACGTTCTGCACGCGTTGCGCCTTGTAGAGCTGATAAAAGACGCGCAATTCGTACGTGCCCGGCCCGAGCTCCAGCCGATATCGACCGTCGAAATCCGCGATGACCTTCTTGTTCGTCCCGACGACCGAGACCTGCGCGTCGATCACGGGCTCTTTCGTCTTCGCATCCGTGACGACGCCCCAGATGACGCCTTTTCCGGCGGGCGCGGGGCGGGACGGAACCTCCTCCTCGCCGTTCAGCGCCTCGTCGCTCGCCTCTTGTGCAAGCGCGAGCGCCGGAAAGATGAGCGTCAGCGCCGACGCCAGTGTCGCAATGTTTTTTCGCATGGGGGAATCAGCCGCCGAGCTTCTCGGTCAAGATTGCAATGCCCTTGGCCCCGCCCCTCTTCGCGATATCCATCACCTCGACGGTGATCCCGTATGGAGCGTCGTCGGCCGCGTCGAAGTAGAGGAGCTTGTCGGCGCGCGCCGCGAAGATCCGGTCGAGCCGATCTCGCAGCTCGGCGCGCGAGACCTCGGTCTGGTTGATGCGGATCGCGCCCTTCGCGTCCACCGTGAGCACCACGGGTTTGTCCGCGTCCGGCGGCGGCGGCTCGTTCTTCGCGTCCTCGTCCTTCTTCGGCAGGTTCAGCCATAGCTGCTTGTTCAAGAGCGGCGTCACCACCATGAAGATGATGAGCAGCACGAGGACCACGTCGACGAGCGGCGTGACGTTCATCGCCGGCGCGATGGCGCCCTTTTTCCCGCCCGAGGAGACGTTCATCGCCATGGCTAGCTCTCCTCCCCCGCGCCCTTGCCTTTTTGGCTCACGCTGAGCGCGACGCCCGTGTATCCGGCGCGCTGGCAGGCGGCGAACGCGTCACGCATCTTCGCGTAATGCACCGTCGCGTCCCCCTTCAGCACGACCCGTCGATCCGGCTCCGTCCCGTGCATCGCTGAAAGTCGCGCCTCGAGCGCCGGCACGTCCGCGAGGACCTCCTTTTCGAGGAAGAGGCTTCCGCGCGCCGTGAGCGTCACCGTGATCGGATCGAGCTTCGATTTGTTCTCGTCCGGCTGAATCACGGTCGGCAGCTCCACGCGCTCGCCGTGCTCGAGCTCCGGTGCGATGACCATGAAGATGATGAGCAGCACCAGGACCACGTCGACGAGCGGCGTGATGTTGATGTCCGGCTCAGGCAGCTTCTTCGAGGATCCGCTCTTCACTGGCGCGCCCATGCTGGTTCTCCATGTCGTCGAGCAATTCACCCGCGCTCCGCTCGAGCGCCGCCTCGACCGCCGTGATCTTGCCCGTCAGGTAATTGAAGAAGAGCACCGCCGGAATGGCCACCGAGAGGCCGAGCGCCGTCTCGATGAGCGCCTCCGCGATACCCGCGCTCACCGCGCCGAGCCCGCCCGAGCCCGTCGTCGCAATGCTCTGGAATGCCGTGATGATGCCGACGACCGTGCCGAGCAGCCCCACGAACGGCGCCACCGATCCGACGGAAGCGAGCACCGGGAGCCCGCGCCGCAGGTCCGCCGAGAGCGCCTCGCGCTTGCGCTCGACCTCGCGCCGCGCGAGCTCGACCGGCGTCAGATTGCCCGCGTCCTCGCTCTCGGCGCGGAGGAATCGCCGCATGGCCGAGGAGACGAGCCTGGCGAGCGCGGAGAGTCGATATCGGTCCGAGACGCGGAGGAGCGTCTCCGTATCCCACGTATCGAGCAGCGGCTGCGCCTCCTTCACGAACGCCCGGGTTTCGGCGTTCATGCGCGCGAGCGCGATCACCCGCTCGACAACGACCGCGATGCTCGCGATCCCCATGAGCACGAGCCCGAAAGCGATGAGCTTCGAGACGAGGCCCATGCTCGCCCAGATGTGCGCGAGATCGAATTGCATTTCTTCGCTCCTCGGCGAACCACGTTCGCCATCTCCACGCTCGGCGTCGCCCTGCGCCCCGAGCGAAAGCTCACGTCTTTATCTTGAAATTGAACCTTGCATTCTGATACGTGGCCACGGGCCGCCCCTCGACCATGCCCGGCTTGAAGCGCCACGTCTTCACCGTCGCGATCACGTGCGCGGCGAGCCGCGGATCCCCTCGCACGACGGTCACGTTCGACACGTCTCCCGATTCGGTCACGACGAACCGCACGATGACCGTACCCTCGACCCCCTGGCTCTTCAGGTCCTCGGGATAAGGAGGCTGCGGCTTCGATATCGCCTGCGGAGGGACGCCGTCCTCGCCGAGGACGATGGGCCCCGCCGCTTTGGGCGGAGGCGGAGGCGGCGGGGGCGGCGGAGGCGGGGGAGGCGGCGGGGCTGCGGCCAGCGCCGTGCCCGTTCCGCCGGGCGTTCCGCCGGAGCCCTCGCCCGAGCCCTCTCCATAATCGTCATTGCTCGCCTTCGCCTTGCTCGGATCCGCCTCCTTGGGCATTTCCGTCGGCACCTCGACGGGCACGGCGATCGGCTTGTGCTTCGGCCCGGGCGGCTCCGGCGATTTGGGCGCCGCGTCCACGGGCGGCGGCGGAGGCGGCGGTTTCGGCGGCTCCACGGTGGGCGTGAGCTCGACAGCGACGACCTCCTCCTCTTCTTCCACGGCGGGCGCGCTCGATTTCATCGTCGCCCCGACGACGCCGACGGCCGTGCAAATGGCGATCGCCGTCGCGTATCCGATCAAAAGCCTCTTGCCGCGCCCGGGATCCGTCTCCCCGACGCTCCACGCCTCGAAGCCCATTGCCGTCTTCCTTCGGCCCCCACCTTGACGATCGTTCGTGACAACCTCGTGAACGTCGCGAAACGATCACGTGCGCCCCTCATGACGCATTTTTCAATCGGGGTGCGAGCCGGGCAGATCGGGAGAACCACCGAATCGGTACCCGATCCCCCGCACCGTCTGCACATAGTCGCCGGCAGGCCCCAGCTTGTCGCGCAGCCGCTTCACGTGCGTGTCCACCGTGCGGGTCGTGATATCGACGTCCATGCCCCAGACCCCTTCGAGCAGCGCGCCGCGCGTCTGGACGCGCTCGCGATTCTCGTAAAGGGCGAGCAGGAGCTTGAACTCGAGCAACGTGAGCTCGATCTCGACGCCGTCGACCCACACCCGGTGCGCCTCGTCGTCGATACGCAGCCGGCCAAACTGGAGGACGCGCCGCTCGTTCGTCCGCGCCTTCACGCGCCGCAGGATCGCCTGCACCCGGAGGAGGAGCTCGCGCACGCTGAAGGGCTTGACCACGTAATCGACGGCGCCGAGCTCGAAGCCGACGACGCGATCGACCTCGTCGCCCCGCGCCGACACGATGACGACGGGCGTCTCGCGGGTCTCCTCGCTTTGCTGCAGGCTCCGGCAGACCTCGGTGCCCTGGATGTCGGGGAGCATCATATCGAGCAGGATGACGTCCGGGCGCCGCTCACGCGCGAGCCGGATTCCCTCCTCGCCGCGCGCCGCGAGCAGCACCTCGTGCCCCGCCTGCCGAAAATTGTAATCGAGCACCTTGAGGATCGCGGGCTCGTCCTCGACGACCAGGATGCGTGCCATCGCACCCGTGTTTATCCCCTTCCTGTTACGACCCGATGAAGCCCGTGTTGCAGGTTGGCGGGAAAATGCGGCGCGCGTGACGAATTCGTGAATGCGACGTGTCGAAACGGCGAGGGCCGGTCCGCGCGTGACGAATTCGTGAATGCCAGGTGTCGAGGGCTTTTCAGCGGGGAGCTTTGGCGAGGAGCGCGGCGCGCAAGGTAGCGACCTCGCGGCGGAGCGGGGCGATGAAATCGGCGCTGATGGTGCGCTTCTGCCCCTTCATGGCGCGCGCGGTGTGCCACTTGCTGAGCGCGAGCCGAGACGCCGCGCGGATGAACGCGCGCCCCTCGGCGCCGCGCCACGAGAACGTGCACTGGATGCGGCCGACGGGCGAGCAGACGAGCTCGAGCTCCTCGTTCGTCAGGTTGCCGATCAGCACCTCGTCGCGGAGGTATTGGCGGATCGTGCGGCCCTTGCGGACGACGAGGGCGATGATGATGCAGAAGAACATCGCCACGAAGAGCAACCAGAAGAGCAGCATGACGACGAACGCGTCGGGGATGACCGTGGGCACGAAGTTCCAGAGCGCGTGCAGGAAGACGCCCGCGAAAAACCCGCCGATCGGCGCGAGCCACCGCACCCACGTCCTGCTCGACTCACGCGCGATGCCGAACCCGATGCCGGTCATCGACGTGTAGAGCGGATGCCCCCACGGCGCGAGGACGCCGCGGATGAAGAACGTCGTGCCGAGCTGATCGGCCATGTCCGCGCGGGCGTAATAACTCACGTTCTCGACCGCCGCGAACCCGAGCGCGCAGAACGTCGCGTAGATGATGCCGTCGACGACGCCGTCGAACTCGCGCCTCAGGAAATAGAAAAAGCCCAGGATGGCGAGCCCTTTGAAGAACTCTTCCGAGAGCGGCGCGCTCACGACGGTCGTCACGAAATTGCCGACGGCGGGCCCGAACAGGCCCGCGAACGCAATGTGCACGCCCGTGTTGATCATCCCGGCGAAGCCCGTCGCCACGACCGCGCCCCAGAGGAACGCCATCGCGAGGCACCACCACGGCTCGGGATCGTACCGATCGAGCACCATGGGCACGAACAGGTAGAAGCCGAGCGGCAGGAACGCGAAGAGCGAGCCCGTCAGGACCGCCGACATCATGCGCCCCGGCGCCTTCGACAGGAAAATCTCCGCCAGCGTGAAGAGGAAGTTCAGCACGACGCCGGCGATCATCCCGAGGATCCAGATCGCGAGCCCCGCGGCGCGGCGGCGCTTGTCCGGGTCGGGCGCCACGGTCACGGGGAGCTGCGGCGGGCCGTAGCCCTGCGGCGTGTACGGCGGCTGGCCGGAGTGCGCTGGTCGCTGCTGCTGCGGGTAAGGAGCGTGGCCGTAGGGCCCGGGCGGCGGTCCGTAGGGGTTGTTCATGGCGAAACGCCCGACGCGAGGGCCGGGCGTTCGCTCATCCTACCGTCTGTGCCGCCGCGAGCGCGAGGTCAGTCGGCGACCTTCTGCTGGATCACGACGTGCGGCGAAGGCGAGGTCGGAGCGTTCTGTTGCTCGGCGCTCACGATGAGCTCGAAGCTCGTGAGCGGCACGGTCGCCGCGGGCAAAGAGCCCGTGCGCTTGTCCGTGTTGTACGCGAGCGACCCGATGCGCTGCCACTGGCTGCTCGAGTCCTTGCGGGCCCACACGACGTACGCCGTGGCGCCCGGCATGAGCCGATCGGGCGGGGCGAGGTGCTCCGCCTCGATGCTCACGGTGGTCAGAACCGTGCTGCTGTTGACCTCGGCCACGATCTTCGCGTCGGCGTCGGGCGCGCGCGGCGTGCCCTTGGCCATGTATTCGAGCGGGCCGCCACACGCCGCGAAGAGCAGCGCAAAGGCGACCGAAAGCATCCCGCGACCCATCCAGCTATGCGCGTTCATCGCACCTCCAAGCAACTGTCGATGTACCAGACTTTCCGTCCGGTTGCATCGTTTCCGGTGGACTCACTCAAGGCTTGACGACACGCGTACCAGGCGGCGGCGTGAAGTCGAACTCGCCCTTGGGGACGGGCTGGTTGACGACGGGGGCGCTGAAGTCGAAGCGGTTTTTGTTGCCCTGCGCGTCGAGGATGAGCACGCGGCGCACCTGGTTCGTCTGCGCGTCGACGTAAAGGAGAACCTTCTGGTAGGCGGGCGTCGCGTCTTTCGGCGTGCCCTCGAGCACGTATCCGCCCTCGAACTTCATCTGCGCGGCGTCGAGGAGCTTGAGGTTGAAATCCTTCACGAGCTGCCCCGTGCCCATGAGGAACGCGAGCGCCGCCGGGTATTGCGAGTTTTTGACCGGCGTCTCGAACATCTGCTCGTTTTCTTTCTCGTAGACGCGGATCACCTTGCCGTCGGACACGACGCGGTTGCCGTTCGGCGCGTCGTACACCCAGCTCATCTTGCCGGGTTTCTCGAAGGTGACCGTGCCCTTCGACTCCTTCTTCACGTTCTGGACCTTGATCGTATAGGTCTGCGCGAACGTGGCCTTGAAGGTCTTCGTGGAGTCGTAGAACTGCTGGACGCGGCGGCCGATCTCCTCGGCCGAAGGGCCCTTCGCAGGCGCCGCAGCAGGAGCCGCGGGCGCGGCGGCCTGGCTGTAGCCGTCGGTCGAGCAGAGCAGCAGAGCAGGGACCACGGCGCATGCCGCGAGGAGGGAGGGGATCGAGAGAAACCTTACCTTACGCATCATTTTCTTCCTGTTCCGCGTAGTTGGCCGGACCGAGGGTGCCGCGGGGTTGGACGCAGGGCGCCCCGAGGCGATGCAAGATCACGGGACGTTCGCGCGGCGCCTCGCCGGGCGGGCGGGCGCGGAGGCAGCAAGGGCCGTCTGGAAACCAACGACGTTGCAGTGCGTGAGCGCGATGGCCAAGGCGTCGGCGGCGTCCGACCGGGGCGGCGTGCCGAGCCGGAGGATGGCCGTCACGACCATGGCCACCTGCCGCTTGTCCGCCGCGCCCTTGCCCGCGACGGTGCGCTTCACGAGCGCAGGCGGGTACTCGAACGTCTGGACGGACGCGCGGGCGAGCCGGAGCAGGACGACGCCGCGCGCATGGCCGAGCTTGGCCGCGCTCTGCGCGTCCTTTGAGAAGAAGATGCTTTCGACCGCGCCGTGCGAGGGCGCGTGCTGCGCGATCACCTCGCCGAGGCGGTCGTCGATGTCGACGAGGCGGTCGGCGAAGGTTCCGTCGAGGTCGACGTCGATGACGCCGTGGGCGACATGCTCGACCCGCGTGCCGACGCGCTCGAGCACGCCCCACCCGAGGTGACGGCTGCCAGGATCGATGCCGAGGACACGCACGCGGGGCGTTCTAGCAGACCCCGTGCCCGCGGCGGGGGAAGATCTTGTGGGGGTTCAGGAGGTTCTTCGGATCGAAGACGGCCTTCAAGCGGCGCTGCAGCTCGATGAGCTCCGGGCCCTGTTCGAGCGGGAGGTACTCGGCCTTGGAGGTGCCGATTCCATGCTCGCCCGTGAGCGTGCCGCGCATGGAAACGACCGCGCGGAAGAGGCGATCGAGTCCACGTTCGACGCGCGGGCCGGCGTCGGGATCGTCCCAGAGGAAGTTCACGTGGAGGTTGCCGTCGCCCGCGTGGCCGTAGGAGAGCATGCGGATCGAGGTCTCCTCGCTGATGCCGTCGATCTCGCGGAGGAGGTCGGGCAGGCGCGTGCGAGGGACGACGACGTCCTCGGAGATCTTGTAGCGGGCCATCGCGCGGGTCGCCGGAGAGAGGGCGCGGCGCGCTTCCCAGAGGCGCTCGCGTTGCGCGGCGTCCTGCGCGACGAGGACGTCGAGCGCGCCCTCGGCGACACAAGCTTCGCCTATGCGCTCCATCGCGGCCTCGCACGAGGCGGGATCGCCGTCGACCTCGATGAGGAGGAGCGCGCCGGCGCGTTCATCGACAGGGACGCCGCGGGCGCGGACGGCAGAGAGCGCGCCGGCGTCGAGGAGCTCGAGGCAACGCGGGACGAGGCCGGCCGCGATGATGGCGGAGACGGCGCGGCCGGAGGCGAGCGCGGTGTCGAAGAGGCCGAGGAGCGTGGCGACGCTCGGGGGCTTCGGGATGAGCTGGAGCGTGGCCTCCGTGAAGACGGCGAGCGTGCCCTCGCTGCCGACGAGAAGGCTCGTGACGTCGTAGCCCGTGACGCCCTTGACCGTGCGGCGGCCGGTGCGGAGGCGCGTTCCATCGACGAGCAGCGCTTCGAGGCCGAGCACGTACTCGCGCGTGACGCCGTACTTGAAGGCGCGCGGGCCGCCCGCGTTCTCGGCGAGGTTGCCGCCGAGGGCGCACATCTTGAGCGAGTTCGGATCGGGCGGATAAAAAAGGCCCTCGGCCTCGACGGCGGCGTGGAAGTCGCCGAGGATGACGCCCGGCTCGACGACCGCGACGAGCTCCTCGCGATCGATCTCCTTGATGCTTCGCATGCCGAGCGTGGTGACGACGATGCCGCCGCCGACGGGCACCGCGCCGCCCGATTTGCCGCTGCCCGCGCCGCGCGGGACGATCGGGACCTCGGCTTCGCTCGCGGCCGCGAGCGCGCGAAGAATGTCGTCCGACGTCTCGGCGACGACGACCGCGTCGGGGATCACGGGCTCCTGATCGGACTCGTCGCCCGCGTAAGCCTCGCAGGCGTCGGGCGAGGTGATCACCTTCGAGGGCCCGAGGGCGTGATCGAGCAGGCGCCGCGCCTTGTCGACGGCGGCGGCGGAGGGTCGGGGGAAAGGCGCGCGACGAAGCACGATCGTTTTCTAGTATGGATCTCGGGCCGCGGCGACGGTCCCCTTTGCACGGCCTCTGCGGCCTGGTATCGAGGGGCCGTGCATCGCGTCGTGGCTGTCTTCCTGGGCGCGCTGGGCCTCGCCGGCGTGGGGTGTGGGAGTGAGGAGCCCGCGAGCTCGACGGGCACCACGGACGAGCCGTACGGCTGCTCCGCGGACGCCGCGCCGACCCGAATGGCGTCCTGCGTGGTCGCGTTCGAGCCCGGCGATGACGCGGGCTTCGGGGCGGATCGGTTCCCCGAGGTCATCTACGGCGAGCCGCTCGGAAACGGCTCGACGTCGGGCGGGCTCGACGTGCTCTCGCTCGGCCGAGGCGGCGCGATCGTGCTCGGCTTCGGGGGCAATGCGATCGTCGACGGAGAAGGCCCGGACTTCGTGGTGTTCGAGAATCCGTTCTACGTGTCGGACGATCCGAACAACGTGTACGCGGAGCTCGCCGAGGTCTCGGTGAGCGCCGACGGGGAGACCTGGCACGTGTTCCCTTGCGCGGAAGAAGCGAAGCCGCCCGCGGGATGCGCCGGGTATTCGCCGGTGTTCGCGAACGGCGATCTGGGCGTCTCCTCCCTCGATCCCAGCGTCTCCGGCGGTGACACGTTCGACCTCGCGGAGCTCGGGGTGAGCGAGGCACGGTTCGTCCGCATCCGGGATCTCCAGGGCATCGGCGCGGCGCCGAACGCAGGCTTCGATCTCGACGCGATCGCCGTCCTGCACCCCAAGGTGCCTTGACGACGAGCAGCCGAGCGGAGCTCATCGGTTGGAGATCAAAGCATCAGGGATCGCGTCAGCCGGTTGGCGGGTGAAACGGGTTGCGACGTGGAGAAGGCCAGCTTAGGAAAAGATCCCGGGTAGTCGAGGGGCGCCGCGTCTTCGCAAGGCCCGCTGCTTCGTCGATGCCATCCCTTCCTCTGCATGCTGATTGTCGATGTCGAGCCACGCGAGCTGCCCATCGCAGCCCTGCGCGCCCTCTCCGAAGAGGCGCCCGACGACGCGATCCGCTCGATCCTGCATGAGGCCGTGAGCACATCGGGCTTCGAGGTGGCCGTCGCGTGGCGCCTCGATCGCGAGGCCTTCGTGCTGCGCTGCGCCGGGGCGTGGCAGGATCCGGAGGGGCCCGTCGCGCCCGCATTCGAGGCGGAGTCGTCGCGGCGCACGTTCGGGTACGGCGAGGGTTTGCCCGGGTTCACCTGGGCGCGCGGCGCGACGATGTTCGTGCCCGACCTCGCCGCCGAACCGCTGTTTCTGCGCCTCGCAAGCGCAGAGCCCGCCGGGCTCCGGACAGCGGTGGCGTTCCCGCTCCGCCTCGGCGGCGAGGTCATCGGGGTGCTCGAGCTCTACGATCGGAAGGCGCGCGTCCCGGATGCGCCGGAGCTCGGGGCGATGGCCGTGCTCGAAGCACCGCTCGCGCTCGCCCTCGCGCGTGTCGCCGCCGCCGAGGAGCGAGGCCGCGTGGAGGAGTCACTCGGTCTCTTGCTCGACGCGGGGCAAGCGCTCGGAAGCGGGACGGAGCTCGGGCCTCGGCTCGCCGCCGTGGCCGAGCGCGCGGCGCGCTGGATCCGAGGGTTTTGCCTGGTTCACCTGCTCGAAGCGGGCGGCGCGCGGCTCGCCGCGGTGGATCACGAGGACCCGGCGAAGGCCGCGCTCCTCCGGCAGCCGTGCATGCAAAAAAGCCCGGCGCTCGACTCGACGAAGAGCCCGCTCGCGCGCGTGATGCGCAGCGGCGTGGCGCACGTCATGCCCGAGGCGTCCGACGCGATGCTCGCCGCGACGATCGACGACGACGAGGCGCTCGCGATCCTGCGCGCGGTCACCATCACGGCGGGGATGCTCGTGCCGATCGTGTGGCAGGGGCGAGCGCTCGGGGCGATCACGCTCGCGACGAGCTGCAAGGACCGGCGGGTCGTGGGCACGGACGTGAAGGTCGCCGAGGAGCTCGCGCGGAGGATCGCGCTCGCCGTGGTGACGGATCGAGCGACGCGGGACGAGCGCGAGGCGGCGCGGGCAGCCCGCGCGGCGATGGATCGGACGAAGCGGCTGCACGCGATCACGCGACGGCTCTCGTTCGCGCTCACGGCCGCGCAGGTGGCCGAGGTGGTCGTGGACCAGGCGCGAACCGAGATGGGCGCGCATGCAGGCTCGGTGTTCCTGCTCGACGAGGAGCGCGGGGCGCTCGTGGTGGCGCGGGCCGCGGGTTATGCGGGGAGCGTCGTCGACCCGTTCCAGTTGATCCCGCTCGAGACCCGCGTGCCGCTCGCGGACGCCGTGCGAGACCGCCAGCCGGTCTTTCTCCCGACCGTCGAGGACTACCTCGCGCGCTACCCGCACCTCGGCCAGGTGGAGCGTGATCAAAAGAGCCTCGCTTTCGCGGCGCTCCCGCTCATCGCGCAGGGTCGCGTGCTCGGGGCGATGGGGCTCTCGCTCGCGGGGACGCGGCGGCTCGACGAGGCGGAGCAGCGCTTTCTGGAGTCGGTGGCGGAGCACTGCGCGCAGGCCCTCGAACGCGCGCGCCTCTACGACGTCGAGCGCCGCGCGCGGGAAGAAAACGACCGGCTCTACCGCGCCTCGCAGGCGGCCGTGCGGGCGCGCGAGGACCTGCTCGCAATCGTGTCGCACGATCTCCGAAACCCGCTCGTCGCCATCAAGCTGGGCGCCGCGCAGCTCGGGCGGGACGCAGGGGACGACGCGCGGATCCTGAACAAGACCGCGCTCATCCTGCGCTCGGCGGACCGCATGGATCGCATGATCCGCGACCTGCTCGACGCCTCGCGGATCGAGACGGGTGGGCTCGCGCTCTCGGTCGGGCGCGAGGACGTGCGCGCGGTCGTGCGCGAGGCGATCGAGCATTTCAAGCCGCTCGCGACGCCGAAGGGGATCCAGATCGAGGAGTTGCTGCCGGACGAGGCGCTCTTCGCAGAGATCGATCGCGAGCGCGTGCTGCAGATCCTGTGGAACCTCGTCGGCAACGCGATCAAGTTCACGCCCGAGGGAGGCCTCGTGACCTTGCGCCTCGCGCAGGAAGGCTCGTGCGCGCGCATCGAGGTCGCCGACAGCGGCCCGGGCATCCGCAGCGATCACCTGCCGCACGTCTTCGATCGGTACTTCCACGCCGAGACGAACAAGGCCTCCGGCACCGGGCTCGGCCTCTTCATCGCCGACGGCCTCGTGCGCGCGCACGGCGGCACGATTCACGTCGAGAGCGAGCCCGGCGTGGGTGCGCGTTTCTGGTTCACGTTGCCGCTCGGCGAAGGCGCGGCCTAGAGCAGCTCCAGAAACGCCCGCAGCGCCTCGCGTTCGCGTGCATCGAGCGCGGATGCGCCCTCGGGCGCGCCGTCGTGGAAGAACCCACCTTCCGAGGACCAGCGCGCCCGCGCCAGCAGATCCGCGAGATCCTTCGCCGTGCCGCTCGTCAGGTACGGGCGCTTCTTGCCGAGCCTGCGCAAGGACGGCACGCGCGCGCCGCGCTCGTGCACGTACGGCATGACGCCCGTCTTCTGGTATTCGTTCGAGCCCCAAACGATCGGCCCCGCGGGCGTGAAAATCAGGCTCTCCCAGCGCTCGAAGGGCACGCGGCTGCCCTTCTCGTCGGCCGAGAGCCGCGCCTCGTGGCAGCCTTCGCAACGCGCCTCGAAGAGCTTCGCGCCCTCGCGTTCGAGCGCGGAGAACGAGGTTTGCCCCGCGGTCGTCGGGTTTTGCCGGTGCGAGAAGTTCATGAGGAACGTCATGAGTGCACGGCGAAGCGCGAGCGGCTCGATGACGTCGGCCTCCGATCGACCCAGCGCGGCGAGCGCCGGGTGCGTCCGGGCATCGAGCGAAAACCAGGGCGAATGCCCGCTCCCCGCGCCTGCGACGCGGAACTCGGCGTGCGCGACCGAGGACAGATCCGGATCGAGCGCGCGCGAAAAATGCGGCCGGTTGTTGAAGAGGCCGACGAGAGGCTTCGTGACGACACGCACCTCGCCGCGGCCCGTGTGGTGGATGCGCCCGTCGACGTACCCCTCGAAATGGCACGTCTCGCAGGTGAAGCGGCTGTGCGCGTCCTCCGTGCCGTTCTCCGGGGCCATCAGCGTCGTGAAGAAGAGCGCCTCGCCGAGGCGCGCCTCCGCGCTCGGCGGCGCAGGGCCATCCCGATCCACGACCGGCACGATCGTCTCGCGCGGTTCGTCTGGACGCACGATCACGAACGCATCGAGCAAGGGGTTCGCCCCGACGAACCCGCCGCCGGGGAGCATCACGAGGTCGCGGATGCCCGGCACCGTGGGGCTCGTTTTTGCCGGGATCGCGAGCGTTTTCCCGCTCGCGTCGAACACGAGCCGCGCCGATGCCTCGCCGCCGTACCCCGTGACGAGCGCCCTGAGCGTGCCGTCCTTCTCCTTCGCGAGGTCGAGCGCCTTCGGCGTCACCACGCCGAGCTCGGCCACGTTCACCGCGGAGAGCAGCCGCGCCGCGCCACGCTCGACACGGTACAGGAGGACGAACGAGTCGATGTAGCCGAAGAATCCGCCCCGCCGATCGAGCGGTCGATCCTCGACGCCGCCCGCGAGCACGAGGAGCCCGTCGCCGTCGGGCACCGCGGAAAAACCCCAGATCGGGCCATCGTGGACGATGCGCGCTTCGCCCGCTTCCAGGACGCGCCCTGCCTCGTCCACGGGCCGGATCACGAGCGCATGCGCGAAGAGCGCATCGATCACGACGAACGAGCCCACGCGCTCGACGTGGATCGGCCCGCCGCCAATCGTCGCGACCTCTCCTACCGTGTTCGGGACGTTGGGCCAGAGCGTGAAGAGCCGCCCCTTGTCCTCTTCGACCGCGTACACCGCCCCCTCGGGCCCCGCGGCGACGTCCCGCAACCCCCGCGTACTCGTGGCCAGGTCGTCGTCCTTTCGCGCGAGATACGGCGCGGTATCCTGGATCTCGAACCACCTGACGCCGGCGTCGCGCTCACCCACGACGAACACGCTGCGGCCATCGGGCGTCACCACGAGCCCGCTCGGCGAAGCGGGCGCGGGCAAACGCGCTAGCTCGCGCATCGACGCGTCGAGCACCACGATCGCGTCCCGCCCGCGGAGCAACGCGACGAACCGTTCACCCCCCGGCAGCGCGGCGATCGCGTACGGATCGGCGCCGAACGCGGCGTCGCTCGGCGGCAGGGCCGCGAAATCGGTCGCGGCCCTCCTCTCCGCCTCGAACGCACGCAGCGCCGGCAGCGGATCCGGCTCGGCGGCGCTCGTCGCCTCGGCGGGCGGATCCTCTCGCTTGCACCCTGCGCCGAGCGCGAGCAGCAAGAGCCCGAGACGCGCGGCACGGCGTGATCCGCGTCCCACCCGTTTCATCGCCGCGCTTGGATTCCTACCAGCCGCCGCTCTCCCCCGTCGAGGCCGGCTTGGCGCTCGCAGCAGGCTTGGCGCTCTCCGCGGGCTTCGCCGCGGAAGGATCCGCCGAGGGTTTGGCCTTGTCCTCGCAACCGGCGAGGGCAAGCGCGAAAAGGGCGACGAGCACGAGCGACGTGGCTTTCATGGGTCTTGCGGCCTCCTCGAACGGAGCGAAGCACGGCGAGCGCGCGGCGCGAAGGGCGAAAAACGCGGGGGCGACCCGAAGCTCCACGAAGGAATGCCCGCTCAGTGAGCGTGCCCGTGCTCGTCCTCGTCCTCGACGCCGAGATCCCAGGCACGTGAGATCGAGATCTGCGCCATGCCCGGATAATTGAACGCCGCGGCATTCGTGAGCCGCAGGACCCGCGCCCGCACACTGCCTTCAAGCTTCCACGCGGGCGTGATCGCCCACGTCGCGCCCACGCCGACGAGCAGGTCGGTGCGCGCATTGAATCCTTCGAGCGCATACGCGCCATTCCAGATTTCCGCGCTCTCGTGGGCGAGATCCACCGTCGCATACGGCGTGACCTTGCCATCGAGCAACGGCACGCCCACGCGCGCGCCGCCGAAAATGCGGGTCGGCGCCCGAAAGCCCTGGCCATTCTCGTACACGCTGAACAAACCCAGCGCCGAGGCCGAAATCTCCACGGGATCCAGCGTATACGTGAGCCCGACGCCCACGATCGGCACGAACGTCCCGGTCCCGAGCTGCGTATGCTCGTGCCATTCCCCCGCCGCGCCGAGCCGGTACGGATCCGGCTCCGTTCGCCCGAGCGGAAACGACACGCCGAGCCGCGCCGCCGACGAGAGCTTGCCAATGCTGCCCGAAAACCGCGCGATGAGCCACGGATCCCCGGGCCCCACGATCGTCCGATCGTGATGGTGAATGTCATCCGGCACGAGCTTCGGCGTGCCGTCGAGCTCCGTGTACGTGGGATACGTATCCACGACGCGCAGCAGCAAACGCGCCTCGGCCGCGAGCCACGGCGTGATCTGGTACGACACGTCCGCCGTCACGTCCGTCATCCAGAGCGCCACGTGGTGGTGGTACGGCACGGGCGGCGGCGTCTCGGCGCACGCGGGCCCGAGGTCGGGGCACTCCGCGAGATGCCCCGCCGAACCGGCGAGCCCGGACGCACCCAGGCGCACTTCGAGCCGCCCGGGCTCGAATGCTCGCACTTCGGACCCGCCGACCGGCAGGTTCGGATTGCTTCAAGCGCCTCAGGCTTCGGCGTAGCTCACGACGGGCCACGCCACGGCGAGCGTGACCACGGCGAGCGCGACGAACCTCATCGACGGACCTCCACGGAAGGCCCGCACCCTACCCCAGCCCCGCCGTTCTGGGAAGCGCCGCGTCAAGGGCGTTTCGCGCGCCAAGGATGCAGGGCCGCCGGACAACGTTCGGGTGTGGCCGAGCACCCGGATTGCGGACCCTCCCGACAAGGAAAACGGACGCGGCAATGATACGACGGTAAGGGCCATGTCGGTCCCAACCTTTCGAATCGTTCTTTTCCTGAACATCTCCTTTCCGCACCCCCACCAGAGCGGCGAGGCGGGCCCTCACGCGCCGCGCGGCCGACGCGCCATGCCCCGCGTCGACGTCCGCCTTTCCGTCGAGGGCTTCCTGCCGTGGCTCTCGAGCAGGCTCATGACCTCGTCGTCCTCGATGGCCCGGAAATCCTCGTAATACTGGCCCACCGCATAAAGGTTCGGATCCTCGATCAGACAAACCACGAGATCCGCCTCCCCGCGCAGCATGTCCGCCCGCTCCGGCGAGGCCACCGGCGCCGCCAAGACGACCGTCGTCGCGCCCGCCGCGCGCGCCGCCCGGAGCGCCGCCATCGCCGTCGCGCCCGTCGCGATGCCGTCGTCCACCACGATGACCGGCCGCCCGGCGAGCGAGGGCCGGTGCCCGCCGAAGAGCGCCTCGCGCCGCCGCGCCTCGTCCGATTGAAACATTCGTTCGACTTCGAGGTACTCCGGATCCACGCCGAGCACCCGCAGCGCGCGCGGCTCGACCCAGACCGAGCCGTCGGAGGCGACCGCGCCAATCGCGAGCTCGGGCTGGTGCGGAGCGCGCAGCTTGCGCGCCACGATCACGCCGAGCTCGCCCCCGAGCGCATCGGCCACTTCCGCCGCCACGACCACGCCGCCGCGCGGAATGCCGAGCACCACCGCGCCTTCGAGCCCCCCGATGCCCTGCAGATGCTGCCCGAGCAGCTCGCCTGCCTCTTCCCGGTCCTTCCACATCATGACGCCCTCCCCGCCCGAACACATCGTTCTCGGGGACGCACCTGTCAGGTCTTGGTCCACGATTGGGGGCTCCGCTCGGCAAGCGAGCTGCGCCCCCAAGCCCCCGGCGACGTTTCGCCCTTTTCCAGGACGCACCCGGCCCCTATGCTGCGCCGCGATGAGCCATCCCGCATCGGACCCCATTGCCGCGTTCCGCGAGGCGTTCGCCCGAGCCCAGGACCGCGAGGACCACGACCCCACGGCCATGACGCTCGCCACCGTCGACGAGAACGGCCGTCCCTCCGCGCGTATGGTGCTCTTGAAGGACGTGGACGAGCGCGGCTTCACGTTCTACACGAACCTGGAGAGCCGCAAAGGCCGGGCGCTCGCGAAAAACCCTTGGGCCGCGCTCTGCATTCATTGGCCGAAGGCCGCCGAGCAGATCCGCGTCGAGGGCAAGGTCGAGCTCGTCTCCACCGAGGAAGCGGACGCCTACTTCGCCTCACGCGTGCGCGGCAGCCAGATCGGCGCCTGGGCCTCCGATCAAAGCCGTCCGCTCCACTCTCGCGAGGAGCTCGAAGCCCGCGTCGCCGAGTTGACGGCGCGCTTCGAGGGCGGCCCCGTCCCGCGGCCGCCGCACTGGAGCGGGTATCGCGTGATTCCCGACCGGATCGAGTTCTGGTTTGGCAAGGACAGCCGCCTCCACGATCGATTCGTCTACGTCCGCGAAGGCGAAGGGTGGCGCTGCGAGCGTCTCCACCCCTGAATCGTCATTTCACCTTCCCCGTCACGACCCCGATCCCCACCTCCAGCACCTCGTCGCGCCCCTCGCGGATGCCCTTCACCGTCCGCGTCGCGGGGATGTTCGGCGGCACGCCGACGCCGTGGAAACGCGAGCCGTCGAAGCGCTCGACCCGCAGGCCCGTCCAGGTGATCACGACCCCGCCCGGCACGGGGAATGGGTTCACGTTCCCGTTCGTGCCCGCCGTCGTCGCGCCCACGATCTTGCCGAGCTTGTAATGGTCGACCATGCTCATCCACGTCTCGGCCTGGCTGATCGCCCGCTCGTCCGTCAGGAACACGATTTTGCCCTGGATGCGCGGCGCCTTCGGCTCGACGATCCACTTCACCACCTCGAACGTGAGCCCCTCGCGGTTTGGCCGGACGATCCGCGGCATCTTCCAGTCGGGGCTCGCGAGGGGCTTCGACGTGAGGTGCCCGAGCACCCCGGGCTCGACCTTGGGATAACCGCGTAGATCGAAGATCACGCCCTTCGCCTTCGCCAGCCTGGGCAACGCCGCCTCGAATTGCTCCGGCGTCACCCGGTCGAGATCGACGTACGAGATCCCGAGCGCGACCTCGGCGACCGGCTCCGGCCGCTTCTCCTGGGGCAATTTCTCCATCATGCCGAGCGAATACGCGAGCTCGACCGTCACGGGATTACCGCCCTCGTGCTTCAGCGTCACCTTCACGGGCTCGCCCTTCGTCCCCATGCGCAGGTGGCTCGTCGCGACGCGTTTCCTCCACCCGGGCGTCGCGGCCGGGATGCGCGGCTCGATGGCCGCCATCCAGGCGTCGATGGGTTTGTCGCCGATCGCGATGACGGTATCGCCGGGACGAACCTCCGCGCCCGCGCTCGGGTGCACGTTCGTCACCACGAGCTGCCCTTCGGCCCAGGTGAAATTCATCGGCAAGTAGCCGCGGGTCGCCATCTCGGGCACGGGCTGCCCCTCGGGCGTCCTCACCATTCGCACCACGTTGCCGTGGCCGTCGTGGAGCTGGGTGACGAGGAGCTCCAGGGCCAGCACCGCGCCCTGCTCGTCGATGGCGGTCGCCGCCTTGGACAAACTCTTTCGCAACACGGCGGTCCAGTCCGTCCCGACGACGTCGAAGTAGGGATAAAAATGCTGCATGATGCCCCACGCCATCGTGATGCCGGCGAGGCGTGTCTCGCGGTCCTTCAGCGAATACGCGAAGGTCGCGGAAACACCGCTCGGGGGCGGCTCGGCCGGCGCTGCGGTTCCATGCGGCAAGGTCCCGCGATCGTCCGCATAAAGCGTGAGCGGCAACTTGCACGACACGCCGCCGCCGAGCTCGGCCTCGTAAACCTCGCTCGGAAGCGCGAGCTTGGGCGGAGGCTTCGGCGTGGCCGTCACGACCACCGCGCGTTTCCCCGATTTCGGCGCCTCCGTCGTCGTGGCCGCGCCGATGCCGAGCGCCTTCGCCTGCTCCGGGCTCGGCACGTTCCACGCAGTGATCTCGTCCTTCTCGACCTTCTCGAACCCGGGGTTTTTGATCTTCAGCGCCGTCGTCTTGCCCCCTTCCTGGACCTCCACGACCACGTCGTCGAAGAACGCCTTGCCCGCGCCGTCGATCTCGAATCCGATATCGACGCCCTTCGCATCGGCAGGCACATCCACGGTGTGGGTGATCTTCGTCCATTCCCGCGGCCTCGCCGGCGTGCTCGTGGTCCAGTCGTACTTCTTCTGCGCCCCCTTCACGCCGATGCCGATCTGCGCGCCCCCCTGCTCTCCGGGGCTCTCCACCCGCGCGAACGCCGAGACCACGACCTTCTTGCCGGCGCATTTCTCGATCGGCAGGCTCGTGTCGATCCCGCCCGGTTCGAGCGGCGACGCCTCCATGTCGTTCACGCGCTGGCTCTTGTAGACGTTGTTCGGCAACATCCCGAGCTCGATCCCCTCGTGCTGCCACGCGACGATCTTCGGCTTCGAGCCGTCCTTCGGCGGCAGAATCGCCTCGGGCAGGTCTTGCCGGAGGCCCGTCGGGAACACGCGGAGCGTCGGCGCCACGGGGCCGAAGATCTCCCCGAGGATCTGCGCGAGCTCCTCCGCCGACGTGGCCCCTTCGACGCGCCTCGCGCCGTCCACGGCGATCGCGTTCCAATCGGCCCGCGCGGCCTCGTCGCTCGGATGAAAGAAACGCACGTAATTGTAGAGCTGCGTGAATGCGACGACGTTCTCGAGCGCGCGGCCTTCGAGCGCACGTGAAGGATCGACCCGCGGCGCGGCCGCCGCCTCTGCCCCGGGCAGAGCGGCCTCGGGCTTCGGCAGGGGCGCGGGCATGGGCTCGGGCGGCGGGACGTTGCCGCAGGCGAGGAGCACGAAAGGGAGCACGAGGCGAAGAGCGATGGGCGCGCGCAAGAACATCCTCCGGGGCACGAGATCGAGCGCGCGGATCTTGCCCAACGCCCCTCTTGCCGCCAAGAAGAAGTGTCAGAAACCAGGGGCAGCCGCCGTTGTCCGGAAAGGCAGGAGCCCACCATGAAGATCGAGCGGATCGAGCTTTACTACGTCAAGATCCCGCTCTCGGGTGACCGGCCGGGGTTCTTCGACGATCGGGTCGTCTTCGAGCCGAACTGGATCCCCGGCTACCACCAGATCGACCTGCGCTTGTACCTCCTGCGCCTCGTGACCGACGCGGGGCTCGACGGCGTCGCGGCGATCCCCGCGATGGGCCGCGAACGCGAGTCGCTCGGCGCCTTGCTCGGCGCCTACCTGCTCGGATTGAACCCGCTCGACATGCGCCTCGTGAACCAGCGCATCGAGGAGTTCTCGGTCCTCGGCATGCGGAATGGGTGGATCGACGCCGCGTTCTGGGATCTCGTCGGCAAATACCGGCGCGAGCCATTGTGGAAGATCCTCGGCGGCACGGGCGGCTTCGCGGTGCCATATGCCTCGCTCGGATCGAACCACGACCACGATCCGCGCGTCGTCGCCGCGCTCGTCACCGAGCGCCGGAACGAGGGCTTCGCGGGCGTCAAGATCCGCGTGAAAAGCGACGACCTCACGAAGATGGTCGACGTCGTCGCGGCCGCCCGGGAGGCCGCGGGGGATTCGATGGAGCTCATGGTCGACGCCAATCTCGGCTGGCCCGTGGAGCTCGTCGAAACGAGCCCGCGCTGGGACGAGGACTTTGCAGCGCGCTTCAGCGAAGGGATCGAGCCGTATCGGGTTTCCTGGCTCGAAGAGCCGCTCCACCGGGCCGATCACGAGGGCCTCGCGCGGCTCCGCAAACGCTCGAAGGTCCCGATCGCGGGCGGCGAGATCACGCCCTCGTGGCGCGAATTCCGATCGATGCTCGACGCCGGGAGCCTCGACGTCTACCAGCCCGACGCGGTGCTCTCGGGCGGCACGTATGCGGGCGGCGTGAGCGTCGTCCGCTGGCTCGTGCGCGAGATCCGAAATCGCAACGCCGCGCGCGGGCCGGAGGCGCGGCCGCTCCGATACACGCCGCATACCTGGACGAACGGCCTCGGCTTTGCGGTGAACCTTCATCTTTTCGGCCTGCTCCCGCAGGAGGAGCGCGGCCTCCTCGAGCTGCCGCACGACCTGCACTGGCAGATGCCGCAATGGGCGCGGTTCCTTCGTCATGGATTCGCGCGGGATGACGAGGGCCGGATCCGGATTCCGGACGAGCCGGGGCTCGGCGTGGAGATCGACTGGGAGGTCGTCGCGCGCTTCGGCAAGCGGATCGACGTGATCACGAAGGCGAGCCTCGCGGCCTGGACCGTGCTCGATCACGGCTGGCGCGAGGCGGTGTATCTGCGCAACAAGAAACGCGAGGTCGAGGACCGCAGCGCGCTCGCCGAGTTCGAGCTTCCCGAGCCGCCATTCTGAGGTACCATCGCGCGCGGAGGTCTTCCATGAGACGTTTGCTCTTGGCTTCGATTCCCGCGCTCTCCCTCGCCGTGCTCGCCGCTTGCGACAGCGGCGAGACTTCGAATTCCACGGACAATACGGGCGGCGGTGGCGCGGGCGCGACCGGCGGCACCGGCGGCACCGGCGGCACGGGCGCGACCGGCGGCACGGGTGGCTCCGGTGGCATTGGCGGCTCCGGCGGCATTGGCGGCTCCGGCGGCTCCGGCGGCGCCGGTGGAATGGGCGGCGCGGGTGGTTCCGGCGGCGTCGGTGGAATGGGCGGCGCGGGTGGCTCCGGCGGCGCCGGTGGAATGGGCGGTTCGGGCGGAGGCGGCGGCGCCGGGGGTGGCATGAACCCGGTCAAGCCGCCCGTGACCCCGTACATCGTCGTCGATCAATTCGGCTATTTACCGAATGGGCAGAAAGTTGCGGTGATCCGGGATCCCGAGAATGGATTCGATGCGGCCGAATCCTTCTCGCCCGGGGGCACGTACGCGCTCGTGAACGCGCAGACGGGCGCGCAGGTCCTCACGGCCGCCCCGGCGGCGTGGAAAAATGGCATGGTCGACCCGTCGTCGGGCGATCGGGCCTGGCATTTCGATTTCTCGTCCGTGCAGACGCCCGGCACCTATTACGTGCACGACACGGGCAAGGACCTGCGCTCGCACGAGTTCCGCATCGCGACGAACGTGTACCGCGATGTCCTCAAGGCCGCGGTGCGCTCGTTCTTCTATCAGCGCGCCGGGGTCGCGAAGAGCGCCCAGCACGCGGGCGCGGGCTGGGCGGACGGCGCGAGCCACGTGGGCCCCGGGCAGGACAAGAACGCCCGGCGTTACAATGCGCCGAACGACGCCGCGACGGAGCGGGATCTCTCCGGCGGCTGGTACGACGCGGGTGATTACAACAAGTACACGAACTGGCACGCGCGGTACGTGACGAGCCTGCTCATGGCCTACGACGAGTCGAAGGCCGCGTTCACCGACGATTACGGGATCCCCGAGTCCGGCAACGGCGTCCCCGACGTCGTGGACGAGGCGAAATTCGGCATGGACTGGCTCATCAAGATGCAAAACGCGAACGGCTCGGTGCTGAGCATCGTGGGCGTCGGGCACGCGAGCCCGCCCTCCGCGTCGACGGGCCCGAGCCGGTACGGCACGGCGAGCACCTCGGCCACGCTGAGCGCCGCCGCGGCGTTCGCCTATGGCTCGATCGTGTTCCGCTCGCTCGGCGGGGCCTTCATGGCGTATGCCGACGACCTCCTTGCGCGCGCCGAAAACGCCTGGTCCTGGGCGAACGCGAACCCGAACGTGACGTTCTACAACAACGACGGCGCGAACGGATCGCAGGGCCTCGGCGCGGGCCAGCAGGAGACGGACGATTATGGGCGCCTCTCCAAGAAGGTCGAGGCCGCCGCGTATCTCTTCCACGCGACGAACAAGGCGAGCTACCGCCAGTTCTTCGACCAGAATTACCAGGCGATCCACCTCTTGCAATGGAACTTCGCGTACCCGTTCGAGGCCGAGCAGCAGGACGCGCTCCTTTATTACACGAAGGTGCCGGGCGCCACGCAGAACGTCGTGACCACCATCAAGAACACCTACAACGCCGCGATGGCCGGGACCGAAAATTTCGGGGCGATCAATGGCGAGACGGACCCGTACCGCGCGTACCTGAAGGACTACGTCTGGGGGAGCAACGGGACGAAGTCGCACCAGGGCAACATGTACCAGGACATCATCGTCTACGGGCTCGACCCGGCGAAAAACGCAGCCGCGGAGCGAGCCGCAGCGCGGTACATCCATTACATCCACGGGACGAACCCGCTCGGGCTCGTCTACCTCTCGAACATGGCCGACGCCGGCGCCGAGAACAGCGTGAACGAATTTTACCACACGTGGTTCGAGAACGGCAATGCGCAATGGGATCGCGTGGGCGCCTCGACGTACGGGCCGGCCCCGGGCTTTTTGACGGGCGGCCCGAACCCGAGCTACGACTGGGACGGCTGCTGCCCGAACAACTGCGGCAGCGCCCAGAACAACGCCGTATGCTCGTCGGAGACGATCACGCCGCCGAAGGGACAGCCGGCGCAGAAATCGTACAAGGACTTCAACACGAGCTGGCCGCTGAACTCGTGGTCCGTCACCGAGAACTCGAACGGCTACCAGGTGGCGTACATCCGGCTGCTGTCGAAGTTCGTGAAGTGATCACGAAAAACGCCTCGTTCAACGCTCGGGGGCTACGCTCGGACGAGCCGAGCTACGCCCCCGAACCCCCTTGACGCTCCCCGCCCTCCGCGCGACGACGATCGCCGCACATGCGATCCGTCACCGAATACCTCTGGTTCGAGACCAAGCAACGGCGCGAGCTCGTCAACATCACCGATCGCGTCGAGACCATCGTCTCCGGCAGCGGCATCGCCGAGGGCATGGTCCTCGTCAGCGCGATGCACATCACGGCAGGCGTCTTCGTGAACGACCACGAGCCCGGGCTCTGGGAAGACATCTGGTCGTGGCTGCAAACGCTCGCCCCGGCCGGCCCCGATTACAAGCACCACCGGACCGGCGAGGACAACGGCGACGCGCACCTCAAGTCGATCCTCGTCCACCACCAGGTGATCGTCCCCATCACGAAAGGAAAGCTCGACCTCGGCCCCTGGCAGCAGATCTTCTATGCCGAGTTCGACGGCCAGCGCAGAAAACGCCTCGTGGTCAAGGCCATGGGGGAATGACGTGGCCCTCGGGACGAGGCGCCTTTTCCTCGCCGTCGACCCCGGCGAAGAATGCCACGCGCGCATCGCCGAGGCCGTCGGCCGGGCGCGCGCGCATGCCCCGCGGGCGCGATGGGTGCGCACGGAGGGCATCCACCTGACGCTCGTATTCCTCGGCGCGGTGGCGGAATCCCTCGTGCCCGCGGTCGTGGCGAAGGCGGAGGGCGTCGCGGTCCGGCACGCGCCGCTCACGCTGCGATTCGAGGGCGCCGGGTGCTTCGGCGGGCGAAAGCCGCGGGTCCTGTGGATCGGGGTCGAGGGCGACGTGCCGGCGCTCGGGCTCGTGCAAAAAGAGCTCTCCGAGGCGCTCACGGAGGTCGGGTACGTGCCGGAGGAGCGCGTCTTCTCGCCGCACCTCACCCTGGCCCGCGCCGGGTTCGGCGGCGTGGACGCGGGGCTCTGGGCGGCGGCGCGATTGCTCGCCGGAGAATCGTTCGGCGAGGTGAACGTGCGGGAGCTCGTGCTTTACGAGAGCGAGCTCTCCGCGGCGGGCGCCCATTACGAGGCGGTGGCGCGATTGCCGCTCGGCGGGGTGCCTGCTCCCTTGCATTGACGCCGTCCCACCGGCCCCAGCCACGTGCCCGCGATAGCTCGCCCGCGTGCTTGTCATCGTCCGATACCGTACATTCGATTCATCTGTCCGATGAGGACAGGGAGCGGCGGGGCCAGGGTGCTGCTGGTCGCACGCCACCATGACGGATCGGAAACACGGATCATCGATGAAATCGAACATTTCCGCTCGGGCATCTCTGTCCCGGTACGGAATGGCGATCGCAGTGACGACGATCGCCGTGGCTGTGATCGCCGGCGTGGTCCTCCTATGGCCGCTCGGAGGTCTCGCCGCCACCCTGTTCCTCGTGGGTATCCTCGCCTTCTGCACGCTGGGCGGATGCATGCACCAAGCGCTCGCGGTGAGCCGCCGGCGGAATGCGGCCCTCGAGCGGTGCATCAACGAGCGCACGGCAGAGCTCGAATCTTTGTTTTTGCATGCGCCGGTGGGCTTTGCCTTCTTCGACCGGCAGGGTCGGTTCCTCCGCATCAACGAGTGGCTCGCCGCGAGCAATGGCCTGCCCGTCGAGGCCCACCTCGGCCGCCCCATTCACGAGATCCTGCCCCACGTCACCGTCACCTCTGCATTGCAGGACGTCTTCCGGACGGGCAAGCCCGTCGCGGGCCTGGAAGTCAGCGGGGAGACCCCGGCGCGGCCCGGCGAGCGCAGGCATTGGCTGACGGCGCATTTCCCGGTCCAGGCGCCCGATGGAACGGTCGCCTCCGTCGGCGCGGTCGTCCTCGAGGTCACCGGGATGAAGCGGGCCGAGGAGCAAGCGCGCGCGCGGGCGCGCCAGCAGGCGGCCGTGGCCACGCTCGGGCACATGGCGCTCCTCGAGCAGGACGTCCAGCGCGTCATGGATCGCGCGGTCGAGCTCGTCGCCGAGACGCTGCAAATCGAGCTCTGCAAGGTCCTCGAATTGTTGCCCGGCGGGCAACGGCTCCTCCTCCGCGCCGGCGTGGGATGGGCGACGCACCTCGTCGGGCACGCGACGGTGGGGGCCGACCTCGACTCGCAGGCCGGATACACGCTGCAATCGAAGGGGCCCGTGCTCGTCGAGGACCTGCAAACCGAGCATCGTTTTCGCGGGCCGCCGCTCCTCTTCGATCACGGCGTCGTCAGCGGGATGAGCGTGACGATCACCGGCGGGCAAGGCGGGCCTTACGGCGTGCTCGGCGCGCACTCGCGGCGAAAGCGGCTCTTCACCCGCGACGACATCACCTTCCTCGAATCGATCGCGAACATCCTGGCGGCCTCGATGCGGCAGCGGCAGGTCGAGCGGGCGCTGCGCGAGGGCGAGGAGCGGTATCGCCTGCTGGTCGAGGGCGTGCGCGATTACGCGATTTACATGCTCGACCCCGAGGGCCGCGTGGAGAGCTGGAACGCCGGCGCCGAGCGCATCAAGGGGTATACGGCCGCGGAGGTCATCGGTCAGCATTTCTCCCGGTTTTACCCCGCCGAGGACATCGAACAGGGCAAACCGGAGCGAGCGCTCATCCTGGCGGCGAGAACCGGGCGCTTCGAGGACGAGGGGATTCACGTTCGCAAGGACGGCACGCGATTCTGGGCGAACGTCGTCTTGACGGCCCTGCGGGACGAGAGCGGCGCCCTCCGCGGATTCTCGAACCTGACGCGCGACGTGACCGAACGAAAAGAGGCCGTCGAGGCGGCGCGTGACGCCGCGGCGCGCCTCCGGGCCATCGTCGACACCGCCGTCGACGGGATCATCACCATCGATGAACGCGGCACGATCGAGACGATGAACCCCGCCGCCGAGCGGATGTTCGGCTACGGCGCGGACGAGCTCATCGGCCACAACGTCAAGATGGTGATGCCCGAGCCTTACAAAACCGAGCACGACACGTACCTCGCGAACTATCTGCGCACGGGGGTGCGAAAGATCATCGGAATCGGGCGCAAGGTGCGCGGGCGGCGAAAGGACGGCGCGGAGTTCCCCATCGAGCTCGCCGTCAGCGAGTTCTTCGTGGGCGAGCGGAGGTTTTTCGCGGGCGTGATCCGCGACATCACGGAGCGGGAGGCGGCGGAGGCGGAGCGCGAATCACTCCTCGGGAGCGAGCGGGCCGCGCGGAGCGAGGCCGAGCGGGCGAACCGAATGAAAGACGAGTTCTTGGCCACGATGTCGCACGAGCTCCGGACGCCGCTCACCCCCATCCTCGGCTGGATCGAGCTGCTCCGCGTCTCCCAGCAGGCGCCCGGGAACCTCGAAAAAGGTCTGTCCGTCATCGAGCGGAACGCGCGCCTGCAACTGCAGCTCATCTCGGATCTGCTCGACGTGAGCCGCATCGTCTCCGGGAAGCTGCGCCTCAACGTGCAGTGGATCGATCTGCCGAACGTGATCGATTCCGCGATCGAATCCGTTCGTCACGCCGCCGAGGTGAAGGGCATCGAGATCCGCGCGACGTACGAGCCGACGGACACGACGGTGATGGGCGACCCGGATCGCCTGCAGCAGGTCGTGTGGAACCTGGTCGCGAACGCGATCAAGTTCACGCCCTCGAATGGCCACGTGGACATCACGCTCTCCCGGACGAATGGGCATTTCCGGCTCACGGTGTCGGATACGGGACAGGGAATCGCGCCCGAGTTTCTCCCGCTGCTCTTCGATCGTTTCCGTCAAGCCGACTCGTCCACGTCGCGCCGCTACGGCGGCCTCGGCCTCGGGCTCTCGATCGTGAAACACCTGGTCGAGCTCCACGGCGGCAGCGTGCACGCGGAGAGCGAAGGGATCGGGAAAGGGGCGACGTTCGTGGTCGACCTCCCGACGATGCGCGCCTTCGCCCCAGGCCCCGAGCACGAGGGGCTGTCGCACCCCTGGCCGAGCGTCTCGCGCCCGCCGGTCGCCGATACGACGAGCCTGGAGGGCATTCGTGTCCTCGTGGTGGACGACGAGCCGGACGCGCGGGAGCTCGTCGAGCGATTGCTGGAGGATCGCCGGGCGAAGGTCCTCACGGCGGCCTCGGCCTTCGAGGCCCTCGAAATGCTGGCGAACCCCGAGAACGAACCGGACGTGATGGTGAGCGATCTCGGGATGCCCGGAATGGATGGATTCGCCCTCATTCGAGAGGTACGCGCGCGTCGCGCCGCCGGGCTCGGCAATCTGCCCGCCGTCGCGGTGACGGCATTCGCGCGCCCCGAGGACAAGGCCCGATCGCTCGAGGCCGGCTATGACGCGCACGTGACGAAGCCGATCGATCCGCTCGGGTTCGTCGCGACCGTCGCCCAATTGATGAAGCGAAAAGGGATGCTGTCGTGAGGGTCGAGAGCTCTCGGAGGCGTCTCAGCCGAGGACCGGCCCGCCCGACGGGTCTAAAGGGAGGGACGATCGCGACGGTCGCGAAGGCGCTCCGCAACCAAAACGGCGGCTTCGCGGGGCCCGATCCGTGGTTCCGTTCATAAAACGGCGGCTTCGCGGGGGTCGATCGGGAGGTTCGTTGCCGCATCGGCGGCGTCGCGGGGGTCGATCGGGGGGATCGCTTCGAAGAGGACGGCTTTGCGGGTGTCGAGAGGCGGATTTTTGGGGAGGCGGCGTCGTCGCGGGAGTCGCGGAGGGGAGACTTGGTGAGGCTTGTTGCTTCTAGGGGTGTGCTGGGCCGCGGCCGTCCAGCCGGCTCCCGCCGCCCCGGTCACCGTCATGGGACGCTCGATTCCCGGGCGCACCGTGAGCCCCCTGGCCCGTTTGCCCTTGCCGTCCAGTCGCTCAACGTGCGACTCGATATTCCATGCAAGCAATGACGAGACGCCGCTCGGCAATGCTGGGCGTGCTGGGGTTGGGCTTCGGTGCGGCAGGGATGATGGGGGCGTGCGGGTCGCCCCTCGATCCGGGGCCTGTCGATTCGTGCCCTACTCCATCCGAAACCCCGACCGACACGTCGACTGAATGCGCGGAGCCCATGCCCGAGCCGTGCATGCGTTATCGCATCCCGCTCGTGGGAAACCCGAGCACGGACGTCGCGCTGCGGAGCAAGTACATCGCCGCGTTCGGCTCCGCTTGTTACATGTCCGAGGCCGGCACGTTCGACTGCTTTGGGCTTCACGTGGCCTTGCAAGGATGAGAACTGCAAGCCGACGACGTGCACGGAGAAGCTCGTCCTCAAAAATCCGAAAGGCACGCCCGAAAATGACCCTGATCGCGCGCAGGTGCACCACGTGGTGCCCAAGAAAGACCTGCGCAGTTGCCCGTGGGGCACGAACGCGTACAAGAACGCGGCCGTCATCTCGACGAGGCTCAACCAACATCTCAAGAACAAGGTCCCGCCGATCAAAGAGGTGTTGCAGCTCAACAACGCGCAGGCATACACGCCGTGACGCGGTCGGCGGACCCAGGCGGCGAGCCGCGTTGACGCCCAGGCCCACGGAGTCTAGGCGAAACACCATGATCGAGCGGGTGACCCGTCACTTCGGACGCCTCGTCTTGCACAACGGGCGGCTCTTGCCGCTGTCGTGTGAATCGTATCGTCCACGCCCCGGGAAGATCGTGACGTACCACGACCGCCCAGAAGACGCCCCCGCCCACGCGGTCATCGACGCGGTGGTCGATCGGAGGCTGAAAGGCCCCACGGAGTTCACGCCCGCCGAGCTCGATACGCTCCTTGTCCCCACGCCCGACCCGAAGCGCGTGCGCGGCGCTCAACGCAGGCTTCAAAAGGTCGGCATCACCTGGCCCGGTTCGCCCGAGATCCCTGACGAGCCGACATGACGGGCCAACCCCTTTTTGGGCAAGCGAAAGTGTGCCGCTTTTGGAGAAGGGGGCGTACTCGGCGGCGCGACGTGAATTACCTCAGTCGAGCGTCGCAATCGCGCGATAAATGGCGTCGCGGAGCGCCTTTTCCCGCGGATCGTCGAACAGGTAGAAGTCCGTCTTGTTCATGACGTAGGCGTAGCCGAGCCGTGCGTCCGGATCCGCGAATCCGAACGAGCCGCCTGCGCCCGGTGCGCCGAACGCGCGCGGACTCGAGCCGAACATTGCGTCCGGTCCCGGCCGGAGGAAGCCGAGCGAGTAGGAGCTCGGCACGCCCAGCACCACGTCTTTCGCGCGGTGCAACGTCGGCTTCGCCGTGATGTTCGCCATGGTCTCTCGGCCGACGGCGAGCTCGGCTCCCCCCTCGGCGAATACCGAGTAGAGCCGCGCGATCGCGCGTGCGGTCCCGACACCGTTGCCTGCGGGCGCCTCCAACTCGAGGCAGCGTCGGTCGTTCCAGTCGACATCGTTGAAGACCATCGACTTGTGCATCAGTGACCACGGCCAGAGCATCCGAAGGAGCAGCGGGCGCGGCGCGGTCGGCAGAGCGCGAAGCGCGCGGCCCAGGGAGAGAGGCATGGTGGTTGCGAGCCGTCGCGTCGGGATTTCGGGCGGCAGCCCGATGAAGAGATCGAGGCCGAGCGGTGCGGCGACCTCTTCACGGAAGAAGCGGCCCAGCGTCCGGTGCGCGGGGTCGACGCGCCGAATGAGCTCCTGCATGTAGAGCCCGAGCGTCATCGCGTGATAGCCGTGCCGCGTGCCGGGTGCCCATGCCGGCTTCTGCCGGGCGAGCACACGCGCCATTCCATCGAGGTCGCGCAGTCGGTGGATCGACATTTCCTCGTCCAGCCGCACGAGCCCAGCCTCATGGCCGAGGAGCTGCCGGACCGTGATCCCTTCCTTGCCGTACTGCGCGAACTCGGGCCAATAGCGAGCGATCGGCGCGTCATAGTCGACGAGCCCGCGCGCGTTCGCGACCGCGAGGGTCATCGCGGAGATGCCCTTCGTGGTGGAGTACACGACGACCATCGTGTCCTCCTCCCACGGTGCATCGCCGTCCCACGTGCGGTGGCCGCCCCACAGATCGACCACCTTCTTGCCGCGCCAATATGCCGACACAGCCGCGCCGATCTCACCACGCTCCGCGAAGTTGCGCTCGAATTCGACGCGCACTTGCTCGAAGCCCTTCGCGACCTCTCCACGCGTACGCGTTTGCGCCCCGCCGGCACCTGCGCCTACCTGCTCCATGGCTGCTCCTCCAGCAACACGCGCGCCAATTCGAGACAAACCGGAATGTAGCCCATTGTCATGAGCCTCGGCGATACCGACATACGAACGTGACGGCTCGGGACGCGGAGTTTGCGCCGAGGCGCGCAGGTCTTGCGTCCGCCAGGTTCAACGCGACGCCATGCATGGCCCTGCGCATTTGCCGCGCCAGCTCCGAATCCCTCGAGAAAGGGGCGGCGGCAGGCTAGAGGTCCGGATAGGGATAGGCTGTCCAGAGGCCCGCGCGTTCGGGCGTGCGCACGGCGTAGACGATTCCGTGCTCGGGCCATACGACGGGGCTGGATTCGCTGACGCCCGTATCGATGTCGATCTGCTCTCCGGTCTCTGGGATCCAGGTCGTGAGGGTACCTGCGCCGAGCGTGTGGTCCCAATCGTGAACGTAGTCGAGGACGTGCAACTCGACCTCTTGGAGGACGCGCATCTTCTGGAAATGCCTCCGCTTCTCGCGGCGGATGCCCGGGACCCGGAGCGCTTCGGCCAGCGTCACCGAGTCGAGCACGACGAGCGTCCCGAGCTCCTCCTGCGGGTCCGTGATCATGGGGAAATGGCCATCGGTCACTCCTTCCCATGGCTCCCAGAAGCCCTCGAGGAGCGGAGAAAAACCGCCCTCCGGCGACCATTTTCCTAGCGTGCTGGTCGCGCCGTCGTAGTCGAGATTGATCACAATGTCCTTGGTCGGCCCAACGACCCAGCCGGGCTTCGGATTCGTCCCGACGAACACGGGCTCGCCGGCCTCCGGGACGGCCCAGAACTCGCGCTCCTTCCCAGGCTCCTCGCGCTCGAAAAAAACCCACGGCGACTTCGAATTGTCGTGGAAGGCAAACACGTACGTGACCGCGGTGGAGAAGACGCGTCTCTCCCCCGTCGCCCGATCCAGAACCCCGAGCACGCCGGCCGCGCAATCGTCCCGATAGGTGAGCCTCTGCGGGCTGTTCTCGAAGGCGTAGACAGGTTTGCACGGCGCGGCCGTCGTGGGGACGGCAATGGGCCCGGGGTCCCCAGGCTTCATCACCCAAAGACCCTTCGTATCCACATAAGCCGCCTCCTCTCCCCAAAGCGAGACAGCGACCTCCGTGACGCCCTCGCCGGCGGTTTGCAAAATTTTCCCATCGAGATCACGCACGACCAGGCTCCCGCCCTCGACCAACCAGAACTTGTCCCCCTTGAATTTCCAGAAGCTCGCATTCGCGGCGATCGTCTGCACCGATCCGGCCCAGGGATCGATCTTCACGACCTCGCCGGACGTCGTCCGCGCGCCATAAGCCTCCAGGTTCCACGAGTCGATCGCCTCCACCGGCGCTTCGACCGAGGGCACACGCATGAGCTCGACGCAGGACGTGTCGAAGATGCGCAGGTCCCCGCTTTCGGCCCCGACTCCCTCGAGCGTCAGGATCCGTGCCGGGCGAGGGTTGCCGTCGCCGGCGGGCGCGCGGGTATACCCGGGCGTGTGGTAAAAGAATGCCCTGCCCAGCGAGCAGGTGCGCTGTTCGTCGTCCGCGAGCGAGACCACGACCACCTCGTCATCCTCCGGCGCGAGCTCGTGTTGCGCCACGACGAACGCGCCGTCGGGCTCCGATCCGACGACGAGCCCCTGAAAGTGGCCGCCCGCGTGCCTCACGGGTCGACGCTCGATCTCGACCTCGGGCCCGCAACCGCTGCCCACGAGGAGCAGCGACCCGGCCAAAGCGCAGAAGACGCCGAGCGCGCCCCGCCTCCGCTTTGCACCCGCCGCAGCCCACCAGAACCTTCGCGTCCTTCCGCCGTTCTCCAAGAGGCACCTCCAGCAAATCGTGAGTTGCCACCGTGAGTTGCCGCGGTAGGGCTGCTCATTCGAGAGCGCAGTATGTTTGTCTTCAACAGCGGGAGTGGGAGTGGGAGCGGCAAGCGAAATCCGATTGTGTGCCGCTCCCGCTGCTTCCGCCTGCTCCCGCCGCCCCGGTCACCGTCATGGGACGCTCGGTTCCCGGGCGCATCGTGAGCCCCCCTGGTTCCTTTTCCTTGCCGCCCAGTCGCTCAACGTGAGATTCGATCATCTCCGTAACAAAGTCCCGCCGGTCAAAGAGGTGGTGCAGATCAACAAGGTCCCGCCGTACACGCCGTGACGCGGCCGGCGGACGCTGGCGGCGAGCCCGTTGACGCCCGGGATCTCGATGGCGCCGCGCGTGGGTCCTTCCGCGGGGGCTTACCGGCCGAGCTTGTCGTGGGCTTCCGATTCGCAGCGATCGAGGCAGGCGTGATTGATCTCGACGCAACGATTCTCGCACGCGTTGTCGTGGCGACAGCGGTTCTGGCAGTACAGCCCTTCACGCTTGCAGTTCGCCGCGCACTGCTCCATGTCGCGCACGACGTGCTGCTCTTGCTTCTGGCGCTCGATGCGCGCGTTGTTCGCTTCGACCTGGGCACCGAGGCGGCGCGCATTCTCGTCCTGATACCAGGTGACCAGCTCGGGGCTCATCCACGCCATCTCGCCCTCGGGCGACAGCGCGTTCATGTTCTTCCGGCACATCGCGATCATCGCGAGCTTGTCGTCGTCGTTGTGCAACACCGGGACCGTCTTCGCGCACACCGGGCCGACGAGGTCCGGCCGGTTCTGCTGACCGTACGCTTCGACCAGCGCCTTGCCCGCGATCTCGTTGGGTCCCATCTCGAACGACCGGTTGTACTCGGCGTAGGCGTCCTGCCGCTTGCCGGCGTCGAGGAGCATCGTCGCGCGCCACGCGACGAGCGTCGGCGCGTCGACCCCGGCCGTCGGAATCGCGCGATCGATCACGGTGATCGCGTCACTGGCGTGGGCCACGCCGAGCTTGGCTCGCTTGCGGTAGTCACCGGCCTTGTACGCCTCGTGGACCGCGGAGGCGTATTCCTGTGCCTGGCGCGCGCCGGGGATGCGGGCCTCCGCCTTCGCCGTCTGCACGCGTTGCAAGCGAGCTTTTGTCGCGGAGTGGCCACAGGACACGAGAAACAAGAGAGGCAGAGCACGCAGAAGGGCACGCATGGTGGATGGGTTCCCAGTTATCTCGACTGCGGTCCGGGAGGCAAGCCCTCCGGTGTTCGCAATCGCGGGAAGGAGCATCTGTCCGGCTGGCGAGGGCTCGCCTGGCGCTCCGGGAGCCAGGAGGGAGCGGAAGCGGAGGCGCGCGCGCACGCGTAAACGCAAACGCAAACGCAAACGCAAGCGTGTGCGTCAGAGGGGCGCGCAATTGGTTCGTCCTGGGAAAACCCGCGATCCCAAGGGAACGGGGCGAGGTTCTTCAAAATGGGGGCCGTGATCCTGGCGGAACGGGCGGGGCGGCCTGAAGGAAGGCCGGCCCGCCCTGTTGGTTCAGGATGCGCGGCGGTAGACGAGGCGGCTCAGGGTGGTGATGACGTGGTCCATTCGATCGAGCGTCTGCGCATCGACCGCGCCGCGCGCGCCTCCGCCCCCGTCAATACGTCGAGGGCACCGCCGGAAGCTGACTGAGCCGCGACGGACTCTCATCCGCGAGGTCGTCGAATACCTCCCGGATCAACGCCACCTTGTCGACCCCCGCTAGCACCCCGAGCACGACGTGTTTGGCCGACGCGTACGCCCGCTGCCACGCGTTCCACGACGAGGCGACATCCGCCGTCATCGATCGCCGCTCCGCCCTGCCCGCGTGCACCTCGCCGTCGAACGCCTCGAGCGCGGCCCGCGCCTGCTCCACGCGGGCCAGCCATGACGTGTGCTCGGGCAGCGTCTCCTTCATCTTCTCGATCGCCTCGCGCGCGTGCTCGAGCCGCGCGAGGAGCTTCATCGGCGTGCGGCGCACGGCCGTGCTGAGCGATTCTCCTTGCAGCAGACGCGAGGTGATCATGTAGCCCTCGCGGAGGGGCTCGGCAGAGTGGACCAGACTGCGCAGCGTCTCGCGCGCGGCTTGCACCGGATCGGGCGAGCCTTCGGGGGCGCGGTGCAGGAAGAGCTCGGGGACACCCGCGCGGAGGAGGGCTGCTTCGAGTGCCTCGCTCGTCGTGGCCACGCGGCTGGCCATGAGCCGGAGGGTCCCGTCGAGCTCCAGATCGAGCCCGAGCAGGAGCGTGTTGATCTGCGCCGCGGTGAAGCGGCCATAGGCGACGGCCTCGTACGGATCCATGCGGGGGTCGTTCATGCTCGACCTCTCGGTGCGGGGATTTCGTGGGGGAGTTGCCCCCCAGCATTAGTGCCAAAAAAGGGCGGGCGTCAAGACGGACCCCCGAGAACGGCTCGACGGCGCGCTCTCTCCGCGACCCGACGTGACGGTGGCCAGCGAGCCGCCCCGCTGGGCTCATAACAATGATGGCGAACGCGCATCGGCAATGAAGGCGCCACTGCCATTGAAATCATCGGCCCCCCGCGCAGGCGGCGGCCTCTTTGGCCCGGCCCCACCACGCGCGGCGCACGAGAACTCGCATCCCGTCCTGTTTCGCGGCTATTCTCCGCCCCTGGAAGGCCCCCTGCCGCGGGCGGGCCGAGAGCCGTGAGCGAAGACAAACCCGAGGGCGAAGCCACCCAAGCCAAAGCCGAAGCAAAACCCGAAGGCGGGACGAACCGGCGGCGGAGGATCGTGTTCGCTGCGCTCGGCGTGCTCGGACTCGCGGCGGCCGCGGCTGGGATCAGGTACGGCGTGCCGCGCGTCACGGCGTCCCGGGACGCGAAACGCTCGGGCGCCGCGCTCTTCCGTTGCCTCTTCGGCGAGCCGCCCGCAGCGAAGGAGACGCCGGACGAGCGGCTGCGGAGGATCCTGCTCACGGCCGTTTCGCTCCCCGAGCCGGAGCGACTCTCGACGACGGGCCCGGGATGGCCGGGGCGATGCGCGGCGCACGCCGAGGCGCTCGCGGATGCCGAGCGGCGCAGGGGACGCGCCGCGCTCGCGCCGCCGCCCGATCTCGCGGCGCGGGTGATCGAAAAGGCGCGGGACATGTATACGCGCTCGGATCTCCCGCTGCCGTCGCTCTGGAGCCTCGGCGATCCGGACGGCGGGCCGGTGGAGGTGCCGCTGCCGCCCGCGCCTGCATCCCCCGCGGATCTCGACGCGCCGAACCTCGCCGAGCGGATCGCGTTCGGCGATCACTCGGCGGACGCCGTTCCCGGACGAACCTTGCGCCTCGTGTTCCGCGGCGATCGAGGCGGGCCGCCCACGGCGTGCGTGTTCCCGGAGGGCCTCGGCGCGGCCACGTGCACACCACTCGCGCCGCGCGCCCGCTTGCCGAGGCCACACCTCTGGCCCGCGGCCGACGACGAGGGACCGGCGCTGATCGCGGATCGGAGCTCGGCACGTTCGACGTTTTACCGGGCGGATACGGGGCAAGCGTTCGGCGAGCCGTACCACGTGGTCGGCGGTTTTTCGGCGGCGAAGGAGGTCGTGGGCGTCGTCGAGATGGAGCTCGGCGAGCGAGGCGAGGAGCATGCGCTCTGGCTCGATCGAAACGAAGGCACGCGGCGGCTCGATCGCGTGCGGATCGATCCGCCGCCACGCGTGCGTTTCTCGAGCGTGTTCGTCCTCGGCGACGCGCTCGCGTGGATCGAGCCGCGCGCAGGCAAACCGCACCTGCTCCTGCGCAGGCTCGGCGCCGTCAAGGGTCCGCCGGGCCCGATCGAGGACGCCGGCGCGCTCCCGTACGACGCCGTCCACCTCGCCGCATGCCGCGCGCCGAACGGCCTCGTGCTCCTCGCACGGAACGGCGGAACGGTGTGGATGACGCGGCGGGATGCCCGCGGCGGATCGCCGCTCGTGCGCGCCGACGAGCTGCCGCGTCCCACGGGCGCGGTCGTGGTCTCCGAGATCGTCACGTGCGACGAACACGCGGCGCAGACGACGCTCGTCCTGCGGAGCGGGGTCGGCGATACCACGCGTCACGAGGTGCGGCGCGCGTGGTGCGCGAACGACAAGTGCAAGCCGGTCGTCCTTGCGCTCGACGAGTTTTTCCGCGGCCGGGATCCGATGTCGCGCCCAGCGCCGCCCACGAACGACGAGAGCCCCGTGCTCGCGGCGTCCTTCGGCGAGCGTCTCCTCGTCGTGTGGCGGACGCCGGACGCGGGCGTGCGCGCGCGGATCGCCACGCCCGCGTCGATCCTGAGCGCGCCCGACATCGTGGTCTACGACGAGGCGAGCCAGGACGTGAACGGAGCCGGAAAGCTGCACGCGATGCGGCTCTTTCCGCGCGGAGACGCGGCCATCTTGCTCCTCCATGCGGTGAGCGGCATCAAGGCGATCCGCATCGGCGCGGACGGGATCGTCCAGCCGATCCAGAGCAAGGGCGGCTGACTTCGATCAAGGCAGGCGCGTGACCGCCTTGGCGAGCAGCTTCTCGAGCCCCGCGTGATCACACACCGGGCCGACCGTCGTGTCGCCGAGCGTGATTTTCGGGCTCCAGACCTGCACGTCGAAGCGACCCTTCACGACCTCGACGTTGAAGATCGGGTGCCCGCCCGCGCCCTTCTTCACGTAGCGGCGCGCGACGTCGCCGAGTCCCGAAATCGCCTCGATTCCGCTCACCTCGCCCTCGATGTCCTTGAAGCGGTCCTTGGCCTCGGCGTCGCTCCCGTGGCGGACGACGAGCAAGCTCAGCGTGCCCGCATCTTTGCTGTTCCAACGACGGCTGCAGGTGCGCTCGGCGCCGATATCCTCGGTCGGTTGTTTCGGATCGGCCTCGACCACGACGCCGCACGCGGCCTTGATGTCCTCGGGCGTGAGGACGACGTCGCAGTCGAACGGCGGATCGGGCGGCAAGGCCGGGGGCTCGACGACGGCCGCGGAGGCGCTCGTCGAGGGCGCGGCCGCGGCGCTCGCGGGAGGCGGGGCGGCGAGCGTGGGCTTCGGGGCTGCCGTGGCCCTCGGGCTCGCGGAGGACACGGTCGTCGGGGCGGGCTTTTCGTTCGCGGGCACCTGGGACGCACGGCCCTCCGGCGTGGGAGACGGCTCGTCGCGGCAGCCGGCGGCGAGGACGAACGACACGAGGAGGGCCCACGGGCCCACGCGAGAGATGAGTGACGGCATGGCCGCCTACTCTAGACGAGTGGATCCCGAAGTGGCGAAGACGGATTCCTCGCGGCGGACGTCGCCGCGGTGGTACGATGGCCCCCTCGCATGAAGGCCGGTGACCTGGTCGGCGGCAAATACCGCCTCGCTCGTAGGCTCGGCCAGGGCGCGATGGGCGTCGTCTGGGAGGCCGTGCACGAGATGACCTCCCGCCACGTCGCGGTGAAGCTCATCGTGAACGCGACGGACAACCTCCGCCGCCGCCTCCTGCGCGAGGCCCGCGCGGCCGGGCAGATCGCGCACCGGAACGTGGTCGAGGTCTACGACGTCGGGGAGACCGCGGAGGAAGATCCCTTCCTCGTCATGCAGCTCCTCTCGGGCGACACGCTCTACGGCTACGTGAAGCGCGACGGTCGCATGGATCTCGCGCGCGCCTTGCCCATCGCGCGGGACGTCGGCCGCGCGCTCGCCGCCGCGCACGCGCAGGGGATCATCCATCGTGATCTCAAGCCCGCGAACGTCTTCCTGCACCGCGAGCCGGGCGCCACGGAGGAGCTCGTGAAGGTGCTCGATTTCGGCCTCTGCAAGCCGATGGGCGCCGAGGAGATGCTCACCGCGCCCGGAGGCCTGCTCGGCTCCCCCGCATACATGAGCCCCGAGCAGATCGCGGGCGCGCCCGACCTCGATCCACGCTCGGACATCTGGTCGTACGGCGTGCTCATGTTCGAGCTCTTCGCAGGACAGCGGCCGTTCGCCGGCCGCGGCCCGGATCTGATCCACGCCGTGCTCACGGCCCCGATCCCGCGGCTCCGCGACGTCATGCCCGGGATCGATCCGACCCTCGACGAGATCATCGCCGGTTGCATCGTCCGCGACAAACGGGCGCGGATCGCCTCGGCCGCGGAGATCGTGGCGCGGCTCGAGACGCTCACCGAGAGGCTACGAAACGCGGGTCCTCACACGTCCTCGGAGGACGGCGACGAGGGCGGGCTCGCGGTGACGATGGTGTATCGGCCGGGGATGTCGGGGCCGCCGTCGGCGTCGCCGCCGCCGAGCCACAAGGTGGCGAAGACGATCCCGCTCGCGGCGTTCACGGGAAATCCGCTGCCGGGCGCGCCGGCGCCGATGAAGGAGGCGCCGGGGCCGCCGCCGTCGTATCCGCGGGGCGCGCCGCCTTCGCAGCCCGAGCCGCCGAGGAGCGCCCCGCAGGGCAGTTGGCCCGGCGTATCGCCGCAGCCCGCGCCGCTCGGCATGCCGGTCCCGCAGGGGACGGCGCCCTTGCAGCGTTTGCCCGAGGCACAAATGGCGACGTGGGGCGCGCCGAATCCGCAGGCGCCGCCGCCGCAGAGCTGGCAGGCCATGACAGGACAGAATCAGGCCGTCATGCCTCATCCGCCCATGCAGCCGGCGGCGCCCGAGCGGCGATGGATCGGCTTCGTGATCCTCGCGATCGGCGTCCTCACGCTCGTGGGTGTGCTCGCGTGGATCGGTTTGTCCGGGGGGCGCCCGCCGGCGCCGCCCGCGCCCGTGGCCCCGCCGGCCGTACCGGCATCTCGCTGACACTTGCATTGCGATAGCAGCGCGATAACGCTGCATTGCATCAACCGCGTGTCAGGCCCGCGGTAGGCACGTCCTGGGCGCTTCCCGCGCTTGACATCCCCCTTTGGCTTGGGTTTGCTCCGCGGCCGCCCCGAAGCCAGGAAGTCCCTCTCAATGCAAGCCTTCGCACATTTACTCGTTCGTCGAGCGACGGCGTGGACCATCGTCCTCGCGGTCGTATTGCTCTCGCTCGCGAGCCTCTTTTTTGCGTCGCGGGTCGATCGCGACGACGACGTGCTTTCGTTCCTGCCTCGGGAAAACCCGGAGGTCGGCGTCTTCTACGACGTCAGCAAGCGCTTTGGCAGCCTCGACATCGCGCTCGTCGGAATCAGCACGGACGACGCGCTCGCGCCCGAGTTTCTGACGCGCCTGCAGGGCCTGACGAAGCGGCTGAACGAGACGGACGGCATCGGCTACGCGATGACGCTCACGAACATGGACGATTTCGTGGCGGATCCGCAGAAGGGCGGCATCACGAACGATTACCTCATCGGCAAGATCCCCGAGACGCCCGAGGAGCGCGCGGCGCTGCGCGAGAAGGTGTTTTCGCGGGATCACGTGGTGGGCAACCTGATCTCGGAGGACGGAAAGTCCACGCTCCTCTATTGCTTCGCGGGTTACGGGGCGGAGCCGAAGGTCGTGGCGCAGAAGGTCCGCACCGCGGTGGAGGAGGCATTTCCGCGCGAGGCGAAATACTGGGGCGGGGCGCCGTTCATTTCGACGTACATCTACGACGTCACGCAGGAGGACATGCGCAAGCTCGCGCCGTGGGCGGTGCTCGTCATCGTGCTCATCACGGTGCTCTCGTTCCGCGACTTCGTCGGCGCCGGCCTCGCGCTGCTCTCGACGGGGCTCGGTATCGTCATGTCCCTCGGGCTCATGGGCGCGCTCGGCGTGTCCGTGAACGTCGTGCTCGGATCGCTTCCGGTCATTCTGTTCGCCCTCGGCAGCGCGTATGCCGTGCACATTCTCAGCCGCTATTACCCCGTCGCCCACGAGCAAAAAGACCCGGCGACGTCGATCGTCCGGACGCTCTGCGAGGTCGGTCCGCCCGTCGTCGCCAGCGGCCTGACGACGGTGGTGGGCCTTCTGTCCTTCCTCGTGATGGACATCGCGCCGCTGCGCACGTTCGGCATTTTCACGGCGCTCGGCATCCTGATCACGCTCATCCTCTCGCTCACGTTCGTGCCCGCGGTGATTTACCTCGTGCGGCTCAAGGGAAAGCCGGCCGAGGCGCAGGGCCCCGCGCGTTTCCACGTGTGGCTCACGACGCTGCCGCAGCGGCACCGCATGGCCCTCGGCGCGGCGCTCGCGGCCGTGACCGTCGCGAGCGGCATCTACGTCGGCAAGGTCGACAGCCGCATGGACAATGCGGCGTTCTTCTCGAAGAACAGCCCGCCCGATCAGGCCGAGACGTTTCTGCGCGACCAATTCGGCGGCTCTTCGTTCGTGCAGATCCAGGTCGAGGGCGACATGACCGACCCGATCGTGCTGCGCGAGATCCGGGTCCTCTCCGATCGCATCGCGCTCCTGCCCCACGTGAGCTCGGTGAACCACGTGGGCGCCGTGGTCGCGCAGCTCAACGAGGCGATGGAAGGCGACCGGCGCATCCCGGACACGGCCGCGAAGGTGAAGCTGCTCTACGGATTCCTCGAAGGGAAAAAGGCCGTCACGCAGCTCGTCACGGACGATCGGCAAAGGGCGCTCTTGCAGATCAAGCTCGACACGAACCTCGCCGCCGAGACCGAGCCGCTGATCGAGCAGATCCGCGCGGTCACGAGCACGGCGATCGCCGCGCAGTTCGTGGTGGCCGAGGCCAAAGGGTCCCGGAAAGACGAGGTCGCGGCGCGGACGCGGGCATTCGTGACGAGCCGCATCGCGGCCATCGGCCGGCAATACGAGGTTTCCGTGCCCGAGGCGTCGAGGATCGGCGAGTTGCTCGGAGCCGGGAAGGCGCCCGACGCGTCCGAAGCCACGAAGGCGGCGCTCACGCGGTTCCTCGGCTCGGAGGAGTGCAGCGTGGAGCTCGAAGGCCCCGAGGTGATCGAGAAGGTCGCGCGCGCGCTCACGGCGCTCGGTCCGCGCCCGGAGGCGGCGAAGCTCACGGAGGCGATCGCAGAGGCGATGGGCAAACCCACGAGTGATTCGCTCGTGACCGATCTCGCCGATACGGTCGATCGTCCCCTCGAAGAGATCTGGCGCCGGAGCGAGGCGATGGCGCGGGCGAAGGAGCTCGTCGCCGCGACGAAGATCACGCCGCCCGAGGGGCCGAAGGGCGAGCGTTTCCATGCGGCGATCGCGACGGCGCTGATGGATCTCGACGTCCCGTCGGTCGCGCTCCCGCCGGCCGCGGGCGAGGCGCCGCAGAAGCTCGGGGTCTCGGTGACGGGCCTGCCCGTGATGCACGCGGGCCTGTCGCGGAGCGTCGAGTCGAACCAGTGGAAGAGCCTGTTTTTCGCGCTCGGCTGCGTGCTCGTCATCATGGCGGCGCTCTTCCGATCGTTCTGGAGCGGCCTGCTCGGCATCCTGCCGATCATGCTGACGATGGCCGTGATCTACGGCGGGATGGGCCTCCTCGGCGTGCGGCTCGACATCGGCACGTCGATGCTGGCGAGCTTGATCATCGGGGCCGGGGTGGACTATGCGGTGCACCTGATGGTCGCGTGGAGCGCCCCCGACAAATCCCCGCTGACGGAGGCGGCCACGACGGCCGCGCGGCAGACGGGCCCCGCGATCTGGGTGAACGCGCTGATGGTCGCGGCGGGCTTCTTCGTGCTGACCCTCGGCGATGCGCGTCCGCTGCAGAACGTCGGGGGCCTGACGGCGGCGGCGATGGTCACGGCCGCCCTCGCGACCATGCTGGTGATCCCTCTTTTCGCACGCAAGACGCGCTACTACGGCGATGGATCTAGAATACCTTCCGCCGTTCCCTCGTCCGAGGCGTCGGACGCAGTTCTCGACACGAGCACGAGCCCCTGAACGTAACGAGGTTCGAGATGAGCAGAATCTTCCGTAGCTGGCTTCCTGCCTCCGCCCCGCTTCTCGCCGCCGCCCTGCTCTGGGCCGGCCACGCGAGCGCTGATCCCCCGGGCGACAAGGCTTTGAAGGGGATGGACGAGGCGATGAACCGCGCCAAGACCCAGTACTACGAGTACGAGGTCGTCAACCAGGAGCCGGGCAAGCCCGAGAAGAAGATGGCGCTCAAGGTCTGGATGAAGGGCGAGAAGCGCCTCACGGAGTTCACGGCGCCGGCCGACATGAAGGGGACCAAGGTCCTCATCCTCTCGCCCACACAGATGTACGTGTACCTGCCGGCGTTCGGGAAGATCCGCCGCATCGCGAGCCACGTGACCGACCAGGGCTTCATGGGCCTGGCCTTCAGCCAGGACGACCTCGCGAATCAGAGTTACGCGCCGCTCTACGACGCGCAGGTCGCCTCCGACGCAGCCGCCGAGATGAAGCTCGTGGCCACGGCGAAGTCGGGACAAACGGTCCCCCACGGCAAGATCGAGTTCAAGGTCGCGAAGGACAAGAACCTGCCGACGGAGCTCAAGTACTTCAACGCGGCCGGCAACCACGTGAAGACCGAGACGCGCGTCGACTACGAGTGCCAGGGTAATATTTGCAGCCCGAAGGAGCTCAAGATGGTCGACCATACGAAGGGCGGCCACTGGACGAAGATGATCCGCAAGGCGTGGAAGGTGAACGAGGAGATGAGCGACGACCTCTTCTCGAAGCGCAGCCTCGAAAAGTAGATTTCACCCCGCCCCAGATAGAGTAGATACGCGCGCCGCCTCCTCCCACCACGGGACGGGCGGCGCGACGCATTTCCAGGACCCGAGGTCGAAAGAAGCATGTACCGCCACGTTCGTCGGGGCAGCGCGATCGGCTGCGCCCTCGCCCTCCTGCTCGGCACAGCGACGAGCGCCCACGCCGACGAGCTCGAGCTCGATTGGAGCGGCCGCATCCAGAGCGATCTGCGCTTCCGCATGCAGCCCGTGGGCGTGGGCGACTGGTATTCGCGGCAGGAGCTGCCGGCGGGCGTCGAGCGCAACTGGAATACGCTCGGCCTGAAGCTCGAGGCGAATTACGGCCGGTTCCACGGCGTCGCGGCGGTCGATTTCGTGTGGAGCGGGTATCCCGAGCGAATGACGGCCATCGGCGACCTCTCGCGCATCGAGAAGGCCGACCCGTACCGCCTCGAAGCGCGCGCGGTCTACATGGAGGCCGAGGGCATTTTCGTGAAGGGGCTCGACCTGCGCATCGGCCAGCAGGTCGTCTCCTGGGGCGTCGGTGATCAGTTCAACCCGACGAACAATTTGAACTCCGACGATCTGCGTGATCCGCTGCTCTTCGGCCGGCAAATCGCCAATTTCATGGTGAAGGCCGATTACTGGATCAACGAGGACTGGTCGATCTCCGGCGTGCTCGTGCCGATCTTCAAGCCCGCGATGCTGCCGCTCTCCGGCTCGCTCGCGGTGGCGCAGCTCGACCGATTGCCGTTCGTCTCGGATTCGCTGCGTCAGCGCGTGGTCGCCGAGCAGGCCGCGGCGCAGACGCTGTTCGGGCATCCGACGATCATCGGCAACGTGACGCCCGTGATGCCCGAGCCGACGTTCGACAACATGCAGGTCGCCTACCGGATCGCGGGCACGATCAAGGAGCACGACATCGCGCTCTCGTATTACAACGGCCGCACGGATTTCCCGCAGCCGCGCAGCAACCACACGCGGCAGGCCCTCGGAAGGCGCTGTAACCCGAGCGATCCGAACGATTGCATCGAAGGGATGCTGCTCACCGACGTGACGCTCGAGTACCCGCGGATGCACGTCTACGGGCTGAACGCCACGGGCGAGGTGAACCCGTTCTCGTGGATTTCGGAGGAGATCAACGGGATCGGGTATCGCTTCGAAGGCGCGCTCGTGGTGCCGCAGAGCCAGTCGATCCGGCTGACGAACGACGAGCTCGCGCTCGGGATCCCGCAGGCCACCGGCGAATACGATTACGACGGCGACGGGCAGCCCGGCGCGGCCGGCGGGCGGCAGCCGCTCGTGGTGGACGATACGCCGTTCTTGAAATGGGTGCTCGGCCTCGATTATACGTTCGGCGAGCACGTGTACGTGAACGCCATGTGGGTGCACGGGCTCGTGGACGAATACGGCGCGGGCGATTGGATCAAGGAAGGGTACGTGGTCCGGCAGAGCGGCGTGATCGACGGGTCGAACGTGCTCGCCTGCGCGCTCTCGAAGAACGGCGAGACGTGCTCGCGGGAGATCCTGCGGCCGCGGCTCGGCGATTACGTGGTGCTCGGGGCCGATTTCAAGTTTGCGAACCAGGCGGGCATGTTCCGGCTGTTCACGATCCTCGACGCGACGCCGCTCGTGGAGGAGACGTGGGACGACGAGCAGGGGAAACGTGTGCGTCGGACGATCTCGCCGCTCAGCGCGGAAGGGTTCTCGATGGTCGTCTTCCCGGAGCTCGATTACAACTTCGGCAATGGCCTGGAGCTCGCGGCGGGCGCCCTGCTCCAGCTCGGCAAGCCCTACACGAAGTTCGGCTCCCCGGAGACGGGCGGGTCGACCGTGTTCACCCGCGCCAAGTACAGCTTCTAGAATATTGCGTCCCGGCTATCCGCCGCGGTAAGTGTGGGCCATGTTGCGGCTTTGGGCCTTCGTCGTTCTCGCGGCGCTCGCCGGTTGTGGGGAGCCCAGTGGGCGCGCTTCGCCGCTCACGGCAGCCCGCGGGCTCGCCGTGACGGCGCTGCCGAAAGCCTCCGCCGCGGCGTTCGTCCCGACGAACGATCCGCCGCCGGTCATCGAGTCGTGCACGGACTCGCCCGCGTTCGCGCTCTTCGTCTCGCCGCGCAACCCGCGCCCCGGAAAGCCGCTCAAGGTCATCGCGGTCGCCGACGAAGCGAGCGCGGGGGCGCTGGTCGTGCAGGACGGAAGCGGAAAAACGGTGGTTCGCGCGGACGAGCGGCGCGGCGCAGGGCCGTACTTCTGGACCGCGACCGTGCCCGCGCCCGAGGCAGGGACGCTGCGCGTGGTGCTCGCGGAGGCGCAGGCGGCGCGCGCGTGCAAGGACGTGACGATCGACGACGCGGACGAGCCGCTGCGGGCCGCGCGCGGGATGTGGCCCGTCTCCGGGGCGTGGGGGACGGCGACGGAAAACCTGTATGCGGCGTGGATCGAGGCGCTCTTCGACGCGCCGCTCGGCGAGCCGCTCACGTTCCCGGCGCTGCACGAGGCGCTCCGCGATCCGAAGCGGAACTTGCTGCACGATCACCTCGGCCGCGGCGAGGACGACGCAGGGCCGGACGCGCCGGTGCTCGATCCGGACTGCGCGGATCTGCCCTACGCGCTCAGGGCTTATTTTGCGTTCAAAATGGAGCTCCCGTTCGCGTACTCGTCGTGCACGCGCGGCGGAGGCGGGCGGGCGCCGTTCTGCAAGCGGCCACGATCGAACCTCGAATGGCCGCGGCACGCGCGCACCGATCCGATGGCGGGCTTCGCGGAGTTCGTGCGCACGACGCTCGCGGACACGGTGCACTCGGGGACGGGACGGACCGCGGGCGACGACGACGAGACGGATTTTTATCCGGTTCGTCTCGATGAACGAGCGCTGCGGCCGGGGACGATCTACGCGGATCCGTACGGGCACGTGCTCGTCGTGGTGAAGCGGGTGCCGCAGACGAGCGAGCGCGCGGGGATGCTGCTCGCAGTGGACGGGCAGCCAGACGGGACGGTGGCGCGGCGAAGGTACTGGCGCGGGAACTTTCTCTTCGCGCTCGATCCTTCACTCGGGAGCCCCGGCTTCAAGCGGTTCCGGCCGCTCGTGATCGAGCGCGGGGTGCTGCGGCCGCTGTCGAACCAGGAGATCGCCGCGCACCCCGAGCACGGGGATCACGCGATGGAGCAGTACGAGCACGGCGTGGAGGGGTTTTACGATCGCGTGGACGACGTGCTCTCGCCGCTGCCGCTCGATCCGAAGCGCGCGCTGGTCGAGACGATCGACGCGCTGGAAGAGCAGGTGAAGGGGCGCGTCGTGTCCGTGGAGAACGGGCGGAAATACCGGCAAGGCGGCGGCAAGTCGGTGGAGATGCCCGACGGCGCGAGCATCTTCGAGACGGTGGGGCCGTGGGAGGATTTCTCCACGCCGTCGCGGGATCTGAGGCTGCTCGTGGCGATCGACGTGGCCCGCGCGCTGCCCGCGCGCGTCGAGCGGAGGCCGGAGCGGTACGCGATGCCGCCGGGAAAAACGGCGGCCGAGGTGCGCGCCGAGCTCGACACGACGCTCGCGCAGGAGCTCGAAACACGGCGTTTTTCGTACGTGCGTAGTGATGGGTCGTCGTTCTCGCTCTCGCTCGCGGACGTGGTCGCGCGGTCCGAGCTCCTGGAGGTCGGATACAACCCGAACGACTGTCCCGAGGTGCGCTGGGGCGCGAAGGAAGGCACGGACGAGGCGTCGACGTGCAAGATGCGGGCGCCGTGGAAGCAGCTCTCGCGCATGCGCAAGGTGCGGAGCTGGTTCAAGGAGCGACGGCGGCCGGCGCGCGGCTAAAGGACGGCAGCGCGGCTCATGCGTAGAAGAAGTTTGAGCAGGAAAGGTCGGCCGGTGTCGGGCTCGCGGACGTAGGCGTCGCCGGACGCGAGGCGACGCTCGGCGGCGGCGAATGCCGGGACGTGGCGGAGGCGGGCGGGGATACGAGGGTAGGCGCGGCGGATCGCGAGGATCGAGGCGTCGACGCGTGCTTGCTCACGAGACCCGAACGGCAGGCCGAATCCTTCACGCAGCGCTTCGGGCAAGAGCGACGCGGTCATCGTCGTGTACCAGCGCCACGCGAGGCCGAGCGCGGGGTGCGGCGGCGCGAGGAGGTAGTCCGCAAGCTCGCGCGCGGGCGTGGTGACGGCGATCGAGCCCGAGCGAATCGTGTCGTCGAAGGAGCGCTCGAACGCGGCGTAGGAGTCCGGCAGGTCCTCCTCTTCGAGCCCGAAGAGGAGCGCGAAGCGCCGCGATTCCGCGTAATACTCGTCCTTCTCGTGCTCTTCGAGCGGATCGATGACGAGCTCGTAGGCGCGCACCGCGTTGATGATCAAGGTCGTGAAGACCCAGCGCAGCGCGCCCTCGTCGTTCGCCCGGTAGTGCGTGCCCGCGGGCCAGGAGCCGGCCGGCGCGGTGATCACGCCGGTCACGCGCTCGTGGATCGTGTGCACGGCCCGCGCCGAGCGGAGGGCGCGTTCGAGCGGGCCGAAGATCATCGCGTAGACGTTCTCGAAGGTGCGCAGGAAGCGGCCGAAGGTGTCCTCGCGCGTGACCGAGTGCTCGGAGACGCCGTACGCGACGAAGGGATGCGCGAGCTGCTGGAGCGCGGCCGCGCCGCCTGCGAGGAAGACGACACCCTCGCGCGCGATGTGCCAGGTCCGACTCGTGGGGCCGAACAGGCCCACGCGCGGCTCGACGACCGAGCTTTTCACGAGGTCGAGGCACCGTTCGAGATCTGCCCTCGTCACCGCCATGGGTCCCACCTCACCCTTGTGATGCGGCTGGAAGCGGGCGGACGCTAGTTTTTTCCGAAGGTTAGCGTCGGTCTGCGAAGGGCTTGCAACCAATGGCCGCCCCGGTCGCTCGCGCCTCCGTTCGGGCCGTATCGAGCGCCTCCGTGAGCCGCTTGCGGTTCGCGGGCGGGAGCGAGGTGTCCGCGAGATCGGCGCGGAGCCGCGCGGCGAGCTCGAGCTGGAGGTCGTACGTCTTCTGCAGCTCGCGCGCGTGCTGGTCCCGATCCTTGCCCCGCGCGCTCTCGGCCCGCCCCTTGCCGAGCGCGATCTCGGTGAAGAGCGCGGAGGTGTCGCGCGGCGGATCGTAGACGTAGAGGCCCTGGCATCGATCGGCGCGCGGGCCGATGAGCACATGCGCCTGCCGGCCTCCGGCGCGCTTGCGGCGCTCGTCCTGATCGCCGAGGAACGCGATCTTGTAGTTGCGCACCGAGGCCCCGACAATCGAGCTGTAGCCGGGCCCCTCGGCGTCCGCCTCGCTCGGCAGCTCGATCCCGACGAATGCCTTCTCCAGGCACGCGCGGAAACGTCCGGTGTCACGATCGCTCCGGCTCTCGCCCGTCGGTTCGAGCGTAGTGACGCGGGCGCTCTCGATGACCTCGGAGGCCGCGATTTCGAGGTCGAGCGTGGCCATGTACTCGCCCTGGAAGCCCGAGGCCTCGTACTCCTCCTCCCAGCACGCGACGACGGGCCGGAGGTGCCCCGGGGTCGCCGCGGCGACGAGCTCCGTCGCGAGCCGTTGCGGCGAGGCGCAGCCGAGAAGGCCGCTCACGAGGGCCGCGGACACGAGCACGCGGCTCACCGAGCGCGTCCTTCCTTCTTCGCGCCGCTCCCGGCGTCACCCGTGAGGATGGTGCTTTGGATGACGCCGTAGTCGGGGTACTGCCGGGTCGCCTCGCGAACGCCGATGTAGCGGATCGTTGTGGCCGCGTTGCGATCGTCGTAATGCTTGGCCATGTCGAGCTCGCGCTGGCACCCGAACAGGGCAAGCGGAAAAAGCCACGTGGGCCATGTCGATCGAGGAAAGCGACCACGCAGGCCCATGATGCGGCGACCCTAGCAGATTTTCCCACGAGCGAACGAGCGTCGTCGTAGACGGCGGGTCGCTCCGGCAACTAGGCTGAGGACATCGGTGGAAACGCTTGCGGATCGGATTGCACGTGACGGCCCGTTGAACGAGCTCGACGCCGTCGGCTGGATCATTCGGCTCACGAAGAAGCTCGAAGCGCTGCATTCGCGGGGGCAGGCGCACGGCGGCGTGTCGCCCGCGGCCGTCAAGACGGCGGCCGTGCCGCGCACCTCGCTCGGGATGCTCGTGGCCAGCGCCTCCGCGCCGAGCCGCATCGACTTCCACTCGCCGGAGCGGACCCTCAAAGGGACCAAGGCCCTCGCCGACGACACATGGGCCGCAGCCGCGACGCTCTACACGCTCCTGACGGGCACGAGCCCCTTCCACGCGAGCGACGAGGACGGCATCCGGCAGAAGGTCGTGTCGGCGTCGCCCGCGCCGCTCTCGACGTTCGATGTCGGCGACGACGATCTGCAGCACATCCTCGATGCCGCGTTCGAGCGTGATGCGAGTCGCCGCGCCTCGACGATCACCGCGCTCCGGCAGGCGCTCGAGTCGTGGCACCCGGATCCGACGGTGAAGGATCTGCCGGCGCTCGTCGACGATCAGCTCGAAGAGGACGACGACGAGGCGCGCACGGTCATGCGCGCATTGCCCAACATGACGGCGGTGCGCTCGGCGATGGGGAAGCGCGAGCCCGGCCCGGCGCCGCCCACGCGGGCGACGGCGCAGACGGTGCCGAACATGCCGGCAGTCACCGCGCTCGCAGCCGCGACGGTGCCCGGCGCGCCGCTGCCGAAGGCGCACGATCTGCTCGAGGACGACGACGAGAACGCGAAGACGTCGCTCATGAAGGTGCCGATGGTGCCGATGCGGAAGCCGGCGCCGTCCGCGCCGAACCACGCAGCCGTCGGGCCGGCCTCCTCGAACGGGCCCGCGTCGACCGGCGTGCGTCCGGTCGGTCCGCAAGTGGGCCCGGCGTTCGGCATGATGGGCCGCGCGCCCGGTGGCCCTGCTGCGCGTGCAGCGACGAAACCTGCCGTCGCCGGCGCGCGTCCCGTGCAGGGCGCAGCGCCGGCCGCAGCCGCGAAGACACCCCTCGCGCCGCCGGTGGGCGGCATCTCCCGCGAGGCCGTCATCGACGACGGCGACGACGACGAAGCCACGGTGATGCGCGAGGCGCCGCTCGAGCTGCTGATGCAGACGACGAACGACGCCGGCGGCGACGCGGATCGCGCGACGCCCGTGAATACGATCTCGGCCGAGGTCGCCGCGGCGGCCGCAGGTTCGGTGATCCGCGACGAACCCACGCCGCCGGCGCACCACGCCATCGACGACGAAGCCACGGTGATGCGCGAGTTGCCGGAGCCGCCGCCGCCCGCGCTCGAACCCGCGCCCCTGCCCGTGCCGGCGCCCGACATGCGCGCGCCCGAGCCGACGATGCTGCTGCCCGAGGAGAGCTCGTCGACGTCGCTGCCCGCGAACCTCGCGGACCTCGCGCCGCAACCGCAGCCGCAACCGTTGCCGGATCTCTTCGCGAGCGTCTCCGACGAGCGCCCGCCGCTCTCTCCCGAGCAAGCGATGCGCGCGTCGGCGATGCCGCAGCCGTCGCCGTTCGCCGCCCCGCGGGAGAGCGCTCCTTCGCCGTACGGCGTTCCGCGAGACAGCGCGCCTTCGCCCTACGGCATCCCGCGAGACAGCGCGCCTTCGCCGTACGGCGTGCCGCGGGAGAGCGCTCCTTCGCCGCGGGTCACGCCTCCCCCGCCGGTCGTGATGCAGCCCGCGCAGCCGGCACCGCCGCCGAGCGCCGCGAAGGGCTTGCTGCTCGGCATGCTCATCGCGCTCGTGCTGCTCCTCGCGGGCGTCGGTATTTACTTCACGATCCTGAAGAAGTGATCACCGCCGGCCCGGCGCGCGGGGCCGGCCCCGTCGCTCGGGCGCGCGCGTGGGCTCGCGCGAGGAGCCCGGGCCGCGGCCGAAGTCACGCTCGTTCCTCCGTCGCCGGTTGATCAGGAGCTGGATCTCCGCGTCGAAGCCGCCCATGTCGAGGCGCTGCACGAACGCTCGTTCGAGCCCGAGCTCGCGCGCGGCGCGGGCGCTCTGCGCGGGCAGCGGCGAGATCCACGCGATCCGGCCGCCCGGCTCGAGGACCTCCGCGACGTGCGCGAGGAACCGATCGAAGAACTCGTGCAGATCGATCCCACGCAGCACGCGCCGTCCCATCGGCGGGTTCGTCAGGACGACCGTCGGCGGCGCGCCGCGTGGCACGAACGAGAGCGCGTCTCCACGCGCGAGCACGGCGTCCTCGATGCCGACGGCGGCGAGGTTCTGGCGGGCCGCTTCGAGCGCGGCGAGGGACATGTCCGTGCCGAGCAGGCGCGCATACGGGCCAGCGAGCACACGCTCGCAGAGCTCGGTGCCCGAGCCGACGAAGGGATCCCAGACGACGTCGTCGGCGTGGACGCCCGCGACCCGCACGAGCGCGGCGGCGATCGTCGGGTGCGAGGCCGCGGGCACGTCGCGCTCGCGGTAGGTGAAGCGCGGATCGTCGACGCGAGGGCAGAGCTCGACCTCGATCGCATGGCGATCGGACAGCTCGTACACGAGCGCCTCCCAGGTGCTCTCGGTCGGGTCGTTGACGAGCTTCGGGTTCGCCGCGGCGATCGCCTCGGCCGCGCGCCACGTGCTCGCGCGGCGCTTGCCGCCGCCGGCCCAGGCGATCCGGAAGCGGATCGGGCCGGTCGTGAAATGTTCGAGCAAGCGAAGCGCCTCGGGCGAGGTGAGCGAGCGCGCGAGGGCCTCGGCGATGTCGCCCGAAGGATCGAGCTGCACGGGTGGGAGCGGGAAGCCGAAGAAGAGCATGGTCCTCGCCTCGAACAGGCGCTCGGGAGGACCGACGAGCGTGACGAGGACACGGTCCTCGCGGCCGTCCGGCGCGAGGCGAGGCTTGAGCCGGACGTCGATCTCGTCGCGCAGGATCGGCGCGAGGCCCGCGCGGCAGTGGAGCGCGACGGGCACGGGAGAAGGCGCGGGCTTGTGCACCTCGAAGATCGAGGGGACCTCGCGGCCGGCGGTCCTCTGCGCCATGAGCGAGGCCTTCGCCGTGGCGCGCGCGAGCAGCTCGTCGCCGCCCGTGTCGAGCTCGCGGAGCGCGCGGGCAGCTTCGTCGCCGCCCGTCTTGCCGAGCGCGGCAGCCATCGCGCGCCGCGCGGAAGCGTCGTTCTCCTTGGCGAGCGCAGCAGCGAGGGCGGCGGCTACGTCGGGGCCACGCAGCTTGCCGAGCGCGTTCGCAGCGAACCGTCGCGCCCGCGGATCCGCGTCGTCGAGCGCGCCGATCAGGAACGCCGAAAGCTCGGGCTCGGCATGCTCGGCCGCGACCTTCCCGACGAACGCGACGAGCCGCGCGCGTGGTTTCGTCTCGGCCGTGCGCGCGCCTCCGATGGCGACGCGAGCCGCCTCCACGCCGAGGCGCAAAAGCGATCGTTCCGCGTCGTCCGTGTGCTCCCCTTCCTCCGCGACGAGCTCGACCAGCGCGGCCGCGTCGCTCCGGCGCGGCGAGAAGCCGGGGTCGCGGATCGCCTCTTCCAGCCGGAAATCCGGGGCTCTGCGCGCCGTCATGTCCTGGCCTCGCTCGCCCTGCGCCCGCTCTCTGCTGCCTCGACTCGCCGTTCGTCCACGGCGCGAGGATACGGCGCGCGCGCTCTTTCGCCACTGCCTCGGACGCGGGATGCCTTTCCCGAGGCCGGTTCCGCCGCTACACTCGCGCATCCGGTGCTCGACGTATCCACGGTCATCCCTCGCACTGCGCCTCCGCCCGAGGTGCTGCGGACCGCGCTCGATGCGCTCGAGCGAGGCGAGCGTGTCATCGTCGCCACGGTGATCGCCCGGCAGGGCTCCGCGCCTTGCACGCCCGGGCAGAAGCTCGCGCTCTTCCCCTCCGGCGCGGCGATCGGGACCGTCGGGGGCGGCGCCGTCGAGCGCGCGGTCCTCGCCGCGATGGCCGCGTTGCTCGCCGCGGACGCGCCTGCCCCGCGCGTCGACACCTTCCGCCTCGGGCCCTCGCTCGGCATGTGTTGCGGCGGCTCGGCCGAGATCCTGATCGAGCCCCTCTCCCCCGACCTCTCGGTGCTCGTCGTCGGCGCCGGGCACGTCGGCGTCTACCTCGCGCCGCTGCTCGCCTCGCTCGGGTTCGGCGTGACGCTCTGCGATGCGCGCGAGGTCGCGGCCGATCCCGCGCGTTTGCCAGGGCCGTCCGCCGGCCCGGACGGCGCGAGCGCGCCTCGCTTGCGCCTCCTCCAGGCCGATCACGACGATCCCGAAGTCCGCGCCTCGCTCCCCGCGGATCTCGGCCGCGCCGCGGCGCTCGTCATGACGCACGATCACCAGCTCGATCAGGCCGCGATCGAGTGGGCCATCGGCGCGGGGTTCGGGTTCGTCGGGGGCGTCGGCAGCCGCGCGAAGGCGGCGAGGACCCGCGCGCGGCTCGAGGCGAAGGGCGTCTCGGCGGCGGACATCACGCGCGTTCGCATGCCGCTCGGCGTGGACGTGGGCGCGCGCCTTCCGGCGGAGATCGGCGTCGCGATCGCGGCCGAGCTCGTGTCGTGGCGCGCGGGCCTCTCCGGCAGCCGCCGCGGCGCGCGGAGCCATGGGCACGGCGAGCTCGAGAAGGAAGAAGACGCATGACGAACACCGTGTCGATCGTGCTCGCGGCTGGGAAAGGCATGCGCCTCGGCGGGCCGAAGGCGCTGCTCCTCTGGCCCGGTCCGCCCGGGCAGAAGCCGCGGCCGCTCGCGATCGCGCACGCCGAGGCCCGGCTCTCCTCCGAGTCCTCGCGGGTCGTCGTCGTCGCGCGCAAGCCCATCGTGCAGGCGCTCATCCCGTTCGTTCGTCCGGGCCTCGATCTCCTCGTCTCCGATGCGGCCGACGAGCTCGGGCCCGCGGGCTCCATCGCCACCGCGGTCCAGCGCGTCGCCGCGAACGATCGCGTGCTCGTTTGCCCCGTCGACACCTTGCCCGCGCGCGGGACGACGACGGCGGCCTTGCTCGCGGCCCTCGGCGCGGACGGCGCGCCTCCGCTCGCGACGCGCCCGCGGCACGGCGGACGCGCGGGGCACCCCGTCGCGCTCCAGGGCCGCGCGCTCGATCGGTATCGCCAGCCGAACCCGCCTCCGCTGCGGGATCATCTTCACGCGCTCGGCGCCGATCTTCGTGACGTCGACGTCGACGACGCCGACGTGCTCGTGGACATCAACACGCCGGCCGAGGCGATGCGGTACCTGCGCGCGCCGCCCACGTTCCTCGGCGACTAGCTCGGAAAGGACGCCTCGTGGACGAGACACCGCTTGCATCTGCCTCCCGGCGCGCGTGGGCGCGCGGCGCCTTGCTCGGGCTCGCGGTGGGCGACGCTCTCGGCACCACGCTCGAGTTCCAGGCGCGCGAGGCGCCGCCCTTCCCCGAGCTCGCGAAAGGCCCGCACACCGACGTCACGGGCGGCGGACCGTTCCGCGTCGCCCCCGGGCAGGTCACCGACGACACGCAGATGGCCACGTGCCTCGCGCTCAGCTTGAAGGAGCACGGCCGGTTTCACGCGACCGACGTGGCGGCGCGGTACGTCGCGTGGATCGAGCACGCCTTCGACATCGGCAACCTCACGCACGCTTCGCTCTCCATGATCGCCCGCGGCGTCTCCCTCGGCGAAGCCGCGCGCCGCGCCTGGATCCACTCCGAGCGCAGGACCGCCGGCAACGGCTCGCTCATGCGGATCGCGCCCATCGGCGTCGCGCTCGCGAACGCCCCCGAAGCGTGCCGCATGGCCGCGCTCGCCGACAGCGCGATCACGCACTACGACCCGCGATGCCGCATCACCTGCGCCGCGCTCTGCGCCGCGATCGCCGCGGCCGGCGCGGGACGAACCTCGGCCACGGACCTGTTCGAGGTCGTGCGGGCCGAGGTCGAGGCGGCCGCCGCCACGCTCATCGACATCGTCCCGAGCGACGGACGTGACGTCGAGGCTGCGCGCGACGAGCTGCGCTGGGATCTCGAGCTCGCCGTTCGGGACGATCCCGAGCTCTACGGCCCCGAAATTCACCTGCATCGCCAGCAAGGGTTCGTCCGCGTGGCGTTCCGGCTCGCGCTCTGGGAGCTCCTGCACGCGCCGTCCTACGAGGCCGCGCTGATCGACGTCGTCAACCGAGGCGGCGACGCCGACACGAACGGCGCGATCACGGGCGCGCTCCTCGGCGCGCGTTTCGGCGAGGATGCGATCCCGGCCGCGTGGCGCGCGCGTGTCCTCGGTGCGCTCGACGAGGGCCCTCCCAGCGCGCTGCGTGACCTCTACCATCCGCGCCGCCTGGTCGAGCTCGCCGATACGATCTGAGAGCGTTCTCCATCGAGACGATCCGCGGTATCGTGTCGCCCGCGATGACGACCGCCGCGCAAAACGCTTCGTCTGCCCGCCCTCCCTTCATCGGCACCAACGTGCCGCGCACCGATGGCGCGTCCAAGGTGACGGGCCGCGCCGCGTACGTCGACGACTTGCCCCGCGAGCCCGGTGAGCTCTTCGGCGCCACCGTGCGCAGCCCCGTCCCGCGCGCGCGCCTCCGCGGCATCACCCTCGATCCCGCGTTCGACTGGAGCGACGTCACCGTCGTGCGCGCCTCGGACCTCGCGGTGAACGAGGTCCAGTGCATCACGGCCGAGCAGCCGATCCTCGCGGCCGATCAGATCCGCCACGCGTACGAGCCCGTCGTCCTCCTCGCGTGCGCGGACAAACGCAAGCTCGCGCAGGCCGTGCGCGCCGTGAAGCTCGACCTCGAACCGCTCACGCCCATCCTCGACCCCGAGCAGTCGCTCGCCAAGGTCGACGTCATCTGGGGCGAGGACAACGTCCACAAGCGCTTCTCCATCACGAAAGGCCGCGCCGATCTCCCCGATCCGGCCGCGAGCGCCGCCGCCATCGAAGCGGCGATCGCGAGCTCGGAGGTCGTCGTCCGCGGCCGCTACACGACGCACCACCAGGAGCAGCTCTACATCGAGCCGCAGGGCGTGATCGCCCGCTGGGACGAGAAAGGCGTCCACGTCACGGGCTCCCTCCAGTGCCCTTATTACGTGCACAAAGCGCTCGTCCACGGCTTCGACCTCGCGGCCGATCGCGTGCACGTCACGCAGGCCGTCACGGGCGGCGGGTTCGGCGGCAAGGAGGAGTATCCCTCGGTGATCGCCCTCCACGCCGCGCTCCTCGCGCAGAAGAGCGGCAAGCCCGTGCGCATGATCTACGACCGCAAGGAGGACATCGAGGCGACGACCAAGCGTCACCCGGCCATCTGCGAGATCGTCTCCGGCTGCGATCGCGACGGCACGCTCCGCGCGCTCTCCATCCGCATCCTCATGGACGGCGGCGCGTACATGACGCTCACGCCCGTCGTCCTCTCGCGCGGCGCCTTGCACGCGGCCGGCGTCTACCGCTGGGACGACGTGCGCATCGACGCCGTCGCCGTCGCCACGAACACCCCGCCGAACGGCGCCTTCCGCGGCTTCGGCGCGCCCCAGACCATCTGGGCGATCGAGCGCCACCTCGACCGCGTCGCGCAGGAGCTCGGCCGCGACCCGATGGACCTCAAGGCGCAGAACATGCTGCGCGAGGGCGACACCACGGCCACGGGCCAGACCCTGCGCGGCTCCGTCGGCGTCGCCGAGTGCCTGGAAAAAGCCCTCACGGCGAGCGGGTACCACGACAAACGCAAAGCACCCCCGGCCGTCCGCGGCCGCGTCGCGCGTGGCATCGGCGCGAGCGTCTTCATGCACGGCGCGGGCTTCACCGGCTCGGGCGAGAAGCACCTGAAGGGCCGCGTCGCCGTGGATCTCCTGCCCGGCGGCCGCCTTCGCATCCGCACCGCCTCGACCGACATCGGCCAGGGCACCGAGACTGTCTTCCGCCAGATCGCGGCTGACGCGACGGGCCTTCACCTCGCGGACATCGACTTCGCCGTTCCTTCGACCTCGTACGTTCCCGACTCCGGCCCCACGGTCGCCTCGCGCACCGTCATGGTCGTCGGCGGCATCGTCGAGCGCGCCGCGCGTGAAGTGGCCGCGCGCGTCCGCGCCGAGCAGGAGACCTCCGGCGGCGACTTCGCCGCGGCCGCCGATCGTTTGCTCACCAAGGAACGCGAGGTCACCGCGCTCGTGCAGTACGAGCATCCCGGCTGGGTCACCTGGGACGACAGCACGTACAAGGGCGACGCGTACCCGGTGTACGGCTACGCGTGCGACGTGGCCGAGGTCGAGGTCGATCTCGACACGCTCGAGGTCACGGTCACGGGCTTCTGGTCCGCGACGGACGTCGGCAAGGCCATCCACCCCGTCATGTGCAAGGGCCAGATCGAGGGCGGCAGCCTCCAGGCGATCGGCTGGGCGCTCTGGGAGGACGTCGTCTGGAAGAACGGCCTCATCCAGAACCCGCGCATGACGAACTACATCATCCCGACCGCGCTCGACGCGCCTCCCATGCACGTCGACCTCGTCGAAGCTCCGTACGCGTACGGACCCGGCGGCGGCGCCAAGGGCGTCGGCGAGCTGCCCATGGACGGCGGCGCGCCGGCGATCGCCGCGGCGGTCGAGCACGCGACGGGGCTCTTCGCCCGCGATCTTCCCCTCTTGCCGGAGCGGCTGCTCGAGCTCCAGACCAACCGCAAGGGCTGACCCAAGGCCCCGCGAACCGACGGAGAACCCACGACCATGCGAATCCTCCACACCATGCTCCGCGTCGGCGACCTCGACCGATCGCTCGCGTTTTACACCGACGTCCTCGGCATGAAGCTCATCCGCCGGCGCGACTATCCCGAGGGCCGGTTCACGCTCGCGTTCATCGGCTACGGCGACGAGTCGGAGACGGCGGTCCTCGAGCTCACGCACAACTGGGACACGAAGAGCTACGAGATCGGCACGGGCTACGGCCACATCGCGATCCAGGTCGACGACGCGTACAAGGCCTGCGAAGAGGTCAAGAAGCGCGGCGGCAAGGTCACGCGCGAGGCGGGTCCGATGAAGCACGGCACCACCGTGATCGCGTTCGTCGAGGATCCGGACGGCTACAAGATCGAGTTCATCCAGCGCAAGGTGGAGGAATAACCCTTGAAGATCACGCTCACCCTCAACGGCCTTTCGCGCGAGGTCGACCTGCCGCCGCTCGTGCGGCTGCTCGACGCGCTCCGCGGTCCGCTCGGTCTGCCGGGGACCAAGGAGGGCTGCGGCGAGGGCGAGTGTGGCTCGTGCACGGTGCTGCTCGACGGCGAACCCGTGAACGCCTGCCTCGTCTCGATCGGCCAGTGTGAAGGCCGCGCCGTCACCACCGTCGAGGGCCTCTCCGCCCCGCACCTCGGCCCGCTCGCGCGTTGCTTCGTCGATCACGGCGGCGCGCAGTGCGGCATCTGCACCCCCGGCATGCTCATCTCGGCCGAGGCGCTCCTCGCGCGAAGGCCCGATCCGAGCGACGAGGAGATCCGCGAGGCCATCGCGGGCAACCTCTGCCGCTGTACCGGGTATCAGCGCATCGTCGACAGCATTCGCGAGGCGGCGCGTGAGCGCCGGGAAGCCGGAGGGGCGGCGTGAGCCTCGCGGATCTTCCCCTCCACGACATGCAACGAGCTGCCTCGCTCGACGCGCTCTGCGGGATCGTCGCGGAGCGCCACGCGCGCGGCGAGGCCACGGTCCTGCTCGCGGGCGGGACCGACTGGGTCGTCGAGCAGGAGCTCAAGCCCCCGCGCGGCGACGCCGATCCGCGGCCCCTCGTCGTCGACGTCTCCTGCATGGCCGAGCTCCGCGGCATCACGGCGACGCGTGGCCTTTTGCGCATCGGCGCGGCCGCGACGTACCTCGAGATCCGCCGCCATCCCACGGTGATCGAGCGCGCCCCGATGCTCGCGGCGATGGCCCGGGAGCTCGGCGCGATCCAGATCCAGGCCCGCGGCACGCTCGGCGGCAACCTCGCCACGGCCTCGCCCGCGGCGGACGGCGTCGCGGCGCTCGCGGCCTACGACGCGTCGATCGTCGTGAAGAGCGTCCGCGGCGAGCGCCGGATCCCCTTCTCCGCGCTGCAAACCGGCTACAAGCAGAGCACGCGCGCGCCGGACGAGGTCATCGTCGCCGTCGAGATCGCGCTCCCGCCCGAGGGTTCGCCCTGGCTCTGGCGCAAGGTCGGCACGCGTCGGGCGCAGGCCATCTCCAAGGTCGCGCTCGCGGGCATCGCCGTGCGCTCCGAGGATCGGGTCGTTCGACTCGGCCTCGGCATGGCCTCCGTCGCGCCGATCACCGCGACCCTCCTCCAGACCCGCGCCCTCGTCCTCTCGCGCCCCCTCTCCGCCATCACGGCCGATGCTCTGGATGCCGCCGTCCTCTCGGACATCGCGCCGATCGACGACGTCCGCTCGACCCGCGAGTACCGCAAGCACGCCGCGAAGGCCGTCGTGCGCGGCTTCCTCCGCGACCTCGGCGCGCCCGTCTGAAAACGCGGTTGGCCCGCCAAACCTAGCCCATGACCGACGCTCTCTCCTTCCGCCCCATTCGCCCCGAGGACGATCCTGCGATCGCCGCGATCATCCGCGCCGTGATGCCCGAGTTTGGCGCGGACGGGCCCGGCTTTGCCATTCACGATCCCGAGGTCTCGGCCATGAGCGCGGCGTATTCCGGGCCTCGCTCGGCGTATTTCGTCGTCGAAATGGACGGCCGCGTCGTGGGCGGCGCGGGGATCGGGCCGCTCGAAGGCGGCGACGCGGACACGGCGGAGCTCCGCAAGATGTACTTTTTGCGCGAGGCGCGTGGCAAGGGAATGGGCGAACGCCTGCTCCGGCATGTCCTCGGGGCCGCGCGGGAGCGCGGGTACGCCCGCGTCTACCTGGAGACGCTCACGGGCATGGATTCGGCGATGCGCCTTTACGAGCGCCTCGGCTTTCGCCGCCTCGATCGGCAGCTCGGCTGCACGGGACACCACGGCTGCAATCGTTTCTACATGCTCGATCTGGTCGTCGCCCTGACCACCTGAAACGCGGAATAAGCTGCTCTTGACTTGACCTTCCTCGGGGCCGAGGGCTTTACTGCGCCCCATGAACGGACTTCGAGCGTTTTCCCTCGCCTTCTTGCTCGCCGCGAGCGCCGTCGCTTGCTCTGCCCCGAAGCCCGAGCCCGAAATCGCCTCCTCGGCGACGCAGCCCGGATACGCCCAGGACTATCCGGTCGTCGTCCAGCAGATCGTCAAGGATTTCGGCCGCGACGACGACGACGCGCGGACGCTCACCTCCGGTTTTTCCGAGTACTCGAAGGGCCTCAAGGCCCCCGACTGGAGCGTGGTCGGCGACATTTACCGCACCGCGAACGACGCCGGCCGGAGCCACGCGTACGTCGAGCGCAACCGCGAGGTCGCGGGGGCGGCGGCGTTTTTCCTCGCCGAGCAGGACGAGATCGTCAAGAAGGTCGCCGGCTCGGCCACGTACGTGGCCAAGCAAAAGGGCTGCGAGGTCGACCTCTCGGGCACCGTCGGCAAGGCGCTCACCGATTCCGTGGGCAAGCAGCTCGAAAAGCGGCTGCGCGAGCGAAACGAGGCCCACTCCATCATCGACCGTCACCGGACCGAGCTCAGCAAGGAAGACGCGGCCACGCTCGAAGAGCAGGCCGACCAGTTGAGCCGCGCGAGTTACCTCGTGCACATTGCGATGGTCGAGGAGAAGGTCCGCCTGCGCACGCTCATCGAAGAAGCCGAGCAGGTGAAGAAGACGCTCGACGATTACATCGCCCGCGAACGCGCCTCGCAGGGCAAGGGCAAGGACGCCGACCAGAAGGCCAGCGAGGCTCGCATCGCGCGCGCCACCGAGAGCAAGGCGCAGATCGACGGCTCGCTCACGCAGGCCCGCGAGATGGAGCCGAAGATGGAGGAGCGCATCACGGCCGCGCAGAAGCGGCACGCGGACGCGCTTGCGGCGCTGCTCGCCGACGTGGACAAGCGGGCGAAGGACGCCGGGCAGAAAAAGTAAGCAACTGCCGGGGACCTCCGGTCGATGAAGCAAGGGCGAGGATACCCCTCGCTCTCCCTGGAGGTCCCCTCATGCCCTCGTTGTTCCCCTTCCCTGATTCAGCACGAACGCTCCCCTCGGCCCCCGCGGCCGACATGCCGATACCGCGACCGGCGCGCGCCGATCCCACGCTCGAATCCGTCCCATCGCCTTCCGGCGGAGAGATGGATCTCGCGTGGGACGACACGCAGCCGATGAGCGTCGTCGCGTTCGATCAATCCGCGGCGAAGCAGTAAACGCGCCCGTTGCCGCCCTTCGGGGCGGTATCGCCGCCGATCGCGTACGCGCAGCGGCGCGTCCAGCGTGTCAATCACGGCGAAAGCTGTAACTTCCACCGGATTCATCGAGCATTGTCAGGAAGGGCTCGACGTGAGCTCACTTCGACGCTCGACAGGTGGGGCCGGACAAACGTCGAGGATCCACGGCACCTCGTGGGGCTTCGAGTTCTCCACGAAGCTCGCCTGGCAGGGCTCGCCGAGGCCCGAGCCGATCGCGGCCGCGAGCAATGCACCATAAAAGAGCGCCGTCTCCGCCGCCTCCGACTCGAACGGCGGGCGGAGCTCGCAATGGACGCGCTTTTGCTCGGACCACGCCGCCGCCTCGATCGCCACGCGACCAAGCCCGACCCGCGCGAGCACGCCGTCGAGCGCGCCCGGCGCGAGCACCGGCGCGCGCCCGCCCTCGCGCGCGTGCGCGTCGGCCTCCGATTCGATCACCAGCGCCATGGCGCGCCCCACGTGCTCGCCGAGCTCGACCGCGCCGCGCGGCCCGAGCCGTTCGAGCAGCGCGGGCAGCGCATCGAGCAGCACCGGCAAGAGCCCGCCGATCGTCCCCAGGCTCGTCTGCAAATCGTGACCGTCCCGATTCGCGCCCGCCTCGACCGCCGGCCGGCGCACCACGGTCATGAAGATCCGCGCCGCCGTGCCTTCCTGCACGAGCGGCAGCGCCACCACGGGCGGCGCCTTCACGAACTGCACGGCGACGTCCTGCAGGCCGTGCATGAAATGGAATCGAAACCGAAAGCTCTCGGAAAGACGCGCCTCGTCCTGCACGAACGCCCGGAAGCGCCCGTAAAACGCCTCCACCCGCGTGCAAGGCGCGACCTCCTTGAACCAGTTTTTCCCGACGACCCGCTCGGGCGCCAGGCGCGAAAGCGAGGATTCGTAGCGGTTGTACAGCAGAATCGTGCCGACCTCGTCGAGGACCACGAATCCGTAGGGGAGATCGTCGACCTCCGCCTTCGACATCGTGGCCAGACGCTCGACCGCGTCGAGGGTGCCGTCCTCCGACACCATGGCGGGCTGCGCGGCCCTGAAGAATCCGCTGCTCAACGAACACCTCCTTCTCGCATTCGGAACGCCTCGCCCCACCCCCCCTTGTCGAGCAGCCGCATCAAGCCCCCGAGCATCTCGGGGACGTGATACCGCTGGAAACGCGCCGCGTTGAACATCGCGGCGGCGTCGAAGACGGAAAACACCCACGTCGCCACCGCCTTCGGGATCGCCGACCGCGCCCGCTCGACGCCCGCCACCGTCACGAGGCCGTCCGCCGAGATCCGGAACGCATCCATCGCCGGATGCGCCGCGGCCGTGCGCGTCCACGCCGTCTGCATGAACGACGACGCGAGCTTCGGCCCCAGCCATTTGCGCGTATACACGGAGCACGCATTCATCACGGCCGCGGCCAGCGCCACCTCGGTCGCAGGGCCCTCCAGCATCGCCGGGCGTAACGACGCGGGCGGCGTCTCGGAGGGCGTCGGACGCGGCGGCGGCGACGAGCCCCGCTCATCGAGCGCGAGCACGTCGAACACCGCCTGGGAAAACCCACGAAGGGCGGCGAGCGTGGCCTCGACGTCGGCATCCGGCGGCACCCCGTCGGCGAGGGCGCGGAGCACGCGCCCTCGCTCGAGGACGATCTCGCCTCGCCGTTTCACGGATCGGATCGAAACGACACACGTCCGGCCCCGGGAGCCCAGGGAGCCGAGCAGGTCGTCGAGCCCGACCTCGTCGAGTTGACCTCGGAGGATGAGCCGACCCCGCGCGCGCTCCGAGGAGACGCCCGCCCGATCGCCACGACCGGCGTCCATCGTGGCTCCACCGAGCCACGCTCCTCCCTCATCCCCGAGGGCGGCGTTGTCGAACATGAGCACTCCCTTCCTTCGGTTGTACATGGTTCGTACAACCTTAGGAAAGGGGTGTCCAGCGGTTTTTCAGCTTCTCCAGCGTGGAAGCCTGATGTGGATCCGTCCGCGGCTCTCGAATGTCGACCCGAACGTAGAAGGTTCGTCCAACGCTACTCCTTCGTGTGCTCGTGCGTCGGCGCGAGGGCCTTCCGGATCGCCTCCTCGCGCGCCGCGCGCGCGTGCTTGCGGCCCTCCACGATCGACTCGACGGCGAGGTTCGCCTCGATGTCGTCGGCGAGCTCGTCCGCCGCGATCCGCGCGATCGCCTCGAGCCGCGGACCGAGCCGCGCCCGGAGCCGCTCCTTGATGGCGTCCTTCAAGATCTCGCGCGCCGCCACGCGTGTCAGCGCCGCGGCCTCGCCGTAGAGGACCTTCGAGACCTCGAGGTCGAGAAAATGCGTGCCCGCGGGCCCCTCGTCCCGCCGCCCCTCGCCGCGGCCCTCGTGCCGCTCGCCGCAGCCCTCGTGCCGCTCGTCGTGCCGCTCGCCCTGCCCTTCCGGCCCTTCCCTGCGATGATCCTGCATGTCGCCTCCGATGCCCGCAGCGTAGCGGCGACGTCGAGGCGTCGGAAGGGCCACCCAAGGGGGCCCGCAGGTTCGATCGGGGCGGATCGATCAGAGCAGGTTCAGATGCTTCTTCGCGCGGTGGTCGGCGGCCTCGACGATTTTCTTCGCCTCGTCCGCGTCGAGCTCGAGCTTCACGCAGAGCTCCTCCACGAACTTCTTCTCGCTCTCGTGCTGCTCGCCGTCGACGTACGTGAGAAACACGGCGTGCTGCAGGAGCACGCGGCGATCGTCGAACGACATGTCCCACACGGGGATGTCGTCGAGGGTCTTCTTCTCGGCCGCATACGCGCGGATCTCGGCGGCCTGCTCCTCGGTCGCCTCGAACGTGGAGATCAGCGCCTCGACCATCTCGCGTTCCTTCACGTCGAAGTGGCCGTCGGCCCAGGCAACGCTGACGAGCGACTTGACGATCCCCATGTTCTCTTCGCGCATGACCGAAGCTTTTGCCGTCATGCGCCGAAGGCGTCAAGCCCCTCGTCGATCCCCGCGCGCACGCCACTCCTCCCGGCCCCGGCGATGCGATACCTTGCCCGCCCCGATGGAGACCCCCCTCGCCGTCCACCACCTCGCCGTCGTCGTCGCCGATCTCGATCGGGCCGAGCGTTTTTATACGGGCGTGCTCGGCCTGCCCGTCCTGCGCCGCTGGGACGACGCCGCAGGGCAGCCGCGCTCGGTATGGCTCGCGCTCGGGGGCGGCGCCTTCCTCGCGGTCGAACGCGCAGGCGCGCCGAATGCCCCGCACCGCGAGGACGCGGCCCCCGGCCTGCATTGCCTCGCGCTCGGCATCCGCCCGGACGCACGCGAGCGCTTTCGCGCCACGCTCGCCGAGGCGGGTTTTCCCGTCGAGCGCGAGAGCCCCTATACCCTCTACACGCGCGACCCCGACGGAAACTTGATCGGCCTCAGCCACTTCCCCGATCCGGCTCCTTGAGGCAAAACCACCCCGATGACAGGCCTCTCCCACCAGCGCTACCGCTTCGTCGCCCGCCCCGAGGACGCAGGGCAGAGGCTCGATCAGGTCCTCGCCGCGAACGTCCCCGGACTCTCGCGCCGCAAGGCCCGCGTCGCCATCGACCTCGGCGGCGTCTTCGTCGACGGCGCCCGCTGCAAAGTCGCCGGCCGCGCCATCCGGCCCGGACAAACCATCCTCGCCCACCTCGGCGGCGCGCTCGACCGGGCGACCAAGGAGGTCGGCGCCGCCGCGCGCGCCAAAGACGAGTCGAGCCTCCCGCCCTTCCGCGTGGTCTACCAGGACGACGACCTCGTGGTCGTGGACAAACCCTCCGGCCTCGTCACCGCGCCGACGCCCGAGAGCGACCGCGGCAACCTCGCCGATCTGCTCGGCCGAACCCTCGGCGGCACGATCTACGTCGTCCACCGCCTCGACCGGGGCACGAGCGGGCTCGTGGTCTTCGCGCGAAACGAAGCGGCGAACCGCGCCCTCTCCGATCGAATTCGCGCCCATGATTTCGATCGCGTCTACCTCGCGGCGCTCCTCGGCCTCGTCCCCTGGGACGAGCGGACCATCGAGGAGCCCGTCGCCGGCAAACGCGCCGTCTCCCACGCCACGGTGCTCGAACGCCTCTCCCCCCCGGGCACGCCCGGCGCCACGCTCACGCGATTCCGCCTCACGACCGGCCGCACCCACCAGATTCGCCTGCACGCGCTGCACGAAGGCCACCCCGTGCTCGGCGATCGCAAGTACGGAAAGACGAGCCCGCTCGATCCGCCGCGCCTCGCGCTCCACGCGACCCGGCTCGGCTTCGTGCACCCGCGGACGGGCGAATCCCTCGCCTGGGAGAGCCCCTGGCCCGACGACCTCGCCCCGTGGCTCGAAGCAGTACGGACGGGCACGTTCGCTCGTTGACGCCTCGCGCGTGCCATTCTATCACGCCGGGCATGCTCGCCCGACGCGCTCTCCCCCTCGCCCTCGCGTCCCTCAGCGGACTGCTCGCGCTCTCCTGCTCGTCCTACGAGCTCAACATGCACGAGAACGCCCCGGCGAGCGCCTTCGCCGCCCTGCCCCCGAACACCGCGCGGATCTGCGTCCTGCGCCCGCACGGGGTCGCCGCGCTCGTCCCTGCCGTCGTGCACGACAATGCCCGGCTCGTCGGCATGACCAAGGGCCCGTCGTATTTTTGCTATCTCGCCGAGGCCGGCCTTCACCATATCGTCTCTCGGTACGGCGACGACGTGGACGCCAAGCTCGGCTCCGACACGATCGTCGACGCGCACCTGACCGCCGAGCCCGGGGGGCATTATTTCCTGCACCACGACGTCACGGCGATCCTGACGCTCTCGGTCGGCTGGGTCGAGGCGACGCGGGCGAACGAGATGATCTCCGAATGCGACTACGCCGAGCTCGTCGCCGCCCCTTCGAACGAGAGACTGCCCGCGCCCGGTGAAGTCGTGCCCGCGGCCCGTCCTCAATAATCGACGCGCAGCCCGAACCGCACCTGCCGCGGCGCCTGAAAGGCCTCGGGTTTTTCGTACCGAGGGTTTTTCGTGAGCCCCTCCGGAAGGTTCTCCCGGACGCCGCCTTCGACAGGAAGAACCGTATCGTACGTGTAATTCTCGTCGAACGCCGTGGGCGTCCGGCTGTCCGCGAGATTGTAGATCTCGACATTCGCGCCGAGCCGGAGGTCCTTGCCGAGGAGCGCCGACACGCCGAACCGCGCGTCGATGCGGTGCACCCACGGCGTGAGCCCCACCGAACCACGCGGCAGGAGGAACACCTCGCTCGGCCCGAACCACGGGTGCGCGCCGAGCGCGCCGTACGGCGACCCCGACTGCCCGGTATACCCCGCCCCCGCTTCGAGGATCACCCCGGCCGGCAAGACCAGCTCTTTCCCTGCATAAAGCTTGATCGAATGCGTGTGATCCCCGGGCAACGGGCCGCTGCCGTTCGCGTCGATCTCGGGCGCGTCGAACGCGCGCGTCGTGTTCGGATCGAGCTGCCCCGTCCGCGCCAGGAAAAACCCCTCGTAATTGCCGCGCAGCGACGAGAGCGTGTAACTCGCGACGCCGACGAACCCGCCCGCGAACGGCCGCATCAACGTGAGCGAGAGCGCGTCGTACACCCGCTCCGCCGCCGTCATGAAGGCCCACGCTCCGCCGCCCGGATTGCCGATCAAGCCCCCGCCCGTGAAGAAGCTCGTATCCTCGATGGTGCGGAGGAGCTGGTCGTGCACGTACACGACCCCGAACCGCACGCCGAGCGGCGCCGCGACCTCCCCGCCGACCACCCACTGATGATATGCGGGCCCGCCGATCTCGGGATCGACCGAGGCCTGGGTCGTCCGCGGATCGGACAGGGAGCTCGGTTCGGCCGTCGTTTGTATCAGAATGGCCGTGTCGTCGGGACAGCCGCCGTACACCTCCTCCGGCTCGTTGACGTCGCAGCGGCCCCCAGTCGCGTGAATGCTCGTGAGCTTGCTCTCGGGCGCGAGGGCACGCACCGCCACGTCGAGCGGCACGGTCTGGTATCGCATCCCGTACGTCGCGAACACCCGCACCCGGCCGCTCTTCATCGGGCTCCACGAAATGCCGGCGCGCGGCGCGAGCATGAAGGGCAAGCTGAGCTTTCCCCCGAGGAGCACCTGCGCGTCGTAGCGAAGGCTCGCCTCGGCCACGAGCCCCTCGCGAATCTGCCAGGTATCCGCGACGAACCCGCCCGCCGCGAACGAGTTCACCGAGGTCGTCACCGTATCGAACACGAAAGGTTTGTCGGGGCCTCTGAGGTAGCCGAACCGTTCGTTTTGCACGAAACCGCCGTTCACGCTCTCGCGGAGGAGGACCGCGCCGGAATACCCACGCACGTAGCTCAGCGTCGAGACCTCGAAATCGACGCCGGCGCGGATCCGGTGCTCGCCGAGGCCATGCGCCCGCAGCGACACGACGGCGCGCCCCTCGACACGATCGGCCGTGGACCGGGACAGGAGCCCGGGGCCGCCCATTGCATACGGGCCGGCGGGACAATTCAGCACGATGTCCGAGGGTTGCCCCGTCGGGGCGCAGGCGGCGAGCGCGGGCGTGCTGAGATCCTCGAAATCGACGATCGGGTGGTTTCCGCTGAAACCGCCGCGCCTCCAGAGCATCTGCGGCACGTGCGCGAGCGTCCCCGCCCGCCCGATGTCGTCGACCCCCGAACCATCCGCCGCCCGCACCTCGTTCCCGCTGCGCACCCAGCCGAGCGCCGCGTCGAGCCGGGCATTGCCGCCCGCGAAGAGCGACGTCCCGCGCAGCACCACCGCATTCGTGAGAGCGATCTGCCTGCGGCCGAGGGCCGTGTGCTCCCCATTCAAGTTGTCCACGCCGACCCCTTCACTCTCGAGATCGAACGGGTGCACCGCGCCGCCCCCGGATCCCGCGAAGGTCCCGAACACGGAGAGCGAGACCTCCCGCGTCTTCGAGGGCCGATACGTGAGCTTGCCGATCCATTGCCCGATGTCGCCCTGGGCGAACTGCGTGCTCTGCGAGTCCGGCAAGAGCCTCGTCTTCTGGGCGCCGGTCTCCGGGTCGACGTCGGGGACGAGCTGGACACCGCCGAAATCGTCGACCTCCGTCCTCCACGAGAGCGATTGCAAGCTGCGCTCCAGGCGATACCGCCGCCGGGCGAGGCTCCCGCCCGCGAAAAAGAAGAGCCGGTCTTTCATGATGGGCCCGCCCACCGACCCGCCGAGATCCCGCGTGCCGTCGAGGCGCGGATCGGTATGGATGACCGTGCCCTCGAAGATCTTCGGCGTCCGCTCCCCTTCGAGCGAGCCCGGCGCGAGGCCGCCCCACGCCGAGGCGTGCCAGCGATTCCCGCCGCTCTTCGTCGCGACGTCGTACACGCCGCCCCCCCGTCCGAACGCCGGATCGGCCCCGACGACGGTGACGTCGGCGCGCTCGACGAACTCCATCGAGAGCGGCATCTGGAGAATGCCGTATGTCGGATGGCCGACGCGAATCCCGTCCACGAAAAACGTATTCTCGGGCGAGCTCGCCCCGACGAACGACACGCCGTACATATCGGCCTGCGTCCCCGGCAGGAGCAAAGCGAGGTTCTCGAACGACCGCGCCGGCCCGCCGCGCTGCTCCGGAGCGGAAAGCGGCAGGAGCCGGAGCCCGGCCGGGTCGAGCGATTCACCCCATCGCGCGGCGCTCCCCTCCCCGAGACCACTCGGCAGGGGCTCCTCCGCGTGGGCGGGCGGTGCGGCGAGAAAAACCCCCACGAGGGAGGCGGCGAGCGGGATCCGGAGCGTGAACATCAACGTTTCGTTCTCCAAACGTTCGTCGAGCCCTCGGGATCAGAGCGGGTCGAGCGGCCCGCCGTCGAGCACGCAGCGAAGCGTCACCGGATCACAATGCGTTGCGATCCGCGGGTCGATCCCGGAGCCGGAGTGGAGCCCCGAGAACGTCTGCGAGGGCGCGGGCGAGCAGAGCGCGTCGTTCGGCTCGTCGCTGAAGTCAGAGAATTCGCCGCAGTACGAGGACGGCGAGAGCGCCGCCACCTTGTACGTCACCGAGCACCCCTGCTTGAGATCCTCGACCTCGAGCTCGGCGGCGAACCGCACGCCGGGCACGTCGGGCGCGACGTACATGGCGAGGTTCCACCAGGTCTCGCGGATGCGCCCGCCCCCGATGGAGACCACGTTGCCGAGGTCGTCGAACACCTGGGTCGGCGGGAGCTCGATCTCCGCCGGCGCGAGATCGCCCGCGCGGCAGATGCCGTCCTCCCCCGCGGTCTCGGGGAAGTCCCCGAGCGCGAACGGCCGCCCGTCCCCGAGGTCGGTGCCATTGAAGTTGGCCTCGAACCAAAGGCTCTTCAGCGACTGCGATTGCAGGGCGATCGTCTGCGGGCCCCCGTTCGTCCCGGGATACACCTCGAGCCCCACATCCTCGCCGAGGCGAGGGATGCACCCGCCGGTCTGCGAGACGACGTCGTAACGGGCGAAGTAGAGCATGGAGGAGACGAGGCACGGCGCGGGCGGCTCCGCGCACGCCGCGGTCGTCGCGACGAGGAACAAGGGGGCGATCCGGCGCACGAAGGTAAGCATGTGGGGTAGCATCCATGCTACAGGAGGTGCGATCCCCCGACAATCGGGATTTCGTGCTCAGCCCCGATTGACCAACACCTCTACCCCCGCCTCCCGCAGAAAAACGACGGCCGGACGGAGCGCGTGCGCCGGCCCCTTCCCGAGCCGTAGCTCCTCGCCATTGTTCATGGTGAGCACGAGCCAGCGCGGCTCGAACCCGGGCTCGGTCGATTCCCCTTCCACCCCGGCCACCACGGGCGTCGCCGCGTGGAGGAGCGCCCGCGCGTCGAGCGTCCGGGAAAAACCCCGTCCCTGCTGCACGATCTCGCCACGCTCGAGGTCGATCCGGAACTGCCCGTGCTTGCGCGCGCTCCGCTGCGCGATGCCATTGCCGATCGCGGACGCGGTCGTCCAGACGATCGCGATGAGCAGGATGGGCAAAGGCGCCGCGCGGAGCCCCACGATGATCGATACGAGGATCGAAGCGAGCAGCGCGAACGGCGCGTAGAGCTTCACCAGGGTCTCGGCGAAGCCCCCGGGGCAGTCGCAGACGAGCACAAGCGGGCCTTCGGCCACGATCGTGCCCGCCTCGTTCCGCAGCAATGTCTCCCGCTCCTCCAACGAGGCCCTTCTTCCTCATCCCGCCCCACGTGGCAAGAAGGAAGCGGCCCCGCGTCCTCGGCCCTTCAGGTCGTCGGACGCTTGCGCGAGCGCCACTCGCGCACGAGGCGGATCCCGAGCAGCGCCATCGCGAGCCCCACGACGAACGCGATTCCGACCGGAAGGGGCTGGATCTCCCGCCGCACGCCCTCGCTCGCCCCGCGCGCGGCCGAGCGGCTCAGCGCGGCCACGACGTCGCTCACGCACGGCTCGCCCGTGCCCGCGTTGCACTGCGCGACCTCGGCCTTCACCGCGGCGATCGCCCCGTGCACCGCCGCCCCGGCCGCGCGCTCGGCGGCGGCCGCCATCGCGTCCGCGAGCGGCCCCTCGGCGTCCGGCCCGAACCAGCCTGCGATCTCGCTGCCCATCGCGCGCGTCAGCGACCGGCCCATCTCGCCCGATACCTCGCCGACGAGTGATGTCGCCTGTTTTTCCCCGTTGTTCATCCCGCGCACGAGCCCCATGGCCGCCTGCTCGCCGGCCCTCGCGGCCGCCTGGCTGATCGGGCCGCGCTCATCCATCACGGTATCGACGGCCGTGCGCAACGACTCCGCGACGAGGTGCCGCACGATCCACCTTTGCTCGGGCACGGTCGCCGTGAGCCCTCGCATCGCACCTCGCATCATGTTCGCGGAGATCTCCTCGATGCCCGGCGGCGGGCCGGCCGCGAGCGCATTCGTCAAGAAACGATCGAGCAAGAGCCCCATCTTGCGGGCGAGCTCGGCGTCCTCGGGCGGCGTATCCAACGCTGAAATCGCGCCCAGGGTCGCCTCCCGGGCCGGCTGACGGAAATTCGCGCTGCACCCGAGCCCCACGAGCCCGAGCACGATCGCCAGCATGATCGCCTTCATATCGATCCCCCGTACCGAGCGCTGGCGTGCACCTCCCGCGCCGGGCGCACGCTGCACGCGGATACGTTCGCGCCAAAACGCGTTTTACAGGGTGAACGGGCGTCGCGACGGGCGCGGGCGATCTCCGCTCAGGCCGCGCCGAACCAGCGTTTCGTCTCGGGCTTCATCCACATGATGAGCAGCGGAATCGTGATGGGCAGACAGCACGTATTCCACAACATGTTCAGCCCGATGAGGATGATCCCGAGCGTGTAGGCCCATCGCGCTTTGCCGGCGAAGAGCACGATCGCGTGCGGGATGATGACGACGAACGAGAAGGCCGCGAGGAAGAGACCCACCACCCATTCCCCGGTCGCCGACGACCCGGACGTACCCCGCATGACGGGCCCGAGCATCATGTACAACCCGGACGCGAACGCTCCGAGGAGCATGAGGATCATCAGCACCGCATAGATGCGGAAATAATAGACCCCTTCCGGCGGACGATCCTCCTCCATCAAGAGGGGCGTCCCGGGGGGAGCGCCGGAGGGGATGAAGTACGGGCCCTGATGGCTCATGACGTCCGGGCATCATCACCCGAGTTCGCCGGGGCCGGCAAGGGGCGCGATTGACGGCCGCCGCCGCGCCACCAGGGGTCCAGGGAATGAGAGCCTCGCTCCCGCTCTGCCTCGCGGCCCTGCTCGTCGCGCCGCTCGCCGAGGCTGAGGGCGGCGTCGAGCCCGTCCCCCTGCTGCCGGGCGTGTGTCCTCCGATGCTGGGCCCGCTCGATCTCGGCGTGAACCGCAATCCCTCCGGCACCGCGTGGGAGCCCGACACGACGCCCATGTTCGGCACGCGCACGCAGGTCGACTGCTGGGACCTGATCCAGCAGCAAAACGTGTTCACGGGCTACGACCTCGCGCTCGGTCCGCGCGGCGGTCGGGGTTTTACCTCGATGAACTGGCAGACGTTCCTCGCGCGGCGGCGCTTCGACGGCGCCGAGGTGAAAATTCGCTGGACGTGGAGCCTCGAGGCGCTCGGCCTCACGGCGGAGGGATCCCCCTCGCTCTTGCAGATCCCGAACCGCGACGTCCGCGCGCCGGTCGTCGATCGACAGCTCCCGCAAGAGGCCTTCATGGAGCTTTCGCTCCTCGTCACGGCCCCGCTCGGCGAGGACCTCGCGCTCCAGATCTACGTCGCCCCGGCCGGCGAGCCCGCGCTCGGTCCGCCCTCGTATACGCGGCGATTTTCGGCCTTCGCCGATCCTTTCGCGCCGCTCGGCCACTCCATGCAAGACGCCGCGCACGTCACGCACGGCGTGCTCACCCTCGGCTTGCTCATGCGGCGGTGGAAGGTCGAAGCCTCGTGGTTCAATGGCCGCCCGCACGACGACGATCCCCTCGACTTCGACCTCGCCCCGCCCGACGCCTACGCCGCGCGCTTCACGCTGAATCCCCTTCGTTTCCTGAGCCTCCAGGCCTCCGGCGCGTGGCTCCGCAATCCCGATCGCCGCATGCCCGGCGTCTCGATCACGCGCGCCACGGCCTCGGCGTTCGTGGGCGTTCCGCTCGGCGATCCGGCCGCGGGCTCGCACCTCGGCGCGTCCGCGATCTTCGGCCAGAACGCGCCGAGCGAAGGCCCGACGACGCGGAGCGGGCTCGTCGAAGCGACGCTCTTGCTCTCGGACCGCCACGAGATCTTCGCGCGCGCGGAAATCCTCCAGCGCAGCGGCCGCGAGCTCCTCTTGCCCGCGCCGCTCGATTCGCGTGTCTTTCCGATCCGCTCGCTCGCGCTCGGCTACGTGCACTCGTTCCCGCTCGGCCCGATCCGCCCGGGGCTCGGCCTGCGCTTCGACGCGACCGACGTCGTGACGGACGAGCTCGCGCGACGTTACGGCGACCGTGTGCCGCTCGGAGGCATGATCTTTCTACGGCTGCGCCCGCCCGTCATGGAGCTTCCGCACACGCCGATGTGACGGCCTGCGAAAGTCGACCTTGCTCTTCGGCTTTGTTATATCGTCCCAGGCGGAGAGGAGTTTTCGAGGCATGGCGTCGGACGAAGCGGAGGTCCTCGCCGCGAACGCGGCGTTTTACGCGGCGTTCGCGCGGCGTGATTTCCTTGCGATGGACGACCTCTGGGCGCGGCGCGCGGGCGTCGCGTGCGTGCACCCGGGCTGGGATGCGGTGCGCGGACGCGCCGAGGTCATGGCGAGCTTCCGCGCCATCCTCACGAGCCCGACCGCTCCGGCCATCTTTGCCACGCGGCCGGCGGCGACCGTGCTCGGCGACGCGGCGTTCGTCGTGTGCGCGGAGTCCATCGACGGAAACGAGCTCGTCGCGACGAACCTGTTCGTCCGCGAGGACGGCGCCTGGCGGCTCGTCATGCACCAGGCGGGCCCGATCGCCCGTCGCGAGGCGCCGAAACGCACGCCGCCGAAGGTGCTGAACTAGCCCCCTCGCTCCTCCCCTGCACGCTTCCCCTGTTGGCGTGATCGTCGCAAGCGTCGGCCGGCGCGGGCCTTCCGTCTCTTCGTCGGGGCCCCGGGAGGAATCCATGGATCAGTCGTTCGACGTCTCCACGCAGGGCATGACCTCCACCTTGAACAAGAACGAGGGCAAGACGACGCAGCTCATCGAGCGGCAGACCTCGCGCCTGCCCTCGATCGCGTATCTCGGCCTCGCGTTCGGCTCGATGGTGATCTCGGCGAGCCTCGCGGCCTCGGCCCGCCCGCAGCGCCGCTTCGGTTATACGAAGCGCCTCGAGCTCGCGAACTTCGTCGGGCAGTGGGCGCCGTCGCTGCTCCTGATCGGCGTCTACAACAAGATCGTCAAGCTCGAGCACGAGCTCTTGTCGGCGCGCAGCGTGGTGCGCTGAAGCGCGACCGCGAATTCTGCCTGCGCGCGATTTCCCACGAGCACCCGCGGAAAACGCGCCTCCCGTAGACACACGGAGAGGCCCTCGCGTATCGTGCTCGGCTCGGGAGGTCGCTCGGCTCGCGGCTTCCGTCCGGAGGTCGCCATGGCAGAGGCCAAGCGCGTCGATTTCAATGCATTGCCGAGGGAGGTGCGGGAGCGGCTCGTGAGCTGCATGCAGCACCAGTCGTACCCGTACCCCCTTTTGTCGAGCGTGCCCTCGCAAGGAGCGGCCATCGCGGGGTGGTTCGTCCTCGCGCTCCTCGGCTTCATCCTTTTGGTCGGCACGTCTCTCCACGAGTACGGGCAGGGCGTCCAGTCCATGCCCGTGATGTTCCTTTACTTCCTCGGCGCGGCGGTCGTCCTGCTGTCGATCCTGTTCCTGGTTCGTCGCGTCCGCCTCGGCTCCGCGCTGCCGTACAAGCCCGGGCGCTTCCTTTTCCCGATGGATTTCATCAACGCGGAGGATCGCATCCTTCGCGTCGTGCCGATGAACACGCTCGTGGATTTCCGCGGCGTCCATCAGCACACGAACGGCATTTACAACGGCACGACGCTCACCTTCACGTTCGAGGGTGGCATCACCGAGACGTTCACGATCCACGGCAAAGAGCGCGCGGAGGAGGTCCTCCGGCAGCTCGGCGACTCGCAGCGTCACATCCGCGAGGCGGCGCAGGCGCGGGACATCGAGGCGCTGATGAAGGTCGATCCGCTCTTCGAGGTGCGCGTCAAGGACACCTGGGCCGTGCAGGCGCCGCGCGACGAGGACATGCAGCAGCCGGCCGCGAAATCGATCGGCGCGCTCTTCGCGAAGGGCACGATCCTCGGCGTCTCCGGGGCCGCCGCGGCCCTGCTCGCGCTGCCGATGTGGCACATGCGCAACGTCGCGAGCGACGAGGCGATGTTCGCGTATGCGAAGCAAGTCAATCGCGAGTACGCGTGGGAGCAGTACGTCCGCTCGTGCACGCGCCACCTCGACGAGGCGCGCGACGAGCACTTGCCGCGCGCGGCGCTCCGCGACGCCAAGGAGAAGGGCTCGGTCACGGCGCTGCGCGACTTCCTCAAGAAATACCCGAAGTCGGTGGTCGAGAAGGAGGCGCGCGACGAGATCCACGCGCTCTTCACGAAGACGCTCGGCGAGTTCCGCGAGCAGGCTTCGACCGACGATCCCAAGCTTTTGCCGTTCATGGAGAAGCTGCTCGGGTACCTCGAAAAGAACGACACCGCCCGCGTCGAGGCGCGCTTCGAGGCGCCTTCGACGGAGAAGCTCGACAAGGTCGACGAGCTGCTCCGGGGCAAGCTCGGCGGCGAGCTCGCGGGCGGCGGCAACATCGTCCCGGTGGCCCCGCATTTCGGCGAGAAGGTGGGCGTGCAGCGCGAGACGGAGATCGTGCGGAGCCTGCAGCAAGGCTTCGAAAAGGTCTTCCCGGCCGACGTGATGGCGCTCAAGCAAGGCCCGCGCATCGGCCCCGACGGCAAACCTCTCGCGGTGCAGCCGAAGGACGATCGTGATCCGCTCGATCGCCTGCGCAACATCGACTACAGCAAGCCGGAGCAGGTGCGCGACGCGCTCGACACGCTGAAGGGCACCACGATCACGAAGGAGCCCGAGGCGAGCGACGTCGAGGCGCCGACGATCGAGGTGCGTTACGAGGTCGGCTGGGCCGGCGATTTCTTCACCGAGGACAAGGGGGACCGCAAGTTCGTCGGCATCGTCGTCGACTTCCACGTGGTCATGAAGATCCCGGGCGAGACCGACAAACTCGAGTTCGACCTGCCCGTGCAGCCGCCGGATCACTTCACGGTCGACTACACGAATCCGATGTACGGCATCGGCGGCGGCCCGAGCGAGGGCCGCGTCTACGACGTCATGGCCGCGCGCGCGTTCGATCAGCTCAGCGACAAGATGCGCCGCGTCTTCTTCAAGCTCGGCAGCAAGGCGTACGGTCCGCTCGATCCCGACGATCTGCAGCAGATGGCCCCCGAGGCGCCCGACAGCGAGCTCGGCGGCCCCGCCGGCAAGGCTCCGCCGCCGGGGAAAAAACCCGGAACGAAGCTTTAGTCCCGAGGGGGACGCCTCAAATCTCTTTCGCCCGTCCCACCTTCGGATCCTCCGATTCGAGCATCGAAAGCGCGAGCGGATCCGACTTCTTCAGATCCTCCAAAAGCTGCACGAGCCCCCGGCGTGAACCGTAGTAGTTCGACGCTTGGTGGTCGGCCTCCGTGATGCACCCGCGGACGAGCGATCTCGAGATCGCCGGAAATCGCAGGGCTTCGAGCGCCATGGCCCAGAGGCCGTCGACGAAGTTCTGATCGGCGGGGAACTCGAGCAGGCCCGCGAGCGTGAGCAGGACGGCGCCGCGCTTGCCCGCGGGCGTGTGCATCGGCGGGCCATCGAGCAGGCCCGTGTCGAAGGCGCGCCACATCGCGTCCGCCGCGCAAAGCAGGCGCTTCAGCTCCTTGCCCGCGTGGCTCAGGCGGGCGTGCATCATCACGTCCGCCTGCATGCCTGCGGGACCGTCCGTCTCGCGTACGTACCGACAAACCGCCGGCAGTGCCCCGATCCGCTCGCCGGGCAAACCCCCAGGCACGTCGGCCGGCGGCTCGCCCTGGTCGTAGAAGCCGCCCGCGTGGAAGATATAAAAAAGCTCGCTCTGTCCCGGCAAATCCGACCAGAGATCCGAGTATTGCGTGACGCGGTTCATGCTGCCCGCGGCCCATCCGAGCCCCGTGGCCGCCTCGCCGCCGATCTGCGAGGGCGCGACGCCCGGATCCCGCGGCGTGAGCGAGGCGCGCAGGTCCTCGGCGAGCTCGGCGATCGTGAGGTCGAGGAAGCCGTCGTAGAGGTCGGCGCGGCCGTCGCGGTTGACGTCCTGGAAGCGCGCGACGACCAGCGGATTGCCCGGCCCGATGAACTGCGAGAAGCCGGGAAAACGGGCCTGCGCGTGGTGCCATTGCACGCGCCGCATGCGGGCCTCGATCTCGGCGTGCGCCTCCTTCTCGCACATGCCGCGCAAGAGCTCGACGAAACAATCGACGCCCTCGGAGGCATTCATCTTGCCGTCAGGCCCGCCGTTGCGGAAATAGGTGCTGTCCCAGGACGAGTAGATGTCGGCGTCGGGGAAGGCGCGTGCGATGGCGAAGCGGGTTGTCAGGCCGGCACATTGCGCGTTCATCATGATCTTGTAGCCGGCCTGGCGGACCGTGGCCGTGGCGGCGCGCATGTCGTAGGCGCCGAGCTGGGCGTGGCGGTTGATGAAGACGCCGACGAACGTCGGATCGGCCATTTCGAGGTTCTCGTCGTCGGGCCGCGCGGCGCGGGCGTAAAGCCAGACGGGATCACCACTCGGGGTGCGGAAGGGCGCTTCGAGGACGCGATACGTCGCGTATTTCGGCGGCTTGGGCGAGCCCTCGGGCGCCTCGATCTCGCGGAAATCGTAGCGGTCGATGAAGATGTCGACCTCGCCTTCGTGGAAATCGCGGGCCGAGCACATGGCGAAGCGCCAGGGTCCGGGGAGCGCGTCATAAGGCGGCGCCTCGCGCACGAGGCTTCGGACGAGGCTCCGCGCGAGCTCCCGGTCCGCGGCCGAGAGCGCCGGCGCGCGCATCGAGAGGAGCTGAATCGCGTGCGCCCGGAGCGCCGGGACGGCTGATGGCCCGGTCTCGCCGGCGACGAGCGCGAACATCAGGGCCGAGGCATGATCGGCCGCCGCGCGGAACTCCGGATCCCGGAGCGCCGTGGCCACGAGGTGCGAGAGCACCGTGAGCGCGGCCGATCGGATCTGCGCGGCCGCGATCGGCTCCGTCCGTGCGTATTCGGTGTTCGCCCCCGCGGCGGCGAGCGCGCTCCGGGCCTGGGCGAGGAGGCCCGCGGCCTGCGCTCCGGTGAGCCGCTCGGGGCGCAAGGGTTCGTCGGGGTGAAACGCGCTCGGCGGAAAGAGGCGCTCGAAGGTCGTGGTGCGGCGGGACGAGACCCAGCGCGCGGCGCGGACGAGCGTGGGGCCCGCGTCGAGGCCCCGCGGCGGCGGCCCCGGCTCGGTGGCGAACGAGCCGTCGGGCAGGAGCCATAACGATGGCGCGCCTTCGCGCCCGGCCGTCAAATCGAGAGCTTCGGCGGCTTCGTGGGCGGCGGCTGGCCTGATCTGCTTCGGCGGCACGACGGCGACGTCGGCGATCCTGCGCCGGACGGGGGTTCGTCCGGGGAAGACGACGCGCACGCTCTTCTTGCGGTTCGCCTGGAGCATCTGGATCGTCGCCTCCGAGGCGGGGGGCGCGAGGGTCACGGCATAATCGCGATCCCCTTCGAGCAGCACGTGCACGCCGGGCGTGCGAAGCGCGTCCTTCCAGCGCGCGGCCGCGGCGTTTCCCGCGCCGGCGAGGAGGACCGGCACGTCGACGTTTCCACCCGAAGTCGCACGAAAACGGAGGAGAATGGGGTCGGCCATGGGATTCGCTCCAGGCAGAAGCGTCCTCCCATTCAGCGGGGGCGATCAACGGAAAACGGGTCGGGGGTACGAGGAAAGTGGTGCGTTCGGGCTGGAAATCCGTCCTTACCAGTCGACCTCGACCAGGAGGGACTCCGGCACGTCGAATTGCGTCTCTCCCTCGGTCGATTCGATGGCCCACAGCTGGGCCGTATCGATGCGGGCGATCCCTCCGCGCCGCCCGACGACCTCACAACCGATGATGCCGGGTTGCGGGTACTCACTTTGCTCGTCCAAGAGCGCAAGGGTGACGACCGGTACTTTCTCGAGGAACGACCAGCGGCGGCCGTGCGCGTCGACCAAGTGGCACTCGACCCAGCCGGGCTGCGATTCATCGGCGAATCGTACGATCTGGACCCGGACGCCGAGCATGGTCACCAATCGCGCGGCGCGATCGCCTCCTCGATGTCGAACTCGTAACCATAGGCGTCGAGGATGAAGCCGATGTCCTCTGCGATGGCCTCACGCGCGACGGTCTCGATCTCGCTCTCTTCTTCGAAAAACTCCTCCTGGAGCTCGTTGAACGCCTCGGTGGTCGCGTGCGTGAGCGCGTAGACGGCTGTCCCCTTGGGCGCCTCCTTCTCGACTCGCTCCGCCAGCGCGACGAGGAGCTGCTGGCCCTTTTCGACGAGATGCTTCGGGTAGTAGTCGTCCTCGATCATCGGCTCGAGGAGCTTTCGTTGCCTGACGGCTTCGTTCTTGATGGTCATTTCGCCCTCGGCAACATGCCACCCCTCGGCCGTTTTCACAAGCCGGCGCAGTGATTCCCTACGAATCCACGTCCTCGAGCAGAGCCTCGGCAAGCTCCGCGGCCAATGCTGCAGCACGACGACGTGCGGGGGAATGGTCGCTGGCGATCGCACAAACCACCGGGACCATGATACGAGCGTGCAAATGCAACAAGGCTCGGAGATCGCCACGCAGCCCCGTCTCGGGATCGATGCCTTCGAATTCGAAGCCCGTCTCGGGCCCAAAGGAGCCGAGGAGATCGATGAGCGCGTCGAGCGTCGTTCGCCGCGCGAGCTCGCTACCACGTTCGAGGATCCGGGCCAGGAATGGGAGCGTCGGCAGCACGACCGGGTAATAGGTACCCGCGTGGTTGTTGCCGACGGCATACAGGAATCTGTGGTAGGCGCGTTCTGCCTCCTCCTCAGAAGTACACGACGAAAGGGCGCGAAGCGCGGATGGGACCTCGTTCGGTTCGTTCCACTCGGGCTGGGGAAAGGACGCCCAGGGAACCTCGTCTACATCAGTCAGCATGATCCCTCGCCTGCCTCGAATTCATCAGCAGAATGAGCCGGCCATGGAGCACCAAGCGTAATGGTCGCGCCCGGAGCCCTGTCAAGCTCGGCAACCGCCCCTCCTCCCCCACCCCTCTCGAAATCCTGCTACCGTCCGCCGCCATGGAACCCCGCACCATCGGCCCCCTCCGCGTCCACGTCCGTGGCGGTGAAGACCATCGCGGCGGCGGCGACGGCCCTGCCATCCTCCTCTGCCACGGCTTCGGCGCGCCCGGCGAGGACCTCGTCAGCCTCTGCCGCGTCATCGACGCCGGCCGCGGCGTCCGCTGGTTCTTCCCCGAAGCTCCCCTCGAAGTCGAAGTCGGCCCCGGCATGCGCGGCCGTGCCTGGTGGGACATCGGCATGGATCGGCTGATGACGCTCCTCATGCGCGGCGACATCGACGGCGCCATGAAGCGCCTCGACGAAGTGCCCGAAGGACTCGCGCCCGCGCGTGATGCGCTCGCGGAGACCGTCGAGGTCCTGGTGAAGGATCACGGCGTGCGGCGTGATCGGCTCGTCGTGGGCGGGTTTTCCCAGGGCGCCATGGTCACGACCGAGCTCGTGACCCACCTCCGCGAGCCTTTCGCCGGCCTCGCCGTCCTCTCGGGGACCCGGCTCGGCGGCGATCGGTGGCAGGCCGGGCTCGACGCCGTCGGGGAGCGGCTCGCGGCGTTCATCTCGCACGGGCGGCGTGATCCGCTCCTGCCGTTCGGCCGCGCCGAGATCCTGCGGGACATGATGACCGCGGCGAAAGCCCGCGTGACGTGGGTGCCGCACGGCGGGGCGCACGAGATTCCCCCGGTCGTCGTGAACGGCCTCGGGACGTTCGCGCAGGCGCGGCTCGGCGGAGCGTAACGCCCGAGGCTCCCCTTTTCCGGCCCGCCGGCGTAGACTCTTCTCCATGCTCCGACGCTTCCACATCGCCGAGCCTTGCAGCGAGCGCTGGGAGTCGATGACGGGGTCCGAGGCGCAACGGCATTGCAGCTCGTGCGACAAGCAGGTCGTCGCGCTCGCCGAGCTCTCGCCCGAGGAGGCCGATCGCCTGATCGCCTCGGCCCGGCCGCATTCGCTCTGCGTGCGGGTGGAGCACGACGAGGAGGGGAACGTCCTCTTCCGCGAGCGCGAGCCGCGTCCCCCGCCCGCCCGGAGCTTGCCGCGGCTGCGCCTCGCCGTGGGTGCGTCGCTGCTCGTCGCGGCCTGCGGCAAACCCGAGCCCACGCCGAACGCGACGAACGAGGTCTCGACGCCCGAGGCCGCCGAGGCGCACGCGCCGAAGGCGCCGGCCGAAGCCAAGGCCCAGCCGAAGACGACCCATGACCCGCCGACCGGCCTGAACCCGCAGCAGCACGAGCGCGACGCGACCACCGTCCCGGGAAAACCGAACACACGCGTCACGACGGGCTGCGTGTGCCAGCCCGGCGATCCGCTCTGTAGCTGCCTCTAGCTACGAAGGTTCGCTCGCAGGCGCGTCGTCCTTGGGCCAGAGCCTGCGGAAGCCCAGGCCGACGATCGTGCCGTCGCTGCGCTCGACGAGCGCGCCGAACCGGCATTTTTCGATGAGCGTGCCCTCGTCCACGCGCCCCTCGTCGAGGTAGCAGATCCGCTGCCCCTCGGTCAGCGTGGCGAAGACACGCGCGTCGGCGGCGAGCGCCACGAGGTCCCGCGGGAGCGTGGCGTCGAGCGGGGACGCCGCGGCGCGACGGGTTCGGCGCACTACGTTCTCGTCGACCCACACGTCGAGCTCGTCTCCTCGGACGAACAGGACCACGCCCATGTGGCGAACGCCGCCGGGCGTGGTGAACGTGACCGCATCGCCGGCCCCGGGCTCGGTCGAGGCGCGTCCACCGAGGCGCTTGCGCATGAGATCGACCGTCGGCAGCGGCGGCCGAGGCGCGAGGACGGGGAGACCGAACTTCCGGACCATCGGACCCAAACATAACGCGCCCCGGCCCTCCCCGCGATGCCCCTCGTGCACGCACCAGGCCGTCGTGACCTGCCCTACAGTTTTCCCACGGACAGCGATTTATTTTTCATCGGCTCACTTTTTTTCCGGACGATCGGGTCGTTGGACACATGGAGTGCATTGAGGGGACTCTGCGTTCGGTCCCGTAAAACCCCATGCTCGACACGTACGTCCTTCCCGTCTCCGCCGACGAACCCACCACGGTCGCCGAGAGCCTGGCGCTGCTGGAGCACGAACTCGACGAGGTGCCGGACGCCGTTTTTCCCGGTCTGTCAGGACAGCCACCGGAGCTCGACCCCTGGCCGGTGGTCGAGATTCTGGAAGACGAGATACGCGCCGGTCGGCTCAAAGGTTTTGCCGGGTACGTGGGGGGTTTTCCCGCGGCGCTTTGCCTGGTCGGCGCGCTCGCGGCGTTCGGGCCCAGCGCCGCCGCGACGCCGGGGCGGGTGCCGACGGTCGCCTGCCTGCTCGTGGCCCCGCGCTACCGGCGGCTCGGGCTCGGGCGGGTGCTGCTCGCCGAGGCCGAGAACGCGCTGAAGGCCGAGGGCGTGCCGTTCGTGGACGCTTACCCGCCGAAGACACGGCCGGGGAAGGAGGCGGGGCCGCTCGGGATGTTTCTCCAGGCGGGGTTCGTCCGGATAGGGGAGGCGGGAGACCGGATCCTGGTGCGGAAGACGCTGGGGACGACGCGGGCGCGGAAGGTGGGGTGAGCGGAGGGGTTACCGCCGCCGCGGCGGACGCCCCCGCGGCGGGCCAGCCTGCGGGCGCGCAGGCGACGACGCGGCGGACGGCGGACGCGCAGGCTGCGACGCGGCGGGCGGCGGCCGCACAGCCGGCGCGGGCGACGGGTTTTTCCCCATCAGGTTCTCCCGGACAACCTCCGCCAGGAGCACGCTCGCCGCGATCGACACGTTGAGCGACCCGACCGCCCCCGCCCCGGCCGCCGGGATCGCCACGAGCGCGTCGCATTGCGCCCTGGCGCGCTCGGACAGACCCTCCCGCTCGTGGCCGAGCACCAGCACCACCGGCCGCTTGAACGAGAACCCGAACACGTTCGCCGCGGCGTCACTCTCGCCCCCCACGATCGAGATCCCCCGGGCGCGCAGGCGCGCGAGCGTGTCGGGTAAGTCCGTGGTGCGGGCAAAGGCGAGCTCTTCGGCGCCGCCCTCGGCCACACGCACGGCGTCGGGCGGCAGGCCCGGGTGTGGCGCCGGCGCGCCGAGCAGCGCGGCGTCGAGGCCGAAGAACGCCGCGCTCCGCACGATCGCGCCGATGTTGTAAGGGTTTCGCACGCGCTCGAGCGCGATGGCCGCGCCGCGCGTCCGGACCAGCATGTCCGCGAGCTCGTTCGTCCCGAGCCACGCCCGCGGCCTCGTGTGCAGGCAAAGCCCCTCGTGGTTTTTCGTGTGCGCGATCCGCTCGAGCTCGTCGTCGCGCAGCTCGTGGCAGGGGACGCGGCGCGCCGCGGCCCAGCGGGCCAGCGTTTCGAGGTCGCGGCGCGCCTCGCGGCCATAGGAGACGGCGAGGATGTCGTCCGGGCGGCGGGCGAAGATGGCGAGGCCGGCGCGCAGACCATGAATGACCTCGGGGGCCTGGGCGCCGGGGGCGCGCGGGTCGGGCTTCTGCTTCATGAACGAGGGCAAACCTTCCGGATCAGTTCGGCGTGGGCTCCTGGCAGCCGAGGACGATGTCGAGGTCCGTGACCACGCCGTTCTTCAAGCTATCGCACGCCGGACCGTAAAAGACGACCTGGTTCTTGCCCGGGTCGTAGTCCCACCCGTCCGTCTTCGTGTCGTCGCGCATGACCTCGGTCGTGTTGTCGAAGAAGACGTAGATCTCGTTCGCGTTCGGCGGGACCGTGTCGAGCGTGTACGCGCAGGAGAGCGTCTTCTTGGCGATCGTCGTGAGCGCCGCGTCGAGGCTCGCCTGGTCGGAGGCGTCGTAATACTGGTTCGCCCCCGCGGCCGGGACGCCGCCGGCGATCGCGAACTTGTTCATCTGCGCCGGATCGATGCCCGCCCCGAAGCCGATCACGAACGTCGGGATGCCGCGCTCCTCGAAGAGGTTCTTGATCTCCATTTCGGTCGTCGCGTCCGAGCCGCACGTCTCCTTGCCGTCCGTGATGAGCACGGCATAACTATCACGATCGGGGTCGTTGAACGCGGGCTCCGTCGTCGATTGCGTGACGGCGGTCTGGATGTTCGTGACGCACGGGCCGTCGGGGAAATACTTGTCGGCCTTCACGAGCGCCGCCGTGAGCAGCTCTTGAATGGCCGTCTCGTTGTCGGGGCCGACGGGGATGGGGATCGCGTCCTGCTGGCAGTTCGGGGTCACGAGGTCGGGGAAAAGCGTGAGGCCGAAGCGGATTTTGCCGGTGTAATCGGTCGTCATCTTGTTGATGGCCGAGACCGCGATGTCCCACTTCGTCACGTCGCCGACGAGCGCCGTCATCGAGCACGAGCGATCGAGCACCAGCAGCATGTTCGGCGGGACCGTGTCGACCTTCGCCTCCTGCGCGCCGCATCCGCCGCCCGGCACGCACGCCTTCGTGGCGGTATCGCACTTCATGCCTGGCGAGCAGTCGCCGTCGGCGGCGCACGTGCCGAGATCGATACACGTGCCCACGGAGCTACACGTCTGCGGCTCGACGCAGGCCGGATTGCAGCCGAACGTGCCCGCGCCCGCGCCCCCCGAGCCCCCGCCCGCGCCGCCCATCCCGCCTGCGCCCAACGCAGCGCCCGACGCGCCGCCCCCGGACGACGCGCTGGATCCAGCGTCTCCGCACGCCGACGCGATCACGAGGCCCATCACGCCCGCGAGGGCAACCAAGGTCGAAGAGGAAGAACGATGCAGCATGAATCGAGATTACCCGATCTGTCCCCACGACGATAGATGGCAACACGGAGCCAATTTCATGGCGCCCGGAGGGTCACGCGCACGAATCGCGGGAAATACAGCGAGGTGTCGGCGAGGAGCGTGGGGAAATCGAGGCTGTTCGAGGCATACGTGGCCACGAGATCGGCGCCTTCGAGCTCGGGGTGGCCCTTTCCGGCGTAGACGATGGTGTCTTCACGGTCGGATTCGGGGGGATGGTAGAAGGTCTCGAGGTTGGAATAGGGGCCGCGAAGGCCTTTTGCGGTGCGGAGCGCGAGATCGGAGGCGCCGAAGCCCTCCGTTTGCACGCCGATCCAGAGGTCGCGGGCGCGGTCGTGGTGCACCGTGAGCTCGGTTTGTCCGTCCTCGAAGGCGAGGCCGAGCGGCTCGGGCTGCGTGAAATCGATATCGCCCGACGCGGGCAGGGGGAAACGCGTCAGGTGGATGTCGTGCCCGTCGGACTCCTTTGCGCCGAATGCGTAGAGATGCCCGTCCTCTGCGAGCACGCTCGCCGAGCCGACGATGACGCCCTCCTCGCTCGAGGGCATTTCGAGCTCCTTCATGATCCACGCGGGCGGCGCGTCGTCGGGGTTCTCGACGACGAAAACGTCGGCGTCGAACACCTCGAAGCCGAGGCCGCCGCTCGCGCCGCGAACGGCCATCAGGAACAGGTAGAGCCTGTCGCCGACGCGCTCGCCGTCGCCGGGCCAGTACCAGGTGTCGTCTTTCTCGGGGAAAAAGGAGGCAGGCTCTGTGTCGGGGCCATTCCAGAAAAATTCGATCGAGGCCTCGCTCGGGTCGTACCCATTCTGGATGGCGACGCTGCTCCGCACGAGGCGCGATTCGCCGCGGACGTTCGCGTCGCTCGTGGCGATGAAGCTGTCGCCGAAGAGCCAGAGGACGCGGCCGCCGCCGAGGTCGATCGAGTAGGCGTCGTCGGCGCCGAGCCAGCGAGGATCCGCGCGGAAAAGCGCGTCGGCCTCGGGCCAGGCGGTCGCCGTCGCCTCGATGGCAGGCGCTTCGCCGCAGCCGGTGAGGAGCACGCCGAGGCAAAAGATGACCCTGCGAGGGTTTCGCCCGACACCCATATCGTCCGTATACCAGCTTTGTGTGTGCCGTGCACAGGTGGTAGCTTACCGCCCGTGGATACCTTCAATCATCCGACGCCGAGCTGGGAAGTGGGTCGCAACTCGATTCGGCTGGAACGGCCGGACCTGGTCCACGTCATCCTCCGTGGGCCGAACAAGCGGCCGGACATCCAGGAGATCCAGCGGATCATGTTCACCATCGGCGACCGATACGGCTCGTTCGATTTCCTCCTCGGGCTCGCCGAGCTCGAATCCCTCGGCCCGGGCGCGCGCGGGACCTGGACGCGCGTGGATCGGGCGTATCCGGTCCGGAATGCGTTCGCTTATGGCGCGAGCTTTGGAATGCAGATGCTCGTCCTCACCACGCACCGGGCCGGCCGCCTCATGTCGCCTGCCTATTTCCAATGGGATGTCGGTTTTTTTCCGACCGAGGCCGCCGCGTGCGCGCAGATCGAGGCGCAACGCCGCGCCGCGGAGGGCTCCCCGGTCCCGGCGTGAGCGCGCGCGAGGTTGTGTCCACGCGGCGTCGCTGGTAGCATCCACCCCCGAGTGGATCCTTTCGACACCCCCACGCCGACCTGGGAGGTGGGCCGCAACGAAGTTCGGTGGGAGCCGCCGGATCTCGTGCGCATCACCTTCCGCGGGGTCACGACGACGGCCGACTCCTTGCGGATGACGGAGATCTACGACGCGATCGACGAGCGAGCCGGCCACTTCTACGTCCTCGTCGATGGGAGAGAGGTCGAAGCGCTGGAGCCGGGCGCGCGCGCGGCCTGGCTCGATCGCGACAAGCCCTACCCCATCCGGCACCTCGTGTCCTTCGGCGCGACCTTCTCGATGCGCGCGCTCGTCATGACGATCTACCGTGCGGGCCGGATCCTCGCGCCGTCACGATTCACATTCCCCCTGGAATTCAAGGCCACCGAGCAGGAAGCGCGCGCCCGTATCGACGAGCTGCGCCGCGCGGCGCGCCCCAGCGTTCCGCCGAAGTGAAACGCGCCTTCAACCCGAGGAGGGCGTGAATTCGAGCGTCTCGACGACGACGCGGCCGGGCGCGCGCAGGTCCATCGCGGTGACGGGCTGTTTCTGGGAGACGAGATCGCTGATCTGACGCGCGATCGGGTCACTCTCGAGGGCGCGATCCGAGAAGACGACGAAGATCTTCACCTTGCCCTCGCGCGGGGGGATTCGAAAGACGTTGCCGGCGATGGGCTCGCCGGCCGGGCAATCGGGCGAGAGCTTGTCCTCGAGCATCGTGAGGTGGCGGATGGGGCCGCCCTCGGCGATGGTGAAGACGAGGCAATAAGGGGGCTGCCCCGCGGCCGGCAGGAGCTCGATCTGGGCCGGGCCTTTCTGGACGAGCGTGACGCGCTGGGAGGGCGACGACGGCGGCGCGGATTTCTCGCAACCGGCGAGGGCGAGGAGCGAGGCCAGGGCGAGGATGGATCCCCTCATGCGCGAGGGTCTACCCTGCCCCGGACGTGGACGCAAAGATCAGAAAGTCACGACGGTGCGGATCGACTTGCCCGAGTGCATGAGATCGAACGACTCGTTGATCTTGTCGATCGGCAAGACGTACGTGATCAGGTCGTCGATGTTGATCTTCTTGTCCATGTACCAGTCGACGATCTTCGGCACGTCCGTGCGCCCGCGGGCGCCGCCGAACGCGCTGCCCTTCCAGACGCGGCCGGTGACGAGCTGGAACGGGCGCGTCGCGATCTCCTGGCCCGCGGCGGCGACGCCGATGATGACGCTCACGCCCCAGCCCTTGTGGCAACACTCGAGCGCCTGGCGCATGACCCGCACGTCGCCGACGCATTCGAAGGAGTAATCGGCGCCGCCGTCGGTGAGATTCACGAGGTACGGCACGAGGTCGCCCTGCACCTCGTTCGGATTGACGAAATGCGTCATTCCGAACTTCTCGGCGATCTCCTTGCGCGCCGGATTCAGGTCGACGCCGACGATCATGTTCGCGCCGGCCATCTTCGCGCCCTGGATGACGTTGAGGCCGATGCCGCCGAGGCCGAAGACCACGACGTTGTCGCCGGGCTGGACCTTCGCCGTGTAAATGACCGCGCCGAGGCCCGTCGTGACGCCGCAGCCGATGTAACACACCTTGTCGAACGGCGCGTCCTCGCGGATCTTCGCGACCGCGATCTCGGGCAATACGGTGTAATTCGCGAACGTGGACGTGCCCATGTAATGGTACACGGTCTCATTGCCGATCTTGAAGCGGCTCGTGCCGTCCGGCATGACGCCTTTGCCCTGCGTCGCGCGGATGGCCTGGCAGAGGTTCGTCTTGCGCGAGAGGCAGAATTTGCACTGGCGGCATTCGGGCGTGTAGAGCGGGATGACGTGATCGCCCTTCTTGACGCTCTTCACGCCGGGGCCGACGTCGACGACGACGCCCGCGCCCTCGTGCCCCAGAATCGAGGGGAAGATGCCCTCGGAGTCCTTGCCCGAGAGCGTGTAATCGTCGGTGTGGCAAACACCGGTCGCCTTGATCTCGACGAGGACCTCCCCTTCCTTGGGGCCCTCCAGATCAACTTCCTCGATGCTCAGCGGCGCGTTGGGTTTATGCGCGACCGCGGCTTTGATCTTCATGGTCTCGTCCTCCGGCGAACAACGCGGGCTTTCCCGGCGCCCGCGCGCGCATCGTAGCGACGAGGCCTTTCGTCGTCACACGAAAAATTGTCGCGGCCAGCCCCGCTCACGCGCTCGTGTCGTCGCCGAGCGAAGCACTTTCGCCGACGCCCCACGCACGCGCGAGCTCCACGGTGCGCGCGTTCTCCGGTACCGCTTCGAGAAACCACGCGCGCCAAAGTGGATCACGAATCTTCGAGGCACGGTCCGACAGGCGCTCGTACGCCGAGACGATCGCCTCGCGCGCCTCGGCCTCGAGCCCGAGCGATGCGAGCGCCTCCGCCCGCACGAGGCGCACGAGCGACTCGCCTTCCTCGATGCCGCCGAGCGATTCGAGCAGGCGCATCGCCTCGTCCGCAGGGCCGAGCGCCGCCCGCGCATCGCCGCGGAAAATGGCGATTTGCCCGAGGACGGCGAGCGCGTGCGCGCGGACGGGCGGGTGCGCGGCGAGGAGGTCGATCGCGGCGCGGACCTCGGCCTCGGCCGCCGCGAGATCCCGGCCGGCGAGGCGGATCATGCCGAGGTAGAGGCGCGCATACCCTTCGACGCGGCGATCGCCCTGGCGCGTGGACGTCGTGAGCGCCTCGCGCGCGAAGGCCTGGGCCTCGGCGAGCTGGTTCTGGCGCGCGAGGGCGAGGGCGAGGTTCAACTTCGCGTGCGCGACGAGCGCGCCGAGGCCGAGGCGCTCGGCCTGCGCGAGCGCATCCCGCAACGACGCCTCGGCCCGCGCATAATCGCCGAGCTCGTTCGTCGCAGAGCCGACGTTCGCCCGCTGGACGCAGGCGTTCCGTAGATCGCCGACCGCCTCGAAGCGCTGGGCCGCGGCCTCGAACTCGCGCACGCTCGTGCCCGCGTCGCCCGCGAAGAGCGCGCGGAAGGCGCGGGCGCGGTGCACGGACGCGGCGACCTCGGGGTCGACGGCGACGACGCGCCGGTCGAGGGCGTCGAGCGCGCGAAACATGGCCTCGGCGTGGTCGTGGTGGCCGGCCATGAGGAGCTGGAGCGCCGCGCGCGCGACGGCGATGACGTGCGGGCCGCCGGACTCCCCCTCGGCCCCGAGCGCGGAGAGCGCCTCGAAGATGGCCACGAGCGCGGCGTCGTCGCCGAGGTTGCCCGCCGCGAGCACGACCTCGCCCGCGGCGCTGTACCAGAGGGGGCTGCCGACCGGGAAGAGGCCGAGCGCGTCGTACCCCGCTTCGAGCGCGGCCCGATGCTCGCCCTTCCACTTGCGCGCCTGTGATTCGAAGAGCCGGAGCGCGCCGCGGACCTCACCCGCCGAGGCCGCCGCGATGCCCCGCGCGACCCACGCGAGCACCGCGTCGAAGTCGCTGGCCTCGAAGGCCGCTTCCGCCGCGAGGCCGGCCCAGGGCACGGCCCGATCGGGCGCGCCCGCGAGGCTGAAATGCTCGGCGAGGACGGCGGGCTCGGTGTCGCCCGCGCGCTCGAGCCACGCGCCGACCGCGAGGTGCAGCCGCGCGCGCTCCCCGTCGTCGAGCGAGGCATACGCGACCTCGCGGACGATCACGTGCCGGAAGGCGTACTCCTCGCCCCACGGGGTACGACCGCCGCGACGCACGACGAGCTCGGCCTCGACGAGCTCGGCGAGGGCTTTGCGCTCGGCTTGCCACGGCTCTGTGCTGCCCGCGCGCGCGGGGGCGCCGCCGGGCAAGACCGAGAGCAAGGGGCCAGGCCAGAAGCGCGCGCCGAAGACGCTCGCGGCGCGGAGGAGGCGCTGCGCGAGGGGCGAGAGCGAGGCGATGGCGCGGCCGACGAGCTCGGGCGTCGGGCCAGACGGCATGTCCGCTCCCGCTCGCACCACACGCGTGAGGATTTCCAGGCGCAGCGGGCTGCCGAGGCCACGCTGCACGATCCGCGTGACGAGCGCGGGATCCGCGGCCTCACCGAGGCCATGCCGGACGATCACCTGTGCCGCATCCGAGAGCAGGGGCGCGAGGGGCAAGGCGCGCGCGCGGCCAGCCGCGAAGGACGGGGGCGCGTCCGTGACGAGCAGGAAGAGCGGGCGCGAGGCGAGGCTCGACAGCGCGCTTTCAAAAAGGCCGATGCTCGCCGCGTCGGCGCGAGCGAGGTCTTCGAGCACGACGAGCACGGGCCGCGCATCGCACTCGGCAGCGAGCCAGTCCTCGAACGCACGGCGCACATGGTCGCCCATGAGCCGCGCGTCCTGACGCGCCGCGCGCAGCGGCACGCTCGTGTCATCCGGGAAAGGCACGTCCGTGAGCTCGCCGAGGAACTCGACCACGCGGCCCGCCGACGCGGGCGGCAGGTGCCGCGCGAGGCGGTCGAGGAGTTTGTCGCGCCTCGCCGAGAGCGAATCCGCGCGAGAGAGGCCAGCGGCGTTCCGGACGAGGTCGGCCGCGAGGGCAAAGGCCGCGCCCTGGGCGAGCGGCGCAGCCTCGGCGGTGAAGACGGAGACGGGGCGGACGATGCCCTCGGCGTCGAGCAAGCCACCGCGCAGATCGAGGGCACGGACGACCTCGGCGACGAGCCGGGATTTTCCCACCCCAAGCTCGCCGGAGACGACGAGCGCCGAAGGTTTGCCCGTGGAGACGACCGCGCCAAACGCCCGCAAAATCTCGTCGATCTCACGCTCGCGACCGACACAAGGTGAGGGCCGGCCGAGCAGCGTGTGGGAGACGAGCGCCGTGTCTTCCCCGGAGCCAGCGAGCGGGAGCGAGGCGCTCGGCAAGACTTGCGTCCGCGGAGCCCCATCGGAGGCGCTCTGGCGATACCAGGCATCGAGGGGCAAGGTCGACGCGCCGCCAAGAGGACGCTGGGACGCATCCAAGGTGGGGACATCCTCGGGGAGCCCAAGGCCCGTGACCTCGAAGAGATCCTCGATCGGCGTGGCCGCGCCGAGGCGATGGAGGGGCACGCCGCCCTGGACCCAAGCCGTCTCCGCGTCGTCGAGCATGGCAATCTCGACCGCGACGGCCGCGCCGTCCGCAGGCCTGTCCGCAGGCTCATGCGAGAGCATGCGAGCGATGACCTCGTCGAGCGCAGCAGGCGTATCAGGACGAACGTCGGCAGGGCGCGGCGGCTCAGGCGCGAGCATCTTGGAGAGCAGCACCATGAGGTGCTCAGCCTCGAAAGCAGGCCGCCCCGCAAGGCACTCGTAGAGCACGCAGCCAAGAGCAAAGACATCAGCACGCGGATCGACCGTGCGCGCACCGAGGGCCTGCTCGGGGGCCATGTAACCCGGTGTCCCGAGCAGGATGCCCGTGCGCGTCGCAGGCCGCGTCGCCTGGGGCCGCGCAATGCCAAAGTCGAGGATCTTCACGCGGCCAATGTCACGATCCGGCAAGAAGAGGTTGCTCGGCTTGATGTCGCGATGCACGACGCCACGCGCATGCGCCGCACCGAGGGCCTCGGCAACCCGCACCCCAAGCGTGAGCGTCTCGGCAACGGAGAGGGGCCCACGCTTCAAGCGCTGCGCGAGGTCCTCCCCTTCGAGCCACTCCATCGCAAGGAAGAGCTCACCAGAGGGCGCAGCCCCATGCGCGACATACCGGACGATGCCAGGGTGATCGAGCTCGGCGAGCACATAACTCTCACGCGCAAAATGGCCGGCAAACGGAGCCCCCGCAGCGTGCAAGACCTTGAGCGCAACCCGCGCGCCCGTCGCACGATCGAGCGCGCGATACACCTCGGCCATGCCGCCCGCACTCGCGAGCCGCTCGATGGCAAAACGGCCGCCGAAGAGCTCGGCCAGGGTCACGAGCGCAGCCTAACGCCTGGCTGTGGGGCGCGTAAAGGTGCCCACCGGAGCGTAGCGCCGGGGTTTCACCCGGCAGCGTAGCGCCCGGGGTTTCACCCCGGACCCCGACCAGGGGTTGTCCACCCCTGGACCCGGACCAGCGCAAGCGCTGGACCCGGGGTCGATGAACTGCGCAACGCGCAGTTCATCGAACAGGCCAGGTCAAGACCGGCGACGACCCTGCCAGCCGAGACAGCAGCGCTGACGTCTCGACCCATGACGCCGACGGCGTGAAACGCACCTTCGCGGTCTTGCCACCGGCCTGTGGGAAGAACTGCGCATCGCGCAGTTCTTCCCCCTGAGGTCCAGGGCTTGCCCTGGTTCGGGTCGAGGGGCGAACAGCCCCCGCGGGGCCCGGGGCAGCGCCCCGGCGCGGCGCCTCACTCCGGCGGCGGGCCCGGCGGCGGCGGGAATGGCGGGTGCGGCCTTCGTTTGCGCTTCTCGTTGAACTCCTGGAAGCGCACACGTTGCGAGGCGTCGAGGACTTCGACGATTCGATCGTCGGTGCTCTTGCGCAGCGCTTCGAGTCCGTCGCGACAGGGCTTCATCGTGCGCTCGAGTTCGTCGTCGGTTTCGCGGAAGATCGATTCGACTCGGACCACCTGATCGGCTGTGAGGTCGAGGTGCCGGCGCATGGACTCGACGCGGAGGTGCGTGCGCACCTCGCCTGGTGGGCCGCCGAAGCGGGAGCGGAGGTCTTGGAGCATGTAGGCGCGCATCGCGCCCGCGCCGGCGACGCCGCCGAGCACGAACACGCCTGTGAGCACGAAGGCGGGGAGCAGGCGGGATTTCATTCGTATACCTCGACGGAGGCTACCGACTCGAGGACGGCCGAGTCGTAACCTGTCTCCGCCGTTCGCGACAGCCAGAGGCCGAGGACTGCGGCCGCAGCGGCGCCGAGCAGCGCGAACCGGCCGAACCGGACGACGCCGGACGACCATGCTGGTTCGGCTGGACGTGCGCCTCGGCTTGCGCCGACCTTGGCCATCACGGACGCTGCGAAATCCTCGCACGGGGCGAGATCCGAGGTCTCGCGGGTGATCCGCGCGAGACGCTCGTCTGGAGGCACGATTGCGAGCAGCATGGCGTCGGTGAGCTCGTCCGTTGGGCGCAGATCCTCGGTGGCGTGGGCGAGCGCTGCGAGATGCGAAAGCGGATCTTGTTCACGCGTGGCCATCGGACACCTCCCCCGCCTCGGTCTTCGTGCGGAGCGCGGCCCTTGCTCGCACGAGGCGCTGCTCGAGCGCTCCTTCGCTGCATCCGAGTGCCTCGGCGGCCTCCTTCGCCGAGAGGCCCTCCACGGTCACGAGCACGAGGGCCGCGCGATCTTGTGGCTGGAGGGCTTTGAGCATCGCGTCGAGCTCGTTCAGGGCGACACGCGCCTCGGCGCGCACGAGCCCGTCGAAGCGGGGCTCGCGTGTGTCTTCGGCGGGACGCTCGCGGCGTTTGCGAAGCAGGTCGACGCACGCGTTCGTCACGATCCGGTAGAGCCAGGTCTCTATCTTGGCGCGGCCATCGTAGCGACCGTCCGAGAGGGCGCGGAAGGCGCTGGCGTAGGCGTCCTGGAGCGCGTCTTCGGCGTCGGCGAGGTTGCCGACGAGGCGCGCCGCGAGCCGGTAGAGCGGCACGCGCGTGTGGTCGACGATCGGCCGGAAGGCCGCTACGTCTCCACCGGCCACGCGCGCTGCGACGAGCCTCAGATCGACGGACATGCGCGCTGGACTCTACCGCGAGGGCGGCGCCTGCGTCTCGCCGTGTTCGCGCCCGCCGTGCTTGCCGCGGAAATGCGGCGGCATCTGGGGGCCTTCCTCGATCCGCTGGGCGAGCGTGCTCCGTTGTTCGGCGTCGAGGACCGGCACGATGGCAGCGAGCGCCTTCACGAGGTGATCACCACCCATCGGGGGCCGCATGTCCTTCGGGGGCATGAGCGCCTCGGCGTCGAACTTCTCGCTGCGGAATGCGTCGAGCCCTGCCTTCACGCGGGCGCGCATCTCCTCGCCCTTCTTCGCCCACGCCTCCCGATCCATCCCTTCGGGCTTCTCGGGCCGCGCGGCCTCGAGTGCCGTCTTGATCTGCGCGCGTTGCTCGTCGCGGAGGTCGAGCCCGTGCAGGAAGAAGCCCATCGGCCCGTGCTCCCCGCGCGGCCCGCGCATCGCGCCCTCGGGACCACGCGGACCGCGCTCGCCGTCCTCCGGACCACGCGGCCCACGCATCGCGCCCTCGGGACCACGCGGACCGCGCTCGCCGTCCTCCGGACCACGCGGCCCGCGTGCGTGCTTCATGCCTTCGGGCCCGTGCTTCGCCATCCGCTCCTCGATGTGCGTCACGAGCTCCGCGCGCTGCGCCGGGGTCAGCGTCGCGTGCAGCGTGTTCAGGGCCTTCGCGATGGCCGCGCGCCGCTCGCTCGCGATCTTCTCCACGTCGCCGAGCTTCGCCTTCACGGCGGCCTCGTCGATCTTGCCGGCGCGCACGCCGTCGGCGAGCGCCTTGTGGAACGCCTGCCTATCGGCCTCGTGCGCGTCGCCGAGCGACGAGAGGGCGCCTTCGATCGTCTTGCGTTGCGCGTCCGTCAGGTCGAGCTCGTTGAGTGCCGTCACGAGCAGCTCGCCGCCGCCATGGTGACGACCGAACTTGCCGCCGCGCTCGTGCGGGTCCGCCTGGACTTCCTGCGAGGCCTCCGAGGCCGAGGCGACCTCTTCGTCCGGGCTCGCCGACGCGCAACCGCCCAGGGCGAGGGCAAGAGCGAAGGTAAGGGGCGCGAAGAACTTCTGCGTACGGGTGAACATGGTGGTCTCTCCTCGGCCTCGCTCGTGATGCATCAGCGAGGTCTCGATCCAACTGACGGGGCGAGCAGCCGGGTCCCTACGCGGGCGCGATGTTTTTCTCTTCCGGCGGCAAGGGCGGAGTCGTGTTCCGCAACGGCGGGGCCTCGTTCCGCGAGGGCGGAGCCTCGTTCCGCAAGGGCGGAGCCTCGTTCCGCAAGGGCGGAGCCTCGTTCCGCAAGGGCGGAGCCTCGTTCCGCAAGGGCGGAGCCTCGTTCCGCAAGGGCGGAGCCTCGTTCCGCGAGGGCGGGGCCTCGTTCCGCAAGGGCGGGGCCTCGTTCCGCAAGGGCGGAGCCTCGTTCCGCAAGGGCGGAGCCTCGTTCCGCGAGGGCGGGGCCTCGTTCCGCAAGGGCGGAGCCTCGTTCCGCAAGGGCGGAGCCTCGTTCCGCAAGGACATGCTGCCTCGCGCCAACGACACAGTCGCTCGCGCCAACGACACAGCCGCTCGCGCCGAGGACACCATGCCTCGCCACGAGGACAAAGGCGCGTTTCGTCCGGTTATAGTCTGCGCCGCGATGCCTGCGCGTGCCCTCGTACGACCGATGCGCTCCCAGATCGTCGGCCCGATCCTGTCGCATCTCCGGAGCCACGGCGTCGATCCGTCCCCGCTCGCCTGTGCCTTCGGCCTGCCGCCCAGCGCCGAGACCGACCCCGACGTCGTCCTGCCGCTCGCCAAGCTCTACGCGTTCCTCGACGAAGCCGGGCGCCTCTCGAACGATCCGTTCCTCGGCGTGCACGTCGCCGCGCAGCTCGAACGCGGCACCTACGACCTGCTCGAGTTCAGTTGCCTCAGCGCGCCGACCGTGCGCGAGGCCTTGGTCCGCGTCGCTCGGTACACGGCGCTGCTCAACGATCTGGTCGTGGCGACCTTCGAGGAGCGCGGCGGCGTCGGGCTCCTCCAGCAGCGTATCCCCGGCGCGCCGCTGTGCCTCGGAAGGCACGCGAACGAGTGCTTCGTGGTCCTCGTGCTCCTGCGGACGCGCGCGCTCTCCGGCGTCTCCGTCGTGCCAGAGCGCGCTTGGTTCGGCCACCCCGCGCCGCGCGATACCTCGGCGCTCGCCGAGGCGCTCGGGACGCAGCGGCTGGAGTTCGAAGCCGGCGCGACGGGGCTCGCGCTCCCGGGCGCGGCGCTCGATCTCCCGCTCGCGACCTCGGATCCGCGGCTCTTGTCGGTCCTCGATCGCCACGCCGAGCGCTCCCGCGTGGCGCGCGAGCGGCCGCACGACTTTTTCGGGGAGGTGCGGCAGCGCGTGTTCGAGAAGCTGCGCGACGGCGCGCCCGATCTCGAGGTCGTCGCGCGCGAGCTCTCCATGAGCCCGCGGACGCTGCAGCGGCGCTTGACGGAGGAGGGCACGACGTTCCAGGAGCTCGTCGACGGGCTGCGGCGAGAGCTCGGCGGCGCCTACGTGCGCGATACGGAGATGCCGCTCGCGGAGATCGCGGAGGCCCTGGGGTACCGCGAGACGGGCGCGTTCCTGCGCGCCTTCAAGCGCTGGTACGGCGTCGCGGCGAGCCAGATGCGCGGGGCGCGGGCTCGCTCTGGCGCGTCCTGATCTCATTTCTGGCGTTCGCGGATCTCGCGTGAATCGGAGGGGCAATGGGAGGATCGGCCCGTCACCCCATTTCACGAGGAGCCTTCATGCAGAGCCGCGTTGCGATCTTCCTTTTCACCGTCGCGAGCCTCGCGGGCGGCGTCGGATGCGACGCCGAGTCGCCCCCGACGAGCGGGAGCTCCAGCAGCGGGACGGGCGGACAAGGCGGACAAGGCGGGATGGGTCCCGGCGGCGCCGGTGGCACGGGCGGCATCGGCGGGATGGGTCCCGGCGGCGCGGGCGGCGAGGGCGGCGAGGGCGGCAGCGGAGGCGTCGGCGGAAGCGGCGGCGCAGGCGGAAGCGGCGGCGCAGGCGGAAGCGGCGGCGTCGGCGGGAGCGGCG
>NZ_JARZHG010000070.1 GCF_029946505.1 Polyangium sp. y55x31
GGCGGCGGCTTCGGCGGCGGCGGCGGCGGCGGTGGCCGCGGCGGCTACGGCGGCGGCGGCGGTGGCCGCGGCGGTCGTGGCGGCGGCGGGCGCGATCGTTACTGATCGGTAACGGCCTGACGGCCACGTGCGGCGCGGCGGTTGCCGAAAGGCTCCGCCGCGCCGATGCGTCTTTACATCCCCCACGTCCTTCGGGACGCGCAGAACCCCAAGCGAAAGGCAAAGCCGCATGCAGAGGCAGGGAGCGCTGAAGCGCCAGAAGGAACGAGCGCGTCAGGAAAAGCAGCGCGAGAAAACCGCGAACAAGCTCGAGCGCCGCAAGGAAAAGGACACGCGTGGCGATCATGCACCGGGTGAAGATCCGGACATCGCCGGCATCGTTCCTGGTCCCCAGCCGCCTCCGGTGGACTGAGCCCGCGAACGCGGAGCTCCTCCGACGCGCGTCTCGCGCGTCCATCACGTCCTCGCCTGCGTCCGAAGCTCGACCCCCCGTTTGTGCGGAAAGCAGAGCGCCGTGATACGCACTCTCCCATGCGGCACGTGAGACACGTGGGAGCCGTGCTCGTCCTCGGGATCGCGGCGTGTGGCGGTGTGCCGGGCGCAGGCGGAGCGAGCGCCGCGACCACGACGGCGGGCTCCGCGGAGAACGCGACGAAAGGCGCGGGCGAGACGGGGGACGTGATCCCGAAGGCGCCCGAGTCGCAGCGGCCGAACCGATGCGCGAAGGGCGGGCCGTTCCCGCCGCTGTTGGCGAAACCGAAGCCCGCGACGGAGCCGAAGCCGCTCCCGTGCCACGCGAGCGACAAGGTCGCCGAGAGCTCGGTCGCCGCGGAGATGCGCGCGCAGTTCAAGCCCACGCGGCCGGGCAGCACGCTCGACGTCTCGTTCGGGTGTGATGGGCTCGATCCGCCCATTACGAAGCTCGTGTACGAGCGAGGCGCCGGGCACGGGAGCCAGCTCGAGATCGTGCAGATCTCCCGCCCCGATCCCGCGGGCGCGTCGTACGACGTGATCGGGATCCGCGAGTCGTCGCCGTTCGTGAGCAAACCGAAGGCGGCTCCGTTCCAGATCACGCGCGGAAAAATCCCGACGGACGCGGTGCACGCGAGAATGCCTTTCGTGCGCGCGGCGCTGAAGGCGACGCTGCGCGAGGTCCTGCCGAAGTCGGGGCTCACGGGGTATGCGTCGTTCGGCTCGTCGTCGACCGTGCACGTGCTCGTGCGGATCGAGGATGCTGCGGGGCGATCGATCGAGAAGAGATACTCGGACGCGGTGAGCAGCGACGGCCAGGGCCAGTACCTGCCGCTCCTGCGGGCCGACGCGGAGATCCGGCAGCTCGTCGACAAACTGTCGTGGCAGGACGAACCGGCGTCGGGTGACGTGCTCGAGCTCTTCGAGGAGCGCTTCCTCGCGGCGATGGTCGAATCCCCGACGCCGGACGCGTGGTGGGTGCGTGCTGCGTATCAGGAGCTCGCCGGCCTCGCGGGGGCGCGATCGCTCGTGCCGTCGCTTCTCGAGCTGCTCGGCGCGCCGAGGCCGGAGGGTCGCTCCGACGGATGGCAGCGGGATCAGGAAGCCGCGATGGAGGCGCTCGCCAAGCTCACGGGGTGGGATCCGCGCAAGGATGAAAAGGGCGCGACGCGCCCGATCGACGCGGCGGCGCGTGATTTCGTCGCCGAATGCGGGAAGGTCTCGCCCGCGGCGCGATGACGCAAGCGCTCGGTCCGCTCCTCGGGGGGCTCTCGCTCGTGCTCGTGCTGGGCTTCGTGCTCGCGCGCGTGCGAGGGCTCGGCGCGCGCGAGGCCGACGTGCTCAATGGTCTCGTCGTCGACGTCACGATGCCAGCGCTCCTCTTCGCCGTGCTCGCGCGTGAAGGCATGGACTGGGGCGCGGCGCGCGTGCTGCCGTGGTCGGCGACCGCGCTGCTCGCGGCGCTCGGCGTGGGCGCTGCCGTGGCGCGGGCCTTCGGCCTCGATGCGCGCGCGGTCGGCAGCGCGGGGATCGTCGCGTCCTTCAGCAACACGGGCTTCCTCGGGTTGCCGCTCCTGCTCACGTTGTTTCCGGGCGACGCGGCCGCGAGCTCGGCGGCGATGATGATCGACCTCGTCATCACCACGATCCTGCTCTGGACCCTCGGCCAGGCCTATGCCGAACGCTTCGGCCGCGGCGCGAGCTTCGACGCGAAAGCGGCGCTCCGCATCTTCAAAAAACCCCTCGTCCTCGCGGTCCCGCTCGGCGCGCTCGTGCACGCGATCCACTTGCCGATCCCGCCGTTCTTGCTCGGCACGCTCGAAGGGCTCGGTCGTACCACGACGTACCTCGTGTTCCTCTCGCTCGGCCTCTCGCTCGACGTGCGCGCGCTCTCGGGCCGCGTCGCGCCGGCGATCGCGATCTGCGCGGTGAAGCTCCTCTTCGCGCCGGCCGTGGCGCTGCTTTGCGTCCGCGTCTTCTCGGTGTCCGAGCCGCTCGCGACCGTCGCGGTCCTTCAGTCGGCGATGCCTTCGGCGCTCGCGAGCGTGATCATCGTCGCGCTCACGGGGTGTGATCGTCCGCTCGCGGCGGCGGTGTGCACACTCGCGTCGCTCGCCTCGATGGCGACCTTGCCTCTGGTCGCCTGGATCGTCGAGGCCACGCGGCCTTAGGCCTGCTATCGTCGCGGCCGTGCCGAACCCGAACTACATCACGCCCGAGGGGGCGCGCCGGCTCTCGGAGGAGCTCGGGCGGCTTCGCTCGGTGGACCGACCGCGGATCGTCCAGGAGGTCGCCGACGCGGCTGCGCAGGGCGATCGGAGCGAGAACGCCGAGTACATCTACGGCAAGAAGAAGCTGCGCGAGATCGACCGACGCATGCATTACCTCACGAAGAGGCTCGAGAGCGCGGTCGTCGTGGATCCGAAGGAGCAGAAGGGGGACAAGGTCTTCTTCGGCGCCGCCGTCGACGTCGAGGACGAGGACGGCAAGCGGCACACGTATCGGATCGTCGGCGAGGACGAGATCGACAGCAAGACCGGGCACATCAGCTGGAAGTCGCCGGTGGGCCGGGCGCTGCTCGGCAAGAGGCCGGGCGACGTGGTGACGGTGCGTCGTCCGGCGGGCGACATCGAGATGGAGATCGTGAGCGTCAAGTACACGTGAGGTGATACGATGTCCGCGTTTTCCGTCGTAGCGTTCTGCCCGACGGACCGGAGCCATCGATGTCGCCCCGCGTCTTCTTGTCGCTTGCTTCCCTCGCGTTCGTCGCTCTCGGCGGCTCTGGCGCGCTCGCGGCGCCCCCGCTGCCGCCCGCGCCGAGCTCCCCGCCGCCGCCCCCGGCCGCGACGGCGGCTGCGCCCGATGCCGCACCCGCACCCACTCCCGCTGCCGATTCCACGCCCGCGCCCGCGCCCGATTCCGCTCCTGCGCCCCCACCGCTCGCTGCGCCGCCGCCTGCGCCTCCGGGGGCGATGCCTCCTCCGTGGATGTGGCGCCCGCCTCCGCAGTCGAATGTGCTTTATCCCGGCTGGAGGCTCGAAGAGGACCTGCCGCCCGGGGAGACGGACAAGCCGAAGTGGTACGGCTGGCAATCGTTGATTGGGATCATTCCTTCCCATGGGCTCGCCCTCCTCGGCTCCTTCGACAACGACACCCAGTTTCTGCTCGTCGTCGGCGCCATGGGGCATGCATTGACCTCGCCGATCGTGCACTGGGTGCACGGGAACGCTGGGCGCGGCTTTTTGAGCCTCGGGCTCAACGTCGGCTTGCCGCTGCTGAGTTACGGGGTCGCCGCCAGTTTCCGCTCGACCGAAATGCTCCTTGCCGCCGGGCTCATCAGCCTCGTCGGCTGGCCCATCGTCGATACGGTCGTGCTGAGCTACGAGGATCCTCCGCGATCGAAATCGAAGGACAAAAGCGCGGGCTTGATCCATTCGTTCGGGGTCGTGCCGATGATCGACGGCGATAAAAAGGGTTTGTCGCTCGTCGGCCAGTTCTGACGAATCCCTGCGGTATGGCTCCCCGAAACGATCCTCCCGCCCGCCCCCCGTCCCCGCGCGACGCGGCCGTGACGGGCCTCCGGCCGCGAGACGCCGAAGGCGTGCTGCATACGCTCGTCGCAATTCTCCTCACGACAGCAGGGATCTGGCTGTCCTCGCGTTCGTCGTGGGCTGCGTGGTTCGGCGGACAGATCGTGTTCGCCGTCTCCTTCGTGAAATGGTTTTCCCTGCTGCACGAGGCCGGGCATCACACGCTTTTCGCGACGCGGGGCCTGAATACCCTCGCCGGCCACCTCGCCTCGGTGATCTCGGTGCTCCCGTATGCGAGCTGGAAAGCCATCCACCGCATGCACCACAAATGGACCGGCTTTCAGGACAAGGATCCCACGACCTCCTCGCTCGTCCCGCGCCCGCTCGGCGCCTTCGAGCGCGCCGCCATCAACATCGCCTGGCGAGCCTGGATCCCGCTGTTTTCGTTCCTCTACCGGGCGCAGAGCTTCTGGCACCTGCCGCGCCTCTTCCGGCTCTTCCCGGATTCCCGCGCGCGCCGCGCCTTCGTCGTCAATACGATCGCCTTGCTCGCGCTGTATGCCGCGGCGTTCGTCTTCGTCGGGCCCGCGGCGCTCTTGCGGCTCGTCGGGCTCGGGCTTCTCCTCGGGTTCGCGTGGATGGACGTCATCATGTTGAGCCAGCACACCCACATCCCGCTCGAGCTTTCGCAGGGCGCCGACGTCACGCCGATTCCCGCGCCCGAGCAGGCGCCGTACACGCGTTCGCTGCGTTTTTCGCGATTCTTGTCGACGTTCGTGCTGACGGGGTTCGACGCGCACGAATTGCACCACGTCTTTCCGTTCGTGCCGGGCCCGCGCCTCCGGGAGATCCCGTGGACACCGCCGAACGAGGCGCCCGCGTGGGCCTGGATTCGCGCGGCCAAGGCCGTCCCGGCCGAGGTCTTTCTCTTCAAGAACCGCAAGACCTCCGGCCTCTCGATCTAGACCCGTGGAACCCGTGGCGCTCTCTCCGATCGCTTGTGCCGGGCTCCTCGTCGGGAGCTTCGTCGTCGGCGGCGCCTGCCAGTCCGCGTGGTTCGCGCACCCGCTCTCGAAACGTTTCACCCGTCCGCTCGACGGCGGACGCACGTTCCGGGGGCGACGTATCTTCGGCGACAACAAGACCACGCGTGGCTTCGTGGTCATCGTGCCCGCGACCGCGCTCGCGATGGCCGCTCTCGGGACCGCGGCGCAAAGCCTCGGCCTCGCCGTGTGGCCCTCGTCGTTGCCGGGGCTCCTCCTGCTCGGCGCGGTCTCGGCGCTCGGGTTGATGCTCGGGGAGCTGCCGAACTCGTTCGTGAAACGTCAGCTCGACGTCGAACCGGGCGCGCCGCCGAAGCATCGCGTGGGCCGCGTGATCTCGGCCGTGGCGGATCGGCTGGACTCGGTCGTGGGCGCGCTCGTCGGCGCATCGTTGGTGGTCGAACTATCGTGGAGGACGGCGCTTTACTGCCTTCTCATCGGGCCACCGATCCACGGGCTTTTCAGCGTTCTTTTGTGGGGGCTCGGCGTGAAGAAGAGGGCAGGATGAGGGGGGGTGGGGGGATCGGGGAGGTGCTCGGGCGGACGCCGTTCGTGCGAGGGTTCGACGCCGTCGACGACGTCGCGCTCGTCGGCGGGAAGGGGCGATCGCTGCAGGAGCTTCGCGCCGTCGGCGCGCCCGTGCCCGAAGGCCTGATCCTGACGACGGCGTTTTCCGCAGCGCTGACGGACGAGGGCAAACCCGTGCCGGCGCGCGGTGTGGAGGCGCTCGACGAGGTGCGCCGGAGGCTCGGCACTGGGCCGCTCATCGTGCGGAGCTCGGCCGTCGGAGAGGACGGGACGACGGCGGCATTCGCGGGGCTGCTCGAATCGATCTTTCCGGTCGACGGCGCGGATCCCGCGGCGCTTCTAGCGGCCGTGCGTCGCTGCGTGGCGTCACGCGCGGCGGCGCGCGTGCGTGCGTACGAAGAGGCCCGGAAGGTGCGCTTGCAAGGCGTCGCGGTCGTCGTGCAGCGGCTCGTTCCGAGCGCGGCGGCCGGCGTTCTTTTCACCGACGGCGTCATGCTTCGCGGCGAGTGGTGCCGCGGACACGGTCAAGCGCTCGTCGACGGCGCGATCACGCCGGGGGCGTTTCGCCTCGATCGCCGCGCGTCCGAAGGCGCGCGTCGCGTCGTGCACGTCGAGCGTTTGCCCGAGGACGGGAGCCCGTTTCCTCTGACGAACGAGGCGACACGCGCGCTCGTCGCGCACGTGACCACGCTCGAACGGCGACGGGGCCTCTCGCTCGACGTCGAGTGGACCGTGGATCCCGAGGGCGCGCTCTGGATCGTACAGGCGCGGCCGATCACGGATCGGCGCACGTTCTTGTGGTCGAACGCGAACATCAGCGAGAACTTCCCGGCGCCCGTGACGCCGCTCCTCGTCTCGTTCGCCCGCGCGGGATACGACGCGTATTTCCGCAACCTGGCGCGCGAGTTCGGGATCGAGGACGCGCGCATCGCGGCCCACGACGAGGCGTTCCGGGGCATCGTCGACGCGCACGGCGCGCGGCTCTACTACAACCTCTCGCACATCCACGCGGTCCTGCGGCTCATGCCGTTCGGCGACTGGTTCGTGGACAGCTTCGACGTCTTCGTCGGCGCGGGCGCCTCTTCGCCCGAGGGGCGGCGCGTGGTCGACGAGATCACGGCGCTCGTCCGCGTGATCGACCACGTGGCGCGCGCGTACCGCGATCTGCCGGCGCGCGTGGCTCGCTTCGAGCGCGCGGTCGACGACGCCGCGTCGCGCTTTCATCCGCGCGAGATCGCGACGATGTCGGAACGTACGCTCGCCGAGGGGCTCGAAGCGATCCTCGACGTGCGGCTGCGGCGCTGGGTCGACGCCTCGCTCGCCGATTGCGCGGCGGCCGTCACGTACCGCGCGCTGCAAGCGCTGCTTCGCGTGATCGATCACGACGACGCGGGCACGAGCGGGCACGGCGCGGACGATCCTGCGGCGCGGCATCATGCGCTTCTGAAGGGGCTCGACGTTGCCGGCGCGTGGTCGTTGCGGGCGCTCTGGGATCTCGCGGTCGTGGTGCACGCGGACGCATCCGCGCGGGAGGCGCTCGCTGCGTGTGGCGGAAGGTTTGCCGCGTTTCGTGGCGCGCTCGGTTCGGAGCTCGGCACGCGCGTGGACGAATGGCTCGATCGGTTCGGCTTCCGCGGCTCGGGCGAGCTCTTGCTCACCGAGCCTTCACTCGCGGAGGAGCCCGATCGCCTCTTGCCGCTTCTGTCGCGTTACGTGGAGGCCGTTGGGGATCCAAGCATCGAGAGCCCCGCGCGTGCCTTCGAGCGCCAGCGCGCCGAGCGCGAGCGCGAGACGGCACGGCTCCGCGAGCGGCTCGCGGGACCTCGTCGCGCCTTGCGCCCAATCTTCGACGCGCTCGTGCTCGCGACGCAGACCTCCGTGCAACTCCGCGAGCGCGCGCGATTCCGGCAGGCCTTGCTGTACACGCGCCTGCGCGGCGTCGCGCTCGCCCTCGGCCAGCGGCTCGTCGCGGCAGGCACCACGGACGCCGCCTCTGACGTGTTTTTCCTTCGGTTCGACGAGCTCACGGCTCTCGCGGCGGGCCGCGGCTCCCCGAGCGAGGTGCGTGCGCTCGTCGCGTCGCGCCGCGACGAACATGCCGCGCTCTCCGCGCTCGATCTACCCGACGTCTTCACCCTCGCCGCGGGCACGTTCGTCTCGCCTTCCGCGCTCGCAACGCCCGCCGCAGCCGCGTCCGATCTCTTGGCCGACGACGACGGCATTCTGCGCGGCGTCCCGGCGAGTGGTGGCCGCGTCTCGGGGCGCGCCGCCGTGCTCGGGGGCCTCGCGGATGCGGCGCAGCTCGCGCCCGGCGACGTGCTCGTGGCGCGACAAACGGATCCCGGCTGGGCACCGCTGTTTTTCCTGGTGAAAGGCCTCGTCCTGGAACGCGGCGGCATGCTCTCGCACGGCTCGATCCTCGCGCGGGAGCTCGGCATTCCTTCGGTCGTCGGCGTCCCCGAGGCCACCACGCGGATCTCCCACGGGCGCGCAATCGTCGTCGATGGAGACACGGGACATGTCCGGTTCACCTAGACACGACCGGCTCGACGTGGGCCCGTGGGCCTGGGATTGGTTCCGCGAGCGCGTGCTCGCGTCGTGGTATTTGCTCGTGCCTCTTGCGCTTCTGATCATGCTCGCGGGCGGCGCAGGGAACATGCTCGTCCGCGGCCTTTTGGCGTTCGTGAGCATCGTCGCGCTTCGGTTGTGGGACGACGTCGAGGACCTCGCGCACGATCGCCGTCACTACCCCACGCGTGTGCTCTGCCGCCTCCCTTCTTCGAAAGGGCCTCGTCGCCTCGCGTACGTCGGCCTCGTCGCCTCCTGCGTCCCCACCCTCGTGCTCGGCGGTGCGTACGCTCCTGTCGCAGGCGCCACCTTTGCCGCTGCGGCGGGCGTCTACGAAGCGCGCTCGGTGTGGCCGCGCCTGCGTGTTCTCTTCGCCCACGTGATTTTGCTCAAGGTGCCCGCACTCGCGATTGCGCTCGCGCTCCCCGCCATGCCTCCGCGCGTGGTTTTTGGTCGCGCCCTGGTGCTTTACGGCGTGGTCGGCGCCTACGAGCTCCTGCACGACGCGGAGGCGCGCCGCTCGCCTTTTGCGCTCGCGCTGGCCCTCGTCGACCTCGTTTGCCTCTGCGCCGGACTCGTCGTCTGGCTGCTTCACGACCGCATTTCCCCCTGAAGGACACGACGATGACGATCGAGGCCACGATCCCGGAGACGAAGCCCCGCATGGAAGACAATGCCTGCCCTGGTTGCGGCGGGCGCGACGCCGATTTCCTGATCGAAGCCGAGGACGATCTCACCGGGAAACCCGGCCGGTTCCGCTTCGTGCGTTGCCGCTCGTGCGACCTCGCCTATCAGCGACCGCGTATCCTCCAGGACGACATCGGCGCGTATTACGACTCCGAGTACATCGCCCACCGCAAAAAGAAGGATTGGGGCGTGTTCACGCCTCTTTATGAATGGGGCATGAACGGCCACGATCGCCGCAAGGTCGAGCTTTGCGGGCAGTACGTCTCCCTGCGGCGTGGCATGCGCGTGCTCGACATCGGCTGCGCCGTGGGCAGCTTCCTGCAGATGCTCCGCCGGAAGCACGGCGCCGTCGTCACTGGCGTGGACTTCAAGGATCTCCGGGACAATCCGCTGCTCGAAGGCGTCGATTTTCGCCTCGGCGTCTTCTCCGAGATCGACTTCGGCGATGCGCGTTTCGATCTGATCACGATGTGGCATTTCCTGGAGCATGATTACGAGCCGCTCCAAACGCTGAAACGCGCGCGGAGCCTGCTCGCGCCCGGGGGGCGCGTCGTGATCGAGGTGCCGCGCCTCGATTCGATGAGTTTTCGGCTCTTCAAGGACCGCTGGCCGGGGCTCCAGGCGCCGCAACACACCGTGCTCTTCGACTGGCAAACGCTACGGGCCATGTGCGAGAAGAGCGGCCTCTCGATCGTCGACCACCTGCCCTGGGGCGCCTTTCCTGCTTATTTTTACCTCTTCGCGGGCACGGCGTTCCACGTGCTGCGCGGCAAGGGGCTCGACGTGGGCAAGGCGATCGGCCCTTATTTCGCGGGACAACTCGCGCTCTCGCCGGTCTTGCTTTTCGAAAAACGACTCAACCTGGCCATGCAGACGATCGTCCTCGAACGGCCGGCGTCGGGGGCTTCGCCGTGAACCTGAAGCGTATTCGGGGCATCGTCGCCCTCGTCTCGACCATTCTCTTCGTCACGGCGCTTTCGCCGCTTTTTGTCCTCGTGCGTCTCCTCCTCGGCCGTCGCGCCGCGGCCGAAGGGCTCGGGGCCTGGGCGGCTTCCGTCGTGCTTTGGCTCTCCGGCGTCTCCGTCGAGGTGCGCGCGCCCGTGGTTCCGCTCCCGGAGCGCCGCGTGGTGTACGTCTCGAACCACACCTCGTCGATCGATCTCTTCGTGCTCCTCGCCCTGCGCCTGCCGCGCGCGCGATTTTTCATGAAGCGCGGCGCGTGGGTGTTTCCGCCGGGCGCGCTCGTGGCCGTGTGCGTCGGCACGTTTTTCACGGTGCCGCAGGCGTACACCGAAAAACGCCGCAAGCTCTTCGCCGCTGCGTGCGAGGTGCTCCGAAAGACGGGCGACGCGGTGTACTTGAGTCCCGAAGGAACACGCGTGGTCTCGGGCGGCGTGGGACCCTTCAACAAGGGCGCGTTTCATCTGGCGGCGGCGCTCGGCGTGCCGATGGTGCCGCTGTATCTCGAAATTCCGCGGGCCGAGAATCCCGGGAAGAGCTGGGTCATGACGCGGACGAAGGTGATCGTCCACGTTTTGCCCGATGTCGACACGAGCGGCTGGCGTCCCGAGACCGCCCGTGAGCACGCCGACCACGTGCGCGGCATCTACCAGGCCTTCGAGGCCGAGCTTGCCGCGCCAAACCAAGAGCGAGCGGCGGCGTGAACGGCGAGCTCACGTTCCTGCCCCTGAAATTGCGCCGGCGCGCCGAGGCGCGGGGGGACGAGCTCGCGCTCGGGTTCCTCGACGACGGCGAACGGGTCTCGGCCTCGTTCACGGTGGGCGCGCTCGATGCGCGCGTCGACGACGTGGCCGCTCTGCTGGTCGAGCGTTTTCCCGAGGGTGCGCGGGTGCTCCTGCTCTTCCCGCCGGGGCTCGATTTCGTGGTCGCTTTCCTCGCTTGCCTTCGCGCCGGGAGGGTCGCGGTTCCGGCGATCCCGCCCGAGCCGCACAAGCCGGCGCGTAGCCTCGCGCGGCTCGGCCATCTCGTCGCGAATGCAAGACCCGCGGGCGTGCTTTCGACGTCCGTCCTTTGGCCTTATCGACCGATCCTCGACGAGGCCGTGCCCGCGCTCGCGTGTTTGCCCTGGATCGACGTGACCGAGGTCCCACGCGCAGGCCGCCGCGTCGAGGAGCCGCGCGAGGATGGGCTCGCCTTTTTGCAATACACGTCGGGTTCGACGGCCGCGCCGAAGGGCGTGCGTGTGCTGCGGAGCAATCTCTCGCACAACCTGCACGTCATTCACGGCGTCGCGCCCACGATTCCGCGCGCCTCCGTGAGCTGGTTGCCTCAATTCCACGACATGGGGCTCATCGAGGGGATCTTGCTCCCGCTCGACGGCGGCTGGCCAGCGTGGCTGATGCCGCCCTGGGTTTTTCTGGAACGACCGCTGCGCTGGCTCGCGGCCATCGAGCGTTTCGGCGCGATGCGGAGCGGCGGGCCGAATTTTTCCTATGACTTCTGCGTGCGGAAAATCGATCCGGCCGCGCGTGAGAAGCTCGATCTCTCCTGCTGGGCCCAGGCGTATTGCGGCGCCGAGCCCATCCGGGCGAGCACGCTCGCCGCGTTCGCCGAGGCGTTCGCGCCGTCGCGCTTCTCGGCGACATCGTGGTTTCCCTGTTACGGGCTCGCCGAGCATACCGTGCTCGCTTCATGCCGCACGCACGCGCCGTTCCTCGTGGAGCGCCTTTCGGCGGCAGCGCTCGCGCGAGGCGAGGCGGAGGTGGCGGGCGGCGCGCGCGCGATCGATGTCGTCTGCGTCGGAGAAATCCCGCCGCTCGTGACGTTACGGGTGGTGGATCCGGAGACGCGGCATTCACTTCCGGACGGGCGCGTCGGGGAAATCTGGCTTCGTAGCGGGAGCGTCGCCGATGGGTATTGGGGCGACGAGGCGGCGACGCATGCCGTATTCGGCGCGACACTCGCGGGCTCGGACGAGGCTTTTTTGCGGACGGGGGATCTCGGATATCGACGCGGGGACAAACTATTCATCGTGGGCCGGCAAAAGGACGTGCTCATCGTCCGCGGCGAGAACCATCACGCGCACGACGTCGAGCGCACGGCCGAGGGCGCGCATCCCGCGATCCGACGAGGATGCGTCTGCGCCGTATTGCGCGAGGACGTCGCGGGGGGAGGGGAGCCGCGGCCCGTCGTGGTTTGCGAGGTCGACGATCGACTCGACGAGGCCGGACGCGCTGCGGTGATCACCGCTGCGCATCGCGCCGTCGCGTTCGAGCACGGGATTTTCGTCGACGTCGCGCTCGTCCCGAAACACACGCTGCCGAAGACGTCGTCGGGCAAGCTCCAGCGACGGGCGACGGAGGCCATGTTGCGGGCCGGCGAGATCGAAATGCCCGTTCGTCCGCCTCCGGCGCTCGAGGTTTTACCAGGGGAGGGGAGCCCGCTGCGCGCGGCGCTTTTCACGCTTGCAAAGGTCACGGGCCTTTCGCTCGCTGAAATCGACGTCGACGAGCTGCCGGCGCGTTTGCCGCTCGACTCGCTGAAAGCCGCGGACGCCGCGGCGGCGCTCGGGGATCTGCTCGGTCGCCCGATTGCGCTCGACGTCTGGGGTCGTGCGCCGTCCCTGCGCGCCCTCGTCGAGGGGACGGGCGTGCTCGATGCGCCCTGGGAGAAGGACCTGGAACGCCCCCTGCCGAAGCCGAAGACGCGTCGATCTCGTGGCGGCACGATTCTCGTCACCGGTGGGACGGGTTTCGTCGGGCGCGCCGTCGTCGCCGAGCTCGTGCGGCGTGACAAACCGGTGCTCGTGCTGGCGAGGGGCGCGGACGGCGCCGGGGGTTTGGCCGGGGACGTCTCCTTGCCGGGTCTCGGACTCGGGGAAGAGCGCTATCGTGCGCTCGTCGCGGAGCTCGACGTGGTCGTGCACGTGGCCGGGGCCGTGAACTGGGTCTTGCCGTATTCGTCGCTCGCGCCGACGAATGCCTGCGGGACGGCCGAGGTGATCGCTCTTTGCGCCGCCGCAGGGGCGCGCCTCGTCCATGTTTCTTCGCAGATCGTGTGCCACGACGGCTCGGCCGCGCCGGGAGATGTGCTCGGCGACGAGGAGCCGCCCTCGGCCCTCCACGCGCGGCTCCCGCGTTTGCCGCTCGGATATGCGTCCTCGAAGGCCGTGGCGGAGCTCTTCGTGGATCGCGCACGGGAGGCGGGGCTCTCGGCCACCATCGTGCGGCCTTCGCTCGTGCTCGGCGGAAGGGACGGCGAGGCGAGCGTGGACGACGTGGTGGCCATTTTGCTCCGCGCGTGCATCGAGGCAGGCGCGGCCCCGGACCTCGATTTGCCGTTTTCGGTTTGTCCACGTGATCACCTCGCCCGGGTCCTCGCGGACCTCGTCGAATCGGGGCCCGCGCTCGTTCACGTGGGAGACGAGTCACGCTCGCTCCGCGAGGTGGTCGCGTGGCTGGCGCTCGCGGGGTATGACGTCGCATTGATTTCGTGGGAAGCATGGCTCGCCCGCGTCGAGGGAATGGGCCTTCCTCAGCGAGGACGATTGCGAGGGCTCTGGCCGTTTTTTCGCGCCGGCACGTTGCGCACGTACGAACGATCGCGACGCGCCGCGATCTCGATCGCACCCGCCTATCGCGGGACCGAGCCCGTCGATCCCGCTTTCCTTGATGATCGCGTGGCCGCGTGGCGAGCCGCATCCGCGCTCCCGCCCCCGCCTCGGCGCGGCGCGCGTGCCACCGCGGCTTCGCGCGCGCTCCCGGAGGCGCCTCGGCGGGTCGTCGTCGACGGCATCTCGCACGAGGTCGCCTCGGCCCGCGTGATGCCGGCGATCACGGGCAGCGGCCTCTTGAGCCGCCTCGCTCGTGGTTTCTGCGATCGCCCCGTCGGCGTTTATCCCGCGACGTTGACCCTCGACGACGGCCGCGTGCTCGACGTCGTCCTCAAAGCGTCGGCCCGCGGTGACGAGCTCCGCGCCCTTTGCACCGGCGTCGCGCGCGCTTCGAGCCCCGCGCTCGCCGCCGCGCTGGAGATGCATGGCCATTGGCTCGACGTGGCAGCCGCCCATGCACGCGAACGTGCGCTTTACGGGCTCGAACATGCAGCGCTCGCGCGCGTGCGGCCGTGCTGTTTTTCCGCGCCCGACGAAGCGATCGACGCTCCGTTGGTCCTCGAACGATTGCGCGAAGGGGATCAGGTGGAAGCGCTCGACGCCGTCGCCGCGCCCTGGCCGATCGATGCGGTGCGGCGCGCAGTGTGCGGACTCGGGCGATTGCACGCGGCCTTGCGAGGGCCTGCCGCGGCGCTGTCCGGGGTGCCCTGGGCGCGGCCCGCGGGGACCGTCGCGGCGGAGCTCGTGCCACTCTGGGAGGCGCTCTTCGGGCACGCGCGGACGCGAATCGACGCCGAGGTCGCGGCCGCGGCGGCGCCTCTGCTCGACGACGTCGGCTGGGCCGAGGCGCTCGCCGCCGTGCCGGCGACGCTGCTGCACAATGACGTCAATCCGCGGAACCTCGCATTGCGGCGGGGGGAATCGGACGGGGGGCTCGTTCTTTACGACTGGGAGCTCTCGGCGCTCGGGCCCGGGACGCGTGATCTCGCGGAGCTCCTTTGCTGGACGCTTCCTCCGGAGGCGAGCGTCGACGATGCGTTCGCCCTCGTGCGCGCTCACGCCGAGATGGCCGCGCCGGGCCTCGACGACGAGGTGTTGCGCGCCGCGTTCGGCGCTTCGCTCGCGTGGCTCTTTCTGGATCGATTGACCACGTACACGGTGGTCTCGCCGGTGTTCGAGCTGCCGTGGCTCGGGCGCGTGATGGCGACGTGGCGGAGGCTCGTCCGGGGGTTTGCGCCGCCCGAATGAGCCTCCGGGGACACGCCGACGTGATCAGCGATCACGCACGCGGCGCGGCGTCGGTCGACGACGCACTGCCGCGGGTGTGACAGGACGAACCGAGGACGGGACACACGAGGTGTCGCCGTCGCAGGCGGGGTTCACCTCGCCAACCACGTCGGGGCCACGCACGCGCGGCTCCCGCAGGGCCGCGCGGACGCTTTCGACGAGCACGTCGAAGCCCGCGCTCTTCGCGACGGAAGGCACCCCGAGGGCCTTGGCGAGCGCGGTGAGCACGTCCTGACGCATGTCGGAGCAGAGCATCACGCGGGTATGACCGAGGCCGAAGGCGTCCCGGATCATACGCACGAGAAGCCCCCCATCGACCTTCGGCATGTTGACGTCGATCACGACGAGCTCGCAGCGCGTGGCCTTCACGGCCTGGAGCGTGCCGAGAGGCCCTCGATGAAATGTGGCGTCGAGATCCGCCGCGCGGAGCCGTCGCACGGCCTCCGCGCCAAAAACCGGATCGTCATCGACCAACAGAATTCGCGATTCTCCCCCCATATCCAATCGAGTAAGTCACGAGATGAAGAGGGGAGTCAAGTAGGTACACGTACTACTTTCGTACCACGCTGACGAACGTTCCATGACATGTCGCTGCGGCTGCAGCGCAGGAAAGCGTACCGCGTGGACACAACGCATTCAGGATGTCGAATTCGTTGTCGAATTCGTTGTCAGCCGATCCGGAGCGACATCGAAATGTCTGTCACGTGCATCCCCGAATCGATCCGGAACGCGTCTTTGCGCTTGCCGTTCTCCACGAAGCCCATCCGCTGGTAGAGGCTCCGGGCGGGGAGGTTGTGCTCGAAGACGCCGAGGTCGATCCAGGCGATCTTGCCCGTGCGTTTCGCCCATCCGATCGCGGCCTCCATCAACTGCTGGCCATGGCCCTTGCGCGTGTAGCCACGCTCGATGCCCATGCCGAGGATCGTCCGGTGCATCTCCGCCGAGAAGCGCCCGCCGCGCAGCTCGAGGTGCCCCACGACCCAGCCCCGCACGGGCTCGACGAGCAGGAAGCATCGGCCCCAGAGCGACTCCTCGAGCGCGCGCTCCCAGCGCTGCCGCGCATGCTCGCGGACGCTCGCGCGCTCGGGGGAACGCGAGATCGCGAAATGCAAGGAGCCCTCGCGCCCGCTCTCGGCCGAGTGGCGGACGATGTGATCGGAGAACCCGTCGAGGTCCGTGAGGTCCGCGAGGCGGATGAAAGGGCGGCCCGACATGCGAGATCCGCTCCAACGTGTACAGCGCTCGGGCCCGCATCACCAGGGGGTAACGGGGTCGAGGTCGTTCGCCGCGCGAGGTCCCGGGCCCCGGGCCGCCGGTTTTGTACTAGGCTCCGCCCGTGCCCCGGTTCGTGACCTTCGCGTGCTTCGCCTTCGCCCTCGCCGCGTGCGGCGGCTCCGCCATGCCCGACCCGAAGGACGCCGTGAAGGCCTACGCCGACGCCGCCGCGCGCGGCGACGCCGACACGATCCACGCCATGATGAGCGCCAAAGCCCAGCGGAGCCTCTCCCGCGAGGACGTGCGCCGCATCGTGGCCGAGGAGCGCAGCGAGCTCGCCGATCAGGCCAAGTCCCTCGCCGCGCCCGGCGTGACCATCAAGGCCCACGCCCGCATGCGGTACGCCGACGGCGAGGACGCGACGCTGGAGCTCGAAGGCGGCGTCTTCCGGATCTCGGCCGCCGACGCGCTCCCCGCAGGCGCGAAGACGCCCGCGCAGGCGCTCGAACAGCTCCGGCGTGTCCTCGCGCGGCGCAGCTACGCAGGGCTTTTGCGCGTGCTCTCGCCGTCGACGCGGAGCGCGATCGAGAATGATCTGCGCTCGCTCGTCGAGGGGCTCGAGCACCCGGAGGGCCTCGAGGTCCAGGTCTCGGGTGATCGCGCGACCGTGCAGGTGCCCGGCGGCCACGAGGTGAAGCTGCGCCGCGAGGCGGGCGTCTGGCACGTGGAGGATTTCGATTGATGCGGGCGCGGGTGACCTCGGTCCTCCTCGTGGTCGTGGCGCTGCTGCTCGTCGCGCTCGTGCCGCGGCCGTCGCGGGCGTTCGGGGAGGAAGGGGCGTTCAACCCGCGGATCCTGCTCACCGGGACGGCGCGATGGGAGGGCGCGCGGACGACCGGGCCCGCGCGCTGGTCCGAGGAGCTGACGCGGCGCACGAGCGCGCCCGCGCGCCTCACGCCCACGACCGTGCGCGCCGACGCGCCCGCGCTGCTCGCCGAGCCCTTCGCGATCTGGGGCGGCGAGGACGACGTGCCGGCATTGACGGATCGCGAGGTGCTCGGCATCCGGCGCTTCCTCGCGCTCGGCGGCGTGCTCTTCGTCGACGACTTCGCGCCCGAGTCGGGCGCGTTCGGCAAGGCCGCGCGGCGTGAGCTCGCGCGCGTCTTGCCCGACGGCGCGCCCATCCCGATCGGCACGGAGAACGTGCTCTTCCGATCGTTTTACCTGCTCCGTCGCGCCGTCGGTCGTGTCGAGGGCGAGCCCAAGCTCGAAGCGATTTTGCGCGGCGGCGTGCCGCAGGTGATCTTCGCCAAGCACGACGTGCTCGGCGCGCTCGCCCGCGCGGCGAACGGCACGCACCCGTTCGTCGTGGTACCGAACGGCGAGCCGCAGCGCGAGCAGGCCGCGCGTCTCGCGGTGAACATCGCGATGTTCGTGCTCTGCTCGAATTACAAGGACGACCAGGTGCATGCGCCCTTCCTGATGCGGCGCCGCGCAGCGGAGCCCTCGCCATGACGACGAGCCTCGCGCCGTCGGGGGATCTCGCGCCGTCCTACCAGCTCCTCGCCGCCCTGCTCACGGTCCTCGGCATCGTGCTGCTCGCGCTCGAGCTCAAGCGCTCGCGCGGCTCGCGGCTGCTCGCGTTCGCCACGGGATCGCTCGCCTCGATCGGGCTGCTTTGCGCGGTGCTGCGGCCGGTGGCGATCCAGAGCAAGGGCAGCCTCGTGGGGCCACGCGTCGTCGTGCTGGCCGACGCGTCGCGCTCGATCGATCTGCCGGGGCCCGCGGGAAAGACGCGCCGCGAGGAGGCCGTGCGCGCGCTCGGCGAGCTGCAAAAGCACGGCGCCGAGGTGCGGCTCTACGGGCTCGCGTTCGGCAAAGGCGCGCCGACGCCGCTCACGGCCGCGCTCGCGAACGGCGCGGCCGAGGGAACACAAAGCGGGCCGGAGAATCGGCTCGGGCAGGCGCTGCTCGCGGCGCGGCCGATGCCACGATCGGATCTCGCGGGCGCGATCGAGTCGGTCGCGCGTGCTGCGGACGAGCGGCCCGCGGCGATCGTGGTGCTCTCGGATGGAAGGTTCGATCGGCCCGGAGAGGCGCAGGCGGGTGAGGCGATCCGCGCCGCGCTCGGGACGCTGACGGTGCCGGTGCACGCGGTGTCGCTCGCGACGGAGGCGCCGCGTGACGCCAGCGTGCGCGCGGTGCGAGCGGCAGGCGCGGCGGTCGCGCATCAGCCGCTCACGTTGCGGGTCGAGATCGGCTGCGCGGGTGGGCTCGACTGCGACGAGGTCCCCGTGTCGCTGCGCGAGCTGCGCGAGAGCGGCGAGCCGACGCTGCTCGCATCGGGCAAGGCGAACGCGTCTTCCGGATCGGCGACGCTCGAGCTCGAAGTGACGCTCGATCGTGCGGGCGCGCGGATCCTCGAAGTCTCGATCGACGCGCCGGACGGCGACGTGGTGCCGGACAACGACACGCGGTACGTGACGATCGACGTCGCGCGGGATCGCGTGCGCGTGCTGCACGTGGCCGGGCGGCCGACGTACGACGTGCGCGCGCTGCGCATGTGGCTCAAGGCGGACGCGTCGGTCGACGTCGTGGCCTTCTTCATCCTGCGCACGCCGACCGACGACGTGGTCGCGCCGTCCGAGGAGCTCGCGCTCATCCCGTTCCCGGTCGACGAGCTCTTCAGCGAGCACCTGCCGAGCTTCGACGCCGTCGTGCTCCAGGACTTCAACGCCGCGCCGTACGGCCTCGCGAAGCATCTGCGATCGCTCGCGCGGTACGTCGACAAAGGCGGCGGCTTGATCATGGTCGGCGGCCCCGACGCGTTCGTCCCGGGAAACTACGCGGGCACGCCGCTCGCCGAGGTCCTGCCCGTCGAGCTCGATCGCGGGCCGGATGCGCAGGGCGTGGACGTGGCTTCGTTCGTCCCGCGTACGACCGAGGCGGGCCGCGCCGCGCCGGTGCTCGGGCCGCTGCGGGATCTCATCGGCGAGGAGTGGCCCGAGATGCCGGGCGCGAACGTGGTCGGCGACGCGCGCCCCGGCGCGACGGTGCTGCTCGAGCACCCGACGCGCAGGACGCCGAAGGGCGGGCCGATGCCGATCCTCGCGCTCGGCGAGCACGGCAGCGGCCGCACGATCGCGCTCGCCATCGACGGCTCGCACCGGCTGCTCTTCAGCGCCTTCGCGGCGAACGCGGCGGGCCGCGCGCACGGCGCGTTCTGGGACGCGCTGCTCGGCTGGCTCATGCGGGATCCGCGCTTCGAGCCCGCGGTCGTGGAGCTCGCGGACGGGTGCATCGCCGGGGAGGACACGACGCTCACGCTGCGGCCGCTGCCCGGGCAGAAGGGCGACGCGAAGATCACGATCCGCAAGCTCGGCACGGGCGAGGAGGCGCGCACGCTCTCGGCGAAGCTCGACGGCAAGGGCGAGCCGCTTTCGCTCGACGCGGGCAAACTCCAGCCGGGCGGCTACTCGGCGACGGTGGAGATCGTGCCGAGCGATGCGGGCGCGCCTTCGGACGGCGCGGCCTCGGCGCAGCGTGGTCCGACGACGCGGCGCGATTTCGCCTGCGAGCGTGGCGGCGACGAGTGGGCGGACACGCGGCCCGATCCGGAGCGGCTCGCGGCGATCGCGGCGGCGACCGGGGGCAAGAGCGTGACGGTGGATCAGATCGGGAGCTTGCCGCTGCCGGCGGCGACGCAGATCGCGGCGGAGAGGCGGGTCTCGCCGCTCCTGCCGCCCTGGGCGTGGACGCTCGGGGCGGCGATGCTCGTCGGGGCGCACTGGATCGTGCGGAGGCGCGGCGGGCTTTCGTAACGACGGCGCGCCGTCGAGTCTCCTTCTCGGCAAGCCCCTTCCCGAACTGGCTGTCGTCCGTTATGGTGGACGAACATCCGTCGTGTCATCCACATCTCCCGATCTCGTCCCCGGGCCGGACGCCGGCGCCTCGCTCGTTCCCCACGAGGGGTGGCTGCGTGTCCATTTCGGCGGGGGCAGCCCCTCGCACGCCGATTTCCACTGGTTCTGGCTGCGCCATCAATGCGACGTCGACCGGCATCCGCTCACCGGCGAGCGCACGCTCGATGCATCGGAGGTCCCGCTCGGCATTCGCCCGCGGAGCGTGGGGCTCGATGCAGAGCGCCGCCGCGTGCTCGTCGCCTGGGACGAGCCCTCCGGTCGGCAAAGCAGCTACGACCTCGAATGGCTCCGCGCCCACGCCTATGCGCCGGACCGCGTCGACGTCCCGCCGCCGCCCTCCGATCTCGCGCGGGTGACGCTCGAAGCGAATCGATTCGAGGGCCTCGCCGCGCTCGTGGATGCGTGCCTCGCGCGTGTGCGCCGCGAGGGGCTTTGCGTGGTGCGTGGTTCGTCCGTGGCCTGGGGGCGCTCGCCCGAGGACGACACCGAGCCGCTCATCGAGGCGTTCGCCGCCGGCGGCCTCGCGATCGTCGGCACGCATTTCGGCCGCGTGGAGGACCTGCGCACCGACAACACGACGAACCAGAACACCGATCAGCTCGGCTACACCGACGCGGGGATCGATCTCCACACCGATCAGCCCTTCCTCGACGCGCCGCCGCGTTATCAGCTCCTGCAATGCATCCGGACGGCGGACGCGGGGGGAGACAGCTTTCTCTGCGACGCGCTCGCCGCCGCGCGGTACATCGCGTCGATCGACGCGCCGGCCTTCGAGCGGCTCACGACGTTTCCGGTGCGTTTTCACCGAAAGCAGAAATCATTCGAGCGGATCGTCGATTCGCCGCTGCTCACAATGGAGGGCCCGAGCGGCTTTCTCGTGCGGTATTCGTATTTCACGCTCGCCCCGTTCCAGGCCTCGTTCGCGGAGATGGAAGCCTGGTACCGGGCGTACGCGCGTTTCGCCGAGATCGTGCGGGATCCGCGCCACCAGGTTCGTCTCCGGCTCGAACCCGGGGATTTCGTCCTCTACGACAACCACCGGATGCTGCACGGAAGGACGGCCTTCTCGGGCGCGCGGTGGCTCCGCGGGATCTATTTCGATCCGAAATGACGTACGCGGAATCGAGCGTCGAGGGGCGCGAGAAAGCGCCCCTCGCGCTCACGGTCATTCCTCGATTACTTGCCGCCTTGTCCGCCGGCGCCGCCCTGGCCACCGGCACCACCGGCGCCGCCGGCGCCGCCCTGGCCGCCCGCGCCGCCCGTGCCGCCGCCCTCGCCACCGACGCCGCCCGTGCC
>NZ_JARZHG010000071.1 GCF_029946505.1 Polyangium sp. y55x31
CTCGGACGAGCCGAGCTCTGCCCCAAACCCCGCAACGCTTGGGGCTCCGCTCGGACGAGCCGAGCTCTGCCCCAAACCCCGCAACGCTTGGGGCTCCGCTCGGACGAGCCGAGCTCTGCCCCAAACCTGCCCGAGGCCGTGCGTATGCACTATTCTCCCCCGCCATGTCCTTCCGTGCCGTCACAGCGCGCCTTCTCTCCGTCGCTTTCGCGCTCTCCTTCGTGGGCGCGAGCTGCGGCCAGACGTCGCTCGCGGTGATGCCCGGCGTCGTGAACGATCCGGGCAACCTCACGCTTCGCCGCGGCATCTTCTCGTTCGCGCAGGGCCAGATCTGCCGCGAGGTGCAGAAGCGCAGCGTGCCGCTCAAGCTGCGCGAGGAAGATCCCGCGACGGGCCGCTTCTTCCCGCTCTCCTGCGCCGTGCAGACGCTCGCCTCGGGCAACCTCTTCCTCCAGTTCGGCGGCTACGGCTACGCCTGGACCAACATCACGAAGCGCATCGGCTTCGATGCGAGCGCGGCCGTCGAGTACGACCACGACTTCCTGATGGATGGCAGCACGATGTACGTCTACTTCCGCGAGCGCGCGACGAGCGCCACGACGTTCACGTCGCGCCTCGTCGAGCAGCCGCCCGCGCCCGGCGCCTTCGGCCTGCCCGGCGGATCGATACAAGGCTTCCTCGATCAGGTCGGCGGCGCGGTCCTGAAGAAGGAGATCAGCCGCGGCTTCACTGTCATCCGCGCGTCCGACGGCAGCGTCGACTTCGGCCTCGGCGTCGTCGAGAAGGGGCAGCGCCCGGGTTCGCCGTACAAGACTGCGGACAACGGCCGCCTCGTGCTGGTGAACGAGCGCGTCGAGGTGCACCAGAACCAGCGTGATTACGCCGGGCCGTTCGAGGTGAAGGGCAAGGGGCAGGCCCTCTACCTCAGCGTGGCCGTCGACGGCGCGCCTGCGGTCGACGTGATCGTCTTGCATCGCGGCGTGGGCGATGCGTGGCTGCAGCAGTACACGACGAACGCGACCCTCGGGCCTCCGCCTGCGCCCCCCGTCCTGGACGAGCCCGTAACGAGCGGCATGGTGTGGCGAAGACCGCTGCCGCTGCCGGCCGGGCAGTACTACGTGGTCTTCGACAACACGGCGGCGGCTGGCAGGACGGCTCCGCCCAGCGCGGCCGGTGACGACCGGGCCGCACTCGTGAGTTACGCGGTCGAAGTCGGGGCCGCGCCTTGAGCTACGCGGCGCCTCTCGCCCTTGCCCTGCCCCAGGGCGGCGTATAGAAAGGCTAACCCCTTGGCAACCACGCCGGAAGAACGGTCTCCCGAGAGCTCGCCCGCCCTCGCCAAAGAAGGCGGCGCGACGGAGGGATCCGACCCGTCTCCCCCGCCCAGGCCGAACACGGGCAGCGCCGGACCGTCCTGGCTCCGCGGGCTTTTCTACGCGATCTGGATCGTCACGCTCCCGTTTGTCCTGGCCATCCTCGCCGTCTGGCTCCTGACCCCGGCGCCGGGTGACGTCTCGGCCGGAGGCCTGCGCGTCTTCGTCGCCGAGCAGCAGATTCCAGCGGGCATCGTGCTCTTCACGATCTTCGCGATGCTCGCGTGGCACTACCGCTACGAGCTCCCGCTCTCGAGCGCGATCGGCGTCGGGCGCAAGGACATCCCGCCGCAAGCGCGGGCGCGGTACGAGGAGGCGCAGGCGCTCGTCGACGAGGCGCGGCGCATCCTCAAGCAGAACACGCGCGAGGTGGACAAGGGGCTGCGGGCCGCCGAGCGCGAGCGCCTCGACGAGGCTTTGCGTGGCCTCGAGAAGGTGATGACCGCCGAGACGTTCGACCTCGCGGAGTTCGACGCGGCGCACACGCGGGCCGATCGCGCGGTGGGCGAGCACCTGTCGCGCTGGCGCAAGGGCGAGATGCGCGAGTACGCCGAGTCGATCGGCGTGGCCGTGGCGGTCGCGCTCATCCTGCGCGCGTTCGTGATCGAGGCGTTCAAGATCCCGAGCGGCTCGATGATCCCGAGCCTGATGATCGGTGATCACATCTTCGTGAACAAACTGACCTACGGCCCGCTGATCCCGTGGACGGAGAAGCGGCTCTTCTCGAGCCTGCCGCCCACGCGCGGGGACGTGATGGTCTTCAAGTTCCCGGAGAACAAGGAGCAAGACTTCATCAAGCGGGTGATCGCGGCCCCCGGCGACACGCTCGAAGCGATCAACGGCCGCCCGATCATCAACGGCTGGCTCGTGCCGCATTGCTATGTCGGGCGTTACGGCAGCGACGGCTGGCTCTACGTGGAGTACCTGGAGGACAAGTCGTACTTCACGTTGTTCGCGCACGACGACACGCACCCGAACGGCCCCGACGAACCCGTGTGCAAGGGGCAAGAGGACTGCGGGATCGGGCAGTCGTGCAAGGCGGGGATCTGCGGCCATCACCAGGGCCCGTTCAAGGTGGGCGCGAACGAGGTGTGGGTGATGGGCGACAACCGCTACAACAGCCACGACTCGCGGAGCTGGCGCGGCGGCATGGGCGCGGGCGTGCCCTTCGAGAACATCAAGGGCCGCGCGATGTTCGTGTGGATGAGCTTCGCGCCCGGCGGCGGTATCGCGCAGGACAGGCTCTTCGTGAACGTGATGGGCCGTCCGAAGCTCCCTGGCGGGCTCGACGCATCGCTGCAAGCAGGCCTCGACAAATGCATGCGCGAGCGCCCGCCTGTCTCGCAGACGACGCCGCCGCCTGGTCGCAAGCTGCGTTAACCCGCTGCGTCAAGCAGGCTTCGATCGCCTTGGGACTTGCGCAGTCGCGCGCTGCGACGACACTGGCCGACGTGTCTTTCGAGGAGGCGCACAACGTGAGCGACGCGATGCAGGCCCTGACATACGACCGCGAGACCGATCCGTGGGAGAACACCACGGGCCTGCGAAAGACCGAGGTCGAGCGGCCGCGCATCGACGAGACGAGCGACTACCACGACCGGTCGATGGTGCTCATCAAGCCCATCATGACCGGCTTCTGCGGCTCGGATCGCGGCATCTGGTTCCGCACGGCCTTCAAGGACATGATCTTCAAGTCGCTCGAGCGCGACAAGAAGTCGTCCCGCGTGATCGGGCACGAGCTGCTCGGCCGCGTGGTGGAGCTCGGCACGGACGCGAAGCGGCAATACGGGCTCGAAGTGGGCGACGTGGTGACGACGGAGAGCCACATCCCCTGCGGCGTTTGCTACCAGTGCCGCATCGGCGACACGCACGTCTGCGCCGACGACAAGATCATCGGCATCAGCGAGGACGGCTGCTTCGCCGAGATCGTGAAGCTGCCGGCGAAGAACCTGTGGCGGACGGACATCACGAAGATCCGGCCGGAGGTCGCGGCGATCCAGGAGCCGTTCGGCAACGCGGTGCACGCGTGCACGAAGGTGAACCTGCGCGGCAAGCGCGTGGCGATCGTCGGATGCGGGACGATCGGCCTCTTCGCGGTGGCGGTCGCGCGGGCGATGGGCGCGAACTACATCATCGGCGTCGAGCCGATGGAGAGCCACGCGGAGATGGCGCGGCGGCTCGGCGCGGACGTGGTGCTGCGGCCGCAGTTGCAGAACGGTTCGAAGGACAAACCGCACAAGAGCGACCCGGAGCTGACGGAGCGCATCCGGAAGCTGACGGACGGCGTGGGCGTCGACGTGGCGCTCGAGATGAGCGGCGTGAACTCCAGCGTGAACAACGCGATTCACGCGGTTCGTCGCGGCGGCGACGTGATCCTCTTCGGCTTGAAGAGCGGCGACGCGGTGATCGAGAACTTCGATCGGCTGATCGTCGACGGCATCAGCCTGCACAGCGTGATCGGCCGCCGGATCTTCGAGACGTGGCACATCACGCGGCATCTTCTGGAGTCGCGTGATCCGAACATCCACGACCTCATCTGGGAGGTCATCCTGAAGCGCGGCGAGGGGACGATGTTCGACTTCCGCGAGTACGACGCGGGCGACTTCCAGAAGGCGATCACGACCTACCCGAAGGTCGTGATCCGCTACTGATCCCCATGTACTGATGTGCTGATTCGACGCACGAATTCGACCGTGCGTCCTCACCCCCTCTCCCCAGGAGGGGGTGAGGGGAGATCAGGTCACGATCCCGAGCTTCTTGCCGACCCGCGTAAACGCCTCGATCGCGTGCTCCACGTGCTCGGGTGTGTGCGCGGCGCTGAGCTGCACGCGGATGCGGGCCTCGCCCTTCGGCACGACCGGGTACGAGAAGCCGATCACGTAAATCCCTTCCTCCAGCATCGCCGCGGCCATGTCGGCCGCGAGGCGCGCGTCGCCCAGCATGATCGGCACGATCGGGTGGATGCCCGGCTTGATGGTGAAGCCCGCCGCCGTCATGCCCTCGCGGAAGCGGCGCGCGTTCGACATCAGCCGCTCGCGCAGCGTGGGCTCGCGTTCGAGCAGCTCGAAGACCGCGATCGACGCGCCCGCGATCGGAGGCGCGACCGTGTTCGAGAACAGGTACGGCCGCGAGCGCTGGCGCAAGAGGTCGATGATCTCGCGCCGGCCCGTGGTGAAGCCGCCGCTCGCGCCGCCGAGGGCCTTGCCGAGCGTGGACGTCATGACGTCGATGCGATGCAAGACGCCACATTCCTCGGGCGTGCCGCGGCCCGTCGCGCCGATGAAGCCCGTCGCGTGCGAGTCGTCGACCATCACCATCGCGCGGTACTTGTCCGCGAGATCGCAGATCACGTCGAGCTTCGCGAGGTAGCCGTCCATCGAGAAGACGCCGTCGGTCGCGATCATGCGGATGCGCTTGTCCTGCGTCTTGCGCAGCGCCTCTTCGAGCGCGGCCATGTCGCCGTTCGGGTAGCGGTGGCGCTCGGCCTTGCAGAGACGGATGCCGTCGATGATCGAGGCGTGGTTCAGCGCGTCCGAGATGATCGCGTCTTCCTCGCCGAGCAGCGTCTCGAAGAGGCCGCCGTTCGCGTCGAAGCACGACGAGTAGAGGATCGTGTCGTCGGTGCCGAAGAAGCGGCTGATCGTGCTCTCGAGCTGCTTGTGCAGGTCCTGCGTGCCGCAGATGAAGCGGACGCTGGAGAGGCCGAACCCGTGCGTGTCGATGGCTTGCTTGGCCGCCTCGATGACGGCCGGGTGCGAGGAGAGGCCGAGGTAGTTGTTCGCGCAGAAGTTCAGGACCTCGCGCGGGGCGGCGCCCGCCGGGCCGCCGCTCGTGCGGATGCTCGCGCCCTGGGGCGTCGTGATGACGCGCTCGTCCTTGTAAAGGCCGGCGGAACGGATCTCGCTGAGGGTCTGGGCGTAGATGGACTTCGCGACGTCGAACATGGCGCGCGCAGTCTAGATCGAGGGGCGTTCGTGGTCGATGCCCGCGGCCTCGCGCACAGGATCGCTGCATTCCCCGAATGACGGGCCAAATCGCGCAACCGCGCCTGCGCGTCGGGCGTAGCCCGCGAACCCCGATAAAGGGGTATCGCGGGTCGATCCACGCATCCCCCATGTCGAGGCGCGTGCCACTCACTTAATCGATCGTGGCACGCACTGCAAACGCGGCGGCTGGGTGGGGAGGCCCATTGAAGGAGGAAGCATGAGGGAAACGAGGCATCACCGCCTCTTGCGCCCCATCGCCGTGACGGGCTTGCTTTTCGCCGCCATTGCCGCTCAGGGTTGTAGCGACGAACCGCCGCCTGCAAACACGACGACGTCGTCGAGCTCGTCGAGCTCGTCCGGCAGCGGGACGGGGGGCATGGGAGGCACCGGTGGCATGGGTGGCACCGGTGGCATGGGCGGCAGCGGCGGGTCGGGCGGTTACGACGTGGCGATCGCTTCGAATCACGCGTCGTTCCGGCGCCCGTTCGACGCGACCCCGGATCCGGAGGGCGGGGAGGTCTATTTCACGGCCCTCGACGCAAACGGTAACCCCGCCCTTTTCAAGGCGAAGGCCGATAACTCCGCGACTCCGACGGCGCTCTTCACGGGCGCTCCGCTCGTCGCGCCGCTCAACGTCGCGACGAGCTCCGACGGCGCCAAGATCTTCATCGCGGACGTGGGCGCCGAGGATCCCACGGGGGATCGCGGTCGCATTTTCTCGATCGCGAACGACGGCGGCGCGCTGACCGAGATCACGGCGGCGGACGCCTACAGGCCGCGCGGCATCGAGGTTCGCGACGAGGGCGGCAAGGACGTGATTTATTTCGCCGGCACCGACCCGCAGGGCGCGCCGGGCATTTTCAAGCTCGCCGCCGATGGCAGCGGCAGCGTGTCCACGGTCACGAAGGGCAATCCCATCGCGGATCCGAGCGGCGTGGCCATGGCTGTCGAGGGCACCGTGTACACCTGCAATACCGTGAGCGGCGATGGGCTCGGCAGCATCGTCGCCATTGCCCCGAATGGAACGGCACAGGCGATCCTCGAGGGCGTTCGCGTGGGGTATCCCTGCGGCGTCGCGCTCATGAACGGCGACACGACCCTCCTCGTCTCCGCGCTCGACCCGGACAAGCATACCGACGTCGTGATCTCCGTGGATCTCGCGACGAACAAGCCGACGCTCCTCTCGCAGGACATCGACAAGTTCTCCGAATCTGCGGGCCTGCATCGCGCCAAGAAGGCCGGCAATACGTTCGCCTTCGTCGACAGCACGGCCAATGGTGGGACCGTGTTCCGTGTGACCTTCCCGTGAGCGCCAGAGGGCGAAGAAAGGAGTTTGTCTCATCATGATGAAGCGAATGACGTGGACGAGCGCTGCCCTCGCGGCGCTCACGATTCTCGGTACGGCGGGCACGGCGATGGCCTCGAGCCACTCCGAGGCGCCGGCGATCGGCGAGGACCCCCGTGCCGACAACACCGACCTTTATGCCTGGGTCGAGGGCCAGAACCTCGTGATCCTGGCGAACTACATTCCCCTCGAGGAGCCCGCCGCCGGCCCGAACTGGCATAAATTCTCGGACGACGTGCTCTACGAGGTCCACATCGCGCGCGGCCCGAACAGCCTGAACGACGCGCTGACCTACCAGATCCGCTTCTCGTCGACGCCGTATCCCGTCGTCGATCCGGCGAACATGCAGGCCCCCGTCGGCGGCGGCAAGGAGTTCTTCTCCCAGCTCTCCGGCTCGACGCAGACGTATTCGGTGACGAAACTCGTCAATGGGCAGAACCCGACGGTCCTCGTGCAGAACGCGCCCGTCGCCCCGCCGAACGTCGGTCCGCGGACGAACTCGATCGCCTACCAGATCCCGATGGGCAAGACGTACGAGCAGTTCTTCGTGGACGAGGGCGCGACGTCCGTCATCCGGAACCTGAGCGGCGGCGAAGGCCGCGTCTTCGCCGGCCCGCGCGACGACGGCTTCGGCGTCGACCTCGGCGCGGTCTTCGATCTCGCCGGCCTCGAGACCGTGCTCAACGGCACGCCCTACGACAACGTGTCGGGGTACAACGTGCACACGATTGCGCTCGAGATTCCCCTCGCCGTGGCGAACGGCGGCACGGCGGTCGTCCCCGGCACGGCGAACGATAACCAGACGATCGGCGTCTGGGCGTCGGCGAGCCGCCGCAAGACCCGCATTTTGCGCAGGAACGAGTCGTCGGACAACTTCGGCCCGTGGGTGCAGGTCTCGCGCCTCGGCCTGCCGCTCATCAACGAGGCGGTGATCGGCATTCAGGACAAGGACAAGTTCAACCGGACGCACCCGAAGGACGACGTCGTGAACTTCGGCGCGTACATCCTGAATCCGGTGATCGTGCGCGACGCCGAATTCGCAGGCTTCTATGCGGCGGGCGGCCCGCTCGCGGCCTGCCCGGGTGGGCCGGCGGGGCTCAAGTCGAACCGCACGGACATCCTCGACGTCATCAGTCTGAACGGCATGCTCGGGCACAACATCACGGCGATCGGCGACGTTTTGCGCGTCGATCTCGGCATTCCCTCGCAGTTCCCGAACGGCCGCAAGGTCAACAAGGGCACGAACAAGGAAGAGGACGTGACCGACGTCGAGCTGAGCCTCCTGCTCTGCAAGCTCGCGGCGAACGTGCCCGACGGCGTGGACACGAACGACGCGACGTTCAAGAGCTCGTTCCCGTACCTCGCGCCGCCCTGGGAGGGGTCGACGCGCGGCAAGGGGGAGTGATCGCCGCTTCGCGATCGCAATCGGTCGCCATGGAAAGCCCTGCCTCGGCGGGGCTTTCCGCTTTTCGGCGCAAAATTCAGGGCGCGGGGAGCGTGAGGCGTGTCCCCGGGGGCAAACCTCGCATCGTCGGGTCGTCGAGGTACTTCTGCACGTAGGCGCGCTTCGACGCGATCACGTCCTTCAGCGCGGGCGAGGCGCTGCCCGCGAATTCGTCGAGCGCGCGGGCGAGAAATTCGGCCGCGCGGGGCACCGTGAGGGTTTGTCCGCGTAAAATATCGATTTTCTCCGCGTCCGTGGGCGCCGCGCGCAGCGCCTCGACCACGACGAGCTCGGGCAATACGTCCGTCACGAGGCGCTGCACGACCCGCATGCGGCGCATGCCCTCACCCCCGTCGAAGGCCGCGAGCACGGCATTCTCGGCGTCGTCGTACGAGGCGAGGATCCAGGGTTCGCCGATTTTGGGGGGCGGCGAGACTCGAATGCCCTCGTTCGGAAGGTCGAAGCCCGAGACGTTCCGCGCGGACAAACGCGCGCCGAGCCGCTCGGGATGATCGAGCGGCGGGAGGTCGCACGCCGCCGCGACGTACGCGACGAACGCGGGCGACGTGGCCCTCGCGAGCGCCGCGTCGACGTGCGCCTGCGTGAGGCGTGAAGGCAGGCCGCTGCTCGGTCCGACGGCCGTGCGCAGGGTGATCCGGCGGCTGCCGCTGCCGAAAAACGCGAGCCCGACGAGGAGCACGATCACGACGATGCCGACGGGGATCCTGCGATGGCCGAGGCGCGCGGCGACACGCGGGCGGGCGAGGGCCACGACGAGCGCGACGAGGCCGAGCACGGCGACGTAAAAACCCAGAAAATGGCCGCCCGACATGCTCCCGCTCATCGGAGGACCTCAGCGGTCGGGAGCGACGGGCGTTTCGCCTGCGGGAGGGTCGGGATACGATGGATTCTCGTGGAGGTCGGCATGGCCAGTCGCTGGGTGACAAGGTGCTTCGTGATCACGTGGCTCGGCGCCTTCGGGGCGGGGTGCGTCGATCCGGGGCGAGAGGACCGGGCGCTCGCCGAGATCGATGCCGTGAAGCGGGAGTCGGCCGCGCGGGAGGCGCAGATCCGCGTGCTGGAGGAGCGGCAAGCCGCGTTCACGCAGCAGATGGCCATGGTGATGGCCCTGGCGCAAGCGAGCTATGGCCGCGACGCGCGGCGCGACAAGGACGACGAGCGCGACCAGCGGATCGCCGAGATGGCCGCCCGGCTCGCCCGCGTCGAGGGCATGGTGTCGCGCATCCACGAGACGGAAGTGCCGGCCGAGGTCGACATCGCAACAGCGCGGCGCGCAGCGGAGCAAGGCTCGGCCGAGGAGCGAGCGGCCGCGGTGCGCAAGGTGCAAGCGCTGCTCGATTCGGGGCAGGTGAAGGTGACGGTGCGCGGAGGGAAGGTGCAGCTCACGCTCTTGCGCCCGCTCGACGGGAAGGACCCGTACACGGGCAAGGACGCGCCGCCGCCGAAGCCCTCGACGCCGCCGCCGCAGATGGAAGCGGACATGCTGCAGTGGCGCTGAGCTAGCCCGCTCGTTCGTCACAACATGCTGCACTTCATGCCGCACGTGCCGGCGTTGCTCGCGCCGCGGCGCAGGCAGCCGCCGCGGCATTCGATGTCGTGATCACACGGAGCGCCCGGCTCCTTCGGGCCGATGCACGTGCCCGCCTCGCAGTAGAGCCCCGGGGCGCAAGCGTGCTTGTTACAGCGTTGTCCCTCGCGCGGGGGCGCGCCCGTGCGGCATTTGCCCTCGTCGCAGATCTTGTCCGCGCCGCACTCGACGTCGATCTTGCACGCGCCGCCCTCGGCCACGAGGTCGCGGCAGCGGCGCTGCGCGCAGTAGCCCGAGCACTCGGGGTGGCGCGCCTCGAACGTGTCCTGCCGCGTGAGCGCCGCGAGCGTGTCGACCGACACGCCGCACGGATATCCCGTCGGGAGCGGCTTGCGACACGTGCCCGTGTCCGTGGGGCCCACGCCGAGGCAACGGAGCCCGTCGCTGCATTCGAGCGACGAACGGCAAGGTTTGTCCGCGGCGAGCGCGCCCCGCACGAGGCCGTCACACACCGCGGGCAGCGGGGCGCCCGTCGGTCCGACCCAATCGCAGCCGTCGTGCGCTTTCTCGATCGCAGCGATGCACGCGTCGGCCGCGGCCGCGTCGACGGTGACGGCTTTTTCCCGCAGCGCGTAGCTGAGCGTGCGCGTGCATTCGGCGGCGAGCGAGAACCCGGGCGCGTGTCCGCAACACGTCGCCCTGCGCTTCGTGGGCACGCCGTGCAGCGCCTCGCAGAGCTTCTCGGCGAGCGGATCGGGCGGGTCGTTGGTCTTCGGGTACACCGGGCGCACCTCGTCGTCGGTCGACGACGTGTTCGCCGCGGGCGCGCTCGCGCTCGGCGCTGCGGAGGCGGGCGCGCTCGCCGAGGGTGCGGTGTTCTGGCCCGCGTCCTTCCCGCACGTGCAGCCGCTGAACAGGCCGAAAACGAAGAGCAGAAGGAAAGCGGGCTTCATGCGTAGTCATCGCATCGCAGAGACGGTCCCCGCGCAGCAAGGCTTTTTTTTGATACGTTTTCGCGGGGCCGGAGCGGCCCGTCGCGCGTAGCGCGTGAAGCCATCGTGTCCCCGAGCGAGCGCATCTCCCGAACCTCGAGCCGGCTTTTCCTCGTTGCCCTGCTCGTGATCCCCGCCTGCAACAAGGCCGAGCAGGAAGCTTCACCCGCACCGATCACGTCGGCCTCAGCCGCGACGCAGCCGCCCGCGCAGGACGAAGCCACGCGGACGACACGCGCGCTCGCGCTGCAAAAGCCGAGCGGATCGAGCGCCGTCGACAAGGAGATCGAGGTGCTCGAGCGGCGCATCGAGAAGACGCCCGATCCGATCGATCCGTGGCTCCTGCTCGGACGCGCGTGGATCCGGAAGGCGCGGTACGAGTCGGATCCGGGGTACTACTTGAACGCGGGGGCGGTCGCGGATCTCGTGCTCGGCCGCGAGCCGAAGAACCGGCCCGCGCGGAACCTGCGCGCGGCGGTGCTGCTGGAGAGCCACGCGTTCGTGGAGGCGAAGGATCTTGCCGATCAGATCCTCGCCGAGGATGCGGAGGATCTGCTCGCGCTCGGGACGAAGGCGGACGCGGCGCTCGAGCTCGGCAACTTCGACGAGGCGGTGACGAGCGCGCAGCGCTTGATGGACCTGAAGCCGAGCCTGCCGGCGTATGCGCGCGCGGGGCTCTTGAGCTCTCTGCAGGGCGATGCCGCGGCCGCGAAGAAGAACTACCGCGCGGCCATGGACGCGAGTGATCCGCGTGATCCCGAGCCGTTCGCATGGGTGCTCGTGGAGGCGGCAAAAGTGTTCTGGCACGAGGGCGACGTCGACGGCGCCGACAAGGGCTTCGATCGCGCGCTCAGCGCCGTCGCGGACTATCCGCCGGCGCTCGTCGGCAAAGCACGCGTGGCGCTCGCGAAGGGCGATGCGAAGCGCGCGGCCGAGCTCGCGGCGCGCGCGTTCGCGAAGAGCCCGCTGTGCGAGACAGCGTGGCTGCTCGGCGACGCGCGGAGAGCCGCGGGCGACGAGAAGGGCGCGGAGGAAGCGTACAAGCGCGTGGCGGAGATCGGCCGCGCGAGCGACAAGCGCACGCTCGCGGCGTTCCTCGCGTCGAAGGACAAGGATCACGACGAGGCGCTCGCGCTCATCCGCGAGGAGATGAAGGTCCGCAAGGGCATCCACACGACGGACGTCCTCGCGTGGGCGCTCTATCGAAAGGGCGATTTCGCCGCCGCGCGCAAGGAGAGCGACGCGGCACGCGCGCACGGCACGCGCGAGCCGATGCTCTTGTTTCACGCAGGGGCGATCCGCATCGCGCAGGGCGAGAAGAAAGAGGGCGAGAAGCTCGTGCGCGAGGCGCTCACCATGAACCCGCACTTCGAGCCCACCGCGGTGGCCGAAGCGAAAAAACTCCTCGGCGAGGGAGGCTAGCGCGTGCGATCCCGCGCCCTCTTCGCCGCGCTCATCACGATCCTCGGCGCGCTCCTCGTGCTCCTGCCGCGGGTCGCAGAGGCCCATCAGGTGGGTTTGTCCCGGGGAGAATACAAGATCGACGGGGCAACGATCACCGCCGAGATCGTCTTCGCGCGGCGCGAGGTGCTCTCGCTCGTCCGGAGCATGGACGAGGACGGCGACGGCGCGATTTCACCGACCGAGATCCAGCACGCCCGCGAGGCGCTCGGCCGCGCGGTGGTCGAGCGCGTCTCCGTGCGGGCCGGCGAGGGTGTTTGTCCGGGGACGCTCGACGACGCGTTCCTCGTGGAAGAGGACGGTTTTTCCCTGCGCATCGTGTACCGATGCCCCGCGTCTCCCCGCGCGGTGCGCGTGCGCCTCGACGTGCTCGACGATCTCCCCTACGGCCACCGTCACGTCGCGCGCGCGGACGCGGGCGCCGGGCCCAGCGAGCACGTGCTCTTCGGGGCGAACCGCGAGATCGGGATCGCGGGTTTGTCCGGGAGCGGGGCCCCGGCGGCGCCGAAGGCCGAGCAAAAGAGCGAAGGCTTCTTCGGCTTTTTCCGGATGGGCATCGAGCACATCCTGTTCGGCTACGACCACCTCGTCTTCCTCTTCGGCCTCGTGCTCGTCGGCGGCCGCCTGCGCGCGCTCTTGCTCGTCGTCACGGCGTTCACGGTGGCGCATTCGATCACGCTCGGGCTCGCCGTGCTCGGGATCTGGGCGCCGAGTGGGCGGATCGTGGAGCCGATCATCGCGCTCTCCGTCGCGTACGTCGGGGTCGAGAACCAGCTCGTGAAGGACGCCGAGAAGCGCTGGCGGATCACGTTCCCGTTCGGCCTCGTGCACGGCTTCGGGTTCGCGGGGGCGCTCGGGGAAATCGCGCTGCCTCGCCCGCAGATCCCGAGCGCGCTCCTCGCGTTCAACCTGGGCGTCGAGGCCGGGCAACTCGCCGTGCTCGCGGTCGTGCTCCCGCTGCTCGTGACGGCGCAGAAGCGCAAATGGCTGGAGAAGCGCGGCGTGAAGATCTTGAGCCTCGGCATCGCCGCGCTCGGGCTCGTGTGGTTCGTCCTGCGAATCGTCGATGCGGAAGGCTAGCTTCAGCGCTTCCGATCGTCGGTGATCGGCGCGGGGATCGAGATCCGGGGCGGGGGCGGGACGAAGGGGCGGGGCACGCGGATCGAGGCGGCGACCTGCGCGACCTCGGGGAACATCTTGCCGATCCCCTCGACGAACGCCGCGCGGGAGGCGTCGTCGGGCGCGCGGGCCGAGGCCCCGGCCGTCGCGAGCGCTGCCGAGAGCTCGTAATACCAGGCCGAAAGAGATGCGTGCGCCTCCAGGAGATCCCGGAGCGTCTCCTCCGACACGATGACGTTTCTACCCATACGCGCTCAGCATAACCCAGGTCCGCATCAGCCTGGCAGCCAGAGCAGGCCTTCCATGATGGGTTCGAGGCAACTCACGACCTGCGAGCCGACGTCGCCGCACGAGAGGTTTTTCAGGCAAACCTCGAACGCCATGCGGCCGCGCCGGTTCATCGCGCCCACGGCGCGCTCGAGGTGCGGCGCGAGGCCATTGCCGAGCTCGCCGCGGCACTCGTCGTATGTGGCCTCGCCGCACCGGGCCATGCGCCCGCAGATCGCGGCGACGTACGGCGTGATCTCCTCGACCTTCACCTCCACCGCGTCGAGCGCGGACGAGCCGCAGCGGCTCACCTCGGCCGCGTAGGCGCTCGTGAACGGATCGCCGTCGAACTTCTCGAGCGCGGCGCGCGAGCAGCTCGCCGTGCGCCGGAGCATTTCCGGCGACGCCATCGTCTTTGCCGAGATGCATTCGTCCCGGCTCGGCCAGCGCTCGTCGTTCCCCGTGGCGCGGTGATAAAGCGCCTCGAGGTAGTCGCACCAGACGAGCTGCGCGGCTCGTTCGTCGGCAGCTTCCGCGAGGGCCGGATCTTCGGTGGTTCCCGCGACCTTCACGATCTTCGAATCGGCCGAGCGGGCGGCGCGGTTTCCCTTCGGCGCGGCTCCACAACCGGCGGCCGCGAAGGCGGCTCCGAGCGTGGCGAGCGAAAGCAGAAGAGCCGCGACGGAGCGACGACGGAGTTTGCGAAACACGAGCCACCTGACCTTCCCGGGCGGAAGCCCGCGGGCGAGATGGGCAAACACCGGGCCTCGGCGATGGGCAGATCGGAGCCGCTCTCGAGAGGACGTCCGGGCTGCAAGGGGGTTCGGAGGCGTAGCTCGGCGTGTCCGAGCGTAGTCCCCGAGCGTCGAACAACCCTTTCAAGGGCGCGCGATCATCAGCGCCTTGAAGAGTGGTCCTTCGAACTCCGGGCCCATCGCGATCCGCGGGACGTTGAGCGGGTCTGCTCGGTCGCGCATGCAGAAGCCCGTCGCATTCGTGAAGCCGAGGTCGAAGCCCGCGTCCTTCGCGACGCGCAGAAACGGCCCGTGGATCTGATGTCCGACGGGATAGGCCACGGTGCGCACGTCCTCTTCGAGCACGTCGGAGAGCACGCGGCGCGATTGGCCGAGATCGGAGAGCGCTTCTTCGGGCGTCAGCGTGGTGATCACGCGGTGCTCGTGCGAATGCGAGGCGACGCTCATGCCGGCGTCCGCGAGCGCGCGGACTTCGCGAAAGGTCATGATGGTGCGCGCCGCGATCGAGCGCTCCTCCACGGGGTCGAGCGTGACGTCCACGGCGAGCGAGAGCTCGTCGAGGAAGCGCGCGAGATCGAGCCCCGGCGTGCGCTTGACGAGGCCGAGCAGCGTGCGCTTGGCGGCGGCGGGATCTCGCCCGAGGTCGAGCACGATCGGGCGCGGATACGTGATCACGAGCGTGCGCTTCTGGCAGCGTCGGAGGAGCAGCGCGATGCGATCCCACCAGAACATGCGACCCGCGTCGGGGTAGGCCGTGGGGACGAAGAACGTCGCGGTCGCGCCGGCTTTTTTCAGAATGGGCAGGGCGACGTCGTGGCAATCGCGATAGCCGTCGTCGAAGGCCAGCATCACGGCGTTCGCGGGCAGCGGCCCTCCCCGGAGGAAGCGCCGCACGTCGGGCAGCGACACGAACGCGCCGTGCTGTTTCACCACCTTGATCTGCTCCGTGAGACCACGCGCGTCGGTCTCGCGCACGTCGGCGTCGAGCTCGCCCACGGCCGCGGCGTCGGCGATCCGATGGTACGTGAGCACCATGAGGGATCGCGCGGCGAGCTTCGTCCGCATCGAGAGCAGCCGATCCAGGACTCCCAGCGTGTCGAGCGCCCGCGCGAGCCGCACACGCTTGGAAGACCGCGCCATGGGGCGCACGGGGTAGGAGCGCATCGAGGTGATGTAGTTCAGCACACTTTCGACGAAGCGCCCGTGCCCCATGGTTGTGCTCGTTTCGTCCGATTTTTCCGTCTGTGGCGGCGTGGAACCTGCGCGGGCGGACAGGATCCGCCGACAGCGTGCCTGCGATTTGGGGAAGACGACTCGGCTCCGGTATGATCGCGCCAATGTTCCCGAGTGAGCCCGTTCCCGAGCGTATCGGGGCGTACAAAGTGCTCCGAAGGTTGTCCGGAGCGGGCTCGGCGGACGTGTACGTCGGACGCATGGAAGGCCCGATGGGCTTTTCGCGGCTCTGCACGCTGAAGCTCGTCCGGAACACGATCGAGGGCGACGCGCATTTCGCCGAGGAGCTCGTGCGCGAGGCGGCGATCTGCGCGGTGCTGAACCACCCGTCGATCCAGCGGATGTTCGACTTCTTCGAGCACGACAAGCACCTCGTCCTGGTGCTCGAGCACGTGGAAGGCGTGACGCTCGATCGGCTGCAGGACGTGCTCGGGCGGCAGAAGTCGAAGCTCGACGATCGGACCATCGCGTTCCTCGGCCGCGCGCTCGCCGGCGCGCTCGCGCACGCGCACGCGGCGAAGGACGAGGAGGGGACGCCGACGCCCGTGATCCACCGGACGATGCACCCGGAGAACGTGCTGATCGGCTGGGATGGTCAGGTGCGGCTGACAGGGTTCGGGCTCGGGAAGATCCTCGGGCGGAGCCCGGACACGGTGGCGTTCGTGATCAAGGGCGCGCCGGGGTTCATGGCGCCGGAGCAGGCGCGCGGCGAGCGCGTGACGCCGAAGGCCGACGTGTACGGGCTCGCGGTCCTGCTCTGGTCGCTCTACGCGGGGGCGAAGCCGCCCGAGGTGGGCACGCGGCCCATGCCGCTCGCGGTGCTGCGGTCGGATCTGCCGAAGGAGCTGACGAGCGCGATCGACGGGGCGCTGGAGCCCTCCCCGGACAAACGCAAGGTGTCGTGTCAGGAGCTCGAACGCGTCCTGAACAAGGCGCCCGGGATCGAGGTGGGGCAGAAGGACCTCGAAGAGAAGGTCGCCCCGCTCAAGGGGCCACGCTCGAAGGCGGCCGAAGGCGACGGCGGGCCGCGGCGGCGGGTGCCGCTCGAATCGGTGCGGCCCGCGAAGCCGCCGCCGTCGAGCAAGCAGAGGCTCTCGGTGCCGCCGCCTTCGCGGCCGCCGGGGCGTTTGTCGGAGCGGCCCGCCGCGGACGGCGGCGATGGGCCGGCCTCGGTGTACCCGCTCTTGCGAGCCCTCGCCGAGAAGGTGCCGGGCCCGCCGAAGCTGCCGCTCGCGGTGGTCGAGGCCGAGGCAGACGTGCAGCCGGAGGCGCCCACGGTGCGGCCGGCGCAAGCCCCGGCGCGCGCGGCGCGAGGGCCGTCGAAGCCGACGATCGCGGCGCCGCTCGGGGCCGTGGTGCCCGAGAGCGAGTGGAAGGAGTCGGTGCCGGACGAGGAGCTGTTCGACCAGCTCTTCGACGACGCGACGTCGCGCTCGGGCATCAGCCTGGCGGCGATGGGGTTCTCCGCCGAGGAGCGGGAGAAGGCCGCGCTGGCGGTGACCGAACCCGATCAGGTCACGGCGCGAAAAGACAGGCTGACGCCTCCCCATGGTCCGCCCACGCTCGGAACGGGCAAGGTCATGCCCGCGCCGGCCAAGGTCCTGACCGGGACGGAGAAAGTCGTCCCGGCGGCGCCGAAGATCGGGGGCAGCGCGGACAAAGTCGTCCCCGGTCCTTCCAAGCTCACGCCCGGAGCGAGCAAGGTCGCGCCCGTTCCACCCCCTCCCATGCCCGGAGCGGGGAAAGGTGACGCTTCGCCGGTCGATCTGGGTGCGGCAGCGCCCAAGTTCGTGCCCCCGACGCTGCCGGAGGTGCTCGATCCGGCGGCTGCGGCGAAGGTGGGCAGCAAGCGTCTGGAGCTCGCGGACACGGTGATGGCGCTGCCGAAGCTGCCGGAGCCGACGCCCGCCGCGCCGCCCGCGTTGCCCGCGTTCGCGCCGCCGCCCGTGCCGCCGGCCGCGCCGAAGCCGCCGCCGCCGATGGCCGCGCCGCCCGT
>NZ_JARZHG010000072.1 GCF_029946505.1 Polyangium sp. y55x31
ACTTCGGTGCGAACTTCCACCGGCAGGATAGCGGGATGGTCGGTTTTCCGCCGAATAGCCAAGCGTGGGCGGAGTTCACACATTTCGACGATGGGACGGGGGCGCGGTGGCGGCCTACGGCTTGGGGTGGGAGTGTTTCGCAGGTGATCTGGTAGTCTTCCTGGACGAGCTCGGGTGCCTTGCCCGTCGGGCTCCTCGCTTCCGCCAGCCCATGATCAAGCGGGAAAGTCACGCTTTGACGCATCATCCAGCGCGCTTGACATGGCTCCCCGGTTCGCTCTCTCGACCTCTGGAGAGCAGGTCCTCCAATCCGCCGGGAATCACGTCCTGAACCCGGACCCCGAGCCCCACGGCGATCTTTACGCAGGTCTCGACCGTGAGATTGACGAGCCCATGCTCGATGCTGCACAAGGAGCCTTTACTCACGCCGGTCGCATCGGCGAGCTTGGCCAACGACATTTTTCGGTTGATGCGCAGCTTCCGGATGTGGTCGCCAAGTGTCCTCAAAAGTGGTTCGGTTGTTTTTCGACGCGGCATGGCCAGTCCTCAAGGCGCAGGAGCGCCCGAGCGGATGGTGGTCAATGCTTCCCCTTGCTCTTCGGGTTTGACCGACGGACTTCCGCCGTGATGTTGAATGCGATCCTGTGCATCGCTGTTGCTGCGCGTTTCGCTTCCTCGGGCGTCATGGCGTAGCCCTGGAACATGCGGCGTCCCTCGCGCTCCTCGGCGGCTATGTGCTCCGCGTTCACGTAGAGAAGACCGTCCGACCCGATCGCGAGCTCGGTGATCAACTCCTCCGATTCTTTCTCCTCGGGGGTCGTCAAGCGCGCTGCCGCGACTCGCTGGGCCTGCTTCTTTGCCATGGCTTTTACCTCCCTCGCTGTGCTCCGTCAGAGCGGATGGCGGAGCTCGATATGCGTGAGACACCCGCGAACGGGGTTCGAGATCCCGAGGGACACCTCGCGCGGGTTACTGGTCTCCAAGCAATAGAGCGCGATGGCGTTATGCTCCTCAAGCTGCTCGAGGGCGCGGTTCAGGTCGGTTCGGCGCACCTCGGGCAGGCGCGCGCGAACCCACGCGATCGGCACGGGCTCGCGCGTGGTCGCGCTAAGGCGTGTGATGGCGAAGAGCACGAAGACCAGGAGCTTCTCGCTATCCGGAAGGCGTTGGATATACTGTGCCTCTCGGATGACGTGCTCTGCTGCGCTCAGATACGCGGGCGACAGCCGGAAGATGTTGTGGAGCAAGATCTCGCCGATCTGCTCCAGGGGGATCTCGCCTTTGCGATGTAGCGGCGGAGGCGGGAGAAAGCTCGCCAAGGGCTGCGGGTCGAGGCGCGCGGCGAGGTGCTCGCGGGCTCGTCGCAATGGGGCGCCAAGGAACGCCAGGATGGCGAACACGAGATCGAGGGCTCGACGGGGCCAGGGGATCGGCGGACGACACCGGGGATCGTACAACGTATCGCGCTTCTCCTCGGGGGGCGCGCTCGCACGGACGCCCGAAGCCGGCGGCGCGATGCTCGACGCGCAGACCACCGTGGGTTCGTCCTTGTCCATTCTGTCGACCGGTTGCGCGGACATAAGACCTCCAGGCGAAAGGATGCCCGCCGCTCGGGGGGTGGTGTGAATACACGACGCCCCATTGCGAGCCGCACGGGAAATTCACGCCAAGCGAACGGAGCCGCGGGGTGACCTGGGCGCCCCGCCGGCTCGTGCTTCTCTTGGTCTCTCGCTCGTATAGTCGGAGGATGCGCTCAGTTTTCCAAAACAAACTGCACGCGCGTCCGCGGGTGGGGGGTGCTACGGCGTAGGCCTGCAAGGGCTGTGCGTCGCGAACGCGGCGGCGAAGGCTCCCGTGAGCTCCTGGCGGAGCTTGTTCGCGGTTTCGCAGTCCCCCCGGGCCTCGGCCGCCTTGATGATCCGCGCGAGGTGGCGGTTCTTCGCGTTGATGTCCGCCTCCGGAGGGGCGCCGCCATGCGAGGGCGGAGCCGGCGCGGGGGCTTGCACGACCTCGGGGCAAACGAACGCGCGGTCCTGCTCGAGGAGCCCGCCCGGGGTGCTCGGCTCTCCCGAGGCCGCGACAGTGACGAAGATTGGCGAGAGCCGCGCGACGGGTTGGGCGCTGCGCATGAGAAGGAAGACGACAAGTGCCCCGGCGGCAGCGCTAGCGAGCATCGAAAGCACGCGCCAAGCTCGCTCGCTTGGCGGCGTGGAGGGCGGGATGGGGGCTGTAAACGTGACCGGCGCCTCCGGCTTGTCCGTCGTTCCGCCCGCCTCCGCGGGGCCGTCGTGCGTGTGGCTCTCTTGGATGAACGGCAGGACGCTGCGGCTCCTGATCCCGCGCTTCTTGAACTCCTCGGCGAGCGTCGAGACGGCCTTGGTGACCAAGTGGTGCGCGGTGCTGGTCGGCAGGTTGAACTCCGCCGCGATCTCCTTGGTCTTTTTGTTGTGGCCGAACCGCGCCCGCAAGAGCGCGCGGCCGCGCGGGTCGCGCGCCTCCAGGGTGTCAAGGATGTCGTCGAGGTGTCGCTGGATCTCGGCCTCGTTGTACTCGTGCTCTGGGTTCGAGGCGGCTAGATCCTCCTCGGCGAGCCGTGGAGCTGCGCGCTCATGGATCTTGCGCTGCTTCCAATAGTCGGCGGCTACCCTCTCGGCGATCCGCTGAAGGAAGGCGCTCATGGCCTGGACCTCGTGGGTTTCGAGGTACTGGATCGCCAGTTGGTACACCACCTGCCGCAAGTCCGGCACGTCGACTGCCGGGACGTGTTGCCTTCGCAGGCAGGCATCGATGGCGTCCTGGTAGTTCGTCAGAAGGGCGAGCGGGTCCTGGTCAGGTGCATCCATGCTGTGGTTCCTCGGTCCTTCGGCAAACGCGGTGCGGGTTCACGGACGGCAACACAAGGTCCGGGGGCCGGCGAGGACGACCTCGCCCGAGAGCACGCCCCCGGAAGCCGCGCAAACCCCGGAATGGTAGGTCGGGAGCGTCGCTGTCTTGGCTGCGATGCCCTGGCCCGGCGGGTTGATGTCGAGGCACGTCGGCTTAGTAGAAGATGCGGACGCCTTGAAGGTATCGGCCGAGCAGATGGCGTCCTCGTAGAGGGTGATCGACGCGGAGCAGGAGCTCCCCTCGGGCGCGCCGCACGTGCACGGTGAGCACGTGCGCTGATCCTCGAATGCCTCGTAGACGATAAAGGGTTCGGTGTAATCCTCGTCCGGGCATGCGTGGATCCCAAGACGCTCGACGCAGTGGCGAAAGCCGTTCTGCTGGGCTGGGATACAATGCTCGTCGGGCTCGCACGCGCCGAAAGCGCTACCCTCACAGATCCTCGCGATCTGGGACCATGAAGGCTTGGGAGGCGGCGCGGTCGTGCTGTTCGAGGCGTCAATCGCTACGCACGTTTCGCCCGCGACGCCAAGGGGGCCAATGGTGACGGACTGCACGCAGGGCACGCCAGGACCGCAGGAAAGGCCCGGGGGGATCGCTCCTTCGGCGATACAAGCGCCGTCCCAATTGGCCGGGGGGTTGGTCGGCGTCGCGATCGTACCTTCGGGCGGCGTGCACGGGGCCGCGTGCGCGGTGATGGTCGAGGGCAAGGAGCAAGCGCCGGTCGAGAGGCTGCACGTGCACGGGCCGCACTGCTTCGGCGGGATCACGAGATCGGCGTACCAATTGAACTGCTCGACGGGCGCGGCGTCCGGGCAGTCGGGCGCGGTGCCGTCGTTTGGGCCGATCCAGGCAAGGAATGGGAAGGAGAATCCCGCCGGTCGAAATGGCGCGCACTCGCCGAGGCACTCAAAGTTACAGTCGTCCCCCCCGTTGGTACTTGGAACGTCGGCGTCCTCGTCGCCGGAGTCTGCGGCGTCTGCGCCCGCGTCGGGAGCGCCTCCGCCCTCGCCGTCGTCGATGGGGCGGTAGGTGACTCGTCCCTCGCTACAACCGATGAGCCCCGTCACGATGACTGCCGCGACGGTGGAGCCGAGAAAAAACGTCCTGTGCACGCCGTTCGTTTTGCCCATAAATGCTACTCCAATAGGTTCGCCGAAACAGTGATACCAGCGGTGATACGCAAGAGGGGCGATCTCCAATCGGTCACGGCATTGCGAGACTCTGTAGGGTCAAGCGCAACAACGATGCTTCGGAGCTGCATGTTCAGGTCCACGTATCCGTGCAACCTGAAGCGTTCAGAGAGTCGAATCCGGCCATCGACCCGCCCCCCGAATCCTACCGAGAAAGCATCCGAGGCCGTCACGTCGTAGCCTGAACCAAGGTCGAATTGGAGTTGACTGACGCTGACCACGCCGCACGCGTCGACGTGCTTCAAGGCAAGGCAAGGGAGCACAGAGCCAGTCCAAGCGACGGTTCGGCCGGGCAAGTCCCTATCTCCAACGCCGGACGCGGGCGTGATCAAGCCGCGGACCTCGGCGAAGAAGGCAAAGAGCGGCCATCGGACGCCGAGCAAGCCACTACCCCCTACCGCGACTCCGGGTAAGCCGTAGAGCGAAAGCGCCGGGCCGATCGCAGCTTCTACCTGGAAGGGCGGTTCCTCCCCGTTGGGCGTCGAGCTGGTGACGGACGCTGTCGCTTGTGGGACGAGGGCTGCGAGGGACTCGGGCGGGCGAAAGGCGAAGGTGTGAAGCTCGGGGACGTTGACCTCGATCTCAGGCGGCGCTGCGAGGTGCGGCGGCGGGGCTTCGCTTCCCCAAGCGCGCGCACCGAGCCGCGCCTCGACGAGCGTCGCCACGTCGTACGCGAGCTCGCGGCAAGTCCCTTGCGGATCCGTTCGGCCATGCCAGGGCTTGGTCCCCCCGGCGGGACCGGGGCCCCAAAGCTCCGCCTCGAAGCCCCTTCCGACGCGGTGGACCTCGATCCGGACCACGGGCGAGACGTCGGTCCTGACAACCAAGTATCCGAACTCGGCAGCGAGGAGGAGCGCGAGCTCCTCGGGGTCTGGGCAACCCTCGGGCGGCGTCGGCGGCGCGTACTCCAAGCGGAAGGCAATCTTCGGCTTCGCCGCGAGGGCGGGCGATGCGAGGGTGAGCCCGCAGAACACGGCGGCGAGGCTGACGAGGCGGCGGGACATGTTGGGGCGGGACGAAGCTACGCTCGGACTTCGCCGGGATGCAAGCGCCGTTTGCCAGGACCACCTTCTCGCGGTGAAATGCGAGAAGCCCTGAGCGCTCGGCGGTCGAGAGGTTCGTCCGGGGCGCTGTCGGCGCGCGCTCCCCTCCCCTGCCCTGCGCGTCTCAGAACTCCGCCACGGCCTTCCGCGTCTTGCTGACGAGCTGCTCCGGCACGGCTTGCCCGCGAAGATTCATCATGACCACGAAACACCAACTACGCTCGGAACCGACGAAGACGAGCTCCTTCTCTTTCTTTCGCGGCTCGACGGCACGGTATTCCTCTTCGGTCCGGCACTGCGGGACCATGACGGTATTGTCGACGGACAGGCCAAACCCGTTGGGCGTCTGGATGCACGTTCCCGCGCCGTGGGCGGTCCGGAGCTTGTCGCAGAGCGTGCGCGCGTCGCGCGCGGGAGGGGCCGCGGTGGTCGACACCTCGGACGCAGGCGGCTCGGTCTTGCCCTTGTTGGACGCTCCGCCCACCACGACGAGCACGCACGATCCAAGCCAGATGAAGCCGCCCGCGAGGACCAAGAGCCAAGGGATGGGGGTGGATTTCTGGGGCTGCTGCGGGGGCGCGGTCGCTACCTGCGCGCATGCCGGATGCATCGGTCCTGCGGGATAGGCGACGTGCGGGCCTTGAACCGGGTGGTGACACCGTAGGCACATTCCGACGATCGGAGGGTTGGGAGGAGGGCCGTAGGGCGTCATGGCTCCGGAGCTTACCACATGGGGTTCGTCCGGGAACGTTAGTTGATCGTCGGGGTCACGGGGGCGAGCGCCGGCCGTGCGCGTGGGGGCGTGGCGGAGCGACGACGATGATGGTGAGATGCACTACAGCACGTGTCCGGAGGCCGGCCGAGGTGTCACGCCGCGAAGCCCATGCGCGCGGAGGCGACGCGGGGCAGATCGAGCGGAATCGCGGCGTTTTGTGGATGTCTTAATGTTTCGAATCCCGCTGGGGACGCCGACGGTACTCCACCAGAACTGGTGGTCTCGATCACGAACAGAGCTTCCAGGGCCAGCTCTCCTTCGATCCGATAGCGCTTCCCCGCCGACGTCTCGATCGGCGTGAAGAGCAGCGGCCCGGTCACGAGGGTTTCGAGCGCCTTGCGCGCTTCGAGCGGGTTGCGCTGCATCACGGCGTCGAGGTGCTCGATCCGCTTGCGTGCTTCCCGCTCCATGCGGCCGATCTCCAGGTCGAGCACGGACGGTGCGGTGCGGATGGCGGTGAGTTTCCCTTCGAGGGCGCTCAGCCGCTTCTCCCGCTCCTTCAGCATCCGAACGAGCGTCGCCGGCGGATCCGTCGTCGACATGATCGCCTCGCTGAGGCGTTCGATCTCGGCACGTACCTTCCGTACTTCCTGCTCGAGCTCGGGGGCTTCGGTGTCTGCGGCCTTCGCGCGCTCGCAGAGCCGTCGGCGCAGTTCCTGGAGCGCGTCGAGGATCACGTCCTCGCGGAGCAGGTTCTCGCGGATGAAGCGCATGACCGCGGCGTCGACCGCCGCGATCGGCCGTCGCAGCCCGTTCCCGCAGACGGTCGACCCGCGATCGCGGTGCCAGCCACAGTTGTAGACCCGCACGTTCTCGTAGCCGACCTTCCCGTTGTCGGAGCGCATCGGCCCACCGCAGACCGCGCAACGCCCCATCCCCGAGAGCAGGTACCTCACGCGGGGGCCGTATGTGGTCCTGCCGGTGATGCGCTTCCGGCCCTCGTGGCGCGCCTGCACGGCGGACCAGAGCTCGTCGTCGATGATGCGCAGCTCGGGGGCCTCGGTCTTGACCCACTCGTCAGCCGCGCGTGGCACGCGGACCTTCGTCCCGCCCTTGTAGGTCTTCTCCTGCTTCCCCCACACGAGCACGCCGCGGTAGCGCTCACGGCGGATCATCTCGTGGATCGATGACGGCGACCAGGAGCCTGTGCCACGCCGGCCGGCGCGCGGCGGAGGCACACGCCGCTCGTTCAGGTCCTTCACGAGTGTGCGCAGGCCTTCGCCTTCGGCGTACCGCTGGAAGATCTCGCGGACCACGGCGGCCTGGGCCTCGTTCACCCGGTACTCGACGCGGATCCGACGCTCCCCCTCCTTGACCTCGACGTTGTCGTAGCCGTAGACGCGCCCGCCAACCACGAGGCCCCGCCGCGCCTTCGTGAGCAGGTGTTCGTGCGTGCGTTGCGCTGTCTTTTCGCGCTCGAGCTCCGCGGCGAAGCTCCGGGCGGCAATCATGAACTTGTCGACCGCGCCGTCGAGCGTGACCTCTTCGTCGGTGTAGTAATAGAAAAGCCGGATCCCGCTCTCGAGCAGGTCCTGGATCACCAGCCCGGACCGGAACGTGTCCCCGCCGAGCCGCGACTCGTCCCGCACCACGACAGCGTCGAACTCTCCGGCATTCGCCGCGTTCAACAGCGCAATCAACCCCGGCCGTTTCTTGAACTCCGCCCGCGAGATCGCGTCGTCGAGGTAGACGTGCTCGGGCGCCAGCGTCCCGCCTTGCGCGACGATGAACCGCTGACCCTCCTGGGTCTGGACCTCCATCGAGGCCATCTGGTGCTCGTCCGTCGACCGCCTGCCATAGAAGGCGCAGCGCAGATTCAGGAGCTTCATCGTCACGCCTCCGGAGGGTATCGTAGGAGATCCGCCTCGACCAGGGCAGCCAGGGCGTTGACGAAGGCGCGTCGATCGAAGCGTTTGGCGGGCTTTCCAGGGACTTCGTTCGGCCGGGCGTGACGCGAGCTCGCGGGGCCGCGCGCGCCGCCGCGCAACGGGCGGGGTGGACGCTGAGGGACAGGGCGCGCGGAGCGCGGCGGCCTGTTCGAGGCGGGTGGACGGAGGGATGGTTTCGTCCGCCTGGAGGAGAGCGGTCTGCTGGTGGGGGGCATCGACGGGGGAACGATCGACGTGCTCATGGAAGGACCTCCCCAGCGCTTCGAGGGGCTCTAGGCGCTGCGCGCGCATGGGTCATCCGGCTGGCAGGAGGCGATCACGCTCGCGTGGTCGCCGGGCCCTGCTTGGCCGTTCCGAAGAATCTAGCAATAAGACACGAGTGTGCCAGCAGATTTTGTCAATGGTAACAAGGGGTTGGGAGCGGGTTTCCAAAAGCCGCATTGCCGATGCGGGATCGTGCGGATCCCCCCTTGGTTGACTGCGGGCATGATCCGCTCATGGCCACTGACGTAACCGCTTTTTTCACGTTTCCGCGGGGCGACTTTCGGAAATGGCTGTTTCACGGCTCTCGGATGCGTGTCCGAGCGAAACATGAGTGGAAAATCTGCCGGGATTTGAGAGATCCTGAGATGCGGGCTCCGCGCGGTCGAGGAGTGCACGCCACGACCCGCAAATTCTTGTGAGTTACGCCACGGGTTCGCCACGTTTTCCACCGCTGGAAGGGCCCATTTGGATGGCTGGACGGGGGCAAAACGGATGGGAAAGCCACGTCAAAGATGAGGATCCGGGGGATCGCGGCACTTGAAAACTAGGGGTTGGCTGCGGATCGAGCCGCTGATGCAAGCGGTTTTTGAGCTGCATCGTCTCGCGCCCTGTCCGGCAGAGCTCATCGATGGCCGGCCGGTTGTCCGGAACGTCCTTCAGGGTATGTTTCACGGGATGCTACCCCACCAAAGTTTGCCCGAGGTACGCCAAAGCCGCTCCGCCACGATGCCAAATCGCCGTGCAGAAGCGGGAAATCCCGAGACGCCTCCTTGTTTTGTATGGGGTTTGTCGGCGACGAGCCGCCAATCGATCCGCTTTTCTCTCGGCGCCAGGGGGTGGCTAAAGTTGATCCACCGCAAGAGGCCCTCCAAACCCCCTCCAGCGCCCGTCGAGTGGCCACAAAGGTGCCTATACACACGAAAGTGCCTTACGTGAGATGCTTCCGAGCGCGAACCCCTCCGGAGCCATATGGCTCGAGCCACTCGACACCAGTGGAAAATCAAGCGGCTTTTCCGGATCTGAGCGGCTTCTCTGCACCGCGTGCCGAGACAAACTTCGATGTAGTGGTTGGAGCGAGCGTCATAATTCTGACTTCACGCTCACCGCCGGGGCGGCATTCGCACCTGTTACAGTGGGACAGCAAATCGAGAATCCGAGAATTCTCCTGGCACGAACGGAGCTGGCGGTCATAGTGCTCCGTTAGGACTCTTGTATGAACTACCCCGGGAACCACGCGCCGAGCGGCGTGGGAGTGCCTGGAGGTTTGCCAGCTCCAAGTCCATCTGAAGCAAGCCTCAGGTACGTCCATTCCGCTGCGGTTCATCACGCGCTGCCACCATGCCAACCAGGCTGGCAATGGGCGTACTCTCCGCCGGGCTACTGGGTCGCCGTGCCGATCGCGGCGCCGCCTCCGGCGCCTGCTTCAGCGCCAACCCCGCAAGCTGTTGCGCCTCCGCAACCCGCTCCGCCTGCGCAGAAGCCCAATCTCGACGCTGCGCTGGCGAAGTTGTTGAAGAGGCCCATCGTGCCCATGGCGATCACCCTCGTCGCCGTCTGCATCGATTCACTCGACGTCCTGGAGGTCGGGCTCGCGCTCGATGCGCTGCATGCGGGGTTGCCCGCGTTGCCCCCGGGGCTGCTCGACGACCCATCGAGGCGCGAGCGCATCAATCGAAGCCTAGCCGACGCTGACTGGCGCGAGGATGCTTGCGCCTTGCTCGAGGATCCGGCGATGATCGAGGCTGCCCAAGCCTTCGTCGACGGCTGTCCCCGAGTTGTAGGCTCACGTGGGCCCGATTCGATGCTCGATCCGTCATGGCTCGAAGCGGTCCAGGAGGCGTATTCACGGAGCGAGGGGCTTGGCGAGCTGGGCGAGGCGCTCCTGGTGCTGATCGACCCAGACGACGACGAGGAACTGGGCGAGGAACCGGCAGACACGTGCGACCGGGCGGATGAGGATGAAGGGGTCGAGGAACTACGCGACGAGGAAGAGCTTCGGCCGGTCGCGAAGGCGGCTCCGGGGGACGTTACCATCGCCGCACAGGTGATCGTCGCGCTGACCGATGTCACGTACGTCGAGCGCTACGGCCTGACCGTCGGGGGGCTCGAGTTGGACCGGCGCTTCGAGACGGACCCTGCCGTGCTCGATGCGGCTCGGGTCTTCCTCCGGGCCTGCGCTGCCGTGGCGCCGACGAGTGGTCCGCTCTCGGAGGCGCTCCACGATCCCACGTGGTGGCAGTTCCTTCGGTGGGGCTTCGAAACCGGAAGCGCGCTCCGGGCGCTAGCCAATACGTTCTTGCAGGCGGCAGCAAAGGTTTACGGCGCGACCGTTCCTTGCACCGTTGCCCCGGAGGTCGGCACGGCTCCCGAACGCGTCGAGCTGAACGTGCCGCGCACTGCGCGGCGAGTTCCCCTGGCAGCCACACCGTGGCGCAGTCTACGCGCCCGAGGCGCCCGCGGTTCGCTGTCTGCCCGGGAGCCACCGATACCAAGCCATTGCTTACCTGCGCGGAACGGAGATCCTGCCCGCGCCCGTGTCGATGGCCGAGCACGGGGGCGCATGCAAGCACTCCGCCTCGTCGACCCGACGACACCCGCGACACGTGGGCTGCTGGCCCTCACGAGACCGGTACGGCGTTCATCTGGTGTCGGAGCTCCGCGAGGACCTCCGCCGCTGCGGGACGGCGTGACGGATCCGTGCGCGTGCAGGCGCCGATGAGCTTGCACAGGGCGTCGCTGGGCAAGGGAGCCGGGCCCGTCGACAGATCCAGACCATCCGGCTGAGCGAAAGCTTTTCGCGCGAAAATCTGCATAATGGAGCCGGAGAATGGTTGGCGACTGGTGATCAACCTCGCGAGCATCACACCTGCGGCGTACACGTCCACGGCTGCACTCGATTGCTCTGCCTGGACCTGCTCCGGCGCCATGTAGGCAGGGGTCCCGATGACGACTCCCGACCCGGTGACATGGCCGTGCGCATCGAGGCTATCGACGAGGGAAATCCCGAAGTCCACGACGCGCACCAAGGGCGCCCCATTTTCCCATACCACGAGGACGTTCTCGGGCTTGAGATCCCGGTGGATCACCGCGCGCGCGTGGGCGTAGGCCAGGGCGTCGAACACCTGCGCCATGATCTCGATGGCCACCCTCTCAGGAAGCGCGCCGCTCCTCTGAACGTGCTCCTCCAGGCTCGTGCCCTCGATGTACTCGATCACGAGGCTCGGGATGTCGTCCTGGGTGATCGTGCCCAGGAATCGGACGATGTTCGGATGGTCCAGGCGCGCCAGCGCCTCGCACTCCTGCCGCATCGAATCGACATTCACGCCAGCATGTAGCTGCTTGATGCAGACCTTTCGGCCGGTGTGTCGCTCGATGGCGAGGAAGGCGGTGCCCATGCCTCCGTGACCGAGCTTCCGCACGAGATCGTAGCGCGCCGGCTCATCCGCCGGCCGCGTGGGCGGCGTGGACGGCGCTGGCGGCGCCGCGGGCAGCGTCGGCCCGAGGGCCAAGGACATCGCGTTCCCGTGCGTAGCCAGGACCGTTGGCGCCAGCGCAGCTGTCAATGGCGGGAAGAAGAGCGCGCCGCAGCCACCGCACCCCACGGCCAGCGTGACCTGGCCCGTCGCCGCGAGCGCCGCGAGCTGGCCCGTCTCGTCGTGGAAGGTCCTGGTGCACCGTGGACAGGTAAGGTTCATCTCGCAGTGATGAAAGCGCGGTGGGGACGGACGTCAAGTAAGACTACCCAGGGCGTCTGGGCGCGAGCCAGTTTCATATCGGGCGGGCTTCAACACCTTCCCGCGAGATCCTCGACATCAGCCTCGTCATCCTCTGCCCGACCTGCGGCGCACCATCCGCAGGCGGATTTGCTCGCAAACAGGTCGCACAGGGGCTTGCCCACGAGCGTACCAGGCTCGTAGCCGCGGCCTTCGATCCACTTGATGAAGCTCTCGACATACGGCTCATTCAGCTTGCGGCGGTGCCCCTGGCGATTCTGAGCGACGTCCCTGAGCGTGCTCTTCAGGGGGATCGCCTTGTCGCCGAAGTAGTAGAAATGAGTCGAGAGCAGCGCATACTTTCCACGTCGGTCGGTCTCCGCATTCGCTGGCTTATGTACTCCTCGTCGCTGTGTTGGTAGATTCGTCGAATAATCGTAGATCGAGTCACCCACCCGACGGCGCCGATCCTGGCTACTCCATGCCGGGACCTTTTGCCGAAGCTTGGTCCTCGTGAACGAGTCGTACTCTGCCATGGTCATCTTCTCCGTGACCTTCATGGCGTAAACGACACGACCACTCATGTCCTGCGTGGTTCCGTTGCCCAAGCGAGCGTGTTTCGATCCGGTCCCGACGATCCAGTCCCCCACCCGTGCCGATCTACGTATGGCTGGCTTGCAGATCACGAGGGTGCAGACCCCCCAATAAGGATTGGGGGCAGCGCCGTCGTCATAGGGTATGCAGTACGAGTATAGATCCGGCATTCCTCAGCTCCGTGCGCTTTCCCGGTATCCTGCCTCGTCTCGGGCAATGCGCCCCAGGATCCCCTTGATAGTGATGTCGAGCTGGCTTCCCTCCCTGTAATCCGCCGGCACGACGAAGTGCGCCCTGTCCTCCGCGATGAGATTGTAGGCCTTGCCTTGCAGCTCGCCCTTGGCCCACCGCTCCGGGTCGAACACAGCCACGGAGTGCCCCCCTTGGTGCCGAACCATCTTCATCGAGGGAATGTCGGTGTCCCCGTCGCCGAGGTAGATGATGCGCGAGAAGGGCACGGGCCGTTCAGCCATCGGCTGCCACCGGTTCACCGCCTCGTTGTTCCAGTTGTTGTCGACGCCCTTGTTGATGCGGAACAGATACTGCGTCTTGGTGGTGTAGTTGATCGCGACTGCGGGCCAGACGGCGTTGCCCTGGTCGTCGTAGAAGTAGCGGGATGCGAAGACCTGCCGAAAGACGTGGTGTATGCTCGTTCCCGCGATCATCTCCTCGTTGCCGGAGGAGATGACATAGTGCTCGAGCCGCAGGCCGCGTTGAGCAGCATGCTCGTCGATGCGAGCGAACCAGGACGCCACTCCTTGAAACAAGGGCGTCTTTGCTCCGTGCTCCTGCAGGATGGCGCGTGTCAACTTCACCGACCGCTCCGCCGCCTTCACGAGCAGGAGGCGTAGGTACACGAGGACCTCGTCGGCATCTTCGGCCTTCTTCACCTCGTGTACGAGCTGCCAGAAGTCGGCCGGTCGGAGCCCGAGGTGATTCGGGATGAGGCTGTGCTCCTGGATGTTGCCAGGAGCCAGCGTCCCGTCGAAGTCGTAGACGAGGGCGGTGCGCAGCAATGGCTTCTCTTGAACCATCGTTCCATCCACATCGGAGACAAGCGGGCGAAAATACGACCCTACCAGGATCTCCCACTCCGATCAACGAAATTGTGAGACTGCTACCATTCCATGACCACCGGGAAGATGGGCGGCCTCCACCCGCTGGATGATGGCGCACGAAGGCCTCGCGCCCGGCGTCAGGTTCGCCTATCTTCGCGCCCGCCATGCACGTCGAAGATCTGCCCGACCGCGTCCACATCGAGGCCTTGCGGGAGGCGCTCTGGCGCCCGAGGAGCCGCGCCTCCGTCATGGTTGGCGCTGGCATGAGCTGCAACGCCCAGAAGCTGAGCGCATCGGTCCCTGACTTCCCGCTCTGGCGTCAGCTCGAAGCGGGGCTGAAAACTCGGCTGGGACCGTGGGTCGACGGGTACGATGCGCTCCGGCTCGGTCAGATGTTCGAGAATACGTACGGAAGGGGGCGGCTCGACGATTGGCTTCTCGAACAGATCCCCGACGGACAATACGAGCCCGGGATCCTGCACGAGCGGCTGATGATGCTCCCTTGGGCGGATATCTTCACGACCAACTATGACACGCTGCTGGAGCGGACGTGCACAAGAGTCCCGCGACGCTACGACGTCGTCGAGGCACCATCAGACCTGACGCGCGCAGAAGCGCCGCGAATTGTCAAGCTTCACGGAAGCTTTCCGGCGCGACGTCCCTTCATCTTCACCGCCGAGGATTACCGTCGCTACCCCACCGATTTCGCTCCTTTCGTGAACCTCGTCCGGCAATCGGCCATGGAGAATGTCCTCTGCTTGATCGGTTTCTCAGGCGAGGACCCGAATTTCTTGCAGTGGGCAGGATGGGTACGGGATCAGCTGGGGACGACGGCGCCCAAGATGTACCTGTGCGGCGCGTTCGACCTCACGACACCACAGCGTGCTTACTACCAGCACATGCAAGTAATTCCTGTTGATCTGGGCCCGATTTTTCCGGCGCGAGATTGGGGATCTGCACGGCATCGCGCTTCGGTTGAATGGTTGCTTGCGTCCCTACGCAATGGTAAGCCGGTTGATCGGGGAAACTGGCCTTCCATTGAGGCGAACGATGCGAGCGCCGAATTGCCTGCACGATATCCGCCGTGCCTACCGCCGCAGTCGATACACGAGAGACACAGGAAGCCCAAGCACCCCGAGGGAGAGCTCGACGCAGGCAAGTTTGATGAGTTGCTCAAGGCGTGGCGGAGTGAACGTGAGTCCTACCCAGGGTGGGCCGTTTGCCCAGAACGAAGGCGACTATCCCTGAAGTACAGCCTGCCCGCCTACTTCCGGTGCTTAGGCCAGCCTACCGGGATCAAGTGGGTGCAGGCGTTGACCACTCTGGACCGTCTTCGCGCCCTGCGCGAGATTGCATGGCAGGCTGAGATAGGGCTATTTCCACTTCCCCAGAGTCTCCCAGTGCTCATGGAATCAACGTTGGAAGAGCTCAACCCGCGACCGCGCTGGATCGAGCTGCCTGGCGCGGCTATCACGCCCGATACGGCAGGCTCGCGTGTCAACTGGGACGAGATAACAGAGGCATGGATTGCAGTGGCCTTCGCTCTTGTTCGTCACGCGTGGCAGTACCCCAGTGTAGAGTTGCATCAGCGCTGGATGGGGCGCCTGCAGGGGGTCATTGAACTCTTCCCAGCGTGGCGTGCACGGTGGTGGCATGAAAAATGTTGGCACCATCTCATTCGCCTGGAGATAGAGGAAGCACGTAATGCAGCCGTTAGCAGCCCGTGGACCTATCCCGAAGGACGATCGACAGGGACGGGAGGGGATGGTAGGTTTGTCCGCGTCATGTCGATGGGTCGAAGACGGGAGAAGCAGGCGCCGCTTTGGGTGGCGGCGCCTTCGTTG
>NZ_JARZHG010000073.1 GCF_029946505.1 Polyangium sp. y55x31
GCCCGCGCCGCCGAGGCCGCCGGAGCCACCCGCGCCGCCGGGGCCGGTCGGTCCGGTCAAACCCGTGCCGCCTTCTCCGCCGAGCCCGCCGACGCCGCCGACGCCGCCGACGCCGCCCATGCCGCCGTTTCCGCCCGGCCCCACGGGCCCGACGCCGCCCATGCCGCCGCTTCCGCCGGGGCCCACGGGCCCGACGCCGCCCATGCCGCCGGCGCCGCCCTCGCCCTGGCTCACGTCACACGCGGACGTGTTCTTTGCGCATTCGTCCCCCGAAATTTCCGAATCGACACAGCCAAACTTGGCGACACACGTCGAGTCCGGATCACACGGCTTGCCGATGCACTCGTTCCACATGAAAATCGGCAAATCGAGCGGCGTGCTCGGGATGAACCGGAGCCTGCGCCGGGCGATGATGCAGCGATCCTTCGTCGCCTGCGTGGCGTTCGGATCGAGACACAGGGCGCCGCTCACCCCGACGCCCGTCGCGACCTTGATGGCGAGCAGTTCGTCCTTCTCGCTCTTCGGCACGAGCACGAGGGAGCCGATCCGATCCCCGATGCACGTGAGCGCCTCGGTGCCGGCCGGCGGGTTCGCCTCGAGCGATTGGTAGTCGTTGGCCACCACGATCGCCGTGCTCGCCACCTGGCTGCAGGGCACGTCGGTCTTGATCTCGATCGTGACCTGCGTGGGCTCGAGGCACCCCGCGAACGCCGCCGCGACGGTCACCGAGAGGGCCGCCAGGATCGGACGACGGAGCTTCCCCTTCCCCTTGCGCATGGCGCGATTGGACATCCGCGCCCCGAACGCGTCAAGGGGCGGCGCGCACGTTCAGAGCTGTCCGAGCTCCGGAAACTCGCGCCGCAAGTCCTGTTCCAGTGTGCCCGAAGGCGCAAGCTTGCGCACACGATCGAATGCCCCGCGCCCCTCCTCGCGCCTGCCGGCCGCGAGGTAGACCCGGACGAGCCACGCCGCGATCACCACATTGTCGGGGAGCGCGAGCCCCGCGCGCTCGAGCCGATCTGCCGCGGCGCCATAATCGCCGGCCTGGTACAAGCTGAGCCCCGACGCGAGCAAGAGCAGCGGATCGCCCTCTTCGAGCGCCTCGGCCCGGCCCACGAGCGCGAGCGCCTCGTCCTGTTTGCCCGCCGCGCGCGCCGCCCGGATCGCATTCGTGTAGAGCGGCTCGTACCGCGGAAACAGCTCGATCCCGCGGCGCAGGACGGCGAGCGCCTCCTCGTACCGCCCGGCGCGGTTCAGAAGGACGCCGAGGTTGTTATGGATCTCCGCCACGTTCGGCCGGCGCGTGAGCCAGAATCGCATCGACGCCTCCGCCTCGTCGAGCCGCCCGGCCTGCATCGCGTCCACGGCGAGGTTGTTCTGGTAGAGCGCGAGGGCCGTGCCGTCGTCGATGGTGTTGTACAGAGAAAGCGTCCAATCGGGCGCTTCCTTGGCGAAATCCATCACGACCGCCATCGGCCCGCTGCCATACCCGACGGCCACGTGCGAGGACAGGAAAAACGTGCCGTTTTTCTCGTAATGCCCCTCCACCTTCCGCACGTACACGAAATATACCGGCACGCCGAGGTGCCGCGCGAGCGCCGTGAAGAGGTGCGTATACGAGACGCAATCGCCCTGCCGGGCCCGGAACCCCGCCCGCGCCGTGAGCGATTGACTCGGCGCATACCGGAACGCGAGATCGTCCCGCAGGTACCGCGAGAGCCGCCGCAGCCGCTCCTCCGGCGTGCCCATGCGCCCCACCACCCGCTCGACGTCCGCCTTCATCTCCGCGTCGATCGTGAGCGGATCCTCGACGACGAACCCCTCGGCGCGCGCCTCGCGGACGAGATCCGCGACCGTCACCGCCGGTCCCTTCGGCGGACGCGCCGCGGGCTGACACCCCGCGCTCCCGAGCAGGCACGCTCCCACGAGGAAAACCCGTCGCCCCCACGCCCCGCGCACCGCAGCTCTCCCTCCGCTCGCCCTCGCTCTCGTCAACGCCCCTGGGACCGCCCGAGCAGACCCAGCGCCCAGTGTAACCCATCTTCGAGCCGCGCGAGCGTCACGAGCCCGCCGAGATCGACCCCGCCCGCCACCATCGTCCGCGCCAGGTTCGGCCGCACCCCCACGAGCGCCGGCGTGGCCCCGAGCAGCCGCACCGCAGAGGCCGTCCGCACGAGATGCGGCGCGACCACTTCGTCGACGACCGGCAGCCCCGTCACGTCGAGCAGCACCACCTTCGCCCCGTGCTCGGAGACGCTCGCGAGCAAGACCTCCATGATCCGCTCGGCCCGCGCGCCGTCCATCCGGCCGACGAGCGGCAGGAGCAGCACCCCGCGCGAAAGCGGCAGGACACGCGCCGAGAGCTCGAAGATCTCCTCGGCCTGCGCCTGCGTGATCGCCTCGCGCGCCTCGAGGAACGCGTCCGCGAGCGCGGCCGCGCCGGCATAACTGAAGCGGCTCCGCGCCATCTCCCAGAAGAGGCGTGCCTCCGGGTCGTCACGAAATCGTTCGGCGAAGCGCTCCGTGAGCACCTGGAAGCCCACCTCGAACCCGCGGAGCATGTCCGAGATCTTCGCTCCCTGCGCGCTCCGCTGCGCCCCGATCGCGCCCATGAGGCCGATCAAGGTCTTGGGCGCGCCGACCGCGAGATCCTGCAAGACCGCCTCGAACACGCGCTTGACCGAGACGAAGAGGAGCTCCCGAGAAAAGCGACTGTAAAAAGGGTTCCCCTCGGCGAGGGCACGATCACACGCCTCCGCCACGTACACGTCGATCCCTTCCTGGAATGCGTCGATGACCCGCTGCATGTACGACCTCGCGTGCACAGTGGTAACAGGATCTTCCTTCCCGAAAATGCCTTTCCACGCCCCGGACGTCGTCTTGGAGCGTATCCAGCACCGGCGAGCCGCCTCACGGCGCCCGGACGACCGAACGCGTCACGAAATCGAGGGGGGCGCCGCCCGGCGCTTGACCGCTTTTGCAGTTTCGGCTTGCTTTGAATCCATGAAGCGACCGCGGACCTCCGAGCCCGATCTCTTCGACGACTCCGTGGAGGAGCCGCCAAAGGCCACGGAGGAAGAGGGGCGCACCTCGATCCCGCCGCCCGCGCGGATCTTCTCCGTGCCCCCGCCCGTCGATCCTGCCGAAGGCGAGGCCTTCGGCATCGAGCCGCTCGATCGCTACGTCGAGAAACGAAAGCTCGGGCGCGGCGCGATGGGCGAGGTCGCGCTCTGCAAAGACACGCGCATCGGCCGCGACGTGGCGCGCAAGGTGATCCTGCCGATCTACCAGTCCGATCCGCAGGTCCGCGCCCGATTCCTCCGCGAAGCCCGGGTGCAAGGGCAGCTCGAGCACCCCTCGATCGTCCCGGTCTACGACCTCGGCGTCGACATCGAGGGATCGATTTACTTCACGATGAAATGCCTGCGGGGCCTGACGCTCTCGCAGATCGTGAAGGAGCTGCGCAAGAAAGACCCGGCCGTCGTCGAGGCCTACAGCCGTCCCAAGCTGCTCCGCGCGTTCTCGGCGGCCTGCCTCGCCGTGGACTTCGCCCATTCCCGCGGCGTGCTCCACCGCGACCTCAAACCGTCGAACGTGATGCTCGGCGATTTCGGCGAGGTCTACGTCCTCGACTGGGGCCTCGCGAAGCTGCGCAAGGACACGCCCGAGGTCGGGCTTTCGCTCGACGACTCCTCGGACGACGTGAAGACGGCCGCGGGCAAGATCCTCGGGACGTTCGGGTACATGTCGCCCGAGCAGGCGATGGGGAAAGTCAGCGCGCTCGACGCGCGCAGCGACGTCTACTCGCTCGGCGCGATCCTGTTCGAGATCCTGACGCTCGAACCTTTGCACACGAAGGACACCTGGAACGCGATGATGCTCGCGACGCTCCAGGGCGCCGACGCGCGCGCCTCGGCCCGCGTCCCGACGCTCGATCTGCCCCCGGAGCTCGACGCGATCTGCATCAAAGCCACGGCGCTCGACCCCGACGCGCGGTACGCGTCGGCCCGCGAGCTGCACGACGTGATCGAGCGATTCCTCGCCGGCGACACGGACGTCACGGTGCGCCGCGAGATGTCGACCCGCCATGCCCGCGCCGCCGAGGCCGCGGCCCGCCGCGCCGAGGGCCCCGGTCCGGAGGCCGCGGAAGCCCGGCGCGAGGCGATGCAGGAGGTCGGCCGCGCCCTCGCGCTCGACCCGACGAACCGCGACGCGTTACGCCTGCTCGCCCGGATCATCACCACGCCGCCGAGCGAGATCGTGCCCGAGGCGCGGGCCGAGATGCGCGCGCGGGGCTTCGGGCGGCTGCGGCTCGCGCTCCGGGACGGCGTGCGTTTCGACGTGGGGAACCTGATCCTCTTGATTCCGCTCGCCTTCTGGATGGGCGTGCGGAGCACGGCGCACCTGCTCGCGATCGTGGGCCTTTCGGCGATCTCGTCGGCGCTGAAGCTGCTCGCGGCGCAGTCCGAGGAGGTGCGGCGGCTCTACATCTTCGGTTATGGCGCGTTCCTGTTCAACATCCTCGCGCTCGGCTTCGTGGCGCGCGCGTTCGGGCCGTTGTTCTTCGTGCCGATGGTGCTGCTCATCTTCACGTTCTCGTTCTCGATGACGCACTCGGGCCGGTTCCGCGCGGCGGTCATCGTGACGGGGCTGCTCGGGATGCTCGTGCCGCTCGGCCTCGAGCTCTGCGGGATCATCTCGCGTTCGTACGCGTTCCAGAACGGGGCCTTGGTGATCCTGCCGCAAGGCGTGTCATTGCCCGAGCTGCCGACGCTGGTGGCGCTGACGCTCGCGAATGTGTTTTTGATCGTGGCCCCGAGCGTGATCATGGGCCGCGTGCAGCTCGCGCTGCGCGAGGCCGAGATGCGCTCGGCGATGCAGGCGTGGCACCTGCGCCAGCTCTTGCCGGAGGAGGCGCGCTCGGCGACGCCGCCGCCCCCGGCGGTGTCGCGGCTCGGGGGATGAGGGTTCGATTCGCGGACAAACGCCCCGCGAACGCGAAAAAACAAAGTTTGGATTGACAGGACGCCTGTTCTCGGACAAACAGGGCCTCGGAGGGCGCGTCCGCACTGGATCCACGAACTCGAGTCACCCACCCGGTCTCCGGGAGACGGGCCGAGAAAAACCGCCTTGTCGGCACTCTGGTGGGGCGCGCCCTCCTTTTTTCGAGAACATAGAGGTAACGAGCGCCCATAGAAGAGGGCGATGCAGGCGTTGAGGTGCTTGCCCAGACGTGCGCCGCCTCCATCGCCACCTTGTGCGCGGCGTTTGTCGGAGCACTCCCGCCCGTGCCGAAACCGGCGTCGATTCGTCTCACCAGGCCAGGCGCGCGGTGTTCGGCGCGGCCGGGGGGCTGGACGTTCGTGCACGGATCGCCGAACGACGAAAGATGTTGATTCGCGAGTTCGGATGTGCATGCGGCATCGTCGTAGAGCTGCATCGAGACAAACGTCTCGTTCCTCGGCGCGAGCGGGGGACGGTTCGGGATCAACAACGAGACCACCGTCGGCGGTGGTCTCTCCTGGGAGCGCGTGAACGTGAGCGCCGGGCTCTCGCTGGCGGCGTACTCGCTCCCAATCTGCGGCCCACGCCTCTGCGGTCAGGTGCAGGGCCTTGCCCCAGGGGCCAGCGCACGGCTCGACCTATTCGGCCCGTACCTCTCCGGAAGCCTCGGCTGCGCCGCCGCCTGGATCACGGGCGCCGTATATCCCGTGTGGAGCGGCGTCTCGGTGCGTTGCTCCGCGGGGCCCGTTGTAGGGTGGACGGTGCCCGCGAGCGGCAGGCCTTGGGGCGTCACTTGCCGACAGGAACCGAACGGGGCCTGGGGTTCGTCTCCGCCGTGACGCATGATTCGAAGGAGTGAGGTTGTCCTTCGTCGCAAAGGATCGTCTCGTCCCAGCAGCAGTAGGGGCAATAACGCTCCTCCCCTCGCTGGAAGCAACCCTTGTAGCAAGCCGCAGACGGAGCATAACACTCTTCCCGGACAACCAGCTCTCCGGCGTCATTCCGCCGTCCCGGCTTCTTTCGCTCCTCTGCTCGACAGCCCCCCAACATCACGATGAGGCCCGGGAGAGCCAATAGAAATCGGAGTGCGTTCGTGACCTTCATCCTAGCAGCCTGTGGACTTGTCTGCTGCGCGCCCCATTCGTCGGTCGACATCTCTCGAAATCCTTCAGGCCCCCTCGCTCCGCCGCCCTAGCTTCGGGGCGCTCGCGACGATCATTCCACGGCCTGCTAGTCAGGACACGAGTAAAACCTGTAGCTTTCATTGGCTCGGCATCTTCTTCCCATATCGGTGCAGCAATTCGTACACTCAGGACCAGCGCCAGCTTTGAAGCAACTGTTCTGGCACGCGATGGTCTTGTAATCGCAAGGACCGAGATCAGGCTCATCGCTGTGGGAGCTGCAACCCCCCATCGCGCCCACGATGACGCCCATGGCGACGCACCTGATCACGCGGGCAGCAAAGCTCCTATCGATGCCGGGCCTCCTCGTTCGACCGCGCGTCCTGTCGATCATGCGAACGGCTCCTGCCCATGCGTCGGGCCACTTCGACGAACTACCCTCCTGCCCCACCGCGATCCCTACCACCTCGCGCGCCGCGAGGGAACTCCCCGATGCACGACGTAGCGCGATGAGCGCACGCGCCTCCAGGGGCGCGGGTCGGGGAAGGTCGCGCGAATGCGGGTTCCGGGGTGGATTCGGGAGGGGCGGCCTCATGGACCGGCGCGCGGGCCCCAAACCGGGCCGCGCGCCGCTCACGTGCGCGCCATCAATGAATCGGCGTCGGTAGATACTGGGGGTTGGTGGTGCCATTCCCGAGCTGACCGTAATCGTTGAGGCCCCACGCGAGGACTCGGCCGTCTGCCGTCTCCGCGAAGGTGTAGGAGTCGCCCGCCCTCACGATGCCTGGAAGGCCGCCTGCGGGCAGGCCCTGGACGGGGGTCGGCCCCGGCCGGTCGGTGGTGGTCCCGTCTCCGAGCGCACCATAACCGTTGTATCCCCAGCAGACCGTCTTCTTCGCCTGGGTCAAGGCGCAGGTGTGGGTCACGCCGGTCGTGATGGCCACGACACCCGTGCTCAGGCCGGCCACGGGAGTAAACGTCAAGAACTGACCCCCGAAGCTCCCGACGCCGACCTGGCCATTGGCGTTGTACCCCCAGCAGCTCACCGCGCCCGCATTGGTGAGGGCGCAGGTGTGGAGCCCACCCGCCGCGATGCCGGCGACGCCGCTCAGGCCGAGGACGTCGACCGGGGTGGAACGGGGCGTCGCGCTGTTGTCACCGACCTGCCCGTGGCTGTTGTACCCCCAGCACTTCACCGTACCCGCGGTGGTGAGGGCACAAGCGTTCAAACCCGTGTTATCCTGCCAGCCGGACGCTCGCGAGACCGCGATTGCCGTCACGCCGGAGTTCAGTCCCTGGACGATCACGGGGACATTGGAGCTGGTGCCGGTCCCGTCCCCGAGCTGGGCATAACCATTGTATCCCCAGCACGCGACCGCTCCCGCGCCGGTCAGCGCGCACATGTACGCGTACCCGGCCTGGATGTCGACGGCGCCGGTGAGGTTCTGTACGGTGACCGGGGTGAGGCTGCTCTGGTTCATGCCGTTCCCGAGCTCGCCGTTACCGCCGTACCCCCAGCACTGCACCTTGCCATCGGTGAGCACGGCGCAGGTGCCCGACACCCCCACGGCCACCTTCTTCGCCGGTCCGCTCAGGCCGAGGACGGTGACCGGAGACAGGCGGCTCGTCGACGTGCCGTCCCCGAGCTGGCCATATTGGTTGTTCCCCCAGCACATGACGCCGCCGCTCTCGGTGAGCCCGCAGGTGTGATGGGAGCCCGCCGAGATGTCTTTCAGGGTGAGGCACGTATTGCCATTGTCGATCGTCGCATACCCCGGCTTGCAGGTGAAGCCGCACGCGCCGAAGGTGCACGACGTGGCGCTGCCGTTCGGCGGCGGCGCGCAGGCCTGACCGCAGGCGCCGCAGTTGTTCGGATCGTTGTCGGTGTGCGTGCAGAACTCCGACGAGGCGACGCCGCACGTGTCGTAACCCGGCTGGCACGCGCCGCCGCACGTCCCATTCGAGCAGACCTCGCCCTCGGGGCACGCGTGCCCGCAGCTCCCGCAGTTCTGCGGATCGACCGACGTATCGACGCAAAGCGTGGTGGCGCCGACGGTGCACGTCGTCGAGCCCGCAGCGCAGGTCTTCGCGCAGATGCCGCCCGCGCAGACCTCCCCAGCGGCGCACGCAAAGCCGCAGCTCCCGCAGTTCTTGGGGTCGTTGATGAGGTTCGTGCAGAGGCCGCCGCAGAGCGTGCCGTTGATGCCATTGCAGGCGGCGGCGCAGACGCCTTGCGAGCAGGCCTCGCCCACCGGGCACGCGTGGCCGCAGCTCCCGCAGTTCTGCGGATCGTTCTCGAGCACGGCGCAATACGCGTCGGCGCCGCTGCCGCAGGTCGTGTACCCGGCGGCGCACGTCTCGCCGCACTGCTCGCCGGAGCAAACTTGCGCGCCCGCACAGGCGTTGCCGCAGGTGCCGCAGTTCTGCTCGTCGGCGTCCGTGTCGACGCAGAGGCCATTGCAGTTCGTATCGAAGAACCCGCTGCAATACGGGGCGCAGCTCCCGTTCGAGCAGAGCTGGCCTGCGGGGCAGACGGCGCCGCAGGCGCCGCAGTTTTGCGGGTCGTCGTGGAGGTCGGCGCAGTGCGCGGTCGCCCCGGATCCGCACGTGGCCTCGCTCGCCGCGCAGGTCGCGGCGCACTTGCCTGCCGAGCACACCTGGCCGGCGGGGCACGCATTGCCGCAAGCGCCGCAGTTGAGGTTGTCGGAGGCGGTGTCCACGCAGCCTCCGGCGCAGAGGGTGGACGTTTTGCCGGTGCAGCTCGCCCCGCATTGGCCGCTGGAGCAGACCTGGCCCGTGGGGCACACGAAGCCACAACCGCCGCAGTTCTGGGGATCGATGCTGATCGTGGCGCAGTATTGGTTCATTCCGACGCTGCACGTGGTCTGCCCCGGGCCGCAGCCGGCTGGCTGGCAGATGCCGCCTGCGCAGGCGCTCCCTTCCGGACAGGCGTTTTCGCACGCGCCGCAGTTTGCCGGATCGATCGTGGTGTCTTTGCAGGCGTCCCCGCACTGCGTGGTTCCGCCGAGACAGACGACGCCGCAGGTGCCCGTCGAGCAGAGCTCGCCGTCTGGGCATGCATTTCCGCATGCGCCGCAGTTTTTCGGATCGAGTGCCGTGTCGACGCAGGTGCCGTCGCAGTCGGTCGTGCCGTTGCCGCACACCGATCCGCCGCCGGAGCCTCCGCCGCCCGAGCCGCCTGCCATTTCGCCGCCCGTTCCGCCTGCGCCGCCCGAACCCACGGTCGACGACGAGCTCCCGGCCGAGCCCGTCTCTGTCGACGAATCGCTGTCACCGCACCCGAGTGCGGCGACTGCCGCGCTCAACAACACCACGGTCGTCATGCGACCACGAAAACCAAATATCATGACGTCTCCTTGTTCGTCGGCAGAACGGGGGCTCGTCGTTACCAATCGTCCACGATTGTGCCGGCGACCCTTCGTAGATCGAAGCGCCCGCGCCGAGGGATAAGATGTCGATAATCTCTCGATAAGCTGACCGCGATTCCCTCGACCTCCTTGGAAGAACTGCGCATCGCGCAGTTCTTCCACCACGGGTCCAGCGCTTGCGCTGGTCCGGGTCGAGGGGCGGATAGCCCCCGCGGGGCCCGGGGCAGCGCCCCGGCGCGACGCTGCTGACGAGGCGCACGTCGTCGACACCCCCCTGGTCGTCCCCTACAGTCCAGGGCCACGATGGTGCGAAACGCGCCGCGCTCGTCCCCATCGCCTCGAACCAACGTCAAGGCTCGCTCGACGCGGTTCATTGGACGGGAGCCTGAGCTTGCGGCGCTTCATGCGCGGCTCTCCACCGAGGTCCTGGTGAGCGTCCTTGGCGCGCCTGGCGTGGGCAAGACGCGGCTCGCGCATGAGTACGCGCTCCGCTGCGCGGATGCGTATCCGGGGGGCGCTTGGATGTGTGATTTGACCTATGCTTCGGGGGTCGATGGCATCTGTGGGGCGATCGGCGCGACGCTCGACGTCCCCCTCACGGCGGGGAGCAGCGCGGGCATGCTCGCGCAGCTTGCGGATGCGATCGCTGCGCGGGGCCGGGTCCTCGTCATCCTCGACAACTTCGAGCACCTCGTCGCGCATGCGCAGGCGACGCTCCCGGTCTTGCGCGAGCGTGCGCCGGAGGCGCGGCTGCTCGTCACTTCGCGCATGCGAACCGAGGTCGAGGGCGAGGCGATCCTCGATCTTGGGCCGCTGCCTTTGCCGCGGGGGAGTGCGGATGTCGCTGACTCCGAGGCGGTCCGCCTCTTCGTCGATCGTGCGGGGCTCGTTGCGCATGACTACGCCCTCACGACGGACGAGTTGCCTCGTGCGGCGGCGCTCGTGCGCGAGCTCGATGGCTTGCCGCTGGCGCTCGAGCTTGCTGCGGCGCGGATGCGCGTCTTCTCGACGGCCACGTTGCTCGACAACCTGCGCCGCCGGTTCGACGTGCTCGTGCGGGGGGCTTCTGCTGGTGGGCCGCGGCATGGCTCGCTCCGGGATGCGATCGATGCGTCTTGGAGGGCGCTCGACCCTTGGGAGCAAGCCGTGCTCGCGCATTGCGCCGTCTTTCGGGGCAGCTTCGATCTGTACGCGGCCGAGCGGGTCATCGACCTTGGCGAGGGCGCTCCGCGTGTGGCCGACGTGCTCCAGTCGCTCCGTGATCGATCGCTGCTCGCGCGTGAGGCGCCGCGCGAGGGGCCCGATGATGCGCGCTTCACGCTCTACCTGAGCATCCGCGACTATGCGTGGGATCGGCTGCGCGAGCGGGGCGCGGCTGACGACGCCATCACGCGCCACACGGCGTACTACGAAGAGCAGGCGAGCACCTGGGCGGCCAAGGCCGATGGGCCGGAGGGCGTCCTTGCCCGGCGCTGGCTCTTGGCCGAGAAGGAGAACTTGCTGGCGGTGCACCGCCGCGCGTTCGAGCGGAACGGACCGGCGCGCGCCGAGGACGTGCGCACGGCGGCGCGCGTCGCGCTCGCGCTTCAGCCGGCGCTCACGGTGCACGGCCCGCTCAGCTTGGCGGCGGCCTTGCATGACGCGGTCCTCGGCGCCTCGGGCGCGGCCGGGCTCGACGTGGATCTACGCGCGCGGGCGCTCGCCGCGCGCGCCGAGGTGCACCGGCTCATGGGCGATTATGCGCGCGCGCTCGCGGATGCCGACGAGGTGTCCTCCCTCTCGACCGAGACGCGAGACCACGACGCGCTCGTGCGAGCGCTCTTCACGAAGACGCTCGTCCACGTCTTTCAAGCTCGCTTGCTCGAGGCCAACGCGGAGCTCGACCGCGCGCGGGGCTTGATCCACCTGGACGATCGGCGGCTCCAGGGGCGCATCCTGGCCGTGCTCGGCGTGATCCGGGTCTTCGAGGGCGCGCAGGACGAAGCGCGGGCGTTGTTCCAGAAGGCGCTGCCGCTCCACCGCGAGGCGGGCGACATCCATTTCCAGGGCATGGTGGAGGGCAACCTCTGCGTCGCGCAGGTCCATTTCGGGCGCATCGAGGAGGCGCGCGAGCATGGCGAGCGCGCGGTCGCCATCCACCGCGCCCTCGGCAACCGCCGGAACCTGGCCAATTGCTTCTGCAGCCTGGCCTCGATCGCCGACGAGCTCGGCCAGCCCGACGAAGCGGCGGCGTACTGGGAGCAATCGATCCGCATCGCGGGCGAGATCGGCGATCGCTACACGCTCGGCGTCGTCCTCGGTCACCAGGGCAGCCACCTCTTCATGGCCGAGCGGCTCGGCGAGGCGCGGGAGAGCTGCAAGCGCGCGCTCGTCAGCTTGCGCGACCAGCACTCGATGGAGGTCGCGATCCACGCGTGGCTCGGCAGCATCGAGGCGACGACCGGGCGCGTCGCCGCCGCGCGCGAGGCGTTCGCCGAGGCGGAGCGGCCGAGCTGGGCGCGGGAGCGGCCCACGAACGCCGCGGTCATCCACTATCTACGCGGGCACCTCGATCTCGCGCTCGCCCGCGAGACCGCGGCGGGCGGTGATCTCGCGGGCGCGGAGCTCCACGTCGCCACGGCGAAACGACGGCTCGTGGAGGCGCCCCTCGCCCCGCCGCGGCTCGAGGTCACCCGCGCGCGCCGCTCGCTCGAGCACGCGCTCCTCAACCATGGACGGGCTTCCGAGGACGCGGCGCTCCTCGTCCATCCCGAGGGGGAGTGGTTCCGTGTGCCCTCGGGGAGGCGTGTGGACTGCTCGCGCCGACGCCTGCTCGGCCGCCTCCTCGTCGCGTTGACGGAGCAGCGCCTCGCGCGACCCGGCGCGCCGATGTCGGTCAAGGATCTCGTGGCCAGGGGATGGCCGAGCGAGCGCATCTTGTCCGGCGCGGCGGTCGCGCGCCTTCGGGTCGCGCTGAGCAGCTTGCGCAAGGAGGGGCTCGGCGCGCTCCTCGTGAGCCACCCCAAGGGCTACTTGCTGGATCCGAACACCCCCGCGCGTTTTGCCGCGCAGGGCGAATGAGGCGAGTTACTCCTGCCCGATCGCGATCCCCAGCGTGTGGCGCACCGCGAGGTAACTCTCCGACACCGAGTACGCGAGCAGATCCTTCAGTTTGTCCGTGGGCAACGGATCGTCCGCGAGCGTCGGCTCCGCGGCGAGGATCTTCTTCGCCACCCCGATGTCTCCGCACAGGATGAACCCGGCGCGTGTCGCCGTGAACTCGACCGCGCGGAAGTACCGGGCGATGTCCGCCTCCTCGCGCTCCGAGACGAACTTCCGCACGAGCACGCGCAGGCCGTCCTGCTCGCGTGGACCCATGAACGACCGGAGCACCTTCGCCGTCGTCTCCGCGCGCGTGTCCACGTCGCGCGGCGTGTTCGCGTCGGGCATCACCATCTTCACGGCCGCGTGGAAGATGACGCGTAGCTCCTCCGCGCTCGGGAAGAGCAGCTTGATGTAGTGCTCGCCGCGGTACATCGCGAGGTGTTTGCCCGCGATGAACGCGAGCTCCTCCTGGGAAAAACCGCCGAGCAGCGTCTGGCCCACGACCGACGCGGGCGGCTCCGTCGGCACCGCGACGATGCCGCCCGGCACGTCGCTGCGCACGAAGAGCGCGGGGCACGTGACGCCGATGACGCGCGATGCCCAGCCCATCGTGCGCACGAACGGCACGCTCGACGTCGTCGGGTCCTGCCGCAGGAAGGGATCGAGCGCGAGCAGCTCCTTGCGTTGCCGGAGCGCCTCGACCTTCGCCTTCATGGCCGCGCGCGCCATCATCTCGAAGATCTTCCCGACGAGCAGGCTTTGATCCTCGTGGAAGACGTGGCGCGCCCAGAGCTCGTTGTCGAAGCGGCTCTTCACCTGGATGCGGCCGTCGGGGCGGTAGTCCTGGAAGTAGGTCACCTGCTCCTCGTCGGCCTCGCGCAGGAACGCGAGCGCCGCCGCGGCACACCAGGCCGGATCGTAGAAGCCACGATCCACGCTGAGCCGGTAGATCGCCCGGTAGGCGTCGACGTACCCGGGATCGACGCGCAGGATGGCCTGGTACGAGGCGATCGCGTCGTCGATCTGCCCGATGTGCGCGCAGAGGGCGGCGAGCGTGAGGTGATCGGAGATCGCCTCCTCGCGCGAGGCGTTGCGCAGCGCCATGCGGAAGGCCTCGACGGCGGCGCCGGGGTTGTCGAAGAGATCGCGGTAGATCTCGCCGAGCTTGAACCACAGCCGGTGCTTGAGCGAGGTGTCCTCGGTGCCCGCGTGCCGGTGCAGCATCTTCCGGTAGGCGCGCTCGATCTTCTTCCAGTCGGCGCGGCCCTCGTGGATCGCCACGACCTGATCGAAGGCCTCGACGAGGCTCGGGTTCTTGTCGAGCGCCTCGTCGAGCAGCTCGAGCGCGCGATCCGTCTGGTCGAGACGATCCTGGTGGACGAGCGCGAGCTGGTAGAGGTAACGCGCTTTGCGCTCGGCCGTGGGCTCGGCGCCTTCGAGCTTGCGCAGCACGTCGCAGAGCTCGGTCCATTTGCCGTCGAGCTCGAGCTGCATCGCCAGCTCTTGCAGGCGCGCGCGCTCCTTGGGCGGCATCGGCGGCGCCGCGATCTTGGGCGGGGGCTCGCGCCGCACGGGGACGGGCGGAGGCGCGGCGGGCTTGCGCGGCGGCGGCGCCTGCGGGGGCTTGGGCGGCGCCGCGGGCTTCGTGAACATCTGGCTCGGGCGCGTGGCTTCGTTCGGCGTGGGGCCCGAGTCCGAGAGCTTCGGCCCGGAGTCCGTCAGCGCGGGCGCGGACTCCGTCAGCACCGGCGCGGACTCCGTCAGCGCGGAGTCCGTCAACGCGGGCACGGGGTCCGACAGCACCGGCGCGGAGTCGACCAGCGACACGAGCGCGGAGTCGAGCAGCGAGGGGCCTTCGGAAGCGGAGGCGGCCGCCGGCGCGGGCGCCGGGGTCGCGGCGACGGGCGCGGGTGCGGGCGTCGCGGCGACGGGCGCGGGCGCGGGGGTCGGCG
>NZ_JARZHG010000074.1 GCF_029946505.1 Polyangium sp. y55x31
GGCTCTGGTACGGCGCATGCCGAGGCAATTGGCACGATTTTCCCGGGCTGCGTGGGACGGGATGCCGCCGGGCCATGGGCGGGATGTTGGGATCGCGATTGGGGTGGCGTAGATCCACGGGCTGCTAAGTCACGGGCGCGGAGCAGCAGACCGTGACGGGCTCAAGGAGCACGAGCTCCCCTTCCGCGTTCCCGCTGCTCGGCGTGCACGCGCCCTTCGTGTACTCGAGGACCACTGCCGACTTGCTGGAGAGCTGCGTCCCCGGCATGAGGTCCTTACAGGGAGCGGTCATTCCGGTCGAGACGTCGGCGGCCTCCTTCTCGGTGTTGCAGGCCGCGTCGCTGAAAATCCGAAACTTCACATTGCAGAACCCGCCGCTCGGCTCGCTGCATTCGCACTCCGCGCAGGTCCGGTTGTCCTCCACGTACCCGTAGAGGAGCACCTTCTCGCCCCAGCCCTCCGGACACGCATGGTCCCCCTCGCGGTACAAACAAGAGGAGAAGCCGGGGGGCGTCGGGACACACACCTTCCCCTTGGCCTCGGTGCACTTCGGCAGGGCGCTCTCGCTCGTGCAGACTCGTCCGAGCGTGACCTCCGGTCCGCCGTGCCAAGCCTTTGGAACCTTGGGCTCCGGATCGCCGACGAGGTGCGCTTTGCACGGCAGTTCCTCGATCACCGGGGGCGAGATCGTGATCGAGCGGACGCAGGGAACGCCGCCGCAGAGTTTGTCCGCAAGGATCGACTTGTCGCCGTTGCAGGTCCCGTCCCAGTTTGTCGGCGGATCGAAGTTTGTCTTGACGCCACCACCCGGGCATGCTTGCGAGTCCACGGTCCACGTCTCTGGGAGCGTGCACGTCCCCTCGGGGGCATCGCACTCGCACGTACCGCACGAGGGCGGGGGCGGCGCGGTCCACCCCTCGAACGCGAGGATCGGCGCGTCCTCTGGGCACGTCGGAGCCTCGATGTCCCATCCTTGCCAGAAGCTCATCGGCCCTTTCCAGCCCGCGGGCCCGGGGGTCACGCACGAGCCGCCGGTGCAGAGCGAGGACATGGAGCCGTCGCTGCCCGCGTCCGTGCCGGCATCGAGCGAGTGACAGTAGTCCGGGACCTGGACGTGTATCTCGCCGCCAGGGCACCACTCGGGGCTGGGGCACTCGCAGCACTCGTAGGGGATGTTCTCGGGGCAATCAGGACGGCAGTAGTCCGGAACGGTAACATCCTTCGGAAACCCGTTCGGGCACGCCTCGGGAGAGGGGCAAATGCAACACTCGCGCGGGATGAGAAGGTTTCCGTCGTCGTCGATGGGACAGTCGGCGCCGACCGTGATGCTACCGATGATGCAGGCCGGGACGGTGAGAGCGGCAAGGCATGCGCTGGCTGCGAGCACGAGCGCCGCACGTGCGAGACGAACCATGGCGTGAGGGTACGGCATCCGAGCGTGGCGCGGCAAGGTCCGCAGCGCGGATGCCGTGTCGTCGACGATGCGCGGGCAAACCGTGTGGGGGGAAGGGACAAACCCCAGTCTACTCCACGAAGCGTGGGAGGTTGGGGGCTGTCGCCATGTTTGAGGACATCAATGTGGCGCCGGAGGTCGATACGCACGGCGAACGGCGTGAAATAAGAGTCTCCACGGCTTTCGTGCCATATGCGGAGCCCTTCAAATTGACGGCGATAAGGTTGTGCGGCGATCCCCGTTGCGACTACGCTCGCTTTACCGCAGTTTCGTGGGCGCATGCGCGGGGTCCGTGCCAGGCAGCTCCGCGAGGAAGTGGTCGATGCAGGTGCGAACCGCAGCCGTGATGGATCGATGGGCGCGGTAGAGGAGATGGACGCCACCGGCCTCGCCCTCCCAGCCCGCGAGGACACGGACGAGGCGGTTCTGCGCCAGGTCCTCAGTGCAGTGCACTTCAGGTAGCAGAGCGATGCCGACGCCCGCGAGCACGGCTCGGTGCGCGGCAGCGAACTCGCTCACGTAAAAACGCGGCGCGAAGGTGAAGCGGCGTTTTGTGCGACCTTGCACGAGCGTCCACGTCGTGAAGCCGTCGCTGGCGCGCGTCGCGACACAGTCGTGCTGCGCGAGATCGTCGATGCGACGGGGGACACCGTGCGCCTTCAGATAGCGCGGGCTCGCGAACAGGAGCTTTTGCGTCTTTCGCCAGATCTCACGAGCGACGAACTCGTTGGTGTCGTCGACTTTCCCCGTGACGATGGCGATGTCGAAGCCCTCGGCGACCAGATCCGCGGGACGCTGATCGAGCTCGAGGTCGATCGATAGGCCAGGGTGCTTGGCGAGACAGACATAGATGACGTTCGCGACGGCGGCCGCGAGCGTGGTTGGTGCGAGGATGCGAACTCGCCCGCGCGGTTCGGCCTGGCGTTCTCGGACCTGCCCCGTGCCTTGTGCGAGGTCGTCCATCGCGCGTGCGGCGTGGTCGAAGTACGCGCGCCCCGCGTCCGTCAGGCGAAGTGTTCGCGTCGTGCGCTCGAGCAGCCGGGTGCCCAGCGCTGACTCCAGCCGCGCGATGCGGCGGCTCACGGTCGAGACTGGGACGCCACGCTCACGAGCGGCAGCCGAGAAGCTCTGCGTCCGCACCACGCGCACGAGCAGCGCCACGTCGTTGAGGTCCAAATCCATCTTTGCGTTCATGATAAGAATCGCTTTCCCATGCGCATACTAGTGCGCGAAGGTCGAGCGCGGTACGTGCTGGTGCATGGCCAGCAAGAACATCGTCGTCACAGGAGCTACGGGAAACATCGGCAGCCGCGTCGTGCTGGAGCTCGCCTCGGGGAAGCAGGCACGGGTGACCGCGTTCGTGCGAGATCCCGCGAAGGCGGCGAACCTCACCGCTGCCGGAGCCACGCTGTGGAAGGGAAGCTTCGAGAACAAGGAGTCGCTCCATGCGGCGTTCGCAGGCGCGGACACGCTGGTCCTCATCACATCGGGAGAGCACATCAGCGAGCAGGTGCGCGACTCGCTCGACGCCGCGCGCGCAGCGGGAATCCGCAAAGTGGTTCGTGTTTCGTCGCTGAAGGCCGGCGCCGATGGGCCGACCGCTGCCACGCGGCGAGATGGCGTCGCGGAAGGTCTAATTCAAGCCAGCGGTCTGACTCCGGTGATTCTCCGCGGGCACTGCTTCATGCAGAACATCCTTCACAACGTGGCCACCATTCGCGGCGAGGGGAGAATCTACTTCGGCACCGGCGAAGGGAAGATCGGGATGATTGACAACCGCGACATCGCCGACGCGGCGGTGGCGGCGGCGCTTCTCGACACGTGGGACGGTCAGACGTTGGAGCTCACGGGGCCGGCGGCCATCGACTATCACGCGGTGGCTGCGGCGGTCGGCAAGGCGCTCGGCCGCGAGGTGACGTTCGTGCCTGTGCCTCCGGCGGCTGTCGGAGCGACGGCACGCAAATTCGGCGTCGACGAGGACACCGCACAGTTGCTAACCGATTACTGCGCGGCCTACGCGCAAGGCTGGGGCGATTTCACGACGGACAATGTAGCGAAGCTCACGGGGCGCCCGGCGCGCTCGATCGATGACTTCGCGCGTGATGTGCTGGCTCCTATGTTGCGAGCAGGCTGACGCTCATCCCAAGCACCCGAACGCCGATCGGTTTACGCGCCGCCCGGCGCCTCACAGCCGGTAACCGCCCGTGACCTCGATGCGCTGACCCGGTGACCCAGCGCGTCCCAGGCGCCAGCAACGAGGCGACGACGCCGGGCGACGTCCTCTGGCTCGCCGATGCGTCCGAGCGGCATCATCCGATGAATGCGCATCAGCGCAGCTTGAAGAGCGCCATCGTGATCTCGCCGTCCCCGAGTGTCACGTGCCGCGTGCGCGATCCGCACTTGACCACGTGTACGCCTGTGGGAAGCGGCAACCGGAGCGTCTCGGTTGTAGTGATGAACTCGTCATCGACGGAAAACCTGCATCGACCGCCTATCGCCACCGCAACGAGGATCCCCACCTCCTCGGGAGTGGTCGCGCTTGACGACGGCGGCGGCGGTGACGGCGGCGGCTGGGTCGCAGCAAGGCCTGAGCGGGCGGCCACGCCCGTCGTCGTTATGCCGAACATCAACAGAAGCGCAGTGTGCCAGCGGCTCATGACCGGCGAGGTCTACCACTGCGGGGAGATATCGTTCGTCAGGGAACGAGACCCTCGTTTGTCAGGGAGTGACGGACGAGCCTTTAGCTGCGTTCGGGACGCTGGAATATCAGCTTGGCCGCAATGCCCAGCAACCCGAGCCCCAAGGAGCCATGGCCCGGTGACGCGCGGGACGGTGGCTCGACGTTCATCCACGGTCCGACGTGCCTCGCGCACATCTCCGGCAGCACGCGCGAGCACTGGGCGGCGTGTGCCCCAGCGTCCGCCTTTGCGCTCGCATAGGAGTAAACCCAGAGTGCCCCCTGCCGCGTGACAGTCGGCCATTCCAAAGGCCCGGCATGGTCGAGCGGCAGTCCTGTCGCCATGCGCAGCACGCGCACCGTGGACGCGAATGCGCGGCCCTTCGGCAGCTCCTCGGTGTACGTCTGGAGGGTATGGGTTGCGACGAGCAAGATCCGCCCACGTCGAGCCTCATCCGCGAGCTCGTGCAGCCAGGCAATCTGCCACGCGGCCGGAGGCCACGATGCATGCGTCCCGTCCACGAGCAAGTAGGCGCTTGCCCGAACCCCGGACATCCACAGCGCCCGCACGCGCTGGCACCCTGCCGAGTATCCGATCAACGCGACCCGCGACAATTCATGCACCCCGGCCCGATGATGGGCGAATTCCAGCAGCTCCGCCATCATCGGCCCCTTTGCGAGGCCATCGGCGACGATGCAGGGCCGCGGGCCGAACGCGGTCCGCAACTTCGGATCGAGGTCCCCACCCACGAGGAACGCCAAGACCAGCGGCCTCGGATGCCCCTCTCCGGGTTGGACCAATCGAAGCGCCACCACTACCTCCGCGTGGTGATGCCGATGATGGCGAGCGCCAGAACGCCCCAAAGCGTTCGACCGACGAGCCCCGTGCTTTCCTCGCTTCCCAGAGCGTGGAACTCGACGTCGTCCCCATAGAAAAAGCGCAGGATTGTCCGGTGATCGTATCCCTGGGCAGCCAGCCAGTTCGCGCAGTTCTGGCCAAAGCAGCCGCGGTTGCCAGGATGCGACCGAAGCGAGAGTCCCGTGGGAAGGACGTCGCCTCCTCGTCGGCCGACGTTGTAGGTCACCCAGCGTTCGGTGTTCGTCGGATCGGACCCGAGCGACCCGTCCGGCTTCCAGTAGGCGCCGGCGACATGGTTTGCGAGGATCATCCGGCCCTGGTATCGCAACACGATCCCCTGCGTCACCGAGGCGGCCACCGCGCATTCTTCGTTCGCCCCTCGTGCGAATACCTGAAACCCTTCTCCGCTCGGGATCGGCGTCGTTCGCCCGAGCGTCAGCCGATCCCGCATCGACCGCAGCACGAACGTTCGTGCGGCGATTGCGAGAGCCGCCTTCGCCTCGGGGTGCGCATGCAGATGCTCGCCCGCGATCACGCGCGGCACGTACTCGCGCTCGAGCGAGAGCCACCCGGCGGCCGTGAGGATCCGCTCCGGCGCCTCGGTAGGCTCGGCTCCGATGGGAATGCTCATTCCTTCAACCCATGCTGGACCACGAAGATCCCGCATTCCGTCACCGGACAAGACCCCGGATGCAGCCAAACTAGCGCCGTCGCCCGCACCGCGTCGCTCTCGAACCGGAACGACCACCGGTCGACCGGCGCGGGATACTTCGCCATCGCGACCACCTGCCGCTTATGAATCAGCGGCCCCACGATCACGGTGGGCAAATCAGCCAAGACCGCGCTCTTCCCGAGAACCTTGTCGCGAAGCGTGAGCGTGGCGGAGACCCGCCACTGCGGGGGAGGCTCGTCCCCCATCAGCGGCGGCTGCTCCATGATCACGATGCAATGTGTCGATGCGCCGAACTGCGGATCGGTCTCGACGATGTTTTGCCTCGCCTCACTGTCGATCTCCGCCACGCTCATGTCATCCCCCGTCACTTCGTGTTGCTGGACCCCTCGTGAGGCTTGAACGCGATCCCGTTGAGCGAGAGTTGTACGTACAGTCCCACCTCGATGGGCTTGATCGGCGTGCCGCTACCGAGATCGATGGGCTTGACCGGGAACACGATGTCCTCCGGGATACTGATGATCGCCGTGAATGCACCGTATTCGCTCCGCTCGGGATTCTCGCTGAACACGTAGCCGTCCGGCACCGTCAAGACCGCCCCGCCTCCCGACGTACGGGAGAGCGTCTTCACCTTGGTGTCCGGCACGTTCCGCAGGTGATCGACCAGCACCCGATTCGACTTGGCGCTCCCGCCCGTCCTGCTCTTGTCCCAGTGGAAATACACCACGGCCGAGCGTCGCACGGCCCGATACAGGAGATTCTCGCCGCTGAAATCGTGAAAGATCTCTTTCGGCAAGAACGCGCCCGCATCGTCCCACAGCCAAGCCTGCCCCGTGAGCACGCTTTTTGCTTCGCCGAGGCCTCCGATCTTGTCGATCGCGGCGCTGTCGTACCGGACCCGGAGTCCTGCCTCCTGCATCGTAATTGATTGAATCAGGAACTCCTGGTCGTTGTACGTGTTCTTCGAGGGACGCTGGAGGTTCGTCCAGTTGGTCGTCACCGTCGTGTTGTTGCCTAGGATCGTCATCGAATCACCGACGCCCACGTTGAAGAGCGGGTATTCGCCCTTCGCAATGTGCAGCCATGCGAGTTTCTCGGTCCCCTGGCACTTGCAGGGAATTTCCGCGACCGAGTAATAATGGCCGTCCTGACGCATCTGGAATTTGCCGCCGCGCGCCGTCCACTGCGCGAAGAGCTGCCGCGCCCCCTCATTCGGGGACACGTAGTTCGGGGGCAACTTCGGGCGGGGCTTCGCCTTCTGCGGCTGCGCCTTCTGCGCCTTTTTTATCCCGACACGCTGCCCGCGGGCGCGGGAGCGCCGCTGGATCTGGCGCAACTCTTCGAGGGAAACCTGCTTCTTCCCTTGCTTGCGCAGCGCCCGGATGTCGCCCGTGTCTTCCTCCTCGGCCTCGAGCTCGAGGGCGGCGGTGTCGTCGTCCTCATCGTCGGGGCCGGCCGTATCGGGCTCGTCGTGCTCCTCGAAGGGCGAGGCGGTCTCGCCCTCCTCGTCGGATTCCCTGAGGATGTCGTGGGCCGTTCTGTTTTCGTTCATGGGTCTTCCTGTTAAAGAATGGTGATCAGAACGCATTCTGTGCGGCCGATACGCGCCGCACGATGTTGGGCAATCGCAGGAACCGACCATCCGGGGCCTGGTACCAGAACCCTGTCGTATGCCCCTGCAATGCAGCGATCGGCGCGGCGGTATCGCTACCCGTCGGGGCGGGCGGCTGCTGCGCCGCCTGCGCGGCCTTTTGCTGTGCCATGTACGCGAGCGCGAACATGGCCCCGCCCACCGCGATCACCGCGTTCGCGTGCGCATTGCGCCGCTTGCGCAGCATGTATCCGATCGCGACCAGCGCGACCGGCATGAGCCACCAGTGGTCCCTCACCTCCTTGCTGTTCCGGATGTCGTCCAGATTCGCGAGGAGAGCGATCACCGCACCAGCCCCCGCCGTGTAGAGGAACCCTGTCCCCACGTCGCGAGCCCAATGCCTGTTATTGCCCCGGCGTCGAAACCGGGCACGCGGGACCGCCACGAGAGAGCGGTCGACGCGAACTCTTTCTTCTGCCATGCCTTACGATCTCCTTTCGGGCTGTTTGTTGAGGAAGACGAATGCAGCAAATACAATGATTGCCATGGGAAGAAAGTTTGTCGTAGCTCTGACAAATTCGGTCGCGCCGTGGAACGGTGACGGGAGCGGTCTCCGTCGAAGCGTCGCCATCTGCCGCTGGACATCCTCCAGAGCGCGGAGCATCGAGTTCTCCGTTTCGTCAAATGGAAGCTCGCGACCAGCAATTCGCTCACGCTCGACGTGTATCGACAGGATTTCCATTGCGCGCGCCTGTGCAGCGAGGAGGCGCTTCGTCACCTCGTCATCGAAGTTGACAGCGTCGATCGCCTGCGCAGCGAGACTACCGAGATATGCCGCAGCGATCGCGACGGCGCCGACGAGCAACACGGTCAGGATGTGGACGACGCCAGTCTCGAGCGTCCCGATCGCCGGCTCTCCCTCTTCCGTGATGATGTCGGAGCCCGGTCGGAGGTTCCCGGGGGCGAGAAGTAGAAGCGTACGAGCAATTGCCGAACCTGCGGCGTTACGCTCGGGGGTGCTGTAGAGATGCGGACCCAATTGTCCCAGCGGCGTAGGCCGCCACGATAGCGGCGCGATCCGCAGGGACATCACGACGAATGCCCGGAGTTGACGCGTACGCTGCTTCTTGTCGAGCTTCATCCACGAGCCCTGCTTGGCGGTTTCAAGCGCCGCAGCGCCCGCGCTGGCGAGGTTCCGATCCTGGTGCGACCATCGAAACAGTTGCGGGGAGCTGGGGGACGGCGCCGGAGGTGCTGGGGCGGGAGGCTCCTCTCGTTGCCACCAATTCCACCACCAGAACGGCAAATGCTTCGGCAACTTGGGCATGGCGCGGCCCCCCTATCGAAGCGTCACGAGAAAGCGAGACCCGCGGCAACAACTGCGATCACGGGCAGAAGGCTCCCATTGTTGCTGGAACCGGTGGGCGGCGAAGGAGCGGTATCAGTTTGAGGGTAGTATTCCCAGCTCGGGGAACCTCCCCCGCTCTGGAAATCTCCCCCGCTCTGCTGCTGCCGCAACACCCTGGCCCGATCCCTCAGCGCCTTGGCAGCCAGCGGATAGCCGCTCAGCTCGTAAGCTTCTGCAACCTCCTCCAATTGAAAAGGATTATTGCAAGCTTCGCGGAACTCCAGGATGTCCCTCTTGGCAGATTCGCTGAGTGTATCGTCGAGCTCCGGGGTACCGTCATCCACCGCGGACGATTGATTTGGCTGAGGCGCGGCCGGGGCCGGGATCTCCTGCTTACCGAGCAGCGGCACGTCGACGACCACGGTCCCCGGCTTCGAGCCCGGCGTCGCGGGTAGGTCGAAGTTTCCCACGGGCGTCACCACGAGGACATGGCCGGGCTTTGTGCTTTGCTGGACGCTCACACCAGCCGGCAGCCCCGCGGAAGGCGCCTCTGGCGTGGCGGGAGGAGGGGGTGGAGGCGGCGGTGGCGGGGGCTGCTCGGGCGAGGTTGGGGCCGGGATCTCCCGCTTGCCGAGCAGCGGCACGTCGACGACCACGGTCCCCGGCTTCGAGCCCGGCGTCGCGGGTAGGTCGAAGTTTCCCACGGGCGTCACGACGAGGACATGGCCGGGCTTTGTGCTCGGCTGGACACTGACACCAGGCGGCAACCCTGTGGAGGACTGCGGCGTGGGAGGAGGAGGCGGCGGTGGTGGTGGTGACGGGGGCGGAGGGCTCGGTTTGGATTGTTGTTGTCCGTCCGATTTCGTATCGCCGTTCGACGCGTTGTCGAATGGCGTACCCGCTGCGTTGTTCTCCTCGACCAGCGCATTGTATGTCGCCTGGTCGAGTTCTCCGGTCGTCGGCAGTGGCCTCGTCGGCTGCATCTTGTTCCACCAGGTCTGGAACGAGGCGAGCGCCTGCGTCGTCCTCGGCGTGAAACCGCTGACGAGGTCCATCGGATTCCTGCCAAAGTCCGAGGGGATACAGTCACTTGGGTTCCGCAATGCCCAGCTCGCGAGAAGCGCCTGCGTGTGCGGAACGACAGCCGGATCGAGCGTTGTTGTCTTCCCGGGAGCAGGGACGCCCGGCGTGGACGGCTGCGAAGAGGTGCCATTGACCGCGACCGCAAGCGAGTGATCCGGCCATTCGTTCGGGATTCCGATCTCCTCGCCCGGGTAAAGGTACGTCCAGTTCCCGTTCTCCGTGGCCTTGTGCGGGTTCGCGGCTCGGAGTTCGGACCACCACTTCGGGCGCGCAGGGAAGGCGCCCAGCTTCGAGGCGATCTTCTGCGGCCAGTCATCCTTGATGACGACGTACTTGCGCGCCGTGCTGAGGTTCGCCCCTGTATCGCCCGCATAATGCAGCCACCCCGGCGGGATGTTCCATACGGGATCCGAATCCGGTTTGCCGGGATTCGCCGCGAGTAGCTCTTGGGTGCGCTGGGTCTGCCCTGTGAGCTTCTTGGTAATACCGTGCGGCGTCTCGCCGGGAATCGCGTGATACGTACCCGTGGTCGGATCGACGCCCAAGGCCGAGACGTGCTGCAACGGGCGCGGCCTCGCGTCGGGCGAAGCGGTATCGTTGTACGTCGCGTCGGGCTCCTTCAGATGGGGCGAATTCGTCATTGCGCCGAAATTGAGCCGGGGGCGCCGCTGCGGCGGCTCCGGCAGTGCCTCCGGATCTGACTCGACCGCGATAATCTGGGACAAGAGCTGCCCCGCGTCGCGCTTGCGCTTGTACTCCGCCGGGCGATACACGCGGAGGCGCGCCTCCTGCGCATACATCGGATCACCGGTGCGCTTCGTCATCTGCTCGCCGTCGGCGAGGATCTTCCGCTCGCGCTTCGTGAGCTGGCGCTGTTGCTTGCCGGGCTTCGGCTTCTTTTTGACCTGTGTGCGGACGAGATTCTCGACCGCACCACCGGCCATCTTTCCGAGATTCGCGCCAATCGAAGCGCCAGCCCCGCCCGCGAGGGTGCCGAGCCCCGCACCGGCGATCATTCCTAGGCTTTCCCCGATGCCACCGCCCCCGTTGGGTTTGGCTCCGTTGCCACTGCCGCCCAGGATGGACGAGAGCAATTGCGCACCGCCGCCCATGAGCGTATCGAAGAAATCGCCCGTATCGTCGAACGGCGTCGCCGTTGCGCCTTCCTCTTCGGGCACGCCGCTGGTCTCCTCGTCGGTCTCGTAGGACAAAGTGATAGCGTTAGGCATACCGAAATGCCTCCTCTCCCTGCTTCGGTTGTGGTTTCGTGCGACGGCTCTACGAGGCCATCGGACGCTCGATTGTGCGCGGGCAAAGGCTCCAGCGGCACTTGGTTACTTCAATGTTTTTCGGCCGGACGATGGCCGTGGCGTCCACATCGTATTCGTTACCCATTGGGCCGGCGAACTGGCCCGCCTTGTTGAAATGCGAGACGACGAGCACGGTGGGGCGCATCGTCGCGACCGTCTCAAGGAGCGTGGTCTGCTCGGCGTAGCTGCGCGCCCAACGTTGCAGCGAGTCCACGACGATCACGGCGGCGTCGGGCGGCACGGCCTGGAGAGCATCGCGCCATCCGACGTTGCTGCCGCTGCCGCTGCGCCTGCTCACGAGGCGAATGTGTCGTGAGGACGAACCCGTGCGCGGGAAGAGTTCCTGCACGAGGTTCCGGTTCTGCTCCGCGTCGAGCCAGTATCCAAGGCCGTCGAGCTTTGCGGCGATCTGTGCGGCGAGCTCGGCGCAAAGGGTCGACTTCCCGGCCCCGGGCGCCCCGCCGACGAGCACCTTCAAACCGAGCACCACGCCCCCGAGCGCGCGCGAGAGAAGCGCAGGAAAATGCGTGGGCCGCAATGGCGTGCTACGCTCTTCGAGCGATTCCACGACGATGCCCGGCGGGACCTCGTGCGGGATGAGCTCCCACACGGTCGCGCCGCATGCGCAATATCCTCCGCAAAGCTGGGGTCGCCGCCGCAGACAGACGGCGCATCGAAGGGGCGGTTTGTGCGACATGGCATCACCAGTAGTTCGTTCTCGCAAGCCAAGCGGGCGGGATACGCCCGATCGTCGAGTTCAGGATCGTCGGGTCCGCGGGTTGCCAGCGCCCATTCACGAAGACCTCCGCGAGGATGTGCGGAAAGTCCTGCTCGGGACGGACGGGCTTTTCGCGGGCCGGGATTCCGCACGCGCGGCAGAGCGTCACGAAGACACGCGTCTTCGCGTCGCAATCGCCGAAGCCGCGGCAAAGTGTCACCGCCGAGTCTTCGAGCACTTCGCGGCGCGGGTCGCGGACGTAATCGATCGCGTACTGGCAGAACTTCAGGATCGCCGCGGCGCGTTCGTGAACCGGCAATCGTCGGAACACCGCGGCCCATCGCTGGACCTCGGGTAGCAGGAGATCGCGCTTGCTGCCCTCGGCCATGTACCGCGCTTTCGCGAGGTTCGAGGGGAAGTGGACGATGCGCGGCCGGATCATTTCGTTCCCCCCTTCTCGGCCATGGCGAGCACTTCGCCGAAGGCTTCGGGCGAGAATCCGGTCGAGGCGAGCTCCTGAAGCTTCGCGAAGAGCTCGGGGTTGTTGCCGAGGAGTTGCATGCCCTGCGCCACGGCACCGCCGAGCGGGTCGGCGGGGGTCGGCGGACCCAGAGGAGCGGGAACCAGGCCCGCGGCCGTGAGGTGGGGCGCGAGATTGGTCGGTTTGTGCGTCCGCGGCTCGGGTCGCGTATTCGCGGCGGGAGGCGGCGGCGGGGGCGGCGGAGCAGGCGGCGGGGGCGGCGCACTCACGAAAGGAGGCTCCGGCGGCGGCGGAGGCGGCGGCGGGGGTCTCGGCGGGGGCGCGACGTTCTGCACGCCGTCGGAGCACTGCACGGGCGCCGCGGGCTGCACGCGCACGGGTGCCACGGGCTCGAGCTGCGCGAGCTCGACGGGCGCGGGGGTGGGCGCGGGCGGCGTAGGAACCGGCGCGGGCGCGGGCTGCGCGGGCGCAGCGGCCTGCCGCATGATCATGCCCATCGGGGTCTGGATCATCTCCCATCCCTCCCATGAAACGGGCGCTCCCGTGGGCCACGGATACGCCTGCGGAGGAGGAGGCGGGGGAGGCGGCGGCGGCGGAGGAGGGGGCGGCGGCGGCGAATTCGCGGCAGTCGCCGTCTTCACGAGCGTGAGCAGCTTGGCGATCTCGCCGAACTCGTCACCGCCACTGTTTCCGCCACTGCCGCCGAGGGCCTTCGCGAGCTCGATTCCGCGCTCCATCCCTCGCTCGTACCCGGGACCGCCGCTCGACTTGCCCGCGTCGTTCCCGCGGAGCAGCGGCACGATTTCGCGCACGACTTCGAGCGTGGAGTTGGATTGCGGCGGCTGGTGCTGGAGGAGCGGGACGATCTCGCGTACGACTTCGAGAGTCTGGTTTCCCTGTGGCGGCGGTGGTGGCTGCTTCGTGCTCTCGAGGATCGAGCGCATCGTTTCGAGAACGACCTTGAGCAGACCCACGAACTCCACCCCGATCGCTGGCGCCGCTGCGGGGGCAGGCGCGGGGGCAGGCGCGGGCGGGGCGTAGTAGAACTCATCTCATAAACCGTCGAGTAGGTCCATCGGCTCCAACATCCCACTTTGTAGGATCAATCGAACGAGGCTCGGTCCAGTCGTCGGTACATTTTTGATTGCTGACGACATATGCAGGTGTG
>NZ_JARZHG010000075.1 GCF_029946505.1 Polyangium sp. y55x31
CGGCCCGTTCGGCAACGTGTACATCGGCGGCGAGGGCGGCGCGGGCGGCTCCGGCGGGATGGGCGGCGAGGGCGGCGCGGGCGGCGCGGGCGGGATGGGCGGCGCGGGCGGCGCCGGAGGTATGGGCGGCGCGGGCGGCGGCGGAATGAGCGGCTTTGCGGCGGTGGTGATGCCGTCGAGCCGCGCCGTGCTCGAGGCCGACAATGGCGGATCGTTCTCCGCCGGCTGCGGCGTGCAAAAAGACGGAATCGCGTATGGCGGGCCGTTCACCTCGAAGGTCACCATCTCCCCGCAGGCGGGCGTCGTCGAGAACGGCGGCAAGTACACGTTCGCCGAGGCGGGCATCTTCACGGTCGGCTGCGAGGTCGTGGTCGAGGGACAAACCGTCACGGCCGAGACGCGCGTCTCCGTGCTGAACGAGGCCATCGCGCCGCTGCTCGCGAAGGCGGGCGCGGGCCTCTCGGGCGTCCAGAATGGCGTGCACGCGGTCATCGCGGCGAACGGCGGCTCCGATCAAGCGCTGAAGGACGCGGTCCTCGCGCTCGACGCGAGCCTCGTGGACCTCGACCCGCTCCATTACGCCGAGCTCGCCGACGTCCTGCGAAAGATCCCTGGCGATTATCCGACGACCGCCGAGCTCACGGCGGCCGGCGTCGCGAAGAGCCCGGACGACGATTCCGCCGCCGCGGACCTGGATGCCCTCGGGGCCGCGCTCGCCGAGCTCCGGACGACGATCGCCTCGATCGATGCGAATGCGCCGAAGGCCGGGGACCAGGCCGCGCTCGCGGCGAAGAGCGCCGCCGTCGAGTCCGCCGTGGAGAAGCTCGTCGCGCTCGAACCCACGGCGCACGGCGTGATCGCCCATCGAACGAAGTTCGCCGCGCTCGTCCGTGATCAGATCGCGCCCACGGGCCGATCCGTGGGGCAACTCGTCAGCGCAATCGCGAAGGCCGAGGCCGCACCGGTCTTCATGGCGAAGGCCCCGGGGAGCGACGAAAAGGTCGGCGGCGGCGCGAGCAATTTCGGCTTCTTGAGCCTCACGCTCGGCATGTTCAACCAGAACATGATCCAGATGCAGATGATCAACAAGATGTACGGCAAATGGATCGAGGCCATCGACAAGAGCCTGAACAACTTGATCCTCATCCAGGCGATCGATTACCTGCTCCCGCCGAACCCGGAGGGGCCGGTCATCGAGATGATGTACGCGAGCTCGGGGATGGGCTTCTCGAAGGTCGGATACGATACCTGGGTCCACGGCCACGGCTTCAACTCGGACCCGAACTTCAACATCTTCATCATCATCGGCGAGGGCTGGCAGACGATCGCCGAGAGCGTCTTCACGGCCTGCGGCGTCGGCGAGGCGAACACGCTGCCGGAGATGGTGGACACGGTCGAGCAATGCATCAAAGACGTCACGGAGGCCGCGCAGAACAGCCTGCCGACGAACTCCATGGAGGTCATCGAGCCGGGCTTGCTCGCCGATCAGGACATCCACATGGGCCCGTTCCCGGAGGCCTGTTCGAGCGCGATTCCGCTGGCCATCGGCATCATCCCCGTGAACCTCGCCACGGGTCGCGGCCCGATTTTCAAGTCGAACTGCATCAAGTGACGTGAATGCCTCGCGCCCGAGCGCCCGCGCAACTTCGGCGACGCGGCGCTCGGGCCTCCGCTCCGCATTGCATCAGCCGGCCTCGATTTTTACGCCACGATGCAAACGACCGATCCTCCAATTCGCCCATTTCGGTGCGCCGTCGCCATGTGGTAAGGACAGATTCCATGGGACGCACCTCTCTCTTCCTCGTCGGCGTGATCTTCCTTCCCGTCCTCGGCTGTGCGCTCGATACGAATGGAGCGAATCCTCTCACGGGGGGCGGCGGACAAGCGGGTAGCGGCGCGAGCGGGGGTGCGGGGGGCGCGAGCTCGAGCAGCGGGAGCGCGGGCGCGGGCGGCGTCGGCGGAGTGGGCGGAACGGGCGGCGCCGGTGGAATGGGCGGCGCGGGCGGGACGGGCGGCACCGGCGGTGCCGGCGGAATGGGCGGCGCGGGCGGCCAGGGCGGCGCGGGCGGGGGCGGCCCCACGTGCCCCACGAACGGCGGGCCGATGTTGCTGGTCGAGGGCCCCGAGGGGCCGTATTGCATCGACCAGACCGAGGTCACGAGCCTGGAGTATTCGAAGTGGCTCGCGACGAACCCGATGCCGAACGACCAGGATCCCGTGTGCGGCTGGAAGACCACGTTCGTCCCGCGCTCGAGCGGCAACCAGTGCAATGCGAGCCATTACGATCCGACGGGCAAGCCCAAGTATCCCGTGGCCTGCGTCGACTGGTGTGATGCGCGCGCCTTCTGCGAGGGCGTGGGCAAGCGCCTGTGCGGCGGGTTCGGCGACTCGCCGCTCGGCTATGACGAGTACGACGATTCCACGAAGAGCGAGTGGACGTACGCCTGCTCCAACAAGGGCGAACGGAACTTTCCGTATGGCGACGACTACGAAAAGGCCAGGTGCGTCGACGACGATTTCGACGGCACGCTGAACGCCGGCAACGGCAATCCCGAGCCGGTCAAGGCCGCCACGAACTGCAAGGGCGGAAGCGACTTCTCGAGCCTCTTCGACATGTCCGGCAACGTCTGGGAGTGGGAGGACTCTTGCCGGCCCGCTGGCAACGGTGCCGATCCCAAGGACGATCAGTGCCGGGATCGAGGCGGCTCGTTCTGGGACCAGCAGGACCTCCTGTCCTGCACGTCCGACACGATCCATCGCAGGCGCGACGCCTTCAACAAGAACCTCGGCATTCGTTGCTGCGCCGATCCTCAAATGCCTTGATTCGAAAGGAGCAAGGGACACCTCGGAGGAGCGAATGGGGGCGCTCCACCGAGGTGTCCCTTGTTCCGTGCTTCCTTCAGGCCGCGGCCGTCAACTTCGAGCGCAGGTAGCGGGACACCTCGTCGAGCTCGTAGGGCTTGGGGACGAACCCGATCGCGCCGCATTCGGTGCGTTCGAGCTGGCGTTGCGAAAGCGGATACGCGCTCGTGAGGATGATGCGGGCCCGCGGGAATCCGTGGCGGATCTCCCGGGCCAGATCCAGGCCGTTGAGCTCCGGGATCATGAGATCGACCATCACCACGTCGTATCCTTGTGTGTCGTCGAGGTGGTGTTTGACCTCGTCGGCGGACGTGGCGAGGGCGACCCGATAACCTTCGAGGCGCAGAGCCAGCGACAAAGAGCGTCGCTGGGCACTTTCGCTGTCCACGATGAGCACGCTGGGCATGTCTCACCTCCCTCCCGTGGGGCTCGAAAAAGGAACGAGGGACGTACTAGCAAGGGCCAGGCCAAGCCCCGTTCCGTCCCGGGGACCAGCGGATCCTGGGCATTTCAAGGGGGGTCAGGCGGTTGACCACGGGCGGATACGTGCGGGCGCGTTTCACCCGTGAAATCCGGGGGCCGTTTCCGGTTTTCGTCTTCGCGATCCGGGGCGCGGGAACTCAGGGTCGGTTCGGGGCCGCGGCAGCGGGCAGGGTGCGGGTCCGGGCGAAGTGGCGCGTCGGGTCGACGACCTTCACCTCGCCGAACCTTTGCAAAAGTGGGCCCACGCTCGCAGCGTCGCCCGAGACCACGACGACGGCATGGCCGGGGCGCACGTGCTCGGCGAAGGCCTTGGCCGCGGCCTCGGGGGCGAGGGCGCGGATCGTGGAGATGCGCTCGTCGAGGGCCTCGTCGGGCAGGGCGCGGGAGCCCAGGTCGCAGAGCTCGTCCGCCCGTGACCCGGGACGGCTCGTGGTCACGGCGCGGGATGCGCCGAGGAAACGCGCGGCGGCTTCCATTTCGCGTGGGCTCGGCGACTCCTGCGTGAGGGCGCGCAGGTGATCGAGGACCGCCGCGAGGGCATCACCGGTGCGCTCGTTGTTCGTCTTGGTGTACACGGAAAAAGCCGACGGGCCATTCGCGAACGGCACGATCTCCGCGAAGGAGCGCGAAGCGAGCCCCCGTTTGTCCCGTAGATCGACGGTGAGCCTCCCCGTGACCGCGCCGCCGAGGACCTCGGCTGCGGCGACGAAACCCGCGTACGTCGGCTCCGACTCCTTCGGGCCGAGGGATCCCACGACGATCTCGCTTTGCGTGCTGCCGGGCCTGTCGACGAGCGTGATCTTCGTCGACTCCGGGGGCATCGGGTCCGTGAAGGAGAGGGCGGGCGCGGCTTTGCCGGCGAGCGCGCCGAGGTGTTTTTCCGCGACCTTGCGGACCTCGTCCGCGGGCACGTCGCCGGTGACCGCCGCGATCATGTTCTTCGGGACGAAATACCGGCGATGATAATCCTTGCAATCGGCGGGCTTGATCTGCCCGATTTCCTCGGCCGTCGCGTCGAACGAGGCATAGGGGTGGTGCTCGCTCGGGAGCGTGAAGAGGTCGCGCTGGAGCATCATCCACGCGCCCCAGGCGCCGTCGCTGCGGGCTTTTTCTGCGGCGCGTTCGGCGAGCGCGCCCTGCACGCGCTCGATCTCCTTCGGATCGAGGCGTGGTCGGCCGACGACGGACGCGAGCAGCTCGGCCGCCTCGGCGAGGCGGGGCGCGGGCACCGAGAGGCCATACACCACCCGATCCGCATTCAGGTCCACCGACAAACTCGCGCCGAGCCCCTCCAGCCGCTTTCGCAGCTCGATCGCATCGAGTGATCCCGCTCCCGACGATGCCATGGCGCGCGCGCAGATCGCCGCAAGCCCCGTCTTTTCCCCGTCCACCGCGGTGCCCGCGAGCACCACGACCCGCAGGTGCGAAATGGGCACCGCGCGATCGAGCAAGCTCACGACGCGCAGGCCGTTCTTCAGCTCGATCCAGGTCGTCTTCGGCGTGGAGAAGGGCCTCGGCGGCGCCGATTCGGGCGGCGGCTCCTTCGGCTCCGGGGCTGCCTGCGGCGCCGATGGCTTCGTTTCGGCCGTCTTCGCAGGCGGAGGTGGATGCAGCGGCGGGGGCGCGACGGTTTGGCCGGGACAACCCGCGACAAGGAGAGCCAAAAGCCCGAGGGCAGATGCGCGCCGCCTCATCGCGCCCCCTCCGCCGCGCTCGCGAGGTTGCCCGCGACGGACGGCTTCGGCCGCGTCTCGATCACGGTTCGTCGTTTCGTCGCGAGAAGCTGGGCCGCCGCTTTTTGCACGTCCGCCGGCGTCACGCTCGCGAGCCGCTCGAGCTCGCGCCCGATCGCCCGCGCATCCCCATTCCACAGCTCGAACTTGCCGATCTCCAGCGCGCGCTGCCGGATCCCCGAAAGGCCAAGGACGAACCCCGCTTCGAGCCTTTTTCGTGCCCGGATCGTCTCTGCCTCCGTGGGCTGTGTGTCGGCGAGCTCCTTCAGCGCCGCGTCGATCCGCTTTTCCACCTCGGGGACGGCCGCGTCCTTGGCGAGCCGCACCTCGATGCGGAACAGCCCCGGCCCGCGGCCGAAACGTGGATCGACATCGGCCCGCGCCTCCGTCGCGAGCGCGTCCCCGCGCACGAGGCGCGCGACGAGCCGCGAGCCCTCGCCGTCGCCGAGGATCACCTGCGCCAGACGGAGCGCGTCGTGCTCGCGTGTCCCGAGTTTGGGCATCACGAATCCATACGAAAGCGCAGGCGCGCGGGCGAGCGCATCGTCGACGACCTCGCGCCGCTCCGCCGCCTGCTCGGGCACGTTCGGCTCGACGAAAGGTTTGGCCTGGATACGCGGGATGCCGTCGAAATACCGATGCACGAGGTTCATGGCCATGTCGGGATCAAAATCCCCCGAGATCGCGAGCACCGCGGTGTTCGGCCCGAAATGTGCCGCGTGGAATGCGCGGGCCGCGGCGACGTCCGCACGATCGAGGCCCCCGTGGGCATAGGCGAGAGCGCCCTCGAACGCGAGCGCGCCGAGCCGAGCCTCGGCTTTTCCGTAGGGCACCCGATCGACGACGGCGAGGGCTTTTTCGTCGGCGTCGAGCGCCGCCTGGCTCAGATCGATGCTTCGCATGCGCTCGGCTTCGAGCCAGAGTCCGAGCGCGAGCTCGTTTTCGGGGACGACCATCGAATACGCCGTCCGGTCGACCGCGCTCCTCGCCGTGACGAACCCGCCGCGGCTCGCCACGAGGGATTCGAATTCGCCCGCCGCGAGGTTTTTCGTGGCGCCGAACAGGAGGTGCTCGAAGAGCCGCGCGAACCCGCTTTGTCCCTGAGCCTCGTCGCGTGATCCCACGTCGTACGTGATGGCGAGGGCCACGGCGTTCGAGGCGTGATCCACGTTCATCACGACCCGGAGGCCGTTGTCGAGCGTCGCGCGCTGGATCGCGAGGCGCAGCGCCGGGGGCGGATCCGCCTTCGGAGGAGCCGCGAGCGCGGGCGTGGGCGCGGCGACGAGGGCGAGCGCGACGAACGAGGAGCGCGGGGAGGGGAGGCGCATGGGCGGCCTTTCTTACCACGCCGGACCTTAAGACTCAACGCACGGCCCAGCGCGCGCGGGGCTTGCGACGCTCGACCGAACTGAAATAACGTGGTTCTGATTCGACACGGAGGACAAACCCATGCACAGGACTCGAACGGTCGTGATGATCGGTATCTGCTCTTTCGTTGCGCTCGGCGCGCTCGCCGCGGGCTGCGGCAGTGACCCGCAGACCGGAGGCACCGCGGGCAGCGGCGCCGCGGGGTCCGGTGGCGCCGGCGGAATGGGCGGCGCTGGAGGGGTGGGCGGCGTCGGTGGCAATGGCGGTGTGGGCGGCGCAGGTGGCGCAGGCGGCGCAGGCGGCGTAGGTGGCGCGGGTGGCGTAGGCGGTATTGGTGGCTCGGGCGGCGCAGGTGGCGCAGGCGGCAGTGGCGGCGCGGGCGGCGCAGGCGGCAGTGGTGGCGCGGGCGGCGCGATGAACCTGCCGCCCGAGATCATTTCGATGCCGGAGCTCACCTTGAAGCTCTGGCAAGCGCTGGGAGGGAAGTTCCAGCCGAACCAGATCTTCCTCTCGTCCTCGCGCACCGACGAGATCCGCGTGTACGACGCCGAGACGCTCGCGTTCGTCCAGGCCTTCACCCACCCGGCCTTCAGCAAGGTCAACTCCCCGGTGTTCACCTACGGCCCGAACGGCGCGTCGTTCAATGAACGCGGCAACCTGGTCGTCGCGGGCTACGCCGATTTCGTGGAGTTCAGCGATTACGGCGTGGAGTACAAGGTGTACGCCAAGGCCCAGTCCGAGGCCACGGAGAACATCATCTTCGACGCCCTCGGTAACCTCTACACCACGACCGCGACGGGCGGCTCGAACAAGCTGAACCAGTATGCCGCCGCCGATTATTCGTTCGTGAAGACCATCGACCTTCCCCCCGGCGCGGGCTCGCTCACCGGGATCACCTTCGACGAGGATCGCCGCCTCTACGTCGGCAGCCAGACCGACAAGAAGATCCACGTGGCGCAGGCCGACGAGACGTTCCAGACGTTCACCTGGGTGCAGACCATCCCCATCCCGAGCGGCAATGTGGAGGGAATGCAGTTCAACGCGAATGGCGAGCTCGTGGCTGCAGCCGGCGATCTCTTCCGCTTCGACGCATCCAATGGGACGGTGCTCGGCTCCTTCGACGCACCCGACGACGCCTTCCCGGTGCCGCTGCGCGTCGACAACCTGGGGAACATCTACACCTCCGATTACGAAAACGGCAGCGGGAGGGCCCCGGCGGACATCTTCCGCTTCACGCCCGACGGGTCGTCGTACGTGAAGGCGAACGATCCGGGCCTCTACGGGCCGTTCGGGCTGGCGATCTCCGGCACCGTGCTCCCGGGCGATCCGCCCGTCAAATACGTGTATCAGGTCGCCGCGACGGATCCCGACGGCGACATGCTCACGTATTCGCTGTTGAAGGGCCCGCCCGGGATGACGTTCGATCCGCAGAGCGGCGAGCTCGTCTGGATGGTCACGAGCAAGGACGTGGGAACGTACGAGGTGGAGCTCCAGGTGACCGACGGCAAGGGAGGCGTGGACACGCAGGCCTTCACGCTGGAGATCAGCGGCCAGTAGCCTGGATCCATAGGGGGGGGTCTTTCAGCGGCTCTCATCCGCGCGCACGCTCGCGAGCCTGTCGTAATGGCGATAGCCGAGCTTCGAGAGGACCTCGGGGGGGGCGAGGCCGATGTCGACCAGCGTCTTGATGTCGTACGTGCCCGCGAGGACCGGCGGCCGATAAGCCGTCATCGTCTCGCGGGTCTGGAACGGGGGCAGCGGGAAGAGGCGCGTATCGGTGTGCACGTGGACGAAATGGGCCATCGAGGTGCGTGCATACCCCGGGGTCTTCGGCGCGGTGATCACGTGGGGCGTGGCGAGCAGGCGTCCCCCGGTCAGGATTTCGAGCTGCTGACCGACCTGGGCCACGATGCAGCCCGGCGGCGCGGTGCCCGGCACGAGATCGCCGCCGGGACGATCCTCCGTGCCCCGCGTACGAAGAAAGAGCCCGCTCCGGTCGTCGGGCCGCGCGCAGCGATTGCGCTCGCGGTCGAGGAACCATCCGCCCGGCAGGAGCGTGAGCAGATTGAAATCGGTATGCTCCTCGCCCCAGAGAACGCCGTTTTCGCATTGCTGCTCGTCGAGCGGCAAGTAGAGCAAAGCGCGCGTGATGTGGGGGGCGCCGCGGGTCACGTCGACGAACGTCTCGCGCGGCAAGGAGAGCGCGTCCGCGCACGCCCGGAGGAGCGCGAGGCCGGCGCCGTGCAGGGCCTGCCCGATCGCCTCGTAAAACGTGCGGAAGCGGGGCCGGTCCTCGGGCCAGACGTTCGGCGGGTGGATCTCGGGGTAGAGCTCGGCGGCGACGGGATCGACCTCGATGGGCGCGGCGAACCAGCACTCCTTGAAATCCGGCTGACCCCCGGCGACGACGGCCTTTTCGGTGTTCGGCGGCGTGTAACCGCGCTGGAACCAGAGGTCGGCGCGGGCCCAGCGGCGCTTCTCGGCCTCGGGGAGGGCGGTGAGCGCGAGGAACTCGGTGTAGAACGCATCGAGCGCGGCGGGGTCGATGCCGTGGTTTTTCACGTACACGAGCCCGTACCGGCCGAGCCCACGCTCGATCGCGGCGGCGGCCCGTCGTTCGCGCTCCACGTCGCCGGAGCCGACGTCCTGGAGATCGAGAATGGGGATTTCGTCGTGGAGAGTGCCGGTCATGGGCGCGGGCACTACCACGGGTGGGGGAGGGGGTGCAACGGGGTGTGGGGGGGGTGCCGGTACGGGACGGGGGAGCCTACATTGCGCAGAAGCCGTTCGTGCACTTGTTGGTGTAGCAGTCGGCGGGCATGGTGCAGGGTTCGCCGACGTTCTTCACGCACGTCTCGATGCCGTTCATGTCAGGATCGTCGCAGTGTGCGCTCGTGCACTCAGCATTGGTTGTGCATGCTTGACCCAGGGCTTTTAAGCAAGCGGTGCCGCCCGTACATGCCTCGCCCTCGGCTGCGAGGCACGCATCGCCCATTCCGTAGCTCGGATCTTCACCATACTTATCGATAGCGGCGCAATCGCCAACGCGTCTTGGATCGATACATGTAAGGCACGCTGCGTCACACGCTTCGCCGCAGCAGACACCGTCCACGCAAAACGTCGATGCGCAGTCGGTCTTCGCGATGCAAGTCTTTCCCAGCACGCACTGCGGGCAATGCGTGCCACCGCAATCCACGTCCGTCTCGTCGCCGTTCTTCAGCGTATCGGTGCAGGTTACACATTTGTTATGGTCGCACCACCCGGCACTGCTGCTGCAATGAGCGTCGACCAGGCACTCGACACACATCCCCGCGCCGTCGCAGAGACCCGCCGCGCACAAGTCGCCCGCCGTCTTCGCCATGCAGAGGCTCTGGGTTCCGATCGTGCCGGTGCAGGTGTAGCAAGCGTCCACCGCGCACGACGTGCAGCCGTCGCTGTCCGTTTGGTTCCCATCGTCGCAGGTCTCGTCCGGGTCGAGGATGCCGTCGCCGCACGCTGGCGGCACGGAGCCCCCCGCGCCGCCGGCTCCTCCGTTGCCCGGATCGACGAGCACGTACTCGTCCAGGCCGAGGATCTGGCCGCAGCCGCCCCCGAGCAGCGCCAGGAGTAAAAAACACCCGCAAATCCGCACGAAAGTTCCGTTCACCGGTACCTCAAGGTCTCGGGACGGACGCTAGCCGAGCTTCAGGCGGACGTGAAGAGAGACGGAGGGATGCGAAGGCGGGGTTGGTTGGGGAATGTTCGCGGGGGGCTCATCGAACCCCCCGCGGCTACTTCACGGGGCGCAAACGCTGTCCATGCAGTTGTTGCTGAAGCATTCGGCGTTCGCCGCACACGGCTCACCGTTTTGCTTCACGCACGTCTTCGCCCCGTCCATGTCGGGATCGCCGCACCGCGTGGTGATGCACTCGTTGCCATTTGCACAGGGCGCGCCCTCGGCCAAGAGGCAATTCCCGAACCCCGAGCACGTCTTGCCGTCGGTGGCGAGGCACGACTCACCCATGCCGTAGCTCGGATCATCGCTGTACTTGTCGATGAAGTTGCACTCGCCGACGAGCCCGGCGATGTTGCACGCGGAGCACGCGCCGTCGCAAGCAGCGCTGCAGCACACGCCATCCGCGCAGAACCCCGACGTACAATCCGCACCCGCGACGCACGTCTTGCCCTGCCCGCACAGCGAGCAATGCGTACCACCGCAATCGACGTCCGTCTCGTCGCCGTTCTTCGTGTTGTCGTCGCAGGACGCGCACGCATCCTCGAAGCAATACCCCGTGCCGCACTGGGCATTGTCGATGCACTCGACGCACTGGCCCGTCGCGTTGCAGATCTTGGTATCCTCACACGCCTCGCCCGCCGCTTTCGCCGTGCAGGTGCTCGGCGCATTCGCATCACACGTGTAGCACGCGTCCACCGCGCAGGCGGAGCAGCCGTCGCCGTCCGTGTTGTTCCCGTCGTCGCACGTCTCACCCATATCGAGGACGCCGTCGCCGCAACTCGACGCCATCCCGCCCGAGCCGCCGTTGCCCGCGCCGCCCGTCGTGTCCGGCGGCAGCGGGTCCTCGGAGGGACAGCCCCCCAGCGCCGCCATCAGCGCGCCGAGGGCCAAAGCCAAGGTCATCGATGATCCATACCGCTTCATTGGGGATTCCAACCTCTCGTTCGTCAGGGCATCGGCCCTCGATCAAAAGCGCCCCTTCACCACGACACCGCCGGGCGTCACGTGGAAGGACGCAGAAGGCTGCGATTTGTTGCCCGTCAATGCGTACACCGCCGTCCCCGCCCCGACGACGCCCGCGCCGATCAACGTGATGAGGGACGTGGTCCCGAGCGCCGTGCTGGTCCCTTGCGCGTCCTTGAAGTCATTCACGCATTGCTGATTCGTTCGGGTGCACCGGTTCGCTTCCCACGTGTCGAAGCTCCCCGATTCGACGACGGAGTACCCAATGAACGTCCCGAGGCTCACGAGCGCGAGCCCGCCCGCAATACCCGCGCCCGCGAGGATCAGCGTCTTGTTCCGCGCCGGCGGCGGGGGCGGCGGCGGGGGCGCGGGTTTGGCCGGGGGCGGCGGCGGGGGCTTGACGGCGAGCGGCACCGCGCTCTCGGCGCCGGCCGCAACCGTGAGCTCTTTCTTGGCCTCCGGCATTCCTTCCTTGCGCGCCGTGAGGATACGCGTGCCGGGCTCCACGAAGACCGCGCCGTTCAGCGGCGACGTCCCGACGGGCTTACCGTCGATCTGCACCTCGGCGCCGTCCTCGTCGACGCTCACGATCAACGTGCCGACCTTGGACTTCGCTTCGGCGAACATCTTCTCGGCCGCTTGACGGTCCTCGGGCTTCGCCGCCTGGCCCTCGCGCAGGAAATACGCGAGGTGCTCGGCCGCGTCGCGCGGCTTTCCGAGCTGCATCTCGGAGCGCGCGAGCGCGAGCGCAATCTCCGCGTTCGGCTTGAGCTTGAACGCGGCGTCGAGCGCCTCGCGGGCCTTGTCGTGCTGCCCGGCTTTCTGCGCCCGCAGGCCCTCTTCCAATTTCTTCGCCGCTTCCTTCTGCGGATCGGCGGCCGGCCCTGCGGTCGGCTTTGCATCGGCCCCGGCCTGCGGCTTCGCGTCGGCGGGCGCGGCATCCTTTTTCGGATCGGGCGTCGCAGCTTGGGCCTTTGCATCCGCCGGCGCGGCGGGCGGCGCGGCGGGCGCCTTGGCTCCCGGAGGCGAGGCCGGAGGTGCGGCGGGGGCTTTTGCGCCTGCCGGAGGCGCAGCCGGCGCAGCGGCGGGCGGCGCGGCAGGGGGCGCAGCGGGGGCTTTTGCGCCTGCCGGCGGCGCGGCGGGCGGCG
>NZ_JARZHG010000076.1 GCF_029946505.1 Polyangium sp. y55x31
GCGCCGCCGCCCGTGCCGCCGGCCGCGCCGAAGCCGCCGCCGCCGATGGCCGCGCCGCCCGTGCCGCCGCCGATGGCCGCGCCGCCGGTGGCACCGCCGATGGGCGCGCCTCCAGGGTTGCCTCGGTTCGGCGCGCCGACGGCGACGCCTGCGCCGGGGGCTGCTTCCACGTCCGCGCCCCCTGCGGCCTCCACATCCGTGCCTCCTGCGGCCTCCGCCTCGACACCTCCGGCCGAGCCCACGCTCGCCCCGGCGCAACCGGCCAGTCGAAAGAAGCGACCGCCGCCGCTCATGCTCGCGATCGCCGGAGGCGCGGTCGCATTGCTCACCGCGGGCGCCGTCGTGATGTTCACGGGCGGATCGGATCCGGACGCGAATCCGAACGCGGGCGCCTCGGCCTCGACCTCGGCCAAGCCTCCGCTCGCGTCGCCCGAGACCCAGCCGGCCGACTCCGCCGCCGCGCCGCAAGCCACCGCGCCGTCGCCGCCTCCCGCGGGATACGGGCTCCTGACGGTCACGTTTCCCTCGGAAGGAAACGTGTACGTGAGCGGAAAGAAGCTCGGCCGCACGAACGAGACGTTCCAGGCGCCGTGCGGGAGCAAGTTCATCCGCGTGTCGAGCACGGCCGAAGGGCGCTACCCGGAGTGGCTCTCGGCCGGGGAGACGGTGGTCGTGCCCTGCCAGGATTCGCTGCGGATCGACGTCGTCCCCGGCAAGCCGCCGCCGCAGGCGCCGCGGAAGAAGAAGCGCTAGGTCGCACGATCCGCGGGCGGTTCGCCGGCGCGGGCGAGGCACGAGGTGATCACCTCGCGTGCGCCTGCCTCGACGAGCGCATCGCGGCAAGCTTCGAGCGTGGATCCCGTGGTGGCGACGTCGTCGACGAGGAGGATCCTGCGGCCTCGTACGGCCCGCGGGGATCGCACGACGAAGGCCCGCGCGACGTTCGCGAGCCGCTCGGCGCGGCCGAGGGTCGCCTGCTGGGGCGTGTTCCGGAGCCGCACGAGCGCGCGCGCCGCGAGAGGCACGCCGAGCTCGCCTGCGGCTGCATGCGCGAGCAGCGCGGCCTGGTTGTAGCCACGTTCGGCGAGCCTCCGCGGATGGAGCGGTACGGGGATCACGAGGTCCACGGCCGGCGCCTCTTCTCGCAAGAGCCCGCGCAGGAGATGGCCGAGCGGGCGCCCGAGATCGGGACGCTCCCCGTACTTGAACCGCTTCAGCGCAGCCGCGACGGCGCCGCCGAAGGCCGCGAACGCGAGCGGCTCGCCGGGCGTGTTCGAGGTCCGGAGGACGGTCGCGGCGCAGGTCGGACAAAAGACGCGGTCGCGGCGCACGGGCGCATCACAGGCCGCGCAGGCCGGAGGGCTCAAGGTGTCGATCAGGGCGCGGGCGATCACGCGCGCCGCCAGGAACGCGAGGACGAAGGGACGCGAGAGGGGCATGCCTGAACATCGAGGGCAACGCTCCGCAGTTGCGTCGCGGCGAACGAAATTCCGCGCAACGTCGCGGGTGTCGCTGTACGATTCGCGCGAGGTGCTCGCCCGACACGAACCCGATCTGCGCACGACCTGCTCCACGCGGAGGCGCGCTTGACCAGCCGCGACGAGTGGCGCTGGACCGACGAGCAAGGCGTGCAGCGGCTCGTGCGAACCGACGAGCTGCGGGAAGCCCTCGCGACCCGCGTGCTCCCGCCGTCCGTCCTCGTCTGGCGCGAGGGCATGGAGGCGTGGGTCCCCGCCTTCACGGTGGCCGAGTTCGCCGACGCCACGCCCACCACGCAGGAGCCGATCGCGCCGCAGCACGAGCCCGCCGGCGTTGCGCCACCACGCTTTGGAGGGCCGCTGCCCGAGAAGCGCGGTCAGATGGGCACGCTGCTCGGGATCCCGGGGCCAGCCGCGCCGCAGAAGGGCGCCCAGGGCGCGCCGATCGTGGTGCCCTCGGGCGCGGGCGAGGCCGCACCTCCAGGCGCCGCGCCGATCACGCTGCGGCCCGAGTACGGCGGAGCCGCGTTCGAGGCCGCCGTTCCCCGAGGCCCGGCCGCGTCGCCCGAGCCGCCGGCCGTCGTTCGACCGCCCCCGCCCGTGGGCCCTCTGCCGCCGCCCGTCGCTGAGCCGGCCCCGAAGCGCCCGGCGACGAGCCAGAGCGCGATCGACGAGCGCTGGAACGACGTCAACGACGACGAGACGACGAACGTCGGCGATCTCGCCCCGCCCGCTGCGAAGCCGCCGAAAGAGACGACGGCCCTGGCGCCGCCGAAGCCCGCGATGGTCGCGCCTCGCGCGGCCGAGAGCCCCGCGAAGCCGCCCGCCGCCACGCCTCGATCGAACCCGCCGCCGCCGATCGCCGCGCCCGTCAAGCCCGCCGAGGGTCCGCGCGGGAAGGCCGGCGGCGCGGAGAACACGTCGGTCGGCCCTGCGCCGAAGCCCCTCGGCCCGAAGACGTCCGAGTACTCGACGGTGGGCCCGAGCCCGATGCGCGCGCCGTCGAAGGTCCTCACGAAGCCGGCGACGGAGCCGGCCGTGAAGCCCGCGGTGTCCCCGGGGATCCCGCGGCCCGTCGTGGACAAGGCCGCGGACAAGCCCTCGGCGATCCTGCGGCCGTCGGCGCTGCTCAAGCCCGCCCCGGTGCCACGCGCCGGCGCCGCGCCGGGGACGTCGACCGCGAAGGCCTCGCCGAGCACGGCGCCGCCTCCTGCGCCGGTCGATCCTCCCGCCGCGCAACCGCCGGCCGCGCCTCCGGCCGAGCCATCCGCGGCCGCCGCGCCGCTGCTCGCCCCGACCGAGCCGCCGCCGCCCCTCGTCGCGCCGCCGCCCGAGGCCACGCCGTCGCCCGAGCTCGCGCCCGTGACGGCGCCCTCCCGCGTCGATGAGCTGCCCCCAGCGCCGCCTCCACGCGAGCCGAGCACGACCGCGATCCTTCCGCCCGACTTCACCAGCGGCAGCTATCCCGCTGCGTCCAGCGGTTACACCGGCCCGTCGATGGCCGGCGCGGTGAAGCTGCCGCACGAGGTCACACGGACGATCCGGATCGATGGTCTGCTCGCCGATCCTTCGACGGCGCCGTTGCCCGAGAAAGAAGCGCCCGCGCGTGGAGCGTCCGAAGAGGTGCGGACCTTGCCGTCGGCGGTCGAAGAGAGCGCGCCGCCCGCGGGCCCGAACCCGCCGCCGTTCACGTACACGGAGACGCCGCGCGCCCGCGTCGTGCTCGACGCGACGTCGGACGCCTCGCGCGTGGTCAAGCCCGAGCAAGCGCCGAGCACGCTGCCGATGAAGCTCATCGCCACGAGCAGCGGCTTGCTCGTGCTGATGGTGATCTCGGCCTTCTTCGTGGGACGTTGCTCGGTCAAGCCGACGGTGGCCGGCGGCGGCGCGCGCGCGGTCCTGGCGAACACGGTCCGCGCGATCCGCGATGCCTTGCCGCAACCGCCCAAGCCTTGCTGGGTCGCCAAGCAGCCCGTGCGCTGGGCGCCGGTCGTCTCGAACAAGATCCCGTTCGAGCTCTTGCCGTTGCCTTCGGGCAACGTCTCGATCGGCTACGCGAAGAGCTCGGACGAGGCCGTCGGCATCGAGGTCACGCCGTCGAGCGGTCAGGTGAACGAAGGGTTCGTCGAGAAGGTGAGCGGCGAGATCGATCGCGTCGCGCCGACCGGCACGGACAAGGGCTACTTCATCGCCGCGAAGGAGTCGTCGGGCACGCTCAAATCGATCGTGCAGGTGCCCGCGTCCACGCCGTTTTTCCTGGGCGTCGCCGAGGGCAGCCTCGCGACGGCCGATCGCATCGACGCCGCGCCGCAGACGCTCTGGCCGATCGCGGGATCGGATCCGCTCGACGCCGCGCGCGTGGTCGTCGCCGACGACAAGGGCTACGCGCTCTCGTTCCGGCGCGACGGCGCCGTCATGGGCGGCTTCATCGGCCCGGATCGCAAGCCCCTCGGCGAGCTCGTGAAGGTCGCGGGATCCGGCGGTCAGGTCGGCAAGCCCATGAGCGGATGGAACGGCCGCGAGGTCGCGATCCTCTTCGCCGATCGCGAGACCGAAGAGAGCCCGTGGAAGATCCGGCTCGGCCACGCGCCCGCCGGATCGATCCCGTCGTCGACGCAGGTGATCGAGCTACCGGCCGGAGGCCCCGGCGGCGACGCGTTCGCGCCTGGGATCGCGGGCTTGCCCGACGGTCGATGGGTGCTCGTGTGGACCGAGGGATCGGCGGGCGCGCGCGCCGTCCGTGTGCAGACGCTCGGCCCGGACTTCGTGCCCGTGGGGGATCCGATCGCGCTCTCGCCGCCCGCGGGCAACTTCGGCCAGGGCATGGCCGCCGTGGCCGGCGCGTACGTGACCGCGGTCTTCCTCCAGAGGGGCAAGTCGAGTTACGAGCTTTGGGGAGGCGTGCTCCAGTGCGGATGAGACTCTCGTCGAGGCGATCGTTCGCGTGGGCCTTCGTCGTGGCGGCGAGCCTGTCCTCGCTCCCGGCTTGCGGGCCCTCGCTGTCGCAGATCGAGCAAGGCAAGGCGATCACCACGAAGGAGGCCGCGCTCGACGACTTCTTCAAGTCCGTCATTGCGCTGCGCGGCGAGGTCGACCGCGCCGAGGGCGATCGCAAGGCCGCGCGCGCCGATCTCGTGAAGGCGCTCGGCCTCGCGGCGACGGCGGAGGCGAGCGAGGCGCTGGAGGCGGCCGCGAAGAAGGCGAAGACGCTCGACGATGCAGGCACGGCGCTGCACCTCGAGCTCACGCCCGACGCGAAGCTCATCGTGCTCGTGCAGAAGCGTGGCAAGACGAGCGAGGATCCCGAGGCGCTCGCGAAAGCCGTCGAGCAGTCGGTGAAGGCGTCGCTCGACGTGGCGCGGCGCATGGGCGACCTCGAACAGCGCGCGCGTTTCCTCGACTCGAAACGGACCGAGCTCTCCATGACGCCCGCGGCGAAATCGGGCGACGCCCCGCGCGAGCTCGAGGGCGCGCGGATCGTGCTCGCGGACCTCCGCGGGCGCGCGACGACGGAGGCGGGGCTCGCGTCGTCGTTCGTCGTGGGCCTGGCGATGGCGCTGGAGACCGGCGCGGCCGACGCGGCGCTCGCGAAGTTCACCGGCAAGAATCCGCGCCCGCGGCCCGGCGGCGGTGGTGGCGGCGGCGGCGCGCCCGCGGGAGGATCGCCGGCGCCGAAGCCCAAGCCGAGCGACGATTTCGAGCCCTGACATGACGAGACTGAATCCTTCCGTTTTCGCCGCGGCGGCCGCGCTCGCGCTCTCGCTCGCGAGCCCCTCCGCGGAGGCGCAGGCGACGCCGCTGCCCGAGTCGATCCCCGTCGGATCCTTCACCTTCCGCCCCTCGTTCGAGCTTCGCGTGCGCGGCGAATTCCGCACCGATCCGTTCGACATCGGCGGCGTGAATTTCGCGCGCGGGGCCGTGCTCGAAGACGCGTACGGAACGAACCTGCCGCCGCGCTTCGACGCGCCGACCTACATGACGCCGATCTACACGTCGCAGTGGGCCGCGACGAGCCGCGCGCGGCTCGGGCTCGCCGTGGATCGCGGGCCCGTGACGGCGGCGATCGTGCTGCAGGACGCGCGGCCGATCGCGGGATCGCCGGTGAGCGGCGTGCTGCAAAGTAGCCAGCTCGGCACGGGCCTCGGCCTCTTCGAGGCCTACCTCGACGTGCACCGCAAGAACCGCCGCGTGTGGTTCCGCCTCGGCCGCCAGCGCGTCGTGTGGGGCGACGGGCGCCTCCTCGGCGAGAGCGATTTCACGCAACGGCCGCGAGCGCTCGACGCCGCGCGGCTCGGTTTGTCCTGGAAGAACATCGACGTCGAGCTGCTCGCGGCGCTCATCGGCACCTCGCCGTTCAGTGGGCTCGGCAGCCTCGGGGGGGCGGCGAGCGGGACGGCGGGCGGCACGGCCGGATCGGGATCGGCGGGGAGCGCGGACACGACGATCGATCCGAGGGTCAGCCCGCAGACGGGCAGCCAGCTCTACGGCGCGCACGCGATCTTCCGCATCTTCCCGCTGCTCGCGATCGACGTCACGGCGCTCGCGCGGATCGTCCGGCCGCCCGCGGCCTTCGACCTCACGCCGAGCGACACGTACGTGTTCGACGCGCGCTTCTCGGGCGACTACCGCGGCGTGCGGTACGCCGTCGAAGGCGCGTACGAGCTCGGCCGCATCTCGAGCTTCGGCGCGAACCGCGATCTCAGCGCCTTCGCGGGCGCCGCGCGCGTCACGTGGGAGACGGCGCTGCCGTGGCACCTCACGTTCGGCGCGGCGGGCGCGTACGCCTCGGGGGACGACGGCAGCACCGATCCGCTCGCCGTGCAGACGCGCTTCGATCCGATCCTCCCCGAGGAGCGCCCGATGCACGGTCGCATGGGCCTCTACGCGTGGTCGAACCTCATCGAGGCCGGCGGCGACGTCTCGATGCGCCCGACCGACACGTTCTCCGTGAACCTCGGCTACCGCTTCGTCGGCCTCGCGCAGCCGAAGGGCCGCTGGACGAGCGCGTCCCTCGTCCCGATCGGCGCCTCGGCCACGAACGAGTCGCATGTCCTCGGTCACCAGATCGACGCGACGTTTGGCCTGCGTGTCTGGGATCCGCTCGCGATCGAAGCCTCCTACGGCCTCTTCCTGACCGGCGAGGGCGCGCGGAACATCCTCCAGGCTTCGAGCCGCGGCCAGCCCGACATGCAGCACTTCGCTTACCTGCAAGCCGTGCTGCGCGCGCCTTAGAACCCGCTCCAGCGCCGCTTCGGCCCCGTGTCGACGTGCACGAACCTGTCGCGCCTCCCCGCGTAGGTGCCGAGCCCGCCTTGCCATTTCGCCTGCAAAATCTCGGCGGCGAGCTTCGGCACGGCGAGCCCGTCGACGCGGAAATCGATCGCCATGCCGAGCGTGTGCTGGCTGTGCGACGCCACGTGCCGGCCCTTCTTGCGCATCACCTCGTTGCGCTTGGGGCTCCGGTAGCCGCTCACGATCTCGATCCGCGTGCCCTCGTGTTTCTTCGCGATCGTACGAAGCAGATCGAGCAGCCGCGGATCGATGCGTGTCTCCTGCTCGTAACCGTGGTCCGCGAGGAACGTCGAGAAGCGCTCGATCGTGGGCTCGTCCTCGGTGAGCGCGAGCGTCTCCTGCGTGTGACCGTGCACGATCGTCGCGAGCGTCTTCGTCGCGGGCGTGGTGCTCGCCGCGAGATCCACGGGGCTCGGATCGATCGATGGAGCAGGAGCCGCCGCCGCGTCGATCACGGCGGCGGTGCTTCTGCGTGGGGGAGGGAGGGGAGCTTCGGAGAGAGGGGAGGGGACGGGCAGGGCGAACGCCGCGGCGACGAGGGCCGGCGCGATCGCCCTCCTTTTCACGTGCTCGGCGCGGGCTTCGGCGCGCCGAAGATGCTGGCGGCGCGGCGCTTCTCCTTCGCGGCGCGCTCGCGGTCGGCGTAGGTCGGGATGACGACCTTCTGCCGCTCGGGCAGCTCGCGCCCGGCCACGATCGCGTCGACCTCCTCGGCGTCGAGCGTCTCGCGCTCGAGCAGCGCGTTCGCCAGCTTGTCGAGCGCCTCGCGGTGCTCTTCGAGCAGGCGGCGCGCCTCGGCGTGGCCGTCGAACACGAACTTGCGGACCTCGTCGTCGATCTGGTTCGCGACCGTCTCCGAGTAGTCGCGGCGCTGGCTCGTGAAGTCGCGGCCGAGGAAGACGCTCTCCTCGTTCGCGGCGTACGAGATCGGGCCGATGACGTCGCTCATGCCGAACTCGGTCACCATGCGGCGCGCGAGGTTCGACGCTTGCTTGATGTCGTTGCCCGCGCCCGTCGTGAACTGGCCGAACACGATCTCCTCGGCGACGCGGCCGCCCATCAGCACCGCGAGGCGCGCCTTCGCGAAGTCACGCGACATGCTCAGGCGGTCTTCCTTCGGGAGCTGCTGCGTGATGCCGAGTGCCGGGCCGCGCGGGATGATCGTCACCTTGTGCACGGGGTCGGCGTTCTTCTCCAGGAGCTTCGCCACGAGCGCGTGACCTGCCTCGTGCCACGCCGTCGTCTTCCGCTCCTCCTCGCTGATCACCATGCTGCGGCGCTCGGTGCCCATGAGGACCTTGTCCTTGGCCATCTCGAAGTCGACCATCGAGACGAGGTCCTTGTCCTGACGGGCGGCGAGCAGCGCGGCCTCGTTGACGAGGTTCTCGAGATCGGCCCCGACGAACCCGGGCGTGCCGCGGGCGATGATGTCGAGGTCGACGTCCGGACCGAGCGGCACCTTCTTCGTGTGCACGCGGAGGATGCCCTCGCGGCCGCGCACGTCCGGGCGGTTCACCACGATGCGCCGATCGAAGCGACCGGGCCGCAGGATCGCGGGGTCGAGGACGTCGGGCCGGTTCGTCGCGGCGATGATGATCACGCCGTCGTTCGACTCGAAGCCGTCCATCTCGACGAGGAGCTGGTTCAGCGTCTGCTCGCGCTCGTCGTGCCCGCCGCCGAGGCCCGCGCCGCGGTGCCGGCCGACGGCGTCGATCTCGTCGATGAAGATGATGCAGGGCGCGTGCTTCTTGCCCTGCTCGAAGAGATCACGCACGCGGCTCGCGCCGACGCCCACGAACATCTCGACGAAGTCCGAGCCCGAGATCGAGAAGAACGGCACGCCCGCCTCGCCCGCGATCGCCTTCGCGAGCAGCGTCTTGCCCGTGCCGGGCGGGCCCATCATGAGCACGCCCTTCGGGATGCGGCCGCCGAGCTTCTGGAACTTCTTCGGATCCTTGAGGAAGGCGATGATCTCTTCGAGCTCGTCCTTCGCCTCGTCGATGCCGGCCACGTCGGCGAACGTCACCTTGTTCTGCGACTCCGAGAGCAGCCGCGCGCGCGATTTGCCGAAGCTCATCGCCTTGCCGCCGCCCGCCTGGAGCTGGCGCATGAACAAGTAAAACATGACGAGGAGGAAGACCATCGGCAGGATGGTCACGAGCGCGCCGGACCAGAACGGCGAGGCGTCCTCCTTCTCGAAGGTGACGGCGACCTTGTTGTCGACCAGCGTCTTCGTGATCTCGTCGGCGTTGTCCGGGCCGATCGTGACCTTTTTGACCTTCGAGTTGCTCTTCGGGTCCTTCACCCAGAACGTGTATTCACGATCCTTGATCGAGACGGAGTCGACGTGCGGGTCCTTTTCTCGATCGGCCCGAACCTGGCTCATGAACTCGCTGAACGAGACCTGCGTTGCGGGCGGGCGATCTGGGCTCAGGAACTGCCAGATCACGAGAAACATCATGATCAGCAGGACCCAAAGCAGGAGCGTCTTGTGCGATTGCTTCACGAGGATCCTCGGGTTGCCCGGCCCGATCTCCTCGGGACGAGCAGACTGCGTCCAAATGTAACGCTTCTTTGCACCAGCATGCCACGCGGTGGCATGCCCGTCGATGGAAGCCAAGCCGCGCCGTCCATTCGGTAAGGACGCGACTCGATCATTTCTTTTCGTTAAGGACGATCTTCCCCGCTGGGAAGGTCACGTCGAGCTCCCGCCCCCCCTTCATACGAATCTTCACAATTCGAGCGCCCTTCTTTTGGGCCCGCTCGATCGTCGTCCGTTGCGCCCGGCCGAGCCCGCTCATCGGGTCCTCCGTCGGACAGACCTCGTGCAGCATGTCCGCGAGGGCACAGAGATGGTCGATGATCCGCGGTGAGAGATCCTCCAAGAGCGGGATCAACTCGCGGCGCACCCGGACGCGCGTGAAGCGCGGGTCGAGGTTCGAAGGGTCGCGGGCGTGGGCGATCGCATGGCGATCGAGGTGAAGCAGGACGTCGGCCCTTCGCGCACGGACGAGGGGACGCACGAGGTCGCGCGGGTCTTCGGTTCCGCTCGGCGGCACGGGCGCAGGCGCGCGAGGTTCGAGCACGGCGAGCCCACGCGGGCCCGCGCCGCGCAAGAGGCGCAGAAGGACGGTCTCGGCCTTGTCGTCGGCGGTGTGCCCCGTGGCGATCACGCAGGCGCCACGCCGCGCTGCAGCGTCCTGCAGCGCCCGATGACGCGCCTCGCGCGCCCGCGCCTGAAGGTTTCCTCCAGGCTCGACCTCGACACGCGTCACCTCGAAAGGAACGCCGAGCTCGTCCGCGAGCTTGGCCGCGAGCGCGAGCTCAAAAGCCGCTTCGGGGCGCAATCCATGATCGACGCCGTGTCCGATCACCTCGTGCCCGATCGTGCGGCGGAGCAGGGCGAGCACGTGCAGGAGCGCCGTCGAGTCGGGGCCGCCCGAGCAGGCGACGAGCACGCGATCGCCACGATCGAAGAGGGCTTCGTCGCGGATGGTGCGCTCGGCGAGGCGCCGTAACGAAGGCGGGTGCGAGGGCTTGGTCAACGGAGCTCGAAGGCCTTGCAGAAGACGACCTCGTCACACGTGTCGAGGTCGGGCTCGCGGTGCATCCCGTGCGGGTAACCGAGCGAGCAACGATCGCCATCCGGATCGTACTGCGCGCAGTCGCCGCACGTGAACACGAGGCGAAAGCGGCGCGCCTCCTGCCGGAGCCGTTCGTCGACGCGGTGGATCATCCGGCGAGAGCGTAGCGCACGCGAGCGCCTAGCGCGCGCCGCGGCGACGTACGAGGCGCGCCACGGTCTCGACGTGGCTCGTCTGCGGGAAGAGCTCGACCGTCTCCAGGTGCGTGAGCACGAAGCCCGCGCGCACGAGCACGCCGAGGTCACGCGCGAGCGTCGCCGGATCACACGCGACGTAGACGATCCGATGAACACGAGAGGCCGCGATCGCCGCTGTCGCGCCCTCCGCGCCGGCCCGCGGCGGATCGAGCACGACGACCTCGACGCGTGGCGGGATCGGGTAAGCGTCCGCGTTCGCCACGACGACCTTGCCCGGAAGATCCCGCGCCGCGAGGTTTTCCCGCGCGGAACGTGCAGCTCCCTCGTCCGACTCGACCGCGACGAACGACGCGGCTCCTCGCGCGAGCAGGATCGAGAGCGTGCCGCTGCCCGCGAAGAGCTCGAGTACGTGCCCGTTCGCCGTCTCGTCCGCGCCTTCCCGCGGCGCATCCACGTCCGCGCGGGCGAGCTCCGCCACGCGCCGCGCGAGCAACGCTGCGCCGCGATCCGAGCTCTGCGCGAACGATCCCGCCGCGACGACGAGCGGCGCGCCGTCCACGCCTTCGAGCACCGGCCGCGGATCGCCGAACACGGCCGGCGTCTTCGCGCCCTCCATGCGCACGCGCGCGCCGGCCCACGCGCCTTCCGCGACACGTCGATCGATCGCCGCCCACGCCGCAGGCGCGATCTCGCCGCGCCACGTCACGTCCACGACGAGGTGCCCGCCCGCGCCGCGCGCGATCTGCACGTCGCCTTCGCCCGACGAGCCCGCGAGCACCGTCGGGATCTCGTCGAGCGCGCCGGCGATCGACGGGGCGAGCACGACACAAGTCGGCGTCGCCACGAGCGCGTGCGAGCCCTGTGCGCGATACCCGATCCGCACCCGACCTCGCTCGGCGCGCACGTAGAGCCGCGCGCGCGTGCGATAGCCGAGCGGCTCGGGCGCGCTGTGCACGTGGATCGCGGGCGGCGTCTCGCCCGTCGCATGCGCGACCGCGCTGCGAACGATCTCCGCATGCGCCGCTTCCTGCGCGTGCTCCGAGAGGTGCATGAAGTCGCAGCCGCCGCACGCGTCCGCGTGCAGGCACGCAGGCTCCACGCGATCGGGGCTCGCCTCGATCACCCGCAGAAGACGCCCTCGCGCGGGGCGCGTGTTCCTGTCGACCTCGGCCTCCACGCGTTCGCCCGGCGCGGTGCCCGGCACGAACACGGCCGTGCGATCGGCGAGCCGAGCCACGCCGGCTCCACCCGCGGCGAGATTCTCGATGTGCAGGATCTCCGGGCGAAGCGCTTGCTTCGGCCTCGCCGGTTTGTCCCTTCGGTCCGGCTTTCCAGCGGGACGCGTTCCTTGCGGCATCGAAGGAGACTACGTCACGACGAACGCACGTGCACCGCCCGCCCCGTTTCCCGGGGCGAGCGGACGCGTTCGTTCACTTCATCGACACGCGTTGCGCCGTCACCTGACCGGACACGACGATGACCGAGATGACCTTGGTCATGTCGCCCTTCTTCAGCGTGACCCGGTGCGAGCCCGGTTTGACCGAGAGGTGCACGATCGGCGAGGGCCCGAGCGAACGGCCGTTGTCGAGTACGTCGTCGCAGAACGGGTTGCACACGATCGTCAGGAAGCCCGGCTCGCCGGATGCGGCCGCTGCGCTCGCCGTCGCGGTCGGCGCGGCCGTGGGCGCGGT
>NZ_JARZHG010000077.1 GCF_029946505.1 Polyangium sp. y55x31
GCTCTGGTACGGCGCATGCCGAGGCAATTGGCACGATTTTCCCGGGCTGCGTGGGACGGGATGCCGCCGGGCCATGGGCGGGATGTTGGGATCGCGATTGGGGTGGCGTAGATCCACGGGCTGCTAGGCCCGCTTCTCATCCGGATCCACTCCTTCTCCCGGCCATCCTCCTCCCCGCCTCCTCCAAATCCTCCTTCAGATGATGCACATACCGCTGCGTCGTCGCCAAATTCTTATGCCCCGCCATCCTCTGCACCACGTGCACCGGCACCCCAGCCCGTAACCACGACGTGATCGCATAATGCCGCAGGCAATACACTGACCACCCCTCCAGCCCCACTCGATCCCTCACCCTCTCGAACGCCTGCACCAACCCCGACTGCCCCCACGGCCTCCCCCGCGCCGTCACCGCCACGAGCTCCTCCCGCGCCCCCGCCTCCACCGGCGCGAGCAACCTCCCGAGCTCCGGCGTCACCGGCACCTCCCGCTGCCCCGTCTTCGGCGTATGCGTCTCCCCGAACGACCGCCCCTCCCGCACGCTCACGAACCCGCCGGCGACCGCCTCTCCCTCCCACCGCAGCCGCACATCCCGCCGCCGTAACCCCCGCACCTCATTCGGCCGCAGCCCTGCATACGCCATCAACCCGAACGCCAATCGCTGCGACGCGCTCGCCGCCGCGAGGATCCGATCGACCTCCTCGTCGGTCGGAATCTCCAGAATGCACTGCCCGATCGGCTTGAGCCGCGGCAACCCCTCCGGCACCCGCGGGATGTACCCGCGCACCTTTGCGAATCGCAGCACTGACCGGAGCACGATCTGCGTATTGTTCCGCGTCGACTGCGACAGCTCCCGCTTCGACAGCTCGAGGTCGAGCTCCCCGGCCGCGACGCCGTCCACCTCGTCGATCCCACGCCCGCCGAACCTCGGAACCAGCGTCGCGTCGAGCACCCCCTCGTACCCCTTGCGCGACGTCACCTTCAGCTCGGTGATCATGAACGTCGACTTGAACTCGTCGACCACCTCGCCGAACGACCTTCAAAGGTCCTGCCGAACACGGGGCTCAAGGAGGCGGAGAAGGCCTGACTCCGGACCCCAATTGACATCCTCCGTGAGGCCGGGTACCGAGGAGTCCAGGTGAAGGGAGGCCCTCACAATGAGCTGAAGCTCGAACCCCCGTGCCCCAAGTGCGGAACGAAGTTGGAGATCGCCCTGAGCCATGCTCGGAAGGGTATGACGACGACTTGCCCGTCGTGTGGCGCGAGGATCGAGTTCGCGGGTGACGCTGACAGTGCCGTCGACGCACTGACCGATCTCGAGGAGAGCCTTGCCCGACTCGGCGCGACACGACGGAGGTAGCGTCGGGACGGAATTTGCCATGTCACTGTACAAGCGAATTGCAAGCTGGACAGAGTTGCCCCCAACGCCCCCATATCAGGCGGGCGAAAGCTATGAACTCGACTTTTAAAGCAGAACACTCCGGTGATGCCCGTGAGATGGCAAAGGATATGGCTGCCTTCGCAAATGCGTACGGGGGCGTCATTCTGGTCGGCGTCCCCGAGAAAGCCGACAGCTATGTAAGGCGCTTGTTCTCGATCGCCACAGCCAAGACGATCGCGAGAAGCTACGAGGATGCTGCACGAGACTTGCTGGCTCCCCGCCCAATGGTCGATCCGGCCATCTTAATTTATCCGGAGGACACCACGAAGGCGCTAGTCGCCATCAACATCGACCCTTTCCCTGGACAACCTGTAGGCGCGTCTATGGGGGATGGGGCTTGGCGCTTTCCGCTACGGGACTGCGGCACGCCATTGCACGTATCTAACTCCCGAGCATGTCGTCATGTACAGCTTACCCCAAACACGCAAGGCCGCAATCTTGTTGTCACAAATCGATCGGGACACCAAAGTCTTCGTCCAGCTAATGGTACGAAACGAAGCGAGCGAGCCTTGGTCGATCACGGAGGAAGCGAAGACGGGCACGTTCCAGGAACTCGACGTCTCGAATAACGTCGTGAGGCTAAGTGTCACATTCCAAATCGACGGAAAAAGTACCGACATGCCGGTTCACGCTCCACTTGAGGACGTGAGCGCAGTGTGGAAGGTGGGGGGCACCTGGCATGTCCGCCTTAGCGGCACGATGAGGCAGTGGCCGCTATCGCGTGGGGGTGGAGGGCGCGGCACAGGCTATATGTCCGGGCGTGGCCCGGGTAACTGGACGTAGCTTCTGGCACCCTGACCCCGCCGACAAACCCGTGCAAGCCTCGCCACGCCGATCCCCCGGGAGATCCCCATGCGCATGCACGTCTCCGCCGACATCACCCTCAGCGAGCCGAACGCCTCCTCCGGCCTCGTCACGTGGTTCTCCATCGACATCTTCCCCGACGACGACGCCCCCCAACCCCGCCCACATCGGCCACGCGCGCGTCGGCCGCATCCACATCAGCAGCGCCCTCGACCTCAACGTCCCCCTCCTCGACGTGCTCGACGCCGACAGCGGCGAGCTCGAGGCGCTCCACGACGTCTTCTTCGAGAACGACTGGCCCAAGGACGAATACCTGGAGGGCGGCGGCAACGACGCCCTCCACATCAGCGAGCTCGTCATCGACCCGCGTACGAGGGCCGCAAGATCGACCTCGCCCTCGTGCGCCGGCTCTGCGACACGCTGGCGCAAGGCTGCCTCTCGGGATCGGTGGATGAGACGCGGGAGACGGCCACGGCGTCACCCCGGGCTCGCACCGTTTGTCCCGCGCGAGGAAAGGATGCAGATTGGCAGGATGACCGACGCCCTTCTGACCATCGACGGCCATCCCGCGCCGCTGGACCGCCTGTGGCGCCCGTTTATGAGCCTGAGCAGCGCCCGCGAAGGCCGCCGTGCCGCGCGCTTCGTCCTCTCCGCAGACGCCGCCGCGCTGCTGGATAGGGTACGCGAGCGGTACGCGCAGTGGATTCGCGAGGGAGAGGAAGACGACCGGCTCACGGGCACCACGGACGAGTTGGGCCAGGCCGGTTATCCGCCGTTGGAAGCCCTGTTCGGTAGTCCGGATCTGCTTCGGCTGGTGCTGGGAGAGTACTTGGAGGAGGAGGTCTTCACCGCCCTGCTTCCACCCGTGGCCGACCCCGCGACCGTCGTCGGAACCTGGGCTATCGACACGGTGGATTCCGTCCGCCACGACGCCGGGCGCATCCTCATCTCCGGCACCTGCTACGCCTTCTGACTCCGAATCCGGCCGGATCCAGAGTGATCTCCTGAAGGGAGGATCTCCAGAATGCACTGCGACATGGCCCCTTGACCCCGCGGACAAACCCGTGCAAGTCTCCGAGCGATATCACGGAGGACCCCATGCGCATACACGTCTCCGCCGACATCCCCCTCAGCGAGCCCAACGCCTCCTCCGGCCTCGTCACGTGGTTCTCCATCGACATCTTCCCCGACGACGACGCCCCCAACCCCGCTCGCATCGGCCACGCGCGCGTCGCCCGCATCCACATCAGCAGCGCCCTCGACCTCAACGTCCCCCTCCTCGACGTGCTCGACGCCGACAGCGGCGAGCTCGAGGCGCTCCACGACATCTTCTTCGAGAACGACTGGCCCAAGGACGAATACCTGGAGGGCGGCGGCAACGACGCCCTCTACATCAGCGAGCTCGTCATCGACCCCGCGTACCAGGGCCGCAACATCGACCTCGCCCTCGTGCGCCGGCTCTGCGACACGCTGGCGCAAGGCTGCACCGTCGCCATCCTCCCGTACGCCTCCCAGCGCGACATCGACCACTGGACGCCGCTCGGGTTCGAGGTCACCCCGCCCGGCGCAGCCGAGGGGTACCTGCATCTCCTGCTGGAGACCCGTACGGCGCGCGTGGATGATCCGGATCAGTCGGGGGTGTTCAAGATTCTGCCGAACCCTTCGCCCGAGGAGGCGGAGAGGCATCACTGAGCCTCTTTCCGTGCCAACCGTTCGTCGAGGCCATTGCCCCGGCGCCCCCTTGCTCTCACACTCCCGCGGTTCTCCTCGCCATCCTCGGCGCCGCAGCCTGTCGCCCCTCCGGTTCCGCCCTGCCAACCCGCAGCGCCGACCCCTCCTGGCTCGTCCTTCGCGTCGATGCCGTCAACGTCGCCCCCACCCGCCCCGGCACGATGTCCCCCTGGGATGGTCCCATCCCGCAACCGACCGACGGTGCGGAGTGCGGGCTTCTCGGCCTGGCTGGCACCATCCTCGTCAACCCCATTGCTGGCAAGGGAGCCGAATACCTCTGCCGCATCGGCAACCGCCCGCGCCAGCAAGAGCGAGACCCAACGGCGCCGGACCTCATCGTCGCGCTAGGCGCAGGCGTCACGGCGAATTACCAGACATACACGGCGCGCGACAGCTTCTACCACGTATTTCATAGCGAGTTCGTCGTCCCCTTGGACGCAATCCCGCTGGATGGCCTCCTCCTGACCGTTCTCGATCGGGATGGGAGCCAACCCGAGGTCATCGGCACCGTGCGCCTCGACCGCGGGCAGCTCGTCACAGCCGCTCGCTCGAACCCTCTGCTCTCGCTCGGCGACCCTCGCGGCGGCTTGCAGCGCCTCGAGCTCGTAGTCTCGGCCTTGACAACGCCCCCCGAGACCACCACGGCGCCGATGAACGTCCGCAGCGGGACCGTGCCCGCCAACTTTCGGCCGATCCGCGCTGGCGAAATCGTCGACATCTCGGCCACGGGTCGGTACAGGATCGGCTCATGGAACGGCGCCTGGATTGACCCGCGAGGCTATCCGAACGGCGTAGCGCGCGGCTACAATTTCGATAACGAGCCCTTCCGATCGGCTCCGCACGGAAGCGGGCTGGCGATGGTCGGAAGCGCGGACGCTAAGACGGGGCATAGCGTCGCGCCCTGCACGCGCTTCGTTTCGAGAGCTTCTGGTCCACTCGTGCTTGGGATCAACGACACCGAGCCCGGCAACAACGAAGGCTCCGCCCAGTTCGCCGTGCACGTCCGCGCCCCGACCGCCGCGGAGTGGCTCGCTGGGCGGACCGCACCTTGCCTGGCACGGTGACGAAGAAGTTCTTTTACATGATAACGTCACGATGATGTGCTGGATGCAAGGGAAGGCAGTCGCCACAGTCGCGGCGCTGGCGGTGCTATGCACGCACTGCCAGCGCGAGGAAACGCCACAGGCGTCCTCGGCCCAGCCGGCCGGCGCGGCTTCAGCGCCCTCCGTTACGGGGAACTCCTCACCGCCGGCCGATACGCGAAGCGTAAGCCCAGAGCCGCGTGCTCCCGCGCCGATACTTCCGTCGGGCAAGAACCTCGCTTGGCGAGTCGAGCAAGATGGCCGACCCGTCGTGGCAAAGGGGCACACCGTCGAGCTCGCCCGAGCACCCTTCACCCTTGTATTCCACTTGCGAGCGGGCGTACACGACCTTTTCGTGAATGCGTCGTTCAAGTCGCAGACATTTGACGCAGCGAGGCTCGGCTGGCAATTCCTCGCCCTCACGGGCATCCAGGGAGCAAGCCGCTTCGACGAACCATCGGAAGCGAACAATCGCCTACGCGACATCTACATAGACGACTATGCCCCGAACCAGTGGATCGTCTGCCCGCCTGGGTCCGCCTGCAATGGCTTCGATGAGCCCTGCGAACCCACGACCGACGGTGCCGTGTGTAGGCGTAGCATCGAGCGCGTTGAAGTGTTCTTGCGTGGCAAGCAGTCGGTCATGAAGGAGCGGCGGAGCGAGATCGCATCAATCACGGAGGAGAAGCTGTATCTCGTATTCGTCGTACCGGGGCGGTGGTCGGAGGACGAAAGAGCCGGAAAGTTGCCCTACCAATCGCCCGAGCTCGCACGGGACTGGCTCATGATCGTATGGAAGTCGCCACGATGACCGTGGACGCTCTGCCGCGGTCTTCATGAGCCTGCCGACACTGCTTAGCGAGGGCTCATGAGTAAGAAAACGCGCGTCAAGGACTTCGCCGCTAGAGCAAAGGACGACCCCGACTCAGTACGCACGCTCGGCAGACTTGGCCGCTACTTGGCGGTCAATCCTATGTCTGACGAGGTGGCGTTGCTTGATCGATTGGGCATCAAAGCGTCCACGTGTTTGAAGGTGGACTTATACTGGGAGCACGGCGACGTATGGTTCGTACAGATCGAGTCAGAATTCTACGCTTCGCCGCGAAGGCCGGGGATTTACGCGCGGTTGGCACCGTCCGGGTATGTCAACGTCGTTGTGGTCGTATCCGAGCGCCTCATTTCATCCCGCGTGGTGTCACGATCGTTGCGAGAGGTCGCGAAGCGGGATCTGCAACTCGACCGGCTACGTGACGTGCTAGAGCCCTTATGAGCAGTCGCAGACCGGAGCATTCCTTCTACGACCTTGCCTGACGAGACAGGGTGATGAAAAAGTTCTTTTACATGTGCCTCAGCGGCCACTTCCACTCGCAGGTCCACTGCCCGTACGATGGCAGTAAGAGCGACTTCACCGAGATCGTCGAGCGCGCCCTCGACGAAGCCCGCAGGCAACGGCTGGACCTGAGCGTTGAAACGCTCGTCAGTCTTGGCGTTCCCCGAGCTGCCTTGAAGTGGGCCATGGTTGTCGAATTCGGCAGCAGTGAGGTCGCTTTCGACGCCATGGCGCCGGCATCCACCGAGGTTCGGGGAACGCTCAAGCCCCAGTTGGGCCTGGACGGCGAAGAGGGGTCCGTCGTTAGCCAAGCCAAGCGGTAACCATGACCGACCCTTCCTCGAAGAAAAAAGCAGAGATCCGCCAGCGCCTGCTCGAAGCTCGCTATCCCCGGCGGGGGGCCGCCGTGCTGTCGTCTGATCCCGATCACAACCCCCTCATCCTTGAAGATTGCCCCTCTTGCCGGGGAACCGGGCACCAGTGTTGCGAAGCCGCAGCCGCCTACGTTCTTGACGCTTGTGCGGCCTGTGCTGGGCGGGGCATTACGGGTCAGGTTGTCAGGTACTTCCAGAACGATTCGCCGGAGGTTCGGAGCGCCGATATTGCGAACGGGTGGCTCACCTGCCCGTGGTGCGACCGTCGGTTCACGATACGTGATTCCGCTGTCTGGTCGGGACTCCGCCACATCACGTGCGGGGGACGGATCGGAATTGCGGTATCTGATGACGATTAGGTTCGGTCCGATGAATAGCGGGCAGACACGAGCGCATCGCGCTGCTCGTGGCGTGGAGACGTCCTAGTTAATGTACGCAACCCACTTGGAGACGATTCTCCTCCCCCCGATCGAACCACAGTCACCGCCACACACGCGCGTCGGAGGGCTGATGCAATTGAGTGACTCGCAGAGGTTGCAATTGTTGTCACCCAACTGCGGGCTATAGCAGCCGCCGCCTTCCAATACCCAGTTCTCAAACGCACGACTGGCCTGTGCGTTCCCGGAAAGCGAGAATAAGGCCGTGATAGCGAACACTCCAGCACTGAGTGACTTGAAAGTTTTCATCGCCGTTCTCCCTCTTGTGCCCATTCGCATCGAACATCGGCCGGCTGTCGCGTTGCCTGCCTAGGTTTTCTTACGTTCGAGTCTGCGCACCCGAAAGCCCAGGCGCACGGGTTCTGCTGACCTACCACTCTTCCTTTTTTCTCCCCCTCGCCATCCTCCTCCCCGCCTCCTCCAAATCCTCCTTCAGATGATGCACATACCGCTGCGTCGTCGCCAAATTCTTATGCCCCGCCATCCGCTGCACCACGTGCACCGGCACCCCAGCCCTTAACCACGACGTGATCGCATAATGCCGCAGGCAATACACCGACCACCCCTCCAGCCCCACCCGATCCCTCACCCTCTCGAACGCTTGCACCAACCCGGACTGCCCCCACGGCTTCCCCCGCGCCGTCACCGCCACGAGCTCCTCCCGCGCCCCCGCCTCCACCGGCGCGAGCAACCTCCCGAGCTCCGGCGTCACCGGCACCTCCCGCTGCCCCGTCTTCGGCGTATGCGTCTCCCCGAACGACCGCCCCTCCCGCACGCTCACGAACCCGCCGGCGACCGCCTCTCCCTCCCACCGGAGCCGCACATCCCGCCGCCGTAACCCCCGCACCTCATTCGGCCGCAGCCCCGCATACGCCATCAACCCGAACGCCAACCGCTGCCACGCGCTCGCCGCCGCGAGGATCCGCTCGACCTCCTCGTCGGTCGGAATCTCCAGAATGCACTGCCCGATCGGCTTGAGCCGCGGCAATCCCTCCGGCACCCGCGCGATGTACCCGCGCGCCTTCGCGAACTTCAGCACCGACCGGAGCACGATCTGCGTATTGTTCCGCGTCGACTGCGACAGCTCGCGCTTCGACAGCTCGAGGTCGAGCTCCCCGGCCGCGACGCCGTCCACCTCGTCGACCCCACGCCCGCCGAACCTCGGAACCAGCGTCGCGTCGAGCACCCCCTCGTACCCCTTGCGCGACGTCACCTTCAGCTCGGTGATCATGAACGTCGCCTTGAACTCGTCGACCACCTCGGCGAACGACTTTCCCGAACGCAACACCTGCGCCGCCGCATCGCCCGACGCGACGTAAGGCTCGCCATGCTGCGCAATGGCGAGCTGGTATCGCTTCTCCTCCGCGCGCGCCGCCACGAGCGTCTGGACCTGGGCGTCCTTGCGCAGCCGCCCGCGCGTCCCGTCCTTCTTCCGAAACCGGATATCGATGAACACCCGCGGCTTCTCTCGCCGCATCACCTTACGCAACGCCACGGCCCACCTCCTTTCCGTCCTTCCCTCATTCCAATCGAGACGCTCACGGCGCCCCCCACGCCTCCGAGAACCTCACGCGCCACAGGCGCCCGAACTTGCGCGCGCGCACGCCGTCGACGCTCGCCTCGGTCCCGCCATCGGCCGCGCGCGTGGCGCGGCGCTCCAGCGTCTTGCGGAGCTGCGCCGCGTTCAGCCCGAGATGCGCCGCCGCCCGGTCCAGCGACACCCACGGCGCGCCCGCGCGCTCGGCCTCCTTCTGCTTTGCAGACATGCCGATACCCTCCTCGACGCGCGCAAGGGGGCTCGAGCTCTCGGCGAGCGACCCCTCCCCTGGCGTCGGTCCCCGGAATGTACGGGATGTCCGCGCCGACTTTCAAGCCATTTCGCCAACAAAATCGTCACGTTGCGGCCGACGATCGAATTTCCGAGTTTTGAAAGGAGATTCTGAACGCCCCCCTTATTTCGCCGCATGTCGATCCGAGGACCGCCGAGAAATCGATCCACATTTCGCATGCTCGCCGAGCCCCTCTCGCGCAAGTGCCGCAAACCCTCGCGCTCGCCGCCCACCGTCGAGCAAATCCTCGGCTGATTTCTCGGAAGTCCCCGGATCCGACCCCTTGAAACCAAGCTCCGCGTCTCGTGCTCCCCCCAGAATCCGCTCCTCCCGCTCGGGAAACCCTGTTTCGCGCGCCGCGCTCGAGGTGGGCCCGAGCCCGATCTTTTGTGAAACTTCTCACTGCTACCGCCCCGTCGACGTTCACCTCGACCACCTCGGACAGGAGCTCGCTCTCCTCGATCGAGTTCGAGGCGGCTCCCCGGCACTTTCGAGGCAGGACTCCCGGCCCTTCCGAGAGGAGGCCACGGCGGGTCGTCGGACCATTCTCGGCGAACGCTCGGAAAATCTCGGCTTTCCGAGCGCGCGCAAGGCGACTCGATTGTGTCCCGATTCCGCCCCGCACGTCCCCCTACAGCAATCCCCCGACACTCGCGGTAAAGACAATCCCGGACACTGTCGGGCGCGCGCTCGCTGTCCCCGTCGAACGTTCGACCCTGGCCACCCCTCGGGGTTTCGAGGCCGAAACATTGAACAGCGCGAATCCTCGGCTGCTCCGCACACCGCAAGCCGCGCGCTTCGTGCCGAGGCAGACCCTACGACGTCGTACAACCTCGCCGTGCGTCCGGATCGGCTGCGTTCAGGCTTCCCCCGAGACGCCGGTACCGCAAGACGAACATCCACTCCGCTGACCGGGCAAACCTTCGACAGCATCGTTTCCGGGGCAGCTCACCTCGTCGACGCGCTCGCCTCCGGTCGCGCTCCTGTAAGGATCATGGGCTTGTTCCGCCAATAAAAACCGTACATGCGTGGTTCGATGCTGGTTGGCGCGCTCGAGCGGCCGCTGGACGGCCGCGATTCGCTCGCTGACAGGGTCTCGGAAGCACCCCGTCAGCGGTCTTCGTGGCAGGCGAAATCCTCGACACTTTCTCGGCAAACGCGCCTCCGCTCGAACAACACACTTTGTCCTCGAACTATTGTCTCGGCCCTGCTTCCCGCTTCGGGGTGGTTCGCCGAACATCTTTATTGTTGCAATGCATGAGCGACTTGCCCATTATCGCCACAGCACCATGAACCACCCAGAGCCTCCTGGGCTCGACGGGCAGTCGTCTGCCGTCGAGCCGGATGTTGGCCATCGACCCTGCCCGAAAGGCTCGGAGCTGCGGAGCTGGCAGCAAATCATCGACCTGTACGGCGGTGAGTGCGGGTATCAGCTCATCGCGTTATGCGGCAAGACCTTTCGATATACGGCCAAGTCCGAGAGGCTCTACTTCGCGGGCCCGGCGCGAAAGCCCCGCGGGAAAAGGAGGTCCACGCCATGATCCAACCCGAATCCAGCGCGCCTTCGGACGAGCCGATCGAGCTCGGCGGTCATCCCCTATTCCCTCGGCCGGAAACCGAGGTAGGACCCGATCCGCGAAGATTCGACCTCATCCAGATCGTCCGCATCCTTCCGGACAAGACGCGGGAAGTCTGCCCGACGGCGTGGAAGGGATCCGAGCTGCGAAGCTGGCAGCAGATCGTCGACATGTACGGGGGTGAGTGCTGGTATCAGCTCAATGCGATCTGCGCAAAGTCGCACAAGTACACGGCAAAGTCCGAGATGCTTTACTTCGCAGGCCCAGCGCGTAAGCCCTTCGTCCAGGAGCCACAGGCGCCCCGACCGGCGCCCGTTGCGCCTCCCATCAACCCGGCTGCGGTGCCGCCCTACTAGAAGTCATCTCATAAATCGTCCAGGAGTCTCCTGAGGTACACGACGATGCATCCGAGGTGGACGAAGCCGAGGAAGTTTTCGACGTGGCGCTCGTACCGTACCGCGATGCGGCGGAAGCTCTGG
>NZ_JARZHG010000078.1 GCF_029946505.1 Polyangium sp. y55x31
AGGCTCGGCGGAGCACCGTAGGGCGACGGCGGCGGAGGCGGCGGCGCGCCATAGGGCGACGGCGGCGGAGGCGGCGGCGCACCGAGGCCCGGTCCCGGGCCGGGACCACCCATCATGGGCGGAGGCGCGGGCGGCGCACCGGGGCCACCCATCATGGGCGGGGGCCCAGGCGGCCCGGGCGGCGCGCCCATCATGGGCGGGGGCGCGGGCGGCGCACCGGGGCCACCCATCATGGGCCCGGGGGGCGCGGGCGGCGCACCCATCATGGGCGGGGGCCCAGGCGGCCCGGGCGGCGTGCCGAGCATCGCCGGCGGCGCGGGCGGCTGGGTCGGGGCGCCGACCATGGGCGGCGGTGCGGGCGGCATGCCGGCGCCGATCGGGGCCGAGCTGTACGCCGCCGCGGTCATCGAGACGCCGGTGCTGGGGCCCGGGGCGGGCGGATACCCGGGCGGCGGCGACGGCGGCGGCGCGGGGATCCCCGGCGTCGACATCGGGCTGCCGCTTCCGGGGGCCGACTCGCTGCGGACCGCGCCGGGGAACGGTGTACGCGGGCTGTAGCTACGCTGCCGCGCGTACTGCTTCATCGACTCGTTGATGAGGTAGTCGATCGAGCACTCCAGCTCACGCGCCATCTGTTCGAACGTCTCCCAGAGGACGTCGCGGCACTGGAATGTCCTTGCGCTCTTCTTGTTCGGATCCGCGCTCATTTTTCCCTAATCGTCGTCGATGGTTCCGAGCCGTGCTGAGGAACCGGCAAGTCCGATCCTCCGAGACCTGTGCGGCACGCTCTGCGATTGCGGATCGCGGGGCGTGCTCCGCCGCTCATTTCTTTTGCTCCTTGGCAGCTTCGGGTTTGCGCTCCTTCATGGCCGGCACGACGCAGTGGCGGACGAACTCGCCGATCGTCTTGATCTCTTTCTGCTCGCGCTCCTGGCTGCCCTCTTTGGGGACCTCGCAGACCCATTTGCAATCCGGGTCGCTGTCGCACTTCGGGGCCCTGCCCTCGTCGGATTCGAGGGAGGACAGGGAGGAGACGTCCGCCGAGGTCCCGTACGAGAAATAATACGCGATCGCGCTCGTCCGCGCTGCGGGTGATCCAGCGCTGAAGTATTTCTTCAGCGCGTCGAGGGGCGTGCCCTCCTTCAGCTCGCCCAGATATGCGCCATACGTGAGCGCCTCGCCGAGGGCGAAGTTTTTGTCGTCGGGGAGCTTCCCGAGGAACTCGCCCACGTCCTTGACCTTCGACATTTTCAGCACCGTCGTCGCGGCGGCGCGGCGCACCTTCCACTTGTCGGTCTTGAACAGGGCGTAGAGCTTGTCGACCACGGCGTCGCGGGGCAGCTCGCCGACGCGGCGGAAGGCTTGATCCAGCACGACGTCGGGCGCGTCGCTGCCCGCGATCTCGAGGATCCGCTTGACGTCGTCGGCGTTGTCCTTCTTGAGGTGCCCTTCGAGCGCGGCGAGCGCGGTTTGCCTTCGTTTTTCGCTCTGATCCTTGCGCGCCGCGAAGCCGAGCAGGTGGTCGACGACGGGCCTCTGGCCGACCTTGCGCATCGAGGCGAAGACCTTGATGAGCTCGTCGTCCTGGAGCGTCTCGATCTGCTTCTTGAATTGCTCCTCGGTCGGCGTGAGCTTTTGCGCCGCGTTCGCGTCCTTGAGCTCGGGCGTGCGGACCTTCGTCCAGTCGTCCGAGAGGATCCACTTCGCGACCTCGACGAGCGCCGCCGACGCGCCTTCTTTCGTCTTCGCGTCGCCGAGCTCCGCCACGAGCGAGGCCATCGAGTCGAGCTTGCGCGCGTCCTTCGTCATGAGCTTCGGCAGCCCGACGACCGCTTCCGCCCCGATCACGCGCAGGAGCTGCTCCATCCCGTAGGCCTGGCCGCGCGCTTCGAGGCGGCGCTCGAAGTCCGCCATCGCCCACTCGACGAGCGCGCCGCGCAGCGTCTGCTTCAGGCCTTCGTCCGTGAGGAGCGGCGGCTTGTCCGCGACGAGCATCGCGTAGGCCGCGTCCTTGTACGGGAACGATCCGTCCGCGGGCGCCGGCTGTCCCGGCTGTGCGACGGGCGGCGGACGCTTCAGTTCCACGATGATCGACGAGACGAGCTGCGACACGATCGGCGCTTGGACCTCGGCGCGCAGGCCCGAGAGCACGTCGACGAGGCTGCCTTTGCAGGCCTCGTTCTCCGGCGGATCCTCGCTGTCGATCTGGGTGAAGGCGAGGCGCCTGCCGGATCGCGGCTTCATGCGGATCAGCGCGAGCGCGCTCTCGACGCGGAGCGAGGTGTCGTACTTGTCGTAGAGCAGCACGGCGCAGAGCTTTTTCGGGCCGTGGGCCGTGTTTTCCCAGCGGTGGATGTCGTTGTCGTCGACACGGCAACCGCTCACCGCGAGCCCCATGCCCAAGGCCACGAGGCACGTCGCGAGAACGCTCGCGGTCTTGGGGCGCGGCCCTGCTCCATCAACGCTTCGCATGCTGTCCTTGGGAATGGCGGCGATGGTACCGCTCGGGGCGTCCCAGGCTCAAAGAATTTCGGGTCCTTAACAAAGGCTGAACCTCGCCGCGCCGCGCCGAACAGGGGGAACCTCTGTACCCTCGATCACGTCCCGCCGGCTTCGCCACCAGGGACTTGCATAGAGGGAAGAGTGGGAATATGTAGGCAAGGTAGGTTCAGGTAGGCCATGACCGTTCCTCTCTTCGCTCCGCGTCGTGTGCAGACCGCCCCGGGTCCCGGTGAAACTGTTTCGTCGCCCACGAAAAGAACACGTGGGGGCGGAGGCCGGGGGGGCGAGGGCGAGGGTGCGTCCGCGGCGACGGCCGCGCCGGCGCGCCACACGTATGCGCGGGAGGCGGCGGCGCTCGTGCTGCTCGCGTCCGCGCTCTACACGTCGCTCGCGCTGGCGTCGTTCCGCGGGGATCCGCTGCGTCCGGAGGTCGTAGGGCCGGACTGGGTCGGGCCCGTGGGCGCGGCGTTCGCAGGGTTTTCGGCGAGCACGGTGGGCGTCGTCGCGTGGGCGCTGCCGCTCGAGCTCGTGGCGCTGTCGGCGCCGCTGCTCGGAGGAAAGCCGTCACGCGCGAGCGTGTCGCGGTTCGGCGGCGACATCGTGGTCATCGTGATCCTGGCGGCGCTCGCGCACGTGGCGTTTCCGCTCTCGACGTCGTTCGGCGCGATGCCGCTCGGCGGCGCAGTGGGCGAGCTCTTCGGCGAGGTGATGCGATCGCTGTTCTCGGCGATCGGCTCGTACATCATCGGCCTGACGGTCGTGTCGTTGATCCTGGTCCAGCGCGCGACGTTCTCGTTCATCGAGCTCGTGCAGCGGATGCGAAAGTCGCTGGAGACGGCCGGCGAGAAGGGCGCGTTCGGGCTGAAGGCGCTCGCGTCGGCGTGGCAGAAGGCGCGCGAGATCGAGCGCGCGAGCACGAAGGACGAGAAGGCCGAGCGCGCCGCGGACGCGAAGATCGTGGCGACACCCGCGGCGGACGCGATCATCGCGGCGCTGACGGCGGGTGATGACGACGAGGTCAAGAAGGACGCGACGCCCGACGCGATGAACGTGGTGATCGCGAAGGGCGCGTCGGAGCCGGCGCTGCCGGTCGCGTGGAACGACGGCGGCGTGATCGCGAGCGCGCTCGTCGAGGCGGACGCGCCGAAGCCGCAGCAACGCAAGCGGCGCGCGCCGACGGCGAAGCCTGCGGCCGCGGGGGAGACGGAGTCGAAGGAGAATGCGGCAGCGGCGCCGGTGATCGTGACGAATACGGCGGCGGCGGAGGCGGAGGCGGCGCGATCGATCACGCCGGCTGCGTCGGCTGCACCTGCGCCTGCACCTCTTCCAATCACGCCTGCTGCATCGGCTGCGCCTGCTGCGATCGCGCCTGCCCCGATCGCGCCTGCCCCGATCACGCCCGCGGCGCCCGCTGCACCTGCGCCCGCTGTACCTGCGCCCGCGCCGATCACGCAGGCCGTCAAGGAGTCGACGGGGCCCGCGATCTTCGTGCCGCCCGCGGATCCCGTGGCGATCATGGCCGTCTCGGACATGGCCGCGGGAGAAGCGTTCTTCGACGCCGCCACGCCGACGCCGCCCGCGGCGCCGCCGAAGGAACGCGCGCCCAAGGCGACCACGAAGCCCTCGCGATCGATCGAGCCGAAGGCCAAGCCCGCGCCGGCGCTGCCTCCGCCGCCCACGCCCACGCCCGAGCCTGCGGTCGTGAACGAGGTCGACGACGAAGACGAAGAGGACGAAGCGTACGACGAGGACGAGCGCGACCTCGAGCGCGAAGCACAGGTGAACGAGGACGAACCGGAAGAGGCGATCGACGAGAGCCCGATCGCGCCCGTGAAGGTCGAGCCGCCGAAGCCCATCGCCAAGCCCGTGACGCCCGCGCCCGCGGTCGCGCCTGCCGCGCCCGCTGCGCCCGTCGCGCCGCAGGCGATCACGCGCGCGCCCGAGAAGCCGAGCGCGCCCGAGGTCGTGAAGGTCGTGCCTGCCGTCGGCAAGGGCTTCCGCTTGCCCACGACGGACATGCTCGAACCGCCCTCGCCCGGCGACAAGTTCGCCATCGACGAAGAGCAGCTCCGCGAGAGCGCCGCGCTCCTCGAGAAGACGCTCGCGGATTACGGCGTGAGCGGCAAGGTCGAGGAGATCCACCCGGGTCCGACCGTCACCACGTTCGAGGTCGCGCCCGCGGCGGGCACGAAGGTCTCGAAGGTCGCGAGCCTCGCCGACGACCTCGCGCTCGGGCTCTCGCGCAAGGTGCGCATCATCGCGCCGATCCCGGGCAAGAACCGCATCGGCTTCGAGCTGCCGAACGAGCGGCGCATGCCCGTGTCGCTGCGCGAGCTCGTCGAGGATCGACGCTTCCAGGAGATGAAGGCGCCGCTGCCTTGCGTGCTCGGCCGCGACATCATCGGCGCGCCGTACTTCGCCGACCTCGCGTCCATGCCGCACGTGATCGTCGCGGGCGCGACGGGCGCCGGCAAGAGCGTCGGCCTCAACGTCATGCTCGTGAGCCTGCTCTTCCGCAAGACGCCCGAGGAGCTGCGCATGCTCATGATCGATCCGAAGGTCGTCGAGCTCGCGCCCTTCGATCGCATCCCGCACATGCTGCTTCCGGTCGTGACGGACATGAAGCAGGCGGCGAACGCGCTCAAGTGGGCCGTCGACGAGATGGAGCGGCGCTACCAGCTCTTCGCGAACGCGGGCACGAAGAACATCGGCACGTACAACGCGTGGGTCGAGAAGGTGGCGCGCGGCGAGGCCAAGCCTCCGCGGCCGCCGAAGAAGGTCGCCGCGATCTCGGCCGAGGGGCTCGAGGTCGAGGTCGACGCGGCCAAGGACGGAACCGACGTGGCCTTGCCGGAGAAGATTCCGTACATCGTGATCGTCGTCGACGAGTTCGCCGATCTCATGATGCAGCAGGGCAAGGACGTGGAGGCGAGCGTCGCGCGTCTCGCGCAGAAGGCGCGCGCGGCGGGCATGCACGTCATCCTCGCGACGCAGCGCCCGAGCGTCGACGTCATCACGGGCATGATCAAGGCGAACTTCCCGACGCGTATCGCGTTCCGCGTGGCGCAGAAGGTCGACAGCCGCACGATCCTCGACGAGCAGGGTGCCGAGCACCTGCTCGGCCGTGGCGACATGCTCGTGAAGATGAACGGCGCGACCGATACGCGCCGCGTCCAGTGCCCCTTCGCGAGCGAGGAAGAGGTGCAGCGGATCACGGACTTCCTGCGCCTCCAGGGAGAACCGGTTTACGACGAGGCGATCCTCAAGCCGCGCGACGAGGAGGGCCAGGAGGCGGACACGAATGATGCCGAGAACGATCCGATGTACGACGCTGCCGTAAGGATCGTGGCCGAGACGCGGCGCTGCTCGACCTCCTGGATCCAGCGCAAGCTCGGGGTTGGCTACAACCGTGCGGCAAAAATCGTCGAGGCCATGGAAAAGCGTGGGATCGTCGGTCCCGCGAACGGAGCGAAGGACCGGGAGGTGCTGATCGCGCCCCTCTGATCGCTATTTGTTTTCCGTCCCCGCGTGCTAGAGAAACCGCTCGAGATGGCGTGCGAAGAAGAGCGCACACGGCTCATCGGCCAGATCACGAGCCTCCTTCGGGAAAACTCGTTGCCGCCCGCCGCTCGGGAAGCGGGGCTCACGCTGATCGCGTGGCTCGCGCGGCGCATGCCCGGCGAGTCGGTTTCGCTCGCCGGAAAAGAAGAGATGATGCGTCGCTGCGTGGAGCACGGCTACACGATGAACGGCGCGCATGCCGTGAACGGCGTCGTCACGAACGGCGCGGCGAGCGGCGCGCATGGTTCGTCGGGTTTGAACGGCGCGAGCCCGGCGAAGAGCCGCGCCCACGAGAAGCGCAGCGGTTCGTCGCGGAGTAACGGTCGCCGCGCGCGGTGAAGATCAAGCCGGGGCCGCTCTTCGCGTCCGCGGCCGCTGCGACGATCTGCGCAGCCCTCACCGCAGGACGCGCGCCCGAGACGCTCGTGATCGCGCGCTCGACCGAACACGCGATCCTCGATCCGGCCCTTCGCCTCGCGGAGGCGTTTCCGCCGCCGCCGCCACCTCCGCCGCCCGACGTCGTCGTGCGAGGTCCTCCGAGCCGCACCTTCCGCGGTGACGCAAAACGCCACCATCGAAGCCCTTTCTACGGCCCGCGTACGCTCCCCACCGCCACCGTCCTCCACGAGGCCCGCGCATCCATCGCCGCGATGCCCGCCATCCTCGAAGGCGGCGATCTCCTCGTCGCGTCGCTCGACGGCGCGCTCGTGCGCCTCTCGCCCACGGGTGATCTGCGCTGGAAGATCAGCCTCGGCGATCGCATCTACACAAGCCCGCTCATCACCGGCGATCACGCTGTCCTCGGCTCCGACGCCGATCGTGTCGTCGCCGTTCGCCTCTCGGACGGCCGCATCCTCTGGCAGCTCCTCGTCGACGGGGACGCCGACACTGCGCCGGCCGAAGCGCCCGATGGATCGATCGTGATCGCCGCCGGCAGCTCGCTCTACGTGATTCGTCCGAGCGGATCGCTCCGCACGCGCATCCGCTTGCAGCGCAAGATCTACGGCTCACCCGCGATCGCCGACGACGGCACGATCTACGTCGGCGCGCAGGACGATCACCTCCACGCGTTCACGCTCTCCGGCGCGCGTGTCTTCCGCCGTGATCTCGGCAGCGACGTCGACTGCGCGCCGCTCGTCGGCGACGACGGCGCGATCTTCGTCGGCACCGACGGCGGGCACGTCTTCGGTTTCGAGAAGAGCGGCGCGCTCCGGTTTCGCGCGGATGTCGGCGGGTTCGTCCGCGGCGGGCTCTCGCTCGGCCGTGACGGGAGTGTGATCGCGGGAGTGTACGGCCCGAGGCCGGGCATTGTCGCCCTGGATCCGACGAGCGGCGCCGAGAGGTTTGCCTTTCGGGTACGGGAGGGCGGCCCACGGGAGCTCGGCGTCTCAGGCGGGCCGCTCGTCGACGCCGAGGGGCGCCTCTACTTCGGCGCGGCCGACGACCACGTCTACGCCCTGGATTCCCGCGGATCGCGGCTCTTCGCGGTCCCCGTGACGGGCGACGTGGACGCGCCGCTCGTCCTCGGCCCGGGCGGGGTCCTGTACGCCGGCACAGAGGACGGTCGCCTGTACGCGATCCAAGGGGCGGCACTTCCCGCACCGACCAGAAACGGCCTGTGATAGGGGTGGTCTGGTCATGGCCGAGCTTTCGGTGACGCTTCCCGAGGCGCGCCCCGACGACGCGGAGGATGTCGTCTGGGGGTTGTCGACTGCGAGAACGCTGTGGGCGCGTGGTGAGCGAAGGGACGCCGTCGTGTGGCTCCGTCGCGCGGCCGAGGCCGCCGAGTCCTCGGGCAACGTCTTCCGCGCCTCCGAGCTCGGGATGTATGCCCAGGAGCTCGACGACGCCCTCAACGCCGCCGCGCCCGCCGCGCCGGATGCCCCGCGCCCGCCGCTGCCGTCGTTCGACATCGAGTTCGATGCCAACACCGGCACGCCGCCGCCCGCGCACGTGAGGCCCGCGATCGCGCCACCCGCGCCGCCCGCGCCGCCCCTGCCGCCGATGGCGCCGCCGCCCGTACCACCCCAAGCGACGCCACATCCTCCCTCCGCCGTCCCCGCCACCGCGCGACCCCCCACCATCGCTCCGCCGCCGCTTCCTCCGCAGAGCACGCTCACCGCGCCGTCGCCCGGCTCCTTGCGACCGCCGCCGCCGCCCTCGGTCTTGCCCCCGGCCGCGCCGTTCGTGGCGGCTCCCGCGCCGAGCGTCCCGCCGCCGGCTGCCGCGCCGCTCCCGCCGCCCGTCTCGCCGCTCCCGCCGCCCGTCCCCGAAGGCGACCTCCTCGCGCCGCCGTCGCGCCCTCCCTCGGTGCGTCCTCCGCCGCGCTCCGTGACCCCGCCGCCGATGCCGGCGACGAACACGCGGCCGACGACCACGCCGCCGCCTGCGCCGGGCAAGGCCGTGGCGCAGCAACGCAAGGTCCCGCTCCGCTCGCCGATCCTCGATCCCTGGTCGGAAGGGGATCCGCAAAGCGCGAACCTGCCCCGCGGGGAAGAGCCGGCGCCGCGCCGCAAGACGGTGACGGGCGAGTCGAGCGCCACCCTCGCGCGGCCGCGTGTCACGACCCTCCTCGAAGACGACGACGTCATCACCTCGGCCGCGCCGCTCGAGCAGACCCTCGGGAAAAAGCGCGCCGTCCCGCCGCCGCTCCCCGGCGGCACCGCGCTCGCCGCGCCGCCGGCTTCGGCCGCTGCGCCGCCGGCTCCCAAGGCGCCGCCGCCTCCGCCGGTGCGCGGCTCGTCTCCCGCGAACCCCGCGGTCGCGCCGCCGGCTCCGGCCTCCGTGCGTCCGCCCGTGCCTCCGCAGCCGCCGTCCGTGAGGCCGCCGCCTCTGCCGCCGGCCCCGCAGCCGCCGCCC
>NZ_JARZHG010000079.1 GCF_029946505.1 Polyangium sp. y55x31
TCGGCGCTCTGCGAGATCGCGAAGCGAGCTCGCCTCGGGGGGTGAATCGGCCGGGCTTTGCCCGGACGAGAGGGGGACGCGAGGCGTCCCCCTCGGGACGAAACAAGGCTAGAACATCGAGCGGTTGCCAAACCGCTCGATGTTCTAGACCGCGGGCTGGCCCGCGCTGCGCTCGGTGCGCGGTACGCTCACGGGGCCCGATGCGGGCGCCTTCTCGGGCCCCTCGATCCCGAGCGCGGCGAGCGGCGGGAGCACGAGGCCCGAGAGGCGCATCGCCGCGGCGATGTCGTCGAGGAAGTCGTGCATGACGGCCGCGGGATCACGCTTTTTCAGCCCCATCGAGATGGCGTATCGCGCCCCCTCGCTGCCCGGCCGGCCAAACGACAAAAGCCCCTGCCGGAGCCATCGCTCGAAGAGCTTCTGTTTGTCCGCGTCGTATCGCCCCGTGAGCGACAGCTCCACGACGAGGCGCTCGCCGAGCGCCTGGTGTCCACGCTCCTCCTCGACGATCTTGCGGACCACCTTGCGGTACGGCTCGAAGCTGCATTCCTCGTACTCGCGGAGCTGCCAGAAGCCGCCGCGGTCGTACAGGAACTGCGCCATCGCGAGCTCGTAGAAGCTCGTGGCGAGGGGCACCGGGCGCTCGGCGAGGCGCGCATGGACGACGGGCTCGACGCTCTCGCCCGTGAAATCCTGGTACATGCGCGCCACGGCCTCGTAGTGCTCGAGCTCCTCGCGGATGTGCCACGTGAAGAGCTTGAGCCAGCGCATCTCCGGGACGAATTGCAGTCCGTGGCCGAAGAGGTGCGCCGCCGCGAGCTCGCGGTAGGCCTGCCCTTGCATCATCTGGACGAGCGTCCGCTGCCAGCGGTCGTCACCGCCGGACTCCTGTGCTTTCTTCATTTCCCCCCCTACTGGTACTTCATGGACTCCGCGAAGCTTCGCCCCGGAGGGCCTTCGCGGCGAGACCGTCTTCCACTTCGCCCACGACCATCGTCGCGAGGCGTTCGATCGAATCGCGCCCCTCCTCGGCCGTGGCCTCGGCAGGCGCGCCCGTATATGCGTCCGTGATCCCCATGGCGAGAAAGCTCGTCTTGCCCTGACGGATACCGTCCGAGAGGCTGATTCCGAGCGCCGGGAGCTCCGCCATGCGCGTTTGGTCGACCGTGTCCGGGGCAGCCGCGAGCAGGATGGACGTCTCGTATCGCCCCGCATGACAGGCGCCGCTCTTGAACTCCGCCGAGAGCGTGCGCGCCCAGCGGCGCGACAGCGGCGAGGCCACGGAGGCACCGCCCGCGGGCAGGCCCTCGATCGAGGCCCTCACCGCGGCGTCGTGCGCGGGCTCGAGGTGATTCGAAACCAGGCAAACATGGGAAAAACCTGCATTCAGATATCCCTCGACGACGGCGCGCAGGAACGCAATGAGCGCCTCCTCCGTGACCGTCACGGCGCCGGCGAACCCCTCGGCGAAACGCGTGACTCCATAAGGCACGCTCGGCCCGATCAGCGCGGCCGTCCCCCGTGCTTCGAGCAGAAAAACCGCGCGCTCGGCCACCGCGTCGCCGATGAACGTGTCCGTCCCGAGAGGCAGATGCGGGCCGTGCGGCTCGACGGAGCCGACCGGGACGAGCACGACGGGCGGCATGGGACCCGTGAGCAGGCATTGCAGCGTCTGGGTCGTGAGATCCGCGATGTAGGGGCGTCGGGCGCGCATGCGGTCGTGGTTCTCGAAGGCCCTACCGGATAGCACGAACGCTGGGACATCGCGAGAGGACACGGAATTTTACGGTCCTGGCCTCTTGCTTGCATTCTGCGTTCGCCGGGGCGACGCCCGGGAAGCCCTGGAAATCGGGGGTGCGCGCGGAGAAATTCACGTCACGCCCGCCGCTTGCCCGAGCTCCGGGAAGACCTTCGCCACCTTGCCGAGGAGCCATTGCCCGTAGGTTCCTCGAAATTCGTGCACGTTTTGCCGGTCCCACCGCTCGTCCGCTCGGCCGTCCGCACGGCTCGTGTCGATTGCCTGGATCTCCGCGTCCCAGCCTGGATCGAAGAAAAACGGCAAGCTCAGCCGGTTTCTCCCCGAGCGATTGTGGACCCGGTGCGGCGTGGATCGATAGAGCCCGCCCGTCATTCGATCGAGCATGTCGCCGATGTTGCAGACGAAGGATCCGGGCACGGGCGGCGCCTCGATCCAGCGGCCGCCGGATTTCACCTGCAATCCCCCGGCGTCGTCCTGCCGCAGGATCGTGAGGAGACCATAATCGGTATGCTCTCCGACGCCCCAGCCCTCGGCGCCGCCCTCCGGCGGCGGGTAATGGAAGGCCCGGAAGAGGATCGTGGGATCCGCGGTGTAACGATCCGCGAAATAGGAGGCGGGCAGGCCGAGGCCGAGGGCCATTCCTTCGAGGATCACGTGACCGAGGCGGGTCATTTCGGCCATCCACGCGAGCGCGGCCTCGCGGAACCCGGGGAGGTCGGGGAAGAGGTTTTTCCCGTGCAGGGGGACGCGGGCCCGGACGCGCGGGTGGTCGTCCTCGTGTTCGGCGCCGAAATAGATGCCCTCTTTGAGATCGGGTTTGCCCGAGGTGAGCTCGCCGCCGACGGGGAAATACCCCCGCCACGCGCGGGCCGCCTTCTCCATGCGGATCTCCATCTTTCGATCGAGATCCTGCGCGAAAAACGCGCGGCAGAGCGCGTCGAGGCGCGCGGCGAGGGCCTCGTCCACGCCGTGGCCCACGACGTAGAAGAACCCCGAGCCGCGGCAGGCCTGGTCGATCGCCCGCGCCGTGACCTGTTTGTCCGGGCCGCCTCGCACGAGCGGGCCGAGATCCACGATGGGGACCGCGGAGCTGCCTTCGGCCATCACGCCTCCGGGTGCTCGAGCCTTTGCCAGTCGAGGATCATGCGCGAGCCGAACTCCAGGCGATCCACGTCGGCCAGCACCTCGGCCTCGATGGCGCGGCCGTTTCGACGCACGCCGTTCGTGCTGCCCGTGTCGATGGCCCAGACGTCCGCGCCGATGCGGACGAGGAGAAAATGCACGCGGGAGACGTTCCTGTCGATCTCGCCGAGCGAGAGGCCGCAGCGCTCGTAGCGGCCGATGAGCAGGCCCTGTTCGAGCCGCTCCGCCGAGACGCGCCGCTTCGCCTTCGCCATGCCGGCCTGCAGGCGGATCGTGCCCCAGGCGATCTCGGGCTCCTCGTCGTCGCCGAGCAGGAGCGGCGAGGCCTGCGTGGTGACACGCGAGGGCTCTTCGAGGCCTCGATACGGGCCACCACGGAGGCGCGGCGCGGGCAATGCGTCGACGCCGGCGCGCCTGTCGGCCGCGGTCGGGGCGCGCCGATCGACGAACGTGCGCGGCGGCATCGAGGTCCACGCGTCACCCGCGCGCGCGGGCCACGGGACGCCGGGGGAGCAAGGCAAGAACCAGAGCGCGTACGCGCCGATCGAGAGGTACGTGGGGCCGTCCGAGGAGAGGGCGCCGCTCTCCTGGCCGTCCTCGGCGCGGAACGGGAGCTTCGTGTTGAGGTCCCAGACCTGGAGCTTGGGCGCGCCGCCCTCGGCGAGGACGAGCCCTGCCATGTGGCGGAGCGAGATCGCGGACGAGGGCACTTGCAAGCGGCATTTCGTGTGCCGGCCGATCGTGAGCGGCGAGCCAGCCTCGCAGAGGACGGCGCCGACGAGGCGCGCGCGCGGGTCGATGAGCGCGACGGCGAAGGAGGGCTTTCGTGTCGCGGAGGCGAGCTCGGCGAGCCGGTCGTAGGCGACGAGGAAAGCGGCGCGCGGCGGCGGCGCGGGGAGGTTTTCGTCGGACGCGGCGAGGGCGGCCATCGTGCCGCGGTTGTCGAAAAGGGGACCAAACGTGCCGGTTTCTTCCCCGGGCTCCTCGTCGTCGTTTGCGCGCATCGCTTCACGGTCATTGGGGCATGGAAGCGGCGCGGAGGCAAGCCGGGGATCGATGGAGGTCGTTGAGTCGGTGAACGGCTTGCGGTAGCGTCGCGAAACCGTCGGGCTTGAGGGGGAAAGGTGCCCCGCGCCCGCGCGAACGTTCCTGCGAGGAGCCAGCCATGAAGCGCCCGATAGCGCTCGTATTTCCCTTGATCGCCCTATTATGGGCCGTCGTTTTGCTCGCGTGTCCACGCGCCGCCCAGGCCGCGACGACGATCCCGGGCGGCAACATCATCAACCAGACCTGGACCCCGGCCGGTAGCCCCTACATCGTGCAGGGGGACATCATCGTCCCCGTGGGCGCGAAGCTCACGATTCAGGCCGGCGTCGAGGTGCAGTTCGGCACGTCGGACGGCCTGATGACGGGCAAGGACACCGGCGAGGTCGAGATGACGATCCGCGGCACGCTGGAGGTGCAGGGGACCGCGGCGAGCCCGGTGAACTTCCGATCCACGACGACAGGCGCGGGCCAGTGGTACGGCGTCGTCGTCGACACGGCCGGCGCCGTCTTGACGACGACGGAGCTCGTCGTGCAGCACGCGCAGTACGGGTTTCGCGTGGTCGACGCCACCCCGGCGCTTTCCGGGTTCACGGCGCACACGAACTCGTACGGCGTGTACTACAGCGGTCTCGGGGGCGGTTCGATCACGAACGCGGTGATCCGGAACAACTCGAGCTACGGCGTGTACGTGTCGTCGTCGGGCTCGGGGAGCGTGTCGGTTTCGATCACGAACACGACGCTCAACCAGAATGGCATCTACGGCGTGTACGCGTACACGTCGTCGCCGACGTTGACGACGACGATCACGAATTCGGTCGTGACGAACCATTCGACGGGGCTCTACCGGGACACGGGCGGCGGTTCGTCGTCGATGACGGTGACGTACTCGGACGTGTGGGGGAATTCGACGAATTATTCGGGCACGAGCGCGGGGACGGGGAGCTTCTCGGCGAACCCGCTGTACGTGTCGTCGACGAACCTGCGGCTGACGTCGAACTCGCCGGCGCGCTTCGCGAGCGCGGCGAGCACCGACATCGGGGCGCTTCCGTACACGGGCGATGCGACGAACGGCCTGCTCGGCACCTTGTGGACGAACACGACGCTGGACCTCGCGGGCTCGCCGTACACGGCGACAGGTGATTTGACGGTGGCGCCCGGTGTGACGCTGACGCTCGATCCGGGGGTGACGGTGCGCTTCGCGACGACCGATGCGATGGCGTCGGGGATGGACACCGGGGAGACAGAGCTCATCGTGCGAGGCACGCTGAGCTCGAAGGGGACGGCGGCGCAGCCCGTGACGCTCGCGGCGACGACGACGGGCGCGGGGCAATGGTACGGCGTGGTCTTCCGGCAAACGGCGACGAACCCGGTGCTCACGGGCGTGACGATCACGGACGCGCAATACGGGATTCGCGTGGCCGAGGGCACTCCGGATCTCTCCGGGTTCACGGCGCACACGAACTCGTACGGCGTGTACTACAGCGGTCTCGGGGGCGGTTCGATCACGAACGCGGTGATCCGGAACAACTCGAGCTACGGCGTGTACGTGTCGTCGTCGGGCGCGGGGAGCGTGTCGGTTTCGATCACGAACACGACGCTCAACCAGAATGGCATCTACGGCGTGTACGCGTACACGTCGTCGCCGACGTTGACGACGACGATCACGAATTCGGTCGTGACGAACCATTCGACGGGGCTCTACCGGGACACGGGCGGCGGTTCGTCGTCGATGACGGTGACGTACTCGGACGTGTGGGGGAATTCGACGAATTATTCGGGCACGAGCGCGGGGACGGGGAGCTTCTCGGCGAACCCGTTGTACGTGTCGTCGACGAACCTGCGGCTGACGTCGAACTCGCCGGCGCGCTTCGCGAGCGCGGCGAGCACCGACATCGGGGCGCTTCCGTACACGGGCGACGCGACGAACGGCCTGCTCGGCACCTTGTGGACGAACACGACGCTGAACCTCGCGGGCTCGCCGTACACGGCGACGGGGGATCTGACGGTGGCGCCCGGTGTGACGCTGACGCTCGATCCCGGTGTGACGGTGCGCTTCGCGACGACCGATGCGATGGCGTCGGGGACGGACACCGGGGAGACGGAGCTCATCGTGCGAGGCACGCTGAGCTCGAAGGGGACGACGGCGCAGCCGGTGACGTTGTCAGGGGCGACGTCGGGCGCGGGGCAATGGTACGGGGTCGTGCTGCGGCAGACGCAGACGAACAGCGTGTTCTCGGGCGTGACGATCACGGACGCGCAATACGGGATTCGCGTGCCCGAAGGGACACACGCGCTGGAAGGCTTCACGGCGCACACGAACTCGTACGGCGTGTACTACAGCGGTCTCGGGGGCGGCTCGATCACGAACGCGGTGATCCGGAACAACTCGAGCTATGGCGTGTACGTGTCGTCGTCGGGCTCGGGGAGCGTGTCGCTGTCGATCACGAACGCGACGCTCAACCAGAATGGCATCTACGGCGTGTACGCGTACACGTCGTCGCCGACGTTGACGACGACGATCAAGAATTCGATCGTGACGAACCATTCGACGGGGCTCTACCGGGACACGGGCGGCGGTTCGTCGTCGATGACGGTGACGTACTCGGACGTGTGGGGGAATTCGACGAATTATTCGGGGACGAGCGCGGGCACCGGCACGATCTCGTCGAACCCGCTCTACGTCGGATCGACGAACCTCAAGCTCCAGTCGTCGAGCTTCTGCATCGACGTGGGCACGGCGACGGGCGCGCCGTCGAAGGACATCGAGGGCACGATCCGGCCGCTCGACGGGGACGGGATCAACGGCCCCGCATTCGACATGGGCGCCTACGAATACGCGCCTGCCGCGGTGTGCGGCGACGGGGCGCTCGGCGCGGGCGAGACCTGCGACGACGGGGCGGCGAACGGGCAATACGGCAAGTGCAAGGCCGACTGCTCGGGCCCCGGGCCCTACTGCGGCGACGGCCTGACGAACGGGCCCGAGCAATGCGACGACGGGAACGCGTCGAACACCGACGGCTGCCTCGCGACGTGCATGACGGCGACCTGCGGCGACGGGTTCGTCCGGACGGGCGTCGAGCAATGCGACGACGGGAACGCGTCGAACACCGACGGCTGCGTCATGGGCTGCAAGACGGCGGCCTGCGGCGACGGTTACGTGCAGGCCGGCGTCGAGCAATGCGACGACGGGAACATGGTGAACACCGACGTCTGCACGAACGCGTGCAAGCCCGCGGCCTGCGGTGACGGTTACGTGCAGGCGGGCGAGCAATGCGACGACGGGAACACGTCGAACAACGACACGTGCCTGAATGCCTGCAAGAACCCGAGCTGCGGCGACGGCTACGTGCAGACCGGCGTCGAGCAATGCGACGACGGGAACATGGTGAACACCGACGCCTGCGTCATGGGCTGCAAGAACGCCGGTTGCGGCGACGGCTACGTGCAGGCCGGCGTCGAGGTGTGCGACGACGGCAACCAGAACGACAACGATACCTGCCTGAGCACGTGCCAGGCCCCGAAGTGCGGCGACGGCGTCGTGCAAATGGGCGTCGAGCAGTGCGACGACGGCAACATGAACAACGACGACGGCTGCCTGAACTCGTGTCTGACCGCGAAATGCGGCGACGGCGTCGTGCAGACGGGCGTCGAGCAGTGCGACGACGGCAACATGGTGAACACGGATGCCTGTCTGAACTCCTGCGTGCAGGCCAAGTGCGGCGACGGCGTCGTCCGCGCAGGCTTCGAGCAGTGCGACGACGGCAACCAGAGCAGCAACGACGCGTGCTTGAACACGTGCGTCACCGCGAAGTGCGGCGACGGTCAAACCCAGACCGGCGTCGAGCAATGCGACGACGGCAACGTGTCGAACACGGACGCATGCCTGAGCACCTGCGTGCAGGCGAGCTGCGGCGACGGCTTCTTGCAGGCCGGCGTCGAGCAATGCGACGACGGCAATGCGAGCAACACGGACGCGTGCCTCAACCAGTGCGTGCCGGCGAGCTGCGGCGACGGGTTCGTCCAGATGGGCGTCGAGCCTTGCGACGACGGCAATGCGAACAACACGGACGCGTGCCTCGTCGGCTGCAAGGCGGCGAGCTGCGGGGACGGGGTCGTGCAATCGGGCGTCGAGGCCTGCGACGATGGCAACATGGTGGATACCGACGCCTGCCGGAACAACTGCTCGCTCCCGGGCTGCGGCGACGGCGTCGTCGGGCCGGGCGAGGCATGCGACGACGGCAACATGTCGAACACGGACGCGTGCCTCGGCACCTGCATCGCGGCGAGCTGCGGTGACGGATTCGTGCAATCGGGCGTCGAGCAATGCGACGACGGGAACACGAACGACACCGACGGCTGCGTTTCGGGTTGCAAGAGCGCGAGCTGCGGCGACGGGTTCGTCGAGGACGGCGTCGAGGCCTGCGACGACGGCAACCAGGACGACACGGACGGCTGCAAGAACGACTGCTCGCTGCCGACGTGCGGCGACGGCGTGGTGCAGGCGGGCGAGGCGTGCGACGACGGCAACGAGGAGGACACGGATGCGTGCCTGTCGACGTGCGAGGACGCGAGCTGCGGTGACGGGTTCGTGCAATCGGGCGTCGAGGAGTGCGACGACGGCAATCAGGCGGACGGCGACGGTTGCAGCGCGTCGTGCGCGGACGAGGGCCAGGGCGGCGCGGGCGGCGGCGGTGGTGCCGGCGGCGGCGGCGGTGCCGGCGGTGCCGGCGGCGCGGGTGGTGACGGCGGCGCAGGTGGTGCCGGCGGCGCGGGTGGCGCGGGC
>NZ_JARZHG010000007.1 GCF_029946505.1 Polyangium sp. y55x31
TGGCGTGGCAGGCGCGGCGGCGCTCCCCGCGGGCGACGGCGGCGCGCCCGGCGCGGCGGCCGCGGGCGCGGGCTTCTCGGGCGGGGGCTCGGGCAGCGGGATCGCGTCGAGGCGCCGATCGAGCTCTGCCTTCACCTCCAGGAACGCGGCGCGATCGCCCGGCGGCAGCACGCGCTCGCCGTCCATCTGCAGCGTCAAGGCGTCGAAGAACTTGCCGTCCTTCTTCGCGCTGAAGTGCAGGTGCGGGCCCGTCGATCGGCCCGTCGATCCGACATACCCCACGAGCTGGTGCACGCCGATCTTCATCCCGACCTTGATGCCAGGCGCGAAGCGCGAGAGGTGCGCGTAGCCCGTCTGCACGCCGTTCGGGTGCATGATCGTCACCAGGTTCCCGCTCGGACCCGCGGGCCCCACCCAGTCGACCGTGCCCTTGTACGCCGAGTACACCGGCGTCCCCGTCGGCGCGCCGAGATCCGTGCCGTTGTGCGGCATCAGCTTCTTCAGCACGGGATGCATGCGCTTCGGGTTGAAGTGCGACGTCACCGGCGCGCCCGGGACCGGCGATCGCCAGCCGCCCGAGTAGGGCTGTTTGCCGTGATCGTCCCAGTAGCCGCGCGCCTCCTGCCCGTTGAACGTGTACACGCGGATCGGCTTCTCCGCGGGATCGGCCGGCCTGTACTCGAGCGCGACGATCCTCTTGTATCGCGCGAACATCCCGAGCGCCGTCTCCTCCACCGCGATCACGCGCACCGTGGAGCCTTCCTCGAAGGCCTCCGACGAGATCTTTCCGCCGAGCGCCTCGTCGATCGTCGCGAGGATCCCGTCCTCCAGACCGCCGGCCTGATACGACGCCACGAGGTCCTTGCTCACGTAGAACGAGCCCACGACCTCGGACTCGGCGACCTTCATGTCGAGCCGCGTGCCGGCGAGGATGCCGTTCTGATCCTCGCGCGCTTGGTAGACCTCGAGCGACGAGACCTCGTACTCGAACGCGCGCACGCGCTTCGTCGCGCGATCGATCGCCGCGAAGAACTTGTCCTTGCGGCCGCACTTGTCGAACTTCCGCGTCCCCTCGAAGGCCTTCATGATCCGGTAGGTCTGGGCCTTCGGGACGTCCTTCTCCGCGAGAGCTTCGACGAAGCTCTTGCGATCGATCGTCCCCGACACGATCTGCACCGACGGATCCTTCGCGAGCTCCGACAGCCGCCACGGCCCCGGCACCGGCTCGCGCTTCTTCTTCGTCGCCTGCGCCTTCGCCCCGCCTTGTGTGTTCTCCGGCGTCGAGGCCTGGTGCGTGAGCCCGGCGCCCGCGATGAGCGCGCGCTCGTTGCGCGGCGGCACCACCTGGATCAAGAGCGCGATGATCGACGTCACCGTCGCGAGCCCGAAGAGCCCGCCGAAGATCGCCGTCATCCGCGGCGTGAGGTGCACGCCTCCGTGCGCGCGCGGCAACGGCCTCGCCGATGGGCCTTCGAGCCCCGACGAGGGCGTACCTGCGCCGCCGCCCGCGAGCCCCGAGAACGGGCCTCGTGGCGCGGCGGGCGGGCCCTCGGCTTCGCGCCTTCGCAGGGGCACGACGAGGCGCGGACGTTTGGATCTCGAAGCGTCCGCGACGCTCCCGCCCGGCTCGGGCGACGGATCGTTCATGTCGTCGAGCTCGGGCGCTTGGGGACCCGCGCGCTCTTCGACGGGGATGCTCGGCTCCGGGACGTCCGCCACGGGATGCACGTACCCCGAGCAGACGGAGGCGGCAAGGGCGGCGTGCATGCGGGCATCCGAGCGTACGCCTCGGTCGAAGTATTGGAAACCGTAGGCTTTTTTGCTGGCCCGCATCGCCGAGCCGGGTTGGCCGACGTAGACTTCGTGGCATGGATGAGCGCCTCAAGGACCTGCTCCGCGTCGCGCGAGAGCACTACCAACGACGGGATTACGAGCGCGCCGAGCCCGCCCTCCGAGAAGCGCTCGCGCTCCACGGCGAGCTCGCCGACGTGCACGACATGCTGGGCGTGATCCTCCATGATCGCGGGGATCTCGTGGGCGCCCGGTTCCACTTCGCGAACGCCGCGCGCATCAACCCCGCCTACACCGAGGCGCTCATGAACCTCGCGGTCACGCACGCCGACCTCGGCGACTACGAGGCCGCGCGCGAGGTCTACCGGCGCATCCAGTCCGAGCACACGGGCACCACCTCCGATCCCTTCGTCCGCGGCAAAATCGCCAACATGCACGCGGACCTCGCGCAGGCCTACCTCGACGCCGGCAGCCCGCGCGACGCCATCGGGGAGCTGCGCCGCGCGGTCGACCTCTGCCCACGTTTCCCCGATTTGCAGGCTCGCCTCGGCAACCTCTACCGCGACCAGGGCAACCACGCCCTCGCGCGCGAGCACTACACCGCGGCGATCGAGGCGAACCCACGATACGCCCCGGCGCACGTCCTGCTCGGCCTCACGATGCTCGCCCTCGGCAGCGCCGATCAGGCCGTCGCGTGCTTCCGCTCGGCGCTCGCGGTCGATCCGGACAACAAGAGCGCGAAGATGTACCTTCGCCTGGTCGAGGCCCAGCGCAACGCGCGCGCGGCCCGAAAGACCAGCCGCTCCCGCGAGGGCGCATCAACTCCGACGTAAAGCTTGGCCACCTTCTCCCTCTGGCGCGAAGAGCTCCGGCGCGCCTTCCGTGACCTCCAAGGCGAGGACCTCTCTCCCGCGCGGCTCGGCGCCGCCGTCGCCCTTGGCCTGTTCATCGGCTCGCTGCCCGTCTTCGGGTTCCACCTCCTCCTCGTCCTCGTCGTCTGCCTGAAGCTCCGCCTGCACGCCGTGCTCGCGTACGCCGCGGCGAACGTCTCGAACCCCTTCTTCGCGCCCTTCCTCATCACCGCCGAGATCCAGGTCGGCGCCCGCCTCCGCACCGGCGCCTGGCTCCGCCTCGATCATTCGGTCGACGCTTGGGGGCTACGCTCGGACGAGCCGAGCTACGCCCCCAAACCCCCGATCGAAGCCGGCTACCGCACCGTGGTCGACTTCGCCGCCTACCTGCTCGTCGGCGCGCCCCTCGTCGGACTCGCCCTCGCCGCGGCCGGCTTCGTCCTCACCGTCGCGTTCGTCCTCGCCAAACGCGCCATCCGCCCTGCCTCCGGCGCGCTCCCGCCCTACCGACTCCCGGACGACGCGCCTCCCTGGATCGTCGCCGCCGAGCGCGTCGCCTCGCGCTTCGCCTCGCCCGAGAGCCCTTCCGCCGCCGACAAGAGCCTCTTCCACTACGTCCGCATCAAGCTTTCGCTCGACCCGGTTGCGCGCCTCATCGCCGACATCGAGGGCAGCCGTGACGGCGCGCTCGGCGACGTGCTCGACATCGGCACGGGCCGCGGCCAGCTCCCGATCCTTCTCCTCGAACTCGGCCGCGCCACGCGCGCGCACGGCCTCGACTGGGACGAGACCAAGATCGAGGCCGCGCGTCGCGCCGCTGCCACGCGCCCGCAAGGCTCTCTGCCCGCGGCGGCCACGTTTGCCCGCGAGGACGCGCGTCGCTTCGAGGCCACGCCTGCCGACACCGTCCTGCTCATCGACCTCCTCCACTACTTCACGATCGAAGAGCAGGACGCGATCCTCCACTGCGCCGCCGACCACGTAAAACCCGGCGGCCGCTTGCTCGTGCGCGAGGCCGACACCGAGCGCGGCTTGCGCAGCTTCGCCACCCTGCTCGAAGAAAAAATCTTCACGGCCGTACGTTTCAACCGCGGCGAGCGTGTTCGTTTCCGGCCTGCGCGAAGCATCACCGCGCTCCTCGAAGCGCGTGGATTCCATTGCGAAATCCTGCCCGCGTGGGGCTCCACGCCCTTCTCCAACGTCCTCGTCGTCGCGCGCCTGCCTGCGCTGGAGAATGCCCCCGCAGCGTGATCTCCCAGCAAGCGGCGATACGCGTATGCCCCGCGCGTTCGTCCGGGTGTGATACCGTCCCGCCCGATGTTTTCCCGCCGCGCGTTCCGGCTCCTATCGCCGCTCCTCCTCAGCCTGCCCGCCTGCGCTTCTTCCTCGGCCTCCACGCCTCCGAACTCGCCTGCGCAGGCCGAGGCGCCTCCGCCCGACGTCCCCTTCCCCTGGGAAGCGCGCTCTTCCACGGCCGCGGGCATCGAAACGCCCGCCGCGGCGTCGCCCCCGGTCCTCATCCGCAATGCGACGCTCTGGCTCGCCACGGGCAAAACGATCCCGCGCGGAAGCATTCTCCTTCGCGACGGCAAGATCGCCCAGGTCGCCGAGGGCGACATCTCGCCGCCCGAAGGCGCGCGGATCGTCGACGCGGCCGGCAAATTCGTCACGCCCGGCATCATCGACACGCACTCGCACCTTGGCGTCTATCCGATGCCGGGCACGATTGCGCACCTCGACGGCAACGAGGCGAGCTCGCCCGTCACGCCCGACGTACAGACCGTCGACGGCTTCTGGCCCCAGGATCCGGCCGTCGAGCGTGCCGTCGCCGGCGGCGTCACCACGCTCCAGATCTTGCCCGGCTCGGCGAACCTGATCGGCGGCCGCGCCGTCACCTTGAAGCTCCGCCCGGCCCTCTCGCCGCGACAAATGCATTTCCCCGGCGCGCCGGACGGCCTCAAAATGGCTTGCGGCGAAAATCCCAAGCGCACCTACGGCAACGCCCGCCACGCGGCGCCCGGCACGCGCATGGGCAACCTCGCCATGCAACGCAAAGCCTTCCTCGACGCGAAAAAACACGAGGACGACTGGCAGCGCTATCGCACCACCGAGGCGAACCGCCTCCGCGAGGACCAGAAAAAACGCGCCGCCTACGAGGCCGAGGTCGAATCCCGCAAAAAGCAGCAGGCGCAATGCCACGACGACCCGTACCTCTCTTCCTGCGCCGAATGGCAAAAGAGCTGGGAAAAACCCCTCGAACCCCCGAAGCCGAGCGACCCGGGCGCCGCGCCCGCGCGTGACCCTGCCAAGGAGACGCTCATCGGCGCCATGCGCGGCAGCGTCCTCGTCCACGTCCATTGTTATCGCGCGGACGACATGCTCGCGATGCTCGCGCTCGCCGACGAGGTCGGCTTCCGGGTGCGGAGCTTCCACCACGCGCTCGAGGCGTACAAGATTCGCGACATCCTCGTGCAAAAGAACGTCTCCGTCTCCACCTGGGCCGATTGGTGGGGCTTCAAGATGGAGGCGTACGACGGCATCCCCGAGAACATCGCGCTCCTGCAGGAATCGGGGGCGCTGCCGATCGTGCACACCGACTCGCCGGAGGGCATCCAGCGCATGAACCAGGAGGCGAGCAAGGCGCTCGCCAGCGGCCGGCGCGCCGGAATGCCCCTCACGGACGAGGAGGCCATTCGCTGGCTCACGTACAACCCCGCCTGGGCCCTCGGCATCGAAAAACGCGTCGGCACGCTCGAATTCGGCAAGGACGCGGACGTCGTCCTCTGGGACCGCCATCCCTTTTCGGTCTACGCCTCGGCCGAGGAGGTCTGGATCGACGGCGCCACCGTGTATCAAAAAGGCAAAAAACGCCCACCGTGGAGCGATTTCGAGCTCGGCCAGGACACCGGCCGACCCACGACCCTTCTGCCCGGAGGTGCGCCGTGACGAACCCCCGATCCGTGCGAAATACGTTTGTCTCGTCCCTGTTCGTCCTGACCACCGTCCTCGCGGCGACCGAGGCCTTCGCGCAGCCGCGCCCCACGCCAGCGCCTGCGCCCGCGAAGGCCGCCGAGCCTGCCGCCGCCGCGCCGCTGGCGATCGTCGGCGGGCGTGTCCATACGGGCACGGGCGAGGTCCTCGAGGATGCCACGATCCTCCTGGAAAAAGGCCTCGTCCAGAAAATCGGAAAAGGCCTCGCCGTCCCGGCCGGTGTCACCACGATCGACGCCAAGGGCGCCATCGTCACGCCCGGCTTCGTCGACGCATTCACGTCCATCGGCCTCGTCGAGGTCTCGCTCGAAGACTCCACGCACGACGATGATCGCGGCGGCAAAGACCCCATTCGCGCCGCCTTCCGCGCCTCCGACGGCTACAACCCTGCCTCCACCGTCGTCGGCATCACGCGCGCCGAGGGCGTCACCTCCGCGGGCGTCGTCCCTCTAGGCGGCCTTTTTTCCGGACAATCCGCCTGGGCCGACCTCGACGGCGACACCCGCGAATCGGCGCTCGCCCAAGGCCCCCTCGCGCTCCACGTCCACCTCGACGGCAGCCTCGACGGCGATCGCGGCGGCCCCGCGGCGGCCCTGCTCCTCGCGCGTGAGGTCTTCGACGACGCCCGTACGTTCCAGAAAAACCGCGCCGCCTGGGAGCGCAATCAAAGCCGCCCGTTCGCGGCGAGCCGGCTCGACCTCGAAGCCATCGGCGACGCGCTCGCCGGCCGCGTCCCGGTCGTTTTCCACGTCGATCGCGCCTCCGACATCCTCGCCGCCGTCGCGCTCGCCAAGGAATTCGGCCTCCGCCCCGTCATCGCGGGCGGCGCCGAGGCCTGGAAAATCGCGCCGCGCCTCGCCGAATCGAAAATCCCGGTGATCGTCAATCCCCTCGAACCCGGCCCTACGACCTTCGACACCCTCGGCACCCGCGACGACAACGCCGCGCTCCTCCACGCGGCCGGCGTCCCCGTCGTCATCACCACGGCCGACACGCACAATGCCCGCAAGCTCCGCCAGGTCGCCGGCAATGCCGTCCGCGCGGGGTTGCCGCACGCGGCGGCCATTGCGGCGATCACGAGCGCCCCGGCCCAGGCGCTCGGGCTCGGCGCGAAATACGGCACGCTCGCCCCGGGCAAGGTGGCGAACCTCGTCGTCTGGTCCGGCGATCCCCTCGAAATCGCCTCGCGCCCGCTCGCGGTCGTCATTCGTGGCAAAAAGGTCGACCTCGCGAACCGCCAGTCCGCCCTCTTCACGCGGTACCGGAAACTGCCCATCACCCGTTGAACACGCCCGCCCCGCCTCGGTTTCGGATCCGCCTCTTCCTCGAGCGCCTCGCCGTCGGCCATTTCTTCGGCTACCCCCTCGCTTTCGTGTGGGCCGTCGCCTCGATGCCGCTCACGATCCACCTGCATTTCGAGCGCCTCTCCTTGATCGAGCACGACACCGAGGCGATGGGCCAGCTCGTCGTCCGCCTCGTCGCCTGGCCTGCGGGCGTGGTGTTCGTCCTCTCGCACCTCTTCGCGATCGCGTGGGGGCTCGCGCAGGAGAAAAAACGCGGACAATGGGTCTTTTTCGGCGGATTCGGCGTGATCCTCGGGGCGGGCGTCCTCTTCGGCGCGGGGAGCTGGCTCTGGCTCTACCTGCGCTGACGGATCAGTTTGGCGGGAAGAACCCGATGTACCGCAGATCGGCGCATTCGTCCGCGCCCTTGTCGCTTCCGAGGACGTACAGCGGCCCGACCGTGGGCACCGGGACGTTCTTCACGTCCTCGACCACGAAGTTCCCCGTGGTCGCGCCCGAAACCGAGAGAAGACGACCCATGGGCGTGACCTTCGCCTCGATGGTGAGCTCTTGCTCCCGGCTCCAGGTCAAAGCGCTCGGCCCCGCGAGGCTCTCGGCTCCGGTCGTCAGAACCACCTTGTTCGATTGTGTGTCGAGGTAGAGCCGATTCGACGTGTTGAGATAGAGCAAATTCGGACGAGGCTCCTCCGTCTCTCCCGGAGCGTAGTTCGGCGCGAATTTGATCACCACGTGGAAATACCCGCCGGGCAGGAGCGTCTCCGTCAGGTTCGAAAACAAAACGTCCGCCTCGCGCGTCCGGTCCTGGTCCCCCGTGGGGATGTAGCTCGACGGGTACTTCGCATTCGGCTCGTGCTGGGCTGCATACGCGATGACCGACGTCGAGCCCGCGATCGGCGGAGGATCGGAATCCGCGTCGCCGTCGGTCCGGAGCATGAAGTATCCGTTCCCATTGCCGATCTCGTATCGTCTCCAGCTCGTATCGTCGACCGCGACGTGCGCCCAGTTCAACGTGCTCCCGAGCGTGAAATAGGCGTAGGGCGCCGTCCCCGCGTCGCCCTTGAGCCACGCCGACGACGTTCCGCCCACGAGCCCGCCCAGGTAATTCGATTGCTGGCTCCCCGACGAGCTGAACTTCGTCGCGCCCGTGCCGCCGGCGGGATCCGGCTGCAACTGCATGGCGGACATGGCAACCGGCCCCGCCGGACTCGACCACGACTGGCCCATCCAGGACTCGCTCCCACGAATGCGGTTCGTCCGCCGCCGCTCCACGCTGAGCCCCCAGCCCTTGCCCACGTTGCGCGGGCGCGCCGCGTTCGGCCCATACAGACGCATCAGCGTGCTCGCGCTGAACTGCGACGTCCGATCCCCTGTCGGACAGGTGATCTGCAGCCATCCATCCGGAAACGAATACACGGGCGCGCTCCCGAAGGCCGGCTGGGTCGCGGTCCATTCTCGAATGGCCACGGCCCCCCCGCCGCCCGCTCCACCACCGCCCATTCCCCCGGCGCCGCCCATTCCCCCAGCGCCGCCGCTCCCACCGATACCGCCTGCGCCTCCGCTCCCGCTCGTGCTCGACGACGCCCCGCCGCCCGATCCCTGGGCCGTATCGAGCTCCAGACAGCCCACCGTGCCCATGCAGAATGCGCCCAGCGCCCCGAAAACCATCGCTCGGTACATGACCCGCTCCTCTCGCCCACGCTCGCCTATCGGACCTCGATGTACCGGAGATCCACGCTCTCCTGCGGGCCGTCGTTGTCCCCGAGCAGCCAGACGGTCTTGTCCTTCCCCACGGGCTCGACCGGCCCGAGCTTCGATACCGTCGCGTCCCCCTTCGTCGCGCCCTTGATCGAGATGAGCCGCCGATTCGGCAGATATTGCACCCGCACCTCGAGCTCCTGATCCCGCGACCAGTCGAGCCCCTCGATCCGCAGGTTATCCGGCGAGCCCACCTTGAGCAGCGTCAGCGTCCCTCCCGCCTTCATCCGGAAAAACGTGCTGTCGTCCTCCAGCGCGACGAGGTCGTGATCGACGGTCTGCTCGCTCTGCGCATAATGCGGCGCATACCGGATCGTCACGTCGAAATATCCCGACGGGGCCACGGTCTCCATTTCGGCGTTCAAGAGATCCGCCTCCCGGAGCACCGGCGCCCCCGTCGTCGGAATGAAGCTCGACGGATATGTCCCGACCTCCACCTGCGCCCCGTACGCGTTCACCGACGTCTCCTGCAGGATGGCCGGCGAAGCCCCGATCGCCCCCGTCGTCAATCGAAGGGTCGGCCCCTCCTCGGACGTCCCCACTTCGTACCGTTTCCACACGGTATCGCTCACGGGCACGAACGCATTGCCGTACGCGAAATATGCGAACGTCCCGTCCCCCTGCGCGCCCATGAACCACGCCGACGCGATCTTCCCCTGCACGAGAGCCCATGAGGAGGACTGATTGCCGAAGGAGATCAGGGCCACGCCTTCCTGCCCGCCCGCAGGATCGAGGGCACCCGGCACGGCCGCCATGGACTTGTCGTCCCCCATCCAGCCCGCGCCTCCCCACGTGCTGTTCGGGATCAAATTCGTCCGCTCCGTCTCCATCGCGAGCCCCCAGCCCGTCCCCACGTTGCGCGGCCGCGCCTCGTGCTTCTGGTATCCGATTCGCAGCGTATTCGGTCCGATCTGCGACGTGCGCGGCGTATCCGTCCGGTTGATGTAGTCGAGCCAATCGGGCATCGTGTAGACCATCTCCGGCCCGGGCTCGGTCGCCTCCCATACCAGCGGATCCCGCGGCGGCAGGCTGCCGGGGTCATCGTCGAGCGTGAGCTCGGAAGGGAGCCCGCCCACGATCTGGCAGCCAAAGGACGACGTCCCGACGGCCGCGACCCACAAAGCTCGTTTTGCCTTCCACGCGCGCATCTTGCTAAGCTCCACGCGCCCGAGGATACACCACCCGGAAGGACCCATGAAGCGACGCGCCCCCGCCGCCGAGAGAAATCGCGATCCCATCCTGGACGTCCTCCGTCGCGTCCTGCCGGACGGCGCCTTTACGCTCGAAATCGCGAGCGGCTCCGGTCAGCACGCGGCTCACTTCGCGGCCCACCTGCCTGGCCTCACGTTCCAGCCTTCCGACCCCGATCCCGACGCGCTCGCCAGCATCGAAGCATACCGCGCGGAGCTCGATCTGCCGAACTTCCTCCGCCCGCTCCGGCTCGACGCCTCCGAGGACGCCTGGCCCGTCTCCCGCGCCGACGCCGTCGTCTGCATCAACATGATCCACATCGCCCCCTTCCGCGCGTGCGAGGGCCTCTTCCGTGGCGCCGCGCGAATCCTCCCCGCGGGCGGCGTGCTCGTCACGTACGGCCCTTATCGATTCTCGGGCGCGTTCACGGCCCCGAGCAACGAGGCCTTCGACGCCTCGTTACGGGAAAGGGACCCCTCCTGGGGCGTGCGCGACCTCGACGACCTGAAGCACCTCGCGCGACAAACCGGCTTCGTGCACGAGGAGACCGTCCCCATGCCTGCCAACAATCACTCGCTCGTCTTCCGCAAGACGGCCTGAGCGCTCACTCGCATTTCACGAGCGGCGCGAGCGGCGCGAAATCCCACGCGGACAGGTTCATCTCGTCGTACGTCTTGAGCTCCGACGAAAGAATCTGCGTGATGTCGGCCCAGGTCTGCCCGAACTTGTTCGTCGTCGTCCCGCCCGTCTCGGCCACGCACGCGAACTTCGCATTCCCGCAGATATCGAGCGCCTCGCAGCCCGGCGTCGTGGGCCCGAGCGCCGCGAGCACCGCGTCTCCATAAAGCGGCACGCCATTCACCACGACGAGCGATACATCCTTCGGCGCCGCCGCCAGCACCGCGTGGAACGGCTTGCTCGCGTCCCCCGCGATCACCGTCACGTCCGCCTTTTTCCCGACCTCCAGCGACCCGAGCACGTCCGAGAGCCCCAGCGCCTTCGCCGCATTCACCGTCACCATGCGGACCAGCATGGCTGGCGAGATCACGTCCCCGTACGCCTCGTTGTCCACCTTGTTCGCGAAACGTAGCTCGTCGAGCAGGTTCTGGCTGCCCCCGAGCGACCAATCCGGCGCCAGCGCCACGTTGATGCCCAGCGACAATGCCAGCGGCACGTTCGTCGTCTTCGTCAGATCCGTCCCGCCGCCGTACAAGAACACGTTCGAGCGCGGCGACCACACGAGGCTCATGCCGCTGTCCGCCATCACCGCGAACTGTTCGGGCCCGAAGGCCGTCCCGTGGACGATCGTCGTCTCCGACGCATACAGACAGCCCTCCGGGTTCGTCGCCGTCCCGAGCGTCGTGAACTCCTTTTTCGCCGTCTCGTCCACGCCCTCGCCGCAATGAATGACGTAGGCGTCGGTCTTGTCGACGACGAAGTTGTTGCAGACCGCGTCCCCGCTCGACGGCGGGAACAACGTCGAGACCTGCACCTTGTCCGCGCCGAGGTCGTTCGCCTTTTGATCGATCGTCCGCGCGAGCGACCCATAACACGTCTTGTCGATCGGGTTCGCCGCGCCGGCGATGCTCGTCGTCCCGGCGACGAGACCTTTCATCTCGCCGTACTTGTTCATCTCGCAGCCGAAGCCCGGGTCGAGGTTCGGCGTCCCCTCGCCGTTCATGTATTGCTTCGCGTCGACCATCGCCTGGTAACGCGGCTCGTTCGGCCACTGGTTGTGGTTGCCGTACGGCTTCGAGGGGCTCCAGTCCGACTCGTCGAAGATGTCGAACAGGATGTGATTGTGCGTATCGATCATCCCGGGCAGGATGACCCCGTGCGTCTTGACGACCGTCGCGTCCGCGGCGCCCGGCGCGTCCTCGCATGACGGGCCCACGCACGTCAGCGTATCGCTCTCGATGAGCACCTCGCCCGCGAATGCCTTGTCCGGCGTGACCACACACCCGATGAGGCGCAGCTTTCCGGGCATCCCCACCGCGGACACCTCGGGCGGACCCATCTCGGTCACGCAATCGGTGTCGACCGGGATGGCGTCGCTGCCGCCGCCTCCACCGGCGCCACCGGCGCCACCCGCGCCGCCCGCGCCGCCTGCGCCCCCGGTTCCGCCCGCGCCGCCCATTCCACCGGCGCCGCCCATTCCGCCGGCGCCGCCCGCGCCTCCGACGCCCCCGACGCCGCCCGACCCGGCGTCGCCGCCGCTCCCCCCATTCCCCTCGTCGACGTCCACCGGCAGTGGGTCGCTCGGCGTGAGCACCCGCTCTTCCGAGCAACCCACGACCGAGACCAACCCAAGAGCCCAAAGGACGAAGGTTCGGGGAGAGGCCACAGCTCGAATGTACAGGTTTTCCTTCCGAACCGCACTCCGTTTTTCGTGACATCTCCGTGGCACGCAGCGCGTCAATTCACGGCGCGCACCACCAAAAGCGGACCTCGGAGATGGCTGCCATCGAACGAATCCTCGACGAAGACAGACCCGTCATCCTTTTCCACCACGATGGCGCGGACGCCCTGGTCGGTCGCGACGAGCGCCCGGTCGCCGGCCGTGACCAGGTCGCGCGAGAAAAACGTACCGGCGCGACGAACCTCCCCCCCGAGCGCGACCGAGGTCACACCGAGGCCCCCGTTTTTCGCCCCGAGCTCCACGACCCACAACGTATTCGTCGAGAGCACGAGCGCCGCCCCGCCGATCACCTCCGCCGCCTCGATCCGCTCGATCCCCGGCCCGACCCCGAGCATCACGGCCGCCCCCACGCCCTCCGCATCTACCTTTCGTAGGGCGACATCGCCCCCCACCACGTCCCAGAGCAGCCCGGATTCGGAAGGCAGCGGAACGAATCGCGCCGTCGGCGGCAGGAGCGCCGGCGCACCGAGGTCGAGGCCCGTCGTCACGAAGAGCCCGTTTTCCGTCATCGTCCCCGACAGCCGCGTCAATCGGTCATCGCTCACGCCGTACGAAAGCACCTCGACCCGGTCCCCTTCCCTCCACACCGAAGCGGGCCGCGGCGCGTGCACACCTTTTGCGATCGTACCTTCCCGCAGCACCTTCCACCGCGGCCCGTACGTCGCCTGCTCGAACACCCAGAGCCCCTCGTCCGTCGCGAAGAGCGCCGCGCCGCCATCGACCCACGCCGCGTGCGCGCACGGCCCCACCACGCCCGCGTCGAGCGGACACACCCGGCTCTCTCCGCCCGACGCATCCTCATTTTCTTCGAGCACCCACAATCGCGCGCCGTCCGGATCCACCGTCACGTCGCGCGGCGTCCCTCCGCCGCCTTCCGCCGAGCTCGTCACGGCCCCGGTTTTCCCATCGAAGACCACGACCTCCCCGCTCAGGCCAAATCCCACACCATACCACACTTCATCGGCGGAAGAAATCTGTTTTACCTCCAACGGATCCGGCTCCCGACATGCCGACACCCCGAACACCCCGAGCATGAACACCGACCATCGCGTCATGCCCCTTCATCGACGCGACCCCCTCGGCAGTTGCGCGAAATTTTCTTGGAAGGCTACGGACAGCGGATCCGCGTGGGCAATGGTTCGCACCGCGCCACGCCCTTGTGCAGCACGCAACAGGACTCGTGCGCGCCGTGGCATGGACAATCTTTCGGCTTCGTACCGTCGCCGCAGAGCACGCCGCGTGTCTTCTCGAACTCGGCCTGCTCGGCCCGCAAAACCGGCAGCTCCTTCGACGAGAGCTGCGCGAGGGCGCGCGCCACCTCGGGTTTTCGTTTCTCCGCCGCGGGCAGCGTCTCGAGCAGCGCCCGCGCCTTGCAAACCGCCGCGCGCCCGTCCATCCGCGCATCCGCGAGCGCTGCGCTCGCCAATCGTGTCCGCTCGCTCGTGGAGAGCTGTGCGGCGTTCGCCGCCTCGATCGCCTCGCCGACCGCGCCCGACTCCACGGACGCCGCGGGATGCGCCGCCGCCGCGGACGGGCTCTCGGCGCTGCTCTCACGCAAACGATCCTCGATCTCGCGCACCAGCCCGTCTTTGTTCTCCGCGACGTGCCCATACGCCACCACGGCCACGACGACCGACGCGAGCGCCACGGCCACGCGCACGAGCTCCATCCGCGTATACGCGAGCCAGCGTATACGCCGCGGCGCCCGGCCCTCGCGCGTGCTCCGTGCCACGAGCTCATCCGCGAACACCGGATGATCATCCAGCGTGATCCACGCCTCCTGCCCCTCGGGCCGCACCCGCGTGGACGAAGGCAAACCGCGCTTGATGGCCCAGAGCACGGCCTCCTCGCTCATCGGACCGATCTTCCTGTCGCCGTCGTGGAGCTCCCATCCGGGCATGATGATTCAGAGTGAGAGTACCACGAATTCAGCGGCCGCGACGCCAATATCCGGGCTTCGTCGGGTGTGCGCGACCGCCACTACGATGACGCGTGAGGGTTCTTCGCGATACACGACGCAGAAAGGAAATCGACGAAGAAGCACGCGCCGTGTCCCGTGCAGGTACGACGGCCATCGCCCCGGGGCATCCTCGATACGGCGCAGCGCGCGCTCCAGCTCCTCGGAAAACGCGACGGCCACGCGCGGATCCTTCTCGGCATACCAACCGGCGGCTTCCTCGGCTTCCGTTACGGCTGCAGGCAGGAACTCAACCGGCTTCGCCACGACCACGCGCCGCTGCGAGAATGCGCCCTCGTGCCTCCGACCAAGGGATAGGCTTCACGGCCCCGGCGTCGACCTCGTCGAGGCGGCGTCGGATTTCGTCGGACCAGGCGGCCTCGACGTCCTCCTCGGGCTCCTCGTCCTCCAGGCTCCCGATCAACGCAGCGGCCAGCGCAGCTCGCCCCTCGGGCGGCAAACGCAGCGCCGCCGCCACGACGTCATCGTTGTCCCTCGCCATGAGCGCATCCTACCACACCACCAGACCTCCGAAAAAACCTCACGCCTGGGAAAGCGCCTGAGCCATCACAGCCCGCGCCCCCTCCCGCCCCCCTTCGAGCTGCCGCTCCACGAGCTTCCGATAAAGCCCGCCTTGCTGCATCAGCGTCGCGTGGTCGCCGCTCTGGACGATCTTTCCATCCTCGATCACCACCACCCGGTTCGCGCCCATCACCGTCGACAATCGGTGCGCGATGATCAGCGTCGTTCGTCCCTTCATCAATCGGTCGAGCGCTTCTTTCACGAGGTGCTCGCTCTCCGCGTCGAGCGCGCTCGTCGCCTCGTCGAGCACCAGGATCCGCGGATCCTTCAGCACCGCGCGCGCGATCGCGACGCGCTGCTTCTGCCCGCCGGACAGCTTCACGCCCCGCTCGCCCACGAGCGTCGCATACCCCTCCGGGAACCTCGACACGAACTCGTGCGCGTTCGCCGCCCGCGCCGCCGCCTCCACCTCCGCCTCCGTCGCGGTTGTCCGGCCATACCGGATGTTGTCCGCCACGCTGCACGAAAATAGCATCGGCTCCTGCGAAACGACCCCGACGTTGCGCCGCAGCCATTCCGGCGAAAGCTCCCGCAGATCCTTTCCGTCGAGCGCGATGCGCCCCTCGGTCGGATCGTACAGACGCAAAAGCAGCGCCGCGATCGTCGATTTCCCCGACCCCGACGGGCCCACGAGCGCCACCACCTCGCCCGGCGCGATCGCGAGGTCGAGGTCCTGCAGCACCGGCACGTCCTTGCGCGAGGGATACGCGAAGCTCACGCGCGAAAGCTCGATACGACCTTCCACCGCGCCGGGCCGCGCGCCCTCCGCGAGCGGGATCGTCGGGGGGCGATCGATCAATTCGAATACCCGCTCGGCCGCGCCCGACGCGCGCATCAGGTCCGCCCAGAGCTCGCTGATCCCGCCGAGCGAAAACGCCACCATGAGCGTGTAAATCAAGAACGACGTCAATCCGCCGGGCGTCATCGCGCCCTGCGACACGAGCCGCCCGCCATACCACAGCACGAGCGCGAGCGCCGCGAATGCCGCGAACGACGAGACGCTCATGAACACGGAGCTCGTCACGATGCGCCGCCATACCACGGCGAATGCGTCCCATACCGCCTTCGAGTATCGCCCCGCCTCCGTCTTCTCCGCGGCGAACGCCCGTACCGTCCGGATGCCTGCGATCGTCTCCTCGGCGACCTCGTTCGCCCGGGCGAGCGCGTCCTGCGCCTCGCGCGACAGCTTGCGCACGCGGCGCCCATACGCCACGGCGCCCAGCGCCACCGGCGGTACCACCCCGAGCATCACCGCCGTGAGAATGGGTGACGTGTAGACGAGGAACCCGACGCCGCCGAGCACCTGCGCCGCGAAGCGCAGCCCCATCGAGATGTTCACGCTCACCGCGTTTTGCACGAGCGTCGTGTCCGCCGCGAGCCGGCTCGTCAGCTCGCCCGTCTTCCGCTCGTCGAAGAACGCGATCTCCTGCGCGAGCAGGTGCTCGAACAGATCCCGCCGAAGGCGCGTCACGACCCGCTCGCCTGCGCTCGTGAAGCACACGAAACGCAGCGCCGTCGCGCCCGCCTGCACGGCTGCCACCACGATGAGCGCCAGCGCCGCGCGGTCGATCGTCCAGAAGCCGTCCGCCTGGCCCACGGCGCGATCCAGGATCACCCGGAATGCCTGGGGGACGAGCAGCCCCATCAATGTCCCGATGACGAGGAACACGGTCCCGGCCGCGAGCCGCCCGATCTCCGGGCGGGCGAGCCCGAGCAGGCGGCCGAGAGACGCATTCTTGGAGGCAGGTTTGTCCGGATCTCCCATGATCCGGCTTTATGTACCACGGAGCGCGCCCGCGGACGACGCTGCTCGCTCTACATCATCCTGCTTTCCTCACGCGCTCGCGCGGCGGGCGCCGCGGCGCAGCCTTCTTCACCGACGGGCGCGGGGGCGCCTCCTCGGCGGGCGCCTCCTCGGCTGCGGGCGCCTCTGCTTCCTTCGGCGCGGACGGCGCGGCCGCGGCGGGGGCCCTTTGCTTCAAGCTCTGCTTCAGCGCCTCGAACAGATCGATGATCTGCGCCTGCGGCTCGGCCGGCGGCAGCGAGATCTCCTGCCCCGCGACCTTCTTCTCGATGAGCCCCGTCAGCCGCTCCTGATATTGGTCGTGGAAGTTCTCCGGGTGGAATGCGTCCGCCGAGAGCTCGCCGATGAGCCGGTCGGCGAGGTCCTCTTCTTGCGGCCGGAAGTCCACCTTGGCCGGCGGCGCGATCTCCTCGAACGGCCGCACCTCGTCCGCGTAATAGACCTGGTGCATGATGAGCCCGCCCTTGTACGGCCGTAAAAGGACGAGCTGATCCTTGCCGCGGACGCCATACCGGCCGACCGCGATCTTCTTCGTCCGCTCCATCGCGTCCGCGAGCAGCTTGTATGCCCGCGCGCCGCCCTTGTCCGGGCCGAGGTAATTCGTCTTGTCCACGTAGAGCAGGTCCACGGTCTCGGCCGGGACGAACTCGACGATGTCGATCCGGTCCGTTCGCTCGGCGCGCACCGCGTCGAGGTCCTGGTCCGTCACCTCGACGTATTGCTCCCGCGCGTACTCGAACCCCCGCATCGTGTCCGATCGCTCGACGACCTCCCGGTCGTACGGGCAGAACAATTGCTGTTTGACGCGGGTCCCGCATTTCTTGTGAAGCATGTGAAAGCCGACGCCGTGGGAAGACGTGGCCGTGTACAACTTGACCGGAATGGAAACCAGGCCAAACGAGATGGTCCCCGTGCCCGTGGATCGCGCAGCCATGCGCATCGATCCTTGCAAAGGTCGTGGACGATCCCGGAGGACCCTGTGGACGGATCGGCGAAGCTCGACGCATATCGGAAAAAGCGTGATCCCGGTCAAACCCCCGAGCCCTTTGGAGGCCCGGCCGGCTCGCCCGGCGCGACGACGGAAGGCGCGTATGTCGTGCATCTGCACGACGCTCGCCGCCGCCATTACGACCTGCGCCTCGAGGTGGGCGGCGCGCTCGAGAGCTTCTCCGTGCCCAAGGGGCCCACGCTGAATCCGGGCGAGCGCCGCCTTGCCGTCCGCACCGAGCCGCACCCCCTCGAATATCTCCATTTCGAGGACGTCATCCCCGAGGGCAATTACGGTGCCGGACCCATGATCGCCTGGGACACCGGCCGGGTTCGGTACCTGGACGAACCCGCAGAAGACCAGTTACGCAAGGGCAAACTCGAGTTCGAGCTTTCGGGCCACAAGCTCCACGGCCGCTTCCTCCTGGTCCGGCTGAAGGACTCCGAGAAGGACTGGCTCCTCTTCAAGAAGCACGACGCCTTCGCGGCGCCCGGACACGACATCGTCCAGGAAAAACCTCGCTCCGTCCTCTCCGGCCTCGACATCGGCGAGCTCGGCCACGCCTCGGACATCGCAACCGAACTCGAAGCCCGCGCCGCGGCCCTCGGCGCGCCCAAGGGTTCCATCGAGCCAAACATGGTCCCCATGCGCGCCTGCCCCGCGCCGAAGGGCTCGCTCGGCTCGAACTACATCTTCGAGCTCAAGATGGACGGCGTCCGCTGCATTGCCCGGAAAAACGGCTCGGACGTCCTCCTCCAGTCGAGAAGCCTGCGCGACGTCTCGCGTGTTTATCCCGAGGTCGCGCGCGCCGTCGACAAGCTCGCCGCCGCCCGCCTCGTGCTCGACGGCGAGATCATCGCCCTCGACCAGGCCGGACAGCCGAGCTTCCAGCGCCTCGCCCAGCGCATCCACCTCGCCAGCAGCGCCGATATTCGCCGCGCCGAGACCCGGATCCCCGTCCTCTACGTGGTCTTCGACCTGCTCGCGATCGGCGACCGCGACCTGCGCCGCCTCCCGCTCCACGCGCGCAAGGAGCTCCTGCAAAGCCTCGTCCGTGCGCCCGGCGAGATTCGCACCCTCGACACGATCGAGGGCGACCCCACCATGCTCTTCGATTTCTGCCGCGAGCGCCGGATGGAGGGCCTCGTCGCCAAGCGCCGCGACGCCCCCTATCGCCCCGGCCCCGCGCGTTCGTACGATTGGATCAAGCTCAAGTGCGAGCGCGACGACGATTTCGTGGTCGTCGGCTATACCCTCGGCGAGGGCGGCCGCGCCCGGCTCGGCGCGCTCGACGTCGCGGCCTACGAGGCCGGCGAGCTGCGCTACCGCGGCAAGGTCGGCAGCGGCCTCGACGCGGCGTCCATCGAAGCGCTGCTCGCGCGCCTCACCCCCTTGCGTACGGACAAACCCACCGCGCGTGGCCCGTACAACGCCGCGCCGCGCGGCCGCGTCCACGTTCGCCCCGAGCTCGTCGTGTCCGTGCGTTTTTCCGGGTATACCGACGACGGCAACCTACGCTTCCCGGTTTTTCGCGGGATCCGCGACGACGTCGCGCCCGAGGAATGCGTCGCCTCGCCGCACGGCGATAAAGAGGAGACCGAGATCGAGCGCCTCGCGGCCGAGTCTGTCCGCACGGGGGGCGCCGCGAAGGGGCAGGCAGAGGTCCCCATCAACAACGCCGACAAGGTCCTCTTCCCCGCGGACGGCATCACGAAGCGGGACATCGCCGCGTATTACGCCGCCGTCGCGCCCGTCCTCCTGCCGCACCTCCGCGACCGACCGGTGATGCTCGTGCGGTATCCCGACGGCATCACCGGCAAGTTTTTCTATCAATGGAACGTCCCTGCGGGCCTGCCCGATTGGGTGCCCACGCTCCGCGTCCGCCTGCCGGGGCGCGAGGACGAAATGGAGGTCTTTCACATCCGCGACGAGGCCACGCTCCTCTACGTCGCGAACCTCGGCGCGATTCCGATTCACGTGATCGCCTCGCGCGTCCCGCACCTCGAAGAGGCCGATTTCTTCAACATCGACCTCGACGTCAGCGGCGGGACGTTCGCCGACGTCATCACCCTCGCGCGCTCGCTCGAGGGTCTGCTCGATCAAATCGGCCTCACGGGGTTTCCGAAGACGTCCGGCCAGTCGGGCCTGCACGTCTTCGTCCCGCTCGGCCCCGCGATCTCCTATGAAACGGCGCGCGCCCTCGCCGACCTCGTCGGCCACATGCTCGTCCGGAAACACCCCGACATCGCCACCATGGAGCGCTCGAAGCAGCGCCGCGGCCCGCGTGTTTATGTCGATACCGGACAAACCGGCGCGTCCCGCACCATCGTCGCGCCTTACGCCGTACGCGCCGTGCCGGGCGCGCGTGTCTCCACGCCGCTCACCTGGGACGAGGTCGACGATTCGCTCGATCCTCGTGCCTTCGACATCCACACGGTTCCCCGCCGCGTCGCGCGTATCTTCGATCCCATGGCGCCGCTGCTCACGGAGACCCCCTCCGTGCTCGCGGCCATCGAGCGGCTCGAAAAGCTCGCCCTCGGCCGCCACGTCGCCTGACCCGCCCTTTACGACGCGCTCGCCTCGCGGCCTCGCAGCTCCGCGACGAACGCCCGCGCGTCCGCCTCCGTGGCGCAAAACAGCATCGGCTTCTGGGGGCGGTTCGGGCGCAGGAGCGGAATGGCCTTGATCAAGAGATTCGCGTAAAGCCGCTGATGATAGCTGCCCCCGTAGACGGCCAGGCCCCGCAGCGAGGTCGTGAGGTCCCGCCCGAGGGCCGACGTGCGCGCGTCCGGGCGCACCTGCCCGAGCTTCGAGACATCCACGAGGAGGAGGAGCTGCCGCCCCACCTGCGCGGCCAGCGCCTCGATTCGATCGAACAGCGCCGTCGTATCGGAAAGCAAGACGTCGCCCTGGATTCGAAGCACGAAAAGATCCGGCGCCTCGAATCGCGCTTCGTGCGACGATCCGAGCCGCGACCACCCCTCTCCGTTCACCCTGCCTCCATGCGCTTCATGCGCGCTTCCAGACGAACGCCTCCGTCGGCACGAGCGTCACGTTCGTGAGGCCGTATTTGTCGCGCATCGCGAGCACCCGCTCGGTCGCCACGAGGCAGCCGCCGAAGCCCCAGGGGACGAACACGTCCTCGCCGCTCCACGTCGGCTCGTCGATCGTGTATCCCTCGACGAGCGTCACCTCGGCGCCGCCCATGCATTGCAGGCAATCCGATTCGCCCTCGCGCGCCACGCGGCTCCGCTTCGGGTCGATCTGCGTCATTCCGTATCCGGCGAGCGCGAGGTGATACCGCGCATGCGGCGCGGCCGATTCCGGGTGCACCTTCCGGATCTCGACCTCTTTCAGCCCATGCAGCCCCGAGAGCTTCTCGGCGCGCCATGCTTCGAGGAATCGCTCGGACACCAGCAAATCGAGGCCCGGCCCGAACGCCACGTCTCCGAGGCCCTCGCCGCGCGCAAACAGCTCGGCCCGGAGCGGCGGGATCCATTCTTTCTCGGTGAGCGCGCGCCCGCACGCCGGGCACGTGAGCCCCTCTTTGAACTGCGGTTCGAGCGGGACGAACGTGGTCTCGTGGCTCGACCCGACGCTGCTCTGCAAGACGAAGAACTTCATGCGGCCTCGAGTCTACGACGAGCCCCCCTCCTTGCGCCGCATCTCCTCGACGAGCGCCCGCGCTTCGGCCTCCGTGGCGCAAAAATAGAGGGGGCGCTTCGACCGGTTCGGCTTCAGGAGAAGCAACGCCTTGGCCACCATGTTGGCCAGGAGACGCTGGCGAAAGCTCCCCCCGTAAAGGATCGTCGCGTGCAGCAGCGACTTGACGTCCCGCTCGACGGACAGCTTGCCCGCCTCCTCGGTCACCCGCCCGAGCCGGGAGATGTCCGAGATCCAGAAGAGCCGCCGCCCCGTGCGCGCCGCGAGCTCCTCCACCATGTCGAACATGCACGCCATGTCGGCGCCGGTGACGTCGCCCACGTCGCCGACGAAGAAGATATCCGGCTCCTCGAAGCGATAACGGTGCGGACTTCCCTCCCGGAGCGGCAACCACTCCTCACGAACCTCCGGCTTGACCATGCCCCGACGTACCCTCCGACCTGCCGTGAAACCTTCCCCGGATGGGGAAAGATACCGACTTGCGCGAAGCCCGTGCGAGCAAAGTCGTGGCCCCTCGGATGCCGTGGTAGGAGGAGGTGAACACACCAACGAGGAGTTCATCATGCGACACGCCCTCCAGACCTTCATGCTCACGTCCTTCTTTGGCCTCGCCCTCGCCGCCTGCGGCGGTTACTCGCCGGAGGAGGCCCAGACGAAGTGCGACCTCGAACGCACGGCCAAGGCCTCCTGCGTGAACGACGCCGCCTACCAGCAGTGTCTGAGCTGCTTCGAGCAGTGCGGCGATACCTGCGCCATCGCCGAGTCCTGCCCCATCCAGTACATCTGCTCCGAGTAATCCTCCCCACGCGGTTGCACCTCGCACCACCACCGTGTGGTTTGGAGCACGAAACCCGCGCAACCTTTCCAAATTCGCCCTGGTCACGATCCACGCGGCGCTGTGCACCTGGCCAAACCAAAAAGTGCATAGGCCGGAAAGAGTCTCGTTGCCTCGGCCTTTGGGACAGTGAAACCTTCTTGAGGTTTGCCCCGTCCAACTCGCGGTAAAACGCCATGACCTTCGACCCCTTCCTCCACGACGAGCCGCCCGACACCCGCCACGACGCGCCGACGAAGCGCGCGATGGAAGGGCTCTTCGCCGACGAAGTCGCGTCGAGCGACGGGCCCGCGACACGCGCCATGAGCCCGGACGAACGGGAGATGGCGCTGCTCGGGCACGAGGAAGGTCGATACGAAGGCAACGCGGAAGCCTGGGACGACGACGAACCCGCCGAGCCCGTCTTCCCCCCGGCATTCGCCGACTCCGATGACGAAGATACGGCCCTCGCCGAGCTCGCCGGGTTGTCAATACGGTCTGATCGGAAGACGTTACCCTCGGCCCGCTTCACACACCTCGGCGAACCCCTCCCCCCGCCCCGCTACGCCGACCTTGGCTGGGAAAACTCGGTCTGCACGGACGAACCCGTGACGTCCTGGGACGAAACCCCCATCCCAGGCTCCGACGAGCCGCCGAGCTCCTCGCCTTCGATCTGGGGACGCGTGCAGCAATTCGTCGCGCGCCTCGCCCTGAAACGCCCGGCGCCGAATCCGGCGGCCTCGCACGCGCGGAGCACGGCGCGCGCGGTCGCGGACCTCGTCTGGACGATGGAGGACGCGGACCTCGAGGTGCTCGCGGCGCACATCGAGCGCGTGGTCTCGCTCCGCCAGCTCGGCCCCGAGGCGTATGCGGAGGCGAGGATCCTCGACGCGCTCGGCACGCTGGAGTCGGAGGACCGCGCCGCGGGCGGCATCTCGCTCTCGGCGCTGCGAGCGCACATGCCCGAGGTGTCACGCTGCGCGCTCGACGGGGCGCTCCTGCGCCTCGAAGAACGCCGCTTCCTCGCGCTCGCGCCCGCGGAGGACGTGCCGGAGCGGGACGCGCTGTGCGACCCGAAGCGAGGTTGGCTGGGTCGCTGCGCGCTGCTCGCTCCTTCGACGATGGGGGGCTCGCGCAGCTAACGCTGCGCTCTGCCCCCCAAACCCCCCGGTTTGCCCGCCGTACCCTCGCTCGTCACTTCATCTTCGCCGCTTCCTCGCCGACGCGTTCGAAGAGCTCCGGGATCGCCTTCTTCTGGGCGGCTTCGCGGATCCAGCCGGGCAGCGAGGTGTTCGGCTCGGCGTGCACCGTGTACACGACGAGGCTCTTCTTGCCGCCGTCGTGCGGCTTCACCTCCCAGCTCCCCTGGTTGAACTTGTAGTCGCCGCGCACGAGCTTCCAGCGCCGCGACATGCCCTGGTCGCTCACCTCGTGCACGGCCTCGGTCACGGCCGTCAGGTTCGACAGCGGGAAGGGCATCGCGATCGTCACCTCGCAGGTGTGCTTGTTTCCTTCCTGCTTGACGAGCCGCGAGGCCTCGATGCGCGGCATGCGCTTCTTGTAACTCGCGCACTCGGAGACGACCTGCCAGACCTTCTCGGGCGGCTGATCGATCACGCCCTTCGCCACGACCTTCGGCGTGTCGCTGCCCTTCACGTCGATCATGCGGATGTCGGGCGGCGCCGAGCCTCCGGCAAGGGCGTCGGGTCCGAGCAAGGTCGTGCCGACGAGGGCTGCGCCTGCCAGAACGGCGAGTGCGCCGCGCGGGAAGAGAATCGATCGTTCGCGTTCCATCTGTGCGGGCCTCCGGTCGTGACAGATCGAGAACTATCAGCGGAGCCGCACGCGGTACAAGTCCCCGCAGCATGGCGGCATGCAAAGATCCCGGTCGTTCGTCATGTACGTTTTCCGGTGTGGCTGTCGCCGCCAAACCCTACCGGTCGAGCTCCCGCCGGACGACGGCCTCGAGCGCATCGATGAAGCGGGGCCGGTCACACACCGCCCTCGCCCGGTAGAACCGCCCGAGCCCCGCCTTCGCGGCGATCTTCGGCGCCTCGATGTCGAGGTCGTAGAGCGTCTCGACGTGCTCGGCGAGAAACCCGATCGGGGCGACGAGCACGGCCCCTGCGCCCGTCTGTGCGAGATCGGCGAACGTCTCGGCGAGATCCGGCCCGAGCCACGGCTCGGCGCTCGCGCCCTGGCTCTGGAAGGCGATTCGCGTGGAAAAACCTCGCGCTTCGAACCGCGCGGCCACGGCGCCGGCCATTTCGCGGAATTGCGCCTCGTATTTGTCGCCCATGGCGATCACGCGGCGCGGCAAGCTGTGCGCCGAGAGGACGATCGGCACCGCCATTTGCTCCTCCGCGGGCACGGCGGCGAGCGCCTCGTCGATCGTCTCGACGAACGCGTCGATCAACGCGGGCTCCATGCCCCAGGCCGGCACGGCGCGGATCGAGAGCTCCGGGTGGCTCGCGGCGGCCTCGCGGACGGGCCCGTGATACGCGTCGACCGATTGCGGCGCGAGCGGCAGCGAGACGATCGTCCGCACGCCCTTCGCGACGAGCCCGGGCAGGACCTCGCTCGGATACGGATGCCAGAGCCGGCCCGAGACGGCCACCGGAATGCCGAGCCGGGCTTCGAGCGCGCGCGCCTGCGCCTCGGTGATGGCCATGAGCGGCGAGCCGCCGATCACCTCGAACCGGTGCGTGACCTCCGCGACGAGCTCGGGCGGCGACGGGCGGCCCCGGCGGATGTTGTTCAGGAACGCGGGGATGTCGGCGGTGCGGGAGACGGTCCCGTGGCAGGAGACGAGGACGGCGATCGACATGGGCAGCTTTTATAGGACAGCGAGGCTACCTCGACCAGCCAGGCCCGCGCCTACACGATCCGCCCCCGCCGCTCGAGCTCCCGCACGATTCGCTCCGCGCATTCGGCCACGCTCAGCTCGTGGCTCGGCAAAACGAGGTCCGCGTCCTCGGGCGGCTCGTACCGGAAATCGAGCCCCGGCACGTTCGACACCTTGCCCGCCTCGGCGTCGCGGTAAATCCCGCTCCGATCGACCTCCCGGCACCATTCGAGCGGCGCGGCGAGGTGTACCAGGAAAAACCGCTCCGGGCCCACGAGCTCCCGCGCGCGCTTTCGAACCGCATCCTCGGGCGCGACCAGCGAGGCCACGCAGATGAGGCCCGCGTCGTTCAAAAGCTTCGCGACCTCCATCGAGCGGCGCAGGTTCTCCGAGCGGTCCGAGGCGGAGAAGCCGAGGTCGCGGTTCATCCCGTGCCGCATCGACTGCCCGTCGATCGCCACGACCGCGCGGCCCAAATCGAACAGTCTGCGCTCGACCTCCCGCGCCACGCTGGTTTTTCCCGACCCCGCGAGCCCCGTGATCAGGATCGTCGTGGGCCGCTGCCCATAACGTTTCTCCCGCTCCTCGCCCGTGACCGCGCTCTCCGCGCGCGTGAGCCGTCCTTGCGCCGGCTCGTCCCAGCGCCCCTCCCCGCTCTCGACGATCATCCCGGCGCCGACGGTTCCATTCGTCACGCGGTCGACCACGATGAACGCGCCCGTCGCGCGGTTCTTCGTGTACGCGTCGAACAAAAGCGGCCGGCTCGTGCGCAGCTCCACGCGGCCGATCTCGTTCAGCGCGAGCGCCGGCGCGTCGCTCTTTTCGAGCGTGTTCACGTCCACGCGGTGCACGATCCGCGTCACGCTGCCCGGCGTGCGCAAGGGCCCGTGCTTGATCCAGTATTCGCGCCCCGGCACCATCGGCCGCTCGTCCATCCACACGAGCATCGCGAGCACGCGGCTCGAAATCTCGGGCCGGTTGTCCGAGTGACACAATACATCCCCGCGGCTCGCGTCGATCTCGTCCTCGAGCGTCAACGTCACCGACATCGGCGCCGCAGCCTCGGCAAGATCGCCCTCCCACGTCACGATCCGCGAGACCCGGCTCGTGCGCCCGGACGGCAGGGACACCACCTCGTCGCCGACCCGCACCGCGCCCGAGGCGATCGTCCCGGCAAACCCGCGGAAATCCTGGCTCGGCCGGTTCACGTATTGCACGGGGAAACGCAGGTCCACCGTGTTCGACGCCTCGTCGAGCGGCACCGTGTCGAGGAGCTCGAGCAGCGGCTCGCCCTCGAACCAGGGCATGGCCGCGCTCTTCTCGACCACGTTGTCGCCCGCGAGCGCGCTCAGCGGGATGAACCAGTGGTGCCGATCCGGCAAACGCCCTGCGAAATCGAGGAATGCGCGCCGGATCTCCTCGAAGACCTCCCGCGAATACGCGACGAGGTCCATCTTGTTCACGGCCACCACGACCTTGCGGATCCCGAGCAGGCTCGTGATGAACGCGTGCCGCTTCGTCTGCGTCGTCACGCCCTTGCGCGCGTCGATCAGGATCACCGCGAGCTCGGCCGTGCTCGCGCCCGTGGCCATGTTGCGCGTGTATTGCTCGTGCCCCGGCGTGTCCGCGATGATGTACTTGCGCCGCGCCGTCGAAAAATACCGATACGCGACGTCGATCGTGATCCCCTGCTCGCGCTCGCTCTTCAGGCCGTCGACGAGCAGGGCGAGGTCGATCGCGCCGCCCTGCGTGCCGAAGACCTTGCTGTCCTTGGCGACCGCGGCGAGCTGGTCCTCGTAAATGCCCTTCGTGTCGTGCAGGAGCCTGCCGATCAGCGTGCTCTTGCCGTCGTCGACGTTCCCGCACGTGAGGAAGCGCAAGAGCTCCTTCCGCTCGTTCCGCGCGAGGTAGGCCTCGATGTCGGTCCTGGCGAGGTCTTCTTCGTGGCTCATCTCAGAAGTACCCTTCGCGCTTCTTCTCTTCCATGCTCCCCGACTGATCGAAATCGATGAGCCGGCCCTGACGCTCGCTCTGCCGCGCGAGGAGCATCTCCTGGATGATCTCGGGCAGCGTCGTCGCATGGCTCTCGATCGCGCCCGAGAGCGGATAACAACCGAGCGTCCGGAACCGGACGTTCTTGATCATCGGCACCTCGCCCGGTCGGAGCGGCAGCCGCTCGTCGTCCACCATGAGGAGCACGCCGTCGCGCTCCACCACCGGCCGCGGCGCCGCGAAATACAGCGGCACGATCGGCAGTTTTTCCTGGTGAATGTATTGCCAGACGTCGAGCTCGGTCCAGTTCGAGAGCGGAAACACCCGGATGCTCTCGCCCTTGTGAACCTCGGTATTGTAGAGGTTCCAGAGCTCCGGGCGCTGGTTCTTCGGGTCCCAGCGGTGACTCTTGTCGCGGAACGAAAAGACGCGCTCCTTCGCGCGCGATTTCTCCTCGTCGCGCCGCGCGCCGCCGAACGCCGCGTCGAAGCCGTATTTGTCGAGCGCTTGCTTCAGCGCCTGCGTCTTCATCACGTCGGTGTGCACCTTGCTCCCGTGCGTGATCGGACCGACGCCGGCGCGCAGGCCCTCCTCGTTCGTGTAGACGATGAGGTCCACCCCGAGCTCGCTCTTCACGTAGCCGTCACGATAGGCGTACATGTCCCGAAACTTCCACGTCGTGTCCACGTGGAGCAGCGGGAACGGGAGCTTCGCGGGGTGGAACGCCTTCCGCGCGAGGTGCAAAAGGACCGTGCTGTCCTTGCCGATCGAGTAGAGCATCACGGGTCGCTCGAAGCACGCGACGACCTCGCGAAGAATGTGGATGCTCTCGGCCTCGAGCATCTTGAGGTGCGTGAGCTTTCCCTGGGACATGCAGGCCTCGACGCGCCGGGTCATGCCCGAGCGTCGGAGCAGAACATCCCCCGAACGCGGCGTCTGTCAAGGGCGTCCGGGCCGCGCCGGAAGCTCGCTCACGCCGCGATCGAGACCAATCGATCGCGGAGCGCGGCAAACGAAGGCGCATGGTGCCCGGCGAGGGAGACGGCCACGTTCGCCGCGCGCTCCCGCTTGGCGCGAGGCGCGTCGCTCGCGACGACCCGGAGCGCGAGCTCCGCTTCGAGCGGCACGTCGCCGACGAGGCCCGCGAGCTCGAACGCGCGCACGGAAAACGCGGCGGGGACCTGGCCGAGCATCGCGAGCAGGCGCAAGGCGCGGGCCGCGAGCGCGAGATCGTCGAGCGACGGGGGCGAGGCCAGGAAGCGCTCTTCGAGGGCCTCCACGACGAACGAGGAGCGCGCCCGCGCCGCGTCGAGTTGCCCCGAGGCCGCGAGCGTCTCGGCCCGCTTCTGCTCGAAGATCGGGCGCGTGGGCAGTGGCTCACGCGCGATGGCGGACGCAAGAAACACGAGCGCCTCGCCGAAGAGGCCCATGCGACACAGCGCGGTCGCCGTGGCCTCGCGACGGAAGGCGTCGAGCGCGGGGGGATCGTTCGGATCGCGGACGCGGGCGACGGCGAGGGCGACGTCATAACGCGCCCCCGCGATCAACGTCTCGAGCGCACCGGTGATCGCCTCGGCCGCGAGCTTCGGCCCGAGCAGCGGCGCGAATGCCGATATTTCGGCCCATCGCGCCGGCGTCACCACGAGCGGCCCCGCCTCGAGCGAGCCGCCGAGCGGCAAGGCCGCGAGCTTCTCGAAAAGGTAAAGCGCCTCGTCGTCGTGGCCGAGCGCGCATTCGATACGACCGAGCCCGAGCGCGGCGCGGAGCGCGAGGGCGAGCGCCGCGAGGTCCCCATTTCGATCGAATGACGAAGCGAGCGCCGCGATCGACGCGAGGTAGAGGCCCCGCGCGTCGATCGGGCGGCCGAGGAGCGACGCGATCCGGGCAGCCTCGTCGAAGCAGAGGGCGAGATCCGGGAGGCGGCTCTCACCGTCTTCGAGGGCCCGATCGAGGCGCGCCGTGATCTCCACGCACGCGGGCTCGATCGGCCCGCGCGGCGACCTATCGCGCGGGGCCAGAAATTCGTCGCAAAGAAAAGCGCTCGGCCCGCCGCCCGGGGCGGCTGGCCATGCAAGGGCAATGGCGCTCATGAGGGCCGCCTTTCAAGGTGCGTCCGAAAACCGGGCAATGCCCGGCGAGGGCCTCCGAAGAGGCGTGCGCCCCCGGAGAGGCGCTATCGGGGCAAGGTCTCCCAGCCCCGCGGGTGCTGCATTCGATTGTGGCCGGGCGCTGCGGACGTCAACGCTCGGTGCAATCGATCATTACGGGATCCACCCTGGAATGGCAACGAAATTGACCCCCTGGATGGGACAGGAAATGTCCGATACCGGGGCGCACGTCGAGGGCGCTTGACGCCGCGTCGGCTGCGGGCCTTCATGGAGCCATGCAGCCTGTCATCCAGCCTGCGAAGAAGCCTGCCGGAAAAGCCATGTCCCTCCTCGGCGTGCTCGTCCTCTTCGCGCTCGTCGCATCGTCGTGCGTGGGCAAATACATGTACACGATTTCGGCCCCACCGATCGCACGCACGGTCGAGCTCGTGGAGAAGGACGCCGCCGTGGCCGCGGCGCTCGGCAGCCCGGTCTCGGTTTCGCTGGCCGTGGGGACGTCGCTCCGCCGCGACCTGCTCCGCAAGCTCCGGGGCACGGACAACGTGGACGTCGACACGAAGGTCAAGGGCCCGAAGGGCGAGGCTCGGCTCGAGCTTCGCGCGCTCAACATGGAGAACCAGGGCTGGGACGGAAGGTTCTCCGTCAAGATGGAGGGGCGCCCCGTGCTGCGTGAACAGGGGTACGTGCACGAAGGCGCGAGCACGCTGCTCGAAGGCAACTTCGCCCCCGACGGCGCCCCGCGCGTGAAGAAGCCCTGATCGGGCGCCTCACGGCGCGAGCAAGAGCACCTTCGGCTGGCTCGGCACGATCCGCATGCCGGGGCAATTTGTCGAATTCTGCAGGGCCATGCTGGTCATGCGTGTCGCCGGGATTCCGCCGACGAGGACACGGAACGCGGCCGTCAGGTGCCGCGATGGCCCCATCACCGTCCCCGACGCCACGCCCATCGCGACGCCCGCGTTATCGCCGTTCGTCATGGGGACGGTCGTCGTCATGTTGTGCGAGGGTGTGCACGTGAAGAGGACCTTGTAACAGGCCGAGACGGCCATCACCCCGACCGCGATGTTCGGATAAGGAACCGGCGTGGGCGCGGGCATGGGCGTGAGGCACACGTCCGGAAACCCGAGATCCATTCCCATCATCTGCGTATTCGCGAACATGGCCGTCACCCCAGGTGGATCTGCTCGCCGTCGACCTTCACGAGCTCCTTCGCCATCACGATCGCGTGCTCGGCGCGCATGCTCAGCGTGCGCTTGGCCGCGTGATCGATGCTCTCGGCGCGGAGATTGTCCTGCTCGGTCACGACGCGATAGACGCGCTTCGCCTTCTGGAAGATGCGATCCGCGATCGAATCGAGCGCCTCGGCCACGACCTTCACGACGCCGACCTCGGCATTCACCGCATTCGTGAAAATGCCGAGGCGCTCGGCGGACACGGCGGCGTCGGCCGCTTGAATGGTGGCGCGCCCGGCGATCATGCTGATCTCCTGCTCGGTCACGACCTCCACGCCCTCGCGCGAGAGCACGCGGACCTTGCCGGAAGGCGCTTCGATCGAGGCGTCCCCTTCGAGGACGATCCGCGAGCTCGCCTCGGCGTCCCGCTCCAGCACCGCGAGCACGTACGCCGCGCCGCTCTCGAGGAGCACGACGAGCACGGCGTCGCCTGCGGTCGGCGCGAGCAGGCAGCTCGCCGCGCGCCGCGCGACGAGCATGTCGCCTTCGACCTCGACCCGGATGAGCTCTCCCTCGATGCCGTGCACCGTCCCGACCTCCTGGACGGCGCGGCCTCGGGGGGATGTCGTTCGCTTTCGTTGCGGCTCGAAATTCATGACAAACCACTCCTTCAGCTTGGAACGAAGCTCTCCGCCTTTGCGAGCTCGCGATCGTCGCCCAGCGCGAGCGCACGATCCGTGAAAATGGCCTGGGCCTCCACGGTGCGGTGGAACTTGGCCCGGAACAAGGTCGCGCCAGAGAAATCGGCCTTCGACACGTCGGCGTTCGAAAAATCGGCGTACGTGAGGTCCGCGGCGGGCAGGAGCGCCCCCACGCAGTGGGCGCGGTGGAAGATGCACTGGACGAGCTTGGCTTTCGCGAAATTCGCCCCCGAGAGGTCCGCGTCGACGAAGATCGCCTGATGAAAATCGCCGCGGCGCGCCCGCGCGGAGACGAGCTTCGCCTCCACGAAGAGCGAATTCTTCGCGTTCACGTCGTCGAGGTTCGCACCCGAGAGATCGGCGCCCTTGAAATTGGCCTGCACGAGGTGCGCGCCCGAAAGATCGGCCCCGCGGAGATCACAGTCCATGAGCTGCGTCAGACCAAAATCCACACCCGGCAGCGACATCCCCGCGAGGTTCGATCCCACGAGCACGGCCGTCTCGAAGCGCGCCTTTTCGAGGACGACCTTGCGCAGATCCGTCTTCAGCACGGCCGTTTGTCGGAGCACGCTGCGCGTGAGCCTGAGGCCCGCGAGATCACACGCGACCAGGCTCGACCGATCGAGCACGACGTCCACGAAGCTCGCGCCTTCGAGCTTTCCGTCGAGGATGTTCGTATTGTGCACCTTCGTGCGCTCGAACGTCGCGCCCGCCAGGTTGCATTTGTTGAAATTGGCGAACGAGAGGTTCGTGTCCTCGAACGAAACGCCTTCGAGATTGCACTCCACGAACGACGCGTGGCGCGCATCCACGCCCGCGAGGTTCACGCCTCGGAGATCGGTCCGATGCACGATCACCTCGCGCAGGTTCGCCCCCGCGAGGTTCGCCCCGGCAAACTTGCTCTCCTCGGCGATGAGCCCCCCGATGGACGCGCCCCGGAGGTCGAGCCCCGAGAAATCCAGCCGATTCAGCACCTCTCCGCGCCCGACGAGGCGCTCGAGCTCTTCCTTGTTCACGCGCCGCCCTCCCGCACGAAGCGCACCTGCGTCACGTTCGCCGCGTCGAAGCTCGTCTTGTCGTCGCCCTTCATCCGCGCAAGATCGGCCCGGAACAGGCTCGCGCCGCGGAAATCGGCCCCGGCGACCTTCGCCTTTTGCATGACCGCGAGCATGAGGTCCGCCCCGCGTAGCGTCGCCTTGTCGAGGTTCGTCCGCACCCAGCGCGACTCGCGTGCGCGAATGCGATCGAGCTTCGCGCCCCGTAGATCACATTCGCTGAGGTCGCCGCGGTCGATCTTCGCCTCCGTCAGATCCGCCTCGACGAGCGCCGTCCCGCGCAGGTTTGCCTCGACGAACGTGGCGCCCCGGAACGAGGCGCCCGAAAAATCGCTCTCCTCGACGAACCGTGCATTGTCGAGCGTCGCCTTGTCGAGGTTCGCGCCCTTCGCCTTGCACCGCAAGAACACGGCCGAGACGAGCTTCGCCCCCGTCATTCGCGCGCCCGAGAGGTCACATTCGAGGAACGTCACGCCCGAGAGCTCCGCCTCGGAGAAGTCCACGTCGGCGAGGCGCGCTTCGAGCAGCCGCGCCCCCGCGAGCGTGACTCGACGGAGCACGACGTCGCCGAACGTCGCCTCGAGGAGCGACGCGCCCGCGAGATCGGCGCCCGAAAAATCGGCGCCCGCGAGGTTTGCCTTGTCCAGCGTGGCCTGCGCGAGCGCGGCCTTCGCGAGCTTCGCGCCCGTGAGCGTGGCCGCGCCGAGGTTCGTCTCGACAAGCTGCGCTTCTTCGAGATCGGCCCCGGTGAGGTCCGCCCGCGCGAGCACCGCGCCCCCGAGCCGCGCTTTCCGAAGCACGGTCCCCCGCAGATTCGCGTTTTCGAGCATGGCGCCTTCGAGGTCCATGCCCGAGAGATCCATTCCTTCGAGCGAAGCGCCCGTCAAATCCCGCCCGGCGAGCGATTGCCCCGTCGCCCGTGCTTCGACCACCATCGCCCGCGCCCGCTCCATCGGCTCGCCGGAGAGCGACCCCGCCCGCGGATAATGATGGGCGAACCGCTGGTACATCTCCCGCAACTTCTTCTCGGTGAATCGGAGCTTCTGCTCGAACTCGGGGTCCGCGAGGTGGGCTTCGAGCGTCTCGCTGGGCGTCCCCTCGTCGCGGTATCGCTTCGCGAGGGCCCGGAACTCGGCGAGCTGGGCGTCGGCGGAGAACTTCGGCGGCCCGGCCGCCTCCGCCTGGGCCTTTCGCATCTGCTCGTCGTAATCGAGCCCGGCCGCCTCGCACCGCGCGCGGGCGTTCGCGATCGCCTCGTCCCGCTGCTTCTTCACCTGCTCGCGGGCCTTGTCCATTTCCTTTTCCATCTGCTCGACGTGCTCGGCCATGTCGTCGACGTCGGGCAGCGGGGCCTCGGGCGGCAATGCCTGCGGCACCTTCGCGTTTTTCTTGCTGTCGGGGAAATCGTCGAGGTTCTTGTCCACCTCGGCGAGCCGCGCCTCCATCCCCGCGCGCAGGTTCTTCGATACGAGCCGCTCGGTCGTGGTCCCTGGCAGCCCCACCTCGTCCGCGCGGAATGCCGCATACGACGCGCCGATGGGCAAAAGCTCGCGATCGCGCAGGGCGTGCAGATGCCCCTTCTCCTTGTCCATGCGACGCGCGAAGACCTCCTGGTAATACGCGGAGCTTCGCTTCTGATCCTTCGCGTCGAGCGCGCCGAGGAAATGGAGCACGTCCTTCGCGTCATCCTCGGCGATCTTCACGACGCCGCGGAAGATCAGGATCCCGAGCAGCGCGCCGGGCAAGAGGTGCACCGTCTCCATGCGCAAGGCCACCTCCACCCATTCCTCGCCGCGGGGCGTCTTCTGGGTGATGAACGCGCGGCCCACGACCTCGGGGACGCGCGAGACGATCCGCGCCCGCTCGGGGTGCACATTTTCGAGCTCGATCGGCTCGCCCCCCGAGAAAAACCCTTCGATGCGCTGATCGGGCGGGGCGACGTTGAAGAAGCTCCAGTCGAAATCGCTGGGCATCCCGGGCGCCTCGTTGTCGAGCCATTTCTTGTCGTACGTGCCCGCGTTCGCCCACCGCTCCGGCAGGGTGAGGTCCGCGGGACCAAACGTCGCCGGCTCGGGTCGATCCCCCGGCGCTTTCACGAGCCGCTTCGGATTCTCCACGTTCGGCAGGAAATGCACCTCGCCGCCGCTCTCGGTCTTCTCCGGCGCATATCCCCGGCCGATGGGGTTTTTCGAAAACCCCTTGCCGCCGAACGCCCGCGACCACGTGAGAGGCATCTCGGTGAACGGCGCGGGCTCCGAGGGTACGCCGAGCTTCCAGGCGCGATCGCCGAAGACGGCCAGCCGTTTGTCGATGGCGCCGACCTTCAAACGCACCGGACAAACCGGCGCGGGGCCTCCGGGCGGATACGCTTTGCCGCTCAAGAGCACCTCGCCGTTCGGCTTCGGGCGGCACACGTCGAGCGGCACGTTCGGCCCGAGCTCCTTCGTGATGGAGAGCCAGAGCGCGGCCTCGGGGATGAGCGAGGGCTCCTCGTCGAGCGTGAAGCCCGCGAGAAGCGAAACGACGAAATGGGGCTCGCGGCGCGCCTCGAAGACGCCGGTCATGACGCCGAGGCGGAGGGGCTTGATGGTCTTCATGCGAGCATGAAAATGCCGACCTGGGTGATGGTCACGCTCTGCTGGATGAGCGTGATGCTCACCGAACCGAGCTCGGCCTCTTTCTTTACGATCTTGCCCTTCTTGAGCTCGAACTCGGCGACCTTGTCGATGAGCGACAAGGTCGCGGCGAACCCGACCTCCAGGGCGAGGACCGCCTCGACCTTCCCGCCCAGGAGCCCCTCCATTTTGAGCCCGATGATGTTCTCGTTCTTGATGCCGAGGAACGTCTCGAACTGGGAGCCCTTCACCGTCATTTCCTGACCGAGGATCTCGTGGATCTCGGACGTACTCTTCGTCTCGACCTTCGGGGCCTTGATCAGGATCTCCGACTTCGCCGTGACGTCCATGCGCCCGGCCGTCGCGTCGATCGTGACGTTGCCGCCGGACGATTTCATCGTCATGTTCCCCTTGCTCAGGAGGTCCATCGTCTCGCCGCTCGACTCGACCTTGACCAATCCCTTGCTCAGGACCTCGGTCTTGCCATTCGTGTCGAACTTCGTGTTGTTCGACGTGACCGTGACCGTGTAATCGCCCTTCGTCGTCGTGGACATCGAACCCGCGGGCACACGCGTGGTCCAGTTGCCCGCGGTCACCGTGAGCGTGTAATTCCCGGTGTTCGACGTCATGCTTATGTGCTGGTTCGCCACGATCGTCATGCACCCGTCGGCCGGGTCGCCGCCGAGCGCCACGCCCACGCCGAGGAACATGCCGCCGCCGATCGTCGACTTCCAATGGTCGCAGACCTCGACGGTCCAGTTGCCGCCGCCGTTCATGCCCACGGTCTGGTCGTAATCCTTGCCGGCGTGGAGCAACGTATTGTCGTCCGTCTTCACGATGAGCTCGTGCTCCTCGTTCGGCGAGCCCATCCGGAGGTACGTATTCGAATACGGCGTCGACAAGGTCACGCGCTGCTGCCCGGCGAGATCCTCGAGTTCGAACCGGTTTCTGCCGCCCGTCTGAATGACGTTTTTCGTGTGGTTGCCGCTCGTGACCGGGCTCGGCGTGAGCGCGTTCGGCACGACGCCGCTGATCACCGGGCGATCCGGATCGCCGCCGAGGAACGTGAACACCACCTCGGTCCCCTTGCGCAGCGGGAAGTGAAAACCCTCGATGCCGCCGCCGTGCGGCTGCATCATGCGCACGAACGTCGAGGCATTGCCCTGCTTCAGGTTGCTCTCGTCGTACTTGAACTTGACGAGGTAACGGCCCTGATCGTCGATCTGCGCGTACTCGCTGTCGGCCGCGCCGTCGACGATGCCGTTCTCCACGCCGAAGATGCGCGGCCACGGCGTGCGGCATTCGGGCCGGAACTGGACGTTGGCGGGGATCGCGTCGACCTCGACGAAATACACCTCCTCGTGCTCGAGCTCCATCAGCTCTTTCCACTGGGTGTGCCCGGCGGCCTGGTTGCCGTAATGGTGCACTTCGACGGCCAGGTACTTCTTGTTGAACGAGGGCTTCGGGTGCTCGTCGAGCTCGAAGGTATGGCCGCTCCGCAGGTGGGAGCGCGTGCCCGTCGCCCGGAAGACGACCTGGCGGGCGAGCATCTCCTCGGCGCGGATCTGCGCGAGCCGCTTTCCGTCGCTCGGCGAGAAGAACCGCGCGCCGTGCACCGTCACCTCCGCCGTGCCGTGCTGCGAGACCGAAGCCTGCCCCGACACGTCGAGGTTCGGCTTCGCGTAATCGTAATCCTTCAGCTTGACCACGGCCGGCAGCGAGGCGTGGCGCGCCCGGAACGTGCGGAACGACGGGCCCGCGCTGCGATCCATGCCCGTCTGCGGGAAATACCGCACCGGCGCGCCGAGCGGCTCCTCGGGGTAACCCTCGGCGTCGCAGATGATGAGCTTCTCGCCGTTCTCCGAGTGCTCGAAATAATAATAAATGCCCTCGCGCTCCATCCACCGCGAGATGAACGCGAGGTCGCTCTCCTGATACTGGCAGACGTGCTCTTCCTTGCCGTACCCCGTCAGTCGAATCTCGAAGTCGTCCGACGTGAAGCCATTGTCCTCGAGGATCGCCTGGATGATCTCGGGCACGCTCTTCTTCGTGAAGTTGCGCGAGTGACGCGAGAGCCCGAGGGTCCAGAGGCGCGGCACGATCACGGCGCGGACGAGCGATCGACCGCCGTAGCTGTGCAGGTGTTCGAGGCCGCCGAGGATCCCCGCGAGGATGAAGGGCGGGAGCTTGTCGTCGGCGCGATCGAGCACGAGCCGTGCCTTGCCGCCGATGCCGTCCGCGAGGTCGATTTCCTCGCCGTCGGCCTCCTCGACCACGACCATGACCTCGAACTCGTAGGGCCGCGAGATGCCCTCCACGCCTCGAAACGTGGCGACGCGGCTGTTCTCGGGGAGTGCGCTCGATTCCAGGGTGATGAGGTCCGCCATAAGCTCGCACGGGAGGATAGATCACGGCCGTGCCGCATGAGAAGGGAAAACCCTCGGCCCACCCGCCCCGCTAGACGACGCTGCGCGGCCCCGTCACGGCCGCATGCACCGTCCGCATCGCATTTGCGACCGCGCTCGCTTCGTCGCGCATCACCGCGAACCACCGCGCCGGCGTGAGCATGGCGTCCGGCAGGAGCCGCTCCAAGAGATCGATCGCCTCGGCCCGCCGCGAGAGATCCGAACCGCCGAAATCGGCCACCACCTCGGCGATCGTCGAGAGGACGACGATCACGGCCTCGCAATCGGACGAGCGGGCTGTTGCATTCTCGTCGCCTTCCGCGGCCGGCGCCGGAAACCACCGCAAAAATCGTCCTTCGAGCGCCCGCCGATCCTTCTCGATCGCCTCGCGCAGCGCCTTCGATCCCTCCCCCTTCGCCGCCGTATCCGCCGGGACCCCGAGCGCCGCCTCCGCGCGGGACGCCTCCGCGCTCGCATCCGCCTCGGCCGCGAGCGCTTCGATCGCCGCGACGCTTCGTTTCTCGGCGAGCGCGCCGAGCTCGTCCACGAGCCCGCCGAGCTCGGCGCGCAGCCGCGCGGCCCGCGCCTCGACCGAAAGGTTCTTTTCGTCCGGCGGGCCTTCCACGTGGATCTTCGGCCCCGTGAAGAGCTTGCCCTCGCAGATCTCGACGAGCGCGTCGTCGTCGAGGAAATGATAAAATGCCCGCTCCCCGCGCGCCCGCTGCCGCGCCACGAGCGCCCGCAGCGCCACGTTTTCCTCCCCTAGCGCGACCACGCTCACGGCGATCGGCACGTCCCCGACCTTCTCCCGCGCGGCCTGGATCACGTCTTCGCGCACCACGGCGTCGCCGTCGGTCACGAGCACGATCTGCGCCCGCGCGAGATCCGGATCCTCGTCCTTCGCCGCGCGGATCTGCTCGAAGCTCGACAAGAGCGCATTCTCGATGTCCGTGCCGCCCTTGCGCACCCTCCCGACGACGTCGGCCATCGCCGCAATCGCTTCCTTGCCATTGCCGACCCGCGCGATCGGACCGATCTTCTTGGTGAAATATCGATAATGCAGGGTGAGGCGCGTCGATCGATCCCCCTCGGCGAACCGCTTCACCAGCATGCCGAGCTCCGCGAGCAAAATCGCGTCCCGCACCCGCGCCCGCGCGCCCTTCTTTCCGTCTTCGAGCATCGAGCTCGACCCATCGAGCACGTAGATGCGCGCCTCGCCCACGAGGCGCGTCCGCGTCCGCTTCTTGACCTCCTGCTCGACGTAACGCCGCGCGAGCAGCCGCCCCTCGGCGAGCGCGAGCAGGACCGTGCGCGGATCTTCGATGACCGCGTGCGGGATGTCCAGCACGTCGCGCGCAGGCATGAGCAAGAGATCCGGCGTTGGATGGCGGACGAGGCGCACGCGCGTCTCGACCTCGGTCACGCGCACGGGCGCGAGCGGGACGCCGACGTCGACCGTGCCGTCGATCGCGCAGAGCGCCGCGTGCGTCTCGGCCTCGTTCTCGGGCGCGAGCCATTGGAGCGCGAGCATGCGGTACTTCTTGTCCTCGTCGCTCTCGCCTTTTGGCGACTTCGCCTGCGATTTACGCGCCGTGACGTACCCTTCCGCGATCGCGGCCATCGCCGCGCTGCCGAACATCTCCTCACTCGATTGGCGCAAGCTGCGGAGTTTGTCGACCTCGGGATCCTCGCCTTCGCCTTCGCCGAGCTTTTGACGCGCGCGTGACGTCGCGACGGAAAGCGCCTCGTCCCCGGCCGCGAGCGAGACGCCGTCGAGCGCGACGAGCGCGGCGTGGAGCCTTTGCCGTTCGCCCCGCGCGAGGGCGTCCTTCGCCTGATGCAAGAGCCCGCGGTGCGGCGAGAGCCCCGCGGCTTCGAGCCGATCGATCCGCGCGATTTCCATGGCGAGGTGGCGCCTGCGCACCTCCACGCCCTCCTTGCCGAGCGGCAGCGCCGCGGACGCGTCGAGCAGGAGCTTGCGCGCGGCTTCGAGCAGGCGGCGCTTGCGCGAGAGAAACTCCTTCTCGCCCCGCGCCGCGTCGAGCAGGTGATCGATCGCGAGCAGCTCCACCTCGACGAGGCGCTCCTCCTCGGCCGAGAGGGGTTTGTCCAAAAAGGTGTCCGCCTCCTCGGAGGCCTCCGGCGCGGCCGGCTCGTCTTTGCCGGCCTTCTTCTTGGGTTTGTCCTTCTCGCTCGTTTCACCGGGCGTGCGAGGCGTGATGGCGAGCGGCGGCGCGATCCGCACCGGATCGAGCGCGGCCGCGATCCGGCGCGCAGCTTCGTTTTTCTGATCCCGCGCGGCGCGCGAGGCCCGCACCGTGACCTCGTAGAGCCGACGCACCCACGCGGCGTGCGCGAGCGGCACGCGCCCGTGCACCACGAGCGTTCGTTCGAGCGCGATCACATTGTCTTCGAGCTCGCGCACGGCGCCCGTGAGCAGCTCCTCGGGCACGGGTTTGCCCCCGGGCGCGCGCAGCGCATCGAGCAGCGCCGTCACGCGCGCCGTGCGCAGCGCCGGGCGATACCCGAGCGCCCGCAGGAGCGGCCGCGCGATACGCACGAGCGGCGCGCGCACGTCGTGCGGCCGCGCCGTGAGCTGCTCGATACGCTCGCCGAGCGGGGAGAGCGCTTCGTCCCTCATGCGTTCCCGACACGAAGCGCTTGTGCCCACGCGGCGTCCGAGCGCCGCCGGAAGAGCTCGGTCACCGTGGTGCGTGTCCTTGCGTCGAGGGCGTCGATGCGGCTGCGCACGGCGTCGATCTCGGCCGCATGCGCCGGGAACACCTCGGCCACGTTCCGCGCTTCGAGGGCAAACCGCGTGAGCGCGCCTTCGTCCCACAGAAGATCGAAGAACCTCGATTGCACGATTTCACGCAGGCGCGCCTCCGCGTCGCCCGCGCGTTCTTCGAGGTCCCGCCAGAATCGTTCGAGGTAATCGAGCGCCCGCCCGATCCGCGCGAGATCCCCGGCGACGACCCGCCCGCGCACCTCCTCCGGCAGCTTGCCGCACGCGGACGCGATCGCCGCGGCCGCCTCCGCGGGCGAGGGCGCGTCCCGCACGCCTTCCGGCGCAACGACGAGCGCGATCTCGGCGAGCGTGTACGCCGAGGACACGCGTTGCTCGGCCGCGCGGAGGCGGCGATATCCGTCGTGATCGTGGGTTTGTCCCTGGCCGACATTCGGCGCCACGTCCCCGCGCAGGAGCGCCTCGGCTGCCCAGCCGAGGAACGCCTCGGCGGCGATCGCCCGCGCGAGCCCGGCTTTTCCGAGCACGGAGACGAGCGCCTCGACCTCACGCACGAGCGCGGGCCGGTCGTGCGCATCGAAGCCCTTGAACACCGCCTCGATCAGCGCGCCGAGGCGCGGGCCCGTGACCTTCGCTTTGAGCATCGAGGGCGCGCCACGCACGCGTTCGAGGCGCGTCGCCATCACGTCGAGCCGATCGAGCTCGGGCGCGATCGCCGCGAGCACCTCGGCGAGCCGGCGCGAGGGCGCGCTCTCGAGCGCGCTCGTGACCACGCGACGCAGCGAGATGTCGAGCAGGATCGTGATATCGTCCTCGGCCGCGACCACGGCGCGTTGCCAGGCTTTTTCCTCGCCCGTCTCGTGCACCGCGCCCTGGCCGAGCAAATCGCGCCGGAGCTCGTAGAGCGATTCGAGCGCCTCGATTCGCGCGCGCGCCCTTCCTTGCGCCTCGGTCCCATCATCGATGATCGACGCGACGAGATCCGTCGAGGAAGCGCCCGCCGCGTGTCCCGCGGCCTCGTCGACCATCACGAGCGCCCGTCCGCGCAGCCAGCGCGCCATCGCCCGCGTCCCGGCCGTGCCGTCCTCGATTTCGATCGCGAGGCGCGACAGATCCCTCACGACCTCGCTGATCGGCCTGGTCCCTCCGCCCGCGGCCGCGTCGATCCCACGACGCAGCACGAGCGCCGTGAGCGCCGCCGTCGCCTCCTTCACAAGCACAGCCGCGCGCGCCGCGTCGATCGACCCCGCGCGCGCCTGCGCCCCGAGCTCGCGCATCACGGCGAGCAAACGCGTCGCGTCCCCCGAGGCAATGGCCTGATCGACCATCACGCGAGGTTTGTCCTCGGGCGCCGGGGGCGGCTCCGATTTGCGCTTCTTCTTTTTGCCCCCGTCCGCCGGAACGGTCACGGCGTCGGGCTTCGGAGGCGCCTCGCTCGCGGTGGGCCGGGGTTTTACGTGAATGGGCGGCATCTGCGCGAGGCACGATTCGAAGATCGATCGCTCGGTGCGCACGATCCCGAGCTGCCGCCGCTCGTTCGGATCACTCTCGCGGCCGATCAGCGCCTCGGTCTGGTCGGGCGTGGGGCCCGAGAGCAAGAGGTGCAACCGCAGCCATTTGAAATCGGACGGCAGGACCTCCAGCGCGCGCTTCGGGTTGTGGAGGATGCGATCGGCGACCACGGCCGCCCGGAGCACGCGGCCCGAACGAACGGCCGTGCGCGTGGAGATGTAACGTGTCGGGACGAAGGCCGGATCGGCGCGCACGGCGGCGTTGAGTTCGCGATCGAAGCGCTCGAGCAGCGTCGCGAGGCCGTCGCAGACCGGATCGGAGACGTGGACCTCGTCGACGAGGTGCTGCAAAGCATCGAGGTCCTGGACGCTCAACGTGGATTCGAGCAGCGGCCGGGACGAACCGCCGACATGACGGCGCAGCACGAGCCCGAGCCGATTCGGATCGGCGAACCCACGCGGGACGAACGAGACGAACGCGATACGATCGACGAACGCGAGCAGCGTCTCCCGCGAGCCCTCCAGCACATCGGCGATGTACCGGTTCGTCGTCATCAATGCGCACTCGATGCGGCCGCGCCTCACCCGCCCGCCTTGCTTCACCTCGCGCTCGTGCAGCACGTTCAGCGCCGAGCGGAGCAGCATGTCGCGGCCGTCGAAGATCTCGTCGAGAAAGGCGTGGACGGCGCCGAGCATCCCCTCGTCGGTGAAATGCTCGGTGCGCCCCGTCTCCATGAGCGTCTTGAAATCGATGGGGCCGATGAGATCGGTCTGGACCGTGCTCTCGCCGATCTGCCGCGCGTACAGGCTCGGCTCGCCCGTCTCCTCGTCGAGGATCCGCCCGAAGACCGCGGAGGCGAGCTGGCTCTTCGCTGTCCCCGGCGGGCCGGTGACGAGCAGGTGCTCGCGCGAGAGGAGCGCGAGCGCGAGCTGGAGGAGCAAATCGTCGCGCTCGAGGAAGATGTGATGCAGCTCGTCGAAGAAGGCGCGGAAGCGATGGGAGGCGGCTTCGAGGCGGATCGGATCGACCATCGCGGCCGAGCCTAGCGGCCCCGGGGGGCCGAGGTAAAGGCCTTAGAGGACGTGGAAATGAATCTCGATCGGCAGCCCCACGTGCACGGCCGAGGCCCCGAGGCGCTTGTCCGCGCTCTCGACGCGCTCGGTCTGGAACAGGCTGTAGAGCGCGATGCCGGTCCGCACCGAGAGGGTCTGCGAGAGCTGATACCCGAACATTGCATAGACCGACATCGCGACGCCGAACGTGCTCGACGCCTCGTCGACCTTGCGACCGTCAGGGAGCCTGAGCGTGCGGTCGTTCGAGCCGAAATACGGCCCCACGCCGAGGCCCGGCATGAATGCGAGCCGCCGCGTGACGGGCAGGATGTAATGGCCGGTGAACTCGAGCAGCGCCGCGACCGCGGTCGCATTGCTGCCGTCCTCGCGCGTGAGGTTGTTTCCGAGCAGGCCGAAGGAGGCGGAGACGAGCACCCGCTCGTGCACCGTGAGTCCCACCGTGGGCGTCAGCCGGAAGAACAGCGTGGTATTGCTCTGGTCCTGGTCGAGCAGCGTGTCGTTCGAGATGCCCGTGTAGCTGAACGCGCTCCTCCCGCCGAAAGACCATTTCCACGGCGCGGTGGAGACCTCGGGCTCGGGCGAGGGAATCGGCGCCACGGCGGGCAGCGGGGCCGCGGGCGGGGGTGGCGGGGCTTGTCCGCGCTTCATCGCCTCGTAATCGGCGAAGGGATCGGGCTGCGCCGCGGCCGCGAGCGGGACGGCCATGCAGGCCGCGACAGCGAGCGCGGAGGCAGCGAGGCGCTTGGTCCTTCTGCTCATTTGATGCCCTCGACCAGCTCCATGTGGATCTCGATCCGTCGATTCTCCTCGCGGCCTTGCGGGGTGTTGTTGTTCGCGATCGGGTTTTCCCCGCCGCGCCCGTCCGAGGTCAACAGATCCGCGGAGACGCCGCGCTGAATGAGCGCGTCGCGCACCGCCGCGGCCCGGTCGGCCGAGAGCTTCTTGTTCGTCGCGCCGGCCCCCCAGCTATCCGTGAAGCCGATCAGCGATATGCGCTTGAACACGGCCTTGTTCTCGATCAGCACCTTGGCGAGCTCGTCGAGGGAGACCTCGCTCGCGGGCGTGAGCGTCGTCCCCTTCGAGAACTTCACCGGCGGATTCAAGCGGAGCTGCGTGCCGAACCGCGCCACCCGCGTCACGCCGGCCGGCATGAGGAACTCCGGCTGCTTGGCAATCGTATCCTTGAAGATCTTGTCGGCCTTGTCCGCGAGATCCTTGACGACCTCGTACCGTTTGTCGACGTAGGCGGCCTGGGCCGAGGCCATGTATTCGGTCGCCCGGATCCACGCCTCACCGTCGATCGCGCGGCAATTCCGGGTATCGCAGATCTTCTTCGTGATGTTCGCCTCGCGCAGCGAGCTGTCCGCCGCTTCGCGCAGCGCTTCGAGCTTCTCGGCTTCGATCTTCGGATCCGACGCGTCCTTCTTGGGCTTCTGCAGCGCGGCCGAGAATTGCTCCTTGGCCTTGCCGGCGAGCTCGATCGCATACCCGAAGCGCCGGTCGACGTAGGCCTGGCGCGCCGACGCGAGCAGCTCCTTCGCCGTCGCGTACCCCGCGAGGTCACGCTCGCCGCACGCCTCCTTCTCGCAGACCTGCTGCCCCACGCTCGCCTCGCGAATGAGCCCGTCGGCCTTCCTCGTGCGCTCCTCGATTTCCTCGGGGCTTCCCCGCTCCGCCGTCACCTCCGCCAGTGGTTCGAGAATGGCGGATGCTTCATCGGCGAGGCGCATCGCGTCGGCAAAACGTTTCGCTTGCCAGGCTGCGCGCGACTGCGCGAGGAGCGCGTCCGCCTCCTCCAGCCGCTTTTTCGCGTCGGGGGATCGGAGCTTCGCGCGGTCGCGTAGCGAGAGCGCCCGGAACACCCGCTCGTAGGCAGGACGCCACGAGGCGTCGACGGGCCCCTGCTTTTGCTGGGCGAGTTGCGCGAGCGCTTGCTCCATTTGCTGCATGCGTGCCGCGAGGAATTGCTCCTCGCGCGCCGCCGACCTTTCGTCGACGATACGCACCGTGGTCCCCGGCGGGGCCGGCGGCACGGGCGGCGGCGCCTGGACGACATAAACGGGGGCCTGGCCCTGCGGCTGCGTGGGCCGCGGTTGCGCCGGCTGCGGCTGCGTCGGCTGTGGCGCACTCGCAGGTCGCGCAGCAGGCGCTGTCGCGGGCGCGGCGGGCTTCGTCGCGACCTTCGGGGGTTCCGGCGCCTTCACCTTGGAAAGCACGACGAGCGCGCGATTGGCGAAATCCTCCGCCTCCTCGTACGATCGTCTCCCGAGCCAGGTATCCGCATTCGAGAGCAGCAGGTTGCCCTGCAGAACCCCCGGATCGTTGGGATTCACGGCCTGGGCCCGCGCGCTCTCGACTTGCGCCTTCTGAATCGCCACGACGGCCTTCTTGCGCGCCGTCTCCTCCGCGTCCTCCGCGCGCCGCTGGCTCGCCTGCGCCGCCGCGGGGGCCGCCGGAATCAGGGTTGCCACCGTTCCGAGCTTGTCGCAGGCGCGGAATCGCTCGTCCGCGCGCAGCGCATACTCGTAGGCGTGCTCGTAATCGGCGACCTGGAATCGCTTCTGCGCGAGCGCGAGCATCGCCTCCATCTCTCGGAAGGGCCCCGGGCATCGCTGATCTTTCAGCTCGCCGAGCGCCTCCGCGCGCCGGAGCTCCAGCGACACGAGCGTCCGGTCCGCGAGCTCTTCGATCGACGGCGCGGCCCCGCGCGTCACACCCGCACGCGTGCGCGGCGGGGCGGCTCGTGGCGCCTCGGCGTTCGGCGGCGCGACGGACGGCGCAACCGTCTCCTCTGCGCGCTTCGGCTCCGGCCCCGCAGCCGTCGCCGCGCCTTTTTCCTTGTCCGAAACGCTGCCGATCGCCGACACGAACGAAGCCGCGGCGGACTGCCCCGCATTTGCCGCCTCCGCGTACGACTTCACCTCGAAGGCATCGATGGCGACCTCCAGCAATGCCTGCCCCTGCTGGAAGTAGACCCCGGCGGAACCCCCGGTCGCGCCTTTTTCGAGCGCCGCCGCTTGCTGCTCGCGCGCTCTGTCGATGGCCCGCATGGCCCGGGCCGCCTCGGGCGAGCTCTTGCTTTGCTCTTCGAGATTCCGGAGCCGCGCCTCCAGCTCGATTGTGCGGCGCTCCTCCTCGCTCGCGCCCGCGGCCTTGTCGACGACCCGCAAAAGCCGCTCCGCCTCGTCACGCTCGGCCAGGTTTTTCGCGGACGTGAAGATCTGGATGGCCTGGTACGCGTAGAGCGCCGCTCGCTCGGAGTCGCCGATGCCATGCGCCGACTTCGCGCGACGCAGCAAATCACGCGCCTCCGCCACGAGCTCGGGCCGGGCGATCTTGATATCGCCGGCATCCTTGCGCGCGAGGAGCCGATCCGCCTCGGCGAGCGGGGCCGGAGGCGGCGCCGACGCGCACGCCGCGAGAAGCAAAGCAGGAGCGACACGCGCCGCGCGGAGGAAGGCGCCCGAGAGCCGCGAAAGAAAGCGTGATCGTGTCATGCCATCACTCCGAGGTTTCATCGGCCGAAGGCGCGAGCGCCTGCTCCCGGCGCTTCGCGAGTTTGTCCTCCGCCCGCCGGCGCGCGTAATGCGTCTGGATCATCGAGAGCTGGCCCTCGGCGGTGGTGAGATAGAGGTCGGCCCGCTCGTCGACCTTGCCTTCCTTGGCCTCGGCCTCGGCCGTGACGATCCACGTCTCGGCACGCTGCAAATCGAGCCGGACCTCGTTCGCGAGCGGATCGGCCTTCACCTTCTCGAAGGCGCCGCGGACGCGCAGAATCCGCTCGTTCACTTCGAGCGCCGTGGCCGGATAGGGCCCGTAATTGCGACCGCAGCCGCCGAGCGCGGCCAGGGAAGCGCCGAAAAGCGCGGCAAGGACGATTCCTCGGGAGCGACGAACGAGCGAATGCATGGGCGTCCCAAGGCCTCCGGTCAGAAGATGGCCGCCTGCAATCGCAGGCGGAACGTGTGGGCGAACTGGTTCGGCTCGACCGCGGCGGCGTCGCGCCGGAGGACGGCCGTGTAAACGACGGAGGCGAACCGCGAGAGGCGCAAGCTCGCGATGTTGTCCCACCGATAGATGGGCCGGTACGTCTCGCCGAGGAATTCGCCGAATTGATCCGTGTCGACGAACAGATCCAGGCGGCTCTTCACGGAGAGCACCTTGAACAACGTGAACCCGACGAGCCCCGACGCCTCCGCGCCGTAATCGAAGGAGTCCGTGAGCGCGATCAGATCGAGGTTCGAGCCCGAGCGCGCCTGCACGTACCGCCCGCCGCCGTAAAACGATTGCCGCATCGCGGCCCCAGCGCGGATGCCCAGCGTGATGCCCAGGAAATCGACACGTGTCCCGAACCCCGCGCCCTCCTGCAAGAACAGGGGAAACCCCCCGGCGAACGTCTCGAGCTCGTCGCCGGCGAGATACTCGCCCTCCTTCACCACATTGCCCTTCTCGTCGCGCGTCGTCGCCCGATACGGCTGCTCGTCGCGGTACGTGGTGTTGAAGAGGGTCGCGTATCCCATCGCGTGGGCATACGGGCCGAGGATGCCCACGACGCGATAATTGTAGAGCAGCTCCGCGCTCACCTCGTCGACGACCTTGCGGAGCGGGAACGCCTGCTCGACGGGCGAGGTCAACGAAAGGACCATCTCGTCGACCCCGACATTGAGCTGGGCGAGGTGACGGCCCGAGTCGTAGGCGCCCTCGAAGCTCGTGAATCCGCCGGCCATGAAGACATCGCCGTTGTACGTGGAGAACTGGTTCATCCGCTGGGCAAACGAGACGTCGGCGCCGATGACCCATTGCACGCGCCACGGGCTCGGCTCGTAGTCGGCCTCGGGGCGCCCGAACTCGGTCCGCACGATCTTCCCGTCCTCGACGACGACGCGATATTCGATGAGCTCGCCGCCGCCGACCTGGATCGCGATCGAATTCTCGCTCGCGTTCGGGTTCGTGCCGAGCGCGAAAATGTACCGGCCCGGCGGCAGGATGAGCGCCTCCGGCTTCGCCGCCTTGTCGACCGAGGTCGCGACCGGTCCATACACGCGGGCCCCGTCCGCGGATGCGACCACGAACTTGTCCTCGATCGGCGCCTTTCGATCGTCGACGAGGCTCACGCGGAGCACACCGAAATTTTGCGCCGCGGTGACGGTCATTCCCTTGACCACCGTCACCTCGCTCGAAGCCCGGAGCGCCTCGGGCCCCGATCCCACGAGCACGCGATATTGGCCCGGCGGTACGGGGATCCGCTCGCCGATGTATCCCCGCGCGACCGTCTCCCCCTCGTACTGCACGAGCACGCTCGCGCCGGGCAACCTCCCCGCCGGGCTCGGCACGAATACAGCGCCATACCCGGTGGGCAAGGGCGTGATATCCATGTCGAGCTGATCCTGAACGGACATTCCGGAGGTGCGCTTCGGCGCCGCGGCCGGGGCCGTCTGGGCGAGCGCGGGCGCGGCGGGCGTCAGCCCGGCGAGGAGGAGGGACACGCAAAGCGCGCCCGTGAGGCGATGGAAGACGCGGCCGTTTCGCGGAAATGGAATGTGCTGGTTCACGGCGCTCTTTCGGCATCGTACGATCGAAACTCGAACGATGTCCAGGAACGGATCGGGGCGCGCGGCGCGTGAGGCTTCCCCCCCTCCGCCGTGGACACCTCGCGCAGCGGGAGCGAAAAATTCCTGCCGAGATTCCAGCACGTGGGTGGTAATCGCGGCATCGGATGGCGGCGTTCGATGATGCGCCGGAGTACATGCATGAGACCTCTCGTCGTTCTATCCGCGGCGGCAGCCGCCATGGTCCATGGTTCGAGCGCCTCCGCGCTCACCGTCTGGACGACCAGCGACCCCGCCGTCCTCGCGAGCACGATGCAAAGCAGCGGCAGCGCGATCACCGTCACGTCCGCGACCTACAGCGGCGAATACCATGCGGTCGCGACCTACGAAGAAGGCCCGCTCGGCATTGCAAACGGCATCCTGCTCACGACGGGCCAGGCCCAGCTCGCGCTGCCCCCGAACGACGGCGGAAACACGGGCGCGAGCAACGGCCTCGCCGGCGACCCGCTCTGCGACGCGCTGATCCCGGGCTTCAAGAGCTTCGACGCGACCAAGCTGACGATCATGTTCGACCTCGCGCCGGGCTTCGACGGCATTTCGTTCCAATCGATCTTCGGCTCCGAGGAGTACCCGGAGTACGTCGGGTCGATGTACAACGACGTCTATGCCGTCTACCTCGACGGCAATCAGGTCGTTTTCGACGACGAGGGAAACCCCATCACCATCAATGGCCCGTTCTTCTCGTCGGGAGCCGTCGTCGTCGCGCCCGCGACCGAGACCGAATACGACGGCTCGACGGGCCTCCTGACGACGCGCGCCCCGCTCGCCGGCGGAACGACGGGCCACGTGCTGGAGATCGTCATCTGCGACGCGGGGGATCAGGTCCTCGACAGCGGCGTCTTCATCGCCGGCCTGAATGGCTGCGTCGGCAGCGACTGCAGCGGCACGGTGCCGTGCCACCTGATCGACGACGACGGCGACGGCGCGAGCTCGTGCGACGATTGCGACGACACGAACGCCGACGTGCATCCGGGCGCCGCCGAGGCGTGCAACGAGGTGGACGACGACTGCGACGGCGACGTCGACGAGGGCGCCGTTTGCTGCGGGGACGACGACGGCGACGGGGTCTGCTGGGGAGACGACGCCTGCCCCGGCACCGTATTGCCAGAGTCGGTCCCGACGGTGAAGCTCGGGGTGAACCGCTGGGCCGATACGGACGGCGATCGCGTGTTCGAGACGACGTCACCGAGCGGCGCCGGCCCCGGAAAGTCGTACACGATTGCGGAGACCGGCGGCTGTAGCTGCGCGCAGATCATCGAGGCGCTCGACCTCGGGGACGGTCACAAGAAATTCGGCTGTAGCATCAGCGCGATGGATACGTGGGTGAGCCTCGTGCACTGACGGGCAACGTGAGGGGTTTCTCGCGCGCTTGCGGTCGGAGCGGCCAGGAACCACGAGGATCCGCATGGACTTTCTCGATGACTCTCTGTTCCCCGAGAACCAGGAAAAGCTCGTCATCACCGTGGCGCCGTACGGGCCGGAGTGGGAGCCCTCCGATTATCCGGAGGACATCGCGGTGACGATGGAACAGCAGGTCCAGAAAGCCGTGGATTGCTACAACGCAGGCGCCACGGTGCTGCACGTGCACGCGCGCGAGCCGGACGGCAAGGGGTCCAAGCGCCTGTCGAGGTTCAACGAGCTCCTCGCGGGGCTGCGCGAAGCGGTGCCCGACATGATCCTGCAGGTCGGCGGCTCGATCTCCTTCTCTCCGGAGACCGAGGGGGAAAAGGCGAAATGGCTGAGCGACGATACACGCCACATGCTGGCCGAGCTCTCGCCGAAGCCCGATCAGGTCACGATCGCGATCAACACGTGCCAGATGAACATCGTCGAGCTGATGACCGAGGACGACTATGCCGGCTGCTCGTTCGCGCGGCCCGAGGTGTACAAGGCCTATCGAGAGATGACCGTGCCGGCCGGCCCGGCCTGGGTCGAGGAGCACCTCCGGCGGCTCTCGGCCGCCGGCATCCAGGCGCATTTCCAGCTCGCCAACGTCCCGCAGCTCGAGACGGTGGAGCGCCTCGTCCGCCGCGGCGCCTACACAGGGCCGCTCAACCTCACCTGGGTCGCCATCGGCGGCGGATTCGACGGGCCGAATCCCTACAACATGATGGAGTTCATCCACCGCGTGCCGAACGGCGCCTGCCTGACGCTCGAGACCGTCATGCGGAACGTGCTCCCCATCAATACGATGGCCATCGCGATGGGGCTGCACACCCGCTGCGGCATCGAGGACACGTTGTGGGGCCGCAAGGGGCAGCGCATGACCTCCGTGCAGCAAATCGAAAAGCTCGTCCGCATCGCGCGCGAGCTCGGCCGCGACGTGGCCACCGGCAAGGAGGCCCGCCGCATTTACAAGATCGGCGAGTTTTACAAGGACGCCGACGAGACCCTCGCGAAGCTCGGGTTTACGCCCAACCGCAAGGCGGGCGAGCGCGGGGTCCCGCGGCGCATGGCGGCCTAGCGAAGGCGAAGGGGGGCATTCCCATGGCCCACGCGGTTCGATTTCACGAGACCGGCGGCCCTTCGGTCCTGCGTTGGGAAGAGGTCGCCGTCGGCGACCCGGGTCCCGGCGAGGCGCGGGTCCGGCACGTCGCCGTCGGGCTCAACTTTGCCGATACCTACTTCCGCACGGGGCTTTATCCCGTGCCGCTCCCGAGCGGCATTGGCGTGGAGGCCGCCGGCGTGGTGGAGGCGGTCGGGGAAGGCGTCACGAACGTCGCGCCGGGCGACCGCGTGACGTATACCGGGTTTCTGGACACGCTCGGCGCGTACAGCACCGAGCGAACCCTGCCGGCGGCGCCATTGATTCGATTGCCCGAGGGCATCCGTCCCGAGACGGCCGCGGCCATGACCATGCGGGGCCTCACGGCGGCCTATCTCTTGCGTCGCATCTGGCCCCTCAGGGCGGGCGACGCCGTCCTCTTGCACGCGGCGGCGGGCGGCGTGGGCCTGATCGTATCGCAATGGGCGAAGCTCCTCGGCCTCACGGTGATCGGCACGGTGTCGACCGAAGCAAAAGCAGACATCGCCCACGCGCACGGCTGCGATCACGTCATCCAGTACGGCCGCGAGGACGTCGCCCGGCGCGTGCGCGAGCTGACGGGCGGGGCCGGCGTATCGGTCGTGTACGACAGCGTCGGAAAGGACACGTTCGCGAGCTCGCTCGATTCGCTGAAGCGGCGCGGGCTGCTCGTATGCATGGGCACGACCTCGGGCCCGGTGCCGCCGCTCGACGTCGCGAAGCTCGCGGTCAAGGGCTCCGTCTTCGTCACGCGCCCGGCGCTCGCCGATTACATTGCCGATCCCGCGGAGAAGGCCGAGCTCGCCGGAGAGCTGTTCGGCCACGTCGCCGCGGGGCGGATCCGGATCGAAATCAACCAGCGCTACCGATTGGAGGACGCGGCGCAGGCGCACCGCGATCTCGAATCACGCAAGACGACGGGCTCGTCGATCTTCGTCGTCTGAAAACGCCAAAGAATTCGACATGGAAACCTCAGCATCCTCCACGCCCTCCCCTGCCCGCGCGGCGACCGGCGGCTCCATCGAGGTCGCGCCCTCGACCTGCACCATCGGCGCCGAACTCAGCGGCGTGAGCCTCGCCGACGCCGCGCGTGACGACGCGCTTTTCGCGGAACTCCGGGCGCTTCTCCTGAAACACCGGGTCCTGTTCCTGCGCGACCAGGACATCACGCGCGCCGACCACGTCGCCTTCGCGAGGCGCTTCGGCGCGCTCGAAGACCATCCCGTCGCCGGCAGCGACCCCGACCATCCGGGGCTCGTCCGCATTTATAAGGATACGAACAGCCCGCCGGAGCATTACGAGAACGCCTATCACTGCGACTCGACCTGGCGAGAAACGCCGCCGATGGGCTGCGTCCTGCGCTGCGTCGAGACGCCGGCCGTCGGCGGTGACACCATCTGGGTGAACATGGTCGAGGCCTATCGCCGGCTGCCCGAGCCCATCAAGCAGCAGATCGCCGGGCTGCACGCCAGGCACAGCATCGAGGCGACCTTCGGCGCGGTCATGCCCATGGAGAAGCGCCACGCGCTCCGGGACCGCTTTCCGGATGCGGAGCACCCCGTGGTACGCACCCATCCGGAGACCGGCGAGAAGATCCTGTTCGTCAATGCGTTCACCACGCACTTCGTCAACTTCCACACGCCGGACAACGTGCGCTGCGGGCAGGACTTCGCACCCGGTGCGAGCCAGCTCCTCGGCTATCTGATCAGCCAGGCGCAGATCCCCGAATATCAGGTGCGGTTTCGGTGGAGGAAGAACAGCGTCGCGATCTGGGACAATCGCTGCACGCAGCATTACGCGGTCCAGGATTACTGGCCGGCGGTGCGGAAGATGGAGAGGGCGACGGTCGTCGGGGATCGGCCGGGGTGAGGAGGGCTCTGGGGGATCAGCTTGGCTCCGGCGACTCGCCCTCGGCCCGCACCTCGGCGACCTCCGCCCACAGGGCATCGATGTCGATCACGAGCCCGGCGCATCCCGGAACCGATTCAATCCGCCCGTCGGTCGACGTGACCTTGTGGATGTATTCGTTTTCCGGCCCGAGCTCGAGGATCTCGAACGATTGGAGCGCCGGATCGACGATCCAGTACCACTTCACGCCGAACGCCGCGTACTCCTTCAGCTTCTCCACGCGGTCGCGCCGCGCGTCCCGGGGCGTCGCCGAGACGACCTCGACCGCGATGCTCGGGGGCACGCGGATCGGCCCCTCCGCGGGCGGGCGACGCGCGCCGGCGAGGTACACCGTGAGGTCCGGCATGCGCCCCCGCGTGGCCGACACCGCGAACTTCCCTGCGGACCCGGCGACCCGCGCTCCATGCACGAGCGCCCCGGATCGAAGCAGGTGCGCAAGCCAAACGACGACGACCTCGTGGACGTACCCGGCGCTCTCCTCTTCGACGAGCTCGCCGTCGACGAGCTCCCCCGGCTCGTCCTCGGGCAGCGCAGCCCACTCGTCGAGCGTCATGCGCCAAGGGACGCGCGGTCGGCGTCGTGAGCGACGAAGCTCATGGGCGAAGTTTACCGAACGTGGATGGGTGTGTCGAGGCGAGCAGGAGATCGGTGAGGGGGGCGCGCGGGCTCTGCAAGATGGGGCGAGCGAGCCCCCCTCACGGTAGGCGTCAGGCGTCCACAGGCGGCAGGGGCTGCGTGGGGAGCGGATCCTGCGCGCCTTCGTCCTCGCTCTCGGTCGTGGCGGCGTCGACCTCGTCGACGGGCGGGAAGATGACGTCCTGAAGGGCACGATCCCGCGGGAACGCCGCGCGGACCTGGCCCATGATCCGGTCGACGGCGTCGTGGTGCGCGTCGCGCAGCGCGAGCTCGGCCTTGAATGCGTCGTCGTGCGCCGAGAGGGCAGCGAGGTGCTTGGCGACGGCGGCCTCGAAGCTCGCGAGCGCGTCCTTCAACTTCGGCAGCCACGCGGCGCGGTAGGCATCGATGCCGGCGACCTTCGACTTTTCGAGGCGCTCGACGAGGTCCTTCAGCGGCTTGACCTGTCGCTTTCCGACGGGCTTGAGGATCGGGGTCGAGCCTTTCGGAAAGACGCCCGCGCAAATGCGCCCACGCCTGCCGCCGTCCTCGATCTCGGCCGCGCGGAGCGCGGAGCGAATGACGCGCTCGACGCCGTATTCGGCGAAACGGAGGGCGGCGCGGGTCCGGAGGACGGGGACGCGCAGGGCGCGGCGGTTTTCGTGCTGGGCCGCGAGCGTGTCATTGAGGGTGCCGAGGTCGGAGGCCGCCGAGGTGGTCTCGGGAAACAAGGCGAGGCCCTCGACGAGCTCGATGCCATACTCGACACGAACGGGCGACGAGGCATTGCTGCGATACGCGCGCATGATCTCTTCCCTGGGCCCATGGCCCGGTATGGTGGGTTCTGCCAATCCCGCCGAGCACGTCGCGTCGGCGGGTGCCCGTTGAACGCCGGCGGGAACTTTCCATTCGAGGCAGAGCAGGAGTTCAACGTGGGAGGGCCGCGAGGGGGTCGCAACGCGGCGAGGGGCCCGGGAGAACGTTGCGCGAGGGGGTCGCAACGTGGCGAGGGGCCCGGGAGAACGTTGCGCGAGGGGGTCGCAACGTGGCGACGGGGGCGCGAGAACGTTGCACGAGGAGGTCGCAACGTGGAGTGGGGCGCGCGTCGACGTGGCGCGAGGGGGTCGCCGCTTGGCGAGGGATTCGGGAAAACGTTGCGCGAGGGGGTCGCAACGTGGCGACGGGGCCGCGAGAACGTTGCACGAGGGAGTCGACGCGTGGCGAGGGGGAAGGAACCCGAGCGAACGGGTGGCCCCGGGCGAACAGCCCCTCTACGCCTTCTTCCGCCGCCGCAGGAGCCCTTCCTGGGCCGTGGACGCGACGAGCCGCCCATCCCGCGAAAAGACGCTGCCCCGCACGAGCCCACGCGCCCCCGACGCCGACGGGCTGTGGATCACGTGCAAGAGCCAATCATCCATGCGGAAGGGCCGGTGAAACCACATCACGTGATCGATGCTGGCGACCTGCATCGAGTAATCGAACCACGTGACGCCGTGGGGGCGCAGCGCGGTGGTGACGAAGGAGTGGTCCGACGCATAGGCGAGCAAGTACCGGTGCAGCGCCGGATCGTCGGGGAGGGGCCCGGCGGCGCGCATCCAGACGGCCTCGTGGGGCTCCTTCTTTTCGGGATGAAAGGGATCGATCGGGCTCACGTGGCGAATCTCGATCGGCTGCTCGGCGACGGCGCGGGTGCGGAAGGGCTCGGGGATCTTGTGCGCCAGGCGGCTCCAGAATTCGCGCTGGCTCGAGAGCCCGTCCGGGCCGGGGACGTTCTCCATACCATCCGCGTGATCCAATCCCTCCTCCTCGACCTGGAAAGAGGCGGACATGTTGAAGATGGGCTGGCCATTCTGGATGGCCACCACGCGGCGGGTCGTGAAGCTCTGCCCGTCGCGGATGCGGTCGACGTCATAAACGATGGGCTTACGCGCGTCGCCGGGGCGGAGGAAATACGCGTGGAGCGAATGGACCTGGCGCTCGGCAGGCACGGTCTGCGCGGCGGCGGAGAGCGCCTGGCCGAGGACCTGTCCGCCAAAGACCTGACCCCAGCCGAGATCCTGGCTCTGGCCCCGGAACAGGTTGGTCTCGATCCTCTCCAGCGAAAGCAGCTCGATCAGCTCGGTCAGGACGCGCGTCATGGTGCTGTGCGTCATAGTGGACGCCCTGCCCGGCCGGCAAGAGAGCGGGCCTCCAGGATGCGGAAAAGTTCGGGCGCGTTTGCGTGGCAGTCCTTACACGCCCCCGCGGCAGCCGGTGGTGCCATTGACCGCCGTGCGGTGCGTCCTGTAAAACGACGAAGCGATGAGCGACAACCCGCACGACGCGCTCTTCCAGTTCACGTTTTCCAGCGTGGAGCATGCGGCGGCCGTGCTGCGAAGTGCGCTGCCGGCCGAGGTCGCCGAGAGGATCGACTGGTCGACCCTCGCGCCCATGCCGGGCTCGTTCGTGGACGCGAAGCTCGACGGCAGGCGCTCGGATCTCCTGTTCGCCGCGACGCTCGCGGGGCACCCTTCCCTGCTCTACCTGCTCTTCGAGCACCAGAGCTACGGGGACGAACTCTTGCTGCTGCGGCTCCTCGAGTACATGACGAGGATCTGGCGGGCATACCTCCAGGACCATCCGAAGGCGAAGCGGCTACCGATCATCCTCCCGGTGGTGCTGCACCACAGCGAGCGTGGATGGCGCGCGGCGACGAAGCTCGACCAGCTCCTCGCCGGGGACGACACGTTGCTCGCCGTCGTGGGGCGTTTCGTGCCGCGGTACGAGATTGTCCTGGACGACATCAGCGAGCTCGACGGCGAGGCCCTGCGGAAGCGCGCGATCACGGCGCTCGGGAAGTTCGTCCTGTACCTCTTCCGCTACGCCCGCACGCCGAAAGAGCTTTTCGAGGGCATGTCGCGGTGGAGGGAAGTGATCATCGAGGTGACCGAGGCGCCCCGCGGGGGAGATGCGATCTCGGCTGTCTTGATGTATCTTCAAACCATCAGCCGGAAGAGCGAAGAAGAGGTCATCATGGCGATCCAGGATTCTACGGATGAGAGTTTTGCCGACCAGACCGCACGGATGAAGAAGTTTCTCGATGCGATGGGCCTCCTACAGGGACTCGCCGCCCTCGTACGCCAGTTCGAGCGTCGCCTCGGTCGCGCCCTCTCGGCCGAAGAGCGGGGCAAGCTCGCGAATCGGCTGCGGGACGAGGGGCCCGAGAAGGTCGGGGATGTGATCCTCGACCTGGAAAAAGCAGAGCTCGCGGCCTGGCTGAACGGCTCCGGCTAATCGATCCCCAGCGGGACGCCGCTCGTGCCGAACACCTTCGTACTGCCGATCCGGTCCACGTAAATCGCGAGGTCTTCCCCCATCGCCCACCGGAGCCGCAGGAACGGCCATGCATAGGCCCGGATCACGTGGCGCACCACGCTCGCGCCGGCGCCGATCGCCGAAAGGCCCGCGAGCGCCTTGTCGATCGTATCGCCGAAATCGTGGCCGTGAAAATCGGGACGAATCGTGCGCTCGCCGCCGCGATATGCCGAGCCGGCCACGCGCCCCGTGAGGTCGTGGCAGCGCAGCTCCTCCGGTAACGGCTGCTGGAACTGGATGTCCTGCTCCATGCGGCTCTCCAGCCCGAACAACGTCGGCACCGCCGTGACGTGCGTCGGCATGTAGGCCTCGGTCAAGAAGGCCGGCGCGTCCGTGTAATAACGGAGCCGCACCCGGTTCGACTTCGTCGTGCCGCCGCACGTCGGGCACGGGATGTATCCATTGGCGCACGAGCAGGGTGACAGGAAGAGCATGCCCTTGCCGCCGCAGACGCGGCAGGGCCGTTTGCCCGGCATCGCCGCGCACGCCGTGCACGGGCCGCCGCCGAGGTCCGCGTCGAGCCGCACATGGTGGTGCACCTCGAGGTCATCTGGCAGCGCAGGCTCGCCGCGCTCGAGCGTCGCAGGCGCGATCTCCACGTCCTCCGCCCAGCTCGTGCGCCGGATCAACGCCGCGTGAACCACCAGCATCGCGAGCCGCTCCACCGAGACCGGCTCCCCGGCCGGCAACGACAACTGCGCGCGCGCTGTTTCGAGTGTCGGGAAATACGAGGCCAGCGAGGACATGTCCCGGAGGAAGCCAGCCTTGTCGCGCGCCGTCAAGGGAAGAGCCTTCCACGACCCCGCGCCTCTGTTACCATGCGCCCCGAAAGGGCGTTTCGGGTGTGATGATGGCAACGTTCGGGCTCGGCAGGATCGTCCTCTACGCGGGGAATCCCGAAGCCGTGAGCGCCTTTTATGCGCGCGCCGCGGGTCTGTCGTTCGATCGGGTGGAGGGGACGCGGCGCTACGAGTCGATGAGCACGGGCGGGACGTCGCTCGTCATCGACCTCGCGCTCGAACCGCTCTCGCGAGGACGCAGGGAGTGCGCGCTGTCCTTGCGCGTGCCGAACCTCGAAGCCGTCGCGACGGGCCTGCGCGAGGACGGCATCGACGTGGGGCCGATCCTCGAAAGGCCCTCCGGCCTCTTCGCGTCGCTCAAGGACCCGGACGGGCGTGACGTCGAGCTCTGGGAGCCACGCGCCAAACCCGTGAGCGTGGCGCCGCCGCCGCTCGTGGACAAACCCGCCCGCATCGCGACGCCGCCGCTCCCGCCCCCGCCGGTGCCGCTGCCCCCGGATCTGCCGGCGCTCATCGACAAACCCGCGATCGTCGAGCCGCCCGCCGTCGTCGAGCCGCCCGCCATCGTCGACAAGCCGCCGGTGCGGCTCGAGATGCATTCGGCGCTCGACCTCGAAAAGGAGCTGGACAAACCCGCGGCGGAGGCGCCCGCAGAAGGGGCGACGAAGGCCGCGGAGGAGGGTGCCACGTCCGAAAAGCGCGGGACCGAGCCGCCGCCGCCCCCGCCGATGATGGGCGCGCCGGGGCCCATGCTCACCGCGGCGCGGCCGGCGAAGGTGTCGGTGCAAGGCGGCACGAAGATCTCGCTCTACGGCGCGAATTTCGCCGACGGCTGCCGCGTGCTCGTCGACGGCGACGATTGTACGAAGCCGAAACGAAGCGACGATTTCACCTTGGAGATCGAGGCGCCCCCGCACGCGCCCGGAACGGTCGACGTCGTCGTGGAAAACCCCGACGGGCAACGCTCCGTCATCCAGATCGTCTACGACGAGGGCCCGGCGATCGAGCGCTTCTCCCCGCTCGAAGGCTCGCCGCGCGGCGGCACGGAGGTCGTCGTCGAGGGCCGCAACTTCGAGGACGGCTGCCGCGTCACGTTCTTCGGCAACCGCGCGCCCGAGGTCATCTTCGAGAGCGCCTCGCGCATCCGGTTCGTCACGCCGCCGCAGGAGCAGCTCTTCCACGGCGAGCTGCGCGTGACGAACCCCGACGGCCTCTCCGCGCTCGCGGCCGACCTCTTCACGTATCGCCTCGCGACGCCGCACGCGCGCGAGGTCTCGCCCGCGTCGGGCCTCGTGGGCGGCTCGAAGCGCGTCGTCGTGACGGGCGTCGACTTCCATCCGCAATGCGTGGCGCGCCTCGGCGGCAAGCAGGCCTCCGTGACGTTCCGCAGCGCCGAATCGCTGGAGCTCGTGACCCCGCGGGCAAACGAGCCGGGGCTCGTGGACCTCGAAATTGAAAACCCCGACGGGCAAATCACGAAGCTCGAAGGCGCATTCACGTACGAGGCCGAGCCGACGCCGCCGCTGCTCGTCGAGGTGCGGCCGGACCGCGGCTATTGCGCGGGCGGGCAGACGATCCGGCTCGTCGGCGACAATTTCGAGGCGGATACGGTGGTGCGCATCGGCGAGGTGCGGGCCATCTCGCGGACGCGGTCGCGGCACGAGATCGAGGTGGAGCTGCCGCAACGGACGCAGCCGGGCCTCGTGTCGATCGAGCTCGTCGATCGGCACGGCGTCGTCGTGCGCCGCGAGGATGCATTCACGTACGAGTCGCGGCCGGCGCCGCGCGTGGACAGCGTCACGCCGCGCAATGGTCCCATGGTCGGCGGCACGCGGATCGTCCTCGAAGGCGATTTCTTCGACGAGCACGTGTTCGTGCGGATCGGCGGGCAGGCGCCGAAACGCGCCGTGGTCCGCTCGGCGACGACGATCGAGCTCGTGGCGCCGCCGTCACGCGCGTCGGGGTTCGTCGACGTCGAGGTCGGCCGCGGCGATGCGGGCACGACCGTCGTGAAGAATGCATTTCGTTACGACCCCTCGCCCGCCCCCGCGATCGACTCCGTCGCGCCCAACAAAGGCTCGGTCGAGGGCGGCACCGAGGTGAGCATCGAAGGCAAGAACTTCGTCGCGGAGTCTGCCGTGCTCTTCGGCGGCAAGCCTGCGCAACGTGTCAAGTTCGTCTCGGCCTCGACGCTCGAAGTCAAGACGCCGCCGGGCAAAAATGGCGACATGGTCGACGTGGTCGTGCGTAATCCCGACGGCAAAGAAGCCATCACCAAGCGCGCGTTCCTGTACGACGCGCGTTACCGTTCCTGACGTCTCGGCCTCGCGGCTCTATGAGGAGAACCGTGCGAACGTTCTTGGTGGTCACGCTCTTCGGGTTTTTCTCGGCGCTCGGCGCGGCCTGCATCCCCGAGGGCTCGACGACCCTCGATTGCCCGGAGGGAGGCGGCTGCGAGCAGAGCTGCGCGACGAACGAGGATTGCACGTTCACCTGCGAGACGGGCAAGTGTGATCAGACCTGCTCGGACACGCACGATTGCAGCATGGACTGCAACGCCGGCGGCTGCGCGCAGCTCTGCTCGGGCAGTCAGTGCGTGATGACGTGCGACGTCGAGTCGTGCACCCAGGGCTGCGACAGCCACGTCTGCGGCGAGCGGTGCAGCGCGGGCGGGTGTACACAAAAATGCGACAACGACGAGACCTGCGCGCTCGATTGCAGCTTCGGCTGCCCGCAGACGTGCACGAGCCCGTCCTGCGGGCTCGTCTGCGCCACGAGCCAGTGTGATCAGTCCTGCAAGGCGGGCCTCTGCGACGCCTCGTGCGAAGGCGATTGCCTGCAAAACTGCGAGGGCGATACCTGCCGGCTCGAATGCGGGGAGAGCGGCCATTGCACGCAAGCCTGCACGAAGCAGAGCGGCGGCACCTGCAACCAGGCCTGCGCGGGCGGGAGCTGCACGCAGGAGTGTACCCAGCCGACCTGCGTGCTCGACTGCGCCGGCGGCAATTGCAACCAGAAATGCCTCCAGGGCACGTGCGACCTCCACTGCGGCGGCGGCGGGTGCATCGTGGAATGCATGACCACGTGCGTGGTCGATTGCCCCGCCGGCGGCTGCCAGGTGACGTGCCCGGGCGGCACGCCGCCGATCAACTGCCCCGGAGGGACGCTGTCCTGCGGGGCGAATTGCCCGTGAGCCGGCTCAAGGCGCCTTCGTAATCGCCCACTCCTTCACGATCGCGATCTTGTCCGCCGGCAGCTTCTTCTCGTAGTTCGGCGGCGGCATCGATCGCTCCTCGGCCACGCGCGCGACCACACGATCGACGAGGCCGAGCGCGACGTCGTAGTTCTCGAAATCGATCTTCGGCGCGCCGCGCGTGCCCGAACCATGGCAATCGGCGCAATACTCGCGCATGATGGGCCTCACGTCCGTGAGGAACGAGAGCGGCGTGCCGAGCGCGAGCTTGCGCGTCGTTTTCCCCTCGCCCGCATACACGTCGCCGATCTTGTCGACGGCGAGCGAGCGTGGCGCCTCCGCCGGCCCGAGCGTCGCCACGACCTCCGGCACCTCGCCCGCGCGCACGCGGAGCACCCAGCTCCCCGCGAGCGCGTAGAGCCGCTGCTTGCTCGCGTCGAGCGCGAACGCGTCGATCCCGACCGCGGACGCGCCTTCCGCGGCGAGCGGGTAAAGCGAATACTCGCCGCTCGGCGAGCGCTCGACGAGCCCCGCGTCGGACGCGAAATACACGAGCGAGCCGTCCTCGCACGCGAGGCTCCCGCACGCCATGGCCCGGACGAACCCCACGTCGAAGACGAGCGGATACGCTTTGCCGCTCGCCTTGTCGATCTCGTAGACGCGATCGCCGTACGCGAGATAGACGCGCTCCTTCTGCGTGAGAACGGCCGTGGGCGCGCCCTCCTCGCCCTCCACGGTCCACGTCACGAGCGCCCCGCCGCCGAGCTCGTATGCACCTGTTTCGCCACGAATCGCGAGGTGCGTCTCGGCCGTCCCGTCGCCGTCGTCGTCGGCCACGCGCGCGCGCATCGCCTGAATGCCGAGCGGCGTGAGCTCCGCGGCGCCGAGCGATTGCTGGAGCACGCCGCCGGGCGTGAAGAATACGCCGGCCTCGGCCGCGACGAGCACGCCGCTTTCATAACCGACCATCGCGCGCACGGCGCCGGTCTCGCTCGGGAGATCGGGCGCGTCGCCGACGATCGGCAGGAGCGTCGCGCCCGATGCCGCGAGCTCGTAAACACCTGTCGTCGTGCCCACGGTGACGAGCGCGCCCTGGCTGCCCATCGCGGTCGAGTATCCCTCGATCGTGAACGTGGCGGTCTCGGGTTCGGCGTTTGGCGTCGCGGGCGCGCCGTGCACGACGGCGAGCACGGGGGGGCCTTCGGTCCCTCCGCCGCTCGGGCCGGCATTCGTGGGGGGCGCCTCGCTGCAAGCCGCCGTTGTGATCACGGCGAGCATCGCACCGAGGCTCGATAGGAGCCAACGCGGCATTCTTCGATGGGACTGTAGATGGAGGGAGTCGAGCACGGCCTGGCAGGATAACAAATTTCGTCCGTGCTCCCAAGAGATGTTGACGAAACGTTATGGCTCGGTTCCACTGGAAGATGGTCCGCTCCCGCCCGCGGTGCCTCCCCCTTCCGACCCCGAGCTGTAACATGAAAAGCAAACGACGCTGGCAAGCGCTCTGCTTCGCCCTCCTCGCGGCTGCGCCCTCGGTGGCGCTCGCCGAAGATGGAGAGCAATGTTTTTTACACCGGGAGTTGCCTGTCGAACGGCAGCTCCGACGCCTTTCGATCGATCTGCGTGGGACCGTGCCCGACGTCGCCGAGTACGACGCGGTCGCGGGGCTCTCCGAGCTGCCCGATGCGCTGATCGACGAGTACCTCGCGAGTGACGCATTTCGCATCCAGATGCGTCGTTATCACGAGAGCCTGCTCTGGACGAACCCGAACATCGCTCTCGCCGACGTGACGTTTTCGCTGAACACCGTCAACTACGACGGGAGCCCGGTCTACTATGTCCCCGGCCAGGGCAAGAGCGCGCTCTACCGCGGCGGCGATGGCACGCACACCTGCCAGAACAAGCCCCAGGACGCTCTCGGTTACGATCCCGTGACGGGAATGCCAAATACGGAAGTCATGGGGACCGACGGCGTGGGCACGTGGTCCGCCGATGGCTGGGTCGAGGTGCATCCGTTCTGGGAGGCCGACCCGGCGAAAAAGGTGAAGGTCTGCGCGTTCGACGCTCAGACGACGGAGACGTACACCCTGCCGCCCGGGGATCCGGACGCGGGGACGCATTCGTGTGATCACTTGATGGCCACGGGCAAGGCGAAGACCTGCGGTTGCGGGCCGGAGCTCAGCTATTGCATGCCGGCCGGCATCGTGCAGCCGATCGTGCTCGCGGCGCTGCGCGAGCAGGTGCTCCGTCTCGTCGACGAGCACACGGACGGCACGCAGCCGTACTCCGGGCTGCTCACGACGAGGCGCGTGCATTACAATGGCCCGCTCGCTCATTACTTCCGCTACCACGCGCAGCGGCAGACGCTCTCGCGCACCCAGAACGAGCACCAGCCCTCGGACGGCCCGCTGCCCGAGCTCGCGTTCACGGACGTCGATACCTGGGTCGCCGTGGAGCGCGAGGCGCCGCATGCCGGCCTCATCACCCTGCCCGCGTTCCTGCTCCGCTTCCAGACGAACCGCGGCCGGGCGAATCGCTATCGAATCGCGTTCCTCGGGCAATACTTCCAGCCGCCGAGCACGAAGGACACGAACTGCGCGAAGGAAGGCGACGACCTCACGCAGCGCTGCGTCTGCCGGAGCTGCCACGTGACGCTGGAGCCGCTCGCCGCGCACTTCGGCCAATTCACGGAGGCCGGCAGCATGTCCCTGCACGATTTTGCCCGCGAATACCCCACCCGCAAGGCCTGCGCCCAGGGCCTCGCGCCGCAGAGCGCGGCGTGGTGCGACCGCTATTACGTACCGGTCTCGGACGAGACGGACCCCGATCTCCGGACGTACAAGCTGAAGGCGCTTCAATATGCCGACGACGAGCACCCGGAGCTCGCGCCGAATTTCGAGGCGGGCCCGGCCGCGCTCGTGAAGGCCGACCTCGAGAGCGGTCGTTTCCACGAGGTGGCCATCGAGCACCTCTTCTCGTACCTCATGAAACGCGAGCCGAACCTCGATCCGACGACGAGTGATTACGAGGGCGACGCGCTCGCCAAGATCGCCGCGGACTTCCGCGTCCACGACGACATTCGTCAGGCGGTCCGGGATCTCATCAATCTGCCCGCCTACCGGAGGATGCCATGAGCGCGTCTCGCCTCAGTTCCCTCTGCGCGCTCGCCGCGCTCGCCGCGGCCGCGTGCACGAAAGAAGCGCCGTCCGCCGGCACGACCGATCCGCAGGAGCCCTGGGAGGCGCCCGCGGTCGCCGCGAACGGTGATAGCGAAAATGCCCCCGCGGACCTCGGCGGCGGCGCGCTGCCCGGCCCTTCGCGTGGCGTGCGGCGCATGCGCATCGACACGCTCCAGGCCGCCATGAGCAAGGTCGCCGGAAATGACGTTTACGGCGCTCCGATCCTCTGGAAGGTGAACACCAGGGACGGGTTCAGCGACCTCGCATTCGGCAAGGCGCTCGGCCGGCCCGATTATCAAACGTCGACCGAGGAGAGCACGGTCTCGAACGCGCTCTACCTCAAGTTCGTCGGGGACGCGGCGCGCGACATCTGCATGCAGATGGCCAAGAACGACATGAAGCGCTCGGACGCTTCGCGCGCGCTCTTCCCGAAGGCGCCCGCGGACGGGACGGCGACGGACGCCCAGGTGACCGAGAACCTGCAATACCTCGTGCTCCGCTTCCTCGGCCTGCGCGTGGCGGCGGACGATTCGATGGTCACGAACCTGCGCGCGGTCTACGACGCGGGCGTGGCGAGCGTCTCGTCGCCGAACGGCGGCGAAATCACGGCGGCGGCCGAGGGATGGCGGGGCGTGTGCGTCACGCTCTTCGAGTCTCCCCTTTTCCACAACGATTGAGGAGGAACACGCCATGAGCCAAAAAGGCCAGATTTCACGACGCACGCTCCTCGGCGCGCTCGGCGCCGCGAGCGGCGCGCTCCTCCTCGACGGCCTGCTCGGCCTGCGCCACGCGCGCGCGGACAACGTCGATCCGGACAGCGCTCCGCTCCTCGTGATGTGCGAGTTCTCGGGCGGCTGGGACACGCTGTATTGCCTCGACCCGCGCAACCACCACGAGTACGGCGAGCCCGCGGGCGGCATTTACACGGGCTTCGACATGGTGACCGATGGCCCGACGAAAAAGGTCATCGAGGACGATACCGGCGGCACGGGCCTCGTGAAGCCGGTGGGTTCGAGCGTGGCTTACGGGCCGACGATGGCGAAGCTCGCCACGAACCATTACAAGGATCTCTGCGTCGTGCGTGGCATGAGCATGGGCACGCTGACGCACGAGGTCGGGCGGCGGTATTTCCTCACGGGCAAATTCCCGCGGGGCCTCGCCGCGAGCGGCAGCTCCCTGGAGACGTGGTGGGCGGCGGCCTCGGGTATGCTCGAGCATCACGAGATTCCGAACCTCGTCGCGGGCGGCGCGGAGACGTACAACGAGGGGCTCTCGCCGCTCGCGAGTGGCCTCTCGGTGCCGAGCTACAACGAGATGCTCCAGGTGCTCCGGCCGCTCAATGCGTCGCTCTCGCTCGACGGAAAGGTGGAGCAGGCCGCCTCCAAGTTCCACCACGACGACTATTGCTTGCACCAGCAGCTCGACGCCCGGGGCGGGCAGGTCTCGACGCACCTCTCGGCGTGGCGCTCGGCGCAGACGCTCGCGAACGGCGGGCTCTGGAAGCATTTCGACTTCAAGCCGAATCCGCCCGCCACGAGCCAGCTCGCGAAGTTCTACGAGACGTTCGGCGTGAACCCGACGAACCCGGGGGCGACGCTCGCGGGCCAGCCGAAGGGTCAGGCGGCGCTCGCGGCGCAGGCGCTCGTGAATGGCATCTCGCAGGTCGTGCTCCTCAGGCTCGTCAACGTCACGGACGCCCATTTCGATGACGATTGGCCCTCGAACCACCCGGCGCGGCAGCGGGCGGGCTTCGACGCGGTGAGTGATCTCATCACGTACCTGAAGAACACGCTCGATAACAATGGCAAGCCCTACTGGGACCGGACGACGCTGCTCTGCTTCTCGGAGTTCGCGCGCACGCCCCGGATCAACCCGCAGGGCGGCCGCGATCACCACCTCGCGTCGGCCTGCCTCGTCGCGGGCAAGGGCATTCGAGGCAACATGGCGATCGGCGCGACGAAGGACACGAACTACGACGTGCGCCCGATCAACCTCGACACCGGCGCGCCGGACGACGAGATGGGCATGGTCGTAAAACCGTCGGACGTGCACGCGACCATCCTCACGGCCGCGGGTTTGCCCTACGATCACATCTCGAATCAGGATCCGAAGCTCATCAAGGCGATGCTGAAGAACGCCTGATGGCCTGACGCCGAGAGAAGGGCCTCGCCCGGCGGACGAACCGGGCGAGGTCTTTTTCTTTTCAGATGGGATCGAGCACGAGCGTCGGCGTCGAGAGGAACGGCAGGCCGCTGCCGAGCTGCCCGTAATACGCCGCGCCCCAGCACGAGAGCACGCCGTCCTGCGCGATGCCGCAGGTATGCTCGTTGCCGAGGGAGAGCACCTTCCACGGGCCAACGCTCGGGATCTTTTGCGGCGCATTGAAGCTCGACAGGTTGCCGAGGGCGAGCTGGCCGAAGGAGCCGACGCCCCAGCAATAGAGGTCGCCGTTTTTCCTCGTCGCGCAGGTGGTCAAGCCCTGGCCGAGGAAGGGCCGCGCCCAGTCGGTCGCACTGCCGACCTGCGTGGGGGTCGTGATCGGCGTGACGGCATTGCCGAGGCCGATCTCGCCGTTGTTGTTGCGGCCCCAGCACCAGAGCGTGCCGTCGAGGCGCACGCCGCAGGTGTGGTTCGCGCCCGCGTCGATCGCCGCGTACGTCCCCGGGACGGCTTTCGGCACGTTCACGGGGGAGACCGTGTCGCCCTGCCCGAGGTGGCCGAGGTTGTTCAGGCCCCAGCAAAACACGTTGCCGCCCTCGCGGAGGCCGCAGGTGAAATCGCCGCTCGCCACGACGTCGAGCCAATCGGCGGGCTCCGCCGGGGCGATTTGCTTCGGATCGGGCCGGGTCGTCGTCGAGGCGTCGCCGAGCTGGCCGCTCGCATTGCGGCCCCAGCACCAGAGGGTCTTGTCCTGCCTGACGGCGCAGGTGTGGTTGTACCCCGCCGCAATCTCGACCCAGGGCGAATCATTGCCGACGGTGAGGTTCACGGCGGTCGGTACGTTCTGGTTCGTCACGACGGACCCATTGCCGAGCTCGCCGTTTCCGTCGAAGCCCCAGCAATACGGGACGTCCGGGCCGCCGCCGTCGCTCGCGATGCCGCAGGTGTGCGTGCGGCCGAGCGTGATGCGCTTCCAGACCTTGCCCGCGCCGATCTCCACGGGCGTGACGCGCGTGCGCGTCGTGCCATCGCCGAGGTGACCGTAGACGTTGCGGCCCCAGCAGAAGAGCTTTCCGCCGGTGCGAATGGCGCAGCCGTTGTCGAGCTGCGTGTCGACCCGCTCCCAATCCGTATCGGCGGAGAGGGGCGTGGCCTCGGTCCGGTCCGCGGAAAAACCCGCCCCGAGGGCGCCGCGGCTCGCCGAGCCCCAGCAGAGCAGATCGCCGGTTTGCCGGACGCCGCAGGCGAAACGCAGGCCGCTGGAGAACGAGACCCAGTCGCTGATGTTGGCGACGGGGAGCGGCGTCAACGTGGGCCCCTCATTGTCCGGCTGGCCGGTTTGTCCAACGCTGCCATCACCCCAGCAATGGAGCTCGCCGCTCTTCTTCTGGGCGCAGCCGGCGAGATCGCCGACGTCCAGGTTCGCGGACCAATCCGTGGCCATGTCCGCAGCCTTCGGCGTGAGGACGGTCGCGACCAGACCATCGCCGACCTGCCCCAAGGAATTCGTGCCCCAGCAATGGCGCGTCCCGTCGGTCTTCGTGGCGCAGGTGAACGCATTGCCCGTCGACACGCTCGCCCAGTCGGTGGCGGCCGTGAACTCCTGTGTGGGCACGAGCCGCTGCCCGGCGTTCGTGCCGTCGCCGAGCTGGCGGGCATTGTTGAATCCCCAGCAATGAAGCGTCCCGTTCGCCTTGACGCCGCAAGTGAACTCGGTCCCTGCCGAGACCATCGACCACGGGCCCGCGTCGATGAGCACAGGCGAGAGCGCGTTCGTCGTGGTGTTATCGCCGATCTGGCCGCGGTTGTTCTGGCCCCAGCAATAAAGCGCGCCGCCCGTGCGAATGCCGCACGCATGTGTCGAGCCGGCGCTCAGGGCGATCCAGTCCTCGTAGCCGCCCGCGCCGATGGCGGGCGTCGATTGCGCGACGCCGAGGCCGTCGCCGATCTGGCCGACGTTCCCCGAGCCGAAGCACGAGATGCGCTTGTTCTCGTCGAGCGCGCAGGTGAACGTGCCGCCCGCGCTCACGGAGACCCAGTTCGACGCGCCGCCTACGGGCACGGGGCGCAGGAAGATTTGGTCCGACGTGCCGGTGCCGACCTGCCCGCTCGTGTTGAGGCCCCAGCAATGGAGCGTCTTGTCGGTGCGGATCGCGCAGGCGTGGTATTGACCCGCCGAGACGGCCTTGTACTTCGCGTCGCAGGTCTTGCCGTCGCCCGAGAAACCCGCGGGGCACGCGCATTCGAACGCGCCCGGCGTGTTCGAGCACGTCGCGTTCGTGTCGCAGTCGTGGAGGAGCGTCGTGCATTCGTCGACGTCCACGCACGTCTTGCCGTCGCCCTCGTACCCAGGCTTGCAGGTGCAGGTGAAATAACCGGGCGTGTCGACGCACTCGGCGTCGGCCGCGCAATCGTCGAGGCCGAGCGCGCATTCGTCGACCGCAAACGGGTCGCCGCCCGCACCGCCGCTGCCGCCGCTGCCGCCTGGGCCGCCGCTTCCGCCTGCGCCGCCGTTTCCGCCTCCGCCGCTCCCGCCTGCGGCTCCGCCGCCGCCCCCGCACGCCGCGGCGGCGAGCGAAACGAGGACGAACCACGCCCGAGCCCTTGCGCCTCGCAACATCAAAACCGATCTCCTTCAGCTCGACTCAATAGGACGCCGCGATGGGGACGGGCGCGAACGCGAGCCCGTCGCCGCGCGCATTTTGACCGATTTCCCCCGACCCCCAGCACGCGAGATTGCCGGCCTGCGTGACGCCGCAGCCATGGCTGAAGCCGAGGGTCGCCGCGACGAACGCCCCGGAGAGCGCGGTCGGCACCTTGCGCTGGCCCGTGTCCCCGAGCCCGAGCTGACCGACGTTGTTCGCGCCCCAGCATTGCAATCCGCCGCCGACCTTGCCCGCGCACGTCGAGGCGTTCGCCGCGATGACGAAGGCCCAATCCGTGGCCGATCCGATCTGCACGGGGGACGGCCGGTCGACGTTCGTGTTGTCGCCGATCTGGTTGTTCGCGTTCCGGCCCCAGCACCAGAGCGTGCCGTCCTTTTTGATAGCGCAGGTGTGGTTGACGCCGGCCGCCACGGGCCCCTTCCAGTCGTCGCCGAGCGAATAGGGCGCGGTCTTGCCGGCCGCCGGCGTTCCATTGCCGACCTGGCCTTCCACGTTCCGGCCCCAGCAATACAGCGTGCCCGTGGCCCGGGCCGCGCAGGTGTGGAATTGACCGGCCGCGACGCTCACCCAATCGGTGGGCGGGGCCTGGCCGGCGACGAGCTCGAGCTGGATCAAGTTGCCGAGGGTCGGGTTTTTCAGGCCAATCTGCCCCTCGTTCGTGCGCCCCCAGCACCAGAGCGTCCCGTTCGTGGCGATGGCGCAGTTGTGCTCCTCGCCCGCCGCGATCTCCTTCCACTGGAGAGATTCGTAGGGCTTGCCCGTCTTCAGGATCTCGGCGAACGTCGTCGCCGGGGTATTCGTCCCCCGGCCGAGCTGGCCCTGCACGTTGCGGCCCGAGCAGGCGAGCTTGCCCGTGGCCGTGATCATGCACGTGTGCTGGCGGCCGAGGGCCACCTTCGCGGCGGCCTCGAAATCGATCTTGGCCGGCGCGGAGCGGGTCTTGTTGTCGCCGAGGCCGAGCTGGCCGCTCTCGTTGTTGCCCCAGCATTGAAGCTCGCCGGCCCCGTTCAGGGCGCAACCCGTCTCGCCATACGAAACGACGTTCGTGTAGGTCGTCTCCGCGCCGATGTTGGCGATCACGGGCCACATGCTCATCGCGCCGTCGCCGAGCTGTCCGAAGATACGCGAGCCCCAGGTGAGCACGCGGCCGTCGGAGGTGACGCCGCCGCTGTGCACCACGCCGACCGCGAAATCGAGCCATTTCGTCCCCGGCGCGACGTCGATCGGCGCGGTCACCCAGCCCGGCGCGTCGCCCGCGATCTGCGCGGCCTGGTTCCGGCCCCAGCAATGAAGGGCGCTCTGATCATCGAGCGCGCAGATGTGATAAGCATTGGCGCGCACCCGCTTCCAGGTCTTGCCCGCGCCGATCGCCACCGGCGCCGCCGTCGCCGGCCCGAGCGGCGTCCCGAGTTGCCCCTCGTTCCCGCGGCCCCAGCAATAAAGCCGCCCGTCCTTCTTCACGGCGCACGTGGTGAAGCCGATCGACGCCGTCGCCCAATCGGCGTCCGCCGCCATCGGCGCCGTCTCCACGAGGAACGGCGCGGTCACGGAGCCGCCGCCGACCTTCGAGACCTGCAGCTCGTTGTTTTGCCCCCAGCAATAAAGCCGCCCGTCCTGCTTCGTCGCGCACGTCGTGTCGCGGCCGGCGAAGACCTCTTTCCAGTCCTTGTCCGGCGTCGCCGCGAGCGGATCGACACTCACGGGCGAGAGCTCGAGCTTGTTGTCGAGGTTGCCGATGCCGAGCTGCCCTGCCTGGTTGCGGCCGAAGCAGAAGAGCCCGCCGTCGCTCTCCACGGCGCAGCTATGGTTGTCGCCCGCGGCGACGCTCGAGAACGTGCGTTCGAGGGAGAGCCACGCCGGGAGCGTCTGGTTGTCGGTGTACCCGAGCCCGAGCTGGCCAAAATTGTTCGTGCCCCAGCACCAGAGCGTGCCGGTTTTCTTGATCCCGCAGGTATGGGCCGAGCCCGCGACGACCCGAAGCCAGTTGTCCGCCGCGCCGGCCTGCACGGGCGCCGATTGGTTCGTGCCGAGGCCATTGCCGAGCCGGCCGCCGCCGCCGGCGCCGAAGCAGAAGATCGAGTTGTCCATGCGGCGCGCGCAGGTGTGATACGCCGCCGCGGTGATCTCGACGAACCGCTCCTCGCAGCCGGTCTTCGGATCCCCCACGGTGCCCGGCGGGCAAGCGCAGGTGAACGAACCCACGGTATTCGTGCAGGCGGCGGTCGGATGGCAATCGTCGAGCTGCTCGGTGCACTCGTCGAGATCCATGCAATCGCCGCCGTCGTCCACGAAACCCTGGTCGCAAACACACGCGCCGCTCGCGTCGCAGCTCGCATTTTCGCCACAGGGCCCGCACGTCGCGCCGCCCGCGCCGCCTTGCCCTCCGGCACCGCCGGAGCCGCCCGCGCCGCCCGTCGACGACGAGCCGCCGCCCGCGCCGCCCGCACCGGAGCCGCCGGCGCCCGAAGGCGTTTCTTCCGCGCCCCCGCCGGAGCACCCGGCGAGGACGATCGTGATCCACAGGAAAGGAAAGAAAGAACGCGGGCTTCGATGCATCTCGGGTATTTTCGGATGCTACGAAGCAAGCGTGACGACTGTCAACCCTCGATTCCGTGAAATTCTCACTTCACGATGGTTGCGCAGCCGACGAGGACGTCGATCTCGGCTTTGGTGTCCTTGGCGACCTGCGTGCACGTCGCGTCGCAGAAGATGATCTGCTTCGGCGCCCCGGGGACGTCGTAGTACCAGGCGAGCCCCGCTGCGGGGCAATCGGCCGCCGATTTCACCTGCGGGATGACGACCGAGATCCCCGACTCCGGCGTGTACTCGACGTTGATCGCGTTGTAATCGATGTCGTCACCGGGCGGCGGCTGCGGAATGAGGTACGAGCACGAGAGCGCGGCGCCGCGAATCTCGTTCATCGCCTGGAGGAACTCCTCGGTCGCATTCTGGCTCCCGTCGACGATGATCGCCGACCCCGTCCCGCCGGCCGCGGCGACGCTGTTCAGGCTCGCGATGTCGCCGACGCCGATGACGAAGGTCTTGATGCTGGGCACGCCGTTGAATGCATTCGCCGCGGCGTCGACGGAGCTGATGGCGGCCGTGCAGCCGGTCGGCTCCCCGTCCGTCGCGAGCACGACGACCGTCGTGTGCGTGGGGTTCAAGGTCGCCCATTGCTTGGCATAATCGACCGCGCCCTGGAGCGCCGGCCCGGTCGGCGTGCTGCTCCCGGACGGGGAATGGGAGTTGAGCGAGTTGATGATCGTCGTCCCGACCGCCGGCAACGGGGCGATCGGCACGTCGGGCACGGCGTAGTCGGAGGGGTTGCACGAATCGCCGCCGGCGGTCGAGCAGGTCTTGATGGGGAAGCCGGGCGTGGGCGCGGCGCAGGGGCCGCAAGCGGCCGGCCCGCAATCGGCGTCCGTATTGCAGAATGGGATGAGGGGACAGACGACCCCGCTCGACTGCGGGAAATACTGGATACCGACGCCGATCCCCGCGGCGGCAGGCTGCTCGACGAACGCCTTGAGGGCCGCCTTCGTCGAGGTCCACTTCGAGTTATCGGCCATCGAGGAGGACTGGTCGAACATGATGTACATGTCGAGCGGCACCTGCTGGGCCTTGTTTTTCGTGGCCGCGCAGCTATCACCGCCGCCCGCGCCTGCGTTGCCGCTGCCGCCGGCCCCGGCCGGGATGAAGCCGCCGCCGTCGCCGCCCTGGCCCCCGGGGTTGCCCGCGCCCGCGCCGGAGCCATTCGGGCCGCTCGAATTGCCGAATTCAGTGTTGTCACCCGACGCCGAGCAAGCCGCGATCCACGCGCCGGACAGCGCCGCCGCGCAAACGACCCTCGAGATACCCGAAGAAAACCACCCGTTCCGCATGCCTCTGCCCTCCGAGCCGCGGATCGGAACAGCCGAGCGGGCATGGCGTCAAGCCCGGTGAACGGGACGACGTCACAAAATCGACGCGGTTCCGGAGCGGGTTCGTCAATGTCGTCGAAAATGTCCGCGGCGAGCACCCGGACCGCCTCCGAGGGCGAGCCACGGCGCACCGCTGGCGCGGCGCGTCGCTCCGCCGGCGAGGCGCGTAGAAGACTTGGCCCTCGCCTCGCGGCGAAGGTAGCTCCCCCCGATCATGGTGAACCTCGTCCCCGCCCCGGTGAGCGACCGCGCGCCGAAGGGCCCCCTGCTCGAAGGCCGCGGCCGCCCGTTCCAGAAAGCAGCCGCCCCCGGTCTTTCCAGGTTCACCCGCGACGCGGCGCAATCCCGGAATCGAAGCCTCGATATCAGCTCTTTCCAGGTTCCGGGCGCGACGGTCATCCATCCTCTGCCCGCTCGCCTCGAATGGCGTGCCCGTTGCCCCAGCGCGACCGGCGAGGCGATGATGGGTACACAGAGCACGTCCACGCACGGGAGCGGACGCAGGAGCCTGGTGGGGAATACCCTCGTCACGGTGGGCGCGCTGTCGAGCGCGTTCGGGGCGGTCGGTTGGCTCTCCGCCCTGCGTTCCCCCTCGATCCTGACGATCGCGCTCGGGTTTGTCCTGTATGGCCTCCTGCCGCTCGTGGTGGGCGTCGCCTTCGTGTGGCGCGGCCTCGGCGTGATCGAGGAGGCCGAGTCCACGCGGCGCGCGGACGTGGTGAGCCGCGCGGCGCTGCTCGACGCCCTGCGCGGCGGCGCGACGGCCCGCGAGGTCGCCACGAGGCTTTGCATGCCGAGCACGCACGACGCCGAGCGCGCGCTCGACGGGCTCGTGCGGGACGACCTCGCGAAGCTCGACGTCACGGACGACGGCGAGCTCGTCTACCGGCGTGATCCGGAGACGCTCCTGCTCCGCGACCGCGACGTGAACTGACCCTTCAATCGAGGACGCGCCGCAGCGTGCGCTCGCCGAGCTCGCCCTCGGCCGCTTCTTCGAACGCGCGCTTCATCGTCTCGTCCGCGCACGCATCCGCGGCCACGCGAATGCGTACACGCGCGTCGGGGTGCTGCGCGATCCGGAGCGCCATGGCCGCCCCGAGCCGCTGCCCCGGCGGCAGGTCGGGATCGTCGACCACGGAGAAGAGCTCCTCGTACGTCACGGCGGATTTTCGGTATCCCGCGTCGAGCAGGAGGGCCTGGAGTTTGTCCTTCCATTCCGTGAACGACTTGCCCGCGGGATCGAGCTCCGCCCCCACGGGCGGGCCGCCCGCGCCGTTCGACCCGAGCGCAATCGCGAGGCGCAACCGGCCGGCCACCGCCATGATGAAGCTCGGGTCGCCCGTCGCGGCCGCGATCCGTCGGCTCGACTTGCCGGCCTCGCCCACTTCGAGGAACAGCTCGCGTTGCTTCTCCTCGATCGTGCGGATGTGTGAATGCGGGATCCATCGATCGCCGAAGCCGCCGCGGATGCGCAGCCCGTCATTGCCGACGATGATCTCGCGCGGCCGCGTGAGCCGCACGATGAAGGACATCGTGAGAATCACGGCCCAGGCGAAGGCGGCCGCGGGCCAACGGGCGGCGGGATATTCGGTGACGAAATACCCGAGCGGGATCAAAAAGAGGATGCAGACGATCGGCAGGCTCGCGCAACCCGTGACGAGCGGCCGGTATACCGAGCCGCTCAGGACGGCCACGCGCCGCCGCGCCGCGTCGACGCCGAGCCGGTCGAGCAGCCGATGCGCCGCAATGCCCTCGGGGACCTCGGCCGTGAGCACCGCGCCGTTGCGGAGATGAAGCTCGACCCGCGGGTGTTTTCCATCGAGGCGCGTGCCCGGGAGCACGAGCCCGCCCTCGATCGCCGCGCGCGCGAAATGGTGCTCCTTTCCTCCCTGCACGACCACGAGGCCCTGATCATCGGCCCGGAGCACACCCGAGCCACGCAGCGGCAGCGATAACGACGTGAGGACGGCGCCGGCGAGCGACACGAAGGGCGCGACGACGAATCCGAGGAGGCCGAGGAAGACGTGGATGACCGCGAAGGTCATCCACGTGTCGAATGTCTCGGGCCCCGCGATCGCCAGGTCCGTCACGATGAGCGCGGGCAACCCGATGAAGGCGCCGAATCCCGCGCGCATGAGCCACCCGCCGAGCCGGGGGCGGCGGTGCTCGATGGACGGGCTCGCGAGGACGAGGGGCTCTGCGCTCATGGGGGACGAGGGGCGGAGCCTATCATAACGACATCCGCGGACGAATTGTGTACATTGCCGCCATGGCCGACTTCGGACGCTCTCGTTCGCGGACGCGGCGCCTCTTCGCCTCGTCCCTCGTCTTGTGCTGCTTCGGGCCGCTCGGCATCGCGAGTTGCAGCTCGGGGGACGCGGTGAACACGTCCACGACCACGGGCGGCACCGCGACGACCGGCGCAGGCGCGTCGGGCGCCGGGGGCGCGGGAAACGGCGGCGCAGGGAGCGGCGGCGCAGGGGCCACGGGCGGGACGGGTGGTGCAGGCGGGACGGGCGGGACGGGCGGATCGTCGACGTCGAGCACGGGCAATGGTGGCTCGGGCGGAGGGCCGGCGGCGAAGGTGGTCCGCCTGCTCGCGATCGGCGACACGGGCGAGGGCAACGAGGCGCAGCACGCCGTGGCCGATCGAATGAGCGAGAAATGCGAGAAGGTGGGCGGCTGCGACGCCGTGCTCGTGAACGGCGACAACTTCTACGACAACGGCGTGGAGAGCGTGAACGACCCGCAATGGGCCGCGAAATTCGAGGAGCCGTACGACCGGCCGCACCTCGACGGCGTGCCGTTTTACGTGGTGCTCGGCAATCATGATCACGGCCCCACGTCGAGCGGGAACAAACAAGCGCAGATCGACTACTCGTCCTTGCCGCTCGGGAGCGGCCCCGGGATGCGGCCGAGCGACAAATGGCACATGCCGGCGGCGTGGTACGACGTGACGATCGGCCACGTGCACCTCTTCGCGCTCGACACGGTCGATTTCTTGAACGGGACACAGAAAGATCAGATGAGCGCGAAGGTGAAGAATTCGAAGGCGACGTGGAAGATCGTCTTCGGCCACCACCCGCGGTTCACGTCGGGCGAGCATTTCTGGGACAACAACTTGCTCGGCATCGCGGGCATGTTCGCGTTCCAGAAGGCGATCTATTGCGGCGCGGACATGTTCATGACCGGGCACGACCACAACCTGGAGTTCATCGACAGGGGGCGTGACGGTGATTGCCCCGGCACGTATTTCGTGGTGAGCGGCGCGGGCGCGAAGACGCGCGACACGTTCGAGTTCGTCCCGAAGGACGAGAGACAGCTCTACTTCGCGGACGGCTTCGAAGGGTTCGCATACCTCGAGTTCGACGGGCCGAAGCTCTCGTTCGAGTTCATCGACAAGAACGGCGCCGTGGTCTTCTCGAAGACGATGACGAAATGAGGATCCCCATGCTCTCCCCGCGATCTTTGCTCCTGCTCGTTCCCGCGCTGCTTTTCGCCTGCCAAGAATCGCCGCCGGCGCCCGCGCCCGCCACGTCCGCGGCCCCCGCGTCCGCGCCCACGCCCACGCCCACGCCGACGGCCGCGCCCGCGCCCACGCCCGAGAAAACGGCGGCCGCGCCGGAAAAACCGCCGGAGTGGATCACGGCGCAGCACGTGCTCGTCGCGTACAAGGGCGCGAAGAACGCACCGAAGACGGTGACGCGTTCGAAGGCAGACGCGAAAAAGAGGGCGGAGGAGGTCGCCGCCAAGGCCAAGGCCGGCGAGGATTTCACGGCGCTCGTGAAGGAGTATTCGGACGACGCGGCGACCGTGGAGAGGCTCGGGAGCCTCGGGAAGTTCAAGGCCGATGGAATGGTAAAACCCTTCAGCGACGCGGCATTCGCGCTGAAGGTGGACGAGACGAGCGGCGTGGTGGAGACGCCGTTCGGGTTTCACGTGATCAAACGCAATCAGTGAAATCCGAGCGGCGCCGCTCGGTTCACTCGCCCTTCCACTCCGTCCGCTGCACGACGGGCAATTGCAGCGCGCGCTCGCGGTCGAGGTCGAGCGAGCCGAGGTGAATCGCCAGCGGCGATTGCACCCACTTGAAGATCGATTGCGTGAACAGGCGCGCGAACTTCTCCGCCCAAGCCGTGAGCGTCGCCGGATCCCGATCCGGGAACACGCTCGTCAAGGCGAGCGCCACCTCGTTCGGCGCGAGTTTTTCCGCGCCGTAGAGGTAGAGACAAGCGTCGAGCACCTCGAACGGCATGAGCTCGGCCTCGCCCGACTGGTTCGCCGCGAGCTCGGGGCCCGCCGTGGTCTCCAGCGTCGCGCGAATGCCGGGATAACCGAACCGCTTCTCCAGCCGTTCGAGCATCGCGATGACCACGGTCTTCGGCAGGTTCGCGATCACGCTGAACGCGCCCTCCAGATCACCGCCGACGGTCGTGTACCCGAGCGCCTTCTCGCTCATGTTGCCCGTCTGCAGGAAGAGCGCGCCGCTCGTATTCGACCAGTTCCACATGCGCTGGCCACGAATCCGCGCCTGCACGTTCTGCTTCGTGAGCTCGGTCGGCTCGGGTCCGCCCGGTCCGAGCAAGGTGCGCGTCGCTTCGAGCTCGCGCACGAACGCATCCTCGATCGGCACGACCATGAACGAGACGCCGAGGTCGGCGCAGATCCGCGCGGCGGCGTTCTGCGTGGCGTCGCTCGAATACCGCGACGGCATGTAAAACGCGCTGATCATCCTCCCCGCCGCCTCGCGCCGCGCCGCGCCCTCGAGCTCGGGGTGGAGCAATTCGGCGGCGCGATGCGCGATGAGCAACGTGAGCAGCGAGTCGCGCCCGCCCGAGAGCGCGAGGCCGATGCGGCGGAACGCGCCGATCTTGCGATAATAGTCGGCGACGCCGAGCGCGAGCGCGTCGTGAAAATCGTCGAGCAGCTCGTCGCGCGGCGTCTTCGCCGGCAGGCTCGCCGAGGGCAAGAAGAACGAGGTCCCGGGCGGAGGCGCGGGATACCGCAGCTTCGAGCGATCGGCCGTTTTCTCGTGCATCACCTGCACGGGCACGGGCTTCTGCTCGCGCCGGAAGGTTTCGAGATCGCTCCGCCAGGTGCTCGCCTCGCGCCGGCTCCGGACCGTGCGATCGAGGTCGACGACCGTCGCCGCATATCCCTCGCGGAACCGCGCCGCCTCCAGCATCGGCCGGCCGTTTTGATTGACGAACCCGCCGCCGTCGAAGACGAGCCCGTCGTTGCCGCCGACGAGGTTCGCGTACGCGATCGTGCACTGGTTGTCCGCGGCCCGCGTGGCGATCATCTCGCGCCGCGTGCCCACGATGCCCGCGCGGAACGGCGAGGCCGAGAGGTTGCAGACGATCTCGGCGTCCGAGTAACAACGCCGCCGCATCGGTCCGTCGGGCGACCAGATGTCCTCGCAGACCTCGATCGCGACGATGCCGAAATCGAACTGGAAGATCCGATCGCCGCAGAACACGCCGCGCGCCTCGCGGTCCATGCGCGGCATGCCGCGGGAGAACACGCGCGACTCGTAGAAGACGTTGTACGTCGGGAGTTTTTCCTTGGGCACGAACGCGAGGATCTCGCCGCCGTGCACGAGCGCGCCGACGTTGAAGAGGTCGCCTTCGACGCCGACGGTCAGGCCGAGGACGAACACCGTGCGTAGGCGCGCGGTCTCCGCGGCGAAGCGCTCGAGCTCGCGCCGCTGGCTGTCCACGAACGCCTGCCACTGCACGAGGTCCTCCGCCGCGTACCCACCGACGACCTGCTCCGGGAACACCGCGAGCGTGACGTCGTCCTCGGCCATCGCCGTCGCGAGGCGGATGCACCGATCCACGTTCGAGCGGACGGCGCCGACCGTCGCGTTCACGCTGGCAACCCCGATCTTCACGAGCCTCATGGGGGCCGAGCGTAGCAGTGGGACGACGCGAAGGTCAGCTAGCGCGGCATGAAGGTATCGGCGAGCGTGAGCAGCCGATCGATCTCGGACTGCGTGAGGTGAAGATCGCTCTTCACCTGCGCGCCCTCGGCGCGGAACACGACGGGCGCGAAGAGACGAACCTTCACGATCCCGAGATTCAACGAGGTCGCCCGGTCGACCGAGGCCGTGAGCGCCGCCGCGTCCGCGCTCGCCTGCACCGGGTCGGTGCTTTCACCCGTGCTCGACACGTCGACGCCGCCGTCGGCGGCGAGGCGCAAGCGCGCGACGGCCGAGCGAATCGTCGGCGGAACACGCGGCGCGTGCGAGCCCGCGAGGCTCTGCGAAGGCTCGATGGCGGTCGCGACGACGGCCTCGGGGCCTTCGGGGTCCGGAAACCCTCCCGTGCCTTCGAAGCGCGCCGCCTGCGGCGCGAGCGATTCCGGCAAGACCGCGAGGAAGCCGTCCTCGACGAGGGCGACGACGCGGGTTTGTCCACGCACCGTGACGCGCGCCGAGGGCACGCTCGCCGTCGTGATCCACTCGCCGCGCGGCTCGCTGCGGGCGACCATCGTATTCAGGCCCTGGCGCGCGCGCTGCTCGTCGAGCTTGTGCTGCACGATCGCCACGGCGAGGTCGCTCTGCGTGACGCCGGTCGAGGCGACGTAGGCCGCGACGACGTCGCTCGTCGCGTCGATGCCCGTGCCTTCGAGCATGCTCCGGAGCGGGTTCATCGCGCGCACGCGGAGCTCGAGCGGATGGCCTTTCAGCCGCTCGGGCCAGACCATCATGCCGACGCGCCCGTTCACGATCGAACGCGCGATCTCGGCGGCGTTCTTCGGTCGGGGCGGGGGGGGCGTGGCTGCTTCGGGGGCCTGCTCTTGCGACGCGCAGCCGAGGAGCCCAAATGACGCAAAGGGCGACGCGGCGAGCGAGAGCAGCAGAACAAGCGAGCGAAAGCGCCTCGTCACCAAACCAGGTTAGCGCCAGCCCGAAGGGGATGCTAGGGGCCGAAGTCATGAGCCACGGTCCGAAAAAGGTGGGAATCCTCGTCGGCGGCGGGCCCGCGCCGGGCATCAACGCGGTCATCGGCGCGGCCACGATCCGCGCGGTCCTCTCCGGCTACGACGTGGTCGGGATCCAGGACGGATTCCAGTGGCTCATGAAGGGCGACCTCGAGCACGCCCGGCCGCTTTCCATCGACGACGTGAGCCGCATCCATTTCCGCGGCGGCTCGTACCTCGGGATCTCGCGCGCGAACCCCACGAAGTCGCAGGACCTGCTCGAAGAGACCGTGCTCTCGCTGCTCCGGCTCGAAGTGGACAAGCTCATCACGATCGGCGGCGATGACACGGCGTTCTCGGCGTCGCAGGTCGCGCTTCAATCGAAGGGCCGCCTGCGCGTGGTGCACGTGCCGAAGACGATCGACAACGACCTCGATCTGCCGGGGCAGGCCGATACGTTCGGCTTCCAGACGGCGCGGCACATCGGCGTCGAGCTCGTCGAGAACCTGATGGTCGACGCGAAGACCACGCACCGCTGGTACTTCGTGGTCGCGATGGGCCGCAAGGCCGGGCACCTCGCGCTCGGGATCGGCAAGGCCGCGGGCGCGACGCTCACGCTGATCCCCGAGGAGTTCCCGCGCGAGGGGCACGTGCCGCTCCGGACCGTGGTGGATCTGCTGGCAGCCGCAATCGTGAAACGCCTCGCGGCGGGGCGCGCCGACGGCGTGGCCATGATCGCCGAGGGGCTCGTCGAGCGCATGGAGGAGCACGACCTCGAAGGCCTCGCGGGCGTGGAGCGCGACGCGCACGGGCACGTGCGGATCGCCGAGATCGCGTTCGCCGACATCCTCAAGGCCGAGGTGCAGAAGCGGCTGAAGCAGTTTGGGGTCAAAGCGACGATCATCCCGAAGAACATCGGCTACGAGCTGCGCTGCGCCGATCCGATCCCGTACGACATGGAGTACGCGCGCGACCTCGGGTATTGCGCGGCGAAGTACCTCGCAGAGGGCGGGACGGGCGCGCTCGTGGCGATGGTGCAGGGCTCGTTCAAGGCCGTGCCGTTCGACACGATCATGGACCCGAAGACGGGCCGCATGCGGGTACGGATGGTGGACATCGCGAGCGACCGCTACATGATCGCGCGACGGTACATGCTGCGGCTGCGCAAGGACGACTTCGACGATTCGAGCCAGCTCGCGCGGTTCGCGAGCGTGCTCGACATCTCGATCGAGGATTTCCAGAAGGAGTTCGGCTATCTCGTGGAGCACGAGCCGATCCCCCGCACGTTCTACCCGGACGAACGGCCGAAGCCCTCGATCGCGCCGCCGGGCAAGTGAGGCAAGAACCGATGGAGCCCGTTTCGATTCGCCTCGCGCATGCGGGGGACGTGGAGACGCTCGCGCAAAACCACCGCGCGATGGCGCTCGAGACCGAAGGAAAAACCCTCGATCCGGAGACGACGATCCGGGGCACGCGCGCGGTGATCGAGGACCCGGCGAAGGGGTTTTACCTCGTGGCCGAGCGCGGCGGCGCAGCCGTGGGGCAGCTCCTCGTGACGTTCGAGTGGAGCGACTGGCGGAACGGGACGTTCTGGTGGATCCAGTCGGTCTACGTCGCCGAGGGCGCGCGGCGCACGGGCGTTTATCGCGCGCTGCACGATCACGTACTCGCGAAGGCGCGGGCCGACGAGAACGTTTGCGGCGTGCGGCTTTACGTGGACAAGGAGAACCACCACGCGCAGGCGACGTACGCGGCGATGGGGATGCGCCCGGCGCATTACGACTTCTTCGAGATCGATTTCGTGCTCGGCTGAGATCGACGTCAGAACGCGGGCAGCATGACACGCGCGCCCGCGCGCACCTCGAACGTGTAGACGAGCGTGCGCGTCGCGTGCGGGCCGACGTCGACCGTGGCTCGCAAAAAACCGTCCTTGTCGAGGGAAAAACCGCCGGCGTCGGCGAGGTGGATCTCGACGTCCTCGATCTCGCTGACCGGGATCCGCTCGGTGACGACGACCTTCCGCGCCTTGTTCGAGAGGTTCGAAAGGTACAACGTGACCTTGCGTTCGAGGCGTTGCGCGCCGGTGATCGCTTGTGTGTCGCGCTTCTCGTCCTCGCTCCTGCGCACGCGGATCGCGTCGTCCGGGCCGAAGCCGAGCTCGAAGGGCTCGCCCTTGCCCACGAAATCGAGGCGCGCGCGGCCGACGAGGCTCGCCCCGCGCGCGAGGCGCACCGGGCCCGCGAGCAGCGGACCCGCGCCTTCGAGCGTGGCCGTGGCGCGGAGGTGCGCCGCAGGCGAACGCACGGCAATGACCACGCGCGCGAGCTCGGCCTTCACGCTCACGCGGCCGATCTCCACGCGGCACGGCCGTCCGTTCGAGGGGAGCGAGGCGCGCTCCTTGCCGGCGTAGGTGATCGGCTCGCCGCCGTCGTCGACGCCGGGCATCTCGGAGGCGGCGCGATCGCCGCGATCGAGGCCCGCGAGCTGGATCGATTGCTCGCGCGCGGCGATGACGATGTTGCGGCGCTCCTCGTCGGTCTTCTTGCGGCTCGCGAGCACGTCGTCCGCGAGCAGCGGCGGCGAGGCCGCGCGGGTAGGCCGCGCCGTGGAGAAGCGCAGATCGACGTCGTCCCACGATTCGCCCGTGCGTTGCCAGGCGGTCGCGTACGTGACGATTTCGATCGTGCCCGCGGTCGCGTCGGGCCCGTCCGAGACGAGGCGCGCGAGGTGCTCGGGGCGCCAGAGCGCGCAGGGCAGGCGGTAGGTGACCTCGATCTCGACGTCGCCTGCCTCGGCCGCGTCGATCTCGACCTCGATCACGGCGTCGTACCGCGGTTTTTCCGCGCGTCCCTCGGAGAGGCGCGCCTCGGCGCGGCGACGATCGAGATCGGCCTGCGCGCGCTCCTCGCGGACGCGGGCGACCTCGTCGAGCGAAGCCTTCGCGGCCCCGTCGATCGCACGCCAGCCGTCGCGGTACGAGCCCGCGACCTCCGGATCCGACGCCTTGCGCGGGCCGAGCGAGGCGCTCTTCACCCATTGCGTGGCGAGCTCGTAATGGTGCTGGAGGCCGCGCTGCAAACGCTCGATCGATCGGTCGGCCGCGGCCACGCGATCACGGGCTGCGCGCGCCTCGCGTTCGAGCGCCTCGATCTCCTCGCGCCCGAGCACGCGCTCCTCGTGCGCGCGCCGCAGGACGCGCGCGGAGAGCACGCGCGCCCCGCCTTTCGTGACCTTCGCTTGCACCGTGCCGTCGTCGACGAGGAGCGAGACGCCGGCGATGGCCTCCCAGCGCGCGCCTTTCTCGGCGCGGAAGGAGGCGCGACGCACGACCTCGGCGCGATCCTCGAACAAGGTGACGCGCGCGGCACGGCTCGGATGGGCGCGATCCTGCGAGGGTTCGTCCGAACGAACCTGCTCCACCACGGGCTCACTCACGGCGGTTTCCTCCGACGATCTCGCTCTTGGCAGGCAGCTTGATGCGATAGGCGTAGGTGATCTTCGACTTGCCGCCCGCGGGCACCTCGACGCGGAAGCGGCGGCCGCCACGCACGGGCGCGCCGATGTCCGCTTGATCGTAGGCCTCGGACTCGGGCTCGGTGGACGTGAGCTTCACCGTGACGTCCTTGTCGTCGGTGACGGGGATCCGTTCGAGGATCTCGATCTGGATCGGGACACCAAGCGACGAGGTGAGGTCCACCGTGACGTGGTGATCGACGACGGTGGATCCGCCGAGCAAGCCGGCCGAGCTCTCCTCGGTGCGGGCGTTTCGCGCGATGCGCACGCGATCCTCGACGCCGAGGCCGACCTGCACGTAGCCGCCTCGATCGACGGCCGCGATCTCCGCGGTCGTGACGAGCGCGCCTTCGAGGAAGACGTCGACCGGGCCGGCGCAAAGCGGCGCGCCGAGGGGATTTTCGATGCGGGCCTCACGGTAGACCTCGCTCGATTCGCGCGGAACGGCGCGGAAACGCGGGCTCGCAGGGCCCTCGCCGACCTTGACGTGCACGCGGTGCGGGCGGCCGTTCGAGGGGACGTCGCCGCGGCCCTCGGCGTCGTAACGGTGGTCGAAGCGACCGCGGGAGATGAGCGGATCCTGCGTGCGCGCGGGGTTCGGCAGAACATCGACGCGCTCGCGGGCGAGGCTCGCCTCGCGGCGGGAGGCGTCGTCGGGGACGCGTCCGAGGCGGCCGCGTCGCTGTTTGTCCTCGGCGGGGGCGAGCACGAGGGCGTCGAATTCGAGCCAGGTATCGTCGGGCTCGGGCGGCGGCGCGGGTTCGTCGTAGGCGCCGGCTCGCGTTTCTTCGAGGTAGCCCTCGGGGCCGCCTCCGCCGGCGGCGCGGAGCTCCGCGAGCGAGTACAGGACCGAGTCCTCCTCCTTCCTCGCCGCCTTTTTGGCGGGCGCAGGCGCAGAGCGAGCGGGCATCGGCATGGCGGCGGGCGCCGGCATATCCATCGGTGGTGCGAACCCCGGCGCCGGGGGCGGCGCGCCGAGCGATTGCGGCGCCACCATGACCGCCGCCCTGGGCGGCGCCGCCGCATTCGAAGGCGGAGGCGGCGGCGCCCCGGGCCGCGGAGCGGGCGGCGGCGGAACGTCGGTTCGCGCGGGGCGCGGCATCTTCGCCATACCCGCGTCGTACGATTCGAACATCGCGTCGAGCCCAGGCGGCGGCGGGCGATACCCACGTTTCGCCGGGGGTTGCGCCCGGCCAAACCGGAGCGATTGAAGCTCGGGCAAACGCGCGTCGTGGACGAGATCGGCGGTCGAGAGGGAAAGCTCGACGTCCTTCCAGTCCTCGCCCGAGTCCTGCGCGACGAGCGCGTCGAGCTCGAGCCGCACGCGCGTCGCGTTCTTCGTGAGCCAAGCCTTGTACGTCGGCCACCAGCGCGCGGCGAGCACGACGTACTCGATTTCGAGGGACTCGATCACGCCCTGCCCCGCGCCGAGGCGCACGTGACACGCGAGGGTCGGTCGGGACGAACCCGCGCGCTCCTCGGCGCTCGCCTGCGCTTCGGCGAGCTGCGCGGCCTCGATGGCGCGGTAGACACGTTCGAGCGAGGCCTCGATCTCCGCGAGGCGTGCATCGAGCACGGCGAGCTCCTCCTGCGCGAGGCCCGAGGTCGCGAGGGCGTCCTCGATCCGCGCCCGGGGATTTGCCTGCCGGAGGCGTCGATCCATCCCGAGGTCGAAGGACAAACCGGCGAGCAGGTTGCGGCGGCCGGTGACGTGCGTCCGCGTGTCGCTGAGCGCGTCGCGCTCGGCTTCGAGGGCGCGCAGGCGTTCGCGCGCCGAGCCGCGTTTCGCCGGTCCTTCGGGAACGACGAAACGCGCGCCGACGGAGACGACCTCGCGGCCGCCCTGCGCGAGGGCGCGGAAGCTCGACGGCTCGGAGAGCGGGGTGACGCCGGGGACGACGAGCTCGCACGGCTCGCTCGGGAGCGCGGGCGGGAGCGTGACGACCCGGGTGACGAGGGCGCCGCGCGCGTGCACGACGACGCGGCGGATGCGGCTGCCGAGGGTGAGCGCGGTCATGTGCGAAGGGAGGATACGCGAAATCGCGCCGCGATTGCCCGCAAATCTGCCGCGCCGAAAAGACGGGTCAGGGCTCGAGGCGCGCCACGAACACGTCGAGCACGCCCTGGCTCACGAGCGGCGCGGCCGCCGTGTCGAAATCGATCGTGCCGGCAAACCCGCCCGAGAGGAGCATCCTCGAATCCGGCAAGGCCGCGATGCCAAAGCCGCGCTGCGCCTCCGCGTCGCCTTCCGTCTTCGCCCAGAGGAGCGCGCCGTCGGCCCCGGCGTATTTCGCGACGAATACGTCGGCGGTCCCCGCGGAAGGGATCGGGCCGGCGCCGAAATCGATGGAGCCATCGAAGCTGCCGGTCACGACGACATTGCCGGCCGCATCGAACGCGACGCCCATGCCGATCTGATCCCCGCCGGTCGTGTCGCCGAGCTTTTTTGCGAAACGGAGCGCGCCCTCGGGCTCGAAGACGACGAGGAAGGCGTCCACCGACGTCAGGCTGGTGAGCGTCGTGTCGGCGATCGTGATCGATCCGGCGAACGTCCCGGTCACCGCAATCTCGCCCGAAGGGCCGACGGCGACCGCATACGCGCGCTGCAGGAGCGCGTCGTCGCCGAGCTTGACGCTCCATTTCGCATTCGTATCCACGCCCGAGAGCCGCGCCACGAAGGCGTCGCCGCCGCCCGCGGATTGCAGGGCGCCATTGCCGAGGCCAAAATCGAGCGACCCGTCGAATTCCCCCGCCACGACGACGTCGCCGCCCGCGAAGGCGACGCCGTAAGCCGCTTGCGGGGCAGCGTCGCCGTAGACGCGGCTCCAGATGTGTTTGCCCTCGGAGTCGAGGATGGCCACGAACACGTCGGCGCCGCTCGCCGTGCGCGGGCCGCCGCCGAACTCGACGACGCCCGAGGCCTCGCCCGCGACGGCGATCCAGCCGTCCGGCCCAGCCGCGACGGCATTCGCGAGCTGGACTTGCTCGTCGCCGAACGCGCGCGCCCATTTCACGGCGCCCGACGCGTTCACAGCGACGACGAACGGGTCGATGCCATTCGCCGCGCTCGTGATCACCTTGCCATTGCCGAAATTCATCGAGCCCTGGAACTCACCCGCGGCGATGATGTCCCCGGACGCGGCCGCGACCGCGACGCCACGCGCCGCCGCCCGGCCGCCCATCGCGGGGACCTCGAGGCTCCACGTCGAGCCGAGGCTCGCGACGCGCCGGTCCACGTACAACGTTCCGGCATTCACGGTCCGGAACGTCACGTCGCCGTCGATCACGCCGGCCGTCGCATGGACGATTCCGTTCGTCGCCACCGCGAACGCGACATCCGAGAGCGCGCCGCCGCGGGACGCGCGGAGATCGACGGTTCCCGTGCATCCGGGCGCGGCGCCGTCGCAATCCTCGTCGGCTTCGTCGGCGCAATCCTCGGGGTGCGGCGTGACGAACGGGAGACACTGGCCGAAGGAGAGGCCGTCGGGCGCGCAGGTGCGGGCGCCCTCGGCACACGGGCCGGGCTGCCCGGTCTCGCAAGGCAACGTGTCGCCGGGCGCGCAGAGGCACTCCTCGTCCCCGCGGTCTTTGCCGTCGCAATCCTCGTCCTCGGGCGTGAAGCAATCCTCCTTTTGGGGGACGACCTCGCCGACGCACGCGCCGAACGTGCGATCGATCCGACAAACGTGCGTACCCGACTTGCAAGCCCCGACGCCGGCCGTGCCGAGCGGGCCCGTGTAGCAGGGCGCGGACACGCCGACGGCGCAAGGCGCGTCGGGATCGTACGAGCCGTAGACGTCGAGCGCGCAGGCCGAAGGAAGCGCGGAGGCGAAGAGCGAGACGAGCCCCACGGCGGCGAGGCGCAGGTAGGTTCGTCTTCGGCAAACCATGACGAGGCTCCTCGGGGCGAGGCCCCAGAGACCGAGCGAGAAAAAGCGAACACGTATTCTACGGAATCCCGGCCCCCCGGATCAACTCCGCGGCGCGTGCTGTCACGCGTCAGGGAGCGCGACGTTGATCCCCACGAGCCGCATGAGCCGGAGCGCGTTCGTGGTGGACACGACGCCGGGCCGGAGCACGTAATCGAACGTCATCTTCCCCTCCTCGACGTGCTCCTCGAAATGCACGTTCACGACCCGGCCGCCCGTCTGCTCGGCGAGGTCCGCGAGCGCGAGGTCGTGCGAGGTGACAGCGCCGATCGCGCCCTTGTCGAGGAGGTGGACGACGACGGCGCGCGCGCCGATGTGACGCTCGCGCGAGTTCGTTCCGTGCAGGACCTCGTCGAGGAGGAAAAAGACGGGCTCGCCGCGATCCGCCGCGTCGACCACGGATTTGAGCTTCTCGAGCTCGGCATAAAAATGGGAGACGCCCTGCTCGAGCGAGTCGCTGATCCGCATGCTCGTGCGGACCGAGAGCGGCGTCATGCGGAGGGATCGCGCGCACACGGGCGCCCCCGCCTGCGCGAGCACGGCCGCGAGGCCCATCGAGCGGAGCCACGTGCTCTTGCCGCTCATGTTGGAGCCGGTGACGAGCATCCCCCGCCCCGCGCCGTCGATCGCGAGGTCGTTGTCCCGTCGCGACTGCGCCGAAATCAGCGGATGCCCGAGCCGCTCGGCCACGAAGCACGGCGGGCCCTCCTCGACGACGGGGAACGCGAACGCGGGATGCTCGTACGCGAACGCGCCGAGGCTCGCGAGCGCCTCGATCTCGCCGAGCGCCGTGAACCAGCCTCGCACGTGGCGGCCCGCGCGCAGGCGAAAGCGCTCGAGCGCGGCGATGCAGAAGACGTCCCAGAGCAAGACGACGTTCAAGAGCAGATGCGCGAGCCCCGAGTGCCGAAGCTCGACGAAGCCGAGGACACGCTCGAACGTGGCAAGCTCGCGGCAAGCCGAGGCGCCGTCGTCGCCGCCGAGCAAGGCAGAGCGTAGCTCGACGAGGCGCGGCGCGCGCAGCGGCTCGGCCTCGATGCGCGCGAAGAGGTCGCGGTAACGGCCAAACGGCGCCTCCTTCGACGAGGCCTGCGCGAGCACGGGCTGGATCTTCGCGCTGAGGACGAAGAGGACGACGATCTGCAGGACGAACGGCACGAGGTACGCCCGGCGGAGGATCGGCGGGAGCGCGCTCCCGAGGCCGTGCGAGAGCGCAAAAAGGCCCACGGTGAGGGGCACGAGGACGAACGCCGCGCGCACGAGCGTACGAGACCAGCCCTCGCGGAGCACGGGCTCGGCCTCGGCCCACGCGACGAGCGGTTCCGTGGCGCGACCACGCGTCCCCGCCGAGGCGCCGATCGCAGCGAGGTCTTCGCGAAACGCAGGCAGGCCCGCGAGCTCGCGCACGGCTTCTTGTCGCGCCGCGATCTCGGCGGGCGAGGCGCGCTCGCCGATCCAGCGCGCGAGCGTCGTGGTGCCCGGCGCGGTGCGGGTCTCGTCGAGGAGGCGGAAGATCGAGGCGGATCCGAAGACGTCGAGGTCGATCGCATACGGATGCTGCGGCTCGGCCGAAGGCCCGTTCGGCAGCGCCTCGGGCAATTTGCCGGCGAGGCGAGCGAGCGAGCGGTCGACGATCCCGAGCCTCGTCTGCACCTCGGCCTCGCGCGTGACGAGCGCGCCGTGCACGGCGACGACGGCGATGAAGACGGCCCAGCCGAGCCCGACGAAGACCCAGCCGATCGTCGGCAGAGACCGGAAAAACCCGTAGCCGAGCGATCCGAGCGCGACGAGAAAGAGAAGTCCGCGGAGACCCGAGAGGCGCGCGGACCTCCGAGCGAGGTCGTCCGCTTCGGCCGCGAGCGTGTCCCTGCGGGCCCGTTGCGCGGCGTGTGGATCGGCAGAAGTCGAAGTGGTTTCGCGCGCGTCGGACACGGCCGGAGCCTACCGCGGCGGGGGGCATGTACGCTCGCCCCTTTTCGTGCAACCTTTCCGGCCCCGTGTTCGCCGCCCTGCCCTCGTCCGTCCCCCCCACGATCGTGCTCGCCGTGAGCGGGAGCATCGCCGCCTACAAGGCCGTGGAGGTCGCGCGGCTGCTGAAGAAAGCCGGGGCGCGTGTCATCCCGCTCCTCACCCGATCGGCGCGCGAGTTCGTGGGAGCTCAAACGCTCGCCGGCATCACGGGCGAGCCGGCGCACGAGGAGATGTTCGATCCGGGCTACCCCGGGGAAAAACACGTCGATCTCGCGCGCGCCGCGGACCTCGTGTTGATCGTGCCGGCGACGGCGGACCTCCTCGCGCGGCTCGCCGCAGGCCGCGCCGACGATCTGCTGACGGCGCTCGTGCTCTGCGCGCGAGGGCCCGTGCTCGCGGCGCCCGCGATGCATCCGCGCATGTGGGGGCATCCGGCGACACAACGAAACGTGGCGACGCTCGCGGCGGACGGGCGCGTATCGCTCATCGGTCCGGTCGAGGGCGAGGTGGCCTCGGGCGAACGAGGCATGGGGCGGATGGCCGATCCCGCGGAGATCGCGCACGCGGCGCTCGCAGCCGTGGAGGCGCGGGATCTCGCGGGGATCCGGATCGTCGTGACGGCGGGGCCGACCGTGGAGGATCTCGATCCGGTGCGGTTCCTCGGCAATCGATCGACGGGGAAGATGGGCTTCGCGATCGCGGAGCGCGCGGCGTCGCGGGGCGCGTCCGTGACGCTGGTCTCGGGGCCGGTCGCGCTCGGGACGCCGCGGGGCGTGAAGCGGGTCGACGTGCGGAGCGCGCTCGCGATGAAGGAGGCGCTCTGGGAGGTGATGGGCGCGGATCTCGGGCGCGCAGACGCGCTGATCATGACGGCCGCCGTGGCCGATTACCGGCCCGCCGAGCAAAGCGCGACGAAGCGCAAACGCTCGGCGGAGCCGCTCGAGATCAAGCTCGTGCCGAACCCGGATCTGCTCGCCGAGGTGGGCGCGGCGCGGACGGGGGCGCGGCCGGTGCTCGTGGGGTTCGCCGTGGAGACGGCCGACGACGCGGGGATCGTGGCGTACGCGCGGGGCAAACTGCAGGCGAAGCGCGTCGACATGGTGATCGCGAACCACGCGCAGGACTCGTTCGGCCGCGAGGACAACCGGGCGACGATCGTGACGGCGCACGGCGCGGAGGCGCTCGGAGTGATGTCGAAGCGGGATCTCGCCGATCAAATCCTCGATCGCGTGGCGCAGAGGTGCCGGTGAGCGAGGGTTCGGACGACGACGTCCCGGACGAGGACGCGGGCGCAGGCGAGGACGTCGACGAGGAGCCCACGTCGAAGCGGGAGGCGCTCTTCATCGCGGGCGGCGTGACCGTGGCGACCGCGCTCGCCGTGGGGTTCGCGTTCTCGGACGAGCACGCGGGCACGCCGTGGATGCTCGGCTCGCTCGCGATCGTGTACACGGCGCTCGCGGCGTTCACGGTGTGGCGTTTGCGCGCGCGGGGCGAGCTCGACGAGCAGCTCCGGCCGCGCGGCGGGGATCTGACCATAGGCGCGATCGTGGCGGCGGTGCTTTATGGCGTGGCCACGGGCGTGCACCTGCTCGTGACCTCGCCGCCGTCGCCGCGGGCCGCGTGGATCATGCACATCTATGCCACGCTCGGCGATCCGGCCGCGGAAGGGCGGCACCTGCTCGGCGGCGCGGTCTTCGTGATCGCGGCCCTCGAAGAGCTCGTCTGGCGTGGTCTCGTGCAGCGCGTGCTGCTCGCGTCGTTCGGGTGGCTGCGCGCGTGGCTCCTGCAGGCGGCGCTGTTCGGCGTGGCGCACCTGCCCACGATGTTCCTGCTCGGCGATGCGCGCGTGGGGCCGAATCCGCTGCTCGTCGCGGCCGGCGTCGCCTATTCGCTCGTGTGGGGCCGGCTCGCGATGCGGATGGATCGCTTGCCGCCGGCCCTCTTCGCGCACGCGCTCTTCACGTGGGGCGTGTTCGAGTTCCCGATCTGGAGCCCCTGAAACACGAAGGCGCCCGCGGACGGCCCGCGAGCGCCTCGTGCACGCTTCGATCGAAGACGCGAATCAGCCGTTCTTGCGATTGCGACGCCGCGCGGCCGAGATGCCCATCGCCGCGATGCCGAGCGCGATGCCCGTCACGGCGAACGGCGACTCGGTTTGTCCCGGCGACGCCGAGCAGCCGAGGCCGCTCGCCTCGCCCGAGCCCGAGCAATCCGCGCCGCCGAGCGTGATCGTGCACTCGCCCTGCGCCTGGGCCGAGACGTCGACCTGGAGGCCCTGCTCGATGAGGGCGTTGATGCACCCCTTCACGTCGGAGGCGAACACGTACTGGTCGTTGCAGAAGAGCGCGCCCGTGGGCTCGCGGCACTGCACCCTGCAGCCGCCTTCGAGCTTCGCGTAACAGGCGAGGTCGCAATCCATGTTGATGTTCGCCGTGCACGCGCCCGTGCAGCACGTGTCGCAGTGCTCGATGCAGTTGCTCGGCTGGACCTGGCACTGGCTGCGGCAACGGCTCGTGCAGCTCGCCTTCGCGTCGGTCACGCAATCGCGGTCCGGGTGCTTCGTCTGGCAATCCGCGATGAACGGTTGTTCGCATTCGTCGTGGCAACCCTGGATGCAATCGAGCTTCGAGGGGTCGCACTCCGCGATGCAGCTCACGCCGCAGTTATCGGTGCACGACGTCGACGCCGATGCGGTGCATCCGCCCTCGCAGCCGGCGGTGAACCGAAGCGACGTGCAGTCGGCTTCGCAGCCGCCCTCCACGCGGATCTCGCAGCCGAGGCCGTTCTTGTTGAAATCGAATTTTCCGCACTCGGCAGGTGTTTCGATGGCGAGCGCCTGCGAGGACGCGAGGAGCAAAGCCGGGAACGCGAGGACCGAAAGCACGAGCTTGCCGAAGTCAGCCATGGGGTCTCCTTCCGATGCGAAGGCAGAGGGGTTCGAAAAACCGTTCGATCGAGGCCCACGCGATCACGCGGGCAGCTCCGTGAGACGGTCCTTCCCCAGGCTCGTTGCAGAGCTCGGACGAGTCCGAATGTTGCTCGCTGGACAGGCGACGAACGAAGGACGCGAGAGCGCTCTCGTCTCGCGTCCTCCTCGGGACTCGACTCAGCCCGCGATGCGGGAGAGCTCTTCTTCGGAGACGTCGAAATCGGCGTAGACGTTCTGCACGTCGTCGTGATCGTCGAGCGCGTCGAAGAGGTTCAGGCAGAGCTCCGCGTCACGGCCCTCGACCTGCTTCTTGTTCTTCGGGACGTACGCCGGGCCGCTCGACTTGACCGCGATCTTCGCGTCCTCGAGCGCCTTCACGACGGGATCGGTGAGCTCGACGGCGCACGTCACCTGCCACTCTTCGCCCTGGTCGGTGTAGTCGTCGGCGCCCGCGCCCACGGCGATCTCCATGAGCTGGTCCTCGGTCGCCACGTCCTTCGCGAGCGTGATGAGGCCCTTGCGATCGAAAGCCCAGCCCGCCGAGCCGGACGAGCCCATGTTGCCGTTGCTCTTCTCGAAGATCTTGCGGATCTCGGCGACGGTGCGGTTCTTGTTGTCCGTCATCGCGTCGACGATGAAGAGCGTGCCGCCGGGGCCCGTGCCCTCGTAGACGATCTCCTCGTAGTTCACGCCCTCGATCTCGCCGGTGCCGCGCTGGATCGCCCGCTTGATCGTGTCGGCGGGCATCGCCTGGCTGCGCGCGTCCGTGACCGCCTTGCGCAGGCGCGGGTTGCCGTCGACGTTGCCCCCGCCCATGCGCGCCGCGACGGTGATCTCCTTGATCAGCTTCGTGAAGAGCTTGCCGCGCTTCGCGTCGAGCGCGCCCTTCTTGCGCTTGATCGTGGCCCATTTGGAGTGGCCGCTCATGCCTTCACTACTCCTCGAAAGTGTGCGCCCCGGGCGCACCGCGCCGCAAAGCGCGCGGAAGGTAGCGAGATGGCCCCCCGGAGGCAACCTCGGCTTGCGCTCCCCCGGGCGTTTTTCCGACCCCGAGGCGAGCCGTAGGGGCGGACCTCGCTTGCTTTCGGGGCCGCCGTGGCGCACGTTCTGCGCCCCAAACCAAGAGCTTTGTGCCGGCCGGGACCTCGACCGAGAGGGCTCGACCGGTGGACAGGGCCGAGCCCAACCGAGAGATCCGAGCCATGCCCGTCATCGAAGAAAAACCCCAGGACGAGAAGCTGTTTCGCATCCGCCACTCACTCGCTCACGTCATGGCGCAGGCGGTCCAGACGCTCTACCCGGGGACGAAGCTCGGGTTCGGCCCGGCGATCGACGACGGCTTCTACTACGACTTCATCCTGCCGAAGACGCTGAGCGACACGGAGCTGCCCGCGATCGAGGCGAAGATGCGCGAGATCATCGCGGCGGGGCAGACGTTCTCGCACGAGGACCTGCCCCTCGACGCGGCCCTCTCGCGCATCGAAGGCCAGATGGGCGAGCCCTTCAAGGCCGAATACGCGCGGGAGCTCGCGGACAAGAAGGGCCACCGCGAGATTAGTTTCTACACCAACGGTGGCTTCGTCGACATGTGCGAAGGGCCGCACGTCTCGACGACGAGCGACATCCCGGCGGACGCCTTCAAGCTGCACGCGCTCGCGGGCGCGTACTGGCGCGGCGACGAGCGCAACGCGATGATGACGCGGATCTACGGCTACGCGTTCAACACGAAGGCGGAGCTCGACGAGTACGTCGCGGCCGTGGAGCAGGCCAAGCAGCGTGATCACCGCAAGCTCGGGCAGGAGCTGCGCATCTACGCGATCCGCGACGAGATCGGCAAAGGCCTGCCGCTCTGGCTGCCGAACGGCGCGGCGATCCGGCACGAGCTCGAGAAGCTCGCGCACGAGATGGAGTTCCGCGCGGGCTACAAGAAGGTCGCGACGCCGCACATCACGAAGCGCGGCCTCTTCGAGACCTCGGGCCACATCCCGCTCTACGAGGACGGCATGTACCCGCCGATGGTGCTCGAAGAAGAGGGGCGCGGCGCGGGTGGGCCCGAGGAGTCGTACTACCTCAAGCCGATGAACTGCCCGCACCACCACATGGTGTTCGCCTCGGAGAAGCACTCGTACCGCGATCTGCCGCTGCGTTACACCGAGTACGGCTCGGTCTACCGCTTCGAGCGCGCGGGCGCGCTCCAGGGCCTCACCCGCGTGCGCGGCATGACGATGAACGACGCGCACATCTACGTGACGCCCGAGCAGCTCAAGGAGGAGTTCCAGGCGGTCATGCAGCTCCATCAGCGGTACTATTCGCTGTTTGGACTGACGAACTACTTCATGCGCCTGTCGCTCTGGGATCCGGCGGATCCGAAGCGCGGCTCGAAGTACGTCGACGATCCGGAGAACTGGGCGCTCTCGGAGCGGCTCGTGACCGAGGCGCTCGAGGAGATGGGAGCGAACTACAAGGTTTCGCCCGGCGAGGCTGCGTTTTACGGGCCGAAGGTGGATTTCCAGTTCATCACGGTGACGGGCCGCGAGTTCACGCTCTCCACGAATCAGCTCGATTTCGCGGTCCCGCCGCGCTTCGGGCTCGCGTACACGGACAAGGACGGCAAGGAGAAGACGCCGTACTGCATCCACCGCGCGCCGATGGGCACGCACGAGCGCTTCATCGCGTTCCTCATCGAGCACTTCGGCGGCGCGTTCCCGACGTGGCTCGCGCCGGTGCAGGTCGTGGTCATCCCCGTGAGCGACAAGTTCCTCGCGTACGGCAAGAAGATCGAGGCGCTGCTCCGCGAGGATCTCGTGCGCGTGGAGCTCGACACGAGCTCGGCCACGATGGGCAAGAAGATCCAGGAGGGCGCGACGCGCAAGGTGCCGATCCTGCTCGTCGTCGGCGGAAAGGAAGAGACGGAGCAGACGGTGACCGTGCGCAGGTACGGCATCAAGGAGCAGAAGGCGATGCCGCTCGCGAGCTTCGTCGAGATGCTCACGCAGGAGATCAAGGAGCGGCGCCACGTGAAGTCGTGGTAATTCTCGGGGGGACTCGATGATCCCCCCGGCGCGCCTCGCAACGTTCGTCCGGGAGGCGCCCAAGCTCGCGCTCGTGACGCTCGCGCCCCTCGCAGGGTGCGTCCTCATCACCGACGTCGACGAACGTCGGATCCACGAAGAACAGGCTTCGTCCGCGTCATCATCCTCCGCGTCGTCGTCGTCCGCGTCCACGGGCGCGGGCGGCGGCGCGCCTGCGTGCACGCGCGACGCGGATTGCCCAGGGCTCGCCTCCGCGTGCGGGGAGCCGCGGTGCTTCGAGGACGGCCGCTGCGGCTTCGACAACCAGCCGATCGGAGCGCCCTGCGACGAGGGCGGCGGGGCCGCGTGTGACGGCAAAGGGATCTGCGTGGCGTGCACGGCCGGCGTGCACTGCGCGAGCGGCAAGTGCGGGCCGGATCGGACGTGCCTCCCGGCGACGTGCAACGACGCGATCGAGAACGGCGACGAGACGGACGTCGATTGCGGCGGATCGTGCGTCGCGGATTGCGGGCCCGGCGCGGGATGCGTCGGGGACGACGATTGCGTGGGCGGGCTCTGCGAAGCGGGGATTTGCGCGCCGACGTGCACGGACAGCGCGAAGAACGGCGCGGAGACGGGCGCCGATTGCGGCGGGCCGACATGTCCCGCTTGCCCGCTCGGCTTGGCCTGCGAGATCGACGCGGATTGTGTCTCCGGGTTCTGCGAGGCCGGCGTCTGCGCGGCGATCCCCACGTGCTCGGACGGCACGAAGAACGGCAGCGAGACGGACGTCGATTGCGGCGGGTCGGATTGCAAGAAATGCGGCGTTGGCGGCGCTTGCGAGAGCGGGATCGATTGCGACAGCGCGTCGTGCGTGGACGGCGTGTGCGCGGGGCCCACGTGTGCAGACGGCGTGCAGAATGGGAACGAGGCGGGTGTCGATTGCGGCGCAGTTTGTCCGAGTGGATGTGCGCCGGGCGCGCCGTGCGTGAACGGGCTCGATTGCGCGAGCAAGATCTGCGAGGGCCCGGCGGGCAGCAGCGTCTGCTCCACGCCCTCCTGTTTCGACGGCGAGCACAACGGCGACGAGACGAGCTACGACTGCGGCGGCTCGTGCGAGGTGAAGTGCCCGCCATTTTACCCGTGCCTCGTCGACGCCGATTGCAAGGGCGGCGCGTGTGATCCCGAGAAGCTCACGTGCAAGCCGACCTGCACCGACGGCTACCAGAACGGTAGCGAGACCGACCCGGATTGCGGCGGCTCCTGCGCCGCGAAATGCCCCGAGGGCGGCCATTGCCTGACGAGCCTCGACTGCGTGCCCGGTACGTCCTGCTTCCAGGGGCATTGCTTGCCATGAGGCGCCTCGGAGGCCTCGCGGCGCTCGCCGCCCTCGTGCTGTCTTCGGGCGCGGCATCCGGAAATGGTCGATTTCCTTCGGCCGGGCACGTCGAGGTCGATCCGATGGATCCGGCGCACGTGGTCTTGCGGGCGACGTACGGTCTCGTCGTGAGCACGGACGGGGGCGCGCGCTGGTCGTGGGTGTGCGAGGAGGCGATGTCGTTCGCGGGGATCTGGGACCCGCCGATCGGCATCACGGCGGGCGGCGCGCTGCTCGTGGGTTTGCCCGATGGGCTCTCGGTCTCGACGCCGGACGGATGCGGCTTTTCGAGGGCGGGCGCGCTCGAAGGAAAGCTCGTCGTCGATCTCGCGGTGGACAAGACAAACCCGGCCCGCGCCGTGGTGCTCACGTCCTCGCCGCTCGGTTCGGGCTTCGAGACGCGGCTCTTCTGGACCGAGGACGGCGGGGCTTCGTTCACGGATGCGGAAGCCGTTTTTCCGGCCAATCTGCGCGGGTTGACGGTCGAGCTCACATCGGATCCGGCGGTCGTGTACGTGAGCGGCGTGCTCGGCGGGCCCATGCCGATGGGCGTCGTGCTGCGCTCGGCGGACGGCGGGAAAACCAACGAGGTCACGCCGGTGCCTGGGAGCGACGACACGCACGGGCCTTTCATCGGCGCGGTGGATCCGACGAATGCAGATCGCGTGTACGTGCGGCTCGACGGCGCACCGGGAAGGCTGCTCCATTCGGCGGACGGCGCGAAGACGTGGGAGGAGCTTTTCGTCGGGGAAGGAGCGCTCCTGGGTTTTTCTTTGTCACCCGACGGCAGCGCGCTCGTCGTGGGCGGCGAAAAGGATGGGATCTGGCGCTCGCCGGCGCCCGCGTGGGCCTTCGAGCAGGTCTCTCGATTGCACGCGCGGTGCCTGCGCTGGGCGGAGGCGGGCGTGTATGCATGCACCGAGGAGGTGCTCGACGGGTTTTCCGTGGGTTTGTCCGTGACCGCGGGATCGACGTTCGGCGTGGCCGCGCGCCTCGCGGATCTCTGCGGACCACTCCCCTGCCCCGCGGGCAGCACGACCCGCTCGACCTGCGAGCCGCGATGGCCCATTCTGCAGACGACGCTGAATGTGGTGCCCTGTGATGGCGCCGGCGGAGGGCCGGTGGATGCGGGCGTTCCGCCCGGGGAGGTCCCGGCGACCGAGCCGCCGGGCGATTGCGCATGTGGCCTCGCGCGTGGGGTCACGGGCGGCGAGGCAGGAGTTTTCGGGGCGGCCCTCGCCGCCATTGGATGCATCGGGGCGCGGCGCGCGCGCCGAAGAGGTTTTCGCTCGTACGAGCCGAGAGGAAGGCGTTCGTGAACTGTCCCAAATGCAAAGCGGCGATGGAGATCGTGGTGTTCGAGGACGTCGAGGTCGATCGCTGCACGGCCTGCAAGGGCCTCTGGTTCGACAGCCGCGAGAACGAGCGGCTCAAATCGAAGCGAGGCTCGGAGATCATCGATTCGGGTGATCCGAAGACCGGGCGGAAGAACAACACGATCCCGTACGTGCGTTGTCCGCGGGACGGCAATCCCATGGTGCGGATGGTCGACCCGGCGCAGCCGCACCTCTGGTACGAGACGTGCTCGACGTGCGGCGGCGCGTATTTCGACGCGGGCGAGTTCCGCGATTACAAGAACCTGACGGTGCTCGATTTCATCAAGGATCTGTTCGCGAAGCCGCGGGCTTGAGACGGATCAAACCCGGAACGTGTCGCAAGCTTCGTCCGGAAAAACGCATCCGTAAGGCGGACAGTTCATTCCACCATTGGGGGTGCGGATGCAGCGGCGCTCGCGTCGCCAGCCGTCGGTCGGGTCGTCGAAGGGAGGAGGCGGAGGCGGCGGAGGCGGGGGTTTGCGAACGACGGTTCGGCCAGCGTCGGTAACGCCGGCATCCGCGGGCGCGACGTCCACGCGCTGGGGCAATTCGGGCAAGGGAGGCGGGTCGCTCGTCGGGGCCCCGACGAGGAACGGGCTCGGGGGCGGCGGGGCCTCGCGCGCACGGTCCTCGGGCGGCGGCGAGGGACGCGGCGGTTCGGGCGTGGCGAGGGGCGCGGCGCTCTCGGCGGCATTCTCGGCGGATTCGGGCTCGACCGGAGCCGATTCCTCGGTTTTGCAGGCCGTGCCCGCGAGGGACAGGGCGACGGCCGCGCCGAGCGCATACCGCTGCGCGCGCGACATCTCCGGGCAGATGCGGGGCGCGGGTGATGGGTCTGCGGCGGAAAGCGTAAGGCCGCAAAACGGACACGCGGGCTCGGACGAGAAAACGTGCCGCTTGCAAGCCGCACAGAGGATCATCGTTCGCATGGCGAGGCGCCTCTGGCTCAGGGTTTGCGGGCCCGGTACGCGTCGAGCTCGGCTTTGCGCTGCTTGCCGACCTCATCGAGCTTGTCCTGCCAGACCTTTTTGTACGGCCGGAGCGTCTGCGCGAGCTCGCGGGCGATGACGAGGTTCCGGTACCATTTCGAGTCCGCGGGGACGATCGTCCACGGGGCGCGCTTCGTCGCGGTGCGCGAGATGGCGTCCTCGTAGGCCTCGGTGTACTCGCCCCACTTCTCGCGCTCTTTCCAGTCGCCGGGGTTCAGCTTCCAGGCGGTGCGCGGGTCCTCCTCGCGCTCGAGGAGGCGCTTCTTTTGCTCGTCCTTGCTGATGTGCAGGAAAAACTTGAGCACGATCGTCCCGTGCTCGCAGAGCAGCTCCTCGAAATCGCGGATGTGGCCGAATCGCTCGCCCCAGACCTCGCGCGGGACGAGGTCGTGGACGCGCACGACGAGCACGTCCTCGTAATGGGAGCGGTTGAAGATCGAGAACTCGCCCTTGCGCGGCGTGTGGCGGTGGATGCGCCAGAGGAAATCGTGCTCGCGCTCTTCCTCGGTGGGCACGCCGAACGAGGTGACATGCACGCCGCGTGGATTGAGCAGGCCCACCACGTGCTTGATCGCGCCGTCCTTGCCCGCGGTGTCGCGCCCCTGCAAGACGACGAGCACCGAATGCGTGCGCGCGCCCCAGAGCAGATCCTGCAGATCGAAGAGCTCCTCGCCGAGCGTCTCGAGCTCGCGCGCCGCCTCCTCGCGCGAAAGCCCGCCGGGCGGCGATTCGCTGATCGCGCCGAGATTCACCTTCTCCCCGGTCTTGTCGAACGTGACGACGCCCACGCGCTTTCTCCTTTCGAGGTCCGATGACCACGGGGCCCGCCCCGCGCACCGAGCAAACGCAAAGATCTGCCGCACGTCAAGGGTCATTCGTGTATCGTCGGAGGTCGTATGGTCAGCGCGAGCGGGACGGATCCGGCGGCGGAAGCGGAGACGAAAGCGCCGCTGCTCGAGCGGCTCGGGGTGCTTTATTTCCAGCGGCTCTCGGCGTCCTCGCCGCGCGTCGCCGCCGCCGACGCCGTGAGCGTGCTGAACGCCGAGGAGCGCCGGCATCTCTCGGCCGTGGTGCGCGGCGCCGTGATCCGCGCGAGCCTCGCAGGCGCGGTGAGCGCAGCGCTCGCGGCAGGCGCGGAGGTGCTCGCGGAGCGGCTCTACGGGGCCGAGCAACAAAGCTTCGACGCCGCGGCGCGATACTGGGCGCTCGTCGGCGGGGTGACGATCGTCGCAGCCGTGGCGGAGATCCTGTTTCTTTATTGGGATTCGCTGCGCGCCGTGCACCGGCTCTCGCGCGCCGCGGGGCTCGATCCGTTCGCGACCGCGTCGAACGGCGACGGCGCGGCCGTGGCCACGGCGCTCGCGCGCGCGGCGCTCGAATTGCCGAATCCGACGGAGCGCGTGTTCGGGGTCGATCCACGGCGCGAGGCGTCGAAGCTCAAATTGGCGGTCGCGTCGCTGCTCTACAAGGTGAAGGTGAGCGTCACCAATTTCGCGGTGAAGGTGCTCGTCCGTCGCCTCGCGGGCCGCGCGCTCGTACGCACGTGGCTGCCGTTCGTCGCAGTGCCGGGCACGGCCGCGTGGAACGGGATCGTTTGCTGGATCGTGCTGCGCGAGGCGAAGATCCGCGTGATGGGCCCGTCGGCGGCGCGCGAGCTCGTGGGCGCGATCTTCGATCAGGGAATCACGCTCTCGACCGAGGGGCGGCTCGCGCTCGTGCGCGCCGTGGCGAGCTCGATCGTGCGCACGGAGGACCTGCACCCGAATCTGCATGCGGTGCTCGTCGAGGTATTGCGGCGCGTGGACGATCCGCTGCCGGAGGGCATCGACGATTCGCGCGTGTTCCTCGACGTGCTTTCGCGCCTGCCGCCCTCGGAGCAACGCGTGGCGCTGCAGGTCCTGCACGCGGCGGCGATCATCGACGGTCGCTTCACGAGCGCCGAAAAACTCCTTCTCCAGGAGGCACAAGCCGCCTGCGGAAGGACCCCGGACGTGAAGCCGGCCGAAGAGCTTCGCCGCGCATTCGTCAACGGCGCGGGATCCCTCGACGAGCTGATTCGCGCGCTCCTCTGAACGGTCACGCGAAGCCCATGCGCGAATTCAGCGCGGCGCCGGCAGCTTGCCGGTGACCACGCCGAGATCCACGAATGCGCGGTCGGTCATGACCACGAAGGGCCGCTCTTCGAGCCGGATCTCTCCATTTCCGTCGTGCTCGACGATCTGGAGCTTGCCCATGCCGTAGCCCATCGGGCCCTTCGAGTAATAATGGGCCTGCAAGCGGTACGGGTAGGCCGCGGCGCGGCCGTCGATGGCGAAACATTCGGGGCCGTACCCCGTGGTGACGTCGGCGAAGAGCTCGCCGCCGGAGCGGAGCTTTCGGTGGCCGTAATAGGCGTGCCCGCGGCGGCTGTCGCGAATGTGGAAATCGACGTCGTTCGCGTCCGTCTCCCACGTGAGGACGAACCGGAGCGAGGGGCGCGTGGCGAGGGGGACGCCGAGCTCGTTCAAGGTCTTCTGGACCGCGGCGCGGCGCTCGGGTTTGGCGTGGATGAGCGCGGCGGCGAGAATGCCGACGTCGTCGGCGAGGACGCGGCGAACGCCGGCGAAACGGCCGCTCGGATAACGACGCGCGAAGGCCGCGGTGATGACCTCGAAGGCCTCGGCGTATTTTCCGGCGCGGGCGAGCGCATAAGCGAGGAGCCGGTGGCCGGAAGGATGATCGGGGCGCGACGCGACGGCCTTTTCGTAAGTGTCGACGACGAGGAAGGGGACGCCTTCGGCGCGAGGGCCGATTCGTTCGAGCCGGGCGCCGGCGAAGCGGCGGAGATCGGCGCGGGACGGGAAAAGGTCGATGATCGAGCCATAAGCACGCGCGGCCTGGGGGAGGTTGCCGAGGCCCTCGAAGGATTCGCCGAGCGCGATCAGCGCGAGCGCGTCGCCCGGCTCGGCGTCGCGCCAGGCAGAGGCCATGGACAGCGCTTCCGCGTGCTTTTTCGCCTGGATCAGGCTCATGACCTCGGCGAATTTGCCCTCGTAGGGCAGGACGCCGGAGCCGCTCGTATCGTCATCGTCCTCCTCGAATTCGCTCGGCGGCCGGGGCGGCGGTCGCCAGGACGGCGGCCTGCGGGGGCTCGGCGCGTCGTCGAATGGATCCAGGATCGATTCGGCATCGATGCGGCGGGGACGCGACGCGCCGGCGGCCGAGGGAGCAGCGGGCTTTGCGGCCGCGCGGGGCGCGCTCGCGGGGCGCGGGGACGGCTCGGCCTCGGCGGGCTCGGGTTTGGCCTCCTGCTTGAGCTCTTCGCGCGAAAGGGTCTCCGTTTGCGGAGGAGGAGGCGGTGGGGCCGCCTCGCCCGCCGGCGCGGCAGCGGGCTGCGCGGGCGGGGCGCCGGGCGGGGCGCCGCCCGTATCCTTCTTTTGGCCTGCCTTGGTCTCGGTCTCGTTCTTTTCCTGGGCCACCTTCGCGGGTTCGTCCGGGGACGCCGCCACAGTCACGGGGCCGCCTTTGCGGCTTTGCAGCTCGACGCCCGAGCGGCCGACCACGAGGATGTCCACGAGCGCGGTCCGGTCGATGCCAAAACGAGCGTAATCGTTTTCGGTCTCCAGGACGAGCAGCGCCGTAAGGTCGGAGAGGACCCGGAAGCGCGTGGAGAGCGAGACGATCTCGCGCCCGATCGCGGCGCGTCGGCCCTCGTCCGGCGCGGCTTCCATCTGGAGGGAGAGGCGCTCGATGTTCGCCCGCGCCGCCGCGCGTTCGAGCAGCGGGCGCTCGGCGAACTCCGTTTCGACCTTCGTCCGCGCCGTGCCGGAAGGACCCTCGACCTCGACCTCGAACGGCGCGCTCGAAGGAATCTCCGCATACACGAGCGCCTCGTCGCCGGGCTGGACGGCGTCGAGTTTTTCCGGGTACACCCATTTCGCGCCGGGGACCCGCACCTTGAGGCCCGAGACGGTGGCGCGACCGAGGCGATCGGCGAGCGTGCGCGGGCTCTCTGCCGCGTCGAGGACCACGCCGTCCTGCGGGAACGTGCCCGTCGTGAGCCTGCGGAGGAGCGCCTCGTCGCGGATGCCGCCGGCCACGAGGGCGTCGAGCCTGCGAATGCCGGCGTCCCGCAATTGCTGGAGGTCGGCCGCGATCTCGCCGGGCGTCGTGGGGCCGGCCGTGGGAATGCCGTCCGTGAGGAGCAAGGCGCGGGTGAAGCGGCCGCCCTGCTTTTTCGCGTACCCCGCCGCGCTCTCCAGCGCGAGCCCGAGGTCGGATGCGCCGAGCGCCTTTCTCTGCAGAATGGCCTCGATCTCCTTGCGGCCAAACCCCTTCTTGGGCCCGACGTACACGGGTTCGAGCCCTTGATCGAAGCAGGCGACGGCAATGGGCATGTCGCTGCCCGGCTCGTCCGGCAGCGCCGTGAGGAGCGCGGCGAGCCGCTCGGCCTGCGTGGCGAGGTCGAGCGCGCGCGAGGCGCTCGTGTCGAGCAGGACGAGCAGGTCCCGGACGGGCTCGAGGCGATTCTCGGCAATCGGCGTGACCCGCCCGACCGCGAGCTCCTCGTGGCGCAAGCCGACGGCCTTCGTGCCGGCCGCGAGCGGGAGAACGAAATCACGGTCCGGGGCGAAATCGGCCTGCTTGAAGGAGTGAATGCGGCGCACGGGCTCGCCCTTGTCTCCGCGGCGGCGCTCGATGACGCGCATGTCGAATTTGCCCATGCGCGGCAGGCCCCGGAGGTAGGCGCGGTACGGCTCGGCGCGCGAGGCGAGCGATTGCGAATAGGAGACGATGATCTCCTTCTCGCCCGAGGCCGGAATGGGGAACACCCGGGCTTGAAAGCGGTTGCCGGCCTGTTTTTCGAGCAGCGCCGGGTCGGCCCTGCGGTGGAGGAAATCCTCGTACGCGACGCGCGCCGCCTGAAGCTCGACGACCTCGCCCTCCTTCCAGCCGTCCGCGTTTTTCATGGCGAACCGGCTGATCGTGGCCCCGGGCGGCAGGACCAGCTCGAAGCGGCCCTCGATGGTGCGCGCCTCGGGGTTCTTGAAGGTGAAATGCAGCTCGGTGAACGCGAGCGGATCCTCGACGGCCGCCGCGACTTCGAGCGAGGTGATCACGAGGCCGACACCGTCGGGCGAGGTGAGCGAGACGGGCGCGCCGCCGCGATCGCCCCCGGCGACTTCGAGCGCCTGCGTCGGCTGCTCCTCCCAGCGCACGGGGACCATCGGGAGATCCCCGGGCGCGCGCCCATTCCCGTCGGACGCGCCGCCGAACTCCGCGGACTGCGGGCCCGTGACGACCGTGGGTCCCGGGCCGCAGCTCGCGAGGGCCTGGGCGAGGACGAGGAGGGCGAGTCGGGAGAGACGGCGGCGCATACGGTCGAGAATACGCCCACCGCCGGGCGGAGCGGAAGCCGATCTCGCGAATCAGTTCGCTTTGACTGCGATTTGCCTGGGCTTCTGCGCGGATACCTTGGGCAGGCGGACCTTGAGGACGCCCTGGGCCACCTCGGCGGTGATCCCGTCGGCCACGATGCCCTGCGGGACCAGGAACGTGCGCGTAAAATCCCCGGGCCGGCCCTCGACGGCGAGGGCGTTGCCCTCCGGCGCGCTCGCTCGCTTGCCCGCAATCGTGAGCTCGTTCTTGTCGAGGCGCACCGCGATATCACCGGGGCCGACGCCGGGCAGGTCGGCGACGATGAGGAGCTCGGTCTTGTTCTCGAAGATATCGACCGCGGGCGCCACGCCGCGCCGCGTCTCCAGCGTCTCGGTTTGGTTGTCCCGCTCGTCACGGCTGATCTGCGCGCTCATGGCTGATCTCTCCTTTTCCTTCCAGAATCGTTTTTCACGTGGCCGATTTCACGGCGATCTGCCGGGGCTGCGCCTCGGGCGACTTCGTGAGCGTGAGCGTGAGGACGCCGTCCTTCAGCACCGCGCTCGCCTTCTCCGTGTCGACCTTGCAAGGCAAGGCCACGCTGCGCGAGAACTTCACCGGGACACGCTCCTTCTTGTGGAGCGCATACCCCTCGGGGACATCCGCCTTCCGCTCGCCGGAGAGCGTGAGCACGTCCTGATCGATCTCCAGCTTGATGTCCGATTCTTTCATTCCGGGAACATCGGCCGCGATGACCAGCGCGTCGCCCTTGTCGTACACCGAGAGCCGCGGCCACGTCGCGACCGTGCGCGACGAATGGGCGGCCTCGAACGGCTCGAAGAAGAAGGGAGATCGCGGCCAGGCACCTCCGCGCGAATCGTACTCGTCGAACAGCCGGTCCATTCTCCGGCGAAGCTCATCCATGGCGGCAAAGGTCCTGTTCACGTCGCCGAATCGCATCAACATGGTCGCCTCCGTATGCCCTCGCGGGGCATGGCTCCGCCCCCACGGGCCCCGAGCGCCGCCGGCAGGGCGAACCATGCCCACACCGCGGACGCGCTCCCGGGCCCGTCTCGTGCACCCATCCCCAGCAGCGGAGAATCGTCCTCGATTCTCTTCCGCCACTCGGGTTCGGACGCGGTGCAATCTCTACATGGGTCGGCCGCTGTCAAGACCAGCCCCCGCAAAGCCGTCCCCACCCCCGGGAGGCCCGCCCTCGCCCCGCCCCCCGAGGGCCCGACCGTCCGACCGTATGAACACGAAACAAAGGTTGACTTCTGCGTCGAACCTTGTACAAAGCGTATACAGCCTTGACGTGACGCGTGCTACGCGGAGGAATCGGCGATGCGTTCCAGGGGAAAAGCTTCGAAGTTCATGACGGCGGCCGCGCTCACGGCCGCGCTCGTGCCCGGTGTCTCCCTCGCCCTGCCCAAGGAAGGCGCCGAAGCGCCCAATGCGCGGGTGGAAGACGCCGACGGTCGCGCGTTGCAGATGAGCTCTCTCAAGGGCAAGCCGATCCTCATCGTATACGAAGACAAGGACTCCGCGGCGCAGAACCAGCCGCTCAAGGACGACCTGTCGAAGCTCGCCCAGGGCGACAAATACAAGCAGAAGATCGCGCTCGCCGCGGTCGCGGACGTGAGCGGCTACGACTGGTGGCCCGCGAAAGGCTTCGTGAAGGACGCGATTCGCGAGGAATCGAAAAAGCAGAAGACCACGATTTATTGCGACTGGGACGGCTCGTTCCGGAAGGCCTACGGTATTCGTCAGGGCGTGAGCAACGTGATCCTCGTCGGCAAAGACGGGCGCGTGCTCTTCGCCGGCTCGGGCGCGCTCGGCTCCGCCGACCGGAAGAAGCTCATCGAGCTGCTCGGCGCGCAGGTCGAAAGCTGAACGTCACCCCCGCCCTCTCCCCTCGCGCTCAGTCCTTGCTCCCCCGCGGCGAACGCCTGCGCTTCTGCGCGGCCACGACGCGCTCGATCGTCTGCCGCGCGCCCGCGAGGTCGCGGCCGACGCAAATGCCGCCGCGATCCTCGATCCACGAGCGCATGGCCTCCGAGCCGTCACCGCCGACGAGCCACGCCGCCCCGCGACAAGCGTCGGCATACGCGTCGACGAGCTCACGCGCGCGCGGCGGCGACGGGGCAATGGTGACGCTGAGACCGACGAGGTCGGGCGCGAGCGAGTCGACGACACGCGAGATGGCCGGCGGAGGCGTGCGCGCGCCGAGCATGAGCGTGCGGAAGCCCCACGAGGCGAAGCGCAGGCCGACGCCGTAAAGGCCGAGGACGTGATCCTCGTCGGCGAAACAAGCGAGCGCGATGCGGCGCGTGGCGTCCGCGGGCTGCGCGAGGCGCAAGAGGTGGATGAGGGTGCCGCCGAGCACGTTGGAGGCGAGGTGCTCCTGCGCGACGGTGATCGCACCCGCGTGCCAGAGGTCACCGATCTCGCGGAGCGCAGGGCCGATCGTTCGTTCGAAGATCGCCACGGCGGGGCCGAGGGTGAGGGTCTTCGAGACCTCTTCTTCGAGCGCGTCGGGGTCGAAGCGGCGCGTGGCCTCGACGATGCGATCACTCGCGGCGGTGAAGGGATCGGCGTCGAGGGCCACCATGCCGGGCGAAGGCACGGCGGGCGCGGCGCTGATCGCGGGCTCGCTAAGCAGGAGGCGCGCGGACTCGGCCGGCGCCATGCCCCCCTTGACGAGGTCGCGCATCTTGACGATGAGCGCGACGTCCTCGTCGCTGTAGAGCCGGTAGGCGGAGGGCGTGCGCGACGGCGCGGGGACGCCGTAACGACGCTCCCAGGCGCGCAGCGTCGCAGAGCTCACGCCTGTCAGTTCCGAGACGGTGCGAATTCGGTAGAGGCTCAACGGATCGCTCTCCACGGTCGCCCCGACCGATCGTCAGGACCGACCAAGAGAAACCTTTTCCAAACTTGATACAGACCTTATACTGTTCGCATGCAAGGTTCAACCCCCAAGCCTCACGCGGTCGTCATCGGCAGCGGTTTCGGTGGTCTGGCTGCGGCGGTCCGGCTGGGCGCGCGCGGTTATCGGGTGACGGTGCTGGAGAAGCTCGATGTCCCGGGCGGTCGAGCCTACGTGCACCGGATCAACGGCTTCACCTTCGACGCGGGGCCGACGGTCATCACGGCGCCTTTCCTGCTCGAAGAGCTGTGGACGCTCGCGGGCCGGCGCATGAGCGACGACATCGACATGCGTCCGGTCACGCCCTTCTACCGCATCCGGTTCCACGACGGGGCGGTGTTCGACTACACGGGGGACGCCGCGGCGATGCGCAAGGAGGTCGAGCGGCTCGCGCCAGGCGACGTGGAGGGGTACGAGCGGTTCATCCGCACGAGCGAGGAGATCTTCAAGGTGGGCTTCGAGGAGCTCGCCCACGTGCCGTTCGGCTCGTGGTGGGACATGGCGAAGATCGTCCCCGACATGATGAAGCTCGAGAGTTATCGCTCGGTCTACAACCTCGTCGCCAAGCACGTGAAGGACGACCGGCTGCGGCAGGTGATGAGCTTCCACCCGCTGCTCGTCGGGGGAAACCCCTTCTCGACGACGTCGATCTACACGCTGATCGCGTTTCTCGAGCGCAAGTGGGGCGTGCATTTCCCGATGGGCGGCACGGGCGCGCTCGTGAAAGGGCTCGTGCGCCTCATCGAGGGCCAGGGCGGCGAGGTGCGCTGCAACGCGGAGGTCAAACGGATCCTGCTCGCCGGGCGAAAAGCGCGCGGCGTGGAGCTCGCGAGCGGCGAGACGATCGCGGCCGACGTGGTGGTGTCGAACGCGGATTCGGCCTGGACCTATCGACACCTCGTCGACGAGAACGTCCGCAAGCGCTGGACGAACGAACGTTTGGAGAAGCAACGTTATTCGATGGGGCTGTTCGTCTGGTATTTTGGGACCAAACGAAAATACGAAAACGTCGCACATCACACGATCTGCCTCGGCCCGCGCTACGAAGGGCTGCTCGACGACATCTTCCAGAGGCACGTGCTGGCGGATGATTTCAGCCTGTATCTGCACCGGCCGACGGCGACGGATCCGTCGCTCGCGCCCGAGGGCTCGGACGCGTTTTACGTGCTCTCGCCCGTGCCGAACCTTTCGAGCGGGACGAACTGGGAGAGAGAAGCCGAGCCGTATCGGAAGCGGATCGAGCGGTATCTCGCGGAGACGCTGATGCCCGGGCTCGAAAAGGAGATCGTGGCGTCGCGCGTGACGCACCCGCAGGAGTTCCAGGACCGGCTGCTCTCGTTCCGCGGCGCGGCGTTCGGGATGGAGCCGGTGCTGACGCAGAGCGCGTTCTTCCGCCCGCACAACGAGAGCGAGGACGTGGAGCGGCTCTACATCGTGGGCGCAGGGACCCATCCAGGCGCGGGCCTGCCAGGCGTACTCTCTTCGGCGCGGGTGCTCGACAGGGTGGTGCCCGATGCAGCCTCGCTCCATTGAACAGACGATGACCCTCGGCGCGCCGCTCCTCCCCTCGTCGGCCGAGCGCGCGGCGTCGGCCGACGACCTCGCCGCGTGCCGGGAGCTTCTGCGAAAAGGCTCGAAGAGCTTCTTCGCCGCGTCGCTGCTCCTGCCGAAGCGAGTGCGCGTGCCCATGCTGCCGGTCTACGCGTTCTGTCGCGTGGCCGACGACGTGGTGGATCAAGCGAGCGAGCCGGGCGCGGTGGAAGCCCTGAAAGCGCGGCTCGCCGCGGCATACGAGGGCAGGCCACACGACTCGCCGGTCGACCGGGCGTTCTCGGACGTGGCGCGCGCGCACGATCTGCCGCGCGCCGTGATGGAAGGTCTCATCGAGGGGTTCGCTTGGGACGCCGAGGGGCGAAGATACGAGACGCTGTCGGATCTGCACGCGTACTGCGCGCGCGTGGCCTCGACGGTCGGCGTGATCATGAGCGTGCTCATGAGCGTGCGTGATCCGAAGGCGCTCGCGCGCGCGTGTGACCTCGGCGTCGCCATGCAGCTCACGAACATCGCGCGCGACGTGGGCGAGGACGCGCGAAACGGGCGCGTGTACCTGCCGCTCGTGTGGCTCGAAGAGGCCGAGATCGACGTGTCGAAATGGCTCGCACGGCCGGTGTTCACCGCGGCGCTCGGCGGCGTGGTCGAGCGGCTCTTGCAACACGCGTCGGTGCTCTACGCCCGCGCGGATCTCGGGATCACGATGTTGCCGCGCGACTGCCGGGCCTCGATCCGCGCGGCGAGTTTGATCTACTCGGACATCGGGCGCGTGGTCACGCGCGCGGGCTTCGACTCGGTGACGAGCCGCGCCTACGTGCCGCTCGGGCGCAAGCTCTGGCTGCTCTTGCGCGCGCTCGCAGCGCCCACGCCGAGGACGCCGCTCCCGGTCGTCGCGTGCGAGGCAGAGGTCGATCCGCCGGCGCTGCCGGAGGTGCAGTTCCTCGTGGATGCCTGCGCGCGGCCTGCCCGCAAAGGGGACCGCGCATGATGCCCGAAGACGAGGCGCGGCAGAGGGTGCGCGAGTCCGGCGGGGACGAGCTCTGCGAGCGGCTCCTGCACCTCGACGCGATCCGCGCGGCGCGAGCCGAGCGCGTGCCCGTGATCGGGCCCGCGCGCCCGGACGAGGGCGTGACGCCGGACTACGACGTGGTGATCGCGGGCGGTGGTCTCTGGCTCGTGGTGGCGCCGCTGCTCGCGGCGCGTGGGCTCAGGGTCGCGGTGTTCGATCGGGCGCGGATCGGACAGGCGCATCGCGAGTGGAACTGCTCGGCGAAGGAGCTCTCGCCGCTCGTGTCGTCGGGGCTGTTCACCAAGCGCGAGGTCGCGCGGCTCGTGGTCGCGAAGTACGATCACGGGGTTTGTCGGTGGCACGGGGGCGGCAGCTACCCGGTGCGAAACGTGCTCGATCATGCGGTGGATGCAGGGAAGCTGCTCGCCGCGGTGCGCGCGCGCGCGGAGGCGCGGGGCGTCGCGCTGTACGATGGGGAAGCGGTCGTCGCGCATGCCGAAGGGCCGGAGGGCGTGGCGCTGTCGACGAGCGCGGGCGCGACGCTGACGGCGCGGATCCTCGTGGATGCGCGCGGTGCGTCGAGCCCGCTCTCGACGGCGGACCTGGTTTGTCCGACGGTGGGCGGCGTGCTCGCGGGCCTCGAAGAGGGCGACGCGGCCGATCAGATCCGCCCCGACGTGGGCGAGATCCTGGCGACGACCGAGGGCGTGGAGGAGGGACGCCAGCACATCTGGGAGGCGTTCCCGGGCAAACGCGGCGAGGTGACCGTGTACCTCTTTTACTACGCGCTCGCCGATGCCCCCGGAGCCTCGCTCGTGTCGCTCTACGCGCGCTTCTTCCAGAAGATGAAGGCGTACAAGCGCGGTGATTTCCGGCTGGTTCGACCGACGTTCGGGTTCATCCCGGGCTGGTCGAGGCTCGGGCCGGGGCCTGCGTCGGGTCGCAGGGTCGTGCTCGTCGGTGACGCGGCGGCGCGGCACTCGCCGCTCACGTTCTGCGGTTTCGGCAGCGCGCTGCGATCGTTCGAGGGCGTCGCCGACGCGATCACGCGCGCCGCGGAAGATCCCGGGGGCAAAGGGGCGAACGTGCTGCCGAACGACGCGCCGATCCACAAGGGTACGGGCGCGCTCACGTGGCTCATGGCGACGCCGCCGCAGGAACCCGCGCGCGCCGGCGAGCTGAACGATCTGCTCGACACGGCGTTCGCGACGCTCGCCGACATGGGCGACGAGGCGTACGGCGCGCTCCTCCGCGACGAGATGTCGGCGAAGGACTTTGTCCGCTTCTTGCGGACCGTCGCGGGCAAACGGCCGCGCGTGTATCGCGACGTGCTCGGCCGCCTGCGGCTCTTCGGGCTCGGTCGATGGGGGTTCGGGGTGGCGCGCGAGCTTCTGCGCGCGAGCTGAGGTCGCGGATGATCCCTGCACGCAAGGTGTCGTGGTTCAACACCTGGTTTTCGGGCCACGCGCGCTCGAGGATCCAGGCGGCGTTCGGCGAGGTGCGCGTGCAGGGGCTCGATCGGGCGCGCGCGCTCGCGAAGGAGGCGCCGCTGCTCGTCGTCTCGAACCACACGTCTTGGTGGGATCCGCTCGTCGCGATGCACGTCTCGACGCACCTGCTCGGCACGGACGGGCACGCGATGATGGACGCGAAGAACCTGCGGCGCCTGCCGTTCTTCGCGCTCGTCGGCGCGTTCGGGGTGGACCTCGACAAACCCGCGGACGGCGCGCTCGTGATGCGTTACGCGGCGCGGCTGCTCGACAAACCGGGCAAGCTCGTGTGGGTGTATCCACAAGGGCAGGAGCGGCCGGTGACGGAGAGGCCGCTCGGGTTTCGGCCGGGTTCGGCGGAGATCGCGCGCGTGTCACGCAAGGCGCGCACGGTGCCGGTGGGGCTCCGGTACGAGTTCGGCGGAACCGAACGGCCGGCGTTGTGGCTCTCGTTCGGCGAGCCCGTGCCGGCCGAGCGGGACACGACGAAGGGGCGCGCGGCGCAGGAGGAGGCCGTGGAGGCGGAGCTTTTGCGGATCGAGCGCGCTGTGCGCGGTGAGGGCGCGGAGGGCTTCGAGGTGGTGTATCGCGCGGCGCCGTCGCGTGTGGGCGGCGTGCTCGAAGCGATGCTCGCCGCGATGACGCGGCCGTGGGTGATGCGAGCGCCGAAGGCCGCGCCCGAGCTCAGCGCCGGGGGCGATCGTCCGAAGGTGACCTCATCGCCGCCTTGATCGCCTCGCGCAGGTTGCTCCGCACCGTCGTCGTCGTGAGGTCGGCCCCGAGCGCGACGAGCGTCTGCGCCACGGCGGGCCGGACGCCCGTGATGATGCTTTGAGCTCCAAGGAGCGTCGTGGCGCGGATGATGCGCAGGAGGTGATCGGCGGTCGCGTCGTCGACGGTCTCGACGCCGGTGAGGTCGAGGATGACCTGCGACGCGGCGAGCGAGACGACGCTCTCGAGGAGCCGCTCGGTGATGTCCGCGGCGCGCGCCTCGTCGAGCTGGCCCACGACGGGGAGCGCGAGCACGCCGTCCCAGACCTGGATGATCGGCGCGGACATGGAGTGGATCGTCGAGCGCTGCTGCTCGATGATGGTGAGTTTTTCCTGGACCTCGATCTCGCGCCGCTTCTTGTCGTCGATGTCCTGGAAGGCGCCGAAGATCCGCACGACCTTGCCGTCCTCCACGTGCGCATGTCCGGCCGCGCGGACCCAGAGCCTGCGCTTCTTGTAGGTGAGGAGCTCGAGCTCGAGGTCGAACGGCTCTGCCGCCCCCACGCATCGCTCGACCGCCTTCGAGATCGCCGGGATCCACTCGGGCGCGTAGAAGTTGATCGCGGTCTCGAGCTCCGGCGCGAAGCCGGGCGGCGTCTCGTGGATGCGGTAGGTCTCCTCGGTCCAGAAGAGCTGGTTCGAGCGGCAATCGAGCTCCCAGCCGCCGACCCTCGCGAGCGCCTGCGTCTGCTGCAGGAGAATGACGGTGCGCCGGATCGTGTCGTCGCTCAGGGTGCTCGGGTCGACATCACGACCGACGGTGTCCTCACGGCGTGCGTGCTGGGCAGGTTGGTTCATAGGATCTCAAACGTTTGCAAGACGTGACGACCGAAGAGCCCCCGGCGCGTGGATCGATACCACGAAAGCCCCGAGGCCGAACGCGGCTCCACGCGCGCTTTTCGGCCGCGAAATGCGCCAAATCGCCGACGACACGCAGGCGTCGGCACACACCGCCAAGGCGTCGACGGTATTACGAGGACGTACGTTTGGTTTGCTTGGTCTGCCAACCGAGCTCCCACGGCCCGAGGAAGAGGCCGTAGGGTCCACGCGCGCCTCGCGCATGGTGTACGAGGTGCGCGTCGCGAACACGCGCAAAGTAGGGAATCCTGGCAAGGGCCTGGACCGGGAGGCGGCCGTGGACGAGGCCGTCGTGCACCACGAGGTACGCGACGCCGAAGAGGGTCATGCCGATGCCGACGCCGAAGAAGATCTCCCGCAGGAGGGAGGGCGCAGCGGTGCAGCCGTGGAGAATTGCGGCGATGGCGATCGGGGCGTGCAGCACGCTGAGGGCGTCGTTCGCTTCGAGCGCGCCGCGGCGCTTTCGGTGATGCGAGCGGTGCAAGCGCCAGAGGAGCGAATGCCAGACGCGGCCGTGAAGGAGCATCGCCCAGAGCTCCATGGCCAGCGCGACGACGAGCGCGACGGGGATCCACACGAGGGCCGCGCTCATGGTTTCACGGCGGAGGGCTGGCGCAGAAGGCCGGTGCGGTCGACGACGAGGACACGATCACGCCAGGTGACCGTTCGAGATCGCAAGGCGCGCGCGAAGGCGAAGGCGAGCACGACGTCGGCGAGGACGGCGTCTCGCAGCGCGGAGACGAGGCCGACCGGGCGCCCCGCTGCCCGCGCGGCCACGAGCGCGATGACGAGGCGCGCGAGCAGCGCGAGCAGCGCCGCGCCGAAGGCGACCTGCGGGACGACGAAGGCAAACGCGGTCGCGAGCAGGACGATGGGCCAGGTGGCGAAGAAGAGCGCGGGGTAGCTCCACAAGAGGAGCGGGCGCTGCGCGCGGATCACCGTGAGCCACCGGGAAAAGCGCGCGATCACGGCCTCCCACGATCGACCCTGGGCGAGCGAGCGCGCGACGATCGGCACGGCCACGACCGAGCCGCCCTTTTCGCGGACGCGCCGCGCGATCTCCATGTCCTCGCCGAGATAGTCGACGAGCGAGCCGAAGCCGCCGATCGCCGCGAGCGCGCTCGCGCGGATGGCGAAGAGCTTGCCGACGAGGCCACGCGGATCGAGCCGCGCGAGCACCGGGAAGGCGTGGAGCGAAGCGCCGAGGACGGCCGCGGAAGCGTGATCGCCGAGCGTCCTCGGAGGTGCATGCTCGGCCGGCGGAGCCCACGCGACCCACACAGGCGAGGCAGCGGCGAGCGGCGCGACGAGGGCATCGAGGTCCACGCCGGCGAGGTCGACGTCGCTGTCCGTGACGATGAGGACGTCGGCGCCCTCGGCCGCGGATGCGAGCTGCGCGGCCTTGCGGTTCGGTCCGCCGCCGCCGGTGAAGACGATCTCGGCCTCGATGCCGGCACGCGAGAGCGCCTCGGCGGCCCTCTGCGCCGCGGGCAAGGCGAGGTCGCATTCGTTCTCGATCGCGAAGCGGCAGCGGACGTCGAAGGAGCGTTTCGCGCGGGCGAGCGAGGCGAGCGTCCGTTCGAGCGAGGGCTCGCTGCCCGCGCACGGGCGCACGACGAGGACGGAGGGTTTTTCCTGCCGCACGGCTCCCTCGGCGCCCTCACGCAGGACGGTGCGCGGGGCGAAGGTCGTGCGCCGGACGGCCTCGAGCGAGGTCGAGGCGACGGCGAAGGACCAGCCGAAGAGCAGGAAACCGAGAATGCTCGGAACGTCTGTCGTCATAACGAGACGCGTCGCATCCGATACGGCAGCATGAACTGCACCACCCGGGTCCGGAACCGGTCGAGCGAGAGCGCCTCGTGCACGCCATGCGCGTGTTCGCCGAGGTAACGGCCCGAGAGCTGCGAGCGCGCATAAAAGGGCGTGTCTTCGAGCGTGCGCACGAGCCGCGGGGACGTGCCCGGATCGACCCGGACAGGGCGCTCCATGCCCCAGAGCGTGCGCGGTACGCGCGCGAGGGCGAGCGGCTCGATCGGCTCGGATCGTCCGTCGGCGCCGAAGCTGTGCTGGATGAGATCACGCGTTCCATCCCGACGAACCGAGTCGTACGTCACGACCGTGCGGCGGCGCGTGGTGGCGCGGCTCCAGTTCCAGCCGGAGAAGCCGTCCTCGATCGGCTCGTCGCCGAAGTTCGAATCGACGTAGGCGAGGCCCGTCCAGCGCGTGCATTTGGGGCGGCGGATGTCGACCTCGGCCCGGGCGATCGGCGCAATCGGGGCCCAGCGGTGGCGGCCGTTCGAGTCGATGACGAACGACTGGTCGGCGACCGCGAACGGATGGATCCGGACGGTGCCGGAGACGCGGCCGGGCAGCGGCGCGGTCTTCTCCTCGAAGCGCACGATGAAGGTGTCGTCCTGCCATTCCATCGAGCTCGGGCCGATGACGAGCGCCGTGCGATAACGGCGCACGTCGGAGCCGCCGCGCTCGGTGAAGGACCAGGCGTCGCGCCCGGGGCCATACAGCGCGACGTTCATCGAGCAATGGGCGAGCGGGTCGGCCGGGCCGCGCTTGCGTGCGGCCGCGTAAAACGGCGAAAACACGCTGCCGAGCAGGCCGATGATGGTGACGCCGTGACGGCCGTCGTCACTGAGCGCGTCTAGATACCACCACGCATAACCGTTTCGCGCGATCGGCTCGTCGAAGCGAGGTCCTCGATCACGGCTTTCGCGCAGAGGCGACCGCTGAGCGCCGCCATCGGCACGCCCGCCCCCGGATGGGCGGCTCCACCCGCCAGGTAGAGGCCCGGGATCTTCGTGCGTGACGCCGCCCGGACGAACGGGGATTTCCACCCGTGGGATGCCGGGCCGTACAGGGCCCCCCCCGTCCCCGGGAACATGCGGTCGAACTCGCTCGGCGTCGTCACGACGGGCGGCGCGGCAAACTGCGGAAAGACGAGACCCGCCCGCTCGAGGAGCGAGAAAGCTGCTGATTCGCATTGCTTGATCTCCGAAGTGGTGAGGGCGCGCTGATCCCCGCGGGCCGGGGCATTGACGAGGCAGAGGAACCGCTCGGGGCCCGCGTGCGCGCGCTCGCCGTCATCGCGATCCTGGGCGCAGACGTACACCGTGGGCTCTTCGGGCAGGGTCCCGCGATCGAAGAGGTCGCGGAACTCCTCGTGATAGTCCTTCGAGAAAAACACGTTGTGGCGCGTGAGCGGATACGCGCCCGCGGCCTCGGCGACGAAGGCCCAGGTGACGGCCGAGAGCGAACGCTCCGCGGGGGCCGGAAGGGCGCGTCGCCCGGGCGCGCCGAGCATTCCCTGGAAGAGCGCGGCGGGGTCGCCATTGTGGACGACGAGATCGGCCGAGAGGCGCTCGCCCGAGGCGAGGCGCACGCCGGCGACGCGGCCATTCGCGACGACGAGCTCGGTGACGTGCTCGCCGCAGCGAATCCTGACGCCGATCCGCTCGGCCACCCGCGCGAGCGCCTCGGCGACGCGGAACATGCCGCCCTCGACGAGATACACGCCGTCGCGCTCCACGTGGGCGACCACGTTGAGCGTGGCCGGCGCGAGGAACGGCGAGGAGCCGCAATACGTGGCGTAACGGCCGAAGAGCTGGCGCAAACGTGCGTCTTGGAAAAACTCGCCGAGGGCCTTCCAGAGCGTCCGGTGGCCATCGATGTTGAGCATTCCCTCGATGCCGAGCGAGCCGACCGCGAGCATCGCGGAGCCGAGGCTCGGGCGCTCCGAGCAGAGAAACGGCTTCTGCACGGTCTCGTAAATGCGCTGCGTGTACGCGCAGAACCGCCGGTATCCCTCGCCCTCGGCGCGGCCGGCGAACGTCGATATGGCCTCGACGGACCGGTCGAGATCGGCGTACAGATCGAGCGTGGGCCCTTTTTCCCAGGCGTGCCTGGCCAGGACCTCCGCGCGCCGGAGGGTGAGCTCGGCGTCGAGCGAGGCCCCCACCGAAGAAAAGATCTCTTCGAGGACCCAACGCATGGTCATGACCGTAGGACCTGCGTCGATCGCCCGGCCGGCCACGTCGACCTGCCGCATCTTGCCGCCGACCTTGGGCGCACGTTCGAGGACCACGACGTCGATCCCCTGGCGAGCAAGCAAAAGCGCCGACACCAGGCCGCCCACCCCGGCGCCGATCACCACCGCACGGCTCGTCCCATCCGCCATGAGCCCGTTCCTACAACAACCTTGGACATCTGTCTAGAGTTTGTTCATCATGGACCACCAAACCCTTGACAAGGGTTCCACATCCATGGACGATACCCTTCGCATGGACGTCTCCAGTCGCGTCGAGCGCGCTCTGCGCGCTGCCCTCGATCCCATGTGCGCCCCAGGCGCACCGCCCCGCCTCGCGGCCGCCGTCTACCATTCGGTGTTCCCGGCAGGCGCTCGCATTCGTCCGCAGCTCTGCCTCCGTGTCGCGATGGCCTGCGGCGAGGACGCTCCCGGCCTCGCCGATGGGGTGGCCGCCGCGATCGAACTCGTGCATTGCGCGTCGCTGGTGCACGACGACCTGCCCTGCTTCGACGCCGCCCTGACACGACGGGGCCAACCTTCGACACACCGTGCATTCGGAGAGCCGCTCGCCGTGCTCGCCGGCGACCAGCTCATCACGCTCGCGTTCGAGATCCTGGCCCGCTCGTCCACCGCGGCCCCGCTCCGGCTGGGCAAGCTCGTGACGACGGTCAGCCGCGGCGTGGGGATGCCTTACGGGATCATCGCGGGCCAGGGCTGGGAGAGCGAGGCGAACATCCCCGCGACGCTCTATCGAAGGGCGAAGACGGGCGCGCTCTTCGAAGCCGCTGCGGTGGGCGGCGCCCTCGCGGCCGGCGCCGATGCGGACGAGGCGGAGGCGTGGCGCGGATTCGGCCAGCGGATCGGCGAGGCCTACCAGATCGCCGACGACATGCTCGACGTGCTCAGCGACGCGGCGAGCGCCGGCAAGCCCGTGGGCCGCGACGCCGCGCTCGGGCGGCCGAACGCGGCGTGTGATCTCGGGCTCGGCGCCTCGACGCACCTCTTCGAACAGCTCGTCGACGCGGCGATCCTCTCGATCCCGGATTGCCCCGGCCGCGACGATCTCTCCCGCTGGGCCACGCAGGTCGTCGACCGCATCCGCCGCCGCGCCCACGTGGCCGTGTCGCAAGGCGCGCAGGCCGAGCAACCCGAGCTCTGATCAGCCGACCTCGGGCTCGACGTCCGGCTCCGAAGGCGCGGGCAAAAGGCGCTTCGATCCGCCCCGAGGCTCGCCGCGCAGGGCCGGGATCCGCAGAACGAACACGCTGCCCTTGCCGTCCTCGGTGATGGGGCTCTTCACCTCGATGCTGCCGCCGTGGCTCTCGGCGATGTGCTTGACGAGCGCGAGCCCGATGCCGCTGCCGCGGATGCGCTGCTCGCCCGCGCGCCGCCCGCGCACGAAGCGCTCGAAGATACGCTCCTGCTCGTCGGGATCGATGCCGGGGCCACGATCACTCACGCGCACGACGACCGAGCCATCGTCCGACACGACGTCGACGTCGACGCGGCCGCCGTCCTTCGCGTACTTGAAGGCGTTGTCGAGCAGGTTGATGATCGCAAGCTCCATGGCGCGGGCGTCGATCATCGCCTCGGGCAGGCCCTCGGCGCTCGCGAAGTGCACGACGATGCCGTCGCGCTCGGCGCGGTAGCGATACACGTCGACGGCGCGGCCGACGATGTCCTCGAGCCTGCCGGGGGCGAACTCGTACGCGGCCTTGCCACGCTCGACCTTGGCGAAATCGAGGACGTTCTCGATCAGCGCCGTGAGCCGCTCGCTCTCGCTCACGATGATCTGGAGGTACTGCCGGCGCTTCTCGTCGCTCGCCACGCGATCGGCGAGCAGGATCTCGCCGAACATGCGGACGAGCGCGAGCGGGGTCTTCAGCTCGTGCGAGACGTTCGCCACGAAGTCGCTCTTCAGCGCGGCGAGCCTGCGCTCCTTGATCGACGCGAAGATCACGATCGTGACGCCGACGAGCACCACGATGGCCGCGAAGCCGACCATGCCGAGCTCGACCAAACGCTGGCGCTCGACCTTGTCGCCGAGGTCGTCGGCGCTCGTGAGCGCGATCTGGAGGCGCCAGTTGTAGAGCGTCGTCGGAAAGGGCCTCCCGACGGTGAACTCGCCGCCTTTGATCGGCGGGCCGAAGACGATGCGGCCTTCCTCGTCGATGACGTTCATGCGGCTGTTGCCGCGATCGATGTCGCGGTAGAGCCGCGGGAAGACGTCGTGCACGAGGCGCGGGACGTCGTGCCAGGCGACGATGAGGTAACGCCGACCCGCGTAGGAGCGCTGCCAGTAGCTGATCAGGATGCTCTGCTGATCGATGATCTGGTGCAGGTGGCGCAGCTCCTCCGTATCGCCCTGGAAGTTCAGGATCGGGAAGAGCTTGCCGAGGAGCAGCCGCCGGAACGCGTCGTCCTCGCGGCCCGGCGCGCGCGAGGCGAATGCGAGGACGTCGCGCGAGTCGTGGCTCATGTCGAGCACGAGGATCGCGCGCACCGTCGGCGTCTCGCGCGAGGCCGTGGGCAGCCACCTTCGCGCGATCGTCGTGAGGTTCGCGATGTCGACGTGCGCGGCGACGACGTTGTCCTGGTTGATGATGAGCTTGTCGAGGCGGTCGACGCGCTCGTCGGCGAGGGTCAGCGTCGCGTCGAAGACGGTCTGCTGGCGGGCTTTTTCGATCTGGAGCGTCGTGCGCAGCGCGATGCCGCCGAGCACGAGGACGGCGAACACGATCGCGGGGACGATCGCGAAGTAGAGCAGCCGTTCGCGCAGCCGACGACGCTGCATGGACGGTCTCCGCGCGCCGCGCGACTAGCGCGCCGCCGCCTTGTTCGCCGTCGCCCGGATCTTCTCGGGATCGAGCACGACGCCCTGGATGGTGAGGAACTCCGCGAGCTCTTTGCCGACGTAGGTGAGCGCGTTGCCCTCGGTCGTGGCGTACCGACCGCCGCCGGTGGGGTTCACGATCTCGATGAGGCCGAGCGTCTTGCCGCCGCCGATCGCGGGGGCGCAGGCGATGCTCTTCGGATCGATGCCGAACGCCTTCCAGCGCGCGTCGACGGCGCGCGGGTCGCGTTGCGCGTCGGTGATGACGAGGGCCTTCTTGTTGGCGATCGCGGCCTGCGCGAGGCCCGTTCGATCGGGCATGCGGGCGAGGAGCCTGTCGTGCTTGCCGCCTTGCTGCCGCACGAGGACGAGCTCGCGTTTCTCGGCGTCGTGGAACCAGACGAGGATGAGCTCGCTCGGGAGCTGCTCCGAGAGGATCGAGACCACGAACTCGGCGCCTTCGAGCGCGTCGCTCAGGAAGTGCAGATCCGTCGAGGCACCTTCGAGCTCCTTCATGAGCTCTTCGGCCGAGCGAACACGCGCCTTCGGCGGCGTGGACTTCGTGGTGGTCGTGACCCCGCCCTTGAGCGCGGGGTTCGACCCGGCCTGCGCGCGCGGCGGCGGCGCCGAGGGCGAACGAGCGGGCGGCGTCGAGACCGAGCGCTGCGCGGGCGGCGGCGACGAAGGAGAACGCGCCGGCGGCGGCGGCGATGAGGGAGAACGCGCCGGCGGCGTCGAGACCACACGCTGCGCGGGCGGCGGCGTCGAGGCGGGGCGCGGCGCCGCGGGCGCGGCCGCGGGCTTGCTCGGCTGCGGCGCCGGTGGACGCACCTCCGGCTCGCCGCGCCAGTCCTTCCACGACAACGTCACGAGCGGGGCGCGCGCGGGTTTGCCCTCGTAGGCGTGATCGAACACCGCGAGGTTCACGAGCACGCCGCGCGCGCCGTCGAGCGCCTTTTTCACCGCCTCGAACCGGTCGAGCACGACCCGCCGCGCGAGGTCGACCGACGTCCCCTCGGGCACGACGTACACGTACTCGCGGTACGTCAGCGGTGAGCTCTCCGTGGCGGCCACCTCGCGGCTCGACAGCACGCGATGGCTCGGGAGCGGCGCGGCTGCGGGCGCGGGCGTCGCGCGCGGAGGGGCTGCGACGCGCGGGGGCGCGGTGACGGCCGGGCGACCCTTCGGCGGCTCGGCTTGGGCTTGCCCGCCCGCGGACAGCTCGGCCGTGTCGGGCGCTTTGCGCACCACGTAACGGAGCTTCTTCACCGGATCGACGGCCCTGTAGCCGTCGTCGAGCAGCTCGATCGAGAAGTTGCCGAGCGACCCGTCGTCCCCGCGCATCGCGCGGGCCTTCTGGAGCGCGGGCTGCCACTGCGGGGCCTCCACGGTGAGCTTTGCCGGAGGTTCGGCGGAGGGCCCGGGTGACGAGATTTCCACGAACCAGCGCATCGGTCGTCCATTCGGCGTCGGCGCCTTCCGCGACGCTCGAACGCGATTCTTTTCTACAGGTGCCGAAGGAGCCGGTCAACGCGCGCGCCCCTGGAATTCGAGGTCCCCAGGTTCGGACGAGCCCCGTGCGTCGAGACGAGGTCCACGCGCGGGCCGAACCGGGGATCGTGTAATAAGAGTCCCCCGTGCCCGCCACACTGGACCAAGACGAAGCGGAAGCGGCGCCCTCGCTCGGGGCCCGTCGATACGGTGACGCCGACGGCTCGGGATTTTTCGCGCGCGTGCTCGAGAGCTGGCCCGCGATCGACCGCGTGCTCTACCCCGTCTTTGCCTCGGCCTGCGTCGTCTACGCGGCTACCGTGTTCTACGGGTACATGCACGTGCAGACGCGCGGCGGCTGGTCGGCGCCGCTCGACGACGTCTTCATCCACTTCGACTACGCGCGCGCCGCGGCCCGCGGCTTCCCCTTCCAGTGGTCCGAGGGCAACGGTTTTTCGAGCGGCAACACGAGCCTGCTCTACCCGTTCACGCTCTCGCTCGGCTACCTGCTCGGCTTCCGCAGCCTCGACCTCATGGCGTGGGCGGCGCTCGTCGCGTGCGTCTCGACCACGTTTTTCCTCGTCGCCGCGGGCCGCGCGTGCGAGCCGCTCGGGCGCGCCGCGAAGTACCTCGTCCCGCCCGCCGTGCTCTCGCTCGGCGCGCTCGACTGGTCGCTCTTCAGCGGCATGGAGAACGCGTTCCACCTCGGCGTCTGGGCGCTCATGCTCCTGCCGATCCTCTCGATCGGAAGGGCGCCGGGCGAAGCGCACGCCGTGCGCCGGAGCGGCATGCTCGCGGGCCTCGCGGGCGCGCTGCTCTACGCGACGCGGCCCGAGTCCGTCGTGTGCATCGCGGTGTTCGCGTTCTACGCCGCGCTCGCCGTGTGGAAGCCCCTCGGGTTTCGCGCCGCGGCAGCGACGCTGCTCCGCGCCTCGGTCCCCGGCGCGATCGTGGCCGTGGCGCAGGCCGTCGCGAACCGCGTCTTCACCGGCGAGTGGGCGGCGGCCGGCGCGATCGTCAAGCTCGCGCTGAACCACCCCTACATGAACGGCGAGCAGAAGCTCGACGAGTACCTCTCGCACCTGAAGTACGTCGTCCTTCGCAACACGCAGCACCACTTCGCCGACTGGATCCCCGGCCAGAACCTCCCCTGGGGCTGGATCGTCCCGCTCGTCGCGCTCATCCCCTTCTTCTCGAAGAAGACCCGCGGCGTCGCGGCCATGCTCTGGGCGCAGGTCGTGACGTGGCTGCTCCTCGTCTCGCTGAACGGCCAGGTCCGCTGGCAGAACGAGCGCTACACGATGAGCGCCGTCGCGTGGCTCTTCGTGCTCGCCGCGATGGGCCTCGGCCTGCTCCTCGTGCCCGCGGTCGAGGCGACACGTCGCGCGCGGGGCCTCTTCGCGCTGCGCGTCGCGATCGCTTGCGGCGTGGTCGTCCTCTACGGCGTCCACCAGGCGCCGAACATGCGCGATCAGATCTGGTTCTTCGGCCGCGCGAGCCGCAACATCCGCGACCAGCACGTGGTCGCGGGCAAGGTCCTCGCCGAGCGCAAGGCGCGGCGCGTGCTCGTCGGCGACGCGGGCGCGCTCATGTACGCCTCGGACCTGCCCGGCCTCGACATCATCGGCCTCGGCGGCTACCACGACCTGCCTTTCGCGCGGGCCGGCGTGAACGGCCTCGGCGCCACGATCGAGCTCATCGAGCGTATCCCGCCCGAGGATCGGCCCGACCACATGGCGATCTACCCCTCGTGGTGGGGCGACCTCCCCGGCCTCTTCGGCCGTCGCCTCGTGGGCGTCCCCGTCGTCGGCAACGTGATCTGCGGCGGCGCGGAGAAGGTCATCTACAAGGCCGACTGGAGCGCGCTCGACAGGAACGGCTGGCCGCGCACGCAACGCGAAGGCGAGCGTATCGTCGACGAGCTCGACATCGGCGACCTCGTCAGCGAAAAGGCCCACGGCTACAACTTCCCGCGCCCCGGCATGGGCTTCGTCGTGCACCGCGTCCTGCCCGAGCCTGGCCAGAAGCTCCGCGAGCTCTTCGACGCCGGCCGCATCGTCCCGCACGGCGAGCCCGAGCGCGCCAGGATGAACGCGCCGAAGCGCGGCGGCCGACTCGTCGTGCGCACCGTCTCGGGCCGGCAGGCCGCCGCCGAGGTCCGCGTGGACGGCCGCCTCCTCGGCAAGCTCGAAGCGCGCCCCGGGCCCACGTGGACCGAGCCGAGCATCGACCTTCCGACCGATCTCCCGCCGCGCTTCGAGCTCGCGATCACGCCCGTCGAGGGCGAGTGGATCACGTACCACGTGTGGATCCTGGAGGGCGCCGGCGCTCCGTCGGCGGCGCGCTGATGCGATACCCGACGAGCATTCCGTTTGGGCTCTTGCTCGCCGTCGCCGTGATCGGCTGCGGCCGGACGGACGCGGAGAACGCGCGACGCTTGGCCGTGTCCCCGCGGGGCGCGCGCCTCGTCTCGATCCCCGGCGCGACGTTCTCGTTCCACGACCCGATGGTCGCGAAACGCGCAGTCGTCACAGTGCAGCCGTTCCAGATCGAAGCGACCGAGGTGACGGTCTCCGGCTACGCCGCGTGCGTGGGCGCGAAGGCGTGTGTCGCGCCGGTGGGCGAAGGTCGCGTCGCGAAGCACGACGAGCCGATGTGCAACTGGGGCAAGCCCGGCCGCGGCGATCACCCGATCAACTGCGTGAGCCCGGCCGAAGCCGAGGCTTATTGTCAATGGAACGGCGGACGCCGCCTGCCGACGATCTACGAGGCTTACTGGGCCGCGCTCGGCGACGCGCGCATGAGCGAAGAAGAGCGCCTCGGCGAGCGGCACCGCATCTACCCGTGGGGCCGCGACGAGCCGGAGAAGATCGAGCATTGCTGGCAACGCGGCTCGATGGGCGGGACGCAGGGCGGCGTGGTCGGACCCATCACGAGCACGGCGCCGCCCGTCGCCGTGGACCTCGGCACCTGCCCGGTTGCGAGTTACACGGGGGATCGCAGTCCCTTCGGGCTTTACGATACGGCGGGGAACGTGGCCGAGTTCGTCTTCGATCCGAGGCCCATCGTCTGCGTCTCGACCAAAGGTGAAGAGCCGTGCCCGCGGGAAGACATGTTCCGCGTGACCGGAGGCACCTGGCACGACCACGGGCTCATGGGCAATCAATCGCCCGCGGCCCACCACCCGGTCGCGAGTCAGCGACACCCTTGGTATGGGTTTCGGTGTGTGGCGGGGGCGGGGTAATCACGAGCGGCCCATTCGGCTCCGATGATTCCGCGGCTGCGTGATTGGGCACGCCGAGCACGGACGAACGGTCGGCGCGCCCGGAGACGCCTTTGGCGCAGCGCCAAGCCCTACCCCACACGCCCGGCCCTCCCTTTGGCGCAGCGCCAAGCCCTCCCCGCCACGCCCGGACCTCCCTTTGGCGCACCGCCAAGCCCTCCCTGCCGCGCCCGGACCTCCCTTTGGCGCACCGCCAAGCCCCTCCCTGCCGCGCCCGGACCTCCCGTTGGCGCACCGCCAAGCCTGACCCGCGCCGCCCGGACCTCCCTTTGGCGCACCGCCAAGCCCCCCCTGCCGCGCCCGGACCTCCCTTTGGCGCATCGCCAAGCCCGACCCCCACCGCTCGGACCTCCCGTTGCCGCATCGCCATGCCCTTCCCCCCGCGCCCCGACCCCTCTTCCCGCCCCGGAATGTGAGCACGCCCCCTCCACGAAGGCCCCGCGTTCCTCGCCGCGCCCCTTCCGCTTCCGTTGTACCCTCTCCGTCCACCCGCCCCCGGACCCTCCCGCGCTTCCCCCTTGACATCCCCCCGTGCGCTTCGGCCTCCCCCGTGACCCCGCGCAGATCGCCGCCCTCCTCGCCGCGCTGATCGCCCTCGCCTTCGCCCCGCGCATCGTTCGACCTGCAACGAAGAGCCGCCTCTTCCTCGCCCTCGCGTCCCTCACGGCCGCCGCCCTCTCTGCCGCGTACGTCGCGCTCTACCTCCGCGGCGGACCCCGCATCATCGACGCCACGAGTTACTTCCTCGAAGCGCGCGCCCTCGCGCACGGCCACCTCGCCTTTCCTCTCGACGAGCCCGTCGCCTCCACGCTCGGCCGCTTCCTCGTCCGCGCGGATGGCCCCGACGGGCCCACCGCGGCCGTCCTCTTTCCGCCCGGGTATCCCGCGCTCCTCGCGCTCGGCTTCCTCGCCCACGCGCCCCTCGCGGTCGGCCCGCTCCTCGCCGCCGCGCTCACGATCGCCACCTACGCCCTCGCCGAGCGCGCCCTCCCCGAAGGCACGCCCCTCGCGGATCGCCTCTCGATCCCCCGCCTCGCGACGCTCTTCTCCGTCCTCTGCGCCGCGCTCCGCTACCACACGGCCGACACCATGTCGCACGGCCTCGCCGCGCTCTGCTTCACGAGCGCGCTCGCCTTCGCGCTCTCCGCCGTGCGTGCGCTCGAAGCCGGAAGGCGCGCCGTTCTCCCCTCGCTCGGCGCGGGCTTCTTCGCAGGCTGGCTCGCCGCGACGCGCCCTCCCTCCGCGCTCGCCCTCCTCCTCGCGCTCGCCTTCCTCGTCGTCACGACACGCAGCATCACCACGCGTGCTTCCCGCGGCGCGCGCCTCACCGCCCTCGCGCTCCTCGGCCTCGGCGCCCTGCCCGGCCTCGTGCTGCTCCTTGCGCATCAACACGCGGCCACCGGTGAGCTCTTCACCTCGTCGCAGCGCCTCTACTACGCCCTCTCCGACGGCCCGCCCGGCTGCTTCCGGTACGGCTTCGGCGCCTCGATCGGTTGCCTCGGCGAGCATGGAGACTTCGTCCGGCACAACCTCCCGAACGGCTACGGTGCCTACGCCGCCGCCGCGACCACGCTCCGCCGCCTCAAGCAACACCTCGTCGACGCGGGCAACGCCGAGCCCTTCACGCTCCTCGTCCTCTTCGGCGCGATCCTCGCCGCGCGTTTCCCACGCGCGCGTCTCCTCCCCGTCGCCGTCGCGCTCCAGATCGCCGCGTACGTCCCCTTCTACTTCGACGGTAACTACCCCGGCGGCGGCGCGCGCTTCTACGCCGACGTCCTCCCGCTCGAGCACGTCCTCGCGGCGCTCGCCGTCGTGCACATCGCCGCGCGTGCCAAAGACCTCGGACGCGCGTCACGCCGCATTGCCGCCCTCGTCGCCCTCGTCCCGCTCGGCTTCGCTTTCCGCGCCGGCTTCGATCATGCGCTCCTGCGAGACCGCGAGGCGGGCCGCCCGATGTTCGAGCCCGCGCGCCTCGCGCATCTTCCCCCGCGCGCGCTCGTGTTCGTCGACACGGATCACGGCTTCAACCTCGCCTACGACCCTTGGACCTCGAACGAACGGTCGATCGCCCGCTATCGCGGCGACGCCCTCGACCGCTTCACCTGGGAGGCACACGGAAGGCCTCCCGCGTACCGCTACCTCTTCCCCATCCCGCCCGACGGCGAGCCGCCGCCCTCGCCGCCGCACCTCGTCCCGTACTCCTTTGACCTCCAAGCACCGCTCGCGATCGAAGGCGAAAACCTCTGGCCCGCGCTCGCCCAGGAGGACGCCTGGGCCTTGCCTGCATGGGCCACCGACGCCTGCGCCTCGGACCGCCGCTGGCTCGTGGTCACCTCTGCCGACCCCACGAAAACCGGCTCCATCACCGTCGCCCTCCCCGCGCCTTTCCTCGCCGGCCGCTCCATCGCGCCGCGCCTCGCCCTCCTCGGCCCCGGCTCCGTCACCGTCACGCTCGTCGTCGACGGACGCCCTTTGCCCTCCCACGACCTCGCGCCCGCCGCGGCCCCGCATCCGCCCTGCGTCACGCTGCCGGCCTTCCCCATCCCGAGCGCCGCGCGTTCTGTCGCGCTCACGCTTCGCCTGGGCCCTCGCCCGGCGGGTTCACCCGTGGCGCTGGACCGGTTGGATTTCTTGGAGAACGAAAGTCATTGACGCTCGGCGTCCAGGATGCGAGGTGTGTCCTAAGTTCCTGGAATCGTAAGTCGTATCCGTCCGGACGTCGTTTCAGGTGGGGGCGCGTAGGGACGGGGGGCGGCGTGACGGCCGCCGAGGGGTACCCATGACGAAGAGCGAGCTCATCGACGCGATCGCGGGCCGTGGCGAGCTCACCAAGGCGCGGGCCGAGCTCGTGGTCAATTGCATCTTCGACGCGATGACCGAGGCGCTCCAGCGTGGTGAAGGCATCGAGATCCGCGGCTTTGGAAGCTTCACGGTCCGCCCGTACAAACCGTACAGCGGCAGAAACCCGCGCACGGGCCAGCCCGTGCCGGTGCCCGCCAAGCGCCTGCCCTTCTTCAAGGTCGGCAAGGAGCTGAAGGAGCTCGTCAACCAGAGCCGCGCCTTCGCCATCACCGGCGGCAAGGACGACGAGGACGACGACGACGACATCGACGAGGACGACGAGGACGAATGATCGCCCTCGCCGGGCGAAACGCCTCTCCCGCCGCGTGACGCTTGCGCGCGGCGCGCCGTCCGGCAAAGTCTCCCCCATGCTTTCCGCCGAGCGTCAACTGGAGGAGTTGTGCCGGGGCGTCGTGGACTTCCACGTCCGCGCCGAACTCGAAGAGCGCCTGAAAGAAGGCCGGCCGCTGCGCATCAAGGCCGGCTTCGATCCCACGCGTCCAGACCTGCACCTCGGGCACACCGTGCTGATGCAGAAGATGCGGCAGTTCCAGGAGCTCGGGCACCAGGTCATCTTCCTCGTCGGCGACTTCACGGCGATGGTCGGTGATCCGACGGGCAAGAGCGAGTCCCGCCCGCGCCTCACGCGCGAAGAGGTCCGCGCCGCCGCCGAGACCTACCAGGCCCAGGCCTTCAAGATCCTCGACAAGAGCCGGACCGAGGTCCGCTACAACTCCGAGTGGCTCGGCAAGCTCTCGCCCTTCGAGATGGTCGAGCTCGGCGCGAAGTACACCGTGGCGCGCATGCTCGAGCGCGACGATTTTTCGAAGCGCTTCGAGGGCAACGTGCCGATCCACATCCACGAGTTCCTCTACCCGCTGCTCCAGGCCTACGACTCGGTCGTGCTGGAGAACGACGTCGAGCTCGGCGGCACCGATCAGCTCTTCAACCTGCTCGTCGGCCGCGACCTCATGCCGCGCTACGGCAAGCGCGCGCAGATCGTGATGACCACGCCGATCCTCGAAGGCACGAACGCGCGCGTCGAGCTCGGCAAGGTCGTCGGCGCGAAGATGTCGAAGAGCGCGAACAACTACGTCGGCATCAACGAGCCGCCCTTCGAGATGCTGCAGAAGCTCATGCTCGTCGACGATCAGGTGATCTGGCGATACATGGAGCTGCTCTCGTCGAAATCGAACGACGAGATCGCCGCGCTGCGCGAGGACGTGCGCGCCGGACAGCGCAACATCGTCGAGGTGAAGGAGCTCTTCGCGAAGGAGATCGTCACGCGTTTCCACGACGCCGAGGCCGCCGACGCCGCGCTCGAACGGCGCCGCAGCGTGGCCGCAGGCGGCGTGCCCGACGACATCGAGGAGATCAGCGTGGTCACCGAGGCCGATTCGCTCTGGATCGCCAAAGCCTTGTCGCTCGCGGGCCTCGTGAAGTCGACGAACGAGGGGCTCCGGCTCGTGAAGAGCGGCGCCGTCCACCTCGACGGCGAGGTCGTGCGCGACGAGCAACAGAAGCTCGAGCGGGGCCGGAGGTATCTTGTCCGCGTCGGATCGAAGAACCGAAAGTTCGCGCACCTCGTCGTCGGCTGACACGGCAGATCCGGAGCGGCGCAGCTTCCTCGCCGCCACGCTCTCCGCGCTCGCCTCCGCCCTCGTAGGCTGCGGCGGCTCGCCCGCGCCCGTCACGAAGACCGCCGAGCCGACCGAGCCGCCGCTCTCCGTCCCCTCGCTCGACGGCCTCTTGCCCCTCGCAGGCCTGCGCTGGCTCGTGCTCGCGAACCCCCGCGAGATCACCTCGATCCCGTGGCTCGTCCCCTTCGTCGGCACCGTCATCCCCGAGGCGCGCTTCAACCGCTTCGCGCAGGGCACCGCCGTCGATCTCCGCCAGACGCCCGAGGCCATCGTCGCGTCGTACGCGACGAACGAAGGCGACGCGACGGTCGAGCTCTTGCGCCTCGCGAGCGACGTGCGCGTCGTCGAGCGCGCCTTCCGCGACCGCCTCAGCACCGAGGCCACGCGCGCCGTCGATCGACACGACCTCGTCCGCGTGTCCGGCAAGATCGGCCGCTCGGCGCACGCCTTCGCCGCGATCGGCCCCGACGTCGTCTGCTTCCAGCAAGCGGGCTCGATCCAGCGCGGCCCCTGCCGCATCGCCACCCTCTTCGCCCGCGGCGCCCTCTCGCGCGCGGCCCGCGCCTTCTCCGACGCCTCGCTCCGCGCGCTCGCCGAGCGCCTCGGCCCGGCGCCGGCCCGCGCCTTCGCGCTCGGCCCGTTCGAGGGCGAGCTCGCGCGCGGCGCCCGGGGCCTGCTCGCCGCCGCCACGGCCATCGGCGCGGCTGCGAGGCCGAGCGCCCGCGAGGGGATTTTGCTTTCGATTGCCGTCGCCGGCGACTTCTCGCGCACCGGCGAGGCGGCGTCCGAGGAGCTCGTGGCGTCGTGGAAGGACCTCGCCGAGGGCTCGTTTGGCCATCTGCTCGGCCTCGACGTGCCGGTGATGGCGCCGCTGCCCACACATGCGCCCGACGCCGTCGCGATCGCGGTCGAGCTCGACCCGCGCAAGCTCGCGAAGGGCCTCGCGGACGCGACCTCGAACGAGATCGATCAGATCATGCGCTGAGGCGCGGCTAGCGCCGCCCCTTGAAGCCCATCATTCCCTGCACGACGGCCTCGCTCTCCTCGGCGATCGCGCCTTCCTGGGCGACCCGGTCGGCGCAGTCCTCGCACATCTTCTTCTTCTTGCTCCCGACCTTCACCGTCTTCAGCTCGTCGACCTCGTTATCGCACTCGCGGCACGTCGCCATTCCGGATCCTCCTCGACGCCGATCCTAGCCCAAACCGCCGCAATTGCCGCTCGGTGGCCACGCTCGGGTCGGGCGACGACAAAAAGTTGGCCCGTTCCATCCTGTTCACGTATCGGGCAAACGAACATTCATGGAACGACGGATCGGCCCTCGCGCGCAGTGCGACTATCCCCTGGTTGCGATCGTGGATGGGCATCGCCACGCGTGCCGCGCCGTCGACCTGTCGGTGAGCGGGCTCGTCTTCGAGACGCCGCGGGCGCTCGTGGATCGGGAGCTCGGCATGATCACCGCGTTCGAGCTGGATGTCGGCGCGGGCCGGCCGATTCGCCTGCGCGGCCGTCCGATCTGGTCGAAGGACCGGCTGCAGGCGATTCGATTCGTCTCGATGAACGACGCCGATCGGCTCACCCTCGCCGAGCAGCTCGATCGGAAGAAGATCCTCGGCGATCCCTTGCATTGAACGCCGAGCGCCGCCGCCCGGCGACGAGCGCCATTCCGAGCGCCGCCACGGCGGCCATCACACCCTCGAGGCCCTCGCTCCTGCCCACGGCGGTGCAAGCGCAACCGCCCGTCATCGTCACGCCGTCGTCGCCGACGGTCCCCTGATTCGGGCCCGCGCCCGTGGCGCCCGCGCCGCCGGCGCCGTCGAATCCGCCCGCGCCCGCGCCGCCCATTCCCCCGGCGCCGTTCGTCCCCGAGGCGAAAAGCGACCCGAACGTGTACACCGAGCCGGCGTTCTGGCCCTTGTCGTTATCGTCCCCCGGCGCGCCGACGAGCGCCGTCTCGGCGGAGATTGCGACCGCGCCGCCGAAGTAATCGGCATCCGCCCCATCCGACGCGAGCAGCCGATGATCCTCGGCCCAGACCTCGCCCTCGCGCACGAACACGTAGGCCGACCCTGCGCCCGTGACATTCGGCCCGCTGAGATAGGTCCCCACGAGCGCCACGTCGCCGGCGATCGACGTCGCCATTCCGAACGAACCAAACTTCTCGGGCGCGGAGGGGAGGAGCTTCTGCTGCGCCGTCCAGACCTTTTCGACACGGGAAAACACGTACGCCGCGCCCGCGTTCTCGACGACAGCGTCGCTGCCGGACGCGCCCACGACCGCCGTATCACCCGAGATCGCCACTGAAATCCCAAAATAGTCCTGCTCGGCCGCGTCGTCCGCCACGAGCTTCGAATCGAGCGGCCACGCGCCCTCCGCCCGATCGAACACGTACGCGGCGCCGACCGACACCAGCACACCGGCGTTGTCCCGCGGCGCCCCAACCACCGCGGCTTCGGGCGAAAGCGCGACCGACGCGCCGAAATGGCTCGACGTCCCGTCGGCCGGCAAGAGCGTCTTTTGCAGCCCCCACATGTCCCCGGACGCGTCCCGAACGAAGATGTACGCCGCGCCCGAATCGAATCCGAGCCCGTCTTCGCGGCTCGCCCCGACGAGCGCGATCGTGCCCGCGATCGCCACCGACGTGCCGAACGAGCCAATGAACTCCGGCTTCGGCGAGGCGAGCTTCTGCTGCTCCTTCCAGGCCCCGCCTTCTCGCACGAAGACGTACGCCGCGCCCGCGTTTTCGGCCTGGTCGTCTTCGTTCGGCGCACCGACGATCGCGATGTCGCCCGAGATCGCCACCGAATAACCGAATCCATCCGTCGCCTCTGCATCGGAGGCGACGAGCTTCTGCGAAGGGAGCCAGACGCCGTCTTTTCGCACGAAGATCTGCGCCGCGCCGGCGTTCTCCGCGATTCCGTCGTCGGAGGGCGCCCCGACGATCGCCGTATCACCATCGATCGCGACCGATACGCCGAAGTCTGCTTCTTTCGTCCCCTCGGGCGCCACGAGCTTGGCACCCTGGTGCCATTCCAGCGATTCGACCGCGACTCCGGTGCGCTCGGACCCATCGGCCCCGCAACCGGCGACGAGCCACAAAAGCGGGACGAGCCCGCAGCACAGCACGGAAGAGATGATGCGCATGTGTTTTCCCCCCGCATCGCGCACGGACGCCCCGCGCGTGATTCCCGGAAATCAAAACGCGCTAGGTTTAGCCCACGGAGCGCGCGCGACCACCCGAGTCGCCGGATTCACAAAAAATCCTGGCGAGCGCTCACCTTCCGCCGGAGACGGCCGCGTTCAGATTTCGATCACCCGTTCGTCCGTCACGACGACCGGCAGCGGCACGTCGCCCTCCGTCACCGGCACCTCCGATAACACCTGAAAATCGTACACCACGCCAATCGCCACCCCCGGCGGACAGAATCGCGGCAAGGTTCGATCGTAATACCCCGCGCCATACCCGATCCGATTCCCCTCCCCGTCCACGCCGAGCGCCGGCACCACCACCACGTCGACCTCCGCCGCCTCCGGATCCGTGAGGAGCGGCTCCTGAAAGCCGAGCCCGTGCTCCTCCATCGCCGCGGGATCGGCAGGGATCCGGAACGTCATCCCCCGCGTCTCCGGGTGAATCGAAGGGAATGCCACGACGACGCCGCGCGCCCGCAGCTCCGTGACGAGGGGCCTGAGATCCACCTCGCCCCGCTTCTCGATCGGCCAGAAAAGCGCCACCGTCCGCGCTCCGGCGATCTCGGGCCGCGCGAGCAGCCCTCTGCGGATCTTGGCCGACCGCTCGGCGAGCGACTCACGCGGGATCGAGTTCCTGAGCGCCCGCATCCGCTGCCGCAGCACCCCCTTCGCGCGGTAACGCAGCACCCGCATCGCCTCGGGATCGAAGTCTTCCATCGCCGGCACCCTACCCCGAACGTCCCCGCTGCGCACGCCGGTGTCCTGCGCGGCGCTCCCCCGCGCGCCCTTGCCGTGGTAACGGTTCTCGAACCGATGCGTCCTTGCGCGATCATCCCCGCTTATCAGGCCGCCCGCACCGTTGCCGAGGTCGTCCGCGCCACGCGCGCCCTCTGGCCCGAGCCCTCCGCGGTCTTCGTCGTCGACGACGGATCCACGGACGGCACGGCCGACCTCGCCCGCGCGGCCGGCGCCACCGTCCTCTCGCACCCCAACAATCGCGGCAAGGGCGCGGCCCTGCGCACCGGCATGATGCACGCGTTACGGCGCGGCTTCGACGTCGCCGTCACGCTCGACGCCGATGCCCAGCATCCGCCGGCCGAGGCGCACCGTATCGCCTTCGTCGACCCCGACCCGCGCGCCCTCGTCCTCGGCGTGCGTGACCTCGTCAAGGCCGGCGCGCCGCGCGCGAACCAGATGTCGAACCGCATCTCGAACTTCTTCCTCTCGCTCTTCAGCGGCCGCCCGCTCGCCGACACGCAATGCGGCCTGCGCCGGTATCCGATCCAGACCACGCTCTCGCTCGGCGCCCGCGACGACGGATATGCCTTCGAGGCCGAGATCATCCTCCGCGCCATTGCATCCGGCGTCCGCATCGTCGAGGTCCCCATGGACGTGGTGTATCCGCCGGAGCACGAGCGCATCACCCATTTCCACAGCGTGCGCGACCCGGCGCGGATCGTCTTCCGCGTCGTCACCACCCTCGCCGAATCGCGGCTCGCCCCCGCCACGATTCCGCCGTCGCCCCCGCCCCCGCCCGCGGCCCGACCCTCGCGGCCCTCGCGGGAATCGTTCGAGAGCGCCCAGGAGCTCTGATCCGAGGCGCCGTGACCGAAGAGAGCCCGAAGAAGCCCGCCCAGAGGCCCCGCGCACGCTGGAAACGGCGCCTCCTCGTGGCGTTTGTCCTCCTCGTCGTCGTCCCGACCCTCGCCCACGTCGGAATCCTCGCCGGCACGCGCATCGAGCCCCCGGCCATTGCCGCTACGACCGGCGACGCCGCGGAGACACGCCCCGGCCTGCGCGTCCTCGGCCCCGCGTATGCCCGAAAGCGCGGCGCGATCCTCGAAGTCCACCTCGCCGGCACCCCCGAACAGATCGGCCACCAGCACGCGCGCCTCCTCTATCGCGAAATGGTCGAAAACGAGGGCACGCTCTACGACCAGTTCAGCCATTACGTCCCGGTCCCGCCCCTCCGCTGGCTGCTCGTCGACCTGAGCCGCCTCGAATTCCGCCACGTCGACCAGGGCATGCAGGACGAACGCCGCCGCGAGATCGCCGCCCAGGCCCGCGCCTTCTCGCCCGACCCTTACGACGGCTTCCTCTCGACCTACCATCGCTTCGTTTTCCTGCATTCCCTCTACGACATCGCCCTCTCCTTCGAGCATTCGCCGCTCATCGGCTGCACGAGCTTCGCCCTCGGCGACGGCGCCTTCGAGGACGGCCACACCGTCCTCGCCCGCAATTTCGATTTCGAGGCCGGCAGCATCTTCGACACCGGCAAGGCCGTCTTCCTCGTCCGCGAAGAGGGCCGCATTCCGTACGCCTCCGTCGCCTGGCCTGGCCTCATCGGCGCCGTCAGCGGCATGAACGCCGAGGGCCTCGCGCTCGTCGTCCACGGCGCGCGCGCCCGCGAGCCTCGCAACGTCGGCGAGCCCGTCGTCCACACCACGCGTGACCTCCTCGGCCGCGCCCGCACCACCGCCGAGGCCATCGACCTCCTCCGCGATCGGTCGCCCATGGTCTCGCACATGATCATGCTCACGGATGCGAAGGGCGACGTCGCGATCGTCGAGCGCGCCCCGGGCGAGCCGATCCACGTCCGTCGTGGACGCGGAAAAGTCCCGCTCACGAACCACCTCGAAGGCCCGCTCGCGGGCGACCCCGCGAACAAACGCGTCGAGGCCTCGACCTCCACGCACCCGCGCCGCGAGCGCCTCGACGAGCTCCTTCAGAATCTCCCGCCGGCCGCGTCCGTCGAACGCGTGATGGGCGTTCTGCGCGACAAAAAAGGCCTCGGCGGGGTGGACCTCCCGATCGGCCATCGCCGCGCGCTCGACGCCCTCATCGCCACGCACGCCGTCGTCATGGACACGACGGCGCGTGTCCTCTGGGTCAGCGAAGGCCCGCACCTGCTCGGCCGTTTCGTGCGGTTCGACGTCGCCCGGCTCCTCGAATCGGGCTACGAACCCAAGGACGACGAGCCACTCGTCACCGCCCCGGAGGACCCGCTGTATCGGTCTCCGGCCTACGAGGCGTGGGAAAAGGCGGGCAAGCCGCATCATGGAGAGCTGTGATGGATCGACGTGATTTCCTTCGAAATGCCCTCGCCGCCTCGGGCGCGCTCCTCGTCCCCGCGACGTTTTCCCGCGAGGCCCACGCCGACGAGGTCTCCGAGGTCCTCGGCCAGATCACGAAGGCGCGCGCGGATCTCAAGACGCTCGTCGGCCCCTTCGAGCAGGAGCGCACGATTGGCCTGCTCGCGACGGCCGTGAAGAGCGCGGGCGAAATGACCCTGGTTCGCCCCGACCGATTGCGCTGGGAGCTCCTCCCGCCGGACGCGGTCACGTACTGGGTCGGCCCCGAGGGTTTTTCCTTTGCGACCCCGCGCGGCGCGGCGAGCGTGGGGAAAGCCGCGGCGGGCCGGTTCGGCGCGGTGCTCGGTGATCTCATGATCCTGATGGGCGGCGACCTGGAAAAACTTCGCGCCCGTTACGACCTCAGCATTCCGAGCAAAAAGGACGGCATCACGCTCCGTGCCGTCCCCCGGGCCGAGGACGTGAAGAAACACGTAAAACGCCTCGAAATGCGCCTCGGCCTCGAGCTCTGGACGATCAGCGAGGTCACGATCGAGGAGCAGAGCGGCGATCAGAGCGTCATTCGATTCGGCAAGCAGAAGCGCGACGTCACGGTCGACCCGGCGAAGATGACGCCGCCGAAAACCTGAAAAGATCCCCTCAATGCCGCGCGCGCTTCCGCGCCGCGGCGAGTCCATCCCGCAACGTCGCTTTTGTCGCCATCCCGCCGAGCTCCAGGCCGAGCTCCACCAGCGCGTGGGCCGCGGACGGCCCGAGGCCCGTGATCACGACCCGCGCACCGAGCAGCCCCACCGCTTTCGTCGCGCGCACGAGCGCCTCCGCGACGGACGCGTCCACCGACGGCACGCCCGTCACGTCGAGAATGGCGACCTCGGCCGCGTGCGTCACCACGCCGTCGAGCAGCGCTGCCATCATTTGCTCGGCCCGCGCGGAATCCACGGTTCCCACGAGCGGCATGAGCAAGACGCCGTCGCCAAGCGGCACGAGCGGCGTGGACATCGCCCGCAACATCTCCCGCTGCGCCCGGATCGTCTCCTCCTGCGCGGCCGCCGCTTGCGCCGCCCGCTCGGCCGCGAGCCGCTCCGTCACGTCCGTCAGCACCGCCTGCGATCGCACCGTATTGCCTTCCTCGTCCCGGTCGGCGATCGCCGAGAGCATCACGTCGAGCAGCGACCCGTCCTTGCGGACGAACTGATAGAGCACGTTGTCGCATCGGCCTGTCCGGAAAAACGCCGGCAGCACGACCTCGCGCGCATACCGAGCCGACTCCGGCGTCAAGAACTCCGTCGAGCGCCGCCCGAGCACCTCGTCCCGCGTGTATCCCATCGCCTCGATCCATCGATCGTTCACCGCGCTGATCCGCCCTTGCGCGTCGATCGAATGCATGATCGCCGGCAGATTCTGAAAAATCCAGTCGTGGTGTTCGAGCGCGCGACGCGTCTCCCCGAGGGCCGCCACGGATCGCCTCGCGAGCGACGTGGCGACGCGCTCCGCGACGCCCTCCACGAACGACGCCGCTGCGCCGCCGAGCTCCGGCCCGCTCGACGCGAGGGCGTGACGAACGAGGGCGCGACGCAAGACGCCGAGCGCGAGGATCATACCATCGAGCGAAATCCCCGTGGTTTCCAGCATTTCGCGCAATGTCGCCGCCACGGCCTCCGCATCGTCGCCCTCGGCCCCGCGGAGAAACCCGTCCAACAGCGGGGAGACGATCGTCGACGGCGCATTCGCCCCTTCGCGCGAGGCGCGGTCGTCGAGGTCCCGACGAACTTCTTCCAGTATGGCTTCACGCCGGGGGACCAGCGATCCAAGGGCGGCAGCGTGCGGGGAAGGGTACGACATGAGCGGCCGATATAGGACGCGCCGCGCCGTTTGAAAACGGCATTTTGATCACGAAAGACTGCAAGATCGTAGTAGGCTTCGCACATGCGCGCTCTATCGCTCTCGCTCCGGGCGCTCCTCTTCGCCCCGATCTTCCTCACGGCCTGCACCACGCCGCTCGCGCACGGCCCCTCGAAGGGCCTGCGCCTACGCCATGTCGTGCTCTACCAGAATGGCCTCGGTTACTTCGAGCGCACCGGCGAGATGTCCTCGGACAAACTCGCGCTCCGGTTCCGCGAGCGTGAGGTCGACGATGTCCTGAAGAGCGTCGTCGTCATCGAGGAGGGGCTCGGCCCGAACGAGACGCCGTCGACCGTCAGCGCGCGTTTGCCGCGCTCGGGCCGCGCCGATTCGCCCGAGGAGCCGACCGAGCTCGAGCTCGTCTTCTCCCCGCGCCCGTCGCGCCCCGTCTCCATTGCGTACGCCGTCCCCACGGCCGCCTGGAAAGCCACGTATCGCATCATCCTCCCGACGAAGGAGCAAAAGGATCGCCGCGCGCTCCTGCAAGCGTGGGCGCTCATCGACAACGTCGGCGACGAGGACTGGAACGACGTGCGCGTCACGCTCGCCACGGGCGCGCCGCTCTCGTACAGCTCCGATCTCCGCTCGCCGACGATGATCGAGCGGCCCGAGCTCAAAGGCATTTACGGCCCGCAGGGCGGCGCCGTCGGCCCCGTGCTCGCCGAAAACGTCGCCCGCCGCGATACCGACGCCGACGGCGTCCTCGATAGCGAAGACGTGTGTCCCAACGAGCCCGGCACCGTGCAGACGGATCCCACGCGCGCCGGTTGTCCCGCGGCTGTGCGCGTGAGCTCGGCCGAGATCCAGATCCTCGCGCAGGTCCTCTTCGACAAGGGCTCCGATACCGTGAAGCCGACGAGCCAACCGCTCCTCGACGAGGTCGCGAAGGTGCTCCTCGAAAACCCGTGGATCACGCTCCTCGAAATCGAGGGTCACACCTCGATGGACGAGACGAACGCGCCCGACCTCGCGACGCGCCGCGCCTCGGCCGTGAGGGCCGCGCTGGTCAAGCGGGGTGTCCCCAGCATGCGGCTCTCGATGCGGTCGTATGCCGGGGACCGGCCCGTGGACAGCAACGCGACGGAGCTGGGGCGCGCAAAAAACCGGCGGGTCGCGTTCCGCGTCGCCGATCAGGTCGCACGGGAGGCCACGAAGACCACGACGGGAACGACGTCGCCGATCACGACGGAGGCGCTCGCACGAATGCCCGAAGGCGCGGGCCGCATCGACGCTTCGAGCGGGAGTTATCGGTACGAGATCGCGAACCCCGTCACGTTGTCGAAAAAATCGTCGGCGCTGATCACGCTCATCAATCGCCCGATGAACGGCGACGACGTCCTGCTCTATCGCCCCGACCCGGCGGCGCCGCAAAGCTCGACGCACCCTTTCCGCGCGGCCGAGATCGAAAACAAGAGCGACATCGGCCTGCAACCGGGCTCGGTCTCGATCTTCTCGGGCGGCACGTTCGTCGGCGAGGGTGTGATCACGCGCCTCCTCCCGGGCGAACGCTCGACCATCCCCTACGCCGTCGACAATTCGACGCGCGTCTCGCAATCCCGGATGTACCTCGACGAGCCCCTGCGTATCGTCGCTCTCGCCCGCGGCGTCCTGCGCGTCACGGATCGGCAGCGGCTCCTGACCACGTACGAGGTCGAGCCCGGCCACAACGTGCCGAATACGCTCGTCCTGCGGCACCCGCGGACACCCGGCTACGAGCCGCTCGTGCTGCCCGAGGGCACCGAAAAAAACCCCGACGCTTACTTCATTCGCGTCGCGCTCACCCCCCAAAAACCCCAGAAAATCGTCATCGAGGAGGCACGCCCCGTCGAGCGGCAATGGCTCGTGCTCACGGCGGACGGCGAGCGGCTCGCGCTCTACCTGAAGGGCTCGGCGCTGCCCGAGGGCACGCAAAAACGAATGGCTCGTATCGTCGAGCTCCGCCGCGCCCTCGGCGCCGCCAACGACGAGCTCGACCGATTGCGCGCCAAGCGTCAGGAGGTCCTCGAGCGCGCCGTGGAGCTGCGGGAAAACGTGAAGGCGATCGAAAAGACGCCCCAGGCGGACAAACTCCGCAAGATGCTGCTGGAAAGGCTCGAAAGCGTGACGAAGTCCGGCGACGAGCTCGCCGTGAAGATCACCCAGCGCAGCGACGACGCGGCCATCGCCCGCGCAGAGCTCGATGATGCCGTGCGCGACCTCGTCATCGAGGAGGACGCGAAGACAGCCGGCGGAAAACCCTAGCTCAGAGCATCGCCACGGGGTCGACGTCCACCACGACCCTGACGCGCCGATCGATCTCCGGAATCGCCGCCGCCGCCGCCGCCGTCGCGGCCCGGAGCGCGCGGCGATCCTTGGCACGCAAAAGAACCCGGAATCGATACCGGCCTCGCAAACGCGCGAGCGGCGCCGCCGCGGGGCCGAGGACCTCGACCACGCGCGATTGTCCCTCGGGCGAGGTCTTCGCGTGCGCCGCGATCACGCCCGCCGCGCGCCGCGCCACCTCCTCGTCGAGCGCGTCGACCCGGAAGAGCGCCAAACGCGAGAAGGGCGGATACCCGACCTCCGCCCGATCCGCGAGCTCGTGCTCCAGAAACGCGCTCACGTCGTGCCGCTTCGCGAATTGCACCGCCGGTTGCTCGGGATTGCGCGTCTGGATGAGCACCCGGCCCGGACGATCCCGCCTTCCTGCGCGCCCGGCGACCTGCACGAGGAGCTGGAACCCCCGCTCGGAAGCGCGAAAATCCGGCAACGAGAGCGCCGCGTCCGCATTGAGCACGCCGACGAGCGTCACGTTGCCGAGGTCGTGCCCCTTCGTGACCATTTGCGTGCCCACGAGCACGTCGATCTCGCCCGCCCGCATCTTCGCGAGGATCGCCTCCGCCTTCGCGCCGTCGGCCACGTCCCGGTCGAGCCGCGCCACGCGCGCCGTGGGAAATGCCTCGGCGATCGTCTCCTCCAGCCGCTCGGTCCCGAGCCCTTCGAGCGCGAGCGCGGGCGCCCCGCATTCCGAGCACGCCGCGGGCATCGGCCCTTCCCAGTCGCAATAATGGCACCGCATGCGCCCGCCTCGCGCCCGGTGAAACGTGAGCGCCACCGAGCAGGCGAGGCACGTCGCCACGTGCCCGCACGACTCGCACACGACGCTCGGCGCAAAGCCGCGTCGATTGAGGAACAGGATCACCTGCTCCCCCGCCGCGAGCGTCTTTTCGAGCGCGCGATGCAAAGGCAGCGAGATGAGCTTGTTCCCTGTCGGCCCTGGCCCCATGCGACGCAGATCGACCGTCGTCACCTCGGGCAGCGTCGCCTCCCGGTGCGCGCGATCGGGCAGGCGCAATTCGGCGAGTTTGCCCTGACGCACGAGGTGCACCGATTCGAGCGAGGGCGTCGCCGAGCCGAGCACCGCCACGGCGGAGGCGCGGTGCGCGCGCAGCAAGGCCATGTCGCGGGCGTGGTACCGCACGCCCTCTTCCTGCTTGAACGAGCCGTCGTGCTCCTCGTCCACGATGATGAGCCCGAGGTTCACGACGGGCGCGAAGATCGCCGAGCGCGCGCCGATCGCCACGCGCACGGCGCCGGTCCGCACGCGTTTCCACATCGCGTGCCGATCCGACTCCGACAAACCGCTGTGCAAAACCGCGAGGTCATCGCCGAACCGCGCCCGGAACCGCGCCACGAGCTGCGGCGTGAGCGCGATTTCGGGCACCATCACGATCGCGCCCCGCCCCCGCGCGAGGCAGCCCGCGATGGCCCGCAGATACACCTCGGTCTTTCCGGACCCCGTCACGCCGAAAAGCAGAAATGCCGCCGATTTTGCCTCCGACAGAGCCGCCTCGATCCGCGCCTCGGCCGCGCCTTGCGCCTCGTTCAACGCCGGCGGCTCGTCGCGCGGCTCTGGCTGCGCGAAAAATGCGTCCCGCGGCGGCTCCCGCTCCTCCGTCACCACGAGCCCGAGCGAGGCGAGCTTCTTCACCGCGGCCCGCGCATTGCCGAATTTCTCTTCGAGCCGCGCGATGGGCATTTCCCCGTTCGACCGCAAGAGCGCGAGCACCGACGCGGCTTGCCCGCGCAAAACCCCCGGCTCCTCCACGGCGTCCGTCGGCCGCGCATACGCAATCTTGCGCCCGCCCACCTGCTTCACGCGCGAGAGCGTGCCCGGAAGCTCTCCCTGCGCTTCGAGCGCGCGTACGTCCTCGCGCTCGACGGCCGGGAGCGCGAGCCGGAGGACCTCGCCGATCGGCGCGAAATAATACGACGAGAGCTCGCGCAAAAACGAGAGCAGCTCCGACGGCAAGACCGGCTCGGGATCGACGACCGCCGCGATGGGCTTGAGCCGCACGCCCTCGGGCGCCGCGCCCTCGGACGTCGCGAGGACCACGCCGAGGACCTTCTTTCGACCGAACTCGACGAGCACACGCGCGCCCGGACGAACCGAGGCGGCGAGCGCGAGCGGGACCTCGTAGGAAAAGGCCCGAGCGAGCGGGACGGGGACGGCGACCTCGCAGAGGAGGGGCATGGGTTGCCGGAGACGTATCAGGTTTTCGAGGGTCGTGCATCCAGGAGGGCGAGCGAGCCCATCCACGCGCCGATCGTGATATCCTCGGGGCATGACGCGAGAGCCGCGTGGACTCTTCGATTACCTGCGTGACGAGGAAGAGCGTCCCTTCCTGATCGAAGCGATGAATGGCACGCTCGACGACGACAAGCGCCTCGCTTATGCGGCGCGGCTCGAACCACGCGACCCCGAACGCGCGGAGTGGTTGCGGCTCGAAGTCGCGCTCCACGGGCGCGCCACGAACGATGCGGCGATGCACGCACGTTTCGTCGAGCTCTCGCGCCTGCTCGGCTACGAAATGTTGCGGCTGCTCCGCCGCGACATGGTCCTGAACTGCGGCGACGCGCGGACCGAGCGGCCACGCGCGCGATTCCTGTTCGTATGCTCCGCGCGCTGGGAGACGCTCGCGCCGACGGAGGACCCCATGGTGCGCCTCTGCGGCGATTGCCAGGAGCGCGTGTATTTCTGCGAGAGCGGCCGGGTCGCGTCGGCGCACGCCCGCGCCGGCGATTGCATCGCGGTCCCGCGCAACCTCAGGGACAGGGACGTCAACCTGGACACGCGCACCATGCTCGGCAGGCCCAATCCCCTCGGCGAATGGTCCCGCGACCTGTTCCCCGACGACGAATGATCCGCGTCAGCCGCCCGTCGTGAGCTGAAGCATCACGAGCCCGGCCACCATGGCCGCCGCGAGCAGCAGAATGGCGCCCGCATACCCGCCCTCGGACGCCTCGCGCGGCGCGACCTTCGTCGAGGCGCCGCTCTTCGCCTGCGCCTTCAGCGCCTTGCGCCGCTTCTTCGCGAGCCGCTTCTCCCGCTCCGCCGGATCGAGCGATTTCGTCTGCCGCACGCCGCTCTCGGGCGCATCGACGACCGCACCCTTGTGCGGCACCACGCGCTGCGTTGGCGGCGTCGGCGTGTGGTTCGGGTTTTTCTCGGCCGCATTCCCGTTCGCGGGCCGCGCGCGTTTCCCGATGGGCGTGATCACCGCGACCGGGCCGCGCTCGATCGCCTCGATCGCGCGCTGCCGCGCCCGCCGCTCGGAGAGCACTTCCTTGCCGAAATGGTGCTTGAGCCACGCGCCGAACTGGCTCGGGCTCGCCAGCATGCGCGTCTTCTCGGCATAGGCCTCGAGATCCCGCAGCATCGCCGCGGCCGTCGAATATCGCTCCTCCGTATCCCGGGCGAGCGCGCGCCGCACGATGCCAAAAAGCTCGTCCTCCTCGGGCAAACCCCGGCTCGGGAGGTCCGGGATCTCCGCCCGGCGCGACGCCTCCCGCAGCGCCTCCCCGGGCTGCGCCTTGTAAAGACGCCTGCCCGCGAGCAGCTCCCACAGGATGATTCCCACGGCGAAGACGTCCGAGGTCGCCGTGAGCGCCTCGCCCCGCGCCTGCTCCGGGCTCATGTACCCGGCTTTGCCCTGGAATGCAGTATCGACGCCGCTCACCGCGCCCGCCCCCGCGATCCCGAAATCGCAGAGCTTGACCTCTCCTTCGAAGCTCACGAGCACGTTCGCCGGCGAAACGTCGCGATGCACGATCCCGAGCGGCGCGCCGCTCTCGTCCTTCCATCGATGCGCGTAATCGAGGCCGCAGAGGACGTCGCTCACGATCCGCAAGGAGTACGCGACCGGAAAGGGCACCTTCGCCGTGGCGGCGCGGCGCAGAAGCTCGCGCAGATCGAACCCCTCGACATACTCCATCACGAGGTAGAGGCTCTCGCCGTCGCGGCCGAGCTCGTGCACCTCGACGACGTTCTCGTGGCGGAGCAGGCTCGTGATCCGGGCCTCCTCGGTGAGCATCTCCGCCATGCGCGCGTCGTGCGCGAGCTCCGGCAAGACCTCCTTGAGGACGCAGAGGCGAACCGCACCGAGCTCGGTTTTGCGGCGCGCGAGATAGACGTTCGCCATGCCGCCGTAGCCGATCCGCTCGAAGAGCGTGTACGGGCCGAGCTTGCAAGGGAGTCGCCGGCTCGCGCGCTGCTTCCGGCGCGAGGACGGAATGGCGGAGGGCGGGGGCGTGGGGGTCGGTAGGGCAGCGAGCGCGGCGGTCACGACTCGTCCCCCATGCCAGAGGGCCGGGGGACGGGCCAAGTAACCGCGAGAGCGCGGAGCTAGAACAGGACTTCGCGCTGCGCGGACTGCGGGACGCCGCGGGTCTTCTTGTTGCTGCCGAAGACGATGAACGGCTCGTCGCGGGCCGGGCCGGTCAAGCGCTCGTAGATGGCGTCGATCGAGAGCACGAGGCTCGCGCTGAGCGTGGCGTCGGGGCTGTAGAACGGATTACGACGCTTGCCGTCGAGGCCAATCTGCGTATTGGCATTGCCGTAATCGATCGAGAAGCCCCACTCGGAGGCGGGGAAGTAGCTCACGCCGATACCGAAGCTCGTCGTGTACCGCGTCGTCGTGGGGTTCTCGACGCGGGTCGCCTCGACGCACCCCGTGTTGATTTTCACGCAGTCGCTCCCCTGGGGCTGGTTGAGGAACGAATACTGGAGGCCGCCGCTCAAGAAGACCCAGAGCGTGTGGCCGAAGAGCTTCTCGTCGAAGAAGAGGAACGCGCCCGTGCGCAGGCTGTTCGTGTCGATCGAGCCGCCCGTGAGCTGGTCCGACATCGTCACGGTCCCTTGAAGCGTCTGCCGCGGCCGCTGGAGGTCCGGGTTCGTCGGGACCGTCGCCCGCGTGAACTGGTGATCCCAGCGCGCGCTCACGCCGACGAGGAGGTTCTTCAAGAACTCCGCGTCCTTGCCCCGCATCGGCACCTGCGCGAAGAGCGACACGCGCGGCGAGGTCGTCACGTAGATCCCGCGATCGTGCGAGAGCTTCGAGGTCGGCAGAAGGACGGTGCCGTTCGCCGCCATGCTGAGCCCCCATTCCTCGTTCGCGCTCTTCCACAGCGGCTTCGAGAAAATGCCCTGGATGGGCAGGTCGCGGAAGAGCGGCTCGCGCTTCGTCGTCGTGAAATCGCTGTTCGTCAGCTCGACGTCGAAGCCGGGCGCCGTCTGCACGCGGAACGAATACCCGCGCGGCGTGCCGTCGGCGAGCTTCGGCTCGAGGACGAAGTAGTTCAGCACGAGGCCGAAGCCCATCGAGACCTGCTCGCCCTCGCTGCCGATGTTGTCACGGCCGATCCCGAGCGCCGTCGTCGTCGCGTTCGTGCCCCAGTTGAGGTTCGTGCCGCGCCACCGCAAGCGCGCCGGCGCCGTCTTCGGCGTCACGCCCGCATCCGCGCCGGGCCCCGGCGGCGTGAGCGATCCATTGTTGCCTCCCGGCGGAGGCGGAGGCGGCGGCGGGTTCAGCGGGGTCGTGGTGTTGCCGGTGAGGTAAGGCGGGAGCGCGACGGGCGGCGGGGCCTCGGGCGTCCCCGCCGAATCGCCGGGCGGCGGCGGCGGCGGCGGCGCGTCCGGGTTCGGGGAGGGAGGCGGGGACGGCGGATCGGCTTGATCCGCGGCCGCGGCCGGCGCCGGCTGCGCCAGCGCCGAGGCCTGCCCAAAGAGCCCCACGCCGAGGGCAAAGACGATCCCGAGACGATGCTTCATGCCGTGCTTCTCCACGATCGACCGAGCTCCCTCGCCGCCGGTGCCGACGCCCCGAGGGACTCGGTTGCGTCTCACACCTGGCCCCCGGCGTCAATGACGGGGGGAGGAGGGCGCAGCGATCCAAGGCAGGAACCGTACCGCCGCCGAAGCGGCCGCGATCCCGCGTGTTTTGCCGCGAAAACGGCGCGGGGGTCGGGGGCCGGGGCCGGGGATCGTTACGGTCTTGACGAGGGGGGCCGTCGCGATGCTGACGAGGGCGGGCGGGGGGCGAGGGGGGCGAGAACGGCGGGCGGGGGTGCGGCGTGGGCAGGCTCGCCGAACGTCAGCAGGGGCAGAGGAAGTAGGGGACGACGACGCTGCGGATCGCGAAGCCGCTGGGGCCCTTGCGAAGGACCGACTGGTAGCCGAGCAAGGAGGGCGACGCGTCCCGATCGAGGTGGACCAGGGTGGTCGGGACGAAGTCGTCCGCGCCCTCGTAAAGCTTCACGAAACGGGCGTCCTTGCCGGCGCCGCCTTCGAGCTTCCAGAGCGCCGTGAGTTTCCCTCGAAACTCGCTGCAAACCTCGCCGGCATCGGCGTCGAGCCACACGTACGTCGCGCCGTCGCCCGAAAATACCTTTACGGTCGGGGTCGCGCCGTTGTGGTGCTCCCAGGGGACGCCGGGCGTCTGGATGCCCGAGAACTGATACGTCTCGTCGATCTCCGTGTAGCCCGCGAGATTTCGCATCTCGGCGGCAGCACGCGTCGCGAGCGTGGTGGGCGCGTCCTTGACCGTGAACGGACGCGCCTCGGGGAGGTCGCGATCCCGCGCGAACATCGCGTCCTTGCAATCACCCTGCACGTCGCCGAGCTCCGCGACGAGCGATCGGCCTCCCTCCGCCATGCTCCACGCCTCGTCGGCGATCTGCTCGGGCTTCGCGGGCGGGATCGGCGTCCCGTCAAAATCCTCGCCCTTCCATTGCTGGCGAACGTTGTACTCCGGCTCCACCCGGCTGATCAGGCTGATCGGGCCGAGCTTGCCCTCACAGACGGCGCCCTTTGGGCCGTACAGCCGGACGGACGCGCCGGTCCGGCGGAGGAGCGAGGCCGGGAGCGCGCTCGGCTCGATTTCGCGGCGCGCGACGACGGGGAAATCGTCGGAGACGAGGATCGGCGCGCCTTGGGCCCAGCGATCGACGTCCGGATTGGCATGCAGGACGACGTACGTCTTCCCATTCTCGACGAGGACGTGTGAAAAGAGGCTGGGATCGATGTCGCCCGGCATGGCGGGGGCCTTTTCGGGCGCGGGCGCCGCGGGCGCGGGCGCGGGCGAGGTCACGACGGAGGGCTGGATGCTGGGGATTTTGACGGCGGCCTCGCGCTTCGAGCAACCGGCGGCGGACACGACGAGCAGAAGAGCAGCGAGAGCGGAACCGAGACGCATGACGAAGCCTCCGGGCACGGTACCATCAGGATCCGTGCCGGGCCTCGTTTTCGGGGAAGACGCGGCGCTCGCGCGATCTCGCCGCGAAGGGCCGTGTCTCTTGGTCCACCGGCCGTAGCGCCGGCCCCACGCCGCTTCATCCCGTCAAGCCACCGCGGCTTCCGGCTTGGACTCTGCTTTTTTTGCGTCGGCCGCGGGCGCCGCGGCGGCCGCCTTGGGCTTGGCGTTCCACACGCGCGTGGCGAAGAGCAGGCCGATGGCCGCGACCGGGAGCATGGCGATCGGCCATTGCTTCCAGTTCGCGGGATCCTTCGCGGCGTCGCCCGAGGGCAGGATGCGGGCATACAGGAGCGACTGGAAGCCCGTGCCGAGATACACGAATCCGTCGATGATGCCCGTGGCCACGCCGGCATTCTTCTTTCCGCCGAAATCCATGCTCGCGGTGCCGGAGAGCATGCCGTGCACGCCGATCACGCAGAGCGACATGAAGACGACCGCCCAGCCCGTGATGGGGCTGCCGAGCACGGCCAGCGTGACCGCCACGCCCCCGAGCAAGCCCGCATAAAGCACCGACGCGACCGGGCCGCGGCGCGATTCGAAGACGTGATCGGAGATGAGCCCCGCGAAGATGCCGCCGAGGATGCCGGCCACGCAGAGCAAGACGCCCCAGTTCGCCGAGACGAACCCGTCCTTGACGCCCGTCTTGTCGGCGAAGACGAGGTACCATTTCATGACGGCGTTCCGGAGAAAGCCGCTGCAAAACTCGATTGCGATGATGATCCAGATGACCTTCTGGGAGAACATCCTCCGCGCGACCTCGGCGAGCCCCACCGGCTCGCCCGTGTCGCCGCTCGAAGCGTCCGCGGTGTCGAAATCGGCGAAACCCGCTTGTCCGGGCGTATCGCGGATGATGAACGCGTCGAGGGCGAAGAAGCCGACGAGCAGGGCCGCCGGGACCATGAAGGCCGCCGTCATGCCCATCGCCTTCGCGATGAAGCGGCTCCAGTCGTAGGCGAAGTAGAGGCCGAGCGAGATCAGGATGCCGAAGACGCCGCCGAGCACGCCGCGCTCGCGGATGTGGAACCAGGGCGCGTTGACCTTGACGATCGAGACGGCGCCGAAGCTCTGGAAATACATGTTCGCCGCGAAGAGCACGGTCATCGCGGAGACGACGGTGCCATGGTCCATCTGGCCGGCCTGGGCGCGCATCGTGACCACGCCGAGCAGCGCGTTCATGGCCGCCGAGCCGCCGGCCGCGATGAGGATCGTCGCCCGCCCGCCCCATCGATCCGTGAGCGGGCCATTCAGGAGGAAGGCCACGCCGTACAGGATCGAGCCCACGCCGTCGATGTCGCCGTACTCCTGCTTCGTGAGAAGGCCGATCTTCTCCATCAGCGACGCGTTCGCCGAGAGGTTGTAGCGGCCGAAGTAGAGCAGCGCGTACGTGAGCCCGAGGGGGAACCAGTTCAGGAAACGCCGACGCTTGAAGGCCTCCGAGTGGCCGAGATCGATCTTCGGCAAGCGGCTGACGACCACGGCGATCGCCGCGAGGAGGAGCACGATCGGCAAGAGGTTCTTGAGCCAGTCGGGCATGACGGACCCCATCCTACCCGAGCCTTCCCTCCGTTCGCACGCGTAAAGCCACGTTGCGGCGCAGCGAAACGCCTGCAACTCTCCGCCGTCCCCGACACCACGAAACGAGGAACGGCGCATGATGCCCGAGGAGAGGATCGAGGAGGTGGAGCTCGCGACAGACCCGAGCGTCGTCCGAAGGGACAGGCTGCTCGGCGCGATCTTCGCGGAAGATCCGGAGAGCTGCCTCTTTCAGCATGGCCCCGTCGTGTCGCACGTGGTGACGACGAGCGCGCCGCCGCAGATCCTCCTCCTGCCCACGCGGGATCGCGACGCGATGGACAGGCTGCCGAAGCTGCTCGCGCAGATCGTGGAGTCCGCGCGGCAAGCGCCGGTCCCGACGCACGTCGTCGCGGTCGGTGGTGGCCCCGAGATCGTGAACGCGCTGCGTCGCGCGTCATCGAGCAACGCAGCGTCGACGAAGGTCGGCTTTCACCACGTCGACGACGCGAGCCGGTTCGCGCACGTGCACGGGCCGAAGCTCGCGCTGCTCGAACACGCGGCCGAGAAGATCCGCGGGACCGAGCCGCCCACGCCCGAGCGAATCCAGGAGGCGCTCGTGAAGGGGCGGGACCTTTCGCGACGGGATCAGCGCGCGCTCTCGCGGATGCGGGGAAGGACGCCGGCGACGTTCGGGCTCATCGCCGCGTGCGCCGTGATCGGCGTGCTCATGTTGCTCTGGGAGGGACGCATGGGCGGGTACGCGCCGGCCCTCTTCTCGATCGGCGCGACGAGCAGGCTGTTCGTCGAGGACCGCGAAGTGTGGCGCCTGCTCGCCTCGGCCTTCCTGCATGCGAGCCCGGCGCACTTCGTGATGAACATGGTCGCGCTCTGGAGCCTCGGCGTGATGCTCGAGCCGATCCTCGGGTGGCGGCGCTTCCTCGTGCTGTACGGCCTCTCGGGTCTCGGCGGCGCGATCGCGACGACGCTGGGCGGCAGGGGGTGGAGCGTCGGCGCGTCGGGCGCGATCTGGGGCCTCATGACCGCGGTGCTCGCGATCGTGCTCTTCCCGCGGGGTGTCCTGCCGCCGCTCTTCATCACGCGGCTCAAGCAAAACGCGTGGCGGCCGCTCGTGCCGAACATCCTCATCAGCTTCTTCCCGGGCGTCGACTACCTCGCGCATTTCGGCGGCGGAATCGTGGGCTTCCTGGCGACGGCGTTGCTCCTCGGGCGCGGGCTCAAGCCGGTCGAGGAGCGCGCGGATGAACGCGCCGTCGAGCCGTCCCCGCGTCCCCTGCTCTCGGCGTTTGCGGTGATCGTGAGCGGCGCGATGCTCGCCTCGGTCGTTGCGGGTGTCGTCTACGGCGGCCCGTGGACGCTGGAGGTGCCGCCCGCGATGACCCGGAAGGCGCTGCCCGAGCTGGGTTTGTCCGTGGAGGTTCCCACGCGGCTCGCGAAGATGGACGGGAAGGAAGAGCTCGCCGACGGGCCGACGTTCACGTACGGCGCGATCGATACGACGCCCGTGTACCTGGAGATCTTCGCTGCGGATCTGACGCGGGCGGTGCTCCCCGAAGAGGTCGACGCGTTCATGGAGGATGTGCGCGCGAAAGCGGACGAGGGCGCGCAGAACGACGACGCGGTGCGCCTCGGCAAGGCGCGCATCGAGACGCTGGGCGAGCGCAAAGCCGTGCTCGTCGAGCACGAGCTGAAGATCAACCGCGAGGTTTACGTACTCCGCACGTCCACCGTCGTCCTGGGCGCGCGCGAGATCATCGTGCGCGGGTATGCACGCAAGGGCAAGCGGCCCAAGGGGTGGAAGGAGCTCGAAGAGAGGGTGGTGGCGTCGATCGAGGCGCGCTGACTCAAGGCCCGACGAACTTCGGATCCTCGATCGCTTCGGCGCTGCACTCGCTCGGCGCCGTGATGGGGTTGCAGCGCGACGGCATTCCGCTCGGGATCTCGACCCAGTACTCGGCCTCCGGGACCTTCGCGGGGAAGTCGGTCGAGACGAACTGCGCGCCGCTCGCGATCGCGGCCTCGCGCTCGATCGTGCTGCCCGTCTCGATCACCTCCCCCGGGTCCCCGTCGGCGCGCGTGCGCACGAGCATGTTCGCGGCGAGCGCCTCGGCGATGGCGGCGGCCTCGCCGATGGGATCGTTGACGATCGCGATCGCGGCCCAGGGATCGGCAGGCGAGGCGTCCGCGAAGAGGATGCGGCCGGCGAGGCTCGTATGGTTTTTCGTGTACGCCTTCCGCGTTTCGCCCTCGTCGTCCAGCGTGAAGAGCACGTGCCCGCGGACCTCGCCGAGCGTCGGCCAGCCTTTCGAAAGGACCGCTTCCCGCAGCGTGGGCGCATCGCCCTGGACCTCGTCCGGGACGAGGATCCGATCGTCCGGCCAAACGCGGAGGATCTCCTCGTGCAAGGCGGCGAAATAACTCTCCGCCGCGGCCTCGTCGGCGGGCACCGCGTCCTTGATCTCGAATTGCACGACGATCGGGTGGTGGGCCCGGTGCGCGTCGGACCAGTCTTTCAGGACGCGCAGGCAATCCGTGAGCATCCTGCACGTCGTCTGCTCGTCGAGGACGGGCAGGTGGTAGACCTCGAACGCTTCGAGATCCAGGTCGTACCGCAGATCCAGCTCGACGTGCCGCACGCCCTGCGCGCCGAGCTGCACGTCGAGCGGCGCGTGCGTGTAGCGCCATTCGCCGACGGTGTTGCCCTCGGTCTCGATGTGATAACTGTTGTGCGTCGATTTCGTCTGCAAATGGTTCAGACGAAGGACGTCGTCGAGCGGATAATCGAACTTGGGCGGCGGATCCGGGGGTTTTACCTGGGGCGACCCCCCTTCGCCGCCGCACCCGGCGAGCGCGGCGACGAGGCCGAGGAAGGCCGCGGCCCGAACGCGCAGAGACATCGGAAGCACCCTTTCGTTCAAGGTCCGTACGCGAAATACGTGGCGCTCGAAGCCCAGTTCCCGCCCGACTCGACCGTGTTGATCACCCACTGGAACGTATGGGCCCCCGGCTTTCCGAGCTCGGGCGTCTCCCAGACCTTCGGCGCCGTCATGCTCCCCGGGCACCAGTTCGCCCGCGGGGCCTTCACGCTCGAAATGGCGCCGCAGGGGTTTTCGAGGCAGTACGTAAAACTGTTTCCGCTCGGCCAGGTGTGCATGGTCTCCGTGCAGAGGTCCTTGCAGTCCGTTCGCCAGGGCTTCCACGTCTCGATCACGGCGCCGTCGACGGACACCGTGTGCGTGCGATTGCAGAACTCCTCGGCGGGCCCGATGCAGCCCGACCCGGCGTTGCCGCCTCCGTGGCCACTCGTGCGGAATTCGATCTTGCCCGCCGTCGCGCCCGCGGGCGCCTCGAAATTGAGCGCGCCCGGCCCCTCGGCCGTCGTCTGCGAACCGTAATAGAGCGATTTCACCGCGAGCACGTTCCGCGGCGGCGCGCCCGGGACCATTTCGAGCTTCGCCGTCACGTTCCAGCCGCCGTTCGACCCCGAGACCATGCCCGCGCCGTCCGAATACGTCGTGATGTGCGCGCGGATCTGGTGCGCGCCCGGCAGGCCGTTCGCCACGTCCGTGACGTCGATTTCGAGGTGCAGCGGCCCGCCGAACGGCGTGATCGCGTGCATCAGCTCGAGGCCCGGCGGCTCCGTCGCCGGATCCATCGGATCATCGAGCGAGATGTCGAAATTGCGATCGAACGCATCGCAATCGGCCGGCCAGTTCTGCCCCTCGGGCGGCGGGTTGTCGAGCCACTTGTCGAACGGATAACAGGTGCTCGCGAGGTCCACGACGAGCTTCGCGCTCGCGAACGGGCCATCCTTGAAATCGACGTCCGCGAACACCGTCTGGAAATTGGGCTGGCTCCCGTCGCTCGTGATGCGCGTGTCGTCGAATGCGGTGATCGTGTACGGATCCGCATACGACGGCCCGCCGCCGCCGCCCTGGCCGCCGCTGCCGCCCGAGCCGCCCGAGCCGCCGGCGCCTCCCTGGCCGCTCGACGAGCCTCCCCCGCATCCCACAAGCAAAAGCGCGCCAAACAAAGCAGCAAAGCCCACGCGCGCGGACGGCACGTTCCTCATCGAGAACCTCCGGACGCGAGGCTACAGCAAGGTCGAACCCGCCCGCCAGCCATCTCCGTCGGGAGACGTCTGTCCACGCTTGGGGGGCTGCGCTCGGACGAGCCGAGCTTCGCCCCCAAACCCCCTCCCCCAAGGGCGCCGCCGGCGCTAAAGAGCCCAGCCGATGAGAATCATCAAGGTCCAGGACGACAGACAACGCCGCCACATTTTCACAGCCCCACCGAGGCGCGTCGTCTCGCTCGTCCCGAGCGATACCTACTCCGTCATCCGCCTCGGCGCCAAAGACCGCCTGGTCGGACGAACCCGCTTTTGCATCGCGCCCGAGGGCGAAGTCGAGGCGATCGAGGACGTCGGCGGCACGAAAGACGTCGACGTCGACAAGGTCCTCGCCCTCGAACCCGACCTCGTGATCGCGAACCAGGAAGAGAACACCCGCTCGCAGATCGAGCGCCTCGAAGCGGCCGGCGCCCCTGTGTTCGTCTCGTTCCCCAAGCGCGTCGCCGACGGGATCGCGCACCTCGCGCGCCTCGCCCTCGCCCTCGGCCTCGATCGCGACGACGCCGCCCGCTCGCTCCTCGCCGCGGCCTACCACGCGCATCGCGAGGCCGAGAAACACCGCGGCGAGCGCGTGCCCGTCCGCGCGTTCGTCCCGATCTGGATGGACCCGCTCATGACCGTGCACGAGGAGACGTTCATCTCCGACATGATGGATCTCGTTGGAGCGCAAAACATCTTCGCGGACCGCAGGCGCCGCTACCCGCTCGCCGCCGATCTCGGCAAGGCCGCGCCGCTTCCGCCCGAGCGCGTGGGCAGCCGTGACACGCGTTATCCGCGGGTCACGCTGGACGAGGTGGTCGCGCGGCAGCCCGAGGTGGTCCTCTTGCCCGACGAGCCGCACGCGTTCACGGAGGCCGACGCCGAGGTCTTCCGCAAGCTCGACATCCCCGCCGCGAAGACCGGCCGCGTGCTCTTCTGCAACGGCAAAGACCTCATGTGGTACGGCGCGCGCAGCGTGGAGGGCTTCGAGCGGCTGAGGCGTCTGGTGAACGGGGGCGAATTGGGGTAGGAAGCGCCCCATGACTTGGAGTCGGGAAAACGTCCAAAAGAAGCTCGTCGAGGTGTTCGGCCAGCACAAGCAGACCGAGGTCGACGTGAGCGCGGAGAGTGAGATCGTCGCCGATCTCGGCATCGATTCGCTCGGGGTGATGGAGGTGCTCGCCGACCTCGAGGACACCTTCAAGCTCACGATCCCGGACGAGGCGCTGCGCGAGATCAACACGATCGGCGACGTCGCGACCGCGGTCCTCACGCGCCTCGAAAACGACGGAAGGCTCGAAGGATGAGCGCGCCTTCGCCCCGCACCGTCGCGCAGGCCATCGAGGACGCGGCGGCGAGCAGCAGCACGGGCTACCGTTTCCTCGAAGAATCACCCGACGTCGCGCCCTACCACTCGTACGCCGACGTCGAGCGGATGAGCGCTCGATACGGCGGCGCGATGCAGGCCATGGGCCTGCGCAAAGGCGACCGCGTCGCCTTGATCCTCCCCGACAACGCCGATTTCGTGTTCGCGTTCCTCGGCGCCGTGCGGGCCGGCATCATCCCCGTGCCGATCTACCCGCCGACGGGCCTCGGCAAACTCGCGGGTTACCTCGAAAACACGCTGCACATCGTGGCGAAGAGCGGCGCGCGCGTGCTGCTCACGAGCAGCGACATCAAGAAGATCCTCGGGACGATCCAGGCGCAGGCGCCGGGGCTCGAGAAGGTCGTCGCGGTCGAGGGCGTGCGCACGTCGAACGACAAACTGCGGCCCGAAAAGGTCGACCTCGACGACGTCTGCTTCCTGCAGTTCACGAGCGGCTCGACCGCGCGGCCGAAGGGCGTGACGCTCACGCACCGAAACCTCGCCGCGAACGTGCACGCGATCATGCCCGTGGGCCTGAGCATCCAAGACGGCGTCGATCACGGCGTCTCGTGGCTGCCGCTCTACCACGACATGGGGCTCATCGGCTTCGTGATCGCGCCCGTCTACCACCGGAACTCCATCACGTTCCTGCCGCCGCTGCTCTTCCTGAAGCGCCCGGCGCGCTGGCTCGAATCGATCTCGAAGTACAAGGGCACGATCTCGTTCGGCCCCAATTTCGCCTATGCGCTCGCGGTCAAGCGCATCAAGGAGAGCGAGATGGAGGGGCTCGATCTGTCGAGCTGGCGCATCGCGGGTTGCGGCGCCGAGCCGATCCGCGCCGAGAACCTCCGCGCCTTCGCGGAGAAGTTTTCCCGCATCGGCTTCGACGAGCGCGCGTTCGTGTGCTGCTACGGCATGGCCGAGTCGACGCTCGCGGTCTCGTTCAGCAAGATCTGGACGGGCGTGCGCACCGACGTCGTCGACGGCGAGACGCTCTGGTCGAAGGGCCGCGCCGAACCCGTGGCGGAAGGCGCGCCGCGCGCCTCGGGCATCGTCGAGTGCGGCATGCCCTTCGAGGGCCACGAGATCAAGGTGTTCGCGTCCGACGACGACACGAGCGCGCGCCCCTTGCCCGAGCGCGAGGTCGGCGAGCTGCGCATCTTGGGGCCGAGCGTGATGCAAGGCTACTGGAACGACCCCGAGGTGACGAAACGGTCGTTCGCGGGCAGCTATCTGCGCACGGGCGACCTCGGGTACATCGCGGATGGGAAGGTCTACATCTGCGGGCGCTCGAAGGAGGTCGTGATCGTCAACGGCCGGAACTACTACCCGCAGGACATCGAGTGGGAGGCGAGCCAGGTCGAGGGCGTGCGCAAGGGCAACGTCATCGCGTTCGGCACGATGAAGGGCCCCTCGGATCGCGAGCGCGTGGTCATCGCGTTCGAGACGGGCGAAAAGGACGAGGCCGCAAAGAAGCGGCTCGAAGCCGACGTGCGCAAGGCGGTGCAGCAGAGCGTGGGCCTGACCGTCGACGACGTCGTGCCGCTCGCGCCGGGCGTCTTGCCTAAGACGTCGAGCGGCAAGCTCCAGCGCGCCAAGACGCGCGAGCTGTACGAATCCGGAGAGCTTCTCGGTAGGACGAGTGCGCGCGAGGTGGACAAACTCGATCTCGTGAAAGAGATCGCGAAGAGCCAGATCGGATACTTCCGGCACCGGCTCTTCGGAAAGAGCGACGATTGAAATGAAGAAGACCTACAAAGGGAGCTGTCATTGCGGGGCGGTCCGCTTCGAGGCGGACATCGATCTTTCGGCGGGCACGGGCCGGTGCAATTGCACGTATTGCGCGAAGGCCCGGTGGTGGGGCGCGATCGTCAAGCCCGAGGCGTTCCGCCTGCTCACGGAGCAGTCGGCGCTCGCCGATTATCGGTTCGGCTCGAACTCGATGCAGCACCTCTTCTGCAAGAGCTGCGGCGTGACGATGTTCGGCGGCGGATTCCTGGAGGAGGTCGGCGGCGCGTTCGTCTCGATCAACGTGGCCAGCCTCGACGACGTCGATCCGGCGGAGCTCGCCGCAGCCCCGATCCAGTATTACGACGGGCGGAACAACAACTGGATGAACCCGCCCGCCGTCACGAAATACCTCTAAAACCCCGCCTCCACCGATAGCTGCGGGATCGTGATCGGCCCGAGGAGTCGCGGCTGACAGATCCCGCGGGCGCACGTCACGTCGAAGACCTCTTTGCTCAACGTCGCATTCTGCATGTCGAGCACGAGCGAGACGAACCCCGTCTCGCCGACCTTCCACCGCCGCGACACGCGCAGATCGAGCCGATAAAAAGGCCGCACCCGCGGCGGATCCTCGGCCACGGCGCCGCTGCCCGCCTCCTGCGCGGGAAAACCGCTGTAGAACACGTGCCGCACGCCCGCCTTCCAGCCCTTGCCGAGGTCGTAGAGCAAGGCCACGTGCGCGACGTGTGTTCGATCGACCGCCGAGGGCGTCGTGACGCCGCTCTTCGATGTGCGGGTCGATCGGGAAAGCGTGTACGAGGCGAGGAAGAGCAGATCCTTGCGTAATGCGCCGCGCGCGGAGAGCTCGAGGCCATACGCGTCGCCCGTGCTGCGCGAGAGGAACCGCGCGGGGCCGAGGTTCGTGCCGCGGTCGGAGCCGATCGGGTCCGTGAGGTTGAACGTCACCTGGCGGAAGAGCGAGCCGCTGATCTCGACCGGAATGGGCGAGAGTTTCACCTCGGCGCCGAAGCTCGATTGCAAGGCTCGCTGAAGGCCGCCCGTGATGCCGCCGATCTGCAGCGCCGGGAGCGGCGCGAAGCCGGGGAGCTGGGACGCCACGCCAAACGAGGGGACGATGCGCACGCGATCGCCGACGCCGAATCGGCCCGTGATCTTCGGGTCGATCGCGAGCGCCGTGTTGCCCATCGACGTGTAATGGTCGACGCGCAGCCCCGGCGTGATCGTCGCCCGATCCGAGAGGACCACGAGCGCGTCCGCCCACGCGCCCACGGCCGTGTCCCAGCGGCTCGGGAAAAGCGCGCGGAACGCCTCGTCGAGCTCGCCGAGCGGCCCGGAGGCGCACTCTTCGAGGGAGATGTCGCAAGGCTCCTTGTGCACGATGTCGTACCGATCGACCATCAGATCGAGCCCGCCGCGCAGGAGCGCCTTTCCCCCGCCGATCGGCTTCGATCCACGCAGCCGCGCCCCGATCTTCCAGTTCTGCGCGCTCTCGGCGCCGACATCCCTCGACCGATCGAGCCCGAGCATCACCGCGGCGCGTAGCTTCGCGCCGGAATCGAAATCGTGATCGTACCGGAAATCCAATCGATGGAAATCCGCGTCGAGCAGGACGTCCTTCTCCCCGCTCGCGTCGCCCGTCGTCGTCGTCGCCAGATAATCCCACGCCCCGAACGCGAGCGCCGTGAACCGGCCGCGCTCGCCGATGCGACGGCTCACGCGCGCCTGGTAATCGCCGTACCCGAAATCGACATTGTCGATGATCGCCGAAAGAATGTGCCCGCCGAACGCATAATGCCCGCCGACGAGGACCGTGGTCTTGTCGCCGATCGGCCCCTCGACCACGCCGCCCACGTCGACGAACCGGAACGCGCCCTCGCCCTTCCATTCATTCGGAAACGGCGCCGCCTCGGCCTCGACCGCCGCGCCCGCGAGCCGCCCGATGTCGGCCGGATACGGGCCCATGTGCAGCGTCACGCGCGAGACGAGCGGCGCCGGAATCACGCTCGGCCCCGCGCCCACGTGAAAGAGCAGAGGCACGCGCACGCCGTCGTAGAAAAACCCGATGTTCCCGGGCGGCGCGCCGCGAATGTAATAGTAGGGCAACCCGCTCGCCGTCGGCGTCACGCCCGGCTGCACCTCGATCGCGCGGTACGGATCGCCGAGCACGCCCGGCATTTCCCGAATGTCCCGACGCTTGAGCGAGACCGACCCCGCCGGCGCCCGATCGCCCTCGACGGTCACTTCGATCGGCTGAGGCGGAGGCGGCTCGGGCGGCGCAGGCGCGGGCTCTTCCGGCGGCGCGGGCTCCGCGGGCGGCGGCTCCTCCTGGGCGAGCGTGGGGGCGGCAGCGAGGGACGTGGCGAGCGCGAGGCCGAGCCCCGCGCGCCGGAGCGCTTCAAACATCCGAAAGGCCAGCCGTCTCCATCACGTCGATCGCCGCGGCGAGCGTCTTGTCTCCACGCATCACGTGGCGAAGCTCGTCCGGCCCCTGATCCCGCAGATGCGTCCCCTTGGCCGCGTGCCGGCCGAGCACCTCCGTGAGCCCATGAAGCAGCGGATGGCGGTTGAGATCGATCGCGAGATCGCCCTCGTGGAGCGCGGGTTCGAGCAGCCGCGCGATGTGCCCCTCGGACCAACCGAGCGACTTCTGCGCATCCGCGACGACGACCCGAAGCTGCGCCCAGAAGAGCCGCTCGGCACGCTCCGCCGCAGGCCCGAGCAGCGACTCGGCGCGCGTGCGGATCGCCGTGCTCTCGTCCTTCGAGGCGCGGCGCATCTCCTTGTAGACCTCGCTCACGAGCCCGAGCAGATGTGGGTTCGGCCGATCGGCCGTGAGCATGTGCCGCTCGGCGCGTTCGAACGCTTCGAGCAGCGCCGCCTCGGTTTTGTCCCAGCGCCGCTGCGCGATCCTGAGCCGCGCCGAGGAACAAAGCGACGTGACCATGTCGTGCTCGGCGAGCGCCTTCGTGTCGGCCGTCGCCTCGGGATCCTCGAAGACGGGCTCGAGCCACGCGCGGAGGCGCCCCACGAGCGCATCCATCTCCTCCTTCGGATCACCCGCGACCATGCAGAGCGCGACGCGCAGGAACATGGCCTGCCGCGCCTCGGCATCCCGATCCGCGCGGTTCTGGCAGAGCAAGGGGATCGCCGCTTCGAGCTCCGCGGCGGCCTCTTCTTGGCGGCCGCGATCGAGCTCGGCGCGGGCGAGGTCGAAGTGCAGCGATCCGAGCCGATCTTTCGGGTACGTCGGCTGCCGCTCGGCGCCGGCGATGGCGAGGCGCTGGTAACGCGCGGACATGCCGGCGTTGTTGTCGAGCGCGTAGGCGAGCGCGGCGATGCGCGCGGCCTCGACGTACCTCGGATGATCCCGCCCGAGCTCGTGGGCGATCTCCATGGCCCTCTCCGAGGCGACGACGGCCTCGCCGAGGAGCTTCGCCTCGAGGTAGGAGCGGACCGCGGAGATGGCGCTGCTCAGCCGGCTTTCGACGTCGCTCATGGCGGCGCGCATTGCATCACGTGAGACGGCGACGCGCAACGCGGTCGCAGGATCTTGGACGTCCGGACGGAGGGCAGCGGCGCGCTGGCGCGGGTCGCGGGGGCGAAGGGGACGGGGGGGCGGGGTGGAGCTTTACCGGGCCAAGCTGGACTCCTCCTCGAGAAGGCCGTCGAATGCTTTTCGTATCTACTGCTCGCGCCGTGCAGGGTACGCGGGGCATCGCTCCGTCCTAATCGCGTCCCTGCAATCGCGCCAGGCCCGGGACTCTTGTGAATCCCATTCGCCGTTGCCGTCCTGATCATCCATTAGGTGATCGCAGCGCTCCGAGGCAATCTGACTGTCGCGCCAGAAGGTGGCGCCATTCGGGTCCTCGCAGGGGATCCCACACCACATCGGGTCGAGCTCGGTGCAGCTGATTTGCTCCGGGCAGAGGCGCATCACACAGCCGGCCTGGCACGCAGCACGATACTCGTCGTGGATGCCGCACGGCCAGTGAGCTCGGCTCTCGCACCAGTCGAAGACGAACCCGAGATCCGTCTTGCAGGACTCCGGGCTCGGCTCACGCCAGTCATCCGCACGCGACCCGGAGCCGAGGTTCAGGATGGCAATGGCGGCGATGACGATGAGCGCGGCACCATGACGCTTCATGTGATGCTCCCCTTCCGTCGCTCCGGCGCGTGGACCCTACACCACCGGATCCGGGAACGCGAGCGCGTGTTCGTTACCATGCTTCAAATCCCGCCCTGTCCCTCATCGCCGGGATAGGCCTCGGCGCTCCCCGCGCCACCAGCCCCCTGCGCATCGGACCAGTAGTCGCCGCTGCCTGCGCCGACGCTCACGCCCACGCCCATGGTGATGAATGTCTCGCCGGTGGGCGACGGACCAGGTCCGCCCGCTGCGGCGTCCACGTCCAGGCAAATGAGCGCTGGAGAGAATTGGGCAGTGCAATCGGTACCTGGGCCGATCCTTTTTCTCGTGAGAAGGGCTTCCTTGCACCGGTTTTCGGTCCAAGACCCCTGCTCGACGACCTGCGGATCCTCGACATCCTTCAACACCTCGACGGTAGGTGGAAGCCCTCCGTTCCGGGTACAAGTCACCACCGCGTTGCACTTCACCGCAGGCCCCTCGCCTTGGTTTCGCCCCACCTTACCCGGGATGATCTTCGGATTCCTGCACTTGTCCTCCGAGCACCCACCCCCGAACACGACCACCCCCACCACCAGCACCCCGATCCCCAGCGCCCACATCCTCGCCCTCCGGCCCGCTTCGCGAACCTACGAGAGCGCTTCCAAACCGGGCAACGTTTCGAAGGTTATCCCTGCACGTCGCCAATCTCGACGAACTCGTCGACCCGCACCACGCAATCGACGTCGCCGCTCAGCGAGCTCACCGCCCACGCCGACGCCCTCACCGCCCCCTGCGACGCAATCGTCGACCCGCCCCGCGCCGTCGTCCCCTCCCCCCGACGCCCTCACCGCCCGCCCCCTCGACCTCGTCGATGCCGCCCACGCAATCGTCGACCTCTCCCGACGACCTCGTCGCCGGTTGCCACGCGCTCGTCGATCCGCCCGACGATCCCGCGTGCCCGCTCGACGTCATCGTCGACCCTGCTCGACGACTTCGTCGACCCATCCCGACGACCTCACCCACCCTCGCCGTCGATTTCGTGCTGAATCACGCCCACCCCTCGACGGCGCGATTCCTCTGATTACGTTCCCGCCTTCCCCGCAACCCTTGCAAAAGAGGTATCGCGATGTCCAATGTAGCTGCAAAGCCCTATCCCGGTCCGTTCGAGTTCTCCCTCAAGGATTGCCAGGCCGACCTCGTCGACCTCGCCCCGGGCGCGATGGCCCACCTCCGCTTCGAGCACGACGGCCTCGCCGACGTATTCGCAGAGCTCGCCGTCAGCATCCCCGCCCTCGGCGACGACGCCGGCAATCTGCCGAAGGTCCATCAGCGCATCCTCGACGCCAATGCCTCAATCGACAAACTCGCCGCCCACGAGGTCATCCTCGCCAAGGCCCTCGAGGTCGTCCGGGAATCACGCGCGAAGAAGGTGCACGAGCGTGAAAACGACATCGCCGCCATCGTCGATTCCGTGAAGTCGACGGCGCGCCGCGGCGGAGACGAAGCGCTCCTCAACGCATTCGAGAAGACCGTCAAGTACAACGCGCAGATCGCCGAGAAAGCCGCGAAGACGCGCCGCAAGAATGCCGAGGCCGTAAAGACCGCGGCCCCCACCGGCTGACCGACGCAAGGGTGGGACGGCGGCGCCCTATCCCAGCCGCGCCGCCATCCCCTTGTCAGGCCAGCGCAAATGCATGCGCCCGATGCGCATCCCGATGCGCCAGCCGCGTGATGGCCTCCCGCAGCACGTCCTCGCGCAGCTCGTGCGGAACCACGCCATTGCCGATCCCTTGCAGCAATGGCACGTGCGGCGACCGCCCAAAGGACCGCTCCGACAAACCGTCGAGGAGCAAGAGCCGTCCCTCGGAATCGACGTTGCCGAGCGTGTCGTGCCACAGCCGCAGCCCGAGCCGCTCGAGCAGCCGGTGGATCGACTCGCGCTCGCCTTCCGTGTTCGTCCCGTGCAGCGCGCCGAGCGTCGTGTCGAGCGCGATGCCCACCGCGAGCGCCTCGCCCTGACGGATGCGCCGTTCCGTGTGCAGCTCGATCCGATCCGCCGACCATGCCCCGAACGCGAGCGGCCCCTCCGCTCCGTAGACGTCCTCGTTCGGCGCCATCGCCGCGAAGTCGGCGTGCAGGGCGGCGCTCTGCTGGAGCAGCTCCGCGACGGCGTCGCGTTCGCCCGAGGCGAGCCGGTGGGCGTGCGAGACGATCCAGCCGAAAAGCTCCTCGTCCCACAGGAGCGCGGCGCGTACGGCCTGGACGAGGCCGAAGACCTTTTCGCGCGTCTTCTGGGTCTCGACGAAGCGGCGATCGCACACGACCGCGTAGGGCGCGCGGAAACTGCACAGGAAGTCCTTCGTGCCGAACGCGTTGATGGCGCTCTTCGGCAGCACCGCGGGTCCGGCCTGCGCGAGCGTCGTCGTGGGCACGCGGACGACGCGCGGCGCGCTCTGCACCATCGACGCGGCGAAGCCCACGAGGTCGAGCAGCGACGCACCGCCCACGACGAGCAGGACCGAGCGTCGATCGAGCTCCAGGGCGTGGAAGTACGCCTGCAGGCGCGCGGGCAGCGTCGCGTCGTCCTTCATGCTCTCGCCCCCGCCCTGAACGATCGGCGGGGCCACGAGATCCAGCGCGTCGTTGTGACACCGGGCATACCGCTCGATGTGCAAATTCAGCTCGGGCTGGGCAGCGATCGCACCGCGGTCGACGATCGCCGCGACGCGGTGCCGGACGTCGGGCTCGCGCCGCACGATGAGGTGGCGCAAGTCACGGTTCATCGGCGAGAACACGTCGCTCGTGAAGCAGACGGGGTACTCGAACGACGATGCCGAGGCTCTGACGTGGACAATCACAGCGCTCTCCGGAAGTGAGCACGCCTGCATGCGGCGTACCGATCGGTCGAGCGCGATCGTGGGCACAAACGAACAATCCCCGGGAGGCCGAGCCTACCGGGGACTGTTCTCGTGTACTTCGCTACTGCCTTGTCGGGGCGAGAGGATTTGAACCTCCGACTCCTCGGTCCCGAACCGAGTGCGCTACCAGGCTGCGCTACGCCCCGTACGCCGCGGGCTTTCGCCACCGACGTGGGGGCGGACCATGCTCGCACCGGACGCTTCTGTCAAGTCCTGTCGAGCAGAGATTTCACCGACGGGCCACCGCCCTGGGCGTCCTCACGTCCGCCGGGGACGTCGGATGAGCGGAAAAATCTAGAAACGCAAGTAAAAAAGTCGATCCCGGAGCGGACGGGCTCGTGTTAAAGTGCTACTGGAATCGAGACGTGACCTGGGGGCGCTCAGAGCCCCCCAGGCCGAACATGCGGCGACTCCAGGGGGGGGACGAAGCCTTCGGGCGTCGACGAGAGCCCCAGTCGATGTGGCCGCGAATAGGAGGACAAGGTGGCAATCGAGCTTCCGGCAGTTCGCATCCTGATCGTGGACGATGACCGAGCCATCTGCGACTACATGCAGACGTTGCTCGAGCGGGATGGGTACCAGGTGAAGACCCTGGTCGATCCGTCGGCCGTGGAGGAGGAGGTCCGCACGGGCGGGTATCACCTCATCATCCTCGATCTGATGATGCCCAAGCTCGACGGCATCGAGGTGCTCAAGCGCATCCGCAAGGTCGACACCGACATCGCGGTCGTCATCTTCACGGGCTTCCCGAACCTGGAGAGCGCCGTGCAATCGATGAAGCTCGACGCCGTCGACTACATCAAGAAGCCCTTCAACGTGGACGAGTTCCGCGAGGTGCTCGCCCGCGTGATGCGCAAGAAGGGCCTGGCGCGCACACCCGAAGAGCAGCTGCACCGCGTCATCGGCGACACGATCCGCAACCTCCGCAAGGAGAAGGATCTGACGCTGAAGCAGATGGCTCGCCGCACGGGTCTCAGCGTGTCGCTGCTCTCGCAGATCGAGCGCGCCGAGTCGAGCGCGTCGATCTCGTCGCTCTACAAGATCGCGGTCGCCCTGGAGTCACGCATCCAGGACCTCTTCGGTCAGTATTGAATGACGCCCTCACCCCCCGCCCCCTCTCCCTCGCAGGAGAGGGGGAGAAGAGAAGAGCGGGAGGGGGGAGAAGAGCTAGGGCGCTGAAGCTTTCGCGATCGCGCGGTCGAGCCGCGTGATGTCCACGCCGGTGATGCGATCGATCGCCTTGCCGCGCTTGTCGTACACGACGACGTACGGGAGCTGGGGAACGTTCGCGAGGTAGCGCTTCGCGAGCGGCGTGTCCCAGTCCCCCACGTCGAGGCGCCGATACGCGACGTCCGTGCGCGCGCCGAGCACCTTCGCCATGTGCTCGTCCACCTTGCGGCACGGGCCGCACCACTCCGCCGAGAAGTCGACGACCGTGACCTTGTCCGTCGCGAGATGCGGCGCGAGGTCCGGTACGTCGCCTCCGTCCTCCACGACCGTGCGCACGTCCGCGCCCTCGGGGAACGCGGCGCGTTCGAGATAACGGCCCTTGCCCGCGCCGAGGATCGCCTCGAACCCGTCCTCGGCAGCGAGCTTGCGGACCGCCGTGAACACGTCGAAATTCGGCGCGGCCACGACCTGCACTTCCGCCTTGCGACGATCGAACCGAGCGTCGTAGACGCCCGGGCGTTCACGCAAGTCCGCGACGATCTCGTCGCCGCAGTCGCTGCAGTCGATCTTGTCGAGCGAGACGATCACGGTGCGCGCGTCCTTCGGATACGAGCGCGCGCCGCCGCACGCAGTGAGCAGGACGAACGCGGACAGCGTGAACAGGTGCTTCAGCGAAGTGCGCATCGCAAGGTCACACGATGCCGCCCCGGTCGCACCGGAGCAAGGCGCTGGCGCAGGCCTGAATCCACGCGGCAAGGCATGCTCGCTCGGTGTAACCTCTCGCGCGTGAGCCAGAGCCAGATCCTCACCCGGACCCTCGCCGCCGATCACGTCACGCCTGTCCGCGCGTACAACGCGCTCCGGGCACAATCCGCCGGTCGTTCGTCGTTTCTGCTCGAGTCCGTACTGCCTGGAGAGCGCTGGGGACGCTACTCGATCCTCGGCTACCGCGCGCGCACCGAGCACGCCTACCCGCCGGGCGCGAACGCGCTCGAGCTGCTCGCCAGCGACGCCGCCGAGCTCGAGAACGCCGAGGGGCTCGCGGCGCGCTTCTCGCAAGCGCTCGTCGGCTACCTCGTCTACGACGCGGCGAACGTGGCGAACGGCATCAAGCCGTGGCCGAACGAGGGCATGAGCGGGCGGCTCATGCGCGACTGCACCGTGGTCGTGTTCGACAACCTCGAGCAGACGCTCACGATCGCAGGTCGCTCGAAGGGCGCGATCGATCGGTGCGCGTGGGAGATGACGCACGGGCCGGAGCTCGATCCGCTGCCGTCGCCGGATCCGACGCTCGAAGCGCTGTTCGCCGAGCCGAACATCGACGACGACACGTACGCGGCGAAAGTCGCGAAGGCGAAGCAGTACATCGAGGCGGGCGACTGCCTGCAGATCGTTTTGGCTCGAACGTTCCGCGCGCCGCTGCGAAACGCGGACCCGTTCGACGTGTACCGCGCGCTCCGGGTGCTCTCGCCCTCGCCGTACTTGTTCTTCCTGGATTTTTCGGAGACGCCGTTCGCCGAAGGGATGGCGATCGCGGGCGCGTCGCCCGAGACGATGGTGCGCGTGTCGGGCGGCAAGGTGACGCTCCGGCCGATCGCGGGGACACGCAAGCGCGGCGCGACACAAGAGGAGGACGAGGCGCTCGAGCGTGAGCTCGTGGCCGATCCGAAGGAGCGCGCCGAGCACGTGATGCTCGTCGATCTGGCGCGCAACGACGTGGGCCGCGTGGCCGCGCCGGGCTCGGTGTCCGTGACGAGCGAGATGAAGGTGCAGCGCTTCTCGCACGTGATGCACCTCGTGAGCGAGGTGGAAGGGACGCTCGCGGAGGACAAGTCGCCGATCGACGCGGTGCGTGCAGCGATGCCGGCGGGGACGCTCTCGGGCGCGCCGAAGGTGCGAGCGATGCAGATCATCCGCCAGCTCGAGCCCGGTCCGCGCGGCGTGTACGGCGGCGCGATCGGGTACGTGCTTCCGGATGGAACGGTCGACTTCGCGATCCCGATCCGCACGGTGATCGCGCGCGGCGCGGAGTTCGAGGTGACGGCGGGCGCCGGGATCGTGGCCGACAGCGAGCCGCTGCGCGAGGCCGAGGAGACGCGCATCAAGGCGCGCGCGGCGCTGGCGGCGATCCGGAGCGCGCAGGACGCGGTCGAGCGGCGCGAGGCGGAGGCCGCGGCGCTGCAAAAGCGGCGCGAGGAGGCGGAGCGGAAGAAGGCCGAGGCGGCCGCGGCGGAGGCGGCGGCCGCGGCGGAGGCGGCGGCCGCGGACGCGACGAATTCGAATGGTGGGGGCGACGCGGGCTCGAATGATTCGGGGGCCGCGAGCTAGGAGCGCCCTCGATCAGGGCGAAAGCTTGGCGAGGAAGGCGTCGCCGGAGGTGAGGTTCGCGTTCAGCGCGCCGCCACCGAAATCGATCGAGCCGCCGTAGAGCGCGCCTGCGAGAATCGTGTTCCCGGCGGTGTCGACGGCGACGCCGCCGAGCCGCTGCTCCTCACTGTCGCCGAAATGCCCGGCCCAGAGCGTCGCGCCCGAAGGATCGAGCTTCGCGGCGAAGATGTCGTACGTCGTCGTGGAGGAGCCGGGGACCGAGCCGAGGCCGAGATCGACGCTGCCCTGGAAATGGCCGGCGACGCTGACGTTGCCGGCGGCGTCGACGTCGAGCAGCACCTGCTCCTGATAATTCGGGCCACCGAGGCGCTTGGTCCAGACGTGGTTGCCCGTCGGGTCGAGCTTGGCGACGAACCCGTCGTAATTGCCGAGGCCGGTGAGCGTCGGCCCGCCGAACGTGGCGCGGTAGTAGAAGTAGCCGCCGAGGAGGAGGTTGCCGCTCGGATCGACGCGGAGCGAAGACAGGATCTGGTCGTACTGGCCGCCGAGGTTCTTCGCCCAGATCGTGTTGCCCGAAGGGTCGATCTCCGCGAGAAGGATCTCGACGCCCGAGCCGGAGAGCGCGCCCGTGCCGACGTCGGCCGAGCTGTTGTAGAGGAAGCCGAGGACGACGTCGCCCGCCGCGTCGACGTCGATCACCGGGAGCCTTTGTGATTTCGTCGCGACGAACCTCTTGCCCCAGACGAGGTTGCCCGCCGCGTCGAATTTCCCGAGGACCACGTCCTCGTCGGCGCCGGCGAGCGGGCCGGCTCCGAAATCGAAGGGCTGGGTGCTGTAGCTCGCGTAGTAAACGTTGCCGAACGCGTCCGCGGCGACGCTGCCGCCGAACGAGCCTCCCGCGAAGGCTCGCGCCCAGAGCGTATTGCCCGCGGGGTCGAGCTTCACGAGGAAGGAGCCGAGCCCCGCGACCGTCAATGGCCCCGTGCCGAAATCACAGGTGCCGCTGAAGATGCCGGCGGCGAGCACGTTGCCCGCGCCGTCCGCCGTGACGGAGTAAATGGTCCCGCCGCTCGTGCCGCCGACGTTCGGGCAGAGGGGCTTCACCCACGCGGCGGAGCCGGCCGCGTCGTATTCGACCACGCCCATCCCGCCCGTAATGGGGATCGGACCGCTGCCGAAATCGACGTTGCCGTCCGAGGCGCTGAAACCGACGAAGATGTTGTTCGAGGCGTCGGTCGCCACAGGGCCGAACGTCTGCCCTCCCTGGTCGAGGACGCCGCGGCTCCAGACGTGCGTGCCGCCGGGGCAGCCGCCGAAGCCGTCACAATCCTCGTCCTCGGGCGTGCTGCAATCCTCGGGCTGCGGCGCCTGATCGGGCACGCATTCGAGCTCGGCGTAGTAGCCGCAGGTGAGCGTGCCGGCGGCGCAAATGCCCGGCTGGCCCGTGTCACAGGCGAGGCCGTACGACGGATCGTCCTCGTCGACCTCGCCGTCGTGGTCATTGTCGCGGCCGTCGCAGACTTCGTCCTCGGGCGGACCGAGGATCGCGGACGGCGCCCCGGGGACCAGGGGGTTCGACGTCGAAGGATCACCGGGCTCCGCGCCGCAACCGGCGAAGCCACAAGCGGTGACGAGCATGAGGACAGGAATCGAAGGGGGGAAATGGAAAACACGCATTCGGACCTCCCGCGGGTATCCCATCGACAAGAACGTCGATGGTCGATTCGCAGAAGAGCCGAGCGTACACCGGTCGAGACCGGCAGGCAGCTCTCATTTGGGAAATCCTGGCGATCAGGTCAGGCGCGGCGCATGCCCACGCCGAAGGCCAATCGGACGTTCGGTCGCGCCAAATAGAAGATTACCGCTGCCGCAATCACGATGGCGATCCACGCCGGCCAGGCGGCCGGCGCCGCCGCGACCGAGACGATCGCGAAGAGGCCGTTCACCGCCTGGATTCCAAGCGTCACGACCCACGCCCAGGCGCGCAGCGTGAGGAGCCCCCACGCCACGGCGAACATGGCAATCCCGACGGCGAGGTCGAGCGCGATCGCCCAAGGCGGTAGCTGCGCGCCCGTGACGGCTGGGATGCTGGAGAGCACGGTGAGCACGCCGCTGAGCGCCATGAGCACGGCCACGACGATGATGCCGGCAGGCCTCGTCTTCAGTTCATTCATGAAGACGCGCCGATGCAAGAGGCGCGCGACGCGTCCTTTCCGCTCGGAGTCCGCGCGCCTAGGACTGGTATTCGCGGAGGACGGTCAAATCGCGGGAGACCATCCGAAATGCCGCACGCTCGGCCTCGGCGCGGATCTTCTCCTCGTCGAGCGTCAGGATCGTCCCGTTCTCGTAGAGGAGCTTTCCAGCCACGAAGACGTGGCTCACGTCGCTGCCCTTCGCCGCGTGCACGAGGTTCGCCACGAGGTCGTGGCGCGGCACGAGGTGGGGTTTGTCGAAATCGAAGAGCACGAGGTCGGCCGCTCGTCCCGCTTCGAGCACGCCCGCCTCGGAAAAACCCATCGCGCGCGCGCCGGCCTGCGTCGCGATGCGGAGCGATGCGTCGCCGGCGATCGCCTCCGCGTCGCGGCGCGCGAGCTTCTGAAGGAGCGGGAGAAAGCGGACCGCTTCCTTCATGTCCATGTCGTTGTTCGACGCCGGCCCGTCGGTCCCGAGCGCGACGTTGACGCCCGCGCGGAGCAGCCGCGGCACGTCGCCCGGGCCCATCGCGAGCTTCATGTACGTGATCGGGCAATACGCCACGGTCGTCCCGCGCCGCGCGAGGATCGCCACGTCGTCGTCACTCAGGTAAAGCGCGTGCGCCGCGATCGCGGGTACGTCGAGCACGCCCGTCTCTTCGAGCAGCCGCGTGGGCGTCACGCCGTGCGTGGCGAGCGAGCGGCTCACCTGCTCGTCGCTCTCGGCGAGGTGAATGTGCAGGCCGAGCCCCTTCTCCTTCGCGAGCGCCGCGATCTCGCGCAGGAACGCGGGCGGGCAGACGTACGGCGAGTGCGGCCCGAGCATCGCGCGGATACGTCCGTCCGCTTTGCCGTGCCATCGCTCCGCGAATGCGAGCGCGCCTTCGAGATCCGCGCCGACTTCCTTTCCCGCGCCGAGCCCGAACTGACACCACGTGAGCGAGGCGCGCATCCCCGAAGCCTCCACGGCCTCGGCGACGTGGTCCATGTAGAAGTAGTGATCATTGAAGGCGACCGTGCCCGAGCGGATCATCTCGCACGCGGCTAACCGCGCGCCCGCGCGCACCTCCTCGGGACCGAGCGCGGATTCGGCGACCCAGACGCGCTCGTTGAACCAGCGATCGAGCGGCAGGTCCTCCGCGTAGCCGCGCACGAGCGACATCGACGCGTGGCAGTGAGCGTTGAAAAATCCGGGGACGGCGACGTGGTTCGTGCCATCGATCGTCGTGTCGGGCACGAATTCGGCGGGGGCCTCTCCGACGGCCACGATACACGCGCCGTCGATGGCGATGGCGCCGCCCCGGATCACCGTGCCTTTTTCGTCGAGGGTCACGATGTCCACGTCCTTGATCAGCGTCTTCACGGCTCGTCCTCCGGGCTCCCGGCGCTAGCGCCGTGGCGCATCCTACAACGAATGTTCGTGATCCCAAAGCGCGCCGCGCTTCCCGGCGCGGGAGGGCAATGGTAGTCTCGACGGCGCTTCGAGAACTTTGGGGGGGATCCCCGGGAGAGCGTGGGCCATGGCTTTGACCGACCTCATCAACATCTCGTCGAGCGTGCTGCCGGACACGACGCGCGTGATCGCATTCCGCGGCGTCGAGGCGATCTCCCGAACGTACGAGTTCGAGATCTTTTTGTCGCTCGAAGGGGAAGAGGGCGACGGGCTGGATCTCGGCGACGCGATCGGCGCGAAGGCGCAGCTCGTGATCGACCGGGCGGACGACACGCTCCCGCCGTTCGTGTTCGCCGGGATCCTCGCGAGCGTGGAGCTCTTGCACGCGGTCGAGGGCCGATCGCTCGTCCGCGCGGTGCTCGTCCCGCGGCTATGGCTGCTCGGCCTCTCCAAGCACAGCCGCATCTTCACGAAGAAAAAGCTGCCCGAGGTGATCGAGTCGATCCTCGAGGAAAACGGGCTCTCCGGCGACGATTACGAGCTCCGCCTCGGATCGTACGACACGGAGGAGCACATCTGCCAGTACCGGGAGAGCGACCTCGATTTCATCTCGCGCTGGATGGAGCGCGAGGGCATTTTTTATTACTTCATCCACGGCGAGGACGGCGAGAAGCTCGTCATCAGCGACGGCGCCTCGTACGAGGAGGACATCCTCGGCAAACCCGTGCGGTATTTCCCGCAGACCGGGCAGGATCGGAGCGCCGGGGCCTCGTTCCGCGCATTCACGAGCCGCCACCGCACGCTGCCGTCGATGGTCAAGCTCAAGGATTACGATTATGCCCGGCCAAACCTCACGATCGCCGGCTCGGCGCAGGTCTCGTCGAACGGCGCCGGCGAGGTCAGCCTCTACGGCGAGCGTTTCTTCTCGGCCGCCGCGGGTGAACGACTGGCGAAGCTCCGGGCCGAGGAGATGCTCGCGCGCGAGGTCGTGTTTCAGGCGCGCGGCACGCGCTCGCACCTGCGCGCCGGGCACGTCTTCGAGATCGAGGAGCACCCGCGCGCGGCGCTCAATGCCCGCTACCTCGCGGTCGAGGTGCGCCACCACGGCAACCAGGCCGCGGGCGCGTCGGCGTTCCAGCGGCTGCTCGATCTGGAGCACGACGAGGTGTATTTCGTCGAGATCGAGGCGATCCCGGAGGGCACGCAGTTCCGGCCGGAGTCGCGCACGCAATGGCCGCGGATCTACGGCTACGAGAATGGCACCGTGGACGGGCCGGCCGACAGCGAGTACGCGCAGATCGACGATCAGGGCCGGTATTCGGTCAAGTTCAAGTTCGACGAGACGAACCTGAAGGACGGCAAGGCGAGCACGTTCGTGCGCATGATGCAGCCGCACGGCGGCGGCGTGGAGGGTTTTCACTTCCCGCTCCGCAAGAACACCGAGGTCGTCTTCAGCTTCCTCGGCGGCGACCCGGATCGCCCCGTCATCTCGGGCGTCGTGCCGAACGCGCACACGCCGAGCCCGGTCACGAGCGGCAATCACACGAAAAACGTCATTCAGACGGGCGGGCGGAACCGACTCGAACTCGAGGACAAGTCGGGACAGCAGCGCATCACGATGTCGACGCCGCACACGAACTCGTACGTGCGCATGGGCTCGCCCAATGAAGGCCACACGATGATCATCCACACCGACGCCGCGACCCTGCTCGACGCGGGCGGCGACTGGAACATCGAGGTCGGCTATCACGACGGCGGACCCGTCGGCAACAAGACCGAAAAGGTCAAAGGCTCCGTCACCGAGACGTACGAGGACCTGAAGACCGAGACGGTCACGAAGCTCGTCACCGAGAATTACAACGATCGGCAGGTGACGACGATCGCGAAGGGACAGGATTTCCTCGTCAAAGACGGCGGGCAGAAGGTCGGCGTCAAGGGGGGCATCGGCGTCGCGGTGGACGGGGGCGTCTCGTTCAACGTCGGCGCCGGCACGGGGCTCGCCGCGCCCGGGAACACCGATTTCAACGTGTCGGTGACCGGCGGCAATTTCAAGGCGTCGACGAACCAGAACATCGAGCTGAAGGCGCCGGAGGGCACGCAGTCGTACACGAGCAAGGGCAAAGCGACGTTCAAGAGCTCGGACGGCGACGTCGACATCTACGCCAAAGGCAACATCAACGTCACGACCGAGGGCAAATACACCGGCACCGTCAGCGGCGACAAGACGACGAACATCCTCGGCACGAGCTTCAAAGTCGTCGGCAGCGACAAGCGCGAGGTCACGTACGGCACCGGGATCACGTTCAACGCGCAGGCGAACGCGAACTTCACGCTCGCGGCCGAGTTCAACCTGAAGGTCGGCGTGTTCATCGACGTGAAATGCTCGGCCGATTTCACGTTCGCCACGGGCATCAAGGCCGAGTTCTCCAGCGTGATCGATCTCCGCGCGACGCCGATGAAGGTCTCCGAGGCGACCGCGGGCTTCGCGTTCATGTCGGCCGGCGTCTTCATGGTCCAGACCCCGACGCTCGTGTTCACGGGCGCGGCGTTCATGTCGCGCGCCGCGATCCAGCTCATCAACTGAGCGCGATACTCACGTGCGTACGATCAAACCCGCAGGATTGATCCCGTCCGTTCGCGTGCAGGCGATCGGATTGCCTGGCCGCGGCTGCCTGTCCGTGACCTTCATGCTGCAATTCGGCGGCCAGGGCGCGGGGCTGCTCGTCAACGACGGAAACGTCGTCACGACGTTCACGGACGAGGGCACGGGCGTCTTCGACCAGGGATTGCCCAAGGTGCGCGGCGAGGTGCTTTGCGAGGGCTTCGCCGCGGGCGCCGCGCCCGCCGTGGCGCGGCAGGTGCGGCTCGCGCTCGGCCGCATCGATAAAAAGCTCTACGTCGTCGGTGACCGGACCTGGGGTGCGACGGGCCCGTCCGAGCCGGTGCCGTACACGAAGATGCGCATTCGCTGGGAGAATGCGTTCGGCGGCGAGGGCGATACACGAAACCCCGTGGGCAAGGGCAAGCGGGCGGCCACGATCGACGGCAAGAAGGTGCACCCCTTGCCCAACGTGGAATGGCCGAATCGGCTCGTCAAATCGCCCGGCGACGAGCCGCCTCCCGCGGGCTTTGGACCGCTCGACCTCACGTGGGAGCCGCGCTCGAAGCGTGTCGGCACGTACGGCCAGAAATGGCTGAAGACACGATATCCGGAGCTGCCCGACGATTTCGATCCGCTCTTCTTCAACGTGGCCCCCGAGGACCAGTGGATGCCCGGGTATTTCCGCGGCGACGAGGCGTTCGTCGTGGAGAACATGCACCCGGACAAACCCAAGATCGAAGCGGCCCTCCCGGGCTTCTTGCCGCGCGCGTTCATCGGCACGCGCAGCACGGAGGAGCGCGTCGAGGTGTCGATGCATTGCGACACGGTGTGGATCTTCCCGCACGTCGAGCGCGTCGCATTGATCTACCGCGGCATCTTCCCGGTCGCGACGGATGATGAGCTCGAAGTGAACGAGGTCATGGTGGGCCTCGAACGGCTCGGTGAGGCGAAGCCGCGGTCCCATTACGAGGAGGTGCGAAGGCGCCGCCTCGACAAGGAGCGCGGGGCGCTTCACGCGCTCAAGGACGGCGATCTGCTGCCCGAGGGCGTCGGCGTGCTCAAGCCGAGCGGAAACGACGATACGAAGGTCCTGCTCGAACGCGAGGGCTCCTTCGAAGAAAACATGCGGCGGCGCGCGGAGCTCGAATTGCAGCGCGCCCGCGAGCAGATCCGCGCCGCAGGCCTCGATCCGGGGTCGAGGCTCCCCGAAAAGCTCCCGCCGCGGGAGGAAATGCCGAAAGGCGACGTCCTCGCCTTCATGGAGTCCGTCGACGAGAAGGTCGAGGTCGCCAAAAAAGAGGGCGAGGCGCTCAAGCAGCAGGCGATGGAGCAGTTTCGGCAATCGTGCAAGGACGCGAAGCTCGATCCGGACGAGGTCCTCGCGCGGCAGAAGCGGCGCTCGCTCGGTCCGCCCAAGTTCAGCGCGCAAAAGGAGCTCGAGACGCTCCGCGGGCTCGCGACGCTCAGCGAGGCGACGGGCGTGCCGATGCCGGACGAGGTGTATCAGAAGCTGAATGATCCCTCGATCGAGGAGAAGCTCGTCTTAGCCGAACAGAAGACGAAAGAAGCCTATCGCTTGTCGGTGCACCGGGCCGAAGCGATGCCGCCGCTCGACGAGGAGGACGGGCGGAAGGTCCGGGCCGAGGTGGAGCAAGCGCTGCGCAATGGCGAGAGCCTCGCGGGGCGCGATTTTTCGGGCGTGGACCTCTCGGGGATCGATTTCCGCAAGGCGGATCTGTCGGAATCGTTCTTCGAGTCGGCGAACGTGGAGGGGTGTCGTTTCGACGAGGCGAACCTCTACCGCGCCGTCCTCGCGCACGCGCGGGCGAAAGGCGCGGTCTTCCGTGGGGCGCGACTCGAAGAAGCGAACCTCGGATGCGCGGACCTCACGGAGGCCGATCTCGCGGGGAACACGAACATCAAGCGCGTGCAGTTTTTCCGGGCGAACCTCACGCGGGCGAACCTCGAAAACACGACGCTCGACGGGACCGATTTCACGGAGGCGAAGCTCGAAGGGACGAAGCTCAAAGGCTGCAAGGCCGAGGAGCTCATGTTCTCCAAGGTCTCGCTCGCAGGGGCGGACCTCTCCGGCTCGGTGCTGGAGAAATGCAATTTCCTGGACGTCGATTGTACGAAGGCGAACTTCACGGTCGCGAAGCTCGATCAATCGGTGTTCCTCGACGTGGAGGGCGACGGCGCGATCTTCCGGCGCGCGAGCCTCCAGAACCTGCGCGTCGTGCGGGTCGAGAAGGGCACGCGGTTCACGAATGCGGATTTCCGCGACGCCGACATGACCCGGGCGAACCTGCGCGGGGCGCGGCTCGCCGGGAGCACGTTCGTGGCCGCGACCCTGCACACGGCCGATTTCTCGGAGACGGACCTCACGGGCGCCAAGCTCATGGGCGTGCGCGCGGCGGAGTCGCGCTTCGAGCGAGCGAACCTCACGAATGCGGATCTGCGCGGGGCCGATCTCTTGTCGGCGATGCTGGCGCGGGCGATGGTGGCGGGCGCGAATTTCGAGGAGGCGAACCTGTTCCGGGCCGACGGGGCGCGGATGGTGGGGGATACGAAGACGAGCTTCAAGGGCGCGAATTTGAAGCATTTCCGATATCTGCAGAGCCGAGGGGACGATGGACAAGGCAACGCTTGAGAACCTCGTCCGGAGCGGCGAGCTTTTCGACGGCGCGGACCTCGGCGGCAAGGACCTCGCGGGCGCGGACCTGCGCGGCGCGGTCTTCGCGAATACGTCGTTCCGCGGCGCGAACCTCGCAGGCGCGAACCTGCGCGAGGCCACGTTCACGCAATGCGATTTCGCGAACGCGGTGCTCGAAGGGGCGAGCTTCAAGCACGCGACCGTGATGACCACGCGGTTCGTCATGGCGAAGCTCGGCGGCGCCGAACTCGTGAACGTGACCTCGAACGGGTGTGATTTCACGGCGGCCGAGCTCGCGTCGGCGTCGCTCTTGCTCGCGAATTTCTCGAAAGGCTGCTTCGACGAGGCGTCCCTCGCAGGGGCGAACCTCGAACGGGCGTCGCTGCTCGAATCGAGCTTCAAGGGCGCGAACCTCGCGGGGGCGAACCTGAAAAGGACGGCTCTTTTCCGCGCGGACCTCGTGGGCGTGAAGCTCGCCGGCGCGAAGCTCGAAATGACGGTGCTCACGGAGGCGAAGCTCGCGGGGCATTCGTTCGCGGGGGTGGACCTTCACCTGACGCAGCTCAACGACGCGAACCTCGAAGGGTGCAATTTCGAGAAGGCGAAGATCACGCAGGTCAATTTCAAGGGCGCGAACCTGACGGGCGCGAAGCTCACGCGGGCCGACGCGAAAAATGCGATCTTTTTCGAGGCGCGGCTCGAAGGGGTGGATGCGCGCGGCGCGAACCTGAAAGAGGCGCTCTTTCCGAAGGTGATCGCGCCGGCCGTGCCATTCGACGATGCGATCCTGGAGATGTCGATCTGGCACGAGGCGAAGGCCCCGGGCGCGAGCTTCAAGCATTGCGACCTCACGTATGCGGATTTTTCGCACGCGTCGATCGAGGGGGCCGATTTCTCGGGCGCGAAGATGTACCGGACGAAGCTCCACCGGGTGAAGGACGGGGGCGCCAGGTATCCGCTCGGCCGGGCCGGCGCGCTCGGCGACGAGGCGGACCTCGTGGAAGCAGAACTTTGGCGGGACAAGCACCAGCGGATCTGGAAAGGAGACGGCGATGCATAACGCGGCGCGGAAGCTCGCGGCGAAGACCGTGTGGCAGGAGTTCGGCGAGGTCGTGGAAGCACGTCCGGACGGGTTTTGCGTGCGGACGGCGCTCGCCGAGGTGAATGCGAAACGCGCCGCGAGTTGTCTCGTCGCGCCGGCCCTCGGAGACCGCGTCCTCGTGGCGACGGAGGAAGAAGGCGATTCGTTCGTGCTCGCCGTGCTGGAGCGAAAAGATTCGCAAAAGACGACGATCGCCGTGGAGGGTGATCTCGAGCTGCGCACGCCGAGCGGAAAGGTCGAAATCGCGGCGCAGGAGGGCGTCGACGTGACGGCCGCGGCGCCCGTGAACGTGACGGGCTCCGAGGTGACCGTGAAGGCGCTGCGGGCGCGTTTGTCGGCGGAGTGGATCGACGTGGTGGGCGCCGCGGTGAAGGCGGAGTTCGGAAAAGTGAAGATGCTGGCGTCGACGTTCGACGCGGCGCTCGATCGATTCAGCCAGCGGGTGAAACGCTCGTATCGCACGGTGGAGGAGATCGATCAGGTGCGCGCGCAGCACATCGACTGGGCGGCGCAGGGCAACGCGCATCTCCGGGGCGAAAACACGCTCGTGACGGCGACGGACCTCGTGAAGGTGAACGCCGATCAGGTGCACCTCGGCTGAAAGGAGCGACGGCCGATGTTCGTCAATACGCAGATGATGGGCATGAACATGGGCTTTCCGGACGTGTGCCTCACGCCCGTGCCGCCCGCGCCCGCCCCGGTGCCGATTCCGTATCCGAACATGGGATTCGGGCCGATGGGATGTCCGCCGGTGTGGAACGTGCTCACGATGTGCACACCGACGCACAACATGGCGACGCCGATCACGTTGAGCGTCGGCGATAACCCCGGCATCGCGACGGGCGTGGCATCCGGAATGGTGATGGGGCCGGTGCGTCACGTGACCGGTTCGTTCACCGTGCTCGTCGGCGGAATGCCCGTCACGAAGATGACCAGCATGTCGATCCAGAACAGCACGAATTGCCCCGGCATGCGTATCGTGCCGAGCCAGCCGACGGTGCTGAGCCTCGGGCCCTGAAAAAGGCGGCGCCCGCGCTCAGGCGGGCGCGACGTGCATCCGATCCTTCGGGCTCACCTTCACGTTCACGTATTTGCCCGGAATGAGGCGCAGGCCGTCGTACGGGCCCATCAGCCATTTGATGGAGACGTCGTACGGCGGCTGGCCGGGCAGGTGCACGCGCAGGCCCACTTTGCAGACGACCTGCTGGCGATCGACGACCTCGCCCGTGTGATCGACGCGGAGGACCTCGGCCTGGGCATCGAGGCCGTTCTTGGCGAGCCAGCGGGCGCCCATCTCGCGGATGAGGAAGCGCGCGCCGACGAGCGCGAGGATGAGCCCCATGGGCAGGACGATGGGCTCGATCGTGAGCCCGCGCGGCGTCCCGTTCCAGAAAAAGAGGAGCTGCGCGAGGCCGGCGAGCAAGAGGAGCGCGCCGAGGCCGGTGAAAACAGCGCCGAGGACGAGCTGCGTCGTCTTGCCAGGGTTCGGCGGAGTGGGAAGGTCCACGGGCGAGAGTGTATCAGGACCATGGGCGCCGCCGCTAGCCACGTGTATCGTCGCTCGCGCGATGAAGGAGCCCGCTTCCGGATCGAGCGCATGGCCGCACATTATGCGGCGCGGCAGAAAGAAATTCGCGTGTCGATCGATTTAGCATTTTTCTTGGCTGAAGAATCACGCCGTCGCATGATGCGCTCGTGCTGAAACCCCACGCGACCATCGCCGTCGTCGCCCCCGCAGGTATCCCGCAGCTCGCCGGCGTCGCCGCCGGCGTGAAGCTCGTCGAGAGCTGGGGCTACGAGGTCGTCCTCGCGCCGAATCTGGAAAAACGGCACCATTTCACCGCAGGCACGGCCGAGGTGCGGACGCAGGATCTGCGGTGGGCGCTGACCGCCGAAGGGATCGACGCGGTGTGGCTCGCGCGAGGCGGTTACGGGTGCATGCATTGCCTGCCGAACCTGCCGAGCGAGGGGCTCGACGGGAGGCCGGTGATCGGCTGCTCGGACGCGACGGCGCTCTTCGCGGCGCTCGTGAAGTCACGCGGGGGCAAACTCGTGCACGGGCCGATGCTGGAGACGATCGCGACGAAGGTGGACGACGCGACACGCGCGCGAATCCAGGCAATGCTGGCCGGCGAGGAGGTTGCGCCCATTGCCGCGGAGCATTTCGTGGGGCCGAAGGAAGAGGTGCGCGGGCGGGTCGTCGGGGGAAACCTGTGCGTGCTCGCGAGCCTTTCAGGCACGCCGTGGGCGCTCGATGCGCGGGGCGCGATCGTGGTGCTGGAAGAGGTGACCGAGGTGCCCTACCGGGTCGATCGGCTGATCACGCAGCTCCGCCTGAGCGGGGCGCTCGACGGGGCGGTGGGGATCGCGCTCGGCGATTTCGTGAAATGCGACCCGCCGGAGGGCGCAGGTTACGAGCTCACGGACGTGCTGCGCGAGGCGCTCGCGCCGCTCGGGCTGCCCGTATGGTCGCGGCTGACCCTCGGCCACGACAAACGCAATCTGGCGTTTTGCATCGGCGAAGAAGGGTCGCTCGGGGCCGGCGGGCTCGCGCAAGCGCGCGCGGCCTGAAGGCCTCCGGGACATCCGAGCGCGCAAAAGCAAAGGGGCCGACCCATTTCGAGTCGACCCCTTGCTTTCCGGTCTACGGACTTGGTTGCGCGGGCAGGATTTGAACCTACGACCTTCGGGTTATGAGCCCGACGAGCTACCAGGCTGCTCCACCGCGCGTCAGTGTGTTTCCCCTACAAAAACAACCGAGCGTGGAGGACAGCGCCTACGGCTGGCCCCACGCTCCGCTGGTTGCGCGGGTAGGATTTGAACCTACGACCTTCGGGTTATGAGCCCGACGAGCTACCAGGCTGCTCCACCGCGCGTCCTGTTCGCCAAACGAAGCGGCGACGACGGGTCGGAACCTACTCCTGTCCGTGCAGGAGTCAAGCCCCTCGTGATCGTTCGATCACGCTTCTCGCGGGGAGGCCGTTTTTCCGGGGTTTCTCAGGCATTCAGGAGCCACGCCGGCACGAGCGCGCTCGGCTTGGCCGTCGAGACCACCCAGAGCTGATGCGCGGCGCGCGTCGCCCCGATGTGCAGGAGGTGCCGCGACTCGTCGTCCGCCGCGTAGGTGGATTCGTTCACGTCGACGAGCACGACATAGTCGTACTCGAGGCCCTTCACCTGCCGGATCTCGGTGACGTCCACGCCCGGTCGGAAGAGGAAGTCGAACGAGCGCACGCGGCGGAGGCTCGGGATCTCCGCCATCTTGAGCGCCTCGTAATACGCGTCCGCCTGCTCGGGATGACGCGCGAGGATCGCCAGCGTGGCGCGCGGCTCACGCGTGAAGAGCGGGCGGATCGAGTCCGCGAGGAACGCGACCGCCGCGCCCTGGCTCGGGAAGTGATGATGCTCGACCGGCGCGCCCGTGCGCGGCGCGACGGGCGGCGTGGGATCGGCGAGCGGACCGAGGATGTCACGCGCGACCGCGAGGACTTCACGCGTCGAGCGATACGCGATGCGCAGCGGCTCGATGTTGACCGAGGAGAGGCCGAGGTCGTCGAGGACGCGGCTCCAGTCGCGGAAGCCCGAGTCCATGAAGAGGCGCTGCGCGGTGTCACCCGCGAGCGTCACGGACTTCTGCTTGGAGACGACGCCGAGCAGGACCGCGAGATCCACGGGCGCGAGGTCCTGCGCCTCGTCGACGAAGAGGTGCTCGACGACGTAGGGCTGTTTGCCCTTCTTGAGGTCGCCCTTGATGAGCTGGTAGGCGCGCAAGAGGAGCGCGTCGTCCTCGGGATCGAGCAGCGCGCGCTCGTCCTCTTCGATGGGTTTGTCGTCGGCGCCGAGGCGCTCCTCTTCGGGATCGTCGTCCACGGGTTCGTCGGCGAGCGCCGCTTTGCGCTCGGCGCGATCACCGGGATCACGATCGAGGACCGCGGGGCAACGCTCGGCGCACCAGCGCCACGCCTGGCGGGCCTTGTCGATGCCGAACTCGGGGTCGTTCGCGTCGAGGAACGCCTTCTCGATGCTGTCCTTGTCCGTGAGCAGGTCGGCCCAGAACCAGAGGATGCCGCGCGAATCCTTTCGGGTCGTAGGATCTTGCGCGTACGCCCTCGCGCGCTCCTCGAGCAGGCGCAGGAGCGCCGGGTGCGTCTTGTACCGCGTGACCGCGCTCGGGGTGTTCTCTTCGACCGGGACGTCGAGCCACGGGTAGGCGCGGATCCGCACGGCGCGGGCCCACTCGGCGAAGGTCTCGACCTGAACCTGGCCGATGCCGAGCGCAGGCAGGACCTCGCTGATGTACGCCCGGAGCGCGGGGCTTCCGACGATGACGAGCATCTTGTCGCCGGAGAAACGAACGCGGTTGTTGAACGCGAGGAAGGCCATGCGGTGGACGCCGATGGTCGTCTTGCCGCTGCCCGCGCCGCCCTGGATGACCACGATGCCCGCGTCGGGCCGCGAGATGAGCTCGAACTGGCGCGGGTCGAGGAGCGCGGCGATCTCGGGCAGGTGCCGATCCTCCTTCGCCGCGAAGCTCGCGCCGGTGCCGAGCGAGCCGCGCATGTCCTCGGGGCGAACGGCCTTGCCCTGCCCACCCGCGAGCACGACGGCGCGGCTGTCGAGCCGGCGATAGCCGCTCTCGACCCGCACGAAGACACCCTGCGGCGCGGCGATGCGATAGAGCTCGCCTTCCTCGATGGTGACGGTGCGCCGGACGAGGACCTTGCCCTCGACCTCGCGGTCGCCGAAGGTCTCTTCGTACTCCGCGCCTTCTTCGTAGCGGTAATAAAGCTGGCTCACGGGCGCGTGGCGCCAGTCGACGATGCGCACGCCGGCCTTGGCGTCGACGTGCGTCGTGCGGCCGATGAGGACGTCGCGGTCCTGCTTGCCGCGCTCGCGGAGGCGAAGGTGGCCGAAGTAGGGCGAGCGCGGATCGACGGGCTCGGTGACGACCTCGGCGCGGCGCGCGGCGACGCCCGCGATGCGCTCCATCTGCTGCACGAGCGCGGGGACGTCTTCGAGGCGGCTCACCGCGATCTGATCGCGCAGCGAGATCATCTGCGCCTCGTAGTCCTCCGTGGGCGGCGGGCGCGAAGGCTTCACCGTCGCGAGGTGCTCGCGGACGCGAGCGAGCAGCGCTTGCTCCTCGCGAACGATCGCGAGCTCGTCCGCGCCATTCGTCTGCGGCGTGCTTTGAGGGTTGCCCGAGCTCGACTCGGGACGAAGCGGCTGCGCGGTCGTCTGCTTGGCGGTCACGGTGGATTACGTAGCGCGCGGAGCGGGGTTGGGAGGGACCAGGCCCCTCGTTTTCCGTTTCCATCCGTCGCGGCCCGGAGGACCGGTGGACGGACGGCAGAGCTCGCGGATGTTCCGGAAAAAGGTCATCGGCCGCGAGGCGACCGCGCGTTTTGACCCATCCTCCCGGGGCGCGCAAGGGTTTGTCGGGGGAGAGTCGTGCCCTCGGGCGGACCGGTTCGGCCGCCCGGGCAGGAGGCGATGACGGGAAGAAAAAGGTGGTGGCGACGCGCGTCAGGTGCGCGCTTCGGCGGGCGCCCCGCTCGACTCGGAGACCGAAGCCATCGTCGGCCTTCGCGCGTTCTCTTTCGTGCGGACGTCACGCACCTCGACGTGGACGCCGCGCAGCGCCGCGGAGATCTGGAAGTCCTCGATCACCTCGAGGATGTCCTGATCGATGAACTCGGCGCGCGTGCCGTCGATGATGACCGACGAGCCGTCGGGGATGCGCTTGAGGACGCCGATGAACGTCGCCTTGTTGAGGAAGGAGACGTCCTTCTTGAACGTGATCACGCGCTTCTTGCCCTCCTTCGCGACCGTGAACGCCGCGCGCATGTGGCTGCGCAGGACGAAGCCGACGCCGACGACGATGCCCGCGAGGATGCCGCGGAGAAGGTCGGTGAGGAGGATGGCGGAGATGGTGAAGACGAACGGGATGAACTGATCCCAGCCGAGCTTGTACATCTTCTTGAAGAGCTCGGGCTTGGCCAGCTTGTAGCCGGTCATGAGCAGGATCGACGCGAGGCACGCGAGCGGGATCATGTTGAGGAGCCGGCCGATGAAGAGCACGGCGAGCAAGAGGAAGAGGCCGTGGAAGGCCGTCGCGGCCCGCGTCCGGCCGCCCGCGTTGATGTTCGCGCTCGAGCGGACGATCACGCTCGTCACGGGCAGACCGCCGAGCAGGCCGCTCGCCGCGTTGCCGATGCCCTGCGCGATGAGCTCACGGTCGAGCGGGGTGTTGCGCTTCCACGGATCGAGTTTGTCCACGGCCTCGATGCTGAGGAGCGTTTCGAGGCTCGCGACGATGCCGATCGTGAGAGCGACGACGTAGACCTGCGGGTTCGAGAGCGCGGAGAAGGTCGGCACGCGGAGCTGCCCGAGCGCGCCGCTCACGCCGTCGTACGAGGGGAGCGTGACGAGGTGCGTCTGTTCGAGCGCGATGGGCAAGTCGGCCTTGCGGAAGAGGAGGTTCAGGCCGGTGCCGACGAGGACGACGACGAGCGCGCCCGGGAGCCACGAGAGCTTGCGCAGCCGCTCGGTCTTCTCCCAGAGGACGAGGATGCCCATGGAGACCGCGCTGATCACGAGCGCGCCGCGTTCGAGACGGCCGAAGGCGTGGAGGATCATTGTGAACGTGTTCTCCTCGTCGGAGACCACGAACTGCTCGGAGCCCTCCTGATCGAGGTCGTACCCGACGGCATGCGGGAACTGCTTGAGGATCAGGATGAGCCCAATCGCGGCGAGCATCCCTTTGATGACGGACGAAGGGATGAGGTAGACGGCCGTGCCGAGGCGCGCGAGGCCGAGGATCACCTGCAAAACGCCGCCGAGGACCACGGCGACGAGGAAGTTCTCGAAGGTGCCGAGCTTGTCGATGCCCGCGAGGACGATCGCCGTGAGGCCCGCGGCCGGTCCGCACACGCTGAGCGGCGAGCGGCTGAGGAGCGGGATCAAGAGCCCGCCGATCACGCCCGCCGTGAGGCCCGCGAAGAGCGGGGCATTCGAGGCGAGCGCGACGCCGAGGCACAGCGGCAGCGCCACGAGGAACACGACGAGGCCCGCGGGCAGGTCGTACTTGAAGTTCGCGAGCGGGCTGAGGTTCGGCCGGGTCACACCCGCGCCGCCGCTCGTGTTGGCGTTGGCCATCGCTTCCTTGCTCCGTTGTTCGGCTTGTTTTCCCCACCGCCGAAGGGCTGGCAGGGGGCTAGCGCACGCGGCAAACCCCAGCAATCACCGAGGTGCGACGCGATCAAATTCATCCGAACTCGAAGGATCGCACAGAACACGGCCAGGGGCGAATCGCGGCGGTTCCGTGTTCCAAAGTACGCAGTCTGCCCGGGGTCCACGGCGGTCTTGAGACCGAGGCGCACTGGGCTTATGGGTTTTCATGCATGGAACGCTCCTTTCCGGATGACGCGCTTCCCCTCCACGACCTGATTCTGCGCTCCTTCCGGCAACGGGACGCGCTCTGGAACTTGGTGCTCGCAACGTATCGGGTGGAGCTCACGGGCGTGCTCAGTCGTGCCGCGAAGACCGGATTCGAATTCGGGGACGCGAACACGGTGATCGATCTGGCCGAGCTGATCGCCTCGGCTGCCCGCGCGGCGGATCTCACGACGATCCGCAAGGACGCGCTGTCGCTCCGGGCGTTCGCATCCGCTGCCCAGGACGGCGGCGAGCAGGAGGAGGGCAAGGTGCTGCTCGCAGGGCTCCGGCTGATCGATCGGATCCTCGACGAGGCCAAAGAGCGCGCGAAGGCGGCCGAGCCGTCCACACCGCCGGTCTTGAACTAGCGAGGCGCGAGGGCTCGCCGTGTCACCCCGGTGCGCACGCGTCCTCGAAGCCCCCTGGCGCGGTCCGTGCTGCACCGCGCGCCGCGGACGTCCGTGCCGGCGTGATACGCCGAGGGGCGGCACCTCCGCGCGCACCCCATGAGCACCTGCGCCGTCTCCATGCCCGAAGCACGCTCCGCACGTAGCCCGCAAAGGCGCGCCGTCGCGAGCGCACCGATGCGCGTGTCGTTCGCCGGAGGCGGCAGCGACCTGCCGCCCTTCGTCGAGGGCCTACCCGGGCGCGTCGTGGGCAGCGCGATCGGCCTGCGCGTGAGGGCGCTCGTGGAGCCGTTCGATCGAGGCTGGGTGCGGCTCGAAGTGCCCGTGGCAGACGAGACGACCACGCGGCGAAGCCACGAGCCGCCGTCGAACGAGCTCGCGTTCCGACTGCTCGAAGCAGCGCTCGCGTACACGGGCGTGACGGACGGCGTGAAGCTCCGGATCGACACCGACGTCGCGCCGGGCGCGGGGCTCGGCGGGAGCGCGTCGACCGCGGTGGCCACGTTGTCGGCGCTGCGGTGGAGCGTGGGTGAGGTGATGGCGGAAGAGGAGGTCGCGCGCGAGGCGACGACGATGGAGCGCGAAGGGCTCTCGATCGTGTGCGGCGCGCAGGACGCGATCTTCGCGGCGTGCGGGGGGATGCTCGACCTCGCGTTCGGCGAAGCGGGGTGCACGCGGATCGAGCGGATCACGCCGGAAAAAGGGCTCGCGGCGGAGCTCGAAGCAGGGCTCTTGCTGGTCGATACGCACGTGCGGCGCGTGTCGGGCGAGGTGCTCGGGCAGGTCGACGCGGCGGCGGCGCTCGCGAACGTGGCGGAGCTCGTGGAGTCCGCGACGGAGGTGGCCGCGGCGCTACGCGAGGGAGCCCTCGCGCGCGCGCTCGCGGGGATGCGCAGGAGCGCGATGGCCAAGGTGCGGCGCGCACCCGAGGCGAGCGCGCTGGCGACGGAGCTCGGCGAGAAGCTCGCGGGGTTCGGCGTGGAGGTGATCCGCGCGTGCGGCGCAGGCGGAGGCGGACACGTGCTCGTGTGGGCGCCCGAGGCGCGGCACGCGGAGATCTTTCGCGCGCTCGGTCCTGCCACCGTGCGAAGGCCCGCGCTCTCCGCCCCCGGCGTGCGGATCGAGCCGGCCTAAGGGATCAGCACGACGCGGCCGAAGACGGCGCGCGCTTCGAGCAGGGAGTGCGCCTCGGCCGCGTAGCGGAGCGGGAGTTTGCGATCGATCACGGCGCGCAGCGCGCCCGAGGCCGCGAGATCGAGCACGTGTTCGAGGTCCTGACGCGTGCAGGAGGCCGATCCGGAGATCGTATGACTCCAAAGGATCAAGGCGCCGAGCTTGATGGAGACTTTGGCCTGGTCGATGTTGCCGACGACGACCAGGCGTCCGCCGCGGCGAAGCGTCTTCATGGCGGAGGCGAAGGTGGCGCTTCCCGTCAGCTCGAGCGCGACGTCGGCGGGTCCGCCGAGGCGCGCTTTGACGTCGTCCTCGAACTTGCCGTCGGGGCTCACGACGACCTCGTGCGCGCCGAGATCGGCGAGGGCAGCGGCCTTCGCGGGGCTGCCGGTCACGGCGACGACACGGGCGCCGAGGTGCCGCGCGACCTGGATCGCCGCAGTGCCGACGCCGCCGCTCGCTCCCGTGATGACCACGGTCTCGCCCGCGGCGAGGCGCGCGCGGGCGGCGAGCGCCTGGTAGGCGACGCCCGCCGTGCACATGAGCGTCGAGGCGTCCTCGAACGGGACGGGCGCAGGGATTTTTACGAGGGCGCGATGGTGCGCGACGACGAGCTCGGCGTAACCGCCGTCGACGGTGTGTCCAAAGCTCTGATAGGCGCGCTCGCAGAGCAGCTCCTCGCCGCCCACGCAACGCGGGCATTCGCCGCAGCTCGGCCGGTGCAGGTTGACCACGCGATCGCCCGGGGCAAACCCGGCGCGCGCGGCCTCCTCGCCCACGGCTTCCACCTCGCCGGCGAACTCGTGGCCGAGGATGGTCGGCAGCTTCATCAGCGGAAAGCCGCCGCGCCGATCGATGAGATCACGGCCGCAGACGGCCACGGCGCGGACGCGGACGAGGACCTCGTCGGCCGCGGGGACGGGGTCGGGCGTGTTCGGGGACGGGACGAGTTTGTCAGGTCCGCCGGTCTCGCGAAGGACGACGGCGCGCATGCTCAGGTCGAGGTCCGGAGCTTGCGACGGCGCTCGGCCCGCGCGAGCGCGAGGTCGATGAGGCGCGCGACGAGCTCACGCGGCGGGATGCCGGTCGCCTCCCAGAGCTTCGGGTACATCGAGATCGAGGTGAAGCCGGGCAGCGTGTTGATCTCGTTCACGTACACCTCGCCGCTCTTCGACATGAAGAGGTCGATCCGCGCGAGGCCGGAGGCTTCGAGGACGCGGAAGGTGCGCAGCGCGAGGAGCTGCACCGCGCGCGTCTCGGCGTCGGTGAGGTCGGCCGGGACGCGCGTGGTCACGCCGCGCTCGTCGATGTACTTGGCGGCGTACGAGTAAAACCCGTCCGGGTGATCGACCACGATCTCGCCCGGGATGCTCACGATGGGCTCCTCGTCGCCGAGGACCGCGCACTCGATCTCGCGCGCGCCCTCGACGCCCTGCTCGACGACGATCTTCGTGTCGTACTCGAACGCGACGCTGATCGCCTCGGCGAGCGCCTCGTACGTCTTCACCTTCGTCACGCCGACCGACGAGCCGAGGTTCGCAGGTTTGACGAAGAGCGGGAGCGCGAGCCTCTCGCAACGCGCGAGGACCTCGCTCGGATCACGCTCCCACGCGAGGCGACGCACGGTCTCGTACGGGACGAGGGGAAGCTCGTCCTGCGCGAGCAGGCGCTTCATCACGTCCTTGTCCATGCCCACGGCCGAGCCGAGCACGCCCGAGCCGACATACGGCACGCCCGCGAGCTCGAGCAGGCCCTGCACGGAGCCGTCCTCGCCCATGGGCCCGTGCAGCACGGGAAAGACGACGTCGATCGCCTGGGAGGTGCCGCCGACGGTGAGCGCCGCCTCGCCGGCCGGGCTCGGGTGCGCGAGGAGCGCGACGTCCGGCGCCGATTGGTTGAGCCGCGCGAGGCGCGGATCACGCGAGGCGCCGAGGAGGAGCGCCTCTTCCTGCAAGAGCCACCGGCCCGCCTTGTCGATGCCGATGAGGACGGGCTCGAAGCGATCCCGATCGAGGGCCTCGACGACGTTGCGGGCCGAAAGGAGGGAGATCTCGTGCTCGGCAGAGCGACCGCCGAAGAGCACGGCGACACGGAGCTTGCGCGGGGCGCTCATGAAGCCCGCACCCTAGCAGGGTGCTCGTGCCCGGTGAAACATCCGGCCGAGGCGCCGTGATCCACGCAGGATCCAGCGTGCGTCCCGCAGCCCTCGCTCGGCTACTCCTTGGACTCGTCGGCGACGACGAACGCCTTGCGGATCGCGTCGACCGCGACGCGCTTCAAGACGTGCCCATCCGCGAGCTCCACGTCCACCGTGGCCACGCGGCCCTTCTGCAGGCCGACGCGCGTGACGTGGATACGCGCGCCTTTGCTGAGCGCGGCGTCGCGCAGGGTCACGTCTTCCATGGCGACGAGGTACATCCCCACGCCGAACTCGCGCGGCTCGCCGGCGGAAGGCGCATCGGGCGTGTCTGCGCGGGCGACGCTCGACGTGGCCACGAGGCCCGCGGAAGCGGCGACCAGGGTCAGGAGCGATGACAAAAGCCGCGCACGCATGGCCGCCATCCTACAAGATTCCCGCGATCCAGGCTCGGTTTTTCAGCGGACGGCCGCGGCTTTCAGGATTCCTTGGGACGCCAACCATCGAGCGCTTTCTCCACGAAGAGCAGGCGGTCCTGACCCCAGAACAAAAGGTCGCCGACGAGGAAGCTCGGCGCGCCGCAGACCCCGATCCGCTCGGCCTGCTCGGTAACGTCCTTGAGGCGTTTCTTCATCCGCTCGTCCGCTGTCGACGCGACGAGCGCCGCGCCGTCGAGCCCCACGGAGGCCGCGACGTCGGCGAGGACGTCGTCCGCGGAGATGTCCCGGTCGAGGGCCCAATAAGCGCGATAGACGGCGTTCACGAGCACGGCGACGTGGTCCTCCGGCGCCGCGAGCACCATCCGCAGCGGCTTGACCGTGTTCATGGGGAAGCGCGAGGCGAAGCGAAACGGGACGCCCCAGTGATCCGCCCAGCGATGAAGGTCGGCTCGCACGAGCCTTTGCTTTGGCTCGGGCATGGCGAAGAGCGGGACGTTGGGGGTGCCGATCGCCTTGAAGAGAGCGCCGAGCAGGAAGGGCCGATACACGAGCGAGGCGCCCTTGCGCGCCGCGAGGTCCTCGATCTGCGTGGATGCGAGGTACGCGAAGGGGCTCGAGAAATCGAAGAAGAACTCGACGCGCTTCATAGAGGCTCGAGCGCGAGATTCGACCGAGCTTCACGCGAGGCTCAACCGAAAAATCTTCCGTCCGCGATCGGGGCCCAAAGCCGTGCGAGGGGGCCGTGTCGGAAGGAGCGAACGGAGGAACGACGATGCGAAAGACGACGATGATCCTGCTCGCGACCCTCGGCACGACCCTCTTCACGAGCGCGGCGTACGCGGAGCCCAAGAAGGAAAAGACCGAGAACTACGGCTACACGTTCGATGACGACGACCTTCTCGGGGGCGACCTCGGCGTCCAGACCGGCATGATCAAGGTCCGTCAGAAGGGGACGCGCGACAGGCTGATCCGCCCGCGCGTGCAGTTCGTGAACGAGCTCCTGAAGTCCGTCGAAGCGCTCTGAGCCGCGACCTTCCGGCCGACGCCCCACCCCGCCTCTCCCCCCGCAAATCCCCTCGCATCGTCACGCAAGCGCCTCCGCGCAGGCCCACGTGCGCCCGCCCGCGCGGAGGCTCGTCCCTCACGTCGCCATGGACGGCGGCACGGACTCGCGTGACGTGGTGCGTGGAGACAAACTCGCCACCGTCGCCGCGAGCTCGGCCGCGTCCACGGGCTTCGGGACGTGCATCTGAAAGCCCGCCGCGAGCACACGCACGCGATCCTCGGCGCTCGCATACGCGGTGAGCGCGACCGCAGGCAAGGCGCCCCAGCGCGCAGGTTTCAACGCGCGAATCTGTCGGATGAGCGCGTAGCCATCCTCGCCGGGCATGCCGATGTCGGAGACGAGGACGTCGGGGCGGAACTCGTCGAGCGCGGACAAGGCCGCGGCCGCCGAGGAAACGCACCGTACGACGGCGCCACACTGCTGGAGCATCGCGGCCAGCATCTCGCGGCTGTCCTGTTCGTCGTCGACGAGCAAGAGGCGCAGGCCTTCGAGCGACGGGAGCTCTTCGAGGCCCGCCGGCTGCGGCGTGAGGCGGTCGAGGCTCGCGAGCAGATCCGGGTTCGGGCTGAGCGGCAAGAGCACCGAGAAGATCGCGCCCTTGCCCTCGCCCGCGCTGTCGGCGCGCACGACGCCGCCATGCAGCTCGACGAGGTGTCGGACGATCGCGAGCCCGAGACCAAGGCCGCCGTGCTTGCGCGTCGTGGTGCTGTCGCCCTGGCGGAACCGATCGAAGACGTACGGAAGGAACTCCGGTCGGATCCCCTCGCCCGTGTCGCGGACCGTGATGCGCGCGTGCTGGCCCGATCGGCCGAGCGTGAGCTCGACGCGGCCGCCGTGCGGGGTGAACTTGATCGCGTTCGTCAGGAGGTTCCAGACGATCTGCTGCACGCGGCTCGGGTCCCCTTCGACCAGGCAAGCGCCGCGCTCCAGGCTGCTGTCGAGGCGAACCGACTTCGCCGTGGCCGCAGGACGAACGGCCTCGATGGCCGCGTTGATCGGGCCGACGAGATCGAGCGTGCGCAGCTCGAGGCGCAGCTTGCCCATGACGATGCGCGAGGCGTCGAGCAGGTCCTCGACGAGCCGCGCTTGCAGCATGGCGTTGCGCTCGATCGTCGCGAGGGCGCGCTCCTGCGAGGTGCCGTTGAGCGACGCGGTGCGGAGCATGCGCGTCCAGCCGAGGACCGCGTTGAGCGGCGTGCGCAGCTCGTGCGAGACGGTGCCGAGGAACTCGTCGCGCATGCGCGTGGCCTCCTGCGCGTTCTGGTAGAGGCGCGCGTTCTCCAGGGCCATCGCGGCGCGATGCGCGAGCTCCTCGGCGAACGGAAGATCCTTCGTCGAGTACCGATCGCCGACGCGGAAGAGCGAGAGCGTGGCCGAGGCCGTGTCGCCCACGGTGAGCGGGACGATGATGGCCGAGCGCGCCCGGAGCTTCGCAAATCGCGAGGCCTGCTCGGACGAACCCATGATGCGTTCGAGCGACGAAGCGCTGAGGTCGCCGTAGATCTCCGAGGTGCGTGTGCGGAGCACGCGCGCGACGGGTCCTTCGCTCCAGCCGTCGGGCGTGCTTCCGTCGCGGAGATCCTGGACGTCGCGCTCCAGGGTCGGATCCTCGTGGGCCACGGCGACGGTGACCGTGGTGCCGTCCTCGGAGGCGACGTCGAGCATCGCGTACGTCGCCATCGTGGGCACGACGAGGCGCACGATCTTTTCGAGCGTGGCCTCGTAGTCGAGCGAGGCGGAGAGCAGCGCGCTCGCCTCGGCGAGGAACGAGGAGCGCCGGGCCGCTTCCTCGGCCTCGGCGCGCGCGATCTGCTCGCGGATGAGACGTGTCCTCTCCTCCTCGGCGCGCTTGCGCTCGCTGATGTCGCGACAAACGCCGACCAGGAAACGTGCGCGGCCCTCCTTGTCGAAGACGGGCTTGGCCGTGGTCTCGATCGGGACCGTCGTGCCATCCTTTCGAACACAAACGAGCTCGCCGAGGAACGCGCCCTGATCGCGGATGCCGCGCAGGATGCGAGGACCGAGGCGCTCGACCGTGTCGGGGTGCGCGAGGATCGTGACCGGGCGGCCGATGGCCTCGGTCTCGGTGAAGCCGAAGATCTGCGTGGCCTTGCCCATCCAGCGCAGGATCGTGCCCTGGAGGTCGGTCATGAGGATCGCCTCGGGCATCTGCTTCAAGATCTCGTGCGAGAGGTGGACCGCCTCCTCGGCGGCGCCGGCGGAGAGCGAGGCGCGATCGAGGGCGTCGGCGCAATGCTGGGCGAGCGAGAGGACGAGCCAGCGCTCGTTGTCGTCGAAGGCGCGCGGCTCCTGGAACGAGAGCGCGAGGCTTCCGACGACCTGGCCGTCGACGTAGAGCGGCACCGCCGCCCACGCATGGCTGCCCTGCACGAGATCGCTGAGCGGGAGGCCGGGATAACGTGCCGCGAGATCGGCGCGCGAGCGCAGCCAGATCGGCTGCTTGATGCGCACGGCCTCGGCGACGGGCGCCTCCGTGGCCATGGAGATGCGCGGGGTGTGCGCGGGGATCACCTCGGGAAACCCCGCGGCATGGACGATCTCGAGCTCGGCGCCGCAAGGCGACAGGCGCGCGATCACGCACGCACGAGCCCCGAGCACACGCGTGCCGTCCTCCACCACGCGTCGGGCAACCTCGTTCGGCGAGACCGCCCGCGAGAGCGCCGCCGTGACCTCGGAGAGGCGCTTCATCTGCGAGAGCCCACGCTCGGCCGCCTCGAAGGCACGATCGCGCGACGAACGCGCGAGCGCCGTGTCGATGGCCGAGGCGCTGAGACGCGCGAGCGTCTCGATCAGCGCGCGCTCCTCCCCCTGCATGATCTCGCGGAACGGGCCCACGCCGACCGAAAGGACGCCATGCGTGCGGTTCGCGACGCGCAAAGGATAAACCACTTCGTGGAGCACACGCGTCTCGTGCGACCGCGCGGGCGTCGCGCTGCCGTCGGGCGCGATCCGCGTGATGCACATGGATCCGCGCCGCGTCTGCGGCTCGCCGCGTTCGAGGGCCGCACGCGCGGCGCGCTCGTGAGCCTCGGCGTCGCCGTCGGGGCTACACACGTCCCAGAGGCGCTTCTCGTCGCGCATGTCCACGTGCGCGACCGCGACGCGCCGCAGCTCGCCGCGCTCGAGAAGATCGAGCGTGCAGTAATCCACGAGGTCCGGCACCGCGAGCCACACGACCCGCGCGAGCACCTCTTCGACCGTCGACGCGCGCAGAAGCTCGTCGGCCGCGCGCTCCATGAACGCGGTGCGGCGCCGCGTCCGAGCGTCGTTGATGTGCGTCACACCGGTCTGCGCCTGCTCGCGCACGCGCTCCGTCTTCGATGCATCCCCCGCCATCGTGCCCCGATCGCTCAGCCTAGCGATCGGTGAGCACGCTCGCCAGCGTGCGGGTCCCTTGCTCTCTTGTCAGGAAGAGCCTTCTCCGTCTGCGTCGAGCGCCCGGCGCGCCGTGTACACGAGTGACTGGACCTCGGCGCGTGCCCGCTCACGCAGCTCGCCCACGTCGACGCCGACGTCGACGATGGGCTCACCGACGACGATCGCCGCGCGCGTCCGCGGCGCGCCGCTCACGCGGACCATGTGATCGGCGAAGCTCTCGGAGCCGAACGACGCAGCCGCGCCCTCGTACGCGAGGCCCACCGGGACGATCTCCGCGCCCGTGCGTTGCGCGGCGAGGAAGGCGCCGGGCTTGAACGGTCGCACCTCGTCGCCCTCGTACGTCGTGCCCTCGGGGTAGACGAGCACGCCGCGGCCTCGCTCGATGGAGGCGGTCATGGCGTTGATGGCAGCGGCTCCGCTCTGCTTGTTCGTGCGATCCACGAAAAGCGTACCGACGCGCCGCGCGGCCACGCCGATGACGGGCCAGCCCGAGAGGTCGGCGCGGCTCAGGATCGTGGCCTCGACGTAGGCAAGGCAGATCGGGATGTCCAGGCCGGAGCGGTGGTTCATGACGAACACGCGCCCGCGCCCGCTGGCGCCGCGGCCCGGGTAGATGTCGCCGCGCTCGACGTGAGGGCCGCGGGCGATCATTTGGACCCCATACAATTTGAGGAGCGCCTCGCCGTACCGACGGATCCACGCGTGGAGCACGGACTCGCGCTCGGACGCGGGCGAGATCGCCGTGTCGAGCTCGAGCATCCCGTACATGCTGAACGTGAGGCCCACGAACGCGGCCGTGCGCCCGACGAATCGCCCCTTCTCCACGAAGGATTGACCGCTCATGCCCCGCTCCCTTCGCCGAGGAGACGCACGAGCACCGCGTTCACCATGGCCGGGTCCGCGCTGCCCTTCGTCTGCTTCATGATCTGTCCGACGAAAAACCCGAGGAGCGCCGTCTTGCCCGCGCGATACGAGGCGACCTGCTTCGGGTTCGCTTCCATCACGCTACGCGCGATGGTCTCGATCGCGGACGCGTCGCCGAGCACGGCCATGCCGCGCTCACGCACGACATCCGCCGGCGCGTGGTCCGTGCCCGCGACGGCCGCATAAAGCTCCTTCGCCTGCTTGCCGCTGATCGTGCCCGCGTCGACGAGCCGCAGGATCTCGGCCACCTGCGCGGGCGTCACAGGGAAGCTCGCCGTGAGGCCCGTCGTCGTGACGTCACGCAAGACCTCGCTCTGCACGAAGTTCGCGAGCTTCACCGCGTCCGGATAAAGCGCGCGCGCCTCGTCGAAGAAACGCGCGATCGCGGGATGCCCGCCGAGCACGCCCGTCGCGTACGTGGTGAGCCCGAGCTCGAGGGCCCAGCGCGCGCGTTTCGCGACGGGCAGCTCCGGCAGCGCGCTGCGAATGGACTCGACGTAGGCCTCCTCGAGCACGAGCGGAGGCAGATCCGGCTCGGGGAAGTAGCGATAGTCGGACTCGCTCTCCTTGTCGCGCAGGAGGTAGCTCTCGCGCTTCTCCGCGCTGTATCCGCGCGTCTGCTGGCGGACGCGATCGCCTCGCTCGACGAGGTTTACCTGCCGGCGGATCTCCACGTCGATCGCGTCGGCGACGAACTTGAACGAGTTGATGTTCTTGAGCTCGACGCGCGTGCCGAGCCGCGTCTCGCCGAGCTTCCGGATCGAGACGTTCGCATCGCAGCGAAAGCTGCCCTGTTCGAGGTTGCCGTCGTTCACGCCCGTGAACATCAGGACCTCGCGGAGCCGCCGCAGATACTCGGCCGCCTCTGCACCCGAGCGCAGATCGGGCTCGCTCACGATCTCGATGAGCGGCGTGCCCGCGCGGTTCAGATCGACGACGGACTCGTCACCGATGCCGTGCAGGTTCTTGCCCGCGTCCTCCTCCATGTGGATCCGGCGGATCCCCACGCGGCGTGGCGTTCCCTCCACCTCGACGTCGAGCACGCCCGAGAGCGCGAGCGGCAGGTCGTACTGGCTGATCTGGTAGCCCTTCGGCAGGTCCGGATAAAAATAGTTCTTCCGGGCAAACACGCTCCGCATCTGCAAGGAGCAGCCGAGGGCGAGCGCGGCGCGCACCGCGAGGGCCACGGCCTCGGCGTTCAGGACGGGGAGCGCGCCGGGCAGGCCGAGGCAGACAGGACAGGTGTGCGTGTTCGGCGGGTCGCCGAAGCTCGTGGCGCAGCCGCAGAACGCCTTCGTCCGCGTGAGGAGCTGCGCGTGCACCTCGAGCCCGATCACCGGCTCGTACGCACCGTAGGCAGTCATCGCGCGGATTATGGCAAGCCGAGGCGCGGATGCCCCTGTTTTCCCGCCGAAAGCAAAAACCCCCTCTCCCGCGAGGAAGAGGGGGCTTCTGTCCCGTCAGCAAATCGGATCAGTGATCCATCTGCTCACGCGAGAGGCCGGGATGCGTCGGATCGCCCGGCTCGTGGCGCGGGTTCGCCGACTTGCGCGAACCGTCCCGGCCGGTGAACTCCATGAGCAGGTCCTTCCTGTAGATGAACTGCTCGCGCGAGTCGTACGGCGTCGCGTGGATGCCCGTATCCATGCGGATCGCGTCGCAGGGACAAGCCTCGACGCAGAACCCGCAGAAGATGCAGCGCAGCTCGTCGATGACGAACGTCTTCGGGAAACGCTCGTAGCCGCGCCGCTTGTCGCCCTCGGCGTACTCGCCCGCCTCGATGTGGATGCACTGCGCGGGGCAAGCGGTCGAGCAGCACAGGCACGCCACGCAGCGCGGCGAGCCGTCGTCACGGAGCGTGAGGCGATGCAGCCCGCGGAAGCGCTCCGGATAGGGGCGCTTCTCTTCGGGGTAGCAGATCGTCGTGACGCCCTCGTTGAGGGCCTCGAGCACCGGGTCGGGCTTCTGGCCGAGCATCATCTCCTTCGTGTTCTTGAAGAAGTGACGCATGGTGATCGCCATGCCCCGGAAGAGCTCGGGCAGGTAGGACTGGACCTCGGCCGTGCGGCGCGGCCGCGGGATGGCCTTGCCCTGGATGGGCGCGCCGGCCGGCTTGGTCCACGGGTTCGAGGGAGTGCGCTTCGCCATCGTTCGATCCTCTCAGGCCTGCTGAGGCTCCGGCTTGACCCCACCCATCGCGGCCGCGAAGCGCGCCGCCGACGAGGCGAGGAACTTCTTGCGCTCGACCGGCTCGAGCAACCCGACCACGAGCGCCACGAAGCCGGCGAGCGTGGCGACCGCGACGAGGCCCTGCGTGATGTCCGCGAGGAGCTTGAGCCACGAATCCGCCGCCGGGCCCGCGTTGCGGAGCGCCAGCACGACCACGCCCGTCACCATCATGTTCGCGATGGCGAGCGGCAGGAGCTTGGTCCAGCCGAGCTTCATGAGCTGGTCGTAGCGGAAGCGCGGGAGCGTCCAGCGGAAGAAGATCTGCACCCACGTGACGAAGACCGTCTTGCCGAAGAACGCGAGCGCCGAGATGAGGCTCACCGCGAGGTGCGTCATCTTGTACTGGAACAGCACCGTGTTGCCGAACGCGACGGTGATGCCGTCCGGGTGCACGAAGGGCAACGAGTAGCCGCCGAAGAAGAGCGCGACGAGCAGCGCGCTCGAGAAGACGAGCTCGATGTACTCGCCCGTCATGAACATGCCCCACTTGAACCCCGAGTACTCGAGGAAGTAGCCGGCGACGATCTCGCTCTCGCCCTCGGGCTGATCGAAGGGCACGCGCTTCGTCTCCGCGCAGAGCGCCGTCAGGAACAGGACGAACCCGAGCGGCTGCACGAAGACGCCCCACGCGTTCTGGCCCTGCCACACGGCCATGTCGCTGAGCCGGACGCTGCCGTAGACGAGGAAGAGGCCGACGAGCGAGAGGCCCATCGCGACCTCGTACGAGACCATCTGGCTCGACGCGCGCAGGCCGCCGAGGAGCGCGAACTTGTTGTCGCTCGCCCAGCCCGCGATGGCCGCGCCGATGATGCCCGTGCCCGCGATGCCGAAGACGTAGAGGATGCCGACGTTGAGGTCGATGATCTGCAGCTTCACGCGGAGGCCGTTGCACGCGCCGCTCGCGGGGACCGTGGCCAAGAGGTGGCCGAGGTCCGAGAAGTCGAGCGCGCCGTTCTTGTTGGCGTCGGCGAAGCAGAGGTCGTTGCCGAAGGGAATGACGGCCATCACCGCGAGCGCAGAGAAGACCGCCAGGATCGGCGCGAGGCCGTGGAGGAGGCGATCCGCGTTCTTCGGGATGAAGTCCTCCTTCCAGATCATCTTGACCGAGTCGGCGAGCGCGTGGAGCGTGCCCGCGAGGCGCAGCGGGATCTTGCCGTCGGGCACGCGCGAGGTGGCGTAGAGGCCGACGAGCAGGAAGAGGCCGCCGAGCACGAAGCCCGAGACCTGCGCCGCGAGCGGCCACGCCGCCTGCGGCACGAGGCGCCCGGCCACGAGGCCGATCGCGTGCACGCCGAGGCCCGCGAAGAAGATCGATCGCGGGTCCACGTCCTCGAACACCTGCTCGGCGCGGTTGATGGCGCCGCCGCTCCGCACCTTCGCGCAGAGCACGAGCAGGCTGAACCAGGCCACGAGGATCGTGAGCTGCACGTTCACCGTGAACCGCTCGGCCGCCGCGCGTCCCGCGACCTGACCGAGCGAGGTGAAGATCGCGAGCACGCCGAAGAGCGCGGGCGGCAGGAGCACGATGGCCCGCGCCGCCATGTTCGGCAGGTACACGACCGCGCGGTTCGGCCCGACGCGGTCCTGCACCATCGCGCCCTGCCGGCGGTCCGCCCACGTGCTGAGCGCCGCCATGTTCAGGAAGAACAGGGCGAGGATGAGGATCTTGACGATTGCCAGGACGATCTCGACGAGGCTCATGCGCTCACCTCGGGCTTCGCGGCCCGATCCGCGTCACGGCTCGCGGCAGGCGCCTCGGGCGTCATGGCCCGACGCACGTCCGCGAGCGTCTTGTAAGTCATCGCGTAGCCGAGCTCTTTGCCGAGCTTCGCCACGAGCTCCCAGCCGGGCCGCGCGTCGCCGCGCGCCTTGAGCGCGCGCTCGCTCTTCTGCGCGAGCCCCTGGCGGTTGACGTACGTGCCGTCCTGCTCGGCCCACGCGGTCGCGGGGAGCGCGACGTGCGCGGCGCGCGCGAGCGGCCCGTCGTGCGCGGCGATCGTCACCACGCCCTTGAGCTTCGACAGCGCGCTCTCGGCGTCCTTCGCGTCGACCTCGATCTCGGCGCCGAGCGCGATCACGAACGAGTACTTGCCCGCCTTGATCGCGTCGAAGAGCGAGGCGATCGGCTTCGGCGCAGGCGCGCCCGCAAGCTGCATGACGCCGAGCGTGTTCGGGTTCTTGTCCTCGCTCATGAGGATCTTGTCGCCGCGACCGAGCGGACGACCCGACACGTAGAGGTCCTTCGCGCCGATGAACGTGCGCGCGAGCGTGAGGAGCGCGTGGTTGTCCTCGTTCGAGTGCTGCGCGCTGAGCACCACGGCGACCCGACCCGGATCGTCCTTGAGGCCCGCGAGCTGATCCTTCGCCGCCGCGAGCGCCTCTTCGAGGCTCGCGTCCTCGCCGCCGACGAGCGCCGTGCCGAGGCGACCCTCGACCGCGCGCTTGTACGAGAGCATGCCCTCGTCGCACATCCAGTACTTGTTGACCTCTTCGTTGTCGCGCGGGCGATGCCGATGCGGCACATTCGTCCGCGGATCGTAGTCGAGGTACGCGTTGCAGCCCGTCGCGCAGCCCTGGCAGACCGTGCGTGCGCTGCGGAGGAACCACACGCGCGCCTTGAAGCGGAAGTCCTTGGAGGTCAAAGCGCCGACGGGGCAGACGTGCTCCGTCATGAGCGTGTAGTCGTGGTCGAGCTCGCGGCCCGGCGAGACGACGATCTCGTTCAGGTTGCCGCGCTCGCGCACGCTGAGGACCGGATCCTTCGCGACCTCGGCCGTGAAGCGGACGCAACGCGTGCACACGATGCAGCGCTCGGCGTCGTAGACGATGGTCGGCCCGAAATCGACGGCCTTCGGCTTGTGCACGACCTCCTGCTGCATGCGCTTGCCCGTGCCCTGATGCTCGAGCCAGTAGTCCTGCAGCCGGCACTCGCCCGCCTGATCGCAGATCGGGCAGTCGACCGGGTGGTTCAGGAGCAAAAGCTCCTGCACCGCGCCGCGCGCCTCCTCGACGTGGTCGCTGCCCTCGGAGAGAACCTCCATGCCGGGCGCGCAGGCCTGCTGGCAGGCGGGCACGAGCTTCGGCTTGCGGGCCGGGACGTAGTCCTTCTTCTCCGGATCCCAGCGCAGGATGTCGAGCTGCATCGCGGGGCGGCCGGGAGGCGGCGCGACCTCGACGAGGCACATGCGGCAGTTCGCCGCGACGGAGAGGCCCGGGTGCCAGCAGTAGTGCGGGATGTCGATGCCGGCGCGGTGCGCCGCTTTGATGATGGTGTCCCCTTGCTCGAAGGGGATCTCGCGCCCGTCGATCTTGATCGTAGCCATCTCAGTGATCGCACTCCCCGCCGATCATGTTGAGGGAACCGAACGTCGGGACGACGTCCGGGATCATCAGGCCCGTGATGAGCTGCTCGAGGCCCTGCGTCGTGGCGAAGCAGGGGGGCCGGATCCGCACGCGGTAGGGCGTGCCGCTGCCGTCGGAGACCAGGTAGAAGCCGAGCTCGCCATTGCCCGCCTCGGTGTACGAGTAACATTCGCCCGCCGGGACCTTGATGCCCTCCATCACGATCTTGAAGTGCTGGATGGTGGCCTCGATGGTCGTGTAGACGTCCTGCTTCGGCGGCAGGACGATCCGCGGATCGTCGATGTTGATCGGCCCCTCGTCCGGCATCTGATCGAGCGCCTGCTCGATGATGCGCGCCGTCTGCCGGATCTCCTCCTGGCGGCACATGAACCGGTCGTAGTTGTCGCCCGTCGTGCCCACAGGCACGTCGAACTCCATCCGGTCGTAGACCATGTACGGGTGCGCGCGGCGCACGTCGTACGGCACGCCCGAGGCGCGCAGCACGACGCCCGTCCACCCGAGCGCGAGCGCGTCCTCCTTCGACATCACGCCGACGCCTTCGAGGCGGTCGAGGAAGATGCGGTTCTTCAGCAGGAGCTTCTCGCCCTCGCTGATGAGCTGCAGCACGCGCGGGACACCGGCGCGGACCATGTCCTTGAAGTACTTCGTCGGCGGGTTCGCCATGCCGCCCACGCGGCCGAAGCTGTGCGTGACGCGCGCGCCCGTCTCCTCCTCGAAGATGTCCCAGATGATCTCGCGGGCGCGGGCGAAGTAGAGGAACGGCGTGAACGCGCCGAGCTCCATGCACATCGCGCCCGAGCAGATCATGTGGTCGCAGATGCGCGCGAGCTCGCCGAGCGCCACGCGGTAGTACTGGCAGCGCTCGGGCACCGTCACGCCGAGCATCTTCTCCACCGCGAGCGCGAAGCCCACGTTGTTCAGCATCGGCGAGACGTAGTTGCAGCGGTCGACGTACGGGAAGATCTGCGACCAGGTACCCCGCTCGCACATCTTCTCGAAGCCGCGATGCAGGTAGCCGATCTGCACGTCGGCCTTCTGGATCATCTCACCCGAAAGCTCGAGCACGATGCGCACCGTCCCGTGCATGGCCGGGTGGGACGGGCCCATGTTGAGCATCATCGGCTCGCTGGGCAGCTCGAGGAGGCCCTCCTCGAGGTCACGATCCAAGGGTTCCATGACTCAGTTCGTCTCCTCGCCCCGCGGGTAGTCGTGGGTCTGACGCCCGAACGGCATGCCCTCGTCGGTGCTGAAGGGGGGCAGTTTGTCGGGGACATTTCGCAGCTCGACGAGCGGCTGGGTCTTGTCCGCCGGATAGTCCTTGCGAAGCGGGTACCCGACAAACTCGGGGTACATCAGGATCCGCCGCAGATCGGGGTGGCCCTTGAAGTTCACGCCGAACATGTCGAAGCACTCGCGCTCGAACCAGTTCGCGCCTTTCCACACGGACACGACCGAGTCGATCTCCACGCCGTTCGCGTCGTCGTCGCCGATGCGCGCCTTCAGCCGGATGCGGTGGCTGCGCTCCAGCGAGTGCACGTGCAGCACCACCTCGAAGCGCGGCGTCTGCCGGCCGAGGTAGTCGACGGCGGTGAGGTCGACGAACATGTTCATCGCGCACTGCGGATCGTCCCGGAGAAACCGCGCGATCTCGCGCCACCTCTGCGGGTTCACCACGGCCGTATCGTCGCCGAACTGCGAGTGGGTCTCGTAGATGTCGTCGCCGAACTTGCTCTTCAGGATTTCGAGGACGCGCTTGCTCATGTTGCGGTGCTCTTCTTGCCGAGCCTGACGAGGTTGCCCGCTTGCACGGTGGGGTCGCGGCGCGGCTTGACGATCGCGGGCGTGCGATCACCCCGCGCGATCTTGTCCTGCAAGAGCAGGAGGCCGTCGATCACCGCCTCCGGGCGCGGAGGGCAGCCGGGGACGTAGACGTCGACGGGGACGACTTTGTCGATGCCCGCGAGCGTCGTGTAGTTGTCGTAGAAGCCGCCGCACGAGGCGCACGTGCCGAAGGCGAAGACGTACTTCGGGTCCGCCATCTGCTCGTAGATGCGCTTCAGCGCGGGGGCCTGGCGCTGGCTGATCGTGCCCACGACCCAGAGCAGATCCGACTGGCGCGGCGAGAAGCGCGGCGCCTCGGCGCCGAAGCGCGCCATGTCGAAGCGCGGGCTCGCCATGGCCATGAACTCCATCGCGCAGCACGCCGTGATGAACGGGTACTGGAACAGCGAGTACTTCCTCGCCCAGTTCAAGAGCGCATCGAACTTCGTCGTGGCGAAGCCGGTCTCCGATCCCTCGAGAACCTGGATCGTCGTGCCGCCGCCAGTGGTCATTTCTCCCATTCGAGGGCTCCTTTCTTCCAGACGTAGAGCAGCGCCACCACGAGCATGAGGATGAACGACCCCATGGTCGCGAGGCCGATCCAGCCGAGGTTCTTGAACTCCACCGTCCACGGGTAGATGAGCACCGCTTCGATGTCGAAGACCACGAAGAGGATCGCCGTGAGGTAGAACTTGACGCTCGGCTTGACGAAGCGGCCGCCCGTCGTTTCGCTCCCGCACTCGTACGGGATCATCTTCTCGGGCGTCGGGTTCTTCGGCCCGAGCACGGTGCTGATCGTGAACAGAGCGCCCGCGAGGACCGCCGCCACGATGAAGAGCAGGAAGAGGGGGACGTAGGTGGACATCGTTTGCTCCGGGTGCTCCGGCTGCTCCGGGTACGCGGTGTACTCCGGTTGTCGTGCCGACCGAGAAGCTCGGTCCTCTCTCGCGATCGCTCGTGATCACGAGCGGGCGCAGGCAGGCTCCGAGATGCGCGCGAAAACCGTGCGATCTCGGCACAATCGCGGCGGCTATGTAGCTTTGGGGTTCTGGGGTGTCAATTGGGCGGCCAGGGTCTATGGGGGCCTCAGCGCGCCCGTCAACTCCTGGAGCTCAGCACGAGCCCACGGAACGCCGTCAGCGCCGTGCCGAGCCGCGTCTCGATCTCGCGGATTTCCTCGATGAGCTCGGCGTCGGGCACGCCCGCGGCGCGAGCCTCCCGCACACACGCGAAGGCGGCCACGTAGCGCTGCCGCTTCACGTACGCCTTCGCCAGGAGCGGCCAGATGAGCTTGGGCGACGCGCCGAGGCTCGCCGCGCGCCGGAGCCCGCCGATCGCCTCCCCTGCACGGCCGTTCTCGAGCTGCGCCTCTCCGAGCCGGCGGAAGATGTCCGCCGCCGCCGCGCCATCCTGCGCGTACTGCACCGCGAGGCGCATGACCTCCTCGCCCTGGTGCTCCTCGCCGAGCTTGACGCACGCCGTGCCGAGCAGGCCGAGCCCCTTGGCGATGAGCGCGCGCGCATCCGTGGTGAGCATCTGTCCCTCGGGCGTGCGAAGGAAGATCGCGAGCGGGGCCGGCCACGCGCCGAGGAGCTGCACCACGCGCGACCAATCGCCGCGCTGGCTCGCCGCCTCGGCCTCCGCCACGCGCGTCAGATCGATCGCCGAGCGCGAGCCCGCCGAGGCGCGCTCGAGCTCTTCGCGCACGTGCGCGCGGATGCGCGCCCGGAACTCTCCGAGCTCGTAGGTTTGTTCGAGGCCGTCACGCAAGACGAGCAGCCTCGACGTGCGACCGTCGACGTAGAGCTTGCGCAGGCTGTAGCCGAAGAGCGGCGCGAGCAGGAGGTAGCGCACGCCGATGTGGAGCTGCAGCGCCTCGATGTCCGTGTCGCGCTCGGGGGGCCCCGGCGTCGCGTCCTCCGTGAGGAGCGCGCCGACGAGCCGATGCCGGAAATCGGCCAGCGTGAGCCTCTGGACCTCGCTCTCTTCTTCCTCGTCGCCCGGAGGCGCGATGACGAAGTCCACGAGGGTGTTGTCGGGGTTGCGACGGTCGACCGTGAGCGCGGTGATGCGCGCTCCCGTGATCATCGAAAAGGCGAAGAACGTCTCGCCGACGATGTCGCAGAGAGCCTGAAAGCTGCCGATCCCATCGCCGATGCGCTCGAACCAGCCGTCGGTGCGGACCGCATCGAGAGAGAAAACTCGTTCCTTCGCCATGAGCGGGAGATTGGGGAGAGTCGCACGAGCCGCGCGGGATGTCACCGCCCGTGGTCGTCGCCGCGAGCAGTCTTGCCCGTCCACCGGGTCGTCGAAAAGCCCCCTTCTGCGAAGATTTTTGTGGCTCGTGCCACAAAATCCTCAAAAACCTGGGGGCAGGCCCACCAATCGACGCCGCGGCCGCGGATTTTGTGCGGGTGCGTGATCAGGTCGCCGGGCGCGCGCTGACCGAGGCGCGCACGTGGCGCTTGGGCCGCGCGCCGATGTTCGCCACGTCGAAGCTCACGCTGCCGCCGAGGCTGTCGCTCGAACCGCCCTTGCCGATGTTCGTGCCGCCCGTGCTTCCGTCGGGCATCTGAAGCTGCGAGACGACCTCGACCATCACGATCGCGCCCTGCGCGTACGACTCCGGCAGCGTGAACTGACGGCTCGCGAGCCGGCCACTCACGGCGCCCGCGACCGCGCTCCAGTCGCCCGCGTTGCCCGCCGACGAACGCACGACACGCACGCTCGCCACGCGACCGCCGGGCGCGATGCGCACTTCGAGCGTCGCGCGCGCGACGTCGGGCGTGCCCGAGCCGCGCACGACATCGGAGACGACGGTCGCGATCGTGCCCGCGCCCGGCAGATCCAGGCCGAGCTGTCGATCTTTTTCGCGCATCACGTCGGTGATGACGCGGCCCGCGATCTTGCGATCGACCTCCGGCGGAGGCCCGACCGTGGTGGGCGCGGGCTTGGGCTTACCGGCCTCCGGGATGACGCCGGGAATCGCCCACGCGGGGCCGCCGATCCCGGGGATCCCAGGGCCTCCGCCGGGCACCGGCGGCGGCGGCGCGCCGTACTCGTCGGGCGGGCCCGCGGAAGGCGCGGCCGTCGGCAGAGGCTCCACCTGCTCGGGCTCGGTGTTGTTGTTCGGCTGCGTGTTCCTCGGATCCACGACGTTCGGGTCGACGGACTCCGTCGTGCGTGGACGCGTGTCGTTCATCGCGACGGCCGGATCCGGCTCCCGCTCGGGACGGGGTTCGTCCGGGCGCGTGGGCTCGATCGGGACGTCCTCGATGTCGATCTCCATGCGCCGCGCCATGCCGGTCGAGATCGCGAGAAGCGGCCCTTGAGGCCGCGGCGCGATTCGAGCGACGACCGGGATGAAGAAGTGCACCCCGGTGGCGACGAGGACGAACGGGAGAAAGCGCACCTCCGAGGACCTTGGTCCGCGCGCGTCGGCGCTGCAAGGGAGGAATTTGGAGGCGCGCGGAGATCCGCGCCCCTGCCGCGACGTCAGGGAACGTCGTGGGCCCGAGGCGCCGGCGATGGGGAGCGCATTTTGCCTTGGATCTTCGCCTTCAACCTTCGAGGCGGGTTACGGCACGCTCGACGAGGGCGGGGACCATCTCGCGACGCCACTCGGTGTCGTCGTCGACGTTCGGGAGGGGCTTGCACTCGGCGTAGGCGCCCTCGGCGAGCTCGCGTGCGGCGACGTCGAAGGGCGTCCCGGGACGGATCTTCGAGGCGGCGCGAACGCGGCGCGGGCGAGCGCCGAGCGCCGAGACGACGACGTCCGCGCCGTCGACCCGCGTGGTCTCCACGCCCGAGACGTCGAGCCGCACGGCGATCGAGAGCAGCGGGAAGTCGATCGCGTTCCTGCGGCGAAGTTTTTCGAAGCTCGAACGGCGCGCTGGGCGGCGCGTGATGGAGACGCGCACGACGAGCTCGCCCGGTTCGAGCACGGTGTTCTTCACGCCGTCGGCCACGTAGAAATCGTGAGCCGTTACGATACGTGCGCCGCGCGGGCCGAGGAGATGGATGTCGGCTTCGAGCGCGATGAGCGCGGGCGCCGTGTCGTTCGAGGCGGCGGCGACGCAGCGCGATCCGCCGCGCACGACGTGGCAGACCGTGCCGTCCTTCTTGAGGCAGAAGCCGAGCGATTTGCGCCAGAAGTAGGTCTGGTTGTAGTAGCGGCAGCGCGTGTCGAGGCAGATGTTGCCGCCGAGCGTGCCCATGGCGCGGTGGTGAGGACCGCCCACCTGGCCCGCGGCTTCGGCGAGCGCGGGCGCGATGCGACGCACGAGGATCGAGCTCTCGATCTCGGCGAGGCGCGCGCCGGCGCCGAGGACGAGCTTGTCGTCGTCGCCCTCGCGCACGAGCGAGATGCCGCGCAGCTCCTCGATGCCCGCGATGGAGACGACGTGCTCGGGCGTGGCGAGCCCTTGCTTCATGTTGGGCAGGACGTCGGTGCCGCCCGCGATGACGACGGCCTTGTCGCCGAGACGCGCGAGCAAGTCGATCGCCTCGGGGAGCGTGCGCGGCTTGTGATGATCGAAGACGGGCAGCGGTAACATGAGGACCTCACTCCGCAGCGGGGGGGTTCGGGGGCGCAGCTCCGCGCCGCGGAGCGAAGCCCCCGAGCGAAGACTCGACCGCGGCGGCTTGCTCGTCGGCCTGCTTCTTCCGCAGGGCCGCGAGCACACGCGCGGGCGAGAAGGGGAGCCTGTCGATACGTACGGAGGCGGCGTCGAAGATGGCGTTCGCGATGGCCGGGATCGACGGGTGCAGCGGGCCCTCGCCCGACTCCTTGGCGCCGAGCGGGCCCTCTTGATCTTCGGACTCGACGATGAGCGCGTGGAGGTCGGGGACGTCGAGGCTCGTCGGGATGCGGTAGTCGAGCAGGTTCGGTCCCTTGTGCAGGCCGTCGGGACCGATCACGTGCTCTTCGAGCAGCGCCTCGGCCGCGCCCATGTACGCCGATCCTTCCATCTGCCCCTCGACGATCACGGGGCAGAGGGCCTTGCCGCAGTCGTGCGCGACCCAGATTTTTTCGACACGCACGATGCCCGAGCGCGCGTCGACCGAGACCTCGGCGACGTGCGCGGTGAACGAGTACGCCGGTGACGCGCCGATGGTGCCGCCGCGGTAGTCGCCGCCGAGCTTCGGCGTGTTGTAGTGGCCGACGGCGCCGAGCGTGCCGAACTTCGCCTCGGCGAGCTGGATGGCCTCGGTGACGGGGACGCCGCGCGAAGGGTCGTGCACGACGACGAGCGCGCCGCGCGTGACGAGCACGCTCCGCGGATCGACGTCGAGCTTCTCGGCGACGGCGGCGACGAGCTTGCTCTTGATCTCGCGCGCGGCCATGAGGCACGCGTTGCCGTTCATGAAGGTCCCGCGCGACGAGTAAGCGCCGAGGTCGACGGGCGTGAGGTCCGTGTCGCCGGAGACGACACGCACCGACCCGAGATCCAGGCCGAGCTCGTCGGCGACGAGGACGGCGAGCATGAGGTCGCAGCCCTGGCCGATTTCGCTTTGACCTGAAAAGACCGTCACGACGCCCGAGCGATCGACCTTGAGCTGCACGGCGCTCTGCGGCATCGCGTTCGGATAGATCGCGTAGTTCGTCCCGCTGATGTACGCGCTCGTGGCCACGCCGAGCCCGCGCCCCTTGGGCAGCTTGCCAAAGCGCTCCTTCCATCCGCTCGCCTTCTCGACCGCGTCGAGGCACTGCTCGATGCCGTTCGAGGTGACGCGTAGTCCGTTCAGCGTCGTCGTGTTCGGCGGGACGAGGTTTTTCCTTCGCAGCTCGATCGGATCGATCCCGAGCGCGCGGGAGATCTTGTCGAGCGAGACCTCGAACGCGAAGCGCGGCTGCACGCTGCCGTGGCCGCGCTTCGGTCCGCAAGGAGGCTTGTTCGTGAAGAGCCGCGTCGAGCGGAAGCGGTAGGTGTCGGCGAACGCGGGCAGCGTGAGGAGCTGGCCCGAGTAGTACGTCGTGACGAGGCCGAACGAGGAGTACGCGCCGCCGTCGATGAAGGTGCGCGCGTCGACGCTCGTGAGCTTGCCGTCGCGCTTCGCCCCGACCTTCATGTGAATCTGCATCGGGTGACGACCGCGGTGCGCGTAAAACTCCTCTTCGCGCGTGTAGAGGAACTTGACGGGGCGGCCCGTGATCATCGCGAGCTTGGCCGCGCAGAACTCGAGCGAGAAGGGCTCGCTCTTGCCGCCGAACGCGCCGCCGACGGGCGGCTGGATGACGCGGATGCGCGTGGGCGAGACGCGCAGGACACGCGAGAGCTCGCGGTGCAGGTAGTGCGGCACCTGCGTCGTCGACCAGACCGTGAGCAGGCCGTTCTTGTCGAGGTTCGCGATGGCGCAGTGGGTCTCGATCGGGACGTGCGCGCTGCCCTCGTAGTAGTAGTCGCCCGTGATGACGACGTCGCTCTCGGCGAGCGCAGCGTCGACGTCCCCGAACGCGAGGTCGACCTCCTTCGAGACGTTGTCCTTGCCGCCCTTGCCGAGCCCGACCTCGGGTTTGTCGATCGCGGTCTGCAGATCGGTCGCGGCCGGCAGCACCTCGTACTCGACGTCCACGAGCTCGGCGGCCTCGTGCGCGATGCGCTCGTCGGTCGCGGCGACGGCGGCGACGGCATCACCGATGAAGCGCGCGCGTTCGAGGGCGAGCGGGTACTCGTCCGGCGTCCACGGGATGATGCCGAAGCGCTCGGGCATGTCCTTGCCCGTGATGACGGCGATGACGCCGGGCTTTGCGAGCGCGCGTGTCGCATCGATGCGCACGATGCGCGCATGCGGGTGCGGCGAGCGGACGATGCGCCCCCAGAGCATGCGCGGCAGGTGGATGTCGTCGGTGTAGCGGACCTGCCCGGTCACGCGCGGCGCGAGCAGCGTGCGCGTGCGGCTGCCGACGAGACCTCGAAGCTCACTCGGCTTTCGCGTGTCCGTCATGGCTAGCCCTGCCTCCCCTCGCGCGAGCTCTTGTTCGAAGGCAACGGTGGAGGCGTGTTCTCGATCCCCGGCAAGCCCACGCCCGCCTCCGCCTCGCCGCGACGGATCTTCGCCGCGAGCTCGATCGCGTCGACGATCTTCCCGTAGCCGGTACAGCGGCAGAGGTTGCCCGCGATCGCGCACTTGATGTCGTCACGCGTGGGCCTCGGGTTCCGATCGAGCAGCGCGGTCGCGGTCATGAGCATGCCGGGCGTGCAGAACCCGCACTGCCCGCCGCCGAGCCTGTCGAAGCCGTCGAGGAGCGCGTCGATGTGCGGCGCGCCTTCGAGCGTCTCGACGGTGCAGACCTCCTTGCCGTCCGTGTCGAGGGCGAGCGTGAGGCAAGAGAGGATCGCGACGCCGTCCACGACGACCGTACACGCGCCGCAATCTCCCTTGTCACAGCCCTGCTTGGTGCCGACGAGGTCGAGGTCGTACCGCAGCGCTTCGAGGAGCGTTCTCCGCGCCGGGACCGCGAGCGACACGGCGCTGCCGCCGATCTTCATGCACATCGGTACGAGTTTTTCCATGGGCTCCGCAGGCTCGGATGCAGGCGACTCCTCGTGCGTTTCGCGGTAGGGGCGCACCTCGAAGCGCGCGCCGCGTGTCTCGGCGCCGGCGATCGGATGCCCCGCGGGAATGGGATACCGGAGCGCGCGCGAAGCGAGCTCGCAATACTCGACGAGGCGCGCCTCGGGCACGCGAGGACGCGCGCCGAGGAGGCCGAGGTTCTCGACGAGCAATTCGAGGCTCGTGTTGCCGACGCGCTCGCCGACGCCGAGCCCTGTTCCGTGCACGCGATCGACGCCCGAGGCGGCCGCCCAGAGCGCGTTCGGCAGGCCGATGCCGCGGTCGTTGTGCCCGTGCCAGTCGAGCTCGACGTGCCGCGCGCCGAGCTCGTCGAGGGTGCGTCGCGCAAACCCGACGAGCGCCTCGATGCCGTACGGCGTGACGTGGCCGGTGGTGTCGCAGAGGCAGATGCGGCCCGCGCCGGCTTCGATGGCGGCGCTGTAGAGGGTGCGGAGGACGTCGGGGTTCGAGCGCGTGGTGTCCTCGGTGACGAGGCAGAAGGGCAAGCCCGCGGCCTTGGCCTCACGCGCGGCGGCGGTGATGGCGCCGACGAGGAAGTCGGTGTCCCAACCTTCGACGGCGAGGCGAATCGGGGAGCTGCCGATGAAGGCGTAGACCTCGATGGGGATGCCGGCGCGATCGGCGGCGCGGGCGATGCCGTGGACGTCGGCGACGACGGTGCGCGCGGCGGCGGTGGGGACGACGCGGAGCTTGGAACGGACGATCTCGCGGCAGAGGAGGAAACAATCCTCGGCATTGGCGAGGCCGGCTGCGGGGAGGCCGACGCTGACGACGTCGACGCCGATCGCGGCCATGGCGTAGAGGAGATCGATCTTCTGCGCGACGTCCGGCTGATAACCGGCGGCGCTCTGCAATCCATCACGGAGGGTCTCGTCGACGACCTTGACGGGCCGCACCCTGCGCGCGAAGTCGCGCCGCACAGGCCCACCGGAGAAGGAAATCACGCGGCCCGATCCATCGACGGACGGAGCGCTGTCGTTCCAGTCGTACATGGGAACCCCCGGGGTGATCCGGGAGCTTTCGTACCACGGAACGAGGTTCGGCCGGGACGCTGGATCGCGGCGACGGACGGGGAAAAGGGGATGATGCGGTGCGGCGGAGGACGATTCCAGTCAGGGGCTACGTGCGCACGGGGTTGCAGCCATTGGCTCCCCCGGGTCCATTACCTCGGCGTTCGGCCCGGTCGAATGGGCCCGCGACTCGAAAAACACCAATCGTATCGCCCTGCAAATGGGATTCCTGGCGGAAAGCAGAGCACGAACACCGCTTCCCTTCCCTGCAGCCCAGCGACTGCGCGGCCTCGAACGACTGACGGCGCGCGCGACGCACATCCCCCGCTCCGAACATCCGATCCCCGTATCCGCCCTCACACTCCCCTGCTCCCGCAGGTCGATCCCCTGCTCCCGCAAGTCGATCCCCTGCTCCGAACACCTGATCCCCGTATCCGCCCCTACAATCCCCCGCTCCCGCACGCGGATCCCCACCTCCGCCGACCGATTCCCCGCGGGGACCCACTTTCCGGAGCAGGGGACTCGGGGACGCGAGCAGGATTGCGTCGCTATGATGACCGTCACAGACGTCTCGGTCGGGAACCACCCATCGCCCAGACCCCCCAGGGAGGTTCCATCATGGCAAGGCTCACCATTGGTCAGAAGGCCGAACGCGTCCTCAAGCTCCTCATCGCCCTCCGCAATCCGCGCATCGCCGCCCCCCTCGCCCGGCACGGCTTCACGAACGTCGACCTCGACGAGGGGTGGACGCTGCTCAAAAACGTGACGCGCACGAAGCTCGATTTCGTCGAACCGCCGCCGAACACGGACCCCGATGCCCTTCGCACCCTCGACGTCTGGGAAAACCAATGGTTCGTGATCGCGGATGCCACCTTGAAGCGGCACGCGCCGCCGATTTACGAGCACGTCTTCCGGAACCTCTCCCAGACCGACGGCATGGCCGTCATCGTCTCCGTCGGCACCTTCATCGAACGACTCGAGACCATCGACCGCCCCGAATGGGACGGCGGATTCGGCCAGGCGGGGAAAGAGGCTCGGAATCTCCTCGCCCAGCGCGGGCTGACGGAAATGGTGATCGACGAAGCCAAGGAGCTGCTCGGAAAACTCCGCAATGTCGACGGGCCGCTGCCTGATCTGGAGAAGATCGCCGCCGAGGACGAGAGCTTCGAGAAGGCCGAGGCCGCCCTCTGGGCCTGGTACCTCGAATGGAGCGCCATCGCCCGACGGGCCATCACCCAGCGCGGTTTGCTCCGGCAGCTCGGGTTCCTGCGCACGACGCCCAGCGGGAAGGACGTCGAGGTGACGGACGACGAGGTCCTCGACGACACGCCCGCCGCGCGCACCGCGCCGCTTCGAAGTGACGCCGCCGCGATTCCGGCGTAATCCATCTTTATCGTCCTCCCCCTGCTCCTCGGAATCCTCGGCGCCCTGCTCTTCGCGCTGCTGCTCGCCACGGCGGGCGGGATGATCCCGCGCCCGGGCGCGGAAGGTCGCGCGCGGGAACGAAGCGCCCAGCGCGCGAACGCCGTCGCGGATGCCCTCGACCTCTTCCCCGAGCAGGACGCCGAGATCCCCACCACGTTCCGACTGCATTCGCCGAGCGCGGCGGACGACTTCACCTTGTGGATGGGCTCGCCCGCGCTCGTCGCGGGGTTGTTCCAGAAGGCGAAGACCATCGACTGGATGAAGCTCGAAGCGAAAAGCCCAAGAGGCCTGCCCGCAGGCGTGAACGTGCGGCCGCCCGCGCGTACGGTCTTCGAGTGGCGCGACGGCCTGCCCGGAGAGTCGCCGACGCTGATCACGCCCGGCGGCGTCGAGCTCGTGATCGAAAACGATGAGGGCGCGGCCATCGATGTCGCAGCCCTCACCGGATGGATCGATTCGTTCCCCCAAGGTACGTGGCTCGTCCTGATGAACGCCGACACGCTGGAACTGCGCGCCCATGCGCCCGCGACCGACGACGTGGTCACCTGCGCGCGGACGCTGCTCGAAAAGGCGCGCGAGCCCCGCTTTTAAGCCACCGACGGGATCGCCGGCTCGCTCGGCGCGCGCAGGATGATCCGGCGCACGGCCTCCGGATCGTTGATGCGGCGGAGCACGGGCTGCAGGCCGTCGGCGTCACGCTCGCCGAACGCGCCGCTCGACGCGAACGCACGCGCGCGCGGGCCGTCGAGCACCAGGAAAAGATCGTTGAGCCCGCCCGCGGCAGGGCTGTCGATGACGTCGACGATCCGCGAGCGTTCGAGGTGCAGCTCCTCGTCGCCGCGCTGGATGAGGACACGCCGGTTCGTCACCCAGTAACGCGTCCGCGTTTCGAGCCGCGCAGGCCGGACGATCGAGGCATACACGACGAACACGCCCGCCGAGGTGAGCAGGAGAATCGTGAGCGCGAGCGAGGTGACGAGCGCGAAGAAGGAGAGCGACTCGGGCGAGAGGCCCCCACGCACGACGGTGCGCGCCGCGTGCACGGCGTGGCTCGACGAGACGATCGCCGAGACGAAGAGGCCGATGCCGAGCACGAGGCCGAGCGCCGCGCGTCCGCTCGACGGGAGCCATTTGCGAAAACCGTCAGGCGGATGGCCCGACCAGAGGACACGCTCGCCGTCGTCGAGGCGCTGCGCGAGGAGGCGCTGGCCGTCGCCCGCCGGGGTGGAGGGCGTGACGCCGCGGACGATGGCCCAGACGCGGTCAGGCGCGACGAGGCCGTGAAAGACGATCGCGAGGCGGCGGCGCAAGGCGCCCGTGGGCACGGCGCGCACGAGCTCGAGGTCGCCGATGCCAGGGCGCTTGGGGTCCCAATGAATGCGGGCGAAGCTGATCGCCGAGCGATCCATCATGCGTCGCAGCCGGCCGCGCTGGAGGATGACGTGGCGCTCGGTGACGACGAACTCGAGCTCGCTGCGCCACCACTTGGGTCCGAGCGCGAAGGCGACGGCGAGGGTGGCCGTCCACGCGGCGAACATGAGGAGCGCGCCGGGGCTCGATCCGAGCGCCGTGGCGACGACGACGGCCGACGCGGTCGTGATCGCCGAGACGACGCCCGCGATCGCAGCCGCGATCTGGTAGAGGACCGGGCACGTGACGGCCTTGGGGCGCCCCGACCAGACTACCGACTCTTCGAAGAGCGAATCCCGCTTCAACGAACGCCCTCCGCCGTGGTGACAGTGGAGCGTGGAGCGTCCTTGGGTCACCGTAAAGAGGTCTGTGCGATCTCAGCGCCGGCGCGCCGCCTGAAGGACACGTTCCCGCTCCTTCTTGCACGCTTCGAGGCGCACGCGGCCGAGCGGGATCCAGCGATCGTCGTCCGGCGCACGTTCGAGGTACGCCTCCCAGGCCTCGATGGCCCGCGTGTACGCCTCGGCACGCACGGCGCCGAGGTCCGTGGAGCGCGCCGTGCTCCACGCCCCGAGCGCCTCGTACCAGGCCTCGTCGTGCGGCGGTGAGAAGAACCAGCTCGGCTCGTGGATCTTGTGATCGTCGCGGTCGTACGCGCGGGCGAGCGCGATCGAAGCGAGCGCGCCGTCGAGGTCGCCGTCGCGATCCGTGGCGACGGCGAGGCCCCAGAGGGCCGTGACCCCGAACTGGAACATCTCGATCGGCAGGAGCGAGCGGAGCGCCTCGCGGTAGCCCTGGATGGCGTCGTCGAGGCGGCCCATGCCCATGTACGACTCGGCGCGGTTGGCGAAGAGGACGGCGCGGTGATGGCCGAGCGGCTCGTGCGCGAGCGCCTCGCCGTACGCGTGGACCTCTTGCTCACGCTTGCCGAGGACGGCGTAGGCGATCGCGAGCTCGTTCCACGCGGAGCTCGTGAGCGCGGGCGGCGCGCTGCCACGCGTGACGGTGAGGAGCACGCGGATCGCCTCCTCGATGCGTCCCGGGTTCGGCGGTTTGCCGTCCTGACCGAGCCTGCGCAGTACGTGGCCCATGCGCACGCGCACGCGCGGATCGGGGCTCTCCGCGCCGCCCGCTTGGTCGAGGCGCTTGAGCGCTTCGAGCAGGTAGACGTCCCGCATGCGGCGCAGAATGTCGACGGCGGAGCTCGAATCGAACCCGGCTTCGTTCTGTGCGAGGTCGTGCTTGAGGAGGAACTGATCGGCCTCTTCGAGGAGCGTGAGGCGCGAAGCGGCCACGGGATCACGCGCCTTCAGCCACACGGAGGGCGCGGCGAGCGCGTCGCGAGAGGCAGACGCAACGAAGGCGACGGCGAGCGCGGTCGCGACGAGCGCCGAACGGAAAGACCTTTGGCTCACGGGCCCCCCTTCGCGCCGGCGGGACGCGGCGCCTTCTTCGCGGCTTCGAGCCGCGCCCGCGCGGAGGCCGCCCACGGGGTCTTGCCGCCGGGGCCGCCGAGGTACGTCTCCCAGAGTTTGACCGCGGACGCGCCGTCGGCCGCGAGCGCTTCGAGGCAAGCCTTGTCCTCGACCGCCGCGAGGTAACTCGGCCCGCCCGCGCGAAGGCGCACGCCCGAGGCGCGCGCGTCGGCGAGGGCCGCGTCGGCCTGCACGCGATCGCCGTTGCGATCGAGGACGAGCACGAGCGAGAGGAGGACGTCCCCCGAGAGCGCGCTCGGCGGGCGCTGCCGCGCTTCACGCAGGTACGCCGCGGCCTCGTCGAGCGGCGCGCGCTTCGGCTCGGCGGAAGGCGCTTCGGCAGGCGCGGCGCCGCTCGCCGCGCGCAAGGCCGCGACGGCCATGGAGACGTGCGCGGCTTCGAGCAGGACGGCGACGCGGCGATCGGCCGAGCCGAGCAAGTCGATGCGCGGCACGAGCGCGCGGTAGACGGCGAGCGCGTCTTCGAGTTTGCCCGTGCGGCGAAGGACCTCGGCGAGGTCGTGCATCGTGGGCGGGTCCTCGACGCTGCGCGGATCCTTGCCACGCGCAGCCTCGAACTCGCGCGCGGCGTCATCGACCTTGCCGAGCGCGAGGGCCGCACGGGCGAGCAACACGCGCGGCGCGGCGTACCCGGGCAGCACCTTCTCGGCGTTCTCGGCGGCGGTCTTCGCGGCCGCCGGGTCCGAGACGAGCAGCGCCTTTGCACGCGCGACGAGGTCGCAATACTTCCCGAGCTCCGGGGCGCGCGCGAGCTCCCAGACCGTGGGACGTCGGGACAATCCACGCCGGACGGTCGACGCACACTCCCGTGGGCGCCCTGACGCGGCCGCGGCAGCGACGAGGCTCGCGCCTTGTCCGCTCGATGGAGGCGTCGGGGACGCGAGGACGATCGAGGCGAGAAAGACGCTCGGGATCACGGCCGCAGTATACCGATCCCACGCGTGACGCGCATCACGAGGTCCACGCGAGAGCGAACACGGACGGAGAGAGCGCACGCATTCGGCGCGTCTTGGCCGTATCCTTCGGGCGTCTCCTCCGGCAGTCTGTAAAGCCGGAAAGAACGAGCTCGAAGGGTTCGATGTGATGGAGGGCGACCGCTGGCTCGAAAGGGGGGCGCGGGTCGGGGACTACACCATCGAGGATCTCCTCGGCGAAGGTGGGTTCGGCGCGGTGTTCCGCGCGCGAAGCGACGCCGGGGTCCGCGCCGCGCTGAAGGTCTTCAAGACGACGGCGGCCGAGCTCACGGCCGAGCGCCTGATCAGCCAGCAGAACGAGATCGAGGCGCTGCTCAAGCTCGATCATCCCTCGCTGATCCAGCTCTACGGCTACGGGTTCGTCGAGGGCGTGGGGTTTTACCTGGCGATGGAGATCGCGGCGGGTGAGACGCTCGACGCCTACCTCGAGCGTGTCGGCGCGCTCGACACGCTGGAGGCGGTGCGGCTCATGCGCAAGGTGGCCGAGGCGCTCGCGCACTGCCACGCGCGCGGCGTGCTGCACCTCGACCTCAAGCCGAGCAACATCGTCATCGTCGATCCGCACGAGCCGCGGGTCAAAGTGCTGGATTTCGGGCTCGCCACGCTCACGTCGAGCTGGCAGCCGGACGATACACGCGTGACGGCGGGGACCGTGGGCTACATGGCGCCCGAGTGCCTGCGCAGCGGTCGCGCGCGGCCCGATCCGCGCATGGATCTCTACGCGCTCGGGACGATCCTCTACGAGCTCGTCTCGGGGAAGCTGCCCTTCGAAGGCCGCGGGCAGCGGACGATCATGATGAACCGGACCGTCGGCGAGATGGTGCCGCTGCGCGAGGTGGCCCCGAGCGTGCCGCCGGCGATCGCGGCGCTCATCGACGAGCTGCTCGCGCAGGATCCGTCGCAGCGGCCGGGGAGCGCGGCGCAGCTCTGCGCGCGGCTGAAGGAGATCTACTACGACACGCTGCGCGGCGAGGAGCCGGACGGAGAGCGCGGGCCGCAGAGCACGCGGGCGCCGCAAAGCGCGCGCATGACGTCGCTGCCGCCGCGACACAACACGGAGGAGGCGCCGTTCGTGGGGCGCGAGAGCGAGCTGTCGCTGCTCGCCTCGCGCGTGCTCGGCACGACGTCGCGCGCGGCGACGCCCGTGGTGGTCGTGGCCGACGCGGGGCTCGGCAAGAGCCGGCTCGTCTCCGAGCTTTTGAACGTCGTCGAGCAGGACGGCGCGGCGGTGGTGATCTACGCGCGCTGCCGCGAGCTCAGCGCGCTCGTGCCGTACTCGCCGCTGCGCGAGGCGCTGAGCCGCGTCGCCACGGCCACGCGGCGCAAGAGCTTGACGGGCGCGCTCGTGCAAGCCGCGATCGACGCGGCGAACGACGAGGACGCGGAGCTGCTCACGGCGCTCGTGCCCGAGCTCGGCCGCGGGCTCGGCGACGCCGACGTGCGGCGAACGTTGCTCCGGCCTTCGTCGGCGCGAAGGGTGGCCGAGCTCGTGCGCAGGCTCGTCACGCGCATCGCCTCCGACCTGCCCGTGCTCGTCGCCATCGAGGACATGCACTGGGGCGACGAGGCGACGCTCGCGGTGCTGGAGATCCTCTCGGGGAGCCTCGGAGCCGCGAAGGTGTTCTTGCTGGGCACGACGCGGCCACCGCTGCGCGTGGCCTGGCGCGGCGCGGCGCTCATGGATCTCGGTCCCCTCGATCGCGAGGAGAACGGGCGGCTGCTCGCCGAGCTCTCGCGCGGCGGAGACGAGGCGATCCTGCGCGAGCTCGAACGGCACGTGCCGCTGCTCGCCGCGGGCAATCCGCTCTTCGGGATCCAGGTGATCCGGAACCTCGAAGTCGAAGGGTTCGTCAGCCGAACCGCGTTCGGCACGTTGTGCCTCGGCTCGCGCAACCTCGCCGATTACCGCGCCCCAGACTCGATCACCGAAGCGCTCCGCCGCGGCGTCGACAGCCTCTCGCCCGAGTCGCGCGAGGTGCTCGGCGTGGCCGCGCTCCTCGGCCGACGCTTTTTGCGCTCGGACCTGCACGCGCTCGGCCTCTTCACGATCGATCGCATCGGCCGCGCCTTCGAAGAGGGCGGGCAGCGGTGCCTCCTGCTCGACGAGCCGACGTCCACCACGTTCGTTCACGACGTCGTGCTCGAACAGCTCGAACGACGCGCGGTGCGCGCCGATCTCCGCGAGCACCACCTGCGCATCGCCCGCCAGCTCGAACGACGCGGCGCCGATCCCGGCACGCTCGCGCGCCACCTCGAGCGCGCCGGCGAGACGCTACGGGCCGCAGACGCATACCTCACGGCGGCCCTCGAAACCCCCGCGAACGATCCCGGCGCCGGACAGAAGCTCCACCGCGCGCTCGATCTCGTCGCGACGCTCCCCGCCTCGCCGGAGCAGCGCCGCATCCAGCTCGTCGCCACCGCCGAGCTCGTGCGCCTTCGCTGGCTGCTCGGCGGCACCGAGGAGCTGCACAAGCTCGTCGAGCGGTGCACCGCCGACACGCCCGCGGCCTCGGCCATGCTCGGCGCCGCGCTCGCCCGCGTGCACGAGGCGCGCGGCGAGCTCGCGGAGGCGCGCAAGCACGCCGAGCAATCGATCGCCGCGGCAGGAAAGGATCCCGCTCTCGAACGGCACAGGTGCGCCGCGACGAACGTGCTCGGCCGTGTCGATCTCGCCCGCGGCTTCGTCGAGGAGGCCGCGCGCTCCCTCGCCGCGGGCTCTTCGCTCGCCGAGCGCGAAGGCGACCTCGTCGAGCTCTGCCACGCGCGGAGCCTCTACGGCATGGCGCTCGGCTGGACCGGTGATCTCGACGGCGCCGAGCGCGAGATCCAGGCCGCCGCCCACCTCGCCGAAGAGCTCGCCGATCCGGCGCGTCTGCTCGGCGCGTGGCACGCGTGCGCGCTGCTCGCGGAGGCGCGGTACGACTGGGACCTCGGCGTGAGCTCGACGGCGCAGCTCCTCGCGTACGCCGAGGAGCACAAGCTCGGTGGCCACTACCTCTACATGGGCACGCTCTACGCGGGCCGTCACCAGTTCCACGTCGGCCACCTGCACCGCGCACGCATGCTCGTCACGAACGCGCTGAACCTCGCGCGTATCGTGGGCACGAGCCTCGGCCGCGCCCTCGGGCAGGCGTTCCTCGGCGACGTGCACCTCGTCGAGGGCCACCTCGCCGACGCGCTCCTCTCGTACGAGCGCGCCATCGAGCAGGGCTCGGGCTCGAACGGCGACGAACGGGCCGTTTGCCTCGGCCTGCTCGGCCGCATGCACGTCACCGCGCTCCGGCGCGGCGATCCGCGGGAGGTTCGTCGGCTCGGGGAGGAGGCGACGTCGCGCATCATCATCTCGGGGCAGCGCGCGCTTTTGCTCGGCGCGCTCGAACGATTCGCGGAGTCGCTCGCGGAGGTGCGGCTCGGCGAGGACGCGGCGAACGTGCGGGCGCGGTACGAGGCGCTCGCGCATTCGCTCGGCACGGCGGGCGGCGGCTTCTGGCCGCGGATCCCGGACCTCGACGCGCGCGCGGCGGGAATGCGCCCGCGCGATTACTGGCGGAGCAAACAGGCGCGTAGCCGGACCTCGGGGGAGTGGAGCTTGCCGGCGCAGCAAGTCTCGCCGTCACGGCTCCTGACGACGCGCGGGGGGCAAAACCCAACGGTCCGGGCCGTATCCTCGACGGCGCAGGTCATGCCGAGCCGAACCGTGCTCGCGCCGCCGTCAGTTGGATTGCAAAGCACGGTGCCGCGGACGGGGTTACTCGAAGCGCTCGCGACGGTGGAGGGATTCGTCCCCGCGCTTTTCGAGGAGGAAGCGGGCACGTGACATCTTGCCCCGCGGTTGCCGCGTCTTTGCTTTCCGTGTAGGCAGGTCGGATGATCAAAGCCCAAGGCTACGCCGCGCAAAATGCACAGTCTGGCCTCGCGCCGTTCACCTTCGACCGGCGTGATCCCAGCGACCACGACGTCGTCATCCAGATCCTCTACTGCGGGGTCTGCCATTCCGACATTCATCAGGTCCGAGGCGAGTGGGGCAATTCGACGTTTCCCATGGTGCCGGGCCACGAGATCGTCGGCCGCGTGACCGGGACCGGCAAGGGCGTCACCAAGTTCCGCGAGGGCGATCTGGTCGGCGTCGGCTGCTTCGTCGATTCGTGCCGCGAATGTGGGAGCTGCAAGGAAGGCGTCGAGCAGTTCTGCCAGGGCGGGATGGTCCTCACGTACAACGGCTTCGAGCGCGACGGCAAAACGCCGACGTTCGGCGGGTACTCGAGCGTCATCGTGACGGACGAGAACTACGTGCTCCGCGTCCCGGAGGGCCTCGACGCCGCGGCCGCCGCGCCCCTGCTCTGCGCCGGCATCACGACCTATTCGCCGTTGCGCCACTGGAAGGTGAGCCCGGGGCAGCGGGTCGGCGTCGTCGGGCTCGGCGGACTCGGGCACATGGGCGTGAAGTTCGCCGCGTCGTTCGGCGCCGAGGTCACGGTGATCAGCACGTCGGCGCGGAAGGAAGCCGACGCGCGCCGGCTCGGCGCGAACCATTTCCTCGTGAGCAGCGATCCGAGCGCGCTCGCGAAGCAGGCGGGGTCGTTCGACTTCATCCTCGACACCGTCTCGGCGACGCACGACATCAATGCGCTGCTCGGCCTGCTCCGGCGCGACGGCACGATCGTGCTCGTGGGCGCGCCGGAGAAGCCGCTCCCCATCGGGGCGTTTGGCCTCGTCATGGGGCGCAAGACGCTCGCGGGCTCCTTGATCGGCGGCATCGCCGAGACGCAGGAGATGCTTGATTATTGCGGCGAGAAGGGGATCACCTCCGACGTCGAGGTGATCCCGGTGCAGCAGATCAACGAGGCATACGACCGGACCGTCAAAGGCGACGTTCGTTATCGCTTCGTGATCGACATGAAGAGCCTGTCCGTTTGACCTTCAACCAAACGCGTCCTTGAGGACGATCGTCTCGTCCCGCCGCGGCCCCACCGACACCAGGAACACCGGCACGCCGATCTCGGCTTCGAGGTAGCGCACGTAGTCCTGCGCAGCCTTCGGCAGCTCGGCCATCGTCCGCGCGTGGGAGAGCGACTCGCGCCACCCCGGCCGCTTCTCGTACACGGGCACGACGTTGCCGACGTGCCGGATCGGCAGCTCCTTCGTGCGTCCCTCCGGCGTGTCGTACGCGACGCACACCTCGATCGTGTCGAGCCCCGAGAGCACGTCGAGCTTCGTCACAGCGAGCCCGTCGAGCCCGTTCACCCGCGCCGCATACCGGAGCGCCGGCAGATCGAGCCAGCCCGTTCGTCGCGGCCGTCCCGTCACCGAGCCGAACTCGCCTCCCGCGACCCGCAGCCGCTCACCGAGCTCGCCCGAGAGCTCCGTCGGGAAAGGCCCCTCGCCCACGCGCGTCGCGTAGCCCTTCGTGATCCCGAGGACCCGCTTGATCCGCGTCGGCCCCACGCCCGCGCCGACGCACGCGCCGCCCGCCACCGCCGACGACGACGTGACGAACGGGTACGTCCCGTGATCCAGGTCGAGCAGCGTGCCCTGCGCGCCCTCGAACATCACGCGTTCGCCCTTCTGGATCGCGTCGTTCGCGAGCACCGCCGTGTCCGCGATGAGCGGCACGATCCGCGGCGCGAGCGCGCGAAGCTCCGTCATCATCGCCGCCACGTCCGGCATCTCGCCGCCGAGCTCGCGCACCACCGGGCCCCACGCGCTCGCGGCGCGCGCGAGCTTTTGCTCGAGGCCGTCGAGATCCGCGAGGTCCCCGACGCGGATCCCGCGCCGCGCGGCTTTGTCCTCGTAACACGGCCCGATCCCGCGCTTCGTCGTCCCGATCTTCTGCCCGTCCGTCGCGGTCGCTTCGCGCAGGCCGTCGACGAGCCGGTGGTACGGCAGGATCAGATGCGCGAGGTCCGAGACGAACAGCCGCCCGCGCGTCGTGTGCCCTCTGGCTTCGAGCACATCGATCTCCGACACGAGCACGGCCGGATCGACGACCATGCCTTGCGCCATGATGCACCGCGCCTGCGCCCGGAGAATTCCGCTCGGCACGAGCCTGACGACGATCTTGTCGTCGCCCACGACGAGCGTGTGCCCGGCGTTCGGCCCTCCGGCGAAGCGCACGACCACGTCCGCGCTCTCCGTGTACAGGTCGACGATCTTGCCTTTTCCTTCGTCCCCCCACTGGGCGCCGACGATCACGACCGCGGACATCCGGCCTCCTTGCGTGCTGCTCGGTCCGTCACGAGGCGGAACGTTAGTACACTCCCCGCAGCCGTCCCACCCATGAGCCGCTCGATCGTCCCGATCCCGCCCGGGCTCCGCCTCCTCGCGCTCCCCACCTGCCGGGACGTTTCGCTCGTGGCCGCGCTCGTCACCTCGGTCTCGCTCCTCGCGGGCCTCGTCCGTTCGATGCCGCTCCTCCTCGCGCCGAGTGTGCCCGTGCGTCTCGGCTTGCCGTTTGCCCGGGCTGCCCTTGCCGTCTCGCTCGAAGTCGCGCTCGTGCTCGCCCCTCCCCTCGGCGCGGCCCTCGCGGCGGCTCGGCTCGTCGATCGTGGCGAGGCGCGCGCCGTCTTCGCCCTGGGCGCTTCGCCGCGATCGCTCGTCGCGTCCGCCCTTCCCGTTTGGCTCCTCGTGTTCGTCCTTTCCGCGCTGGCCTCGCTCGCATGGGGACGCGAAGCCGAAGCGCCGGGACGACTCGCGTCTCGCCTCCTCGCGGACGGCCGCGCGGCTTGCGTCGACGGTGCTGCGCGCGATCCAAAGACCCCGTATGCCGCGACGGTCCCGATCGCCGAGGCCACCTGGCTCTGCTTGCCCGGCGAGCCCCCGCGCCTCGTCATGACCCCTTCCCTCCTCGGCGGATCCGCGCTCGCGGCGCGCTCGGTCGAGCTCTCCGCCGATACTGCTTCCCTCGTGGCCGACGACCTCGTCCTTGCTTTGCCCTCGAACGAAACGACCGGCCCCATGACCGTCCGTGTCGCCCGCGCCTCGGTGCGAGGCCTTTTGCCCCTCGGCCGCCCCTCGAACCTCCGCGCCTCCGTGCGTGCCCTGCTCCTCGGCGCGACGTCTTCGGCGACCGCCCTCCTCGCGAGCCTCGCCGTGCTCGCCTCCTCGATCGGCGGCCGTGCGCTCGCTCTTTTCGTCGGCCTCTCCGGCCCGGCGCTCGCGCTCCTCGTCCTTTCGGCGCTCGAACGCGAGAAGAGCCCGCTCTCCGCTTATGGCCTCGTCCTTGCGCTCGGCTTGCTCGGTCCGCTCCTGGCGGCCCGCTTCGCGCGATTTCTGTCGTCACGCCGCGCCCCGGGCGCATGACCAAAGAAGACGGCGGATCTCGCGCCCCTCATCCCCATCACCCGCGATCCTGAGGCCTTGGCGTCCATTGCCGGAGACGCCCGAGGGTGGTACGGGTGGTGATGTGAACGCGGGAGGCTTGGAGCTTCCCCGGGCAGGAGCACGACCATGGGCCGACTGAGCATCACCGAACTCCTTCTCATCCTGGGCGTCGCTCTGCTCTTGTTCGGCGCCGGGCGCATCTCCGACATCGGCAAGGGCCTCGGCGAAGGCATCCGGAACTTCAAGAAGGGCCTCAAGGACGAGGACCAACCGCCGCCGAAGCAGCTGCCGAAGAAGGACGAAGAGGGCGGCGAGAAGTCGACGTCCTGACGCGCGTCGGCCCGCGATCTTTCTTCCCTGGCGGGGGTTCGGGGGCGCAGCGCGTGGTCGACGCGGACGCCCTGAGGCCTATACTCGAGGAATCGTATGAAGATCCTCGAGCGTCTCGGGAAGATCGGCATCGCGTTTGCCTCGTTTGCCATCGCCGCGTTTTTCGCGGTGCAGTTCGGGGCGGGCGGTCTTTGGCGCGGATTCGAACCCGCGCTCGCCGTGACGGGCAGCGGCCCGACGGCAAAAGCGCCCTACGACCTGACGCGCCTCGAAGCCGTCAACGAGACGCTCAAGCTCATCCGCGACAAGTACGTCGAGCCCGGACGGGTCAAGCCGAAGGAGATGCTCCTGTCGGCGTTGAACTACGTCCAGCGTGACGTCGCCCAGGTGATCGTCGTGAACGACGATCCGAACGAGGTGACCGTCCGCGTCGAGACGGCGGAGAAGAAATTCCGCATCGACAACGTGCAGGGCCCCTGGGACGTATCGGCGCGCCTGCGCGAGGTCTTCGCGTTCCTCCAGAAAAACCTGCGCGGCACCGAGGTCGATCTGCGCGAGGTCGAGTACGCGGCGTGCAACGGCATGCTGCACACGCTCGACCCGCACTCGGTCTTTTTGAGCCCCGAGGCCTACAAGGAGATGAACCTCTCCACGTCGGGCCATTTCGGCGGCCTCGGCATCGTGATCTCGATCCGCGATCAGGTCCTCACCGTGATCAACCCCATGCCGGACACGCCGGCGGGCCGCGCGGGCATCAAGCGTCACGATCGGATCGTCAAGATCAACAACGAGTCGACGCTCAACATGCCGCTCGACGACGCCGTACGGCGCCTGCGCGGCGACCCCGGGACGAAGGTCACGGTGTGGGTCACGCGCGACGGCGAGCAAGGCTGGCAGACGCCGAAGCCCTACGAGCTCGTGCGTGAGGTCATCAAGGTCCGCTCGGTCGAGTCGCGCCCGCTCGAGACCTCGGGCATCGGCTACGTGCGCATCAAGAACTTCCAGGCGACGACGTCGACGGAGCTCGACCTCGCGCTCGACGATCTTCGCAACAAGGGCTCGCTGAAGGGCCTCGTGCTCGACCTGCGCGGCAACCCCGGGGGCCTGCTCGATCAAGCCACGCGTGTCGCCGACAAGTTCCTCGCCGACGGCGTCATCGTCTCCACGGTCGGCGCCTCCGAAGGCCGCGACGAGAAGAAGGCCAAGGGCCCCGGCACCGAGCCGACGTACCCCATCGCGGTCCTCGTGAACGGCAACTCCGCGAGCGCGAGCGAGATCGTCGCGGGCGCGCTGAAGAACCACGATCGCGCCGTCATCGTCGGCTCGACGACGTTCGGCAAGGGCAGCGTGCAGCTCGTCTTCCCCGACGTCACGCCGGAGAAGGCCGCGCTCAAGCTCACGATCGCGCAGTACCTCACGCCCGGCGATGTCTCGATCCAGGGCGTCGGCGTGACGCCCGACATCGAGCTCGATCCGATGACGGTCGACGAGCTCGAGATGGATCTCACGATCCAGAAGGACGGCCTGCGCGAGCGTGATCTCTCGGCGCATCTGACGAACGGCAAGGCCCAGGCCGGGTCGAAGCCGCGCGAGGTCGTGCGCTACCAGCTCACGAGCGCCGAGCGCGAGGAGATGCGCGAGCGCGGCGGCGAGACCGACGACGACTTCCGCGTCGACTTCCCGATCCGCTTCGCGCGTGATCTCGCGCAGCGCATGCCCCCGGGCGCCACGCGCAACGCGCAGATCGACGCCGCGCGCGACTACATCGAGAAGGCGCGCAAGGACGAGCTCGACAAGGTCGCCGCGGAGCTCTCGAAGCTCGGCTACGACTGGTCCGACGCACCCGAAGGCGCGCAGGGCCCGGCGAAGAGCGACCTCGAAGTGAAGGTCGAGACCGACCGCGCGAACAACGAGGTCACGGCGGGCGAGCCGATGAACCTCTCGGTCACGGTGAAGAACAACGGCAAGCAGCCGATCTACCGCCTGCGCGCCTCCACCGAGAGCGACAGCGGCTACCTCGATGGCAAGGAGCTCGTCTTCGGCAAGATCGCCCCCGGCCAGAGCAAGACCTCGAAGGCGCCGCTCGGCTGGTGCGAGGTCGAGGGCCGCAAGGTCGGCACGACGAAGCCGCGCCTCGCGAACCAGAAGCGCATCTGCAAGATCCCGATGGACGCGCTGAGCCGCGCCGACGGCGTGAAGGTGAAGTTCGAGGCCGCGGGCGGCTTCGAGCCGGGGGCGGCCGAGATTCGCCCGACGATCCGCGCCCTCGAGCGCCCGCTCTTCCAGTACGCCTACCAGATCGTCGACGACCGCAGCGGCAACGGCGACGGCCGCATCCAGCGCGGCGAGGGCGTGTCGATGTACCTGACCGTGAAGAACGTCGGCAAGGGCCGCTCGTTCGAGACGCAGGCGAACATCGCGAACCTCTCGGGCGAGGGCCTGCTCCTGCGCGCCGGCCGGTTCGACATCTCGAACATGAACCCCGGCGACGTGCGCAAGGTGGTCTTCACCTTCGACGTGCAGCCCGAGCTGCAAGACACCGAGGCCGCGCTGAGCCTGTCCGTCGGCGATCGCGACCTGCGCGAGATCGCGACCGAAAAGGTGAAGATCCCCGTCGGCAACGCGATGACGATCCCGAAGGCCTCGGGCACGGCGAAGGCCGGCCTGCAGGGCGCGACGCTGTTCGCGACGGCGGACGCGAACGGGCTCGTCTTCGGCAAGCTGCGGGCCGGCGAGACCGTGGCAATCACGGGCAAAGCGGGCGACTTTTACAAGGTGGACCTCGGGTCGAGTCGCTTCGCCTTCGTGCTCGCCGCGGAGACCACGCAGGGCAGCGGCGCGCCGTCGGTCACGCCGTCCTTCGAGGACGTCTACTCGAAGGCGCCGCCCACGCTCGACGTGAACGCGGCGGCCATGGCCACGCGCGACGACAAGGTGAAGATCACGGGCGCGGCCTCCGACGCCGAGCGCTTGCTCGACCTCTACGTCTTCGTCGGCTCGCGCAAGCTCTACTACAAGTCGAACCGCGACGGCGCCGACCCCAAGAAGTCGACGTTCGAGTTCGATGCGCCGCTCCGGCCGGGCGTGAACGTCATCACGGTCGTGGCGCGCGAGAACCCGGACACGACGACGCGCCGCACGCTCGTCGTTCGCAAGGACGGGCCGGATGGCACGATCCTGAAGACGCCGAAGACGGACGATCCGGTCGCCGAGTGGCTCGGCGAGGCGGCGCTCCCCGAGGATTGACCCCCGAGAATCACCCCGAGTACGTTGGTCTGTCGTGGGACTTCTAGCCTGGCTCGGCCTCAAGCGAGGGGACACGTATCCGAACGTGGATGCGCTGCTCGCGGAGCTGCGCCGCGCCCTGCCTGACGACGAGGCCGTCGTCCTTCGTTACATCGCTGCGGTGGTCGTCCTGCTCGGCAAGGTCGCGGGCGTGGACGGCCGCCTCACCGAGGGGGAAGAGCAGCAGCTCCGCAGCATGCTCGCGCACATCGAGGGCCTGTCCCCCGAGGCGATCGAGGCCGTCACGCACGCCTTGAAGGGCAAGCTGCCGGAGCTCCGCGAGGAGGAGCTCACGCTCTGCGTGCGCGAGCTCAAGAGCCTCTGCGACGGCCGTGAGCGCGTCGAGGTCATCCGTCTGCTCGCCAAGGTCGCGGTGGCGGATGGAAGGCTCTCGGACGCGGAGCGCGCCGAGCTGCACCACGTCGCGGCCGACCTCGGCGTGCCCGAGAGCGAGCTCGCTGCGGTCGAGGAAGAGGTCGCTTAGCGCTCATCTCCCCTCTCCCGCGAGGGAGAGGGGTCGGGGGTGAGGGAGTCGTTCGCCTAGCCCTGCTTCGCGCTGCGCTGCGCGGCTCGTTGCTTCATCGCCGTAAGAGCGACGAACAGGACGAACGTCACGGCCCCGCCGACCGCGATGAACATCCCTGCGTTGAACACGTAGTGCAGGTCGCGCGCTCCGCCGAGGCCCATCACGAAGATGCCGAACAGCGCGAGGCCGGCGCCGATCACCGGATCGGGCCCCTCCGCTTTCCTCGTGTCGAGCGCGTCCCCGGCCCCTTCCTCGTCGCCGCCGGCTCCGTGCAGCCCGTCTGCGCTCTCGTCCATGCGCACCTTCCTTGCTCGATCCGAGTCTAGCGCAGACTCGGCGTTCGACGAAGCGCTGGCGGCGCGGGACGCGTAGGCGCACGATGGCCCACGTGTCTCCCGGTCCTGCCTCCTTCGGCGGCCGCCTGGTCGTGTCGTTCGAAAGCCGGCGCGCGGCCGAGATGGCCTCGCTCGTCGAGCGTCATGGCGGCGTGCCCGTCCGCGCGCCTGCGCTCCGGGAGGTCGGTCTCGACGCGCCCGAGGGCGCCCTCGCGTTCGCCGAGGCTCTCGCCGCGGGCACGATCGACGTCGTCGTCCTCATGACCGGCGTCGGCACCCGCGGCCTCGTCGATGCCGTGGCGCCCGTGCTCGATCGCGCTGCGTTCGCCGCTGCGCTCGCCCATGCGACCGTCGTCGCGCGTGGACCAAAGCCGGCCGTCGCGCTCCGTGAGCTCGGCGTGACCGGCATCGTCACGGTTGCCGCGCCGAACAGCCACCGCGAGGTCCTTTCCGCGCTCGACACACGAGGCCCGCTCGTGGGCAAGCGCGTCGCCGTGCAGGAGTACGGCGTTCCGAACGCCGCGCTTCATGAGGGCCTCGCCGCACGCGGAGCCGAGGTCCTGCCCGTCTCCGTTTATCGTTACGCCTTGCCCGAGGACACGGCGCCGCTCCGCAGCGCGCTCCACAGGCTCGCGGCCGGCGAGATCCCGATCGCCCTCTTCACGAGCCGCGCGCAGGTCGAGCATGCGCTGCTCGTCGCGGCCGAGGAGGGGATCGACGGCCCTGTCCGGGAAGCGCTCGGCTGCGGCCTCCTTGGATCGATCGGCCCTGTCTGCTCGGAGGCGCTCCGGCAGGAAGGCCTTTGCCCCGACGTCGAGCCGGAGCATTCCAAGATGGGCCACCTCGTCAAAGAGGCGGCAAACCGTGCAGCCGAGATCCTCGCGCGAAAGGGCCGCCCGTGACGCCGGGCGCGGCCTTTTGGATCACTCGTAATCTTCGTAATCGCTGCGGGCGACCTGGGGCTCCTTGCCCGTCTTCGTCTCGACCACGTGGCCGACGTTCACGACCTCGGCGCGATAAATGACCGAGCCGTCCTCGGCCGTGATCTCGCCCGAGAGATCACCCCAGGAGAATTTGTCGCTGACGACCGTGGTGAGCGTGGCCTTCTTTTCGCCGATCTTCACGCGGAAGCTCGTGCGCTTCGCGGGCAGCAGGTCGTTGCCCATCACGGCGACCACGTGCTCCGAGCCGAGGGCCGCCTCGTTTTCGTCCGCGACGACCATCGTCTTCGCCATCAGCGCCTCGTATTCGTCGGCGCTGGCCGGGACGAGTTTTCCTTTTTCGATGCGCTGCACAGAGAGCACCTCGCCGCGCGTCTCGGCCGCCTCGCTCAGGCGCACGCGGAGCTCGGTCGTGGCCTTGCCTTCCTCGAGGATGAAGTCGATCACGAGCGCATTCTTCTCGCGGGCGACGACGCGCTCCGTGAGCGTCACGGGCGCCTTCTGGAAGCTGCCCGAGAATCGATACACCACGTAATCGCCGACCTCGCGACGACCCTCGACGGGCGCCTGCTCCTCGGCGACCTCGGGCTCGGCCTTCGCGACCGTCTCTTCCGGCGCAGTGACGGCCGGCGCGGGCTTTTCCGGGGCGAGCGCTTGCGTGCGGACCGCGGCTTTGCCGCAGCCCATGGCGAGGAGCGATACGAGGGCGGGGAGCAGGATCCGATTCATGCGCATCGGGTACATCCGGCGGGCGGATCGGGACCAGTTTTGTGCAATCGAAAGATCGGCGCGGGTTGGTCCCCTCGACCTGGTTCAACACAGATCCACCCTGGGGCATCGCTCATCCACCCCCTCGCAGCGGGGACGTCCACGGGGCCTCGTTCGTACGGCTCGGATGCAAACACACAGCCAGAGCGGATGGCGCAGGGCGTGCAAGAGCATTTGGGGCTTCTCGCCGCTCGGCGACTCGGCCATTCTCGATCCATGGGCATGCTTGCGACGATGAAACCGAAACAGCAATACTTTCGAGCCATTGCCATCGGCCTCGGGGCGCTCGCGGTCGCGGCTTCCGCTGTGGCGGCGGGCTGTGTCGAGGCGCCGTCGGGCCTCGCGCCCGGTCCGACGGGCGGCGGCGGTACGGAGGACGGCGGCGCCGGGGGTGGAGGGCCCGTCGTCTTCAGCGGGCGTGATCTTTTCGAGTCCATGCAGGCGGACCTGATGAGCGCTTGTGGCCTTTGCCACGACGTCGCCGGGCTCGCAGATACGCCTTTCCTCGCGGGCCCGGATCGTTATCAATCGTTCGCGAGCTGGCCGGGGATCGTCGCCACGGACCCCGAGCACAGCCTCCTCCTCACGTATGCAATGACGGGCAAGGGTCACAGCGGGACGAACCTCGATTCGCCGGCGCTGAAGGACACGCTCTTGCCGAAGGTCAAGGCGTGGCTCGCGCAGGAGGCGAAAAACTTCACCGAGCCGCCGCCGGCGGCGGGCCCGCACATCGATCCGTTCGTGCCCATCATGGGCTTCAATGCGATCTACCTCGGCGCGCTCGGTCCCGATTTCGAGGGAATGGCCGTCACGTTCCAGGCCGACCTGCTCGCCGAGACCACGCTCGAGCTGTCGAACATCGAGCTGCACCCGACCTCGAAGACGGGCGTGAAGATCGTTCACCCGCTCTGGGTCGTGCATCCGCTCGGCAAGCAGCCGAATCCGGATCCGGTCGACAGCTTCTCGAACGTGGACACGATTTACCAGGCCGGCGAATCCGGCGCGCTCGGCCCCGGCACGCTCATCCTCGTGAACTGGTCGAAGGACGCGAAGCTCTCGCTCGCGTTCGAGCTCATCGAGAAATACGAGCCGGCGTCGCCGGACGCGGGCGACGGCGGGCCCACGGGCGGATGCAAGGACGTCGCCTCGTTCGACGCCAATGCGAAGCAAGAGCTCACGGTTTGCCTGAACTGCCACGGCGGCGCCAATGGTCAGGCCGTCGCGGCGGTCGACATGTCGTCGCTCATGAGCGACTCGGCGAAGGCTTGCGGGCAGATCAAGAACCGCGTCAATACGAACGATCCCCCCTCGAGCCAGCTCTTCATCACCACGAATCCCGGCGGAAATGCCGCGCATCCGTTCAAGTTCGGCGGGCAGGGCGGCGCATTCAACAACTTCCGCGACCGCGTATCCATCTGGATCGCAGCGGAGAAATGAAGAGGACGAAAGGTAGGCGGCCCATGAAGCGGACCAGAATGCTCACCTTGCTCGCCGCGCTCGCGGCGGGCGCGTGCTCGAGCTCGGGGCCCAGTAGCCTCGAGCCGCCGACGGGAGGCAATACGACCACCGGCGGGAACAACAACACGAGCGGCGGCGACGAGACGACCGGCGGTGATCCCGAGGCGCCCCCGATCCCGGACAAGACCGTGCTCGACGACCGGGTCACGAGTTATACGGAGGCCCTGCGCACGGCGTCGCTGAAGCTCGTGCGAAACCTCCCGACGCTCCAGCAGATCAAGAACGTCGAGACGGCGACCGACCAGCGCGCCGCGTACGAGGCCGAAATCGACGCGATGCTCGCCGATCAGCGCTTCACCACGCGCATGATCAAATGGTGGCGCGATACGATGCGTCAGGGCGGCGGCGCGCAGGACAACAAGCCGAGCCGCGACACCGCGCCCGTCTTCGCGACGCGCGTGATGATCGAGGAGAAGCCCTACACCGACCTCTTCACGGCCACCACGAACACCTGCCCGACGTACGACGGCGCGACGAACACGTTCGCCGACGGCAATTGCGACAACGGCGTCCCCACGCACGCCGGCGTGCTCACGAACCCGGGCGTCATGATGCAGTTCTACGGCAACATGGCGTTCCGGCGCGTGCGCTGGGTGCAGGAGATCTTCGTCTGCACGAAGTTCCCCGCCGAATACTCGGCCGAGCCGAGGCAGGTGAACGGCGCCGATTACACCGGCCCCTGGCCCTTCGAATCGATCGGGACGAACCCGATCAATTTCCAGGACACCTCGTCGGTCGTCTGCGCGAACTGCCACGTGACGCTGAACCGCATCGCGCCGCTCTTCGCGAACTTCAACATGAACGGGCAATGGATGAACGACAGCCAGGTCGAGACCCCGACCGTGCCCGATCCGCAAAAGACCGTGCTCTCCCATTGGCTCAAGGACGGCGAGACCACGGCCTGGCGCTTCGGCGAGCCCGTCGCGGACCTGCCGGCGCTCGGCCAGGCCATGGCGAAGGATCCGGACGTCCACGATTGCGCCGTCGCGCGCATGTACAACTTCGCGATGTCGAAGGAAGACATCGTCTCGGACCTCGCGACGGTGCCGCCCGAGGTCCTCAAGCCCTACGTCGAGGATTTCCTCGCGAATGGCATGAACCTGAAGAAGACGCTGCGCACGATCCTGCTCAGCGACGATTTCACCAAGTTCTAGGCGCATGCGGAAAGAAAGGAGAGAGACCATGAATCGCATCATCTCGACGTTCCTCCGCGGCGCACCGATTGCCCTCGTCGCGGGCCTCTTCTCGGTGGCCTGCGTGCAGGAGCCGCCGTCCGGAAACCTCTCGCGGCCGTCCCCCGTCATCGACGATCCGACGACGGACTTCGAGAACCAGCCCGGCGTCTTCGCCGGCGACGAGGACAATACCCATAGCCACATGGGCGACCTCGGTGAGGGCGTGTTCAAGGATCCGTTCGAGGTCCTCGCGCAGCGCCAGGAAGAGGGCCCGCCCGAGGTGCGCACGCGCCTGCATTCGTGTCAGAAGCTGCAAAACAATGCGCTTCAGAACGTGCTCACCTCGCTCGGCGTGAACATCGACGCGACCGCGCAGGTGCCCACCGCGGGCCAGCTCTTCAAGGGCGGCGGCGGCGCGCTCGGCGCGGCGAGCTACGACGCGCGCGTCGGCGAGGCGGTCGTGTGGAGCGCGGCCGGCGCGGCCAAGCTCTTCGACATCTTCGTGCAAGCGGCGCCCGAGATCATCGCGAACCTGCCGAACGTCGACCAATGCAAGGTGAACGGCGTCGGGGTCGAGATGTTCGACGCGAACAACCAGTGCAATCGGGACGCCATCGCCTGCATCACGGGTCGCCCCGCGACCGACTCGCACGTCGCGATCTGCAACAAGGTCGTGACGAGCGCCTCCGATGTGGAAAAAGGCAAGCGGATCGCGGTCGGTACGATGATGGCCGCAGCCCATTCGTGCGAGTGACGGAGGAGACCATGGTCGACGAGAAGCTCAAATACCTCCAAGGCAATGCCCGGCGCAACTTCCTGCGCTGGACCACCGCAATGGGCGCCGTCCTCGCCCTCGATCGCGCGAAGGTGCTCGACGTCATCGCAGACTCGGCCGGCACGGCCATGGCCGACGACGCCTGCGCCGCGACGAACCGCTCGGTCCACCTCGTGGCCGGCGACGGCGGATTCGCGTGGTTCCAGCTCCTCTGGCCCCACACGCAGATCGCCAAGGCGAACAACGACAACTTCGCGTTCCACGCCTTCGGCCAGACCGAGGACGCGTCGGACACGGACAAACCGTTCGTCTATGCGCCCGAATCGCCCTGGAAGAAGCTCGACAAGCGCAAGCGCATCTCGGCCTTCATGGCCGGGACGAACCAGACGCACACGCCGACGCCCGGCTCGGCCGCGACGCTCGGCAATGGCGTCAGCATGCTCGCCACGGCGGCCGCCATTCAACGGCAAACCCCGTCGCTCCTGCCGGTCATCGCGATCAACCCGCTGAACTTCGGCGCCGCCCCGGGCGCGCCGGGGGTCGCCACGGTGAACAATGCGGGTGGCATGGTCGATCTCTTCGACAGCGCGGCGTCGCGCGTGACGCTCGCCGTCGAGGAGGACGCGGCGCTGTTCGAGGCCTATTACAAGGCCTTCGTCGGCCTCAATGCGGCGGCCGGCCGCCCGACCTGGGCGCGCCAGCTCCGCGTGGGCAAGACGAGCGCGAACTTCCTCGGGAAAAACCTCTCCGCGCAGCTCGCGCCGACGGCCGACGACCTCACCCGCTACAACATCGGGCAGGGCACGCCGAACCGCCTCGCCGAGATCGGCCGCGCCTTCATCACGACGGCGCGCGCCTTCAAGCTCGGCCTGACGCAGAGCGTGATGATGCCGGCGATGCGCGACGACCCGCACGGGGCGTTCAACGACATGAACAACCTGCGCAATACGGTCGCTCAGCTCGGCAAGATGTTCGACGAGTTCATGAACGACCTCGCGGCCATCCCCGATCCGGTCTGCACGGCGCGCACCCTCGCCGACAACATCGTCATGACGGTGCACGGCGACACGCCGAAGAACCCGCGCGACCGCGGCGGCTGGCCGGACGGGACGCCGAACAACTCGAACTGGCTCTACGTGATGGGCAATGGCTACACGAAGACGGGCTGGTTCGGCGGCGTGCGGGCCGACGGCAGCACGGACGGCTTCGATCCCACGACGGGCGAGAACGTGCCGGGCCAGCAGAGCAATGCGACGAGCGCGGCGGCGGGCGCGGCCGTGGCGTTCGCGGTGGCCAAGGGCGACATGCGCCGGGTGCAGGACTTCTACAGCGGTCCGAGCATCAAGGGCATCGTGAACGAAAATCCGGTGTGACCGGTTGAACGAAAAAGGGGCTCCCGGAAGAACCCGGGGGCCCCTTTTTTCATTTCGTCCGACGCCTTTACGGCATCTTCCCTTTGCTGGTGCTGAGCAGATCGTCGAACGCGAGATCGAAATCGTCGCCGAGGAGCTCCGCGCCGACCGCCTTCGCCTGCTTGGCCGGACCCGGATTCGGCTCCAGCCGGCGAATACGATCCTGCACGCCGCCGCGCGGATCCCGGTAGTTCGGGTCGATCTGCCCGGCGCGCTTGAAGTAATAAAGCGCCTGCTCCGGGTTTTTTCGGGCCTCGTACGCGTCCGCGAGCTCGTACGCGAGCGCGAGCTCCTGCTCCCGGGTCTTCTGCCGCGCCTCGAGCCCGCGCAAGAACGCGTCGATCGCCGCGTCCACGTTGCCGAGCTGCAGGTGGATCATGCCGATCACCGACCGGCACACGCATTCACGCGCGGGGTCACGCGCCGCGACCTCGAATTCGCCGATCGCGTCGGTGTACATACCCATTTCGCGATACGCGACGCCGAGATCGTAATGCGTGGCCGCGTCCGCGTCCGAGATCTGCGCCTGCACGCCAGCCTTGAATTGCTGGAAGATCGTGTCGACGTTGACCCCGGGGAACTCGGGCGGCGCCGCCGCCGCCTCGGGCGCGAACTCGATGTTGTTGATCATGTTCTGGATGTCGGCGAAGCCGTCATCCGCGGGATACTCGCTCTTCTTCGTGAGGATCCCGCTGCCGCCGCCCGGCAGATCCGGCACGTACGACGGCCGGCCCATCTGCTCGAGCTCGGCGCGCTTGTAGAGCAGGAGCGGGTGGTTCGGCAGGAGCGCGAGCTGCTCGTCGAGAAGCGTGCGCGCGTCGTCGAGCATGCCTTGGTTGGCGTAGAAATCGATCTGCTCGAGGACGTCCTCGTCGAGCGTGTGCCCCGTCTGGCTGCGCGTCGGCGCGGGCTGCTGCGGAGGCGGATACGGCTGCGCCGGGTACTGCGGCTGCTGCGCGTAGCCGTGGTGTTGCTGCGCCTGGACACCCGCGAACGGATCGTCGAGCGCGCTGAGCTGCCCGGGCTGCTGTGCGTACGGGTAGCCCTGCTGCTGCGGGTAGACCTGCTGCGGCTGCGGCTGCGGATCCTCGACCTGGTAGCCGAGCGCGCGCAGCATCTGGATCGCCTCGGGCTGCGACGGATCCATGAGCCGGATCTCGTCGAGCAGCTCCGCCGCCCTCCGCACGTCGCCGTCGACGCTCAGGCGCTGCGCGAAGATCAGCATCTGGCGGATCGCGCCTTCCTCGTCGCCGGCCTCCTTGAGCACGTCGACGAGCCGCGATCGCAGCTCGTGCGAGCTCGGCACCATGGCCACGCCGTCGAGCAGGATCGCGATCGCGTTGGCGTAGTCGTACTGGCTCCGGTACGCCTCGGCTTGCTGCAGGATCTGCCGCGCGCGCAGGGCCTCGTCGTCGTGATGCGAGGGCTGGAGCGGGATCGGCGGGACCGACGACTCGGGCGGCAGGTCCTCGTCGTAATCGATCTCGTCGACCTCTTGCACGACGATGACCGAGTCTTCCTCGACCTGCTTGCGCGGCGGCGCGGGCCGCTGCGCCGCGAGCTGCCGGACCGCGTCGTCGTGCGGCGCGCGCGCGAGGAGCGCGTCGACGAGCTCGTTGAACTCGTCGTTTTTCTTCGACTCCTTCGCGAGGCGCGCGGCCTCCTTCAGGACCTCGGTCGCCTTCGGCGCCTGACCGAGTTTGTCGAAGGCCCTCGCGAGCAGGCTCAGCGTCTCGAGGTCCTTCGGGTTTTCCTTGAACGAGATCTGGAGCTTCGCGAGCGCGGTCATCGCGTCGGTCTGCTGCGCGCGCTCCAGGTACATCTTCGCCGCGATCTTGGCGTACTTGCCTTCGGCCTTGATCGTGAGCAGCCGGTCGAGGACCTTCAGCGCGTCGTCGCGCCGGCCCATCTTGACGAGGACGTCCGCCGCTTGTCCGAGCTGCGCGATCGCCGCGGGCGTGTCCTTGAGGCGGCTGTACGCCTCGGCGAGGCGCAGGCGCGGCACGGGGTTGTGCGGGTCGAGGTCGACGACCTTCTTCAGCGGCTCGATCGCCTCGCGATCCTTGTTCGCCTTGTGCAGGCGGTTCGCGATGTCGTCGTACGTCGCGGCCGCGTCGCTCGTCAGGCCGAGCTGCGTGTAGAGCTCCGCGAGGCGCGGCAGCACATAACCGAACCGCTCGAGCAGCTTCGGCGCGCGCTTGTCGATGATCTCCAGGATCTGCCGGTAGACGCGGATCGACTTGAGCGGCTCGGGCGGCTTCTGCTCGATGTAGAGCCGCGCCACGACCTCGTACGTCTCGATGGCCTCGGCGTACTGCTCGATCTTGAGGTGACAGTCGCCGATCTTGAGCAGGACCCGGACGTCCTTCGGATCTTCGGCGATGAGCTTCTGGAACTCGGCGATCGCTTTGTCCCAGCGCTTGCCTTCGACGAACTTCTGCGCTGCTCGGAGCACCTTGTCGCGATCGACCGCCACGGCGATGGGATTCTCCTCGAGAGAGCGACCCGGGGACGACGCAGACGCGACGCTTCGCGCCGCCTCATCCACGATAAATCATCTAACGGAACGACGAGCCGCGCACAAGCGCGGTCACGTGCGAACGGAATATCGACTCGAAAACCGGGTGATCTCGGGCGAGCCGAGATCCCGATTTTTTCAGTTCGGCAGCTTGAAAACCGCGAAGAAGGCGGCGATGACCGCCGACGCCGCGAGGATCGCAGCCATCATAGCAGTCGGGCCGGCGTCCTGCACAGTTCCCCGCGCGAGCTTCTTCGCCCGGCCGCCGATCACGTGGTGGATCCCGATCACCACGAGCGCGAAGAGCAGCTTGGCGTGCATCCAGTGGTGCTCGACGAGGTAGTAGTGCGTGTCCATCAAGAGGCGCGCGACGCCGGTCACGAACGAAAGCACGAACGCAGGCACGCTGAGCAGCCGGTAGATCCGCTCCCCGAGCGCGCCGCGGACCTTCGGGTCCGTCCCACCCGCCGTGAGAGCGAACGCGACCGCGAGGATCGAGCCGATCCAGACGAGGTTGCCCGACACGTGGAGCCACACGAGGGCGATCTGGGGTCCGTTCATCGTGAAACCGCGTTACCGCGTCGCCCGAGCGACGTCGACTTTTCTGCGCCCGAACGCGCACGAACCCGCACGCCGAGGCTGGATTTCCGGGGCTTCGGCTCGACCGACCCAAGGCCGCGCTCTACATTGGTGGCCCGATGACCAGAAGCGCTGCCTATCGTGCCCCGTTCGCGCCGGGCGGAGACAACGAGATCGACGCCGACCTGTGCGGGCGGCTCCTCGCCGTCGCCCTCTCCAAGGGCGGCGAGTACGCCGATCTGTTCTTCGAATACCGCGCCGGCGGCGGCTTCTCCTTCGACGAAGGCATCCTCAAGGCCGCCTCGCGCGGCGTATCCATGGGCGTCGGCGTGCGCGTGCAGCGCGGCGACGCGACGGGCTACGCCTACACCGAGGATCTCTCGTGGGAGTCGATGAAGCGCGCGGCCGAGACCGCCGCGCAGATCGCCACGACCTCGGGCGGCACGACGCACGTCCTGCCGAGGCTGCGCAGCGTGCCGAACCGCTACGATGTGCCGCTCGTCTCGCTCGACGTGCCCGGCATGGAGAAGCGCGCGCTGCTCGAACGCGCGAGCGCCGCGGCCCTCGCCGAGGGCCCGCACATCGTGAAGGCCGAGGCGAGTTTTTCCGAGGAGATCCGCGAGATCCTGCTCGCGACGAGCGACGGCGTGATGGCGCACGACGTGCAGCCGCTCTTCCGCTTCGGCGTGCGCGCGATCGCCGAGCGCGACGGCAAACGTCAGGAAGGATCGAGCGGCGGCGGCGGACGAACCACGCTCGCAGCGTACTTCGCCGATCATTCGCCGGAAATGCATGCGCGGGAAGCGGCGCGCCAAGCGACGACGATGCTCGACGCCGAGGAGGCGCCGGCCGGCGAGATGAACGTGGTGCTCGCGCCCGGCGACAGCGGCATCCTCTTGCACGAGGCCGTGGGCCACGGGCTCGAGGCCGACTTCAACAGAAAGGGCACGTCGAACTACGCCGGCAAGGTCGGCGAGACGGTCGCGAGCCCGCTCTGCACCGTGGTCGACGACGCGACGCTGCTCGCCTCGCGCGGCGCGATCAACGTCGACGACGAGGGCAACGAGCCCGGAAGGAGCGTGCTCATCGAGAACGGCACGCTCGCCGGCTACATGCACGACAGGCTCTCGGCCAAGCACTACAAGCTCGAGCCCACGGGCAACGGTCGGCGCGAGAGCTTCGGCGCCGCGCCCCTGCCGCGCATGACGAACACCATCCTGCTCGCGGGCCCGCACGACCCCGAGGAGATCGTTCGCAGCGTCAAACGCGGCGTCTTCGCCAAGAAGTTCGGCGGCGGCCAGGTCGACATCTCGAACGGCGACTTCGTGTTCTCGTTGACCGAGAGTTACCTGATCGAAGACGGCAAGATCACGCGGCCTTTGAAGGGCGTGAACCTCATCGGCAACGGCCCCGACGTGCTCGGCAAGGTCACGATGCTCGGCACGGACCTCGAGATCTCCGACGGCATCTGGACGTGCGGCAAGGACGGCCAGAGCGTGCCCGTCGGCGTCGGATGCCCGACGATCAAGATCGACAAGATCACCGTGGGCGGCACCAAGATCAGCTGACGGCTCGGCGCGGCAGGCTCACGCTTGCCGCGCCGCAGCATGAGCTTTATAGCGACGCGCGATGTCGCGCCGCTCGTCGTTCATCGTCATCGTCGGGCACGGCCCCGAGCTCGAACGCGAAGAAGGCGCAGCGAGCGTGCTGCGAGGCCTCGGCGCGACGGTGCGCACGCTCGATCTGTGGGACGAACCCACGCGCTGCTTCCAGCGCGAGGACGACGAGGCGCGCGCGATCCTCGTGGAGACGCCGGAGCGGCCGGACCTCGCGGCGTCCGCGCTCCGGGCGCTCCGGCGCGAGGCGCGGCTCGCGGGCGTGCCGGCCATCGCCGCCGTCTCGGTGGCGCAGGTCGCGCGGATGGATCCCGCGAGCGGCTTCGACGATTTCGTCCTCTCGCCGTACGTGCCGGCGGAGCTTTACGCGCGCATCCGCAAGGCCGAGTGGCAGAAGAGCGAGTTCGCCACGGAGGAGCGCGTGAAGGTCGGCGCGCTCGTCGTCGATCGATCGGCGCACGAGGCGTGCATCGACGGCCGCAGCGTGCCGCTCACGGCGAAGGAGTTCGCGCTGCTCTCGTACCTCTGCGAGAAGCGCGGCAAGGTCGTGTCGCGCGAGGAGCTGCTCGTGAAGGTGTGGGGGTCGCGTTATGAAGGGGGTCCGCGCACGGTGGACATCCACGTGCGGAGGCTGCGCTCGAAGCTCGGCGTCGCGCTGCCGCTCGTGACGCTGCGAGGCGCAGGCTACAAGCTCGAAGCGCCGGATACGCCGAACGCGCCCGCGGCCGAGCTGCGGAGGGCGATGCTCGCATGAAGAGGGTGACGATCGCCGTGAGCGTGGGTTGCCCGAGCGGGATCGGGCCCGAGGTCGCGATACACGCGGCGGCGAACGCGGAGGCCGAGGCGCGCTGCGTGCTCGTCGGAGACGCGGAGACGCTTCGGCGCGTGGCGCAGGTGAAGAACATCTGGCCGGCGAGGCTTCGCCTAGTGCACAGCGCGGCCGAGGTAGAGGCGCTCGGGCTCCGCGAGATCGGCCTGTGGGGGCCGAGCACGCAGCTCTCGTCGCCCGCGCGGCCAGGAAAGCCCGATCGCGAGGCGGGCGCGGCGCAGCTCGCCTGGGTGAACGAGGCACTCGCGCTCGTCGAGGAGGGCACGGCCGCGGCGCTCGTGACCGGGCCGGTGTCGAAGCACGCGATCGCCACGAGCGGCGCGCCGGGCGCGGAAGGTTTCTTGGGACATACGGAGCACCTGGCGGCGCGGCTCGGGGCGCGCGAGGTGGTGATGGCGTTTCGCGCGGCGAACATCACGACGGCTCTCGTCACGACGCACCTCCCGCTCGCGGCGGTCCCGGCGGCCGTGACGCCGGAGGCGGTGTCGACGAGCACGTACTGGCTCGTGCGGCTGCTCCAATCGCTCGGCCTGCGGACGCCGAGCGTGGCCGTCGCCGCGCTCAACCCGCACGCGGGCGAAGGCGGGATGCTCGGGACCGAGGAGGAGACGCGCATCCGGCCAGGCATCGAGCTCGCACGCGCGCGGCTCGCGGCGGAGGGGTTTTGCTCGACGGTCGTGGGGCCGATCGGCGCAGAGACTGCGTTCCGCAAGCAAGCGGCGGGGGCCTTCGACGGGGTCGTCGCGATGTACCACGATCAAGCGACGATCCCCTGCAAGCTCGTGGGCTTCGGCGAGGCGGTGAACGTGACGCTCGGCCTGCCCGTGATCCGCACGAGCGTCGATCACGGGACGGGTTACGACATCGCGGGCAGGGGCGAGGCCGATCCCCGCGGGATGAAGAGCGCCCTCGCGCTCGCGGTCCAGCTCGCGAAGGTCGAGGGGCGCGAGGCGCTCACCGCGCGCGTGTCATGACGCGCGGAGCCGCTGCATGAGGTGATCGAGCTGGGGCATGTCGATGCCCTGCTCGCGGCCGAGCTCGCGGATGCTGTCGCCCATGGCGAGGTGCTGGGCGTGGAGCTTCGGTCCGAAGTGACGCTCGACAAAGCGCACGGTCTCGGGCGCGAGGCGGCGCGCGAGGGCCACGCCCGGCTTGATCGTGTACGGCCCGACGAACCGCGTGAGCACGTGCGCCCACGGCGCGACCTTGCCGAGCTTTTTCGCGAGGCCCTCGCACTCCTTGGCGGCCGCGAGCGCGGTTTCGAGGAGGTCCTTGTCGTGCAGCACGCCGTCGATGCCGCGGCCCGCGTCGATCGACGCGATGAGCGGGAAAAACGAGACGGTGCTGGCGGCGTTGAGCGAGGCGACGTCGGGCTCGAAGCGCGTGGGCAAGCCGCCGTTCGTGAGGCGCCGGGCGAGGACTTCGAGCGCGTCGCGGGACATCGAGTGCGCGGGGCCCGAGGCGTCGTCGTCGAGCAACGTCGAGGCGATGCCGGTCGACCAGTACCGAACGACGCCACGATCGTCGACGTCGTCCACGTACCCCGCGACACCCGGCATGGCGCTGACGGCGCGCCGCCCGATCGCCTTCTCCAGCGCGGAGAGCTGCGGCGGCAAGACGGGCGTGAGCACGACGAGCGGCACGCTGGGGCCGCTTCGCAGCGCCTCGGCGAGCGCGTCGTCCTGGTTCTGGCGTAACAGATCGAGCTGATCGAACCGCACCGCGAGCAGCACGAGCGTCGCGTCGGCGGGGATCGTCTCGATGCGGCGCGGCTCTGCGATGACGTCGCGGCGCTTGTCCGCGTTCACCTGCTCGACGACGAACGAGTACGTCTCGGTGAGGCGCGAGGGCCGGACGACGAACGAGACCTGAACGCCCGCCGCGGCGAGGCGTACGCCATAAATGCGCCCGAGCGCGCCCGCTCCGAAGACGATCACGTGCATGGTGAGTCGTTACGTACCGCCGCGGGTCGCACGTGGGAAGACGGTCAAAACAGACGACGCGAATCGACGAGGATCGTGACGGGTCCGTCGTTCTCCACGAAGACCCGCATGTCCGCGCGGAAGCGCCCGGTTTCGACCGGGACGCCGCTCTTGCGAGCGGCCTCGACGAAACGGTCGTAGAGCGCCTCGGCGCCCGCGGGCTCCATCGCGCCGTCGAAGCTCGGGCGTAGGCCGCGGCGCACGTCGCCGAAGACCGTGAACTGGCTGATGACGAGCAGGCCGCCGCCCACGTCGGCGAGCGCGCGGGTCATCTTGCCGCTCGCGTCGGGAAAGACGCGGAGGCCGAGGACCTTGCTCACGACGTAGTCGAGGTCGGCTTGCGCGTCGCCCTTCTCGGCGCCGACGAACGCGACGAGGCCGTGGCCGATGCGGCCCACGACCTCGCCGGAGACCTCGACGCGGGCGGCGAGGGCGCGCTGCACGACGGCGCGCATCGTTCGCTCAGCCGAGGCCGAGCTCGCGCGCGAGGCGGCTCGTGATCGCGAAGTACGTGCTGCGGTCGTAGGGCTTGTTCAGGATGTGGAAGTCTTTCCGGACGAGCCCGACGCAGCCAAAGCAGTACGTGCACTCGGTGCAGTCGACGGAGCGGACCACGTAGGAGCACTGGGTGCAGCGCTCGCACGCGACGCAGTGGTTGCAGCGCACGAGGTCGCGCGAGCTTCGGCAGTGCGTGCTGTCCGAGCAGCGCTGCGAGTCGACGCAGTAGTGGCACCGCGCGAGCGCCTTCGAGTTCTTGCAGAACGTACAATCGACGCAGCGCTCGCAGCCTGTGCACTGCACGCAGCGCTCGTTTTCGGTGCGGGTCTCGTGGGCCTGGAAGAGCTTGCGCAGCTCGGCCTCGAACTCGGCTTTGTTCATTGGGCGGACTGGTTCTGCGTGTCGGGCCTGCCGCTCACTTGCCTGCGGAGCTGGGCGGCGGCGTCGCGGGTGGACTCGTCCTCGGCGAACTCCTCGATGCGGCGCAGGCGCGATTCCAGCACGGCGCGGCGCTTCGGCAGCTCGCCGACGAGGAGCGAGGAGAGCGAGGAGAGCGCCTCGCGCACGCGCGATTCGTCGCTGTGCTCGAGGAGCTTCAGGTGCACGTCCTGGTCGTCGGGGAAGTTGAAGCCGGCGCCGAGGAACTCGTTCGCGGCCTTCGTGATGTGCGGGCGCCCCTCGGCGACGAGGAGCTTCGAGAGGAGCCGCTGCCGCTCCGTGGCGCGCGGATCACTCTGCGGAGGCGGCGCGAGCACGATGCGGCCTGGCTTCGGCGTGGTGTCGCGGCCGTTCTTGCCGTTCTTGCCGCTGTCGGGCTCGGGGTCCCGGCGCGGCGCGAAGAGCGCCTCGAGCGCGGCGCGATGCTCCTTCGCGACACGACTGTCCTGCTGGGTCGTACTGTTCCGGCTCGTGTTGCCGGCCTTCGGCGCCCGCGCGAACGGCGCGAGCTCGGGGTTGTGCCAGACCTTGGTCTCGTCTTTCCGCATCCGCCGCATAAATTCGTCCTTGCTGCCGCCGGAGGGAGATGGCTTGGCAGTGCTCGCGGTTCTTGGTCCCGGGACTGCGTCAGCCCGGAGGCAACGTTCATGCTCGACGTCCGCGCGTCGTTTCGTGCTCGAGCTTCGCTCGCTCACGCGCGGGCTCGCCGTGCGGCGTTGCGCTTGTCTGGTTCTCCAAGAACGCTCGTCTGCTTCGCGCCGACCTTTCCCCCGGTGCGGGCCAACTGCGCGGGCGCCTCGATTGGATTCTGCCCGCCGCCGTCCGAGCGACGGGACGTGCCAGGAACGAGGGCGACGTCCGCGCCATCGAGGCGCGCATGGCGCCGCGATGGGTGCCCCACCTCTACCACAGGCACCCGTGGAAGCCTCAGAAAATTAGGCCCGCGTACCCACCCCATGACACAACGCGAGACACCGGCGTACCCAGCGTCCCCCGCATGGACGGTTGGGCGTCGGTGGAGAGCACGACACATGGTCAGCGGTCGTTACGGTCGGATCAGGCGTAGGGTTGCGTCCACGCTCGCGGCGTTGCTCACGCTCGCGGCGCCCTTCGCCTTCGGCGAGGCGTTCGCGCAGGAAGCGGCGGCGCCGAAGGCGGCGGCGCCCGCGAAGGCGCAGGAGCCCACGAAGACGGAGAAGGCGCCCGAGGAGGCCCAGAAAACCGCCGCTGCGCCGAAGAAACGCAAGAACCGTCGCAAGGCCCCGCCGAAGCGGATGGTGCAAGCCGACACGAAGACGGCCGAGGCCCCGAACAAGGCCGCGTCGACGAAGGCGAAGCCCGAGAGCGCCACGAAGCCCGCCACGCACGAAAAGAGCGCAGGGGCGAGCGCGAAGAAGTCCGAAGGCGCGACCACGACGGCCAGCACGAAGACCGCGTCCGCGAAGAAGACCGAGGCCGCGACGACCACGGCGAGCACGAAGGGCGCGACCACGAAGGGCGCGACCACGACGGCCAGCACGAAGACCACGTCCGCGAAGAAGACCGAGGGCGCGGCGGGCGTGTCGCGCTCGAAGAAGGCGTCCACGCGGACGCCGAGCAAGAAGCGCAAGGGCACGAAGAAGGCGGAAGCCGAGACGGATCGCCCACCCTGCTTCGCGCCGGCGGTGTCGATCGATCGGAACGGCCTCGAAGGCGAGACGTTCTCGCTCGTCGACTGCAAGGGCAAGGTGCTCGACGACGCCCGCGAGAAGCTCAGCGTGCTCGCGCGGCCCTGGGGCACGCCGCGGCCCGAGCTTCCGAAGGTGAAGAAGCCCGATCCGCGCGCGGCGAAGCAGGAGAAGCCGGGCTCGGCCAAGGGCAAGGAGAGCAAGGAGAAGGCGGCGACGCCGGCGCTCGCGGCAGGCGAGATCGCGCCGAACGTGCGGCTGCTCGATCCGGGGCTCCTCGCGCGGGTCGAGGCGATCGCGAAGCACTTCCCGGGCAAGGGGATCTCGCTCGTGAGCGGCTACCGCCCGAAGAGCCGGGGCAGCTTGCACCAGAGCGCGCGCGCGCTCGACATGCGCGTCGCGGGCGTGTCGAACGAGGAGCTCGTCGCGTTCTGCAAGACGATCGCGGACACGGGCTGTGGCTACTACCCGAACAGCTCGTTCGTCCACGTGGACGTGCGCACGCCGGGCACGGGCTCGGTGAGCTGGATCGACGCATCGGGTCCGGGAGAAGCGCCGCGCTACGTGAGCCAGTGGCCGCCGCCGCCGGAGCCCGCGGACGCGCAAGCGACGTCGCCCGTCAACGCAGCAGACGAGGCGATGGAGGAGCAAAGCAAGGAGCAGCCCGCGGCGAAGGAACAGCCGGTCGCGAAGGAACAGCCGGTCGCGAAGGAACAACCGATCGCGAAGGAACAGGCGACTCCGAAGGACCCGCCCACGACGCAGGCGCCGGCGCCCACGAATCCGACGGCGCGACCGCCGGCGGAAAAGGACGAGGATCCCAAGGAAGCCGACCCGAAGGATCCGGTGCCGCCTCCGAAGAAGACGCAGGCGACCCCGCCCGTCGCCGCCGCATCACCGACGGCTCGATAACGCCCAGCCGAGAATGCCGACGGGCACGCGCAGCTTGCCATAAGCCGCCCACACGACCCCGTCGTCCTTGTCCCACCGAACCTGACCTTCGACGCCGAAGAGGCTGAAGCCGAGCGCGAGCTTCGCGCCGGGGCGCGGCTGCACGTCGAGCAGCGCCCCGAGCTGGAGCCACGTGCCCGAGGCGAGCCCGAGCGTCTCGACCTCGATGCCGAAGGTGGCGGGCGAGAAGTCCGAGAGCTCGTAGGTCAGGCCGAGGGCGAGGAAACGAGGCTCCGCGACGGAGCGCTCGTCGACCCGCAGAAAACCTCCACGAACCCGGCCGAAACCCGATAGGTGCACGCGGTCTTCGAAGAGCGCGCCGATGCCGCCCTCGACGTTCGCGTCCCAGGTCCAGAACGGAGCGCGACGCTCGCGTGTGGCGACGTTTCGTCGTTCGGTAGGCGTCGCGTGGGGTTCGTCCGCGTTTGCCGTCGCAACCGCCGAAGCGAGCGCGAGCGTGACGCCCACCCCGACGCACGATCGCTTCATGGCGCGGCCGTCGGAGCCGTCGGAACGAACGCCTCCGACGGGAAGCGGATCTGCGCGAGCACGGCGAGTTTGTCCGCCGCGGCGATACGTTTCCCGCCGAGCGCGCCCCCGACACACGTCGCCTCGACGCCTTTTGTCGCGACCTTGCCGATCGCGCCCTGCTCGACGCGGAACGAGACGCCCACGATCTCGCCGCGCTTTCCGGCTTGCACGATCTCCGGGCAAAGCTCGACGGCCGCGTGCAAGGCCGCGCCGAGCTCCGGGACGAGCGGCGCGATGTCGGTCCCTTTGGACACGGCGACCGCGATTTCATAGTCCGGGATCCCGCGCTTCGTCGCCATCCGGAGGCCGACGGGCTCTCCGTATTCGATCTCGGGCTCCGCCGGCTCCGAGCGACACGCGGAGGCCAAGGCGAACACGAGCGCGAGCCCCACCCACGAGGTTCGGTGTTTCATGCGTGAGCCAATCAGGGCGTCTCGCCGTCGGCGGCGCAGTCGGTCACGCCGCGGTCCGCCACTTTGCAGACGTACACCTTGCGGAGCGCGCCGAAGAGGAAGAGGTCGTTCCGCGTGATCACGACCTTGTCGCCGACCGTCGCGATGCCGCCGTACGAGCAGCCGCCGAGCGCGCTGCCGAGCACGCCGGCCGCCATCAGAAAGCCGAGGGTCTTCTTCATCGCTCTACCTCCACGCGTGGGATGGGCTCGGCGCCGCGCGAGCGGCCGGGCGGATTCGCACATATCACAGACCCCGCGTGTTCAGGCCGAGCGATGTTCGAGGGCAGCGCCGGCCGGAGCGGCGAGCACGTCGGTGAAGGCGCGCTCGAACTCGTCGATCAAGGCGTGCGGCGGCAGGCGCACGATGCGCTCGCGCAGCGCGCGGAAGCCGGCGATTTGCGTGTCGCGGCCGCGGCGGAACATGGGCCAGGGGTCGCCGTGGGTGCTCGCGCAGACGATGATCGATTGGAAGTTGTCGATCTTGTCGGCAATGGTGATGGCCTGGGCGTCCCAGGGGTTCTTCGTGAATTGCTCGAGGTAGCGCTGTTTGCGCTCCTCCCAGGCGAACGACTTCGCCGGCTCGGTCACGGCGAGCACCAGATCGGCGACGCGGCGCCCGAAGAGCCGCGCGATTTCCTCGGCGGTCGCGCCTGTGTCCTCGATGGCGTCGTGCAGCGCGCCCGCCGCGATGACCTCTTCGTCGAAGCCATGCTTGGCGAGGAGGATCGCGACGCCGGCCAGATGGCTCACGTACGGCACGTCGACGCCGGGGTACTTGCGTTTCTGTCCCCGATGCCAAACCGCCGCCTGATCGAGCGCGCGCTTGAGGAGGGGCGTCATGCCTGGAATCTAGTGCCCCCGAGGCGCCTCGGCGAGGGCCGAGCGCGGGTGCCGCGACAACGCCACGCCGCTGTCAAGTCGGGGCGGCTGCTTCGCCCCGTCAGTACATGTGCTGGGTCTGCTGCATCGCGGTGATGCACCCGCGCAGAATCCCCCAGACGAACATGGACAAAAGGGCGAATCCCAGCATTTTCCCGCCCCTCGGGTCGCCTCGAATGATGCGGGTGAGCCCGACGATGGCCGCCGGGCACGAGCAGACGACGATGAGAGCCCAATCCGACCCGCTGAGCTCCGCGCTCTGATTCCACGAAGTCTCCCATTTCTGAACAGGCGGCTCCTTCGGGGGCTCGTACGGGTTCGGCGCGGGCGCATCGTCGGGCATGATGGAACCACTCCAACAGTACGTAAGTAGGCTGTCAAGTTCAGCCTACAGGCGCGTCTTGGACGTAGTTCCGTCAACTCCCATTTCAAACCCGTTGGCAAAGCGGGAACGCGCGTTCGGTTTGTCCTTCCAATCGGGGCCTCGGCGTCGGCGCGCTCCCGCATCAAACCCGTAACAAAATCGCCGCGCACGCTTCCCCCGTCGCCCGGCCGATCGCCGTCGCATAAAGCGACACCTGCCGCCGATACACGGGCCCCGCGCGGTCAATCTCGCGGTCGGTCTTGAAATCCACCACGGTCCAGCCGCTCGGCTCGCGAAACGCGAGGTCGACGATGCCTTCGATCAGCGTCCCGTCCTCGGCCATCAGGCTGAGCGGCGTCTCCCGCCGGCATTCCCCGCGCGCCTCGGCCGCGCGCGCCCTCTCGATGACCGGATGCGCGAGCGCGAGGACCACGGCGCGCACGGCGGCCGCCTCCTCGATCTCGGTCGCGCCGAAGAGCCGCGCCGCGAGCGCCGCCGCCTGCTCCACCATGTCCCGGTCGGCCGAGAGCGGCACCTGCGCGAGCACCGCATGCACGAGCTCGCCGAAACGAGGCCCTCCCGGTCGGCCCACCTCGCGACCGACATCGAGGATCGGCACATCGAGCGCGGGCGCTTCGTTCGACGTCTCGGCCCGCTCGGTGACCGTCTGGACCTTGTAGAGCGGCCGCGCGCCGCGCTCACGATCGGCCGCGCGCTCTCGGACCCAGCGTCGATACGTTTCGAGATCCTCTTCCACGCGACCGACGGGCGCGTCCTTGCGCAGCATGTCCTCGCGGCGCACGCCGAACGCAGGCTCGCGCGCGAGGTCGAGCCGCGTCACGTCCCACCACACGACGTCGTGCCCCTCGGGCAAACGATATCCGCCCGGACGAACCGTCGCCGGCCCGCGTGAAAAACCCTCGGGCCGCGACAAGACCGTATCGTCGCCGAAGGGCGGACAACCCGGCGCCGCGTCGGCGGAAGGCGAGGCGCCGGAAGGTGGCGCGATCGCTGCGTGGATCGGCCCGATCCACGATTGCTCGGGGAAACGCGGATCGTCGCCCACGGCCGGCACGATGACGAGGTCACGCGCGCGTGTCGCGGCCACGTACACGAGCCGCGTGCCTTCGGCCTCGTCGCGGCGCATTTCGAGCGCCTCGTGCTCGACGAGATCCCACGGCGCGACGCTGCCCAAGCGAAGCGCGCAGAGCGAGCGCGACGCATCGACGTAACGACTCACGGCTTGCGCGCCGAGGCGCGCGGTCACGTCGGCGAGCACGACGACCGGGAATTCGAGCCCCTTGGCCCGATGCGCCGTCATGATCCGCACGCCGTCGCCGCCCTCTTCGAGGATCGGCGCCTCGGGCGCGCGACCACGCTCCGCGTCCTCTTCGAGTTGCTCGACGAACGCGCGGAACGACGTACCGCCCGAGGCCTCGTACGCGCGCCCGAGCTCGGCGATGTGCAGCACGTTCGCGAGCGCGCGTTCGCCCGAGGGGCGCAGGGCAAACCCCACGCAGGCGCGCGTCGCGTCGCAGAGCTCGGCGACCGTGGTCTCGATCGGCCGCGCGTTCCGCCCTTCGGAGAGCCGCGCGAGGAGCGAGAGCGCGGCGGCGATCGGCGCGAGGTGCGGCGGAAGCGGGGCCTCGGGGATTCGTTGGGGATGCAACTTCCCGTAGGTGAAGCGGTATTCGAGCAGCGCCTCGTCGCCGACGGCGAAGAGGGATCCGCGCAGCGTCGCGAAGACCGCGAGCTCGTCCTCGGGCCGCTCGATCGCGCGCAGCGCCGCGAGCATCGTCTCGACCTCTTCGCGGGCGTAAAACGACTTTCCGCCGACGAGCACGTGCGGGATGCCGCGGGCTTCGAGGGCCTCGACGTAGGCGCGCGTGACGTCCTCGCCGTGGCTCTCGAAGCGCCGGAAGACCAGACAAACGTGCCGCGGCGCGACCGGGACGAGCTCGCCCGGTTGATCACGCTCGGTCACCTTCCAGCCGCTCTCGTGCAGCAGCCAGTCGAGGTACGCGCCCACCGCGGCCGGCACGCTTTGTTCGACCGCGGCCGAGGTGAGCCGCTGCTTGCCGTACGGCTCGGGCACGGGCACGCACACGATCGACGGCTGTCCCGTGATCGCCTTGCGCGCGGGCCGGAGCGGCACGTACCGCGCGGAGAGCGCCTCGCGATCCCCCACCATCACCGGGGCGAACGCCGTGTTCACGAGCTTCTGGATGCTGGGGACCGATCGGAAGCTCGTGCTGAGCTCCACGAAGAGCGCGCCGCGCCGGACGAGCAGCTCCTTGACCTCCTCGTAGACCGAGAGATCAGCCCGGCGAAACCGGTAGATCGCCTGCTTCGGATCTCCGACGAGGAAGAGCTTCCCGGGCACGGGCCGCACGTCGCGATACGCGCGGACGCTCGGATCGTCGGCCGCGAGCAGCATGAGGATCTCGGCCTGGAGCGGGTCCGTGTCCTGGAACTCGTCGACGAAGATGCAGCGGTAACGCTCCTGAAAGCCGCGACGCACCTCGCCTTGCTCACGCACGAGATCACGCGTGCAGACGAGCAGATCCTCGAAGTCGAGCGCGCCCACCTCGGCCTTGCGCGCCTGGTACGTCGCGACGAGCGCGCCGAGCTCGTCCTGCAAGAGCGCCGCGAGATCGCCGTCGGCCTCACGCTGGAATCGTTCGAGCGAGGCCACGAGCGCCGCGTGCGCCGCGAGCAGATCGGCCCGCGTCGTGTGCGCGCCGTAGCGGGATCCGGCGCCGCGGCGCGGGCGCATGAAGTCGCGCTGCCTACTGAGCGCGCAGAGCTCGGCCTCGATCTCGTCGCGGTCCCAGCGCGGCTCGCCCTCGGCGCGCAGGCGCATGACGAGCGCGCGGGCCGGCTCGGTATCGCGGTGCAGCGGATCATTCGCGTGGAGCGCGCCCTCGCTCGCCTCCGCGAAGGCCGACATCTCCGCGATGATCGCATCGATGGAGCGATCCCGATCGAACGGAGGCCGCTGCCAGCGCGCAGTGAAATGTCGCCAGGCGATGAGCTCCTGTCCGGCGCGGCGAAGCCGCTCGATCGGCCCGGGTCCGTGCTCGCGCCGCCGCAAGAGCCTTCGAACGCCCTCGGGCGGGCGGCCGAGGATCTGTTCGAGCCATCGGTTGAACGCTTCGCCGTAGCGTCGATCCGCCTCGGCCTCGGTCATCACGCGGAACGCCGGATCGACGCCCGCCTCCACGGGGCGCTCGCGCAAGAGGTCCGCGCAGAACCCGTGGATCGTGCTGATCCGCGCCTCTTCCAGGTGCGCGAGCGCCCGCTCCAGGTTCGCGCGTTGCGCCTCGTCCGGGGCGAGCCTCCGTGCGCGCTCGATTCCACTTCGCAGCCGCAGCTTCAGCTCGCCGGCTGCTTTTTCGGTGAACGTGACCGCGACGATCTCCTCGATCTCCGCGCGCCCCTCGGCGAGCACGGCGACCATGCGCAGCACGAGCTCGGTCGTCTTGCCCGTGCCGGCCGCGGCCTCGACGATCATCGTGCTCCCGAGCGCGCCGCGGATGAGCGCGCGCGCCTCCGCGTCGGCGAGCCCCTCGCCTTGCGGCGCTTCGAACGCGATCGTGCCCTCGATCACGGCTCACCTCGGAGCATCCGCAGCCGCATGAACAGCGCGCCGCCGTCGAGCGAGGTCTCGTCCTTGCGCGCCGCGCGCCTCTCTTCGTGCGGCCCGCACACGAGCCTGTAACCACACGTGTCACACGCCCCTGGCCTCGGCGCGGGTGGGAAAAACCCTTTGTCGATCGCGTCATCCACGAGCGAGAGAACCTCGACGGCCTTCACGCGTGCCGCCTCGTCGAGCTCGATCACGTGTTCGACATACCCACCACGCGAGGTGCAGAACGACAAACTTGCGTCCGCCACCGGCTCCTTCCACACCGCCTCGTACGCGAGGCCGTAGAGCACCGGCTGCAGCACCTCGCCGCCGTCGATCACGAGCCCCGGCCGCGCGAAGTTCGCTCCCGTCTTCACGTCGGTCACGCGCGCGTGCCCCGTCGCCGCGTGCCGCTCGACCACGTCGATCGCGCCGTGCAACAAGAACTGACCTTCGATCACCGCAGCCTCGGCCACGCTGCGTGGATCTTCGTGCTCGTGCGGCGGCAGCCCGAACGCGAGATCGTACCGCACCGGCCACACGAGCCAGCTCTGATCGGCCACGCGCGCGAGCCACGCATGAAGCTCCACCCGCGCTCGCTCGATCTCGTCGCGGAACACGCTCTCCACCGGCGGCAGCGTACGCTCCTCGTGCTCACGCGCCGCCGCGTCGAGCCGCTCGTCGAGCACCGCCTCGGCCCGCGACAAACCTTCCGGGCCGAACGGCAACGCCCCTTCCCGCTCCAGCGCCGCGAGCGTCTCGGCTTGCACGCGGTGGAACAACACGCCGCGCGAGATCGGATCGAGCCTGTCCGGCGAGCCACGCCTTTCGCGCGCCGGCAACCGATGGATCGCCGCCAGCAAGAATCGATACGGACACGCCGCGAATTTCTCGAGCGCCGTCACCGCATACGGCCGCACGCGCAGCCGGTTCGCCGCGAGCACGGCCGCCGTGGCCGCGGTCTTTCGCACGATGCCATCGTGATGCGTCACGGGTTTGTCCCACCGCGCCGACCGCGCGCGGAGCGACCGCGCGAGATGCGGATTCAGGTCGAGCAAGTACTGCGCGCGCCCCGCCGCCTCGGCCTCCTCGCCGCCGTGCAAGAGCCGCCCCAGCATCGCGAGGTCGTGCTCGGCATCGTCGATCGCATCCTCGGGCTCCGCCGGCGCGGGCCACGCGAGCCGCGCGCCCGCCGCGCTCGCCGCGTCTCGCTCGAGCGCGTCGTGATCGGGCAGCGTCCCCGTCGTCGCACGCGTGACGTCGAGCCCGTAAAACGAAGGCACGCGCGGCCGTCCTGCCGCCACCTCGACGCGTGGATACGAAAGATGCACCCGCTCCCGCGCGGCCCCCACGGACAAACGCAGCAGCAGCCTCTCGTTGCGGCTCCGATCCGCCTGCGTCCGCAGCGCCTTCGAGATCACACGCCGGTCCGCATCGAGCAGGATCGGATCCTCGCGCGGCGCCTCCGGGAACAGCCGCTCCGCGAGGCCGGGGACGAACACCACCGCGAACGATCGACCCCGCGCGAGCTCCGGCGTCCCGACGAACACCGCGCCGTACCGCCTCCCCGACGGCGGCGTCACGCGTGACCCGAGCCGACCTTCGAGCACGCGCCGCACCTCGTCGAACGACACCGCCGGCAGCTCCGCCATCGGCGCGAGCTCGCTCAGCGCGGAGAGCACGTCCTCCGGCTGCTCCAGCGCCATCCGCGCGAGCCTGCCGAGCTCCTCGATCCACACGCCCCAGCTGCCGTGATCGGGCAGCGCCGCGAGCGCATCCACGAGCGGCAGCGCGAACCGCGTGAGCTCGGAGAGGGCCTCGATCTCGCGCTCCACCGTCTCGATCCGCGGCGAGCTCGGATCCCGCCGTCGCAAGAGCGCGAGCTCTCGCTCGAACGCCTTTCCGAGCGCCGCGAGCCGCTCGGCCCAGCGCTCCTTGCGCCCCACGATCGAGGCCTTCGTGAGCAGCCGCTCCCATCCGATCGGCGCGCTCCGCGCGGGCACACGCGCGCCCTCGCTCGCTGCCGCTTGCTCCCGACGAATCCGCTTCGCCGTCGGCTCACCTTCGAGCAGCGCGCCGAAGAGATCGGCCCGCGGGAGCAAGGGCCGCGGCGCCGCCTCCACCGCGACGATCTCCTTCGGCATCGGCGCGAGCGACAGGTATTCCGCGAAGCGCCGCGGAGAAAGATCCTCCGCACGACACGCGAGCAGCGCGAGGAACGCGCGTCCCGAAGGATCCGGCCGCGCAGCCCCGATCGCGAAATGCGCCGGGATCTTCGCGCGACGCAGCGCGCTCTCGAGCAGCGACGCGTACGTGTCCGGCGCCCGCAAGAACACCGCGATGTCGTCGAACGGCACCCCGCGCCGCGCCTCCACGAGAATCCGCCGCGTGATCTCCACGCACTCGCGCCCTTCGCCCGGCGCCGAGAAAAACGACACGTCGTCGCCCGCCTCCGCGGCCGGAAGCTCCGCCGCGGCGAACAGGTATTGATGCAGCCGCGAGAGCGACGAATGCGAGCGCTCGCTCCGATCCGTCACGACCTCCGAAGCCAGCGCCGCGAGCGCCTCGACCGCGCGATCGTCCCCCGTCGGCGCCGTCGCAAACGCGACCTCCGCCGCGGCCGCGAGCTCCGCGACGAACCTTTCTTCGAGCCGCGACGTGATCGGCACGTCGAGCAAGAGCAGCCGCGCCCTTCGAATCTCCTCCGCCTCGCGCACGGCCACCGTCGCCGCCGCGAGCACCTCCGCGCGATCGGCGATCCGCGCCCGCTCCCGCTGCTCGTCGTAACGACGCGCGAGCTCACGCAGATCCCGACTCCTCGGATCGTCCCCTCGAATCTCGGCGGGCCCGATGCCCTCGATGCGCAGCTCACCGAGCGTCGCCGCGAGCGTGCTCGCGAAGCTCGGCGTCCGCGCGACCGGCGCGAAATATCCGAGCGCGCCCGCTTCGAGCGCGCTCGCCACCGCGCGCGCCACCACCGCCTCCACGCCGAGCGGCGTCGCCGGCGCGAGCCTCCTCCGCGCGAGCTCCGGCGCGGCGAGGCGCGCCGCGAGTTGCCCGAGCGTCAGACGATGCAGCCCGAAGATCGCGCCTCGCGACGATCCCACCCGCGCCGCGAGATCGAGCGCTGCTCCGCGGGACGGACCCACCAAAAGCGCGACGGCGTCGGCCTTCCCCTCCCCGAGGAAAACCTCCGCGGCCCGGAGCCGCTCCTCGCTTCGGGGGGACACGAGCAGACGCAGCACGTGCCCGTCATGCCCGGGGACGGCCGCTTTGTCGAGCGTTCCCTTGCATGCCGTGCCCGAGCGCCTGCCCGCTCGCTCCTACCGCCTCGTCCCTTCGACTTCGATCACACACTCTTCCGCACTGCGCTCATCCATTCGCACCTTCGTTCCCAGGAAGGTCCGGATCACCTCGACTTGCGTCCGCGTGTGCCCCGACGGCGCGATCGTACGAAACGCCCCGCCCTCGCCGAGCGCCATAGGCAAGAGCAGTTGATCCGCGAGATGCTCGCCGACGGGCACACCTGCTTCGAGGTATCGCTTCACCTCCTTCGCGAGCTTCGAAGCCACCTCTTCCGCGCGCACGCCTCGCTCGCCAAACGCCGTAAACACCTCGGTCACGTGCTCGCTCTCCACGTCGGCCACGAGCGCGTTTCCCGGCCCCGGGCTGTTCTTCACGACCTCGGGCCGCGCGCACGAACGATCCCACGGCACCTCCGCGAGGAACGCGTCGACCTCACGCACCCCGACCATGCCCGGGATCTGCGACACGAGCGCGCGAAGCTGCGTCCGTCGTACCTCGCCTCGATCGAGCAGCGAGAGCGAAGCGAGCCGCGGACAGCCCTCCACGTTCACCTCCACGCGACCTCCGCCGGCCGGGTAAAACCCGTACGACACGAGCCGCGCGGAGACGCTCGCGCCCATACGACGCACGATCGGCAAGAACGCGCGCTCCACGAAATCGTAGGGCGGCGCCATCGGGTTGTGCGTCCCGCCCTCGAACACGAGCGACGAGCTGCCGGCCGTCGCGAGCAGCGCCGGCAGCACCGTCTGGAGCACGAGCGTCGCGCTCCCCGCGCTCCCGATCGCGAACCGATACGCCCCGTGCTTCACCGCGCCCGGCCTGAACACGAGCTCGCGCGAGCCGATCTCGTCCCCCGCGACCACCGCGTCACTCACCTCCGCGGCCGCGCGCACGGCCGCGAGGTGTTGACGCATGAGCCCCGGCTTCGACCGCTTCGCGCGGATCGAGTGCACCCGGAACGCCTGACCCGTCACCATCGACAAGGCGAGCGAGGAGCGCAGGATCTGCCCTCCACCCTCGCCCGTCGCGCCATCCAGCGTCAGCATCGCCTCACCCCTTCACGCACACCACTTGTCGCAGCGTGCGCACGACCTCGACGAGGTCGCGCTGCGCTTGCATCACGTCGTCGATCGACTTGTACGCGCCGGGCGTCTCGTCGATCACGTCCTCGTCCTTGCGGCACTCGATCCCGGCCGTCATGCGCGCGTGGTCCTCGAGCGAGAACACCCGCTTCGCCGCCGAGCGCGACATCTTTCGACCCGCGCCGTGGCTACACGAGCAGAACGACTCGCGGTTTCCCAAACCGCGGACGATGAAACTCTTCGCGCCCATGCTCCCGGGGATGATCCCGAGCTCGCCCTCGCCTGCGCGCACCGCGCCCTTGCGCGTCACCCACACGTCCTTGCCGTAGTGGTGCTCCTTCGACACGTAGTTGTGGTGGCAGTTCACGGCCTCGTTCACGAGCTCGAACGCCGGCAAAAGCCCCGTCTTTCGCACAGCCATGATCGTCGCCTCCATCATGAGCGCGCGGTTCGTCCGCGCGAACTCCTGCGCCCACGCGAGCGCGCGCCAGTACTGGCCGAACGTCTCGCTTCCATCGGGGATGTAGGCGAGATCCGCGTCCGGCAAGTTGATGAACCACCGCTTCATGTCCTTCTTCGCGAGGTCGATGAAGTGGCTCCCGATGCGGTTTCCCACGCCGCGCGAACCCGAGTGCAGCATGAACCACACGTGGTCGTGCTCATCGAGGCAGACCTCGATGAAGTGGTTGCCCGTCCCGAGCGTCCCGAGATGACCGATCGACGTCCCGCGCCCGATCGTCGGGTTTTCCTTCACGATCGCCTCGTAGCCCGGCGCGAGCGTTGACCACGCCTTCTGCACGCGCTCGGGCGCATCACCCCACGCGCCGCGGTCGCCGGGCCCGCCGTTGTTCGTGCGCCCGTGCGGCACGGCCGCCTCGATCGCGCTGCGGATCCCCTTCAGATCGTCGGGGAGCTGCGAGGCCGTGAGCGTCGTCTCGACCGCGATCATCCCGCAGCCGATGTCCACGCCCACCGCCGCCGGGACGATCGCGCCGTTCGTCGCGATCACGCTCCCGACCGTCGCGCCCTTCCCGGCGTGCACGTCGGGCATCACGGCGACCCACTTGTGGAGGAAGGGCAGGGTCGCCACGCGCCGGAGCTGCGCTTCGGCCTCGGTCTCGAACGGCACGCCGCGCGTCCAGGCCTTGATCGGCACGCCGTCGGTCTCGAACGTCTGGTGGGTCGTCTCGTTCATGGTCGCCTTGCCTTTCACGTCACGGGTGGACGCGGACCGGAAGAGCACGCCGCGTGCCTGGCTCTCGGGGCCTTTTTCGGGCCCACACATAGACGCCTGGATAAATTCCGATACAGGGGACGAAGAACGTGCTATTCCGTCGCCCACCTTACCATGTCCTCCCGACCTCTCGTCGTGTTCGGCCTCCTTGGCACCTCGCTCGACGCGGGCAAAGGCCCGGCGCGGTGGGAGCGCTGGCGGCCCACGGTCTCGCTTTGCCAGCACGAGGATTTGCTCGTGAGCCGCCTCGTCTTGCTCGCGGAGCCCAGATTCGGCGAGCTCGCCACGCAGATCGAGGAGGACGTCCGCCACGCCTCGCCCGATACGATCGTCGAGCGAATCGCGGTCACCTGGAAAGACGCCTGGGATTTCGAGGAGGTTTATGCGGGCCTGCACGACATCGCGCGCGCCTATCCTTGGAAACCCGAGCGCGAGGATTACCTCGTCCACCTCACGACGGGCACCCACGTCGCGCAGATCTGCCTCTTCCTCCTGACGGAAGCCCGTTATTTCCCGGGCCGCGTCATTCAGACCTCGCCGCCGCGCAAGGAGGGCCGCAGCGGACCCGGCGCGTATACGATCGTCGACCTCGACCTCTCGCGTTACGACCGCATTGCCTCGCGCTTCTCCCGCGAGCGCCACGAAGGCCAGAGCTTCCTCAAGGCCGGCATCGACACCAAGAATGCCTCCTTCAATCGCCTGATCGAGCGCGTCGAGGAGGTCGCCAAGGCCTCGCGCGCCCCGATGCTCCTCATGGGCCCCACGGGCGCCGGCAAGAGCCAGCTCGCCGTGCGCATTTACGAACTCAAAAAAGCGCGACGCCAGATCCAGGGCGAGTTCGTCCCGGTCAACTGCGCCACGCTGCGCGGCGACGCGGCCATGGCCACGCTCTTCGGCCACAAGAAGGGCGCGTATACCGGCGCCGTCGCCGATCGTCCGGGCCTTTTGCGCAAGGCCGACGGCGGACTCCTCTTCCTCGACGAAATCGGCGAGCTCGGCCTCGACGAGCAGGCCATGCTCCTCCGCGCGATCGAGCAAAAGGCATTTTATCCGGTCGGCGCGGACCAGGAGGTCAAGAGTGATTTCCTCCTCATCGCCGGCACGAACCGCGACCTCGGCGCCCGGGCCGCGCGCGGAGATTTTCGCGAAGATCTATACGCCCGTATCAACCTCTGGACCTTCCGTCTCCCGGCCTTGCGCGAGCGCCCCGAGGACATCGAGCCGAACCTCGATTACGAGCTCGAGCTCGCCTCGCGCCTCCTCGGCGTGAACGTCACCATGAACCGCGCCGCCCGCGAGGCCTTCCTCGAATTCGCCGTCTCCCCGCGCGCCCTCTGGAGCGGCAATTTCCGCGACCTCAACGCCTCGGTCACCCGCATGGCCACGCTCGCGCACGGCGGCCGCATCACGAAGGAGATCGTCGCCGAGGAAATCGAGCGATTGGAGCTCTCCTGGACGAGCGGACGCATTCACCTCCAGAATGGCTCTTCCACCGGCGGCGCGGACATCCTCGCCGAGGTCCTCGGTCCCGAGGCGGGGGCGAAGCTCGATCGATTCGACCGCGCCCAGCTCGAAGAGGTCTTGCGTATCTGCCGCGCCTCGCGCACCCTCAGCGAGGCGGGCCGCACGCTCTTCGCCGAATCGCGCAAGGAGCGCACCACGGTCAACGACGCCGATCGATTGCGCAAATACCTCGCCCGCTTCGGCCTCGACTGGCACACCGCGAGCGGACGCTCTTCCTGAATCCGACCCGAGGACCCTTTCATGCCGCTCGTCTCCCAGGACCTCGGTTTTTCCGGCCAGAACCCGCTCGCGCTCGCGGCCCTCTTCACCGTGGGCTTCGTGGCCTCGTCAATCAACGCCGTCGCCGGCGGCGGCTCCCTCCTCTCCTTCCCGCTCCTCGTCGCCTTCGGCGTCCCCCCGCTCGCGGCGAATGCCACGAATTCGGTCGCCCTCTGGCCCGGCTCGCTCGCCAGCGCGTTCGGCTTCCGCGACCAGCTCGCGCGCACGAAGCGCCATTTGCGCTACCTTACGCTCCCCACGATCACGGGCGCGCTCTTCGGTGCCTGGCTCCTCACGCACACGCCCGAGCGCCTCTTCGATTTCGTCGTCCCGCTCCTCGTCCTGCTCGCCACGCTCCTCCTCGCCTTCCAGTCGCGGATCCGCAAGGCCGTGCTCGGCAAGAAGGCGCGCGTCCCCGTGGCGCTCGGAATCGCTCTTCAATTCCTGGTCAGCGTCTACGGCGGGTATTTCGGGGCCGGGATGGGCATCGTCATGCTCGCCGTCTTTGGCCTCTTCATCGAGGGCACGCTGCACGAGCTCAATGCGATGAAGGCCTGGCTCGGCGTGGCGATCAACCTCGTCGCCTCGATGTTTTTCCTCCGCGAGGGCCTGCTCTGGCTCGTCCCCGGCTTCGCCGTCATGGCCGGCGCCATCGCGGGCGGGTATTTTTCCGCGCGCCTCTCGCAGCGCCTCGACCCTGACAAACTGCGCCGGGCCATCGTGGTGCTGGGAATCGCGATGACGGCCTGGTTTTTCCGGGCCGCCTTCTTTCGCTGATCAGGGCGCCTCGGCGGGCCTGCGCACGAGCCTGCGTTCGAGGTGTGAGCCCAGCCCGAGGCCCTCGGCCCCCACGCCGAGTTCCTCCTGATCGAAGAGCAAGACCACGTCGCCGCCCTCGGCCCACGCGACCGACAGCGCAAAATCACTCCCGGATCCGCCGAACGCCTTCGCCGAGCGCACCTCTCCCTCGGGCGACAGCACCGAAAGCCACGCGTCGAGGGTGATCCCGTCGAACGACACTCCATGCTGCCACGTGCGGCGAATCCGCTTCGCCCGGAGGGTCGTCCCGGAGACCTTCATCTCGGCCTCGAATGTCCCGAAAACCGCGATACGTCCGCTCGTGTCCACATCGAGGGCCGCCACCTCGTCATTCTTCTGGCTGCCGAAGGACGTCGCCCACAGGGCCGCGCCATTCCGATCGAGCTTGGCGATCATTGCGTCGTTGCCGCCGTTCGACCGGAGGGCCTTTCCCGCGAGCTTGATTCCGCCGGCGAACCGCCCGCCCACGACGAGCTCGCCGCCCGTCGTCGTCCGGAGCACTTCGATACGCGCCTTGCCTTCGATCGGCATCTCCCACGCCTGCCGTCCGAACGGCGCGAACGAGACGATCCGCGTCGCGCCTGAATCCGCCATTTTCATCTCATCGAGCCCGCCCGCGACGTACGCGACGTGGACCGCCGACGACCCCTCCACCGCAATCCGAGGATCGCGCTCGTCGGTCGAACCTCCCAGCCGGAGCGCCTCGATCGGCTTGCCCTCGGGCGAAATGCGCGCGACGAACACGTCCTGCCCGCCCGCGCTTGCGAGATTCTGGTTCCCTGCCTTCAAGACCCCCGTGAACGTGCCCACGACATAGATGTCCCCGGCCACGTCCACCGCGACGTCCGTCGCCTTCGATTCGCCTCCGAAATCGAACGTCCAAAGCGGGTTGCCCGACGCCCCGCGCTTCTCGACGTGGGCACACCATCGGTTCATTTTCTGCCCGACGGCCACGATATCGTACGCCGCGTCGAATGCGACGGCATTTGCGATCACGTCGTCCCCTGCCAGGTCCCACGCCTTTCGCCCCTCGCGATCGAGCCGCCCGAGCCAGGCATCCCCGGCCCCCACCACGGCCACGCCCCCGCCCTTGTCGAGCGCGATTGCGCGCGGCGACGCGCGGTAGAGATGGCCCTCGCCGAGGGGCCGATCGTAACGCGCGGCCGCGTCGCTGAACGAGGCCGCGACCCAGCGCTGCCGATCGAACGGCAAGACGCAAGGCATGCGCCCGGTGCACGGCCCGGAAAAACCATCGAACCGCGACCCCGGATGCGGGTGCCCGACGATCCGTATGGCCGCGCCTTTCCCCATCACGTCCAGGCAATCGACCCCGCAGCCCTCCTTCAGCATCGAGACCCGCATCTCGCCGCTCCCGATGCCGTTCGTCACGGCAATCAGCGCGGGGGCGGACGGGACCGCCGGCGCGGCACAACCCGCCGCGAGCGCGAGCCATCCCCCGAGGAGCGCGACGCGCTTCATTGCAATGCCCGCACGAGCGCCGCGGCCCGCCCCCGCACGTCTTCGTTCGGATCGTCCTCCGCCATCGGCTCGGCGATCCCGGCGAATTCGCGCCACCGCGCCTGCTCCATCGCGTAAATCGCCGCTCGCCGGACACCCGCCTCCCGGTGATTCGCGAGATCTCCGAAGCAGCCGAAGAGCTCCGGGTCGAACGTGGGCCCGGCCGTCACCGCGAGCTTGTATGCCGCCCAGATCCCCTCGGCCTCGGTCCGCGCCTCGCTGCAAAGCGTGAGGATCTCGGCGCGCTCGTACACCGGCAGGCTCCGCCGGATGAGATCGATCACGGGCTCGCACCGCGGCCCCTCCACGTCGAACCACTTGAGCCCGAGCCGATGATCGTCCACGTATCGGATCCGGCAATCACTCGCGGGCGTCGCCCACTCGTAGACGAGCGGCTGATGATCGAGCGGCTCGATCCGGTTCCACAAAAACCAGTTCCCCTGCGCGAGCTGCCGGACCGCCTCCGTCTGTACCCCGTCCTTGAGCAGAAGCCGCCTCGCCTGCATCCGAATCGCCTCCGAGTGCCGATGGTACAGGCCACACCCCGGACGTCAATCCCGTCGCGGACAGGACGGGCCCACCCAGACGAGACCCCACCCGCGCCGCCCGATTTGTGTTCGTAATGCACTTGACGCCCGAGGCCTATCGGTGCGATTGTTATCGTCTCCTCATGGCACCCGGTGCCGGATCGATCGTCGTCGAGCGTGTCGCCGCAGCGTCCACGGTCGTCAGCGCGCGCGCCTCGGCGCCGCTCAAGGTCCTCGTCCCGCGTCCGCGCGGACCGTCCGTCTGGGCCTATGCGTCGACCTTCGGCGGCGGCCTGCTCGAAGACGACGCCATCACGCTCGATGTCCGCGTCGGCCCGGGCGCGGCGGCGCTCTGCGCCACGCAGGCCTCCACGAAGGTTTACAAGAGCGAACACGGTGGTTGTTCTCGCCAAACCTTGTCGGCCTCGGTCGGCGAGGACGCCCTCTTCGCCGTGCTCCCCGATCCGGTTTGTCCTTTTGCCGGCGCCGTCTATCAGCAGCGCCAGCGTATCGAGCTCGCGCCCGGCGCCTCCCTCGTCCTCGTCGACGGCCTCGTCTCGGGCCGCGCGGCGCGGGGCGAGCGTTATCGATTCGCCTCGTATCGGACCCTCACCGAGGTTGTCCGGGAAAACCAACTGCTCATGCTCGACGCGCTCACGCTCGAGGACCTGCCCGAATCCTCGATCGCCGACCGCATGGGGCGGTTCGACGTGTACACCACGGCCATCCTCCTCGGCCCCCGGGTCGAGGCGGCCGCGGCTGTCCTCGTCGAAAGCATCGGCCGCATGCCCCTCCGCCCGCCGGATCAGGTCCGAAGCCGCCTGCTCGCGACCGCGAGCCCCCGGCCCGGAGGCGCCGTGCTCCGCGTGGCAGGCGAGGAGCCCGAGGACGTCGCCGCATTCCTCCGCGCCTCCCTCGCTTTCCTCGTCCCGCTCCTCGGCGACGATCCCTGGGCGAGAAAATGGTAGCCTTCGAAGAACGCCCTTGACGCGACGCGTCGATATGGTGTAATCGGGGAGAGCAAGGGGGCTCCTCGGTGGATGTATGCACCTCTCTCCTCGCGAGCTCGATAAGCTGCTCCTTCACAATGCTGGCTTTCTGGCCCAGAAGCGCCTCGCCCGCGGGGTGCGGCTCAACGTGCCGGAGAGCGTCGCGCTCATCGCCACGCAGCTCCTCGAATTCATTCGAGACGGGCGGCGCGTCGAGGAGCTCATGGACCTCGGACGCAAGCTGCTCGGCCGAAATCAGGTCATGGAGGGCGTGCCGGAGCTCGTGACCGAAGTCCAGGTCGAGGGCACGTTCCCCGACGGAACGAAGCTCGTCACGGTTCACCACCCCATTGCCGCCGAGCACGGCGACCTGGGCCTCGCCCTTTACGGCAGTTTTCTCCCCGTGCCCGATCGTTCGCGCTTCGCCGCGGCGCCGAGCGGGCCCACGCCGGGGGAGATCCTGCCCGTGGAGGGGACGATCGTGCTCAACGAGGGCCGCTCCTCGATTTCGATCCGGGTCACGAACCTGGCCGACCGCCCGATCCAGGTGGGCAGCCACTACCATTTCATCGAGACGAACCCGTACCTGCGCTTCGACCGCGAAAAAGCCTATGGCCGGCGGCTCGACATCCCGGCGGGCACCGCCGTGCGCTTCGAGCCGGGCGAGACGAAGACGGTCTCGCTCGTGGAGATCGCCGGCGAGCGGGTCATTCGTGGTGGAAATGCCCTCGCCGACGGCCCCGTGAGCCCCGAAGGCCTCGCCCGCGCGATGGAGCGCGTCCGCGCGCTCGGCTTCGCCCACGAACCCGAAGGCTGACTCGATTCGATCGGAGGACGCCATGCCCCGCACCATCGACCGACGCACCTACGCCGAGATCTTCGGCCCGACCACCCGAGACCGCGTCCGGCTCGGCGACACCGATCTGATCATCGAGATCGAAAAAGACTTTACCGTCTACGGCGACGAATGCAAGTTCGGCGGCGGCAAGGTTCTTCGCGACGGAATGGGCCAGCGCGCGGGCGCTGCCCAGCGTGACGCCCTCGATTGCGTCATCACGAACGTCGTCGTCATCGACTGGACGGGCATTTACAAGGCCGACATCGGCATCAAGGACGGCCTCATCGCGGGGATCGGGAAAGCGGGCAACCCCGACGTCATGGCCGGCGTCACGCCGGGGATGGTGTTTGGCCCGACGACCGAGGCCATCGCGGGCGAGGGGCTCATCGTGACGGCGGGCGGGGTCGACACGCACATCCATTTCATCTGCCCGCAGCAATGCGACGAGGCGATCGCGTCGGGGATCACCACGATGATCGGCGGCGGCACCGGCCCCGCGACGGGGACGAACGCGACGACGTGCACCCCGGGCGCGCATCACCTCCGCATGATGCTGGAAGCGACCGACGGGCTGCCGCTGAATTTCGGGTTCACCGGAAAAGGCAATTCGTCCAAGCCCGAGGGCCTGCACGAGCAGATCCAGGCCGGCGCGATCGGGCTCAAGCTGCACGAGGACTGGGGCACGACGCCCGCGGCCATCGATTCCTGCCTCTCCGTGGCCGAGCAATACGACGTACAGGTCACGATTCACACCGATACGCTCAACGAGAGCGCAGCCGTCGAACACTCGATTGCAGCATTCAAGGGTCGCTCGATCCACACGTACCACAGCGAGGGCGCGGGCGGCGGGCACGCCCCGGACATCCTGCGTGTTTGCAGCGAGCCGAACGTGCTCCCGTCGTCGACGAACCCCACGCGCCCCTTCACGGTGAACACGCTCGACGAGCACCTCGACATGCTCATGGTCTGTCACCACCTCGACCGGAGCATCCCCGAGGACGTGGCCTTCGCGGAATCGCGTATTCGCGGCGAGACGATCGCGGCGGAGGACATTCTCCACGACATCGGCGCGATCTCGATCGTGTCCTCCGATTCCCAAGCGATGGGCCGCGTCGGCGAGACCATCACGCGCACCTGGCAAACGGCCGACAAGATGCGCAAGCAGCGCGGGCGGCTCGCGGAGGAGCGCGGCGAGAGCGATAACCTCCGCGTGAAGAGGTACGTCGCCAAATACACCATCAACCCGGCCATCGCCCACGGCGCCTCGCACCTCATCGGCTCGATCGAGGTCGGCAAGCTCGCGGACCTCGTCCTCTGGCGGCCGGCGTTCTTCGGGGCCAAACCCGAGATCGTGATCAAGGGCGGCGTCATCGCGTGGGCGCAGATGGGCGATCCGAATGCCTCGATCCCCACGCCGCAACCGGTGCGCATGCGGCCGATGTTCGCGAGCTTCGGCCGCGCGCCGGGCCGCGCTTCCATTGCCTTCGTGAGCCGCGCGTCGATCGAATCCGGCGTGGCGGCCTCGTATGGCCTCGGCAAACGTATCGAGGCCGTGCGCGGATGCCGCGCGCTCGGCAAGAAGGACATGCGATTGAACGACGCCATGCCACGCATCACCGTGGATCCGGAGACGTACGTGGTGACGGCGGACGGCGTGCGCCTCACGTGCGAGCCCGCGAAGGTCTTGCCGCTCGCGCAAAAGTTTTTCCTGTTCTGAGCGTTCGCGCGCCATGGCCCTCTCGCTCCTCGTCCTCCAGCTCGCCGACTCGGCCTTTCCGACGGGCGGATTCGCGCATTCCGGCGGGCTCGAGGCGGCGGCGCAGCTCGGGGAAATCCATGGGCCTTCGAGCCTCGAACGATTCCTCCTGCACAACCTGGAGCAAGCGGGCGCCGGCGTGCTGCCGATCGTCACGGCCGCGCACGCCACCCCGGAAAGGCTCTCCGATCTCGATCGACGCCACGATGCGTTTTTGACGAACCACGTGGCGAACCGGGCGAGCCGCGCGCAAGGGCGGGCGTGGCTCGCGGCGGCGGCGCATTCGTTCGGAAACACGTCCCTCCGGGAGCTCCGCGCGCGCGCTCGTGAGGACGAATCGTTCTGCGGGCATTTCGCGCCCGTCTTCGGCGCGATCTCGGCGCGGCTCGGGCTCGAACGTGGCGAGGCCCAGCGGCTGTTTCTATTCTTGCACCTGCGGGGCCTCGTCTCGAGCGCCGTGCGCTTGAGCCTCGTTGGCCCGCTGGAGGCGCAGGCGCTGCAACATCGCCTCGCGGGCTCGGTTCTCACGGTCCTCTCTCGGCACGAAAAACGCGGGGAGGACGACCTCACGACGACCGCGCCGCTCGTCGACCTTTTCCAGGGCCACCAGGATCGTCTCTATTCGCGTCTATTTTCGAGCTGAATTCCGGAGAGAAACATGCACGGCCATTCACACGGACATGGACACGATCACGGGCACACGCACGAGCCCATGGCACACCCGGGGCATTTTGACGAGCGCGACCGCCCGCTCACGCGCGCCTTCAACGAGCGCGCCTTCACGGTCGGAATTGGCGGCCCGGTCGGCAGCGGCAAGACGGCGCTCGTGCTCGCGCTCTGCCGCGCCCTCCGCGATCGAATGAGCCTGGCCGTCGTCACGAACGACATTTTCACCCGCGAGGACGGCGAATTCCTCATTCGCAACAACGCGCTGCCGACGGATCGCATCCGTGCCGTGGAGACGGGCGGATGTCCGCACGCGGCGATCCGCGAGGACATCACCGCGAACCTCCTCGCCCTCGAAGAGCTCTCGGCGCGGCACAAGCCGGAGCTTTTGATCCTCGAGTCCGGCGGCGACAACCTCGCGGCGAACTTCAGCCGGGAGCTCGCCGACTACATCATCTACGTGATCGACGTCGCGGGCGGCGACAAGGTGCCGCGCAAGGGCGGCCCCGGAATCACGCAATCGGACCTGCTCGTCATCAACAAGACGGACCTCGCGAGCGCGGTGGGCGCCGACCTCGGCGTGATGGAGCGTGACGCCAAGGCGATCCGAGGCGGCGGGCCCATGGTCTTCGCGCAAGCGACGAAGGGCGTCGGGGTCGAGGCGATCGTGAACCACATCGTCCACGCGTACCAGCATGCGCGTGGCATCGATCACTGAGCCCTCTCGCCGTCTGAGCTCCGGGGATAGGCTTTATCCTGCTGGATAAGCACTCCTTTGTCTGCCGGGCCGTCCGCGGTAAATTCGCTCACCAAATCAGGCCCAAACCCGGCCCTCATGGCGTCCTGGCGGGCTTGGCACGCTGCCTGCTTCAAGGGGGAACACGAAGACGCTAGGATAGCTCAGTGGTAGAGCACGTAAAAATACCTTGGCCGGTATTCTCCGGTGACGGCAGTGATGGCCAGGGTTACTTCCATTAAAGGACGTGGTCGCGGGTTCGAATCCCGCTCCTAGCTCCGCGAAAGGTTCGGGTTCCCCCTCGTTCCCTTCGCGCGCAAGCTCCTCGGGCAGTGAGGTTCGCGGTTCCTTCGTTTTGGGTACGAAAAAGACCCCGCGGCCAGTTTTCTCCCGAGGAGCGAGCGTTTTCTCGACGATGGACGATAGATGCCAGGATAGCTCAGGGGATAGAGCGCGAAAAACACCTTGGTCGGTATTCTCCGGCGACGGCAGTGATGATCAGGGTTACTCCACTGTTCATGGCGAGGCCGCGGGTTCGAGTCCCGCTCCTGGCGCTTGGAAGGCTCGGAAGGAGCTTTCTGCCCGATCCCCGTATTGGGGATCGGGCTTTTTCCGTTTACGGCTTCCTTGAACGCATCAAGCCGCGGCACGGCCGAGCGCCGATTGCAGCGCTGCGGTGAGCGCGTCGGGATCCCGGCTACCCTCGTAGCGCATGCCCTGGATGAACAGCGTCGGCGTACCGTTCACGCCGCTGCGCACGCCCGAATTGAAATCACGCTCGATCTTGCCGAGGTGCGCGTGCGTCGCGAGATCGGCCTGGAAGCGCCCTTGGTCGAGCCCGAGCGCCGCGGCATAGCCGTAAAGGTCGGTGAGCCCGAGCGCGGCCTGGTTCTCGTAGAGCAGGTCGTGCATGTCCCAGAACCGCCCCTGCGCCCCTGCCGCCTCCGCCGCTTCCGCCGCCTGAAGCGCGTGCCGGTGCATCTCCGTGAGCGGGAAATGGCGATAGACGAAGCGCACGGAAGAGCCCATGCGGCGCAAGGCATCGAGGATCGCTGGATGCGCGCGACCGCAGTACGGGCACTCGTAGTCACCATATTCGATCAGGGTCACGGGCGCATCCGTGTTTCCTCGAACATGGTCGTCCGGCCCCGGCAGTTTCAGCCTGTTCATGATGTACCTTCCCGGATGCTGGCAGCGATGCAGGCCGCGCCTCGTGCGAGGGGTTTGGCGAGGCTGACTGCGAGGTGCGGCCGGATGGAGCTTCCCTTCACAGCCGCGTCGTGGCGATCGGCCCGCGGAGCGCGCTCCCCGCGCTGAGACCGATCAAGATCATCGACGTCCCGCCGAGCAGCAAATCGATTCCGACGAGCATACCGAGGGCCCAGGCGGCCGTGCTCGGCCAACCGACGGCGATCAGTACGCCGAGCGCCAGGGAGATGAGTCCATCGAAGAAGAGCCAGCCCCAGGCGGGAATTCGGCGGTTCTGCACGGCCCGGATGAGCTTGACCACGCCATTGGCCGCGAAAAAGGCCGCGAGCGTCAGCGTCAGGGTGAGCGTGCCCGTCAGCGGAAAGGCCGCGACGAGCGCGCCGGCGATCACGAGCAGCACCGAGCCCACGAGCGACCAGCCCGCGCCTCTCCAGCCGTGATTACGGACCGCGTGAAACCCCTGGAAAATGCCGGCGATCACCATGACCCAGCCGAGCACGAACGCCGTGGCCACCGAGGCGATCACGGGCATCAGGAGCAAGATAACGCCGAGCACCATGAAAGCGACGCCGAGCCCGAAAAACCAAGCCCGGTTTTTCCGCACTACGTCCTCGACCTGCCCGACGACCGTTATGCGGGTCGTGTCGACCGGCCCTTCCGGAGGTTGTGTCATGGGAGTACCCTCCTTTTCCTGCGCGGAACAGGGTGCCACCCTCGGCGGGTGTCAAGGAGGTCGCCGCGCATGAGGCGGCCCGGACGATTCCAATGGCGTGCAGACGATCGCGAGGCGAGCCGGCTCAGGGCCCCGGAGGCGGGCCGCCGCCCGGGCCTCCCATTCCACCCGGCGCCTGACACAACGCATCCGCGAGCGAGGATCGAATGACGAGCGTCTTCCACGCGAGCAGCGCTCCGTCCGACATCTTCTTCGTCTGCAACGTGTAATCGGCGGCGGCGTCGGCCGCGATCACCGTGTCGTTCTCGTTCGTCGTGTCGCGCGCGCCGCGGTCCTTGTAAATCGGCTGCGTCGCGACGATCTCGTCGCTCAGCTCGTCTGGGAAGAAGAGCTGGGACGTGACGTATTCGCTCCCTCCGACGCGGACCGTGAAGTGGATGTGGATCGTCCGGCTCGAATACCAGCCCGGGAAGCATGAATCGAAGTCGACCCGGCCATTCGCGTCCGTGGTCTGCACGCCGCGGAACCAGCGGGCCGCGAGGGCCTCCGCGTCGTTGCCCGTGCACATCTCGACCGAGTCGTCGCCCGAATAGAGGCCCGCGGCGGACGTATGCCAGACGTCGACCTCCGCGCCCTCGACGGGCTTGCACGACGCGTCGACGACGCGTAATGCGAGTCGCATCGGCAGGCCGGCCGAGCCCTCGCTGATGTCTTTCCGGACGACCGTCTCGGCATAACAAGGCCCGAGCGTCATCGCGCAAACGAGGGCACACGTCGCGCCCGGGTCGTCGGTGAACGGATCCGGGTAATCGCCGGACATCGAGGCCGTGCCGCCCGTTGCCCATTCGCCGTTTCCAGCGCCGCCCGTGCCGCCGCTGCCGCCCGCGCCGCCGCTGCCGCCCGAACCGCCGCTGCCGCCCGCGCCGCCCGCGCCGCCGGAGCCCGTGTTTCCGTTCGTTCCTCCGCAACCGACGAACGCCGCGAGCGGCGCGGCGCAAAGGGCCGTGCCAATGCCGCGGAGAGCGGCTCGGCGCGTGATGGTTTCCTGAGAGCGGTCCTTCTTCGTGTGGCGAGGCATGCGCGTTCCTCCTGGACTCTTATGTAGATCCGAAATCTTACGAATTCCTTACGCGCCGGGACACGCGCTCCGTCCTCGGCTACGATGGGGCTCGCGTCGCGGGCGAAAGCGATCCAAAAAGAGGAACCATGGGAAAGAAGGTGCTCGTCATCGAGGACGATCAAGAGCTCGGCGCGCAGATCGTCAAGCGCCTCTGCGACGCCGGCTACGAGCCGACCTGGTGGAAAGAAGGGCGGCGTTTGTCCCGAGAGACCTTGCCCGATGTCGACCTCGTCGTGCTCGATCTGATGCTGCCCGGAACGTACGGAATGGACATCCTGAAGGATCTGCGCGTGTTCTCCGAGGTGCCGGTGCTCGTGCTCAGCGCGCGCAACGACACGGCCGACAAGGTCCGCGCGCTCCGGCTCGGCGCCGACGACTACATGACGAAACCTTTCTGGCCCGAGGAGCTCGTCGAGCGCGTGCGCGCGCGCCTGCGCAGGCCCACGCTCGGGCGCGGGGACGTCGTCGAGGTCGGCGCGCTCCGGATCGATCGCGGGCGGCGCGAGGTCTCGGTGCGCGGCGAGCGCGTGGAGCTCACGCGGCTCGAATTCGAGTTCCTCGCGGCGCTCGCCGAGCGGCCGGGCGAGGCCATGACGCGCAGCTCGCTCGCCGAACGCGTGCTCGATCCGGAGCGCGACGGGACCGAGCGGACGCTCGACGTGCACGTCTCGAGGTTACGCAAGAAACTCGGGCGCGGCGCGTTCGTCGAGACGGTGTGGGGGATCGGTTATCGGCTGGGCGACGGGCGCGACGAATGAAGCTCCGCGCGCGGCTCGCGGTCGCTACCATTCTGGTGATGGTCCCCATGACGTTCGCGCTGTTCTGGTACGACGGGGCGGCGAGGCATCGGGCCGCGGAGCAGAACCTCACCGAATTCGTGTTCGGGCAAATGCCCACGTCGCGTGAAGCGTGCGAGGCGGCCCCGTCGTCGTTCGGGGGCGAGCTCAGGCCGAGCCGACCTCCGGGGCCTCCGCGCGGCAATCACCCTCCGCCCGGAGATCCTCCGCCTCCGCCTCCGCCGGGACGGCCAGGGCCTCCGCGGCCCCGCGGCGCGCGGCCGGCGGTCGTGCATGCCTACGACGAATCGCTTCATTCGGCGAACCCCGACGCGCCCGTGATCCCCGAGGCGCTCGCGCGCGCCATCCGGGAGCAAGACGTCGCCATTGCCTCGTATGTCTTGCCAACCTCGTCCGTCGAGATCCTCGCGCGTATGCCCTGGGGCACGGGCCCGTGCGCGTACGTGCTCGCCCGCGGGACGACGGATCCGACCTGGGGCGCGGTGCTGCCCGAATCGAACATTTGGCTCCTGCCCACGGTGGCCGTCTTCGCGGCGATGCTCCTCGCCCTGGGCCCGGTGGTCCGGCGTATTCGCAAGCTCACGGAGGCCGTCGAGCGTTCGGCCTCGGCCACGTACGCGGACGCCGTCCTGATGGAGGGCGACGACGAGATCGGCGTGCTCGCGCGGGCCTTCAATGCGGCGGGCCGCGAGATTCGATCCCAGCTCGAAGAGAAGGATCGGCGCGAGCAGGCGCTCCGCCATTTCCTGGCCAACACGACGCACGACGTGATGATCCCGCTGACGGTGCTGCAGGGTCACCTCGCGACGCTGCGCGAGGACGCGGCCGCGGGAAAACCCGTCGATGTCGGCGCGCTCGTGTCGGCGATGGACGAGGCGCATTACATGGCCTCGCTCGTGCACAACCTCGCGGCCACGGCCCGGCTCGAAGCGGCCGACGTGAAACTCCAGCGTTGCGAGGTCGATCTCGAAGCGCTCGTGAAGCGGGTCGTCGGCCGGCACAAGCCCATTGCGAAGCAGCTCGGTGTGTCGATCGAGACCGCCGTCCCCGGAGAGCCCGTCACCGTCTCGGCCGACGTGACGCTCCTCGAACAGGCGATCAGCAACGTCACGTACAACGCCGTTCGTTACAATCGCCCCGGGGGCCACGTCGCGGTCATCCTGGAGCGCGTCACGAAAGAGTCTTTTCGTCTGCGCGTGGTCGACGACGGCCCCGGCATCCCGGAAGCCGAGCTCTCACGCCTCGCGGAGCGCGGCTTTCGTGGCAACGAGGCGCGCTCGCGTGCGCCGGACGGACAGGGGCTCGGGCTCCACATCACGCTCCGCGCCGCGGAGCTGCACGGCTTCCGGCTGACGCTCCGGCCGTCGGAGTACGGCGGCCTCGAGGTCGAGCTCGAAGGAAAGCTCGACGCTCCCATCGGATAACTGCTTATCCTCCCGTCTACGCTCGATCCTCCACTTCCCTCCCCGAGCGGCCACATCCCCGCGAAACCCGCACGAACGCCGGCCTTTCCCGGCCTCGCGAGGCGCTGGCACGCCCGCTGCAATGCCCTCTCCCCGAGCACCCTCCTCGCGAGGGCCGCTCCCCCGAGCCCCGGGCAGTGAGGGCGGCGGTTCCTTCGATTCCAACGAAACCAACCCGCCGCCCATGGTTCTCCCGGGCTCCTCGGGCGTTTTCATATCCGTGCGGCGCGTGCCGCGCGGGGAACCGGTAGGTTCGTCATGGCGTTTTTCAGCTTCATCAAGAAGGAAAAGGCTCGCGCGAAGGCGGCGTCCCAGACGCCCCCGGCCTCGGGACACTTGAATTTCATGGCCGGCGTTTCGTACGACATCTCGTCGCCGATCCTGCGCCTGCGCCTCGCGGCGTCGACGTGCTTCTTCGGCGAGCCGATGTATTACCACCGTGACGAGAAGGACGCGCGGCCGGTGAAGGCCGCGGCAAACGCGTGCCGGCTGTCGAACAAGGAGGTCGATTACCTGCGCGCGACGCTCGACGCGGTCGACCCGCAGGCGTGGCGCAAGATGTCGCCCGCGGAGCTCATCGAGAGCGCGATCGACGAGGCGCTCGCTCACGACGCCGAGGCGACGCTGGAGGAGGCGGCGCGATTGCGCAATGACGAGCATATCCGCACGACGCCGCAGGTCATCCTCGTGCGCGCGGCGAACCATAACGCCGTGAAGGGCACGGGCCTCGTGCGCAAGTATGCGCCGCGCATCGTGAAGCGCGCAGACGAGCCGGCCGTCGGCCTCGCGTACCAGATGTTCCGGTATGGCAAGCCGATCCCGAATGCGCTGAAGAAGGCGTGGCGCGACGCGATCACGCGCTTCGATACGTACGGGCTCGCGAAGTACCGGCTCGAGGACCACGCGGCGAAGACCGTGGACGTCGTGAACCTCGTGCACCCGAAGAGCGAGGCGGTCCATAAGCTCGTGAAGGGCGAGGCGAAGAACACGGGTCGCACGTGGGAGGCGATCGTGAGCGCGCGTGGGTCGAACCGCACGGCGTGGAAGAAGGCAATGGCGGTCATGGGCCACATGGCGATGCTGCGCAACCTTCGCAACATGCTGGAGGCGGGTATCAAGGCGGACGAGATCGTCCCGTCGCTCCTCGCGGGCGCGAAGGACGGCAAGCAATTGCCTTTCCGCTACTTCTCGGCCTACAAGGCCGTGGAGGAGAAGGCGCCGGGGCCCTTGCTCGACGCAATCGAGAAGTGCCTCGTCACGTCGCTCGGCGAGCTGCCGTATTTCCGCGGTCGCGTGATGGTGCTCGCGGACAACAGCGGCTCGGCGCAGGGGACGACGACGAGCGCGATGGGCACGATGAAGGTCTCGACGATCGGCAACCTGACGGGCGTGCTCGCGGGGATGCGCGCGGACGAGGGCCATCTCGGCGTATTCGGGGACAAGCTGGAGACGTTCGCGATCCGCAAGGGCGCGTCGATCTTCGAGCAATTGAAGCGCGCCGAAGGGCTCGCGAAGGACATCGGTCAGTCGACGGAGAATGGGATCTGGCTCTTCCTCGACCGGGCGATCCGGATGAAGGAGCACTGGGACTCGATCTTCGTGATGAGCGACATGCAGGCGGGCCACGGCGGGTTGTACGGGACGAACCAGGCGCAGTACCGCGAGTACGGCTGGGGCTCGGGCGGGCAATACATCGACGTGGCGAAGCTCGTGTCGACGTATCGCAAGCGCGTGAACCCGAACGTGAAGGTGTTCCTGGTGCAGATTGCCGGGTACAAGGACACGCTCGTGCCGGAGTTCTACGACCGTACGTACATCCTCGGCGGCTGGGGCGAGGGCCTGCTCCGCTTCGCCGCGGAGATGGAGAAGGCGACGTCCGGGCAGGCGGCGTAATCGAGGGGGCGGGGCGCATCTTGTGCCCCGCTCCCCGATCTGCTCTCCTCGGGCGCATGGCTCCTCCGCAGGATCGAAGCTGCTACGTCCTCGAGCTTTCTGTCGGGCCCGGCGGTTCTCGCTGGGCCGAGCTCCACACCTATACGAGTCTCGATCACCTCCGCGCGTGCCTCGACGTCTTCCTCGAGAATGGCGGCGGGACGAGCGCGTACCACGCAATCTATTATGGCGCGACGCTCGGCGTCTGGACGGTCCAGGGCGGCGACGTCGTGGGATTCGTCGACCTGCATCCCTTCATCCAGGTGCGTCACCTCGACAAACCGCCCGTGGCGCTCACGGACGAGGCGGGTACGAGCGCCCTCGTGTACGCGAGGCGCAAGGAGCTGTATGAGAAGGACCGCGAGGGGGCGGACGCCGAGGACGAGGAGGACGAGATCCCCGGCCCGAACGAGTGGGACGATTCCGATCTGATCACGTACGAAGAGATGACGATGGCGGTCGATTGGAGCGGCGTCCTCGCGCGCCTGCCCGCGCTCGAACCGCCGCTCCTCGCCCCCGGCGAGCGCGCGAAGGTCCGTTACGATCGCTGGACGAAATCGCCCCGGGCCATGTACGCCAGCAACAAGAGCGTCAGGTTCGGCTCGCACGATGTCGAGGGCGGCGAGAAGCTCGACCCCCCGTTCGAGATCGAGATGCCCGCGTCGGACGACGAGGACGAGGACGAGGACGACGAATTCGACGATTGAGCGTCACTCCTCGCAGCGCGTCTGCTCCACGGAGGCGCATTTGCCGCCGATGCAGACGAGCGAGGCGCACGCGAGGGTCATGCCGTCGACGGCGCAAGGCTCGCCCGCGGCCGCAGGCAGCACGCAGGTGTAATCGGCGAGGATGTCGCAGAGGCCCTCGGCGCAGGCGAACGGGGTGATGTTCGCGAGCATTTGCTCCTGGCAGCTCGCGCCGAGGCCCGGCGCGGGCAGGCAGCGCTTTTCGGTGCAGCCCTCGTTGTCGCAGGTGCAGGCCGTGCCGAGCGGGCAGACGCCGCTCTCGACGCAGCTCTGGCCCTCTTCGAGCAGCGGGAGCTCGGCGACGATCGGCGCCTCGCCGGCGCATTTGCCGTCGACGCATTCGAGCGGATGCTGGCAGGCGCCGAGCGAATCTCCGCACACGGCGCCGAGCCCGCCGCGCTTCGAGCAGCGGCCCTCGTCGTCGAAGTTGCAATAAAGTCCATCGGCGCAGTCGTAGGCCATGTTGCAGGCCTCGCCCTCGGCGCGCGCGGGCCGGCAGGCATAATCGGCTTCGCTCGCGCAATTCGCAGGGTCCGCGCAGAGGCAGGCCGCGCCTTCGCCGCACGCTTGGACGTGCGCTCCGGCGCACGCCGCGCCCGCGTCGAGGTCGGCCACGCAGACGGAGCCCTCGCAATGGGCGCCGGCCACGCAGGGGTCGTCGCGCAGGTTCTCGAAATCGACCGCCGCCTCGTCACACGCCTCGCCGATCGCCGCGCGATCCTGGCAGGTGCCATCCGAGGCGCAGAATGCATTCGGGCCGCACGAGCCCTCGCTGCAGGGCTCGGGCGCACGCGTACAGGTGCCCGGGCACGTCTCGCCCTCGAACACGCAGGAGAGGCCCGCCGCGCAATCGGAGACGATGCCGCCGCGGCAGCTCTCGCCCTCGGCGCGCGTGCCGACGACGTAATGCGCGCAGGAGGGATCGATGCCGAGGCCCTGCGCGGCGAGCGCCCCGCAGCTCGCGGACTCGATCGCCGCAGCGCATTTCTCGACGGCTTCGGGGTCGACCACGACGTCGGGAGAGGTGAGCACTTCGGCGACCGATTCGCAGCGTTGCGCTTCGAGGCAAGCCTCGACGTCGCCCGGCGTGTTGTTGAGGAAAGGATGCCCGCACGCGACCTGCCGCTCACACGCGGCGCGCATGAGGTCACAGACGAGCGCCACAGGCGCATCAGGTTTGTCAGGACCACCATCCGGGTTGGGCTCGCTGGGCCCAGGGCCCGAGCAGGCGGGGAGGAACGACGCGAGGAAAAGGAAAGCAAGAGAAGATCGCACGAGTTTGGCTCCGCGAAAGGGTTCGTCCCGCCGCATTGCAAAGGGAGGGCCAGGGTGGAATCACCGGCGCGCTTCGGCATTCGAGGCCTCGGTTGTGCCAGGGCTGCTCGACTTGCGCAGGGGTGGCGCCGTCGTTTCGTTCACAGTCCCCGGGCGGGCCCGGATCCACCTCCCCGGCGCCCCGGACGAAGGCCCGCGCGATCTCGCGAGGCGCCTGTAAGGTTCGCGGGGCGCCTCCGTTTCCTCGGGCGAAACGCCACTCGGAGGAACTTCTGCCATGTTGCGCTCCCGCCCCGTCGTCGCCCTCGTCGCCCTCGTCACCCTCGCCCAGACCCTCGCCGGTTGTGGTGCCAGTTCCGCCTCGTCGGGAGGCGCCGCCGAGCCGAAGGCCACCGCGACGGCGGACAGCGATTCCTCCTACCCGCAGCAATACCCGGCCGGCGACACGGCCGCCGCGCCGGCCGAGGTCGAGGCTGCGCCCGTGGCGGCCGGCGCCGCCGCGCCGATGGCGCAACAGCCCGTGAATCCCGCGCCCACCATGATGGTGCCGGCGCCGCCCCCGCCCCCGCCGGGCACGCCCAAGAGGGCCGAAGCGAGCAAGTCGGAGGCCGAGCGCAAGGTCGCCGTCGTCACGCAAAAGCCGTCGCCGCAGCAGCCCGCGCCGATCGCGGTCGCGCCGCCGGAGCCGAAGGGCACCGAGGATTACAAGGATTACGGCGTGAACCCGGTCGTCGACCCGGCGAAGGATCGGCTCTCGACGTTCGCCATCGACGTCGACACGGCGTCGTATTCGATCGCGCGCCGGAAGATCATGGAGGGCACGCTCCCGCCGTTCGCCTCCGTCCGCGCCGAGGAGTTTTTGAATTATTTCGATTACAACTACGAGGCCCCGAAGAGCGGGCCGTTCGCGGTCCACTTCGCCGCCGCGCCGTCGCCGTTCACGAAGGGCCATCACCTCGTGCGCGTCGCCGTGCAAGGCAAGCGCGTGCCGGAGAGCGCGCGCAAGCCCGTGCACCTCGTGTATCTCGTCGATACGAGTGGCTCGATGGAGGCTGCCGACAAGATCCCGCTCGCCAAGCGGAGCCTGAAGCTGCTCACGAATTCGCTGAAGAAGGGCGACACCGTGGCGCTCTGCACGTACGCCGGCAACGTGCGCGAGGTGCTCGCGCCGACCGGGATCGAGGAGAAGGACAAGATTTTCCGCGCGATCGACGACCTCAACGCCTCGGGATCGACGGCGATGGCGAGCGGAATCGAGCTCGCGTACAAGCTCGCCGAGCGGACGCTCGTGAAGGGCCACGTCAATCGCGTCATCGTGCTCTCGGACGGCGACGCGAACGTGGGGCCGACGTCGCACGAGCAGATCCTCGACATGATCGGCCGCTACAAGGAGAAGGGCATCACGCTGAGCACGGTTGGCTTCGGGACCGGCAATTACAAGGACACGATGATGGAGCGCCTCGCCGACAAGGGCGACGGGAATTACGCGTACATCGACAGCGAGGTGCAGGCGAAGCGCGTGTTCCAGGATCAGCTCTCCGGCATGCTGGAGGTCATCGCGCGCGACGTGAAGATCCAGGTGGAGTTCGACCCGAAGGTGGTGAAGGAGTACCGGCTCATCGGTTACGAGAACCGGGACATCGCGGACAAGGATTTCCGCAATGACAAGGTCGACGCCGGCGAGATCGGCAACGGCCACGCGGTGACGGCGATCTACGACGTGGTCCTCAAGGACACGAAGGCCTCGCCGATCGTGCTGCGCCTGCGCCACAAGCCGGCGCTCGCCGGCGATACGGCGACGGAGAGCGAGTTCAAGATGGATCCGGCGGCGATCGCGGCCTCGTTCGACGCGGCGGGGCGCGATTTCCGGTTCGCCGCGACGGTCGCGGCGTTCGCCGAGGTGCTGCGGCAGAGCCCGCACGCGCGTGATTGGTCGATGAAGGACATCGCGCGGCTCGCCGATCAGGCCGCGACGACGCAATCCGATCAGCAGGAGTTCGTGAGCCTCGTGCACCGCGCCGAGAGGCTCGCGACGGGCAATCAGGGGCCGGCCGTGGCGCGCTGAAAAAGAACGCCCGGACCTCGACGAACGCCTTCGATCCTCCTATTCTGGCGCGGCTCCGATGTCGCGCCTCGCCCTCCCCCTCGCCGCCTCGATCCTCGCCCTCGCCTGCTCTCCCCACGAACCGGCCCCGCAGACGCCCGCGCCCGCGCAAACGCCCGCGCAGCCGATCGCCGCGGCGCCGCCCATCGAGATCGTCGAGACCCCGCCGACCGAGACCACGCTCGATCACCCCGACGTGCCGAACGCCGCCGATGTGTGGCTCGCGATGATCCAGAGCGCGAAACGGTCGATCGACATCGAGCATTTCTACATCAGCAATGCGCCCGGCGGAAAACTGGAGCCGGTGCTCGCGGCGATCGAGGAGGCCGCCTCGCGTGGGGTGCGCGTGCGGCTCCTCGTCGACATGAAGTTTTACCAGCGATACCCCGAATCCGTCGATCGGCTGGCCTCGCGCAAGGTCATCGTCCGCAAGATGGATCTCCGGGCGCGCGACGGCGTGCAGCACGCGAAATACATGGTCGTCGACGAGGCGGACGCATACGTCGGCAGCCAGAACATGGATTACCGCTCCCTCGAGCACATCCAGGAAATCGGGGCACGGGTGCGCGTGCCCGAGGTCGTCGCGGCGTTCGCGCGGGTATTCGAGCTGGATTGGCGGGCCTCCGGCGAAGACAGCAATGCGGAGCCGCTGAAAACGACGCCGCTCCAGATCCCCGCGCGGGTGACGCTCGGCGGCGAGGAGGCGCGGATCCTGCCCACGGCGAGCCCCAAGGATCTCCTGCCCGCAGGCGTGCCGTGGGAGCTGCCCGAGTTGCTCGCGCGAATCGACCGCGCCGAGCGTACCATCGACGTGCAGGTCCTGACGTACCGCACGAAGATGCGAAACGGCGCGCCGTGGACGGACCTCGACGACGCGCTCCGAAGAGCGGCGAAGCGCGGCGTGCGCGTGCGTCTGCTCGTCTCGGATTGGAGCAAGCGCGAGGCGTCGCTCGAAGGGCTGCGCGAGCTTTCGCGCGTGCCGGGCATCTCCATCAAGTTCATCGTGATCCCGCAGAGCTCGACCGGCTTCATCCCGTTCGCCCGCGTGGCCCACGCGAAATACATGGTCGTCGACGGCAAGAGCGCCTGGATCGGCACGAGCAACTGGGAGGGCGACTATTTCACGGTGAGCCGCAACGTCGGCCTGTTCATCGACGGCAAGACGATCGCCGAGCGGCTCGGGCGCATCTTCGAGGACGGGTTCGGCAGCACGTACACCGAGGTGCTCGATCCCGATCGGAAGTACGAGCCGCCGCGCATCGAATGAGATTGACGGGCGAGGCATTTCGTTTTCTCATCGGCGCGTGCACGACCTCCGCCGCGTAGTCCCGCTCCTTCCCCTCGTCCTCGTCGCCGCGTGTGACCGCGGGTCGAGCGACATCACGCCCACCCCGACTCCCACGCCCTCGGCCGCTGTCGCGGCCTCGGGGGCATCCCCGGCTGGATCCACCACGCCCGCCGTCGCCGCCGCGACGGGCACGGGCGCGCCGATCAAGCCGCCGGAGGGCCCGCCCGCATGCAAGGTGGGCGAAAAAAAGGTGTGGGGCGCAGGCGCGAACAAGCTGACGGGCCTTTCGGTCGTGGACCTCGGCGAAGGTCGGCACGGCGTGGGCCTGGCGATGGGCTACGACCCGTATGTGCTCGTCGTCGACAAATCGGGCGAGGGCCGGCTCGTGAAGGTCGCCGTGGGCAAAGGCTCGCCCCTCGCAAAGCCGCCGAAGGCCGAGGAAGGGACTCGCAAGGTCATGCGCGTGACGCCGTCGAAGGTCGACGGCGAGAAAGTCTACGCGTTCGTCGATTACCACGACGAATACAAGGACAAGCGCCGCCGCGTCGCCTGCGGCCCGGCCGATACGAGCGACGCCTGGAACCATTTCGACGGTACGCCCTGGCTCGATCGTCCGGAAAAACCGACGGGCGAGGAGCGGGCGAAGCTTTTGAAGGGCCACGATTACGATCGAGGCCACGCCGAGGACGACGCGAAAGCCAAGGTTGACGAGGCCGAGGACGAGAAGGGGTATCACGAGCTGCGTGATTGCCGCACGTTCTCGGACGGCAGCGGCAAGGCGTGGATCGTGGGCTCCGAGCTCGAAGCGGACGAGAAGGCCGAAGGCGCGCTCGAATGGAAGAGCACGCTGATGGTGGACACGGGGAACAAGGAGAACGAGGTCCACCTGCACGAGATCGTGCTCAAGGGGGATCCGCCCGCGCTCGCCTCGTTCGAGGTGCCGATTTCGCACGCGTTCGACGACGGCTCGCTCCTGCTCGCGACGCGGTTCAGCTCGACGCTCCGCGTGGGCATTCTCGGGAAAAACAAGCGCCTGAAGAGCAAGCTTTTGAGTTATCCGGGCTTCCCGACGATCCCGTACGCCGCGGAGGACGGCGAGGATCTCGTGATCGTGACGTCCGTGGCCAAGGAGAAGGGCCATTTCGCGCTGCGCGCGCTGCGGGTGCCGAAGAGCCTGGAGCTGCCGAAGAAGCTCGTCGCGATCGACACGCACATGGGCGATGCGGGCCACGACCACGCGCACGGGCACGACGACGAGGCCGACCACCACGACCATTCCGAGACGGATCCGACCTTCCTGCGCGACACGCAGGGGCGGCGCTGGCTCGCGTTCATCGAGGGCAAGCGCGGCAGCGGCGACCTCGAGCTCGTGCCGATCGACGAGAAGTTCCAGGCGATCGGCAAGCGCTTCTCGCTGCTCGACGACAAGGCCCTCGCCTCGGAGGTGCGCCTCCTGCCGCTTCCCGACGGGAAGATCCTCGTGGTCTCGCTGCGCGAGGGCACGGGCGGCACGGAGCTCGTCTCCGAGGAGCTGACGTGCGATATCGTGAAGGAGTGAGCGGCTAACAGCCGGCTTGCTTCTGTTCGAGCTCTTCCCACCGCGCGAGCAAGGTCGCGGCGCGGGTCTTGGCCTCTTCGAGGCGTTTGCCGAGCACCGGGACCTCCGCGCCGCGTGACGAATACAGCGCCGGATCCGCGAGCTCTTTTTCGAGCGTCGCGACCTCGCCCTCCGCCTCCTCGATCCGGCCCATGATCCCCTCGAGCTCGCGCTGCTCGGACCAGGTGAGCCCCTTCGATTTCGCGGCGGTCGGCTTCGCGGCGGCGGGTTTGTCCTTGCTGGTCACTTTCGCGGCCGCCGCCGCGGCCTTCGCCGCCTCCTCCTTCGCGGATTCCGCGGCCGCTTTTTGCACGAGGTAATCCTGGTGCCCGCCGGCATACCGCACGACGCGGCCGTCGCCCTCGAATACGAGGAGCGAGGTCGCGACCCGGTCGAGGAACCACCGATCGTGCGTCACGACGAGCGCGCTGCCGCCATATTCGGTGAGCATCTCCTCCAGCGCCGAGAGCGTGGGCAGGTCGAGGTCGTTCGTGGGCTCGTCGAGGATGAGCAGGCTATGGCTCTGCGATAACATCTTCGCCAGCACGACGCGCGCCCGCTCGCCGCCGGAGAGGGATTTCACGGGTTGCCGCTGCGCGTGTCCGTCGAAGAGGAACCGTTCGAGGAACGAGCGGACCTCGATCGGCTGGCCGCCGAGCTCGATCTTGTTCCCCGCCGCGGCGACGTTGTCGTAGATCGATTTGTCCTCGTCGAGCCCGCTCCGGTGCTGATCGAAATACCCCACGCGGGTGTTTTTCCCGACGACCACCTCGCCGCGCGCCGGCGCGACGTCGCCCAGGATCGACCGGAGAAGCGTGGTTTTTCCGGTGCCGTTCCGGCCCACGATGCCCACGCGCTCGCCGGCCGCGAGCACGAAATCGAGGTCCTTCACGAGCGTGCGGCCCCCCATTTCGAGGGTGAGCTTGCGCAATTCGAGGACGGTTTTCCCCGTAAAACTCGACTCCGCCACGAGCTTCGCGGTCTGCTCGGCGCGCGCGGGGACGGCCGACTTCGCGGCCTCGGCCCGCTGGATCCGCGCCTTCTGCTTCGTCGTGCGCGCCTTCGGCTGGCGCCGCAGCCATTCGAGCTCGGTCCGCAGCAAATTCTGCCGGTTTTGCTCGGTGCGCGCCTCGAGCGCGAGCCGCTCCGCCTTCGCTTCGAGGTAGTCCTCGTAGCCGCCCTCGTACGAATACACCTTGCCGCGGTGGAGCTCGATCGTCCGATCGACGACGCGGTCGAGCAAATACCGATCGTGCGTGACGATGAGCAGCGCGCCCTTGTACTCCTCGACGAGCCAGCCTTCGAGCCAGTCGATCGTCTCGGTGTCGAGGTGGTTCGAAGGTTCGTCGAGCACGAGGAGCGACGGCGGCGCGATGAGCAAGCAAGCGAGCGCGACGCGACGTTTGTCCCCGCCCGAGAGCTCGGACGTGGGCGCGTCGGGGCGCGTGACGCCGACGTGGCCGAGGATCTCGTCGACCTTGTGGAGCTGATCCCAGCCGCCGAGCCGCTCGATCTGCGCGGCCGCCTCCGCCTGCTCGGCGAGCAGGGCCTCCTGATCGCCGTCGCCATGGCCGAGGCGCGCCGAGATCGCCTCGTATCGCGCCTTCGCCGCGGCCCACGGGCCGAGGCCGAGCAAGACGAGCTCGCGGCCCGTTTTCCCCGGGTCGAGCGCGGGCTCCTGCGCGAGATACGCGACGTCCGCGCCGCGCCGCTGCGCGACCGTGCCCGTGTCGGGCTTGTCGAGGCCTGCGAGGATACGCGCGAGCGTGCTCTTGCCGCTCCCATTGGCTCCGACGAGCCCCACGCGTTCTCCGCTGTGGATGGAAAGCGAGACGCCATCGAGGATGCGCCTCTCACCAAACGACTTCGTTAACTCCTGCGCGACGAGGACGGGCACGGAGCCGAGCGTAGCACTGCGGCGAACCTCTGGTGCGATGGGAACGACAGACCTTCCGTCATGGAGCCTCGAACGGCGCGTTGACGGCGCGAGGGACCATCGGCTAGAGTCGGGAAAATCCTCATGTCGCACCGCCTCATCGCCGGCAAATACGAGCTCGTGCGGCAGATCGGGCGCGGGGCCATGGGCTACATCTGGGAGGCGCTCGATCTCCATCTGCGCCGGCGTGTGGCGCTCAAGCTCATGTCCCCGGATCACGTGGCCTCGCCCACGGCGCGGACCCGGTTCGACCGGGAAGCGAAGGCGATTGCACAGCTCCGGAATCAGCACGTGGTGCAGATCTACGATTACGGCATTGACGAGGGTTCGCCGTACATCGTGATGGAGCTGCTCGAAGGCGAGGACTTCGAGAGCCGACTCGAACGGATCGAGCGTATCCCGCTCGGCGCGCTCGTGCCAATCGTGACGCAGGCGGCGATCGGCCTCGCCGCCGCGCACGCGAAGGGCATCGTGCACCGCGATTTCAAGCCCGCGAACGTGTTCATGGCGCGCGGCGAGGGCGACGAGACGGTCAAGATCCTCGATTTCGGCGTCGTGTCGATGCTGACGAGCGAGGATGATACGACGGAGGACGAGCTTCAGCTCACCACGGCGGGCAGCATCGTGGGGACGCCGCTCTACATGAGCCCCGAGCAGATCCGCTGCGGCGCCGTGGATCTGCGGAGCGATCTGTGGTCGCTCGCGGTCCTCGCCTACCGGGCCCTGACGGGGCAACACCCGTTCCCGGGGCAATGGCTGGGCATGCTGATGGTGCGTATTTGCACCGATCCGTTCCCGCCGCCGTCGACCTATCTGAAAGAGCTGCCGCCGGAGGTGGATCGATTCTTCGAGCGGGCGCTGGCGAAGGACCCGGACAAGCGTTTCCGCTCGGCGCGGGAGTTCGCCAACGCATTCGCGGCGCTCGCCGAGCGAAAGCCGTCCGGGACAGCGAAGATCCTCGTCGTCGACGACGAGCCCGACGTCCCGCACCTCATCAACCAGCGTTTTCGACAGCAGATCAAAAAGTCGCTGTACAAATTCGTCTTCGCGACGAACGGCGAGAGCGCGCTCGAGGAGCTGCACAAGCACGGGGACATCGACGTCGTCCTGACCGACATCAACATGCCGGGCATGGACGGGCTCACGTTCCTTTCACGCGTGGGCGACGTGAACCCGCTCGTCCGGACGATCATCGTCTCGGCCTACGGCGACATGAGCAACATCCGCACCGCGATGAACCGCGGCGCGTTCGATTTCCTGGTCAAACCGATCGATTTCAAGGATCTCGAGGTCACGATCGAGAAGACGCTGAAGCACGTGACGGAGCTCCGGTCGAACGCCCGTTCGACCGAGGAAAACAGCGTGCTGCGCATGTTCGTGAGCCCGAGCCTGGTCGACAGGCTGCGCTCGTCGTCGCCGTTCGGCGCGATCGATACCTGGCAAGGCACGGTCGTGTTCATCGACGTCGCGGGCTTCCACGCGAGCTCGAAGGAGCAGGAGCCGAGCGAGCGCGTGCGCACGCTGAACGCGAATTTCGAGGTGATCGTGCCGGCCGTGACGAACCGCGGCGGCGTGGTCGACAAGTTCCTCGGCGACGCGGTGATGGCGACGTTCCGGGGCGACCATCACGTGACGCGCGCGCTCGAAGCGAGCCTCGACGTGCGCATGCAGCTCCGGACGCTGGCATTACGCGCCGGGCAAGATTCGCCGTTCGCCCTCGGCGTGTCGATCGGCGTGGCGACGGGCGACATGCTCTCCGGCGAGATCGGGTCGAAGGCGTTCGGCCGCCTCGATTACACGATCCTCGGCGAGGTGCCGCGATCGGCTGCGATACTGCAGGCCGCGGCCACGAAGAATCAGATTTTGATGAATCGCGGCGCATTCGACGTCGCGCGAGATTCGTTCGATTGCGTGCCCGTGCACCCGACCACGACCGAGCCCATCGAAGCGTTCGAGCTCGTGCGTCGGGCGGGCGGGGAGATGATCGGCGGCAGGGGCGGGCCGAATTCGATGGCCGAGACGATCGACCTGACGGGCGGCCCGCCGGGCGGCAATCCGCCGACCGGCGGCGGATCGCCGATCATCTGATTCACGGATTCACGGGTGCTCGCCGCGCGCCGCCTCGCGCTCCTGGCGCATGCGGCGGTGCTTGAGCTCGGGCGACTCGGCGACGGCCATGCCGATGAGGCGGAAGGCCTCGAGGAAATGCTTGAGGCCGATCCGGATGAGCTCGGGGCTCACCTCGCCGACGTCGGGATACCCGCGCCCCTCGGCGTCGGGCTGGACCTTGCCCCAGTTCGCGAAGAGCCGACCCCACTCGCTCGCGAGCACGCGCTGCACGTTCTTCTGCGCGTACATCGGGTACCAGAACGCATCGTGGTACGTGACGGACGCGACGTAGGCCCACGGCGCGAGCCACGTCTTCAGCGACCACTCGATCGGCTTCTTGAGCGGGCCCCAGTAGATCCGGTGCTGGTTGCGCGAGGCGAAGGTCATGTTCTTGAACGGACCCTCGAAGTTCCACTTGTCGTTCAGCGCGTCGACGTCGCCGACGATCTCGATGTCGCGCACGTCGCCGCAGCCGAGGCCGAGGTCGTGCGCGAGGCGGACGAACTTGAGGTCGCGCAGCGGGTCGAAGCCCATGAGCTTGCCCGCGACCGCGTCGATCGCGACCTGATCGGCCGACGCGAGGATCACGTTCTTCACGTGCGGGATCATGCAACGCGGCCCGGGGCCGTCGCCGGCGAAGGTCCCGTCCATCACGGCGAAGACGCCGCGGTGGATCTTCTTCTGGATCATCAGAAGATCGACGAGCGTCTCGTGGATGACCGGGTGCGTCCAGTGGCGGTGCTCGTTCAAGAGGCCGCCGAACGCGTTCTTCATCGCGCCCGTGGTCGTCGTGAAGATGTGCGTCTTCACCGTGGGCAGGTGGATGATGTTCTCGCCGATGAAGCGCTTCGGGATGCTGAAGCCCTTCGGGTAGACCTCGTTCAGGCAGAGGAACTTCTTCGTCAGGTCACCGACGGCGTCACGCACGTCGATCCACTCCTCGCCCTCGTAGAGGTGGACGTTACGCAGGCCGTGGGCCTCCACGACGTCGATCTGCTTGTTCTCGCGCTCGCCGAGGTGCGCGTCGATCACGACGGTGCGGTTGTGGCAGGCGTGGATCAGATCCTTCGCGTAGCCGTCCCGCTGCATCGCGCGGATGACGCCCTCGAGCTGCCAGGGCACGGTGGACGAGCCCGGGAAGAAGAAATGCCAGGAGATGTTGACCTTGAGGGCAGTGTCCGCGTCCTTGGCGACGACGTCCTGGTAGCCCGCCAGGTTCATCAAGCGGTGGTAGTCCTCGAGGACGGTCGCGGGGGACGTCCGCAGGATCGCGACTTTCGACTTGCTCATCTAGACCTCGGCGCTTTCGGGGCGTGCATATAGCATGGGGGGCGCCGAGGGCCGCCGATGCCGCCTCGGGCGTTGCAGATCGCCGGAAGGGTGAGTAGAGTCCGGGTCCAAGACGAGCCGAAGTGGCGGAATGGCAAACGCGGTGGATTCAAAATCCACTGTCCTCACGGGCTTGTGGGTTCGAGTCCCACCTTCGGTACCGAGTTCGTCGCTGCGAAGCAGGCTGTAGCGACACGAAGAGGCGACGTTGAAGCGGGGAAGAGGGCGTTCGGGGATGGAGCCGCTCATGGCGGTGCTCGCCCGGGAGCAGGGGATCACGCCGCCGTCGGACACGTCGCGTTCGCCCGTCCCCGCGCGGGACTGGGAGGCCGCCGTGGGCTCGCGCATCGCGGCGCGCGCGCGGCCGGTCAAGCTGGAGCGCGGGGTGCTTCACGTGCGCGCCGCGAGCTCGACGTGGGCGCAGGAGCTCTCGATGCTGTGCGAGCCGATCCTCGCGCAGCTCAAGGCGCGCGGCATCGCGGTCGAGTCGCTTCGCTTCCGCGTGGGGCCCGTGGACCCGCCCGAGCGCGCGAAGACGCGCGGCGACGTGCGCACCGCGCCGCCGGCCGTGAAGCTGCCCGAAGCGCTCGCGGCGCAGATCGAGCACGTGGCCGATGAAGCGCTGCGCGAGGCGATCCGACGCGCGGCGGCGAAGAACCTCGGATGGCAGCGCATGCGCGCGAGCCGCAAGAGGACGGCCCCGCCGGAGGCCGAGACGGCTACGACGACGCGAGCCGCTCGAGGCCCTCGACCCGTTGCACCAGAAAACGCTCCGCAGGACCGAGCTGGGGCGCAATCTTCTGCAGCTCCGCGACGTACGCGCGGATCAACTTGATGTCGTAGCCCTTGGCCTTGCGCACGATCGTGTAGAGCTCGTCGATCACGGAGCCGGGCAAGGGCGCGCTGATCGTCGTGTAGAGATCGAAGACGTAGTCGATCCACGAGCCCTTCGTCGTCGCCGCGGCGAGGCGCGCGGCGTAGAGCGCGGCGTACTCGGCGACGCCGCCCTTCGGACGCTGGCCCGTCTTGGCGCGCTTCAAGATGCCCTGCAGGAGCGAGGCGAGGATGCGCTCGGCCTCGTCGGCGCGGCCCATCGCGAGCGCCTTGTCCGCGACGCCGCAGAGCAGGCGCACCGACTGGAAACGTCGCGACGTCTCCGATCGACCGCCGAGCCGGATGTCGACCTCGCCCTTCGAGTCGATCGCCGCAGCCTCGATGGAGGCATGGATCTCGGCGACCTGCATGCCGCCGATCGTCTGCATTGCGCGGCGATGTTCTTCGTCCGCGTACGGGCTCGAGCGCGGCTCGTCGGTCTTGTAGATGATGATCTCCTGGTTGCCGATGCGGATCTTGTCGCCCGGCACGAGCTCGCGCGGGCCGTCGATGCGCACGCCGTTGACGAGCACGCCGTTGCGGCTGCCGAGGTCCTTCGCGACGACGCCGTTCGAGCCCACGACGAGCGCGGCGTGCTTGCGCGACACCAGCGGATCATCGACCGCGAGCTGGCACTCGGGCCCGCGCCCGACGACGAACTCCCCGAACGGGAGCTCGAGATCATGCGCGAGGTAGCGGATCCTGAACGGCATGTCGCAACCTCACTTGAGCCCACCGAGGCGCTCGAGGCCCTCGAGTCGTTGCTGCACGAACCGCTCGCTCGGACCGAAGCTCGAAGAGCGGCTCCGAAGCGACTCGGTGTACGCCCGCATCTTTCCCATGTCGAGCGTCTTGACCTTGCGCACCGCCGAGTAGAGCTCGTCGACGACCGTGCCCGGCACGAGCTGATCGATGCGCGTGTAGAGATCGAAGATGTAGTCGATCCAGATGCCCTTGCCCGTCGCCGACGCGAGCTTCGCCGCGTAGATGGCGGCCGTCGACGCGAGGTCGAGCGGCGGCGCATGACCGTCGCGCGCCTTCTGCAGCACGTCGTTCAACGAGCGCAGGAGGATGCGCTCGGCCTCTTCGGCGCGGCCCATCGCGAGCGCCTTGTCCGCGACGCTGCCGATGAGCGAGAGCGCGTTGACGTGCCGATCGGGCTGCGCGTTCACGGCGGCAGCAGCGGCGGCGAGGTTCGCGCTGTTCACGCTCGGCGTCGGAGACGTGTTCTGCTGCGAGGAGACGCCGGGCGTCGTGTAGTCGCTCCAGAAGTCCTCGCGCGTGTCGAAGCTGCCCTCGTGGCCCGCCACGGTCGGCATGCGCGCCGAGCGCGCGACGCTGCGCGGATGGCCGAACGCGATCGACTCGGGCACACTCGCGAGGCCCTCCTCGGGGATGTTCTCGAGCACCATCTCCTGACCGCCGATGGTGATGTGATCACCGTGCGCGAGCTTCTGCGGTCCGTCGATCTTCGTGCCGTTCAAGCTCACGCCGTTGCGGCTGCCGAGATCCTCGATCGTCACGCTGTCGCCGCGCACGGTGAGGAGCGCGTGCCTGCGTGAGACCAGCGGATCGTCGAGGGCGAGCTGGCAGTCGGCGCTGCGGCCGATCACGAACTGGCCCAGCGGCACTTCGAGCTCGTGCGACAGATACCGCAGTCGGACCGCCATGTTCGAGCCATACCAATGGCGTAGAACGCCGTCAAAGCGGCTCTTTTCGGTCCGACCGGCCGAGGCCCGAAAGACGGCCTACCCCCGGCCCGGGCCTTCCTCGGACAGAACCCGCAAAAGGAAGAGGAGCAGCCGCGGATGCGAGAGGAGCCCATAGATCGTGAGCTTCTCGTTCGCCATCGCACGCGCGACATCCCACAATGTCCCACCGCCCTCCGGCGTACGCATGAATACTTTGGGGAGGCGTAACCAGCGGGACAGGCCGACGTTCGCGAGGCGCCGCAGGGCAGCTTCGTCGCCGCAGAGGGTCACCGAGGGGATGCCAACGGTGCCGTCGTGGATCGTCAGCCGGCCGTGATCGAAGCGCATCGTGAGCGTCTGCGTGGTGTCCTGCGCCACGATGAGCACGGAGCCACGGAGCGCCCGGAAGTCCTGCATTTTCCGGGCGGAGTGGGCGACGTTTTGCCGGATCCGATCGGCGAGCAGGATCGCGAGGGTGTTTTCTTCCGTGCCTTCGGCGAGGTCGATGATCGGGTCCACGGTGCCGCTCGTCCCGGGCTTTCTTGCGCCGGGTGAGAGGAGCATGACGAAGGCGCGCCGCGCGGTCGAGCGTTACCGCGCACCCCCGATCGCCGAGGCGCCGATGTCGGTCCGGAAGTGCGCGCCCGCGAAGGAGATACGCCGCGCCGCCTCGTAGGCGCGCTCCCGCGCCTCCAGGATCGAAGCCCCGACGGCCGTGACGGCGAGGACGCGCCCGCCCGCGGTGACGATGCCCTCGGCGGTCCTCTTCGTGCCCGCGTGGTGCACGACCACGCCGGGCACTTCGGCAGCCTCGTCGAGCCCGCGAATCACGTCACCCGCGCGCGGCGTGCCCGGATACCCGGCCGCCGCGAGCACCACGACGACCGCGCTTCGCCCCGGCGCGACGCGCACCGCCGTGGGATCGAGCTTGCCACTCGCGACCGACGCGCACATCGCGGCGAGGTCGCCGTCGAGGAGCGCGACGAGCGCCTCGCACTCGGGATCCCCGAAGCGGACATTGTGTTCGAGCAGCAACGGATCGCCGGTGGGCGTGATCATGAGCCCCGCGAAGAGCACGCCCCGGAAAGGACGGCCCTCCGCGCGCATGCCGTCGATCGTCGGTCGCAAGATCTCTCGCTCGACCCGCGCGAGCAGCTCCGGCCCGACCTGCGGCGACGGCGCGAACACGCCCATGCCGCCCGTGTTCGGGCCTCGATCGCCGTCGAAGACACGCTTGTGATCCCGGGCGACGGGCAAGACGAGGAGCGACGTACCATCGGTGACCGCGAGGACGCTCGCCTCCTCGCCGACGAGGGCCTCCTCGATCACGACCGTACGCCCCGCGTCGCCGAAGCGATGCTCGACGAGCATCGCGCGCGCCGCCTCGATCGCCTCCGCCTCGGTCTGCGCCACGACGACGCCCTTGCCCGCGCAGAGACCGTCGGCCTTCACCACCACGGGCGCGCCGCGCCGTCGGATCTCCGCCGCGGCCGCGGCCATGTCCGTCACGATCTCGAAGTCCGCCGTGGGGATCCGATGCCGCGCGGCGAACTGCTTCATGAACGCCTTCGACCCTTCGAGCCGCGCCGCCTCCGCGCTCGGCCCGAAGACCCGGATCCCCGCCGCTTCGAGCGCGTCCGACACGCCCGCGCAGAGCGGACCTTCGGGGCCCACGACGACGAGGTCCACGGCTTCGCGCCGCGCGAGCTCGACGACGTCCGCGGCATCGAGCCGCGCGCCCGCGATGGAGCGAATCGGCGCTGTGCCCGCCCCGCCTTCGTCCACGGTGCCTGCGTTGCCCGGCGCCACGAGGACTTCGGCCGTCGTGCTCGACTTTGCCAACGCCCTGGCCAGGGCGTGCTCTCGCGCACCCGAGCCGAGCACGAGCACCCGCCGCCCCGACGACCGCTCCGATCCGGAAGCCCGCTGATTCACGGTGCGCCGGCTACCACGCGCCCCGACCTCGCGCGAACGAAAAGTGGTCCGGCGCGCCGAACGAGCAGGGACGTGCAGCCGCGCCCGGAACGCATGCCGATCTTTTTTCGATCGGGCGCTCGACAGGCGCGTTTCGATGCAGTACGACTGTGGCCGTTCGGGACCCGTCCCGTTGTGGGTCCGCCGACAGCGCACTGTGAACCCCGCCAGGCCCGGAAGGGAGCAACGGTAGCAGGAAGCGGGTGTGGCGGGCCCTTTTGCTTTTTGTCCCTCGAAGTCCCGCGGGGGTTGCTCTCCCGACGCCTGGCCGTACGCTACGGCCATCGTGGATTTTCTGTCCCCGGGCAACGACGAGCCGCGCGAGAGCCGCGTCTTCCGGTGGGTCGCGTTCGTCGCGTCCGCCGCCCTCGTCGCTGCAGGCCTGCGGTTTGCCCTGCATGAACCGCTCGTCGCCGCCCTCCTGATCGGCGTCCTGCTCGCGGCGCTGGTTGGCCGGTGGCTCTCGCGACGGCGGCTCCGACGCGTGTTGCGATCGGGCGACGTGATCGCGGTCCTGCGGAGCTGGACGGGCGCGCTCGAACGGATCCCCTACCCCGCCACGATGGGCCCGCTCATGGCGGCCACGGCGTTCGCCGCGTGCGGCTGGATCGACAAGGCGCGCGCCGCGCTCGCCGCCGCCGAGCGTGGGCCCGTGTGGGAAGCGGCGCTCGAGCATCGCCTCTTCCTCGACACGCTGCTCCTCACGTTCGAGGGCGACCGCGACGCCGCGCTCGAAAAAGCCCGCCGTCTCGTGCGTTTGCCCTTGCCGCGTGGCGCCAGCGCGCTGCGCGATCGTGTCCTCGCCTTGCGCTCTGCGGCGTTCGCGCTTGCGCGCGCCTTCGCGCACCAGAGCGAGCCCGGCGACGACGCTCTCCTCGAACGAGCGAGCGAGAACAGTCCGCTCGTCTTCTGGGCGATGCGGTATGCGGCGGCGGTCATCGCGATCGATCGCGGCGACAACGACAAGGCCACGCGCCTGCTCGCCGGCGCGCCGCCCTGGCCCGAGGAGTCGATCTTCCGCGCCTTCCACCTCGAGATCGAGGAACGCGCGCGGCTTTCGCCGTCCGCTTGTTCGTGAACGAACGATGGGCGCACGAGGTCGTTCGGCAGCCGAACGGCGGCCGTGCTAGAGCGAGCGCCTGATGTCCGGCCTCGAAGTCTTCAAGCACGCCGACAGCTGGGCGAGCCTCGCGACGCTCACGGGTCTCGAGGTCGTGCTCGGGATCGACAACATCGTCTTCCTGACGCTCACGACGAACAAGCTGCCGGCGAAGCAGCAGCCCGCGGCGCGTTCGCTCGGCCTCGCGCTCGCGCTGTTCATGCGCCTCGGTCTGCTCTTCGGGCTCACGTGGGTGATGAGCTTGACGAGTGATCTCTTCTCGCTCCTCGGCCATGCCTTCTCCACGCGCGACCTCATCCTTCTCGGCGGCGGCCTCTTCCTGATCGCGAAGAGCACGCACGAGATGTTCGAGCGCCTCGAGGTCGAAGGCGAGAAGGACGGCAAGCCCGTCAAGCACATGTCGTTCGGCTTCGCCGTCGCGCAGATCGTCCTGCTCGACATCGTCTTCTCGCTCGACTCGGTCATCACTGCGGTCGGCATGGCGCAGCACTTGACGATCATGGCCACGGCCGTCGTCATCGCCGTCTTCGTGATGCTGCTCTTCGCGGGGGCGATCGGCCGCTTCGTCAACCGTCATCCGAGCATGCGGATCCTCGCGTTGAGCTTCCTCCTGCTCATCGGCGTGCTGCTCGTCGCCGAGGGCATGCGCCAGCACATCAACAAGGGCTACGTCTACTTCGCCATGGCCTTCTCGCTCGGCGTCGAGCTCATCAACATGAAGCTGCGCGTGCGCCAGCAGGCGCCCGTCTCGCTGCACAACCCCTACGAGGATCGCGCGCCGTGACACGCGTCCTTCACCTCGCCGCGCTCGCCGCGTCGATGCTCGCCCTCGCGGGTTGTCCCGAGGGCTCCGCCGTCGCGCAAAGCACCGACGCAGGAGCGCCCGTCGACGCGGGCGTCTCGGATGCACAGGGCACGGTTCCCTGGCAGTCGTCGTCGTCCGCGCCGGCGTCTCCGCCTGCCGAGCCGAGCAGCGAGCGCGCTTCGCTCGAGTTGCTTCAGCTCACGCTCACGTCCGACGTGCAGAAGAAAGAGCCCGTCGACACGCTCGACGTCGCGCCTCCGGGCTCGCGCGTCTACGCGCACCTCAAGCTGCGCAACCGCTCGCAGGACAAGCGCAAGGTGCACGTCGACTTCCTCGTGAACGGCAAGCTCCGCACGCCGCTCGACCTCACCGTCGAGCCTTCGTGGTCGTACCGCACGTGGGGCTACAACACGATGCAAGCCGGCGACACGGGCGAGCTCGAAGTGCGCGTGCTCGACGACGGCGGCTCGACGCTCGCCACGGCGCGGCTGCCCATCAAGGCCAAATCGAAGGCCAAGTAGGCGCCGCGCGCGTGGCGCGCTTCTTCTTCGTTCAACCGCAACGCCTCCAGTGGAGGCGCAGCATCTGCACGCCCCACGCCGGCGTGAGCCGGATGCGGCCCGCGCCGGACGGGTTTCCGACCTTGCTCACGCTCGCGGCCGTGCGGATGTTGAGCGGCCGCTGCGCTCCGCACGGCGAAAACGGACCCACGGCGCCGGCCGGCTCGCGCACCACGAAGCCCTGCGCGAACGGGCCGCGCAGCGTCGTCTGGATCGGGTTCTCGCCGAATTCACCCGTGAAGTACCGCTCGACGTCGAGCGTCGCGGTGACGCCGTCCTCGAGCTCCGCGTAGCCACGGAAGCCGTAGTCGTTCGTCACGGCGTACGAGTAGCCCGGCGTGTAATCGAGATCGAGGATCACCTGGCAAAACACGCGTTGCTCCGAGGGCGGCACGCCGGGCCCCGCCGAGGCCGAGAGAGCGCCGTCGATGAGGACGATGTGCCCACCGTCGTTCGCGAGGATCGCCCGCACCGAACCCGACGGGCATCCGGTGCCGAGCGCCGTGACCGAGCGGAGGGAGACCTCGGGCGGCACCTCGGCCTCGGCGACGGCGGGCGCGAACAGCGCCGAGAGCCCGAGCCCGAACAACACCCGAGCCAACGTCTTTTTCATGGAATCCTCCCCTGGGGCCCGCGCCCCGGTATCGATGTGGGCGGCGCGAACGTGGCGCGCCGGTCGTCAGCACCTCGAGCCGATCGAGCTCTTCGGCAAGGCGATCCGCGCCGGACTCGTTCGCTCTGTTCGCCACGGATTCCCGGGGGAAAACTGATTCGCTGGTCATCACTCGGGGGCTCCGCTCGGACAAGCCGCGCTGTGCGCCCAAACCCCCGTTCACCGTCATCTTCGTCTTCGACTCGGCGTACACTCCGCGTCATGAGCCGCGAGGTCGACGCACCGCTCCGCTCCGACGTCCGTTTCCTCGGTCGCTTGCTCGGCGAGGTGCTCGTCGAGCAAGAGGGCGAGGCGCTCTTCTCCGTGGAAGAGGTGATCCGCAAGCTCTCGATCCGCAGGCGCAGAGGCCCACGCGCCGGGAGGGCCGATGCGCAGAAGGAGCTCGTGCGGCTGCTCGAAGCGCTGCCGATCGAACAAGCCGAGCCCGTGCTCCGCGCGTTCGCGATGTACTTCCGCCTCGTCAACATCGCCGAGCAGCACCACCGCATCCGGCGCGCGCGGGCCCATGCGAGTAACCCCGGCGAACCTCCGCAGCGCGGCTCGCTCGCAGCCGTGATGATCGCCGCGAAGAACGCGGGCGTCTCGGCCGATGCCATGCGCGAGGGGCTCGCGCGGCTCGAAGTCACCCTCACGCTGACGGCGCATCCGACGGAGGCGGCGCGGCGCACTGTGCTCGAAAAGCTCTACCGCATCGCGCGGCGCCTCGAAGAGCGCGACCGGTGCCGCCTCTTGCCGCGCGAGGAGGAGGAAGCACGCGCGGCCATCCGCGAGGAGATCACGCAGCTCTGGCAGACCGACGAAGTGCGTCGAGAAAAACCCACCGTCGGTGACGAGGTGAAGAACGTCCTCTGGTACGTCGAGGAGATCCTCTGGGACCTCTTGCCCGAGCTGCCCGAGGAGCTCGGGCGCGCGTTCGAGCGCGCGTATGGCGAGCCGCTCGGCACGCGGACGATGCCGCTGCGCATCCACGCCTGGCCCGGCGGCGACATGGACGGCAACCCCAACGTGACGCCCGACGTCGTCGAGGACGCGATCCGCGCGTATCGCGCCCGCGGCCTTCGGCGCTTGCTCGGCGCGGTGCGCGAGCTCGGCGGATCGCTCTCGCAGTCGGCGCGGCACGTGCGCGTGCCGAGCGCGCTCATCTCTTCGCTCGCGGGCGACGCGGTGGCCATGCCGGGCGTCGCGGCAGAGGAGAGCGCGCAGACCGAGGGCGAGCCGTGGCGGCGCAAGCTGCGCTTCGTGGAGGCGCGGCTCGCGGCGGCGCTCGAAGCCGTGGAGACGGAGCGGCAGGTCGCGAGGCAACGCGCGCCGCGCGTGGGCAGCGTGCCGCCGCCGGCGCGGGGACTCGCGGGCGCGATCGGAAGTCACGCCGAGCTCGGCGTCGCGTACAGGACGAGCGACGAGCTCCATCGTGACCTCTTGCTCGTCGCCGACACGCTGCGCGACGCGAACGCATCGAACGCGGGCGAGAAGCGGGCGCGGGCGCTCGCCGAGCGGGTGCGTGTCCTCGGCCTGTCGATCGCCGAGCTCGAGCTCCGCGCGCCTGCGGAGGACGCGACGGCTGCGGCGGCGTGGCTCGCGGGCGGCGGCGAGGAGACACCCGGCGCCGCGCGCCTGCTCGCCGCGCTCCGCAAGCTCGGCGAGGCGCAGCGTGAATACGGCGAACGCTCGGCCCGCACGTTGATCCTCTCCATGACGCAACGCGCGGAGGACCTGCTCGCGGCGCTCACCCTGGCGCGTGCCGCTGGATTGTATGACGTCGACAAACAGGCGGTCACGATCGACATCGTCCCGCTCTTCGAGACACACGACGCGCTCGTCTCCGCGCCGGCCATTCTGCGCACGCTGCTCGCGCACCCCGAGTATCGACGCCACCTCACGGCCCGCGGCGTGCAGGAGGTCATGGTCGGCTACAGCGATTCCGGCAAGGAAGTGGGCCTCCTCTCGGCGGCCTTCGCGCTCCGCAAAGCGCAAACCGAGCTGACGAAGGTCTCGCGCGAGGCGGGCATTCCGCTGCGTGTCTTTCACGGCCGCGGCGAGTCCGTGGCGCGCGGCGGAGGGCCGGCGCAGCAGGCCATTCTGGCGCTGCCGGCGGGGAGCGTGGCCGGGCGGTACAAGGCGACGGAGCAGGGCGAGGCGCTCGATCACAAATATGCGCGCCCCGAGCTCGCCTTGCGCACGCTCGAGCTCATGGTCGGCGGCGCCCTGCTACATACCCTCGACGCCGAGGAAAAACCTTCCGAGGAGGACGAGCGTCGTTATGCCGCGGCCTTCGAGGAGCTCGCCGAGGAGGGGCGGCGTGTCTATCGCGCGCTCGTCTGGGAAAACCCTCGCTTCGTCGATTTTTTCACCACGGCGACCCCGGTCGACGAGATCGCGCGATTGCCGATCGGCTCCCGCCCGAGCAAACGCAAGACCGGCGGCCTCGAAGCGCTCCGCGCGATCCCCTGGGTCTTCGGCTGGACGCAGACGCGCGCCATCTTGCCCGGCTGGTATGGCGTCGGCAGCGCGCTCGACGCTTTCGCCCGGCGCGAGGGCGGCGCCGAGCTGCTCGTCGAGATGACGAAGCGATGGCCCTTCTTCCGGACCGTGCTCGACAACGTGCAAATGGTGCTGGCGAAGAGCGACATGGAGATCGCCGCCCGGTATGCCGCCCTCGCCTCGCCCGCCACCCGCAAGGCCGTCTGGCCTCCCATCAAGGAAGAGCACGCGCGCACGGTGGAATGGATCAAGCGCCTCTTCGGCGTGAAACGATTGCTCGACGGAAACCCCACGCTCCAGAGGTCGATCGACCTCCGCAACCCGTACGTGGACCCGATGTCGTTCTTGCAGGTGGCGCTGCTTCGGCGCAAGCGCGCGGGGGATGGATGCTGCGACCGGGGGATCCTGCTCTCGATCAACGGGATCGCCGCGGGAATGCGAAATACCGGCTAGAAGATGCGGTTTCCGTCGAGATCGCAGCCGGGCTCGCCGGGCAGGCACTTGCCGCCCTGCTTCGGGCCCTCGTTTTGCCTGGGCGAAGTCCCCGGGCGCACGCCTGGACGCGTCGCCGGGGCCTCGTTCGCCGCGTTTTTCGCCTCTTCGAGCTCGCGCGCCCGACGCTTCTCCTCTTCGAGCCGCGCCGCCGTCTCGTCGAGCCGCTTTCCATTCGCGTCGAGCTTCGCGCGCAGGCGCGCCGCCTCCTCGCGCGTCGCCTCGACCTCGGCCGACTGATTCGCCAAAAACGCGTCCTGGTCCGGCTTGATCTTGCCGAAGTACAGGCCCATCCCGCCGCCGATCAGCGCCGCGGCGCCGATCACGCTCGAGACCAGCGCGCGCTTCAGCTTCTTCTTCTTCTCGTCCTCGCGCAGCGCCGCGAGCGCCCGCTCGTGCTCGTCGGCCTTGCGCATCATCTCCATGCGCGCCTGGGCCTCGACCTCGGCGCGCGCGCGCTCCACCTCCGCGAGCCGCAGCGCTTCCAGCCGAGCCTCCTCCGCGCGCCGCGCCGCATCTTCCCGGGCGATCCGCTCGGCCTCGGCCCGCGCCTTTTGCTCGAGCGCCTCTGCCTCGCGCCGCGCCGCCTCTTGCCGGGCGATTCGCTCGGCCTCGGCCCGCGCCCGCGCGGCCTCTTCCTCCTCGCGCATGGCCTGGTCGTGCAGAGAAAGGAGCTGGTTCAGCGAAAAAAGGACGGAGTTGTCTCGCGTGGCGGACATGGGGGAATGCCTCCCGATAGGGCAAAAAGGTCACGACACCGACGGGCGCCGCCGAGGGCAGCCATCACGTCGTGCGCATGGATTGGACGCGCATCCCCCGTGGAACTTTGAACCCACCCGGTAAATTTTTCGCCGGGTGGGTCCGCATGCGCTGGACGTCGCGAGACGTCCTCAGTCGACGCACATGTCGCTGGGGCGGCAGTCGGCCATCTGGCTCAGCGCGTCGAAGGCGGCGTCGCAATTGGCCGTGTTGATCTCGTTCAGGCACTCGGAGAGCTCCTCCTGATCGATGCCCTTGGAGCATCCGTACAGGTTCATCTCCTGGCGCTCGGACTGGCGCACGGACTGGATACACGCGTCGCGGCTCGCATAACGTTGCCCGCCGCCGATCTGGTTGCAGCGCATCGCGCGGTCGCAGCGCGCGTCGGCCAGCGATTGCAGGGCGCGGACGACGTCCCTGCGGGGCGACTCGCCGAGGGCGCGATTCTCGCGGCTGCAGGCGCCGAGCGCGACGCCGGTGCCGAGGACGACGAACAGGAGAACCGGAGCGTAGCGGGTGCGGGTCTTCTTCATGCCGCGACCGCAGTGCAATCGGGGCGCCAGCACAGGACCGCGCCGGACGGCACGGACTGTAACGAGCGGACCGCGCGAGCACTGTGGGGACGGATCGGCGGGCTCGGCCACGGATCTCTTGAATGCGTGGCCATTCGCCGCTACGGGTGGGAACATGCCCGACGTCCTTGCCCAGGCCTCCTTGCCCGAGCTGGCCTTGATCGTGCTCGCCTTCTTCGTGGGTTTGACGATCTTCAACGTGCCGATCGGGTTCGCGCTCGAGCGCCTGCTCCCGCATCGCCGCATTTTCGACGTCCCCCTCGCCGAGGGCCAGTACCGCTTCGAGCTCGTGGGAAACCTCGTCTTTCTCGCGGTCGTCGTGACGACGTTCACGGCGGTGCTTTCCTCGGGCCTCGTGCGCTTCGGCGAGACCTCGCTCCTCCGCGACGGCCTCACGTTCCTCGCGATGGGCGCGGGCTTTCAGGTCTATTATTACTTCCTCCACCGGGCCATGCATCACCGGGCGCTCGTGCGGTTTCATCGATGGCACCATCGCTCCCACGTGACGACGCCGCTCACGGGCCAATCGATGAGCTTCGTCGAGTCGTGCGCCTGGATGATCGGTTATGCCGGGATGCCGCTCGCCATGTCGTACGTCGCGCCGATCGGCTTCTGGGGCTGGGCTGCTTATCTCGTGGTCAACATCGGCGGCAACATCGTCGGGCACGCGAACGTGGAGATCACGCGCTCCATCACGGGCATCCGCTGGCGCTCGATCAACGCGAATCCGTTCGTGTATCACGCGCTCCACCACGCCCGCTGGACAGGCCATTACAGCTTCCAGTCCGCGATCATGGATCGGCTCTGCGGCACCGAATGGAAGGACTGGCCCGTCCTCCTCCAGCGCGTCATGGACGGTAAGCCCCTCCGCAGCCTCAAGGAGCGCGCCGAGCCGTCTTGACCCGGACGTCCGGGACCTCCCGGCGACTGAAAAAAGCACGACCACGCCGCTCGGCTCCCTCGTGCCGGCCAAACGCAAATCGGATAGTCTGCCCGCGTGCCGGCAAGCCCTCCCCTCGACAGGAACTCCACCGAGGAGCTCGAGATCTCGGACGCGGAGATCGCCTCCTTCCGGAACGCGCCGCCGCCGCCGCCGCCGCCCGCGGCGCGCCCCGCGCTCACCCCTGCCTCGCTCCCCGTCGTCCCGCGGACGGCGTACGCGGTGAGCGGCGTCTTCGCCGAGGGCGGGATCGGCCGCATCATGAAGGCCCGCGACACGCGGCTCGATCGCACCGTCGCCATCAAGGAGCTGCTCTCCACGGACGCGGCCGAAGCCGAGCGCTTCGTGTACGAGGCGATCATCACGGCGCGCCTCCAGCACCCCTCGATCGTCCCCGTGCACGAGGCCGGCCGCTGGCCGACGGGCGAGCCGTTCTACGCGATGAAGCTCATCACGGGCAAACCCCTCGGCGACGTGATGAACGAGGCGAACACGCTCGAGCAGCGCCTCGCCCTGCTCCCGCACCTGCTCGCCGTGGCCGACGCGATGGCGTATGCGCATAGCCAGCGGATCGTCCATCGCGACCTCAAGCCGGCGAACGTCCTCGTGGGTCGGTTCGGCGAGACCGTCGTCATCGATTGGGGCCTCGCGAAGGACCTGAACGACGAACTCTCCGAGCCGCTCTCCGGCAAACCCCGGCCGCTTGCCTCCGAGGAGAAATCGGTCAGCAGGAGCGCGCATTTGACGTCCGTCGGCGCGATCATGGGCACGCCCGCGTACATGCCCCCGGAGCAGGCCATGGCCAAACCCGTGGACGAGCGCGCGGACGTGTATGCGATCGGGGCGCTGCTTTATCGTGCGCTCTCCGGCGTGGCCCCGTATGACGTCCCGGGCGGGGACGTGATCGACGTGGCCCTCAAGGTCCTCGAAGCGCCGCCCGTGCCGCTCGCCGAACGGCAAAAAGGGATCCCCGAGGACCTGCTCGCCATCGTGGAGAAGGCGATGGCTCGCGACGCGGCGAAGCGATATCCGACGGCGAAGGAGCTCGCGGACGATCTGCGCCGTTTTCAGATGGGCCAGTTCGTCGCGGCACACACGTATTCGCGGGGCGAGATCGTCCGCCGCTTCATCAAGCGCCGGCGCACGCCGCTGCTCGTGGGCCTGGTCGGCGTCGTGGCGCTCTCGGTCGTCGGCGTCTTGAGCCTCACCCGCATCATCCAGGAGCGCAATCGGGCGCAGGCGAACGAGGTCGAGGCGCAAAGGCAAAAGGCCGAGGCCCAGGCGCAGCGCCTCGAAGCCCAGCAAAAGCAGACCGAGGCCACGAAGCGCGCCGACGAGCTCACGATCTCGCAGGCCCGCGGCCTCATGGATCGGGACCCGAGCCAGGCCATTGCGTGGCTGAAGACGCTCTCGCCGAAGAGCCCACGTTTCCCCGCGGCGCGAACGCTCGCGGCCGACGCGCTCGCGCGTGGCATCGGGAGGGTTTTCCGGGCGCACGCCGGCGGCATCAATGCGGTCACGTTCGCGCCCGACGGCCGCACCATTGCGACGGCGAGCGACGATCGCACGGTGCGCGTCTGGGACGTCGAAACGGGCACGCACAAAGTCCTCTCGGGCCACGGCGACGAAATCTGGGCCGCGGCCTTCTCGCCCGACGGAAAGCTCCTCGCCACGGGCGGCAAGGACAAATCCGTGCGGCTCTGGGACCTCGCGACGGGCACCTCGCGTGTCCTCGCGGGCCACGAGCAATGGATCACGAGCATCCGGTTCTCTGCGAACGGACGGTGGCTCACCTCGCAAGGCTTCGGCGACGGCGTCTTCCTCTGGGACGTCGCGGCTGGCACGGGGAAGCGGGTCGCCGTGAACACCGGCGTCGAATTGAGCCGCGGCGCGGTCTTTTCGGGGGACGGCCGCACGCTCGTCCTCATCGAAAAAGGAAAACTCGTCGTCTGGGACCTCGCGAGCGACAACAGCCGCAGTTTTTCCGGTCAATCCTCGGTCTGCTCCAGCATCGCGGTCTCGCACGACGGCATGTTCGTGGCCACGGGCGGCGTCGACGGCTCGATCAAGCTGTGGAACACCTCGAAGGGCGCGCTCCGCACGTTCCCCGGCCACACGAAGGAGGTCACGGCGCTCGCGTTTTTGCCGAATGGCACCGCGTTCGTCTCCGGCGCGAAGGACCGGGCGGTTCGTTACAACGATCTCTCGAACGGCGCGACCAGGCTGCTCGGCCAGTATGGCGGCGAGATCAAGACGCTCGCGCTCTCGCCGGACGGCAGCCGCGTCGCCGTCGTCGGGCAGGATCGCAACGTCGTCTTGTGGGACGTCGGCAATGGCCAGCGCCGCACGCTCGGCGGATTCCAGGACTGGCTCGGGCTCCACGGCGTCGCATTCTCGCCGGATGGAAAACGCCTCGCCGCGGCGGGGTTCGATCAAACGATGCGCGTGTGGGAGCTCGGCACGCAGATCGATCGTGTGGTCGGCGAGCACGACGGCGCGGCGACGACCGCGGCCTTCCTGCCCGACGGAAAACGCGTCGTTTCGGCCGCGGACGACGGCACGGTCCGCCTCTTCGACCTCGCCTCCGGCGCGCCGCAGATCGTCGATCGGCATGGCGCGAAGGTCAGCGATCTGCGGGTTTTTCCGGATGGAACCGCCGTCGCCTCCGCCGGCGAGGACGGCGCCGTGCGGATCGCCTCGCTCGGGGGCGAACCGCCCAAGGTCTTCCGGGGCCATTCGGGGCGTGTCGCGCGTATTGCCATTGCGCCTGACGGCAAACACCTGGCCTCCGGCGGCGCCGACAAGAAGGTCCGGCTCTGGGACGTCGCGACGGGACAAGCCGAGGTCCTCTTCGAGCACGAAAAACCCGTCGAGACGCTCGCGTTCTCGCCCGACGGCGCGGTCCTCGCGACGGGCAGCGCCGACAAGACCGTTCGCATTTATCGATTCGCGACGAAAGAAGCGAAGACGCTCGGCACCTACGAGCGCCCGGTCCGCGCCGTGGCGTTCTCGCCGGATGGGAAGACGCTCGCTTCGGGCAGCGCCGACCATACGATCGGGCTCTGGGACCTCGCGACCGGCCAGGGTCGGGTCATCGACGCGAGCGGCAACGGCGTCACGCAAATCGTATTTTTCCCCGACGGCGCCACGTTCGCTTCGCTCGGCTCGGAGCCCTCGGTGCGGCTCTGGGAGACGGCCACGGGCAAACCCCGGGAGATCCTGCGCGGCCACGGAAAAACCGTGGAGAGCATTTCCGTCTCTCCCGACGGAAAACGTATCGCCTCGGCGAGCCTCGACGGCAGCGTCCGCATCTGGGACCTCGAAAGCCACGAGGACCGGCCGCTCGCCGGGCATGCGGGCGGCGTCTCGTTCGTCGCATTCTCGCAGGACGGCCGCGCGCTCGTCTCGGCGGGCCAGGATCGAACGGTGCGGCTCTGGGGCGACGACCTGCCCTCGGACGAGCCGGGCCTCCGGGCCTGGCTCGACGCGGCGACGAAGGACGTCGTCCACCTGGACGATCGCCCGGCGTCGCCCGAGCCCACGCGCTGACACGCATTCCCCCTTCCGCTGCGCCCCGGGAGCCCTAGCCTCACGGCGGGGGTTTTCGTGGCGAATCGTGCCTCGTCTCGGCGTCGCGTCTGGGTCCTCGTGCTCGCTCTCTGGGCGATGCTGCTCTGCGCGTTCGCGCGCGGGCAAGCGGCGCGGCCCATCGTCCATGTCGCTCCGATTCACGCCGAAATCGATGGTGGCCGCGCGCCGCACGTGCAGCGCGCCGTAAGCGAGGCCGAGCAAGCCGGCGCGACCGCGTTCGTCCTGGAGCCCAAAGCGCGCGGCCGCGACCTCCTGGCCGAGCGTGGTTTGTCCGACGCGGAGATTCGCACGGCCACCCCGAACTGGGCGGAAAAGCTCGTGTGGTTCTCGACCTCGCCCGTCGGCGGCGCGCTCCTGCTCGGGTTCGGCTTGATGGGTCTCTTCGTGGAGATCCACACGCCCGGGTTTGGCGCGCCAGGCATTCTTGGGCTCGTGTGCCTGACGCTGTTTTTCTGGTCGCACGCGCTCCTCGCGCTCGTGGGCTGGGAGGAGCTCGCGCTCGTGGGCGGTGGAATCGTGCTCCTCTTGCTTGAAATTTTCGTGATTCCAGGGTTTGGCCTGGCGGGCGTCCTCGGCGTCGCGGCCTTGCTCACGGGGCTCGGGATGAGCTTCGTCGGACCGGGCGCGACCACGGCGGACGTGATCCATGCTGCGGCCGAGGTCGCCGCCGCGCTCGTGGTCACGTTCGTCGGGGCGGCGCTCCTTTTGCGGGTCCTCCGTCGATTGCCGTTCGGCCGCAGCCTCGTCCTCGAAGCGGGACATCCCGCGCGGGCGCTCCCCTTCGAGGGCTCGCCCCTCGACGCGATCCTGCCCGGCGACCTCGGCACGGCGGCCTCGCCGCTCCGGCCCTCGGGCATCGCGGAGATCACGGGCGCGCGGGTCGATGCGCTCTCCGAGGGGGAATACATCCCCGCCGGCACGCCGATCGAGGTTTTGCGCGTGGAGCAGAGCTACGTGGTCGTGCGGCGGGCCGGCGAGAAAGAAAAAGGGTGAATGGCCATGTTCGGCGTGGAGCTCGGGATCATCGGGATCGTCGGCCTCGTGCTCGTGGGCCTGTTCGTGGTCCTCTATCTGATCCCCTTGCCGCTGTGGATCGCGGCGTGGGCTTCGGGGGCGTACGTGGGGCTGTCGTCGCTCGTGGGCATGCGGTTTCGCCGGGTGCCGCCGGGCGTCGTCGTGAACGGGCGCATCAGCGCGGTGAAGGCCGGGCTCGACGTGTCGACGAACGACCTCGAAGCGCATTACCTCGCGGGCGGCAACGTGACGCGCGTGGTCAATGCGCTGATTTCAGCCGACAAGGCCAACATTCATCTCCCGCTCAAGCGCGCCGCCGCGATCGACCTCGCAGGGCGGGACGTGCTCGACGCCGTCAAGATGTCCGTTTTGCCCAAGGTGATCGAGACGCCGCGGGTCGCCGCGGTGGCGAAGGACGGCATCCAGCTCATCGCGATTGCGCGCGTCACGGTGCGGGCGAACCTCGATCGGCTCGTCGGCGGCGCCGGGGAGGAGACGATCATCGCGCGCGTCGGCGAGGGCATGGTGAGCACGATCGGCTCGGCCGCGACGCACAAGGAGGTCCTGGAAAACCCCGATCACATCTCGAAAAACATCCTCGCGCGGGGGCTCGACGCGGGGACGGCGTTCGAGATTCTGTCGATCGACATCGCGGACGTGGACGTCGGCGCGAACATCGGGGCGAAGCTCCAGATCGACCAGGCGAACGCGGACAAACAGATCGCGCAGGCGAAGGCGGAGGAGCGGCGCGCGATGGCCGTGGCGCTGGAGCAGGAAATGCGCGCGCGGGTCGTGGAGGCGGAGGCGGACGTGCCGCGCGCGATGGCCGAGGCCTTCCGGTCGGGCAACCTCGGCATTCTGGACTATTATCGGATGCGAAACATCGAAGCGGACACGGCCATGCGCAATTCGGTCGCGAACGACGTATCGAGCGACGTGAGGCCGGCGATCGGGCAAGGACGAAGGTGAGGCCGTGGAAGGGCTCGTCTCGCTGCTCGTCGTGATCGTGCTTTTGATGGTGCCGATCCTGCCGGCGCTCCTCCTGCAGGCCACCCGCAAAGCGCAGCAGCGCGCCGCGCTGAGGCTCGCGGAGCAGCGGCGAGCACGCGTGGGAATGGCGCCGATCGTCGGGCTCCCGTCGCCGTCGCACCCCCTGCCCGAGCGCCGATCGATGGTGGAATATCGCTCGCTGGAGGAAATCCCCGCGCGACCGGTCTCGCTCGAAGAGACGCTCGGCGGGCCCTCGACCCCGCTCGACGCGCCGGTGGCGCCGCCGCCGCGCCGACGCACGTCCCGGGTTCTTCTAGAAAAACCCGAGGACGTGCGCCGTGCGATCCTGCTAGGCACCCTGCTCGGCCCGCCGCGCGGCGCCGATTGAGATCACTCGGCCGGGGCCGACTCGGGCGTCTTCGTGATGGGCTTGATGCCGAAGATGACCTCGATCGAGGTCGAGTACGTCACCTCGCCCATCGAGAGCGGCGGGCCGCCGCCGCCCCACTTCGCCTCGGCCGTCGCCATCATCGGCATCGGGCCGATCGGGCCGCGACCGATGACCTCGCTCACGCTGATCACCGGCCCGAGCTCGAGCCCCGAGAGCTTCGCCAGCGCCTCTGCCCGCGCCTTCGCGTCCGCGATCGCCTTCTCCCGCGCCGTCGCTTCGAGGGCCTTCGTCTCGTCGATCCCGAAGCTCACGCTCCACACGTTGTTCGCCCCCGCGTCGACCGCCGCCTGCAAAACGCGGCTCGCCTTCGACACGTCGCGGATCGTGACCTCCACGGTGTTGCTCACCCGGTATTTCACGGACGGCTGCGGCGGCGGCGCCACGGGGGCCGCGGCCGGCGCCGCCGCCGCGGCGGCCTTTCCGCCCTTCGGCGCGGGCGCGGCCTCGGGCACGGGCATGGGCATGGGCACGGGCATCGGCCCCTCCATGAAGGGCCGCTCGACAGAGATCGAGAAATTCGCCGTCTGGATGTCCTTCTCCTCGATCCCGAGCTTCTTCAGCGCGTCGAGGATCGCCTTCATCCGCGCGCTCGTCTGGTTCATCGCTTCCTCGACCGTCGGCGCCGAGGCCTCGACGCCGAGGCTCGTCCGCGCGATGTCGGGTTTGCCCTGGGCCTCGCCATGGCCGACGACCGTGATGTGACGGACCGCCTCCTGCGAGGCGCGCGCGCCCCAGCCGCCCCCATGATGCGGACCGCCGCAGCCGATGAGCCCGAACGAGGCGGGGACGAGCAAGACGAACGCGAGCACGGAACCGAAGCGCATACGAAAGATCCTCCTAACGAGGTAGATAACGCGGGACGACCGCCCAACTTACAGGCGGCCGCCCCGACTCTGGCAGATGGTCCGGCGGGTGTCGAGTTCTCCCATTGTTCCCGAGACCGCTCGATCCGAGTGGAAGGGTTCATGCAACAGGGTTGAATCGTCAGCCCCGCGCGCAATGTTCGTACCCGACACGCACGGGCGCCGCCGAGCGGCGACACACGAGCGCCGCGAAATTGCACCATGCTAGGGCGATCCAAGCACCACGAGCGAAGACAGCCTCCGTACCCGGGCGTCGAGGAACGAAACGGTGGTTCCTGCGCGCAAGCTGCCGCCCGGGCGGGCAGGCCCGATTTTCGCGCGCTCTTCGAGTCCGCGCCCGAGAGTTACCTCGTCCTCGACGCGGACTTCCGGATCGTGGCCGCGAGCGACGCTTTCCTGCGGACGAGGCTGGTCTCGCGCGAGGCGATCGTCGGCCGGGGGCTCTTCGAGGTGTTTCCGGACAACCCGGACGATCCGAACGCCACGGGGTCACGCAACCTCCGCGCCTCGCTCGAGCGCGTCTTTTCGACGGGCGTCGCCGACACGATGGCCGTGCAGAAGTACGACATTCGCCGGCCTGCGTCGGAGGGCGGGGGCTTCACGGAGCGGTACTACAGCCCGACGAATACCCCGGTCCTCGACCGGAACGGGACGGTCACGCACGTCATTCACCGCGGCGAGGACGTGACCGAGTTCGTGCTCTTGAAGAAGCTCGGCGGCGAGCAGAGCCGGCTCGTCGAGGAGGAGCGGACGCGCGCCGAGCGGATGGAGGAGGAGCTCTACCACCGGGCGCAGGAGATCCAGCGAACCAACGAGCAGCTACGTATCGCGAACGAAAAATTGAGCCGCCTCGACGAGCTCAAGACCCGCTTCTTCTCCAACGTGAGCCACGAGTTCCGCACGCCGCTCACGCTCATGCTGGGGCCGGTCGACGAGCTGCTGCGCGGCGCGCACGGCGGGCTCGACGACGAGCAGCGGCGCGAAATCGAGGTCGTCCGGCGCAACGCGCGGCGCCTGCTCAAGCTCGTCAATACCTTGCTCGATTTCTCCAGGATCGAAGCGGCGCGCCTCGAGGTGGCCTACGAGCCGACCGATCTCGCGACGCTCACCGCGGAGCTCGCCAATACGTTCCGCTCGGTCGTCGAGCGCGCGGGGCTCGAGCTCGTCGTCGATTGCCCGAGGCTCCCCGAGCCGGTCTACGTCGACCGCGAGATGTGGGAGAAGATCGTCCTCAACCTCGTCTCGAATGCCTTCAAGTTCACGTTCGAAGGGACGATCGAGGTCTCGCTGCGCTGGGCCGGCGATTGCGTGAAGCTCTCGGTCCGCGATACCGGCACGGGCATCCCCGAGGAGGAGCAGCCGCGGCTCTTCGAGCGTTTTCATCGTGTGCAGCGCGCCCGCGGGCGCACGTTCGAGGGCTCCGGCATCGGCCTCGCGCTCGTCCGCGAGCTCGTGGGGTTTCACAAGGGAACGGTCTCCGTCACGAGCACCGTCGGTCGAGGCAGCACGTTCACGGTCAGCATTCCGGCCGGCGCGGCGCACCTGCCCGCCGAGCGCGTCGGCGCCGAGCGCGAGCTCGGGCTTTCCGTGACGAACGCCGCCGCTTTCGTGGAGGAGGCGGAGCACTGGATCGCGGCGCCCGTGCGGGTCGCGAGCGAGGGCCCGCCCTCCGTGCAGCACCCCGCGCCCGGGGGGGACCGCGCGCGTGTGCTGCTCGCCGAAGACAATGCCGACATGCAGCGCTACATCCGCCGCCTGCTCGAACCGTACCACGACGTCGAGGCGGTCTCGGACGGGCTCGCGGCGCTCTCCCATGCCCGCGCCCATGTGCCCGATCTGATCCTCACCGACGTGATGATGCCGGGCCTCGACGGCTGCGCCCTCGTTCGCGAGCTGCGCGCCGATCCGCGGACGCAGACCATACCCGTGGTGATGCTCTCGGCCCGCGCCAGCGAGTCGGCGCGCGTGGAGGGAGCCGCGCTCGGCGCCGATGATTACCTGGTCAAACCTTTTTCGCCGCGGGAGCTTTTGGCGCGGGTCGAGGCGCGAATCGAGCTGTCGCGGCTGCGCCGGCAGGTGGCGAAGGAAACCGAGCGCCTGCGCGAGAGCGAGCAGCGCTTCCGCACGCTGGCCGACAACGCGCCGGTCATCATCTGGATGACGGACGCGACCGGCGCGTGTCATTACATCAATGCGACCTGGAAGCGGATCACGGGCCAATCCGAGGAGGAGGCGCTCGGCACGGGCTGGCTCGACCTGCTCCACCCCGAAGATGGCCTGCGGGTCGGGAAGATCTTCGAATCTGCCGTGGCCGCCCACGAGCCCTTCGACTTCGAGTATCGGCTGCGCATGCCCGACGGCTCGTACCGGTGGTTCCTCGATTACGGCATCCCGCGGCGCGGCGAGGACGGCAGCTTCCTCGGCCACATCGGCTCGTGCACCGACATCACCGCGCGCAAGCAGGCCGAGGAGATGCAAGCCGAGGCGGATCGGCGCAAAGACGAGTTTCTGGCCATGCTCGCGCACGAGCTCCGAAATCCCCTCGCGCCGATGCGCATGGCGCTGCACATCATCCGCGCGCGGCATGCGAATGCGGCGACGGATCGGCACCTGCAGATCCTGGAGCGCCAGACCGACAACCTCGCGCGCCTCGTCGACGACCTGCTCGACGTCTCGCGCCTGACCCGCGGCAAGATCGAGCTTCGCAGGGAGCGGCTCGACGTCGCGACCGTGGTCTCGCGCGCCGTCGACGCGACACGCGGGCTCATCGAGGGGCGGCACCACACGCTCACGATCGAGCAGCCGGACGAACCCGTGCCCGTCTTCGCGGACGCCGTTCGCCTGGAGCAGATCCTCGTCAACTTGCTCACGAACGCGGCGAAATACACCGATCCGGGGGGGCACATCACCCTGCGCGTGACGCAGATCGGGGCGCAGGTCGAGCTCTGCGTGCACGACAACGGCGTGGGGATCGCGCCGAACATGCTCGACCGCGTGTGGCACATCTTCGAACAGGCCGAGCGCACGCTCGATCGGGCCCAGGGCGGGCTCGGGATCGGGCTCTCCATCGTGCGCCGCCTGGTCGAGATGCACGGCGGGACGGTGGAGGCGCAGAGCCCTGGTCTCGGGTTCGGCAGCACGTTCCTCGTGTGGCTGCCCGTCGCGCCGGAGGTGCCGGCGCTCGCCGAGGCCGCGCCTTCGCAGCCGGCGAGGAGTGTCCCGACAAACCATGTGCATCCAGGCCGGAGGCTCCGCGTCCTCGTGGTGGACGACAACGTCGACGCCGCGAACATGATCGGCGAGCTCGTGCGGGACCAGGGCCACGACGTGCGGATCGTCCATGATGGGCTGAGCGCGCTCACGGCCGCGAGCGAGCAGCGCCCCGACGTCGTGTTCCTCGACATCGGATTGCCCGGCATGGATGGCTACGAGGTCGCCCGGCGCCTGCGCGCCTCGGGGCAGAGGCCGGCCAGGCTCATTGCATTGACGGGGTATGGCCAGGACTCGGACCGACGCCTGTCCGCGGCGGCCGGCTTTACGCAGCACCTCGTGAAGCCGGCCCAGCCCGACGTGGTCCTGGGGCTGCTCGACGCGGCCTCGGCCGCCGCCTGAGCTTACTTCGGTGAATTGCAGGCGCCGCTCGCCGAAGCGGACACGTTGTTGTCGGTGCGGCACTCGGTCCAGGCCGGATGGGGGACGTTCGTGTCGTCGACGACGGCGTAGATCGGCGCAGTCCCGTTCATGACGTCGCCGGGCGCATTGGCGAGCGGGAGCAGGACGGACTCGGACTCCGCGGGATAGAGCACCTTCGAGGTCGTGCCCTGCCCGAGGAGCTCGCCATTGGGGTGGTTTCCCTTGTAAAACCCGACGACGACGCCCGCGGGCAAGGACGCCTCCCCCACGTTGCGCACGATCGCGACGAGCCCGTACGGCCCGAAGCAAACGGGCGCGAGCGAGACGACCGCATCCGGCGCGGCAAACTCGCTGCCCGGCTGCTTGTTCTGGCGGAAATTGTTGAGGCCGGGCTGGAGGTAGTTCGGCAGCTCCTTCGTGGGGATCGTCCCGTCCTCCTCGACGTTCGTGATGTGGTAGGCGTGCTCGTTCCACACCCGCCGCGTGCGCACCCACTTGCCCGAGGTGTCGCCGAAGATCCGCACGCCCGATTGCGCGATGCTCGCGCCGTCGTCGCATTGCAGGCTCGCGCTCGCCTGCCCATAAGCGTTCGACACGGCCACGATGTCGGCGTGCCCGTCGTTGTCCACGTCCGCCACGACGGGATTCTCGATCAAGGTCGCGGTCGTGTTGCACCGCTCCCAGAGCACGTTCCCGGTCGGCCCCTCGTACACGCGGAGGCGCTGCTGATCCGAATAGACGACCTCGGCCTTGCCGTCGCCGTCGAAATCGAAGACCGTGCTGCCCGTCGAGGCGCTCGAACAATCGGACGTCTGCTTGATCCACAAGAACGCCTCGGGCCCGGGCACGGCCGCGTCGACGAGCTTCTTGCCGTCGAGCACCGCATACCCCACGCCGCCGGCCATCGCCACGTCCGGCGTCCCATCCCCATTGAAATCGGCGATCGTGGGCGGGCCCCCGCCGTGCGTGTTGCCCCAGCTCCCCGCGGGGCAGAGCGAGGGCGAGAGCGTGCCATTGATGTCGAGCGCAGGACGCACGATCGTGAATTTGCCAGGCGCCGCCGCGTCGTACCGCCACACGACGAGCGCGTGGTTCAGGTTGTCGACGACGACCACCTCGGGTTTGCCGTCGGCGTCGAAATCGGCCACGGCCGGCCAGGGGCTCTTCCAGTCCTGCGTCGCGTAGAAGCTGCTCTGGTTCGCCGTGCCCGTGTCGAGCACGAGCATGCCGCTCGCGTCGAAGACCTGGCTGCCCGTCACGATGTCGAGCACGCCGTCGCCCGTCACGTCGCTCACGACGAACGAGCTCGAAAGCTGCGTCGAGAACGAGGCCTTCACCGCGCCCGTCGCGCCGTCGAGGATGCCGCCCTCGACCACGACCTCCACCGTCCCGTCGCCGTCGAGGTCCGCGACCGTGGGCATGAAGCAACGCATCGGCGGCGTCGCCCAGAGCAAGCTCCCATCACCTTTCAGCACGCGCACGCCCGCGTCCGCGCCCTCGGCGCACGCGACGACCTCGTTCCCCGCCGCGCCGTCGACGTTGCCCGCCGCGAGCTGCTTCGTCGGGTGAATGCCGGTCGCGGACCACTTCTCCACGACCTGCCCGCCCACGATGCTGATCGCGTGCAGGACCCCAGCGCCCTGGTAGTTGCCGCCCGTGAAGGTCGCGAACACGATCTCCGGGATGTCCTTCGCCGTGATCTTCCCGTCGCAGTCGTCGTCGTCGAGCTCGATCACGATCGGCGACATCATCACGTCCGTCGCGAAGGGCGAAGAGAGCTGACCGCCCCAGGCGAACTTGAGCTCGGGCGCGAACGTCGACGCCGCCGGCTTGTATTGACAGGACTCGAGGCACGTGAGCGGATCCCCCGGCTTCGGCGGGGGCATGCCCGGCGCGCACGTCGGCGGCCTCGGCAGACACTTGCCCGAAGGCACCTGCGCTCCGCCCATGCACCCCGCGTCCACGCCGCCGTCCATGCCCTGCGGATCGCCGAGCGAGAACTCGCAATATTCGCCGGCCGCGCAGTCGCCCGACTCGGCGCAGCTCGCCCCCGGCGTCACGCACTTCTGGAACGAGCAGACCTGACCGCCCCCGCAACACGCGTCGCCGCACGCGAGCTCCACCGCGCAGCACACGCCGCCCGCGCAGACGCCGCCGTCACACGCCTCGCCGGTCGGGCAGCTCCCCGCGTCGAAGAGCGGCTCGTCGCCGCCCGTCCCCGTCGACGACGATCCGCCCATGCCGCCCGTCCCGGTCGTGCTGCCCGAGCCCCCTGCGCCCGTTCCGCCCGAGGACGACGAGCCGCCGTCGCCGCACCCTTGACCCACCGCCGCGAGCAGCGCCGCGGTCGAAGAAGCAAGCACCAAGAACGTAAACCGTCGTCGCATCCCTGGAGGAATTGCACTGCGACGCACGGGCGTGAAGGGCAAATCTCTGACGCTTCCCCTTCCAGGCTCCGGTGATGCCCGAGATCAGCGTCGGGGTTCGCTTGACCAACCTCGTCACCCCATCCTAGGCTCGTGGTCCCGGATCGTCGGGGGGAACTCCATGCCTCAAGCCGAGCGGATCAGGACCGCGCTTTTCGTCGATTTCGACAACATTTACCTCGGGCTCCATCGGGTGGATCCGGAAGCGGCGGAGGTCTTCGCCACCGAACCCACGCGCTGGCTCGCGTGGATGGAGCGGGGCCTCATCGCCAAGGCGCAGAGCAGCGAGTCAGGCGGGACGCCCCTCTCCGTCCTCGTCCGCAAGTGCTACCTGAACCCGAAGACGTTCCACAAGTACCGGCCGTACTTCACCCGCGCCGCGTTCGAGGTCGTCGATTGCCCGCCGCTCACGTCCCTGGGCAAGACGAGCTCCGACATCCGCATGGTGATGGACATCCTCGACACGCTCGGACACCCGACGCGCTTCGACAAGTTCGTCATCATGTCCGGCGACGCCGACTTCACGCCCGTGCTCCTCCGGCTCCGCGCCCACGACCGGCGCACCGTGGTCGTGGCCGTCGGGTACGCGGCCTCGGCATACACCGCCGCGTGTGACAGCCTCATCACGGAAGACCGGTTCATCGAGGAGACGCTGCGCGTCCCCGGCGATGGCGAAGGGTTCGAGCCGCCGGCGATCTCGCCGCCGCAGCGCGAGCGGTCGTTCTCGATGTTCCCCTCGGCCTCGATCATGCCCCCGCCGGCGTCGCTGCCCGCGGGCGACGCGGGCGCGGAGCTGCTCTTGCAGATGGCGGCGGCCGTCGTGGGCGCCGCGCGCGCGGCCGGGAGCCTGCCCGCCGCGAGCCTGCCGCGCGTCTACCGCCGCTTCCACGAGTTCTCCGCGGCGAGCGACTGGCTCGGCTTCAAGAGCCTGCGGGCCCTCACCGAAGAGCTCTGCCGGCGCGACACCCGCCTGCGCATCGTCGACGACGAGGCCGAGAGCTGGCGCGTCACGACCGACCTCCCGCCCGCGCCGTCGCTCGCCGCGCCCACGGCGCCCACGCAGGCCCTCGTCCCGCCGCCGCCGCCGGTGCCCATGCCGATGTCGAGCCCGGCGCCGAGCATCCCGCTCCCGTCGACCCCGAACCCGAGCATCCAGCTCGCGACCGCGATCGAGCCCTCGCCCGACACGCTCGCGCGCCCCTCGGATCTGCGCGCCGAGATCGTCCGTGTCCTGCGCGACTACGTGTCGAGCTCGCCGCGACCCGTGACCATGGCCTCGGCCTCGCAGGAGGTCATCCGGCGGCTCGGCAACGTGGTCGTCGACAGCCGCTGGGCCGGGACCGGCAGCTTCAAGGACCTCTTGCTCCACGCGGGCAACCCGGGGTTCGTCGTGCACACGGCGAGCCCCGGACACCTCTACGATCCCACCCGGCACGAGCCTCCGGAGGCCGAGAGCGAGGACTGGCCGCCGCCCTCGCGCGACGAGTTCGGCGTGCTCCGGCGCGTGCACGAGATCACGGGCGTGCCCGTCCTCCGGCCGCCGGAGTTCGGCCTGCTCTTCAAGACAATCGCGGACATCCTCGGCAAGAACTCGTTCCAGGTCACGGCGACCTCGAAATCGGTACGTGACGCCCTGCTCGCCGAAGGCCATTCCGTGTCGCGATCGGCCGTGACGTTCGTCCTGCGTGGCATCATGTACGGCGGGCTGCCGCTGCACGAGGCGCCGAAACCCTGGGGCGCGCGCCTGCTCGCCGAGGCGTTCCAGCGCAACGTGCTGGCGATGTGCGAGGACGCCGAGCTGAACCTCTCCACGGCGGAACGCGCGGCGATCGAGCGCTGGCTCATCGGCGCCACCGAAGATGTGCCCGTCGCGGAGACGACCGACGTGAGCGGGACGGCGCAAGAAGCCAAAGCGTGAGCCTCGAATCCAAAGAGTGTTTTCCATGGGACTCGCCGAAGACCTCCTCCTCGCGCTCGACAAGAAGAGGCCGAGGCCCCGCGCCTTCCGGCCGAACCCTTACCTCGAAGGCAATTTCGCGCCCGTCGGCCGGGAGAGTGATGCGCCGTCGCTCGACGTCCTCCGGGGCGAGGTCCCGCGGGATCTCCGGGGCACGCTCTACCGGATGAGCCCCGGCCCCCGGTTCGAGCCGCCGAACCCGGACCTTTATCATTGGTTCGACGGCGACGGGATGATCGACGCGTTCGTGCTCGAGGACGGCCGCGTCTCCCACAAGAATCGCTGGGTTCGCACGGAAAAACTCGCCCTCGAAGAGCGCGCCGGCCACGCGCTGTTCGGCGGGATCCGCGACCTCGCGCTCTCGACGACGATCGAGGGCTGGCTCGCGCTCGGCTTCTCCGGGACGGAGCTCCTCGCGATGCAGGCGCAGGCGCTCCTCGGCAAGGGGCCGAGCGAAGAGCAATTCGAGCGCATCCTGCGCGCCGTCGACCGCAGCAACACGAGCATCCAGCACATGGCCGGCCGGCTGCTCTCGCTGGTCGAGGGCTCGCCGGCGCACGAGATCGACCCGATCACGCTGGCGACGAAGGGCCGCTTCGATTTCGGCGGCGCCGTGCGATCCGGCAAGGGCGGCATGGTCGCGCACCCCAAGATCGAGCCGGGCACGGAGACGATTTACACGTTCGGCTACTGGGGCGGACGCGGGGGGCTTTCGTATCACGTGTTCGGAAAGGACGGCTCCGTGCGGCTCTCGCGCGACATCGAGGCGCCGTACCCCGCCATGATGCACGATTTCAGCGTGACCGAGACCCGCGCGGTCTTCTATCACCTGCCGGCCGTGCTCCACATGGACGACATGAAGAGCCCGAACACGATCCGCTGGCAGCCCTCGCGCGGCGCGCGGCTCGGCGTGGTTTTACGGGACGACCCCGCGGCGCCCGTGCGCTGGTACGAGATCCCGCCCTGCTACGTGTTCCATCCGATGAACGCGTTCGACGACGGGAACGCGGTCGTCCTCGACATCGTCCGTTATCCCCGCTTGCCGCTCTTCGATCCGGGCGGCGAGACCATGAACCCGAACATTGAAGAATACCCGCCGGGCTTGCTCGTGCGGCTCCGGCTCGACCTCGACACCGGCAGCATTCGCGAGACCGTCCTCGACGACGCGCCCTGCGAGTTCCCCGTGGTCGACCCGCGCTTCGCGACGCGCCGCCATCGGTATGGCTGGGTCGCGGCGCGGATCGCCCCGACGTGCGGCCGCGGCATCATGAACGCGATCGGCCGCGTCGATTTCGAGACCGGCGAGGTTCGATATCGCAACCTCGGTCGATCGACCTACACGAACGAGGCGCTCTTCGTCCCGCGCACGGAAAATGCGCCCGAGGGGGATGGGTATCTGATCACCACGGTCTACCACGCCGACGAGGGCGTAAGTGACCTCTTGATCCTCGACGCGACGAACCTCGACGCCGAGCCCGTCGCCGTCGTCCGCGCCCGCCAGCGCGTTCCCTTCGGCTTCCACGGCACGTGGGTGCCCGCTTCAGCCGGATAACGCGCCCCAGAGCTCGCAGAGCTTTTCCGTCGAGAGATCGCCCCGATACTCCTCCGGATCTCTCCCCTTCCCCGCCTCGAACGCCCGTACGCAGCGCATGGCCGTGGCCGCCCCGACCCGGGTGATCCGGACAATCTCCTCGATGGACAAACCTTTCTGGTGCAGCCGGACGACGAGGTGGGGCCGCCCTTTTTTCGTCCGCGCCGGCTCGATCGTGAATCGATAGGGCCGCCCGAGAAAGGCCCGCCGTTCGGGCGTCGCGCCCTTCTTCAAGGTCAAACCCACGCGCGGCGAATCGAAGACCTCCGCTGCGCCGCCCTGGGGATCCTCGTGGGCGAGGTACAGCGGCGAACCCTTCCGCGGATCGATCGAGCCGTCGAACGAGCCCGCGAGCGCCGCGACGCTCTCCTTGCCGGTCCGCGAGAGCACGTGATCGACACACGTGCACGACCCTTCGATCAGGGTATCGCTCGCCGGATCCACGAGGCTGCGAATCAGAATGCCGACGTAGGTATCGGGCCTGCGCCCCATCGCGATGTCGACGCCCTTGTACGTCCCGCCCTTGTACGTCCCGCCCTGCCGATGAAAATACCAGACCCCGGAGTTGACCTGGATCGGATCCCGATGCGCGAACGGATCCTCGTGCCCGGGTCCGTACCAGTAAAACTCGATTTCGGCCAGGCGGTAGGATGATCCGGCGACGAACAGCGTCGCGTGATTGAGCAGGAGCTGCGCCGCCCGGCAAAAGGCCTGCGCGTACTCTGCGTCCGGATCGCCCGGCCCGGGCAACATCGATGCGAGGACGGGCGTCAGCGGGGCCGGGCTCGGCATATCACGTCCTCGGGCTCGGCCGCCCCTGGCCATTGCCTGGTTTCGCGGCGTGCCGGCGCTTTCGCCCCTCCGCCGCCGCCCGCATGCCCGCTCGGAGGTCCGCGTACGTCACGAGCGCGCCGAAATCGACCCCGAGGTCCACGATCGTACGCGCCACGTCCGGAGACACCCCCACGAGCGCGGTCTCCGTGCCGAGCAAACCGGCCGCGCGCGTGGCCCGGAGGAGCTGCTCGGCCACGGAAGCGTCGATCGAGGGCACGCCCGTGATGTCGATGAGCACCGTCTCCGCCTGGTGATGCTGGATTCCCGCGAGCAGCGCCTCCATGAAATGCTGCCCCCGCGCCTCGTCCATCTGCCCCACGAGCGGCGCCACGAGCACGCCCTGCGAGAGCGGCAAGAGCGGCGTCGAGAGCTGCCGGACGAGCTCCATCAGCTTCGTCTGCGTCTCGAGCAGCACGAGCTCGCGCCGCTTCGCTTCCTCGGCCGATTTCCGGTCCGTGATGTCCTCGCTCATTCCGATCAGAAAGAGCGGCTGCCCCGCCTCGTCGTACAGCGGGATTTTGCGGGTATGGCAAAGGCGCAGGCCCGCGTCGTGGGTCGGGACCTCCTCCTCGGGGATGTCCACGATGACACGACCCTCGAAAACGGCCCGATCGGCCGCGGTGAACTCGTCGGCGGTTGCCTTCGGAAAAATCTCGTGATCGGTGTGCCCGATCCAGCCGACCGACGACCAGAGGCGCTCTTCCATGTATTTGTTGATGTGGACGTACCGGAGATCCTTCGCTTCCTTGATGAAGATCATCATCGGGATGTTGTCGAGGATCGAATCGAGGAACTGCGACGTGCTCCGGAGCGATTGCTCGATTTCACGTCGCTTCGTGACGTCCTCGAAGATCGCGCCCACGCATTGCCCCGAGAGCGGGAAGGCCTTGATCGCCCAGGAGATGTCCCCGCCCGTCTTCTCGTCCGTCACCGCGTAATCGATGTCGACGGTCTTCCTCTCGTGGACGACCTCGAGATATTGGTCGATGAGCCCTTTTTGCCGCGGGACGCTGGTGACCTCGTCGAGCAGCTTGCCCACGAATTTCGCCGTGGGCCTTTGCGTGAGCTGCTCGGCCGCGGGATTTCCATAGACACAGCGCAGCCCCGACTCGCCGCCATTCGATTCTTCCAGCCGGTAGACGTAGAGCCCGAGCTGCATGGCCTCGACCACCTCGGCGCAGCGCGCGCGGTGCTCCTCCTCGGCCGTACGCAGGCGCACCCGCACGAGCGCGCCGCGGCCGCCGTCGACCGCACATGCAATCGCGAGCAGCGAGCTGCCCGGGGCCCCGAGGTCGAGCTCGAGCCGCTCGCGCGCCCCCGCGAGCACGTCCTCGATCCCCCGCGCGGCCGCGAGCGCCGCGCCGTCGAGCACGCTCGTCGGCAGGAGCCGAAACGCGCCATGACGCTCGAAGAACGGCAAAAATCGCGCGCCCTCCTCCGAGGCGAACAGGCGGTCCATGCGCGGGTTCGTGAGCCGAACGCGGCCGCGGCCGTCGACCAGCGCCGTCGCGTCGTCGAGGACCGAGAGCAGGAGATCCGGGTGGATCGAGAACGAGGCTGGCGCTCCGTCGGGGGTTGCCATGACTTTACCAGGGACGATAACACGACCCGGCAAGTTGGGCGACGGCGCGCGCGAAGCGGCGGGCACGCCTCGGACGAGGGCGCCCGCACTTCTGCGTCATCTCGCTGTCACGGAACGACGAACACCGCGCCGTTCATGCCGAGCGTCGCGTGCGGCACGCAGTAGAAGGGATACGTGCCCGGCGTCGACAACGTGAAGTCCTGCGACGTGCCCGAGTTCGTCACCGGGACGAACGGGCCGCTCGCGGCGGGCGTGGCCACGCCGTTCGCGACTTCGCCGCCCTGCAGCGGATGGCTGGAGAACGTACCCGAGAACGTCACGACCGTCCCCGCCTTCACCTTGATGCACTTCGGGTTGTAGGAAAGGCCGCCGAACGTCACCGTCGTCGCCGTCTCGGCGGTGAGATCCGTCGCCGACGCGGGCGTGCAACCATTGACGCTGGCCACGCACTGGCCGCCGTTGCAGATCCCGCTCTGGCATTCGTTGTCGGCCGAGCAGGCGCCGCCATTGCACTTCAGACAGGTCGCGCCGCCGCAATCGACGCCGGTCTCGTCGCCGTTCTGGATGCCATCGTTGCACGAGGGGGGCGCCACGCACTGGTTTCCGACGCACACGTTGCCGTTCATGCAATCGCCGTCGACGTTGCACACGACGCACGCGCCCATGGCGCTGCAGACCGAGCCGCCGGACTCCATGCACGCCGTCCCCTCCATGAGGGGGGTATACTCGGGCGAACCATTGTTGCAGGTGTCCGTCGTGCAGGACTTCCCGTCGTCCGGGAGGTCGAGGTCGTCGTTCTCGACCATCGCGGCGCCATTACCGTCGCAAACGTGCTTCTTGCAGTCGCCGACCACTTCCTTTGAGGTCGGCGTACCGGCCATCTTGGCTTCCACGCCGCACATGCCACTCGTGCACGCCGCCTGCTGGCACTCGTTCTGCGGGGTCGGACAATCGGCCGCCGTGAGGCAGACGCCCATCATGCCACCGGCGCCGCCCGTGCCGCCCATTCCACCGGCGCCACCCATTCCGCCAGCGCCGCCCATACCGCCGACGCCCATGCCACCAGCGCCGCCCATGCCACCGGCGCCGCCCATGCCACCGGCACCGCCCATGCCACCGGCACCGCCCATGCCACCGGCACCGCCCATGCCACCGGCACCGCCCATTCCACCAGCGCCGCCCATTCCACCGGTACCGCCCATTCCGCCGGTACCGCCCATTCCGCCGACGCCGCCCATGCCACCGGTACCGCCCATGCCGCCGACGCCGCCCTCGCCGCCGACGCCGCCCGTACCGCCGGTCCCGCCGCCGACGCCGCCCATGCCGCCGGTCCCGCCGCCGACGCCGCCCTGGCCGCCCGTACCGCCCGGGCCCGTCGTGTCGATCTGTGCGCGGTCGACGGTCGCGATGAGCTCGCAGCCCGAAGCGAGAGAAACGAGCCCCGCGGCGGCCAGCACCGCGCCGGTCAGGATTTTTGCGTTCTGCATCTTCATGACATGCCTCGAAGGGTAAAAGTCATCCGCGCGGCCGCCGAGCGGCCTGGGCGGCAACGCAATTGACAAACTTTCACGCGCCTGTCAAGGATCTTGCGCGACGAAAACGTTGCAACTCCCACGGTTCGCACCGAGGGGATTTTTGTTCAATCGGTGGATTTGCAATCCGCCGCGCACCCGTCGAAGCCCACGACATTCCCGTCGTCGCACACCTCCCCCGCGTCGAGGATTCCATCTCCACACGCAGGAATCGTGCAATCGAGACGACAGGCAGAGGGTACGTCGCGCGAGACGATCCGAGCCGTCGCGGTGCGATCGAGCACGATCGTCTCGCCACTCCCGTCCACCCATTCCCAGCGATCGATCCCCTGGAGAAAGCTCGGCACGACGTCGATCACCCACGCGCCCGGCGAGAGCAGGCCCGAGAGCGCGCCGCCGTCCGTGTTGCCGTCGAACTGCCACGCGCCGTGCGCCGTCGTCGTGTCGAGCAGCGAGAATTCCGCCTTGGCGTCGTCGGAGACCGCGACGAACGTGCCCGCAGGCAAGCCGAAAAACGTGAGCTCGACGCGCGCCTCGGGCTGGATTTCTCCGCTCGCGTTCTTGTCCACGCCGTGGATCGTGACGAGCCCGAGGAGGCCCTTCGGCGTGACGTCACGATACAGGAAAAGCTTGCTCGCCCCGAGTTCCTCGAACCCCGTGTGCGCGCTGGCCGAGCCGTAGTCGTAAAACGAGACGAGCGGCATGGGCCGCGTGACGGGCAGGACGTGCCGCGCGAGCGCACCTTGCAGGAGCAAAAAAGCCGGGCTGTCGGCGTTCGCCGCGCCCGCGTCGCAGGCCTCCACGCCCGCGTGCACGAAACCGTCGCCGCACGTCGCCGGCAAGCAACGCGTGGGGCAATCGTCCGTGTCGATGCCATTGCCGTCGTCGCAAATCTCGCCCGGCTCGACGATACCATTGCCGCAACTCGGCAGCGCGCAGTTCGCCGTGCAGCCGTCCCCGGAGACCTGGTTTCCGTCGTCGCAGGCCTCGACGAAGGCCCGGACGATGCCGTCGCCGCAGCGCGCGAGGGCGCAACCGGGGACACACGCGTCGGTGGCGACCTCGTTGTGATCGTCGCAGATCTCGCCGGGATCGAGGATCCCGTCGCCGCAAAAAGGATCACGCCGCTCGGCCTCCGGGCCGAAAAGCGTGCTGCGCGCGCCACACGCGGCGGCGAGGCCGAGGAGCGCGACGACGGCGAGACCACGTGCGTGCATGCGAGCGACCCTACCACGATCGCTGCGCCTCTTGCCGCGCGCGCGGCGCTCCGATAAAGCTTTTCCTCGTGGGAGGACCTGACCTTCGCCTTCGTTTGGCCCTGGCGATCGCGATCGCCTCGCCCCTCGCTTGCTCGTCGCCCAAGGACACGCCCGATGCCTCGGCGCCCGCGCCTTCGGCTTCACAAGCCGCCGTCGCGCCGCCCGCGACGAGCGCCGCGCCCACGCCGTCGAAGCCACTTTCGCCGGCCGAACGTCAAGGCAGCGTGATCGCGCGGAGCCCAAAGGGCGATGCGCTCTTCGTGGCAGACGAGGATCACAAGGTCCTGCGTAAAATCCCGCTCCCGCTCGCGCCGGGCGCGTCTGCGACCGAAGTGCCGCTCCTCGGCGCGCCGGCCCAGGTCCTGCCGATCGACGGCGCGGTGCTCGTGACGATCCGCGATCCGGGCCTGCTCCTCGTGCTCAAACCCGACGCGTCGGGCGTGCTCGGCGAGGCGAGCCGCGTCGCATTGCCTGCGGACGCGTGGGGCCTCGCGGCGACGGCGGACGCGCGGCATGCGTTCGTGACGAGCGCGTGGACGCATACGGTTTCAAAGATCGATCTCGCGGCCGGAAAGGTCGTGTGGTCGGCGGACGTCGCGCGTGAGCCGCGGGGCATCGCCGTGCTCGGCAGCGGCGAGATCCTCGTGAGCCACCTCGTGGGCGCGGACGTGACGCACATCGGCGAAGAATCGGGCGCGCCGGTCGTGAAGACGATCGGCGTGATGCCTTCGCCCGTGCGCGCGCCGTCGGGCAAAAAGCTCCACGCGTCGCTCGGGTATTCGCTCGTGACCTCGCCCGACGAGGGACGGCTCTTCGTGGCGCGGCACGCGGTGGGCGCGCTCGCGCGGCGCTCGTGGTTCGGGCAGCCGACGGTGGATGTCGTGCTCCTGCCCGGGAAAAATGGCCGCACGGCGCCCGAGCAGCTCGCCGCGACGCACGTGGGCGGATTGCCCTCGCAAAAGAGCCGGGTCGCAGATTTGACGATGACCGCGGATACGCCGGTGTCCATCCCGGGCCGCGACAAAGGCCCGTTCACGCAGCCGCGCGCGATGGTCTACCGCGCGAAATCCGACACGTTGCTCGTCGCGGGCGAGGGCGACGACGTGGTCGCGGAGCTCGACGCGGTCGCGCTCGATCCGACGCTGGCGATCGTGCGTATCTTCCAGGTGGGCCAGAAGTACGACCCGGGATACGGCGCTGCGGGTGAATGCGGCGCGCCCGCGGGCATCACGCTCTCGGCCGACGAGGACACGGCGTACGTGTTCTGCCGCTCGACGTACGACGTCGTCGCGATCGACCTCGCTGCAAAGGCGCCCGTCGATCCCATCGTGCGGGATCGACAAACCCTCGTGCACCTCGCCGACGACACGCTCTCGGCCGAGGCGCAAAAAGGGCGACGGCTCTTCTACAACGCGACGGATCCCATTCTGAGCGGCGGCCTCGGCTGCGCGGGTTGTCATCCCGAGGGGCGCGACGATGGGCACGTCTGGCACGAGGCGACGTTCGACACGATCGACGGTCTGCACACGAACTTCGTGGGCGTGTACGAAAACATCCCCGATCTCGCGAAGACAAAAGGTTTTCCGCGACGAACCCCGATGCTCGCGGGCCTCGTGAACGCGGCGGGGCCTTATGGATGGCACGGCGAGAGCCCGGACCTCGGCGCGCGCATCACGGCCGGCATGGGCCTGCATCGCTGGGGCGGCATGCCGCAGAACATCGGCGGCGCCGCGGTGGGGCGCGCCTCGCTCGTCGCCGCGTTCGTGCGCGAGGGCCTCGTCCCGCCGCCGCGGGAAAACCGCGAGCTCACCGACAAGGAAAAACGCGGCCGCGAGCTTTTCCTCAACAAGGGCACGAAATGCGCCCACTGCCACGTGCCGGAGACGCAATACACGGATCGCACGCCGTATCCGCTGAAGCGCTTGCCGCCCGTGAGCGGCTTCGAGGACGAATCGAAGCAGGAATTCAAGACGCCCTCGCTCCGGTTCGTCGCCGGAAGGGCGCCTTATTTCCACGACGGCCGCGTCTCGACGCTCGAAAAGCTCGTCGAGCTGAACGGTGATCGCATGGGGAACACGAGCCACCTTCCCGCCGAGGACCGCGAGGCCCTCATCGCCTTCCTGAAGACCTTATGAGCCGCGCCCGGACCCTCGCCGCCCTCACCTTCCTCGTGCTCTTGCCGGCCGCCAAGGCCGATCCGCCGGCACCGGCGAACACGAACGAGGAGGAAAAACCGATCGATTTCGAGCCAATTCCCGTCGAGGAAGGCACGCCGAAGCCGCCCACGCCGGCCGAATGGCAAAACGCGACGCGCGTGCGCATCACGCGCAAGGGCCCGCGCGCCGAGAACTGCCGGGCGTGGCGGGCGCGGGGCTGGATCAAGGTCCATTGCGATACGCAGACCACGGCGGCCTCGCTCGTCGGCGGCACGAACCGGGGCGTCTCGCTCTGGATGCCCGAGCCCAAGGAGGGCGTTCCGGCGCCCCAGGCAGGCCAGGTCATGTTCCCGATCAAGCCGGGCGATCGGCGGATCTTCGAGCTGTTTTCGTTCGGCGAGACCTACGGCGGCTCCATGGTCTCCCCTGGGCTCATCCTGCAAGAGCACTGGATCGAAGGGGAGCCGGCGCCGACCCTCGTGCTGCGTTGACAAACCGTTTTTCTTTTCGTCGTCGGAGGATGGTTTCCATGAAGGCTCTTCGTTGGCTCACGTTCGGTACGGCGTTCCTCGGCTTTGGCCTCGCGGCCGCATTCGGCTGCGGCGGCGGCGCGCAGGAGGGCGGCGGCGCCGTGAAGGAGCCGGGCGCGGGCACGACGGACGCAAAGCCCGCCGAGACGGCTGCGAAGGCCGACCCGCCGCCGAAGAGCGACCCTGAGCCCGCGAAGACGGCCGAAGCGACGCCCGAGCCCGCGAAGACGGCCGACGCCAAGCCGCCCGAGGCCCCGAAAGCGCCGCCGAGCCCGTGCCCCGAGGGAATGGCGTTCGTCAAGGGCGGCACGTACAAGATGGGCTTCCTGAAGAACGAGGCGAAGATCGCCGATTTCTGCTTCGACAAGACGGAGGCCACGGCGAAGGACTACGAGGCGTGTGTCGCGTCGAAGAAATGCAACGACGCGTTCGCGACCTGCGCGCCCGAGGCGACGTACAAGAAGGCCGGCAAGGAAGATCATCCGATGGTCTGCGTCGATTTCCAGCAGGCGATCGATTATTGCACGGCGCAAGGAAAACGCCTGCCCTCGGACGAGGAGTGGGAATGGGCGGCGCGCGGCGGCGAGGAGGGGCGCGCCTATCCCTGGGGCAATGAGGCGCCGAAGGATCAGCTCTGCTGGTCGGGCGGGAAAGAGGGGCTCTTGAAAGGCACGTGTCCGGTCGCGGCGCACCCGGCCGGCGCGAGCAAGGACGGTCTGCTCGGCATGGCGGGCAACGTCTTCGAATGGACGACGAGCGCGCAGGACGCGAAGACGAAGGACCGCGTGGGCCGCGGCGCGAGCTGGCGCGACGGCATTCCGAACATGTTCCGCGTGGAGCGGCCGGGCCGGTTCCAGGTGACGTACCGGTGCGGATTTCTGGGCATTCGTTGCGCAATGCCTCCCGCAGGGGCGGCAGGCAAATAGGGCGATCATGGGGGGGCTCCTGTTCGTCCTGCCGCCCGCGCTCGGCCGCGCCAAGGCGGAAGCGCGCGCCGAGCTCATCCGGGCCGCGCTGGAGCAGAAGCTCGGCGAGAGCGTGGAGACCCACGTGGCCATGAATTACGCCGATATCGAGGAGCGCACGGCCTCCGGCGAGGCGCAGCTCGTATGGGCGCCGGCCGGCGTGACCGCGAAGCTGCCCGCGGCCCGCGCGGTCCTGACGATCGTGAGGCAGGGACAAACGAATTACTGTTCGGCGATCGTGGCCCGGAAAAACGCAGGATTGCGGCTCTCGGCGCTCGCCGGGACGAAGGCGGCGTGGGTGGATCCGCTCTCGGCCGGAGGGTATTTGCTGGCGCTCGCGAAGCTCAGGGCCGAGGGGATCGACCCGGCGAAGACGTTCGCGTCGCAGATCTTCCTCGGCTCGCACCGGGCCGCGGTGGAGGCGGTGCTTCACGAGACGGCCGACGTCACGGCCGTCTCGTCGCACAAGACGGACGCGGCGAGCATGGCGGAAAAACTCCGCTGGTATGCGGGGCCCGCCGGGGACAAACTCACGGCGATTGCGTTCACGGAGAGCTGCCTGAATGATGCGATCGTGCTGCCCGCTTCGCTCTCGGAGGCGAAGGCGATCACGCTCGCGCAGAAGCTCGTGCCCACGACGCCGAGCGAAATCGCGCGGTCGCGGCTGCTCTCGGCGCTGGAGGCCGAGGGGCTCGTGCAGACGCCCCTCGAAGAGTATCACCGCCTCGCGCCGCTCTTGACGCCGCCGCCGGCGGAGGACCGGATCACGCTGATCCCGCCCTCACGCTCGTCGCGGCCCTCGTGGCATTGAGCTACCAGCGGCCCTGCTGCACGCGGCCGATCATCTCGTAGGGATATCCGGGCTCGAAGGCGCTGGCCTCGTCGAGGCGCTTCATGTCCTCGGCGGAGAGCACGAGCTCCGCGCCGGCGAGGCAAGCGTCGAGCTGTTCGATGTTGCGCGCGCCGAAAATGGCGCTCGTGACCGCGGGCTTGTGGATGAGCCACGCGAGCGCGACCGCTGCCTTCGTGCTATTGCGCTCCTGGGCGACGGCGGTGACCGTGTCGAGAATGCGCCAGTTGCGCGGGGTATCGAAACCGGCGAGCTGGCTCTTCCACTTGTCGAGCCGCGCGCCCCCGGGCGGAGGCTGGTTTTTCTGGTACTTGCCGGTGAGAAACCCACCCGCGAGCGGCGACCACGGCAAGATGCCGAGCCCGAATTTCTTGCAGAGCGGCACGTGCTCGCGCTCGAGCTCGCGCGAGACGAGGCTGTATTGCATCTGGAGCGACACGAACGAGCTCAAATGCGAAGTCCGGCTCGTCCAGAGGCTATCGGTGAGCCGGTACGCCGCATAATTGCTGGCGCCGATGTAGAGGACTTTTCCTTGGCGCACGAGGTCGTCGAGCGCGCGGAGCGTCTCTTCCTCGGGCGTGTCGTTGTCCTGCATGTGAATCTGGTACAGGTCGATTCGATCGGTGCGCAGGCGCCGGAGGCTGTCCTCGACGCAGCGCATGATGCGATATCGCGAGGCGCCCGTGCCGTTCGGGCCGTCGCCCATACGAAAGCGGAATTTCGTGGCGAGGACCGTGCGCTCGCGGTGCTTGCCCTGCACGAGCCAGTTCCCGACGACGCGCTCGGACAGGCCCTCCTGCCCGTAGACGTCGGCCGTGTCGATGAAATTCACGCCGCGGTCGAGGGCGCGGCTCATGATTGCGTGGGCTGTGGGCTCGTCACAGCCCACCTTGTGCATGAACGATTTCTCGTCGGCCTCGCCGAACGTCATGGCGCCGAGGCAAAGGGTGGAGACCTTGACGCCGCTGTTTCCGAGGGTGCGGTATTCCATGCGGTCCTCTCGCTTGGTTTGATGGGCCGTCCGAGTCTAGCGGCGAAAGCGCCGCTGTCGACCCCACCGGCGTCACGGTCCCCTCGGCCCAGGGCCCCGTCACCCGGCGCTCGGCTGCGCTCGAGGCGGCGCGTGGCGCGACGTCTCCGTCCCCCGCTTCGTAGCGCTTCCGGGCCATTGACGCGCGCCCGCCGCGCAGGTTACCTGCGGGGATCATGAAACGTCGATTCTCCCGCGCTCGGATGTCCTGCGTCTCGCTCCTCGTCCCCCTCGCGCTCGTTTCTGGCTGCGCGGCCGGAGGCAATACGACGTCGAGCTCGAGCAGCGGCGGCCAGGGCGGCGACGGCGGCGAGGGGGGCTGGGGCGGGCCCGGGGGCACCGGCGGCACCGGCGGAATGGGCGGCACCGGCGGAATGGGCGGCACCGGCGGAATGGGCGGCGCGGGTGGGAGCGGCGGCCAAGGCGGCGTGGGTGGAAGCGGCGGCGCGGGCGGCAGCGGCGGCGGGAGCGTGTGTACGCCCGGCGAATTGGATGCGTGTTATTCGGGCCCGCCGGGCACGCAAATCATCGGCCTGTGCAAAGCTGGGCTCAAGACGTGCCTCGACGACGGGAGCGGATATGGCCCGTGTGTCGGCGAGGTCGTGCCCGTGGCCGAATCGTGCCAGACGATGGGCGACGACGATTGCGACGGACTCTCGAACGAGGAGGGCTGCGCCTGTAACCCCGGCGCGACGGCGCCTTGTTACACGGGGCCGATGGGCACGCTCGACAAGGGGTCGTGCAAGGCGGGCACGCAGACGTGTAATGCCGAGGGCACGGCGTACGGGGCCTGCAATGGGCAGGTTTTACCGGCCGCCGAGACGTGCCTTTCTCCGGCAGACGAGGATTGCGACGGGCTCGTCAACGAGAGTGGTACGGGCTGCGTCTGCACTCCGGGATCCACCACGGTTTGTTATACCGGACCGGGCGGGACGCTCGGCGTCGGCATTTGCAAGGCGGGCACGCAGACGTGTAATGCCGACGGCACGGCCTATGGGCCCTGCGTGGGGCAGGTTTTACCCGCGACCGAGACGTGCGCGACGCCGGACGACGAGGATTGCGACGGGCTCATCAACGAGAGCGGCGTGGGCTGCGTCTGCCAGCCGGGATCCACCACGGTTTGTTATACCGGGCCGGGCGGGACGCTCGGCGTCGGCATCTGCAAGGCGGGCACGCAGACGTGTAATGCGCAGGGCTCGGCGTACGGGCCTTGCATGGGCGAGGTCTTGCCCCAGGCCGAGAATTGCATGACCCCCGAGGACGAGAGCTGCACCGGGCCCGTGGGCGACATGTGCGCCACGATGGGGTGGATCCGGTCGTTCGGCGATACGTTCGATCAGGACATCATCGACGTCGCCACGGACGCGCAGGGCAACGTGATCGTCGTGGGGCAGTTCGTCGGGACGATCGATCTCGGCGGAGGGCCGCTCTCGACGCCGAACACGGTGCACGACATCCTCGTGGCCAAATACGACGCGCAGGGCAATCACGTCTGGAGCCATCGATACGGCGCGAACGGCACGGACGGGGCGCGCGGCGTGGCCGTCGACAGCGCGGGAAACATCGTGGTGACGGGGGTTTTCCAGTCGACGGTCGATTTCGGCGGCGGGCCGCACGTGAGCGTGAGTGGAACGAGCGACGTGTTCGTGCTGAAGCTCTCGTCCGCAGGCGCGTTCCTGTGGAGCCGGGCGTACGGGGCCGCGGGCGGGGACGAGGGCTCGGCGATCACGGTGGATCCGGCGGGCAACGTGATCGTGGCGGGTCATTATCGCAACACGGTCGATTTCGGCGGCGGCGCGTTGACGGCCGCGGGTCTCGACGACCATTTCGTGCTGAAGCTCGATCCAGCCGGGCTCCACGTCTGGAGCCGGAGCTACGGCGACGCGAACAGCCAGGGGATGCGAGGCGTCGCCACGGACGCGACCGGCGCCGTGTATTTCACGGGCTTCATGGAGGGGACGGTCAATTTCGGCGGAGCGGACCTCATCAGCGCGGGCGGTCAGGACGCGATGCTGGTCAAGCTCTCGGCGGCGGGGCAACATCAATGGAGCCGCCGCCTCGGCGGAATCGGCACGCAGGTCGGCAATGGCGTCACCGTGGACGGCGCGGGGAACGTGATCGTGATCGGCACAGCCGCGAGCACGGTCGATTACGGCGGCGGAGACATGACGAGCGCGGGCAGCAACGACATCTTCGTCGCGAAGTACGCCGGCACGGGCGTGTTCCAGTGGGCCAAGCTCTTCGGGGACAGCGGCGATCAGGTCGGATTCGCCGTCGCGACGGACGCGCAAAACAACGTCGTGCTCGCGGGCCGGATGACGGGCTCGGTGAACTTCGGCGGCGCCTCGCCGATCGCGAGCCTGGGCGGCAACGACGCCTTCGTCGTGAAGCTCGACGCCCTCGGCGCGCACGTGTGGAGCCGCCGGGGCGGGGACAACCTCGAGCAATGGGGCCGCGCCGTGGCCGTGGACGGGTCGAGCAACGTGCTCGTCGGGGGGCGATTCCAGGGCACGCTGGACCTCGGAACCGGCTTCGTATCGAGCGCCGGCGCCAATGACGCGTACGTGGCGAAGCTCTTGCCCTGACCGCGATCAGATCATGACGCCGAGGTGGGCCGCCACCTCGCCCACCGCCGTATACGCGGCTCCGACGGCATTCTCGAACGCGGGCAGGCCGTCGGAGTCGTGGCAGGCGAAGCTGATCTTGCCGAGCGGCTTCTTCGCCGAGAGGCGCGCCGCGCCGAAGACGAAGCCCTTTTCGGCGGTGAGCATCGCGTGCCCCCAGCGATAGATGTCGACGCCGGTGACGGTCGCGCGCACGCCGGGGATGACCTTCTCCAGGTCCGCGAGGATACGCTCCTCGTACTCCTCGAATGGCTTCGTTTGCAAGTCGATGCGGGCCGTGGGCCCGAAGAGCGGGCAATAACAGGAGAGCACGTTCGGCCGATCGAGCGGGGCGGCCGCGGGATCGGCGTGGCTCGTCCAGTCGGCCACGATGAAGTCGGTGAAGATGAAATCGCCGTGGACCCAGTTGTCGAAGCCGAGGTTCGGCGGCGTCTCGTTCACGTACACGGCCGCGACGATGTAGGGCGTGTATCGATACTCCTTGGCCTCGTCGCGCCCCGCGGCCCCGAGCTCGGGCACGACGTGCTTCGCGATGTACCGGTTCGCCGCGTAAATCGCGGTCTTGGCACGGATCGTGGTGATCGCGCCGTCGATCATGAAAGAGACGTGGACCTCCTCGCCCTCGTTTTTCACGCGGAGGACGAATGCGCCGGTCTTGATGCGATCGGCGCCGATCTTCTCGGCGAGCATGAGCGCGAGGTAGGCATTGCCGCCCGGCTGGGAGAGGACCGGGCCGAATTCTGAGCAGAGAAACCCGATCGCGGCCCAGGCCGAGACCTTGTCGTGCGTCGTGCCGAGCGCGGAGCGGACGTACGGGTCGAAAAACTCGCTGACCTCGGGCGCCCAGCCCTTCGCGGCGACGTATTCGGACAGCGTGAGGTTGTCGAGGCCGCGGACCTCGGGATCCGTGGTGGAGTTGTCCGTCGGCGTGTCGAATCCGAATTTCTGGTCCTGGCCCTCGTAGCTGTACCAGCCGATCATGTCCTGGCGGAAGGCCTTGAGGTCGTCGATGACGTCCGTCGGATAAGGCAGGGCATCCATGCCCGCCTCCCAGCCGTCCTCGTACCATTTGCCATCGAACCAATCGCCGTTCGCCGGGCCCTTGACGATGTATTTCTCGTCGACGATGGGCCCGCCGTCCATGTCGTAGCCCGTGATGATGCCGAGGTCCTCGTACGTCTCGTTGAGGTTGTCGTTGTACGGAAAGACGGTGTACGCCGCGGCCTGGCCGTGCGTGCGGTCCGGATCGCCGCCCTTCTTGGCGACGCCGCCCACGGGGTCCTCTTTTTCGAGGAGGAGGATGTTCGTGACCCCGCTCCGCTGCAATTTGCGCGCTGCGACGAGACCGCTGATGCCGCCGCCGATGATCACGCAATCGTAAAGATCCCCCGAGACGGCGGGCAATTCGAAGGACTTGCCGTCGCGGACCTGGTGACAGATCGTGAAGACGTCGCCCTTGTACTGCGCGCCCGGCGGCGGGGTGCCCGTGCCCCCTTCGTCGCTGCATCCGGTGCCGAGGCCGCCGAGGAAGATCCCGGAGGCGCCGACGAGCAGGCCATTGAGAAAGTCGCGGCGTCGAATGCCAGACGCCAGCGTCCGGACGGGCTTCTGGTTCGGGGGGTCACTCTTGAATTTCATGCGCACCTCCTGAGGATCCGGGAGGCGCTCAAGATACCCCTTCGGCCCGGAGCGCGTCTACGAGGCGCGTATATTCTTCCGGATCGTTGTAGATTTGCGCCGAAATACGGAGAACCCTGCCGCGCGGGGGCGGAAAAGGGATCACGGGGACCTCGATGCCATGACGCGAAAAGAGGGCCTCCTGCAAAGGGTCGAGGAAAAGCGGGGGCGCGAGCGGATCGCCTCCGGCATCCGGCAGGCGGACGGCGGCGAGCGAGCCGATCATGGACGCGGGCGCGGGCGGAGGCGTGCCGAGGGCCTCGCACAAACGCTCCCGCGCGGCGAGAGCTGTCCGCCGGTTGTGCTCGGCGAGGGCCGGCGCGCCGCCCGGGAGGAGAGAATCCAGGAAACGAATCGCCTCGGGGAGGACGAGGTACGGCGTGGGATCGTGCGTGCCGGTCCAGTCGAATTCGAGCCGGAAGCGCGATAGATCCGTCCGAGGGCTGTTCGCGCCGTGGCTGATCGAGAGCGGGCGGATCTGCGCCTGTTTGTCAGGGCGCACGTGGAGAAACGCGGCTCCCTTGGGGGCGCACATCCATTTGTGGCAATTGCCGGTGTAATAGGCGGCGCCGAGCGCGCGGAGGTCGAGCGGGACCATGCCGGGGGCGTGGGCGCCGTCGACGAGGGTATCGATGCCGCGGCGGGCGAGCTCGGGGACGAGGCGCTCGACCGGGAATACGAGCCCGGTCTGGCTCGTGACGTGGTCGACGAGCGCGAGGCGGGTGCGTGGCCCCGTGCAATCGAGGACGGCTCGGACGACGTCGTCGGGGGATTCGAGCGGAAATGGTACCGCAGCGACGACGACGCGGGCCCCGGCGCGCGCGGCCGCGGCCTCGAGGGCATTGCGGCAGGCGTTGTATTCGTGGTTCGTCGTGACGAGCTCGTCGCCGGGGCGGAGGTCGAGCGAGCGAAGAACGGTATTGACACCGGCCGTCGCATTGGGGACGAACGCGAGGTCCGCGGCGCCCGCGCCGACGAAATCCGCGAGGGCCCGAAGGGCAGCGTCGAGGAGCGGCTCGAGCTCGCGGACGAAAAACCGAACGGGCTCACGCTCCATCTGCGCCCGGAATCGATCCTGCGCCTCGCGAATGCGGAGCGGGCAGGCGCCGAAGGAGCCGTGATTGAGGAAGGTGATGGTGGGGTCGAGATCCCAGAGCGCCCGAACGCGGGCTGCGTGGGAGGGAGGGTATTCGTGAAGGGTCATCGGGTGCGGCGGTTCAGCGGCTGGCGATGAACAGGAGGCTGCCGCCGATGATGAGCACGTACAGGCCGAGGAGCACGACGGTCATCATGCCGACGAACGCCCAGAATTCGCGCTGGCGCTCGATCGCGGTCGCGATGAAATCGAGGCGCCCGTCGGTGGCGATGACCTGATTGATGCTGTCACGATACCGGAAGAGGCGCGAGCCGATGACGGCGTAGAGAACGGCGAGCACGAGGTACACGATGAAAGCGACGGCGCCGACCTCGCCGATCGCTCGTGCCATCGGGGACGAGGTCATCGCATAGAGGCCGAAGACCACGAGGCCGACGGCGCCGATGTAGCTCAGGGTGCCGAACAGGGTGATCCAGGGCCGCGTTTTCTGGAGCGAAAAGACGATCGCGTCGATCGAGGGATCGTGCGGGGTGTCGTCTTCGGCCGGCTTCTTTTTCTTGGGCCGCTTCGTGGTGTTCGTTTCCTTGGGCGCTTCGTACGGATTCAGCTCGTCCTCTTTCGACACGATTCCCTCCCTCCCGCACGTGGGATCCACGCGAGAGTGGCTCCATGCAAATAGGATTATTTCGACAGGATCTCCTCGACCTCGCGCTGCCATTTCGCGCCGAGCTCGGGGTGAATCATGCGCACGTACGCCGCGTACCCGCGCAGCCAGGCCGGAAAGTCGGGTTTTCCGCGGGCCTGGGAGGCGACGCCGTGGCGGCGGCAGTTGTTGAGGATGGCCTTGAACCGCCTCCGCTCCTCGCGCGGGATGGACGGCTTCTGGTCGACGACGAGGCCCGTCACGCGCTGGCGATTGCCCTTGCGCATGATACGGCGCTTCTTGACGTTCTCCGCAAAACCCTCCTGCTGGAGGATCGCATTGACCCACCAGAGGAACCGCCCGAGGCGCGCGGGCGGGTCGCGGAAGGAGAACGTGAGGTCGTCGGCATAACGGGTATACGTCGCGCCGGTCTTCTTGGCGAGCGCGTCGAGGCGCGCGTCGAGGCGGCGGCAGACGAGGTTCGCGAGGGCCGGCGAGGTGGGCGCGCCCTGCGGCAATGCGCCCGGCCAAGCCACGGCGCCATCCGGCAGCTTGGCGCGGTGGGTCGTGAGGCCGGCGAGCGCGACGGCGACCTCCTCGTCGTAATGGCGCCGGAAGAAGCCGACGACGCGGCGGTAATGGACCGTGGGAAAGAAGTCTTCGATGTCGACGCGCACGACGACGGCGGCGCCGACGTGGGGGGTCGCATTGGTGAGCGTGGAGCGCTCCTCGATGAAGCCGTGGGCCGCGGGGTGCGCGGGGATCTTGGCGAGGATCTCGCGCAAAATGGCGCGCTGGACGCCCTTCAATCGGACGCGGGGGGCCGAGATCTTCCGAAGTCCGCCGGTGCGCTTCGGGATCTCGAACTCGACGTATCCGCTCCCCTTGCCGGTGCCGGGGCGCATGAGGGCGGGCAGCTCGCCGAGCTCGACGCCGACGAGCTTGGCCACATGGGCGCGGCTGCTCAGCTTGGGGACATCGACCTTCGGCGGGGTCCGGGTCGGGGCCGCGCCGCGGCGGAAGACATACCGGGAGCGAAAGAGGCCGAAGGTCCAGCCCGTGGGATTCCAGCCCCCGGGCGAGAGGGGGCTCGAAAACCGCGACGGGGAGGCGCGCCGATCGGGCGGCGCGACATCCGCGAGGCCGAGCGTCTGGACGGCGCCGCGCGCGGCGCTCGCGACGGCATTGTCGGCGTCCTTGACCATGCGGCGAAGGTGCTGCGCCGCGTTTCCCCGAGCGAAGACGAGCGGGACGATGCGGACGCCGCGGAGCCGCTCGCGCGGATCCTCGCTGCGCAGGAGCTTGCCGACGGGCCCGACGAAGGCGCGGCCCGCGTAGAAGCGCGCGACCTCGTACTCGGCGAGGCCCTGGTGTCGCTCGAGCAGCTCGGCGACGCGATCGAAGTTCGCGTCGGGATCGGCGAGCAAGGGCTTGAGCTCGAGGAGGAGGCCGACCAGGCTCATGGCGGCGCATCCTACCAGGGATGGGGGGAGGTTTTTAAGGGGGATGGAAGCGATACGCGAGGAGCTCAGCGCCCGCGGGGGCGGCGCTGCGGGGACTTGCGCGCAGGGGTCTTTCGGGCGGGCTTCGGCTCAGCCGGGGTATCGGTGCCGAGGACCTCGGCGAGCGTGGAGGCGGTGAGGATCCGGTCCGCCATGCGGTCGAGCGCCTCGATCGTGGCCGCGTCGAGGACTTCCTTGACGGAGACGGGGAGTTCGCCGAAGCGGAGCTTGAGCTGGCGTGCGAGCGTGTCGCGACGGCCCTCGCGTTTGCCTCGTTCGATCCCTCGTTCAATCCCCCGTTCGATCCCTCGTTCGAACCCCTTCTGCTCGAGCCGCTCGCCGGCGTGGAAGATCTGATCGAACACGCTGTCGCCCACGGCTTTCCGCACCGCCATGACTACCTCGTCCTCCTCTCGTTTGCCGACCTTCCGAAGATACATCATCACCGCCGTGATCGCAGCATCCCCGTCCGGCGCACGTACCACCTGCTGGAGCACCTCCGCCCACCGGCCGAGCCCTGCGAAGAGCTCCTCCGGGCTCCGTGAATGACGGAAGAGGTACAGGACCAACCGACCGAGCATCGTCATCGCCCGCCGCGACAGCTCCGCGTCGTCCACGCGGCTGATGTCGTCCAGCACGAACCCGAACCGAGGCACGTGTTCGAGCACGGAAAGGCTCGCCGCGTCGATGTCCACGAGCTCCTCGAACCGCCGTGCCGCGCGCCACCCGGTCTTGCTGTGGTGCAAGACGACCGGAACGATCGGCGGCAACTTCCTCGCCCGCGGGTGTTCGTCCCGGTACGAGCGCCAGATCCGCACCATGTACTCGAGCAGCCGCAGGAGCAGCCACGCGTCCACGTAACTCTGGTGCTCCCAGAGCACGTAGATGAAGGCGTCGCGGCCCGCGATCTTGGCGGAATACAGCAGATCACTCCGGTGCCCGTCGAGCTCCGGATCCACGAAATGCCCCGGGGCGAGCGCGAGGGTCGAAAAGTCGACCTTCTCGGCGAGCGCCGCCGGGAGCATCGTGCGCAGCGCCGGGGCCGCGTGCTCCGGATTCGAGAAGACGTACTGGAAGAGCGCGTCGTGCGGGTTGTCGGTCATGCGCCGACAAACGAGCGTACCTGGAAAAACCCGGACGTCCAGCCGATATTCTCAACGCGGCGCCAGTCGCTCGCGGCCCTTGTCGAGGACATTGCTCAACAGGTCGGCGAGCTCCCGTAGATCTTCGGGCGCATGCTCGGCAATCCACTGCGTCAGCCGCACCGAATGCTCGGTCTTCTGGTACGAAACCCGTGTCTCGGAAAGCTCGGTGAACAGCCGCTCGAGAAGCTTGGCGCCATGGATCGAGTCTTTCCAGCGGTCTCCGTCGAAGGATGCGGAAGCGAAATACTTGTGCCGCTTCACCTCGGTACTTCCCTCGCGCCAGGCATCGAGCTGACCTCGAATCCACGCATCCACCTCGGCATCCGTCACCGGCTTCTCTCGGAAGTCGGTGATTTCGTTGATCACCGCGGCGATGGCGCGAGGGTTGAGTAGATAGTTTTCGTAGAGGCGCCGCGGCGTGAAGGTGACCACGCCGTTGCTCTGCGTTCGGATGTCGGACATCTGCTTTTCGGTGCGTTCTTCCTTGTCGAAGACGAAGCCGACGGCGGGGGGTAGGAGCCCCTTGGCTTTGCTGAGGCGCTCGTAGATCTCGAAGACCGTCTTCGCGTGGCGCCCTTCGAGATCGCCGGTGCTGTTCACGGCGATGATGGCCGTGCCGAGGAGGGGCTTGCGCGCGACCTTCTCCAGGATGATCGGAACACAGATCTCTTCGGTGGGCCCCTCGACCCAGAGGACGTCATCCGCGCCGAACGCGTCCGAAAGGCGGGCGCCGATGTCCACGAGGTAACGCCGCAGTTGCTCGTTTTCGGCGGGATCGATGACGACGAAGTCGCTCGCACCGTCGCGCTGCGTGACGAGCGTGATGGTCGACGGGTTCGCCGCGGCGATGACGGTGGGTGAATGGGTCGTGAGGATGTACTGGTGCTGGGGATGCTCCTTGAAGACCTCGATGAGCTTTCGGACTGCGCCCGGGTGAAGGAAGCTTTGCGGCTCGTCAATGAGGATGGTGCGCGGACTGTCCGAGTTGAGGACGACGTAGAGCATGGCGAGCACCTGGCCGACACCGGTGCCGCATTCGTCCAACGGGACAGCGAGATCGAGGCGCTCGGTGGAGGGGTCGTGGGGCCAGGTAAGAAGTTCGACCTTGTTATCGGACAGGTTGCGAACCGTGACCTGACGAATCTGTGACAGGACGCGGTGCAGTGTTTCGTTGTACTTACGGAAGCGAAATGGATTGCTTTGAAGGTTCGAGAGGACCTCTGCAAGGTTCGATGCGTCCGATCTGAGTACCGTGTTAGGACCGAACGCACAGATTCCGAGGTTGAACCGCTCGGCACGAAAAGAATATGCGGTACGCTGATATTGTTGAGCCAAACTAATACTGGGACCAACGCTACCCGTACTTTGAACATAATGATCAAATTTAGGCATCCCATTGGCATCAACACTAAATACGACACGTCGGTTCGGGTCAAACTCGTAGTCGATATGCTTGAGCCCAATGCCCGGATGCCAGGCTACTCGAAATATATCCTTTCCGAGCAGCCAAGTTATCAGCCTATCATTTCGGTGCTCATCAGTGTTTGAGTATGTGAAGCCATGCGTCCCAGAAAACCGCGATCCTTGTTTGGGCTGAGCTAGCTGTACCTCACGGCCAGGAACCAGGACTAGGGCGCGTAACTCGTCCTGGTCGATCCGAAAGCTTACGCGTAGTGCTGACGGTGTCGAAGATGCCTTCCCCACCTGCGGCACGGTCGCCAAGCTGCGATGGGGCTTGTCCGAGATGGACAGCGAGAGAGCTTCGAGCAGCGCCGTCTTCCCCGCGTTGTTCTGCCCCGTGATGATGTTGATCCCAGTGGTCAGCTTCAGCTCCGAGGACTCGCGATAGCTCTTGTAGTTCGTGATCTGAATACTCGCGATGTGCACCGCCGCCTCCTGGTCTGGCCATCCGCGCGCCTACCAGATGGCCCAGGACGCCGCAAGGCACCTCCAGGACACCCCTCCCCTTCCAGGACACCGACCTCCGCCTCCAGGACACCTCCCTCCCCCTCCAGGACAGCAGGACGCCCCCTGCCCAGTCCCGCCCGAACGCAAAATTCCTGCTCGGACCATTGCAGCCTGACAGACGGTGATTATCCCCAGCGTTCACTCATTTCGGAGGCGGGCTCATCCTCCTCCGTCGACCGGAGCGCTGCCGGCCGCGTTCGGCTCGTCTGCGCCCCAGGGAGCTTTACATCATGTCGAAGCCGAGCACCGATTTCGTGCGGTGGTCCGAGGTCGTTCGTTCCATGAACGTCGACGCCGAGGCGTTGCCCCAGTCGCCCGTGCCCTTGCACGTGCTCTTCGGGGAGGCCGTGGACGTCGCGCGGTTCTTCGAGAAGTATTACAAGACGCAGGTCGGCGAGGGAGGCGTGGTCCTCCGGCGCGGACTCGATTCCGTGGCAGGCCGCGGGAAGGGGAAAGGCGCGCGGAGGATCGGGCCGAAGACGGGCAAGGAGATCCTGTCGATCCAGCGCGCCGCGCAGGAAGCGCAGACGCGGTATCTGCTCACGGTCGATACGGCAAAGCCCGACGAGGATCCGCTCGAGCGGGGGCTGTTTTTGCTCGGTGAGATCAAGGCCGCGCTCACGTACCATTTCGATGACGGAGTGACAGACGCGGCCGATGCGCAGCTTGCGCGAGTGAGCGCGGCGCACGAGGCGGATCCACGCTCTGCCGACGCAGTCGCGGCGGCGCTCGCAGATCATGCGGCGCTCGCGGCTACGTACGAGAAGGAGCTCGACGGGTTCGGGGGATTCTCGGCAGCCTACATCGACGAAGCGAAGAAAGTGGCGGCAGCGCTCCGAGAAAAGCCCACACGCGTGGCCACGAGCGAGGCGACGAGGGACGCGCTCTTGCTGCGGAATCGGCTCGTGGCGCTGCTCCTCGAGCGAATCGGGATCGTGCGGGCTGCCGCGCGGTTCGTGTTCCGCGATCGACCCGAGATCGTGCGAGAGGCGACCAGCGAGTACGCCCGCAAGCGGCGCGCGGAGGCGCGGCGCACCAAGGAAAGCCCCGCGGAGACGGCGGTCGGCTGACCCGGACGGCGAAGAAGGCTCCCGGAGACCTCGCCACTTGCTCGGCAGAGGCGTGCACAAGACCTACAGCTGCAAGCTGTATCGCCCCGCAGGGCGGTCTCGTGACGCATCATTCTTACATGGGGTACAGGTCGCAGCCGCGACGTGACATCGCGGGGTGATAGCTGGCTGCTCGTGTCCCCGGGAGCCGTCCCCATGGGAACATATTTTCCCGACGCAGGGAAGCCCCGAAAGAAAGCCGCTCACGAGAGGCGCCGCCACCTGCTCGGCAGACGCGTACGGGGACGAAAAGCCCTGCGGGGCGGTCCCCGTAACGCTTCGTTCCCCATGGGGAGTCGTTCGCAGCCGCGACGTGACATCGCGGGGTGATAGCTGGCTGCTCGCGCCTCCCGTGAGCCCGGCGATGACATCACATCTTGGGCTCGGGCGGAAGGGCGTCGTCGGAGCGCGTCGTGTCTTCGTCGAGCAGCGCGCGCAGACGGTCGCGCGGGCCGCCCGGGGCGCGGCGGACCAGGGCGTCGAAGCGCCGTGTCTCGGCCCGGATGCGCTCGCCGTGGGCGCGGAGCGCGGGGAGAGCCTCCGCGGGCAGGGTCGGGCGGGCGAGGACCGTGAGGTTTTCGACGAGCTCGCGGTGGCTGCGCGGCGCCGTGAGCGTCGCGCTCACGCCGGGCTGCGTGAGCGAGTAACGGTAGCAATCGGGGGCATTCGGGGGTTTTGTCTCCGGGGAATCGCCCGGCGTGGGGCGGAGGAGGCGGCCGTAGGAGGTGGCCGTGAACGTGAGGACGCCCGTCCCCCGCGCGCGGGCCGTTGGGAGGAGCGTGGTTTCGGCGCCGGGGTGCGCGGCGCTGTGGCGGGTCATCACGACGGGCCAGGGGTGCTTCTCGAGCGCGGAGACGGCCACGGCGCGGTCGTGCGTGGAGAAGCCGAAGGCGCGCAGCTTGCCTTCGTCCCGCAGGCGCGCGAGGGCGTCGTAATCGTCGTCGGCGAGGCGATCCGGGGAGCGGACCCAGAACAGGAGGAAGACGTCGATCCAATCGATGCGCAGGCGCGCGAGCGTGCGCTCGACGTCGGCGCGGAGGGCGTCGGGGCCCGAATGGTAGGTGCCGGCGACGAGGACGAGCCCGTCCCGGCCGGCCCGGCGAGACCGCAGGAAACGCGTCAGCTCGTGATAACGTGGCTCCCAGAAGAAGGCATTGACCCCGGCGTCGCGGGCATCGGCGAAGCTCGACGCAATGAGGCCGTGGGCGCCCGAGACCACGAGCGGCGACACGAAAAGCCCCGTGGTCCCGAGGGGCCGGAGGGTGACGCCTTCGGGCCGCGCGGACGCCGGAGCCCGCTTTCGCGCCGGCTCCGCGGCGGGCGGGGGCGCCGCCGGGCGGTGCTCGGCGAGGGAGGGCTGCTTGGAAAATGCCTCGTCCGGGAGCACGAGCGTCAGGGCTTCGAGGTGCGCCTTCACGAGGGCCCCTTCCGCGCCGGGTGCGAGGGCCGCGGCGAGACGCGCGAGGGCGCGATCGTCGCCGTCGCGAAGCAGCCAGGTATAGGCCGAGGTGCGGACGGCCTCGTCGGGCTCGGGTCTCGACGGGTCGAGCAGCACGAGGAGCCGGTCTTCGAGGCCAACGACGGCTTCGAGGGCGCTCGCGGCGGCGGCGCGGACCATCGGGGCGCGGTCCTGGGAGAGGCGGAGCAGGGTGCGGAAGGCTTCGGGGTGGAGCGCTTCGTCCTCGGGCGCGAGCAGATCGGCGGCGCGGGCGCGAAGGAAAGGGTCGGCCGCGAGGGCCGAGGCGAGCGCGCAGGCGCGGACGTCGTCCGGCGCGAGCGTATCCCGATGGCGGAACACGAGGGTCATCGCCTGCCGGCGGATCCACGGGTCGGCGTCGCTGACGGCGGCGGCGAGGGCCACGTCCGGGTCGAGGACGGCCGCGCGAATCCAGGGGTCCTCGTCGGCGAGGGCGCGGGCGCGTTCGGCCGGTGGCAGATCGCCCCCGGCGGCGCGGGCGGCGAGGGCGACGGCGCGGGTCGCGGGGTCCGTGTCGTCGGCGGCGCGGGCGAGCAGGCGGTCGTCGCCGAGCAGGGCCGCGGCTTCGGCGACGGCGCGACGTTCGCGGACGGATGCGGCGCGGGGAGCGGCGACGACCAGGGCCTCGGCCCAAGCCGCCAGAATACGCGGCGACCCGGGCCGCCTTTCCCACCCCGCGAGCGCCGCCGCGCGGACCTCCTCGTCCGGATCGTCGAGCGCCCCGAGCACGACCGAAAGCGACCGCTGATCCCGCAGCAATCCCGTCACCGCGGCCGCCCGCAGCCCCGTCGCGCCGTTCTTCGCCAAGCCCCGCACCCGCTCCAGGTCCTCCGCGTTCCCCCGCACCGCGAGCACCTCCGCGGCCCACGCGAGCGCCCCGGGGGACGGCGGATCCGCCACGAGGACCCGCCGGGCGAGCGGCAGATCCTCCCCGCTCCCGAGCCGATCGAGCACGGCGCGCACCTCGGCGGCGGCGTGGGGGACGCGTGGCTCGTCGAGCCATCGCAACGCGAGGAGGAGCGCATCGGAGTCGTTCCGCTCGCGCAAACGACGACGCGCGAGGGCGCGTAGCGGCGCGTGGGGATCACCGAGCCAGGCGACGAGCGCGGCGGCGGGCACGAGCGCGGGGTCGGCCTTTTCGAGCCGCGCGGTGACGACGGCGGGATCCTCGTCGGCGAGGCCTTCCGCGAGGAACACGGCCGGCGAAGCGGCCGCGGCCGGCGTATCGGCGGCGCCGGCCCACGCGGCGCCGAGGTAAGACGCGGCGGAGGCGACGGTCCCGGTCGGATCCTTCGCGGCGGCCTGGGAGACGGCGTCCCGCACCTCGAAATCGTCCTCGCCGAGCACGACGAGCGCCTGCACGGCCGCATGCCGCACGCGCCAAAAAGGATCCGCGAGCGCCTCGACGAGCAGCCAAAGCGCCTCCTTCCCCCCGGCCGCGGCCGCGGCGCGCACGGCCGATCGACGCACCCACCAGACGGGCTCCTTTCGAATGGCGCGGGCCGCGTACGGCAACACATCACGCGCTTCGAGCCGGGCGAGCGCGCGATAAGCCCGATCGCGCACCGAAGGCATCACGTCATCGAGCGCCTCGACGAAGGCGACCGTGAACCGACGACTGCGCAGCTCGCCGAGCTTCTGGGCGGCGGCGGCGCGCACCCCGGCGTCCTCGTCGCCGAGCATGGCCTGGCGCAGGGCGAAGCGGGCGGGCAGCGGGCGCGCGTCGAGGGTCTCGACGGCGTCGCGCCGGACCTCGGGGTCGTCGTCGAGGAGGCGGACGAGCGCGGGGGGGTTCGCGGGGGCGGAGCGGTCCACGGGATCGCCTTCGAGCGGGACGGCAAAGTGGAGCGAATGTCAAGCGGCGCGGCATTCCGGCTTGCCGGGCTCGTTCGCTCTTGATTACCCTCGCGGCCGCTCGGAGGGAGGTGTTCATGTCGAAGGTCGGCGAACAGGTGCAGAATCAGATCCGCGTGAGCGACAAGGTGGTCGCCTCGGCCCGTACGCACGGCGTGGCCGTCGCGGAGGTCCTCGCGGCGCGGTCGCAGGAGGTCCAGGGGCCGCTCACGAAAGCCACGAAGCACTCGTACCTCGCGATCTTCGACGCGCTCGCGGACGGCCTCGCGCGGGCCGCGGCGGAGCTCGGCAAAGCGGAGGAAGACCTCGCGGCCGAGCGGGCGGACGACATCCCGGTGCGCGCCTCGCGCGACGCGGCGGCCGCGGCGCTCGCGACCTTGCTCGGCCTCTTGCGCCGGACGATCGAGGACCACATGGGGGCGGCGGCGCTCGCGACGTACGGCCTCTCGACGGAATCGCCGCGCGTGCCGGCGAAGCTGCTCCAGTACACGAAAACCGTGGCGCGGCTGCTCGGCGAGCACCCGGCGACGGTGGTCTCGCCGCTCGGCTCGACGTTCGACACGGCGGTCGCGTTGCAATCGGTGAACAAGCAATCGAGCCAGCTCGAAGCGGCGGTGGGGGACGACCACCGCGAGGCGCGGGAGCTCGAGACGGCGCTCGCGGCGCGGGACCGGGCGGCGGCGGCGTGGTCGGATGCGTATCAGGGGACGGCAGAGGCGCTGGAGGGGTTGTATCGGCTGGCCGGATATCGGGACCTGGCCGAGAAGGTGCGGCCGACGCAGCGGAAGATCCGCGGGGAGGACGAGGGGGCGGAGATCGAAGGGGCGGAGCCGGCGAAGGAGGGGTGAGGGTCAGGCGTCCGAGGGGAGCCAGAGGTCGGACAGCGGCAATTCGATCGCCTCGAAGGGCTCGACCTGCGGGCGGTCGTCGTCTCCCCACGTGCCGAGATCCTGCCAGCGGCCGTTCCGCAGCCGATAAGCCGTGAGCACGTGGGCCTCCGGGTCGACGATCCAGCACCACGTCACGCCGTGTTTCGCGTAAAACGGCTTCTTGATGCGCTGGTCGTAGTTGTGGGTGCTCGGTGAAAGAATCTCGCAGACCCAGTCGGGCGCGAGCGTGATGGCCTCTTCCGGCAGATGGGGCATCCGCTCGCGGCGCCATCCGGCGACATCCGGGACGACCTCCGGCGCGTCTGGCAACTCGATGCCGGGTCGAATGAGGATCCACCAACCCCCCGGGCCACGCCAGCCACTATCGAAGGGGCTGCTGAGGTGCCCGCCGAGGATCGTCGCGGTTCGCATGTGCGCGGGCCCCGGATGCGGCGGCTGGCTGTCCATGTCAGCCCTTCGCCGGCAACCAGAGATCGGACAGATCGATCTCGATCGCATCGAACGGCTCGATCCGCGCGTGGTCGTCATTCCCCCACGTACCGATGCTCACCCAGCGGCCATTTTCCAGGCGATATGCCAGGAGCGCACGCGCTTCGGGATCGATGAACCACAACCATCGAACGCCATGCCTGGCGTAAAACGGCTGCTTGACGACTTGATCGTAGCCACGCGTGCTCGGGGAGAAGATCTCGCAGACCCAGTCGGGTACGACTTTGATGGACTCGTTGCTCGGCAACTCGGGCAACCGCTCGCGACGCCACCCGGCCAGATCTGGGATGACCTCGGGCGAGTCGGGCAGGTTGATGCCGGGCTCGGGGAGGATCCACCAGCCACCGGGGCCGCCGATGCCACGGCGGAAGGGCGGACCGATCTGCTCCTGCAGGCTCGCCGCGCCGAGGGCGTGTCGAGGCAAGGGCTGCGGCTGCGTATACAGCACCCCATCCAGGATCTCCCCCTTCACGTTGGGCGGGAGCGCCAGGAGGTCCTCATACGTCGCACGTTTCCGCGCAGCATCGGCCGCCATGCCATGAGGTTGCCCGAGCCCGGAGCCCGCCGCAAGCCGCCAGGGACGCTGGGAAACACCTTCGCGCCGGCCGCGAGGACGACTTTCCCATGGGAAACGCCTTCGCGGACGCCGCGGATCCGTTGTTTCAACGACGGACGCCTTCGCAGACGCCGCGAACCCGCCCGTTCGGCGACGGACGCCTTCGCCGTCGCCGCGAACCTCTCCGTCAGCCGACGGACGCGTCCGCGGTCATCGCGAACACGTTTCCCACCGCGAAATCGGGCGTGCGGGCTCCGCGAACGCGTTTCCCACGGCGGAATCCCGATCGCGGGATGGGCCCTGACCTTCCCGGGCGGTTCTGGTAGAGTCGCGGCCATGCCGGACGTCCTCGCCATCGTCAGCAAGGCCGTGTTCGAGAAGGAAGCGGGCGGGCGCAAGCCGGGCAAGGTGTGGCCCATCGACACCTACCACAGCCAGAGCAAAGGCCTCGCCCCGCTCGCCGGCGGAGGACGGCTGTTCATGGTGACCGTGCGGCCGCCGGCCGATACGCTCTGGCTCGTCGCCGTGCTGGAAAACCCGCAAAGCTCCGGCAAAGGATGGCGCGGCGGAAGGAACCGCGTGCCGATCAGCGACATCACGCCGCTCGTGCCGAGGATCCGGTTCGCGAATGGAAAAGGCATCACCTCGGCGCCCGGCACGCTCGGGATGTCGCTTCAGACGCCACGCGTGCTCGACGCGCCCTCGGCCGCGCTGCTGCTCGGCGCGGCCTGGAGCGCAGGCGTGGCCCCGGCCGTGAATGTGACGAAACACGAGGCAGCCGGGCCCCTGCCGTGCCTGTGCAAGGTGTGCTTTCCGCAAAGCACGGAGCGGGCGGAGACGAGCGGAATGGCGTTCGTCCGGTCGAGCACGGAGGCCGTCGGGCGCGTTTTGCATTTCTGGATGCCCGAGGAGCTCAAGAAGGTCGAGGGCGCCGTGGGCCGCTCGGTCGGCAGGGCGCTCGCGTCCCGCCTCGCAGCGCGATGATTCGACTCGAAATCCTCGGCCCTCACACCCAGCTCCTCTCGACCCTCTGCGCGAAATGCCCGCAAGGGCCGGCAGGCTGCTGCAAAGCACCACCCGAGATGGATTGGTCGGACGTGGGGCGCGTCGTCGCCGGGGGCGGGCGTGATTTCGTGCTTTCGCGGATCGTCAAGAAGGAGCTGATTCCGACGGAGCGCGGGCTCGATCTGCGGCGGGTGAAGCGGCGCGAGGCCCCGACCGACCCGATGGAGCGCAAATGCGTGTTCCACGGGCCGAGAGGATGCACGATCGACCCGGCCATGCGCCCGGCGACCTGCAATTACTTTCTCTGCGAGGATACGTTCATCGAGGGGGGCGAGCGAAAAGGCGAGCGGAGCGCGGTGCTGGCGAGGCAAGCGCACGGCGCGCTGCGGGCCGTGTACGAGCGGTGGGACGCGGAGATGTCCGCGAGGATCGCGGCAAGGTGGCCGGAGGGGCCGGCGTGGGACGCGGCGTTCCTCGATTGGCTCGGGGAAACGTTCGTGGAAATGGAGAAGGCGGGAGGGACGGTGCTTGCCGATTTGCCCGTCCCCGCGTAGAGGTACGCGCGCCCCTGGGAGGGGTCAGCGATCCCGGCAGAGGATGAAGTAGTGGTCGAGGGCTTTTTCGCCCTTGTAGGCCGCGCCGATCGAGACGTGCGTGGAGACCTTGCGCATGTAGTCGCGCGTGCCGTTGTAGACGAACATCTGGAGGCCCTTCGAGTTCGGGATGACCTTGGGCCAGCCCGCCGCGACGGGGCCGTCGGGGACCTGGAAGTAATCGATCACGACGCCGCCGCGCGCCTCCCACTCCGGACGGCCCTTCGTCGGGACGGCCACGAAGAAGCCCGGGCCCACGGTGCCGAGGAACGGCGACTCGTTGTACCCGAAGAGCCGCTCGGAGCCGTCCTCGGGCCGGCAAAACCGCTTCTGGAAGAGCTTGAGGCTCTTCGGCAAGGGGAGTGTGTTGCGGCCGTCGTGGTGGACCGGCGAAAGCTTCGTGATGTCCGTCGGGACGAAGTGGTCGAGCGTGATCAGGGGCGCCTTCTCGGCCCTCTGGTAGAGCTTGCGTTGCTCGTCACGCGAGAGGGTGCGGGTCTCGCTGAGCCTGTCTTCGGCGGAGAGCCCGTCGAGGTAGCTGGCGATGGCGTCGATGGTGGCGCTGGAATCTTGGATGAGCTCTCGAAAGCGCACGTGGCCTCCTCGGTTGCGGGAGGATATACCACCGTCCCCGCGATGATCGTCACGTCGAACCTGGGCAAATCGTACGGCGACCGGACCCTCTTCGAGGAGGTGTCGCTGAAGCTCAACCGGCAGAGCCGCTACGGGCTCGTCGGCGCAAACGGCTCGGGCAAGACGACGCTGCTCGAGATCCTGGCCGGCGACGAGGCGCCGACCGAAGGGAGCTTCAACATCCCCCAAGGCGCACGCATGGGCGTGCTCCGGCAAGACCGGTTCCTCGAAGACGAGGCGAAGATCCTCGACCTCGCCATGATGGGCGACAGGCTCGTCTGGGAGGCGCTCGAAGAGGAGAAGCGGATCGTGGAGGACGGCGCGGGCGACGCGCAGAGGCTCGCCGAGCTCGCCGACGTGATCCGGGCCTACGACGGCTACACGCTGAAGGCGCGGGCGACGTCGATCCTCGTGGGCCTCGGGATCCCGATGGAGGCGCACGAGCGGCCGCTCGCGACGCTGTCGGGCGGCTTCAAGCTGCGCGTGCTTCTCGCGCAGGTGCTCGTGGGCGGGCCGGACGTGCTCCTGCTCGACGAGCCGACGAACCACCTCGACATCCTGACGATCCGCTGGCTCGAAAAATTCCTGAACGCGCACGAGGGTTCGGTGCTCGTGATCTCCCACGATCAGCGCTTCCTCGACAACGTGGCGACGCACATCCTCGACATCGATTACGGGACGGTGACGCTCTATCACGGCAATTACACGGCGTTCGTGAAGGAGAAACGCGCCGAGCGGGAGCGGCAGCAGGCGGAGATCGAGCGGATCGAGGAGGTGATCGCGCACAAGCAGTCGTACGTGGACCGGTTCCGGTACAAGGCGACGAAGGCGAAGCAGGCGCAGAGCCGGCTGAAACAGATCGAGAAGATCGAGGTGCCGGAGCTCGAAGAGAGCTCGCGGCGGACGCCGGTGTTCAAGCTGTCGATCGCGCGGCCGAGCGGGAGGGACGTGCTCGAGGTCGCGGGGATCAACAAGTCGTACGGAGAAAAGCGGGTGCTCACCGCGGTGTCGCTGGCCGTGCGGCGGGGCGAGCGGGTGGCGGTGATCGGGCCGAACGGGATCGGCAAATCGACGCTGCTCAAGATCCTCGCCGACAAGCTCGAAAAGGACGCGGGCACGGTGCGCTGGGGGCACGAGGCGCGCGTGGGGTATTTCGCGCAGGATCACCGGGAGGTCCTCGACGATCCGGAGGCGACGCCGCTCGGGATCATGAAAGCCGCATGCCCGACGGAGCCGGAAGCCGCGGTGCGGGGGCGGCTCGGGCGGATGCTGTTCTCGGGCGACGACGTGAACAAGAAGGTGGGGCTCTTGTCCGGCGGAGAGGCGGCGCGGCTCTTGTTTTGCCGGATCCTCGTGGAGGAGCCGAACGTGCTTTTGCTGGACGAGCCGACGAACCACCTCGACGTGGAGGCGATCGAGGCGCTCGCGGATGCGCTCGTGGCCTACGAGGGGACGCTGATTCTGGTGTCGCACGATCGCTGGTTCGTCTCGAAGATCGCGACGCGCATTCTGGAGGTGCTCCCGAGCGGCCGGAACGATTTCCCCGGGACCTACGAGGAATACCTCGCGCGCTGCGGCGACGATCATCTCGACGCGGAGGCCGTGGTCCAGAAGGACAAGGCCGCGAAGAGCGCAGCGAAGGCGCAGGAGCCCGCGGCGCAGGTGTCGGGCTCGGCGTGGGAGGAGCAAAAGAAGAAGCGCAATCGATTGAAGGAGCTGCCCGGCAAGCGCGACAAGGTGGTGGCGGCGATCGAGGCGGCCGAGTCGCAAAAACGAGAGCTCGAGTCGCGGTATTGCGAGCCGGGGTTTTTCGAACGGACGAGCAAGGAGGACGTGGCCGCGCTGGATCGGCTACAAAAAGAGCTCGACGCGAAGATCGAGGCCCTCATGGGGGAGTGGGAGGCGATCGAGAAGGAGCTCGCCGAGGGCGCGTAAGCCGCTACGCGACGGCTTGCCAAACCCCGCGGTCGCGTGATAGCTGGCGGCCCGGTACAATGAGAAAAGCTGCGATTGTTCTGATGTCCGGCCTGCTGGCGTCCGGATGTGGTCTCATCAACGTTCAAACGAACATCCCGGGCCTCGCGGGTGGTTCGTCCGACGGCACGCCGAGCGTGGGGCCTTTCGGCACGTTGCCGTACGACGAGGACGAGGCGGGCAAGGCGGTGCTCGCGACGTTCAAGTCGTGGGATTACACGTCCTGCGAGAACCACATGTGCGTGCCCGAATTCAAGAAGAAGGCGGGCGTGAAGGAGTACCAGGACAAGGCGACGTACATCTACCTGTACAACCCGCGCCGGACGCTGAAGAACCCGGACCCGACCTGGCTGACGGGCTGGGACGAGATGCCGGAGGACGAGAAGGCCAACACGTCGGATGAGACGTACCAGGCGCTGATCGTGGCGGCGATGCGCAGGACGTGGCTCGCGAAGTGCTACGCGGACTACCTGGCGATCGACAAGGAGGCGCGGGCGCTCGACGCGAAGTGGGCGACCGAGATCGCGGATGCGTCGAAGATCCCGAGCCCCTACGGGCGCATCGGCGCGCTGCTCGGCCTGCAGAAGACGGCCCGGGAGTCGGCGAGCAGCCAATCGGTGATCGACATTTTGATGACGCAGGTCGGGTTTCAAAGGGACCTGCGCGTTGCAATCAAGAAGGCCTACGAATCCACGGGGCGTGATTACCTGTACGCGATCGTGGGCGGCGCGCCGCAGCAAAACGAGGTCCGCGCCCGGCTCGACGCCGCGACGGAGCGGGACATGTATTGCGCCTACGCGGCCGCGAACGGGACGCCGAAGACGCCGGCGCTCGACGGCGCCGGCCGCGGCAATTCATACACGGAGCGCGGCGCGAAATACGTGAAGCCGCTCTTCTCCGAGGAGACGCGGAAGAAGATCGAGCGACTCCAGGAGAAAGAGGCGAAGAAGTCGGCCGACGAGGCGCGCCCGGGCAAGTTCGAGAAGGTGTACATCGAGGCCATCGCGAAGGACGAGAAGGAGATCCCCGGGCACCCGAAGCTCGGGTATTATTCGGGATTCGGCGAGGTCAAAAAGATCACGCAGAACGGCGGGAAGACCGAGCTCGAGATCTTGTACGCCTACACGAACGAGTATCCCTACGATTGCGTGGAGACGAACCGGATCCACAGCATCCAGAATGGTCGGATCATCTACCGGGAGATCTGCAAGACCGGCAAGAGCATCCAGGAGACGACGGTGCGGCTCACGCTCGGGGAGATGCCCGAGGGCGTGACGATCCAGGTCGGCGACAAGGTCGAGGGCTACGCCGTCGTGAAGAAGCACGAGGCGAAGACGGTCACGGACACGAAGCCGCTGATCAAGAAGACCGAGTCCTGGGTGCTGGAGCTCGAGCACCTTTCGAAGGTGACCCGCAAGGACAAGACGATCGGGCAGTGGTTCTGAGCAGAACCGACGGTCGAGCACGAAAGGCCGGCGCGCGGGGAGCGTACCGGCCTTTTTCATTGTGGAGTCGAACCCGAGGTTGTCAGGGCCAACCGCACACCGGCCGACGAGATGCTACTGAATCGACCCCCACGGACGACTCGGCGGCTGGCTCGGAGGCGGCGTGCCGAGCCCCAATCCGCGACGAACGCTGACGTCCTCGGGGTCGATCCCCTCCACGAAGAGGAGGACCTGGTCGACCTCGATGTCGTCGACGTCGCCATTGGCCTTCTTCCCGGTGACCAGACAAACCTCCGAGGGCCCAGGCTCCAGATGTACGGCGAAGACGGGCGACGTCTGCGTCGAGAGCGGCGTGTTCCCATACGGGTCCCGCTCGAGCGTGATCCCCAGGGGGAAAGGCTTGCCATTCACCGTAATCAGGTTGCTCAACGTCTCGGAGTTCCGGAGGTTGACCACTTGCAGAAAGGCGTCGAGCGCCTCCGGCACGTTCACGAGCGAGCAGAGGCGCGCCGCCGTCGCCAGCCCGCTCGGGAAGTTCTGGCTGCCGGCGCGGTTGTCGCCGAGGTGCGCCGTGCCTTCGAGGAGCGCGATCGGCTGGCCGGGAGGATAGTTGCTCCGCGTCCCCGAGCCTCCACACCCGGCAAGCAGGATCACCCACGTACTCGCGAGGAGGAGGCCACGGCAGAAATGCATGATGGTGTCTCTTCCTCACCAAACCCGGGAAGCGACGTCAAGCAGGAAGGCACGCGGACGCATGCCACAGGCCAGAAAGACGAAAGGCCGGCACGCTGCAAGCGTACCGGCCTTTTTCGTTCCTGGATCCGGGTGGGCCATGAAGGACTTGAACCTTCAGCCAATGGATTAAGAGTCCACTGCTCTACCAATTGAGCTAATGGCCCGGTTTTGCTGCTTCGGTTTTCAACGGTCTCCCGAGCTCCCCTGGAAGAGTCGACTCGGAACCCGGTACGCCCGGCCCGATTCGAACGGGCGACTTTCGGATTCGAAGTCCGACGCTCTATCCAGCTGAGCTACGGGCGCATCCTGCGCCGCCCTCGGGTGGGACGCGACGAGGCTTCTACCCGTCCCGATGGCCCATGTCAAGCATATGATTCGACTCTTTTTTCATGTAGGCTGGCTCGCGATCTCGGCACGGCTGAGGTCGGTCACGCAAAACCCCACGATCGACCGTTCACATCCCCTCCCCCGCGCGCGCCTTGCGCGCTAACGTCCGCGACATCATGCGCCTGCTCGCCCGGATCGCCGCGCCCCTCACCCTCGGTCTCGCGCTCGTCGCCCTGGGCCCGCGCGCCTCCGAGGCCGCTCCCGGCGCCAAGGCGGCGAAGACGGAGCCCACGAAGGACAAGGGCAAGAAGGACAAGGCCGAGCCGAAGAAGGGCGCAGAGAAAGAGCGGAAGCCCAAAGGCGCGCTCTCGGCAGGGGCGCCGAACAAGGGGCGGCTCTACGGAGGCGAGAAGCTCGCGTCGAGCAAGTCGGTCGAGGTGCGCGGCGGCGGGCACGCATACGGGCTGCCCGATCTCGTGCGGGTGCTGAGGCGCGCGGCGGCCAAGGTGAGCGGGAAGTACAAGGGGTCGGTCCTGTACGTGGGGGACCTGTCGGCGAAAAACGGCGGGGCGCTCTTCGGGCACAACTCGCATCAGTCGGGGCGCGACGCGGACGTCGGCTTCTACATGGTGAGCGAGAAAGGCAAGCACGTGAACCCGCACAGGTTCGTGGCGTTCGGCAGCGACGGGCGCGCCCGCGGCGGCGAGGTCGTGCGCTTCGACGACGAGCGGAACTGGGCGTTCGTCGAGGCGCTGCTCACCGACACGAAGACCGACGTCAGGTACCTGTTCGTGTCGGCAGGGCTGCGCACGCGGCTGCTCAAGTACGCGGCGAAGAAGAACGTGGCGAAGGACCTCTACACGAAGGCGGCATCCGTGCTGATGAGCCCCGCGGACGCCGACGTGCACGACGATCACTTCCACGTGCGGATCGCCTGTCCCGAGAGGATGAAGGCGGCGTGCGTGGAGGAGTCGCACCTGCGCGGAGGCGGCGGGGGGAGCGCGGCGGGCGCGGGGAACGCGACGAACTCCGCGAGCTCGGGGAGCAAGGACGCGAAGGGGAAGTCCGCGCCGAAGGAAGAGGCGGGCGAAGCGAAGGAAGAGAACGAAGCCAAGGAAGCGGCGCCGCCCCCGCCCGCAGCCGAGAAGGCCGCGAAGGACGAGGGCGGCGACGAGGACCGCTAGGACTTCAGGACCAGCGCAAAGAGCGCACGATCGCCTCGCGATCGGCCTCCTCGCTGTCACGCTCGTCCCAGGGGCAGACGTAGCTCGCCTGCACGACGCGGTCGCCGTTCGAGAGGAACCAGATCTGCACGAAGCAGCCACGCACGAGGTAGGTGGCCGTGGCGACGACGCCGTCGGGCCGCGCGTGGGTGCCCATCTCGAGGGGTTCGAGCCTGCGGCGTTTGCCCCAGGCGCGCGCGAGGGCTTCGAGCTCGGCGGGTTCGCTGCCGGGCTGCTCGTCGTCGTCGTCGAAGAGCATCTCGGCCACCATGAGCCGGCCCGTGCCTCCCTCGGCCGCGAGCGCGACCGGAGGCAGGGTGCTCGGATCGGAGTAGGTCACGTCTTCGAGACCGGACCAGGCGGGGGGAAGGTCGAGCGAATAACCATCCAGGTTGAGCCGCATCACGCGGCGAAAACTAGCAAATCGCGCCGTTCGATCGGGGGCGAAATGGAGGGCGATCGGACAGGATATGTCCTAGATTGGGTCGGACGTTTCTGGTCCGATCGGACGGAGATTGTCCGAAGTCAGGCTTGACTTTCGCCGATGTCGATCAGGACGGGGGCGTGGTCGCTGGGCCGTTCGAGCTCACGGACGCTGCGGTCGACCCACACGTCCTTCGTGCGCGCGAGGAGCGGCGGCGTGACGAGGGCGAGGTCGATGCGCAGGCCATGGTTCTTGCGGTAAGCGCCCATGCGGTAGTCCCACCAGGAGTAGATCTTCTCCTCGGGGTGGCGCTCGCGCAGGGCATCCATCAGGCCCCAGGAGAGCAGGCGCCCGAGGGCGGCGCGCTCGTCCGGGTGGCAGAGGACCTGCCCCTCCCAGCGCTTGGGCTCGTGGACGTCGAGGTTCGTGGGCGCGACGTTGAAGTCGCCGCAGACGAGCAAGGGCTCGTCCGGCTTGTGGTGCGCGGCGAGGTCGAGCCCGAGCCGCTCGAACCAGGCGAGCTTGTAGGCGAAGGGCTTGGTGCCCACGGCCTGGCCGTTGGGCACGTAGACGTTGACGATGCGGATGCCCTCGATCGTGGCGGCGAGGAGCCTGCGCGGGGCGTCGTCCTCGTCGCCGTCGAGGTTCTTCTTCACGTCCTCGATGCCGAGGCCGTAACGCGCGGCGATGGCGACGCCGTTGTAGGTCTTCTGCCCGAAGTAGACGACGCGGTAGCCCGCGTCGCCGAGGGCCTCCTCGGGGAATTTCTCGTCCTCGACCTTGGTCTCCTGCATGCAGAGGACGTCCGGGCTCGCGCTGCCGAGAAAGGTGCGGAGGTGTTCGAGGCGGGCGCGGATCGAGTTCACGTTCCAGGAGGCGATTCGCATGGCCCTCCCGTAGCCCGGAAAAACCCTCGCGAGAAGTCCTCAGCCGCCGAGGGCCGCCGTGAGGATGCGAAGGAGGCCCTCGGGGTCGTCGACGTGCACCCAGTGACCGGCGTTCGGCAGGACGTGGACGTCGAGGGTCGGGTCCTTCGCGGCGAGCGAGGCGAGGCGCGCGCGGTCGTCGAGGCTGACCGTGTCCGAGCGGCCGCCGATCACGAAGCCCGTGTGGCGTCGGCCGTCGGGCCGCTCGATGACCGGCCAGAGGTCCTCGGCGAAGTAGTCGAGGAGCAGGTCGCGGATCGCGGCGAGGTCGAGGCGGAAGCGGAAGGCGTCGCCCTCGCGGCGCACGTTCATCGCGAGCCAGTCGGCCTCGGCGCGCGAGACGCCGTGGGAGGTGACGAGCTCGAGGAAGCGCTCGCGGGACGGAAGCTCCACGGGGAGAGAGGCGAGCATGGCGAGGACCTTCGCCGCCCCGACGTTCTCCATGCCGGAAGGACGCGCGCTCGGCGTCGAGTCGAGCACCCAGAGCTGATCGAGCTCGCCGCGCCTGCGATCGGCGTAGGCGAGCGCGACCTTGCCGCCGAACGAGTGGCCCATCACGCCCCGCACGTCGAGCGTGAGCGCGCTGCCGAGCCGCACGAGGTCGTCGGCCGCGGCGCCGAGCGTGTGGGGGGGCGGCAGGGACGTGGAGAGGCCGTGCGCGCGCAGGTCCACGAGCACGAAGGCCCAGTCGGGGCAGGCCGACGCGAGCGTGCGCGTCAACGTCCGGAAGTTGCCGCCGGAGCCGAAGATGCCATGCAGCACGATCATGGCGCGTGAAGGCGAAACGCCGGGCGCGGTGACGATGGTGTGGTGGGGAAGCGTGGCGGGCTCGTGCATGGTGTCCTGGATCCGGCCGTACGGGGGAAGCCGGAGTCGGGGAAGAGGGGTAGCATGTACGCATGAAGAAGAAGGCTCGATCGAAGCCCGGCGACCCTGGGAAGACGACCGGACCGAAGTCCGGGAACACACCGACGCTGCCGATGAGGGTTTCGAATGCGTCGTTCGAAAAAATCGAACTCGACGACGTGACGATGGCCGACGCGAAGGTGCACGACACGACGTTCGAGGGCGCCTCGTTCGACGACGTGAGTTTTTCCCGGGCGTCGATTCACAACGCGTCGTTCGAGGACGCGAAGCTCGACGACGCGAGCTTTGCGCGGGCCGCCGTGAAAAACGTGTCGTTCGAGTCCGGATCGTTCGACGACGTGACGTTCGCGAAAGCGAAGATCCGGAACGTGTCCTTCGAGGGCGCGTCGCTCGACGACGTGAGCCTCGCCGGCGTGACGATCACGAACTGCTCGATCGAGGGGCTGACGATCGATGGTGTTCGAATCGATCTTTTATTGCAGCACAAACGATCAAGCGCGCCGCAGAGCGACGCGCCTGATCGGAAATCCGAAGGGTGAGTTCGGTTTTCCCGAGGGTTCAGGCCTCGATGAGGCCGGTGCGGACCGCGATCCGCGTGAGCTCGACGGCGCTCTTGCAGCCGAGCTTCGCGTAGATCCGCACGCGGTGGGTCTCCACGGTCTTCGGGCTGATCGTGAGACGCGCGGCCGTCTCGCGGGTGGAGATGCCCGCCGCGAGGAGGCGCAGGACCTGTCGCTCGCGCGGCGTGAGCGCATCGAGGCCGCCCGTGCCTTCGGGCGCAGGTTTGCGCATCGCGCGGACGACGGCGCCCGCGATGCGTTGGCTGAGCGGCGCGCCGCCGCTCGCGATTCGCCGAATGCCGTCGATCACTTCGGCGAGCTCGCTGGTCTTCACGAGGTACCCCTGTGCCCCGGCGCGGAGCGCTTCGGCGACGCGGAATTCGTCGTCGTAGCAGCTCAAAACGAGCAGCTTTGCGGAGGGCACCTGGACGCGAAGGGCCGCGAGGAGCTCGATGCCGTCGCGATCGGGAATGTTCAAGTCGACCAGCACGACTTCGGGCTTGATCGACTGCACTTCCCGAAGCGCATCGGCCGCCGTGCCCGCCTGACCGACGACGGTCATCCCCGGCTCTGCCTCGAGTGCTTTGGCAAAACCCTCCCGCAAAACCGGGTGATCATCGATGAGGTAAACGCGGATGCTGTTATTCGTGTCCGACATGACAAGGACCGCCCTTCATCGAATTGGGCCTCAGCCTGACTCGCGCGTCAAGTGCGGCTGTGGTCGGGCGCACGCGGAACACGCCCTACGGAAAGTCCCTACCCCGCTCGATTTGTGCTTGGACAAACGAGCACCCAACCCCCCAGCCAACCGTTCACAACGTATGAATCGATCGGCCGGCGGCGGCAAGGGGTCCGGAGGCTCGACGACGCGGGGAACCTGCTCGATGGAAGGGGCCCATGAGTCCGAGCCCGAACGTGCCGGCCGCGCCACCCGGTAGCCCCGACGACAAGAAATCCGGGCCCTCGGTTTTCATCGTGGATGACGATGATGCCCTGGTCGAAGCACTTTCCGATCTGCTGCGGGAAGAAGGCTACCAGGTCGAAGCGCACACCGTGGCGAGCGAAGCACTCGCAAGGCTTACAGCAGGCACGCGGCCCGATGTGATTCTCCTCGATTACTTGATGCCCGAGATGAAAGGCGACGCGTTTCTCGCCGCGCTCGATCGCGCAGGGATCGACGTTCCCGTGATGGTGCTCTCCGCCATGAACGAGTCACGCCTCGACGTGCCCGTCCGGCGGGTACGCGCGATGATCCGCAAGCCCTTCGATCTCGAAAAGCTTCTCGACGAGCTTTCACGGCTCGCCGCCTGAACGGCGTCCCGTACGCCCGCTCGTTTCGCGCTCCGTGCGCGGTGGATGCAAATGCCACGGCCCTGCACGGATCGGGTGAGCTCGGGGGCACACGATGTCGGCACGGTCCTCGCTCGATGAACGAGGCCCATGACGTCCACCGCTTCTGCCGAAATCCGAGAGCCTGCGTCCGGTCGCTCGTCCGGGTTCGTCACGACGTCCCTCCGGCCCGAGCTCGACCACGTCTTTCGCGTGTTCGTGCTGAGCTTCGATCTGCGCGGAACGTCGGCCCAAGCGCCCGAGTCGACGCAGACGCTCGGACTCGTGGGCACGTTACTCGGCCGAGGCGCGCGGGTGGCGATCGTGACGGACGCGAGCCTCGAAGCGCTCGCGCCAGCGATCGATACGGCGATCGCAGACGAGCCGAGGAAACGGCTCTACGTCGCGACGGACGGGGGCGCGCACCTCTTCGGATTCGACCACCGCGGCCGGCCCGTCGGGGTCGTGCCGGCGGCGGACCACGGGGACGTGCTTTCGTTCATGATGCGCGAGATCGCGCAGCCGCTCGGGCTCGCTCCGGAGGACGTGCTCGTCGTGGGCGAGGCGGGCGGGCTGCCGGCCCTCGCGGAGATCCTGGAGCAGCAGCTCGCGCTGGAAGCACAGCTCGGGCCGTTCGCGCCGCCGCGCGATCCGGCGTGGATGGTGGTGGAGAGCGGCTTCGACGTGGCGCGGGAGCACGAGATCGAGTCGCTGCTCACGATCGCGAACGGGTACCTCGGGATGCGTGGATCGCTGGCCGAGGGCAGCAGCGTGTCGCGGCCGGCGACGTTTCTGGCGGGGGCGTTCGAGCTGTCGTCGGACGTGTCGCCCGTGCCGGAGCTCGTGATCGCGCCGGACTGGGGGCGCCTGCGGTTCATGGTGGAGGGCGAGCCGTTCGGGGTGGAGACGACGACGATGGAGCGGCACCACCGGACGCTCGACATGCGGCGCGGGCTGCTCCTGCGGGAAGGGCTCGGGACGGGGCCGGGCGGGCACGCGACGCGGATCCGGACCGCGCACCTCGCGTCGCTCTCGAACCGGCATCTGCTGCTCGAAGCCGTGGAGATCGCGCCGCAGAATTTTTCGGGCACGGTCTTGATCGACGCGGTCTTGTCGGGCGACGTGAAGAGCGGGAGCGGCGCGTCGCACTGGGCCGGGTTCGAACCACGTCAGGGGCTCGTGGGGCCGATCCTCGTGGGCAAGACGCACGGCGGGCTCGAGCTCGCGCTGGCGTCGCGCACGACGGCGGCGGATCCGGGCGCACTCGAGATGCGCTGCGAGCGGGAGCTCGGGCCGGTGTCGGCGATGGAGCGGTGCACGCTGCACGTCCGGCTCGGCGAGCCGAGCGTCTTGCACCGCGTGGTCGGTCTGTTCACGTCACGTGACGGAACAGCACCGGTGCAGCGGGTCGAGCTGCTGGAGCGGGAAGCGGCGGCGACGTCGTTCGACGCGCTGCTCGGCGAGCACGTGGCGGCGTGGCAGACGCGATGGAAGCAGTCGGACGTGGAGATCGACGGGGCGCCGCGGATCGAGCGGGCGCTCCGGTTCGCGCTCTACCACCTGATCGCGACGGTGCAGCCGAACGATCCGCGCTGCTCGATCGGCGCGCGCGCGCTCTCGGGCGAGGCGTACCGGGGTCACGTCTTCTGGGACACGGAGATCTTCATGGTGCCGTTCTACGTGCACACGTGGCCCGAGGCGGCGCGGACGCTCCTGCTCTACCGGCACCTCACGATCGACGGCGCGCGGCGCAAGGCGAAGAAGCTCGGCTACGCGGGCGCGCTCTACGCGTGGGAGTCGGCGGACACGGGGGACGAGACGACGCCGGAGTTCGTGCGGAGCCCGGTCGGCGAGATCGTGCCGATCCTGTCGGGGCTGGAGGAGCACCACATCAGCGCCGACGTGGCGTACGCGGTCTGGGCCTACGCGCAGAGCACGGGCGACGAGCGGATCCTGCGCGAGGAGGGCGCGGAGATCATCATCGAGACGGCGCGCTTCTGGGTGAGCCGCGGCTCGGTGAAGGTCGACGGCAAGTTCCACATCGACCGGGTGATCGGGCCCGACGAGTACCACGAGAGCGTGGACGATAGCGCGTTCACGAACTGGATGGCGCGGCAGAACCTGAGGTACGCGGTGGCGATCGCGCGGGGCGTGGGCAGCACGAAGGCGGCTTCGCTCGGGGTCACGCCGGAGGAGGTCAACCACTGGGAGGAGATCGCCGGGCGAATGTACCTCGGCGAGGATCCACGCACGGGGCTGCTCGAACAGCACAAGGGGTTTTTCGACCTCGAATTCGTGGACGTCGCCGCGTTTTCGCCGCGCACGGTGCCGATCGACGTGCTGCTCGGGCGCGAGCGGACGCGGCACTCGCAGGTCGTGAAGCAGGCCGACGTGGTGCAGCTCCTCGCGCTCTTGTGGGACGAGTTTTCGCCGAGCGCGCGCAAGCAGAACTTTCTCTATTACGAGCCACGCACGGCCCACGGCAGCTCGCTGTCGCCCGGGATCCATGCGCTCGTGGCGGCGCGGCTCGGGCTTCTGGAAACGGCCACGCGGTACCTCGAACAGACGGCGTCGATCGACCTCGGCAACAACATGGGCAACGCCGCGGGCGGCGTGCACGCGGCAGGGCTCGGGAGCCTGTGGCAAGCCGTGGCCTTCGGCGTGGCGGGCCTCCGGACGGCGCCCGAGGACCCGGAGACGCTGATCGTCGCGCCGACGCTCCTGCCGGGCATGCGGCGCGTGTCCTTGCCGATGCAGCTCCGCGGTCGGTCGCTCATGGTGCACGCGCTGCCGGGCGCGGTGGAGGTGCACGTGACCGGAGGGACCGCGCCGATCGGGCTCGCCGTGGAGAGCGCGGCAGGGACGACACACAAGGTGCGCGCCGAGCCCGGACGGGCCTACGTGGCGCGGCGCGAGGAAGAAGGGTTTTTGGCGTGGGAGGAGATCAAACCATGAAGCCGGCGGATCTCGCGGAAGCGATGTCGCACGGCGTCGAGCGAGGCGCCGAGGAAGGGCCGCGCAGCGAGGCGCGGCCGAAGAGGCAGCGGGTGCTCGTGGCCCTGAACAGCGCGGACGCCGCCGCATCCCACGCGGCGATCGCGATGGGACGGCTCGTGGCGAGGACGCTGCACGAGCCGCTCCACGGGATCTTCGTGTCGGAGACGAAGGTCGCGCCCGGGGAGCTGTCGAGGCTCCTCGGGCTTTCGCCGCACGCGCTCGACGGCGTGGTGCTCGACGTGGAGGCCGGCGATCCGGTGGAGCGGATCGTGGCCTTCACGGAGGCGCACCCGACGGCGTTCGTGATCGTGGGCGCCGAGAACCGCGAGCGCGGGGGCCTCGGGGTGGGTGAGCTCGCGGCGCACACGATCGAGCGGTCGCACGCGCCGGTGATCGTGGTGCGGCCGGAGGAGCGGGTCTCGCTCGCGCGGATCCTCGTGCCCCTCGACGGGACGCCGAGCACGGCGAGCGCGCTCGAGCCGGCCGGGGACCTCGCGCGGCGGGCGGGCGCGTCGCTCGACATCGTGCTCGTGGGCGAGGCGCAACACGGCCCGCACCTGGAGCCGGGCGCGATGGGCGCGCCGCAGTACGTGGACCAGCCGCATCACGAGTGGCCCGCGTTCTCCGCGGAGTTCGTGCATCGCTTCCTGAAGACGATCGGCCACTGCCCCGAGGCCGTGCCGACGCGCTTCTTCCTCGGCGCCGGCGCCCCCGCGGACGAGATCCTCCGCTTCGCCGACACCCTCGGCGTGGATCTCACCGTGCTCGTGTGGCACGGGCTCCGGAGCGAGGAGCATGGCGCGGTCTTCGAGCGGGTCCTGCGTAAGGCGACCTGCCCCGTGCTCGTGCTGCGTTGCTGCTGACGAGACGGACAGGCTCTCGCGCGTGGTGTCGTGGACGTCGGCGACGCCGCGCGCGGAGGGCCGGGCGAGGGGCGGGGTCGGGTGGTATCTTCCGGTGATATGCCCGCACGTGAGCTTACCGCAGCGGAGTGCCTCAAGCGCATCGAGCCCGCGGAGCTGCCATTCCAGACGACCGAAGAGGTAGAGCCCGTCTCGGGCATCGCGGCGCAGGAGCGCGCGCTCGCGGCGCTTTCGTTCGGACTGGATATCCGCCACTCCCGGTTTCACGTGGTCGTCGTGGGTCCGTCCGGCTCGGGCCGGACGTTCTGCGCGCGTCAGGTCGCCCGGAGGCTCGCCGCGACGTTGCCCACGCCCGACGACATGTTGCTCCTGCCGAACCCGCGGCGACCGAGCGAGCCGACGGTGCTGACGCTGCCCGCGGGCGAGGGACGTCCGTTCACGGAGGCGATGGAGGAGCTCTACGCAAAACTCCTCGAGTCGATCCACGGCGCGACGGAAGGCGAGCGGTGGAAGCAGGCGCGGGCGCGCGGGCAGCGGCGCGTGGAGGCCGAGGAGTCGAGGCTCGAGGAGGAGCTCCGCGCGCAGGCGAAGGAGCTCGGGCTCGACGTGGTGCGCGCTGGGCGCGAGTTCCAGGTGACGCCGCTCGTCGACGAGAGCCCGCCGAGCGAGTCGATCCGGCAGATCACGACGGCGATCGAGGGCTTCGAGGAGCGCCTCGCCGAGGTGCAGGACGAGGCCGACGTGGAGCTCCGCGCGACGACGAAGCAGCTCCTCGGCGACGCGGTGAAGGCGTGCTTCTCGCCGGTGCGCGCGCGCTTCGAGGGCCGCGAGGAGCTGCTCGCGTTCCTCGGCGATGTGGAGACGCTCGTCACGCGCGAGACGCGCTTGCTCGTGGACGAACCCGGCAATGACGAACAGCCGGTGCTCGTGCAGGGCATCGTGGTGCCGACGCTGCTCACCGAGCACAAGCCGGGGTCGGGCGCGCCGGTCGTGGAGGTCCCGTATCCGACCTTGTCGGCGTTGTTCGGCCGGAGCTACGCGCCGCCCGACACGGGCACGCCGCCGGAGCCGGGGTTCGCCGTGGCGGGCGCGTTGCACCTCGCCAACGGGGGATTTTTGATCCTGCCGGCGAACGCGCTGCTCAAGAACGAAGCGCTCTACGAGCAGCTCAAGGCGTGCTTGCTCGCGAGCAAGTTCATCGTGCCCGAGCACAACCCCACGTATTACCGCGGCACGAGCGAGGAGCTCATGTTCCCGCCGATGCAGCTCGACCTGAAGGTCGTGCTCATCGCGAGCCCCGACCTCTACCAGGACCTGCACGAGGCCGACCCCGAGTTCTCGCAGCTCTTCAAGGTGCAGGCGCGCTTCGAGGGCACGATGCCTCTCGGCGCGGCGCTCGCGACGTACCCCTCGTTCCTCGCGGACATCGTGCGCGAGCGGCGCCTCTTGCCGCTCACGGCCGACGCCGTGGCCGAGCTCTTTTTCTACGGCGGCCGCCTCGCCGAGAGCCAGCGCAAGGTCACCGCGCAGCTCGGCCTCCTGGCGGAGGTCGCGACGGAGGCGAGCTACCGCGCCACGCGCAAGGGCAAACGCGTGATCGACGGCGGCGAGATCGTGGGTGCGCTCGCGGCGGCGCGGCGGCGGAGCGATCATTTCCGCGACCAGGTCCACGAGCTGCTCGCTGACGGCACGATCCGCATCGAGGTCACGGGCCGACGCGTCGGCCAGGTGAACGCGATCTCGGTCTTGAGCGACGGACCGGTCACGTTTGGCCGGCCGTGCCGCGTCACGGCCGTCGTGTATCCGGGGACCGAGGGCCCCGTGAACATCGCGCGCGAGGTCGAAATGAGCGGGCCGATCCACGCGAAGGGCGTGCTCGTTTTGTCGGGCTTCTTGTCGCTCCGGTTCGCGCAGCTCCGCCCGCTCTCGTTCGGCGCCTCGCTCGTCTTCGAGCAGACCTACGAGGCGATCGACGGCGACAGCGCCTCGTCGAGCGAGCTTTACGCGCTGCTCTCGGCGCTCTCCGGGTATCCGCTCCGGCAGGACCTCGCGGTCACGGGCAGCGTCGATCAGCAGGGCGGCGTCCTGCCCGTGGGTGGTCTCAATGAAAAAATCGAGGCATTCTACGATCTCTGCGCGGCCAAAGGCCTGACGGGCCATCAGGGCGTCCTGATCCCGGCCACGAATCAGCACGCGCTGATGTTGCGCAGCGATGTGGTCGAGGCTATCGAGCGTAAACAATTCCACGTTCACGTGGTTTCTGCGGTCGAAGAAGGTATCGAGCTGCTCACAGGCTCGCCCGCCGGTATCGCGGACGACACCGGCCATTATCCTGCGGGCACGGTCTTCGGCGCGATCGAGCACCGGCTCGAGCGGTTTTGGCGCGCGATGGCGGAGACCGGTCGGGCGCGTTAGCTGCGGGACGGGAGCAGCCGACCATTGGGCGCTCGGGGTTCGCCCCGGACAATAGGTCGTCGATTTTCGTGCGTCCTTCCGCCGATTTCTTGCTGCACGACGGACACGCCTTGCCTGTAGACTGCTCGCGGCCGCACGGCCCCCACGTTCGTCGGGGCCGGAGGCCTCGACGCGGTTCAGCTTTTCAAGGAGTGGCCATGCGGAACTTGGTGAAGTGGATCGGGCTCGTCGGCCTTGCAGGCAGCACCGTGCTGGGCGCCGCATGCACGGCCACGGGCGGCAAAAACGTCTTTGGCGACGGCGGTTCCGGCGGCGAGGACTGGGCGGGCGGGGATGGCAGCGGCGGGACGGGCGGCAACATGCAGGGCTCGGGCGGCTCGAACGCCGACGGCGTGGGCGGCTCGTTCGTCGGCCCCGGCGCGGGCGGCAGCGGCGCCGGCGAGCCCGTCTGCAGCACCGACGTCAACCTGGACGACGACGGCGACGGGTTCAGCGAGGCGGCGGGCGACTGCAACGATTGCGACGCGAACGTCAGCCCGAACTCGGTCGAGGTCGTGGGCGACGCGATGGACCCCGAGTACAAGCCCTCGGACGAGAACTGCAACATGGTGGTCGACGAGGCGGTCGAGACCTGCGACAGCGGGATCGCGACCGACACGCAGGATCCGTTCGACGCGGCGCGCGCCGTGGAGCTCTGCAAGATCGCCACGCCGGGCGGCAATGACTGGGGCGTGCTCAGCGCGCAATGGGTCATGGCCGACGGCTCGCCGGCGAACGGCAGCGCGAACTATCACCTCGGCCACGGCGTCTTGAGCGGCTTCGGCCCGAACGTCACGCCGCGCGGGGGCAGCAAGATCTTCAGCGTCTCCAGCGGCTCGGCGCGTCAGCCGACGGACCCGGGCTACCAGAGCCCGAGCGGCTTCAGCAAGGGGTACAACAGCGGCCATCCGCAGGGCTTCCCGAAGGAGTCGCCGGCGTGCCCGGGCGTGATCACGGGGACGCCGTACGACGCCACGGCGGTCGAGCTCGAGATTCGCGTGCCGCAGAATGCGAAGGGCTTCTCGTTCGACTTCAACTTCTACACGTACGAGTGGCCGGGCTACATCTGCAGCAAGTACAACGACTTCTTCGTGGCGATCCTCTCGCCGATCCCGGCGGGCCAGACGGACGGGCAGATCTCGTTCGACATGCAGGGCAATCCGATCAGCGTGAACAACGCGTTCATGAACGTCTGCGGCTGCGTGAACGGTCCGCCCTGCACCGCGGGTGGAAAATCGTTCAATTGCCCGCTCGGCACGGCGGAGCTCGCGGGCACCGGGTTCGATGATCCGAGCTACCCGCACGCGGCGACGAGCTGGCTGAAGACGCAGGCGCCCGTCACGCCGGGCAGCATCATTCGGATTCGCTGGGGCGCCTACGATTCGGGCGACGGCGTCCTCGACTCGACGGCCATCATCGACAACTGGCAATGGAGCGCCGAGGCCGGCACCACCGTCGGCACGGCCCCGATCCCGCCGGAAGATCCGAAGTAATCGGTCTTCGTCCTACCGGTGATCCCACCGCAGCCCGACGTTGATTTGACGGAATCCGCCCGTTTGAATCCCGTCGGGCAACCTCGTCGCCACGAACACCTGATCGAGCGCGTTCTTCACCGTGAGGAGCGCGCCGAGCCCCGTCTTCGCGTGACGGTAGCGTAAAGCCACGTCGACGAGGTGATACGCCGGCACGACGCCGATGCGCCCCGTGGGGTCCACGAGCACCGTGTTGTATTCGTCGGCGAACTGGTCGCTCAGGTAGCTCCACGCGACCTGCCCCCCGATTCCGATCCGATGCTCGACGTCGAGCGTCGCGCTCGCCGTGTGGAGCGGCGCATACGGCAGCCGATTGCCGTCGAACGGCCCGCCGCGGAACGTCGCCACGGAGAAGGTGTATCGCCCCGTCAAATCGATCGTGAGCGGCAAGGAGAGCGCCTGGCCGAGGCCGACCGTGACCTGGGCCTCGGCGCCTCGGTGCAGGGTTCGCCCGCCATTGGCGAGCTCGCTCTGCTGCCCGTTCGCCTCCGTGCCGGTGACGATCTGGTTGCGGAAGCTCATGACGAACCCCGTGACCTCGGCGCGAATCCATTTCGGCCTCGCGAGCCGCATGCCGATCTCGTAGTTCGTGCTCTCTTCGGCGTCGAGCTGGGCGTCCTGGCCGCCCGGCAAAATCGCAGCCGACACGCGCGGCGGCGCATACCCGACGTGCACCCCGCCGAAGAAGTTCAGCTTCGGCGTGCCGTATACCATTCCGATTCCGGGCATCACCGCGAGCGAATCGCTCGTGCCGCGGTTCGTCACGTCCTTCGACGTGCCGGTCTCGGCCGTTCGATCCACGCTGCGCAGGTTCGCCGCGTATTCGACGCGCACGCCGGGCGTGACCAGCAAATCGTCCCGGAACGCGAGGCGGTCCTGGATATACCCGGCGAGCGCGAACGTGCGGTGGTGCTCCCGGGTCTCGAGGTTCCCGGCCGCCGTGTTCACGATGTCGCCCTGGAACTGCTTTCGGTCGGCGGTCTCGATGTGCGCGCGCGCGCCGGCCGTGATCGTGTGGCGCACCCGGCCCGTCTCGAAGCGGTGCTCGACGCGCGGCTCGATGCCGAGGACCTGGTAATCGCGGTCCCGGACCATCGAGGTATTGCGGAAATAGATCGCGGCGCCCGAGACCGTCGGATCACCGACGATCCGCTCGTACGTCACGTCCGGCTTGGCCTCGCGGTCGTAGTTCTGCCGGCGCCAGTCGCGATCCGTGATGTAGCCGTAGAGGAACGTCCGCAGCCGCGTCGCCTCGGAGAACCGGTATTCGTGCATGAGCGAGGCGTCGTAGCGGCGCACGTTGAACCCGTCGTGCGGCGCGATCGAGGGCGTCCGCGGGTCGAGCTCGAACATGTGGCGCGTCAGGCCCACGTACGTCGAGCGCGAGAACTCGTCGTACACCGCGATCTTGAACGTGGCCTCGCCGCGCGCCGAGGTCGGGAACGCGACCTTGCCCATGAAGTCCGTGGCGTGGAACTCGATGTCGCGGAAGCCGTCGCCTTGCTTGCGCGTGAATTGCAGGACGTACCGCGCGTCGCCGGCCGTGCCGCCGTACAGGCCCGAAAGCTTGAAGTAGTTGCGCTGCCCGGCCTGCGCCTCGAGCGACCACTCGGGTTTGTCCGGGGGCAGCGCCGTGAGGAAGTTGACGACGCCGCCAATGGTTTGAGGTCCGAATAAAATGCTACCCGAGCCCTTCACGACCTCGACCGCGCGGATGCGCTCGACGGGCGTCGAGTAGTAGAGATCGGGCTCGCCGTACGGGTTGATCGCGACGGGCATGCCGTCTTCGAGGATGAGCACCTGACGGCTGCGCGTCGGGTCGAGGCCGCGCATGCCGACGTTGAGCCGCAGGCCGAGCCCCTCCTCGGGCCGCACCACGAGGCCCGGCACGCGCCGCAGGATCTCGCCCGTCTCCGCGGGCATCGCGCGGCGGATCTCCTTCGCGCCGATCAACGTGCCCGAGCCTGGGACCTTCTGGAGCGCGTCGTCGCTCCGGCCGAGCACGCTCACCTCGATCACCGGAGACGGCGCCGCCTGCGCCTCGGCCTCGCCCTCCTTGGGCTTTGCGGGAGCGGCGTCGGGGCTCGGCGCGGCCTTCGCGGGCGCCTCGTTTGGCGGGGCGTCGGGGGCCGGGGGCGCGGGCTTGGCCTCGTCGGCGAAGGCCGGGGTCACGCAGGCGAGCAGGAAAAACGAGCCGAGCAGGGTGCGAGGGCGCATGCGATTCTCGAGGGAGCCGATGCCCTGTAACGTTCTTGAAATTGAAAGTCAACAGCGATGTCGCGCTGGCTTTCGGCGCGGGGTGGCGTGTACGCTCGGAACGATGCTGCCTCGGATTCGTGATCGTGCCCGGACACACGCCCCTGCCCTGCTCATGGCTCTCGTCGTCGCCGCGGGCTGCGGCGCGCCCGCGGTCGAGACGCCCGCGAAAGGCCCGGACGAACCCGCAAAGGCCACGCCGACGACGGAGACGACGACGGCCGCGACGCCGCCGCCCGCGCCGAAGACGGGCTGCGCGGTGCTCTCGATCAACGATACGTACCGGATCGAAGCATTGCCCGGAGGCAAGGGCGGCATGGCGCGGGTCCGGACGATCCGCAAGGAGCTCGAAAAGAAGTATCCGGACCTCGTGGTGCTGCACGCGGGCGACATGTTGTTCCCGTCGCTGCTCAGCAACATGTACAAGGGGCGGCAGATGGTCGAGGCCGTGAGCCGGCTCGACGGCGGTCCGGGCCAGGACACGCGGCTCTTCGCGGCGTTCGGCAATCACGAGTTCGACAAGGACGACCCGTCCGTGATCTCGGCGCGGCTCGCGGAGTCGGAGTTCCGCTGGCTCTCGGCGAACGTGCATTTCAAGGCCGACGACGCGGGCAAGCCCGCGGTGAGCCTGCCCGAAGGAAAGGTCCTGCCGCGGACGATCGTGCCCTGCGGGCCGCTGAAGCTCGGCCTGTTCGGCGTGACGATCGGCGCGGATCAGCCGTACATCGCGGCGATCCACGACCCGGTCGAGGCCGCGCGCACGCAGACGGCGGCGCTGCGAAAAGAGGGCGCGGACGTGGTCGTGGCGCTGACGCACCTGTCCATGACGACGGATCGGGGGCTGCTCGAAACGCTCGGCGCCGAAGGACCGGACGTGATCCTCGGCGGGCACGAGCATCAGAAGCAAAAAGCCGCGGTGGGAGAGCGCGTGGTCTACAAGGCCGACGCGGATGCTGTGAGCGCAAACGTTCTGACGATCGATCGTTCGAATGGCAACCTTCGGATCTCCCACGAATGGGTGCCGCTCGAAGGCGCGGCCGTGCCCGAGGACCCCGAGATGAAGGCGTGGGTGGACGCCACGCTGAAGAAACACGAGGACGAATACTGCGCGAAGACGCGCAGCTTGCCCGCGGGCTCCGGTTGCCTCTCCGAGGTGCTCGGCACGGCGGGCGAGGATCTCATCGCCGAGGAGCTCGAAATTCGCCGCTTCGAGACGAACCTCGGTGACTGGATCCTCGACCAGGCGCTCGCCGCATTCCCCAAGGAAAAAAAGCGCCCGCAGCTCGCCTTCGTGAACAGCGGGACGTTGCGGATCAACCTGAACCTGCCGAAAGGCGAGAAGATCACGACGCGGAACATCGAAGAGCTCTTCGCATATCCGGCGATCCTCCACCTCATCGAGATCAACGGCGAGACCTTGCAGAAGGTCGTGAACCACAGCATCGAGGACTGGACAGGCCAGGGGCATTTCCTGCAAATCGCCGGGTTCGCCTTCGAGCACGACACGGCCAAGAAGACGGCCTCGAAGCTGACCTTGCTCGGCGCCAAACCTCGCAAGATCGGGCCGAAGGACGTGCTCTACGCGGTCACGATCGATTACCTGGTCGATCCGAAGGGGAAAAAGGACGGCTACTCGGTGCTGAGCTCGGCGAAGGTGATCGCCAAGGGGCCGGACATCAAGCAGGTCGTGCTCGAGAAGCTCGCCGCGCTGAAAAAAGAGAACAAGCCGCTCGCGCCGAAGGTCGACGGGCGCATCTGCAATACGGAACGGAAAGGGGTTTGTCAGGCGCTCTGAATTTCAGAGAACGCGCCGCACCCGCCGCCGCTCTTCGATCATGTGCTGCGTGATCCGTTGCTTGCCGTCGGCGCCCTCGACGAGCGTCCAGACGTCGTGCTCGCGCTTGCGGCCGGCGCTCGCGAGCAGGATGTCGGCCGCGCGTTCGGCCGGGATCAGGCCGTCCGGGCGGCCCGGCAATTCGACGACCGCGACGCGCGCGGCCAGGCCCTCCATCACGTCGAGCATGTGCTGAACGACGCGGCGGAAGGCCTCCTCGCCGAATCCCTCACGTGGACCCGCCCCGAAAAACAGGAGCTTGTCGAACGTGAGGCGCGGCTTGCCCGGCACCATCAGGACCTCGCCGAGCTTGCCCGTCAAAAAGCCGCTGCGGAGCAGGCCGGAGAGGTGCCCGGCGAGGCGCCAATCGCAAAGACCGAAGGCGCCGTGCACCGGGCGCGCGTCCGCCCAGACGCTGCACGCGAGGATCTCGGTGTCGAGATCGTCCAGGCTCGTGAGCTCGGGGTTGCAGAAGCGGAGCTCCACCTCCCGCCTCGCTACACGCTGATCGCGCCCTTGCGGAACTCGCTGCGGGCGATCTTGACGTTCACGCAGGACGGTTTGTCCGCGGCGAAGGCCGCGTCGAGCGCCGGTCCGAGGTCCTCGGTGCGCTCGACCCAGTAGCCCACGCCGCCGAGCGCCTCGACGACCTTTTCATAACGCGTGTAATCGAGCGACGTGGCCGGCGAGCGCTCCGCGCCGTAAAGGTCGACCTGGCCGCGGCGAATCTGCATCCACGCGGCGTCGTTGCCGATGATGCTGACGACCGGAATGCCCTGGCGCGCGAGCGCCTCGAACTCGGCCGCGTTGAAGCCGAAGGAGCCGTCGCCGTAAATGAGCACGACACGCGCGCCCGGACGGGCGAGCTTCGCGGCCATCGCATAACCGGGGCCGACGCCGAGCGTGCCGAGCGGGCCCGGGTCCATCCAGAGCTGCGGCCATTCGAGCTTGATCACGTTCGCCGCCGTGGCCACGAAATCGCCGCCGTCGCCGATGACGATGTCCTCCTTGCCGAGGCGCTTTCCAATCTCGTCGCAGACGCGCAGCGGGTTCGGCGGGTCGGTCGTGGCGTCGATCTCGGGCTGCATCTTGGCGCGCGACTTGTCCTCGGCCGCGCGCATCGCCGCGATCCAGCCGGGCGCGCGCTTCTCTTTCACCTCGGCGAGGAGCTGCTCCAGGACGAGGCCGCTGTCGCCGTGAATGGCGACGTCGACCTTGCGATTGCGGCCGATCTCGTTGCCGTCGAGGTCGATCTGAACGACCCGCGCGCCCGGATTGATGGCGCGGCCGTATTCGAGGCGGAAATCGAAGGGCGTGCCGAGGACGACGCAGAGATCGGTTTGTCCAAGCGCGACGCGGCGCGACCGGGCGAAGAAGTTCGGGTGCGCGTGCGGCAGGCCGCCGCGGGCCATGCCGTTCAGGAAATACGGGGCGTCGATCGCATCGGCGAACGCGCGCAGGATCTCCTTGCGCGGCGACCAGCGGAGCTGCGTGCCCACGATGAACATGGGCCGCTCGGCCTCGCGCAGCATGGCCGCGGCGCGGGCTACCGCGTGTGGATTGCCGGCGGGGCGCGGGGGTTCGTCGAAAGGAACCGTGGCGGGCGGGGCGTCGTCGCCGAAGTTCATGAGCAGATCGAGCGGCATCTCCAGGAAGACCGGGCCGGGGACGTTGCCCTGCGCGATGCGGAAGGCGGCGTCGATGTACTCCTGGATGCGGTCGGTGGAGGGGACGGAGACGCTCCACTTCGTGACCGGGCGCATGAGCTCGACGTGGTTCATGTCCTGGAGCGAGCCCATGTCGGCGAGCAGGCGCGGGCCGGCGCCGCCGATGACGATCATCGGGATGCCCGCGCGCTGGGCATTGGCGACGGCGGTGACGGTGTCGGTGACGCCGGGGCCGGCCGTGACCGCGCAAACGCCGGGCTTGCCCGTGACGCGGGCCCAGGCGTCGGCCGCGTGACCCGCGGTCTGCTCGTGCCGGACGTCGACGACGCGGATGCCGTCGTCGAGACACCCATCGTAAATGGCCTGGATGTGCCCGCCGCAGAGCGTGAAGAGGTGCGTGACCCCGTGCCGCGCGAGCGCCTTCGATACGAGCCTGCCGCCGTGGACCTGTGCCATGGCGGGGCATATACCACGGGAGGGCCGGCCGATGATAGGCTCCCGCCATGACGAACTGGTTTGCTTGGAACATCGGCCGGGCCACGGCGGCGATGGCGCTCGTTTGCTGGGGCTGCTCGGGGGACGGCCCGGGCGCGAATACGACGGGATCCGGCGGATCCGCCGGCTCGGGCGGGTCGGGCGGCGACGCGGCGGGCCCGGGCTCGGGCGGCAGCGCGGGCGCGGGCGGCAGCGGCGGCGCGGGCTC
>NZ_JARZHG010000080.1 GCF_029946505.1 Polyangium sp. y55x31
GGGCTCGGCGCGCTCGGCGGCCTGCTCGGACTCGCCGGCGGCGCGGCGCCTCCGGCCACGGGCGACCTCGCGGGCGGCGGCCTCGGTGACGTCGCCGGCGCGCTCGGCGGCGCCACGGGCGCGGACGCGCTCGGCGGCATGCTCCAGCTCGTCGGCACGTTCGTGTATCCGTCGCTCAAGGCGATCTTCGAGACGAACACCCGCCGCGTCACGCTCACGGTCACGTGGACCGAGGGCAGCCGCGAGCATTCGTTCGATCTCGTGCAATGGGTGACGAACCCGAAGCCTTCGCTCGTCACGAACGACCAGCTCGACGCCGTCGAGTCCGGAATGAACCCCACGGGCGGCGGCAATCCCACGGGCGGCGGCAATCCCACGGGCGGCTTCAATCCCACGGGCGGCGGGCCCACGGGCGGCGGCAATCCGTTCGGCGGCGGCAATCCGTTCGGCGGCGGTCGTCCGGGAGGCATGGGCCGATGAAAACGCGTCGTCGTGCTTCGATTCGTGGCCTCACGCTCCTCGAGGCGATGGTCTCGATCGGCGTCCTCGCCCTCATCGGATCGCTCATTTATGGCGCGTTCGACGGCATGTCCCGCTCGCGCAAGGGCATCTCGGGGATGAACGACCGCTACCACCAGGGCCGCGCCGCCATTCAACGAATGTCGCGCGAGATCCAGGCGGCGTTCGTCTCCAAGCACGGCGATTACACGAACAGCTCCACGATGATCTCGCAGCAGGTCCGCAAGACCGGGTTCATCGGCCAGGACGAGGGCTCGTTCGATCGCCTCGATTTCACCTCCTTCGCGCACCGCCGCCTCTCCCGCGACGCGCACGAGTCCGATCAATGCGAGATCGGCTATTTCGGCGCGCGGAACGAGGCCGGCACGATGGACCTCGTCCGGCGCGAGGACAAATACCTCGACATGGAGCCGCAGAAAGGCGGCGTCGTGAACGTCCTCGTCGAGGACGTGCAGAGCTTCGACATCCAGTATTTCGACGACACCATCTCCGAATGGGTCGACACCTGGGACACGACGCAGGTCACGGGCCAGCCGTGGCGGCTTCCCCAGCAGGTCCTCATCACGCTCGTGCTGAACGGCGGCCCCGGCGGCAAGCCGATCGTCCTCCGCTCGCGCGTCTCCCCCGCCATGCAGCTCGCCCTCGATTTCGCGAACTGAGCCATGAACGAGCCGAACCGCGAAAACGAGGCCGGGAAGAAGCGTCGCAAGCGAAAACGCGAGCGCCGCGGCGTCGCGCTGATCATGGTGCTCGGCGCGATCACCGTGCTCACGGTTTTTCTGACCGAATTGCAGCAGGAGACGACCGCCGAGCTCGCCGCCGCGCTCGCGGACAGGGACGCGCTCAAGGCCGAATACCTCGCGAAGAGCGCCGTGAATCTGTCGCGCTTGCTCATTGCCTCCGAGCCGACGATTCGCACGAGCGTCCCGTTGCCCTTGCCGTTCAAGCAGCTCCCCGTCTGGGAGTTCACCGACATCGCGCTCGGCCCCTTCAATGACGAGACCGGCATGGCCGCGTTCGGGGGGATGCTCGGCGTCGATACCTCGCAGAGCAAAGGCCTCGGCATCACGGGCGGCTCGTTCACGGTCAAGATCGTCGACGAGGATTCGAAGATCAACATCAACCGGGCCTCGCCGATCCCGGACATCGATCTCGAACGGCTCCTCGTCAGCCACATGCAGGGCCCGCAATACGCGCCGATGTTCGAGGGCACCGACCCCGACGGCCAGTATTCGACGATGCAGACGATCTGCGGCGCGATGACCGACTGGGCCGATCAGGACGAGAACCTCTCGACGTGTTACGTCGGCTCGCAGGCCCAAGGCGCGACGGGCGCCGAGGACAACTATTACCAGACGATCGGCCTCGAATATCGCCGCAAGAACGCCGCGTACGACTCGCTCGAGGAGCTGCGCCTCATCCGCGGCGTCGGCGACGACTTCTGGGCGACGTTCGTCGAGCCGAACCCGGACGATCCGAAATCACGCACGCTCACGGTCTGGGGCCAGAAGGCCGTCAACGTGAACACCGCGAACCCGCAGACCCTGCTCGCCGCGGCTTGCTCCGTCTGCTCGGGCGGCGCGGGCGCGACGCAATCGAACGCGGCGCAGGGCATTCCCCTTTGCACCGACCCGAACATCCAGGCACAGTTCCTCTCGCTGCTCGGCGTCCTCAAGGTCTTCCCGATCCCCATTTTCTCGAAACCCGCCGATTTCCCCAATCTCCTCAAGACGGGCACCGTCCCCGGGCCGCTCGGCGCGATGCTCGGTCCGATGCTCACGCCGCTGCTCGCGCAGGCGGGCCTGCCGTGCGGGCTCAACGCGGGCGCAAACAAGCAATTCACCGTCACGAGCAAGGTCTTCAGCATTTACGCCGAGGGCGTGGTCCCGGGCCGCAAGCGCACGACGCGCGTGCGCGTCCACGCCGTCGTGGACACGCGCGGCGTCAATCCGCTCACGGGCACGCCGAACGGCCCGACGCCCGGGCAGCCGCTCCCGCAGGGCGGCGGCGCGATGGGGGCGGGGACGTCCTCCGGCAGCTCGGGCACGGGGACGGTCGATCCGATGCAAGCGCTCGCCACGAACCCGCTCGGCAAGATCGTCTATTATCGCATCGAATAGTTTCCTCGAGAGAGCATCACGATGTCCAAAATCCTCGGTATCGACGTCGGCAAAGCGGTGGTCAGGGCGGCGCTCCTGCGCCTCTCGTACCGCAAGATCACGCTCGAGGCCCTCGGCGAGGCGCCCGTCACGGGCCTCGAAATCGACGCCATCCGCGCCGCCGTGGGCGGCCTTAAGGCCGACGCGATCTCCATCGCGATCTCGGGCGAGCGGACGTTCTTCCGATCGATCGACCTGCCGACCTCGGCGGTGAAGGAGATCGACAACGTCCTGCCCTTCGAGCTCGAATCCATGATCCCGTTCGAGATCACGGACGCGGTGTTCGATTATCGCATGGACAAGAACCCGGGCGGCGACACCGTGCCGATCTTCGCGGCCATCGCGCGCGTCGAGGACGTCAAGCAGCGCATCGACACCGTGCGCGAGGCGCTCGGCGTGGAGCCCGAGCGCGTCGGCACGGGCGCGCTGCCGCTCGCGAACCTCGCGGGCGTCATGCCCGAAATCGAAAAACCGTTCGGCAAAGAGGCCCCCGCGGGCGAGGCGGCGCTGCCCGTCGCGATCCTCGACCTCGGCGAGGCCACGAGCGACATCGTGATCCTGCGCGGCGGAGAGCCCGTCTTCGCGCGCACGCTCTCGCGCGGCACGCTCGGTTTGCCCGGGAGCGCGCCGGCGCTCTCGCGCGAATTGCGACAAACCCTGGCGGCGTGGCGCGCCTCGGGCGGCGGCCCGCTCGCGGGCATGTATCTCGTCGGCGGCGGGGCGAGCGCGCAGGGCGCGGAGGCGTATCTCGCGACCGAGCTCGGCATCACGATCCTGCCCTTGCCGAAGCCGCGCCTCGAAGGCGTGACGGCCGAGCAGGAATCGATGCTCCCGCGCTTCGCGAAGGCGGTTGGCCTCGCCATGGGCCTCGCCGGCAAGGCGCGTGGCCTGAACCTCCGCCAGGGGGGCCTCGCCGCCGCGCGCAGCTACCCGTTCCTCCGCGAAAAGATCCCGCTCCTCGCGGGCCTCGGCGCCGCGGTCGTCGTGAGCTTCGTCTTCAGCCTGCTCGCCCAGCACCGGAGCCTCACGGCTGAAAAGGAAATGCTGCTCTCGCGCCTCGAAACGGCGACGGGCGACGTGTTCGACGAGGAGACGAAGGAAGTCGAAAAGGCGCGCAGCATGCTCGACAAGGGCCCCGGCAGCGCCGACGAGGATCCTTTGCCGCGCGCGGACGCGTTCGACGTCATGGTGAAACTCTCGGAGGTCGTGCCGAAAGAGATCACGCACGACGTCCTCGAGTTCGACGTGAACCGCGGCCACGTCTCGATTCAAGGCACCGTCCCTTCGATCCCCGACGCGCAGGCGATCGCGGACAAGATGAAGGAGCACAAGTGCTTCAAGGACGTGAAGATCAGCCGCACCGCGCAGTTCAGCGAGGGCAAACAGAAATACGTGCTCGAGCTCGACGTGAAGTGCGAAGACAAGAAGAAGAAGACGACGAAGCCCTCGGGCACCGCTGACGCGGCGGACACGTCCTCGCCCGCGGCCGGCAAGGAGGAAGGCAAGTGACGTTCGCGGAGCGCCTGGACAAACTCGAGCCGCGCGAGCGCAAGCTGCTCGGCCTCCTCGTCGGCATCTTGGCGGCGCTCGTCGTGCTCGCCGTGCCGATCTACGCCTGGAGCGCGGTGAGCTCGTCGCGCACCGAAAACGACGAGATCCGCGCCCTCATCGACGAGGTCTACAAAGCGCGCCTCTCGGTCGCCGACCGCAAGGCGAAGCAAGACGCCCTGCTCGCGCGGTACGGCCGCCCCGCCCCCGCGCTCGCCGGCTTCATCGAGGACGCCGCGAAGCAAAATGGGATCACGATCGCGGACGCGCAGGACAAACCCGAGGTCCCGCACGGAAAGAAGTACACCGAGCGGCTCACCGTGGTGAAGATGCACAAGGTGGGGATGCTGGCGCTCGTGAAGACGATCGAAAAAATCGAGCAATCGGGCCACGCGGTCGCGGTGACGCGCCTCAACATCCGCCCGCGCGCCGGTGAGCCGGACTCGTACGAGGTGGAGCTCGGCGTGAGCGCCTACGACAGAAAGCCCGACGCGAAAGAAAAAGACAAGGACAAGGGCGAGTCGAAGGACACGGCCGAGGAGGAGAAGACCCCGTGAAGGCCCGTCTCCTGCGTATCGCGAAATTCCTCGCCTACCCGGCGCTTTATTGCTTCTGCCTCGGGCTCTTCTTTTATGTGGCCTTCCCCTGGGATCGCCTGAAGGACCGCCTCGTCGCCGAGTTCCAGGCCGCGCAAAAAGGCAAAAACGCGGGGCAACGCCTCGAGATCGACGAGCTCGATTCGTACTGGTTCACGGGCGTCGAGGCGACGGGCGTCAGGCTCTACCTGCCCCCGAGCGACGACGCGTCGTCGAGCTCGTCGGGGCCCTTCGGCAGCGGGGCCGACAAGGACAAACCCGCGCCGAAGGAGAGCGTGATCGAGATCGACGAGGTGGAGGCGCGGCTGCAGATCCTGCCGCTCTTCCTCGGCCGCGTGCGCATCAAGTTCTGGGCCCGCGCCTTCGACGGCGAGCTCAAAGGCACGGTGCCCGTCGGCGGTTCGAGCGGGCCCGTGGAGGTCGAGCTCGAAGGCGTGAACCTCGCGAAGGTCGACGTGATCAAGGACTTCCTCGGCGTGCCCGTGAAAGGCGTCGCAAAAGGGACGTTCGAGCTCACGGCTGACGGCGGGAAGTTCAGCAAGGCGAACGGCGCGCTCGACCTGACGATCGCCGAGATGGCCGTCGGCGACGGCAAATCGAAGATCAAAGGCCAGATCGCGCTGCCCGAGGCGAAGCTCGGTGATCTCGCGATCGCAGCCGAGGCGAAGGAAGGCGTCCTCAAGGTCACGAAGCTCGAAGCAAACGGGGCCGATCTCGAGCTCGCCGGCGACGGGAAAGTGAACGTGCGCGAGCCGTGGAACAACTCGACGGCCGATCTCTACGTGCGCTTCAAGTTCACCGACGCCTACCGCAACAAGAGCGATCTGACGAAGTCGCTGCTCGGCGCGCCGGGCTCGACCGCGCCGTCGCTGTTCGAGCTGGCCGATCCGAAGATCAAGAGGTCGAAGCGGCAAGACGGGTTCTACGGCTGGCACGCGCACGGATCGCTGTCGCGGCTGAAGTTCGATCCACACTCGACCGACGGTCCGGCCGCAGGTCGCGGGCGCGGCAAGGGCGACTCGCCGTTCCCCACGAAAAAACCCCCGCTGCCCCTGGGCACGTCGACGGCGAAGGAGAAGGGCGACGAGGAGCCGGCCCGCGCGCCCGCCGCCGCCGAGCCAAAGGCCGTGGAGCCGCCGCGCGAGGCGCCCCCGCCGCCGGAGCCCGCCGACAAACCCGCCCCGGCCGAGCCGTCGCCGGCGATGCCCCCCGAAGAGCTGCCCCCCGCCCCCACGCCGCGAAACCGCGGCCAGGCCGAACCCGAATGAAATGAAAAACGCCGGGCCCCTTCTGGAGCCCGGCGTTTTCGCTCGAAGCCGATCCGATCAGTTGATCGGCATCCCCTGACCCTCGCCCTGCTTCATCTCGTGGGTCTTGGGGTCGTACTTCGAGGTGCACTTCGCCATGACGAGCGTGGCCTCGAAATCGGCCGCCGACTTGAGCGAGCCCTCGACCGTGACCTGCACGCCGCCCGCGGGTACGTCGCGGAACGTGTCCGGAATGACGCACTGCGGATAACGGACCGGCAACGTCTGCTTGCCGTCCTTGCCATGAATGGTGAAGCGATACTCGCAAGGCTTGTCGCGCTTTTCGAGGGTGCCCGGCACGAGCTCGCCCTCGACGCGGACCTTGCGGCCCATCAGTTTGTCCTGCTGCGCGAGGAGCTGATCGACGGGCGTCGCATAAATGGCCGCTTCCTTGAAGCCGAACATGAAGAGGCCGACGAGCCCGCCGCCCATGACGAGCAGCGTGATCAAGAGGCCCATGCTGCTGTTCTTGGGTCGAGCCTTCTCGGCCGGCTGAGGCACCGTGAGCGGAGGCATCGCCGCCGGCCCATCGTCGTCCCGTCCAATCCCGGCCGCCTGCGCGAGCTCTTCGTCCAGCTTCTTGCTCATGACGAGCTCAGGGTAGCGAACCTTTCCGGGCAGGTCGAGGGCCAGAAAAGGAAAGCAGGGCGGGGGTCGGTTGCCCCCGCCCTGCCCTGCCCGATTCGGAGCCGAGCCCCGGTTCAGCGGTTCTGGTCCTGACCCGGCTGCTGACCGCTCTGAACGCCCTGCTGGCCCCACTGGCGCACGAAGTTGCGCGTCTGGCTACGCAGGGTGGGGACGCCGCTCGTGTCCTGGGCGAGCAGGAGGATGCGGATCTCGTTGCCCTGCTCGACGATGCCCGAGCGACCCGCCGTCTGGCCGAGGTCGAAGAGGGCGCAACGCTCCGACGCGCTGGTGGGGCGCGCCGCGCGCTGCTCACCGGCCGGCGGACTCATCGTGTACGCGATGTGGAGCGCATCGCCGCGCAAAGTGGAGAGGTCCACGCCCGACTTGGGGGTCGCGATGATCGCGACGCCGCCCTCGATGTCCTCGACGCGGAGGTTCGAGTGCTGGACGAGCGAGGAGCACATCTCCTGCTCGCTCAGCATGCCCGCCTGGCCCGCCTGGCCCTGGCCCCATTGCCCCGCTTGACCCTGACCCGCCTGGCCCTGGCCCCATTGCCCGGCCTGGCCATGGCCATACTGGCCCATCTGCCCCTGTTCCGCGGGGACGGCGGACTCGAAGGCCGGCGTCGCACGGTGCTGCGCACTCTGCGCGGGCTTCTCGTGGCGGCTGCACCCCACCCCGAGGGTCATGAGAGCCGCGGCACCGAGCATCGTGAGCTGCATGGTCTTCGTCATCGAAAGTCCTCCTGAGAGGTAGAGGCTTCAGCTCCGGACGCGGAAGGGCCCCGAAAGAAAGCCCTTCGTGATCCGGAAAAGCCTCCTGCCGTTCGTCGGGCATTGCAGCCGACGTGCCCCCGAGCACGTGCGACGCGGACACCTCACGACCGGCAGGGCGTGCACGCGGTCACCGTCCAGGGACACGACGCCCCCGTGCTGCTCTTCCTGCACGCCCGGCAAAGTCCGCGTTAAGGTGGGCGCGATCGTGGCGCGCCTCCCTCGCTCTTTCCGTGTGCAAAAAGGCCCGAGTCTTCTCTTGCTCTGGCTGCTCGTCGGTAGCTCTGCCTGCTCGGGCGCGAGCGTACGTGACACGCACCCGCCGAGCGGAGGCGGGCAAACGGGCGAGCGGCGGGAGCCTCTGGCGGGGAGGCCGAGCGCGGCGGTTGGCGCGCAGGTGACGCGTTTGCCGCTGGGCGCGACGGAGGAGATCGGCTTGCCGATGTCGGTGGAGCCGGTGTTCGGGGAGGCGGCGGCGCTTCTGGTGTCGCAGGCGGCGGGCGAGCCCGAGGGGTATGTGCGGTGGGTGGAGGAATCCGGGCGGATGGGGCCGATCGTGCGGCTCGTCGATGAAAACGTGGTGCTCGGGTTCACGCGGAGTGATGGGAAGCGGGCGCTTTTGACGTCAATGGGCGGGGATCGGTTGTGTTTGTCGGTGTTCGATCGGGCGTCGGAGGTGGCGGAGACGCGGGGGTGTGAGCAGGTCGGGGACGTGAAAGCGGTGGCGGTGAGCGGGGAGCGGGTGGCGCTGATCTCGGTGGCGACGGTGGCTTCGGGGTCGGGGGATCGGCGCGGGGGCGTTTCTTTTTTGGGGGCGGGGGCG
>NZ_JARZHG010000081.1 GCF_029946505.1 Polyangium sp. y55x31
GGGGTGGGTGCCCCCCCCCCCCCGCCTCCTGCTCGGCTACTCTCAAGGATTGGTGATGAGCTCGATCTCGCCGATGGCGTAACGCGGGCAGCCGCTCTGACCGGTGCAACCCGGCCAGATGTCTTGCAGGCGGATTCGCCAGAGCTCGGATGCTGGTGCCCCGGCGCTCGTGAAGGCTTGCCAGCTCTTCGTGGGCTGCGTGGCGTAATCGCCGACGGACACCCATGCGCTTCCATCCCAGCGCTCGAGGTGGACCTCCTTTGGCAGCCAGGCGTCGGCTGGTGCGGTGCCGGCGTTTTTGTAGCAGATCGATTTTACCGGCGTTGCCTCTGGCAGGCGGAAGTAGAGCCGGGCCTCGGCCACGCTGGATGGCGTCCCGTAATATTCCAGGGGGCTCCCGCTGCTGCCGTCATTGAGGCGGGAGGCGTCCAGGCCAGCGCCGTACTCCGAGGAGGCGCGGAGCTGGTTCGGCAGGAGGTCCATGAATTCGTCGCCCACGCCGTTCCGCGCGAATACGACCGGGTTGCGCAAGAGGTTCCGACCGGCGAGACAACAATCGTCATGGTTGTCGCACGTGCCCTGGGCGGCGCAGAGCGCGTTGCATCCCGGCCCGCAATCGACACCGCTCTCGGCGCCGTTTTGCACGCCGTCGCTGCACGTCGGTGCTTGACAGACGCCGCTCGTGCAGACCTGGCTCTGGCAATCCGCGTTCATCTGGCAGCCCTTGCCGTCGCCGCAGGCGGCGCATGGGCCGCCGCAATCGACGTCGGTCTCGCCGCCGCTCTTCACGCCGTCGCCGCAGTCCTGCATCACGCCGCCCGTGCCGCCGTTGCCACCGACGCCGCCTGCGCCGCCCATTCCGGTCGAGCTGCTCGCGCCGCCGATGCCACCTGCGCCGCCGATACCCGTCGAGCTGCTCGCGCCGCCGATGCCACCTGCGCCGCCGATACCCGTCGAGCTGCTCGCGCCGCCGATGCCGCCCGCGCCTCCGATACCCGTCGAGCTGCTCGCGCCGCCGATGCCGCCCGTTCCGCCCGTTCCGGTCGAGCTGCTCCCGCCGCCGATGCCGCCGGTGCCGCCGGCCCCGCCGCTGCCCGTGGTGCCCGAGCTCGTGACCGAGGTGCTCGACGAGCAGGCCAGCAAGACGAATCCAGACAGAATGGTTGCCCCAAAGCGCAAGCGAGCGTCATTCGCCACGATCATTCAATCCTCCTGGAGAGCTAGGGAACCCCCCCCGGGATCTGATTTGCGGCGTTCACCCCGTCGCCACGCGCACCCGCGGGAACACCAGCATTCCTTCGGTCCCCGCCCGGCGTAGCCCCGCGAGCATGCACTCGACCACGTTGCCCTCTTCCGCCGGATCACTCGTCGTCGCCGCCTTCTCCATCGAAGACGCCGAGAAACGCGTGCCCGACGTCGGCGTGACGAGCTCGCACCCCGCTGCGGACGCGAGGGCCGCGAGTGGCGCGCGCTCGCGCTCGAGCAAGGGCGCATGCGCGATCGTGCGGCCTCGCTCCTTGAACGCGCCCACGAGCACGGCTTCGAGCCCCTTCGCCTTGAGCGCCGCATAAAGGCCCGGGCTCGCCACGAGGTCACGGCCGATCGCCGCGCGCAGCGCGCCCTCCAGCATCGTCCCGCTCACGTCCGCGCACGCCGCGACGAACTTCTTCTCCGCCGAGAATTGCTCCTCCAGCGCCGAGGCGGCCGCCGCCCCCGCGCGCACCTCGGCTTCGAGCGCCGCGATTCGCTCCCGCGCCGTGTCGAGCTCCAGGGACAAACGTTCACGCTGCACCCGCAGCGTCGCGAGCTCCCGTGACATCTCGTCGCGCTCGGCGCGCAGCTTGGCGACCTCGCCCTGCGCGGCCCCGGCGCCCTCGCGCTCGGCGGCCTCCACGCGCGACGACACGAGCGCCTCGTAGCGCATCACGATCGCCTCGATCTCGGCGCGCAGCGCCGCGGAAAACGTGTCTTTCATGGCGAGCTCACCGCATGTACTTCGCGAGGTTCAAGGTCGTCACGAGCGGGTCCTGCCCGTCGCGCTGCAAGGCCAGCGTGAGCTCGTCCGGGCCCGAGACACACACGAAGAGCCGGCCCACGAGCCCGGCCGCGAGCCCCGTCGGGATCATCGACACGCGCGGATCGTTCGACGTCATCTTGCCGGCCACGTACTCCTGCGCGACGCGCAGCGGCGTCTTCGTGTCCCACTTGCCGAAGTCCACGTAATGCGGCCCGAACACGCTCGGATCCGAGACGGGCGTGCCCATCTGCACGAGCGCCACGAACTTCGGCGGGAAGCCGCGCAGATCGCCCACGAAGTAGGAAAAACCCTGCGCGCGCCGGACGAGGTGCACCTCGCGGTTCGCGATCTTCAGCGCGCCGAGCGCCACGGCCGTCTTCGGCGTCACGCCCACGATCGTCACGCCGCGCTCGGTGCGTTGCGGCGTCTCGTAGAGCACGACCTGCTGGAACGGCTCGCTGCTGCCCGGCCGCCAGACCTTGAGGCCCGGTATCCCGAGCTCGTCCGCGAGCGCCTGCTCCACGAACGCGCTGCGCGAGGAGTTGCCCGCGAGCAGGATCGTCACGCCCTGCTCGCGCCAGTCCCCTTCGCTGCCCCACGGCGCGATCGCCAGCATGCTCTTCATGAGCTTCACGCCGTCGCGGATGCGCGTCTGGAGGTGCTCCGTGAGCTTGCCGTGCAGCGCCGGCACGTCCGTGGCCAGCGATTCGAGCCGCACCTCGCTCCCGTCGAGGCGCGCCGCCGAGAGATCCGCCGCGCGACGCGGCTCGTTCTCGGGGGCGAACTTCACGGCTTCGAGGCCGAGCTCGCGCTCGAAGCGGAAGCGGTTCTGCCGCCCGGCGAGGCTCCGCTTGTAGAGGTGCGGCTTGTTCGCGAGGTTGTTCGGAGGCACCGTCTGCGGCCGCATCATCGGCACCTCCTTTTCCTCCATCTCGGGCAGGTGCTTGTCGTGCTGATGCGTGAGCCACACGAGCTCGTGCGTCAGGTAGTCGCCGCCGAGGTGATCGTCGCCGCTCACCTGGAGCGTCTCGATCACCGTGCGGCTGCCGAGCTCCTCGGCCTCCTGCTCGGTCGCGGGCCGGAAGCGGCCGCAGGCGATGTCGAGCGTGCCGCCGCCGAAATCGAAGACCGCGAAGCGCATCTCGCCGAACTTCGAGATGACCGGCTCGAGCTCGGGGTACGTCGCGAGCTCGGGACAAACCTCGGCGGCGAACGCCTCGGGCTCGCTCGCGCTCATCTCCACGACGATCTCCTCGGCCGGGATCCCCTCCGGGATGCCGAGCAGGATCCCGCGGCGGATCTCCTCCTCGAGGAGCTTGCGCGCGCGCTCGTCGAACTTCGCCGGGTGCGTGAGCCAGTAGCGCAGGTACACGTCCTGCCCCGGGCGGTTGATCGCGCGCGAGAGCAGGTAGGCGTAGGCGCGCACGAGGATGCGGACGCGGCTCTCGTCGAGCAGGAAGTCGCGGCGACGCTCGCGGTCGCGGAGCTGCGGCGACTGATCGAGGCTGAGCACGCGCTCGGGCAGGCTCTTCAGCTCGGGCACCACGGCGTTCGGTGAGTCGGTCATCGCCTCGCGCGCCGCGTGGCTGCCTCGCACGATGCGCAGGAGGTTCGGGAAACGCGTGTCGCCGGCCGCGGCGCGCTCGACCTCGGCCCAGAGCCGCTCGTGATCCTCGACGAGCAGGTACGTCGGGTTCTCCGCCGATTTCGCGGCCGGCGCGCTGCCGCTGCCGAGCCGGAGCAGGGCGCGGTAGCCCTTCTGGTAGAGCGCCGCGACGGTCGCTGTCGTGCCGAAATCGATGCCCACGGCCGAGAGCCGCTGGAACGATTTCAGGAGCGGCCGCGGATCCCGGAGGCGCACCGGCAGCGCCGCGTGCCACGTGCACACGCCCGTGTGCTCGCCGTACGTGAGCGCGTGCTCGACCGTCAGATCGAGCGCGATGTCCTTGCCTTCCTCGGGGATCGGCAGAAGGTCCGGATGCGACGAATCGAGCACGAGCTCGGTGTACGTGCGCCGCCCGCCCGCGCGCCGCGTCGCGTCCTCGACCACCACGGCGGGCGCGTCGTCGTCACGCTGGAAGCGGTGAGAGACGTGCGAGGGCTTCGTGTCGATGACGAACGGCTCGCCTTCGAGCTTCGCCCAGTCCGCGAAGAGCCGCAGGCGCCACTTGCCCGTGCCGATCCAGAGCCCTTCCTCGGGGTTTTGCAGATCGAAGAGGCGCCGCTCGGGCGCGTCGACGAGGACCGAGTCCGTCGATTCGAGCAGATCCAGCGCCGAGAGCAGCGGCCCGTAGCCCGGGATGCCCACGAAGATCGTCCGCGCGAGCGTCACCTTCCGCCCGCCCGCGAGCGAGCTCTGCGGCGACAGGATCAGCCGCAACGCGCAACGTTTCCCCGCGTGCGGCGCGAGCAGCGCGAGCGGCACGACGAGCTCGACGGAGAACGACGAGAGCGGCCCCGCGCCGGCTTCTGCGGGTGCCGATCCGATCGCCGCCGCGACGGTCGTGCCGACCTTCGCGCCTTCGATCTCGAGCGCCGCGAAGAACGGGCCGTCCGTGAGGCCCGAGGCGCGGACACGTAGCTCCGCGCTCTGGATCCAGCCTTCGAAGAGCGGGAGCGCCTGATCCCACGCCGCCGTCACCGGCCGCTGTGGCCTTATCTCCATGCGCACGCCGTTCGGCAAGGCGCGCTGGACCACGGTGGAGATGAGGTCGATGCGGACGCGGGGCGAAGGGTTCGCGCGCTCGGGCGCGGGGGTCTGCGTGGCGATGTCGTTCATGGTCGGGCCGGAAGGCGGCGCGATGCTACCACCACCTCCCCGCGCCGCGATACGCCGCGCACGCTACCTTCGCGGCGCAGGCGGCGCCGATTGCACACCCCGGCCACGCGAAGGCGGCGGCGCCGAGGGGAGGCGCGTGCTCCCCGACGAGGGGCTGCGGACCACGTCGGGCGGAGGAGGCGCGCTCCTGCGGTAGGTCTCGACGCGCGAGGCGGGCGGCGCGACTTGCACCGGCGGCGCGGCCACGTCCGGCGGAGGAGGCGCGCTCCTGCGGTAGGTCTCGACGCGCGAGGCGGGCGGCGCGACTTGCACGGGCGGCGCGGCCACGGAGGGCGGAGGAGGCGCGCTCCTGCGGTAGGTCTCGACGCGCGAGGCGGGCGGCGCGACTTGCACGGGCGGCGCGGCCACGGAGGGCGTTCGCAACGCCGGAGGCGCCACCTGGACCGGCGGCGTCGTCTCGTATGTCGGCGCGCGGTACGTGGGATACGTGCGATATGCCGGCGTGCGATATGCAGGGCTCGCGCGGTAGGCCGGATATGCGGGATATTGCACGGCCGGCGGCGCGACCTGGAGCGGAAGGGATCTCCGGTACTGGTAGAGATCCCAGGGTTCATCCTGGAAGATCACCCAGCCCCCGGCCGACGGATAATACCAGGACGAACCCACCAGATAGGCGTAATTCCCGTTCCAGTAATAGGCCGGGTAATCGTAAATGTCGTACGGGACGCCGCCCGCGTCGACCACGGTGTATCCGTAGACCGAGCCGTATCCCAGCGGGACCGTGGCCCCGAACGTCGCGGCGCCGCAGCCCGTTCCGAGCGCGAGGGCCACGCAAAGCCCCGCGATGCGCGCGCAGACGCTCATTCGACCGCCCAAGCCCGGCGCCGCCCCCCTGGTTCCCATTTGCACAGCAAAACCTCGCGCCGTCCCTGCTGGCAAGCGGGATGCCAGCCATTACCGTTCCTCGGGACGAACCCCCGCGGCGAGCATCCTCCGCTTCTCGTCGAGCCACGCCCGCGCGGCCGCCTCGTTCGGCGAATGCCAGACCCAGCGGTTCCTGCTCCCGCGCAGAAAGCTCGCCCGGGCCATCATCTGCGACACCACGCGCACCGTGAAGCTCCCGCCGTGGATCGCGAGCGCGCGCGGCGGCAGCCTGTGCCCGTTCGATGTGAGCGCGTGCCGCGCCGCCGGCGTGATCACGCCGAGGTACGTGAGATCCAGGAGCAGGAGCACGAACGGAAGGCCCTGCGCCCGGGCGATGAGGTGCTCCATCATCGCGCTCGCCGTCGGCCCGTCGAAGTCCCCGCGCGGGTTCATGACGAACGTGTCGGGCGCCTCGAAGATCATCTCGCTGAGGCCGAAGGTTGCCCGGGTCTCCATGCCGCTCCACGCAAGGATACAGGATTTGACCCTCACGCGCGCCCGGGTTAGCCATGGGAGCATGAAGCTTCGTGCACCTCTCCTCCTTGCATTCACGTGCGCCGCGCTCGCCCCTGCATCTGCCTCCGCACAACAACTGCGCTTCACCGCGACGGTGCCCGGCGGAATCGCCGGCACGGGCAACTCGCTCGGCTTGAGCAAGGCGACCAGTGTGAACGGGCCCGGTGATCGCGACTCCATCGGCACGTTCATCTCGCTCGGCAATACCGTCGACGAGCCCGCCGCGGACCCGCAGAACCCCTGGCCGATGGGCACCACGGCGGACTGGAAGACGAATGGATCGAGCGCCGTGCTCTCGCTCCCCGAGGCCGAGGTGCTCTACGCGGAGCTGCTCTGGGGCGGCAGCTACGACTATGGCGGGGAGAACGTCACGGCGCTGCTCGACACCGCCGTCACGCTCTCGGCGAACGGCTCGACGATGATGGTCACGCCCGACCCCACAACGACGCTCACGATGAACGAGACGGCGGCCTCGGGCTTCGCGGTCCGTTATTACATGCGCTCGGCGGACGTGACGGATTTCGTCAAGCAGGCCGGCAAGGGCACGTACGAGGTCTCGGGCGTCCCGGCCACGCAGGCGAGCTCGATCAACAACCTGAACGCCGCGGGCTGGACGCTCGTCGTCGCCTACCGCGACGAGGGCGTCCCCATGCGCAACCTCAGCATCTTCGTGGGCGGCTCGTTCGTCGACGAGAACACGACCCAGGATTACACGGTGAGCGGCTTCTGCGCGCCGCCGGCGGGCGTCGTCGAGGGCAGCGTCATCGTGAGCGCGATCGAGGGCGACGCGAACTTCGTCGGCGACCAGCTCCAGCTCGCCCCCACGGCGGCCGGGCCGTTCAAGAATCTTTCGGGGCCGAACAACCCGTCGAACAATTTCTTTTGCTCGCAGATCAACGACGAGAACGGCAACCTCGATACCCAGGGCACGTTCGGCGATCGGAACCAGGACGCGGCCGCCGGCAAGAACGTGAGCGGCGGCCGTCAGAGCTGGGACGTGACGACGGTGCCCCTGAGCTCGCAGGATCAGCAGCTCCAGAATGGGCAGAGCTCGGCCGTCATCCGCACGCTCACCACGGACGACTCGTATGCCCCGATCCTTGCGGCGTTCTCCATCGACGTGAATGCGCCGGACTTCAAGGGCGTGGCGAGCAGCGTCATCGACGCCCCGCCCTCCGTCTCGCTCGGCGAGACCTTCACCGTCACGGCCATCCTCGCCAACAACGGCGATGTCGCGGCCGAGCAGATCGCCTTCTCGCTCCCGCTCGAAGCGAGCCTCGGCCTCGTCTCGTTCGCGGTCGACGGCACCCCCGGTGACATCTCTGGCAACCCGGTTGACGGCGCCGCGCTCACGGCGGGCGTCCCGGTCGGTGATCTGCCGGCCGGAAAGACGAAGACGGTGACGCTCGACCTCGAAGTCAAGGACGCGCCGCAGCTCATGGGCTTCTTCCTCAAGGCGAAGTGGGGCTACGGCTTCGAGGTTTGCCCGAACAAACCGCTCGTCACCGAATCGTTCTCGCAATCGAAGCTCGTGCAATACGCGGGCGGCGGCGGCGCGGGCGGCGCAGGCGGCGCAGGCGGCAACGGCGGCGCGGGCGGTGACGGCGGCGCGGGCGGCGCGGG
>NZ_JARZHG010000082.1 GCF_029946505.1 Polyangium sp. y55x31
AGTTGATCCGCTCGGCGCCGTCCTGGCCCGCGCTGTTGTCCTTCGTCTCGCAGGCTCGTCCGACCGGCCGCAGATCCGCCGCCTCGGTTGCCTCGAGCGCGTAGCCCGAGGCATCCACGCAGACGATGTTTCCCTCCTCGATCACCGCGCCGGCCTTCATGCCGGGCGCGAGCCGCTCGACGCAGACGCCGATCCCGTATCGCTTCACGTCGCGGACCATGGCTCCTCCTTCAATCGTCGTCCCCGTCCATCGCGGCGGGATCGAGCCGCAGCGTTTTCGCTACCTGGAGATCGAACTCGCCATTCCGACGCGTGCGCGCTGCCGGGCTCGCTTGCTGGTGTCGCGTGGCCGGGGGCGTGGGCCGCGCCGCGGGTTTCTTCGGTGGATCGCCCTTCGGTGGCTCCTTCTTAGGCTTCTCCCGTTCGGGATCCTCGCCTACACTCCCCACGAGTTCCCGCAGCGTATCGAGGTCCTTACGGCCGAGCTTGACGAATGCCTCTCGCCCCGCCTCGGGGATAAGCTTCGCCGCGATACCGCGATCCACGAGCGCGCCGACCTCGTCTTCCATGGCCGCCGCGCGCGCCGCTTGCAGCTCCTCGGCCGCCGCCGCGAGCGCCTCGCGCGTCGTCGCCTTCCCCGTCAGGGTGCGGATTTGCGCAAGGGCCTCCGCCGCGTCGCTGTCCTTCAGTGCGTCGTCCCCCTCTTCGCCGCCCTCCTCGGCCATGTGATCATCGAACGCCTTGATCACGTCGTCCTCGGTCGCCGAGTCGGGATCGAGCCCGAGCCCCGAGGCGATATGCGCGAGCGCGCCTTCCAGCATGCCTTTTGCTCCCTGCGAAGCCGCCATCAGCGGCGGAAGCCCGTGCGAAGCGGGCAGGTTCGTCAGCGCGACGTTGATCAGCCGCGTGATCCGGTTGCTATCGAGCTCGTAATCGACCGCGGGCGAGATGTAGCGATACTTCCGCGCCCGAACCTTCTCCGCGGCCTCCTCTGTCCAGCGGACATCGACGGCCCACAGCGCGCCCTCGCGGACCTCGGGCCGGAACCATGCGGCCGCCTCGCCCGCGCCCTTCGAGAAGCCGTAGAGGGAGGCGTGATCGTAGTCGAAGAAGAGTTCGGCGCCGTGCGCCTCGAAGTCAGCGAGGACGCGGCGCGCGGCTTCCTCGTCGAAGAGAAGGAGGCCCTTGTAGGACTTGTTCACGCCCGCGCGGAAGAGCAGCACTTCGCCAGGGGGATCCCCTGACAGGTCAACGAGCCCAAGCGTGGCGCGAGCCTTGCGTCCCATGGGTCGACGGCTCCACAGAATGGAGAGCCTCTACCCTTGGGATTCTAATCAGCCAGATCTGGCTCTTTTCTGGCTGATTCAGCGAAGCGATCGATGATGAGCACAAAACCGTCGCCGAATCGTGCCCGCCTCCACGCATTCTACCCGGCGGCAGGCAAGCGTCCCTTCAAATGCTCCGCATTCATGGCCTCACACCATGCACCGAAGTCCTCGCTTTCCCCACCCCATGCGAGCTCCTCGGCTGTTTCTTCGAGGGGGACATTCCGAACGAGCGTGGCGAGCTCACGGAAAAGGAGCGCGTCCTCCCGACGGGACTTCAGCGCCGCCGCGACACGCTCCGCGCCCCACACTTCGACGTCCCAATCCGTCGCATCTTCCGGGATGTCTTCAATGTGACCGTATCGCGACAAGAGCGCGGCCGCGGCCTCGATGCCCACGCCATCGATCCCCGGGATCTGGTCGGCTGTGTCGCCCACGAGCCCCAGCAGATCGGGGATGCTTTCGGGGTCCACGCCGAACCGATCCCGCACGCCATCCGCCGCGAGCTCCCGACCACGAGCACGATCCACGAGCACGATCCCCGGGCGTGTCAGGCATTGCGCTAGATCCTTGTCCGGCGAGAGCACGCGGATCGACTCGAAATCCTGCGCATACTTCTGGCAGGCCGTAGCCAGCGCGTCGTCGGCCTCGAACTCGTCCATGGACCAGACCACGACCCCGAGCGCGCGCACCGCCGCTTCCGCGTCCTCGAACTGCGCGCGCAGGGCCGCCGGCACGACGGAATCATCCTTGTATCCGTCGAAGAGCTTGTTTCGAAAGCTCGTGATCGGGTTGTCGAAGGCGACTGCAAGATGTGTGACCTCGCCAGCTTCGAGCAGGGTCACGAGGGATGCCACCATGCCCACCGTCGCCTTGACGTCCTTCCCATTCACGACGCGCCGCCGGCCTCGCGAGAAGTGAGCGCGGAAGAGCTCATACGTGCCGTCGACGACGTGGAGAACCTTCTCACCCCCCGACAACGCGCGGCGCCCGAGCTCCCGCGGCTGCGACTTACCCGCGGGAGCCAGGGGAAGCCCCTCGTCCTTCGCCAGCGCGTCCCAATCCACGCGGCTCGCGAGCGAGCTCGCGCCGAGCGCAGCGAACGCGCCCGCGACACGTTCGAGTGTCTCGGCGCGGAGCTTTGCCGCCTCGGCCGCCGCGATGGCTTCCGCCCGCTTCGCCTCAGCGACCGCGCGCCGCGCCTCCGCCTCCGCCTTCGCCACGTCGGCCCGTCGCCGCGCTTCGAGGACCTCGGCCTCCGCTTGTGCCTCGCGCTCCTCGGGCGTCCTCGTGTCCCACTTCGGCCAGGGCGCGAGACGTTCGTCCCCGAAGTTGAACAGCGCCCACGGGCGGAGCACCTCGTAATGGCCGGTGGTCGCGAGGCCTTCCGTGTCCGCCCGCTTTCCCTCATGGCGGACCGCGTTGTGCACCTTCCCGAGCGCATGCGAGCCGATCGGCGCAGGTTCCATCGTGAGGGTTTGCCGGAGGATCGCCATAGCTGCTGCGCTATCGCAGTACCGGATCCCGCGTTCGAAGACCTCGACCGCGCTCGCGCCGTCGGCCTGGACGAGCTCGTAACCCCAGCCCGCCGCCGCCTTGCCCTCGCTGTCGATGTCCACCGGGAGCATGATCACCGGCGATTTGCCAGCGTTGACGAGCGCGTCCTGGTACGCATCGCGCTCTCGCGCCGTCTCGTCGCTCTCATCGAGGGCCGCGGGGTACTTCCCGACCCGCGTGGGATGCCCGTAGACCTCGGAGTAATGCGCCCAATCCGTAAACATCTGTTGTTTCGCGAGGTAGTACATGGCGACCCGCCGGACGGCGCCGTTCATCCAGGGGGTTTGGCTACCCGAGGCGAAGATCGCCCACTTGTACGGATCCGCGGCGAGGCCGATCTGCGCGGTCGGAGTCCCTACCTTGTAGGTGACCTCGTGCCCATCGAACCACAGATCCCGCGGATGCCAGACCTCGAGGAGCGGCAGCCATTGCCCCCGCTCCTCGGACCAATTCAGTTGCACGACCGCGACGCCGAGCATGATCAACCACTTCAGGACGTCCCGCAGAACGGGTTCCGGACAGAAGCGCCACCAGACTTCGGCCGCCTTCCGTTGCGCGAGCTCGGCCGCCGGTGCGTCGCCCGTCTCGGTGGAGACCTCGAAGGAGAGCGGCAGCGCGAGCAGCCCGTCGATCCGTTGCTGTAGAGCGCCATCCAGACGCTCGTCCGTCAAGAGCGCTTCGGCGAGGTCTGCCGACTCGCGAAAATCTCCCGCTTCATGCCGTTCGAGCGCCTGCCGAACGCGATCGTTATCCCAGCCCATGAGCGGCGCGAACACGTGTTGCGCGTACCGAACGCGAGGGGCGCGATTCATCGGGTGTACCTCGTGAGCCGAACCGGCCGTTTGTTCGCCGCGGAGAACGACCCGGCGATCCGCCCCGCGGGCGAGGACAGCAGGTCATGCGCGGCCGCGCCGGCGTCGACCTGGTCGTCTTCGTCGTCGTCCTGCCCCGTGAAGCGGAGATGTTCCGCAAGGAAGACGTTTACCCACGAATCCGGCCCGACGTCCTCGGGGAGGAGCACGCGCCCGTCGTTCCAGGATGCCGCGTACGGTTGCGCCCGCGTGAACTTGTCCGCCTTCACGCGGCGCGCCTCGACCGTGAAGCCCCGATCCGACATGAAGGGAACGATCATCTTTTCAAACACCGTGACGTAGCCCATCGCCTTGCATCCCCCGTGCGCCCGCTGGAGCCGCGCGCCCTCCGCGGCGAACTCGGGCGCGAGGACCTGCTTTCGCAGGCATTCGAGGACGTAATACACGCGCCGCCCGCGCTCCGGTTCGTGCGAGCGCATGACGACCGCCGAGGAGTAATCCGCATGCTTCCGCGCGGTGTACGCGAAATCGACGCCGATCCCGTCGCGGTACTCTCGAACCTCGCCGAGGGCCTCGGGTGTGTAGAGGGCCGGCTCTGCGTTGAACACGGCCCCGCCTCGCGGCCTCGGGACGCCTTGATACAGGGAGGCCCACGTGTATTCCCCGACCTCGCGCCGCCGTGCTTCGAGCTCCTCGGCGGGCCAGCGTTCGGGCCAGAGCGCGCGTCCGTCGTCGGAGAGCGCTGGCAGGCGGAGGTATTGCCAGCCCTGGGAGATCAGCCTCCCCGAGAGGTCTTCAGGGTGCCACCGCGTGGCAAGGACGATCGCGCTCCCGCCCGGCTCGACGCGGTTGATCGTCGAGCCCTGCCAGAGGTCCCAGATCCGCGCGCGGTACGTCGGGCTTTCGGCCTGGATCCGGTTCTTGAAGGGGTCGTCCACGAAGAGGACACGGAACCCTTTGCCCGTCAGCGAGCCATTCAGCGCGGTAAACACCGCCCGTCCCCCCTCGCGCGTTCGCCACTCGCCGACACCCTTCGCCCCGGCATCGAGCTCGACGCCGGCCGCGCGCGCCATCGCCCGAGCGTCGCGACTCTTGCTGTTGGCCAGCTCGATCCCGTACGTCGCATAAGCGATCGGGAGCGTCGGATCCTTTCGTAAGTACCACGCGATCGCGTGGAGGATCGTGTCCGTCTTCCCGTGCCGCGGAGGAGCGTGGATCACCGCGCGGACAGGCTCGCGCCGTGCGCGCTCGAGGAGCTCGATCAGGGGGGCGAGATGATCCGGGCGCGCATACCCCGGCGTAACGGCCGGGATGAACGCCGCGAGGCCCTCGGAGGGGGCCGCCGCGATCCGACCGTGCTCCCTGTAGGAGAAATCGCCCACCCGATACCCGAAAGCCTTCGCCATCGAGCTATTCCCCGAGGTACGGCTCCGGGTTCGCTTTGAGCTCGGCCAAGAGCGTTTCGAGCGCCGCAATCTGCTCGGGCCTCCCGATCTCCCCCGTCGCCCAGTAGATTTCGAGCTCCCGACAGGCTTTCCGGTCCTTCCAACCGCTCTTCGCGCCCGCATCCCACGCGGCGCGGAGCTCCTTCGGGAGCGTAGGGGGACGAGCGACGTCAACGTGCACGTTGCCATCGACCCGCGTATGCCTGCGGTTCCACTTCTCGGGATACCGTGCGCGCAGGATGTCGAGCGCGAGGCGCGGATCGTCTGCGGCCCCTTGCGTCGCGATCGATGCAAGCCGCGCTTCGCCCTTCGCTTCCGCGGCCCGGATCGCCGCATCGAACGCCGGATCCTGCTTTCGCCAATCTCGCAGCGTGCGCGGCTTGATCCCGACGAGCGCGCAGACCGTGGGCCGGTGGAGTTGACCGAGCCGGAGCGCGTCGAGGATCTGCTTTTCGACCTCGGGGGTTCGGAGGGTCGGGCGGCCACCGTTCATGGTCTACTCCAGCAGGCTCCGGAAATCGTCGAACTCGTCCCGAGGCTTGGCGCCTCCGTTCGCGCTCCCCTCGAAGCGCCCCGGCTCGGGAGCCGTAGCCGTGCGCGAGGAGAGCCGCCCTTCACGAATGGCGATGGCATCGAGGAGCCGATGGACATCGCGCAGGATCACGCTCGTTTCGGGGAAGACGATCCGCCGCTCCCGCTCGATGCGCACGGCTTCCTTGAGCCGGCGTTTCTCGACGCGGAGGAGCCAGCGCAACGTCTTGACGTCCGCGTCCATCTTCGGCGCGTCGGGGTTCGGCGCCGGGCGTCCCTCGGCGGAAGCGCGCTCGGCTTCCTCGGGGGTCAACGGTTGAGCGCGATCCCGCGTCCTTTCGCTGCTTTGGTCCATGAAGGCCTCCGGATCAAGGGATGCATGAGCATGTGGCAATCGTTGCAGATCACGATCAGATTGGCGGGATCAAAGACGAGTTCCGAGGCGATCCCCGAGATAGAGCACGGGATGATGTGGTGTACGTGCCGCGCTGGAACGCCGCAGCACTCGCAGAAGCGGCCGCGAGCGTCGAGGACCTCGCGCACGACGCGCCGGTATCGGCTTTGCGGGGTCTCCGCTGAAGGTAGAGCCATCCTACCCTTGGCGGAAAAGGAGCCGCCCGCGGGTTATTTCCGCCCTCTTTTCGGCCTCGCCGAGGATTTCGGCCCTTCGGCCTCGCCTTCGAGGCTCGCGACGCGGCTCTCGACACCGACGATCCGCGCGTGGAGCTCTTGCAGCGCGAGGACCGAGGCTACCGGGACGGGACAGGTCTCGCGCAGCCCCTCGAGCAGCACGACCGTCCCGCGCCGTCCAATTTGCGGCACCAGGAGGGAAACGCCGTGTAAGCGTTCGAGGTAGCGCAGCCGCCGCGTGAGCTTCCGCCGCCATCCAGGCGCGTCGGTCGGCTCGCCGAGCATCGAGGCGGCTTCCGCCAGGCTGATTCGACCGGACGCGCGGACGTCGAGCGCTGCCGCGAGGCTCGGATCCCGGGTTCCCATGGCGAGCGTATCGACGACGGCGTCCCAATTCGAGCGCAGCGCGCCCATAAGCTACCTCCTTGGCGAAGCCTCGCTCCGGACGGCGATCGACGGAAGGGAAAAATGCGGTGCAAACCCACCGCAACAAAGTGGACGCCACGTCACCCCTCGGGTACCGGTGGCGTGGAGGTACGGCATGCGACAATTCCTACTGGGGCTCTCGGTCTCCATCGTCTTCATGCTCGGATGCGCCGTTGGGACCATGCAGGCCAGAACAGCCATTGCCGATGAACCCGCACCGTCCGGCGTCAAGCGGTGGGAGATCCGCTGCTTTGGGACGCCTGAAATGAACCACGAATCTTTGGACATCAGAGTCGAGAAGCGTTCCCAGGCCTGGGAGCTGGGGTTGCAGAAGCTCGGCGCGGCTGGGTGGGAACCAGTGTCGTTCATAAGCGGCCAAGATCTCGAAGTTTACGGTGTTTGCATGAAGCGTCCGCTGCCCTAAATGGCACGACCCACGGATATCCGATCATGCGCCCCTATCGTACCAAGGCCGAGCCCGCCACCTCCTTGCCGCCTCGCCGTCCTCCGAAGCGATGCCCGCGCTGTGCGCTCATCTCTCCCTCGAGCGCTCGCCGTTGCCAGTGCGGGTACGACTTCCAGTCCGGGCATGCCAGTCAAGAACTCGAGCAGCGGTCCGAAAGCCACTTCTACTGGATGGGGATCGGCGGGCTGACGGTCCTCCTCGGCGCAGGGCTGCTCGCCAGCGGGATCATGTTCCCCTGGCTTCTCGTGGGCGGCGCCCTCGTCCTTGCGAAAGGATTCTTCGGGTGGCGTGACGCGCGCGCGGACATCGCGGAGAACGATGGCGCGAAGGACGATTGATTCCGGCCGCTCATAGGCGCTCTCAGGCTTCCCGCGACGCGTCCCACCATCTTCGTTTCTGTCACCTCGACCCTCGGTGCGAGGATCGGGAAAATAAAATGTCGAGCGCGGTCGGGGCGCCTCGACCCCGAGGAAGATTTTCGCCGAGGGCCGGCCGGCCCGCCGAGGGGCCCTCGACCT
>NZ_JARZHG010000083.1 GCF_029946505.1 Polyangium sp. y55x31
GGGCGGCGCGGGCGGCGGCGCCGCGGCCGGCGGTCGCCGCGGCGCGCAGGCGGCCCCGCCCGTCCCCGGCTCGACCGAGGACATCTTCGAGGGCCAGGTCAAGATCACGTGTGACGAGGGCTCGAACAAGCTCGTCGTCACCTCCTCGCTCCGCGATTACGCCGCGCTCCGCAGCGTCATCGACGAGCTCGATCAGCCGCGCCGCCAGGTCTTCATCGAGGCCGTCATCATGGACGTGAACGTCGATCGCACGAACGACGTCGGCGTCCGCTGGCACATGGGCGCGCCCGTCCCCTCGCCCGTCGACATCGACGGCGTGACCGGCGACGGCATCGCGTACGGCGGCATGGACCCGCTCACCTCCGCGGGCGCGCCGCTCTCCGTCGCGAACCAGCTCGGCGCCTTCGCGCTCGGCGTCCGCGGCCCCACGATCGCGGAATCGGCGAACCTCCTCGGCACGGGCATTTCGATCCCCGCGTTCGGCGTCATCATGCACGCGATGGCGACCGACTCCGATTCGAACGTCCTCGCCACGCCGCACATCCTCGCGACCGACAACATCCCGGCCACGATCGAGATTGGCCAGAACATCCCGCTCCAGACGAACGTCGGCGGCGGCCTCGGCTCGCTCGCGGGCGCGGCGGGCGGCGCGGCGGGCGCGGCGGGCGGCCTCGGCAGCCTCGGCCTGCTCGGCGGTCTCGGCGGCTTTTCGGCGCCTCGCCAGGACGTCGGCACGAAGATCGAGGTCACGCCGCACGTCAACGACTCCGATCAGGTGCGACTCGAAATCACGGAGGGCATCTCCGAGGCCGGCGCGCCGCTCCCTGGCGCGCTCGGGGCGATTCCGATCACCAAGCGCAACGCGAAGACGACGCTCGTCGTCCGCGACCAGCAGACCGTGGTCATCGGCGGCCTCATGCGCGATGCGGTCACGAATTCGCGCACGAAGATCCCGATCCTCGGCGACATCCCGATCCTCGGCGCGCTCTTCCGCACCACGAAAAAGACCATGCAGAAGACGAACCTCCTGCTCGTCCTCACGCCCTACATCATTCGTGATCAGGAGGACCTCCGGGCGATCTTCGAGCGCAAGATGCAGGAGCGGCAGGAGTTCCTCGACCGGTATTTCGTCTTCGGCGACTCGGATTGGGAGCCCCCGAAGGATTACGCGCGCGCCAATGGCCTCGTCGAGGACATCCGGCAATCGCAGATCAAGATGGCCGAGCGGGCGCGGCTCGAAGAGGAGGCCAAACCCAAGGGCGCGCGCTCGCATGAGCCCGGACAACCCATTGCGGTGCCGAGCATCGCCATCCGCGGCGGCGGGGACGACGGCGGCGGCGGCATGCAGACCGCGACGCCGCCCCCGGCGACGGGCGGCGGCAATGCGCCCGCGGCGCCCACCCCGCGCCGCCGCCCGGCTGGCGCGCCTGCCCCGCGGCCCGTGGAGCGCGTGGAGTGAGCATGAACCCGGCAGCCCGAGAAGAATACGTCGGTGAGATCCTGGTCCGCCACGGCGTGGTCGACGCGCAGAAGCTCGCGCCGCTCTTCGATACCGTGCGCGAGCGCGGCCAGACGCTCACGGAGCTCATCGTCTCCTCGAACCTCGCGGGCGAGGACAAGATCGCCCGCGCGCTCGCGACCGAGATGGGCCTCGATTTCGTGCCGAAGATCGACATCGATCAGGTCAAATTCGACGTCGCCTCGCGCCTGCCCATCACCTATGCGAAGCAGCGCTTCATCCTGCCCATCTTCGAGGACGACCAGACCGTGCACGCGGTCGTCGCCGATCCGCTCGACACGCTGGCGGTCGACGACGTCCGCGCGATCTTCGCGAAGCCCGTGGAGATCTCGGTCGCGACGCGCAACCACGTCCACGAGGCGATCAACCGCATCTGGGAGAAAAGCGACGCGGGCCAATCGAACCTCGAAGGCGACAAGCACGAGGAAGAAGACAACCTCGTCGACATCATCGACTCGGACGACGACGCGCCGATCATCGCCTGGGTGAACAGCCTCTTCGCGATGGCCGTCCGCGAGCGCGCGAGCGACATCCACATCGAGCCCGAGGAGCGCGACGTCGTCGTGCGGTATCGCATCGACGGCGAGCTCTACGTGGCGCGCCGCGCCTCGAAGCAGTTCATGGCGCCGATCATCGCCCGCGTGAAGATCATGGCGAGCCTCAACATCGCCGAGAAGCGCCTCCCGCAGGACGGCCGCATCACGCTGAAGATCGCGGGCAAGAGCGTCGACGTCCGCGTCTCCACGGTCCCCACGAGCCGCGGCTTCGAGCGCATCGTCATGCGCCTTTTGCACAAGACGAGCATCCTCCTCGGCCTCGACGATCTCGGCTTCGCCCCGCGCGAATACGGGATCATGGATCACCTCATCAATCGGCCCGACGGCATCATCCTCGTCACGGGCCCGACCGGCAGCGGCAAGACGACGACGCTTTATGCGTGCCTGAACCGCATCAACGATCCGAGCCGCAACATCCTCACGGCCGAGGATCCGGTCGAGTACGAGATCGGCGGCATTCATCAGGTCCACGTCCACCCCTCGATCGGCCTCACGTTCGCGAGCGCGCTCCGCGCCTTCTTGCGCCAGGATCCGGACGTCATCATGGTCGGCGAGATCCGCGACAAGGAGACCGCCGAGATCGCGATTCACGCCTCGCTCACGGGTCACCTCGTGCTCTCGACGCTCCACACGAACGACTCGGCCGCGGCCGTCACGCGCCTCGTCGAGATGGAGATCGAGCCGTTCCTCGTGCGCTCCAGCGTCATCGGCATCCTCGCGCAGCGCCTCGTGCGCATGCTTTGCCAGCACTGCAAGATCCCGTATCAGCCGACGGCGTACGAGCTCAAGCAGCTCGGCCTCGACGAGGAGCGCCTCGCCTGGAAGGCGAAGCGGATCCCGTCGCAGCGGTATTCGGTGCACGGGCTCGAATACGAATATGTCGGGCAGAAAATGGGCAGCTCTCCGGTTTTCTTCAAACCGGGAGGTTGCGACGCCTGCATGCAGAAGGGATTCGTGGGGAGGCGCGGAATCTACGAGCTGCTCGTCATCGACGACGCGATCGGGCCGCTCATCCTCAAGAACGCCGACGCGCAGACGGTCAAGCGCGTCGCGCTCTCGCAGGGCATGGACACCATGCGTGACGACGGCGCGCGCAAGGTCCTCAGGGGTCTGACGACGGTCGAGGAAGTGCTCGCCGCGACCCAAGAGGACATCATCGTGGACGAATAGGGAGGAGCGGGCCGTGGCCGTCTTCGAATACAGAGGCATCCTCGTCGCCACCGGAAAGCCGGTGAAGGGCGTGAAAGACGCGGAGAACGCGAAGGCGCTCCGCGCCCTCCTGCGCAAGGACGGCATCCTTCTCACGACGGCCGCGGAAGAGAAGGCCGCCGCGGCGAAGACGAAGAAGTCGATCAACCTCCTCGCCTTCACGCAGCGCCCCTCGACGAGCGACGTCGCTGTCGTCACGCGCCAGCTCGCGACCCTGCTCAAGGCGGGCATTCCGCTCTTCGAATCGCTCACGGCGCTCATCGATCAGGTCGAGAAAGAATCGCTCAAGCGCGCGCTCACCCAGGTCCGCGAGCAGATCCGCGAGGGTACGAGCTTCGCGAAGGCGCTCGAACAGCACCCGTCGATCTTCCCGCCGCTCTACGTGAACATGGTCCGCGCCGGCGAGGCGTCGGGCATGCTCCAGCAGGTCTTGGAGCGCGTCACCGCGTTCCTCGAGTCCCAGGCGAAGCTCACGTCGAAGGTCAGCTCGGCGATGGCTTATCCCATCCTGATGGCGGTCCTCGGCGTCTCGCTCGTCTCGGTGCTCATGGTCGCGGTCGTGCCGAACGTGACCTCGATCTTCGCCTCGATGGATCAGGCATTGCCCTGGTACACGGCCACGCTCATCGGCACGTCCGACTTTTTGAGCAACTACTGGTGGCTCGTCCTCGGCCTCCTCGCGGCGGGCATCTGGGGCTTCCGTCGCTGGAAGCGCACGCCGGCCGGCCGGCTGAAATGGCACGGCTTTTTGCTCAAGGCGCCCATCGTCGGCAAGCTCGTGCAGATGATCGCGATCGCGCGCTTCTCGCGCACGCTCGCCACGCTGCTCAGCGCCGGCGTCGCGCTGCTCAGCGCGATGGACATCGTCAAGAACGTCCTCGGCAATGCCGTCCTCGAGAAGGTCATCGCCGACGCGATCGGCTCGATCCGCGAGGGCCAGAGCATCGCCGAGCCCCTGAAGCGCAGCGGCCAGTTCCCGCCGATCGTCACGCACATGATCACGATCGGCGAAAAGAGCGGTCAGCTCGAAGAGATGCTGGAGAACGTTTCGAACGCGTACGATCTGGAGGTCGAGAACCGCGTGACCGTGCTGACGAGCCTGCTCGAACCCCTCATGATCGTGTTCATGGGCGGCGCGGTCGGGTTCATCGCGTTCTCGATCCTCATGCCGCTCATCCAGATGTCGAGTTTTGCAGGCTAACGGGGGAATCGGGGCGTGGCGCGGCGCAGGCAGAGAGAGACGACGATCTGGTTCCCGTGGGAGCGGGGCGGCGGAATCTTGCGCGGCCGCGGCATGGCACGGGCGAAGCTCGTGGCGCTCGCGCTCGGGATGGCCACGCTCTTGCTCCTCCTCGGCGCGCGTGAGCGCCGCAAGACCGGCGTACGCTCCACGATGGCCACGATCGGCGTCGTCCGGGGGGGACTCGATGCGTATCGGGCGGATCACGAGCGAAAGTGCCCCGCGTCGCTCGATGCGCTAAAAGCCGAGGGGTATATCGGGATCGACCCCATCGACGCGTGGGGCAGGCCGCTCCGGCTGGTTTGCCCTGGTCAGAAGGACCCGGAGGGGTACGATCTCACGAGCGACGGGCCGGATGGTGAAATCGGCGGTCTCGACCGCGTGGAGTGAACGGACCATGAAGGTGAAAGCGAATCGAATCCGGAGAGTGAAGCGTGCGGCGTCGCGGGGCGTGACGCTGGTCGAGGTCCTGATCGTGCTCGCGATCATGGCGATCATCGCGGGCGGCGCGACGGCGCTCGTGTTCCCGCGGTACAAGGAGAGCCAGATCCGCGGCGCGGTGCTCAGCGCGGGCGTCATCAAGACCGCGGCGCAGCAGTACATGCACCTCGACAGCCTGAGCGGCGGCTGCCCGACGATCAAAGAGCTCGTCGACGGCAAGCACATCGACGCGGGGAAGACGGACGATCCGTGGGGCACGCCGTTCAAGATTCAATGCGACGGCGACGAGATCACGGTGCTCTCGGCGGGCCGCGATCGCAAAGAAAATACGCCCGACGACGTCAAGGACAGCTTCAAGGACGCGGACATCAAGCGCGTCGCGGGGCTCTGACGAGGACCTTATCGATGCCGCGCGCCTCCGCTCCTCTCGCGACATGCCACGCCCCCGCGCGATCGCGCGGCCGGCGTGGCATGACGCTGGTGGAGGTCCTGATCACGCTGGCGATCATGACCCTGGTCACGGGGACGGCGGTCGTCGGGTTCGGGACGCTCAAGCGCGCGCGGCTCAGGCAATCGTCGGTGATGATCGCCAGCGCGGTGCGCGTCGCCTATGGGCATGCGAATGCCATTGGAAAGCCGGTGCGGCTCGTCTTCGATTTCGAGCAGCGGATGGTGATCCTGGAGGAGGGCGCGGGCCAGCTCTCGGTCGACAAGAAGGACAAGACGGGCGGCGCCGCGGCCGCCACCGATATCGAGCAGAAGGCGATGGAGGAGGCCGAGAAAATCGTGAAGGGGCCACGCGCGCCGCGGCCCTCGTTCACGCCCACGAAGGCCTTCGGATTCGAGCCGCAGGGCGAAAAGCCGGGCAAGGACCTCGCCGACGGCGTGCGATTCCTCTCGATCGACACCTCGCATCAGGAGGGGCCGATCGAGGAGGATCGCGCGTATCTTTATTTCTGGCCCGGGGGGCAGACGGAGCGGGCGGCGATCCAGGTCGTGCTCGGCAATCCCGCGGAGGCGGATCCGGAGCGCGACATCATGACGGTGCTCGTCTCCCCGCTGACGGGCAAGACCGCGCTCCAGAAGGGGCGCGTCGAAATGCAGAGGCCGCGCGACGAATCCGAGGAATCGGACGCCAGCGATTCCGGTTTCTGAGGGGTTCGGGGAGATCGATATGAAACGGAGAGGATTCACGCTGCTCGAGGTCATGGTCGCCGTCGCGATCCTGGGCCTCGGTCTGACCGCGATCCTCTCGGCGCAGGCGGGCGCGTTCTCCGCCTCGTCCCACGCGCGGAATCTGAGCGTCGCCACCTCCCTCGCCCGCTGCAAGATGGGCGAAATCGAGGAGGTCCTCTTCCGCGAGGGGTTCCAGGAGCTAGAGGTCATCGAGAGCGGCCCTTGCTGCGAGGGCGACGAGACGCCGAACCTCAAATGCTCGTGGAAGATCGAAAAGCCGCAGTTCCCCGAGCCGAAGCCCGGTGAAATGGAGCTCGACACCGGCCTCGACATGACGACGCAAAATGGCGGCGCGAATCCCTCGGGCGCCGCGGGCGCCGCGGGCGGGCTCGGCGCGCTCGGCGGCCTGCTCGGACTCGCCGGCGGCGCGGCGCCTCCGGCCACGGGCGACCTCGCGGGCGGCGGCCTCGGTGACGTCGCCGGCGCGCTCGGCGGCGCCAC
>NZ_JARZHG010000084.1 GCF_029946505.1 Polyangium sp. y55x31
CCCCCCCACGCGAAGCTTTGCCCCCGCGCCGGCCAGCTCCATCACGACCTCACCGACGGCGCTCGCGAGCCCCGGCGCGCGCTCGAATGCCGCCGCCACCGCTTCACTCGTTGGCCATTCGATCGCGTTCAGCGAGAGGCGATAGAGCCCCTCGAAGACCTTCCCTTGCGCGGTCAACCGTCGAGCCGCCGTGTATTGCGAGGAGCTCGGGCACTTCAGCAACCAGAGCCCTGTCTGCAACCGCAGCGCGATCCGTTGCGAAGGCCCGCGCGCCTCCGCCGCGAGCTCGGCGCACTTCGCCTCCGCCAGGCCCGCCGCCGCGAGCGTGAGCCAGTCGTCGGAACCGAGCTTCGCGAGAGGGATCGTTTGCAGCTCATCGTCGGGCGCCCCCGCCAGCTCGGCCAGCACAGGCCAGGCGAGCTCGGAGAGCGCCGGAACTTCCTCGAGCACGGCCGAGAGTGCCGTCGCGTCCGGCCAGGCGACGCAATCGATCAGCAGGTTGTGGAGCGCATCCGGGCGCCCGGCAGGTTTGGAGAGCCCATCGAACGCCGCCGCCCACGCCTTCCGCGTCGGAGGCTTCACCACGACGGCCACGCCCTCGCGCTCCTCGACCTCGATCAATCGCAGATTCACGCCGTGTGTCCGCCGGAGCTCTGCCCGCACCTCATCCGTCAGCTTGCGCATGGTCCCTCAGCTCTTCGGTTTCTTGAAAGGATCGATCCCGTTCTTGATCACCTTGAGGCAATTCCCTTCGAGCTTCGTCATCGATGGATCGCCCGTTTGCGACGACGTTTCATCCCCGAGCGGCAGCCACGTCTCCACGCGATCGATGATGTCCGGCCGGCCCGGGAGCGAATAGACGATTTGTAGATCCACCGTCCGATAGATCCAGCCGTCCCCCTGCTTCCCCCGCAGCTCGTCCTCCTCGCCGCGAGAAATCTCCATCTCGCATTTCGGCTCGGCTTTCCGGCCCCCGTGCGCCTTCGGCCCGGGTTGCGTCCCGCCGACCGTGCTGGAGGACAGGCCATTGCCGTAGGTGATCGAGGAACACGTGGTGAACGTGTGCCGCTTGCCATTGTGGAGGATCGCCGTGATCGTGAGATCATCGTGAGCGAATTCCCCGCGCGGAGTCGTCACGGTTTGGCCCATATCAGCCGCCTTCCTCCTCGTTATCCGTCAATAGCCCGGGCCCGAGCTCCGCCGAGACCCCGTAGATTTGCCCCCGAGGGACCACGGTCATCGTCGCCCGGAGGAAGTTCGTCTCGAAGATGTTGTCCGTACGGATGACGCGCGCCCGGACCGCGCTCGCGTGGTCGGGCATCAGCGCGCTTGCCAGCGCGTTCGTTACCGCTCGATCAATCGCCCCCGCGGTGTTCGTTTCGAGCGTGCCGTCCTCATTCAGAGGCGGATCGTTGTTGATCTCGTTATCGAGGATGGGCTGCGCCGCGAGGTACGCCTCGATCATGACGCGAGTCACGTTTAGATCCCGATAGCGGCTCCGTTCGTCCGCCATGGTGAGCCCGCGGGCGAAGTACGCGTTTCCGCCGCTCGTATCCATGACCGTGAACCGCGCCGCCCGAAGCTTCACTGTCGCGAGCCCCTCGTCCACCGGAAGCGCGTCGACCTCCTTCAACGGCCCGTCATCGTGGTTGCCGAGGTCCGACGAAAACCGTACCGCCGCCGCCTTGTACGCCGCCGCCCACGATTGCGAGCGCAAGAAGGACCCCGGGAGCGTCCCGCCGCGAAGCCACGCTCCACGCGCGCAGACACTCACGCGCCGCGAAACGAAGCCCTCGAAGGCCGCGGCAAGCGCTTCGTCCGTCTCGGTGAGCGGAGCGCCGATGATCGCGACGATCGGCCGCTTCAGCGCTTCGAGTTCGGCGATCTTTGTGTCCAGCGCTTCGGCGAGCGCCCTCGTTTCCGCAGCGTCCGCAAGCTCGCCGACGACATGCAGGATCCGGAAATCCGCCTTCACGTGGACGAGCTTGTCGATCGCCTCGATCACGGCCTCGATGGAGAAGCCCGGCGCATGGCACGCGAAGGCGTATTCGGTATCCTTGACGAACGCAGCCGCGGGAAACTGGATCGTAACGCCAACGCCCGGGATCTTATGGTCTGCCTCGCGGCCCTTCACGTCCGTTTTCGGTAGCCCAAGCAATTCGAGCGCGCTCCCGCCGAGGATCACGAGCCTCGACCCCTCGCCGATCGTCTTGCTCGCAAGCCGCAGCTTCGAGGCCGGAGCCACGAGCGAAGCCGCGACGTTGTTGACCTTCCCGAGCACCGCGAGGACTGCGGCCGGATCGGCAGGCGGATCTTTGAATTCGACGGTTTGGGCCTCGCCCGCGTCTTCCTGCATATCGAGCGTCGTCCCGTCGAGGTCCCCCGCCTCGCCCTGCTTCAGGCCGACCACCAGGCCGAGCGCGCCGAGCGCAGAGCCGCCGAGCAGCTCGATCGTCGCCGCCTTTCCGATCGCCTTCGAGGTCCACACGAGCCGCGCGCCCACGCCGAGCGAGAACACGCACGCGGAGAACGCGTTCGACAATTGCGAGAGCAGCGCGGCCCCATCCTTCGGGGCCTCGAGCACGCACGAGACCTCGGCGCCGTTGATCTTCGCCTCGATGGTCTTCCCATCGAGCAAGCCCGCCGGCCCGTAGAGGCCCGAGGCCCCGAGGTCCTTGTCCCCGCGGACCTCGGCCGGTTTTGCATACGCGAGCCGCGACAGGTCCCGCGTGCCCGTCACCTCCGCCGCCTTGCGTGTGGGAATGACGAGCTCGGTCCCGAAGCGCGGAACCACCTGCGCGCCCGCCGCCGTCCCCGAGATGGACACGCGGAACCGCCCGACGCCTTGCGGCCCGCTCTTCGTGATGCGCACCCGTACCGACGCCGTATCCGTCGGAGCACCCGAGAGTAGGATCGCCGGCCCCGGGCCGGATTGCGTCACCGGACCGAGGACGCCCGAAATACTCGCCTCGATGGGAACCGCGAGCGTGCGTTGCTTCGAGACGCGGACCGCTTGCGCCGTGGCTTCCGTGAGCGGTCCCTCGCCGAGCGCTTTCGCGACGGGCGAAGGGACATCGAACGCATAAACGGTATTCTTCGACCCGGCCGAGCAGATGCCCACCTTGGCGACCACCCGCGCGGCGGATGCCGGCTCGCCCGCCGGCCCGTATTCGGTGAAGGTGATTTCAGCGCTCGGCATCAGAACCCCTCACGTTTCGAGCCATCGGGCGCGGACGTCTCCCCCTCGGCCGAGGCTTTCAGGATCAGCGCATGCCGCAGATCGACATCCACCACCGGGAGGCGGATCGACATCGGAACGACCACCTTGACCCCCGCCGAACCAGCCCGACCCGCGCCCGCGATCCACTGAACGCGCCCATAACCCCGCGCCCGCCGGCTCACCCCGAGCTCACGCACCGATTGCAGGAGGCGGAGGTAAACCCCTTCGGCCTCCGCGGGCGAACTCCCCCAGATTGTGAACGTCGCTTCGATCACGCGGTCCTCGCACACGTGTTTCCCCGCGCCGCCTTGCTGCGCCGGGGGTTCGAGGTCCTCATGTTCGGGCACCGAGACGATCAGCCGCGCGGGCGAGGCGAGCCCGCGCCCCTCGTCCTTCCCGATCGCCAGATCGAGGCCCTGTACGTTCATTCTCTCGTGAAGCTCCTTCGCGAAGCGGCCGAGGCTCGTTTCATCCCAGCCGCCCATCATTCCCCCTTGACCGCGCGCCGCACCGCCGCGGAGAAGGCGACACCCACGCCCGCGCGGATGCGCGCAATCCACCCCGGCGGAGGTTGGCCATCCGGAACGAGTGGCCGCTCGGGGTTATGGATGACGCCGTGCTGAAGGGTCCCACGCTGGGCGAAATGCGCCGTCCAGTGATTGACCCGCACCTCGACCGCACACTCGAAATGGTTCGGCGGAAGCGGACGATACTCGACGTGTGCCGCGAGCGGCTGTAGCGCGAGCGCACCATCCGCCGCACGCTTCGGCCAGGCGTCCCCGTCGGGCGAGCTCCCGGATTCGATGCCATCCCGCACGAGCTCGACGGCTTCCTTTCCAAGGGTCTTCTGCAGCTCCGTTTGATGGGAACCGTTCGAGAGACCTCGAAGCCCCTTCGCCATTTCGCGCAGCCCGCGCCCTGCGACCCGTGACAGCTTCATGCCCGCCGCCCTCCTCGCCATCCCCGTTCCCATCCGCGCAGCTCCGCCGCGCGCACCCGCGGGCCGAGCCGCTTCCCACCCGTGCCCGATTGCCCCACCACGCCCGGAAGTTTCTTTCCGCCGTCGAGCCCTTCGAGCCAGTGAATTTGGTCGAGGTACCTCTGCCGCAGGTTCTTGGAATCGTCGTGCTCGGGATCGAACCCAGAGGCGGACATGAGCATGTAGGCCGCGATCGCCGCCGTTGCCTCGACGATCGCCCCTGTGAAGACCGCAAGCGGCGGATTGAGGTCCGCCAGGTATGTATCGACTTTCCGCGAAGCCGCCTCGAGCCCTTCGAGCTGATCCGTCACCGGCACGCGCGCGAGCGCCTCCGCATTCACGCCGAGCGCGTACAGTTGCGAAAGCGTGGCGTACGTGTTCACGGCTCCTCGCCGCCCTCCTTCGGCGCCTTGCCCTTCGCCTCGCTCAGCTCCTTCCCCGACGCCTTCCCGCGCGCCTCGCGCCCATGCTCGACGCCCGGCAGCTCCCGCACCGTGATCCGCTTCCCGGGATCGCGCTTCAGCATTTCGATTTGCTCGCGCGTCAACGCATCATCCGGGAGTTCGGTCGCCCCGGCCTTCCAGCAGAGCCCGATCCGAACCTTCTTCCCGTCGCGCTCCTCCTCGCGCCACCCGCAGCGGTACGAGTCATAACCTGGAGGCGGAACACACGTAACGATGATCATCGTCCTTCCCTCCGGGCCCTACGGGCGACATTTGGCGATGCTCTGCCAGACTGCCGGTGCAGCGTTGCCCCGGCAGTCGACCCCCGCGAGGTATTGGTTATTGACGAACGCGTACTCGCTCCCGTTCATGAGCGCCTGAAATCGCGGCTTCTGCCGTTCCTGCCAGATGATCGGCCGCATCAACTGATTCTTGAGCATGGCGAGGAACCAGACCCCGGGGGAATCGCTCAGCTCATCGATCACGAGCACCTCGGCCGTCCCCTGATTGATGTTGTCTTCCTGCGCGCCGCCGCGGGCGATCGTCTCGGCTTCGACGATCCGCTTCGCCGCGCCCTCTTTCTGCGGGCTCACGATCAGGGTGTCCGGCTTGATTCCGATCCGCCGGCCGTTCACGTCCACGAGCGAGCGCATGTTCGCGCGGACGATCTCGTAATTCTCGGGAGTGAGCGCCATCCCCGAGGGGTAATAATTCGCCTGGACGGGCGAATCGGGATCGTCTTGATCGACCGGATGCACCTCGGAAAAGACAGGCTGGCCATCGTAGACGACGAGGGACACCGGCCCGACGAGGGGATCGAGGTAGCTCGTTTGCTCGCCGTAGAGGAGGATGGGCGCGATGCAGTCGTCGGGATGCTTCGCGGCTTGCTGCCCGAGCAGGCTCGCATAGTCCCCATACATCCCGTATTTGTCGTCCTCGATCTTCTCCCGCTCGACCCCGAGCGTTTTCTCGAAGGGCTTGTTTTTGATCGTGAAGCTCCGCGATCGGAGGTTCTCGACCACGCGCGGCCCGACCCAATGCCGGAGCCCCGGGATCGCGGTCAGCCAGGAGTAGGTCTCTTCCTCGCCCGTGCTCGGGAGCGTGCGGGCGACCTTCGAGCCCCAGGGCTCCGCCATGCCCATTCCGCTCTTGAAGAGGATTTGGAAGCCCTTGAACATCGCCCGCAGGCTTGAACGCGTGATGATCATCGAACGCCCTTCCTCGCGTCACCGCGGACCGATGGAGACCGCCACGCGGCCCCCGTCGAGCCCCATCATCTTTCCCGCCACGGAGCGCTTTCCCCCGCCGCTCGTCCTCGCGACGCGGCCCCCATTCACGAGGAACACGTCCTTCAAGAAATCGGCCATGGTGACCGCGTCGGACCCGCTCGAATTCTGGAGGAGGAACGTCCCCGGCTCGCAGTTGATCCGCTCGGCGCCGTCCTGGCCCGCGCTGTTGTCCTTCGTCTCGCAGGCTCGTCCGACCGGCCGCAGATCCGCCGCCTCGGTTGCCTCGAGCGCGTAGCCCGAGGCATCCACGCAGACGAT
>NZ_JARZHG010000085.1 GCF_029946505.1 Polyangium sp. y55x31
GCGGGTTCGGCGACGGACGTCGCGGGCGCAGGCGCGGGCGTGGGCGGCGCGGGCGGAATGGGCGGCGCCGGCGGCGCGGGCGGAATGGGCGGCGCCGGCGGCGCGGGCGGCGGCGATCCGGGCGAGAGCTGCACGGATTCGGGCGGCCTCTCGCCCGAGGAGCTGCTCGCGCCGATCGACACGTTCGTGATCCTGATGATGGAGAATCGCTCGTTCGACCATTACCTCGGGAGCTTGCGCCTGCTCGAAGGACGCGACGTGGTCGGCCTCGACGGCACGGAGAAAAACCCGGCGCCGGACGGCTCGTGGATCTCCGTGTCGAAGCTCGACGATTACACGCCGGAGGATCCGCCGCACAACTGGGACGCCGCGCACGAGCAGTGGAACGGCGGCAAGAACGACGGGTTCGTCCTGGCGCACGCGGGATCGGCCCAGGCGGACGTGATGGGGTATCACGTCCGGGAGCAGATCCCGATCCTGTATGCGCTTGCCGACGCGCACGCCGTCTGCGACCGCTGGTTTGCCTCGGTCATGGGGCCGACGTGGCCGAACCGGTTTTACCTGCACGGCGCGACGAGCAAGGGGCAAAAGAGTAACCTCCCGGTCCTCGGCTTCGACAGCATCTTCAATTACCTGAACGAGGCCAAGGTCAGCCACAAGGTGTATTACCACGACATCGCGTGGTGCTCGGGCGCGTATTTGAAGACGAACGGGCTTGCGGGCATCGAGCAATTCTTCGCGGACGCGGAGGCGGGCACGCTGCCGAACGTGGTGTTCATCGACCCGCAGTTCTTCGGCGGGGGCGCGAACGACGACCATCCGGATCACGACATCCGGCTCGGGCAGGCGCTCATCGCGAGCGTGTACACGGCGCTCGCCAAGAGCCCGCAATGGGGCCGCTCGATGTTCGTCCTCACCTACGACGAGCACGGCGGATTCTTCGACCACGTGGCGCCGCCGACGACGGACGACGACGAGGCCGAATTCGAGCAGCTCGGCTTCCGCGTGCCGTCGATCGTGGCCGGCCCCTTCGCGCGAAAGGGGTGCACGGTGACCACGAAGCTCGAGCACGTCTCGGTGATCCGCACGCTCTGCCGGCGGTTCGGGTTGCCGACGTGGAACAAGCGTATCGCCGCGGCGAACGACCTTTCGTCGTGTATTCAGCCGGCGTATCTGTCGGACCCGCGGCCGCCGGTGGAGCTGCCGCCGGTGGATGTCTCGATGACCGAGCTCATGGCGCGCAAAGAGCACGCGGAGACGCATTCGGAATTGCGGGAGGCGCTGGATCAGGGGCTCATCCCGAAGCACCTCGATCGGCGCGGGGAGGGGATGGCGATCGCGAAGAGGGTGATCGAGGCGGGGGCGCGGCTCGGGGCGGTGCGGATTCGGGATTGATCCGATCCGTCAGGCGGGCGCGCCGGAGGGCTCTTCGGGCGCCTCGGCGCGCTCGGCGCGCGTGCCGTAGAGGTGCGTGAGCTCGAATGCGGCGGCGAGCGCGGGTTGTTTCGTCTCGCGGGCCGCCGCGCGCGCGGCTTTGCGCGCGGAGCGGGCGAGCGTGACGATGATCCCGTCGATCAGATCGAGCTGCTCCGTCGCGGCCACGGTGCCCTGTCCCTCGCGCTCCTTGGCGGTGGCGCGCAAGGCGTCGGCGGCTTTCCCGAGGCGCGGGATGGCGTCCGGGCCACCGCGGTCATGGACGACGGCGACCACGGCTTCGCGCTTCAGGATGTCCCGCAGGGTATCGAGCTGCACGGCGAGCTTTTCGGCGTCGTCCTGCGCGGCGCGCGTCTGATCGAGGGCGACGGCGATCGCATCGGCGGTGGACGCGTCGCCCTTCTCTTCGAGGTCATTACGCCCGGCGTGGAGGATGCTCCGCGCGGTCTCGCGGGCGCTTTTTCCTTCCTTCAATGCGGCGATGAACCCCTTGTTGGTGAGCTTGCGCTGACCTGCGACCTCGGCGCGCCCGATGCCGGCGGCGATGAGCGCGTCGCGCCCGTCGGAGAGCCGCGCGACGTCGGTGGCATTGAAGCCGTGGTTCTGGAGGGCGGGGGCGTACTTGTGGAGGGCTTCGAGGGTCTTGTTGGCCTGGTTCAGGGTATCGGTGGAGCCGAATTGCTTGCCGATGCGGAGGTACTCCTGGCGGGCCTTGGGCGCGATGGTGGCTGTGTCGAGGGTCATGGGGTGTCCTTTCCGTGAGAGGAAGGCGAGGTGGAATGATCGGTCGGGACGGTAACGCTTCAGGACGTCTCGGAAAGGGCGGATTCGTGCTCTGGAACGCTGGGGAGCGTCTCGAAACGGGTGGGGGGCGTCTCGGAGGAGGTTTGGGGCGTCGATGTACGGCGGAGGGGGTGTCTCGAAGGAGGTTCGGGGCGTCGATGTACGGCGGAGGGGGTGTCTCGAAGGAGGTTCGGGGCGTCGATGTACGGCTGGGGGCGTCTCGAAGGAGGTCGGGGGCGTCGATGTACGGCCGAGGGGGCGTCTCGAAGGAGGTGCCAGGAGGCGATGTACGGCGGAGGGGGCGTCTCGAAGGAGGTCGGGGGCGTCGATGTAGAGGCCGGGGGAGGGGAGGCGAGTCGAAAGCGGCGCAAGGTAGCGGTCGGGGGATGATCCGGGTAGGCTGGCCTCCACCATGACGACCAGCCCGCGGGTACGGCGGATCAGGGTGACGGGTCTGTTCGGGATCTTCGACCATGAGATTCTGCTCAATATGGAGGAGCGGATCACGATCCTCCATGGGCCGAATGGGTACGGGAAGACGATGATCCTGAAGATGGTCGACGCGCTTCTGGGAGGGCCGTTCGATCGCATGCCCTCGGTGCCATTCGAGTCGTTTTCGGTTGAACTCGAACAGGGGGCGAACCTCTCGGTTACCCGCGACCGTACCTTGGGCGACAGGCATCCAGAGCTCACCGCCCTCGCGGAGCTCGTCGTGTCCTATCGGCAGTCACCTGAAAAGGAGGCTGACGTCCTTCGATGTACGGATCTCTTGCCCGTCTTTTCGTTCGGTGATCGGGATAGTCTGAAAGAAAATTATTCGGAGCGGGTGCGAGAATGGATCTCTTCTCGGTGCGGCGAGACGAGCGCCCTGTCGATCGACACCCAGCGGCTCCTCATTGAACATCGTCCCTCGCGCCACGAGCAACAGATTCTTCCGGCAGTCGCCGGGCACTCGCTTGCCGTCGTGCAACTCATCCAGGAAAAACTCGCGGCATACGCGGCGCATGCCCAGGAACTGGATAGCACGTTCCTCGATCGGTTGTTTCAACCACAGCAGGTGCTGTCCGTCGGCGAGGCGGAGGTCCGCTTGCAGCGGCTCGAGGAGCAGCGAGCGCGGCTGATTCGCCTCGGGGTGCTCGAGCCCGAGCGCGAAGCGCACAGGAAGCTACCGCCTCTCGAACCATCGAAGCTCGACGTTCTCACGGTGTACCTCGATCACACGGAGAGCAAGCTCGCGGTGCTCGAAGACCTCGCAGGGCGGATCGATCTGCTCACGGCGGCCATCAACAGGCGCTTTGCCTACAAGCGAATGAGCATCTCGCGGGAAGAGGGCTTCGTGTTCCACTCCCTGGTCGACGGAGCGGTCATCCCGCTGGAGAGCCTTTCTTCGGGTGAGCAGCACGAGCTCGTCCTCCTCTCCACGTTGCTCTTCCACGTGAGCCCCGGTGTCCTGGTTCTCATCGACGAGCCGGAAATTTCTCTACATCTCGCGTGGCAGAACGAGTTTCTCGGCGACCTCCTGAAGATGGTCGAGCTTGGTGGCTACGATGTCCTCGTCGCCACCCATTCCCCGGCGATCATCAATGACCGCTGGGACCTGACCGTCGAGCTGAAGGGTCCGGAGTTGCCCGCGAAGGCTGCCGAATGAGCAACGCGATGCGCGATGCTATCGGTGGCGCCTACATCGCCAACAGCATCCGGATGCTTCGCTCTCATCACCGCGGGTCCTTCCTCGTCGTGGAAGGACCTCGCGACAAGACGTTCTTCGACTGGTACATCGACAAGGACGCGTGCAAGATCATCGTGGCCGATGGCCGCGACAAAGCGCTCGACGCTTTCCAGCGCTTGCAGGCTCCGCCCTTCGATGGCGTCCTCTTCGTCCTCGATGCCGATTTCGATACCCTCGAAGGTCGGAGTCCGCCTTCCGTGGGTGTCATTTTCACCGATACCCACGACCTCGAGACCATGCTCCTCGCCTCGCCCGCCTTCGAGAAGGTGCTTCTTCAGGTGGCCCAAGAGGACAAGGTTCGCAAGTTCCGCGATCAACACGGCGACCTGCGCGTACACCTCCTCCAATGCGCCAAACGGCTCGGTTACTTGCTTTGGCTCTCCCGGAAGGAGGGCCTGAATCTCAAGTTCAAGGACCTGAAGTTCAGCAAATTCATCGACGAGAAAACACTCGTCGTCGAGCCGGCCGAGATGGTCAAGGTCGTGGTGAATCACTCGCAGCGCCCAGACCTCAAGAGCGACGTGCTGCTGCCCCGGCTCACGGCCCTGTATGACGATGGCCATGACCCCTTGCACGTCTGCTGCGGGCATCACGTGACCGAGATCCTTGCGCTCGCCCTGCGCAAGGCATGGGGAACGAACGACGCCGGCGCGTTCGATGGGCCGATGGTCGAGCAGATGCTGATGCTCGCCTACGACGAGGGGCTTTTCATGACGACGCAGCTCCACGCTTCGATACGGGCGTGGGAGTCGCAGCATCCCCCGTTCATCGTGCTTCGCGCCTTCCGTACACCAACCTGATCAAGGCACGATCGCCGCCGCCACATTCGTCACATTCGCCACCCCGGGCACAGCCGCCACCGCCGCCTGCGCCCCATTCACCCGCGCATGCTTGAGCGTCCCCCCCGTCGCATACACGATCTCCGCGTCGGCCCCTGACAACCCCGGGAGCGCGACCGGCGCGGAGGACGGCGTCTGCGGGACTTCGATCGTCGTGACCGCGCCCCACGCCCCGTCCTTTCCTCGCACGAAATAAATCCCCTCGTTCAGCACGCCTCGATACGCGACGACGAAATCTCCCGCCGCCGTCGCAGCCACCGACGGCGCAAGCCCCGTCGTCGCCGTGCCCACGGTCTCCTCCGCCGTCCACGAATTCTGCGGCGTGATCAGCTTGACCGTGCAGATCCGATTGTCGCTTTGCCGCACGTAGAAAATGCGGAGGTCCTGATCCGCGTCGACCAGCGCAAACGGCCGCAGCCAGTTCGCGACGAGCGACGTCGGCGCCTGCGTCGAAGGCGTCCACGCGCCCCCGGGGCCACTCTTCGCGAGGTAATACAAGTGCGCGTCGTCGCCCGCGTACACCGCATACACCCCCGCCGCGCCGTCACTCGCGAGCGCCGTCGCGCTCGGGCCGAACGCCTGGATCTGCACCATGCCCGCAGGCATTGGGCCGAACGGGGTGAAGCTGCCCGCGTCGTTTTGCGCGAAGTAATGCTTGTTGTCCGTGCCGAGGAACGTCATCAGCGTGGCCGCGCCGAGCGGCGAAGCGGACGGGCCATCCTTCGCGAATCCGAAATTGCCGACCTTCAGCACGGCCCCGAAGCCGCTGCCCTTCGTCCACGTCGCCCAGAAGAGCTCGTTGTTCTCGGCTGCATTCGCGCTCTGGCGGCGCAGGACCGCCACCACGCCCTCCGGCTTCGGCGCGAGCCCGGCCGCGGAAAACTGGAGGTTGATCGACCCCGTGGCCCAGCCCGCGGCCGGATCGTAATGGGCTTCCCCCGCGCCCGGGCCCGCGAGCACGAGCAGCGTGCCCGTCGGATTGCCGCCGCCCGAGCCGCCCATTCCACCGGAGCCGCCCATTCCGCCGGAACCGCCCATTCCACCGGAGCCGCCCGCGCCCCCCATTCCGCCCGCGCCGCCGCCGCTGCCGCCGACGCCGCCGCTGCCGCCGACGCCGCCGCTTCCGCCCGCGCCGCCGCTGCCGC
>NZ_JARZHG010000086.1 GCF_029946505.1 Polyangium sp. y55x31
AGAGCTTCCGCCGCATCGCGGTACGGTACGAGCGCCACGTCGAAAACTTCCTCGGCTTCGTCCACCTCGGATGCATCGTCGTGTACCTCAGGAGACTCCTGGACGATTTATGAGATGACTTCTAGCCTCCCGTCCTCGGCCCCCCTGCGCCCGTCATGGCGCGCGAGCCGCTCTAAGGCGCCCCCGCTCCCGTCCGCGGTCCCCTCGATGCGACCTTGACCCCGCTGTACGCTGTCGCTGGCCGTCGAGCACGACCACGGCCGCGACGGGGAGGCGAGCGCCGCGAGTTGGTACACGTCGGGATCGCCCCCTTTCTTGACGGATCGCGACGGAGCGATCGACCATGCCCCAGGATGGCAAAGCGACGTCCTAGTGCATCCCGTTACCTGCCGCCACAAAGCGCAGAGGAGCTACTGGCGCGCTACGCGAGGGGCGAACGACGGTTTCCGCGTGCAGAACTTCATGGCGCGGACCTGACCGTCGCGAAACTCAGCGGCGCGGATCTATCTCGCGCGAAACTCAGCGGCGCGAAACTCAGCGACGCGAAACTCAGCGACGCGAAACTCCGCGGGGCGGATCTCGCTGAGGCGGATCTTACCAGTGCGGACCTCACGGGCGCGGATCTCGCCGACGCGATCCTCATTAGCGCAACTCTCACCGATGCGAAACTCGGCGGCGCGGATTTAAGCCGCGCGGATCTCTATGCCGCGAACCTCTGTAGCGCCGACATTCGCAATACTCGATTTGATGGCGCTCGACTTGGCATGACAATTTTTGCCGACGTCGATCTGTTCCAGTTGTGCAATGCCGACCCGCCTCCCGTTTGCGAACTAGCAAGCTTTATCGACTATCATTCGATGTTCGCTTCTGTTCACATTCCTGCATCGCGCCTTGAGAATTTTCTCATACGCGCGGGAATTCCCTCGGCCGCAGCGCAGTACATGATTAATGCTGCAACGGTTGTGCGTGGGAGCGATTGGAACATGATGCGTTCGACATTTGTCAGCTACGGATCGCCCGACGAGCGTTTTGCAAGAAAGCTTTACGAGGCACTACACAGGAACCGTGTGCGGGTATTCCTCTTTTCCGAGCATGCGGAGCCGGGCGAGAAGTCCACCGGATGATGCGGAAGGGCGTAAACGAGCACGATCGCGTGGTCCTTGTATGCTCGAAGGCAAGCCTCGACCGAAAAGGTGTCCTGAACGAGATCGAAGAGACGCTCGCCCGGGAGGCGCGCGAGGGCGGAGAGACGTACCTCATCCCGATCCGCCTGGATGACTACGTGTTCACCGGCTGGAGACCGAAGCGCGAGGACATCGCCCAAGCCATTCGTGATCGCGTCGTCGCGGACTTCGAGGGGGCGGACGCTGATCCTGCAAAGTTTGATCGGGCGCTTTCGCAGCTTCTTCGCGCGCTTCGGATCAAGGGCGGCCCCCCCGCTACGAGCGGCGGCGCGGGGCCCTGAACGCCCCCCATCGAGGCGCCGCTCGTCCTCGCACGTCCGTCAGCCGTCCGCGCCCGCCTCGTCCTCGCCGCGGTAGGCTTCCCAGGTCTCCCCCCACGACGTACCCACGGGCGGCGCGAGCTCGTGCACCTTCATCCCGCGAGCCGCGAGGCGCCGCGCGAGCTCGTACCCCTGCGGGCGCGGAATCGACACCTGGACACGTTCGCCCGGCGCGAAAGGGCGAGCATCGAGGGGGAGCCATTCGAGCCACGGGACGACGTATGCGACGGCCGCCTGCCCGCGCGCCTCGGCGTATGCGAGCAAGGCGATCCCGTCGAGAGCATCGGGGACGAGCACGCTCCGCGCCTCGCTCGCCGCTTCCGCGGGCCCGATCCGAAGCAGGTCACGCGCGCGCCGCCCGGGGGGCCATATCGTGACCGGGTAGCGCTCGTCCGGGGGGAGGAGCGAGCGCCGGGCGAACGTCCGTCCGTGCTCGTGCTCCGCGCCGGCCTCGGCCGTCCAGGGGATCAACAGGCGATGCGCGGGCCATTGCGGGCGCATGCCGCCCGCGTCGAGCCGCGCGAGCCCAGCGCCGACGAGCTCCGCCGTGGGGAGCGCCCGCGCGAGGACATCGAAGGCAGGAAGCGCCGTCCACCCCTCGCGGCGCGCATGGTCGAGCAATCCAGCACGGTCGAGAGCGCGCGCAACGGGCGCGGCATGCTCGTTCTCAAGGGACCCGAGACGCGCGAGGGTGTCCAGCACGCGAGCGAAGGGAGCATCATCGAGGCGCACGCGCGGCGAGGCGGAAGCAGGCGACGAACGCGCGGGCCGCCGTCTCCCCGACGTCGAGCCCCACGGCGACGACGGGCGGCGCTGGGGGTAGCTGTAGCGCGTCATTCGTCGCCCCCCTCGTGGTCGTAATCGCTCGCGCCATAGGGCCCGGGGACGCTACGCATCACCGTGACCGGGTACATGCGAGCCGTCCCGTTTGAGGCGGACCTCATGCCCGTGCGCCTGTAGAACTTTCTCGATGACATCGGCTGATACTGATTGCGCTTCCGCCAAGCGTCGAATTCGTCGAATAGCTGCGCCGCAGCCGTGCCCTTTTCGCCGTCCTTGGCCGGACGCGTACGCTCCTCGAGAAAGAGCGCGACGGGATCTGCATCGATGCGCCAGCGAGCGCGGCACTTGTCGGCGCTCGGGGGGACCTCGTAGCGCCCTCGCGCGAGCAGACGGCGCGCTCCCTCGATGGCCCACGACACGATGCCAGGCAACTCAGCCTCGATGATCCCCCGGTGAAAGTATGGAATCGCCTCGTCCGGTTGAAAACGCCGGTTGAATTCGATGAGGACCACGCGATCCCAAAACCCATCGGTCATATCGTTGACGGGCGGCAACGTGTTCGCCGCGAAGATATGCCCCGCGGCAGGGTTCAAGGTGAACGGTCGGCACGTCGGGTGACGTGCAGCGATAGGGTCACCAGCGATGATAGCCTTAAATGCCTCACTCGACACCAGCTCCCGCTCTGGCAACTCTGCGACGACGTTCAGCCGCTTGCCCGCAAGGTTGGCCCGGTAATACTCATGGCCCCAAAGGTGCGGCGCGACGGTCGAGAGCGAGCGCGGCGGCATCACCGCTTCGATGATCCGAAGCAGCGTGCTTTTCCCGTTCTTTCCGTCCCCCAGCAGGAAAAGCGCGGTCCGAAACTGGGTCGCGAGGCCGAGCAGACACGCGCCCATGAATTCTTGTAGAAAGCGGATCTTCGCCTCCCGATCCTCATCGTCCCGCCAAATGTCGGCCAGAAAGGCGAGCCATCTCGGCGCGCACGCCTCGGCCTGGTATGGGAACGCGTAGCCATGACGGGCGCGGTGCGCTGGATCGTGACGAACGAGGCGGCATTCGTTGACACCGACAACCACGAACCCATCGGAAAATGCAATTCCGCGAGGGGGATCGGGCCCATACGGTCGGCCGTCCGGATCGCGATTGACGAACCAGCCCGGACGGGCAACACGATCCTGCGCGAGCTTGATCGCCCCGGTCACGTCGGAGGCCCGAAGGCGCAGCGTTTCGTTTTTTCCGTATTCCGTGCCGTCGAGCCGCTGTAGCTCACGGCTCGCTCGTTCCTGCGTTACACTTTCCCATGTGCCGCGCGTGTCCACATAGCAGTGGATCGTGCCTTCATCGAAGATCGGCTCGGGCCCCACGGGCATGAGCATTGCGAGCAGCGCTTTTGCCAGCTCCGCGTGGCTTCCGATCGTCAATTCAGGGGGCATCGTGCCTAGCTCGCCGCGCCCTTCTGCCGCTACGGCCTCGGCCTCGGCTTCGTGAGGTTCCAACGGTGGGGCGACGTCGAGCCGACGGCCGCGCCCGCGCCGCCCCCGGTCGGGCTTCTGCTGCGGTCTGCGCGCTCCGCGTCCGCGCGCCTCGTTTGGCTTGGGGTGCGCCTCGTTCCGGTGGCGCGTGGTGTCCTCGGCCTTCCCGCTCGGCGCGCCCCCCTCCTCGCGCGCCTCGGCCTCGCACGGCTCGCCGCGAGCCTCGGCCGTCCCGATCGACGCGCCCGCCTCGGCCTCGCGCGGAAGCTCCCCAGCGTCGGCCGTCCGGACCTCGAGAGCATCGAGGGAATGCTCGTCCTCGCGCCGCCCATTGCATTCGAGCTCTGATTTTGCTAGCTTCATGTTCTCTCGACCGTCCGCGGCCGTCGGGTGTCCCCCCCGGGGCGGCCGCTTTTCTTGGTACACAATCCCAGCGCGCACGATCGCCGCTCGCGTGAGCCATCGCAGCGCGCACCTATCCCGCCGCGCCGCCTCCTTTCGACGCGTCCCCCTGGCATTATGATTGCGAGGCCGCGAGCGCCGCCCGGCATCGAGGCCGAGGACGCTCGCGCCTCGCGTTCGTTCAGGCCAGCGCCGCCGCGCCGCTCGGCATCGAGGCCGAGGACGCTGCGCCGGCCGTGCTAGCGGTCTCGTTCGCCGTGAGCCGATCCAGGACCGCGCCGAGCTCGTCACGGACCGTGGACACGTTCGCCCGCGCAGCGCGCAGCGCGTCGCGAGTCTTTCGGGACATGGGCTTGCCCTCGAGCGCCGCCCGCGCCGTCTCGGGGTGTAGGTCCGCGACGGCCGCGAGCAGATAGACGCGCCGCCGCGTGTCGGAGTCCAACGGAGTAGGCATAGCCAAAGTTTTTGCACAGGCTCGCGCCATTATCAAGCGCACGTGCCGCCAATTCGGCAACACGCAATCGAGTCTCGACGCAATGCAATCGCGGGCCATCCCCGGGACGCATACCGCTCGATCGGCGAGGGGTACCGCGCGATTGCTGCGCCGAGGTCCGAACCGGCGAGCCGTCGAAATCTTGCCCCCTCTGCCGGAAAGCAAGCGGGCGCACCGAGGACGCGCCGCCCGGCCTCGCACGTCGAGACGCACCCCGCGATCCTCCTCGGCCTCGGCGCGAGGCGATCGGCGAGCCGCGCCGCGAGCTCGTGCACGTCGAGCCGGCGCTCGTCCTCGGCCCGCTGCGCCCATCGTCCGCGGTCCCTTGGCCCGGCGATCATCGAGGGCGGCGCGGAGCACGCTCGTCCTCGGCGAGCCGCGCCGCGAGCTCGTGCACGTCGACCGATCGCAAGCGCCCGGCCGGACCTCGGCCGCCTCGCCGAAAACTTGGGGATCGCGAGGACGGACCGCACGATCCCGCGCATGCCGAAGGGCCAAGCGAGCACGAGGAAGCAGGGCAAGGGCGAGCGGCGCAAGGCCGCGAGCGCCGCGACGAAGAGCGCCGCCGCGACGAAGAGCGCCGCCGCGACGAAGAGCCAAGGAACAGACCCCGTTGCCACGGCGAGCTTGGCAGCCGCACGGAGGAACGCCTCTAGCAATCGTTACGACCCTGAGAATGACGGGCCTTTGCATAATGAGCATCCCCTGATTCTTGATCTCAATAAGCTTGCCAGGCGGCTTTTGCAGCACGCAGATTACTTCCTCGACGATGGGGCGAATGTGATCGGTGTGATATTGTCCGCTGTTGGAAGTGCGGTACGACGAAACCAGGGCAACGATCTATGCGTGGAGCACGGCGTATACAGCGCCGCGCGCAGCATTCTCCGAGGCTATCGGCTTCCTGTCCCCACAGAGGACGAAAAGGGCCACCCCCTAACAGCCCGTGGATCTACGCCACCCCAATCGCGATCCCAACATCCTGCCCATGGCCCGGCTGCATCCCGTCCCACGCAGCCCGGGAAAATCGTGCCAATTGCCTCGGCATGCGCCGTACCAGAGCCACC
>NZ_JARZHG010000087.1 GCF_029946505.1 Polyangium sp. y55x31
CAGAGCTTCCGCCGCATCGCGGTACGGTACGAGCGCCACGTCGAAAACTTCCTCGGCTTCGTCCACCTCGGATGCATCGTCGTGTACCTCAGGAGACTCCTGGACGATTTATGAGATGACTTCTAGTCTGGCCAAACTTCCTGATGAACACCCTCTTAGAGAAGGCAGCCAGGAGCTGCTCGGCCGCTTCATGCGCGATGGTGGCGGCGACAAGGTCGCCTGAATAGGCGGCCGTCACCTCCCCTTGAATAAGCACCGCGAGAAGGCCCGCGCATGGCTCGGCTCCGGAGCCCCAAAAGGCGGCAACGTCCGAAGTGCTACCACTACGCGACGGCGAGGCGGCCGAAACGGCGGCCTCGGGATCCGAACTGGCACCACCACGCGTCAACGGGTGGGATCCGTCGTCTGAGGGACGCGGATCGAGCGGGTTACGCCGGGTCAGGGGTGATGGAACCGTTCTCCGAGGTCACCTTCGAGGTCCGCGCGGGGCTCGAAACCAACCTCGGAGGTTCCCCCCGTATCCATCCCCCCCTGCCATCCCACCCTCCTCGCCATCCGGGAGATCGCCACCGAGGACGGCCTCAGCGCGGAAACGGCTTGCTGCGACGTTCTCGGTGGGTGGCCTTGGCGGAGCGCGCGCGGCCTGCAGCGCCTTGCAGGATCGGGCGCACGTCTCGTGCGCTCTCGATCAACGCTCGCACCACGGGCGCGTCGGCGTCCTCCGCGCGCCAGGTGACGAACTCACGCAGATGAATGTGGAGGTCTTCGACGGGTCGCCATAGCAAAGAGGTCTGCGAAGCCGGTTCCCAGAACTTCTCCGAGAGGAAAGTGACCGCGTCGCCGATCACGACCAGAGCCAGGAGCGCCTCCAGGTCGAGCACCTCCGCCGTCACGTGCAGCGTCACGCCCTGTGCGCGCGCCGCCGCGATGATGTCCGCGTGGAGCCGTGGATAGAGCTGACGTGGCTGGAGCAGCACGCGCTCGCTCTCGAGGTCTCGAAGCCGGATCTTCTCGCGCCGTGCGAGTCGATGCTCAGGGGAGAGGAGCAGCCCGAGTCGGTCACGGGCCATTTCGAGGTGGGCAAGGGCGTCGTCACTGGGCGCGTAGGCGCCGTAGCCGAAGTCGATCGTCCCCTGCCGGAGCGCCGCCCATTGCTCGACGCTGCTCAGGGGGATGAGCTGCAGGCCGACACGGGGCGTTCGCTTTCGGAACGCTGCGACGAGGGACAAGAACGCACCCATGAAGGTCGTTCCCGTCTCGAAGCCGATGACCACGGTGCCGAGCCTGCCTTCGGCAATTCCCTTGGCTTCGTCGACGGCCGTGTCGACGCTCGCGAGGATGCTCCTGGCTCGCTCCGCGAAGACCTTCCCTGCGGCCGTGAGCTTGATTCCACGCCCTTCGGGCGCGAAAAGCTCCACGCCCATCTCGTCCTCGAGGTCCTTCATCTGCCGGCTCAGCGGAGACTGCGAAACGTGGAGCCTCGCGGCGGCTCGGCGGAAGTTCTGCTCCTCGGCGATCGTCACGAAATAGCGCAGGTGTCGGAGTTCCATGGGGTTCGTGACCGTTACTCTAAAGGCATCATAGCCGTGCGATCAATGTCTTGGACGGCTCGGTACGAGAAACATACCCTGCTCTCCCATGAATTCCACGACTCGTACCGACACGCGCGTGCTGGTCTCTGGCGCCAGCATCTCTGGTCTCACCATCGCCCATTGGCTCGCCCGATTCGGCTTCGCGGTCACGGTGGTCGAACGCGCGCCGCATCTGCGTCCGGGCGGCCATGCGCTCGATGTGCGCGGTCCGGCCCTGGAGGTTGCGGACCGGATGGGCATCCTCGCCACGATTCGCGATCGGAGCACGAAGCTGGCGGGCATCGCTGTTGTCGACGCGGCCGGTCAGGAGATCTTTCGGAGCACGGAGAGCACCTTGACGGGCGGCCGGCTCGACAGCCCCGATGTCGAGATCCTGCGGGACGACCTCTGTGACGTGCTTCATGAAGCGGTGGGCGGCCAAGTCGAATACATCTTCGGCGACTGCATCGCGTCGCTGACCCAGGACGCGTCGGGCGTCGACGTCACGTTCGTCACGGCCGCGCCTCGCCGCTTCGAGCTCGTGATTGGCGCCGACGGAGTGTACTCGGGGGTGCGGCGGATTGCCTTCGGCCCCGACGAACAGTTCCTGCGCGCCTTCGGTGACCTGTACGTCGCGACGTTCGGCATGCCGAACTTCCTCGGCCTCGAGCGCTGGCAGGTCATGTACCAGCAGCCTGACTCCGTCGGCGCGCTGGTCATGGGCCTGCGAAAGGATGTCAACGCGAGGACGTATCTCGGCTTCAACGCCTCGAAGGGGATCGATTACGACTTCCGCGACATCGACGCGCAGAAACGATTGCTGGCCGATCGCGTCGCCGGCGCGGGCTGGGTGATTCCGCAGATCGTGGAGCACATGCTGCGCGCGACCGATTTCCATTTCTACTCGCTGAGTCAGGTCCGCATGAACCGTTGGTCGCGCGGGCGGATCGTGCTGGTCGGCGATGCTGGCTACGCCGTCTCCCCGGGTACGGGTCAGGCCACCTCGGTCGCAATGGTCGGCGCCTACGTCCTGGCCGGTGAGCTCGCCACGCACAAGGAGGATCTGGTTTTTGGGATCGCCGCGTACGAGGATTGCCTGCGCGCCTATGTGATTCGTAATCAGGACATTGCGCTGGAGCAGAACGCTAGGCCCTACGAACCGACGTACGAGGATGAGACCGCCCCGCCAGGCGGCATTCCGGACTACGGCGCGCTGACGCTGCCGTTCGCGCTCCAGAACTACGAGGATCTGGTGAGGCTTCCGTGAGCTCCACGAATCCCGGGCCCCCGCGCCCGCAGAGGCCTGGTCGCCTGGTATCGCTGCTCTTGGACCTCTCCACCCGCGAGGCCGAGGTCCGGCACGTCGAGGCGGTTGGGGAGCACTTCCGCTTGGTCACCCTCGCGGGCGAAGGGCTCCGGGGAGCGGCATGGACGCCGGGCGACATGGTGCAGATCATCCTCTCGGGGGCGACGTTGTTCGGCCCGTGGGAGCTCCGCTCGTACACGCCGCTCGCGTACGAACCCGACACGGGGACGACCCAGATCCTCGGCTACATCCATGGGCACGGCCCCGGCTCCGACTGGATTGCAGCGGCAAACGTGGGCACGCGCTGTCGTTTGGTGGGGCCCCGCTACGCGCTCTCGCTGCGGAAGGCGGAGCGGCCGGCGGTTTTTTTCGGCGACGAGACGTCGTTCAGCACCGCCGTCGCGCTTCGCGAGACGCCATCGGGATATCGGGGCGTGCGGTTCGTCTTCGAGGTCGATTCCGTCGAGGATGCGCGCGCGGTCGTCGAGCGGTTCGGCATGGGGGACGCCGTCGAACTCGTCGCCCGAGAAGAGGGCGACCGTCACCTCGACGAGCTCGAGCGCGCAGTGCTGGACACATACCGCTCGACCGAAGCGACACGCGGGATCTTGACGGGCAAGGCACCGTCGATCCAGCGACTCTACAAGGCGCTGCGAGCCGTCGGCGTACCGGGCCGGCGGTTGACCAACGTCGCCTACTGGGCTCCCGGGAAGAAGGGGCTCTAGAACTCTTCTGGTCGCGGTTCCGCAAGGACCAAGTCGGGGCAGCCATCCGTGACCTGGGCATTGGCTGCGTGACGGTGCCGAATTTTTCCTTCTTTGAGGACGCGCCGTACATTCACAACGTCTGGAACCGATGGCGCATGATTCGGGCTGCTGAATGGCTTTCGGCCGCGGGGGTTGCCGTCGTTCCTCACCTCAATGCACTCAACTCGAACGACTGGGACTTCTGGGCTGGCTATCTCCGAGAGCATCCAGACGTAACCTGCGTAGCAAAGGAGTTCCAGACGGGAAACAGTAAGTCTGAATATGCGCGCGGGTTCGAGGCAGCAGCCGCCTAACCCCTCAGAAGAGCAACAGAAACAGCATCATTTCAGCCACTTTTGCGAAGTTTGACCGGGGAGGGGGAGGCGACATGGCGGGACGTGGCGGGACGTCTTTGGATGGCGGTTGAGGCCATGGTGAGGCCACAACCGTCGACCTCAAGCAACTTCAGTGTTGTGCTCGCGCCGTTGGTGAAGAGTGTCCCAGTGCATGGGAAAAATGTATTCCTCTGATTTTGGTAACATTTCTGGGGTTTCTTGTGGCTACTACCTACACGAAGGCAACGCCTGCCCCGGTGTCGAGGGGCACGAAATCAGACGTTCAAACTGGTCAAACGTGGAGCCGGGGTGTGTCGCGGGACGCTACTTCGAGTTCTCACCGTTCGGTGGGTCGCTGCGGTCGTAGGCCTCCTGATGCTCCCGGATCGCGTCAATGTGCGCGAGCGTCCATTCGTGGAGGGCCGCGAACGGCTTCTGGAGCGACCGGCCGAGCGGTGTGAGCGCGTACTCGACACCCGGGGGAGAGCCACCAAGGACGCGGCGACGGATCATTCCGTTGCGTTCGAGCTTCCGCAACGTCTGGGTAAGCACGCGCTGCGTGACCCCCTCCAGCCGTCGCTTGATGGCGTTGAAGCGATGTGGCCTAGCGACGAGCACGGCCAGGACCATCATCGACCACTTGTCGCCAACCTGGTCGAGGATGATCCGGCTCGGACAGTCGGCGCGGTAGATGACGTCGTCTTCGGTATCGTTAGGCATACTTGGGATGCTTAAGGTGCGTTCTTGCACCTAAGGATGCAATCGATATCTTGGTCGCATGAAGCGATTCAAAGACAAGGTTGTAGTCATCACCGGGGGCAGTGACGGAATCGGACTCGCGACGGCCAAGGCCTTCGCTGCGGAGGGCGCCAAGGTCTACGTGACGGCACGCAGACAAGATCGGCTCGACTTGGCGGTCGCCGAGATCGGTGGTGCCACCATCGGCGTCCAAGGCGACGTTGGGAACCTCGACGACCTCGATCGGCTTTACCAACAGATCAAGCGCGAACATGGCCGGGTCGACGTCGTCTTCGCAAACGCGGGGATCTCCGAGTCGTTCGCACTCGACTCCATCGACGAGGCGCACTTTGACCGTGTGTTCAGCGCGAACGTCAAAGGCATGGTCTTCACCGTGCAGAAAGCGCTCCCGCTTCTCGTGTCGGGTGGTGCAGTGATCCTGACGGGTTCCGGCAGCGGCAGCAAAGGCTTCGCCGGTCTGACGGTCTACAACGCGACCAAAGCAGCGATTCGGTCACTTGCCCGAACGTGGACGACGGAGCTCAAGAGCCGAGGCATCCGCGTGAACGTGGTGTCGCCCGGTGTCATCGACACGCCGGCGATCCACACCTTCCTTCGGAACGCTCCGGAGATGGAGAGCGCCCTGAAGCAAATGACGCCGCTCGGTCGTATCGGAGCGCCGGAGGAGGTCGCCAAGGCTGTGCTCTTTCTCGCCTCGAACGAGAGCAGTTTCGTGGCTGGCGTCGAGCTCTTCGTGGACGGCGGTATCATGGCCGTCTAGAAGTCATCTCATAAATCGTCCAGGAGTCTCCTGAGGTACACGACGATGCATCCGAGGTGGACGAAGCCGAGGAAGTTTTCGACGTGGCGCTCGTACCGTACCGCGATGCGGCGGAAGCTCTG
>NZ_JARZHG010000088.1 GCF_029946505.1 Polyangium sp. y55x31
CGAAGGCGCCGCCACCCAAAGCGGCGCCTGCTTCTCCCGTCTTCGACCCATCGACATGACGCGGACAAACCTACCATCCCCTCCCGTCCCTGTCGATCGTCCTTCGGGATAGGTCCACGGGCTGCTACACGATCCCGCAACCAATACGATGATTCCAGTAAATGTTCGAGATCGCTTGCGAAATGCCTTGATACGTCGCGCCCGAATGCCTTAGATTCCGCCCCACGGACGCCTGATGGAGGGGTCGCTCGCCGAGAGCTCGAGCCCCCTCGTCGGTCGTCCATTCGCGACGCCGCGGAGCCCTCGCGCGTCGGGGAGGTGGCCATGGGCGGCAGGGGAATGAGGTACCGGCATGTCGGGAAAGCGGGGAGAAGTGCAGCCAGGGGTCGGGGCTTGGGTTCCTCTCGACCGTGCCGCGGCGCATCTCGGCATGAATGTCGGCGCGCTGCGCAAGACGCTGGAGCGCCGCGCCATGCGTGCCGCCGATGGTGGGACGGAGGCCAGCGTCGACGGCGTGCGGGCGCGCAAGTTCGGCCGGATCTGGCGGGTCCGGTTCTCCGAGGCGTGGGGGGTCCCGTGAACTCGCGCGTCGTGCTAAAGGACGGGCATCGCAGCCGTGGCTGGGACGGGCAGGAAGGTAGTTGACCATGCCGGTTCGCAAGTCCCAGCGGCGCGGGAAACCGTGCCTGTTCATTGATATTCGATATACGACGAAAGACGGACGCCAGGAGCGATTCCGCAAGGATGCCCAGGTGCAAACCATGGCGGCAGCCAAAGCGGAAGAGATGCGATATCAAATGAATATCGCGAAGTATGGCTCGCCGTATGAGCCCGGGTCCGAGGGCAATTCGTCCGAGGCGCCGCCTCCTCCCACAGAGGCGGTGAAGACCTTCGCCGGGGTGGTCGACGAGTTCCGGCAGACCTTCATGATCACCGATCTCAAGGTCACGAGCCGAAAGGGCTACGAGTCGGTCCTCGGGAGCACCCTGCTCCCGAAGTTCGGCGAGCTGCCCATCACCCAGGTGGACGGCAACGCAGCCGCCGGCCTCGATCTCGAGCTCTCCAAGCGGAAGCTGAAGCCCGGCACGCGCAACAACGTGCAGATCGTCCTGCGCTCCGTGATGAAGTTCGCCAAGGCGCGCAAGTACGTGGACGCCGTGCCCGAGGGCCTGCCGAAGCTCAAGCCTCTCGGGCAGAGCATCCTGGAGATCCCCTCCGACGAGCAGGTCGAGAAGCTCATCGCCTGCGCCCGCGGGTCCCACCGCCCGAGCTTCCGCCTCATGGCGGACGCCGGCCTTCGCCCCAACGAGGTCCGCGCGCTCCTTCGCAGGGACGTGTTGCTTCGGTGGGAGAAGGGGGAGCCCATCGGCGGCTTCGTGAGCGTGCGTGAGGGTAAGTCCCATGGCGAGATCCACACGCCCAAGACTGGCCAGCGCGAGATCCCGGTCACACCGGAGCTCGCGAAGCTCCTCGCCCCCTTGGCGAAGGACGAGCGCGAGGGGCACGTGGCCCTGAACGACCGCCGCAAGCCCTGGGGCCAGTGGGGGCTCGACCAGGCGTTCGGACGTGTGGCCAAGCGAGCCGGGCTGGAGGGGTGGTCGGTGTACTGTCTAGAGCAATACGCCCCGAGTTCACTTTCGCTCGACTTTACCGACACTTGGCTCGTCGGGGTCGTTCCTCCCCGATAGTTTTCCGACAGATTCCCGCCGCCCGCGGATCCCTCGCCGGCCGGGACGAGCAGGCAGGCAGGCAGGGGCGGGAAGACTTCGCCGGCGTTGCCCCGGAGCGCTTCACCTTCGCGGATGTAGATCAACGTCGAGTTGAAGTTCTGGTGTCCAGCACGCTGCATGATGACATGCGTAGAATCCCCACGCATGGCCATCCACGTAATCCCCGTCGCACGTAGGTCGTGGAACGTCATTCGCTTGTGGAGGTCATCCGCGATGTACAGGTCCGGCCGGTCGAGTCCTGCCGTCTGCATGGCGAGGCGGAAGCGCCGGGCCATGTGGCCGCCATAGACTGGAATCACCCGGCCGCTTTCGTCACGTTCGGCGTACAGCGCGTGAAGCAAGGGCAGTAGATTCGGCTCGATGCGAAAGGCGCGCGGGCGCTTGGTTTTCGTCCCCTTCTCCTGCTTTCGAGCGTTATCGAAGCTGCGGCGGACATAGATGACGCCCTCCTGTAGGTTAACGTCGGTCCACCGCAGACGAAGGATCTCCGATATGCGGGAGTAGAGGTATATGGCAAGCGTCGCCAGCCGGCGCATTTCGAGCGGTACTTTCTCGCACGACGCGAGTTGTAGGAACTCGCTCGGGAAAAGCTGCACCTTCGATCGATGAGTACCCAAGTCAGGACCCACGACGCCCTGCGCTGGATTGTCCTTGCGGACGCGCAGCGCGAGGTTTTTCGCCGATGATGCGTCCCGAAATAGCTTGTGAACCGCAAGCCATAGCTTTTTCGCGCTGCGCCACGAATACTCACCTTGGACGATCTTCTTGTCGAGGACTTGGACCAGTCTCTCCAAATCCTCGCGCGTTATCGTCGCGATTGGCTTCTCTCCGATGGTCGGCACGACGTGCAGCGTAAAGGCCGAGCGGTCGCTCTTGATGCTGGTATATCCTCGCTCCTCGCGGTCCCTTATCCACCGCTCGAAATACGCGGCGAACGTCTCTCCCTTTGGAATGGGCGCGCCCTTGCTCCGCTCGCGCGCCTGCTGGTCGAGCCGTTCGCGCGCCTTGTCGGGGTTGTCCGTGTAGAACTTCGCCGTCTCGCGGGCGCGAGCTTCGGACATGCCCGGGGGGAGGTGGATCCGCACGTAGCGGCCGTCCAGAAGGACGCGCGCCACGTAATGGTCACCTTCAAGCAATATGTTACCAGTGCGACGGCGGCCCATATTACAGGACCTCCGCGCTTGAAAATTGGCTGGATCTCGGCCTACGAGGGTATAGGATACCCATAGGTCAAACCTCGTTACCGTCGGGGTTTGTCTTAGGGTCCCCGTGCATGTTAGCTGCATGCATGGGGGCCCGCTTTTTGTACTGCCCTACCAGCTGACCACACCCCTCGGCGGGCGTCAAGGGTCCGCCTCGGCCGTTCGGTTGGCTTGCGGCGGCGCGCAGCGGGCCCGGGAAGCGATCGGCGAGGGGGAGAGCGGCCCGGCGTCGCACGTCGCACGCTGCGCCCGTCCTCGCGCCCGTGGGGGGACGTGGCAGAGCTGCGCCGGCCGGCCTCGGCGCGGGGGGACCTCGGCGAGCTCGCGGGGGCTCTCGAGGTCCGGCTCGTGCTCACGTTCGGCCTCGGCGCGCCCGTGCGATCGGCTCGCGGCGGCGCGTAGGCGCCTCGTGCTCGCGCCCGCGTCGCGGTAGCGCCCGAACCCTGCTTCGCTCCCCTCGCCGATCTTCTCGCGCCCGCTGCGCGCCCGCGTCGGGGTGCTCTCGAGCTCGGTTCGTCCGGGCGATCGGCTCGCGCGTGGTGGGGGGCGCGCTCGCGCCCTTCGTCCGGATGCGCCTTGGCGCGCGCATGTCCGCCCGGCGCAGCGGCGGCGCGGCGGCGCGGGGTCATGCTCTCGAGGTCCGCCTCGTGCTCGTCCTCGGCGGGCGCCTGGTGCTCGTCCTCGGCGAGCGCACGCTCGCCCGTGCGGCTCGATCGGCTCGCGGCGGCGCGATGCTCCGCGCAGCGTGGCACGTTCGGAAGCGCGGCGAGCTCGCGGCCGTCCTCGGCCTCGATGTCTCGACGGGCGAAGGGCGGATCGGTCCGTTCGGGCGGCGCGCATCGAGGCGCCGCTCGTGTATGGTTCGTCATGGCATATCAGCGGCGGCGCTCGCGTGCGCCTCGCCGCTCCCTTTCGAGTCCTTCAATCCCAGCGCGCCCGCCCCCCACGGGCGCGCACGATGGCCGAGGACGCGCGAGCACGAGGCCGATCGATGTCTCGACGGGCCGGACCTCGCGCGAGGCGCCTCGGCGGAATCAGCGGCGGCGCGGGCGCGGGCTCCGTTCCGTGGTCGGGCCCTGCTTCGGCTCCCGTCCCATGGCGAGCTCGTGCGCCTCGGCCGGTGACAAGGCGTTCACGTCGACAGGCGCCGCGGTGCGCGCCGTGGGAGGCGGGCGCGGCGCTCGCGGGCGCGCGCCCTCTTGCGCCTCGATGAACGCGTGAGCCTCATCCCGCAGCACGAGGATCGTCTTTCCGTCGGGCGCCTTGAAGCTCCGGATCTTGCCCTGCCCCGTGAGCCGCTCGAAGGACCGTTCGCCCCAGGGAAAGGTTTTTCGGTCGTAGTAGCGCGGTCCCTCGTCGCCTTTGGTGTGCTTTGCCGCCTCATTCCGGACGAGGCGGAAGAAGTAGGAAAGCAGGATCAACGCGGCTTCGCGCACGTCGGGCGGGATCTCTTGCGGGTTCATGGTCTCCTTTCGACGGATCACGGCGCAGCGCTGCAAAGCTACGCACGAGGCGCAGCTATCCAGACGGCGCAATCCCAGCGCTCGCGGGGGGCGGCGCTGTCGGAACTGTCGAAAGTGTTTAGCGCGGTGCCTCGGGCCCGATCAAATCGCTGTCTCCAGCGTTCGCCGCTGAGAAAGTGTGCGCTGAGCTACGTACAAGAGGATCATCACCAGCGGGCGCTGGTGGAAAAATGTGCGCGCCGCTACGAGCGCTTGGGTTTGAGGTAGAATCCGAACCAGCGGCTTATTTGAGTTTCCTTCATCCCAGAGACCCTGCATTCATGGCTGAGAATTTCATATGCGATTTCGCCAGCAAGCTCGTCCACCTTGTACTCGATGTTGAGCTTAGCGCATTCTTGCATCTTCCTGGTGCGCCTTGCGTCGAGCGTGGAAAGCAGCACCTTGATCCGCTCCCTTAGCTGCTCCATACATTCCGGGTCGCGTCGCGCATTCTGCACTGACGGGATCTGCGGAAAGTAAGTGTACACGTACGGCGCGACAAGCCACGTGTTATCCTCGAATCGAGCAGGCTTGCGCCAGTGGTCCAATGAGACTGCGCCTTGGGGGTGAAAAGAGAACCGCGCGAGCACGTGGGCGAGAACGTCTCCCTTATCTTCGCTTGGCCATTCCTGGCTGGGGTTCGGCGCCTCCTTGAGCGCGGTCTCATTGCGATTCGCGTTAGCATTCGCGCGCTCGATGGATATTTCGTGGCCTCGAAGGAGGAACGCGAGACGTTCGCGGAGTATCCGAAAGCGCCCGGCCAAACTTTCGTAGGTTAGCAGCCCGTGGACCTATCCCGAAGGACGATCGACAGGGACGGGAGGGGATGGTAGGTTTGTCCGCGTCATGTCGATGGGTCGAAGACGGGAGAAGCAGGCGCCGCTTTGGGTGGCGGCGCCTT
>NZ_JARZHG010000089.1 GCF_029946505.1 Polyangium sp. y55x31
CGAGCCCGCGAGAGGCTCGCCCGCGTCCACCTCGGCCTCCGCAGTCCAGGCCCCCGCGAGCGGCATCGAGAGACGGAGCGAGATGACTTCGAGCGCGCCAATCTGAACGAGGCTCACGGCCGGTTCGCCCCCGCCACGGCTTTCGCCGCCGCCGTCGCGAAGAGCGCCCCGATGCCCTTATGGGCGACCGTGCTCCCCGGCTTGACCTCGTGCCACGGCTTGTTTTCGTAGGAAACGGCTGTGCTCGGCGTTTGTACGGCATCCGGTTTCTTCGCGGCGACCTCGGGCGGAGGCGGAGGCGCCCATTCCTTGCAGTGCCAGACGATCGTGCCGACCTGGAACTCGTCCCAATCCGGCCCCTCGTAGGACTCGATGGAGACTGCGTTGATCTTTGCGAGACGGCACTTTGGATGACCGATCTTGTGCGGCCCGCTCCCCGGTTGCAGTCGCTCGATCGCCGCCTCCATGTCGGGCCACAGGGCCTCGGTGAAACGCACCGTGATCGTCACCTCGGCGAGCTCGCGCCCGGTGTTCGTCGTGGTCGGTTTCTGCGCGCCTCCCTTCCGCTTCGTATCGAGCTTCGCTTTCGGCTGTACCTTGAGCGTCGCCGTCCCCTCGCGAGGGTTCGGCGGAAGATCGCCCGGCCCGAAGGTCACGGTATCCCACACGTCCGGATTATCGCTCGGCGCGGGAATCGGCATCAGGCAGCCTCTTCGGCGAGACGTTGGAGCTCGGCCCAGAGCCCGCGGGCGACGGCTTCCCCGTCGCGCTCCGTGGCACTGCCCTGGATAACGATCTCGATTTTCTCGACATTGATCGTCACGCGGTCGCCGCTGTACACACCCCCGCGCGGGGCCTGCGCGCCCACGCTCGAGGCGATCCCCGAGCCGCCGACGCCCGCCGCCTTCGAGGGGCCCACGATGTTGTCGTTCGCCGCCCGCGTCGCTGCGAACGCCATGGCCTCCGCGGCGCGGACCACGCGCCCCGCGCCGCCCGAGATGCCGACCTCGGCGCCGCTGGCCATGTTCCAGCCGATCCCCTCGAAGACGCGCGAGGGACTCGCGATGCCGAGCGTATTTTTCGCCGTGGAGATGGCTCCGCCGGCCATGGCCTTCACCGCGGACGCGACCGCAAGCGCGCCGGCGCGGATACTACCGACGAAGCCATCGACGAGCGCGATCCCGGCAGATTGCCCCGCCCCGTAGATCCCCTCGCCAGTGAATAAGCCTTCGATCATCTCGTAGACCGTGACCAGCGCGCCATAAACGCCGAAGAGCCCCGCGTAGATAGAGCCCACGAACGATGCCCAAACTCCCGTAGCAATCCCGATTGCGCCGAGCGCAACGCCAATCACGCCAGCAATGAGCCCGACGCCCTTCGCCACGAGCTCGATCCAAGGGACGTTATCGATCCCCAGCCACTTTGTGAGCTTCTCTAGCGGCCCCGAAGCCACCGCGTGCGCTTTTTCAAAGATGCCTATGACTCCGCCAAAACCCGTCCGGAAGCCAGAGAAAGCTGCCGAGATCAGCGGCGCGGCAAGCTCCACCTTTGCCAACACGCGGTCGATGAACTTCCCTGGATCTTGATTGTCGAACAGCGTGCCAAATATCGAGTTCAGCACCTTGCCGAGAACACTCGTGATCCTGGTCCACCGGGGCCCCGAGGGATCGAGGCTTTCGAGCAGGCCGCCCACGAACGACTTGAAAGAGCGCATCCCCGGGGTCACGCCGAGATCCATGAGCAGGTTCTCGGGGAGGGCTCGTAGCCTCCCGAGGAGCCCGCTGATATCTTCGAGCGACTTTGCCCGAGCCGCGAGCCCGGGCGCGCGCCCGCCCGCTTGCTCGTTGATCGCCGCGAGGATCGCCTCGATCGTATCCGCTGCCCCGAGTTGCCCCGCACCCTGCATGCGCCGGATTTCCTCGGCACTCTTGCCGAGCCGCTGGGCGAGCTGCCCGTACACCTTGTCCGCCGAGAGACCGGCTTCGGTGAGCATGGTAAGCTCGTCCCCCTGCAAATACCCTTGCGCCTTGATCTTGCCCATCGCGCGGACGATGCTGTCGACATTTGCGCTCGGGTTGACCGTGCCGAGATCCGCAATCGAGCGGACGATGCGGTCGACTTCGTTGGTATCGAATCCCTTCCCGAGCAGATCCACGAATTGGCCGAGCGTCTCTTGTCGCCCCTGCCCGATGAAATCCGCGGTTCGAACCGCAGTTTGGAAGACTCGGTCCGCGTCCCCTTGGGTCCGGCGTAGGACGCTCAGCGCCCGCGTCACGTCCTCCCGGAACGCCGCCGCATCGACGGCCGCCGAGCCCAGGGCATACGCCGCCCGCGCGGCCCCTGCGGCCGCCGCCGTAGCCGCAGCGGCGAGCGCCGCCGCCGCAGCGGCGCGTCCACCTCCTGCCCCGTTTGGTCCGCCCCCTTGTCCGCCCTCGCCCGGGTCGTCGAGGCCTGCCCGCGCCTGTTTTCGCATGGTGCGGAGCTGCCGCTCCAGCATTGCTTCCCGACGCTCTTGCGCTGGGTTGAACCGCCGGATCGCTTCGGAGAGCCGCCCCTCTGTCTTGCTGACTTTGGGGTCAACCCCTTTCCTTCGTCGCGATTCCTCCCGCTCCGCCGCGCGCTGCGCCCTCGCGGAACGCTTCTCGGCCGCCGCGTCAGCGATCCGTTGTGCCTTTTCTGCCGACGATTGCGCGCGGGCCGCCGTGGTGGCGCGCTTTTTTGCCGTCGCCTCCGCGCGCTCGGCGGCCGCCCGCTGCCGCGCTGCTTTCTCCCCGAGCCGCTCGGCCTGCCGCTCTGTCGCCGCTTGCGCCCGCGCCACCGAGGCCGAGCGCTTCTTCGCCGTCTCCTCGGCGCGCGCCGCGCTTGCGCGCAGCCGTGCCGCCTTCGTCGCGGCGCGCTCCGCCTCCCGCTCCGCTTTGGCGGATCGGACCCCATTTTCCCGCAGACGCGCCGCCCGCGCCGCCGCCTCCTCCGCCTTCTCTGCGGCCTTCGCCGCCTCCTCGCGGAGCGTCGCTGCCTTCTTTGCTGTTGCTGCCGCCTTGTCCTCCGCCTCGCGCGTTGCATTCGCCACGCGTTCGGCCGCCTCGCGTGCCTTCTCCTCCGTTCTCGTCGCGGTTTCCCGGATCGCCGCCGCGCGCTTCGCCGCCTCCATCGCTCTGTCCTGCGCGGCGCTCGCCGCCTTTGCCGTCCGCTCGATCTTCGCCGCGGCGCCCGCATCCACGTTCACGGACCCGAGCTCGCCCAGCGCGCCCGCAAGACGCTCCACGTTCGTCGCCGCCTTTGCCGCGGGACGCGCCACATCTTCGCGCAGAACGACCTTTTCCGAGACCATCATGGATCAGACCACTTGATGTTCGACTGAAGAAAAGCCGCAATCATGAGCGCCGCGGCGCGCGCCGGCTCGGAGTCCGGATCGGCGCCGCACAGTTCGAGGAGCCCGTCCGCGACCAGGCCCGGATCGGTTCGCGCCTGTCGCAGCAGGCTTAGATCCCCCCC
>NZ_JARZHG010000008.1 GCF_029946505.1 Polyangium sp. y55x31
AGGTTACCTACGTGTTACTCACCCGTGCGCCGCTTTACCGGGGCCGAAGCCCTTTCTCGCACGACTTGCATGTGTTAGGCGCGCCGCTAACGTTCGTTCTGAGCCAGGATCAAACTCTCCAGTTAAACTTTCTGGAGGTCACCTCGGTCCGGCTAAAGACCGGGTGACGGCTCATGCCTTATTGGCATGACGTGTTGCCTCGACCGTGCTTGCGCAGTTCGAGGCGAGGGCCACGTCACCACACGTTATTGCGTGTTGCGTACAATCCAGTTTTCAAGGACCGAGCCGAAGGCTTTCGGCAGAGTCTCCTGCCATTCCTTCGTTCTGTCGCCTCGCCGTCCGTCCGGGCCGCTTGCGCGAACCCGTTTGTCTCGGCGAGGTCGGTTGATCTAGTTGCCTCTCGGCGCCCTGTCAACCTTTCATTTTCGAGCCGGTCGATTTCTTTTTCGACCGTCTCTCCCTTCGCTCGGGGCCGCTCATCGCGGCTTCCTCTGCGTCGGGGCGGCGGACTTTACTCATCGAGTCCCGCCTGTCAACCGCCTCGTTGCCTTTTTTTCGTCCCGTCTCTTCCGCTTTTCCTCTGCCTCTTGCGAGGTCGAGGAGGCGAGGCGAACCTCACCCTGTTGAGCTGAAGAACCGGGGCGTTGGCCCTCGGCGGCCCCTCCGCGGCGGCTCGCGCCGTCGCATCGAGGGGGGCGGACTTTACTCATCGAGTTCCGCCTGTCAACTGCCTCGTCACCTTTTTTTCGTCCCGCCTCTTCCGCTTTCCCCGCCTCTCGCGGGGCGAAGGAGCGAGCCGTACTCACTCCTTCTTGCTGAAGAACCGGGGCGTTGGCCCTCGGCAGTCCCTCCGCGGCAGCAGCGCCGTCGCGTTGGGGAGGCGGACTCTACTCAGCCGGTCCCTCCTGTCAACAAGCAGAGTGCTTTTTTTCCGTCCGTCTTGTCCGGCTGCGGGTTTCTCCGCAAAAACGCCGGCCAAGACCAACGGACGGGTCTCTAGATGAGCTCCTCGACGTGCTCGTCCGCAAACCAGCGGTCCCGGCACTCGCGCACGAGGAGCATCTCCGCGCCGCTCGGCAAGCGCACGCGGAAGCCTTTTTCCCGCCCGCGAAGTCCAACCATCGCCCCCATCACCTCGATCGGCTGCCAGCCGCCCGCCGCCCGGAGCCGCCGCGGGCGCGAGTGATCCGGCGGGACCGTCTCCACGTCGACCCGGAACCACTTCGTGCTGCCCTGCGGACGCGACCAACCCGCCTCCGCGTAGAGCTTCGCCTCGATCTCTTCGAGCATGCGCTCCGAGGCCGCGAACGCCGCGAGCGGATGGAACACGACGACGAGGGCATACCCGTCCGGGAGCTGCCGCACGATGTACCCACGGCCGCGCGCGCGGACCGTGATCTGCTTGGGCGACGCGAAGTTCGACGTCTCGCGCAGCTCGCCGAGGACGATCTGCCAGTGCGCCGCGGCTACTTTGAGGTCGAACGGATCGAGGACGCCGAAATAATCGACGGTCTCCCCCTCCGCATCGACGAGCGCCGCGCCCTTCGCGCCAGGCAAGGCCCGCACGAGGCGCTCGAGGATCGCCGTGAAGGTCGAAGCCTCCTGATCACGCGGCGGAGGCGCAGGACGAGGACGGCGGGATCGCGTGCGTTCGCTCATCGCTCGATCGGGACCAAGGCGAGGAGCGACTCCGCGTTCCGCTCGACGAGGACATCACGCCGGAGCCCTTCGAGGAGCTTCGACCGCGCCGCACTCGCGCGGCCCCACACGACCTCGTCACGCACGAGCCTCCGTCGCTCCTCCAAGGGAACGATCGACGCCGGCGTGCGCTCGAGCAAGACGAGGACGTGCACGCCATACGACGTGGGCACGAGTGGGCTCGTGTCACCACGCGCCGCGAGCTCACTCGCCGCACGCGCAAACGACTCCACCAGCGTCCCACCTTCGGGGCGGATCAAGCGCCCGTCCGCCGTGACCGGCGCGAGCGCCTCCACGACGATCTCGAAGCCATCCTTGTCGACGCCGTCGACCGCGCTGCGAAACGAGGCGACGACCGGATCGTTCACGTCCTCGAGCGGGCGCTTCGGCTGCGGGCGCGTGATCGTTCGCGCCGACGCGGAAACCGGCAGAACGGCCTCGCGGATCGCACGCGCCACGGTCTCGGCGCGGCTCTTCGTCGCGGCGTCCGCGTTCTCCGCGAACCGCACGACCGCATGCACGGTGCGAAACCCCTCCGGGCGATCGAGTTCGATCCACCGCCGCTCCATCACCCGCGCGAGCTCCGCGTCCGTCACCGGCCCCTGGTGATCCGCCTCCGCGAGGAGCTGATGCAAAAGTCGACGCGCGAGCGCTGCGCTGACCCGACGCTCGAGATCGGGATCGTTCGACGCACCGCGCGACCGAGCCTCGCTCGCGAAGAGCGCGTCACGAACCGCGAGCTCCCGCGCCGCCGCGGCATCGACGCCTTGCGCCGTCGCGATGCGCGTCACCGTGCCTTCGTTCACCTCTTCCTGCCCGACGCGCGCGACGATCCCCGCGGCGAGCGTGCCTCGCTCGGGCGGTGGTCCCGAAGGTCCACCGGAGCCGCCACACCCGGCCGCGGCAACCACGAGCGATACGAGCGACACGAGCCGCGGCGCGGAGATCCCGAGCCCGTCGCGCAGCACGCGCGCGCGCACGCTCATCCACCCCCCCGCGGGCGCAAGAGCTCCGTCGACGCGCGCAAGGAGAGGCCACCGATCACGAGGAGGTAGACCGCCTTGAAGTCGTCACGCTGGCCGAGCGCATGAACGCCGAACCCAAAGGCGGTAGCCGCTGCGAAGAGCAGGAGCACCGCGAAGGCGTCGATCGCGCGAGACACGATGGGAGCATACCTCGACGCGCGCGGCCTGTGGGGCCGGACCGGTCCGGAACGTCGTCGAACGTGGGGAAATGCCGCGGAGAATGCCTCGCGGCCCCACCGAACACCTGGATTCGTCCGCCAGGCGACTACCGGCGCATCAGGACGACGGCGACCCCCGCCACCACGAAGACGACGAGCATGAGGAGCGCTTTCCCGGCCGCAGGCGTCATGCGGCGCGAGGATCTCGACGAACGCTTGCCACGGTCCACGGCCACCGTCGCCGCGACCGCGCTGATGGCGACCGCACAAGCGACCGCGACGGCCTGCGCCGCGAGCGCGCGATCTCCATCACGCACGTGCCACGCGAGGACGAGATAAACGAGGCCGGCGAGGATGCCGACGGTCGCGACGGGGATCGCGCCGCGCGGCAACGTCGAGCGCGCTTGCAGGATCGGCGCGTCGGGATCTCGCGGGGCCTCGGGCTTCGAAGGGCCCGTCTCCCAGCGCTCGCGCCACGAGAGCGCGAACGCGCCCCACGCGATCGCGCCGACCGATGCGCGCAAAGGATCGAGCCGCGCGGGCGTGAGCGCAGGGGATCCGAGGAGCCACGCGCCCGTCGTGAGCGCGAGGAATGCCGTGATGCCGACGTGACGCGCCAGGGCCGGGCGGCTGCCGCGGAAGAGCGGGCCCGCGAGGCCGGCGAGGAGCCCGACGACGGCGACGAACGCGGCAGGGCGTGCTGCGGAGCGCGACAGCGCGGCGGGCGCGACGGTGGTCGCCCAGGCGACGAAGGTGGCGAGCAGGGTTTGTCCGGGAGAGTCGCCGGCGCGGATTTCGGCGACGAGACGAGCGACGGGCCCCTCGGCCTGCGGCGCGAGGGCGCGGGCCGGGGCGGCCTTCAGCGGCTCCGCGAGGGCTCCTTCGCGGTCGGTCTCGCTCGATCGCTGGTCCCGATCATCCGCCATGCGCGCTCACACGATACTCCGATCGGAGAGCCTCGACAGCGGAACGAAGCCGGCTGTGTCGTCGTCGTCGCCCGCGAGCGCGGCGGAGGCTTCGCTGCCCGCCTCCTCCCGCGCGACTTCGAGGCCGAGCTTCTGCCAGAGGCCCGCATCGAAGAGGTGGCTCGGCCGCACGTTGCCGAGCGCCGCGAGCATGTTCCGGCGCGCGCCGGGGCAACGCGCGTCGAGGTCGGCGAGCAGGCGGCTGATCGCCTTGCGCTGGAGGTTCTCCTGCGAGCCGCAGAGGTCGCACGGCAGGATCGGGAACTTCTCCTCGGCCGCGAACGCGGCGAGGTCGTCCTCGGCGCAGTAGATGAGCGGGCGGATGACGACGTTCTTGCCGTCGTCCGCGACGAGCTTCGGCGGCATCGCCTTGAGCTGACCGGCGAAGACGAGGTTCAGCATCAAGGTGGTGATCGCGTCGTCGCGGTGGTGGCCGAGCGCGATCTTCGTGCAGCCCATCTCCTGCGCGATCCGATAGAGGATGCCGCGGCGCAGGCGCGAGCAGAGCGAGCAGTACGTCTTTCCCTCGGGGATCTTGTCCGTGACGATCGAGTACGTGTCCTCGTTGATCATCACGAACTCGTGCCCACGCGAGGCCATGTAGTCGCGCAGGAGGTGCCCCGGATAGCCAGGGTGCCCCTGGTCGATGTTCACTGCGACGACGCTGAAACGCACGGGGGCTCGGCGCGCGAGATCCACGAGCAGGTCGTGCATCGCGTAGCTGTCCTTGCCGCCCGAGACCGCGCAGAGGATGCGGTCGCCGTCGGAGAGCATCTTGAAGTCGGCGATCGCGCGGGACATCGCCCGCGCGAGCTTGCGGCGGAGGTTCACAGCGTGCGTTTCAGGAGAGCTCTTCGATGAGCCGGAGGAACGTGAGGACCCCGTGGCCCGTGCCGCCCTTGGGGTAGATGCCGTAGGGCTTGTTCGCAAGCGAGGGGCCGGCGATGTCCACGTGGATCCACGGGCGATCCCCCACGAACTCGCGCAGGAAGAGCGCGGCCGTGATCGAGCCGCCCCAGCGATCCGCGGTGTGCTTGATGTCCGCCCAGTCGCTCTTCAGGCCCTCGCGCAGCTCTTCGACGAGCGGGAGCTGCCACGTCGACTCGCCCGCCGCCTTCGCCGCCTTGCGGAACTGCTCGGCGAGCTCCTCGCGGTTCGCGAAGTAGCCGGAGACCGTGGGGCCGAGCGCGACCACGCACGCGCCGGTGAGCGTCGCGTTGTCGAGGATGAGGTCGGGCTCGAGCGCGCGGGCGTACGCGAGGCAGTCCGCGAGGACGAGGCGACCCTCGGCGTCCGTGTTGATGATCTCGACGGTCTTGCCGTCGAGCGAGCCGAAGACGTCGCCCGGCCGATACGCGTTGCCGTCGGGCATGTTCTCGGCCGAGCCGATGATGCCGTGCACCTCGACCGCGGGCTTCGTGGCGGCGACGGCGGCCATGAGCGCGACCACGTTGGCCGCGCCGCCCATGTCGCCCTTCATCTCTTCCATGCCCTGCGCGGGCTTGATGCAGAGGCCGCCGCTGTCGAACGTGAGGCCCTTGCCGACGAAGACGAGCTTCTTCTTCGCGGGCTTCGCGGGCTTGTACGTGAGGTGCACGAGGCGCGGATCCCGCGCGCTGCCCTGGCCGACGGCCAGGATGAGCTTCATGCCGCGCTTCGTGAGCTGGGCCTTGTCGAAGATCTTGCACTCGAGGCCGTTCGCCTTGGCGACGTCCTCGGCCGCCTTCGCGAGCTTCTCGGGGTAGAGCTCGTTCGGAGGCGTATTGATGAGGTCGCGCGCGATGCACACCGACTCGCCGACCTTCTGGCCGAGCGCCGCGCCGTCACGATCCGCCTTGCTCACGCGGCCCGTCGTCGTGAGCGTGACCTGAGCGAGGCTCGTCTTGGGGATGCGATCGCCCGTGAGGAACTTCGTGAATCGATAGGAGCCGAGCACCGCGCCCTCGGCCGCGGCGCGCGCGGCGTGCGCGACGCCCTCGGGCAGCGCGATCGTGAGCGACTCGGCCTTGGCGCCGAGGGCGAAGCGCGCGCCCTTGGCCGCGAGCAGACGAACCTCGACGTCGGTCACGGTCGCCTTGCCGAGGCCGATGAGGAGAACACGAGACGCGCCGGCGTCGCCCCTCTGCAGGTCGAGCGTCTGGTCCTTCTTGCCCTTGAAATCCTCGCGTTTGACGGCGGCGGAGACAACCGGACCGAGCGCCTCCTCGAGCTTCGCGAGGATGCCCTCCTTCGTCGTGGCCCCTTCAGGCACGCCGATGACGATGACGTCGGAGGCGGTCCGAAGCGGGTCCTGGGAAACGACGGAAAGCTTGATGGACATGCGTTCTCCTGGACGATTGCGTGCGAGACCCCGCGGGGTCGGGGCGCGCATCTAATCACGAGACGCAGGCAACGTCGACCGATCGTCTCGTGGGTTTCACGGGGGTGGACGGCGCGCGCCAAACCTTCGACGCTCGGGGCTGCGCTCGGACGAGCCGAGCTACGCCCCAAATCCCATGTGACGCGCGCCGCCTCGGGTGCGTCGCCGCGCTGCGGCAAGGCCGGCGCGTAAACGCGTGCGCGCTCAGCGCCCGGCGGAGGCCGCTTCTTTGTAGATGCGGATGACGTTCGTGAGGAGCTCGGCGCCCTCGGCGCGGGGCCGCTGAAACGCGTTGCGTCCCATGATCGAGCCGAACGAACCGCCCTCGGCGAGCTCGCGCACCTCGGCGAGCACGGCGTCCACGCCCTTCGCCTCGCCGCCCGAGAAGATGACGATGCGCCGGCCGTTGAACGTCGACTGAATGACGTGGCGGATCCGTTCAGGGAGCGTCGCGATCGGGATGTTGTACTTCTCGTACATCTTGCGCGCTTCGTCCTGCTCGATGTGCGCCGTCGGAGGTTTGACCTTCACGATGTGCGCGCCGAGCTCGGCCGCGATGTGCGAGGCGTAGGCGATGATGTCGATGCCCGTCTCGCCGGCCTTCGACATCGAGCCGCGCGCGTACGACCAGACGATGACGACGAGGCCCTTGCGCTTGGCCTCGAGCGTGATCTCCCGGAGATCCTCGTACATCTGGTTGCGAGCGCCGGAGCCCGGATAAATCGTGTAGCCGATGCCGACGCAGCCGAGGCGGAGCGCGTCCTCGACCGAGCCCGTGACGGCCGAGATCGGGTGCTCGGGTTTGCCGAGCGAGTCGCTGTTGTTGAGCTTGAGGATGAGCGGGATCTGGCCCGCGAACTTGGCGGCGCCGGCCTCGAGGAAGCCGAGCGGCGCGGCGTACGCGTTGCAGCCCGTGTCGATGGCGAGCTGGAAGTGGTAGTCGGGATCGTTCGCCTCGAGGTTCGGCGCGAACGACCGCACCGGGCCGTGCTCGAAGCCCTGATCCACGGGCAGGATGACGAGCTTGCCCGTACCTGCGAGGCCGCCGTGGTTCAGGAGGCGCACGAGGTTCGTCTGGGTACCAGGGTTGTCCGAGGAGTACCAAGAGAGGATCTGCTTGACGCGATCGGTGAGAGCCATGGTCGTCTCCGGCGGGGTTTGGGGCGCAGGGTGCCGAAGGCGACCCGAAGCCCCAAACGTTGACGGGTTTCGCCCGACGCGCGGGCACGGTTCGGCAGGCTAGGCCGTGCATGACCGTTCCGCAACGCACACCGATGCTCTGGAATCGGACGACGTCGGGCTTGGGGCCGTGGTAGACGGCAGGCCCCGGAGGGGAGACACGATGACCACGAGTTCGGACAAGCGGCTAGAGAGCTGGGCCCCGCCGCCCGAAGGGCCTTCGCGCGTCGGCATCACGCTGGAAACGTTCATCCTCGAAGGACAGCTCGGCTTCCCGGCGGCGACCGGGACGTTCACGTCGCTCCTCAACCAGATCGGCCTCGCCGCGAAGCTCGTCACCTCGAAGGTGCGCCGCGCCGGCCTCGCGCGGCTGCTCGGGTACACGGGGCAGACGAACGTTCAGGGCGAGCTCGTGCAGAAGCTCGACGAGGAGGCGAACGAGACGCTCCTCAGCGTGCTCGGGCGTCGCAGGCACTGCGCCGCGGTCGCCAGCGAGGAGCTCGACTCGATCCGGATCACCTCGACCGATCGGCGCGCGAAGTACCTCGTCGTCTTCGACCCGCTCGACGGCTCGTCGAACATCGATGTGAACATCTCGATCGGCACGATCTTCGGCGTCCTGCGCAAGGAGACCGACGGCGAGGGCGCGACGGAGCAGGACTTCTTGCGGCCCGGGCGCGAGCTCGTGGCGGCCGGGTACATCCTCTACGGCTCGTCGACGATGCTCGTGATCACGACGGGCCACGGCGGCGTGCACGGGTTCACGTACGATCCGACGGTGGGTGAGTTTTTCCTCTCGCACGAGAACATCCGCGTACCGGAGCGGGCCTCGCTCTACTCGATCAACGAGGGCAACAGCGCGTACTGGACCGACGAGGTGCGCCGCTGGAACACGTGGCTCAAGGAAGAGGACAAGGCGACGGGCAGGCCGTACGGCGCGCGCTACGTCGGCTCGCTCGTGGCCGACGCGCACCGGACGTTGATGAAGGGCGGCATCTTCGCCTACCCGGCCGATCGCAAGAGCAAGCAGGGCAAGCTCCGGCTGCTCTACGAGGCGAATCCGTTCGCGTTCGTGTTCGAGGCGGCCGGCGGCAAGGCGACGACGGGCACCTCGCGCATCCTCGACATCACGCCGACGGAGCTGCACCAGCGCGTGCCGCTCGTCCTCGGCTCGCCGCGGGACGTGGACATCTTCGAATCGTTCATGCGCGGCGACCGGTAGTACCCTCGGGCCCGTGGCCCGGCCCTCGATACGCAACGCCTTCCGCGCGCTCGCCGCGTCCCTCGTCGTCGCAGCCGGCTGCAACACGACCGTGCAGCCCGTGCACCAGGCTCGACCTCCGGGGAAGCCCGCGCAGACGAAGGCGGCTCCTCGGATCGCGGAGGCGCAGACGGGTCCCGGCGCAGAGCTGCCCACGTGCCCGGAGCCCGCGCCTCCGGCCGATCACGCACCGAGCAAGCCGACGTTCCTCCTGCAGAACGGTCACGAGCGGCCGATCCAGCGCATCGCGGTGAGCACCGACGGCAGCAAGCTCGCGTCGGGCGCGCAGGACGGCACGGTGCGCGTGTGGGATCTGCGCGCCGGGCTGCTCCTCACGAGGTTCGTGACGGCCGGATACATCGTGCAGGACCTGTCGATCAGCGCCGATGGCAAGCGCCTCGCGTACTACGCGCCGGACGGGACGCCCGAGGGGCTCCTCGTGCAGGTGGTCGATCTCGACAAGCAGAAGAGCCCGCGCACCACGTTCCCGCTCCACGGGGCCTTCCAGCTCTCGCCGGACGGTACGTGGCTCGCCATGGCCGCGGACAAACTCACGCTCTTCGACACGAAGACGGGCCGTCCGAAGAAGGAGATCACCGTCGGCGCGAAGGTCCCGAGCGCGCTCGCGATCACGCACGACGCAGAGGGACGGCGCATCGCGGCGGCCTACCCCGGAGAGCTCGTCGTCATCGACGTCTCGACCGACACGGTCACGCATCGGTTCCCGCTGGCGAGCGGGCTCGCGGACACGCCGATGCGCGTCGCGCTCACGCCCGATGTCGTCGTCGCGATGAGCGCAGGCGGGACGATCACGTTGTTCCCGCTCGCGAAGGGCGGCGCGCCGCGCGTCCTTCCAGGTCGATACAAGGACGCGTCCGCGGCGGGCGGGCGGCTCTGGGCCCTCGATCTCATGACCGGGCGCGCCTCGGCGTTCACCCTCCCCGACGCGCAGGCCGTCTCGCTCTCCACGCCCGATCCGCCGCAGGGAGATCTCGTCGCCGCGAGCCGCGACGGCTCGACGGTCGTGACGGCCCGGAGCCACCTCGGCGTGGGCACGAGCATCGAGGTGCGGGACGTGCAGACGATGCGCGCGGTGCGCACGATCGAGGGGCTGCCTCGATCCATCGAGTCGGTCGCCGCGCGGCCCGACGCGAGCGAGCTCGCCACGGGCGCGTTCAACGGCGATCTCACGCGCTGGGATCTGCGGACCGGCAAACCGAAGCCCGGCATCGCCGAGAACGAGCGCGAGCAGGGGCGGGTCATCGCGCTGTCGTACGCGCCAAACGGCGAGCAGCTCGCCTCGACGACGGGCGGCAACGAGGTGCGCGTGCGCGAGACCGCGCGTGGACAAACTCTCCGCCGCTGGAGCTTGCAGTCCGGATCGTTCGTGCGTTTCACGGAGTTCCTGCCGACGAGCGAGGAGCTGCTCACCGTGCGTGTGCTGACGGATCGGAAGATCGCGAGCAAGAAGGGCCCGGGCGGCGTGCCGGTGATCGACGAGACACACGACGTGGCCGTGGAACGGTGGGATCTGCGCGGGCCGCTGCCGCCGCTACCGAAGGTCCCCTTCGGCGAGATCGCGCGGCCCCAAGGGCGCGTCGTCGCCAAGCTCGCGTCGGACCCGAGGTTCTTCGCGCTCTCGACGGACGGCGTGCACCTCGTCGTGGGCGGCGGCGACGCGCTCACGTCCCTGCGCACGGACACGGGGAAGATCGACTGGGCCATCAAACTTCAGACGATCCCGCTCGGCGTCGCGAAGCGGCCGGATGGAGGGATGGACGTCGATCATTCCCACGCCGCGTTTTCGCCCGACGGAAAGACGGTCGTCGTATCGACGCGGCGGCTCGAGACGAACAAGGGCGGCGTGCAGCACTTCGTGTCCGTGCTGATGGAGATCGACGCCGGCACGGGTCGTGTGCGGAACGTGCACAAGCCGGAGACGGATGGAGCCGTGCGATGGCACAAGGGGGCGATCGCCGTGGGGGGGCTCAAACCCGTGGTGCTCGACGCGTCGAGCTTCGCCGCGCGGGCGCGCCTCGCGCTCGCGGACAACGAGATCTCCGCGATCACCGTGGCTCCGAAGCGAGACCTCTTTCTCCTCAGCGGCAACGGGGGCGCGACGTCCCTCGTGACGGAGCGCGGCGAGGTCGTCATGACGCTCGTCTCCACGCCGAACGGGGAGTGGGTGTCGGCGACGCCGTCCGGCGCCTATCGATCGAGCATCGATGGAGCGCGAAGCGTCGCGTGGATGTTCTCGGATCCCCTGGAGGGCTTTTCGTTCGAGCGCTTCGCCACCCGCTTCGAGCGGCCGGATCTCGTGGAGCGGAGCCTCGGCGGTGAGGAGGCGCCGGCGCCGGCCGCGATCGCGCGGCCGCCGAGGTTGCGCGTCGAGGCGAAGGGCCCGCGAGGGATGATCGAGACGACGGAGAGCCGACTCACGCTCGACGTGGTCGCGACGAGCCCCTCGCGTGTCGATCGCGTGCGCGTCTTCGTCGACGGCAAACCCGCGGCCGATCGACTCGTGTGCGCCGCGGAAGGCCGCGTCTCGCTCGACGTGCCGCTCCACGCGGGCAGGAACCGCCTGAGCCTCGTCGCGTACGACGCCGCCGGCTACGCGAGCAACCCCGAGCAGCTCGATGTCGTGTCGACGTCCCCCCTCGCGGAGAAGCCGAGCCTGCACGTGATCTCGATCGGCGTGAGCCGATATCCCAACATGCCGCCCGAGCAGCAGCTCGATTTTGCGGACGACGACGCGCGCTCGGTCGCGGCGTCGCTCGCGCGCTTCGCGGGAACGAAGGGCCCGTTCGGGCGCATCGTGGCGACGACGTTGCTCGACGACGAGGTGACCGTGCAGCGCGTGGACGAGGCGCTCGCGGGGCTCGCAGGGATGCGTCCGGATGATCTCGCCGTCGTGTTTTTCGCGGGGCACGGCGCGCGGCTCGGTGAGTCGCAGATGCTCTTCCTCACGAGCCAGGCGTCGTTCACCCGCGAGGCCGCGACGAAGCACGGGATCGGATGGGACCACATCGAGCAGGCGCTCCGCGGGGCGCGGGGGCGCGTGCTCATGATGCTCGACGCCTGCCACGCGGGGCATCTGTCGACGGAGGTCGTCGCGCCAAACGAGTCGCTCGCGCGGGAGCTCGCGGCGGGCGATCGCGCGGGGGTCTTGGTGTTCTCGGCGGCACGTGGATCGCAGTTCAGCTACGAGGTGCCGCCGGACGGAGCGAGGGGGGCGAGCCGCGGGCTCGAGCTCGCCTGGGATGGCAAGCCGCCTCCGAAGCAGAAGGACCTCCAGGGCGGGCACGGGCTCTTCACGAGCGCGCTGCTCGAAGCGCTCGACGGCGAGGCGCCCGATCGAGATCGCAGCGGCGCCATCGAGGTGAACGAGCTCGTCGACTACGTGACCGAGCGGGTGCGCGCGGCCTCGAACGGCAAGCAGACGCCGTGGGTCGCGCGGCGCGAGATGTTCGGCGAGTTCATGGTCGCGCCGGCAGCGCGGTAGTCAGACCGCGCGGGCCGACGCCCGTTCGCCCGAACGTACCTTTGCAGGACCAACCTTTTCGGCCTCGATCGGCTCTTCGGTCGGCATGCCGTCCCGGTACGTGACGAAGTGCGAGAGCGTCGAGGGCACGCGCTCGCCCGGGAGGATCGTCCCGACGAGGTTCAGCGGATCACACGCGGAGAGGCGCACGACGTCTCCGCGCAGCGGCGCCTTGCGGAGGGCCCGCAGCGATTCGAGGGCCTCCGGCAGCGCGAACTGCTCGCCGACGAACGACGCGACGAGCCGGCCCCCGCGGACCTCGCCCCGCATCTCCAGACGGCGATAGACACGCACGAGGTCGCGCCACGCAGGCGCGCGGGACTCGCGGGCGACGAGCTCGCGGAAGACGATGCCCCAGCGTCGCAAGAGTTGCCGTGCGTGGGCCTCGATCGTCGCCGCGGGATCGACGCCGCCCGCGGGGGGCGTGTCTCCGAGGGCGGGCGCGCGGAAGAGCGCCCATCGGCCCGCTGCGAGGACGGGCGCGCCGCGGGAATGCTTGGTGCTCGAACGAGCGCGGGCGCGCGTGGAAGGACCGAGCAGGCCGCGGAGCCCCGCGAACCCGTCCCCCGTGATCCGACCGGCGGAGACGAGCTCCCAGAGCGCCTCCTCGACCTCGGGCCGCGCGAGGCCCGTGGCGCGGACGATGTCCTCGAAGAACGAGGCGCCCGCCGCGCCGAGCGTGGCGAGCACGCGTCGCGCGGGCAGAGAAAGGCCCTCGTCGCCGAGCGGCGCCTGCGCGGCGGCCTCGGAGGGCTCCGCGAGCAGCCACGCGAGATCACGCCGGAGCGCGAGCGTGATCGGCGCCGCGCGCGTGGGCGCGCCGCCGGCCGAGGCGCGCGGCGAGAGCCGCCCCCACGCGACTTCCCCGGACAGGCAAAGCAGGTCGAGCCACGAGGGATCGTAGGCCTCGACGCGCGCCGGGAGGATCTCGCTCTCCCACGCGCCCGCGGCGATCTCGAAGCCTTGGAGCTGCTCGACCACACGCGCGAGCCCCGCGGCGCCGTGCGCGCGCTGGCCCGGGATCACGCCCTGCCACGCGAGCAGGAAACGCATGAGCTCGACAGGGGAAGCCGGCTCGATCGCGCGGCGCAGGCCGTCGACGGTGCGTCGATGGATGCGCGCGAGCAGGCGCCGATCACACCACTCGATCACGCCGGGTTCGAGGTCCGGCGAGAACCTCCCGCGCAAGACCACGCCGTCCGCCTCCACGCGCGCGAGGGCGATGTCGATGTCGGAGACATCGATCGAGAGACGCTCGGCGAGCGTGGCCGCCTGGATCGGGCCGACGAGGGCGAGCCAGCCGCGCACGAGGCCCGCGAGGGCGACTTCGCGTTCTCCCTCGGCCGGCTCCGCCGCGGAGCCCTTCGCCGGCTGCGTCAGCGCAGGCGTGAACGTGCCCGCCGGCCAGATCGAAGCCGCCCGATCCCGCCGCTCGGCCGCGACCCAAAGCGCCCCCGTGATCCCCGGCCCCGCGAGCTTCGCGACGCGCCGCGCGCGCACGAGCCCGTCGAGCAACCGATCGTATCCGAGCGTGCTCGCGTCCTCCTCGGGCAACGCCGTGAGATCGAGCAAGAGATCGTGCAGCTCGTCCGCGTCGCGCACCACGGGCTGGGCCTCCGCGACGATCGCCTCGATCGCCTCGGGATCGAGCCCGCCGATCCGGTCCGCGATCTCCGCGGGCAACCCTCGGCGAACGGCGACCGCGCGCGCGCGGCGCTCCTCGAGCGGCGCGTCGTCGAGGAAGGCATACGGGTTTGCGTTGAGGATCTCGTGGGACAGCACGCTCGGCTCGGCGGTCTCGCGCGAGGCGATCCGGATCTCGCCGCGCTTGATCCGTTCGAGCACCTCCGTGAGGCCCTCGGCATCCATCACCTCCGTCAGGCAGTCGCGCATCGTCTCGCGCACGAGCGGGTGGTCCGGGATCTCGAGGATCGCCTCGCGCCCGTGGTTGTCCTGGCAGCCGAGCTGCGCCGGGAAGACGGCGGCGATGAGGTCGTCGCTGCGCATGCGCACGAGCGGCGCCGGTACCTTTCGTCCCCCGGAGAAACGCAGGATCTGCAGCGCGCGCGTCGCATTCCACCGAAAGCGCGTGCCGAACATCGGCGCCTGCAGCGCGGCCTGTTCGAGCACGCCGACGACGCCCTCGGGCCGGAGCATCTCGAAGATCACTTCGAGCGGGAAGCTGTGCTGCGCGCCGAGCGAGAGCAGCACGCCGTCGTCCGTCGCCGCCGCTTGCAGCTCGAAGTCGAAGCTCCGGCAGAAGCGCTTGCGCAGCGCGAGGCCCCACGCGCGGTTGATGCGGGCGCCGAAGGGCGCGTGCAGGATGAGCTGCATGCCGCCCGCCTCGTCGAAGAACCGCTCGGCCACGACGACGCGCTGCGACGGCATCTCCCCGAGCGCGGATCGCGCGGCGGCCACGTACTCGCAGAGCAGCACCGCGCCCGCGCGATCGAGCGCGCACGTCTCCTCCAGCCACGCCGCGGTCTGCCAGAGGCGCGCGGGTTCACCCGGCTCGCGCCCGTCGAAGAGCCTCCGCGCGACCTCCTCGCGCAAAACGCCCACCTCCGCGGAGAGCTCGCGCGTGCGTGCCGGCCCCTCGCCGAACCAGAACGGCACGGTCGGCGGCGCGCCCGGCGCGTCCTCGACCCACACCTTGCCCGCCTCGATCCGGCGGATCCGCCACGACGTGGATCCGAGGAGGAAGACGTCGCCGGCCGAAGAGTCGATCGCGAAGTCCTCGTCGACCGAGCCGACCTTCGTCCCGTCCGCGAGCACGACGTCGTAGTTGCCGTTGTCCGGGATCGCCCCGCCCGACGTGAGCGCCGCGATCGACGCCCCACGCCGCGCCTTGAGCCTCTGGCCCACGCCGTCCCGGAAAAGGAGCGCGCCCGCACGCCCGCGCCGCGCCGAGACGCCCTCGGCGAGCATCTGCACGACGTCGTCGAACGCCGCGCGTGTGAGGTTCTCGTACGGCGCCGCCCGCCGCACGAGGTCGAAGAGCTCGTCCTCGCCCCGCTCCCCCGACGCGCAGGCGGCCACGATCTGTTGTGCGAGCACGTCGAGCGGCGCGTCGCGCATCGCGATGCGATCGATCTCGCCACGCCGCGCCGACCTGACGATCGCCGCGCACTCGATGAGCTGATCCCGCGTCAGCGGGAACATCCTCCCCTTCGGCGTCGCCGCGAGCGCGTGGCCCGAGCGGCCGATCCGCTGAAGCGCCGTGGCGATCGATCGCGGCGATCCCACGAGGCAAACGAGCTCCACGGCGCCCACGTCGATCCCGAGCTCGAGCGACGCCGTCGCGACCACGACCTTGAGCTCGCCGGCCTTGAGCCTGCGCTCCGCGGCGAGCCGCCGTGAACGCGAGAGGCTGCCGTGATGCGCGGCCACGGCTTCCTCGCCGAGCCGCTCCCCGAGATGCAGCGCGACGCGCTCGACGAGCCTTCGCGTGTTCACGAAGACGAGCGTCGACTTGTGCGCGCGGCACATCTCCGCCACGCGATCGTAGAGCTCTTCCCACTGCTCGATCGTGCAGACCGCGCCGAGCTCGTCGCGCGGCACCTCGATCGCGAGGTCGAGATCCCGGCGCACGCCCGCGTCGACGATCTCCGGCAGCGGCCTCCCCGCGCCGACGAGCATCCGCGCCGCGACCTCGATCGGCCGCATCGTCGCCGAGAGCCCCACGCGCTGCGGTCGTGGCTCCCCGCCGCTCGTCACGAGCTCTTCGAGCCGCTCGATCGAGAGCGCGAGGTGCGCGCCTCGCTTGTCCGAGGCGACCGCGTGGATTTCGTCCACGATCACGGTCCGCACGCCTCCGAGCGCACGACGACCCGAGGCCGATCCGAGCAGGATGAAGAGCGACTCCGGCGTCGTGACCAGCACGTGCGGGGGCTTCTTGAAGAGCTTTCGCCGGTCCTTCTCCGGCGTGTCGCCGGTACGCACCGCCGTGCGTACGGCGGGGCGCGCGACGCCGAGCTCGTCGGCGAGCGCCGTGAGCTCCGCGATCGGCTCGTCGAGGTTCTTCTGCACGTCGTTCGACAGCGCCTTCAACGGCGAGACGTAGACGACCTCGATGCGATCCGGGAGCCGCCCCTCGTCGCTCGCGCGCACGAGGCGATCGAGGCACGCGAGGAACGCGGCGAGCGTCTTGCCCGAGCCGGTGGGGGCGGCGATGAGGCAGTCCTCACCTCGCTGAATCGTGGGCCAGGCGCGGGACTGCACGGGCGTCGCGGCCCCGAAGCGGCGGGTGAACCAGGCGTCGACGAGGGGGTGGAACACGGCCTTACCAAGAGGCTACCGCGGCGAGCCGACCTTCGCACCGAGACGGCGACCGACCGAAGCCAGCCGTTCGTAACGGCAACACGGGCAAGTGCGAGGCGGTGTAAGCTCGAACCGGCGCCTTCGTTTCTCGTCGGCATCCCGGAGATCTCGCATGCCCTTCGTGTTCCGGACCCTCCGAGCGCGGCTCGCCGCGCTCACGTTGATCACCACGTCACTTTTCGCGGTCGGATGTGGCTCCGCGCCCCCCGAAGCCGCCGCCTACCCCAGCACGCCCGCGTATTACGGCGGCGCCGCGCAGGCCGAAGCCGCGCCCGCGTCCGCCGGCGCCCCGATGCCGATGAACATGCCCTCGGCCGCGCCGATGGCCGACAGCGGCAGCGAGAGTTACGAGAGCACGGGCGGCTCCGACGACTCGGGTTTCTTCGGCGGCGGGTCCGACGAAGCCGCGAAGGCGGCGCCCGCCCCGGCTCCGGCCCCCGTGGCGCCCGGCGCGCGCGCACCGATGGCCGCGCCCGCGGCCGCGCCGAAACAACCCACGCCGCCGCCGACGGGCGCGAAGCCCGCGCCGACCGGCAAGAAGACCGAAGGCGCCTCCGAGCCGCAGCAGCCGCAGGAGAAGCCGGCCACGCCGCTGCTCATTTACACGGGCCGCGTGGGGATGGAGGTCGCGGAGGCCACGGTCGTCCCCGGGACGATCGACAAGATCATCGACATGGCCGAGTCGTTCGGCGGCTACCTCGCGTCACGCTCGGACGCGGGCGTCGTGATCCGCGTGCCCTCGCGGCATTTCCGCGACGCGCTCACCGCGCTGGAGAAGCTCGGCGAGGTCAAGCGCCGCAGCGTGAGCGCGGAGGACGTGTCCGAGGAGTTCCACGATCTCGAGGTGCGCCTCCAGAACCTGAAGAGCGTGCAGAAGCGCCTGCAGGAGTTCCTCGCGAAGGCGGCGAACGTGAACGACGCGCTGCAGGTCGAGCGCGAGCTCGAGCGCGTCGGCCGCGAGATCGATCAGCTCGAAGGTCGCATGCGCTTCCTCCGCGCCCGCGCGACCTTCTCGACGATCACCGTCGACGTGACGGCCAAGCCGAAGCAGCAGCAGGTCGTGGCGCAAGGCACGCCGCCGCCGCCCCCGCCGCCGCGCACGATCGATCTGCCCATCGACTGGCTCTCGAGGGTCGGCCTCGAGACGCTGATGACCCTTCGCTGAGGCAAGGAGGCAAGGACCATGAAACGCAACGTCTCGATGCTCCTCTTGTGCCTCGCCGCCTCCCTCCTCGGGATCGGCTGTGGCCCCGGCTTCAAGCTGAACACGCCCGACGGCTTCGTCGAGCTCGAAGACCAGGAGGAGTACGCCTACCGCGCGACCACGGCCCAGGGGATCGTGATGAGCGTGCGCGTCGAGCCGAACCGGCCGAAGGGCAACCTCTCCTTCTGGACCGACGCGATCGACCTGAAGCTCCGCAACATCGGCTACACCGCGGAAGCTTCACGCGAGGTCAAGACGAAGAGCGGCGCCGTGGGCAAGCAGCTCCGCTACACGCGCACGGTCTTCGATCGACCGCACATCTTCTGGCTCACGGTCTTCGTCACGGACGCCGACGTGTTCGTCCTCGAAACGGGCGGCGACGCCCGCGAATTCGAGAAGGCGAAAGACGAGGTGGGCAAGGCGATCGAGGGATTCGTCCCAGGCTGAGCTAGGATGCGCCCGGCCATGCCGGGCAGCCCGATCGAGGTCTACCGCCTCACCCGCAAGAAACACGATCAGCTCTGGAACACCTACGTGATGCGTCCGCTCGCGGCCGTGTTCGTCGCCGCGATCCACCGCACGCCTCTCACGCCGAACCAGATCACGATCCTGAGCCTCTTCATCGCGGTGACGGGCTCCGCGCTCTTCATCGCGCTCCCGTCCTACCGCGGAGGGCTCTTGGCCGTGCTCGTCCTCGAGCTCGCCTACCTCCTCGACTGCGCGGACGGCATGCTCGCGCGCTACAAAAAGCTCGCCTCCCCCACGGGCCACCTCTTCGACTTCTTCGTCGACGAGCTCAAAGCCGTGCTGCTCGTCGCCGTGATCGGCGTCCACCTCCACAGGAAAGGTGGGCTCGGGATCGACGGCGCCGCGTGGCCCGCCGGCGGCCTGGGGTTCTTGTACGCCGCGGTGGCCGGCGCGGTGATCGTGGCCTCGGGCATCTCGCTGACGAACTTCGTCCGCAGGCCCGAGCTCACCGGCAAGGACACGCCGACGGAGGCGCATTACGAGACCGTGGGCGAGAAGAAACCGCAGTCGATCGTGGGTCGCGTCGCGTCCCTCGTGATGACGTTCCTGCGGTTCCTCAACCACTACCCGAGCCACATCTGGATCTTCGCGCTCGCCGATCGGCTCGATCTCTTCTTCTGGATGTACCTCGCGCTGAACGGCCTCTACCTCGCCCGCGGCTGGCTCGGGCTCGTGGTCCGGTTCGGGCGCACGTGAGCCAAGGGGCTTCTTTTCGCCTCGGCTCTCGCGCATTATGTGCTCTCGGGGGAGATGACGTTCACCGAGAGTTCGAGCCGGGCCACCACGCCGTGCCTGCGTTCGGTCGACGCGCTCGCGAGTACGCTCGACCGGCACGGCACGCTCGCATGGTTCGTCGATGGCAGGACGTTCGAGATCGTCTGGGCGAGCGCGCAAGCGTCGACGCTCTTCGACCTCCGGCCCGGCTTCTTCCCGTTCCTCACGGCCCCGGGGGCCGAGGTCCTGCGTGCCTCGCTCGGCGCGCTTTCGCAGGGCGCAGGCCCGTGGACGGGTGACGCCTGGGCCGTGACCACGAACGGGCACCGCGCGTTCGTGCGGATCACGGCGAGCCACATCGTCGAGGAGCGGTGCGGGGCGCCCTGCCTGCTCGTGACGATGACCGACATCTCCGATCTCGCCGAGGCGCGAGAGGCGCTCTTCGTCATCAGCGACGTCGGCAGCATCGTGTGGGAGCTCGATCTCGCGACGATGCGCTTCACGTTCGTGAGCCGCCAGGCCGAGCGCATCCTCGGCTACCCGATCGAGGAGTGGCTCGCGGACCGGGAGTTCTGGCTCCGGCACATGCACCCAGAGGACCGCTCGTGGGCGCCGGCGTACTGCGAGAACGAGACGAAGCGCCTCAGCGCGCACGAGTTCGTCTACCGGATGATCGCAGCAGATGGCCGGACGGTGTGGCTGCGCGACATCGTGACCGTCGTCGTCGAGGGGAACGTGCCGCGGCGCCTGCGCGGCGTGATGGTCGACGTCACCGAGAGCAAGGAAGCGGAAGTCGAACGCGATCGGCTCCTCGCCGAGGAGCAGGCCACACGCGCCGCGCTGGAGCAGGCGCATGAACGCGCGGAAGACGCGCTCCGCCGGAGGGACGAATTCCTCTCGGCCGCCTCGCACGAGCTGCGCACGCCGCTGACGCCGCTCGCGCTGCAGATCCAGAGTCTGCTCCGCGACGTCGAGCGAGGTGATCTCCGGCTCGGCGCAGCGCAACGCAGGAAGCTCGACATCGCAGAACGGCAGATCGAGCGTCTGTCATCGCTCGTCACGACGATGCTCGGCGTCTCTCGCGCACTCGGCGCGAACCTCGGGCTCGCGCAAGAACCATGTGATCTGCGGGAGATGACGCGCGAGGTGCTGGAGGAGCTCGACGGCGAGCGGGCGCGGAGCGGCACGAGCATCACGCTGCTGGCAGACGCGCCCGCAATCGGTCTCTGGGACCGCAATGCACTCCAGCTCGTCATCGGCCACCTGGTCCGCAACGCAATCAAGTTCGGGATGGGAAAGCCCATCACGTTGAGCCTCACAGCAGCAGATGGCGTGGCAAAGCTCCGCGTCTGCGACGCAGGCATGGGCATCGCGCCCGAGGATCACACGCGCATCTTCGAGCCCTACGAGCGCGCCGACGCAGCGAAGGTCTACGGAGGCCTCGGCCTCGGTCTCCACACGGCACGCCGCATCGTGGAGGCGCACGGCGGCCACATCGAGCTTCGCAGCGCCAAAGGTCAAGGCGCCGAGTTCATCGTGACGCTGCCGATGGCGCGATGACGCCACCGGGAGGCGCTGCGCTGGGGCGTTGCCCCAGGCCCCAGCAGGGGCTGTCCGCCCCTGCACCCGGACCAGCGCAAGCGCTGGACTCGGGGTCGATGAACTGCGCGATGCGCAGTTCATCGAACAGGCGACGACCCTGCCAACCAAGACGGCAGCGCTGACGTTTCAGCCGGCAACGTGCCGCTGCGTGCGACGACCTTCATGGTCTTGCCACCGGCCGTTGGAAGAACTGCGCGCAGCGCAGTTCTTCCACCAAAGGTCCAGGGCTTGCCCTGGTCCGGGTCGAGGGGCGGACAGCCCCCGCGGGGCCCGGGGCAGCGCCCCGGCGCGACGCCCTGCGCGGCTCAACATCCTGGCGGCTCCACCGGCAACGTCACCACGAACTCCGTGCCATGACCGGGGTCGCTGAACGCGCGGATCGTGCCGCCGTGGGCCTCGCAGATCTGACGCGCGATGTACAAGCCGAGCCCGAGGCCTCCATGGCCGGCGGATGCCCCGCCGCGCTCGAAGCGATCGAAGATGCGCGCGAGATCTGCGGGGGAGATGCCCCTGCCCTCGTCTCGAACCGAGAGACGCGCGCCCTCCTCTCCGACCTCGACCTGCACGTGCACGTTGGCGGGGGCTGCGTAGCGTAGCGCGTTGCTGAGGAGGTTCGTCAGCACCTGCTCGAGCCGCATTGCGTCGGCGCGGATGGTGCGGCTGCAGCTCGCGCGGAGACGCACCTCGCTGCCCACGCGCTGCGCCTCCTCGGCGATCCTCTCCACGAGGTCGGCGCAGAGCGCGCAGAGATCCACCTCTCCGAGCTCGAGGACGAGCTTCCCTGCGGCGATGCGCGAGACGTCGAGCAGGCCATCGACGAGACGCTTCAAGCGCGCGAGCTGCTTCTGTGTGCCCTCGACGCGCGTGAGACACGCGTCGAGGCTCCACCCGGTTTGCAGGCCTCGCGCGAGCAAGTCGACCGAGAGACACACGGTGGTCAGCGGCGTCCGGAGCTCGTGCGAGGCGATGGAGAGGAACTCGTCGCGCGCACGCAGCGCGGCTTGCGCCTCCTGGTAGAGCCGCGCGTTGTCGAGCGCGATGCCCACGCGATCGGCGAGCGCGATTGCCAGCGCGAGATCGTGGCTCTGGTAGCGAGACCCGCGGAGGCCGCGGCCGAAGCTGAGGCTGCCGAGGACTCGCCCCCGGGCGCGCACGGGCACGGCCATCGCCGTCGTCGTCCCGATGCGCAGTGCGAGCTCCTTGTGGTTCGCGTCGACGCAGACGCGATCGAGCAAGGCCTCGTCGACCACGGGGTTGAGGAGCGGCTTCAGCGTGCGCGCGGGCTCCATGCCGGGTTGCTTTCCTCCGGGCGGGTATCGCTCCACCGACGCGACGAGCAGCGGATCACGCGACGGATCCACATGGGCCACCGAGAAACGGCGCATCTGCCCGTCCGCTTCGAGCAGATACATCACGCACCAATCGGCGAGGAACGGGAGGGCGACGTGCGGGACGAGGCGCACGAGCTCGTCGAAGTCGAGCGAGCCCGCGAGCCGCTCGGCTGCATCGCCGAGGAAGCGCTGCGCCGCCTCCGCGCGCTCGAGCTCGCGGTAGAGGCGTGCATTGTCGAGATCGCCGGCGAGGCGTTGCGCGAACCGCTCGGCGAAGGCGCCGTCCTCCTCGTCGAAGCCTCGCTGCGTGACGTCACGCAGGAACACGAGCGTGCCGAGCCGTTGATCACGCCCGCGCAGCGAGACGAGGAGGAGCGCGTGCACCCCGAGCGAGATGAGCTCCTCGGTGCCTTTCTCGTTCGTCATGAACGAGGCGAGCGTCGCGTGGTCGAGCTCGTTCAACACGAGCGGCTGACCCCCTTCGAGCATGACGCGGGCCGATCCGGAGAAGCGCTCGACGAGGTTCGAGGTCTCGACGAGCCGCCGCCATCGCGCTTCCCGCGCGGGGTCCACGTGCGCGACGATGGCGCGGGGCGCGCCGCTCGCCGGATCGACGAGGAAGATGCAGCCGTCGCCGCCGACGGGCAGGGCCAGACGTGCGGCCGCGGGCAGTGGATCTCCGCCGGCGGGCGCGAGCAGCGCGGTCGTCTGCGCGAGGACACGTTGCCGCTCGTCGGCGCGGCGGATCCGCTCTTCGAGCAGCTTTCGTTCGGTGATGTCCTCGGAGATGCCGAGCAGGAAGCGTGGCTCGCCTGCGCCGTCGATGATCGGGATCTTCTTGGTGTGCAAAACACGCAGCCCGTGCCGCGTCTGGATTGGCTCCTCGGAGATGTCGACGAGGCGCTTGCCGGAGAGCACCTCGCGATCCTTCGCCACGAAGAACGTCGCTTGCTCGCGCGGAAACAGGTCGGCGTCGTTCTTGCCGAGCAGGGCATCGCGACGCAGCCCGAGCAGGTCTTCGCCAGCTTTGTTGAACAGGACGAAGCGGAGCTCGGCCGCGTCCTTGACGAAGATCATGTGAGGGATGTTCTCGACGATCGAGTCGAGGAACGAAGCCGTGCTCTCGAGCGGCGCCGCGCTGTCGGTCTCGGGTCGACCGGGCTCTCCGTCTGCCTTCGCCACGTCCCCTCCCGATTTTCATAAGGTGGCCCAGTGAGCGTTGCAACTCGACGAAAGGAGAACCGAGGGAGAGTCGAGCGACGACGGCGACGCGCGGGCCTCGCGGAAAACTGGACATCGGCGCCGAGGCATGCGCAAACGGGGCCTCCCGTCATGCGACGCGACTGCTACGTGCTGCTCGTCCTCGCGGCGGCGTGCCTCGGCGGCTGCCGTGAGAAACCAGGATCGGCTCCGGGCCTCGTCGCCGACGCTCCGGTCGAAGCCGGCGCCGCGAACACCAAGGCCGACACGGACGGCGCCCCTTCCGCGAGTGCGGATGCGGACGCGGACGCGCCGCCGCCGGAGCCGAGTGGACCGCTGCTCGTCGACCTCGCGGGCGTCGCGCACCTGCCGCCTCCGATCCCCGACAACGCGCCACGGCTCGCGAGCATCGCGATGCGGACGGAGGTCCTGGCAAAGCCGGACCCGAAGGCGACACGTGTCGGCTTCCTCCGCGCCGGCGCGATCGTCGAGATGGAACCCGACGTCGCGGGGACTTCGGGCTGCAAGGACGGATGGCGCAAGATCAAGCCGTACGGCTACGTCTGCGTGGGCCCCGACGCCACGCTCGATCTGAACCACCCGATCGTGAAGGCCGCATCGCGCCGCCCGGACATCACGCAGAAGCTTCCGTACATGTACGGCATCGTGACGCGCGGCGGCCCGGTCTACGCGCGCATCCCCACGGCGGAGGATCTGAAGACGCACGAGCCTGGGCTGAAGAAGCACCTCGCAAAGTGGGAGAAGGACAAGGAGAGCGGGGCGACGTACGGGCTCGACGTGTGGATGAAGTGGAAGTCGCAGCCCTCGCCGCCCGCGCTCGAAGCGATGGAGCAACGGCTCACGGACGAGGACATCCCGTTCTTCCTGAAGGACGGCGGTCGCGTGCCGAACCTGTCGGGTCTTTTGAAATCGAACGATCTCGTGAGGATCGGTCAGGTCGACCGGCGCAACGGCGTGGCCTTCGTGGAGACGTTTCTGCATGAGGGACGTCGCTACAACGTGTCGACGGATCTACGGGTGATGCCCGCCGACCGGTTCCGCCCGATCCGCGGCAGCGACTTCCACGGCTACGAGATCGGCAAGGACGTCGACTTCCCGTTCGCGCTCGTGCGCCGTCCCGGCGCGAAGCGCTGGGTGTGGGACGAAGGGAAGAAGAAGCTCGTCGCGAACGGGGAGGTGCCGTACCGCGCGGCGGTCGGGCTCACGGGCAAGCAGAAGTTCGTGGGCGGCGTCCTGCACTACGAGATGAAGGACGGCGGATGGATCGACGATCGGCATGCGGGCCGTGTGGATCCGGCGAAGAAGATGCCGGCGTGGGGGAAGAACGGCGAGAAGTGGCTCGACATCAACATCACGAAGCAGGTGCTCGTCGCCTACGAGGGGACGAAGGCCGTGTTCGCGACGGTGATCTCGAGCGGTGAGAGCGGCCTCGAGGATCCGGAGACGAGCAAGGCGACGAAGCGCGGAATCTTCCGGATCCATACGAAACACGTGACCGTGACGATGGACTCGGACGCGGTGGGCGAGGAGTTCGAGCTACGCGACGTGCCGTACGTGCAGTACTTCCAGGACGGCTACGCGCTGCACGGCGCCTACTGGCACGACCGCTTCGGCCAGCCGAAGAGCCACGGCTGCGTGAACCTCGCGCCGGAGGACGCACGAAGGTTGTTCCACTGGACGGAGCCGCAGGTGCCGTACGGATGGCACGGAGCGGCGCGGAACCTCACGGGCACGGTGGTGTTCATTCATCCGTGAGGGGCTGAGAACGGAGGACCGAGGGGGTGGATGCGCGTCGACCCCCTCGGCTCAACGTGGTCCGAGCGGGTTGATGCGCGTCGACACCCTCTCCTCAACGTGGCGCGTGGGGGTTGATGCGCGTCGACACCCTCTCCTCAACGTGGCGCGTGGGGGTTGATGCGCGTCGACACCTACGGATCAACGTGGTCCGAGGGGGTTGATGCGTTGCGACCCCCACGAGTCATCGTTGACCGAGGGGGTCGATGCGTTGCTACACGCGCGGGTCATCGTTGACCGAGAGGGTCGACGCGTTCGAACACCTTCGGTCGTCGATTTCCTGCGCCCTCACCCCACGAGCGCACTCTCGATCTCGATCTTCCCCGTCAGCATCTTGTGCACCGGGCACTTGTTCGCGATGTCGAGCAGCCGCGCGCGTTGCTCCTCCGTCAGGTCTCCCACGAGCCGGATCGACCTCCGCGCGAGGAACGAGCCCTCGCGCTTCTCGCCCGCGACCTCCACCTCCACCGACGAGAGCGGCCAGCCCTTTCGGTCGGCGTACATCTTGATCGTCATCGACGTGCACGTGCCGAGGCCGGCGAGCACGAACTCGAACGGATCCGGTCCTCGATCGTCGCCGCCCACCGCCGGCACCTCATCGCCCGCGAGCACGTGAGGCCCCACGTGGATCGATTGACCGAACTTCCCTTCGCTCGTCTTCACCGTGACGTTTCGCATATCCCTTCGTATCGCAGAATCCCGCCTCGGGAGAAAGCCACGTCGCCGCGCGCGCGCGCAGGGCTTTACGCGACGGCGGGCCCGCCCGACGTTAGGAGATCGCCATGGTCCCGCTCGCCCCTACAGGCTGGATGCTCGCGCAGACCGAGTCCGGCCGCCGCTTCGCGCAGAGCCTCGCCACACAGCTCCGCGCCACGCTGCACGGCGACGAACACGTGCCTCGCAACGGCGGCGCGCTCCTCGTCGGCAACCACGCCTTCCTCGGCATCGACGCCTTCGCGCTCGCCGCGCTCCTGCTCCTCCACACGGGCAGGCTCCCTCGTTTCCTCGCCGAGCGGAACCTGTTCCGGATCCCCGGCGTCCGCGAGGTGCTCCGCAGCATGGGCGCGATCCCGGGCACGCCCGACGACGCCGCCTTTCTCCTCGAAGCCGGCGAGGTCGTCGTCGTGTATCCGGGCGGCGTCGACGACTCGTTCAAGCTCTCGAGCGACGCATACACGCTGCGCTGGCAAGGGCGCGCCGGCTTCGCGCGCGTGGCCATGCGCGCCCGTGTTCCGATCGTGCCGTTCGCCGCCACGGGCGTCGACGAGCTCTACCACCTCGATCGACGCGAGCACTTCCTCGGTCGCTGGTTCGGAGGCTCGTCGCGCTACGACATCCCGCTGCCGAGTGGCCTGCGCCCGCGTCGCGTGCCGCTCGATTACTACCTGCTCCCGCCCATCGACACCGCAGGCGATCCCAACGACGTGGAAGCCGTCGAGCGCATCCGGCGCGCGACCGAAGAGGCCATCCGCAGCGTGCTCGATCCCTACCGCGCGGGGCTCTCGTCCTCGGCGCGTTGATCATCCGCCTCGCCGAAAAACGCCGAACGTGTGGCCTCCGCGGCCACCCGCAGCACCCGGAAGATCGCCAGGTCCGACCAGTGCGGCTCCGGGTCGCCGATCGGCACGTCGATCACGAGCGTGTCGCCCTCGTCGCGATGCACGACGCCCCCAGCCTCGTCGAGGATCCGGCGCATCGGCGCGTTCGAGACGAGCACCGCCGAGCGAAAGATCCGGATGCCACGCTCGCGCGCCGCGCGCGTGAGCGCCTCGAGCAAGATGCGACCGAGGCCCTGGCCCTGATACACGTCGATCACCGTCACCGCCGCCTCGGCGACGTGTGGCTCCTCCGGGAGGCGGAAGAACCGCGCGACGCCGACGCCCTCTTCTTCCTTCAGATCGAGCGAGTCCGTCATCGCGACGATCGCGACGTGATCCTTGCCGTCGACCTCCGTCAGGTACCGCGCCATCGCCGGGCTCATGAACGGCACGTCGACGAGGAAGCGTCGGTAGCGCGACTCGCGCGAGAGTTTGCCGAAGGCGCGCACGAGCGCGTCGCGATCCTCCGGGCGAATGAAACGCAGCCGTACGACGCGGCCGTTCGCGAGCACGCGCGTCTCGTGATACCCCCGGTCGTAGCGCACGCCCTCAGCATACAGCGCCGTCGTCCGTGCAGAACGACGCTTCGTTCTTCGCGTCGCGCAAGGTTGCAGGCGGCCGAGCGCGCCGTACGCTGGCCGATCATGCATCGCTTCAAATCCCTTTTGAGTTCGCACGATTCCATGCGCCGTCTTGGACACATCGCCGCGTCGCTCCTGCTCGTCGGATGCGGATGTTCCGCGGCGAGGAACTCGGCCGAAGGCGACACGCGGTCGACCACCGTCGTCGAGCCAGGCCTGATGCCTTCGGAGTCGGACGGCGCATCCACATGCGGGCGCGAGACCAACGTGCACGGCGCGGGCTACGACGCCGCCGCGCGCTCGTGCCTCTGGGACGCGTGGCAGAACGGGAGCGCCGCAGGGCTCGTGATCACGATGCACACCGTCGAGGGCGATCCGATCACGTACACGCTGCGCGTGCGCCCAGGCCCCGTGGTCGACGTGTCCGAAGACAACCGCGACCGATTCGGATCACCCGGCGTGACGCGCACGACGTGCAAGACGCTGGAGAAGCGCGCAGGTACGGGGGACCGCTTCGGTTTCGTGCTGCGCGGATGCGAGGGGCGCGCCTCCGAGATCGTGATTCCCTGACGGCGCGTGGGGCGCGCCACGTACACACAGGCCCTCGCGAAATGATAGGGTGCGCCCCATGCAATTGGCGGTGATCGGTACGGGTTACGTCGGCCTCGTGGCCGGCGCCGGGTTCGCAGATTTCGGCAACGACGTCGCATGCGTGGACGTCGACGAAGGCAAGATCGCGCGTCTCCTGCGCGGCGAGGTGCCCATCTACGAGCCAGGCCTCGACACGCTCATCGCAAAGAACACGAAGGCCGGGCGCCTGTCGTTCTCGACGGACGTAGCCGCCGCCATCCAGAGCGCCGAGGTCGTGTTCATTGCCGTCGGCACGCCCCCCGCAGCCGACGGCTCCGCCGATCTCTCCGCCGTCTACGCCGTGGCCGAGACCATCGGCAAGAACATGAACGGCTTCAAGGTCGTCGCGACGAAGAGCACAGTGCCCGTCGGCACGGCCGATCAAGTCGAAGCCATCATCGCCCGCCACACGACGCACCCCTTCGGCGTCGCATCGAACCCCGAGTTCCTCAAGGAAGGCGACGCGATCAACGATTTCATGAAGCCCGATCGCGTGGTCATCGGCTCGAACAACCCGCGCGCACTCGAGGTGCTCCGGAGCCTCTACGATCCCTTCGTGCGCACGAGCGACCGCATCCACTCGATGGGCGCGCGCTCCGCAGAGCTCACGAAGTACGCATCGAACGCGCTGCTCGCGACACGCATCTCGTTCATGAACGACCTCGCCCTGCTCGCCGAGAAGCTCGGCGCAGACATCGATCGCGTACGCAAAGCCGTCGGCGCCGACCCGCGCATCGGTCCCAAGTTCCTGTTCCCCGGCCCAGGCTTCGGCGGCTCCTGCTTCCCGAAGGACATCTCCGCGCTGATCCACACAGCACGCACGATGGGCCACGACCTCGAAGTCGTGCGCGCCGTCGAAGAGGTGAACAAGCGGCAGAAGCACGTGCTCGGCACGAAGGTGAAGCACCACTTCGACGGTTCACTCGCAGGTCGCGTCGTAGGCATCTGGGGCCTCGCCTTCAAGCCGCAAACCGACGACATCCGCGAGTCACCCGCCCTCACGCTGATCGAAGACCTGCTCGCCGCAGGCGCAACCGTGCGCGCCCACGACCCACAAGCCATCGAGAACGTGCGCCCCCTCTTCGGCGATCGCGTGACCTTCGTGGACACGATGTACGCCGCAGCCGAAGGCGCCGACGCACTCGCCCTCGTGACCGAGTGGCACGAGTACCGAAGGCCCGACTTCCACCGCATCAAGCGCCTCATGCGCACGCCGTCGCTCTTCGACGGTCGCAACATCTGGGACCCAGAGGATCTGCGCTCGATCGGGTTCTGGTACACCGGGATCGGTCGAGGCTGAGGCGCAGCGCCGGGGTTTCACCCCGGACCCGACCAGGGGTTGTCCACCCCTGGACCCGGACCAGCGCAAGCGCTGGACTCGGGGTCGATGAACTGCGCTCCGCGCAGTTCATCGAACAGGCCAGGTCAAGACTGGCGACGACCCTGCCAACCAAGACGGCAGCGCTGACGTTTCAACCGGCAACGCGTCGCTGCGTGCGACGACCTTTGCGGTCTTGCCACCGGCCTGTGGGAAGAACTGCGCATCGCGCAGTTCTTCCCCCTGAGGTCCAGGGCTTGCCCTGGTCCGGGTCCAGGGGCGGACAGCCCCTGGCGGGGCCCGGGGCAGCGCCCCGGCGCGACGCCTGCGAGGCTACTTGCCGCCGCCGAAGCTTGGGCCGCCGATGAAGACGCCGCCTCCGCCGCCTCCGCCGCCGCAGTCGCTGAAGACGATGATCAGGACGAACAGGATGACGACGCCGATGATGATCATCGTGCCGCATCCGCTCGTCGCGCAGCCGCTGCCGCCTTCGCCTGATGCGAGGAAGGAGCCTGCGGGGGGCTTGATGCCGAAGGCTGCGCCGATGTCGCCGGATGAGAGGCGCTCGCAGAACGAGTAGTTCACCTCTTTTGGTGTCTGCTCGACGCTGACCTTGCCGCCTGGGCCTTCGTATTCCGTTGCCTGGACGGCCTCGCCGATCTCGACCTTCCAGTAGAACTCGCCGACCACGTACTCCGTCTCGGCGCGGACGCTCTGCTTCCAGTTGTAGTGCTGGCTGCGGAACATCGCGGCGCCGCCGGAGACCGAGACCTCACCGGGCGGGATGGGCGTGACGAGCCACCACGCGCCGTCCTCCTCCATCAGCCACAGGTACCCGACGCGCGGCCCCGCGTAGAGCAGGTACTCGCGCCACCGGTAACGCTCGCCCTCCACTGTGCAGCCGCGGATCGTGAAGCCGATGCAGATGACGCGGTTGCCGCGGAGGTTGCCCTCGGTGCCGAGTGGGATGAACGGCTCGATCGGCGGCTTCGGCGCGGGGCCGAGCGCTCGCAATGCGCCCTGGTTCAGATCGCTCGCCATGCCGCAGTAACGGCAGACGACACGCTCGGTTTGCCCTGGGGTGACGAGTGGCAGGTTGCCGCCGCAGTTCGGGCACGCGACGCTCGTCACCTCGGCCTTTGCGGCTTCGACGGGCGCGCCCGAGTCGAGCACCATCACTGCGGGATCGATCTGCCGGCCGAGGTAGAGCTTCGGCGGGATGCGACCGTCGCCGTAGTCGATCGTGCCGAATGCGCCGTTCGGCGCGGCGATGTCTGCGTAGCCCGTGGGCACGCCGGGAGATGCGACTGCGGGCATCTCGCCTTCGCCCGAGATCACGCGACGCTGCCCGACCTCCGCGACGGTCCAGACGCCGTACGTGCCGAGGCTGATTTGCTGACCTGCGCGAAGCGCGTGGATGGGCGGCAGCTCCGGCGGCAGCGGGACTTCGCTCGTCGAGTACCAGCGGCCTTGCGCGCTCGCGACCCAACACCACTTCCCGCTCATCGGGAACGTGATGAAAAACTCCTGCCATGGGGCGCCGGGAGCGCTTGCGCGATCGAGCTGCACGCGACCGTCGACCGCGAACGGCTCGCCACCGCTCCAGCGGCCTGTCCCGCCGAGCTGCAGGGGCGACGGGATGTCGACGAGGTCTGCCATCCGGCCGACGGCGACGAGATTCCGGTCCGTGCGTGCAACGACGAAGTTGCAGTGCTTGCAGACCTGCGCAGCGGCGCCGGCGAAGCGGAACGTGATGGGCGCCCCGCACGACGGACACGCCGCCTGGCGGTCGAACGGGCTAGTCACGCCCCGGATGGTAGCCCATTTTCGTCGCGGGCGTGCTCCCTCGTCGGGCCGCTTCCGACGTGGGCGTCTCGGATCGTGCTCACCGGCCGCGCCGACCCGGTGCTAGGAAGGCGCGGCATGACGCAGCAGCAACCGCGCCGCTGGGTCCACCCCGCGCTCCTCGCCATGGTGGCCGTGATCGCGACCTCCGGGCTCGTGTACGAGCTCGTGACGGGCACGCTGGCGAGTTACGTGCTCGGCGACTCGGTCACGCAGTTCAGCCTGGTGATCGGCCTGTACCTGTTCGCGATGGGCATCGGCTCGTACCTGTCGAAGTTCCTCGAGGATCGCCTCCTCCAGCGCTTCGTCGAGATCGAGCTCTGCCTCGCGCTCGCGGGGGGCCTCTCCGCGCCGCTGCTCTTCAAGGTCTACACGGCGGCCGCGGCGTTTCGCTTCGCGCTCTACGGCGTCGTGGTGCTCGTCGGCACGCTCGTGGGCCTCGAGATCCCGCTGCTCATCCGGCTGCTCCAGTTCTCGGTCGACCTGAAGGAGCTCGTCGCGCGTGTCCTCACGCTCGACTACGTGGGCGCGCTGATCGCGAGCCTCCTCTTCCCGTCGCTGCTCCTGCCGAAGCTCGGCGTGCACCAGACGAGCCTCTTCTTCGGCCTCCTGAACGCGGCCGTGGCGATGCTCGCGACGTTCCTCTTCCCGCTCGATCGCGGCGTCACGCTCCGCCTGCGCGCGCAGTGCTTGCTCGTCTTCGGCGTGCTCGCCGCGGCCTTCGGGTTCGTCAGTCGCTTCGTCGATCGCGCCGAGACCGTCTACTTCGGCGCGCCCATCATCTACACGGCGCAGTCGCCCTACCAGCGCGTCGTCATCACGCGATCGCCGCGCACGACGCGCCTCTTCCTCAACGGCAACCTCCAGTTCTCCTCGGACGACGAGCAGCGCTACCACGAGGTCCTCGTCCACCCCGCCGTCGCCGCGCTCGGCCGAGAGCCTCGCAGCGTGCTCGTGCTCGGCGGCGGCGACGGGCTCGCGGCGCGCGAGCTGCTCCGCTACCCGTCAATCGAGCGCATCGTGCTCGTCGACCTCGACGCCGCGGTCACGGACGCGTTCCGCAAGCTGCCCGTCGCGCTCGAGCTGAACGGCGGAGCCCTCAACGATCCACGCGTCACCGTGCGCAACGAGGACGCGTACAAGTTCCTCGAGGACTCGCACGACTCGTTCGACCTCGCGATCGTCGACTTCCCCGATCCCTCGAACTACGCCGTCGGCAAGCTCTACACCGACGCCTTCTACCACCTGCTCCGCGAGCGCCTCTCCTTCCGCGGCGTCGCCGTCGTGCAGGCGACCTCGCCGCAGTACGCGCGCGAGTCGTTCTGGACGATCGTGCAGACGCTCGAAGGCGCGGGCTGGAAGACGGCGCCGCTCCACGTGTACGTGCCGAGCTTCGGCGACTGGGGTTTCGTGTTGGCGGGCGGCGAAGAGCTCACGGCGCCGGGCGCGCTCCGCATCGAGCCGACGAAGCTTCGCTGGCTCGAGTCCTCGGGTTTGCCCGAGCTCTTCCGCTTCCCGCGCGACATCGGCCGCGTCGAGGCGCCCGTGAACCGGCTGAACGATCAGAAGCTCGTCGCGATCTACGCGCGCGAGTGGGGCGTGTTCACGCGCTGATGGACCGGCGGGCCTTCCTCAGGACGCTCGCGGCGGGCTGGGTGGTCGACACGATCCTCCCGGGAAAGGCGCCGATCGCAGGCCGCATCATCGGCGCCTCGCACGGCGTAGGTCACCTCGTGCGCGACGGCGGCGCGCCGGCACCGAACGGACCGCCCGATCTTGCCGACGTCGTCGTCGTCGGCGCCGGCATCGCCGGCCTCTCCGCCGCATGGCGGCTCGCGCCTGCGGGGCTCGACGTGCATGTGCTCGAGCTCGAACCTTTCCCCGGCGGCACGAGCACGTGGAGCGAAGAGGGCGCCGCGCCGCACCCGTGGGGCGCGCACTACCTCGCCGCGCCGAACCCCGAAGCACGCGCCGCGCTTCGCCTGCTCGAAGAGATGGGCGTCGTGAAGGGCTGGGACGCGGCGGGCCGCCCGCGCTTCGATCCACGCGTGCTCTGCCATGCGCCGCAAGAGCGCATCTTCTACCGCGACGCGTGGCACCCGGGGCTCGTGCCGCAGGACGAGCTCGACGCGCACGATCGCGCCGAGATGGAGCGCTTCTCCCGCTTCGAAGACGAGCTCACCGAGCGCGTCGGCGCCGACGGAAAGCCCGTCTTCCAGATCCCGCTCGCGCTCTCGTCGCGGGATCCGGACACGCTCGCGCTCGATCGGATCAGCATGCGCGCGTGGCTCGATCGCGAGGGCTACACCTCGCCGTTCCTGCGCTGGTACGTGCGTTACGCGTGCCTCGACGACTTCGGCGCCGAGCCCGAAGAGGTATCGGCCTGGGCCGCGCTGCACTACTTCGCGGGGCGCAAGCTGAAGACACCCGAGCTCGACGGCAGCCACTTCCTCGTGTGGCCCGAGGGCAACGGCAGGCTCGTCAAAGCGCTCTCCGAACGCTCACGCGCAACGGTCACGCTCGGCGCGCTCGTGACGGGCCTCGGCACGATCGAAGGCGGCCGCGTCGAGGTGCGCTGGCTCGACGTGCGTGATCGCGCTCCGCGGCGCACGCATGCGAAAGCCGTCGTCGTCGCGGCGCCCGCGTTCATCACCGCTCGACTTTTCCCCGCGGCTGCGGCGCGCTTGCCCGTACGCACGAGCTCGCCGTGGGTCGTCGCGAACATGCACGTCGAGCGCCCGATCGATCCCGACATGGCATGGGACTCCGTCCTCTACGACGCTGCGGGCCTCGGCTACGTCGACGCGCGCCATCAGCTCACCGAGCTCTCGTCGCGCACCGTGCTCACGTACTACCGCGCGTATGGCGGCCCCGACGTCGTGGACGCGCGGAAGAGCCTCGTCGTCGCGCCGTGGGAGCGGATCGCGAACGACGTGCTCCGTGATCTCGCGCCTGCGCATCCCGAGCTGCGCGAGCAGATCTCGCGCATGGACGTGTGCGTCTGGGGCCACGCGATGCCACGTCCGCGCCCTGGTTTTCTCGGCGAACGGCCCTTCGAGCCGCTCGTCTTGCTCGACGAGCGCGTGGCCTGGGCGCACGCGGATCAGCCGGGCATGGCGCTCTTCGAGGAGTCACAGGCGTCCGGTGTACGTGCGGCCGAGGCGCTCGCGCCTGCGCTCGGGATCGAGCTCGGCTCGACCTGGTTGTGAAAGCCAGGAAAATCGTAGCCATGAGCACAGAACCGACACCGTGTTGCCACGAATTCTGGGTTCTGGTGGGCTTGCTGGCCTTCTGGGGGTAGGGAGCGGGCTGGTCGGTGCGGGAAAGGTGATGGGATCTGCTCACCGACCTTGCACGGCCCCCCCCCTACGCGTCTACTGTTCGGCCATGCGAACCCGGTTCGCCGGGATGACCGATGTCGGCCTGATGCGGGAGCACAACGAGGACAACCTCCTCGTGATGCCCGAGTACCATGTCGTCGCCGTTGCCGACGGAATGGGCGGGCATCGCTCCGGCGATGTGGCGAGCCGGCTGGCCGTCTCCACCCTCTCGGACTTCTTCTCGGTCACCGTCGGTCGCGACGGTACATGGCCATTTCCTGCCGATCCGAACCTGACGGAGGAGGAGAACTACGTCGTCACGGGCCTGCGGCTGGCCAACCGTCGCATCTTCGATCGTTCGCTCAAGACCATGGCGGACTTCGGGATGGGCACGACGATCGTGACGGCGATGTTCGACAAGAACGCGACGCGCGTGACCGTGGGTCACGTCGGCGACAGCCGTTGTTACCGCATCCGGGGCGACAAGATCACGCAGCTCACGCGTGATCACTCGCTCGTCAGCGACGCCTTGCACATGGCGCCGTGGATGACGGAGGAAGAGATCAAGCGGCTGCCTCCGAACGTGATCACCCGCGCGCTCGGCATCCGCGAGGACGTGCTCGTCGATCTTCTCACCGAGGAGACGGCTGCAGGGGACATCTACCTGCTCTGCTCCGACGGTCTCTCGGGTCTCGTGAAGGACCCGGAGATCTGCGACATCGTCACGAAGGCCCCGTCGCTCGACGAGGCGTGCCGCGTGCTCATCGAGCGCGCGAACTTCCACGGCGGACTCGACAACATCACGGTCGTGCTCGCGCGCGTGGAGCCTGATCAGGCCTGACCGACCCTCACCCCAACCCCTCTCCCGCCAGCGGGAGAGGGGCTTTGCATTTCAGCGGTGCTGGCAGCGGTCGCAGCGCGAGACGCTCGTGCGCTACAGCAAAAACTGATCGCCGATCTTCATCACTTCGAGGCTCACGCCTTCGAGTGCGGCGCACTCGCGCTCCACCTCGGCCTGGAACACCGGCTTGATGTGGTAGAGCAGCGTCGGCAGATCCTGCGGACGGCGTAGCTTCTTCAGATCGGCGCGCAGCGTCTGCGGCGTGTGGTGACCACTCACCGTGGCGAGCCGCTGCTCCCGGTTCGGAAAGCTCACCTCCATCAAGAGCGCGCGCAGGTTCGGCTGCTCGTCGAGCACCTCCCACAGCCGATCCGTGGGCCCCGTGTCGCCGCTGTACGCGATGGCGCCGCCCGGCGTCTCGATCACGAACGCTGCCGACTCGATCGTGTGGCTCACCATGACCGCGCGCACGTTGCAGCCCGCGAGCGGCGCGGGCGTCTCCGGCGAGAGCTCGAGGTAGCGGATCGTCGGGTTCTCCGGCGTCGGGATCGTCGCGAAGTCGGGCCAGAGCTCGTTGTTGAAGAAGTGCTCGCGCAGGATGCGGATCGTCTCGCGCGTGCCTGCGACGATGAGCGGAGGCGAGCCCATCTGACAGCGGTTGTCCGCGAGCGTCGCGAGATCACGGATGTGATCGAGGTGCGCGTGGCTGACGAGGCACCCTTCGAGCTTGAGCTGCGCCTCGACTTCGAGGCCGCTCGTCAGGGATCCCGCGTCGATCGCCAGACGCTCGTCGAGGATGAAGGCGCTCGTGCGGTGCTTCGGAGTCTCGCCGCCGTGGCAACCGATGACGCGGAGCTCCACGTCGCTCAGCCTTCCCCGCCGAACTTCTGCGGCATCTCGAGGAACTCGACGAAGTCCTGAAGCCTGCCGACGTCGGCGACGACGATGCCCCCTGGGACCTCGCTCGCGAGGCGCAACCTACGCAGCCGCAGCATCACATCGGAGGCCGCGACCGAGTCCACGCCGACGTCACGCGCGAGATCCTCCGCGCGCGTGCGGATCAGGATCCCATCGGGCGTCTTCTCGCCGAACGCCTCCGCGTTCCGCGCCAGCGCGAGCATGATCCGCGCCTTCGGATCGCGATGCATCAGCACCTCGATCAACGCGTCGGCCGAGTCGAGTCGCTTCGCGAGCTTCTTGATCAGCCGCATCGCGATCTCGGAGTTGCCTGCGACCATCTTCTCGAGCGTCTTCGCCTCGACCAAGAGGCACCGCGTCGTCTCGACGACCGTCGCCGTCGCGCTGCGCGGCTTGCCGTTCAGGATCGCCAGCTCGCCGAGGAACTCGCCTGGGCCGAGCACCGCGATCACGCGCTCCTCGCCCGCGATCATCTTCGTGATGCGGACGGAGCCGGACTGGATCACGTACATCACGTCGCCGGGATCGCCCTCGCGGCACAGTATGTCCCCGGCCGAGAACTCGCGGCCAAACCGGGCGAAGAGCGGGTCCGACATCGTGGGGGGAGTTTACCGCCATACGGCAGGCCGGGTCAAAAACCGGAGGCTTCGCCGCCGCGCTCTTCGAAAAACGAAAGCCCCGGACGTCACGGACGCCCGGGGCCTTCTTGATGGCGTGAGCCTTCGCGGGGCGATCAGCCCATGTCGAAGTCGCCCATGCCGCCCATGCCGCCCATGCCGCCCATGCCGCCCATACCGCCCATGCCGCCCATGCCGCCCATGCCGCCGCCGCCGCCGGCCGCGGCCGCGGTCTCCTTCTTGGGCTTGTCGGCGACGAGCGCCTCGGTGGTGAGCATCAGGGCCGCCACGCTGGAGGCGTTGGCGAGCGCGTGGTGCACGACCTTCGCCGGGTCGATGACGCCCGCGGCGAAGAGGTCCTCGTAGGTGTCGGTCGCGGCGTTGTAGCCGAACGTGCCCTGCGACGCGCGGACCTTCTCGACGACGACGCTCCCGTCGATGCCGGCGTTCGTGGCGATCTGCCGGATCGGCGCCTCGGCGGACTTGCGCACGATGCGCACGCCGACATCGCGCTCGTCGCCGAACTTGAGCGTGTCGAGCACGGACGAGGCGCGGAGCAGCGCAACGCCGCCGCCGACCACGATGCCCTCCTCGACGGCCGCGCGCGTCGCGTGCAGCGCGTCCTCGACGCGGGCCTTCTTCTCCTTCATCTCGACCTCGGTCGCCGCGCCGACGCGCACGACGGCGACGCCGCCGGCGAGCTTCGCGAGACGCTCCTGGAGCTTCTCGCGATCGTAGTCGCTCGACGTCTCGGCGATCTGCTTGCGGATCGACTCGATGCGGGCCTTGATGGCGGCCTTGTCGCCGGCGCCGTCGACGATGACGGTGTTGTCCTTGTCGATCTCGACGCGGCGGGCCGTGCCGAGGTCACGCAGCGTGGCGGTGTCGAGCTTCTGGCCGAGGTCCTCCATGAAGGCCGTCGCGCCCGTCAGGGTCGCGATGTCCTTCAGCATCTCCTTGCGGCGATCGCCGAAGCCGGGCGCCTTCACGGCGGCGACCTTGAGCGTGCCGCGCAGCTTGTTCACGACGAGCGTCGCGAGCGCCTCGCCCTCGATGTCCTCGGCGATGATGAGGATCTCGCGGCCGTGCTTCACGACCTGCTCGAGCACGGGAAGCAGATCGGCCATCGCCGAGATCTTCTTCTCGTTCACGAGGATGAGCGGGTTCGTGAGAACCGTCTTCATCTTCTCGGGATCGGTCACGAAGTACGGCGACAGGTAACCGCGGTCGAACTGCATGCCCTCGACCGCGTCGAGCTCGGTCGTCATGCGCTTGTTCTCTTCGACCGTGATCACGCCCTCCTTGCCGACCTTCTCCATGGCCTCGGCGAGGATGTTGCCGATCTCCTTGTCGCCGTTGGCGCTGATGGTGGCGACCTGCGCGATCTGGCCCTTGTCCTTGGTGGGGACGGCTTGCTTCTTCAGCTCGCCGAGGATCGCGGCGACGGCGGCGTCGATGCCGCGCTTCAGGTCCATCGGGTTGTGGCCGGCTTCGACGAGGCGCAGGCCCTCGTTGTAGATGGCCTGGGCGAGGACGGTCGCGGTGGTCGTGCCGTCGCCGGCCTTGTCGCTCGTCTTCGAGGCGACCTCGCGGACCATCTGGGCGCCCATGTTCTCGAGCTTCGAGTGGAGCTCGACTTCCTTGGCCACGGTCACGCCGTCCTTCGTGACGACGGGCGAACCCCAGCTCTTTTCGATGACGACGTTCCGGCCCTTGGGCCCGAGCGTCACCTTCACGGCCTCGGCGAGCGTGTTGACGCCCCGGAGGATCGCGGCGCGCGCGCCACGGCTGAAAATGATCTGCTTCGCGGACATGGATCTTCTTCCCTCGCGGCGGATGTCGCCGCGTGCTCGGGTTTTGGAGGAGTGGGCGTGCGAGCGCTCAGCTCGCGGACTCTTCGCCGCCGGTGACCGCGAGCAGATCGTCCTCACGCAGGAGCACGAAGTCCTCGCCGTCGATCTTCACCTCGTTGCCGGCGTACTTGCCGAAGAGGACGACGTCGCCGACCTTGATGTCGAGCGGCCGGAGCTTGCCGTCGCGGAGGAGCTTGCCGTTGCCCACGGCCACCACGCGCCCCTCGATGGGCTTCTCCTTGGCCGAATCCGGGATGATGATCCCACCCTTCGTCTTGGTCTCGCTCTCGAGACGCTTGACCACGATGCGGTCGTGCAGCGGCCTGATCTTCATGATGGCTTCCTCTGTCGTCTGTTTGCTGGCACCGGCGGGCCGACGCCCCCCGGCCGTGGCTGTTGGCCACGGAGGGCCTCGAGCACCAACGCCGCTGGCACTCGGCTATGCCGGTGGCTAAAACCGGGCGGGAAAATAGATCCCCCCTTTCCACCGTCAAGCCCGCCCTGGGCCGGCTGGTCGTTTTTCCGGAGGCCTGCGTACGTCCGGAAGCACCTCGAAGACCTCGTTCGGCGTTCCGGACCGGACGTCGAGGAGCCGAGCCGGGCCAAAGTGGACGGAATTCACGAGCGATTCCGCGCTGTTCCGAACATACGACAAGAAGTGCTTGACAGGGCCGACGGCTCGGCTAATTTGCGCGGCCCGTGGACGACGGAGCGACTGCTCCGGTGCTCCACCGGTCCCATGACCCGTTGGGCTATGGGGCAGCCGATCCTTGGGGGATCGTCTAATGGCAGGACGACGGTTTCTGGCACCGTCTATCAAGGTTCGAATCCTTGTCCCCCAGCCCGAAGTCGGCTAAGAAGTGTCGCCGACGGATTTGAAAACTGGTCCCATCGTCTAGCGGTTAGGACACCGGCCTCTCACGTCGGTAACGCGGGTTCAATTCCCGCTGGGATCGCCAGAAAAACAGAAACGCGAAAAACGGCACCTTCGGGTGCCGTTTTCGTTTTGTGCTTTCCGCTCCCGGATGCCCGTCCGCGGCCGGAATCGGCCCCAGGCTTGCATTCAGCCGGGGCAGATGGCCACCAAACGGATTCCCTGGGGCCGCCTGCTCGGCGAGGCGCGACAAAAGTTTGGCGTCGAGCGCTTCCGGCCCGGCCAGAGCGAGCTCATCGAGGCCGTGCTCTCGGGCCACGACGCGATCGGCATCCTGCCCACCGGCGCCGGCAAGTCCCTCTGTTACGAGCTGCCGGCCCTCGTCCTGCCGAACCCCGTCGTGGTCGTCTCCCCGCTGATCGCGCTCATCCGCGATCAGGAGGACAAACTCCAGGACGCCCAGATCGACGCGACGCGGCTCGACTCGACCCTCACCGCGGACGAGGAGCGCCGCGCGACGGAAGATGTCCGCGAAGGTCGCCCTTCCCTCGTTTACGTGACACCGGAGCGCCTCGAACGAGCGGACGTCCTCGAAGATCTGCGACGCGGCGGGGTCTCGTTGCTCGTCGTGGACGAGGCGCATTGCATTTCGCAATGGGGACACGACTTCCGGCCCGCGTATTCATTCCTTCGCACGGCGCGAAAAGAGCTCGGCGATCCGCCCGTCCTCGCGCTCACGGCCACCGCCACGCCCGCCGTGCTCGACGACATCCACGCGGCGCTCGGGATCGAGTCCGCGCGCGTCGTGACGAACTCCATCGAGCGGGAGAACCTCTTTTTCGAGGTCTTTCGGACGGTGAACGAGGAGGCCAAGATGGAGCGCCTCCTCGCGATCACCGAGGAGGCGGCAGGGATCGGGATCGTCTACGTGTCGACCGTGAAAAAAGCCGACGAGCTGTCCGAGGCCCTCACGGCCCGTGGAATCGCGGCCGGTCGGTATCACGGGCGGCTCACGAAATCGGCGCGGGACGAGGCCCAGGCGCGGTTCATGGCGAACGAGTTCCGCGTGATGGTCGCGACGAAGGCGTTCGGGATGGGGATCGACAAGAGCGATATCCGCTTCGTCGTGCACTGGGAGTTCCCGGACTCGGTCGAAAGTTACTACCAGGAGGCCGGCCGCGCGGGTCGCGACACGAACGCCGCGCGCGCGGCCTTGCTTTATCGAATCGAGGATCGCCGCGTACAAGCCTATTTCCTCGCAGGCAAGCACCCGCGCCCGGAGGAAGCGGACAAGGTGCTCGCGGTCCTGCTCGCCGCGCCGAACCGCGACCTCGAAGCGCGCGAGATCGCCAAAATGGCCGGCGTCTCCGAGCGCCGCGCCAAGGTGCTGCTCGCGTCGCTCGACGCCGAGGGCCTCGTCCTCCGCAGAAAAGGCTGCTTCCGCGCCACGGCCGCGCTGCGGCGGGCCGGCTCCGCCAGCGTGCTGCGCGAGATCCGCGAGCGCCGCACCCACGAGGATCGGGCGCGGCTCGACGCGATCATCCGGTATGCCGAGACCACCGAATGCCGCACCCGCTACCTCCGCCGTTATTTCGGCGAGGAGGAAGGCGAGTCCTGCGGCCATTGCGACAATTGCCGCGATCACGCGGCCGAGCGCCTCGCCGCGGCCGCCGCCGCGAGCGCCGAGGAGCCCCCGCCGGTCGTCGTGCCCTCGCTCGCCGCGCCGCCGGAGCCGCCGCCCTTTGCCGTGGGCGAGCCCGTGCACCACGAAACATTCGGCGAGGGCGAGGTCGTCGCGGTGGACGAAAAGCGCATCAAGGTGGCCTTCCCGGGCGAGGTCGGGACACGCGTGGTCGAGGCGTCCTACCTCGAAAAAAAGAACGCGGCCTGAGCCCTGTGCTTGCGCGCGCCGGGCGCTTTTGAGAGAGAGGACGCATGAAGGCGCTCCAGTGCACAGAAAGCGGCGTCGCACTCGCCGACGTCCCCGCGCCCGAGCCCACGCCGGGCGAGGTCGTGATCGAGGTCCGGTCGGCCGGCATTTGCAACACCGACCAGGAGCTCGCCCGTGGGTACATGGGCTTTCGTGGCGTGCTCGGGCACGAGGTCATCGGCGTGCACGCGGGCAAGCGTGTCGCCATGGAGATCAATTGCGCCTGCGGGAAATGCGCGACCTGCCGCGCGGGCGGGCGCAACCATTGCCCTACGCGCACCGTGCTCGGCATCCTCGGCCGCGACGGTGGGATCGCCGAATTCGTACGGATCCCCGAGGAAAACCTGCACGTCTTGCCGGACGTGATCCCCGACGAGAGCGCCGCCTTCATCGAGCCGCTCGCCGCCGCGCTGCATGCCTTCGACGAGGCCGCGCCACGGCCGGGTGATCGCGTTTGCCTGCTCGGCGACGGCAAGCTCGGTCTGCTCACGGGGCTCGCGCTCGCCGCGCGCCGCGGGGATCTCGGTCGCGCGGTCGCCGTCGGCCGGCACCGGGACAAACTCGCGATCCTCGAAGCGGCCGGGCTCGACGTCGCGCTCGAATCGGAGTTTTCCGAGGCGGGATTCGATCTCGTCGTGGAGGCGACCGGAAAGCCGGTAGGGCTCGCCCGCGCGCTCGCCATCGTCAAGCCCCGCGGCACGATCATCCTGAAGAGCACGTATGCAGGCGTCGCGAACGTCGATCTCGCGCCGGCCGTGATCAACGAGAACAAGATCATCGGCTCGCGTTGCGGCGATTTTCAGCGCGCGATCGACGTGCTCGCCCGAGGGGTCGTCGACCCGCGGCCGCTCATTTCGGCGCGATATCCGCTCGCGGACGCGGCGCGCGCCTTCGAGCACGCGGCTCAGCCGGGCGTCTTGAAGGTCCTCGTTCTGCCTTCTTGAATCAGGCCGACACGAGCACGACGCGCGTCACCTCCGGCGGCGCGCCGACCCGCGCCGGCGGCCCTGCCGTGCCGAATCCGCGGTTCACCCAGAGCCGCGATCCATTCCGCTCGTAAAGCCCCGCCACGTATCCGTACGGCAGCACGAGCTTGCCCGGCTGCAATGCTCCGAGATTGACCTGCCCGCCGTGCGTGTGCCCGGAGAGCTGCAGGGCCACCTGGCCCGCGGCGTCCGGGAAAAACACGGGGTTGTGGCAAAGCAAGACGCGCGGCAAATCCTTCGGGACACGCGTGAGCGCCGCTTCGAGGTTCGGCCCGGCCCCCGGCGCGAGCCGCCGCGCCCACACGTCCTCCACGCCGAGCAGCGCAAACCCGTCCTTGTCGTCGCCGATGACGAAACCATCATTGCGCAGAACCCGCGCCCCGGCCGCCTTCAAGGCCGAGACGACCTCGTCGATCCCCGCATACCAGTCGTGGTTGCCCGGAATTGCCACGACACCGTCCCGCGCGAGCGGCGCGATGGTCCGCACGAAGCGCCCGAGCATTTCCGCGTATTTCGCGTCGTTGTCGAGCAGATCCCCCGTGAGCACGATCCGATCGGGCCGCGCCTTGCGCACGAGCTCCTCGGCCGCGCGCATCTCCGCGTCGCCGACGAACGTGCCGAAATGAATGTCCGAGAGCTGGACCAGCGTATATCCGTCGAGGCGCTTCGAAAGCCCCGGGATCCGGACGGGCACCTCCTCGATCACGTAATCGTGCCGGCCGAAGACCGCGCCATAAAACGAGCTGCCCGAGCCCACGAGCAGCGCCGATCCCGTCACCGCCTGGCCGAGGAACACGCGGCGCGTGGGCAACACGGGCCCCTTCTCGGGCGCAGGATCGGTCTTCGCAGGCTCCGCAGCGGGCGCAGGCGCGGGCACCGCGGGCTCGGTCGCGAGGGCCAGCGTGGGCTCGGCCGCGGGCGCAGGGGCGGGCACGGGCTTCGCGCGCGACGCGAGCCACGTGAAAGGCAGCGCCCCGAGCTTCGCAAGATCGACGAGCAAGAGGAGACCCGTGCTGATGAGCAAGGCGAGCAGCAGCGTGAACGCGACCTCGCCGAGCAGGCGCACGCCGAGGGCGCGCGCGAGGATCATCGCCGCCACGGACCCGAGCACCACGAAGAGGCCGGTCCGCTCGGCCCGCACCGAGAGCCCGAACGACTGCTTGACGCGGCGGCCGACGTAGAAGCTCGCCGCGAAGAGGACGAGCGTGATGACCGCGAAAAAGATGACCAACCGCGGAATTCCCATGGGATGCCGTGCCCTCGATCGCGGAGCGTAGCGCACGCCCGGCGCGTGCGGGAGGGGGCCGCCCGAAGAGATCCGGCTCGGCCCTCAGCGCGCCGATCGCACGCAACGAAAGCCGCCGCCCGCGAAGCGATAATGCGGCTCGAACCGGGTGCGCGAATACGTCTTCAGCGATTGCGCGCCGAAGAGCCAGGAGCCGCCGCGCATGACGTAGAGCGGGTGCCGCGGCTTCGCGGTGTTCTTGGGATTGCGCGAGGGGCCGTCCATGTAAAACGCCGGATCGTCGACGTCCTCGCACCACTCCCAGACGTTGCCGGCCATGTCGAGGACGCCGTACGGCGACTGACCCTCGGGATACGAGCCGACGGGCGACGTGCCGCGGTGTTTTCCGCCGTAATGGGCCCGCGTGGGCGTCGGCTCGGCCTTGCCCCAGGGATAACGCCGGCCGTCCGTCCCACGCGCGGCCTTTTCCCATTCCGCCTCCGTGGGCAAACGCTTGCCGGCCCACGACGCATACGCGCACGCGTCGTCCCACGACACGTTCACCACGGGGTGATCCTCGAGCCCACGCGGCACGGCGCCGCGCGCCCAGTGCGCGAGGAATCGGCCCCCGCTCTCGTCGGCCGGCGTGTATCCGGTGACCTGCACGAAGAGCGCGAATTGCCGGTTCGTGACCGGCGTGCGATCGATGTAATACGCGTCGAGGAAAACCTCGCGCCGATCGGGCCCCATGAGGAATGTCCCCGCCGGCACGAGCACGGACTCGGCGCCGTCGGTATCACGCAGGACCGTCGCGAGCGGCGGAACGGACGTGTTGCTCGGGCGCGGGACGACGATCCCCGGCGCGGGCTCGTCGATGGCGGCGAGCAGGCGCTCGCGGAACTCCGCGCACGTCTGCGGCCGCTGGGAGGGGTTTTTCGAAAGCGCGGCGAGGATGAGCTCCTCGAGCAGGGCCGGGATCTCGGCGCGATGTTGCGAGGGCGGCGGGGGCTCTGCCTGGACGTGCGCCATCATCAGCGCGAAATGGTTGTCCTCGGGGAAAGGCGGTCGGCCCGCCGCGAGCTCGTAGAGCGAGACGCCGAGCGAATAGATGTCCGAGCGATGATCGGCCGTCTTGTCGCCCTTCACCTGCTCGGGCGACATGTACCGGCAAGTGCCGAGCAGCGCGCCGCTCACGGTGTACGTCGTGCCTTCGAGGATCCGCGCGATGCCGAAATCGACGACCTTGGGCACGAGCTCGCCCGCGGGCCCTCGCATGACGAGCACGTTGTCGGGCTTGAGGTCGCGATGCACGATGCCCTGCCGGTGCGCCGCGTCCATCGCGTCGAGCACGGCCGCGAAGATCTCGCGGATCTCCACGAACGGCATGCGGCCGCGCCATTTCACGAGGTGGTGCGCGAGCGTCTGCCCCTCGACGTGCTCCATCACGATGCCGAGCAGGTGCTCGTGCTCGATGAGGTCGAAGACGGAGACGACGTGCGGATGCGAGAACGTGCGGAGGACGCGGGCCTCGCGGATGAAGCGGCGCCGGATCTCGGCGTCGCCCGCGAGGTTCGAGTGCAGGCACTTGATCGCGACCGTGCGGCCGAGCGCGCCGTCGTGCGCGCGGTAGACGACGCCCATGCCTCCCTCGCCGAGCACGCTCTGCACGGCGTACACCCCCGACAGCATGGTGCCCGACGGGATGCGCATGGGCGGAAGGCGGCTGTTCGGCTGGGCGGACGCAGGCGTCGGCTCGCGTTCGACCGGCGTCGTCGGCGCCAGCGCGCTCGGCACCTTCATGAAGAGGACCGTGGGATCGGACGGGGCCGCCACGGGGGCGCCACAATCGGCGCAAAACCGCGCCTTCTCGCCGATCACGGCGCCGCAACGCCGGCAGGAGGGCTCGCCCGAGGCCATGGGGGCGGCAGAGCTTCGCAGATCGCCGGGGCACGAGGCAAGACATCGTCGCGCCCGAACCCTGCGTGGTAAAAAGTGACCATGGTACTCCTCTCCGTCCTCGACCACGTGACGCGTGCGATGCTCGTGCGCCGCGGCGTCGAGAGCCGCTTCGTCGAAACGCCCGTCGGGCGCGTGCACGTGTACGACGCGCGCGGCGAGGGAGCGGCCCCGCCGGTCGTTTTCCTGCATGGCATCGCCGCGTCTTCCGCAGTGTTCGCACCGACCCTCGCGAGGCTCCGGAAAAAGAGCCGTCGCGTGCTCGCCGTCGACGCGCCGGGACACGGCCTGTCGAGCACGCCCTGGATGACGCTCGGGCCCGAGCGCCTCTTCGAGTCCCTGTCCTACGTGCTCGATCACGAGCTCGACACGAAGGCGCTCGTCGTGGGCAACTCGCTCGGCGGCGCGATGGCGCTCAGGTACGCGCAACGCAGGCCCGACCGCGTCGCGGGCCTCGCGCTCACCTCGCCGGGCGGCGCGCCGGTCGAGGATCCCGAGGAGCGCGAGCGCTTCCTGCGCGGGTTCGTCCTCGAGAACGTGCGCGACGCCCGCGACTTCCTCGGGCGATTGAACCACGCCGTGCCGTGGTACGGGCCGCTCGTCGCGCCGGACCTCGTGCGCATCTTCAAGAACCCGTCCGTGCGTTCGATCCTCGACGGGCTCGAGCCGAGACACTTCTTCGCCCCGGGCGAGCTCGCCTCGCTCTCCATGCCGATCCACGTGATCTGGGGCAAGTCGGACCGCGTGATCCCGTCGTGCTGCCTCGAGTTTTTCAAGGAGAACCTGCCGCCGCACACGGTCTTCCTGGAGCCCGAGGGCATCGGCCACTCGCCGCACACGGAGGACCCGAGAGCGTTCGCGGACTTCGTGCTCCGCGCGCTCGAACGGGCCTCGTGAGCCGTCGCCGCGCGCTGCGCCTGGCCGCGCTGCTCGTCGTGATCGCCGTGGCGTTCACGCTCTGGCGACGGAGCCACGAGGAGGCCGGGTATCCCTTCACGCCGGATTTGCCCGGCGCGGCGGGCGCGCTCGCGCGGCTCGCGCCTCCGGTCCTCGATCGCGCCGAGGCGAACGACTTCGCCGAGCTCGACCGCGTGATCGGCCGGCTCGACGCCGCGCTTCGCAACGCCGAGGCGAAGAAGACGCTGCTCGCAGCCGAGCGCATCGACGAGCTGCGGGCCGAGGATCGCGGCGCGATCCGCGACGTCTGGTCCGACACGCTCGATCCGCTGCTCGCGCTCGACGCGCTGAAGCACCGCTACCAGGGCTTCTGGAGCATCGACTACAAGACCCACCCGCGCCTGCACGCCCGCGCGTACGCGCTCGCGTTCGCTGCGCTCTGCGCGGAGGTCGAGGCTGGGCATCGGCTGATGGAGCTCGTCGGCGGGCGTGACGTCTCGCCGAAGCTCTTCGACGAGGCGCGCGAGGACCTCGGTTTGCCCGCGGGCACGTTCGGCGAGCTGCGCAAGCACCTCGCGCGATCCCGCGACCTCGCGATGGTGCCGGCGGGCGAGGCGTGGTTTTCGACGTGGATCGAGCGACACCTCGACGACGAGGCTGACGCGAAGCTCGCGGGCCTCACGCGTGCGCGCACGGCGCGCGCGAAGGCGCGGCTCGGCATCGAGGCGACGGCGAACGTGGCGCGGAACAAGGCCGAGGTGCTGCGCGGCGAGGCCTTCGAGCGCTGGTTCCCGGTGCAAAAAAACGTGGCCGAGTGGTTCGGTGATACGCGTGTCGTGGCCGAGGATCGGCGGCTCATCTCGGACGCGCAGATCACGGAGCTCGGGCGCGCGCTCCGGCCCGGCGACATCATCGTCGAGCGGCGCAACTGGTACCTCTCGAACGTGGGTTTGCCCGGGTTCTGGCCACACGCGGCGCTCTACGTGGGCAGCCCCGACGACATCAAGAAGACGTTCGACGAGGATCCCGAGACGCGAGCGCGTTTCGGCGTGTTCAGCGAGCACCTCGCGCGCGAGCGCGCCCGGGGCTGGAAGGAGCTCGGCGAGAAGGACGCCGCAGGGCACCCGCACACGGTGATCGAGGCCGTGAGCGAGGGCGTCGTCGCCGCGTCGCTCGAGCACTCGTGCGGCGCCGATTACGTGGGGGCGCTCCGGCCGCGGCTCCCGCTCGTGGAGATCGCGGCGGCGATCGATCGCACGCTCGGCTTCGTGGGCCGGCCCTACGATTTCAACTTCGATTTCGGCACCGACGACGAGCTCGTCTGCTCGGAGCTCGTGATCAAGGCGTACGAACCGAAGGGCGAGGGCGCGCCGGGCCTCCGGATCCCGTTCATCAGCGTCGCCGGCCGCCGCGCGGTGCCGCCGACGGAGATCGTGCGCCTGTTCGCGGCCGAGCGGTCCCGCGAGGATCACCAGCTCGATTTCGTGTATTTCCTCGACGGGCGCGAGCGCAAGGAGCGCGCGATCGTGGCGGACGCGGACGCCCTCGCCGCGAGCGCGCGCCGGCCGAAATGGGACATCGCGCAGCCCTGAGGGCCTCGTTTCACGGCGCGCCAGGGTCGATCTTCGCGAAGACCTCGTCGCGCGGCCGGGCGCGGTAAAACAGGCTGCGCTTCGGCGCTTCGGCCATGATGCCCTCCCAGGTGCGGCGGCGCGGGCGCTTCATTTGATCGGCGAGACCAAACGGAAAACCTGTCACGGGGTCGGCGCGCTCGACGAAGATCGCATGCTGGTGGATGTGCTTGTCGCGCTTTTCGCCCTGGATCGAGATGATGTCGCCCGGACGAACGTCGTCCGCGAAATCGCGTAGCTCCGCGAAGAACCGCGAGCGCTCGCCGAAGGGGATACGCTCCTCGCCGCGGAAGCGTCGCACTTCGAAGAGCTCGGGCTTCGCCTCGGCGAACTCGCCGAACGAGATGACGCCGCGGCGGTTCTTGATGCCGGACTCGTCGAAATCGAGCCGGCCCACGGCGCGGCCGGGTTTGTCGCCGCGGGCGCGGTACCAGGTGCCGGCGGCGCGCTCGTAGGTATCGAGGACAAAATCGACGCAGACCTCGGGCGGACGCGGGCGGCCGGAGGAATCGAAGACCGCGTAACGTTTGTCCTCGAAGGAAAAACTGTCGCGGCCCTGGAGATAGGCCGTCATCCATTGCGGCCGGAGGGTCCCGTCGCGGAAATGGTCGGGCTCGGCGTCGGGGCGGTCGAACGGGAGCGCCTCGTCGACGGCGCGGCTCACGGCGTCGCGGATCGCCTGCATCGCGCGGCGTTTTTGCGCGGTCTTGTCCTGGAAGGCGCGGACGGCGTCGCGGGTGGGTCGATCCTCGGCGAGGCATTCGAGCGAGAGGCGCGCGCCGTCCGCGCGGAGGAGCGCCGCGGCCCAGGTCTCGCCGAAGCGGAGATCGGCGACGATCGCGGACTCGGTCGTGTGCCGCAGGCGCGCGCGCTCGAAGCCGATTTCATCGGCGAGCGCGGCGAGGTCGCGGTGGAGCGGGCGTTCGAGCTCGGCCTCCGTCACGGCGACCCGATCGCCGAAGAGCAAATCCGCGGGTTTGCCCGAGGCGTCTTGATAGCGGATTTCGCGGCGGACCTCGACACGATCGAGGGCGCGGATCTCGTGGCCGCGCAGGAGGTGGATGCGGGGTTCGTCGAAGAGATCCGGCAGCGTGATTTGTGTGATGAGCGCGAGAGCGTCCTCTGGGCTCGACGCATAGGCGTATCCCTCGTGGAGCACGAGGGCACGGAGGGCGCGGGGATCGCCGCGGTGCCGCTTCCGCAGCCCGCCGACGCGGCCGCCCGGGCGCTCCTTGGCGAACAGGCGGGCCGAGGGGACGAGGCGCGTATCGAGGCCCTCCTCGGGCGTAGGCGCGGGCTCGCGGACGAAGACGACCGGTTCGCCGCGGGCGCGGCCGAGGATCTCGATCCGGGCGGCGTCGAACGCGGGCGCGCCGGGGGATGCGGGCGAGGCGAGGACCTCCGCGACGCGGCGGCGGCAGGCGTTTGCCTCGTCCTCGACGTTCGGGGCGGCCGGCGCGGGGGCGGAGATGGTGGGCGCCGCCGTGCTGGCGAGCGCGGGCGCGGGGAGCGGGCCTCGGTCGCAGGCGAGGCCGAGGAGCGGAAAAACGACGGTCGGGAGGAGTGCCCAGCGCATGGGGGGACCGATGGACGAACGAGGGGGCCCGGGCAATTCCCACGATCGAGGCGCGGCGTCCATCCGGAGGCGCGGGCGCGGGCGGCAGGGCGCGCGTCCTGGCCTCGGATCGGACCAACAATGTCCGATTCGCGTGAATACGACGACGCACTGCGCCGTGGGGCGCATGGACATTGTCAGTCCCATCGCCGGACAATCCCCTCGACAATCGGGAACGCGCCGGATCGCCTTTGAAACAAGGGCTTCCGGCTTTTTTCCAGGAATTCGGTTCGCGGACGGAGAATGTCCGATCGCGGGATCGATTCCATTGCGGCGAACCCGGAGATTGCGTATGCATGGGTTCACGGCTCGCGGGACATGAGCCGGCGCTCGGGGAGGCCGATCGCGCGAGAAGCGCGGCAATGGCCGTCTTTTGTGCGGAGTGCGCCCAAACGTGGGCGCGCCCCCATTTCGAGCGAACGACGAACGACTCGAACCATTCCTCGGACCTGGCCATGCAAGGAATCGACGTCTTCCTGGATACTTACGTGCGGATCGACGAGGGAACGGCCGTGCTCCTCTGCTCGCATCGCTCCTCGGTGCGCACGGCAGCCTGGATCTACGCGGCGCTCTATACGCGCGGCACGGGCCCCGAGATGTATTGCTTCGAAGAAGACGACGAGGCCGGCGACGAGGCGGTCACCGCGGCGATCCAGGCGCTCCGCGCGCGCCCCGGCGTGCGGCGCGTGGCCGTGATCGTGTGCGAGCCAGGCGGGCCGTCTCTACAGAATGCGCTGACGGGCGCGCAGGGCGACAAGCCCGAGCGGACGCCGATCTTCCGCATCTCGGGGCGCGCGACCGGGATCTTCGAGACGGGATTCGGCACGGGCGAGGACGAGGCCGAAAACGAGGGCCTCGGGCTCACGCCGAGCGACATCGACGATCTGCTCGCGCAGTGCGACACCGAAATGGGCGATCTCGACGATCGCGATATCGAGGAGGTCGCCGCGATGACGCTGGAAGAGGATAACGACGCGCTGAGCGACGAGGAGCTCGCCGCGCTCGCCGAGCTCGAGGACAGCGAGCTTCTGGAGCTCGCGACGGCCTGGGGCGAGGAGGGATTCCGTGTCCTTGCTTGAAGAGGTGCCCGTGCGACGAAATGCATTGCAGCAGCCTTCGATCGGACCCGCGTCGCGGCGGCGCGTGGACGGGCGGTTTCTCACGGACGAGCCGCTCGCGCCCTACGACCGCCACGTGCGGCGCGAGCTCGCGAGCTGGTCGGCCGAGGCGCTGCAAAGGCTCGACGAGGCGCCCGAGGACCCGATGGAGCGCGCCGCGGCGTTCGCCCGCGCCCACCAGGACGCGGCGCTCATCGCGAGTTATCTGGGCCGCCCGAACGAGGCGCGGCTCGTCTGCCACGCGGGGCTCGACAGCGTGGCCGAGCACGCGGAGACGTCGGGGGACGAAACCATCCTGCTCCTCGGCTTCGGCCCGCTCGTGGAGCTGTCGCGGCTCGACGCGCGGCTCGGTCGGACCGACGAGGCGCTCTGCGTGCTCGAGCGCCTCTCGGGGCTCCTGCGTGGTCAGGGGCTCGCGTTCGGGGCGCTCTCGATCTCGGCCGCGACCTGGGCCCGCATCGGGCCGGGCGAAGGCGGCGCCGAGGCGGCGCTCACGTCGATGGTGGCGATCGAGACGCAACGGACGTTGCTCGGATCGGGGCGTCACGAGGCCGCGCTGGAGATCGCGCGGGGCCAGGCGCCGTCACCGAACGATCCGGTGCTCGAAGCGATGCGGCGCGAGGCGTATCTGGTCTCGCTCTGCAGGCTCGGTCGCGGCGAGGAGGCGCTGCTCGTGGCCGCACTCTGGGCCGCGGAGGCGCACCCGATCCGGCGGCCGATCTTCGAGATCCGCCACGCCGAGGCGCTCGCCGCGTTCGGCGACCCGGTGCGGGCGCACGCGGTCGCCGAGGAGTGCGTGCGGTGGGTCGAATCGCGCCTCTCAGCCGGGCCCGCGACGCTCTTCGACTTGACGATCGCAGCGCGCGTGTCGCGGCTGCTCGCGACGCTCGGAGATCCGCTCGCCGCCGAGCTCTGCCGGACGGCGCTGCCGGCGGCGACGTCGCTCGGAGACGTGCCCCTCACGGCAGAGCTCGCGCTGCGGATCCTCGCGACGGATCGCCGCGCGGAGGAGCGCGCCGAGGCGCTCGAAGCGCTCCGCGCGATCGCAACGGGCAGCGGTTATCGGATTCCCGCGGTGGAGCGCGCGGTCGAGGCCGAGGACGGGCCGCTCCTCGCGCGGTCGTTGAAGGAGCGCGCGCCGAGTTATCCGCGGCTCTTCGAACGCTTGCTCGGCTTCCCGCCCGACGCGCTCGATCGTTCGTCGCGGTGACGCGCTAGAACGAAGACCTGCGCTCCTTGGTCGTGATCCGGGCGAGTTTTTCGCGCGCGGAAACGAGCCACGTCCGCGCCTCTCCCTCGTCCTTGCCGTGGAAGAGCAGCCGCTTGTGGTTGCCGAGGAGCGCGGTCGCTCGCATGGCCATGTCGAGCGCGACGCGCGTCGCGAAGCCGCCGCCGTACGTGGCGACGGCGCGCGGCGGCATGCGCGGATCGGGCGCGCGCACGAGCTTCCACCCCGCGCCCGACATATGGCCGACGCGCCCCAGCGGCACGAGCACGAGGACGTAGGGCTTCGAGAGCGTCCACTCCACGGCAACACGGATCATCGGGCCGAGCTCGTCGCCGATGTCGCCTCGCAGATCGACGAACACGAGATCCGGATCCTCGAACACGAGGCGATGCGTACCGAAGACGACCTCTTCGCTCACCCGTCCTCCTTTCCACCATCGGTGTAGCAGAACGCGCGCCCACAGCGCCTTCAATGCCGTCGACGGACGCGCGTGCATCGTGCGAGGATGCGACCCAAACAGGCGCAATACGCGCTGGCTCATCAAGGACACGAAGCGGGCGATGGAGCATCGGGACGAGGTGGAGGGGCTGCGCGCCGAGGTGAACGCGCTCCGCGCAGAGCTCGCAGAGGCCCGCGCGGAGAGGGACCGGGAGAAGCATCTCGGCGCGGGTTACCGCGAGCTGTTCCACGGCGTCCCCACCGCCATGGTCCTGACCGACGGCCTCGGGCGCTTCGTGGACATGAACGAGGCCTTCGTCACGCTGCTCGGCTACACGCTCGACGATCTGCGTGGCCACTCGACCGACGAAATTTCACACCCCGACGATCTGCCGGTCGAGCGGACGCTCTTCGCCGCGCTCGCGCGCGGCACGCGATCGTTCGTGGAGTTCGAGAAGCGCTACCGCCGCAAGGACGGGACCTGGATGTGGGCGCGCCTGTACACGGGCGTCGTGCGGAACGAAGAGGGCGAGATCGTCGCGTCCTACGGCGCGCTGAAGGACGCGGAGGAGGAGCTCAGCACCACGGTGACGTCGGTGCGCGCGGTCGAGGCCCGAAACCGCGCCCTGCTCGACGCGGTGCCCGATCTGCTCTTCGTGATGGCCCGCGACGGGCGCTTCCTCGACTGCAAACCCGCGCGCGACGTGCCGCTGCTCGTGCCGCCGGCGCAGTTCCTCGGGCGGCGGCTCGTCGACGTGTTCGGCACCGACTGGTCGCGAAGGCAAACCGACATCATCCGCGACGTGGCCGAGGACGGCGAGCCGCGGATGGACGGGTATGCCGTCGAGACGCCCGACGGGACCATGCATTTCGATGCGAGCTTCTCGCGGGCGAGCACGGGCGAGGTCGTGGTCGCGATCCGGGACGTCACGAAGCGCGTGCGGGCCGAGGTCGAGCGTGATCGGCTGGCGAGCGAGGTGAGCGCGCAGGTGAACGAGCTCAGGCGCTGGAAGGCGCTCGCCGACCGCGCGCCCGACGGGATCTCCATCGTCGGCCTCGACGGCAAGATCACGTACGCGAACGCGGCGTTCGAGGACATGCTCGGTCGAGGTCCGCTCGTCGGGACGAACGTGTCGCGCCTGCTCGCGACGGAGGAGGCCCGGACCATCGAAGCGGCGCTCCGGGCCGAGGGTCATTACCGCGGAGATCTCGCGCTCGTGCGCGGCGATCGGTCGCAGCTCGCCACGCATGGCGTGCTGTTCGTCATGACGAACGAGGACGGGACGGCCACGTCGTTCGGCACGATCATGCGAGATCGGACCGAGGAGCGGCTCGCGGAGGAGGAGCGGCTGCTCCTGCGCGAGAAGCTCATCGAGACGCAGCGGAAGCTCATCGAGGAGCTGGAGACGCCGATCCTGCCCGTGGCGCCCGGCGTGCTGGTGATGCCGCTCGTCGGGCGGGTGGATTCGGCACGCGCCGAGCGGCTGCTCGACTCGCTGCTCTCCGGGACCACGGCGCACGGGGCTCGCGTGGTGATCCTCGACATCACGGGCGTGCCGGTGGTCGACGCGGACGTGGCCGAGGGCCTCGTGCGAGCCGCGCGTGCGGTGCGGCTGCTCGGCGCCGAGACGTTGCTCACGGGCGTCGGCCCCCTCGTGGCGCGGCAGCTCGTCGCGCACGCCGAGGAGGTCTCGGTGCTCCGGCCGTGCAGCACGCTCGAGCGCGCCGTCTCGATCGCGCTCGGGATGTCGCGGCGCGGCAGCGGGGCTAGAGCAAGCTGATCATGTCGACCGTCGCGGCGTAATCGACGCGCGGCTCGCGCGACGACGCGACCGTGGGATACGCGCAGAGCGCCTCTTCGAGGACGCCTCGCGCCCCGCCCGGTTGGAGCTCGAACGAAATGCCGACGCCGTGGCTGCCCTCGAGCTCGCCTGCGATCCGCGCGACCTTGCCGCGCGCGTCGATCCACTGCTCGCGCCCGGGGATACGGAGCGTGATCAGGACGTCATCGCCCACGGCGGCGGGCACGTCCGAGACGAGGAGCATCCCGCACGTGGACAGGTCGACGCCCCGAGCGCCGAGCAGGGTGAAGTCGTCTTCGCGCACGACCTGACACTCGACGGTCACGGCATGGCGCGGGGCGCGCCGCTCGTTGGCTAGCAACATCTCCATCAGTGGCCTCCTCGCGCGGAGCCTACCGAGCCTCCCCGATGCGGCCAAGAAAGCGCCTTTCCCACGCCCCCGGAGCGCGCCGCGTTGGGATACGCTCGGGCCATGCTCTCGCGTACCTTTTTCCTCGCGCTTCTGCCTCTCGCTTGCCTCGCCTGCATTGCTCCGGACTCGAACGAGCCGCCGCCGAGCCAAGGCGGGCCGCCGAAGGAAATCGTCTGGAGCGCGCTGCCCACGGACGGCGCGCCTTCGCCGCGGTACGCGCACACGGCGGTGTGGACCGGCTCGAAGATGCTCGTGTGGGGCGGTGATGTCGGAGGAAACCCGGCCGCGACGAACACGGGCGGCATCTACGATCCGGCCACGCGCACGTGGAAGAGCATGAGCACGACGGGCGCGCCCGCGGCGCGCTTCTCGCACACGGCGTTGTGGACCGGCTCGAAGATGCTCGTGTGGGGCGGCTTCGGCGCGACGGATCTCGAAGCAGCGGGCGGGATCTACGATCCGGAGACGGACACGTGGGCGCCGATGAGCACGATGGGACAACCGCCGCCGCGCTTCGCGCATACCGCGGTGTGGGCCGGTTCGAAGATGATCGTGTGGGGCGGCGCGAGCGGGGCGAACGTGCTCGGCTCGGGCGGCATGTACGATCCGGAGACGGACACGTGGACGAGCACGAACGGCGCGGGAAGCCCGCCTCCGCGCCGCTACCACGGGGCCGCGTGGAACGGGAAGCTGATGCTGGTCTGGGGCGGGGCGGACGGCTTCGATTGGTTCAACGACGGCCTGACGTTCGATCCCACGGGTACGCCGCAAGGCGTGTGGATCCAGCCGACGGGCGCGGGCGGCGCACCGGAGCGGCGCGAGCGCATGACCTTGGTCGCGACGGGCCCGTCGTTCATCGTGTGGGGCGGCTGGAACGGCGGGGTCAACTTGAACACGGGCGGTCAGCTCGACGTGGAGTCGAACGAATGGAGCCCGACCACGATCGAGGGCGCCCCGGGCATTCGCGCCGATCACGCGAGCGTGTGGGCCGGCAATCACCTCGTCGTGTGGGGAGGTTGTCGGGAAAACCCGTGCACGGCGAACAACATCGAGGGCGACGGGGGGCAATACGTGCCGAGCCGGAGCGGCGGCACGTGGTACCCGATCGCGGCGCAGTCGAGCCTCTCGGCGCGGTACGGGGCGACGCTCGTGTACACGAAGAGCTCGGTGATCGCGTGGGGCGGGCAAACGGATCCGTCGACGCGGACCGACACGGGCGCCGAAGCGCCGCTTTGACCCTCAAGCCACGAGCACGTGATACGCCGCGCTGACCTCGGCGAAACGCGCGGCGTTGCGATCCCGCGTCGCCGCGGGGGCGGTGGCGTGGCGATCGGGATGGAGCTCGATCGCGAGCTTGCGGAACGCGCGCCTCACGTCGTCCGCGCCGGCCGTCTCGGAGAGGCCGAGCTTCTCCAGCGCGCGTCGCTTGGCCTCGGGGATCGGATGTCCGAACCGCGACGACGACGCGCGCGGCGGCTCGGCGCGTCGCTCGCCGTCGGCCTTCGGTGCGCCCGGGTAAAACCTTTGCGCGCGTGCCGGCGCGCGGCGGTAGCGGACCTCGGACGCGGGCACGAGATCACGAAAGCGGGGCCGGCCAACCAGAAAATCGGGCGGTTCGAGCGGATGAATGCGGCGCGCGGAGACCTTCGTGGGCCTCGCGGTGTGAAACGCGACGGCCGCGTCCTGGAGCCCGAACAACGCGTCGAGCTTCATGCGGAGCTGCACGCGCAGCGCGGCCTCGACCGTCGCCGGATCCGCGAGGCGCTCCGCGACGAGGATCTCTCCGCTCGGCCGCGGATCACCGTCGCCGAGGCGGCGCAGGAGCGCACGAAATGCAGGGTCGGCCAGGAATCCTTCGCGCCGGAGCAGCTCTCCGAGCGGCGGCGCGGGCAAGCTCGTCTCCACGCCGGCGACGAGGCCCGAGGCCAGGTGGATCTTGTGCCTCGACGTCGCCGCGCCCGGAGGCGCCCAGAGATCGGTGAGCTCGAGCGTGCCCGTCGTCCGCTGGCGATACAGCCTCCCGAGCAGATCCCCGAGCGTCGTCGCCGAGAGCCGGCTGGGCAGGATCATGGGCGTCGGTTACCCAAAGCCTCCGATCGAGGCCAAGTTTTTGTAGGATGCGGGCCATGACGCTTCCCGCGCCCGCCGCCGACGTCGCCCGAGCCTCGTTGCTCGGCTTCTCGAGCCGGCTGCGAGATCTGCTCGCCACGCTGGAGTCCGCCGCCCTCGTGGGTCAATCGGAGGTGCGCATGCGCGGGCTCGGCGAGCACCTGCGTTTCGCGTGCCTCGCCCTCCCCTGCGCCGAGGCGCTCGTCGCACTCGAAGTGGAGACGCTCGGACGGCTCAGCGTCCCTGTCGTGGCCGACACGCAAGGGTATCGCCGCACCACGCTGGAGTTTCTGCCGAGCGGGACGCCTTTCGCCTACCTGCTCGGCGGCGGCGGCGCGCACGCGGCGGAGCTCGGCCCGGACGACCCGATGATCGCCGCGCTGCGCCCCGCGCTCGCGACGAAGCCCACGGCCGGCATCTTCGTCCCGATCCGCATCGGCGAGTCCACGATCGGAGGCGCGGCTCTGCTCGCGGAGGATGCGCCGCTCGGCGATCACCACCTGGAGATGGCCGAGCGCCTCGCCGAGGTGCTCGCACTGACGGTGGAGTCGTTCCGCACCGAGCAGATGATCTTCTCGCTCTTCGCGCGGGCCCTTCCGGACCTGCTCGGCGCGGACGCGCCCACGTCGCTGCGCGAGTCGCTCGCGCAGTACATCCACGCGCTCCGGCTCGGACCGACGTACAAGGAGCGCCTGCAGCTCGCGCTCGCCGTGGGCAAGCTCTGCGATCGCGGGCCGGCCGAGGCCATGCTCTGCGCCGAGGTGCTCGCGCGCATCGACGCCTACGCGGCCTCGATGGGCGGCGTGGCTTCCTACGACGGGACGCCATGACGGAGACGAACCCAGAAGCGGCGCGAGCGTCGCGGCGGGTGCGCGTCGCCCTCGTGGACTCGGGCGTGGACACGTCGCACCCGTGGCTCGTGCATGCCGAGCTCCGCTCGCTCCGCGTCGAGCGGAAGGGCGAAGGATACGCCGTTGGTCCCGACGATCCCGTCGATCGCTCGGGCCACGGGACGGCGTGCGCGGGCATCATCCACAGGCTCGCGCCGTTCGCCGAGATCACGAGCGTCTGCGTGCTCTCGCCCGAGGGCCGATGCTCGCGCGACGGGCTGCTTGCGGCGGTGCGCTTCTGCGTGCGCGAGGGCTTCGACGTGGTGAACTTGAGCCTCGGCATCGACGTGCCGAAGGGCGCTCCCTTGCGACCCACCGACTACAAGTCGATCGTCGAGCTCTACGAGATCGCGGACATCGCATACACGGCCGGCGTCGTGCTCGTCGCCTCGGGGCCGAACGCGTCGGCGTTCCGGACCTACCCGGGCCGCTTCAAATCCCTGATCGGCGTGGGGCGCGCGTCGTCCGACGATCCGGAGTTCTTGCGAACCGAGATCACGGTCGACTGGGAGATCCTCGCGCCGGGCAACGACGTGCTCGCGCCCGCGCTCGGCGGCGGCGAGCGGCGGTGGACGGGCACCTCGTTCGCCGCGCCCCACGTGGCGGCGCACGTCGCGCGGCTCCGGCGCGACCGTTCCGATCTCTCGATCCAGGACATCAAGGCCGCGCTGCACGCGCTCGCGGCCCGGCGGCTCGAACGCGAAGCGGGCCTTCCGCGTGTCTCGATGCCCCCCGCGCAGATCGATCACGGAGGCGCGCTCTCATCATGATCCGTCCCTTGGACCCTTTGAACGAGGTCTCTTCGATCGCGCGGCTCCTGAAGAGCGCGCCCGCGGAGGAGGCGCACGCCGAGATGGCGCGCCTCGAAGCCCAAGACCTCGACCCGCTGCGCGCCGCCGCGCGTCTCTTCGCGAAGGGCGCGCTCGGTCAACGCGAAGGCGCCCTCGACGTGGCGCGCGAAAGCCTGTCCGCGGCGGCCGCGGCGTTCGCTGATCTCGGCGAGATACGCGCCAGCAAGATCGCGCGGTGCGAGGCGATCCTCGCGGCCGTGCGGCGTGGCCCGCGCCCCGTGTATCGCGAGTCGATCACGACGCTCGAAGCGCTCACGCGGGAGGCCGACGGCGACGCGCTCGTCGAGGTGGTCGCGACGCACTACCGCGGCACGGCGGAGCGGCTGCTCGGCGACGCGGCCGCGACGCAGCGGAGCCTGCTCTGGGCGCTCGAACGATCGCAGCCGTTCCTCGACGAACGCGCGAAGATCCTGAACTCGCTCGGCACGCTCTACGTGGTCATGGGCGCGCACGGCGCGGCGCGCGAGCTGCTCGAGCACGCGGCCGAGCTGCACCACCAGCACGGCGACGTCATCGGGGAGGCGATCTCCTTCGGGCAGCTCGGCTCGGCCGCGCTCGCGCTCGGCAACCTCGAACGAGCGCGGCATTTCCTGCAGCGGCAGGAGTGGCTCTGCTCGCGTGTGGGCGACGTCTTCGGCCAGGCCCGCGCGTTGAACTTCCTCGCCGACGTGGCGAGCGCGCGCGGCCGCCCCGACGACGCCCTCGCGCTCGCGACCCGCGCCCGCGAGATCGCCGCCGCCGCGCGCCCGCCGCTCCGCCTGTGGATCGCCTACGCCACGCGCGCGATCGGCCGCGCCCGGATGGACCTCGGCGACACGAACGCGCGTGAAGACCTCGAAGCGGCCGCGACGCTCTTCGGCGAGGTCGGCAATCCTCTCGGCGCCGCGCTGACGAGCTGGGATCGCGCGCGGACCGAAGCACGCGCGGACGCCTCCGCGCCCGAGCCGCGCGCGCATTCGACCTTCTTCGGCCCCGCGTCGCAGCTCGCCGCGCTCGGCCTCGCGGGCCGCGTCGCCGAGGTGTTGCGGGACGATCGGACGTTCTCCAAGTCCGACGCGCGCGCCTCCGAAAAAGCCATCGCGGCCGCGTCGCAGGGCTTGCCGCACCTCTCCGTGGCGCAGGAGGTGGAGCTCCTCCACGGCGCGCCGGACGAGCTCGCGCGCCTGGCCGAGGCGAAGACCACCGCGCAACGCAACCTCGCCCGCCTTTCCTCGTTTTGCCTCGCGCCGCCGGGCCTCTTCGTGGCGGCCGTGGCGAGCCCGAGCGCGGGCACAGGGAGGCCTTCGCTCCCCTCCGAGCGAAGCGCGGCCGCGGCGATCGCGGACATGCCCGGCCTCGTCGTTTGGGCCTGGCTCGCGAGCGCGCCGGTCGACGAGGTGGCGCGTGATCTCGCCTCGCTCAAGGTCGCGCTCGGCGGCGATGCGCGGGCGAGGCTCTCGCGCGTGGCGGATGCGCGGGTGCTCTCGGCGCCGCTCGCGGGCGAGGTCGGCCCGCTCGTCGAGGCGCTGGATCTAGGCCCGATCGTGGCTGCGGCGCTCTCGTTGCCGCCGGGGACGCTCGAAGTCGGCGCCGGCATCGCATGGGATCCCGAGGCCGAGGGGCGCGCGGTGATGGCGGGCTTTTCGGTGCGCAGGGATCCTACGGATGGGCCCGCTTGACGTAACGTCACCTCCCCCTATGTTCCGCGTCGCCGGATGAAAAAACCCGAGACGTTCGAGGTGCGGCTCGCGTCGGCGACGATGATCGCGCCGATGGTGCGGCAGCTCGTGTTCGAACGGGTCGATGGTCGGCCTCTCGATCACGACCCGGGTCAGTGGATCAACCTCGCCTTGCCGCTGCCCGAGGGCGAGCGGCGACGCGCGTATTCGATCGCTTCGGCGCCCGACGGATCGAGCCGCTTCGAGCTCGCCGTCACGCGTGTCCCCTGCGGCTCGGGCTCGATGTACCTGCACGATCTCCCCGAGGGCTCGGTCCTCTCGGCGATCGGCCCGCACGGCCTCTTCACGCGCGCATCCGATGACCCGAGCCCTTCGCTCTTCGTCGGCACGGGGACGGGCGTGACGCCGCTCCGCGCGATGATGCAGGCCGCGCTCGCGGTCGGTTCGAAGGCGCCGCTGTGGCTCCTCTTCGGCGCGCGTTTCGAGGAGGACATCCTCTACCGCGCCGAGATGGAGGCCTTCACCCGCGCGCACCCGCACGTGCGGTACACGATCACGCTCTCGCGGCCCGGCGCGTCGTGGACGGGCAAGAGCGGGTATGTCCAGACGCACGTCCCTGCCCTGCTCCGCGAGCTCGAAGCGGCGGGCGCGCCTCTGGCGCCGCACGTCTACGTTTGTGGCCTCGAACGAATGGTGAAGGCCGTGCGCGAGCTCTGTCGCCACGAGCTCGGCGTCGACCGCAAGCACGTGCACACCGAGCGGTACGACTGACGGATCCATTCGCCGGAGGGCAAGCGATACGCGCACCTCGGCCGCACGGATTTCTGCGAGCCCATGTGCGTGACCGACTGCGTGGGCCAGCGTGACGACGACGGGTACGGCTATCCGGGCGTCACGGTCGAGGTCCGCGGAAAAGGCCTGCACGACGCTCCTCGCGTGCCCAAACGAGCTCTGAGGGATCGGGCGTAGGGGGCGGCGACCCATCGCGGGGGCGAGCGCCAAAATCCCGGCGCAGTCGGTGGACGGAGCCTGGCGCCGAGGCTATAAATTTTCCATGTTACGTCGAATGTCGGTTCTTGGAGAAGCTTCTTCTATGCGAGGAGGGGTCATGCGTATCGTCTTGCTGGCACAGGTCGCCGGTGCCGCGTTGTTTTTGGCTGGTTGCCCGGGTGATGAGCAGGTCGAGCCCACCGGCGGCGCGACTGGCTGCCCGGCCGGCCAGGTCTGTCCCCCCGGCACGGGCGGCGGCGGCAACGGCGGCAGCGGCGGCGACGGCGGAAACGGCGGCGCGGGCAACGGCACCGCGCAAGGCGGCAACGGCCAAGGCGGCGCGGGCGGCAATGGCTCCGGCGGCGCAGGCGCGGGCGGCAATGGCTCCGGCGGCGCGGGCGCGGGCGGCAATGGCCAAGGCGGCGCGGGCGGCGGCGGAAACGGCGGCGGCGGAAACGGCGGCAGCGGCGGAAACGCGGCGGTCTGCGATCCGCTCGAAGCGGACGTCAATCTCAAGATCGTCCCGGCGATGCAGTGTTACCCGCTGCAGCCCGAAATCCCGCAGTGCCAGGAGATCATCGACGGCCCCTGCTGCCCGATCAGCGTGGTCGCCCAGGATCTGCCCGAGGTCATCGCTTACAAAGAAGCGCTCCAGAAGTTCAAGAACGAGAGCTGCGAGGCGACCTGCCCGCCGATTCCCTGCCCGGCGATGCCCCAGTTCAAGTGCACGGCGAACGACAACGATCCGACCACGGGCACCTGCACCCCGGTCGCGCCCTGACCCACCAGAAAACCCCTTCTGCGCTCCCCTGCCCCTTCGTCTTCGCCCCCGCGGCGCGGAGAGAAGGGGCAGGCGTTTTTTCGGCACCTCGCCACGGACCGATGATTCGATGGTGATCGCCCCTCGCGACCGGGGCGAAAACGAGGAGCTCCCATGACCCCGCATGAATCCCTGTTCGAACAAGCCGCCCGCGCCCTCGAAAATGCGCGCGCGCTCGTCATCACGGCGGGCGCGGGCATGGGCGTCGACTCGGGGCTGCCCGATTTCCGCGGCAACGAAGGGTTCTGGCGGGCCTACCCGCCGTACAAGGACCTCGGCCTCGGCTTCTCGTCCCTCGCGAATCCGCGCTGGTTCGCGAACGATCCCGCCCTCGCCTGGGGTTTTTATGGGCACCGCCTCGAGCTCTACCGCAAAACCCGTCCCCACGACGGCTTCGGGGTGCTCGCGCGCTTCGCCCGCAGGATGGAAGACGGCTGCTTCGTCTTCACCTCGAACGTCGACGGCCAGTTCCAGCGCGCGGGCTTCGATCCCGAGCGGATCGTCGAATGCCACGGCGCCATCGATTTCCTGCAATGCACGCGCGACTGCGGCGTCGGAATCTTCCCGGCCGATCCGTACACGGTCGAGGTGGACCCGACGTCGTTCCGCGCGAAGGAGCCGCTCCCCAAGTGCCCGCGCTGCGGGGCGATGGCCCGGCCCAACGTGCTCATGTTCGGCGACGGAGGCTGGGATTCGACCCGCGCCGACGCGCAGGAGGCGCGGCTCGGGTCGTGGCTCGTATCGATGCGGGGCGAGGCGCGCGGCCGCGTGGTCGTCATCGAATGCGGCGCCGGGACGGCCATCCCCACGGTTCGTCATTTCAGCGAGCGGATCGCCACGAGCCTCGAAGGCCTGCTCGTGCGGCTCAACGTGCGCGAGCCCGAGGTCCCCGCAGGGCACGTGGGCCTGCCGCTCGGGGCCCGGGCGGCGCTGATGGAGATCCAATCGCGTATCACGCCCCGCGCGAAAGGCTGACGCGCCTCGCGCCATTCCTCGCGCGATTGCTGGGACCTCAAAAAAAGAGCGGCGGCATCCCGAAGGACGCCGCCGCTCTTTTTTCGTTACCCGGACGAACTACGCCGCCTTGCGCCGCCGGCGCGCCGCGACGAGCGCGCCCGCGAGCACGAGGACGACCGCGCCGCCCGCGTCACGGGTCTCGCCGACGGTCCGGCAGCCGCAGCCCTCGTCGCTGCCCGGGTCGCGCCCGCCGCTGCCCGCGCCGCCTTCGCCGCCTTCGCCGCCCATGCCGCCGTCGCCGCCCATGCCACCGTCGCCGCCCGCGCCGCCGCCGCCGCCCGCGCCGCCCTGGCCTTCGAGCTTGCAGTCGAAGGTGCAGCCGTCGCCGGAGACGCCGTTCGCGTCGTCGCACTCCTCCATGCCACCCCAGACGAACCCGTCGCCGCAGCTCGCCTTGAGGCAGCCGCTCAGGCAGGCGTCGAAGTTCGACGCGTTGCCGTCGTCGCAAGCCTCACCCGGCTGCACCACGCCGTCGCCGCACGTCGCGCTCGTGCACAGGTTCGAGCACGCGTCGTCGTTGTTCTGGTTGCCGTCGTCGCAGGTCTCGACGCCGAGCTCGACGTAGCCGTCGCCGCAGGCCGCGGCCTTGCAGTCCTGCACGCAAGCGTCGGAGTTCGAGCTGTTCTCGTCGTCGCACTCCTCGACGCCATCGAGGACGAACCCGTCGCCGCACGTCGCGTTCTTGCACGTCGTCGGGCACTCGTCGGTGTCGTCGGTGTTGCCGTCGTCGCACGCCTCCACGCCTTCGCGGACGAACCCGTCGCCGCACGTCGCGTTCTTGCATGTCACGAGGCACGCGTCGGTGCTCGATGCGTTGCCGTCGTCGCACTCCTCGTTCGGACCCACGATGCCGTCGCCGCACCCCGGCAAGCTGCAGTTGTTCTTGCAGCCGTCGGTGTCGTTCTGGTTGCCGTCGTCGCAGGCCTCGACGCCGCCCTGCACGTAGCCGTCGCCGCACGTCGCGCTCTTGCAGCTCATGACGCAGGCGTCGGTGTTCGACGCGTTGCCGTCGTCGCACTGCTCGACACCCGCTTGCACGACGCCGTCGCCGCACGTCGCGTTCTTGCAGGCGTTGAGGCACGCATCGCCGTTCGTCAGGTTGCCGTCGTCGCACTCCTCGACGCCCGCCTGCACGAACCCGTCGCCGCACGTCGCGTTTTTGCACGTCGACGGGCACTGGTCGCTGTTCACCACGTTCCCGTCGTCGCACTCCTCGACGCCCGCCTGCACGAACCCATCGCCGCACGAGGCCGGCTTGCAGCTCGCCAGGCAGCCGTCGGTGTTCGACATGTTCCCGTCGTCGCACGTCTCGACGCCCGCTTGCACGAACCCGTCGCCGCACGTCGCGGCCTTGCAGCCCATGACGCAGCCGTCGGTGTCCGACATGTTCCCGTCGTCGCACTGCTCGACGCCCGCCTGCACGAACCCGTCGCCGCACATCGCGGGCTTGCACGAGGCGAGGCAGCCGTCGGTGTTCGACGTGTTCCCGTCGTCGCACGTCTCGACGCCCGCCTGCACGTAGCCGTCGCCGCACGACGCGGTCTTGCAGCCCATGATGCAGCCGTCGGTGTTCGACATGTTCCCGTCGTCGCACTGCTCGACGCCCACTTGCACGAACCCGTCGCCGCACGAGGCCGGCTTGCAGGTCGCGAGGCAGCCGTCGTTGCTCGACGTGTTCCCGTCGTCGCACGTCTCGACGCCCGCCTGCACGTAGCCGTCGCCGCAGGAGGCCATCATGCACGTGGTCAAGCAGGCGTCCGTGTTCGACGCGTTCGCGTCGTCGCACTGCTCGGGCCCGTTGACCATGCCGTCGCCGCAGCGCGGACCGAGCCCGGAGCAGTCGGCCTTGCAGGCGCCGTACTGGCCGTTCTGCGCGCCGTCGTCGCAGACCTCGCCGCCGTTCGTCACGCCGTCGCCGCAGAAGACGGCCATCGCGTACTCGTAGGCGCCCATGTCGACCGCGGCGCCGTTGATCCCGTCGCCGTCGATCGGGCGGAGCTTGCCTTCGATGTCCGAGGTCGGCGCGCCCATCGACGTGCCCGCGTCGATGCACACGCTGCCGGCCGCGAGCTTGAGGTCCGTCGGCGCGTTGACGAAGTTCGGGTTCTGCGAGATGCAGCCCGCACCCGCGGTCGCGCTGGAATAGTTGCCGTTCGTGTTGCCCCAGACGTCGGAGTACGTGACGTTCGTCGACGTCGTGCCGTTGCCGGTCACGCGGTAGACGCCGTACTGCTGCGGGTTCGCCGCCAGGCTCGTGATGATGGCGTTCTTGATGTTGACGGACATGGATCCGCCGGTCGACGCGAAGACGTACACGCCGTAGGTGCCGTTGCCGTGGATCGTCGCGTTCGTCAGGTTGAGCGTGCCGGTCGCGCCGCTCGACGCGCCCGTGCGCACGCCGTACGAGCCGCTCGTGCGGATGAGGGCGTTCTCGACCGTCATGATCGAATTGCCGCTGTTCGGCACGAAATACAGGCCCAAGCTCGCGTTCCCTTTGAGGGTCAGCCCCTGCACCGTGGGCGCGGCGGTGCCCGTCACGTACATGCCGTACGTGCCGTTGTTCGCCGTGACGTTCTTCAGCGTCGGCGTGCCAGCTTCGAGGTAGACGCCGTACGTCGACGTGTCGCTCGCCACGTTCGTGAGCGAGAGGAGCGAGCCGGTGGCCGCCGAGTACACCGCGTACGAGCCGTACAGCAAGTTCACGTTCGTCAGCGTCGCGCCCTTCGAAGTCGACGGGAGCACGACGCCGTACCAGTTGCCCGCGCCCACCGTCGTCGAGCGCAGCGTGATCGGCGAAGCCGTCGTACCGAGCGCGTCCAGCGTGCCGTTCACGCGGATCTCGCCGCGCCCCGTGTCGTCGCCCGACGCCATGATGTCGCCGTTCGAGAAGTTCACCACCACGCCCGGCTCGATCGTGAGCTTCGAGTTCGGACCGACCGTCATGTCACCCGCGATCGTGTACGGCGACCCCGCGAGCGTCAGCGTCGTGTTGACCCACAACGTCCCGTGGTAGCCGGGCGTCGCGTCGCTCGTGTAGTCGAGCGGCCCGAGATCACCACCAGCGTCACCCGCGAAGCGCGACGGCGAGTTCGACGTCAGCCGCATGTTCGTCGGGACCGACACGTACAGCGGGTTCGCCGACAAACACCCCGTACCCGCCGCCGCGCTGCTGTAGTCGCCGTTCGAGTTACCCCACACGTTCGAGTACGTCGTCGTCACCGCCGTCGTGCCGTTGCCCGTCACGCGGTAGATGCCGTACTGCTGCGGGCTCGACGCCAGGCCCGTCACGTTGGAGCTCTTCACGTTCACCGTCGTCGAGCCGCCCGTCGCCGCGAACACGTACACGCCGTACGTGCCATTGCCGTGGAGCGTGCTGTCCGTGATGTTCACCGTCGACGTCGCACCGGAGCTCGCGCCCGTGCGCACGCCGTACGAGCTGTTCCCCTGCACCAAGCAGCCCGTGAAGCTGTTCGTCGTCATCCCGCCCGACGGCACCACGTACACGCCCAAGGTCGCGTTGTTCTTCGCCGTGCAACCCGAGACGGTCGCGGACGTCGTGCCCGTGAAGTAGAAGCCGTACGTGCCGTTGTTCGCGGTGACGTTGGTGAGCGTCGGCGTGCCGGCTTCGAGGTAGACGCCGTACGTCGACGTGTCGCTCGCCACGTTCGTGAGCGAGAGGAGCGAGCCGGTGGCCGCCGAGTACACCGCGTACGAGCCGTACAGCAGGTTCACGTTCGTCAGCGTCGCGCCCTTCGACGTCGACGGGAGCACGACGCCGTACCAGTTGCCCGCGCCCACCGTCGTCGCGCGCAGCGTGATCGGCGAAGCCGTCGTGCCGAGCGCCTCCAGCGTGCCGTTCACGCGGATCTCGCCGCGCCCCGTGTCGTCGCCCGATGCCATGATGTCGCCGTTCGAGAAGTTCACCACCACGCCCGGCTCGATCGTGAGCTTCGCGCTCGGTCCCACCGTCACGTCACCCGCGATCGTGTACGGCGACCCCGCGAGCGTCAGCGTCGTGTTGACCCACAACGTCCCGTGGTACCCGGGCGTCGCATCGCTCGTGTAGTCGAGCGGCCCGAGATCACCGCCAGCGTCACCCGCGAAGCGCGACGGCGAGTTCGACGTCAGCCGCATGTTCGTCGGGACCGACACGTACAGCGGGTTCGCCGACAAACACCCCGTGCCCGCCGTCGCGCTGCTGTAGTTGCCGTTCGAGTTACCCCACACGTTCGAGTACGTCGTCGTCACCGCCGTCGTGCCGTTGCCCGTCACACGGTAGATGCCGTACTGCTGCGGGCTCGATGCCAGGCCCGTCACGTTGGAGCTCTTCACGTTCACCGTCGTCGAGCCGCCCGTCGCCGCGAACACGTACACGCCGTACGTGCCGTTGCCGTGGAGCGTGCTGTCCGTGATGTTCACCGTCGACGTCGCACCGGAGCTCGCGCCCGTGCGCACGCCGTACGAGCTGTTCCCCTGCACCAGGCAGCCCGTGAAGCTGTTCGTCGTCGTCCCGCCCGACGGCACCACGTACACGCCCAAGGTCGCGTTGTTCTTCGCCGTGCAACCCGAGACGGTCGCGGACGTCGTGCCCGTGAAGTAGAAACCGTACGTGCCGTTGTTCGCGGTGACGTTCGTCAGCGTCGGCGTGCCGGCTTCGAGGTAGACGCCGTACGTCGAGTTGTTGATGACCGTGTCCGAGACCGCGAGGCCCATGGCCGCCGCGCTCGATTGAATCGCGTAACTCGCGTTCGTCATCGTGGCGTTCGCGATCGTCGCGACACCCGTTGGCTCGACGACGATGCCGTACCAGATGCCCGCGCCCGAGCCGCTCTGCGCTGCGAAGGTCACGGGGCTCGCCGCCGTGCCGTTCACGTTGAGCTGGCCCTTGACGGTGATCTCGGTGCGCCCCGTGTCGAGGCCCGCGGCCTGGACGTCACCGTTCGCGAACTGCACGACGGTGCCGGCCTGGATGGTCAGAAACGCGCCCACGGGCACGGTGACGTCGCCCGAGACGATGTACGGGCTGCCTGCTGGGGTCCACGTCTGGTTGATGACGTTGCCGCCCGTGACATTCGTCGCCGCGCGCGCGGCGCGTGGCACGAGGGCCACGAGGGCGAGCGCGAGCGCGAGCACCACGAGGTGCGCAGCACGCGCGATCGATCGGTTCGACATACGAGAAGCCTCCGGGGACGAGCCCCGCCTTCGAGACTGTTGGTGCACAAACCTTTCGACGAACGCCGCCGCGCCGGCGGAAGAGGCCACGCCGGGAGGGACGGAGTCACCGAAATGATTTGGAGTTTCGCGGAGATACGTTCGTTTCGGAACGTTTAGAACGAAAAGTACAACCGATCCGAGGCAGCGACGTCAAGCGGCGGCCCCTGGATCCGCCGCCGCTCGACGCGTCGTCAACCAGGCGTGAATGCGCCGCCCGTCCAGCGGAGCGTCACGGGCTTGCCGGTCGGCGGGAGCTCGACGTCGATCGAGACGAGCTTCGGCGGCTTGCCGTCGCCGTCGGGCACGAGCGCGTCGACGCGGACCTTCGTTGCGCGCGCGGGCGCGAGCTCCTCGGGACGCGCGAGCTCGAGGGAGATCGGCGACTTCTCCGCGAGGCCGAAGCGGAGCGCGTAAAGGCCCGCGCCCGCCGCGGTGACGTCGGGGCCGAGCGGGTCCGCGGTCTTGTCGCGCAGGAGCTTCACGTCGAGAGCGAGGGCGCCCGCAGGCGCGCGGACGAGCGCGACCACGGCGGCGTTCGGATACGGGAGCTCGAGCGAGGCCCGCACGAGGCGATCCGTGTCCGACTCCGTGAGCCCTTGGCGACCACGGCCCTCGGCGAGCAGGACGTGCGCGAGGTAGCCCGCGAGCCTGCCGAGCGTCTCGTCGCCCGCGCGACCGCCCGTCTGCGCGACGCGCGCGAGCATGCGGTGCGCGATGTCGAGCCGGCCCGCGCCCGCATGCGCGAGCGCGAAGCGAATGACGGCCGCGGGCTCCTCGGGCACGAGCTCTTCGAGCACCGCGTACGCGAGCGAGGCGTCGTCGAAAAAGCCCTCGTTGCGCAGGCGATCGCCGAGGAAGGCGCGCGCCCAAGGATCCCGCGGGGCGCGCTCGGAGAGCTCGCCGAACGTGCGGCGCGCCTCGGCCTCGTCGCCGATGCGCAGGAGCGCCGACGCCGCGTCCGCGAGCAGGCCCGCGTCCGCGAAGGGATCACGGCGAGCGCGGCGGATCTCCTCCGAAAGCTCGGCCTTCATGTCGAGCGCTTCGAGCAGCGCGAAGAGCCGGCGCCGGAGCCGCGCGTCGTGCGGCGCGAGCCCGAGGAAGCGGCGCACGACCGCGAGCCGCCCCTTGTCATCGTTCGCCGCGCGATACTGCTTGCGGAACGTGCCCAGGGGGTATCGCTCGCTGCCCACGAGCTCGCGCTTGATCGAGAGGAGCTCCTCGGGGCTCTGCGCGCGGCGGATCGCCTCGCGCCGGATCAACGCGGCCGCGTCGCTCTCGCCGAGCAGCTCGAGCCGACCGGCAACGGCCACGCGCGAGAGGCCATTCGGCTCGTTCACCAGGATGAGCTCGAGCAGCGCGCGACGATCGGTCCACGTGGGCAGCTCGCACGACTGTTTCGCCTCGACATAGACCACGTCGGCCTGGCCGCGATCGAGCCGCTCGCGCCACACGCCGCGGCGGAGAGGCAGCGGCAAGAACGAGGTGGGCGAGCACTTGCGTCCGCGCAGCGTCGCGCGGGGCGGCGGCAAGCCGAGCGTACGCGACACCTCGATCGACACCTTGAGCCCGCTCGCGGGGAAGATCATCCCACGCACCACGACCTCGACGCAGCGATCGAGCGCGTCATCGTCCGCGCCGGCGACGCCCTTCACGCGGACTTTGTCGGCGCGGCCATCGCCGTCGATCGAGAAGTTCACTTCGAGTTTGCCCGAGAGCTCGGGCCGGAGCGCCGCGCGCGAGTCACGACAGGCGCGGACCGAGGGGCCGGCCTCGTCGAGGAGCCGCGCTGCGGCCTCGGCCACCGCGGCCTTGTAGGCGGCCTCGTCGTCCTCCTCGGCCGACTCGGTCTCCTGCGGGACGTTCATCAGCGTCCCGGCCGCCGCGCGCGGCGTGGCGAACGCCGCGGAGAAGCCAGCCTCGGGCCCGGCCGAGAGATCGAGGATGCGCGTCTGCAAGAGCGTCGGCCAGTACACGCGCTGGCCGCCGATCACGAAGCCGGTCCACGGCGTGAGCAGCCCGGCGCGCAAGGCCACGTCGGTCGCGGCCTCTCGCCCCTTGCCCTTCAGCGCGATCTCCTCGACGCGCGCCGCCGCCCAGCGCCGCGCCACGTCCTGCTCGCGGAGCGCGCGCTCCACGACGACGGGCCGCTTCTCCTCGTGCACGCCGCTCGCGTCGCGGTAACGCAGCGTGATCGAGCGAGGCGGATCCCCCCGCACGCGGCCCACCGCGAAGACCGTCTCGCCGGCCGTGATCGCCCGCGCCGAGCGCGGGTAGATGCGATCGACCTCGGTCCCGAACACGACCTCGACGCCCGCCACCGCGGGCTGCAGCGCCTCGGCGATGAGCTCGGTCGCGACACGGGCGGCGTCCGTCGTGTCCGCGATCTCGAGCAGCGGGCCCGAGCCGCGCACCAGGCTCGCCAGCGCGAAGCGGTTCACGAGCGGCCCGACGCCCACGGCGCCGAGGCGCGGCGCCCCGCCCTGCCGGCGCGCGAGCCGCGCCTGGATCCGATCGACCGTTGGATCTCCAACGGTCGGCCAGCCGTCGCCGACGTAGATCACCATGCCCGCGGGCGCGTCGACCGGCAGCGCGTCCGCGCCGGCTTCGAGGGCGCGGCCGAGATCCGTCGCGCCGCCCGTCGAGATCTGCCCGAGCGCATCGCGGATCGCCTTGCGGCGCGCCTCGTCCACCGGGCCGATCGTGGCCGGTCCGATGGGACGCACCGTCTGATCGGCGGCCAGCACGACCACCTTGTCCCGCGCCCCGAGGCCCGAGAGCACCGCGTCGACGAGCGCGCGCTCCGCATCGAGCAGCGCCGGCTCCACGCTCGACGAGACGTCGAGCACGAGCGCGAGCGTGACCCCGTCCTCGGCGCGCGCCTCGGGCACCTCGGTGCGCACGAGGATCGTCGAGGCCGGATCATCCTCGTCGCCCTCGAACGGCGGCGCCACGAAGAGCCGCGCGGGTGACGACGAAGGCTCGATCGCCACGTCCACCACGAGGTCCGCGGTCGGCCGATAATCGGGCCGCCGCAGCTCGACGGTGCTGCCCGTCACGCGTGCTCCGAGCCCCGCGCCGATCGACTTCGGGCTCGACTGCGTCGCATCGACCTTCGCCGAGAACTCGCCGATGAGCGGCGGCGCGGCGTCCGAGACCATCGGGTAGCGGTACTGCACGACCCAGTTCCCATCGCCCTTCGGCCGCGGCGAGAGCCACTCGACGTACCGGACGATCACCTGCACCGTCGCGCCGGGCGCGATGCTCGGGATCGTCGCGCGGACCCAGCCTTCGCCGGCCCACTCGAGCACCTCGCCGCTCGAGCTCGGGCTCCCGGGGCCGCGCAGATCGCGCGTGGCGAGCGCGATGTGTCCCTCGTTCGTGTTGCCACCACGCACCGAGGCGAACCGCGCCACGATCGCGCCCGGCGGGATCGCCAGGCGATAGTCGCCGTTCACGGACGTGCTGCCGGCGTTGAAGAACGTCGTCCGCACCTCGGTCTCGGCGAGCTCGCGCGCGACCGTCGCCTCCACGTCGTGGGCGCGGATCGTGAGGGGCGAGCCGGCGTCGCCGGGTTTGTCCGGCCGACCCCAGAGCTCACCGACGGCCCTGCGCGGCGCGCCCTTCGCGCCCCACGGCGCGGCCATGCCGCCCGTCCAGTCGTCGTAGCCGCGCTCGGGCGCGACCTCGACCTTGCTGCCGTCCACCGTGGCCGTCTCGCCCGCGCGCACCGTCTTTTCGGCGCCGCCCGCGCGCACCGTGATCTCCTCGGTCGCCGCGTAGAGCTTCGCGCTCGACGGACGCTCGCGCGAGCGCTCGATGCCGGTGTTCGCGCCGCTGACGATGCCCGTGACCTCGCCGAGCTCGATCTCGGTCCGCGCGCCGAGCGCGCCCTGCACGAAGATGCGCCCGTGCTCGAGGGCCACGCCCTTCTGCGTGACGCGGAGGCTCGTCGAGCGATCGAGCACGAGGCCCGTGCCGTCGTCGAGGCGCAGGCGCGCGCGACCGTCGGCGTCGGTCTTGACGACTTCGCCCTCCGAGAGCCGCCGCGTCTTGTGCACGGGCGCGCCCGCGGCGGTCACCGACGCGTGCACCGCCTGCAGATCGGCCACGGTCGGCACGAGCGGCTGGCTCGGCTTCCGCTCGCCTTGCCCGCGCAGGAGCATGACGGTCACGAGGATGACCACGATCGAGCTCACGATCGCGAAGAGCGCGGGCGGAAGGGTCCCGCCTTCGGGCGGCAGGGGAGCCGACGGGGTCCGCCGGATCTGCTCCTGCGCGCGGGGATCACTGACGGGCAGCCACTCGGCCGTATCGAGCTTCTCGCCGCGCGTGACCACGACGATCCGACGCTCGTTCGCGCGCGGAAGCTCGGGCGCAGCGGCCGCGGGTTCGTCGTCGTCCTCTTCGTCGTCGCTCTCGTCGCTTCCGCCGTCGCTCCCGTCTCCGCCTCCGCTGCCGCTGCCGCTTCCGTCGCCGCTCCCGCTGCCGCCTGCGCTCGCGTTTTCGCCTTCGCTTCCGCTCGCGTTCTCCGCTGCACCGGCCGTGGGTTCTTCGGGACGAACGGATGCCTCTCCGGCCGTCGCGTTCGCTTCGCCGTCGGGCGTGCCCTTCACGTCTTGCTCGTCTCGTCGCTCGTCGCTCACGGCTCGACCTCCCGGGCCTCACCCTTCGAGATGGCGAACGCTCGCACCGGCTTGCCGCCGCGCGCGAAGCGGATCGATTGCTTCACGATGGTCTCGCCGTCCTCCCCCTCGTCGAACACGATCGTCAGGATCGCCTCGGCGCCGAGGCGCGCCGCGTGCTCCACATCCTCGCCTTCGAGCCGCACCTCCACGCGTGCGTCGGGGCGCATCGGAAGGAGCGCCTGCGCGATGCCCAGCGTCACGTCACCCTCGGGCGCCGGCATCTGCGTGCCGAGCCCGTTCGTCCAGAGCGACGGATGGAACTCGGGGTGCGACCACGTGAGCGACACCCGCGCCCCACGCGGCGCCTTGCCGGCCGCGCGCTCGGTCGAGATCACCCGCAGGAGCCGCGCGCGCAGCGTCTGCTCCTCGTCCCTCTTGCCGTTCTTCTGCGCGAGGAGCCGGCCCCACGCGAGGTACGTCGCGGCGAACGCGCGCGCCGTCACGGCCGGGCTCTGCTCCGCGTCGGGCGCGCCCGCCGCGCCGCCCTTCTCGGTCCACTTGATGGCCTCTTCGAGCTTGCCCATGCCCTCGGCGGCCGCCGCGAGCAGGAGCGAGACGCTCGTGTCGTCGGGCGCGAGCCGCGCCAGCGTCTCGTACTGCCGCGCCGCGTCCGCGTACCAACCGTGGGCCCTCAAAAGATCGCCGAGCCTGCGCCGCGCGACCGGATCGTCGGGCGCGAACTCCACGATCTCACCGAACGACCTTCGCGCCTCGGCCTCGTACGCGGCCTTCTTGCCCGCGTCGCTCTCCTTCGCCGCGAGGCGCAGGTACAGCTCGCCGACCGCGGTCCGCACCCGCGCATCCGCGTCGGGCCTCGACCGGAGCGTCCGGCCGAGCTCACGCGCCCCCGCGTCGTCCGACGCGTCCTCCAGCATGTCGAGCAGACGCAGCGCGAGCGCGAAATCGTCCGGCCACTGCGCCACGAGCTCCCGCAGCTTCTTCACCCGCTCGTCGGGCGACTTCGTGTCTTTGATGAGCTTCTCGAGCAGGCCCGGATCCATCGTCTTCAGGCCGAGCGCCGTGTGGAGCTCACGCATCTCCTGCGCCGTGCGCACGCGCGCGAGGATCCCGCGGTAGAGCGCGTCGGCCACGCCGAGGTCCGTGAACATCACACGCCAGAGGTTCACCTTCGCGTTGATCGAGGGCATCGCGTCGAGCATGAGCGACACGAGCTTCGACCTCTCTCGCCACGTCGGCGCCTCGCACGCGGAGAGCGCAGCGCGATAGATCGATTGCACACCTTGCGCGTTGCCTGCGACGCGCCCGAACCGCTCGCGCCACAGGCCCACGCGCTCCTCGAACGGCACGAGCGCGGCGCCGCTGCACGGCGATGCCTGATGCGGCACGTCGCCCACGTGCACCACGATCGTCGTGCCGGACGAACCCGCAGCGCGCTTGGCCTTGTCCGCGGGCTTCTGGCTCTCGTTGGCCTTGAAGAACTCCTCGCCTGCGGACGGCTTGCCCTCCAGGTCCCCGCCCGCGAGCGGATCCCCCGGCGCGTTCGACTGCTTCGTGGCCGTGATCGGCAGCGACGGTGCGGCCTGCGGCGGCGCCACCGGCGAGGCCGTCGCCGCAGCGCTCGGCATCGCGATCGGCGCCTCCATGATCTTCGGCGGCGCGCTCTTGTGAGCGCCGCCGAGCCGCCCGTGCCCCGAGCCGAACCCTTGCCCCGTGCCCGTGCCCTGCCCGATCGTCCCGATGGAACCAAGCCCGATGCCTTCCCCGCGTCCGCCTCCGCCCTCGGCGAGGCCCGAGAGCCCGAGCCCGCCGGCGCCGTACGCGTCGCCGATCGTGCTGCCCCACTGGTTGCCCTTCGCGGCGATGCCGTCACTCCCGAGCGAATCGTCGCGGCCCCACGGCGCCGTGGGCGCGTTCGGGTCACCACCCGCGCCCGTGTTCAGCATGCCGATCATCCCGAACTCGGCCGCGTCGCGCAGCGCTGCTTGCCGCGCGATGTGCGGGTCGCCGTTGTCCGCAGGCCCTTGCACGCCATAACGGTTGCCTGTCGCGCGCGTGTTCGGGTTCCCCATGGAGCCCTCTTCGCCCTTCGCCCGCGTGCCCGTACCGCCTTCCTTGTTGTCGGCGTTCGGCGCGGCGGCGACCTCCACGGACGCGACGCCGTTCGCCTCTTCTTCTTCGTCGTCGACGTCCGCCTTGATGATCGGCGTCCACATCATCCGGCGCTTCGTCTCCACGAGGCTCCGCGCCATGCCCTTCTTGCGCTCGAGCTCGGCGCGCTCCTCCGGCGTCATCTCGTTCTTCGTCGGCACGTAGAGCGACGTGACCGGCGTGATGATCGCGTGCCGCGATCCGAGATCGACCATCGCCGCGCGCCCCGTCGCCTCGGCCATCATCTGCAAGAGGCGCCCTTCCGCCCAGCGGCGCCGCAGATCCCCCTCGTCCTCGATCCGCGTCACCTGCAGGTTCGTCCGAACCGTACCCGCGGGCCCCGTCAGCGCGATCGACGTCGGCAACCCCGCCGCCGTCACGCGGCCGATCACCGCGATGCTCTCGTCCGCCACGAGCGCGCCGAGATCCCGCGGGAAAATCCGCTCCACCGTCGGCCCGAGATCCACCTGCGCGCCGAGCCAAACCGGCCGCTCTGCATGCTCGAGCAAGCGCAGCGCCACGCGCGCCGCGGCGTTCGCGTCGGCCACGCGCTCGGCAAACCCGCCACGCGCGAGGCCTTCGAGCAGCGCCATGTCCGCCTCGTCGCCGACGCCCACGCCGAACATCCGCACCGGCCGCGGCAGCTTCGCCATCCGATCCCGCAGCTCCTGCAGCCGCAGCTCGCCGACCGTGGGCGCGCCGTCTCCGACGTACACCACCGCGCCGCGCCGCGAAGGATCGAGCAGCGCCGCCGCCTGGCTCAACATCGCCCCGAGATCCGTCGCGCCGCCTCGCTCGATCCGCGACATCCGCGCGAGCACCTCGCGCCGCCCCGCCTCGTCGATCGGCGCAAGCGCGTCCTTGCCCGGCACGACCGGCACGAGCGACGTGTCCCCGCCGAACACGCCCACCCGATCGTCCTTGCCGAGGTGCGCGAGCAACGCCGCCGTCGTCGCCCGCGCGATCGCGAGCGACGGCGCGTCCGTCGCGGCCGACGTATCGATCACGATCGCCAGATCGAGCCCGCCCTTCGCGAGCGGAACATCCGCGGATCGCACGGGGACGATCACGTAGTCGGCCTCCGTCTTCGCGCGTTGCATCGCATCTGCGCGCTCCGAAGGCGGCACCGTCTCGGGATCCATCGTGTGCGGCGCCGTGTAGCCGCGCGGCGCGACGAGGCCGTCGTCGAAGAGCTCGATCGCGAGATCGGCCCTCGGCACGAAGTCCTGCGCGCGCACCGTGATCGTCCCGCCCTCGCGCACGCCGCTCATGCCCGTGCGCACCTCGCGCGCGCCGGCCCGGGCGAGATCGACCGTCGCCGTCAGCTCCTCGATGTGCGGCAGCGACCCCTCGGCGCCCTCGGCGGCCATCGGGTACACGTAGAGCCGACGCTCGCCGCGCGCGCCCGTGCGCCCGAGCCACTCGGCGTACCGCACCACGACGCGCCGCGATTGTCCGGGCAAAATCGGGTAGAGCCGCGCCTTGTACACGCCCGGCGCCTCCCACTCGAGCAGCGCCGGATCCTCCTTGCTGCCCTCGTAGACGTTCGCCTGGTACTGCGCCGCGGCGGCTTGCTTCTCCTTGACGTAGCCCCAGAACACCACGCCGTCGCGATCCACGCCGAACTTGTGCAGCGTCGCGCCCGCAGGCGTGCGGAAGCGATACACGCCCTCGACCGTCGCCGAGCTCGGGTTGAAGAAGACCTCGTCGACCTCGGTGATCGCGAAGTCGTCCTGGATCTTCACGCGCACGTCGAGCCTCTGGATCGCGAGCGGGAAGCGCGGCGCGCCCTGTTCGCCCGGACGACGCGCGCCCACCGTGCCCACGCCGTAAGGCGAAGGTTCGGCCGCGCGATCCGTCGTCGCGAGGCCGCCCGTCCAGTCCTCCCACGTCAAGACCGGCGACGTCTTCGCGCTGGCCTCGCCCTTGTGGGGTTCGAGCATGAGCCGCTCGCCGGCCGTCGCCCGTGCCGAGCCGTCCGTGCGCACCTCGCCGGCGAGCACGTACACGTCCGACGCGCCGTCCTTCTGGGCGACGTCGATGCTCGCGCGCACGTGCGCGAGGTGCAGCGGCCCGGTCGGCGTCGCGAGCTCGGTGGTGATCGTCGCGGGCGTATCCACGAAGACGCGCCCGTGCTTGATGTCGATCACATCGGCGTGGAGGACGAGCTCCGCGGGCCCGCGGACGAGCAACGTCGCGCCCCCGTCCCGCCGGAGCCACGCGAGCCCGTTTGGCTGCACCCGCACCACCTCTCCGTCCACGAGCCGTTCTCGCGGGTACGGGGGGCGTTCCGGCTCGCCGGGCGGCGCGACGAGCACGTCGCGACGGACCGTCCGGAGCTCGGCCCAGGTCTGGGATCGTGGCAGGAGCGGGCGCTCCGGTTCACGACACGCGGTGAGCAGCCCCGGACAAACCAGGGCGAGGAACGCCAGCACCACGAGGGCGAGGCGCGGACGAGCGCGGTTCGAGGACATCCTGGGGTGCCTCCACATCGAAGAAATGCGGAGGCACAGGCGCGCCCCCGATCCTGTCGAGAAGACTCTACCAGGACACCCGACCCGGGATTTGGTTCCTTTTGGATCGAAGCTTCAAGCGCTCTCGGGACCGAGAGCCGCGGGGGGTGCGGGGGGCAGCGGAAGGACTGCAAAGCAGCCCGACCGGAGCCCCCCACGTCGCGTCACGGAGGGGGCGCGGCCTGGGACTTCTTCGCCGACTTCAGGATGTTGAACTCGACGCGGCGGTTCTTCTGGCGGCCCGCGGACTGCTTGTTGTCGGCGATCGGCTTATCCGGCCCGTAGCCCTTCGCCTGGATCCGCGCCTTGTCGATGCCCTTGTCGATCAGGTACTTGACCACGGCCTCGGCGCGCTTCTGCGAGAGCGCCCGGTTCTCCTCGGTCTTGCCCACGTTGTCCGTGTGGCCCGCGACCTCCACGAGGAAGATCTCCTTGTGGATGTCGAGCACGCTCGCGACCGCGTTGAGCACGGCGAAGCTCGTCGCGCCCTGGATCTTGTCGCTGTTCGTCGCGAACTCGACGCGCTGGAGGATCTTGATGTCGTCCTCCGTGACCGTGACGAGCGACGGGCCCTTGTCCGGGCAGCCGTCGAGGTCCTCGAAGCCGTTCAGGTTCTCGGGCTGCTTCGGGCACTTGTCCTTGTCGTCCGGGATGCCGTCCTTGTCCGAGTCCGGCGACTCGTCGGGGCAGCCGTCCTCGTCCTTGAAGCCGTTGTAGACCTCGGGCGTGTCGATGCACTCGTCGAGATCGTCGTTGATCTTGTCACCGTCGTTGTCCGGATCCGGGCAGCCGTCGGTGTCGGCGAAGCCGTCCGTGTCTTCCGGTTGATCCGGGCAGCCGTCGGCCTTGTCGGCGACGCCGTCCTGATCCTTGTCCGGGCAGCCGTAGAACTCCTTCACGCGCATCTTGCCGAAGTCGTCCGGGCACTTGTCGTCCGCGTCGCCGATGCCGTCCTTGTCCTTGTCCGGCAGCTCGTCGGGGCAGCCGTCGTCGTCCTGCAGGCCGTTGATCGTCTCCGGCTTGAGCGGGCACTTGTCCTTGACGTCGGGCACCTTGTCCTGGTCGTTGTCGTCTTCCAGGCAGCCGTCGTCGTCCTCGAAGTCGTCCTTGTCCTCGGCGATCGACGGACACTTGTCGTCCTTGTCGTTGATGCCGTCGCCGTCCTCGTCGCCGACCTCGGCGACGAACGCCACGCCGCCGAGCGCGCGGAAGAGCGGCACGCCCACGCCTTGCAGCACGCCGGCGCCGCCGCCGAGCGTGAAGGCGAGCGGGACGCTGAGGGGCGTGATCTGGATGGCGCCGTCGACCTCGAGCGAGTTCGTCCCGTTCTGCGAGCTGAACTTCGTGCCGCCGAAGCCCTCGGCGAACACGCGAAACGTCGGGCTCACGCGGTAGCCGAGCGCTGCGCCGTAGCGGAACTCGAAGGGACCGACCGTCGTCGTGCCGAGGCGCGCCTCGGGGCGGTAGACGCCGCGCAGGTTCAGGCCGAACGAGAGCCCGCCGAACGAGCCGTCGAAGATCAGCCGGCCGCCCGCTGTGATCGGCGTGCTGTTGCCGATGTACTTGTCCTTCGCCGTGATCGTCCCGAGCGGCGCGGACACGTCCACGGCGCCGCCGAGCACGACGGCGCTCGTCTTCGGATCGCCGAAGAAGCGGAACTTGCCTTCGAGCGTCGCGTCACCCACGCCGAACGCTTTGAGGCCGTTCGGATCGGGCCCGCCCGTGTCGAGGTTGATGCCCGAGCCGCTCACGTACATCACGGGCAGGCGCAGGCCGATCTGCACGACCGGCACCGGCGTCAGCGACGCGAGCACGTCGGCGGTGAACATGTCGCTGATGACCGCGACGTCCTGCGTCGCGGCGTTCGGCGCGCTGCAGTCGGCCTCTGCCCTACAGCTCTTCACCACGAACGGCTTGTTCGCGTAGTTCACCATCAGGCCGGCGGTGAAGCCCATCGCGGCGTCCATGCGGGCGCCCGCGACCGTGAGGTAGTTCTTCGAGCCCGGCACGGGTTCGAAGCGCTGGACGGAGAACTCGCCATCCTTCGCGCCGCTCGCGGCGCTCTCCTGGGACAGCGCAGCGGTCGGGACGAGCGAGACGGAGAGAAGTCCGAGAAGAGTCAGCAGCCTTGGCGATAGTCGCGTTCTCATCAACCCTCTTGGCGCGGACGGGAGACCGGCACGTTGGGAACGGCGGTACACGAGAATTGCAGGAATAGAAGACCGTCCCGAGCGCCGCAACGGGGATCCTGGATTCGGGTGAAATTTCGGGCCGTTCTGGCCGTACTGGACGCGTTTTCGACGGCCGGCTGACGCCCGAGGGAGCGCGCAGCCGCCGGAACGGACGTTCGCGGCGGGGCCGTCCGCGACGCCCGGGGCCGGGCCGGGTTTTCCCCGAGGGACCTCGGAACCTGTCCCTTGGCCACGCGGCCAACATCGATCCACGTTGACCACACCCGCTCGGCGTGAGACATCGCCCCTGCCCGAGCGCCCGGACGAGCCGTGCGCGGGCACGGCGAGACGAACCTCGTTACGACACCCAAAGCGCGCGGCACGCGGATTCCAAGGCGGGGCCCCGTCCGGCGCGATACACGCAGCAAACGCGCCATGCGAATTTCGTCGCGGTACCTAGGCTCCTCGTACGGATCGGGAACGAGAACGGCAGCGTCCCTCGTGGCGCTCGTCGCAAGCCTCTCTGCGGCAGGGTCCGCCCTCGCCCAGCCCGCGGCGCCGCCGCCGCCCAAACCCGCGGAAACCGCGCCCGCGGACGAGCCGCTCGTGCCTCCGAACGGCACGGGGGAAGCCGCGCCCACGCAAGCCGCGCCGGAGGCCAAGCCGCAGACCTCGACCTCGCCTGCGCAGAAGTCCGCAGCGCCCGTCGCCGCCACGCCGGATCCGGATCGCGACGCGCGCGCGCTCAAGCGGCAGGGCGCCGATCGTCCTCCGCCCACGGGCGACGTCGGCGTGCGGCCGAGCGACGTCTTCGCGGAGGACTGGTGGTCACAGGCGAGACCAAGCCTCGAGATTCACGGCCTCTTCCGCACGCGCGCCGAGCTCTTCCATCACTTCTCGCTCGGTCGTCGTGAGCTGCCCGATCGCTCGCTCTGGCCGCAGCCGCCCGACAACGCGTATTACCCCACGTCGGGCGCGGTCCAGACCGTCCCGCTCTGCGGCGACGATCCCACGGCGCCCACGGCTTGCGAGAACCACACGCAGGCCGGCGCGAACATGCGCTTCCGCCTCACGCCGGAGCTGCACATCAGCGACAACCTGCGGATCCTTTCGCAGATCGACATCCTCGACAACTTCGTCCTCGGCTCCACGCCCGAGGGGTACTGGAACAACCCCGCGGCCGGCGGCGGCTACACCGTCGGCACGCGCGGCGGCTACGCGCCGATCGGCGCGCTCGCGACGACCTCGTGGGCGCCCGTCGCGGGACAAACCAGCACGATCGACAGCATCATCGTCAAGCGCGCCTGGGGCGAGTACGTCACGCCCGTCGGCCTCCTCCGCTTCGGCCGCATGCCGAACCAGTGGGGCCTCGGCATCCTCAACAACGAGGGCAACGGCTACGACTCGGACTACCAGAGCACGGTCGACCGGATCATGTTCGTGACCGGCATCAAGAAGTACGACCTCTACTTCGCCGGCGCGTGGGACTTCATCAGCGAGGGGCCGACGAGCGCGGCGCTCCGCGAGCAGCAAGGCCAGCCCTACGATCTCGGCCAGCTCGACGACGTGAGCCAGTACGTGTTCATGGCCGCGCGCAAGCGTGATCCCGAGCTCGCCCGGCTCGACCTCGCGAAGGGGCTGCCGGTCATCAACGGCGGCATCTACTTCGCGTACCGCAACCAGGTCCTCGCGAACGACACCACCGACGCCGACAAGAGCGCGACGTTCGGCCAGTCGGCGACGGGCATCCGCGCCGGCTACGCCCGCCGCGGCGCGCAGTTCTTCACGCCCGATCTCTGGTTCCAGTTCCTCTACAAGAAGTTCCGCTTCGAGGCCGAGGCCTCGATGACCTACGGCATGATCGACAACCTCCAGACCGCGGGCGGCACCACCGTCGAGCGCAACCCGCTCGACCCCGAGGACACCGGCTGGACGGTGCGGAGCTTCATCGTCGCGGCGCAGAGCGAGTTCCGCGCGCTCGACGACAAACTGCGCCTCGACCTCGGCTTCGGCTGGGCCTCGGGTGATCCCGACGTCGAGGGGCTCGCGCCGCCGCGCGGCAGCGTCGAGCAGCAGCTCACGGCCGACCGGACGTACTCGACGGGCCGGTTCCACCCGGACTACCGCGTCGACCTCATCCTCTGGCGCAACATCATGAGCCGCGTGCAGGGCGCGTATTACTTCCGCCCGTCCGTGCAGTACGACTTCGCGCGCGACCCGAACGGACAGCGCCTCGGCGGCAGCGCGGCGCTCATCTACAGCCGCGCGAGCGAGTTCATTCAGACGCCGGGCAACAAGCGCGACCTCGGCGTCGAGCTCGACTTCTCGCTGTATTTCCAGGCGAAGGACGGCACGCTGAACGACAAGCCCGATCAGATGGGCGGCTTCTACACGATGCTCCAGTACGGCGTGCTCTTCCCCCTCGGCGGCTTCGACTACCTGCCCGGCGAGATCAGCCGCTACGAGAGCGCCCCGGAGAACCGCAATGCGCCCGCGCTCGACACCGAGACGGCGCAGACGCTCCGCTGGTACCTCGGGATCATGTTCTGAGGCGCGAAACATGGTAGATGGGCGGGCGCCATGTCCGCCTCGAGCCATCAGATCCGCCGCACCTTCCTCGATTTCTTCGCCTCCCGCGGCCACGAGGTCGTCCCGAGCGCGCCGATCGTCCCGCAGAACGATCCCACGTTGATGTTCGTCAACGCCGGGATGGTCCCGTTCAAGGACGTCTTCACGGGCAAGGATCGCCGCCCGTACACGCGCGCCGCGAGCAGCCAGAAGTGCATCCGCATCAGCGGCAAGCACAACGACCTCGAGAACGTCGGCGTCACCGCGCGCCATCACACGTTCTTCGAGATGCTCGGCAACTTCAGCTTCGGCGACTACTTCAAGGAAGAGGCCATCACGAGCGCCTGGGAGCTGCTCACGAAGGTCTACGGCATCCCGAAGGAGCGGCTCGTCGTCACCGTCTTCAAGGGCGAGAAGGACTTCCCCGCGGACGAGGAAGCGGCCGCGATCTGGCGCAAGGTCACGGGCTTCGGCGACGATCGCATCCTCCGGCTCGGCATGGCCGACAACTTCTGGAGCATGGGCGACACCGGCCCGTGTGGCCCCTGCTCGGAGATCCACTTCTTCACGGGCGACGAGGTCGACCTCGCGCGGTTCGGCGAAGAGCCGCGGCTCGACGGCTCGGGCTGGACCGAGATCTGGAACCTCGTCTTCATGCAGTACGACCGTGCGGAGAAGGACGCGCCCGTCACGCCGCTGCCTGCGCCGAGCATCGACACGGGCATGGGCCTCGAGCGCATTTCGTTCGTGCTCCAAGGGGTCACGTCGAACTACGACACCGACCTCCTGCGCCCGCTCGTCGAGCGCGCGGCCGAGATCGCGGGCAAGAAGTACGGCGGGACCCTCGCGCCGGACGACATCTCGATGCGCGTCATCGCCGACCACGCCCGCACGACGGCCTTCCTCGTGGCCGAGGGCGTGATGCCCGAGAAGCAGCGGCGCGAGTACGTGCTCCGCCGCGTCATGCGCCGCGCGATCCGGCACGGCTACCGGCTCGGGATCGAAAAGCCGTTCCTCCACGAGGTCGCGCTGCTCGTCGTGGATCGCATGGGCGACGTCTACCCCGAGCTCCGCGATCGGCGTGAGCTCATCGCGCGTGTCACCGAGGACGAGGAGGTCCGCTTCCGCGCCACGTTGAAGCGCGGCATGAAGATCCTCGACGAGCGCTTCGACGAGATGCGCGAGAAGGGCGACAAGACGCTCTCGGCCCCCGCGGCCGCGGACCTCTACACGACGTACGGCTTCCCCCTGGATCTCACGCAGGTCATCTGCGGCGAGCAGGGCTACGGCGTCGACCTCGAAGGCGCCGAGAAGATCATCAAGGGTGCGGACGAGGCCGACGGGCCGATCGATCCCACCGCGGCCCTCGACCCTGCGTACCGGCAGGCGCGTGAAAAGCTCGGCGCGCCCGTGGTCTTCACCGGCTACGAGCGCGAGGCGGGCGAGAGCGAGGTCGTCGTGATCCTCGCGGTCGAAAAGAAAGACGGCGAAGGCAAACCCACCCGCGCGCTCGTGGATCGGGCGAGCGCGGGCACGAGCGTCGAGGTCGTCGTGAAGGAGACGCCCTTCTACGCGGAGAGCGGCGGCCAGGTCGGCGACATCGGCGTGATCACGGCCGGCGATCTACGCATCCGCGTCACCGACACGCAGCGCCCGCTCACCGGGCTCGTCGTGCACGAAGGCGTGGTCGAGGCGGGCGAGGTCAGCGTGGGCCAGAAGGTCACGCTCACCGTCGATCACGCGGCGCGCTCGGCCACGCGGCGCAACCACTCCGCGACGCACCTGCTCCACTGGGCCCTGCGCACGGTGCTCGGCGAGCACGCGCAGCAGAAGGGCTCGCGCGTCGGGCCGGACATGCTCCGGTTCGACTTCGCCCACAACAAGCCCCTCACGCGCGACGAGATCGAGCGCATCGAGGACCTCGTGAACGGCAAGGTCCTGGAGAACGCGCCGGTGCTCACGGAGGTCCTGCCCGTCGACGAGGCCCGCAAGCGCGGCGCCGTCGCGATCTTCGAGGAGAAGTACGGCGACGTCGTCCGCATGCTGACGATGACCCAGGACTCGATCGAGCTCTGCGGCGGCACGCACGCGCGGGCGCTCGGCGACATCGGCCTCTTCAAGATCACGGGCGAGGGCGGCGTCGCGGCCGGCGTGCGGCGTGTCCTCGCGGCGACGGGCAAAAACGCGCTCGGCTACGTGCGCGGCCTGGAAGACGACATCCAGAAGGCGCGCCAGGTGGCGAAGGCGCAAGGCGGCGACCTCGCGGACAAGATCGGCAAGATCGTGGCGCACGAGCGCGAGCTCGAGAAGAAGGTCGCCGAGCTCGAGCGCCGGCTCATCGAGGGCGGCGGCCCCGGCGGCGGCGGGGGCGGCGGGATCGACGCGATGCTCGCGGAGGCCCGCGAGATCTCGGGCATCAAGGTCCTCGCCCGGCGCATGCCCGACGGCACGCAGGCGGCGGCGCTGCGCGAGATCGCGGAGAAGCTGCGGGACAAACTCGGCGAGACGAGCCTCGTGCTCGTGGGCGCGGTGGACGCGGGCAAGGCGCAGCTCGCGGTGATGGTCTCGAAGGCCGCGACGAACCGGGTGAAGGCCGGCGACGTGATCAAGAACGTGGCGGCCATCGTGGGCGGGCGCGGCGGCGGCCGGCCCGACATGGCGCAGGCCGGCGGCCCCGAGGCCGGCAAGCTCGACGAGGCCATCGCGGCTACATACGGCGAGGTCGAGCGTCTCGTGACAGCGTAAATCCGGCGTTTCCCTACACACTTTCCCTCTCTCTTTCGGGATCCTCCTCACGCCGCGCTTGCGTCGGCGCGGCGTGTTGCCTTACGGTCGATCGATTCAACGGGTCGAGGGGATGAGTCAGGACACGGATTCGCTCGAAGCACAGGTGGCGGAACTCCAGCGCCGCAACGCGGAGCTCCAGCGGGAGCTGTCGTTGAAGACGCAGATGTATGCCGCGCTGGTGGAGGACCAGCGCGAGCTCATCTGCCGGTTCAATCTGGATGGCACGCTCTCCTTCGTGAACGACGCGTACTGCCGCTACTTCGGCAAGACGCGCGAGGAGCTCATCGGCCGCCACTTCACGCCGCTCGTTCCGGAGGAGGACCAGGCGCTCATCGCCGAGGTGCTCGCTCGGCTCGGGCCGAAGGAGCCGATCCTTTCGAACGAGCACCGGGTACTGACGCCCGGGGGCGAGATTCGCTGGCTCAACTGGATCGATCGCGTGATCTTCGACGACGACGGCAACGTCGCAGAGTTTCAGGCCGTCGGGATTGACGTCACGGATCGGCGGCGCGCGGAGGAGCACGCGGAGCGGAACGAGCTTTTGCGCCTGGAGCTCATTCACGCGCAGGAGCAGGCGCTCCGGGAGCTCTCGGCGCCGCTCATCCCCATTGCCGACGACGTGCTCGCGATGCCGCTCGTCGGGCGTATCGATGAGAAGCGCGCGCAGCTCGTGCTGGAGACGCTGCTCGAAGGAGTCGTGCGGATGGCGGCCGAGACGGTCCTGCTCGACGTCACGGGTATCACGACGGTCGACACGCAGGTCGCCGAGGCGCTCGTGCGCACGGCGCACGCCGTGAAGCTCATCGGCGCCAAGGCCGTATTCACCGGGATCCAGCCCCACGTGGCGCAGACGCTCATCACCATGGGCATCGACGTACATGGCGTGATCACGGTGCGCAGCCTGAAGGACGGAATCGCGTGGGCGATGCAGGAGCGCGGCAAGGCCCGCAAGCCTGCGCGGTCCGTGCCCCGGCAGGCCTGAGGTTTCCAGCGACGAGGTCAGAAGGCCGGGTGATCCCGGTCCAGCACGAGGATGCTGTACGCGGGGGATTCCGGCCCCCGCTCGGGTTCGTCGCGGCGCGAGATCTCCCGCCACGCCGCCCGATCGAATGCGGGGAAAAAGGCGTCGCCCGCGGGCCGGGCGTGGACCTCCGTCAAATACAGCCGATCGGCCTCCACGAGCGCCTCCGCGAAGAGCCCCTCCCCGCCGATGACCACGACCTCGCCGGCGCCGCTCTCCACCGCCAAACGCCGCGCCCGTTCGAGGGCCTCGGCAAAGCCGTGGCAAACCACCGCGCCCGGCGCGTGATAGTCGTCCTTCCGCGTGACGACCAGGTTCTTGCGGCCGGGCAGCGGTTTTCCCCCGATACTCTCCCAAGTCTTGCGGCCCATGAGGATGGGTTTGCCCATGGTCGTGGCCTTGAAATGGGCGAGGTCGCCCGGGAGCCGCCAGGGCAGGCGGTTTTCGACGCCGATGACGCCGTTCTCCGCGACGGCGGCGATCAGGGCGAGCCGTGGCTCGGTGGTCATCCCCCCATGGATGCCGCCGCGGCGGAGGACCCGCAAGGGCCCCCAGCGCCTTCTGCTCTACTTCCCGTCCTTCACGTCGAGCCTGTCGAGCAGCCACGCATATTTGAACGACATCTCCTGCATCCGCTCGTAACGCCCGGATTTGCCCCCGTGCCCGGCCGGGTCGAGGTGAATGCGCAGGAGGAGCTCGTTCTGGTCCGTCTTCATCTCGCGGAGCTTCGCCACCCATTTCGCGGGCTCCCAGTACATCACCTGGCTGTCGTTGTACGACGTGTTCACGAGGATCGACGGATACGCCTTCTTCCCGACGTTTTCATACGGGCTGTAGCGGGCGATGTATTCGAATTCGTCCTTTTTCTTCGGGTTGCCCCACTCCTCGAACTCCTCCACCGTGAGCGGCAGGGATTCGTCGAGCATCGTGTTGATCACGTCGACGAAGGGCACGTCCGCGATGGCCGCGCGATAAAGGTCCGGGCGCATGTTCAGGACCGCGCCCATGAGCAAGCCGCCCGCGCTCCCGCCCTGGATCGCGATGCGATCCTTCGCGGCCCAGCCCATTTGCACGAGGCCTTCGGTCGCGTCCACGAAATCGGTGAACGTGTTCATCTTCGTCTTCATGCGCCCGGCTTCGTGCCAGGTCTCGCCGAGCTCGCCGCCGCCGCGGATGTGCGCGATCGCGCAGACGACGCCGCGATCCACGAGCGAAAACGTCGGCGCCGAGAAGAGCGGGAAGATCGGGAAGCCGTACGAGCCGTACGCATAAAGGAAGAGCGGGTTCTTCCCGTCCGGGTTCGTCCCTTTCTTGTAGAGCAGCGAGACCGGGATCTTCGTGCCGTCCTTGGCCGTCGCGTGCACGCGCTTCGATTCGTACCGGCCGGGATCGTAGTTCGGGACCTCGCTCCGCTTCTGCAGCACGAGCGCGCGTTTCTTCGGCTCGTAATCGTAGACGGTGGAGGGCGTCGTCGGCGATTCGAAGCGGAATCGATAAAACGGCGCGTCGAACTCGCGGTTCTCGCCTTGCCGCAGCGTGAAGATCGGCTCGGGCAGCGAGACCCGATGCGAACCGTCGAGCGAGAGCTTCTTCGGATCGAGCACCCGGATCTGGCGCAGGCCGTCCTCGCGCTCGAAGGCCACGGCGAACGTCGAGAAGAGCTCGACGGACTCGATCATCACGTCCTTGCGGTGGGCGATCGTCTCCTTCCACGCTTTGCGCCCCGGAGACGAGACCTTCGTCACCACGAGCCGGAAGTTCGTCGATTTCGGATCCCCGGGCTTCGCGGGGCTGTTCGTGCGGATCACGAGCTCGTCGCCGCGATGATCCACGTCGTACTCGTGATCCTGCTCCCGCGGCTCGACGAGCGTGAGCGACGCATTGGGTTTGTCCGTGGGCAGGAAACGCACCTCGCTCGTCGTATGGCTGTTCGACTGGACGAAGATGAGCTTCTTGCTGCTCGATCGCGCCGCATACAGGCGGAACCGCTCGTCCTTTTCCTCGTAGAGCAGCGCGTCCTTGGCCGCCTCTTCGCCGAGGTTGTGCCGGAAAAACTGGTGCGAGCGCTTCGTGACCGCATCCTCGACCGTATAAAAGAGCGTCTTTCCACCCTTGGCGAACACGACCGACGTGACGCGCTCGGCCCGATCCGGAAGCTCCTTGCCCGTCCTGAGGTCCCGCACGTGCAGCACGAATTGCCGGAAGCCGGTGGTGTCGAGGCCATACGCGAGGAAATGACCGTCCTCGGAGAGCGCGAGCGGGCCGAGGCCCACGTATTTCTCGGTCTTCGCGATCTCGTTCGGATCGATCACGATCTCCTCGGGCGCCTTGTCCCCGCCCGCCGCGGCCTTGCGGCAGTAAATCGGGTATTGTTTCCCTTGCTCGGTGCGCGTGTAATAAAGATACGCGCCCTCCCGGAAAGGGACCTCCACGTCGGATTCCTTCAGCCGGCCCAGCATCTCGCCGTAGATGCGCTCCTTCAGCGGCGCGAGCGAGGCGGTCATGGCCTCGCTGTACGCGTTCTCCGCGCGCAGGTGCTCGAGCACCTCGGGCGAATCCTTCTTGCGCAGCCACGCATAGTCGTCGACGAGCTTCAGGCCGTGGAGCTCGGTGACGCGTGGCTCCTTCTTCGCGATCGGCGCGACGGGGCCCTTCGGAGCCGGTTTTTCCGCGGCGGCGGCGCTCGTCGCGGCGGGCGGCGTCGCGGCCGGCAAGCTCGTGGTCGGCGCGGGCGCCGGCGGCAGGCCCTCGCCCGAACAGCCGAGGACGAGGAGGATCGGAAGGACGAACGGAGTGCGTCGGGTCATCGCGGCGAAGGATAGCCCAAATTCGCCGTCACTTGCTCCCGCAATTCGAAAGCGCCTGCTCGAGCTTCGCGATATCGGGCGGCTTTGCCAGGTGCGTGTCGAACCCGGCCTCGCGCGAGCGATGGCGCGCCTCCTCGTCGGCATATCCGGACAACGCGATGAGCGCGATCCCCGCAAACGTCGGCTCCGCGCGGAGCGCACGCGCGATCGCGAACCCATCGAGCTCTCCAGGCAAGCCGAGGTCGGAAATGACGACCTCGGGACGGAACGCCCACGCCGCCCCGAGCGCCTCCACGCCATTCTCGGCGAGCCGCACCTCGTGCCCCGCGAGCACCAGCAGGTCGACCAGGCTCTCCGCCGAATCTCGGTTGTCCTCGACGACCAGGATCCGGAGGCGCACTTCGCCCGCCACGGCGACGCAGCTCTCGGGCGCGGCGGCGGCGGCGCGCGCCTCCCGGAGCGGAATCCGCAAGGTGAACGTCGCACCGCAATCCTTGCCTTCGCTCTCGGCCGTGACCTCGCCGCCGTGCAGCTCGGCGAGCCCCTTCGTGAGCGCCAAACCGAGGCCGAGGCCTCCTTTCGTTCGCGCGAGCCCCTGATCCGCCTGGCTGAACGGATCGAACAGGCGAGGAAGGAGCGAAGGCTCGATGCCCACGCCGGTATCGCAGACGCTGACCACGGCCTGCCGGTGCGGGAGGTCGAGCTCCGCGTAAAGCTCCACGAAGCCCCCCTGGTTCGTGAATCGCCCCGCGTTTTGCAGGAGGTTCGTGATCATCTGCGCGAGCCTCACCGGATCGCCGTCGACCCAGAGCGGGTGCTCGGACTCGGCGACGAGCAGGCGCAGGCCCGCGCCCTCCAGGCCCGCGCGATGATCCTCCGCGGTCTGCCGCGCGATGACACCGAGGTCGCACCGCTCCTTGCGCAGCTCGAGCTTGCCGCGGGCGATCCGCGAGACGTCGAGCAGATCGTCGATCAGCCGCGCCATGTGGGTGACCTGGCGATCGATGACGCCGCGCGCCCGCTCGAGCCGCGGCTCCATGGCCCCGGATCGCAGGAGGACCTCCACGGCGTTGCGGACGGGCGCGAGGGGGTTGCGCAGCTCGTGCGCGAGCATCGCGATGAACTGGTCCTTGCGACGATCCGCCTCCCGGAGCGCCTCCTCGGCGGTGATCAAGGCGTCGACGAGCTTCTCCCGCTCGCGCTCGGCGTTTTTCTTGTCGTCGATGTCCTCGACGACGCCGATCAAGAAGCGCTGCCCCGTCGACGCCTCGCATGCCTGCGAGACGCTGAGGTTCACCCAGACGACCCGGCCGTCCTTGCGGATGTATCGCTTCTCGAGCGAGTACGACGTGATCTCCCCGGCGAGCAGGCGCCGCGACTGGAAGAGGTCCGCGTCGAGATCGTCCGGGTGGGTGATGTCGACGAAGCTCTTCGACATGAGCTCGTCGACGCTGTAGCCCGTGAGCCGCGCGAGCGCGGGGTTCACCGCGAGATACCGGCCCGCCTCGTCGGCGTGCGCCATGCCCACGGCCGCGTGCTCGAAGGTGGCGCGCAGGCGCTCTTCCATCCTCGAAGGCCCGGCCGGTGGGTCCGCGCCGCGCCCGGGCTCGGCCATCGCGTCCCGGTCCATGACGATCGCTGGGGCCTTTGGCTCCTACCGTCGCCGACGAGGGCAGGCAACCCGAAACGCTCCCGGGTGCCGCGAGAGCGCGGCGCGCCCGCGGATTTCCGCGTCCCGCCGCGAGGTCCGGCTGCCCGTTGCGGCCCTCGGGGCGCCTTCGGTATCGTACGAGCCTGCCGCGGCCCGAGGACGCGCGGGAGACGAGGAGCGCCATGTCGTATCGAGCGGGTGATGTCATCGACGGTCGGTACAAGCTCCTCGACCTCATTGGCAGCGGCGGCCACGGCTACGTGTTCCGCGCCGAGGACATGGACCTCAGCGCGCCCGTCGCCGTGAAGTGCCTGCTTCCGAACATCACGAGCGAGCCCATCTTCACGACGCGTATCGCCCGCGAGGCCCGCGCCATGGGCCTGCTCAGCGGCACGGCCGCGACGCAGATCCTCGCCTTCAACCGCTCGGACAACGGCACGCTCTACATCGTGATGGAGCTGCTCGAAGGCAAGGATCTCGAGGCCTATGTGCGCGGCGTCGAGGCGAAAGGCGGGCCGATGCCCGTCGATCGCGCCCTCGAGATCATGCGCCCCGTCGCCGAGACGCTCTCCGCCGCCCACGCGCGCGGCATCGTGCACCGCGACGTCAAACCCGCGAACATCTTCGTCCTGCGCACGCGAGCGCGGGGCCGCGTGCGGCTGCTCGACTTCGGCCTCGCCAAGGAGGTCGGAGGCTTCACGGTCACGCGCGACGGGACCATCGCCGGCTCCCCGACGTACATGGCGCCCGAGATCTGGGCGGGCAAACCCAAGGACCTCGATCATCGCGCCGACGTCTACTCGTTCGGCGCCGTCGTCTTCCGCATGATCGGCGGAAGGCTCCCGTTCCCGGCGCGCAAGATGGTGGAGCTGCTCCGCGCGGTCTCGACCGACCCGCGACCGAGCCTGCGCGTGCTCCGGCCCGATCTGCCGGAGGCCGTGGATCCCTGGGTCGCGCGGGTGCTCGCGAGCCAGCCGGCGAATCGCTACACGTCGATGCAAGAGGCGTGGACCGAGCTCTGCAAGGCGCTCGGTCGCACCACCGAGCTCGAAGACGACGATCTCGGCTTGCCTTGAATCGGCGTTTGTCTGCCCTTACGCTCGGGACATGTCGGACCCCGGCGCGGACACGGTGCCGATCTTCCTTCTCGCCCCCGCGCAGCTCTTCCACGAGCGATACCGCATCGTGCGCACGATCCGCACGGGCGGGATGGGCGCCGTCTACGAGGCCACGGACGAGCGCACGGCCGGACGCCGGGCCCTGAAGATCATCCACCCGACCCTGCTCGCCGAGCACGCGGACTTCAAGCCACGCTTCGAACGCGAGGCGCGGATCCTCGGGGAGCTCGAGAGTGATCACATCGTCCGCGTGATCGACGCCGGCGTGGACGCGCCCTCGGGGCTGCCCTTCCTCGCGATGGAGCTTTTGCGCGGCCGGGACCTCGGCATGGTCGTCGCCGAGCGCGGCGCCCTGCCCTTCGGCGAGGTGCGCACCTACCTCGCGCAGGCCGCCTTCGCGCTCGACAAGACCCACGCCGCGGGCGTCGTGCACCGCGACATCAAGCCCGACAACCTCTTCCTCACGCACCGCGACGACGGCTCGCCGTGCATCAAGCTGCTCGACTTCGGCATCGCCAAGGCCGACGGCCACCTCGGCATCGGCATGCAGACGAAGAGCATCCTCGGCAGCCCCTACTTCATGGCGCCCGAGCAGATCTTCATGGACCAGCCCATCGGCCCCGCCGTCGACGTCTACGCGCTCGGGCACACGGCCTTCATGCTGCTCGCGGGCGCGCCCTACTGGACCGAGGAGTTCGAGAAAGCGCCGTCGATCATCACGCTCGCGCGTTGCCTCGACAACCCGCTGCCCGAGCCCCCGTCGATACGGGCGCGGCGGCGCCACGGCGTGGAGCTGCCCGCGGCGATCGACGCCTGGTTTTCGCAGTGCGTCGCGCGAAACCCGAGCGATCGATTCCCGAGCGCCTCCGCCGCGATCGTCGCGCTCTCCGACGCCCTCTTCCCCGAAGATCCCGCAGCCCCTCGCCAGACCACGCCTCCGCCGCGGGAGCCGTACATTTCGGTCTCGTACGAATCGACCCCGGTCCCGGCAGCACGCGGCTCCCGCCCGTCGACCCCACCGCCGAGCGGCGAGACGAGGCACCCGACGCCGTCACGGACGAGCCGGCACTCGACGCCGCCGACCTCGCAGGACCGGGTAAAGTCGTCCGTATCGCGGCCCCGGAGCGGCCACGTGATCCGCGTGGAGCGAGAGCGCAGGCTCGTGCGGCTTTCGGTCTGGGGCTTCTGGACCGTGGATCAAGCGCGGGCCTACTACGAGGAGTTCGCGCGCGTGACGCAGCCGCTCTGGGGAAAACGCTGGCGCGTGCTCGCGGACACCTCGGAGTTCGCGGCCCAGAAGCCCGACGTGAGCGCCTTCGTGGAGCGGACGATGGAGGTCGCCCAGAAAAACGGCTGCGTGCGCGCCGCGAACATCGTGTCGAGCACGCTGACGAAGATGCAACTCGCCCGCATGTCCGCCGAGCAAGGCCTGGCGTCGTTCGCGTTTTTTCAGGACGAGGCCGAGGCCATGATCTGGCTGCTCGACGGGACGTAGATGGGCTTTCACAGCGTCGCGCCGGGGTTTCACCCCGGACCCGACGAGGGGCTGTCCGCCCCTCGACCCGGACCAGGGCAAGCCCTGGACCGTTGATGCATCGACCGCGATGCGGTCGATGCACGAGGGTCAGCCGAGCAAGAACTTCCGGATCCGACCCGTGAGCCCGTCCGTGCTCGCTTGCCGCATGCGACCCTCCCGATCGAGCTGCCGCGCCGCGATGAGCAAGCCGAGCTCGACCACGAGCTGCGGCCGTGACTCGATGATCGGCGCGAGCGCCTGCTTGCTGATCTCGTAGAGCGTCGCCTCGCTCGTCGTGCGCACGGTCGCCGTGCGCTCGCTGCCCGTGAGCAGCGCGACCTCGCCGAAGACCGCGCCACGCTCCAGCGTCGCGACGGCGACGTCCTGGCCCCCTTGCTGGCGCACGAGGACCTCGACCGTGCCCGAGGCGAGCACGAAGAGCGACGAGCCCCGCTCCCCCTCGCGCACCACGCGATCATGCGGGCCGTACACGACAGGGCGCGTCTTCTGCGCGAGCCGCTCGACCTCGCGATCCGTGAGCGGCTTGAAGACCGGCACGCGCCGGAGCAAGGTCGCGATCTCGGCATGCGTGGGCTCGGGCCCGAGGGAGAGCGGCTCGGCCGCGTCGAGCCCACCGCCGTAGCCGTCACGCCGCTGCAGCGCATCGACGAGGGCGCTGTCGCCGCGCATGTACGCCTCGAAGAGGCTCGCAGTGCGCGGGATGCACTCGTCGCCCGTGTGATCCATGAGCCCACGCTCGCGGGCAAAACGCGCGACCTCGTTCATCGACTGGCGGTACTGCCGGCACGCCGAGGGGAAGAGGCCGTCCTGATCCCCGAAGGCGCCCGTCAACGACTCGGGGAGCGCATAGCTGCCGAAGACGCCGCGCTGATGCCACATGGCGAAGTCCCGCGTGCGTTTGTCGAGCCAGCCGAGCTCGGGGAACGCGGCGAGCCCGTTCTTGAGGACCGCGCGCTCGGCGTCGCGGAAGACGCGGTGCCAGGTCTCCTGCGCGTTCTCGACGTTCGGCCCGGCGAGCGCGATGGCGTGCTTCAGATCCTCGTGGTGCGCGTGCAGGAACGCGAGCGTCGCCTTCTGCTTGCGGAGGAGGTTCGCGAAGCTCACGGGCCCGGCCGCGAGCAGGTCGGACGAACGTGGGACGATCTCGCGCATGGCCCACACCCGCTTCCACGCGGCGACGTCGAGCCGCTCGCGGATCCGCGCGAAGACCGGGCTCTTCTCGAACGCCTGGCGCTCGGCCGGCGAGAGCAGATCCGGGTGCTCGGCCCGCACGGCCTCGAAGATGCCGAGGCACGTGAGCAGCTCCAGGTACAACCCGACCCGCAAAAGCCACGCGGGATCGGGCAGGTTTCGCCGCTGCTCGCCGAGGTCCTGCCGGATGGCGTGCAGGTAGAGCATCGCTTTGTCGGTCCCGATCGTGAGGACCGGAAACCACGGGTGGTAGCCGACGTGCAGATCCGGGATGTCGAGCGCCTCGGCCTGCAGCTTCGTGTCGGCCGGGATGAGCCGCTCGCAGAGCCGCGCGTAAAGCGATCCGAAGCGGCCCGTGTCGTAGATCTCGGCCTCGATCGTGTCTTCGGCGACGTATTTGTGATCCGTGTGCAAGGCGAGCGTGACGCGCAGCTTCTGGTGGAAGAGGTGCGCGAACGTGAACGGATCGGCGCCGTCGGGCGTACGCGCGCGCAGCGACGCGTCGACCTCGGACCAGTCGTAGCCGCGCCCCTCGGGGCTGCCTTCGCGCCGCGGCAGGAGCTCGGCCGGGTTCAACGTCGCGACGTAGACGGTCTTGTAGAACTCGTTCCACGACGCCTCCGCGATCGCGGGGAACGGGTACGCGGCGGCCGAGACGACGTGCGGCTTGAGCACGATGCCCTGAAGCCCCGGGACGGGGCACGGCGCGCCGTCGCCCTCGACGTGCGGCAGGAACGCGACCGACATGCGGACCTCGAACGATCGATGGAACGGCGCGACGTACGCGTAGAGGTCCTTCACCTGGTAGAGCAGGCAGAGGTCGTCGGTGTGCGCGCCGTTTGCCGCGGTCGACACGAGGCCCGCGTGCTCGCTCGCGCCGAGCCCGGGGCCGAGCGCCTCGTCCATGGGCCTTCGACCGGCCTCGAACGGGACGATCTCGATCGCCGGTTCGAGCTCGGCGGACTCCTCCATCGGGTCCTTGCGCGACTCGAGCTCGCGCATGTACGCGCGCACGAACGCGAGCTTGTCCTCCCAGGACATGCCCGCGACGGGGCTCAGGAGAAGGCGTTTGAAGAGCTTCTTGAAGTCTCGGGGGTTGTGCATGCTTCCTGGCGATCACGCGCCTCGCGGGCGCGCGCATCGAGCTCCTCCTCGAGGTCCGCGTAGAGCGAAGGATCCACCGGAAGCAGGAACTCGCGGAAGGGATTTTGCGGCAGCCTCGGCACCCGCGCCCCCATGTCCCGGCAAAGGTCGTCGATGTAGTGGAAGTTCCACGGCACGACGCAGGCTCCGCCCGTGAACGCGTCCGGCCGCTCGCGCTTGCGGAAGGCGAGGTGCTCGTCGATGCGGGCGATCACCTCCTCGCGCGGCGGCAGCTTCATCCGGCCCCGGAAGAGCTCGCAGAGCCACCGCGCCCCGACCTCCGAGGTGAGCTGGCTGTAGAGGCTGTTGATGAAGCCGCAAAAGCCGAGTCCCGGGACATCGGGGTGGTAGAGGCCGCGATAAAGCCGGAACGTGCCCTCCTCGTCCTGCACGACGCGCCGGAGCGAGGGTTCGAGGAAGGGCATCTCCTGGCGGAAGCCCGTCCCGAAGATCACGACGTCGGCCGGGATGCGCCTCCCATCGGTGGTCTCGACGGCGCCCTCGTGGAAACGCGCGATCTCGCCCCGGTGGAGCTTGAGCGCCCCGCGCTCTGCGGCCTCGTAGAAGCCCACGGGCGCCATGTTGAGGGAGCAAGCGACGCCGCTCAGGGGCAGCTCGGGACGAAGGCCGGTCTTCGTGAGCCCGAGGTCCTTGTCGAGCGCGCCCATGACCTGGTTCCAGTACCAGGCGACGAACGGGCCGGCTTTTTCGTGCAGCGCGCGCTCGAAGCCGTCCGCGCGTGGATGCGGGAAGAACATCTCGGAGAAGCGGCTCAGGAGCAGGAACTTCGTCGGCACGAGCCCGAAGAGGAACCGCGGCGCCTTCCAGCCGAGGCTCCGGTGAACGAGCGTCACCTCGCGCGCGGGCTCCACCGAGACGGACGCCACGTCGCACGCCGACTTCGAAAAACCCACGACGACCACACGTTTGCCCCGCACGAGGCTCGTGTCGTGGAACGACGTCGTGTGCAGCACGCGGCCGCCGTTCGCCTCGAACGCCTCGCGGCCCGGGGTCTCGGGGATGTGCGGCAGGCTGAAGAGGCCGGTCGAGATGATCACCTGGTCGAAGGCGTGGGTTTTCCGCTCGGATTCGGCGGCGCCCACAGGCCGCGTGTCCACGGAAAAACCGCCCCCGTCGCGGCGGCGGATCTCGTCCACCTGGGTGCGGAGGCGGACGCGCGGCGTGACGCCGAAATGGTCGGCGTAGCTCTTCAGATAAGCCTGGACCTGGGCGCCCTCGGGCCACTCGGGATAGTGGCGGGGCATGGGGAAATCGGAGAATGCGTAGGTATCGCGGGCGTTTTGCGTCTGGAGGCCGGGGTAGCGGCGCGAGCGCGCCCAGACGCCGCCGACCTCGTCTTCCTTTTCGAACACCGTGACGTCGAAGCCGCCCCGCAGGAACGTCTTCGCGGCCACGAGCCCACTCAATCCGCCCCCGATGATGCCCACCGATGCCATACGCCCTCCGTGGTTCAAGAAAGAACCCGGATGCTACGGCAAAGGCGGGCCGAGGACCAGAGAGGGCCGGCGGCGCGCCCGGCTCACCAGGTGACGGGGAATTCGTTCATGCCGTAGACGGTGGAGCTGTCCTTGAACGAGAGCTCCTCGAAAGGCACGGCAGCCCTGAGCTCGGGAATGCGCCGGAACAACGTGTCGATGACGATCTGCAGCTCCAGCCGGGCCAGGTTTTGTCCGAGGCATTGGTGCGGGCCGAAGCCAAACGCGAGGTGGTTGCGCGAGCCTCGTTCGAGGTCGAGCTCGTCGGCGTTCTCGAAGACCTCCGGATCGCGGTTCGCCGTGTTGGCCAGGGCGAAGATGCCTTCGCCGGCCTTGATGACCACGCCGCCGATTTCCACGTCCTCCTTGGCGACCCGACCGAGCGCGGACTCCGCAATGGTGAAGTACCGCAAGAGCTCCTCGACGGCCCCGATGGTCTTCGAGGGGTCCTGCTTGATGGCGGCGAGCTTCTCCGGGTGCTGCAGCAGAACGAGCGTGCTCAGCGAGATCATGTTCGCGGTGGTCTCGTGCCCGGCGATGAGGAGCAGGAACGCCATGCTGACCATGCCCTCGAAATCGAGAGAGCCGGTCTCCTGAAGCTGCTTCTGGATCTGGCGACCCAGCAAATCATCGGTGGGGTTCTGCGCCTTGGCGCCCACGAGCTTCCCGAGATACGTCATGAGCTCGACGACCGATTGCAACTTCACGTCGCCTGGCGTCTTGTTGTTCACGACCTGCGCAGAGTGCGTCTGGAAGAATTCGTGATCGGTGTAGGGCACGCCGAGCAGCTCGCAGATGACGAGCGAAGGCACCGGCAAGGAGAGCGCCTGCACGAGGTCGACCGGGCGCGGCCCGGCGAGCATGGCGTCGATGTGCTCGTCCACGATTTGCTGGATGCGCGGCCCGAGCGCGTTGATCCGCTGGATCGTGAACTCACCGAGCAGGGCGCGGCGCGCCGGCCCGTGGTCGGGCGGGTCGAGCTCGAGCAGCATCGGCTTGAGGTTGCTCGCGGGCGGACGGTCGTACGAGAGCGTGGGGAAATTGGGGTGGCGCCGGTTGGAGCTGAACCGCGGATCGGATAGGATCGCCCGGATGTCCTTGTGGCTCGTGGCGACCCACACGGTCGTGTCATTGGGGAGTTTTACCTTGGCGATCGGGCACTCTTCGCGGAGCCGGAGGTGCTCCGCGGGCGGCGCGTAGGGGCAGGTTCGGGTGACGGGAAGCGTCGGAACGGCATCGGCTGACATGGTTGCACCTCGATTCGGGCGAAGAGCCTAGCCGAGCGGCAAGCAAGGCACAAGCCGACCGGCAAGTGCCCGACGCGAGTCCTGTGACCTCTCGGAAAGCGTGCCGGGCGGCGAGGAGCCGGGTACTGTCTGGCGTTCCGCGAGGAGAGCGCATGACCGCCGGCACCGCCGCCACCGACACCCGATCACGACTGCTCGACACCGCGCTGAAGCTGTTCAGCGAACACGGGGTGGAGGGCACGTCGCTGCAGATGATCGCCGACGAGCTCGGCATCACGAAGGCCGCCGTCTACTACCACTTCAAGACGAAGGACGAGATCACGGAGGCCGTCGCCGCGCCCGCGGTCCAGGAGCTCGACCAGATCATCGCAGAGGCGCACGCGCTCCGGAGCCGGAGCGCGCAGATCGATCACGCGCTTTCGGGGTTCGTCGCGCTCATCGTCCGCCAGCGCTCGCTGCTCGGCCTGTACAACAGCGATCCCGGCATCCAGCGGGTCGTCAACCGGGCATTCCAGGCGCCACGCGGCGAGGACGTCAAAACACGAATGAAGGCGGTTCTCGCCGGGGAAAACCCGAGCCTCGCCGACGCGATTGCAGTGCACGTCGTGTTCACGGGGCTCGCGATGGTCGGCGGCTCGCCCGAATATGCAGGCATCGACGACGATACCCTGCGCGAGCACCTGCTCGAAGCGGGCCGGCGCCTGCTCGGCCGCCCGCGCAAGCGCCCGGGCCGCGGAGGTTAGGGGGCGAGGCACCATGCAAGACGAAGCGGGCGTCGGGCCCTTCGGGGGGTGGTGATCCGCAGCATCGAGCGTGTGATCTGCCCGGGAGGGTGCCGGGGAGCGCTCGGCGATGCGGGCGGTGAGGCTTCCGAGGGGTCGATTGGTGCTTCGTCGAGCGAGGATCGATGGTCCGGCAGGCTCTTTCGGCGCTCGTCGTTGCGGCGATCGAGGCTCGGGGGGCTCGCTCGACGCTCCGGCTTGCGAGGATCGTGGCCCGGCGGGGCTCGGGGGCCGGAACGGGGAGCGGCGGAAGGTACCTCGGAGGTGCCGAGGCGCGCATGGCGGAGCGGCGGCCGACCCTCGGGGGGTCACGTTCACCGCTCGACGTTGCGTTGCTCGACCCTGCGGGGGCGACTTTGGACGCAATCGGGAGCGTGGCGGGGGGGTTCCGGGGGGACGGGGGTGGGTGGGGTTGGGTGGAGTGGGGGGTGCCTTCCGAGACCAGGCGCGTACACAGGTCTGTATTTCAGGCGGGTTCTCGCGTCCATTCACCTCCTACGGCGCCGCGAAAAGCGACCCACCCCAACGGGAGATCGGCCACTTCAACCACGCTCGGATCCGTCGCGAGGATCTCGCGCACGTGGACGATGCGCCCGTCCGCAGGGTCGCTGGTCGTCCCACACAAAAACTGCCAGCCCCCGTCATCGGCATCGTGGGAAACCAGCAAGATGGGGGCGCCCGCGAGGACTGCAGAAGTGGTGACGACTGCAACGTTCCCCTCCTCTGCTTGAAACGGCTTCACTTGTTGCTCTTCTTGGGCGTCGCGGTCTGCGGTTCATTTCGAGGAGCTCCACGCAGCTTGGCCATGTTCGTCGTGTCGAACGACGCCCGCAGTTGGCCACGAATGGCCAGGCCAACGCGTGTCTCGCCTTGGTCCCACGCGATCACGATATCCGAAACTGCAAAATCGGCCTCGCCGGATAGCACATGAATGGCATCGAGGACTCGTGCCTCGCCGGTGGCCCCCGTGGCGTACAGGTAGAAGTAGCCCGTCTCCCCGTCGTACTCGAATACGCCCGCGAGATCGCCTGCGGATCGAACGCAGCTCTCGAAGATCTCTTCCGTTGCCATGATGCTCTCCTACGGATGGTTTTTCTTGTAGTTTTTTCCTAGTCGGTGCTCCGTTCTGCTCATGGGGCGCAACCCTCCTTCGGGTGTCTTGTCGACGTGGTGCAGCTCCATGGGTTTACCGTCTGGACCGGTGGGAGCACGACCATTACGCATCTTTTCGAGGTTTTCCGGGCTATACTTGCCAGGGTTGTTCTTCGCCTCTGCTTTCCAAAATGCCTCGCGTTGCGCCTTGAATGCATTTCGATCTGGGAGGCGGGCCGCGTCGTCGTCTTGACCGTCGTCGTCTTCGCGCCGCCTGCCGAAGGTGCCTTCCCTCCGCTTGACAACGACTGCCCGCTATGCGTCTCGGCGGGCTTCTTCTTGTCCTTCGGAACGAAGTTCGGATGCCGGGCATGGCAGAGGCCCTGGAGGCACTCCCTGGCTCGGTCCTCCGCGAGCGCGGAGGTATCCGCCGGGCTGAGCCCCCAGTCCTCATACTCCCGCGCCGCCTCCTCGGACAACCTCACCAGCGCGGGCGGCTCGATCTCCCTGGGCTGATTGTCCGCGACGACCTGCTCCGTGCGGCCCCGGTGGACGAGGCCCCTCGTGCAGATCCGCGCGCCCGTGCTGCCACGCCTTCGCGTCTGGCCCGGCTCTGCGTATGCCGTGCACCTGTGCGCCTCGACGCGCCTCTCCAGCCCTGCAAGATGCCCTCGGTCCGGAGCCGACGACGAGCGAAATCAAGCCCATCGACAAGCTGGAGGACAATGCCATCGCGGCGCTGCTCCTGATCCTCGCAGGATGGTCGCGGGTGCGTGGCCAATTCGAGCTCGGGGACGTCGCCGCGGAGCTCGGCGCGCACCTCGGCGTCGAGGAGGGCCTAGGCTTCATCAACATGCGGCCGCGGGACGAGTATGGTGTCGTCGACACGAAGCTGAAGACGATCACGCGGGAGAACCTCGAGCCGAAGCTCGCGCAGATCGGCCTCGCCCCACTGCTCCACCACCTGCGCGAGGTGCACGAGCAATACGGGAAGGCGCTCGGCATGGTCCATTCCGTGCCCGCGGAGGAGCGCGCGGTCGTACGCCCGCGGCTCGACGCGCTCACGGATTCGCTGCGGCATTACGTGGCCGCCGTGCTGGGCTCGGTTCAGCGGAAGAAGCCGGCGACGAAGGAGCTCGCGGACGCGCTCCTGCACCCGCTCACGACGTGGCAGGCGGCTCCGGCAAAGAGGACGGCCAAGACGGACGGCGAGGGCAACGATCAGGGGTGAAGGGGCGCCCCCCTCACCCCTCCCCTCCCCCATTCGAGCCTCAGACCTTCCGGTAGATCTCGCTCCCGCCCTCGACGAACTCGGCGCTTTTTTCCTTCATGCCGCGCACGAGCGCCTTCTCCGGCAATACCTCGCCTTTTTCGGCGGCGTATTTGCGCACGTCCTCGGTGATCTTCATCGAGCAGAAATGGGGGCCGCACATCGAGCAGAAATGGGCGACCTTGGCATTCTCGCTCGGGAGCGTCTCGTCGTGGAACGCGCGGGCCCGCTCCGGATCGAGGCCCAGGTTGAACTGGTCCTCCCAGCGGAACTCGAAACGCGCCTTGCTCATCGCGTCGTCGCGCGCCTGCGCGCCCGGGTGGCCCTTCGCGAGATCGGCCGCGTGCGCCGCGATCTTGTAGGTGATCACGCCCTCCTTCACGTCGTCGCGGTTCGGCAGCCCGAGGTGCTCCTTCGGCGTGACGTAACAGAGCATCGCCGTGCCGAACCAGCCGATCATGGCGGCGCCGATGCCGCTCGTGAAATGGTCGTAGCCGGGGGCGATGTCGGTCGTGAGCGGCCCGAGCGTATAAAAAGGCGCCTCGTGACAGATGCGGAGCTGCTCGGTCATGTTGTGCTCGATCATGTGCATCGGCACGTGGCCGGGGCCCTCGATCATGACCTGCACGTCGTGCTTCCACGCGATCTGCGTGAGCTCGCCGAGCGTCGCGAGCTCGCCCATCTGCGCGTCGTCATTCGCGTCCGCGATGCTGCCGGGCCGGAGACCGTCGCCGAGCGAGAAGCTCACGTCGTAGGCCCGCATGATCTCGCAGATCTCCTCGAAATGCGTGTAGAGGAAGTTCTCCTCGTGGTGCGCGAGGCACCATTTCGCGAGGATCGATCCGCCGCGCGAGACGATGCCCGTCAATCGGTTCGCCGTGAGCGGGACGTAACGGAGCAGGACGCCCGCGTGGATCGTGAAGTAATCGACGCCCTGCTCGGCCTGCTCGATCAGCGTGTCGCGGTAGATCTCCCAGGTGAGGTCCTCGGCCTTGCCGCCGACCTTTTCGAGCGCCTGGTAGATCGGCACGGTGCCGATCGGGACGGGGGCATTGCGCAGGATCCACTCGCGCGTCTCGTGGATGTTCCGGCCCGTGGAGAGATCCATCACGGTATCGGCGCCCCAGCGGATGGCCCAGACCATCTTCTCGACCTCCTCCTCGATCGAGGAGGTGACCGCGCTGTTGCCGATGTTCGCGTTGATCTTCACGAGGAAGTTCCGGCCGATGATCATCGGCTCGATCTCGGGGTGATTGATGTTCGCCGGGATGATCGCCCTGCCGCGGGCGACCTCGTCCCGGACGAACTCGGGCGTGATCCGCTCGGGGATCGCCGCGCCGAACGAGCGCCCCGGGTGCTGCTTGCGAATGCGCGCATTCGCCCGCTGCTGCTCGCGGATCGCGACGTACTCCATCTCGGGCGTGATGATCCCGCGCCGCGCATAATGCATCTGCGTGACGTTTTTCCCGGCCGCGGCGCGGAGCGGCCGGCGGGGCGCGTGAAACCGCAATGCGTCGAGCGAGCGATCGTCGAGGCGCTTCTTTCCGTATTCGGAGCTCACGCCGGAGAGCTCGACCACGTCCTCGCGCGAGCGGATCCACGCGGCGCGGAGCGGCGGGAGGCCCTTCTTGACGTCGATCTCGGCGTCGGGATCGGTGTACGGGCCGCTCGTGTCGTAGACGGCGACGGGCGGGTTCGGCACGAGACGCACCGCGTCGCCGTGACCTTCGCGCGTCGGTGTTTGCGAGATTTCGCGCAGCGGGACGCGGAGGTCCGGGTGGAGGACGCCCGTCTGGTAGGTCTTCTTCGATCCGGGCAGCGGCCCGCGCGTGATGGTCTGGAGGCGGGCCTCGTCGACCCGCTGCTGTTTCACGGTGCTCATGACACTTCCCTCCGCCGGTACGAACCGGTTCAGGTTCCAAGGGTTCGGCCCGCCACAAAAAGCGAGAGGCCGTCTCAGCCCGAGGCTCCCCTAGGTCGAGCCGTGGGTCTGGTCGAACCTGGGCGCGGCGTCAACGGCCGAACGACACGCACGGGCTCGCGTGGCCCTTCGGCTTGACGTCCTCGGCGGCCCGTGGTCCGCTCGCCCGCCTGCCATGCACCCCAATCAAGCTTTGATCGAGCAATTTTATCGGGCGTTCCAGAAGCGCGACGCCGAGGGCATGATCGCCTGTTATCACCGGGACGTCACGTTCTCGGACTCGGTTTTCGTGGGCCTCGACGCGGCCGGGGCGCGCGCGATGTGGCGCATGCTCTGCGAGCGAGGAAAGGACCTCACGCTCGAATTCAGCGACGTGCGCGCCGATGATTCCACGGGAAGCGCGCACTGGGAGGCGCACTACTCGTTCTCGACCACGGGGAGGCACGTGCACAACGTGATCGACGCCTCGTTCGAGTTCAAGGACGGCAAGATCATCCGCCACACGGACCGATTCGACCTCTGGCGCTGGACGCGTATGGCGCTCGGGCCCGCGGGGATCCTGCTCGGATGGACGCCCTTCTTGCAGGGCAAGGTCCGCGCAATGGCGAAGAAGGGGCTCGCCGAGTACATGGAGAAGAACCCCGAGCGCGCGGGCGGCTGAAGCTGCGACGCTTGCCATCGGAACCTCCCGCATCCCCCACATTTCGCGCGTGGCTCGCGCCGCGGGTCCGCTTATCATGCGAGCTTCGAGGGCCGCGCCCTCGACCCGTTCCGGACTCCAAAGGCGAGGCTTCGCATGCGATATCGACGGCTCATCCCGCTCTGCTTCCTCCCGGCCCTGCACCTGCTCGTTCCCGGCTGCTCGGACGACGTCTCCGAGTTCGCGATCGCAGACGCGGTCGTCACGATCGACGCGCGCGCCAAGCCCGGCGGCGCCGTCAACGTCAAGGTCGACGCACGAAACAGCGGGCAAGCGACGTGGGTGCCCGGCGAGGTCACGCTCACGCTCCCGGAGGGGCAAGGCTTCGCGAGCGCGTCGCTCGCGCTCTCCGGCGAGGTGGATCCGGACGGCCGCGGCACGTTCACGGGCACGCTGACGGCGCCCGTGCGCACGGGCCTCTTCAAGCTGAACTTCAACGCACAATACGAGGGCGCGAGATTCGGCGAGCCGATCGTCTCGCCCGCGACGGAGCTCACGTGCAGCGACGGCGTTTACTGCAACGGCGCGGAGCGGCTCGTCGCGGGCCAGTGCGTGAGTGGGAAGGACCCGTGCGACGACGGCGCCGAATGCACGACGGACACGTGCGACGAGGACAAGGACACCTGCAACCATACGCTCGGGCCGGGGTGTGCGTCCTGCACCTCGGATTGCACGCCCGACTGCACGGGCAAGGTCTGCGGCGACAACGGCTGCGGCGGGAGCTGCGGGAGCTGTCCCGCGGGCGAGGCGTGCGCGAACGCGACGAACGAGTGCAAACCCGCGAACCAGCCGGGTTCCTGCGCGTCGCCGCTCGACCTGCTCCCGGCGGGCACGGCGCTGCTCGGGGTTCATCACATCACGGGGGATACGACGAACGGCCTGCACGAGGTCGTGCCGACGTGCAACTCGACGAGCACGGCGGTGGAGTCGGTCTACAAGTTCGAGCTGACGGAGAAGATGGGCATCGAGGCGCGTGTCTACGGCTACGATACGGTGCTCCACATCCGAAAAGAGAATCCGGCGACGCCCTCGAACGAATGCCTGGACGACAAACCCGCGGCGACCGTGGGCTGCAGCGACGACGCCGCGCCGCCCGGCGATTACGGCTCGCGCGTGGACGCGGCTCTCGATGTGGGGACGTATTACCTCATCGTCGACGGGTTCGACGCCTCCCAGTACGGCGCGTTCGACCTGCAGGTGAAGTTCACGGCGAACGGCTGCGTGCCGCATTGCGACGGCCTGTATTGCGGCACGGACGACGGCTGCGGCGGTGATTGCGGGACGTGCGACACGGGCTTCGCCTGCTCGGCCGAGGGCAAATGCCGACCCGACCCGTGCGTGCCGGATTGCAAGGACAAACAATGCGGCGACGACGGCTGCGGCGGGACGTGCGGCGCGTGCGCGGAGGGCTCGCTCTGCGTGCCGGCGACGTCGAAATGCCAGGTCTTCGCGAACTGCGACAACGAGGCGCCCGTGTGCGACCCGCCCTGCGGCGCGGGCGAGTTCTGCGGGACGGACTGCGGCTGCCACGCGGCGAACGAGCCGATGGCGGACCTCGTGATCGACGAGAAGCGGCTCGCCGAGGAGATCCTCTTCGACAAGCTCGACGTGAGCCCGAACTCGTGCGCGTTCATCGAGCAATGCGTGGGCGGGACGGGCGAGCGCAAGCTCCTCCGCTTCAGCGTGGAGGCGAAGAACCAGGGCATGGCGACGCTCACGGTGCCGCCGCCGGCGGAGCGGCCGGATCTGTTCCTGTTCTCGCCCTGCCACGGCCATTACCACTTCAACGGGTTCGCGACGTACGCGCTGCTCGACCAGAACGGCAAGGAGGTCGTGACCGGGCGCAAGCAGGCGTATTGCATGGAGGACACGCAGCAGATCGCCCTCGGCCCGAACGTGGGCTGCAACAAGATCTACACGTGCGAGGATCAGGGCATCCAGCGCGGATGGTCGGATCTCTACGGCAACACGCTCGATTGCCAGTGGCTCGACATCACGGACGTGCCGGCGGGTGAATACTTCATCCAGGTGAAGCTCAACCCGAGCCGAGAGTTCGAGGAGGTCAGCCTCGACAACAACACGGCCACGGTGCCGGTGACGATTCCGTAATCGCCATGCATTACAAGGACGGCCCCCGCCCCCGCCTGTTCGCGCACCGCGGCGCCTCCGCCACGGCGCCCGAGAACACGCTGCCCGCCTTCGCCGCCGCGCTCGCGGCGGGGGCGGACCGCCTCGAGCTCGACGTACACCTCACCGCCGACGAGGAGGTGATCGTGCTGCACGACGACGACGTGGCGCGCACGACGGACGGCGAGGGGCCGGCCGCGAAGAAACGTTTTTCCGAGGTTCGGGATCTCGACGCGGGATATCGGTTCCGGGATCCGGACGGCGCGTACCCCTTCCGGGGCCGCGGCATCCGGATCCCGACGCTCGCCGAGCTTTTGACGGCGCTGCCGGGCGTGCCGCTCAACATCGAGCTCAAGATGGACGAGGAGGCGCTGGTCTCCGCAGTGCAATGGGTGCTCGATCGGCACGACGCGCGGGAGCGGGTGCTCTTGACGGCGGAGCCCGGGTCCTTGATGGAGAAGATCCGGCGGCGCATCCCCGGCGTGCTGACGGGGATGAGTTTGCCCGAATCGCTGGAATTCCTCTGCAATGGGGGAAACCCGGGCTACGTGGCGCGGGGGTTCGCCTTGCAGGTGCCGACGAGCTTCTCGGGGATCCCGATCGTGACGCCGCATTTCGTGGAGGTCGCGCACACGTGTGGGCTCGAAGTGCACGCGTGGGTGATCAACGAGGAGGCCGAGATGCGCGCGCTCCTCGCGATGGGCGTCGATGGGATCATGACCGACGATCCGGAGCTCGGCGCGCGGGTGTTCGGGCGCCGGGCGGGTGATTGACGCCGGACGGACGGGCTCCATGTCCCGCCACAGACGGGGCTGCCTGCTCGGCCGCGGGGGTCGGGCCCGGCATTCCCGCGGGGGAATCATCATGAAGATCCAGTGGCCCTTCGCCGCATTGCTGATCGCGGGCCTCTTCACGAGCGCGGCCGCCGACGCGGCTTGCACCAGGAATCCCTTCCAGATGGGCTGGGATGCCGCCAATCAGGCATGTCAGGACATCGCGCAGGGGTATACACCCATGCCTTGGGGCCATCGACGGGGAATGCACGGGGAGTTCATCCCGCTGCCGGAGCCGGAGCGGACGTGCACCTGGCAGGACGTCGTCGAATGCAAAAACGCGGCGGCCCAGTATCTCCGGCGATTCCAGAACCACGGCTGCGCTCGGCTCATCCGGCGCAATGCCCAGCTCACGAGCGCGCTCGGAAGGCCCATCGGCTCGGCCCAGCAGGTCTGGCGGACCTACGTCAACACGACCTGCAATCTGCCGTAACCGCGCGATTTCAGAATTTTCCGCGCACCCAGCCCGTCGACGAGGTCATCGTCCGCTGCGAGTGGGGCGCCGCGTCCGGCGATCGTTGCGAGAGCGGCGCCGCGTCGAAGCTGCGTTGCGAGAGCGGCGCGGCGTCCGAGGTGCGCGAGGAGAGCGCGGCGGCGGACAAGGGCGGGAGCGACTGCGACGAGGTGCCGGAGAGGGGCGGGACCTCCGAGGGGCGCGTCATGCGCGGCGGGACGTCCGTGCGCGGGCCCGGCGGCGCCGTGCTCGGCCGGATGCTCTCCGGAGCGCGATCCCGCTTCTGCCACGTGCCATTCAGATACTCTTCGATGCGCGAGGCGAGTTCGTCGCCGTCGTTCGTCTTCGGGATGAACCCCGACGCGCCCGTGCTCAAAACGAGGCTCTGGAGCTCCCGCGCCGGCCGGTCGGAGTGAAAAACGATCGGGCACGAGAGGATGCCCTTCTGGAGCGCCACCTCGACCAGCTTGCCCCCGTGCAGCGCCGGCATGTTCACGTCCACGAGCACGAGATCCGGCTGCTCGCGCGCGACGGCGGCGCCGAAGCCGAACGGCGAGTCGAGCGTGATCACCTCGAAGCCACGAGATTGCAGGAGCAGCTTGACGAGCTCACGGCAAATCTCGCTGTCGTCGACCACGAGAATTCGTCGCTTCGTCGTGCTCGCGCTCATGGATGGCCTCTCGCCGGACGAGGGGTGGTTCCTGCCCGAGCGTCATGCGCGGGCCATTGGCGGCATCGTATCGAGGAGCCGCTTCCACGGCAAGAAGGACGTAAACCCAGGGCACGATTCACGCGCGCGACGGAAAAACGGGGGTATGGACGGAGTCAGAATACCTCGGGCCGCACGAGCAAGACTTCGGTCCCGTCGACCATCACGATCTCGGCCGGGCAATCGTCGGCAGTCGGACAAAGGCGCGTAGCCACGGCCGCATACGGCGCGCCGCCGGCGCGGAGCGTGAAGCGTGCGTCGCCCCGCCGGACCTCGAACCGCACGCCCTCGCCGCTCCGCGCGCCGCCCGGTGGGGCCATATCGAAGTATTCCACCGGATCGATGGCCGGCATGCCCCCTTCGGCCGGCAAGACGCGGACGCCGGGGCCCGTCGCAACAGCGAGGACGAGGTCGGCGCCCCGCGCGGGAAAACACGTGACGGAGAGCAGGTGGCTCGCCTGGGGGACGCGGAGCCGGAGCGTCGTGCCCTGGCCGCGGCGCGTGGAGATGGAGATACAGCCGCCGACCCGCTGGATGGCCGCGCGCGCCGCGTCGAGGCCGATACCACGGCCCGAGACGTCCGTGACCTCGGTGCGCGTGGACAGGCCCGGGCGAAAGAGCAGCTCCGCGAGCTCGTCGTCATGCGCGCGCAGGGCGATCTCCGGCGTGGAGAGGCCGAGGTCGATCGCGCGCCTGCGCACCGCTTCGAGGTTCACGCCCGCGCCGTCGTCCTCGACCGAGATCTCGATCTCGCCTCCCTTTTGCCGCGCCGAGACGCGAATCGAGGCCTCGGGCGACTTGCCCGCGGCGCGGCGCGCCTCGGGCCGCTCGATGCCGTGATCCACGGCGTTGCGGAGCGCGTGGAGCAGGACGACCTCGACGGACTCGGCGACCTCGGCGCGGACGCGGACGTCGGCCACGTCGAAGGCGACGTGGACGTCCTTGCCGAGGCTCTCCGCGAGGCCACGCGCCCCGAGCTCGTGGGGCGCGAGCCGCGGCGCGAGGGCGACGGCCGAGAGGGACGTGACCTCCTCGGAGAGGGCGCGGACCACGTCGCCGAGCCGCCCGCGCGCGCGCCCGGCCGCGACGTGCTCCAGAAAGACCCGCACCGCGAGGGCCGCGAGGCGCTGCTGCGTGGCCATCGACACGCGATCGGGCAGGTCGACCGGGGCGCTGCGGGACTCGGGGACGGGCACCGGGGCCTCGGGCTCGTCGGCCGAGATCTCGGCGAGGACCTCCTCGATTTGCCGCACGAACCCGTCGACGTCCATGCCCGCGCTCGGGGCCGCGTCCTTCTTGCGCAGCATCACGACCATGAACCGGATGGCCATGGTCACGACGAGATCGACCTCCTCGGGCACGCGCCGGCCGCGCCGCGCCACGGCCGCGACGAGGCCTTCGAGCGCGTGGCAGAGCGTGGCGAGCCCGCCGAAGTGCATCATGCGGGCTTCGCCTTTGAGCGTGTGCAGCTCCTGCTGCATGACGGCGGCGACCTCGGGCCCGCTCTCGCCGTGCATGAAGTTGCCCCAATCGCCCTCGACGCGGTCGAGCCGTTCGAGCGCCACGCCGCGGAAACGCGCGAGGAGCTCGCTGGGAAGCGCCGCCTGGCTCAAGGCGCCCCTCGCCGCACGGCAGGATCGCTCACGGTTTCGGACAACAATTGCGCCCCCTGGACGGGAGGCATCATACCGAAGCAAAGAGCGAAGCGGGAGCGCAATCAACGCTCGACGAGGCCGTTCGGTCCCTGTAGGGTCGCGTCGGGACATGAGGAAGCCGCTCGGGTTCGTGCTCTTCCTGTCCATCGTCGGAATCGTGCCTCGTGCTACGCGAGCCGCGGACGGGGATGGAAGCGCCACGACGAACGCGCGTGAAGCAGCGGCCGCGGAGCGGGTCGAGGCGCGGCTCCGGGCGCTCGAAGAGGAGAACCGCCGCATGCGCGAGCGCGTGGCGGAGCTCGAACGCGCGGCAAAGCAGAACGCAGCCACGGCCGAGAAAGTCGCGAAGCTCGAGGACGACACGAGCTACTTCGACCAGCAGATCACGCGGCTTTTGCCGATCGTGAGCAAGCTCGGCGGCTACCTCGACTTCGGGTTTTTCCGGGCCACGGGCAACGGTTCGGGCATACGGAGCGACCGCGGGTACCGGTATTTCCCGGAGTACGAGGGAGACATCCCGGCGTCGTGGGTCTTTTATGGGGACCCGCTCTCGACGATGGTGAACGCGCGCGGCGAGCCGGCCGACACCGGGGAATCGCGGGCGCTCACGTTCGACGCGATCGATAGCGGCGGAAAATCGTCGTTCGCGGTGAACGCGCTCAACATGCAGCTCTTCGCGGCGCCGCGCGAGGACCTCACGCTGACGGCGTCGATCGACTTCGCGCCGCGGTCGCGGGACGTGTCGGTGCCCGGGGATCGGGCGCTCGGCGATTTCATCGACGTCAAGCTCGCGTACGCCGAGTACCTCGTCCCGATCGAGCGCTTCGAGCTCAGCCTTTATGCCGGGAAGTTCGATTCGGTGCTCGGCTGGGAGTACCGGAGCCGCGAGGCGCCCGACAGGCTCACCGTGACGCCGTCTTTGCTCTGTCGATACACCTGCGGATCGCCGCTCGGCGTGAAGGCGCGCGGGAAATTCTGGGACGGCGCGATGATCCTGAACGTGGCCGTGACGAACGGGAGCCACGGGAGCGAATCGTTTCCATTTCACGGCGAGATCGATCGAAACGACTGGAAGACCGTGGCGGGCCGGATCGCCTCGCGCGCGCCGCTCGGGGCGGGGCTCGAGGTGGGGCTCTCGGGCTCGATCGGCGCGCAGGACCTGCAAAGCGCCGAGGACGCGCTGCACACGCACGTCGGCGTGGACCTGCACCTCGATTGGCACGATTTCGATGTGACGGCCGAGGTCATGCAAGGCGTGATCGACGGAAAAAACGCGGGCGCCACGAAATGTGGCCTCGCCCCCTGCCTTCGGTACCGCGGCGGTTATGTGCAGGTGGGGTATCGGCTGCTGAACTGGCTCACGCCATATGCCCGGGTCGACGCGCGCGACGCGGTCCATCGAAGCGGCGTGAGCTTCGTCTACCTGTCCCAGGTCCTGCGCGCGACGGCCGGGGTGCGGATGGAGCTCGGGACCCATCTCATCCTCAAGGCCGAGTACAATCTGAACCGCGAGCTGAGCCGCGCCCCCCAGTTTCCGAACGACGTGTTCACGAGCTCGATGCTCCTGAAATACTGACGCTCCCGAGGAGAATGGCGCATGCGTCTCTGGTCTCGCCTCCTAGGCCTCGTGATCCCCCTCGGCGTGGTGACGATCCCGCTCACCTTGTCCTTCTCCCCGCGCGTGAGCCGCGCCGAGGCGCCGGCCGTGGGCAACGTCTCGGGCGTGGTGACGGTCCTCGTGGACGACGCGCCGAAGGCCGATCGATCGGGCGTCGTGGTCTACCTGGAGAACGTGCCCGGCCCGCCGGCTCCGGCCGGCAAGCGCGAGATTCGCCAGAAGAACCTGACGTTCACGCCGGGGCTGATGGTCATCGTGAAGGGGACGACCGTGGAGTTCCCGAACGACGACAAGGTCTTCCACAACGTGTTTTCGGTCTCGAAGGCGGCGCGCTTCGATCTCGGGCTCTACAAGAGCGGCGAGAGCAAGTCCGTCACGTTCCGCGAGGCCGGCGTGGTGGACGTCTACTGCAACATCCACCCGCACATGGTCACGAAGATCAAGGTGCTCGACAACGGCTTTTATGCCGTGACGGGCGCGGATGGATCGTTCCAGATCAAGAACGTGCCCGCGGGGACCTATCCGGTCGTGGCGTGGCAAGTGCACGGGCCGGAGGTGCGGGGCGAGGTGACGGTGGCGGCGGGCGGGACGGCGTCGTTCAAGCCGACGCTCGCGGAAGGCGCGGCGCCGAAGCGGCACCTGAGAAAGGACGGGACGCCATACGGTCGCTACAAGTAACGGCGCTCCTCGCGTTCACGTTCGCCTGTGATCCCTCCACGCCGCGGGAAGGATCCCCGCGCGCAGGGACGAACCCCGAAGCGTCCGCGTCCCCGTCCCCGGACAAACCCTCCCTCGAAACGCCGCGCGCCCGCGCGTTCCCCGCCGATCGATGCGGCGATTGCCACGGCATGCTCCACGCGGAGTGGAAGACGTCGGCGCACGCGCGCGCGCGAAGATCGCCGCTCTACGTCGCGATGCGGGATCGCTCGAAGAACCCCGTGTGCGAGGTCTGCCACGCGCCGCTCGCGGGGCTCACGGATCCGGCGGAGTTATCGGTCGACGAGGGCGTGACGTGCGAGGCGTGCCACGCCATCCGCGACGTCGGGGACAATGCTGCCGAGCCGCAGTATACGTTTGACCTCCAAGGAAATCGGAAATTCGGTCCGTACTGCGACGCGAAGGACAACTACTTCCACAAGATGGGTTGCGCGCCCGCGTTCCGCGATGCGCGCGTCTGCGGCGGCTGTCACGCGTTCTCGATGCCGCTCGCGAACGGCAAGAGCTTGCCGATCATCACCGAGTTCGCCGAGTGGCGCGCGTCGAGCTTCGGGGTCTCGGGCACGGCCTGCCAGGAATGCCACATGCCGGCGGAGACGACGCACGCGGCGACGGGCACGGAGCGGAAGGTGCGCGTGGCGCATCACGGGTTCATGGGCGAGAAGGGCGAGATCGTGCAGAAGGCGCTCGGGATCGTGGCGTCGGCGGCGGACCACGCAGGTAAACTCGCCGTGTCCGTGGTGCTGAAGAACGAAGGCGCAGGGCACGCGGTGCCGGCAGGGGTGCCCGGGAGGCAGGTCGTGGTGCGCGTGCAAGCGCTCGACGAGAAGGGACGAGCGCAAGCGCGCGAGGAGCGCACGATCGGGCGGGTGCTCGTCGACGAGTCGGGGCGCGAGGTGCCGTTTTACGCGGCGATCGCCGAGAAGCGCGACGAGCGGATCACGCCGGGCGAGACGCGCACGCTCGCGTTCGAGCTCGACGCGCCGCGATCGGGATCGGTCGTGATCGAGGTGGCGTGGCGCTCGGCGTCGCCGGCGCTCGCGGAGGCGCTCGGCGTGCCCGCGGAGGAGCGTTCGATGGGGAAGATCGAGATTCCGTTCGGCGGGCAGCGAACCGGCAAGGGGCGCGAGCACCTGCCGAAGACGGTGGTGGCGCGGCCATGAAGTTCCGGAGCACGTTGCTCCTCTGGATCGTGCTGCTCATCGCAGCGATCACGGTGGCCACGGCGGGAAGCGCGGCGATCGTGCTGGAGCGGCGCGCGAAGCAGGAGCTCGGAGAGGCGCTCGAACGGAGCGCGCGCGTCTTCGAGGCGCACCGCACCGAACGGCTGCGCGCGCACGCGGCGAAGGCGCACGTGGTGGCGGAAGAGCCACGGCTCAAGGCCGTGGTGGCGACGGAGGACGTGTCCCCGGAGACCGTCTACGGCGTGGCCGACGAGATGCGCAAGGCCGTGAAGAGCGACCTGTTCCTGATGACGGACGGGACGGGGATCCTGCTCGCGGACGTGGCCGATCCGAAGGCGTCGGGCTTCGACATGTCGAAGGATCCGATCCTCGCGGGCGCGCTGCGCGACGGCGAGAGGTCCGGGCTGTGGACGAACGAGGGCAAGCTGTACGAGGTGGTCGCGCGGCGGCTCTCGTTCGGGACCGAGACGGTCGGCGTGCTGGTGCTCGGCTTCAAGCTCGACCATGCGCTCGTCGAGGAGGTGCGTCTCCAGACGGGCAGCCTCGTGGCGGTGACGGATGGGGCCACGGTGGTGGCGCACTCGAAGCTCGAAGATGGATCGGAGGCGCCGAGCGAGGTGCTCCGGATGATCACGGCGTCGTCCGCGCATGAAAGCGGTCCGTATCTGTCGACGTCGCGGACGCTGGATACGGGCGCGGGCGCGGCGCGGACCGTTCACCTCGCGCGCTCGCTCGATCGCGCGCTCGCGCCGTCGCGCGAGCTCGAAGTGCGCGTGGCGCTCATCGCGCTCGTCGCGCTCGCGGCGGCGGCGGCGCTCGCGATCGTGCTCTCGCGTAGGCTCTCACGCCCGCTCGACGGGCTCATGGCGTTCGTGGGCGACGTGTCGCGCGGCAAGCTCGATGCGCAAGCGGCCGTGGCAGGTCCGACGGAGCTCCGCGCGCTCGGCGAGGCGATGAACCGGATGGCGCGTGAGCTCGCGGAGTCACGCGAGCAGATGGCGGCGAAGGAGCGGCTCGAAAAGGAGCTCGAGATCAGCGCGCGGATCCAGACGTCGATCCTGCCGCGGCGCCTCGACGTGCCCGGGCTCGAAGTGGCAGCGCGGATGATCCCGGCGAGCGAGGTCGGCGGCGACTACTACGACGTGTTCCCCGTGGAGGGAGGCGGCATCCTCGCGATCGGCGACGTGGCGGGGCACGGGCTGCAATCGGGGCTCGTGATGCTCATGGTGCAGAGCGCGATCGCCGCGCTCGGCCGGGAGGATCCGTCGGCGCGGCCGAAGGACCTCGTGCGCGTGCTGAACCTCGTGCTCTACGACAACATCCGCAACCGCCTGCGCAACGACGAGCACGTGACGCTCACGGTGATGCGCTACCACCGGAGCGGCCGCGTTGTGTTCGCCGGCGCGCACGAGGACATCCTTCTCCTGCGTGCGAGCACGGGAAAAATCGAGGCGATCCCCACGCTCGGGCCCTGGGTCGGCGCGATGCGCGACGTCGCTCGCACGGTGCAGGACGACGAGCTCGTGCTGGAAGACGGCGACGTGATGGTGCTCTACACGGACGGCGTCACGGAGGCGCGGAGCACGTCGGGCGAAATGTACGGAATGGACCGACTCACGGCGCAGATCGAGGCGCTCGCGGGGGAACCCGTGGAGCGGATCCGCGACGTGATCCTCGACGACGTGGAGCGCTTCTCGCGTGGCAAGGGGCAAGAGGACGACGTGACGCTCGTCGTCGTGCGGTACCGGGCGAACGAGACGCGCGCCGGAGGCTGAGATAGATTGGGCCGCCGATCCGCAGAGGAACGATGACCGAGACCCCGACCGCGTTCGAGCTGACGTTCCGGCCCAACGTCGAGCTCATCTCCATCGTTCGGAGGTTCGTTTCCGATTTTTACGAGCGGATGATCGAGGACCGCGACACCGTGTCGCGGATGGCGCTCGCGACCCACGAGCTCCTGGAGAACGCCGTCAAGTACGCGAGCGACGGCGTGACATTTCTTTCCATCACGTTCGAGCCCGGAGAGACGTCGAGCACGGTCTCGATCCGGCTCGTGAACCGTGCGAACGCCGAGCACATCGCCGCGCTCGCCACTATCTTCGAGGAGATGAGCCGGCACGACGATCCCTTCGCCTACTATCAGATCGCGATGGCGCGCAGCGCCAAGCGCAAGGTGGGCTCGGGGCTCGGTCTCGTGCGCGTGCGGGCCGAAGGAGAGATGACGATGAGCCACACCATCGAGGACGACAGGGTCACGATCCTGGCGCAGACGACCGTCGCCGCGCGGAGGAGCGCGTGAGCGCGGCCTCGGACCTCTCGGTCTCGCTCCGCGACTTCTCGGCGAACGTGCGCGCGGAGGGCCGCTCGCTCGTCCTTTGCCTCTCGGGCAACGCGGACATGGCAGCGAAGGACAGCCTGGATTCGCTCTTGCCGCGCGTGCACGGCGAGGCTTTGCGGATCGGCGCCGCCGACGTGCAGGTGGATTTCCGCCACCTCGAGTTCATGAACTCGTCCTGCTTCAAGAGCTTCGTGACCTGGATCAGCGACGTCGCCGATCTCGATCCGAGCAAGCAGTACAAGATCCGGCTCGTCTCGAACGCCGAGATGCACTGGCAGCGCCGCAGCCTGCACGCGCTGCGGTGCTTCGCCGTGGATCTCATCTCCGTCGAGTCATGACGCCGTGCGCGTAAAACCTCGGCCGGCGAGATCCTTGCGGCTGAAATGAAAAGAGGCCCGGCGAGGTTGGTCAGCACGCCGGGCCGAGCCCAAGCCTTCCAAGGAGACCGGGCTTTTTTCAACGTACGTCGGGTTCACGACGCGTTGCAAGCCCATCACGGATGGTGACGTATCGTCATCGGGACGCGTGCGGCTCGTCGGTGGGAGGTCCGAACGAACCGTACGTTTCGTCCCGTCGCTTTCGCGCGGAGCGCGGGTCCATCGCGTCGCGCAGCGCATCGGCGACGAGGTACGAGCCGCCCACGGTCACGAGGAGCAAGAAGACGGGCAAGACCAGCAGGCGCAGCGCCGCGGGATTTCGCGCGCCCTGCGCGAGTGTTTCGCCCCAGGACGCCGCCGATGTCGGCGCTCCCATCTCGAGGAACGAGATCGCCGCTTCGAGGAGGACGACGGACGCCACGCCGAACACCGAGCTCACCGTGACGGGGCCGAGCGCGTTCGGGAGCACGTGGCGCAGGAAGATGCGAGCACGCGAGGCGCCGAGGGCTCGCGCGGCGAGGGCGTAATCCTCCGAGGCGCCACGCAAGGTCTCGGCATGCACGAGGCGCGCGACCTCGGCCCAGCGCACGAAGGCCACCGCGAGCACGAGCGAGAGCGCCGAAGGCTCGTGCTCGATGGCGCGCACGAGCGCGACGACGAGGATGGCGGGGAAGGTGTCGACGGTCTCGACGAGGCGCACGAGCGCGTCGCGCGAGGTGCCGCCGCGGATGCCCGAGAGGCCGCCGAGGAGGACGCCGAGGAGCGCGCTCACGAGGACGGCGGCGAGCGAGAGGCCAAGCGCGGTGCGCGCGCCGTAGACGAGGCGGGCGAAGAGGTCGCGGCCCTTCTCGTCAGTGCCGAGCGGGTGCGCGCGGGACGAGGGCGCGAAGGGGCCCGCCGCGCTCGACGCCTTCGGGCCGGATCGCACGAGCGGCCAGACGGTGAAGCTGTCCGCGTACGAGCGCGTGATCTCGTCCTCGGAGAGGCGCTCGTACCGCTCGGCGTGCACGATCGCCGGAAGGACCTCGACGCCGCGTGGCCCGACGGCGAGGAGCGGCGCGGGCGCGGCGAGGAACTCGGCGAAGACGCCGACGAGCACGAGCAAGCCGAGCAGCGCGGCGCCGAGGCCCGCGCGGCGGCTGTAGGCGACACGCCGGAGCGCGATCGCGCGGTGGCTCATGTGCGCGGCCTCTGGCGCAGGATGCTCTGCGCGAGCCGAGGATCGAGCGCGGTGTACACGAGGTCGGTCATGATGACCCCGAGCGTCGCGGTCGCGGCCATGAAGATCGAGACGGCCATGAGCCAGCTCGTGTCGCGCGACTGCACGGCGACGATCGTGGCCGCGCCGAGGCCTTCGAGGCCGAAGACACGCTCGACGACGAACGCGCCGCCGAGGGCCATCGGGGCTTCGAGCGTGGCGAGCGTGACGACCGGGAGGATCGCGCCGGGGAGCGCGTGGCGCATGAGCGCACGCGCGCGGCTCGCCCCCCGCGCGAGCGATGCGCGCACGTGGTCCTGGGCAAACGCCGACGCGAGGCCCGCGCGCGCCTGACGCGCCGGCGCGGCCACGAGGCCGAGCGCGAGGACGACCGTCGGCAAGAAGAGACCGTGCCCCTGGTAGCCACGCGCCGCCAGGATCGCGAAAAACGCCGTGGGGATCGCGTAGAGCACCAGCACGATGGCCGCGATGATCCCGTCGCGACGCCGCCCGCGCGACGCAGCCCCGAAGAGACCGAGCGGCACGGCCGCCGCGTACGCGAGCGCGATCGAGCCGAAGACGAGCGTCAGCGTGACGGGCGCGCGTCGGAAAATGCCGTCGAGGACGGGCACGCCGTCGATGCCCACGCCGAGCCGCCGCGTGACGGCGCCGAGCGCCCACTTGCCGTAGCGTGTTTCCAGCACGATGGCCGCGAACCGCGAGGGGCCGTCGAGCGTCACGAAGTCGTTCTTGTAGACCATCCAGAACGAGCCCCACCGCTCGACGCAGGCGCGGGCCGTTTCGTAGTCGTCGCCGGGCGCGATGCGATCGCTCCTGCCCGTGACGTGCGCGGCGATGTCGACGAGGGCCCGGGCCCGCTCGAACGAGGCGTTGTCGGTCGGATGTTCGAGCGCGCCGAGCACGTCCTCCAGCACGAACGTGTCGAGCTCGCGCAGCTCGGCCGCGCGCGAGGTGCTGCCGTACCGCGAGAGCCTACGGACCGCGCTGCGCACGGACGCGCGGCGAAACTCGATGCCGCGGTCGTCCCAGAACCGCGTCCAGAACGCCACCGCGCGCGCCGGATCCGCGAGCCGTTCGCTCGCGAAGCCCATCCGCTCGCCCACGGGCGCGAGCGCGAGCGCGACCTCCGCGCGGGGCCCGGGCGCGAGCGAGTCGAGCGCGGGCAGGACGTGCGGCAACGCAGCGCCCCCGAGCCGCGCGAGCTCTTCGCGCCCCTCTGCTTTTTTCTGCTCCCCATCGCCGTCGACGATCGCGCGCATCGCTTCGGCGGACCGCGCGCGGACGTCACGCGTCCCGAAGTTCACGAAGCGCGGCAGGTCGAGGAACCGCTCGCGGCGTAGGCGTGCTCGCTCGGACGTCGAGACGGAGAGCGCCGGATCGTCCGTCGGATCGGGGACGTACGAGAGAAACAGGAACGTGACGATCGAGACTCCGATCAGCGTCGGAAGAATGAGCAGCAGCCTGCGGATCGCCAGCCTGAGCATCGTGACTACTTGAGGAGCGCCTCGACGAGATCGATCCGCATGCCGAACTTGTACGGCGAGGCCTTCACGACCTCCGTCTTCCGGCCTGCAATCTTCTCTTCGCCCTCTTCGAGGTAGCCGCCCGAGTTCACCGCGATCACCTTGCCCTGGCCGCTCCAGACGGGGCTGCCGTTCGAGCCGCGTGTCGTCGCAGCGTCGTGCTGCACGAGCCAGGCGTCCTGGTATGCCGCGGGCCGGCCGGATGCGCCCGTGACGCGGCCGATGTGCGCGGCGAGGAAGGTCGCGGCGGGGTTCGTGGCGTCCATCAGGCGGCCGGGGAAGCCGATGAGGTAGACGTCGTCCCCCGCGCCCATCACCGCGAGCTCTTGCTTCGTCGCGATCTCCAGCACGACGGCTGAGCGGCCGCGGATGGTCAAGACGCCGACGTCGGGCGTGATGCTCTCCTGATCGGTCGGGCGATAGCCGGGATGCGTGCGCATCTCGATCACGTCGAAGCGCGCCTGCCCGCGCCCCTCGTTCTCCAGCGCGACCACCGAGCCCTTCGCCTTCGCCTCCTGGATGCAGTGCGCGCTCGTCGCGAGCGTCGAGGGCTTCACGGCGAACGCCGTGCAGAAGCCCTCGCCCTTCGAGGCGAGCATGAAGATGCCCTTCTTCGAGCGGTCGTAGAGGTTTCGGCCGAAGCTCGCGTTCGACGGGTGCAGGTTGCCGAGCCGTCCCTCGATCTCCTTGCGACGCGGATCCTCGGGCGGCATCTGCGCGAGATCCTCGCGCAGGCGCTGGATCTCGTCCTGCGAGCGCGTGCTCCAGAAGATGAGCCCGCCGAGCGAGAGGAGCGCGACGACGAGCAGTGCGCCGAGCGCGTACGCCGTCCTCCGCTGCGACGCCGTCGCCGCCGTGACCTTCTCCTCGACGATCGCGTTGAGCTCCGCCGTCCGCCCGAACTTGTGGCGCCCGCTCGCCGCAGCGACGGCCTGCGAGATCATCATCGCGATCGTCCGTTGCCCGACGCGCGCGCCCGCGGGCGGCGCCGGCTGCACGGCCTGCGCGATCGGCATGCGTGGCGACGCGACGGCGGGCGCCATCGGCGGCATCGGTTGCGGCATCGCCGACATCGGCTGCGGCATCACTGGCATCGGCGGCATCGGCGGCATCGGCGGCGGCGCAGCGGCGGGCGCGAGCTCGACCCGGATCCGCGGCCCCTTCGCGCCGAAGCTCACCTCCATCCCCGGCGCGAGCGGGCAGCGCTGCTGGATCCGCTGCCCATTGGCGAACGTTCCGTTGCGGCTGCCGAGATCCACGACGTACCAGGTGCCGCCCTCGCGACGCAGCTCCGCGTGATGGCCGCTCGCCTCGCGGTCGTGGTTCGCGTCGAAGACGACGTCGTTGTCCGGCGAGCGGCCGAGTCGCACGACGTCGCGTTCGAAGATCTGCGACGTTCCGGCCCTCTGCCCTGCGATGTGCACGATCCGGAGGTTCAAGGCGTGGGTACCCCGCGGACGAGATCGATCCGCATGCCGATGCGGTACGGAGAGGCTTGCACGATCGTCGTCTTCTGCCCGTCGATGGAGATGTTTTCTTCGTCGTCCACGTGAGCCGCATGGACACCTATGACGTGGCCGTACTGGTTGAAGATGGGGCTGCCGCTGTTGCCGCCGCGCGTGACCGCGTCGTGCAGGATCACCGTGGCCTTGTCCGCCGACGTGGCCTGCTCGTCGAAGCCCATCAGCCGGCCGAGGTGCCCGCTCAGGAACGTCGCCGACGGGCTCACCGGATCCATCACGCGCCCGGGAAAGCCGAGCACGTACACATCGTCGCCAGGGCCGAGCGCGCGGAGCTCCGTATCACTCGCCAGCGTGACGGCCACGGGCAACGTCCCCTTCACGCGCAGCAACGCGACGTCGGGCGTGTCCGCGCGCTTCGAGTTCGCGTTGTAGCTCGGGTGCGCGCGCTGCACGACGACCTCGAGCTCGACCTTCCCAGCGGACTCGTTCTGCACGACGACGGGCTTTCCGCCGCGGGCTCCGCACGACGTGACGCAGTGGGCGTTCGTCACGAGCTGCGTCTTGTCGATCGCGAACGCGCTGCAGCAGCCGCTGATGCGGCGGTTCTGCGTGTACGCGAGCACGTAGAGCGCGCCCTTGTTCTGCTCGTAGATCTCGCGCCCCGAGAGCACCTTCGTCGGCAGCGTGCCCACGGGCGCGGCCACCGGGCGCGCATCGAGCCCCGCCTCGGCCGTCAGGATCGCCGCCGCGCGCTGCGATCGGTACACGACGAAGCCCGCCACCACGAGCGCGACCAGCGTCACGGCCACGCCGAACGCGAGCAGCGCGTTCAGCCGCGCGCCTCGCCGCGTCGCCTCGGCGACCTTCGCCTCGATGATGCTCGCACTCTTGTCGGGCCCGCTCGTGGCGCGCGCGACAGCGTTCTCCACGATGCGCTGCGCGGTCGCGACGTCCACACGACCGTCCGCGTCCATCGCCTCGCGCGGCACCTCGCTCGGCATCCCGCGAGTATATTTTTGGCGGCCGGGCTCCGCCAGCGCTTGCGAAGGCGAACGCTAGGGCTTGAGCAGGTAGTACCCGGCGATCGTGATACACGCGAGCGCGCTCGCGATCATCATCACGATGAGCCACTGCGGCGCGCCGTCGGTCGGGATCTGAATCGGATCGTCCGAGCCGTGCGAACGCGGCCCGTACGAAGATGGACCCTCTCCGTCCTTCGAGGGATCTTCCCGCCGCTCGGAGTCGCTCTCCCGGCGGTGCCCCTCGGACGAGGACGTCGAGGGCAGCGGCGTGAGCGGCACCGAGATCTTCGGCTGATCGAGCTCCTTGACACGGCGGCTCGGATCGGGGGCCGTGAGCGAGCTCGGCGGCATGGGCTCGGGGAGCTGGTACTTGCGGTAGCGCAGCCCCGAGATGTCCTCTTCCGTGGGCTCGGGCAGCGCCTCGCCCTCGAACTTCGACACGACGACCGTGATGTTGTCGTGACCGCCCGCCTGGTTCGCGCGATCGGTCAGGGTCTTACAGACCTCGAGGGGATCGTCGATCGTCCGCAGGACCTCGCGGATCTCCTCGTTGCGCACCATGCCCGAGAGGCCGTCGGAGCAGAGCAGCAGCGTGTCGCCGCGCTTGAGCTCGACGAACGTGAGGTCCACCTGGACGCTGTCCGAGGTGCCGAGCGCCTGCAGGATGATGTTGTTGTGCTCGAAGGTCTCGGCCTCTTCCTCGGTGAGCTGACCGGCCTCGATGAGCTGGTTCACGAGCGACTGATCACGCGTGACCTGCACGAGCCTGTCGCCGCGCAGGATGTACGCGCGGCTGTCGCCGACCTGGCCGATGAAGAGGTGATCGTCGACGAGCGCCGCCACGGTGGACGTCGTGCCCATGCCGCGCCGCGTGCGGTCGAGCTTCGCCTCGCTGAAGATGCGCAGGCCCGCCGACTCGATCGAGTGCACGAGCCTGGCCGCGATCTCGTCGTGATCCTTCGGCGGCTCGCCCGAGATCATCTTCTGGAAGATGATGTCGACCGCGAGCTGGCTCGCGACCTCGCCGGCGGCCGCGCCGCCCATGCCGTCGCAGACGCCGAGCAGCACGCCGCGCTCGCCGACGATCTGGTTTCGATCGGTCTCCATCAAGCCGCGGCTCGCCTTGGTCAGGTCCGCGACGATGAAGTTGTCCTCGTTGTGCTCGCGCACCTGACCCACGTCCGTGCGGCCGAACAAGCGTAGCTTGATCGGGGCGGACTTCTTCAGCTTGCGCTCGCTGGGTAGACCTTCGGCGCTGTCCGCGGGGCGGTTCGAGTCGGGCTGCGTCTCTCGGGAGGCTTGTTCGCTCATGGGCTCACTACGAGAGGTCCACCCGGAACAGGTGCTGGCCGATGCGTAGGTAGTCGCCGTTGTCGAGGGTGACGTCCGAGCGGATCGCGACGTACGTGCCGTTCGACGAGTCCAGATCCGTGATCGTGAACTCGCCGCTCATCGAGCTCCTGCGAAGAACGGCGTGCCGCCTCGACAGGAACGGATCGGCTGTGAACACGATGTCTCCCACCTCTCGACCGATCACCGTTTCATCCCGGAACAGATGGTACACGTCGCGGGTGACCCCCTCGACCGTCCGCTGACAGAGCCGTGCGCGCCGCGGGGTCGAGGGAGACCCGAACAACAGGGTCCCATGCTGGGTTGCGTGCCCGAGCCCTCGCTCCGCGTCGTTCACGGTTTCGAACTGTAACACTTCGAGGCCCAGGAGGAGCAAGTCGCCGTCTTTCAGCGCGTGCGGTTCCCGGATGCGCCGGTAGACCCCGTTCGTGGAATGAAGATTCCGGAGGATCCAGTGACCACCCTGGGGCAGGAGGCGGGCATGCCGCGGGGAGACGTACAGATCGTCCGGCAGGAGGATGTCCCCCTCGGTCCGGCCGACGTCGACCTGGCGGTCCACGAGCGGAAACGACTTGCCTTCGCTGCCATCCTCCACGATCACGACGAGCCGGCCCGTCTGGAGGCGGCCGCTCGGGGTCGCCGAAGGCAAGGCGGGCGCGGGCGCGACGAAGGCGGTCGCGAGCCGCTCGTCCCTGCGTCCCGCGGTCACGGGCTCGGCGAACGTGGGCTCGGTCTCCGTGCGAGCGGCCTTCTCCCCCTCGTCGAGCGGCGCGCCGCAGTACTTGCAGAAGCGCATGCCCTCGGCGGAATGACCGTGGCAACGAGCACAACGGACGAGCCGTGGTGGTCCGGTCCGGGCCGTCGCGATGCCCACGACGGGCGCGCCGATGATCTTGTCGCCCGTATCGTCGGGGATCGTGGCCGGCGCGCTCTCGGGGTTCGGCACGACGACCGAACGGGGAAGCGCAGGCCGAGCCGTCGGTGTCGGCGTGACCGACGCGGGCGCGGGCTGCGGCGCGGCAGGTGCCGCGGGAAGCGGCGAAGGCGGCGCGGCCACGGGCGCGGAGATCGGCTCGGGCTCGGGCTCGGGCTCCGGCGCACGACGCACGACCGCCGCCTCGCTCGATGCTGCTGCGGCGGCGGGACGACCGAGCGATGCGCCGCACGTCACGCAGAAGCGATAGCCGGGCGGATTCGACGAGCGGCAGCTCGGGCACGTCGAGATCGCGTCGGCGCCGAAAGAAACGGTGAACTGGAGCGCGGGCGCTTCGGGTCGGGATCGCGGCGCCGAGGGCTTCGGAGAGGAAGCCGAGCTGTTGGACGTCGGACTCCCGGACGTCGGGCTGCCAGACGTCGGACTGCCAGACGTCGGACTGCCAGACGTCGGACTGCCGGATGTCGGGCTGCCGGATGTCGGGTTCGCCGAGGGAGCGGGGTTCGAGGCGATCGCGGGCGCGGAGCTCGGGCTCTCGTCCGTGCTTCGGACCTCGGCGACGGCCGCGCGATCGACGCGCTCGATGCCGTGAGGCGGCGTGGGCGGCACACCGCGCCCCTGGGTCCGGAGGCGCCTGCCGCAATCCAGGCAAAACGTCAGGTTGCCCTCGTTCTCACGACCGCAGACGTCGCAGATCACAGCCGCGAGAGGACCGCGGAGGCGCTTTCGAGTCAAGTGCCCGAGCGCAAGCTCGACACGAAAACCGCGCCCCGCGGCCCGCTCCGACCTACCTGCGCCCGATCTCGCTGCGGAGCTCGAACTGGAACTCGGCGCCCAGAAAGTGCGCCACACCCGTGGCACGGACGGCCCCCGCCGTATCGGTCCACCCCGCGATGAGCATCGGCCGATACACCAGACCGAAGCCCAGGATCGCCACCCGGGAAAGCTCGATTTCGACGCCGAGGCCCCCGAAGAGCAGCCCGCCGCCCGTCTCGACGCCCCACTCGTTCCCATACGCGAGCGCCCCGATCCCCCAGGATGCGTAGGGCGCGGCGCGAGTCCCGAAGTCGGGCAGGTAGCGCATCTCGAAGCGGAGCTGCTGGAAGATCCCGAGCCGGTAGAGATTGCTCGAGTCCATCTTCGCGAACTGGTAGGCGCCGCCGATGTACCAGGGCCCGGCGGATCGATACCCGCCGCGGATCGCGAGGCCCCCGGCTCCGCCCAGGATGCATGGCGCGGCCTTTCCACCTTCGGGCGCGCAGACCGCGCCGGCGTCGAGGTTCGTCTCGGCCACGATCGCCACGCCGTACTGAAAGTACTCGACGTGGAGCGGTGGTGGACGGACGCCCCCGAGGACACGCAAAGGCTCGTTTGCCGGAGGCAGCGAGGCGCTCGGCTCACCACGCGCCGGACCGGAGGCGGCGAGCAGAGAGGCGCAGAGGAGCAGACCGAAGGGCCGTCGCGCGCTCACCGGCGCTCACGCTACGCGTCTGCGCGGGAGCCCGCAACCCGCCGCGCGCGCCGGGGGCCCGATGGAGACGGGGTCTCGCGTCCCCTGCCCTTTCCGCTCCGGGCGAGGCCCGGGAAGGCACCACCCGACGCGAGGGGCGGGACGTGCCTGGTCATGGTGGTCTCCGGGGGCTCTCGCCTTGACGCGGCGCGCGCCTGCGCCAACGTCTCGGAAACCTTTCCGCCGATCATCGGCACGCTTGACGTCGCCATGGTTGGTCGCCTAAACGGAGCCACGCTCATGGAGATCCACCTCGACAAGCGTGCGGTAAAGCAGATCCGCCTCTCCGCTGCGGACGCGATCGACGAAGGCGACACAGAGGCCCTGCGCGAAGACGTCCTCGAGGCGTTCAGCGAGGAGCAGGTCGAAGAGATCGAGCGCCGGCTCGACAGCGGTGATTTCTTCGAATTTTTGACCGACGTCCTCGACGAGTGGAGCGGCGACGACGTCGACGAGCTCTTCGAGCTCCTGGAAACGCAGCTCGGCGAGATGGGCATCGATCTCAAGTACGAGCAGCGTGAAGAAGAGGACGAGGAGGAGGTCGAGGACGACGACGACCTCGACGACGACGACCTCGACGACGAGGACGACGAGGAGCTCGAGGAAGAGGACGACGAGGAGGACTGACGCCCGTCGTCAGTCGTCCCCGGGATCCGCCGCCGGATCCTCGTCCTTCTGTCCGCTCGCCTCTCGCTCGATGTAGCCCGCGCACGGCTTTTCGTTCGGCGCGGGCCTGATCTCGTCGCAGACGAGGTGCGCGCAGCGCGCGTACCGCGAGTCGGAAAAGTCCTTGCGTAAACGTTCGGCGAGGCCACAAGCCTCGCCTGCGTCGCCGTCCTCGCGCGCGAGCCGCGCCTCGGCCCAGAGCGCGTCGTCGCGCAGGACGGACGTCGGATGATCGGCGTAGAGCTTGTGGAACTCGCGGCGCGCGGCGCGGTGATCGTGCAGTCCATCGCGGTAGAGCTCCGCGATGCGCATCTGCGCCGGTGAGTAGCGCGGACGCTCGTAGCTGCCCGTGAGGTGCGAGGACTCGCGCGCCGCGAGCAGTGCGCGGAGTTGCTCGATCGCCGCGTCGTAGCGCCCGAGCTTCTCTTCGATCAGCGACGCGTGCCAGAGCGCGTCGTCCGTCAGCGTCCCGAACGGGTACGGATGCGCGCGCGAGAGCGCGACGAGCGCATCACGTGCCTCCGCGAGACGCCCGAGCCGTTCGAGCGCGAGCGCCGCTTCGTAGTCGACGTTCTCTTCGAGGTCCGTGTTGCGAAGGACGCGCGCCGGCCCTTTTGCCCACGCGATCACCGCCTCGTCGCCGCCACGCTCGCGCTCGTGCGTAGCGATGCGCTTCACCGCTCGGCGCGCGAGGCCGTGCTTCGTGTGTTTCGCCGCCGTGTCGAAGAGCATCGCGTAGCCACGCTCCACGTCGCCGTGCTCGATCTCGAGATCGGCGAGCTCGAATGCGGCACGGCCCGCGCGTGGTCCGTCGGGCGAGGTCTCGGCGAGCTTCTGGAGCGCGGCCTTCGCCTCGGCGTGCGCGCCGCGCCGCTCGTGCATGCGCGCCACGAGGAAGAGGGCCTCGTCGCGATCCTTCACGCGCTCGGCGGCACGCGCGGCCTCTTCGTAGCTCTTCGCGGCATCCTCGTAGCGGCCTGCGTGATACGCCCTCTGTCCCGCGGCAAACGAGCGCTCGTACGCGTCGCCGAGGCTCGGCCCGCACCCCACGAGCCACCACGCGAGGACAAACCCGAAGGCGCGACGCGCGCTCACGTGGCCGTCGCCTTTCGCGTGACGACCTCGCGCGTCGCATCCGCGAGCGCGGCGGCGGCCTCGGAGACACGCGCGGCCGGCAGATCGAGGTGCGTCACCACGCGCACGCGCCGCGCGCCCGAAGCGCCGACGAGCACGCCTCGCGCGCGCGCAGCCGCCACGAGCGCGTCGGCCGCCACGGGCAGATCCACCTGCACGATGTTCGTCTCCACCTCGGGCACGGACGCTCCGGACACCTCGCGGATCGCCGCGCCGATCACGCGCGCGGCGGCATGGTCCTCCCCGAGCCGCGCGCGATGATGTTCGAGCGCGTGAAGCGCGCCCGCGGCCAGCACGCCGGCCTGCCGCATGCCGCCGCCGAGCATCTTCCGGAACCGACGCGCGCGCCGGATCGTCTCCGCGTCCCCGCAGATCGCCGACCCCACCGGCGCGCCGAGACCCTTTGAGAAGCAAACACTCACCGTGTCGAACGGCGCACACAGCTCCGCGACCGAGAGCCCCGACGCGACCGACGCGTTCCACACGCGCGCCCCGTCGAGGTGCATCGCGAGCCCGTGCGCCCGCGCGACCTCGGCGATCGAAAGCACGTCGTGCTGCGGGAACACCCGACCGCCCGCCCGGTTGTGCGTGTTCTCCAGCGCAACGACACGCGGCCGCGGGTGGTAGTCGTAGGGCGGCTTGATGACCGCTTTCAGCTCGTCCGGCCTGAACAGCCCGCCGCGCCCGGCGATCTCGAACTGCACCCCGGACCAGGCCGCGCCCGCGCCCGACTCGTAGAACGCGCAGTGCGCGCCCTCGCCGATGATCACCTCGTCGCCGCGTTGCGTGTGGCAGAGCAGGGCGATCTGGTTGCTCATCGTCCCGCTCGGAACGAACAGCGCCGCGCCTTTGCCGGTGATCTCGGCCGTGAGCCTCTCCAGGCGCTCGATCGTCGGGTCCTCCCCGTACACGTCGTCGCCCACCTCGGCCCGGGCCATGGCCTCCCGCATCGCGGCCGTGGGCCTCGTCACGGTATCCGAGCGCAGATCGATCATGCCCCTACTTCGCCCAGAAGAAGCGCGCTTGGCAATGCCTTGTTCGTGGGCGAGGGAACGTCACGGGCGGACGCGGCCACGCGGCCGGCCTAGCAGAAGAAGCACTTCGTGCGCTGAGGCGGCTCGGGATCAAAACGCACGCGGCCGCACGTGTCACAAATGCACAGGTTTTGCGCGTAAAACTCCCGACGGCCGAGGATGTCCGAGACGAACAGGCTCGTCACGATGTCGCTCAGGATGTCGTGGCTGCGCGGGCGCGGCACCCACTGCATCGTATCGCCCACGACGACCCGACGGACCCGGCCGGCGAAGATCGCGGCCGAGAGAAAGCGGTCGTCGACCGGCGACTGGAGCAGCCCGCGCAGGTGCCCGACCACGCGCGCGCGCGTGCGGACCAGGATCGCGGCCGTCTCGTCCGTCGGCGGGATCTCGGGCAGGAACGCGCTGCAATGCTTGTCGGCGGGCAAGGCGCCGAAGAGCGGCTCCTGGATGCGCCAGGGACGGGCCATGTGGCCCGTGTGCACGAGGTTCCGATCGATCCACGAGCGCAGCTCTTCCTTGCACATCCGCCGCGAGGCGACGCCCTCGAGGAACGTCAGCGCCGCGGCGAGCGCGTCGCTCGGCGGGGGCAGGGGCTCGGGGATGACCGCGCGACGGATGCCGCTGCCCGCTTTCGACGAGGCAGGTGCCGCGTCGCTCGTGCCTTCGCTCTTCGTGCAGAGAACGTTCCTGCTGGGCGAGGACCGCGTCGACATGTTGCAAGATTGGAGCAATCGCCGGACCAGACGCCGAGGCTCCGCCATTGGCGTTCGGCGAACGATCTGGACGAAAGACGAAGACCCTGGACGGTCGGGAGACGAAGATCGGGCGAGCAGCTCTTGCCATGCGACCGGCAGCGATTGCATTTCGGTAGCGCGCGGGCAGGCGCCTGTGTGCGGCGCGGATACGGTAGAGCCAGTGCGCAGTCACCGTTCCCGCAGCGGAATGAGCCTCCCTAGGGCCAGGCTCCATTCTTTACAGATTCTACCGACTGCTCCTGATCGGGCATTCAGAAAATCGCAGACAATCGACGCGTATCGGGTGTCGACCTCATGGCGCGAGCGTGGACCGGAAATCGCGGCCCACGGGGAGCGTGAGCAAAATCACTGCCACCGGGGATTTGCGCGCGGATCAGGCATGGAACCGCCGCGCACCGCCGCACGTATGCAGTGACTCCGACCTCTTTCGCCAGGGACGTGCTCCGCTTTGCGAGCGAATTTCGCACGGGGAACGCCCCAGGCTTAACGTTCCGGTCGGAAACGGAGAGAGTGCTTTACATGACCAAACATGGACTTGTTTTCCTGGGCGCTTTGCTGGCTTCCACCTCGCTCATCGCGGCCACGGGTTGCGGCGATGAGAACAGCGGCGGCTCCGGCGGTTCGGGCGGCTCCGGCGCGGCCGGCGGTATGGGCGGCTCGGGCGGCATGGGCGGCTCGGGCGGCAGCGCCGCGGTCGATTGCGACAAATACTGCACGGACATCGCGGCGAACTGCACGGGCGACAATCAGCAGTATGCCGACAAGGCGAGCTGCATGGGGAGCTGCGCGGGCCTGCCGGCCGACGGCAAGGACGGCGACGCGGCCGGCAACACGATGCAGTGTCGCATTTATCACACGAGCGCGGCGACGGGTGATCCGGCGATGCACTGCCCGCACGCCGGCCCGAGCGGCGGCATGGCCTGCGGCTCGCTTTGCCAGGCGTTCTGCTCGCTCGCGGTGAAGACCTGCCCGACCGAGTGGCCGCAGGAGGGCGAATGCATGACGTCGTGCATGGCGTGGACGGCCGCGGGCATGAACTACAACGCGTCGAACTTCACGGCCGGCAATACGACCGAGTGCCGCCTCTATCACCTCTCGGTGGCGGCGAGCGACGCGACGACCGCGGCGACGCATTGCCCGCACACGATCGCGATGTCCGACACCTGCAAGTGAGATAGGAGGCCCTCGCCCCCGGGCGAGGCCCCACGTGTCCCGAGCCCCGTGCCGTTCGCGGGGCTCGGCCGTTTTTTTCAGGAGAAAGCCGAAGCGCAACGTCCGCCCGGTTGCGCTATTCTCCCGCAATGCCTCTCTTTTTCCGTCGACTCGCGCCGCTCGCCTTGCTCCCTCTCCTCGCAGCCCTCGGCCCCGCGTGCACCGCGGAGCTCGAAGAAGGCTGCCTCGGCGGGCAATGTGTCCCGCCCGGCAGCCCCCCGATCCCTCCCCTCCCGACGAGCGGCTCGGGCGGTGGTGGCGGCGGCGGCGACGCCGGCCCGACCTGCGAGGATACGCCGCAAACCGGCGATTTCCCCTGCGACGTCTTCACCGTCCTCCAGACGCACTGCCACACCTGCCACCAATCGCCTCCGTTGAACGGCGCGCCTTACTCGCTGCTCACGTACGAGGACACCCGCCTGCCCCATGGCATGACGACGAAACCCCGCTTCGTGCGTATGGCCGAGGTCGTCGAGAGCGGCTTCATGCCCCTCATGGCCACGCTCCCCGCGGCCGACAAACAGATCCTGCTCGACTGGCTGTCCACCTGCGGCCTTCCCGCTCCCGACGGAATGGGCTGCGAATGACGGCCGCCGCCGTTCGTCCGCTCTGCTCTGCTTGACGCGGCCCGCGCGCGAATGACGCGGCGAGCCGATGCATTTCCCCGGCTTCTGTCCGGGCCTCCTCGTGCCACAATCCGCCGCATGCAAGCGCCCGCGGCACCGGATACGGCCACGTCCCCGCGCACCGTCACGCTCACGATCGACGGAAAGAGCGTCACCGTCCCCGAGGGCACCACGATCTGGGACGCGGCAAAGGCGCTCGGCATCGACATCCCGGTCCTCTGCCACGACGAGCGCCTCCGCCCCGTCGGCGTCTGTCGCCTTTGTGTCGTCGACGTCGGCGGCAGGACGCTCGCGGCTTCTTGCGTGCGGCCTTGTGAGCCGAACATGAACGTCGCGACCACGTCGCCGCGCGTGGAGCGCCAGCGCAAGGTCCTGCTCGAGCTGCTCATGAGCGACCAGCCCGAGGTTTGTCCCAAGGAGAGCACCACCGGGGGAAACGAGCTCTACGCGCTCGCCCGCCGCTACGGCGCCGATGGAACGCGCCTGCCCCATGGAAAAGGCCGCGGCGAGGATGGATCCTCGAAGGTCATCTCCGTCCACCACGACGCCTGCATCCTCTGCGATCGGTGCGTCCGCGGCTGCGACGAGATCCAGCACAACGACGTCATCGGCCGGACGGGCAAGGGGTATGGCGCGCGGATCGGCTTCGACCTCGATCGCCCCATGGGCGAGAGCACGTGCGTCTCGTGCGGCGAATGCATGGCGGTTTGTCCCACGGGCGCGCTCGTCAACAAGCCCGTGAGCGCGCCGCTCGCGCCGCGCGTGCATTTGAAACAGGTCGAGAGCGTTTGTCCTTATTGCGGCGTCGGCTGCGCGCTCACGTACAACGTCGACGAGGAGACGAACCGCATCGTGTACGTCGACGGCCGCGACGGCGAGGCGAACCACGAGCGGCTCTGCGTGAAGGGGCGGTATGGCTACGATTACGCCATGCACCCGCAGCGGCTCCAGAAGCCGCTCCTTCGCGTGCGGTATCCGAAAGGCCCGCTCTCGGACGCGCCCGAAGAGGCGCGCGCCGGGCGCCGGAAAGGGCACCTCGTGCGGTACGAGGACGTCCTGCCCGCATTCCGCGAGGCGAGCTGGGACGAGGCGCTCGACCTCGTGGCGAGCCGCCTCCGCGAGGCGCGGGACACGCACGGCCCCGCGGCGATGGCCGGCTTCGGCTCGGCGAAATGCTCGATCGAGGAGGCGTACGTCTTCCAGAAGCTCGTGCGCGCCGTCTTCGGCACGAACAACGTCGACCATTGCACGCGGCTCTGCCACGCGTCGAGCGTGGCCGCGCTGCTCGAGACGATCGGCTCGGGCGCCGTCACGAACACGTTCGCCGGCATCGCCGAGGCCGACGTCGCGCTGCTCGCGGGCACGAATACCACGGCGAACCACCCGGTCGCCTCGTCCTTCTTCAAGCAAGCCGCGGCCCGCGGCACGAAGCTCATCGTCGTCGACCCGCGCCGCCCCGACGTCGCGCAATACGCCTGGCGATATGCCCGCATCCGCCACGGCACGGACGTCGCCTTCTACAATGGCATCCTCCACGTCCTCCTCGCCGAGGGCCTGTACCGCGCCGATTACGTCGAAGAACACACGACCGGCTTCGAGGCCCTGAAGGAGACCGTGGCGCGCTACAGCCCCGAGGTCGCGAGCGAGATCTGCGGCGTCGCCCCCGATCTCATCCGCGAGATCGCGCGGGCGTACGGCTCTGCGCGCGCGGCGATCACGTTCTGGGGCATGGGCATCTCGCAGCACACGCACGGCACGGACAACGCGCGTTGCCTCATCTCGCTTTGCCTCGTCACGGGCAACGTCGGCCGGCCCGGCACGGGCCTGCACCCCTTGCGCGGGCAAAACAACGTCCAGGGCGCGAGCGACGCCGGCCTCATCCCCATGATGTACCCCGATTACCAGCGCGTCGCCGACCCGGCCATCCGCGCCAAATTCGAGAAAGCCTGGGGCGTCCCGCTCGATCCCAAGCCGGGCCTCACGGTCACCGAAATCACGACCGCCGCGCTCGAAGGCAAGCTCAAGGCCCTCTATTGCATGGGGGAGAACCCGTTCCTCTCGGATCCCAACGTCAACAAGGTCAAAAAAGCCCTCGCGAAGCTCGATTTCCTCGTCGTGCAGGACATCTTCCTCACGGAGACGGCCGAGTTCGCCGACGTGATCCTCCCGGCCACGAGTTACCTCGAAAAACTCGGCACGTACACGAACACGGATCGCCGCGTCCAGATCGGCCGTCCCGCCCTGAAGCCGCCGGGCGAGGCGCGGCTCGACTGGCAGATCGTCTGCGAGATCTCGAATCGCATGGGTTATCCGATGCCCTATACGCGGGTCTCCGACATCTTCGACGAGTTCACCTCGCTCACGGACGCCTACCAGAACCTCGATTACGACGTCCTCGGCACGGCGGGCCGCCTCTGGCCCTCGCCGGATCGTTCGGCCAAGGACGGCGTCCAGATCCTCTTCGGCGACGCCTTCCCGACCCCCGACGGCCGCGGAAAGCTCGTGCCCTGCGAATACATGCCGGCCCGCGAGACGCCCGACGCCGAATATCCGTTCGTCCTCAACACCGGCCGCCTGCTCGAACACTGGCACACGGGCACCATGACCCGGCGCTCCTACGCGCTCGACGCCATCGCCCCCGAAGCCTTCGTCGAGGTGCACCCCGAGGATCTCGCCCGCCTCGGGGTTCGTCCGGGCGAACGCGTCCGCGTCACCTCGCGCCGCGGCTCGATCGAGCTCGTCGCGCGATCGAGCACGAAGGTCGGCGTCGGCAGCGTCTTCATCGCGTTCCACTTCCGCGAGGCCGCGGCCAACGTGCTCACGATCGACGCGATCGACCCGTTCGGAAAGATCCCCGAATTCAAGTTCTGCGCCGTGCGCCTCTCACGCCCCTCCGGCGACGCCGCGGAAGCGGCCGAGTGATCCTCACGCCGCGGAGGCGCGCCCGGCGGGATCACACACCTCCGCGAGGAGCCGCTCCAGCATTTTGAAGTCGAGCGGTTTTGCCAGGTGCCGATCGAAGCCCGCCGCGCGCGAGAGCTTCCGATCCTCGGGCGAGGCGTACCCCGTGAGCGCGATCAGGACCTTGTCGCGATGCGCCGGATCCGCGCGGAGCGCCCGCGCGACCTCGTAGCCGTTCATCCCGGGCAAACCGAGATCGCAGAGGATCACCTCCGGCTCGAAGCTCCGCGCCTTCTCGATCCCCTCGGGGCCCGAATGCGCGACCTCCACCTGCACGCTCCGCCGCCCGAGCGAGAGCGCCTCCGCGAGGCTCGTCGCGGCGTCGGGGTTGTCCTCGATGACCAGGATGCGACTGCAGCGGTGTGGTTCGCCTCTCACGCTCGCCGCGCCGTTCGGGGCCGCTGGCTCGCGCACGGGCAGCTCGATCGTGAACGTGGCGCCGTGGCCCGGCCCGTCGCTCTCGGCGCGCACGTCGCCGCCGTGCAGCTCGACCAGCCCCTTGACCAGGGAGAGCCCGAGGCCGAGCCCGCCACGGCTCCGCGTGATCGTCCGGTCGGCCTGCATGAACGGACTGAAGAGGCTCGCCAGGATCTCCGGCGCGATGCCCATGCCCGTATCGCTCACGCGAATGCAGGCGCGGCCTCGCGCCGCGAGCGATACCGAGACGAGCACCCGCCCGCCGCGGTCCGTGAATTTGGACGCATTGTGCAGCAAATTGCCCACGACCTGCGCGAGCCGCGTCCCGTCGCCGTTCACCCATACGGGCTCGTCCGGCAGCTCCACGCCGAGCGTCACCCCGCCCTGCTCGAAGACCGAGCGGAGATCCTCGGCGGCGCGATGGACGAGATCGCAGAGCTCGATCGGCCCGTGCTGGAGGTGGATCTTGCCGCGCGAGATACGCGTCACGTCGAGCAGATCGTCGATGAGCCGCGTCATGTGTACGATCTGCCGCTCGATCACGCGCTCGGCGCGCTTCGCCTGCTCGCTCCCCGGCGCCGCGCGGCCGAGCACGTAAAGGCTGTTGCGGACCGGGGCCAAGGGGTTTCGGAGCTCGTGGGAGAGAATGGCGAGAAACTCGTCTTTGCGGCGGTCGGCCTCCCGCAGGGCCTCGGCGAGGGCGCGATGGCGCTCTTCGCTCTCGTGGAGCGCCGCGAGCGAGGCCCGGGCCGCCGCGGCGGCTCGCTCGGCCTCCAGCCGGGAGCGCTCGGCGAGGAGCCGCTCGGCCTGCGCGCGCCGCCGCGCCCGGCGCTCCGAATCCATGACCAGGATCACGACCACGCCCGTCACGAAAAAGGTGGCGAGCCTGAAGACGAGCCCTGGATGAGATTCGCCCGCCGCCGCCGTGGACTGGAAAAGAAATGCAAAACCGACCGTGGACAAGGCGAGCGATACGAGGCTCGGGAAAAACCCCTCGAAGAGCGCGAGCAGCGCGACGAGCGCGATCGGCCCCATCATGAAGAGGCCGCCGAGCGGCCGGATCAGCATTGCGGCGATCGCAACCGTGACGATCGCCAAGGCGATCGACAAGAGCCAGGGCCGGATCGCGGCAAACGTGGAACGCGTGGGGGGTACGTCGGTGGTTACGATTTGCTGCATCGGCGAGGGGAAACGGACCAGATGCCGCAACCTAACATAGAGCGTAGGGCACGCCAGGCGAGGCGAGGACGTCCCTGTCGTTCCACGAAAAACGTTTGCGGCAGAGCCTGCTTGGAATGGCAGACGTCGTCCGGCGGCCGTTTGCCCGCGTCGACGAACACACAAAAAAAACGAGAGGCCCCGGTCTTTCGATCGGAGCCCCTCGGTCGCAGCGGCTCATAAGCCGAGTTCTGTCTCGCTCCGGGGTCACCCCCGGGGCGTCGGCGATCATTCCTCTAGGGCACGCATTGCTGCGTGCCTCGAGCAGCCAACCCGGAGGCATCGGACGGGCCGTCCTCTCGGGACCTTTCGATCCCATCGCCTCCCTACGCGGCCTTGCACCGGGTGGGGTTTGCCTTGCCACCCCCGTTACCGGAGGCGCGGTGGGCTCTTACCCCACCGTTTCACCCTTACCGACTGGACGAGCACCACGAGGGCACTTTCGAGCCGGCGGTTTCTTCTCTGTTGCACTCTCCTCGAGGTCACCCTCACCGGGCGTTACCCGGCACCCTGCCCTGCGGAGCTCGGACTTTCCTCCCGCGGAAACCCGCCGGCGACCACCTGCTCCGCTGCGACACGGCGAAGATAACGCCCACCGATCCGGAAGTCGAGATGTCGTCGTTCTGGCCCGCGTCTGGCTCAGTGAGCTGTGGCACGAGCCCTCGTGGCGCGTTTTGGCGAACTGCGTTCGCAGCAGTGCCTACGCGGCGCGGTGGCAAACGAGCACGGCCGAGTATATCGCTCCGCATGGGCTACACCCATGCTTACCGCTGCAGAACTCGCCGCGATCCGTGCCGACGACACCAACGACACCACGCGCCTCGCGCACGCCGCGCGGCTCCGGTCGGAAGGAGATCCGCGAGGAGAGTTCATCGAAGTGCAGTGCGCGCTCGGGCGCCTCGATCCCTGGTCGTCGCATCCCGAACGCGCGCGCTGGGAGCGGCGTGAGCGCGAGCTACTCGCGGCGCACGGCGGCACCTGGCGTGCGCCGCTCGGACTGCGCAGGTCCGAGTGCGTATTTCGACGGGGCTTCGTCGATCTGGTGGCGCTGACTGCGGAGCGGGTGCTCGAGGTGGCGGACGCGTGGGAGCGCGGCGCGCCGATCCAAGACCTGAGGCTGCTGGGTCAGGACCCTGCGAACCTCGCCGACGCGCTGTCGCATCCCGCGATGCGACATCTTCGCTCGCTCACGATCCACGGCGGCGGCCACGACTTGTCGCGCGACGTCAGCGAGATGCTGCTCGGGCACGCGAGCTCGCTTTCCCGACTACGGAGTCTCGCGCTGACGCAGATGGACCTGCGCTACGACTGGGTGAAGCGCCTGGCAGCAGGCGGCTCCTTCACGGCGCTCGAGGGCCTGACCCTCGAGCGATGCGATCTCGCCGCGGAGGACGTGCAGGCGCTGGTGTCGTCTCCGATGCGCGCGCGGCTTCGGTCCCTCACGCTCGACAACAATCCCTTCGGCGACGACGGCGTGCGCGCCATCGCAGCCGCAGACGGTCTGACGCAGCTCGAAGCGCTGTCTCTGACCGACGTGAAGATGACGAGCGAGGGCGTGCGTGCGCTCGCAGCGTCCCCGGATCTCGCATCGCTGCGGCATCTGGATCTATCGCTGAACAAGTTCGGACCGGAAGGCGCGCTGGCGCTCGCGCAGGCCACGCCGCGGAGCCGCCTCGAAGAATTGAAGCTCTGGTACTGCGGCATCCGCTCGGAAGGGCTGCGCGCGCTGGCGAGCGCACCGCAGTTCGCGTCGCTTCGACGCCTCGACCTCGGCGATAACGCCATCGACGCCGAGGGCGTTCGCGCCGTCGCCGCGGAGCGGTCCTTTGCGCAGCTCCGTCACCTCGGGCTCAACGGCAATTCGCTGGGGAGCGCTGGCGGCAAGGCGCTCGCGGAGGCCACGCAGCTCGAACACCTGCGGGTGCTCGAGCTCGGCGGCACGCAGCTCGGCTCCGAGGGTACGCGCGCGATCGTCTCCGCGCCGACCTTTGCCGCGCTGACCCGACTCAATCTTGCGTGCAATGAGGTGGGACCCGATGGTGTGCGTGCCCTCGCGCGCGCGAGCCACTTGGCGCGATTGGAGCAGCTCATCCTGCGCGTCAACGCCCTTGGGCCCGACGGCGCGCAGGCCCTCGCCGAGGCGCGACACCTCGCGCGGCTCACGGAGCTCGATCTCACAGACAACGAGCTCCACGACGAGGGCGCGCGAGCGCTTCTCGCTGCAACGCAGCTCGCTTCGCTACAGAAGCTCGGTCTGCAGTACAACCAGCTCAGCGAGGAGAGCGCGCAGGCGCTCGCGTCGGCGACGCACCTGACGCAGCTCTCGACGCTCGAGCTCGCAGGGAACGACCTGGGCGACGAGGGGGTCCGTCTCCTCGCCGAGGCGCCACATCTCGCGGGCCTCGTGGTGCTCGACCTGTCGCGCACCCGGCTCGGGGACGACGGCGTACGCGCCCTCGCGGCGGCCTCCCACCTCACCCACCTCGCGTTGTTGTCGCTCTCGGAAAACGGGCTGGACCGCGCGCAACACGACGCGCTCGCATCCGCGTCGCAGTTCGCCGACACGACGATCCTCGCGTAGGGCTAGCTGCCCTGCGGCCCACCACCGTTCGGCTCGTCGGCCTTCTTCTTGCCGCGCCGTTTGTACAGCGGCGGGGCGCTCGCGGCGCGTGGCCAGCGTGAGTTCGCGATCGCGGCGCTCGTCGAGGCCAAGGAGCACCTCGGGGCGGCGGCGAAGGAGGGCGCGCGGGGGCGCTGAAGGGGCGGGGCGGCCAGGCGAAGTTTGATGGGTGGACCGTGAACGCGGTGCCGAGAGGTCGAAGGCATGCTCGCCGTGCTTGTCGGCAACCGGTCGGTGGTCGGAGTCGGGGGGGAAGACAATCCCCCAAATGCGGAATTGGTTCGTCCCGGGAGAACCCACGATCGGCCGCCAATGGCGCGATGGGCGGTGCAATGGGCGCTGAGAGCCAGGCCGTTCAGGCGGGCCGTCCTGGGGGAGGACGGCCCGCCCGAACCATTACCGTCGCGTGAGCAGGTGCAGGGTAGCGATGATTTGCTCCAGCTTTTTGCGCAGCCCCTCGTCCACCTCATCCACGTACCCGAGCGCTTCTGCCACATCAAGGCACGCGCGGACCTCTGCAGCCGACCCCATGGCCGTATGCCACCGAGCCCGCTCGTTCCTTCCCTGTGAATATGCGCCCTCGCTCAGGTTCAACGGAATACTTGTCGCCGCGCGCCGAAGCTGATCTTCCAGGTTTGGATCCTTCGCACCGATCCGCTGCATCAAGGGCCGCAGCATCCTGAGCAACTCGATCGTCACGCCATAAATCCTGAGCGCCATCATTTCCTCCGTATCCCCGACCGGGGACCCCGGACCCCGGCCCGCGCGCGGAGGAAGGCGAAAGGCTGCGAGGCGAAGCCTCGCACCGCGCGGAGCCGCGCGCAGCCGCGCGCAGCGAAGCGAGCACGGCGAGCACGGCGAGCACGGCTTGGCCTTTCGCCTTCCGAGCACGCGGGCACAATCGACTTCCCCGGGCGAGAGGAAAGGACAAAGCTTCGGCTTCAGCTTCAGCGGCAGCTTCAGCGGCAGCTTCAGCTTCTGCTTCAGCGGCAGCTTCAGCTTCTGCTTCAGCTGCCGCTGCCGCTGCTGCCGCTGCTGCCGCTGCTGCTGCCGCTGCTGCTGCTGCCGCTGCCGCTGCCGCTGCTGCTGCCGCTGCTGCTGCTGCTGCTGCTGCCGCTGCCGCTGCCGCTGCCGCGACTCACGCCGCGAGCGGATGCAGCCTATCGCGCAGCTTGCGCTTGGCGCGGGCCTCGAGCTGCCGCGCGCGCTCGCGCGAAACGCCGAGGCGCCTGCCAATCTCGGCGAGCGAGAGCTCCTCCTCCGGATCGGCCATCATGCGCGTCTCCACGATGTATCGCTCACGTGGATCGAGGTTCTGCACCGCCTGCTCGAGCCGCTCGCGCAGCAGCGCTCCCTCCTCGGCGCGCGAGAATCGCTCCTCTTGATCCTGGTCCTCGGCGACGAGCGTATCGACGAGCGAGCGTGCTCCGTCCTCGAAGACCTTCGTATCGAGCGAGACGTCCCGGGCTTCGAGCCGGCGGGCCATCTCGACCACCTTTTCTGCGGGCGCGCCGAACTTCTCGGCGAGCAGCTTGTCTCCTGCTTCGCCCTCGCCCACGAGCCCTGCGATGCGCGCGCGCTCGCGGCGGAGACGGAAGAACATCTTCGACCGGAGCGGGCCGGATCCGACGCCGACGAGGCTCCACGAATGGATCACGTGGTTCAGGATGTACGCACGGATCCAGTATGCCGCATACGTGACGAACCGATTGCCGCGATCCGGGTCGTACTTGCGGATCGCGTGTACGATCCCGAAGTTCCCCTCGGCGATGAGATCGGCGAGAGGAATGCCATAACGCCGATAGCTGATCGCGATGGATACGACATGCCGCAGGTTGGCGAGTGCCAGCCGGGCGGCCGCGCGCTCGTCTCCCCGATCCCGGAAAGCACGGGCGAGCTCGACCTCCTCCTCGCGCGAGAGCTCCGGAATTTGACGTACATGCGCGATATACCGAGAAACCGCGCTGCTTTGGTCTCGAGAGGTCTGCACGTCTTCCCTCATTCTCATGAAAGGTGCGGTTCCCGTGGGACGCACCGCGTAGTCGCTCGGGCCTACCCGCCGTGGACGCCGTTTCGAGGGGCCTTCGAGGACGTCGGCCCCGACGGACCGACTCCCTGCATGACTCACGCCGCCCGCGATTCGTTCGAAGATGGCCCGCGTGTGGCACGCCCCTGGCTCACGGGGTGACATGGCCCCAGAGAGAAAGGACCCTGGGTGCGGCGTGGCTGCACGCTGTGCGACCGGAACGGCCGCGCGGACGCGTTCCCCGAGGGACCGAAGAACGCAGAAAACCGGATTTGAAGGGATTTTCGCGCCTCTTGCCGTCCGCGAGAGAGCGAGCGGCGAGGCGCGGGGAGAGCGCCTCGGGCGGGCGATCGGGCGTGCTAGGCGGAGAACGAAGAGCCGCAGCCGCAGGTGCTCTTCACGTTCGGGTTCGAGAACTTGAAACCCGAGCCGTGGAGACCTTCCACGTAATCGATCTCCGTGCCTTCGAGGTACTGATAGCTCAGGGGATCCACGTAGAGCTTGATGCCCTTGTCCTCGAAGGTCTCGTCGAGGTCGGTCGGCTTGTCCTCGAAGTAGAGATCGTAGGAGAAGCCGGCGCAACCGCCGCCGATGACACGCAGACGCAGGCCCTGCCCCATGAGGTCCTCGGCCGTCGCAATCTCGACAACCTTCTCGGCCGCCTTTTGCGTGATGCTGATAGACATAGTCCTCCTCGTCGCCTCGTCCGAGGAGCCATGGACGCCGGTTGTTGCGTCGCAGAGGCCGCGCTGAGGCCGGCTCCCAGACGCTCCCTAAGATAGGCAACCTCCCACGCACTTGCCAGTGGTAGATGACGCTACGGAACAAAAGGCCATGCGGCTGCTACGTCGCGGCGTGATCACGGTGCGAAGCGGGCTCCCGGTGCCGGACGAGCGCGCGGTGCTGCGCGCCCTGCGGGTGCCGCACGCGACGCGGATCACCGACATCGAGGAGCGCGGGGTGCGGGAGGCGATCCGGCTCGCGCTCGATCGCGCGCTCGGGATGGCCTCGTTCGAAGGGGTGTTTCGAACGGCGGAGGCCTTGGAGATCCGCGAGGACGAGGTCGTGACGTGCGGGGCGCCGCCGGGGCTCCTGCGTTCGTCCGCGCTCGCGAAGCGGTTCGCAGGCGCGCGGGAGGTCGCGTTCCTGGCGGTCACGCTCGGGGAGCGATGGGACGAGGCACTGGATGAGCTCGCGCGGCGCGGCGAGCCGGCCGAGGCGTGGTTCCTCGACGCGCTCGGGACGTTCTTCGTGGACCGAGCGTCGCGGGTCGTGGAGGCGCGGATCGCGTCGGATCTCGCGCGGGCCGGGCTCGCGCGGTCGGCTCGGTATCGGCCGGGGTACGTGGGTTATCCGATCGAGGCGCAAGGCGCGCTTTGCCAGTTCGTGGAGGCTTCGCGGATCGGCGTGACGGCCAACGAGGCGATGAGCCTCTGGCCCCGGAAATCCGTGACGACGGTGGTGGCGTTCGTGCCGCGGGAGGACGGGGGAGCGCTGGAAAACGAGGGGGATCCGGTCGTCACCGGCTCGAAATCGAGCTAAGGAGACCGCGTGAATCGTCAGGAATTCGCGAGGCGGCTGCGGAGCGAGGTGCTGATCCTCGATGGCTCGATGGGCGCGTTCTTGCAGGCGCGCGGGCTTCCCGATGGATACGCGCCGGACCTCTGGAACGTGGAGGAGCCGGACGCGATCGTCGCCGTGCACCGCGAGTACGTGAACGCCGGGGCGGACATCGTCCTGACGAACACGTTCGGGGCCTCGCGGCTCCGGCTCGGCGAGTACGGCGCGTCGGATCGCGTGCGCGAGATCAACGCAGCGGCCGTGCAAAACGCGCGGCGCGCGATCGGAGACAAACGCACGCTCGTCGCGGGCGACATCGGCCCGAGCGGGACGACGCTGCAGCCGGGCGGAGAGCTGCCGTTCGAAGAGGCGGTCGAGATCTTCGCGGAGCAAGCACGGGCGCTCGTGGACGCGGGCGTCGACGTGATCGCGATCGAGACGATGTTCGATCTCGTCGAGATGAAGGCGGCGCTCATCGGCGTGCGCGACGTGTCGCGGACAGTCCCGGTGATCGCGCACATGACGTACACGGTGCGCGGATTGACGGACACGGGCACGGATCCGGAGACGGCGGCGATCGTGCTCGAGGCCTGCGGCGCCGACGTGATCGGCGTGAACTGCTCGGTCGGCCCGGAGGACATGCTGGAGGTCGTGGGGCGCATGGCGCGCGCGACGTCGCTGCCGCTCTCGGTGCAGCCGAACGCGGGCCTGCCGGTGATGCGGCACGGCCGCACGGTCTTCCCGCAGACGGCCGATCAGATGGCGCCGTTCGCGCGGCAGTTCGTGGATCGCGGGGCGGCGATCGTGGGCGGCTGCTGCGGCACGACGCCCGAGTACATCCGCATGATCGCCACCGAGGTCGGCCACAAGCCCCACGCCGCGACGAGCCGCCTGCCGGGGACGTGGATCACGTCGCGGAGCCGGAGCCTCCGGATCGGCAAGGGCGCGCCGTTCGTGACGATCGGCGAGCGGATCAACCCGACGGGGCGGAAGGTGTTTTCGCAGGCGATCCGCGAGGGCCGGACGGATCTCATCGTGCAAGACGCGCGAGCGCAGGCCGAGGGCGGAGCGATGGCGCTCGACGTGAACGTCGGCGTTCCGCTCGTGGACGAGGCGGCGATGCTGGAGAAGGCCGTGCTCGCGGTGCAAAACGTGTCGGATCTGCCGCTCGTCGTGGACTCGGCGAACGTGCAGGCGCTCGAACGCGGCATCCGGGCGTTCCCGGGCCGGCCGCTCGTGAACAGCGTCGATCCGGTGCGCGAGAAGGCGGAGTTTTTGCTCCCGATCATCAAGCGCTACGGCTGCGCGGTGATCGGCATGTGCGCCGAGAGCGAGATCCCCGAGCGCGCGATCGATCGGGTGCGCAACGCCGAGAAGATCCTGCGGATGTGCGAGGAGTACGGGATCCCCAAGGAGTGGGTGGTCTTCGACTGCATCTCGATCCCGGTGAGCGCGGCGCCCGTCGCGGCGGCGCAGACGATCGAGACGATCCGCATCATCACGAACGAGCTCGGGTGCGCGACGACGCTGGGGTTGTCGAACGTCTCGTTCGGCATCCCGCTCCGGAAGACCGTGCACAACACGTTCCTCGCGCAGGCGATCGCGGCGGGGCTCGACAGCGCGATCTGCAACGCGGTCGATCCGCTGCTGAAGGAGACCGTGGCCGCGGCGAGCCTGTTCGCAGGACGGGACGCGGGCTGCCGGCGCTACATCGACATGGCCGTGCCGCTCGAAGCGCAGCGCAAGCGTGATCAGGCGATGCTCGACGCGGCGAAGGCGGGCCAGCTCCTCAACGTGGCAACGCCGGGCGGCGACGAGCCGAAAGGCGAGGCCGGCGGGAGCAAGGCGAAGAGCACGCGTGATCTGCTCTGGGACGCGGTCGTCGAGGGCGACAAGGACGGCGTGCCCGGGCTCGTGAAGCGCGGGCTCGCCGAGGGGCTCGATCCCTTCGACATCTTCCTGAACGTGCTCACGCCGGCGATCCGGCACCTCGGTGATCTGTTCGGCTCGGGCAAGAAGTTCATCCCGCACCTCATCGCCAGCGCCGACGCGATGAAGGCCGGCGTCGCCGTGCTGATGCCGCTGCTCGAAGCCTCGGGCAACGTCGAGAAGAAGGGCACGGTCATCCTCGCCACGGTGAAGGGCGACATCCACGACATCGGCAAGAACATCGTGGGGCTGATGCTCCGCAACTTCGGCTTCGACGTGCACGATCTCGGCCGCAACGTGCCGCTCGAGGACATCCTTGCCGCCGCGCGCGAGCACAAGGCGCAGATCATCGGTCTGTCCGCGCTCATGACGACGACGATGATGCGCATGAAGGACGTCATCGACGCCGTGAGAGGCCAGGGGCTGCCGCACGTGGTGATGATCGGCGGCGCCGTGACGACGCCCTCGTTCGCCGAGGAGATCCGCGCCGATGGATACGGCAAGGACGTAGGCGACGTGGTCGCGATCGCCGAACGGATGCTCGCGACGCACAAGGAGCGATTCCCGCGGGAAGCGCCGGAGAAGGCCGCCACGCAGGAGCCGCGCTCGCCCGCGCCGTAATCACGGGCGATCCCCCTCCCCCTCGCGGGCAGAGTCGGAATACGCTCGGAGCGATGGCGCACCTCGAGACGACCACGCTCTGGGAAAGCACGCTCGCGCCCCGCGACGCCGACGACGCCAAAGGTCCGCGCGGGACCTTGCGCGACGCGCTCTCGCGCATCCGCGGGCGCGCCACGGCCATCGCGAACGAGATGGTCGAGGCGCGCACCGACGAGCCGAGCATCTCGGATCTTTTGCACACCGACGATCTGTGGATCAGCGCGGACGCGGTGGCGGGGCCGAGCTTCCCGCTCACGCCGCCCGAGGCGTTCGTGCTCGCGTCGTCGCTCGTGGTGCACGACCTCGCGCTCGCGCTGGCGACGATGCACGAAGGGACGGACGCGCTGAAGGGCGAGCGCACGTGGCTCGACGCGGTCGTGGGCATGCTGGTGCGCAAGCTCGGGCGCGCGCCGACGACGGCGGAGGTCCAGCAGCCGCCGGCCGACATCGAGCAAGAGGCGATCACGGAGACGCTCCGCACGCTCTACGCGCGGCACGCGGAGCGGCTCGCGCTCGCGCCGTACGGGGACGCGCGCGGGCAGGAGCATCACCTGGTCGAGCCGGCGGAGCTCAGACAGGCGTACGGGCCGACGATCGGGCGTATCGCGCGGAGCCACCTGTGGCTCGCGACGGAGCTGCCGGAGCATTTCCACGAGACGATCGCGCCGCTTGCCGGGATGCCCTCGGGCTGGACGGTGGACGCGTTCAAGCTCGCGTGCCTGCTCCGCATCGCGGACGTGTCGCGGATCGATTTTTCGCGCGCGCCGCACTTCTGGCGCGCGGCGCGGAGGCCCGCGGGGGCGCGGCGGGAGCACTGGGTTCTCCAGGAAAAACTGCGCGAGCCGTACGTGGCGAACAGCCGGCTCATCTTCCTCGCGGACAGTCCCTTCACGGTGGAGGAAGCGCCCGCGTTCTGGCTCGGGATGGACACGCTCGTCGCGGTGGATCGCGAGCTCCGGATCGTGGACACGTTGCTCGCGGAGGCAGGTCGTCCGAGGCTCGCGGCGCGTGGCGTGGCGGGCGTCGAGGATCCGAGCCGGCTCGCGGATTTCCTTCCCGTCGAGGGATGGACGCCGGTGGACACGCGCGTGCACGTGACGGACATCCCGTCGCTCGTGGAGCGGCTCGGGGCGACGCGGCTCGACGAGAGCGACGCGTCGATGCCGCTGCGCGAGCTCGTGCAAAACGCGGCGAGCGCGGTGCGCGCGCGGCGCATGCTGGAGGAGTGGCCGAGCGACTGGGGCACGATCACGGTGCGGCTCGGCGAGGACGAGGAAGGGCACTGGCTCGAGATCGAGGACACGGGCACGGGGATGGCCGCAGAGGTGCTTTCGGCGCCGCTGCGGGACACGGCGAGCGAATACTGGTCGTCGCTGCTCCTGCGCCGTGATCCGCCGGGGCTCCTGGCGAAGGGCTTCCGCCGCGGCGGCGGTGGGCTCGGGCCCTTCGCCGTGTTCCTTTGGGGTCAAAGGGCCCGGGTCACGACACGCACGTCGGAGCGGGGGCGCAAGGAGACGAGCGTGCTCGAGCTCTACGCGGGCGGGACGACGCGCCCGATCCTGCGCGCGGCCGGCGAAGGCGAGGTGATGAGCGACGCGGGGACACGCGTGCGGGTGTGGCTGCGCGCGCCGCCGGACGCGCCGAACGGGATCTTCTATCGGCGAGGGCACGATCGCTGCTGGACGCTGGAGGAGCTCTGCGCATGGCTCTGCCCCGCGCTCGACGTGCACCTCGACGTGGAGGACGCGCACGGCAAGCGGACGCGCGTGGTGCCGGCGTCGGACTGGATGACGATCGACGGCTACGAGCTGCTCGGTCGGACGTGGAGCCCGGAGCCCGAGCCGTTCGAAAGGCTCTGGCCCCGCGAGATCCCGGAGATGGCGCAGAACCTCAGGCCACTCGTGACCTCGTCGGGCGACACAGTGGGCCGCGCCTGCATTCACCCGACGTACGCGGGCGTGGTGGCCGTGGGGGGCCTGCGCGCGTGCTCGATGCGCGGGATCTCGGGGGTGCTCGTGGGTCGACCCGGTGCGACGCGGCAAGCAACGGTGGTGCCGGTGGTGGAGCGGCAGGAGCTCGCGCGGTGGGCGTCGGAGCAAGCCGCGCTCTTGCCGGCGCTCGTGAAGGAGCCGGCAGAGCAGATGGTGTGCGCGCAGGTCGTGCGTGCGTGCGGCGGTCGGCTGGGGGCGCTGCCGATCGCGGAGGGCGCAAAGGGATGGCTGTCGGAGCAGGCGATCGCGGCATGGGACGCGGTGCCGAACGAGGTGCTCCTCGTGCGGGATCACCAGAGCGGGCGTGGTCCGTGGTGGCGGTCGAAGATCACGCTCGCGCCGAACGTGCTGGTGGTGCGGATGCACTTGCCGGCGATCCTCGACGACGCGCGTGATCCGACGTTGTGGCCGAGCGAGGAAGCGCCGCGGAGCGAGCCATGGCGCGCGGTGTTGCAGACGCTGGCAGGCGCGGTGCTGGAGGCGCTGGCGCGCGCGTGGGGCGTGCCGCTCGACGAGGTGGTGCGAGCGACGGGGCCGTCGCGGGAGACACGGGTGATCGGGGTGGCGGATGGGCGGACGGTGGAGAGTTTTGTCGACGTGGTGAAGCGGCCTTCTTGAGGCTCGTTCACGGCGCCGCGTGCTTGCCGAGCCCCTCCGGCGCGCCCGCGCGGCGCGGCGCGAGCGCGAGCACGAGCAACGTCGCGACGTAGGGCAACGTCTGGATCAGATCACCGATGGCCGTCTTGCGGACCTCGTCCTGCAGCACGATCTGCAGCGCTTCGAGCACGCCGAACACGAGGCACGCGAGCGCGGCGCGGCCCGCGCGCCAGCCCGAGACGACGACGGCCGCGAGCGCGATGAAGCCGCGCCCCGCGGACATGCCGGACTCGAAGCGCTGCTGGTCATACGCGAGGTGCGCGCCGCCGAGCGCGCAGATCGCGCCGGAGACGGCGAGCGCGGCGAGGCGGACACGCGTGACGGAGATGCCCACGCTCGCGGCCGCGACGGGGTTTTCCCCCGCGGCACGGACGCGCAAGCCGAAGCGGGTGTTTCGTAGGACGAACGGGGTCGCGGCGACGGCGGCGAGGGCGCAGAAGAAGACCGGATCGGCGAGGACACGCAGGAGCATCGCGCCGCCCGTCGCGCCCGTGGGGCCGAACCGGAACGCCTCGATGCCAGGCGAGTTCGAGGCGCTGTCGTAGAGGGCGCGCAGGCCCATGCGGGTCGCGGCGAGCGCGAGCAGGTTCAAGGCGATGCCGCTGATGACGGCGTGGACACGGGCGCGCTCGGTGAGCTGGCCGTGGCCGAGCGAGAGCGTGATGCCCGCGCCGATCGCCGCGACGAGGCCGAGCGTGGGGCTGTGCGTGGCGTGCGTGACGGCGACCGCGGTGAACGCGCCCGTGAGCAGGATGCCTTCGAGGCCGATCTGGATGACGCCCGCGCGCTCGGCCCACACGCCGCCGATCGCCGCGCACGCATAAGGCACGGCGATGCGGATCGACTCGGCGAGCATGGTGAGGGAGAAGATCGAGCTCACGAGCGGGCCTCCTCGGAGGCAGGCGTGGGGGCGGGTTTGTCGCAGGGAGGTTCGGGCTCGGGGTCGGCGCTCTGCACGACACCCGTGGTTCTGGAGGCGACGCGGCTCGCGACGGCGACGAGGACGATGAGCGTCGCTTCGAGGACGTCCATCGCCTCCTTCGGGACACGCGCGTTCACCGCGAGGCCGGCTTGCTCCAGCGTGCCGAGGAAGATCGCGGCGAGCACGATGCCGATCGCCTTGCCGCGGCCGAGCATCGCGACCGCGATGCCGCTCCACCCCGCGCCCGCGCCGAGGCCGAGCTCATAGTAGCCCTTGTACCCGAGCGCCGTGGAGGAGACGGCGAGCGCGGCGAGCGCGCCGGAGAGGAGCATCGCGAGGAGCATGCGCCGCTCGACGTCGATGCCCTCGGCGCGGCAAGCCTCGGGGCGGAGGCCGACCCAGCGGATCTCGCGACCCGGCCTGGTGCGATCGAGCGCCGACATCGCGGCGAAGACGATCACGACGGCGAGAGGAAAGGCGAAGCTCGCGGCGCTGCCCGCGAACGAGGGGACGACACGATCGAGGCGCGGGAGCGCGGCGCCGGGGGCGATGTCCGCAGTGCGGAGCGAGGTGGAGCCGAGTACCGTGGAGAACGTCCACGGGAGGATCGCGTCCACGATGCGGTTCACCATGATCGCCGTGATGATCTCGTGTACGCCGCGGCGCGCGCGCAGGATCGCCGGGATGAACGCGACGAGCGCGCCGACCGCGGCAGCGGAGGCGAGCACGATCGGCAGGGCGATCGGCATGGGCAGCGAGGCGGGTAGCTTCGCTGCGACGAGCGCGCCCACGAGGCTCGCGAGCGCGAGTTGTCCCTCGGCGCCGATGTTGAACAGGCCCGCGCGGAGCGCGACCTCGAACGCGAGGCCCGTGAAGAGCAGCGGCGTGGCCTTGAAGAGGACCTGCCCGAGGCCGTACGGCGTGCCCCACGTGCCCTCGAACGCGAGGCGCAGCGCCGAGGCCGGCGCCTGTCCGAAGGCGAACGCGATCAAGTTGAAGAGCAGGATGCCCCCCGCGATCGCGAGGACGATCGGGAGCAGGGCGCGGGCGCGTTTGTCGTTCACGCGTCCTCCATGCCGAGCATGGCCCGGCCGATGACGTCGTCGGAGGTCGTGGGCGGGAGCTCGGCCACGATGCGGCCGCGGTGGATGACGAGGATGCGATGCGAGAGGCGCCGGAGCTCGCCGAGGTCCGCGCTCACCACGAGCACGGCGAGGCCCTTTTCCGCGGCCTTGACGATCGCGCCGTGGATCGTCGCCGCCGCGCCGACGTCGACGCCGCGGGTCGGTTGTCCGAGGACGACGAGCGCACGCTCGGGGCTCGCCTCGATACGATCGAGCGCGCGCGCCACGACGACCTTCTGCTGGTTGCCGCCGGAGAGGTCCCCGGCACGACGCGCCGGCTCGGGCGGGATCACGCCGAACCGCTCGATCCGCCGTGAAATCAGCGCAGCTTCCGCGCTCGGGCCCTCGATCTCGCCGAGCTCGCCGAGCACGAGGTTGTCGCCCACGGACGCGTCGAGCATGAGCCCCTCCGCGTGACGATCCTCGTGGACCACGGCGATCGCGCGGCGCCGCTTGCGAAGATCCTCCGTGGATCGAACGGCTGGCAAGCGCGCCCCGCCGAGGACGATCGATCCCGCGACGCCGGGCTCGAGGCCCGCGACGGCGCGCACGAGCTCACGCTGCCCGTTGCCCTCGATGCCCGCGATCCCCACGATTTCGCCCTTTTTCACCGTGAGGTTGAGGCCGTCGAGCACACGTTCGCCCCCGGCGTCGACGAGCACGAGGTCCTCGATCGAGAGCTCGACCTTCGCATCCTCCGCGAGCGCGGGCGGGCTCGTCTCGGGCGGCGGCTCTCCGCCCATGATCGCTCGCGTGAGCACGTCCTCCAGCCGCTTCGGATCGCTGCGCTCCTCCGCTGCGATCGGCCGCGAGAGCACGGTCCTGCCGCGCCGCATGATCGTCACGTGGCCGGCGAAGCGGATGACCTCGTCCATGCGGTGCGTGACGACCGCGATCGTCGCGCCTTCCTCGGCGAGCGCGCCGAGCGTCGTGTAGAGCTCCTCCGCTTCGAGCGGCGAGAGCACCGCGGTCGGCTCGTCGAGCAGGATCGCGCGCGCGCCGCGGTAGAGCACGCGCAGGATCTCCAGCCGCTGCCGCTCGCCCACCGCGAGATCCGAGGTGCGCGCGTCGAGGTTCACCCGAAGCCCCGTCTTTTCCATGAGCGCCTCGGCCTCGCGTCGCGCCTTCGCAAGGTCGAGACGCCCGAACGAGCCCGTGGGCTCGTTTCCGAGGACGAGGTTCTCGAGCGCCGTGAACGCGGAGACCAGCATGAAGTGCTGGTGCACCATTCCAATGGTGCCCGCGCCTCCCTCGATCCGCACCGTGCCCGCCACGCGCGGGGCGACCCCGATCGCCGCCTTGAGCAGCGTCGACTTGCCCGCCCCGTTTTCCCCGAGGATCGCGTGGATCACGCCGGGTTCGAGGGTGATCGTGGCCGAACGGATGGACCAGCAATCGCCGTAACGAACGGCGATGTCCTCGATCTTCATCACAGGGCCACGCATCAGGCTCCGAGGATACCGCGGGCCACGCGCGCCGGGATCAGCGCCGATGGCCTTTTTCGCGCCGTGCGATCTCGGCCCCTTCGACTATCGTCCGCGGCGTGCGACCTCGGTTTTCCCTCGTCGTGACGCTCTTCCTCGTCTCCGGCTCGACCGGGCTCCTCTACGAGGTCGCGTTCGGCAAGCTGCTCGGCTACGTCTTCGGCGCGACCGCGTACGCCGTGAGCACGGTGCTCGCCGCATTCATGGGAGGCATGGCGCTCGGCGCGCACCTCGGCGGCAAGCGCGCCGCACGCATCGCCCGCCCGCTCGTGGCCTACGGGGTGCTGGAGATCATCGTCGGCCTCGTCGTCGCCGCCTCGCCCGCCGCGCTCGAAGCCCTCACCAAGGCGTACGTCCACGTCGCGCAGAAGGCGCCGGGCTCGCTCGCGATCCTCACGGCGGCGCGCGGCGCGCTGACCGCGCTCGTGGTCATCGTTCCGACCGTGGCGATGGGCGCGACGCTGCCGATCCTGTCGCGCGTCGTCGCCGGCGAGGTCGGCGAGCGCAGCCGGCGCAGGCTGTCGCTTCTCTACGCCATCAACACGGCCGGCGGCGCGATCGGCGCGCTGACGAGCGCGTACCTCGTCCTGCCCGCGCTCGGCGTGCGCGGCACGATCTGGGCTGCGGCGCTCGCGAACGTGACGATCGGCCTGACCGCGATCGTCGCGGGCCGGCGCGCGCCCGCGGAGAGCCCGGCGCCCGCGGCAAAAGGGACGAACGAGGCAACCGACGAGACCCCGAAAACCCCGGCGCCCACCGCCCAGGATCACGGTCCGTACCACGAAGGAACGGCGCTCGCGTTCGCGTTCGCCTCGGGCTTCATCGTGTTCGCGGCCGAGGTCGTCGAGACGCACCTGCTCGCGCTGCTCATCGGCAACAGCGCGTACGCATTCGGCCTGATGCTCGCGGTCTTCCTCGTGTGCCTGGCGATCGGCGCGGCGCGCTCCCCTGCCCTCGCCGAAAAGCGCGGCGCTCGCGCGCTCGCCCTCGGCCTCGGCGCCGCCGCGATCTCGCTCGCGGTCACGATGCCGCTCTGGGCCGAGCTCCCGCGGCTCTTCCTCTTCGCAGGCAAACACGTGCACTCCTGGGCCGGCCGCGAGCTCGTCCGCGCCCTCGCCGCGCTCCTGATCCTTGCAGTCCCAACGGTCTTCCTCGGCACGACGTTTCCGCTCCTGCTCCACCGCGTCGCCTCGATGCCCGACGTCGGCGCGCGTGTCGGTCGTCTGACCGTGGTGAACACGGTCGGCACGATCTTCGGCTCGATCATCACGGGATACTTCATCCTCCCGGCGCTCGGCTCGCAGGGCACGCTCCTCGGCGTGGTCGCGGCTCTCGCGATCGCCTCGGTGCTCGCGTCACGCGTGGCCGCCGGCGAGAAGGGCTCGGCCGTGTCGCGCTTCGGCCTACCCGCCGCCGCGATCGTCATCGCGCTCGTGCTCCCGCGCTGGGACATGGCGCGCATGACGAACGGCGCGAACGTGTACTTCTCCGCGGGCCCGCCGCCCGATCGCATCGAGATGGTGCGCGAGGACGTGCACGGCGGCGTGACCACGGTGGCGCGGCGCGCGGAGGTGCTCACGCTCTACACGAACGGCAAATTCCAGGGCGACAACGGCCCCGAGATGGCCGCGCAGCGAAGGTTCGCGCACTTCCCCTCGATGTTCCTCCGCGGCACGGAGAAGCGCGTGCTCGTCATCGGCCTCGGCACGGGCACGACGCTCGGCACGATCGCCGCCTATCCGTGGGAGCGCATCGAGGTCGCCGAGATCTCGCCCGCCATCGTGGACGCGTCGCGGAAGTATTTCTCGGGACCGGCGCGAAACTCGCTCGACGATCCGCGCACCGTGCTCTCGCTCGAAGACGGCCGGAACCACCTGCTCGTCTCGCCCGGCGGATACGACCTCGTCACGATGGAGCTCACGAGCGTGTGGTTCGCGGGCGCCGCGAGCCTCTACAGCCGCGAATTCTACGAGCTCGTACGAGCGCGCCTCGCCGACGGCGGCATCCTCCAGCAGTGGGTGCAGCTCCACCACATCCGCAGGCGCGAGCTCGCCGCCATCGTGCGCACGCTGCGCGTCGTCTTCCCACACGTCGCGCTCTTCGTCGGCGGCTCGCAGGGCATCCTCGTGGCGAGCGCGCGGCCCCTCGTCGCCTCACGCGCCGAGCTCGATCGCCTGGCCACCGTGCCCGCGATCCGCGAGACGCTCGGCAAAGGCACGCTGCCAGGCCTGCTCGACGAGCTCGTGGCATCCGGCGAGGAGCTCGATCGGTTCGTCGCCGAGACGGAAGGCAAGCCGATCGTCTCCACCGACGACAACCTCTTCCTCGAATACGCGACGCCCAAGGGCAACGTGCTCGACTACTGGCAGTCGCTGCACGAGACGCTCGCGATGCTCGATCAGTACCGCACGCCGAACCCGGCCACGCGGCACCTCGGGCCCTAGGCGCCGAGCCCGATCTACTTCTTCTGCTCGGGCTTCTTCTGCGTCGGGTCGAGCGAGATCTGCTTGCCCTCGACCTTCTTCACTTCGTTGCCCGTGGGCTTGAAGTTCAGGGTGGGCACGACGGCGATGACCGGCTTCTTGCGCGCCTCTTCCTCGGCCTTGCGCTCTTCGAGGCTCGGCACGTCGAGCACCATGCCGCCCGCCGTCGGGTCCTTGCCGAGGAAAGGCTTGCCGTCGACCTCGGCGACGTGGAACTCGGTGCGGCGGTTCTCGGCGCGGCCCATTTCAAGCTCGTTCGGCGCGATCGGCTTCGTCTCGCCGAAGCCCACGGCGAGCAGCCGCAGGTGACTTATGCCGTTGTCGACGAGCCAGTTGCACACGCTGAGCGCGCGCCGGGCGCTGAGCTCCGCGTTCTTGTCGTCGGCGCCCATGTCGTCCGTATGCCCCTCGATCCGCAGCCGCGTGACCTCGGGGTGCTCGTTGATGAACGCGAGCAGCGTCTTCAGCACCTTCTCGCTCTCGCCGAACTTGCGGATCGTGGCGCTGCCCGTCTCGAAGACGACCTTGCCCTCGATGTAGATCTGGCTCTGGCCTTCCTTCGCGGTCCAGGCCTTCTCGGGGTACCAGCGCGGAAGCTGGCTCTTCTGCTCCGCCTTCGGCACGGGCACGGGCGGCAGGCGGTTGTCCGAGCAGCCGACGAGCGCGGCGATCGCCCCCAGCGTCGCGGCGAGCGCGACGGACCTTCCAAGCGAGGTGCGGTTCATGAGAGGCCCCAAGCGTCACCCATTCCGGCCTTCTCCCGCAAGTAACTCGGTGCGAGACGAGCCCGACTTGTGTTCCGGCTCCGATTTGGGCACCGTCCCTTGGGCGTGGAGGCTCGTATGGCGCTCGTCGGCAAGCTCGAGGTCACCATCAAGATCAACCGACTCCCCACCGAGGTCACCACGGACAAGAACGGCTGGAAGGAGTTTCAGGTCGACTTCGGCAAGCGCGGCGCGCGCGTGAGCCTCCGGCCCCGCATGTGGAACCGCCTCGAACAGGCCGCGAACACGCACCCGCACTGGATCGCAGTGATCACCGGCCAGATGGGCGACGACGTGCAGAAGGGCATCTTCAAGCTGCTCGAACCAAACCTGCAGGTGTTCGAGTACACACCGAAGACGCCCTCGGGCGAGGCCAAACCCGAGGAGACGAAGGCGGACGGCGGAAAGGCGAACGAGCCCGCGCCCGCCGCAGCCCCGGAGAAGACCGACGAAAAGCAGGCCGCCTCCCCTCCCGGGGACTGACGGCGTGTTACATCCTCAGCCCATGGCCGAAGCACCTGCCATCGAGGACAAGCTCGCTCGCCTGCGCGCGAAGCTCATCGAGCTCGGATCGGTCCTCGTCTGTTACTCCGGCGGCGTCGACAGCGCGTTCGTGCTCGCGGCCGCCCACGCAGCCCTCGGGCCTCGCGCCGTCGGGATGACGGCCGTCTCGCCGAGCCTCGCGCCGGGCGAACACGAGGACGCCATCGCGGTCGCCCGCTCGATCGGCGCCGATCATCGGCTGGTCACGTCGAACGAGATCGAGGATCCCGGCTACGTCGCGAACAACCCCGACCGCTGCTTCCACTGCAAGAGCGAGCTTTATCGCATCGCCGCGCAGAAGCGGGTCGAGTGGGGCCTCGCCGCGATCCTGAACGGGACGAACGTCGACGATCTCGGCGATTACCGGCCGGGGCTCGAAGCGGCGCGGCTCGCCGGCGTGGTGAGCCCGCTCGTCGAGCTCGGCTTCACGAAGGCCGACGTCCGGGCGGGCGCGGCGACGATGGGGCTGCCCATCTGGGACAAGCCCGCGGCCGCCTGCCTGTCGAGCCGCATCCCGTACGGCACGAGCGTCACGCGCGAGCGGCTCTCGCAGATCGGCGGCTTCGAGGCCTCGCTGAAGCGGCTCGGCTTCCGGCAGGTGCGCGTGCGCTACCACGGCGAGCTCGCGCGGATCGAGCTCGCGCTCGCCGAGCTCGGGCGCGCGGCCGAGCCGGAGATCCGCGACGCCATCGTCGCGGCGGGCAAGGAGCACGGCTTCAAGTACGTCACGCTCGACCTCGCCGGCTACCGCGTCGGCAGCCACAACGAGGTCCTCGTCGGCAAGAGCCTGCGTATCGTGAGCTAACGCGAAACGAGAAAGAGGAGGTCCCGTGGGTCGATTCGATCACCTCGCCACCCAGCCTCGCCGCGGCCCGGCCGACCTCTTCCGCTGGCGGGTCCTCGATCCGCTGAAAGGCAAGAAGATCAAGGATCCGGGCGGGTTCGTCACGCCGACCCGCCCGCACGACGCGGACCTCGTGAAGAGCCCCGAGCCGAGCCTCTGCTGGATCGGGCACGCGAGCTTTCTGCTCACGCTCGGCAAGAAGAACATCCTCTTCGATCCGGTCCTCGGCGAGCGGATCGGCCCGATCAAGCGGCTCGTCGCGCCGGGGATCGCGTGGCAGGCGTTGCCGCCGATCGACATCGTCGTGATCACGCACAACCACCGGGATCACCTCGATCCGTGGAGCATCGAAAGGCTCGGCGATCGGCCGACGTACGTGGCGCCGCTCGGCAATGCGCGCTTTTTGAAGGCGGCGGGCGCCTCGGCGAAGATCGTGGAGCTCGACTGGTGGGAGACGACGGGGATCGATTCGCTCGAAATCACGCTCGTGCCGGCGCGGCACTGGTCGATGCATTTTCCCTGGGATCGGAATGACGCGCTCTGGGGTGGATACGTGATCCGCGGGCCCGAGGGCGCGGCGTATCATTCGGGCGATACCGCGTACTGGGACACGTTCGAGGAGATTGGCCGGCGGGCGGGGCCGATCGACTGGGCGATGCTCCCGATCGGCGCGTACGAGCCGCGCTGGTTCATGGAACCGCAGCACATGGGGCCCGAGGAGGCGGCGTCGGCCGCGAAAATGCTCGGGGCAAAGCATTTCGTGGCCATGCATTGGGGGACGTTCAAGCTGACGGACGAGCCGATCGGCGAGCCGCCCGAGCGGGCGCGCGCGGCGTGGCAGGCCGAAGGCGGCGCCGAGGACAAACTCTGGATCCTCGACGTGGGCGAGACGCGATATCTCGGCCGTTGAGCCGCTCGCCGGGGAAGCTTTACCTGTAAACGATCTCGCGTTCGCGCTTGCCGGGCTCCTGCGTGTGCAGGGTCCAGTAGGCATCGGCGATGCGGTCGGGATCGAAATGGGTGCCGGGCTTGACGAAGCCGCAGATCGTCACCGTGGCGACCTGGATCCCGTCGGGCTCGACCTCCGCGCCGAGGCTGAACGTGAGGTTGCGAATGGCGGCCTTGCCGATGGCGAGGGAGGCATACGCGGGGAACGGCGTGAGCGCGAGGCCGCCGCCCGTGAGGAGAATCGTGCCCTTCTTTTGGGCGCGCATGTCGGGCAGGACGGCCTGCGCGGCCACGATGGCGCCGCCGACATTGATGCGGAAGTCGGAGAGGAGGTCCTCGACGGCGAGCTCGGACGGCCGGCCCTGCTTCAGGACCGCGGCGTTGTAAACGAGGACCGAGGGCGCGCCGAGGCGCTCTTTGAGGGTGGCGAAGGCGTTCCGGAGCGAGCCCTCGTCCGCGGCGTCTGCGGCGAATCCATGGGCCTCGGCGCCCGCGCGCCGAAGCTCGGAGACGTATTCGTCGAGGGCTTCGGGGCGGCGCGCGATCAGGGCCGCGGTGAAGCCTTCACGGGTGAATCGGCGAGCCACGGCGAGGCCCACGCCGGGGCCCGCGCCGACGACGGCGATGACGGGTTTGCTCATGAAAACCCTTTACCAGCGCCGCGCGTGTCATGACAAGGCGTGTGGGGGGCCGGAGCCCCCCACACGGGGCAACATCAGATCGCGAGGGCGCCCGTTCGCAGGAGATAGGCGAGCTTCTTCCGCTGCTCGGCCGACAGGATCGCGTGAATGCGCCCGATCGCGCGCACCACCGACGCCTGCAGCCGCTCGGCGCTCTTCACCCGATCCGCGCGGATCTCATCGAGCCGCGTATCATCGATCTTGTCGCCGAGGACCGCGTCGGCGAACGCGCTCGTCGAGCGCCGATGATCCACCGCGGCTTGCGCCCGCTCGATTTTCAGCTCGTCCAGGATCGTCGCGAGCTCCGCGATTTGCCCGTCGTCGAGCTCCAGCCGATGGGCCAGGAATCGCAGCGGCCGGCGCACGCCGAAGTTGCCGCCGCCCGCTCCGTCGAAGTCGGAGCCGCCGGGCAGGTCGTCGCCGCCGCCGTGTCCATGGCCGCCGCCGTGCCCATGGCGGCCGCCTCTCCCGGGGCCGCAGCCGCCCCCGAACCACGCACGACGATCGCCGGACCAACCCTCGGGGCCACACGAGCCGCCTCGGCCCGCGCGCCACCACGCCACGAATGCAGGATGCATGTTCATTCCTCCTCGCCGGGGCTCAGCGCGCCCGGCGGGTGTTTCGAGCGCGGGCCTCATGCCTCGCGCCGTGACAGGAGCTTGCGGCTCCCCGCGCCGGCTGTCAACGCACGCCGGGCAGGCACGAACTTCTTCACAATCGAGGCCGGGGACGTCAGGACGGGGTGTAGGTCACGCTCCGGATGATGACCTCGAGCGGGCTCGTGGCCCCGGCAGGCGCCGTGCCGGCGCGCAGCCAGAAGTTGATGCGGAGGTTCGTCGTGGAAAGCGGCCGCGGCGGATTGTTGATGCGGGAGGTGATGGGATTCGCCGCGCCGGCGAGGGGGCGGCTCGTGAAATTGACGCGTGTGTTCGTCCAGACGAACTGGTGGAGCGACGCGCCGGCCCAGGTGGTGGGGACCGCGTAATGCGAGCTGCGCGGCTGCACCGAATGCACGAGCCTCGGATCGTTCGCGGCCGTGCCGCGGAACCGCGCGATCTCCACGTCGATCTCCGTATTCGTGCTGCCCTGGTCGCTCCAGGTGAAGAAACCGAGGACCGCCTGGTTGTGGACTTGCCGGATCGGCGTGTCCAGGGTCATCGTGTACGTGCCGAAGCCGACGGCGCGCGTGGAGATGATTTCGGCGCATGACCACACGCCGTCGCCGTCCTCGTCCTCGATGAGCATGTGCAGGCGGTTTTGCTCGTCGACGAACACGTTGGCCCCCGAGAACGGGTTCGGGCCCGGGCCGACCGGCGTGTCGCCGCTGTCCTTCAAGGTCCACTCGAATCCAGACCAGGGAAAGGCGTTCGCCTCGTTCACCGGGAGGACCAGCGCCGAAACCGCGAGAGCCGCGGAAAACCCGGTCGAGAGAGCGTTCGAGATCCGGTTCATGCGAACGAGGCACTGCCATCGTCGTGCCACACGGCGGGCTCGGCCGACGCGGGAGTCTCGTGGAATGGGCGGGGAGCATTGTCCCCGCATCCCTTTCGACTCTCGCTGTTCCACGAATTCGGATGGGAAGCGCCTGCGCAGGGGCGGGGCGCACGGATGCGAGGATGGGCCCGTCAGCGGCGCTCGTTCGAGGCGCGACGCGCGCGACGGACGAGACCGCCGAGGCCGAGCCCGAGCGCCACCACGAGGGCGGATGCGCCGGGCGTCCGGCCCGAAGCGCCGCAGCCGCCGAACGTGGTGGGCTCGGACGGAGAGGGCTGGGCCGGCGGATCCGGGTTCACGATCACGGGCGGATCGATCTGCGTGAAGTGGCCTTTGTCATCAACGGACGCGTTGATCGCGGCCAGCGCCGGGTTGCCCGCGGAGTCGAGCACCGAAACGCGCACGACGATCTTCTTGCCGAAAAGCGTGGGCGGCGGCGTGATCGAAAGCGCAGCCTCGCCCGCAGGGCCGTCGAAGAGGCCTTCCCCGGCGACGAGGGACGTATCCTCCGGCGCGCCCGCCTCGTCCATCCGAACGAGCCAATGGTCGAGCGCGAGGTCGTCCGTCGCTTTGAACCCGACGTCCATGGCCGTGCCGTTGGCCGTCGTCGCGACGTCGATCGTCGGGGCATTGCCGTCCTCGACGACGACGGGCCTCGAAAAGACGTCCGGGCTCGCGCCGTTCGGGCCGATCGCGCGCACGGCCACGCGGTACGGGCGATCGGCGAGCACGCCCTCGAGATCGATCGAAATCGAACTTTCCGAGGCGGGCCGATACGCCGGGGACCAGAGGGCCTGGTCATCCGGGCCGACGAGCGCGTATTCGTAGCTCTTCGCCTCGGCGACCGGCGCGAACGCGACCTTGATCGCGTCGCCGGGCTTGACGACGTGGGGCGCCTCGGACGGGCCGTCGTCCGTCTCGCCAAACGAGACCCAGCTTGGCGCGAGGCAGCCGGGGACGTCGATGTGGTGGATGTAGCCGTCCGCGACGCCCACCATGATCTCGTCCGCGCCGTCGCCGTCGGTGTCGCCCACGACGGGCTCGGCGACCGAGCCGCCGAGGAACTTCGACCAGCGAAGATCGAGCGTGCAGGCGTCGAGGGCATACAGGTATCCGTCCGTCGAGCCCGCGAGAATGGCAGGGCCGCCCGGGCCGAGGGAGGCGATGGAGGTCGCATTCGAGAGCACGCCGGGGCGTTTGCCCGCGGCGATGGCCGCGTCCACGGTCGGGAAGATGCTGCCGCCGGCGAGCGTGCGGGCGCCGAGGAGCGCGCCGGTCGCGCCGTCGAAGGCGCGCAGCGTGGGCGAGAGGACGGCGGGCGTGACGAACCGCGCGGCATTGCCGCAAACAGCGCGCGCGCCGGCCATTCCATTGACCTGCTCGGGGCACTCGGATTGCCACGCGGTGCCGAGGTCCGCCTGGAGGAGCCGCGGCGAGGACGCGCCCGCCTGGAGCAAAAGCTCGGGCTCGGGCCCGCCCTGGAACGAGGCGAGCATGGGGAGCGAATACCACATGTAATTGCCCGGCGTCGTGGTGACCTGGCCCGTCGCGGCGTCACGCGCGTTCAGGCCGTCGTTCATCGAGTACCACGCGTCCGTGCCGTCGCCGTCGAGGTCGCCGACGCTCGATCCGAAGAAGCCGCCGAAGGGCAAGGGTTCGCCCTGCCAAACGAGGCTGCCGGTGGTGAAATCGACCGCGGACTGGACGATCTGCACGCCCTCGATGCGCCAGTCGAGGCCGATGAACGGGACGCTTTCGCCCTGCACGCGGAGCGGCAAGGGCGTGCCGTGGGGCGCGCCCGGGCCAAGGTCGACGGCGCCGAGCGACGTGCCGTCCTGCGAGCGCCGCGCCACGAGGGCCGTGCCCTCCACGCCGACCACGGCCTTTCCGAGCGAATCGAGGTCCACGATGCTCGCGGCGACCATGCCGGGCTGGATGAAACGCGGCAGCGGGGGGACGATGAGCGAGGCGGAACGCGCGTCGCCGATGTAGAGGCCGAGCGGCGAGCCCGGAAGGACCACGAACGGCCCGAGGTCGTCGCTCCCGACGAGCGGGCCGCCCACCGCGCCCCCGCTCGGCTGCAAGCCGCCGCCGACGAGCGCGCCCGTGGCCTTGCCGCCCCAGAACACGATGCCGTTCGTCCCTTGCAAGGTTTGTCCCAGCACGACAATCGTGCCCGCGGTCGTGCCGACGGCGACCTGCGGATAGGGCCGCGTGGAGAAATCAGCCCCGAAGACGCCGGTGACGTCGCCGACGAGCGGGACATGCTCGCCGACCTTCTTCGGGCCCGAGGCATCGAACGCGAAGGCCTGGATGTCCCGGAACGTGTGCGGATTCTCCAGGGAAGCGTAGGGCAGCTCGGATTTGGGCCTGCCGACGAGCAGCGCCTGGGTTTGTCCGGGCCGCGGGAGCACGGCGAGGCGGTGATCGAGCGGGCCCCTTTGCCAGCGAGCCGGGTCGGGCATCGAATGGGCGCGGACGTCGGCGAGCGGGCCGGCCAGGGCCGTGAGGGCATTGCCGTTGAAACGGTGGACGGAAAGGCCCGCAGCGGCCGCGGTGACGAGCTCCGCGCCGGCCGTCGCGTCGAGATCGGCCGCGCCTTCGAAGCGCGCGCCCGGGAGCACGGCGGCGGTCGTGCCCGCCGCGCCCTTCAGGATCTCCGTGGTGAACGGGGACGCGGAGGACGCGCGGTGCGAGAAGACGAGCTCGTCGATCCCGTCGCCGTCGAGGTCCTTGGCGACGTCGGCGAGCGCGACCATTTCAGCGTCGTATCCGGCGGTCTTTCGCTGGAAGAGCAGCGATCCGGCCTTCGTCTGCGGATCGAACTTGAACACCGTGATCCCCGGCGGACCGACCTTCGCCGCGACCTGGCCGTGCGGCTGCACGACGACGAGCTCCTTGCCGGGCAAACCGTCGATCTCGGCCGCGAGCGCGTACGCCTGCGAGAAAGGTTTGTCCTCGGCGCCGCCCGGGAGCCCGAGCGTCGTCACGGTCTGGCCGTCCTTGCCGCTCACGATCACGATCTCGGACGGCGAGGTGAGCACGATCTCGGGCAAACCGTCGTCGTCGAGGTCGACGATCGTGTCCGAGCCGGTGTGCGAGGGCGGCGGCGACACGTTCGCCGGGCGCATCCAGAGCGCGTTCGCCGCGCCAAACCCGCCGGCGAACGAGAAAGCGCCGGCCGTCATGGTGCCGGGCGTCGCGCAAGCCGTGCATTCGTCGATGTAGACGTCGGGCAAACCATTGCCGTCGAGATCGGTCACGCGGACGGCCGCGGGCGCGCGGAACTCGCCGAGCGGCGAGCTCCAGAGGACCTGACCCGTCGCGCCGTCGAGGACGTGCGCGCGCGTCTCGGTGCGGACCACGACCTCGCTCTTGCCATCACCGTCGAGATCGGTGAAGGCCTCGACCGCGCCGAGGCCGAGGATGTCGCTCTTCCAGAGCGTCGCCTGCGAGACGCCGTGCTTGGCGACGAAGCGCCCGCCGACGGCCACGACGAATTGCGAGGAATTCCCGAGGCCGAAGCGCGCGACGCGGCCCGTCGGGCGGCCGCCCATGTACGCGCGCCACGTGACGACGGGCTCGATCACCGGCACGGATCCCGTCGAGGCGCCGGTGCGCGCGGCGTCGTGGCGCGAGACCGGCCAGGTGTCGGCTTCGGCGCGGCGAGGCGAGACGCCCCCCGCGAGAACCACGAGCGCGCCAAGCAAGGCAGCACGAGACGAGCAGCGCATGACTCCTCCCTTCGGAATCCTCATGATCGGTGGATCTTGGTTGTTTGGTGGTCCTTCCACATTCACGCGCGCCGCACAGCGCGCACTTCAACGCGGCAGGGCTCCGTGCTAGGCAGTCGCGCGTGCCGTTTTCGCGCATCCTCGGCCAGGACGAGGCCGTCCGGACCCTCGTGCGGGCCCTCGAGAGCGGGCGCGTCCACCACGCCTACCGCTTCGAGGGGCCCGACGGCGTGGGCAAGGAGATGGCCGCCTTCGCGCTGGCGCAGGCGCTCGTCTGCACCGGCGGCGACAAGCTCGGCTGCGGGCGATGCGACGCCTGCCAGCGCGCGGTGACGCTCGGAGCCGAGCGGCCCGAGGTGCCGAAACACCCGGACGTGATCCTCGTCGAGCGTGGTCTCTACCCGCCGGCGACGCTCGGCAAGAGCTCCGAGGAGGTGCAAGGGATCTCGGTGGAGCAGGTGCGCCGCATCGTGCTGCCCCACGCCTCCTACGCGCCCCACGAGGGCCGCGCGCGGATCTTCATCATCCGAAGGGCCGAGGAGATCACGGTGCAAGCCGCGAACGCGCTCCTCAAGACGCTGGAAGAGCCGCGGCAAGGGACGCACTTCGTGCTGCTCACGTCGCGGCCGGATCGCATGCTCGACACGATCCGATCGCGCACGCTGAAGATCCGCTTCGGGCCGCTCTCGGACGCCATGCTGCACAAGATCCTGGAGGCGAAGGGGATGCCGGCGGGGCAGCAGGATCTCGCGATCGAGCTCGCCGCAGGCAGCGCAGCCGCGGCGCTCGATCTCGCCGACGCCGAGCGCACGGCGGCGCGCGACGAGTTCGTCACGTCGATGCTCTCGGCCGTGGCGGCGCCGGACCTCGGGCCGGCCGTGGCGCTCGCGGAAGCGCTCGACACGAAGGACAAGGAGCGGCTGCGCGATGACCTGCGCGCCCTCGGCGCAGCCCTCGCCCGCTCGGCGCGTGGTCGTGCCGCGACAGATCCGCGCGCGTCCGTGATCGACGCCCGGCGCTACGAGTTCGTGCTCCGCACGATCGGCTACCTCGAGCGCAACGCTTCGCCGAACCTGTCGATCATCCAGCTCGTGTCCGAGCTGCGCGATGCGATGCCCTGACTAGTCGTCGCCGCGGCCCATGCGGTCGTACTCGCCTTCATCGAGACGACGACCGGCCCACGCGAGCGCCTTGCCTTCGCTCGTGACCACGATCGCGACCTCGCGGCCGCCGGCCTCGTACATGGCGAGGATGCCCGACGGGCCGACCGTGGGCGCGCCCTGGCCGAGGCGCTCGAACGTCACGGGCAAGCGGCTCCGGCGCTGCATCGCCATGCCCCGGATCTCCAGCGTCCCGGGCGGCTCGGGCGGCGTGTCCACGGCAGCCGGGCTGAGCCAAAGGACGGCGCGCGCCTCCGCCGGGAAGAGCGCCACGGCGTGGTGCGCGAGGCCCTCGGGCGCCACGAAGATCACCGCGGCGAGCGCCTGCTCCCGCGCGACGATCGCGCCCGCGAGCCAGCGCTCGTCGCCCTCCGCGGAGACGACGTCGCCGAGCGCGAACGCGAGCCCCGCGAGCGGATCGGCGGGCGCGGGTGGCTTGAGCGCGCGAGGCTTTTTCTTGTCGTCGAGGGCCTTCGTCGCGTCCGGAGCGTCGAGCTCGCGCGCGCTCTCGCGGCGCCGGCTCGCGAGGTAGCCGAGGGACGCGGCCACGGCGGCCGTGACGGCGATGGCGACGAGGCTCATGCGTCCTCCGTTCGGGGCGTCGCGCGGACGATCGCCTCGTGCAGCGTACGCGCCCGACCCGTCGCCTCGGCGAGCCCCGCGTCCCCGCTCGCGATCGGCAGGAGCGCGCCGATGACCGCCGCGGCGTCGACGACCGCGCCCACCGCGGCCGCGTTCTCCAGCGTGATGCCGCCGATCGCCACGAGCGGACGTGCATACCCGAGCGAGCGCGCGTGTTTCGCGAGGGCCGCGAGGCGCGGCAGGCCGATCGGCGGCTCGGCGTCGTCTTTGTTTTGTGTCCCAAAGACCGGCCCGATGCCGAGGTAGTCTGCGCCTTCGGCGACGGCGGCGTCGATCTCGGCCTCGTCGTACGTCGAGAGGCCCACCACGAACGACGCTCCCGCCCGCGCCGCGAGCGCGCGCACGAGCGGCACGGGCAGATCCGTTTGACCTACATGGATCCCCGGGCAGCCCGTGAGCAGCGCGAGGTCGGGCCGATCGTTCGCGTAGAGCGGGACGGAGGCGCGCGCGGCGAGCTTCGTGAGCTCGGCGAGCAGCGCGAGCGTGCGCCGCACGCCCGAGGTTTTGTCGCGGAGCTGGATCGCAGCGGGGCGGGCTTCGAGCACCGCCTCGGCGAAAGCGACGACGTCGATTCCGCGCCGGTCGAGCGCGGCGGTGTCCACGATGGCGTACAGACCTCGCATGCGGGCGCTCATTTGTACGCTAAGGTTGACGCCCTCGGAAGGAAAGCGGAAAGCCGCCTCTCGACCGACGCCGGAGCTCCCGTTGATGCGATCCTCGCGCGCTTCCCTCCTCGCCTCGCTGTTCTGCCTCTCGAGCCTCGTCTCGCCGAGCGCCCACGCGGCGCCGAAGGCCTTACCCGCGAAGGCCCAGAAGGCGCCCGAGCCGCCGCCGCTCCCACCCGCGCAAGCGCGCCTGTGGATCGTCGCGCCGACGATGACGGGGCCGTGGACGATGCGGATCGACAACGAGGGAGCGGTCCCCTTGCGCGTGCCTGCCGACGTGCGGCTGCTCCGGTTCGAGATCGAGATCGAAGGCGAGAAGAAGCCCGTCACGTGCGAGCTGCCGAAGGCGCTCAAGCCGTCGAGCTTCCCCGAGAGCCGCGCGCTCCTGCTCGGGCCGGGGCAGTCGTACGTCGAGCCCTTCGATCCGCGGCTCTTCTGCTTCGGCAAGGCCGCGGACGCGCTCCGGCCGGGCGTCACCTTGCACGCGCGCCTCGGCTGGGATCCGCCGAAGAAGGCCACGAAGAAGCCGCCCGAGCCGCCCTTCGCCGCCGAGAGCACCGAGCGCGAGCCGACGGTCGCGCCCCAGCCGCAGATCCTCGCGCCCGCGATCGTGCTCGGCGAGAGCCTGCCGCCGCCGCCTCCGCCGCCGCCGCAGGCCGCGAACGGGAACACGAACGGGACGAAGCCTGCGGACGGCAAGCCGGCCGCGCCCGCGCCGATCGTCGACGAGCGCGCCGGGAGGCTCGAAATCACGGCCGACTCGTTCAAGGACGTCGCCGCGCCGAACGGGGTGTCGCTGACGGTGACCGCGAAAAACGCGGGGCTCCGGCCGATCTTCGTGGCGCTCCGTCCGTGGATGTTCTCGTTCCGCGTCGACGGGCCTTACGGGCACACGAAGAGTTGCCTCGGCGATCCGCCGCGCGGGCTGCCGCGCGACGCGTTCCGGACCTTGAAGCCGGGCGCCTCGACGTCGTTCACGATCCTGCTCCACGAGGTTTGCCCGCGCGGAACGTTCCCGCGCCCGGGCCTCTACCGCGTGACCACCACGCTGAACGCCGGCGAGACCACCGAGGGCGCCGAGGCCTACACGGCCGAGGTCTCCACGAAGACGCCCACGCTCCTCCGGCTCGCGTCCGCGCCCGACCCCTTCTTCGCCGAGCCGCCCAAGGCCCTGCCCGCGCCTCCGCCGCCGCCCGCGGATACGTCTGCGTCCCCCGACGCGCCGCAATCCCCCGAGGCGACGCCCTCCCCCGCGCCTGCCGCGCCTTCGTCGCCGGCGCCGGCGCAAACCGACAAGTAAAACCCCCCGCTCGGCCCCCCCGACCGAGGCGTTACTTGTTCAGGGGAATGCGAATCACGACACCACCCATGATTTCGCCTTCCTTGAAGTCCTTGCGCGGGCTGTCGGCGTGCTCGTTGTGGCAATTCGCGCACGCGGCGGCGACGGCCTTGTCGGGATAAACCGCGGTGAAATAGGTCTTGTCCGCGATTTTCTCCTCCGTGTAGTAGTTCTTGCCCGGGTTGTCCGCGACGAACTTGAGGCCCGTCTTCTCGGCCTCCGTCTTCGCCTTGTTCTGCTGGTTGATCGGCCACTGCGAGAGGAGCGCGTAGGAGAAGCTCGAGTTCGACTTCTGCGCGTGCTCGGACCCCATGCGCAGCATCTGCGCCGGGAGCGGGAGCGTCTTCTCCTCCTTGAACCGCTCGGTCGCCTTGATCGCGTTCTCCTTCACGAGGCGATCGACGACCTGGCTCGCGTAGGTCGCGCGATCGGCCGAGATGACGGCGTAGAGCGCGTCCGCCATCTGCTGGGGCTGGATGCCGCCCGCCGCGCCGCCGCCACCACCCTGGTTACCGCAGCCGAACGCCGTCACGCCGGCGAGGGCCACGACGCCGCACAGCATCGCGCCCGCCTTCGAGTGTCCCATCTTCACGTCGTCTTCTCCTTGCTCAGCGCTTCCCCTGCGCTGCGCGCTTCTCGACCATGTCCACGCTCGCCACGTGTTTCTTCGGGCGACCGGCGAAGTTGTGCCGGACGAGCTCCGGGTCCGCGACCGCGTCGAGCGAGAAGCCCACGCCGTGGCAGCTCGCGCAGACGTTGCGGACCATCTTCTCGCTCGGCCTCAGATTGTCGTTCTGATTGTGCTGCACCACGACAGCAGCGCTGCTCGACGACTTCTCCCGTGGCATGTGGCACGTTGCACACGATACACCCGTCCCGGGCGGAGCCGTGCGGTTTATCTCGGCCTCCCACAGCTTGAAGTGCGGCGACCGCTGGTACGACCGGCTGTGTTCGTCGTCGTGGCATCCAAGGCAAGAGTCCACGGCCGCCTTGCGGGCGTTCACCGAGTGCCCGCCGTGACAGCTCTCACAGCCGACCTCGAGGTCCTTGGCCTCGGCCCGCATGGGCAAGCGCGCGAGGCCCGGGCTCATCGGGCCGAGGCCCGCGGCGACGCGCATTCCGTGCTTCCCCAGGCCAAACCCCTTGTTTTGTTCGGCATGGCAGCCCGCGCAGAGCGTGAGCGGCGGTTTGTTCACCCAGGCGGCGCCCTGCGTTCCGTTGTGACAACCGGAGCAGTTGATGCCCGCGCGCGCGTGCGCCGACTCCTCCCACTCGGAGACGAGCGCCGCCGAGAACGCGACCGTGCGCGGCGCGTCCTGATCCTTCGCCGCGAGCGACTTCGGGCCCTTCGCGACCATCGCGACCCCACGCGGCAAGACCTTCGCCGACGCGAGCATGACGGGCTCGCCGATGTGCTTCTTCAGGTAGTCTTCCCAGAGCGCGCGGTTGTCGTGGTAGTTGTGGCAGCCCGCGTCGCTGCACGTGTTGAACGACATCCCCGCGTGGCTCGGCCGCTCGGTGCCGACGTCGGCGTGGCACGTGACGCAGAAATCCACGGGCATCGTGTGGCCCTCGCGGTGCGTGCCCTCGGGCCAGTGCTCGACGTGGCAGGTGACGCAGCGGCGCGCGTCGATCTTTTCGAGGTTGCCGGCGTTGCGCGGGTCGTTGAACTTCGAGGCCGGATGCGAGTCGGCCGCGGTGCGCTGCTCGCCATGGCAATTCGTGCAAGCGTCGTCTTTCACGCCGCCGAACGGGGTATGGCAGGACGCACACGCCATTTCGATTTGATGATGCCCGTGCGACGTCTGATCGGGCAAATAGAGCGTCTGGTCCCGCGAGGTGAACCGGAAGGCCCCGAAGCCGCCCACGAGCCCCGTGAGCAGGAGCCAGGCCAAAATCGAGGTACGCGTGCTCATCGGGAGGCCCGCCTCTCAGTAGTAGTACACGGCAAGTACATGGAGGGCGACGAGGATCGGCAGCGGCCAGGTCAGGAGGAGGTGAACGAAGGAAGCCCGCAAACGACGGTCCCGCGCCGCGAGGGGGCTCCACCGAGAGCTCACGGCGAAGACGCCCCCCGCGAGCGCCCCGAGGATCACCACGGCAAGGAAGTCGATCGCCAGGATGAGGTTGATCCGGGTCCCCACGGAGAGGCCCGTGTGCAGGAAAAACAGGAGCATGGTCGCCGCGCCGAGGACCGCGTGGACCGTGCGCCAGACGGGCACGTCCGCGGACCGGAACCGCTTCCAGCGCTTGCGCAGCGACACGCCGAGGCTCGCCACCGCGAGCCCGACGAGGGCATATCCGCTCACCTGCTTGGCGATCCCCGGACGCAGGAGCGCGTCCAGGAGGACACCCGTCCGGACGGAACGCGAGGGGGTGAGCGAGGGGGCGAGGACCAGCACCAGGACCCAGGATAAAGCGACGACCGACGCAACGAGGAGAATCTTGCGACCGCGCTCCGGCGGAGCCTGGATCGGAGCCTGGATCGAGGGCCGCACGGGCGGCACCGAGGGGGTCTGGAGCGCGCCCGGCGGGATGCTGAGGCGCTTCGGAGGCACCCAGCTCCGCCGGGACATCGGCGCCCGATCCACGGAGGCGACGCCCGGCGTGACGCTCGGCGTGAGGACGTCGGCGATCTCGCCCTCGTCGACGCTCGCGAGGAGGGAGATGCGCGAGTAGCGGGTCGAGGAGCTCTCCTTGCGCTCCTCCATGTCGATGAGCCCCTCCATCGCCGAGAGCCGACGCGCCGAGGAAGGCGGCGGCGCTTCCGAGGCCGAGAAGAGGGTCGACTCGATGATGGGCAAGGGGGCGAGCCTCGGCAGGGGCTCGTCGGCCGTGATGATGGCCACGTCCGAGGGCGGGAGGATGACGCCGCTGGAGATGGCCCCGCTGGAGATGGCCCCGCTGGAGATCGGGCGCGATGAGGCCGGCGGCGCGGACGAGGGCGGGATCGCGCGGGAAGAGGAAGAGGACGGCGGCACGAGGGAGGCGACGCGCACCGAGCCCGCAGGCGGGGTCGACCTGCGGATCGGGCCCTCGGCGGTGACGCGCGCGGCCAGGCCGAGGACGAGGCCCGTCGCGGGGGTCTCGGGGAGCGCAGGCGGGAGCGCCTCGCCGCCGAGCCCGATGAGCGCGATGCCCGCCGGCGGGGCCTCTGTGCGGCGCGGAGTGCGCGGCGTGATCGCGATGCCCGAAGGCGGCGTGAGCGAAGACGCGCGGACCGAGGCAGGCGCTTGGACCTCCAAGGAACGCACCGATCGCGGGACGACGGGCATGCCCGTGGGCGGCGTCGGCGCGGCGTCGTCCCGCGGGGCCGGGTCGAGCGAGAGGCGCGCCGAGCGCGGCGCGATCTCGGTGCCCGTCGGCGGCGTCTTCGCGGGCTCGCGCGCCGGGGTCTCCACGAGCGTGGCTTCCGCGCGCGGCGCGATCGCGGTGCCGGCCGGCGGCGTCTCCGAAGCGAGCGCGACGCCGCGACGCGCGACGGGCGCTTCCTCCGGCACCTCGGGCGCCACGAAGGAAGCGGCGCCGAGGTTCGACGCGAGGATCGGCTCCACCGACGAAGGCGGCGGGATCGACGAGCGGAGCGTGCTCGGCGGCGGCAGGTCCACGGCGACACGCTCGGAGAGGGTCGCGCTGCGTACCGACACGGGGCCCGCGTCGCCGTCGTCCTCGGTCGGCGCGTGGATCATCCGGCCCCGTACGGACATCGGCGCCGGCTCGATGTCCGCGTCGTCTTCGACGGACACGACGGCGACGGGCGGCGCGCGGAGGCGGCCGAGGCCCTGCGCGCCCGGGAGCTCGGGCGGCCGATCGGTGATGGTGATCGAGAAGCGATGCGAGGCCGGCGCGATCTCGCGGACCGAGGGCGGCGCGATCTCGATCCCCGCGAGGGTCTCGAGCGACGACGGATTGCCGTCGCGGCGCGAGCGCGGCGCGTCGCTGTCGAACGACGACGACGACACCGTGGCGAGCGACGAGGGCGGTAGGACGCTCGTGCGTTTCGACGATTCGAGCCGCGACGAGGGCGAGAGCTCGCCGCCGCGACGGCTGCGCGGCCCCTCCCCGCGCCGCGAGCGGGGCCCGCCGTCGCCGCGACGGCTGCGCGGCCCCTCGCGCCACGACGGGGGCATCGGCTCGAAGACGCTCACGGGTCCGTCCTGGCCGAGGAGCTCCGCGAGCAGCGGCTTGCACGAGCCGCAGAGCGTGCCCGCGCCCGTCTTCGTCCCGAGCGCCTCGACCGTCTGACACCCGCCCTCGATGGCCAGCGCGAGCGCGCCGCGCGTCACCCGCACGCAGCCGCAGACGATCGCCTCGTTCGGCCACTCCGTGACGGGCGAGGACTCGGACTTCGGCCACAGGTTGCCCGTGCCGCGGAACCTGCGCATGTCCCAGAACGAGAGCGGCAGCGGCGACTTGAGCAGCTCGCGGATGCGGTCGAGGTTCTCCCACTCGCCCACGGTCACCGCGCCGATGAGCCGTCCATCGCGGATCACGAGCTTGCGGTAGACGCCGCCGCCGTTGAACACGAGCGCGTTGCCGCCGAGCCGCTGATCGCCGTCGTGCTCGCCGAGCGCCGCGACGGTCACGCCCATCAGCTTGAGCTTCGCCGAGGTGTCGGCGCCCTCGAACTTGCGCTCGGCGCCGAGCAGGTTCGCCGCGAGCACGTCGACCATCTGGTAGCCCGGCAAAACGAGGCCGTAGCTCGTCCCCCGGTGCGACGCGCACTCGCCGACGGCGAAGATCTGCTCGTCGGGCATGCGCGTCTTGCGGTCGATGGCCTGCAGCCCATCGTCGACCACGATCCCGCCGTCGCCGGCCATCTGCAGGCCCGCCGCTTTCGCGAGCTCGCCGCGCGGGCGCACGCCGGCCGCGAAGATCACCATGCCCACGATGAGCGTCTCGCCGTCGTCGAAGTGCAGGCGCAGGCCCATCGAGGGGCCGACGGCGTCGCCCGTGTCGACGGCGCGCAGGGCCCCCGTTCGGTACGAGCCGACGGATCCGTAGGCGCCGCCGGGCGGATCGAGCGCGACCTCCTCGATGCGGACGAGCTTCTTGCCGCATCGGACCTTCACGCCCATCCGCTCGACCTTGTCGCGCAGGACCGCGCCGCCGTCGGCGTCGAGCTGCCGCGGCATGAGGTAGGACGACACCTCGACGACGTGCACGTCGAGCTCGAGGTCGTAGACCGCCTTCGCCGCCTCCAGCCCGAGCAGGCCCCCGCCGATCACGGCGGCGCTCTTCATCGGCGCGAAATCGCAGGCGTACTCCTCGATGTCGGCGACGTCGTCGAGCGTGCGGTAGACGAAGACGCCCGGCAGGTCGGCGCCCTCGATCGGCGGGACGAACGGGCGCGACCCGGTGGCGAAGACGAGGCGGTTGTACTCGACGCGCAGGCCCGAGCGCGAGCGCACCACGCTCTGCTCGCGATCGACCTCGACGATCGGGTCGCCGAGGAAGAGCTCGATCCCGTTTTGCTCGTACCAGCCCTCGGGCGAGAGCGAGAACGTCGAGAGCGGGCGGCCGGCGAAGTACTCCGTGAGATGGACGCGATCGTAGGCCGGATGCGCTTCCTCGCCGAACACGACGATGCGGAGCTCGTCGTTCGCGCTGTACCCGTACTCCACCATTCGCTGGCAGAGCTTCCAGCCGACCATCCCGTTGCCGATGATCACCAGGGTCTGGGACTGGTCGCTCAGGTCCACCGTCGGTCTCCGCTCACCCCTCGTACCCTCAGCACATCGCGGCGGCGCTCGGCCCTTATACTCCATCCCCGTAATTCACGGACGGAAGCAAAGGCTCGAAAAGACCACGCAAGCCGAATGGACAAGCAATGCGGCCCACGAACATGGACCGCATTCCGCGCTCCCCTCCCTTGCCTCCGCCGCGAGGCATCGAGCCAGGCTGGGCTCGGCGCGCCGGTCGTGCAAGCCGAACCGCGAGCGCCCCGACGTGGGAGCAAGTTCCGCGACAAAGCGTCAATCGACAGACGGGACCGTCGCGTTCACCCAGGTGGCCACGCCCCGCGCGGCCGCGGGCGCCCGGAACGCCGCGGCCGAGAGCTCGCGTTGCATGCAGTTTGCCGCGGCCTCGTAGCGCGCCTCGGTGCCGCTCGCGCTGATCGACGAGGGCACGATGTAGCCGTCCACGTCGATTTTGAAACGAAGCACGATCGTGTCGGGCGGTAGGATCTTGCCATCAGCGCCGCGGCAACGCGTGACGAGCGGGTAATAGAGCTGTGCCCGCGCCGCGCGCTCGACGGCCGACGAAGGGATTCCCTCGTGCACGTCGGGGCTGCCTTCATGGATCTGGATTCGTTTGGCGAGGCGCGACGCGGATGCGTCGAAGCTGCCGCCCGGGCCTTCCGCCTCGACGCGCGTCTCGTCGCGGACGCCCGTCTCCGTACCGACGAGCGTCCCTCCGTCGGGCCCCGTCGGCAGAGCCGTCGACTTCGGCGCGGCGGCGAGGATCTCCTCGAGCACGCCCGGCACGGGCGCCTTCGCGACGGGCGCGCCGCCATCCTCGGGCTCGGCGAGCGGCAGGCGCGCGGCGACCTCGGGCGAGAACACGGACGAGGCCGCGCGAGGCGGAGGCGCGGGCGCAGGCGCGGGCTCGCTCGTGCACGCGATGAGCGCGACGCACGACGCGACCGTGAGCACGAGGCCTCCGTTCTGCTCTCTTCGCACCACGCGTAGGGTCTACCGAAAGCGCGCGGCTTGCAACGGGCGCCCTTGCTCGCCCGTCTTCGAGTAGCATCCGCGGTCCGTGCGCGATCTCTGGAGGATCCTCCGCGTCGTCCGTCGCTCCTTGCGCGGCGGCCCGCTCTTCGGCTTCGTCCTCGCGGCGGGCCTCGCGTCGGTCGCGGGCGTGATGGCGGGCGTCCTGCCGGGCCTCGTGGGCGTCGCGATCGGCGCGATCCAGGGGCGCCCCGCGTCGCCGAGCCCCGGCCTCGCGGGCCTGTTCGCGCGCATCGTGTCGGGACAAAGCCCGTGGCTCGTCATCGTGGCGACGCTCGTGGCCGTGACGATCAGCGTGGGCGTCACGATGGCGCAGAGCCGCGCCGGATCGGAGCTCTCGGCCGAGCTCACGGCGGCGCTGCGCGTGGAGCTCGTGCGCGCCGCGCTCTGGGCCTCGCCGCGTGAGGTCGACGCGGCCGGCGCGCGCGCGCTCGCGCCGAAAGGTGGTCCGCCCGCGCCGCCCGGCGTGAAGGCGCCGGCCGTGCGTGGCTTCGAGGCCGTGAAGCTCGTCATCGCGCGCGACGCGGCGGCCGTGTCGGATTTCGCCGTCGCGGTGATCACGGGCTTGCCGCAGGCCACGGTCACGCTCCTCGTCCTCGCGTTCGAGCTCGCGACGGGCGGCGCGTGGCCCGTGCTCGTGGGCACGGCGCTGCTCTTCGTGCTCTCGCGCGTGCTCTCCGATCGGGCTTCGCGCCGCGTGGGCGAGCGCATGCAGGTGATGCAGCGCTCGGACACGGCGGTCTTCGGCGCGCTCGGCGAGATGCTCGCGGGCACCGAGGAGCTGCGCCTGCTCGGCGCGCGGCAAACGGCGCTCACGGAGGTGAAGGACGCGGCCCACCGCGCGGCCGACGCGCGCCGGAGTTTTGCCGCTGCGCTCGCGGCCTCGGGGCAGATCAAGAGCGTGCTCGCGGCGATGTCGCCGCTCGTCATCCTCGTCGCGCTCCGCCTCTCGGGCCGATCGTACGAGGCCGGCGACATCGCGAAACTCCTGCTCGTCACGCCGCTCTTGCTCGCGCGCTTCGAGGCGCTCGACGGCCTCCGCTCGGGCCTGCTCGAGCGCGCGCCGCTGCTCGCCTCGCTCCGTGATCTGCTCTCCTTGCCCCCGCACCCGCCCGAGCCCGAGAGCCCGCTCTCGCTCGCGGCGATCGCGAGCGACGAGGTCGTCCTCGACCATGTCGGCTACCGGCCCGAGGGCGCGAAGGACGACGTGCTCCACGACCTCTCGCTCCGGATCCCCGCGGGCGCGGTGGTCGCGATCTGCGGCGCTTCGGGCTCGGGCAAGTCCACGCTCGTGCGCCTGCTCTTGCGACTCGACGATCCGACGCGCGGCAAAATCGAGGTCGGCGGCGTCGACCTCACGCGCCTCTCGCCGAAGGACCTCGCGCGCCTCTTCGCGGTGCTCGGCCAGGCCTCGGTGCTCTTCGAGCGCAGCGTCGCGCAAAACCTCGCGCTCGGCCTCGCGGATCCGCCGGACGAGGCGGCGATGCGCCGCATCCTCGCGCGCGTGCGGCTCGACGATCTGGCGGAGGACAAGGGCGGCCGTGGGCTCGAGGCGGTCGTGCGCAAGGTGCCGCCGAACTTCTCGGGCGGCGAGCAGCGTCGGATCATGCTGGCGCGTTTGCTCCTCCGCGACGCGCGGCTGCTCGTGCTCGACGAGCCGGAGGCGGGGCTGCCGGCCGCGACGGCGGAGGAGCTGCTCGGCAGCGTGGTCGAGCTCTCGGCCGGGCGGACGACGATCATCGTCACGCACGCGCCGCACCTCGTGAAGTCGACGTTCAACGTGGTGCTCGACAAGGGCCGCATCGCGGCGATGGGCACGCACGAGGAGCTCGTTCGGACCTCGGAGACCTACCGGGCGCTTCTTTCGGAGGGGCAACGAAAGCAAGCCGCACCCCGGCCGCATTCGCTCCCCGGTTGAAGCGACCGCCAATGAATTGACGGACAGACGCACGCGCGGCGTGCGCTGCCCTGATTCCGCGACTTGCGGAATCGCCTCGCGCACGCCTCGGACAAAACGTGAGCGGCGACGCTAACCTATGTTCTCAAACGTTTCCTTCGAAACACAATGCTTGCTTTTCCAAACCTTTCGACTGTAAGCTGTGAGAGCGTGAAGGACCAGGTCTCGCTCGAACTTGTCGTCATGACAGCAGAGACGACACGCGTGCGGCCGTTACCGGCGACGGGTCGGCTCACGCTCGGTCGTGGAGAGACCAACCATATCGTCCTTCAGGATCCCTCCATATCGCGACGCCACGCCGCGCTCGACCTCGGGCCTCCGCTCCGTATCGAGGATCTCGGCAGCTCGAACGGCCTGCGCGTGTCGCGCTCCGAGGACTCGGACGGCACGGCGCGTATCGTCGAGCATCGCATTCACCCCCACGGATCGATGGAGCTCGCGCTCGGCGACGGAATCCAGCTCGGCTCGACGCTGGTGGTCGTGCAGCGCGCCGGCCAATCCGAGGAAAAGCCGGCCTCGTCCCGCGTGGTGCGCTCGTACTCGGTGCCCGTGATTCACGACAGCGAGATGCGCAAGCTGTACGAGCTCGTCGACCGGGTCGCGCAGAGCAAGATCAACGTGCTCTTGCTGGGGGAGACGGGCGTGGGCAAGGAGGTGATGGCGGAGGCCATTCACCGGCGCTCGCCGCGGGGACGGGGGCCGCTGGTTTGCCTCAATTGCGCGGCGATCCACGAATCGCTTCTGGAAAGCGAGCTCTTCGGTCACGAGGCGGGCGCATTCACAGGGGCGACGCGGGCGAAGCCGGGGCTCTTCGAGGTCGCCGCGGGCGGGACGGTGTTCCTCGACGAGGTCGGAGAATTGCCCATTTCGGTGCAGGTGAAGCTCCTGCGCGTGCTGGAGGAGCGGAAGGTGCTGCGGGTGGGGGGTATCGAGAAGCGGCCGATCGACGTGCGCTTCATCTCGGCGACGAACCGCGACCTGGAGAAGGAGGCGTCCCGCAACACATTCCGACAGGACCTGTATTTCCGCCTGAACGGCGTGACGATCGAGATCCCGCCGCTGCGAGAGCGTGTTTCGGAGATCGAGCCGATGGTGCGGAGCTTCGTGGCGCGCGCGGCCGTGCAGATGAACATGCGGGCGGAGCCGCGGCTGTCGAAGGCGGCGCTCGATGCGCTGCTGGGATACGGGTGGCCGGGGAACATCCGCGAATTACGCAACGTGATCGAGCGCGCGGTGGTGCTGAGCGCAGGAGAGACGATCCAACCCGAGCACCTGGGGCTCGGGGGGCGGGGAGCTTCGCGGAAATCGAGCCCGGAGCTCGCGACGATACCACCGCCACCACCACGGCCGTCGAGCCCGGAGTCCGAGGTGATGACGGCCATCGCGCCGCTGCGGGTGCCGGTGGGGGAAGACGAACGGCAAAGGATCGTGCTGGCGCTGGAAGCGTGCGGGGGCAATCAATCGAAGGCGGCGGAGATGCTGGGGATCTCGCGGCGCACGCTGCTCATGCGGCTGGATCTGTACGGGATTACGAGGCCGCGGAAGGGGCGGTGAGGGAGGGGCCAAGGGTCGTCTGGCCCCCCCAGATCCGCTGAAAGAGCTCGACCACGCGCTCGGCGGTGAGCTGCTCACGCCTGCCGAGGGTCCGGGCCCGCAGGCACGCGCGCAGCACAGGTAGAGCGACCGCGCCCGCCATCACCGACGGCAGGCGTCGAGGCGCTGGTGCCGGCGGTGAAACCCGGGGTGAGGCGCGAGCGGACAAGCTGTGTAAGTTTGCGCAACGGGAGGGATCAGGTTGCGCAAGTTTGCGCGATCCGAAGTTGCGCGAGGTTCGATCGGCACATGGATCCACGCGCAAAAGACACTTCCGAGGTTTGGCACGATGAATGCAACCGTCGGGCATTACCAATCACGTTCGCTCTATTGATGAGCACGGTTCGAAAAACAACCACCTGAGGAACGTATCATGAAGAAGATTGCGCTGCTGGGTTCGTGTGCATTGCTCGCGGCAACGGCGTCCACGTCGTTCGCCGGCGAATACTATCCCGCGAACCACTGGCGATGCTCGGCGGATCAGCTCTACGGGCACCCGTCGTATCAGGCCTCGTACCCCGAGCAGCGACAAGGTTATGGGCGCACGACGTGGGCCAGGGATGCGTACAAGTACTACCGGTACGGGGCCGGAAACAACCTGTTCCTGGCGACCAAGTTCTGGAAGTCGTGGATGGATGACGAGGTGGAGGCTGCCGCCGCCCCCGCGTACGACCTCGATATTTACCCGGTGTATGCCGACGACAACAACGCCACCACGGGGATCTGGAAGGGGCCCGGTCCCCAAAGCACGGCCACATGGTACGGGACGACGTTCTCGATCATCAAGAGCCGGCCTTGGTCTCTTCCCAAGGCCGACGGCTCCGTGTACGCCGACGCGCTGTGCGAGGCGGGATGCTACAGCCCGGAGCAAGAGGTCCGCTTCGGTGATGGATTCATGCCGGTCGCGGAGGCATTCGAGGTCGGGGAGCAGCACGTCACGACGCTCACTCCCCAAGCGACGCTCGGCGCGCTCAGCTTCATGGACAACGACATCGCCCGCTGGACCGTGGACATCGCGCCGGCGGACCAGGCGATCCTCACGATCCGCATGCAATCCGGCGGCGAGCTGCGGGTCACCGCCGAGCACCCCGTCCTGACCAGCGAGGGCGTGATGAAGAAGGCCTCCGACCTGGTCGTGGGGGAATCGCTCGTGCGCGAGGATGGGTCCCCGGATCCCATCATGTCGACGGAGCGGAAGATGGTCTTCACCAAGGTCTACAACCTGCGGCCGACCACCACCGATCTGCTGTCGAACATCCTCGTGGCACAGGGCTATCTCAATGGTTCGGTTCGGTACCAGAGCGAGTACCTGAAGTACCTCAACCGCCGCCTCATGCGGTCGAACGTCCCGATGGACGTCATTCCCCGCACCGGCGCGACGAGCGCACAAAGGCAGCCCCCCACGAGCGCGCCCATCGCGCCCATCGCGCCCCTCCAGACCGCCCCGTCGCCCCGCCGCAGGTGAAAGCGCCTGCATCCCTGCGACGACGCCTGACGCCGCGCGGAGCTGCGCCCCTCGTCGGATCGGCTCCGCGCTTCGGCGCTGCACACGTAACCTCGGGCCCCTCTCGATATGGTCACTGGAATGCAACGAACCCATTTTCGCAAATGCCTGTTCTGGCTCCTGCTCGGCGCGCTCTGCGCCCTGGGCTGGTTCTTCTTTCGGCCTGCACCGGCACCGGAGGGCGCGGCCCGCGTGAACGACGATGCAGCCATTTCATCCCCGGACACGATCGCCCGCCCGCGTAGCGCGCAGCGCAGCGCCCCCCGTGGTGGGCCGCGCCTCGCTGCCACGCCCGACCGCCCCACGCCGTCCGACCGGATCCATCCGTTGATGGAGCGCGTTCTCAACGACCACCCGGAGCTCTCGCAGTACCACTGGCTGACCCGGAAGGTACTGCCCACGGCCGACCAGCGCAGGATGCTCGAGGAGATGCTTTCCGATCCGGAGATGATCCAAACGGCGAAGATGGATCTGCTCGCATCGAGCGAGACCGTCTACACGCGAGAGGAAGAAGCGAAGAGAATGTTGCAAGTCGAGTTCCTGACCGATGCGATGGCGTGGTCGGAGAACCCCGAGCTCGAGACCGTATTCGAGACCATCGAGGACGTCCTCCTCGCGGAGAACATCTCGGCAGACGCGTCGGAGGAGCTGGCGCAGTCCCTCGCGGGCGACAAGATGGATCTGTACACGCAGGTGATGCACAGCGCCCCCGAGCGCGCCAAGACCATCGCCGAGCACGCGAGCGGTAAGCCCGTCGAGCCCCTGCTCTCGTATTCGAGCAACTGGTACACGCGCGAGATGCTCGCCATGCGAGCCGACGAGCATCCGTGATCAGGCAATGCATCCCGGCGGGGCTCGTGCTCTCTCTCCTGTTCCTCGGGTGGGCAGGATGCGGCGCGGCCTCGACGACCTACGACGAGGGTCCCACGCCTCGAGAGCCTGATGCACAACAGAGCAGCAGCTCCGGCGACTCCGGCTCCGGCGGCTCCGGCGGCTCCGGCGGCGGCGGCGCGGGAGCCCCGTCCTGCAGTACGCCGGTCGTCGAGGATTGCGCCACACCCGAGGACGAGAACTGCGATGGCATCGCGACATGCACCGGGACGCCGTTGGGCATTCGCAGCTTCGGAGACGCTGGCACGCAGGTTCCCATGGACATTGCCGTGGATCCACAGGGGAACCTGATCGTGACGGGAAAGTTCGATGGTGTTCTCGATTTTGGCGGAGCCTCGCTGGTGTGCCGTGAGCTCGAAGACGTCTTCGTGGTCAAGCTGGACACGTCGGGAAATCCGATATGGAGCAAGGCCATGGGTGGTGACGACGAGCAAACCGTGCAGCGTATCGCCGTCGATTCCGAAGGGAACATCCTGCTCGTAGGTTACTTCAGGGGCACGCTCGATCTGGGTGGTGGGTCGCTCGTCAGCGCCGGTTCGCGAGACATCTTTGCCGCAAAGCTCGCCCCGGACGGAGGCCACATCTGGAGCAAAAGCTTCGGTGGGCCGAACACGCAGCTCGGCCGCGGGATCGCCGCAGATGATGAAGGCAACGTCTTCATCGCCGGCACCATCTGGGGGAGCGCCGACTTCGGCGGCGGCCCGCTGACGAGCGCCGGCTGGGAAGACATGTTCGTGGCCAAGCTCGACAAGGATGGCAAGCACCTCTGGTCCAGGACCTTCGGCGATCAGGAGACGCAGGAAGCGTGGGACCTCGCCACGGACAGCGAGGGCAACGTCGTGGTGACGGGTTATGCCCTTGGTACCGTGGATTTCGGAGATGGCCCGACCGTGGGCACTGGCATGCCCGACGCCATCCTCGTCAAATTGAGCGCGAACGGCTCCACGCTCTGGAGCCACCGGTTCGGCGACAGCGGCAAGCAATTCGGGCAAAGCGTGGCCGTCGACCCCGGCGACCATGTCATCATGTCGGGCGAGTTCCAGGGCACCGTGGACTTCGGGGACGGCCTCGTCGTCAGCGCGGGAGCACATGATCTGTTCGTCGTGAAGTTCAACCCGACGGGGGAACTCGAATGGTATCGACGGGTCGGCGACGCATCGGACCAGTCGAGCATCTCCGTGGCGGCCGACGGGGCCGGCGCCGTGCTGCTTACGGGGTCTTTCGAGGGAGGCATCGACTTCGGAGATACCTTGCTCGTCAGTGCAGGTCTCACCGATGCGTTCGTGGCGAAGCTGGATCCGGCCGGAAACGCTCTGTGGAGCCTGAGGATGGGGGACGAAGCAACCCAAGCAGGAACCGGGATCACGGCGGATCCCGAGGGAAACGTGTTCGTCGCTGGTAAAATGTGGGGGACGATCGCGCTCGGGAACGCATCTGTGACCACCACGGGAGATGGTGCATCCGACATGTTCGTGGCCAGGTTCTCCCCGTAGCCATAGCCGTGGGTACGCACGACCCTTGCCATCACGCCCGTTCGTCGCCCGCCTTCCCCGCGCCGTGTGCAATCTCGGAGAAGGCTGGAGACGCCCCCGCGCAGCGCCCGGACACCCCTGCCACCTCCCCGCCCGCCCGTACGACGACACCGCGATTGCGAAATGTATTCACCAGCGCGGAGCAACGCGTCATGGCGGCCATACACACGGGTGCTACGCCCCGCGTCCCCGGACGAATCGGGGCGAGGAGGCAAGCACATGAAGCAGGCGTTCGTCCGGAAAATACGCGTTTCTCCCTTGATCCTCGGCAAGGTTTTTCTCGTCCTGTTGCTCTTGCTCCCCGCGGGCTCGGCGCTGGCTCTGCCGGGCGTGGGTCAATCGGCGCGGCGGGTCGTGGTCGAGGATCCGGACGGGCGCGCCATGGATCTCGCGTTTCCCCGGGAAAAGCCGACGCTCATCCTCTACGAGGACCGCAAATCGGCCACGCAAAACCAGGCGCTCAAGGAAGAGCTCAACAGGCTCGCGGCCACGAAAGCCGAGGCGAAGCAGATCCAGTTCGTGGCCATCGCCGACACGAGCGATTACCGCGGTTGGCCGCTGCGCGGCTTCGCCGAGCGTAGTGTGCGCAAGAAGTCCGCGGAGGTCGGGCAGATCATCTATTGCGATTGGGAGGGGAAGTTCCGCAAAGCGTACAACCTTCGGCGCGGCGTGAGCACGGTGCTCCTCGTCGGCAAGGACGGGCGGGTCGAATACGCGGCCGAGGGCAAGCTCGACGCCCCGGCGCGGAGCAAGCTGCTCGCGCTCCTCTGGGCGCAGGTGCGCTGACGCTTGCGGCGCATCCGTGGCCGTGGGATCAACCCTGGCCATGAAAACGGCGTCCACTCCTCGCCTTCCCCGCCGCACCTGGCTCTTTCTCTCGCTCGGCCTCCTCGCGACCGCCGCGGGGTGCAAGGGCTCTGCGGACGGCGGGGGCGCGGCGGCGGGCAAGGTCAAGCTCACGCTCAACTGGGTGGCCGAGCCGGAGTTCGGAGGGTTTTACGCGGCCCGCGAGGGAGGCGCGTTCAAGCGCGCCGGGCTCGACGTGGAGATCATGACCGGCGGCGCGGGCGTGCCCGTCATGCAGATGGTCGCGAATGGCCAGAGCGACTTCGGTGTCGCCGGCGCGGACGAGGTCATCATCGCCCGCGCCCGCGGCGCCGACGTGATCCCCGTCTTCGCGACGTACCAGACGTTTCCACAAGGCATCATGGCCCACGCCTCGCGCGGCGCGAAGACCATGGCCGACGTGTTCCAATCGGGCACCCTCGCGATCGAGCCGGGCACCGCGTATGCCGCATATCTCAAGAAGACATACGGCTTCGACAAGGTGAAGGTCGTCCCTTACGACGGCGGCGTCGCCCGGTTCGTCGTGGACAAGGAATACGCCCAGCAATGCTTCATCACGTCGGAGCCGATCGCCGCGAAGAAAAAAGGCGCGGAGCCGAAGGTCTTTCTCGTCGCCGACGAGGGATTCGACCCGTACGCCGCGGTCGTCATCACGCGCAGAGCCCTCTGGAAAGAGAACCCGGACAAGGTCCGCGCGTTCGTGCGCGCCTCGCGTGAAGGCTGGCGCGCCTACCTCGACGATCCGGCCCCGGCGAATGCGGTGATGCAAAAGCTCAACACGACCATGGACGCCGAGACGTTCGCCGCGGCGGCTGCGGCGCAGAAGCCACTCGTCGAGAACGCGCAGACGAAAAAACTCGGCATGATGACGCGCGAGCGCTGGGACACGCTCGGCAAGCAGCTCCTCGAGCTCGGCATCATCGACAAGGTGCCGCCGCTCGACGAATACTTCGTCACGATCGACGAGTGATCCATCACAATACGACGCGCGAGAACGCGTCCGGTACCTCGTGCATACGTCGTTGCATGAGCCGCGACGAACGCCGACGTCCGCCCGGGCAACAAACGTTCCATCGCCCCGCGCATCCGGGCATACGTACGCCCTGCTGGTGCATTCAAAGACCAGCGGATGCTCCAGCGACCACGTGCGCTGGATTGGTTGTGTGGCGCGATATTTCGGATCACATACGCATACGTGGATTCCGTGAAAATCGAACGGGGAAATGACACTCCGTCCGGGCTTGGTCGCTCGCCGGACCTCTGGTAATGTCGGCGCTGGGATAGGGGGGGGAGCAGGAGCGGGGGGCGATGCCCGAATTGTCTGCGCAAGATTTCTTCCGAGCGGCCGAGATTCCCGAGGGCGCCGTCCTCTCGGGCAAGGAGCTGGAGTCTGCGTTCTGGCAGATCCGAAAAATGCAGCGGGAGTCACAGCAGCAGCAAGCGTTCTGGAAATCGGTGAACGACTCGCTCTCGGACGCGTACAAGAAGCTCGCGTCATTCCAGAAGGAGCTCGAGTCGTCCCGGGAAGCGCTGCGTCAGGCCAACGAACAACTCGAAGAAAAGGTGCGGGAGCGGACGCTGGAGCTCACCGACAAGCTCGCGAAGATCGAAGAGCAACAGCAGACCATCCGCGCGCTCTTCACGCCCGTCATCCAGGTGTGGGACCGGATCCTCGTATTGCCCATCGTGGGCGGGCTCGACGCACGCCGGGCCTCCGACATGATGGGAAGCTTGCTCGAAACGGTCGTCGACACGCAAAGCACGTTCGTCGTTCTCGACCTCACCGGCGTCGACGACGTGGACGCCGAGACCGCCGACCACCTCGTCAAAATGAGCCGCGCCGCCAGCCTGCTCGGCACCACCTGCCTGCTCTCGGGGCTCTCGCCGCGCGTCGCGAGCGCCCTCGTCGCGCTCGACGTCGGGCTCGGCGAGCTCCTCTCGTTCGGCAAGCTCCAGGCGGCGCTGCAATTCGCGCTCCGACACCTTTCGAAACCCACCGGCCGCAGCGTGTAGCGACCCGAAAGGAGGCCAAGGTCATGCCCGACATTCTGCTCGTCGAGGACAACGAAATGAATCGAGACATGCTCGCGCGCCGCCTCGGGCGCCGGGGTTTTTCCGTGCGGGTCGCCGCAGACGGGGGCACCGGCCTCCGCGAGGCCGAGGAGGCGCTCCCGGACCTCATCCTGATGGATATGACCTTGCCCGACATCGACGGCCTGGAGGTCACGCGCAAGCTCAAGGCGGACGCGCGGACGCGCGGCGTGCCGATCATCGTGCTCACCGCGCGCGCGATGCCCGAGGACCGCGAGAGCGCCTTCGCGGCCGGCGCGGACGATTACGACGTCAAACCCGTGGACATCGATCGCCTGCTCGGAAAAATGCGGACGCTCCTCGAAAGGAGGGCTTCATGAGCCATCCCGATCGCCCCGACGTATTGCCCCCGAGCCGCCCCGCCCCGGGCGAGGAGGAGCTCCGGCGCCTCGTCGCGCATTTGCGTCACGAATTGCGCACCTCGCTCACGGCCGTGATCGGATACAGCGAGGACCTCCTGGATACGCTGGAGGGCCCCGAGGAGATCCTGGCCGAGCTCAAAGCCTTGCGCGGCGCCGGCGCGGCCGTCCTTTCGCTCGTGAACGAGCGCCTCGGCGCGGATGCGCTGCGGGGCCTGTCGGCCTCCACGTTGCCGCGTATCGTGCGCGACCTCGGCCAGGCCTGCGCGGAGCCCGCCTCGGCCATCTCGCCGCTCTGCGCGCGCCTCGTCGCCGCGGCCGAGGGCGCCGGGCATTACGCCCTCATCCCCACGCTTTGCCGCATTCAGGCGGCGGGGGTCATGCTGAACGACCTCCTCGCCGGTTATGCGCTCGAGCTCTTGCCCCACGCGCCCAAGATCGGCGGAATGCCGAAGGCCGCGGATCCGGCGAGCGAGGCGCGCCTCGCCGAGACGCCGTCCGACGAGCGGGGCCGCATCTTGCTCGTCGACGACAACTCCGTCACGCGGGACGTCCTGCGCCAATGGCTCGTCCGAAAGGGGCACGACGTCGAGGAGGCCAGCGGCGGCGATGCGGCGCTCGACCTCCTCCGGACGCGTGAATTCGACCTCGTCCTGCTCGACCTCGTCATGCCGGATCGCAGCGGCATCGAGGTGCTCGACGTCCTCCGGGCCGAGGGCCGCCTCGGGCGCGCGCCGATCATCGTGCTCTCCGCGCTCGACGAATTCGACGGCGTGGTCACGGCGCTCGAGCGCGGCGCCGACGATTACGTGACGAAGCCGTTTCACATGGTGCTGCTCCGGGCGCGGATCCGCATGGCCCTCGAGCTCCGGCGGCACCGCGAGCGCGAGCGCGCCTACCAGGGAATGCTCGCGGAGATCCGCGGCGCGCGCTGACATCTTCCTTTCGGAAACACCATGCAGCTCGTCAGGCAAATCGTCCGGGAGCGGCGCGAGTACAACGGCTGGGTCGCCAACGAGACGATGGAGGACTACTCGCTGCGTTATGCGCCGCGGTCCTTCCGCAAATGGTCCCCGCTCCTGCTCGCCAACACCGCGCTCGGGGGCATCTCGTTCCTCGCGCTGGAGGCGATCGGCGGCTCGCTCGTCGTCCATTACGGCTTTCAGAACTCGTTCTGGGCCATCCTCGTCTGCAGCGCCATCATCTTCCTGACCGGCGTGCCGATCACGTATTACGCCGCGAAATACAACCTCGACATGGATCTCCTGACCCGCGGCGCCGGGTTCGGGTACATCGGCTCGACGATCACCTCGCTGATCTACGCCTCGTTCACGTTCATCTTTTTCGCGCTGGAGGCCTCGATCATGGCCCAGGCGCTGGAGCTCTGGCTGGGGCTGCCGCTCGCGGCCGGCTACCTCGTGAGCTCGCTCTGCATCATCCCGCTCGTCCTCTTCGGCGTCACGCTGATCAACCGGTTCCAGCTCTGGACCCAGCCGTTATGGCTGGTCCTCATGATCCTGCCGTTCGTCTACGTCTTCAAGAAAGACCCCTCCGCGTTCGCCGGCTGGACGAGCTTCGCGGGCAACTCCCCGAGCGGCAGCCATTTCGATCCGATCGTGTTCGGGCTCGCCGCGAACGTGTCGTTCTCGCTCATCGTCCAGATCGGCGAGCAGGTCGATTACCTCCGGTTCATGCCGGACAAGACGAAATCGAACCGCAAGGTCTGGTGGTTCGCCCTGCTCGCCGCGGGCCCGGGCTGGATCGTGCTCGGGGGCGCCAAGCAGCTCGCGGGCGCGTTCCTCGCCTCGCTCGCGATCCGGCACGGCACGAGCGTGGAAAAGGCGCTCCAGCCGATCTGGATGTACGTGGCCGGCTACGAATACGTCTTTTCGAGCCGGAGCATGATGATCGGGGCCGGCATCCTGCTCGTGCTCGTCTCGCAGCTCAAGATCAACGTGACGAACGCCTACGCGGGCTCGCTCGCGTGGTCGAACTTCTTCTCGCGCCTCTCGCACAGCCACCCCGGCCGCGTCGTCTGGCTCGTGTTCAACGTGGCGATCGCGCTGCTCCTCATGATGTTCGGGGTCTTCCACACCCTGGACAAGGTGCTCGCGCTCTATTCGAACGTGGCCATCGCCTGGATCGGGGCCATCGTCGCCGATCTCGTGGTGAACAAACCGATCGGTTTGTCGCCAAAATACATCGAGTTCAAGCGGGCGCACCTCTACAACGTGAACCCGGTCGGCTTCGGGTCGATGGCCGCGGCCTCGGTCGTGTCGATGCTCTGCTACGCCGGCCTCTTCGGCCCGGCGGCGAAGGCATATTCGTCGTTCATCGCCCTCGGCCTCGCGTTCGTGCTCTCGCCGCTCATCGCCGTGGCGACGAAGGGCAAGTATTACATCGCCCGCACGAACGACCATTTCTCGAACGACAAGGCCCACGGCAGCGAGCCGTGTTGCCTCTGCGAGCACTCGTACGAGCCGCAGGACATGGCCCATTGCCCCATCTACCAGGGCTCGATCTGCTCGCTCTGCTGCACGCTCGACGGGCGCTGCCACGACGCCTGCAAGACGGAGCCGAAGAGCCGCCGGCGCATCGCGACCTTCCTCGAAGGAAAACTCGCGCCGCGCCTCGCCTCGCGCCTTTTGCGCTTCACGGCCGTCTATGCGGGCATGGCCTTCGCGGTGGCGCTCGTGTTTTTCCTGTTCCACCAGGCCTCGGCCGTGACCGGCGAGAGCCGCGCCGCACTCGGCCGGACGTTCACCGAGCTTTACGCGGCCGTCGTGGTGCTCATCGGCGTGGGCGCGTGGTGGCTCGTGCTCTCGTGGGAGAGCCGCGAGCTCGTCGAGGAGGAGCTCGATCGGCAAAATGGTGAGCTCGAACAGGAAATCGAGGAGCACGAAAAGACGGAGAGCGCGCTCCGGCAAGCGCGCGCCGAGGCCGAGACCCTGGCAAGCGCGGCGGAGGCGGCAAACCAGGCGAAGAGCCACTTCCTCGCGAACATGAGCCATGAATTGCGCACGCCGCTGAACGCGATCATCGGCTACAGCGAAATGCTGGAGGAGGAGGCCGCGGAGGGCGGATACGAGGCGATCGTGCCGGACCTCGGCAAGATCCGGCAGGCGGGCAAGCAGCTCTTGATGCTCGTCGACGACGTGCTCGATCTGTCGAAGATCGAGGCGAACCGGATGGCGCTCGATCCCACGCCGTTCGACCTCGCCGCGCTGCTCGAAGAGGTGCGCGGGACGGTACAGCCGATGGTGAATCGTAATGGCAGCAAGCTGACCGTCGAGGGCGCGGCCGCGCCGATCGAAATGGTCGCGGACAAGAAGCGCGTGATGCAGACGCTGAACAACCTGCTCAGCAACGCGGCCAAGTTCACGAAGGGCGGGCATATCGTGCTGCGCGCGTCGCTCCACGAGGCGGCAGGCCGACCTTGCGTGCGGTTCGTCGTGGAAGACGAGGGGATCGGGATGTCGCCCGAGCAGCAGAGCCGGCTCTTCCAGCCCTTCACGCAGGCCGACGCCTCGACGAGCCGCAAATACGGGGGGACCGGGCTCGGCCTCTCCATCACGAAGCGGCTCGTGGAGATGATGGACGGGACGATCGAAATGAAGAGCGAGCTCGGCAAAGGGACGACCTTCACGGTGACCCTGCCGCGCACGCCGGCGCCGGCCCACGCGGAGGGCTCTAGTCGCGCGTGAGCACCTCCGTGTGCTCGAGCCGGAGGTCACATCCATTCGTGTGCATGGGCGCCCGCGTATCGGCGAAGATCTGGCTGCGCCGCACGACGACGCGTGTGCCCGGACCCTCGCAGCGCAGGCCGGAGGAATGCGAATAGCGGCCGAGCTCGAGCCCATCGAGCACGACACGCGCGCCGCCGCGCACGCTGAGCCCACCCACGTCCTCCTCGGTGACCTGGGCGATCCCGCCCTCGCCAGCCGGTCCATACACGGAAAACACCTCGCCGTGGCTCACGTGAAACGGCAAATAAAAGCCCGGGGCGACGCGGATCACCGTTTTACCGTTGCCCAGCGCCGGAATGGCGTCCCGGATCTGGCAGAAGGGATCGTGCCTCACGCCGGTGGCGTCGTCGCATTCCTCGTAATGGGACACTGACGCGCGGCCCACATAAAGGACCTCTTTTTCGGGGATGCACCGGCCACCCTGGTAAAGGTCGCACACGCCGCTCGCGCAGTGTGCGTGACGATTGCACGGCGAGCAGACCCCCTGAACGCAGCCGAGCCCGCCGGCGCAATCGGAGCCGACCTCGCACCGTCGCGCGATCGCGGACACATCCTCGGCAATGAATTCGGGTTCTTCCGCGAGGGATTCGGGATCGGGGCCCGCGCAGGCGGGGAGAAGGGGAAAAACGAGGAGGTATTGCAGAGAGTTTCGAGGAGACATCGGGGGGGCGGCTGGCAAGGTCCGCGCCGCGCCCCCTGCCCTTCAGCCTTCGGATTTGCCGACGGCCGACTTCCCTCGAACGGCGGCCCAGTAAAGCGCGGCCGCGATCGCGCCGAACGCGATCACGCCCGAGATGTTCGACGTCGAGAACTGCGTGAGCACGGTGGAGAGATCGAACTTGTGTTCCATGCCGAGCCCCGCGACGAGCGCCGCGACGAGGCCCGCGATCGCGCCGCCCGCGATGTATCCCGAGCTGAGCAGCGTGCCCGGGCTGAACTCCTCGTCGCCGCCCGCCTGCCCGCGCTTCCTGTCGACCAGCCACCGCACGAGGCCACCGACGAAAATGGGCACGCTCGTCGAGATCGGCAGATACACACCGACCGCGAACGGCAGCGCCGCCACGCCGCAGAGCTCCATCACGATCGCCAGCATCACGCCGATGAGCACGAGGCTCCAGGGGAGCTTGCGCGTGAGAATGCCGTCGATGATCAGCGCGAACAGGCTCGCCTTCGGGGCGTCGAGCTTCTTCACTTCGCGCAGCTCGTACACGAGCTTCCCGTCCTCGCCGAGATAACGCCCGGCGTGCATCGCGCCGCCTTCGGCCACCTCGAAGACCGTGTACGATTTGCGATCCGGGCCGAGCATCGTGCCCTTGCTCGTCGCGTTCGCGGGCACCACGACGTCGCCTTCGAGCTTCTTCGGCTCGTGGGGCACGCGGCCGCCGATGCCGGGGTCGATCACGAACGCCACCTTCCCCGACTCCTCGACCAGGTATTTTCCTTGCGGAATGGCCGCGCCGGAGTTCGGCTGATAAGCGACGCGATAGTCCTTGCCGTCCGGGCCCTTCTCCACCTGCGCGGTGATCGACTCGACCGGAATGGGCACGTCGTACGTCTCGGCGGCCCGCGTCGTGTAGGACGCATTGAGGAAGAGCAGCGTGTATCCGATGACGAGCGCGCTCGTGATGACGCCGACGAGCAAGCCAATCTGCTGCCGCCGCGGCGTCGCGCCCACGAGATAACCCGTCTTCAGATCCTGGCTCGTCGCCCCGCCGTTCGAGGCCGCGATGCACACGATCGCCGCCGTCGAGAGCGCCATCGCCCGGTGATCCACGCCGACCCAGCCCATCGCCAAGAAGAGCAAGCACGTGATGAGCAGCGTCGCCACCGTCATGCCCGAGATCGGGTTCGACGACGAGCCGATCTCGCCGCAGATCCGCGAGGAGACGGTCACGAACACGAAGCCGAAGAGCATGATCAGGATGGCCGTCGGCAGCGTGATCCCGAGCATGGGCGAGAGCCATATCGCGAGCAGGAGCGCGACGAGGCCATACACGACCACCGAAAACGGCAGATCCCTCTCCGTGCGCGGCACCTCCTTCGCCGCCTTGCCCGCGCGGAAGCTCTTGATGCCGCTCCGGAACGCCTTGACGATCGTCGGGAGCGCCCGGCCGAGGCTGATGAAGCCACCCGTCGCCACCGCGCCCGCGCCGATGTAAAGCACGTACCGGCTACGGATGTCGTTCGGCGACATGTCGCGAATGAGCGTCGTCGCGGGGAAAATCGGGCTATCGATCTTGTCGCCGAAGAACGCGATGAGCGGGATCAGCACGAGATACGCAAGGACGCCGCCCGCCATCGTGGTGCTCGCCGTTTTCGGGCCGATGATGTAGCCGACGCCGAGCATCTCCGGCGTGAGCTCCCCCGCGATGCTCGCGCCCTTCCAGCTCTGGAACCGATAGGCGGGGTTCATGTTGAAGAGCTTCAGCGGGTCGCCGAGCAGCTTGTACAAAAACCCGAGCCCGAAGCCCGCGAACACCGTCTTCGCGTTCGTGCCGCCCGTCTCGCCCACGACGAGCACGTCGGCGCAGGCCGTGCCCTCGGGATAGGTCAGTTTCCCGTGCTCCTCCACGATGAGCCCGTGCCGGAGCGGGATCATCATCAGCACGCCGAGCAAGCCGCCGAGCACCGAGAGCAAGAGCACCCGGCCCGCCGCGAGGTCGTACCCCATGAGCAGGAGCGACGGCAGCGTGAATGCCACGCCCGCCGCGATCGACTCGCCCGCGGAGCCCGTCGTCTGGACGATGTTGTTCTCCAGGATGGTCGCCCGTCCGAAGAAGCGGAAGATCGTGATCGACATGACGGCGATCGGAATGGACGCCGAGACGGTCAAGCCGACCTTGAGGGCGAGGTAGACCGAGGAGGCGGCGAAGACGATGCCGAGCAACGCGCCGAGCGCCACGGCGCGCACGGTGAGCTCGCGTGGGCTCTCGCGCGCGGAGACATAGGGCTCGTGGGGCGCGTGCGAGGCCGATGCGTCGGGGGCGGCGGCCTCGACTTCGGGGACGGGGGAGGACGCGGACATTGCTGCACCCTATCAAATGGACAGGGGGATGTCTTCCACTCTCAACGCACGCTCATCGCGACGCGAGGTCCTCGTCCTGCAAGATGGCATTGATTCGGACGGCGGCGGCCGCCCCTTCGGCCTGCGCCACGCTGACGAGCTGGACCCGGGGCGAGGCGTCACCCACCACGAAGACGCCCTCGGATTCCGTGCTCCCGTGGAACTCCGCCTCCGTCGTCCCGTCGCCGTTGGTCTTGCAGCCGAGCTTCGTGGGCAGATCCGATCGCGGCACCTCGCCCGTCTTCAGGAACAGCGCCCGCCGCGGCACGACCTCGCAGTCCTCGAGCACGACGTGCGTGAGCTCTTCGCCGTCGCCCTCGAGCCGCGTGATGGGCGTCTCGCGCAATCCGATTCGATGTTTTTCGAGCAGGCGCCTGTCGTCGTCCGTGAGCGCGGCGGGGCCATTCGTGAAGATGATGACGTCGTCGCTCCAGCGGAGGAGCGACAATGCAGAGCGAATCGCGCGGTGCGCGGGGCCGAGGACGCCGATGGGCTGGTCGCGGCATTCCCAGCCGTCGCAGATCGGGCAATGGTACACGCCGCGCCCGTAATACTTGATGATGCCCTCGATCGAAGGAATGACGTCGAGCATCCCCGTCGCGAGCACGACCTTGCGCGCCTCGACCCGGCCGCCGTCCGCGAGATCGGCCTCGAATCCATTTTCGCTCCGGCGGACGTCGCAGACCTCGACGTCGCGAATCGTGACGCCGTACTTCTGCGCCTCCGCGCGCCCCCGGCGCACGAGCTCCGCCGGGGGCAAACCGTCGTGCCCGAGGAGCCCGTGAATGCCCCGCGCGGGCGCATTGCGAGGGGTCCCGGCGTCGCAGACCAGCACCTTGCGGAGGCAACGCCCCAGAATCAGCGCCGCACCGAGCCCGGCCGGACCTCCGCCGACGATGAGCACGTCGAAGCGTTCCACCCCCCTCGCCTCCTCGTTGAGCCGCCCCGAGGGAAACCTGGCACCGAGAGGGGTCCGCGGGAAGCCCAGCCAGGCCGCCGGGCGCTGGAATCAGGATCCGGGATCCTGGTGCATCGATGATCCACCTGGATAATCGGAGATCCAGGTTTGTCACACGTACCTGAGGCGCCGGAGCCTCACCCCCCTAGAGGCGGCGGGCGCCGCGGAAGCGCTGCGGATACGAGCCGGCGCCGTCGACGCCGCCGTTGAAGATCGACCAGCCGCCCGTGTTGCCCACGGTCGGGCCGTTCGCCGTCGTGCGGCTCGAAATGAAGCGGTAGTTCCCGCCGCCGTCGCGACCCACGAACATGCCGACGTGGCTGATCGCGCCCGGATCCTTGCCGCAAAGCAGGGCCGTGGCGATCGTGTAGTTGCACTCGGAGTCGAAAAAGACGAGGTCTCCCGGCTCGATCGAGGCGAGCTCGGTCGTCGTCGGCGCGCCCTGGAACGCGGGCGCGCCCGCGGGCTGCGTGCGGAAGGGGACGACGATCTTGCCGGGGCCGAAGCGGTACATGTCCTCGCTCGTGCGCGGCAGATACCCGGGGACCGACTTCAAGGAGAGCGGGAGGCTCGCGTCCTCGCCGTCGAAGTTGAAGTTCGTGCGGCTCCCCCAGACGAGGCGCATGTAGCCCGAGCAGTCGAGCGCGCCTTCGAGGCCGAGATCCGGCAGGATGTTCTTCGCGTCGATGGGGTCCCAGTCGATGCCGAGGAAGTCGTGGAAATCAGCGCCGAGCGCGTACCGCGCGTCCTTCGAAGCGCCTTCCACGTAGTCGTAGGCGATCGCGATCACGTCCTGCGTCCCGGCGTCGCAGTTGACCCCGCGGGCCGCATTGAGCCACGCCGAGAGCTTCTCCTCCGAGGTCTTCTCCGCGTCGAACGGCTCGCTCAGCGTCCGCACCCACGTCGTCGTCGTGACCGCGGCGGCCGACGTCGCCGCGCCGAACATGCGCGAGGCCCCGAGCATCCGCACCGAATACCCGCCGTGCGTGAACCACGCGACCGGCTCGCCCTCGATCGACGCGATCGTCGTGTCGCCCGACTTCGTGAAGGAGAACGTCTCGACCTTCCCGCACGGCCCCGCGCTTTGCTCCTCGCCCCCGACCTCGACCTCCGGCTCCTCGCCAGGCGGCGTCGTCGTCTCGTCCCCGCCCGTCTCCCCCGGCTCGTCTCCGTCCGTGATCTCCGTGTCCGAGGCCTCGAAAGAAGTATCGTCACCGCCGCCGAAGCAGCCGGTGAGGGTCGCGGCGAGCGTGATTCCGGGGACGAGGACGCTGGCGAATGACCGAAGAGCAGCGAGCATCGTGGCCATGGGGGGAACCTCCGAGGGTCGGGGTTGCGCGGCGCCGGGGCTTCCGGGCCTGCCGCCGGGGGAGGCGGCGTGGTTCGGCTACGATAGGCTGCAAGGGGTGTGCCGGCCGAATTTGCGGATCAGAACCGGCGCGCGGCCCGGAACCAGGTGGGGTAGGCGTGGGGCACGCCGGGCGTCGCGTTGAAGATCGAAAAGCCGCCCGTGTTCGCGACCGTCGGGCCATCCGCCACGATGCGGCTCGAGATGAACCGGCGGTCGCCGGCGGCGTCCTGTCCGACGTAGAGCCCGACGTGGCTGATCGTGGTCCAGTCGGTGCCGCAGGACGGGGTCGGGACGTCGTAGAGGCAATCGGTGTCGAAAAAGACGAGGTCGCCAATCTCGATGGCGGAGAGCTCCTCCGCCGTGGGTTCGCCGTGGAATCGTTCTGCGCCCGGGGGCTCGGTGCGGAACGGGACGAGGATCTTGCCCGGACCCGATCGATATTGCTCCCGGCTCGTCCGCGGAATCGCGCCGGCCTCGTGGAGCGAAAGGGGGATTTTGGCGCGCACCCCGTCGTGGACGAAGTTCGTGCGCTCGCCGAAGACGAGCCGCATGTAGCCCGAGCAATCGAGCTTGCCTAGCTGCGCGGGATTGGCGGCGCGGACGTCCGCGTCCGGCGGATCCCAGTCGATGCCGAGGTAATCGTGGAAGTCCGCGCCGAACTCGTAGCCGGCGTCGTTCGGGGTGCCCTCGATGTATTCGAAGGCGATGGCCAGGATGTCGGGCATCGTGGTCGCGCAGTTCGCGGCGCGCGCGGCGTTGAGCCAGGCGCGAAGGTCCTGGCTCGACGTCGCGGCGGCGTCGAACGGCGCGTCCAGGGTGCGAATCCACGTCGTCGTCGTGACGAGAGGCGCGGGGGCGCCGGGGTCGAACGTCCGCGGAGGCCCGATCATCCGGACCGTATAGGCGCCTTTCGTGAACCACGCGACGTCATCGCCCCCGATGCGGGCCGTCGTGACGTCGCCGGACGTCGTGAATTTGAATGTCGAGGACGGGGCGCACGCCGACATCGCTTGCGATATCGAGTCGATGGCCCCGTCCTCGGGCGGCTCGGGCGCGCCCATCGCGTCGAGGATGCAGCCGGGGAGAGCAAAAGAAAGAAGGAGCGCAGCGACCGATCGGAGGTCGGTAACACGATTTGCCATCTGGAGTTACCCCCAATGCAAGTATGTTCACGCGCGCCGGTCGGAATCTCGCGTAAGCAACGGCGCGCTATGAGGCACGCAGCATAGCGTGCCTCCTCCGCGTCGCTTTCCCTTTCTTTTTGGGCGGAAATGATGTGACTCGGCGCACACGCCATTCAGAACCGGCGTGCGGCCCGGAAGCGCTTCGGGTAGGTCCCGGAGATGCCGGCGGCGTCGTTGAAGACCGACCAGCCGCCCGTGTTCGCCACCGTGGGGCCGTCCGCCGTCGAGCGGGACGAGAGGAAGCGGGCGTTGTTCGAGGAATCCCGGCCGACGTAAATCCCGGTGTGGCTGATCGTGGTCCAGTCCGTACCGCAGGAGGGAGAGGCCACCGAGTAATCACAGCTCGAATCGAAAAACACGATATCGCCGACCTGGATCGCCGAGAGCTCCGTCGCCGAGGGCGCGCCGTTGAAGGCGGCGGCGCCCGTGGGCTGGGTGCGGAACGGGACGATGATCTTGCCCGGCCCCGATTGATACTGATCCTTGCTCGCGCGGGTGAGCGTGCCCGCCACGTACCACGACATCGGGATCTTCGCCTCCACGCCGCCATAAACGAAATTCGCGTGGTGGCCGAAGATGAGCCGCAGAAACCCCGAGCAATCGAGCTTGCCGATCTGCGTGGTGTCCGCCGCGACGATGTTCCCGTCGGGCGGATCCCACGAGATGCCGAGGTAATCCTGGAAGTCTGCGCCATTGGCGTAACCGGCGTCCTTCGAGGCGCCCTCGATGTAGTCGTAGGCGACGGCGAGGATGTCCGAGGTCCCCGTCGAACAATTGACGATGCGCGCGGCGTTGAGCCAGGCGCTGCGGGCCGTCGTCCCCATCGTGGCGGGATCGAAGGGCGTGGGGAGCGTGCGAATCCACATCGTCGTGGTGACGGAGGGGGCGCCGGCCACTCCGGCGGCGAATGTCCGCGAAGGGCCGGTCATCCGGACCGTATAGGCGCCTTTCGTGAACCAGGCGACGACCGTGGTGTTGATCGAGGCGGTCGTGACGTCCCCCGACGTCGCGAATTTGAACGTGGCCGACGTGGTACACGCAGCGCCCGCCTGGGGACTCGGGTTACCACGGCTCTTCTTTTCTTCGGCCGCCACGTCCTCCGGCTCGACGTCTTCGGGCTCGTCCTCTTCGCTCGCGACCTTCTGGGATTCGTCGTCGTCCTCGAGATCGAGGCCGACCTGCGCGATATCGAGCGGCTCTTCCGTATCGAGGACGCAGCCGGAAAGGGCCCCGGCGATCGTCACGCACGGCAGAAAGGCGGCAAAAACACGGAACATGGTCGAGCACTTGGCCATGACACACCTCACCTTCGGCACTGCGGCGGCGTGCACGCCGGGTGGGGGAGGCGGCGCCGAACGTCGTTACGTTACGCAGTGACCTTCCCGAGCGTAGCGTGTCCGCCGCCCTGTTCGTTCATTTTTCGCGCCGGACCGGACGAGCGTAAATCCTGGTGGTCTGGACCTCAATTCATGAACGAATTCGAGGGGCGCGGCAGATTCTCGTGGTCGCTCGTCCGCCGAGGATGGTAACCTGGAGGGTTGTCACTTCGCCAATTTCCAGGTCCGAGGCCTCGCGGGAGGGAAAACGGCGCGCGGCGGCCCCGAGCCGTGGTATCTTGGTCGGTTTGCGGATCACTCGTCGAAGAGCGAGAGCTGCCGCTTCGGTCGCTGGAACGTGGTCGGGGCCTCGCGGGTGATCCGCTCCCGGTTCAGGCCGAGCCGCGCGCAATGGGCCTCGAACATCCGCTCGATCATGGCCCACCGAGGCCCGAGCCCCGAGAAGCGCGCCCCGAACGCGCTCTCGTTCATCTTCCCGCCGCGCATCTCCTGGATCGCATTGCGGACTTTCTGCACCCGGAGCGGGTACGCCTCGGCGAGCCGCTCCTCGAAGACGGGCAGGACCTCGGCCGAGAGCCGGAGGGGCTGCAGGAACGCCGCCTCCGCCCCCGCCTCCCGCGCGCGCTCGAGGAGCTCGGCGATGTCGGTATCGTTGAGCCCTGGGATGACCGGCGCAATCGCGATCCCGACCGGGACCCCCGCGTCGGCGAGGGCGCGCATGGCGCCGAAGCGCAGGCTCGGCTTGGCCGCCCAGGGCTCGATCTTGCGCCCGTCCTCGTCTTGCGCGAACGGGATGCTGAGGAAGACGTGCGCCCGCGCCCGCCGGGAGAGCTCCGCCAGGAGGCCCGCGTCCCGCGCCACGAGGCGGCTCTTCGTGATGATCGAGACCGGGTTCGTGAACGCGAGGCAAACCTCCAGGCATTGGCGCGTGAGCTCGTAGCTCGCCTCGAGCGGCTGATAACAATCCGTATTGCCGGAGAGGACGATCCCGTCGCCGCGCCAGCTCGGCTTCTCGAAGGCCTCGCGGAGCAGGCGCGGCGCGTTCGTCTTGACCACGATCTTCCGGTCGAAATCGGTGCCGGCGCCGAAGCCGAGGTACTGGTGGCTCGGGCGGGCATAACAGTAGGCGCAGGCGTGGATGCAGCCGCGGTAGGGGTTCAGGCTGAAGCGGAAGGGCAGATCCGGGCTCTCGTTCTCGGAGAGGATCGAGCGGGCCTCCTCCTCGAAGACCTGGAGCGTCGCGTTCGGCGGCTCGTCGAGCCACTCGACCTCGGTCTTCGCCCAGGGGTTCGGCGGGTTCTGCACGGGGCGCGGCATGCCGCGCATCCTAGCGCGATGGCCCCGGTTTGTCTGCTCGGATGTTCAGCCCGTCCGGCTCACGCGTACACGCGGAGGAAGGCGTGGAGCGGCGGGTTCACCTGATCGGCGTGGGTGAGGTTCGACGCATGCGCGGCGCCCTTCACCGTGACGAAATTCTTGCAACCCGAGAGTTTGTCCGCGAGCAAGCGGCCGCGCTCGAGCGAAATCGCGGTGTCCGCGTCGCCGTGGAAGACGATCGCGGGCTGCTTGATCTCGCCGAGGCGATTGGTGATGTCCTCGCGCTCGATGAGGGCGAGCGTGGGCGCGACGAGGCTCTCGACCGGGGTTTTTCGCCACGTCGAGACCCAGGGCTCCCAGTGCTCGGGCGCGCCGAGGATGAGGCTGGCGATCCCGTGGACGATCGGATCGATCGGGCCTTGCTGCCGCCAGGTCTCCAGCATGCTGCGTTGCCCGGCGAGGGCCTCGGCGTCGTCGACGCCGGCCTGCGAGTTGATGAGGACGAGGGCCTTCACGCGATCGGGCCACTTCAACGCGGCGCGGAGCGTGAGGAAGCCGCCCTGGGACATGCCGCCGACGACGGCGCGCTCGATGCCGAGGTGATCGAGGAGCCGAATGCAGTCCTCGGCCGAGTCCCAGTAGGTGAAGCGATTGCCGTCGCTCTGCGTGCGGCCGAAGCCGCGGGCGTCGAAGCGGATCACGCGGAACTCGGGCGTGAGGACCGAGACCTGCGGATCGAACATCGTGAGATCCATCAAGAAGCCATGCGCAAGGACGACGGGCGGTCCGTCGCCGCCCGTGTCCTCGTAGAAAATCTTCTGGCCATTCAGATCGACGTGGGGCATGGCGTGAAAAGAAGCCGAAAGGGGCCCTGCGGTCAAGGTGCGCCTTTCGGAGAGGAGGAGCGGGGAGACGCATGAGCGGATCGATCGTGGCCATCACGGGCGCGTCGGGCTTCCTCGGTCGGGCGATCGCCGCGCGCGCTCTCGCCGCGGGCAGGCGGGTGCGCGGGCTGGATCTCGCGCCGGATCGGGAGGGCGGCCCTTCGTTCGAGATCGTCCGCGGCGACGTCTCGGATCCGGCTGCTTGCGCGGCGCTCTGCGCGGGGGCGGAGATCGTCTACCACACGGCCGCGGTCGTGCGGGAGTCGGGCCCGATGGCGCTCTTCGAGCGGGTGAACGTGGGCGGCACGGGCGCGATGCTCGTCGCGGCGCGGCGCGCGGGGGTGCGCCATTTCGTGATGATCTCGTCGGTCATGGTGCACGGCTTCGATTACCCCGACGGCGTGCCCGAGGACGGCCCCGTGGGTGGCCTCGACAACCCCTATTGCGCCACGAAGATCCGGAGCGAGGCGCTCGCGCTCGCGGCGCACGAGCCGGGCGTGTTCGACGTCTACGTGGTGCGGCCCGGCGACGTCTATGGCCCGGGCTCAATCCCTTGGACGGAGCGGCCGACGCGTATGATGGCGGCGCGGTCGTGGGTGTACGTCGATAGCAAGGTTCGTCACGTGAACCACGTATACGTGGACAACCTCCTCGACGCGATCGACCTCGTGCTCGACGCCAGGAAGAGCGGCCTGCCTTTCACGGTCACCGATGATCGGCGCACCACGGCGCGCGAATTCTTCAGCCATTACCAGCGATTTTTAGGGATCCGCGGGCTGCCCGATCTCCCCGCGCCGCTCGCGCTCGGCGCGGCCTCCACGCTCGATCGTGTGGCCTCGGCGCTCGGGCGAGAGCTCGAGATGAACCGCGAGGCCGTGCGGTACGTGCTGCGCCGTGGGCAATATGGGATCGAGCGGATCAAGGCGATCGGTTACGTGCCGCGGATCGGGCTCGACGAGGGAATGGCGAGGAGCCTCGCCTGGCTGCGCGCCAAGGGTTACGGCTGACATTCTACGTGAGCCTTTGATTCGCTCGCCGGTCGCGTCGCCGCGGCCGGCGCGGCAAGCTCCGCTGCCATGATCTTTTCGCGGCGGGCGAGGAAAAGCGCCACGCCGAGCCAGAGGCCCGCGAGCGGGACCGCGACGAGCGAGACGCCCGCCGAGGACAAACCGAGGGTGAGCAGGCCCGCGTGCGCCCACGCGCTCGCGGCGTCGCCGCCGCGGAACACCACGGTATCGATGAAGCTCTTCGCCTTGTATTTCGCTTCCCGGGGCAGGACCGTATAAAGCACCTCGCGCGCCGGACGTTCGATCGCGTATTGCGCCGCGCGGCGGAGGCCCTCGACCACGGCCACGACGACGAGCGAGGGATAAAAGGCGAGCGCCGAGAATCCGAGGCCCGAAAGGACGGGGAGCACCACGAGCGCCGCGGCGAGGCCGAGCCGGGTCATCAATCGTCCCGTCAGGAAAAACGAGAGCGCGGCGGAGAGCACGTTCACGGCCGTATCGTTCCAGGCGAAGAGGGCCGTGTGCGCGGCCGAGCCCTGCGCCGCGCGGCGGACGAGGTCGGTCTTCTGGAGATAGAGGAACGTGTTCATCGTCGTGAGGAGCAGCATCGCGAGCGCGATGCCCGCGAGGTACGGCGACGCGACGATGAGGCGAACGCCGGCGAACGGCGAGCCGCCGACGGGTTTGTCCGAGGAGGCGCGCGCCTCCGATGCGTCCCGCGCGCCCGCGTGATGCTCGGCGCGCCGCGCGCAGAAGACGCAGGCTTCAAGGGTCACGGCCGAGAGGACGAGCAGCCAGAAGAGGTGGGTTTGCCCGAGCCGCTCGCTCACGGCGGCGGTGACGAGCGGGCCCGCGATCGCGCCCGCGCTGCCGCCCGCGGCGATGATGCCGAAGAGGCGCTTGCCTTGCTCGCTCGTGAAGACGTCGACGAGGAAGCTCCAGAGGACGGAGACGATGAACAGGTTGTAGACGCTGGTCCAGACGAAGAAGACGCGGCCGAGGAGGGGGCGTGGGACGCCGAGGGAGGCGAGCGCGAAAAAGAGGAGGAGGTTTGCCGCGAAGAACCGGTGGACGACGGGGACGAGGCGGCGGCGCGAGAGGCGCGTGACGAGGGCGCCGTAGACCGGGACCGCGCAGAGCATCACCACGAACGTCGCGGAGAAGAGCCACGGCAGGGCCTTCTCGCCGCCCGCGATGCCCATGGCGTCCCGGAGCGGGCGAATGAGATAATACCCGGAGAGGAGCAGGAAGAAGTAGACGAACGCCCACACGACGGCGCCGATCTCCTCGGGGCGCACGGCGACGACGCGCGAAACCTGGCGCAAGACGAACCCTCGCTGCATCGCGCGCATCATGCCCGAACGGCGCGCGGCGCGTACGGGGAATGCCGGTTCTTTTTTTGCTTCACGGCTCCGCGAGCGCAAAGGCCGCGACCTCCGCGTCGACGAGCCGGCGTTTTCCCGAGGCGAAGACCTGCTCGGTCTCCGGGCCGCGGCCCGCGATCACGACCACGTCCGAACGGCCCGCGTCCGCGATCGCCCCGCGGATCGCCTCGGCGCGGTCGAGGACGACGCGCACGTCCGGGTGATCAGCGAGCCCCGCGCGGATTTCCTCGGCGATCGCCGCGGGATCCTCGCTCCTCGGGTTGTCGCTCGTGAGGACGACCCGATCGGCGCGGCGCGCGGCTTCGCCCATGGAAGCGCGTTTGCCCCGGTCGCGATCGCCGCCGGCGCCGAAGACCACGACGAGGCGGCCCGTGGTGAGGGAACGCGCCGTCGCGAGCGTGCGGGCGAGCGCGTCAGGCGAATGCGCGTAATCGACGACGGCGCGTGGCCCCGCGCCGAGGACCTGGAATCGGCCGGGCGGTGCGGGCACGTGAGCGATCGCGTCCGCCGCGTCGGCCGGAGGCACGCCCGCCTCGATCGCGGCCACGAGCGCGGCGAGGGCATTCTCGAGGAACGGCTCGCCGATCGCGCCAATGCGTATTTCCTGCGGCAGGCCGCGATGACGCGACGAGGGCGCGAGCTTGCCGCGCGTGCCGTCCCAGCCGACGGAGATGGCCTCGGCGACGAGATCGGGCCGGAGCACCGGCCTTCCCGGCGCGCGGGACGGCAGGCCGTACGTGACCGTGCGCGCGCCTCTCGCGACGACCTCGGCGATGAGCTCCGAGGCGGGATCCCAGGCATTGAGGATCGCCGCGCCGTCCGCGGGCAGGTGCACGAAGAGCTGCGCTTTGCTCGCGAGGTAATGCTCGGGCGAGCCGTGTGCGTCGAGGTGATCACGCGTGAGGTTCGTGAAGACGGCGATAGAAATGGGCCAGGCCTTGGCAAACCCGAGCGCGAGCGCCTCGCTCGTGGCCTCGACGGCGGCGTATCGCGCGCCCTTTTCGAACCCGTGGCGCATGGCATCGAGGAACGCGTCGTGCGTCTTGGGGAACGGGAGCGGCTCGTCGTCGAGGAAGGCGCCGAGCGTGGTGACGCGGAGGACGGGCCGCGCGAGGCGGGCGAGCGCGGCCGCGAGGAAGGTCGTGGTCGTGGTCTTTCCGTTCGTGCCGGTGACGCCCGCGGTGGTGATGCGGCGCGAAAAGCGGGGCGGCGGCGGGAACATGAACCCGAGTTTAGTACATCGTCCCGGAAATTCGTAGTGGCTTGCGTGATGCGCAAGGGTCCCGATCGCTCTATGAACCCGACGCCCATCGATCGCCTCCCAAGGCCTCCATGACCCATGATTCGCGTTATGTCGGACTCGAAATCCTCCACGAAGGGGCAGACACGCTCGTCTATCGAGCGCGCCGCAAAGAAGACGATCGGCCGGTGGTGCTCAAAGTTTTGCGAGGCGACCACGCCAGCCCCCGCGCGCTCGGGCGGCTGTACCACGAGTACGAAATCGCCGGGACGATGGACGATTCGGCCGTCGTCAAGCCCTGCGCCATCGACGCGCTCGACGGCCAGCCGGCCCTGATCCTAGAGGATTTCGGGGGCCAGTCGCTCGATCGGCTCCTCGACGGTCCCATGCCGCTCGAGCGCTTCTTCCCGCTCGCCCTCCGCATGACCACGGCGCTCGCCGAGCTGCATCGGCAGCACGTGATCCACAAGGACATCAAGCCGCAAAACCTGCTCTACAATCCGGATACCGGCGAGGTCAAGATCACCGATTTCGGGATCGCCTCCCGCGCACCACGCGAATCCCAGAGCCTCACCCACGCCGGCCTCATCGAGGGCACGCTCGCGTACATGGCCCCCGAGCAAACGGGCCGGATGAACCGCTGGATCGACGAGCGGGCCGACATCTACTCGCTCGGCGTCACGTTTTACGTGATGCTGACGGGCACCCTGCCCTTCCAGGCCAACGACCCCCTGGAATGGGTGTATTGCCACGTCGCCCAGACGCCGCTCCCGCCCCACGCGATCGTCCCGTCCGTTCCGCCGCTCCTGTCCTCGATCGTGCTCAAGCTCCTGGCCAAGGCCGCCGAGGATCGTTATCAAAGCGCGCTCGGCCTGCGGCACGACCTCGCCGAGTGCTTCGCCCGCTTTCAGGCGAGCGGCGCCATTGCGCCCTTTGCGCTCGGGCAGCGTGACCTCTCCGACCGCTTCCAGGTCCCGCAGCGACTTCATGGCCGCGAGCGTGAAGTCGAGGCGCTGCGGGCCGCTTTCGCGCGCGTGCTCGCAGAGGGTCGGCCGGAGCTCGTGCTCGTGTCGGGGTACTCGGGCATCGGCAAATCGTCGCTCGTGGCCGAGCTCCATAAACCCGTGGTGCGCGAGCGGGGGTTTTTCGTCTCCGGCAAGTGCGATCAATACAATCGAGACATCCCCTACCTTCCTTTCCTCCAGGCGTTCCGGGGCCTTTTGCAGGAGATCCTCCGCGCGAGCGAGGTCGAGGTCGAGCGCTTCCGGCAGCGCCTGCGGGAGGCCCTCGGCCCGAACGGCCGTCTGCTCGCCGACGTGCTGCCCGAAATCGAGCAGGTCGTGGGCCCGCAAGCGCCCATGCCCGAGCTCCCGGCGGTCGAGGCCCAGAGCCGGCTGCACGCGACGCTCCAGCGGTTCGTCGCCGCGATGGCCCGGAAAGAGCACCCGCTCGTGCTGTTCCTCGACGATCTGCAATGGGCCGACGCGGCCAGCTTGAAGCTCTTCGAGCAGCTCGTGACGTACACCGAGGCGGCGCACTTGCTCGTGCTCGGCGCCTACCGGGACAACGAGGTCGGCCCCGCGCACCCGCTCGCGCTCACGCTGGCCGACGTGAAGAAGCGCGGCGCCGCCGTCGCCGATATCGTCCTCGCCCCGCTCTCGGCCGCGCATGTCGGCGCGCTCGTGGCCGAGGCGGTCCACGAAAGCGAAGAGCAGGCCGAGCCGCTCGCACGGCTGGTCTACGAGAAGACCTGTGGTAATCCGTTTTTCGTGCTCCAGTTCTTGATCGAGCTGCATCAAGAGGGGCTCCTTGCCCTCGATAGGGAGGCGGGCGCGTGGCGGTGGGACATCACCGCGATTCGCGAGAAAGGCTTCACCGACAACGTCGTCGAGCTGATGACGGGAAAACTCTCGCGGCTCTCGGCCCCGGCGCAGGACGCGCTCGAGCTCGCTGCGTGCCTCGGGAGTCGCATCGACCTCGATACCCTCGCGGTGGTCACCAAGCGTCCGGCCGCAGAGCTCCGCGAGGCGCTCGAAGAGGCCGTGCGGGAGGGGCTGATCCTTTCCCAGGGCGGGACCTATCGATTCCTCCACGACCGGGTGCAGCAAGCCGCGTACGCGTTGATTCCGCCGGGGCAGCTCCCCGAGGTCCACCTCGGGATTGGCCGGCTGCTCTTCCAGCGTCAACGCGCCGAAGAGCGGGACGAGACGCTCTTCGACATCGTCGGTCACTTCAATCGCGGCGCGGCGCTCCTCCGTTCACAGGCGGAGAGGAACGAGCTCGCCGCGTTGAATCTGCGCGCCGGCAGAAAGGCCAAGGCCGCGGCGGCCTTCCAGGCCGCGGCTGCCCTCTTCGCCGCCGGCGAGGCATTGCTCGCGCCGGACCGCTGGGAGGCGCAGTACGAGTTGACCTACAACCTGACCTTCGAGCGCGCGCACGCGGTGTACGCCACCGGCAGCTTCGAAGAGGCCGAGCCATTGATCGAAGAGCTGATGAATCGTGCGCGGACCACGATTGAACGCGCCGCGGTCGTCGAGCTCGCGGTCGCCTTCCATATGACCCGTGGGCAAAACGCCCGTGCGCTTTCGCTGGGGCTCTCATGCCTCCGCGCCTTCGGCATTGATTTATCGCCACATCCCACCGACGCCGAGATCGAAGAAGAAACCGGGCGCGTGTGGCAGATGCTGGGCGACCGGGCGATTGAGGATCTGATCCATCTGCCCCCCATGACGCACCCGGAGATCAAGGTAGTGATGGGCCTCTTGCAAGGCATGACCCTCGCCGCCTATTTTGTCGACCCGAATCTGATGTATCTTTTCACCGCGCGCCGGGTCGAGCTCAGCCTGCGCCACGGCAACGACGAGAGCTCCGCCCATGCGTACACCAATTTCGCGATGGAGATCGGCTGGAGGTTCGAGAAATACAGAGAGGCTTATCGCTTCGGCAAGCTCGCCTATGAGTTGGCGGAGAGGAGCCGCATCCTCACCACAAGGTCCCTTGTATTTACCGTCTTTGGACACCACCTTGCCTTTTGGCAGCGGCACTACCGAGAGACTCCTTTCTACACGCGGATTGGCTTCAATGCCGCCGTCGAGTCCGGCAATTTGACGAACGCATGTCTCAATTGTGCCCTGGCCCCGTTGTTCCCGCTCTCCTGCGGTGAGCCCCTGGAGGACGTCCTTCACGAAGTCGAAGATCGACTCGGCTTCGTGCGCAAGGCCCGTTACGCGCTCACGCATGGCACCCTGCTCAGCGTCCATTGCCTGATCCAGACGCTGCGAGGGAGGCCGGTCCATTTCTCGATGTTGGATGGATCGGAGCTGGATCAGGAGGCCTTCGAGAGCCGGCTGGATTCGGAGGACCAGACGGAAGCTTACCGCTCGCACCACATCTTGAAGGCACAGGCGCTATTCGTGCTTGGCTCCCCTGCCGAGGCGCTCGCGGCGACGACCCGGGCGAGCGCCAAGCGCTGGTGGAAGAGGAGTATGACGCCATTGATCGTCGATTGCGTCTTCTATCGCGCGCTCGCGCTCGCCGCCCTCTGCGGCGAGGCGTCGCCCTCGCCGGAGCTCTCCGACGACCTCCTGGCCGGCGAGAGGCAGCTCGGCGTGTGGGCGGATGGCTGCCCCGAAAACTTCCTCCACAAGCACGCCCTCGTCCGCGCCGAAATCGCGCGGCTCCGGGGGCACGAGGCGGAGGCCATCCGGCTCTACGAGCAGGCCATCTCGTCGGCGCGCGAGCACGGGTTCGTCCAGTACGAGGCCATCGCTTGTGAGCTCGCGGCGGGCTTTTACCGCGCACGTGGCCTGTCCATTCCCGCCGACGCCTACCTGCAAAAGGCCCGCGCCGGCTATTTCCGCTGGGGCGCCCACGCCAAGGTGGAGCAACTCGACCAGCGTCATCCCCACCTCGTGGAGCGCAAGCCCATCGCCCCCACCGTCACCTTCGCGGTGCGGGCCGAGCAATTCGACGTTTTATCGGTGGTCAAGGCCTCGCAAAGCATCTCCGGGGAGCTCAAGCTGCCGCGCTTGCTCGAGACGCTCCTGCGCGTCGTGATCGAGCACGCGGGCGCCGAATTGGGGCACGTGCTCCTCGTCCGGGACGAACGCCTGTCGATCGCCGCCGCGATCGAGGCGCGCGGAGGGACCGTGCAATGGCTCGATACGGCCGAGGCCTCCCCGGCGATGCTCCCGCAATCGATCCTCAACTACGTTCGTCGGACCCGCGAGCGCGTGCTGCTCGACGACGCCACCACACGGCATCCGTTCCTGGAGGACGATTACTTCAAGCGCAAGCGGCCGCGGTCTCTGCTCTGCCTGCCGATCGTGCGCCAGAGCCGCCTGCTCGGGATGCTCTACCTGGAGAACAACCTCGTCACCGGGGCGTTCACCGGCGGGCGGCTCAGCGTGCTCGAGCTGCTCGCCGCGCAATCGGCCATCTCGATGGAAAATGCCTTGCTCTATTCCGATCTCGAGGAGGAGAACACCGAGCGGAGGCGCGCGGAGCAGGCGCTCGAGGCCATCGTCGATAACTCCGCGGCGGCCATCTACCTCAAGGACCACGAAGGCCGCTTCGTGCTCGCCAATCGGCACGTGGGCCACCTGCTCCGTCTGCCGAACCAGGGGCTCCTCGGAAAATCCGACGCAGACTTTTTCCCCTCGCCGGTCGCGGAGATGATTCGTGACCACGACCGGAAGGTGCTCGAGGCGGGCGCGCCGATGGAGTGGGAGGAGGAGGTGCCGCTCGCCGATGGATTGCATACCTTCCTGTCGGTCAAGTTCCCGCTCGGCGAAGGCACGGCGCCGCGCTTGCTCTGCGGCATCTCCACCGACATCACCGAGCGCAAGCAGGCCGAGCGGGCCCAGCGCTTTCTGGCCGAGGCGAGCCGCACCCTGATGGTGCTCGGTTATGACGCGACGCTCGATAGCGTGGCCGATCTCGCGGTGCCCGAGCTCTCCGACCAGTGCGTCCTCCACGTCCCCTCCGAGGACGACACGCGCTCCCATATCGCCGCGCGAGGCGTGCCGCCCGGAGAGCTCGAAGCGCTGTGCGAGGCGCTGACCGGGCTCGCAGTCTCGGTGCCGACCGAGCCCGAAATCGGGGACGCCCGCGCCGCGCCCCTCTTGCAGCAGCACCGCGTCCACGCCTACCTCCGGGTTCCGCTCCTCGCGCGGGATCGATGCCTCGGGGTCATGTTCCTGCTCGCGACCGCGCCCCATCGTCGTTATGGCCCGGCCGACCTCGGGCTCGCCGAGGAGCTCGGGCGCCGCGCAGCGCTCGCGCTCGAAAACGCCCGGCTCTACGCCAAAGCCCAGGAGGCGATCGGGCTCCGGGACGAATTCCTCATGGTCGCCTCCCACGAGCTCAAGACCCCGCTCACGGCGCTGCAAATGCAGACGCAGCTCGTCGAGCGGCTCGTGCGACGCGACGCATCCGCGAACCTCACCCCGGCGCGAATCGAGGCGATGCTCCAGGTCTTTCACCGGCAGATCACGCGGCTCGGGAATCTCGTGGACGGGCTGCTCGATGTCGCGCGGCTGCACGGCGGACGATTGACGCTCACCCTCGAGCCGGTCGAGCTCTCCGCCCTGATCCGTGAGGTCGTCGGGCGCCTCGCCGCCCAGCTCGCGACGGCCGGCTGCCGGACGGAGCTCGAGATGGACGAGCCGGTCGTGGGGCAATGGGACAGGTCGCGCCTCGAGCAGGTGCTGGTCAATCTCCTGTCGAACGCGATGAAGTACGGTATGCAGCAGCCCATTCAGGTGACCATGCGCAGGCAGGCGGCCTCGGCGCTGCTCGTCGTCCGTGACCACGGAATCGGGATCGCGGAGAAAGATCAGGCCAAGATCTTCAATCGCTTCGAGCGCGCGACGCCCGCGCAGAACTTCGGGGGGCTCGGGCTCGGGCTTTACCTGGTGCGCTGGATCGTGAACTCGCATGGCGGGTCCGTCCGGGTGGAGAGCAAGCCGAACGCGGGCGCGACGTTCATCGTGGAGCTCCCCTTGCGTCCGCCGGGGGTGGACGACCCAGGCGAATCACGCCCGCCCCGAGGCTGAGCGACGCGGAGGGCGAAAGCCCGATCGAAAGGCACGATTTGTTATACGATGGCTCCGCGCCGCGTCTCTTCCCGGCGTGATTGGAGACCTTCATGAAGACACCCTTGCTTGCGACCCTCCTCGCCTGCGCGCCGCTCGCCGCGTTGCTCGCGCCGAGCGACGCCCACGCGTGTGGCGGCTGCGTGGTCCCGCCCATGGTGAACACCATCGTCAACGCGCACCGAATGGCGCTCTCGGTTTCGCCCAAGCAAACCGTGCTCTGGGATCAGATCCGCTACGACGGCGCTCCCGAGAGCTGGGGCTGGCTTTTGCCCGTGAAGCCGGGGGCGGTCATCGAGATCTCCACCGACGCCTGGTTCGAGACGCTCGACGCGGCGACGTCGACCACGGTGTTCGCGCCGCCGATCAACTGCAACAATGGCCCCGATTTCGATTGCGGGTGCGCGATGTCCGATCTCGCGTCGGGGAGCGGGGGCGAGCTCGGTCCGGGCGGCGGGGGCGTGACCGTGGTGCACCGCGGCACGGTGGGGCCGTTCGAGACCGTGACGCTGAGCACGGAGACGCCGGGCGTGCTCGACGATTGGCTGACGACCGCCGGATACACGATTCCCCCGGAGACGGCGCCGGTCATCGACGCGTACATCGAGGAGGGGTTCGATTTCATCGCGCTGCGCCTCCAGCCGGACAAAGGCGTGAACGACATGAAGCCGGTCCGCGTGGTGCAACCCGGCATCAGCCCGACCTTGCCGCTGCGCATGGTCGCGATCGGCACGGGCGCGAACGTGGACATCACGCTGTTTTTGATCACCGAGGGTCGATGGGGCGCGAAGAATTTCGCGAATGCGCTCATTCCGGCGGATCTCGTGTCGTGGGATTTCGCGACGAACGCCTCGAATTACGCCACGCTGCGGGAAAAGACGCTCGCGGCGAACGACGGCGCCACGTGGATCACGACGTTCGCGAAGCCGCGGGCGCTGCTCGCGCCGATCGACGGCGCGGTGCAGGGGAAGGTCTCGATCACCCTCGAGGTCGACGAATTCGGGTTCCCCTCCCGCTCCGCGAACACGATTGCGGAAGGGTACGTCGGCCAGGGCGTGATCAACCAGGAGGCGACCGACGAGTCGTGCTTGACGAGCTTCGGCACGTTCGCGAGCGACAACCGCATGGTCGTGGATCCGTGTCCGGCCGGCGTTCCCTCGAACGATCCGTCCTGCGGCGAGGTGGCCGCGGGGGAGATCGACGCGCGGCTCTTCGAATGCGGCGAGAACGACGAGCTCCCGGATTCGACGCTGGACGACGTCGCGACGGCGCTGAATGGCCTGCACCCGGCGGACGTGTGGCTGACGCGGCTCGAAGCGCGGCTGCCGCGCGCCGCGCTGGCGAAGGATCTGGAGGTCGAGCCGGCGGCGAACCAGGTCGAGGTGGAGCACGAGATCCGGGCGCGCTCGTCGACGAACGTGGAGACGATCTGCCCGTCCGGCGTGGCGCTCCTGCCGGACAGCGGCAATGGCTCGAACAAGGATCGCGGGACGTTCGTCGTGGTCCTCTCGACGCTCGGCGCGGGCATCTTGGCCCTCACGCGGCGGCGCCTGCGCGGCGCGCGTTCTCCCCTGCCCGCCTGATCCGGCCTCACTCCACCGAATACATGCAATAATCGATCGAGCAGCCCTCGGTCACGCAGGCGATCATGTTCTGACGGTTCTTGCTGGTCACGGACGAGAGGAGCGCCTGGCAATCCTTCATCGTGAGCCGTCCGCCGCAGGCCTTGACCACGGGGGCGCACGCCGATTGTGTGAAGGGCTCGATGCACGAGACCTTGCGCACGGCCGACATCCCGCACTGGTTCGCCGCGTCGAACGTGCAGAGCGACTGTTTGCCGCTCTTCGCGAGGAGGCAATCGACGGCCTTTTCGGCCACGGAGGGCTGGAGCCCGTGCGCGAGCTTGCCGCACATGTCGCGGGTGTCCGTGAAGCTCTCGCATTGCGGCCCCGGCGCGCGCAGGGTGCTACATCCCCTGGGCGCGACGCCGCCGTCGTCACATGCGGAGAGCCCCAGATCCGGGACCGTCTCCCCGTCGAGCGCTGCGATGAATACCTCGCTCGGCTGCTCTGCGCCCGGCTGGCCCGGTGGAGGCGCCGCCGTACTTCCCTTCGCGCCCGAGCGGTCCTCCTCGGGCAACGTGACGACCGGCGCCGCGACGACGGGATCACCGGCCGCGGGCTGCGAGGCGCCGCCGCACGCGCCTTGGGCCATGGTCGCGGTGAGGAGGAGAAACCGGGAACGGTCGATCTGCATGGCAGCGAGAGAACATCGGAGCGGGGCGCGGCCGTCAAGGGGGAGGCGCGGGGAGCGTCAGAAGACGCTGCGGTCGAAAATCTGGGAGCGGCGGGGGCGCGGGGAGAACGGGACGAGGTACGGGTGCGGGTCGCCGTCGGGCGGGCCTTCGGCATTCCGCGCGGCGTGCTCGCGGAAGATCGCGACGTCGTGCTCGATGTCCTTTCCGAGGCGCGGATCGCCGCCGAGGTAATCGCGGAAGAGGCCGAGGCGCAGGGTGGCGGCGAAGGCCGGATCGACGATGGCCACGTTGCATTCGCCTTCGTATTCGAAGCCGCGGTCGTTCACGTTGCAGCTCCCCACCGTGACGAAGTGGTCGTCGACGAGGAGGAGCTTGCCGTGGTGGTCGATCTCCTGGACGCGGCGCTTGCCGCGGCCGTCGCGGTCCACGCAGCGGAGCGCGTAGAGCTCGAAATCGGGGAGGGCCTCGCGGATGCGCTCGAAGCAGGCGTGGCTCCAGGCGCCCGTCAAGGGGTGGTTCGCCTGCGCCTCGCTCGTGAGGACGAGGACCGAAAGGCGCGGGTTTTTCCGGGCCGCCTCGGCGATCGCGTCGCTCACGTAGGTGGACCGGAAATACTGATCCTCGATGTAAATGAGGCGGCGGGCGGCGGCGATGGCGCGCAGATACACGTCGAGGATGCCGCGCTCGGCGTTGGGCGCGGGCATGGTGCGGACGACCTGCACGGCGGAGCGCCCGGGCGCTTCGGGGAGCACGGCGGGCTCGGGCGGGGGCACACGCGTCGATCGCTCGGCGTGCGGCGCGCCGCGTTCGAGGAGCCGGTTCCATCGCTCCCGGAAGTTCTCGACGAGGTGGGCGACGCTCGGGCCTTCGATACGGGCCACGAAATCGTGGCGGGGCGGGTTGTCCGCGGCGCAGAGCCCGTCCCTGACGCGGGCGCGGAACGCGCTCGGGCGCGAGAATCGGCAGCGGCGCGGCTCGAAGAGGCGGTGGCGGCGCGTGTCCCAGTCGTTCTGGCGCATGTTCATGCCGCCGCAAAACCCGATGCGGCCGTCGACGATCACGGTCTTCTGGTGGAACGATCCGATCTGCATCTCGCCGAGGAGGCGGTTTCCGAGCGAATGTCGCGCGTCGAAGATCGGGACCTCGGTGGGGTTTTTCTCGGTGAGGACCTCGAACCCGTCGCCTGCGGCGAGCGCGACGCGGCGCGCCTCGCCGGGAATGGGCAAGAGGGGTGGATCCCAGATGAGGAGCTGCACGAGGACGGACTCTTTGGCCCGGGATTCGAGGATGCGCTGGATGGTATAGGCCTCGCGGTCGGCCGGCTCGGCGAGCGGGTCGGGGCGCAAGAGCTCGAGCTCCGGCTCGTAGACCCACGTGGTGGCGCGAATCGAGCGGCGCGCTTCCATGAGCGCCTCGGCCACCGCGCGCCAGCCGTCTTCTCCGTCGACGAACATGTCCACGCGATTGCCGAGCGTCGGAGGATACCCGATGTGGGAAAACCACACGTAATCGAGGACGACGTGGGCCGTGCTCTTGCCCTCCCCGCATTCGACGCGCTCGACGCGGGAACGCACGCCTTCGAGGCCGCTCATCGCGGCGACGACACTCCCGCATTTGCCGGGGGTCAGGAACACCGTGGTGCGGAGCGGCCGAAGCTCGAACGGCGAGGCCCCGGGCTCGACGATGAGCTCGTAATCGCCGCGCCGCGGCAAGACGACGAGGCTCCGCCCGGGCGCGACCTCCTCCGCCACCACGGCCCCCCGCGGGCCGAGGAGACGCACGGATGCCCCCTGGACAGGCGCGCCGTGTGGTGTCGTGACCAGGACTTCGAGCTTGGCTCGTTCCCTCGGCATACGCCCTCCCCTAAGGAAAGCCCTAGAGCCGGGCGGGCGGACTCGAAAGCGTGCATACGCGAGCAACACCACCAACGTCTGCGTACGTACGTTCGCAAGAAACGGGAATGCTACCGTCCCGAAAAAAACCGGTAGTATGAGGACTCCGGAGGATCGACCTACCAATGAAGGCAGGTGAGCAGCGCGCAGAGGCGCCGTCGGCGGCGAGGGAGGAGACCCTCGGGACGATCCCGCCGGGGTCGGGTGCCGTGTTGACCGCCCCGACCTGGCTCGACGATCTGCTCGTCAGTGAACACCTGCACGTGGCTTTCCAGCCGATCGTGGATCTCGGCACGGGCGAGGTGATGGGGCGCGAGGTGCTCGGGCGGCTCGGGCCAGGTGCGTCCGAGGCGCACGCGCGTGGCGTGTCGGGGCCGCAGGCGCTGCTCGAGATGGCGCACTCGCACGGAAGGCTCGTGGCCGTCGACCGGCGCTTCCGCGAGATCGGGATCGAGACGCTCGCGCGCGTGGGATCCGAGGGCGTGTTTTTCCTGAACGTCGATCCACGGGTGATCGACGACCCGGCCTTCAGCGCGGGGTTCACGCGGCGGCTCCTGGAGGAGCACGGGGTCGCGCCGACGCGGATCGTCCTCGAGTTGACGGAGTCGGGTGCGGTGCTCGACAGCGATCGTCTCGAACGGATCGTGCGGCACTACGCGAGCCAAGGGTTTCGGATCGCGCTCGACGACGTGGGCGCGGGTTACGCGTCGCTGACGGCGCTCGTGCGCGTGCGGCCGCATTTTTTGAAGCTCGACAAGGCGATCGTCCGGCACCTCGCGGGCGATCCGCTGCGCGCGCATCTCGTGCGATCGCTCGCGGATTTCGGGCGGCGCGCGGGGATCCAGGTGATCGCGGAGGGCATCGAGGACGAACACGATCTGCACGCGCTGCTCGCGTGCGGCGTGGAGCTTGGTCAGGGGTATCTGCTCGCGAGGCCCGCGCCGGAGCTCGGCCCGCTGCCGGCGACCGTGAAGGATCTCGTGCGGCGCGCGGCGCGGGAGGCCGAGCGGGATGGCCAGTCGATCCCGCCGCCGCGCACGATCAGCGCGCTGCGTGGATCACATGCATCCGTGCTGCCGGCGACGCCCGCGGGAGAGGTCGCGATCGCGCTCAGGCGCTCGACGGCGTACGCGGCGCTGCCGGTGGTGGACAGTGATGGACACGTGCTCGGGCTCGCGACGCGGGAGCGGCTGCTGGACGAGCTCGCGCACACACGACGCGGCGGTCGTCCGATCGCGGAGCTGATGGATCCGCATCCGCTCCGGGTGGACGAGGCGACGCCGCTGCCGGTGGCGTTGCGGCTCGCGACGTCGCGGGACGAGCCGCGCACGTACGATCCGGTGATCGTGGAGCATCATGGACGGTACTTGGGGACCGTGACGATGCAGGTGCTCATGCGGGCGATCGCGGACGGAGAGTTCTAGCTTCACTGGCCGAGAGGGCGTAGCAGCGCACCGGACCCCGCGTGCACGCGTTGCAAACGCTGATCGCAACGTACCAACCCCCGCGTGCACGCGTTGCAAACGGGTTTCGAACGTACGCGAAGCCGTCTGCACGCGTTGCAGACGGGTCTTCGAACGTACACAAAGCCGTCTGCACGCGTTGCAGACGGGTCTTCGAACGTACGCAAAGCCGTCTGCACGCGTTGCAGACGGGTCTTCGAACGTACGCAAAGCCGTCTGCACGCGGTGCAGACGGCTTTCCTACACGCGTTGTGCCGTCTGCACGCGTTGCAAACACCGTTCGGAGCGCGCCGAGTTCGGTTTTCACGCGCCCGGTGAGCGCAGAGGCAGCCCCGGACCTTCTCTCGGTGGGGATGTCAAGCCTTTTCTCGGCAGCCGCGGCGGCTCCCGCTGATGACGCGCATGCATTCTTGTGGGCTCGATTGCCATCCATGAGCCTGGGTCGCCGAGTGACGTCGTGCATTGGGCTGCGTCGGACTCCAATGCCGCTTTCGTGTCGTTGACGGCCGCGGACGAGCCCCACCATCGTCTGCCCATGACTCGGATGGCTGCCTGCCGACGGGGGTGAGGGCCAGACCATTCCGAGGGATGGGGGTGGTCCATGCAGCGATTGACTCTTCTGGCTCGCCTTTGGCACTTCCTCGTCACGGCGCTCGCCCTCCTGGCAAAGGCGGCCCGCATCTCGTGTTTCGTTTTGCTTTTGTTCGGATGCGCCTCCTCGCGCGATCCCACCATGGCCCGGATCTTCGAGGCGTCGAACGTCATCCACGTCTGCGTGCGTCCGCCGAACGTCTCGAAAGACAAGCGAATCTGGGGGCTCAGCTCCGACGGCACGCCCTTCTTCGGGGTCCGGGAGGTGGACCTCGCGAGAGGCAATGGCAGCGCCGTTTACGTTTTCGACCTGAACGCGCCGCCCGAGAGCGCGAAGCTCTTGCCGATTCCGTACAACACGCTCGAATGCCCGGCGCCGCCGAAGCCCCGCGTCGTCGCGGCGAAGGTCGAGGGCAAGCACGAGGAGGAGCGCAAGGAGGAGGCGACCAAGAAGGCCGAGGCCAAAAAGGCCGAGCGGCCGAAGCCGCTCCCGGAGACGAAGCGTTGTGCATCGTCTCCAGAGCCGGGGCAGGCGCGTCGTCGCGGCGGTTCGGGCTCAGGGGGCTGCACGAAGGTCCTCGTGCACCGGACCCGCACGGAGCCCGTCGTCGCGGAGAGCCCCCGCGAGGCCCGACCGCCCGAGCCGGCGAGGTTGTCCGAGGACGCGGCGCGGGAGTATGAGGACTGGGGGCTCACCCCGGCGGACGTCTCCGCACTCGCGGAAGATCGAGGCAGGGAGTGTCTCGAGCGGATTTGCCATGCGCGCCACCAGAACTTCATCCCGAAGGGCAAGCAGAAGCCCGCCGCGACGCACGACGGGCAGTCGTTGTCGACGGGGAACGGGAGCGGTGGGGGAGGTGCCGCGAAGACGACGGTCAAGACGACGACGCGGTCCGCGTCGGGGAGTAGCAGCAGCGAAACAGGCTCCTACACGAACACGCACGCCAGCGGCAGAACGTACGACGGTAAAGGTAGTCGAGAGCGCTCCCAGATATCCGGTCGTCGCATCGAGCGGAAAACCGGAGACCAGCATGTAGCAACAGACTGGAGGCCCGCGCCGAACGGGAAAGAAGCCTTCAAGGAAGAAGCGCGTCGGCTGCAGGAACACGGCGGTCCGGCTCGCCCTGACAACTACAACAAGATCGAGTCTCCCGGGAAAAAGCTACTGGAGCAGGAGAAATGATGGATTACCCCGACGATGCCGATGGCGCTGCCCTGCGTCGCATAGCGACACGGTGCGACATGTCGAAGCCGATGGACATCGAATTCGTTGTATCTGTCCCGGATCAAGCTGCGGGCGCGGAATTGGCGCATCTGGTGGCGAAGCGTGGCTATACCCCGTCGCTCGAGTTCGACGAAGAAGCTGAGGAATGGACCTGTTACTGCGCCAAACGGATGGTTCCTACATACGAGGCGGTCGTCGCTGCGCAACAGGAGCTCGATGAGCTGGGCGCAGAGGTGGGGGGATACTCCGATGGATGGGGGACATTCGGAGAGTGAGCGCGGAGGTCGTTGCTCGTGGTGGCCACTTACAACGTACTCTCGGGCCCGTAACAGGCGCCGACGAAACCGCAGTGGAGCTTGCGGCATCGATCCAGAGGGACCGGATCGAAACGGTCGGCCCAGCGTGCCTCGGCGAAACGCTCGCCGAGGGTCTTGAGCTCGTTCGCGAAGCGGTCGTGCTCTTCGTTCGAGATGGTGCCGTCTTCGCCTTCCGTGGCGAGGAAGATCGGCTCGGGCGAGGAGCCCGCGAGGAAGACGACGCCTGCGCGGATGCGTCGCTCGGGCTCGCGGCGGTGCATGCTGAGCGCGTAGGCGTGGAGCTGGAAGGCGTAGACCGAGAGGTCGGAGCGCGGGCGCGAGAGCTTGTAGTCGATGACGTCGACGGTGCCGTCGGGGCGGAAGACGACGAAGTCGACGGCGCCGCGTAGGCCGATGGCGCGCGGGGAGCCGTCGGGCGCGGGGGAAAGGCCGATCGTCAGGACGAAGGGTTCTTCGCGCAGCATGCGGAGGCCTTGATCGCGGATGGCGCGGGTGTACGGGCCGTCGAGGAAACGTGCGATGCCGTCGGCGATGCGGGAGGCCTCGGGCATCTCGGGACGGAGACCGGCGAGGGCGAGGCGACGGCGGACGTCGGCGACGTCGACGGGGCGGCCGAAGGCCTCGCGGGGCCAGCGTTCGAGGACGCCGTGGGCTGCGAGGCCTCGGATGCGCGGGTCGAGGTCGGCTTCGATGTCGACTTCGACGGGCTCGGCCGCGGGATCGCCGGGGAGCTCGACGTAGCCGGTGCTGATCGGCTCGTCGAAGCCCATGAGCTGGCGCAGGCGGAAGCGGCGCGGGCAGCCCTGGAAGAGCGAGAGCGGGGTCGTGGCGATCGAGATCGTGCGGGTCGGCGGGCGCTCGGGCCAGGGCGGCGCGGGGCCCGTCGGGGAGACGGCGCCGTGCCGCGCCTCGCGAGGTTGCGCGAGCGGGTCGGCGAGCAGGGCCGAGGCCTGCTCGCGGCGGGTGATCGCGTCCTTGATCGCGGGCTTCGTGAAGCCGTCTTTGAGGGATTCGAAGGCGGAGCCGCCCTTCGCGCGCTTGCGGGCGCCTTCCGGCGGATCGGGGACGCCGATCATGACGAGCGCGCGCTTCGGCCGCGTGATGGCGACGTACGTGAGGCGCTGCCGCTCGGCGAGCTCGCGTGCGCGTGCGAGCTCGTCCGCCTTTGCTTGCGCTTCCGTGCGGAGCGAATCGAGCACGGGCCGCTCGCCTCGTTCGAGCCGCGAGAGCATCGTGTCGGAGAGCGGATCCGGCCGCGAGGCGTGATGCCGCAGGATCAGCGTGGGTTTGGGGCCGCCGAGGGAGGCGATTCCGAGGCCCGAGGGCCGTGGCGAGACGCCCGCGTCGAGGTCGAGGACGATCACCACGGGGAAGTCGAGGCCCTTGCTCGCGTGGATCGTCATGAGGCGGACGGCGTCTTCTTCCTCGGCGAACGTGGCCTCGTCGCGCTCGTCGGAGTCGTCGCGCATGCGGCGATCGAGCCAGCGGACGAAGCCGGGGAGCGAGCCGCCGCGGCGACGCGCGACGCCGAGGAGGCGATCGACGTGGCCGATGCGCATCTCGGGGCGAGGCATGGAGGCGAAGACACGATCGAGGTCGAAGGCCGCGACGGCCGCGCGGATCGCTTCGCCCGGATGAAGGCGCAAGGCGGCGCGGCGAAGCTCGACGAAGCGGCGGACGAAGTCTTCGAGGCGCGTGCGATCCGCGGGGCCGAGCTTTTCCCAGGCGGGCAAGGTCGGGAGCAGGCGCGGGGCGTCCGATCGTTCGAGCGGCAAGGACAAACCGGTTTTCGGCGCGCCGAGCCACGCGAGCGCGGCGTCGGACAAACCGACGGCGGGGCCGCGGAGGACGGTGGCGAGCGCGAGACGGTCGCGGCGATCGACGAGGAGGCGCAGGACCGCGGCGACGTCGCGGACCTCGGAGGTGTCGAAGAGCGCGCGGCCCGCGACGACGTGCGGGACGTCGATGCGGGCGAGCGCGAGCTCGAGGAGCGGGAGGGTTTTTCGGCGGCGCGCGAGGATGGCGATGTCGCGGAAGGAGCCCTCGCCGCTGCGGACGAAGCGCGCGGTGAAGGCCGCGGCGACGAAGGCTTCGCGCATGGAGCGCGTGGCGCCGCGGACGACGGGCTCGGCGTCGGGCGGCGAGGCGCCGTCGTCGTCGACGAGCACGACTTCGCCTGCGCCCTGCGCTTCCGTGACGGGGACGAGGTGATCGGCGGGGCCGTAGACGACCTCGAAGTCGCGCGGATGTGCGTCCCCCGGCGCGTGAAAATCGTGGGCGGAGAAGGCGTTGACGAAGTCGAGGATCTTGCCGCCGCTGCGGCGGCTCTCGCGGAGGGCGACGAGGTCGGCGCGGGCCTCGGGCGCGCAGATCTCGGGCGCGAGGGCGAGGGCCTCGCGGGCGAGCGGGCCGCAGAGCTCGCCCGTGATGCGCGAGAAGACGGCGACGTCGGCGCCGCGGAAGCCGTAGATGGATTGCTTGCGGTCGCCGACGAGGAAGAGGCCGTGCCCGACGAGGTTTTCCGCGATGGGCGCGCGGCCGGGGGGGCGATCGCTGTCCTCGCGCTCGCGGAGGAGATAAACGATGTCGCGTTGCGCGCGGCTCGTGTCCTGGAACTCGTCGACGAGGAGCGCGTCGATGGAAGCGCGGACCTGCACGGCGATCTCGGGGCGATCACGGAGGCCGTCGCGGGCCATGCGGAGCATGTCGCCGAAGCTCAGGAGGCCTTCCTGGCGGCGGAGGGCGCCGAGGCGGGTGCGCGCGTCTTCGAGGAGGGCGACGATGCCACGCTCGCGGACCGAGAGATGCGGCGCTTCGCGGAGGATCGCGAGCAGGCCCGAGGCGCGCTCGGCGTTGCTGTCGCCGGGGAGCTCTTCGCGGAAGGCGGCGAACTCCTTGTCGGCGTCGCTCGTCTTGCCGCGCATGGCGATGGCGAAGAGGTCGCGGAGCGGCTCTTCGGCCGCGGCCGGGAAGAGCTCGCCGGGGCTGCCTTGCGCGAGGGCACGCGCGAGGACCGCGGCTGCGTCCTTGGTGCGTTGTCCGCCGGCGATACAGGTCGCGACGATGGAGTCGAGCGAGGCGCGGAGGGCGCGCGCGCCGCCTTCGTGTTCGGCGAGCAAGAGCTCCGAGGGCAAGAGGCCCTCTTCGTCGAGGCGGTCGCAGAGGCTCGCGACCTGCTTGCGCGCGCCCCACACGCCGTTTGCGGCGGCGACGAGCGCGCGCGCGGCCTCGGCGCGATCACCGCCGGCCGAGAGCGCGGCCGAGAGCGCTTCGTCGACCGCGAGATCCGCGAGCGCCTGCGCCTCGTCCTCCTCGACGACGCGGGCTTGCGGATCCACGCCGAGCGCGAGCGCGTGCGTGCGGACGATCTGCTGCGCGAGGCCGTGCAGCGTGTCGATGCGCGCGCCCGCGGACCTGCCGAGCGCGTCGGCCGCCCGGCGCTTGAGCTCGGGGATCGAAGGCGGATCCGCGATGAGCGCGCGCCGCGCCAGGAGGATCGCCGCGAGTTTGGGCTCGGGTCCTTCCTCGTCCCACGCCGCGATCTCGGAGAGCGCCGCTTGCACGCGGGCCGCGATCTCCTGCGCGGCGGCGCGTGAAAAGGTCGTCGCGACGATACGCTCGGGCGGGATCGGCTCGGCAGGTTTGTCACCGTCGGCCTGGCCCATCGAGGTGAGGCCGAGCGTGAGCAGGACGTAAAGCGCCGTGAGCCGGTACGTCTTGCCGGTGCCCGCGCTCGCCGCGACGACGATGTTGCGCCGGAAGGCGTAGAGGAGCGCGTCTTCGGGGGGCAACGTCATCCGCCGCCCTCCTCGTCCGCCTCGCCCGGCACCACGGCCGGCCTGCGGCAGACGTCCCGCGCGTCACACCGATCGCAAAGATCCCCCTTCACGGGTCGCGGCTCGATGTGGCCGTCCCACAGCGAGAGCACCACCTTGCGGGCCGTGCGCTCCGCGTCGATCCGTTTGTCCGCGATGGCCCGTCGATCCGGGTCCTTCGCCGGCGAGGCCTTGATCTCGCCCCGCTTGTCCGCGCCGAGGTAGAGCGCCTGTACCTCCTCGGCGCCCGTCGCCCGCGCCACGGCGGCGGCGTAGAGCGGCAGTTGCAGGTGCAAGGTTCCCTGCTCGCTCTTGCTCGGGATCTGCCCCGTCTTGTAGTCGACGACGCGCGCCGCGCTTTTGCCGCCGTCGCCCCGATCGACGCGGTCGATCTTGCCCTCGACGAACACCGACGGCCCCGGCGCCCGGTCGCCCTCCCCTTCCCCCGGCATCGACGCGATCGGGAGCGCGTCCCACGGCGCCTCGACCGACGGGCCGAACGGTTGTTCGGCGAGCGCAAACGAAAATCCTTGCTCGTCGAGGCCGTGCGCGACGAACCCGAGCGCGACGTCGACGGCCGCGATCAAAAGCTCCCGCCGCAGCGGCGCTGCCTCTTTGTCCGCGCCGACCGCGCGCATCGCCGCGTCGCGCGCCGCTTCGAGCGCCTTGCGCCGGTTCGCGCGCCCGCCCGCCTCCCACGCCGCCTCGAACGCCGCCGCCGTGGCCGCGTGCACCTGCGTGCCCCGCTCGCGTGGATCGGCCGCTTCGAGCGCGTCCTCCTGGCGACGCGTCTTCCACACGCGCCGGGCAAACCCCGCGAACGCGCAGCCCGCGGCCTTTTCGATGTGCGTGACCGCGATCGGCCGCGAGGGCATGTCGCCGCCCACGCACGCGCGGAGGTGCGCGGCGAGCTCGGGATCGGCCGGGTCGATCCGGCCCGTGAAGGGTCCCGCGTCCGCCCGCGGATCGAGGAAAAACGCGAGGCGCGCCCGCTCGATGGAGACACGATCCGCGATGAGCGGCGCCGGGAGCGAGCCCGCCGAGAGCGCGACGAGCTCGGCCCCGCGTGGATCGATCCGCGAGGCCGCCCGCGACACACGCGACGAGGGCTCGACACGCTCGGCGACCTGCGATCGCAGCGCGCGCGTGACGGTCGGATGCGGCGCGGCCTCGTCGTCGGTGGTGCTGTACGCGAGCACGACGCGCCGCGCGCCGCCCATGGCCCACGCGAGCTCGGCCCGGCGGATGCGATCCCGCTCGCGCGACGTCGGCGGACGCGCCGAGGCCGGCAGCGTCGACCAGAGCCGCTCGTCGATGAGCCCGCCGTCCGACTCCGGCCCGTACCCGCCCGGGCCGAGGCCCGTGACGAGGAGGACCTCGTACCGGATCCCACAAAGCTCGGAAGGTCGGGCGATCCGGACGGCGCTGGCGCGGCTGCCGCCGCCGTCGGACCGCCCCTGCAGCGCGCCGGCCCGACGCACCTCGGCATAAAGCTCCTCGACGCGGGCCGGCGCGTCCTCGAGGCCGAGCATGGCCGCCGCTTCGACGACGGCGCGCGTGGCGTCACGAATGGCGCGCACCGCTGCTTGTCCCTCGCCAATGGCCTTGAGCGCGAGGGATCGGCCGCGGAGCGCCTCGACACGGAGCGCGGCGCCGAGCTCGCCCATCGAGGGCCGGCCAAGATCGAGTTTGTCGCAAAGCGCGCCAAACCTCGCTGCAATCTCGGCCCGGGTTTTTCCCCCGGCAAGGAGCACGACGCTCTCCAGCATTCGCGTGAGCGCGTCCGGCATCCAGGCCTCGTCCGCGTCTCCGGCCGCTTCGATGACCGCGCGGAGATTCTCGACGAGAAGCGTTCCGGTGCGATCGACCTCGACGGGGACGTCGCGCAGCCTGTGGGCGAGCAATGCGGCCTTGGCCTCGGCGTCGCGCTCGGCGCGCTCGGAGACCCATATACCGGAATGAAGGCCGGGGGCGCGGAGGATATCGATCACGCGTTCGCGCGTGACGGGCCCGGACGCGAGCGCAAAGAGGCCAAGCGCGGCGCGGCCTTCAGGCGAAGCATCCGGCGAGGGGCCGCGGGGCTCGTGAAAAGGAATACGGGCGTCGGAGAGGGCAGCGCGGAGCGGATCGAGGGTGCCGTCGTCGAGCGCGGGGACGAGGATCGCAATGGATTCGGGCGGGACGCCGCTGCCGAGCGCAGAGAGGACCTCGGCCGCGACGGCGCGCGCCTCGCCTTCAGGGCCGGCCGCGCGCAATACGAGGGAGGCCGCGCCGTCGCTGAGCGGGCTCCAATCGATGGAGGGCCCGAACGTGAGCTCGGACCAGCGTTTTTCGAGGACGGTGGCGACACCGCCGACGGCCTCCTCGTCGAGGTCGGTCGGGTCGAACAGGGATTCACCCGAGAGGAGCGGCATCTCGACGACGAGCCCACGTCCGCCGGCCTCACGTGCGCGGGCATGCAAAGCCTCGAGCCAGGAGAGGTCGTCGGCCTCGAAGGCGAGGAGGCCGGAGAGGGTGACGTCGTACGCCGACATTTCCTGGAGAAGGGCGTCACAAGGCCCACGTCGAAGGGCGCGGGACAGGACGAACCCGGCGCTGCGCGGATCGACGAGGCTCTTTTGCGCGAGGATTTCATCGGCGCGGCGCATGACCTCGGCGAGGAGCGCGGCCTGGGGGCCCTCGGCCTGGAAAAGGTGGTCCGGCCGAACGCCGGCGCGCCGGAGGCGGCCGAGGGCGGAGTCGACGACGTCGGCAAACGCGACCCGCTCGGCCGGTGCGTCGGGAAGATCGAGGCCAGCGACGGGGCCGGCTTCGAGGGCGACGCGGGAGACGAGGCGGGTGACGGCGTTCGAAGCGAGGCCACAATCCGGCTCGACCATGGCGAGGGCGCCCTGCACGAAGGCGCGCAAGGTCCTGGCGCCGCGAGCGGCTTGGCCCGGCGCAGCAAGAGCTATCTCGACGTGGCGATCGGTCGGCGCGAGAAACAGGGGGCGCCTTTTTGGCAGGGGGGGGATCGCGCGGCAAGAGGTTTCCCGGGGGGGACGGGCGGTGAAACGGGGGACGGGGGTGGGGGGTTTGCCAGGGTTGGGGGGTGGGGGCGGGTTCCCGGGCGACGTCCACGCGGACGGCGGGCGCGCGTCTGCGCTCGGGCGGCGGATTTCGATCGTCAATCGCGGCCGCGGCAATGGCAAGCTGTCATGACATCGAGCGGGCCAAACGCCTGCTGACGGAAGCGACCCCATTGGCAGAACGCACCAAAGACGACCCCACGATCCTCCGCGGGGGTGAAGTCGAGGAGGAACAGGAAAGGACAAACGTCGCCATCGCCCAATTCGAAGGCGAAAAGGAGACGGCCACCCCGGCCCCCAGCCCGCCGACGACCAGTCGTGCGAGGGTGAAGAGCCGTCGATGGTGGCTCGCAGCCGCGGCGCTGACCCTGGTCTTCGCGGGCTGGGCCCTGTGGAGGTACTACGCCTCGCTCGACGAGATGCGATTCTGCTTCCGAGACGGCGCTCTGACCCACTGCACGCACGACCTCGACACCTGCGAAGAGGTCCGCGGCCTGGTCGGCCCCTCCGCCGGGCCCTGTCAACCGATCAGTCCGACCTTCCCCTGAGAGCGGCGGCCGTCGCCCCTACGTGCGAACCTCGATCCGCTCCGGCTCCATCGCCACCCCCAGATACGCGAGCGCCTCGCCCGGATCCGTGAACACCCCCGTCGGCCGCTCGTCCGCGCGCACCTGCCGCGTCACCTGCAGGATCCCCACCGCCGTCTGGACCAGCGTCGCGATCTTCTGGAACTCCCTCAAAAAGTGCTTCCGCAATCGCCCGAACTCCGCCTCGAAATCGGGGTCGTTCCGCGGCGGCGCCGGGCGCGCGTCGATGAGCAGCATCGTCCGGGGCCGCGAGACATATCCGATCGCGGATTCCATTTCGACGAACGTGTCCCGCAACGTCTCGATGCTGGGGTACGGGACGCTCGTTCGGGTCACGATCAAAAGCTTTCGAGTCACGTCATGCCGCAGGACCATGTACGGGTTGCGGTAGACCTCCTTCGGCCCACCGCGACTCGATGGGATCATGGTCACGGCGCAGGCTCCCGCGTGCACGTGACCATGTGGAGCGCCGTGCCCTCGAGCGGCTGGACCTCGACCGCGCGGCCGAAGCGCGTGCGAGCGACGAGCGCGCGGATCGCCGGCGCGTCGCGCGGGACGACGCTCCATTCGAGCAGGTGCTCCATCATCGGCAGATCCGTGAGATCCGGCCCGAGCGCCGTCCACACCGCCGTCCCCGAAGGCGCGAGGTGGCTCCAGATCCAGTCGAGCAAGGCCACCGCGTCGTCGTCCGAGAGGTAATCGAAGAAGCAGAGCGCGTAGACGAGGTTCTGCGGCCCGAGGAAGATCTCCGAGCCCGAGCCCGAGAGGCTCAAAGGCTCCGCGCAAAGGAACGTCATCGACGAGGCATGCCCCGCCTCCGACGCCTGGTGGTTGCCACGGCGAAGCGCGTCCGGATCCGGGTCGATGCACGTCGCCGCGATGACACCCTCGCCCGCCTCGTCCATCGCGTCGAGCAGCTCGTCGCCGCCGCCGCTCGCGATGCTCGTCACGAGGAACGGGCCCGCGCCCGCATGATCGGCCGCGCGGCGGACGATCTCGGCGGCCATGGCCTTGCGGCTCTCGCGGCGCGCCCGGCACACGGGGCGATCGAGGAACCAGCGGTCGACGAGCGGACCGATGAGGCCGTCGCCCTCGGCGTCGGCGTCGGCGATCGCGCGGCGCGTCTCGTCGTCCTCGGCCACGCCGCCGGGTTTGTCGTAGACGCGCGCGATCGTCGCGCTCGACATGAGCAGCGCAAAGCAGATGCGGAAGACGAAGCTGCCCACGCCCTCACGCAAGCGGCTGATGTCCCGGAACGTGAGGAGGTCGTCGACGCTGATCGCGAGCAGCGCCTTCTCCGTGGTGTGCTCTTCGAGCAAGGCGACGACACGATCACACGCGGACGCGACGACACGCGCCGCCGCGTCCGCGGTCGTCCTTCGCGCCGCGAGCGACTCCTCGACGCGCTGGACCTCCCGCAAGACGTTCGTGAGGCCTTCGATCAGGCTCGAAGGGACGTGCCGCGCCGAGAGCTGGCCGTAACGCGCCTTGTGCGAGCGCTGGCCGCGGAGCTTCGTGAGGCTGCCGCTCAAGGCGCGGACGCGCCTCGACAAACTCACCGCGAGCGAGCGGTAGAAGCGGGCCGCGAGGTCGGGGTGCGCGGAGAGGAGCGCCTCGAGGTCGGCGTTGTCGATGCGGTTCAGGACGGCGTCACCTTCGGCGACGACGGTGGCGCTCGCGCTGCGTCGTTCGAGGAAGGAGATCTCGCCGAGGATCTGGCCCGGGCCGAAGTAGCCGACGGTGACGCCGCCCGCGCGGACCGAGATGAAGCCCTCTTGCACGAGGAAGATCGCCTCGGGGCTCTGTCCCTCCCGGACGATGGTCTCGCCACGCACGACGTGCCGCCTCTGGCTCGACCGGAGCAGGAGCTCGATGTCCTGATCCCCCAGGAAACTCAGCTTGTCACGGAGCATGCGTCGGACCTCCATCCCCCACGGTCGCCTTGCGGAAATCGAACGCCGCCGGGATCCCGGCCAGGCCGTTCTCGATGACCCTCTCCCAAGCTTCGAGCCCGAACCGATACATCGCGTCGCGGCTCTCGGGCACGTGGCGCTGGACGTTCGTCATCGCCATGTTCATCCCCCGGATCAGCGGCGCGACGTGGCGCCACGGCGTGCGCGGATACGCGAGCGCGTCCGCGAGCGGCTCACCCACGAGGTGCCGCGACAGACCGTAGAGCAGGTCCACGAGCCGCTGCGCCACCGCCCGCTGCGCCGGGTTCTTCGCGAGCTCGAGCGGCGCCTCCATGAGCGCCTTGACGAGCGCGCGCGAGTCGTCGTCCGGCGGATCCATCACCGCGTGGATGAGCCGGATGAGGCGCAGGCCCTCGGCCTCGGTGGCCGCGCAGATCTTCGAATCGACGCCGCTGAGCAGGCCGCCGTAACGCCAGAGCTGCACGATGTCGTCACGCTCGGACTCGGGGACCTCGTAGCCGAGCTTCGCGAGGCCCTCGATGAGGACCGACGAGAAGAGCACGTTCGTCCCGGCCATGTACGCCTGGTTCACGGGCAAGCCCCAGCGCTCGTAAGGCCAGGACTTGCGCTGCAAAAGGAGCCTGCGCACCTGGGCGTGCATGAGCCGGACGCGGATCGTGATCTTGAAGCCCTCGGCGCCGCGTCGGAGGCCGCCGGGGCGGCACGTCTCGACGAGGAAACGCGCGGTCTCGGTGAGCCTGCGCGAGGCGCGCTGGACGAGGCGACCCGAGGCCGTGAGGGGCTTGCTGCCATCCGGCGAGGCATACGAGAGCGGGAGCGAGTAACAGGCGAGGACGACCGCGCCGAGAGGGCCGGTGCGTAACACGGCGCGGCCGCCCCGGTCGAGTTTGTCCCAGTCGAGCCAGAGCGGGATCTCGTCGATCTGCCGGAAGAACTGCACGAACGCGCGCGGCGGGCGGCGCACGCTCGCGATGCCCTCGTCGAGCGCCTGCTGCAGCATGCGGTTCGCCTGCGCAGGGCGAAGATCGTTCAGCACGGCGACGAGCTCGTCCGCGGGCGGGTCGCCGCGCATGAGGAACGGGCCGAACGAGTCGACGGCCTCGCCGAAACGCTCACGCGCCGCCGTTCGATCGACATACCAGGCCGGAACACGCGGCACGGCCGCGCCTTCGGGGATGTCGGGGTGCAGCCTGGGACTGTCGGTGCTCATGGCCGCCTCTCCTCACCGACTCCTACCACGCCGGACGGACGGCACGAAAGGCACATCCTTGCCTCTTGACACGAGGTCACGGGCGCGCGTGCCGGCCCACAGTCGTTCAGCGGATCGAGCGCGGAGGCCGCACCGGCTCTTCGTGGGAAGCGCCCGGCGAGGAGCCGGTGGCCGAGGACGAGACACCGGCGGAGGTCTGCGAGGGCGGCGGGGTCGCGGTGGACACGGGCGCAGCCACCGAGGCCGGGCTCGAAGCCGAGGACGGCGACGTGTGGGGCGGCTTCATGCTCTGCCGCAAGGCGCGGTGGTAGGCGAGCGTGAACTCCTGCCGATCCGTGTAGACCGTGAGCATGCCCCCGAGCGCGAGGTTCGCGATCGAGACGCCCATGCTGACGATCTTCGAGCGGACGAGGATGTGGCTGCCCACGATCTTGCCGCGGATCCAGAAGATCCAATCCGTCAGCTTGAGGCGGGCGTCGGAGTCGTAGCCGGCGAGCTCCCACCAGTCGTTGAAGATGATGGGCTTGGCCCCCTGGCCAATCAGCTTGTCAATGGGCTGCGTGATTTTACTGACAATCTCTTTTTCGAGGTAGCCGCTGACGTGCTCGTAGACGACGTCATCGGTGACCTTGATGCGCAGCTCCCCCCTGCTCCAGCGGACGTGTTCTTCCGCACTGGAGTGGGCTCTCGGGGGGCCTACCGGGGGCATGCGCCACTGATACCGGAATCCAAGATGGAAGGCCAGCTTCGGCCAGCGTGCCGCGTAGAACCCTGGGCCTTCAGGCACGGACTCGACGCGCTGCCACGGTGAAATGGTTCGCCGCTCTACCGCGGGCTCGAGATGGGCGCGCTGTCCGGCATGGCTTCGATGATCCGGCGGCGGCTGGCGCGGAGGAGGCGGCCCACGCCAGGCTCGATGTTGGGGATCGCCGTGCCGATGAGCCGCGCCCGCTCGGCGAGGCGCGCGAGGCCCTCCGGTCCGATGCGCAGGCGCGCCTTCGGCTCGATCACGCTGAGCATGCCCCGCGTGCGGCCCGCCGCGTCGAGCACGGGCGCCGCCGCAAAACCCCGCACGAGCCCCTCCGTCACCGCGACGTCGCCCTGGAAAAACGGATGCGCGAACGCGTCCGCCACGACGAGCGTCTCCCCCGCCCCGAGCACGTGGCGGCCGATCCCCCCGAGCACCGGCCACTTGCGCGGATCCATCCCCACCGCCGAGACGAGGACGCGGCCCTCCCCCTGAGCCACCATCGCCAGCGCCACCGACGCCTTGAGCTCCTCCGCGGCGGACCGGACAAACCAGTCGAGGCGCGGATCCTTCGGGCCCTCCTGCATCGAGCGGACCGAGTTCACCTGCGGCGACGAGAGCGCCGCCTCGGAGAGCGGCGAGAGCTCGGCGCCCTGGAGCAGGGCCTCAGCGACAGCGCGCAGCGTGTCCGGCGAGGCGCTTCGCGGCAGGATCGCGCTGATGCCGAGGTGCTCGCGCAGCGCGCCGGCGAAGGCGCGGAGCTCGGGGAACGGCGAGGTGACGATCACCTTCGCGCCACGGCCGCTGATGCGCGTGCGCAGCCAGTCGAGGACCTCGAAGCCGTCCACGACGGGGAGCGACAAGGACGTGACGAGCAGCGCCGGGGTCCCGAAGCGGCGGAGGAGCCAGATGGCGCGCTCTCCGTCCTGCGCGACGAGCGGGACGAGGCCGAGGGCGTCGACGACGGCGACCTGGGCGGCCGAGAGCGCTGGATCGGGTTCGGCGACGAGGGCGAATGCGGACATGACGTACCTCCTCCGGGGGGCGGGGGGTTCAGGGGATTCGCCACCAAGTTAAACAATTGTCGTGCCACCGCATAGATGCCGTCGGGAAGCCCCCGATTGAGCAGATGACGCGCGACGGTGGCGCGTGTCGCGCAAAGATCGCGCGCCGAACGTCCGTCCCGCGCGCGGCGCGCTGATGCCTGGACGTCGCACTGATGCCCGTGCCCCTCGCCCGTTGCATGTTCACGCAGGGTCCTGCGCAAAGAGGGGGCGTACGTTCTCGGGTCCCTCGTTGCGGGGGTTGTTGACGCGGGTGGAGACGGGCGTCACGACGAGCTCGTCGCCGATGCGGGCCTGTACCATCGCCTGCAGGAAGTCCGGTCGTTGCTCGTCGGGATCGAGCCAGGATCCGTAGGCATCCGGGGCCAGGATGACGGGCATGCGATCGTGAACGTCCGCCACGGCCGCGCGGGCCTCGGCCGTGAGGATGGTGAAGGTATCGAGCGTGCTGCCCTCGGCGTTCTTCCAGCGGGCCCAGAGGCCGGCGAAGGAGAACGGCACCTCGCCCGGCATGTGGATGCGGCAAGGCTGCTTCTTGCCGGTGCCGAGCTTTTTCCACTCGTAGAAGCCGTCCGTGACGATGAGACAACGCTTCGACTTGAAGCTCGACCGGTACGCGGGCTTCTCGGCGGCCGTCTCGACCCGGGCGTTGATCATGCGATCGCCGATCGACGGATCCTTGGCCCACGAAGGAACAAGGCCCCAGCGGGCGAGCTCGATCGTGCGCGGCGCCCCGGGCGCGAGGACCCGCACGATGGGCATGTCCTGCGTGGGCGAGACATTGAAGCGCGGCGCGAGGAGCGGGACGTCGAGGACCCCGAAGAGGGGTCCGAGCAGGTTCGGCGCGACGTTCGTCAGGGTGTATCGACCACACATGGGAACATCCGAGAAATCGGGAAGCGGCGCGGCTGCGCGTACATGGCGAACGGGTCTCGCAGGACGCACTCGCCTCGGGCCGTTCGTACCACATCGAGGGGCGCTCGTGGGGAGGAGGATGCACGCCGTCCTCGCGCGGCGAGGCGTGTTGACAAGGAGGCGGGCGGCGGCGACGATGCCGCGGCCGATGGCGATCCACGCGCTCTCCCGTGACGATTTGCTGGTCCTCGTGGACGGCTTCGTCGATGCGTTCAACCGCGGCGACCTCGACGCCGTGATGCAGCATTTCACGGAAGACGCGCTCTACGTGACGTACGACGGCAAGGAGCACCGGGGCAAGGCGCGGATCCGCGCCGCATTCGAGCCGCAATTCCGGGGGGAATTCGGCAAGATCTCATTCGTGACGGAGGACCGGCTGCTCGACGAGGAGGCCGGCAAAGCAATGGTGCGCTGGACCTGCCGGCACGAGCTCGAAGGCGGCCAGACGGCGCTGCCGGGGCTCGCCGAGGTGCGCAACCTCCTGTTCCGCGGGGTGTATGGGCGCGTGTTCGCCTGGCAGGGGCTCGACGTGCTGCATTTCGAGGGGGGCAAGGTGCGGGAGAAGCGAACGTATTCGCAAGCGCACGTGCCGCTCGGGCACGGGGCGAGGTAGCAAAAACCCCTAGGACCCGGGCGCCGCTTTCGCTACCGTCGGCGCGCTTCCCCCGATGCTGGGACGACTCGACCGACCGTCTCTCCTCGCCGCGGCCCTCGCGCTCGTGGCCTGTACACGCCCGGCGCCCACGCCCGCACACGCGAAGGCCGGTCCAAAAGAGGCGCCGTCCCTCGGGCTCGATGCGCCGCTCGTGGGCGGGGCGCGGCTGTTTCAGACGTCGGTCGACGACGCGTTCTGGGTCTCGCACGAGGCGGATCGGGACCGGCTGGTGTCGGCGGGCGTGCGGTTCGAGGTCGCGCCGGAGAGCGGCGAGGTGCTTTCGGCGGCGTGGGACGTCGATCTGTCGCTGAAGAGTGATCCGCTCGTCGGGTCGCTCGTGGTGGCGCCGCACCTCGGCGGGGGGTTCGTCCACTGGAGCCGCGCGCGGGTGTTTCGGTCCGACACGTTCACGGGGCCGCTCCGGCCGGTCGCGCTCGGCGGCGCGCTCGGGGTCGGGGCCGTGCGCGGGGCGAGGAGCGGGCTCGACGCGGTGCTCGTGTTCGGCGAGGCGGCGACGGCGGCGCTGCGGAAGGGGAGCGATTCGCTCGAAGCGCCGAGCGAGGCGGGGCTCGCGGATTTCGCGGCGCTCGATGGAAAACGCGCGGTGCGCGTGGACTACTTCGGCAGGCTCGCGTCGACGGGGGACGGGGGAGCGACGTGGAACGACGCGGCGGGCGTCGCGGGCCTCGGGAGCAAGACGTTCCTGGTGCAGCCGGACGCGCTCGCGGTGGATACGTGGCAAGGGCGGCTGCCCCTCGGCGCGGACGGGCGGTTCGGGCCGATGGAGGGGACGCAGCACGGATCGTCGCACGGGCGCGGGTTCGAGCCGATCCTGCCGGGCTCGCGGGCGGACGATCGGAATGCGTGGTGGATCTGGCGGGATACGCCGCCGATCCAGGCCGCGGTGCTCGGCGGGGCGAGGGTCTCCGCGGGGCGCGCGCTGGCGATGAACCCATCGGCCCTCGCGGAGGTGGATCTCGCGCGGGCGACGCTGACGCGCGCCGTGACGGACTTTCCGCAGCCGGGGCTCATGTGCGGAGCGGTGGCGGGGCCCGAGGCGCCGTTCGTCGTGTGCGGCTGGGAGATGTACCAGGACACGAGCTCGTACGTGATGAGCCTGCGGGGCGGGGCCTTTCCGCCCGTCGTCGAGCGGGCCTTCAGCGACGACGGGTATTTCGTGACCGACGACGCGGGCGCCATCGCGTTCGTGGGGTCGTGCAAGTTCACGCCGCGGCTGCTCGATGTGAACGATCCGGCGCGCATGGATTTCGGCAGCGAGATCCGACCGGCGACGCGGATCTGCGTGCGGCGCGGGCCGGACGAGTGGGTCGAGCACACGATCGAGCTGCCGCCCGGGCAGGAGGTGTACGGCTGGGCGCCGCGGCGGGACGGGACGGCGGTGGCGCTGGTCGTCGATCCGCGCACGGAGGGTTTGCCCGAGGCGAAAAGCGACGAGCCACGCGTGATCGTGCAAGGCGGCGTGCGGATCGTGCGGGTGCCGGCCGAGGTCTCGGGCATGGTGTTCTCGCGTCCCTCGTTCAATCCGTACGGCATGTACGCGGGCGGCATGCGTGGGCCGCTCGGGCCGCTCGTCGAGCGTCGGTTCCAGGTGCGGGAGGACGGCTCGGTCGAGGGCTGGCTGGTGTCGCCGAACGGGGGCGAGGTGGGCGGTGTGTTCGTCGGGGTCGTCGTGGATGCGCGCGGCCAGGTGACGACGTTCCCCCCGCCGCCGCGGGTCCTCGGCATGATCGTGACCGGCGACTTTGGTGTGGCGCTGACGCGCGACGGCGATCTGTACGAGACGATCGATCACGGCCGGAGCTTTCGAGCGGCGGGGCGGTCGCCGGTGCCGCCCGCGGCCTTCGGCGGCTTCTGCTCGCCGCTCGGGTGTGCAATCGGACCGGTGACGCGCCTCGGCTGGGGATCGACGGGCGCGGCGCCGGTGGTGTACCCGGCCAAACCCTACGAGGAGCCGGAGGGGAAGGCGCCGGTGCGGCTCGCCTGCACGCCGACCGGCAAACCGGAGCTCGCCCCGGAGGACACGCTCGTGCCGGACAAGGGCAGGTTGTCGTGGCAAACCGGGCTCGGGGACGTGGTGACGCTCGTGCGCGAGGTGGAGAATACGCCCGGGGAGGCCGAGCCAGGGGGGCCGTCGGCGGACCTCCTGCAAGCGCTGCCGCCGGAGGTGCTCGCGCAGCTCCCGAAGGGCGCGCTGCAGGGCTTGCTCCAGGGCGCTCCGCAGAACGCGGGCAATGCCCCGCCGGCGCCGGGGAATACGCAGGGAAAAACCCCGGGGAAGACGCCGCCGCGAAAGGCCAGCGCGGCGCCGCTGCGCACGCATTCGCTCGTGATGCGGGTGCCGTTCGAGCCGGGCGCGCCGCCCTTGCGCATCGACGCGACGGGCGCGGAGCTCGAGGAAGCGCGGCGCGTGATCGTGACGCCGCTGCTCGCGCCGAAGGGAGACGTCGGGCTTTTGTTCGTGACGGACAGGAACGAGGTCGTGGCGGCGAACGATCGCACGGCGACGCTGCCGCTCTTCGAGCCGCGGCGTTACGCGGCGAACGAGACCTCCGTGGGCGCCGGGCTCCTGCTCGGGCCGGAGCGCGTGCTCGTGCTGGGCGAGATCCGCCGGCGTACGACGTTCGAGGAGCACGGGCAGGCGCCGATGCGACCGCCGGTCTTCATGGGCCAGGAGCGCGACAGCGGCGGGCGAAGGCCGGTGACGCTGGCCCGGCGGGACGACGGGGCGATCGGGATGTTGCTCTGGGACGGGAGCCCGCCGCGCGTGATCGCGGTCGCGGAGATCGATCCGTCGACGCAGAGCCCGCGGCCGCGGATCGCGCTCGCGCCGTGGTCGACCGCGACGCCGGCCGACGATCCACGCTGCAAGAAGGCCACGGGCTGGCGGGCGCTCGTGCCGATGGAGCCCTCGGCGTGGTTCGGGCTCGACACGCGCGCGCTGCCGGGCGTGTCCCTCCGCGCGACGGGCGCGGCGCTCGTGCGCTGGACGGAGGAGCGGGTGTGCGTGGAGGCGATCGACGTCGGAGCCGAGCGCCGGCCCGATGACACCACGCGCAGCGAGGGAAGCCTGGTCGTGCGGTGGGCGGGCTCGAAGCGCCGCGGCGCCGTGCTCCAGGCGGGCGGGCTGCGGCAAACGCTCGACTGCAAGCTCGAACCGGCGCCCGAGGAGCGATCCCGATGAAGCGCGCCGCCCTCACGTCGGCCTGCGCGCTCCTCGTGGCCGCGGCGAGCTGCACGGGGGCGCGGCCCGAGCCGATCACGCCGCCGTCCGGGGAGAAGGCGCGCGCGGTGGAGGCGGCGTCGTCGCGGGACGCGGTGCTGGGTCCGCCGCGCTGGGTCGTGCCGGGCGCGACGGATTGGATCGAGCGGACCGAGGCCGGGATCGATCGCGCGCTCGCGGGCGGTCGCCGGGTCGAGTCGCGCGGGGCCGACGTGATCGCGACGGCCAAGGACACGGCCGAGTTCGACGGGGCCACCGCGGCCCCGGCGTGGAGCGCCGCGCCGGCGGCGCCCGCGCGGTACGTGCTCTGGAAGGAGCGCGAGGTGTTCGGCGCGGCCGAGTGGCTCGGCGAGGCGCGTTTGCTCGGGAAGCTGCCTTCGGCCGTGCAACGCACGTTCGATTGGGTCGACGGCACGGGGCTCGTCACGGCGGCCGGCGTGTTCGTGGTGTCGCCCGCGGGAGGGCCGCCGCGCAAGCTCGACCTGCCCGGGTTTGCCGTCGGGCTCGCGGCGGACGCGCGCCGCGCGCTGGTGCTGACGGTGTTCGGCCACGCGCGCCTCACGATGGACGGCGGCGCGACGTTCCGCGACGTGTCGGCCGAGCTTCCGGACGCGACGGAGATCGAGGTCCGGGGCGAGGATTTGCACGTGATGCTCCGGGGCGAGGAGAGCCGGCTCGTCGACGCGCGCGGGAGCATCGTGTCGGATCGCGCCCCGCAGGGCCCGCGGCGCCACGAACCGCCGCCCGATTTCGATGATCGCTGGCCCGAAGAATCCGGCGTGTCGGCCCTCGACGCGGCGACGGCGTACGGCCTGCGCTGGCTCGAAGGGGACGCCCTCGCGGTCGCGGAGGGCGCCGTCGCGCGGGTCGACCTGCACACGGGCCGGGCGACCGCGCTGCTTTCGATCGAGACGGGCGACGACACGTGCGCGCCGCTGCGGGTGAAGGACGGCGCGCTCCTCGTTTGCGAAGGTCACAACCGCGCCACCGTGCTCGATCTGGCGAGCGGCGGGCGCATCGAGCGTACGTTCGACCTGCCGGACGGGCCGATCTGGGACCGCTTCGTGGTCGCGGACGGCGAGGCGCTCGGCTTCGTCGGCCCGTGCGAGGGGCCCGCGCCGGGCTCGCCCGCCGACGTCGTCGCCACGGCCTCGCCGACGAACGCCTCGAACCAGCGGAGCCCTGTGTTCTGCGTGCGGAAAAGCCCGGGCGTATGGGTCGAGCACACGCTCGCGCCGGCCGACGCGAGCGACGTCGTCGCCTGGATTCCCCGGGCCGAGGGCGCCGCCGTGGCCCTCGTGGCCATTCCCGGCACGTTCCTCCACGGCGCGCCCCGTGTCACCGTGCGCGGCGCCCTCCGCGTCGTGCGCGTGGCCCGCAACGAGCCGCCGCTCGACGTCACCACGTATTCCTCGGCGACGACCGCGCTGCTCACCCGCGCGCTTCACGTCACGCCAGACGGCACGATCGAAGGCTGGCTCCCCTCGGCGCACGGACCGTCGAGCCTCGCGGCCGTGACCATCGACCCCGAGGGCCGCCCGCGGCAGCACCCCTTCCCCGCGCAGACCGTCAGCGTCACGACCTCGGGCCGCTTCGGCCTCGCCCGCACCGAGACCGAGCGCCTGTTCGAGACGACCGATTACGGCCGCACCTTCCGCCCCATCACGCCCCCGCCGAGCGGCGGATCGTCCGAGCCCATGTCGTGCAGCGAGGTCGGCTGCCAGGTCGGCATGTTCGTGCGGATCGGCTGGAACGACGGCTCCACGCCCGCGCCCGAGGACACGACCTCGCCGAAGCCAAACCCCGACTACCAGCGCCCGATCCCCCTGCCCCCGCTCGTGCGCCTCGCCTGCCGATATGCTGGCGCGGGCGAGGGCAAGCGGATCCCCGATTCGTTCGGCCTCGGCTACACGAAAACGCCGATCGCCCGCGCGGCGCCCGGCCGCATCGGCTTCACGGGCGGGATGCTCATCCCCTGGAACGGCCCGCAGCCCGCCGGTGCCACGGGTGACGCCGAGGTCGCCTACGTGCCCTTGCTCGACCTCGCGGCGCCGATCACCCGCGCCACGATCCCGCTCTCGCGCCTCGGCCCGACGCCGTTCCATCCGTACGAGATCCGGCTCGGGTACGTGCTCGACGGCACGAAGGTGCGCGCCGTGGCCACCTCGGGCCTCGGCCGCTGCGCCGCCCCGCTCGTCGACGACGCCGGCCTGACGATCCCCATCGGCGGGTGCGTCGACGATCCCACGGTGGGCGTCGTGCACGGCAGCCGCGCCCTGCTCGTGACGGGGAGCGGCGAGGGGCAGGCCGTCTCCGCCGTGGAGCTGCCGAAAAAGACGCCCACGCCCGGCCGCGTCGTCTCCGGCGGCCGACGTGAGCTCGCGTCGCTGCATCCACCCGAGGGCGCCAGCCGCTTCGATCTCGCCGCCGGCCTGCGCGGGCAGGACCCGGTCGTCGTGGCCGTCGACGCGGGCGGCGACGCCGTGATCGCGCCGCTCGACCCGGCTCGAGGCACGCTCGGCCCCGAGAAACGCCTCGCGTCCCTCGCGGACCTCACCGCCGCCTCGGATCCTCGCTGCGCGCCGCAGCCCGACGACGCCCGCGTCGTCTTTCCTTTCGACACGGAGATCGGCCTCGCCCAGGGCGCGCTCCTCGGCATCACGAACAGCGGTTCGGCCGGGATCGCCGTCCTGCGCTGGTCGCCGGCCCGCGTCTGCCTCGAAGCCGTGGAGTTCGCGGTCCGCGACGACCGCTACGAGCCCGAGCTCGGCTACTACGACCCGCCGGGCACGGTCCGCAAGGTCATCGCTCGCTTCGACGGCAAGGGGCCCGGCAAGGGCACGCTCGTGGTCCTCGGCTTCGGCGCCGAGGTCCGCCAGCCGCTCACCTGCGAAGGCATCGTCCGATGAAGAACCGCGCCTTCCCCCGGGCCGCGTCCGTCGCCCTCGTCGCCCTCGCCGCCGCCTTCGCCGCCTGCTCCGCGAAGCCCACGCGCCCGAGCGCCTCCACCACGCCGCTCCGCCCGAAACCCGCTGCCGCGCCCGAGCCCCTCCTCGGCCCGGCCCGGTACGTCCTCTCCGAGGGCGTCGGCATCTCCTTCGACGAGGCCGGCCGCGGCTCCGCCCTGCCACGCCGCGAGCCCGCCCTCGCCTCTGGCAAGCGCTTCCTGCTCGAAGGCGGCGTGGTCCTCGCCGAGGCGCAGGGTCCCGAGGCTTTGTTCGGCTTCCGCTCCCTGCCGGCGCGCCTCGGCGGCGGCTACGTCTTCTGGTCGGAAGCGCGCACCTACCGCGCCGACACCTTCCTCGGCGAGCTCCGCCCCATCGCCCAGATCGCGGCCGAAGGCGGCGCGCGCCCCTGGCTCGACACCCTCGTCCTGCGCACCGACCTCGGCCTGCTCGAGCTCGACCCTCGCGCCGCCACGCCCGCCCTCCGCCGCACCGACCTCGCGCGCTTCGCCGAAGCCTCCTCCCTCGACGGCAAGCACGGCGTCCGCCTCGACGCCTTCGGCCGCGCCGAGATCACCACCGACGGCGGCAAGACCTTCCGTGACCTCACCGCCGAGCGCAACGTCCGCATCTTCGGCGTCGAGGAGGGCGAGTCCGGAAGGCTCCTCTTGCTCGCGGGCGCGGGCCGCCAGCCCACGCTCGCCCTCGACCCCGCCAAAGGCCTCGTCCCCGTCGTCGCGGACCCGCCGAACGACCTCGGCTGGGGCATGATCTCCTCCCTCGCGGAGGACATCCTGCCCCCGAGCCGCCGCCTCGCCCCGCCCGAGCTCGCGAGCGCCGTCTTCGCCGGGGCCCGCCTCCCGGGCGGCCGTGTCCTCGTCACGCAAGAGCAATCCGTCCGCGTCCTCGCCCTCACCACGGGCCAGGTCCTCGACGAAGCCCTCCTGACCGGCGTCACCGAGCTCTACACGCACTGCCAGCCCATCACCCGCGGCCCTGACATCCTCCTCGCGTGCACCCACCCGCACGGCGCCCACGTCCTCGCCCTCCGCGACGACCCCTCCGCGCCGCGCGTCGAAGCCACCTTCCCCGAGCCGTCCACGTTCGTCGCGGGCCTCGGCCCCCGCTTCGCCTTCACCGGTCGATGTGGCGTGCTCGTCCCCACGGTCGCCGATTTCCGGGGCGCCCCGCCCGTCAATGACGCGCAACCGAGGCTCTTCGGGCCCAGCCAGTTCGAGCGCGAGTTCACGACGCCCCCGGAAGACCCGCCCGAGCCGCTCGATCCGACCCCCACCGACGAGGCCTACGTCTGCGTCCGCAGCGAAGGCGGCGCCTGGACCGAGCGACGCCTCACCGGCGAAGACGCGACCCATCTGTACCGGTTCCTCCCCGGCGACGGCGGTACAGCCACGGCCCTGGTCTTCCGCGGCAAGGACACGAAAACCGCCCCCGAACCCGCGCCCGAAGGCGTCCGCATCATCCGCGTCGACCCCGAGGATCCCGCCCTCGGCGGCGCCGCCTTCGCGGCCGTCCTCACGCCCATGGAGGAGCCGCCTTACCGCTCGATCGACCGCGATTTCTGGCTCGACGAAAAAGACGGCTCCATCCACGGCTGGATCGTCCTCCCGCCCGAAGGCGAGTCCGCCGAGGACGCCGAGCGCCCCGACCCCATCCCCCAAGGCCGCTCCGAGCGCGTGCTCCCCGTCTCCACGCGCCTCGGCGGCCGCTTCGCCGGCGTCCACATCCAGCCCGACGGCCGCGTCGTGGTCCATCCGCTCCCGCCCGGCGTCGTCGAGGTCCTTCGCGGCGGCCCCTTCGCCCTCGCCCGCGCCGACGCCGAGGGCCTCGCCACCTACCACGAGACCACCGACGGCGGCCGCACCTTCCGCCCCGTCGCGGCGCCCCCCGTCGGCGAGCTCAACGCCCCCTACGACGCCAACGTCGTCCAGGGCTGCTCCGAGCTCGGCTGCGCCCTCGGCGACGGCGTCGTCCGCCTCGGCTGGGGCGGCCCCGCACCCGCCTCCGCTGCCGAGCCGCCCCTATCTGCCGACATCGCCCCCGCGCCCGAGCCCCCCGTCAAGCGCCTCGGCTCGCTCCCCCTCCGCTGCCGCCTCGAACGCCCCGGCACCCCCGCGCCCCGCGGCGACGGCAAAGCCGACGCCGCCCCTCCGCCGCTCCCCGCCTCGCTGCGCATCCCGCCCGGCGTCGCCGTCGGCGTCGTCCGTGCCGGCGCCTACGACGTCGACGTTGGCCTCCCGTTCGACCCGCGCCCTCCACGCCGCGTCACCTTCAAGGCCCCGCCCCTCAGCCGCGTCGAGGGCGCCGTCGTCCCCGTCCTCCTCGCGACCGACGCCTCGCCCGTGGGCCTCTTCCTCCGGACGACCGAGCTCCGCTTCGACCTCGGCCTCCCGGGCGCCTCGCCGAGCCGCGACCCCGTCCCCCTCCAGCACAACGGCATCCTCACCGCCGCCGTCGACCTCGGCCGCGGCGACCTCCTCGCGCTCGAAGCCGCGGACGGCGAGCTCTCCCTCCTCCGCGGCGGTCTCCTCCGCCGTTTCGCCCAGATCGCCCGTGTCCCCGACGTCACCCGCCACCGCCTCGGCCTCGCGCGCCGCCGCGGCGACGCGGCTTCCCCTCGGCTCGCCGTGAGCGCCGTCTCCGGCACCTCCGGCGACATCCTCCTCGCCGACCTCGACCTCACCCGCGCCGCCCTCGGCCCCACGCGCCTCGCCGGCAGCCTCGTGAACCTCGACCCCTCCTCGGCTTGCCGCCCCGACCCCGACGCCTACCGCCTGCTCGCCGAGGTCCTCGTCGACGTGCAATTCGACCCGCCCGACGAAGGCCATGACGCCCCGAGCCTCGGCGCCACGGCCCTCGTCGCCGTCTCTTCGGGCCGCACCTGCCTGGAAGGCCTCGAGGTCCGTTTCCCTCGGAATAATGAAACCCTCGTGGTCCGATTCCCGTCCCCCGGCGCGTCGCTCGTGCGCGCGGCTGGGCGCAGCGACGCGGCCGTCTGTTCGAGCCCGTGAACCTCCGCGGCGAGGCCGCGACGGTGTACCATGGGACCGTCGCCGCTTTCTTCACGCCATTTTTTCCGGGAGGTTCCCATGAGTGGAGGCATCAACAAGCTCTTCCTGAGCGATCCCGTTTTGTTCTTGCGAAATCACGCCGTGATCTCGGTACCGGATCCTTCACTCGCCACCCAGATCGGCATCTGCGAGATCAACCTCATCATCAAGTCGAAGCACAACAACATGCCGGCCGTGACGGTCACCAAGATCCTCCCCGGCATGAAGAAGCACATCGGCTCGAACGCGTTCAAGGCGCATTACCTGGCCTGGCAACAGGACAAAGAGCCCGTCATTCAACTCGGCGCCGGCGCGAATTACTTCTTCACCGCGGGCCTCACGGGCTGCCGCCTCGTGATCACCCCGGGCCCGATTCCCACCGTGAGGCACATCGACGGGGGCAAGTTCACCAACCAGCAAATGGACGCCCGCTGCAACGTCCGCTCCGCTGGCAACTTCGGCATCACCCGGTACTGGGACAATGGCAACCACTGGCTCAGCCACGTCATCGGCGTTCGCACCAAAACGGGCTGGCGGTTCTACGCCCAGGATACGAACTACAACAGCGTGCCGCCCTTCACGGTGACCGAGGTCTGAGCGGCACGCCCGGCTCGTCGTCCTCGCGGCTACGCCGCCTTCGCCGCCGCCCGCGCCTTCGCGAACAGCTCGATCATCACCCGATTGAAGGCGGGGATGTCGTCCGGCTTGCGGCTCGTCACGAGCTGGCTGTCGTTCACCACCTCCCGATCGACCCATTCCGCGCCTGCATTCTCGAGGTCCGTCCGCACGGACGGCCACGACGTCACCTGCCGGCCCCGCACCACGTTCGCCTCGACCAGCATCCACGGCCCGTGGCAAATGGACGCGACCGGCTTTCCGGCGTCGAAGAACGCGCGCACGAACCGGACGGCCTCGGGGTTCATCCGCAGTTTGTCCGGGTTCATCACCCCGCCGGGCAGCAGCAACGCGTCGAAATTCTCCGGCCGGGCATCCGCGAGCGCCACGTCCACGCCGAACGAATCCCCCCATTGCGTGAATTTCCATCCACGCACCTGCCCGCTCACCGGCGACACGATCCACGTCTGTGCCCCTGCCATGTCGAGCGCTTGCCGCGGCTCGGTCAGCTCGACCTGCTCGAACCCATTCTCCACGAGAATGGCCACCCGCCTCCCCGTCAGCTCGTTTGCCATGACACCCTCCGTTCCACAGCCCCCCGCAGGCAAGGCTTCTGCCACGGACGGCAAAGGACGAGCCCACGGGCCCGTGCGTCGTCAGAGCTGGAAATTCCCCGCGGCCTCGGGTTGATAGGGGACGGCGAGCACGCGCAGCCGCTTGTGGCCGGCGGTGGGCATCGGCCACGTGATTCCCTGGCCCACGGACAGCCCGAGCAGCGCCGTTCCAATGGGCGAAAGCACGGACACGCGCCCTTCCTCGACACACGCGTCCCGCGGATACGTGATCACCACCTCGCGGCGCTTTTGCGTCACCTCGTCCAGATAGAGCACCAGGCTGTTCATCGTCACCACGTCGGACGGCACGGCGGGTGGCGCGACGAGCTTGGCGCGCGCGAGCTCCCGATCGAGCGCTTCCGCCGCTGCGCGCCTCGGTCCTTCGAGGTGGAGCTCCACGATCAGGCGTAGGCGTTCTGCATCCTGGGTCGTGATCACGAGGCTCGGAGCGATGGGGAACATGGGCGTGGACCTTTCGGGGCACGAAATGAAATGCCGACGTTGCGGCGCTGCGTGGGTCATTCGTCCGGCGTATCGTCGTCGCCCTCCTCGACGAGGATCCGGAGGAGCGACCGCAATCCGACGACGCAGGACACGAGGAGCCCGAGCTTCACGAAAAGCACGAGCTCGTGGCGCGTGAGAATGTACGAAAACCTCATCGTCCCCTCCTGGATCGAAATCGCGGACGAGCGGCATCGCGGCGCGCGCACGAATCCATGGACGGCACACGGAACGAACGCAAATGGTCCGTTCCGAGCCGAAATCCCGGCCTTCGTGTCGACGCGTATCGCCGACGGCGCGCTTGCCTGGTTATTCCCCTGCGATCTCGGGCGGAGGGCCCCTCGCCAGATCAGGCGCCCGCTGCTCGGCCCCCGAGCGCCTCGGATCGAGCAGATCGACGACCTTCACGTGCTTCGCGCGGCTCATGCCACGCCCGAACATCAAGAGGCCTGGATCTGGAGGCTCTTTCACGTCGCAGCCGCTCACGGTTCGCGCTGCGAGGCTTGTGTCCGGGGTCTTCGTCATGGCGGCCGACGCTCGCTTCTCACCTTCGGAGACACCGACGAGAAAGGCAAGCGTAAAGATTTCGCCGGTTCGTCAACGGCCGCGCGGGCCGTGCTTTCGCGAATTCGGCGGAGGAGGATGACCCGCGGCAGGCTGCCGCAACGTCATTGCATCGGCGGGGTCTTCACGTCCTCGGCGTGCTTGTACGTCGCCGTCACCACGTAATGAAGGACCCTACCGCAGTCGCCCAGGCTGCACCGCCCCGGGCACGCCTGCTGGCCCTCGAACGTCGTCCGGCGCGACGTGAGGGCCGCGAGGATCTCGCTCGTCACGTCGTATCCGCCGTCTTGACATCGCGACTCGGAGCACGGCACCTCGAAGAGGGCGGGCGCCTGCGCGAGGACGACGCGTCGGATGTAGCGGTTGCCGCCCACGCTGCCGCCCCTCGGCATCTCGTCGATTGCAATCTTGAGATCCGTCAGATCGGGAGCTCTCTCGACGAGCTTGCCCGCCGCGTCTTCCCGGGCCATCCGCTGGTTACGGCGCTCCGTGCGCTCGAGGTTCTTGCGGTAATTCATCGTCCTCCTTGATCGCGGTCACGATCGATCACGCGCCGCGCGACTCGACGAGCGCGATCGTTTTCCTCGCGTCAGGCCAAGACACGCAAGATACCACGACCCAAAGCATTTTGCTCCTACGATTGTTCCGGACGTCGGGGGCCCGAGAGGTTATGGTTCTCCGACCATGTCGACCACGTTGAAACCTCGCGCGCCGGCTGCCCTTCTCACGGCCGCTTCCCATCTCGAATTCCGCGCCACGTCGCGCGACCGCAGCGGCTCCGCGCTCGGCGTGCTCGTCGACGCGTCCGGCGCCCGGCAACATTTGACGATCGCCGCGGGCGAGGCGGACGGCACGTGGACGCTCTCCAGCGATCTGCCGATCGGGCTCACGTCCGTCCTGCTTTACGAGAGCGCAGCGAACGTGCTCCGCGGCGGAAGCCCGGAGGACGGCGGGAGCGTCCAGTTCCACGGAGCGTCGTACGACATCGAATCGTCGTTCGACGGCAATGCATGGACGGCCAAGGTGGGCGGGAGCCGATGAACGGCGAGCGCTCCTCGTCGAGGGGCGCAATCCTCGGATCGTCGATGAACACGAACACGGCGGGGGCCGCGCGGCCCCGGCGCCGTTCAACGCGCGATCGGCCGGAGCTGCTTTTTGACCTTCTTGATGAAGGTCTCGGTGCATTTGCCGTGCGTGGCCTCGTGGTCCGCGATCTCCCGCGTCAGCTTGGCCTTCGTATCCGTCGAGACGTGCGCGCTCGCCTGCACCTCGTTCGCGAGGGCGATACCCGCGAGCGTCGCGGGCCCCTGGGCCTTCTGGGGGGCGGCGGCCTTGTTCGTCGCGCGGTAATGTGACGGTTTCGTCTTCGTCACGTCACGCAGCCCGCCGTCCTCGGACCTTCGCCCGGTCCCGTGGCAGCCCGGGCATCGCGTCTCGTTCCCGAACGAGTTCGTGATACGGCCGTCGCCACCGCAGATTCCGCAACTGTCGAGTGCCATGCGTCGCTCCTCGACCACGCGTCGTGGTCCCGGCCCTCTATTGGCCCCCTTTTCGGGGGATGGAATGCGCACGGCGGCGCTTCGCGGCCTGCTCCGGAGAGCGCCGCGTTCACGCCGCCGATTGCATTCGATGGATCAGTAGCGACCGCGACCGCCGCCGAAGCCGCCGCGACCACCGCCGCCGCCGCCGCCGAAGCCGCCGCCGCTGCGCTGGGGACGCTCCTGCGCCTCGTTCACCTTGATCGAGCGGCCGTCGAGCATCATCCCGTTGAGCTGCGCGATCGCGTTGTTCGCCGCCTGCGCGTTGCCCATGGTCACGAACGCGAAGCCGCGCGGCTGGCCCGTCTCGCGGTCGGTGGGCATCGCCACCTCGCGAACATCGCCGGCTGCGGCGAAGGCGCTCTCGAGGGTGGCCTGGCTGGTGTTGAAGGAGAGATTTCCGACGTAGAGACGATTGCTCATGGTGTGCTTTCGTGGCTTCTCATCGAGCGTCCGTGAGGACGCCCTGCGCCGACCGTTCGAGGAAGCCTCAGCAGGCGAACGGAGGCGCACCGGAGCGCACGAAGCCCCAACATGGGTACGTCGTCCGCCGCGGCGCACGTTGCGTCATCCAGTCTTCCGAGCGAGCGTCATTCTTCGGAAGAGGAGCGACGTGCCAAGCGGTCAGGGGACGTTTTCGTGTACAGCGCTACTGTACCCCGCTTTGTGATGGTTTGCAAGCACGCGAGCAAAGAAATGTGTTTCGACCCGAGCCGGGCGGCGGCTCCTCGACACGCCCCGAGCCGACGAACTCGTCCCTGCCACCACGTGCGTGATACCGTCGCGCCATGCACGACGTCCGCTCCCTCCCCAAGGATCGCCTGCGCGCCGCCCGCCGCGCCGCGGCCCTCCTCATCACCGGCTTTGCCATCGCCGCCTGCGGCGGAAACGCGAACTACCCCGATCGCCCCGACGTCACCACCGCGCAGGCTGCGTGGTGCGACTCCCTCGCCAAGTCCGAGGGCCCGGGCGGCGCCTGGGATCGCATGACCGAGTGCCGCTCGGCCTCCCCCACCGCCTCCGCGGCGTACATCCGCGTCATGACGAAGTGCTACTTCGAGCGTGTCGAGGAAGCCAAGAAGGCCGGTGATCCGGCCGCCGCCGATCGTGCCCTCCTCCTCTCCGAGTGCAACGAAAAGGCCCTCGTCGATCTCCCGATGAGCGGCCCCGGCGTCGACGAGGTCATCGACGCCCGCTGCAACCGCGCCACGCGCTGCGAGAAGGTCGAGTTTGCCGAGTGCAAGGCCGCCATGAAGCGCCTCGAGCCGGCGCAGCAGGCCATGTTCACCACGCGGTACAACGCTTCCGCGCTCCACGACATCGCGAGCTGCCTCGGCGGCGGCTGCGGCGACAACGAGGAGCAGGCCCAGGCCGATTGTTACAAGGGCGCCGAGGACAAGCTCCTCTGGTTCCCGTGACCGTTCCAACCTGATAGGGGTTTTCCCACCATGAAATCACCGCTCGCATCGCAACCGCAGCGTCGCGCGGCCCTCCTCCGCGCGCTCTTCGCCGCCCTCGCGCTCGCGTTCGTGCTCTTCGCGCCGACCGACGCCCGCGCCGCCGGCAGCGTCACCCTCGCCACGCGGGAGCCCGAGGAGGTCAACGGCAAGTGGAAGCTGAACTTCACCATCAACTACGGGGGCAAGCCGGACATCTCGTACATCCCGATGATCTTCAGCTTCACGCCCACCGTGCTCTACGAGCGCTCGCTCACGGACCAGTCCCCCGAGCGCCCCATCCTCACGAAGCTCCCGCTGAAGAACCAGCCGAGCATCAACGAGAGCATGGACGTCGGCTTCTCCGACGCGAGCGGCAAGGTCTTCAACATCACGAAGTTCGACTTCGTGATCCGTCGTGACAAGGGCTTCGAGGCCGGCGAATACGATCTCAAGATCACCCGCCAGACCGACGGCGCCCAGATGGGCCAGACCATCAAGCTCATCCTCAAGGGTGACAACCCCATCGTCGACCGCCGCGCCATCGTCTTCGCGGGCGAAAAGAAGAAGAAGCCCACCGAGGAGAAGAAGGACGACGCCTCGGCCGAGAAGAAGGAAGGCGGGGGCGAGACCGCCGCTCCCGCCGAGGCGCCCCAGGAGCCCGCGGCCACGGGCGAGACGCCCACCGAGGCGCCCCCGTCCGAGCCCCCCAAGCAAGGCGGCTGCGGATGCCGCGTCGCCGGCGTCCCCGCGCCGACCGAAGGCGCGCCCCTCGCCGCCCTGCTCCTCGGCGCCGCCTTCGCGCTTCGCCGTCGCATCCCTCGCCGCTAGTTCTCCCGCATTCTGCCGCTGGTCCATTCTTCCGGGCACTCCGGAAAGCTGGACGCATCGGGTCTTCCCGTCGGAAAATTGCCGTTTCGCGCTGCAGAGCTCCTCTGCTCAGTGGTATCCTTCTGCCCTCTCGCCCGCCAGGTAAGGTCGGCGACCCACACGGGGAGAAGCGCATGCGCAGAGGCTTTGCATTCCTTGGTATCGTGAGCGCGCTCGGCGTGGCGATGTTCGCCTACGGCTGCGACGCCACCAACTCGAGCAATGGCGGCGACGGCGGCGACGCTGGCGAATGGAGCGGCGGCACCGGCGCCCAGGGTGGCCAGGGCGGCGACGGCGGCTGTCTCTTCAACTGCGGATCGGGCGGCAACGGAGGCGACCCGAACGTCCAGCAGCTCATCATCACGCCCGCGAACCCCACGCTGAACGTCGTGGACCTCAACAAGCCGACGCAGGTCTTCACCGTGAAGACCCAGGCCGGCCAGGACGTCACGAACCTCGTCACGTGGGTCTACGAGCGGCCGGACATCGGCGACATCACCGGCGCGACCTTCCTGCCGACCGGCAACGTCGGCGGCACCGGCGTCCTCACGGCGAAGCTCAACATGGCCGAGGCGAGCACCAACGTCACGGTCAACGTCAAGAAGACGGTCAACGTGGCGGGCGTCGATCCGCCGACCATGGCGGCCTTCGACAACCCCGTCGGCCCCGACCCGGGCATGTCGATCGTCTATCCGTACCACGACACCGTCTTCCCGCTCGGCGTCCTCGCGCCCGAGGTCCAGTGGAACGGCGTCGGCGGCGGCGAGATCTACCGCATCAAGATCACCGAGAAGCACATGGAGTACGTCGCGTACTTCCAGACCGGCGCGCCGGCTCGGTATCTGATGGACCAGAAGGACTGGGAGTACATCGGCGCCTCCGGCACGGGCGCGCAGAGCGACCCGATCATGGTGCAGCTCTCGCGCCTCGCGCCCGGCGGCGGCGCGTACGCGCCCACGAGCCAGATCTGGCACGTCGCGCAGGGCCGCGTCCGCGGCGCCGTGTATTACTGGGAGCTGCCCGGCGCCTGCGGCGGCAACTCCAACGGTCGCATCCTCAAGATCAAGCCCGACTCGGCCACGCCCGAGGAGTTCTTCAACCCCGGCGGCTGCTGGGGTTGCCACAGCGTCAGCCGCGACGGCAAGACGATGATGGCCACGCTCGACACGGGCACGCCCTTCCCGCAGATCACGGTCGACCTCGCGCAGGCCCCGGCGCAATACGGCGCGATCCAGCCCGGCTCCGGCCTCGGCGGCACCTTCAGCGCCTTCAACCACACGAGCGACAAGATCCTCGTCAGCAACGACGCGGCCTCGAACCCGAGCGCCTCCGTCTTGCGGATCGTCAACGCGGCCGGCGGCGGCGTGCTCAACAGCAACGCCATGGGCAACGGCTGCGGCGAGCCGGCGTGGTCGCCCGACGGCACCAAGGTCGCGGCCATCTGCGGCCTCGGCGGCGGCGGCTGGATCTTCGACGCGTCGAGCGGCTACCTCGCCACGGGTGACGTCGCGGCCGACGGCATCACCGTCAGCAACGTCCATCCCATCGTCCCGCAGGCCGGCGCCCCGGGCCGCCCGGCGTACCCGAGCTTCACGTCCGACAGCCAGTACATCGCGTTCGGCCGCCCCACGTCCGGCTCGCGCTCGACGGGCAACGGCGACCTCTGGCTCGTCAAGAACGACGGCTCCGAGCTGAAGAAGCTCGCGGTCGCCTCCAGCGACAACAAGAGCTTCAACCCCGTCTTCGCGCCGCAGCGCGCGGGCGGGTACTACTGGCTCGTCTTCATCTCGCGCCGCGACTACGGCAACTCCCTCGTCGGCACGAACCGCCAGCAGCTCTGGATGACGGCGATCGACGACCCGCCGACGGCCGGTGATCCCTCGCATCCGCCCTTCTACATGCGCGGACAGGAGGGCTGCGGCCTCTCCGAGAACGCGTACATGGCGCCCGAGCCTTGCAAGGCGCAGGGCGAGGGCTGCGTGACGGGCGCCGATTGCTGCGGCGGCCAGTGCGTCAAGGACCCGGCGAGCGGCGCGTACCTCTGCGGCGAGCCCCCGCCGCCAGGATCCTGCTCCGAGACCGGCAACGCTTGCACCACGAAGGCCGACTGCTGCAACCCGGCCGACGAGTGCATCGACGGCTTCTGCGCCCAGAAGCCGCCGAAGTGAGCCGCTGACCCCACCCCGCCCCTGCCCTGCCGCCAGGGCAGGGGCCTGCTCCCGATCACCCCCTCGCACGATCGATCACGCGTCGACGTGGTCGCCTTCATCCCCACGCCCGATCGATCACGCGTCGACGTAGTCGCCTTCCTCCCCCCTGCCCTGTCGACAGGGCGAGGGCGTGGTCGCCTTCATCCCCCCTGCCCTGTCGACAGCCCGTCGAGGGCATCACCTTCCTCCCGACGCCCTGTCGACAGGGCGAGGGCGTGGTCGCCTTCATCCACGACGTCCTGTCGAGCAGACACGGGGAGCAACGCCATCCCGTCCATGCCCTGTCGACCGGACTTCGGGGTGATCCCCTCGCCTTCGCGCGACGTACGTCCACGAGGGCCGACCCTTCCTTCCCCACGAACGTGATGGGCCCTGGCCCTCCCCTTGCTTCACGAAGCGCCTCACCGGAGGTCGTCACCATGAGCGATGTCCAAGAGAGCCCCTTCGCGGGCCGCATCCACGGAATCGATCACCTCACGTTGCCCGTCGGGGATCTCGCGGTCGCCGAGCGTTTTTACGTCGGCGTCCTCGGCGCGGAGGTCGTCATGCGCATCACGCCCGAGCTCCTCGCCTCGCTCGGCCGCGCCGCCGACGCCGCGCGCAGCACGCACATCACGGTAAAGCTCGGCACGGCCCGCATCGACCTCTTCCCGCAAGGGCACGGATGGCCCTCGCCCACGCAGGACCACCCGCACATCGCGTTCGCCGTCGCGCCCGAGGACATGGTCCCGATGCAGAAGGCCCTCGAAGCGAACGGCGTCGCCACCGAGGGGCCGCGCCGGCTCGGCCCGCCCGGGCACGCCTCCCTTTATTTCTACGACCCCTTCGGCAATCACCTCGAGCTCACCTGCATGGGCTTCACGGGCGACATCCCGACCGGCGTCCCCGATCTGCACGAGCTCGCGCGGCGCTCCGGGCGCGCCTGAGCCGCGCGCCTCGCCGAACAGCCGGTCGCACGCCGCGGGGAGCACGATCCGTCGGCTCTGCCATACTCCGCCCGTGCATCCCACCATCCTCCTCTTCGACATCGACGGCACCCTCATCGACACGGGCGGCGCGGGCCGTCGCTCCATGGAGCGCGCCTTCGAGTGTGTCACCGGCCGGGCCGATGCGTGCGCGCACTTCTCCTTCGACGGCATGACCGATCGCGCCATCGTCCGCCGGGGCCTCGACGCCGTGGGCGCGAGTGCCGACGAGCCCGCGATCGACCGTGTCCTCGCCGCCTACCTCGAAGCGCTCGTCGCCGAGGTCGCCGCCTCCACCGGGTACGTCACGCACCCCGGCATCGACCACGTCCTCGATCATGCCGCTCGTATTCCTCACATCGCGCTCGGCCTCGGCACGGGCAATGTCCGGGACGGCGCTCGAATCAAGCTCGACCGCGCGAGCCTCTTCGATCGTTTCTCCTTCGGCGGCTTCGGCTGCGACGCCGAGGAGCGCGCGAGAATCCTCGACGCGGGCGCTCGCCGCGGCGCCGAGCGTCTCGGCAAGGACCGGGGCGATTGCCGCGTCGTCGTCATCGGCGATACGCCCAAGGACATCTCGGCCGCCCACGCCATCGGCGCCGAGTCGCTCGCCGTCGCCACGGGCAGGTTCGTCCAGGAAGATCTCGAGAAGGCCGGCGCCACGTTCGTCTGCGACAATCTCCTTTCGCCGGGCGCCTTCGCAATGCTCTTTCCCGAAGCCTAGTTTCCGGATTATACCGGGCAAAACCTCGGAGCCCGGTCCATGAAACAACGCCCTTACGCCTCGCTCGCCCTCGTCCTCCCGCTCGCCGCCGCCGTCTTCGCGTGTAGCTCCGAATCGCCGCCGGCGCCGCAGGCCACGGGCTCGGCGGCGGCGTCCGCGCCTGGCAAGACCGGTGCACCCGCGGCCGAGAAGCCGCCCACGGCCGAGGAGGCGCACGGGTTCACCCTCCGTGTCAACGACGACTTGAAGAAACTCTGGACCGCCTCGGCGCGCGCGGCCTGGGTGAACAAGACGTACATCACGGACGATACGACGGCGATCTCGGCGGCGGCCGAGGAAGCCAACATGGAATACCTCGGCACCGCGATCACGGGCGCGACGCGCTTCGACGGGCTGAAGCTCGACGAGCCGGTCGCGCGGCAGCTCAAGCTCATCAAGCTCTCGAGCACCCTGCCCGCGCCCCCGGACGCGAAGAAGCGCGCCGAGCTCGCGCAGATCGCCGTCTCGATGGAGGCCGATTACGGCAAGGGCAAATACTGCCCCCCGCGGCTCGAGGGCAAATGCCTGAACCTCGACGAGCTCTCGAACATCATGGCGAAGAGCCGCAAATACGACGAGCTCGTCGACGCCTGGACGGGCTGGCATTCGATCGCGCCGCCGATCAAGGAGCGGTACACGCGGTACGTCGAGCTCGGCAACGAGGGCGCGCGCTCGATTGGCTTCTCGGACATGGGCGCGCTCTGGCGCGCGGGCTACGACATGACGCCCGAGGCGTTCGAGGCGGACACCGAGCGCCTGTGGAACCAGGTGAAGCCGCTTTACGACGAGCTGCATTGCCTCGTCCGGGCCAAGCTCCGCAAGCTGTACGGCGCGGACAAGATCGGCGACAAGGCGCCGATCCCGGCGCACCTGCTCGGCAACATGTGGGCGCAGGACTGGTCGAACCTCTACGACCTCGTGGCGCCGTATCCGAAGGAGGCTTCGATCGACGTCACGAAGGCGCTCGTCGACAAGAAGATCGGCGCCGTCGACATGGTGAAGATGGGCGAGCGGTTCTTCACCTCGCTCGGCCTCGAACCCTTGCCGAAGACGTTCTGGGAGCGCTCCATGTTCGTGCGCCCGCGCGACCGCGAGGTCGTCTGCCACGCGAGCGCCTGGGACGTCACGTACGGCGGCGACATTCGCATCAAGATGTGCATCGAGCCCAAGGAGGAGGATTTCATCACCATCCACCACGAGCTCGGGCACGACTATTATTACGCCTACTACCACACGCTCCCGGTCCTCTTCCAATCGGGCGCGAACGACGGCTTCCACGAGGGCATCGGCGACACCATCGCGCTCAGCGTGACGCCCGGGTATCTGAAGACGATCGGCCTGCTCGCGGAGGCCCCGGAGAACCCGAAGGCCGAGACGAACTTCCTCATGAAGCAGGCGCTCGCGAAGATCGCCTTCCTCCCGTTCGGCAAGCTCATCGATCAATGGCGCTGGGACGTCTTCGCGGGCAAGACGCCGCCCGACAAGTACAACGAGGCCTGGTGGAACCTGCGCCGGAAATACCAGGGCATGTCGGCGCCGGTGCCGCGCAGCGAAAAGGACTTCGACCCCGGCGCGAAGTTCCACGTCCCCGGCGGCACGCCCTACACGCGGTATTTCCTGGCGCACATCTACCAGTTCCAGTTCCACCGCGCGCTTTGCAAGGCGGCCGGCCACACGGGCCCGCTGCACACCTGCTCGATTTACGGCAACAAGGCGGCCGGCGACAAGCTGAAGGCCATGCTGGCGATGGGCGCGAGCAAACCCTGGCCGGAGGCGATGAAGGCGATCTCGGGCGAGACGCAGGGCGACGCGAGCGCGATCCTCGAATACTTCGAGCCCCTGCGCAAATTCATCCGCGAGGAGAGCAAGGGCGAGACCTGCGGCTGGTGACGGGAATGCGGGGGGGACGTGCGCGGGCGCGTCCCCCCGGCGACGCCTGGACTCAGAAGAGAAGCCCGCAGAGCTGATTGCCCGGGCAGCACACGTCGAGGCCGCCGCCGATCTGGTCCGTGTGCGCGCAGACCCGCGAGCCCTTGCTCGGGTAGTAGTAGGCCCAGAAGAAGCACATCTCGTCGTTCGCCGACTCCCCGAAGCCCACCTGCTGGCTGCTCTGGTTGTCCCAGGCGCACGTGAACTTGAAGCCCCCGCCCTCCTGGATCTGGAACGGCGGATCGTGGAGCACGGTCGGCGGCTCGCTCCAGAGCCAGCCATCGACCTTGTAGACGCTCGTCTCCGGCCCGTCCTTCGCCGGCACCGTCGCCACCGTCACGTTCTTGCCCCATTGATGCGTGTGCCCCGTGATCCCGAAGAACTTCGAGCCGACGAGGTCCGAGGGCAACGCCATGAACGTCGGCCCGAGCGTCGCCGACGAATGCGGCGCGATGTTGATGTCGGGGTTGCCGATGAAGAGGAAATCGGCTTCGTCCTTGAAGTTCGCCTCCTTCATCGTGCGGAACGTCGACGTCGCCGACACGTCGATCTCTGCCTGCGACGCATTGAGGTAATGCATCTCGAGCCGCACCATCTGGTTCGGCTGCATCGTGAACGCGACGCCGTCCGGCAGCGTCAGCTTATCCTCGTGCTTCTGCGTGATCATCACCGGCGCGCCCTTCGACGGGTCGAGGGTATCGGCGAACGGCTGGCAATCGAACGGCTCGAGCTGCTCCACCGTGTCGTTCGTCCGGTACACGATGAGGTGGTGCGAGCCCGTCGGCAGAACGTTGTAAATCTCGTGGACGCGCACGAGCTCGTCGTTCCCGAGCCGCTTCACCACGCATTGCGTCCGCTCCGTCCCGGCGGCGACCTTCACGGGGTCGAACGTCACGGTATACGACGCATCGATCACGTCGCCGCCGCCGCTCCCCCCATTCCCGCCGCCGCCGCTCCCACCGCTCCCCCCACTTCCGCCCGATCCGCCGGGCCCACCGGCCCCCGACCCGAGCTCGACGTCACCGGAGCTACTGCAACCGACCATTGCCAAAGAAATGGCGATCACGGGAAGAAGCATTCTCATGGGAATCTCGCTTTCATCACGGCAAGAAGCGCGCGTGAAACGAGGATACCCCGCCGCCGACGGCCGCGTCCATGCTTTTCGCAGAGACACACCGACTTCCGCAATGGTCGCAATTTTAGATGAAAAGCCCCTCTCCCGAGAGGGGGGTTTGGGGGCGTAGCTCGGCTCGTCCGAGCGTAGCCCCCAAGCGATGAAAGAGGGGTTGGGGTGAGGGAGTCGCTCCGTGAGGATCAGGCTTGCGCCGACCGGCGACGACGCCGGAAGGGCACGAGCAGGGCCGCGAAGAGCGCGCCGAAGAGGCCCATGTTGGTCTTCGTGTCGCTCTCGCCCGCCACGCTGCAGTTGCAGCCGCCCTCGACGTTCTCGCCGCCGCCGCCCGCGCCGCCGCCCGCGCCGCCCGCGCCGCCCTCGCCGTTCGACTCCGCCCGGCAGTTCGCGTCACAGCCGTCGCCGGCCGTCGTGTTGCCGTCGTCGCACTGCTCGCCCTCGGTCACGACGCCATTGCCGCAGGCCGTCGCCTTGCAGTTCGAGTCGCAGCCGTCGCCGTCGACGTCATTGCCGTCGTCGCAGGCCTCGCCGTCGGTCACGATGCCGTTGCCGCACCCCGTCGACTTACACGTCGCGTCGCAGCCGTCGCCATCGACGTCGTTGCCGTCGTCACACTCCTCGCCGAGCGTCAGGATGCCGTTGCCGCACGCCGTGAGCGAGCAGTCCGAATCGCAGCCGTCGCCGCTGCTGTTGTTGCCGTCGTCGCAGGCCTCGCCCTCGTTGAGGATCGCATTGCCGCAGGCGGGCAGCTTGCAGTTCGAATCACAGCCGTCGCCGTCGTCCGTGTTGCCGTCGTCGCACTCCTCGGTGCCCGTCTTGATGCCGTTGCCGCAGACGCTCGGCGTGCAGTTCGAATCGCAGCCGTCGCCGTCGGCCGTATTGCCGTCCTCGCAGACCTCGCCTTCCGTGAGCACGCCGTTGCCGCAGCCCGTGGCTGTGCAGTTCACGTCGCAGCCGTCGCCGTTCGTGTCGTTGCCGTCGTCACACGTCTCGCCGACGCCGACGAACCCATTGCCGCAGGCCGGGTTGAGGCAGTTGCCGTCGCAGCCGTCGCCGCCCACGGTGTTGCCGTCGTCGCAGAGCTCGCCGCCCGTCACGATGCTGTTGCCGCAGCCCGTCGGCGTGCAGTTCGCGTCGCAGCCGTCGCCGTTCACGAGGTTGCCGTCGTCGCACGCCTCGCCCTGCGTCACCACGCCGTTGCCGCAGGCCGTCACGGTGCAGTTCGAATCACAGCCGTCGCCGCCCACGGTGTTGCCGTCGTCGCAGGCCTCGCCGTCGGTCACGACGTTGTTGCCGCAACCGGTCGGGGTGCAGTTCATGTCACACCCGTCGCCGCTCACGAGGTTGCCGTCGTCGCACGTCTCGCCGTCCGTCGCGACGCCGTTGCCGCAGGCCGTGACCGTGCAGTTCGCGTCGCAGCCGTCGCCGCTGTCCGTGTTGCCGTCGTCGCACGTCTCGCCGGCGTGGGCCTCGGCCAGGCCGTCGCCGCAGACGCCGACGTCGAGCGTCATGACGATGTGCACGTTCGGGTAGCCGATGTCCGCGAAATCCGTGATTTCGGTGAGGCCGCAGTCCGGCGCGTAAATGTAGCTCGGCGCCGACTGCCCGGCGGCGTTCGAGCCCATATAGAAGACCGCGCCGGTCTCCGCGCCATCCGGCGAGTTGATCTCGACGACGATCTGGTCCTGCGTATCGAAGGAGAGATTCGGGTTCAGGGGGACCGTGAGCAGCGACGTCTGCTGACCCTGAATCGGCACGGTGAGGGTCGACCCGATCTGCACGAGGTTCGCCAGCTCGAGCGTCGAGGCGAGCGTGTAGAACTTGACGAAGACCACCTGCGGGCCGAAGGCCGATGCCGCTTGGATGCCAAACTGCACGCTGCGGATCGCGCTCGCCGGAATGCCGAGGCCGTAGAGATCGAACGCACGATAATAGGAGTTTTCGGCCGTGTAGGCGGAGTTACCGCAGACCACCGAATGGGCCGGCAGGATCGTGTTGGGATCGGTGTTTTGCGTGATGGGCTCGGCGCCGGCGATGCCCGCGAACCCGAGCATCGCGCCGAAACACAAGAACCCCAAGAACCCTCGCTTGATCATCATACCCTCCACGCCTCCTCGATGGCCGGCGTGCCAAAACGTCCCCGCACCCGCCGCTCACGCGACGAGAGACGAGACTTCCGGGACTCGGGCCAGAGGATGGTCAAATATTGCGGGGCAAACGATCATGGATCCCATCCCGCGGCAAGAGCCGAGTGCGTGATGGGCAAAAATTTTACCACGGGACGAACGCCGCGGGTGATTCAGCCGAGCGCGACGCGCGCGGCGTGTTCGAGCTCCGTGCGTCGTGTCTGTACGCTGTCGAAGAGCGCCAGTTGCCCTTTGCCGCGCACCAGGTTGTGCTCGCCCCGGGCCGGGAATCGCCGCGCGTCGAAGCCGAAGTACACCTCGCGCAGCGCGTCCGCGAGGAACCGCGCCGAGAGCTCCAGGCATATCGTCGCGAGCCCGGCGACGACCGCCCCCGCCTCCTCGCGCGACACGATCCCCGACCCCCGCGCGATCTCGCCATACCCCGCGAGCGCCTCGCCGAACATATCCGCGTCGATCACCACCCGCGGAGCATCCTCGCCCGCCGGGTTGCACCACGACCGCAGTGCATCGCCCATCTCGAAAGGCCAGATCATCCGGCCGAGTGTGTCCAGATCCACGAGACACACTGCCTGTTCGCCCCGGAACAAGAGATTCGATATTTTGAGATCTCCATGCACGTGCCGAAGCGGGAGCTCCGAAAGATCCGGCAGCCGGGCAGCCTCGGCGAGCAGGTGCCGCGCGAGCGGCTCGACCTCGCCGAACAGCCGATGCCCCGAATGCGCGTCGAGCGCGGATTCCAGCGTGGCGAGGTGCTTCTTCGTATCGTGCACTCCCGCCCGCACGTGCCGGTAGTCGTGCACGAGATCCGCGACGGCCGCGTGGAACCGCGCCACCATGCGGCCCGCCTCGCGCGCGAAGCTCGGGCTCGGCACGCGGTCGTGGCTCTGACCTTCCACGAACGAGAGCGCGCGCCACGCCCGCCCCTCCTCGTCGTCGACCCAGAGCGCGCCGTCGTCCGTGCGCAGAGGCCGCGGCGTCAAAAGGCCTTTTCGCGCGAGGTGCGCGGTCACCGCGTCGATGTCCTCGTTCACCACACCCGCGAACACCGGGTGCAGCCGCTGCACGATCACCTTCCCCGCGCGCCCCTCGACGAGGAACGTGCGGTTGATGAGGCCCCCGCCGTGGGGCGCGTGGGGCCTGCCGTCGAGGTCACGATAGCGGGCGAGGATCGCGGGCGGGATCGACTCCATCGGCGCGCGAGGATGCACCGGGAGGCAGTTTTTCACAAGAACCGCGCTAGAACGCGAGCGCCTGGTCGAGATCCGCGATCAGATCCGGGGCCGCCTCGATCCCGACCGAGAGCCGGAGCAGATCCTTCGGCACCGGCGATCCTTGTCCTTCCACGCTGGCGCGATGCTCGATGAGGCTCTCCACCCCGCCGAGCGACGTCGCGCGTTTCCAGAGCGACACGCGCGACGCGACCCGTACCGCCGCCTCCTCGCCGCCGCGGATCCGCACCGACAGCATCCCGCCGAACCCCCCGTCCATCTGACGCGCCGCCACCGCGTGCGTGGGGAACGAGGACAACCCCGGATACATCACGGAAAGCACGCGCGGATGTCGCTCCAGGTACTCGGCGACCGCGAGCGCACTCTGTGACGCCGCCCGCACCCGCAGGAACAAAGTCCGCATTCCGCGCACGAGCAGCCAGGCCTCGAACGCCCCCGCGATGCTGCCGACCTGCCACCGCGTGGCCCGCACGCGCTCCCAGAAATCGCATGCCCGCGCCGCCGTCAACGTCCCGGCGAGGACGTCGGAGTGACCATTCAGATATTTCGTCGCCGAATGCATCACGAAATCCGCGCCCCATTCGAGCGGCCTCGTCAGCACCGGCGTCGCCGACGTCGAGTCCACGCAGACGAGCGCCCCCGCCGCGTGCGCGATACGCGACACCTCGGCGATGTCCGTCACGCCCCAGAGCGGGTTCGCGGGTGTTTCCACCCACACGAGCCTCGTCTTGCCCGGCTCCATCGCGGCGGCGACCTTCTCCGGGCTCGTCATGTCGACGAGCGACACCCGGAGGCCGAACCGCGCTCCCGGGCCACAAATCCAGCTCCGGAGCGACCAGTACATCACCTCCGGCACGACGACGTGATCGCCGGGCGAAAGGCTCAAAAACACGGCGGTCGCCGCCGCCATTCCCGAGGCGAACAGCATGCTCTGCGAGCCGCCTTCGAGCGACGTCACGAGCGCCTCGGCCTGATCGAAGGTGGGATTGTCGCTCCGACCGTACACCCTGCCCGACCGGTATTGATTGTCCGGATCTCGCAGGAACGTGGTCGACGGGTGAATGGGCGCGACGATCGCGCGCGTTTCCTCGTCCACCCAGCCGAGCGCCTGCGCCGCAATGCTCTCCCGGGCGAACATTCGTCCTGTGGAATCGTGCCGCATGGGCCTCCTCGACGCCCCCACTCTACCCCGAATCTCCGAGGACGCCCGGCCTCTTTTCATTTGCCAGCGGGAAAACTCTGCGTCCCTTCGCGCAAATGGCTGTGAACGGGCATTCCTGGAAACCCGCGTCGAACGGGCGAGTCGCTCAGCTCCAGGCGAGCTCGATTCGCAACGACACCGTCTCGATCCCCTCGCGCTCTCCGTCCCGCCGCGGCGGCTCCGCGCGCGTCGTCGGGCTTTGCGCGCCGGCGATCTCCAGCACGACGGCCGTGTATCCCTCGATCATGGGCAGGTACCAGGGCAATAAGAAGCGCGGCATGCCTTTCTGGGCGAGCACGGTCCGCTTCGCGCCCTTCTCCAGGATCTCGAGCTCCCCGAAATCGAAATACCGGAGCGACGCGCGCTGCAATCGCTCCGCGGCCGTCGCCGGCGACACGGCCTTGAAAAAAAGCTTGTAGAGCCCGCGTATGTCACGCTGCGCGACGATCCGAGCCCGCCCGCGCACCGACTCCTCGTACGACATCCCCTCCGCGAGCGCCGCGGCCTCCGTGATGGGCCGGAGCGGGAGCACGTCGTACATGGCCACGGGCAGGAACACCTGCGAGGCGAATGCGCGCACCGCCTCGTCCTGCACGCGCGCGAGCACGGCCGGGAGCCCGCCCCGGATCTGCTCGTCGATGTACGAGCGGACCCCGAGGTACGTCGAGCCGCGGACATGAAAGGGGCTCTTGCCGGGCGGCACGGGCGGAGGCGTCACGGTCATGCGCGCAAGCGTATCGTACGCTCGGCGAAACACCAGCGGCCCGCGCAGGCCACTCCTTCGAGAGCGAGTTCATCGACCGTTGCTAGAACGCGGGCTCCTTCTTCTGCGCCGCCATTTGCCGGATGCAATACGAGAGCCCTTGCCGCAGGGTCCCGAGCGTCTTCAACGACGAGAGATCCATTCCGATGGACACGATCGTCTGCGCCACGTTCGGCCGGATGCCCGTGACGACGCCTTGCGCGCCGAGAAGCCCGATGGCGCGCACCATCCCGATGAGATAGTTCGCGGTCGCCGTATCGACGACGTCGACCCCGGTCAAATCGAGCAGCACGAAGCGGGCGCCCGTGCGCGACACCGCAGAGAGCAGATCGTTCATCACCCGCGCGGCGCGGCTCGAATCGATGATCCCCACGAGCGGCAGCGCGATCACGCCGTCCCAGACCTCGAGCACCGGCGTCTCCAGGTTCCGGATCACGTCCTGCTGCCGCTCGATCACCTCGAGCTTCTGCGCAAGCTCGCGCTGCGCCTTTTGCGCCTCGGAGACGTCGATCGACATCCCGATCACGCCGGTGACCTTGCCGCTTTCGTCCTTGACCGGCGTGTACCAGCTCTCCCAGAAATGGCCCGGCGCGGGCTCCGTGATCTTGCGGTGCGCCTCGCCCTGGAGCGCGCGCTCGAGCCATACGTTGACCTCGGGCGGATAAAGATCGTAAACGTTTTTCCCGGTCAGATCTCCCTCGGGCCGCGCGGCCTTGCCGTCGTGAAACCGCATGTACCCCTGGGGATCGACGGCCCAGACGACGACGTCCAGGTTATCGAGCAGCGTCCGTAAAATGGCCGCCTCAGCAGCAGGTCCGCGGTCGACTCCACCACCGTCCATGCCACCCTCCCACGGCCAAAAAGGCCGTTCGAGCCGTTTGAATGAAATGGTCCAAGGGGGTACCATGGACATATGGGCAGCGCCATGCGTCTGACGGCGCCGAACCTGGCAAAGCAGTAAATGGACGGGGGCGTGTAGTAGAAATTGGACGGAGGCCGTACGCAACGGCCTCCATACCGTCGGGAGAACCCCTAAGGTTGCTGCCCGGGCATCAATACTGCGGGTGCTTTTGAATGAGGCTCACGATCTCGAGCAGCTCGGGATCGGTACCATTCACGTTCGCCGCCACGGCCATCGCTTGCGCGTCGGCCAGGTTCTGCGACGTCGGCGACTTCAGGGCCTCGGCAAACGCGACGATGGCCTTGGCCTTGGGCAGCCCTGCCTTCTGCGCCGCGAGCAGATCGCCCACGGTCGTCGTCACGGACGTCTCCTGGTCGAGGTACGTGAGCGGCGTCTTCCAGCGCGCCCGCACGGTGATCGTGTCGGTCGAGACGATCTGCGCAGGGTCGCAGGCCTTGAGCACCTGATTGAAGATCATCGCGTCGCTCGGCGCGAGGTGCTGCGGCTCGACCTCCTCGGGGTTCTCCGAATACTCCTCGCCGTAGAACTTGTGCATCTGGAAGTACCACGGCATCGTCAGCTCGACCTGCACGCCGCGCGCCGCGATCTCCATGGTCTCGTCGAAACGATCCACGAACATGCGCGAGGCCTCGTCCGCGCCGTCGAGATACACGTACGCGCCGCGCCCCTTGTCCGTCACGATATCCATCAAGCGGTCGTCGTACGACGTGCCGGGCCCCGTGCCCACGCCGACCAGGTAAATGCCCTCCTTGTCGGCGTCCTTCGATTTCCCGCCGATGAAATCGGCGTCCGTCTCCCCCACGTTCGCCCCGCCATCGCTGATCAGCACCACGCGGTTCAGCCGCCCCGGACCATAATGTTGCTCGGCGAGCCCGTAGCCCGCGACGAGCCCGCTGTGCAGGTCCGTCCCGCCGTTCGCCGTGAGCTCGTTCCCCAGGGCCAGGATCTTCGGATCGTTCGGCCCCGTCACCACGTGGCCGCTCAGCACCACGTTGTTGTTCGTGTTCCAGGTGACGGCATTGACGATATCGCCCTCGGCGAGGCTCGCGGCGATGGCCTTCACCGCCGCCCGCTCGCGCTCGATGCCGGGGCCGCCCATCGAGCCCGAGGTGTCGAGCACGAACGTCACCGTCATCGGGCGCCGCGGCTTGATCGCGTCGTACGAGCGCACGGCGATCTGGAAATCGAGCTCGTTCACGACCGCGGTATTCGCGAGCTCCGGGTAGAGCGCGAGCTTGCCCGCGGCCGGCGCGTCGTACTGGATCCGATAATAATTGAGGAACTCGTAGGTGCGGATCTCGTACGCCATCGGCTCGATGCCCATCTGGATGAGCTCGCGCACGTGGACGGGAGAGCCCATCGAGTTGGAATCGTCGGCCGAGAGATACAGGACGACGGGCTTCGAGGTGTCGAGGCCTTCACAGGTGAATTCCGCGGCCGCGTCCGTGCCCGCGTCCGCGCCCGGCGCGGCGGGATCGGGCGGCGGCGGCTCCCCGGGGAATTCGCCCGCGCCGGCCGAACCGCCGCCGCCATTGAAGCCGCCCCCCGAGCCGCCTACACCCACCGATCCCACGGGCCCCGGCCCGCTTCCGCCCGACGACTCGTCGACGAACCCCCCCGAGTCGCTCGATTCGCCATCCACGGCAAGACAAGCGGCGATGCTCCCGCCGAGCGAAGCCAGCAAGAGAGGAACGACGGAGAGCGCGCGCAGAGACCGTAATTTCATGAGGACCTCCCGAAGCGAGGAAGCAAAGCGGAGCAATCCGCATGCCCGAGGTCCGCGCGCACGATTTCAGCGTCGAAGCTCGTTTTTCATTTCGCCGTACCCTTGGCCCACGCTGGCACAAGGCGACGCGCGCCGGCCTACGGCGTCACGCGGTCACTGCACTTCTCAGGCGCCGGCGCCGAGCTCGCGCCCGAGCTCCATCGTGCGGGCGTTCTCGGGCACGCGCTCCAAAAAACTCTCCCGCATCGCGCCGTCCGTCATCCGGTTCGCCCGCGCGAGGAGCCGCGTCCGCGCCTGGAAAATAGAATGTTTGCCGCTCGTCGTGCTCCCCGACGCAATCAGCGCCTCCGCATACACGAGCCGGAGCAGCGCCTCCCCCTCCTCCATCCCCCCGAGCGACGCGAAGAGCCCCATCGCCGCCCCTGCAATGCCGAGCCCGGACGGCCAGTTGCCCTGCGCGAGCAGCGCCCGCGCCCACGCCGCCAGCGCGAACGCCCGCAGCGGCCCGATTGCCGCGAGCGCCTCGGCTGCGCCCTCGGCCTCGATCTCCGCCGCCTCCAGATCCCCGCGCGCGAGCAGCAATGCGGACAGGTAAATCCGCGCCCGCCCTTCCTGCCGCCGGTTCGATTGCTGCGCGAAATCGGCCATCGCCTCGCGCAAATGAAGCGAAGCCTCCCCGAGCGCCCCGCGCGCGGCGAGCGCGGGCCCGAGGTTCTGCTTCGCGAGCGCCGCCACGTTGTACAGCCCGAGCCGCCGCGCCTCGCCGAGCAGCTCCACGAGATCCCGCTCCGCCTCGGCAAAGAGACCGAGCTGGATCCGCGCGTGCGCCGCGTTCACGCGCGCCACGCACGCGTCCCTGCGGTTGCCCGTCGCGAGGAACGCCGGAATGCTCTTCTCCGTCGCGAGCAGCGAGGCCGCCGGATCCCCCGCGCAGAGCGCCCGCGACGCGTGCAGCGCATACAGCCGCGCCGCAACCCCCTGATCCCGCTCCGCAATGGGCCACGCCGCCATTCCGAGCTGCCCGATGAGCGCCTCGGCCGCCGCGTGCTCCCCCGCATGAAGCAGCGACGCCGCCACGTGCGCCACCGCGCTCACGGCCGGCGCCGATGCGCCCATCGCCTCCGCGCCCGGCGCGCGCACCTCCTCCGCGAGCTCTTCCAGCGCGTCCCTCTGCCCGAGCCGGACCAGCATCGACGCCGCCGTCGCCGCCGCCCCGTACCACGCCCCGCTGCCTCGCGGCAGCGCTTTCATCGCGCTCGCCGCGCGCGCCGAGGCCTCGGCCGCCTCCCCGAGCCAGCGATACGCCTCCGCCTGGATCCACGCGAGCTCCCCGCGCGCCTCGGGCGACGCGCCCCGCGTCCCCTTTTCGGCCCGCTCGATCGCCGCCCGGAAATCGTTCCCTTCGAGCGCCTGCTCCGCTGCCCGCCGGTACCACGCCGCCGCCCGCGCCGGCGCCCTTCCGCGCTCGTAATGTTCTGCCAGGACAACCGCGTCCCGCTCCCCCGCCTCCTCCAGCCACGCCCCCGCGAGCTCGTGCCCGAGCGCGCGATCCGCCTCGGTCAGCGCCGCATACGCCGCCTCGCGCACGAGCGCGTGCCGGAATGCATATTCTTCCTGCGCGGGAAAACGGCTCTGCGGCCGCTTCACCACGAGCTCACGCGCGCAGAGATCCACGAGCATCGGCCCGAGCGCGTCCTCCCGCGGCCCCTCGCCGAGCAATGCCGCGGCCCCGCCCCGCCAGAACACCTGCCCGAACACGCTCCCGGCGCGCAAGAGCCGCCTGGACTCGGCCGGAAGCGCGATCAGCCGCGCCTCGACCATCGCCAGCACCGTCTCCGGCAGCTCCGCGGCCCGCCCGCTCTCGGCCGCGCGGATCAGCTCCTCCAGGTAAAACGCATTTCCTCCGGCCCGCTCCACGAGCCGCGCCACCATCGCATCCGAGATCCGATCACCGAGCACCTCCCGCACGAGCCGCTCGGCCGCCTTTTTTGAAAGCTCCTTCAGCCGGATCTCCTGCAAAGGCCGCCCTTCCCAGAGCCGCGGGAACACCTCCGGCAAATCGGGCCGCGAGAGCGCCAGCACGAAGATCGGCCGCTCGGGCAACGCGCGGAGCAGCTCGTCGACGAGTTTTACCGTCGGCCGGTCCCCCCAATGCAAATCTTCGAGGATGAGCATCGCCGGCCGCTCCTCCGTCTCGACACGCAGGAGATCCTCCCACGCGGCCCGGATCTGATCGCCCATGAGCAAAGGATCCCGCCGCGCCGCGCGCAATTCGATGCTCTCCTCGTCCGCCGGCGGCACGCCCGCGAGCGGCCCGAGGAACATCACGGCCCGTTCGAGCTCCTTTCCCGCGAGGTGCCGCCCGAGCCGCGCCCGCAGCCTTTGCCGCTGCACGTCGAGCGGCATCCCCCCGGACAACCCCGCCTGCCCGCGCAGCATTTGCCCGACCAGCGCGAACGGCGAATTCTGGCTCATCGGATCGCCCTGCCCGACCCAGACCCCGACCGAATCCCGCTTTTCGCGCACCTTGCGCAAGAGCTCGTGCCGAAGCCGGCTCTTGCCCATGCCCGGCGCCGCCAGGATCACCGCGGCGCGCGAGAGCGGCTCGTCGAAACACTCGTCGACGAGCGCCATCAAAATCGCCATTTCGCTCTCGCGACCGACACAATGCGTGGGCCGCCCGAGCAGCGTGCGCGCCGCCTCCGTCACGTCGCGCTCGCCGCGCAGATACAGGCCCCCCTCGTCGCCGTCAACGTCGAACCGCACGTCGAGCAGCCCCGCCATCACGTCGTCGAGCCGGATCGGCGGCGCCTTCCCGGCCGGCGCCTTTTTCCCGAGCAGCTTCACGCCCCGCTCGATCACCGCGCCCATCGGCAGCCCCTCGGACGACACCTCCGCGCCCGCCACGAGCGCCATCGGCGCCTCCGGCAGCGCCGCCCGCAATTCGAGCGCCGATCGCGCCGCCCGCGCCGCCTGATCCGTCGCCGCGCCCGTCGATAGAAGGCTCACGACGAGCGTCCCATCCGAAAGCGCGTCGAGCCGCCCGCCATATCGCTCGACGATCGCCCCGAGCGACCTCGCCCGCCCGCCGCCCGCGTCCATCGCCGTGTCCGCCCCCGAAAGCTCGAGCGTCGGCGCGAAGACCCCGCTCTCCCCGGCTTTCGGCGCCCGCTCGCCCGGCGGCAATTTCGTGAGCACGAGCGAGACCACGCGCCGCTCCTTGCCCGTCAACCCGCTCGGCCGCATGCTCGCTTCGATCGCGTCCGTATCGGCGATGATCCCGAGCGCCGCGAGCTCCGCCGCCACCGCGGCCCCGTCCCTCGGCCGATCCTTCGACGCCTTCGCCAGCATCCGCGCCACGAGCGCGTCGAGCGCCTCCGGCACCCCGGGCCGCATCGACGAGACGCGCGGCGCCTCCTCCAGCACCACCTTCAGCAGCGCCGCGTGCATCTCCTCCGCCGCGAACGGCGGCCGCCCCGTCAGGCAATGAAACAGCACGCATCCGAGCGCGAACACATCCGCCCGCGCATCGATCCGCTTCGACCCCCGCGCCTGCTCCGGCGCCATGTACGCGGGCGTCCCGATCACGTATCCCGAGTGCGTCAGCGCCTCGCCGCCCTCGACCCGCGCGATCCCGAAATCGAGCAAACGCACGTCCGTGGCGCTCTGCCCCACGAGGAAAATGTTCGCCGGCTTCAGATCCCGGTGCACGATCCCCGCCGCGTGCGCGACCCCGAGCGCCTCGGCCACGCGCAGCGCCACGCCCACGCTCTCCGCGGCATCGAGCCCCGTGCGCTTCAGCCGATCACCGAGCGTCTCGCCTTCCAGCCACTCGAGCGCGAGCCACGGCTCCCCTTCCGGCCCGAGCCCGTGCGCCACGTGCCGCACGATCCCCGGGTGATCGAGCCCTTCGAGCAGCTCCGCCTCCCGGACGAAGCGCGTCTCGGTGTCCGCGTGCGCGTGGGCCCAGAGCACCTTCAGCGCGACGAGCCCGCCCGTCCTGCGGTCCTTCGCGCGGAACACCTTCCCCATGCCGCCCGAGCCCGCCACTTTTTCGAGCTCGAACCGATCCGCGACGACGTCCCCGGGTTTCATGCTGGGAGCCCGACGGGTAGCGCGAAGCGCGGGAAAAGGCCAGCTTTTCGACCGGCCTGGGGGACCGTGAGCCGGCTCAGTCCGGGACCGCGAGCGAAAGGAGGGCGCGTAGACCAGCGGAGGGTATGGCGATCATTCGTTTGGTGAATCGGAAGAGGCCAGCCGCGCCCTGGCCCTACCTCTCGCAATATCCCCCCAGGTGTCCTCATCTACTTCGAGCTCTGGATATTCTTCCAGCGCGGGGTTCACGAGATGTTCGAGTATCGCCGTCATGCTCTTTGCGACCGCCAATCGTAGGTCCTTGCTGTTGGCCTCCGACAATAGCGGGGCGATCTCGACCACCACCGAATTGAGAGCATCCATTGCCTCGATGCTGGCGTCGCGCACGACTCTCGCAGCTTCCACCGTGCCTAATTTCATAGCCCTACTCCTAGAATGAACACCCTTCTGCCTCCATGCACTCTCGCATGCATCGCCTGAACCGACCGCCTCCTGGGGCCGGCAGGCCTGGCGACCCCGAGCAGTAATGGTCACAATCGTGATGATCACGACCTCCCCAATCTGCCCCCGTCCCGGCATCGCCTGCCCGTCCGCCGACGCGGACACCTTGCCCATGCGCAGCTTCCGGTTCGTGAGGAGCTCCTTCGGGAGGGTCATCCCTCGCAGGGCCATCCGCATGCAACCCCAACGTCCGGATTGGGCTGGCCCGTCGTCTCCACCTCCACCACGTGGCCTTCTTGGTCGACCTCCACCGAGGCGTCGAGCGTGTAGTGTCCGGGGTTGATATCGCCGCTGAGCTCATCCACACATTCCCTGAGGCGCTCTGCGGTGGCGTCAGGGATGCTCGGCCGGTCATCCGGCCCCGAAGGGCGGTAAATCCTGGCCGAGCGGCATGAGCGAGAGCGTCATGCAACCGATGAGGCCGAGGAAAATGAGGGCTCGCAAACGCGGAAGGTTCACTATTCTGGATGGCAGCAGGGACATCGAAACTCCTGTCAAGGCAGCGCAGGTCCGCCCCCCACCTTGCCGACCTTCGCCGGCCCGTCACCGACCTTCCCCGGTCCATCACCGACCTTCCCCGGTGCGTTGGCTTTTTTCCCTGGTCCATGCCCACGATGACAGGTCACAGCGGTCACCCCTGTCAACGGCGCCCCTCCCCACTGGACCGAACCGAACCGCGCTCCCCACGGGGACCCCTCCCCGCGAAGATTTTCGCTCCGCGCTCCCCCCGGGGACCCCTCCCCGTCGAGGATCCGCGCTGCAATTCTCCGCGGGGACCCCTCCCACGCCCGCCCCCCGGCGACAAAATCCCCCGGGGAGGGCCTCTCCCCCCGACCTCCCCGCGGGGAAATTCCCGCGGAGACCCCTCCCCGCGCGGCGCGCCTCGCCCGGATCCTCCCGTGGACCCCTCCCCGCACGTTTCCGCGCGAAGACGCGCTCGTCTCCGAAGCCTCCCACCCCGATTCCGCGCGCTCCGACGTCTCCCTTTCACCCTTCCAAAAAGGCTGACGACCCTAGCGCGCGCCGAGCCCGCCCATCCGGCTCAAAGCTGGATCCCCGAAAAGATCGTCGCAATCCCCTGCACGACCAGCAAGAGCCCGCACACCACCGCGAACGCCACGGCCCCGCCCGTCCGCCGGAAGAGCTGCGTTTGCCCTCCCACCGTCACGAGGCTTCGCATCTCCTCGGATCCACCGAGCTCCCAGCGCGCCCGTGCGTCCCTGTAAAACCCGTCCACGCGCTCCTGCTTCCGCGTCATGGCCGTGATCATCACGTCGGCGCCCTCTGGCACCACCGCCTCCTCGACCTCCACGTGTGTCGCGCCGGGCGGCACCAGATCCCGCGCCCACGACGGCCACGACGACAGGGCCTCCTCCACGCGCACCGCAGGCGACACCCATTCGTCCCCCACCACCTCCGCGTCCCCGAGATCGACCACACACGTACCGCTCGTATCGCGGAGCGCGACCCGCGACGCGCGCAGGATCGACCGCTCCCCGAGCCGCGCGCGCCGCTTCCCGTCCCCGGAAAAACCTCGAATGGTGGTGCGCACGGCGACGCAGCCCTTCCGCGCGAGCCCGTCGATCGGCTCCTCCGCCGCCGAAATCGTCCCCGCGAGCTCCACCACCCCGGGCTCGATTTCCGCGATCTTCTTCGTCGGGCGCCGCCACACCTCCAGCACGAGCGCCGCGCTCTCCCGCGCTCGAAAGACGAGCGCGCTCCCGGCCACCACGAGTCCTGCCCCGAGCAACGTGAGGATCATCGGAAGCTCCTCCGCGTGCGGCTCGCGAGCGAGAGCACCCCGAAGCCGGCCGCCGAGAGCACGACCAGCGAAAAGAGCCCGCCAAGAAAAAGAAGCGGGCTCATTCGCCCCCCGATGCGCTCCTTGGCGCGATCGAGCGGATGAATCGTGACGAAATCCAGGCCGTCCCGGCAGGGCACGATGTCATTCGTCTGCTTGCAACCGAGCACCGTCACCGGCATCCCCTCCGCGAGGACACGCTCCCGGTAGACGGCCGAATCTCCCAGCGTGGAGAGCTCTTTCCCGCACGCCTCCCGGATCGAAAGCGGAATGCCGGGCCCCGTCGCTTCCTTTTCCTTCATCCACCGGCCCGGCGCGTCGCCCGTCGCGGAGAGCCCTCCGATCGCGATCCCCACCCGCGGATCGGAGCCGAAGAGCCATGTCGCGCCCTCCTCTTCGTCGATCCGTACCCGCTCGTTCGTCTTGGCAAACGCGAGCCGGAATGCGAAACCGTCGTTCCTTCGCACGGCCACGTCTTCGAAGCTCCCGAGCGCGCATGAAACCTCGAATCGGCCGTCGCCGCTCGGGGACAAGCGCCCGACGGCCCCGACCCAGCCCGCGGCGGGGGCGCCGAGCGGCGAGGACGACGACGCCTTGAGCAGCGAAAGCTCGCCGCGGATCGCCATCGGCCCATCGTCCGTCCTTCGCTCCGCGTGCGCCCCGAGCCGCGACCCGATCGACGCCGTCCGCAAAGACACCCCCAGAAAAAACAAGGCGCCGCAGGCGAACGGCAGGAACGCGAGCCCGACGATCACCCTCGTTTTTCGTTTTGGCTCGAAGGAAAACATCGGCGTCATCGTCGCCTGCCCGGGGCCCGGCCCCGATGAAAGAGGTTACTGCAAAGAGAGCCAGCTCATCGAATCGACCCGCGTGATGTAGATCGACCCGCCGTTTCCATCGGGCTTGTAGATCGCGGCCTCGCCCCACGCGAGCGTGTCGAGGAGCGCGCAACTGAACCCGGAATGGCCCACGATGGCCACGTTCGTACCCGTGGGCGGCTCCGTCGCTACGAGCGACATCGTGCTCGCGCAGCGGTTCCCCTCGTCGTGCACGTAATAGGTGATGTCGCTGCGCTCCTCGACGGCCGGCCCGAGGTTCATGAGGTCGGCGGTCGTCACGCACCGGCAGAACTCGCTCGCGAGCACGCGCCCGAACGGAAAGCCGCGGCTCTTCATCGCCAGGCCGATCTGCTCGGCCTGGGAGACGCCCGTCGCGTTGAGCTGCCGGGCGGTCGCGGTCGCGCAGTCCGGATCGCAGCTCTTCCACCAATCCGGCGACGACGTCTCGGCCGCCGTCCCGAGCGCCAGATTGTCCTGGCACACGTCCGCGGCCGCGTGGCGAAAGACGAGGTTGTACCCGCCGCCGACGAGCGCCTGCCCGATCGTCACGGCGAGCTCGGCCGTCGCCGCCCCGCCCCCGCAGCTCCCCGGCGCGTCGCAGCCGTACACGGCGTAATGGTAGGTGCGCGGCGCCTCGGGCGTCGTGGCCACCAGATTGCGGAGCGGCTCGCTCGCCGCCGACGCCGCGCCCTCGTAGACCACCGTCGCGCTCGGATCCTCCGGGCCGAGGGGCATCCCGTTCTCCGCGCGGACGATCCTCGACGTGGGCTTGCTCGATTTCACCCACGAGAGCTCGACATATCCGGAGGCGACCGATGCCTTCAGATCGCTCGGGTCGATCGCAGCCCCGCCGCCTGCGCCGCCACTCCCGCCCGCGCCGCCGCTCCCGCCCGCGCCGCCACTCCCGCCTGCGCCGCCATTCCCGCCTGCGCCGCCGCTCCCGCCTCCGCCCCCGACGCCACCTGCGCCGCCGGTGCCCGTGCTCGTCCCCGTCCCGGCGCCCGCGCCTGAGCTTGCCGCTCCCGCGCTCCCGCTCGTGCTGCCCGACGTCGTGTACCCCGCTTCACCCTCGTCCGTGCAGCCGGATGTGGTGCCCCACAAACCGAGGATCAACGACGTCCCGACGAGAACCTTTTTCATTGATTCCATTGTCTAGAGCACCGTCTCTTGCCCGTCAACATCGTCCCGAACACGCCTTCCTGGCCTTGCGGTCCTTCCGCGATTTCCGCAACCGCGCCGTTGCCTCGTCATCCAAATCGTCGGCGCTCGCGATGCGATGCCCGGCGGCCCCCGAGGGCCCCGGACGCGTGCTCGCTGCGAGCGCCGTCCTCTCCATTTCAAAGCCCAATCCGGAAGCGATCGATCATGCCGACGAACCTCGGCGGGGCCGCACGCCTCGCCCTTTTGCCCCTCGCCCTGCTCGCGTTCGGCGCGAGCTGCGCCCCGGCTCCCGACGCCGAATGCACGGACGGCCCCATTTGCGAGACGAGGGCCACCGGCGAGCGTTACGTGGTGCCGCGCTGCGTGCCCGCCTGGAACGACGGACCCGTCCCCGCCGATTGCGGCGTCTTCGTCTCCGCGACCCTCGGCGACGACGACAACCCCGGCACCCAGGACAAACCTTTCCGCACCCTCGCCCGCGCCGCCCTCATCGCCGGCGCCGAACGTCCCATCTATACCTGCGCCGAAGACTTTTTCGAACGCCTGGTCCTGCCCGCCGGCGCCAGCATCTTCGGCGGCCTCGATTGCCAGGACGGGTATCGCTGGCAAGACAACACCCAGAAGACCCGCCTCTACGGCTCGCCCGACGAGGTCCCGCTCGTGCTCGCGCCCGGCCCGCGCACGAGTCGCATCGAGGACCTCGCCGTCTTCGCCGCCGACGCGACCCGCCCCGGCGGATCGTCGATCGCCCTGCTCGCCGACCACACCCGCGTCGAGCTCCGTCGCTGCGACGTGCGCGCCGGCGCGGGCGCCGACGGCGAGAATGGCACGAGCCTCCCATACGATCCCACGCTCGACGGTTACCCCGGTTTTGATGGCCAGGCGGCCTGCGTCGCCGATCCCGACCTCGGGACCCCGGGCGGCGCGCGCGTCGAGCGCATGTGCGACGGCGGCCGCGTCTCCATCGGCGGGCAAGGCGGCGACGGCGGCGCGATCCTGCCGGATTCATTGCAATCGACCCCCGGAAAGGCCGGCGAAGTCGGCACGCCCGCGGCGCCGAGCTTCGGCCTCGGCGGCGCCGGGGACGCGGGGAGCGGCTGGAGCTGCACGACCGGAAAGGGCACGCCCGGCAACGACGGATCGCGGGGCACGCCCGGCACGGGCGCGGCGGGCTTCGGCCGGCTCGGCCCCACGGGGTATTTCGGCATCGCGGGCGGAACCGGCGGCTTTGGTTTGCCCGGACAAGGCGGCGGCGGCGCCGGGGGCGCGCGGGGCGCGGCCTCGATTTGCGCCAATGCGACCCCCGGGGCCGGCGCGAGCGGCGGAAGCGGCGGCACCGGCGGCTGCGGCGGACATGGCGGCATGGGCGGCGGTCCCGGCGGCGCGAGCATCGGCATTGCCAGCATCGAATCAACGATCGTGCTCTGGGACGGACGCGTCGCGGCCCATCGGGGCGGCCGCGGCGGTGACGGCGCCGATGGCCAGCCCGGCGGCAAGGGCGGAATGGGCGGCGTGGGCGGCACCGGAAAAGGCGTCTCCGCGCCCGACGCTTGCCACGGCGGCGCGGGCGGAACGGGCGGCAAGGGTGGCCCCGGCGGCGGCGGCCTCGGCGGGCCTGCCGTCGTGATCGCCTACGCCGGGGCCGAACCCGAGCTCCGCGGCGCCGTCTCGCTCGCCACGGGCAAACCCGGCGAGGGCGGCAAGGGCGGCGACTTCGACGTCGCGGGCAACCGCGGCGCGCCCGGCCTCGGCGCGGCCGTCCGATCGTTTTGATGCTCCGCGCTTGACGTGCCCGTGCGTGCGGGGCACCGTCCTCGCCAATCGTGAAAATCTTTTCATCGCCGTCGGCATTGGCGACAGTGCGGGAATCGGGCGCTAGCAGCCTGTGGAATCATCGTCGCGAGCGCCCCGAAGCTAGGGCGACGGAGCGAGGAATCCTGAAGGATTTCGAGCGATGTCGACCGACGATTCGGGGCGCGCAGCAGATGAGTCCACAGGCTGCTAGGACATGAGCGCCCTCGCCGTACGCTTCGCTGGCATCACCGAGGGTTTGCCCCGGGCATTCTGGTCGCTCTGGGCCGGCATGCTCGTCAACCGGGCCGGCAGCTTCGTCGTCCCGCTCCTCTTCGTTTACCTCACGCAGCAGCGCGGCCTCGACCTCCCCACCGCGGGCCTCGTCGCCTCGCTCTTCGGCGCCGGCTCGCTCGGGGGCACCATGCTCGGCGGCGCCCTCGCCGATCGCCTCGGCCGCCGCGCCACCATGCTCCTCGCGCTCGTCACGAGCTCCGCGTTCATGATGGGACTCGGCTTCGCGCGCGAGCTCTGGCAGCTCGCCTCGGCCACGTTGTTCCTCGGCTTCTTCTCGGACATGTACCGCCCCGCGAGCCAGGCCCTCGTCGCCGACGTCGTGCCGCCCGAGCACCGCGTGAAGGCGTTTTCCCTGCAATACTGGGCCGCGAACCTCGGGTATGCGTTCGCCGCCGTCCTCGGCGGCTTCATGGCGAAGCGCAATTTCCTCGCGCTCTTCATCGGCGACGCGCTCACCACGCTCGTCCTCGCCGCGATCATCTGGCGCTCCGTCCCCGAGAGCCGCCCCGCGGAGGCACGCGACGACAAACGAGGCAGCGTGTTCACGCCCTTCCTCGACGGAAAATACCTCCCGTTCCTCCTCTGCAACTTCGCGCTCACGCTCGTCTTTTTCCAGCACCTCTCGGCCATGCCGGAGGACATGCGCCAGAAGGGCCTCACCACCGAGCATTATGGCGCGACGGTCGCCACGAATTGCTTGCTCATCGTGCTCCTCCAGCCGCTCGTCACGCGGTGGGTGAAGGGCATCCCGCGCGGCGTCCTCCTCACGGTTGCCTCTTCGCTCACGGGCCTCGGCTTCGGGGCCATGGCGCTCGCCACCACGCTCCCGGCCTACATGGCCACGGTCGCCGTGTGGACCCTGGGCGAGATCATCTTCGCGCCCGTGAACGCGAGCATCGTCGCCGACCTCTCGCCGATGCACCTCCGCGGCCGTTATCAGGGCGCTTTTTCGCTCACCTTCAGCTTCGGCGCGATGGGCGCTCCCTCGATCAGCATGCGCCTCCTGCCGAAGACGGGCCTCCCGGTCTTCTGGCTCATTTGCCTCGTGCTCTGCTTCGTCGTCGCGGCCTGCCAGCTCGCCTGGGGCAAGAACCTGCCCTCTCCGGCTCCCACCGAAAAACCCTGACGCGCGGCGCCGGCTCGACATCCGCGCGCCCAGAAAAAAGTGACACCGGTGGGCTGCCTCCCTGTACCATGCGGTTTCCCCCGAACACGAGGTCCCCCGTGCTCCGACGACTCCTCTTCCCCATCGCTGGAATCGGCCTCTCCCTGTTCACGATCGCCTGCGGCGGAGGCGCGCAAACGACCCCGCCGCAGACCGCCGCGGACGCGGAGGCGAACCCGGACACGAACCCGGAGGCACCGAAGAAGTCGGCGAAACGGCCGCCCCCGATGGACCCGAGCCTCGGCCGTGACAAAGAGCACCCGGTCCCTCGCTGCGGCCCCGTCGACAGCTACGCGTTCGTCTCGGAGTACACGTGCAAGGACGGCTCGCAGCCGCTCGGCGCCGATCCCCGCAAAGGGCAACAAGCGCGCTCGGGCAACGTCGGCGCGAACCACACGGGGCACATCATCGACAGGTACGTGGTCGAATGCCCCGACGGCGAAGTCGAGATCTTCGTCGACATGTACGGCTGCCCGGCCGCGGAGGAGCGCCTCGATCAGATGCGCGAGGCGGAAAACCCGTTCGGCCCGCCGGGCGAGGCCTTGCCGCGCCCGCGCCTCCTCGCGATCGCCGCCGTGTTCAAGAAGATGAGCCAGGCGCCGCTCTCGGAGGCGAGCCGCGAGCACCTCGGCAATGCGGTCGAATGGGCCAGCGAGAGCCCCGACATCGACGTGCGGCTCTGCCCGTGGTTCCGCGATTACATCGACGGCCCGAACGCGAAGAGCCACTCCGGCCCGGCGACGATCCTCCTCGGTTACACGATCCTCGGCGTGGCGGCGCACCTGATCGAGAACCCGCGCGCCGATTCGACGACCGCCCAGGTCGAGGGCTTGCGCATGGCCATCCGCGTGTATCGACAGATGCGCGACGACGGCGCATTCCGCCCCGTGCCGGTCCTCGAACAGCTCGACAAAGTCGAGTCCGAGGGCAAGCTCGCGGGCTGGTTCGCCAAGAACACGAATTGCAGTCCCTAGTCCCGAGGGGGACGCCTCGCGTCCCCCTCTCGTCCGGGCAAAGCCCGCACGGTTCGGCGCTCTGTCAATCGATCCGCTCGAGCAACGCCGCCGCCCCGAGCCCGCCCGCCGCGCAAATCCCGAGCAGCGCCGTCCGTTTGTCCGACCGAACGAGCTCGTTCGCCATCGTCGTCACCATGCGCGCGCCCGTCGCGCCGAACGGGTGACCGAGCGCGATCGATCCGCCGTGCACGTTGAGCCGCGCCGGATCCACCTCGCCCACGGCCTCGCCCTTGCCGAGCCGCTCTCGCGCGAACGCCGCGCTGCCGAGCATCTTCAGCACGCACAGCACCTGCGCCGCGAACGCCTCGTGCAGGTCCACGAGATCGATCTCCGCGAGCGTTCGCCCCGCCCGATCGAGCACCTTAGGAATGGCGAGCGCCGGCCCCATGAGCAATTGATCCGCCGGATCGACGCCCACGTACGCCCACGAAGTCAAAGCCGCCCGCGGCGCGAACCCGAGCGCCCGCGCCTTCTCCTCGCTCATCAGGAGCACCGCCGCCGCGCCGTCCGTCAGAGGGCTCGCGTTGCCCGCCGTCACCGTCCCGTCCTTCGCGAACACGGGCCGGAGCTTGGAGAGTTTTTCCTCGCTCGTATCGGCGCGCACGAGGCCATCGGCGTGCACCCATTTCCCTTCGCTCGTCTCGACCGGCGTGACCTCCTCGTCGAACCGGCCCGACGCCATCGCCGCCGCCGCGCGGTGGTGCGAGCGCGCCGCGAACGCGTCCTGCGCCGCGCGGGAAATCTCGTTCCGCCGCGCCATCTTCTCGGCCGCCTCGCCCATCACCTCGCCCGTCGTCCGCTCGGCGATCTTCGGCCGCGTCGGCAGGATGTCCGTGAACGGCGCGAGCTTTCCGACAGCGCCGAGGATCGCCTTCGGATCGGCTTTCCCCAGCGCGACCGGCGCGAGCGCGTGCACCACCTTTTGCGGCAGCTTGATCTCCGCATTGCTCGTCGAATCGCTCCCGCCCGCGATCACGATGTCCGCCTCGCCGCGCTCGATCGCCGCCGCCGCGAGCGTCACCGCTTGCAGCCCCGACGCGCACGCCCGCGTCACGGTCATCGCCTCGCAGGCCGGATCCAGCCCGAGATCCAGGGCGATCTCACGCCCCACGTTCGGCGCCGTCCCCGGCAGGATGACCCCGCCCCACACGATCGACGCGACGTCCCGCCGCCCGAGGTTCGCCTTCTTCAAAAGCCCCCGCGTCGCGGCCACGCCGAGCGCGATCGTGTCGAGCTTCGTGAAATCCGTGAATGCCTTGACGAACGGCGTTCGCAGCCCGTCCACGACCACCGCCCGCCGCCCTGTTTTTCCGCTCATCCCCATGTTCCCCTCACGCGCCGATGAGCGCGCCTCCGCAGACCCGCACCGTCCGCCCCGTGATCCCCGCGGCCCCCGGGCTCGCGAGGAACGTGATGACCTCGGCCACGTCCTCGGGCAAACCTCCCTGCCCGAGCGCGGCGAGGCGCCGCCCTGCTTCACGCACGGCCACCGGGATCGCCGCCGTCAGCCGCGTCTCGATGAACCCCGGCGCAACGGCATTCACCGTGATTCCCCGCTCCGCCAGGATCGGACAGAGCCCCGCGACGAACCCGAGGATCCCCGCCTTCGACGCCGCATACGCCGATTGCCCGACGTTCCCGGCGATCCCCGCGATCGACGACAGGCACACCACGCGCCCACCCTCGCGCAGCAGCGGCTCGAGCGCCTCGTGTGTCCGGACGACCGCGCCGAGGTTCACGGAGATCACCTCGTCCCATTGCTTCTCGCTCATCCGCCCGAGCGTCTTGTCCCGCGTGATCCCCGCGTTGTGCACGACGACATCGAGCCCGCCGAGCGATCGCACCACGTCCGCGATCCGCGCGGGCGCATCGTCCGCCCCGAGATCCACGAGCAGCGCCGTCCCGTTGATCGATCGCGCGAGCTGGCTCGTCGGCCCATCGTCGCCGGGTCTGTCCAAACAAACCACGTGCGCCCCCTCCTCGGCAAGCCGCCGCGCCGTGGCCGCGCCGATGCCGCGCGCCGCGCCCGTCACGACCGCGACCTTCTTTTCGAGCGGCCGCACGAACGGCGGGTTTTCCTCGGACACCTTCGTCCGCGCATCGACGACGAACGGTTGCGCCGAGACGAACGCCGATCGCGGCGAAAGCAAGAATCGAAGCACGGGCCCGAGGCGCGCCTCGGCGCCCTTCTCCACGCGCACGAGGTTCGCCGTGGCGCCCCCGCGGCCCACCTCCTTCGCCACGCTCCGGACGAACCCTTCGAGCGCGGCTTGCGCGGCCGCCGCCGCCGGCCCCTTCCCGCTCGGCCGCCCGAGCACGAGCACGCGGCCCGACCGCGCGAGGCGGCTGACGAGCGGGTGGAACGTCTCGTACAGCGCGTGAAGGCCCGCCACGTCCCGGAGCCCCGTCGCGTCGAACACCACGCCCGCGACGCGCTCGTTCTCGCCGAGCGCCGCGAGCGCCCGCGCAGGCCTGCCGTACGCTTCGCCCGGCTCCACGAACGCGGGCGCAATCGAGTCGGACCCCGTCAAATACGCATTCGCCCCGGCCGCCGCGAGCGTCTCCGCGATCACCGGCGCGAGTTCTGCGCCCGCCGACGCGCCCACGACCACGCTCGCGTCCGCGAGCGGCCTCTCGCGCCAGGGCCCGCGCGCGCGCCGGAGCGGCACGGGCAGCGGAATGGGCAAACCGAGCGCGTTCACGACCGCCCGCGCCCGGGCGTTCCTACCAATTTCCAGCAAAACGTCACTCATGACCCCTTCTCCGCTTCAAAGTGACCTTCCAGATAACTCCCGCCGCCGTTCGCGTCCCCCACCCAGATCCCGCGATTCTGATCCACGTACACGCCGACCCGCGCGGGCAGGACGAGCGGCCGGGTGAATCGCACGTCGATGACCGAGAGTCGACTCGGATCTCCCGCGAGCCGCGCCCGGTTCAACGCCTCGATCGCCCGCGCGAGCGTCGAGAACCCGTGCAGGATGCACGACCGGAAGCCCGCCGCGCGCGCGTACGGCGCGATCCAGTGAATCGGATTGAAATCCCCGGTGAGCTTCGCGAAATCGAGCCCCGCGCTCGCCGGGATGCGGGAAAACGCGATTTCATGCGCGTTCGCTGGCACCGTCGGCCGCGCCTTCTTCTCCTTGCCCTCGCGCTTTTCGAGCGGGATGAACGTGCGCATCTCGGCCACGAGCGCCATCCCCGCGCTCTCCGTGCCCGTCTCGATGACCTGCGTCACGAGCGCCCGATGACCATCGTCGTCCACGCGATCGATCCGCGCCCGCACGCGCAGCGGCTCGTTCGCCGGCAACATCGCGCGTTGCTCGATCCGACAGCCCGCGTTCACCACGCGGCTCAGCGGATAGGGCAGCACCGCGAGCGCCCGCGCCGCGAGGGGAAATCCCCATTGCGGGAACATGTGCGCCGGCAAGCGCCCGCGATACCACGCGGGATCGCCGCCCACGTGCCGCACGTAATCCCGCACGAGATCCGCGGGCCGCGGCGCGATCTCCTCTTCCAGCCAGCCGCCTCGCTCCGCGTCGATTCCGCTCGCCGGCCGGCGCATGACCGACGCGAGCGCCGCCTGCCCCATTCCTCGCAGCACCGGGAGCTGCGAGAGCACGTGTTTCGTCGAGACACCCATGGGTTTTACTCCGCGGCGACGGCCTGCTTCTCGGCCTCGGGCGAGAGCATCGCGAGGATGCGCCCGCCCGTCGTGGTGATTTCTTCGTGGAGCGCGCGCGCCCGGAGCTCGGCCCGATCGAGATACCTCTCGGCGAGCTCCCGCCGCGCCGGATGTTTTTTCGCCTGCGCGACCAGGATCTCCGCAATGGCCTCGTCCGCGAGAAGCCGGATGAGCCGCTCGGCATGCAGCATCGCGAGCGAGAAATCTCGCTTCGGATCCCAGCCCTTCGTCAAGGCGTCGCGCCAGCCCGCGAACGGCACGACCGAAAGCGTCCGCAGCTTGCCCGCGGCCGTGCGCGTGAGCAGGTGCTGCTGCGCCGAGAGCGAATACCCCTGCACCCGCGCGAGGCGCCGATCGAGCTCGTCTTTCCCGGTGAGCGCGCCGAGCCGCGCGTCCGCGATCCGCCCGAGGAAATCACGCGGCCGCTTGATGGCGCCGATGAGCGTGTCCTTCATGGCCATGAGCGCCTGGATCTGGCTCGTCCCCTCGTAAATGGGCATCACGAGCGCGTCGCGCAAGAGCTTCTCCGCGCCGTAATCCTTCGTGTACCCGACGCCCCCGTGGATCTGGATCGCGCGCCGCGCGATCTCCACGGCCTTCTCCGCGGCCAGGTATTTGAGCAGCGGCGTCAGCCTGCGCGAACGCGCCCGCCACCGCGGCAGCTCCCGCGCCACGCGCTCCCGCTCGGCCGGCCCGAGCCCCGCCGAGAATCGCTCGAAGAGCACGAGCTTCTGCGCCATCTCCTCGCTGTACGCCGCGTCCACCGCGAGCGCCCGGAGCCCCTGGATGTCCGTGCGCATCTCGTCGAGGTAATCGGCGATCATCTCGTGCCGCGCGATCGGCTTGCCCATCGAGCGCCGCTCCTCGGCGTACGCCTTCGCCATGCGATACGCGCACTCCGCGAGCCCGATGCTCTCGAACCCCACGCCGACGCGCGCGTTGTTCATGAGCACGAGCATGTACTTGAACCCCTCGCCGCGCTTGCCGACGAGCTCCCCCGGCACGTTGTCGAACGAGAGCGCCGCGGTCACCGACCCGTGATGCCCGAGTTTTTCCTCGACGCGATCGATCGTCACGTACCGCTTGCGCGTCCCGTCCGGCAGATCGTCATAAGCTTTGACGAGGAACATCGAGAGCCCGCCGAGCCCCGCGAACGGATCGTCCGGGTCCTTCGCCTCCTCGGTCCGCGCGATGACGAAATGGTATTTTCCGTGCCCCGACGTGATGAAGATCTTCTGGCCCGAGAGATACCAGCGACCGTCGGCCCCGAGCTCCGCGCGCGTGCGCAAGGCGGCCATGTCGCTGCCCGCGTTCGGCTCGGTGATGTCCATGCAGCCCCAGGCGTCGCCGCGGGCGATCTCCTCGATCGCGCTCGCGAAACGCGTGGACTCGATCCGCCCGCGCGCCGGATCGAGCGCCGTCGACCCCTCGTAGATTGAATACGCGAGCATCGCCATCGCCATCCCGCCGTGGAACGAGTGATGCGTCATCACCGACACGTCGGCGCGCGCGATCATCTCCCCCGAGAGGAAATACAAAAGCAGCGGCGCATTGAGCCCGCCGAGCTCGCGCGGCAAGCACAGCCTGTGCAGCTCCGCCGCCTTGATCGCCTCGAAGACGTGGTTCATCGCCGGCCCGGCGATCGCCTCGCCGCCTTCGAGGTGCGTGTCCTCGCGGTCGATCGCCGCGGCGCGCGTGGCGATCTGCTCGGCGGCGAGCGCGCCCGTGGATTCGGCCACTTCGCGATAAAAGGCCACGGCCTCGTGGGGCGTCTTGAAGCCGTCCTCGGTTCGATACCCGAGCTCGGTCACCTCCACGAGCGGAGCCCAGTCGACGCCTTCCTCGAAATGGAACCTGAGGTCGTCGTTGTCGGTGAAGAAATTGGCCATGGATTCACCTTTTCGGTTGGGCCCCGCCGCGCGACCGGGCGGGGGAAAACAGGCTCGCGCGCGCGATTCGAGCGAGCTCACGATCGCTGCGGGCGCGCGCGTCGTCGTCGAGCGCCCCTTGCATCACGGACGCCGTCGCGACCGCGGAGATGACGAAAAGCATCACGTGCACCACGTACGCCTCCGGATCGACGTCGGCGTGGTGTTTTCCCGCGGCCTGCCCGGAGCGAATGTACCCCGCGACCGCTTCGAGCCACGGGCGCACGGGCCCTCGCAAAAGCTTCCGCATCTCGGCGGGCCGATCGAGCGCCTCGCGCAAGACGACCCGCGCGCGATCGGGATCCGCTGCGAAGAACGCGGAAAGCTCGCCGAAGACCGCCTCGAAACGATCCTCGCTCGCCGCCGCGGCGAGCAAAAGCCTCGGCAGCGTATCGTTCCAGTGCGCGAGGATCGCGTCGAGCACGGCCTGACGAAGGTGCTCCTTCGACGGGAAATGATGCAGCACCGCCTGCTTCGTCAGCGAGACCTCGTCCGCCACCGCTTGCAAGCTGGTCGCGTCGAAGCCCTGCGCCGCGAAGAGGCGCGTCGCCGCGGCGACGATGGCGCGCGGCACGTCGGGGTCGGAAGATCGAGCCAAAACCATCCGGTCAGGACTTCCCTACCAGTTGGTAAGCGCCCGGTCAAGCGGGGTCTTACGTACCGCGTCATGGAGCCGGGGCGCGCGGTCGGGCGTACGTCCCGCGAGGACACGAAATGGGTAGCACGACCCGACGCACTCGTGCTACCAGCTCGGCACGGGAACCTCGCTTGCGTCCGCGCCTCCTTTTCCCTTCGTCCCTCTTTCTGGCATGGCTCGTCGCTTGGCCCGCGCGCGCGCACGACGAGGTCACGCCGCCCGTGCCGAAGAGCCAGCCCGCGCCCGCGTGGCCCGGTGGCCGCGCGGAGCCGCACGACGTCATCGTCCCGCTTTTGATCACCGTCGGCCCCGACGGCCGGGCCGTGGCGATCGAGATCGAGGCGAGCGTCTCGCCGGCCTTCGACGCCGAGGCGATCCGCGCCGCGGCGCAGTGGACGTTCGAGCCCGCGCGCCGGAGCGGAGCGCCCGTGAAGGCGCGAATCCGGATGATCGCCCGATTCGAGGGCGTGACCGAGGTACCACCGGACAAACCGGCGGACAAACCCGCGCCCGGCCTCCTGGATCCGCCCCCGCATCCGCATCCGCATCCGCCGCCGCCCCCGCCTCCGCCTCCGATTGCCGTGACCGTTCGCGGCGAAGGGCCGCCGCGCAGCGCCTCCGAAGTCGTGCAAAAGCGCGACGTCCTCGCAGCGGCGCCGCATCGCACGGCGAGTGATCTCCTGCGCGTCGTCCCCGGCGTCTTCATCACGCAACACGGCGGCCAGGGCAAGGCGCATCAGATCTTCTTGCGAGGCTTCGACGCGGCCCACGGGCAGGATCTCGAGCTGCGCGTCGCGGGCGCGCCCGTCAACGAGGTCTCGAACATCCACGGCCAGGGTTATGCCGACCTGCATTTCGTCATGCCCGAGGTCGTGAAGAGCGTCCGCGCGAAGGCCGGGCCCTACGACCCGCGACAAGGCGATTTCGCGGTCGCGGGCACCATCGAAATGGATCTCGGCCTCGCCGAGACGGGTTTTACCTCGTCCCTCGGCCTCGGCACCTACGGCGAACGGCGCCTCTTCCTCGCCTATCGCCCCGCAGGCACGACCGAAGCGACCTTCGCCGCCTTCGAGGCGCAAAGCACCGACGGATTCGGCCCCTCGCGCGCCGCGCGCCGGGCCTCCGCGATGGCCCAGCACGTCTTTCCGATCAGCACGAACCTCTCGGCCCGCGTGATGGCCTCGGCCTATGCGGCGCGATTCTCCTCGCCGGGTGTCCTCCGCCTCGACGACATCGAGCGTGGCCTCGTCGATCGATTCGCGACCTACGACGCGCGCCAGGGCGGCGACTCGACCCGCATCCAGGTCGTCCTCTCCCTCGATCACGACGACGACAGCGGCAAAGCGCGCTTCTCCTTCACGCCTTATTTCGTCGCGCGTGGCCTCCGCCTCCGCGCCAACTATACGGGGTTCCTCCTCGACCCGATCGACGGCGACTCGCAGCAGCAGACGAACGAGGCGACGACGTTCGGTTTGTCCACACATTACCACCGCAAGACGCCGATCTTCTCCCCGGAAGACGCCCTCGAAATCGGCGTCCAGGCCCGCGGCGACACGATCGAACAATCGCAGCGCCGGCTCTCGGTCGTCACCGATCGCGTCACGGAAACGCTCGCCTTGGCCCACGTCCGCGCCGCCGACGTCGCTGGATACGTCGACGCCTCGCTCCGGCCCTTCCGCCGCGTGGTGATCCGCGGCGGCGTTCGTGTCGACGGGCTCTTTTATGGCGTCACGGATCTCGCCTCGGGCGAGGGCGCGGGTGCGGCGCGCGGGGCCATGGGCGCGCGCGTGGGAGGAAAAGCGACGGTCGACGTCACCTTGCTCCCGGGCCTGCACGCGGTCGCGAGTTATGGCGACGGCTTTCGCTCTCCGCAGGCCCGCACCCTCGGCGACGGTGAACGCACGCCCTTCACCACCGTGCGCTCCTTCGAGGCCGGCCTTCGTTATGCCGACGGCGACCGCATGCGGGCGAACCTCGCCGCCTTTCACACCCGCCTCTCCGACGACCTCGTCTTCGATGAAAAGGCCGTCGCCTACGAGCGTGTCTCCGCCACACAGCGCACCGGCTTTTCGCTCGATTTCGTCCTCCGCCCGCGCTCGTGGATCGTCGAGAGCGGCAGCGTCACGTATACCCGCGCCTCGTTCACCGAAGCCGGCCCCGAGGCAGCCATCGGCTCGCTCGTCCCCTACACGCCGCAGCTCGTCGCGCGCGCCGACGTCGCGCTCACGCCTCGCCTCGCCCGCCTCTTCGGCCGTGATCTCGTGGGCAAGATCGGCGTCGGCCTCGCCTACCTCGGCGCCCGGCCTCTGCGTTTCGCCGAGTTTGGCCGGGACATCTTCCTTGCCGACGCCACGATCGGCGCCCGGCTCCGCGAGGTCGAGCTCGAGTTCGACGTCTACAACCTGCTCGACGCGAAATGGTACGACGGCCAGTTCACCTACGCTTCGAGCTTCACGCGCGGCGGGGCGCCCTCGCTCGTGCCGCTCAATCACGTGACGGTGGGCGCGCCGCGCACCCTGATGGGCACCTTGTCCCTCCACCTCTAGAAGCGAGGAACACATGAAACTCTCGATGGTTCGTCTGGGCCTCTCGTCTGTCGCCGGGTTTTTCCTGGTCGGCCTCTCCCTCGCCGCGGCCGCCCTCGCCTCCGCATGCGGCGCCGCCGAGACCACGAGCGGCAAGCGCGTCGCCTTGCAGACGCGTGTCGTCGCCGACGACGGGATCGACGCCCCGTTCGTCAATGCGTACGGCTGGTCGATCCGCCTCTCGCTCGCCGCCGTCTCGATCGGCCCGCTTTATTACTTCAATGGTGCGCCGATCTTCTCGGCCTCAGCCACGCCCCCGCGCCCGCACGATAACTTCGCGCGTCTGCTCGGCCTCGGCCTGGCCCACGCGCACCCCGGCCATTACCAGGCCGGCGACGCGATGGGCCAGGTGCTCGCCTCGTCCTCGGTGGACCTCGCGAAAGGCCCCGCGGACCTCCCGCCCGGCGAGGGCGTATCGGGCCTGTACCGCTCCGCGCGCTTCTCGTACGAGCCCGCGCCCACGGGTGGCGCGAAGGATGCGCTCGCGGGGCACGTCGTCGTGCTCGAAGGCGAGGCGCAAAAGGACACGCTGACGCGAATCTTCCGCGTCGAGGCCGATGCCGCCGACGTCCTCGACGCCTATGGCGAGCCGCGCCTCGAAGGGTGCGCCTTCGAGGGCGAGCCCGACGTGCAAAACGACGGGACCATCACGATCCACGTCGCGCCGAGCGTATGGCTCGATCAGGCCGAATTCGACGCGGTTCCGGAGAGCCCGGACGGTTCGCCCGTGGTCCTGCCGCGGGACGGCCTGGCCTTCCGTGCGATCACGCGCGGCTTCAAAAAAGGGTCCGCCGTGACCTTCGAGTATTCGACACCTTGAGGAGAAACACATGAAGAGTCTGTTTGGCATGACGCACCTTTGCCTCGCCGCCGCGCTCCTCGCCGGCTGCGGTGCCGACGAGACCGCGGGCACGGGGGACGTGGTGTTCACGACCTGGGGCGAGGGGTACATCGAGGAGGAGATCCCAGCGTCCGCATTCGAAGACGGCTGGGCGATCAAATTCTCGAAGTTTCTCGTCGTTCTCGGCGGCGTGCGCATCGCCGACGATTCCGGCGCCCCCGGCTTCGAGGTCACCAAAACGAAGCTCGTCGATCACGTAGCCCCGGGGGTCAAGCCGCTCGCCACGTTCGCGAATCTCGAGCCCAAGCCCTGGACGAAGGTGAGCTTCGAGATTCGCCCCGCGGGGGGCGATACCGAGCTCGGCGACGGCGCGACCGCGGCCGACCTCGACGCGATGAAGCAAGGCAAATACGCCATCTGGGCCGAGGGCGAGGCCACGCAAGGCGCCGTGAAAAAGACGTTCCGCTGGGGCTTCGGCGTGCCCACGGCCTACACCGATTGCCGAGGCGAGAAAGACGGCCGCGAGACGGTCGGCGTCCTCGTCACGAACGGCGGCACCGACAATGTCGAGATCACGATCCACGGCGATCACCTGTTCTACGACGACCTGCAATCGCCGAACGCAAAGCTGCGCTTCAACGCCTTCGCCTCGGCGGACACGGATAACGACGGCGAGGTGACGCTCGCCGAGCTCGCCGCCAAAAAGCTCGTGGACATCGATCCCGCGGACGGCGCCTACGGCACGGGCGCGGCCGGCGACGTGAACGACCTCGGCGCGTTCGTCACGGACCTCTCCCGCACCGTGGGTCATTTCCGCGGTGAGGGCGAGTGCCTCGCGACGGATCCGAAATGACCGTTTTCCCCTGACGGAAATGGTCACCCCCTCGTCCTGGGAGTGACGATTTTCGTCACCGTACCCTGACGCGCCGCAGCGCGCGTCAGGCAATCCGCTCCGCTTTCTTGCAAGAAAGCGCAGGATCCAGGACCATGCGGGGATGGCACGTGACGTGCTTCACGCGCGCCACCCAGGGGAAGGTAGAACATGAAGCGGCGGAGGGAGGACCGAGGCTTCACCTTGGTCGAGCTGATGATCGTGGTCGCCGTCATCGGCATTCTGGCGGCGCTCGCCATTTTCGGCGTACGGCGTTACCTCGCGGCGGCGAGGGTCAGCGAGGCGAAGCAGACGATCGGCGCCATTGCACGCGGCATTGCAATGCTCACCGAGCGCGCCGCGAAGAGCGAGGTCCTCCCCCTCGGCAGCCTCTCGGAGGCGAGCACCACGACCTGGTGCCCCGAATGCGGCGGCACCATGACGTGCATCGCCCCGCAAAACGTCCCCGCGGCCCGAAAATACCAGCCCGAAAACCTGAACGGCAAGGACTTCGACCAGTGTTGCTGGCGCTGCGTCCGCTTCGGTCTCGATGACCCGACGTATTACCAGTATCGGTATTCCGTGGGGCAAGCGTATCTCGGCCCGCCCCTCGGCGGGCCCGATCCCGGCGTCACGGGCGTCGAGGTCGCCGCCGTGGGCGACCTCGACGGCGACCTGTCCGTGAGCACGTTGACGATCACCGGCACGCGCGACGCGCCCACCGGCCAGCTCCGCTTCTCCACGCAGGTCTTCGTGGCAAACGAAGACGAATGAGTTCTGTCCCGAGGGGGACGCCTCGCGTCCCCCTCTCGTCCGGGCAAAGCCCGGACGATTCACCCCCCGAGACGAGCTCGCTTCGCGATCTCGTGAGCATCGTTCGATGCTCTACGCCGCCCGCGGCGTCTCCACCTCCACCGGCCAGGCCGCCGCAGGCGCCGAGCGTAGCGCGATCGTCAGCACCTCGTCGAGCGTCTCGACGAAGTGGAAATGCAGCGACCGCAGCACCTCTTCAGGCAGATCCTCGAGCTCGGCCTCATTGTCCCGCGGCAGGATGATCTCCGGAATGCCCGCCCGATGCGCGCCGAGCACTTTTTCCTTCACGCCGCCGATCGGCAAGACTCGCCCGCGCAGCGTGATTTCCCCGGTCATCGCGACATCCTTGCGGACGCGTTTGCCCGAGAGCGCCGATACGATTGCCGACGCCATCGTCACGCCCGCGCTCGGCCCGTCCTTCGGAATCGCGCCGGCGGGCACGTGGACGTGCATGTCCCGCCCCTCCAGCCGCTCCCGCGGCACGCCGAGCGCCGCGCTGTGCTCGCGCGCATAGGTCAGCGCCGCGCGCCCGCTCTCTTTCATGACGTCGCCGAGCTGCCCGGTCAGCACGAGCTCGCCCTTGCCCGGAACGATGCTCGCCTCGACGTGCATGATGTCGCCGCCCTCCTGCGTGTAATACATGCCCGTCGCGACGCCGACCTCGTCTCGTTCGAGCGCAGCCGTGGGCCGCATGCGCGGACGCCGCAGGAGCGCACGGACGTCCGCGACCGTCTCGACCGGCACCCGCTGGGCCGAGCCCGTCGCAATACGATGGGCCGCTTTTCGCGCAAGAGAGCCGATCGCCCGTTCGAGCTGCCGCACGCCCGCCTCGTGCGTGTAGCTCGTGATGATGTCGAGTAGCGCCACGTCCGACACGACGAGCTGCTCCTCTTCGAGCGCGCACTCGCGCCGCTGCCGCGGGAGCAGATACCGCCGGGCGATCTCGAGCTTCTCGATCTCCGTGTAGCCCGGGAACGTGATCGTCTCCATGCGATCGAGCAGCGGCGCGGGAATGCCCTCGCGCAGGTTCGCCGTGCACACGAAGAGGACCTCCGAGAGGTCGAAGGGCAACCCGAGGTAATGGTCGACGAACGTCACGTTCTGCGCCGGATCGAGCACCTCGAGCAGCGCGGCCGCCGGATCGCCCTGGTACGACACGCCGAGTTTGTCGATCTCGTCCAGCGTGAAGACGGGGTTTTTCGAGCCCACGCGCCGCATGCCCTGCAGAATCCGGCCGGGCATCGCGCCGACGTACGTGCGCCGGTGCCCGCGGATGTCGGCCTCGTCGCGCGCGCCGCCGAGCGAGACGCGGATGTATTTGCGCCCCATCGCCCGCGCGATGCTCTCCGCGATGCTCGTCTTTCCCGTGCCAGGCGGACCGAGGAAGAGCAGAATCGGCCCACGCGCGGCCCGCTGCGCCCGCTCGGGCGCCGAGATCTGCCCCTGCAGGCGCAATTTGATGACACTGAGCAGCTCGAGCACCCGATCCTTCACGTCGCCGAGGCCGTAATGGTCCTCGTCGAGGATCCGCCGCGCCATTTCCAGATCGACGTGGTCGTCCGTCCGCCGATTCCACGGCAAATCACCGACCCATTCGAGCCAGCTCGTCAACACCTGCGCCTCGGGCGAGGTCTCCCGGCTCATCCGGCGCAGCCGACCGAGCTCGCGGCGCACCTCCTCGCGCACCTCGATCGGCAGATCCGCCGCGTCGATCTTCTTTTCCAGCCGATCCGCGACGCCCGCCTCGTCCTCCTCGCCCAGCTCTTTCTGGATCGCCTTCAATTGCTCGCGCAGATAAAGCTCCCGCTGCCGCTCGCCGAGCTCCTCCTGCACCGTCGTCCGGATCTTCTCCTGCGTCTCGGCGATCCCGATTTGTCGATGCAAATGCACCGTGAGCGCGCGCAGCCGCTCCACGGTCCGCAGCGTCTCCAGAAGGCCCTGCTTTTCGGCCACCGGGAGATCGAGGTAAAACGCGACGTGGTTCGCGAGCGCGCTCGGATCCTCGACGCCGCCGAGGAACTGCTCGAGCGCCTCTTTCGGCGCGCCGCGGCGCTTGCCGTACTCGATCGCCCGCTCACGCACCTCGCGGGCGAGCGCGAGCACGACCGCCTCCTCCCCCGGGCGGCGAGGCAGATCCGCGAGCTCCACGCAAGCCGCGCGCAGGATCCCGTCCTCCGTGACGTATCGCAGCGCCGTGGCGCGACGCTCGCACTGCAAGACGAGCGAGAGCCCCGTCCCCAGCCTCTGAACCTGGGCGATCCGTCCGATCACGCCCACCGCGAAAAGACTGCTCTCCGTGGGCTCCTCCGAGGTGTCACGTTGCGCGACGGCGAAGACCCGCTTGTCCTCCCCGTCGGCGCGGAGCGCTATCTCCACCGCGCGCAAGGTCTTCAGCCTTCCTGCGGTGATCGGCGTCGCGAGCCCGGGAAATAGCACCGTGTCGCGCAGCGGTAGGACGGGCAAGGTGAACCGTTCGGCCATCATTTCCCCCGGATTTGGCGGTCAGATCGACGTTTGCGAGGGCCGTGCCATCGGGGACGTCACCGATCGTCCACCAAGAACCGACCTATGCCCGCCCCTCCGCGCGCCCCGGGGACACACGGAGCACGGAGCGGGCGCGCGGGCGCGACGAACGATGTGGTAGGTTCGCCCCCGCCATGTCCATCGAGATTCGCCTCCTCGGCCCCGAGCACTCGGACGAGTTTGCCCATCCCATTCGTACGGCCTTTGGTCTCCCCCCCTCGCAGGAGCGCCTGGAGCGATCCCGACGGCTGCCCGAGCTCGTCACGCGGATCGGGGCTTATGACGGCAATACGATCGTCGGCTCCGCCGGCGCGTTCGCCTTCGACTTCAGCACGCCCGGCGGCGGCACCGTGCCCACGTCGGGCCTGACGATGGTCGCGGTGATGCCGACGCACCGGCGGCGCGGCATCCTGCGCAAGCTCATCGAGCGGCAATTTGCCGACGCGCGGGACCGCGGGCAGCCCATCGCGGCGCTCTGGGCGACCGAGGCGACGATTTACGGGCGCTTCGGGTACGGCATCGCCGCATTCTCGGGCGACGTGTCGATCGAGCGCGACCGCTCCGCATTCGTGGGCTCGCCCGTCCCCTTCGAGGCCGAGTTCGTGAGCGAGGCGGAGGCGCTCGAGCGCATACCACCGCTTTACGAGCGTGCGCGCCGCGCTGCCCCGTGCATGCCGTCGCGCTCGCCCGGGTGGTGGAGCCTGCGGAGGCTGATCGATGCGGAATCGATGCGCGCCGGATCGGGGCCGCTGCAACGCGTGATCGTCAAGGTCGATGGCCGCGATGAGGGGTATGCGCTCTACCGCGTTCGCCTCGAGCACACGGACCCGCAGATCCCGGTCACGGTCGTGACGGTGCAAGAGGCGATGGGCGCGACGCCGGCGGGCACGCGCGCCGCGTGGCGGTACCTCTGCGACATCGACCTCGCGACGCGCATCAACGCGACGTGTTTGCCCCCGGATCACCCGCTCTTCCTGCTGCTCGCGGAGCCGCGGCGGATGCATTATCGCACCTACGACTCGGTGTGGGTCCGCATCGTGGACGTGCCGGCGGCGCTCGCGGCGCGGCGTTATGGCGGCGAGGACTCGATCGTGATCGAGGTCGACGATGAATTCTGCCCGTGGAACACGGGTCGGTATCGCCTCGACGCGGCCACCTCGCGCGCGGCGCGGACCGAGGAGCCCTGTGATTTGCGGGTCTCGGCCGCGGCGCTCGGCTCGGCGTACCTCGGCGGGTTTTCGTTCTCGCGCCTCGCGGAAGTCGGTGGCGCCGCTCCGCGGACCGAAGGTGCGCTCGAGCGCGCCGATCGAATGTTCGTCGGCGCGCGCCTCCCGTATTGCCCCGAGATCTTCTGATTACTGCGGCATGCCCTGCGGCGGCGGGCCCGGCGGCCTCGGGCCCCTGCCGCCCGGGGGCCGGAGACCCTTGGGAAAACGTGGCCTCGGCGGCCCGTCGTCCGGCGTCCCGCTCATCGGCCCGCGGCGCGGGCCTTTCATTGCGCCCTCCTCGGCCGGATCCTCGGCGCGGGACATCGGCGCTTCGTCCGCGCCCTCGCGATCGTCGCCGCCGGCCCGGTCCTCGGCCTCGGCCTTCTTGTCGTCGGCGTCGGCGTCGAACGCGAGCCGCTCGGCGAGCGGCATCTCGGGCAGCTCGAGCAGCACGCCGTCCCCGAGGAATGGCAGGATGTTGATGTACGCGTTCATCGCGTGACAAACGGAGTCTGTCCGGACATACCGTTCTCGCACGCTCCAGAACACGCCGCCCGCGGCCGCCTTCGGGTTCTTCACCACGAAATCGTTCTCGGGCGCGTAGGTGTATTGCATGATCTGCCGGACGGCGGCGACCACGGCGTCCTTGTAGGCGTCGCAGTTGTCCCTGCCCTTGTCCCGGCAAAACATGAACACCTCGCTCATGACCTCGGCGAGCCAGCCCGTGCCGCTGCTCGAAAGCGAGCCCTTCCAGCGCCCGTGCCGGTAAGCGTCTTCGGGCCGCTTCCACTGCCGCCCGAGGAGCTCGCGCGAGCAGCGGAAGACCGTGTCCTCGATGCGTTTGTCGCCGGTGGACTTGGCGAAATCGAGCAGCGAAAGGACGAGCCACGAGCTCGAGATCGGGTTCGGCTTGCGGTACTCGTCGCCGACGTAGCAGCCGTTCTTTTCCACCTTCTGCACGAGGAACATCGCCGTCGACGCGGCGGCGTCGAGGTACTTCGTGTCCTTCGTCGCGCGGTGCAAACGCGAGAGCGCCGAGAGGACCTGCCCGGTATACAGCGTCGACTCCTTCGCCTGCACCGACCAGGGCCCGCCCTCGTGCTGGCTCAACGACGCGCGCACGGCGCCCGTGGGGAGCTGCATCGAAATGAGCCAATCCCCGGCCTTGCGCGCGGCGTCCATGTACTTCGCGTCCTTCGTCAGGGCGTGAAGCTCGAGCAGCGTGAAGATCGTCTTCGAAGTCGTGCCGACGACGAGCTTTCGCTCGGGTTTGCCGCGCTTCAGGTCGAGCGTGTAGAAAAACCCGCCCGCGGTGTGGTCGCGCTCGTCGCGGCTCTGCATCGAAAGGAGGAATTCGGCCGTGCTCTTCGTCTTGTCGAGCAGGCTCTTGTCCTTCTTCATCGCGTGCAGCTTGAGCAGCGTGAAGCCCGTCGAGGCCGTGTAAATGGTGTGGAGCTCGGGCTCGAACGCATCCGCCGGGGCGTGATAGTACTTGTGCGCCCCCTTGTGCTCGGCGTCGAGGACGCGAAGCAGATACGCCTGGCCCTCGTCGATGCGCTTCGCGAGCAGCGTCTTGTCGAACGATCGGAGCGGAACGAGCCCGTGATCGAGCTCGAGCCCCTTGCCTTCGTGTTCGAGGATCGACATGCCGTGATCCGGCAGCTCGATGGCGAGCCGCGTCGTCCCGAGCGCCTCCTTCGTCCCGCCCCCGGAGGCGACGGCGCGCCGCGTGGCTTCCTTGAGCGTCACGCACAAAGACGCATCCGAGGCCTCGCCGCGCGCCACCTGGACGCCTTCACGATACCCCCACACGACGGCGCGGAATGGCTTCGGCGATGATCCCGGGGGTTCGGCGGCGGAGCTCGGCTCGCCCGAGCGTAGACCCCGAACGTCGAACGGGAGCTCGCACGTGACGCTCTCCCCTTCCTTTTCGACCGCCGCGACCTTTCGCACGAAGCCGAGGACACGATCGCGAAAGACCTGATTTTCGAGCGGCGCGCCCGCATTGTCGGGGCCCGTGATCTTCGGGTCCGGCACCTTCGGCAGGTTCTCGGCGATCTTCGCGTCGAAGCGGTCGTCGTGCAGGTCCGGCGCGCGGACACGCGCCTTCTTCTTGTCGGGCGCAATCGCCGCGCTCGCCGTGCCGCTCGGAGCCGGCGTCGCCTCGCTCTCCTTGCCGCTGTTACGGTTGCAGCCCGCTGCGCCGACGAGAGACAACGCCGCCGCGGAGGCGAGCGCCGAAAACCAGGCTATCGAAATGGGGCTTCTTTGCCGCATGGAAGGTCCGTAAAGGGAACTCCGACCCTTACCAAGGATCACGGGCCCGCGCAAGGCAGCACGAAATCGTCGCACGCTCCACGTGTCCCCCTGGGACGGAGCCGCCACCTGTGCCACATCGGGCCATTCGCACCGCACGGAACGCGGTTTTTTGCCATTGACGCGGCGCACGGCATGGTTGTGCGACATGTATGCGCATCGGCGCTCGTGAACGCTGCACGTGGGCGCCTTGACACCCCCCGGATGCGTCGGTTAGGTAGGAAGACTTTTATTCCTTCATCTTGTGTGAAGGACGAAGGGAGCGACTCGATGCGCAGTTTCTTGAATCGTGGTCCCGTCGCACGAACGGCGGGCCTCTTGACGGCGTTATTGTTCGTGGCGGGGCCGGGATGCGCCACGAATACGGGTGATGGGGAAGAGAACACGGGCGAGAGCAAGGAGGCCGCAAAGGCCACGACCTCGTTCTTGTCGGCCGATCGGCCGAACTATCAGTTCACGTGGGGCGAAGAGGAGGAAGAGGAAGAAGAAGAGGAGGAGGAGGAGGAAGAGGAGCAGGAGCTCGAGGAGGGCGACATCTACCGTGTCATGAACAATGGCACCCTCCTGAACCTCAACTGGTATCGCGGCCTGCAGGTGATCGACGTCAGTGACGTGACCGATCCCAAGATCGTCGGCCAGCTCCAGGTGGGGGGCTCGCCGGTCGAGATGTACGTCGACGGGACGCGCGCGATCCTCCTGATGAACGACTGGTACGGCTACAAGGGCAAACCGAACAGCCTCGAGGTCGACAGCAAGTCGGGCAGCACCGTCATGCTCGTCGACATCTCGAACCCGTCGCAGCCCGTTTTGCTCTCGCAGTACGCCGTGCCGGGTTACATCCAGACGAGCCGCTTCGCGAACGGCGCGACGCAGGACGCGCTCTTCGTCGCGTCGAGCTACTACGACTGGTACATCAACGATCAAGGCTACTGGGAGTGGATCCTCGGCAGCACCGTGAAGAGCTTCGACGTCGGCCAGACGGCCATGACGGAGAAGAGCGAGCTGCCCCTCGGCGGCTACGTCTCGGCCATCCATGCGGAGAACGAGGTGCTCCTCGTGGCGCGCGAGAAGGACTGGTGGTCATCGCAGCAGAGCGATATCGCGGTCATCGACATCTCCGACAACGGCGGCACGATGGTCAAGCGCGACGAGGTGACCGTGAACGGTTACATCCGGTCGCAGTTCCACATGGACTACCGGAACGACCAGCTCCGGATCTTCTCGGGCCCGCAATGGGGCTGGGGCCAGCATAGCTACCTCCAGACGTTCGACGCGACGAACCTCGACAACGTCACGCCGATCGACTCCGTGCCGTTCGGCTCGGACATGAACCTCTTCGCCGCGGTCTTCCTCGACGATCGGGCGTTCGCGGTGACGTACCGGAATTACGATCCGTTCCACGCCTTCTCGATCGACGCGAACGGCCACGCCGAGGAGAAGAGCGAGTTCATCGTCTCCGGCTGGAACGACTTCTTCCGGCCCGCGTTCGACAACACGCGCCTCATCGGCATCGGCGTCGATGATCAGAACGGCCGCAAGCTCGCCGTCAGCCTCTACGACATCACGAACCTCGAAAACCCGAACCCGCTCTTGGCGCGCCAGGAGGTGCAGGGCGACGATAACGGCTGGAACTGGTCCGAGGCGAGCTGGGACCACCGCGCGTTCAGCGTGCTCCACAACGCGGTGAACGTGGCAGCGCCGACGGGCGAGATCGAGACGGGCCTCGTGCTCCTGCCCTTCGCCGGCTACAAGTACACGGATAACTGGTCATCCTGGTCATACCAATCCGCCGTCCAGATCTTCACGTTCTCGGAGACGACGATCACGCGCCGCGGCATCATGGACCATCCCGACTCGGTCCGTCGCACGTTCAAGCTCGGCGCGACGAACGGGGCGAACCTGTCCGAGACGCAGCTCCGCACCTGGGATCAATCGAACCTCGACGCGCCCGAGAAGGTCGGCGAGCTCGGGCTGGCGCCGGATTACACGAAGGTCTGGGTCTACGACAATTACCGCGCGCGCCTGCGCGGCCCGGACAACGAAGATTACTGGTACTGGTACGAGACGGACGCGAAGGCGAAGATCGACATCATCCGGAACTCGGAGCCCGTCGACACCGGCACGCCCGTGGCGACGATCGAGGTCCCGGCGAACGCGCAGTACTACCAGGTGGACGATCTGCTCGTCACGGTCCAGGGCAAGTGGGTCACCTGGCCGAACTACGAGACGACCATCTCGGTCTGGGACCTCTCGAACCCGAAGAAGCCGGTCCAGGCGGGTCAGCTCGTCACGACGGAGCTGCCGTACCAATACTACTATTACGGGGACGGGAATGGCGTCGTCGGGAAGAAGACGCTTGGGTTCGTCTCGACGAACAATGTCCAGGGCGACTCGGTCGCGATGGAATATTGCTATGCGTACACGTACTACTGGTCGTCGTCCTGCAGGGGCCAGGAGGGCTGCACGTACTTCACTGGCTCGCGCGACTGCCGGACGATCAACGGCCAGACCGAGTACTGCAACGGCGGCTTCGCGCAGTGCACCGATCACGCGGACGCGGAGACGACCTGCGTCCCGGTCGACTGGTCGCAGGTCGAGGCACAGCAGCAGGGCTACTCGTATTGCTACGGGACCGAGTACGACGCGGCGCTCTTCCGTACGAAGGCGCAGCTCAAGCTCGTGAATTTCTCGAACCCTTATCACCCGACGCTCCTCGCGCCGATCGACCTGACGCCCGGGCAGGACGAGGAGTTCGTCGCGGCGAGCGGGCTCGACGACGACATCTTCGTCACCGTCAAGAAGCCGGTCGCGGTGCCCGGCGACACGCGCGCCTACGCGCGGTACTTCCTGAAGCAGATCGACCTGAAGAAGCCCGCGCAGCCGAAGGTCGAGGCCGGGATCAACGTGCCCGGCACGATCATCTCGAAGGACGGCTCGACGATCTTCACGCGGGACCCCGTCTGGGGCCAGCAGGACTACATCGAGACCGCCGTCTCGAAGCTGAAGCTCCAGAGCAACAAGGCCGAGCTCGAGAACAAACACCATTTCGCGGACCGGTCCGTGAACGCGCTGTTCATCGACAAGGGCGGCAGGCCGGTCGTTTCGCACAACCTCGTGTGGGAGCCCTACAGCTACTACACGACCAACAATGACCGGTTCAGCGTCCTCAAGCCGAAGAGCGGCAACAACAATACGTTCCAGGTCATGTCGAACGTGAAGCGCCCGGCTGGCGCGAGCCTGATCAGCGCCGCCGAGCGCCGCGCGTTCTTCTCGCTGGGCGGTGGCGTGCTCATGGCAAACCTGGACGATCCGACGACGCCGACGTCCACGGCATTCTTCCCGGGTTGGAACTGGTACTACAGCGTCACCCCGATCATCGACGACGACGAGGTGCTGATCGCGGCGGGTCGTTACGGCGTGCACGAGGCCGATCTCGACACGCACAACCTGCTGACGACCGGCAATTAATCTGTCCCACCCAATACGACGCTCGCGAGCCCGAAAGGGTTCGCGAGCGCGCCCCCCCGCCGGGCGACGCCCCCCGACGCACCCCGCCGTTGACACCCCCTGCCCCGTGGCGCCATGATGCGCCGCGACGCACTCCCTCATCCACGCGTCGGAAATTGTATGAGCAAACGCAAAGAGCTGTCCTACAAATGGGTCATCATCGGCGGCGGCGTCATCATCTCGCTCTACTTCGTGATGCGCCTCCTCCTGCTCGGCGGGGTCGAGACCTCGATCGTCGCGAGCTTTGGCCCCGAGAAGGGCGGCCTCGTGCTCGCCGGCATCGTGGCGTTCGTCTCGTACTTCATCGGCGGCATCCTCATCGGGATCTTCAGCCCCGGCGAGACGGTCAAGGAGCCGGCCCTCGCGACGTTCATGGCGATCCTGCCGAACGCCATGCACACGATCATCTGGCACCTCCAGTACAGCTACCCCCTCGGCGGAGCCCTGGTAGGCCTCGCGACCACGTTCGTCGTTGGCATCCTGATGGCCGTCGCCGGCGCATGGATCGGTGAAAAGGTCCAGGGGCGGACCGTCGAAAAACTGCGCGAGGAAGGCGAGCTCCCGCCGCCGAAAGCCTCGAGCGACAGCAACTGAGCCGCGCCCCGCGGCCGCCCTACGCCTCGCCTCCCTCTTCCGCACATATCGTCACGACACGCGCGATCCACGAACGAATATCGTGGTATGCTCGGTCTCATCGTGACCGTCATCGCCGAGGGACAGCTCATCGCCGGAAAGATCCGCCTCGAGCGCCCGCTCGCACGGGGCGGTATGGGCGCGGTCTGGATCGCCCACCACCTCAAGCTCGATCGGGCCGTGGCCGTGAAGTTCATGGAGCCGGGCCTCGCCGCCTCCGACACCGCGCGCGCGCGCTTCGAACGCGAAGCGCGCGCCGCCGCGCAAATCCAGAGCGCGCACGTCGTCGAGGTGCACGACTACGGTGTCGAGGGAGAAACGCCCTACATCGTGATGGAGCTGCTCCGCGGCGAAGACCTCGCCGCGCGCCTTACCAAACGCGGCAAGCTCGGCCTCGCGGAGGCCCTGCGCATCACGCAGCCGATCTGCAAGGCGCTGCGCCGCGCGCACGAGCTCGGCCTCGTGCACCGCGATCTCAAGCCCGGCAACGTCTTCCTCGCGCGGCAAGACGACGACGAGATCGTGAAGCTGCTCGACTTCGGCATCGCGAAAGCCGTCTCGCCCGGCACGCCGCAGTCGGGCGACGTCACGCGATCGGGCAACCTCGTCGGCTCGCCGCTCTACATGAGCCCCGAGCAGATCCGGAAGTCGAAGGAGGTCGATCACCGCAGCGATCTCTGGTCGCTCGGCGTGATCCTCTACCAGATGCTCACGGGAAGGACGCCGTTCGTCGAGGACGAGGTCGGCGCGGTGCTCGTGGCGATCTGCACCGATCCGATCCCGAAGCCCTCGACCCTCGCGCCGGAGCTCGGGCCCGAGGTCGACCGCTTCTTCGACCGCGCTCTCGCGCGTGATCCGGCCGAGCGCTTCCAGAACTCGCGCGAGCTCTACGAAGCCCTCGAAGCGCTGGCCACGAAGCCCGCCGCCGAGGGGAAGAGCGCCGCCGTCACGAAGCACGACACGACGCCCGCGCACGAAACGACCGACGAGATCGTCAAGCGCCCGTCGCCGCGCAAGAACGAGAAGAACACCGCGGTCGCGCTCGCCGAGACGATGGCTGCTCCCGACGGTCACGGCACGCTCACGATGTCGCCCTCCGGTCGGACGCAGGACGACGAAGGATCCGCGCCGAAGCACGCGCAACGAAGGTTCGCCGCCGCGGGGCTCGGCGCGCTCGCGCTCGGCGTCCTCGGATGGATGTTCGTCGGCCCGCACGCGCCGGCCCAGGAGGCGCGCATCGACGGCCCGGGCAGCCCGACGTTGCCCCTGCCGCCGCCCGTGACGGAGCCCGAGGCGCCCGCGCCTCCGCAGCCCGCGCCCACGCCGGAGGCGGTCCCGAAGACGACGCCCGAGACGCTGGCCGAGGTCGAGACGCAGAAACGAGCGCCCACGGAGGCGCCCGTTCGTGGCGACAAACCGGTCGTCCCTGCCAAACCCGCGACCCCGAAGACGGGCGCGGACGGCAAGCCCGAGCCCGCGCCGGCCTCGACGACGAACGAGGACGACGAGCTGCTCGGTCTGTCGAAGCCGGCCACGACGCAACCCCCGCGATGAATCGAAGCCGCCGCGTCTCCCTCGCCGGAGCCGCGCTCTCGGCGGCGGTTTTCTTTCCCTTCGGGTCGCGGGCGGACGAGCCTCCGAAGACCGAGACCGAGACCGTGACCCCGCCGCCGCCCCCGGAGCCGTCCGAGGAAGAGGTGCGCGAGGAGAAACGCGCGCTCGCCCTCGAAAAAGGCCGACGCGCGATGCAGCTCTTCCGCGCGGGCCAGTACGCCGAGGCCTATCCGCTCTTCCGCGACGCCGACGAGGCATTCCACACGCCGCAGCTCGTGCTTTACATGGCGCGTTGCCAGGACAAACGCGGCAAGCTCCTCGAAGCGCGCGCGCTCTACGAGCGGACGCTCGCCGAGCCGCTGCCGGAGGTGCCGTCCGAATCGCTGCTCCGCGCGCGGCAAGCGGCGACCGCGGAGCTTGGCCCGGTGCGCCTGCGCATTCCGACGCTCGCCGTCGACGTGCGCGGGCCGCCGCCCGCGGAGGTGACGCTGTTCGTGGACGGCGAGCTCTGGCCGATGGCCGAAGCGCGCGAGCTCGATCCGGGCAAACACGACGTCGAGGCGCTCGCGCGCAGCGGCGCGCGGACGGCACGCGAGGTGGAGCTGCCCGAGGGCCGGAGCGTGTCGATCGTGCTGCGCCTCGGCCTCTTCGCGAAGGGCGTGGAGCGGACGATCGAGCCCGCGCCGATCGAGCCTGCGAGGCCGACGTGGAGCATCGTGGCCGCGAGCGGGCTCTTCTCGATCGGCGCGCTCGCGCTGGTGACGGGCGTGGTGATGGGCGGGCTCACGCTCGATCGGCGTGACGTGCTCGAAACGGAATGCGTACAAGAGCGGTGCACGCCGGCGGGCTTCTTGGCGTACGAGCAGACGAAGACGTATGCGTCGGTGTCGAACCTGGGCTTCGGCATGGCGGCGATCGCCGCGACGGCGGGGGTCTCGGTGCTGCTCTTCACGCCGAGCACGAAGCCCGCGGCGGCGCGCGGGGCGCGCGTGGAGCTCGACGTCCGAGGCGGGTTCATGGCCGTGCGAGGCGTGTTTTGAGGCGGATCGCGCTCCTTTCGATGGGCATGGCCGCGGGGCTCCTCGGCTGCGAGACGTTCATCGCGCTCGGCGACGATTACACGCAGCAATGCACCACGCTCACGACGGTGTACCGGGACGCGGACAAGGACGGCGAGGGCAACCTGCACGACCCGCTCACCTGGTGCGGGGATCTGCCGCCGGAGTACGTGACGAACACGCTCGACTGCAACGACAAGAGCGCCGACGTGAACACGCGCGCGTCCGACGATCAGTGTGATGGGATCGATCAGGACTGCGACGGGAAGACGGACGAGGACTTTCCCGTCCTCGATTGCCCGATCCCGATCAACGAGACGGAGTCGTGCCCGGGCCGCACGGCCTGCGTGGGGAAGGACGTGCTTTGTTATGCGCTCTTTTACTATGACGCTGACAAGGATGGGATCGGCAGCACGCCGCGCATCGTCGACGAGCCCGGGACGTGCGCGCCGCCGTCCGCGCCCGAGGGCGGCGTGTGGGTGCAGGAAGGAAACGATTGCGACGACACGAATCCGGCGATCCATCCGGGGGCGGAAGAGATCTGCGACGACGGCGTGGATCAGAACTGCAACGGCACCGTCGGGAAGGTGTATCTGCGACAAACGTTCTCGCAGAGCGTGCTGAACGCGGGCGCCGCGGAGGCGCGGTGGTTTTCCGGGACGAACAGCGGGTTCGTGCAGGCGGCGCCGGGCGGCGGGGAATGTAATGGCCCGGAGGACGACGTCACGGGCACGGAGGACGGGAACGTCGTGGGGGTCGGGCTCGGGGCGTGTGTCCCGCCCGGGACCTCGGGCGAGCTCGAATCGCCGGTCGTGGACACGATGGGCGCGCCGAAGTTGTGGCTCCATTTCCAAGAGTGGATCGATTTCTCGCCCGCAGGGAGCTTCGGCGCGCCCCCGACGGTGACGCTCTCGGTGCAACAAGGGGCTCAGCGGACGACGCTGCTTTCGCTGGTGAAGCCCGGACCCACGGACACCCAGCCGGTGCCAGGGTGGACCGAGGTGAAGCGTGAGCTCGATACGCTCGCGGGCCCGGCCACGTCGCTCGTCTGGTCCTACGAGAGCGGCGACACGGCGGGCTGGGGCGGATACGCGATCGACGACGTCCTGCTCGTCGACGAAGCCTGCTCCGTCGCGCCCTGACTATTTGCAGGTCGTCCCTTCGGGCGGGACCTTCCGATCGACGAGGTAATCGGTGATCGCCTGATCGATGCAGGTGTTTCCCCGGAGGAACGAGACGTGCCCCGGGCCCTCGCGCGTGAGCAAGACCCCGGACGATAGCTGCGCGGCGAGCGAGACGGACCAAGGATAAGGCGTCGCGGGATCACCGGTCGAGCCCACGACGAGGATCGGCGGCGCGCCGTCCGCGGAGACCGGCGTATTCGAGCGCCACGACGGAAACGGCCAGCGCGCGGAGGGCAGCACCGTGGCGGGCAAATACATGCCGATGCGCGGCGCCTTCGCCTGGAGCTCGGTCGTGAGGTTTTGATAGACGACTGGATCCGACGGGAACGTGTTGTCGATCGAGGTGACCCCGTAATAAACCTCGAACGACTCGCCATACGTGCCGTTGGCGCTCCGGGCGACGTACGCGTCCGCGAACTGGAGCAGGCCGGAGCCGTCCCCCGCGGCCGCGAGCGCGAGGGCCTGGGCGAGGAATTTCCATTGGTTCTTCTGGTAGAGCGGCTGGGATACGGCGTAGATGAGCTCGCCGGGCCCGAGCGTGCGCGTGCCGCCCGGCGGCGCAGGCAGCGGGGAAGCCTCGACCGCGGCCTTCACGGCGTCGTACGCGGCCCAGGGATCACCGCCCGAGTGGAATGGACACGCGGGCTTCGCGGCGCATTCCGCGAGGAACGCTTCGAGCTCGGCCTCGAAGCCGAGGGCCTGCCCCTCGATGAACGCGTCGCCGGAGACGGTCGGATCGAGCGCGCCGTCGAGCACGAGCGCGCGCACGCGATCGGGGTAGGCCTCGGCGTAGATCGTCCCGAGAAACGTTCCATAGGAAAAACCCAGGTACGTGAGCTTCTCGTCGCCGAGGGCTTCGCGAAGAAGGTCCATGTCGCGGGCGATGTTGTTCGTCCCGACGAACGGCAAGAGGTCGCCGCTCCGCTGCTTGCAAGCGGCCGCGAAGGCCTCCGCGCCGGCGAGCAGGGCCGCGCGCTCCGCGTCGTCGTCGGGCGTCGGATCGAGGCCGATGAGGGGCCCGAGGTCGTCGACGCAATCGATCGTGGGCGTGCTCCCGGCCTGGCCGCGCGGATCGAAGCCGACGAGATCGAACCGATCCTTGAGGGGCTGTGGCAAAGCGATCTGCACGGCGCGGGCCCAGCCGACGCCGGACGCGCCGGGGCCGCCGGGATTGACGAGCAAGGAGCCGATGCGCGCGGACGGAACCGCGGCCGGGCGGCGCACGAGCGGAAGGGAAAACGTCCGTCCGTCCGGCGCGTCGTGATTGACGGGCACGGAGAAGGTGGCGCATTCGAAGCCGCCCCCGCAATCCTCCCAGGAAATGGCGGGAGCGGGCGGCGCTTGCGACGGATCGTGATCGGAGCCGCAGCCGAGAAAGAGGGGGGAAACGAGGAACGGGAAGGCCCCGAAGAGGCGCCGCGCGGTCGTGACCATGAGGAGGTGCATGGTACCGCGATTCGAATGCGGGAAGGCTCTAGCTGGCAGGCCGCAAACGGGCGCGCCCGCCGAGCGTGTCGAGGTCGTGCAAGCAAAGCCGGGACGGCGGGACGGCCTCGCGGGCGAGATCGGCGACGCGCGCGTGGTGCGTGAAGAAGAGGACCTGCGTCTTCTGCGAGAGCTCGCCGAGGATGGAGAGCGCGGCGCGCGAGCGCGCGTCGTCGAAATTGACGAGGATGTCGTCGAGGACGAACGGAATGGGTTCGTTGTGCTCGAAATGGCGCTCCAGGCTCGCCATGCGGAGCGCGAAAAAGAGCTGATCCCGCGTGCCGTCGCTGAGGCCCTCGACGCCGACCAGGCCTCCCGCGGGCCGCACGCATTTCAGGATCGGCCGGCCCTCCTCACCCTCGTCGTCGCCGCGAATCCCCACGAACGACCCGAGCGTGAGCCGCTCGAAAAGCTCGGAAGCACGGCGCACGATCGGCCCCTGGTGTTTCTCCCGGTATTGCTTGATCTCGTCTTCGAGCAGCCGGTAAGCGAGGCGCGCGCGGGCATACTCCTCGACGAGGGTCGCCATGGCCGCGAGGTGTTGCTCCGCCTCTTCCGCCGCCTCGGCCGCTTTGCCGCTGCCGTCGAGCAGGGCGAGGCGCTCTTCGAGTTTGCCGATTTCCTTGTCGATGTTGGCGCGCGCCTCACTCGCCGCCGTGATCTTCTCCTCGACGGCACGGAGGGCCGTGGCGACGTCGTCACCCGTGAGCCCCTGGCACTCGGCGACGAGCGCTTCGAGGCCGAGCCCTTCGCCGAAATCGAGGAGCTGCCGCTCCAGCGGTTCGAGCCGCGCCCGGAGGTCACGCACCTCCTTCGAGCGCTCCTCGGCGACGACGAGCTCGGAGACGCTCGTCGCGCGAGCCTCGTCGAAGAGCTGGGCGAGCTTGCGCTCGGCGGACTTGCGCTTGTGCGTCACGTCCTCGAGCTCGCGTCGCTTCTCGTCGAGCTTGTCCGTGACCTCGCGCTTCTTGATGTCGTCCTTCTCGGCGAGGGAGAAGCGCTCGACGAGCATGTCGGCCGCTTGCTCCGTGGGCTCTGTCGCGAGGTCGGGCGCGGCGACACGCACGACGTCGAGCACGTTCGCGGAGAACCTCTTCGAGTCCTGCTCGATGCCCGCGATGCGATGTCGGATCGCGCCTGCTTTCTCGCATCGCTTCGTGAGCTCGGCCCAGAGCCTGAGCACCTCTTCGGCCTCGTCCGGGCGCGTGGTCCGGGCAAGGTCCATGCTCTGCATGGCCTCGGCCCACGAGGACGACCACGTGTCGAGCTCGGCCTGCTTCTTCGCGAGATCCGCCTTGAGCTGCGCGGCCTCGGCGGCGCGTCGCGCGAGCTCCTTGTCGTGGGACTCGCGCTCCGTACGCGCACGCGCGGCGCGCTCGCAGACCGAACGCGCGCGCTCGAGGAGCGCCGAGAGAGATGCTTCGCCCGGCAGCGGCGCGCCGAGGAGACGCGCGAGCGCCTCCTCGTGATCCGCGCGGAGCGTGCGCATCGACGCGAGCTCGGCCTCGGCGGCCATCCAGCGCGCGCGGTCGTCGGCGAGCTTCTCGTAATGCACGAGAAACCCCTTCATCTCCGCAGGCGAGAGCGGCGTGATCCCGGAGCGCGACCACTCCTGCTGCCACCGCGCTCCCTCCGCCTCGCGCGCGCTCGCGAGCGCCCCGAGCGAGGCCGAGAGATCCTCGATCTCCTGGAGGAGGCTCGCGCGCTCGAAGGACAACGTCGACACCTTCGCGACTCGATCCGCCTCGTGAAACAGACGCTTTGCGAGATCGTCGGCGTGCCGCACGCGCGCCTCGTAGTCGAGCACCGTCTCGATGCCGACACGCGCGGGGGCGGCGCGGAACATCGCGACGTCGCCTTGATCGCCGGCGGGATCCGTGAAGATCGAGCGACGCATCGAGACCCAGAGCGCATCCCGATGCTCACGCGCGGCCGCGACCTCGTCCTCCGTCGGTACGGCACCGCCGCGCCGCGTGCGCTCGAGCTCGCGATCCACATCCGCGAGCTTCTTGCGGCGATCCGCGAGCGTCTGCGAGAGGCCGCGCGTCTTCGCCTCGTCCTCGGCGAAGACACGTTCGAACCGCTCGATGGTCTCGCGCGCCGGCAAGGGCAAGGCGCCGATGCGGTCGAACGGAAGCTCGAAGAGCGCGAGCGCCGCGTGCTCCCTGCGCACGCGTGCCCCGAGATCCTCGGCGACGCGCTCGCGCTCCCGGATGAGTTTGTCGAGATCCCCCTCCCGCTGCGCGCGTTCGACCGCGCGCCCGAGATCCGCGACGTCGGCGAGCGGAGGCAGGCCCGCGCCGCGCTGTCGCTCCTCGGCGAGCCTCGCCTCGATCGTCGCGAGCGCGCTCTCGGCGGCGCGGACCTGGGCGTCGAGCGCCACGTGTTGCTTGACGAGCCCACGGACGCGTAGCTCCAGCGCCGCCGGCAAACGCCAGGCCTCGGCTTGCTCCGCCGTCATCGACCGGCCGAGCCGCGCGCAGATCGCGCGCACCTCGTCCTCGATCTGCCGGAGCTCGCCGCGGAGCCGCGACCCGTCGCCGCTGGCCTTCCGATGGCTGCCGAGGTCCTCCTGGATCTTCCGAACTGCTTGCGCCTTGTCGAGGAGCTGCGCGGGGACGTCGAGCGACGCGAGCTTCCCTTCGAGCTCGGCGATCTCGGCGCGGAGTCGATCTTCCCACGGGCCCGCGTCGGCGATCACGGCCAGCGCGCGCCGCCGATCCTCGGCCGCGGTCTCGGGCAGGAGGACGACATCGCGACGCGCTTCGAGCGAGAGGAGGATCTCGGTGCGCTCGGCGATGGGACGGAGCGCGCGCTTGATCCGCGAGAGGCGCCGGTGCTCGCGCAGCAAGCTCTCCCGCTCGGCCTGGGCCGCGGCGGCGCGCTCGCGGAGCACATCGAGCTCCTTCTTGTGCTCCTCCCAGGCGCGCACGGGCTGCGAGAACGTCTTCTGATCGTCCTTCGCCTTCTTGAACTTCTCGATGACGTGGTTGAGCTTCTTCGTGCGGCCGCGCGGGACGAAGATCTCCTCGGCGCGTTGTTCGAGCTTGCGGAGGAGCGACGAGAGCCCGGTTTGCCCGAGGCCCGCGCCGAAGAGGCTCTCGCCGAGATCGCCCCGCCCCTCGACGAGCGCGCGTCCGCCTTCGACGAGACGATCGTGCGAGAGGCCGAACATGGTCTCGAACTGCCCCTGTTCGAGGTTGCCGAGCAGGCGCCGCAGGTGCTCTTCCTCGATCGGCGCATCCGTACGATCTCGTAGGGTATTCTTGCGGCCCTTCGTCCGGACGATCGAGAGCTCTTCGTCGTTCTCACCGCCGATACGCCCGCCGATGCGGAGGTCGGGCTTCTTGTGGCGATGATCGTCCGCGGTGCGCTCGGGGATGCCGAAGAAGAGGCCCGTGACGGCACGCAGCGTGGTGCTCTTGCCGGCCTCGTTCGAGCCCACGACGACGTGCAGCGCGCGCGCGGGCGAGGAGAAGTCGAGGAGCAGGTCGGAGAACGGCCCCCAGCGGAGAAGCTCGAGCGCGAGGATCTTCAAGGCGCTTCCCCCTCCGGAAACAGCTCGGGCAGGAGGTAGTCCGGTAGCTCCGAGACGAGGCGCCGGACGACGTCGATCTCCTTGATCTTCGGGCCCACCTCGGCCTGGAAATACTCGGGCGGGAGCTTCGCCGCGATGTCGTCGAGCTCGCGCCCGAGCTTGCCGAGCTCGACGTCGTCCTCGGCGATCCATCGGAGCTTGCCGAGGAGCGCGCCCACGGGATCGTCGCGCTCGGCGAGCGCGTCGAGATCGGCGAGGGTGCGCGTGCGGACCTGGACCTTTTCGACCCAGACCTCGCCGAGGTCGTTCGCGAGCGTGCAGAGCTCGCTGCGGAACTTGTCGGGGTCGCGCGAGAGAGCCGCGTGCGCGCGGCTCGGACCAGTGACGGCGACACGCGCGCAGAGGCCGCGTCCCGAAGCCGCGTCGACCTCGCGCGAGAGCGCCGCGCGGCAGAGCTCGAGGACGTCGTCGGGCGAGCGCGCGGGCGAGGCGTCGACCTGGCAGGCCGCCCAGCGCGCGACGTCGAGGATGCGATGCTCGACCGACTTCACGCGCCCGTCCTCGACCGTGACGAGGCTCGCGCCCTTGGGCCCGGTCTCGCGGGCGTGGCGGCCCTGCAAGTTGCCGGGAAACACGACCCAGGGTTCTTCGTGGAGGACCTCGCGCGCGTGCACGTGCCCGAGGGCCCAGTAGTCGTAGCCCTTCTGCACGAGCGACTCGACGCGGCAAGGCGCGTACGGCGCGTGCCCCTCGCGGCCCTCGGCGGCGGTGTGGAGCAGGCCGACGTTGAAGTAGCCCGTCCGCGCCGCAGGGTAGGTCTGGGCGAGGTCCTCGGTCGTCTCGGCGCGGGCGTAGCCGCGGCCGTGCACGGCGACGCCGATGTCGTCGAGGACGATGGTCTCCGCGCGGTCGGTCCGGAGCTCGTGCACGTCCTTGGGCAAACGGAGGATCTTGCTCTTCGCGTCGTGGTTGCCGCGGACGATGTACACGCGAATGCCCGCGTCGCGCAGGCGCGCCATCTGCCGGACGAAGAAGAGGCCCGTGTTGTAGTCGGTCCAGTCGCCGTCGTAGAGGTCGCCGGCGATGAGGAGGAAATCGACGGACTCGGCGATACACGCCTCGACGAGCGCTTCGAGGGCCCGCCGCGTCGCGCCGCGGAGTTTGTCCGCGGGCGCCCCTACGTATCGATCCAGCCCGCGCAGAGGACTGTCGAGGTGGATGTCCGCCGCGTGAAAGAACTTCATCAGGGGCCGCGGATACTACCCGCGGCGCCCCGCTCGGTCGATCGATTTACTCGACGGCCTGCGCCTGTTCGATCGCGTCCTCACGCCGATCGCGCAGGTTCACCGCGAGCACCTTCTTCCGCACCCGCACCGCCTCCGGCGTGACCTCGACGAGTTCGTCGGCGTCGATCCACTCCATCGCGGTCTCGATCGTGAGCAGCCTCGGGCTCGCGAGCAGGACGTTCTCGTCCTTGCCGTGGTTGCGGATGTTGGAGAGCTTCTTCTCCTTGATCACGTTGCAGTCCGTGTCGTTCGGGCGGTTGTGCTCGCCGCAGATCATGCCCTCGTACACCTCGACGCCCGGCACGATGAAGAACGTGCCGCGCGGCTGGAGGTGGTGGAGCGCGTAGGGCGTCGAGACGCCGGCGCGATCGGCGACGATGGCGCCCGTGGGCCTGCGCATCATGGGCCCGCCCCACGGCGTCCAGCCGTCGAACATGGTGTTGAGCAGGCCCGTGCCGCGCGTCGACGTGAGGAACTCGCCGCGGAAGCCGATGAGCCCGCGCGACGGGACCTGGAACTCGAGGCGCGCCCGGCCAAACCCGGGGTTCGTCATCTTCACCATGCGCCCGCGCCGCGTCGAGAGCCGCTCGGTCACGACGCCGACGTACGTCTCCGGCACGTCGATCACCACGAGCTCGACGGGCTCCATGGCCTGCCCATCGATCTCGCGCGTGACGACCTCGGGGTTCGAGAGCTGCATTTCGTAGCCCTCGCGCCGCATCGTCTCGACGAGGATCGCGAGCTGGAGCTCGCCGCGGCCGAGCACGAGGAACGTGTCGGGCGAGTCCGTGGGCTCGACGCGGATCGCCAGGTTCTTCCGGGCCTCGCGCTCCAGCCGATCCTTGAGCTGACGGCTCGTCAAGAACTTCGACTGCTTGCTCTTGCCCGCGAACGGCGAGGTGTTGACGCCGATCTTCATCTTGATCGTCGGCTCCTCGACGACGATGCGCTCGAGGGCCTCGGGGCGCTGGGGATCGGCGATCGTGTCGCCGATGTTCACCTCGAGCCCCGCGATGGCCACGACCTCACCCGCCTGCGCGCTCTCCGCGTTGACGCGCTTCAGGCCCTCGAAGGTGAAGAGCGCCTTCACCGCGCCCTTCGTGACCTTGCCGTTCTCGCCGAGGACCACGACCTCGCCGGCCTGCCGGATGCTGCCGCGCACGATACGCCCGACCGCGAGCCTGCCGACGTAGTCGTCGTGCGTCGTGTTGCAGACGATGACCTGGAGCGGCTCCTCGGGGTCGCCTTCGGGCGCGGGGACACGCGCGAGGACGGTCTCGAAGAGCGGCACGAGGTTCGTGAGCTCGTGCTCGAGCTCGCGCTTGCACTGGCCGAGCTTGCCGATCGCGTAGACCGTGGGGAAGTCGGTCTGCGCGTCGCTCGCGCCGAGGTCGCAGAAGAGGTCGAAGACCTCGGAGAGGACCTCGTGCGGGCGGGCGTCCTGGCGGTCGATCTTGTTGATGACGACGATGAGCGGGAAGCCGCGCTCGAGGCACTTCGAGAGCACGAAGCGCGTCTGCGGGAGCGGCCCCTCGGCCGCGTCGACGAGCAGGAGCGCGCCGTCGGCCATCATGAGGGTGCGCTCGACCTCGCCGCCGAAGTCGGAGTGTCCCGGGGTGTCGACGATGTTGATCTTGACGCCCTTCCAGCGGACGCTCGTGTTCTTCGCAAGGATGGTGATTCCTCGCTCGCGCTCGAGGTCGTTCGAGTCCATCACGCGATCGGCAACCACCTCGTTGTCGCGGAAAGCGCCCGCCTGGCGGAGCATGTGATCGACGAGCGTGGTCTTACCGTGGTCGACGTGGGCCACGATGGCGATGTTGCGGAGATCCTTGCGGGCCATGTTTTGCGGCGCCGCTCCTAGCACGCGCTTCGTGACGAGGCGAGCGAACCCGGCGGGCTTTACACGCGCGGCGGCCTGGCAGAACACGCGCTTTTCCGGCATCGTGCGGGCCGAAAAAAATGTTGGATCTGGACGTCTTTCGGCAGCTCGCCGAGGAGCTCATCCCTTTCAACAAGTGGATCGGCCTCAAGGTCGACCACCTCGCGCGGGGCCACGTGACGCTGTCGATCCCGTGGCGCGACGAGCTCATCGGTGACCCCGTTCGTCAGGCGATCCACGGCGGCGTGATCAGCATGCTCGCCGACACCGCAGGCGGGCTCTGCGTGTGGACCGCGATCGAAAACCCCGCGCTCGGCCGGGTCTCGACGGTGGATCTGCGCGTCGATTACCTCCGGCCAGGGAGGCGCGAGACGCTCGTCGGTGACGCCACCACGGTGCGCGTCGGCGCGAAGCTCGGCTGGGCCGACATCCGGCTCTATCACCCGAGCGCCGCGGCCGAGCTCGTCGCCACGGCTCGCGGCGTCTACGCGCTGAAGAATCCGAAGCAGCCAACCCGAGACGCCTGACGAGCCGGCGTCCTCTTGGCCATCGGCGGGCGAGCGAGGGTATCCTCGTCGCATGCGACCTTTGACCATGGCGCTCGTCGCCTGCCTCTCGGGCGCCGCGTGCGCGACCGCAGCCGGGCAAGCCTGGGTGCAAGGCGAAGGCGAGCCCGCGCGAGAAGCGGAGCATCGCGGCTGGTCGGACACGCGAAACGCGCGGGCCGGGTTCCTCCAAGCCGAGAGCACGCCCGAACGAACGCCGTTCACGCCGCGCGACCCCGCGCCCGCGGACGCTCCTACGTCGAACGCTGAGGAGGTCGTGGCCATCACCGCGCAAGGCTCGGCCGCCGGGCCCGCGGCGGCCTTCCGCAACGGCGAGCGCTTCCGCAACACGTACTACGACTTCCCGAAAGAAGACGCGGGCCCGAAGAACGCGACGATCTACGACGCGAGCTGCAAGGCGCTGACGAACGTCACGCAGGACTTCCACGACCGCGTCTGCGTGCAGGGCAGCGGCCGCCTCTCGACGGGCGAGACCGTGAGCTTCGCCAAACGCGACTGCGACTGCGCTGCGGTCTGCCCGCGCACGAACCAGAAGATCTGCTTCGAACGGCTCGACCCCGCCCGCTTCCCCACGGGCCGCGGCGCGCTCGGCAAGCCCATCACGCCGCTGCGCTCGGTGGCCGTGGACTCTTCGGTGATCCCGCTCGGGACCGTGCTCTTCATCCCCGAGTTCAAGGGCGTGAGCCTGCCCGAGGGCGGCCGCCACGACGGCTGCTTCGTCGCCGAGGACCGCGGCATGAAGGTCGTCGGAAGGCAGATCGATGTCTTCACGGGCGATCCCGCCGCGACGATCCGCCTGAACGCGCTCGTGCCCTCGAACCGCGGCGTACGCGTCTACGCAGACGACGCACGCTGCCGCTCGCTCGTCGCCCGCGGGCCCTGAGCCGCGGATTGCGGCCGCGCCAACCGTTTTCCAGACGCCCGCGAAATCCACACGGTCATCGGAGTGCCCCGTTGCGCCCTCGCGCGCAGCCTGGCACGCTTCGGCCGAGTCGCCGCGCATGGCTGCTTCGCCCCCTGCCCCCACGACCGGTTTGCCCCTCGTCGTCCCGCCGGGGCTCGTGCCGACGGCGGAAGCCAACCTGGTGCAGACGCCGCTCCTGCACCTCTACGTCTACCTGCTCGACAAGACCCTCTCGGGCACGCTCGTGCTGACCACGAAGACGGGCGCGCGCGCCGCGGTGTCGTTCGAGGAGGGGACACCGACGCGCGTGATGGACCTCGGGGGCACCCGGTACGCCGAACGAACCCCGCTCGAACGCGCCATGATCAAGCTCTGCGAGGTCGAGGCCGACACGCGTTACGCGTTCTACGCGGGGCAAGACCTGCTCGCGGAGCGAGGCGCCGAGGTGCCGCGCGTCGAGCCGCTCGCGGTGATCATGGCGGGCGCGCGCGCGTTCGTCGGCGCGCCGCAGGCCGAGGCGACGCTCCGCCGGATCGACGACGTCCCGATGGGGATCGCGAACGGGGCGACGCCGGAGCGGTTCCGGCTGACGCCCGAGGAGCGCGCGCTCGTCGAGCGGCTGCGCAAGCAACGGACGACGCTCGCCGACCTCGTGAAGACGAGCGGCGTGCCCCCGCGCATCGTGCGCGGCGTGGTCTACGGGATGACGATCACGCGGCACCTGGATTTCGGCGGGTCCACGCGCCCCCCCGTCGGACTCGAGCGCGCCGTCGCCGCGCGCGCCGCGATGGCCTCCGATCCACACGGGTGGCGACCGACGACGGGCACGACGGGCCTGCAGTACGTGGATCAAACCGGGACACGTCCGCGGGACGAGGTGATCCGCGCGGCCGACCCGACGGGGCCTCTCCAGGCCGTCAAGCGCGAGGGGACCGGGCCGCTGCAGGCCGTCAAACGTGCGTCCGACCTGACCGGGCCGATGCCGCCCGTCCAGGTGCAGGCCGCGCCCCCGAACAACGAGAAACGCCGCGCCGAGATCGAGGCCAAGCTCGCCTCCGCGCCGAACGAGGACCATTTCCAGATGCTCGGCGTCCCGCGCGAAGCGACGTCGAGCGACGTCCGGAATGCGTACTTCAAGCTGGCGCTGGTGTACCATCCGGACAAACTTCCGAGGGACCTGCACGACTTGAAGCCCCGGGTGGCGCGGCTCTTCGCGGCCATCAACGGGGCCTACGAGGCGCTGAAGGACGACGCGGGGCGCGCCCAGTACCTCGCGTCGCTCAACGCCGGCGCCGTCGACGAGCAGGCCCAGGTCGAGCGCGCGGTGAATGCCGCGCTCGAATTCGAGAAGGCCGAGGTCTTCCTCCGAAAGAACGATCTCGCCGCCTGCGAGGCCTGCGTGCGGCGCGCCGTCGCCGCCGATCCCGAGCAGCCTGCGTACATTGCCTTGCTCGCCTGGGTCGTGGCGAGCCGGCGGCCGCTCCCGCCGGTGCCTGAAGAGGGCAAGACGAACAACGTCTACGACGACTGCATCACGCAGCTCGACGGCGTCCTCCGGGCGGAGCCCGATTACGAGAAGGCGCTGCTCTACCGCGGCCGGCTGCTCAAGCTCGCCGGGCGTGTCCACCAAGCGTACCGCGACTTCAAACGCGTCACGGTCGTCAGCCCGAAGAACATCGAGGCGGCGCGCGAGGTGCGTCTCTACGAAATGAGGCACCCGCCCGAGGACGACGGGCCCGGCTCGAACCCCGGCCGGGGCCTGCTCGGCAAGCTCTTCAACAAGAAGCGTTGAGCATCCGCCTCAGCCGCCGGGGCACGTGACGAGAATGCCGCCGCTCGACGTGTCGTCGCAGGAGAACTGCACGCACGGGTCGTTCAAGCACCCGCAAAGCGGCGGATTGCAGCCGGCGGGGAGCGGCTCGCAGTGGAAGGAATCGGGGTAACCTCCGACGTCCGACGTGGTCTTCTGGCAATACTCCGTGGCCAGATCGCAGAAGTTGTGGCCGCAGGAGAAGCGCCCCTCGGGCGGCATGCAATTGCCGAGGTCCGAGACGTCCTGGCCCGCCTGCGCGGCGTCGCAGGGATTGCCATACACCGTGCCGTCGCACGCGCAGGTCGGGAAATAAGCGTCCGGGCAACCGGACGGCCGCGGTTTGCAAATGCCGGTGAGATCGGTATCGCCGCACCGATCATTCGGAAAGTCGCACCACTCGTCGGGGCCACACACGGTCCCGGCGAATCCACCACACGCCGCGCCGCTGCTGCCGCCGGCGCCGCCCATACCGCCGACGCCGCTCGACGACGAACTGTTGCTGCCACCGGCGCCGCCCATACCCCCCGAGCCGCCCATACCGCCCGCGCCGCCCGTACCGCCCCCGCCGCCCGCGCCATTGTTCGAATCGACGAACGTCACGCTGCAACCGCCGAGCAGCAAAACACAAAGCGAAGCTGCGCCCAACCATCCATGCAAAGCCAATCGCATCACGGCCTCCAGACACGCCCTTCAGCAAGCGTAATGCCACAGCGTATCACGTTCTTTCGAGGCCCATCGCGAATGCAAAGGCAGGCCGCGATGTCACGGCGTTGGCCCAGCCTGCGCCAAAACGATCAGCGCGCCGCAGCGACGGATGTCCCGAGCGCCCGGAGCGCGCGGCAGACCGTCTCGTCCCGGCAAGGACCGACACGCCCGCCATGCAGCGCCCACGGCACCTCGCGCACGAGCGCAGAATCCCGCACGTCGGGGCCGCGCCAGGGCTCGAGCGCCCGCGCGAGCCGCGCCTCCCGCTCCGTCGCCGCCGGCAGCGAGAGCGTGATTTGCGGCGATATGCCGACTTTCTGGACCGGCGCGCCATCCGGCAAAGAAAAGAGCAATGTCGTCAAACGAAGGACGCCCGCGTGCGCCTCGTCGTCGAGGTATTCCTGCGCGCAGCCTTTGCCATACGTACGGTCTCCAATGACCACGCCGCGCCGATAACTGGCGATCGCCCCCGCGATCATCTCCGCCGCGCTCGCGGAGTCGCCGTCCACGAGCGCCGCGAGCGGACCCGAATACGACTCGTCCGCAGGAACCTCGGGCGCGCGCTCGACCTCGACGCCGCCATCACGCCGGCGCATCGGAAAAAGCGCCGCGCCGGGGAGGAAATGGCCGAGCGCCGCGATGGCGCCGTCCGTCGAGCCGCCGCCGTTCGCCCGCAGGTCGAGCAGCACGCCGCGGATGTCGTGCGCTTCGCGGACACGCGCGAGCGCCGCGCCGACGCGATCGCCGAGATCGTCGGGGACGTCCGGGATCGTGACGATGGCGACGCGACCGTCGGCATACCGGACGACGTCGAAAGGCAGCTCCGAGGGTTCGGCCGGATGCGCGGGTCCTTCCCGCACGGGCGCGGGCGCGGGCGCGACGACGAGCTCCATCGGATGCGCGACGTGCGGCCGGAGGATCGTGACGGATGCCGGCGGGCCGTGCGGCGCGCCTTCGATGAGGGCGCTCTGTTCGGCCTGCTCCACGCTCATGCCCGCGAGCGGCACGCCCCGCACGGAAAGCACGACGTCACCGTCGAGGAGCGGCGCGAGCGCGCCTCGATCGATCCGGATGCCGAGCGCCGTGCGCGTCATCTCGGACCAGAGGCGCAACGGCGGGTTCGTCTCGAGGTCGAGGTCGTAGATCGAGATCTCCTCGTCGAGCGGCGCCCACGCGCCGTGCGCGTCGAGCTGGGGCACGTACGCGCGCACCGCGGCCGCGATGACCACGCGGCCCCAGGCCTCGGCCGTGAGATCGGGGAAGAGTCGCTGGCTCGCGGCGGTGACGTACGGATCGAGCGGCGCGCCATACGCGGCCCGCGCCGCGCCGACCTCGCGCCCGAGCTCCCGCGCGAGCTCGCGGCCGTTGCGGGTGATCGGCCCGTCCTCGAAGGGCGCGGCGGTCACCGCGCGCCAGACCTCGGCGGGCGGGCGAGCGCGGCCTTCCGGGCGAGCTTCGCGCAGGCCCTCGTCGAAGGCCGCGCGCAGCGTCTTCATCCAGGTCGCGAGGGAGGCGCCGATGACGTCCGCCGCGGCGCAAGGTCCGCCGTTCGGCGCGGCTTCGAGCTCCCGCAGGAGCCGCTCGCCTTCACGGCGCACGAGCGGCGCGACGGGCGCGTCCGGCGCGATGGACCAGAGCCCGTGCGGGTCGAGCCAGTCGACGACCCCGTCGGCAAACTTTGCGGCTTCGACGTCGGTGACCGGCGCCGCGAGGTTCGTGCGGACCTGCGCGAAGATCGTGCGCGCGGCTTCGCAGGAGAGCGCCGCGGGCGCGCCCGTCGGAAGGACGAGGCCGCCGCCCGAGGGCGCGCCGCACTCCGCGCCGAGGGCCTCTTCGTCCGCGACGTCCAGCGTGCGCAGCGACCAGAGCGCGATGCCGCGTTGCGCGGGTTTTGGAGGCTCTGCCGGCCGCTGCGCTGCGAGCGCGAGGATGGCGGTGGCGGCAGCGAAGTACCACCCTCTGGTTGCGAGACGCCTGCCCACGTGTGCCTGGAGGAGGATGTATCACGCCCGGGGCGCGGGGGTGAAAACGGCGTGTGAACATCTCGAAGAACGAGGAGCGCGCGTGGGCCCGAGGGCCCCGGGGGGCCCGCGCGGATTCACGCAACCGTTTCGCGCCCCTGGGGCGGCCCGTGACGTTTGCGCGAAACGAGATCGCCTGGTTTCGGGAAAGAGCCTGTTTTGCGTACGGCATCGGCCCTGCATTGGCGGGCCGTGCGCCTTCCCCATCCCGCCGTCGCGCAAGACGGCAGGAACGCCCCGGGGCGCGAGGAGTCCCCATGGCCGAGAGCCGAAGTCCCGCCGTCTTCGCCCACGCTCCGCGCCAACGCGAGCTCGATAAGCGCGAGCCCTTGACCCCCGAGCTGGAGCGCGACCTCGCCGAGCGCTTCCGGAGCGGCGACCGCGACGCCGGTCGACGGATCGTGGAGGCGTGTCTGCCCTTCGTGATGACCATCGCCCTCGAGTACCGGCGCTGGGGCATCCCGGTGGAGGACCTCGTCCAGGAAGGCAACATCGGCCTGCTCAAGGCGGCCGAGCGCTTCGATCCTTCGCGCGGCTGCCGGCTCGTGACGTACGCCGCGTACTGGATCCGCGCCGAGATCCGCGAGCACGTGGCGCGCGGCTATCGCATCGTGCGCCTCGGCTCGTCGAAGAGCGAGCGGCGTGTCCTGCGCATCTTCCGCCGCACGCACGAGCGCGACCCGGACGTCCTCGCCGCGCAGAGCGGCCTTCCGCGCGAGCGCGTGCTGGCGCTCCTGCCGCTGCTCATGGCGCGCGACGTGAGCCTCGACAAGAAGAACCCCGAGGGCGACGCGCCGCTCGACCGGCTCGCCTCGCCGCTCCCCTCGCCCGAGGATCAAGCCTGCGAGGACGAGGAGCATCGGCAGGTGGCCACGGCGCTGCGGCAGATCGTCACCGAGCTGTCTCCGCGCGAGCAGAAGATCGCGAACGCGCGCTGGCTCAGCGAGGATCCCGCGACGCTCGAGGAGCTCGGCGCCGACTTCGGCGTGAGCAAGGAGCGCGTGCGGCAGATCGAGGAGCGCGCGAAGAAGCGTGTCCGCGCGCGGCTCACCGAGTTGCTCCACTAGAAGCAAGCCCGTCGCCCCCCTCTCCCGCCGAGGAGAGGGGCCGGGGATGAGGGGACGACGCGGAGGGAGATCGTTCGACCTCCAAGGGAAAACCGCCCCCGGTCCTCCCTCAGATCTCGATGACCATCCCTTCCTTCGCGGCGATCGTGTTCGGGAAGAGCTCCCGCGCGCGGCGCTCCTTCTCGCGCACCATCGCGTCGGTCTGGAGCGGATCGTGGTGGTGGAGGATGAGCTGCTTGACGCCCGCGGCATTCGCGAGCTCGCAGCCCGCGACGAACGTCGCGTGACCCCAGCCCGTCTTCGGGCCGCCGCCGACCTCGCCCGCGTACTCCTCGGGCGTGTACATCGCGTCGAAGATCAGGACATCCGCGCCTTGCGCGAGCTTGCGGAGCTTCGGATCCACGATCGCGTAGTGCTCCGAGTCCGTGATGTAGACGAGCGACTTGCCCTCGTGGTCGATGCGGTACGCGTAGACGCCGTTCGGGTGGTTGCCGCGCGCGTTCGAGACGCGCACGTCTTGCTTGCGGCCGATGGTCACGACCTCGCCCTCGTAGAGGTCGCGGAAGGTCATGTTCGCGCCCATCTCCGAGAGGTGGACGGGGAAGCTCGGGTAGTCCATCTGGCCCGCGAGCGTCTCTTCGAGCGTGCGCGAGACGTTGAGGCCGCCGAAAAGGTGGATCGTGTTCTTGCGGACGAAGGCCGGCGTGAAGAACGGGAAGCCCTGGATGTGATCCCAGTGGACGTGGCTGAAGAACATCCACGCCTCGATCGGCATCTCCCGGAGAAGGCTCTGCCCGAGGAGGCGCAGACCCGTGCCCCCGTCCAGGATGATCAACGTCTCGCCGGCCCGCACTTCGTAGCAGCTCGTGTTGCCGCCGAACTCGACCGTGTCGGGTCCGGGCGTGGGGATGCTTCCGCGGACACCCCACATCTTGAGTCGCATCCTGATCGCCCTTCCGGCCCCCGCCCTTGGTCCGATTCCCCGTGATAAATGCCTTCCGGGCGCAACGTCAAGCGAGAGGTGGCCCTTACGTGACTTTCTGGCGAGCGGCAGCGGTTCGGCTATCGTCGGCCCGATGTCGGATCGCGCAGATGCCATCGTGGTCCTCGGATGCCGCGTGCTGCCGTCGGGTCGGCTCACGACCGCCGCCGCGCGCCGCGCAGCCAAGGCCGCCGAAGCGTATCTGGCGGGTGTCGCGCCCCACATCGTGACCAGCGGCGGGCGTCGCTGGGGCGCGCAGATCGAAGCGGAAGCCTTGCGCCGAGAGCTCGTCCGTGCAGGGGTGCCGGAAGAGGCCGTGACGACCGAGCTCTGGTCGCTGACGACGCACGAAAACGCGGTGTTTTCGGCCGAGATCCTGCGTCGGCGAGAAGCGCGGCGGGTGCTCGTGGTGACGTGCGTCTGGCACGTGGAGCGCGCGATCCGGAACTTTCGCGCCCTCGGCGTCGATGCGTGGCCGCTGCCGTCCGAAGGCGTGCGCGCCGGGGCCCTCCGGCGCGCGTATCGACGCGGGCACGAGCTCGTCTGCGCGTGGCTCGACAAGCGCGCTCTCCGGCGCGCGCACGCGCTCGTTCGCGCCGTGCCGAAGCCTTTGCCCCGTGTGTCCGGCGCGAGGAGCGCCGAGGAGAACGCTCGATGAAGTGCGAGGGAACGAGGCGCGGTCTTCGAGGCCTCGTGATCGGCGTCGTCGCCGCGCTCGGCGCGTGCAGCCGAGGAGGGCCCACGACGTCGAGCACGGATGCAGGATCGGACGCGGCGAGCGACGCGGCGGTCGTGGTGGTCGATGAAGCAAAGCAGCGGCAAGAAGCGCTGCTCGCCGCGGAGCATCGGCGCGCGGCCGCGGAGATCACGACCTCGGATCAGCAGAGCCGTGACGTCTCGGTGCGGCGCGCGGCGGCCCGAGCGCTCGCGCGGATCGGCGGCGCAGACGCGCAGCCTGGGCTCTTGCGCGCGCTCGCCGACGAGGATCCGGAGGTCGTCACGTGGGCGGCCTACGGGCTCGGTTCGTCGTGCACCAAGGGCGACAAGGCGACGGTCACGGCGCTCGTGGCGCGGTCGCTTTCGCTCGGCGACACGAAGGAGGCGCCGACCGAGGGACGCGCGAGCGTGAAGCTCGATCCCCGCACGGCGATCGCGCGCGCCATCGGCCGCTGCGGGGCCGAGCAGAGCGAGCCGACGCTCGTCGCGTGGCTCTCGGGCACGGAGGCGCAAGCGTCTGCTGCGGCATTCGCGCTGGGAGATCTCGCCGCGGTGAAGGAGCGGCTCCGCGAGGAGACGCTCGCTGCGCTGCTCAACCTCGCGGCGGGGAGCGCGTCGTCGCCGCCCGCGCCCGAGGGGCTCTTCCCCATCGGCCGGCTCGAAAACGTGCCGAACACGGTGACGACGCGCCTGCGCGAGGTCGCGGGCGCGCGCCTCGCGGAGCCCGGTCCGTACAGGATCTTCGCCGTCCGCGCGCTCGGTCGTGCAGGCCCGGAGGCCGCGGCGGATCTCGGACGTGTGCTCGGCGGGGCGACGCTCTTCACGGCGGCCGAACGCGCGGAGGCCGCGCGCGCGCTCCGTCGGCTTGGTACGGCGGGACAGTCCATGCTCGCGTCCACGTTGCCCGCGCTCGTGCCGCCGGGCGGGGCCGTCGCGCTCACCGCGCTCGGCGAGGACATCGGCGTGCTCCTCGCGACGCTCGACGCGCTCGAACCGACGACCAAGGCGAAGAAGTGGCTCAAGGATCTGGCCACGATGGAGCCGCCGCCCTCGGCGCCGGTCACGGTGCTGCGGCGCTTGTCCTGGATCCGATGCAGCGCGGCGACGGCGCTCGCGGGCGCGGACGTGCGGGATCCGCTGCTCACGCGGTGTGACGTGACGGCCGCGCTCGCGACGGTCGACGGCGCGGACGCGGGGACGGCGAAGGCGCCGGGGCAGCCGGGATCGATCGGCGCGCGGGCGATGGTGAAGGTGCTGGATCGAGCGCCGATCGAGGGCTCACGACGGACGGTGTTCCTCACGCACGCGAAGGGCGGCGATCTGCGGGCGCGCGAGGCCGCGATCGAGCTTCTGCCGACGCACGAAGAGCTCGCGGACGAGGCAGGGCCGCTGCTCGAAGCCGCGCTCGCAGCGCCGGAGCCGGGCCTCGTGTCGACGGCGGCGGGCGTGATCGCGCGGAAGCCGAACCTCGCGGCCGAGCCCGAGAAACGAAAGAAGAAGGGCAAGAAGAAGAAGGGCGACGAGGAGCAGGCCGCGGAGGAGACCACCCTGCGCGCGCCTTCGCCCGCGATCGTGAAGGCCATCGTGACGGCGCTCGGTCGCGCCGACGTGGAGAACGATCCGGAGCACGTGAGCTCGATGATCGAGGCGGCTGGCGCGCTCGGCTTGAAGGAGGCGCTGCCGCGGCTCGAAGAGCTCTGCCGATCGTCGTGGCCGGAGCTCCGCAAGCACGCAGAGAAGGCGATCGAGCTCGTCTCGGGCAAACCGGCGACCTCCTGCAAGGCGCCGCCGGGCGGCGGGCCGAAGCCGCCGGAGCTCGACGCGCGCGCGACGGGCACCGTGACGCTCACCCTGGAGACGGACGTCGGCGAGGCTTCGCTCGTGCTCGACGCCGATGTCGCGCCCGTGGCCGTCACGCGTGTCGTCGAGCTCGCGCGCGCCGGTTACTACGACGGGATGGTCGTGCACCGCGTAGTGCCGGGCTTCGTGACGCAGCTCGGCGCGCCCTTCGGCGACGGTTACGGCGGGCCGCCGGGCAAGGCGCCGCTGCGCTGCGAGACCTCGCCGATCGCGTTCGATCCGCTCACCGTGGGCGTCGCGCTCTCGGGCCGCGACACCGGGTCGAGCCAGATCTTCGTGATGCACGCGCGGCACCCGCACCTCGATGGTCAGTACGCGTGGATCGGCCGCGCGACGGGGGCGTGGAGCTCGTTCGTCGACGGAGACCTCGTGCACAAGGTCTCCGTCAAACCCTGACGAGCGTCTCTTTCAGGACGCCGGGTTGTGCTTCTTCTTCTTGCCGTTCTTGCGGCGTAGCTCGTCGCCGCCCTCGCCGTGGCCCACCTGGAAGATGTGGAACCGGCCGCCCCGCGCGAGCACATCGGCCGGCTTCGGCCGCTCGCGCGCGAGTTCCATGAACCGCTGCTGCGAGCGCACCGGGGTCGCGCCCGCGGGCGTCGCGACGCGCGTGTAGCTGCCATCCGCGTTGAGCGTCCACGTCTTCGCCGTGTCGGCCTCGAGCGTCGCGAGCATGTCCTCGGCGCGGGCGCGCGCGGCCGGATCGAGCAGCGGCACGAGCACCTCCACGCGGCGATGGAAGTTCCGCGGCATCCAGTCCGCGCTGGAGAAGTAAAACTCCTCGCTCCCGCCGTTCGCGAAGCGGAAGACGCGCTTGTGCTCGAGGAAGCGGTCGATGAGCGCGCGCACCTGAATCCGCTCCGACAGCCCCGGGATCCCGGGACGCAAGCAGCAGATGCCGCGCACGAAGAGCCGGATGTCGACGCCGTGCTGGCTCGCCGAATACAGCGCGTCGATCACGTCCACGTCCACGAGCGCGTTCATCTGCGCCACGATCTCGGCCTTGCGACCGGCGCGCGCGTGCTCGGTCTCGCGCGCGATGAGCCCGAGGATCGCCTCGTGCAGGCCGAGCGGCGCCACCACGAGCCGGTTCCACTTCGGCGGCGCGCTGTAGCCCGTGAGCAGGTTGAAGAGCGAGGTCACGTCCTCGCCGATCTCGCGGTTCGCCGTGAAGAGACCGACGTCCGTGTAGAGCCGCGCCGTGTGCGGGTTGTAGTTGCCCGTCGAGAGGTGCACGTAGCGCCGGAGTTTGTCCTTCTCCCGACGCACCACGAGCATCGCCTTCACGTGCGTCTTCAGCCCGAGCAGGCCGTAGATCACCTGCGCGCCGCTCTGCTCGAGCGTCCGCGCCCACTGGATGTTCGAGGCCTCGTCGAAGCGCGCCTTGAGCTCGACGATCGCCGTCACCTGCTTGCCGTTCTCCGCGGCCCGCGCGAGCGCCTTCACGATCGGCGAGTCGCCGCCGGTGCGGTAGAGCGTCTGCTTGATCGCGAGCACGTTCGGATCATCGGCCGCGCGCGAGACGAACTCGACCACCGGATCGAACGAGTCGTACGGGTGGTGCAAGAACACGTCCCGCTCGCGGATCACGGCGAACGGATCCTCCACGTCGCGCAGCGCGACCGGCACCTGCGGCGTGAAGAGCTCGTCGCGCAGCTCACGCCGATCTTCCTCGCCCACCATGGAGACGAGATCCACGATGCTGAGCGGGCCCGAGACGCGGTAGACGTCGAGGTTCGGATCGATGCCGAGCGCGCGGCAGAGGCGCTGCACGCTCGCGCCCACGCCGCCGCCGACGCCGATCTCCACGCGCACGGCGTTGCCGCGATCACGGCGGCGGAGCTCGGCCTGGATCGTCTCGAGGAGGTCCTCGCCTTCCTCCTCGTCGATCTCGAGGTCCCAGTTGCGCGTGACGCGGAACGGGTACGTCCCGCGCAGGCGCGAGACCGGGAAGAACTCTTTCACGTGACGCGCGATCACGTCCTCGAGCAGCACGAACGCCCGGCCGCAGCCGTCGACGCGCACGCGCATGAGGCGGCTCAGCATCGGCGGCACCTGGATCACGCCGAAGCCGGGCTCCTCGCCCTCGTGCTCGCGGCTGAACATGATGCCGAGGTTGATGCTCTTGTTGCGCAGGTGCGGGAACGGATGGCCGGGATCGATCGCCAGCGGCGTGAGGATCGGGAAGATGTCCGTGCGAAACCGCTCGTCGAGCGCCGCGAGCTCGGCGGCGTCGAGCTCCTCAGGCCGCACGATCCGCACGCCGACGCGGTGCAGCGCCGGCAGCATCTCCGTGTTCCAAAGCCGATACGCGCTGTCGACGAGCGCGTGCGCCCGCGCGCTGATGGCGAGGAGCTGCTCCTGCGGCTTCATGCCGTCCGGCGGGACCTCGGTGATCGTGCGGTGCGTCTGGGCCTGCAGGCCCGCCACGCGCACCATGAAGAACTCGTCGAGGTTCGAGAAGAAGATGCCGAGGAACTTCAGGCGTTCGAAGAGCGGCACCTCCATCGAGCCGGCCTCGGAGAGGACGCGGGCGTTGAACTCGAGCCAAGAGAGCTCACGGTTCAGGTACTGCGTCGGATCCGAGTCGCCCGCGGCCGGGACCAGGGACGAATGGCGAGCTGCGACATCGGGCGTGGAAGGTGTCTCGAACGTCACGATGGTTTCAGTCTAGCCTACCCGATCGCTTCGGTCAGTCGATCGGCCCCGAGAGAAGCGAGCGCCGTGGAGGTCGGCTGTCTCCTTCGGGCCTGCGCTTTCTGCTAGCGTGGCGCGCCATGGAGATCTGGCGCGCCCCACTCGACTTCCGGCGTGCGTGTGACGAGGCGCGGCGGCGCGGCGCGCGCGTGGGCCTCGTTCCCACGATGGGCGCCTTGCACCGCGGGCATCAGGCGCTCATCGAGGAGGCGCGAAAACACGCCAATTTCGTCGTCGTCTCGATCTTCGTGAACCCCACGCAGTTCGGCCCGAACGAGGATTTCGCCCGGTACCCGCGGGACCTCGAAGGCGACGCGAAGAAGTGCGCGGACGCGGGCGCACACGGCGTCTTCGCGCCCGCGCCCGCCGACATGTACCCGCCCGGCGATGAGACCCGCGTGCATGTCGGCGCCACGGCCGCGGGCCTCTGCGGCGCGCACCGGCCCGGCCACTTCGAGGGCGTGGCCACGGTCGTCACGAAATTGTTCGCGCTCGTAGGACCTTCGATCGCGCTCTTTGGCCGCAAGGACTACCAGCAGCTCAAGGTGATCGAGCGCTTCACGCGGGACCTCTTCCTGCCCGTGGAGGTCGTCGGGGTGCGGACCGTGCGCGAGCCGGACGGGCTCGCGATGTCGTCGCGCAACGCGTACCTCTCGCCCGAAGCGCGCGCGCAGGCCCTCGCCATCCCGCAAGGCCTCTCCGCCGCGGCGCGCGCGTTCGCCGCGGGGGAGCGTCGCGCCGGCATGCTCACCGCGCTCGCGCGCGGGCACGTCGCGCCCGTCGCGAGCTCGATCGACTACGTGGACGTGGCCGACGCAGATACGCTCGCCGTGCTCGGCCCGGAGGAGCGCACGCCGGATCGCGTGCTGCTCGCGCTCGCCATCCGCATCGGCGGCGCGCGGCTCATCGACAACCTGGTGCTCGGCGAGGATCCCATCCCGCTCGACGTGACCACGACGAAGGAAGGAGACGAGGCACGCCATGCGTGAAGGCGAGGACGGAAACGACGGCCTGTTCGTCGTCTTCGAGGGCATCGACGGCGCGGGGACGACGACACAAGCCGTGCGGTACGGCTCGTTCTTGCGAGGACGACGAAGGCTCGCGCACGTCACGCGCGAGCCGAGCGGCGGGCCGATGGGCTCGCTCCTCCGGCTCGTGCTCACCCAGCGCGTGACCCTGCCTTCGAGGCACCGCGACAGCACGATGGCGCTGCTCTTCGCGGCCGACAGGCTCGATCACATCGAGTCCGAGGTCGCGCCGCACCTGCGCGACGGTTACGTGGTCATCTCGGATCGTTACGAGCTCTCGAGCATCATCTACCAGTCGATCGGCATCGAAGACGAGGGCGCGCGCGCGGACATGATCGCCTGGATCCGCCACTGCAACCGCCACGCGCTCAAGCCCGACGTCACGGTCGTCGTGGACGTCGATCCGGAGGTCGCCGCGCAACGCAGGCGCGCCCGCGGCGGCGCGAGCGAGCTCTTCGAGGAGCCGGAGCTCCAGGCCCGCCTCGCCCGCGCCTACCTCGAAGCCGACAAGATCATCGGCAGCGAGCGGCTCGTGCACGTCGACGGCAACGGCGACGTCGATTCGGTCACCGCGGCGATCATCCGCGCGCTCGAACCGTACGTCGGCGAAGGCTCGTAAAACACCGCGCGGCTCGCGGGTTTCCCCGTGCGCGGCTCATCGACGCACGCCTCCGTCGGCACCCGTTCGCAGATGCAGCCCCGATTCTCGTATCGTCCAGGCGCTCTCGTCATCGAGGGACAATCGTACGAGGCTGCGGTGCTTGCTGAATTGCTCCGCATCACACGCGATGAGCGTCTGATCGTCGAGCCACACGGTCGCTGGGGGCCCGGGCGGGCTGTCGCGACGTTCGCGAAAGATCCCGGTGCGAAGATCGACGACCGCCATCCGTGCGCTCGAATGGCCGTACGAGATGGCCACGCGGCCGGCGTCGTTGACGGCGAGGTCGACGGGGGCATCAAGGGCGACACCGGAGACGTACCCATCCGCGAGGATCTGCGCGCCTCGATGGTCGATCAGCGAGAACGCGAGCCCGAGACCCTTGGTCAAGAGACCACAGATCCCGCGGTCACAGACGATCGAAGCGTGGTGGATCCCGTTGGAACAAGTCAGCTTGCGGCGCGCGGCGGGCGGCTCCTCCCAGAAGAAGCAAACGTCCCGCATCCCTTCCGACCAATCGCCCCAGCGCCCGTCGTCGTAGTCGTAGGAGACGACCGGCAAACCCTCGGCCACGCGCCACGGCACCTTGGAGTCCTGCGACCGATGAACGAAGTCTGGAGATCCGGCCCATCGGACCCAGCTCCAGCGCGTCTGGTTCGTATCGATCTCTGCGCTGCCATCCTCGAAGAATCGGACGTGCCAGCTCTCGGCGCTGGGGAACGCGAGAAACGGTAGCCACGCGCCCATGCGGCGGAACCGCCGTGCAAGCGCCTCCAGCCGGCCGAGGATCGCCCGTGATTCGGGCGTGTTCAGCGCGCTCGGATCCTCCGTCTCGTGATCGTATCCTTCCGACGAAAGGACGAACTCGTCTTCCGTTCGGCCATCGAGATGCACGACGAAGTACGCGTGCTGGGCGCGCCTCTTCCAGGAGCCATCTCGCACCACGAGGACCGCCTGCTCGTCCCGGTTGGCCCCGATCAGATCCGAAAAATCGCCGACGAAGAAGTCGTTGCTCCCCGCGTCACGGGCGTCGGACCGGGCGGGAGAGCCGGAAGGGGCGATGTGTGGGACCGATGATGCGACCTCGTCGCCCGCGTCGCTCGGATCGTTCGGGCCATCCTGCACGCCGCCGCGAAGCCAGAACGAGAACGCGCCGAGGGAAACGACGAGCACACCCGAGACGGCGCCGGCGATGGCGAGCCCCCTACGACGACGTGGCTGGGCGCTCGCATCGCTCATGCGCCCGTCCCGTCACGGCGTGTGGCAAACCGCCTCGATGTTGTGCCCGTCCGGATCCAGGACAAACGCACCGTAATAATTCGGGTGATACTGCGGCCGGAGCCCCGGCGCGCCGTTGTCCTTGCCTCCGGCCCGGATCGCGGCCTCGTAAAACGCGTCGACCGTCTTGCGATCCGGGGCGAGGAACGCGATGTGCTGGCGCGCCCCCACCTCCCCCGCGCCGAGCCAGAAATCCGGCTTGCCCTTTTCCCCGAGCCCGGCCACGCCGGGGAACTCCATCATCAGGGCATAACCGAGCGGCGCGAGCGCGGCCGCGTAAAACGCCTTGCTTTTCTCCAGGTCACGTACGCCGATTGAAATGTGGTCAATCATGGGCGGCATCCTACCCGAGCGAAGGAACCGTGTCGCCACGAATTCCTTCGCCCGAGGAGCCCCCCGACAAACGCCCCGTCAGTGCGCGACGGAGGAGGGCGCAGGCTCCGGCGCGGGCGGGTCCGCCACCTCGCAGACCTGGTTCGCGATCGTCACGTCGTCGAGGTTCCACCCCGACACCGTGAACACGCCGCCGTTGCCCACCTCGAAGCCGAAACGCACGCGAAGCGCCGCGTTTCGGTACGCCGTGAGGTCGTACGTCATGAGCGTCCACGCTGCATCCTTGAGCGCAGGCGGCCCACCCGAGTTCCATACGTTCACCCACGCGCTCCCGTCGAAGACGTCCACGGTGTTCGTCATGTACGGCCCGTAATCGCTGTTGAGCCAGCGGTAGAAGGAGAGCCACAAAGAGCCCGTGCCGCTCGTGTCGATCGGCGGGCTCACGAGGTACTGGGGCGGGTGAACGACCTCGGCCGCATATCCTCCGATGTTCACGCCCGCGATCCCGTTGTCGGCCGTCGAGGAGCGGTCCGTGTCCGGGTCCTCGGAGCCGTGGGAGGCGTTGCCTGGTGAGGCTTTTGCGGGGCCGATTTGCCACTCGCCTTCGAGCGTCCAGCCCGCGGAGTTGTCCGCGAACGTCTCGTGCAGGTAGACGACGTACCCTTCCGCCTTGCCGCCCGTACACGACCCCGCCGAGCACGTCTCGCCCAGCGTGCACGCGTTGCCATCCTCGCAGGCTCCGCCCTCGTTGACCGGCACGCCCACGCAGGCGCCCGACGCGTCGCAGACGCCGTCGTTGCAGTCGTTCTTGGCGGACGCGCAGGCCACGCCCGGCGTGGGCACCCTCTGACAAACACCCGAGGCGTCGCACATCCCCGTATTGCACTCGTCGACGACCTCGCTGCACGAAAGGCCCGCGCCGCGCGGCGCGCCCACGCACGCCCCCGTGGCCGCGTCGCAGACGCCCGTATTGCAGTCGTCCGCGGCGCTCGTGCAGTCTTTCGGGCCTCCTCCCTGGCAAACGCCGGCGGCGCAGGTCTTGCCCGTCAGGCACGGGTCGCCGCCTTGCTCGCAACCGAGGCCCTCGTTGCCGGGGACGGGCTCGCAGGCGCCCGTCTGGGGGTTGCAGACCGCGACGTGACAATCGTCGGGCACGGGCGCGAAGTGGCAGCTCTTCGGCGACCCGACGCAGGCGCCGCCCTTGCAGGTCGCGGAGACCGTGCACGCGTCGCTCGACACGCAAGGCGCTCCGTCGAGCGCGGGCCCCTCGTCGCAGGTGGCGGTGTCCTCGTGGCAGGTCACGACCGAGCAGGTCGCGGCCTTCATACCGCAGTCGTTTTGCACGCCCCCGACGCAAACGCCGGCCTGGCAGCTATCGCCCACGGTGCAGAAGAGGCCATCCTCGCAGGAGGTCCCGGCGGGGCGCGGCACGATGGCGCAGCGCTTTTTCTCCGCGTCGCAGACGGACACGAGGCAGGGCGGCGCGTCGATGAGCGAGCAATCCAGGGGGCAGTCCGTGGGCCCGAGGGAGGCGCCGCCTTCACCGCCATGGCCTCCCGCGCCGTTTTCGCCGTTCTCGCCGCCACCGCCCTCACCACGCGCGGCATCAGACGCCTGCCGCGCGCAGCCCGCGGCGACGACGCTCACGGACACGGCGAGAATGCGCCCCCAATTCATCCATTCCCTCATCGTCGACCCACCTCTCTGCCGCGGCGAGGCACGAATGCTCGCACGTGCGGCGCGACGGCGTACCCTTGTCCGGAACGACGCGTATAGCCGCGACGCACCGGTTTTTCCAAATTGCACGTTCGAGATCGCAATCAGACGTCCCCCGATTGCGATCCAGCCTCCGTAAGGCCATCATTTCGACGAATGCCTCGCGTTCGATGCCCTCGTCGAAACCCATCTTCCATTCGCGGGTGCTTGCCGCGCACGTCCGTGCCGTATACATCGATCTTGCTCCGTCGTCGCCCCCTGCGCGTCTCGAATGATTCGAGTTCACGGCCCATCGGCGGCGCAAAGCTCCCCGATCGGTGATGGATACGAGGCACCGAGCGGATCGTCGTCCTTCTCCAGATTCCCAGGAGTAAACATGTTTTTCCGCGCATCCCGCATTACGAGCACCACGCAGGTCGGACATTTGGGGCGCTCCGTCGCATTCGGCGGACGAAGCCCCAAGACCCTCTGCGCCCTCGCGGCGCTCTGCGTCTCCTCGCTCGGCCTCGCGTGCAGCGCCTCCGGGGGCCACGACGGTCAAGCCTCGAACGGCGTCGAGGAGACGAGCGGCGCGACCGGCGGCGGAGGCTCGGCTCCAGGCAGCGCCGCCGGTACGGGCGGCGACATGTTCGATTTCGATGGCGGCATGATGGGCGCCGGCGGAGGCGGCGGGGAAGAAGCCTGCGCCCAGACCGGTGGAAAGGCCGAGCCCGTCGAGCTCGATCTCGTCATCCTGCTCGACCGCTCCGGCAGCATGTACGGCCAGAACTGGAACGGCGCGACGGCGGCAATCAAGCAATTCGTGGAGGATCCGGCCTCGGCAGGGATCAACGTTGGTATCCTGTATTTCCCCGTGGATACCCCGCCGGACGGGCTCGTCTGCAACTACCACCATTACGACGACCTGTCCGTCCAGATCGGGGCCTTGCCCGGGAACGCGCCGGCGCTCGTGCAATCGATCAACAGCGAGAGCCCGAACGGCGGCTCGACGCCGATGTACGGCGCGCTCGAAGGCGCGCTCTTCAATGCGACGGCCTACAAGGACGCGCACCCGAACCACAAGGTGATCCTCGTCTTCGCGAGCGACGGCGATCCCAATAGCTGCCCCGGCAACCAGAACGACATCCCGAGCATCGCGGGCCTGGCGAAGGCCGCCCTCGATTACAATGGCGTCGAGACGTACGTCGTCGCCATCAACGGCGCGAGCGTCTTGAACCTCGACCAGATCGCCGCGGCCGGCGGGACCACGAAATCGTACGACGTCACCGCGAACGTCGCGCAGTTCGCCCAGAAGATGACGGAGATCCGCTCGAAGGCCCTCGCCTGCGAGTACATCGTCCCCGAGCCGACCGGCAACGAGCCGCTCGAGCTCGACAAGGCCACGGTGAAGCACACGAACGGCGCGGGCGTCGAAAAAGAGATCCTCCAGGTGAAGAGCGCGGCGGACTGCGGCATCGGCCCCGGCTGGTATTACGACGACCCGAAGAAGCCGCAGAAGATCCTGCTCTGCGCCGCCTCGTGCCAGATCGTCCAGGCCGATCCGGACGGCAAGCTCGATATCTTCTTCGGCTGCAAGCCCGACATCCATTGAAGGCTCGCCGGGCCCTCGTGCCCGGAAGAACCTTCACGGCTTCTTTTTCAACGCCTCGAGCGCCTCCCGGAGCTCGTCCTCGGTGAACGGAAGCCGCGCGAGCGCCGCCTTCTCGTCGGCCAGCGAGAGCTCGAGCGCCCGCTCGGCCTCCCGCGCCCGCCCGATCCACGCCGACGCCTCTCCCGTCCGATCCCCGAGCCGCACCGTCCCCTCCATCATCTTGAACCCCTTCTCCAGGAGCACGCGGTAACGCAGCCGCATCGCCCCCTCGAAGAGCTGCCGCTTGCGCACCGTGTCCGCCGCCGCGGGCGGAGGCACCCGCATCACGTCGCGGTGCAGCTCCTGGTAGAGCTGCCCCACGCGGTAGCCCGCCATCGCCGACCAGTGCGCGTCGAGGCTCCGCATCGCCTCGGTGTACGCCCCCTGCGCGTCGAGCAGCCCCTGGCAGCGCTTCTCGAGCGTCTCGGCGAAGTTCGGCGGCATGGGCTCGAACTTGATCGCCTCGCTCCGCTTGCGCCGCACCTCGCCCACGGCGAACCAGAGCTGCGCGAGCTCGATCGGGGGCTTACCCGCCTCGCCCAGACGCTCGCGCTCGACGACGTCCCGCGCCACCGCGACCTCGCGCGCCGCCTCCTCCACGAGGTCCTGCTCCACGAGCCCGAGCGCCCGCGCCCCGCGCGCCTCGATCACCTCCAGCACGGCGAGGTCCTGCCGCGCGAGGAGCTTCTCCGAGACGGCGACGAGCTCGGCCCAGCGCTCGAGATACGCGAGCGCTCGACCGAGACGAAACAGCGCGCTGCGCTCGAGGGCGTGGCCCGGGAAGCGCCGCAAGAGCTCCCGAAGCCGCTCGGCCGCCACCTCTCGCTCCCCGAGCGCCTCGTAGCCGACGGCCGCGTTGTAAAGGCTCGCCGCTCCGACCTCACCCTCGGGCGCGTGCCGCGCGAGCTTGTCGAAGACCTCGGCGGCCTCGCGGTGATTCCCGCCGAGGAGCAGCGCCTTCGCCCGCTCGAACTCCTGCACGAGATCGGCCTCGGTGTAAGGCGAGACCACGACGGGCGAGACCTCGATCACGGGTCCGCTCTCGGCCTTCGGCGCGGGCCTCGGAACCTCGGGCCGAGGTCCGGACGAACCACACCCCACGAGCAAGCCGGCGAGAGCGAGTGCGAGGCACGTGCGCGTGCGCGTGGAAAAAGCCATCCCTACCCCAACGGAGGCGACGGGGACGAACCCGACCCGAGTGGAAAACGTCGAACGAAGAAGCACATGAGCCACGCGGAAAGGGGATCCGACCCCGCTCGTCCTAGGGTACCTTGAATCCATCGCGCGCGGCTCCCCGTCCTCGGGGGCCGGCTCGATGATGGACCAGCAAGCGGGGCTCTTCGCAGTACAGCAAAGAGCCCTCACCAGGAGGTGGGCATGATGAAGCGGGTGACCGAGACCGATTCCGATGCCGAGCGGCTGAACCATGCGGAGATGCGCCACCGGGAGCTCGACGAGCGCCTCGCCGAGCTCGGGCGACACGCGTACCTGACACCCTCCGAGCAGCTCGAGGTAGCCGAGCTGAAGAAGCAAAAGCTCAAGGCGAAGGACGAGATTCACGCCCTCCGCCGGGGAACGTCCTGACCCAGGGGCGACCGGACGCGAGAGGAAAGTCCGGAGCGCACCTCGGCCCCCGAGACGAGAGGGCCCTTCGAACGAACGAGAGCGCCGATCGGCGAGGCCGATGCGGCGCTCTCGGCGTTTCGGGCCTCGGCGAGCTCTACTTCGGCGGCGCCGCAGCCGGGGCCGGGGCGGCAGCGCCCGGATCGGCTTTCTTCTCGGCGGCGTCTTCGGGCTTCTTCGTATCGTCGACCTTGTCCTCGACGCTCTCGATGCCGCCGTACACGTCCTTGTTGAGATCCGTCAGCGCATCTTCGAGGCGCTTTTTCTCGTCGCCCGTGAGCCCGCCCGGCGTGTTCTTCTCGATGGCGGCGGCGACGGCGAGCCAGTGGCGCGCGTTGTCGCGGTAGCCGCGCTTCGGATCGGCCACGCCGCCCGGCACGTTCGCGGCGAGCGAGAGGCCCGCGAGCCGATAGTCCGTCATGCCGCGGAGGTACGCGTACTTCGCCTGCTCGGCGTCGGAGAGCGAGTCGATGTCGGGCTCGAGCACGCGGAAGAGCGCGAGCGCCTTCTCGTACTGGTTCTCCTCGTAGTGCTTCTGCGCTCGCTCCAGATCCTGACGGTACGTGGCGCAGCCGAACAGCACGCTGCCGAGGAGAGCCAACGCGGACGCGGTCGAGACGAGCGAGGCCAAACGAGGCATGGCGGGACGATATCCCCGGGCTCGGCCGGTGATCAAGTATCTCCCGCGGACGAAACGCGGCGCCTCACCCCGAGGGCCCCGAGCGCGGCGAAGGCGACGAGCGCCGCGGCCCCGCCCGTATCTCCGGACGTGCTCCCGGGGACCGCGCAGGTGCAGGCCGTGCTCGCTCGTGTCGTCGCGGGCGTGGCGGCGGTCGCGGGCTTCTTCTCGTCGGATTTGCAGGACCAGCTCTCGGTCCCCCGGTAGCTGCACTGCTCGATCACGCTCCCGCTCGCGCGGCGGGCGAGGACGTTGACCTCGGGGCCGTCGACCGAGACTTCGAGGAAGTGGTGCACCGACTCGAAGTACCGCTGCTCCGGCGCGCGGCTGCGTTGCTGGTAGAGCGGCGCGCCCGCGCCGCCCGACACGATGTACTTGAGCCCCTGCCCTTCGCCGCGCTCGTAGATGTGGTCGTGCCCCGCGATCACGAGCTCGACCTTGTTGTCCCGCAGCATCGGGATGATCCCTTGCGACGCGAGGCGCGCGTTGCCGCCGTGGTAGCCGCTCGAGAACGGCCCGTGGTGCATCACCGCGATCCGATGCACGAGGCCCGGTTCGTCGAGCGCGCTCACGAGCTCCGCGCGTAGCCACTCCTTCTCGTCGCCGGTCCACGTATCCATCGCGTTCAGCAGGAAGAACCGCGTGTTCGACCATCGAAACGATCCGTAGAGGTGCGGGCGCTCCCGGCCATCCGTCTCGGTCGCCGCGAAGTACCGGAGGAAGTTCACCTGCCCCGTGGGATCGGGCGTCGTGAGCTCGTGGTTGCCGACGGCGACGAAGATGCACCGGTTCGCGAGCAGCTTGCCCTCGATGCCGAAGAACTCCTGCCACTGCGCCTCGTTGTCGCCGTCCTGCACCATGTCGCCCGTGTGCACGAAGAAGTCGCCGGGCGCGGCTTCGATGGCCCGCGCGACGGCTGCGTGCGACGCGGCGTCCGAGCGGCTGTCGCCGTACGCGACGAACTTGAAGGGGCGGCCATCCGCGGGCGCCGTGGTGAAATCCACGGGCCTGCTCTCCACGTCGCCGACCTTCACGCGGTACGCGTACGTCGTCGCGGGCGCGAGGCCCTCGACCCGGATCGCGTGGAAGCGCTTCTCCGACTCCGACGCCTTCGACGACGAGAATCCCCCCGGCCCGGTCACGAGGACCGTCGCCGGCTCCGGCATCGAGAGCTCCAGCTTGATCGTGACGGCCGTCTGGCCGAGCGCCTGCAGGTACGGCCCCTTGCGGATCGAAGCCGCATCGGCGGACCCCGAGACCCCGAGCAACGCCGCCGTGATGGAAAGCCCGAGGGTGATGCGAGGGAGGGCGCGCGGGGGCGAAGGAGACGGGGTCACGACGCTGCCTAGCATGGATCTTGCGCTCAATTCCAGCGGACGGGCGCGCCACGGCGGCGGAGGGGAAGACGGCGCGCGGCTGGAAGAATCCGTCGACACCGGGAGCCACCATGTCATGATGCTGCGCCGTAACCTTACGGACAGACGGGATTACGGATGGTGCAACGCGCGGGCGGAGAGCCACAGGACGACGCGGGGTTCAATCTGGCCTCGCTCCCTGAAGAGAACCTGCCGCGCCAGTTCGGCAAGTACACGCTTCTGCGTCGGCTGGCGGCCGGCGGGATGGCGGAGATCTTCCTCGCCTTGCACCGCTCGGTCGCGGGCTTCGAGAAGCTCATCGTCATCAAGCGGATCTTGCCCTCGATGAACAACGATCAGGCGTTCATCGAGATGCTCCTGCACGAGGCGCGTGTCGCCGCGACGATGTCGCACCCGAACATCGTGCAGACGTTCGACGTCGGGCAGGTCGACGGGACGTACTTCATCGCCATGGAGCACATCCACGGCGAGGACGTCCGCTCCATCGTCCGCGCGATGCGCAAGAAGGGCCTCACCGAGTTCCCGCTCGAGCACGCCGTCGCGATCGGACTCGGCACCTGCGCGGGCCTCGCCTACGCGCACGAGAAGCGCGACCTCGAGGGCAACCTCCTGCACATCGTGCATCGCGACATCTCGCCGCAGAACATCGTCTGCACGTTCTCGGGCGACGTGAAGATCGTCGACTTCGGCGTGGCCAAGTCGAGCTCGCAGATCGGCGAGGACACGAAGGACGGCCAGCTCAAGGGCAAAGTCCCGTACATGTCGCCCGAGCAAGCGTCCGGCAGCGACGTCGACTGGCGCAGCGACATCTTCGCCGTCGGCGTGCTGCTCTTCGAGCTCACCACGGGCAAACGCCTCTTCAAGGGATCGAGCGAGTTCGAGACGCTGAAGCTCATCTGCGAGAAGGAGTATCCGCGCCCGAGCCAGGTCAAACCCGGCTACCCGCCCGCGCTCGAGCGCATCGTGATGAAGTCGCTCGAGAAGAAGCGCGAGGATCGCTACCAGAGCGCGCGCGAGATGCAGAGCGACCTCGAAGCGTTCGTCCGCGAGGAGCGCATCCCGGTCTCGCAGATCAGCCTGACGCAGTGGATGCAGTCCCTGTTCCAGGACAAACTGGAGCAGCAGAAGGAGGCGCTGCAGGACGTCAAGCAGCTCGCCGACATCATCGCCATGCAGCACAGCCCCTCGATGTACGAGGGCACGGTGACGGGCGGCGGAGGCATGTCGGCGACGGGCGCGTCGACGCCGCTGCCGAAGCGTTCGAGCGTGGGGCTCTGGATCGCGCTCGCCGCCGTGGTGGCCGCCGGCGTGGGCGGCTTCTTCTACATGCGCAAGCAGGCCGCGGATCGCGAAGCGCAGATGCGCGCCGAGGCCGAGAAGGCGCAGGCGGTGCGCGCGAAGGAGACGAAAGGCGCGCTCGACATCAAGTGCGGCGCGGACGAGGGCTGCTCGATCTGGATCAACGGCGAGCTGCAGAAGCAGGTCACGCCCGCGAAGATCGAGGGGCTGCCGCTCGACAGCGAGATCAAGATCAAGCTGACGAAGGAAGGCTTCGAGGCGCACCGCGAGTCGATCACGCTGACCGAGCAAGAGCCCACGCGCGCCGTCCAGGCCGTGATGAAGACCGGATCGGTCACGGTGGTGCTGAAGATCGATCCCCCCGCGACGGTCTGGCTCGACAACAAACAACTGAAGGGCGTGGTCGAAAAGCTCGAAGGCCTCTCCGCGGGCGAGGAGCACAAGATCGTCCTCCAGCTCTCGGGCTACGTGCCGAAGACGATCACGTTCACCGCCGAGAAGGGCGAGACGAAGGTCATCCAGGAGCGGCTCGTGAAGGCCGATCCGAACAGCGCCGCGGCCGCGGGCACGGGCAGCCCGAGCACCGCGGGCGGCGGAGGCGGCGGCGGCAGCGGCAAGGTGCGCGTCACGTCGAAGGGCGGCTTCTGCAACGTGACGATCAACGGCGTCGGTTACGGGTCCACGCCCGTCGAGGCCGTGGTCAACGCGGGCACCGCGCGCGTCACGTGCAAGCCCGAAGGCGGCGGCGCCTCGCAGTCGCAGGCCGTGCAGGTGAAGGCCGGCGAGGTCGCGCGCGCGGCCTTCAAGCTCAACTAGTCTCAGCGCGGCCGGCGGCGATACCGCAAGCGCGTCACGGGCAGCCCGTCCGCGATCGCGTGGTGCTCGCGCGGGCTCCGCGCGTTGTACGGGTTCTCGACCATCCGCGCCGAACCCGGCTCGTCGCCGCTCGGCTCGAACGCCTCGTGCGCGCCGATCTGCGCTTCGTACATCTCCGCCCGCTCCGCGACGTCCGTCTGCACGTAGAACTCGCCGCCGTCGCGCAGGAGCCGCGCGATCGAGTCGAGCAAACCCGGCCCCATGACGAGGCGCTTCGCGTGCTTTTTCTTCCACCAGGGATCGGGGAAATGCATGAAAAACGTATCGATCGAGCCGTCCGGCCCGAGCCGGGAGAGCGCCTCGCGCGCGTCCGCGTTGAGCACGCGCGCCCGCCCGCCAAGGCCCTGCTTCTTGAGCCGCTCGTCCACGATCGACGACCACTTCAGCCGGATCTCCAGCCCGAGCAGCCTGCGATCCGGCGCGGCCGCCGCGCGCTCGAAGACGAAGCCCCCGCGGCCCGGGCCGATCTCGATCTCGATGGGGCCTTCCCCCGGCAGGATCGAGCCGATGTCGACCGGGCCCTCGTCCGGGAAGCGAGCGGCGTGAGCGTACGGATGGTTGGGGCGCGGCCGGAACACCATGGCGGGCGCAAACAAGCACAACGTCGGCCGGATGGGTAGCGGGCCTTTGACCGGGTCGGTATGGTCCCGCCCGTGACGCCTCGGGACGTGGGCAAACGCCTGGCCCCTTACGCCTTCCCCCTCGTGGTGAGCTTCGCCCTCGGCGCGCTCGCCGTCCGCGGCATCCTGAACCGCGCAGGCCGGCCTGCGCTCCCGCTCGACGACGCGTTCATCCACCTGCAATACGCGCGTCGCCTCGCCGAGGGGCACTTCTTCTCGTACGTGCCCGGCGAGGGCTACACGACGGGCGCGACGAGCCTGCTCTGGCCTGTCGCCCTCGCGCCGCTCTACCTCCTCGGCCTGCGTGGGCTCTCGTTCGTGTGGGCCACGTGGCTGCTCGGCACGCTCGCGCACGCCGCGCTCGCGGTCGAGACCGGGCGCCTGGCGCATCGACTCGCCGGCCGCGCTGCGGGCGCCGGCGCGATGCTCATGTGCCTCGGCTTCGGCGCGTTCGCGTGGTTCGCGTGGAGCGGCATGGAGACCATCCCCTTCGCGTGGATGCTCATGCGCACGGCGCGCGTCGCGGCCGCGTACTGCGAGCCCGATCCTTCGTCCCCCGCGCCCGGCCGTCGCCAGGCGATCGAGGTCGCCGCGCTCGGCTTGCTCACGCCGCTCGTGCGCCCCGAAGGAGCCGTCGCCTCGGCGCTCGCCGTCGCCGCGCTCGCGTTACGCCCGAACGGCGACGGCAAACCGCGACGCCTCGTCGCGCTCGTCCCTGCGCTCGTCCCTGCGCTCGGACCGCTGCTCGTGCCGCTGCTCCACCTCGTGCTCGCGGGTCACGCGGCCTCCTCGACCACGATGGTCAAGTGGCTCCCGGCGAACCCCGCGTACGACCGCGCCGGCATGATCGGCTTCCTCCAGTCGAACCTGCGTGTCCTCTGGCAGAGTGTGCTCGACGGCGGCGAGTGGTCCGCGATCTTCGTCCCGGAGAACTTCCTCGTCCCCACGATCCTCGGCGCCTTCGCGCTCGTGTTCCGCGTGCAGCGCTCTGCGCTCCCGATCCACGGCACGTTCGTCCTCGCGATCGTCCTCGCGACCGCGCTGCCGTGCACGTACCTGAGCTTCCTCTGGAACCGCGTCCGCTACGTCTGGCCCTTCTACGCGGCGCACTTCGTCCTGCTCGCCTGCCTCGCCCGCGAGATCGGCGACCTCGCGCGACGCTTCTTCCGCGCGCGCGCGCCCGTCACGCCGCTCGTCCTCGGCCTCTTCACGGGCGCGCTCGTCACGAAGCTCCCCTGGACGCTCTCCGACCTCGCCACGAGCGCGCGCGCGATCGATCACCAGCAAGTCACGCTCGGCTTCTGGGCGCGCGAAAAACTCCCCGAAGGCGCGCGCATCGGCGTGAACGACACGGGCGCGATCGCCTACGTCTCCGACCGGCGCACCTTCGACGTCGTCGGCCTGACGACCGAGGGCGAATCGCGGTACTGGACGTTCGGCGCTGGCTCACGCTTCGAGCACTACGAAAAACTGCCCGCTGAGCGCCGGCCCTCGCACTTCATCGTGTACCCGCAGTGGATGGCCTGCCCGCCCGTGCTCGGCGAGGAGCTGCACCGCGAGACCGTGACCGATCAGTCGATCCTTGGAGGACCAACGATGATCGCCCACGACGCGCGCTGGGATCTCCTCGGCACGGGGGCGCTGCCGCGCGTGGTGACGCCGAAGGGCGCGCTCGCGGACGAGATCGACGTCTCCGACCTCGAGTCCGAGGACACGCACGGCTACGCGCGGCTCGGCGCGTCGGATCAGGACAACGTGGCCGTGATGGCCGAGCCGCCGCGGCGGGACGATGCAGGCTCGGACGAGGACACGCCTGCCGCCGAGATCGCCGACGGCGGCCGCATGCGCCGCGCGCTCGATCGTTTCACCACGAACCTCGCCCAGGGCCGCGCGGCATCCCTCGTCTTGCGCGCCTCGGCCGACACCGACGTCGAGCTCGTCGTGCGCGCGGGCGGCATCGAGATCGGATCGGCTCGGCTCCCGGCCGGACCGTGGGTCGAGCGTGTCGTGGAGATCCCGCCGGATCGCGTCTGGGCTCGGACTGAGATCGAGGTCACGCCGCGCGAGGCGGGCGCGTTCCATTCGTTTCACTACTGGCTTTACCAGTGACGCGACGGCCTCCGCGGATCACGGGCGCGGGAACTCTTGCGTCGTGTTCACGCTCGCCACGCTTTCCGTCACCGTCGCGATCGCCCGCCGGATCGCGCCGTGCGCGAGCCGATCGGGCCGCGCGGGCGCGATCGCCGCGCAGAGCGCCAACGCCGTGACGTACAGCGCGCCCATCACGGTGAGCAGGCGGCGCGTCTCGTTCGGGATCCGCACGCGCGCCTTGCCTGATGCCTCGATCGCCACGAGCCGCGCGCGGACCTGCACCGGCCCGAGCACGATCACCGCCCGATCGCCCTCCTCCACTTCGAGCGACACGGGCCCGGTCACGAGGCGGCCAAGCCCGTCTTTTCCATGCGTTCGTCCTCTCGCGCGCGGGGGCACGTGCAGCATGAACTGCCCCTCCTTCACCTCGGCCACGACGGCGGCTTGGCCTCCGTATTCGGCCATCGGGATCCGCGCGATCGACTCCGGGGTCTGCCCGATCCAGCACGCGCCGCCCTCGAGCACGTGGCGCACGCCGAGCACCTCGGTGCCACGCAGCGCGACGAGCTCGAGCGCTTTGTGTGCGCCCTCTGCCGCCTCCACATCCCGACCTCCGGAGGCCTTCTCGCCCTCCGTCCTCGACGCGAAAAACGGCTCCTTCGCCATGGTTCCCTCGTAAACCTCCCTGGTTCCCGGGTGGCTCGATCGGGAGCCCGGCGCGGGCGAGCCCTCGCGCCATGCACGATGGACGGACACCGCCGTACGTTGTAAATGCAGGCGCGTGCGAAAGCGGCCTCTCGGCAAAACCTCCCTCGAAGTGTCCGAGCTCGGCCTCGGCACGTGGGGGCTTTCCGGCGACGGCTACGGGCCCGTCGTCTTGCCGGAGGTCGATCGTGTCCTCGATCGAGCCGTCGCCTCCGGCGTGAACCTCTTCGACACCGCCGACGTCTACGGCCGCGGCGCGATGGAGAAGAAGCTCGGCGCGCGCCTGCCGAAGGACAAGACCTACGTCGTCACGAAGATCGGCACCGATCTCGAAGCCTCACCCGCGCAGAAGCGCTTCGACCCGAGCTACCTGCGCGTCGCCTTCGAGCGCTCGCGCGAGCGCCTCGATCGCAGCCCGCTCGACGTCGTGCTCCTGCACAACCCGACCGAGCACGCGCTCGCGCGCGCTGAGACCGTCGCGTTCATGAAGGAGCTCGAAGAGCGCGGCCTCGTGCGCGCCTGGGGCGTGAGCGCGGGATCGGTCGAGGTCGGGCGCGCCGCGATCCGCGCCGGGGCCAAGGTCCTCGAGCTCGCCTACAACGTTTTCAACGCCAAGGATCTCCACGCGCTCTCCGCGGACGTGAAGGAGCACGGCGTCGGTGTCCTCGCGCGGAGCGTCCTCGCCCACGGCCTGCTCACCGGCCACTGGAGCCCCGAGCGCGAGTTCTATGCCGGCGACCACCGCGCCGATCGTTGGAGCCAGAAAGAACTCGCCAAGCGCATCCAGCAGCTCGACGCGCTGCGCCCGTTCTCCAAGGCCGAGGACGTCGGCACGCTCCGCTCGGTCGCGCTCCGGTTCGTCCTGGCGAACCAGCTCGTCTCCTCGGCGATCCTCGGCCCCCGCTCGGTCGCTCAGTTCGATCAGCTCGAGCGCGAGGCGGGCGAACCGCCGTACCTCAAGGACACGGTCATGGTCGAGCTCGCCGCGCGGCTCAAGGCCGTGGGCGTCGAGATCTGACGGAGCCTGCGCAAGAGCACCATGGAGAGCGCCAGCATGGACACCGAGCTGGAAGCCGTTCTGGCCATCGCCCGCGAGGCGGCGGAGATCGTCCGCGCGGTCTACCGCACGACCTTCGCCGTGGAGATGAAGGGCCCGAACGATCCGGTCACGCGCGCCGATCGTGAGGCGAACACGCTCATCTGCGCGCGCCTCGCCGAAACATTCCCCGGCGTCCCGATCATCGCCGAGGAGACCCCGCCGGAGACCGCGGCCGAGGCGCGGAGGATGGTCCAGAACGACCGCGTCTTCTTCGTCGATCCCCTCGACGGCACGCGAGAGTTCGCCGATCGGAACCCCGAGTTCGCCGTGATGATCGGCCTCGCCGTCGGCGGCCGCGCGACCCTCGGCGTCGTCGTCATGCCCGAGTCGGGCGAGGCGCTCTGCGGCCGCGTCGGCGCGTCCTCCGTGGCGTTCGTCGAAGGACCGGACGGCGTGCGCCGCCCGCTTCGCGTCTCGGCTCAGCACGATCCTTCGATGGCGACGATGATGGTCTCACGCTCGCATCGCCCGCGCCTGGTCGAGCCGCTCGCGCAGCGTCTCGGCGTGAGGCGGATCGTCCCGTGTGGATCGGTCGGGGTGAAGGTCGCGCGTGTCAGCACCGGAGAAGCCGATCTTTACGTACACGGCGGCACGGGCGCGAAGCTCTGGGACACGTGCGGCCCCGAGGCGATCCTCGTCGCCGCGGGCGGCCGCTTCTCGGATCTCGACGGCGCGCCGATCGACTACGCCTACGGCGGGCTCAAGCTCGAGAACGGCCTCGTCGCGACGAACGCGGCGCTCTACGACACCGTGATCGAAGCCATCTCGGCTTTGAGCTAAGCTCCGCGTACCATGCGCGACCGAGCCAGCGTGGTGATCGTGGGGGGCGGGATCATGGGCCTGTCCGTCGCCTTCCACCTCGCGAAGAACCACGGCATCACGGACACGGTCGTCGTCGAGAAGAGCTACCTCTGCGGCGGCGCGAGCGGCCGCAACGGCGGCGGCGTGCGGGCCCAGTTCGGCAGCGAAGAGAACATCCGGCTCATGCAGGAGAGCATCCGCATGTGCCGCGACTTCGCGGCTGAGATGAAGATCAACGTCTGGTTCCGCCAGGGAGGCTACCTCTTCCTCGTTCGCAACGAGCGCGCCCAGAAGAACCTCGAAAAGAGCGTGCGCGTGCAGAACGAGTGTGGCCTCGCGACGCGCCTGCTCGAACCGAAAGAAGCGAAGCGCATCGTGCCCGAGCTCGACATCGAGGGCGTCCTGCTCGCGAGCTACAACCCCGACGACGCCGTCGTCTTCCCGTGGCCGTTCGTCTGGGGCTACGCCGAGTGCGCGCAGAAGCTCGGCGTCGAGATCGAGACCTTCACCGAGGTCACGGGCTTCGAGACGCGCGGCTCGCGCATCGAGGGCGTCGTGACGAACAAGGGAACGATCCGGACGAACCGTGTCGTCAACGCCTGCGGCGCGTGGAGCCCGATCGTCGCTTCGATGCTCGACGTGAAGCTCCCGAACCGCCCGCACCGCCACGAGATCTGCTCGACCGAGCCGCTCAAGCCCTGGCTCAAGCCGCTCGTCGCGGACCTCTCGAACGGCCTCTACTTCTCGCAGTCGATGCGCGGCGAGATCGTCGGAGGCATCTCCAACGAGGACGTCCCCGAGGGCCTCGACATGGGCTCGTCGCACCGCTTCCTCGCGCTCTACGCGCGCGCCCTCACGCGTGCGGTGCCGCTCCTCGGCCGCGTCAAGGTCCTGCGCCAGTGGGCGGGCTGTTACGATCTCACGCCCGACGCGAACCCCATCGTGGGTGAGGTCGATGCGATCGAAAACTTCTACCAGGCCTCGGGCTTCATGGGCCACGGCTTCATGATGGCACCCGTGATGGGCAAGCTCCTCGCGCAGCACATCGCCGAGGGCACGAAGCTGCCGCTCTTCGACCGCTGGAACCTGCGCAGGTTCGCCGAGGGCAAGCTTCTCTCCGAATCGATGATCATCGGCTGACGGTGGGGGGCTCCGGTCGGATTGCGGTGCAGTCCTTCCTCTGCCCCCCACATCCCCGCTTGGTCCGCTACGATGGTGGCGTGGGTGAGCTTGTCCTGATCACGGGAACGTCGAGCGGCATCGGTTTGTCTGCGGCCATCGAGTGCGCAGCGGCGGGGCACAGGGTCGTGGCGACGATGCGCGATCTCGGCCGGCGCGGGGAGCTGGAGAGGGCCGCGAAGGCGCGCGGCGTCGCGGTCTACATCGAGCAGCTCGACGTGACCTCGACGAACGCGGGCGACAAGATCCGCGAGCTCGTCCTGAAGTACGGACCCTTCTTCGCGCTCGTCAACAACGCGGGCATCGTGATCGGCGGGCCCTTCGAGGAGCAATCCGAAGACGACGTGCGCCTGCAGCTCGAGACGAACGTGCTCGGGCTCATGGCGACCACGCGCGCGATCCTCCCCTCGATGCGCGGCGCCGGTCGCGGCCGCATCATCAACGTGTCGAGCACATCGGGCCGCGTGGCCATGCCGTGCCTCTCGATCTACGCGGCCACGAAGCACGCCGTGGAGGGCTTCAGCGAGGGGCTGCGCTGGGAGGTCGAGCCCTTCGGCATCGACGTCCTCGTCGTCGCGCCGGGCACCTTCCGCACGCCGATCTTCTTCGAGAACTTGAAGCGCGGCGCGCACGTCGCCGACGAGGGCCCCTACGGCGCGCTCATCCGCAGGATCGAGGATCTCGCCCTCAGCGGCGCCCGGCGCGCGCCCCCGCCGGACGAGGTGGGTCGCACCATCCGGCGCCTCGTCGGAGAGCCTTCCCCGGCGTTCCGGACGATCGTGGGCCGGGATGGGTTCGCGACGACGGCCCTTCGTGGTGTGATGCCTGACCGTTTGTTCGCGCTGGGGCTCCGCCGAGCGCTCGCGCTTTCGCGGGTTCGTTGACACGTCGAGCGACCACGAATAGCGTGCGGACCCGAGATCGCAGGCAAGCTGGGTCGCTTTCTGCAGTCATCCGGGGGACTTGGCCTTCGGGGGGAACGCGGCTCGCTGGTCTTCGGCATCGCGCTGTCATTCGTTTCCGCTCGCTAGTGGCACCGTGGTCGTCGTGATGCGGGGGGCATCTGGGACCCATCCAGCGCACGCCCGCCGTGCCGAGGCCGCTTCTGAGGGAACGCCGGAGGAAGACATGTTCCGCACTGCACGCCGAATTTACCCCACCCTTCGCTCGCTCCTTTTGGGGGCCGTCGTCGCCTCGGGGGTGACCGTCGCCACGAGCGCCGTCGTTGGCTGTGGGGGGGACGAGAACGACCCCCTGACGCACGTCAAGAAGCTGTCGGATCCGGGCACGCGCGTGCCTGCCGTGAGTCGCCTCGTCCAGTTCTTCGAAGACGCGATGACGAAGGACAACAAGGACAGGAACGGTCCGAACGTCAAGCCGCTGCTCGACAAGATCGTCGAGCCGATGTCGCAGATCTGCGCGACCGGCGATCTCGACGAGAAGACGCAGTCGAAGGTCGTCAAGTTCCTCTCGGACGCGCGTGACGCCCGCGGCGCGCCCTGCCTCATCAAGACGCTCAAGGACTACAAGCCCGACACCACGGAAGAAGACGTGCGCGCCGCGGCGCGCGGCGTCGGCCCGATGAAGGCGAAGGACGCAGCGGGCCCGCTCTTCGAGGCGTTCTCGAAGCTGCGCCACTCGAAGCCGAAGGCCTCGCTCATCACGCGCGACGTGCACGACGCGCTGCTCGAGCTCGCCGAGCCCTCGTGGGAAGGCGACTGCATCAAGAAGATCGAGGTCCCGATCGCCGACCGCAAGGACATCAACGTCCTCAAGGACCAGTTCTACTGGCAGATCACCTGCGCCGAGATCCTCGGCCAGTTGAAGAGCGCGAAGGCGGTGCAGCCGCTCGTCAAGATCGTCCTGTCGCCGACGAAGGCGGACGCGCAGGCCACGGCGATCTACGCGCTCATCAAGATCGGCAAGCCCTCGATCGATCCGACGGTGAAGCTCCTCCAGGGCGCCGACGCGGATCTCGTGAAGTACGCGAAGGAGGAGTTCCTCCTCTCGCAGAAGGGCGAGGACGGCAAGGTGCCCGAGGCCGCGGCGAAGCAGGCCGACACGGCGTACGTCGCGCCCGCCGCGCTCATCCTCGGCAGCATCGGCCGCGAGGAGGCCGTGCAGCCGATGATCGACGCGATCGGCAAGGCCGACGACACGGGCAAGGTCGTCATCGCCCGCGAGCTGCTCAAGCTGCCGACCTCGGAGCCGGCGCTCAAGGCGGTGCAGGGCGTCTACGAGAAGACCTCGATCACGATGACGATCCCGCCCGGCGTCGGCGCGCGTGATCAGCTCCTCGAGACGATGGGCTACCTCTTCGACTCGAGCCTCGTGCCCTGGATGGTCAAGAACGCGCTCGACGCGAAGGGCGAAGACGCCGACCTCGAGCCGATGCGCGCCGCGACGCTGCTCACGGCGATGAAGCTCATGAAGGCTGACCAGATCCCCGAGGTCGACAAGCTCTTCAACTCCAAGATCAACGGCCCCGATGGCAAGCCTTCCACGCTCGGCAAGGGCTACGAGAAGGAATACAAGACGGCCACGGACCTGCTGAAGGAGTGCGGCGACAAGCTCGACTGCTACTACGGCAAGCTCGCGGATCCGAACTCGCACGTCGGTGACAAGCAGTTCATCGGCATGAAGAGCGCGTACATGGTCGGCGTGCTCGGCGGCGACGCCGCGCGGCCGAAGCTCGTCGAGCTCCTGCCGAAGATCACGAACGCGGCCACGAAGTTCATCTCGGTGCAGGTGATCGACCGCCGCTCCGCGAAGGGCGACGCGACGATCGCGGGCCAGCTCCAGAAGATGGTCGACGAGGCCGAGGCGACGAAGGACAGCAACAAGATCGCCGCGGTCAACCCCTTCAAGACGGTCATCTACCGCTTGAACGCGCGCGGCCAGTAAACCGGAACTCCCACACCCCGCAGTCAACGATGGGGGCTGCGCTCGGACGAGCCGAGCTACGCCCCCAAACCCCCGCCCCCTCTCCTTCCGTGTGAGAGGGGGTTTTGTTTTCGAAGCCCGTGGGGCTTTGTTTTTCGAGGGGTTTTGTTCTTCAGGCGTCCGGGGGTTTTGTTTTCTCGGCGCGGTGCAACCAAGCGTAGTATCCCGCCGCTTTATGCTCGTGCTGGAGGTAACGCAGGGGATCGCTGCGGGTCGAACGTTCGAGGTCGGCGAGGAGGTCGTGCGCATCGGTCGCGCTCCGTCGAACGACGTCGTGCTCGAAGACCAGCACGTCTCCGGGGAGCACGCGCGCATCGTCGTCGGCGCCGATCGCGCCGCCTTGCACGACCTGCGCTCGACGAACGGCACGACCCTCGTGCGTCGCGAAGAACGCAGGCGCGTGACGCCCGAGACCGGACCCGTCGACCTCGAGTCCGGCGACGTCGTCGAGCTCGGCTCCGGCGACAACGTGGCCGCGCTGCGCATCACGCTCTCCGACGACGGCGACAAAGCCCGCGTCGTGCAGCTCAAGCCGATCGAAGAGATCGTGCCCGCCGCCGCGGCGATCGAGCGTGATCCGGGCCTGCTCTCGAAGCTCTACGCCGCGCAGAAGCGCATCGGCGCGGGCAGTGATCTCGATCAGGTCCTCATCGAGGTCGCCGACGCCTCGCTCTTCCTCGTCCCGAGCGCGACGCACGCCACCGTCATCCTGCGCGACGACGAAGACGGTCGTGATCCCGGCGCCGCTGCCTACGTGCCCGTCATGACCCGCGTGCGCCTCGCGAACGGCGCGGCCGGACCGCCGCGTGGCCCCGTGCCCGTCGCGCGCAGCGTCTACCGCAAGGTCGTCAAGGAGCGCGCCGCTGTCCTCGCCGCCGACGCGCCCACCGACGTCGGCCGCACCGAGTCCATCATGGGCGCCTCCATCCGCAGCACCATCGGCGTCCCTCTCTTCCGCGGCGAGGACATCATCGGCGTCCTCCAGATCGACAACCGCAGCGCGCCCGGCATGCTCCACGCGCACGACGTCGAGCTCCTCGGCGTGCTCGCGTACAACGCCTCGCTCGCCGTCGCCAACGCGCGCCTCATCAAGCGCCTCGTCTCGGCCGAGGAGCGCCTGCAGAAGGAAAACACCTTCCTCAAGGGCCGCGAGGAGAAGCGCCGCGGCGGCAAGGACGTCGTCATCATCGGCCAGAGCGAGCCGATGCAGCGTGTCCTCGTGCAGATCCAGAAGGTCGTGAACACGCGCGTCACCGTCCTGCTCGAAGGCGAGACCGGCACGGGCAAGGAGGTCATGGCGGCGCGCATTCATTACGGCTCGAACCGCCGCGACAAACTCTTCGTCGCGCAGAACTGCGCGGCGCTCGCCGAGACGCTCCTCGAGAGCGAGCTCTTCGGCCACAAGAAGGGCTCGTTCACGGGCGCGACCGAGGACAAGAAGGGCCTCTTCGAGATCGCCGACGGCGGCACCCTCTTCCTCGACGAGATCACCGAGACGCCGCTCTCCTTGCAATCGAAGCTCCTGCGCGCCTTGCAGGAGGGTGAGATCCGCCCCGTCGGCGCCACGAGCCCGAAGCACGTCAACGTGCGAATCGTGACCGCGACGAACAGAAACCTCGAAGAAGAGGTCAAGAAGGGCCGCTTCCGCGAGGATCTCTACTATCGCCTGAGCCAGTTCCCGCTCCGCCTGCCGCCGCTCCGTGAGCGTCGCGAGGACATCCCGCTCCTCGCCTCGCATTTCCTCCAGCGTTACGCCGAGGAGCTCGGCAAGCACGTGGGCGGCTTCAGCCAGCAGGCGATGGAGCTCATGGTCGCCTACGACTGGCCGGGCAACGTGCGCGAGCTCCAGAACGAGGTCCAGCGCATCGTGATCCAGCTCGATCCCGGCGCGTTCGCCACGCCCGACCTCCTCTCCCCGCGAATCCGCCAGGTCGAGGGCCTCGTCAACCGCGCCGGCGTCGCGCGCGGCACGCTCAAGGACATGATGGACGTCGTCGAGAAATATCTCCTCATCGAGGCCCTCCGCGAGCACAACAACAACAAGACGAACGCCGCCAAGACCCTCGGCATCACGCGCGAGGGCCTGCACAAGAAGCTCCGCCAATACGGCATCTGATCCAGCGTATTGCCCGGACAACCCCCGTTTGTCGCGCGTGGATCCGTCCGGGGCCGAGCCTCCCGCCGCCCCGTTCGTCGGGGCCCGTCACGCGCACGCCAGCCTTGAGGGGAAAGCGCAACTCGGTTACACTTCCTCCGGACGATGTACAGCATCGAGAGCCACGTCGGCAGGCTGATCGAGGTCCGGTTCTGGTCGCCGGTCGGTGAGGGCGAAGCCATTGGCTGGCGGCGTGACCACGACGCGATGCTCCAGTCGGTCGTGGGCAACTACATCGTCTTCGTCGATATGAGCGACGCGAACGTCTTCCCGCCCGACATGGTCGAGGCGTACGTCGCGACGATGCGGAACGAGCCGCGCCTTCTCCGCGCCGCCCTCGTCCTCAGCGCGAGCCCCACGCTCTCGCTCCAGATCCAGCGAATCCTCCGCGACGCCTTCCACCCGCAGCGCCGCGCGTTCCGCGAGGTGCGCGAGGCCGAGAACTTTCTCGGCGAAATCGTGACGCTGCCCGAGCGGGCGCGCCTGCGCGAGGTCCTCGAGCGTCGCGCGGAGCAGGGCGCCCCGATCAGCGCGCAGCCGATCAGCGTCGGGGTCCCGCAGAGCGCGGGCACGCCGCCGAGCTTGCGGGGCCCGGTCAGCGCGCGTCCGTCGACGCCGGCCACGGTGCGCATCCCGATCACCCCCCGTTCGCCCTCGGGCGGGCACGGCGAGGGCTGAATTTGCCCCAGCCTCCCTTGCGGACGCTCCTCGCAGCGCTCTCCGCGGGGGCCGCGGGAGGGCTCGGCGCCACGCTCGCCGACGCGGTTCTGCTCGTCCTCCGCTCCCGCACGCCGCCTGCGCCATTCCGCGAGATCGCCGGCGCGATCGCCGCTGCGGGCGCCGTGTATCTCGGCGCGGGCCTCGTCGGGGGCGCCGCGTTCGCCCTCGCGGCCGTCGTCCAGCAAAAACTCGCGCCCCGAGAGCTCGATCCCGATTCCCCCGAAGCGCAGAGGCGCCGCGTCGATCGGCTCACCGCGCTCCTCCTCGTCGGTGGTTTGTCCCTCACGATCATAGCCCTGACGAACCACGCCACCACGCTGCCGGCCACGCTCAAGCGGCACGCGTTCGTCGCGGCGGGCGTCCTCGCCGCCGTTCTGGCCTTCACCCTCGCGTTTGGCCTCGCGCGGCGCGGCGTGGCCTTCGCCCTCGCCTTCCTCGCGCCCCGGCGCTGGGCCCTCCCCGCGCTCTGTGCCCTGGCTGAGCTCGCCGCGATCCTCGCTTTTTTGCGTTCACCGCACGCGCAGCAATCGTACGTCGCGCTCGTCGTCGCCTCGTTCGCGTCCGCCGGCCTCGCCTGCCTCTCGCTCCTCCGACGCATTCCGCGCCGCGTGCAGGCCGCTTCCTCGATCGGCGCGCTCGCCTGGGTCGCGGCGATATCCATCTCGGGCACATCGGCGCGCGGCTATCACCTGCTCCGCATGGGCCGCACCTTGCCCTCGGCCCTCCTGCGCGAGCTGCCGAGCCTTCGGCCCGAGCCTTTCGCCGACGACCTCGCGCACGCGGTCACGCTCGCCATGACCCCCGCGCCCGCGAAGGCGGAGGCCGTGGAGCCCGCGACGAACACGAATTCCCCCGCGATGCGTGACGATATCGTCCTCGTCACGATCGATACCCTCCGCGCCGATCGCCTGTATGACCCGGCCGGCGTCATCGATACCCACATGCCCGCGCTCGCCGCGCTCGCGGCCGAAAGCGTCGTCTACCGCCACGCCTACGCCTCCGCCCCGGCCACGATCGGCGCCGTCACGCAGATCATGACGGGCAAACCCGAGCGCGACCTCGTCCACCTGGCCGTCCGCAGCAGCGTCGCCGCGCCGCTCTCCCCCGATACGAACACGATTGCGCGCCGCCTCGACGCCGTCGGCTACGAGACCGTCGCCCTCGTCGGCGGCCGCCTCGTCTCGTATTACCCTTCCCTCGCGCTCGGTTTTTCCCGCGTGTACGAGGAGAATGGCCGCGCCCCGCTCCGCGCCCCGGACCTCGTCGACACGTTCACCCGTATTGCCTCACGCCCCGACCGCCGCGCGCCCCTCTTTGCCTGGATCCATTTCATGGAGCCGCACGATCACGCGCTGCTCCCGCGGCCGATCCCCGCCGGATACGACGAGGCCGTCCGCCTCGTCGATACCGAGATCGGCCGCCTCGTCTCCGCTCTGCGCGCCTCTCCGCGCTGGAATTCGACCACGCTCCTCGTCCTCGCGGACCACGGCGAAGGGCTCGGCGAGCGTGGCCTCGTCCACCACGGCCTCGCGCATCCTCTCCACATCGCCATTCCGTTCGTCGCGCGTCTCCCCGGGGTCGAACCGCGGGTCGAAACGTCCCCCGTCGGCCACCTCGACGTGGCCCCCACGATCCTCGCCGCCGCGGGCGTCGCCAGCACGGATCTCCGCGGCACCATGTTGCAGGTTCCTCCCGGCGGCACGCCGCCCGAGATCCTTTTCGAGAACGTGGGATATGCCGAGACGGCGATCCCGATGGAAGTGGGCATCGTCCACTACCCGTGGTTTTATTCGTTCGACGTCCGCGCGCGGCGGAGCGTGCTCGTCGATCTCGAAGCCGATCCGGAGGGCCTCTTCAATCTCGCGGACGAGCGCCGCCCGGAGGTGGCGCGCCTCGCCGAGGGCCTCGCCGGATCGCTCCGCCGGCGCCAATGACGCCGCCCGATCTCACGTACCCGTCTTGCGCAGTGGTACCTCCGTCGCGTCGAGCTCCCCTTCCGAAACGACCTCGGCCACCTCGCGCCGGATCGTCGTGCTCACCGGCGCCTCCGTCGACTCGATCGCCCGCTTGACGACGATTTCCTCCGTCACCACGGGCCGCTTCTGGATGTCGACCACCTCCTCGCGGATCGGCACGACGATCGATTCTTCCTGGAATAACTTCCCCTCGGCGGCCTCGCTGCGCGCGCCTCGCGCAGCGGCGGGCACGCGCTCGACCGTCACGACCTCCCGCGTCACGGGCACCGTGATCTGCCGCTCCTCCGTCACCACGTCCTTGTGAATGCGCACCTCGCCCACCTGCTCGGTGTGCGTGGTCGCCTCGACCCTCTCCTCGTGCAGGGACAAACGGGCCGCCTCCTGCGCTTGCCGCTCGGCTTCTTCCAGCCGCAGCGCGGCCTGCAGCGGCTCCTGGTGCCCATGGCCGAGCGACTCCAGCAGACCGCCCTCGATGCCGAGCTCCTCCCTGCGCTTCGAGAGCACGAGCGACCCTTCGCGCACGTCCTCGATGGCGTCGCAGGAAATCGTGTAATCTTTCGGGAAAAAGAACCCCTTCTCCACCACGAATTTGTCCTCGTGGACCGCCACCACCTTGCCGAGCTTGTGCCCGTCCACGGTGCGGACCTCCATGCCTTCCCGGACCTGATCGACGAACGGGTTCGCCATGATGCGCGCTCCTCCGCAAAAGGTTGCGACCGCTCGATCGCGCGCGAAGACCGCGGTCCGCGGCGACCGTTCCCGTTGGAAATTGCAATGCACGTGCCGCATTCGACATGGATGAGCACGCATGGCGGCGGGGGCGCTCACGTCGGCGAGGCGAGCGCGCGTGCGGGCACGGGCGCCGCGCTCGCGGCCCTTGGCGCCGCGGCCCTCCGGTGATAAGGGCCCGCCCTGCTTCGGAGGCACCCGGCCGCGGGCCGCCCCGACGCGCCGGAGGTGGTCTCACACATGATCGTTGGCGTGATCGGCTCGGGATCGATCGGCCCGGATCTGGCGTACGGCTTCGTATCTGCCATCGCCAGGGAAGGTGGCCGCGTCTATTTGCACGACATCAAGCAAGAGGCGCTCGACGCGGGCATGGCTCGCATCGCGACCTACGTGACGAAGGCCCTCGCCCGCGGAAAGCTCTCCGAGAGCGCCGCGCGCGCCGTGAAAGAGGCCCTCGTCCCCACCCTCTCCCTCTCGGACCTCGCCGCGTGTGATTACGTGCTCGAGGCCGCCACCGAGGACTTGCCCATCAAGCGCAAGATCATCGCCGCGCTCGAAGCCACGGTCCGGCCCGACTGCCTGATCGGCTTCGCCACGAGCGGCATCCCGCGCGCCGAGATCGCGAAGGACGCGAAGCACCCCGAGCGCTGCTTCGTGAACCACCCGTTTTATCCCGCGTGGCGCGCTCTCCCGGTCGAGGTCGTCCTCTCGGGCGACGACGCGCTCGGCGAGCGCATGATCCGCACGCTGGAGAAGCTCGGCAAGGTCCCCATCATCACGGCCGACGTCGCGTGTTTCGCGGCCGACGACATTTTCTGCAATTACGTCTCCGAGGCCGCGCGCATCGTGGCCGAGGGCGTGGCCACGCCGGCGCAGGTCGACGCGATCGTGAACGACGCGATCGGCGGCGGCGGCCCGCTCAACGTGATGGACTTGACCCGGGGCAACCTGCTCACGGTCCATTGCCAGGAGCTCATGCGCGACGCGCCCACGGGCAGCCCCTGGTTCGAGCCGCCGGCCATTCTGCGCGAAGTGGGCAATCGCCCCTGGCACGACCCGAAGAACCGCGGCGACGGCCGGTACGACGAGGCGCTCGGCAAGAAGGTCCTCGATCGGATCCTCGCCGTGCTCTTCGCCCGCACCTATTTCGTCGCCGACGAGAAGATCTGCGCCCCGTCGGACCTCGACTGGCTCACGCGCATGTCGCTCGGCTTCCGCAAGGGCCTGCTCTCGCTCGCCGAGGAGTACGGCATCGACCGCGTGCACGCCGTGTGCGCCGCGTACGCGGCCGAGCACCCCGGATTCCACGTCCCGAAGAGCATTGCCGAGAAAAACCTGCCGCAATTCCGCAAGAACGTCGTGGTCACGCGGGACGGCGACCTCGCGATCGTCGCGGTGCGCAGGCCCGAGGTGCGCAATGCGTTGAACCGCGAGACGCTCACCGAGATCCAGGCGTCGATGAAGGAGCTTTCCGGCGACGACGCGGTCAAGGGCGTGATTTTCACGAGCCAGGACGGCGCGCTCGCGGGCGCCGACATCGGCGAGCTCGCCTCGCTGAAGACGCCGGCCGATTGCGAGGGCATCTGCCATTTCGGCCACGCGGTGCTCGACACCATCGCCTCGATGAAGAAGCCCGTCGTCGCGGCCTTGAACGGCCCCGTCCTCGGCGGCGGCGCCGAGATCTCGATGGCTTGCCACGGCCGCGTCGTCGGCCCGGAGCTCGTGCTCGGCCAGCCCGAGGTGAACCTCGGCATCATCCCCGGTTATGGCGGCACGCAACGATTGCCGCGGCTCATCGGCTTCGAGCGCGCGGTAGACCTCCTCCGCACGGGCCGCTCGGCCTCCGCGAAGGAAGCCCACGCCTGGGGCTGGGCGACGGTCGCGCCCGCGAAAGATTTCCTCGGCGAGGCCAAGGCCCTCGTGAAGAAGCACCTCGCCGGTGAAATCAAGCTCGCGCCCGTCGATCCGGCCCCGATCGCGGTCCCGGACAAACTCCCCGCCACGGACCTCGGCCATCACTCGCGTGCCATCGACGCGATCCTGGTCTCCGTCGTCCGCCGAGGCAATACATTGCCGCTGGCCGAGGGCCTCGCGCTCGAAGCGAAGGGCTTCGGACAATGCAAGGAGACGGTCGACCTCGACATCGGCATGAAGAACTTCATCCAGAACGGCCCGCGTGTACCGGCGGCGTTCCTCCACGAATGAGATCGGAGCGTTCGATGAGCAAGGAGACCAGCATCGTCATCCTCGACGGCGGGCGTCGCACCCCGCGCGCCGACATCCTCGTGGACAACAAGGCCCCGGGCCTCTTCTCGCGTTTCTCCACGACCCAGCTCGGCGGCATGGCCATCAAGGCGACGCTCGGGCACACGAAGATCGACCCCAGCCTCATCGGCCACGTCGTGATGGGCATGGCCCAGCACAGCCACCGAGACTCGATTTACGGCGCGCAAGGCATGCGCTGGCGAGGCGGCCTCGGCAAAGACGTCCCAGCCCTCACCGTGGCGCGCATCTGCGGCAGCGGCGCCGAGGCGATCTGCGTCGGCGCGGAGATCCTCCTCGCAGGCCTGCGCAACGACGAAGAGCGTCCGTTCACGGTGGTCGGCGGCGCCGAGAGCATGCAATACCCCTTCTGCCTCTACGACTACCGCGGCAAGAAGGTCGGCGCAGCGACGCAAAAATACGGCCCCATCGAGGCGAAGGCCCTGCCCGCAGGCACGCACCTGCAGGACATGCTCCTCATGAGCCTCTACGACCCGAGCGCGAAGATGGCCATGGCGAACACAGCCGAGGAGCTCGGTCGTCGTTATGGCATCCAGCGCGAGGAGGCCGACGCCTTCGCCTACCGCTCCCACAAGAACGCAAAGGCAGCGCGCGACGCAGGCCATTTCGACGAAGAAATCGAGCCCGTCACGCTCCCCGCAGACGACGGCAGCGAGCCCACGGTCCTCAAATACGACACGCACATCCTCGAAGACCCGAGCCCGGCGAAGATGGCGCGTCTCCCGGCAGCATTCGAGCCGGGCGGCATCATCACGGCCGGCAACGCGAGCGCAGTCGTCGACGGCGCAGCATCCATGATCATCGGCAAAGAATCGGACGCCGAGCGCCACGACGCACGCCCACTCGCGCGCATCGCAGGCATGGGCGTCGCAGCCTGCGACCCGCAAATCATGGGCTGGGGCCCCGTCCCCGCCGTAAAGAAGGCACTCGCAAAGGCCGGCATCGCAGGCAAGGACGTCGACATCGTCGAGATCAACGAGGCCTTCGCGCCCCAAGCACTCGCCTGCGTCCGCGATTTCGAAAAAATGGGCATCGACCCGGAGCGCGTAAACCCGATGGGCAACGCAATCGCACTCGGCCACCCCCTCGGCGCCACCGGCGCAATCCTGACGCTCACGTGCGCATACGCGCTGCGCCGAACGAAGAAGCGTTACGGCATCGTCACGATGTGCATCGGCGGCGGGCAGGGCATCGCGCTCGTGCTCGAGTCGATGGGCTGAACGCAGCAGGCCGCCGCCTCGCCGGGGCTTCACCCCGGGCCCGACCAGGGGCTATCCGCCCCTGGACCCGGACCAGCGCCAGCGCTGGACCTTTTATGGAAGAACTGCGCTCCGCGCAGTTCTTCCAACCGGCCGGTGGAATCGCGTTGCCGATTGAGATGTCAGCGCTGCTGTCTTGGTTGGCAGGGTCGCTCGCGGTCTTGACTCGGCCTGTGCGATGAACTGCGCGGAGCGCAGTTCATCGTCCCGAGTCCAGCGCTGGCGCTGGTCCGGGTGCAGGGGCGGACAGCCCCTGCCGGGGTCCGGGGCAGCGCCCCGGCTCCACGCTCCCCAGCCGAACCCCCCCTACAGCTCGTCTTTCCCGCCCGTCAGCATCGCTTCCAGCCGATCTGCCTGCTCGGCGATGGCCATTGCGATTGCCACGAACCGCGCTCGATCCAGCACGCGCAGCGGGTACCGCGCCACGATCGTGTAATGCTCGGCTCGCTCGCAGAGCGCGCCCACGTCGAGTGAGCGGCTCCGGCGCAGCGCCTCCTCCGGCGTCAGACGATTCTTCGGACAAACGGGGCTCTCCAGCGTCACCCACGTCGCTTCGCCCCCGTTCTCCTCCTCGAAGCGTGGCGTGTGCGCGTGGGCGAGCAGGCCTTGTGTCCGGCCTACCGGCTTTTGCCAGGCGATCGTCACGCCAAATGCCGTCTCGCCGCGCCCGTCCAGTGAAAACATGTGCCGTGCGCACCGCGCGAGGTCGTCGAACGACGCTGGCTTGCTCCATGGATCGACGTCCACTTCGGCGTCTTCCTCTTCCTCGGTATCCTGGCCTGCGGCGACGGCTGCGAGATCCCGCACGCTTGCGAGCATCGTCTCCGCGATTGCGAAGATCGCGGGCAACACTGCGCTCGAATCGCGCGGGTCGATCACGAGTGACACTGTCTGGCCGTCGAATCGCACTGACAGCGTACCCGTCAGGGTCGCTTCGCCGGCGGATTCGGGCAGGAGCGAGGGGCCGAGCTCGATATCGACGTCGAGCCCTTGCGGGCTCTCCTGCTCCATGTCGACGATGGCTCGCGCGATGCGCGCGTCCGGGAAAACGGCCATGGCCTCCTCCAGGCTCGCGAGTGCGTGGGCTGGGGAGAACCGAGCGTAGGGCAGCGTGAAGCAAAACGGACGGGGCATGGTTTTCTCTCAGGAACGGGCGAGCTTGCCTTCTTCGATGGCCAGACCGAGGATGTCCGCCTGCTCGGCGAGCGCGAGCGTGATCTCCAGAAAGAGCGACGCGTCGAGCGCGCGCACGGGATAACTCGTCGTGAGGAGGTAGGTCTCGCCGTCGAGTGAGAGCTGGAAATCGGTCGCCGTGTTGATTCCGACCGCCTCGGCTGGTGAAAGCGCGGAGAGCGGACAAACCTCGCATTCGAGCGCGACCCACGACGCGCCTGCGCCCTCGCCCACGGCGAATGCGGGCTCGAAGGCGCGCACGCGGACGCCCTTCTTGCGCGGCGGCTCCTCCCAGGTGACCGTGAGCGAAAACGATGTCTCGTCCCCCTCCAAGGCCCCGAACGTACGCGCGGCGACGACGCGGAGCGCTTCGAAGGCTTCTCCGACCTCGTCCTCGGTTTCCTCTTCGTCGGCCTCGTCCTCGTCGGCTTCGTCCTCGTCCTCGTCGAGCTCGTCTTCCTCTTCTTCCTCTTCCTCTTCCTCTTCCTCTTCCTCTTCGAGCTCCTCGTCCTCGTCGAATTCCTCGTCCTCGTCTTCCGCGTCTTCGTCGTCCTCGCTTTCGTCCTCGTCGATCACCTCGAGCCGACGGAGGACATCCTCGACGATCTTGACGAGCACGGGCATCACGTAGGCGTTTCGCTCGAGATCCACGGCGAGCGTCGTCTCTTCGCCTTCTGCGGAGAGTGTGATCTCGGCGCTGGGAGTGTCCTCGTCTTCCGGCAATTCGGGATCTTCGGGCGCGCGGTGGTGCTCGACGAGTGCGCGCGGCAGCGTGATCTCGATGCCGCAGAGGGGTTCGTCGGGATCGTCGGCGGCGTCGAGCTCGACGAACGTGACGCGGGCGCCGGGGAACGCGGCGAGCGACTGCTCCAGCGTGAGGAGGAATCGCGGCAGCTCCAGGCCTTCGAAGGGCAGGGTGAAGGTCGACCAGTTCGACATGAGCGGGCGCGGAGGATACACCTTCGCGGCCCGACGTCACGCGCGAACGGCCCGCGCCGCGCGGCGAAGTGCGCCTGCGATGGTGAGGCGCGCATCCGAATCCCGAACCAGGTGGAGGAGCAAACCGACCTGGCCCCCGGGCCGCAATGTTATGTTCCCCTCGGGAACGTGCCACGCTCGCAAGAGCTCGCGCCCGAGCGTGGCCGGGAGAAACGGGTCCGAAAGCCCGAGCACGGCGTGAATGCGCTCCGGTGGAATGCCGGGTTCGCTCGGGGGATCGAAGACATCTCGCAAGCAAGCGAGGGCCTCGCGGGTCCAGCCTGCGTCCAGGATCGCCCGCGACAGACCCATTCGCTCGGCGAGCGGCGTGTCGAGGATCACCTCGTCGAGCCTATGGGCCGCGCCGGCGAGGAAGACCGCGTCCGGACGCATCCCCCGCGGAAAACTCCGCGCGCGCCCGCAGACCGCTTGCGCCACGAGCGCCCCGATGCTCGTGCCCCCGATGCCCACCACGGACGAACCGAGCTCACGCGCCCACGCAATGAGCACCGCCATCTCTTGCGCGCCGGCCGCGCAGAGACGAAAAAGCCCCTCCGGCCCCGCCGAGAGAATCGCCTCGCCGCTCGCCTTTCCAGCGGGCGCGCGCCTCCCGTGCCCCGGCGGCGCGAGCAGGATCACGCGGTGCCCGCGCCTGGCGAGCCCTCGCCCCATCGCTTCCTCCTCGGGCCAATACACGACGTCGTCGCAGGTCGTGAAGAGGCCGCCGGCGTAAATGAACGTCGCCGCGACCTCCTCGCGCCGCTCGGGCTCGAAGACCCGCGCATGGACGACGTCGCCCAAACGCGAGGGCGAACGAAATCGAATGAGGTATTCCGGGCCGACGGGCCCCGGGAGCGCGCGGGAGCGCTCGATCGGGGGCAGCTCCGCGGGCAACCCATAAAGCAGCTCCGGACGTGCGATCTCCCGCGCCCACCGCGCCGCGACCTCGCCGGGCGAGGGGACGTGGAATGCGATCGGATCAAAAGGGACCTCGGCCGCGAAAAACCCGAGCGTCCGCTGGGGGACGAGGCAACGCCGCGTGCGCACGCGCCGCTCCATTTCCAGCCGGATGAGCTCTTCACGATCGGGCGGCGGCCACGGCTCGCCCCAGAATGCGCGCTCCCAGCGGCGCGTGATGTCGTCGCGCGCCACGCGTGTCCGCGCGAAGTGCGTGAGCCCGCGGGCGAGGCGATGCCGCATCTTCGTCGACACTTCGCTTTTCACGCCGAGGCGCGCGATCAATTCGTCCGCGTCGGACGAGCCGAGGGCCGAGGCCATGGCGCCGAGGCGTAGCAGGCGCAGCTCGAACGGCATACGTTCGAGCTTGAATCGTTCGTACGTGGGCGTATCGAGCAGGGCCCCGAGCGGGGAGCTGATCAGCCGGTGCACGGTCGGAGTTGGGAGCCGCGCTCGCATGAGACAGGTCTCGCCGCCATGCACGCGGCTTGCCGACGCGTGCTCCCGGGAGAGCGCTCCCACGCCGGAAAAATGTGCCGGCGGCAAACCGATACCGCCTGCGGGGCACGCAATCGTCCTTTTTCTCGGTGGAGACGCGCGCCGCGTCCGACGTAGAATCGGCGCCATGCAAAGTCGCTCGGCTTTCGTCACGGCTTCCCTCGCGCTCGTTTCGTTTCTCGCGCTCGGCGCCTGCACCGGCGTCATCGGCGGTGGCGAAGGAGCAGACGAAGGGAACGGCGGTTCGACGGGCGCGGAAAATGGCACTGCGAGCAGCGGCGCGGGCGGCATGGGCGGCGCGGGCGTCGGCGGCGCGGGCAGCGGCGGCGCGGGCGCAGGCGGCGCGGGCGCAGGC
>NZ_JARZHG010000090.1 GCF_029946505.1 Polyangium sp. y55x31
ACGGCGACGATATGAGCACGTTCGGTCCGGATGGATCGATCGATATCGATTTCGAGGCGGTCGTGGAAGGGCCGCGCGTCGTCCTCGAGGCCGTGGCGCGTCGATGGCTCATGAGCTCGGGCGCGCTCCCGTGGTCCCCCGCGGAAGGCGTCAACGTTCTTCGCATGAGACGATTCCACGGACTCGGGGACGCTCATCCTCCGCACGGTCACGGAACCGGCATCCCTCTGCACGATCGAATGGAAACCGCCCGGCTCGGCGGTTGCGATCGTCCTCGGGGCCCTCGGCGTGCAGGTCTCGGGGCCTTCGGTCGTCGAGATCCCGATCCAGGGGAAGATCACGAGCGGGCTTGCCTCGCTGCTGGGATAAGCCGATGGCGATCGACTACGGCGACGATATGAGCACGTTCGGCCCGGATGGCTCGATCGATATCGATTTCGAGGCGGTCGTGGAAGGGCCGCGCGTCGTCCTCGAGGCCGTGGCGCGTCGATGGCTCATGAGCTCGGGCGCGCTCCCGTGGTCCCCCGCGGAAGGCGTCAACGTTCTTCGCATGATCAACGCGGACCCCTCGCCGACGAGCCTTTACCGCCTCGGCGAGCTCCTCGAAGGCGAGGCGCTGCAGGAGCCGGGTGTGGTCGGGGCCTCTGTGCGCGTGGAGCTGCGGGGCGGCGTGCTCTTCATCGTCGGGCGGTTCGATCTGGCCGAGGGGAGCTTCCTCCTCACGGTCGAGACGGGCGAGGCGCGGCGCGTCCTGTTCCGATCACTCGGGGAGGCTGCGTGATGGGGGCTCCATCGCTCGCGGCGCTGCTCCGGGCTCGCCGGAAGGACGTCATCTTCGAGGACCTGCTCGAAAAGGCGCACGGGCTCGGGCTTCGGGCGCGCGGCTGGGACTCGAAGAGGATCGGGCGTGTCCTCCTGGAAATCGAGGCGCAGACAGTCGAGGCGTGGGAGGCCGCGAGGATTGCGATCACGCGCGGCGGCTACCTCGGGGACGACGAAACCGGTCCGTTCGGCGCGTGGCTCGATCTTGTGGCGCTCGGCTGGTTCCAAGAGCTGCGGCGCGAGGCCATTCCGACCGAGGGGCGGATGGTCTTGACCGAGTTTGCCGACGACTCGCTCCACGTCATCCAACCGGGCGAGCTCGCGGCAGTCTTTGGGCCTGAACTCGCCGATCCTCTCCGGTTCGTGAACCTCGACGGCGGAACGCTGCCGAAAGGCGGAAGCCTCGCGCTCACGTTTCGCGCAGAAGCGCCCGGCGCGCGGTACAACGTCCCCCCGTCGACCATCTCGTTTCTAAATACGCCTCTCCAAGGGGTGCGCATCTCGAACCCAGCGGATCCCGCTACGGGGACGTGGATCACGAAAGCCGGCGCGGACGAGGAGAGCGATCCGAGCCTCCGCGCGAAGTGCCGGGACAAGTGGGGCTCCCTCGGCGCGGGTGGGAACCTCGCGGCGGTCCGATATCGGATCCGGAAGGCGGCTGAACTCTTCGGGCTGTCCGTCTCGCGGTTCCGCGTCCGCGACGACAACCCGAACGGTCCGGGAAGCGTCGACGTCTACCTTGCCAATCCGGCCGGACCGGCGTCCGCCTCCGAGGTGAAGGCCGTCCGAGGCTACCTCGCCGGCCTGAAGGCCGTGGGGACGGGGCCGCTCCGATGCTTCCCGGCGACGCTGCTCGAGGTGCCGATCGTCGCAGGCCTGCGAAACCCGACGAACCCGCACGCGCTCACGGAGGCGATCGGGCGGCTCGTGGCTCTCCAATCGGATTACCCCCTCGGCGAGGCCCTCTACCGCGCGCGGCTGATCGAAGAGCTCGTCGACGTCGCCAGCGGGACGGTGGATGTCCGGCTCGTGTCACCCGCGCGGGACGTCCTCCCGAAGGCCACGGACGCGATCGTCTTCGTCCCTCAACTCACGCTGCTTTGACGAACCGAGGACACATGGCTGACGAGTTTCGAGAGCTACAGCGCGGCAACATCCCCGACGGGGGACAGTGGACCGATGCGGAATGGCTCCGCGGTCCGAACGCGCAAGCCTTCCTGGCTCTGCTCGGCGAGACCAAGGACGCCACGCTGGTCGAGCTCCGGGCCGCCATCAAAGCACGCTGGCCAGGCCTCGGGCCGCCCGATGCTCTGCGCTGGCAGGGGCAGGGCTTCGATATCGAACGCTTCGAGGGGGAGACGGACGAAGCCTACCTGGCTCGGCTGGAACGGGCCTGGGAAACGCATCAACGGGCGGGGACGGCGGGAGCGATCGAGGAAAGCCTGCGGGCCTTCGGGATCCCGGATGTGCTCGTGATCGAGGACTGGCAAGGGCGCTTCGCGGAAGGTGCCTGGTATTCGCGGTTCTGGGTCGTCCTCGGACCGGATTTCGGGACGCTCGGGATCGAGCCGCTGCGAATGCCGTTCCTGTTGGGGGAACCGACGCTCGGGAGCTCGGCGACCATGGCACAAGTGCGGGCCATCAAGCGGCAGATCCTCAAGTGGAAGGATGCGCACGGCTACCCCGTCCACGTGATCCTCCGCTTCCGGGATGCTCCGATCCTCGGCCTCGGGCTCGCGCTCGGCTTCAAGCTCGGCGGCTCGAAAGGGAGCGGCGTCGCATTCTGGCCGATCGGCGCGGGGAACATGCTCGGGAAAATGTCGATGCCGTTCAGGCTCGGCGGTGGTTACGACATCTGACGGAGGCGGTCATGGCTTACGATTTCATGGGTTCACTCGTCTTCCATGCCTTCGTTCGCATGCTGAACGACGGGGAGCTCGTCAATCATGAATCCCTCTATCGCCTCGGCCTGGTCCGCCTCGCGGATCGGACGGCGTACCTCCTCGATGCCATCGGCCGGGCGCGCGCGGAGCTGGCCGGCGTGGCGAACGGGACGCGGGCGACGCTCCTCGGCTCGAAGCGGCTGTCCACGTTCACGCAATATGACGCGGAGACGAACCCTGCCGGCGAGCTCGGTCCGGGTGGGCTGCTCGATGGGAAGACCCTGCTCCTCGGCGAGGACTCGGGGCCGGCCGAAATGGTGCAGTTCGTTGCTCCGTTGACGCCCGCGGACCTCGTGCAGCAGATCAAGGCGGGCGCACCCAAGAACAAGGACGCGAACCTCGACGATGAATCTCGGCTCGTGCTCGCCTCGAAGACGTTGGGCGCGAGTTCCTCGCTCTCGGCGAGCGGAACGGCGGCGGCGGTCCTCGGGCTCCCGAGCGGGACGGCGACGGGCACGGGCACGATCGATGATGGCGCTTCCCGGATCGGCTTCTTCGAGCATGGCGCAATCCCGACGGGTACCGTCCGCTCGGCCC
>NZ_JARZHG010000091.1 GCF_029946505.1 Polyangium sp. y55x31
GGGCCGAGCGGACGGTACCCGTCGGGATTGCGCCATGCTCGAAGAAGCCGATCCGGGAAGCGCCATCATCGATCGTGCCCGTGCCCGTCGCCGTCCCGCTCGGGAGCCCGAGGACCGCCGCCGCCGTCCCGCTCGCCGAAATCGAGGAGCTCGCCCCCAACGTTTTCGAGACGAGCACGAGCCGAGATTCGTCGTCGAGGCTCGCGTCCTTGTTCTTGGGCGCGCCTGTCTTGATCTGCTGTACGATGTCCGCGGGCGTCAACGGAGCCCCGGACTGCACCATTTCACCCGGCGCGGAGTCCTCGCCGAGGAGCAGGGTCTTCCCATCGAGCAACCCGCCCGGACCGAGCTCGCCGGTGGGGTTCGTCTCCGCGTCATATTGCGTGAATGTGGACAGCCGCTTCGAGCCGAGGAGCGTCGCCCGCGTCCCGTTCGCCACGCCGGCCAGCTCCGCGCGCGCCCGGCCGATGGCATCGAGGAGGTACGCCGTCCGATCCGCGAGGCGGACAAGGCCGAGGCGATAGAGGGATTCATGATTGACGAGCTCTCCGTCGTTCAGCATGCGAACGAAGGCATGGAAGACGAGTGAACCCATGAAATCGTAAGCCATGGTCGCCTCCGTCAGATGTCGTAACCGCCGCCGAGCCGGAATGGCATCGACATTTCGCCAAGCATGTTCCCCGCGCCGATCGGCCAGAATGCGACGCCGCTCCCCTCGGAGCCGCCGAGCTTGAAGCCAAGCGCGAGCCCGAGGCCGAGGATTGGAGCGTCCCGGAAGCGAAGGATCACGTGGACGGGGTAGCCGTGCGCGTCTTTCCACTTGAGGATCTGCCGTTTGATGGCCCGGACCTGCTCCGCGGTCGCTGAACTCCCGAGCGTCGATCCCCCCAGGAGGAACGGCATGCGCAGCGGCTCGATCCTCAGCGTTCCGAACTCGGGCCCGAGCACGACCCAGAACCGCGAATACCAGCACCCTTCCGCGAACCGCCCTTGCCAATCTTCGATCACGAGAACATCCGGGATCCCGAAGGCCCGCAGGCTTTCCTCGATCGCTCCCGCCGTTCCCGCCCTTTGATGCGTCTCCCATGCCCGTTCCAGCCGAGCCAGATAGGCTTCGTCCGTCTCCCCCTCGAAGCGTTCGATATCGAAGCCCTGCCCCTGCCAGCGCAGCGCATCGGGCGGCCCGAGCCCTGGCCACCGCGCTTTGATGGCCGCGCGGAGTTCGTCGAGCGTTGCGTCCTTCGCCTCGCCGAGCAGGGCGAGGAAGGCCTGCGCATTCGGGCCGCGGATCCATTCCGCATCGGTCCACTGTCCCCCGTCGGGGATGTTGCCGCGCTGGAGCTCTCGAAACTCGTCCGCCATGGGTCCTCGGGTCGTCAAAGGAGCGTGAGTTGAGGGACGAAGACGATGGCATCCGTCGCCTTCGGAAGGACATCCCGCGCGGGCGACACGAGCCGAGCATCCACCGTCCCGCTGGCGACGTCGACCAACTCTTCGATCAACCGCGCGCGGTAGAGGGCCTCGCCGAGGGGGTAATCCGATTGCAGCGCGACGAGCCGCCCGATCGCCTCCGCGACCGCGTGCGGGTTCGTCGGGTTTCGCAGGCCTGCGATGATCGGCACCTCGAGCAGCGTCGCCGAGAAGCACCGGAGCGGCCCTGTCCCCACAGCCTTCAGGCCCGCGAGGTAGCCTCGAACGGCCTTCACCTCGGAGGCCGACGCCGGCCCCGCGGGATTGGCGAGGTAGACGTCCACGCTCCCCGGTCCGTTGGGATTATCGTCCCGCACGCGGAAACGCGAAACGGAGAGCCCGAAGAGTTCTGCCGCCTTGCGGATCCGGTACCGGACGGCCGCAAGGTTTCCACCCGCGCCGAGGGAGCCCCACTTGTCCCGGCACTTCGACCGGAGGCTCGGATCGCTCTCTTCGTCAGTGCCGGCCCTCGTGATCCATGTCCCTGTCGAGGGATCGGCCGGATTGGCGATCCTCACGCCCTGGAGAGGCGTATTCAAAAACGAAATCGTCGACGGGGGGACGTTGTATCGCGCGCCAGGCGCCTCCGCACGAAAGGTGAGCGCGAGGCTTCCGCCTTTCGGCAGCGTCCCGCCGTCGACGTTCACATACCGGAGAGGATCGGCGAGCTCAGGCCCGAAGACCGCCGCGAGTTCGCCCGGTTGGATCACGTGCAGGGAGTCGTCGGCAAACTCCGTCAAGACCATCCGCCCCTCGGTGGGAATGGCCTCGCGCCGCAGCTCTTGAAACCACCCGAGCGCGACGAGATCGAGCCACGCGCCGAAGGGCCCGTTTTCGTCGTCCCCGAGGTATCCGCCACGCGTGATCGCGATCCTCGCCGCCTCCCACGCCTCGATCGTTTGCGCCTCTATTTCCAGGAGCACGCGCCCGATTCTCTTCGAGTCCCAACCACGCGCCCGGAGGCCGAGCCCGTGGGCCTTTTCGAGCAGGTCCTCAAAGATGACGTCCTTCCGGCGAGCCCGGAGGAGCGCCGCGAGCGACGGAGCGTCCATCATGCAGCCTCCCCGAGCGAACGGAACAGGACGCGCCGCGCCTCGCCCGTGTCGACCGTGAGGAGGTAGCTCCCCTCGGCCAGGTCGAGCCGCCCGACGATGAAAAGCACGCCGCCGCGCAGTTCCGCGCGCACAGAGGCCCCGACCACGCCCGGCTCCTGCAGCGCCTCGCCTTCGAGCAGCTCGCCAAGGCGATAAAGGTTCGTCGGCGAGGGGTCCGCGTTGATCATGCGTAGAACGTTGACGCCTTCCGCGGGGGACCACGGAAGCGCGCCCGAGCTCATGAGCCATCGACGCGCCACGGCCTCGAGGACGACGCGCGGCCCTTCCACGACCGCCTCGAAATCGATATCGATCGATCCATCCGGACCGAACGTGCTCATATCGTCGCCGT
>NZ_JARZHG010000092.1 GCF_029946505.1 Polyangium sp. y55x31
GGCAGCCAAGCCAGGGAACTGAAACATCTAAGTACCTGGACGAAAGGAAAGCAAAAGCGACTCCCCCAGTAGTGGCGAGCGAACGGGGAAGAGCCTAAACCCAAGCAGTGCAAGCATGCTGGCGTTGCTGTTTGGGGGTCGTGGGATTCTGCAGGAGAGACGGCATTCTCTCCGGCGAGTGACAAAGGACGAGTCTAATCGAACGGCAATGAAAGGCCGGCCATAGAGGGTGACAGCCCCGTAGGTGAAAGACGAGTCTCTCGCGCAGGACACCCGAGTACCGCAGGACACGTGCAATCCGGCGGGAATCTGGGAGGACCATCTTCCAAGGCTAAGTACTCCTGATCGACCGATAGTGAACTAGTACCGCGAGGGAAAGGTGAAAAGAACCCCGGTTAGGGGAGTGAAATAGTACCTGAAACCGTGTGCCTACAAGCAGTGGGAGCACTATGGCCGCAAGGCAATGTGTGACCACGTACCTTTTGCATAATGGGCCTGCGAGTTACGCTACGTGGCGAGGTTAAGCCGAGAGGTGGAGCCGAAGCGAAAGCGAGTCCTAACAGGGCGAGGAGTCGCGTGGCGTAGACCCGAAACCTTAGCGATCTATCCATGTCCAGGTTGAAGAGCGGGTAACACCGCTTGGAGGACCGAACTCACCGCAGTTGAAAATGCGGGGGATGAGGTGTGGATAGGAGTGAAAGGCTAATCAAGCTGGGATATAGCTGGTTCTCCCCGAAATATATTGAGGTATAGCCTCGGACGAATTGCGGCGGAGGTAGAGCACTGAATGGGCTAGGGGTCCTACCAGATTACCAAACCCAATCAAACTCCGAATGCCGCCGACAAGTATCCGGGAGTCAGGCTGCGGGAGATAAGTTCCGTAGCCGAGAGGGAAAGAGCCCAGATCGTCAGCCAAGGTCCCCAAGTCCGAACTAAGTGTCAAAGGATGTGGGAGCGCACAGACAACCAGGAGGTTGGCTTAGAAGCAGCCATCCTTTAAAGAAAGCGTAATAGCTCACTGGTCAAGCGAACCTGCGCCGAAAATATAACGGGGCTAAGTTCGGCACCGAAGCTACGGGTTCTCGAAAGAGAGCGGTAGGGGAGTATTCTCAGGTAGATACACGCCGGACGGTGACGACCGGTAACGGACCTGAGAAGAGCTTATGCAGGCATGAGTAGCGATAAACCGAGTGAGAAACTCGGTCGCCGTAAGCCCAAGGTTTCCTGGGGAAGGATAATCCTCCCATGGGTTAGTCGGATCCTAAGCCGAGGCCGAGAGGCGTAGGTGATGGGAAGCAGGTTAATATTCCTGCACCACCAAGGATGGCGTTGAAGTAAGCGGGGACGGAGTAGGGTAGGCCGGGCACGGCGGATGGTTTGCCGTGTTCAAGCCCGTAGGATGAGTTGCCAGGACCCGATAGGGACAAACGGCAGCTCGAGTATCCGAGAGGTGATGAGGTTCGGACCTAGTCCGAGACACTCGGTGATCCCAGACTTCCAAGAAAAGCCGCGTACAGAGCCCCTTTGGTGTCCGTACCGCAAACCGACTCAGGTGGGCGGGGTGAGTATCCCAAGGCGCGTGAGAGAACCCTGGTTAAGGAACTCGGCAAAATGACACCGTAACTTCGGGAGAAGGTGTGCCGGTCTGCGTGAAGGAGCTTGCCTCTGGAGCGTGGGCTGGTTGCAGAGAAACGGGGGTTGTGACTGTTTACTAAAAACACAGGACTCTGCGAAGTCGTAAGACGACGTATAGGGTCTGATGCCTGCCCGGTGCTGGAAGGTTAAGGGGACGAGTCAGCGCAAGCGAAGCTCCGAACCGAAGCCCCAGTAAACGGCGGCCGTAACTATAACGGTCCTAAGGTAGCGAAATTCCTTGTCGGGTAAGTTCCGACCTGCACGAATGGCATAACAACATCCCCGCTGTCTCGACCAGGGACTCAGCGAAATTGTATCGGGGGTGAAGATACCCTCTACCCGCGGCAAGACGGAAAGACCCCATGAACCTTTACTGCAACTTGGCAGTGATTTTCGGGATATTCTGCGTAGGATAGGTGGGAGGCTGTGAGGCCGGGCTTCTGGGTTCGGCGGAGCCAACGTTGAAATACCACCCTGGATATTCTGGAAATCTAACCTGGACCCATGACCTGGGTCGGGGACACTGCCTGGTGGGCAGTTTGACTGGGGCGGTCGCCTCCCAAAAAGTAACGGAGGCGTGCGAAGGTTCCCTCAGCCTGATTGGAAACCAGGCGTAGAGTGCAAACGCACAAGGGAGCTTAACTGTGAGACCGACAGGTCGAACAGGTGCGAAAGCAGGCGTTAGTGATCCGGTGGTTCTGCATGGAAGGGCCATCGCTCATCGGATAAAAGGTACTCTGGGGATAACAGGCTGATCGCGCCTGAGAGTTCACATCGGCGGCGCGGTTTGGCACCTCGATGTCGGCCCATCGCATCCTGGGGCTGGAGCAGGTCCCAAGGGTTCGGCTGTTCGCCGATTAAAGCGGTACGCGAGCTGGGTTTAAAACGTCGTGAGACAGTTTGGTCCCTATCTGCCGTGGGCGTAGGACACTTGAGAGGAGCTGCTCATAGTACGAGAGGACCTGAGTGGACGTACCTCTGGTGCTCCGGTTGTTCTGCCAAGGGCATAGCCGGGTAGCCATGTACGGAACGGATAACCGCTGAAAGCATCTAAGCGGGAAGCCGGCCTCAAGACTAGGTGTCCCGAGCCGCAAGGCTCCTAAAGACCCCTCGTAGACTACGAGGTTGATAGGCCGGGTGTGGAAGCGGAGCAATCCGCGGAGCTAACCGGTACTAATCGGTCGTGCGGCTTGACCATACCT
>NZ_JARZHG010000093.1 GCF_029946505.1 Polyangium sp. y55x31
CCTGCATATGTCGTCAGCAATCAAAAATGTACCGACGACTGGACCGAGCCTCGTTCGATTGATCCTACAAAGTGGGATGTTGGAGCCGATGGACCTACTCGACGGTTTATGAGATGAGTTCTAGTCTGTCAGATCGATAACCCTGCGAATCGTCTCCCACCCTCGATCGTTTGTGGCGGTAAAGTTCTCCATTCCGGCGGGGATATGGCGAGCATTCAGGATTCCCCAGATGACGCGCTCGCGTTCATCGTGGAGGTCTGTGTAGGTGGAACTCACGAAAACTTGGTACTTCGGGCGGGGGCGCTTCATGGTGCTCAAGGGGGTGGAGAGCAGGACTATAGGAGGCCCTGCTTCTGGCTGTCCAGGTCGATCGCAGCCATCGCATCGGTTTCACACGGTCGAGGCACGGGAGCGTCCGGGCGATCCCGCCGAGGTCGAGGGCGTAGCGGAGGCCGGGGCCGCGTCGAGGGCCTCGAGCTCGGCGAGCTCGGCGCGCGCAAGGGGGTCGAGGGCCCCTCGGCGAGCCGGCCGGGCCTCGGCGGAAATCTTCCCACGACGGCGGAATCGACGGGCGGCGAGCGGCGCGAGGCTCGACGCGAGGGCCTCGCCGAGGGGTTCGGCCGAGTCGCACGTTGCCGCGGGGGTCGAAGTCGAGGCAGGCGATCCCGCGCCGGGGTCGAAACGTCTAGCGCGCTCGCGCAGCTAATCTCCAGCATCTTTGACGAGCTGGGCAATGATCTCGTTCCTCCCTACGTGCCAGTCAATGTTAGCCAAAGCTTCTTGCCACCAAGTTACGAACGACACGAGCGAATAGAGGGTTCGTAAAGCCTCGTAACTGCCTATCGGAACGCGGGTCTTGTGAGCCGCAGCGTTTCGATAGCGGATCAGGTCGTTCAGATTTGTCCGCACGATGGCGGGGAATACAGATACGTGTGTGTCGTGATCGCGAGTCTGACGCAATTGATCCTGAGCGAAAATCCGCTCAACTTTGATGGCAGTTATGACATCACGGACAACCTCTAGCGTTCGCAAACTCGATTCGGCCGCACCCGAGTCCGAGGCTTTTATTGCGGCATTTACTTTACCGTACAGCGAGTCCAGATCAGCAGGCTTGGCGGGCTCCTTTTTAAATAGTGAGCGCACTTCCGAGTGCAGGTGATCGTAAAGTTGGCCGAGGGTTTTCCCGCGCGGAGGAACATCTCGGAGTAGGGTTTCGTACACCTGCGTGAGATAGTCCTCTGCAATAAGACCAAGGGCATTGACCGTGCTTTCGAACCGTTCGGCAGAGTACTCCGAAAAGGCACGTTCAAAATGTGGGTTCAGGCGGGGATCCGAACTGATCGTGCTATGTGTAGCCTTCACGATATCAAAGTAGGGCTCAAAGACCTCCTCTTCTGGGGAGAAAACGGGGCGCAGGGTGGGAGACGAAATCTTTCCAGTTAACTCCAAGAACTTCCGTAGCTGCTCCAGCGGCTTGGATGATAATGCAATACACTTGATCGTCTTGCCCTCGCCCGGAGGATCCATCAGTATAAATGAAGACCCTTGCACCGTGGTCGGTCGGTGTGCCCGGACCCATCCGTGGAATTCTGGGTAGTTGATTTGGCTTGAGAAGAACTCAAGTGCTTCCGCGAAGGCGGGAGGTATCTTGTCAGCCTTGATGGCTGCGAGGATGAGAAGCGTATCGCTTGACAAGGCGGCGTCGCCCACATTCGCCGTCCCGCTCTGCGTATCATTTAGGTATCTAAACAACTCGAAGAGGAACGAGATCCTATTTGCGATGATAGCTCTTGTCTGAGCCGTATTAAGCTCATCGATCGGGGCCGAATGGTTCTGCTTGCCGATTTGATAAGCCACCTGCTCGCCAGTACCGAACCGTGCCGAAATCTGGTCCCAGACTACTTTGCTTACCCCAGCGTCACTCTCCCACTTGGCGACAAGCCGCCATATACCCGATCGAGTCGGATTCTTCAGGTACGCGCGCGCCGCCACAGCATCATTAGGGTGGAGTTCAACCTCGGGGCCGCGAGACGGAAACTGTGTTTCCCAGGAGTTCGACTGCTGCGCAAGCCGCACAGTCTCCAGCAACTCCTTGTTTGAGAGGTCGGAAAGCTTCTGCGTTGCGAAAAGCCGTTTTGCCATTGGTGTGCTTTCTTTGTTAGAGGAGCCTTTTCTCATATTTGGCGGCGTCGTGCAAGCTGGCCGAGCCGCACGTTGCGGCGGGGGTCGAGGTCGAGGCGGGTGATCGCGGCGAGGTCGAGGGCGACGGCGAGGCGGGGCGGCGTCGAGGGGCGCGAGCTCGGCGCGCGTAAGGGGTCGAGGGCCCCTCGGCGGGCCGGCCGGCCCTCGGCGAAAATCTTCCTCGGGGTCGAGGCGCCCCGACCGCGCTCGACGTCGTATTTCCGCCACCCCCGCATCCGGGGGGGTCAGAGTGGCGGAAACCAAGGCGGCGGAAACACGTCGCGGCGTGCTGCTCGGCGAGCGTCGCGAGGCTCGACGCGAGGGCCTCGCCGAGGGGTTCGGCGGAGTCGCACGTTGCCGCGGAGGCCGACGTCGAGGCGGGTGATCGCGGCGAGGTCGAGGGCGATGGCGAGGCCGGGCGGCGTCGAGGGGCGCGTGCTCGGCGCGCGTAAGAGGTCGAGGGCCCCTCGGCGGGCCGGCCGGCCCTCGGCGAAAATCTTCCTCGGGGTCGAGGCGCCCCGACCGCGCTCGACGTCGTATTTCCGCCACCCCCGCATCCGGGGGGGTCAGAGTGGCGGAAA
>NZ_JARZHG010000094.1 GCF_029946505.1 Polyangium sp. y55x31
CCATTGGTAAATCCTATCTCTTCCTCCGCGGACATCCGCGCCTGGGTTGAGCAAGACTCCCGTTCAAACCGTGCGTGCGGATTTCCCGCACACGGCTTACCGGTGGTCTCTCGGGCGACAGCATCATGCGGCCTCCGGGTACTGGATGGTTCCGCGCAGGCGATGAAGCCCGTGGTCGTGGAAGAAGTCACTCGTCCAGGCGTCGATCTCTCCAGCGCGCAGGTTCCGGCCCTTCCGCTTCATCAGAAAGCGGCGGAGCCGTCGCTCCACGTATCGATCGATGGAGACGAATTTAGTCGCGGCGTTCCCCGTACGGAAGTAGTTGCCCCAGCCTCGCAGCACCGGATTCAGGTCGCGGATCAGCACCCGCACGTCCTTCACGCCGTTCCTATTTCGGCCAGTCAGCCCCTTCACGCGCTGCCTCACCCGCTTCATGCTGCGCTGCGAGGGCCATCGCTGGAGGAAGTACATGCGTTTTCGCTCCTTCTCCCAGATCGGACCACTCAGCCGCTTTCGCAGGTGGCAGCCGAGGAAATCGAATCCTTGCTTGCCCCAGCTCAGATCCACTCTCCTCGTCTTCTCGGGATGCAGCTCCAAACCGAGCCGCGCGAGCACTTCACGCACGCGCTTCTCGGCCTGCTCGCACAAAGACCCCGTCCGACACATCACGACGAAGTCGTCCGCGTAGCGCACCAGGACGCCCAGATGCGCGCCATGGCGTTCCCACGCGGCGTCGAGCACGTGCAGGTAGATGTTGGACAAAAGCGGTGAGATCACGCCGCCCTGCGGGGTCCCCGAGAGCATCGCCGTCTCGCACCCGTCCTCCAACACGCCAGCTTCGAGCCATTGCCGCAGCAGCTTGAGCACCCTCCGATCCGAGATGCGTCGCTCCACGAGCTTCATCAGCTTCTCGTGGTCGATGCTCCCGAAGTAATCGCGGATGTCGGCATCGAGCACGTGATTACCTCCACGCGCCCCGAGCTTCCGGAGCTTCTCCAGCGCTTGGGTCGCGCTTCGCCGTGGCCTGAAGCCGTACGAGCTCGGACGAAAATCCGCCTCGAAAATCGGCTCCAGCACGAGCTTCGCCGCCATCTGCACCACTCGGTCCCGGATCGTCGGGATGCCCAGCGGCCTCTTCTTCCCATCGGCTTTCGGGATGTATCGACGCAGCACCGCCGCTGGTCGATACGTGCCTGCTCGCAGCGCGGCGCCGATCTCTTCGATGAAGCGATCGACTCCGTACTGCTCTACGTCGGCGATCGTCTGGGCATCGACGCCCGCCGCGCCTCGGTTTCTCCTCACTCGCTTCCACGCTTCCCACAGGACGTCACGCCTGTAGATGCGGTCGTACAGCGCGTGGAATCGGCGTCCCTTCGACCGTTTCGCTGCAGCCCACAGTCGACGCTGGAGTTGTCGCACTTTGTCCGCGGGTTTGCCCCCGCGGGGGTGATTGGGACCGGTCTTGCCGGCCATGCCCTCGCGCTTACCTCCGACCTCGACACGACCACCGCGAGGGCCCTTCCCTCCGGCCGCGTTGTTCGTCGCGACCATCTTCGGTACTACGACCCCCTCGGACTCCCGCTGCGCAGCGCTCGATTTCACCTTCGGCTTATACGAGCCACCTTGCCGCGACGACGGCAGCGCAGACGGGCCTCTCGTGTTCCGCACCTCTCCTTGAACGCGTGCTGCGCCCTGTACCCCGGGGAGATCCGCCGCGCGTCTTTCTCCGGACTTCGGCGCGTCGGACATGGCCTTCGCCGCGACATGCTCGGCTCGGCTCTCCCATTGTGCATGTGACGAGGCGGAAGGCTTCACTTCATGTTGCGGCCCGCGTTCTTGCTCCCTCCGTAGAGGCTTTCGACGCCCCGCTTGGACGCGAGGATCTCTCCCCGACGCCTGGGGCCTGCTACCGGGCGCTCCGGCGCTTACCCGGACGGGACTCTCACCCGCTGGAGACGTGCAGCGGGAGATCGGTCCGCGAGCCGGCGTCCCGGCTGCTTGATCGATCTCTTCACGACGCACCATG
>NZ_JARZHG010000096.1 GCF_029946505.1 Polyangium sp. y55x31
AGTTGATCCGCTCGGCGCCGTCCTGGCCCGCGCTGTTGTCCTTCGTCTCGCAGGCTCGTCCGACCGGCCGCAGATCCGCCGCCTCGGTTGCCTCGAGCGCGTAGCCCGAGGCATCCACGCAGACGATATTGCCTTCCTCGATCACCGCGCCGGCCTTCATGCCCGGCGCGAGCCTCTCGACGCAGACGCCGATCCCGTATCGCTTGACGTCACGGACCATGGCCCAGCTCCTTCAATCGTCGCCCTCGTCCATCGCGGCAGGATCGATCCGCAGCGTTTTCGCCACCTGGAGATCAAACTCGCCATTCCGACGGGTACGCGCCGCCAGAGACGCTTGCTGATACCGCGTCGCCGGAGGCGAGGGCCTCGCCGCCGGTTTCTTCGGGGGATCGCCCTTCGGCAATTCCTTTTTCGGCTTCTCCCGCTCGGGATCCTCGCCCGTGCTCCCGACGAGCTCCCGCAACGCGTCGAGATCCTTCCGGCCGAGCTTGACGAACGCCTCCCGCCCCGCCTCGGGGATGAGCTTCGCCGCGATGCCCCGATCCACGAGCGCGCCGATCTCGTCCTCCACGGCCGCCGCGCGCGCTGCTTGCAGCTCCTCGGCCGCCGCCGCGAGCGCCTCGCGCGTCGTCGCCTTCCCCGTCAGGGTGCGGATTTGCGCAAGGGCCTCCGCCGCGTCGCTGTCCTTCAGCGCGTCGTCCCCCTCTTCGCCGCCTTCCTCGGCCATGTGATCGTCAAACGCCTTGATCACGTCGTCCTCGGTCGCCGAGTCGGGATCGAGCCCGAGCCCCGAGGCGATATGCGCGAGCGCGCCTTCCAGCATGCCTTTTGCTCCCTGCGAAGCCGCCATCAGCGGCGGAAGCCCGTGCGAAGCGGGCAGGTTCGTCAGCGCGACGTTGATCAGCCGCGTGATCCGGTTGCTATCGAGCTCGTAATCGACCGCGGGCGAGATGTAGCGATACTTCCGCGCCCGAACCTTCTCCGCGGCCTCCTCGGTCCAGCGCACATCGACCGCCCAGAGCGCGCCCTCGCGGACCTCGGGGCGGAACCACGCCGCCGCCTCGCCCGCGCCCTTCGAGAAGCCGTAGAGGGAGGCGTGATCGTAGTCGAAGAAGAGTTCGGCGCCGTGCGCCTCGAAGTCAGCGAGGACGCGGCGCGCGGCTTCCTCGTCGAAGAGGAGCAGGCCCTTGTAGGACTTGTTCACGCCCGCGCGGAAGAGCAGGACCTCACCGGGGGGATCACCGGAGAGATCGACAAGGCGGAGGGTGGCGCGAGATGTCCGGGGCATGGCGGAGGGGGTTGGCCCAAGCCCCCATCCCAGTTTCGAAAACGTCCAGAGATGGATGCTTCGTGGCTCTTTGGCTCTGGCCCTCGATGGTAGGGTTAGGTAAGCAGGTGTGGTCCACGTTCGAGCGTACCGCTTGGGCGGATCTCTCGACTTTGCCCCTCCTGGAGCGCTGCCGTCTGTCTGCTGACCAGGAGCACGCGAAGAGGGCGCTGGCGAACCCTTTCGGAGTCGGGAAGGTGGATTCCCCGAATGAGAGGTCCCAGAACCGCCTCGGTCCGGTTTTCGGGCGAAGGCAAAGCCAATTCCCGGATGAAGGCCCCCAAAACCGCCTCGGTCCGGTTTTCGGGCGAAGGGGAAACCGATTCCCGGATGAGGGTCCCCAAAACCGCCTCGGTCCGGTTTTCGGGCGAAGGGGAAACCGATTCCCGGATGAGGGTCCCCAAA
>NZ_JARZHG010000009.1 GCF_029946505.1 Polyangium sp. y55x31
CTCCGCGGCCGCATCCGCCGCCGGAGCCTCGGGCGCCGCTGCTCCCTCCGCGCCCGCCGCATCCGCGCCGCCCGCATCCGCGCCGCCCGCGTCCGCGCCTGCCGCCGCGCCGTCCGCCCCGCCGGCCTTGGCCTGTGCGCCTGCGCCGGCTTGCGCGCCGTCGCCGCCCTTGCGCACGTCCTGGGCCTCTTTCATCGATTGCATGGCGGTCTTGCCGGCGTCCTTGACGATGTCCTTCGCCTTTTCGAGGCCCTTCGTCAGGTTCTCGGCCGACGCCTTGATCGCTTCGCCCGTCGATTGCGCGGCCTCCACGACCTTCGCCGCCTCGGCCTGCGCCGCCGCCGCCGCCTGCGTGCAGGTGTCCGTCGCCTCCTTGGCGACCGCCGTCATCTTCTCCTTCGCCGCGGCAATGACGTTCTTGGCCTTCTCGCCCTCCGTCCGCACCTCGCCCATCTGCTGGTTGAGGACGTCCGTCAATGCCTTCGCCGCGCCGTCGAATCCGGCCGCGCTCATCGCGGCCGCCGCCTGCTCGGCCGCATTGTTCACGGCCTCGGCCGCATTCACGCCCGCCGTCACCGCGGCCTCGGCCGCATTCGCCGCCGACGCGATCATCCCTTCGAGACCACCCGACACCGCGAAATTGATCGCGCCCGCCGCGTCGAGCCCCGCGCCCGCCGGGACGATGAGCGCGAGCGAGCCCTGCACCGCCCCGAAATCGCCTCGTATGCCGCCGAGGACCCCGTAGGCCGCTTTTTTGATCTCCGACAGCGCCGTCCGCGCCTTCAGGAGGATGTCGTCCTTCGTCGCATTGGCGAGCCCCTGCGCGAGCGTGATTTCGCGCTGAACCGCGACCCGCGCGACCTCCTCCAGCTTGAGGAGCCGCGCCGGGATGTCGTTGACGAGCGCGTTCGTCTTCTCCTCGAACGCCGCGCCGAGATCCTTGAAGCGCTGGATCGAGGTCTCCACCGTCCTGCGAATGGAGGCCACGAGCTCGAGGACCTGCGTCTCGATGAGGTCCTTCATCTCCGACGCGAGCTGCTTGAACCGCGCCTCGGCCGCCTTGATCGCCCCCATGATGTCGGCGAGCGTCTTCTCGTAGAACGTCTTGCCGGCCTCGACGAGCGCGTCGGCCGCCGCCTTGATCTGCTTCTTGCAGTTCTCGAGGTAATCGGGGATCTTCTTCGTGATCGCGTCGACGAGCATCTTTTGGAGCTCTTCGAACGTCTTCTTGACCGCCTCGCCCTTGTCCTTGATGGACGCCGCGATGCTCGACGCGATCTGAACCGCCTGCATCGCGAGCTTCGGCCCGAGCGCGGCGATCTGCGCGACGACCTTGATGCCCTGCGCCTGGATCTTGGGCTTCAGCAGGGTCGCCTGCATCTCGAAGTCCTTGATCAGCTTCTCCCCTTGGGCCTTCGTCTTGGCCTCGATCTGCTTGATCGCAGCCTCGCCCTTGGCCCGGATCTTGGGGATGACCGAGGTGTCTTCGGAATACCCGGCGTTGATGAAGTCGGCGAGCGCGTCGTCGTGGCCCTTCGCGCCCTCGGCTACGAGATCCCGGACGATCTTGTCGGCTTCGAGGTTCAGGTCGGCCTGGAGCGCCTTGATCGAGGCGTTCATCTTGCCGCCGAGCTCCTCGACCGACGCGACGACGGAGTCCTCCATCGTCTTGAGGATCTTCTTGCATTCGGCCTCGAACGTGCCGAGCAGCTCGTTCGCCGCCTTGCGCACGTCCTCCAGCGTGCCGAGCGTCAGGTCGCGGATCTGCTCGAGCAGTTTGTCGAGGAGACGATCGAGATCCGCCTTGATCCCTCGCACGAGCGCGAAGCCGTCCGCGAGGAGTTTGTCCACCGTGCTCGTGATCGTGAGGAGCGCCTGGTTGAGCAGCTCCGCCGTGCGCGCAACGAGCCCGTGCGCGAGGTTCGAGATCTCGTCGATCGTCTTCTGGATCGCGTCATTGACCTTCGCGAGGATGTCCTGCGCGCACTGGTTGATGCGATCGGGGACCTCGCCGATCGTACGCCGCACGTCGCCGATCGTCTGCATGATCGTGTCGTCGGTCTGCTTGACCAGCGACTTCAACGTCTCGCGCGCCTGCTCGATCGAGTCCTTCGTGGCGCTGCGCAGCTCATCGACGACCGCGTCGATGTTCGCCGACATCTCGACCTTGGCGCCGTCGTGATCGGGCACCTTCGCGAGCGCCGCCTCGAACTTGCCGCGCACATCGTCGCCAATCGCCTGGATCTTGCCGTCGATCTGCCCTTCGAGATCACCGAGCTTCTGATCGACCGTGTCGGCCTGCGCCTTCACAGTGTCGAGGACCTTCTTCGCCTGATCCTCGCCGAGCTGTCCGATCTCGTCGATCTTGCCCTTCGCCGCGTTCGCCGCGTTTTGAATCTGATCCTGGGCTGTCTTGACGAGCGTGTCTTTTTGCGATTCGAGCTTGCCCTCGACCTCGTCGACGAGGCCGTCGAGCTTGCCCTTGGCCGTCTTGATCGCGTCCTCGCCCATCTTCTTGAGCTCGGGCGTGATCCCTTTGAGCTGGTCCTCGGTCTCCTTGATCGCCTTGTCGATCCCGGACGAGATGCCGTTCTTCGTCTCGTAGAGCGCCTTGTTGAGCTTGAGGATCTGCTCTTCGGCCTTGCTGATGATCTGGTTCGTCGAGTCCCGGACGGTGGAGACGCCCTTCGTGACCGTGACCTCGGCCTTGTCGATCTGCTCCGTGGCGAACTTCCCGAGCTTGCTCGGAATGCTCTCCGTGGCGCCTTGGCTCTGTTCTTCGGTCGTCATGTGGCTAGGCCCCGTCCTCTCCCAATGGCGCGGTCACGGCGAGCGATGCCCACGAATCGGGATGCCACGATACCGCGGCGCGCGCGCAGTTGACAAGCCTTCTCCCCCCTCTTCTCCCCTCTCCCGAGAGGGAGAGGGGTTGGGGGTGAGGGAGTCTTTCAACCGCCTAGCCCTTTCCGAATGGCCGCACGGGACAAACGCACCTCGCGGATCTTCCCGCCGTGCTTGTTCACGTTTCCAAGCCAGGCGATCTGGCCAAGAAGCGCGCGCGTCGCGCTGCCAAGCTCGACCCGCGGCGCCTCGCCCTCGGCGAGCACGAGGATGAGGCCGAAGTGGAATCGTGCGCCTGCATAAAAACGGACGAGGGAGCAGAGAGGCCGAAGCGCATCGCCGTCCGGAAGGAATCGCAGGAATTCATCGAGCTTCATGGGCCCGATGCGCAGGTCGAACGTGGACTCCTGATCCCAGAAACGCCCCCCGAGGCAAGCATCGCGGCCGAGCGCGCGGTTCTGTCCGGACCGGCCGATCGCCGTGCGATCCGTCGCCTCGATCGGATGAAAGGCGCCCGTGAGCGGGATGGGCTCGATGGGAACACCAAAATGCCGTCGGAGGATGGCGACCAGGCCTTCGAGCGAGCGCGACTCGCTGGAAAAGGTCGCCGCGTGTTCGAGGAGCGCGCGATCCTGGACCGCGAGGCGGCCTTCGAGCGCCTGAAAGCCGAGGCCGATGAACGCGAAGAGGTGCCGCGCCGCGCCGTCCTTCTCGGGCGAGGAGACGCCGAGGCCGACACGATGGCCCTTGCGGATGCGATAAGCGAACGAGACGAGGCGATGGTTGAAGATGTCGAGGAAATCACGCGCCGCGGTGTCGCCGCGGACGGCGCGCATGTAAATCGACTCGACGATGGGCGGCGGCAGCGGGCCGAGGGCGCCGCCGAGGCCGAGGAAGTTCACGAGCATCGGCGCGGGCTCGCCCTCGCGGTGCGGCGAGCGAATCCGCGCGACGTCGGTCTCGGGGAAGGCGAGCGCGACGCTGCCCGAAAAGCGCACGGCCTCGCGCGAGGGATCGGAGCCCTCGCCGACGGGGACCGCGTCGCCTTCGCGCCAGCGTTCGAGGAGGGCCACGGCCTGATAAAAATCGAAGGCGTGCCCCTCGTCGAAGAGCCAGGCCTCTACAGAAGGGCTCTTTCGCCAGCCGTGGGCGGCCATCGCTTCCAGACCTCCGCGCGCGAGGCGCGCTTGAGCACGAGCTCGGTGAACGCATTGATGTGCGCCTGCAAGGCGAAGAATCGGCTCAAGACCGAGGCGAGGAGGACCGGGCTCGATCCGGCGAACTGCTCGTCCGCGAGCGTGAGCGTGATCTCGAGGCCCCGGCAATACCCCCGCCACGCGTCGCTGCCGAGGCGGCGCGTGACGACGCGGCTCGAGATCTCGAGGAGCGCGTCGATCTGGCGCTCGGCGTCGGGCGAATCGCCGAAGACGTAGGCGCGCAGGATCTCGCGGAGCGCGGAGACGCCGGTCTTGCCGTCGGTGATCGAGAGGTGGTTCTGCGAGAGGTTCGAGACGAGCCGCCAGAGCGCGTCGCCGCCCATCGGCGCGGCGCGCTGGGGCGTCGGTTTCGTGAGACAAACGATTTTTTTCGCCGGGACGGGGCGCTCGGGCGAGAGCTGCGTGTCCTTGGCGATCTCGTTCGCGAGGTCGCGGTTCGTGCAGAGGACGCCGGCGTAGACGGTCTCCGACGGGGGACGCGAGAGCTTGAAGTCGGTGTCGACGAACGTGAGCCAGACGTCGGTGCCCGGCAGATCCTTGCGGCCCGTGGCGACGCGGCGCGCGTGCCAGAACGCGCGGGGTTTTTCGCCCGAGCGGTGGTGCACGAAGGAGAAAAACGGCGCGTAGTCGATCTGCTTGGGCTCGCCGGGCGCCGTCGCCGCGACGCGGGTGATCGAATGGACCTCGGTGGTCCGCTCGCGGCGCGCGTCCGCGACGAGGCGATATTCGGGCCGCGTGTGATCGACACGGATGGGCTCGGCGCTGCGCGGGAAGAGGTTGATGATCGGGGTGCAGCCGAGCTTCAGCGTGGTCGGGCGGACCGCGACGCCGGCCGGCGGCTTCTGATCGAAGAGGACCAGGATCTTCGCGTTCTTGCGCGGCGGCAGCTTCGGCAGCTCCAGGTCGAAGAAATGGAACTTCTCCGGGAACGCGAAATACTCCTGCACGAGCCGGTGGCCGCGGTGCGCGTGCGGCGGATACGGCAGCACGTCCTCGTTCGCCTCGAAGCCGATGGGGCGGATCTTGCCGTAGGCCCAGTCCTGCGAGGGTTTTTCCCCGACCACGAGGACCTGCACGGCGTGCGCCGCGAGCAGATCGTAGAGGCGCGCCGCGCCCATGCCGCCGCCCGTGATGTGGAAGCGGAGCGAGCGCATGCCGAGTTTGTCGAGCGGAACGCCACCCGTCGAGATCTCGATCTCGAGCGCCGCCGCGGCGTTCGTGAGCAGCCACGAGGGGAGGTCGAGGTTCTCGGGCGGGACCATGCCCGCATTGATGATGTCGATCGGCCAGAGCGTGACCGGATACGCGGTTCGGAAATGACAAACCGGCCCGGACTGCGAGGCCGCGAAGAGCGGCGTGTGCTTGTCGACCGTGTACCCGGAGCCGAGCTTGGCCTCCTTCGGGTCGATCTCGAAGCCGGCGATCGCCATCGCCGGCACGGGACACGCGAGCTGCGGATAAAGGACGCCGAGCAGCGACGTCGTGTAAATCGGTAGCTCCGCCTCGATGTCGCGCGTGAGGCGCGCCGAGAGGAACGCGAATGCCTCGACCAGGCGCTCGACGTGTGGATCGGACGAGGCCTGGTTCGAGGTGCCGAGGCGCGCCGCGATCTTCGGATAGTCCTTCGCGAACTCGGCGCCGCGCTCGCGCAGATACGCGAGCTCGCGCGCATACAGCTCGAGCATTTCGCGATCGGGATCTCCCTTGCTCATGCGGCCCCCGGCCCCGCGTCGAGCGGCGCCTCGAACGAGAGAGGTTCACGCACCTCCTCGGTGACGAGCGTCGCCGAGAGCGCGACCACGAGGCGCGCATGCGGCGCCGCGTCCTCGCGTCGCTTGATCTCCACGCGTACGTTCTGGAGCCTCGGCTCGTACGCCTCGATCGTCTTCTGCACGAGGCGAACGAGGCGGCGAAGCTCCTCCGGGACGAGCGCACGGCCGCCGAGCTCGAGGTCGGGCAAACCGTAATCGATGGTCGTGCGCTGCCGGGAGAGAGCCTCGTCGCCGGAGATGGGGCTGCGGGTGCTCAGAATTCGACCGAGCTCACGGGCCACCGAGGCGCGCAGCCCGTCTCGATCGAAGGTGCAATAAGGAACGGCCTCTTGCTTCTGGGCAGGGTTCTCGTCGATCAGGCGATCGAAGAGAGGTACCCTGCCGGCGCTCGTGGATCCCCAGGCTTTTGCCATTCAATGTTCCAAAGGACGAACGAGCGCCCCGAGGGCGCCGAGCTGGCTTTACTTCGTGTTGGCTTCGAGGTTCCAGGTGCCTTCGGCCGTACCCTTCTTGCCGGCCGGCGAAGGCTGGCCCTGCTGCGCGTACGACCACTTGATCTTGCGATAGTTGAACGTGACGGTCTCCACGGGGCGACCGCCGCTGCCGCCGCTCACCGAGACGTTCGTCAGGATCACGTCCTCGAACGTGATCTTGTAATAAAGGACCATGTCGCCGTCGGCCTTGTCGGCCTGGAAGACGGTGAGCTCAGCCGTCTTGATGTTGTCGCCGCCGCTGCACTTGAGGTTCAGCGTGGGCGAGGAGATGTCGAGATACTTGCTGAACGTGAAGTCCGAGTGGACCGTGCGGCCGTGCGCGCGCGCGTTCGCCGAGGCGCCGCTCGTCAACGGCATCGCCACGGCGTGGCTGAACGAGAGGATCTCGATCTTGTCCTTGCCCTGCGCCGCCGTGCTCTCGCCCTTGATACCTGCAATCTCCAAAAAACTCGTTTCCATCGTCCAATCCTCCGCGTCCCCGTCGACGGTTGCCGCCCGCGCGCTCGAGTCTTGAGCGCGGGACGGCAACTTCCTGATCTACCCTACACCGATTCGCCAGGCCCGTCACGCAGCCGGCGGCGGAAGATCCGCCACGAGGCGCATCGAGACCGTGAGCTCGTTGAGCTGGAAGTGCGGCTTCAAGAAAACGACGGCACGGTACGCGCCGGGCTTGCCGGGAACGTCCGTCACGTCGATCCGCGCCTCACGCAAAGGCAGCCGCGCCTTCGTCTCCTGCCCCGCGTCGTCGTTCAGGAGCACGTAATCCGCGATCCAGTTGTTGAGGTACGACGACACGTTGTCCTTCGTCATGAAGCTGCCGATCTTGTCGCGCATCATGACCTTGATGTAATGGGCGAAGCGGCTCGTCGCGAGGATGTACGGGAGCTGCGCCGACAGACGCGCGTTCGCCGTCGCCGAGGGCAGGTTGTACACCTTGGGCTTGTTCGCGGTCGAGCCGCCGAAGAACGCGGCCTGGCCGCTGTTCTTGCGATAGCAGAGCGAGATGAAGCCGAGCTCCGAAAGCTCGTTCTCGCGGCGATCGGTGATCGCCACCTCGGTCGGCGTCTTCACGGCGAGATCACCCTCGCTCGTCTTGAAGACGTGCACCGGGAGGTTCTCGACGAGGCCGCCGCCCTCGACGCCGCGGATCGCCGCGCACCAGCCATAATGCGCGAACGCGTTCGTGATGCGCTGGCCGAGCGCATACGCCGCGTTGCCCCAGAGGAAGTTCTTGTCCTCCGCGCCGACGTTCTCCTCGTAGACGAACCCGTCCACGGGGACGCCCTTCGGGCCATACGGCAGGCGCATGAGGACGTGCGGAAGGACGAGGCCGACGTAACGGCTGTCCTCGCTCTCGCGGAACTCCTTCCACTTGATGAGCTGCGTGCTCTCGAAGAGCTTCGCGAGATCGCCGGGCACGCCGATCTGGCCGAAGTTCTCCATGTCGAAGAGGAACGGGCTCGCCGCCGAGATGAACGGCGCGTGCGCCGCCGCCGCGACCTTCGAAAGCTCGGTCAAAAGGCCGACGTCCGGGCTCGATCCGTCGAACTCGTAGTCGCCGAGGAGCAGGCCGTAGGGCGCGCCGCCGAACGTGCCGTACTCCTCCTCGTAAACCTTCTTGAAGAGCGAGCTGCGATCGAAGTCGGGCGAGGCCTCGAAATCCTTGCGGAGCTCGTCCTTGCGGACGTTCATCACGCGAATCTTGAGGCGCGTGCTCGTCTCCGAGTTCATGACGAGGTAGTGCAGCCCCCGCCACCGCGCCTCGAGATACTGGAACTCGGGCGCGTGCAGGATCGCGTCGAGCTGCTTGCCGATGATCTCGTCGATCTCGTTGATGCGATCCTGAATGGCCGCGACCGCGCCGAGATCGAGGGCGCGCTGCTTGTCGTTCGGGTCGCGCTCGTCGAGGATCTGCTGGCAGAACTCGCCCACGATGTCGCGGGCGTGTTTCTTCTGGACGGGGTTGTCCCCGCGAACCATCGCGCCCTCGGCGAGGATCTGATCGATGATCGCCGCGCCGTCCGCGCTCGTGTCGATGTGTTGTTTCGCGCTGCTCGTTACCGGCATGTTCGTATCCTCCGCGCGGCCTAGCTCTGTTCGTCCTTCGAAACTTCCGCCTTGATCTTTTCGAGAGCCTCGGTGCTCTCCATGACCTCACGCAGCGCCGCCGAGAGCTCGTCGTTGCCCTCGAGCTTGGCGAGGAGGTCGTTCAGGCGCTCGCGCGCGCGGAGCAGCTTGCGGAGCTCCGGGATGCGCTCGACGAGGCGCTCGGGCCGGAAATCGTCGAGGTGCGTGAACGTCAGAGGGATCGCGATCTTCCCCGTGCCCTTGAGGACGTCGTCGACCTTCACCGTGATCTCCGGCTTCGTCGAGGCGAGGACGTCGTTGAAATTGTCGCGGTCGATCTCGACGAACTTGCGATCCTTCAGCTTGGGCAGCGGATTCGCGGGGTTCTGCCCCAGGTCGCTGAGCACGCCGACCACGAACGGGATCTCTTTCTTCTCGATTGCGTTGCCCGTCTCGACGTCATACGTGATCTGCACGCGCGGCGGACGGTTCCGGTCCAGCCAGTGCTGCTTGCTCTCTGCCATCGATGGCTCCCTTCCTCGGCTCTCGCGGCGGCGCCGCGGCTTTGCGAACTCTCCGAAAACCGGCCCGCGCTCGGCGTGTAAGGCTGGCGCATTACCCTTTTACCGTGCCCAGGCTCGTCAACACAACACCCTCGTAGGGGCGCGCGCCTGTCCCCCGTTTACTCCTCCCTCCCGCGCATCCCGAGCAAGCGCTGTATCGCCACGAGATCATCAGGGTTTCCCACGAACTCGTAGAGGAGCTGGGCAAGCGACATGTTGCCCCACTGCACCGCACGTTTGACCAGGTACGGCACAGGGCTGTGCGGCTCGGTCCGCATGAGGTACTCGGCCGCCTCGGCCAGCCGATAATAAGCGTCGGCGCGGCTCGAGATCGCAAACGAGCCGCCCCCTCCTCCCCCGGAGGGCGCCGTGAACGCCGCCGCAGCCGCAGCCGCCGCGGCCGATCCGAGCGGCGGCGGGTTTGCCGCGGACAGAGCGGGCTCCGGCGCGCTCTCGCCGTTGATGCGCGCCGCATCCCGCGCGAGGAGCTCGATCTGCGTGAGGACCTCCCGCACGCGGCGGAGCGTGGGCGGGCGCGGGATCTGCGCGCCGATCGCCGCCTCGGCCGCCTCGGCCGCCATGACGGCCGTGCCCGCGTCGAGCGCGATGTCGGTCCAGCGCGTGCCCGCGCCGCCGAGCGAGATCTTGGCGAGCATCGATTCTCGCGTGGGCCGCCCGCCCTCCCCTTCCCCATCGGAAGAGGCCTGTCCGCCGAGCTCCCAATCGAGCAGCGAAAACGAGGCGTCGCCGTCCGTGAAGGGCGTGCGGCGCAGGCGATCGGAGAGGATGTCGTCCATCCACTCGTAAAGCGCGACGCGCGCGGACGCGTCCGGATCGTCGCCCACCTCGGGGAAGAGGCCGTCCCAGAACCGCTCGCAGAGCCCTGCGACGAGGGACAAACCATGGCCGAGGCCCTTCACGCGGTAGCGCCGGAGCCAGGCCTCCACGAGCCAGGCCGCGATCTGGAGGTCCTTCGATTTCTTGCGCAGCGCTTCCTGGCAAAGTTTGTCCACGAGCGCGAAGTCGGCGACCTTGAGCTTGGTCTCCCATTCGCCCATCGGCAGCGAGGGATCGTCCTCGCGGCGCGCCTCGCGGACCCGATCGTAGGTGCCTTCGTACCGGAGAGACGAGCCACTCGGCGCCTCCTCGGAGATGGGCTGGAGCAGCGTCTCCAGATCGATGAGCGGGGCCTTCGTCGACATCGAGGCTCTGTCTCCTAAAGGTTCGGGGCGGACGCCGGAAACTCGGGGTATCTGAGGAGCCGGTCCTTCTCGACGCCGGTGATCGCGACGCGGATGAAGACACGGACGGTGTTGGCGTCGGTGCCGACGCGCTCGATGAAGCCCCCCGTGGGATCGGGCGACGATTGCACGACGAAGCCGAGCACGTGGGATCCGCCCTCGGTCTTCTGCGAGCCGTCACGCGCCGAGGTCTGGTGGAACGCGATCATGCGCAAAAGCGCCCAGGGGCCGCGCTCCTCGAACGTGACGGTCCGATCTTCCACGAAGACATTGGGGCCCTGCGTCGGCAGCGGGACGTCGAGGCTGCTCTTCGCCCAGCGCAGATCGAGGCGGACCGGATCGTTCACGCGCCAGCTCGCCTCGGCCTTGGGGCCGTCGCGATAGAGGCGTTCGTCCGCGAGCCGCATGGCCCACTCGGCGATGCGGTTGCCGCCGACCTCGAGGCCGGGATTGACGCGGAACTCGACCTTGACGTCGTAGATGCCGTCCTCGGCCGACTCGACCTGCGCCCACATGGGCATCATGAAGGCGCGGACGGCCTCGATCTTTTCGAGGAATCGCCCGACCTCGCCGGCCGAGGCCTTCGTGTCCTTGCCGAGGACGTACCCAAAATCGGAGCGGAAATCGGCCGCGTCCTGGAGGAAACGACGCACGGTCTCGGGCCGCGCGTCCTCGACGCGGATGCCCGGCTCGATCTTGACGAAGGGGAACTTGCCCGAGAGCTCGCGGTTGAAGGTGCGGCGGAGCGCGGCATAACGATCACGCATCTCCTCGCCGGCGAGGACGCGGCAACGCTCGCGCAGCTCCTCGACCATGTATTTCTGTTTGCCCGCGAAGAAGCCGCCCGAGCCGTCGACCCCGGCGCGTTTGTCGAGCTCGGCGATGCAGTTCTTCGCCGTGATGAGCGGCAGATCGCTGAGCATGAAGGTCTCGAGGTTCGAGACCCCGTTGCCCGCCTTCTTGTTCTCGTAATCCTTGAGCGGCCAGGCGACGTTCTGCCAGAGCGTGACGTTGGGATCACCGCCCGCGTCGCCCGCGACCTCGGGGCTCTCCATGGCCGCGAGGAGAGGCTCGGCGAGCTCCTTGTGCAGCGTGGCCGCGCGGGTGCGCTGGGCCGCGGCATACTCGGACAAACGCCCGGCGTCGGGGACGCTGAAGGCCTCGAACGCCGGCGTGGATTTGCCGTCCCACCAGGTGAAGCCGCCCTTCTTGAGGCCGTAGAGGTTCTCGGCGCGGAGCACCTCGGCGGCGCGGCCGAGGACCTCGGAGCCCTGGCCACGCATGAGCTCGCGGAGGCGATCACGCGCGTCGTCCATGCGCAGGCGCACGAACGCGCCGATCATCTCGCGGACGGGCGCCATCGCCTGGCCGAGGTTCGCGGCGTCGGCACGGACGGTCTCGAACTGGCGATTGTTGTTACCAGGGAGCGGCGTCGCGGGACGCGCGGCGCGGGCGACGGCGCCGAGGGTGCTCGCCTTGATCTGGCGGACCGTGAGGTCGGAGATGGTGTTGCGGACGCGGGCATCGACCGTCTTCAAGACGCCGCCCTGGAGGAAGGCCTCGTAGTCCTTGGGCAGGCGCGCGGCCTCCTTGAGGACCTCGGCGTCCCAGTCGACACGCGAGCGATCGAGATCGGGCGTGAGGGTCTTCTCCTCCTCGGCCGTCATGAACGTCTGCTGGCGGAGCGCGTCGATGGGCGGCTTGAGCCCGAGGATGAAGGGCGAGAGTCGCATGAGCAGCACGCCGCCCTTGCGCTCCAGGATGGGCCCGGAGAGGGGCGAGCCCGCGCTCGCGACGTAGTTCTTGAGGTCGAGCAGGCGCGCGTCGACGCCGCCGCGCAAGGACGCCTCGACGTCGGGGCCGAGGAGGCGCGAGTTCTTGACGGTCTTCAGGAGGCCCGCGATGCCCTCGTTCGGCGGGAGCGACTCGCTCGAGACCCACGCGAGCGTGGGCGCGCCGAGGTGCGCTTCGACCCGGGCGATCGCGTCGCGCAAGGTCCAGAGATCCTGCGCGGTGTACTCGGTGCCTTTCGTCTCCAGGTCCTTGAGGCTCTGCACGAGCTGCTCGACGTCGGCGCGGACGACGGCGTCGCTGTAGGCTTCGAGGACACGATCCTGCAGGCCCTTGAACAGGTTCGTCGCTTTTTCGCGGGCCGGATCGCGGCGCGGGGCGAGGTCGATGGGCTGGCGGCGCGCGCCGCGCGCGAGGGCGTTGCGGTAATACTCGACCGCGATCGTCGGCGAGGTCTTGTAGCCGAGGAGGTAATCCGAGAGGTCGGCGACGCTCTGCATGCGGGCGTCGGGCGTCGCGTCCTTGGGCAGCTCGCCGAGCAGGCTGTCGTGGCGCGCGACGTGGGCCTCGAACGCGGTGAGCTCGCGCAGCCACGTCTCGAGGTTGATGTACTCCTGGCTCTTCTCGACGCTGAGCGGGAAAAACGTGTCGGGCGGAGGCTGCGGCGGCAGCGGGCGGAGCAGGTGCGTGGCCTCCTCGTTGAGGCCGGCGCGGAAGGTGTCGACGAGGACACTCTCGAGCGCGACGACGAACGCCGTGTCGACGCGGCGGTCGAGGCGACCCCACCAGGACGCGGGGTTCAGCGGCGAGCGGAGGCGGCCCGACTCCTCGATCGTCTCGAGTTTTTCGATGAGGGCCTTCGCGCGGAGCTTTTTCGTGTCGAAGCTCGCCTCGGTGCCCGGGGCCTCGCTCTTCGCCTGGAGCACGCTGCTCTGGACGTCGCGCAAAAAGGGCATGACCGCTGTGGTGCGTCGTTCGAGGCGCGAGGCGTCGATCCAGAGCGCGGCGAGGAAGGCGCCGCCGAGGCAACACGCCACGATCTGGAGCGCGAGGTTGATGCGCTGGCGACGGCGGAGCGCGGCGGCCGCGGGCTTGCCGAGGTTCCGCTCGGCGAACACTTTGTGCTCGAAGAGATCCTTCGCGAAGAGGACCTTGCCCGGCGCGGCGGCAGCCGCAGGCAAGGGCTTTTGCGGGGGCGCGAGCGCGGCGGGGGTGGCGCCGGGGGCCGTGAGCTGCGGAGGGCCGGCGGGCGGATCGGCGAGGCCCGTGAAGTAGATGCCGCGGAGGGTGAGCGTCTCCTGGCCGGCGCCTTCGAGGAAGACGGGATCGACGTACGTGCGCAGGCCGTCGCCGAGCGACTCGATCTCGCTCGGGAAGAGGAAGAAGTCGTCGGGCGAACGAACGACGGGGGCGCCGGCGAAGCGCCGCGCCTGGTAACGGAGGAGTGCATCCCGCACGGTGCCGAGCGCCTCGGAGGCCCAGTCCTCCGCGCCGTCGGTGAAGGGCGGATGCGGGCTCGACCAGCCGAGGATGTCGTCGCGTCCGGTCTGCGTGACCTCGACGCCGAGGCTGCGGAAGCCGGCGAGGCGATCGGTCTGCGTGACGATCACGTAGACCGGGACGTTCATGCCGAGGGTCTGCTGCGCGAGGGAGATCGCGGCGCGCAGGACCGTCGCCTTGCGCTTGCGCTCGGCGGGCGTGGAGCGCGCCGTCTGCATGACCTCGGCGCAAGGGACCGTGAGCAGGATGCCGTCGACGGGGCGATCGGGATAGAGGCGCTTGAGCTCGTGGAGGAGCGCGCGATACGGCGGATCGGGCGCGGCCGTGCCGCCCTCGCCGAAGAGGAGGCGGCCGGCGACGTCGACGATGAGCGCCTTGCCGAGCATCCAGAGGTTGACGGCCGCGGTGTCGCCGGGCGCGGGATCGCCGCCCTCGATGAGCTGGACGCTGAGGCCGGAGCCGCCGAGGAGGGTGGTTTTTCCGGACGAGGGTTCGCCGAGGACGAGGTAACGCGGCATCTCCTCGCGCGCGGTCTTGTCCTGGACCTTCTTGACGAGCGCGGCTTTCGCTTTGTCGAAAGAGGCGCGGATCTCGGCGATGGGATCGGGCGTGCCGTCGCGCTTGGCGGCCTCCAGGGCCTTCTGCGCTTTTTTCTTTTGCGCGAGGTAAAACGCGTAGATCCCCACGCCGATCACTGCGAGCGCGATCAGGCCGCCGACGATCTTGAGGAGGGTGCCGACGGTCACGTGGCGTCCTCGATGCGGTCGAGCACGTCGTCGAGCTCGGCCGTGCGATAGAGCCAGAGGATCTCACCGATGACGATCCAGCCGAGGATGACGACGAGGAACGGCAGGATGCCTCGGGAGAGGGAGGGCAAACGCTTCTGGGGGGCGCCTTCCGCGGTGTGCTCGTGCGCCTGGGGGCAAAGGTCTTCGCCGCGGACGATCTCGGGATCGGTGCGGGCGAGGAAGTCGACGATCCGCGCGCGGTAGGTCTCGGGCTCGCCGGTGCCGAGGGGCGCATACCTCCCGCGGAAGCCGAGGGCGAGGGCCGTGAGATAAACCGTGAGGAGCTGCGACGACGCGGGCGTGCGGCCGTTGAGGGCGTCGTCGATGCGGTTGAAGAAACGGTCTCCGGAGTCGCGCGTCTGAAAGACGATCGATTCGAGCGGTTTGTCGGCCCAGAACTCCTTGCCGGACCAGTCGAGGTGGAGGAAGACCTCGTCGGCCATGGCGATCATGACGTAGCGGGTCTCCTCGAAGAGGCGGCGCTCGTGCTCGGGGAGCGAGCCCTGGATGTTGTTCGCTTGTTGCTCGAAGGCGTCGAGGAGGCGCTGCTGGACGGCGTCGTACGGGAGGGCGCCGCCCGAGGCGACGACGAGGCGCTTCTGCGTGACGACGTCCGCGTGGAAGTTGCAAAACGCGTCGACGAGGACGCGCTGGTCCCGCAGGGCGGCCTGCTTGGGGCCGAGGGCGGATCGTCCCGGAGAAGCAGCCATCGCGCCCCTACCCGCTCTTCACGTAGAGGACCGCCTCGGAGGGCCCGCTGGCTCCCGTCGGATCGGCCGTGTTGCACAAGGTGAGCGGCTCGCCCGGGTCGAGGTAGACGCTCTGCTCTTCGAGCTCGAAGAGCAAGGTGCCGGGCGTGGCGACGAGATCGCCGTGGCGCTCGACGCGCTTGCGGCCCGCGCCGAGGATACGGCTCTCTTGCATGGTGCGCAGGCGGGCCGGGGCGCCGATGAGCGCGCCGTTCATCCAGTTGAGGAGCTGATCCTCGCGCACGCCGCGCGCCGCGCGGACGGCGACGACGAGGGCGCGCGTGCGGAACTCGCGCTGGAAGAGGACGTTGTACTTGCCGTCCTTGAGGTCGAACGGGTAGGCCGTGAAGGACTCGATGATGCCCTCGTCGACCATGCGGAAGATGTGATCGCGGGCGTTCTCGAAGGTCGCGCGCAGATCGTCGTGCCGGTACTTGGGCAGGAGCGGCGGCACGGGCGTGCGCGCGAGCGAAGAGATCTGTCCGACGAGCCCGGTGAGCGTGACGAAGAGCGAGAAGGGGTGCGGGCGATCGGAGTAGAGGACGGCCTCGAACGGAGGGAGCGCGGAGACGAGGCACTGGATCTGGCGACGGACCTCGCCGATGAGCTCGCGATCGGTGGTGCGTGAGAGGAAGTTCGCCTTCTCGGCGAGGCGCATGGCCTTCTCGCGGAGGCGTCCGGCAAGACGTTGACACATCTCGTCGAGGGGTGATCCCTGTGCGACGCCGAGGGTCGGCGGGATGTAGTCGGTCGCGACGAACGCCTCGCCTTCGAGGCGGACGCGCGCGATGGGCAAGCAGACGAGGCGCGGCGGCGGCTCGGCCGCGACGAGGAGGCGGACGCTCGGCGCGATGCGCGGGATCTCGAGCGGGTCTTCGCCCGTGTGCTCGTCCACGACGGGCGCGCCTTCGGCGGAGCAGTTGCGCGCGAGGTCCGCGGCGGAGGCGGAGGTGCCCATCTGCGCGCGCGGGACGGCGAGGTAGACGGTGGCGGGTGCGTCGCGGACGAGCGCGGCCTGCGGGCGGAGATCGACGGAGAGGTCGAGTTTGCCGCCGGTGTGATGGACGAGGGTGCCATCGGGCATGATGGCCTCGACCCTCTGGACACGCAAAAGGCCGCTGCCGAGCGTGCCTTCGGCGAGCTTGAGGTCGATGATGCCGTGGTGATACGGCGAGGCCTGGCCGAGGTGATAGGCGAGGAGGCGCTCGGATCTGCGATCGGCCTCCTGGAAGTGCTGCGGCGACAGGAGCATCCCGTCGTGCCATTGAATCGCGAGCGGAATGTCGTCGGCGCGCATGTCATTCCTCCGGAGCATCGAGGGGGCTCACGACGAGGTCGTCGTCGCCGAGGTCGACCCGCATCCGGCGTTGCGGGCCAATCCGAAAGCGATGATCGCCGGGCGAGCGGTAATTGGCAAAGATGACGGCGCCGACGGCCTTGCCAGAGACCTCGACGACCATGGGCGGCGGCGCCTGACCGGGGACGAATTCCCAATCCCACTCGGTGAACGCGGTGCCGCTCGGGAAATCCCGGCGCATCTGCTCGCGCTGCTCGTACCACTGCTTGGCGGTGAGCTTGACGATCTGGTCGAAGAGCTTCGCGTCCTGCACCGCGACGAGGGTCAGGGGGACGGGCGAATTCCGGTTCGCCTTCGCCGTGATTGCGACCTCGACGAGAAACCTCGTCGGCGGGGGCCCCGAGGAGCAGCCGAGGCCCGACGGCAAGACCAGAGCGAGCGCTACGATCCATCGCGCCCAACCCATCGTCCCGCCCCGACGGTGCTTGGAGAAGCCCATGCGTACGTAAGGGTAGAGCGATCGTGCGGGACGGGTCTACAAACTCGCGAAGGCAGGCTACAGAGGAGAGTGGAATCGATGGGTTAGGGTGGACCGCTGTGGGACGGCCGAGGAGGGAGGACGGCGAAAGAGGGGACCGAGCGGGGCGAAGCGGAGGGGAAACACGAGGCTACGCGTCGAGGCTTGACGTGGGGGCGGCTCGTGGCGGGAGGAGCCCGACGGCCAGCGCGTACCCGAAGGCGAAGCCGGTCGCGAGCCGGGTCGCGTGTCCTCCCGGGTAGGGGCCCGCGGCCCGCGCGATCACGTCGACGACCATGCAAAGGCCCGCCGAAAGGAGCCACCCGCGCCGCGCGCGTGGTCGGGCGTCCGCCGGCCACCCGACGAGCGCGGCTGCGGCGAGGCCGGCGAAGATCCCGGCGCATCGGCTACAAAGGGGCATCACCACGCCCGCGAGCCGGAGCGTGCGCTCCGGGAGGCGATGACATATCGCCGAGAAGACCGAATCCAAGGGCCCGGCGTCCTCGCCGAGCAGCCTCCATGCGCGCGCGAGCGTCAGGAGCCACGGGGAGAGCCCCACCACGACGAATACGACGCGTGCCGCGGTCCTCGTGTGCATCTCGGCAAAACCTGCCGCGTTCCCTGCCCGCGCGCGCGTCGTGCCTCCCTCGCGATGCGCTACGCGAGCGTATGGCTTTCGCGGCGGGCGGCGCCGCACCCATTCAGCGATTCCCCGAGGGCAGGCGCGCGGGGGCGAAGGATGGCCGCGCCCCGCTTGCTGCGCGGTGCGCACGGCTCCACATGCATTCGTGACGGGGTACGGACAGCACACGAGGAGGGGGGCGTCATGAGGAAGATGCAATCGACGACGCCGGCGCGGCTTCACGAAGAACGGGAGCATCGGCTGACGGTGGCGTTGAGCGTGGCCTTCGCGGCCCTCGCGTTCCTGGCCTGCAAACAAGGGGAGCGCGCGAGCGCGAAAGGCCAATGCCCGCCCGGGGAGACGTGCTCGGATCGAACACCGGAGGGCCTGAATTTCATCGGCGCGCATACGGTCAACGACGCGGACACTGCGGACCTCCTGCCCACGGCGATCGGGGGCACGCAGACGGTGACCCTTTATTACGCGGGCTCGCCCAACGTGCCCTACGTGGCCGGATTCGAGGCGAGGCCCGTCGATTCCACGATCGCCACGCTCGAATCGCAGAGCCTCTCCGAGCTGGTCCTTCAAGGCGCCACCGAGGGAAAGACGCTGCTCCGGGTCGTCGAGCCGGGGACGAACGCGCTGCTCGACCGGGTCGAGATCAAGACCGCCGCGGTCGCGCGGATCTCCGTCATCCCGCGGGAGCTGCGGTACGAGACGGTGACCCCCACGCAGTGGGCGGTGCTCGCCGGGAACCCGGCGGATCTCGGCGTCTTGCTCTTCGATGCGAACAACGTCCAGGTGATCGACGAGACGCTCGACGTGCGCGCCCACGGAGCCGAGATCTCACGGCGCACGTGGGATCGTCGCGAGGTCACGGCGCCTTCGGAGGGCTCCCTGACGCTCATGGTGCGGGCGGGGGATCATCGGGAGCCGGTGGAGGTGCAGGTCGTCTCCTCGGTGAAAGACATCACGCGCAAGCCGCAGGACAGCACCGAGCAGCCGGGCCCGATCGAGATCCAGGTCGGCGCGGCGGCGGAGACGTTCTGCTTCCTGGCCAAATCGGACGACAAGACGGTGGTCGGGGCGCCGTGGGGATTCGAGCCGTCGGAGAACCTCTCGATCGCGCGGCCGTCGCCGCCGTCGGATACCCATCCGTGGGATGCGCCGTTCTGGTCGCCGCCGAGCTGCGTGGCGCTCGCGGGGGCGAAGGTCGGGACGGCGACGCTGAAGGTGAAGGCAGGCGACTCCGACAAGGTGTTCGAGGTCTCGATCCGGGAATGACGGCCGTCATCCCTCGGAGCGATCGCGGGCGGCGGAGGCCTCGGTCTTCGCCGCCTGGTTCTTGCGGCGGGTCTTCGCGCCCTTCACGGCGATCTGGGCATTGTAACGGAGGGTCTTCTCGAAGGGCGCGAGGAGGGCCTTGTCGCGGGTGCGCTGGGCCGTGGACTTCGTGATATCGACGATCCGGGCGATGGTGTTCTCGCGCTGATGGGTCTTCAAGCGGCGCGACTCGCGGGTGACCTCGAGGAGCTTTTCGAGGAGCATCTCCTTCTGGAGGAGCGCGTCGATGCTCTTCGTTTCGGCGACGAACCGCTCGTAGAGCTTGGGGGAGATGCCGGCGGACTCGCCGAGCAGAGGGAAACTCGCGGCGAGCTCGTGGACGACGTCCTCGATTCCCGGCTGCACGCCGCGGAAGCCTTTCGCGCCGCCCGGGGGGAGGTCGAAGAGGTCGTCCTTCACGTCGGCGAGGGAGACGTCGAGGGGGCCTGCATACGGGAGCATCGGACCGGTCGTCATGGAGCACCTCCGGGTAGGGGTGCGCGATCGACGGTCGAGAGGGCGAGGTCGTGAAGGGGGAGCACGAAGTCGTCTCCTGGGAAGGAGGAGGGCACGGCGGGTGGGGGTGATGTGGTGGGGTGGTGAGGATGAGATCGTCCTCTGGGGAGGATGAGATCGTCCTCTGGGGAGGATGAGGAGAGCCTCCTGCGATGAGGATGGCATCGTCGTGCAGGACCCATGAGGCTTTGGAGGAAGATGCCTTCATCCTCGGGGGAGGATGACGAGGGGAGGCGGGGAGGATGAGGAAGTCCTCGTCCAGGAGGACCTCCTCTTCCTATGTAGAGGAGGGCAGCTTCGGGGAGGATGAAGGCGTGTTCGGCGCAGGCTCGAATCAGCCTCGCGAAGGGGGGACTTCGCGGCGCGAGGTCACGCGTCGACGAGCGAGGAGCCCGGCGGCGAGCACCAAGGCGGCGATCGGAGCGCCCGACGCGGGCCCGCCCGAGGCCTGGCAGCCGGCGTTGACGGCCGAGCCCTTGGCCTGGTCGGCGCCGCCGCCCGGAACCAGGTCCTCGCCGCCGCCCGCACCCGAGGAGTTGGATCCGCCGCTTCCGCCGCTTCCGCCGCTTCCGCCCGTGCCGGCGCCGCTGCTCTCGCAAACGCCGCCCATGCAGGTGCCACCCGCGCAGGATTCGCCGTCCGGCTTCGTCGGGTCGTCGCAGGTGCCCGTCGCCGGATCACAGGTGCCGGCCTCGTGGCATTCGTCCTCGGCCGTGCAGACGACTGGATCGGCGCCGACGCACGCGCCCACGTCGCAGGTGTCGCTTTGCGTGCAGGCATTGCCGTCGTCGCAGACAGCGCCCGTGAGCGGCGTGCAGGTGCCGTCGGCGGAGGCGCCGAGCGCGACAGCGCAAGCCTGGCAATCGGGTGCGGAGTTGCCGCAGCTCGAGTTGCAGCAGACGCCGTCCGCGCAGAAGCCGCTCGCGCAATCGGTCGACGCGGAGCAGGCGGCGCCGAGGGATTGCGAGGTCGTGAGGAGGCGGGCGCGGATGCGGTTGCTGCCGTAGGGCGGCGCGGTCTCTCCCTTCATGTACGCGAGGAGCAGGTGGCCGGCGCCGTCGCTCGCGAGCGCGGGCTTGTCGTGGTGCGCGGCGCCGAGGCCGGCGAAGGGCTGGCCGCCGGGGGTGAGGACGTCGCCGGCTTCGGTCACCCAGCTCCCGTAGATGGCTCCATTGACGCCATGCCGCCCGTCACGCCAGACGACGAGGCAATCGGTCCCGTCGAAGGCAATGGCCGGATTGCCGCTCTGATAATTGGAAGTCAGCTCGACGTCGAGGGTATCGATGACGACGCCGGCGCCCGTGACGCGGGCCAGGAACACACGGCTGTTGGTGTAGGCGACGGTGAAGTTCAGCCCATCGAACGCCACCGCGGGGGAGCCGGTCGCATTGGGGCGGATGATGATCCCCGGCGGCGCGTCGAGGAGCACACCCGCGGTCGTGATCCTCGTGCCCCGCAGGGTTCCGTACGTCGAGACCACGAAGTATCGGTTGCCGTCGAACGCAATGCCGGGGCCCGATCCGCTCAAGGCAGCACTGCTGATCAGAAAGCCAGTCGGCTGAAGGAGGACGCCGGCCTGCGTCATCAGGGCGCCGTAGACACCCGATGTCGAACGGCCGTCTTGCCAGGCGACGAGGTAATTCGTGCCGTCGAATGCGATCGCCGGGGCTTGCTCGTGCCGGTTCGCCACCGCGACGAGGGGGATCCCGGCAGGATCGGCGACGACGCCGGCCGCGCTCACGCGCGCCGCATAGATGTCGTAATAGGTCCCCGAGCGCTTGTCTTGCCAGACGATCATGTACTGGGTGCCGCCCCAGACGACCTTCGGGGAGGATTGCTCGCCGGTCGCGGCCGAGATCACGATGCCCGAGGGATCGAGCACGTCGCCGGTAGGCGAGATCCGCGTGGCGTAGAGGTCCACGGTCGCGTTGTCTCGCATGTCCTGCCAGACGACGAGGTAGTTCGTGCCGTCGTAGGCGATGGAAGGCGCGTCCTGCTGGTTGGCCGCCGAGAGGAGCCTCAAGCCTTGCGAATCGTGGACGGTGCTCCCCGTGAAGCGCGCGCCGTACGCGATCGGAGTACTACCGCCCGCGCGCAGGTCCTCCCATGTAGCAAAACAAGCACCACCGCCGCACGCGACCTCCGGCCCGGATTGCTGGTTCGCAGCGACCGCGAGGGGCGTGCCGGTCCCGTCGAGCGCGACGCCGTCGACCGAGACCCGTCCCTGCCAGATGTCCTGATCACCCGTGCGATTGTCGGTCCAGGTGACGACGTACTGGGTGCCGTCGAACGCGACAGAGGGCGTCGACTGCGTCCCCGCGCTCTTGCAGACCTCCACGCCGATCGGATCCAGCACGGTCCCCGAGGGCGAGACCCGCGCGCCGAAGATGTCCGGGTTTCCCCACTTGCCGTCGTTCCATACGACGAAGTAGTTCGTCCCGTCGAAGGCGACCGAAGGAGCCCCTTGGCTCTGGGCCGAGAGCGAGATGGCGAAGCCATTGGGTTCGAGTACGGCCCCGGTCCCGGTCACGCGGGCGCCGTAGATATCCGCGATGCTGTTGTTACGCGTGTCCGTCCAGACGACCAGGTAATCGGTACCATTAGACGCAACCGAGACATCGCTCTGGATGGTGCTAGTCGGGGTCGAAATGCCGAACTGGCTCCCGATGGCCGTACCCGTGGCGTCGACGAGAGCGCCGTACACGTCCCCAACGACTTCCCAGGCGACGAGGTGATTCGTACCGGCGGCGGCCACGTCGAGCGAGTTGATGTTCTGATTGGGGTAGCTCCCGTACTTCTTCGGCGTCGGGTCCAGCACGACGCCGGCCGGCGAGACCCGCGCACCAACCACGAGGCCGTTGCTGCCGACGAAGGCCCCCCATGCGACGAGGTAGTGGGCGTTGGCGAAGGTCACCGCGAGCTTGTTGGAGCTGGCGCTAGGGCCGGGCCCGGCTCCGATCTCGAAGCCCCCCGGGTCCAGGATCACGCCCGCGGGTGTGACCCGCGTGCCCACGACTGTGAGTGAGCTGAGCTTGTTGAGCTGCCGCGCGTCGATCCAGGCGACGAGCCAATTCGTCCCGTCGAAGGCGACCTGCGGGGACGACTGCGCCGTGGTCACCTGGAAATAAATGGGCGTATCACTGCCGAACTCGGGGCCAATCGTCGGGTCGAGCACCGCAGGGTAAGCGGAGCCCTCCACGACGGCCTCGGGTACGGTCAAGACGAGCTCGCCCTCGGCCTTCGTATACCGGACCGGGACCGCCGTTCGTTCGCCCCGCCCGTCGATCCACGTCGCCAGGCCATACCGAAGCCCGAGGCCCGTCGCCGGATCGACGAAATGGTGCCCCGCCGCGGTCTCGCCCGCGTACGCCTGGCCCGTGACCCGGACGCGGATTTCGAGGTCGCCGCGTCCTTTCGGCTGCGTATCGAACGAGAAGCTCTGCTCGACGCCCTCGTCGTCGTTCCGTAGGTGCTCGGTGACGTCGCCCCGCGTGATGGCGAGGTGGCCGTCCTGCTCGACGCGGCCTTCGACGCCGCGAAGATCGCGGGCCGCGCCGCGGGTCAAAGAGACGGTTTCGAAGGTGGCCTCCGCCCCCTCGCCCGCGGCGGACGCGGGTCGAACGGAGAATGCCGAGGTCGAGGCGCGCACCCCGTACGTCGAATGCCCGCCCGCCCAGCGTTCGCCGTCCTTCCGGAAGGCGAAATGGACCTGCCGCATGACGCCGTCGAGATCAAACGGAGCGGACGCCTGCGTGCGTTTCCCCGGCGAGCGCAGAGCTGCCGGCTCCGGAGGCGTGGTCTCGCGCGGCGAGAGCTCCCCATCACGGGCGGAGCACGACGCGAGGAGCGCGACGACCCAGACGACGAGCGCGGCCCCGATGCCGCGCCGAATACGCTCACGAGCCGCGACGCGGGACGCGGCTCCCTTTCTCGGACACGAAGATACGAGTCCAGACATAACCCCTCATCCACTGTAGCAGTACACACTGCTCAATCGTGGAAGGGGACCTCTACCACGCGCCAGCGGATGGAAGAAGGGCTTTCTGGGGTCCAGCTCCGCGAGGAAGGAAACCCGATCAAGGGTTGGGGCGAGGGGGAGCTCCACCCTGCCCCTGCCCCAGCGACACGAGCGCCCGCTCCACGTCGGTGCGGTACGCATTGTCCATCGCCGCGACCTCCTTGAAGCGGAGATAACTCTTCACGGCCTTGTCCTTTTGCCCCGTGGCGCGCATCGCCTCGCCGTGGAGGAAATACGCGTCGGCGTGCCAGCTCTCCGCGGGGCCGTTCTTCTGCAAGAGCAGCTCCACGGCCTTGTCGAGCTCCGGCGTGGCCGCGAGCTTGTTGCCGTTCGATTCGAAGATCTTGCCGAGCCGATAATGCCACTCGGCGACCGAGCCATTGCCCGCGATCGCCTTTTGCCACGCCGTCTGCGCCTCCGGCCAGCGGCCGAGCTCCTGATAACAAAGCGCCATCGTGGCGTGCGCCTCGTGCCGGGAGGGGCGCTTTTGCAAGGCAATTTCGAGGTCCGCGAGGGCGTCGAGCGTGCGGCCCTGCTTGTGGAGCAAGACGCCGCGTTGCCAGTAGGCGTCCGCGAGCTCGCGGTCGAGCTCGAGGGCGCGCTTCAAGGCCGCCTCGGCCTTCGGGAACTGACCGAGGACGTTCGCCGCCCAGCCGACATAGAGGAAATACTCGGCGCGATTGCCGTCGATCTCCGTGGCCCGTTCGAGGAATCGAATGGCCTCGCCCGCTGCCGACGAGCCGCCCTTCAAGAGGAGGGCGCGGCCGAGGAAATGGTTCGCGTCCGCGGAGCCGGCGCGCTCTTTCAAGACCTCGCGCAGGATCGGCTCGGCCTGCGCCGCGTGGCCCGCCATGACCTGCGCGGAGCCGACCCGCATTTTGAGGTCGATGTCCGTCGGCGCCTTTTCGAGCGCCGCCGCATACATCTCGAGCGCGCGCTCGCTCTGGCCCGTCTCCTCGTAAAGGAGGCCGCGCTCCAGCGAGAGGCCGGGGAATTCCTTGTCGACGGTCGCAATCTGGTCGAAGACCTTCTGCGATTCCTCGAACGCGCCCATGCGGCGGAGCGTGACGCCGAGGCGGAAGCGCGTGCCGAGGTCGTCCTCTTTGGCGAGCGCGGCCTCGAATTCGGTGCGCGCCTCGGGATAACGGCCGGCCTGCGAGAAGACCTCGCCCTTGGCGCGGTGGAGCGCCGGGAGGTCGGGGAACTTGGCGCTGGCCTCGGCGAGCTTGGCCTGCGCCTCGTCATTGCGGCCGGCGGCCGAGAGGAGCGAGGCGAGCGCGACGTAGGCCTCGACGGCCTCGGTCTGCGTGCCGCCGAGCTTGATGGCCTGGAGGTAAAGGGCCTCGGCTTCCTTCTTGTTGCCGAGCGCATCCTCGACGCGGCCGAGCCAGTAGGCGGACGCGGCGGCGTCGGGTTTGTCGGCGCGGAGTTTTTCGGCGAGGGCCTTGGCGTCCTTGAGGCGTTCGAGCGCGAGGAGGGTCTTCGTCGCGCCGATGCGGGCCGGGAAGCTGGTCTCGTCGACACGCATGGCCTCCTCGAAACGGAGGAGGGACTGGGAGAAGCGGCTCGATCGATAAAAGAGCTCGCCGTCGCCGATGAGCGCGGCGCCGCTGCGCGGGTCGATCTTGAGCGCAGCGGCGAAGGCCTGTTCAGCCGCGGTGATGCGGGAGCGGGCGAGGTGGATGCGGCCGGTTTCGAGGTAGGCCTCGACGAGCTCGCGTTCGCTGGCAGAGGCGCGGATGTCGCCCTCGGCGGTGACCTTGCCGAGGAGGTCGAGGGCGTCGGTTTCCTTGGCGGGGTCGCGGCCGAGGATCGAGGCGAGCAAGGTGCGCGCGCCGGCGTGCTTGGGAGAAGCTTCGAGCGCGGCGCGGGCGCTCTTCTCGGCAGAAGCGGCGTCGCCCTTGGCAAGCTCGGCGCGGGCGAGGCCGTAGAGGGAGCGGGCGCCCTTGCGGATGGAGACGGCGCGTTTCCACGCGACGAGCGCGTCGGCGGTGGCGCCGGAGGCAAGCTCGATCTCGCCGATCAGGACAGCGGCGTCGATGTCGTTCGCGTCGGCGTCGAGCGCGTCCTTGGCCATGCGGCGCGCCGGATCGAGGCGGCCCGCGAGCGCGTGTTGCGCGGCGACCGCGAGGGTGCGCTCGCGGCTCGGGCTCTCGGTCTGTCCGAGGAGCTGCTTGCCGAGGGTCTCGTCGTCGCCGCGGCGGCCATGGCGGACGCTTCGGGAGAAGGCGACATACGCGGCATACGCGGCCGTCGCGCGGTGGCGCGGGCGCGAGAGTTGCGCAGCCTTGGCAGCTGCGAGCGCGCGCGCGGCGGCCGCGGCGGTGTCCTCGTCGAGCGTGGCCTGCGTGTTCTTTTCGAGCCCGCTGAGCGCCTCGGCATGCGCGGAGGCGTTCACGAGATCACTCACGGCGTGCGCGCCGAACGGGCCGATGTCGGGAAGGAGCGCGAGCGCGCCGCCGCCGATCGCGATAAGGACGGCCGCGCCGATGCCGTACACACGGCCGCGGCCACGGGGCCGCTTTTCACCGGCGGGCCGCGCGAGGCTCTTCGGGGATCTGTCGCGTTTGGCGAGGGCCGTGTCGAGCCCCTCGGACTCGCCCGGCGCGAGGTCGACCTCGTCGCCGATGCCCGCGTCGTCCTCCGGAGGAGGCGCGGGCGCGCGGGGCGCGGCGGCCGCGGGGACGTCGGCGCGCTGGGTCGCCGCGCCCGTGCTGATCGGCGCGCCCGTCGAGAGGTCCATGTCCGGTTCGCCGAGGGAAAACTCTTCGCCCGGCTTGGAGACGGGGGCCGCAGCGCGTGTGCTCGCCGGCGGCGCCGGCGTGGCCGGCTTGGGCGCGGCGGCGGCCTTGTTCGGCGGGGGATCGGCGAACGCGGCGTCGAAGGCCGCGTCGTCGAGCTCGAAGCCGGCCGTCGCGGACGCGGCGGCGCGCGGCCGCGACGCGGGAGATGCCGCAGGCGCAGGCGGCGGCTCACTCGCGAGGGGAAACTCGAGCTCGCCGAAGTCGCCGCCCGAATCGAAGGCCGCGATCGAGGCGGCCGGGACGGTCGCGCCGGGATCGAGCTTGCGGTTCGCGTCGCCCCGGGACGCGGCCCCCGCAGGCGGCGGCAGCTCTTCGGGCGCGGGCAGGTCGAGCTCGCCGAAGGCGCCGAGATCGGGCGCCGGGAGATCGATCTCGCCGAAGTTGCCGAGGTCGGAGTCGGCGGAGACGGCGGGCAGGTCGAAGCTGCTGAGCGGTTTTCCGCGCAGCGCCGTCATCGCGCCGGAGGAGCGGTGCCGCGGGCCGGGCGCGGCCGGCGCGGGGAGATCGGCAGGCTCGTTCTTCGCGGGAGCGCGCGCGGGCGCGGGGAGATCGATCTCGCCAAACCCCTTCGCCGCAGGCGGCGCGGGGCGCGCAGCGGCGGGGCGCGCCGGCGCGGGGAGATCGATCTCGCCGAACCCCTTGGCCGCGGGCGCGGGGCGCGCGGGGGCGGGCAAATCGAGCTCGGGCGTGCTCTTCTTCGCGGGGCGCGCGGGGCTCGGCAGATCGATCTCCGGCGCGGGCGCGTTCTTCGCCGCGGGACGAGCGGGCGCGGCGAGGTTCTCTTCCGGCTTCGGCGGCGGCGGCTTCGGCGCGGCGGGGCGCGCGGGCGAGGGCAGATCGATCTCGCCGAACCCCTTCGCCGCGGGGCGCGCGGGCGCGGTCGGTTTGTCGTCCGGCTTCGGAGGACCAGGCTTCGCCGCGGCCGCGCGCGTGGGCGACGGCGACGGCGACGGTAGATCGACTTCGAGCGAGGCCGTCACCGGGGTCGCCATCTGCCGGACCGTCGGCTTGTTCGAGGGTACGCCGGGGGGCAGCTCGATCGCCGCGAGCGCCGCGTCCTCCTCCTCTTCATCATCGAGGGGGAATTCGTTCACGACCGCGGCCATCTGCCGCACGGTCGGCTTCGCGGGCATGGGCAGGTCGACGAGCTCTTCCTCTTCGGCCGCGGGCAAGGCGGCCGGCATCTGCCGCACCGTCGCCTTCGCGGGCGAAGGAAGATCGATCTCGCCGAACCCCGGATCGTCATCACCGCCCCACAGATCGAGCTCCGTGGCTTCCGCGGGCTTCGGCGCGGGCGCAGCGGGCTTCGGGGCGGGCGCGGGCGCAGCAGGCTTGGGCTTCGCAGGGAGCACGGGCGGCTTCGGCGCGACCGGAGCGGCCGGCGCTTTGCCCAGCGCAGGGCGCGGCAGGAGCGGCTCGGTGCCACCTTTCGCGCGCGGCGCGACCGGCGAGGGGAGATCGATCTCCTCGGCCTCCGCCGGCTCCGCAGGTTTGCGGACCAAGAGGCTCGTGCCGCACTTCGAGCAGCGCATCTTGAGCCCCGTCGCCGGGATCCGTCGTTCCTCCACCTGGTACGGCGACCTACAGGAGTCGCACTCGACCTTGACCATGCTCATGCCTTCGAGGGGCCCTGGGGCGCGCGATCGTTCCGCGTTGCTCACTTCTACCAGGGTTTGAGGCTTCGCGGCTCTTTTGCGACACGAGGGGGGCGGCGAACGCGGGCCGAGCAGGCAGCCGAGCAGCGCGGATTCGTCCTCTCGCTTCCGCTGGGCCGGGGAAATGTGCTAACGCGCTCGCCCCATGCAGAAAGCGACCGCCTTCCTCTTCGCTGCGTTGGTCCTCGGGGCCATCGCGCTCGTCGTCGTTCCGCGCGGTCGCAGCGGAAGTTCGTCCACGGAGACGGCGGCAGCAGACGCAGGCACGCCGAGCGACGCAGGCGCAGCGACGACGGCGGACGCAGGCGCGGAGCCCTCGGACGCAGGCGCGAGCGGCGAGCCCGGCAGTGAACCGGAGCCCGGAGGTCCGGTCGACGCGGGCGGGACGTTGCTCCTCACGGGCGAGGCGCCGCCGCCACTCGCGGGCGAGGCGCCGAAGTCGGTCGTGTTCGGGGTGATCCTCGTGCAGTACAAGGGCGCGCAGGGCGCTCTGCCGAACGCGCGGCCCCGCGAGGAGGCGCTGACGCTGGCGAAGCAGCTCGCCGAGGAGGCGAAGACGGACTTCAAGGCGGCGGTGGCGAAGGGCGACAAGGGCTCGATGGAGAACGCGGGGCGACTGCCGCGCGGAATTTTGGAGCCTGCGCCGGAGTATGTTCTCTTCAGCCTGGCCAAGGGCGCGGTGAGCGAGGTCGTCGACACGCCGCGCGGCTACTGGATCGTGCAGCGTATCGAGTAGGCACGAAGCGAAGGGGACGGACGCGATGGCGCAGATCGACATCCAGAGGCCCCACGGCATGAGCGAGGACGCAGCGCGGCGTCGCGCCGAGGATCTGGCGAGGCGCCTGGAACAACGCCGCGGGGTGCGCTGGCGCTGGGAAGGCGACGAGCTGCGTCTCGACGCACCGAGCGGTCCGGCAAAAGGGACGCGGGGGTCGGTGCGCGTGACCGCAGAGGCCGTACGGATCCGGGTGGAGCTGCCGCTCTTGCTGCGCGCGATGCGCCCCGTGGTCGAGTCGAAGCTGCACGAGAAGCTCGACGCGATGCTCGGCAAGGCCTGAGGGCGTCGCGCCGGGGTTTCACCCCGGACCCCGACCAGGGGTTGTCCACCCCTGGACCCGGACCAGCGCAAGCGCTGGACTCGGGGTTGATGAACTGCGCGGTGCGCAGTTCATCAAACAGCCGGTGGCAAGACCGGCGACGACCCTGCCAGCCACGACGGCAGCGCGGCTCGACAGGCCACACCCCGTCGCCGCGTGAGACGAACCCTCGCGGTCTTGCCACGGGCCCGTCGGAGAAACTGCGCATCGCGCAGTTTCTCCGCCTTCGGTCCAGGCCGTGCCTGGTCCGGGGTGCAGGGGGCGGACAGCCCCCTGCTGGGGTACGGGGCAAAGCCCCGCTCCGCGCCTCCCTGTGGAACCCCTGAGCGAGCGAGCAGGCGAAGCTGGGGCATGGGGGCGCGGGCGGGGCCCTTGCCCACGATCGGGGTGGCCGTGGCGAACGCGTGCCGCGGGGGAATGGCCGCGCGTCGCGGCATGGTGTGGGATCGTCGCGATCCGTCGCGAGCACGCTTTACTCCCGACGCACCGTTTGGCTAGTCTCCCCACGCAGCATGCAATGGACCAGAAACCCGTCTCCGCGGGAGGCGCGTCGAGCCCAATGACGGTAGAGACACCCATGCCCACGGGGCAGGCCGAGGATGCGGCGGCCTTCCTCAATCGTTTACGGTCCGAGCACGCCGCGCAGGAGGACAACGCGCTCCAAGCGCTGCTCCTGCACGAGTGCGGCGTCCTCGAAGAGAAGCACGGGGAGGAGCCGTCCGCCGCGCGGGACTACCTCGCCGCCTTCAACGCGGATCCGCAGAACCGCGAGTCGCTCGAGGCCCTCGTCCGGATCTTGACCCGACGCAAGTCCATCAAGAACCTCGGAAAACTGCTCGAAGCGCTGACACGCGCCTCCGTGACCCCGGAGGAGCGCGCTCGCGCGTTCTGGGAGCGCGCTGCGTTCCTGCAGGACTACGAGCAGAATCTTCCGGGCGCAAAAGAAGCGCTCGAAGAGGCTGTCGGCGCGAGCCCCGAGGACCCGACGCCGTGGCTCGAGCTCGAGCTCATCGCGGCGAAGGACGGTGATCTGCCTGGCCGCATGCGCGCCATCGAAGCGCGCGCCGAGCTCGCCTCCGATCCGACGTGGAAGGCGTTCCTGTTCATCGAGCTTGCGGAGCTGTCGGCCAAGGCTGGCGACACGCAGCGCGCGTACGATCTGATCGACGCCGCCGCCGCGCTGGATGGTCAGGGCCGTTTCCGGTCGCAGGTGACGCTCGAAGCGATCGCGGCGCGGGAGGACAACACGACGGCGCTCGCGCGGGCCCTCGAAGGTCAAGCGCAGCTCATCGAGGACGCCCTCGAGGACGCAGAGCGCGGCGACGCGAGCGGCGTGCCTCGCTACGCGCGGCGCCCCGAGTACGCGGCCGACGCGTGGCTGCGCGCGGCAGAGCTGAAGCGGCGCGCGGGTGATCAAGAAGGCTGGGTGAAGCTCCTCGCGCGGGCTGCCGAGCAGCTCCCGCAATCGTCGCTCATCGCGCGGTCGCGGCTCGCCTCGCTGGAGACGAACGGCGACGCGAAGGGCGCGGCCGATCTCGCGCGGGCCGAGCTTGCGCGCGGCACGCCGGGCCCGGCTGCGGCGGCGCTCTGGCTGCGCATCGCCGAGGCGGCGATGCTCGACAACGATCGGGACGGCGCGCTCGCCGCGCTGCGCAGCGCGCTCGAAGCGGACCCGGCGTCGATCATGGCGCGTGCGCTCGAGCTCGATCTGCTGAGCGACGCGCAGGATCCGGCGGCGCTCGCGCGATCGCTCGAAGCCTCCGGCGCGTCGTGCCCGACGAACGAGGCGAGGGCGCGCGCGGAGATCATCGCGGCCTACGTGTGGGCTTGCCAGGCCGGTGAGTCGGACGCCGCGAAGGCGGCGCTCGGCCGGGCCGCGGCGCTCGGCACGCCGGCGCCGCTCCTCGCGCGGATCGCCCGCACCCTCGCCTCCGTCCGCGGCGACGCGGCGTGGTACGAGCAGGTGACGGCGGAGCTCGTGGGCAGCGGCGCGGAGCCGGGCGAAGAGGCGAGCCTCTGGTTCGAGCTCGGCCGGAGCCGCGCGCTCCGGGGCGACGCGGATGGCGCGGCCGAGGCGTTCGCGAAGCTCGCGACGCTCGAAGGCGACGCTTCGACGTGGCTCGGCCGCGTGCTCGCGGCGTATGCGCTCGGCGCGAAGAAGCCGGCGGACGGCGAGGTGATCACGTTCCGCCCGATCGCGGCGACGATCGAGGAGCTCGCGAAGGTCGAGACGGACCCGAGCCTCGCGCGTGGCCTCTGGGTGGTCGCTGCGCTGCGCAGCACGCGCGCGGGCAACCTCGATGCGGCGCGCGCGCGGCTGCGCGAGCTGCACGAGGCGCAGCCGTCGGACGAGGTGGTGGCGCTCTTCCTCGCGGACCTCGAGCGTCGCGCAGGGGACCTCGCGGCCGCGTCGAACATCCTGTCGGCGTGCGCGACGGCGACCGAGGACATCGACCTCGGCGCCGCGCTCTACCTGGAAGCTGCGCTTCTCACGTGGCGGATCGGCGATCGGCAGAAGACGATCGAGCTCATCGAGCAGGCGCGCGGCAGCGCGTCGAAGGCGGCTGCGGCGCTGCTCGCGTGGGCGCTGCGCGGGGCTGATCCCGACAGCCTCGACGGTCGTCGCCGCGCGCTGCTCACGGCGGCGGAGGCGGGCGCGGATCCGGCGAGCATCGCGATCGAGCGCTTCGGCCTGGAGGTGGGTCAGGGCGAGGCGGGCGATCGCGCCGAGGCGCTCACGGCGCTGGAGACGGCCGAGGCCGAGGGCTCGGGCGACATCACGGTCGCTGCGGGGCTCGCGCGCTTGACGTGGCCCGACGCGCAGAGTGATCGGGCGGCGATCGATCGCGCGCTCGATCGTCTGGAAGACCAGGGCGACGAGGCGACGGCGATCGCCCGCGCCGAGGCGTACCGGCTCGCGCGCGTGGTCGATCAGGACCCGGGCGCGGCGGTGACACGCGCGGCGGCCTGGGCGGACGCGGAGCCGAAGCTCTACGCCGCGCTCGAGTGGCTCGGGTCGGCGCTCGCCGCGAAGGATCGCGAGGCCGAGGTGGCCGCGCGACAGGCGGTGGGTTCGTTCCTCGACGACGAGCCGTGGTCGGCGATGGATGCGTCGGCCGCGCTCGTGGCGATGCTGGATCAGCCGAGCACGCCGCAGCCCTTGCTCGCGGGGACGTCGGATGCGACGCGCCTCGCGAACCTGGAGCTCGCGATGCCCGGCTGCGATCCGCGCCGCCGCGCCTTCGCCCTGCAGAACGTGGGCGGGGCGCTCGGCGAGGAGGCGGGCAGCGACGCGTCGGCGCTCTCCGGCTGGTCGGAGCTCGCGGCGGGCAACGTGGAGGCGGCGCTCGCCACCTTCCGCGCGGCCGTCGAGCGTCGCCAGGACGACATCGTGTCGTGGGAGGGCGTGCGCGCGGCGAGTGAGGCGCTCGGCGACCACGTCTCCACGGCGCTCGCGCTCGCGCAGCTCGGCGCCCTCAGCAAGGACGACGCGCGCGGCGCGGCGTTCTGGGAGTCCGCGGGCATCATCCTGCTCGATCACACCGACGCGCACGACGACGCGGAGATCGCGTTCGCGCGGGCGTTCGATCGGGATCCGAGCCGGTCGGTCGCCTTCGACAAACTCTTCCGCCGCGTACGTTCGCGCAACGAGGACGACAAGCTGCTCGACATCATCGGGCGCCGCCTCGACGTGGCCGACGACGAGGCGGAGATCGGCAAGCTCTTCTGGGAGCGCGCGCGCGTGCTCCGCAAGAAGGGTGATCGCGAGGGCGCGCTCTCGGCGCTCGAGAACGTCACGATGCTCGAGCCCGATCACGTCGGCGCGCTCGCGCTCGCCGGCGAGATCTCGATCACGATGGGCAAGTTCGCCGAGGCGGCGGACCTCCTCGGCCGGCTCTCGGGCATCGGCGAGGCGCCGGCGCAGCAGCGGCTGATGTCCGGCGTCGCGGCGGTGGACATCTACGAGAACAAGCTGAACGCCCCGGAGAAGGCGCTCAAGGTGCTCGTGGGTCTCCACGAGGCCGGCCTGTCCACGCCGCCCGTGCGCGAGCGCCTCGCGCGCGTCGCGGCGAAGACGGGCGCGTGGTCGCGCGCGACGGGGATCCTCGAGCAGCTCATGCAGGAGCGTGACAAGCGCGAGGGTCGCATGGAGGCCGCGCGGCTCGCGATGGCCATCTGGCGCGACAAGCTGAACGATCCGCTCAAGGCCGAGAGCTCGGTCGTGAAGCTGCTCGACGAGTCGCCGGACGACGGCGAGGCGCTCGATCTCGTGCTGACCACGAGCTACGACGCGGCGCTCCGGCAGCGCTTGCTCGGGCGCGCGAAGAGCGTGCTCGTGCAGAAGCTCTCCGAGGATCCGTGCGACGCCGACCGCGTCGAGCGGCTCGCGAAGATCGCGCAGGCAGGGCAGGACGCGGCGCTCCGGCAGGCGACGCTCGGCTGCCTCGTCTCGCTCGGTCGCGACGACGACGCGATCTCGACGGAGCTCAAACGGATCGACGGTCGCGTCGCGACGCGGCCGCAGATCGTGCTCGACGCGAAGGCCATGGCCGAGATCGCCGATCCGGAGGACAACGGCCCGATCGCGGAGCTCTTCGTGCTCATGGCCGAGACGGTGACGCTCGCGCTCGGCCCGACGCTCGGCTCGCTGAACGTCGGCAAGAAGGAGCGCATCGACTCGCGCGGCGGCCACCCGCTGCGCGTAGCGGTCGCCGAGTGGATGGGCGCGGTGGGCTTCGAGGGCGACTTCGAGCTCTACGTGGGCGGCCCCGAGCCGAAGGGCGTGCACGGCGTCGCCGGCGAGGTGCCCGCGATCGTCGTCGGGTCCGGGATCACGACGCCGCTCGACGCGGCGGCGCGCTCGGCCATCGCGCGCACGGTCTTCGCCCTGCGGCGCGGGATCACCTCGCTCCGCACGCGCGACGAGGCCACGGTCGCGTCCGTGGTCATCGCGGCGTGCAACGAGGTCGACATCAAGGTCGCGAACCCCGGCTACGCGGTCTACGGCGAGATCCAGCGCGCGGTGCACAAGGAGATCTCGCGCAAGATCCGCAAGAGCATCGGCGAGGTTTGCCAGAAGGTCGTTTCGAGCAAGCAGGACGCGCGCGCGTGGACGAACGCGGCGCGTCGCAGCCTGGATCGCATGTCGGTGATCGCCGCCGGCGACGTCTCGATCGTACTGAGCGACATCCTGAGCGTGCCGCGAGATCAGCTCGGCTCGGTGGTCACCGAGAGCGAGCGCTCGCGCCGCCTTCTCTCGTTCGTGCTTTCCCCCAGCTACCTCGAGCTGCGCAAGAAGCTCGGCATGGGTGTCCGGTGAGCCACGACTCTGGAGCAAAGGATCAAGGTCCCGTGAGCGAGCCCCAAGACGAGATCGACCTCGCAGAGGACGCGATCGAAGACGACGACGACGACGCTGCGACCATCATGGCGCACGTGCCCGACGAGCTGATGGCGTCGCTGCGCAACTCCCGCAGCGAGCCCGAGATCGGCGAGGTGACCGCGCGCATGAAGGAGGACGTGCGGCACGAGATGCCCACGAGGCCCGAGGATGACGGGCTCGTGGAGGCCCTCGTCGACGAGACGAAGACGCCGCCGGCCGCGGACACGAGCGCCCACGACGCGGTGACGCCCGCAGGGCCTGCCGTCGTCGAGACGCCAGTCGCCGCGGCCGTGGAAGAGCTGGAAGTCGAGCCCGAGGACGACGTCCCGGCCGCGCCGTCGCGTCGCGAGCGCGCGCCCGTCGCGGGAGCGCCGAAGTTCGACGACGAGCAGGACGCGAGCGCGCACCTCGTGCGCACGCAGCAGCGTGACGCGTGGGCCGAGCGGGCCGCATGGCTCCGCGCGGAAGCGGAGGCGATGGAGGACAAGGCTGCGCGCGCGAGAGCGCTCGTGGCCGTGTCCGAGATCTACGCGATGGCGGGCGAGGAGCAGACGGCGCGCGCGATCGCGGCAGAGGCGCGCGATCTCGCGCCGAGCTCTCCGCTCGCGCATCGCCAGATCCGCGGCTTGCTCGCGCGTGATCAGGACTGGCAAGGCACGATCGAGGTGCTCGACACCGAGGCGCGCATCGCGCCGACGCCGGCCGCGCGCGCCCACGCAGCCGTGCTCGGCGCCGAGGTCCTGCGCATCCGCCAGGAGGACGAGGAAGGCGCGCAGAAACGCATGGACCTCGCGCAGCGCGCGCTGCCCACGGATCCGCGCCCGCACGTGCAGCGCTTCTGCGAGGCGCTCGGCGGCGAAGGCGACGCCTTCACGAAGGTGCGCGCGCCCGAGACGAGCGAGCTTTCGGCGCTGCGCGACGCGTTCACCCAGGTCGCGATCCATCGCGGCGTGGTGCCGCGTGGCCTCCGCGGTGTCGTCTCCGCGTACGACGCGCTCCTCCGTGCGCGCGCGGCGCTCGAAGCGGGCGACGTGTCCCTCGCGGTGTCGAGCCTCGGCCGCCTGCGCAGCACCGCCTCCCTCAAGGGCGGCGCGGGCTGGCTCGCGGGCATGCTCGCGGCCGCGAGCAAGGACACGCGGCCGGGCTCGATCGAGGCCCTGCGCGGCGCGCTCGACGGCACGCACGACGCCGACGCACGGCGCGCCCTCGCGGCCCGCGCGATCGAGCTCGGCGACGCCGCCGCGGCGCGCGCGGCCGTCGAGGGCAGCGACACGATCGCGTTCTCGGCTGCCGATCGCCTGTCGTTGACGGCGCTCATCGGAGGCTCGCGTGAGCTCTTCGAGCAGGCCGTCGACGCGGCCGCGGGCGACGACGAGCTCGCGCCGCTGCTCGCTGCGGCGAGCGCGGCCTCCCGCGAGGCCGACACGGCTTCGAGCAGCGTCGTCGGCACGGGCAGCCCGAGCGCGCGTGCTTCCGCGGCGCTCGGCCGCGCCCTCGCCGACGCGCGCACCGACGGCAAGCCCCTCGGCGAGAACGACGCGCTCGCCGCGGCGATCCTCGGCTACACCGAACACGCCGCCGATGGCGGCACGGGCCGCGCGCTCAAGCTGGAGCTCGACCTCGAGTCGAAGGCCGGCGCGAGCGTCGCTCGCGCCGTCGCCGCGTGGCGCGGCGCCGAGGACGGGGATCGCGACAGCGCGCTCGCGGGCGCGCTCCTCGCCGAGCTCGCGGGCGACGCGGAGCTCGCGGCCGAGGGGTACGATCGCGCGCGCCAGGCCGATCCGGCCCACGAAGGCGCCACGCGCGCTCGCGCGACGGGCGCCGACGCCACCACCGCGTCGAGCGTCCTCGCCGGCCTCGCGCAGTCGATCGAGCCGGGCACGCGCGCCGCGCTCTTGCTCACGGAGGCGGCGATCCGCTTGCTCGAGGTCGAGGTCCCCGACACCTCGATCGACGACGAGCGCGACAAACTCCTCCGCGGCGCGGCCGAGATCGACGCGCGCCTCCCGCTCTCCGTGCACCTCGGCGAGCGCACGGCGCGCGGCGTGGGTGATCGCGACGGCCTCATCGAGTGGCTCCACCTCCGCCGCCAGGCGAGCGAGGATCCGATCGAGCAGGCCCGCGACTTCGTGCGCGAAGCGCTCATCACGCCGGAAGGCGCCGCGCACGCGGCAGGCCTGCTCGCGCAGGCGCTCACGGCGCGACCGGACGACATCGGCCTGCGAGAGCTCTACGAGCGCCTCTCGCCGGAGCGCCCCGCGGATCGCGCGGCCTGGCGCGCCGAGCGTGCGGCGGCCTCTGCGGGCTCCGACGCCGCGCGCTTCTCGCTCGAAGCCGCGCTCGAGTACGAGCGCGACGGCGACCTCGAGAAGGCCGCGGCCCTCGCGCGGCAAGCCATCGCTGCGGGCGAGACGCTCCTCGCGCCGCTCTGCGCGTACCGCGCCGCGCTCGCGGGCCACGGCACGAGTGATCTCGTCGACGGCCTCTTGCAGTACGCCCGCGCGACGGAGGACTCCGTCGAGCGGCTCCAAGCGTACGAGCGCCTCGCCGAGCTCGACGAGATCGGCCGCGGCGACGCGGCGAGCGGCCTGCTCTGGCGCCGCACGATCCTCGAAGAGACGGAGGCGCACCTGCCGACGCTCCGCCGCGTCGCGAGCGCCCTCATCGCGGGCGGCCGCGACGAGGAGCTCGAACCGGTCGTCTTCACGCTCGCGAGGACGCTCGAAGGCCCCGAGGCCATCGCGCACGCGCACCTCTCCGCGCGCCTTCGCCTCCGCATCCACGGCTGGGACGAGGCGCGCGAGCCGGTCGAGATCGCCTACCGCAACGAGCCTCGTGGGCTCTGGGCGCTCCGCCAGATGGCGGCGCACGCCCGCGCGCGCGGCGACGAGGCGACGGCGCTCGAAGCCGACCTCGAGCTCGCGAACCGCACCGAGCGCGCCTCCGAGATCGCGACGCTCTCGCTGCGCGCCGCCGAGTCCGCGACGCGCGCGGGGCAACCCGAGAAGGCCCGCGAGCTGCTCGAAAAGGCGATCGAGCTCGTGCCTGGTCACCTCGTGGTGCACCTCGAACGTGCCCGCGCCCTCGAACAGAGCGGCGACTTCGTCGGGGCCGCGACCGCGCTCGAAGCTGCCGCGCAGACCAGCGCGACGGCCGAGGAGCGCGTGCGCAACCTCTACCTCGCCGCGGTCCTCTGGGCCGACAAGACGAGCGAGACCGAGCGCGCGCGCAGCGCCTTCGAGAGCGTCTTCGCGGTCGATCCCTCGTACCTCGACGTCTTCCAGCGCTTGCAGGCGATCTACGTCGCGAGCGGCGCGCGGGCCGAGCTCGCTGCGCTCCTCGAACGTCGCCTCGACGCCGTCACCGATCCGGCCGAGCGTGTCGAGATGGAGGTCCTGCGTGGCCGCGCGCTCGCCGACGTCGGCGATGCGGCGGCGGCGAAGCAGGCCCTCGCGGCGGCGCTCGATCAGAACCCCGACCACGTCGAGGCTCTGACGACGTTCGCCGACGTCTGCGCGAAGGAAGACGACTGGGGCGGCGCGGAGCAGGCCTGGATCCGGCTCGCGCGCCTCGTCGCGGAGCCCGAGCGCCAGGCCGAGCTCTACATGCGCCTCGGCGACCTCTACAACGGCCCGTTGCCGAACGCCGAGCGCGCCGAGCTCTCCTACCAGGAGGTCTTGAAGCGTTTCGCGAACAACGAGGCTGCGCGTGAGCGCCTCGTCGACCTCTACAAGAATCTCGGCGACACGGCGAAGGCCCTCGAGCAGCAGACGATCCTCATCAACAACGTCGAGGAGCCCGAGGCGAAGTGCCGTCGCACGACGCAGCTCGCCGAGATCTACGAGGCGATGGGCGACCTCAAGAAGGCCGAGCAGACCTTGCTCCAGGCGCGCAAGACCTGGCCCAAGGACGACGTCGCGCTCGGCGCGCTCGCGAGCTTCTACCAGCGCACCGATCAGGCGCAGGCTGCGAACGTCCTGCTCGATCGTGCCGTCGCCGACGCGCGCCGCGCGCTCGGCACCGGCCGCTTCGAGCCGTACCTCTTCAGCACCGTCGCCACCGTCGCCGATCTGCGCGGTCGGCCCGAGGTCGCGCGCATCGCGCGTGGCAGCGTGTCGGCCCTCGACGGCGGCGCGGTCGATCTCCCGGGTGCGGGCGCCGCGGCCGGCGACCTCGCGCTCGACGAGCTCCTCGCGCCCGACGTGATGACGCCTGCGTTCCGCGACCTCCTGCAGCGCACGGGGCCGATGCTCGACACCGCCGTGCCGTTCGACGTCACGTCGGTCCGCGCGACGCCCTTCCCGCCGCCGCAGGCGCACCTCGCCGAGGAGATCAAGGCCCTCGCCCACGCCTACGGGATCGAGGATCTGAAGGTGCTCCAGTCGTCGACGCTCGGCTCGGTCTGCATCGCGGCGAGCGCGCATCCCCCGACGATCGTGCTCGGCGCGCCGCTCGTTTCTGCGACGAACGAGGCCGTTCGCACGTTCCTCGTTCACCGCGCGCTCAAGGTCGTCCAGGCGAACGCCACGGCCTTCGCGCGCACTGCGCCGATCGACCTCTGGCCGCTGCTCGCCGCGTACCTCAAGGCGCTGAGCCCCGGGTTTGCCCCGCAAGGTGTCGACCCGGCCAAGCTCAACGATGCTTCGACGCGCGTCGCCAAGGCGCTGCCGGCGAGCCTCGATCCGCAGGTGCGCACGCTCGCGACCGACGTCATCGCCAACATCGGCAACCGCGCCTCGACCCTCAACACTGCGGTGAACGGCTGGGGTGCGCGCGCGGGCTTGCTCGCGGTCGGCGATCCCAACATCGCGCTCACGGGCATTGCCTGGGCCGGCGGCCACACGAACCAGCCTCCGGCCTCGGGCAAGGAGCGCCTCACCTGGATCGGCCGCAACGCCGAGGCCCGCGAGCTCATCGTCTTCTCGGTGAGCGACGCCTACGCCGACGCCCGCGCGCGCCTCGGCCTCGACTGATCCCTCCCGCCCGCGCTTGCCCTCGCGCCTCTTCCCCTCCGCGGCGGCCCTCCTCTTCGGGGCCGCCGCCTGCTCCTCCCCGGACGCCTCGCCTGCGCCCACCCCGCCTGCGTCTGCGGCTGCTGCGCCGCCTGCGCCCGCTCCCCTCCCCTCGGCTGCGCCTCCGCCCGAACCTTCCCGCTGCGCCGCCGTCGCCTGCGCCTCCATCGAGCGCTGCGACGAGGCCACGGGCGCGTGCGTCCCGCATTGCCCTGCGGGCGAGGTTTACATCCCGAAAACCGGCCCCGATGGGTTCGTCATGGGCAAAGGTTTTACCTTGAACGGCGGCGCGCGCCGCCTCCGCAAGGGACACCAGCCCGACTCCGATCGCCCCCACCGCGTCGTCCTCACCCGCCCGTTTTGCATGGACGAGACCGAGGTCACCGTCGCCGCCATGAAACAATGCGTCGACGCGAAGGCCTGCGACCCGCCGAAGACCCTCGAAGTCTGGGCGAACTATCCCCGCCGCCCCGATCACCCCGCCAACGAAGTCTCCTGGGACAAAGCCAAGAAGTATTGCAAGGCCCAAGGAAAGGACCTCCCCACCGAAGCGCAATGGGAATGGGCGGCGACCGGCGGCGACGGACGCAAATGGCCCTGGGGCAATGACGAACCCACCTGCGAGCACGCCGATTTCACGATCGGCGTCCTCGTCTCGCCCGGCGGCGACTCCGGCTGCCACGGCGGCGGCACCTCGCCCGTGCGTTCGCATCCGAAGGGCGACCGCGCCTGGCCCACGGGCACCCTCCACGACCTCGCGGGCAACGTCTGGGAATGGTGCGACGACACCTACGCCAAATATGGCGCGGACCCGGTCACGGATCCCCATGTGCAAAAGCCCGGCGTCCTCGTGCACGTCGTGCGCGGGGGCGGCTGGAATCGCTCGAACCTCGGCATCCAGACGGCCTTCCGCGGCGCCGCCATTCACACCTACGAGGTCCCCGGGCTCGGCTTTCGTTGCGTCCGGAACCCGTGAACGGCCGGGGAGGGCCCCGCGTGGAGCCCTCCCCATTCGTTTCCTCGATCAGAACACCGTATCCATCTGATCCGGGATCACCTCTCCCACCTCGTTCGCACACGCAATGCCTGCGCCCGACGCGTCCTTGCACCCCGTCAACGAACACGGGTACGGCGCGGCCTTCTGCGGGTTTGGCAGGATGAACATCGGATTGACGATCCACTTGTTCATGTAGTTCGCGTACGCGTTGCACATGAGCTCGTTCTTGTTGCGGTTGATCGCGAGCTTCAGCACCGTCGCGTCGTGCAGGAACGAGATGTCCGTATCCGAATCGCCTGCGCCGAACACCGGCCGCTTCTTCATGTCCGCGTTCGGCATCTCCGCCTCGGCCCCGGCCACCCCGTAGATCACCTTGTTCATCCAGCAGCGCTTGCCCTCGATGTACGTGATCATCGTATTGCCGACCGGGTTCCCACCGTTGCCCGATCCATCCACGACCGACCCGCAGCCTTCGAAGTCGTACGTCAGCTTTCCGCCCCCGTCGAGCAGGTTCCGGATCGCAATCACGTGATCCGCGCCCACGCTCACGCGCTCCGCGAACGCCTCCACGTTGGGCTGCGGCGACGCTGAAATCACCCACACGTCGAGCCCGTTCTTCTGCATCACGTCGATCAGATCCTTGATCTGCTCGTAGATCCGCACGTATGCATTGACCGACGTCGTCCCGATCGTCTGCTTCGACCCCTCCGCCGCGGCGAGCCCCTCTTCGATCGCCGTGTTCGCGAATGCCTTCATCTCGGCCGGCGTGTATCCCGCCTGGATCTGCGCGGCCCATGCATACGCGGGCTCCATCGTCCGGTAATCCCACCCTGCGAACGCCGCCTTCGCGCCCACGGTCTTCGCCGTCGTATACACCGCGAGGATCTCGTCCGCGCATTCCGCGTTCGTGCTCGTCGGCAGCGGCATCCCCGCTTCGGCCAGGCTCCCGCACGCCTGGTTCAGCGCGTTGCGCGCGTCATTCGTCAGGAAACGGCTCGTCGCGCGCCAGTCCTTGTTCGGCGGCTGCATGATCTTGTCGTTCTTCACGAGCCAGAAGAACACGAGGTCTCCCACGTCGTTCTTGATGACCGTGTTGTCCCAGTCGAAAATCGCGACCGGCTTCTCCGTGGGATCGTACGACGGGCTGTTCACCCCGACATCGTCGATCATCTTGTCGAGCGCATCGCGGTTCTGCCCGTACCACGGCAGATTCGTATTCAGGTCGGGCGCGGCCATCGAGCCGCCCGCGCCGCCCATCCCGCCGGCCCCGCCCATTCCACCGGCGCCCCCCATTCCACCCGTGCCCCCCATTCCGCCCGTACCGCCCATTCCACCAATGCCGCCGGTGCCCCCCGTACCGCCCGTGCCACCGGTCGCGCCAGCTCCCCCGTTGCCTCCGGAGCCGTTCTCGCCCTCGTCCGTGCAAGCCGCCGAGAGCGTCGCCATCCCCACAACGAGCGCGACGGGAAGAAAAGATCGAATCTTGATCATGACAAGCATCCCCTTTCCGAGATCACCCTACCACGGAAAGCACGAATCCCGTGAACACCATTTTCACGACATCATGGTAACACGGTGAGCCATTCGCTATTTCCACACGCAAAAGCCGCTCCAAGGCGCGAGCGCGCCTGCTCGATTCGATCCACGCTCACGGCCACATGGCCTTCCCCCCGGCCCCTCGATTCGCGCCCAGGTCCCTCGCCCGCTTCGCGCTCCTCGGCTTCGCCGCGTGCTCACCCTCGCCGAAGCCCGATTCGCAAGCGAGCGCCCCGCCCATCGAGCCCGAGCGGCCCGCCGCCGCCACGACGCCCGCGCCCCCCCAAAACCCCTCGTTCGAGCGTGAAGCCCGCGGCACGAAGCTCCGCCTCGTCTTTCACGCCGATCCCCTCCCGAACCTCGTCTACCAGCTCGATTGCATGGCCGGCCGGCACCCCTGCTCCCGCGCCGCATACGAGGCCCTCTGGCAAAACGAGCTCGGCTGGGACGACGAGGATCGCCGCACCCTCGAAGCCTTCCGCAAGATCCGCGAAGCCTGGAACGGCCGCATCGAGCTACGCCCCCCCGCCCCCGCCGCGCCCCTCCCCTTGCCGCACGCCGATCGCACCGTCGCCGCGCGCCTCTCCATCGCCGGCCTCGTCGCGCGGACGCCCGACGAGCACGTCCGTTACCTCGGCCTCGTCACCACGCCCGTCGACGCGCAGCGCGCCCAGGCCCTCGTCGACCATTTCCGCCCTCGATTCGATCGATACTGGGAGCGCGAGGGCCGCGCCCATTGCGAGGCGTCCGCCGAGAAGCTCGCCGCCCTCTTCCAGCGCGAGGGCCTCACGGGCCACGTCGAGGCGCTCGTCGGGTTTTACCAGGCAGACCTCCCCGAGGGCGCGCCGCTCCATTTCCACCTCATGGCCCGCCCGGCCCACCGCTCCGTCGACGCCGCCCGCCAGATCGGCGGCCACGCCGTCATCGAAATGCCGACCGGCGAACCCCCCGAGGACCGCGCCCCCGTCGTCGTCCACGAAATGCTCCACCACCTGCACGCCGCCGCGACCGACGAGCGCCTCGCCGCCCTCTCGCGATCGTTCGTCGAGACGAACGACCCCCTCGCCGCGGCCTCGTATGCGGTCCTCGACGAGGCCCTCGCCACGGCGCTCGGCACCGCGAAGGCCATGGGGCGCCTCGATCCGCCGGGTTTGTCCAAAAAGCTCGAAGCGCCGATGGGCCTTTACGCCGAGCCCACGATCGACCGCGTCGCCAAGGCCGCGCTCCCCTTCCTCGACGCGCGCCTCGCCGAAGGCAAAGGCCTGCACGACCCCGGCTTCGCCAGTGGCTTCCTCGCCGCCGTCCACAAGGCCTTCCCCGACGGCTTGCCGCCCCTCGCGTACGCCCGGCCCCTCGTCGCCGTCGTCGCGCCGGACCTATGGCCGGCATTCCACGCCTTCGACGGCGCCGCGATGGCCTCCTCGCTCGGCGGCTCCACCGCCTCCGACGCCATGCGCGCCCCCGAGACCTTGAACCTCTTCGCCTCTCGCCCGCACTGGGGCGGCGCGTTTTTCGTGACACACGCCGAGGTCGCCGACCTCGCCCGCTTCGAGGGCCCGATCGGCGCCGCCGCCGTCGCCGCCATCACCGCCGAGGCCCAGCGAGCCCGCGCGTTCGTGTATTCGACGCAAAAGAGCCCCGGCGTGTATCGATTCGTCTTCGTCGCCGACGACCTGCCCTCGATGAACGACCTCGTCCGCGCCCTCGCGGCCCAGCGCGCGCCGTTCGAGGGCGCGCTGGAGGTCGTCGCGCGCCACCCGGCCTCGCATTGAAGCGACGCAGAATCGCGTAACCACAAAAAGGCGCCGCCCGCGCCGTCGCGAGGACGACGCGGGCGGTTTTTTCGAGGCGCGAGGGGCTCGCGCCTCGGCCGTTCAGGGTCTCAGGACCGCTTGCTGCTGCGGCGGCGCTTGGCCATGAATGCGCCCACCATCGCGAGGAAGCCGCCCACGGCGCCCACGCCGCGCGCCGGCGCCTCGTCGCCCGGCACCGAGCAGCCGCAACCGCCGACGACGACCGGCTCATCGTCGCCGCCCGCGCCGCCCGCGCCGGTCGTGACGGTGGTGACTGCGGTGACTGCGCCGCCCATGCCGCCGTCGCCGCCCGTGCCGCCGACGCCGCCCGCGCCGCCTGCGCCACCCGCGCCGCCTGCGCCGCCTGCGCCACCGGCACCGCCTGCACCACCGGCGCCACCAGCACCACCGGCACCGCCTGCGCCACCGGCACCGCCTGCGCCACCGGCACCACCTGCGCCACCGGTACCGCCCATTCCGCCTTCACCGCCTGCGCCACCCGCGCCGCCGGCACCACCGGCACCGCCCATTCCGCCACCGCCGGTCGAGCTGCTGCTCGTCCCGCTCGGCGGCTGCACGAGCACGTCGACCGTATCCGTCGCCGACGCCTGACCGTCGTTCACGGCCACCTGGAACGTGAGCAGCGTCTCCGTCAGGACGTTTGGCGCGACGAAGTCCGTGCTGACGGTGCTCGGCGCGGTCAGCGTCACGCCCGGACCGACCTGCTGCGTCCAGGCGAACGTCAGCGGATCGTTATCGGGATCCGAGCTCAGCGCCGCGTCGAGCTTCACGGTATCGCCGCTCGTCACCGTCTGATCGGGGCCGGCGTTCGCGACCGGCGGCTGGTTCGCCTCGTCGCAGGTCCCCTGATCCGAAGCGATGCTCGAGAACGGCTTGTTCGCGAGGCCGTTGACGGTCAGGCTCTCGACGAACCATCCCTGGGTCCCGACCGCCTCGTCCGTGCCGATGCGGAAGCGGATCTTGAAGGTCTTGCCGGCGAACTGATTGCCGAGGTTGATGCTCGTCGTGATGTTCGTGCCGTTCGCGAAGCCCGTGCTTTGCCCGGTGAAACCCTTCTGGCCGACGAGCGGGTTGCCCGCGTTCGCGGTGCCGATCGTGCCGTTGTAGTTCGCGCCGAGGTTCGCGAACGTGTTGATGTTGACCCAGGTCTGGCCGCCGTCCTGGCTCAGCTCGATGATGCCGCCGTCCCAGTTCGTGGCCGGCGTCCCGCTCCGCTCGAACTGATAGCGGTGCACGAGCGACATCGTCACGTTGCCATTGCCCGCCACGAAGTCCGGCGACTCGTAACGCTCGTCGGAGATGCCCGCGCTCGCCTCGCCGTGGGCGACCACGTTCGACGACGTCGTGAGCGGCCGGATCCGCGCCCACCTGTTGCTCGGACCCGACGCGTTCTTCGCCGCCCACGTCTCCAGGTTGCTCTCCCAGAGCTCCTGCGTCGCCGCGTTCGGGATGTTGTCGAAATGGACCTTGCGCACGCCCGTGTTGCTGATCGTCGGCGTGCACGACCCGGGGGCGGCCACGTCGACCTTGAGCTGCAGGTCCGTGATCGACGCGACCGAGTCCGCGAGCGCGATCTGCACCGTCGCGCTGTTCGACGCGAGGATGTTCGTCGACGGCAGCACCGCGGACGCGCCGTTCGGGAACGACACGTTCGGGTTCGACGAGCTCACCGTGACCGTGCCGCCGACGAGCGGCGCCCAGCCCTGGTTGCGCACCTCGATCGTGACTTTGCCGATCTCGCTGTTGTCGAGGACGCCGTCGTTGTCGCAGGAGAGCACGCTGTCGTCGACGTTCACCGAGACCAGCACCGGCTGCGGCGCCGCCTCGTAGCTCTCGGTCACGCCCACGTTGTCGGTGGAGTTGCGCGGCGGCGAGATCGCGCAGGAGCCGGCGCCGCGGATGGCGAAGCCGGTCGCGAGGTCCTGGAAGTCATCCACGTTCGCCGCGATTGCCGTCGCGAGGATGCCGTCGCGCTGCTCGGTGAACGTCGGGTTCGCCGGTGCGAGCTGCATGCCGCCGGTGAGGTAATCGGCCATCTTGCGCTTGGCCTGGTCGAACGTGTGGCGCGGCGTCGCCGAGTACGCGTCCTCGAGGATCTTCGCATACCCCTCGAGCACCATCATCGCCCAGATCTCGCCGGTGTTGTGCACCTCTTCGTTGTCGGCGGAGAGCGGCTGCGTGGGAATGCCGGCCGGGAGCGCCTGGCCGGCCTGGATGTGCTTGAACGTGAGCGCGTTCTTCGAGAAATCGGTCGTGTACGGATAACGCCGGATCCCGAAATACGCGCTGTCGCCGAACGTCGCGCCGCCGTACACCGCCGTCGCGTACACGCCATTCGGATCGTCGCCCTCGCGAATGAGCATGTGGAGCGCCACGGTATCGCCCCAGCCCTCGCCCATGCCGCGGGACTGGACCGAGCCCACGGCGACGAGGCGGTTGTGGATGTAGTGGCCCCACTCGTGCGCGGCCACGCCATTGTCGATGGTACCGTCGCGCCTCGTGTTCTCGCCGCGGAAAATCGTGGCCGAGACCGGGCCGGTCTGGAGCGCCGTCTTCAGCGCCGTGCCCACGTCCTTCGTGACACCGAGCACGCCGATGCCGACGGGAATGGGCGGATCCGATTCGCCCATGGGGCTCGGCGGCAGGCCGGGCGTCAGGTGGTTCGCGATGATTCCGCCCACCGCGCCGGCGGCCTCGATGTTCGCCGCCTTCACGTTGAAATCGCACGAGCCGCGATCCGCGAGCACGATCTTCCCGGCGTAATTGCCCACGAGCGTCTGGCAGGCGTCATTGAACGTGCCGGGCGTGGCATTCGTCGTGTCCGTGGAGTTGTCGACCGCGAGCGCGACACCCGCCGTGGTGGTGAACGTCTGCAGGCCGAAGCTCGCGACGCCGGTCGGATAGGTCGCGCCCCCCGGGTTCACGGTCAGGCTCGCGTTGGGCGGGCCGCTCCAGACGAACATCTGCATCCGCGGCTGGGCGCCGTCGCCCGGCGTGCTCATGTTCGCGTTGTCGAGCGACGGATCCGCGTTGTGGTAGCCGTCCTGCGCCTCGGCCAGGATCGCGTCGTTGGCAAGGCCGCCGCGGCCGTAGTTGTTCACCTGCGCGTTGCCGGCCGCCTCGTTGAAGCCCGAGTCGTACCAGTAATCGTGCAGGTAGTTGTTCAGGAAGAAGAGCTGCGTGATCGCCGCTTTCACCTGATCCTGCGTGACATCGGGGTTCTGCGCCGTGTCGTAGACGCGATCGAAGACGCCCGTCGCCGTCACGTTCGCGCGATACTCGCCGGAGCTGAGCCCCTGCGGATCCTGGTGATCGACGTATGCGTCGACGTTGTTGCCCGAGGTCTCCGTCGCGCCTGCGGGCAGCCACGGATCGAACGTCCCTTGCGGGTTCGTGTTGAAGCCGTCGATCGTGACCAGGATCGGCGAGATGAACGCCGGCGCCGAGCCGTCGGGCACGCCCGTCGGGTGCGGCGCGTAGTCGGCCATCGGGCCTTCGGTCGGCGTGTACTTCGGCGCGCCGTCCGACCAGACGCGGTACGTGTACGCCGCGTCGTGCGTCCGGTCCGCGCGCATGAGCAGCCGCCCGTCGTCCGCGGCGATCACGTAGGCGTAGAGCTCGTCGTTGTGCAGGCCCTTCTGGCCGCCCCAGATCTCGACGTAATACGCCGACACCACCTGATCCGGCATCGGGAAATAGACCTTCTTGATGCGCGCCGGCCGCGTCAGCTCGATGTGCACCGTCTCGGGCGAATCGACGAGGTCGTAGAAGGCATAACCGTGCTCGGGCTGCTTTTTGTCCTTGAACGAGCTCGCGGGCACCTTCGTCGCGAAGAAATCGTTGAACGCGCGGGAGACGGCGGTGGCGGCGTCGAGCTTGAAGTTCTTGCCGCGCTTCATGCCCGGCGTCGCCGACGGGTGCAGGTTGCCGGCGATCGCCACGAGCTCGCGGCTCTGCGTCATCAGCACCTTCACGTCGTTCTGGAAGACCTCGATCCCGTCGACGTTCTGGCGGAACACCACGATGATGCCCCCGCCCGTCACGTCGTTCACCACCACGGGCACGGCCGCGTCGATCGCCTTCTTGCCGACGCCGTAGAGGTAGGCGTAGTGCTCGAGGTAGAGCCGCGCCGACGCGGCGGGCGTCGCCGTCGTCGCGCCCGGCGCCTTCCAGCCGCCCTTCGGCGCCCAGAAGAACGTCGGCACGCCGCGCTTCTCGTCCACGCCCGTCACGCCGCCGACGCCCGTGTCGTGCAGGCTTTGCAGCGGGCTCACCTCCACCGCCGGGGCGTCGTCGTACGCATGGTAATTCGGCAGATCCATGTCGCCCGCGCGCGCCGCGGAGCCGGCGAGCAGCGTGATGAGAGCCGTGGCATATCGAGCAGAGCGCTTCATGATTCCTCCACGCCAGAATCTTCGTGGTGACCCCGCAGGCGAGCGCCGCGAGCGAAGTACGTTTTCGGTGATCTCGGACAAGGATTTGGCGCTCGTCGCGCCGCGTACACCCCCTGTACCCCGTTCCCGCACGGAAGGGAAGCCGTTCCAGGCTTCGCCGCGGCGTGTCCCCCGCCCCGCCGTCCTCGTGCTCGCGCCCTGGATCCGCTACGAAGTTAACGCCCGAGGACGAGCCCCGCGATCACGGCCGCGATCAGCGCCGCGGCGAGCGCCACCGTCCGAAAAAGACGCTGGTTCTGCGAGGATCGTTGGAGCTCGAACGTTTTGTCCGTCCCGTCCTCGTCCGGTTCCCTCACGACAAACGTGACAATCTGGTCCCCGCGGTGATCCCCGGCGCTCTGCGAACGATATGGATCGGCCATCACTTCCGCGGGAATGGGCACGGCCTCGGCGCCGAGGCGCACGGCGCCAAACCCGGCGAGCCTGAGCTCCGCCCCGGTGACCGTCCCCCATATCGACGCACGACGCCCTTGCGACGCTCACGCCGGGCGGCTTCGCTGCTGGATGCATTCGCGCAGCGCGGCCTCGAAGTCCACGCGGGTCGGGTGCACGCGCATCCCTGGCATCACCACGCTCGCCGCCTGGATGCCGAGCCCCACGAGCTTCGACCGCACGAGGAAATGGGCCCCCTCGTTCCCCTTCCCGAAATCGCGCGCCATCTCGGTCAGCCGCGCGCGGGCCCGCGAATCGTAATCGGTCATCTCCTCCCAGTCGTGAAAGCCCATGATCCGCCCGTCCTCGGCCACGACCCTGCGCGCGATCGCCTCGATCACCGTCGCGCATTGGTCGTCGAGGTGGCCCGCCACTCGTGTCACGAGCACGCGCCGTGCGGGCCGCCACAGCCGCACCGTCGCTCGCGCCGTCGTCGTGGTTTCGGCCTTGTCGACCGGGAGCAGCTCCATCCCGAACGACTACCGCGCAGGGCACAACGCGTCAATTCCGTCGGAACAGCCTCCCCGGTCGGAATCTTGCCACAGCAGAAAATCCTGCTCCGGGAGCGCGTGTCATTTTGGCAGACCAGGGCGCCCGCCGCGCCGGATTGTCGCGATCCTGGCGAACGCGGCGCTGGTTCTCTCTGCAAAACACGCTCGTACCGGCCTGGCACCGAACTTGATATCCTCCCGCTCCATGCCGCCCGAGCCTTACCGCACCCCCTCTTGCCCCACCTGCGCTGCGTCTCACGTCGAGCAAGTGCGCATCTGCGAGCTCTGCGAAGAGCCGTTCGTCCCGAGCGTCGCGGGCGCCGACGCCTGCGACCCTTGCCTCCGCAAAGCCTGCCGGGTCGTCGCGCGCGCGAGCGCCGAAAAAACCGCCCCGAAGCGCGCCAAGGCGGTCCTGCGCTGGCTGCCCGTCGCGCTCGCCGTCCTCACCGTGGGCATTCTGTCGTTCAATACGCTCGTCTTCGTCGACACGGCGCGACGCATCACCGAGCTCCGCGCCGCGCCGCACCCCGCCGGAAAGCACCGCGCGAAGTCGAAGTCCAAGGGCAAACCGAAGACGCCCGCGCCGCCCAAGCAAATTGCGGCGACGCCCGCCCCGCCCCCGCCGCGCGCGGAGACCTTCGACGACACGAGCATCCCGGCCCTCACGAGCGTGCTCGCCGAGCTCCGGCCCGAGGCCCACGATCCGGACGCCCTGCTCGCGCGGGTCCAGAAGCTCCGCGAGGCCGGCCTCGACATCTTCCTCGTCCGGACGAACATCGGCAAGAACGTCTTCGACGGCGGCAGCGACCTCCGCACGCGCATCAGCCCCGTCCAGAAGGGCGGAAAGACCGTCGGCGTGCGTTACTCCCGCCTCGGCGCCGACGCGATCGAATCGCTCGCGGGCGTCCAGCCGGGCGACGTCCTCGTCTCCATCAATGGCTACGGCGTCGATAGCCCCGACCGCGCGCTCAGCGGCTACGCGTCCTCCCGCGAAAAGGGCGGCGCCGTCTTCGAGCTCTTCCGCAATGGCCGCCGCGTCGTCCTCGACGTCCGCTGGCCCAAGTGATCCACGCCGTCGGGGACGTCCACGAAAGCCTGGAGTCGCCCTCCGGGTTTTGGTAGACGTTCTCCATGGCGATCTTCCGAACCTCGTCGATCGCGCCCCTCGTGCTGCTGGCGCTCGCCTGCGGCTGCGGCGGCGCGGGCGCTCAGACGAACCCCGAGACACAGGCCGAGGCCCCCACCGCCGAGGCCACGTCCTCCGCGCCTCCCGCCCCGCCGCCCGCGAACACGGACGAGGCCCCGAAGCCGCCTCCGCCCGAGGAAGCGAAGGCCGAGCCTGCCCCGGACAAACCCGCCCCGACCGAGCTCGGCGAGGCCCCGAAGGCGCCGTCGATCACGTGCGAGCCCAAGGCCGGCGCGGCTGCGGGCCCGAAAAAGAAGCTCGAGATCAGCGTGGATCGGTCCCGCGTCGACCTCGACGGCCACAAGCTCGAAGTGAAGCTCACGCGGGCCGCGTGCAAGGTCGAGCTCCAGGTCATCGGTGAATCCGGCAAGATCCTGGCGAACGCGGCGAAGGCGTTCGACGGCGCGGCGGCGGGCACGGTGCTCGCGATCGACTGGAGCCCGATCCGCGCCGAGACGGTCTCGCGTATCGAGGTCTGGGGCCACGATACCGAGGGCAACTACGTCGGCGTGGCGATCACGCCGTGGAACGTGAAGATCGACCACGAGGAGGTCAATTTCGAGACCGACTCGGACAAGATCCGCGACTCCGAGGTGCCGAAGCTCGAAGCGAGCCTCGACAAGGTCAAGGACGCGCTCTCGAAGCACCAGGATTTGAAGGGCATCTCGCTCTTCATCGCGGGCCACACCGACACCGTGGGCAGCCCCGAGCACAACCTCACGCTCTCACGCAAGCGTGCGCGCGCGATCGCCGCCTGGTTCCGCGGCCGCGGCCTGAAGATCCCGGTCGCATACGAGGGGTTCGGCGAGCACAGCCCGATCGTCAAGACGGCGGACGAGGTCGCGGAGGCGAAGAACCGCCGCGTCGATTACATCCTCGCCCTCGACCCGCCGCGATTGCCGCAAGGCGCGGTCGCGTTCGGATGGAAGGCGCTCTGATTCAGTCGAAGAACTGATTGCAGCACGTCGTATCGAGCCCGCAGAGATACCCGCCGTTCGGGTGCGTGCACCTCCCGATCTCGACCCCATCGACGAAGCAATAACATCTGGGCTCACCCGTCGCCCATCCACAAACGATCCTGACGGACTCTCCGTTGCACGTACCACTGCAGGAGCAATTGCCACCCGACGATTCGTGGCAAAAGTTGTCGGCGACGCACGAGAGCGAGCCCGCTTCACCGCCGCCTTCACCGGATCCGCCGCCTCCACCTTCGCCCGTTTCGGGCGGCGGCGCCACGATCGAATTCGCGCCCTCGCCTTGTCCATCCGTTCCGCCCTTGCCGCTCACGTCACTGTCGTTGCAGGCCACGACGGAACCGATTCCGAACACGAAGACCAATCCGGCCAACATTTTCTGCATGGCGGCGGAGGCTAGATCGCCTGGCGCGTTCGTCGATCAGAGGCTGCCCGACACGGGTGGAGCAACCACGCACGCAGCGCGGGGCTTCAGCTCACCGCCTCGATGTCCACGACCCACATCTCATTTCCGTCGCCATCGTGCAGCGACGCGCGCAGCCGCCCGCTTTTTCCGTCGATCGCGAGCACCCCGAACGATTGTTTTCCCCCGGCGGGCCCGACCGGCGGATCCCCTTGCTTTCGATTCTGAAACTTCACCTCCGGCCCGAACGTCTCGTCGAGCGGCTCCGGCCCGAACGTACCCGCGTGGAGCGGCCCGGCGACGAGCTCCCAGAACGCATCGAACTTCGTGAACTTCGCCCGCGAAGGATCGTAATGGTGCGCCGCTGCGTAATGCACGTCCGCCGTGACCCAGAGGACGTTCCGGATACGTTTCTCCTGGATGAACGACAGAATCGAAGCGATCTCCCGCTCCCGCCCGAGTGGCGGCCCTTCTCCGTTCGCGAACCCCTCCTGCGCCGTGGGCCCATCCGGAATCACGAGCCCGATCGGCTGGTCGCACGCGATGATCTTCCACGTCGCCACGGACCGCGCGAGCGCCTCCTTCAGCCATTCGATCTGCGGTTGCCCGAGGATGACGGCGGGCTCCTTCTCCTCGCGATTCGGCCCATTCAGTCCCCGGAAGCTCCGCGCATCGAGCACGAACACATCCACGCGCGGCCCGTACGACAAGACCCGATGAATGGGCCCTTGCCGCATCGGCGCATACTCGAACATCGCCTGCTTCGCGAATCCTGCGAGCACCGACGTCCGCCGCTCCTTGTACCGCGGATCCTCCAGGACCTGCCCTGGGCACCAGTTGTTCCGCACCTCGTGATCGTCCCATTGCACGATCGTCGGCACGGCCGCGTGCAACCGCCGCACGTGCTCGTCGAGGAAGTTGTACGCGAAGTTGCCGCGAAACTCCTCCAGCGTCTCGGCCACCTTCGATTTCGCGGGTGTCACGAGGTTCTTCCAGACAGACCCATCGGGAAGCTCGATCACCTCCGGCAAGGGATTGTCCGCGTAGATTCGATCCCCCGAATGAAGGAACAAATCCGGCGCGAGCTTCAACATCGACGCATACGTCTTCATCCCGCCGCGGTCCACGTCGATCCCGAACCCTTGCCCGGCCGTATCCCCCGACCACACGATCTTCACATCCTCGCCCGGCCCCGGCGGCGCGCGGAGCGACCCCACGACCGGCTCGCTCCGCGCGTGCCCCGCGTCGTCCGCCTCGAAGACCACGCGATAATGGATCCGTTTCCCGGCCGGCAACCCGGTGAGCTCCACGCGCGCCGTAAAATCGTTCTCCGCGGTGGCGACGGGCCCTTCGAGCTTCCGCGCGTCGCCGAGCCGCTCGTCGGTCCCCCATTCCACGAAGAGCCGCGCCGGCCGATCCGTCTTGCTCCAGAGCACGATGCCCGCGGCCGCGGGATCACCGGTCTGCACGCCAAACGGAATCGTCGGCCGCGCGGCCTCGGGCGTCACGACGCCGGGCGAACCACACTGCCCGGCGCAGGACGGGAGCGCGAGGGCGGAGAGGGAACCGAGGAGGAAATCGCGGCGGGGCAGGAGGAGCGTGGACATGGGGAGCGGCGGGAGGATCGCCCGGGGCGAAGGCGATGGCAAGGGGCTCGTGCGAGGATGCGCGCGGGGTTTGTCTTGGAAGTCGTGGAGGCGCTGGGACAAACGTTTTTCTTGACCGGACGGCGGGCTCCCGTGGTAGCAGGGCTCGGTGAGCGACCCTCTCGCCGCTGCGTCGCCCGATCCCGTGGATCCCTTCCCTGCGGAGGGTCCGCCATGGTACCCTTCGGACATGGGCAACGCGGCGCGCAACCTCGGCACCGACGATCCGACCTTCTACCCGACCCACGACGACATGGGTGAAAGCGCGCTTCAGAAGCTCATCATCGAGCTGTTTCGCCCCTTGCTCGCCCGCTTCCTCGCGTCGCAGGGCGTCCGGGCATTCGTGGGGGCAGACCAGTTCATCTACTGGGTCCAGTACGCCCCGACGGTGACGGTCGCGCCCGACCTTTACGTCCTGCCGGGGGTCGATCCCGACAGCGCGCCCAAATGCTGGAAGGTGTGGGAAACCGGTATCGTGCCGAGCTTTGCGCTCGAGGTGATGGCGGAAGAGAACCAGAAGGATCAGGAGCAATCGCCACGTCGCTACGACGAACTCGGGGTGAAGGAGCTCATCGTGTTCGATCCGCACGCGGACGAATTGCCCGACCGCATCCGGTTCAGCGTTTACCGCCGGAACGCCCGCGGCAAGCTCGTCCAGGTCGAGGTCACGAATGCCGATCGTGTCCGCTCGACAGTGCTCGATTGCTTCGTGCGCGTGGTCGGGACCGGCGCGGCGCAACGCCTGAGGGTCGGGCTCGCACCCAGCGGCGACGAGCTGTTGCCGACCGAGGCGGATGTAGCCGAGCAGGAGCGTAGACGGGCCGAGCAGGAGCGTAGACGGGCCGAGCAGGAGCGTAGACGGGCCGACGAGGCACGTGCCAGGGCTGAGGCCGCAGAGGCGGAAAATGCACGCCTTCGCGCCGAACTCGAACGTATACGCCGCGGCCAGGCGTAAGAAAGGGGATGGTCGTCCCGCGGCCCCGCCACGCCCTCACCCTCGCGCTCACCCTGTGCGTCGCCTGCGCCGAGGCGCGGCGCCCCGAGGCGAACCAAACGGCCACGACCGCAACCGCCTCCGCTCCCGCTTTCGCATCCGCCTCTGCATCCGCCTCCGCTCCCGCAACCGCATCCGCTCCAGCTTCCGCCACCATTCCCGCCTCCGCCTCCGCCTCCGCCTCCGCCCTCCCTGCCCTCGCCCCCGACGCCGAAACCCGCCTCGACGCAGCCATCCGCGGCGCCATCGATCGTGGCGAAGTCCCGGGCGCCGTTCTCCTCGTCGTCCAGGCGCACCACGTCGTCCTCCGCAAAGCCTATGGCCTCCGCGCGACGGAACCTTCCCCTTCGCCCATGGCCACGGATGCCGTCTTCGACCTCGCGAGCCTCACCAAGCCCATTGCCACGGCAAGCTCCATCCTCCTCCTCGCCGAACGCAATTCCTTGCGCCTCGACGATCCTGCGCAGAAATGGCTCCCCGATTTCACCGGCGACGGCCGCGAGCGCGTCACCCTCCGCCACCTCCTGCTCCACACCTCCGGCCTCCCCGCCGGCGACGCGATCACCTCGTACGCCGACGGTGAAGCCCGCGCCCTCGCTCGCATCCAGAAAACCAAGCTCCTCCACCCTCCCGGCGAGGCCCACGTCTACAGCGACCTCGGCTATATCCTCCTCGGCGAAATCGTCCGTCGCGCCTCGGGCGAGCCCCTCGACGTGTTCGCCCAGACAAACCTCTTCGGGCCCCTCGGCATGAAGGACACCACCTTCCGCCCCGGGCCCCGGCTCGCCGCACGCGTGGTGCCCACCGAAAAGGTCCACGACAAACTCCTCGTCGGCGAGGTCCACGACCCGCGCGCCCGCGCCCTCGGCGGCGTGGCTGGACATGCCGGGCTCTTCTCCACCGCCGACGACCTCGGCCGCTTCGTCCGGATGCTGCTCGGCGGCGGCGAATTCGAGGGACGCCGGATCCTCGCCGAAACCACCGTCCGCGCCATGACCACGCTCGAGCCCGTGCCCCTCCCCGAGGGCAGCCCCGACAAACCGTCGGTCCGCAGCCTCGCCCTCGGCTCGCTCTTCGGCGGCGCCGGGCATACCGGCTTCACCGGCACGGCTTTTTGGCTCGACGTTCGCCGCGGCGACGCCGTCGTCCTGCTCGCGAGCCGCCTCCACCCGGACGGCAAAGGCGACGCCGCGCGCATGCGCCGCGACGTCGCGAATGCCGCGGCCGCCGTCCCCCGAAGCTCGCCCGCCGCCCGCGTCCGTGTCGGCATCGACGTCCTCGAAGCGCGCCGATTCGACGTCCTCGCCGGGCGCAAGATCGGCCTCATCACGAATCACACGGGCAAGGACGCGCGCGGCGAGCGCACCATCGACGTCCTCGCGGCCTCGAAATCGTTCGAGCTCAAAGCCGTCTTCAGCCCCGAGCACGGCCTCGGCGCCGACAAGGATGCCCTCGTCCCCGGCGGAAAAGACGCCCGCACCGGTCTGCCCATTCACAGCCTCTACGGCGCCGATCGACGCCCCACGGACGCCATGCTCGCCGGCCTCGACACGCTCGTCTTCGACGTGCAGGACGCGGGGACCCGGTTTTACACGTACATCAGCACGATGGGATATGCGCTCGAAGAGGCCGCGAAACGAAGCCTCCGCTTCGTCGTGCTCGATCGGCCGAACCCGCTCGGCGGAGTGGACCTGGACGGCCCGCTCGTCGATCCTGGCCGCGCTTCGTTCGTCGCGTACCATTCGATCCCCGTGCGCCACGGAATGACCGTCGGCGAGCTCGCGCGGCTCTTCGACGCTGAAAAAAAGCTCGGCGCCGATCTCCACGTCGTGCCCCTCGAAGGCTGGGCTCGTTCCACCCGATTCGAAAAAACCGGCCTTCCCTGGGTGAATCCCTCGCCCAATCTGCGCAGCGTCACCGAGGCGCTCCTCTATCCCGGCGTGGGCCTGCTCGAATTGACGAACGTCAGCGTCGGACGCGGCACCGAGAAGCCCTTCGAGCGCGTGGGCGCGCCCTTCCTCTCCGGCGCGCGCCTCGCCGCCGAGCTCTCACGTTTCAGCCTCCCCGGCGTGCGCTTCTCGCCCGTCCGCTTCACCCCCACGTCGAGCACCCACGCCGGGCTGCCTTGCGAAGGCGTCTCGCTCGACGTCACCGATCCTGCGAAGATCCAGCCTGTCCGCGTGGGCCTCGCGATTGCGATCGTTTTGCGCAGGCTTCATCCCGAGGAATGGAAACCTTCGGGCCTCCTCACCCTGCTCGGCAGCGCCCGCGTCCACGAGGCGCTCGTCCGCGGCGAAGACCTCCCGGGCCTCGTCGCGCTCTACGAGCAGGATCTAAAGGCTTTTTCGGAGCGCCGCAGGCCCCACCTGCTCTACCCCGTGTTCGAGAAGGACAATCGGTAGGACATTTTTCGTCCTCGGAACGGCCCGGACATTGTTCATCACGGCATAAGATGAAAAACCGTGACGGACGGAGGTTCCGTGTTATCATCTCCAAACGACACGGACGGCGCGCGACGGAGAGTGGCCGGCGCGCCTCCGCGGCCCAGGAGGATCCGATGGACAAGGTCTCGCTGACGTACTTCGTCGATTTCGTTCTGAAATCTGGGACGCCCAAGCTCACCGGCGTGCGCGAGTACAAGGAGCGCAAGGACGAGCTCAGCACGGACTTTTATCGTCCGATCCGGGAAGCCATCGTCGAGATGCACAAGAACGGCCTGCCGGCCTCCACGCTTTCGGACGTCGCGCGCGCGCAGGACGACGAGAAGCGGCTGAAGCATTATCCGCTCGTCATCGCCGGATATCGCGCGTTCCTCGCCGAGGGCCCGATGAATTTCTTCGAGCCCCCGCGCGCGGGCCTCTCGCTCGGCGCGCTCGAGATCGACGTGAACCCCGAGCTCGGGCTCGTCATCTCGGGCAAACCGCACCTGATCAAGCTCTATTTCCGCAGCGAGCCGCTCACGCCGCGCCGAACCGCGGTGATCCTCGCGCTTCTTTCACGTGGTCTCTGCGAGGGCCACCCCGAATACGTGCCCGCCGTGCTCGACGTGCGCAATGGCAAGCTGCACACCTCCGCGAACACGAGCTCGCGCATCGACATCCTGCTGCGGGGCGAAGCCGCAGCGTTCGCCGCGATGTACGGATCGGTTTGAGCTCCAACAGGCTGTCGAGAAACGCCGCGAGCGCCCTGGAGCTAGGGAGGAGGACGCAGGAATACAGGCGTATTCCGAGGACGACGACCGACGATCCAGGGCGCGCAGCAAGTTTCTCAACAGCCTGCTAACGAGCTCCGTCCGCGCGCTGTACCCACACGGGCCCCTGCGGACGGAGCTCGAGCGCGCCTTTGCTTTCACGCAGCACGAGCGCCCCATCCGGCAGCGCCTCGCCTTTCTCGGGGCGCTCGGGGATCGGACGCATCGCAATCTTTCCCGTCTCCCAGAGGACGTAGGTCCACGAAAGCTCGGCCGACGAAAAGACCGCGCTCTTCTCCGCTCGGATCATCGCCGCGTTGCAACGCTGCTCGGGCTCGACGCCCCAGCGCTCCGACGGCGCGATCGCCTGATTTTCCCCCGCGAACACGACCCCCGAGCCGGTGAGCTTCTCGTCGAACGTCTCCGGCCGGAGCAGGCTCGGATCGGCGAGCACGGCGTCGCAATCGAGGGCAGCCTTCGGGCGTCGGATCATGACGTGCATCTCCGGCTCCTCCGAAGGCACGTGCACGAACACGTCCGCGAGGACCATGCCCCGCGGCCCCGTCAGCCGCACCTGATGCAGCCGCGCCACCGACGTCGCCATGCAGAACACGAGCCCCACAGCGGCCGCCACGAGCTCGATCGGCCGCAGCGCACGCCGCGGTTTGTCCGATCGAACCTCCCGCATCGAAGGCCCGAGCACCCGGTAGCCGAGCGCCAAAAAAGGAAGCGCGAGCAGATCCGTCGGGTCCGCCCAGGTTTGGAAAGGCAAACCAAGCGCCACGAGCGCCGCGTCCCACGCCGCGGCGAGCCCCTCGGAAAGTTCGAGCGCCGCGAACACCACGGCCACGGCCACGTGGCAGCCGATCACGGCGCGCCGCCCTCGCGCGCGGACGAGCGTCGCGAGCAGCAGAGGCGCGAGGAACAGCCCCGCCGCGTCGCTCAGCTTGCCCGTCACGACACCGGGGACGAGGCCGCTGCCCTTGAGAACGTGATCGTTCACCGCGAGCACGGCGAGCGCGATCCACCACGCGGGATGCGCGAGCCCGCGCGCCGGACGCCACGGGGCCTCGTCGTCTCGTGCTTCGTGCATTTTCATTCGCCCGGCAACGTTACGCTCGATCACGACATCCGAAAACAAGCATCTGCGCACCTCGACATCCGCGCCAACTGTCTGCGACAATGTTCACGCCCATGCGACGCGCGACCATTTCCCCTCGCCTCCTCGGCCCCTCGGCCCTCCTGCTCCTCGCGGCTTGCAGCAAAGACCCGCCGCCCCCCGCGCCCGAAGCCGCGAGCGCCGCATCCACCGCCGCGCCCGCGCCGAGCGCGACGACGCCCGCGCCGAGCGAGGCCACGCCCGCGCCCGCGCCCACGCCGGAGACGACCGCGGCGGCCGCGCCCGAAAAGCCCAAGAACATCGTCCGCTCGTCGCGCCCCACGCCCATCGAATGGTGCCAGGCGCCGATCGCGAAGCTCGGCTGGGAGGGCCACGACGAAGGGGACCTCGTCGAGGCGTGCAAGATGCTCGAGGTCCGCGAGTGGGTGATGATCGGCTGCCCGCAGAATGGCCGGCGCGAAAACAACAAGCACCTCGGCCGGTACGATCGCGCGCTGCCCGGCGGCGGCAGCATGGCGACCGATGACGAACTTTCCGCCGCGGATCTTGGATCGTCGGACGCCGTGATCATCTCGCTCCGCCCGGGGACGAAGGCCAAGCCCGCCTTCACGTACCGGCCTTTCGAGCACCCCGAATGGATCAAAGACGAGACGTTCACCGTCGAGCTGCCGGAGAGCGCGAGTGGCCTCGAAGATCGGCTCTTCAATGGCGGCGCGTGGCCGAGCTTCGAGCCGCGCGACACCTCGCGCTGCGAGGAAATGGCCGCCGCGGCGAAACAAGAAGCCGCCGCGAAGGCCGAGGCCGCCGCGAAGGCGCAGGCCGAGGAGGACGCGAAGATCCTGCCCGACGTCGAGGGAATCTCCGCCGCGCCCGCGGACGAGGCGTTCGCGCCCGAAAAAGAGGTGCTCGTGACGGGCTCGGGCGCAGTCGGGTGCAAGACGAAGGTCCTCGAGAGCTGGTTCTGGATGCGCTGCGAGGGCAAGGTGAAGATCACCGGCGTCGACATCGAGAAGGGGCGCAGGCAAACCCAGACGAAAGCGAGCGCCGAGGAAGGCGTGGGCAAGCTCGTCGTGCCTTACGTCGAGGGCACGGATTTCCGGGCGAAGATCACGTTCGAGGGCGGCGAGAAATTCCTGAAGCTCCGCTGGCCCAAGGGCAAACGGCCGTTCCAGGTCGGCACGATCGGCGAGACGCGTTGACGCTCAAACGTAACGCGATAGCGCCGCTTGCACCCGTTCTTTCGCGCCCGAGGCGACGACCTCGCCGTGCGCCATGATCAGCCGATCGAAATCGAGCGCGGCCACCTCGCGGAGCGACGCGCGCAGCGACGCGCGGTCCTTCGCGATCAGCGGAAACTCCCGGCTCATCGCGAGCTTTCCGTTCGTGCCGAACGCCGTGTAGACGAGCTTCGAAACGAGGCCCTCGGGCTTCTCGATGTTGAACAGGATGTCGGAGACGATGAGCGTCCGGCTCGCGTGGTGCAGGAACACCACCTCCGATACCATCGGGACGCCTTCGATGAGCCGCAGATCGAAGGCGCCGCCCCACGCGGCGGGCGGCTCGGCCGATAACACCTCGTCGATGCGGACCGAAGGGATCTTCTCCTTCACCCGCGGCGCGGCGAAGACACGCGCCTCCGGGAAACGAGCCGACGCAGCGCCGAGGAACAGGTTGTGAAACCGGTTCGGCGCGACGAGATACGCGACGCGCCCGAGCTTTTCGAGCGCAGCGGCGAGCGTATCGTCGATCGGAATGGGCGAATGGACCCACAGCTCATCCCCCGGGAGGCGCACCACGGTCATCCGCGCGTTCATCCGGACGAAGCCGGCGAACCGCAGGGGGTGCTCCGCAGCCCACACGTCTTCGGCGATGGACACGAGCTCGGTCATGGAATGGTTTCCTTTGGGCTCAAAGGTACGGGCCGAGGACCTCGTTCACGCGGGCCTTCGCGCCCGAGGAGACGATCTCGCCGTGCGCCATGATCAGCCGATCGAAATCGAGCGCGACCACCTCGCGCACCGAATCCTTCCACGCGGCCTTGTCCTTCACGAGCGCATACCAGATGCGGCTCCGCGCGAGCTTCCCGCGCGTGCCCATCACCGTGAGCAAGGCCTTCGTCCCGAAGCCCTCGGGCTTCTTGATGTTGAAAAGAAGATCCGAGACGATCAGCGTGCGGCTCGCGCGGTGAACGAAGACCACTTCCGAGGCCTGCGGCGCGCCCGCGACGAGGCGCTGATCGACGAGGCCCGCCCACGCGGCCGGCGGCTCGGCGGAGAGCACCTCGTCGATGCGCAGCGAGGGGATTCTCTCGCGCAGCCCAGGCGCCGCGAAGACACGCGCCTCCGGGAAACGTGTCGACGCCGGGCCGAGGAACAGGTTGTGGAACTGGTTCGGCGCGACGAGGTACGCGACCGCGCCGAGCCTCGCGAGCGCGGCGGCGAGCCCGTCGTCGATGGGAATGGGCGAATGGATCCAGAGCTTTTCGCCCGGGAGGCGCAGCACGGTCATCCGCGCGTTCATCCGGACGCCGCCGGGCATCTTCAACGGATGCTCCGCGGCCCACAGGTCTTCGGCGAGGGAAACGAGCTCGGCCATGACGGGTTTTTCCTTCTTGATCACTCGTTCACGACGGCCATGAACATGTCCGTGATGTGGTCGTGGCCCGCGGGGTTCGGGTGGATGCAGGTGAGATCGAACCAGCGCGGCGTGTTCGGGCCACGATAGCAGGGCGCGGCGGGATTGTCGTTCTCGAACCCGTGCCCGCAGAACTCTTCGAGCAAAAAGAGCATGTCCGCGCCGAACTCCTTGGCGATGGACATGTATTGCTCGTTGATCCAGACGATCATCGCTTTCAGGTCGTCCGGCGCGGGGACGGGTTTGTCGAAGCCGGCGAGCCCGGAGACGTCGCAGGTCTGCACGTCGGCGGTGCCGTCCGTGAACTCGTAGTTGTTCGCGAAGACCACGAAGACGCCGTTCGGGAAGCGGCCGGGCTCGTAGAGCCAGGCGACCGCGTTCCGCATGTGGGTCACGAACGTCTGCGCCTTGTTCCAGAGCTCGGCCTGCGGCACGCCGTTCGACGCGTCCTTCGTGATCGAGGCGATGTCGTTGCCGCCCATCGTCATCACCACGAGCGTGCGCCTTTGCAGGTCGTCCGCGCCGATGCAATCGGTGATCTGGGTGTTGTCCTGCATGAGGTCGTCCGTGCGGGCGCCCCACTTCGCGCAGCTCGCGAACGCGCCGGACTCGCGGACGAGCGAGACGCCGTCGATGAAGTTCGCCGCTTTCCAGAGCAGGTTCGGTTTTTCGATGCCGAACTTGTCCCCGAGCTTGTCGGCGAGCTGCGCGCGGTAATAATCGGCGGAGAGCGTCGGCGGCGTGCCGACGGTGATGGAGTCGCCGAGGAAGACGACGCGCTCCACGCCCGTGATGTCCTGGTGGTTCGTCCCCATGCAATGCGATCCGATCGTCGGATCGAATTGATCGTAATCGGGCCCGTCGCTCTGCGGGTTCACGAAATCGTCCGAAAAACACTCGGCCGCCGTGAGCTTGCCGGGGCCGCCGCCCGCGCCGCCCGCGCCGCCTTCGCCGCCCGCACCCCCTGCGCCGCCCATCCCTCCGGACCCGCCTGCGCCGCCTGTGCCGCCTTCGCCCGCGGATCCACCGTCGCCGCCCATCCCCCCGTCCCCGCCGATACCGCCGTCGCCGCCCGCACCTCCGGCGCCGCCGATTCCCCCGGCCCCGCCCATACCTCCGGTCGCGCCCGATCCGGTCGACGACGCTCCCCCGGTGATCACGCCGGAGGACGTCGCCGATTCGTCCCCGGAACACCCGAGCACAAAAAACGCGGTCGTCGCGACGGTCAGGGCAAGGCAGCCCGAAAGAATCGAAGAGGTTTTCATGGCGAGGCGGGAGAGTATCACCCCTCGCCCCGCGCTCCGAGACCCTCCGCAGCATCGACGAACCCATTCGAGTCCGTCTCCGGCCGATCATTTCTGCGACGTTGGAATGGCGCCGCCCCGCGCCCTCGTGGTAGACAAGGGCCCCCATGCTGCCTGCATCCGACTCTGACCAGCTCGCCCCCAAGGGCTCGGGGATCGTGCGCCCCGCGCGCCGCCCCGCCGGCTGGATCGCTCCGGGCCCGCAGCCGCGGACGCCCGATCGCGAGGACGTCTGGCCCGGCCCCGGCGAGGACCTCTGCTACCTGGCCGGTGATTTCCGCATTCTCCAGCGCGTCGACGGTCACCGCTGGTCGGCCGACGACCTGGTCACGGCCTGGTACGCCATTGAGCAGCTCCGCCATGCGCCCCCGCGCCGCGCCGTCGACCTCGGCTGCGGCATCGGCACCGTCCTCCTTTTCGTCGCGTGGGCCTTCCCGGAAGCACGCGTGACGGGCGTCGAGGCGCAGGACGTGAGCTTTGGCCTCGCGCGGCGATCGCTCGCCTGGAACGGCGTCGACGATCGGTGCGCCGTGCGTTTCGGCGATCTGCGTGATGCGGCGACGACCGAGGGCCTCGAAGGCGCGGACCTCGTGACGGGCACGCCACCGTATCTGCCCAAGGGGACGGGGATCGAGTCGAGCAAAGTGCAATGCGGCCCGTGCCGCTTCGAATGGCGCGGCGGCGTGGAGGATTACGCCCTCGCCGCGGCGCGCCTGCTCGCCGAGGACGCGCCGTTCGTGGGCTGCGCGGCCTCGCGCCAGCGCCCGCGCGTGGAGGCCGCGGCCGTGGGCGCCGGGCTCGTGCTCGAGCGCTACCGCGACGTCGTCCCGCGCGAGGGCAAGGACCCACTCTTTTCGGTGTATGTCATGCGCCGCCCTGCCGCGGCTCGCGCCCCGGAAATCGAGCCGCCGCTCGTGTTACGCGGCAAGGATGGCCGCTTCACGGCCGCGTTCGACGACGTGCGCCGGGCGATGGGAATGCCCGTCGAGCGTTAAGAAATTATCGGTCCCCGCCCACTGCAAGAAAATCGAACCACGAGCGGAAGCAGCACGCGTCGAAGCGGTTTTTCGCCCTTGATGCGTCCGGCCGAGGGCTGTAAGAATCGTTCCTCTTCGGTCCTGGGCGCGCGGCGCGGCGTCAAGCCCGTGCACCCGGGGCCTCTCGTGGAGGTCTCATGCGCAGGAACGTTTTGCTTGGGCTCGTCATTTCTTCCGGGCTTTCCGTGCTCGCGGCCAGCGCTGGTTGCAGTGATGGCGGTTCGAACACCACCGGCGGCGGCGGCGAGGGCGGAGCCGGCGGCGCTTCGAGCTCGAGCTCGAGCTCGAGCTCGTCGAGCGTCGCGCAATCGGGCTCGGGCGGCTCGACGGCCGACTCGAACATCAGTTGCGATACCGCGGCGGAGCTTTTCCTCGACGACCCCGGTTTGCAGGACACCCTCGACCCGATCGATACGGACGAGGACTTCTACAAGTTCAAGGGAGCGAAGGGCCAAGCCATTCTCATCTCGACGGACGCGAAGCCCCCGGCGGACGAATTCGACAACACGTACCCGGATCTCGTCCTCACGCTTTACAAGAAGCAGGGCGGGCAGTGGGTGCAGATCGCGGAGAACGACGACCCGTTCCCGCGTTCGAGCAACGACAGCGCGCTCTACACGATCCTCCCGGCGTCGGACGACGACGAGTACTGCATGCGCGTCACCGAATGCAACGTGTGGGTCGGCGGGCAGCCGGGTTGCGCGCCCTCGGCCGACATCACCACGTACGACTACGCGGTCGGCGCGGGCATCCTCGACGCGTCGCTCGAGAGCATCGCGGCCGAGGCGGAGCCGAACGACGCGGCCGCCGAGGCCACGGCCATCGAGTATTCGAAGAACGCGCAGAGCGGCAATTATTACCTCTCGCTCCAGTGGGGCGGGTACAGCAGCGCGACCGACGTCGACATCTGGAAGTTCAACGTCCCGGCGGACGCCGTGAAGGTCATGGGCGATCGCCCCGTCTGCAACTTCGACTTCTATCCGGGCGGCACCGCAGGCAGCGGCTCGACGGCGACGGCGGGCGTGATCGCGTACGTGACGACGGCCGCGGATCCCACGAAGAAGCTCGCGCAGGTCGACGTGACGTCGGGCCAGACGCCCGCGCAGATCGCCGTGCCCTGCGAGCTCGGGACCGATTACCTGTTCTTCATGACGCGGAAGGCGGGCTCGACGGCTGGCGAGAACGATTTCTACTTCGTGAACCACGGCGGCACGGGCTCGAACCCGCTCGAAGTGGGGCCGAACGACGCGGCCAACATGCCCGAGGCGCTGAAGGCCACGCCGAACGGCACGACGACGAGCTACTTCGTCGACGGCGACCTGGACGCGGCCCCGACGGACATCGATTACTACTCGGTCGACGTGCCCGCGGGATCCGCCACGATCAGCGTCGCCTGCGGCGGCCAGCGCTCGGGCTCGGGCCTGCGTGGGCTCAAGGTCTCGGTGCTCGGCGCGAACGACATGCCGATCACCGGCGGCATCGGCACGGAGAGCGAGACGAAGGACCTCTTCCTCCAGGACGTGAACGTGCCGGCCGGCGTCACCAGCCTGAAGCTCAAGGTCGAGGCGGCCTCGCAGGACGCCGAGGTTTCGAGCACGTTCTATCGTTGCGGCATCCACATCTCGCCGCCGGAAAACCCGTAGTTTTACAGGACGCACCCTCCTCCTGCCCTCCCGGCCCCCGCGACGCGTGGGGCCGGGGGCGCCCTGGACGATCCCAGCAAGAATTCGACGCGAGTCACGAATATCCGCCCCTTTCGTGGGGATGGACCGCGTCGAACTTTGCGCCGATACTTGGCGCCCCATGCTTCCGGGCCAGGTTGTCGACGGACGGTTCGTCGTCGAAGGAGTCGTCGGCCAAGGCGGCATGGCCCGCGTGTTTCGTGCGACCGACCGCACGACGGGCGAGGTCGTCGCCCTCAAGGTCCTGCTCGAAGAAGAAGCGGCGAACGTCGAGCGCTTCGAACGCGAGGCGGAGATCATGGCCGCCCTCCAGCACCCCGGCATCGTGCGGTACGTCGCGCACGGCCGCGAGGGAAGCTTCCCCTACATCGCGATGGAGTGGGCCTCGGGGCAGAGCCTCGACCGGCGCATCCAGAGGCAAACCCTGCCGATCGACGGCGCGGTGCGGCTGCTACGTCGCCTCGCGGAGGCGCTCGCGATCGCGCACGAGCGCGGGATCGTGCATCGGGATCTGAAGCCCGGGAACGTGATCCTGCTCGACGGGGATCTGGAGCGGCCGAAGATCATCGATTTCGGCATCGCGCGGCTCGGCGGGGCCACCAAGGAGCTGACGCAAAAAGGCGTCTTGCTCGGGTCGATGGGCTACATGGCGCCGGAGCAAGCGCGCGGCGCGCAGAGCCTCGACGCGCGCGCGGACGTGTTCGCCCTCGGCTGCCTGATGCTGCACGCGCTGACGGGCAAGCGGCTCTTCGAGGGCGGTGATTCGCTCGCGTACCTCGTGCGCGTGGTCGTCGAGGACGCGCCGAGGCTACGCACGATGCGGCCCGACGCGCCGCCGTGGCTCGAAGCGCTGCTCGCGCGGATGCTCGCGCGCGCGCCCGCCGAAAGGCCGGCGAACGCGGGCGCGCTCGCGCTGGAGATCGAGCGGTCGCTCGATGCGGATTTCGACGAGACCACGATCGAAGCCGTATCGCTGCCAGCCGGCGCACTCGGAGCGCACGAGAGGCGCGTCCGCTGCGTGCTCATCGTGCGGCTGCCGGAAGCGCCTGGCGCGCCTTCCGCGGGAAAAACCTCGCTCGAAGAGGTCGCCGCGGGGTTCGGCGGGACGGTCGACGAGCTGCTCGACGGGCACTTGCTCGTCACGTTCCACGGCTCGGGCGCGGCCACGGACGAGGCCTCGCGGGCCGCGAAATGCGCGCTCGCGTTCGCGGATCGGGTCGACGGCGAGCGCTCGGCGATCGTCGCGGCGGAGAGCGCAGGCGAGGCGCCGGCGCCTTCGACGATCGAGCCCTTCCTGCCCATGCTCTCGCGCGCGCCGCGCGACGCGATCGCGGTCGACGACGTGACTGCGGGCCTGCTCGGCGCGCGCTTCGACGTGAGCGGCGACGAGCAAGGCCTCTTCCTGCTCGGCGAGCGTGACGTCGGCGAGCCCGCGCGGACGCTGCTCGGCAGGCCCACGCCGTGTGTCGGCCGCGACATGGAGCTCTCCGCGATCCAGCGCATCTTCGAGGCGGCCGAGCGCGAGCGGGCGCCGCAGGCGGTGATCGTCACGGGTGAGGCGGGGATCGGCAAGTCACGCCTGCGGCACGAGCTCTTGCGCTGGGTCGGCGAGCGAGGCCGGCCGGTGGAGATCTGGATCGGACAGGGAGATCCGATCGCGGCGGGTTCGTCGTTCGGCTTGCTCGCGCGGGCGCTGCGGAGGGCGGCGAACGTGACGGCGGGCGAGCCGCTCGAGGTCGCGCGGCGCAAGCTCCGAGCGCGCGTCGGCCGTTATCTCGATCCGATCCGCGCCGCGTCCGTGGCGGAGTTTCTCGGCGAGGCCGCGGGTTTGCCCTTCGAGGACGAGGGCCGCCCGGGCCTCGTCGCGGCGCGGCGCAACGCGACGCTCTTGGGCGACCGGATCCGCCGATCGTTCGAGGAGCTCGTGGTGGCCGAGTGTCGCGCCGGCACGCTCCTCCTCGTGCTCGAAGACCTGCATTTCGGCGATCTTCCGAGCTTGAACCTCATCGATGCGGCGCTCGCGCAGCGCTCGCCGCTCGTCGTGCTCGCGCTCGGCAGGCCCGAGCTCGCGCGGACGTTCCCGGACCTCTGGGCTGCGCGCGGGCCGCTCACGATCTCGCTCGCGCCGCTCGCGGACGGCGACAGCCAGAGGCTCGCGCGCGCGGCGCTCGGGCCGCGGGCGAAGAACACGGTGATCACGCAGATCGTGGAGCGCGCGGGCGGCAACGCGTTTTTCCTGGAGGAGCTCGTGCGCGCGGCCGCGCGTGGCCGCGATCGAGCGCTGCCGGAGAGCGTGATCGCCATGGTGCAAGGCACGCTCGAAGAGCTCGATCCACGCGCGCGGAGGGCCCTCCGCGCGGCGAGCGTCTACGGCGACGTGTTCACGGAAGGCGACGTGGCGGCGCTGCTCGGCGAGGAGACGCGCGACGTGGCCGAGCTCTTCGGCGAGCTCTGCACGCGCGAGCTTCTGGAGCTTCGCGAGGTGAGCCTCACGCGGCACGAGAACGTCGTGGAGATGTACTCGTTCCGGCACGCCTACGTGCGCGAGGCGGCGTACGCGATGCTCACGGACGAGGATCGCGTGCTCGGGCACAAGCTCGCGGCGCGCCGCCTCGTGGCGGCCGGAGAGCCCGATCCGACACGCCTCGCCGAGCACCTCTTCCGCGCCGGTCAGCTCGACAAAGCGATCACGCATTTCTCGCGTGCGGCCGAGCAAGCGCTCCTCGGCGGCGATCTCGGCAAGGCCCTGTCCTGCGCCGAGCGCGGGATCGACTGCGGCGCGCTCGGCGACGATCTCGGCCGCCTGCTCGTGATCCAGGCCGAGGCGCACAGGTGGCGCGGCGAGAACGTCGAGGCCATGCGGAAAGCGGAGCGCGCGCTCACCGTGCTGCCGCGCGGCACCGACGCCTGGTGCGTGGCCGCGAGCGAGGTCACCTCGTGCGCGACGACGCTCGGCGATCCGGGCACACTCGACCCCGTGGCGGCGGCGCTCTCCGAGGTCGTCTCCGCGCCGCAGGCCTCACCGAGGCCGACACAGATCACCGCCTGCGCGCGCGTCGCCGCCGCATTGTACGTGCTCGGACGACATGACCTCGCCGAGTCGCTGCACGAGCTCGCGGCGGGGCACGAGGAGGCGCGGCGGGAGCCGTCCACACGCGCGCGCCTGCACGAGGTCGACACGCTGCGGGCGCACACGATGGGGGACGCGGCCGGCGCGGTCGCCGCGGTGGAGCAGGTCATCCAGGCCTTCACGGAGATCGGCGATCTGCGCAGCGTCGCGCTCCACCGCTCGAACCAGGCCGCGCTGCTCAACGCGATCGGCGCCTACGTCGAGGCCGAGTTCGCCGCGCGCGCCGCGCTCGAAGCGAGCGAGGCGCAGGGGCTCTCGCAGATCGTGAGCGCGGCCCAGCAGAACCTCGGCTTCTCCCTGGCGCACACGGGCCGGCTCGACGAGGCCCAGACGCTCCTCTCGCGCAGCATCCGCGACGCCATCCTCCAGAGAAACCGCAGGCTCGAAGCCGGCGCGCGCATCTACCTCGCGATCGCCGCGCTTTATGCGCGCAAGCTCGACATCGCGGACGCCGAGGCGCGCGCGGCCGCGGACGCGCTCGCGGGTTTGCCCCTCCACGCGTATGCGCAAGGCGTGCTCGCGATGGTCGAGCTCTTGCGGGGTCGCGCGCGGGAAGCGCTGCACATGGCGGAGAAGGCGATCAGCGCGCTCGCGGCGCGCGGGGGCGCGGCCGAGGAGGGCGAGGGGCTCGTGCGGCTCGCGTTCGCCGAGTCGCTCGCTGCGACGGGCGACACCGAGGGCGCGCGGCGCGCGCTCTCCATCGCGAGGCGGCGCATCGAGGAGCGCGCGGCCTTGCTCACGCGGCCTGCGCATCGGCGGAGCTTCGTCGAGCTCGTCCCCGAACACAGGCGGACCCTCGATCTCGCGGCGCACATGGGGGTGTAGCTCGCGACCGAAACGCGGCACGGAGGAGGACGAACCAACCATGCTCGAATGGACGAGGGGCCAGGCGCTCGGCGAGATCGACACGCCCGCGCTCATCCTGGACATCGCGGCGGCCGAGCGGAACATCCGCGCGATGGCCGATCGGCTCATCCATGGCTCGGTGCGCCTGCGCCCCCACGTGAAAACGCACAAATGCCCCCTCCTCGCGCACAAGCAGATGGCGGCGGGCGCGATCGGCGTCACGGCGGCGAAGCTCGGCGAGGCCGAGGTGATGATCCGCGCGGGGATCCCCGAGGTGCTCGTGTCGACGCCGATCGTCGGGCGCACGAAGATCGACCGTCTGATCGCGCTCTCGCGGCACGGCCTGGTCCTCACGGTCGTGGACGACGCGGGCGCGGCGCGGGCGATCTCCGACGCGGCGACGCGTGCCGGCCTGAAGATCCCGGTGCTCGTCGACGTGGACGTGGGGCAGCGACGCACGGGCGTCTTGCCGGGAGAGCCGGCGCTCGCGCTCGCGCGGCAGGTGGCGACGATGCCGGGCCTCGTGCTCGTCGGGCTCCAGGGATACGAGGGACATTTGCAGCACGTGCAGAACCGCGACGAGCGCGAGCTGCATTGGCGCGCCTCGATGAAAAAACTCACGGACACGGCGGACCTCGTTCGCGGCGCGGGTTTGCCCCTCGACATCGTCTCGACGGGCGGCACGGGCACGTCGACGTTCGCCCTCGAAGCGGCGGGCATCACCGAGATCCAGCCTGGCTCGTACGTCGTGATGGACGACCATTACGGCACGGTGCAGGGCGTGGGATTCGAGCAGGCGCTGTTCGTCCTGAGCACGGTGGTGAGCCGGACGCGGACGACGGACGTGATCGTGGACGCGGGGATGAAGGCGCTTTCGAGCGACAGCGGCCCGCCACGGGTGCGGGGCATCGAGGGCGCGCGCTACTTATTCGCGGGCGACGAGCACGGCCGGATCGAACTCGATAGCGCGGGCAGCGATTTGCGGGTCGGCGACAGGGTCCTGCTCGTGCCGAGCCACTGCGACACGACGATCAACCTGCACGACCATTTCCACGTGATCGACGACGACCGGCTCGTCGAGGTATGGCCCATCGCGGCGCGCGGCCGCATCCGGTAGGAGAAAAACAGTGAGCTACGGCTTGATGGTGTATGCGGTCAAGTTCGACAAACTGAAGCCGGTCTTCGGCAGCGGCGACGACAAGCTGCGGCGGCAGATCTGCGGCCGGTTCAAGGAGCGGCTCGCGCAGCAGGCGGACTGGTTCAAATCCGAGATTGCAGGCGGCGCGCCGACGCCGTTCGACGCGGTGAAGGCCTTGATCATGGGCACGGTCCCCGAGAAGGGGCACGGCTTCATGTATGCGTATGCCTACGAGCGGATCGTCGAGCACTTCGGCCGGTACCTCGACAACAGCAGGTTCTCCTCGATCCGCTGGTCGTACATGGAGGCCGTCGAGGAGGGCTGGAAACAATCAGGGCTCGACGAGACCTTGCCCTTCCGTGATCTCCATCTCGGCAAAGCGCTCTGCGTCTTCCCCACCCCGAACGATTTTCCCTCCACGGGCTACTGGAGCCCGGAGCAGGTCGTGGCGGGAAACAAGCGTTTCGGGGAGATCCAGATCAGCGCGGAAGAGGACTACATAAAGGAAGCGATCTTGGCCGTGCGGGGCTGGCTCAGCCAGGCGGCGGCGAAGGGCGAAGGAATCGTCGCGTTTTATTACTGACGATTCATTCCTTCGGCAAGCGCGCGCCTTTTCGATAATCGCCCATCACCTTCCGGATCTCGTCCTCGAAGAGGAACGTCCCCCAGTACTGCTCCACCTCGCCGTCCAGCAGGAAGCCGAGGTGCAGGTGCCAGCTCCCGTTCGCCACGCCGGACGTCCCGATCCGATCGCCCCCCTCGATCCGCGTCCGCGGCTTCTTGCCCTCGGGCTGCACGTGCGCGAGCTCGGAGAGGTGTGCGTAATAGATGTGCGTGATCTTGCGGTTTCCGTAGGGGATCGGGGTATCGAGCTCGATACGTACGCAATAAGGCGTATCACGCGGCCCGGTCCAGAGCGTGTGTCCGGCCTCGGCGTAATCGACGTACCCCGAGGCAATCGCGTACACCGGCTTTTTGATGCCCATCACGTCGAGCCCGGTATCGGCCCGGTAGCCGGCGATGACCCCCTCGGGCATCGGATTGAACAAACCGCTGGGCAACTTGCTCGACCTCTCCCCCGCCGGCCAAAGAGGCACCGCCGGTTCGTCACGAACGGGTTCCAGAAAACCAACAGAGATGACGTTCGCGGTGGAGGCGAGCACGCGGGGGGTGGGGGGCGTCGAGGAAGGCACGGCGATGTCCGCATCGCGAACCTCGCCTTGGGCGGGCCGAGCGGTGCCCCCCACCGAAACAGAACAAGCCGGGAACAAAACGAGCCCCAAAGTTCCAAGCACCCGAGCGGAGGTGATCTTCATGTCGGTCATGGCGCTTCGGGATCATCGGGTGACGGACGCGTTTCGTGACAACGTCGATCGCGGAAGCGTCTCCGAGGTACCATCCCTCTCCCTCGCGATGACCTCGAAGGCCCCTCCCGCCGCGGACGCCGTCCCTGTCCCCGATCTCCTCTGTGAAGAGGCCGAAGTCCGCGTCGATCTCGACGAGCTGCACCAGACCTTCGCCTTCGCCTTCGCGCTCGGCACCTCCCCGGACGCCTTCGAGCGTGTCCTCGCCGTGGCCGCGCTCCCGTCCTCGACGTGGGATCGCAAGGACTTCGAGCGGGACATCTTCCTCGAAGACCTCCTCACGCGCGCGCTGCGCATCCGCATCGGCGGGCGCGCCGTCACGCCTTGCTTGCCCTATCTCCTCCGCGCCATCTCCGAGCCGCCGACCGACCTCCGCGTCGTCGCCTTCCGCCAGCGCATCCTCGCCGAGCTCTCGGAAAAGCCCGAGCTTCGCCGCGACTTCGAGCGCGTCTACCAGCGCCTCGTCACCTTGCGCGCGGCCTTCTGCTCCGAGGGCGGGTCGCGACGCGGCGGCGATACGCATCGACGCCTCGAAATCCTCCGGTCCGTGCAGGAGGTCGTCGAGGACCTCGCCGGCGCCTTCGACGGCGCGAGCTCCGGCGTCGCGCGGATCCGCGCGTTTGGCCTCGCCGTGAAGGAGAGCGAGGCGTACAAGCGCCTCGAGGCCCTCCTCGATCACGAGCGGCACCTCGGCACCGTCGACCTTCGGGTCCGCGTCGGCGTCGACGGCACCTTGCGCACCTTCCAGATCGTCCGCATCCGCGAAAACCAGGAGAACCCCCTCCACACCTCCGCGATCGCTCGCTTCTTCTCGCGGCTCCGCCTCTTCTTGCGCGGATATCGCGTCACGCCCGGCGAGGTCACCGAGCGCCTGCTCGACGACGTCTTCAGCGGCCTCGAGCGATCCGTCTCGCTCTTCGTCCAGCTCCTCGGCGACATGGAGTTTTACCTCGCCGGCCTCGGGCTCGCGGACCTCGCGCGGGACAAGGGTTTGCCCGTTTGTCTCGCCGAGCTCGTGCCCCCCGGCGAGGCCGGGCTCGCGATCGATCGCCTCTACAATCCGCTCCTCCTCGCCGGCAAAGGAAAACCCGTCCCCTCGAACCTCGCGACGGCCCACGGGGATGCCGTCGTCATCGTCACGGGGCCGAACTCGGGCGGCAAGACGCGCCTGCTCCAGTCGATCGGCCTCGCGCAGCTCCTCGGCCAGGCGGGGCTCTTCGTCACGGCCGAGCGCGCGGTCTTGCCGCAGCTCGGTGGCATGTTCGTCTCGCTCATCGAGGAGGCGCGCAGCGATCAGCCGGAGGGACAACTCGGCATGGAGCTGCTCCGGATCCGCAGGCTCTTCGAGGAGCTCGGGTTCGGCTCGCTCGTGCTGCTCGACGAGCTCTGCTCCGGGACGAACCCCTCCGAGGGCGAAGAGATCGCGCGGCTCGTGATCTCGCTCCTGCCGGAGCTGAAATCGCCGGTCTTCTTGACCACGCACCTCCTCACGCTGGCGACGCACCTCGAAGAGGAGCCGCCTGTCCCGCACCTCGAATTTTTGCAAGTCGATCTCGACGAAAACGAGCGCCCCACGTACGGGTTCCGGCCGGGGGTCGCCAAGACTTCGCTCGCGCACAAGACGGCCGCGCGGCTCGGCGTCACGCGGGACGAGCTCGCGGAGCTCATCGCCAAGAAGAAGCGCGCCGAGAGCCTGGGGGAGCGGCCGTTGCCGCAGGGCCGCCGCATCGCCCGCCCGATCGCTCCAGAAAAGAGCGCCGCCGTTTCAGAACGGCGCAGGCTCCGCGCGACGCGGCGCTGATTGCGGCCCTTTTCGGCTGGCACGATCCGTGTTCCCCTGAGGTGCTGGCTTTGGCCTTCGGGAGGAAGAGCAGGGGACATGGAACGAACCAGCCGAAAGATACCCGTCACCGAACGGCAATTCTTGTGGGTCCAGGACGACGACAAGGGCGAGGTCACCTTGCACGTCGGTCCCACGATGGTCTCGCCGACCGCGGCCGATCGGGTCGTCATCGACGACGGAATGGGCGGTTTCCGCGAGGACACCACGGGCAAACCACAAAGCATGGTGGAGCTCGGGGACAACCAGTACGCGGTCCTCTTCAACCCGCTCCTGGAGAGCGACAGCGGACCGAACGGCCGCTTCAAGAATGGCCGCAACGAGTCGCGCCCGCTCCGCAATGGCACGCGCTCGATGATCCCCGGCCCGTGCAGCTTCTACCTGCGCCCCGGCCAGCGCGCCGACGTGCGCGACGCGCACGAGCTCGCCTCGAATCAATACCTCGTCGTCAAGGTGTACGGCGAGGTCGACAAGAATGCGCCGTATCATGAGGTGACGTCGCGATCCGCGGCGATCACGCGGGCCACGGCGGAGAACCTCGACGAGCAGCCGACGACCACGGTCGGCGCCGTGGAGCCCGCGGCGCTCAAGCGCGGGCAGCTCATCGTGATTCGTGGCCTCGACACGCAGTTTTACATCCCGCCGACGGGCGTGGACATCGTGCCGGATACCTCGATCGACGACAGCGGCGCGGCCATCAGCGCGGCGATCGCGCGGCAGGTGCTCGCGCAGAGCGGCGAGGAGACGGCCCTGGCGGAGGAATATGCGGCCGACGACGAGTCGACCGCGTTCCGGGGCCAGGCGCGCAGCAAGGTGCCGAACCAGTTCATCGATCAATCGGCGCGCATGCGCGGACGCAAGGGGGCTGCGCCCACCACGCCCGCGCCGCAGGCCGCGCCCGCGCCCGCGGCCCCGGCGCCCGAGGCCAAGATCGGGGCCGCGGCGGTGCAGGATTTGCTCGCATCGTCGGCGGTTCGTCGCGCGCTCGAAGCCGATGCGCGGCAGGCGCGCCTCATTCGCCGCGCGGTCGTGCTCGGCGAAAAAGAGTATTGCGTGATCGTCGACGCCGACGGCAAGCGCGAGATCAAGGTCGGCCCCGCGCGTGTCTTCCCGGGTCCGTACGACACGTTCATGACCCTCGGCTCGCGCAATCGTGTCTACGACGCGTACGAGCTTCTGCCGCAGCGCGCGCTCTGGCTCCGCGTCATTGCGCCGATCAAGCGCGCGGACCTCGCGGCGAAATTGCCCCGCGGCTTCGAGCTCGCGAAGGAAGAGTATTTCCCCGGCGACGAGCTCCTCCTCACGGGCGTCTCGACCTTTTTCGTCCCCTTCAACGAAATCGAGTGCCTCTCGCCCGAGACCGGCCAGGCCGTCGTGGGGAACGACCATAGCCGCGTCTTCATCGAGGCGATCGGCATCGACCAGAAGAGCGGCATTTACGTGCGGGACCTCGCGACCGGCGAGGTGCGCCTCGTGCGCGGCAAACAATCGTACCTCGTCGATCCACGCAAGGAAGTGCAGGTCACGCGCACGGTGCCCGCGGATGATTGGAACTTGTGGATCGCCTCGAACGAGCCGCACAAGGAGACCGAGCGGGCCATCACGACGCCCTGGGCGCTCTCGATCATGGTGCCGAACAACACGGCCGTGCTCGTGACGAGCGCGAATTCGCGCCGCGTCGTGGAAGGGCCTTGTGTGACGCTGCTCGGCTACGAGGAGTCGCTCACCTCGCTCTCGCTCTCGACGGGCACGCCGAAGAGTGACGAAGACCCTCTCCGCACGTGCTTTTTGCGCACGGTGGGCAACCGCATCTCCGACAAGATCGCCGTGGAGACGGCCGATTTCGTCAAGATCTCGGTGCGCGTCTCGTATTCGGTCGAGTTCCTCCCCGACCACAAGGACAAATGGTTCAACCACGAGAACTACATCCAGTTCATCGTGGATCGCCTCCGCTCGATCGTGCGCGGCAAGTGCCGCACGATGTCGCTCTCCACGCTCTGGCCCGAGCTCCCCGCGGTGTTTCGCGACACGCTGCTCGGCGAGCGCAAGGACGGCGCGCGGCCCGGGCGGCTCTTCACGGAAAACGGCACGTTGCTCTCGGAGGTCGAGGTGCTCGGCGCGGAGATCGAGGACCGCGAGGTCGCTGCGCTCATGCAGAAGGTGCAGACCGAGAGCGTCACGCTCGCGATCGGCGATCGAAAAGCGCAGGAGGCCCTCGCGTCGGCGAAGCTCCGCGCCGAGGTCGAACGACAAACGCAGGAGCTCCTCGCCGAGGCGCGGGTGCGCGGCGCGAAGCTCGAAGAGCTCTCGCGCAAGCTCGCGCACGAGGCGGCGCTCGCGAAGGCGCGCGAGGAGGAGGCCGTGAACAAGGAGCGGCAATCGCTCGCGGACGCGCGCGAGGCCGATGCGCAAAAAGCCCGGCTCACGCGGGAGAACGAGGAGAAGGCGGCGATGCTCGACGGCTTCCGCAAAGACGCGGAGGCGCGGGCCGAGGCGCAACGGATCACGCACGAGGTCGAGCTCGCCTACGTGGCGCGGCTGCGCGAGCTCGAAATCAAGCTCATCGAGGTGCAATCGAGCGCGACGGTGGCCGAGCGCCAGGCCGTGCAGAAGCAGCTCGTCGAGGCCATGGTCGGGCTCGGCGACAAGCTGCTCTTGACCGAGGTCGCGGGGAACATGAACCTCGTGAGCCTCTTCAAGGGCAAAGACGTCGGCACGATCCTCTCCGAAGTGCTCGGCGGAACGAAGGTGATGCCCACGCTCCGCTCGATCATCGATGCGGCGGCGAGCCCCGCGAAAGGCGAGCTCGAGGCGGGCGACGCGGCTCGCGTAGTGCCGGGCGCGCCGATCGTGTAACGTCGGCCTCATGTTGCCGAAGACCGGCCCGCGCAGCCGCGCGCGGGCGTGGATCCTCTCGGGGGCGCTCCTCTTCGCGCCCCCCGCCTTCGCAGGCGATCCCCCGAAACATCCGGCCCCGAACGATCCGGCGCCAAAAGAGGATGCTCCCAAGGACGAACAACCGTACGTGCACAAAGGGTTTGTCTACCGGAGCACGACCGCGGTGCGTTACAATCCGCTCGGGCTCTCGACGTTCTTCCGCGTCGGCTACCAGCGCCCGCTGCTCGGTCCGCAGGACAGCATCCTCCTCCAGCGCACGTACATCGGCATCAACGCGGTCACCACGATCACGCCGGCGTACGTCCGCGGAGGGCTGCGCCTCGACGTGCAGCCGCTCGCCTTTCTGCAATTCTTGTTCGCCTACGAGGGAATGGCCCTCTTCGGGACGTACGACACGATTCAATCGTTCAAGAACGTCTCCGAGGATTTCGGCGACGTGCGGCAGGTCGAGCGCGGAAAGCAGGGGCTCGCCTATCCGACGACCGGCGGCATCTTCACGGCCGACGTGATCTTGCAGGCCAAGGCCGGGCCGTTCCTTCTCGTATCGGACACGCAGTTCATCCACACCGATTTCACGATCACGCCCGGCGACCGGTTCTATTTCGATCTCCCGTTCGGCATGCTCGCGAAAGACGACGGCTGGATGGTCTCGAACGAGACGGATCTGCTGTTCGTGACCTCGTTCGGCCTCATGGCGGGCGCGCGACACGGGGTGTACCACACGTTTTTCCCGGCCGAGGTCGTCGCCGGGGAGGAGGCGCGGGCCGATCAGATCACGCCGATCGAGTTCGCGGGTCCGCTCGTCGGATGGCAATTCCCCGAGCACAACGGGCCCAAACGTTTCAATGCGCCCGGCATTTTTCTGAACGTGAGCTGGTGGATCCGGAACCCTTATCGAACGGGCCAGGAGGTCGCCGCCACGGTGCCGTACATCGTGGGTGGATTCACGTTCAAGGGGACGCTTTGAGCACGAAATTCGCGCGCGTGGTCCGCCCTGGCAATCGTGTATCCTTTGCAGAATCACCGCGCGAATTCGACGCTAGACGCCGCGAAGAACGCTGGTACGGTTCGTTCTGCGCATGGAAAACGATTCGCCGGAACGCATTGCCGTGGGCCCGCACCTCGTGACCATCCTGCCGCCCAACATGCTCCTGGTCGATTTCGGCTCTCCGCTCGATGGGAACCAGGCAGGCCGCATCCTCGACTTGATGTGGCAAACGGGGTCCCGTCGAGGCCCGCTCAAGGTCCTGATGGACATCACCCAGGTGACGAACGTGCCCCGGGGCGTGCGGGAGACCATCCGCAGCCGCAACACCGAAAGCACGACCGCGGCCCTGGCCTTCGTCGGCGCGCGGTTCGGCGTGCGCGTCGCCATCGACATGATCATCGCCGCCGTGCGAATCCTCCGGCCCGACGTGCCCGCGTATCCCCACGGCTTTTTCAGCCGCAAGGAGGAAGCGCTCACCTGGCTCCGCGCCGCCCCCTCCGCCCCGCGCCGATCGAGCGGGTCCTTTTGAACACAAACCGTACGGAAGGCGCCCCTCACGCATTCTTCGATCGCAAGGAGGAAGCGCTCGCCTGGATGCAATCGCAGCCACGCGTCGCTTTCTCGAACCACGCCGCTTGAAGGATCGAGGCGACGCGCGATACAAGCATGTTTCCATGTCGCCCGCCTCCCCGCCCACGGTCCTCCGATTCGGTGACCATTGCGTCAAATTCGTGGCGCCCGACGTGGTCATCGTGGCGTTCACCTCGAACATCCACACCGACGAGGTCCTCGCCATCACCGATACGTTCCGGGCCGTGAAGGAGCGGGAAGGACGGCTCTTCGCGGTGACGGACCTGTCGGCCGTGACAGCGGTGCCGCGGCGCGTGCGAATGGCGGGGCCCCGCATGGTGCCGGCGTACGACGCCCTCGCCTTCGTGGGCGCCAATTTCGCTCTGCGCGTGGTCACCGAAATGGTCATGCGCGCGACGAGAGTGCTCGCGCCGAACCTATCGTTTCCTTGTGAGTTCTTCGACGACCAAGCGACCGCGCTCGCCTGGCTGCACACCCAGCGGCGCGCCCTCGAGGCCACACACGCGGCCGCGCATCCACGCTGAACGAATGGCCTTTCAGGGCGCCGGCGCGCTCACGCGGTCCTCGATCGCCTTCAGCACGAACAGCGAGCGCCGCAAGACCTCGAGCGCCACCTCGTACCGAATCGGCTGCGGCTGCTCCATCGCCGCCTGGTAGCTCGATGCGAGCTCGGCCGTGCGATCGTCGAGGTCGCTCGTCGCGCCGCCGTACGGGCCCTCCGCGAGCGCGAGGAGCGTCTCCACGCCGACGGAGAGCCCGTGCACGAATTCCCTGCGCGAAGGCGGCGAGCCCGGCAGCCACGGACCTCGCATCGACGCGGCCGCCGCGTACATCTCCTCGGCCGCGACGCTCGCGCCCACCCGCTCGCTCTCGGGCACTTCTTCCAAGGTGAGCGCGAAGAGCCGGAGCAAGAGCTCCATGTCCCCATCGCCCGGCGGCATCGAGCCGACGAGCGTGCGACGCAGGTTGATGCTGAAGTCCCTGAGGCGCTGGGCGAAGCGCTCGGGGGCGACGTAAATATCGGGGGGCCGGGACAACTTCAGCATACCCTGCTGGAACTGACGGACGATGGACAGGTCCACGGGCGGCACGTTCTCCCGCACCACGACCACGCACCCGCCGAGCAGGAGCAATCCCCCGCAAAGCGCCCCACGCATCATGGCTCTCCCCCGCCGTCCGGGGCTGCAAACCGCGCGCCGGTGACGCCGCGCCGCCGTTCTGTTAAGCCGGAACGCATGACCCACAAGCTGACGTCGCTCGCCCTCGCCGCGCTCGCCCTCGGCCTCGCGCCGTTCGCCCTCGGCTGCGAGGACGGCGCGCCTTCGCCCTCGCCCGCGGCCTCGGCCGAGCCGGTCACGGCCCCAAAGGCCATGGACGTCGTGCCCGCGAGCCCGCCCAAGGTCGACCTCGGCCCGCTGCCCGTGCCGGCCATGTCCGCCGCCGACCTGCCCCCCGATCCCGCCGCGTCGGCGGCCTCGAAGCCCACGGGCACGACCACGGCCGCGGCCCAGGCCCCCGCGACGACCCCGACCGGCGCGACGAAGGACCCCACGGCGCCCGCGGATCTGCGCGCCGCGCCTCGAAAATCCCCCGGCCCGATGGCCCCGCGCACCGCGCCCACCGAGTGACCCCGACACACGGCCCCGAGCAGGGCCGTGACGATGGGGGGATCCCTTCGACGTGAACCTGTGGCAAACTCGTTCACGGTTCGAGGGAAGCTTCATGAACGACACCGCGCGCCGCGAGCAGATCCTCCAGGCCGCCGATCGCTTGCTCCGGCATTACGGGCCGCAAAAGACCACGGTGGCGGACGTGGCGCGGGAAGCAGGCGTCGGCGTGGGTACGGTGTACCTCGAATTCCCGTCGAAGGAGGCGATCGTCGAGGAGCTGTCGCGCTCGCGCTACGAGGTCGTGCTCGAGGCGATGCGGGCGGCGGCGGCGGCGGACGGGCGCTCGTTCGGCGAGCGGCTCGTGGGCGCGCTCGACGCGCGGCTGCGAGCGTACTTCACGCAGGCAGACGGCGGCGCGCACGCGTGCGACTTCTTCCATTGCGGGAGCGCCGCGGTGAAGAGCGCGTCCGAGCGGTTTTACCAGGAAGAACGGGCGTTGCTCGCGGACCTGCTCCGGCAAGGGACGGAGGCCGGCGAGCTCGACGTGGCCGACGCGGATCTCGCAGCGCGGGTCTTGCTCCGGGCTTACAAGAGCTTCACGCCGCCGTGGATCTTCATGGAAGAGCGGGGCGAGGTGGGACGATTGCATGCGGCGATGCATGCGATGATGCTCGGAGGCGTGGTGGCGCGGCGATGAACGCACCTACTTTGCGCCCGTCGCGCTCACCTCCCCGCGCCTCGTAGCATTGGCAGCCATCCAATCGAAGGGACGGGCGTGGTCGCGCCGAGGTGGCGCGAGCGGCGGGCTCAGGGCGGCGTGGGGGCGTGTCCGTCGCGCGGTGTCCTCCGTGCGTGTTTCGCTGTCCTGAACCGGGAAAACCATTCGGCGATCGTTCCGCAGGACGACGCCCGCCAACCCGGCGTGACCTGGCTTGGTCTCGTTTGGCATGGCCTGCGGTGTCCCCCCGGACGGCCATATGCCGAGCGCCACGCCCACGGCGACGCTGCCCATGGCGCGCATCGGGGACCGCGCGAGGGCCGCGCGGAGCCGCACGAATGCGGAGGTGACGGCCGCCGCGGCCGAGCGCGTGGCCACGACGAGGAGCAGAACCGGGAAGGCGACGAAACGCCGGCCGATACCACGCGAATGCACCTCCTCGGGGGATTCGAGCCTCGCGTGGAGGAGATCGATGCCACGAGAATAGCGGACGAAGACGGTGGTCGGGGCCAGCTTCGTCTCGGCGGCGATCTCCCGTATGGATTTTCCTTCGACCGCGTGTGCGCCGACGATATCCCGCATGTCGGCCGGCAGCGCGTGATAGGCCATTCGCACCGCGGCGTCGTGCTCGTCATCGCGCGGTCGGGCGATCCGCTCGCCGGGATCGCCCAATGGCGCGAGAGAATCGTATGTCCGACGGCGCTTGGGTTTGAGGTTCGTCATGGCCTCATATTGAGCGAGCTTGCACATCCACGCGACAAACTCATGCCATTCGCACGTGCTCGGCCGCTCCGCAATGGGCTTGCACAATGCGGTCACGAATGCATCATGCACGACGTCGATCCCATGCACATGCGCCCCGAGCCCGATCCGATGCACGTGCGCCATCATTCGCTCGACGAGCTCCCGATAGGCGGAGACCGTGAGATCGAACGGCCGAGCCATGGGCTCGCCGCTCTTGGGTGGTTCCGTGTCCTCGTCCGGTCCGTCCATCGGTTCGTCCTCGCGCGCAAAAGCAGACCTCATGCATGTAAAGGTCGCGAGCGGCCCTGTTGTTCAGAAAAATCGACACGCGCCTCGACGAACGTCCCGGGCGGGTCCGGTCCCGGGGCCAGGCGGCGCCTCGCCGCCGCGTGCTTCGCCTTCGGGACGCTCTTCCCGGGGACGCGGGCGCACGCGGACGTCCCGCGGCATCGCCTGGATTTCAGGGTGGATCACGCGTTGCCCCTCTGCGACCGGCCGCTCGTCTTCATGGCGATCCTCACGAACTGGGTGTCCGTGTCCACGTTCGACCCGCCGGCCGCGCGGACGCTCGTCGTGCGCATCCGGCGCGCATCCGACGCGGCCAAGCTCGCCGACGTGACGATCGTCGACGAGGCCGGGGACGTCGCGGTGGAGGTGCATCGGAGCTACGAGCCGGCGACGGAGTGCTTCGAGGTGCTCTACGCGACGGCATTCGACGCGGCGAAGCTGCTCGGCGCGTTCGAGCCGCTTCCGCCGCCGCCGCAGCCGCCTCCCTGTCCGCCTTCGCCGCCGCAGCCACCGCCGCAGCCGCAACCGCCTCCGCAGCCGCGGCCGTCTCCGCCTCCGCTTCCGAAGCGGTTCTTCGTGGGCGTGGGGGTTGGGGCCTTCCTGAACGTGGCGCCAGAGCCGTTTCTCGCGCCGCGGGTCTCGGCGGGGTGGAACGTGTCACCGCGGTGGACCGTGGAGCTGGATGTCACGGCGTGGCCATGGATGACGGCGAACCCGCAGGACGGGCCAACGTCGGTGGACGTGGAGACGTACCTGGGGACGGCGGCGGGGTGTTATCGGTTCGGGCGGTTTCTGACGTGTGGGCTTTTGGCGGGGGGCGTGCTGCTGGGGAGTGGGACGAACCGTCCGTATGCAAAGCCGTACGCCTCCCCCTTGCTTGGCGTGGGCGGGCGCGTCGCTGCCGAGATCCCCGTATGGGGCCGGCTCACGTGGCGGTCGGATGTAGACACACTCGGGTTCGTCGTCCCACAAACGCTGCGGGTGAAGGAGCTACCCCTTTCGGACCCGATCCCGCTCGCCCTCAGCGTCTCGACCTCCCTCGTGGTCGCGTTCTAGCGAGTCATGACGTGGCAGCCGCGCAACATACCGTCATGGGTTTGTCAAGGGTCAGTTCGCCGACGGGTTCACCGCCGCTCGGTGTGCAGGTGCCCTTCGTATGGTTGAGGAGCTCGGCTGTCTTCCCGCTGAGCTGCGTGCCGGGCATCAGATCGGTGCATGGGGCGACCATCCCCGCGGTGATTTGCGCACCCGCCTGGTAGTCCGTGCAGGCAGGCGCACCGAAGACCGACCACAGCACTGCACACATCCCGCCCGTCGGCGGGCCGCAGGTACAAGCCGAGCACTCGCGCTCGTCCTTCACCACTCCGTAGAGAACATGCCTCTCCCCGCCCCACCCCTCGGGGCACAGATGCTCCCCCTCTCGGTAGATACAAAAGGAGTAGTCGTCCCCCGCCGGCCCGCAGACCTTCCCGCTCTGCCCGGGGCAACCAGGCCAGGGCTCGGCGCGGGTGCACACCCGGCCGAGGGGTGTTTCCGGTCCACCGTTCCAGTACTTGGGGATCTCCTGCTCCGGATCTCCTTTTGTATGTGCCTTGCAGGGCTGCTCCTCGATCACCGGAGGCGAGATGGTGATCGACCGGACGCACGGCACGCCGCCGCAGAGCGTGGCGGAGGGGATCGCCTTGTCCTGATTGCAGGTGCCGTCCCAGTTTGTCGGCGGGTCGAAGTTTGTCTTGACACCACCACCCGGATCGTCGCAGGCAGTGGAGCTGACCGTCCACATCTCCGGGAACCTGCACGTCCCTTCGGGCTCGTCGCACGAGCACTCGCCACATGGAAGAGGAGGAGGCGCGGGGGTCCCCTCGAACGCTACGATCGGCGTATCGTCCGGACAGGGCGGCGGCTCGCGCCAGTCCGAGAAGAAGGCGCCGAGCATCCAGTCTTCCGGGGCCTCGTCCACGCAAGCCCCGCCACCCGGGCAAAGCGACGACGTCCCTCCATCCGTTCCCCCATCCGAGCACTTCGGGGGGAGCGGGGGCGGACCATCGCAGGCATTCGGGCAGTCCCACGGGATGGGTTTCGGCGTGTAGATCCACGGACGGTCCGGATCAGAGCACGCCTCTGGAAAGGGACAAGGGCAACACCGGTTCGGAACCTCCGGAGGGCAATCGCCGCCGGGGTCGTTGTCCAAACCGCACGAAAGACCGACCAACGCCGCCCCCCACCCCGCCGCGATCACCAACATAAACCCGACTACCTTGCGCATGCCGCAAGCCTACCGGGGTTGTCGCCGACGAGGCAACCCGATCCACAAAAAAAGTTCGTCCCGGGATCCCGGGACGAACGAGGCACGATGGCCTAAAAGGCGGAGGACCGCACTCCCACGAGGTCCGCACAATTTGTTTTTTTGGGGTTTTACTCGGTCCCGTCTCCCGGTGCTACCGGGTGGGTGCTCGCGAGTCGCAGGTGCGCGGAGCGTGGGCCCGTCCTCCTGAGAAATGGTTTGCCCGAGGAGGGGGCGGAAGGCAAGAGGAAAAGGGGACGTACCCGGAAAAACTTGTTCCCGGCCCGGGCGGGTGGGGAGGAGGGGTCGGGAGGGTCGGGACAAACGGGTGGGGGACGCAAACGGTTCGCAGTGGACAGAGACGCCAGTAGCGGTGGGTGGGCGCGCTACTGAGTCGAGAGAGGCGGCACAGGAAAGACGGGGTCTTGGTTGTTTTCCTTCGCCCACTGCGCGTACCGTTCCCGCCACGTGCGATGCGCCGGGCATCGTTCTTTTCTCACCGCGTCCTGGCAGTCGCGCCAGTGGTAGACACTGTCGCCCTCCCATTCGCTCTCGTCGTTATCAGGCCAGAACAGAGGATCGCAGCGCTCCCGGGCGACAACGAGATCGCGCCAAAACCTGGCGCCGCTCGGATCCTCGCAGGGCGTCCCACACCACATCGGGTCGAGCTCGGTGCATGTGATTTGCTCAGGGCAGAAGTACATCACACAGCCGGCCTGACAAGCGTCGAAGACCCCTTCCTCGACGTAGTTGCACGGCCAGTGCGCTCGACTCCCACACCAGTCGAACACGAACCCGAGCTCCGTCTTGCAAGACTCCGGGCTCGGCTCGTGCCAGTCGTCCGCGCGCGAGCCCGAGCCTAGGCTCAGGAAGGCGACGGCAATGATGACGATGAGCGCTGCGCCATGACGTCTCATGTACTGATCTCCTTCGTCGCTCGCGCGGCCGGAACTTTACACCACCGGGTCCAGCAACGCGAGCGTGTGTTCCTCGGTCCCCTCAGATCCCGCCCTGGCCCCCGGCTCCGGGGTCGGCCCATACGCTGCCCGCGCCACCGGCGCCCTGCTCGTCGAACCAGTAGTCGCCGCTGCCGGCCCCCACCCCCACCGTGACGAACGTCCCACCCGTGGAGCCGGTAAAATCCGGCCCGTTCGATGGGCTGGGCGCGTCGAGGCAGATCAGCTCCGGCGAAGCCTCGAGCTTGCAGTCGGGGTTCCAGGTGATGTCCTTCTTATCACGCGCCTTGCTTATGCAGGAGTCCCTGTTGTCGCTTGCGCTCCCCCGGTCGACGATCTGGGGATCCAAGAGTGAAGACAGCGGGATCCGCTTGATAGGGCGGCCGTGGCCAAAATCGCACACCTCAACGATGTTGCACTGCACCGCAGGCCCCCGGATCTCGTTGGCTTGACCCTTCACTCGGTCCCAGGTGCGCGCCGGGTTCTTACACTCCTTCTCACACCCCACCCCAAACAGAACCCCCCACACCACCAAGACCCCGACCACGACCCGCTGCATACACATCCCCTGTCCGCCGCGGCCCCACGGCCCTCCGGCGCGCCCACGCGTCGCCCACGCGCACACGTGATCCCCCTTGCCAGACCATCCCCCACCGGGCCAACTATGCCCGACCAGAACCCCCGACCCACAAAGCCCAAAGGCCCACCTCCGAAGAGCATCCGCGCATTCGTGGAGCCCATCGCCCAGGGCCCCCGCGCCACCGGAGTACCCTCCAACGGTCGGCCACGACCCTCCAAGGCTATCCCCGCGGCCTCCAAGGCTCGCCAATGGCCCTGGAGCATGTCTCACGGGTCCCCAAGCCCCTCGACCGACCCTCCAAGGCTATCCGGATGCCCTCCAGGGCCATCCGCCGTCCCACCCCCCTGAGCCGCCCAGACGCGGAATCACGGGCCCTCCTCGCGACGGCTCCGCCGACCCTCCCCAGGCATCTCGCCCGAGCCTCCGAGGATACCGCCCTCGGCTTGGAACGTACGGACGTCCACCCGCGTTGTGCGATCGTCAATCCCAAACGGCCGAGCGCCGCAAAACGGAAAGGGAGGCGGTCATGGGTACCCCAAAGAACCCCGAGGTGGGCGACCTCATCATCGACGCAAGTGATATCAAGGTAACGGACATCACGCCGGAGCAGATTCAAAAGCTCACGAAGCTACGCGACGGATTCGAGGCCGCCGTCAAGAATATCCTCGGCCTGAAGCCCGAAGACGCCGACCGCGCAGGGCTCAACGAGAAAGACAAGGACCGGCTCGCGGCTGCTTTCGCCCGGGATCAGCGGATCGGCGAGCTCCTGCCCGCCTCGCAAAAGCTCACGGAGCTGCTCCACGAGACGCGCCAGACGACGCGGCACGAGATCGCCACGATCCTCGCCGAGAACGCCGCGCAGGCCAAGCGCAGGGCAGACCGCGTGCAGAATGGGGCCGAGGTGCTCGGTCCCGTCGCGCCATTGATGGACTACCAGTATGGGCCGGCCAACAAGGCCGCCGCCACGAAAGAAAAAGCCAAGGAGCCAAAGCCGGAGGGCTGAATCAAGCCGCGCCGAGGCACGTGAGCTCATCCCGTCTCCGCCGCAATCGCTCGCCCATCACGTTCGGAATCCGCGACGCCGCTGCCAGAGCCTTGTCGAGCTGACGCATCGCCCGCTCGCGCTGGCCGAGGCGACATGCATGCATTGCCCGCGCCTCCAGCACCTCGAGGTGCTCCTGCCCCACGCTCGCGCGGGCCGAGCGGGCTTCGAGCGCCTCCCACGCCGATTCGATGTCCGCGAGGCCGCCCGCGTCGTCCCCCGTCGCGAGCTCGATCATCGCGCAAAGCACGTCCTCCGAGGGCGACATCTCGGCCGCGCCGCCGCGTAATGCCGAGGCAATGGCGCGCGCCGTCCGCGCGTCGCCGCGAACGAGGGCGATCCGCGCGTCGAGCAGGGCGAGCATGGCCGGACGTACGCAGCCGGCCCGCCGCGCCGCGACGGCGAGCGCCGCGCGAATCATGGGCTCGGCGGCCTCGACGTCGTCCATCCAGTACAGGTGCTCGGCGAGGTTGTAATGACCCGCGAGCTCCATCGTCGGCTGGCCGAGCTCGCGGCCGAGCTCACTCGTACGCTCGAAGTCCCGGATCATGCCCTCGCGATCGCCACGAAGAGCCCGGACCATGGCGCGGGTGTTCCACGCGGCGCCGAGGTGCAAAAGGTCGCCGCGCTCCTCGCAACGGCGAATGACCTCGTCGAGCAACGCCGCGGCCTCGTCGACCCGGCCGAGCAAGGGCAATAGGTATCCGAGGAGGAGATGCGCAATGACGTACGTCTCGTATCCCTCGTCGCCGAGGCGGCTCGCGAGATCGGCCGCGCGCGAGAGCTCGACCGCGGCCTCCTCCTCGCGCTCGGCCCGCACGGCCGAACGGCCGACGCCGAGCAAGAGGCGCGCTTCGAGGAGCGGCGAGCGCGACGAGAGGGCCTCGTCCTCGACACGCGCGGCGAGCACGCGGCGCTCGGCCTCGCGATATTCGCCCATCCAGTCGAGCACCATGGCCTCGTCGAGGTAAAGCTCCACGATGATCGACGCCTCCCCGCGCCGCGCCGCGCCCTCGCGCGCCCGCGCGAGCTCGCTCAGCGCGTCGTGAAAGCGGCCCAGGCGAAAACGCGAGAGGCCGCGGCCGCGCTGCGCGAGCGTCGGCAGCTCGCCCCAGAGCGCCTCGGCCTTGCCATAACATCGCTCGGCGTCGAGGTAATCCTTGCGGGCCGCCGATTGCTCGGCCGAGGCCAGGTAAAACGAGGCCGCCCGCACCGCCACGCCCCCGCGCTCGAAATGTTCCGCCAGGACGAGCGCGTCGGCCTCGCCCTTCTCCTCCAGCCATTCGGCCGCGAGGTGGTGGCCGAGCGCGCGATCCTCGTCCGTGAGCATCGCATACGCGCCCTCGCGCCAGAGCGCCTGCCGGAACGCATATTGAGGTTCGCCCGGAATGCGGCTCTCGCGCTCGCGCGTGACGATTTCGTGCGTGACGAGGGCCGCGAGGTCGCGCGCGACGGACTCGTCGGCGGCGCCCGCGAGACGCGCGACGGCGCCGCGCCAGAAGACCTCGCCGAGGATGCTCGCGGCGCGCAAGGTGCGGCGCGTGCTCGGGTCCAATCGTTCGAGGCGTGATTGCACCATCGCCACGACCGTCCCAGGCGGGGTGCCGCCGCGGCCCTCGGCCTCGGCGCGGATGAGCTCTTCCAGGAAAAACGGGTGCCCCTCGGAGGACGCGACGAGGCGCTCTTCGAGCCCGGCGCGGAGCTCGCCGAGCGCGTGGCGGACGAGGCGCACACAAGCGCGCGGCGAGAGCTGCCGGAGGCGGACGTCCTGACGGCCGCGGCTCGACCAGAGGCCGGGGAAGAGCTCGTCGATCTCGGGGCGCGCCGACGCGAGGAGGAAGATCGGCTCGAACGCGAGGCCCTCGAGCGCGGCGTCGAGCGCGAGCAGCGAAGCGCGGTCGCCCCAGTGCACGTCTTCGAGGAGGAGGACCAAGGGTTTGTCCGCGCACTCGGCGCGCAAGAAATCGCGGAGGGCGCGCTGCATCTGCTCGCCGCAAAGCTCGGGGTCCTGGCGCGCGGCGCGGAGCGGCAAGTCTTCGTCGTCCGGGAATGGCACGCCCGCGAGCTCGCCGAGGAAGTTCGCGACGCGACGGCGATCCCGCTCGGGGACACGACGCGTGACGCGGGCGTAGAAGAGCTCGCGGCGGCGCGCGAGGGGCTCGCCGCCGCGGATGCCCGAGGCGCCGCGCAGGACCTCGGCGAGCAGGCCGAAGCTCGACGCAACACGCAAAGGGTCGCCGCGGCCGAACCAGATCTCGGCGGGCTCGACGCTGGCCCGCTGGCGCTCGACGAATTCGTGGAGCAAGCGCGATTTGCCGATGCCCGCGGGGCCGGAGACGACGACGACACGCGCGGCCGGCTCGCTCTTGCACGCGCCGAAGGTGAGGTCGAAGAGGCCGAGCTCGTGCTCACGGCCGACACAAGGCGTGGCCTTGCCGAGCAGGGGCCGCGAGACCTCGAAGCTCGCGCGCTCGCCGAGGAGCGCGAAGCCGCCGCCTTCGAGGGCCTCGACGTCGAAGCGCGCGTCGAGCAGGCCCGCCGTGGTCTCGTCGAGGGCGATACGCGCCTCGCGGCTCCGCGCGTGGAGGAGCCGCGCGGCGCGGTCGATGGCCTCGCCGACGGGCACGCCACGCGCGCGCTCGCCGAAGCCCGCGGCGACGGCCATGGCGGCCCCGGGCGCGCGCTCCCAGAGCGCGAGCGCGCAGCGGGCGACGTGGGCGGCGACGTCGGTGGGCACGCGCGTCCGATCGATGACGACGGCCGCGGTGCCGTCCGCGAAGACCTCGAGGTGCCCGCCGAAGCGCTCGGCGATCGCGCCGAGGTCGTCCGTCGGCGAGGCGCAGGCGAGCGTGGTCGTCGGGCCGAGCGCGCCGAGCGCGGCTTCGCGGCGGCCGCGGAGCACGACGCCGAGGAACCTCCGCTCGCCCTCGCCGAGCGTCGATCGGGGCGCGGACGAGCGCGGCGCCTCCGAGCTCGGGGGCTCGAGGTCCTTCTCGGCGGCGAGCGCGATCGCCGCGGCCGCGCCGTCCTGCGGCCTCCCGAGCGGATCCTTCGCGAGCATGCGGGCGATGAGGCTGTCGAGCCACGACGGCACGGAGGGCGCGCGCTCGCTGAGGCGCGGCGCATCCTCGAAGATGATCTTCGCGAGGACGGCGATCGTGTGATCGGCGCGGAAGGGCGGCGCCCCGGTGATGCACTCGAACATCAGGCAGCCGAGCGAGAAGACGTCGGCGCTCGCCTTGACGATGCTGCCGCTGCGGACCTGCTCGGGCGCCATGTAGCTCGGCGTGCCGATGACGGTGCCGGTCTGCGTGATGCGCGAGGCCTCGCCGCAATGGGCGATGCCAAAGTCGAGGATGCGCGGCTCCGCGACGGATCCGTTCACGAGGAAGACGTTCTGCGGCTTGAGATCACGGTGCACGATGCCGGCGTCGTGCGCGACGGCGAGGGCCTCGGCGAGGCGATGGCCGAGCGTGACGGCCTCGCGGAGCGAGAGCGGCCCGCGGGCGAGCCTGCGCCCGAGGTCCTCGCCTTCGAGCCATTCCATCACGAGCAGCGGGCTCGACGCCGAGGACGTGTCGTAGGCGACGTAGCGGACGATGCCCGGATGCGAGAGGCGCTCGAGAATCTGCGCCTCGCGACGGAAGCGCGAGAGGCTTTCGGGAGAAACGGCGACGAGGATCTTCGCGGCGACGACGTGACCGGTCACGAGGTCGGTGGCGCGAAAGATTTCGCCCATCCCCCCTGCATTGACACGCGCCTCGACGCGGAAGCGCCCACCGAGCACTTCTCCCGGCCGCACGAGGGGAAGCGTAACCCTAGGATTTCCCGCGTCCAGGGACCATCGGAAAGGAAACGACAATCGATATCCGACCGGGTCGAATCGTAATGGTGTGGAGCCGCCTGGAACGGAGGGCGTCATGGGAAGGGGACTGCACTTTCCGGGTGGTATCAGGGCAATCCAGTGGTGATCACGAACTTCGTCGTCGCCGAGCTCTGGCCGGGCCGTTCGATGCAGGACGGATAATACTGGCCCGCGCCGTTCAAGTTCTGGCAGACGTTCGCGCAGGGGCCGACGATGTCGATCATCCCGCACTCCTCGACGGTCCCGCCGGCGCCGAGGTGCCCCACGGCGCAATCGCGCTTCCAGGATCGCGAGTTCGACACGGTATTGCTGTTGTAGCAGGCGTGAAGGAACGGCGTGGGCGCCCACAGGTTGCCCCAGAATGCGCCTTCGACATCCGGATACGCGGCGAGCTCCGGGCTCCCTGTGAGGGTCTTCAAGGGCTCGGTGAGCGAACGCATCGAAATGGTGACGGGCACCTCGTAATAGTTGACGCGGGCCGCCAGGCAGGCGCTCACCATGTACTGGCCCTGGGTATTGAGCGGACCCGTGGCCCAGCCGGGCGCGAGGCCGAGCTCGCCCCGATACATCTCGTCGTGGACCACGTTCGACGCGTCGGTCCACGAGAAGGAAAAACTCTGCGCGGTGGTGAAGGCGCAGCCAATGGCATATTTGAGGAAAGCGCGGGCGAGGGTGCCCTTGGATCCCGGATCCTCGATCACCCCGAGCGCAGCGGGATCGAGGGTGTTCAGCGCGATCCCGTTCAGGGCGATCCCGTTCAACGCCAGCGAATTGAGCGCGAGCGCGTTCGACGACAGATGGTTTCCCTGCACCAGCGCGACCTCGGCCTCCATGACGTCATCGGAAGTCTCGTCGTTGTAAGCAACACAACCAGGAGTCAGTGCCAAGAGCAACAGCAACAACGGCCAAGCTCGCATGTGCACCTCCAAGGAACGGCATTCTCCCCGGGGCGGTTGGTCCGCGGGGGGTACGGCTCCGATGAGCTTTCGCTCGAAGGCGTTGCGCGGCTTGGTCGTACACCGCGGGCGGGAGGTGTCCCGGTCGAAACGGGAGTCAGGGCAGCGCGGTCGTGACCACGAGCTTCGTATTGGCGTTTCCGGCGGAGTAGGGTTTCTCCACGCAGAATGGGTAATACTGACCGCCGCCATTCAAGGACGCGCACACGGTGCTACACGGGCCGACGACGTCGATCATGCCGCACTCCTCGATCGTGCCATCGTCGCGCACGTGGCCCGTGGCGCAGTCCCGGCTCCACGCCCGGGAATTCGCGACGGTCGCGCTGTTGTAGCAGGCATAGATGACCGGCGACACGCCCCAGAGGTTGCCCCAGAACGCGCCCTCGACGTGCGGAAAATCGATGAGCTCCTGGGATCCGGAGAGGAGCCGCAGCGAATACTCCACCGACCGGAGCGAGAGCAGCACCGGCACCTCGTAATAATTGACGCGGGCGGCCACGCAGGCGCTCACCATGCGCTGGCCATTGAGATCGAGCGGCCCCGTGGCCCAGGCCGGGGCGACGCCGAGCTCGCCCGGATAGGTCTCGTGGTGCACGACGCTCGTCGCGTCCGTCCAGGTGAACGAAAAGCTCTGCGAGGGGGTGAGGGCGCAACCGGTGGCATACCGGACGAACGCGCGGGCCAGCGCGCCCCGGTCCGTCGGATCCTGGATCGCCGCGAGCGACCGCGGATCCATCGCGTTGAGGGCGAGCCCGTTCAGGGCGATCCCGTTCAGCGCGAGGGAGTTCAGCGCGAGCGCGTTCGAGGACAGTTTGTTGCCCTCCACGAGCGCGTCCCCCACTTCGAGGACATCCTCGGTAAAGTCGAGTCCGTTTTCCGCGCAGCCGAATAAGAAAATCCCCGATAGTCCCATCATCCAAAGCCCGATACGCATACATTCCTCCTCTTCCGGACGTCCGCCGGCGCCTTGAACGACACACGGAAAAACACGCGTGGGTCGGATCGCCGACGGGTTCGTGCTTGGATGAAGTAGGAGCGCAACGCGTTGCGCGGCCGAGCATCACGTCGGCCACGCAGGGAGGAAGGGGTATGCGGGGACGGGAGGGGCCCGTTCAGGGCAGCGCGGTCGTGATGACGTGCTCGGTCATGGAGGAATCCTGCCCCGGGTTCACGATGCAGGACGGGTACGCGCCCGTCTCGGGGTTCACCGGCACGCAGACCTCGCTGCACGGGCCCACGATGTCGATGATGCCGCACTCCACGACGGAATTGTCGGGGTTCAGGTGGCCCGCGGCGCAGTCGCGGAAATGGGCCCGGGAGTTCGCGATCGTGTCGGCGTTGTAGCAGGCGTGGATGACGGGCGTCTCGCCCCAGAGGTTGCCCCAGAACGCGCCCTCGATGTTCGGATAGGTCGTGAGCTCGTTCGGGTCGACGACCTTCAAAGGCGCCTCGGGCGAGCGCATCGAGACGGTGACGTGCGTGCCATAGTAGTTCGTGAGCCCCGCGAGGCAGCCGCTCACCATGCGCTGGCCCGTCAGATCGAGCGGGCCCGTGTGCCAGTCCGGGGCGAGGCCGAGCATGCCGGGGTAGGATTCCTCGTGCTCGACGTTTTGCTCGTCGGCCCAGGTGAAATCGAACGTCTGCCCCGCGACGAGCGCACAGTTGACCGTGTATTTGACGAACTCGCGCGTGAGGTCGCCGTTCAGCCCGGGCTCCCGGATCGCCGCGTACATACTCGGGTCGAGCGCATTCACACTGAGCGCATTCAGGCTGAGCGCATTCAGGCTGAGCGCATTCAGGCTGAGCGCATTCAGGCTGAGCGCATTCACGACCTGGACCTCGCTCGCCGCCTCCCCCACCGCGTCCTCCACCTCCGGGCCCACTTCTGCAGTGCACCCCGTGAGAGCCGCCGCCACGACCACGAGCCGAGCCGCACGACCGAGAACACGCATGATTGACCTCCGCTCCTGCAGCAAGAAACCGACAGAACCGAAAGATGCAGGGTTTCCGGACATTCCATTATGTCTATATGCGCTCGCAGAACGAAGCAAGCACAAAAATGGCGAAAATGGCTGTGCCGAAATTGCTCAACATGCGCAAGGCCCGCGCGTCAGCGATAGGAGTGGTGCGTCGGCGCACGATCACGACGCATTGCATACAGTCAAAACCGGATGCAGCCCCTACGAAACGGAAGGGAGCTCGCCGTCAACCCTGCGCCGCTGCAAGCGCGCGCCGGAGCCGATACGTCATGACGTTCGGGACCCGCGAGGCCACGTCGAGCGCGACCGCGAGCTGCCGCGCAGCCTCGTCGCGGTGGCCCCGGCGTAACGCCGTGAGCGCCCGCGCCTCGAGGACCTCGATCCGCTCCTGACCCACCGAGCAACGCGCCGATCGCTCTTCGAGCTCGTCCCAGCACGCGTCCGACGCGTCGGTCGTGGCAAGCTCGACCATCGAGCAAAGGACCTCCTCGGAAGGCGCGAGAATCTCGGTCCCCTGCGCCCGCGCCTCGACCTGCGCCACGCGAATGGCCCGGACCATCGCCGCAGCGCTCGCCTCATCGCCGCGGTAGACGGCGACACGAGCCTGGAGGAGCTCCACGACCGCAGGTTGCGCCCCGATGTTCGGCCGCTGGACCAAGGCCGCAGCCGAACCAATGTAGGGCTCGGCCGCCGGGAGGTCGTCCATCAGGTAAAGATATTCACCGAGATTGTAATGCCCCACGAGCTCGACCAAGGGCAACCCGAGCTCCCGCCCGAGCTCGATGGTCCTTTCGAGATCGGAGACCATGCCTTGGCGATCGCCGCGGTAGCCACGCAGGAGCGCGCGCGGGCTGAGCGCGGCGCCGAGATGGAGAAGATCGCTGCGCTCCTCGCAAGCGTCGATCACCTCGTCGAGCGCCGCGGCCGCCTCGTCGAGCCGCCCGAGGCCCGGCAGGATGAACCCCAGCAGAAGGAGCGCAATCGTCCGCGTCTCGTAGCCCGCCTCCCCGAGCCGCGCCGCCTTCTCCGCCGCGGCCGAAAGCGCCCGAGCGGCCTCTTCCTTGCGATCGGCGCGGTGCGAGGAGCGCCCGAGCCCGAGCAAGAGGCGCGCGTCGACGAGCGGCGAGGAGCCTTCGACATACTGCGCCTGCGCAGCGAGGACGCGCTCCTCGGCGCGCTTCATGTCGCCCATCCAGTCGCAGACCATGGCCTCGTCGAGCACGAGCTCGACCGCGAGGAGGCGATCCCCCGTCGCCTCGGCCTGGGCCCGCGCGGCCGCGAGCTCGGTGACCGCCTCCTCGTGCTGACCCCGACGGAACCGCGCGAGGCCACGCGCGCGCCGCGCGACCGCGGGCAAACCGGAGAGCAGCTCGTCGGCGCGGGCGAAGTAACGCTCGGCGTCCTGGTAATTGCGCCGCGCGCTCGCTTGCTCCGCGCCGCGGATGTACATGGTGCCGGCCCGATCGAGCAGGCCGCCGCGCTCGAAGTGGTTCGCGAGGATCAGCGGATCGGTCTCGCCCGCGCGTTCGAGCCATTCGCCGGCGAGCCTATGGCCGAGCTCCCGATCGTCGTCCGTGAGGAGCGCATACGCGCCCTCGCGGAGGAGCGCATGGCGGAAGGCGTACTCGTCGTCCGCGGGAAAACGGCTCTCCCGATGCTTGAGGCAAATCTCGCCGGAGACGAGCGCGGCGAGCGGATCGCTGCTCGGATCCCCCTCACCGACCATGTGCACGACGGCGCCGCGCCAGAAGACCTCGCCGAGGATGCTCGCCGCGCGCAAAGCCCGGCGCGCGCGAGGCTCGAGCCGCTCGAGGCGCGTCTGCACCATGGCCACGATCGTCTCGGGCAAAGCTTCGCCGAGCGATCCCTCGGACGCGGCCCGGACGAGCTCTTCCAGGAAAAACGGGTGCCCCTCGGAGAGGGCCACGAGCCGCTCGATGAGCGGAGCGTCCGCGGCCTCGCCGAGCACCTTGCGCGCGAGGCGGGCGCTCGCCTTCACGGAGAGGTGCTTCAGCCGGATCTCTTGGCGGCCACACTCGACCCAGAGCTGCGGGAAGACTTGCTCGACCTCGGGGCGCGCGGTCGCGACGAGCAAGATGGGTTCGTCCGCGAGCTCGCGCAGCGCCGCTTCGAGCGCGGAGACGGAGGCGCGATCGCCCCAGTGCACGTCCTCGACGACGATGAGCGCGAGGCGCTCGGCGCAAAGGGCGCGCAGGAAATCACGAAATGCGCGTCGTATCTGCTCGCCGCAGAGCTCGGGATCCTGGCGCGCGGCGCGGAGCGGGAGGCTGTCCTCATCGGGGAACGGGATGCCCGAGAGCTCGCCGAGGAACTCGGTCACGCGGCGCAGATCACGCTCGGGGACGTACCGCGCGACGAATGCGGCGAGGCGCTCGCGACGCACCTCGATCGGCTCGCCGCCCTTCACCTCGGCCGCGCGCCAGAGCACGTCGGCGAGCAGGCCGAACGTGGAGCCGGCCCGCTGGAGGTCCCCTCGCCCCCACAGGATCTCGACGGGCGCGGCCGCGCGCTTGCGACGCTCGATGAACTCGTGGACGAGGCGCGATTTGCCGATGCCAGCCGAGCCGGTGACCACCACGGCGAGCGCCGCGGGTTCGCTCTCGGCGTTCGCGAAGCTCTGCTCGAGCAAGGTGAGCTCGTGCTCGCGCCCCACGCACGGCGTGAGCTTGCCGAGCAGGGGGCGGAAGGCCTCGGCCGAGACACGCTCGCCGCGTAACTCGCAGCCGCCGGGCGCGAGCTCGACGAAGTCGAAGCGGCTGTCGAGCAGGCCCGCCGTGGTCTCGTCGATCGCGACGCGTGGCCCGGGGACGGGGCCCTCCATGTGCAAGAGCCAGATCGCCCGCTCGATCGCCTCGCCGACCGGCAGGCCGCGACCGAGCTCGCACCAGCCGGTGGTGACCGCGATGGGCACGCCCGGAAAAAACTCGCGCAGCGCGAGCGCGCACCGGGCGACCTGCGCCGCGATGTCCGTGGGCACGCTCGTGTGGTCGAGGATCACGACGGCCGTGCCGTCCGCGAGCAGCTCGAGGTGCGCGCCGAACCGCGTGACCACCGAGCGCATCGTGTCGGGCGTGGAGACCGCGAGCGTCTTCGAGGTCGAGGTGATCGGCGGCGCGGACGCGGGCGGGCCGAGCAGCACGACGCCGAGGAAGCGCCGCTCGCGCTTGCCGAGCGAGCGCGGCGGCATGTCGTCGAGGCCGTCGTCGCCGAGCGATTCGGCTTCGAGGGCGCGGGCGAGCGCGGCGCCGTCGCGTGGCCTTCGCGTGGGCTCCTTCGAGAGCATGCGCGCGACGAGGTCATCGAGCCACGGGGGCACGACGACGCCGAGCTCGAAGAGCCTCGGCGCCTCCTCGAAGATGACCTTCGCGAGCACCGCGACGAAGTGATCCCCCTGGAACGGCGGCCGGCCCGAGAGGCACTCGAAGAGCAGGCATCCGAGGGAAAACACGTCGGCCGAGGCGGCGACCACGCCGCCGCTGCGCGCCTGCTCGGGCGCGATGTAGCTCGGCGTGCCCATCATCGTGCCGGTCGCGGTGATGCGGGCGCTTCCGCCGAAAAACGCGATCCCGAAATCGAGGATCTTCGGCGACTCGATTCGACCTCCAACGAGGAAGACATTGCCTGGCTTGAGGTCGCGGTGGACGATGCCCTGCGCGTGCGCGGCGCCGAGCGCCTCGGCCACGCGTGTCGCGAGCGTGATCGTCTCGGGGACCGTGAGGTGCGAGCGCGCGAGTTTGTGCGCGAGATCCTCGCCTTCGAGCCACTCCATCACCAGGAATGGCTGACCGTCCGGCATCACGTCGTACGCCACGTAGCGGACGATGCCGGGGTGCGAGAGCCGCGCGAGGGCCCGTCCTTCCCGCTCGAAACGCGCCACGGTCTCGGGCGACGTGTCGTTCAGGATCTTCGCGGCCACGACCTCGCCCGTGGAGAGGTCGAAGGCGCGATAGACCTGCCCCATGCCGCCGCCCCCGACCTGGGCGTCGATGCGGAATCGCTGCGCGAGGACCTGACCGACTCTCATCCAGAAGGCGGTTGGCGAAGACCGTGGTCCGACGACGACGAGGTCCAGTTTGCCCGCACCGATGCGAGCATACGCGTCGCCGCGACGCGGATCATCTTCTCTACGCGGTCCCGACGAACGTCACGCTCGTGGCGGAAGCAGCCGCACGAGCCTCCCGTACCGTCCCGTCACCTCCTCGCACGTCCCCCCGTTGACGGAGCGGTGAACGGATTTATGGTTCGTTCACGCCTCGGGCCACCGGACCGGCGAAGCCGACCGTGGCGAGGCGCTCTTTCCTGACGTCCCAAGGAGTCCCACGATGACGACGCTCCGCGACGGGGCCCGCGTGCCCTCTTCTCCGTTTCCCGTGCTTCCGCTCCGCAACGGGGTGCTCTTTCCCGGCGCGGTGATCGCTCTGCCCATCGGCCGCGAACGCTCGGTGGCGCTCGTCCGTACGTTGAGCAAGGGGGACGTGATCGGCGTCCTCACCCAGAAAGACCGTAACGTCGGTGATCCGGCCGAGTCGGACCTCTATCGCCTCGGGACGTTCGCCCGGGTTGTGGAGACGGGCCGGCTGCCGAGCGGGGACATGAAGCTCGTCATCGAGGGCGTGGGCCGCATGCACCTCGGGCGCATCGTGCGCCGGGATCCGTTCTGGCTCGCCGAGGGCGAGGTCGCCGCGGAGGCGAGCGAATCGAGCGAGGAGGCGAAGCTCTTCGCCCGCGCGCTCTTCGACCAGGTGCGCGAGCTCGGCCGCGGAATCGAGAATTCGATCGAGCCGTCGCTCGCCGAGGAGGATCCGGGTCTGTTCGCGGATCGGGTCTCGGCGCTGCTCGGGCTCACGTCGGACAAGGACATGCGCGTGCTCGAGGCGCTCGACGTGGTCGAGCGGCTGCGCATCGTGGCGGGCTTCGTCATCGAGCAAAAATCGCTCTCCGAGGTGAAGCGCAAGATCGAGCAGGACGTGCGCCGCGAGATCGGCAATCACCAGCGCGAGGCGATCCTGCGCGAGCAGCTCCGGGCCATCAAGAAGGAGCTCGGCGAGGACGGCGGCGACGACGAGACGGGCAAGCTGCGCGAGCGGCTCGAAAAAGCGAATCTGCCCGAGGAAGTGCGCGCGGTGGCCGATCGCGAGCTCAAGCGCCTCGAAGCGCTCAATCCGCAGCAGGCCGAATACAACGTGATCCGGACGTACCTCGACTGGATCGCGGAGCTCCCGTGGAGCCAGCGCGCCGATGCGAAGGACGACATCGACGCGGTCGGCAAGAAGCTCGACGAGGACCATTACGGCCTCGGCGACGTGAAGCGCCGGATCCTGGAGCACATCGCGGTGCTCAAATTGAAGGGCACGGCGAAGGGCAGCATTCTCTGCCTCGCGGGCCCGCCCGGGGTCGGCAAGACCTCGATCGGGCAATCGATCGCGGACGCGACGGGCCGGCCGTTCGTGCGGATCGCGCTCGGCGGCGTGCGCGACGAGGCGGAGATCCGCGGGCATCGGCGCACGTACGTGGCGGCCTTGCCAGGCCGGATCATCCACGGGATGAAGAAGGCGAAGGTGAAGAACCCGGTCGTCTTGCTCGACGAGATCGACAAACTCGCGGTGGGCTGGGCGGGCAATCCCGAGGCGGCGCTGCTCGAGGTCCTGGACCCGGAGCAAAACAAGACGTTCCAGGACCATTACCTGGAGCTGCCGTTCGACCTGTCCGAGGCGCTCTTCGTTTGCACGGCGAACGACCTCGGCACGTTGTCGGCGCCGCTGCGCGACCGATTGGAGATCATCGAGGTCCCCGGATACACGCCGGACGAGAAGGCGCAGATCGCGCGCCGGCACCTGATTCCGAAGCAGCTCGCGGCGCACGGGATCCCCGAGGGCACCTTGACGATCACGGACGACGCGCTCCGGGCCATCGTGCGCGATTACACCCGGGAGGCGGGCGTTCGTCAGCTCGAACGGGAAATCAAGAAGCTCTGCCGCGCGCTGTCCCTGGAGGTGGCGCGGGCCAAGGACGAAAAGCCGAACCTGCACGTGGAGGAGAGTGATCTCGGGAAGTACCTCGGCAAGGTGAAGTTCTTCGCGGAGGTGGCGGAGCGGACGGCGTCGGCGGGCGTGGCGACGGGAATGGCGTGGACGCCGGTGGGCGGCGACATTCTGTTCATCGAGACGAGCCGGATGCCGGGCAGAGGTCGCGTGGAAATCACGGGGCAGCTCGGCGACGTGATGAAGGAATCGGCGAAGGCGGCGCTCTCGTACGTGAAGAGCCACGCGGCGGAGCTCGGCGTGGATACGTCGAAGCTCGAAGAGGAGGATCTGCACATTCACGTGCCCGCGGGCGCCGTGCCCAAAGACGGTCCGAGCGCGGGCGTGACGATGTTCACGGCGCTGACGTCGCTGCTCTCGTCGCGGCGCGTTCGCAGCGATACGGCGATGACCGGCGAATGCACGCTGCGCGGGCGCGTGCTACCCGTCGGCGGGATCAAAGCGAAGGTGATGGCCGCGCATCGGGCCGGCATCAAGCGGGTGATCCTGCCGCAAAAGAACGCGCGTGACGTCGAGGAGGTGCCGGAAGAGGTGCGGAGCTCGCTCACGTTCGTGTTCGCCGAGGACATGAGCCAGGTCATCCACGCAGCGCTGGAAGATCGGCACGCCGACGAAGAGACCGTCCCGCTCGGCAGCGACGCGGAGACGGCCGGCGAAGTGCGGGCGGTTCATTGACGATCGACGCGCCGCAGCAGGTGTAGGCAGATATCTGCCAAAACCCCGGCGGGCGGCGCGTCGACACTTCTCCAGCCATTCCACGCGTGCTACGTTCCCCGCCGCATCGGCTTGCGCGGAGGAATGGCAATGACCTTATCGAATTTCGGACGCGCGCTCGCGGGACTCTGTCTCACGGGCGCGCTCGGTCTTTTGGGCTGCAAGGGAACGGTCGTGATCGGGGGCGGCGGTGACGACGGCCAGCCTGGCCAGCCTGGCCAGCCTGGTCCGGGCGGGCCGGGCGGCGGCGTGAGCCCGCCCCCCGTCTGCGGCTCCGAGCTGCACCTCATCGGCATCTACGAATCGCACGGCGATCACAGCGGCGGCGTGCACCCGCCCGGCGCCGCTTCGGTGCACGTCGAGCGACAATCGAGCTCGATCCTGGTCCTCTCGTCGTACGAGCCGGTGCACTGGACCGTCACGGCGGCCGAAGGCGTCACGCTCGAAAAGGTGATCCTGAACGGGTATCACGATCAAACGGCCGACGTGCCCGCGGGCGTGACGGTCGAGACGTATGACGGCCCGGACGGCTCGCTCGGCGCGTATGCTTATGCATGGCCGCACGCCGAGGGCGGCAGCGATACACAGGCGCTCGTCGCGGCGGTCGAGAACCTGACGGGACGCGCGCTGACCTCGTTCCACGGCTGCTATCAGGCCACGCAATTCACGCTGCACGACGACCTCCAGGCCGACTCGACGTGTGCGATCGAGCAAGGATACACGCAGACGAGCCACGTCGCCGAGAGCATGCTCGAATGCGACGACGAGCCGCCGGTCGCGGATCCGTGCGCGGGCAAGGCCTGCGACGGGTCTTGATCCGATATCGCCGATTGATACACGCCGGGCTCGCCCGCCCGCAGACGCCCGCCGATTCTCTTCCTGTCAACACAAAAGCGCGGCTCCGGGATCGACGCTCCGGCAGGCGGGCTTTCATGCTGCGACGCGGCGGCCGATGAGAAAAATCGTTCGCAGCAGAGGCACATAGCCCACGCGCGGCCGCCATGGTAGAGGCCGGGCGTGAGTCCTGTCACCCCTCAGCTACGCCGGCTCTATGCGACCACGTTACCGTTCGGGATTGCGTGCGGCATCTCGATCGGGCTGACGGCGGTGCACCTGAACCGGGTGGGGTACTCGAAGGACTCGATCGGCTTTCTGGCCCTGTTCTTCGGCGCGGGGCTCGTGCTCTTCGCGCTCCCGGTCGGGTCGATCATTCGACGTTTTTCGGCCGAGCGCGTCCTTGCCGCGTCGCTCGTCGGGTATGCGGGCTGCCTCGCCGCCTTCCCGCACGCGCATAACTTCGCCTCGGTCGCGGCGGTGCGCTTCGTCGACGGCCTGTTCACGATCGGCATATGGGTCAGCTCCGAGACGGTGCTGCTCGCGCAGGCCCGCAAGGAGCACAAGGCCTACCTCACGACCCTTTATGCGATATGGCTCGCGAGCGGATACGTGGCCGGCCCGCTCATGGCGACGGGCATGGACAAGTTCGTCCCGGCGACCGTCTCGTTCGGCGTGGCGGCCCTCTTCGCGCTCGGCGCCGGCCTTTACGTCGCCCTGAAGATGCCGCCGGCGCCGCCGGTCGAGGGCGCGAGCACGGATGAAGAAAAGGACGGCGGAAAGGGCTCGGAGCTCTCGGCCGCCACGATCCTCTGGCGCATCAAGACCTCGTGCTTCGCCTCGTTCTCGTACGGCTACTTCCAGGCGGCCGTGGTGATTTTCCTGCCGCTCTACCTCATCGAGTCGAAGGGGATCCCCGAGAACCGCACGATCGTGCTGCCGGGGCTCTTTTGCCTCGGCATGATGATCTTCTCGAACGTGGCAGGCCGGATCGCCGACCGCGTGGGGCACCTGCGCGCGGTCCGCGTGCTCTCGTTCATCGGCCTCTGCTGCGTGGCCGGCTTCATCTACGCCGACAACTACTGGCTCATGCTCGCCATCGTCTTCGGGTCGGGCGGGTCGTTCGCGTCGATGTCCCCCATCGCGCTGGCCCTCACGGGCGTCATCGTGGAGCCGCGCGATTACGGCCGCGCGAACTCGATTTACAACATGTTCTACGCGGCGGGCATCCTGACGGGCCCGCTCGTGGCGAGCCAGATCTTCCAGCGCCTCGGCGGGGTGGCGATGCTTTACCACCACGTGGCGATGTGGGGCGCGTTCGTGCTGTTCACCGTGATCTTCATGTACGACGATCCGGCGGCGCGGCGGCGGCGGGACCCAAAAGACGCAGGCGACCCTGACCCGACGGAGTTGCCAGGCGGGGCCGCGGGCTGAAAGGTTTCACGGCGCCGGCGCGTCGAGGCTGACCTGCACGGGCGCCGCCGTGGCCTGCGCGAGCCGCATCGGCGGCAGCTTGCCGTACGTCGCGGCGCGCCACAGCCATTCGAGCGGGCCATAACGGAAACGCGCGAGCCAGAATCGGCTCCAGACGACCTGCACGGCGAAGATCGCCACCGCGATCCCGGTCCCGAGCAGCGGGCCGACTTTGCCGTACCAGCCGAATCCGTAACTATAAAAGAGCGTGGTCGCGATCAGGCTCTGCGTCAGGTAATTCGTGAGCGGCATGCGCCCCGGGCTCGCGAGCACGAGGAGCACGCGCTTGCCGCGGTCGGTCTGGAGCAGGAGCGCGATCGCTGCGATGTAAGCGATGCAGAGCAGGGGCCGGTTCACCCGGAAGAGCAGGTCGGCGGTGAAGCCGTACCAGGTCCAGCCTTCCGGCGGGGGCATGGGTCGGAACGCGAAGAGCAGAGAAAAACCCACCGACGCGGCGATTCCGAGGCTCAGCGAGATCCAGAGGACCTTGCGAATCCGCGGGAGGTTCTCCGCGACGTCCTCGAGCAGCCGCTTTTTGCCCGCGTAGAGCCCGAGGAGCATCGTGACGAACACCGAGAGATACCACCAGATCATGCCGTGGCCGAGCCGGATCATGCCGTACGCATCCGCGAACATCGCGAGCCGCGCCCCGATTTGCTCGAGATAGGTCCCCGTCGAGAAGATCCGCATGTGCTCATGCGCCATGGCGACCCAGAAAGATAGCGGATGCGGGGGCGCTTCGTGCAGAAGGAGCCCGATCATGCTGCGCACGGTCGGCGCGAGGAACGCGATCGCGATGAGCCCGAAGACGAGCCGATCGGAGGCGCGGCGCAAGGCGAGCAAGAAGAGCCCGAGGACCGCATACGTGTGCAGCACGTCCCCGTTCCAGAGGAAGATCGCGTGCGCGGCGCCCACGAGGAAAAGCACGGCGACACGTCGCAGGTAGAGAGGCGTGAGGCGCGCGCCGCTCGCCTCGGCGCGCTGCATCTGGACGGTCAGCCCGAGGCCGAACAGGAACGAGAAGATCGAGTTGGCCTTGCCCGCGAACACGATGGACGTGACGGTCTCGGCCGCCCGGTCGTAGAAGCGCGGGAAGTAGTGCTCGTCGAGCGCGTGGATGCCGTCGGGCACGCTGAAGCCCGGCATGTTCATCACGATGATGCCGAGCAGGGCGAACCCGCGAAGGACGTCGAGAAGCGGGTTGCGTTCCTCCGGGGCGACGGGTGTGAGCGGCGGGGCGCCCTCCGTCTTGCTTTGTTCCTCTGCCATGGTGGGAACCTCCACCGATGGAGAGTCACTCCGCCTTGCTTTGTTCCTCTGCCATGGTGGGGACCTCCACCAAGGTAGAGTCACTCCGGGCGCGATGTGAACGAAAAATCGTACCCGGGCCTCCTTCTCCGGGTTGATCCCGGCGCGAGGCCCTCGGCCCGGCCGTCAGCTATGCTGAAACGCCGATTGCCCGGCCAGGACGCGCTCGGCCTCGGTCTCGTCGAGCAGGATGTAGCCGCCGCGATCCCTGTCGTAGACGTGCACGTCGCCGTTCGCGACGTCGAACCACCAGCCGTGCAGCGTGATCGCGCCCTCGTCCACGAGCTTGCGGACGTTCGCGTAGCTCGCGATGTGCTCGAGTTGCTGGAGGACGTTCGCCTGGGAGAGGCGATCGACAGCCGGCAGGTCGTCCTTGATGAAGGGCGAGCGCACGAGGCGCGCGAAGGCAGCCTCGCCGTGGGCGAGCCAGGCCTTCAGGTTCGGCAAGGAGCTGTAATGCTCGCGCCCGTTGAGGATGGCCTCGATGGCGCCGCAGCGCGAATGGCCGCAGACGACGATGTGCCTGATCTTGAGCTTGTTCAGGCTGAACTCGATGGCCGAGGCCTCGGAGACGTCGCCCACGGAGATGCCGCTCTCGCTCGCTGGTGCGACGAGGTTGCCGACGCTCCGCACCACGAAGAGATCCCCCGGGTCGGTGGAGACCATCAGGTTCGGGACCACACGGCTGTCCGCGCACGCGAAGAAGAGGACGTCGGGCTTCTGCCCCCGCTCGGCGAGCTGCTTGAAGAGCGGAGCCAGGCCAGGGAGCTTGTTCTTGCGAAAGTCGATGAGGCCGCGGATCAACTTTTCCATGACCCCGCAAGGTAGCCGAGACGTAATTGGTGGGCCAACGAAATAGTTGGCAACGCAAACTAAATTCGTACGAGGTCGGTGGGGTCGGCCTCCGCGGCAAGGCAGGCGACGAACCCCTCGCGGTACGTCGGGTAATCGAGCGAAACACCCAGGCTTCGCCGAATCTTCCGGGCGTCGACGCGGCGGTCGTTCCGGAGGGTCGGGGGGAGATCGGCCCGCGGGACCTCGGCGGGTCGCGGGAGGCCGAGCCGGGCGCAGAGCCAGTCGATGACCTCCGACTGAGGGACGGGCGCGTCGTCGGCGACCACGAAGACCTCACCTTTCGGGGCACGCGCGAGCGCGGCGAGGGCGAGGCGCGCGAGGTCCTCGACGTGGATGCGGCTGATGACGCTCCGGCCGCCCTCGGCGATCTTGTGTTCGCCGCGGGCGAGCCGGACGTGCAGGCCCCGGCCCGGGCCGTAAATGGCGGCCGCGCGGAGGACGATCCCGCCGGCGGCGCGGACCGTGGCCTCGGCCTGGAGGCGGGCGGCGGCGCGGGGTTCGCTGGGGTCGACCGGGGTTTCTTCGTCGATCCGGCCTGAAGCGCTGCCATACACGCCGGTCGAGGAGATGTAGACGGCGGACGCGGCGCGGTAAAGCAGGGGCAGGAGCGACGCGTCGGCGGCGTCGTCCGGCGGATAGGTGACGAGGACGCGCGTGTCCTCGCGGACGAGCGGCGCGACGAGGGCTTCGTCGAGGCGAGGCGCGAGGCGGACGTCGACGCCGAGCCGCGACAAGGCGGCAGCGCGCTCGGGGGAGCGGGTCGTGCCCACGACGCGGGTCCCCGCGGCGAGGGCCTGCTTCGCGGCGTACGTTCCCGTAAAACCACAGCCGAGGATGACGAGTGTGTCCGAGGCTTGCACGATTCTCTCCTATCGCAGGAAAAACGCGCCGAGGAGGGCCTGCGCCACAAAACCCGCGAGCGCGGCGAGGAGGGCCGTCCGTGTGCGGAGATGGTGCGCCCGCGACAACCCCATCGTACCGAGCACGAGGCAAAAAACCGCGGCGAGCGGCGCGTAATACCGCATGGCCTTTCCGATGGCCGAAAAGCCGAGGGCGAAGTACACGGCGATGTCGGGGACGATGAAGAGGAGCGTCATCGGCACGGCATAGGCCACGCCGAACACCGCGAGCGTCGCGCCCTCGCGGCCCCCCTCCCCGCCCGGCGCGGACGCGCGGCGCGCGAGGGCGTACGCGACGCCGCCGCCGATGCGCCAGAGGACGAGGTAGAGCGGCACGGCGAGAATCGCCTGGACGAGGTAATGCCGTTCCCGTCCGAGCCCCGGTAAGCCAAACCGCGGCGCGTGACCCGAAAGGAAAAGGAGAAGGGAAAAGGCCCCGTGCAAAACGCCGAGCACGAGCATGGCCGCCCGGCCTTCCCGCGCATCCGCGCGCGCCGCGACCCCAGCCATTGCGGAGCGGGGGCCGCGGAGGACGTCGAGGAAAAGCGACCAGGCGGGACGGGAATCGGACATCGGCGCCCATGCGATAGCGGAAAGGATGGGCGCGGGAAAGGGGGTTTCCGGCTCAGGAAGCGAGGGCGTCCTCGGTGTCGTCGTGCAGCGCGGGTCCGCGGGTCCGCGAGGCGGGCGCGATGTCCCGGGCCGGGACGACCTGGAGCGAGCCGTCGGACGGGGCGAGGAGGTCTGCGATGTGGCGGACGCCGAGGATGTCCTTGGCCGCGAAGAGGCCGGACGTGGCCGCGCCCGCGACGCCGTGGCTGAGCGTGCTCGCGCCGACGCTGTAAAGGCCGGGGACACTGGAACGAATGGGGAAGGAAAAGGGTCCGAGCTGGGAGGGGATCTTCGCCGTGCCGTAACTCGCGCCGCGGTGGGTCTCGCAATAAAAATCGTTCGTGAGGGGCGTGCCCACGGAGCGGAAGGTGAGGTTCTTGCCGAGCCCCGGAATCACGCGTTCGGCCGCAGCGATCATGGCGTCGCCGAGGCGCTCCTTGAGGTCATTGTATTCCTTGGGGCGCGCCGCGGCGGTGCCGGCCCAGCGTTCGAAGGGTTCGTACGGGACGAACGTGAAGAGCTCCAGGGTATGGTGGCCCTTCGGCGCGTGGCCGGGGTCTTTCAGGGTGGTGACCGTGAGGAAGAAGCCCTCGACGATTCCGTGGGGGAGCGTGTGGAGGGCGCGCTCGTAGACGCCGCCCACGTCGAGGGTGCGGTAACACCAGTAATTGCCCGAATCGAGGCCCATCGCGGGCAGGTCGAGGTCGGTGGCGCAGAAGACGCTGAGCAGGCCCACGGAGTATTCCATGCGGCCGACCTTGCGGCGCTCGCGCTCGCCGTGCGGCGGTTCGAGGAGCTTGCCGAAGGTGATCGCGGGGTCGGCATTGGAGACGACGGCGCGGGCAGCGATACGCTCGCCCGATTCGAGCTCGACGCCGACGGCGCGGCCGGATTCGACGAGGATGCGGCGGACCCGGGTGCGGAGGCGGATCTCGCCGCCGCGCTTGCGGAGGGCCTTGATCATGGCCATCGGAATACGCTTGGCGCCGCCGCGTGGATAATACCCGCCATCGTAGTAATGGGTGATCATGCGGGCATGGAGGGGGAGCGAGACGCGCGACGGGGGCGAGCCATGGTTGCCCGATTGCGCGGCGAGGATGCCGCGGAGGAGCGGGTCGCGAATGGTGTCGTCGAGGAGGGCGCGCTGGGTGCGCAGGCCCCATACGAAGAGGCTTTTCGCGCGGAAGGGGAGCGTGAGGGCGCTGCGCGGAGAGGCGAGGAGCTCCTCGCAGCGGAGGGTGTCCTCGACGATGCGGCCGATGACGTCGAAGTATCGCGCGAGCCCCTTGCGCTCGTGCGGGAAGCGGGAGACGAGGCGCTCGAAGTAACGATCGAATCCGCGCGGGACGTCGAAGCGCTCGCCGGCGATGAGGAAATGGTCGAATCCGTCCGGCTCGAGCTCGTGAAACGTGAGGTCGGAGGACAAGCCGAGGCCTTCATAGAGCGCGCGGACGGACTGCCCGGGGCCGAGCTCGCCGATGTAATGCACGCCCGGGCTGAACCGATACCCTTCGAGCGCGAAGCTGTGCGTCCAGCCGCCCGGCAAGTAATGCTGTTCGAGGACGAGCACGCGCTGCCCCGCCCGCGCGAGCGCGAGCGCGGCCGTGAGCCCCCCCGAGCCCGAACCAACGACGATCGTGTCCCAGCGCTCCATCGGAAGATCCTCCTCGATCCATCCTTTGATGCCCAAAGGGCGAGGTGCGTTGCGGGGGCATGACATTTCGTCGAGCAACAGGCGAGGCGCAGACGGAACGGACGAGCGGATGACGGCTTCCGCGCCGCCCGCCCGGCTGGTAAGCTTCTTGCTCGGAATGCCCTGCCTGCAAGGTGTGCTTGAATGAGGGTCGTTCGTGCGTCGCCCGAGGTGGACGTCGACGTGGAGAGCAGCACGGTGCTGGTCGATCCCGCGCTCGCGCAGACGGAACTCGGCCCGCCTTCGGGGCCCCGGTCGGAGCGTCGCGGCGTACCCCCGTCCCTCGCGGAGCGGTACGAGGACATTCATTTCCTCGGCGAAGGCGGGATGGGGGCCGTCTATCGCGGCCGGGATCCGCGGCTCGGACGCACGGTGGCGCTCAAGCTGCTCAAGGGCAGCGATCCGGAGCTCGGGCGGCGCTTCCTGCAGGAGGCGCGGTCGCAGGCGAAGGTCCAGCACGAGAACGTTTGCCGGATCTACGAGGCCGGAGAGGCCGACGGCGAGCCTTTCATCGCAATGCAATACATCGACGGTGAGCCGCTCTCGAAAATGGCTGGACGGCTATCGCTCGAACAACGCGTGAAGCTGATGCGGGAGGTCTCGGCCGCGGTCCACGAAGCGCACCGGCTCGGGCTCATTCACCGGGACATCAAGCCCGGCAACATCATGGTCGAAAGGAGCGCGGACGGGGACATCAAGCCCTACGTGATGGATTTTGGTCTGGCGCGGGAGGTCGCGGACAAAGGAGAGACGGTGACGGGGGCGGTGCTGGGGACCCCGGCGTTCATGTCACCGGAGCAAGCGCAAGGCGACGTACGAGCGCTGGATCGACGCTCGGACGTATATTCGCTCGGCGCGACGCTCTACGACGTCGTCGCGGAGCGGCCGCCGTTCGTCGCGCCACACACGTGGAAGCTCCTGATGATGGTCGCCTTCGAGGAGGCGCCTGCACTGGGGCAGGTGAAGAAAGGGGTGCCGGCGGATCTCGAGACGATCGTGATGAAATGCCTGGAGCGAGATCCGCGGCAGCGATACGATTCGGCGCGGGCGCTCGCCGAGGATTTGCAGCGGTTTTTGGACGGAGAGCCGATCCTGGCGCGGCAGGCGTCGGTGGGGTACGTGCTGTGGAAAAAGGCGCGGAAACACAAGCTCGCGACGGCGGTCTCCGGCGTGCTCCTCGTCGCGGCGCTTGCGCTCGCCGGCGTGTGGTGGAAGGGGCGGCAGCAGGCGGCAGCCGAGGCGAGGATCGCGCAGGAGCTCGGGGAGCGGGTCAAGGAGATGGAGCTCTTCTTGCGCGCGGCCTACGAGCTGCCGCTGCACGACGTCGAGCGCGAGCGGGACGTGGTGCGGCGGAAGCTCTCGGCGGTCGAGGAGCGGTTGAAGGAGGCGGGGCGCGTTGGCGAGGGCCCGGGGCATTACGCGCTCGGGCGGGGATATCTGGCGCTGGGGGATCCGGAAAAGGCGCAGGAGCATCTGGAGAAGGCGGTCTTCGCGGGGTATCGATCGCCGGAGCTCGAATACGCGCTGGGGCGGACGCTCGGGGAGCTTTACCGGCGGGCGCTCGCGAAGACCAAGCGGATCACGAACGCGGAGGAGCGCAAGAAGCGGGAGGCAGAGCTCGCGGCGGCGCTGCGGGATCCGGCGCTCGGGCATTTGAGGGCGGCGTCGGGGGCGGAGATCGAGGCGCCGGCCTACGTGGAGGGGCTCATCGCGCTGTACGAGGGGAAAAACGAAGAGGCGCAGGCGAAGGCGCGGGAGGCGTTCGAGCAGGCGCCATGGATGTACGAGGCGAAGAAGCTCGAAGCGGATGCCTTGTTCGCGGAGGGGAGCAAGCACCGGCACGATGCGGCGTTCGACTGGGACAAGATGATGCTGTCGTTTGGCCCGGCGGCCGAGGCGTACAAGGTCGCGGCGGAGATGGCCGAGAGTGATCCGGAGGTGCATCGGGCGGCGTGTGAGCTGTGGGAAAAGATGGCGCGCGGGACGGAGGCCATCGGCAAGCGACCGGATCACGAGCTCGACGTGGCCGAGGGTGCGTGCTCCAGAGCGGTGCAGGCGAGCTCGCGTGATGCGGAGGCGCGGGTGCAGCGCGCCCATGCCATGCATTATCGGTTCTGGGTCGCCAACCAGTCAGGCGCACATTCCCAGAAACTCGAGGCGGCGGCGCTCGAAGCCGTCGAGGAGGCTGTTCGCATTCGGCCGAACGACGCCTTTGCCCGATATTTGTTGGCGACGACGTTGCAGACGCAGGCGACGGGAAAGTCCTTCCGGGGCGAGCAGGTCGAGACGGGAGAGACCATCCGGGCCTACGAGAAGGTGCTGGAGATCGAGCCTCGCTTCACGTGGGCGCTGAACGAGCTCGGGCAGACGTATCTCCTCCAAGCGGAGTTCGATCGATTGCATGGGCTGGACCCTCGCCCGTTGCTCGATGGCGCATCGAAGCGATTCGACCAGGCCGTCGCGGTGGATCCGAATTTCACCTTGCCCGTGTTCGGAAAAATCCGCGCGGCCATTTACCGAGTCGTGTACGAGACCGACCACGGAATCGACGCTCAGGTGAGCCTGTCCACGCTCGCCGACGCCGTCGCGCTGCTCGAAGAGCGAAAGCTCGGAGGCTTTTTGCCCGTCTACTACGCGGCGAAGTCCGCGCGGGTTCGCGCGGCGTACGAGGACGCGATCGGCCTGGACCCTCGCCCAGCGATCGAGGCAGGCGTGAAGAAGATCGAGCCCTTCGCGGCGCCGGACACGAATACGGTGTATCCCCTGATGGAGCTCGCCGAGTTCCGGCTGGTCGAATTCGAGTACATGCTCTCCGCGGGGCTCGAACCTCTCCCCGACCTCCGGCCCCTGCGGGACGCCGTGAAGAGAGCCTCCGAGAAAGACGCGTCGGGGATCGACCTTCAGGACCTCACGGCGAGGATGGATCTCCTCGCGATCCTCGCGAAGGTCGAGAAGGGTCAGGCCGACGAGCGAGCGTTCGACGATGCGGCGGCGGTCCTGGAGCCCGTGATCGCCACGGAGCGAAACGACCCTCGGCCCTACCAGACCCTCGCCCGCATTCACGCAGCAAAGGCAAGATGGCTCGAAGCGCACCGGAAGGCGCCGGACACGGTCGTCGCCGTGGGGCTCGACATGGCGAAAAAAGCGCGCGCCATTCATCCACACAACGCGAGGACGTTCTCGACGACGGGAGAGCTCCTCCTCGTGCGGGCGAAAGCTTCCCGCGGGGAGGATCGAAAGAAAGCTGCGCGCGCGGCGGGCGAGGCGTTCGCGGCAGCGATCCGAGAAAACCCGCGGCTCGCGGCGGCGCATCAGGCGAACATTCAGGAGGCGAAGGGAATGGAGTGAGCGCGTGTCCGGCAGCGCAGGGACGTCGGACGGAGCGGGCGCTCAGGGGCAAGTCGCGTTGCTCGCCTTCAAGTAGCTGTGAATCGCGTAGGAGCGGTTCGAGCAGCCCTCGAACGTCGAATTCAACGGCTCACTGCAGAAGGCATCGAAGGTGCTGCAGGTTCCCATGTAGCTGAAGCCGCAGGGCGTATACGTCACGTCACATGCCCGAAAAGTCGCCCCCTCGGCAGAGCTGCAGAACGTCACGTCGCTACAGATGTACGCATTGAACGCGGGAGAGCTGTCGGTGTTGCTACCCAGCGGCATCGTAGAATCGAACATATTGCCCCACACCGTCGACTCCGGCACCGTGTAGGGGTAGGCCTCGCTGGCTCGATAGGTGATCTCCGGGTGAGCGCCTCCGAGCAGGATGTCGATCGTCGCGCCGTAGCGGTTGGTGCGCGAAAGGACGCAGGCCGTGACCCACCTCTTTTCATCCGTCGTGAGCGCGCGCGTCCTCCAGTCCGGCGCAAGACCGATCTCGCCGTGGTACTGCTGGAACACGGGCACGGAGACCCCCCCACCCGTCATGTACCCGACAATATGGCCCGCGTCCCCCACGGTGGTCCCCTCGGCCAAGGCGCAACCGATGAGCTTCTCCAGAAACTCGACCCTGGCGCCTGCCCACTCACCCGCCGCGCTGGGCGATGGCATGTCGGGCATGCTGGGCAGGACGCCGGAAGGGGCCAGCGCGGCATTACCGATCACACGGACGGTCCGCTGCACGCCATGATTATGGGCAACCCGATACCGCAAGCCGTTGTTGGTCCCCGGATCGCCACCCGTACCGAGCTCGGCCTCCCCGAGCTCCTCCTCCTCGGGATCCCAACCGGAGTCCACGGGGTCGGCCATGCAACCCAGGCCATAGAGGCTCATGGCAATGAACACGAACGGCGAAGCACAACGAAGCAGCGTAGTTCCAGGGTTCATGAGAAGGGTCTCCTGTCGAAGGTGACGATCACGGACATTGCACCCGTCGTGCCAGAGGTCGTCCGGAGGTGATTCAGGCCCGAAAGGCGCGTGAAAGCTGCGTGCACACGAGCCTCGCCCGGACGCGGGGGCCCGAGCGAGGGTCGGCGCGCGTAACGTAGGTACGCGCGTGCGTCATCCGTGAACGCTCAGGGGCAGACGGCGTCGTTCATGCGCCCGAAAGAGCGCACGCCGCAGGACCTCAGTAGGTCTGTCTGACGAAGACGCCTTGCGTTGCAAAGCCGACCACGTCCTGCGTTCCATCACCATTGATATCCGCCATCATGCGCGGGTGCATGTCCACGCGCCATCCGAAATCATAACCGAAGCCTTCTACCAGGTGGCTCGGCAGCTCGAATGAGCTCCCGGTCGAGCGCGAGATATGAACGCCGTTGCCCGCAAAGCCGACCACGTCAGCTTTCCCGTCATTGTCCACATCCGCCATCATGCGCGGGTGCTGCTCCACGCGCCATCCGACTTGATTGTACCCGAAGTTGCTGACCCAGAGCTGGGGCGTCGTGAAGGAGCTCCCCGTCGAGGTAGAGACGACCACGCCGTTGTCACCGAAGGCGACGATGTCCTGCTTCCCGTCGCCGTTGACATCGGCCGTCATCCGCGGATGCATGTCCACGCGGTAGCCGTGGTTGTAACCATAATCTCCGACCCAAAGCGATGGCGTCGAGAAGGAGCTTCCCGTCGAGAGCGCCACGTACACGCCGTTGTTGGCAAAGACGACGACGTCTTGTTTCCCATCGTTGTTGACGTCGGCCATCATGCGCGGGTGCTGGTCGATGCGATAGCCATGATTGTAGCCGTAATTGGCGAGCCAGAGCGACGGCGCCGTAAACGAACTTCCCGTCGAGAGCGAGACCACCACGCCATTGTCCCCGAAAGCGACGACGTCCGGCTTCCCATCGTTGTTGACATCCGCCATCATGCGCGGGTGCTTGTCCACGCGGTAGCCCTGATTCCAGCCATAATCGCCGACCCAGAGTGACGGCGCCGTGAACGAGCTTCCCGTCGAGAGCGAGACCAGCACGCCTGCATCCCCAAAGCCGACGACGTCCGGCTTCCCATCGTTGTTGACATCCGCCATCATCCGCTCGTGATTCTCGGTGCGCCAGCCGTGGTTGTAATTGAATTGGTCCACCCATAGTTCCGCAGCCATGAAGCCGGTCCCGGTGGACCTGGACACGAGCGTCCCCGCATCGCCGAATGCGACGATATCCTGCTTCCCATCGTTGTTGACATCCGCCATCATACGCGGGTGCTTGTCCACGCGCCATCCTTGAACATAGCCGTACTCCGTTATCCATCGCGGAGTGCCGTACATCTTGATCGCGCCCTGGATGTCGCTCTCGCTGAGCTTGCCGTTGCCGTTCCACACCGGATTGCAGTAATTCATCACCGAATCCAGATCCCACAGGTTCAGCGTAAGGTCACCGTCGCTCCCCTGCTCCTCATCGCACCACGACGGGGTGTCGGGCCGATTCTGCTCGTGAGCGAATCCGAGCGCGTGCCCGAACTCGTGCACCGCGATTGCTTCGATGCAGAACCGGCGCGAGTTCTGACAGTCCGGGGACCAGTTCTGGAAGGTAAAGTTCAATACCATACCATCCGTTTCGCCGTCGAGATCGGTGCCGAGGCCATCTGTGTGTGGGCCTTCATCGGAGATCCGGATGCGAATTCCATTCGACGAGCTGGTGCATGTACCCCAGCCATTGAAATCCACCCGCGTGTGGGCGTCCCACGACGCGAGGACGGCTTGTCGGACCCAGTCTCTCTCGGCTTGAGGCGCCGCGCTGGGGTTTTCCCAGCAGACCTGGACGGACTCTCCGCTCCACAACTTCGACGAGGCTACATAAAGCGGGGCCACGTCCGTCTGAACGTTTTCCTCGGCGGAGGGTTCGGCCGGGCCAGAGCAGCCGGTCGACGCGTAGGAAATGGCAAGGACCGACGCGATGGCAATCGCCATCGAATGATGATGTTTCATGGGTGTCGAAGCTCCAGCGGGATACTTGTTGGGCCGCGTTGCTCGCGGTGCGGATAGCCGCAGAGCAACCCGCATGCCGACACGCGAGAGGCAGGCCCGAAAGGCACGTGAAAGCTGCGTGCACACGAGCCTCGCTCGGACGCGGGCCCCGCGCGAGGCTCGGCGCGCGTAACGTAGGTACGCGCGTGCGTCACCCGTGTACGCGGAGCCCGGGGCGCTCAGGCCTCGTCGTCCCCCAGCTCCCGAAAGGGCCCGCCGTCCTCCCCGAGCGCCTTGCAGAGCGCCTCCACCTTCTCCAGCTCACGCCGCAGCATCTTGTGGTGATTGCGCGCCTGCACCTGCGCGCCCTTCCCAAAAAGCCGGAACGCCGCGTCCTTGCTGCCGAGCCGCTCCACCGCCGTGCCGAGCACGATGCCGCGGAATGCGTCCGAGAGCTCCAGGTCGAGCACGAGGCCCTTTCCCTGCTGCCGCTCGGCCTCTTCCACGATCGCGCCCGCCGCGACGCGCAGGTCGTCGAGGGTCGACCTGCGCCCGCTCCCCCGCTCGTAGCTCAGGGCGCGCGCGAAATGCTTTTCCTCCAGCAAGATCTCGAGCCCTGCCTCGCCCTGCGTCATGAGCGCGAGCGCGTACGCCCGGCGGACGACGTTGTCGAGCTGCCGCAAATTGCCCGGCCAGCCGTGCTCGCCGAGCAGCCGCTCCGCGCCGGCCGCGATCCGCGCTTCCCCGCCCGGGACCGATTCTCGATGGCGCCGCGTGGCCATGAAGCGCGCCCATTCCGCGATCTCGTCCCGGCGCTCGTCGAGCGGGGGGATCTGCACCGGGAGCACGTTGATCCTATAATAAAGATCCTCCCGAAATCGACCGGCCTTCACCTGATCGTACAGGTCGACGTTGCTCCCCACGATGAAACGTACGTTCGCCTGCTGCTCGCGCGCGCCGTCCCCGATCGGGCGATACGTACGCGATTCGAGGAGCTGGAGCAATCCAGCCTGCGCCTTCAGCGAGAGTTTGTCGATCTCGTCGATGAACAACGTCCCCTTGAAGGCCCGCGTGATGCACCCGGGCGTGTCGCGCACCGCGCCCGTGAACGCGCCCTTTTTCCAGCCGAAGAGCTCCGCCATTTGCAGCTCCTCGGGCACGGCGATGAGGTCGAGGACCTCGAAGGGCGCCCCACGCCGGACCGATCGCGCGTGGCACCAGCGCGCGAGGCGCGATTTGCCTGCGCCCGTGGGACCGCCGATGAGCAGGGTCTCCTCCTGCTGCGCGAAGACGTGGAGCATGTCGATCAAGCCCGCCATGCTCTGGCCCATGACGGGCAAGAGGTCGTCGGTCGCGCCGGTCGCCGCGGGCCGCGGCGGGAGGGTCGCGAGGTAAGGCGCCGCGAGGTCGGCGAGGAGCTCCAGCGGTTCGTGAATGGCCGGAAAAATGAAATCGTCGCCGACGGCCCTCGGGCACCCCGCCTCGACCGTGGCCATTCCCTCGATCGCGCCGTGCAGGGTGCGCAGCGGGATCGCGTAGAGGTGGCTCGTGTCGCGGCTCGTCAGCCGAAGCACGCTGTCCTGACCGGAGAATCCGCCCTCCTGGAACACGTTCGCGGATTCGTTTCGCCACGTCCATACGCGGCTCAGCGGGACGTCGATCGCAATGGGGCATGCGCGCGTGACGACCCAGCGCCACGCGCTCACGGAGGGCAAATAGTTGATGATCGGCTCGCCGCCGCGCTGCGTATCGTCGAGGAGGACCAATCGCCGGTAGCCGTCGCCGGGCCGCCAGTGCGCCATGCCGCGGAGGATCTTGCCGCGGCCGGCGAAGCTGCTCTCCGCGAGCGCCGCGAGCGCCGCGTCGAGCATCGCGCGCAACAAGGTGTGCGCGGCGTCCTCGAAGGTCCTCGCCTTCCGGAGCCGGTCCACAAAAGCAAGGATTTCCCGCTGGTTCATGCCGGTCCTTAGCGCCCAAGGAGCCCGAGGGCCATCACGATTGCCGCCACCAGGACGACGGCGATCCCGATCCACACAGGCCATCGCCGGGGGCGCGACGAGACCGTCGCCTCCGTCGGCGCCCGTTCCTCGGCCACCGCGCGCTCGATCATGGCGTACGAACCGCTCTCCACGTGGCTCATGCCCACCTCGCTGGGCGCGTTCCTGCGGCCGACGAGCATGTCCTCCCGCAGCGCCATGCCTCCCGGCAAGAGGGGCTTCATCGCTTCGAGCATCGCCGCAGCGCTGGAGAACCGTTCTTCACGCGAAAGCCGTGACGCCCGTTCGAGGAGCGCCTCCACGTCGAGGCCGACCCCCGGCACGACCTCGCGCAACGTGGGCATCGGTTTCGTCGCGATATGGTTGAGCAGCAAGGGGAACGATTTGAGGTCCGCATGCGGCGGCTTTCCGGTGAGCATCGCGAACAGCGTCACCGCCAGCGAAAACAGGTCGCTGCGTGCGTCGATGCCTTTCGCGCCGTCGAGCTGCTCCGGCGACATGTAAAGCGGCGAGCCGAGGAGCTGCCCCGTCTCGGTCATGGATAGCTGCGGCGCCGAGAGGGCCGAAGGCGCGGCGCTCGTGGAAGAATCCGGCGGGAGGCGCCGGATCTTGGCGAGGCCAAAATCGAGAATCTTGACCACGATGGCGCCGCCTTCCCGCCGCGCGAGAAAGAGATTGCCGGGCTTGATGTCCCGATGCACCACGCCCGCCGCATGCGCCGCCGCGAGCCCCGCGCAAACCTGCGCCGCGATCCGCAAAGCCACGTCGACCGGCAAGGGGCCGACCCTGTCGAGGAGGGATTGCAGGTCCTCCCCGCGGAGCAGTTCCATGACGAGGAACGGGGCGTCCGTGGCGGGATCCCGCTCGATGTCGAGCACCTGGGCGATGTGCTCCGACTCGAGCGAACCCGCGATGCGCGCCTCCTGGTCGAAGCGCAAAAGCTCGGGATCCCGCGGGTCGAGGGCGCTCCCCCGCAGCGACTTGATCGCCACGCGCCGGCCGGTTCGCAGGTTCTTCGCGGCGTAGACCGTGCCTATCGCCCCCTCCCCGAGGACGGCGGAGAGCTCGTATTTGTCGCCGATTTTCCCCTGAACCCTGGTCGCCAAGGTTGCGCGAAGGTATCGCCATCGCGCGTGGCGGGCAAGGGCTGTGGAGGAGGGCAGGGCGCGAGGCGTTATCTCTTGGCCTTCGCCTTCAGGGCGGCGGCCTGTTCCAGCAGCGCCTTCGCCTGTGCTTCGAGCTGCTCGACGGCCTGCGCCTGGGCCCTCTGCTCCTCAGCGGCGCGGGCCTCGGCCTCGGCTTCCTCTTCGAGCTTTTTCAGGAGGGCATTCCGCTCTTCGAGCTGGGCGGTGAGCTCGGCGATGGACGTCTTGACCTCGTCGATCGTCTCCTCCTGCTCGCGGGGCGGCTCGCGATAAAAGAAACCATCGGCGAAGTCCTGCGGGAGCGCGGGGTTCTGGAAGGGCAGCTTTCCGAGCCCGCCGTGCGCCTCCTTGCGGGCGGCATTGACCTTGTCGATGAACTGCTTGCGCTTGCCGACGTCGCGGAAATCGCGATTGCTCGCCTGCGCAGCCTTGCGCAATTGCTCGGCGTCCTTGCCTGCGGAGACGAACTCCTCTGCCTCGGGCGCCAGGGCCACGAGCGCGGGCACGCCGCATTTCGCGAGCGTCTCGGCCCAATCGCTCATGGAATCGAGCTGCCCGGCGAGGACGGGCCGCCGGAATTTCCCGAGCGGCTTGTTCTTGAAGAGCGCCGTGCGGAGCTGCTTTCGTGTATTGCCGTCGGTCGTATCGTCGATGGTCCGCGAGACGCGGCCGGCGAAGCCATCGAGCGCGCCGTCGGCCTTGTCGACGGTGGCTTGCGCGCGTGAGACGGCATCGAGGATTTCGATTTCTTCGAGGAGGACGAGCTTCCATTCCTCGTGGAGGCCCTGAAAGACAGGCACGTAAACCGCGGCGTGAGGCTCCTGGCGCGCGCGGGAGAGGGTGTATTGCAGCTCCCGGAGGAGCGTAAAAAGACCGATACGATAGGCAAGACTGCGGGCAGCCATGGTGGGGGACGCTACGCGAACCGCCTTGGACGGCGCAAGGGAAATGTGCAGCCCGCACCACAACTTTCGACGTGGGTGCGCGCGCGGAGCATGGGATGGCCCCGCCTTCCCCCTCGGGTTCAGTTGATGTCGAGGTAAAACGGCCCGAGACAGCAGAACGTCACCGCGCCGATGGCGTTCCGCGTCGCCGCCCCGGTAGGCGTGCCGCCGCTGCTCAGGCATTCACCGGGCACGTAGGCGAGATCCGTGATCGCCTTGGCGCCGAGGGCCCGGCCAGGGGCGACGATGTTGATGCACTTCTCGTAGCCGGAAGCGAGGCCGCCCTTCTCGAACTCGGATGCGCAAGCGGCGTCGTTGTAGAGCCTCACCGATCCAACACAACCACTCCCCACGACAGGCCCGCACGCGCACGCCTCGCAAGCGCGATCGTCGGCCACGTCTTTCGGATACCCCACATACCATGCATAACGATAATTTAGCGGACAGTCCTCCAGCGTGAACTCTCCCCCTCGGTGCACGCAATGAAGGTATTCCGGCCCTGGATCCGCGACGCAAGACTTCTCGCGCGAGCCGCACGAATCATCGTCCAGGTTGGCCGTGCACCCGAGCACCGCCGTCTTCCACTCGGTCTTCGTCGTGAAGTCCGGCGCCGCCTTCACGAGCTGGCACGGCTCCTCCGTCGTCGGCCCCGGGAGCGGCGAGACCACCACGGATTGCGCACAGGGCTCCCCGCCGCAATCAGCCCCCGCCGGAAGGGCGTTCATGCTGGTGCACGAGCCGTCCCAACCGGCGGGTCCGTCGAAAGGGACGGATACCGCTCCCACTTCCCCGCAGACACCTGCACGCACATCGATCGACGCCGGAAGCTCCGTGCACGTGCCCGACGAGGGCCCGCATTCGCACGGCCCGCATTCGGCCGGCGGCGCGACGAGGTCCATGTAGAGGCGGAATTGCTCGCTCGATGTGCCCTTCGGACACACGAGCGGAGGATCGCCCTCCTTGGGCGTCGGACCCACCAGGAGCGCAATGGGCTCTTTGCTCCACAGCCCCGCGTGTTGCCCGCCGCTCGGCACCGGGACGCAACGACCGCCGCCATGCTCACAGCTCGTCGACTGTGGATCGATGCCTTGTGGATCGGAACCGGGCAGCCCCGCGTCTTCGTCGCTCGCGTCGGGAGCTGCGTCGGTTCCAGCGTCGATGCACAGCTTTCCCGTTGGGTAGCGAGGATCCGGATCGCAGTCGCCCCAGGACGCTGCCGGTGCCACGGTGCACGCGCTCGCGAGAGGCACGACAATGGAGGCGACACAAAAAAGAACCTTCCGCATGATCAAAACTCCCAGCTTCCAGTGATGGACGTCCCCACCATCAGCGGCGGCGTCTCCGAGACGACGGTGTCTTCCACGCCGACCCGGATCCCACGGGACAATCCGAGCACATCGATTGCAGCTTGTACAGCAAAAGAGGGGGAAGGGACAAACCTAACGCCGAGACGCCCGCCAATGCCGGGCATGACGAACGTATCGGATCGACTTGTAAACGTCTCGGTGGAGAAATCGATCTTGATCACGCCGACGTGTCCGAGCGCGCAGCCGAAGGCCCAGCGGTAGTGTCCACAAACGCTCAGGATCCCGCCCGCGGTCATCGCGTCGATCGGCTCTCCGCCCACCCCGGCGGGCACCCAGGCGGCACGCCCTTCGAGCCCGATCGATACGTTCTCGTTGGGCCTCAAGCTCAGACCGAACACGGGCCCCACCGCAGGCGACCATGTCGCCACGCCAAACACGACCACGGGCCCCGCATAGATTGAGCCGCGCAAGCCGCTCTTCCTCTCGTGCCCAGCCGTACGTGGATCCGTGTCGGGGTAGGCATAGGGATCCTCTTGCTTGGGGAGCTGTCCCTCGTCCGCCACGACCGTCCGCTGGATCTTCATCGGCCCCGCCTCTGCCACGGCGGGCGCAATCGCCTCCACCGGCTCGGCCTCGGGCAGCGGAACGAGCGTCACGTAGACCGGCCGATCCTTCTTGCTCTCGGCCTCGAACGTCACCACCGCGTCCTGATACCCCGCGAGGCTCGCCTTGATCTCGTGTTTCCCCGCGAGCACGAACACGTAAAAGGCCGACCGTCCCGCTCGATTACGCGCCACGCCGTCGAGCAGCACCGAGGCGCCCGCGTGCGAAACGACCACCTCGATCCACGCGCCCTGCGCCTGGGCCGCCTCGAATGCACGGAAAAATGCTCGTCGCTCGGCCGTCGATGCCTGCGTGGCGCGCTGAATGGCGGCGAGGAGAAGCTCCGGCGCCTGCTCGGGCGTGCCTAGTTCCACGAGCAGCACACCGAGCCGACCCGCCACGAGCGGATCGTTCCGCACCTCCAGGGCCTGTCCGTACGCGATGGCCGCTTCCTGGAGCCGCCCCGCGGCGCGCGCGCGGTCCCCCATCGTCGCGAGGGCCTCGAATCGAACGGCCGCGGCAACGTCCGCGTCCGTGCCGGTCTCCGCGCGGGCAACTCCGTGGAGCGTCGCCAGGAGCGTCAGAACCCCGAAGGCTCGAATCATCCCTTCATGGTACACGGGGCGCGACGCGCGCCGCAAGGCCGTCCATTACCGGGACGAACCCCCTTGGTCTCCGGGCGTCATGCCCTCCATTGAAAACACGAGCCTGGGCTTGACCTTGCGGCGGGGCGGAAGGGGCGTCGCCTTGCGATCCACTCCGGCAGGAGGGAGCATCGAGGGGACATCTGCGAGCCGCGTCTCCGCCTCCTGCACAGGCGCAAGCGCCACGCGGACAGGGGGAACACGCAGCCCTGCGCGTGCATGGACGGCGGAAACCGGCTGGACGCTCGCGAGGAGAAACGCCCAGATCGCGCTGCCGAGGAGCGCCCCGCGACACGCTTGGTCGTGGAGCTTGCGCCACCGCTCGAGCCGACGCGGCTCCGACGGCGGTTCGCCGAATGCCGAAAGCAGGAGGACCACGCCGAGGTGGTCGTCGAGCGAGAGGCCGAGCTTATCGGTGAGGTATTCACGGGCGCGGTGATAACGCTGTTTGGCCGCCGCTTCGGAGATGCCGAGGCGCTCCGCTGCTTCGCGGTGCGAGAGCTCTTCGATTGCGATCAGGCGGAAGACCTCGCGCTGATTGCGCGGCATACGTTCGAGGCTCTTTGCCATACGCGCCTGGGCCTCCTGCACCTGCGCGTGTCGTTCGGGGGAGGGCATGTTCGTCACGCACACCTCGGCCTCCCCGCAATCGGGCCAGAACCGCGCCTGATACCGGTGCCGCTTTCAAGAGCAGTCCTTCACCACGTTCATCGCGACGCCCTGTACCCATGGCCGCAGCTCGCCGAGCTCGGGGCGATAGGTCGACGCGCAGCCAAGGAGCGTGATGACCACGTCCTGGATCAGATCCTCGGCCAAAGCCAGATCGGCTCCCTGCCGTAGCAATGCACCCGTGACGACCTGGCGAATGTCGGGCACGAGGGCCGCAATGGCGGCGGGGAAGTCGGTCGACGGCGAACGAGGCGTCATGCGGGGATCTTTGCCGCAGGGGGGAACGAGGTGACGGGTGATTTTACCAGGAACGACCTGCGCCCGAGCTGCGAGATCCGCGGCAGGATGCTCGTCTTCCCGCGCGGAGTGGTGTAGGCTCGAAGAGCCCAGGGGAGACAGCCATGAAACGCCGCGGTCCGTACATCGCCGTCGCCGCCGTCGCGCTGGTCACCGTGGGGCTGGGGGCGTCTCGGGGGGAGCCCAGGAGCACGGGCCGAACGAGCGACGAGATGTGTGAGGACCTCGAAGAGCTGTTCGAGGGGTACTGCAAGAACGTTGATTGCCCAGGGGTGGCGGAGGAGTACACGGACGCGTGCCTGGCCGGCTGCGTCCGGGGGCTCTGTCCGGAGAAGGTGCCTTGCACGGGGCTCGACCCGATCTGGTGCGCCTCGTGCGAAGACATGCACGGCGCGCGGTTCTGGGATGACATCGAGACCGCCCTGATTCGCTGCGAGCACACGCTACGAAAAAAGTACCAGACGCTGAACATCGACCGCGAGGAGCACTACGCTTGTTTTGAAGCGCGCATGGAGTCGGATTGCCCCGCGCTGAAGGGCACGGATTGGTACGCCAAGTTGCGGGAGGCCACGGGACAATCGCCACTTTCAGGCTCGTCCGGCGCGATTCCTGAGCGGTGATCACTCTCCGCCGTGCCCAGCCTCCCCGGACTCTTCGCTGAACCCTCCAGCGCCGCCCACGCCCCCCGCGCCACCCACTCCCTGCTCAGTGATCCTGTTCCACGATACAGCAAGGCCCCGCCGAGCCCCTCATTTCGCGCAACCCGAAACCGACCCCATCCTCGGGAGACGGAGCCTGTTCCGCGGCCGAACAAGGGGGAAACCGGCGAGCCGAGGACCGTCTCGCCCCTGGACAGGACCCGCGCGGAGCCCCTCTTCGTTTTCAGCCAAAACAACACCCGACCGCGGGAGCGGCCCAGGGCTGTTTCGGGAAACCGAGGGTGGCCGCCGACGTGGCCCCGGGTGGTTTTGCAAGGGAACGACGTCCGGCATGTCGAGCCCGGGGCAGTCACGGCGCAGAACGAGGGGCGGCGCCAAAGACAGGCGCGGATTCCACGCAAAATAGAGGGCGGCAGGAAGGCCCGGGTGCGCGTGACACGGACCCGCATAGGGCCGAAGCGAGAGGCAAAGGCAGTTCAGCGAGAGAACAGCAGGCGGCAGCGCAAACGAAGCCCGTTACGAAATGCGCGTCCGGTCAGCCCCCACCATCCACCGCCGGCCGCGCCGCCATCGAAAGCAGCGCCCCCGGACAAACCACCGGCTGCGTCCGCTCGTTGCTCCCCTCCCGCATGCACGATTTCCCCATCACACGAATACGCTCGCCCACGTGCAAATCCTGCGGGCAAGCCGTGCGCGTGGCCGGGGAGACGACGTCCCGGTCGACCGAATACACCTCGCATCGCTCGGCCGTGCGGGCGAGGTAATGGCGAATCGTCGGGCGGCGCGGCATGGCGGCCGAGGGCGCGGCCGATGCCATGGGCGCAGGCGGGGTCGGCAAAGGCTCGGCCGATTCGCCGCTCCGGCACGCCGGGAGCAAGGCCACGAGGAGCAGCAGCGTGGTCCGGAAGGGCGTCATCCGAAGACCTCGCGGGCGACGGCGTACGTTCCGCAATGCGCGTCGAGCGTCGCGTCGATGGGATCGGCATAACCGCCGCCGAGGGTGAGCGCGATCGGAATGCCCCGGCGCCGCGCCTCGCCGAGGACACGCTCGTCCCTCCGGCGCATGCCCGCCGCCGTCATGCCGAGCCGGCCCAGTTTGTCCGCCGCGAGCGCGTCCACGCCGCCCTGGAAAAACACGAGATCGGGGTTCGATTCGGCGAACGCGCGGGCGAGGAACGGTTCGAGCGCGGCGAGGTATTCGTCATCGCCCGTCTGGTCCGGGAGCGCGAGGTCGAGGTCGCTTTGCTGCTTGTGGAAGGGGAAGTTCTTTTCGCCGTGGATCGAGGCCGTGTAGACGCGGGGCTCGTTTCCGAAAATGGCGGCGGTGCCGTCGCCCTGGTGGACGTCGAGGTCGAGGACGAGGACGCGGCGGACGTCGCCCGCGTCGAGCAAGGTGCGGCAAGCGACGGCGATGTCGTTGAAGACGCAAAATCCAGCGCCGCGATCGGCGAACGCGTGGTGCGTTCCGCCGGCGAGGTTTCCCGAAATGCCGTCTTCGAGGGCGGCGCGGCCCGCGGAGATCGTGCCGGAGACGCTGGCGCGGGACCGGCGCAGGAGGGCGTCGGACCAGGGAAAACCGATGGCGCGGAGGATGCGGGGGTCGAGCGTGCCCGAGAGCAAGCCTTCGAGGTAGTGCGGCGCGTGGACACGCTCGAGGTCGAGGGCCGCAGCCGGCGTGGAGGGCAGGAGGTCGGTCGGATCGAGCAGGCGCGCCTCCAGCAAGCGCTCGCGAAGGCGCGCGTACTTCGCCATCGGGAAGCGATGCCCGGGCGGAAGCGGGACCTCCACGTGATCGCAGAAGAACACGCGCACGGTCCTCTCCTTGCCACAAGTTTTGTCGTGGCGGGCCTTTGGCGTTGGGGTAATTCATCCGTCCCCCCATGGCCGAGCTTCGCCCCTCGTCGCGCTCCGGAAAGGACGGGATCCCCATCGACTGGGGGAGCCTCGCGCCGCTGCGCCTGAAGGCCCGGACGCTGGCCGAGGGCGTGTACGCAGGCGGGCACCGGAGCGTGCGCAAAGGGCCGGGCGTGGAGTTCGGCGGGCACAGGCCCTACGTGCCCGGCGACGATCTGCGGTTCTTCGACCGGCGCGCCCTGCTCCGGCACGACCGGATGATGGTGCGCGAGTTCGAGACGGAGACGGATCGCGCGCTCTGGCTCGTCGTGGACGCGACGGCTTCGATGGCCTACCGCAGCAGCCGCGCCCCGGGCGCAAAGCTCGCCTACGGGGCGCTCGTGGCCGCGGCGCTCGCGCGCGTGGCGCTGTCGACGGGGGATCCCGTGGGCCTCGCGTGGATCGGCGGGCGCGGGACGTTGCCGCTGCCGGCGTCGAGCGGGCGCGAGGCGTTCGACAGGGTCGCAGGGGCGCTCGAAGGGGCCGCGGCCGCGGGCGACGCGAGCGCGGACGAGGCGGCGATGGAGCGGGCCCTCGCCCCGGTGGCGCGGCGCGCGCGGCGAGGCGCGGTGATCGTGCTGGTGAGTGATTTCGTGGACCTGCCGGAGCGGGCGCTCGCGGCGTTCACGGCGCTCGGGGCCGGCGGGCGCTCGCTCGTGGCGCTGCGGGTGCTCGATCCGAACGAGGCGGATCTCGGTTTCTCGGGGCACGTGCGGCTCCGCGCGAGCGAGGGCGACGTGGTCGTGGAGACGGACGCCGAGGAGGTGCGCGCGATCTATCGGGAGCGGCTCGCCGGGATCGCCGAGCGCTGGTCGACGGAGCTCTCCGCGAGGGGCGGGCGCTGGGTCGAGTCGATCACGTCCACGCCTCCCGCCGACGTGGTGCGCGCCGTGGTGCGCGCCGTGGCCGAGGCACGCGCATGAGCTTCGCCACGATCGCCGCGCTGCTCGTGGCGCTGCTCGTCGCCGCGCCGGTCGCGGCCCACCTGCTCCGGCGAAGGCAAGCCGAGGAGCAACCCTTCCCGCCCGCGAAGCTCGTGCCGCCGACGAAGCCTCAGGCCCGGCGGCGGAGCATGCTGGAGGATCGCTCGCTCTTCGCGGTGCGAGCGCTCAGCGTGGTTCTGCTCGCGGTGCTCGGCGCGACGCCGTTCGTGCGGTGCGCGCGGCTCGGTCTGTCGCGGAAGGACGGGGCATCGGTGGCGCTCGCGATCGTGATCGACGATTCGCTGAGCATGCGCGCGCCGCTGGAAGGCGGGACGGGCGCGCCGGGGAAACGGACGAAGTTCGATCGGGCGCTCGCATCGGCGCGGGAGCTCGCGACGGGCCTGCGCAGCGGCGACGCGGTGGCCGTGGTCCTCGGGGGCGCGCCCGCGCGCGTGGCGCTCGCGTCCACGACGAACATGGCGGCCGTGACGGGCGCGCTCGACACGATCGAGCCGTCGGATCGCGCGACGGATCTGGACGGCGCGCTGGCCCTGGCGCGGGAGCTTTTGCGCAGCGTGCCGCACGCCGATCGGCGGGTGGTTCTTCTGAGCGATCTCGCCGATGGAACGCCGAACGCCGCGCCCCTCGGCGGCGGCTCGGACACGACGCTCTGGGTGCCGCTGCCGGAGCTCGAAGCCAAGGGCAGCGACTGCGCGGTGACGCGCGCGGATCTGCGCTCGGGCAAGGTGCGGGCGCGGGTCGTGTGCAGCCCCGAGGGGCGCGCCGCGGGCGAGGGCGCGGCGGTGATCTCGGCCTCGGCGGGTCGGGCGGTGGAGCTGCGCGCCGAGGGGAAGGTGCTCGCGTCGGCGCCGCTCGGGGCCGCAGTCCGCGCCGAGGAGGTCGCGCTCGACGTGCCGGACGGCGCGCCGGAGGAGCTCGTGGTCGGGCTCTCGCCGGGCGACGCGATCCTGGAGGACGACGAGGCGCCGGTCGTGCCGGCGGGCGGAGCGCTGCCGATCGCGGTCGTGGTGGACGTGGCCTCGACACACGTGGCCACGGGCGGGCCGCCGCCGATCGAGCAGGCCCTCGCGGCGATGCATCTCGACGCGGAGGTGCGGCCGCTTCCCGCGGTGCCGGACCACGCGGACGAGCTCGCCGCGTTCGCCGGGCTCATCGTGGACGACGTGCCGGGGTTCACGCCGGAAGGGCGGCGCTCGCTTTCGGCGTGGGTCGAGCGCGGGGGCGTGCTGCTCTTGACGTTCGGGCCACGCGCGGCGACGGCCCCGCTCGGAGCCGGGTTCGATCCGCTCATGCCGGGCGTGGTGCGCTGGGGGCCGAGCCCGTCCCAGGGCGCGGATCCGGCGAGCGCGGTGTTTTTCGGGCCGAGCGCGGAGGGCCTCAACAAGCTGTCGCCCGACGGGCGCGCGTCGTTCGACCCGGCGGCCGTGACGAACGCGGACCTGCTCGCGCGCTGGGACGACGGCGCGCCGCTGCTCTTGCGGCGCTCGCTCGGCCGCGGCGCGGTCTTCGCGCTGTCGCTGCCGCTCAGCGTGGACGAGAGCGACTTCGTCCTCAGGCCGGCCTTCCTCGCGCTGCTCGACCGCTTCGTGGGCACGGCGCGGGCGCGGGGCGGGGCGCGGCAGATCGACGTCGGCGACGCGTTCACGTTCGACGGGTTCAAGGACGTGTCGATCGAGCGATTGCCGGTCCGCGCGGGCGAGGCGCGGCGGCCGATCCCGGTCGTGGAGCAGGACGGACGCCGCCGCGCCGTGGCGCCGCTCCGGGGTCGGTACGAGGTGCGCCTCGACGGCGAGCGCGCGATCCGCGTCGCGACGGTCCCCGAGCGCGAGATCGATCTGCGCCCGCGGCGCGTGATCGACGCGGCGCGTGCCGAGGCGCTCGGCGGCGTCGTGCCCTCGATTGACGCGTCGCCGTACGTCGCGCTCGGTCTGCTCGGCCTCGTCGTGCTGGAGTTGTTCCTGCGCGCGGTGGGGCAAAAGCGCGAGGGTTCGGCGTCCACGACGGCCTGAACCGCGGTAGCATCGCGATCCTTGCTTCGGAGGAGTGAGGACATGCGAATCACACGCTTGCTCGCGATCGCCGCGCTCACCGCGGCCGGGTGTACCGCCGACGGCAGGGACCTCTTCGGCTCGCCGAGTCACCCCGGCGCGGGAGGTGAAGGCGGCGCCGGGGGCAGCGGCGGGATGGGCGGCATGAACGCGTCGTCGTCCTCGTCCGGGAGCACGTCTTCCTCGTCGAGCGCGTCGAGCTCCAGCGCGTCGTCGTCCTCGTCGTCGTCCTCGTCCGCCTCGTCCTCGTCCGCCTCGTCCTCGTCCGGCGGCGGCGATACCTGTCAGCACGCCGTCTGCACCGTGGGCGATCCGCTCCTCGACGGCTGCAACGCCTGCGTGGCGCAGGTCTGCGCGACGCAGGAGGGCGCGGGGTGTTGCGAGAACTTCTGGGGCGGCAACTGCGTGGCGCTCGCCGATCAGCTCTGCAACGCCGGCTGCTGCGGCAACGGCGAGTGCAACGGCGAGACGTGCGACTCGTGCCCGAACGACTGCGGCGCTTGTTTCTGCGGCGACGGCATCTGCAACGGCGGCGAGGACTGCACCTCGTGCGCCGAGGATTGCGGGCCCTGCGCGGAGTGCCCGCACTCGGTCTGCGGCACGGGCGCGGCCCTCGATCCCGACGTTTGCCGCGCGTCGTGCGTGGACGAGGTGTGCATGCAGGACGCGAACTGCTGCGGCGCGAACTCGAGCGCGCCGTGGAACGGAGCGTGCTCGTACCTCGCGGACACGCTCTGCGGCGCGGATCCGTGCATCACGTCGGTGTGCATGGATCAGCCGGAATGCTGCACGACGGGCTGGAACGAGACCTGCGTGGCGGCGGCGAAGGCGAAGTGCGGGGTGAGCTGCGCCTGCGCGCACTCGATCTGCCAGGGAGGCGGCGCGCTGGATCCGACGTGCAACCCGTGCGCGGCGGCCGTTTGCAAGGCCGATCCTTATTGCTGCGAGCAGAACTGGGACGGGATCTGCGTCGGCGAGGTCGAGCTCGTCTGCGGCATCAACTGCAATTGATGCGCAAAACGCGAGGGCGGGCTCCGATCCCGGGCCCGCCCCCGCCAAACCTCAATGCGTTTGCCAGTGCGGAGGGATCTCCTCCAGCACCGCAGTCGCGGCCGCGGGCTCGGCCGGCGGCGAGATGCGGCGTGGTCCGTTCGGCTTGAAGCTGTGCTCGGCGCCGGGGAACGTGCGCGCTTGCACTTCCTCCACGTACGCCCGCGTCGCCGCCATGATCTGCTCGCCGACCTCGGCGAAACGCTTCGCGAAGCGCGGGCGAAGATCCGGGTACATGCCGAGCATGTCGTAACAGACGAGCACCTGCCCATCACATCCCGCGCCCGCGCCGATGCCGATCGTCGGGACCGACACGGCCGCCGTGATCTCCTCCGCGAGATCCGGCGGGATCGCCTCGAGCACGATCGCGTACGCGCCGGCCTCGTCGAGCGCCTGCGCATCCCGCACGAGCCGCGCGGCCGCATCTTCGCCCTTGCCCTGCACCTTGAAGCCGCCCATCGCGTGCACGGACTGCGGCGTGAGCCCGATGTGCGCGCAGACCGGAATGCCCGCCGTGACGATGCGGCGCACGTGTTCGGCGACTTCCTCGCCGCCCTCGATCTTCACGCTCTCGAACGCGCCGTCCTTCATCAAGCGGCCCGCGCTCTCCAGCGCCTGCACGGGCGAGAGCTGGAAGCTCATGAACGGCAGGTCCCCGACCACGTGCGCGCGCCGCGCCCCGCGCGCGACCGCGCGGCCGTGGTAGCAGATCTCCTCGATCGTCACGGGCAGCGTCGTCGTATGCCCTTGCACGACCATGCCGAGCGAGTCGCCGACGAGCAGCATGTCCGCGCCGCCCTCGTCGAGGAGGCGCGCCATCGTGAAGTCGTAAGCCGTCACCATCGCGATCGGCGGCCCGCCTGCCTTCCGCGCGCGAATGTCCGGCACGGTGACCTTCTTCGGGGCCGCAGTCGGACGCCCACCGCCGCTGCTCTGACCTTTGGGACCGTACATGTTTCCTCCGGGTCGCGGCCGCATGGACGCGGTCCACGCCTACGAACGAGGCTAGGGCGACCCGAACGAAACGGCAAGACGGGTGATCCGCGAAAAAATCGCGCCGGGCCGCGCGCCCGCACGGCCCGGAAAAACCTACGCGACGGGGACTAGCGACGGCGACGGCGACGCGCGACCGAGAGCAACATCGCGCCGCCCAGGAGCCCGAGCGCCGCGGGCATGCTCGCCTCGCCGCCGACGGCGCAGCTCGCGTTGCTCTTCGAGCCGAGGTTCGGGTCGTCCTCGCCCACGCCGAAGCCATTGTCCCAGGGGTTGACGTCGGGGTCGGTATCCGGCCCGGGGCCCGGATCGAAGCACCAATCCGGCGGCGGCGGGCACGCGGGCGGCGTGCCGACGGCCGTCGTGACCTGCAGCCATCGCTCGACGTACGACTGGTCGTTCGACGCGCCCAGCGTGAGGTCGGCCTTCAGCGCCTCGCGCGAGAGCTCGGCGTGGATGCGCGTCACCCAGAGGCTGTTTTCGGGGATCGCGCCGAAGAGCGCGTCGAGGTCGGCGGCGCACTCGTCGAGCGCGCTCGGGCCCATCGGATCGCCGCCGTAGCCGCTGTTCTCCGGATCGAATTCGGCCGTGTACTTCAGGCTGTCCTCGATCCAGAAGCGCGAGAGCGGCTCGCCCGCCTCGACGAGCCACGCCTTGCCGCTCGACGCGTCGAAGCTCTGCTGCTTGAGGTCCTTGTAGTTGCTCGACTGCGTGTCCCAGTTCCACACGAGATCCGCGGGCTTGATCTGGAAGCTCGGGAAGTTCGTCGGCTCGTAGCGGCCCTCGGCGAGGACCCAGAGCGTGATCGGCGTGATCGCGCCCGTGCCCGCGGCGACCATGCGCAGCGGCAGGACCGGGACCGCGCCCGGCGACGTGACACGCACGGGGCGCATCGAGTTGATGCCCTGGCCGGGCACGAGCTTGAGGGCGAGGAAGTCGAAGCCCTCGTTCACGTACGCGTCGACGATCGGCTTGATGTCGGGCGGGATGTTGTAGCCGTTCGAGAGCAGCCAGTTCGCGAGCGCGTTCGGATCCTGCGACGAGAGCTGCACGGTCGCGTAGGGACCGACGACCTCCTCGGCGATGACCTCGACGCCGGCGCCGCCCCCGCCGCCCGTGCCCGAGTTGTCGCCGCCCGCGCTCGGCGCACCGACGCAGCCCGACGGAAGGCAGTTGATCGAGGGCGAGAGGACCGAGACCTGCGTGGCCTGTTCGAGCGCGCCGAAGACCGCGTCGGACGAGAGCCCGATGTCGACCTGCCCCTTGATCGGCAGGAGCCATGCGAACGAGGAAGGATCCCCGGCGTAGGTGATTTGATCCCAAAGGGTCGTCCGATCGTTTGAGATCGAAAGAACCATGCGGTGGCCCGTGACCTGCGTGGTCTCCTGCTGGGTGATGAAACAGCCGCCGCACGCATTCGAATCGGTCGCGTAGAGGGCAGGCACCACGAGAAAGGGCAAGGACAAGGCGAAGGCGCGAAGGAGCTTCATCGCGGTTCTCCAAAGCAAGGGCCCGGCAGCGCCGAGCGAGGGACGCTTCGCCACGCGCGTCCCCCATGACGGCGCGTGGCGCCTTCATTCTACGCGTCTCGACGCTCCACGGACCGACGGCGGCTGGAGATTCGTGAATGGAAGGCGGCCGGGAACGCCCCTTACGGAGCGTGCAGCATGCCCTCGTCGAGGCGGCGCATGCCTTCGAGCAAGAGCGCCTCGGGCGAGACGGCGATCGTACGGCCCGAGGGCTCGACGCCCGGTTCGAGCCGGAACTCGCCCTCGTGGAACTGGAGCATCCGGTAGAAGGCCTCTTCGCCGACGACCTGCTCCCAGCGCGCGTCCACGATCTGCCCCTCGGCGAAGTGGATCTCGCCCGTGCCCTTGCCCGTCTGGATCCGAAGCGCGCACGTCTTGCGGCCATGCCAGAGGACCTGGACCATGTCCGGGATGCTCATCTCCGCGAGGGATCCCGTGACGCCGCGCCCACCGCCGCGCGCGACGCGACGCTCCACGAGCTGACGGAGCTTCGCAGCGAAGATGTCCGCGGACGTCGGCTTCGAGACGAAGTCGTCCACGCCGAGATCAAAGGCCCTCTGCGCGCTGTGGCGGTCGTTCTTGCGCGTGAGGATCACCCACGTGATCCCGCGCCCCCACGACTCCTTTTGCGCGTCGGCCCGGAGCGCGAGGCCCATCTCCGGCTCTTCGAGGTCGATCTCGCTGACGACGGCCGCGATCTCGCCGCCTTCGAGCTCGCGCCACGCCTGCGCCACGGTCCGCGCGACGCGCACCTCGAAGCCCTGCTCGATGAGGCGAAGCTCGAGCACCGTGGTCTCCTCGGGATCCGGATCGATGACGAGCACGGTGTAGCGCTCGGACAAAAGCCGCGCGCGCATGTCGTCGCCCGTGACCTCGTGCCGGAAGAGGTCGACGATGTTCGGATCGAAGACGGTGCCGCGATAACCGGCGAGCACGTCGCACGCCTCGGCCGGGCGGAGGATCTTGCGGAACGGATTGCGCGGGTTCTGCGTGAGGTCGGCGTAGGTGTCCGCGACGGCGAGGATACGCGCGCCGAGCGGGATCTCCTTGCCCGCGAGGCCATGCGGCAAGCCGCGGCCATCGTAGCGCTCGTACATGGCCTGGAGCGCGGCCACGGTCTCGGCCGGCAAGCCCACGGACCCCATGAGCTGCGCAGGGAGCGCGACGGCCTTGAGCCCCGCGACGCGGTGGCCCTCGTACTCGGCGACGTTCAGCGCAGTGAGGTGATACGCGCCCATCTTGCCGAGATCGTGCAGGTACGCGGCCACGACAAACGCCGCGACGTGCGCAGGCGCAAGTCCAATGCGCTCGCACGTGCGGCGGCAGAGGCGCGCGACGACGGCCGAGTGACCGCGCAGATCCTGGCGGTTCGCTTCGAGCAAGCTCACGAGGACGTTGAGCGACTCGATGTACTCGTGCGTCTCGATCGGCGTGAGCAACGGGACCGGAGGCGGCGGCGGCGTGTTCGAAGGCGCAGATCCGGCTTGCGGGCGCACCTGCGTGGGCGGCGGTTGCCCTCCGGTCGGCGACGTCTGCGCGGTCGCCGCGATCGGCGCGTGCCCACCGTTCATGGAAGGCTGCGTGCTGCCCGTGTGCACCGAGGGCTGCGTCTGCTCACGCGCGCCGGTGGGGCTGGTTTGTCCGGTCGCGGAGGGCGACGTGGGCATCGGCGCGCGCGGCGGCGGCGGAGACTGCGCAGCCGCGCTGCGCGGCGACGCGGCAGGCGAAGGAATGGGCCCCGTCGCAGGGCGCGCCGGCGAAGGGCCGAGCTCGATGTCGATGAAGTCGCCGGTCTGCGCGTTCGTCGCGACCGGACGGAGGAGCGCCTCGAAGGCCGAAGCCTCCTTGAAGTAATGCCGCGCGATCGCCGCGCGCACCGCGGCTGGCCGGGCCACGAGCGCGCGCACCTCGCGCACGCCCGCTGCGAGCTTCACCTCGTGGATCGCAGCGTCGTTGTCGGGATCCGCGGTGACCACGGAGAGCACCGATTTCGCCTCGTCGAGCAGCACCGGAAAGACGCCGTGCATCTTCGCGGTCTTCGGCAAGACGCGACCGAGCACGCGCGGCTCGATCGCGGCCTTCGCGAGCTTTTCGGTCGAGACGAACCGCGTGTTGTGCAGCGTCGCGACGTACTTGAGGAGATCACCCTCGGGCATGATCTCGAGCTCGATGAGCGAGTCCTCGATCCGGCCGCGCTGACGGCTCGCGTGATCCACGGCGCGCCGATGCTCCTCGGCCCCGATCCGGCCCTCGGAGAGCAGGCGATCAGCGACACGCTGGTTGGTGCCGAGCACGGACATCGCGAGTGCAGAGATAGTACATGTCCGCAAGGACGGGGTATCCCTGGACCAGCCGAAACAGCAGTCATCCGGCGGATCGATGGGGGACGGCGCGTACCTGGCCGAACAAAAAGCGCACGCCCGCGCCTTGTGACAGGGCGGGCGTGCGTCTTTGGGGTCAGGAGGCCGTCGCCGACGACGACCCCCCTCCCCTGCTCACTCCTCGTTGACGGCCGTGAGCGTCTCCTCGGGGCGAGGCCGCGGCGGCGCCATGGGCGGAGCGGGCTCGGCGGCCGGCGCGCGCTCGCGCACCGGCTGCTCGCCCTCGACGATGACCTGCAGCCGCTTGTAGGCAGGCAGGCCCGTCCCGGCCGGGATCAGGCGGCCCATGATGACGTTCTCCTTGAGGCCGCGGAGATCGTCCACCTTGCCGCTGATCGCCGCCTCGGTGAGCACCTTGGTCGTCTCCTGGAACGACGAGGCGCTGATGAACGACTCGGTCGACAGGCTCGCCTTCGTGATGCCGAGGAGCAGCGGCTCGGCGATGGCGGGACGTCCGCCACGCTCGAGCACCCGCTCGTTCTCGCGCTCGAAGATGTGCTTCTCGACCTGCTCGTCCACGAGGAAGTTCGTGTCGCCGACGTCCTTGACGCGAACGCGCCGGAGCATCTGCCGCACGATGACCTCGATGTGCTTGTCGTTGATACCGACACCCTGCAGGCGGTAGACCTGCTGGATCTCGTTCACGAGCCAAGCCGCGAGCTCCTTCTCGCCCTTCACGCGCAGGATGTCGTGCGGGTTCGGCGGGCCGTCCTGGAGCGGATCACCCGCGCGCACGCGATCGCCGGGCTGCACCTGGATGTGCTTGCCCTTGGGGATCAGGTACTCGCGCGCCTGATCCGCGAGCGGGTGCCCATCCGCGCCGAACGGCGTGATGATCACCTTGCGCTTGCCCTTCGTGTCCTTGCCGAAGGAGACCTCGCCGTCGATCTCGCTGATGATGGCGTGATCCTTCGGCTTGCGGGCCTCGAAGAGCTCGGCGACGCGGGGCAGACCACCGGTGATGTCCTGCACCTTCGTCGTGTCGCGCGGGATCTTGGCGATGATGTCACCGGCCTCGATCATGTCGTCCTGCTGGGCGACGATGTGCGCGCCGACCGGCAGGAGGTAACGCGCCTCGAGCTCGCTGTTCGGGAGCTTCAAGGTGGCGTTCGAGTGCGGATCCTTCAGCGAGATCCGCGGGCGGAGGTCGGCCGCCTTGGACTCGATGACGACCTTGCGCGACAGACCCGTGACCTCGTCGACACGCTCCTGGACGCTGACACCCTCGACGAGATCGCCGTACTTCACGATGCCGGTGACCTCGGTGAGGATCGGCGTCGCGAACTGGTCCCACTCGGCGAGCAGCTCGCCCGGCTTCACGCGCTGGCCGTCGGCGACCTTCATGTTGGCGCCGTAGACCAGGCGGTGATGCTCGCGCTCGCGGCCCGTCTCGTCGACGACGACGAGCTCACCGTGGCGGTTCATGACCACCATCGAGCCGTCCTTCTTGCGCTGCACGTTCGCGCGGCGCAGGCGCACGGTGCCCTCGGTCCGGGCCTCGAGGTAGCTCGCCTCGATCTTGCCGCGGGCCGCCGTACCACCGATGTGGAACGTGCGCATCGTGAGCTGCGTGCCGGGCTCGCCGATCGACTGGGCGGCGATGATGCCGACCGCCTCGCCGATGTTGACGCGGTAGCCACGCGCGAGGTCGCGGCCGTAGCAGAGCGCGCAAACGCCCCGCCGCGTCTGGCAGGTGAGCACGGAGCGGATCACGACCTCCTCGATGCCCGCGTCCTCGATCCGCTTGACGGAAGCCTCGTCGAGCTCGGTGTTGGCCGTGATGAGGACCTCGCCGGTGAGCGGGTCGATCACGTCCTCGAGCACGACGCGGCCGAGGATGCGGTCGCCGAGGGGCTGGATCACCTCGCCGGCCTCCTCGAGCTTCGTCACGCGGATGCCGTCGATCGTGGCGCAATCGTACTCGGAGATGACCGCGTCCTGCGCGACGTCGACGAGACGCCGGGTGAGGTAACCCGAGTTCGCCGTCTTGAGCGCCGTGTCCGCGAGGCCCTTACGCGCGCCGTGCGTCGAGATGAAGTACTGCAGCACGGTGAGGCCTTCACGGAAGTTCGCCGTGATGGGCGTCTCGATGATCTCGCCCGAGGGCTTGGCCATGAGGCCACGCATCGCGGCGAGCTGACGGATCTGCTGGGTCGAACCACGCGCGCCCGAGTCCGCCATGATGTAGATCGGGTTGAAGCTCGGCTCGATGCTCTCCTTGCCCGTCTCCGGGTCGACGAAGCGCTCCTTGCCGATCCCGTCCATCATCTTCGCCGTCACGGCGTCCGCCACGCCGGCCCAGATGTCGACGATCTTGTTGTAGCGCTCGCCGTCGGTGATCAGACCTTCCTGGTACTGCTCGACGACGCGCTCGACCTCGCGCTGCGCCTCCTCGAGGAGGTCCTTCTTCGCCGGCGGGATCACCATGTGATCCATGCAGATCGAGATACCGGCGCGCATCGCGTGGTCGAAGCCGAGCGTGCGGAGCCGGTCCGCGAGCAGGACGGTCTCCTTGTTGCGGTGGACGCGGTAGCAGACGTCGATGAGGGCCGAGAGGGCCTTCTTGTCGAGCGTCTTGTTCGCGTAGTCGAAGCTCACGCCCTTCGGCAGGACCTCGGAGATGAGCACACGACCCACCGTCGTCTGCACGATGCGGCGCTTGATCTGGCCGTGCTCGTCCTTGACGGGGTTGCCGTCCTCGTCGATGTGCGGCACGCGAACGCGGATGCCCGCGTGCAGCGCGACCTCGCCCGCGTCGTACGCCATGCGCACCTCTTCGGGAGATGCGTAGACGCCGCGCAGGTAGCCCTCGGCCGTCGACCCCTCCGCGCCCTGGCCGTCGGCGCCGAAGCGCAGGCTGCCCTCGCGGAAGCTGCCCTTCGCGAACTTGCGCTCGCGCGTGGCGTAGTAGAGCCCGAGCACGATGTCCTGCGTCGGGTTGATGATGGGCTTGCCGTTCGCGGGCGAGAGGATGTTGTTCGTGCTCATCATGAGCACGCGCGCCTCCATCTGCGCCTCGATCGAGAGCGGCACGTGCACCGCCATCTGGTCGCCGTCGAAGTCGGCGTTGAACGCCGCGCAGACGAGCGGGTGGAGCTGGATCGCCTTGCCCTCGATGAGCACCGGCTCGAACGCCTGGATGCCCAGGCGGTGGAGCGTCGGCGCGCGGTTCAGGAGCACGGGATGCTCGCTGATGACCTCTTCGAGGATGTCCCAGACCTCGGGACGCTCCTTCTCCACCATCTTCTTCGCGCTCTTGATGGTGTTGACGTACCCGCGCTCTTCCAGCTTGTTGTAGATGAACGGCTTGAAGAGCTCGAGCGCCATCTTCTTCGGCAGACCGCACTGGTGCAGGCGCAGCGTCGGGCCGACGACGATGACCGAACGGCCCGAGTAATCGACGCGCTTGCCGAGCAGGTTCTGACGGAAGCGACCCTGCTTGCCCTTCAGCATGTCGCTGAGGCTCTTCAGCGGACGCTTGTTCGGGCCCGTGATCGTCTTGCCGCGGCGGCCGTTGTCGAAGAGCGCGTCGACCGCCTCCTGGAGCATGCGCCGCTCGTTGCGGATGATGATCTCGGGCGCGTTGAGCTCGAGCAGCCGCTTCAGGCGGTTGTTGCGGTTGATGACGCGGCGGTAGAGGTCGTTCAGATCGCTCGTCGCGAACCGACCACCGTCGAGCGGCACGAGCGGACGCAGGTCGGGCGGCAGCACGGGGATGACCGTGAGCATCATCCACTCGGGCCGGTTGCCGCTCTCCCGGAACGCCTCGACGACCTTCAGGCGCTTCGCGAGCTTCTTGCGCTTCGCCTCGCTCGTCGCCTTGCGCATCTCCTCGCGGAGCAGCTCCGCGAGCGCGTGCACGTCGACCTGCTTGAGCATCTCGAGCACGGCCTCGCCGCCCATGCCCGCGGCGATCTTGTCGTCGCCGTACTCGTCGATGATCTGCAGGTAGCGCTCCTCGCTGAGGAGGTCGCCGCGCTGCAGACCCGTCTCCTTCGGGTCGATGACGATGTACGCCTCGCAATAAAGGACCTTCTCCAGATCCTTCAGCGTGATGTCGAGCATGTTGCCGATGCGCGACGGCAGGCTCTTCAGGAACCAGATGTGCGCGACCGGCGTCGCGAGCGAGATGTGGCCGAGGCGCTCACGTCGAACCTTCGACTGGATGACCTCGACGCCGCACTTCTCGCACACGATCCCACGGTGCTTCATGCGCTTGTACTTGCCGCAGTTGCACTCGTAGTCCTTTACGGGCCCGAAGATCTTCGCGCAGAAGAGACCATCCCGCTCCGGCTTGAACGTGCGGTAGTTGATGGTCTCCGGCTTCTTCACCTCGCCGTGCGACCACTCCCGGATCTTCTCCGGGCTCGCGAGCGAGATCCGAATGGCGCTGAACGACAGCGGATCTTTGGGCTTCTCGAAGAAGCTGAAGATGTCACGCATTCGGCATCACTCCTCTTCCGCGGCCGAGGCCTCGAGGCCCGTCTCGACCAGCTCGACGTTCAGACACAACGATTGCAGCTCTTTGATGAGCACGTTGAAGCTCTCCGGCAAACCGGCCTCCAGCGTGTACTCGCCCTTGACGATCGCCTCGTACATGCGCGTACGACCCATGACGTCGTCCGATTTCACCGTGAGGAACTCCTGCAGCGCATAGGCCGCGCCGTAGGCCTCCATCGCCCACACCTCCATCTCGCCGAGGCGCTGACCGCCGAACTGAGCCTTTCCGCCCAGCGGCTGCTGCGTGACGAGCGAGTAGGGACCGATCGACCGGGCGTGGATCTTGTCGTCCACGAGGTGGTGCAGCTTCAGCATGTACATGATGCCCACCGTGACGTTCTGATCGAACGCCTCGCCCGTGCGACCATCGAACAGGATCGCCTGGCCCGAGCTCGGCAGACCCGCGAGCGCGAGCGCGCCCTTGATGTCCTCCTCGGTCGCGCCGTCGAAGACCGGCGACGCGACGAACACGCCGTGACGAACTTTGCGCCCGGCCCGCACCGCGTCACCCTCGTCCATCGACGCGACGATCGCCGCGCTCTCCTCGTCGTTGGCGTAGACCTCCGCCAGACGATTGCGGATCTCGGCGCCCGCCTTCTGATCCTCGATCATCTGCTGGATCTGCCGGCCGAGCTCGTAGGCGCCCCAGCCGAGGTGGATCTCCAGGATCTGACCGACGTTCATGCGGCTCGGCACACCGAGCGGGTTCAGCACGATGTCCACCGGCCGACCGTCCTGCAGGTAGGGCATGTCCTCCTCCGGAAGGATCCGGCTGATGACGCCCTTGTTGCCGTGGCGGCCTGCCATCTTGTCGCCGACCTGGAGCTTGCGCTTGATGGCGATGTAGACCTTCACCATCTTGATCACGCCCGGCGGCAGCTCGTCGCCCTTCGACAGGCGCTCGATCTTGTCGCGGAAGTGCTCCTCGCGCGTGCGGACGAGGTCCTCCAGATCCCGAAGGATGTTCTGGATCCGGTCCGTCTCCTCCACCGGGATCTCGCCCCAGTAACGGCGCGGGATCTCGGCGAGGGCCGCCTCGGTGATCTCATCGCCCTTCTGGAGCAGGACCTTGCCCTTGTCGTCGACGAGCTTCCCGTTCGTCGTCTTGCCGACCAGGATCTCGCGGACCCGGCGATAGAACGAGTCGCGCAGGATCTTGATCTCCTCGTCGCGCGTCCGCTCGATCCGAGCGCGCTCCTGATCCTCGATGTCCCGCGCGCGGTCGTCCTTCTCCGTGCCCTTGCGCGAGAAGACGCGCGCGTTGATCACGATGCCGCTCACGCCCGGCGGGACCTTGAGCGAGCTGTCGCGCACGTCGCCGGCCTTCTCGCCGAAGATCGCGCGGAGCAGCTTCTCCTCGGGGGAGAGCTGCGTCTCGCCCTTCGGCGTGATCTTGCCGACGAGGATGTCGCCCGGACGAACCTCGGCGCCGATCCGCACGATGCCCGAGTCGTCGAGGTCCTTCAGGGCCTCCTCGCCGACGTTCGGGATGTCGCGCGTGATCTCCTCCTTGCCGAGCTTCGTGTCGCGCGCGACGCACTCGAACTCCTCGATGTGGATCGAGGTGAACACGTCGTCCTTCGCGATGCGCTCCGAGACCAGGATCGAGTCCTCGAAGTTGTAGCCCTGCCACGGCATGAACGCGACGAGCACGTTCTGCCCCAGCGCGAGCTCGCCCATGTCCGTCGACGGGCCGTCCGCGAGCACGTCGCCGGCCTTCACGATGTCGCCCGTGCGAACGATCGGCTTCTGCGTGTAGCAGGTCGACTGGTTCGAGCGCTGGTACTTCATGAGGTGGTAGATGTCCGGCACCTCGGCGCCCTCACCCGCCGCGCGCACCACGATGCGCGTCGCGTCGACGCTCTCCACGATGCCCGGACGGCGCGCCACGACGCACACGCCCGAGTCCCGCGCGAGCCGGTTCTCCATGCCCGTGCCGACGAGCGGAGCCTCGCTCTTGATGAGCGGCACCGCCTGGCGCTGCATGTTCGCGCCCATGAGCGCGCGGTTCGCGTCGTCGTGCTCGAGGAACGGCACGAGCGCGGCCGCGACGCTCACCATCTGGTTCGGCGCGATGTCCATGAGCTCGATCATGTCCGACGCGACGATCTTGAAATCGCCGTTCAGACGCGCCGAGACCACGTTCTCGCGGAACTTGCGACCATCATCGAGCGCGGCCGTCGCCTGCGCGATGTACTTGCCCTCTTCCTCGAGCGCGCTGAGCCAGACGACCTCGTCGGTCACCGTGCTCTCCGTCACCTTGCGGTAGGGCGTCTCGACGAAGCCGAACTCGTTCACGCGGGCAAACGTCGAGAGCGACGCGATGAGGCCGATGTTCGGGCCTTCCGGCGTCTCGATCGGGCAGATGCGGCCGTAGTGCGTGGCGTGGACGTCGCGCACCTCGAAGCCCGCGCGCTCGCGCGTGAGGCCGCCCGGACCGAGGGCGGACAAACGACGCTTGTGCGTGACCTCGGAGAGCGGGTTCGTCTGGTCCATGAACTGCGAGAGCTGCGAGCTCCCGAAGTACTCCTTGACCACCGCGCTCACGGGCTTCGCGTTGATCAGGTCGTGCGGCATGAGCGTGTCGATCTCCTGCGACATGCTCATGCGCTCCTTGATCGCGCGCTCCATGCGGACCAGGCCGATGCGGTACTGGTTCTCCATGAGCTCGCCGACCGCGCGCACGCGGCGGTTGCCGAGGTGGTCGATGTCGTCGACCGAGCCGCGGCCGTTCTTGAGTTCGATGAGGTGCCGGACCGTCTCCAGGATGTCCTGCGGCGTGAGCACCGTGAGATCGAGGTTCGGGCGCTGGCCCTCCGGCAGATCCCGGTAGAACTTGTAGTTCAGCTTCAGCCGGCCGACCTTCGAGAGGTCGTAACGCTCCGGGTTGAAGAACAGGTTGTGGAAGAGCGTCTTCGCCGTCTCGAGCGTGGGCGGATCACCCGGGCGGAGGCGACGATAGATCTCGAGGATCGAGTCCTCCTGCGTCTTCACCTTGTCGGCGAGCAGCGTGTCGCGGAGGTACGAGCCGACGTTGAGGCCGTCGATGAAGAGGATGCGGAAGCTCTCGAGCTTCGCCTCGCGGATGCGCTCGAGCTTGGCGTCCGTGAGCTCCTCGTTCACCTCGACGATGACCTCGCCCGTCTCCGGATCGACGACGTCGTGCGCCGCGACCTTGCCGACGAGCTCCTCGGTCTCGACCTGCATGCGCTCGAGCTTCGCCTCCTTCATCTTGCGAATCGCGGCGCGCGTGAACTTCGTGTTCTTCTTGACGATGACATCTTCCTTGATCTTGATGTCACGCGTCGCGCGCTGACCGGCGAGGAGGTCGTACTCGATGCTCTTCGCGTACTTGCCGCCCTTCTCGAGGTAGACGGTCTCCGTCGAGTAGAAGTAGTTCAGGAGATCCTGCGTCGAGTAACCGAGCGCGCGCAGGAGGACGGTCGCGTGCATCTTCCGGCGACGGTCGATGCGCACGTAGATGATGTCCTTCGGATCGAACTCGAAATCGAGCCACGAGCCGCGGTACGGGATGACGCGCGCCGAGTAGAGCAGCTTGCCGCTCGAGTGCGTCTTGCCCTTGTCGTGATCGAAGAACACGCCGGGCGAGCGGTGGAGCTGGCTGACGACGACGCGCTCGGTGCCGTTGATGATGAACGTGCCCGTCTCGGTCATCAGCGGCAGCTCGCCGAAGTACACCTCCTGCTCCTTGATGTCCCGGACGATGCGTTCTCCGCCGTCACGGGTGTCGTAGATCATGAGCTGGTTGGTGACCTTGATCGGCGCCGCGTAGGTCATGCCTCGCTGGCGGCACTCCTCGACGTCGTACTTCGGCGGCTCGAGGTTGTACGAAACGAAGACGAGCTCGCTCGTCCCGTTGAAGTCCTTGATGGGGAACACCGAGCGGAACACCGCCTGGAGCCCGACTTCCTCCCGCTCGTGCGGCGGGACGTTCATCTGGAGGAACTTGTCGTAGCTGGACTTCTGGATGTCGATCAGGTTCGGAACGTCGATGATGCGACGAACGCGCCCCAGATTCTTACGGATGCGGAAGTTGGATTGGACGACCGACGGCATCGATATTCCTCCGGCTCCTACGGGTGCGCAGGGCTCGTTCCCCGCGCGCTCCACGAACCGAGCATCAGCCTCGAAGCTACGAAACAGCCATCAAAGGTCCCGGCGACGGACAAACTCGGCTGTGCTACCGCGACCTGGAAGACGCGCTCGAATCACGCGACAGACGCAGCAGCAAACCCCCCAAAGACAAAACTCGACGCGCGGCAGGGACGTTCGCCCCTGCCGCCGTCGCATGGCGGATCGCGCTGTCCCTGAACGGGAAGCCCGGATCCTTACTTGAGCTCGACCGTCGCACCTGCCTCGGCGAGCTTCTTCTTCATCTCCTCGGCGTCGGCCTTGGAGACCGCTTCCTTCACGTTCTTGGGCGCGCCCTCGACCAGGTCCTTCGCCTCCTTGAGGCCAAGGCCCGTGATCTCGCGGACCGCCTTGATGACCGCGATCTTGTTCGCGCCGGCGTTCGCCAGCACGACGTCGAACTCGGTCTTCTCCTCGGCCTTCGGCGCAGCCTCAGCACCACCGCCACCAGGAGCAGCAGCCACCGCCACCGCCGCCGGTGCAGCCTTCACGCCCCACTTGTTCTCGAGCTCCTTGATGAGCTCGGCGATCTGGATGACCGGCAGGTTGGAAAGGTAATCGACGACCTGCTCCCGCGTGATCTCAGCCATGACGAGACTCCTTCAAACCGTCTGCGCGCCGCGGTGGGATGAGTACCCCGGGGCGCGTCTGTAGATCAAAACCCGAAGGGCGCAATGCCCTTTCTCACTGGTCGAGCGTTTGGAGCTCCGGACCACCTCCGGTCCCCCTTCTCCCCGACCACGATCGGACTCGGAACGTGGGCTCAGCCCGCCCCGCCCGCCGCGTCCTCCTTGGCCTTCAACAGGTACGCGAAGTTCTGAAGAGGCGCATTGAGCTGCTGCAAGAACTGCTGGAGAGGCGCCTGCAACGTGGCAAGCAGCGTCGCCCTGAGCTCGTCCTTGCCGGGCATCGTCGCGAGCTGATTCTCCACGCCCTCGGCGTCGAGAATCTGGCCCTCGATGAGGCCCGCCTTGATCTTCAGCTTCTCGTGATCCTTGTCCTTGCGGAAGGCCTTCACGACCTTGGCGGCCGCGCTGGGATCCTCGTAACTCCAGGCGATCCCGGTCATCCCGACAAGCGTATCGTCGAGCTTCTTCGACCACGCGTGATGCTTGATCGCGTGACGAACGAGCGTGTTTTTCACGACTCGATACTCGACGCCCGCCTTCCGGAACTCGTCGCGCAGCTTCGTGACCACGGCGACGTTGAGACCCGTGAAGTCGAGGAAGACCGCCGAGGTCATGCGATCGAAGCGCTGCTTGACCTCGCCGACCAGAGCCTCTTTCTCCGTGCGCTCCATGATCAGCCCTCCTCACCCTTGTCGCTGAGGTGCACCGGGTCGATCCGGACGCCCGGCCCCATCGTCGAAGACAACGTGATGCTCCGGAGATAAATCCCCTTCGCCGTCGACGGCTTCGCGCGGATGAGAGCCTGAATCAAGGCCTCCGCGTTCTTGGCGAGCGCGTCCTCCTTGAAGGAGACCTTGCCGATCCGAGCGTGCACGATGCCCGCCTTCTCGACGCGGTACTCCACCTTGCCGGCCTTCGCTTCGGACACCGCCGTCTTCACGTCGACGGTGACGGTGCCGACCTTCGGGTTCGGCATGAGGCCTCGCGGACCGAGGATACGACCGAGCTTACCGACCAAACCCATCATGTCGGGCGTCGCGATCACGCGGTCGAAGTCCATGAAGCCTTCCTGGATCTTGTTCACCAGGTCGGCCTCACCGACGAAATCGGCGCCCGCCGCTTCCGCTTCCTTCGCCTTTTCGCCCTTGGCGAAGACGAGGACGCGGACCGACTGGCCCGTTCCTGCCGGCATGACCACGGCGCCGCGAACCATCTGGTCCGCGTGACGCGGGTTCACGCCCAGCCGCACTGCGATGTCGACGGTCTCGTCGAACTTCGCCGATGCAGCCTGCTTGACGAGTGCACACGCTTCTTGAAGCGTGTACTTGCGCGTGCGGTCCACCATGGCCTGGGCCGCAGCGCGTTTCTTGGCGACTTTCGGCATCTGCCCTCCTGTTGTATCGGCTTACGCCTCCCACGGTGCGCCGTTTTAACCGTGGTGCTCTCCTCCCAACGTGGGGGGGTGCTCTTATCGAGCCGCGCTTTCACGCGGCCGCGCGTTCGTCGCCGGCTTCTCCGACGAACGGAGATGCGACAGAACGCGCGAAGGACGAACTCAGTCGACGATCGTGATGCCCATCGAGCGGGCCGTGCCCGCCATGCTGCGCATCGCCGAATCGAGGTTCGTCGTGTTCATGTCCTGCATCTTCATCTGCGCAAGCTCCTGGAGCTGCTTGCGCGTCACCTGACCAACCTTCACCTTGTTCGGCTCCTTCGAACCCGAACCAGGCTTCTTCTTGGTCTCGAGCCCCGCGGCCTTCTTGAGAAGGACCGACGCGGGCGGCGTCTTCAAGATGAACGTGAACGACCGGTCCGAATAGACCGTGATCACCACCGGGATGATCATGTCGCCCTGCGAGGCGGTCCGCGAGTTGAAGTCCTTGCAGAACGCCATGATGTTCACGCCGTGCTGGCCGAGCGCAGGACCGACCGGCGGCGAGGGGTTGGCCTTCCCCGCAGGGAGCTGAAGCTTGACGTACCCGGTGACCTTCTTCGCCATTGCTTTACCCGTTCTGTGCTGCGTCTACCTTGTTCGTACCGACCCGGAGCGTCGCTCAGCGCTTCTCCACCGCCGAAAAATCGAGCTCCACGCTGGTCGGACGGCCGAAGATCGACACCTTGACCTTCAGCTTCTGCTTATCCATCTTCACGTCGTCCACGGTCCCGGTGAAGTTGGCGAACGCGCCGTCGAGCACGCGAACCTCCTCGCCGACCTCGAACGTGAGCTTGGGCTTCGGCTTGACCGCGCCCTCCACGATGCCTCGACGCAGACTCTCGATCTGCGGGGCCGGGACCTCTTGCGGCGTCTGGTTGCCGATGAAGCCCGTCACCTTCGGCGTGTCCTTCACGAGGTGCCACACCGTCTCGCTCATCTCCATCTCGGCAAAGATGTAGCCAGGCAAGCTGAGCTTCTGACGAACCCGCTGCTTGCCCCCCGGGCGATTCTCCGTGACCGTTTCATGCGGGATCAAGATCTCGCCAATCTTGTCCTCGAGGCCGTGCTGCTTCGCTCGCTGCTGGAGCGCATCGCGCACCTTCGCCTCGTATCCCGAGTAGGTATGAATGACGTACCACTTCTTCGCCATGGCGCGTGGCTCCCGAACGGCCCTAGCTTCCAGTGCCGTAGACGATGCCCGTCACGAACGACCACAACCGGTCGAGCAGCGCGAGATAAAGGGTGGCCACGGCACTCGCCGCAATGACCACCATGGTTGAGTTCGTGACGTCCTTCTTGGTCGGCCACTTGACCTTGATCAGCTCCGAAGCGACCTCGTCCGTCCACTCGCGTACGTCCGGACGACGATAGGTCCGCAGCGTGACGATGACCGCGATGACGCCGGCGATCACAGTCGCATACGTCGCCTTGTCCTCGTCCGCGACCGCCGCCAGCGCAGGCACCGCCCGGCTGAACCAGTCCCGGTTCGAGAGGTTGCCCCAGATCCCGTGGATGGCCTTGCCAAGCACGTACGCGCCGAGGATCGCCGCCCCGAAGAACCCCGCCATCACGTAGCGATCGGTCCCGAGCTGCCGCGCCGCCGCGACCTCGGCGTCTTCCCCAGCCTCTTCGCCCGCAGCCTGCTCCTCCGAGCCTTCCGCAGCTTCGTCGTGCTCTTCGCCGGCTTCGTCCGCGCTCGGCGCCACGTCGAGATCGCTCCCCTTGCGCACCGCGAGCGAGGCATCCGCACCCGAATCCGGGGCGGAATCCGGCGCAGAGCCCTTCTTCTGGGCCTTCCGTGCCTCGTCTTTCTCTCGTCGTGTCGCCATCGCCGTTCGTCCCAACGTGCCGGATCTCGCTTCGAGCAGCGTCACCGACATCTACGCCTCGCCCGCTCACTTTCGTGAGACCGAGCGAGGCGTCTCATGCTGCCCCTACCTGATGCTGAACGCGAGAGGAGGGGCCCTTGTGGGCAGGGGCAGAGAGGCTCGAACTCCCGACCTGCGGATTTGGAATCCGCTGCTCTACCAGCTGAGCTATACCCCTTCAACCTGCTCGACCCGGGACAGATGCCACGAGCCGAGCAGTTCGTCTACTTCGGATCCGACTACTTCGTCTCCCGGTGCAGCGTGTGCTTCTTGCACTGCTTGCAGAACTTCTTCAGTTCCACGTAATCCCCGGGGGATTTGGTCGTCTTGTAGTTCCTCGCCGTACACTCGGTGCAGGCCAACGAGACCGGGATGCGTGTCCCTCGTTCTCCCGAGGCCCTACCGGAGCCACGGGACCCGCCGTCCTGCACCGACATCACGCCTCGTTACTTGAGGATCTTGGTCACGATGCCCGCGCCGACGGTCTTGCCGCCCTCGCGGATCGCGAACCGCATCTGCTCCTCGAGCGCGACCGGCGCGATGAGCTCGATGTCCATCGTGATGTTGTCGCCCGGCATCACCATCTTGACCCCCTCGGGGAGCTTGACGGTGCCCGTCACGTCCGTCGTCCGGATGTAGAACTGCGGGCGGTAGTTCGTGAAGAACGGCGTGTGACGGCCGCCCTCCTCCTTCTTCAGGACGTACACCTCGCCCTTGAAGTGCGTGTGCGGGGTGATCGAGCCCGGCTTCGCGAGGACCTGACCACGCTCGATGTCGTCCTTCTCGACACCGCGCAGGAGGCAACCGACGTTGTCACCGGCGATGCCCTGATCGAGCAGCTTCCGGAACATCTCGACGCCCGTGACGACGGTCTTGCGCGTGTCCTTGAAGCCGATGATCTCGACCTCTTCGCCGACCTTCACCACGCCGCGCTCGATACGGCCCGTGGCCACCGTGCCGCGGCCCTTGATCGAGAACACGTCCTCGATCGCCATGAGGAACGGCTTGTCGACCGCGCGCTCCGGCTCCGGGATGTAGGAGTCGAGCGCGTCGAGCAGCTCGCCGATCTTCGCCTCCCACTTGGGGTCGCCCTGGAGCGCCGGGAGCGAAGCACCACGGATGACGGGCGCGTTGTCGCCGTTGAAGTTGTACTTGTTGAGGAGCTCGCGGACCTCCATCTCGACGAGGTCCAGCATCTCCGGGTCGTCCACCGCGTCACACTTGTTGAGGAAGACGACGAGGTAGTTCAGGCCGACCTGACGCGCGAGGAGCACGTGCTCGCGGGTCTGCGGCATGACGCTGTCGAGCGCGCTGACCACGAGGATCGCGCCGTCCATCTGCGCGGCGCCCGTGATCATGTTCTTGATGTAGTCAGCGTGGCCGGGGCAGTCGACGTGCGCGTAGTGGCGCTTCGGCGACTCGTACTCCACGTGCGCGGCCGCGATCGTCACCGTCTTGGTCTCGTCACGGACCGTACCGCCCTTGGCGATGTCGGCGTACTTGATCTCTTTCGCAAGCTTCTGCTTGGACTGGACCTTGACGATGGCCGCCGTGAGCGTGGTCTTACCGTGATCGATGTGGCCGATCGTGCCGACGTTCACGTGGGGCTTGGTTCGAGTGAATTTCTCCTTGGCCATCGTTCTTGCTCCTGACGGTTGCCGACCGCGACGGTCGCGCGCGCTGTCCTTTCTTTACGGTTGCTGGAGCCCACCATCGGGATTGAACCGACGACCTCGTCCTTACCAAGGACGTGCTCTACCAACTGAGCTAGGTGGGCATGGAGCCGGCGGAGCGGGCGACCGGGTTCGAACCGGCGACGTTCAGCTTGGAAGGCTGACGCTCTACCAACTGAGCTACGCCCGCAGATAGAGTTCGGGAGGTACTCCCCCAACCTCATCTACGTACCGACTTTCCGACTCCGCGGGTCGAGACACCTCATCGGTGTCTCGGTGGAGGGTGATGGATTCGAACCATCGAAGGCAATTGCCGGCAGATTTACAGTCTGCTCCCTTTGGCCGCTCGGGCAACCCTCCAGATTGTCAACGTCTCGCGAGATCCAAGGGCTCGCGGGTCCCTCTCTACTCTGTTTCGGTCGGTTCGTCTCCTGAGATTTTACTCTCGTTCGTCCGAGCCTTCCGCCCCTGACAGTCCGGTGGAGCTGACGAGGGGACTTGAACCCCTAACCCCCTGCTTACAAGGCAGGTGCTCTACCGGTTGAGCTACGCCAGCGAGTTCCTCCCTCGAAGACAGACGTGTCCCGTCAAAGGGGAGCAGGCTCTTAGCCCCTTGCTTTTGACATGTCAAGCCGGATGAAAGGTTTTGTGTTTGGAGCGGGCCGGACGCCGTGCGCCAAACACCGGAATCCCCGGCATCCCAGGCAGAGGGACCTCCCCCGGCAGGCTGGATCGCGAACCCGTACGTGAGCAGGCAAGCGAGGCACGATCCTCGCGACCTGTCCTTGCCGCAACTTCTTGCACCACCCGCGCGCATCTTGCGATGCTCGCGCCGCATCATGGAGTGTCCCGCCTGTCACCACGCGAACATCGATGGAGCGCGCTTCTGCGCCAAGTGCGGAGCGCCGCTGCCTTCGGCGCCTTCCGAAGAAGATCCGTTGATCGGCTCCATCGTGGGCGGTCGTTACCGCATCACGGGCGTGCTCGGTGAAGGCGGCATGGGCCGCGTCTACACCGCCGAGCAGCAGATGGGCACGACGGTTCGAAAAGCCGCAGTCAAGACGCTCCTCGCGCAGTACGCGAAGGATCCGCAAGTGCTCGCGCGCTTCAACCGCGAGTGCGGCACCGTCGCCGAGCTCAAGCACCCGAACACGATCCAGGTCTGGGACTTCGGGCAGACGAACTCCGGCGAGCTCTACATCGCGATGGAGCTGCTCGAAGGAAGTCCGCTCGAGGACGAGCTCGCGCAGAAAGGGCCGATGCCGCCCGAGCGCGTCGACAAGATCATCGGGCAAGCTGCAGGCTCGCTCCAGGAAGCGCACAGCAAGGGGATCGTGCATCGCGATCTCAAGCCCGCGAACCTCTTCCTCACGAAGATCGACGGCGACGATTTCGTGAAGGTGCTCGACTTCGGCATCGCCAAGCGCGGCGAGCGTCCCGACTCGAAGGAGCAGAAGCTCACGCAGCAAGGCACGGTGCTCGGAACACCGCCGTACATGAGCCCCGAGCAGTTCCGCGGGCAGGAGCTCGACGCGCGCAGCGACGTCTACTCGCTCGCGATCGTCGCCTACGAGATGCTCACCGGGCGCTTGCCGTTCGAAGCAGATACGCCGTGGGCCTGGGCCACGCAGCACCTCACCGCGCAGCCCTCGCCCTTCGAGGTGACGCAGCTCGGCGCGCAGGTGCCGCCGAAGATGAAGGCCGCGATCATGCGCGCGCTCGAGAAGGACAAGAACAAGCGCCAGTCGTCCGTGCGCGAGTTCTACGAAGAGCTCTCGATCGGCGCGGGGCGCGCGTCGATCGTTGGTGGTGCGACGGGTCAGCAGCAGGTCGCGGGCACCGCCGCGATGCCGGGCCTGCCGAGCGGGCAGTACGGGATGCCGAGCGGGCAGTACGGGATGCCGAGCGGGCAGATGCAAGGCATGCCGAGCGGGCAGATGCAAGGCATGCCGAGCGGACAGATGCCCGCACGTCCCGGCGGGACGCAGATCGGCGAGCCGCTCTTCGCGCAGGGAGTGCCGAGCGCGCCGGGCGGTCGAACGATGGTCGACACGGGGCCGAGCGCCGTTGCGATCACGCCGGGCCCGATGCCCGTCGTGCCGATGCAGCAGCACGGCCACGCGCCGATGCCGATGGGCGGACCGGCCTACCCCGCGCCGCCGCCTCCGCCGATGGGCGGCCGGCAGCAACAAAAGAGCAGCCCGGTGCCGATCATCGCGGGCATCGGCGCGCTCGTGGTGGTCGGGATCGTGATCGCGATCTTCGCGACGCGAGGCGGTAAGAGCGGCGGCGACGGCGAGGTGATCCTGATGCCGTCTGCAGCGCCGACGACCGTCGTGGTCGCCTCCGATCCGACGGCCGCGCCCGCTGACAGCGCGGGCACCGCGGGGACGGCCTCTTCGGCGGGCGGCTCGACGCAGTCCGGACAAACCACGGGCACGAACACCGGATCGGGCTCCGGATCCCCGGCCACGACGGCCTCGGGATCGGGTGGCGGCGGCGGCACGAAGGTCGACGCCGCCGGCGACAAGGCTTGCGACGCGGCGATCACGTACGCATACGGCGGCAACACGACGATGGCGATCAGCCAGTACCGCTCGTGCACCGGGCCGAAGCGCAGCAAGGCGCTCTCGGCGATCGACGCCTCGGCCGCGCGTGAGGTGAAGTCGAAGGGCTGCGCGGCCAAGGCCACGGCGGACGCGGCGGCGGCGATCGGCGCCAGCAGCGGAAAGGCCGCGCTTCCCCCGCGTTGCAAGTAGCGCAACGCGTCTCCCTCGGACCCCTCGACATGCACGAGCGGCGGCCCTAGATGGGAATTCACTCGTGTGTCACCGCGTTTTGACGCGCTTGACGCCCGTTCGACGCGGGTGCTAGATGGATCTTGCGAGCGATGACGCTCGTTCGCAGAAGCCTCTGCTCGACGGTTCGGCGCAGCGTGTCAAAGGTCACGAGCTGCACTTCGCAGCCCACGTCGGTGCCGATGCCAGAGGTGCAGAGGAGAAGGTCGTTCACGGGCAATGGGCAGTAGACGCCGCGGAGCCATGCGGATGACGTGGCTCGATATGTGCCGCTCCGACGAGTATCGGGGGCGGTGGGTCGCGTTGGACAACATCGATTACGAGGACGGCTCGTCCCAACCCCAGCAGGCGGATGTCGTCGACAGCGACGAAGACCTCGGGGAGTTATGCAGCCGGATGCGCGAGTCCGACAGGACGGCATGCGCGATCCTGTACTGCGAGGGTGAGGCGTTCACGCCGCCCGTCGCCAAGCGGGCCGCCATGTCGACGCGAGGTGCCGCGCACCGCTAGCAAGCTCAGCGCCGCTTCCGCCTCGATTCCCCCCTCTTTCTTCCCCACGAACTGACGCTGCCACGAAGGACGCGCTCGAAGCCGCGCCCGGGCCGATGCTTTGAGCTCCTAGCAGCCTGTGGAATGATCGTCGCGAGCGCCCCGAAGCTAGGGCGACGGAGCGAGGAATCCTGAAGGATTTCGAGCGATGTCGACCGACGATTCGGGGCGCGCAGCAGATAAGTCCACAGGCTCCTAGCGAAGGATCGGCTTGAGCGTGGGTTTGCCGTCCTTCATCACCACGTTGTAATCGACCGATTTTTGCGGGTGAGAAGCCTTGAGCTTCTCGGCCTGCTGGCGGAGCTGCTTGGCGAGCGCCTCGTACGTGACGCCCGCGGTCGACTCCTTCGCGGCGCGCTTGGCCTCGACGTACTGCGCGTAAATCTGGCGGATTCGTGCGTCCGAGAGGTCCTCGGACGAACCTTGCGACGGGCGAGGTCGCGCAGGCTGCGGGCGCGGCTCGGGCTGCGGGCGCGGCTCGGCCGAGGCTCCCGTGTCCGGCGGCGACGGCGCCTCGGCCGGAGGATCGGGCGGCGGAGGCGCGACGACCGCGCGCATGTTGCGGCTGCTCTTTCGCCGCGAGGACGGGGCCGGCACGCTCGGCGCGGGTTCGTCGGACACGTTCGGGACGTGGACGGCGGCCCGCGTGCGTGTGCTCGAAGGCCTGCGTCGCGAGGGCGGCCCTTGCTTGGTCGCGTCGAGGTCGAAGTCGAGATCCAGCGGGCGCGCCGAGGCCGGGCCGCTCGGGCCAGCTTTGCCTTGTTTCGCCTGGGCCGCGAGCTCGGCGACGCGGCGCTTGCCGAGGTCGGGCGACGAAGCTTGCGGGCGTCGTGCGGCCGGCGCCTCGACCGGCGGAGGGCCCTCGGCGGGCTTCGTTTCGGCGGGTTTCGCGTCCGCAGGCTTCGCCGCCGAGACCTCGACGGGCCGGCGCATCATCATCATCAGCGGCACGGGCTCGGGCTTTTTCGCGGGCTCCGGCTTGGCGGGCGGCGCGGGCTCGGCCGGCTTCGCCGCGGGCGGAGGCTCGGGCGGCGGCAGAGGTGCAGGCTCGGGCGGCAGCGCGGACGGACGATCGATCGGCGTCGAGGGGAGCGGCGGACGCGGCGGCGGCTTGGCAGCGAGCGGAGGCGGCGGCGCAGGGGGTTTGCCCGCGGGCGGCGGCGGCGGCGCGGCGGGTTTGCCCGCGGGTGGAGGCAGCGGCGGCGCAGCCGGTTTCGTGGCCGCGGGCGGCGGAGGCGATGGCGCCGTGGGTTTGCCCGCGGGCGGCGGCGGCGGTGCAGGCGGTTTTGCGATCGCGGGCGGCGGCGGAGGCAACGCGGAGATCCGTCCCGGATTCGAAGGCGGCGGCGGAGGCGGCGCAGCCGGCTTCGTGGCCGCGGGCGGCGGCGGCGGGGCCGCGGGCTTCGGAGGCGGCGGAGGCGGCGGCGCAGCCTTGGCCGGCGGCGGCTCCGCGGTCGTGAATTCGAGCGCGTCGTCGGCGATCTCCTCGTCGACGAAATCCTCGACGTCGTCGGCCAGGAGATCCTCGTCGGCGAGCGTCTCCTCGTCGATCGTGAGCGCTTGCTTGCGGATGCGGGCGCGGCGCTCTTCCTGCGCGGCGGCGAGCTTCGCGTACTTCTCTTTGTGCTTCTTGCCGAGGATCGTCAGCGCGTCCTTCGCGCCGAAGCGCGCGGCGGCGCGGAGCACGTCGCGCTGGTAGGTGCCGTTCTCGATCTCGCGCGCGACCCGGCCCCAGTACTGCTGGAACGTGTTGTAGCGCTGGATCAGCGTCTGGAACTTGAAGCGCAGCGCCGTGTTCCGGATCTGCTCGCGGCGCAGGAGCATGATGCGCCGCTCGAGCTCCTTGCGCGGGACCAGCGGCTCGAGCTTCTCGATGCCAAGGAAGTACTGCTCGTAGAGCGCCCGCAGCCGTTCGAGTCGGCTGTCGAGATCCTCCAGGGCTCGTTCGACCTCGGCGTGTTCCATGCGGTCAGAGCGGCGTCACCTTCAGGTTGTCGAAGCAGACCGGGACTTCCCAGTCGTTGAAGCCGAAATGCTCGTGTCCGGGGCCCGCGAGCGGCTCGGGGTCCGTGAGCGTGAAGTACTCGACGCCGTTGATGGACCAAACGATCGTCTTTCCGTCCGCGCGCTCGACGCGGAATCGATACGCCTGGCCCACGGCGACGGGGCGCTCGCGCTCGTCGTCGCTCTTCGGGTCGATGTCGATCTCGAGCCGGTCGTCGCCGTGCTCGTCGAGGCGCGCGAGGACGTGCTTCGAGTTGCGCCAGCCGCCGAAGATCGCGATGTAGCTCGTCGCGTTCGTGTAGGACGTGCTCGTCGCGCCACTCTCGCCGTCGCCCCAGAGCTCGACCTTGAGGTCGCCGATCGCGTTCTCGGCGTAGGCGTCGAACTCGATCCGCGCGTTCACGGGGAGCCGGCGACGGAGCCAGATGCCGCGGTTTCGCGCGTTTTTGCCGCAGAGGCGGCCGTTTTCGATGTGCCAGCCCGGCGAGAGCGCGTTCCAGTCCTCGCCGAGCGCAGCGCGGTCGAAGGTGTCCTCGAAGGGCGCGAGGATCGGCGGGCCGGGCGGGACCAGGGGGGCGGTCGGGGCCGTGGTTTGCGGGCGCGGGGCCGCCGGGCGGGCGGGCCGCGCGGGGCCGGAATCTACCGTGGGCGGTCCCTCGGGCACACACGAAACGAGCGTGAGCGAGAGGAGGGCGCACGCGCCGATCGTGGTCGCTCGTCTGAGCACTCCCGCATCGTAGCAGCAGGTGGGGCTCCACCAAAAGGGTCGCGATCACTTGCGACGCTTGCCCGGCCCTTGGGGCAAGCGTAAGGAAGGGCGGCCATGCATCCGATCCTGTTCCGCGTGCCGCTCCCGCGCACGACGCTGCCCCTCCTGTGGGTCCTATGCGCGCTCGCAGGGATCGCGGCGATCGTCGCGATCTACCAGTTCGTGACGAAGAACAGGTCCGTCGCGATCGGCGCCGCCGTCGCGACCGTGGCCCTCGGCGCCGCGGCCTTCGTGTTCCGCGAGACCACGGTGCCCGTCGGCCCGCTGCCCATCTACAGCTACGGCGTGATGCTCGGCCTGTCGCTCGTCGTGGGCTGGTATCTGACGCTCGGGCTCGCGGAGCGTGATGGCCTGCCGAAGGAGCTGATGGCGAACAACTACGTGGTCACGGCCGTGGCCGCGGTGGTGGGCTCGCGCATCCTGTACATCGTTACGAACCTGAACGAGTTCGAGTCGTTCGGCGCGATGCTCGACGTCCGCAAGGGCGGGCTCGTTGCGTACGGCGGTTTCCTCGGTGGGTTCATCGGATCGCTGGTGTTCCTGCGGCGGCACGGGATCCCGCTCCTGCCGTGGGCGGACGTGGCGGTGCCGAGCTTGGCCTCGGGCCTGATGATCACGCGCGTCGGCTGTTACCTCTTCGGCTGCGATTTCGGCCAGCCGCTCGCGAAGACGGCGCCCGCGTGGCTGCAGAAGCTCGGCACGTTCCCGCGCTGGGATCCCTCGCTGATCGAGACGCCGAGCGGCGCGCCCGGCGGCTCGCCGGCGTGGATCCAGCACGTGAAGAAGCACCTCATCGACGAGGACGCGACGGGGTCGCTCCCGGTGCACCCGACGCAGATCTACGAGTCGCTCGTCGGCGCGACGCTGCTCGTGATCCTGCTCGTGTCGCGGCGGTACCAGAAGTTTCGGGGTCAAATCTTTTTGATCTTCACGTTCGCCTACGGCGTCGGCCGCTTCCTGCTGGAGATGCTGCGCGCGGACGACGAGCGCGGCTGGATCCCGCCGTCCTTGCCCGAGCACATCCTCTTGCCGCTCGCGCTCGTGCTCTTCGCGGTCGGGTACGTGGTCGGCATCTCGAAGATGGTCGAGAACCCGACGATGCGGCGCCTGTCGCAGATCCTCGCGTTCGTCCCGGCCGTCGTGCTCTTCCTCGCGCTGCGGCCCGAGTCGTTCGGGACCTCGGCGACGATCCAGCTCTCGACGTCGCAAGCGGTGGCGCTCAGCACGGGCGTCGCGGCGGCGATCGCGTTCTCCGTGTATCACCAGGCCGCGCTCGCTCACCCCGAGGCGGCGATGGCGATCCCGCTGCCGACCTTCGTCGACGACGAAGCGGAGGAGAAGAAGGCCGAGAGCAACGTCGCCGACGAGGACGAAGACGAAGACGGCGAGCCCGCCGCGGCGAAGAAGAAGGCCGCGGATGCGGATGCAGATGCGGACGAAGATGAAGCTGAAGCGCCGCGCGAGGTGAAGAAGAAGCCCGCGAAGAAGGCGCAGAAGGCCGCTGCATCGGACGAGGCGCCGAAGGCCGTCGCAACGAAGAAGAAGACGAAGAAGCCGGTGGAGGAAGAGCGGACGAGCGAGCCGCCTCCGTCCGAGGAGAGCTGAAGCGTGGAACTCGCCTGGGGCGAGGCGGGGCTTCTGCCCGCGATCGTGCAGGACAGGCTGACGGGTCAGGTGCGCATGATCGCGTACATGAACCGCGCGTCGCTCGAACGGACGATCGAGACGGGGCGAGCAACGTTCTTCAGCCGATCCCGCGGCACGCTCTGGGAGAAGGGCGAGACGAGCGGGAACACGCTCGCGGTCGCGGCGATCGTCGCGGACTGCGACGCCGATGCGCTCCTCCTGCTCGTCGATCCGGCCGGGCCGACGTGCCACACGGGCAAACCCGCGTGTTTCTTCCGTCGCGTGGACGAGCACGGGATCGCCGCGGAGTCCGGCGTGGACGCGGCCGCGTTCCTCGAGGTGCTGGAGCGCGAGATCGAGGCGCGGCGCACGTCGACCGCGGAGAAGAGTTACACGCGGTCGCTGCTCGACGGAGGTCCGGCGAAGATCGGCGCGAAGATCCGCGAGGAAGCGGACGAGCTCGTCCGCGCGATCGAGAGCGAGGACGATTCGCGCGTCGCGAACGAGGCCGCGGATCTCGTGTACCACGTGCTCGTGGGGCTCGCGTCGCGCGGCGTGCCGATGCGCGACGTGGTGCGTGTGCTCGCCACGCGTGCAGGGACGAGCGGGCACGAGGAAAAAGCGAAACGAAGCGGGCCTCGCTGACACGCGCGCTCCCGGTGATCGGGCGCGTTTCGGTCGAGGGTGCTCCTCTGATAATCTCGGTCGACGATGACCGGCGTTCGGCGCGCGGGGGCGCCGCAATCCCCGTTCCGCGAGCCACCGAAGCTGGAGCTCGGCCCGCTGTCGGTCGGGCTGCATCAAGCCGCGTCACGCGCGATGAAGCACCTGCCGAGCGGAGGGCGCCTCGTGCAACGAGGGCCGACGCGGCGCATCGCGCACACGCAAGGGGCGCTCGGGTGCACGGGGCTCGTGCTCGCCGCGAGCGCCGGGTTCATCGCGCTGTCGACGGGGTGGGTGCCACGATCGCACGCCGAGGTCGCGATGGTGATGGCCACGGTGGTCGTGGCCGGCGCGTGCCTCGCGGCCGTGCTGCTCGCCCTCGATCGCGCGCGGCCTCTGCCCACGTGCGAGGCGGAGCCCGTGCGGCATGCAGCGCGGCTCGTGGCGCAGCGGCTCTCGCGGCTCGCGACGTGCGCGACGGACGACGCGGCGCGCTTCGGCCCGAGGCGGATCAATGCGCTGCGGCGCGCGCTCTCGGCGGCCGCGGATCCCGCGCTCGCGACGTGGATCCCGGACGACGTGCGAGGCCGCGCCGAGCTCTTGCTCGCGCGGGCGATCGTGGCGCAGGCGCGTCCCGGATGGACGCGTGACGCGGCCGTGCGCGTCGAGGTGCGCAGGCTCCTCGTGCGTGCGGCCGAGCACCTCGACGAGCCCGCCGTGGCCGAGGCGGATCTCGCGCGGCTCGACGCGGCGCCGCTCCCGCCGGCGGAGGAGGCGCCCGGCGCGCGGGGCCGGAGGCGTTTGCGACAGCGATTCGCGAGCGAGCCGCGCGCCGCCGCGGACGAGCACGCGGCCGAGGAAGAGGCCCAGAGCGAAGAGATGCGCTCCCGAGCGAGGCGACGGAGGGAACGGCGGGCCGACGTGATACCCTGAGCCGGCGTTTTTCGCGTCGCCTTCCTTCTGCCGGCAAAGGTGCACGATGAAGCAGAACCGCTTGCGCTCGTTCGGCCTCGGGCTCTCGTTCCTCGCAGCCGCTGCGGCCCTCCCGCTCGCCTGCTCGCCCGACTCCGGGATCAAGCCCGTCGGATCGGGCGCGAGCGGGAGCGGCGGCATGTCGTCGTCCTCCGGCGCCGCGGGCGCGGGCGGCGACGGAGGCTCGCTCTTCTTCGACTCCGGCGGGACGTGCGGCGACCCGACGGACAAGGACAAAGACCTCATCGCCGACTTCCTCGAGCTCGGCCCGGACAAGGACACGGACGGCGACGGCACACCCGACGCGCTCGACAACGACAGCGACGGCGACGGCGTGCTCGACGCGGACGAGGCCGCGAACCCGTTCCTGTTGAACGACGAGCCCGGACAAACGCGCGACGATAGCTGCGATCCGCTCGCGGACTCGGACGGCGACGGCGATCCGGACGTGCGGGATCTCGACAGCGACAACGACGGCGTGTCGGACACGCAGGAGACGACGTACGACGCGGACGGCACGAAGGGCTGCCGCGTGCGTATCGACTGCGATGACGACGGCGTCATCGATCTCGTCGAGCTCGCGGCCGGATCGAACCCCACGGAGAAGGGCTCGGTCCCCGTGGATGCGGGGCTCTACTTCGTCCTGCCGTACCAGGGCGGCGAGCAGACGAAAGACTTTACGTTTTCCACCGGCGTCGCCAAGGCGGACATCTACTTCCTGATCGACACGACCGCGTCGATGCAGCCAGCGATCGACAACCTGAAGGCGTCGATCGACACCGAGATCATCCCGACGATCTTGAACGGCGATCCCGCGGCGAGCCCGCCGATCCCGGCGATCGGCGACGCGTGGATCGGCGTGGGCGAGGTGCGCGACGTGCCGTGGCTTCCGTACGGGCAGGACGGGGACGCGCTCTATCGGTATCGCTTCCAGGTTGGTGCTCAAACGATCTCCGGGGACCTCGCGCCGCCGGTGTTCGACGGGCAGAAGTACACGGCGCCGGTCGCGACGAAGCAGATCCTCGGCGCGCTCACGGCGGGCGGTGGCGGCGACGCGCCCGAGGGGACGTCGCAGGCGCTCTGGCTCGCCGCGACGAACCCGAACAACTACGCGCTCACGATCGGCGGGATCTGGAACTACCCGCAGCACGCCTGTCCGCTCATGGGCGGCATCGGCGCGCCGTGCTTCCGGCCCGAGTCGCTGCCGATCTTCGTGCTCATCACGGACGCCGCGTTCCACAACGGGCCGAACGTCACGCACCAGTACGACGGGGCGAAGGTCGGCGGGACGGTGAAGACGTACGCCGACGCCGTGGCCGCGCTGAACAACGTCAACGCGAAGGTCGTCGGCGTGCCCGTCGCGACGGGAAGCCCGGGCGCGGCGCGCGCAGATCTCACGGACCTCGCGACGCAGACGGGCAGCCTTTACCACGACCCCGCGTTCGGCGGGAAAGACTACCCGCTCGTGCCGAAGACGGACGTCGGCAGCGGCTCGGTGTCGAAGGAGGTCGTGCGGCTGCTCGGCCTGCTCGCGGGAGCGGGCCTGCACGACGTGACCACCGCGCACGAGAACTACGCGTGCGACGGCGGCGTCGACTGCACGGGCGACGGCGTGCCGGATCTCGCGTACCAGAACCCGCCGGTCGATCAGGGGATGGTGCCGTTCGACGCGAGCACGCTCATCACGAAGATCGAGACGCTCGAGAGCGCGGCCACTCCCCTGCCCTATGCGAGCCGCACGGAGACCACGTTCTACGGCCTGCAAGGCGACGCGCCCGTGAGCTTCCGCGTGCACGCCGTGAACAACACGATCAAGCCCGCGACGCTGCTCGTGATGCGCGCCTTGATCCGCGTGCGTACGCCCGACGGGCAGGTCCTCGGCGGCAAGAACGGGATCAAGCTCGTGTACTTCGTCATCCCGCAGTACATCCCCAAGGTGAAGTGAGCGCATTCCGAGCGATGTCGCGGGGCAGCGGACGAAACACGTGATCGGCGCGCGCTCGCTCGTCTGGCTCTCCGCCCTCGCCGCCCTGGTGATGCCGGCCCTCGCTTCGGCCGCCGATCCGCCGCCGAGCGCGACCACGCCGACCGAGGCGCCACAACGGGCCCGCATTCGCTACACGCTCGAAGGGATCGAGCTACGCGGCAACGTCCGCACCGCGGGCCGCGTGGTGCTCCGTTACGTGAAATTCCGCGCGGGAGATCTGCTCGACGTCGACGATCCGGAGCTCGAGCTCACGCGTTACCGGCTGCTCGGCACGGGATTTTTCGCGCAGGTGGATCTCAGCCTCCGCAAGGGCTCGCGGCGCGGCGCGGCCGTGCTGATCATCGAGGTCGTCGAGCGCAACACGCTCGTCGTGCAGAACCTCTGGGCCGGCGTCGCCGCGGACGAAGACACGGCCGGCAACGCTCGCCCGCTCTCGGCCTTCCTCGGCGTGCAGGTGGCCGAGACGAACCTCGCGGGGACCGGGATCACGCTCGGCGCAGGCGTCGCGCTCGCCGCGGATCAGTACGCGCTGCGCACGAGCTTCGTCGATCCCTCGTTCGTCGGGACGGGCTGGTCCGCCGCGCTGACGGTGCTCTACAACGACGCGCGCGATTTCTTCGGCAACCGCGACGTCCTCTTCGAAGCGCCGCTCATCGCGCAGCGCGAGGTGACGGACTACGCGGTCGTCGCCTACCGCCGCTTCGGCGCCACGATCGGCACGGGCCACGATCTCGGCGTCTCCTCGTCCTTCGCGCTCGACTACCACCTCGAACAGATCGACGCGACCGTGCCCGTCGCGGCCTCGCACATGCGCGGGCTCTCGCGCGAGCCGATCGATTTCTCCATCCGGCCCGGCCGCAGCGTGCTCTCGACCGTGCGCGGCACGCTGACGTACGACACGCGCGACGCGCCGTTTTTGACCGCGCGCGGCACGCTCGCGCAGGCGTCCGTGACGATCGGCATCCCGGGCAGCGATTACAGCTTCCAGAAGTTCGAGGCGACGGTGCGGCGATGGTGGCGCCTGCCGTGGCGGCACGTCGTGCGGTTCGACGCGTACGCCGGCGCGATCGCGGGCGACGCGCCCTTCTTCGAGCAGTTCTACGTCGGAGATTTCACCGATCTCTTGCCCGATCGCCTGCTCGCGCTCGCGCCGGATCGCAGGCAACCGCCGAACCTGCTCGGCACGGACATCATCGAGGTCCGTTACGGCGATTTCGCCGCGAAGATCGAGGGCGAATACCGCATCCCGATCTACACGGGGCGCGAGTCGGTCTACGGCGTGGATCTCTTCGCGTCGGCGGGCATCTACTCGGTGGCGACGAGCCGCGAGCTCACGGATCCGCCGACGGGATATCGGGGCTGGTCGCGCCTTCCGGTCGACGTCACGGGCAACCTCGGCCTGCGCCTCGACACGAAGCTCGGCGGCGTGACGCTCGCGTTTTCGAACGTGCTCGGGCTCGTCGCCGCGCGCAACGGGGAACGCAAATGACGCGTCGGGCGGCGCTCTTCGCGCTGGCCCTCGCCGCCCTGACCGCCCCGGCAATGACCGCGCGCGCGGAGCCGCCGAAGACCCCGGCGGCCCTGCCGGCGAGGAACGCAGTCGTCGCGCTGGAGGGCAAGCAGGCGGTGATCAGCGTGCCCTTTCGCGACGTGGTCGACGCGGAGATCGAGAAAAAACTCTCGAGCGGTTTGCCCACGGTGATCGTGCTCCGCGCGTGGATCTTCCGCGAGGGCGGCACCGAGCCCGTCGCGCTCACGGCGAAGACGTGCCGCGTCGTCTACGATCTCTGGGACGAGGTGTTCCGGCTTCAGATCACGCAGCCGGGCGGGCTCGTCGACACGGTCGCCGTCAACATCGAGGGCGTCCTGCGCCAATGCGCCGAGGCCCGAAGGCTCCGCATGATCGAGCGATCACAGCTCGACGACAACATGCGGTACTTCGTCGCCGCGCTCGTCGAGGTGAACCCGATCAGCCAGGAGACGCAGGACCGCATCAAGCGCTGGGTGACGCGCCCCAACGGCTCGGCCGCGATCGGGCCGGGCGACTCGCTCTTCGGATCGTTCGTGGGCCTCTTCGTCGCGCGGATCGGGGACGCGGATCGGAAGCTCGCGTTCCGGACGCAGGTGTTTGCCCCGCCGAACCCACCGCCGCCCGAAAAGAAGCCTTGATGGAGGAACGCGAGAGGAGAGCTCAGGCGCAGAGCGCTTCGATTTCGGGCTCGGGTTGTGCCGCCGGGAGCGGCACCTCGGCCGCCTCGCTGCCTTCACGCACCACGGCTTCGAACGCGCTGCGGAGCTTCGACTTCGTGCGCTCTTCGAGCTGGCGCACGCGCTCGCGCGAGACGCCGAGGCGGCGGCCGAGATCCGCGAGACTCACCTCGTCGTCCTCCTCGGAGAGCAGCCGCTCCTCGACGATCAGCCGCTCGCGTGGATCGAGCGCCTTCCACACGCGGTCCACCACGCCGCGGACGAACGCGTCACGCTCCGCGCTCGCCGTGAGGTGCTCCGGATCCGACGACGGATCGCGCAACGTCTCGAGCAGCGTCGGCCCGCCCTCCTTTTGCGACTGCGCGTCGAGCGAGGTGTCGCGCGCCGCGACCCGGAGCGACATCGAGCGGATCGCGTCCTCGGTCGTCTGGAACCGGGTCGCGAGGAGCGCGTCGATCGAGGCGTCGCCCTCGCCGAGCTGCATCTCGAGCTTCGCCCGCTCGCGCCGCAGCCGGAAGAACGTCCGCGAGACGAGCGGCCCCGTCCCGCCGCCGACGATGCTCCACTCGCGGAGCAGGTGGTCCACGACATACGCGCGGATCCAGTAGATCGCGTACGTCTTGAAGCGGAGGTTGCGCGACGGCTCGAAGCGGCGGACCGCTTCGAGCAGGCCGAGGTTGCCCTCCTCCACGAGGTCGGCGAGCTGCATGCCGTAGCCGCGATACTGCGACGCCACCTTCACCACGAACTGCAGGTGGCTCTCGACGAGCGCGTTCGCGGCCGCGTGATCACCGTCGCGCCGGTAACGCCAGGCGAGCTCGAGCTCGGTCTCGCGATCGAGCGCCTGATACCGCTGGATTGCGGCGCGGTAAGCTCCGAACGGCGACTGCGCCGGGCTCACGCCGAGGCTCTCCGAGCGCGGCTTGCGGTGCGCCGCGTCAGAGCTCGACGCTTTTGGGGCGAGGCGGCTCCGCGGGCTCGTCTCGGAATCGGCAGGTGGATCCGCGGCGGGTGGAGGCTCGGTCGAGCGCTCGCTGCGCGGCGCGCCGAAGACGTGTTCGTGGGGCACGCGGCTGCCCGCGGCGCCGCCGAGGTGGAGCATCGCGCGGTAGATGAAGCCTCGCGTCTTCTTCTTGTGGCCGCCGAGGATCGGCTGGATCGTGTTCGGGCTCGTCGCGTAGCCGAGCGCCTCGACCTCGCGCGAGATCTGGATCGCGAGCTTGCGCATCGTCATGCCCGGGTGCACGGCCACGTGCTGGCGAGCGAGCTCGGCGATGGGCGCGGCCTTCACCCAGGCGAGATCGAGCTCGGTGCCCGCGGGCAGAGCGTCCTTCGGCGCGGGCGCCTCGGTCACGACGGGCGCTGCGTCTCCGCGCAGGATCGACTCGATCGCCCGCGCCATCGCGTGTCGCACGCGGCGCGCGCGCCCGTCGACGAGCTTCTGCACGTGCGGCAGGCCGATCGTGATGCCTCGCTCGGCGAGCCGCTGCTTCAGCAGGAGCGCGAGCCTGCGTGACGAGGGCTCCTTGTGCTCGATCTTCCACGCCCTCGCGAGCTCGTGGATGGTTCGAGCGCTCTCGAAGGCCCGGCCTTCCTGCGCGCCGCGGATCTCGCGGGACATCGTCTCGATGCGCGCCTCGGCGTCGGCCGCGGAGGTCACGCCGTCGTTTCGCAGGAGCGAAAAGAGCGCGTCCTGGATCTCGCGCCGCACGAGGCGCTGCTTGCCGGCGAGGATGCTCTGGAGCGAGTCGACGTTGAGGCGGATGCCGATCCGCTGGAGCTCCTCGCGCAGGCGGAAGGCGAGCGCGCGCTTCGATCGCTCGGGGTGCAGGTAAAGCCAGAGCTGGGCGAGCGGCAGCATGCGCTCGCAGGCGATGTACGTGGGCGTCGTGGCCGCGGACGCGCCCGAGAGGCCCGCTTCGACGAGCGCTTGCTCGATCTCCGCGACGGCGTCCGCGCCGCCCGCCTCGGCGATCATGTCGCGCAGCGCGCGCTCCACCTCGGGCGGCACCGTCGCGACCGCGCCCGAGAGCTGCCGCTTCAGCGTGCGCAGGTGATAGCGGATCCCGTGCCGCGCGAGCCGCTCGCGCAGATCCCGCGCCAGCGCTTCCCGCGAGAGGTACGAATTCCTTTGCAGGTGAAGGGCTGCCGCAGCTCGGAACGCGGCGCCCGGGATCCGTTCGGGCGTCGCTGCCATCACCGCCGCCGGCATCGTCACGCTCATTTCCACGACCGACCTCCCTGCTCTCGCCTGCGCCGACGCAAAGATTCGTTGGCGCGCGTAACACTAGACAAACATCAACATGTTACGACAACGTTGTACAAAGGCTGATGGAAATGAGGGGGGCATGTCAAGGGAGACTTTGTAAAACGTCATCAAACGTTATACAAAGAATGGACAACACAAGACCTGTGGTACACGGAATTCGTGCGGTACTTGCCGATCGAGGTGGATGTGCAGGGTCGCGAGGCCCTCGTGGTCGGGGCGAGCGCGGAGGTCGTGTCCAAGGTGCAGCGGCTGCTCGCGGCGGGAGCGCGGGTCGTGGTCGTCGCGCCGGGGGAGGTCGATCCGGCGATCGAGGCGATGGCCGCCGAGGGGCAGGTCGCCCTGGAGCGGAGGGAGCCGACGGCGGGCGACGCCGACGACAAGGCGATCGTCTACGTGGCGACCACCGAAGACGGCCGCGCGGCGCCGTTTCACGCCCGCGGGGTCGCGGAGGGGCGGCTCGTATGCACGCTCGACAGGCCCGAGCTGTCGACGTTCGTGAACCCGGCGGTGGCGCGAGCCGCGGGCCTGACGATGACGTTCGCGACCGGCGGCACGAGCCCGGGGGCGGTGCGGCGCATCCGCGAGGACCTCGAGGCGTTGTTCGGTGATCCGCGGTTCGCGCGGTTCCTGGAGGGGCTCGCCGGCCTCCGGGCCCGGCTGCCGCGGGGAGAACGAGCGGCCCGGATGGCCGAGGCCGTGAAGGGGTTTGCCGTGGAGGCGAAGCTTCGTTTCCCCGCGTGGGTCGAGCGGGGCGAGGAGCCCTGACGTCCGCCGGTGGGGGAGGCACGCGAAAGCGCGCTGCTCAAACCTCTTGTGTCGCGCGGGCAGCGCGAGTTAATTCAGCAAAACTCAGAGAGTCGAGCAGAGACGAGTGAGGAGGGCTTAGATATGCGATCGAGTTCGGGCCGGCTGACGTCGTTGCACACGGCAGCAGTGCTCACGAGTCTGTTGGCGCTCACGGCGTCTCCGGCGGCGTACGCGCAGGCGAAGGCCCCTGCCGCCGCGCCCGCCGCCCCCGCCGCGGACAAGAAGCCTGCGGCGGCGCCGGCCAAGAAGGACGACAAGGCCGCCGCGCCCGCGGCGCCCGCAAAGAAGGACGAGAAGGCTGCCGCGGCGCCTGCGAAGAAGGACGAGAAGGCCGCCGCCGCGCCCGCGAAGAAGGACGAGAAGGTCGCCGCGAAGGACGACAAGAAGCCGGCGAAGCCTCTCACCGACAAGCAGAAGAAGGACCTCGCGACGAAGTCCATGAAGGACGGCGACGCAGCCTTCGAGAAGGGCGAGTACCAGGCCGCGCTCGACGCTTACAAGCTCGCCGACGAGACGCTCCCGGGCCTCAACGCGAAGTTCAAGGTCGCGGTCACGCTCGAGAAGCTCAACAAGGTGCAGGAGGCCGTCGCGGCCTACCAGGGCTTCCTCGCGGCGATCGACGAGCAGGCCGCCGACAAGAAGAAGAAGTTCGATCCCAAGAAGTGGGAGGATCGCGTCACCGAGGCGAAGGCCAAGATCGAGGCGCTCAAGAAGACGCCCGCGACGGTCAAGATCGCCACGGCGCCGGAGACGGCCCCCGGCCTCATGGTCGCGGTCGACGGCAAAGAGCCCGCGCCCGCCGGCGAGCTGAAGCTCGAGCCCGGCAAGCACACGCTCGTCTACTCGGCGAAGGGCTTCATCACCTCGCAGCCGCAAGAGGTCGAGGTCGGATTCGCAGAGACGAAGGAGCTGCCGGCGCCGAAGCTCGAAGCCGAGCCGCCGCCTCCGCCGCCCCCGCCGCCTCCGCCCCCGCCGCCTCCGCCGCCTCCGCCGCCGCCGGAAGCGCCGCCGCCTCCGCCGAAGTCGTACGTCCCCGCGTACGTGACGCTCGGCCTCGCGGGCGTGGGCGCGGTCGTCGGCACGATCTTCGGCGTCTCGGCTCTCAGCGCGAAGAGCGACTTCGAGGCGAACCCGACGGTCGACAACGCCGACCGCACCGATCGCAACGCGCTCATCGCGGACATGTCGTTCGCCGTGGCGCTGACGTTCGGCGTGACGGGTGCCGTGCTGCTCTTCGGCGGCGACGACAAGCCCGCGCAGCAGCAGACGGCGACGACGAAGCTCTACAAGCCGGTCGTCGCGCCCTTCGTGGGCCCGACGGGCGGCGGCGGCGTCGTGTCGTTCAAGTTCTGATCGGGAACACGCGATGAACGCACGGAGCACTCGAAGCTGGGCAGCGCTCGTGATCAGCACGGGCGTTGCCCTCTCCGTCGGCGCAGGCTGCGAGCTCGTCGCGTCGGTCGATCGGGACACGATCCCGATCGGCGACGGCGGGACGGGCGGAACGGGCGGCCAAGGCGGCATGGGCGGCGTTGGCGGCACCGGTGGCCAAGGCGGTCAGGGCGGCCAAGGCGGCGCTGGTGGTCAAGGCGGCGCTGGCGGTCAAGGCGGAGCGGGCGGAGCAGGCGGCGCCATGGGTACATGCGCCGATCCTGCGGCCGATTGCCCGCCGCCGTCGGGCCCGTGCGTGAACGCGATCTGCGACGCGAACAAGAACTGCGGCGAAGAGCCGAAGGCGCAAGGCACGCCGTCCTCGAACGAGGTGGCGGGCGATTGCAAGCAGCACACGTGCGACGCCGCAGGCGCCGAGCAGGTGGCAGACGAAGCCTCCGGAACGGCGTGCGGCGACGCGACGCAGTCCTGCACGAACGGCGTCGCGAACCAGGCCGACACCTGCGACGACGCCGGCACGTGCCAGCCGAACGACAACGTCGCCTGCGCGCCGTACATCTGCGGCGCGACGGCCTGCGTCACGGCCTGCGCCGCCGACGCGGACTGCGCCGCGGGCAACTACTGCAACGGCAGCGCGTGCGTGCCGAAGATCGCGACCGGCACGGCGTGCGCGACGTCGAACGCCTGCCAGAGCGGCTTCTGCGCGGACGGCGTCTGCTGCAACGCCGCGTGCAACGGGACCTGCCTCGCATGCAACAACGCCGGCTCGGTGGGCACGTGCACGCCGGTCCCGGCGGGCACGACCGATCCCGCGTGCGGCGCGGGCGAAGCCTGCAGCGACGCGACGACCTGCCTCAAGATCGCCGGCTCGTCCTGCGGTTTGCCGGACGAGTGCATCTCCAACGTGTGCACGAACGGCGAATGCGCGCCGTGACGTGACGAACGCGCGGGGGCCCGGCTCCGACGAACCGGAGCGGATCCCCGCGCGTTTTTCCTTTCAAACCCGAAGCGTCGTCCGCCGATAACGCTTGCCCGCCGTGAGCTCGGCGAGCGTCGTGAGCGACGTCGATTCCGGCTCGGCCGATGCGTCTACCGCGTCGCCCTCACCCGCCTGCTCCGACGTTTCGTCCTCGTCCACGTCGTAGGCCGGCACCGTCCTCGCCTGCTCCCAGCGATCCTTCAGCCGATCGGCGATCGTCGCGAGCAGCGCGCGTGTCGTCTCGCGGTTCGTCGCGGACACGAGCACTGCGTTCTTGTGGCCGAAGAGCAGCCTTCGCGCCTCGGCCTTGTCGACGAGGTCGATCTTGTTGAAGACCAGGATCCGCGGGATCGACGAGAGCCCGAGCTCGCCGAGCAGCTCCTCGGTCGTCGCGATGTGCTGGTCGTGGGCCGGGTCGCTCGCGTCGACGACGTGCAGGATGAGGTCCGCGTCGGCGGCCTCCTCGAACGTGGCGCGGAACGCGGCGAACAGGTCCTTCGGCAGCTCGCGGATGAAGCCCACGGTGTCCGTGATGATCACCTCGCGCTCCTCGGGAAAACGGATCCGGCGCGAGCGCGTGTCGAGCGTGGCGAAGAGCTTGTTCTCCGCGATCGTGTCCGAGCCCGTGAGCGTGTTGAGGAGCGTGCTTTTCCCTGCGTTCGTGTAGCCGACGATGCTCACGATCGGCACGTCCTTGCGCGCGCGCTTGCGGCGCCGCTGCTCGCGCTGACGCGACAGCTTCTTGAGCTGCGCTTCGAGGAACGAGACGCGCTCCTTGGCGCGGCGACGACCGATCTCGAGCTTCGTCTCGCCGGGGCCACGTCCGCCGATGCCGCCGGTGAGGCGCGAGAGCGAGTCGTCCTTCATCGCGAGGCGCGGCAGGGCGTACTTGAGCTGCGCGAGCTCGACCTGCAGCTTGCCGTCCGCGGACTCGGCGCGCTGCGCGAAGATGTCGAGGATGAGCTGCGTCCGATCGATCACCTTGAGGTCGGCGTGTTTCGAGATCGCCGAGGCCTGCGAGGGCGTGAGGTTGCGATCGAAGACCAGCGTCACCGCGTCGAGCTCGGCCGCGCGCAGGACGATGTCGTCGAGCTTGCCCTTGCCCACGATGAGGCGCGGGTCGATCTTGTCGCGGAGCTGAATGACGGTGTCGACGACCTCGACGCCTGCGGTGCGCGAGAGCTCGGCGAGCTCGCGCAGGCTGTCCTCGGCCTCCGCGTACGCGCCTTGCTTCGACTTCTCCGCGACGTGCACGAGGATCGCTCGCCCGTCCTTCGCGTGCGTGAAGATGCGCGACCTTCGAGCGAACTCGTCTTCTAGCGCGTTGATGAGCTCGCCGAAATGGATGTCGATGCGGCCGATCGGCATCGGCTCCACGCGCCGGTAGGGCAAACCATTGCGCGGATCCTCGCCCTCGGCGACCGGCGACGGCGGCGTGTTGTACGCGAGATCCATCGTCTTCGGCTCGCCCTCGGGCGAGAGCTGGATCGCGGCCACGAGGTCGAGGCGCAGGCGCACGAGGTCGACGATGTCGTCGCGCGTGAGCTGCTCGTTGTAGAGGTGCGTGTGGACGAGGCGGAGCGCGCGGAAGCGGCCCTCGGCGGCGCGCAGGCGGCCGATGTCGGGGAGCATGAGCTTCGTCGCGTCGCCGACGATCACGTAGTCGATCTCGCCCGATCGATGCACGAGCGCGCCGACCTGGCGGCCCGTCACGTGCGAGGCCTCGGCGAGGGATTTGACGAGCTCCGGCGTGGCCACGTGATCGAGGGGCACCTTGCGCCGGTAGATACGCTCCAGAAGTCGAACCGCGTGGGGGCTCAGCCCCGTGGTGTTTCCGTAGATCTGTTGCATTCGGACGGTGGTTTGAGGGCCAAGCTCCGCTCGCCGGAGCGCTCCCCCAAGCATGCATTCGTGCTTCCCTTTCATAACGCACGGATCCCCGGGGCGCGAGAGGCGGCGCCTTGATACCGTGCAGCCGGACATGGGCATCTTCACGGCACTCTCCATCGAGGAAGCTCGGGCGCTCGGCGCGCGCTTCGGCCTCGTGATCACGGGCGCGCGTGGGCTCGACGCGGGCAGCGTGAACACGAGCTACGAGCTCACGATCGAAGGCGGGAGCCGGGCCTTTTTGCGGATCTACGAGGGCGTGGATGCCGCCTCGGCCGCGCGGGAGGCGCGCCTCGTCGCGCACCTCGCCGCGCATGGCGTTCCGACACCGAGGCCGCTGCTCCTCGCCTCCGGAGACGGCTCGTTCGTGGCCGAGCACGCGGGCAAACCCGCGGTCGTGTTCCCGTGGATCGAAGGTGAGGTCGTCTGTCAGCGCGGCGTGACCGAGGCGCACGCGCGCGCCGTCGGGGAAGGGCTCGCGCGGGTGCACCTCGCGGGCGCGTCGTTCGGCGAGCCGCTCGTCACGCGGTTCGGCCCCGAGGATCTCGCGGCGCGGCTCTCCGCGCTTCGCGAGCGGACGGACGTCCCGGAGCACGTTCGAACGATCCTGCCCTCGCTCGAACGGAAGCTCGACCGTCTCTCGCGTGTGAGCCTCGGCCCGACGCTCCCGGTGATCCATGCGGATCTCTTCCGGGACAACGTCCTGTTCAGGGACGGCGCGCTCACTGCGCTCCTCGATTTCGAGAGCTCGTCGAGCGGCGCGGCCGCGTTCGACCTTATGGTCACGGTGCTCGCGTGGTGCTTCGGAGACGGCCTCGATCGAGGCCTCGCGCGGGCCCTCGCGGGCGGATATTCCGCGGTCCGCGCCCTCGCGGACGACGAGCGAGCGGCGCTCCACGACGCGGCGCTCTTCGCGACGCTCCGCTTCACGATCACGCGCATCACGGACTACGAGTTGCGCCCGCGCGGCGCCTTTGCGTTCAAGGATTACCGGCGCTTCGTGGCGCGCGCGGAGGCGATCGAAGCGCTCTCCGCGCGCGGACTCGTCGAAATGCTCGGCGTGTGAAGGGCGCGTGAAGGAGTTTTGATTTTCGAGGTGGATCCTGGGCCGACGGTTGCGCCGTGGGGGGCCCGCCGTTACCTTCGAGGACCATGGCACAGGTCGGGACGCTCGATTTCAAAGGCTTCATCGAGAACCGCAAAGAACGGCGCGCAGGCGGCGTGGACGGGGGTGGACACGCGTATGCGTACGTCTCCGATCGAACGACGCGCGCCGCGTTCGACAAGATGAAGCCGGTGGAGCTCGCCGTCGCCGCCTCCGTCCGGTTCTTCAAGGCCGTCGGCAAGAGCGACCTGCTCGGACACGCGGTGAAGGTCGGGACGAACCAGTTCCCGCGCGTGCACGGCATCGCCGCCGAGTGCGCGCAGACGCTCGGCATCGCCACGCCCACCGTCTACATCCTCAACAACCCGCAGATGAACGCGGCGACGTACGGGACGAACGACGACTCGTTCATCATGGTCCACTCGGCGCTCGTCGATCACTTCTCCGACGAGGAGCTCAGGAACGTCATCGGCCACGAGTGCGGCCACATCCACAACAGCCACGTCGTCTACCTGACGGCGATGCACTACCTGAAGATCATGGCCAGCCGCCTGCTCGGCCCGCTGGTCGAGCCCGCGGTGGTGGCCCTCTCGAGCTGGTCGCGCCGCGCCGAGGTGACGTGTGATCGCGCGGGCCTGCTCTGCTGCAAGAGCCTCGACGTCGCGCAAAAGACGTTCGCCAAGCTCGCGCTCGGATCGACGAAGCTCTACGCCGAGCTCAACATGGACGCGTTCCTCGCGCAGTACGACGAGGGCCGGGAGGGCGTGGGCCGCTACCGCGAGCTGCTCGCGAGCCACCCCTACCTGCCGAAGCGCGTGATGGCCCTGCGCACGTTCGCCGAGAGCGAGCTCTACAAGAAGCACATCGGCCAGGATGCCCCCGGCCTCTCGATGGAAGAGGTCGACGAGAAGGTCCACGACATCATCAAGGTGGTCGGCTAGGAGCGCACGATGCTCGAGACATTCCGCACGAGACAGGTCGAAGTCACCACAGCGCTACGCGAGCTGCTCACGATCGCCGGCCGCGTCGGCGCGCGATCGCTCTCGCGCCGCCTCGGCAGCGACGTGGTCGACAAACTTTCGGCCGACCGCTTCCACCTCGTCGTCGTCGGCGAGTTCAACCACGGCAAGACGACCTTCGTGAACGCGCTGCTCGGCGCCGAGGTCCTGCCCGTCGGCGTGACCCCGACGACGGCCGTCATCCACCACCTCGAATACGCGTCCGAGCCTCGCGCGGAGCTCGTGCGGGCCTCGGGCGAGCGCACGACGATGCCGTTCGAGGAGGTGCGCAAGTTCGCCGTCGGCCAGGAAAAAGGCTCCGAGAGCGCGACGAGCGAGGTGAAGCACCTCGAGGTCTTCTATCCGGCGGAGCTGCTCCGCGAGCGCATCGTGCTCGTCGACACGCCAGGCGTGAACGACCTCTCGCTCCAGCGCGCGGACATCACCTACAGCTACATCCCGCGCTCGGACGCCGTGCTCTTCCTCATCGACGCGGGCCAGCCGCTCAAGGAGAGCGAGCGCGTCTTCCTCAACGAGAAGCTGCTCGGCCAGTCGCGCGACAAGATCATCTTCGTCGTCACCAAGAAGGACATCTGGAGCGACGACGAGGAGGAAGAGGCGCTCGCGTACATCCGCACCGAGCTCGCGAAGCTCATCCGCACGCCCGTGGTCTTCGCGGTGAGCGCGAAGCGCGCGGCCGAAGGTCATCCCGAGGAGAGCGGCATGCCGGAGCTGCTCTCGCACCTGACGAAATTCCTCGCCGAGGAGCGAGGCCGCATCCTGCTCGACAACGCGCTCGGCGAGGGCCTCGAAGCCGCGCGCATGCTCGTGAAGGGCATCGACGCGCGCAGGCGCGCCGCGCAGATGTCGAGCGAGGAGCTCGCGCGCCGCATCAACCTCCTGGAGAAGGATCTCGCGGGTCAGTCGCGCACGATCGAGGAGCGGCGCTCGGGCATCCGCGAGGAGGTCGCCGCGATCCGCGCCTGGGTGCAGCGCGATCTCGCGCACTTCGTCGACGACGTGACCCGGCAGATCCCGGACCTCGTGGACAACCACGACGCCGACGACCTCAAGGTGTGGCTCGGGCCCTTCCTCGAGAAGACGTTCGCCGACTGGGCGCAGGCCGAGACGAAGGAGATCGCGAACGCGCTCGAAGCGCTGGCCGAGAAGACGATCGCGCTCGTCCGCGAGGACGCGCACGACGTGGCCAAGCGCGTCGGGCAAGCGCTCGGCTCGGACGTCCGCTCGCCCAGCGTGGAGGTCGACACGCTCGGCTACGACGTGGGCATCTTCGCGCTCATGACCGTGGGCATCGGCGTGATGTTCACCAACATCCTGCTCGGCGGCCTGCTCCTGCTCGCCTCGCCCGTCCTCGCCGTCTACGTGAAGGACAAGGTCGAGGCCGAGACGAAGAAGCGCGCCAAGGAGCTCGCGCCGAACGCGCTGCGCGAGGCCGCCGCGCGCGTGGGCCCCAAGCTCGACGAGATGATCCAGGAGTTCGCGCAGCGGCTCGACCAGTGGGTCGTGACCGCAGGCGAGGAGCTTCACCGCGAGGTCATCGAGGTGCTGGAGGCCGCGCGCACCGAGCGAGCGGGCAAGGCGCCGGCCGTCGAGGCAGCGACGCAGGCGTGCGACGCGGAAGCGAAGGAGCTCACGGGCGTGGTCGAGCGGCTCGAAACCATGCGCCGCTCGCTCTGGGGCACGGACGCGGCCGCGAAGTGACGATCCCGGGGGACGTGCGCCCTCGGCCCATGCGATAGTGCGAGCGTGCAGCTCGATTTCGCATCACGCGAGATCTCGATCAAGCTCGTCTATTACGGTCCTGCGCTGAGCGGAAAGACCACGAACCTGGTCGCTCTGCACGGCCGCGCCGGCGCCGACGCGCGCGGGCGGCTCATGACGCTCGAGACGCAGGACGACCGCACGCTCTTCTTCGATCTCCTGCCGCTCACGTTCCGCTCGAAAGACGGCGACGTCTCGCTCCGCATCAAGCTCTTCACCGTCCCCGGCCAGCCGATCCACGCCGCGACGCGCAGGCTCGTCTTGCAAGGCGCCGACGGCGTCGCGCTCATCGCCGACTCGCGCGTCTCCGAGACGCAACGCAACGCCGACGCGTTCCTCGATCTCCGCCAGAACCTGCGCGACAACGGGATCGAGATCTCGAAGATGCCGCTCGTGATCCAGTTCAACAAGCGGGATCTGCCGGACATCCGCAGCGACGAGGAGCTCGCGAGGCTCGCGGCGCGCGGGAAAGAGCCGGTCTTCCGCGCGGTCGCGACGCGCGGGATCGGCGTCGTCGAGACGTTCGTCTGCCTGCTCTGGCTCACGTGGCGGTCGCTCGATCAGAGCCACCAGCTCTCGCGCAAGCTCTCGATCGACGGCGACGACCTCGTATCGACCGCGGCGCAGCAGCTCGGCGTGACCACGCCGTTCCGCGAGCTCATCGCCGCGCGCATGGGAGGCAGGGCGGCCGGCGCTGCGCCCGGAGGCGCTCCTTGAGCGACGAGCGCTCGACCGACGTCGACGCGCTCGGCCTCGGACTCGGACCTCTCAGGCTCGAGGACCTCGTCGACCGCGAGGCGATGCGCGGCATGGTCGGCTCGATCGAGCAGGTCTTCGGCATGCCCGTGCGGATCGTCTCGAACTCGGGCGTGAGCCTGGCGAGCTCGTCGCGCGAGGCCCCGCTCTGCGCGATGATCAACGAGGAGCCCGCGGGCCGCCGCGCGTGCGGCGCCATCGTCTCCGAGGTCAAACGTCTCCGCGTCACGTCGAGCGAGGGCACGACGCACGGCTGCTTCACCGGCGCGCGTTACCGCGTCGTCCCGATCGAATACGAGGGCGGCACCATCGGCCGCGCCATCCTCGGCCCCTACCTCCCGCCTTCGGTCGACACCGTCCCCGACACGCTCCTCGCGATCGAGGGCGTCGACCCCGCGCGCGCGGCGGAGCTCTTGCCGCACATGGCGCGCGCGACCGAGGCGACGGCCGAGATCGTCTCGAAGCACCTCGTCGCCGTGCTCGACGTGATCCTCTGGAGCGGGCACAAGGCCCTGCTCACGTCGAAGATGCACATCGCGTCGATCCGCGAGAGCTACCGCGAGCTGTCCGAGAAAAACGCGGCGCTCGAACAGGCCTACGAGCGGCAGCAGGAGCTCGACAAGCTGAAGTCGAACTTCCTCGCCACGATCTCGCACGAGCTCCGGACGCCGCTCACCTCGATCCTCGGCTACAGCGAGATGCTCGTGGGCGGCATCGCCGGCGAGCTCACGGGGCCGCAGCTCGACTTCGTGCAGATCATCCACTCGAAGAGTGATCAGCTCCTCAAGCTCATCATGAGCCTGCTCGACCTCTCGAAGCTCGAGAGCGGCACCGTGATGATGCGAAGGAGCGACGTGGCGATCGGCGCGGTGCTCGCCGAAGCCGCCTCGACGGTCGCGCCCGTGGCCACGAAGAAAGGCGTGACGCTCACCGTGGACGCGCCCGGGGATCTGCCGCTCGTGCTCGGCGATCCGGAGCGGCTCCGGCAGGTGTTCGTGAACCTCGGCGAGAACGCCATCAAGTTCACGCCGCCGGGCGGCACGGTGCAGATCGTGGCGCGGCAGATGGCGACCGAGGCGGACGCCGGCGGAGACGAGCCCGGCATGGTGCTGCTCGCGCCGCTCCGGCAGATGATCGAAGTGCGCGTGGCCGACACGGGCATCGGCATCCCGGAGGCCGAGCGCGACAAGGTCTTCGATCCGTTTTACCAGGTGGACCAGTCGTCGACGCGCGAGCACGGCGGCACGGGGCTCGGGCTCTCGATCGTGAAGCGGCTCGTCGAGGCGCACCACGGCACCGTGCACATCGAGGGCAACGAGCCGACGGGCGCCGTCTTCGTCGTGCGTTTGCCCGCGTCGCGCCCGTCGGCGCCGCCTTCGAAGGCGGCGATCTCGGTGCGGTTCGCGTAAAGTCGGGGCATGACAGCTCGGAGCTCGGAGCGAGCGCGGATCGAGATGCTCGCGCGCGTGTTCGGCGCGGAAAGCTCGGGCCGGACGGTCGTGGGCATCGGCGACGACGCAGCCGTGATCGCACCGGGCAAGGAGCCCCTCGTCTGGACCGTCGACGCACAGGTCGAAGGCATCCACTTCCGGCGTGACCTCGTCTCGATGGCCGACCTCGGCTACCGCGCGACGATGGCCGCTTCGAGCGACCTCGCAGCGATGGGCGCCTCGCCGCTCGGCATCCTCGCGGGCCTCGTGCTTCCCGAGTACGTCACCGACGAAGACCTGCGCGCCATCGCAGAAGGACAACACCAGGCAGCGAAGGAAGTTGGTACCCAAATCATCGGCGGAAACCTCGCGCGGGGGCGGGAGATCTCGATCACGACGACCGTGCTCGGTGAGACGCCGCGCCCGCTCGGCCGATCGGGCGCAAAGCCCGGGGAGGTCGTGGCGATGGCGGGGCCACTCGGGCTCTCGGCAGCGGGGCTCGTGCTGATCGAGCGAGGGCGCACGGAGGAAGCGGACGCAGCGCCGGCGGTCCGCGCATACCGGAGGCCCGTCGCGCGCATCGCGGCAGGGCTCGCGGCGCGGGACGTGGCAAGCGCGGCGATCGACGTGTCAGACGGGCTCGCGCGGGACGTGGGTCACGTGGCGCGAGCGAGCGGCGTGCTCGTGGTGCTCGACCCGGCGGCCCTCGTGACGGCCGAGCTCGCGCGAGCCTCAGCCCTCCTCGGCGTGGATCCGCTCGCGCTCGCGCTACACGGCGGCGAGGACTACGCGGTCGTGGTGACGGTGCCGGAGGGCGCGCTGCCTCCAGGTTTCAAGCAAATCGGGAAGGTGGTCCCGGCCGAGGGCAACACGAGCGGCGTCGCCCTCGAACGGGAAAACGGCACGCGCATCCCTCTCGAGGAGCGCGGCTACGACCACTTCGGCTGATCGTTCGTCCTCGAACTAATTACAAGCGGAAGGCGCATTCCCGGCCATCGTGGCCCGGATCTGCGTGAGCGCCGTCGAGCGCGGCGCCTTGCCCTCCTTGACGAGCTTCGACGTGCTGGCGCACATCGCAGCCGCCGAAGCAGCCTTCGATTTGACGGTCGTGTTCGCCTTCGGATCCTTCGCGAGGGCCTGCAGAGCCGAGCAACACCCATCAATCGAAGGCGCCGCCACGGGCTTCGGCGCCTCCGTGGGCGTGGCCGCAGCCGACGGCGCAGGCGCAGCCTCGGTCGGCGCAGCGCTGCCGGCCGCCGACCCTTGCGCCGCCTGCGGCGTATCTTCCGTGGCCTTGACCGGCGCAGGAGCCGCCGAAGGAATCGGAACAGCCTGAGGCGCCTCTTCCTCCTTCTTGCAGCCGGTGAAGAGCAACGCGCCGAGAGCAAACGTGAGCAGGGCGGAGCACGCGCGAGCGGAAGTGAGCATGAACGCCGTTTACCCGTGTTTCAGGGCGGCGGCTACTTTCGAGGCGGCGTGGCGCCGGGGTTTCACCCCGGGCCCGACCAGGGGTTGTCCACCCCTGGACCCGGACCAGGCACGGCCTGGACCGAGGGTGCATCGACCGCGATGCGGTCGATGCAGTCGGAGGTTTAGCTGCAACCCATGCTGTTGCCGCAGTTCAGGCACTTGTAGCAAGCGCCGTTGCGGACGGTGATGTGGCCGCAACCGTCGCACACCGGCGCGTCGCCCATCATGTCCTCGAGCTGCGCATCGAGCGCGCTCGTGACGCGCTCCTGCGCCTCGACGCGAGGCGCCGCGGCAGGCAGCGCCGGCGCAGCCGAAGAGCTCTCCTGCGCCCGCGTCTCCGCCGGATCCTGGATCGTCGCCGCCGGCTGCGGCTGCACATGCGCGAGGTCGTACCGGTGCAGGTACTCGATGCCGAGGATACGGAAGATGTAGTCGACGATCGACGTCGACAGCTTCACGTAGTCATGCCCCTCGACCACACCCTGCGGCTCGAAGCGCGTGAACGTGAACTGATCGACGAAGGTCTCGAGCGGCACGCCGTACTGCAGGCCCACCGAAACGCTCATGGCAAAGCAGTTCATGAGCGAGCGGAAGGCCGCGCCCTCCTTGTGCATGTCGATGAAGATCTCGCCGAGCGTGCCATCGACATACTCGCCGGTGCGGACGAAGATCTTGTGCCCGCCGACCGTCGCCTCCTGCGTGAAGCCCGTGCGCTTCTTCGGCAGTCGCACCCGCGCACCCGTCGGGCGAAGCGCAGGGACCGCAGGCGCCTGCGTCGCCGCCACGACCTCGGCCGGAGCCGCGGCCTTCGCCTCGGCCTTCTCCGCCTTCTCCTCCTTCGAATCACCCGACGCCGAGAGCGGCTGCGACGCCTTGCAGCCGTCGCGGTAAAGCGCGACCGCCTTCAAGCCGAGGCGCCAGCCCTCCTCGTAGATCTTCTGCACCTCGTCGACCGTCGCCTCGTTCGGCAGGTTCACCGTCTTCGAGATGGCACCCGAAAGGAACGGCTGCGCCGCCGCCATCATCCGCACGTGCGACATCGGCGCGAGGAACCGCTTGCCGATCTTCCCGCACCGGTTCGCGCAATCGAACACCGCGTAGTGCTCTTCGCGCAGGTGCGGCGCGCCCTCGACCGTCATGCGACCGACGATGACCTCGTTCGCCTCGGCGATCTCCGACGACGAGAACCCGAGCGCGCGGAGCAGCGAGAAGCCGGGCGTCTGGCGCTGCTCGGGCGTGATGCCGAGCCGCACGTACGCCTCTTCGCCGAGCACCCACGGGCTGAACGCGAGCCCGAGATCGAAGACGCCCGGGATGGCCGCCTCGATCTTCGCGAGGTCGTCATTCGTGAAGCCGCGCTGCTTGAGCGACGCGCGATTCACGTTCGGCGCGGCGAGCAGCGTGTTCGTGCCCGAGACGTAGGCGACGATCTCCTGCACCTCGTGCTCGCTGTAGCCGAGCCGGCGCAAAGCCTCCGGCACCGACTGGTTCACGATCTTGAAGTACCCGCCGCCCGCGAGCTTCTTGAACTTCACGAGCGCGAAGTCGGGCTCGATGCCCGTCGTGTCGCAGTCCATGAGCAGGCCGATCGTCCCGGTCGGCGCGAGCACCGTCGCCTGCGCGTTGCGGTAGCCGTTCTGCTGGCCGATGCGCACCGCCTCGTCCCAGTCCGCGCACGCCGCGCGCCAGAGCGGCTCCGGGCACTTCTCCCGATCGATCGCGTACGCCGCGTCGCGGTGCAGACCCATCACCCGCAGCATCGGCTCGCGGTTCTTCGCGTAGCCCGGGAACGGCCCGCGTGAACCGGCCATCTCGGCCGAGACCTTGTACGCATGGCCGCACATGATCGCCGTGATGGCGCCGGCCACCGCGCGCCCCTGGTCCGAGTCGTACGGGATGCCGAGGAGCATGAGCAGCGTGCCGAGGTTGGCGTACCCGAGCCCGAGCGGCCGGTAGTCGTGCGAGTTCCGCGCGATGGACTTCGTCGGGTAGGACGAGAAATCCACGAGGATCTCCTGCGCCACGAAGAAGACACGCGTCGCGTGGCGGAAGCCCTCGATGTCGAAGGTGCCGTCGGTGCGGAGGAACTTCGTGAGGTTCAGGCTCGCGAGGTTACAAGCCGTGTCGTCGAGGAACATGTACTCGGAGCACGGGTTGCTCGCGTTGATCCGGCCCGAGTTCGGGCAGGTGTGCCAGCGGTTGATGGTCGAGTCGTACTGGACGCCGGGGTCGGCGCAGGCCCACGCCGCATCGGCGACCAAACGCCAGAGGTCCTTCGCGTTCAGGGTCTCGACGACCTCGCCCGTCGTGCGAGCCCGCGTCTCCCAAGTGCCCCCGGTGGACACCGCACGCATGAAGTCGTCGGTGACGCGGACCGAGTTGTTCGAGTTCTGGCCGCTGACCGTGTGGTAGGCCTCGCCGTTGAAGTCCGCGGACATGCCGGCGCCGATGAGCATCTGCGCCTTGCGCTCCTCGCGGACCTTCCACTGGATGAAGTCGACGATCTCGGGATGGTCCATGTCGAGGCAGACCATCTTCGCGGCGCGGCGCGTCGTGCCGCCGCTCTTCGTCGCCCCGGCTGCGCGGTCGAAGACCTCGAGGAAGCTCATGAGCCCCGAGCTCGTCCCGCCGCCCGAGAGCTTCTCCTGCTTGCCGCGGATGGTGCTGAAGTTCGTGCCCGTGCCCGACCCGTACTTGAAGAGCCGCGCCTCGCTCTTCACGAGGTCGTAGATGCTCATCAGGTCGTCGTTGATCGACTGGATGAAGCAAGCCGAGCACTGCGGCCGCTCGTACGCGTTCGAGAGCTCGACGATCGAGCCGTCGCCCTCCTCGCGGTCGAAGGGCTGCTTTTGCTCGGTCCAGGCGTAGTTGCCGCCGGCCCCGACGATGCCGTAGCGGTGGTAGAGGCCGCAGTTGAACCAGACGGGCGAGTTGAAGGCGCCGTACTGGTTCACGAGGAGGAAGGTGAGCTCCGCCTCGAAGACCTCCGCCTCCTTGGTGCTGGCGAAGTAGCCGCCGAAGGTCTCGCCCGCCTCGCGGATCGTCTTGGCGAGGCGCTCGACCACCTGGCGCACGCTGGTCTCGCCGAGCTCCTTCTTCCCGTGGAGGCCGGCTTTGCGGAAGTACTTGGAGACGACGATGTCCGTCGCGAGCTGCGACCAGCCCGCCGGCACCTCGGCCCCCTCCATCTTGAAGACCACGGAGCCGTCGGGGTTGTTGATGACGCTCGAGCGGCGCTCCCAGGTGACCTCGTCGAGCGGGTTCGTGCCCCGGTGCGTGAAGACCCGGTCGAAGGTGAGGCCACGCGTACGTGCCGCCTTCTTCGCCTCCTTCGCGGAGACCGCCGCCCCGGCCGCCGCGGCCGCCGCGGTCTTGCCGGGCTTGTCCGAGGTACGGGCCGCGCGCTTCGTGCCCTCCCCTGACGACTTCGCCACCTTCCCGCCTTCCTCACCGATCGTCGGCTGCGCCATCTACATGTCTCCCAAGATGGAAAACGTCGCCTGCCCGTACGAACCGCTCCGAGAATCGTACAGTGGCGACGCTGCATTGGCAGGCCCGCGGCACTGCCTCTGCTTTTGTTCAGGAGTAATTCGAATTCGTTTGCCGCGCCGGGCTCGACTCACCCCGGCGGGCGGCCCCGCTGCCGACGGGTAAACCCCACCGGCAGCGTCCAGGTCGCCGTCGTACCCCAACCCCTAGCGTCCAGGCAAGCCCTCAAGATCAGGATGAGGGTTCAGCACACCAAACCACATGAACCGCTGCGCCCCTGTGGATTTGTCCCGGCTCAGCCTGGTTTTTCTGAACAAAGACCGAGATATGGAGCGCCTCGGGCAAACCTCCGGTGGCCCCGCTTGGCAGGAAAATTCCGTTTATCATCCCACACTGATTCCAATTCGGTCGAATTGTGTGGACCTGCCAAATGTAAGGAAACAACGCATTGACAACGCAAAGCGTGACGGTTCAGGCGCCGCCGCCGCTGCGCGGTGCGTAGCGTCGTTCCCACCGCGCGCCACGAAAAAGGATGGAACGCGCAGATCTTGCGGGATCTCTTGGGGAAACGTCACGTGAGCTCCAGCCAGGTTCGTCCATCCGAACCCCACGGCTCGTAGACGAGAACGCGCTCGCTCGCGGCGAGGTTCAGGCCGAGCAAGGCACGCTCGGCCACCGGCGAGAGGCCCAGTTCCCCGAGCACCGAGAGCGCCGTCCGAGCCACGGACGCCGCTGCCGGCGGCGGCCCCTCCCCCCGCGGCGGCGTGACGAGCCGAGGCTCGAGCGGCCCGAGCCCCGCGAAGTCCGACGCCCGAGCGACCGCGTCCGAGAAGCCCCCGAGCTCGTCGACGAGCCCACGCGCCCGCGCCTCGGTCCCGCTGTAAATGCGGCCCTGCGCGAGCTTGTCGATGTCCTCGAAGGGCCGGCCTCGGCCGCGCGCGACCACGCCCACGAACGTCCGGTAGAAGGCGTCGACCTCGGACTCGAGCACCGCACGCTCGGACGCTTCGAGCGGCCGGACGGGCGAGAACAGATCGGCGCGCGCTCCTCGCTTGACCACGTCCGTCGACACGCCGAGCTTCTCGAGCAGCCCGCGCAGGACGAAGTGCGCCGACACGACGCCGATGGAGCCCGTGATGACCTGGGGCTCGGCGATGATGACGCGCGCCGCCGCCGCGACGTAGTAGCCGCCGCTCGCCGCGACGTTCGAGAGGTACGCGACGACCGGCTTCTCCTTCGCGAGCAGCTCGACCTCGTGGTGGATGCGATCCGAGGCGACCGCGCTGCCGCCGGGTGAATCGATGTGCAAGACGACGGCCGCGATGCGTCGGTTGCTACGCGCCGCGCGGAGCGCCCGGACGATGCGGTCCTCGACGGCGAGCTTGCCGAGCGAGAAGCGGCTGCGCGAGACGATGGGCCCGTGCACCTCGACGAGGCCCACGACCGGCCGCGGCAAGAGCGGCCGGAAGCGGCGGGTTCGACGCGCTGCGAAGTAGTCGCCGGCCGACACCCAGCGCGCCGTCGGGGCCGGCTCCTTGCCGAGCAGCTTCGCGACCTCGTCCTCGTAGGCGACGGCATCCACGAGGCCGAGCTCGGCGGCGCGGCTCGCTCGGTAGGGCGCCTCGTCGACCCAGCGTGACGCGACCGTCACGTCTCCGCCGCACCGCTCCGCGAGCGCGCGGACGAGCGCGTCGTGACGCGCGCCGAGCACCTCGCCGAGCTGCTCGCGTTGCGCCTCGCTCATCGCGTCGCGCACGAGCGGCTCGGCGGCGGACTTGTACGTGCCGCGCGCAAAAACTTCGGGCTCGACCCCGATCTCGGCGAGGGCCCGCCGGAGGTACCGACCCGTCGCCGCGTAGCCGATCGGCGCGACGAGCGTCTCCGGACCGACGACGACGCGGCTCCCGGCGGACGCGAGGTACATCGTGTCGTTGTCCGCGCCCGTCGGCAGGTAGAAGACGACCTCCTTGCCCGCCTCCTCGAGGCTCGCGAACACCTTGCGCAGCGAGGCGAGCACGCTCGGACCGGCCGAAAGGCCGTCGAGCCGGACGAAGAGGCCCGCCGCTCGGTCGTCTCCGGCGATGAGCTCGCAGAGCTCGCGCACCCGCGTGACCGAGAGCGGCGGGCGCACGCGGCGCAGGATTCTGGCGAGCCCACGTGGCTTCGAGGGCAGCGTGTCGACGACGGGGCCGTCGAGGTCGAGCACGACGTAGCCGCCCTTCGGGATGGCGAACGCGCGCCGGAGCTGCCGGAGGGGCATCACGAGGAGGAGGAGGAGGTTCGTGAGGACGGAGCGCAGCAAGGGAGCCTTTTGGATGCTGGGGAAGCAGCGGGCGCAACGTAGACCCTCGGAGGCGTGGGCGGTAGATCGGGCCGTTCCCTCCTCGGGAAGGGCGCCATACCGCCCCGGCCGCGTTATGCTCCGGAGACGAGCAGGCCGATGACGGCGCTCGAACGCGACAAGGAGCGCTGTTGTCCTCGTTGAACGATCCCGAGAGCCGTATGTCCCCCCCTCACCCGCGTGGCCCTTCGGATGGGCGCGGCTCGCTGCGTATCGTCCCTCTCGGCGGGCTCGGCGAGATCGGGATGAACTGCATGGCGCTCGAGCAAGGCGACGACGTCGTGCTCGTCGACTGCGGCGTCACCTTCCCGACGACCGACCTCGGCATCGACACGTACCACCCGCGCTTCGACTACGTGATCGGGCACAAGGAGCGCGTGCGCGCCGTCGTGCTGACCCACGGGCACGAGGACCACATCGGGGGTCTGCCCTATCTGCTCGCGCACCTCGACGAGGACGTCCCGGTCTACGGACCGGCCCACGCGCTCGAGCTCGTCAAGCACAGGCTCGCCGAGCACGGCTACGGCGACGAGGAGGTCGAGCTCATCCCCGTCGCGCCGCGCAAGACGTACGAGGCCGGCTCGTTCTCGTTCGAGCCCATCCGCGTCACGCACTCGATCGTCGACGCGGTGGCCCTCGCGTTCCGGACGTCCGCGGGCATCGTGGTGCACACGGGCGACTTCAAGCTCGACCCCACGCCGCCCGACGGCGAGCTGACCGACGAAGAACGGCTCGCCGAGCTCGGCGACGAGGGCGTCTCGCTCCTGCTCTCCGACAGCACGAACGTCGACTCGCCCGGCCGCTCGACGAGCGAGCTCTCCGTGGGCCAGACGCTCGAGGAGATCATCACGCGCGTAAAAACCCGCGTCGTCATCGGGATGTTCGCCTCGAACGTGCAACGCCTCGCCATGCTGGCGAAGGTCGCCGTGGCCACGCGGCGGCGGATCTGCTTGCTCGGTCGCAGCGTGCAGGCCCACGTCCGCGCCGCCGAGATCTGCGGCCGTCTCAAGTTCCCGAGTGATCTGCTCGTGCCGCCCGAGCACCTCGGCTCGATGCCGCGCGACCGCGTCCTCATCATCGCGAGCGGCACGCAGGCCGAGCGCATGAGCGCGCTCGTTCGCCTCGCGGCCGGCACGCACCCCTTGCTCCGGCTCGACCCGGGCGACGTCGTCGTGCTGTCGAGCCGCATCATCCCGGGCAACGACCGGCCGGTCTTCGAGATGATGGGCGATTTCCTGCGCATGGGGATCGACCTCAAGACGTGGCTCACGGACCGGGGCGTGCACGCGAGCGGGCACGCCCATCGCGAGGAGCAGACGCGCATGATCGAGCTCTGCCGGCCGCGCTCGTTCGTGCCCGTGCACGGGACCTTGCACCACCTCGTGCGGCACGCCGCGCTCGCCCGCGAGGTCGGCGTCTCGGACGTGCTCGTCGCCGAGAACGGCGAGGTGGTCGAGCTCGGCGCACGGCCTTCGCTCACCAAGGCGGCGCGCGTGACCGTCGGCAAGGTCGCGACGTACGGCGGCGACGAGCTGCCCGACGAGGTGATCCGCGAGCGCGCGCAGCTCGGGCGATCGGGCGTGGCGATGGTGTCGATCGTGCTCGACCGGCGCGGCGCGGTCGCCGCCCCGCCGCGTGTCGTGCAGCGCGGCGTCGTCGATCAAGAGGAAGGCGCCTCCGAGGTGATGCGCGCGGCGGCGACCGCCGTGTCGCGCGCGGTCGCCGACACGGACGGGCGGACGCGGACGAGCGACGAGGGCATGACCGAGGTCGTGCGACTCGCCGCGCGACGCGTCATCGAGGCGAAAACAGGACGCAAGCCGATCGTCGTGGTGGCGCTCTCCCGGATATGAACGAACCGAGTCATGCCCACGAAGTCCTCGCCGTGGCGCTCCACGCGCTCATCGCGGACGCGCGCGCGGCGCGGGCGCGGGTGCTCGCCGTCTCGGCGTCCGCGCTCGCGCAAACGCCGGGCGGCCCGACCGACGAGGAGGCGCTCCACGACTTCCGCGTGGCGCTCCGGCGGATGCGGACGATCCTCCGCGTCGCGCGCGAGGTCTGGCGGCGCAAGCGCCTCGCGCGGATCGAGGGCGAGATCCGCTACCACGCCCAGGCCACGGGCATGCTCCGCGACGAGGAGGTCCTACGCGAGACGCTCGCCGCGCTCGACCTGCCGCCCGAGACGCGCGCCGAGGTGGACGCCTGGCTCAACCGCCGCGACCGCACCGTGCGGAAAGAACACGCCGATGTGACGCGCCTCCTCCGGGACGGCCCTCCCCGTCGCGCCCCGACCTTGCCGAACGGCAAGCACATACGGCCTCTCGAGCGCTCCTTCCACGCGCTCGCCGCGCGCCTCGACGGCGACACGCCGCGGCTCGTGTCCACCGTCGATCTCGGTCACGCCGTCCTCGATCATGCCGCGCGCGACGTGGTGACGTGGGCGATGCGGGACGTCGGCGACACCGAGGCGATGCACGAGCTCCGCATTCGTTACAAGCGCCTGCGGTACACCGCCGAGCTCTTCGCCGAGCACCTCGGCGCCACCGCGACGCGCTTCGCCAAGCACGCGACGCGCATGCAGCGACACCTCGGGGAGCTCCACGACATCGACCACGCGATCGTCACGCTCTCTCGCGCGCGCGGCCTCGACGCGGCCTCGAAAGGTGCGGTCCTCGCGGCGCTCCATGCTGCCCGCGTGCGGTGCGCATCGAAGGTCGAGCCGCACCTCGTGGAGGCGCGAAGCCTCATGGATCGTGGGCCGGACGACGAGACACCCTTGCCCGTGTGAGCGCTCGCCGGTCTCCTGCGATTGCGCGTGACGTGATACCTTCGGGCATCCTTTCCAATCGGGCCAGCGCGCCCGAGCGAGGTGATGCCGTGAAGCGCTCCGCCATCTTGACCGCAACCCTTCTTTCGGCCCTGGGCCTCACGTACGTGGGCTGTACCCAAGACTTCAACCAGTTCGAGCCCACGGGCGGCACCGGTGGCCTCGGAGGTGGAGCGAGCTCGTCGAGCACGATGAGCGGGCCCGGCGGCATGGGTGGCATGGGCGGCGTCGGCGGCATGGGCGGCGTCGGCGGCGTCGGCGGCGTCGGCGGCGTCGGCGGCATGGGCGGCTCGGGCGGCATGGGCGGCATGCCCTGCCAGAACCCCGGCGACTGCCCGGCGGACACCGCTTGCCGTGACTGGAGCTGCGTTCAGGGCATGTGCGAGGCGAACGACGCGCCCGACGGCATGGGCCTGCCCGACCCGACGAACGGCGACTGCAAGGACCTCGAGTGTGACGGCATGGGCGGTGAAAGGGAGGTCGTCGACGAGGGCGACACGCCGCCCGGCGACGGCAACCCCTGCACGGACTCGGCCTGCGTGAATGGCATGCCCATGCACGTGCCGAACACCGGTGACCCCTGCCAGGGCGGCGTGTGCAATGACGCGGGGATGTGCGTCGCGTGCATCGCGGACGGCGACTGCATGGGCGAAAACCCCACGTGCCTGCCCGACAACACGTGCATCTCGTGCAGCGACGGCGTGATGAACGGCGACGAGACCGCCGTCGACTGCGGCGGCAAGTGTGGCCTGTGCCCCGGCGAGACGTGCGCGGCGAACGGCGATTGCAAGAGCGCCTTCTGCGTCGACGCCGTCTGCTGCGAGACCGCCTGCACCGGCACCTGCCAGGCGTGCAACGTCGCGGGCAACCTGGGCACGTGCGTGAGCACGCCCAAGGGCACCGAGGACGCGAACGGCGCCGTGGCCTGCACGATGACGATGGCCTGCGACGGCAACGGCGCGTGCAAGCTGAAGGGCGGCGAGAAGTGCAATCAGAACAGCGATTGCATCAGCAACATGTGCATGGGCTCGGGCGCGAACAAAACCTGCGCGCCCTGATCGAAGCCCCCGCGCGCGCCGGGTCTCCGCGGAGGCCCGGCGCCGCTTCGCCGGCTCCGGCTACTGCCGGAAGATCTCCACCCGCTCGAGCACCACGTCCTGCACCGGCCGATCCGCGGCCCCGCGCTGCACGTTCGCGATCTTGTTGACCACGTCCTGACCGGTCACGACCCGGCCGAAGACCGAGTGCCTGCGGTCGAGGTGCGGCGTCGCCCGCTCCGTGATGAACCACTGCGACCCGTTCGTCCCCGGGCCGCTGTTCGCCATCGACAGCACGCCTGGCCCGTCGTGCTTGAGGTCCGGGTGGAACTCGTCGGCGAACTCGTACCCCGGCCCGCCCCGGCCCCAGTTCGGCGCCATGTCCGGGTGCCGCGTGAGCGGATCGCCGCACTGGATCATGAAGTTCGGGATGACGCGGTGGAAGCGGACGCCGTTGTAGAGCGGGCCCTGCTGCGTCTGCTTGGTCTTCGGATCCCGCCAGGGGAGCGTGCCGGTCGCGAGGGCGACGAAGTTCTTCACGGTGTTCGGCGCGCGCTCCTCCTCGAGCCGGATGACGATGTCGCCGAGCGTCGTGACGAGCCGCGCGTGGAGCTGCCCTTGGCCGGGCACGTTGATGGCCGGAAATTGCATGTCTCTTCCTCTTCCTTTACCTGGGGCCTTTTGGGCCCCGACCCCCTCAGACTTTCTCGAACAGAGCCGCGATCCCTTGCCCCACGCCGATGCAGAGCGACGCGAGGCCGAGCCTCTTCTCGCGCGCCTTCATCGCGTGCACGAGCGTGCAGGCGATCCGCGCGCCCGACGAGCCGATCGGATGGCCGAGCGCGATCGCGCCGCCGTTCACGTTGACCCGTGACGGATCGATCTCGAGCGTCCGCACGCACGCGAGCGCCTGCGCCGCGAACGCCTCGTTCAGCTCGACGAGGTCCACGTCCGACGCCTGAAGGCCCGCGCGGCCGAGGAGCTTTCGCACGGCGGGGATCGGCCCCTCGCCCATGAAGCTCGGATCCACGCCGGCCGTCTGGCTGCCGAGCACGCGCGCGAGCGGCGTCACGCCCGTCTGCGCAACGACCTCCGCCGACGCGAGCAAGAGCCCCGAGGCGCCGTCGTTGATCGGCGACGAGTTGCCCGCCGTCACGCTGCCGCCCTTCTTGAACACCGCCGGCAGCTTCGCGAGCGCATCGAGCGTCGTGCCGTCGCGCACGGACTCGTCGCGGTCGAACAGCACGGGATCGCCCTTCTTCTGCGGGATCGGCACCGGCACGACCTCGGCCGCGAACGCCCCGCCCTTCCACGCCTCGGCTGCCCGGCGTTGCGACTCGACCGCGAAGCGATCCTGATCCTCTCGGGAAATCCCGTACTTCTCGGCCACGTTCTCGGCCGTCTCGCCCATCGAGATCAGCGGGAAGCGCGCCTTCATGCGCGGGTTCTCGTACCGCCAGCCGAGCGTCGTGTCGTAGACCGGCGGCGGCGTGCGATCGAAGGCGTTCGCCTGCTTCGGCATGGAGAACGGCGCGCGCGTCATGCTCTCGACCCCGCCCGCGATCACGCAGGACGCCTCGCCCACGGCGATCATCCGCGCCGCGTCCGCGACCGCTTCGAGGCCCGAGCCGCAGAGCCGGTTCACCGTCACGGCCGGCACCTCGTAGGGCAGGCCCGCGATGAGGAGCGCCATGCGCGCGACGTTGCGGTTGTCCTCGCCGGCCTGGTTCGTCGCACCGAACACCACGTGATCGAGCCGCGGGGCGAGCGCCTCGTTGCGCTTCGCCAGCGCCGACACGACGTGCGCCGCGAGGTCGTCGGGCCGCACGCTCGCGAGCCCTCCGGCGTACCGGCCGATCGGCGTGCGGACGGCGTCGACGACGTAGACCTCGCGAGGCAAAAGAGACTGTCGCGTGCTCATGCGAAGGGACTCTAGTCCCAGCCCCCGAGCCTTCGCAAAGCTTCGTTTTCCTCACCCACGACCGCGCACGACGTGAGGCTTCGTGCGCCTCGCATCACGTGCATTCGATGCGGCCTCACACGCGCGCAAATCCTGCGTGCGTGATGCGCGTGGAGGAACGTCGCAGACGGACCGAGACGCGACACGTTTTCTCCGACGAGGCCTTTTTGTCGCGTATCACGACGAAAATGAAGGTACGCTCCGGAGTCGTCACCGCGTGGGGGGGAGCGCCGCGCACTGACGGAGCGCCATGAAAAGCACCGAGCACCGAGCGCGCGAGCCCGGTCCTACCGAGGAGCAACTCGCCTTCCTGGCGCGAGCCGGCGAGCGCCTGGCGAGTTCCCTCGATCTGCGCACGACACTCGCGAACCTGGCCCGGCTGAGCGTGCCGACGCTCTGCGACTACTGCGTCATCGACCTGCTCGAAGAAGACGGACGCCTGCACCGCGTCGAGGCCGTGCACGTCGACCCCGCCAAGGAGCACCTGCTCCGGCCCCAGGCGTTGCCGCGCGACAGCGGCATGTGGTTTGCCGACGTCGGCCCGCGCCTGCTCGCCCGGGGCGAACCCCTGCTCACGCCGAGCAACGACGCCGTCCCCACCCCGCGCAGCCACCCGTTCTTGCCCGTGGCCGTGCTCGGCACGATCTCGTCCATCAGCGCGCCCCTCGTCGCCTCGGGCCGCACGATCGGCGTGCTCACGCTGGCCACGGCCGACTCGGGCCGGAGGTACGGCCACGCCGATCTCGCGATCGCCCAGGACCTCGCCCGGCGCGCCGCGCTCGCGATCGACAACGCGCGCCTGCACGCGGCCGAGCAACGCGCCCGCGAGGCCGCCGAGCGCGCCGCCGCCCGCACCTCGCGCCTGCAAGCCCTCACGTCGAGCCTGGCCGCGGCCCTCACGCCCGCGCAGGTCGCCGACGCCGTGCTGCAACAAGGCCTCGTCGCCGTCGAGGCCCGCGCCGCCGCGCTCGCGCGGTGCACGCAGGATGGGAGCCTCAAGATCATCGGCGCCCTCGGCATCCTCCCGCGCACCCTCTCGCGTGGCGCCCGCATCGCCGAGGATGCTGGAGGTCCCCTCGCCGAGGCCGTGCGCCGCAAGCAGCCGCTCTGGCTCGAATCCGAGGCCGCCGTCGCCGAGGCGCGGGCCCTCGCCGAGGTCGATCCGGAGGACCGGGACCCGCCGAGATCCCTCGCCTGTTTGCCCCTCCTCGTCGACGACCGGGCCACGGGCGTGATCCTCTTCTCCTTCCGCGAGCCCCGCGTCCTCTCGCACGAGGACCGCTCGTTCTTGCTCACGCTCGCGCGCCAGTCGTCGCAGGCGATCGAGCGCGCGCGCCTCTACGAGGCCACCGAGCGCGCCCGCGCCGCCGCCGAGCTCGCGACGATGCGCCTCGTCGCCCTGCAGCGCATGACGGCCGCGCTCTCCGACACGATGAGCCGCATCAAGGTCGCCGAGACCATCGTCGACCACGTGCGCGACATGCTCCCGAGCTGCAAGGCCATCGTCGCCACCGTCTCCGCCGACGGCGAGCACCTCGATCTCGTCCGCGCCATCGGCCACACGCGCGAGACGCTCGACCGCTACGACTCGATGACGCTCGCCTTCTCCTCGCCGCTCACGGACGCCGTGCGCAACCAGACGCCGCTCTTCTTCGACGACGAGGAGACCTTCCGCGCGCGCTACCCGCACCTCGCGACCGGCACGCCCGACGCGCCGTGTTGCGTCGCCGCCGTACCGTTCGTCGTCGAGGATCGCGCCATCGGCGGCCTCTCGCTGCGCTACCACCGGTCGAGCCAGCACGCGAGCGAGGACAACGCGTTCATCCTGCACCTCGCCCGCACCTGCACGCAGTCGCTCGAACGCGCCTACCTCTACGAGGCCGAGCGCAAGGCCCGCGCCGAGGCCGACGTCGAGCGGAGGCGCCTCGCCCTGCTCGCCGAGGCGAGCGCCGTGCTCAACGCCTCGCTCGATCCGGCGGCCATCTCCGAGGCGCTCGCGCGCGTCGCCGTGCCGAACTTCGCGGGCTACTGCATCGTCTGCAGCCTCGACGAGGACGGCACCCCGCAGTTCGTGAACGCCCTGCACGAGGATCCCGAGAAGGAAGCGCTCCTCAGGGACATGCACACGCGTTACCCCTTCGGCCCGAACCACCCGATCACCGAGGCCGCGCACTCGGGCAAGGCGAAGCTCCTGCGCGTCGTCGACGACAGCTCCTTCCGCGCCATCGCCGCCGACGAGGAGCACCTCGCGATCCTCCGCGACATCGGCACCACGTCGTCGATCGTCGTGCCGCTCATCGCGCGGGGCCACACCCTCGGCGTGCTCTCGTTCGGCACCACGCGCATGCGGTACACCCAGGCCGACGTCGCGCTCGCCGAGGAGCTCGGCCAGCGCGCCGCGCTCGCGCTCGACAACGCGCGCCTCTTCCACGAGGCGCAGGAGGCGAGCCGCGTGAAGGACGAGTTCCTCGGCGTCGTCTCGCACGAGCTGCGCACGCCGCTCAACGCCATCCTCGGCTGGGCGCGCATGCTCCGCACCGGCGCCGTACGCGAGGGCAACCAGCCGCGCGCGCTCGAATCGATCGAGCGCAACGCCGTGCATCAAGCGAAGCTCATCGACGACCTGCTCGACGCCTCGCGCATCACGGCCGGCAAGCTCCGCCTCGACCCGTCGATCCTGGAGCTCGCGCCCGTCGTCGAGGCCGCGGTCCATTCGGTCACGCCGGGCGCGACGAACCGCGAGATCACCCTGCACACGGTCTTCGACCCGGGCGGCATCCCGATCTTCGGCGACCCGAGCCGCCTCCAGCAGGTCGTGTGGAACCTGCTCTCGAACGCCATCAAGTTCACGCCGAAGGGCGGGCGCATCGACGTGCGGCTCGCGCGCGCGGGCGACGAGGCCGTGCTCGTGGTCACCGACAGCGGCCGCGGCATCCGCGCCGAGCTCTTGCCGCACATCTTCGAGCGCTTCCGCCAGGGCGACGGCACGCTCACGCGCGCCTCGGGAGGCCTCGGCCTCGGCCTCTCGATCGTGCGTCACCTCGTCGAGGCGCACGGCGGCACGGTGCGCGCCGAGAGCGACGGCCCGGACACGGGCGCGAAGTTCACGGTCAAGCTCCCGATCGCCAAGCCACGCCCGCTCCCCGCGCCGGGCCCGCCGGCCGACGAACGCCGCGCCGAGAAGCGCGCGCTCGCGGGTTTGTCGGTCCTGGTCGTCGACGACGAACCCGACGCGCGGGAGATCCTCTCCGAGATCCTCGACATCGCAGGCGCGACCGTGAAGACGGCCGCCGACGCCGCCGAGGCGTTACGCATCCTGTCCGAGTTCGTGCCCGACGTGCTCGTCTCGGACCTCGCGATGCCAGGCGACGACGGCCTCTCGCTCATCCGTAAGATCCGAAGCCGCACGCCGGATCGGATCGCGACCGTGCCGGCCATCGCGCTCACGGCGTACACGCGGCCCGAGGATCGCGTCCGCGCGCTGAACGCGGGCTTCCAGATGCACGTGCCGAAGCCCGTGGATCCGACGGAGCTCGTGGTGACGATCGCGAGTCTGCGGACGCTGCTCGCCTGATTTTGGTCTCGTCTGGCAGCCGCCGCGCCGGGGCGCTGCCCCGGACCCCGCGGGGGCTGTCCGCCCCTCGACCCGGACCAGGGCAAGCCCTGGACTCAGGGGGGAAAAACTGCGCTACGCGCAGTTTTTCCCACAGGCCGGTGGCAAGACCGTGGAGGTTCGTCTCGTGCGGCGACGGGCGCTGCCTGTCGAGACGCCGTGTTGGCTGGCAGGGTCGTGGGTGGTCTTGACCCTGACCCGTTCGATGAACTGCGCACCGCGCAGTTCATCGACCCCGAGTCCAGCGCTTGCGCTGGTCCGGGTCCCGGGGCGGACAGCCCCGGGTGGGGCCTGGGGCAAAGCCCCAGCGAGGCGTCCCGGGTGCTTGCTCTAAGGCTTGCCCGCCTGCTCCTGCACGAACTTCGCGAGCAGCGCCCGATCCTTCTCGGACAGCTTGTCGTTGAACGCCGGCATGTGCCCTTCGAGCTTCGGATCCATCGCGCCCTTCGGGTACGTCTTGCCGCTGCCCGGATCATCGATCTGCGCGAGGATCCACGGCACCGAGGCCCAGCCGCGCAGCTCCGGCGCGAGCGAGTCCTCGTCGTCCGTCTTGCCGTCGAGCCTGTGGCAGCTCGTGCATCGTTGCGACACGAGCTTCTCGCCCGGCATGCCCTCGCCCTTCTTGCCTTGCGCTTGCGCCGCGAGGAAGTCCGCGATCGCGTCGAGGTCCGGCGCGCTCATCGCCGTGAAGTTCTTCGCCGCCTCGGGATCCGCGGGCGGCTTCGTCATGCTCGGCATCTCGCCCTTGAACGCGGTCTTGCCGAACATCGTGTCGTGATCCGGCTCCTCCATCACGCGCTTCGCCCACGCCTTCGTGCCGAAGCCCGTGAGATCCGGCGCCGTGTCCTTGCCCTTCGGCGGACCCAGATCGCCCATGCGATGGCAGTTCGCGCAGTGCTGCTCGAACAGCGCCACGCGCCGCGTCTCCGGGTGGTTGCGCAGCATCGCCAGCGCGCCCTCGGGCGGCACGCCTTCCTGCGCCAGCTTGCGCGCCTTGTCGCCTTGCGCCTCGGCCTTCGCCACGGCCTTCGCGAACTCCGCGTCGGCCGCGTCCGTGCGCATCGACGCGAACGTCAACACGCCCGCCGCGACGCCGAACAGGCCCACCGGCACGAGCAGCGGCAGCCGCTTCATCACGCCGCGATCGGCCTTCTTGTCGATGAGCGGCAGCACGAACAGGTACCCCGCCACGAGCCCCGGGATCACCACCGTCGCGATCAGCTCGAGCTTGCCCGGGAAGGGCTTTCGCATCTCGTAGAGCGCGAGGAAGTACCACTCGGGCCGCGCCGGGTAGTCGCTCGTCGGATCCGCCGGCGCGTCGAGCGGCGCGCCGTGCCGCAGGTACGTGAGCGCCCCGATCACGCCGAGCACCAGAACGGCCACGATCACGTCGCGCGCCGCCTGCGTCGGGAAGTATCGATCCGACTTCACCGCATCCGCGGGCGTCGCGAGCGCCGGCCCGTGCTTGCGCGACAGCCACAGGTGCTTCGCCGCGATCGCGCCGAGCAGGAACGGCAAGACCACCGTGTGCAACGTGTACAGACGCGACAGCGTCATGTGCCCCGGCGTGCCTCCGCCGAGCAGGAGCTGTTGCAGCACGCCGCCGACCACGGGCACCGTCCCGATGATCCCCGTCTCGACCCTGAGACCCCAGAAGCCTCGTTGATCCCAGCGCAGCGGATTGCCCGTCAGCGCCGAGACCACGACGAGCCCCACCATCGCGATCGCGAGCCAGTACGTGAGCTCGCGCGGCTTGCGATACGCCCCGCGCACGATCGCGTAGCCCACGTGGATCACCGCGAGCACGATCGCCGCCTGCGCGCCGAACTGATGCAGCCCGCGCACGACCCAGCCCGCCGGCACCTTCTGCTGCAGGTACGCGACGCTCGCCCACGCCGTCGTCGCGCTCGGCGAATACACGGTCATCATCAAGATGCCCGTCACCGCTTCGAGCACGAGCACGATCCCGAGCGCCGCGCCCCACGCGTACGCGAAGCGCGCGCCGCCGGGGACGGTCGCCTCCACGAGCTTGCGGACGATCGCCCGGTGACCCGTGCGTTCGTCGAGCCAATCGCCGAGCTTCACCCGACCTCCTTTCGCTCCGCGATCCCCTGGCGGAAGAGCTTGAAGTCCACCTCCACGTGACCGTCCACGACGCGCACGGCGAGCGGATCCATCCCGCGTGGGCTCGGCCCTGCCTCCGCCGCGCCCACGAGCGAGAACTTCGACGTGTGGCACGGGCACGAAAAACTCTTCTTGTCCGCGTTCAGATCGATCGAGCAGCCGAGGTGCGGACAAACCGCGCTGAGCGCCGTCACCACGTCGCCCTTCTTCGTCACCCAGATCGAGCCGAGCTGTTGATCCTTCGTCACGGTGTACGCGTCGCGCTCGTCGCCGACGACCACGACGCGCCGCGGCTCGCCCTCGGTCAGATCGGCGAGACGACAAACACGCATCCACCGCGCCGCGCCCGCGCCGCCCTCGGACGACGGGGCCAGCATGGTCACGGCGGGGACGACGATCGCGCCCGCGTACGCCGCGCCACCCAGCGCGACGAGCACCTTCAACGCGCCGCGACGGCCGCCGTCCGCGCGCGAAGGTTCCTCGGGACGCTCGGCCCGCGGCGGCTCGACGCCGAGGTCGTTTTGCATTGGCTCCGCCATCTCGTAGGCTCTCCCTCCGCCGCGCCCGCGCGCGGCGGTCCGAGGATACCCGAGGGGGAGGTCACTTGACGCAGAACAGGAGCACGTCCGGCGTCGCCTTGCGCAGGCTCTTGCCCCTCGCCTTGCCCCTCGTCACGTCCACGGCGTGCCAGACCACGCCGCCCAAAACCCCGACGTGTAACCCTCAAGACCTCTCCGGCTGCATCATCGAGGACGTCGACATCCTCGGCAACGAAGAGATCCCCGACGCCGCCATCAAGGACCGCATCGCCACCGCGGAGAGCGCGCACCCCCTCGGCGGCGTCCTCCAGGGCATCCCCATCCTCGGCCTCAGCGACGTCCTGGCCGTCGAGTACGAGCGCTTCGACCGCTTCGTCCTCGAGCGCGACCTCGCCCGCATCGAGCGGTACTACCGCGGCCGCGGGTTCTACGAGGCGCACGTCGAGGCGGGCCGGGTCATGCGCCGCAAGGACGGCAAGATCCGCATCGAGATCGTCGTGCACGAGGGCAAACCCGTGAACCTCCGCAAGGTCGACCTCGCCTGGGTCGACTGGCGCCTGCCCGACGCCGCCGACGTCACGCGCCCCGTCACCGAGGCGAAAAACGAGCTCCCCCTCGGCAAACGTTTCGAGGAGGACAGCTACGAGGCCACGAAAAAGGCCATCACCCGCGCCCTCACCGACCGCGGTTTTCCCTACGCGCTCGTACGGGGCGACGCCAAGGTCGACCTCGTCGCCCACACGGCCGACGTCACCTACACGATCGAGCTCGGCCCGAGCGCCACCTTCGGCGACATCCGCATCGAAGGCCTCGGCGAGCTGCCCGAAAAGCCGATCCGCGCCGCCCTCGGCTTCCACAAAGGCGAGCGCTTCTCCACCGCGACCCTCGCCTCCGCCGAGCGCGCCCTCGCCGACTTCGGCATCTTCGGCGCCATCGACGTCCGCCCCGAGCTCCCGCCGCCCGACAAGCCGCGCACGGACGTCGTACCGATCACGATCGTCGTCCAGCCGGCCGCGCTGCGCGCCGTCAAGCTCGGCTTCGGCGCCGAGGCCGGCGGACGTGTCGAGGCGCACGGCGTGGCGAGCTGGGAAGACCGTAACTTCCTCGGCGGCTTGCGCCGCTTCGCCATCGAGGCGCGCCCGGGCCTCGTGTTCTACCCGAACGCCCTCTACAACCTCTTCCTCGCGCGCCCGAGCTACATCCTCCCCGAGATCCGCCTGCGCTTCGAGCTCCGCCAACCCGGCGTCTTCGAGCCGCGCACGCAGGCCGTCCTCCGCGGCGCGGGCAACGTCTACCGCCCGCTCAACATCATCACCGCGCCCGCGCCGGGCACGCCCGAGGCGAAGGAGCCGGCCCTCGGCTACCGCGAGGCCGCCGTCACCCTCGGCCTCGAACGCCGCTTCGTCGACTTCACCCACTACCTCGGGCAGTTCATCCACGTGCAGTACGACGACCCGTTCCTGTACTGGCACGACGCCGCCCCCGAGGGTTTCACGCGGCTCGTCTTCACCTACCTCGAAACCGTGGGCACGCTCGATTTCCGCCAGAACGACCGCGGCGAGATCGACCGCATCGCCCCCCGGCGCGGCGTCTACCTGAACCTCAACGCCCAGCTCGCCGGGTATTTCCTACCCGGCGACGCCGACGACGTCCGCCTGCGCCCCGAGTTCCGGGCCTACGTCCCCGTCGCCAAGCGCGTCACCCTCGCCTTCCGCCTGGCCGGCGGCTTCCTCATCCCGCGCTCGGACGACTTCCAGCAGACCCTCGCCCTGCTCGAACCCAAGGCCCGCGACCGGAAGCGCCCCGACGAGGACGACGACGGCATCGTCGACGGCACGAACATCCCGCTCGACGAGCTCCGTCGATCGCTCCAGCTCCTGCAATTCCGCGGCTTCTACAGCGGCGGCCCCAACTCGAACCGGGGCTACATCTACAACGGCGTCGGCATGCACGCGAGCGTCCCGCTCCGCGACACCGCGCGCGGGGCCGTGCCTCCGTGGGCGCCGACGGGCGGCCTCACGCTCTGGGAGTCCGCGCTCGAAGTGCGCCTCTCCTTCACCGAAAACCTCGGCGCGATCCTCTTCCTCGACGCGAGCGACGTCCGCCCCGGCCTCGCCGAGCTCGCCCTGAGCCGCCCGCACCTGTCCGCCGGCCTCGGCCTGCGCTACGCGACCCCGGTCGGCCCTGTCCGCGTGGACGTCGGCTACCGCGTCCCGTGCGCCCAGCAGATCGGCATCTGCGACGAGGCCGAGCTCAACTACGACGTCGGGTTGTTCGGATATACGGGCGGATTCCCGATCGTGACGACGATCGCGATCGGCGAGGCGTTCTGAACGAGGCCTAGCCTTCTTCTTCTTCGACGCTCCACGTGGCGAGCGCCGTGATTCCGATGGCCGTCGCGCATTGCGCGCAGAGCGGCGGCTCTTCGTAGCGGACCTCGTCTCCGCGGGTCCACACGTACAGCCCTCGACCGGCCGGCTCTCCCTCGATGAGCTCCGAGCAGGCGTCGCACCGGAGCTCGCCCGCGTCCTCCGGCGTCACGCGCGCCTTGAGCGCCACGTCGGCCAGCGAATCGATGGCCATGGAAAAAACCATGTTTCGCGGTTGCTCCATCTGCCTCCCTCGGTCCGGCGACCGCCCGAATCTAGCTCAGGCTCTCGTCGGACGCACGTGCTCCGGAACGAGGGGGGGTGGACCAGGCGATTCCTGGTGGGAATTGAGGGAATCGCGGAGCTTGCGTGATCAGGCCTCGGCCTGGGCTTCCGCCTCGGGCGTTGCCTTCTTCGCCTTTTCCTTCTTCGTCCCGCCTTCGAGGCAGCTCTCGAGGAGGATCTCGGCGACATCGAGCTGACGCACGCTCTCTTCCTTGCCGTGCGCCTTCAGGCCGTCGGTGATCATCGTCTGGCAGAACGGGCACGCGGTCGCGATCGTCTTCGCCTCCGTCTGCAGGAGCTGGAGCGTGCGCTTCACGTTCACGCGATCCTTGTTTTGCTCCTCCATCCAGAACTGCGCGCCGCCCGCGCCGCAGCACAGGCCCTTGTTGCGGTTCCAGCCCTCGGCCTCGACGAGCTCCACGCCCGGGATGCTCTTCAGGATGTCGCGCGGCTGCTCGTACACGTCGTTGTAGCGGCCGAGGTAGCAGGAGTCGTGGAAGACGACCTTGCCCTTCACCGCGTTCTTCGGCGAGAGCTTCCGCTCCGCCACGAGCCCGAGCAGGAAGTCGGTGTGATGCACGACCTCGAACTTCGCGCCGAAGTCGGGGTACTCGTTCAGGATCGTATTGAAGCAGTGCGGGCAGGCCGTGATGATCTTCTTCACGCCGCCCTGATCCTTGTACCCGTTCAGCGTGGCCACGTTCTGCTCGGCCAGCATCGCGAACAGGTACTCGTTGCCCGCGCGCCGCGCCGGGTCGCCCGTGCAGGTCTCTTCCTGCCCGAGGATCGCGAAGTCCACGCCCGCCGCCTGGAGCAGCCGCGCCGTCGCCCGCGCGATCTTCTTCGCCCGATCGTCGTAGCTCGCCGCGCAGCCGACCCAGTAGAGGACCTCGGCCTTCGGGTTGTCCGACATCATCGGCACGTCGAGCCCCTCGGCCCAGTTCGCGCGATCCATGCGGGCGAGGTTCCAGGGGTTGCCGTTCACCTCCATCGCCTGGAACGGACCGTTGAGCTGCGCCGGGAACTCGCCCTTCACGAGCACGAGGTGCCGCCGCATCTCCACGATCTTGTCGACGTAGCTGATCATCACGGGACACTGCTCTTCGCAGGCCCGGCACGTCGTGCAGGCCCAGAGCACGTCCGGGTGGATCACGTTCGCCACGAGATCCTTGTTCGCGTCCGCCACAGCGCCGCTCGGCTCGGCTTGCGCCTCGGCCGCGGACTCGGAGCGGTAGGGGCCGACCTCGCCGTTATCGTCGGTCGTCGCGGACGGACGCGGCAGCGCTGCGCCGATCCGATCGGCCTCGTGCTTCTGCGCGATGAGCTCGCTGTCGTGGTCGTACAGGTGATCGCGCAGGTTCAGCGTGAACTGCTTCGGCGAGAGCAGCTTGCCGGTCTTGTGCGCGGGGCAGTTGTCGGAGCAACGCCCGCACTCCGTGCACGTGTAGAAGTCGAGGATCGCCTTCCAGGTGAAGTCCTGGATCTTGTTCACGCCCACGGGCTCGGCCTTCGCGGGCTCCTCGGCCATCTTCATGACCATCTCGCCGATCGCCTCCGCGCTCGGCGCCATGAGCGGCAGGCGCCCGCGCGGCTCTACGTTCCGGAAGAAGACGTTGAAGACCGCCGTGATGACGTGGAAATGCTTCGAGTACGGAAGGATGTTCGCGAAGATCAGGACGAGCGACGCGTGCGTCCAGAAGCCGATCTTGGCGATCACGAGCAACGTGTCGCGCGGCACGCCCGCGAGCAGGGTCGCGAAGAGCGAGCCGGCCGGCGACGGGAACGGCGCCCAGGCGATCGGGTGCGTCGGCGCGGGCCCGAGCGGGGCCACGACCTTGCGGACGGCGTCGCAGTACTCGGGCTCGAGGTTCCGGCCCGTACAGCCCACGAGGCCCTTGTGGTGCAGGACCATGGACGCGCCGTCGTAGAGCATGTCCGCCAGCATCATCGTCATGATGATGCCGAGGATCAGGATCGCCTCGCCCGACTTCGTCATGCGGGGGTCGACCTTGATCACGCGGAAGTACAGGAAGACGAGCGCGCCGACGATGACGAGCGACGCGATGACGTCCTTCAGGAACTCGTAGACGTGCCCGAGGGGCAGGCCGAGGAAGCCCTCGGGCCCCAGGATGAAGAGGTTGAACGACGGGTCGAAGCCGCGCCCCCAGAGGATGAGCGACCGGGCCAGGAGCACCACGAAGCCCAGGAAGATGAGCATGTGGGCCGCGCCGGCGAGCCGGTAGTAATGCATCTTCTTCTGGGCGAGCGCGTAGATCGCCGTGCCTTTCACGCGCTCGGGGACGTCGTCGAAACGATCTTCCGGCCGCCCGACCTGGAGCAGCGACCACCGCCGGCCTGCGCTGTACGCGAAGGCTCCGGCCAGGCCGAAGATCATGAGAAACATCATGAGCGGATTCATGGCGCGCGTTCTCCCGGGGAAACGGACCCTGTTGTAGGTGGCCGAGCGGCCGCGCGTCAACCCGAGCGATGCCGCGCGTCAACCGAAATGCCACGCAGGATCGCGCGCCCGAGGAGCAGCGCGAGCGCGGGGCCCGGCGTCAAAGTGTGAACTCGAACGACTTCTCTTCCGTGCCCGCGCCCGGCGCGAGCTCCACGACCATGCTGAACGGCCGCTGCCCCACGCGCGCGCCGAGGCGCACGCGCACCGGCGCGGCCGCGCCGTTGAGCTTGTCGAGGCGGATCACCACGCGGTACCGCCCGCGCTTCGGCTCGCCCTCGGACAGGTAGACGTTCTCCACGTTCTGGCCCTGGCACTCGTTCTCGGACTGCGGGCAATCGCGGTCCTTCACGAGCCCCGTCGAGGTCGGCTCCCCGACCCGCGCGAGCTCGCCGCCGACGTCGTAGACGTTGAGGTCCACGTCCGCCTCCACGGCCTCCCACGCGATCGCGAACTGCAAGATCCCCGTGTGCAGCCCGCAGCCCTCGTCGATCACGCCGTTGCAGTTGTCGTCGCGCGCGTCGAAACACGTCTCGATGCCCGTCGGCACGCACGCCGTCTCGAGCACCACGCCCTCGCTCGCCTTCACGTCGACGACCTTGAGCGCGTCCTTCGCCGGCGGCGCAGGCACCTCGATACACGCGGGCGCCGCGAGCACGAGCGCCGTCGCGGCGAGCAGATGACGGGGACTCAGAACGTGCCTGCGCATGAGACGCCGAGGCCGCCGGTCGGGCCGCAGGCGAACGAGCGGATGCCCGCGCCTTTTTGAGCCGTCGGCGGCGCTTCATCTTTGGGCTTCGCGGGCTCTTCCGGCGCCGCGAAGATCGTCAGCACGATGCCTCCGGCGCCGAGCACGAGCGCGCTGATGCCGAGGCCCACGCTGAGATCACGCATCGTGTTCGCGTCGCGCCCGTCCGCCGCGATCACGTCACGATCGAGCTGACAGAACGACGCGTCCCCGCGGCTGCAGTTCGTCCCGTACATCTTCTCGTGGATCTGGATGTCACGCGCGACGTTGTTGCGCAGGTGGATCGACGCGAGGCTCGCGCCGAGCGTGCCGAGCCCGAGCCCCGCGCCCACGCCCGTCGCCACGAGCCCGATCAGACGCTGCTGCGGGATCCAGTTCTTCTTCGCGGGCGGCGGCGGAGGCGGCGGCGGAGGCGGCGGAGGTGCTTCTTTTTTGACCTCCTTCGGATCGATCGAGAGCTCGAGGGGCTTGCCGCCTTCGAGCTCGATCTCCTGCTCCTCGTCCTCGTGCTCGGGCGCGCTCACGACGATCTTGTGCTTGCCGGGCGAGAGCCACAGCGGCTTCGCGAGCGGCAGATTCGCGGCCGGTTGATCGTCGACCACGAGCTTCGCGCCGGGCACCTTCGACGTCACGTTGAGCACGCCGATGTGCACCATCGCCTTCGCGAGCTGCTCCTTGACGTCGGCTTTGTCCTCGTCCGAGAGGGGCCCGACGTCCGAGACGAGCGCGGCTTCCATGGCCTCGGCCGCGGGCATCCACTTCTCGAGCGCGAGCAGCGAGTAGCCGATCATGCGGACGATCTGCGCGCTCGGGTAGAGCGCCTTCGCCTGCTCGAAGAGGTTCAGCGCCTTGTCGAACTGGCCCGCGCGATAGGCGGTGAGGCCCTCGGACGCGGCCTGGCGCGCGAGCTGGATCTGGGCCTGCGAGGTCTGCGCATCGGCCGCCTGCGAGAGCGGCGGCGCGGCGAGACCAACGAAGGCGACGAAGGCAAAGGCGAGCGAACGCCGGCAGAGCTCGTTCATCAGAACTTGATGTTACCGACCTTCGGCGCGACGGTACTAGAAGGCTTCGGTTTTGCCCCGCCGGTCTTCGTCGTCGCCGTGGTGGCGGCCACCGCGCCGGCCGTGGACTTGGCGGTCGGCGTCGTCGTGGGCGAGGCGGGAGGTTCGGCCGTGGCGACCGGCTCGGCCGTCGGCGCGGCCGTCGACGCGGGCTCGATCATGAGGTCGTCCGCGGGCTCGGCCGTCGGCGCGGCCGTGGCCGCCGGCTCGGTCGTGGGCGTAGGCGCGGGAGGCGGCGCGACCGGCGGCGGCGTGGGTTCGGGCGGCGCCGCGGTCTGCGCCGCGGTCGTTTGCACGGCCGGCGTCGGGTTCTGCTTGCCTTGGCCGTTCAGCACGAAGAAGAGCCCGGCGGCGCCCGCGAGGCCGAGCGTGAGGCCGATGCCCGCGACGACGGCGCCGAGCTTCGGCTTCCCGGACGCGGGCGCGGGGGCCTGCGTCGAGTAGAGCGGCGCGCCCGTGGTCCCCGGCGGGATCGTCACGCGCGGGATCGGCGCGCCCGACTGCGACATGCCCATCGCGGCGAGCTGCGCGGCGGTCACGCCGGACTGAGAGACCGCGGCCGGATTCACGCCGGGCGGCAGCGGCATGCCGGCTTGCGACAAACCGGCGGCCGGGACGCTCGTCCCCGGGATTGCCATGCCCGGCGGGATCGACGCGCCTGCCACGCTCATGCCGTACATCGGCACGCCTTGCAGCGCTTGACGCACCTGGGCCGAGGCGGAGAGATCCGCCGGGTTCGGCATGTCGAGGTTCGTCGGCTGCGCCGCGTAGTTCACCTGCAGCGCTTGCGCGAGCGCCTGGATCTGCTCGACCGCGTTCGTGTACCGCTGCTCGGCCTCGCGCGCGCAGGCCCTCGCGAACCACGCGTCGAAGCGCGGCCCGAGGTGCGGCGACATCGTGCTCGGCGGGGCCATCGGCTCGTAGAGGATCTGCCCGATGAGCGCGGCCATGCCCTCGGCGGACCAGTAGTTCTTCCCGGTGAGCAGGCGATACGCGATGAGCCCGAGCGCCCAGAGATCCGCGGCGGGGCCGACCTTCGACGCCTGCCCGCGGGCCTGCTCGGGCGACATGTACCAGGGCGTGCCGAAGATCGCGCCGTCCTGGGTGAGCTCCTTCGCGTCGCTCTGATCGACGAGCTTGGCGATGCCGAAGTCGAGGATTTTCACGAGCGGCGTGCCGTCCTCGCGTTGCGTGACGATGAGGTTCGCCGGCTTGAGATCGCGGTGCACGATGCCGAGCGCGTGCGCCTTGTCGAGGACACGCGCGACCTGCTTCAGGTACACGACGACCTCGCCCGCGGGCAGCGCGCCGCGTTGCTTGAGCTCCGAGCCGAGATCACGGCCCTTGAGCAGCTCCATCACGATGAACGGCACGCCGCCGATCTCGGGCGCGACGTCGGCGTCGATGACGCGCACGACGTGCTCGCTGCCGATGCTGACGGGCGCGCGCGCCTCGGTGCGGAAGCGCTCGACGGCGCCGGGGTTGTTCGCGACCGACGGGTGCAGGAGCTTGAGCGCGCAGATCTCGCCCGTGTTGACGTGACGAACCGCGTACACCGCGCCCATGCCGCCACGACCGATGAGCTTCTCGATGCGGTAGCGGCTCTGGATCACGAGCCCGGGCTGGAGATCCCCCTGCTGCGGGTTCACGGCCTCGCCGACATCGGCGGGCACGGCCGGCGCGCCGGCAGCGGGGCGCGGCGCGGGCGCGGGCGCACCAGCAGCGGGGCGCGGCGCGGGCGGCGCGGCGGGTGCGGGCGCAGCCGCGTCGACGGGGCTCGGGAACGGCACCGTGGCGACGGCGGAGGGCATGGGCGCGTCCGCGAACACGGGCGGCGCCGGCGCGGGGTTTGCCGCGGGGCCGGGGTGCACGGGCATCGGCACCGTTCCCGCGGCCGGCCTGGGAGGCGGCGCGGAAGGGCGCGCGATCGCGCCGGGCGCAGGGGGAGCCGCGCGAGGCGGCGCAGGCGGTTTCGGCGGCGCAGGCGGAGCAGGCACGAGGACTCCCGGACGATCGAAAGCAGCCGACAATCGTCGTTCGGGACAGGCTATCGACTTTCGCGGAAAGGGGCAAGCGAGGCGCTCGAAGGGCGCCTGGTCGCGCCCTTTTTCCGGTGCGCCCTCTCGCGAGGGCAACATGGGTTGACTAGACTCCGCGCGCACCGATGAAGATCACCCGGCTCGGACTACGCCAGTTCACGGTGTTCTCGGACGTGACGTTCGAGTTCGCTCCTGGGGTCAACGTCTTCATCGGCGAGAACGGGACGGGCAAGTCGCACGTCCTCAAGCTCCTCTACGCGCTCACGGAGGCGACCCGCCGTTTCGCGACGCGCGGGCCCCTGGAAGACGGGCTGGAACCGACGCTTCCCCACCTCGTCCAGGGCATGCTCAGGGGTGTCTTTCAACCCGACGACTTGAGCAGCTTCCTCTCCGCGGTGCCGGGTCGGGCGACGCTCACGCTCGAGTGGGAGCGCGCCAGGCTGGAGGTCACGCTGGAGGACGACGGAGCGAGCTCCACGCTCACGGCGACGGCCGAAGGCGCGATCGCGGAGGTGGGCCCGCCCCTCTTCATCCCCCCTCGCGAGGTGCTCTCGATCTTCCCGGGCTTCGCCTCCGCATGGCTCAAGCGCGAGTCCGCGTTCGATCGGACGTATTTCGATCTCTGCGTCGCGCTCGACCTCAAGCCCCTCCGCAAGGGAGGGCCCAAAGCGCTGCTCGATCCGATCGAGCGTGAGCTCGGCGGCAACGTCGTGATGAAGGACGGGCGCTTCTACCTCGCCTATCCGGGGGGCGACATGGAGATGCCCATGGTCGCCGAAGGGGATCGCAAGCTCGCGATGATCGCCTGGCTGCTCATGAACGGATCGCTCTCCGAGAACGCCTATTTGCTCTGGGACGAGCCGGAGGCGAACCTCAACCCGAAGCGCGCACGCCTGACCAGCGATACGGCTGCGGCGCTTGCCCACGCGGGCGTCCAGGTCTTCCTCGCCACGCACGATTATGCGCTCACCTCCGAGCTCGCGCTGAAGGTCGACACCGGGTCGCTTCGAGCTAGCGAGGCCGCCTTCCACGCGTTCCGGCGCGTCGCCGAAGGGCCATCGGTCGTCGTGGAGCGCGGAGAGAGGCTCGCCGAGCTTTCGAACAACGCGATCCTCGACGCGCTCGCGTCGCTCCACGCGCGGGAGCAGGAAGCCCTGTTCACGACGGACGAGGAAGCTCCCCGGTGAAGACCGTCGACGTGGAGCGCATTCGCTTCTCGTTCGGCGAGAGCTGGACGGTGGTGGAGAAGTGGGACGACTGCCGTCTGTATCGCGAGGGCATCCACGAGCTCGACGGAACGAAGGCCGTGGACATCGTGGGCGTGCGCGACGGTGACCTCTACCTGATCGAGGTCAAAGATTTCCGGGGCCACGCGATCGAGACGAAAAGGCGTCAACCGAGCGAGCTCCCGCTGGCCATCGGCTGCAAGGTCCGCGACACCATCGCCGGCTTGATCGGGGCGAGCAGACAGAGCGGGGAGCCGTGGGTCGAGACGTGCGCGAGGCTCCTGCTGGACGGCAAGCGGCGTATCTACGTGATCGCGTGGATCGAGGATCCGGCCCTTCGCGCGGCAGAACCCATCAGCAAGCGGCAAGTATGGCAAAAGGTGCGGGCCGATCAGCTCAGGCAGCGCCTCGCTTGGCTGACGAACCGCGTCACGGTGGCGAGCCCTCTCGATGGGGCGGCGCTTGCAGACGTGATCGGGAAGAACCTCCCGGGCGCCGGCGGCAGCCCCGCCTGACGTCAGCCCGCCGCTTCCTCGAACCCGAGCGCGTCCTCCCCGAGTGAAATCCCGTTCGCGAGGAGGATCTCCGCGGCGTGGTCGATCGTGAGGATCATCGCGCGGGCCTGGAGCGCGCGTTGCTCGTCCGCGGGGAGATCACCGGGCCGGCCCGAGGTCGCGTGCTGGAGGAGGATCGCGGCGGTGACGCTCACGTTGAGGCTCTCGGCGAAGCCGCGCATGGGCACGCGCACGCTGCGCTTGCAGCCGGCGACGAGCTCCTCGTGGATGCCGTCGCGCTCGTTGCCGAGGACGAGGCAGACCTTGGGGATCGAGCGCAGATCCTCGGGCGCGAGCTCGCCTTGCGGGTGGGTCGCGACGAGCTCGTGGCCGGAGGCGGCGAGGACGTCGAGGGCCGCTCGGCTCGTGGGGTAGGTGCGGACGTGGACCCATTGCTCGGAGCCACGCGCGACCTGGCGGGCCGCGAGGAACGAGATGCCGCCGCGCTCGACGACGTGGAGGCGCTGCACGCCGAACGCGTCACAGGACCGGAGGACGGCGGCGCCGTTGTGCGGGTCGTACGGCGCGTCCATGAGGACGGTGACGGAGCCGAGGCGAGAGGAGAACACCGCGTCGAAGCGGGCCTGTCGCTCGGCCGTGAGGAAGGGGCCGAGCACGCGGACGATCGCGGCGTGGTCGAGGCTTCCGAGCCGGGCGAGGAGCCGCTTCTGCGCGAGCTCGACCTGGATGGCATGAGGGGTCCTGCGGCGCATCGCGGGGCGGGGATAGCACGGGGGAGGCGGAACGCGGAGGCGGAAACGGGGCGATCAGCGTGCCGCGGCCATGGCGAAGGCGATCCCGCTCTGGACCGTGCTCCGTGTGACGATGCCGCCGAGGTCGGCGTGGATCTCGACCAGCGTCTGCGCGACGTCGCGACGAACGCCGGTCAGCACCACCTTCGCGCCGAGGAGCTGCACCGCGCGGGCGGCCTGGACGAGCGCGTCGGCCACCTGCGTGTCGACCACCGAGATGCCCGTGATGTCGAGGATGGCCGTGCGGGCGCCCCGCTCGTTCACGCCTCGGAGGAGCGTCTCCATGGCCTGCCGCACGCGTTGCGCGTCGAGCACGCCGATGAGCGGCATCACCACGATCTCGTCGGTGACCGGGATGAGCGGCGTCGACAGCGCGGACAGCGCCGCCTCCTGCGCCTCGATCACCGCTTGCCGGCGCATCCCCTCGGCGAGCGCCTGCTCGGCGCGCTTGCGATCGGTGATGTCGCGCGCGACGGCGATCACCACGTCGTCCGACATCGGCGTGATGTTCGTGCTGAAGAAGGCCTCCCGACCACCGGCCGGCAGGTTGTACTCGACCGTGACGAGCCCCTTGCTCTCCAGCGCCGCGCGGACGTGGGACAGGAGGAAATCCGCCATCTCGGGCGGCATGACCTCGTGCAGCGTCTTGCCGAGCAGCTCGTGGCTCGGCTTGTAGAGAAGGTCTGCCCCGGTGGGCGCGATCTTCAGGTACCGCCCCTCCCCGTTCATGACGATCACCACGTCCGTCATGGCCGTGAACATGGCCCGGAGCTCCGCCTCGGCGGCGAGCGCCCCGGCGAGCTCCGCCTCGGCTGCCGCGAGCCGCGCCCGCAGCACCTCGACCTCGGCCCGAAGCGACGGGCTTTCATCCTGATCAGCGTTGTCCCGCATCCGTGCGTACGTCCCCTGCGGGACGGACGATGTCCAGGCCCCTGTCGCGCCTCTTTTCGAGGTGTCGCCGACCCCACCGCCCCCGGGCGGTGGAGCGGAGTGATGGCGAGCACGAGACCAAGCGGGACTACCCAAGGACGTCCGGATCTGGGAGGCTCCGCGCATGTGGCGCCGCGTCGAGCTTCGGAATTACCGCAGCATCGAGCACGTGAAGGTCGACCTCGCCCCGTTCACCCTGCTCGTCGGGCCGAACGGAAGCGGGAAGTCGAACTTTGCCGATGCGCTGGCGTTCGTGCGGGATGTGGCGTTCGACGCGGTGACGGCGGTTGAGCGACGAGGCGGAATAGGTGAACTGCGACGCTGGCGCCCCACGAAGCCGACGGACATCTCTGTAGACATCCGAAGTGCCGCTTCTGAGCCGGCACTCGAGAGCACGTACGTACGGCACTACTTCAAGATTCATAGCGGCCGTGAAGGCAGGTGGTCCTTCAGCCGAGAAATCGTCGAGGTAGTGAGGGACGGGGACGGCGTCTTCAATGTCGTCAGGGAACGCGGGAGAATTTCGCTGCACACGGAAAGCGCTCTCGACCGACTCACGGAGTTGGCGTCGGCGGCCGCCAGCCGAGCGCTCAGCGACATGAGCAGCGCGATGGTACTGGCGCGCCAATTCCGAGCCATGAAGAGCCACGCAGGCTTGCGAGAAGTGCGACGGATCCGCCTCACCCCTGACGCGATGCGACTCCCGCAGCCTGCCACGGAGAATACACGCCTGGATGAGACGGGCAGCAATGTGGCCGCCGCTTACCGAAGTCTCAAGGCAGACGCTCAGGAAGATGTTCTCGCAGCCATGCAGAAGATCGTGCCGGGTCTGTCAGGGATCTACGTGGAGAACTTCGATCGCTTCCTACTTCTCAAGTTCGCGCAGCGGCAAGGAGATGAACAGGCGACATTTTCGGCCGCCGCCATGTCCGAGGGAACTTTGCGCGCCCTTGGTATCCTCATTGCAGCGGAGCAGATGACCAAGGACGAACTCTTGATCATCGAAGAACCCGAAGTAGCCATCCACGTCGGAGCCGCCCAGCTCCTCTTCGACGTCTTGAAGCGCGCCTCGGAGCGCGGCGCCGTCCTCGTCACGACCCACAGCGCCGACCTCCTGGACGCCGCCAAGGACGAAGAGATCCTCGTCTGCGCCTACCGCGACGGCGTCACGAAGATCGGCCCCCTCGCCTCCGAGCAACGCGCTGTCGTGAAGGAAGGTCTCTTCTCCGTCGCGGAACTCATGCGCTCCGAGCCCCTGCGCATCGAGGGCGAGCCGATCCCCGCGGTCGAGCCGTGAAGCGCCTCGTCTGCATCGTCGAGGGCAAGGGCGAGGTGCAGGCCGTCCCGAACCTCTGCTTTTCCGTCTTCCGTTACCTCGGCGTGGAGGGCTGGCTCGTCGACAAGGAGCCGATCAAACAGCCGCGTAGCCAGCTCGTCGACGAGCGCGTCCCGAGCCCCCGCCGTCCTTGCCGCAAAGAAGGGATCACACGCGCCGTCGCGCTCGCCCGCGCACGACGTGCGAACGCCGCGTTGATCCTCTGCGACGCCGACGATGACTGCCCGGCCACCTGGGGCCCGGATGCCGCGCGCGCCATCCCGACCGTCATCGATGGAGCCGCAGTCATGGCCTCACGCGAGTACGAGACATGGCTCCTCCACAGCTTCTCGGACGAGGAACGCAGGAAGGCCAAGGTCACCACCGCCGACCTGCGCAAGCGCGACGCGAAGGGACTACTCGCCCGGCTCGTACCTGGTTACTTGCCGACCACCCACCAGCTCGACATCACCCGTCGCATCGATGTCGCTCGTGTCCGAACCCACTCGGACAGCTTCGACAAGCTCGTCCGTGACCTCGCTCGGCTGTGTGGCGTGACACCCCCGCCACGATGAGCCCGCGTCTCTGGAGACAGGACCGCAAGCGTCATCGGAGACGGTCACGACCCTCCTGCAAGCCTGGTCGACCTGTCTCCAAGACAGTCCCGACCCTCCCGAATCCCTCCTCGACCGGCCTCTGGGACGGCCCCGACCCTCCCGAATCCCTTCTCGACCACCCTCCGAGGTGACTCCGACCCCTCCCCGAACCCTCGCCGACCTGTCTCCAAGACGGCCCCGACCCTCCCGAACCCCTCGTCGACCCCCCTCCGAGGTGACTCCGACCCCTCCCCAAACCCTCGCCGACAGGCTGCCGAGATGGTCTCGACCTTCCCGCAGGCCTCGTCGACCCCCCCCCGAGGTGACTCCGACCCCTCCCCAAACCCTCGACGACAGGCTGCCGAGACGGTCTCGACCCTCCCGCACCCCTCGTCGACCTGTCTCCGAGGTGACTCCGACCCCCCCAGAACCCTCGTCGACCTGTCTGCCGACCTGGTCTCAACTCACCCAATCGACCGGAGCGCCGCGACCACCCCACCGAGCGACGCCCGGTCATCCCGATCGAGCGCGCTCGTCCCGCGGGACAGCGCCTCCACCAGCACCCGCAGATCCCCGTCGCGCACCGGCGGCTCCATCGACGACACCCGCTCGGCCCGCGCCACGTCGTCCAGCAAAAGACCGAACTCCCGCTCGTCGAGCCCGAACGCCTGCGCCTGCTTCGACACCACGCCCGCCGCGCTCGCCACCGCCGCCAGGCCCTTGCGCGCTTGCAGCCCGAGCCGCGTCAGCTCCGCGCGCTCCCGCAGCGACCGATACGCCGACTCGATCACGTCGAGATCCGCCCGCGCGTGGGCCAGCGGATCCTTCGGGCGTCCGTCGTCGTCGTCGTCGTCGTCCTCGTCCGCGTCCGGGGCCGGCGGCGGGATCGTGGGTCGCCGCGCCGTGACCTCTTCGAGCTCGGCGCGCGCCTCGGCGATCGCCGCGAGATAACCGTCGATCGCCGCCGTCGCTGCGGCGAGGCGCGCCTCCGGATCTCCCGGCGCGGCCGGATCGAGCCCCGCGATCTCCGCGGGCCGCTTGCGCACGAGCTTCTTGATCGGCATCGCGCACGCGAGCCGGAACGCCGCGGCCTCCGCCGCTGCGAGCACACGCTCCCCGAGCTCGATCCGGAGCGTCAGCTCGTCCCGAAGGCGCGCGACCTCCGGCGCGAGCCGCGCCTCGCCCGTGCCGTTTGCCGTCTGGAGCTTCTGCCCGAGCGCCGCGCGTGTATCCACGAGCGTGCCGAGCGCCTCGCGGAGCCTCGTCAGCGCATCGTCGGCGGCCCTGAGCTCCGCGCGCAGATCCTCCCCTGCGAGCCGCTTCTTCGCCGTCGCTTCGAGCTTCGCCGTCTCCGCCGCCCGCGCCGCCGAGAGCGCTTTGTTCTGCACGACGCGCGCGCCTTGTCGCTTCGCGGCCGTCCGCATCGCGAGCATCGACAGCGCGAGCGTCCCTCCGCGCGAGAGCGCGCCGAGCGCCGCGGCGAACGTGATCGTCCCGATCGTGCCACCAACGGTCGACGTCGCGATCACGAAGGCGAACGTGATCACGCCGAGGATCGTGGCGATCGCGCGCAGCACACGCGCGCGGCCTGCCATGACCTCGGGCAGCACCCCGCGCGGCGCGGCGAGCCCTTCGAGCCCCTGCGCCGCCGCGGCGAGCACGTACGCGCCCGCCGCGAGCACGAAGAGCAGCGACACGAACGCAACCACGCCCGCCAGCGTCGCGACGATCTGCCCGAGAAAGGTGATCTCGATCATGCGCCTCTCCTCAGAGCGTGACCTCCGTGTCCTTCGCGCCGAGCTTCGCCTTCCGGATCGTCACACGAAACGCCTTCCCGTCCCATGCGATCGCGTGCAGCGTGACGGGCACGTCGCGCCCCAGGCTCGCCTTGCGGAGACGCGCCAGAAACGCGAGGCGCCCTTCGTCGCCGAGCGGCAGCTCCACCGCCGAGATCCCGATCGACGCCGCATCCGAGACCTCGGTCAGCGTCGCCTCGACCTCGCCGTCCTTCCCGACGAGCCCGAGCTCCGTATCGAGATCCTCCCACGTGAGGATCGCGAGCGCGCTCGGGCCGCTGAAGAGCGACAGCTCCTTCAGCTTGCGCGAGAGCCCCTCGGCGAGGCTCGGCTCCACCGGTTTGCCCTCGCCTTCGAGCAGCCGCGCGAGGTGCGCCGCGGCCCAGAGCCGCGCCCAGAGACGCGGATCCCGCGGCCCCGGCGTGCCCTCGGCCGACGCGACTTGCCGCTCCAGACGAAGCGCCTCGTCCACACGCCCGCTGCCCGCGGCCGCGAGCGCGAGGCGCAGGAAGCTCGGCGCGTCCGCGGCCGGAAGATCCGTGAGCGTCTTGTATTGCCGGTACGCCGCGCCGTACCAGCCGTGCCGCAGGAACACGTCGCCGAGCAGCCGCCGCGACGCGGCGCTCTGCGAATCGAACTCGACGATCTCCGAGTACGTCCGGAGCGCCTCGTCCTGGAACCCCTGCGCCGCGAGCACGTCGCCGAGCGCGAGCGCGAGGTCGGGGCTCATGAAGCCACGATCACGCAGGCGCCTTCCTTGCGCGAGCGCGTCGTCCTTCTTGCCCGCCTCCGCGAGCAGCCGCACGACCCGCAGATCACCCTGCGGATCACCGGGCGCGACGAGCATCCGCTCGCGCAGCTTCGCGAGCTTCGCGTCCACGCCGTCGATCGCGGCGAGCTCCGCGTCCACCTGCTCCCAGGCGATCTTGTCGCCGAAGAGCGCGCGCCGCACGGACGCGGCGATCCGCGGATCGACCGAGCGACGCAGGATCGCCTGCGCCACGTACGCGCGCGTGTCCGGCGCCGACTCGAAGTGCGCGAGCAGCATGGTCACGGCGTCCTCGGTGCGGGCCTTCTGCTGGAGCAGGTCGAGCAGCGCTTGCTCGGCGCGCCAGTCCGGGATCTCGCACGCGCCGCGCGCGGCCTGGTACCGCGACACGAGCGTCTTGCCGTCGAGCTCGCCGCGCAGCCGCTTCGACCACATCACGATGCGGTCCGCGAGCGGCCTCCGCGCGATGTCGCTGCACGGCGTGGCCGGCGGCGTGACGGGCGGGAGGAACCGCCCCGCCGTCGCCGCCCCCACCGGCTGCTTCTTCGTCGCGTCGAACGTGGACGTCGACGTCGACGTCGGGGGCGGCGGCGGCGCCTCGGGCGCGTGAACCTTCTCCTTGTTGAACGCGAGGAACTCCCCGTTCGCCGGCCCGGTCACCGACGATCGCGTGGCAGCCTTCTCCTCCTGCCCGTCGCTCCCCTCCCGCTCCACCGCCCCGCGGAACGCCCCCCCGCCGCCGCCCGGCGCAGGCTTCGCAGGCGGGGCCCCGTTCGCGGCGACCGCGGGCTCCGGCTCCGCGGGCGTGGCCGTCGGCATGACCGTCGGCGGTGGCGTCTGCGCCTGCTCCTCCGTCGGTTTGTCATCGGCCAAGGCCTCCGATACGGGCGCCTGCTGCAGCGGCGCGGGCGCGGCCGCCACGCTCTCCGATGCCGGCGCCTCCTCCTTGCTGCGAAGGCTGCACCCCATCGCCACCGCGGGCGCCGGGTTCAACGCTGCATCCATCAGCGCCCGCTCCGTGCGCGCATCGAGCGCGGTCAGCCGCACGCCACGCAGCGGCGAATACCTCCGCCGGATCCCTTGCCGCGCATACGCCGCCTCGCTCTCCAGCGCGAGGATGCTCGTGAACGGCGTCATCAGCCCGTATTCGAGCCCGACCTCCACGATCTTGCCGCGCTGCTCCTCCGGATCCGTCACCTCGCCGAGCAGCCGCCGCACCTTCTCCGCCGCCCACAGCCGCGGCACGAGCGACGTGCTCGTCCCCTGCGCGAGCGTGATCGGATACTTCTTCGAGAAATCTTTCCCGCCCACGCGACCCTTCACGGTCGCCTCGGCCGGCAGCGCGTGGTGCGTCCGCGCGAACAGGAGCACCTCCTCTCCGCGCGACACCTTCCCGCTCGCCGTGAGCATCGCCTCGTCGAGCCCCGCGCCGAGATCGATCACGAGCTCCGTGATCGTAGGCGTCTTGATCGCGCTCGCGAGCCGCAAAACCTCGCTCGTCGCCGTCTCCATCCGATCGATGCGGAAGCTCTGCCCGCCGCCCTGCCGCGCGAGCTCACGCAAGAGCCCCACGTTGCTTTGTGTGCCAACGGCCACCGTGAAGAGCCGCGCCCGCGACGTCGACAGACTCCGCCGCAGCCGCTCCGACAATCGATCGCCGCTCACCTCACCCGACGTGGGCAAACCATCGCCGATGTAGACCACCGCCGGCTGCTCGGTCCCGTGCAGCCGCCCGAGCGCCGCGTCGAAGAGCGCGCCGAGATCCGTCGCGCCGCCCGACGCGTGCTCCGCGAGCCGCGCCAGGGCCGCCGCGATCTCCTTGTCCGTCGCCTCCGCGAGCCCTTCCTTCGGCCAGAGCACCGTCGGCGCCGAGTCGATCGCGATGAGGACGAACTTGTCCTTCTGCGACAGCGCCCGCAGGATCGCCTCCGCCGCGGCCGCCTTCTGCTGCCGCACCGCCTCGTCTCCCGACGCCGACGTGTCGACCACGACCGCCACGTCCCCCGGCGGCTCGGGCACCGCGGCCCAGTCGATGTCCGGCACGTACCGCGACATCACGTAATCGGCCCGATCCGCGCCCGCGGCGAACCGCGAGACCGTCAGCGCGGCCCGATTCGAAGGCTCGATCGGCGTCGCTTCGAGCTGGAAGTCCGCGCGCGGCAGATACCCGCTCCGGCGCATCGTCACGCGCCGCCCGCCGTCCTCGACCACCGCGTCCGCGAGGCTCGCGATGCGCATCTTCGAGCCCGCCGCGCCGAGGTCCACCTCGAGGGAAAACTCCCCGATCCGCGCCGGATCCTCGCCGCGCATCGGATAGAGGTACTCGAGCTTGCCGCCCTGCGAAGGCAGCACTTCGAGGTACCGGAGCACCACGCGGCGCGAGCCCGACGCCGGGATCGGGTAGATGCGCGAGCGGTAGGTCCGCCCGTCGATCCATTCGAGCAGCGCGGGCGAATTCCCCGTCGCCACGGCCGTCGCGTACTTCGCGGCGGCCTCCTTGCGCTCGGTCACCTCGCCCTCGACGAGCACGCCGTTCGTCTCGACCGCGAACGACGTCACGATCGCCCGCTCCGGCACGCTGAACCAGTACCAGCCCTCGAGCGCGCCTCCGCCCGGGTTGCCGAACGTCTGATCGACCTCGGTCTCGGCGAGCCCCTCGCGGATCACCGCCCGCACCGACTGGCGGCTGACCTCGAGCACCTTCGCCTTTTCCCCGGCAAGCCCGGGGCTCACGCCGTAGATCCGGCCCGCGCCGCTGCCCGCGCCCGCGAGCGGCCGACCGTCGCCCATGCCGCCGGTCCAGTCGTCCCAGAAGAGCACCGGGCTCACCTTGGGTTTGTCGTTCCCGGACGCCTGCGCCTGCTCCCCGGCGCTCACCTCCACGCGCCCGCCCGGCGACGTCAGCACCGCGAGCCCGCGCGTCACGACGACCACGACCTCGGCGCCCGCGCGCCGGATCGACAGACCCGCGTCCGCCGCGGCGATCGTCGCGTCCCCGGCCTTGTGCTGGAGGCCGCCGCGCTCCGAGGGCGGCGCGTCGAGCCAAACCTCGCCCGCCACGATCTCGGCGCCGTCCGGCTGGAGCCGCACCGTCGAGTCACCCCGCAAAAACAAGGACGATCCGTCCGAGAGCCGCACGAGCGCCCGCGCCCCGTTCCCGGTCGCGAGCTCCGCGCCGGCGCCGAGCGGCGCGCCCGAGATCACCGTGCTGCCCTTTCCGCCCTCGACGAGCCGCACCTCGCCGGCCGCGAGCTCGAGCCGCGCATCCACGACGCCCGCGCGCACCGGCGGGACGCGTTGCGTTTTGATGAACACGACGAGGCTCGCGACGAGCACGAGCAGGCCGATCGCCGCGCGCAGCGGCAGGGGGTGGGTCTTCGCGAGCGCCCTGATTCGATCCAGCGAGCGGGTCATGGTCCTCCGGAGCCGACGAAGGCGAACGGCCCGGGGGGGCTCGGAGCTGACACCCCGCTCGATGGTCCCCCCGGCCGCGCGGTCCATGTTCGCGCCGTCCACGCGGCGAGGGAAAGATTTCTCGCGCGACGCGCGATTGCTCCGGCGCGACCGGCGCTCAGAACCCCGGCTTTTTTTCGGGCGGCGGCACGGCAGAGAGGCGCCCCGTCGGCGTCCGTGTGACGTCAGGCACCATCGACGATCGCCCCGGGGAGGACGGCGGGATCGTGGGGCGCCCCATCCGGGCAAAGACCCGCTCCGGCGTCTCCCCCTCGGACGACTCCATACCCATCGTCTCGCGGACGAGGATCCCGATCTGGTAACAAATGGTCCCCGCGTCCCGCACGCCGCGCTTCAAGAGCAATGGAGGCAGCGTCTTTTCGAGCACCACGATCATCGAGCGCGGCGACACGTTCTTCGGCAAAAAGCCCGCCTCCCGGAGCGCGAACCGGAGCGTCCCCCGCGCCTCCAGCCGGCTCAGCTTGGAGAGCCGCTCGAGCTCCTCGGCGACCCGCTCGAAGACCCGCGACCCCTCGCTCATGACGCTTCTCCCGCGCCGAGGCGGCGCTCGACGTATCGCACGTAGGCGACCGGCGGAAAAAAGCTCAATCCGATCGCCAGCATGGCCGGCACCCCGAATGCCGCGCCGCCGACCAGGAACACGTCGGCGAAGCGTGATTGCTGCACGTGGAGCGCGCCGCCCGCGGTGAGGCCGTCGAGCATGAGCGTGGCGCAAAGATGCCCGACGCCCCAGAGGACGAACCGATCGGCGACGATCGGCTCGGCGAGCCCGAACCGCACGCGTTTTCGCATGAGCGCCGCATACCGGAGCGCCTCCACCGCGGCCCAGCCATAACAAATCGTCCGCAAGACCGCGCGTGGCCAGAGGGCCGAAGGCAATCCATTGGACCAGGGCACGACGTGGTTCACGACGGGCATCGCGAGGCCGACGATCACGAGTAGAAACGAAAGCACCTGGGCCCAGATCTCTTCCCGGCGGAAGACGAGCCAGACGAAGACCGCGACGGTCAGAAATCCCGTATCGACGACGAGCCCGCCGATCTCCACGGCGAGGGGCGCGGGCGTGCCGCCTCGCGTCACGGCGCTCGAGACCTGGATCGAATACCCCACGAGTGGAAGCAACATCGACAGACCGAGCAAGAGCTCCGGTGCTTTGCGCGTGCGCGCCGCAAGCCCGAGCAACCGTACGGCGACCGCCGCCGTGACGAGCCCGAACACCACCAGGACAATGAGGGTGAACGGTTTCAAACCTGCCAGGAGACGCTACCACGACGGCCGGCTCGACGTCGAGCCCCGCGCGGCCGAGCAGGAAACGGGCATGGGCCGCGCCTGACGAAACGAAACGAAAGGCGCGGCCCATGTTTTTCCTATCGGTACATTTTTAGTTGTTCTGCACGATGATGGCCCCGTACGCGGGCAGCTCGAACGACGTGCCCGTCGCGCCCGAGACGAGCTCCGTCGCGGCGGCGCCCCACGTGATCGTCTGCGGCGTCGACTTGCGGCTGAGGACGACCGAGAGCGTCTCCGTGGCGTTCTGGAGCTTGTATTCGTAGACGTCGGCCGTGTTCTTCACGAGCGAGATCGTCGCGGCGAGGTCCGTGAAGACCGCGTGCGCCTTCCGGATCGCGACGAGATTCCGGTAGTGGTGCAAGAGGCTCGACGTGTTGGCTTCCTGCGCGGCCCACGAAGCCGGCTCCTCTTCCGCCATGAACTTCACGAACGGATAGTCCGGGTTCGGCGCGACCGTGACGCCCACGCCCGCGAACGGCAGCACGTCCTTGTTCGCCAGGTTCGTGGCCGCCGGGTCGATGTTCCAGCCCGTCGTCTTGTCACCGACGAACACGTTCTTCTCGAACCAGCTCATCGGCTCGCGGATGAACTCGTCGCGGTCCCAGGACTCGTTGCCGACGTACTTGTCGCGCTTGCCCTTCTTGCCGAACTCCTCGCCGTAATAGATGACCGGCATGCCCGGCACCGTGAGCACGATCGTCGCGGCCTGCTTCAGCTTGGCTTCGAGCGCCGCGCCCGCGCCCTCGAACTGCGTCGCCGGCCGTTCGAGGTCGTGGTTCGACAGGAACCGCTCGAGGTAATGGTGGGGGCTGCCGCCATTGCCGCCCGCGGCGAGGTCCGCCTGCACCTTGTTCACGTACCCCACGAAATCGACCGCGTCGCCCGTCTGCCCGTTCACGAAATTGCCGACGATGCTGCGGAACGGGAAGTCGAACTGCGAATCCATGTCGCTCCCGTACGGCATCATCTTGTCGTATTGCGCCGGATCGTCCCAGCGATTCTCGCCCGTCAGGAGCACGGCGGCCGAGCCCGCGGGCCGCACGACGTCCTTCTTGACGAAATAGTTGAACTCCTTCCACCACACGTGCGTGCCGTGCTTGTCGAGCGGGATGCCGGCGTTGTCGTCGAACTGATCGATGTGCTTCGACGCGTCGAGGCGATACCCGTCCGCCCCGAGATCGATCCAGTGCTCCGCGATCTTCTTCATCTCGGCGCGCACCGCGGGGTTTCTGTAATTGAGCTCCGGCATCGGCCCGCCGAAGATCTGGTGGTAGCACTGGTAATTCTTGCAAGCCCACATCACGGCCGAGCCGTCCCACGGGTGCCCGTCCGCCAGCATGTTCGAATACTGGTCGGACCAGACGAACCAGTCGTGGTACTTGTCGTAATCGGGGTGCTTCGGATCCGCGCCCGCGATGAACCAGGGGTTCACGTCGGCCACGTGGTTCTGCACGAGATCGAGGATGATCTTGATCCCCGCGGCGTGCGCCGCCTCCGTGAGATCGGTGAAATCCTTCATCGTGCCGACCGACGGATCGATGTCGTAGAAATCCGTCGTGTCGTAGCCGTGGTAGCTCTTCGCCTTGAACACCGGCGTCATCCAGATGGCGTCGGCGCCGAGGTCCTTCAGGTACGGCAAGGCTTTCCGTAGACCGACGAGATCCCCGATGCCGTCCGTCTTCGTCTCGTCGATGCCGCTCTCCGTCTTCGAATCACCGACCGCCTTCGTCGCGCCGCCGTCCGCGAACGTGCGCACGATGAGCTGGTACATGATCCCCTGGCTGCCCCACGACGCCCAGTCGGCCGCGTCCGTGATCGTCGAATACGAGATCGGCGTCAGGTCGAGCACGTCCGACGTGTCCTCGAGCGTCTGCCCATCCACATCGAGCTTCGTCGAGATCTTGTAATGGACGGCCTGGCCCGGGGTCAGGCCCGTGATCACGAGGCCATTCTTGTTGATGTCGTCCGCGGCCGCCCACGTCACCTTCTTGTCGAGCGCATCCGCGGCCGCGCCGTACTCGACCGTCCCCGTCGAGCCCTTCGCCACCCGGAACATCATGCGCACGCTGCCATTGCCGAGGTCGATGAAATCCTTCGGCCGGGAGATCTCGTACGCCGGCCCCGCCGCCGTCGGCGGCGTCTTGGAGATGGCCTGGCCCTGCGTGATCCAGCATTCAGCGATGTTCGGATCCTGCGCATTCTTCGTGAGGTCGACGAAACGAACCCCCGTCTCGACGTCCTTCTTGCAGTCGCCGTTCGTGCATTGCACCGGGATGAGCCCGAGCCACGCGTCGTCCGCCTCGCCCGTCACCGTCACGCGCACGTCGGTGTACACGCCGAACTCGTCGGTCCCATCGAACATCTGCGGCGTTCCCCACGTCGGCGACGTCGAGCCCGCGCCCCAGAAATGCACGCCCCACGCCTTCGGGTCGCCGCCGTCCTGCAGCCGATAATGGATCCTGACGAAGCTCTCTTGCGCGATCCCGCCCGCGCCGCCCGTGCCGCCGCCCGCGCCGCCCGTGCCCGTATTCGTGGTGAGCCCGGATCCGCCCGTGCCGTTGTTGAGATCCTCGCCTTCGCACCCCGCAGCCAGCGCAAGGACGCAAGCGAGCGAACCGAGGACCGAATAACCAAGATATCGTCTCATCGTGATCTCCCGTTTCTGTCGAACCCGTCACGGACCCGCGAATACATCTTCGCGCCGCATTCACGGGCGATCGCTCATGATGCGACCCACGAACGGGATGTCAAGCGAGGAATCGGCGCGCGTGTTATGGCGAATTCTTGCGCGAACCACGCCGACTTCTGGTCGCCGCCAATACCACGCCGATCGTACCGAAGAGACCCGCGCCCGCGCCGAGCCCGAAGCCGAGCAAGAATCGCTTTCCCCCGCCGGCCCCGTCCGGGCGCGGCTTCGCGACGATCCCGGCAGCAGGCACGGAATCGCGCAACATCTCTGAAAGATGGACCTTGCCCCGCGCCACCTCGGACGACGGCGCGGCCGGCCGTACGCTCACGAGGTCCGCGCTCGGCGGCCCGCCCCAGATGTCGAAATCGGGATTCGGGCACGTCACCGGGCCCTGCCAGCGATGGCGAAGAAGATAGCGCCCCTGAAATGTGCTCACCTCCGCGGGCACCGCCGCCTGCCCCTCGCCGCCGCGCCCGCCCTGGATCGGCGGCGCGTCCCGCAAAACGAGGTCCTCCCGGAGCGCCTCCTTGCGATAACGCGCATGAAGACGTGTGTGCACGGCCATCCCCGACGGCGCGCCCAGCAATCGCAACTCCTCGGGTGAAAGCATGGGCCCCGGGCACGGATCACACGACCCCGCGTCCCACGCGTATTCGGTCACGAACGCACCGGGATTCTCGTCGAGCGTCGCGTCGAAGAGCGACGCGTAGAGCTCGCCGAAGCGCGCGCGGGCCGACCCGTCGACCTCCACGTTCGTCGGAATCGTGAGGTTCGGAAAATTCGCGGCCTCGTACCTCTTGTCCGCGAGCACGTGCACGACGAGGTCGTGCATGCCCGTCGCGTTGAGGGTCCCGAGGCGCAGCGGCAGCCCGACCGACTCCGCGTCGAATTCGAATCGAATCGGCGAGAGCAGGGCGCGGCCGTCGCTCGCCTTTGGCTTCGGGACGTCGATGAGCACCACGAGGAGCTTCCACCCCGCTTCCGCGTACGAGCGCAAGACGGGCTCGGCGCCCTCCGGGAGGCTGTGACCCCCATCGGTGAGCCAACCGGTGAGATGCCCCAGATGGTCGGTGTCGAGGCGCAAGACGTTGAAATCACCGACCGTGTATGCTGCGTCGATCTTGACGGTGTGCGCGCCCTGGGGGCGGCGGCGCGTCGCGCCCTCATCCGGCCGCCCACCGGCGAAGGCGTGCTCGTCCCGCGCCGCGATCGAGGTGATGTCCGCGTAGGAGCAGGGATCCTGCTGCCAGGATTCGACGAGCCGCGGCGCGCTGATCGCGTCGAGCCGCTCGAAGAGGTCGTTCGGGAGCAGTCTCACCCCGCTCGGGGAGACCGTGCCCCGCACGGGCAGGACCAGCATGGGCATGGTCAGCGTGTGGTCGTCCCCGACAGGACCGAAGTAGTCGGGTTGCATCGAGACCACGGTGCGTGTCCCGCTGCGCCCGATCACCACGGTCGTCGCGCGGCTCTCGGCCTTCACGGTCGCGTTGCCCGCGTAGACCCCGCAAAACGCGTCGGCCGACGACGCCGCTGCCGTCACGAAGGCCCACGCCAAGACGCCCGCGGCGCGCATGCCGTGCAGGGTATCGATGGCCGCGGCGCGTTGTCACGGTTTTTCCCTCGCGGCGCGGGGCCCGCTCCGGATACCCTGCGCGGCGTGGCTGACAAGGACGCCTCGGGCAGCCCCGAAGAGCGAGCCCGCCGCGTGTCCCGACGCTCGCGGCAAAACCTCGCCGTCGCGACGATCACGCTCGTCGTGCCGATCGCCGTCGCGCTCGTCCTGCTCGCCGAATCCGAGGCGGGGCTCGTGCGGGTCGCCTTCTTCAACCTGCACCTCGCCGAGCCCCACGCCGCGCTCGCCGTGGGCTTCGGCCTCGGATGCGCGCTCGCCGCGACCGTCGCCCTCACCCGCTTCGTCTCGCAACGGCGCGCCTCCGCGTCCCTCCTCTGCCTCCCGCCCGCCTTCCTCGCGGCCACGACCTTCGCCGCCTCGATCGCGTGGGTGCCGGATCCGCTCGCCAAGATGCCCGATCTCGCGTTCGGCGACCGCGCGCGGGCCGCGGCCTTCGCGCTGACCCTCCGCGCGTCCCTCGAAGGCGCGGGCCTCCTCGTCGCTTCGATCTCGCTCGGCATCGCCGCGCTCGCGCTCCGGCCGGCGCGCGCGACGGCGTCGATCAACAAGGACAAACGTCCCCTCGCCGCCCTCGTCGTCGCGGCGCTCTCGCTCCCGGCGGCGGCGCTCCTCGCGCGCCTCCTCGGCAAGGGCGACCTCGGCCGCGACGCGGTCGGGAGCTGGGTCGCGGCGCTGCCCGCGGGCATGGGCCTCGTCGCCGTGGTGCTCGGCGCCTCGCGGACGAACCGCGGCGACGGGTATGCCGCCACGCGCCTGCTCGCTTCGGCGTGCGCCGGCATCGGCGGCGTCCTCCTCGCGGCGCTCGCGCCTGCGATGGGCGAGGTCATCACCATTTCGACACCCGGCACCACCCTTTCCCAGCTCGGCCGCGCCGCGATCGGCCTCCGCCGCACGACCGTCGAGCTCGCGGCCGCGGGCGCGCTCTTCGCCGTTCCGATCGTCCTCACGACGCTCGTCGCGATGCCGCCGCGTGGCCTCTCGGGCGCCCTCGCCCGCGTGCGACCCGCTTTGCTCGTCACGTTCCTCCTCGCGCTCGCGCCGGCCCTCTTCGTCCTCCCCACGAACGCCGCGCTCCGCCACATCGAGTCGCTCGTCGCCGACCAGAGCCGCCTCGCCGCGAACCCCGGCGTCACCCTCGCGGACCCGTCCTTGCCTGCGGGCGCGCTCGTCGTGGACCTCGTGAGCCCCTTCCCGACCGAGCTCCCGCCCACGACGCCCACGCGGATCGTGCTCGGCTCTTCGTTTGCCCCCGCGCGCTGGGAGGACGGCGTGCCCGTCCGCTTCGACGGCCTCGACGCGAGCACGTACGACCTTCTCCTCGACGGCCCCTACCTCGGCGCGCCCCTGCGCGTCTCGCTGCCCGACCCGCGTATCGGCGCCCGCATCCTCGTGCCTGCGATTCCGCTCGCGCCGCCGCTGCTCGGGCCTACCGAGCCCATCCACACCGATCCCGAGACGCCCCCCCATCCATCGCCCGACCACCTCGACGTCGACGCGACGTCGCCCGACACGTTCGTCCTCCACTGGCGCATCGCCGACATCGTCAAGGCGTTACGCCGCGTGCCCCGCGAGGACGCGACCGCGGACGGCCTCGGGTATCCGGCGCTCAGCGTGGCGATGCTGGAGATGTGGAAGGCGCACGGCATACACAAGGACCCGCAGGATCGGAAGCGTGACCGCGTGATGATCCGTTTGTCGCCGGGCACGTCGCTCGAAAAGGCGCGCGCCGTCGTCGCCGCGGCTCTCTCGCTCGAACGCACGATGAAGACGCCCCACGGCGAGGAGCGCTCGATCCCGGTGTTCGAAGTGACGGTCGCTGAGCCGCTCGCGCCGCGCCCGCAGATGAAGCTCCCGACCCCTGCCGCCCCCGAGAATCCGGCGTCGGAGGCGGAGGCGGAGGCGCCGGTGGAGCCCGAGATCCTCTCGCTCTTCGGCAAACTCGCGCGCGAGGACGTCGACGCGCGGCTCGCCGTCCTCCGCGCCTCGGTCGACGCCTGCTACCAGGACCATGTCGAGGCGCACGGCCCCGAGAGGCTCGAACCGGTGATCCGGTTCGTCGTGGGCGCGGACGGGTTCGTCGGCCAGGTGAGCGTCCAGGAGCCTCGCCATGGGATCACCGTGGACGACGAAGAACGCGTCGCGCGCTTCAGCGGATGCCTGTATCGCGCCGCGCACCGGCTCACCTTCCCCGAACCGGAAGACGGCTCTTACGCAGGAATCCTCGTGAAGTTCACTCTGGGTCCTCTGCCGCAAAGCTCGGGCTGGCCGGCGGGGCCGCCCTGATTTCCTTGGGAAAACCTATCCCCCCGCCCCCTGATCCTCCACGTACGGCGGCAGCGCGAATCGTTTCTCCTCGCAACCGTACGCCGTCGGCGTCAACTGAATCACCGTGTGGAGCGGCACGCTGATCGACGGACACTCGCCCGGCGGCCGGTCCATCAGGTACGCGTAAATCGCCCGCAGCACCGCCTGGTGCGCGATCACGAGCGTCGGCGACCGCTGGCGTTCGAGCTGGATGATCACCGGATCGAGCCTCTGGATCACGTCCTCGTACGACTCGCCGCGCGGATATCGATAGCGGAATTTGTCGGCGCTCCGCGCGGCCCACACGTCCGGCATCTCGATCCGCACCTGGTCGTACGTCATCCCGTCGCACACGCCCGCGTCGATCTCGTCGAGCGCGCGCCAGGTCCGCGGCGACCGCGTGATCTTCGTCGCCGTATGGATCGTCCGCCGCAGCGTGCTCGTCCACACGGCGACCTCTTGATCCCGCGGCGCGTTTTTCCGAACGAACTCCGCCAGGTGCTTCGCGTATTCCTCGCCCGCGGGGGACAGCTCGGGGTCGCCGCCGATGCGGCCGTGCCGGTTGTAGTCGCTCTGCCCGTGCCTCGTCAGCCAGATCGGGCGCGGCGAGACGTGCAGGTCGATGAGCAGCGGCGCGAGGCGCGCGGGCAGGTAGCCGTGGATCCGGTTCAGGATCACCTGGCGGCCGACGTCGATGATCTTGATGTAGCTCTGGTTCGGATCATCGAGCGTCTCGTACATGCTCTCGTAGTGGGCGATGCGCCGCAGGAAATCCTGCGCCGCCGCGTCCGGATCCATGTCGACGTAGTCCGGCGACTTGAGCTTCGTGTCGCGGACGTTCGCCTCGATCACACCCGGGTCGTTGCAGAACGACTCGATGAAGACGACGGGCAGCCCCTCCTTGCGGCACCGCTCCTCGACGAGGCGCCTGCGCTCCTTCGTGCTGTTCGTCGCGTCGAAGATGCCGACCTCGCCGCCCTCGCGCAGCCACGCGAGCATGTCGTCGAGCGCCGTCATGGCGAGGTCGTGCAGCACCTGCCGGCCTTCCTTGTTCGTCGGCGCGAAGAAGTCCGCTGGCTGGCTCGCGCCGATCTGCCGGCGACGGTAGCTGCCCACGTTGAACACGCGGGTCGGATGACCAAGCCAGCTCAGGTAACGCGCCACGCGGCGCCCGATGTACGTCTTTCCCCGCGCGGGGAGGCCGACCATCGACAGAACGGTCGTCGCCTTGTCTCGCTCGCCCGGCACCCTTTTGCTCCGTACCCCCGACACGGCACGCTCCATACCGCCCTACGAGCATGAGGGGAAGCATGAACCGCGGACGCGCGGATCGTGACGATCACGCCTCCCGCAACACCGGCCGCGCCTCGCTGGTCCCATGAAGCTCGGCGTAGCTGCGCCTGAGGCCGAAGCAGCGCGCCGAGAGCTCACACCGTCCGCACGCTTCCGCCCGGACGAACTCGCCGCCGTCGTGGTTGCTCGGGATCTCCGCGAGGTCGAAGAACACGCGTGGATCGACGGGCGCGAGGCAGAGCGGGATCCCGCACATCGACTCGAAGCCGAGCACCGGGATCCCGGCCTCGCGCGCGATCGCGAGGCCCTCTCGCATCGCGGGCAAGAGATCCGTGTACCGCGGGATCAAGCTCTCCGTGCGAGGCACGAGATCGGTGAATGCAGAGGCGACCGAGACGTTGATCTCCGCGGCCGGCCAGCGCGCCGCGACGAGGCGCACGAAGTCCGGGAAATCAGCCTGATTCGGCGCGCAGAAGACGAAGTTCAGGCGAACGCGGATCTTCGTCTGCGCGAGCGCGTCGAGGCCCCGCGCCGTCTTCTCGAACGTGCCCGGCGCGCGTGTAATGGCGTCCGAGATTTCGGCGCGGGATCCGTGCAGCGACACGAACGCCACGTCGAGCCCGGCCTCTTCGAGCTCGCGCGCGCGGCCCGGATCCGCGAGCCGCACGGCGTTCGTCTGCAGCTCCACGGCGAGCGCGCCTTCACGCTTCGCGAGCGCGACGTACGCAGAGAGACGCCCGTTCAAGGTCGGCTCGCCGCCCGAGACCTGGAGGACGCCGCCGGCGTGCGCGATCTCGAGGATCGCGCGGCGCACGGCGTCGTCGTCGGGCGCCGGCAGGTGCGTCGAGACGAAGCAAAAATCACAGGCCTGGTTGCACTGAAACTGGATGCGCACGATGTGCGAAGGCACGAGCCGGCCGTCGGGCGCGCGGTGGACGTCGCGGGTCACGAGCTCGCGATCGATCTGCTCGCGCACCGAGGAGATCACCGTGAGCTTGCGGCGGATCCGGTCCTCCGTGAGAGGCCGGAACGAAGACGCGGACTCACGCGCGAGGAGCGCGCGCGGCACGCCGGGACAACGATCCGCGACGACACAAGCGCTGCATGCGGGCACGCGCTCGTGGCCGGGGCGGTTCGCGCCGCCGGGGTTCAGCGCGTAGAGGTGCGCGAGGCGCGCGGGACGCTCGAACGAGCACGGAGGGATGGACGCGCCGGGGTCGAGCGAGAGCTGGATCGCGGCCTCCCGCGCGGCTTGATCGAGCCGTTCGAGCGCGCGCGCGGCGCCTTCGAGGGGCGCGAGGGTCGTGGGATCGGGCGCGTCCACGGGGATCGACACGAGGATGCGCGACGCCTGTAGCTCCTCCGCGCGCAAGCGACCCGGGATCGCCGCGACGACATCGAGGTTTTTCCGGACGATCGGCGTCGAGATCTCCAGCGGGATCCCCGCGGCGGCGAGGGCACGCGCGCCCGCGAGCGCGGCGGAAAAACCGCCCTCGTCACGCGTGATCCCGTCGGCCTCGGAGCCGAACGCCGGCATGTGCACGCGCGCGATCGAGAGGCCGGCTTCCACGAGCGCACGCGCGAGGCTCTCCGTGACGAGCGTCGCGTTCGTCTCCAGCACGACGCGCTCGGCGCCGCGCGCGCGGGCGTGACGGACGAGCACCACGAGATCCCGGCGCATCGTGGGCTCGCCGCCCGTCAGCACGACCTCGCGCGCGCCCTTGGCGAGCGCCTCGTCGATGCGGGCGAGCACGGCCGCGGGGCGGACGAAGTCCGGCCGCTCGACGGGCCTTCGCGCCGAGCAGAAGCCGCAACCCTGGTTGCAGGTCTCGTTGGTGAGCACCCGCGCGACGCGCATCGGGACATCGTACTCTAGTCCCGAGGGGGACGCCTCGCGAGCTCGCAGAGCGCCGTTCGGCGCTCTCGCCCATGCCTCTTGCGCGCGGCGCCGCGCGCGGCGAACAATGCGCTCTCCCATGAGCCCCCGCGCCGGCACGACCGACACGAGCCTCCTGCTCGCCGAGGGCTGCAACCTCGCCTGCCCCGTCTGCGATTGCCGCGCCAAGGCAGCGGACGAAGGGACGCGGCAGCGCGAGCTCCGGCGCGGCGGCGGCGTGCTCGAGCTGCGCGGAGAAGCTTCACGTCTGAAGGATCTCCGCGCGATCGTGCAAGACGCGCGCGACGCGGGCTGGGGCGCGGTGTACGCGCGGACGAACGGCGTGGCCTACGCCGCGGAGGGCCGCGCCGAGGAGCTTCGCGCGGCGGGCCTCTCGGGGGTCGTGTTTTTCCTCGCGAGCGACCGGCCGGCCGTGCACGACGCGATCTCCCGCGTGCGAGGCGCATTCTCCGCCGGGCTCGCGGGTCTCGGCGCGATCGCGGCGACGGGGCTCGACATCCTCTTCGAGATCCCGGTGCTCGATCCTTCGATCCAGGACCTCCGCGGCGTCATCACACGGCTCTCGGGCGCGGCGCCGAACGCGCGTCGCGTCCGCCTGTACACGCCCGCCGCGCTCCGGCCCGTGGATGGGCGTGCGCCGCGCGAGCTCTCGCCGCCGCGCTGGGATCGGGCGCGGGACGGGCTCCTCGCGGCGATCGGGTTTGCCCGGGAAAAAGGGCTCGAAATCACGCTGACCGAGCGCGACGGGATCCCGCTCTGCGCCGTCGCCACGAAAACCGCGGACGGCGGGATCGACGTCCCCGAGCGCTTGCTGGCCGATCGCGGCGGCCGCCCGATTCCGCGCCACGCGACCTCCTCGCTCGCGCCGGGCTGCGACGCATGCGGCGCCGCGCGCGCCTGCCCCGGCACGACGACGCTTTACCTCCACACGCACGGCGCTTCGGGTTTGTCCCCTTTGCCCCGCGCCCCGCAGCAGCGCCCGCGCGAGCGCTGGGACGAGACCCGAAAAAGCGCGGCGCGCGCGGCCTTCTTCACGGTCCTCCGCCCGACGGTCCATTGCAACCAGGATTGCTGGTTCTGCAGCGCGAACGAGACCTCCCACAACGTGGAGGAAGATCCGGGCCGGATGATGCGCCGGATCGCGCGCCTCGGCCGCACGGGGGTCGAGCAGATCTCGTTCAGCGGCGGCGAGCCCACGCTCTCGCGCCACCTCGTCGATTACGTCTCCGTGGCGAAGCGGACTGGCGTCCGCAGCATCGAGCTCGTCACGAACGCGGTGCTCCTCGACAAACCGGAAAAAGTCGACGCCCTCGTCGCGGCGGGCCTGACGAACGTCTTCGTCTCGCTGCACGCGCACGACGAGGCGCTCGCGCGGCTGCAGACCCGCAAAATGGGCGACCACGCGCGCACGGTGCGGGCCTTGCACCTCTTCGCGCGCCACGACGAGCTCCGGCTCGACGTGAACCACGTCGTCTCGGCCCAGAATTACCGGCACCTCGTGCGGTTCGTCGAGTGGATGCACGCCGAGTTCGGCACGCGCATCGGTATTTCGTTCGCGTACGTCACGCCGCAATACAAAGCCCTCGAGCGGCTCGCCGACCACGTGCCGCGCTTCTCCGACGTCATGCCCTACCTGAAGCGCGCCATCGCTCGGGCCAGCGAACTCGGCGTCGAGGTCGTGGTGGGCTCGCGCCAAGGCGTGCCTCCGTGCCAGCTCGAAGAAATGGCGCCGTGGAGCGACGTGCTCGTCGCGCTGAGCGGCGCGCTCACGGAGGACGCCCCGCAAAAGCAGAAAGGACCGGCCTGCGCCGATTGCCGCTTCGACCTCGTCTGCACGGGCGTGTGGAAACCGTATGCGGCGCTCTTCGGCACGGATGAGCTCCGCGCCGTCCCCGGCGAGAAAATCACGCCGGAGAAATGCCTCTCCGAGCCGCGCATCGCGCGTTTCCGCCCCGGCATCGATCGCCTCGACGAACTCCGCATCGGCGACGGCCGCATCCCGCGGAGCGACGAGATCCCGCTCCCGGAAGCGCCGCGCGAGCGTGTCCACCTGCCCGTCGCGCCCGCGTCCACGCCGCGCGCCGTCCGCGTCGCGATCGTCGGCACGGGCCGGCGGGGCCTCGCCTTCGCGGCTGCGCTCGGGCAAGCGGGCGGGTTCGTCCTTTCGGGCATCGCCTCCCCGCACGCGCCGGACAAGGATCTGCCGGAGATCGCGGCCGACGTGCCCCGCGCGCGGACGCTCGCCGAGCTCTGCGAGCTTGCCGCGATCGACGCGGTGATCGTCGCCACGAGCACGCGGCATCACGCGGAGATCACGCGCGACGCGATCACGCGGGGACTCCCCTGCCTCGTGGAAAAACCGCTCGGCGCGACGCTCGCCGAGGCCGAGGCGCTCGCTTCCGAGGCGAAAGAGCGCATCACGGTGGCGCAGCAGCTCCGCACGGCCGGCGGGCTCGAAGAGATGCTCTCCGTGCTCGGGGATCGCAAAGGGGTCGATCGTCCCGTCGAAATCGAGGTCGTTCACCGGGCCACCGCGACCTCGCCCGCGAGCTTGCACGCGTGGTCCCGCACGGCGCTTTACGAGCTCTTGATTCACCTCGGCGACGTCGCGCAGGCCGTCGCAGGCGAGGATCTCCACATCCGCAAGGCCACGGCCAAGGGCGGCGGGAGGCCCGAGCGCGTGACCTTGCGCGCGCGCGGCACCGGCCCGTCGCAGCCGGACGTGACCATCGAGCTCTTGCTCGCCGAGGCCGCGGATGCCCTCGAAGTGCGGGCGCGTCTCGGCGATGGACGGCGTTTGTCCTGGATACGCTCGGAGGGGCGTGACCTCGTGGAGGTGAGCGACGCAGGCGGCAAACGGACCCGCACGCCGCCGCGCGGGGGCGATCTCGCGCGCCTGCTCGTCGCGTTCCGCGAGAGCGTGGTTCGGGGCGATCGGCCGAAGGTCTCGGCGGAGGACGGCGTGCGGGCGATGCGGCTCTCGGCGGAGGCGATCACGGCGCTGGAGGCCGCGGGCGCGCCGTTCGACCGGGCCGCGGAACCGAAACGCGTGGCCTCGGTTCCGCTCCGGGATCGGGTGGGTTGAGCCCCTTCAGGGCGTGGTCATGCACTGATCCAGCAGTCGATAGCCGTTCACGTGCGTGGCCGACACCAGCGTGCGCGACACCGTATTGCCGCTCGACCCCCAGCCCCGCCGGTAGAGCACGTCGTACGTCCCCGAAGGCACCTTCCCGCCATAGGTGTTCGGACTGAGCACGTAGACCCCGGGCGACTGATACTGATAGCTGTAGCCGCCGATGTAATGCGCGGCGTCCGTATCCTTCGCCACGAGGTAGATGTCCGCGCCGTCGTAATCGGTGTTCTTCGTCGGCAGCGGCCCGCCCGCGAGCGTGAGCGTCCCGCCGACGATCGACACCGGGATGTCCACGTTCAGCGTACTCGCGCCCGCCGGAATCGCGACGTTCGTCGCGAGCAACCGATAGCCGTTCACGTGCGTGGCCGACACCAGCGTACGCGTCACCGTGTTCCCGCTCGACCCCCAGTTCCGCCGGTAGAGCACGTCATACGTGCCCGCAGGCACCTTGCCGCCGTAGGCGTTCGCAACCAGCACGTACACGCCCGGCGACTGGTACTGGTAGCTGTAGCCTCCGATGTAATGCGCGGCCTTCGTGTCCTTCGCCACGAGGTAGATGTCCGCGCCGTCGTAATCGGTGTTCGTCGCGGGTAGCGCCGCGCCCGCAAGCGTCAGCGTCCCGGTCACGCTCGCCACCGGAATATCAACGTCGAGCGTGTTCGCCCCCGCCGCGAGCGTGACGTTCGTCGCGAGCAACCGATAGCCGTTCACGTGCGTGGCCGTCAGCAGCGTACGCGTCACCGTATTCCCGCTCGACCCCCAATTCCGCCGGTAAAGCACGTCGTACGTGCCCGCGGGCACCTTGCCGCCGTAGGCATTCGCAACCAGCACGTACACGCCCGGGGACTGGTACTGGTAGCTATACCCGCCGATGTAATGCGCAGCCTTCGTGTCCTTCGCCACGAGGTAGATGTCCGCACCGTCGTAATCGGTGTTCGTCGCCGGCAGCGCCGCGCCCGCGAGCTTCAGGGTCCCGGTCACGCTCGCCACCGGAATATCCACGTCGAGCGTGTTCGCCCCTGCCGAGAGCGTGACGTTCGTCGCCAGGAGCCGGTAGCCGTTCACGTGCGTGGCCGTCAGCAGCGTACGCGTCACCGTATTCCCGCTCGACCCCCAGTTCCGCCGATAGAGCACGTCATACGTGCCCGCGGGCACCTTGCCGCCGTAGGCGTTCGCAACCAGCACGTACACGCCCGCCGATTGGTACTGGTAGCTGTAGCCGCCGATGTAATGCGCGGCCCCCGTGTCCTTCGCCACGAGGTAGATGTCCGCGCCGTCGTAATCGGTGTTCGTCGCCGGAAGCGCCGCGCCCGCGAGCGTCAGCGTCCCGGTCACACTCGCCACCGGAATGTCCACGTTCAGCGTGTTCGCCCCCGCCGCGAGCGTGACGTTCGTCGCCAGGAGCCGGTAGCCGTTCACGTGCGTCGCCGTCGGCAGCGTACGCGTCACCGTATTCCCGCTCGACCCCCAGTTCCGCCGGTAGAGCACGTCATACGTGCCCGCGAGCACCTTGCCACCGTAGGTATTCGCCGAGAGTACGTACACGCCCGGCGACTGATACTGATAGCTGTAGCCGCCGATGTAATGCGCGGCCCCCGTATCCTTCGCCACGAGGTAGATGTCCGCGCCGTCGTAATCGGTGTTCGTCGCCGGAAGCGGCCCGCCCGCGAGCGTCAGCGTCCCGCTCACGGTCGCCACCGGGATGTTCACGTCGAGCTTGCTTTCCCCCGCGCCGATGACGACGCCCGTCGCGAGCATCCGGTAACCATTCACGTGCGTGGCCGAAGGCAGCGTGCGCGACACCGTGTTCCCGCTCGACCCCCAGCCCCGCCGATAAAGCACGTCGTACACGCCCGCGACCACCTTGCCGCCGTACGTGTTCGGGGAGAGCACGTACACGCCCGGCGATTGATACTGGTAGCTGTAGCCGCCGATGTAATGCGCGGCCTTCGTGTCCTTTGCGACGAGGTAGATGTCCGCGCCGTCGTAATCGGTGTTCGTCGCCGGCAGCGCCGCGCCCGCGAGCGTGATCGTCCCATTCACGACGCCCACCGGGATGTCGACGTCGCCCGTGCCGGGGTGCGTGGTCATGCAAGCCCCGCCGTTGCAGCCGGCCGAGGGCGCGCCCTTGCAGGCGCCCTGCACGTCGCACGCGTCTCCGGTCGTGCACGAAATGCCGTCGTTGCAAGACGTCCCCGGCGACGCGATCACCTTCGGGAACGACTGCGTGGCCTCATCGCACGCGCCATACGTCACGCACGGGCTGATGCTCACGGGCTTCTGCGGCACGTTCACGTGCACGCACCCCTCCGCGTCCGCGCCCGCCTGGCTCGGCGCGCAGACCTCCGCGCCCGTGCACCACGCCCCGTCGTCGCAAGCCGCGTTGCTCGTCGTGTGCGACGCGAGGCCGCCCGCGCATTTGTCGATCGTGCACGCGACCCCGTCGTCCGGCACGTTCGTGTCGTCGTTCGTCGCGACGCACCCGGCCGCGAGATCACACGAATCGTCCGTGCACGCATTGCCGTCGTCACACACCCGCGGGCTGCCGCCGGCGCAGACGCCCGCCTGGCAGGCCTGATCCACGATGCAAAGCGACGTCTGGCACGCCGTCCCGTTGGCGAGCGGCGTATGCTGGCAGTTCCCGCCTACGACCGCGTCGACCGTGCACGGGTTCTGATCGTCGCACATGGGCGTGTAGCACTGCGCCATCCCGCCCACGACCTGGCAGGCCTGGTTCATCACGAGGCAGACGTTCGGCGTGCAGGGATCGTCCGTGCACCCGCCGTTGCCGTCGTCGTGATACCCCGGGTCGCACGTGCACACGTACGAAGCGCCTTCTCCCGCGCAGACCGTCTTGTTCGGCATGACGCAGGGATTCGGCAAACACGGATCCGTCGTGCAGCCGCCGTTTCCATCGTCGTGATAGCCCCCCGCGGCGTCGCACGTATCGCAGGAGGCCCCAGCGAAACCAGCGTCGCACGTGCAGACCACGTGGCCGCCTTCGACCGCGCACGCGCCATGGCCCGAGCAGCTCGACGGCGTGCACACCTCGTCGATCACGCAGGCGCCGTTCTGATCGTGATACCCGGGATCGCAGCCGCAGACCGGCGATCCTCCTTCGACGGTGCATACACTCGCGTGCGGGGCCACGCACGGGTTCGGCAGGCACGGGTCCGTCGTGCAGCCGCCGTTTCCATCGCTGTGATAACCTCCCGCGTCGTCACACGCGTCGCAAGCGCTCCCGCTCCAGCCGACGTCGCACGTGCACACGGCCTCGCCGCCCTCGTCGTTGCAGCTCCCGTGACCGCTGCACGTCGTCGGCAGGCACGTCTTGTCCTCGATGCAAACGCCGCCCTCGTCGTGCGTGCCCGGCTTGCACACGCACTTCGCGGTGCCCGAGCTCCCATCACAAACGCGATCGGGCGACATGCACGGATCCGGCACGCACGGGTCCGTCGTGCAGCCGCCGCTCCCATCGTCGTGATAACCGCCCGCGGCATCACACGAAGCGCACGTCGCGCCCGCCCAGCCCTCCGCGCACGTGCAGACGGCCGACCCACTCGAATCGTCACACGTCCCGTGTTCGCCGCAGGGGTTGTTCTGGCAGCTCGCCTCGAGCACGCACACGCCGCCGTCGGGGTAAGATCCCGGCGGACACCCCGCGTCCGGCTCAGAGGCATCCGGCTCCGAGGCATCGGGCGTCTCGGTGACGTCCCGCCCGGCGTCGACGGGGCCCGGCGGTATGCCGCCGTCGTCGCCGCAGCCGAGGGCCACGAGCGCGAGGAACACGAGGAGCGTGGGGAGCAAACCCGTCGGGGGGCGCTTTCGCATGGCGCGCACTTTATCGGGGTTCGTTCGGGCTCGGAAGAGCGAGCGAGCGTTCGACGCGCAGCAGCCGACATGGGTGGACCGGGAGCGGAGAGCGCGACGCCGCCAGGGCCTCCGCGCCTTCGAGGCCTCCCGCGTGGTCACCGCTTCGGTTTGCCAAAGCGACTCGCACGGTTGTTAGCCGATTTTTGCGGTCGCTCATCATGCCACCGTCGATTGTCGGCGGTGCGGATGAGGGGCGCTGCAGATGGATGCCCGCTTTGCACATCTCGCCGCGCTGCGCAAGCGGATGCTAATGGGCGTGGGCGCCTCGGGCTTCAGCTCCTCCTTATACGTGACGATGAGGCACTGGGGGGGTCGAGAAGGCCCCACCTCGTTGCGTTGCCGAATTCGCTTTGTGCACAATCAACTTCGCGGCACTCAAAGTGTCACGGACGAAAATTCCCTCTCGTCGTTCTCGAATTTTGATGTATATTCATTACGTCCATACATCGTTAACGAGAATACGACATGGCGACCACCCGTGAGGCCGTGGGCGCATTGGCGCGCCCATACGACGGGGCCTCTCCCGCACGTGCGCGAGTCAACTCGGGTTCGCTCAAAAAGGAGCAAATAACACGAGAGCGGCGCAGAAGACCGTGATGATGAGCTTTTCGCTGCGTTCTGGCGGCGATCTGGAGGACCGATGCTTGTAGATTTCGAAAAGTTTACGGGATCACTACCCTATGCAAGCGGGCTCTTTGGGATTTATCAGCCTTTGCTCGGCTGGCGCGCAAAGGCCATGACGCGACGCTTCGGGAACAGCGTCAACTTAAGTGAAGCGGTCATCGCATACACGGCATCAAAGATCATTCCGCAATATACCATCTCGGGCGTCGGTGGGCGGGAGCTCGAGCTCCAGAGCCTCTCGGTGGGTACCGTGACGACGCCCTACCGGGTAAGGCTGCCGGCCCAGATCGACAGCCACATCGCTCGTCGTGTGCTCGAGATGATCCGGTCGGAGGAGACGATCCTCACCCGGGAGACCATCACCTGGGCGGAATTCGTCGCCCCTGCGGTCCTTGAAACCGAGCTCGCCACGATTCGACGGAAGCTCGCGCCGCCGCCCGGGGTCAGCGCGAGCAGCCGCGAGGCATTCAGGCGCGCAGCCGAGCGCGAGTCGGTAATCGCCGGCGTTCTCAGCAAGCTCTATCAACAGAGCTCCTGGGACATCCTGAGCGGGCTCTTCTTCCCGAAGACGACGGAGATCGACTACTCCGACCTTTCGGGGATTTTCACGATTCTGGCGGAGCCGGAGGAGGAGTTCGCCATCGATGCGGAGATCAACCGTGCCGTGCTGTCTCCGGTCGGGATCATCCACCTGTTCCGCCAGTACTTCTTCGAGTTCGACTCGTTCCTCGGACCCTCCATCCAGCACGTTTGGCTCTCGCCGGGCGCCGTTGTGGAACTCGTCGAGAGCCACGCGCGGAGGGTACAGACCGAGCGCTTTACGGAGATCTCTTCCGAGTCGAGCCAGAAGACCGAGGAATCGGTCACGGACACGGACGAGATCTCCGATGCCATCAAGGACGAGAACACCAACAACACGAAGCTCGGCGTCAGCGCGAACATCGACGCCGGCCTGGACATGGAGATCTTCTCCGCGCACGCCTCGGCGAACGTAGGCTACGGGTTCGACAACACCCAGAAGAAGGCTCGGGAGCAGCTCCACAAGCAAACCCGAGCGCAGAGCTCGAAGGTCACGAACGAGATCAAGAGGAACCACAAGACCTCGCTGCGCACCGTGACCGAGACGACGGACGTGTCGAGCAAGCGTTACGTGCTCACGAACAACACGTCCGCGCTCGTGAACTACGAGTTGCGTCGGAAAATGCGGCAGGTCGGCGTGCAGCTCCAGGACATGGGCACGCAGCTTTGCTGGCAGGCGTACGTCGATGATCCGGGGCTCACGCTCGGCGTCGCCGAGCTCGTCCATATCGCGGAGCCGGCCGACTTGGCGAACCTCCCCCTGCCGCAGGCGCCGGTGTACCTCGAGCCCAAGGTCGTCGAAACGACGGTCAAGTTCGACTACGAGAGAGCGGACGACAGCGAAGGTAGCGAGATGGACGTCACCTTCTATGAGGGCAGCGATGAAGAGGGGGGGACCGACAACAACGACAAGATCGTATGGCAGAAAGAATACGACGTGTCACCCCCGCAACATGGATACTGGCTCGAGAGCGTCCAGGTCACGCCCCTCCACAGCGCGGTGTGCGTGGCGGAGCCGGAGGTGATCCATTCGGGGGGTAAGTTCAAGATCAGCCTCAAGCAGGTCAATTTCAACAATCAGCCCTCGATCAACCTGGCGGTGAAGCTCAACTGGAACCCCCCGGATCAAAAAGCGCTCGAGGAGCAGTTCAATGCGGAGCTGGCCTCGCACGAGCAAGAGAAATCGCGACTGGCCAAGGAGGCCTTCATCAAGGCGGCGCGGGAGCGCGTGAGGCTCGCGAGCAGCATCGAAGCACGTAACAGCGTCGAGCTCCGCGAGGAGGAGCGGGTCGTCGTGTACCGCAAGCTCATCGAAAAGCTGCTCGACGTCGGTGTGGACCTGAAGAAGAACCCCACCACTCGGCACCTGATGTCCGAGCTCGTGAGCGCCCTGTTCGACGTCGACAAGATGCTCTACTTCGTGGCGCCGGAGTGGTGGAGTCCCCGTGCGCACCCCGTGAAACAATCGCTCGGCGCAGTCCAGGGCCCTGATGGCACGAAGTACGAAAAGCTCACGCCCGACAACGCGGTGAGCTGGGGCGGCTCCGCCGAGAACTTGCGGGATGCCAACTATTACATCACCGAGGATTCCCGGCCCGCGAAGCTCGGGAGCTCGCTCGGGTGGCTGCTGCAGCTCGACGGCGACACGATGCGGAATGCCTTCCTGAACGCACCGTGGGTGAAGGCGGTCATCCCCATCCGACCCGGCAAGGAGCTCGATGCGCTCAAGTGGCTGAAGAACGCGGCCGTGGAGGGAGCGGATGGCCTCGACGCGCTCTACCAGGAAGAGACCGCTGGCGAGAAGGATGCTATGGCCACCGTGTTGAAAGACTATACCTGGCCTGATCCCGCTGACGAGGCTCGGTATGACGCGAGCTTCACCGGGGCAGACGTGACGATCGAGGACGCGCTGCGGTATCTGGCGATCGAGATCGCCCAGAAGCACGCAGATGCGAACGTGAAGACCGCAGGGGTCATGCCGCTCGACAAGGTCTACGATAACGGCTTCGACCCGCTGACCGGCGGCTTCGAGGCCACGCCCACCACACCGTATCAGGTATTCGATCAATGGGTCGAGGTGCTGCCCACGGATCAGCTCGTGGCGGTGCAGGTCGAGTACGATCCGGTCACGGGGAGGCTGGTCACGCCGCCCGCAGAGCCCTGACGGGCAGGCATGAGTGGGTGGCCCCGGCCGGCGTGGATATCTGCGCTGGCCGGGGTCGGCCGATGGCAGCCAGCGATCCCAGAATGTCCATAGGCAAAACCATGACTACTCAGCAGGTCAAGCTCAGCATCACGGTGTTCGATATCGACAATCAGCCCGTGGACCGGTTTACGGTCGCGTGCAATTGGTGGTCTACAGGGGCCGGTAACAACTCGGAAGCGCAAATCAATAACAAGTTCGACTGTACGCTGGAGGCCGACGTACCGACGGGGAAGACCAGCGATGTAAAAATCACCGTGAGCCACCCGGAATTTTTCAAGGAAGAGACGAGCATCGACACCTCCGGGAGTCATTGGACCAACCCTACGTGTGGGGTCACGCCGACCACGAATCCGGCGACGACCCCGCTTCAGGTCAAGTTCGTCCTGGGTCGGATGCAGAAGGCGCCGACAGTCGGGTTCCAGACCAAGGATCAGTTGCGCGCGCTCATGGGTTCGCCGACTGGTGTCCTCCTCAACGAGACCCTCAGAAATCCTGGAGAGTTCGACTATCGAGCCTTGTTCAACCAGAAAAAGAACCGATTCTTGGCGATTTCGCATCCAATCAGCAAGGACTCCAATGCGATACACCCGATCGTCAAAGACCCTCATGCAGACAACTGGGGGCGGGTACACCACGCGCATTTTACCGTGGACCCTTCGACGCAAGGACGCTTTCGATGGGTTGAATATGGCAAGGGAACCCAGCGCTTCGCAGTCGCAATCTGGATCCCCGAAGTCTATTTTGCGAACAACACCACAAGCAAATTAGACTTTATCGTATTTTACAGCCCAACCACGAACCTACCACAATATACACTGCCACGAGGACAACAGTATCCTTATGGATTAAAAGGCACGGATCCGTGGCAGCCATACATCGCCGGGCTTGGACAGTCATACCTATTCAACGCACACTTCCTCAGCTATCAGCTATTGGCCGCCCAAAAGCGCGCCGTGTTGGTGATGCCGATAAACAACTTCGGTGAGTGGGGGCCATTCTCAGACCGGGCCGGCGTTCATCGGCTACTTGCGGAGGCCGCGCATTTCGTACACAAACAACGCCCCTGGAATATCGACGGCACATTCAAAGGACCGCTGCAAGACAAGCACGCACCAATCCCTGGGATCGGAAAGGTCGTAATCTCTGGATTCAGCAGTGGACACGTCCCAATCGACCGACTCATCTCACCAAGAAAGGAGGCGCGCGCGTTCAATCCCCTCTTCTACACCGCCGACGCAGCATCCTTCCCCAAGGTGTGGAAGGAGATTTGGGATTTGGACCTCGCACTCGGCTCTGCGACAGTCGATTGGGAGAAGAAGTTGATGAATTGGTTGGGAACGGATCCGACAAGGCGCTTTCGGATGTATCACTCCGAATACACAGCAGAACGCTGGCGACCGAGCGCCGGAAAAACACTGTCACCAAGGCAGACCATCAACAAGAAAGGGACAGCCGTGGGGGTAGAGGCCGAAGAGGTCTACGCGACAGATGGGCGCTGGTCGGCCGTGTACTTTTCGAACCTGTTCCTGCAGGGCTCCAAAGATGACAACAACGTCGACGGGCCCTGGTTACCGAAGTTCACGACGGACAAAAAAGGCCACCCGGAGAACATCGGCAAACATCACTTCATGATTGACATCGTACTAGCGCACGCCGCGCTGACGAGCACACTCGATCCACTCTAGCCGTCATTGCAACCCATCACGCGAATGCGCGACTCTCACCGCTCCTGGATCCGGTCCGGGCTGAGCATGAGAGGCTTGACAAATTCGGCCATCTGAAAATCGAGTTCTACTCCGCACGGGAGCGGCACGCGCCGGACGCGATCGCCATCGACGATATGCAGATGTTCTCCAAGCTGATACACCTGGACCGTCGTGGTCGCGAGACCCCCGCCGCAGCCCACCACGGCGCCGTTGGGCTTACGTAGGCGGCTCGCAAAACACATGTCGCATTGCTGATAGAGGATGCCGAGGTCCTGCGACGGACCGATGTCAGGTGGCAGCGCCAGACGAACGCTCGTGACGCTGCGACAGCACCGGGTGGTCGGAGATTGTCGACACTCGAGCCGCCCCGATTCGTGAAGTTCATGGCCCTCGGGTAACACCTCGCGGACGAATGTCGCGGGGACCTTGCGCCGTGGGCTGGCGCTCCCCTGGCAACGAGTTGATGGGCCGTCGTCGAGATAAGCACTCCGGAGACGCGTGAGGTCACGCTTGGGGATCTGCGTCACGAGCGTCGCGCAAGCGTCCGGAGGCATGGGCGTGATGTGCCGGCCGTCCTGGGTGACGGAGCGACCTTCCTCCGGGTGGTCGGTCGTAATGACGAGGCGCCTTTTCCCTTCGATACGATATTCGATGGCCATAGGGCGACCGCTCGAACCGAGGCAAAGGAAACGCAAAATGGACGGCGTGACCTCCTCGGCGGAACAAAGCTCGACAGCCGCGTATTCCGCAGCGAAAAGCGGGGCCGAAAGTGCAATCGACAGCGTCGAACGAGGCTGGGGCAGGACCGACAGCCCCTCGGGGAACGAGTACCGGGTCAGGAGCGACGGTGACTCCAGGTGCACCATATCGGTCGGATCGATCGAATCCGCGGTGTACGATCCAGCAATATGAACTTCGATGACGACGGGCGTCGTACATGCCGTCGTCCCCTCCCCCGCCTCCCCCTCCGACGCAGCGTCCCCCGCATCGCCCCCATTGCCTGCCTCCGACGGCGCCTCCACCGACGGCCCCGCCTCCACCTCCCCCCCCATCCGCACCGTCATCCCCCCACACCCCGCCTGCGCGCGCAGCACGCCAAACGCTGCGGCCACGAGCATCCCACCGAGCAGCGCCGCCCCGACCAACCGCGCGCCCCTCCACGCCCCTTGCCCTGCCGGGCCCGCTGCATCCGATGGCTCATCTGTCCGATGAGGCAACCTGCTTGACATCTCCCCCAGGATACCCTTTCCCCGCGCCCCGCCCTAAAACTTTTCCTCCCGGAAGACACTCCCAAGTCCCTCCCGAGGAAACCTCTTCCCCATCCCTCTCCCCTCCCCGAGCCCCACCTGGAAAACTTTTCCTAACGAAGCCCCCTCCCACCCCCCGAACCACGCAACTTTTTACTCGCCCCCTTCCCTTCGCGAACCTTTTTGCATAACCGTTCCCTCCCGCCCCTCCCTCCCCGGAGCCCCCGTGCAAAACCTTTCCTTCTCCTGTACATTCCCCTACCTTCCATCCTCGCAAATCAAGGGAACGACACCATGACACCCCCCATCGACCCCGAGCAGGCTTACCAAAAGTACCTCCCCGCGGCGCAAGCCCTGCAAGCCGACCAGATCTTGCCCTTCCGGCTCGACCTCGACCTCGCGCTCGCGAACGTCACCACCGGCATGCGCGTCGCCTCGGCGCACGAGCACGACATTCCCATCCACCTGCCCCAAATCGACCTCGCCGCGCTCTTCGCCCTCCCCGAGCTCGCGGTCGCCACCAAGTTCGCCGCGCTCCGCGCCGAGCAGGAGACGCCCGGCGAATCCCTCCTCCAGGCGAAGCTCTCGACCGCCGCGCGCCTGCGCGCGCAGCTCCTCTCGTCCGCCAAGGCCCTCGCCTCCAATGGTACGATTCCCCAGGCGGAGGTCGACGCCATCATCGCGGGCCGCGGCGCGCGCGACCGCGCCGAGGATTGCATGTCGCTCGCGGACCTCTTCCGGAGGCACGCGCAAGCCATCACCGGAAAACACCCCGTCACCCCCGCCCAAATCGACGAGGCCGCCGAGATCGGCGCCTTCCTGGTCACCCACCTCAAGCCCTCGGACGCGCCGAAGGCTGCCCCCGCCGCACCCACCCTCGCCGTGGACATCCGCAATCGATTGGCCACCCTGCTCGTCCGCGAGCACGCCCGCCTCCAGGCCGTCGCCCATTACTTTCATCCCGACGACTGGGAAGAGCTCGCGCCACCCCTCGGCGCGCGGACCGTCAAACGACCGAAGCCCGCGGAGGCTTGATCCCGGACGCGACACCGCCCCGCCGCCCCACACGCGAAGGTGCCGGATGAAGCGCCGCATCGTCCCGCCGCTCTGCATCGCAATCGTCGCGAGCGTCATCGCGATCCAGACCGCGCGAACCCCTGGCCCCGCGCGCTCGCCGGGCGAAGGCGCCCGCCCCGCGAAGGCCACGTCCATCCCCTGCCCCGACGCGACGCGGGCGCTGCTCGACGGGCTCGACGTGGGCCAGGATCTCGGCGGCTACCGCGTCACGTACGTGCGTTGCACGAAGCCCGAGGTGATCGAGGTCGAGCTCGACAAGGGCGGGACGAGCCTCCTGCTCATCGTGGCCGAGCCAGGCGCCGTTCCGCACGCTTCGCCCAAGCAGACCGCGAAACACGCTCTCTTCTACAACCGCCGCGGCCCGCAGGACGGGCCTCCGACGGGTGGAGAGATCTTCGAGCTGCTCGGGCTGCTCGCGAAGCGCGTCGAGGCCGCAGAGCAGCGCTGATCTCAGCCGGAGGACACGAGGACCTGATTCAGTCCGCTCGAAAGCCCACGGGCGCGATCCACGCGAGCACGATCATCACGCAGAGCAGGATCCATATCGCGTCGGGCATGGTGGGCTGCCCGAGCTCGGGCCTTCGCGCGAGCAGCGGATCCTCGATACGCGGGCGGCGGAAGATGCGCGGCCACGGGACCGCGAAGAGGAGGAGCAGCGACATCGGCTCCAGATAAGGCATCTTGCAGAGCAGGAGGATGTGGAGGTGCAGCGCCCAGATCGCCGCCGTCCACGCGAGGCGCCATCGCGCGCCGAAGAGCAGGACGAACGAGCCGCCCTCGATCACGAGCGTCGCGAGCGCCGACAAGCGCGCGAGATCCGGGCTCTCGATCAGGGTGTTCCGATAGGCGAGCAGCCAGGGAAAGCTCGCGAGCGGCTCCTGCGAGAGGATGAGCCAGCGAATTTGACTCGGGTTCACCCAGCCAAACCCCGACGCGAAGAGCTTGCTCAGCGCCGAGCCCACGTACCCGGCCGCGATGCAGGCCATCGCGCCCGCCTCGGCGAACGATTCGCGCAGCGGGCGCCCCTCGGGCGAAAGCGCGTCGCGCCCGGCGACGACGCGGGCCCAGACGAGGCCGAGGACCCAGCCGAAGAGCATCGCCCCCGGGAAAAAGCAGTTGCGCGACGGCGTGCCGAAGAGCTCGGTTCGCCACTGGCTCAGCACCGCCATCCACCCGATCGCCCACGCCCCGGCGGCGATGACGAAGCGATCGAGCGCGAAAAAAAGGAGGCCGACCGCGACGAGCCCGAAGAGCACCCAGGCGAGGGCCGGCGTGTTCGGCAAGAAGCAGAGGAGCCCCGGCGCCCTGGGGACGAAATGGGGATCCTTCGCCATGCTCGCCACCTCGAATGCCGCGTCCAGGAAGACGATCCCCGCAATCACGGCGAGTCCCACGCGCAGCGCGGTCCGCGAATGGCCGTCGTACGGCGAGCGATACACGAGGCTCACGGCGCCCTCCGGCGCACGCGGCAAGAGGCGAGCTCGCAATCCTGGCTCGCCGGCGGCCCCGGGCGATCTTCGAGGGTCCACGTCCGCCAGACGATGCGCGCGTCCTCCATTCCGGCGGCGTCGCTCGTGACGTGCGCGTCGAGGTAGACCTGGAGGTCGCGGGACACATATTCGACGCGGCCCTGATCCCCGGGCGCGCAATGCCGGACATCGTCGAGCTTGGGCCACGCCGGCGCGCAAGAAAAACCGTCGAACGCCGTGATCTCCGCGGCCTCGCCCGACGCGCCCACCACGAGGACCCGCGACGCGACGTCGGGCGAGCGCCCCTGGTACATGCCGAAGGCCGAGAGCGGAAAGAAATTGCCGACGCCCCGGGCCGCGAGGAGATACGCGATCGCAATCGCCCAGGCGGCCATCCCGGCGCCCGCGCGGCGTTCGTCCCGGTACGGCCCGCTCGACATTGACGGGGAACCTACCACCCACGGATCGCCGCGCGCAACACCCCGAAGGCCTCTGGCACATCCCCTCCGCCCGGCGTACTCTCCGCCCCCATGCGTACCCTCCCGGCGCTCGCCCTCGCGGGCCTCTGCTTGCTCCTCGCCCCTCGCGCGCTCGCCGACGGCGATCCCGCGCGTGGCAAGCAGCTCCTGTTCGAGCGCGGATGCGCGGCCTGCCATTCCTTCGACGGCTCCGCGCGCCCCGGGCCGACCTATCTCGGCCTCGTCGGCAAGACCCGCAAGGTCGTCACGCAGGAAAAAACCCGCGAGATCGTCGCGGACGAGGCCTACATCCGCCGCAGCATCCTCGAGCCGAACCACGACATCGTCGAGGGATACATGCCCGGCGCCATGCCCGGGCTCGCGATGCGCGAGGGCGACGTCGATCACCTGGTCGCAGCGATCGCCGAGATTGGCGGCGCCGCGAAGGCCGCGCCGCCGAAGACCGAAAAGAACGGCAGCCTCGGCCTGCTCGCGGCCGCGACGCTCTCCTTCGTGCTCGGCCACATAGGCCTGTCGAGCGTCACCCTCCGGCGCCCGCTCATCCAGAAGCTCAGCGAGAAGGGTTTTCAAGGGGTCTATTCGATCCTCGTCCTCGCGGCGTTCATCTGGATGATCTTCGCCTATCGCGCGGCGCCGCACGTCGAGCTGTGGCAGGCCCCGGCGTGGACACGCTGGATCCCGCTCGTGGTGATGCCGATCGCGTTTTTCTTCCTGGTCTGCGGGTATTCCACGCAAAACCCGACGCAGATGATGCAGGAGAAGGCGGTGGGCGCGGAGCCGCGGGGGATCGTGCGGATCACGCGCCACCCGGCGCTCTGGTCGTTCGCGCTCTGGGCGATGGCCCATATCCCGCCGAACGGGGACGTGGCGTCGGTCTGCCTCTTCGGCGGCATCGCGTGCCTGGCCATCGCGGGGATGTTGCACATCGACAGCCGCCGCAAGCTCGCGCTCGGCGACGCGTGGGAGCCGTTCGCCGCAAAGACCTCGCTCGTGCCGTTCGCCCGCGGCGGCGTGGGCAAGGCGCTCGGGGAGATCGGTATCGTGCGGTTCGTCGTGGCGATTCTGCTCTACGTGGGCATGCTGCACGGACACCGAATGGTGATCGGCGTATCGGCGATGCCGTAGCGCGAAGAGCCCCGCCTTCGCCCGCTCACGCGTCCGTGAGCGGGATCCCGCAAAGATTCGCGATCAACGAGACGAGCCGCCCGAGGTCCACCGGCTTCGGCACGTGCCGCTGGAACCCCGCGGCGAACGCGCGCTGGCTGTCCTCGGTGCGCGCATACGCCGTGAGCGCGATGGCCGGGGTTCGCCCGCCATACTCCGGGGGGAGCGTGCGGATGCTGCGGATCAGCGCATATCCATCCATCCCCGGCAATCCGATGTCGCTCACGAGCACGTCGGGCCGGGACCGCGAAAGATCGTCGAGGGCCTCGTCGCTCGACGCGGCGAGCGATACGGTCGCGCCCCTCTCTTCGAGCACGCGCCGCAAAAGCGCGCGCGCGTCCTCCTCGTCGTCCACCACGAGCACCTTGAGCCCCGCCAAACGCACGTGCTGCTCGTCCGCGACCGCAGTCTCGTCCTCGGACGCGCACATGGCCGGCGTGCTCCGGATGGGCAACTCCACGGTGAACGTCGCGCCTCTGCCGATTCCGTCGCTCGACGCGGTGATCGTCCCGCCGTGCGCCTGGACCATTTGCTTGACGAGCGCGAGCCCGAGCCCGAGCCCGCCGTGCCGCCGCGCCGTGGACCCGTCCGCCTGCCGGAAGGCCTCGAAGATGTACGGCATGAACGAGGCATCGATGCCCTGCCCGGTATCCATCACCCGGAGCAGGAGGTTCGAGCCCGAGAGACACGCGCTGAGCTCGACCAGGCCGTCCTTCGGTGTGAATTTGATGGCATTCGAGAGCAGATTCCAGACGACCTGCTGGAGCCGCTCGGGATCGCCGAGCGTGAAGCCGAGCGGCCCGAGATCGACCGTGAGCTTCACGCCGCGCGCCTCCGCGACGGGCCGGAGGGATTCGACGGCGGCCTGCGTGACCTCCACGAGGTTCGTCGGCACGAGGTCGAGGCGGAACTTGCCGCTCACGATCCGCGAGATGTCGAGCACGTCGTCGATGATGCGCGCCTGCGCCCGCGCATTGCGCTCGATGACCGAGAGGGCCCGCTCGATCTGCGGCGGCGCCTTCTGCCGCGCGAGGACGGCCCAGCCGAGGATCGCATTGAGCGGTGTACGAAGCTCGTGCGAGACGGTGGCGAGGAACTGGTCTTTCGCCTGGCTCGCGAGCTCCGCCTCGGCGCGCGCGGCGCGCTCGCGTTCGAGCAGCGCGGCGCGCTCGGCCTCGTGCTCCGCGCGCTGGAGGTGCCGGGCCACGGCCCACGCCGCGCGCTCGGCCATCGCCGCGAAGAGCCGCTTTTCCGCTTCCGAAAAACCGGTCGCGCGGCTCGATCCGATGAGCGCGACCCCGACGACCTCCCCGAAATGGAGCAGCGGCACGCCATAAAGCGCGCGCGTGCCCCTCGCCTTCAGGCACGCGCAATCCCCAAAGGCCGCGGTGCCCTCCATTTCGATCGGCTGCTTGCCCGCGGCGATGGCCCCGCACAGGCCCTCGCCGATCTTCACGGAAAACCCCTCGTCGACCGCGTGAGGGCCCACCACGGCGCGCACGCGGAGCTCCTCGCCCTCGCGCAGAAGGACCATCGCCGAGTCCGCGGCGTCGGCGGCGCCGAGGAAGATGTCGAGCAGCTCGCGCAGGAGCACGCCGAGGTCGTCCGTGTCGAGCGCCGCCGTCGCGATACGCTCGAAGGCGACGAGCCTGCGTACGGCCTCGTCGCGCTCGCGCGTCCGCAATTCGACCTGCGCTTTGCGGATCTCTTCCCTTTGCTGGAAGAGATCCACGAACGCCTTCACGCGGGCGCGGAGCACCTCGACGTTGAACGGCTTCGTGATGTAATCGGCGGCTCCGATCGCATATCCGCGCCGCGCGTAGGCCTCGTCGCGATGAATGGCCGTCAAGAACAGGATGGGCACCTCGCGGCCGTGCTCGGTCGCGCGCATGCGGCGCGCGACCTCGAAGCCGTCCATGCCCGGCATCTGGACGTCGAGCAGCACGACGGCGAACGGCTCGCGACGCACGCATTCGAGCGCCTCGACTCCCGATCGCGCCTCCACGAGCCGCGCGCCGAGCGGCTTCAGCACCGCGGAGAGGGCGAGGAGGTTGGCCGGTGTATCGTCGACGAGCAAGACACTCGCCAGCGGCGTGCGTTGTTCCGCGTTCATGACTTCCTGTGGGGCCATGCGTCTCAATCGAGCTGGCTCGGACCGATGTGCTTCTTGAACCGCCAGCCGTGAATCACGGCGAGCAGCCGCTCCGGATCGACCGGCTTGGTCACGTAATCGGAGGCTCCGGCCGCGAGCGCCTTCTCCCGATCACCCTTCATCGCCTTGGCGGTGAGCGAGATGATGGGGAGCGACTGGAACTGGATGATGTCGCGAATGGCGCGGGTCGCGGTGAGCCCGTCCATCTCCGGCATCATCGTGTCCATGAGCACGAGGTCGACGTCGGGGTGCACCTGGAGCAATTCGAGCGCGATGCGCCCGTTCTCCGCGTGGAGCACCTCGATCTTGCGCGCCTCGAGCACCGTCCGCAGGGCGAACAGGTTGCGGTTGTCGTCGTCCACGAGCAGCACCTTCATTCCGCCGAAATCGGCGTCGGGCGGCAGGCGGAGGACGTCTTTGTCCGTCGACGGCGGCGCGGCGCTCGAATCGTCGCGGTCCGGCGCCTCCGGCCCGACGTACGTCGCCGGCAGGTACAACGTGAAGGTGCTGCCCCGGTTCGGCGCGCTGACGACGTCGATCGTGCCGCCGAGCAGGCGCGCGATCTCGCGGCTGATCGTGAGCCCGAGGCCCGTGCCGCCGTATTTGCGGCTCGTGGTCCCGTCGGCCTGCTGGAACGCCTCGAAGATGAGCTTCTGCTTCTCCGGCGGAATGCCGATCCCGGTGTCCTGCGCGGCAAAACTGATCATCGTCTCGCCCCGATCCCCCGGCGCAACGTCGATCGTCATGGATACGCCGCCCTCGCTCGTGAACTTGAACGCATTCGACAGGAGGTTCTTCAGGATCTGCTGGAGCCGATTGACGTCAGTGTAAAGCGTCTCCGGCAGCCGAGGATCCATGCGCACCTCGAACGACAACGCCTTCTGATCGGCGACATGTCGGAACGTCTGCTCCAGGTAATCGCGGACGTCGGCGAGGCGGAACGTCCTCGGATCGATCGGCATCTTGCCTGCCTCGACCTTCGAGAGGTCGAGGATCTCGTTGATCAGCGCCAGGAGATCGTTGCCCGACGTGTACACCGTCTGCGCGAAGCGGACCTGCTCGGCCGTGAGATTGCCGTGCTGGTTGTCCGCCAGCATCTTCGACAGAATGAGCAGGCTGTTCAGCGGCGTCCGGAGCTCGTGCGACATGTTCGCGAGGAACTCGGACTTGTACTTCGAGATGAGCTGGAGCTGCTCGGCCTTCTCCTCCAGGCTCAGGCTCGCGAGCTCCACCTCGTTGTTCTTGATTTCGAGGAGCTTCGCCTTTTCGTTGAGCTCCGCCGCCTGCGCTTCGAGCTCCGCGTTCGACTTCTTGAGCTGCTGCAAGAGCTCCTCCGTCCGCATGCTGGAGGAGATCATGTTGAGGATGACGCCGATCGAATCCATCAACTGATCGAGGAACGCGAGGTGGTTCGCGATGAACGGCCTGAACGAGGCGAGCTCGATGACCGCTTTCGTCTCGCCCTCGAAGCTCACCGGCAAGACGACGACGCTCCGCGGCGGCGCCTCCCCCATGCCCGTCGCGATGTAAATGAACCCGTCGGGCACGTCGTGGAGCATGATGCGCTTCTTCTCGAACGCGCATTGCCCGATCAGGCTCTCGCCCAATCGATAAGAATTCGATAGGTTCTTGCGACCGCCGAATCCGTAGCTCGCGATGAGGTGCAGGACGGGCTCGCCGCTCGGGTCGCTCTCCATCATGTAAAACGCGCCGTGCTGGGCGTCCACGAGCGGGGTGAGCTCGGACATGATGAGCCGGGCGACGGAGACGATGCTGCGCTGGCCCTGCATCATGCTGGAGAACTTGGCGAGGTTCGTCTTGAGCCAGTCCTGCTCCTGGTTCTTGTGCGTCGTGTCCTTGAGGTTGCCGATCATCTGGTTGATGTTGTCTTTCAGCGCGGCAACCTCGCCTTGCGCCTCGACCGTGATGTACCGGGTCAAATCACCCTGCGCGACGGCGGTGGACACCTCGCCGATCGCGCGGACCTGCGCCGTCAGATTGCCGGCGAGCTGATTGACGTTATCGGTCAGATCGCGCCACGTGCCGGCCGCGCCGGGCACCTTCGCCTGGCCGCCGAGCTTGCCTTCGATACCGACCTCGCGCGCCACCGTGGTCACCTGATCGGCGAAGATGCGCAGCGTGTCGGTCATGTTGTTGATCGTCTCGGCGAGCGCGGCGACCTCGCCTTTCGCTTCGAGCACGAACTTCTGGCTCAAATCGCCATTGGCGACCGCGGTCACGACCTTCACGATGCCGCGCACCTGCTTCGTCAGGTTCGAGGCCATGATGTTGACGTTGTCGGTCAGGTCCTTCCAGACGCCGGATACGCCGGGAACCTTGGCCTCCGCGCCGAGCTTGCCCTCGATACCGACTTCGCGCGCCACTGTGGTCACCTGATCGGCGAACGTGCGCAACGTGTCGGTCATGTTGTTGATCGTCTCGGCGAGCGCGGCGACCTCGCCTTTTGCTTCGAGCACGAACTTTTGGCTCAGGTCGCCGGTGGCGACCGCGGTGACGACCTTCACGATGCCGCGCACCTGCTTCGTCAGATTCGCGGCCATGACGTTGACGTTGTCGGTCAAATCCTTCCAGACGCCGGAGACGCCTTTCACGTCGGCCTGTCCGCCGAGCTTTCCTTCGGTGCCGACCTCCTTCGCGACGCGCGTCACCTCCGCCGCGAACGAATTGAGCTGGTCGACCATCTTGTTGATGACGTCCTTGATCTGGAGGATCTCGCCTTTGACGTCGACCGTGATTTTCTGCGTCAAATCGCCATTGGCGATCGCCGTCGCGACCTTGGACACGTCGCGGAGCTGGACCGTGAGGTTCGACGCCATGGCATTGACGTTGTCGGTCAGGTCCTTCCAGGTGCCATACACACCTTTGACGTCGGCCTGGCCGCCGAGCTTGCCTTCGGTGCCGACCTCCTTCGCGACGCGCGTCACCTCCGCCGCGAACGAATTGAGCGTGTCGACCATCGTATTGATGGTGCTCTTGAGCTCGAGGATCTCGCCGCGCGCGTCGACCGTGATCTTCTGCGAGAGATCGCCTTTCGCGACGGCCGTCGTGACCTTCGCGATGTTGCGGACCTGCGTGGTGAGGTTCGCCGCGAGGACGTTGACGTTATCGGTGAGGTCCTTCCACGTGCCGGAGACGCCTTTGACGTCCGCCTGGCCGCCGAGCTTGCCTTCGGTGCCGACCTCCTTCGCGACGCGCGTCACTTCCGCGGCAAACGAGCGGAGCTGGCCGACCATGACGTTGATCGTGTTCTTCAGCTCGAGGATCTCGCCACGCGCATCGACCGTGATCTTTTGCGAGAGATCACCCCTCGCGACGGCCGTCGTCACATTCGCGATGTTGCGCACCTGCACCGTGAGGTTCGCCGCGAGGACGTTGACGTTGTCCGTCAGGTCTTTCCACGTGCCGGAAATGCCCTTCACTTCGGCCTGGCCGCCGAGTTTGCCCTCGGTGCCGACCTCCTTCGCGACGCGCGTCACTTCCGCGGCGAACGAATTGAGCTGATCGACCATGACGTTGATCGTGTTCTTCAGCTCGAGAATCTCGCCGCGCGCGTCGACCGTGATCTTCTGCGAGAGATCACCCTTGGCGACGGCCGTCGTGACATTCGCGATGTTTCGCACCTGCGTGGTGAGGTTCGCCGCGAGGACGTTGACGTTGTCCGTCAGGTCTTTCCACGTGCCGGACACGCCCTTCACATTGGCCTGACCGCCGAGTTTGCCCTCGGTGCCGACCTCCTTCGCGACGCGCGTCACCTCCGCGGCGAAGGAGTTCAACTGGTCGACCATCTTGTTGATGACGTCCTTGATCTGGAGGATCTCACCCTTGACGTCGACGGTGATCTTTTGTGTCAAGTCGCCGTTCGCAATGGCCGTGGCGACCTTCGACACGTCACGGAGCTGCACCGTCAAATTCGCGGCGAGACCATTGACGTTGTCCGTCAGGTCTTTCCACGTGCCGGAGACGCCGCGCACCTCGGCCTGGCCGCCGAGCTTGCCCTCGTTGCCGACCTCCTTCGCGACACGCGTCACCTCGGCCGCGAACGACGAGAGCTGATCGACCATGACGTTGATCGTGTTCTTCAGCTCGAGGATTTCGCCGCGCGCGTCGACCGTGATCTTCTGCGAAAGGTCGCCCTTGGCGACGGCGGTCGTCACCTTCGCGATGTTGCGCACCTGGGCCGTCAAATTCGCGGCGAGACCATTGACGTTGTCCGTCAGGTCCTTCCACGTGCCGGAGACGCCCTGCACCTCGGCCTGGCCGCCGAGCTTGCCCTCGTTGCCGACCTCCTTCGCGACGCGCGTCACCTCGGCGGCGAACGAGCGGAGCGTGTCGACCATCGTATTGATGGTATTCTTGAGCTCGTAGATCTCGCCGCGCGCGTCGACCGTGATCTTCTGCGAGAGGTCACCATTCGCGACCGCGGTCGTCACCTTCGCGATGCTGCGGACCTGGGCCGTCAAATTGGCGGCGAGGCCATTGACGTTGTCCGTCAGATCTTTCCACGTGCCGGAGACGCCCTTCACGTCCGCCTGGCCGCCGAGCTTTCCCTCGGTGCCGACTTCCTTCGCGACGCGCGTCACTTCGGCCGCGAACGACGAGAGCTGATCGACCATGACGTTGATCGTGTTCTTCAGCTCGAGGATTTCGCCGCGCGCGTCGACCGTGATCTTCTGCGAAAGGTCACCCTTGGCGACGGCGGTCGTCACCTTCGCGATGTTACGGACCTGGGCCGTCAAATTGGCGGCGAGGCCATTGACGTTGTCCGTCAGGTCTTTCCACGTGCCGGAGACGCCCTTCACGTCCGCCTGGCCGCCGAGCTTGCCTTCGTTGCCGACTTCCTTCGCGACGCGCGTCACCTCGGCGGCGAACGAGTTGAGCTGATCGACCATCGAATTGACGGTGGTGCCGATGCGAAGGAATTCGCCGCGCACCGGGCGACCGTCGATTTCGAGGACCATCTTCTGCGAGAGGTCGCCGCGGGCGACGGCCGTGATGACACGCGCGACCTCGTTCGTCGGGGCCACGAGGTCGGAGATGAGCTGATTGACGGACGCCATGCAGCTCGCCCACGACCCCTTCGCGGGGCCGACGGAGGCGCGCTCGTGCATCTTGCCTTCCTGACCGACGACCTTGCCCACGCGAACGAGCTCGCTCGTCATGTGCTCGTTCAGGCCGATGATGTCGTTCAGGAGCTCGCCCGTGCGGCTCAGAATCCCGTCCTTCTGGTATTCGAAGCGGACGGTGAAGTCGCCTTGCTTGACGGCTTTCAGCACTTCCTGGAGGTGCTCGACCTCGGCGCGGTTGTCGTCCGAGAGGCGCTCCCACTCGGCAATGGTCGAGGCGGCTCCGCGGCTCCGGGCGCTGCGGCCGAGGCTCCTCACGCCGCTCTTGGCCGTGCCTCTCCCATGCCCATCGACACCGTTCGAGGTCTTGTGCGTGCCATTCGCACGCACGGTCCGGCTCTGCTTGGAGACGACGACTTCTTTTGCGCTCATTCCTCGTTCCCCAGGGACGTCCTCGGTCCGCTGCACGACCACCCCCCGGATGAGCGGTCCTCACCCAGTATAGTCGAGGCCCCTGACTTAGCTTTGTTTGGGACGGCACGCTTGCATCATTCCGCATGAGGCCGGCACGTCTCTCCCAAATCGGGAATGCACGGCTCCGCCCGCCTCGAAATCGATGCCGTCGCTCGGTTGCGGGGTGCTCGTGCAGGTGGTACGCCCGGCGTTTGGAGAGACATTGGGCGAGGAGCGCCGATTACCCGACGAGGTCGCGCGGTTCATCGCCGACCACATCACTTCGGTGGAGCAACTGGAGATCCTGCTTCTCCTGCGCGGCGCCCCGGACGAAGAGTGGAGCCCCCGCGCGGTTTGCGAAGCGTTGCGCACGAGCGAGCAATCGGTGAGCCGCCGCCTGGCCGATCTGGAGGCGAGCGGCCTCCTCTCCTCGCGCCTCGCCTCCAAGCAACGCTTGTACCGGTACGCCCCAGCTTCGCCGTCACTCGATGACGACGTCGCTCGTTTGTCGTCGGCGTACACGGAGCTCCGTTACAAGGTGCTCGAGAGCATTTTTTCGAACCCGATCTCAAACCTCCAGGTATACGCCGAGGGGTTTCGGTTCAGAAAGGATCGGGATGGCTGAGACCGTTTATTCGCTCTGCCTGCTGACCAGCCTGGTCTGCGCGGCGCTTCTCCTCAAGAATTACCGGCACACGCGCCTGCGCCTCATCCTGTGGACGGGCCTCTGTTTTTCCGCGATGGCCCTGAACAACCTGCTATTGCTCGTGGACCTCTTGATCGGGCCGCTCGCCGATCTCTCGATTCCGCGCGTCACGACCGCGGTCATCGCGGTGGGGCTCCTCCTCTACGGAATGATCACGGAGGTCACGTGATCCAGCTTTTCTCGGGCATCTTCGTGGGAATGGCCCTGGCCGTCAGCCTGTTTTTCGTGCGGTTCTGGCGGAAGAGCCGCGAGCGCCTGTTCGCGCTGCTCGCGCTGGTGTTCGGGCTCCTCGCCGTCGAGCGCAGCGTCCTTGCGTTCGTCCGCGGCGACTACGAGAGCCGGCACTGGATCTTCCTCGTCCGGCTGCTCGCGTTCGCGCTCCTCATCCTGGGCATCGTCGACAAGAACCGGCGTCAGCCGCACCGGGCCGCCTCGCGCCCGCGATGATTCACTTCGTGCAGGAAAAAACCTCGGCGTGGGGGCGGCGGAGGTATTCGGTCCAGTAATCGGCCCCGAGCGCCGCGATGCCCTCCGACGAGATCTGCGGCGTGTGCCAGACGATGTCGCGGAAGCCGGCCTCGCGCAGGGCGGATTCGTAGGTGGGGCGTTTCCAGTGATACGCGGTGAGCGTGAACGGGAGCTCCGGCACCAGGCTCTTCACCGTGGAGACGTCGCCGTCTTCGCCGCGCGACACCGCTTCGAACCCGTATTTCCGATAATACGAGTCGTCCCCGAACGCGATGTCCGGGCTCATGCAGATGGATACGAGGCGGCCGCCCGGCGCGAGCGACGCGTGGAGGCTCGTGCACATGTCGCGCAAGACCTCCCGCGACGGCGCGTAATGCAGGAGGTAGGTCGCGGCGACGACGTCGAAGGTGCCGAGGCCGCGGGCGCTCTCCGCGCCGAGCACGTGGTATTCGATGCCGAGCGGCTGCGAAGCTTCGAGGTGGCGCGCATAATCGATCATGCCCTCGGAGTTGTCGATGCCCACGACGCGGGAAGCGCCGCGCTGCTTGAATCGACGGCTGTAGAGCCCCGTGCCACAGGCGACGTCGAGCACCGAGCGGCCCGTGATGTCGCCGAGCGCCTGGAAAAACGTGTACTCCTCGTAATACTTCCGGAGCGGAATTTCGGCCGTCATGTTCGTGACCGCCGCGAGCGTGTCGTATTGGCTACCCATCTGGTTCCTCCCTTTCAGAGTTCGATCAGCGCCTGCGCCGCGACCAGGGGAATCGACGGCCGCGCGCTCGCCATGCTGGAGAAGCGCACTGCCGCCGGGTGCGGCACCCGCGCGAGCGTGTCGATCTCGGTCGGACGCACCGATTGATACAGAAGCTCCACCGTCACGCGCCGGATCGCGGCGCCGCCCTCGATCTTGTACGTGACGCGGTCGAAGCCGGCCTGGAACGTGCCATCACCCGCGATACCCACGGGCCTGATCCAGTCGATCCACGAATCCGCGCTCGACCAGCCCAGGGGCAGGAGGCGATTGTCTTTGACAAACCCGACGGAGGCGAGCGGCCTGTGCGTGGGGGCGCCGCTCGCGTCCTTGGCGACGGCCTCGTAGACCTGCACCTCGGATTCCTTGGTGACGACGTCGCGGTGCGGCAGGACCGAATCCGCTCGATCGAGCCGCGCGCCTGCGCGATCCACGAGCGCGCCCGTCGCGTCGAACGCGCCCGATTCGAAGAGCACCTCGCCGCCCGCGCCCTCGGCGCGCAAATGAATCCACGCGCGCCGGCTCGGATACCCCGTGGGGAACTTGTGCCCCGCGTGGTTCTCGACCTGCACCTCGACGGCGAGCGCGCCGCCCTCCATCGACGCCGAGAGAATGCTGACGACCGCTCCCTCGGCGACATGCGCCTCGGCGCGCGTGGCCGATTGTTCGAGCTCCTCGGGCGCCACGCCCGCGCCCGTCCATTCGGCGTTGTCCGCGAGGATGCGCAGCATGTAGGCATTGCCTCCGCTGAACCGATGCTGGCCGTAGGGCGTGCGCGCGCCGAGCCCGGCGGGGAACTTGGCAATGGGCGAGGAGATGTCGACCTTCGCCCCGTCCTGCGTGGGCAAATGGCAGGTCGCGCAAGGAACGCCGGCCGCGAACGTGGAGTTTTTCCACTCGAGGTAGGGCGCCTGTTCGAGGAAATCACCCACGCGCTGATCGCCCTTCATGATGGGCACGAGCACCGTGTGGCACGTCGCGCAGACCTCGCTCTTCGTGATGTGCGAGGAGGCGGTGGGCGTGTAATTCACGATGAGCTGCATCGGGTCGACCTTCGGTACGAGGTGCGGGCCATAGATTTCCCGCTCGTAGCCGATGACGAACCCGCCGCCGAAGCTCGTCGTTTTTCCGAGCCCGTCGTCGGCGATCTGGTGGCAAAGCGTGCAGGTCACGCCGTCGCGGGCGAGGAGCGCCTCTTTGCCGTCGCCCGCGACGAGGGCGTCGAACGTCAAATGCCCGCCCGCCTGCGCTTGCTCCTCGGACCCGGCCGGCGCATGACAACGCGTGCACGTCTCCTCGACGAACGCCTCGCGGCCCGAATGTTCGAGGAGCTCTTCGCCGAAGACCGCGAGATAATAGGGATCACGCGCGGCCAAGGCCATCATCGAGCTCCGCCACAGATACACCGGAGAGATGTCGTTTCCGGCGGAATCGTGCATGACGGTCGCCTCCGGGCCGGCGAAGTGGCATTGCCCGCACTGGCCGCTCGTCGCGAAACGATCGGTGTTCGCGGGGGCTGGAGGCGGGAGCGGATCGAGGGGCGGGGGGAGCACGACCTCGGGCTCAGGCTCGGGCCCGGGCTCGGTTCCGCTGCCGGGCGGCTTTTCCCCGCAGGAAAACCCGAGGGGCAAAAAGAGGAGCACGATGCCTGCGCACCGCGCGTATCGGGTGTTCGTCGCGTTCATGGCAGATCCCTCCGATCGGTGGGGCCGGACGACATCAAACCAGAGCCCAGCGCGAGAGGCGATGACATTGTGCAGGTGGTCCACGAAGGGCCCGTGACGAAACGGAACGGAAGGTCGCCTAACATTCCGGGATGATGTCCACGCCGCCGAAAAACTCGTCCACGAGGATCTTCCACGCGCGGCCATTCTCCTCGGGACCACATTTGAACGCTGGTTTGACGGGTTTGTCGCCGCGGAGCACGGCGCGCGTCTCGCGGTAGTACCGGGCGGCGAGGTCGGCGCCGTATTCATTCACGGCGTCGCCGTTGTTCGGCTGGAACGCGTAATACGTGCCGCCGCGGACCATCGTGGGCATGGGCGCGTAAGGCGCGAGGCACGAGGGCTTCGTGCTGCATTTCTGGAGGATGGCGTCGTGGATCGAGCCGAGCTTCTTGCGCGACCACTGCTCGGGCCCCGAGAGCCGCGCGGCGTCGTTCAAATGGAACATCTCGTGAAAAAGGGTTTCTCGCACGGCCTCCGCGGAGCCGTGCAGCGAGCCCGAGACGTTGTACCCGATGCTCCAGCCGCTCGCGTAGGCCGAGGGGGTCGTGCGGCCGACGGAGCGGAAGAACTTCCAGGAAATGGCGCGATGTCGATACTGGACGCCCGCCTTCGCGCGGGCGGCGACGGCATCAAAGAACGCGTCGAAATCGGCGCTCGCCTCGGCGACCCAGCCGAGGTGTTTTTCGTAGCGGCCGACGGGCAGCTCCGGGACGATACGAATCGAGCCGCGGAAGCCGCCCTCCATCACGTAAGGCTCCTCGACGCCGACGACGCTGCCGGTCTTCTCGTAGAGCGAGAGCACGGTGGCCCGCGCGGAGGTGTGCCCTTCGTAGCGTTTTCCGAGCAGGCAACGAATCCGCGCCCGCGAGTCGGCGTCGGTGCAGGCCGCGGCGGCGGACGCCTCGCCCGGGAAAAGCAGGGTCGCGGCTTCGTCTGCCGAAATGGCCGGGGGCGCGGGAACGCTGGCCGGGGCAGGCGCGGGAGCAGAAGCGGAGGCGGTGGCGGTGGCGGGAGCAGCGGCGGATGCAGGCGCGGCCGCGGAGGCGGATGCAGGCGCCTGCTCCGATGGCACAGCGGGCGTCCCGCAAGCCGCGGCGAACAGCGGCGCGAAGAAACCGAGTTTGGCAAAGCGTATCATTGTCTCATCCGCCGGAGTCCAGGGGCCCGAGGTGCAGTCGGATTCCTGCCAACAGCATACTGCGAGTCCTGGCTCCTGGACAGGCGTGGTAAGATGTGGGCCGGCGTCCGGGCCCCGGGCGCCGATCGGAGGACTTCATGCTTCGTTTTGGCTTGATTCGCGCGGGTGGGATGGTGGTGGCCGCCGCAGCGCTCGCGCTCGCGGCGTGTGGTGGAACGGTCGAGGGAGGCGGAACCGGCGGCACCGGCGGCTCCGGCGCGCAAGGCGGCAACGGCGGTAACGGCGGGACGGGCGGCGTCGGCGGCATCGGGACGGGCGGGTCCGGCGGCGTCGCCGGGTCGGGCGGCATCGGCGGAGGCGAGGGCGGCACCGGCGGCGTGGGCGGCGGCGGGCAAGGCGGCACCGGCGGCGCCGGCGGGAGCTTGCCCGATTGCGCGGACGGCCCGGAGGTGGTGTTCGCCATGGATCGTATACTGATCGGCGATACGAATCCGGACGGGACGTCGAACCCCGTCCAGGGCTGGAAGCAATACGGAAGGAACATCGACGGGCTCGTGTCCACGAAGGAGTCGACAGGCCTCTGCAAGCCCGTGGGAGGCGCATCGCCGGCCGCGGTGTATCCCGACGGGTTCAATGGCATCGACAATTCGTTCGGGAGGAACGTGCTGCCCATTTTCCTCGGGCTCACCTCGGACTTGAGCGTGCAGACGAACGAGGCCATCGCGACCGGCGAGTTCACGTACCTGCTCTCGTTATCGAACGTCGGTCAGGATGCATGCGCGACGTCGAGCAAGCTCTTCCTCGGCGGGAACCTCGGCCAGCAACCGGCCTTCGACGGGAGCGACGTCTGGCCGATCGACGCGTCGTCGCTCACGGACCCGGCCGATCCGACGTCGGCGGTCTGCTCGTTCTCGTCCACGTCCATCGTGCAAGGCGCGGTCGACACGATTTCACCGAGCCAGTTCGCGCTGCGGTTCAAGTTCTCGAATTTCGACCTGATGCTGCCCATTCACCTGGCTCGCCTCTCGATGCAGCTCGACGCGGATCAGCAGGGCGCCACGGGTGGTCAGATCTCGGGCGTCATCTACACCCAGGATCTCATCGACGAGGTGACGAAGCTGGCCGCCCAGTTCGACGAATCGTTCTGCGACCCGAACAGCCCGACGCTGCAGAGCATCCTGCAGCAGTTCCGCCAGGCCTCGGACATCATGAGCGACGGGACGCAGGATCCGACGAAGCAATGCGACGCGATTTCGATCGGCATCGGGTTCAGGATGAAAACGGCGCAGCTCGGGTCCGTGGTGCCCGCCGCGCCGCCGCCGCCGGATCCGTGCTTGCCGTGACGTAGAAAGCGACGATTGCAGGGGGGCCGGGTCCTCGGCGGCCCCCCCCGCTGCCCCATCCGTTTCCCCGCCGCGCACGCCCGCACGCACATCGGGCTCGCGCCGGGCCACGAAATTTTCTAAACAAGATCCGCCATGCAGGACGACGCCCCCATCTTCGGGTTCAACGCGGCGCGGGAGGACATCGTGCGGACCGTGGTCTCGCGCGTCGTGCTCTCCACGAAAGATCCCCTGCTCGCGCTGAACGACGCGGCCTACCACGAGACCAAGCGCCTCGAGACCAGCAAGCGCGGGCCCGAGGAGCAGAAGGAGCTCGGCGAGTGGCAAAAGCTCGCGCGCACGCTGAGCCGCATGGACGACGGCGAGCGGCGCCAGAAGCTCGTGGAGCTCGTCGAGCACATGGGCTGGGACGTGGCCGGGAACTTCGATCCCCGCGTGTTCAAGGTGTCGTCGAAGCTCCTGCCGCCGATCGTGACGTACCTGCTCGCGCCGCGGACGCTCGTTCGCCTGGCCCGCGATCCGAGGCACCTCGTGAGCCTGTCGGCGCTCGACGACAAGGTGCGCGTGGAGGGGCCGGTCGAGGAGCTGCGCGAGCTTTCGCGGCACGGGACGGCGGTGTACGTCCCGACGCACCTCTCGAACATGGATTCGATCGTGTTCGGCTACGCGCTCGAGCGCGCCGGGCTGCCGCCCGCGACCTACGGCGCCGGCAAGAACCTGTTCACGAACCCCGTGCTCTCGTTCTTCATGCACAACCTCGGCGCCTACCGCGTCGACCGGAGGATCCGCCACAACCTCTACAAGGACGTGCTGAAGACGTACTCGTGCGTGCTGCTCGAGCGCGGCTACCACTCGCTGTTTTTCCCCGGCGGGACACGCTCGCGCTCGGGCGGCGTGGAGCGGCGGCTGAAGCTCGGGCTCATGGGCACGGCGATCGAGGCGTACGCGCGGACGTTGCTCGCGAACCGCGAGCGGCGCGTGTACTTCGTGCCGGCCACGATCAACTACCTGATCACGCTGGAGGCCGAGACGCTCATCGCGGACTTCCTCGCCGAGGCCGGCAAGGGGCGCTTCATCATCGAGGACGACGAGTCGTCGCGCCTCGGCCGCGTGACGGCCTTCATGCGCAAGATGTTCGACATGCAAGGCGCCGTGGTGATCCGCTTCGGCAAACCCATCGATCCCTTCGGCAACGTGGTCGACGAGCGCTGCCGATCGTTCGATCGGCGCGGGCGCGAGGTCGATCCCGCGAGCTACGTGAAGGACCTCGACGGGCGCGTGACGCTCGATCCGGTGCGCGACGCGCAGTACACGCGCGAGCTCGGCGACGAGATCTGCAAGGCGTACCTGCGCGACACGGTGGTGCTCGAGACGCACGTGGTCGCCGCCGCGAGCTTCGAGCGGCTCCGGCGCGCCTCACCCGCCGGGGATCTCTTCACGGTGCTAAGGCAGCGCGACGTGGTCGTGGTGCCGCGCGACGATCTCGCGAAGGACGTGGTGAAGCTGCGCGATCGGCTGGTCGAGCTCGCGGATCGCGGGGAGATCGCGGTGGGCGGGTTTCTGCGGACCGCGTCGGGCGGCGACATCGTGGAGCGGGCGCTCCGGGCCTTCGCCGGCTACCACGCCTCGCCCGTGCTCGCGTCGCGGCCGGACGGGATCGCGATCGTGGACACGAATCTATTGTTTTATTACCAGAACCGGCTCGCGGCCCACGGGATGGCCTGGGACGTCATCGCGCCCCCGGGCATGCCGCCCGCGCGGCCGCCCGTCTTCGGCAAAACCGGGGCGCAGGAGGCGGCGCAGGGAGGTTTGTCGTGACGGAACAGAGCCAGACGCCGAGCGTGGGGATCGTGGGCGGCGGGCCCTGGGGGCGGGCGCTCGCGACGGCCGCGCGCCGGACGGGCGCCGAGGTGGTGCTGCACTCGCGGCGGGATCAGCCGGACAGCGATCCGGGGCTGCGCGTGACGGTCGATTATGCGGAGGTCGCGAGGGCGCGGCTCGTGGTGATCGCGGTGCCGTCGTCGGTCGCGCGGAGCGTGCTCAGGGCGCTCGGTGATCACCTCGGCGGGCAGCACCTCGTGGTGCACGGGGTGCGCGGGCTCGGGGCCGAGGGGCTCGAGACGGTGAGTGATCTCGTGCGGGAAGAGACGCCCGCGCGGCGGCTCGGCGCGCTCGGCGGGCCGGTGCAAGCCGGCGAGCTCATCGAGGGGCGGCCGTCGGCGATGGTGATCGGATCGCGTTTCCCCGAGGTGATCACGGCCGTGACGCGGGCGTTCCAGAGCCCGAGCCTCCGGGTGTACGGGACGAACGATCTGCGCGGGCTCGAGTGGGCGTCGGCGCTCGTCGGATGCCTCTCGATCGGGGTCGGCTACGCGGAGGAGGCGGGCGCGGGGCCGGGGCTTCTGGCGGCGCTGATCTCGCGCGGGGTCGACGAGGCGGCGCGGCTCATGGCGGCCGCGGGCTGCGAGGAGCGGACGATGTTCGGGCTCGGCGGATACGGCGATCTGCTCGCGTCGATCGCCCTCGAAGACAGGCCCGAGGTGGTGCTCGGCAAGGCGCTCGCGCGGAAGGTGCCGCTCGATCAGGCGATCGCGATGGCGAAGCTCCGGGTGGAGGCGATCCCGCTGATCCCGCGGATCGCGCGGTTCGCCGAGGAGCACCGGGTCACCGCGGGGACGTTCCGGGCGCTCTCGGACATCCTCGCGGGCGGGCGCCCGCAAGCCATGCTGGATCGCATGTTCGCCGGGTAGTCGCGAATCGAGGACGGAAAGCGTCGAAAACCTGCCGCTACGGTGCGGCGGATCCCGCTTGCACCGATGCACGATCCTGACCGAACATGAACTCCGTGTCTGCCGCGCAAAGCCTATCCGACAACGAGCCGGTGAGCGTCGGCAAGTACAAGCTGATCGCGAACCTCGGCCGCGGGGGAATGGCCGACGTGTTCCTCGCCGTGGTCGCGGGGCCCCTGGGCGTGAACAAGCTGCAGGTCGTGAAGCGGCTGCGCGCCGAGTTCGCCGAGGATCCCGAGCGCCGGGAGATGTTCCTCGACGAGGCGCGGATCGCGACGCGCCTGAATCACCCGAACGTGGTGCAGACGTTCGAGGTGCACGCGGAAAAGGGAGTGTACTTCATCACGATGGAGTACCTCGAAGGCGCGCCGCTGAACCGGCTCATCAACCGGTCGTCGAAGACGAAGACGCCGGCGCCGCCCGGGGTGCTGCTCAGGATCCTCGCCGACGTGCTCGCAGGGCTGCACTACGCGCACGAGCTCGCCGATTACGACGGCAAGCCGCTCAACATCGTGCATCGCGACGTGAGCCCGCACAACGTGATCGTCTCGTACGACGGTCAGGCGAAGCTGCTCGATTTCGGGATCGCGAAGTCCGACGTGCGCATGATGGAGACGCGCACGGGAATCATGAAGGGGAAGCTCGGGTACATGGCCCCCGAGCAGGTGCGCTGCAGGCCGCTCGATCGGCGCGCCGACGTGTTCGTCGCAGGGATCGTGCTGTGGGAAATCCTCGCCGGCCGCAAGATGTGGGACAAGGCCGCCGACATGGAGGTGCTCCACAAGCTCGCGACCGGCGATTTGCCGTCGATCGAGTCGGTTCGTCCAGACGTACCTGCCGCGCTCGCGAAGATCTGCGCCAAGGCGCTTTCGTACGATCCGGTGGATCGATATGCGACCGCCGCGGAGATGCGCGGCGCGATCCTCGACTACCTGGACGGCGCGAAGATCCGCGTGACGCCGGAGGACATCGGCAAATACGTCACGGCGGTCTACGCGGACAAACGCACCGAGATCCGGAAGATCATCGAGCGGCAGATCGCGAAGCTCAGGCAGAGCGAGGCGTCGTCGCCGTCGGCAGAGGACATGCCCGCGTCGTCGATGCGCGTGATGCGCGTGGATACGGCGCACGGCGGGAGCGAGCCCGGCGTGGGGGCGAACCTGCCGAACCTGCGGAGCATGCCGCCGTCGATGGAAGGGCCCGACGCAGTCGCGCCGGAGATCCCGCCGCCGCCGAGCCTGCCCGCCCCGACGTCGCTGGAGGCGCCGCCGGTGACGCCGACGCTCGACCGAAACACGGTGCCGAAGACCGAGCCGCCGGCAGCGAAGACGAAGCAGCTCGCGCCGGTCGAGCCGCCGGCGGAGCTCGCCGAGGCGGGGCCCGAGTCGTCACGCGGGTCGGACCGCGCTCGCTGGCTCGTGGCGCTCGTCGTGGTGTTCGCGGCGGCCGTGGGCGCGTTCGTGGCGCTCAGGCTGAGGCAAACCCACACGTCGCCGGCGCCGCCCGCGGCCGTGGGGACTTCGCAGCACGATGCGAAGCAGCCGAGCTCCGGGCCGGTCACGCCGGCCACGACGACGACGACGCCGCGGAAGTGAAGCGCTTGCCGGGGCAGCGTGCCCGCGCTAGTCGGCGGCTCGACATGAGCCGATTCTCCCCGCGCGCGCTGATCTTCGACATGGACGGGCTGCTCGTCGACTCGGAGCCGCTCTGGCACGAGGTGGAGCGCGCGTTCGCCCGCGCACGTGGAGGCGAGTGGACCGACGCGATGGCGCTCGCCTGCACGGGGCAAGGGATCGGGCGGATCGTGCACATCATGGGGGAGCAGATCGGCTTTCCGGTGGACGAGGCGCGCGACGTGGCGGAGCTCGAAGATCGGTTCCTCGCGCACGTGGAGAGTCTTTCGCTGAAGCCGTTTGCCCGGGCGTTCCTGGAGGAGGCGCGGGGGCGGCTGCCGATCGGGCTCGCGTCGTCGTCGCCGCGGCGGCTGATCGATGCGAGTCTGAAAAGGTTTGGCCTGACCGACCATTTCGACGTGACGGTGTCCGGGCAGGAGGTGCCGCGGGCGAAGCCGTGGCCGGATGTGTATTTGCGCGCGGCGGAGCGGCTGTCGGTCGGGGCCGAGGGGTGCCTCGCGCTGGAAGATTCGAAGAATGGCGTGCGGGCAGCGAAGGCCGCGGGGATGGCGGTGATCGCGGTGCCCGAGGGGGATGGGGCCGCGTTCGTGGAGCTTGCGGATGTGGTGGTGAGGAGCCTGGAGGAAGCGCGGGCGCTCGTGCGGTTGCCGTAACGCCCGCGCCGGAAGGGGATTCAGCAGGGTGCTGAGAAGCGCAGCGAGCGCCTCGGCTCCCCTGACCTTCGGCCAAGAGTCGACGGTCCGGTGATCATTGAAAGAAGCGTGATGCTCCCGCGCGGGCAGGCGACCGGAAGGGGGGAGGCGGAGGCGAGAACGTCAAGGTGAGCCACCGCTGCCAGGGGGCGGATTCGGGTGATGGCGTGGCACTTGAGGGATGGAATCCCAGGCTACATTTAGGGGTATCAGTTTAGGGCAAGCATCGGGGGCACTTAGCCGATTCCGCCTCCGCTTTGCGCCTCCGCGTCGTCGGGGGAGTCGCTGCTATCCTAGTTGGACACGCGGCTGGCTTGCCGGATGCGGTTACTCCGGCAATGAGTGACGGTTCTTGCTTGACGTCATTGGCGTTCCCCTCTCTTTCGACACACGTCCGGGACTGCGAGGACCCGTCTCATGACTCATCCTTGAAGAACCTCAATAGCTCGAGAAGTCGTTCCCTTGGCATCCCGACGCGGAGCTCAAACTCCCAGTCTTCCAGAGCCTGATTGGTCTCCCGTAATGCCGATATGATGATGTCCAGATCGTCGGCGGACATCAGAACGCGAACCGAGCCAGAACCGAGTCGCTCGATTTTTCTATTCATAGCAGATCCTGAAAGTAACGAAGAGCATCCTTCGGGCGGAACATCGTCCCCTCGTGCCCAGCCTTGGTGATGACTATAGTGCCCGAAGGCTCGTGGAAGAAGGCGGTACGTCCACGTGCCAGATCGCGCACGAGAGTTTCCGACGATGTCATCACGCGCTCGGCTCCCGCCGCGTATTCGGCCCGTGACGAGATCAATGCGAATTCTCCACGTGCGACGACATGTTTGTCAAACCCGTGACCACTTCCAATGTTGGCAGCCAATGACCTGGCAGCACTTCGCTCCGCAGCAGTAACCGCACGAAACGCGCTGACGCCCGTCCCCGACGCTCCTACCCCCACTGTCGCGGCCGTCGTCACAGCCTCCAGCCCAAGCGGGATGAGCCGGTTGGCCAGCCTGGCGTAGCAGTCGGCCTTGTTCATCTGGCCACGCGACGTCGCGATGAGGGCGTTGTGCCGCGCCCGGACGCCGCCGGCGAATGCGCCGAAGCCTGTATAGAAGAGGAAGCCGTTGGTTGCCGAGTCCATCGCGGGGCCGTACGCCCGGCCGTCGAGGTCAATAAAATTCACCGGGTCATTGCCCGCATAGCCGTACAGGTTGAGTCCGCCATTGAAGCGGCTCGGGTCCTTCGTCGTCCAGCGCCCGAGGGTCGGGTCGTAGTCGCGGGCGCCGAAGCGGACGAGCCCGGTGTCCTGGTCGAGCAGACCTCCAGCGAAACCGAACGGGTGCGCGTCGTGCGTTCCCGGCGTCGACAGCGTATCCACAACGAACGTGGCGTTGCCGAACACGTCGAAGTCGATGCGCTGCACGATGTTGCCCGTGGCCAGATCGATGACGAGGCGCGGGCTGCCCAGGTGATCCTTGAAGACACGGTAGGCGACGTCCTGCTGCTGCGGCCCCGCGTTCGGCTTGACGATTATGTCCGGCGCGCCGCTCGTCGGGTGGACGAAGATCGAGACGATGTTGCCGCTGCTGTCGACCTCCGCCTCGGGGAGCAAGCCCGTGCCGTAGACCCAGCCGCGCACGAGCTGTCCGCTTCCGTCGAGGCGCGCGACGCGGCGGCCCTGCGGATCATTGAGGTAGTTGATCGTCTGTCCGCCCGGCAGGGTGACGCGGAGCAGGCCGCCCAGCGCGTCGTAGTTGTAGATGGTCTGCTGACCACCCACTGTCTTCGACATGAGCTGCCCGTCGTCGTTGTACGCGTACGTGGCCGTACCGTACGAGCCCATGCGGTCCTGCGCGTCGGGCACCCCGGTGACCGTTGCGCCGCCCGCAGGGATGAAGCCGGTGCGGTTGCCTGCGGCGTCGTAATCGTAATGATCCGCGACCAGGCTACCATTCTTGAAGACGTCCTCGAGCTGGCCTCGCAGGTCGTACACGTACTCGTACGTGGTCGTCTGGCCATCGATGATTTCGGTCACTTTCTCGATGCGTCCCGCAGCGTCGTACCGGTCGTACGAGAAGTGCGCCTTCAGGGTGCCGTTGAAAAAGAGCTTTGACGATGTCAGGGCGCCGAAGTCGGTCTCGTAATCGAGGTCGGTCACCACCTTGTCCAAGGTCGTGGTGTCGAGCTTTCCGGATGCCGGATCGAGCGACAGCGAAAGCTCCCCAGCATCGGTCTTCACCTCGGTGAGCAGACCATCGTTGTCATACTCGTAACCGATGGAGTGGCCGGCGATCGTCTCGGCCTGGATGAGCAGATCGTCGTAATGCGTCCAGCTCACGGTGAACGGGCCGAAGGGCGCGTCGGTGAGCATGATGCTCGTGGGTAGCGCGCCGTCATAGCCTATGACGAGCTGGGCCTTGTTCGTGCCGCAGGTGCGGGTCAAGGTATGCGGCAGGCCTTCCCCGTTGTACGTTTCCTCGTCGACGCAGGGCTGGTTCGGCAGCCCGGTGAAAAACGTCGACCGGACGCGGCCGAACGCGTCATATGAGAACTCCACGAAGTCCCCCGTCGGACGCTCGTAATAATCGAGCATCCCGTTGGGATGGTAGAAGTAGCGCGTCGGCTTGGGGATACTGTTGAGGACCGGAGGCGTGTAGATATCGAGCAGACCCACGTCGGTGAAGCTCTGCGTGTGAGTCTGCGTCGGCGTCGGCGATAGCGAGAGCAGCTGGCCCATCGCATTTGGGACGAAGGTCACGTTGCTCAGATCCGGGCGCGTCAGGCTCGTCTGGCGATTCGCGGCGTCGTAGCCGAACGTCGTCCAATGTGTCGTGTCATTGGGCTCCGACGCGGTCGAGAGGCGACCCTTGGTGTCGTACGTGAACGAGATTTGCCGCGGCACGGACGCGCCCACGCCAGCGGTGATGGTGGCCGGCTGAGCGGGGTGAAGGTTCGGCAACGGATCGTACGTCTGCTCGATGGGCTTACGACCCGGGCCCGCAGTGGAGACGGGGCGACCCCTGTCGTCGAGCTGCATCGTCGCCACGCGGTTCGCCGGCGACATCATCGTGATGAGCTTCTTGTCGGACGCGCTCGGGTCGTTCTCGATCCTCCAGGTCGACGTCTTTGTCGAATTCGATGTGCTCCGGGTCGTGGTCTCCAGATACGTCAGCGTCGTGAGGTCCCATGCACTGGCATAGCTCGCGCTGCGAGAGCGACTCGTGGTGAGCGTGTGCGAGCCTATCGTGATCGTCTCGTTCGCGACGTAGGGCGCCAGCATGCCGAAGCGCGGATCTGGCAGCAACCTGGCCACGCGCGTGCTGAGCACCGTGCCGTTCGGGCCCCGCTCCTCCGTGGTTTGAACCCCCTCGGGCGTGACGGTGATCGTGATGGTGGAGCCGTCCGCCGAGACATGCGTGCGCTCGACGGCGCCGCCGCCCTTGGGCTCCACGGTGTGAAGTTCCTGCTGCGACCTGGTAATGCCGAACGAATCCTCGAACGACGGCCCCGTCCAGGTTACTGTGGTGAGAAAGTCCTGCTTGTCACTGTCGAGCGTCTGTGCCGCGAGCAGCGCGTTCTCGTCCTTTTTCAGGCGACCCCAGCCATCGTACTCGAGTGTGGTCGTCTCGTTGAGGGGATTGGTGAACGTATGCAGCAAGCCCTCGGCGAAGCCACCGAGGTTTGCCCCGACCACGTTCATGGGCGGCGCCACGGCCGGCCAGTACGTCATCTCGAAGCTCTCGGACTTCGGGTTGGTGACCTTCTGCAGGTAGCCTTGTGCGTCGAGCTCGAAGTGCGTCACCTGGCCGTTGGGCGCGGTAATCGTGCCAGCGGTGTAATCGATCGACGTCACCTGGCCGAACCCGTCGATCACGTTCTCGAGCCTGTACGTACCAGGGTCGTAGTCGAAGGTATAGACGACGTGACCGGTCAGAGCGTTGTACGTTCGCTGGTGCCGGCCCGCGAAGTCGAACACGTACAGCTCCTCGCCGCCCTCCGAAGGAACGGTGATGTCGGTGGCAGAAAGGCCGGGCATGAAGGGGGAGATCCGCGCGAGTTGGTAATCGCTGCGGCTGCCGACGAAGACATCGCCATTCGGAGCGAACGCAATACCCGTAGGAGTAGAGAAGTAGGCCGCGAGCGCCGCGCCGCCGTCGCCGCAGAGGGGGGAGCCGCCGAGGCAGGATGCCGGCTGGCTGTTCTCCCAGAACTTGCCTGCGAACGTGGCGATCACGCCATTGTCCTTGGCGATGTCGGCAGAGTTCGGATCGTTCGGATCGGCCTTCTCGTAGGCGGTGACGAGCGGGGGCTCGATGATGCGGACCACCTTGTTGGTAGAATCGCTGAACAGGAGGCTGCCATCGCGGGCGAGGGCCATGGCCAGCGGGTGAGCGAGCTTCGCCTGGTTTGCAGGACCGCCGTCCCCGGAGTAACCGGAAGTCGTCGACCCGGCGACCTCGCGCAGAATGCCATCCGTGCCCACGGCGCTGATGCGATGGTCGTGCGCGATGAACAGCGTCCCGTCCGGCCCCACGAGCAACGCCCTGACGGTTCCGAGCGCGGTCTGCACGGCCGGCTTGTTGGTGACGGTGCTCAGGCTGCCATTGAGGCCATTGCCGGCGACGGTCCAGATCCTCCCCGCAGGATCGATGTGGCGGATCACGTCTGCGCCCCCGCCTACGACGTTCGTGGTCGCGACATACACGCTGCCATCCGGGGCGACCGCGAGGGCCCTCGGCGACTCGAGGTGCACCGACGTCGCCGACTGGCCTTCATTGGCCGGCAACCAGTTTCCACTGGGACCGCCACCCGCGATGACTTGATGCGTTTGATCGGGGTTGATACGCCACACGCGATCGTTGTTCAAATCGGCCCCGTACAACGCACCCCCGGGCCCCATCGCCACGTCCATCAGGCCAGTGACACCCGGTGCATACGTGCTGACGATCCCGGCCGGGTCGATGCGCCGGATCGAATCGGCGGCGCCGCCGCTGATGACGTACAGGGTTCCGTCCGGCGCGCTCGCCACGCGCTCGAAGTCAAGTGAAACCGACGCAGCAGGTTGGTTCTCGTAGCTCGGATGCCACGCCGCCGAGACGCCATTGCCGGCGTAGCTCTTGAGCTTCCAGAGCGTGCTGTCGGCCTTGCGCCGATCGCCGTTGCCCAGGTAGAGCGTCTGGCCCTGCACATCGTAGGCGTGGTGCACGTCCAGGCTCCAGCCGCCGATGCGATCGAGCCGGCTGTTCCAGTGGCCGATCTGGGTCGCGTAGGACCGCCAAAGGATGACAGGTGGCGGCGGGGAGCCCACCACTATACTGCAGGGTCCGCCGCCGCAGGTCTGGCTCGTGTCGCTGCCGCCAAAATAGGGCGGCGCGCCCCAAATGCCGGGGTACATGTAGCCGACATTCACCCGGGCATGCTGGGCCCCCTGCAGCAGGCGCCCCATGGAATCATGCCCCGACCACGCCACGTCGAAGTTTCCTTCGAAATTGACGCCCAGGTACCAACGCTCGTACAACCCCGCGACGAGGAGTTCCACCACCGTGGCCATCGCCTTCGGGTGTAGGTTCCTCTTGATCGGGATCCGTAGCGCTGGCAGCCGCCCTGGCACGTTCCCCGAGGAGTATGCGAGCGAGAACGGCGTCCCTACTACGGGGATCTGCTCACGCACGACCTGATTTTCGCATTCGATGATCGAGCCAAGCTTCTTGCAGGGATCATCGAGGTCGGTCGGCTTGATGTCCTCCGGCCCCGGCGGTTGGGCGCCCTCCGGCGGGCCGACATTCACGTTCTTGTCGAGGGGTGTGAAGTGCTCCATCCGGGTGCGCCACAGGAACTTGCCAATCGTGTACTGCTTGGCGAGCTCCCGGAGCTCATAGTCGGCCTCCGGGGCGTTCGGATTCGCCAGCCCAGCAATCGCGATCGGCGAACCGTTCTGGGCCATGCCCGCGGAGAGCACGGCCTTGCCGTTCACGATGTCCACGATCTGCACCACCTGGGCATTGCTCACCTCGGTGCGATTCGTGTCGGGGTTATAGGCCTCATTGGGCACCCATGTCCCCCGCTTCTCGTCGTAGTAGCCCACTGGCACCGACATGGGCAGCCCGAAGTCCAGGAAGTTGTCGAGGTAGATGGTGACGGGTTTGCTGAAGACCACCCGCTCGGCCCCCTGTGCCTCGTCGATCTCGTAGGACGCGCAATATGTATACGCCACGTTCGCCGCGAGGCTGGCAGGCATCGCGGACAGCCTGTTTGCGCCGTCCGTGTATTCGGTCACCCGCAGGTGAGCATTGCCCTGGATCAGCACCTGCGTGCCGCCGGGCATGTAGGCAACGGCGCTGGTTGCCGGCTGGAAAATCACCACCGGCTGCCGCATCCCTCGCTCGTCGACGATCACCTCCCCCTTCGCCGTACTGCCATTCAGCAGATCCACCGGCGCCGATACCTCGCTGCGGGGGAGCATCTCCACGACGTCCGCGGTGGCGTACTCGTTCCACGCCGTCTTCACCCAGCGCTGCGACGGCAGGTAGCCCGGCATCTCATACGCCAGCGTCAGTTGCTCGCCGCCCTCGACCACCAGATCGAATACGCCGTTGCTACGCGTGAGCGTGTAGCCGAACTCCGGGTGCTCGAGGATGGAGACACGGACGTTGGCCAGCGAAGTCCAGTCATTCTTCACCACCCTGCCGTGCACGATGGCCACGTGCAGGGCATCGAACGAGAGCGCGGGCTGCCCATCGAAAGGCTGCTGCAGTGCGGGGACGCCCGGAAGCGCCGGCTGATACAGGCACTTGGCCGCCTCGGCGACGGTGGTCGTCTTGCTGAGATCGTCGAGGTCGCAAACCGAGGCGTGCAACGTTCCAGTGTTCGGATCGCAGGCCTCGAGCGGGACATTGAGGCCCCCCAGAGGCTGCCCCGGCTCGCACCTGCCCTGGCCGTTGCAGGTTTCCTGTCCATTGCAAGCATTACCGTCGCTGCAGGACTGCCCTTGCGGCGCCCAGGTGGTCCCCGAGCACTGGCCGACGCTGTTGCACTGGCTCGCGGTCGTACAACCATTGTCGTCGTCGCAGACGGCTCCCTGGTGGATGGTCGTCGTGCACGCCCCGAGGCCGTCGCACTCTGCCGTCACGCAAGGGGGCATGTCGCCCGCGCACTTCGTCCCCGCGGCCGCGGGGCTCTGCGCGGGGCTGCAATTCCCCATACCGTCGCAGGCATCCATGCCATTGCATGCCTGGCCATCATCGCACGACGTCCCCGCCGGCGCGGTGCCAGACAGGACGCATCGCCCAGTCAAATCGCAGGTCCCGAAGCCCGTGCAAACGTTACTATCGTCGTCGCACGGCGCGCCGGGTATGGGGAAATGATAACATGGCCAGTTGGGATCGAGGCCTACGGGTGAGTCCCACGTGCACGGGTTATGGTCATTGCAGGTCCCCAACGCCTGCACGGCGGTACCGAGCTCCGCCTCCTCCGCGCTTCCAAGCGCGTTTGAATCACCCTGGCAGCCCCCGGCAAAGCCGAACGCGCCGAGCAACGTCGCGAAGAGTGTCCACTTGAAGAAAAATGCAGTCCGAGCCGAAGGTCCAATATGCCGACCCATGAGCTAGCTCCAAAAAAGTCACGCCCGTGTGGGGCACTCCACCAAGAGTGACCCACTTACATGCATCCGGTGGGTGCGCGCGCACACCTAGATCGAACACTGTTGGTGTAGCAAGAACAAAATGTGAAGAGCACGGAACCCACCGGCAGGAGCCCCATCCAACATGTCGCAAGTGCAGGCCGCCGTCGACAACGCCGACGACGGGCTCGACTCCTTTGCTGGTCGCGTCTCGCGCGGTCGACAACGAGATGGACGGCAATACCCGCAAGCAGCTCCGGGCCGCGCTCTTTAAGAACAAATCGCTCGCGAAATTCCGGCGGCCGGTCCTCGGTGGGTGGCTCGCCCCCATAGCAATTGGAGCGAGACGCTCGCGAAATGCGGCGTGCCCGCGCTCGTCGCCATGGTCCCGGAGGTGGAGGAGATCGTCGCGGCGGGCAAGAGCGCCGAGAAGTTACGCAAGAAAAGCGCAGACTTGCAATCGCGACTTTCGTGACGTCGACATACGCAAGCAATTCGTCGACAAGGTAGACGCTCAGCGCCGCTGGCCGGTGGGGGTACGCTTGGACGTACCCCACCGGGATGATGTACGAGGCGTGACTAAGCGGATTTTGGGGTTTGAGGCGGAGCGCCGGAAAGAGCTAGCTCTGCCGGCGGCGACGCGCGAGCAGGCCTGCAATCGCCGCGAAGGCGGCGAGCGAGGCGCCCGCGGGGACGCTGGACGAGCCGGGGACCGCGCAGCCGCAGCCGCCGGGGTCGTTGGTGACGGGGCCGCCCGCGGTGCCGTCATTGCCACCCGTGCCGCCGCCGCCCACGCCACCGGCGCCACCGGCGCCACCCGCGCCGCCCGCGCCGCCCGCGCCGCCCACGCCCGACGATTGCTCCGGGGTGAACGTCAGGTTCGTGAAGAGGCCGTCGCCGTCGCCGGCATTGGCGACCATCACGTAAGCCGTCTTCATGCCGGCCGGGACCATCGCGGTGGTGTTGTACGCATTGAGGCCCTGGGAGCCGCCGCCGTCCGGCGTGAGGACGACGGTGTCGGCCGTCGGCTTGAAGGGCCCGTACGTGAACTGGAGGGGCTCCTCGCCGAAGCGGATGAGGACCTTGGGCTCGAAGCTGCCGCCGCCGAACGGGGAGCTGCCGCCCGTGGTCGCGCCGTCGAAATCGATGGTGAGCGATTCGGTGTTCTCCGGCAGGGGCACGCGGACCTGGATGACGCCGGGCACGTAGCCTTGCTGGTTCGAGCCGATGTTCGCCGCCGTCACGCTCGGCGCAAACCAGACGCCGACGGTGCCGCCGCCGCTGGTCTGGACGGGGAGCGGGCCCTCCATCGTGGAGCCCGCGAAATCGAGGATGCGCGTGCACTCGGGCAGGACGCCGCGCGTGGTGAACGCCGCCTCGAGCTGGGTGGCGACGGCGTCGCCGAGCGGGGAGGTCTTGACCTGGGCCATGATGAGCTCGGCCATTTCGTGGTAATGGAGGTCGCCCGAGGGCGCGGCCTCCATCGCGGCGAAGACGGCGAGGTCGAGCTCGCCCTTCTGGGCGTCGGCCAAACCCTTGCGGACGTCCCAGAGCGCGCCGGAGAAGAGGGTCGCGTCCTGGTGAACCTCGCCGCCGATGGCCTTGGGACAGGCGTCGGGGGCCGCGAGGCTGCGAATGGCCTTGCCGCTCGGATCGGCGTCCAGGATGGCGTATTCGCCGACGTCGGGGTCGCCCGTGATGGCCGACGAGAAGTAATCGGCGAGGCCCTCGTTCATGCCGCCCGGCGACATGACGATGCCGTACGCGTCGAGGTGCGGGGTGCCAACGAGCTGGATCGTGGCGTTGACGACGGCGTGCGTGAACTCGTGGTAAATGACGTCGCCGTCGTAGGCGTAATCCTTGTTCGGGCCCTGGCCGAACATCATGGCGGCGCCCGAGATGCCGAAGATCAAGCCGAAGGGATTCGAGGGATCCGCGGGCGAGAAGAAGGCATTCGGGAAGGGAACGAGAGGAACGTTCGGGTTGCCGATATTCGCCGGGTTGCCGCCGTAGAGGCCGTCGGGCAGGCGCAGGTTCGCCACCGCGTCGAGCGGGGCTTCCTGGACCTTGAATTCAGGATTGAAGGTCCGGAAAAACCGATACGCGATCTCGGTGTGCGCGTACATGTGGAGCTCCGAGAACGGATCCTCGGACGCCGTGTCCTCGGCCGGCACCGTCGACGTGAAATCGAGCGTGCCCGCGTCCGCCTTCACCGTCTGCACGAGCTCGCAGGTATGGATGGTGAAACCCATGATGCTCTTCGTCGTCTTCATGTCGATGCAATTGCTCGCGACGACGAGGGGGCTCGAGAGTTGGTCGGCCCCGTCCGGCAAGCCCAGCGTGACAGTGTGCGTCTGCGGCGATTTGACGGGGTTCGACGGGAAGATGTCCGCCTGGTGCACGGAGACCGCGGCGTTGTAACGCGCCACGATGTCGCCGGTCTTCGCGTCGACGACGACGACGGGCGCATACGGAATGGCGAGGCCGGGCGCATAAAAATGCCAGGCGAGGACATTGCCGCCGCCCGAGGGCCAGATCACGAGCCGGGCCGTCTTGGGGTTCATGTCGACGCCGGCCGATTTGGAGGCTTTTTCAGCGAGGTCCTCGGCCGAAAGCGCGGGCACGACGTCGGCGGGCAGGTCCTCCGAGAGGCGCGCCGCGACGATACGCGCGACGCCGTCGTCACCGTACGAGACCGTAGCGCCGCGATGCAGCACGGGCACGCCCTGGTGCATCTGCGGCATCTTGACGATGCGCCGGCCGCCACGCAGCGTCGCGCCGCGCGCGGGGCCGAGCGAGAGGCTCTGCGACCAGGGCGCGCGCTCCGCGAGGATGGCGCGCGCCGAGGCTTCGAGCGCCGCGGGTTCCGCATCCTTGACCGAGGCGAGCGACTTCTGCGCGGCGGGCGAGAAGGAGCCCACCTCGAGGAGTGTGCGCGGTCCGGAGGCGGCGAACGCCGTCCCGCCGAGCGCGAGGACCATCAAGCTTGCCGAGAAGGAGGAGAAAAAGCGCATCGTTGACCCTTGCTTTGGGAAGTCCGAGGACTAGGGACACGCACGGAAAAGGGCGCGTGCGAATCGATCCTAGGAAGCCCCGAAAGCGAGGGCAACGATTGGAATCGTCCGACGAGAATGTAGCGTCGGAAAATTGACTAGTCGCGGATGCTTTCGCACCGCGGGCAAGCCGCCTTGAGCCGCTCGTTCGCGCGATCGATGCGCTCCTGCGCGGCAGCACAACGATCGTCCTCTTTTCCAGCGAGGTCGCAGAGCCGCGTGGCGGCGCGCTTCATCGAGGCGTACGCGCGGCACGCGCCATGGCAAGGGCTCTCCTCGCCGCCGGTCGCCGACATCCCCTCGGGCGTAACCGGCTTGGCAGCCCCCGCCGGCGCTCGCTTGGGCTGCGGTCGCGGAGCCGCAGCATCGGCCGAGGACTTCCTCTCCTCGTCCGCCACGACCATCACGTTGAGGAAGGTGATCTCCCAGCGCGCCAGGTCCATCTGGGCGTCGTCCGGGGTCCGGAGCTCGTCGGAGGCGGCCGTCGACGAGACGGTGGCCGTGGCTGCAGAGGGCGGCGGCGGCGCAGGCTCGGCCGGGACCTCGACCGCCGCCGTGGCCGGGGCCTCGGAGTTCGGAGCCGCCGCGCAGGCGGCGAGCGCGACGGGCACGAGCGCAAGGAACAAGGACGCCGGACGCAGGAGACGCAAGGACATGTCGAAACCCCCAAACGCGAAAAAGGCCGGCACCTTACGGTGACCGGCCCTTTTCTCTCTCTGACTCGCGATCCGTGTGGACCACTTCGGGGTGCGAAGGGGGGGACTTGAACCCCCACGGTGTTACCCGCTAGCACCTCAAGCTAGTGCGTCTGCCAATTCCGCCACCTTCGCTCGGAACCGCTTGCTTCGAGGCGACGGAACCTACCCGTTCCGCCTCCAATGTCAACCACTTTTTTTACGGGGCCGTCGAGGTTGTTCTCAGGCCGTGAGCGCCGCGACAATCTCGCCGATCTCGAAGGGCTTGCGCACGGCCTTGACCTCGAAGGACGCGGGCAAACCCGACAGGTCGCGCACGTTGCCCGAGATGAGGACGATACGCACGGACGGGTTCGTCTCGCGGATCTCGACGAGCGCGCCGTGCACGTCCGCGCCGAACGGCGAGAGGTCGCAGAGCGCCGCGTCGAGGGTGCCCGTCTGGAGCGCGACGCCGAGCTCGGCGCGCGTGCGCGCATGCACGATGGTCGCGCCGCGCGCCGCGAGCGCCGCCTCGAGCAGATCGAAGACGGCGTCGTCGTCCTCGACGACGAGGATACGTTTGCCCGCGAGGACCATCGCAGGCTTGCGCGCCGAGTGCGGCGGCGCCGGCGGCGAGGAGGGGCGGCGAGGCCAGCGAAGCTCGAACCGCGCAGAAGGCTCGGCCCGCACGAGCGAGAGCGTGCCGCCCGACTCGCGCGCGAGCGCAGCCGCATAACGAAGGCCGATGCCCGCGCCGCCCGCGCGCGTGGTGACGCCCGCGTCGAGCAAGTTGGCGCGGCGCTCGACGGGCACGCCGGGGCCTTCGTCGGTCACGCCGAAGACGACGTCGTCGAGTCCGTCGAGCTTCGCGTCGAGATGCACCGAGCCTCGCGCAGGCGAGACGGCGACGGCGTTGAGCAAGAGGTTCGTGAGGATCTGCAAGATGACGGAGGTGCCCGGCAGATGCGCCGTTTCGAGCGCAGGGTCGAGCGAGGTGCGAAGCTCGACGCCGCCACGTTTGGCCTCGGGCTCGCAGCCCTTCGCAGCCTCGGCGAGGATCGTCGCGACGGAAGCGGGTACGTCGTCGGGGACGTCGGCGCCGATCGCGCGCCGGACGATCTGCCTCGCATGGCGCGCGCGTGATGCGGCGATGGCGAGCGCGTCCTCGACGGTGGGGAGGGAGTCGATCTCGCCACGCGCGCGGTCGATCCATCCGAGTACGACGGTGAGCGCGTTCGAGACCTCGTGGAGGACGCCCGCGAGGTCTCGATCGGTCGAGCGTCGCAACGCGGGATCGCCGTCGATGCGCGCGCTCTCTTTGTCGGCCAAGGGCCCGCGGCTCGCATCCTGCGAAGAGCCTCGTCCGCGCGCCGCCTCGTCCTTACCGGTGTCGGACTCCGCCACGCCTCCAGCCTATCCCGGACCGAGGCGAGCGTGTACCCCCGGGACGCAGGCGCGTGACAGCGCGCACGCCTACTTCGAAAGCGCGAGGGACGGAGCGAGGGGCATCTGGTAGCGGCCCGCGAAATCCGTGGCGCCCTCCGCAATCTGAATCACCACGGTCTCTTCGGTGCCCGAAGCCTTGACCGGCATCCACGCGCGAAGGGTCGCGTTCGGCACGATCTGTCCAAGTGGATCACGCACCTCGCCGCGGAGCACGACGGGGTACGGGAGGACGAGCGCGCCGAAGTCGAAGGCTTGACCGGCCACGACCTTGACCTGTGGGTTCGCGATCCACGGATAAAGCGAGCCGGGCGGCGGGACGACGAGCAGATCGGCGAGGCCGGGATCGGCGAGCAAGGAGAACTCGCCCGCGAAGCCGAGCGGCGTGGACATCGGTTGCGAGGCCGGCGCGTCGGCGAGGAGGCTGCGCGAGAGGTACGGGCGCGCGGGCGTGCGCGAGGGGGAGACGGAGGCCGAGCCCATGGAGAGAGGGATGCCGTTCGGCAGGACGACCTCGCCGGAGACGATGGACTTGTCCCGGACCGTAAAACCCTTGCCGCAGACGCATTCGCCGTCGGCGGGGACCTCGAAGCCGTCCTCGGTGGTGACGGCCTTCGTGAGGTCGAAGGTGGGGTGCGTGGTGACGCGGTACTTGCCGGGCGGCAGGAGCACCGAGAATATCCCCGCGTTGTCGGTGTCGACGACGGCGCTGTAGATGGCGCTGTTCGAGGCGTTGCCGGAGAGCTCGAGGCTGCGGAAGGAGACGGTGGCGACGACGGCGGCGCTGCTCGCGTCGACGACGTACGACGTGACCTTGCGGCCGACGGCGTCGAGGTCGATGAGGGTGAGGTCGGCCTGGATGTTCTTGCTGTCGGGGTTGAGGGGGCTCAGCGAGGCGACCTGCCAGAAGAACTTCGGCGCATTGGGATCGTCGGGCGGCGGCCGGAGGCGCAGGATGGGCGAGCTCTCGAGGCCGAAGTCCCAGTAGTACTCGAGGTTGTATTTCGTGAAGAGCGCGAGGGGCGGGTCGACGGTGAGGACCTGCGTGCGCGAGACGGGGATGCCGTGCTTGGGCTCGACGACCTCGATCGACCAGCCGTTCAAGTCCTTGCCTTCGGGGAAGGAGATGCTGCCGGAGATGACGCGCGGCGCCTCGGAGAGGTGGAGGTCGATCTGGCCACCCTGGTTGAGGTCGATGCCGCGGTAGTACATGGGCGGCGGCGGCGGCGCGGGGCAGTTCTCGGGCGCGCGCGGGACGACGTGCACGTCGTAGATGCCGGGCGGGATCTCGACGGAGTAGGCGTCCGTGAAGCCCTCCTGCTTGACGGCCTTGGCCTCGTGATCGGGCAGGCCCGCGTGCTGGGCGTCGCGGTAGAAGGTGAAGTCCGCTTCGAGTTTGCCCTCGGGCGAGAGGGGGCAGCCCTTGTAGTCGTAGTCGACGTAGAGCTCGATCGGCGAGACGACGACGTGCGAGAGCTGGATGTCGTGCTCGACGACGAGGCCCGCGCTCGACTGGTCGATGAAGCCCTCGCCGCCGAACGGAACGAGGTAAGGCGTGTTCGCGCCCGAGTTCGCCTCGGCCGTGGGGCGCACTTCGAGGATGAGGCCGGGAAGATCGACCTTGGTGCCGACGCAGGTCTGGAAGCCGTCGACGCTGGCGCAGACGCCGCCGCCTTGGCAGTCCTCGTCGGAGGAGCAAGCGTTCACGGCCTCGTCGGCGAATCCTCCGAGCGCGAAGCATCCGGAGAGGATGGGCATGGCCGCTGACACGAAGAGAGCAGAAGTCAAGGAGAACGCGCGTTTCAAGGTCAACCTCCCGTGGTCCCGGCGTCGTTCAGCTCGCTCGTCACCGCCGTGGGATCGAGCGGGCAGCTAACTTCGGCGGTTGGACAATTCTCCAGGACCGGCGGACAGTCGCCGACGTCGCATTGCCGGAAATGCCAGGTGATCTGGCTCGAATCCCGGAGGTCTTTGGGACAACCGGTCCTGGTATCGAATTCATGCGAGACAACGAGCGTCAGGCGATGGCAGCCGGGCTGAAGCGCAACCACGCCCACCTTGTAAAGAACCCCCACGAGCGGGCGTGGCCCGTCCGCCAGCGTCGCCGCCGGTAGCTCCGGCCAATTCGGCAATATGTTCCGGAAGGGCTGTTCCAAGGGGTTCTGAAGTCCGTAATCGATGTAAAGAGCGGCCTTGACGGATTCCCCGGCATCCTCGGAGGCCACCGACGCGGCAATCGGAAATTCGGGCAAGCCGAGGTCGCCGCCCACGAGCAGGATGGAGCGCGGATCGGGGTCGAGGCCCGAGGCGACGAGGATCGGCGGTGTCTGCTGCGGCTCGTACGTGACGGGCTCCGCAGTGACCAGGCAACCTGGAGCGAGCAGGGCGAGCGACATCGCCTGAAGCGATCTTCGGGCCAGCGGGCCGAGGCCCGGGAAATGGCCTTCAGGCGAAGACGGACGGCGCGGCACCCCTGACAGCGCTGTCAGGTCCTGGAGTGCCTGCGGCACGGGCCTTCGAGGCGCGCTGGGAGGGTCGAGCCGACGCGCAGGCGAGAGGGCGGGCGAGAGCGGGCGAGCGACGAGCAAGGGCACCTCCTTCTGGGGCGTGGCACGGCGCAGCGGTCGCCGCACGAGCCCCTTCCATCAAGTGCCACGGAATCGGCTCGGCGGTCCGTTCTTGTTCCCTTCGGTGGACGGCGCCGCGCGGAAGCGGGCCTCGGCATACTCGCTACGCGTGGCGAGTCGAACGAGATCGGCGAGGGCCGGATGCGCCGCGCAAGCCCGCGCGAGGCCGCCCTCGGCCGTGAGGGGCATGTCGAGATCGAGCTTGAGCTCGGCGACGACCTGGCGAAGGGCCGTGGGGAGGTCGCCGCTCGCAAAGAGGCCGGCGCGGCGAGCGGCGCGGCGAGCACTCTCGATGGCGGACTCGTAGGTGATGCCGTCGGGCTGGGCGAAGATCTCGCGGAGGCGACGGTCGCCACGAGGCGGGACGATTTGCCAGAGGTCCTGGCCGAGGCGCGCGACGCCGGGGTCGGTGCCGCCGGTGGGTCCAACGGGGCCGAAGGCGGCGCGGAGGGCCTCGATGAGGGTGCGCAGGTGCTCCTCGGGGAGGCGGACGAGGACGTGCTCGGGCATGGCGCCGGCGATGGAAGCGCCGAGGAGGTAACGAAGCTCGGGGGTCTCCTCGCGGATCTCGCCCGTGAGGACGACGGCCGGCGGCGCGAGGAGCGCGACCTGGACGTTGAGGGCAGCCTGGTTCGGGGCGCCGGCGGGGACGCGGCGGTGGAAGAGCGGGGTGCGCGCGGCGCCGAAGACACGCGTGACCGAGCCCCAGACGTCGCCGAGGACGGTGGGGGCGCCGGGCTGGACGCGGAGGGCGCCGGTGAGGCCGTAGTGGCTCGGCTCGCGGCGATAACGGCCGGTCTCCCAGGTGATGGCGAGGGCCTCGTTGATGGGGCTCTCGACGTTGCGGAAGAGGAGCGCGAGGACGAGCTCGGGGGCCGAGGCGAGCGCGGAGAGCGGCGGCGGCGCGACGGCGCGGCCGGCCGGATCGAAGCCGGCGAGGACGTGCTCGACGGCGCGGGCATAGGCGCCGTTGCGGTCGAGCTGGGCGGCCTCGTGGAGCTTCTGGAGCGTCACGCGATCGCCGGGGCGCAAGGAGGCCTGGTGCTTGCGGACGACGAGGAGGTCACGCGAGCGCGCTTCGGCGTTGCCGCCGTAGACCTCGACGAGGCGCTCGCCCGCGTCGTACGAGCCGGCCATGAGCTGCTCGAAGAGCGCGGTCTCGCGCGCAGGTCCGCCGCCCGGCGCGGGGGTGGGAGGCGCGGTGCGGGCGCGCGGCTGCGCAGGCGGCGCGGGCTCCTCGGCGAGCGGCGCGGGAGGTGGCATTTCGGCGGGCGGCGGCGGCGGACGGAGGCCCGTCGGCATGGAGCGGATGGCGCTCGCCGCGAGGGGGATCGGGATGTCGTCGTCGTCGTCCGCGCCGTCGTCGAAGGCGTTCTCGAACGCCTCTTCGAGGTCGAGCATGAGGCCCTGGCCATCGTCGGTGAGCGGCGCGGGGGCCGGCGGCGGAGGCGGCGGAGGCGGCGGCTCGGAGGGCTCGACGATGAGGCGGGGCCTGCGCGCATGCGCGAGCTCCTCGGCGATCTGCGCGGCGAGGTTGCGGTCGGAGGCCGCGAGGGGGAAGGCGTCGGCGTAGAGGCGGATGGCCTCGTCGGGGTCGGTGGCGACGACGAGGCGGCCGAGCTGGTAGAGGAAGCGGGCGCGATCGAGGCCGGCGCTCTGGCGGATGAGGTCGAAGAGGGCGGAGCGCGCAGCCTCGGGCTCGCCATATCCCGCGACGAACTCGAGCTTCTTGCGCATCGCGATCGGGCGGGTGTCTGGCTCGACGGCAGCCGTGTCGAGCAGGCGCGAAGCGGTCTCGAGCTGGGCCGCGGCGAGGGCGGCGTCGGCGGCGGCGAGGGCGACACGGCCGCGGCTGCGGAGGCCGCGGAGGTCGCCGCTCAAGGCGCGCTCGAAGAGGGGCAAGGCCGCGTCGAAGTTCTTGTTGCGCACGAGGCGCTCGGCCATGCCGAGGGCGATGAGCGGAGCCGGGCCGAACGCGGCGTGCCGGCGCGAGAGCTCGCGCATGCCGGCGCCGCCGCCCTGGATGACGTCGAGCTCCTCGGCGAGCAGGAACGCTTGGAGCTCCATCTGCTCGGGCGTGAGGTGCTCGCCGATGCGCATGAGCTCGTCGATGGCGTGTTGCGCTTCGCGAGGCGTGCCGCCGCCGCGCGCGCGGTACTCGAGGCGGCGCGCTTCGAGGACGGCGTCGGCGGAGTGCGGAGCGAGGCGGACGGCGCGGCGGACGCGGTCGAGGGCCGTCGCCTCGTCGCCGGTCGAGGAGGAGGCGCGGGCCGCCTCGACGAGGTAACTCGCGCGTTTGTCCGCGGGCTCGCGGGAAGCGGTGGCGAGCTGATCGAGGGCCTCGGAGAGGGTGCGGGCGTCGCCCTGATGGCGAGCGATCGCGACGCGCAGCTCGATGACGGCGTCGCGCGCGGCGATGGGCGCGATGCTCTCCAGGATGTTGCGCGCGGCCTGGGCGTTGCCTCCGGCGAGCCAGTCGTTCGCGGCGCGGATGCCGTACTCGGCGCGCTCGTCGGTCTTCGCGGAGAGCTCGCCGAGGCGCTGCCAGAGGGGCGCGGCCCGGAGCGGCGATCCGAGTCGCTCGCGGATGTCGGCGAGGAAGCGGAGCGCGCTCGGATCGTCGGGCGTCTCCGCGAGGAGGGCGTCGAGCTCGGCGCAAGCGTCCTCCAGGCGGCCGAGGCGCTGCTCGAGGACGGCGGCGCGGCGGAGGCGCAGGGTGCGGCGCAGATCGGGCGCCTGTGCGGCGGCGATGCGCTTGCCGAGGATCTCGGCGACGGCGGCGTGATCGCCCTGCGAGGCCGCGTGCGCTTCGAGGCCTTCGAGGGCCTCCTCGTTGTCGGGCGCGAGCTCGCTCGCGGCCTTGAGGTGCGCGACGCCGGCCTTGTGATCCCCGAGCGCTTCGAGGAGCGCCGCGAGCTCACGCAGGATGGAGGCGCGCGTGACCGCGTCCTCGGTGCGCTGGAGCTGGAGGTTCAGGAGCGCGACCTGCGCGGGGCGATCGCCGGTGCGGCGCGCGAGGCGCAGCGTGGTCGCGAGCAGCTCGTCGGTCGGCTCGCTGTCCTGGAGGATGCGCTTCAGGACGTCGAGCGCGGCCGCGTCCTCGCCGCGTCCCGCGAGCATGGTCGAGAGGTCGACCGCGATGCGCACGCGGGACATGGGCCCGAGGTCCTGCCGCGCGAGCTCGGAGGCGAGAACGGCCTCGGCCTCGCTCGCGCGCTCGGACAGGACGAAGAGCCGGCGCATGCTGGAGAGCGCGGCCTCGCGTTGCTCGGGCGTGATGCTCGGCGAGCGCAGGGCACGCTCGAGCGTCTCGATCGACTCGGCGAAGTTGCCCTCGCGCTCCCTGCGCTCGGCGACGTGCAAGAGGGCCGCGAGGCGAACATCCGGCGCGACGGCAGCGTCGAGGTCCCGCGCGAGCGCCGCGTCGCCCGAGGCGAACACGGCCGCGTCGGCGTCGCTCACGAGCAGCTCGTCCTCCGGGGCGCGGCGCGCCGCCTGCACGAGGAGCGTGCCCGTGACGAGCGGATCGCCGAGCGCCTGCGCGAGCTTTCCGCCGAGGCGGAGGAGCGCGACGCCCACGCTCGCGTAGGGCTTGGCGACGGCTTGCAGCAGCGCTTCGAGGAAGGCGCGTGTCGCCGCGGCGTCGCCGGCCGCAACCACGGGCGCGAGCTCGACGAGCGTGTCGTATTCGTCGATGTCGCCGTCCGCGGCCACGGCACGCTCGACGAGCGAGAGCCCGAGCGCGTGCGCGCCGAGCGCGCCGAACGCGACCTTGGCGAGGGCCACGGCCACGCGCGCGCCGTCGGGCCCGTCGGTGCGTTTCAACGCGGCGAGGGCCGTGCTTTCGAAGCGGGCGACGAGCGGCCCGACGTGGCTCACGGATGCGACGAGCTTGCGCAGCGCCTCGCCGATCTCCTCGACGGTCCCGAGGTCCGGCCGCGCCGAGAGGGCGCGCAGGAGCAGGTCGAAGCGCATGCGGCTGCCCTCGCCCGCGGACTTCGCGAGCGAGGCGGCGCGCTTGAGCCACGCGGCCCGCACGCCTCCTTCGGCCGCCTCGGCGACGCGCTCGATCGCGCGGATCGCCTCGGTCGGGTTGCCGCCGCGCTCCGCGAGGCGCGCCATCAAGACGTACGACGTGCCCTCGGAGGGGACGGCCTCGTAGCACGCGACCGCGTGGCGCAACGCCGCGTCGATCGCGCCTCGTCGTTCGAGCTGACGTGCGCCGCGGTAGTGCGCCGCGCGCCGCCCGTAACAACCGAGCGCGGCTGCGGCGAGCACGTCGTACGTGCGATCGAGGACGTCGATGCCGCCTTCCACGGCGGACGATCGCTCGACGATCGCCACGGCCTCGGCGCGTGACGGATCGATCTGGATCGCGCTCGCGCCGATCTCGAGGGCGCGCTTCGGCAGCCCGTTCGCGACGGCCAGGTTCGCCGCTTCGATGAGCAGGCTCGCGCGCCTGCGCGGCTCGTTCGTGAGCGTCTCCGCGCGCCGCACGATCGCGTCGAGCGCGGCCGCAGGCCCCGCGAACGTCACGAGGTCGCGCGCGTACCGCTCCATCCCGCCGCGCGGCGCGGCCACGGCGGCGCGCCAGAACGCGTCCTCCGCGCCTACCGGATCTTGCGCGAGATCCCAGCGCACGGCCCCGAGATCCCGGAGCCCGCTCGACAGGTTCTCCAGGGCCGACTGCTCCGGCCCGTCGACGAGATCCCCGAGCGCGCGCACCCTCGCCTCGACGAACGAGACGAGCCCGTCCGATCCGAGCGACGCGCCGCTCTGCTGCATCTTGTCGTCGAGCGCGTCGAGGTGCTCGTGCAGGTGCCGCGACTCCGCGCCCTTCTCCGCGGCGCGCGCGAGCTCCGCCGCCGCCCCGTCCCAGTCCTCCGCCGCCGCGCGCCGCTGCGCCAGATCGAAGAGCCGCTCGATCGTGCGCTCGTTCTTCGTGTCGGCCGACACGAGCCGTTCGAGCAGCACCACGCCGAGCGCCACGTCCCCCGCGCGATCACTCATCGCGAGCAGCCGACCGCGGAGCCCCGGCACGCGCGGCCCGTACATGTCGAGCGCGCGCCTCCCGACGTCGATCGCGCGCGGCGCGTCGAGCTCGAAGAGCAGCGAGAGCGCGTCGCCGAAGAGGCTCGACATGTCGTCGAGGGGCCGCGGCTGCGCGAGCACCCACCCGAGCGCGTCCTCCAGCCGGTCCGGATCGTACGCCTGCGAAGCAAGCCGTACGAGTTCACGCATCGCGTCGGGGCACCCCGGGCGGAGCGCGAGCCAGCGCTGCGTCCACGTCACGGCGAGCGCCATCTCCCCGACCGTCTCGAACGACTTCGCGAGACCCTCGCAGAGCGACGAGCGGATCAGCATCGTCGACGCGCCGCCCTCGACCGCCATCGCCGCGTCGAGATCCGGCATCGCGATCGTCGCCTTCGCCAGCGCCGACAGGGCCCGCGCCGACGCGGGATCCGCGAGGCACGCGTCCTCGGCCGTCCTCCGCGCGAGCGACGCGAGCCCGAGCCCGAGGTAACCCTCCGCGGCCACCGCGAGCAGGCTCGCGCTGATCTCTCCATTCGTCTCGGCTGCGATCTGCACGAGCGCGTCGGCGCGCTCGCGCTCCTTCGACGCGCCGAGCGTCGCCTGGAGCAGCGCCGCCGCCGCGACCTCCGAGCCCTTCGCGCGCGCGGCGATCGACGCGATGCTCCCGCCCTTCTGCCGGAGCTCGCGCCGCACCGAGGCGATCCCGTCGAGCGACGCGAGCGCGACGGCGCGATCCGCGAGCAGCCCGAGATCACTCTCGACCTCGGCCACGATCCCCGCGTCGAGCACGGCTGCGATCGCGCGCGCCGCGCTCCCCTCGTCGAGCGCCCGCGACACGCGGCGCAGGTGCACCTGCCGCGCGCGGTACCGGTTCGTCTGGAAGGCGGCGAGCGCGTGATCACGCAACGCCTCGTCGGCCGCTCCCGCCGCTCCACGCGCGGCGAGCGCGTCGACCATCGTGTTCGCGGCCATCTCGTCTTCGGGCGAGATCTCGAACGCGCGCAGCCGATCCTCGAGCGCGCTGTCCGCGTCCTCGAGCGCCTCGTGCCGCGCCGCCGCCGTCAAATATCCCGCCGCCGCGTCCGCCTTGGGAATCGCCTCCTCTGCCCAGGCCGCGATCGTTCCGACGAGCTCGAGCGGCATGGGCTGGCTCGAATCGAGCGCCGCCGCCTCCTTCAGCGCCGCGGCCGCGCCCTTCGGATCGGCGCCTCGCGCGAGCAGCACGGCGATCTTCAGCAGCGTCTGCGCCGACGAAGCGGGCCGCGCCGGATCCACCGATGCGCGCAGCACCTCTGCGGCCGCGACCGGCTCGCCGAGCCCCGCGAGCCACTCGGCGAGCTCCGAACGCAGCGCCTCGTCCTCGCCGAGCGCGAGCGCGCGCCGCGCCATGTTCACGGCCGTATCGAGCTCCGTCTCGCGTGACGCGAGCAGCCGCCCGAGCGCGTTCGCGGCTTCGCGCTCGCCTGCTGCGTCGCCGGCGTCTCGACACCGCGCGACCACGCCGCGCAGAAAGGCGATCTCCGCGCGCGGCCCGTGATGCCGCACGATCGGCTCTTCCGTGCGGTTCGCCTCCAGCACGAGCGAACCTGCCGAGGTGGGCGCTGGCCGGTCGGCGAGCTCGGGCGGCGGCATGGTGCCGCGCCGCGCGACCGGCGCGGCGTCTTCATCCGTCGCGGAGAAATGGGCCGAAGAGCTCATGGAAGGGCGCGGCCAGGCTATCAGAGGCCGCGGACGAGCGGTGAGCTCAACGCACGATCAGCCCGAACGGCATGGCCGCAAGCGTTCGCTCGCCCGAAAGAAGGGGCGCCATCGACCCCAGATAACGGGCGACCTCGGGCAGGAGCGCGCCCACCTCCGGCAAAAGTGCGTCCACGGCTGCTTGCCGTGCTGCCTTTACCGCCGCGCTTTCCTGCGTCGCGCCCGTCTCAGCGTCCTCCGACGCTTCCAGGAGTTCCAGGAGCCCCCCGCCCTCGCCCACCACCTCGGCCGGCGCATCGTCCGGCAGATGCGCGAGCTTTCGCGCGAGCGTCACGGCGTCGACGAGCCCGCCGAGCTCGTCGACGAGGCCCCGCTCCTTGGCCTCGACCCCGCCGAAGATCCGGCCCTCGGCGCTCTCGGCGACCTTCTCGACCGCCATCCCGCGACCCTCCGAGATGCGCCGGACGAACAGATCGTAGATCGACTGCATCGACCCGAGCACCTTCTGCCGCGTCGGATCGTCCCACGCGACGAACGGCGACATGTACGTCGCGCGCTTCGCCTTGAGCGGATCGGGCGCGGCCGCGATCGTCTCGGTCGTCACGCCGATCTCTTCGAGCGTCTTGCCCACGGCCAGCTTGCCCGACACCACGCCGATCGACCCGAGGATGCTCGTTGGCTCTGCAACGATCTTCGTCCCCGCGCAGGCCAGGTAATACCCGCCGCTCGCGGCCATGCCGCCGACCGACACGACGAGCGGTTTGTCCCCGCGCAGCTTCATCAGCCGCTTCCACAGGAGATCCGACGCGAGCGCCGATCCGCCGGGCGAGTCGATCCGCAGCACCACCGCCTTCGTCGACTCGTCCTTCTCGAGCCGCGCGATCGTCTTGCCGAGATCACGCTCGTTGATCCCGTCACTCCCGCCGAGCGGCGACGACGGCGCGCCGCCCATCGTGATCGCCCCCGTCGCGGGCACGATCGCCACGTGCGGCTCTCCGCCCGAGCCCGGCCCTGCGAGCACGCGGATCACGTCGATGAGCCCACCCGACACCGGCTCCGGCGACGCGCCTCCGCCGAACTTCACGCTCACGCGATCCGCGCCCGCGAGCTTCTTCGCCTCCTCGCGCGCTTCATCCGCGTACCCGACCTCGTCGACGAGCCCCTTCGCCTTCGCCTCTTCCGGCGGGAACGGCCCATCCTCCACGACGTCCGCGAGCCCGGGGTTGCCCCGCCCCTCCGCGATCGCCGACAGCCACGCCGATCGCAGCCCGCGCAGCGCGCCCTCGACCGACTGCCTCGCCTCGGGGCTCGCGCTGTCGCGCGTGAACGGCTCCTCTGCGCCCTTGTACTTCCCGACCTGAAGGAAATTCACCTCGACGTGGAGCTTCTCGAGCAGGCGATGACCGAACACGAGCTCGGCCGCGATGCCCACCGACTCCACGCCTCCGGCCGGGCTCACCCAGACCCGATCGCAGCCCACGGACGCGAGCAAGAGCGTCGCGTTGCCGAGATCGTCGGCGTGACAAACCACGGGCTTCTTCGCCTTGCGGATCGACGCGAGCAGCAGCCCGACCTCGTTCGCCCGCGCGAGCCCGAGCCCCGCGGTCCCGAGCTTCACGAAAAACCCCTTCGTCGTCCCGCGCTCGTTCGCCGCGCCGATCACCTCCACGAGCTCGGCGTGCGTCCGCCCGCGCGGCGAGCCGAAGAGCCCGCCCTGCGACGACTCGGGCGCCCCACGCGACAGATCGATCTCGACCACCGCCGGCCCCGTGAGCGCCGGCGAGACCCGCGCGTTCGTCGTGCTCCGCGGCCTCCCCTCGCAGCCCGCACCCGCGATCGCGACCGCCGCTCCGAGCGTCACGCCGAAAGCCCCCAGACGCACCCGTCGGTCCCGCCGCTTTTTCATCAAGGCTCCCAGGAATCCGCGAACTTGGCGAGACGCTCCTTCGCGCGTTTCGTGTGCGGGTTCGCGTCGCCGCCCTTCTCGATGATCTTCCGGTAGAGCGTGCTCGCCGTCATGCGCTCCCCGTTCTCCCACCGGAGATCCGCGAGCGCCGCGACCGCGTCGAGGTACGTGCCGTCCGCGGCCACCGCCTGCTCGTAGAACCGGATCGCCGCCGCGCGGTCGCGCTTCTTCTGCGCGAGATCCCCCTCGGCCTTCAGCACCTTCGCGTCCTTCGGCGTCTTCTCGGCGAGCTCCTTCAAGAGCGGCTCGGCCTTGTCGAGCTCACCTTTCGCGATCGCCTCGTTCACGGTCTTCAGCGCGTCGTCCCCCGCCTCCACCTTGAGGCTCGCGGCCTCGACCTCGGGCTTCTTCGCGCCCTCGGCGCTCGCGACGAACACGCGCAAGGACGCCACGAGCGGATGCGGCCTCGGCATCGCCGCGAGCCGTTCGAGCTCGGCCTTCGCGCCGGCCACGTCGCCCGATCGCGCGAGCGCATAGATCAACATCGACCGCGCGCGCCCGAGGTTCTGCTCGTCCCGCGCCGCGTTCTTCAGCCGCTCGATCACCGTCGCCCACACCGGCTGGGCTTCGGCCAGATCGAGCGTCGCAAAGAGCAGCTCGTCGCTCGCCTGCGAGGTCGACTTCGGCAGCGTCGCCACGAGCTTCCGCGCGCCGTCGACGTCTCCCGCGAGGCGAAGCGCGTCGATCCGACAGCGCGCCACGTCCGCGTCGGCCGCGGCGATCGACTGCGCCCGCTCCGCCGTTTGTTTCGCGCGCCCCACCACGAGATCGAGCTCGCGCCGCGCGTTCGCCAGATCCGGATCCGACGCCGAGAGCAGCCGCACCTTGAGCCACGCCACGTCCGCGCGCACCGCCGCGAGGCGCGCGAGCCGCACCGCCACGCGCACATCCGCGTCCGCGATCGCGCTCGCCTTCACGTACGACTCGTTCGCCGCGTCGAGATCACCATCCCGCAGATCGCGATCTCCTTGCTCCAGGAGCGTCCCGAGCCGCGCGTCGCCTTGCGTCGGCGCCGCAGCGCCGCCGCCCTTCGGCAGGTACTCGCGCCCGACCATCACTGCGCCGAGCGCGCCCGCGCCGAGCAAGAGCACCCCCACGATCCACCGCGCCGCATGCGGGCGGCGCGGCGGCACGCCCGAGACCGACAGGACGTCGTCGTTGTGGAGCAGCGCCGACGACGGCGGCAACGACGTGGGCCCGCTCGACGGCGTCTTCGCCGACGGCGTCTTCGAGGAGATCGGCTTCGCCGGCTCGACCTTCGGCGGCGCGGGCGTGGGCGATGCGGACTTCGCCGACGCGATCGACGGCGGCCGATCCATCATCAGCGTCGGCCCTTCGCTCGTCGGCTGCCGCTCCATCATCAGCGTCGGATCCTCGCCACTCGAAGGCCCCGCGTCCTGCACGGCCGGCGGCTCGGGTGTCGCCTTCTTCGGCGGCGGCGGAGGCTCCGGCGGCGGGAACATCGGCGCGGACGCGGCGGCCTTTCGCGGCGGCGGAGGCGGCTCCGGCGGCGGAAACATCGGCGACGACGCCGCGGTTTTTCGCGGCAAGGGCGGCCCTTCCGCGGGAGGCGACGGGAACATCGGCGCCGACCCCGCGGGCTTGCGCGGCGGCGGTGGAGGCGGCGGCAGCGCGCTGATCCGCTCCACGGTCCCTCCTCGCTCGTCCGGCGACGAACTCGAAGGCGCGCGCATCGGCGGCGGCGAACCAAAGCCGCCGTTCGTGCGTGTCGAGACCGGCGCCTCGACGACATTCATCGTGTTCAGCTCTTCGAGCCCGCCCGGCACGCGCGGCGGAGTGAGCGCCGGCATCTCCGAGCCCTTGTCCGCCCCGGCCGCCGCGGGCGGTCGCACCGAAGCGGTCTTACGCCCGAGCAGCGCGCCGCCCATCGCCACGGGCGGAGGCGGCGGCACCGAACCACGCCGCGGAGCCGCCGCTGGCTGAGGCGCGGGCGCGGCCGCTGAGGCCTGCTGCTGGCGCCCCGGCAACGCGAACACGACCGATCCTTCTTGCCGCGGCGGCGGTGACGCCCCGCCGCCGAGGCCTGCGGGCGTCCTCGTACGGGTCCGCGCGGCGGGCGGCGGCGGCGTCGTCCCGGTTCCGGGCACGGTCATGCCGATGCGGTTGAAGAACGGATCGAGCTCGGCGATCGAGCCGAGCCTGCGCGGCCGGCTGCTCCCGCGCGAGAGCACGTCGTCGCGGGTCACCTTCCCGTCGTGGATCGCGCCTTGGAGCTCGCGCAGGGCGGTGAACTCGATCTCGCGCCCGTCGACGGTGCGAACGACCCACGTGTCGGGGACGGTCCCCACGGAGGCGCGACGCACCTTGAACTGGTGGCCGCAGGTCGTGCACTTGACGGAGGTGCCGCGCTCGGAGACGAGGGCGTCGTCGAAGTCGTACACCGTGCCGCAGCGCTCGCAGGTGACTTCCATGGGGAACTTGGCAGCTTTCCTCTTTGTGCACCGGGACGCAAGCGACCGCAAAAGCAGGCGCCGCGACGCATCAGGCTCCCTACTTCTACCGCGCTTGCCCCGTCCGGCTCCACTCTTCGACGCCATCGGCACGTGGATCCGGCCCGGCGGATCCTGGACGCCACAGCCGATCGTGAACGCCCTTTCACGATCCGCCCCACGCGGCGCGCTCGGTCTCCTCTCTCCGAAGCGGATCGACGCGCGAAAACCGTCGCGATCGCGCGGCCTTGTGCAGGGCATGCCGCTTGCTAGGCTCCCGCTGTTGCCCTGGCCTTCGTCAAGGCTCGGGCCCACTCTCTTCGCGCCTTGGTCGGTGCTTTTCGGGAGACGGTATGAAGCGACTTTCTCTGCTGGGCTTCATCGGCATGATGGCGACGTTCCTCGCAGGCTGTCCCATCTACGAAGACGACGGCGAGTGGAACGAAGGCCCCTGCACCTCCGGGGATTGCTCGAACGGCGGCTGCAGGGACTCGAGTGACTGCGGCCTGAACGAGACGTGCGGCAACGACAACCAGTGCCACACGGGCGACTGCACGGTCTGGGGCTGCTCCGAAGGTTTTACATGCGTGGTGGAGGGCACGCAGGCGAGCTGCGAGCCGGGCAGCGGCGGCACGGGCGGCACGGGCGGCACGGGCGGCACGGGCGGGACCGGCGGCACGGGCGGGACCGGTGGCACAGGTGGCACGGGCGGCGCCGGGGGCGGAGGGGTCACCTGGTGCGGCAACCCTGACGACTGCGCCATGGGCGAGACCTGCGGGCCCGACGGCACCTGCCATCCGGGCACCTGCGACGTCGTCGGCTGCGTCTACGGCTACGCCTGCGAGGCCTCGCAGTGCGTCCCGCAGAACCCGGCGGCGTGCGGCACGGACGCCGACTGCAGCGCGCTCGGCGCGGGCTACGCGTGCGTGAGCGGCGTCTGCACCGCGCCCGCCGATCAGTGCACGGACCAGACCCAGTGCCCGGCGAACAACAAGTGCGTCGACGGCAAATGCACCCCGGCGTGCAGCGACGACACGGACTGCGACGGCGGCTACACCTGCGACCCGGTCCTCGGCGTCTGCACCGTGCCCGCCAAGCCGTGCACCATCACGAACGACTGCGGCTCGGCCGACGAGGTCTGCGTCGACGGCGCGTGCGTCCCGCGCAGCCAGATGGGCTCCTGCCCGCCAGGCGACGTCTGGGTGGAGAACGGCTGCATCCCGAACCAGACGGCCGCCTTCTACTGCAACCAGGATGGCGTGCAGGACGCCTGCGCCGCAGGGTCCATCTGCCTGCATCACGCCTGCTACATCTCGTGCGCCGCGCCGAACGACAACGCCTGCAACAACCTGCCGTCGTTCGACGTCTGCAAGACCGTCTCGACGATGTCCGGCGACCACCAGGTCTGCGGCTCGAACAGTAACCTCGGCAACGAGTGCGATCCCACAGCCGGGCTCGCCTGCGCGTCGGGCAAGATCTGCATCGACGGCTTCTGCAAGTAGCTCCCGCGTTCTCGCATCCTCTCCTCGCACGGCGCCGCGGACATCTTCGCGGCGCCGTGTGCGCTCCCCCTGCCCGCTCACGTCGTGGCATGCGCGCTGCCTGGCCCCCCCACGCGGATTCGATCGGGCCTGCACGTGGTTCGTTGTCCGCGCGGAGCACCGGATCGCCTAGGCGATCGCGGGCCCCGCGCGTCCACGTGAGGCATCCGATCCATCCCCGACGGAGAGCCTGCACGATGAAGAACTACGGTTTCATCCAGCGTTTGTCGGATTCGTTCCCTTACGAGCGCAAGTCCACGGCGAGCTGGCTTCTGCCTGCCTCGATCGGGGTCGGCATCGGCGTGGCCCTCGGCGTGGGCATCGGCCTGCTCTACGCGCCGCAATCGGGCGAAGAGACCCGGGAGCGGCTCCGCCAGGGCGCCGATCGGGTCAAGGACCGCGCGCGCTTCGCCGCCGGGCGCGTCCGGGGCGAGCTCGAGTCGGCCGCGAGCCAGGTCCGCGAGCGCTCGTTCGCCACGTCGAACGAGGTCGGCCAGAACCGCTAGCAAAGAGGCGCGCGCCTTCGTTCGTGGCGCGCTCCCACACACCTCACGTGCGAACCGTGTACGCGCTGCGTGCACGGTTTGCACGCTTCGAGCTTTGCGGCTCCTGCGCGGTTCGTCCGCGCGGAAGTCCCGGCGGCGAAGCGCGCGCCGGGTCCCTCTTCGGCCGAAGATCCACCATGAAACACGAGATCCTCATCGCTTTCTTCTTCGAACGCGCGCACGCGGAAGGCGCGCTCGCCGAGCTCGCCTCGCTCGGCGTCCTGCCCGCCGACGTCAGCGTCATCCCCAAGCACGTCGGCCATCGAGGCGACCTCGGCCTCCACCTCGGCAGCAAGGCCTCGGAGGGCGCCGCGATCGGCGCTGCGATGGGCGGGCTGCTCGGCGCGATCGTGGGCGCGCTCGGCGCCGCGGGCTCGCTCGTCGTGCCTGCGACCGGCTCCGTCTTCGCGGGCCCCGTCGTCGCGGCGGCGGCGGGCGCCGGCGTCATCGGCGCGCTCGGCGTGGCGGTGGGTGGGATCCTGGGGGCGCGTCACCCGGAGTTCGAGGCGCGTTTGCTCGACGATGCCGTCGGCATGGGCGGCTCGCTCGTCGCGGTCCGGACCTCGCCTGCGGCGGCCGGCGCCGTCGAGCGCCTCCTCGAGGCGCGCGGCGCGAGCTTCGTGCGGCGGCAGGAGACCGAGCCCTGAGCGGGTCTGCCCTTCGTCCGGAAGGGAAAATCGATGCGCGAGCTCGCAGAGCGCCGAACGAGTCGGCGCTCTCGTCGTTCGAGCTCTCAGCGCGCCCCGGCGTTTCCGATCCGCTCCGCGAGCCCGTGCTCGAGACCGGAGAGCGTCTCTTCCACCGTCGCGCGGAAGTAGCGCCGCGCCGCGAACAGCGCTGCTGCGCCGAGCAGCCGCGGCGTCAGGCCGCCGCCGAGCAGAAAGCCCACCGCCACCGCGCCGGCGAGCGCCGCGTGCGGGTTCGCCCGCGCCACGTTGCTCACCATCGTGAGCACCTCGTTCGGATCGACGCCCCCGAGCGCTGCGAGCGGCCCCTTGTCCGCCCCTTGTTCCGTCGTGCCGCTCTGCTGTCTCTCGCCAACCATGAACCCCTCCGTTCTCATCCCTGACGCGTCATCACGCGGCCGAGCACGTACCCGAACGCGAGCGCCACTCCGAGCGCGACGAGCGGCCGCTCTTCGACGAAGGCGACCAGCTTGTCGTCGGCACGTTTCACCTGACGAACCATCCGCGCGGCCCCGGTCGCGTGACCGTTGAGGTGCGCGCCGCCCATTTCCGACTTGTGAGGATCTTCGTGCATCGCCACGCGCTCTCAGCAACGGGCGCGCCACCCGGCCTGAGCAAGGCACGCACGGTCGATGCGCTCGTGATCACGCGTCGAGCGGGATGCACAGCCGACAGATCGTCCCCTGCCCCTCCACGCTCTCGACCGACAAACGACCTCGGCAGAGCGTCGCGAGGTGGTGTGCCAGGTACAGACCTACACCCAGCCCGCGGTACAGGTAGCTCGGCGCGTTGGAACCCCGATAGAACTTCGTGAACACCTGGCCGAGCTCGCGCGCCGGGATGCCGATCCCCCGGTCCTCCACGACCACGATCGCGTTCGCCCGGTCCTCGGAGATCACCCGCACGCCGATCGGCGCCTCGGGCGGCGAGTACTTCACCGCGTTCTCCACGAGCGACGCCACGATCTGCTCCACCCGCTCCGGGTCGCCCCGCACGAGCAGCGGCGCGGCGGGCTCGTGCAGCGTGAACGTCCGCGACTCGAGCATCAGCTTCGCTTCGCCCACCGCCCGCCGCACCGGCTCTCGGAGGTCGAACGAGAGCGCCGCCACGCGCAGCGATCCGTCCTCGATACGGGGCAGATCCACGAGCAGCGCGTCGATGAGACGGCCCAGCCTGCGCGCTTGCCGCATCGTCCGCGGGAACGTATCGGGCGGGACGTTCGTCCCTCGCTCGAGCGCGCGCGCGATCGTCATGAGCGAGACTTCCAGCGGCAAAAGCGGGCTCTTGAGCTGGTGCGCGACGAGCGCGAAGAACGTCCCGAGCTCGAGCCGCGCCTCCTCTGCGGCGGCCTCGCGCGCGCCTCGCTCCTGCGTGAGTCGCTCGTTTTCCCCGCGGAGGCGCGTGTTCTCCTCCTGGGCCTCGGCGAGCCTCGCGGCGAGCGCCTCGTAGCTCGGCTCAATGCGGCGGGCGGCTTTCATCGTGGGTCCCCCGATGGGCCGGCGCCGCCACGCTCGTGCCCTCCGGCCAGTGCCTCGGCAGCACCAGCGAGAAGGCGCTCCCTTGCCCCACCTCGCTCGCGACCGTCAAGCTCCCGTGCAGCCGCTTCGCGAGCCCTTGCGCCAGATAAAGCCCCACACCGAGCCCGCTCGCCGAGCTCGGCACGTTCGAGCCGCGGTAGAACTTGCCGAACACGCTGGCCTGCTCCGCCGCGGGGATCCCGATCCCCTGATCGATCACGCGCACCCGCACGCGTGACTCCGTCCCCTCGACCTCCACCGTCACCACGCGCTGCCGCCCCGAGTACTTCATCGCGTTGTCGATGAGGCTGATCAGGATCTGGTGCACCCGGTCCGGATCGGACATCACGGGCACCCCGTCGCCGGGCCCGTGGTACTCGATCCGCTGCGTCGGCGCGGCGAGGCGGAAGTCCTCCACCACGTCGCGCGTGAAGACCGCGAGGTCGAACGGCGCGATGTGCACCTCCAGCGTCCCTCGCTCGATCGCCGCGGCGTCGCTCAGGATCGCGTCCACGAGCCGCCCGAGCCGGAGCGTTTGCCGGAGCGCGCGCGCCATCGTCCCGTCGGGCGGCGCCTTGCCGAGCGCGAGCGCGCGTTCGATCGTCCGGAGCGAGTTCAGGACGGGCTGGATCGGCGCGCGGAGCTGATGCGCGGCCATCGACAGGAACGACTCGCGCTCGGCGGCGAGCAGCTTCGTCGTGACCGATCGATCACTCGCCGAGAGGTCTCGCACGAACGCTGTCGCGAACGCGCGGCTCCCGGGCGGGACGAGCGACACCTCGATCGGCACGTCCGTCCCGTCCTTCCGATGCCCGATGGCTCGCTCCGGCGCGGCCGTCGCCTCGTCCCAGCGATGCGCTTGCCCTCCGGGCAAGGCCACGAGCTCGGGGAACGATTCGCCGACGAGCTCTCCGGGCGAGCGCCCGAGGAGTCGCTCTGCGGCTGGATTGGCGTACACGATCCGCCCACGTTCGTCCGCGCAGACCACCCCATCGGGGGCCCGCGCCATCACTTCCGTCCAATCGATCGTCGTCTCCTGCACGGTGCCACCTTGCGTTCGTCGACGATTGCTTCATTAGGGACGGAGGGGTTCACTGCCAGTGGGGGGCACGAAATTGGGAAAGCGCTCGCGACCGACCGTTCTGATCGTCGATGACGACGACGAGATTCGTTATTCGATGCGCAACCTCCTGATCGTATCGGACTTCGACGTCTTGCTCGCCGCCGACGGCGTGGAGGCCCTCAAGCTGCTCGAGCGTCACCGCGTGGACGCGCTCGTCATCGATTTGATGATGCCGCGCCTCGACGGCGTCGGCGTCATTCGGGCCCTGCTCGGAAAACCCCCCGAGGAGCGACCGAACGTGATCATCGTCGTCTCGGCGCACGTCGAGCTCCGCCGGCGCATCATGGGCCTCGACGTCCGCCGCGTGTTCCCCAAACCCTTCGACGCGCTCGCCCTGGTGAACGAGCTCTCGGACGCGTTCGGGGCCATGGGCAACGGCGAGTCGGCGAAGGACAAACCGCCCGAGCCGACCCTCGTCGCCGTCCCCCGCGGACACGAAGGGCGCCCGGTTTGACCGGACGCCCTTCGATTTCCCCCGACGATTCCCGAAAACCCCGATCTGCTCAGCCGCCCTCGTCCGAGGTGCCGATCCGCTTCCGGATCGTGTCCTCGACCATTTCCCGGACAACCTGCCACAGCGCGTCCTGGTTCGGGCAGGCCGCGAGCGGCCCGAGCGGGATCTGGAATCCGCCTTTGCCGCGCCGCCCGCCGCCGTAGGGCATTCCGAGCGGGCCGATGCCGAACGCGTCGCGCAGCCACGTCGCCGGATCCAGCGACGCGTCCGTCGTGCGGAGCGATCCGTCGATCCACCCTTCGACCAGGCCGAACGTGATCGCCGTCTTGATCCCCTCGCGCCGGAGGAGGAAGTCGGCTGCTTGCCCGATCGCGTCTCGGTCCTGCGAGCGCACCTGCCCCACGCCCGCGAAGACCCACGTCCCCTCCACCTGCATCGCCTCCAGCGCCCGCCGCATGATCCGCATCGAGCTCGACGGGATCGCGTACCGCGACAGCGCGCTCAGCACGTCCGTGTCCACGAGATCGATGATGCTCGCGAGCGCCCTGAGGTCGTCGGCGCTCCCGTGGAGCAGATCGTCCGTATCGCTCCGGATTCCATAGGCCAGCGCGGTCGCGAGCCTCGTCGCGATCGTCCCGCTTTCCAGGACCCGCGTCGGCGCCTCGATCACGTACTCTGTGTAGATCGTGCTCGCCGCGCCCACGCCGAGCCGGATGTCCACGAAGTCCGCGACGGGTTTTCCCTGAATGGCGTGGTGATCCACGATGGACACGCAGGGCAGCCCAGCGCTCCTCGGCAGCTCGATCGAGTTTGCGTCGACCAGGCTGAGCGCGCTGTACCGGTCGAGGTCTTCCGGCGCGGTCACGCGGACGAGTGGTAGATCGAGCAAGTTCACCATCGCCCGGTTTTCCGCCCGGCTCACGAGCGGCAGATGGGCGATGTCGCACTCGATTCCCACGCTCGCGGCGAGCCTTTGGTGCGCCCATGCGCTCGCCAGGCTGTCGGGGTCCGGGTATCCCCGGATGACGACGACGTGCCGGCCCTCGTGCTTTCGCAGCGCCTCGAGGAGCTGGCCGACCCGGCTCTCGGCTCCGTCCACGCGCCGCGGCCCGCGCAGATCCGGAAGGGGATGGCTACCGCTACGGTCGGGTTCGATCCGCAACGCTTCTTGATGGTTCACCGTCTTGCCCCGGAGGTGCGGGCCTGATGCCGCACGGTCCGCCACCCACGAAAGCAAGCTACGCGCCCATCCCGCAGCCGGGCCGTCGTGTACGAACGGAAATAGACGATAGCCCGAACCGCTTCAGAGCTTGAACATGGCCATGGCCGTTTCGCCGGGACGAACGGTCACGCTCTTCGACTTCGCAGCGCCGCTCGAGGGTTTGCACGTCACCGAGTAGGTGCCGGCCTTGAGCGACAAACGCAGCGACGACGACTTGCCCTTCGAGGCCCCGTTCACGGTGAACGAGCACGGACCGCCGACGGCGACGGCGACGAGCGTCCCGTTAGCCGCGGCGGGCGCGGGCGCGGGCGTCGAGGGCGACTTGCTCGCCGGCTCGGACGCGCCGGAACCCGCTTTCGGCGCGGCTTCGTCCCCACCCGAGGGCGGCGGCGTGGCGGCCGCGACGGCGGATGCGGAGGACGCCGGCGGCTCGGCCGACGGAGCCGCGGAGGCGCTCTCGGCGGGAGGCGGCGCGGCCGAGGGAGCCGGCGTGCTCGCCGGCACGGCGACGGCCGAGGGAGCGGGCGTGGCCGCGGGCGGAGGCGTGGGGATCGCGATGGGCCCGTTCTCCTGGGACTGGGTCGTCGTCGTGGCGGTCGGCTCGGATTGCTTGCGCAGGAGCATGACCATGAGCACGACGATACCGAGCAAGCCGACCGCGCAGAACGCGAGGAGCACGCGGATGACGCGTGAGTTGTCCGGCGCAGGCGCAGGCGCAGGCGCGGCGGCGGGCGCGGGAGCAGGCGCGGCCGCAGCTACTGGCGCGGCGGCAGGAGCCGGCGCAGGCGCAGCAGCGGGCACAGCAGCCGGCGCAGGCGCAGCAGCAGGCGCAGGAGCCGGCGCAATCCCGGGCGCAGACGCAGCCGCAGGCGGGATGACGACGGGCCCGGAGAACACCTCCGTCATCGGCTCGTCCATCGCCACCTGCGCGGGTGCAGCCTGCTGCAGCGCCGCAGCCATGTACCTTTGCGGCATCGGCGCCGGTTGGTTCGCCGAGCCCGGATGTACGCCCGTCTCGGCGTCCTCGTCGGCGGGCAGGTGCGCGAAGTCGTGCGGCACGACGCCCCCGGCCATCGGCGGCGGGTTCGGCGCGGGCAGCCACGCGCCCGCGGCGGCCGGGGCCGACGGCGGCGGCGCGGGCGGCGGCACCGATCCGGTCGCCTTCCGCTCGCGCGCGGCCTGCGCGATCTGCCCGATCCGATCCACGAGCAGCCGGCCCTCGGGCGGCGAGAACGGCAGGAGCGCGTGCGCGAACGCGTGCACGCTCCGGAAGCGCGCCTCCACGTCCTTCGCGAGCGCCCAGCCGAGCACCGTATCGAGCTCCGGAGACACGTCGGCGCGCAGTTGCGACACGCGCATCGGCTCCTCGCGCGTGATCTGCAGCATCAGATACGCGGCTTCGCCCTGGAACGGCGGACGACCTGCGAGCATCTCGTAGAGGATCGTCCCGAGCGACCACACGTCCGTGCGCGCGTCGACGTCCTTCGCTTTACGCACGAGCTCCGGCGACGCGTACGGCGTCAGGCCGAACATCGCCGTCCCCGTGATCTCGCCCGTCGCGTCCTGCGCGCCGCCGAGCAACTTCGCCGTGCCGAAGTCCGTGATCTTGATCATCGGCGCGCCGCCGGTCCGTTGCGTCACGAAGAGGTGCGACGGCTCGAGATCGCGCACCACGATGCTGTTCGCGTGTGCCTCGGCCACGGCCTCGCAGGCTTGCAGCACGAACAGGATCGCGTCGTGCAGCGGCAGCGGCCCGGTCTTGCGGACGTAACGTTCGAGGTCGGTGCCTTCGAGGTACTGCCGGACGAGGTAGAACGTCCCGTCGGGCTCGTTGCCGACGTCGATGATGCGGGCGACGTGCTCGGAGGCGATCCTCGACAGGGCACGCGCCTCGCGGCGGAAGCGCTCGATCTCGCGCGCGTCGGCCTGGTGGGGCAGGAGCAGCTTGATGATGGCCCGCTGGTCGAACGCGGTGTGGAACGCGTCCATCGTGAGGCCATGTTTACGCCCGAGGATGGCGCGAACGCGGTACTTACCGCCGATCAGGGCGCCGGGATGGATGTCGTTGGCGGAGCGCATGACTCGTCGTTGTCGGCGAACCGGATCGCGCGCCCATTCTTGCATGCCCTCGCCGGGAGGGGTAGGAGCGTCCCGTCCGGGCGCGGAGCGCCCGCGCTCCCGCACCATGAAGCGCTACCAGCCCGGCCCCTACGACAACCTCCCCGACGTGCGGGATGGCTTGACCCGCAAGGAACGCATCGTCCTCTGGGTCCTCCACCAGACGCAGGAAGAGCGCGGGGGCCGCAACGTCCCCACGGCCATGCTTTATGGCCGCGTCGTCGAGTACATCGACATGAGCGTCGAGGAGCTGCAACGCATCCTCGCTCGCCTGGCCGCTCCGCAGGAAAATCCCCGCGGCAAGCCCTGACGGCCGGCCGCGCTCAGCCGGCCTTCGGCAGCGTGATCTTCGGCTCTTTCGGGTGACGCCGGTAGAGCAGGATCGTCCGGCCGAGCACCTGGACGAGCTCGGCGCGCACGGCGGGCGGGATCTTTTCGGCGAGGTCGCCGCGCTCGTCGGGGCACTCGGTCCCCACGCGCACCTTGACGAGCTCGTGCTGCTCGAGCGCGTCATTCACGGCGGAGACGATGCCGTCGGTCAGCCCGTGTTTGCCGAGCTGGACCACGGGGTCCAGGTGATGACCGAGCGCGCGCAGATGGCGGCGCTGCTTTCCTGTCAGGCTCATGCGGTCCTCTTTCTCGGCCGACGCGGTCGAGGGACGGCCGGCCTAGTCCCCCGGCCCCTCCACGTCAAGCGCGCCTGCGCTCCATTGCCGGATGCACCTGCCCCCTCCATGTTCCGCGCGTCCGCGCCGACGAGGCGCGAGAGGGAGGGACGCGTGCAAGAGGAACGCGTGCAAGAAACGGAACGGATCACGTTCGTCCTCATCGCCGACGCGAGCCGAGCCCGCCTGTTCAAGCGGAGCAACGAGGAGAACGCCTTGCTCGAGCTCGTCGAGGAGTTCGAGCACCCCGAGAGCCGCGCCATGGCCCGGGATCTCATGGCGGACAAACCCGGCCGCGCCTTCACCGGCGGCGGCCAGGTCGCCGGCCGCAGCGCCAAGGAGTACGCAACCGACCCGAAGGACGTCGAGGCGCAGAAGTTCGCGCGTAGCCTCGCCGACCGGCTCGCCTCGCTCTACGACGCGCATGCCTTCCGCGAGCTCGTCCTCGCCGCGCCGCCCAAGTTCCTCGGCCTCTTGCGCGGCACCCTCGCGGCGCACACGAACCACGTCGCCGACGCCGTCGTCGCTTCCCACGAGAAGGACTACACGCAGCTCGACGTGCGTACGATCGCCGAACGCATTGCCGCCTGAGATCCAGGCACGGAATCGGCGGGCGCACCCGCGCGGGCCAGGGTATACCGGGCCCCTCCATGAGCGACGTAACCCCGAACCTCAGTGCTTCGCGCATCGTCGACGAGACGTCCGCCGAAGGACCGCGGACGTGGAGGGCGGAGCTGCGCGAGCTCGCTGCCCTCGGCGGACCGATCACGCTGAGCTTCGTCGCCAATCAGCTCCTCGGGTTCGTCGATACCGCCATGGTCGGCCGCCTCGGCGCGACGTCGCTCGCCGCCGTCGGCATCGGCAACGGCATCTTCTTCTCGATCACCGTGCTCTTCATGGGCGTCATCCTGGGCATGGATCCGCTCGTGTCCCAGGCCGAGGGCGCGGGTGATCGCAGCCGCTCCCGCGCCGTCCTCGGCCAGGCCGCGCGCCTCGGCTTCCTGCTGTCGGTCCCGTGCATGGCGCTCATCGTCATCGCGGGCCTGTTCGTCGGCCGCGCCGGCATCGACGCCGAGACCTCGCGCCAGATCCTCCACTTCTTGCTCGGCCGCCTCCCCAACGTCGTGCCGTTCCTCCTGATCACGGCTTGCCGCGTCTACCTCCAGGCGCGCGGGCACACGCGCGCGCTCGTGTGGTCGGCCGTCTGGGCGAACGTCACGAACATCATCGCCAACATCCTCCTCATCTACGGCGACGACGGCCTCGTGGCCGTCGGCCTCCCGCGCGTCGGCTTGCCTTCGCTCGGCGTCCTCGGCTCGGGCCTCGCGTCGAGCCTCGCGTCGGTCATCTCGTTCGGCGTCGTGTTCCGCGCGATCGTCCGGCGCGACGGCGTGGTCCGCGCCGCGGAGCTCCACGCCGATCGCGAGACCACGCGCTCCATCGTCCGGGTTGGCTGGCCCATCGGCACGCACTTGCTCGCGGAGGTCGGCGCCTTCTCGATCGCGGGCATCTTTGCCGGCTGGATCGGCCCGCGGGCGGCCGCGGGCCATCAGGTCGCGCTCTCCCTCGCGAGCCTCTCGTTCACCATCGCGCTCGGCATGTCGAACGCGACCTCCGTCCTCGTCGGCCGTGCCGTCGGCCGAGGGGATCCCGCGGGTGCTCGCCATGTCGGCCTCCTCGGCATCGTCGCGGCGAGCGCCGTGATGGGCCTCTCGGCCCTCCTCTTCGCCGCGGCCCCTGCGTTTTGCGCGCGTATCCTCTCGGACAAACCCGACGTCATCGAGGCTGCCATCCCGCTCATTCGCATCGCGGCGATCTTCCAGCTCGCGGACGGCGCGCAGGCGGTCGCGGCCGGCGCGCTCCGGGGCGCGGGGGACACGACGTCGACGCGGAATGCGAACGTGATCGGGTATTACGCGTTCGGCATTCCGCTCGCGCTCCTGCTCGGGTTTGCCCTCCGCATGGGCGCGGTCGGGATCTGGTGGGGGCTCACGGCGGCGCTCTTCGCTGTCGCGGGAGCGCTCGTCCTCCGGTTCGCGCGGCTCACGCCGGTCCAGATGAAGCGCGTCTGATCGCCGGCCTTGCGGTCTTCGGAGGGCGGCCCCAGAGCCGCGCTCTTCGGAGGCCTTCATGACGAGCCCCCTCTCCACGACCATCGCTCAGATCGCTCGCTGGATCGAATCGAGCCGCCACCTCGTGGCTTTCACGGGCGCCGGCATCAGCACCGACTCGGGCATCCCGGATTTCCGCGGCCCCGACGGCGTCTGGACCCGCCGCGACGCGGGCCTTCCGCCGCCGCGATTTCGTGTCCCGTCGGGCCGCGTCGAGCCGAACACCTCGCACCTCGCGCTCGTCACCTTGCAGGAGCTCGGCCTGCTCGCGTACCTCATCACGCAGAACACGGACAACCTCCACCGCCGCTCGGGCATCGACCCGGAGCGCCTGGCCGAGCTGCACGGCAATGGCGACCTCGTGCGATGCCTCCTCTGCGACCGCCAGTTCACGCGGCGCGAGGTCGGCTGGGATCCGGCCCGGTTCGGCCCTGGCTATCGGACGAACGCGCCGGTGCGCGGCCAGCCGAAATGCCCCCGTTGCCAGGGCCGGCTCATTTCGTCGGTCGTCAACTTCGGCGACCCGCTCCCCACGCGTGAGCTCACCGAGGCGCGAAATCACGCCGAGGCTTGCGACCTCATGCTCGTCCTCGGCTCCTCGCTCGTGGTGAACCCCGCGGCGTCGCTCGTCGCCGTCGCGATCGAATCGGGCGCGCGCGTGATCCTCGTCAATCGCGGCGAGACCCCGTACGACCCGTACGTCGACCTCCGCGTCGAAGCCGGCATCGGCGACGTCCTGCCGCCGGCGGTCGAGCGTGTCAGCCGACGAAGGCGGCGTGTTTCCGCCTGACGTTCGCCGCCATCCCAGCGAACATTGCAGCGCCTGGAGAGGTCGGATACGCATTTGCGGATGCGGCCCGTCCTCCTCTCGATCGCCTGCGCGCTCGCGCTTGCGGTGGCGCCGGCCTGTTCCAAGGACAAACCCCTCCCGCGCCCGAACGTCACGATCCCCGGCGACATGCAGAAGCACCCGCTCACCCGCGACGCGCCGCCTGGGCATGCGTTCGTCTATGACTCGAACCTCGTGTTCCGCGCGGAGATCGGGTCCTCCGCTCCCGAATTCCGCGTCGCGGTCCTCGAGGCGACGCTCGAAGGAGAGTACGTCCACCAGACGTACCGAGCGACGCGCCTCGGTCGCGCGACGCTCGGCCCTGACGGCTGGGACGTCGTGCCCCTCGACGGCAAGCTCACGATCACCGAAACCTCGGTGATCGCCGAGCTGACGGGCGCGGACGCCTCCCGATGGAATGGTGAGTATCTGACGCCGGCCGAGGCGCAGCGGCGACAGCAGGCGAACGCGCCGAAGACCGAGGCCAAGGACGGGGGCGCTGGGCCCCCGCCCCCGTGCCAGCGTTACAGCGATTGCGTCTGCGGGCTCGATGCGGCGGCCACGTTGAAGGGCGGGGACAATCCTTTCAGCAAAACCTGCGTGGAATCCAAGCGCTTGCTGCTGAACGCGCCGGACGACCCGCAGGCGTGCCTCGTCGGCCTATCTCTCCATCGCGAAATCGCGCCCAAGCTCGGCTATACGCTCCCCGCCGCTTGCGCCGAGTGACCGACCGCGTACTGCAGTAGCAGCACGCCATTGCGGTACACCTTCGTCGACAGCAGCGTGAGGTTCACGTGCGCGGGCAGCCTCGACACCAACGGAATGCCCGCGCCGAGCAGCAGCGGATTCAGCTTGATCAAGAGCTCGTCGACGACGCCTTCGGCGATCAGCATCCCCGCGAAGTCTCCGCCGCCTGCCAGATAGATGGGTTTCCCCTCTTCGGCCTTCAGCTTCCGGATGGCGCCCACGGCGTCCTCCGCGATCACCTTCACGCGTGGATTCGGGCTTTCCTTCAACGTCCGCGAAAACACGTACGTCTCCATCATCGGATACGGATCCGTGACTCCGAACTTCAGCCCGATGTCGTACGTGCGGCGGCCCATCACGACCGCGCCGTAGCCCGCCCACGACGCGAGGTAATCGTCCACGTGCGGCCCTTCGTTGAGGAAACAATCGAACGAATGGTCCTCACGCGCGATGAAGCCGTCCGCCGTGATGGCGACGTGATACACGAGTTTTCTCATACCGAATCTCCAGACACACGCCGACCGATCCGCCGGCGTTCGAGCAGGCAGCAACTACGGTTTCGGACCCGTCACGAGCGAACGACCGGCGCTCGACTTCCACCCGATCCGTCCACGATGGACGTACGGGGAGGAGCAGCGGTATCGCAATGGCGGGGGCTCGTGTTCAGTGCGTGGAGACCATAGGGCGACGCTTCGTCAGCGTCGCGGCCACCTTACCCACCTCCCGGGGGCCTCGCAAGAAAATTCTTTATCTCCCCGGCCGGTTCGTCGCGGCAGCATCATTTCGCCAGCCGATTGTTGGTGGACAAATATTTTCGTCGATGCCACCCTCCCCCGCCATGGCACGTTTGCTCCTCGTCTCGAACCGCCTGCCCGTCACCGTGAAGGTCGAGCATGGCGAGGTCCTCGTCACCCGGAGCGCCGGAGGCCTCGCGACGGGCATGAAGGGGCCACACGAGCGCTCCGGAGGCCTCTGGCTCGGCTTTCCCGGCGACGTCACGCGCCTCTCGCCCGATCAACGTGCCGCCCTCGAAGCGCGCCTCGAAGAGCTCCGCTACGTCCCGCAGCACCTCTCTCCAAGCGAGGTCTCCAGGTATTACGAGGGATTCTCGAATGGCGTCCTCTGGCCGCTCTTCCATTACATGCTCGATCGCGTCCCGCTCGGCGGCGAACGCGACTGGGAGAGCTACCGCCGCGTGAACGAGCGATTCGCCGACCTCGTCGCCGCGCACTACCGCGAAGGCGATCTCGTCTGGGTCCACGACTATCAGCTCATGCTCGTCCCCGGCCTCCTGCGGAAAAAAATCCCGAACGCGCGCATCGGGTTTTTCCTCCACATCCCCTTCCCCTCCTCGGAGGTTTTCCGCATCCTCCCGTGGCGCGCCCAGATCCTCGAAGGCCTGCTCGGCGCCGATCTCATCGGTTTTCACACGCTCCCGTACCTGCGCCATTTCGCGTCCGCGCTCCTCCTCGTGCTCGGCGTCGAAGCCAACGTCGACCGAGTCTTCACCGAAGGCCGCGAGATCCGGCTCGGCGCGTTTCCCATGGGCATCGACGCCGCCGCGCTCTCCGCCCTCGCCGACACGCCCGAGGTCATCGCCGAGGTGCAGGCCCTCCGCCAGCCTGGCCAGCGCATTCTGCTCGGCATCGACCGCCTCGATTACACGAAAGGCATCCCGCGCCGCCTCCTCGCCCTCGAGCGCCTCCTCGAACGCGAGCCCGCCTTGCGCGGCAAGGTACGCCTCGTCCAGGTCACCGTCCCCTCACGCACGAACGTCGAAGCCTACCAGGGATACCGCAGCCGGGTCGACGAGCTCGTGGGCCGCATCAACGGCGCCTACGCCACGGTCCATTCGGTGCCCATTCACTCCATGTATCGCTCCTTCAACGAGCGCCAGCTCGCCTCGCTTTATCGCGCGGCCGACGTCATGCTCGTCACGCCCTTGCGTGATGGGATGAACCTCGTCGCCAAGGAGTTCGTCGCGTCCCGCACCGACGAGGACGGCGTGCTCGTCCTCAGCGAGCTCGCCGGCGCCGCCTCCGAGCTCGCCGACGCTTTGCTCGTCAATCCGTACGACATCGGCGGCGTCGCGGCCACGCTCAAGCGGGCCCTCACCATGCCCGAAAACGAGCGACGCCAGCGCATGCAGAATCTCCGGCAGCACGTCCTCGCGCACGACGTCCACGGCTGGGCGCAAAGCTTCGTCACCACGCTCGAAGAGCAAGGCGATGCGTCGAGCGGGCGCCCCCTCGGCGCGACCACGCCCGCGGCCCTCGAAGTCCTCACGGCCGAGCTCCGCCAGACCCCGCGCCTCACGTTGCTCCTCGATTACGACGGCACCCTCGTCCGGTTCGCCCGCGCCCCCGAAGAAGCCGCGCCCGACCCGGACCTCCGGCACCTGCTCACGGCCCTCGCGCGACGCCCGGGCACGCGCGTGCACGTCGTCAGCGGCCGGACGCGCGCCGCCCTCGAGCGCTGGCTCGGCGACCTGCCCATCGCGCTCGCGGCCGAGCACGGCTTCTGGACGCGCGACGCCTCGGGGGGGGAATGGTGCGCCCGGAAAAACATCCCCTCCGAATGGAGTGCGAAGTTCCTGCCCTTGCTCCGCCAGTTCGTCGCCCGCACCCCGGGTGCATTGCTCGAAGAAAAGAGCGCCTCCCTCACCTTCCATTACCGCATGGCCGACCCCGAGTTCGGCGCGCTCCAGGCCAAGGAGCTGCGGATCCACCTCGGCGATTTGCTCAAGAACACGCCCGTCGAGATCCTCCCCGGCGACAAGATCGTCGAGATCCGCCCCATGGGCGCGGGGAGCGGCGCGCTCGTCGCGTCGCTCCTCGAAGGTGCTCCCCCCGGCGCACGCGTCGTCGCGCTCGGCGACGACCTCGTCGACGAAGAAATGTTCGCCGCGCTCCCCGCTCCGCACGTCGCCATGCACGTCGGCCCTCGCCCGAGCCGCGCGCCCTACCGTTTGTCCGGGCCCATGGCCGCCCGCGCCTTCCTCCAGGCCATTGCCGCGGGTTAATCACTGCCCGGGCATTTGCGCATGACACGCTCGGGCGGCGCGAGCCCCGCGGGAATCCACCCGCGCTGGTCGAGCGCCCGCACGACCCTCGTCGTCCTCGAAACCCCTTCTCCCCGCGCCGCCTCGATCCGCGCCGCCGCCTGATGCCACGCGGGCACGTACCTCAATGCCGGCGGCAAATACCTCGATCCGCGCATCGCGCCGATGGCGAGCTCGTACGCGCGTTTTGCTTCCGCATCCCAGGGCAAACCCACCGCGCTCCGCCACCGCTCCGGCAAGAGCCCCGCGCAGAGCCTCGCGGCCCCGCGCATGTACGGCGGCCCGAACAGCACCCGCAGGATGTCCCGCGCCATGTCCCCGAGCTCCAGCGAATGCTCCACCATCCCCTCGAAATACCGCTCGAAGCTCTCCAAGTCCGCCGGCAATTGCTCCGGGGACAAACCCACGGCTGCGCCCCATCGCTTCGACTCCTCGTAAAACTGCGCCCGCTCCCCGCGATCGAGCGGCTCCACGATCGCCTCGTACGTGGTCAGCGCCCCCTGCACCAGCGTGGCGAACACCCATTGCATCGCGGCCGGCTCGTTCGCGCGATACCGCTGCCCTGCCCTTGCCTCGCTCGAACGCGTGGAGATCCTCCCGCGAACGCGCTCGTGGAGCTGGAAGATCCGCGCCCCCACCTCGATCGACATCGAAAGATCCCCGAAGACGAGCGCGTGCGTCGCGTACACCGTCCGCCGCGTCCTCGCCATCAGCTTCGTTTGATAATCGCTGAACCGCCCCACGCCCTCGGCCACCTCGGGCAAGAGCACCTCCAGGACCACCGCCGGCGGAATGGCGGCGAGCATCGCCGCTTCCCGCCAGATTCGCCGCACCATTCCATCCTGCGCGAAGAGCCCCTCCACCGGGCCCTCCGCGTGCTCACGCACGTAGACGAGGCAACGTTCCCGCCGTTGTCTGTCCTGTTCGGAGGCCTTCGTGGAAAGGGGAGTGAGGTCTGGATCCATTGCATCAACGTATCACGAAGGCCGCTCCCTCCGCAGCCTCCCCGCGCGCTCGATCCCGATCCCGACGATCACACCGACCGCATAATAAATGAGGTCCATCGCATGGAATCCATGTCCGAGTGCGAGCCCACCGAGCCGCATCGCGCGGATCGCATCGATCCAAGGTGCGTGATAGAGCTGACTGGCCTCGACGGCGTAACAAAAGAGCAGCGCTGCGATTGACGCCTGCGCCGTCCGGGAGGCCGGCGCGACGAGCCCCGCGAGCCAGAAGCTCATCGTGGCATAAAGCGCGTCCCCCGCGCCCTTCGAGAGCCACGCGGGTAACCCGGGGATCTTCCGCGAAAGCAGGCCGAGCCCGATCGTCACGACCACGAGCGCCGCGTAGAGGACACGCGAACGCCGGAGCTCGGTTCTTCTCGACGAACCTTCGGCCATCAGAGGCAATGGCGCTTGTACTTCTTTCGACCGGATGCGTCGATGAAGAAAGGCGGATCGCAGCCGTCGCTCGGCGAGGCCGGTTTCGCCCGCGGAGCCGTCGTCCGCGGCGGCGCGGTCACGCTGGCCGAAGCCGTCGGCGCGGCCGACACGACGCTCGTCGCGGAAGGCGCCGGCGTGGGGGCGGCGGAAGGCGCGCTCGGGACCACGGATTCGGGCGTGGCGACGCTCGCTGCAATCGAAGGCGCCCCCTGCGCGGACGCGATGCGCTCGGGGCTCTCTCGCATCAGAATGACGACCAGCGTCACCACGAGAATCCCGACGAGCCCGACGAGACCGAGCACCACCGGCGTCACGCGTCGTTCCGGCGGGTTTGCCGGCGCCGCATGTTGCGATTCCGTGTTCGCCGCGGAGACCGACGTCACCGCCGCCGCGGGCGCCGGCGGCGCGAGCGAGTCGAGCTTCGTCTCCTCCTCGCGGCTCGACACGGGCTTCGCCGGCTCCTTCGGCACCGGGGGCAACGACGTGCGGCGCTCCTCGCTCTCGATCGCCTGGATCAGCCGCGCCCGCTCGGCGAGCGTCTCCCCGGCCATCGCCTCGACCCACGCGCCGACCTCCGACGGCGTCGCCATCGGCCCGCACGCTTCGAGCGCCATCGCCATTTCGAGCGCCGTGGGGTATCGCGCGTCCGCGTCCCGCCGCAGCGCGCGCAGCGTCACCTCGTCGAAACACGTCGGCAGATCGGCCACGCGTTTGCTCGGCGCCTCGACCTCGGCTTCGAGCAGGCGCACGAGCGCGAGATCCTCCGACGCCCCCGCATAAAGCCGCCGGCACGTGAGCGCCTCCCACAGCACCACGCCCGCCGCATACACGTCCGCGCGCCGATCGAGCACCTCGCCGCGGAGCTGCTCGGGCGACATGTACGCGAGTTTGCCCTTGATCGTGTGATCACTCGTCACGTGCGCCCGCCCCGCCGCGCGCGCAATGCCGAAGTCGAGCACGCGCGAGACGCCGTCCACGCCGACGAGCACGTTCTGCGGCGACACGTCGCGATGCACGACGCCGAGCGGCTCGCCCCGCGCATCCCTCGCCTCGTGCGCCGCGTGCAGCCCCCGCAGCGCGTTCGCGAGCACCGCGGCCACGATGGGCGGCGGGATCTTCTGCTTGCGTTTGCTCGCCACGCTGATGAGCCGCGACAGCGGCTCGCCGTGCACGTACTCCATCACCAGGAAGACCTCGCCTTCCTGCGACACCACATCGAGCGTGCCCACCACGTTCGGGTGCCGGATGCGCGCCGCGATCCGCGCCTCGTCCGTGAACATCGCGACGACCTCGGCGATCCGCGCGTGCCACGGATGGAGGCGCTTGATCGCCACCGTCCGCAAAAATCCCTCGTCGCCGATGAGCCGCCCGAGGTGCACCGTGGCCATGCCGCCCGCGGCGATCTCGTCGTACACGCGGTAACGGCCCAGAACGAGCACCCGGGGCGAGCCGCGTTCGGCTTCCATTCAGCCCCGAGACTACCCCTTGTGCCGCGCCTTGATGAGCTGAAAGTAGCGCCGCGCAATCCCCGACGCCGCCGCGGCCGCGCCCACGTTGCCGCCGTGCGCCGCGAGCACCCGCTGTACGTAACGTCGCTCGAACTCCTCCACCACGCGCTCGCGTGCCCGCGGCAAAGGCAGGTCGAGCGCGAGGATCTCCTCGATGAAACCCGACGCCGCCGCGGGCCTCGGCGGCGAGCTCGGCCGCGGCACGCCGGGCGGACGTGGCGTGTTCGGACGGAGCGTCGCGATGGGCGCGAGCTCGCCGAGGGCCACGCGACGCGCGACCGCGTTGTAGAGCTCGCGCACGTTGCCCGGCCACGCGTAGTCCGCGATGCGCCGCGCGAAGTCTTGCGGAAACGGCGTGTCCTTGCCGGCGAGCTGCCGCCAGAAGTGTTGCGCGAGCACGAGCACGTCGCCCGTTCGCCTTCGCAGCGGCGGCAGCTCGATCCGCGCGACGGCGAGCCGGTAGAACAGATCGTCGCGGAACCTCCCCGCCTGGATCTCGTGATCGAGATCGCGCCGCGTCGCCGCCAGGATCCGCACGTCCACGCGGATCCAGCGGTTCGATCCCACGCGCTGCACCTCCGAGCGCTCGAGCGCGCGCAGGAGCTTCGCTTGCAGCGGCAGCTCGAGATCACCGATCTCGTCGAGCAAGAGCGTGCCGCCGTGCGCCTCCTCGAACACGCCCTTGCGTGACTCGGTCGCGCCCGTGAACGCCCCGCGCTCGTGCCCGAACAGCGCCGACTCGACGAGGTTCGGCGGCACCGCCGTGCAGTCGAACACGACGAACGGCCCTTGCTTGCGCGGCCCGAGCTCGTGCAACGACTCGGCCAAGACCTCCTTGCCCGTGCCCGTCTCGCCCTCGATCAACACGGGCACGCTCGCGCTCGCGAGCCGCTCGCACAGCGGATAAAGCGCGCGCATCTCGGGGCTCGCGCCGACCATCGCGCCGAACCGCACGGCCGAAGGGATCTCCGCGGGCGCTTGATCGGCGAGTTTGTCGATGCGGATCTGCGTCTCGCCCATCGTCACGACCTCGCCGCCCGTGAGCAGCGCGTCGAGCACGGCCACGCCTTGCACCGACGTACCGTTCGTCGAGTCGAGGTCCGTCACGCGCAACTTGCCGCGCAGGATCTCGAAGGCCGCGTGCCTGCGCGAGACCAGCCGATCGTCGATGCGCAGATCCGACATCGGGCTCTGCCCGACGAGCACGCGTGAAGGGTGACCGGGCGCGATCGTGAACGTCTGTCCGCGGCTCGCGCCGGCGACGACCACGAGCGAAAACCCGGGCGAGGCCGCGCGATCGGGCCTGCGCACGAGCTCCGTCTCCACCTTGTCGTCGAACTCGTCCTCGTCCTCGCGCCCGCTCATGCGCCGCCATCTCAGCACGCACGCCCGCATTCGTCACGGGCCCGCGCGCCCCCCGCTTTTCGCCGGAGAGCCCGGGCTCCATGCCTTCGCGCATGAACCTCGAGATCGCGGACGAAGAAGCACGAGAGCTCAGGATCGCGCTCGACATCCGGCTGCGGGAGATGCGCAACGAGCTCGTCCACACGGACGACCATGCCTACCGGGACGACTTGAGGCGGTCGCTCGAACGGCTGGAGAGGATCGCACAAAAGGTCGGCGGAAGCGGACCCGGCTGACCTGCGTCCGCGGACGCCTACGTCCCGTTCCCCGCGGCGTTCGCCTTCGCCGGCGCAGCCTTGCCGAACGTATACATCGCGCCGAGGCCCACGATCGTCGCGCTCGCCGAGTAGCTCCCACCGTTGATGATGTTCGGCTGCGGCGCGGGGTTCGCCACGAGCGGGCTCACCTGCGGGATCTTCGCTTCGCGTGGATCGACGTCTTGCGAGAACATGATCGCGTGCGCCACCACGAGGTCGAGCCGGACGGGCCCGATGTGCAGGCCAGCGCCGATCGACGGCGTCAGCTTGTTCGAATCGATCGTCAGCACCGAGACGTACTCGTTCGGCACCGCGCTCGTCTCGAAGCGGAGCCCCGCTCGCACGTCGAGCTGCATCTTCCCCACGGGGATCATGTATTCGCCGCCGAGCTGCGCCGAGAACGAGCCCCGGAAATTGCGCGGCAGGTTCACGGGCGGCAGAAGATACGTCTCGGGAAAACCCACCACGTTCTTCAGCGCGACCCCGTTCGGATTCACGCGAATGCTATCGTGGACGCCCCAGTCCTCGTAGGCGAGCGCGAGCTCGGCCCGGAGCTTGTCGTTCGGCCGCGCCTCCACGCCGAACCGCACGTTCCAGGGCAGCTCGAAGGCCACGTCCGCGTCCTCGCCTTCTTGCCGCGCCGTCGCGAACGGCGCCGCCGACGGCAGCCGCGTCCGGATCGTCCCGCTCGACCGCACCCAGAACGGCAAATGCCCGGACAAACCCACCCGCACCTTGGGATGCGGGATGTAAATCAGGCCCGCGTTCGCCGACGGCGCGATGATCGGCCCGACGGCGAGCTCCGCGAGCACGTCCCACTCCGGCTGCTCCGGCGCGCAGAAAAACCGGTCCGGCACGCAGCCCGAAAACACCACCGTGCTCCGGAACGTCCCCGCGAGCACCTCGATCCCCGCGCCGATCCGGAGCTTCGGCGTCGGCGCATACGCCGCATACGCGCCGCCCACCGCGAGGATCGAACCTTCGAGCGAGAGGAGCGAATATCGCTGCGGCGCGGGCTGCCCGTTCGAGGTCTCGGGGTACGTCGCGATGCCCGCGTACGGCGCCCAGAGGCCCACGCCCACGACCCATTGATCGTGCGGGACGAACGAAAATCCGAGCGTCGGGATCGGCAAGAACGGCGCGCTCCCCTGCACCGGATCGAACGTCTTCACGCCCTCGCTCACGGTCGCGCCCGTGTTCGGATCCGTCTGCCGGACGACGGTGCGGCGCGTGTATTCGCTCGAAAAATGAACGTAACTCGCGTCGAGGAGCACGCTCATCCCGGCGTCATAAAGCCCCGCCGGATTGTAGACGACGGAGCCGAGATCGTCGGCGCCCGCGACGAACGCTCCGCCGCGACCGAGCGGGCGCACGCCTCGCTCCGACAGATAAAGGCCCGCTGCTCCGGCGGGTTCGGCGAAGAGCGAAAGAGAGACGGCGGCCAGCGCGCCCAGGGCGAGGGCGCGCTTCCGCGGGGAGGATTTCGTGGTCATTCGCGGGGCCGCTTCTGGACGATGGTGTAGATCTGCTCGAGGCCGCGGGTCGGGCTCGTCAGGAAATCACGCGCGGAGCCGAAGATCGTCTCGTAATCGGGGGGCGCGAGCGGCCCCGGGTTCGCCGCCGCGTCGATGCGGCTCACCTCGGCCACCGTATCCATGATGATCTCCAGCGGCGAGAGCCTCGCCACGCCGTCCACCGGCGCCATCGGCGTCACGAGGTTCGGCAGGATGTGATCCATCACGTGGTACTTGTCGTACGTGTCCGAATTGAGCGCCTTCAGGAGCTGAAGCGCCGCCGGCAATGCGCCCTTGTTCCCCGCCTCGTCCTCGGGCCGCGCGCCCGGGGCCGCCGCATTGAGGAGCGGCGCGATCTCGGTATCGGCGAGCAGCGCTTGCAGGGCGTCCGCGAGCGACGACAGCGTCGCTTCGAGCGCCTGCCCGTCACTCGCGGACGACAGGAGATGATCGAGCAGCCGTTCGAGCTCGCGCCGCGCCGTCTCGTCCTGCCGGATCTTTTCGAGAAGATCCACGAGCGCGGCCACCATCGGGCTATCGAGCCCATCGGCCAGCGATTTGCCGAGCTCTTCCTTTGCCCAGGTGCACGGCGTCCCGTTCTCGCGGTCCGGGCAATGCGCGTTCACCTGCTCGCGGAACACGCGCAGCGTCGTCGCGAGCGCCCGCGGAATGGCCGGGTTCGCGAACTTCGCCGTCGCGCCCTCGCCCTCCACGGCGAGGAACTGATCCACGAGCTGCGAACGTGCCCGCTTCCATTGCCCTTTGCGCCGATCCGCGTCCACTTTGCACGTGTCGTATGCCGCCTGGCAATCGGCGAGCTCCTGCCCCGTCTTCCCGGAGCAGCCGCACGCATTGTCGAAGCGTAGATCCATGCCGTGGAGACCATCGGCAAACAACGTGAACACCGTGTGCTGGGCCTGCGGCGTCCCGTCCACCCACGTCGTGCCCTTGTTCCCCTTTCGATCCGTCATCCCCGCGGCCTCGGCGTACGCAGGGTCGAACAGGATCTGCGCGGTCTTCTCGAGCACGTCGGCGCCCGTCAGCACCTTGCCCGCGTTTGGCCCGCGCGCGACCGTGACCTTCGAGACGTCGCGCATCGCCTTCGAGAACTCGTGCAGCGCCGGCACGATGTCGGTCACGAATGCGTAGGCCAGGATCGGCTCGTACGTGTTCACGCCCGCGCCCGAGCAATAGATCGGGTTCGACTGGGCATCACCGCTCGAATCACACTCCGCGCCGTGATCCGGCCCCGGCCAGTGGCGCTTCAGGATCTCGATGAGGTCGAGCAACATGACCTCGCCGTCGGCGTTGGACGAGGCATTCGCGAACGTGGTCACGAGCGGCCGCAGGTAATCGTAGAAGCCGAACCGTTCGAGGACGAACAGCGTATTCTTTCCGCGCAGCCTGAGGATGTCCGCCGACGTCGAACACTTGCGTGTATCGAGCTGCGTCTGCGGACAAACCACGGTGGGGACGGGCTCGATCAGGTTGGAGATGAAATCGTTCGTCTTCTTGTTCTTGGTATTGCCGCCGAGGATGTAGAGGTCGAGGTCCGGCAGCACGCTGAACTGATCCGACGTCGCGCCGAAGAAGACGAGCCGGTTCAGCGCCTTCGGCTCCGGGTGGAGCGTGAGGCCCGTGATGCCCGACGACTGCTCGAAGAGCCCATCTTTGCTCGTGAAAACGCCGAGGAAGTCGAGGAGCGCATCGAGCTCGCCCGCCTTGATCTTGAACTCGGACCGCTTCGGGTGGTTCGCCGGCAGCACCGAGTCGAGGTAAAACACCGCGAGATTCTCGAACGAGAGCAGCTCGCATTCGTCGTAGCTGCCGATCAGCGGCCACGTCAGCGAAATCCCGCCGAGCGCCGCCTTCACCTTCGCGCCCTGCTTGTTACACGCCTTCACGTTGTTCGCGTGATGAATGATGTCGAGCGTCCGCTCCCAGCACGAGCGGTTCTCCCCCGCGACCGGCTTCGTCCGATCCACGGGCGTCGACGGATCGAGCGTATTGTTCGTCGTGACGTTCCACGCCGGACCATTGAGGTCGTCGTCGTAATACGTCAGCTCGTCGCGGTTCGTCATGAGCCGCATGAGCGACTCGCCCATGTGCGAGACGCCGCCCGTCGGCGTGACGAACGCCGGATCGCCGAACGATCCGATGAGCTTCGCCGTGAGCCCCGGGCGTTGCGTGATCCGCCCCATCACCTGGGCGATCTCGTCCCAGATCGGCGCCTCGTACGGGATCTGCGCGAATTTCTCCTTCCCCTGCGCCGCGAGCGCGTCGTGATCGAGCGCGATCTTCCGGATCTTCAGCGCCGCGCCGAGCAGCCGCGCGAGCTCCTGCTCGTGGTTCTCCACGAGATCGATGAGCCCGAGCACGAGCGCGTCCGACTCCGGATCCGCGAGGATCTGCCCGAGCGCATGCGCGAGATCCGGCAGCGGCGAAGTATCGGCCTTGAAACGCCGATACGGGACACAGCTCGCACACTCCGTCCCCGCGGGTTTGACCTCTTCGGTCTCGAGATCGTAGACCGCGTCCTCGCGATCCCCGAGCAGCATCGTCGCCCCCGCGACCGCGTACATCAAGGTCTCGTGCTCGCTCTGCCACGCGTCCTCGCCCTCGTTCGGCGCGTACTGCGTCGCGTCCACGAGCGGCGCGAGGTCCTGCGCGACCGCTCCGATGAGCGTGCGCGACGTATCGACGTATTCGTACACCTGCGGCTCGGGCCGACCGAACGTGTCCGTGCCCGGCGTCCCTTGCGGGCTGAAGGGCGCGAGCGCGGCGACGGGCACGTTGATGTCCGTCACGAACTGCCCGAACTCGTCCGTGTCCGCGAACCCGTCGCCGTTCGTATCCGCGAACGGCGCGGGCACCGTGCCCGCCTGCCCCGGCACATTGCCGTACGGCACCACGAACCCGCGCCGATCCCGCCGCGCGATCCATGTCGGCGCCGCGGCTTGATCCTTGGCGTACCGATCATTCTGATCGAGCATGATCCGCGAGAGCATCTCGAGCGTCTCCATCGGCCGGCTCGGCTGCGCGGTCGCCGCGTCCACCGTGAGCGGCGCGAGCGGCGCGAGCGTCGGCTTCGCGGTCGCGAGATCACGCTCCACGACGCGGAGGATCTGCGTGAGCTCGGGCGCCATCACGCCCTCGGGCGCGAGCACGTCGAGCGCGCTCCCGAGCAGCGGACGCAGGCGCGGATACGACAGGAGCGGCCGCACGGCGCCGAGCGACGCGCCCGTCGGCCTGTAGCCTTGCCGACCCCAGATCTTCGAAAAAGCCTCTCGCGCGGGCTCGCTCTGCATGAACGAGGCGAAGACCTCGCCGAGCGCGCGCGTCGACGCGGGCACCGTCGGCGTTCCTTGGGGCTCGAACGGATTCGACTCGTAGAGGCGCGAGAGGTTCTGGCTGAACGAGAGGAGCGCGTCGTGCAGCCGCACCTTGTCGCCCTCGGCCTCGGTCGTGACGTCGTCGATCTCGACGTCGGGGAAGATCGCGTTGAAGGCCTGCACGAGATCGCTGCGCCGCCGCGCCATGGCCTCGACCTTGGCGATGCCGAGCGCGCGCGCCTTCTCCTGATCGGGCCCGCTCACGGGCGGCAGGAAGCTCGTATCGACCTTGTCCGCGTAGATGCCCTGGTTCGAGTAGTGGCAGATCGCGTGGTACGAGCCGCCCGTGAGATCCTCGGTCAGCGAGCTCGCGCCGATACGATCGCAGAGCACACCGTACAGATCGTCGCCGAGCGTGGCCTTCGGCGGCTCAATCCGGGTGGTATCGATGCCTTCGTGGCACGACGCGGTCAGAGCGACCGTCGCGGCGAGGCCAAAGGAACGAAGAACGCGGCGCAAGACAGGCGATCGAGTCAGACGAGCGCGCATGGCGACCCTCCCACGAGCTCATTCTACATGAGCCCTGGCTCACCAGGAACGACGTCGTTCGACAATTGTCACGGGCGAGACGGCCAAAGGTTGCTACATCTCGCCGCGCATGACGTTCATCCCCGCGGAACCCGAGGTCCCGGCCGCGCAACACGCATCGGGGCCGCTGGTCATACGTTACGAGGACATTAGCCAGAACGGAAAACTACTGCTCGATGCGATGCCCGTGGTGCTCGGGCCATCGGTATGGCGAGCGGTATGGCAGCAAGGCGCGACGGCTGCACTCGCAGCGGAAGGCGTCTTGCCGATCCTGAGCCGCTTCGTCATCGAGGGTGGCGAGGGCCCGCTGTCGGTGATGTCGGCCATCCAGGGGGAGGGAAAGTTCCAGCTTGCCCATACCGTGGGAGACAATGGAGCGGTCGAGCGGCTGGTGCTCAACATGTGGTGCAACGTGTACGGCGAAGCGGGCCGGACGCACGGGCCTCCGCCGGCGAACGCGGGCGAGCGCCTGCTCGCGGGTCGCGTCTTCGCGGAGCACGTGATCACGCGCCCGTTCGGCCCGCCCGAGGCGCGCAAGGTCACGCGCATCTCGGCGCCGGGTTTGCCCGAGGTGCCGCCCGATCGCTACACGTGGCGACCGCCCGAGGCCTCGATCGAGCTGCCGCCGGGGGCGCGCTGGCTCGACGACGAATTCACGCTCGACGAGGCGCCGGTGATCTTCGGGCTCGACCATACGGACTCGAACCAACACGTCAATTCGCTGGTCTATCCGCGCCTGTTCGTGGAAGCCGCGCTCCGCCGGTTATGGGACCACGGGCGGAAAAACCCGCTCCTCGCGCGCGCGGCGGAGATCGCCTACCGCAAGCCGAGCTTCGCCGGCGAACGGGCGCGGGTCGCGCTGCGCGCGTTCGCGCGGGACGACGCCGCGGGTGTGGCGGCGATCCTGGTGTCGGACGAGGAGGCAGCGGGGCCGATCGGGAAGGCGCGTCCGCGGGTGTTTGCGCGGATCTGGTTTGGCGAGGGCTGACTTCCTCGAGATGCCCTATCCCCTCGACGTTCCAGGGAGTGGGGCATCGGCGCCCGTGAGCAGGAGTTCCAGTCGATCCGCCTCCCGCGCGAGGACAAGCAGATAAAACCGTATCTCCTCCGGCGAGGCTGTGCTCGCGCGACAGAGCACCGTGGCTTCGATCCTCCCCCACCGCGCCACATGCCGGAAGGTGACGACGCGCGTGGCGCGGTTTTGTTGGAGGACGATCCTCGCCAGGTCGGCGTCGCGGATGTTCTGAATCTGCCCGGCACGCGCGACGATCGCCCGCAAAACGAGCGCGTCCCTGCGAGCATCGTGCTCCCAGCGCACCTCGTGCCCTCGCCCTGATCTGGGCCATACGATGGTCACGACGCTCCCTTCCAGGGAGAATCTCGCTGTCTCGTCCGACCGGGCACAGGCAGCTCTTAGAGACCTATCCATCACGTACCGTCGCCCGCTCCTTCTTCAGATCCTCTTCGAACGTCCTGTACTCACGATCTGCATCCGGCAGGAGCATCTGCTCCACGTCGTCCGCACAAAGCGCAACTGCCGCGAAGAGATCGCAGAGCTCCTCCACCTCTGTCGTCGCTGGATCGAGCAAGATATCTCCCTCTACGGTCACCGTGTAGCTCTGCAGGCCCTCCTTCTCCGTGACGAGACAGATGCGGGCGCCCAGTGATTCTTCCTGATGTTGCAGGAGCTCAGCCAGCGCTGTGTCTTCGCTGATCTTGCCAACAGGACTCGTCAGATGCACGAGCGCGCGTCCCTCGATCGGCGCCCCCTCGACATAGAGCAGAAAGGGCTGCAGCCTGACGCCGTTCTCGCCGGGAACGGCTCCGTCTCGAGGACCGAGGAGGCGTGGCCCCTGTCGATACGTCGTGCCCACGCGCGCTTCGCGCTTCTCATCGTGCCAATCGATTCGAATTCGTTTTCCGAGCGACTCGAGAAGCGCCGACAAGCGGTCGACGCACGCCTCCGCACGTTCCTGCCGCTCCCTCGGTTCGATCTTTTGAGCCCCCCGCAAGAGGAGCTTCTCGTCGATTTCGAATTTCGTCTCGAGTAATCCCTCGATGGGTGCCGTATCGCGTTCATCACCGGCGAATGCCTGGTCCACGTGAACCGCCGACTCGCGGCCCCTGCTCCCGAGCTCCTCGCCTCCAAAGGACAGGTGCATGGTTCGGACGAAGCGATTCATTTTCCGGAAGAGCCGCGCCATCTGGAGCCGCTCCACGGTCTCTCCAAGGTATGGGTACTGTGCCTCGAGCTTCTCGTCCGCGCGCACCGGCCGCTCCAGCGCCCCGAGTCTCCGGTGCGTCGCCGAGCCTATCCGATCAATCCGACCTGTCCGCTGCTCCATCTCGGAAGGGTTCCAGGCGATCCCGTAGTGAATGACCTTCGAGCAGAACGTGTGAAGGTCCTCCCCTTCCTTCACCACGTCCGTCGACACCAAGACGAGCGGATACCCCGGCATCCGAAATTGCTTCACGATGCGCGGCGTGACACCGCCGAACATCCCGGCGACCGGGCGCTGCGCCGAGAGCTCTTTGCGCAGCTCCTTGCGTATGGACGCCGTATCCTTGGCCCGCTTCGCCTCCGGGAAGTTGAGGCGGACGATCTCGTCGAAGTTCTGCGATACGCTCGACAGCTCGTACATCGCAGTGAGCCCCCCTCGACCGATCTCGGAGGCGAGGCGGTCACAGTACTTCTTCAGCAACCTCGACACGATGTCGTGGCCGCGCTCGGCTCGCCTCGCCTCGAGCGAGCCGAGCATTTCAGCCGCGAGCGCCCATAACGTAATGAAGGCGTGCCCGAGCCGCGCGGTATGCGAGAGCAACTCTCGACGCAGCTCTCGGTCGAGCGCAAACTTCGCGGGCCCATCGGGCGCCCGTGGAAAGAACACCTGTGCAAGCGCCGGACGCCTCTGCACTTCAGAAAAAAACGTCTGGATCTTGAGATATTCGTCAGGGTCCGGGAAGGAGCTTCGACCCATCCGATCGGACTCCCGCTTCGTGCCGGGAAATCGCAAATCGAGAAGCGCTTCCGCATCCGCCCACCTCTTGAACGAGCGCCGCGCACCCGCAAGCACGACGAGCGCCGCGGCCTGATACGCCTCGAAGATCGCCCGCCGCGGAATTTCGCCCCGTCTCCCCTGCACCTTCGCCGCGGCAAGCTGCCGGAGCCGCTCAGAGAGGCTCGCTCGATCCTGCTCCGTCGCCCGGGAGAGCGCCCCCAGCGGATCCTCGTCCGCAGCGGCACCGAGCAAGAGAATAACGTAGTTTTCCTCGAAGAACGTGCCGAATGGCGAGGAATCTCCCTGAAGCTGGTTGTTGCGGAAGGAAGCGCCGGAGAAACGCTTCTCCGGCCCCTCGCCGCGAAAGAACCACGAAAAGAACGTCACGTCATCGTCTGGATCGTCGACGTCTCCCGACTCGTCCGTGGCGATGCGCGGCGCCGCCCCATCGTCCTCCTCAACGGGAACGACCTCCCCTTCAACGCGCGAAATACCCATCCGGCTGCGGCGCCAGGTACGGTAATCATCAAAAACTTTACCGAGTTCGGCCCGCATGTCCGGGAGTTCGCAGCAAAGCGTCTCCTCGATCCACGCGTCGTAATGGTCCCTGAGCTTATCGCCGAGTTCACGGACGCTAGCGATGCGCCGGACGAACACGAGCGCCTTCTGGCCATCCTCGAACACCGCTCGAAGGCTGTCGACGACGCAATCCATCTTGGGGTGCGGCATGGGCCGCGGGGCCACGTGCTTGAAGTAGGACTTGCGCAGCCCCTCGATGACGCCGACGTCGGCACCTTCCTTCTCGGCATCGGTCTCCGCTTGATCCGAGCCCTCGAAGTTCCCGTCCTCCCCCGAGGCTCCGCGCTTCTTCTTGCGCGCCGTTTGTCCGAAGCTCTCGAACGACGCGAGCATGCCCATCTGAAATGTCTTGTCGAATTTCGGATGCCGGATGACCTCCGCGACCTTTCGCTGGACGAGCGCGACGACCATCCGCTGCTGATCGTCCGGGATCTCGAGCGCTTCGTCGTGTGTCCTCACGCCCCCGCCCCGCCACTCGCGGCGGTACATGTTCTTCGTGTGCTGCACCCCTCCGATATGAAGGCGCGTGAGCCGGCGGATCATGAACTCCTTCGCTCGCTTGTCGGCGTCCTCGCCGAGGAGGGCCTGCGCCTGCTCCCCGAACCCAAACAGCGCGAGCTGACGGTAGAGCTCGTCGTAACTGCTCTCGAGGGGTGTCGCCGAGAGAAAGAGCACCCGATCGAAGCGCTTCCCCCATAATGGAAACGCATCGTGTGCGCCGTCCGGGGCCGAGCCCAGCGTCATTGCGAGCAGGCGGTTGCGCGCCGACACGCGGCCGGCATCGCCATACCCATGTTTCAAGTTGTGCGCCTCGTCCACGATGACGAGGTCGTAATGTGGAAGCAGCGCGTTGATGCTTCGCGCATACGCGTCCTTGAACGCGTCGTTGTCCTGGAGCGAACGCAGGTCGAGGCCCGAGCGTTCGAGCATCGGCCCGAGCCGCACGAGCTGGTCGCGCATCTTCCTCTTGCTCTCCCCCGCCGCCCCGCTGTCGTGCGCGAGCCCGAAGCTGAAGCTCGGAAGCCGCAAGAACGCATCTCGGTCCGGGTTCTTCACGACCTCGTCTGCCCATTCAATCAGGCTGTTGCAGGCGACTGCAGGACGCGCAGGAACGCCGCCGAAGGATTTCACGACGAGGTCCGTGGCGAGATAATTTGTGGCGATGAGATTTTTCCAGTCCTTGATCCACTTCTCCTGGATGTTTTTCTTGGGCGCAATCACGAGAACGCGCAAATCCGGATGCGCGAATCGGAGCATGCACAAAACGCCGAGAGCAACGTACGTCTTGCCCATCCCCACTTCATCGGCAAGGTAGGCAAAATTTTGTGTTGCAAGGATATTGTGGAGGGCCACGGTGCCGCGAAGCTGACCGTCAGCCAGGTCCTGACCGATGGGCCCCTTCGCGTGAAAGTCCAGGAGTTTCCGCGCCTCGGAGAGACCGATTCGCGTGATGGGCTTTCTCATCCCCGGTCCTCCACGTCGTCTCCACGCTCTACACTTCTACGAAACCAGCGATCGAACCACGCAAAGAACCTCCGACGATGCTCGACGTCGTCGAAGGTGAACGTCGCGCGGATGACGTCGATGTTCTGGTCAAGCTTGCTCTCCAACTCTCGACGTCGCTTCGACCGTTCCGAAAGGAAGTCCGAAATGGTGTCGTCTCCCAGCCGGTCGAGGCGATCGAAAAGAACCCGCGCCGACAGGAGCGTGACGTATCGATGCACGCGATCCCCTTTCTCGTCCTCGATGACGTGATTGAGGAGCGCGGGCAGGGTATCGTATCCTTTCCCGAAGAGTAGAAACTCAGCCTCTCTCGGCCGTTTGTCCTTGATGGCCTGAACCACCCGATCTTCGAGGCGAAAAAAGCCTTGGTAGATCCCCGCGACGCCATCGAATAGGCTCTTCTCGACTTCCTTCGGAGTCGCACCTGCCCGCGCCACGGAGCCGCCGAGCGGCATGGTTTCGAGAGAGCGCTCCAGCGCAATCTGTCGTTGCTCTTCGCTGAGCGACGACCAGGCCCGCAAAATGTCCTCCGCCGTCCACCGCACCCCCTCTGCATAGGACGGTTTCTCGGACATACCCATCTCTCGCACGAGCACGATGACCTCCGGGAGTTCATCCGCCTTCGCGGTCACGTACGACGTGCCGCGTAGCTTCTCGCCGATGGAGCGGGATACATCGTCCGGAAAATTTACCCATTGGTTCGCTTTGACGGTCGCGATGGTGGTGATCGGCGCGCCCGCCAAGGAGATCCCAATTCGCCGGGGAATAGCCGCCACCTTCCCATCCCAGAAATAGTCTGCGCGCTGGGTCTCCCAGTTATAACGGAGATACAACGGAAGAACGATGGGCTCGTCCACGTCGTCCCCGGCGTCGGCCTCCTCCGGGTCCGTGAAGGCCTTGGGCCGCGCTCGTCCGAGTGGCAAAAGCAAGGGACGCGGGCCCTCGGCGTACTTCTCGAGAACGAGGAATGCCGCCTCCAGGTTTCCCTTCCGGTTGCTCCCGTGCCCCGCGCTCGTCATGTTCACCGAGCCGACGAGCGAGTATTCTCTGCCGTCCTGTACCAGGATCCTGTAGAGCTTCGCGTGCACACGGCGAAGAGCCGCCTTCGTATCCTTTTCGGACGACCTGCGATGCTGGGCCGGCAGGTCCGACCAGGTAGCGATGCTCTTGACGGCCTCGAAATACTCCGCGGAGCAAGACGCCTTGCCCTCGTCGTCCGTCGGCAGGTAGACACGAATTTCTGTAGGAGCGAGGGCGTCCGCGAGCGCACGAAGGGGTGCTGCGTCCGTGTCATCGAAATAGGGCGATACGACTTCCAGCCCACACCGATTCCGTACGCCCCGAGCCAACACCTCGCCAAGAAACTCCGTGAGCTCGTTCTGTCCAACGAAGAGCCGTGTCTTCTTGCGCTCGTCAGGCAAAAGCTCGCGGACAAACACATCGATGGTGTCAAGCGCCGTGTGTTCTTCGCCTTCTGGTGCGTCGCTCCGGATTGCGCTCAGCAAGTGGCGCAGGTCGTCCCGAAATGAACATCTCGCCTCGGCCGCAACCTCTTCGATGTGGAAGCACTCGAGGTTGGTGAAATATCCGGGCTCCGTGAGGTTGGCCGAGGACACGCAAACGACGAGCCTTCGTGGCCGCTTCGCACCATCTCCCTCGACAAGGACGAGGACGACCTTCGGGTGGAACTTCGTCCCTCTTCGCCGAACGACCGCGCGGTACGTCACGCCGAGGCGCGGCGAGGCGACCTTGTCGAGCCCGGCCGGATCATAATAGACCGCGACCTCGGTCATCACGTCGCGCAAGGCATTACCAACCTCGATCAGCCGCGCGCGAGGATGATGCGAAAACGTCCTGTCCCAGAGGACAGGGAGCACGTTCTCCTCGAAAAACGCCGGCTGAAACGCGTAGGTCGTGAAGGCCGCGGCCACGACGCGGCCCTCGCCGATGGCGTCACGGAGCGCATCGCAAAGCGAATTCTCGGGAATGGGGCTTTGCATCAAGCACGCCCCACGACGGAGCGACCGATCGCCTTCAAGCTGTTCAGGAAGTAGGAGTTCGTCCAGAGATCCGGCATCTCGCTGCGCGAGGGGAGCGAGGGCCAGTCATCACCACGGAAACGGACGTCGAGCTTGCCGCGGTCGATCTTCACCCACGGGGCCGCGCCCCCTCGCGCGTTCATGACGGCCTCGTTCTGCTCGAGCACGAGGCGGATGGCGTCGCTATACTTCCCAGCCTGCATCGCGCTGCCCGCGTCGACGATACGCCCGCGGGCCTTGTCCGAGGCCGCGTGATCGAAAATCATGATCGCACCTCGCGGCAACGCTTCCGGCTCGAGATGAACGAGCCCTTTTCCCCATGTGTCCTCCACATCTTTCGCGACCGCCTTCACCGAGCGGCCCCCGCAGCGCATCAGATAACCGAAGAGCCGCGCCACCGCGCCGAGGAGCGGCTCGACGTCGCGGATGTACGAGAGGCGCTCGGCAAGCGCGCCGCGCCCCGCTTTCTCCGCACGATGCTCAAGCTCGCGGAGGTCTTTCATGCCAAACCAACTGTTCCACGGCACGCGCTTCGAATCGTAGACCTCGGCCATGGTCTCCCACAGCTCCGATTGCCGCGCCCGAACGACCGGAGGCATGCCCTCGCCGCCCTCGACGAGCGTCTTCATGTAATAGTCTCGCTCTTCTTGTTCGACCTTCGGCGCGAGCTGTCTTGCGAGCGTGGCGGCGCAAGCCCTGTGCTTGTTGTACGGGTCGAAGGTCGCGGCCTCCTTCTTACCAATGAGATCCTCGATCTCCTTCCTGAAGCCGCGAAGCTTGCCTGCGTGGAAGAGCTCGACGAAGTCCGTTGCGTCGGGCGTCAGCTTCTGCGCGTAGGTGTCGAAGATGCCGCTCTTGCGCGCCGCTTGACTGTACAAGCCCCACAAGCCGTAGGTTCGCTGATCGCTCAAAATCTGATGCGCGGGGTCCGCGGAGATCTTCACGCTTCCCCCGCTCGCAAGGCGGTCCTTCACCCGCTCGATTCCACGCAGCTCTCCCCTGAGTCCTTCTTGTCCTGCTGCGTGGCGGCTGTATGCCGCGAGCTGCTCGGCCCGCAGGAACAACGAGAGACGTGCTCCCTCACTCACTCTCCCGCGCTCAACGAGGCGATCCACAAAATACATGCCCAAGACGAGCGTCGTGAACCCACGTAAGGAGGTCGTGACCGTCGTCAGGTTTCCTACGACTTCCCGCCCGAAGGCGCTCCAGATGGGCTCGATGCCGAGCGGATCCCGAGATCCCTTCACCTTCGCTCGATCGTCGATCTTCGTGAAAAAGACCATGCTGTGGGTCACCGCCTCCTCAACAACAGCGCGAGCCCAAACACGGCCCCCAGCGTCAGGATGATCGTCGCCCCGCTGGCCACGTTCGCGTGGTACGAAAGAATCAATCCAATCGACGACCCGATCGTTCCGATCGCAATCGCCAGAAGCGCCACCCGCCCGATGCTCCGGCCCACCATTTTCGCCGTCGCCGCCGGGATCACCACGAACGAGCTCACCAGCGCGATCCCCACCGTCTTCACGGCCACCACGATCACCACCGCCGTCAGCGCGAGCAGCATGTAATCGAGCGCGGCCACCTTCACGCCCGACAGCGCCGCGAGCTCCGGGTCGAACGTCGCATACGCGAGCTTCGTCCACGTGAACGCGAGCAAGACCGCCGTCACCACGCCGACCACGCCCACCGTGATCAGATCATCCGGTGATATCGCGAGAATGCTCCCGAAGAGCACCGTCTCCACGTTCACTTGCGGCCCGTCCGTGGACCGGAGCCCGAGGAGGAGCACGCCGAGCGCGAACGACACCGCCGAAAACACGCCCGTCGCCACGTCCCCGCGCAGGCTCCCGCGCCTGAGGACGTAGCCGATTCCGAGCGCGATCAGCACCGTGAACGGCAGCGCCACCCACGTCATTCGCTCGAGCGACACGCCGAGCAAAAGGCCGAGGGCGATGCCCCCGAACGCCGCGTGCGCCAGGCCGTCGCCGATGAACGACAGGCCCCGCTGCACCACGAACACGCCGATCATCGCGCAGAGACCACCCACCACCGCGCCGGCGATCATCGCCCGCTGCATGAAGGGCACCAGCAAGGGCTCGAGCAACGCGTCCACGAACGTTCACTCCTCGTCCGGCAAATGATGGTGATGCGAATGCGCCGCGTGATCGCCGCCCGCCACGGCCGAGATCGCCGAGAGCGAGGCCTGGCCGAGCAGCTCGCTCGGCAATCCCCACGCAGAGACCCTCCCTGCATCGAGATACACCACCCGCTCGGCGCACCGCGCGACCGCCGCCAGGTTGTGCGTCACGAGGATCGCCGCGAGCTCGTCGCTCGCCGAGATCTCCGCCAAGAGATCGAGAAACTCCGCCCGGCCCTTCACGTCGACGCCCGCCGTCGGCTCGTCCAGGATCACGAGCGACGGCTTGTTCACGAGCGCCCGCGCCAGGAACACCCGCTGCGTCTCGCCGCCCGAGAGCCGCGCGATCTCCTTTTCGAGCAGCTTCTCCCCGCCCACGTGCCGCAGGATCTCCGCCGCGCGGGCGCGCTCCTCCTCGCGGATGCGCAGCGGCCAGCTCCCGCGCATGCTCGCCACGATGAGGTCGATCGAGCGCGCCGGGAACGTCATGTCGCTCGTCTTGCGTTGCGGCACGTAGCCCACTTCCCGCAGCGCTTTTTGCGCGGGTTTGCCCATGATCCGGATCGAACCGCTCGTCGGCGGCATCAGGCCGAGCACCGTCTTCAGGAACGTGCTCTTGCCCGCGCCGTTCGGTCCGCAGAGACAGACGAACTCGCCCTTCGGCACCCAGAACGAGATCCCGTCGAGCAGCCTCCGCCCGGGCACGTCGACGATGAGGTTCTCGACCTCCAGCACCCGCGACAGCGATGGATCGGGGAGCGTGAAATGCCCTTGCGGCATCCCCTCCGCTTCGGCGTGTACGGCGCTCATTTCAGGGCCTTGTCGAGGACGTCGGCGTTCTTCTGGAGCAGCTTCTCGTAGGTCTCGGCGCCGGCGCTGCCGCCGATCGGATCGAGCTCGAAGAGCGGCAACTTCCCCTGATCGGCGATCACCTGCGCGGGCCTGCGATCGAGCTGCGGCTCGGAGAAAAGCGCCGCGGGCTTGGTCTTCTCCACCGCGCCGAGCACGTCCTTCACGTACCGCGCCGTCGGCTCCTTGCCGGGGAAGGGCTCGATCACGGCCGCGATCGTGAGGCCGTAGCGCTCCGCGAAATACCCCATCGAGCCGTGGAACGTGACGATCGTATTCTTCGTCCAGCCCTTCGCCCGCGCCTCGAGGTCCGCGTGCAGTTTGTCGAGCTCCGCCTCGACCGCCTTGCCGCGCGCCTTGTAGCCCTCGGCGCCCTTCGGATCGAGCTTCGAGAAGGCCTCCACGAGCTCGGGCACGACCGCCTTCATGCGCACCGGATCCAGCCAGAAATGCGGGTCCTCGGCGCCGTGCGCGTGGTGATGGCCGTGGTGGTCGTGCTCGCCCTTCGCCGCGCCCTTGGGCTCGGGCTTCGGCGCGTGATCGCCGTCGTCGTGCTCGCGACCATCGGCGTGCTCGTCGTGCTCCTTCTCGTGCTTCGCCTTGTCGGCGTCGTGATCGTCGTGGCCCTTCTCGTCGTGGTCTTCGCCGTCCTCCGCGGCCTCGGCGCCGACCTCTTCGGCCGTCATGCGCCGCGGGTTCGCCTTCGGGCCGAGCTGCACGATCGGCACGTCCGTGCCCGCGGCGCCACGCACGATCTTCTCCAGCCAGCCATCCATGCCGAGGCCGACCGAGACGCCGAGCTTGCTCTTCGCGACCTGCGCCATCTCCTTCGGCGTCGGGTCGTAGCTGTGCTCGGAGCGGCCCGGCGGAAGCACGAGCACGACGTCGAGGCCGTCACCCGCGACGCGACGCGCGATGTCCCAGAGCGGGAAGATCGAGACCGCGACGCGAGGTTTGTCCGAGGAGGCGGCGGGCCCGTCCTTGCTGCGGTTGCAGGCCGCGGCGACGAGCACGACGAGGACGAGGACGATGGATCGCAGAACCGTGGCGAGTCTCGGCGTCATGAACAAGGCTTCCCCCCGGGCGAGGACCGGGGCGGCAGGATCGAAGCGAGGGGGAGTTCGTGTCAAGCAGGCTCGGATGCTGCTCGGGAGATGCCTCGACGTGGCCGCATAGTACGATGCGCCCCCTTCGATGGCGTCCACGTCCCTCACCACGTCCAAAGCCAACCAGGCGTCGCTCGCCACGCGCGCCGCATTCCCTCGCGCCCGCGTGTGCGTCGACTGCCGCACGCTCCTCGGCCCCAAGGAAACGTGCGACGGCGGGCCCAAGCACCGCGTCGTTTCGGTCGACACGCCCACGGGACGCAACGCGCTGCGCACGGAGGTGTGGGGCCCGCCGTCGGTGCGCAGGCGCGCCAAACAGCTCGCGAAGGCCGGCGGCACGAGCCTCGGCGCAGGCACGATCTTCGAGGGTTGCAGCGGCTGCAGCGACTGCGGCAGCGTCGCGCTCGAAGGCGAGTTCGTCGCCGTCGTCGCCGTGATCGCGCTCATCGCGGCGGCCGGCGTCGCGCTCTACTGGCTCATCGCCAAGATCGTCGAGGCCATCCGCGCCTACCAGAACCGGCCTCGGCCGAACGGCGGGCTCACGAAGCCCCCGTCGCTCGGGCGCAAGGCCGGGCCGAGCGGGGTCGTGCTCGGACAAACCAGCATGCTCGCGCCCGCGACGGGCACGTCGTGCGTCGCCTGGTCGCTCGATCTGCGCAACAAGCGGTTCCTCGGGACCGACCTCATGCTGCATGACGCCGAAACCTCGGGCTTCGAGGTCAAGCTCGACGACGGCACCAGCCTGCGTGTCCCCGGCGGCCGCATTCGCATCGAAGGCCCGAAAGAGCGGGTCGATCGCTCGGACGCGCCGCCCGTCGACGAGTTCGTCCAGACAATCTCGCACGAGGACGACCCCGAGGACGCCGGGCTCGATCCCTTCCCCTTCGACACGGTCGACGAGATCGTGATCCGTCCGGGCGATCGGGTGCGTGTCTATGGCGAGCTCGAGCGCGAGGTGGATCCGGAGGCGCCCGGCGGCTATCGCGCGCCGAACGCGCTCCTCGTGCCCAAAGGCGTGCCTGCCATTCGCGTGGAGCGGCAATTGGAGCAGAAATAGGAGGCCCGAGATGCCCCAGAAGGTCGAGCTCGCCGCCTGCCAGGTCCACGTCACGCCCGACGATTACGCCTCCGCCGAGGCCTTCGAGGCGATGCTGGATCGCGTCGGCGACAAACTCTCGAAGAGCCGCGCGCGCCTCGCGAGCGGCGCGTACGAGCACCCTTGCCTCGCCGTCTTCCCCGAGATGATCGGCGGCTTCTTGCCGCTCGCCGGCCGCCTCGACGCCGTCCGCGCGGCGCGCACCGTCGACGAGGCGCTCACGAAGGTCGCGATCCGCTCGCCCTTCCGCATGGCGTCCGCGATGCTCCGCGGCAAGACGATCCGCACGGGCGTCGGTTTTCTCCTCGCGGTCGCCCCGGGGGTGCGGCGCATCTATCGCGAGGCCTTCTCCCGCTTCGCGCGCCGCTACGAGGCCTGGACCGTCGCCGGCAGCGCGCTCTTGCCTCGCAATGCCCACGGAAACCTCGCCGACTCCTTTTCGCCGGCCGAGGGGCGCGTCTACAACACCTCCTACACCTTCAATCCCACGGGCCGCCACGTCGGCGTCTCGCGCAAGGTGAACCTCGTCCCCACGGTCGAGGACACGCTCGGCCTCTCGCCGGGCCGGCGCGGCGAGCTCATGCCGTTCTCCACGCCGTTCGGCCAGGTCGGCACGCTCATCTGTTACGACGGCTTCTCCGTCCCGCACACCCCGCGCGAGCCCGACTTCTGCCCCTTGCTCTCCCATTACGACGATCACGGCTGCAGCGTCGTCGCCCACCCCGCCGCGAATTTCTGGCCGTGGGAGACGCCTTGGACCTTCGGCGGAATGGACGGAAGCCTGATTCGCAAGGAGCAATGGCTCGCCGAGGGGCTCTTCTCGCAGATGGAGAGCGCCCCGCTCCGCGCCGTGCGTTACGGCGTGACCGCGCAGCTCCTCGGCCGGGTCTTCGACAGCCACTTCGACGGCCGCTCGCAGATCCTCGCCAAGGACGGCTCTTCCGTGCGCATCCTCGCCGAGGCGGCGCGCGGCGACGCGTCGCCCGAGGCCGAGGAAGTGCTCCTCCGCGTGGTCGAGGTATAGACATCCCCGCGTCGGGGTCTTACCTTCGGGCGCCTCCGAGGACGACCGCGATCATGAATCAACCGAACCCGTGGATCCTGCTCATGGGAGGCTTCGCGCTCTTCAACGTCGCGGGCATGGCGTACGGGATCAAGGCGCCGGAGTGGGCGAAGATCGCCGCGGCGCTCGCCTGCGGGCTGCTCGGCGTCGTCTGCATCGTGCTCGCGTTCAAGCGGCAGTTCGGCAAGAAGCCGGTCCCGCCGCCGAAGGTCGAAAAACGCGCCACGCGCGCGCAGAAGCCCGCAGCCCCGCGCCCCACGCGGGCGAGCGACGCGGGCGACGTCTCGTAGAAAGGACGCTCGGTGTCGCGCGCGTCCGGCTCGACCTCCCGCGACCACGCGCGCAGGGCCCTGCTCGCCGACCTCGCCGCGGGCCGCACCGTCTCCGACCTCGCCTTCGATCGGCTCTACCCCGAGCGCATTCGCAAACTCTCGAATCGATACTGGACCCCGGTCCACGTGGCCCGCCACGCCGCATTCCTGTTCGCGAAGCACGGCGCGCGCCGCGTGCTCGACATCGGCGCCGGCATGGGAAAGTTCTGCGCCATCGCCGCGATCACCACGGACGTCGAGTTTTCCGGCGTCGAGCAACGGGAACACCTCGTCACCGCCGGCCGGGAGGTCGTCGCGACGTACGCCATTCCGCGCGTCACCTTGATCCACGGCACGCTCGACGACGTCGATTTCGACGCGTACGACGGGTTTTACCTGTTCAACCCCTTCGAGGAGGGCACCTTCGCGCCCTCGCAATGGGTCGACCGGACGATCCCGCTCTCCGAGGAGCGCGCCTCGGGGGACGTCGCCCGGGTCGAGGCCGCGCTCGCGCGGGCCCGGCGCGGCACGTGTGTCGTGACCTTTCACGGATTCGGCGGCGCGATTCCCAAGGGATTCGTGCACCTGCCCGAGGAGACACGCGGCGTTCCGTTCCTGCGGCTCTGGGTGAAGGACTGAGTCTGCGACGAGGGTGGCGCGGGCGCGCTTTCCGCTGGTAAGCTCGCTCGGTGCTCGACGACCTCGATTTCGGCACGCGCTCCCGGGTGCTCGGCGCGATCTGCGCCTTCGCGCTCGCGCTCTTTTTGCTCGCGCTCGCGTTCGGCATCCTCGCGGCGCCGTTCCACATGCATCCCGTGCTCGCCGCGCTGCTCAAGGGGTTCATCGTGCTCCTCCTCGGCTCGATCGGCGCGGTCCTGCTATCCCTCGCCGCGCAGACCCTCATGGGCAAGCGCGAAAAGACCCCGGGCGTGCCCGACGAGGCGCTCGCCCATTGCCTCACGTGCGGCGAGCGCACCCCGAACGACGCCGTTTGCCCCGTCTGCGGCGAGCCGCCTTGCGACCGGTCCCACGCGTTCACCGTCAACAAAGAAGGCTGGGCAGGCTCGGTTTTCGGGCTTGCGCTCTTCGGAGCCCTCCTGTGCCTCGGGCTCTTCGTCCTCATCGGGCCTTATCACGACGGTGAGCGCCGCGTCTGGGTGCTGCTCGCTTGCGGCGCGCTCGGATTGCTCCTGCTCGCCGTGGGCGGCGCGGGCGTCTTCGGCTCGATCCTCACGTTGCGGAGCGCGCTCGGGGGCGAGTCGACCCTCCAGTACGCGGTCACCAGCACGGAGTGGCGTGCGAGCGGATCGGGATCGGCCTCGTGGGGCAAGCTCATTTGGCTCGCGGGCCATGGGCGTGTGGTCTCGCCGCTCTCGCCCTCCCCGAGGAGCGAGGGCGGCTATCGGGTATCGCCGGGTGACATCCAATTCGCGGAAATGGTCGCGACCCTCGACGCCGCGGGCATCGTGCATCTCACGGACGTGACGATGTACGACTATCTCCTCGGCGACAAACCCGAAAACGGAGCCCGCCCGCGCGCTCGACGAAACGGCCCGCTCCCGTTCACCCGCACGAAAAAGCGATCCCTCCGCATCCGGCTCGCGCCCTTCTTCCGCACGGCGACGCCGGAAGGCGAGTACGACGATGGCCTCTCGGACGTCTACGTCATGGATGAGCTCCTCGCCTCCGAACCTCGGAACGCCGTGAGCCGTTTCTTCGCGCAATACCTGCTCCAGGAGGCGGACGTCCGAGAGCTCCGCCAAAGGCTCGACGAAAACCCCGTGCACCGCGCTCAGGCGCTCACGCACGCGCGCGCCCTGCGCGAGGGCGGGATCGTCGTCGCGCAAGAGCTCGTCGACGTCGTGCTCGGCGCCCTGGGCGACACGAACGCGAACCCGACGGCTTAACGGAACCCGTCCTTCGCGGCCCGCACCTTCCCGAGCGTCTCGGCCCCGTTCGCCCCGCCAAACTTCGCCCGCAGGCTCGGCTCATCCACGCGCAAGAACGGATTCGTCCGGTGCTCCTCCGCCATCGTGGAAGGCACCGTGGGCTCGCCGCGGCTGCGTTTGTCCTGGGCCGCTTCGAGCGCGCGCTTCACGTCCTCGTTTTCGGGCTCCGCGAACGCGGCGAATCGCAGGTTGCTCACGGTATACTCGTGCCCGCAATAAAGCTTCGTCTCGCCCGGGAGGTGTCCGAGCTTCTGGCACAAAGCGGCATACATCATGGCGGGTGTGCCCTCGAAGAGCCGCCCGCAGCCCGCGACGAACATCGTATCCCCGGTAAAAACCGCGTTCTTCACGACGTACGCCACCGCGCCGAGTGTATGTCCCGGCACGTGAATCGGTCGGAACGTGAGACTCGCCACCTCGAACGGCGTCCCTTCCTCCACCCCGACCGTCTGCCCTGGAATCCGCCCCTGTGCCAGATCACTCGCGTGTCCGTAGACGGGCACGTCTCTGAAGCGGCTCCGCAGCGCCTCGTTGGCGCCCACGTGGTCCCAGTGGTGGTGCGTGTTCAGGATGGCCACGAGATCGAGCCCCTCGCGCGCGAGGGCCGCGAGCACCGGCTCCGCTTCCGAAGGATCCACGACCACCGCTTCGCGCCGCCCCTCGTCGGCCACGAGATACGCATAGTTGTCGCTCAAACAGGGGACGGTGACGACGCGCATGGAGCACACCCTACTTCGCCCGCCCTCGCTCCTCAAGAGATGCCGCTTGTGCCATCCGTCCTCGCCCCTCCTGGCATCGGCGCCTCGATGGCACACTCCGGCACCACGACACAGCCCCATTTCACGTGGAAATTCAAGGGACCCGTCCCGAGCGCCCGGTGGCCCGGCGCTTGCTCGATGGGCGGGCATGATGAAACACGCTCGCTCCGCCTGGTGGCTCTTCGCTTCGCTTCTCCCCCTCTCCGCGGCCGGTTATGGCTGCAGCGGCACGGTCGACTCGCCCAAGCCGGTGACGGCCGAGGCGCGCGGCACGCTGACGCAGGCCCAGAGCTGCGCCGATCTCGAGCAGATGCTCAAGCAGGACGCGGTCGCGAAGATGAACGCGCAGATCGACGCGATCATCGCCGAGATCGAGGCCAACGGCGGTTACTGGGGCTACCCCGATTACGGCTGGGAAGACGGCGGCCAGGTCGGCTCCTCGGGCAGCGGCTTCCCCGAACCTCCCCCCGGCGGCACGGGCGGATCGGGCGGCGGCGCAGGCACGGGCGGCTCGGGCGGCGCCAGCGGTGATCCGAGCAGCGGCGGCGACGGCAATGGCACGCCCCCCGAGCACTCCGAGACGAACACGCAGGTCGCGGGCGTCGACGAGGCCGACATCCTCAAGACGGACGGCAATTACCTCTACCTGCTCCACGGCCAGAGCCTCGAGGTCCTGAAGTCCTTCCCCGCCTCGGATCTCGCGATCAACACGACCACGGCGGTCGAGGGCAACCCGATCGAGATGTTCGTGACCGAGGACCAGCTCGTCATCTACTCGCAGGTCGACGGCTCGCAGCTCTACACGGACGCGGGCGTCGAGCCGCGCTCGCCGTATTACGATTACTACGGCGGGGGCGTGGCCTACGACGGGTATTACAACCCGTATTACGCGCCGCTCACGAAGATCACGGTCCTCGGCCTCGAGGCCGGGCAGACGACGGGCGTGCAGAAGGAGGTCTATTTCGAGGGCAACTACGCCTCCTCGCGCCGCGTGGGCCAGCACGTGCGCACGGTGCTCTCCGGCGGCCAGCACGGCCCGGCGCTCAGCTACTACCCCTCGTTCGAGAACGAATCCGATTACCCGCAGACGGTCGACGGCTGGGTTGCGGCGTTCGAGGACCTCCGCTTCAAGAACGCGCTCGCCATTTACGGCTCGACCCTGAACGACTGGCTGCCCTACCGCTTCGAGAAGAGCAATGGCGCCGTCTCGGTCGTCCCGCCGAGCTGCGGCTCGTATTACGTGCCCAGCGAGGGCTCGACGGCGTACGGCCTCGTGCAGGTGCAATCGTTCGCCCTCGACAACCTCCAGGCGCCCGTCGTCGAGACGAGCATCGTCGGCAGCGTGAGCACCGTGTATGCGAACGCGGATTCGCTCTACCTGGCGGCGCAGTCCTGGAAGGACCCGTCGTACAACTGGAGCCTGCCCGTCGAGGCCGTCGACACCACGGAGACGTTCGTCCACAAGTTCGACCTCGCGACGAACCCGGCGCAGCCGGCCTACGTCGCCACCGGCACGGTGCCCGGCCAGGTGAAGAACCAGTTCTCGCTCGACGAGAAGGACGGCCTGCTCCGCATTGCGACGACGCGGCAGCTCGCCTCGCAGACGGACTGGACGTCCTCGAACTCCGTGTACGTCCTCGGCCAGAGCGAGGACAAACTCGTGCAGGTCGGCGCCGTCACGGACCTCGCCCCCGGCGAGCAGATCTATTCGACGCGGTTCATCGGCGACCGTGGTTATGTCGTGACGTTCCGCCAGGTCGACCCGCTCTTCGTGATCGACCTCTCGACGCCCGAGGCCCCCGCTGTCCTCGCCGAGCTCAAGATCCCGGGTTTCAGCGAGTACATGCACCCGATCGACGACAACCACCTGCTCACGATCGGCCAGGACGCCACGAATGAAGGCCAGGTCATCGGCCTCGCGCTGCAGGTCTTCGACGTGACGAATCCGACGGCGCCGGCGCTGATGCACAAGTACACGTTCTCGGGCGCGGAGTCCGGTTATTCGGAGGCGTCGTACAACCACAAGGCGTTCAACTGGTATGGCCCGAAGAACCTGCTCGCGTTCCCCTTCAGCGGCTGGAACCCGAACACGGGTAACATGAAGAGCTCGCTCGAGCTCTTCGACGTGACGCTCGACGGCGGCATCGTGAAGCGCGGCTCGATCGACCACACGAACTTCTTCCAGTCCGATCCGTACGGCTACTGCGGCGGCTACTACGGCGTCGACGTTCGCCGCGGCGTGTTCATCGACGATTACGTCTACGCGATCTCGTACGGCGGCGTGACCGCGAGCGACGTGACCAGCCCCGAGACGATCGTCTCCTCCGTCGCCCTGCCCCAGCCGAGCCAGCCCTACGGCTACTGCGGGTTCTGAAAAACGAACGCCGCGCCCCGAGGCCCTCTCCTCCCCCGCCTCGGGGCGCGGCGATTCCCCTCGCTCCTAAGACGACCGCTCGCGCGTCATCTCGATCATCGTCGCGCGAAACCCGAGCGACGCAAAAAGCTTCTGCGCCGCTTCATTCTTCGAAGCCGTCGAGAGCACGACGCGCGGGGCGCCGAGATCCGACAACCTCCGGATCATCTCCTCGCATAACGCGCGCCCCGCGCCGAGCCCTCGCGCCTCCGGCTCCACGTAAATGTCGTGCAGGGCGCCGCAAGCGTCGAGCAAGAGCGTCCAGTCGCGGCCTTCGAGGCGACCCCAGGCATACCCGACGACCTGCCCTGCCCCGTTCTCGGCCACGAGCACGATCGAGCCCTCCCGGCGGATCTCGCTCACGAGAAACGCCCCGTATCCTCGCTCGTCGCTCACCAGAAAAAACCGGAGCGGATCGAGCGAATGGTGAAAGCGGACGAGCGCCGAGCCCATGCGGCCGAGGGCGGCGACGTCCTCGGGCTTGGCCGGACGAACGACGAGGGGCGGGGAGACGGTCATGGGACGTACCTAGCAGCGGTCGTGCCGGAAAGGAAGGCGGACGGCTTCGAGCGTTTCAATCGCGGAAGCGTTGCCGGAGTTTTTCCACGCGCGCCTGGACGATCTCTCCGTGCGCCGCCTCTTCCAGCGCCGCACGCAGCTCCAGGTCCGCGCACGCCTCCACGGCGATCCGGATGCGCCGCTTCGTGCCCTCGTCGTTCGATTGCGAGAGGGCGATCGCCGCGCCGATGCGGCGCTCGGGCGAGGCGCCGGGGTCCTCCACGACCATCGCGAGATCCTCGGGCACGATGCGGCTCTCGCGATACCCACCACGCTCCGCGAGCAGGCGGCGCATCTCGTCGAGCCACACCAAAAACGGTTTGTCCTGCTGGTCGAGCTTTTCCAGGTCGATCCGCACGCCGCTGCTTTGCCCTCGCGCCGCGCGGGCCTCCTCGATGCGCCGGAAGAGCATCTCGCGGCGGACGAGGTTCTCGTCGAGCACGGCCGCCGCCGCGCGCGCCACGCGAGGGGGCGGCGTGAGCGGCATGCCGCGCAGGACCGCCGCGCGCACGGGCAAGAGGACCTTCTTCCCATGACGCAGACCGAGCAAGACCCCGTGCGAATGGCGGCGTACGCTCTCGATTTCCGTGTACGGGATGAAGCGCGGGCCGAAGTAGCCGTGAAACACCACGCCGTCGGTGCCGACCACGACCTCCCGGCTGCGCATGAATCGAAAGAGGGCCGCGACGAGCCCGAAGAGTCCCAGGGATGGGATGAGCACAAACGAAAAGAGGACGCTCGGGCTCGCCGGGCCCTTTTCGAATGAGCTCGCCAGGAGGACCGCGACCAGGAGCACGGTGAGCGGCGTGGTGAAGAGCAGGCCGCTCACGCCCAGGACCTCCCCCCACGGCACGCGCGACGCGGCGCTGGCGAGCGCGACGCGCATCACGCGCGCGGACGCGCCCACGCCCGCGGCCTCCAGCAATTGATGGCCCGTCGCATCGTCGGGTACGTCGATCGCGACATCCTGGCCGTCGCGGAGACGCAAGACCGCGCGGCCCGGCGCCTCCAGCCAGCCTTCGGCGACCGCGCCGAGCGAGAAGGATCGCTCGCGCTCGCCCTCGGCGCGCACCACGATCGTCTCCCCTTCGATCGCGAAGGATCCGGGCGAGGAAGCGCCGCGCCGGAGCGACGCGCTCCCCGCGACGATCGCCGCGACGCCCGCGACGACGAGGAGCGCGATCAGGGGCCACAGGAACACGCCCGAAAAGACAAACCCCAGCACGCCGCAGAGCAGCGAGACGGCGAGGCTGCCGATCATGAGCTTGCGGGCGCGCCGGCGCCGCCGCTCGGAGCCGGAGAAGACCACGCGCGTCTCCGGCAGTCGAAAGCCGTCCTCGGACAAACGCGCCTCCTAGCCGTCGATCACCATCTCCGCGATGTGCTTGCGATGATGCGCCGCGTCCCCGAACGCCGCCCGGCTCCACTGGGCGCGCTTGAAATAAAGCTGCACGTCGCACTCCCAGGTAAAACCGATGCCGCCGTGGAGCTGCACGGACTTCGCCGCCGCGAAGGCGTACGTGTCCGACGCGTGCGCCTTCGCCATGCGCGCGAGCTTCTCGGCCTGCGCGGGCGCGTGATCGATCGCCGCGGCCGCGCGATACACGAGCGAACGCGAAAGCTCGATCTTGGCGAGCAGATCCACGAGCGGGAACTTCACGGCCTGGAAGGCGCCGATCGGCCGGCCAAATTGCTGCCGGATCTTCGCGTATTCGGTCGTCATGCCGAGCAGCCGATCCGCGCCGCCCACCATCTCCGCCGCGAGCGCCGTCCAGATCCGCGGCATCACCCGGCCGAGGATCGACGCGGCCGCGCCTTTTTCACCGATCCGATCCGCGTCGCTCACCGCCACGTCCTCGAACCGCACGGCCCCGCTCCGTCGCGTGGCATCGACGAGTTTGTCCGGCGACACCGTCACGCCCGGCGACGCGGCCGGCAGCGCGAACAGGCTCGGCCCCTCGGGCTCGGTCGCCGTCACGAGCAGGAGGTCTGCGCTCGGCGCGTCCACGACGAGCTCCTTCTCGCCGGAAAGAAGAATGCGCTCTCCCTCGCGGCGCGCCGTGGCCTCGACATGCGCGAAGTTCCACCCCCCGCGCCGCTCCTCGAGGCCCACGGCCGCGCGGACCTTGCCCTCCGCGATGAGCGGCAGCCAGCGCGCCTTCTCGGCCTCGCTCGCCGCCTCCCGGAGGACGAGCGTCGCGAAGAGCGTCCCGACGAACGGCAAGGGCAAAAGCACGCGGCCCATTTCTTCCATCAGGACCACGAGGCTCGTCATCGACATCTCGCTCCCGCCGTGCGCCGCGGGCACCACGAGGCCGAGCCAGCCCGCCTCGGCCGCCCGCGCCCAAAGGCCCACGTCATACCCCGCGGGCGTCTCCATCCATCGCCGCACGTCCTCCGTCTTGCAGGAGGATTCCAATAGCTTCCGCGCCTCGCGCCGGAGGAGCGCCTGCTCCTCGCCATAACCGAAATCGTCGGGGATCCGAGCGCTCTTTTGCATGGTCGCTCTCCTCAGGTGCTCTTCGGCAGGCCGAGGATCCGCTCGCCCACCAGGTTTCGCTGAATCTCGCTCGTCCCGCCGCCGATCGTGAAGCCGAAGCTGTTCATGTAGGCGCGCTGGAAATGGCCCCCGTCCGCCGCGCGCTCGGCGCCGAACGCATATTGCGCGAGCGGCCCTTCGAGCTCCTGACCGAGCGCCGCGAGCCGTTGCCCGAATTCGGTCGCCACCAGTTTGCTCAAAAACGGAAGCGCGAGCGGGTGCTCTTCCACGAGCCCGGGGACACGCGCCCGAAGCGCCGACGCGAGCAGCGCTTCCTCTTCGATCGCGAGCTCCGCAATACGATCCCGCATCACGGGATCCTCGCTCGCGGGACGACCATCACGAGACACCTCTTTTGCGAGCGCGACGAGCCGCGCGACCTCGCCGCCCGCCGCGAGCGCCCCGCCCGTCGCGCTGCCCTCGGACGCGCCGCGCTCGAACGCGAGCGTCATGACCGCGAGGCGCCAGCCGTCCCCTTCGCCGGCGAGCAGACACGAGGCCGGGACCTCGACGTCCTCGAAGAGCACCTGATTGAACCCGCCCTCGCCCGTCATCTTCACGAGCGGCCGCACCGACACGCCCTTCGATTTCATGGGGAACAGGAAATAACTGATCCCCGCGTGCTTGGGCGCGTTCGGGTCCGTGCGCGCGAGCAGGATCATGAAGTCGGCCCAGAGCGCCTGCGTCGTCCAGACCTTGTGGCCATTGACGAGGTAATGGTCGCCCTTCCGAACGGCGCTCGTGCGCAGGCTCGCGAGGTCGCTGCCGGCGCCGGGCTCGCTGAAGCCCTGGCACCAGACCTCGTCGCAGGAGAGGATGTTCCGCAGGTACCTTTGCTTCTGCTCCTCCGTGCCCACCGCGAGGATCGTCGGGCCGGCCCAATCGAGGCCGATGCGGTTCACGATGAACGGGACGCCGGCGCGCGCCATCTCCTCGGCCACGACGCGCTGCGACCCGGGCGGCAAACCCTTTCCACCATACGCCACGGGCCACTCGACGCCGAGCAGGCCCGCGCCGTACACCTGCTTTTGCCAGGCCTTGAGCCAGAGGAATTGCTCTTCCGATTCGACCTCCAGAAACGTCTGCGGGAGCTTGAATCCCGGGTCGGACGGGCGGTTGTCACGAAAAAACGCTCGCGCCCGCTCGCGCAGGTCACGCGTCTCGCTGGTGTCTCGGGTCGGGTCCATTGGTAAATCCTATCTCTTCCTCCGCGGACATCCGCGCCTGGGTTGAGCAAGACTCCCGTTCAAACCGTGCGTGCGGATTTCCCGCACACGGCTTACCGGTGGTCTCTCGGGCGACAGCATCAT